>NZ_JBSZHF010000001.1:4297271-4560072 GCF_054166285.1 Amycolatopsis sp. TRM77291 | reverse complement strand
CACCGGGGTGGCGCGGTCGCGGTCACAGGCCGCCTCCGATCAGCGTGCCCCGGCGGGTGGCCGTCTGGCAGAGCTCGGCCCAGACCTGCGGCATGGGCGATCCGGGACCGGCGACGACGACGCCCCAGCCCGCGGCTCGCAGCAGCGCCACCGATTCCTCGGTGGCGGCGGCCCGGTTCTCGGGCCGGTTGACGCCGGACGACCAGCCGGGGGTGTCGAGCAGCACGGCGAGGCTCCGGATCCCGCGCGGGCGGTACCGGGACAGCTCGTGCACGGATTCGTTGCTGACCGTGCCGAGCACCGCGATGAGTTCCTGTCCCTCGGCCGGGTCGTGGCCGAGGGTGATGTCGCGCTGGTGCGCGGGCTGGAGGGCGGCGAGGACGTCGAGCACGACGTTGTCGTAGTGCTCGCCACCCTCGCCGGGGGTGTCGGCCAGGGTCTGGCCGTGTTCGGTGATCAGCCGGACCCGGTGACCGGAGCGGCGCAGGTGCAGGGACACCGAGGCGGCGAACGAGACGGCCCATTCGAGGCTCGCCGCGGGGCCGGTGCCGTGGTGCGCCGCCGCGCGGTGGTCCAGCAGCACCGTGGTGCCGCCGCGCCACGGCCGTTCCTCGACGCGGACCATGATCTCGTCGCGGCGGGCGGTCGAGCGCCAGTGGACCTTCCGCAGGTCGTCGCCCTGCCGGTACTGCCGGACGATCACGTCCGATTCGCCCTGCCCGGCGTGCAGGCGGATACTGCCGTCGTCGCCGGCACCGATCCCGGCGCCGCTGGGCAGCCCCCACAGGCCGACCACCTTCGGCACGACGACCAACCGGGAGTGCCCGATCAGCTCACGTTCGAACTCGCACAGCCCGAACGGGTCGGTGATCGTCGCCCGCAGCGGGCCGACCTGCTGGACCCCGCGCAGCACCGGCTGCAGCGGGTAGCGCAGCGCGACCCGGCGGTCGTGGGGGAGACGTTCGACGACGAAGCGCGGCCGCGAACCCAGCGCGTAGGGCACGCCGTCTTCGAGCAGCACCTCACCCGCCGGGAGCCTGCCGTCACGCCAGAGTTCGAGCTGGACCTCGCCCGGCGAACCGACCGCGACCCGCTCCGGGCGCAGCGAGCGGGCCGCGCCCAGCCGCAGCCGGGTCGCCGAGATGAAGAAGGCGACCAGCAGCGGCAGGGCGATGACGAACACCGCGACGCGCAGCAGATCCCGTTCGTTGAGCACGAACGAGCACACCGCCGCGGCCACGCCGGCGGCGAGGAGGCAGCGGCCGCGTGTGGTCAGGCCGGACAGAGCACGCAGCATGGCCCCGTATTCCTTTACTCAGCGGTGGTTCGAGCCCTGCGGGACCGGGACGCGGTGCAGGATCGCGCGGACCACGTCGGTGGCCGACCGGCGGGCGGCGTGCGCCTCCGTGGTGAGCACCATGCGGTGGGCCAGCACCGGGACCGCGACCGTGTGCAGGTCGTCCGGGACGACGAACTCACGGCCCGAGAGCGCGGCCTGCGCGCGGGCCGCGCGGACCAGCTGCAGGGTAGCCCGCGGCGAGGCGCCGAGCCGGATCTCCGGCACCTGACGGGTCGCGGCCACCAGGTCGACGGCGTACCGGCGGATCTCCGGCGACATGTGCACCGACCGCACCGTCTCGATCAGCCGCTGCACCGACTGGCGGTCGGAGACGGGCTCGAGGTCGGCCAGCGGGTTGTGCCCGGCGTGCTCGTCGACCATGGCCAGCTCGGCCTGCTGGTCGGGGTAGCCGATGGACACCCGCGCGGTGAACCGGTCCCGCTGGGCCTCGGGCAGCGCGTAGGTGCCCTCCATCTCGATCGGGTTCTGGGTGGCGATCACCATGAACGGCTCTTCGAGGTGGTACGTCGAGGTGTCGACGGTGACCTGGTGCTCTTCCATGCATTCGAGCAGGGCCGACTGCGTCTTCGGCGAGGCGCGGTTGATCTCGTCGCCGACCACGATGTTCGCGAACACCGGACCGGGACGGAACTCGAACTCGCCGCTCTGCCGGTTGTAGATGGACACCCCGGTGACGTCGCTGGGCAGCAGGTCGGGGGTGAACTGGATCCGGCTGACGGTGCAGTCGATCGAGCGGGCCAGCGCCTTCGCCAGCGAGGTCTTGCCGACCCCGGGGACGTCTTCGACCAGGAGGTGGCCTTCGGCGAGCAGGGTCACGAGCGCGATCCGGATGACGTCGGGTTTGCCGACGAGCACCCGCTCCACGTTGGCGGCGATCCGCCGCGCGGTCTCGTGCAGTTCGTCCAGCGACGCTGGGGCTTCACGGCCGTTCTGCCGGCCGCTGACCGAGGCGGCGCCCGTGGGGTACGGGGCTTGCCCGGTTGCCTGCTCGCCCTGGTGTTCGCCGGGCGTCGCAGACTGGATTCTCGACGTCACTCGACCTCCTGATGCCGCGTGGCTGGATTTCCGCTGGGTCCTCTGCCGGACCGTTTCAGTCCCCCGGGCAGCGGTCAGCCTCCCACGAAGTGTGTCAAACTCGGGCGAACTCGTGGGGGGAACCCCGCCAACCCCAGTCGATGACTCTGTGCAACCGGAGACCTTACCTCGATCGGGTGAGGTGAGCGCGTTTTCAGGTGCTCCCGCTGACGCCTTGTTTTGTCGTATGCTCCGGTGCGAGGTCGCTCGACTACGGAGAGGCGTAATCGCTTATGAGCGAGGTGAGTACCGCCAAGCCCCGGTTCGATCTGAGCGGGTTCGCGGTCGCGCCGGAGCTTGCCGCCGACGCCCACGCGAAGATCTCCGCCCTGCAGGACGTGGTCGGCCAGATGGTCCGCGAGGCCAAGGTGCTCGGCCGCACGGTTCCCCTCGGCGGGGGATACGCGGACGAGGTCGGCAGGTTCATGGCGCAGTACGGGAT
Organism: Amycolatopsis sp. TRM77291; assembly: GCF_054166285.1. Lineage (NCBI taxonomy): Bacteria > Bacillati > Actinomycetota > Actinomycetes > Pseudonocardiales > Pseudonocardiaceae > Amycolatopsis > Amycolatopsis sp. TRM77291. Next base: position 4,557,196 of record NZ_JBSZHF010000001.1, on the reverse strand, counting down.
CGGCGCCGAGGGCTCCGCGGTCGAGGCGCTCACGGCGTTCGGCAAGGAACTCGAGGCGCTCAAGAACCGGATCGAGAAGGCCCTGGCGAAGTACACCCGACAGGATGAACAAGCGGCGGCGGATGTGGACTGTGTCGGCGGCTGACCCCATGAACTCCCGCCTCGCCGCACTCGGCGTCCTCGTCCTGCTGACCGTGTCCGCCTGCGGGCAAGGGGCTGCGGGGCAGACGCAGATTCCGGCCGCCGCGGGGCCTGCTCCTTCGTCTTCGGTGCCCGCGCCGGATCGCGGTCTGGATCCGTGCGCGCTGCTCGGCCCGCAGGACCGGTCGACGGCGGGGTTGAACGTGCTCGGCGTCGCGAAGGAGATCAACGGCGCCCGCGCCTGCGACTGGACGGTGCCCGCGACCTTCGGCGTCACCATCACCGTGGACGAGCGCAACGGCCTGAAGGATCTCGAGGTCGCGCGCAAGACCGCCACCAAGACCAAGGTCGGCGGCCGGGACGCGCTCAAGGTCGCCGACAAGAAGGCCGCCGACGGGACCTGCGCGGTCCTGTTCGGCATGGGGGAGAAGGCGAGCGTCCAGATCGACGTGAGCAACACGAACTTCACCGGCACCCCGCTCGCCTGCGAGCGCGCGATGACGGTGGCGGGACTGGCCGAACCCAAACTGCCTTAGGAGAACTGCCGTGCCTGAAGGAGAGACGCCGGGCCGCGAGGTCCCGGTCGCGGCCACGCGGTACGAGGCCTACAGCCACGAAGCGCTGGCCGCCGAGGTCGAAGCGGGCAACGATCCCGAAGCGGCCGGCGGGATCGGCGCCGCCTGGGACGCGCTCGCGCGGCGCATGCACGACGCGACGTCCGAACTGGCCGGGCTGATCGGCAGCAGTGAAGAGAACTGGCGCGGCGAAGCAGGCGACGCGCTCCGCGGCGTGCTGGCCACCGCTTCCGGCTGGCTGACCTGGTCCGCGGACATCTCGTCCGCGCTCGGGAAGGCCGTCTCCGGGCAGGCCGAAGCGGCGGCGCGGGCCCGTGCCGACATGCCTCCGCCGGTGGACTACGACCCCGGCGCGATGATCCGCGGCGCCGCCGCCGGCGGGAACCTCGCGCTCCTCGCCGCGCTCGCCGACGAGATGGAGGCCAAGCACGCGGAGGCCGAGGAGGCGCGGCGCAAGGCCGTCGACGTCATGAACACCCGTGATGCCTCCCTGCGTTCGCTGACGCCGCAGGTCTCCTTCGGGAAGCCGCCCGAGCTGGGGCGGTCTTGATCCGCGTTTCCGCGTCGGCGTTCGACGTCCTCTGGTCCGATCTGGGACACGCGGCCCCGCCCTGGCCGCTGTCCGTCCGCAGTGTCGGCGTCACGGAAGCGGAACGCGCCGAGATCCGCGGCGCGGTCTACGAGAACCTCGCCGAACGGGGCCTTTACGACGGGGACCGGCTCGACGCCGCCCTGGAAGCACGCCTGGACCTGCTCGCGCGCGCCGAGGTCTACGTCGAATGCGAAGCGCTGGCAGACATGACCGCCGAGACCCCGTTCCGCGCGGTCGCGGCCGCGCGCGGACGGCACGGTGTGCTGGCCACGCAGCCGGAACAGACCATCGCGCTGTCCGGGATCACCGACGGCGAGGTGTTCGCCGCGATCGTCGACGTCCTGCCCGAACTGCGGCCCGGCCCCGGCTACGGGGTCAGCCTCCCCGCGGCGCGCTTCGGCGACGACCTGGAGGACCCGGTGTTCGGCGACGGCGGGCGATCGTCGGCTTCGGACAGTCAGCTGCGCGAGGTGCTCGCGATCCAGGCGCGGCCCGTCTACAGCGCGGGCCAGTTCACCGTGCGGACCCGTGGCCGAGACGGCCGGGCGCACCGGGCCGGCGGGCTGACCTGGTTCGACACCGACGTCGGCGCGTACTGCGCGGCGCGGTCGGAGGGGCGCGGCAGGCAGGCGTGGGTGAACGTGTCCCCTGTGGACGGTGCCCGGCTGGCCGCGCGGCTGGCTTCGCTGCTGGACGAGGACCGCTAGCGCCATTCGGTGGCCACGTGTGTGATCCGCAGGAGTGGCTGCGCGAACAGGAGCGGCGCAGCGCCGCCCTGCTTGCCAAGGCGGAACAGGCGAAGCCGATCTGGAGAACAACGTCGTCACCTTGAGCAGCCCGGATCGGCTCGTCACCGTGACGGTCAACGCCGGTGGTGGGCTGACATCGCTCTCGCTGTCCCCGCAGGCATAGGAGCGGCCGCCCGCCCAGCTCGCGTCGCTCATCATGAGCACCTACCGCAAGGCGACCACGAGGACCGCGGACCGGACTCTCGAGATCCGGGATACGGCGTCTCGCCGGAACGGCTCAAGGCGCCGCCGGGCCACGCCGGGCATGAACGGACGCCGCCGCAAGCGCCACCGCCGCTGATCTACGTTCTGCCGGTGCGCGGGTGACGGTTTCGTGTGACTGGACGGACGACACGTGTGACTGGACGGACGACACGCGTGATCAGGCGGACGACTCTCGGCGTACCCCGGCCGCGCTCGTGTCGTCCACCGGTGCCGAGCCTCGTGAGTGGTAAGGACGGTTAGAACGGTCCTTACCACTCACGAGGACGGGACCGCTGTCCTTTGTCGACACGGGTCGTGGGATGACCCGACGTCGTCACCCTCCACAATGTCCCCGGCCATCCCCACCGCGCCCCACTGGATTCCCCACTTTCACCCCCACTCTGCCCCACAGCAGGGTTCTGGCTGCCGATTTCCGGACGTCTCAGGCATGGATGAGGTTGCTTCGATACCCGCCCAGGGGGATCTTGGCCACCGTCCCCCACCGAGCCCCCACCTGGCCCCACTTGGCTGACCAGCGAAAACGTCTGACACGACGGAGTGGTCGCGGCTTTTGCCGCGTTGACTGTGGTGAAAAGTGGGGTACGGTGGTGCGCAGTGGGGCAGAAGGGAGCCCCGTGGCCGAGCTCGGTTGTTCGCAGCCGGGATCGGTAGGGAGGTGGAGCCGGTGTTCCTCGGCACCCACACCCCGAAACTGGACGACAAAGGGCGGCTCACGCTGCCCGCGAAGTTCCGCGACGCGCTCGCCGGTGGGCTGATGGTCACCAAGGGACAGGATCACTGTCTCTTCGTCTTTCCCCGGGCCGAGTTCGAGCAGATGGCGAGGAAGGTCGCCGACGCCCCGTTCACGAACGAGGCGGTCCGGGCCTACCAGCGTTATCTCTTCGCCGGGACGGACGAACAACGCCCGGACGGGCAAGGACGTATCGCGATCGCGTCCGAGCTCCGACGCTACGCCGGGCTGAACAAGGAGTGCGTGGTGATCGGGGCGATCACCAGGCTTGAGATCTGGGACGCCCAAGCGTGGCAGGGCTACCTGGACGAACACGAGGACAGCTACGCGAAGGCTCGAGAGGAAGTTCTGCCGGGCGTCTTCTAGACGTGGCCGAGGAAGCACCCACGCCGTCGGGGGGCGCGGGTTCACGCTTCGGACACTCCGGAAACCGTCCACACGGATGCCGTGAGGCCTCTGTCCGCTCAGTGGCCCTGGTACACCTTCCCCGGTACCAGGTCAGCAGGCGGGCGGACAGGGACCTGACGGCATCCGGCATCTTCCCCGGCACTACAGGAAAGGGGGGAAGACATGGCAGACGAACACGAGCACGTACCGGTGCTGCTGGACCGCATCGTCGAGCTGTTCGCGCCGGTCTTCTCCGACCGCGAGGCCGTGCTGGTCGACGCGACCGTCGGACTCGGCGGTCATTCCGACGCGCTGCTCACCGCGTTCCCCTTGCTGCGCCTGGTCGCCCTCGACCGCGACCCCAACGCGCTGGAACTCTCCGCGAAACGGCTCGCGCGCCACGGTGACCGGGTCGACTTCGTGCACGCCGTCTACGACGAGATGCCGTCCGCGCTGCAAGGTCTCGGACTGTCCAGAGTGGACGGGATCCTCTTCGACCTCGGGGTCTCCTCGATGCAGCTCGACCGTGCCGAGCGCGGTTTCGCCTACTCCAAGGATTCCCCGCTCGATATGCGGATGGATCCGACCACCGGGTTCACCGCGGCCGACGTGCTCAACACCTACGCGCCCGGCGAGCTGATCCGGATCCTGCGCGACTACGGCGAGGAACGGTTCGCCCAGCGGATCGTCAAAGCCGTTGTGGCGGAACGAGAGAAGGAACCCTTCACCCGCAGCGGGCGCCTGGTGGAGCTGCTGTACGACGCGGTCCCCGCGGCGAGCAGGCGCACCGGCGGGCATCCGGCGAAGCGCACGTTCCAGGCGTTGCGGATCGAGGTCAACGGCGAGCTGGAGGTGCTGCGGCGGGCGATGCCGCGGGCGCTGTCCTCGCTCGCCGTCGGCGGCCGCATCGTCGTGGAGTCCTATCAGTCCCTCGAAGACAGGCTGGTCAAGCAGGCCTTCGCGGAACTGGCGAAATCCCGGACGCCGGAAGGGCTTCCGGTGGAACTGCCGGGCCACGGCCCGGAACTGAAACTGCTCACCAGAGGGGCCGAGAAGGCCGGCGAGGCGGAGACCGAACTGAACACGCGGGCCGCCTCCGTGCGGCTGCGCGCCGCCGAACGGATCGGAGACCGAGCACGATGACCGCTCCCGCGAAGTCCCGCGGCCGCCGGACACCGGCGCCCGGACGGCGTGCCCGCGCGACCAGCACGGTCGAGCAGACGCCCGAAACCACCGAGACCACGAAGTCCACCCGTGCCTCCCGCGGCCGCACTTCGGCGGCCGAACGCGCGTACGCCCGCCGCGCCCAGCGCGCCGACCTCCTGCAGCGAGACCAGCAGCGCAACCGTCCCGACGCGGAAGGCGGCGCGGGCAAGGACGAGCCGAAGAAGAAGCTTTCCCTGCGCTGGCCGCGTTCGCGGGCGTCGTTCGTGCTGATGATGATGGGCATGCTGGCCGTCGGCGTGGCGTGCACGCTGTGGCTGACCACGCAGGCCATCGCCGATTCGTACCGGCTCGAACAACTCCGCACGACCAACGCCGGGCTCGCCGAGGCGAAGGAGCGGCTGCAGCGCGAGGTCGCGAAGGCCGAGTCGCCCGCTTCGCTGGCGCCCAAGGCCAGGGAACTGGGCATGGTGCCCGGCGGCGACCCCGCGCATATCGTGGTCGGCCCGGACGGAAAGTCCACTGTGGTCGGTGAGCCGAAGAAGGCCGAAGCCGAAGCGCCCGTCGCCTCGCCCGAGTCGACGGCGCCGCCGCCCGCCGAGGGAACGCAGCAGGGCACGCCGTACGAGGGCGACCAGCCCGCGGTACCGCAGGAGAACGCGGCCCCGGCGCAGGGAGGTCAGTGATGTCGCCCGGCCGCCCGGCGCAGGCCAGGGCCCGGTCGGCGGGGAGCACGCGGCGGACCTACGCCGCCGGGACCCGTCGTGCCACCGCCCGCCGGGGCAACGGAGGTAACCGGAGCCGGTTCACCGGCGTCCGGATCCTGCTGATCGTCGTGATGGTGCTCGCCGGTCTCAAACTGGTGCAGGTGCAGTGGTTCGAGGCCGGCGCGCTCTCCGAAGCGGCGGAACGGCAGCGGACGTCGGTGATCGAAAGTCCCGCGCAGCGCGGGTCCATCCTGGACCGCAACGGCACGAAGATCGCGTTCAGCGTCGAGGTGCGCACGCTCGCCGTGAGCCTGAACTGGCTCCACAAGACGATGAACGACTTCGCCGCGAAGAACCCCACCAAGGGCAAGAACCTCGAGTCCGAGGTGGCGGGCGCGGCGAAGCTGATCGCGGCCAAGCTGCCCGGCGTGATCACCGAGAAGGAACTGCTGGACAAGTTCCACAAGCCGGACGGGTTCACCTACCTGGTCCACGACATCGAACCTTCGGTCGCCGAGGCGATCGTCAAGGAATACCCGTGGATCAGCGTCGAGAAGCGCTCGAAGCGGGAGTACCCCGGTGACTCGATCGGCGCGAACATCGTCGGCTACGCGAACTGGCGCACCGACGACAAGGACGTCTCCAAGCACAACCTGCACGGTGGCTACGGCCTCGAAGCCTCGCGGGACAACGACCTCGCCGGAACGCCGGGCCGCAAGATCGTCAACACCCGTAACGGCAACGACAACCTCGTCATCCCCGGCACCGAGCGGGACATCCAGAACGCCGTCCCCGGTTCGGACCTGCAGCTCACGATCGACACCGACCTGCAGTACGAACTGCAGCGGCAGCTGAGCGACTACGTCGTCAAGTCGAAGGCCAAGGGCGGCCAGGCGGTCATCCTGGACTCCAAGACCGGCGAGGTCTACGCGCTGGCCAACGACAAGACCGTCAACCTCAACGACCCTGCTTCGCGCAGCGAGACGGAGAACCTGAACAACCGCGCGGTGACCACGCCGTTCGAACCCGGTTCGGTGAACAAGATCGTCACCGCCGCCGGTGCGATCGACGCGGGGATCACCACGCCGGAGGCCTCCATGCCGGTGCCGGGCTCGCTGCAGGTCGCGGACAAGATCGTCAAGGACGCCTGGCATCACGGCACGCAGCAGTTCACCACCACCGGCATCTTCGCGAAGTCGTCGAACGTCGGCACCCTGTTGCTGGCGCAGAAACTCGGTGAGAACCGGTACGCGGAACTGCTCAAGAAGTTCGGGCTCGGCCAGCGCACGGGACTCGGCCTGCCCGGCGAGAGCCCGGGCTTCGTGCCGTCGCCCAACCAGTGGTCGGCCACGACCTTCGGGAACCTGCCGATCGGGCAGGGGCTCTCGATGACCGTCGTGCAGATGGCCGGGATGTACCAGGCCATCGCGAACGACGGCCTGCGCGTGGAACCCCGGGTGGTCAAGGCGAAGGTCAATCCGGACGGGACCGTCGTCCCCGAACCGGCGCCCAAGACCGTCCAGGTGATCAGCCCGCAGGCGGCGAAGACCGTCCGCGACATGATGCGCGCCGTGACGCAGAAGGGGCGCGGGCAGCAGAGCGGCACCGGGCCGAAGGCGGCGCTGGAGGGCTACCAGATCTCCGGGAAGACCGGCACCGGTCAGCAGGTCGACCCGAAGACGAAGACCTACAGCGACCATCTCTACAACATCACCTTCGCCGGGATCCTGCCCGCCGACAACCCGCGCTTCGTGATCGGCATCCGGCTCGACGCCCCGGACGCCACCCTGCAGCAAGGGCTCTCGGCCGCGCCGCTTTTCCACTCGGTGGCCGCGTACCTGGCGCAGCGGTTCCAGATCCCGCTTTCGGACGGCCCGTCGCCCCAGGTACCGCTGGTGCTCTCCTGACGTAACTCGCGTGATCGAAGGCGTAACTCGCGTGCTTGAAGGCGTAACTCGGTCATGCGCCTGGAGACACGCGAGTTACGGCCCCGGACACGCGAGTTACGGCTTCGGTCACCACGGCTGAGCGGCCCGGTACCCACGTTGCGAAAGCGACGAAACATGATCGTCGCTGTGCGTGAACGGGTCTCCGCGCTGAGCACCGTGCGGGAACGCGCGCCCGCGAGGGGTGAAGTCCTCAAGCGACAGTCGGAAGCCCTTGCGTGCCAAGGAGAGCTCACGAAACCCATTACCACGCGCGTGATCGTCGCGTGCACACACCGCACCGCTTCAGTCACCCGAATGCCGCGCCGGTAACCTCCTTTGCTGTGTCGGTGCCTACATCAGATCCCCGCAGCGGTCCCGCCGTCGAAAGCGGGTCCGGCGCGTCGGCTGCCCAGGTCCCGGACAGCCCGGTCAAGGCCGTCGCCGCACCCCCTCGCCCGGCCAGGATCGAGCCGATGCCGCTGGGCACGCTGCTCGCCAGGGCGGGCGCCCGGCTCGTGGTCGGCGGCGACGACTATCCGTCCGCGGCCGAGCTGACCGTCACGGGCAGCACGCTGCGCGCGCAGCACGTCCTCCCCGGTGACCTCTTCGCCGCGCTTCCCGGCGCCCGCGCCCACGGCGCGGACTTCAGCGACCAGGCCATCGCCGCCGGCGCGGCCGCCGTGCTCACCGACGAGGCCGGTGCCGAGCGCCCGGTGCTCCGCGACGCCGGCGTGCCGATCCTGGTGCACCCGGACCCGCGCGCCGCCCTCGGCGAGATCGCCGCCTGGATCTACGGCGAGCCGTCGCTGGAACTGTCCGTCCTCGGTATCACCGGGACGTCAGGCAAGACCACGACGTCGTACCTGGTCGACGCCGGGCTCAAGGCGGCCGGGCTGACCACCGGGCTGATCGGCACGGTCGAGACCCGGATCGCGGGCGAGCGGCTGGCCAGCGGGTTCACCACCCCCGAGGCGCCGGATCTGCAGGCCCTCCTCGCGGTGATGGTGGAACGCGGGGTCACGCACGTCCCGATGGAGGTCTCCAGCCACGCGCTGTCGCTCGGCCGGGTCAACGGCACGCGGTTCGCGGTCGGCGCCTTCACGAACCTCTCCCAGGACCACCTGGACTTCCACAAGGACATGGAGGAGTACTTCGCCGCCAAGTCGCTGCTGTTCGACGGCCGGTCCACCGCCGAGGTGGTCGTCGTCGACAGCGCCTGGGGCCAGGCACTCCTCACCCCGCACACGGTCACCGTCTCCACCGAGCCGGGCACGGACGCGCTGTGGCGCGCCACCGAGCTGACCCCCACCCCGGCCGGGGAGCAGACCTTCACCCTCCACGGTCCCGACGGCCTCACCGCGTCGGCGAAGATCCCGCTGCCGGGTGAGTTCAACGTGGCGAACGCCGTGCTCGCGGCCGCGATCCTGAACACCGCCGGTGTCCCGCTCGACGCCATCGTCGCCGGGCTCGCCGCGGTCGAGGTACCGGGCCGGATGGAGCGGGTCTACCTCGGCCAGCCGTTCACCGCGGTCGTCGACTACGCGCACAAGCCCGCCGCCGTCGCGCAGGGGCTCGACGCGCTGCGTGCCCGCACCGAGGGCCGGATCATCACCGTCCTCGGCTGCGGCGGGGACCGCGACACCGCCAAACGCCCGGTGATGGGCGAGGCGGCGGTCCGGCGCAGCGAGGTCCTGATCGTGACCGACGACAACCCTCGTTCGGAGGACCCGGCCGCGATCCGGGCGGCGATGCTGGCCGGTGCCCGCAACGCCGGGCCTGCCCTCGGCGGCGAGATCGTCGAGATCGCCGACCGCCGGGAAGCCATCATCCACGCGGTCGACCTGGCCCGGCCCGGCGACATCGTGTTCATCGCGGGCAAGGGTCACGAGACCGGCCAGGAGGTCCAGGGTGTCGTGCACCCGTTCTCCGACCGGGAAGAGCTGGCCTCCGCCATCCGCAGACGTCTGGAGTCAGAGTGATCGTGCTCAGCCTGGCCGAGATCGCCGCCATCGTCGGCGGCAGGCTGCATCGGACCGACGGGACCGCCCAGGTCACCGGAAGCGTCGAATTCGACACCCGTGAGGTCACTCCCGGCGGTCTGTTCATCGCGCTGCCCGGGGCGAAGGTCGACGGTCACGACTTCGCCGCGCGGGCCGTCGAGGCGGGCGCCGTCGCGGTGCTCGCCGCCCGCGAGGTCGACGCCCCGGCCGTGATCGTCCCGCCGCTGGAGGCAGGCGAGGGGCACGAGCGGGCCTTCGCCCTGGTCTCGGACAAGGACGGGGCGGGTGCCGCGGTGCTGGCCGCGCTCGCCAAGATCGCCCGGCACGTGATCCGGAAGCTCGCGGGCGACCACCTGACCGTCGTCGGGGTCACCGGTTCGGCGGGCAAGACCTCGACCAAGGACATCATCGCCCAGCTGCTGGAGCCGCTCGGCCCGACGGTGGCGCCGCCGGGATCGTTCAACAACGAGCTGGGCCACCCCTGGACGGCGCTGCGTGCCGACGACTCGACCCGGCAGCTCGTGCTGGAGCTCTCGGCCCGCGGACCCGGCCACATCGCCGAGCTGGCGGCCATCGCGCCACCGCGGATCGGGGTCGTGCTCAACGTCGGCACCGCCCACGTCGGCGAGTTCGGCTCCCGCGAGGGCATCGCCAAGGGCAAGGGCGAACTCGTCGAGGCGCTGCCGAGCGCGGAGGACGGCGGTGTCGCGGTCCTGAACCTCGACGACCCGTACGTCGCGGACATGGCGAGCCGGACGAAGGCCCGGGTCGTGTTCGTCGGCGAGAGCGAGTCCGCGCAGGTCCGCGCCGCCGACATCACCCTCGACGGCGAAGCGCGCGCGTCGTTCCGCCTGGTCACCCCGAGCGGCGAAGCGCCGGTCAAGCTGCCGCTCTACGGCGAGCACCACGTCGCGAACGCGCTCAGCGCGGCCGCCGTGGCGCTGGAGATGGGTTCGACGGTCGAGGAGGTCGCGGCCCGCCTGTCGAGCCTCGAACGGCGCTCCGAACGCCGCATGGAGGTCACCACCCGCGCCGACGGCGTCACGGTCCTCAACGACTCCTTCAACGCCAGTCCCGAGTCGATGCGGGCCGCTCTCAAGGCGCTCGCGTCGATGAGCGCGAACCGCCGCTCCTGGGCCGTGCTCGGCGTGATGGGCGACCTCGGCGAGAACTCGGTCGAGGCGCACGACGGCATCGGCAGGCTCGTCGTCCGGCTCAACATCGACAAGCTCGTCGTCATCGGCCAGGCGGCCGCGGCGACCCATCAGGGCGCGCAGCAGGAGGGTTCCTGGGGCGAGGAGTCGGTACTGGTACCCGACGTCGAGGCCGCCATCGCCCTGCTGCATGATCAGCTCCGCGCGGGAGACGTGGTGCTGGTGAAGGCGTCCAAGGCCGCCGCCCTGTGGCGAGTCGCCGACGCCGTGCTCGCCGCTCCCGTAACCGACGCTGAATCCCCTGTAGTAGCCCCTTCCCCCTCTCAAGAACGCTCGAACGGTGGTGACGCGTGATCAGCATCCTGATCGCGGCCGCGGCGGGCCTGCTGGTCTCCATCCTCCTCACTCCCTATCTGATCCGGGTGTTCTCCCGGCAGGGCTTCGGCCAGGAGATCCGGGAGGAAGGACCGCAGGGACACAAATCCAAACGCGGTACCCCGACGATGGGTGGTGTCGCGATCATCGTCGCGATGGTCGTCGGGTATTTCGTGGCGCATCTGATCAGCGCGCTCAGCGGCGGCAACGGCACCGGCGGCCCGTCCGCCTCGGGGCTGCTGGTCCTCCTGCTGGCCGTCGGCCTCGGGCTCGTCGGCTTCCTCGACGACTTCATCAAGATCCGCAAGCAGCGCAACCTCGGCCTGAACAAGACCGCGAAACTGGTCGGCCAGCTCGTTGTCACGATCGCCTTCGCGATCCTGGCGCTGCAGTTCGCCGACGAACGCGGGCTCACCCCGGCGTCGGAGAGCCTGTCCTACGTGCGGGACCTCGCGCTGATCACCTTCCCGTCGGTGTTCTTCGTGATCTTCTGCTACATCGTGATCTCCGGCTGGTCGAACGCGGTGAACTTCACCGACGGCCTCGACGGTCTCGCCGGCGGCACCGCGGCGATGGTGCTGGCGACCTACGTCGTCATCGCCTTCTGGCAGACCCGCCTCTCGTGCGCGGTCACCCCGCAGGCCGCCTGCTACGACGTCCGTGACCCGCTGGACCTGGCCGTGGTGGCCGCCGCGGCGACGGGCGCCTGTGTCGGATTCCTGTGGTGGAACGCGGCACCGGCGAAGATCTTCATGGGGGACACCGGTTCGCTGGCCCTCGGTGGCCTCGTCGCCGGGCTGTCGATGACCACCCGCACCGAACTGCTCGCCATCGTCATCGGCGGTCTGTTCATGGTCGAGATGATCTCGGTGGTCGCGCAGATCGCGGTGTTCCGCACGACCCGGCGCCGGCTGTTCCGGATGGCGCCGTTCCATCACCACTTCGAGCTCGCGGGCTGGGCCGAAACCACCGTCATCATCCGGTTCTGGCTGCTTTCGGCCATCTGCTGCATGTTCGGTCTCGGCCTGTTCTACAGCGAGCAGCTCGGTCTCGGGGGTTAGCAAGTGGAGCTCGCCGGGCGTCACGTCCTCGTCGCCGGAGCCGGGGTCACCGGCAAGTCCATCGTCCCCGTCCTGGCGGACCTGGGCGCGCGGATCACCGTCACCGACGGCAACGCCGAACGGCTGGCGGAGCTGGAAGGTCTCGGCGCCGAACTGGTGCCGGGCCTGACCGAACCGCCCGAAGGGGTCGAGCTGGTCGTGACCAGCCCCGGCTGGAAGCCGACGTCGCCGTTGCTGGTGGCGGCGGCCGAGGCGGGGATCGAGGTGATCGGCGACGTCGAGCTGGCGTGGCGCGTCGGGCAACTGCGCGACAAGCCGCCGGTGTGGCTCGCGATCACCGGCACCAACGGCAAGACCACCACGGTCGGGATGCTGGAGTCGATCCTGCGCGCCGCCGGCGTCGACGCCGTGGCCTGCGGGAACGTCGGGTTCGCGGTGCTCGACGCGGTGCGGGCCGGGCACGAGGTGCTCGCCGTGGAGCTGTCGAGCTTCCAGCTGCACTGGTCGTCGACGCTGGCGCCGCTCGCCTCGGTGGTGCTGAACCTCGCCGAGGACCACCTCGACTGGCACGGCTCGATGGAGGAGTACGCGGCCGCGAAGGGGCGGGTCCACACCCACTCCCGGAACGTCGTGCACAACCTCCACGAGGAGTGGTCCGGCCGCCTCGCCGACCAGCACGCGCCCGCCGACGCCCGCCGTATCGCCTTCGGCATGGACACCCCGCGCCCCTGTGAACTCGGGATCGTGGAAGACCTGCTGGTCGACCGCGCTTTCGTGGCCGACCCGGCGACCAGCGCGGACGAACTCGGCACCCTGGCCGACGTGCGTCCCGCCGGCCCGCACAACGTCTCGAACGCGCTCGCCGCGGCCGCGCTGGCCAGGGCGTACGGCGTCACCGGCGAGGACGTCGCCAAGGGCCTGCGCGAGTACCGGCCGGCCCCGCACCGGGCCGAGGAGATCGGCGAGATCGACGGCGTCCGGTACATCAACGACTCCAAGGCGACCAACCCGCACGCGGCGAGCGGTTCGCTGCGCGCCCATCTGAACGTCGTCTGGATCGCCGGTGGCCAGCTCAAGGGCGCTTCCGTGGACGAACTCGTCGGTTCGATCGCCGGGCGGCTGCGCGGTGTCGTGCTGTTCGGCGTCGATTCACCCGTGATCGCCGCCGCTGTCGCGCGACACGCGCCGGATGTCCCGGTGAACAGCCTCCCTTCGGGTGACGATGACACCATGACTGCGGCGGTGAAGGCGGCCCGAGCCCTGGCGCGCCCTGGAGATGTGGTGCTGCTGGCCCCCGCCGCGGCGTCGTTGGACATGTACTCGAGCTACGGCGCACGCGGCGACGCGTTCGCGAGCGCGGTCCGTGTCCTGCGCGACGGTGCGGGGGAGACCAGTGACGGCGGTTGAGGAGAGAAAGCGCGACGCCCCGCCACGCAAGCGCCGTGAGCGCAAGGAAAGCCCGTTCGTCGCCTTCCGTACCGCGCTGACGGCCTGGCTTTCGCGGCCGCTCGCCTCGTTCCACCTGGTCCTGGCGCTCACCGGCGTGCTGACCGTGATCGGCATCGTGATGGTGCTGTCCGCCTCGTCGGTCGCCTCGTACAACCCCAAGACCGGCACCGGCGTGTACGCCCAGTTCAGCAAGCACCTCATGTTCGTCGCGATCGGCGCGGTGGTGTTCTGGGTCGGGCTACGGGTCCCGCTGGAACGCGTCCGGCGGCTGTCGGCGACGGTGACGGTGATCTGCCTCGGGCTGCTCGTGCTGGTGCTGACCCCGCTCGGCTCCGAGGTCAACGGCTCACAGGGCTGGTTCCGGCTCGGCGGATTCGCCTTCCAGCCGGTCGAGGCGGCCAAGGTCGCGCTGGCCTTCTGGGGCGCGCACATCCTGGTGATCAAGTACAACATCATCAACCAGTGGCGCCATCTGCTCGTCCCGGTCGTGCCGATCGCGCTGCTGATGTTCGCGCTGGTCATGATGCAGCCCGACCTCGGCGGCACGATCACCCTCGCGGTGGTGCTGATGGCCCTGCTGTGGTTCGCGGGCGCGCCGAAACGGCTGTTCGGCGTCATCCTCGCCGGTGGCCTGGCCGGGGTCCTGGTGCTGGCGATCATCGCGCCGTACCGGCTGGCGCGGGTCATGTCGTTCGTCTCCGGCGACCCGGACACCAGCGCGGACGGCTTCCAGGCCAACCAGGCGAAACTCGCGCTCGCCGACGGCGGGATGTTCGGCAAGGGCCTCGGCCAGGGCCAGTCCAACTGGGGCTACCTGCCGAACGTGCAGAACGACTTCATCTTCGCCCTGATCGGCGAGGAACTCGGCTTCATCGGCTGCGTGGTGGTGCTCGGGCTGTTCGCCGGGGTCGCCGTCGTCGGCCTGCGGATCGCCACCCGCAACCTCGACCCGTGGATCCGTATCGTGTCCGGCACGCTGACCGTCTTCCTGGTCGCGCAGGCGGGGATCAACATCGGCTACGTGGTCGGCCTGCTGCCGGTCACCGGGGTCACGCTGCCGTTGATCTCCTACGGCGGGACGTCGCTGGTGATCACCATGCTCATCATGGGGATCCTCGCCAACGCGGCCCGGCACGAACCGGAGGCGGTGGCCGCACTGCGTTCGCAGGGGCCGGGTAAATTCGGACGCCTGCTGAGGCTTCCCGCGCCCGAGCCGTACCGCCCGCCCGCCAAGCGGAAGGGCACCGCGGCCAGGGGAGGCGCCGCCAAGGCGGCGAGGCCCGCGCCGAGGACGGCGAGGCCTTCGCCCGCACAAGAGCGGCGCCGTTCGGTACGGGAACCCGGCAGGAGGACGGCCGCGCGAACGGCGGCGAACCGCGGTACCGCGAAACGGGGTACCGCAAACCGGAGAGGTCATAGGTGAACAACCCCGTCAGAGGTGGCGCCGCAGGCGAGGTCGCCGGCAAGGCACCGGTGGTCGTGGTCGCCGGCGGTGGTACCGCAGGGCATATCGAACCGGCGCTCGCCCTCGCCGACGCGGTGATGCGCCTGCGTCCCGACGCGAAGGTGATCGCGCTCGGGACCGAGCGCGGGCTGGAGAACAAGCTCGTCCCGGCGCGCGGCTACCCGCTGGAGCTGATCCCGCCGGTGCCGATGCCCCGCAAGCCGACACCCGAACTGCTGAAGATGCCGCTGAAGGTCCGCGACGCGGTCAAGCGCACCCGTGAGGTCCTGGACCGGGTCGGCGCGGACGTCGTCGTCGGCTTCGGCGGGTACGTCGCGCTTCCGGCGTATCTGGCCGCGCGCGGCCGCACGCCGATCGTGGTCCACGAGGCCAACGAGAAGCCGGGCCTGGCGAACAAGGTCGGCGCGCGGTTCGCCGTCCGCGTCGCCGTCGCGGTCCCGGGAACGCCGCTGGCGAAGGCCGAGGTCATCGGCATCCCGCTGCGCCGCTCCATCACTTCGCTCGACAGGGCGGCGCTGCGTGCCGAAGCCCGTGAGCACTTCGGGCTCGACCCCGACGCCCCGACGCTGCTGGTCTTCGGCGGCTCGCAGGGCGCGGTGTCGATCAACGGCGCCGTTTCGGGCGCCGCCAAGGAGTTCGCGGACGCCGGCGTCGGTGTCCTGCACGCCCACGGGCCGAAGAACACGCTGGTCGTCCAGGAGTTCCCCGGGCGGCCCGCGTACGTCCCGGTGCCGTACCTGGAGCGGATGGACCTGGCCTACGCCGCCGCCGACGCGGTGCTGTGCCGCTCCGGCGCGATGACCGTCGCCGAGGTGTCCGCCGTCGGCCTGCCCGCCGTGTTCGTCCCGCTGCCCTACGGCAACGGCGAACAGGCGGTCAACGCCCGTCCCGCGGTCGACGCCGGTGCCGGGCTGATGGTCGACGACGCCGACCTCACCCCCGCCAAGGTCGCGGAGCTGGTGATCCCGCTGGTGTCCGACGCCGACAGGGTCGCGAAGATGAGCGCGGCCGCGGTCGGCCTCGGCCACCGCGAGGCCGACGAGACCCTTGCCAAGATCGTGCTGGAGGCCGCAGGTGCCTGACAACGGATCGGGGGCGCGGCCGCGGCCGGACTGGGCTATCGCGCGGACCGACGAGACCCTTGCCAAGATCGTGCTGGAGGCCGCAGGTGCCTGACCAACTCCCCGACACGCTGACGCGTGCCCACCTGATCGGGATCGGCGGCGCCGGGATGAGCGGTATCGCCCGGATCCTGCTGGCCCGCGGGGCCCAGGTGTCCGGATCCGACGCCAAGGAGTCGCGCGCGTTCCTCTCGCTGCGGGCCCAGGGCGCCGAGATCGCCGTCGGCCAGCGCGCCGAGAACCTCGACGCGTTCCCCGAAGGCCCGTCCTCGGTGATCGTGTCGACCGCGATCAAGGACGACAACCCGGAACTGGTGGCCGCGCGGGAACGCGGGATCACCGTGCTGCACCGCGCCGAGGCGCTGGCCGGGCTGATGGAGGGGCACCGCGTCGCCTGCATCGCCGGGACGCACGGCAAGACGTCGACGACGTCGATGCTGACCGTCGCGCTGCAGCAGTGCCGTCTCGACCCGTCGTTCGCCATCGGCGGCGACCTCAACGAGTCGGGCGCCAACGCCCACCACGGCGAGGGCGGCATCTTCGTCGCCGAGGCCGACGAGAGCGACGGGTCGTTCCTGGCGTACTCGCCGTCGGTCGCCGTGGTGACCAACGTCGAGCCGGACCACCTGGACCACCACGGCACGGCCGAGGCGTACGTCTCGGTGTTCAGCGACTTCCTCGGCCGGATCGTGCCGGGCGGGCTGCTGATCGTCTGCGGTGACGACGAGGGCGCCTCGGAGCTGGGCGCGCGGGCGTCGGAACAGGGCATCCGCGTCCGCCGCTACGGGCGTTCCGTCACCGGCGCCGACGACGCCAAGATCCTGGACTTCGCGCCAGCCCCGGACGGCGGCGTCGTCCGGACCTCGTTGCGGGGCGAGGAAATCGTCCTGCGGGTCGCGGTGCCGGGCGAGCACATGGCGCTGAACGCGATCGCCGCGCTGCTGGCCGGGATCGAGCTCGGCGCGCCGGTCGAGGGACTGGCCGAAGGGCTCGCCGCGTTCGGCGGTGTCCGGCGGCGGTTCGAGTTCAAGGGCCGCTCGGGCGACGTCCGCGTGTACGACGACTACGCGCACCACCCGACCGAGGTCGACGCGCAGCTGCGCGCGGTGCGGACCGCCGCGGGCCCGGGCCGGGTCATCGTGGTCTTCCAGCCGCATCTGTACTCGCGCACGAAGACCTTCTCGAAGGAGTTCGCGGCCGCGCTGTCGCTGGCCGACGAGGTCGTCGTGCTGGACGTCTTCGGGGCGCGCGAGAAGCCGGAACCCGGCGTGAGCGGCGCGCTCATCGCCGACCAGATCTCCGGTGTCCCGGTGCACTACCAGCCCGCGTTCGACGTCGCGGCGAAGCTCGCGGCGGATCTGGTCAAACCCGGTGACCTGCTGGTGACCATGGGCGCCGGCGACGTCACGCAGCTCGGCCCGGAGATCCTGGCCGAACTGGACCGGCGGGCGGGGTAGCCATGCCGCGGACCGGGGAACGCCGCCGCCCGGCCGAACCCGGTCGGCGTCCGCGCACGGACCGCGCTGAGCGGACTCAGCGCTTGAAGGAACGGCGCGGCAGGCGGTCGGTGTACGACCGCCGCCGCACCGCCCGGCCGGCCAGGCACAAGGAGATGCGGCGGCGCTGGGTCGCGCTGCTTTCGGTGCTGACCGCCGTCGCGCTGGTCTACCTGCTGTGGTTCAGCTCGATGCTGGGGGTGCGGCAGGTCGACGTGGTCGGGGCGAGCTCCGTGCCCGCGGACCAGATCCGCGCCGCGGCGGCGGTGCCGGACCAGAAGCCGATGCTGCGCCTGGACACCGACGAGATCCGCGATCGGGTGGCGCAGATGCCCGGTATCGCGACCGTCGACGTCTCGCGGTCCTGGCCGAGCACCCTCGAGATCACCGTGACCGAACGGACCGCGATCGCGTTCTTCGACAGCGGGCCCGGCGGCGACGGCGTGCATCTCGTCGACGGCGGGGGAGTGGTGTTCAAGACCGTCAAGGAGCGGCCCGCCGGGCTGCCCGAGCTGAAGCTGCCGTCGGTGTCGGCCGACGACCCGGTGACCCGCGCGGTCACCGGCGTCCTCGGGGTGATCCCGCAGCAGTTGCTCAAGCAGGTCACCACCGCGACGGCGAAGACCCCCGGAAGCGTCGAGTTCGCGCTGGCCGACGGGAAGACCGTGCGGTGGGGGACCTCGGCCGACACCGAACGCAAGGCGAAGGTCCTGGCCGCGCTGCTCACCCGTGAGGGCAAGGTCTTCGACGTCTCGGCCCCGGAGCTGCCCACCGTCTCCTGACGCGTTTCGTCCTCTGGATGCGGTAGTTGGTATCGCCAACTACCGCATCCAGAGGATCCTCTGGATGCGGTAGTTGGTATCGCCAACTACCGCATCCAGAGGACGAAACGCGGGGTTGGTCAGGGCGTGACGAGGGCTTCGATGCCGTCCAGCAGGCGTTCCAGGCCGAATACGAAGGTCTCGTCGGCGGCCTCGCAGGTGTCCGCGTCGTAGCCGCCGCTTTCCCAGATCCGCGTCATCGCCGGATGGCGTTCCACGTCGAAGTACTTCTCCCAGAACACCGACCGCTGCCCCCACCAGGCGTCGGTCGACTGCCCGGTCTCCTGTTCGACCTGCGCGGTCTCGGCGAACAGCGTCGCGTTCGCCTGCACGTAGATCTCGATGCTGTTCGCGGCCGCGGCCGCCTGACGCGGCTCCAGCCCGATGTCCGACACTGCCGCGATCAGGTACTCCTGGCCCGCCATCAGCCCGGGGCCGAGCACCGGCCGCACCATCGACGTCGAGCGCAGCCACGGATGCGCCCGGAACACGGCCAGGGTGCGCTCGGCGTAGAGCCGCACCTGCGCGCGCCAGTCGTCCGGCCGCGGATCGCCGGGACCGGGGAGGTCCCGTTCGGCGAGCACCGAGTCGACCATGAGGTCGAGCAGTTCCGTCTTGCCGGGGACGTAGGTGTAGAGCGTCATCGTGCCGGCGCCGAGCTTCTTGGCGATCCGGCTCATCGACACGGTCGCCTCGCCCGCGCCGTCGGCGAGCGCGACGGCGGTGGCGATCACCTGGTCGAGCGTCAGTTTCGGCTTCCGCCCCCTGGTCGGCTGCCGGGCTTCGCCGCGGTCACGCCACAACAGTTCGAGGCTGCGCTCGAAGTCCATCCACACTCCACTCGGCCGTGAAGCTGGATTCTACATTCTCGTATGCGGTACGGTTAAGGTAATCCCGTAGGGCGTACGAAAAGGAGTGGGGAATCGTGACGATCCTGGTGACCGGTGCGACCGGAAGCGTCGGCAGGCTGCTCGTCGACGAACTGGTGGAGGCCGGGGCGCCGGTGCGGGCGCTGACCGTCAACCCGGCGAAGGCGGCGTTGCCCGCGCAGGTGGAGGTCGCCAAGGGGTACCTGGGCAAGCCGGAGACCCTGCCGGAAGCCCTGAAAGGCGTCGAAACCGTGTACCTGGCGCCGCTCGCGGCCAAGGTGGACGATTTCGTGAAGCTGGCGAAGGAGGCCGGAGTGCGCCGGGTGGTGGCGCTGTCCGGCAGCAACGCCGACGACCCGGCGGAGAACTCGAGCGGCGTGGACTACGCGATCATCGAGAAGGCCGTCCGTGAGGCGGGCTTCGACTGGACGTTCCTGCGGCCGGGCGCGTTCATGAACAACACCCTCGGCTGGGCCGAGACGATCAAGGCCGAGCGCGTGGTCCGCGAGGCCTACCCCGAGTCGCGGATGACGCCGATCGACCTCGCGGACATCGCCGCCGTCGCGGCGCACGTCATCCTGACCGAGGGACACGTCGGCAAGAAGCACACGCTGAGCGGGCCGACGGCGATCAGCCAGCGCGAGCAGGTCGCGGCCATCTCGGCCGCACTCGGCGAAGAGGTGGTCTTCGAGGAGCTGACCCGGGAAGAGGCGAACAAGCAGTGGGCCGCCGCCGGGATCCCGGCGGAGATCGCCGAATGGCTCCTCGACGGCTTCGCGTACTTCACCGAGAACCCCGACAAGCCGACAGGTGTCGTGCAGGAGCTCACCGGGCGGCCCGGCGTCACCTATGCGGAGTGGGCGGTGGCGAACGTCGAGGCTTTCCGCTGAACTCGTAACTCGCGTGCTTGAAGCCGTAACTCACGTGCTTGAAGCCGTAACTCGTGAGTTACGGCTTCAATCACGCGAGATACGGCCAGGATCACGCGAGATACGAGTAGCCGCCCTCAGCGGGCCCGGCGTGGGAGGCGGGTCGGCAGCGGAGCACCGCGTCGCGGTTGAGCGGGCGCCTCGGCGCGCGGCGAGGACGGCTGCGGCAAGGGCGGCGGCCCCTGCGATTCGCGAGGCCACGCCGGGGTGATCATCGCCTGCGCCCCGACCCGGCGGACCGGCAGCCCGTGCGCCTCCCGCGCGGGCAGGCCGGGCCAGATCTCGCCCGCCTCCTTGGCGGCGTCGCGGATCGCGGTGCCGTCGAGCGCGGTGCGCGTCTCCTCGATGTCGCGGTCGAGCCACTGGACGACGAGCTCCAGCGGCCCGTCTGGCGGCAGCGGCCACAGGAAGATCTCGTGGTCGACGTGGAACGCCGAACCGCCCAGACCCTGCGCGCGCAGCACCGGCTGATCCGGTTTGGTGGCCGACGGCACGGAGATGGTCTCCGAGCTGGCGCGCCTGCCGTCGGGGAAGAGCACTCCGACCAGCAGCGCGTTGTAGTCCGGGACGCGGCGATGGTCGATCAGGCCTTCGCCGGGTTCGTCCAGCAGCAGGTCACGCGAGTACACCGACAGCTGGAACGACACGGACTCGGGCCACACCTCGATACCGCGCAGCGCCACGATGGTCCGCTCGGCGCGCCCCAGCGGCATCGACCAGGGCAGGATCGCCGGGACGATGTACTCGTGCGGCGTCTCCACCCAGGGGCGGCCGTTGTAGCCGAACAGTTCCTGTTCCGGCACCGGGAACAGGGGGCGGCTGCGCGGACCGTCCGTGAAGAAGCTCATCGCGGCGTGGCAGAACGCGGGGTGAACCTGTCCGACCTGCCGCTCACGCCGTCAACGACCACCATGCGCTTCACGGTATCCGATGACCACGCCGGTACTGAACGGTTTCACCGCACCTTTCGCGTCACCCGAAGCCCTTGAGCTTCACTTTCGTGCCCTTCGGCACCTTCGTGCCCGGCTTCGGATCCTGCTCCAGGACGAAGTCGAAACCACCGTTTCCGCCGCCGTGCCCGTTGCCGTTTCCGCGTCCCTGACGGTCGGGCTCCAGCCCCGCCTGCCGCAGGATCTGGAACGCCTCCTCCATCCGCTTGAACGTCACGTTCGGTACTTCGACGGCGTTCGAAACGAACACCCCGATGCGGCGGTTGCTCGCCTTGCCGCCGCCCTTCGGGTCGGTGCGGATCACCTGGCCGGCGGCGAACTGGTCGGAGAACTCCTCGCCCGCTTGGAACGGCTGGAAGCCCGCCTGCTGCAGGATCTGGAACGCGGCGTCCTTGCTCTGCCCGGTGACGTCCGGGACCGGCGGGAGCGGTTCGGGGCCCTTCGACAGGATGATCGTGACCTGCCCGCCGATGTTCAGCTGCGAACCGGGGCTCGGGTCGACGCGGATCACCTTGTTCTTGGCGACGTCGCTGTACTCCTGCTCGCCCTGGACCGGGGTCAGCTGCGCGGCCTTGATCGCCGTCTCCGCGTCCTGCGGGCTCGTCCCGGCCTGGATGTCCGGCACGATCGGACGGCCCTTCGACAGCACGACGTTGACCGTGGCGCCCGGCGCGAGCGACGTGCCCGCCGCGGGGTCGGACCGGATCACCGTGTGCTGGGCGGCGGTGTCGCTGTACTCCTCGGTGTAGGCCGGGGTCAGCTTCGCCGAGCGGAGCGCGTCCCCGGCGGCGGCCTGGTTCATCCCCGCCAGTTTCGGCACCGACGACGAGTTCGGCCCGGTGTCGTTGAGGATGAAGGCGAACGCGCCGATCAGGCCGCCGAGTACCAGCACCGCGGCGGCGATCATGACGTAGAGGCGCTTGCGCGACCCCGGCTGCTCGTCGTCGGCGGACGGCCGGGGCCGCGGGGGAGGCGTGCGAGGCGGCTGGGCGGCGGGGATAGGCGGTTCGCGGTNAGGCCGCCGAGTACCAGCACCGCGGCGGCGATCATGACGTAGAGGCGCTTGCGCGACCCCGGCTGCTCGTCGTCGGCGGACGGCCGGGGCCGCGGGGGAGGCGTGCGAGGCGGCTGGGCGGCGGGGATAGGCGGTTCGCGGTGCAGTGCCTGCGTTCCGCGCGGGCCCGTGACCGGCATGGTCGCCTCGGCGACCGGGGCCAGCACCGTCGTCGCCATGGCCGGGTTCGCCGCCGGGACGGCGGGGATGCCGGGGGTGGTGCGTTCGGCGTCGGTCTCCCGGTCGGCGTCCGCGGGCAGCGGTACGGGCACCGGGACGGCCGGGACACCCAGGACGGTGCGCAGATGGTGCAGTTCGGCGAGGAACGCCGCGGCGTCGGCCGGACGCTGCTCGGGGTCGCGGCGCGTGGCGCGCAGGATCAGCTCGTCCAGCTGCGGCGGGATGCCCGGCCGCAGCTCGCTCGGGCGCGGGACGTCGTCGTTGACGTGGCGGTACGCCACCGAGAGCGCGGTGTCGCCGGTGTACGGCGGGCGTCCGGTGAGCATTTCGTACAGCAGGATCCCGGCCGAGTAGACGTCGCCGCGCGAGGTGGTCGCGCCGGTCGCGACCTGTTCGGGCGAGACGTAGGCGACGGTGCCGAGGATGACGCTCGAACTCGTGGTGCCCGCGCTGGCGACCGCGCGGACCAGGCCGAAGTCGCCCACCTTGACCACGCCGCCCGAAAGCGCCGTGCCGCCGCGGCCGATCAGGACGTTCTCCGGTTTGACGTCGCGGTGCACCAGGCCGGCGGCGTGCGCCGCGGCCAGCGCGGACAGGACGGGTTCGGTGATGCTCAGCGCGAGCGCGACGTCCAGCGGACCGCGTTCGGCGAGCAGTTCGCGCAGGGTCCCGCCGTCGACGAGCTCCATGACCAGGAACGCGCGGCCGGACTCCTCGCCGCCGGGGGTGTCGAAACCCTGGTCGTGCACCGCCACCACGTGGGGATGATGAAGCCGGGCCGCCGACCGGGCCTCCCGCTCGAACCGCTCGACGAACGACCTGTCGTCGGCGAACCGCGGGTCCATGATCTTGATGGCGACCTGGCGGTCCAGGCGGGTGTCGACGCCGCGGTACACCGACGACATCCCACCGCGTGCGAGCAGCTTGTCCACCCGGTAGCGGCCCTCGAGCAGAGTGCCCACCAGCGTGGGGTCCGTGCGTGTCACGGCTATGGATCGTACGGAAGTACCCATGTTCTGGTGTACGGGACCTGGCACGCCGAGGATCACGATTCCCGCCATTTCGTCGAATCGGCGGTATCCGTGACCGGGCGGGCACACACCGTCACGTCCGGGTCGTCACCCATGCGTACTAACGGAGCGGGAGACGGAATGTGGCACAGTGTCACCTGTGAGTGGTATTCCCGTCGCCGACGACGTTCTTGACGCAGATGTGGCTGTTCTCCCGGTTCCGGAGGTCGCGACGGCGCTGAACGTCTCGGCCAACAAGGTCCGCCAGATGCTGCGCGACGGCCACCTGATCGCCGTCCGGCGCAAGGGCGAGCTGTACGTCCCGGTCGCGTTCCTGGTCAAGGACGGCGTGGTCAAGGGCCTGGCGGGCACCATCACGGTGCTCGCGGACGCCGGTTTCAGCCGGACCGAGATGCTGCGGTGGCTCTTCGCCGCGGACGAGACCCTGCCGGGGACGACCCCGGTCAACGCGCTCCGCACCAGCCACGGCACCGAGGTCAAGCGGCGCGCGCAGGCGATGGCCTTCTAGCTCCGACCAGCGCATACGTCGCGGCCGCCAGGATTTGGCAGCCCGCCGCGGCGCTCAGCGCGACGGTTACGGAGAGTGCGCTCAGCGGTCCCGCGAGCGCGGCGCCCGCCGCGAGCCCGGTGATCTTCACGCTCGCCGCCGTCGTGAACACCTGAGCCCGGACCGCCGCGGGCGCTTCGCGATGCCGGATGGCGAACAGTGCCGAAAGCTGGGGTCCTTCGGCGAATCCGGCGAGCACGGCGGCGGCCGACAGGGTCGCCAGGTCGTGCCCGGACGCCGCGAGCAGGAAGCTCGCGCCCAGTAGAAGCGTGCTGGCGAGCACCGTGCGGTCCGGTGGCGGTGGTCTGCGGGCCAGCACGGCGTTCGCGACCAGTGACGCGGCGGCCAGCACGGTGAGCAGCAGCGCGCCGAAGCCCGGGTTCCCCAGCCGTTGGGCGCCGAGCAGCGGATAACAGACGATGGCCATCCCGATCCCGACGAAGGACACCGTGGACGTCGCGGTGGCTCGCAGCAGGGCGCGGTTGCGGAAGAGGACCGCGAACCCGTCGGCGAGCCGGCGGCGGATCGGTGTCGCGGCCTTCGCCTCGACCGCGGGCAGCGACCACGCGGCCGGGAAAGCGGCGACGACCAGTGTGATCGCGAGCGCCACCGCCGCCGGGGCGCCGGCGTACGCGGCCACGAGGCCAGCAAGTCCCGGCCCGGCGAGGCTCGCGGCGGTGAACGTCATCGCGTCGAGCGTGCTCGCCCTCGCCAGCGGTGTTGTGCCGCGGACGTTCGGCAGCTGCGCCGTCCAACCGCCCGCCAGGGCGGGGTTCAGCAGTCCGGCCGCGACGGCCACCGCGATCGCCGCGGGGATTTCGACCAGCGCCAGCACCGCGCCGAGCCCGCCCGCGTAGGCCAGCAGCGCCCAAGCCAGCAACCGCCCTGGCCGGGGACTGCGGTCGAGCAGGGCGCCGAGTAGCGGTCCGCCCGCCGCCGCGGAGATCGTCAGACCCGCGAGCAGCGCCGACCCGGTGGCGGCCGATCCGTCGACAGCGATGCCGAGGAGCAGCAACGCCGGCCCGGAGAGCTCGTCGCCGGTCCTGGCGATCGTCGCGCCGGTCAGATAGGCGGCGAGCCTGTAACGGCTTCTCATGGGTGGGACGTTACAGTGGGATATGACTTCAGCGCAGCGGGATTTCCTGCCGGGCCGTTCGGCCAGGGCGGCGGCGCAGCGGGCGGTGGATCTGCTGACGGTGCTGCTCGCGCCGGAATCCTCGGTCGCGTCGGTTCGCGCCGTACTCGAGGCGCACGGCGAGACCTCTGTCGAGTTGAAGCCGTCGGACGTGGCTTCGTTGCGTGAGGCGGCCTTCGAGCTGCGGGAGGTGTTCGCGGCGCGGGATGCCGAGGAGGCGGCCGGAGTGCTCAACCGGCTGCTGGCTCGTCACGCGCATCCGCCGCGGCTGACCGATCACGCCGACGGGTTCGGCTGGCATCTCCACGTGGACGCCGACGACGACGGGCCGTGGGGCGCGTGGCTGGTGACGTCGTCCGCGCTCGCGCTGGCCGTGCTGCTCGCGGACCGTCAGGCGCCGCCGGGCGGGCTCTGCGCGGCCGCAGGTTGCGGGAAGCCCTTCGCACACCTGGGTGGGGGGAGCCCGCGGCGGTACTGCTCGACGCGGTGCGCCACCCGGGAGCGGGTCGCCGCGCACCGGCGACAACGCTCGTGAGTGGTAAGTGCGGCTCCGGCCGAGGTGTCTTAGGTATCTACTGGCTTCCGGCCACTGGTGATGCCGGGCCTGGCCCGTGGAGGCCTGGGGGCGGGAGCTGGTGTCGCGAAAGCCACTTTCGGGACACCAGAGGCCTGGGGGCGGGAGCTGGTGTCGCGAAAGCCACTTTCGGGACACCAGACGTCTCGAAAGTGGCTTTCGCGACATGATCACCAGGCGGTCCCGGGCCCGGCCAAGCCCAGCACAACCCCGGTACCAAGCGGGTCAGGACTGCTGCTTGTCCCGCCATGCGATCCAGGACCGCAGCTTGTCGAGGTTGTAGTCCGGTCCGCCGGTCGCCACGGTGAACAGCGAGACACCCAGCTCCAGCAGCTTGGGGCCCAGCTCGTCGGGCTCGCCCTCGACGGCGACCGAACGCTCGATCTCCTTCGGGTCCCGGCCGACGTCGGCGCAGTGCTGGTCGAGGATCTTGACCTTGCGCTCCACGACCTCCGGGTCGCCGAAGCCGTGCCAGATGTCGGCGTGCTTCGCCACCAGGCGCAGGGTCTTCTTCTCGCCGCCGCCGCCGATCAGCACCGGGATGTCCCGGACCGGCTGCGGGTTCAGCTTGCCCAGCCTGCTCTCGATCCGCGGGAGCGCCTCCGCGAGGTTGTCGAGCCGCCCGCCGGCGGTGCCGAACTCGTAGCCGTACTCGTCGTAGTCCTTCTCGAACCAGCCGGAGCCGATGCCGAGGATCAGCCGCCCGTCGGAGATGTTGTCGACGGTACGGGCCATGTCGGCCAGCAGTTCGGGGTTGCGGTAGCTGTTGCATGTCACCAGCGCGCCGATCTCGACCCGCGACGTGGACTCCGCCCAGGCGCCCAGCATGGTCCAGCACTCGTAGTGCAGGCCCTCGGGCTCACCGTAGAGCGGATAGAAGTGGTCCCAGTTGAAGACGATGTCCACACCGAGGTCTTCGGCCTCCGAAGCCGCCCGGCGGATCGCCTTGTACTCGGCGTGCTGGGGCTGCAGCTGGACGCCGATCCGGATCTTCCTGTTCTCAGCAGTGGTCATGTTCGCACCCTAAGCCTGGAGTTGCTCCACGCGCTCGCCAAAAACCTCGGCAGTGCGACACCCAGCCGACGGCGGCGCGGCACGACCGCGCGCGTGTTCAGCACGTCGTAACCCAGGGCCGCGATTTCGTCGAGAATGCCTTCGTAGAGCACGAGCGCCGTCCGCACGCAGTCTCGGGATTCCGGGCGCAGCAACGGGATACCCGCTTCGGCGCGGCGGTAGACCGCCCGGTTGCGCGCCACCGCGACGGCGAGCGCGCGCCGCACCCGCCGGTCGGGCAGGCCGCGGGCACTGGACCATTCGAGCAGTTCGCGGTCGACGCCGAACGCGGCCAGTTCCTCGGTCGGCAGGTACAGCCTTCCCCGGTCGAGGTCTTCGCCGACATCGCGCAGGAAGTTGGTCAGCTGGAAAGCCTCACCCAGCGCGGCGGCACCCGGCACGGCTTCGGCGACCGGGACGACGGTGCCGAAGACGGGCAGCATCTGCAGGCCGATCACCTCGGCCGAACCGTGGATGTACTCGTGCAGTTCGGCGTAGGTGGCGTACTCGGTGATCTTGAGGTCCATCGCCATGGACCGCAGGAACGCGTCGAACAGCTCGCGGTCCAGGTCGTGGCGCCGCACGGTGTCGGCGAGCGCGGCCAGCACCGGGTCGGCGGGCGTGCCGCCGTCGAAGACCCGCGCGACCATGACGGCGACCTCGTCGAGGGCGACCGCGGGATCGGTGCCGGGCGCGGGGTTGTCGACCACTTCGTCCGCCATCCGCGCGAAGCCGTACAGCGCGTGCGCGAACGGACGCGTCCGCGCCGGCAGCAGCCTGGTCGCGAGGAAGAACGTGCGCCCGTAGTGCGCGTTGATGCGGCGGCATTCGGTGTACGCGGCCCGCAACGACGGCTCGGTGACCCCCGCGGCGTCGAGCTCGTTCACCGGCCGGTGACCCTTCCCGCCGCGAGCCTGCCCGAGATCACCACCGGCGGGATGCCGACGCCGGGCGTGGTCCCGCAGCCCGCCAGTACGACGTTTTCCGCCGCTCGCACGAGGTTCCCCGGCCGGAACGGGCCGGTCTGGGCGAAGGTGTGCGCGAGCGAGAAGGGCGTACCCGCGGTGAGCCCGCGCTCGGCCCAGCCTTCCGGGGTGATCGTCTCGTCGACGGAGAAGTCGTCCGCGAACCCGGTGAGACCGCGCTTTTCCAGCGTGCGCACCAGTTCCGCGCGATAGGCGGGCCCGACCCGGCGCCAGTCGATCTTGCCGCGGCGCAGGTTCGGCGCCGGGGCCAGCACCGAGATCACCTGGCCACCACCGGGGGAGAGGCCCGGTTCGGTCGCGGTCGGCCGGGTCACCAGCAGCGACGGGTCGCTCATCAGCTTGCCCTCGCGGATGATCTCCGAGAACGTCCGCTCCCAGGCATGACCGAAGAAGATGGTGTGGTGGCCCAGATCCGGCCAGGATTTCGGCGCGTGCCCGTGCAGTACGACGGCCGACGGCGAATACCGCAGCGGCAACGGCCGCCGGGGGCGGGCGCCGAGCAGCCGGTACGCGGTGCCGAGTTCGGTCGCCAGAACCACTGTGTCGCAAGGGATCCGCTCACCGGTCCGGGTCCGCACCGCGCGCACCCGCGAGGAAACCCTTTCCAGCCAAGCGGCTTCGGTGCCGAACCGCAGTTCCGCACCGGCGCGTTCGGCCGCGTTCGCCAGGGCCCGCGCGATCTCGCCCATCCCGCCCGACGGGTAGTAGACCCCGCCGACGGTGTCCATGTAGGAGATGACGCCGTATGCGCCGATCGCGCGCGCCGGATCGAGGCCCGCGTAGAGCGCCTGGAAGGAGAACAGGCGGCGCACCCGATCGTCACGCAGGAACCGGCCGATCTGCGGGCCGAGGCGGCCGAAACCGCCCAGTGCGGCCAATTTCGCCAGCTCCGGGCGCACGAGATCGAGCGGCGAATCGAAGTTCGCGCCGATGAAGTGGTCCTGCTGGACCGCGTACAGCTCGGTCAGCCAGCGGCGGAGCCTGCGATATCCGTCGGCCTCGGCCGGGCCCGCGGCCGCGCGGATCTCGGCCTCCATAGCCGCCGCCTCGGTGTGCACGGCGATCGTGCTGCCGTCGGCGAACCGCGCGCGGTAAGCCGGGTCGAGCCGGGTCAGCGTGAGGTTGCCCGCCAGGGATTCGCCGACCGCGGAAAAGGCCTCGTCGAGCAGTTCCGGCATGGTCAGCACGCTGGCGCCGGTGTCGACGGTGTTGCCGCCGAAATCCGCCTGTCCGGCCCGGCCTCCCGGGCTCTTGTCCTGCTCCAGCAGGGTCACCCGGCGGCCGGCGCCGAGCAGGTGCAGCGTCGCCGACAGCCCGGCGAGCCCGCCACCGATCACCACCACGTGGTCACTCGGACCGGTGACGGTGCGCATCAGTACGTCCGCTGGGTCGCCTTGACGACCAGTCCGGTCAGCGCGGCGGGGGCGGGCTCGGCCAGGTGAGCGCGGTCCAGCGCCGTCATCGCGGAGTCGGTGAGCTCGTCGATCCGGCGTTCCACCGCGTCGACGGCGCCGACGTCCTGCAGCGCCTCGCGCACGGTCTCGACGGCCTCTTCGGACAGGTGGGCGTCGCCGATGGCGTCGGAGATGACCTTCGCCGCCGCGTCCTTGCCCTGCTCGGCCGCGCGCTGAAGACCCAGCGCGACCAGCAGCGTCCGCTTGCCCTCACGCAGGTCGTCGCCCGCGGGCTTGCCGGTGACCGACGGGTCGCCGAACACGCCGAGCAGGTCGTCCCGCAGCTGGAACGCCACGCCGACCTCGTCGCCGAACTCGCGCAGCGTCGCGATCAGGGCGTCGTCGGCGCCGCCGAGCGCGGCACCGAGGTGCAGCGGGCGCTGGACGGTGTACGCGGCCGTCTTGAGCTTGCAGATGTGCAGCGCCGCCTCGGGGGAGGCGTCGCCGGTGGCCTGGGTGCGGACGTCGAGGTACTGGCCGGCGAGCACTTCGGTGCGCATCGCGCGCCACGCCGGCCGCGCCGCCGCGAGGGCCGCGGGCGGGAGCGGGGCCTCGCCGAACATGTCGTCGGCCCAGGCCAGCGCGAGGTCGCCGACCAGGACGGCGGTCGCGAGCCCGAACGTGCTCGGCGAGCCGAGCCAGCCGCTGTCGGCGTGCAGTTTGGCACCCGCGATGTGCACCGTCGGGGAACCGCGGCGCGAATCGGAGGAGTCGATGAGGTCGTCGTGGATCAGCGCGCACGCCTGGATCAGCTCCAGGCTCGCGACCGCCTGCAGCACGCCTTCGACGTCCGGCCCCGCCGGATCGCCGCCCGCGCCGCGCCAGCCCCACCAGGCGAACGTCGGGCGCAGGCGTTTGCCGCCGCCCAGGACGAACCCGGCCAGCGCGTCGATCCCGACGCCGACGACCGGTTCGGTGCGGCGGATCTCGGCACCGGCGCGCTCGAGGAATCCGGCCAGCGCCCGCTCGACGTGGGCGGGCAGATCGGCGTCGTAGGCGGACGTGTCCATGAGCACATCCTCCGGGAAGCGCGTCCCCATGACCCAGTCGGGTGCCGTGGAATGTGGCGGAACTCGCCGCGTTTCGTCCTCTGAACGCGGTAGTTGCCCGTGCAAGGACCGCATCCGGAGCACTAAACGCGGGTCTTGTCGTAGTGTCGTTTCGCCCGTGCCCGGTTCCCGCAGTCGGACGAACTGCACCAGCGCCGCGAGCGGTTGCGCGTGTGGTCGGTGAAGACCCAGCCGCACCCCGGGCCCTCGCACTCGCGGATCCGGTCCAGGTCGCCGGACCTGAGCAGGTCTTCGGCCTCCAGCGCGAGGAAGTGCGGCAACGCGGTGTCGTCCGTCAGCGGAACCGTCCACCGCAAGGGCAGGGACGGCGCGAGTCCGGCGTGCCGATACGCAGCCAGCAGGGGCTTCCGCAGCGGCGTGACGTCCTGCGGGTCCGACGCGAGTACGCGGTACAGCGTCTCGCGGAAGTCCTTCACCGCCTCCAGGACGGCTTCGGAGATCTCCAGCCGCTCGGTGCCCGCGCCGACCAGGACCACCCACTCGGACAGCCGTTCCGGGGTGGAGAGCCGGTCTTCCCGCCGGGCCGGGTCGCGCCGCCAGGAAACGGTGTTGACCAGGTCCAACGGCACGCTCCCGCCGATGCTGTCGTACCCGTCCCAGTGGGCGTCCATGACTTCTCCTAATGGTCAAACTCAGTTTAGCTTGTTAGGGTCGAGCTATGACAGAGGTGTCGATGCGCCGGCACAGCTACCTGGCCGGCGCCCGTGTCGGGCTCGGCCTGGGTGTCGCGACCTTCGTTCTCGGTGTCACCTTCGGCGCGTACAGCCAGACGCTGGGGTGGGGGATCGCCGCCCCGATCGTCGCGTCGGTCGTCGTGTTCTCCGGCTCGGCCCAGTTCGCGATGGCCACCGCGCTCGCGGGCGGCGGGAATCTCGCCGTCGCGGTCGGCGCGGCGGCCCTGATCAACGCCCGGTTCCTGCCGATGGGCGCCGCCGTCGCCTCGGATCTGCGCGGCGGGCGCCTGCGCCGCGCGTGGGAGGGCCAGGCCGTCGTCGACGGCTCGTGGGTGGCCGCCCACCTCGGCGAAGGGCGCTTCGATCGCGAAAAGCTCATCGGCTGCACGCTCGTCCAGCTGCCCGCGTGGGTGCTGGGGACGGTGCTCGGCGTCCTGGCGGCGCCATCACCGGACGTCGTCTCGCGGTTCGGGCTCGACGTCGTGTTCCCCGGCTTCTTCCTGGTCCTGCTCATCGACGAGCTGCGCCGTTCGCGCCAGGCGGTCCTCACCGCGGCGCTCGCCGCCTGCCTGGCCGGGATCCTGGTGCTGTTCGTTCCGGTCGGGCTCGCCCTGATCGGCGCCGCGGCCGCCGCGCTGGTCGGCCTGGGGGTGCGGCGATGACACTCTGGCTCGCCATCGTCCTCGTGGCACTGGTCAGCATCGGGTTCAAGGCGGCGGGGCCGGTCCTGCTCGGCGACCGGACGCTGCCGCCGCGGGCCGCGGCCGTGATCGCGCTGCTCGCGCCCGCGTTGCTGGCCGGTCTCGTGCTCACGGACGTGACCGGTCCTGCCTGGTCCGGGCTCGACTGGACGCTCTGCGCCGGACTGGCCGCGATCGCGGTGACCTACGCGCTGCGCGTCCCGGCGCTCGCCGCGATCCTCTGCGGGGTCGTCGTCACGGCGGTACTGCGGTTCCTGGTCTAGCGAGCGGACGTACGTGCCGGGATGTCGTGATCTGCTCCTGACCGTGCCGTGGCCGTGTCGCGAAAGCCACTTTCGGGACGTCAGATGTCCCGAAAGTGGCTTTCGCGACACGGCCTTCCGTCGCGGCCCCCGGTCTAGCTCCAGAACGGCCCGCTCAGCCCGGCCTGCGCGAAGTACGCGGCCGCGGCGGCCGGATCCCGGCGGGTGTACCCGTGCTCGAGCCTGCCCTCGTACCAGCCCGCCGCGAGCCGCCACAGCGTCGCCAGATCCATGACGTAACCCTTGTCCTGCCCCGTTTCCGTCAGCCATCCGTCCACACAGGACTCACCGCAGAACAGGCGCTGGTTGGCGCAGGTGTGCACGACGTCGTCCCACATCCGCGCCACCGGCACCAGGAAGTGCGCGACCAGTTCACCCTTCGGTGGGGTCCGGTCGTTCACCAGCAGGGCGTGCGGCTCCCCGCAGCCACGGCAGCGCGTGGACACCAGCACCTCGGGTTCGGCCTTGACCAGATGGGGGATCGCGAACGCGTCCCACGCGCAGCCGCCCCACCACAGCGTGTGCGCGCCCATCACGGAGAACCCCAGCGGGATCGCCGCGAACGGATGCGCCAGCACGACGTGCTCGCATTCGTCGAGCACGAGATGCCGCCGCTCCGCGAGCCGGTGCAGCGCCTGTTTCGCCACCGCGAGTGAGCCGTGGGCGGCGTCGGCCAGTTCCGGGGCCGTCGGCGGCCTCCCGTGCTCGGCGAACGCGCGGTAGACCGCGACGCGGACGTCCTCGTCCCAGCTGGTGTCGGTTTCGGCGCTCATGGCGGCTCCCTGTGCTCGCCATCGAGTCTCCCCAGGCTCGCGCCGCTCGGCAACCGCTCGTACGTGGCTGAAGTCGCACGCCCAAAGCCTGAGAGGGGGCTCCCAGCCAGCGGACATTCCCCCTTAAAATGACGGAATGACTTCGGTGGTCGAGCGGTTGCAGGGTGATGGACCCGTGTTCTCCATCGAGTTCTTCCCGCCCCGCGACGCGGCCGACGAGGCCGTCCTGTGGAAGTCGATCCGGGAGCTCGAGCCGCTCGACCCGGCGTACATGTCGATCACCTACGGCGCCGGCGGCTCCAGCCGCGACGGCACGATCCGCAGCATCGCCCGCGTCGCCACCGAGACCACGCTGGTGCCGATGGCGCACCTCACCGCCGTGAACCACTCGGTCGCGGAACTGCGCAACGTCATCGGCTGGTACGCCGCCGTCGGCGTGCGGAACATCCTCGCGCTGCGGGGCGACCCGCCGGGCGACGTCTACGGCGACTGGGTCCCGCATCCGCAGGGGCTCAACTACGCCGAGGAACTGGTCGAGCTGGTGCGTTCGCTCGGCGACTTCTGCGTCGGCGTCTCGGCCTTCCCGTACGGCCACCCGCGCTCGGCGAACCTCGAAGCCGACACCGAGTACCTCGTGCGCAAGCTCCGCGCCGGCGCGGATTTCGCGATCGCGCAGCTGTTCTTCGAGCCGGAGGACTTCCTCCGCCTGCGCGACCGGGTGGCGGCCACGGGCTGCGAGGCGCTGGTCATCCCCGGGATCATGCCGCTGACCACGCCGCGGACCCTGCACACGTCGATCAAGCTGTCGGGCGCGCCCGCGCCGCGGCGGCTGCTGGACCGGCTCGAACCGCTGGCCGGCGACCCGAAGGCCTTCCGCGCCGAAGGGATCGACGCGGTGACCGAACTGTGTGAGCGGCTCATCGCCGAAGGCGTCCCCGACCTGCACTTCTACACGTTCAACCGGTCCAAGGCCACGCGTGAGGTGGTCAGCAGGCTCGGGCTGGTCCCGGCCCGCGCGTAACTCCGTACCGAAGTCGCCCGCCGTCCCGGTAGCGTGCCGGTCATGGCTTCAACCGCGCGAAGTGTGCACCAGATCTGTGACCGGTACGTAGACGAGTACGCCGCGGCCGACCCGGTCGCCGCGACGACGTTCGGCATCACCGGATACGACGACCGACTGACCGACTACTCGCCCGCCGGACACGCGGCGAGGGCCGCGATCGCCGCCCGCGCGCTGGCCGACATCGAAGCGGCCGAACCCGTCGACGACGGCGAACGCGCGGCCAAAGCGGTGTTCACCGAGCGGATCGCGCTGAACCTCGAGATCCACGAAGCCGGTCTCGACCTCGCGGTGCTGAACGTGATCGAAAGCCCCGTGCAGGAAGTGCGCATGGTCTTCGATTACATGCCCACCGAGACCGCGGAGGACTGGGCGACGATCGCCGCCCGGATGGCGAGGGTGCCCGAGGCGCTCGACGGTCTCCGTGTCTCGCTGCTCGCGGCCGCCGACGCGGGCCGGGTGTCGGCGTTGCGGCAGGTCGGCAAGGTCGCCGAACAGGCCGAAACCTGGGCGGGGCTGAAGGACGAAACCGGTTTCTTCGAGACGCTGGTCTCGGGTGCGAAGAACGTCGACGAGAAGCTCCGCGCCGAACTCGGCCAGGCCGCTCACGCCGCCCAGGAGGCGTACGCGGAGTTCGCCGGTTTCCTCCGCGCCGAACTCGCCCCGCTGGCGCCGGTCAAGGACGCCGTCGGCGCCGAGGTGTACAAGCTGTGGTCCCGGGTGTTCACCGGCGCCACCCTGGACCTGGACGAGGCCTACGCCTGGGGCTGGGCCGAATTCACCCGTATCGAAACCGAGATGCGCGAGGTCGCCGGCCGGATCAAGCCCGGCGCCACCCTCGCCGAGGCGGCCGCCGTCCTCGACGCCGACCCCAAGTACACCGTCCGCGGCCGGGCCGAATTCCAGGCCTGGATGCAGAATCTGTCCGACAACGCGCTGAAGTCGTTGCGCGGCAAGCACTTCGACATCTCCGACCGGGTGATGGCGCTGGAGTGCAAGATCGCCCCGCCCGGCGGCACCGTCGGCGCGTACTACACCGGCCCGAGCGAGGACTTCTCCCGCCCCGGCCGCATGTGGTGGTCGCTGCCGCAGGGCCGGGACGAGTTCACCACCTGGCGCGAGGTCAGCACCGTCTACCACGAGGGCGCGCCGGGCCACCACCTGCAGATCGCGACCGCGGTCGACCAGTCGGAGTCGCTCAACAAGTACCAGCGGCTGCTGGCGTTCACCTCCGGGCACGCCGAGGGCTGGGCGCTGTACTCCGAGCGGCTGATGGAGGACCTCGGCTTCCTCGCCGACGATGGCGAACTGCTCGGCATGCTGTCCGAGCAGCTGTTCCGCGCCGCGCGCGTGATCGTCGACATCGGCATGCACCTGGAACTGGAGATCCCGGCGGGCACCGGCTTCCACGAGGGCGAGCGGTGGACGCCCGAACTGGGCCTGGAGTTCATGCTCACCCGGACCGTCACCGACCCGGCCCACGTGCACGACGAGATCGACCGTTACCTGGGCTGGCCCGGGCAGGCGCCGTCGTACAAGCTCGGCGAACGGCTCTGGCTCGCCGCCCGCGAGGAGGCCCGCGCGCGGCAGGGCGACGCGTTCGACATCAAGCAGTTCCACACGCGGGCGCTGGCGCTCGGCGGGATGGGGCTGGACACGCTGCGGGAGATGCTGGCCGCGCTCGACTGAGCCGAAGGGCGCTTTCCCCGCGTCACACGCGGGGAAAGCGTCCTTCAGGTTTATTCACTTGCCCGCCTTGATACGTTCGCCTCGTGCACCGGATCTTTCTCGTCACCCCACCCCCCGCCTCCTGAGCGGGGTGTCTCCGGCCGCGCGGCGTTCCAGCCGCCCGGCCGATCCGTGCTGCACTGAAGCACCCCGCGTCGTCGACGTCCTTTCCGACCGACACAGACGCAGGAGCGTTTCCCCATGTCCGTTGCCGTACCCACGCGCGCCCGATCGTCGGCCGCGCTCGTCCTCGCCGGAGTCCTCTGGGGGACCGGCGGCCTCGCCGGATCCCTGCTCGCGTCCCGCGCGGGACTGCATCCACTGAGCGTCGCCGCGTACCGGCTGCTCATCGGCGGCGTGATCGCCACCGGCTATCTCTGGCTCACCGGAGGCCTTCGCGGCCTCCCCCGCACACCCCGGGTCCGCCGTCGCCTCCTGGCGGTCGGCGGTTTGTTCGCCCTCTTCCAGACCAGCTACTTCGCCTCGGTCTCGCTGAGTTCGGTGAGCGTCGCGACGATGACCACCATCGGCAGCGCGCCCGTCCTGCTCGCCGTCGCGACGGCCGTCATGACCCGCCGCCTGCCCGGAGCGTGGACGGCGGTGTCCGTGGCCGGATCCCTCGTCGGGCTCGCGCTGCTGCAGTGGACGCCCGGCCAGGAGGCCGACGTCGCCGGAGTGCTGTTCGCCCTGCTCGCCGCGGCCGGGTTCGCCGCGCTGACACTGGTGACCGCGACCCGTGTCGAAGGCCTCGATCCCTTGCCCACCACGGCTTTCGGCTGCCTGATCGGCGGCGCCGCGCTCGCTCCCGCGGCGCTGTGGTTCGGGATGGCCGTGCCGTTCCAGGCCGACGTGCTCGCGCTCGTCGTCTACTTCGGCGTCGTGCCGACGGCGCTGGCGTACGCCGCGTACTTCCGCGGTCTCGAAAGCGCGCATCCCGTACTGGCCGCGTTGTCCGCCCTGCTCGAACCGTTGACCGCCGCGCTGCTGTCGATGGCCGTGCTCGGGGAACGGCTCGGCGCCGTGGGCTGGTCCGGCGCGGTGGTGCTCATCGCCGCGCTCACCGTGGCGTATTCGAGGCCCTAGGCCGCGTCAGGTAGGTCGGTCCGCGGTCTTCGCGCCCAGGTGCTCCCTGGCGGCACGGGCGGATCGGCCGAGTACGACGGTACGAGGCCGATCCGCCCGCACCGTCAGGAACCACCTGGATCACGAAGCCCAGCGAACCGACCTACCGGACCCGACCTAGAGCGGCAGCGTCCGGCCGAGGATCGCGAACGGCCGCGGATCCCCGGCGAAGTGGTAGTCCCGCAGCACGTCGACGAACCCGACCCGCCGGTACAGGTTCCAGGCCCGGCTGGTTCCTTCCGGCGTGGAGAGGAGGACGTGGGCGCTGGGCACGCCGTCGAGCAGCCGTCGCAGGAGGTCCTCGCCGATCCGCTTCCCCTGGCTTTCGGGGCTGACGTGGATCTCGGTGAGCTCGAAGTAGTCGGACATCCAGTGCTCGGCGGCGGCCTGGCCCTCACGCCGGGTCAGGCCGTGGCGGACCTGTTCGTGCCACCACTGGCCGCCGCGGCCCTTGTAGCCGTAGGCGAGCCCGAGCAGGACGCCGTCCGC
The DNA here is from genome assembly GCF_054166285.1 of Amycolatopsis sp. TRM77291. Classification (NCBI taxonomy): domain Bacteria; kingdom Bacillati; phylum Actinomycetota; class Actinomycetes; order Pseudonocardiales; family Pseudonocardiaceae; genus Amycolatopsis; species Amycolatopsis sp. TRM77291. Next base: position 4,520,336 of record NZ_JBSZHF010000001.1, on the reverse strand, counting down.
GTCGAGCGCGGCCATGCAGCGCCAGCCTTCGCGCAGCGCGTGCGTGAGCCACATCGGCGCGCGTTGCTCCGCCGTGCCTTCGGGGTAGCGCATGGCGTTGACGTAGATGGTCAGCGCCTCGGGGAGCCGGGCGCGGAACTCGTCCGCGGACAGCTGGACGTAACGGGTGCATTCCGAGGACATCGCGGTCACGGGCGCCCATCCTGCCCGCCGCCCGCGACGTCCGCGGGAGTGCCCCCGGTCAGCGCGACGAGGTCGTCGAACGTCGTGGGGTACACCGACTTCGGATGTCCGGCGGCGGCCCAGACCACGTCGTATGCGCGTAACGCGGTGTCGACGAGGGTGGTCAACGCCTTCGGGTGACCGACCGGGGCGACGCCGCCGATCGGCTGACCGGTGTGCGCGCGGACGAAATCCGCGTCGGCCTTCCCGATCTCGTCGGCGCCGGTCAGCGAAGCGAGGAGGCCGGTGTCGGCGCGGTGCGCGCCGGAGGTCAGGGCGAGCAGGGCCGTTTCCGTGTCGCCGGCGCGGCTGCGGAAGACGAGGCTGTTCGCGATCGCGCCGACCTCGACACCGAGCGCTTCGGCGGCCTGCGCGGCCGTGCGGACTTCGGCGGGGAGGATCCGGATCCCGTCGGCGGCGGCGTGCTGGCCCGCCTCGGCGAGCGCGGCCGCGACCTTGGCCACCGAGGGATGGTCGATGGTGCTCATACGCCTATGAGATCACGTGGCCGATGCCGTGTCCCGCACCACATGCGGCGATCACCCCGGTACGGGGTTGAGGAATGGGGCACTTCGGGGTTACATTGGACTTGTTCGAACAGACGTTCGACATTCGGTGAGCGCGCACCGGTAGGTGCCCGGCGCGGGGGCGGGGGAAGCGCCTCGGCGCCGGGCACCGGCAGGCGCTCACGTACAGGAGGAGGGTCGTCATGTCCGTTTCGGTCGTGTCCCCCGACGAAGCCGAGAGGCCGGGGGGCGCCGCACAGCCCGCCCTGCCCATGTCGTTGCGCCCGCCGGCACCACCCGCGGCGGTCTCCTTGTACGCACAGGCGAGGCGGGGGCTCGCCGAAGCAGAGCGGGAAAGCGATCCCGCGGAGCGGTTCATCGGGGCGTATCTCGCCGCGCTGCGCGGCGCGGCGGCGGTGCTGGAGGCCCGAGGCCGTCCGCACCGGGGCCGTGCCCGGCCGGCGAGCGGCTGGGTGCTGCTCGATTCCGTCGCGCCCGAGCTCAAGGAATGGGCGGCGTTCTTCGCGGCCAATTCGGCGACGCGGGCCGCAGCCCAGGCGGGGATCACCGGCAAGGTCACCGTCGAGCTGGCGGACGAGCTGACCCGGGCCGCCACGGTGTTCCTGGAACTGGTGCGACGGGTGGTGCACGGGCTGCCGATGGGTGATTCGGCGCATGTGGCTTAGCAGCCGGTCGGCGGCGCTGCGGTTCGTCCGGAAAGTGGCCATCCCGTGAACCCGCCTGGCCGAAGGCCCCGCGATCGCGGTGGCAGGCCGCCTTCACCACCTTCGTGACTTGAAAGACCAGGTCGCGGCCTGCCGACGCGATCGCGGACGCGGGTTCACCGAGAGACAGAACGCGCCACGGAGAGGGGGTGCCCGATGGCCGGGCAGGCCATGATCGACCAGGGCAGGTTCCTGGAGGTGATCGGCGCCGAAACCGAGTTGATGGCCCAGGTGGCGCATACCGCGTCCGCCGACGCGCCGGTCCCGACCTGCCCGGGCTGGACGCTCGGGGAGGTCCTCAGGCACGTGGGCAGCGTGTACCGGGTCACCCGCCGCTGGATCACCGACGGACGGCGTCCCGAGCACTGGCAGCGCAAACCGGGGCCGGGACAGAGCCTGGCGGAGTACTTCCGCGAGGGCCGGGACGAACTCGTCGCCGAACTGTCCGCGCACGATCCGGACGAACTGGCGCCGACCTGGTGGCCGGCGGACCGCAGCTACGGGTTCTGGCGGCGGCGGATGGCGCACGAGACGACGATCCACCGGATCGACGCGGAGGGCGCGGCCGGCCGGGACGTCTCGGAGATCCCCGAAGACGTGGCACTCGACGGGATCGACGAGGCGCTGGTGCTCTGGTTCGGCCAGCGGCTGCCGTTGCTGGGGCTGTCCGGCACCAAGACCGGCTCGGTCGGCGTGCGCACCGCGGGCCACACCTGGATCGCCAGGGCGGGGCCCACGGAAACGGTCGCCTGGCGGTGCTCGGCCGAGGAGGCCCAGCGCGCGGACGACCTGGTCACCGGCAAGCCGGACAAGATCTACCGCTGGCTCTGGGGCCGGGCGGGTCCGACGGCGGTGACGGTCAGCGGAGACCAGGACATGGCGGGACAACTCTGGGCCCTTCTGCGGCTCGCGACCCGATGACCGGTCGGTGGGGAAGCCAAACCGGTCAGCGCCAGTCGGCGGAGCTTGAAGATGTGCCCGGAACGCCCGGAAGTGTCGGTGGTGCCGTCTAGATTCACCGGTGTGGTGGCACAGCTGGTGAACCTGGTCTTCGACTCGGCCCTTCCCAGAGATCTGGCGGGTTTCTGGGAAGGGCTGTTCAGCTGGGACGCCCCGTTCGAACCGGCGTTCCGCTCCGAGGCGGGCCCCAAACGGGGCAAGAACCGGCTGCACCTGGATCTGGCGAGCCGTTCGCCCGGGCACCAGGCCGAGCTGGTGGACCGTGCGCTGTCCCTCGGCGCACGGCACATCGACATCGGCCAGGGCCCGCCGGAGGAGAAACGGGTGCCGTGGGTGGTGCTCGCGGACCCCGAGGGCAACGAGTTCTGCGTCCTCGAGCCACGCGAGCAGTACGAAGGCACCGGCGCGATCGCCTCGGTGGTCACCGACGCGCTCGATCCAGAGCGGCTCGCGCGGTTCTGGGCGGCCGCCCTGGGCTGGGAGGTCGGCGTCCGGGAGAAGACGATCGTCGGCCTGCGGCCACCGGACGGCCGCGGCCCGTGGATCGAGTTCCTCGCCACGCGAGAAGAGAAGCAGCACAGGAACAGGCTGTGGTTCGAGATCGCGCCACGGCGGGGCAAGAGCCGGGCGGCCGAGATCCGGCGCCTGCGGGAGCTGGGCGCGTCGGGGGAGCGTGGCGATGCCATGGCGGATCCGGAGGGCAACGAGTTCAGCGTGCTTTCGCCCCGCTGAGTGTTTCGCCGGGGTTGCGCGGTGACATCGAACGCTGACGTGAGCGAAACACCCGCGCCGTTGGCAGGCAACAACCGGCCGGGACCGTGGAGTCATGGAGACCTATCGAGCCCGGCCCACCCTGGTCCATCCCCGCGAAGAGACCGCCGCCGCGTCGGCCTGGCGCGTCCGGATCCGCGTGGACGACCGCCCCGGCACGCTGGCCAGGATCGCGATCCGGCTCGCCGACCTCGAATGCAACATCCTCGGGCTGTCGGTGCTCCCGGTCCCCGGCGGCGTGCTCGACGAGATCGTCCTGCGTCCGGCCACCGGCCTGCCGCGCCAGCTGCTCGTCGACGCGATCCGCGACGAAGGATGCGAATGCTCCGCCGTCATCGACGCGGATCTGGCCGAACTGGTCGACCCGGCCACCGCGACACTCACCGCGGCCAAGCGGGCCGTCGAGGAGCCCGGCGGCCTCGCGGAAGTGCTCCGCGGCGTCCTCGCGGCCGACGTCGTCACCAAGGTCCCGTCGATCGAGGCGAACCCGGCCCGCACGGAAGGCGGGCACCGCGCGGTGTTCCCGGCGGGGGACGGCGCCGCGTTCGTCGCGCGCCGCCGGTGGTCGCCGTTCGTCGAACTGGAACTGAGCCGCGCCGTCGCGCTGACCGGCCTGATCGCCGCCGTCCGCGACAACGTGACCGGTCCGATCGTGCTCGACCGGGCCGACGGCGCCGCGATCGTCCTCCGCAAGGGTGTCCCCGGTGACGCGGAAGCGGTGTCCGCGCTGCACCAGAGATGCTCGATGACGACGCTCTTCCACCGCTACCACACCGGAATGCGCGCCGTGCCGCGTCGCTGGCTGCACCGGCTCCTGATGCCGCCGCGCGGGATCAGCCTGCTCGCGGTCTGCGGCCGGGACGTGATCGGTCTCGGCCAGCTGATCCCGTCCGCCGACGGCGGCGCGGCCGAAGTCTCGCTGCTGGTCGAGGATTCCTGGCAGCGCCAAGGCATCGGCACCGCTCTGCTGACCCGGCTCGCCACTCTCGCCATGGCCAAGGGGGAACGCGAACTCACCGCCGTCTGCCTCCCCGGCGACGACTCCCTCCATCGCACCGCCACCCGCGTGGGGCTCCGGCCCGAACGCGCCCCCGGCGACCCGGGCACCCTGCGCTTCCGGCTCCCCGACGCCCGCATTTAGTCCTCTGGATGCGGTAGTTCGTGGTGCCAACCACCGCATTCAGAGGACTAAATGCGGGAGTGGGTCAGCGGTTCCAGAACCAGTCTTTGCCGCGGGCCTCGCCCAACGCGCGCTTCTTGCGTTCGGGAGTGAGGCGCTCGAGGTACAGCTTGCCGTCGAGGTGGTCGGTCTCGTGCTGCAGGCACTGGGCGAGCACGTCGACGCCCTCGACCTCGACCGGTTCGTTGCGCAGGTCGACACCGCGCACCACGGCGTGCTTCGCGCGGACGACCGGGAACCACAGTTCCGGCACCGAGAGGCAGCCCTCACCGATCTCGTGTGTCTCTTCGGACAGCTCGACGATCTCGGGGTTGATCACGTACCCGCTCAGCCCGCCGACGTCGTAGCTGAACACCCGCAGCCCGACCCCGATCTGCGGCGCCGCGAGCCCCGCGCGCCCGGCCGGTTTCACCCCGTCCATCAGATCGGTCACCAGCGACTCGATCTTCTTGTCGAATGTCGTGACCGGGTCGCATACGGTCTTGAGCACGGGATCCCCGAAATAGCGCAGGTCGCGCATCACCATGTTCGAACGTCCTTCTCCGCAGGTCTGAGCGGTGATTCTAGGCCCGCAGGCGCAGCCCCTTGGGAGTCGCCCGGAAACCCGCCTCCTGGAGGACCGCCGAAAGCTCCGAGGTGAGCGCCACCTCGCCGTCGGCCTTCTGCACCGCGAGCTGCCCCAGCCAGCCTTCCCGCACCGCCGTCGACAGCGCCCGCGCGGCCGCGCGCAACCTGTCCTGATCCTCGGTGAAGCTCAGCAGCGACCGGCCGCCTCGTTCGACGTACATCGCCGGGACGCCGTCCACGAGCACTGCCAGAGCGCCCGCTTTCCTTGCCGGACGGTGTTTCGTGTCGCCCGTCGCGGCGGGCCAAGGCAACGCGGCACCGTAGGGCTGGGCCGGGTCGGCGGCGGCGAGGACGACGGCGCCTTCCGCGGTGGTGCGCTGGTTCCCGGACTGCGCGCGCAGCCTGTCGACGGCGCCCTTCGCCGCGAACTGCGCCGCGCCGAGCCCCTCGACCACGTACCCCCGGACGACCTGCCCCGAATCCTCCATGCCACGCAAAACCTTGTAGATCCCCGAAAAGCCGCCGGTCACGCGCTCGGTGTCGAGTGCGCCACGGGTGAGGACGCCGTGCCGTTCCAGGAAGGCCTCCGTCCGCGCCAGCGCGCGCCTGGTCGGATCCGCCTCCCGCCCCGGGGTGAGTGCCCAACGGCCGGCCACCGTCGGCGGCCCGGTGCGCGAAGGCATCGCCGGACGCCCGGCCCGAAGCCGCGCGTACCGGCCGCGAGGAGCCTGCCGCCGTGGCTTGTGCGCCGCGCCGGAACCGGAGACCTGCGCCCGCAGCGGGCCCAGCGTGTCCCCGGTGACCAGGCCCGCCCACACGAGATCCCACAGCGCCGCCACGACTTCACCGTCGTTCGGCGGGGTTTCGACCAACGGCGACGCCCGGTCCACGAGCTGGCGGAAGAACTGCGCCCCACCCTCCAAAGTGGACAGAATGGCCTCGTGCAGCGGGCCGGAGGGCAGATCGTCGTCGAGATCCGGCAACAGCAGATCGGCGACGTCCGTGGGCGCGAGCGCCAGCCAGCCGTCCCCGCCGGACAGGGAGCCGCAGCCGCACCAGGTGACTTCGCCCGCCGTGGTGAGTTCGTCCAGCAGCGACGGGGTGTAGCCGGGCAGCCTGCTCGGCAGGATCAGCGACTCGACCGCACTCGCCGGGAGCGGGGCACCGGCCAGTTGCTCGACCACGGACAGCACGTCGTCTGCGGTCGGCGCCGACCGCACCCGCGCCCCGATGCCGTGCCACGAGGGCAGGAACCGCCCCAGCGCGGCCGGTTCGACCGGCTCGACCTCGGCCCGCAGCCGGGCCAGCGACGCCCGCCGAAGCCTGCGCAGCACCGAAGCGTCGCAGAACTCCGTCCCGACGCCGTGGGTCTCCGGATGCCCGACGGGACTCAGCTCGCCCCGGACCAGCCTGCCCTGCGCGGTCAGCCTGTCCAGGACGCCGGTGACCACGGCCGTCCCGAGCCCGAACCGCTCGGCCGCCTGCCGGGCGCTGAACGGGCCACGGCTGCGCGAATAGCGCGACAGCAGGTCGCCGACGGGATCCTCGACCGGCTCGGTGAACGCCTCCGGCACACCGACCGGCAGCGCGGTGCCCAGCGCGTCACGCACGCGGCCGGCGTCCTCGATGGCGATGAAGCGTTCTCCGCCGCCGATGCGCACCCGGATCACCCGCCGCGCGGCCTCCAGCTCCTCCAGCCATTCCCGTTGGATGCCGCGCGCGGCGGCCTCCTCGATCGAGAGATCGCCGAGGAACCGCAACAGATCCGCGGCCTCTTCGGCGTTGCGGGCGTGCCTGTCCGGGTCGAGGCGTTGCAGGGAGCGCTCGACTTCGGCGACGACTTCGGCGTCCAGCAGCTCGCGGATCGCCTCGGTGCCGAGCAGTTCGGCCAGCAGTGTCGAATCCAGCGCCAGCGCCGCGGCACGCCGTTCGGCGAGCGGGGCGTCGGTCTCGTACAGGAACATCCCGACGTAGCCGAAGAGCAGGCTGCGCGCGAACGGCGACGCCGACGGTGTCTCGACCTCGACCAGTTTGACCTTGCGGGACCGGACGTCGGTCATCAGTTCGCGCAGCCCGCCGACGTCGTACACGTCCTGCAGGACCTCCCGCATCGCTTCCAGCACGACGGGGAACCGCTCGTACTTGGCCGCGACCGAAAGCAGCTGGGACGCGCGCTGCCGCTGCTGCCACAGCGGGGTGCGGCGGCGCGGATCCCGGCGGGGGAGGAGCAGCGACCGCGCCGCGCATTCCCGGAACCGTGCGGCGAACAGCGCCGAACCGCCGACCTCGGCGACGATCAGCTGCTCGACCTCTTCCGGATCGAGCAGGACGTCCTCGACACCGATGGTGACCTCGGCGCCGTCCATGTCGAGCGCCTCGGGCAGCCGCAGCACGATGCCGTCGTCGGAATGCGCGACCTGGGCGTCGACCCCGCGGTTCTCCCGCAGCCGCGCGGCGATCGCGAGCGCCCACGGCGCGTTGACCTGCGCGCCGAACGGCGAGTGCAGGATGACCCGCCAGTCGCCCAGCTCGTCGCGAAACCGTTCCAGCAGCACGGTTTTGTCGTTCGGCACATGCCGCGTGGCCGACTTCTGCTCCGCCAGGTACGCCAGCAGGTTGTCGCAGGCGTACTCGTCCAGCCCGGCGACGGCGGCGCGTTCCCTGGCCACCGACGGCTCCGAAGTGGACAGTTCGCGGACGAACGCGCCCAGCGCCCGCCCCAGTTCCAGGGGGCGGCCGGGGGCGTCGCCCTTCCAGAACGGCATCCGGGCGGGCTCGCCCGGCGCGGGGACCACGATCACGCGGTCGTGGGTGATGTCGGTGACCCGCCAGGAGGAGGTGCCGAGCAGGATCGTGTCCCCGACGCGGGACTCGTAGACCATCTCCTCGTCCAGCTCGCCGACGCGCGACCCGGGTTTGCCGTCGGAACCCGGCGTCATCACGGTGAACAGGCCGCGGTCGGGGATCGTGCCGCCGGAGGTCACCGCCAGCCGCTGCGACCCCGGACGGCCGTGCAGTTCACCGGTGACCCTGTCCCAGGTGATCCGGGCGCGCAGCTCGCCGAACTCCTCGCTGGGGTACCGGCCGGCGAGCATGTCGAGCACGGCCAGCAACGCGTCGTCCGGAAGGGACGCGAACGGCGCCGCCCGGCGGGCGAGGGCGGCCAGCTCGTCGACCGTCCAGGATTCCAGCGCCACCATCGCCACGACCTGCTGCGCCAGCACGTCCAGCGGGTTCCGCGGGTACCGCACCGCCTCGATCGCCCCGGACGCCATCCGCTCCGCGACCACCGCGCAGGAGACGAGGTCGCCCCGGAACTTCGGGAACATCACCCCGCTCGACACCGCGCCGACCTGGTGCCCGGCCCGGCCGACCCGCTGCAGTCCCGATGCGACCGTCGGCGGTGCCTCGATCTGCACGACGAGGTCGACGGCGCCCATGTCGATGCCCAGCTCCAAGGAGGACGTCGCCACGACACACGCCAGCCGCCCGGACTTGAGCTCCTCTTCCACATGGGTGCGCTGCTCGCGCGACATCGAGCCGTGGTGCGCCCGCGCGATCACCGGCGCCGCCCCGGTGGTGAGCCCGGACTGGCCGATCGCCTCGGCCGGAAACCGCTGATCCGGCTCCAGCTCGGCCTGCTCCGCGACGAGTTCGTTGAGCCGCGCGGTCATCCGCTCGGTGAGCCGCCGCGAGTTGGCGAACACGATCGTCGACCGATGCGCCTGGATCAGTTCGAGGACGCGCTCCTCCACCGCGGGCCAGATCGACGGCCGCCGGGGCGCGCCGTCGATGTCCTCCAGCGACCCGGGGAGCCGTGCGAGGCCCGCGTCGAGGTCTTCGTTCTGCTTCGGCCCCTGCGGACCGTCGAGATCGGACATGTCCTCGACCGGGACCTCGACGCGGACCTCGATCGTCTTCGCCAGCTTCGGCTGGACGATGGTCACCGGCCTGCCGCCCGCCAGGAAGGAGGCCACCTCGTCGATCGGCCGGACCGTGGCCGACAGCCCGATCCGCTGCGCGGGCTTTTCGAGAAGCGCGTCGAGCCGCTCCAGCGACAGGGCCAGATGCGCGCCGCGTTTGCCGCCCGCGACCGCGTGCACCTCGTCGATGATCACCGTCTCCACGCCGCGCAGCGAATCGCGGGCGGAGGAGGTGAGGATCAGGAACAGCGACTCCGGCGTGGTGACCAGCACGTCCGGCGGGGTCTTGCCGAACGAGCGCCGCTCGGCCGCGGTGGTGTCGCCCGTGCGCATGCCGACGCCGATGTCCGGCACCGGCAGCCCGAGCCGCCGCGACGCCTGCGAGATACCCGCCAGCGGTGCCCGCAGGTTGCGCTGGACGTCGACCGCCAGCGCCTTCAGCGGGGAGACGTAGAGGACACGGCAGCGTTTCCTCGGCTCGGACGGCGGCGGCTCGACCGACAGCCTGTCCAGCGCCCAGAGGAACGCCGAGAGCGTCTTACCGGAGCCCGTGGGGGCCACGACCAGCGCGTGTTCCTTCGCGTGCGCGGCACGCCACGCGCCCTCCTGCGCGCGGGTGGGCGCGGCGAAGGCCCCGGTGAACCAGTCCCTGGTCGCGGGGGAGAAGAGGTCGAGTACGTGTGCCACGCCCTCCATACTGCGCCGGACCACCGACAGTTTCGCTCCGAGGCTGTGACGAGGCACCCGCTCGGGGACGAGTTCGGCGGGTTCCGCACGTGCGGTGACCTCGCTCATGGGAGCATCACCGCCAGCGCGGCCGGATCAGTGCTGGGGCGGTCGCCGTTCGTCTGTGAAGGGGTATGAGCTGTGCGGATCCTGTCGGTGGACCTCGGGACGTCCAACACCGTGGCCGTCCTTTCGGCGCACGGGAGGCCTCCGCGCGTGGTCGAAGTCGACGGTTCGGCCAACATGCCGTCCGCGGTGTTCGCCACCGAGGACGGCACGATCATGGTCGGCCGCGACGCCGAACGCCGCGCCCGGCTCGACCCGACCCGCTTCGAGCCCAACCCCAAACGCCGCATCGACGAGCAGACGCTCCTGCTGGGCACCGACGTCATCCCGGTCAGCGAGGTGCTGGCCGCGATCCTGCGCCGCGTCCTCGACGAGACCACCCGCCAGCTCGGCGGGGATCTGCCCGACGAGGTCCGGCTCACCCACCCGGCGCAGTGGGGCCCGACCCGCCGCAACGTGCTGCTGTCCGCCGCCCGGCTCGCCGGGATGGGCGGGAACCTGGTGCTCGTCCCCGAGCCGGTCGCCGCGGCCGCGCACTTCGCGTCGTTCCCCGGCAAGACGCTCGCGCCCGGTCAGGCGCTCGCGGTGTACGACCTCGGCGCCGGCACCTTCGACGTCGCGATCGTCGGCGCGACCCCGAACGGCGGCTTCACCGTCGTCGCCGAAGACGGCCTTCCCGACCTCGGCGGTCTCGACGTCGACCAGGCGCTCCTGGTGCACGTCGGCCGCGAGGTCTCGCACAAGGATCCCCAGCGCTGGCAGCGGGTCCTGCGGCCCGAGTCCACTCCGGACCGCCGTACGCGGCGCGCGCTGCAGGAGGACGTGAAGGCGGCGAAGGAGGCCCTCTCGCGGCACCCGCAGACCGAGGTCCCGATGCCGGAGCCGTTCGAGGACGTCCTCGTCACGCGTGGGGAACTCGAAGCGCTGGTGCGGCCGTCGATGCTGCGCAGTGTCGAGCTGATGTCGCGGGTGGTCCGCTCGGCAGGCATGACCCCGGACCGGCTCGCCGGCATCTACCTCGTCGGCGGTTCGAGCCGTCTCCCGCTGGTCGGCAGCCTGATCGCGGAGAAGCTCGGCGTCGTCCCCGGCAGCCTGGACCAGCCCGAGACCGCGGTCGCGCTCGGCGCCCAGCACGTCGCCTCCGACGGCATCAGCTCGCGCACCCAAGGCGTCGAAGGGCAGGTCGCCGCGGGAACCGGCGCGCATCAGGTCGGGCCGGGTGCTTCGGGCCCGTACGCGCCGCCGCAGCAGCAGGTCGCGTCGATCCCGGGGTACTCGGGCGGCGGCCCCGGCCAATCCGGCGGTTTCCCCCAGACGGGTTACCCGAACAGCGGTCCGCAGCAGGTGCAGCAGCCCGCGCCGACGAATTTCCCGACGTACTCGCTGGCCGGCCAGACCGCCGGTGAAAAGGCACCTGCGAGCAAGAAGAAACCGCTGGTCATCGGTGCCATCGTGGCCGTCGTCGTGCTGCTCGCCGCCGGGCTCACGTTCTTCCTGACGTCCTCTTCGGTGACGACCTACACGGCCGACGAATGCAAGGTGCCCGGCGCGGCCGACGACAAGGGCCTCACCGGCTGCCTGCGCCAGCTCGCGGGGAAGATCGCCGACACCGGCGACTGCAAACCCGGCATGGGCAACGGGCCGGCGAAACCGGCGGAGGACCTCGGCGTGACGTCGACCTGCTCCGCCCCGGGCCGCGCCGGTACCCAGGTGACCTATCTGCAGAGCGACTCCGCGGACAAGCTCAAGGCCTACACCGACGGACTGCTCAAATCGGCCGGTGGGGATCGCACCGAGGCCAAGTGGGCAGGCAACGCCCTGGAGGGCCAGTACTCCTCGGCCGCCGGGCGGAACGCCGCCGTGCTGGTGTTCACCGTGACCGACCGGCCGCTGGTCGGCTTCATCTATCAGGTCCCGGCCGAGGGCCAGAACCCGACGCCGGGCGAACTGGCCGACTACTTCGAAAAGAGCGTCCAGCCGGGCGAATAGCCGCTGTTTTCGCGTGAAGGCCCCCTTCCCTCGGCTCAGCCGAGGGAAGGGGGCCTTCACGCGTTTCCGCCGGGGTGCCGGGCTAGACTTCTCCCGATGCGTATCACGGTCTTCCGGCGGCTGATGGCCGACGAATTCGGTCCCGGACGTGCGGAAACCCTCTCCAGGGATCACGTCTTCGGCGAACTCGGGGGCCGGACTGTCGAACAGGCCCTCGACGCGGGAACCTCGGCCAAGGACGTCTGGCGGGCGGTCTGCGAAGCCTTCGAGATCCCACCCGAGAGGCGCTGACCTCGGCGAAAAGGCAAGAACCCTAGCGAGACGGCGTGTCGGTCGCGGCCTCGAACACACGTTCGTCTAGGGTGTTGTCCACAACGGGGTCAGCGATCCACAGCTTGGGCGCGAGGCCTGGAATTGTCGGTGGTCGCCCGTAGCGTCGGACCCGACAGCTCAGAACTGAACAAGCCCTACCCGGCTCAACCAACGAGGTGGACTCCATGGCACCAGCAGCACCCGACAAGGACAAGGCGCTCGAACTGGCCCTCGCCCAGATCGACAAGCAGTACGGCAAGGGCTCGGTCATGCGCCTCGGCGAAGAGGGCCGCGCGCCGATCGAGGTGATCCCCACCGGCGCCATCGCACTCGACGTCGCGCTCGGGATCGGTGGCCTTCCCCGCGGCCGGGTCATCGAGATCTACGGTCCGGAGTCCTCCGGTAAGACCACCGTCGCGCTCCACGCGGTCGCCAACGCGCAGAAGAACGGCGGCATCGCCGCGTTCATCGACGCGGAGCACGCGCTGGACCCGGAGTACGCCAAGAAGCTCGGCGTCGACACCGACGCGCTCCTGGTCTCCCAGCCGGACACCGGTGAGCAGGCGCTCGAGATCGCGGACATGCTGATCCGCTCCGGCGCGCTCGACATCCTGGTCATCGACTCGGTCGCCGCGCTCGTGCCGCGCGCCGAGATCGAGGGCGAGATGGGCGACAACCACGTCGGCCTCCAGGCCCGGCTGATGAGCCAGGCGCTGCGGAAGATGACCGGTGCGATGAACAACTCCGGCACCACCGCGATCTTCATCAACCAGCTGCGCGAGAAGATCGGCGTCATGTTCGGCTCCCCGGAGACCACGACCGGTGGTAAGGCGCTGAAGTTCTACGCCTCGGTCCGCCTGGACGTCCGCCGCATCGAGACGCTGAAGGACGGTGGCGAGCCCGTCGGCAACCGCACCCGCGTCAAGGTCGTCAAGAACAAGGTCGCGCCGCCCTTCAAGCAGGCCGAGTTCGACATCCTTTACGGCAAGGGTGTCTCCCGCGAAGGTTCGTTGATCGACATGGGTGTCGACCAGGGCATCCTGCGCAAGTCCGGCGCCTGGTACACCTACGAGGGCGACCAGCTGGGCCAGGGCAAGGAGAACGCCCGGAAGTTCCTGCTGGACAACCCGGACATCGCCAACGAGATCGAGAAGCGCATCAAGGAGAAGCTCGGCATCGGTGCCGCCGTCGACGCCGAAGCCGCCCCCGCGCCGGTCGACTTCTGAGTTCCGCGGCCCACGGGATCGGGTGAGGTGTGCTCGCGGAGAGCGCTCGCCGGATCCCTTCGCCATACCTCCTGGGGTCGAACCCCCAGACCCCCGCCAGGGGCAAGCCCCCTGGACCCCCGCGTGGGATTGCTTCAGGGGTGAAGTCACCGATCGATCGTTTCGACTGGAGTGATAGCTGAATGCGTGCGCCCAAAGTGGATCCGGCGGAGCTGCCGCCGGACGAGCGGAGGAAGAAGGCCAAGGAGATCTGCTTCGATCTCCTGGCCGCGCGCCCGCGTTCCACGGAGGAACTGCGTCAGGCCCTCAAGCGCAAGGGCTTCGACGAGGAGACGACGGAGACCCTGCTCGGTAAGCTGGACAAGGCAGGGCTCATCAACGACGCCGAGTTCGCCGAGATGTGGGTGCGTTCCCGCCATGCCAACATGGGCCTGGCACGGAACGCCCTCGTAGCCGAACTCAAACGCAAAGGAATCGATGGGGATATCGCCGTCCAGGCCGCCGAAGAGGTGGACCGAGAGGCAGAGGAGCAGCGCGCCCGAGAGCTGGTACGGAAGCGCATGCGCTCCTTGGGCAACGTCGACGAGCAGACGGCGATCCGCCGCCTGCTGGGCTTCCTCGCCCGCAAGGGCTATCCCCAGGGGCTGGCCTACACCGTGATCCGCGACGAACTCCGCGAGTTCGGCGCCGAGTCGGCGCTGCTGGACGACGCCACCCTCGACTGAGCTCCATCACCAGAGCCGCTCACCGGCCGCGCGGGCACACATGCCCGCGCNGGTCGTGAGTGGCTTTCGAGTTGTTGAGAGGTAAGGCAAACGTGTCTGGTGGGTGGGCGGTCCGCGCTCGCGGCTCCGTCGGTGTTCGTGTCGCGAAAGCCACTTTCGGGACATCAGAGGTCCCGAAAGTGGCTTTCGCGACCTCACATTGGGAACCCCGCACGGCCCAGATCGCCCTCAGGCAAGCCGCTGACCAGCGCCGATGTGACCGATCAGGAATCGAGAAGCGCCGGAAGCCCGCCCGGAAATAGCGTTACCGGCATGAACTTCATCGACGCCATCACCCTCGAAGTGGCCGACACCGAGGCCGCCGAACGCTTCTACACCACCGCCTTCGGGCTCGGCTCCGAGCTGCGGCTGCGGGCTTCGCAGGAGCCGTCCACCGGCTTCCGCGGCTACACCCTCTCCCTCACGGTTTCCCAGCCCGCCAACGCCGACGCGCTCATCGACGCCGCCGTCGCCGCCGGGGCGACCGTGATCAAGCCCGCCACGAAGTCGATGTGGGGTTACGGCGGAACCGTGCGGGCTCCGGACGGCGCGATCTGGAAGATCGCCACCTCGGCGAAGAAGAACACCGCGCCGGCCGTCCGCGAGTTCGACGCCATCGTGTTGCTGCTGGGTGTCGCCGACGTGACCGCGAGCAAGAAGTTCTACGTCGAGCACGGCCTCACCGTGGGCAAGAGCTTCGGCCGCGTGTACGTCGAGTTCGAATCCGGCTCGAGCCCCGTGAAGCTGGCGCTGTACAAGCGCAAGGCCCTGGCCAAGGACGCCGGCGTGTCCCCGGAGGGCACCGGCTCACACCGCATCGCGATCTGCGGCGCCGCCCCGTTCACCGATCTCGACGGGTTCGCCTGGGAGACCTCGGCTCTCGCCGCCCAGTCCTGATGTGCCACTACCGGATGCCCCCGCTCGCCGCTTACCAAGGAGAAACCGCCATGAGCACCACGTACGAAGGATTCACGGCCGAAGAGAAGGCCGCGATGAAGGAGCACGCCCAGGACATGAAGAAGGCGGCCCGCCGCGGTTCCGCCGCTGACAAAGCGGCGGCGGCCGAGCAGGACGTGGTCGCGAAGATCGCCGAGATGCCCGATGAGGACCGGGTGCTGGCCGAGCTGGTCCACACCGTCGTGAAGGCGAACGCCCCGATGCTCGCGCCGAAACTCTGGTACGGCCAGCCCGCCTACGCGCTGGACGGCAAGATCGTCTGCTTCTTCCAGGCGGCGGCCAAGTTCAAGACGAGGTACGCGACGCTCGGTTTCAACGAGGCCGCTCGGCTGGACGACGGCGCGATGTGGGCGACGGCCTTCGCGCTGACCGGCGTCACCCCGGAGGTGGAGCAGCGCATCGCCACCCTGGTGAAGCAAGCCGTCAGCTGACGAGAGTGGCAGCCTGCTTTACCGCGTGATTGGCCACTCGCGAGACAGCGGCGAAACCCTAGGCTCGGGTGATCACTGGGAGGCCCACATGATCACCATCGAGCCATTGAAGCCCGAAGACCGCGAAGCCTGGGAACACTTGTTCCGCGCGTACATCGCCTTCTACGAACGTGTCGCGCCCCAGGAGGTCTACGACCGAGCCTGGCGCGAATTCCGGACAGGGGAGCGGATGCACGCGCTCGGGGCCCACCTGGGCGGCGAGCTCGTCGGGATCACGCATTTCCTGGTGCATCCCAGTACATCCGCGCTCACCGACGTCTGTTACCTGCAAGATCTGTTCACCGCGCCGGAAGCCCGGGGCAAGGGTGTCGCGCGGGCGCTGATCGAGGCCGTCGCGGACTGGGCGCGTGCCCGCGACTGCGGCAGGGTTTACTGGCACACCAAGGAATCCAACGCCACCGCGCGCCGCCTATACGACCAGGTCGCGGTCAACCGCGGTTTCATCCAGTACCAGCTCCCGCTCTGAAAGCAGTGAAGGCCACCTTCGCGAAGGTGGCCTTCACGACACGGATCAGAGTTTCGAAGCCTCCGCTGCGAAGGCTTCGATCTTTCCGAAGTCCTTGGCCGCCAAGGCATCCTTCGGCGTCAGCCACGATCCGCCGATACAGCCCACATTGGACAGTGCGAGATAGTCCGGCGCGGTCTTCACGGTGATCCCGCCGGTCGGGCAGAACTTCAGCCCGGGCAGCGGCCCGCCGATCGACTTCAGGTACGCCACGCCGCCGCTGGCCTCGGCGGGGAAGAACTTCAGCGCGGTCAGCCCGCGTTCGGCCAGCCGCATCGCCTCCGAGACCGTGCTCGCGCCCGGCAGGAACGGCAGGCCGGTGTCGAACGCGGCGTCCAGCACGGCGTCCGTGCAGCCCGGGGTCACCAGGAACTTCGCGCCGGCGTCGGCGGCCTGCTTGGCGTGCTCGGGGGCGGTGACCGTCCCGGCGCCGATGACGATCTCCGGGACCTCCGCGGCGATCCGCTCGATCGAGGCGAGCGCCGCCGGGGTGCGCAGGGTCAGCTCGATCACGCCGATCCCGCCCGCGAGCAGGGCCCGCGCGGTGGGCACGGCGTCGCCGGCGTCGTCGAGCACGACGACGGGCATCACGGGGGACAGGCCGAGCAGGTCGGCGCCGGTGGTCACTGGGTTACCTCCACAGGGGTCAACGTGTGCGCCGGAGCGCCGAAGTGTTCCGGCGTGAGCGGTCCGAACACGCTCGCGCCCTGATCGGCGGGGCCGACCGCGCGGCGCAGCGCCGCGAACAGCTCCCGGCCGGTGCCGGTCCAGGATGCCTCCGAAGGCGGGGAGTCCACCAGTTCACGGCGGGCGAGTTCTTCGTCACCCACGAGGACGTCGAGCGTCCCGGCCCTGGCGTCGAGGCGGACGACGTCGCCGTCGGCGATCCGCGCGATCGGGCCTCCCACGGCGGCTTCCGGGGTCACCTGGATCGCCGCCGGGATCTTGCCGGACGCGCCCGACATGCGGCCGTCGGTGAGCAACGCCACCTGGTGCCCGCGGTCCATCAGCACCCCGAGCGCCGGGGTGAGCCCGTGCAGCTCCGGCATCCCGTTGGCCTGAGGGCCCTGCTGCCGGATGACCACGACGACGTCGCGGTCCAGCTCGCCCGCCTCGAAAGCGTCCTTGAAGGACTTCTGGTCGGTGAACACCCGCGCCGGCGCTTGCACGATCCGGTGCTCCGGCGCCACCGCGGACACCTTGATCACCGCGCGGCCGAGGTTGCCCGCGACCATCCGCAGCCCGCCGTCGGAGGCGAACGGCCGCCACACGGGACGCAGCACGTCCTCGTCGAGGCTGCGCGTCGGGACGTCGCGCCAGACCAGCTCGCCTTCGGAGAGGATCGGCTCTTGCCGGTAGCGGTGCAGCCCCGGCCCGGCGACGGTCTGGACGTCCTCGTGCAGCAGGCCCGCGTCGAGCAGCGTGCCGACCAGGAACTGGATGCCCCCGGCGGCGTGGAAGTGGTTGATGTCCGCGCTGCCGTTCGGGTACACGCGGGCCAGCAGGGGGATCACCGACGACAGGTCGGAGAAGTCGTCCCAGGTCAGCTGGATACCCGCGGCGGCGGCGATCGCGACGAGGTGCATCGTGTGGTTGGTCGAACCGCCCGTGGCGAGCAGCGCGATGACACCGTTGACGACGGCCTTCTCGTCGATCACGCGCGAGACCGGCGTGTACTCCTCGCCCCGCGAAAGCTTCACGACGCGGCGTCCGGCCTCTTCGGTGAGCGCCTTCCGCAGCGTCGAGTTCGGCTGCACGAAGCTGGCGCCCGGCAGGTGCAGGCCCATCACCTCGACGACCATCTGGTTCGAGTTGGCGGTGCCGTAGAAGGTGCACGTGCCCGCCGAGTGGTACGAAGCCGCTTCGGCGTCCAGCAGGTCTTCGCGCGTCGCCTTGCCCTCGGCGTAGAGCTGGCGCACGCGCGCCTTCTCCTTGTTCGGCAGGCCCGAGTTCATCGGCCCGGCGGGCACCAGGATCGCCGGGAGATGCCCGAAGGACAGCGCGCCGATCAGCAGGCCGGGCACGATCTTGTCGCAGACGCCGAGCAGCAGGGCCGCGTCGAACATGTCGTGGGACAGCGCGATCGCGGTCGACATCGCGATCACCTCGCGGCTGAACAGCGACAGCTCCATCCCCGGACGGCCCTGGGTGACGCCGTCGCACATCGCGGGCACTCCACCGGCGAACTGCGCCACCCCGCCCGCCTGGCGGACCGAGCTTTTCAGCATCGCGGGGTACTCCTGCATCGGCTGGTGCGCCGAAAGCATGTCGTTGTAGGACGAGACGATCGCGACGCCCGGTGCCCGCGCGGCGCGCAGTGCCGCTTTGTCGACACCTTCCATCGCGGCGAAACCGTGGGCGAGGTTGCTGCAGTCGAGACCGCGCCGCACCGGCCCTTCCTCGTGGGCGGCGGCGACGCGCTCGAGATGCGCGGCGCGGGTTTCGGCGCTGCGGGCGGCGATGCGTTCGGTGACTTCGGCGATGATGGGGTGGACGTTCGGGGCGGTGCTCATTGTCCGGCTCCGGATCACTGATCGTGGTGGTCCGCGGGACGGCAACGCTGACGTCGCTGGGTCGTGACAGTGGCCACAGTAACCCAGGGGAAAGCCCGAATCAAAATCGATACAGAAGATCGACTCGCGTGACCTCCGTCACGTCACTAGGTTCCACTGTGCTACTTGTCACATTGCACAACGCGCGGCAGAGTCGAGACGGCGAGGAATCGCTGGCCTTCGAAGGCTCAAGCGGCCAACCGAACCGACCATCGGGAGGTACCGATGTCCACCACAGAGATCGCCGAGCTTCGGCGAGCCATCGGTCAGTTGAGGCAGTGCGTCGGCGCGCTGCGGTCCCGATACGGCGACGCCTCGGCGGTACGGCGCCTGGCGAACGACGTCGAGCGCCTCGACATCGACGCGACCGACCTCGACACGACCCCGAACGCGGTGCCCGCCCAGGCGAAGGCCGCCGACCGGGTCCAAGTTCCCGATACGCCCTACGACCCGGCGCTGTGGCAAGGCGCCGATGACGAAGGCGTCGGCGGCTACAAGCGCGACCAGCGGTGAGCGCCCCCGCCGGCAACGAGGCCGGACGGGGTACGGGGGTCCGCGCACCGTCGCGGGCCCGGATCGCCGAAAAAACGCTGCGCACCGACCGGTGGTGGCTGTCCCCGCTGCTGACCGTCCTCGGCCTCTCCGCCTTCATCATCTACGCGACGATCAGGTCCTTCGTGCGCACCGCCTACTGGGTGCCCGAGTACCACTACCTGACGCCGTTCTATTCGCCCTGCGTCTCGGAATCCTGCGTCGAAGGCTCCCGGCATTTCGGCGCCTGGTTCGGCGAACTGCCGGGGTTCATCCCGCTCGGCTTCCTGGTCCTGCCGTTCCTGCTGGGCTTCCGGCTGACCTGCTACTACTACCGCAAGGCCTACTACCGGGCCGTCTGGTTCTCGCCGCCCGCCTGCGCGGTCGCCGAACCGCACGCGAAGTACACCGGTGAGACGCGGCTGCCGCTGATCATCCAGAACGCCCACCGCTACTTCTTCTACGTGGCCGTGGTCGTCTCGCTGGTCAACACCTACGACGCGATCACCGCGTTCCACGGCAAGACCGGCGGATTCGGCTTCGGGCTCGGCAACATCGTGTTGCTCGGCAACGTGATCCTGTTGTGGGCGTACACGTTGTCCTGCCACTCGTGCCGTCACGTGACCGGCGGCAGGCTCAAGCACTTCTCCAAACATCCGGTGCGCTACTGGATCTGGACCCAGGTGACGAAGCTCAACACCCGTCACATGGCGCTGGCGTGGACGACGCTCGGCACGCTCGTGCTGACCGACCTCTACGTGATGCTCGTGGCGAGCGGCGCGATTTCGGATCTGCGGTTCATCAACTAGCGGCGCGGGAATCTCCCGTCCCCGGCGACAAGCTTCGAGGTGGCTCTTTTCATGACCGAGGTCGAACGGCTCAACTACGACGTGGTGGTGATCGGTGCCGGCGGTGCCGGTCTCCGCGCGGTCATCGAAGCCCGTGAACGCGGCTTCAGCGTCGCGGTGGTGTGCAAATCGCTCTTCGGCAAGGCGCATACGGTGATGGCCGAGGGCGGCTGCGCGGCGTCGATGGGCAACGCGAACTCGAACGACAACTGGCAGGTGCACTTCCGCGACACCATGCGCGGCGGGAAGTTCCTCAACAACTGGCGGATGGCCGAACTCCACGCCAGGGAGGCGCCGGACCGGGTCTGGGAACTGGAGACCTACGGCGCGCTGTTCGACCGCACCGCCGACGGCCGGATCAGCCAGCGGAACTTCGGCGGGCACACGTACCCGCGACTGGCGCACGTCGGCGACCGCACCGGGCTCGAACTGATCCGCACGATGCAGCAGAAAATCGTTTCGCTGCAACAGGAGGACTTCAAGGAGACCGGTGACTACGAGGCGAGGATCAAGGTCTTCGCCGAATGCACGATCACCGAGCTGCTGACCGAAGACGGCCGGATCTCCGGTGCTTTCGGGTACTGGCGGGAGAGCGGCCGGTTCATCCTGTTCGAGTCGCCGGCGGTGGTGCTCGCCACCGGCGGCATCGGGAAGTCGTTCAAGGTCACCTCGAACTCGTGGGAGTACACCGGTGACGGCCACGCGCTGGCGCTGCGGGCCGGGGCGAAGCTCATCAACATGGAGTTCGTCCAGTTCCACCCGACAGGCATGGTGTGGCCGCCGAGTGTGAAGGGGATCCTGGTCACCGAAGGCGTCCGCGGTGACGGCGGGGTCCTCAAGAACACCGAGGACAAGCGGTTCATGTTCGAGTACGTCCCCGAGGTCTTCAAGGGGCAGTACGCGGACAGCGAGGAAGAAGCCGACCGCTGGTACACCGACGCCGACAACAACCGGCGCACCCCGGATCTCCTGCCGCGGGACGAGGTGGCTCGCGCGATCAACTCCGAGGTCAAGGCCGGCCGGGGATCGCCGCACGGCGGGGTCTTCCTCGACATCGCCAGCAGGCTGCCCGCGGAGGAGATCCGCAAACGGCTGCCGTCGATGTACCACCAGTTCAAGGAACTCGCCGACGTCGACATCACGAAGGAGCCGATGGAGGTCGGCCCCACCTGTCATTACGTGATGGGCGGGATCGAGGTCGACCCGGACACCGCGTCGTCGAGCGTGCCCGGGCTGTTCGCCGCGGGCGAGTGCTCGGGCGGGATGCACGGCTCGAACCGGCTCGGCGGCAACTCGCTGTCGGATCTGCTGGTCTTCGGCCGTCGTGCGGGCCTCGGCGCCGCGTCGTACGTGTCGGAGCTGAAGGATCGTCCCAAGGTCAGTCAGTCCGATGTGGACGCCGCCGCGGCGATGGCGCTCGCGCCGTTCGACCCGCCGGGTGACGGCGTCGAGGAGAACCCGTACAGCCTGCACACCGAGCTGCAGCAGTCGATGAACGATCTGGTCGGCATCATCCGCAAGGCGGAGGAGATCGAGCGGGCGCTGGAGAAGCTCGGGGAACTGCGCGAGCGGATCAAGCGGGTCACCGTCGAAGGGCACCGGCAGTTCAACCCCGGCTGGCATCTCGCCGTCGACCTGCGGAACATGCTGATGGTCAGCGAATGCGTCGCGAGGGCCGCGCTGATGCGGACCGAGAGCCGGGGCGGGCACACCCGCGACGACCACCCGGGCATGGACGCCCAGTGGCGCAACAAACTCCTGGTCTGCTCGGCCACGCCGGGCGACAACCCGGTGGTGCCGGAGATCGGGATCGAGGTCAAGGCACAGACCCCGCTGCGGCAGGACCTGCTGGAGCTGTTCGAACTGTCCGAGCTGGGGAAGTACTACACCGACGAAGAACTGGCCTCGCACCCCGGGAGTCCGGCATGAGCTACAAGGCGAGTTTCCGGGTCTGGCGCGGTGACGCCGATTCGGGTGAGCTGCAGGACTACAGCGTCGAGGTCAACGAGGGCGAGGTCGTCCTCGACATCATCCACCGGCTGCAGGCGACCCAGGCCTCGGATCTGGCGGTGCGGTGGAACTGCAAGGCGGGCAAATGCGGATCCTGCTCGGCGGAGATCAACGGCAAGCCGCGGCTGCTGTGCATGACTCGGATGTCGACCTTCACCGAGGACGAGGTCATCACGGTGACCCCGATGCGGACGTTCCCGGTGATCCGCGACCTGGTGACCGACGTGTCGTTCAACTACACCAAGGCCCGCGAGATCCCGTCGTTCACGCCGCCCCCGGAGCTGAAGCCGGGGGAGTACCGGATGCAGCAGGTGGACGTCGAGCGCTCGCAGGAGTTCCGCAAGTGCATCGAGTGCTTCCTGTGCCAGAACACCTGCCACGTGGTGCGTGACCACGAGGAGAACAAGGAGGCCTTCGCCGGCCCCCGGTACCTGATGCGGATCGCCGAACTCGAAATGCACCCCCTCGACGTCGCCGACCGGCGTGACGAGGCGCAGGAGGAGCACGGGCTCGGGTACTGCAACATCACCAAGTGCTGTTCGGACGTGTGCCCGGAGGGCATCCACATCACCGACAACGCGCTCATCCCGATGAAGGAACGCGTCGCCGACCGGAAGTACGACCCCATCGTCTGGCTGGGGAACAAGCTTTTCCGGCGGGACAAGTAGTCACGAGGAAGTCCGTGAAGGCCTCCTTCCCTACCCTGAGAGTAGGGAAGGAGGCCTTCACGGCTCTTAATCGGTTGCCCCCACTCACTCGCCTGCCGCACACTTACCGCACACCGACCAAGGAGGACACATGACGCGACGTTGTTACGCCATGTTCCTTGGCATGGAAGAGAACCACGGCTCCCGGCCGATGTCCTAGCAGGACGTCGCACACGTGGAGCCGCCCTTCGGGAAACCGGACCGGGCGGCTTTTCTTTTGGTGAACCCTGATTTCTGGAACGAAGCAGTCCGGTGCGCGGCGCGCGCCGGACTGTGTTCCAGGCCAAGGCGCGTTGGTCCAGCGGAAGGGATACCGGGTTTTCACCCCGGTGACGTGGGTTCGACTCCCACACGCGCTACGCCCCGGCACGGCGGGGAAACCTGTTCCGTCGTACCGGTGCGGCGGTGTGGGGTCCGTGTTGTCCCATACCGCCAGACGCGCACGGTCCGGCGACCGGCCGGGTTTCATAGCCCCGGCCAGCCTGGCTCGACACCAGGGTGCGCGACTCAGCCCACTTTGCGGGCAGTGTGCACGTCGCCGCTTTCGTGGCGGCGCAGGACGAGGTCCTGGAAACCGCTGTCCCGCAGGCCTTCTTCCAGATTGAGCCCGTTCGTGGCGACGGCCACCAGTAGACCGCCCGTCATCAGGCTCGCGGCGACGCGACCGAGATGAGCGGGAGAGTCCAGGAAAGCCAGGACGATGTCGAAGTTGCCCATCACCGGCAGCCGGGCGAGCTGGTGGACCTCGTACGAAACCCCGACGGGGTCGCGTTCCTCTTCGCGTTGCGCGACCGCGATCAATGTCTGGTCCTCGTCGACGCCGACCACGCGGCGAGCGCCCTCGCCGCGGAGCAAGCGGGGATAGCGGCCATCGCCGCACCCGACGACCAGGACCGACCTGCCCGCCAGGTCCGGCAGCGCTTCGAGCAGCGTCGCGGCCTGGTCCGCCATAGGGCCGACGCTAGCCGAGCGACCGCTGTCCCGACAGGACCAAGAGGCCTATCCCGAAGTAGACGAAGGCCCCCTTCCTGTACCTGGGGGCAAGGAAGGGGGCCTTCGTGTACTTACGGAGCTACAGTGCGCCACCGCTCGCGTCGTCGCGCTGCATGACCACGCTGGACGGTGCGGAGTGCACCGGCTTGGCGCCCTTGGGCGCCTTCTTCCGCCGCGCCAGCTTGTTCTCCAGCCACGACGCGAACCAGCTCAGGAGCAGGTTCAGCACGATGAAGATGATCGCGACGACGATCAGCGTCGGGATCGTGTTGCCGTAGAGACCGGTGAGCGGTCCGGTACTGCGGATCAGCTCGTTGAAGCCGATGGTCAGCTGACCGGCCAGCGCGGTGTCCTTCAGGATGACGACCAGCTGGCTTACCAGCGCGGGCAGCATCAGGGTGACCGCCTGCGGCAGCAGGACGGTCATCATGATCTGGGTCTTGCGCATGCCCAGCGCGGACGCGGCCTCACCTTGGCCCTTGGGCAGCGAAAGGATGCCCGCACGGAACACCTCGGCCATGACCGAGCCGTTGTAGAGCACCAGACCCGTCACCGCCGCGAACAGCGGGCGGATCTCCGCGTCGATGTCGGTGTAGAACGCGTAGAACGCCGCGGCGAAGACCATCAGCAGCAGCACCGGGATCGCCCGGAAGAATTCGACGACCGCGCCGACCGGGACCCGGATCCACTTGTGGTCCGACAACCGGCCGATGCCCAGCAGCGCACCGATCGGCAACGCGATCACGATCGACAGTGCCGCGGCCTTCAGGGTGTTGAGCAGACCGGGCACGATGAACTCGCTCCAGGTCGAGCCCTTGAGGAAGGGGTCCCACAGCGCCCCAGCCCATTGGTTCTTCTCGTCGAAGCCCACGTAGATGTAGTAGATCACCAGCGCCAGGACGAGCACGAAAAGTACGCTGTAGAGCCAGTTCCGCGCCCGAGCCTTCGGCCCGGGAATGTCGTAGAGGACGGTCTGCGCGCTCATCGCTTGACCTCGACCTTCTTGGCGACCCAGCCCAGCAGCAGGCCGAGGGGGAGGACCAGGACGACGAACCCGACGGCGAAGACCAGGAAGACCAGGAGCAGCGAGTCGGACTCGTTCTCGATCATGTCCGACATCAGCAGCGACGCTTCGGCGACACCGATGATCGACGCGACCGTGGTGTTCTTCAACAGCGCGATCATGACGTTCGCCAGCGGCGCGATCACCGACCGGAATGCCTGCGGCAGCACGATCAGGGTCAGCACCTGGACGAAGCCGAGTCCCAGCGCGCGGGCCGCTTCCGCCTGGCCGACCGGGACGGTGTTGATACCCGACCGCAGCGATTCACAGACGAACGTCGCGGTGTAGGCGACGAAGCCGAGGATCGCGAGCCGGAAGGCGTTGTCCTCCAACGACGTCGTCGATTCCGACGAGGCCAGGTTGAGCCCCAGCGTGGAGGACAATCCCAGCGACGTGAAGACGATGATCACCGTCAGCGGGGTGTTCCGGAAGATGTTGACGTAGGCGGTGCCGAACGCCCGCATGATCGGAACCGGGCTCACCCGCATCCCCACCAGGATGGTGCCCCAGATCAGGGAACCGATCGCGGAGAAGAAGGTGAGCTTGATCGTCATCCAGAAGGCGCCGAGCAAGTCGTAATTGGGATTGTCGAGGAAATCGAACAAGGTGCTCAACCCAGCCTCGGTATGGGAACGGTGCGCCGCGGTACACGGCGCACCGTTCGATTCCTTCAGTTCAGCGGCTCAGCGAGCCGGGTGTCAGGAGATGGCCGGGGGCTCGGGGATCTTGTAGCCCGACGGGCCGACGTTCTTCTCCAGAGCGGCCTTCCACGCGCCGTCCTGCTGCATCTTCTTGATCGCGTTGTTGATCGCGGTGATGCTCTCGTTGTCGTCCTTCTTCAGGCCGACACCGTACTTCTCGTCGGTGAAGCCCTTGCCGACCAGCTTCAGCTTGCCGGGCTGCTGCGCGGCGTAGCCGCCCAGGATGACGTCGTCGGTGGTCATCGCGTCGACGGTCTTGTTCAGCAGCGAGGTGACGCAGTCGGTGTACTTACCGCGCTCTTCGAGCTGAACCTCCTTGGCGTACTTCTCCTTGACGTTCTGCGCCGGGGTGGAACCCTTGACCGAGCAGAGCTTCTTGTTGCCGGTCAGCGACTCCGGGCCGGTGATGTCGGTGGAGTCGGCACGCACCAGGAGGTCCTGGTGGGCGATGAAGTACGGACCCGCGAAGGAGACCTCGTTCTTGCGCTTGTCGGTGATCGAGTAGGTGGCGACGATGAAGTCGACCTCACCCTTCTTGATCAGGTCCTCGCGCTGCGCGGACTGCGCTTCCTTCCAGGTGATCCCCGACTCTTCGACGCCGAGCTCCTTGGCGATGTACTTCGCCACGTCGACGTCGAAACCGGCGTAGGTGCCGTCGGCCTGCTTCTGGCCGAGACCGGGCTGGTCGAACTTGATGCCGATGACGAGCTTCTTGTCGTTCT
The DNA here is from genome assembly GCF_054166285.1 of Amycolatopsis sp. TRM77291. Taxonomy (NCBI): domain Bacteria; kingdom Bacillati; phylum Actinomycetota; class Actinomycetes; order Pseudonocardiales; family Pseudonocardiaceae; genus Amycolatopsis; species Amycolatopsis sp. TRM77291. The sequence goes on along the minus strand of NZ_JBSZHF010000001.1, from coordinate 4,494,319 downwards.
TGGCCTTCGCCACCACGTTCTTGGCGCCGCTGGAGCCGCTGCCGGCGTCAGACCCGCCGCCACCACAGGCGGAGAGGGCGAGACCGGCCGCCACGACGGCCGCGCTCATTCGCAGAACTCGGTTCAACCGCATTGTTCTCAGTTTCCTTCCGAATCTTGTCCAGCCATACCGGCCGGCGGGGAAGACCTCAGTGGGTCAGGATCTTGCCGAGGAAGTCCTTGGCACGATCCGTCTTCGGCTTGGTGAAGAACTCGTCCGGGGTGGAGTCTTCGACGATCTCGCCGTCGGACATGAACACCACCCTGTTCGCCGCGCGCCGCGCGAAGCCCATCTCGTGGGTGACGACGAGCATCGTCATCCCGTCCTTGGCGAGCGTGGTCATCACGTCGAGGACCTCCTGGACCATCTCCGGGTCCAGCGCCGAGGTCGGCTCGTCGAACAGCATCACCTTGGGGCGCATGGCCAGCGCGCGGGCGATCGCCACACGCTGCTGCTGCCCGCCGGAGAGCTGCGCCGGGTACTTGTCGGCCTGGTTGGCGATACCGACACGTTCGAGCAGGTCCATCGCGGTCTTGCGAGCCTCGGCCGAGTTGACCTTGCGGACCTTCATCGGCGCGAGCATGACGTTCTCGACGATCGTCTTGTGCGCGAACAGGTTGAACGACTGGAAGACCATGCCGACGTCGGCGCGCAGCGCGGCCAGCGCCTTCCCTTCGGCGGGCAGCGGAACGCCGTCCACCGCGATCTCACCGGAGTTGATGGGTTCCAGCCGGTTGATCGCCCGGCACAGCGTCGACTTGCCAGACCCGGACGGCCCGAGCACGACCACGACCTGCCCGCGCGGCACCTCGAGGTTGATCTCCTTGAGCACGTGCAGGTCGCCGAAGTACTTGTTCACGGCGGCCGCCTTGATCATCGGCGCCGCCACCTCCGCGGTCATCTGGCCTCCAGGAGCGTTCGTTTGCAGGGGACTGCGGGGTCAGGCACCACGCGATGGCGGAAACCTACTCCCGTCGGACCGCTTGTAAAGACGGCTTGACCAATACTTAGGGTTTCAAGTCCGTATCGTTCTCAAGCCACCGGACGGCCCCGGTCCACCTCCGTCCGGCGCTGATCAGCCTAGACAAAGCGGGGGTGTCTCGTAACCGGGGTCACACGAGATCTGTGACGCATCGTGACCATTACCGGGTGCAGTGGGTCCCTCACAGGTCCATCCGGCCCAGCGGTACGGGCAGCGCGAGACGTGACTCACCCCATAGAGTCGTTCTTCAAGTCGTCGCGGTGGCGGTGACGGCGTGAAAGGGAAAACACGGGTGCGGGTACTGCTGGTGGAGGACGACGACCGGGTCGCGGGTGCCCTGACGCCCGCGCTGACCCGGCGCGGCCTGACGATCAAACGCCTGGCCTCCGGCGCCGGGGTGCTCGATCTGGTGCACGAGGTCGACGTTGTGCTGCTCGACCTCGGGCTCCCCGACATCGACGGGATCGTGCTGTGCCGCCGGATCCGGGCGGTCAGCGACGTCGCGGTGATCGTCGTTTCGGCGCGGGGCGAGGTCGACGACCGGATCCAGGGGCTGCGGTCCGGCGCCGACGACTACCTGGTCAAGCCCTACGACGTCGACGAACTGGTCGCCCGCGTCGAGGCCGTGCGCCGTCGCCGCGGGGAGCGGCCCGCCGCGCCCGAACCGCCGGGCGTCATTCGGGCGGGTGACGTCTCGGTCGATATCGGGCGCCATGAGGTGCAGGTCGACGGACAGCCGATTTCGTTGTCCCGCAAGGAATTCCAGGTGCTAGCGCTGGTGGTCACCGCCCGCGGCGCGGTCTGCGCCCGTGATCACGTGCTGAACGAGGTCTGGGGACACCGCGGCCCGGCGGAGAGCCGGTCGCTCGACGTCCACGTCGCCACCCTGCGGACCAAACTGGGCAGGCCCGCGCTGATCGAGACCGTTCGTGGCGTCGGGTACCGCCTCGGCGGCGCCTACGGTCCGGCCGAAGAGGGCTGAGCCGGTGCGCGTCCGCCTCCAGGCGATCGTGCTGACGCTGGTCGCGGCGCTCGTGTTCGGCCTCGGCATCCCGCTCGCGCTCAGCGTGGCGGCCAGTGTGCAGCTCGACCTCTTCCTCGACCGCCTCACCGACACCTCCCGGTTCGCGTCGCTGGCCCAGCGGCCGCTGGTGGAGAACCGGCCGGACCTGATCGTGGACGAGCTCCATCGCTACACCGAGGTCTACGACGTGCCGGTGGCGATCGTCGACCAGGACGGCGAGGCCGTGGCCGGCGGGCCCGGCGAGGTGGGGATCGAGCTCAAGGACCCCGTCATCGCCTCCCATCTGCAGCAGGCGCTGGCCGGGCGGCGCTCGGAACCCGGACCGCTGCTGATGCCGTGGAACACCGAGCCGCTGGTGCTGGCCGAGCCGATCCTGATCGACGGCGAGGTGCGGGGCGCGGTCATCACCGTCTCCTCGACCGGCAAGGCCCGCACCGAACTGCTGTGGTGGTGGGTGCTCATCGCGGCGGGCGCGGTGCTGGCGTTCGGGCTCGCGCTGCTGGTCGCGGTGCCGGTGGTGCGCTGGATCCTGCGGCCGGTCCGGCGGCTCGACGACGCCACCGGCGAACTGGTCGCCTCCGTGGTCAGCGGCCGCGAGGTCAAACGGGTGGGGGAGACCGGCGGGCCGCCGGAACTGCGGCAGCTCGAACGGTCCTTCGACCGGATGGCCGCCAGCGTCGACGAGGCACTGTCGGCGCAGCGCGCGTTCGTCGCCGACGCCTCCCATCAGCTGCGGAACCCGTTGACCGCGTTGAAGATCCGGCTCGGCAACCTCGACGGCCACGTCGACGACGACCTCGCCGCGGCCGACCTCGAAGCCGCCGTCGTCGACGCGCGACGGCTCAACCAGATCCTCGACGAACTCCTGTCGCTGGCCCGCGCCGAGGCCTCCGGCGGCGAACTGGTGCCGGTCGGCCTCGACGAGGTGGTGGGCGCCCGGGTCGCCGACTGGACGGTGGTCGGCGCGGCACGCGACATCACGCTGGTGGCGACCGGGCTGGGCGGCGGGCTGCGGGTGCTCACCCCGGCCCGCGGCCTCGAAGTGGTCCTCGACGCGCTGCTGGACAACGCGCTCAAGTTCACCGAGCCGGGCACCGAGGTGCGGGTGGACGTCACCACCGCGGACGGGAAGGTCGACATCGCCGTCCGCGACCACGGCCCCGGCCTGCGCGAAGACGAGCTGGACCGCGCGGCGGACCGGTTCTGGCGCAGCACCGCGCATCAGAACGTGCCCGGATCCGGCCTCGGCCTGGCGATCGTCACCGAGATCCTGGCCCGATCGGACGGTTCGCTGCGGCTCGGTTCACCCGAAGGCGGCGGCCTCCAGGTGACCGTGACCCTGCCGCTAATCCTTGAGTGATCTGAAGTAGCGCAACGCGCCTGGATGCAGCGGCAGGGGAGAGGTCTCGATCGCGGGGTGGATGTCGATCGACAACGCCGCGCCCGCCGCCTTGACCAGCTGGTCCCGCGCGTCGAACAGCCCGCGCACGAGCGCCTCGGCGACGTCGTCGCGCATCGACGCCGGCACCACCAGGAAGTTCGGCAGCACGAGCGTGGTCACCGGCGACGGCAGGTTGTAGGCCGTCACCGGGATCGTCGCCGTCCGGTACACCGGGCTGGTGGCGCGCAGCGCGTCGGCGAGATCGGTGATGTCGAGCAGCCGCAGGCCGACCGTGTGCACCTTCTCGGTGATCGACGGCGTCGGCAGGCCACCCGACCAGATGACGGCGTCGATCTGCCGGTTCTCCAGCGCGGGCAGCGCCTCGGGGAGGCCGAGATTGCGCCGGTCGATCGCGCCGGTCAGCCCCGACGCCTTCAGCAGCTGCTTCGACAGGAACTCGACACCCGAATCCGGCGAACCGATCGCGACCTTGTGCCCGCGCAGCTGCGCGAACGACCTGATCGACGAGTCGGCGCGGACGATGACGTGCAGATAGTCGTCGTGCACCCGGGCCAGCGCGGCCAGCCCGGCGGTGTCGTCGGCGGCCACGTCGGCCGCCACGAACGCGACGTCGGCCTTCCCCGCCCGCACCCGTCCGACGTTGTCGGGCGAGCCCTGGGTCTCCTGGATCACCGGCCGCTCGGTGTCCAGCTGCGCGGCCCACGCGTCGGCCAGCGCCTCGGCCAGTTTGTCGTAGACGCCGCCGTTGAGCCCCGCCGCGATCCGCACCTTCGTCCCGGAGAGATCGGGCCCGCACCCGGTGACCAGGGCGCAGACCACGGCGAGCACCACCGCGAGCACCCCTGGTCTCCTCATGAGGGTCGATCGTGCCATGTAACCCCGCCCGCGTACCCTCGAAGGCGAGATGAGCGCGCGCACTTACCAGATCCGCACCTTCGGCTGCCAGATGAACGTGCATGACTCCGAACGTCTTGCCGGGCAGCTCGAGGACGCCGGCTACGTTCCGGGTGACGGCGAGGCCACACCCGACCTGATCGTGTTCAACACCTGCGCGGTGCGGGAGAACGCGGACAACAAGCTGTACGGCACCCTCGGCCATCTGCGCCCGCAGAAGACGGCGAAGCCGGACATGCAGATCGCCGTCGGCGGCTGCCTCGCCCAGAAGGACCGCGGCGAGATCGTCAAGCGCGCGCCCTGGGTCGACGTCGTCTTCGGCACGCACAACATCGGTTCGCTGCCGACGCTGCTGGAGCGCGCGCGGCACAACGCCGAGGCCGAGGTCGAGATCCTCGAATCGCTCGAGACCTTCCCTTCGACGCTCCCGGCGAAGCGCGATTCGGCGTACGCGGGCTGGGTGTCGATTTCGGTCGGCTGCAACAACACCTGCACCTTCTGCATCGTCCCGGCGCTGCGCGGCAAGGAACGCGACCGCCGCCCCGGCGAGATCCTCGCCGAGGTCGAGGCGCTCGTCGCCGAAGGCGTGCTGGAAGTGACCCTCCTGGGCCAGAACGTGAACTCCTACGGCGTCGAATTCGGCGACCGGCTCGCGTTCGGGAAGCTGCTGCGCGCCTGCGGTTCGGTGGACGGGCTGGAACGCGTCCGGTTCACCTCGCCGCATCCGGCGGCGTTCACCGAGGACGTCATCGACGCCATGGCCGAGACGCCGAACGTGTGCCACCAGCTGCACATGCCGCTGCAGTCCGGTTCGGACCGGGTGCTGCGCGAGATGAAGCGGTCCTACCGTTCCGCGCGGTACCTCAAGATCCTCGACCGCGTGCGCGAGTCGATGCCCGACGCCGCGATCACCACCGACATCATCGTCGGTTTCCCCGGCGAGACCGAGGAAGACTTCCAGGCGACGCTCGACGTCGTCGCGCAGGCGCGGTTCTCCAGCGCGTTCACCTTCCAGTACTCGATCCGGCCGGGCACGCCCGCCGCCGAGATGGACGGGCAGCTGCCGAAGGAGGTCGTGCAGGAGCGCTACGAACGGCTCGTGAAGCTGCAGAACGACATCTCCTGGGACGAGAACAAGAAGATCGTCGGACGGCGCGTCGAGCTGCTGGTGGCCTCCGGCGAAGGCCGTAAGGACACCGAGACCCAGCGCATGAGCGGCCGCGCCCGGGACGGCAGGCTCGTCCACTTCACGCCGACCGGACCGCTCGTGGACCGTTCGGTGCGGCCCGGCGACGTCGTCGAGACCGTGGTGACCTACGGCGCTCCGCACCATCTCGTCGCCGACGGCGACCTGCTGTCGCATCGCCGCACCAAGGCGGGCGACAACTCCGAGGCCGGGCTGCGGCCGAAGACCAACGGCGTGACGCTGGGCCTGCCGGGCTTCGGTGCCCCGGCCGTCACGCCGGAACCGGTGAGCGGGTGTGCACTGTGACCGAACCGAAGATCGACGAACTCGCCGCCGAGATCGACGAGGTCGGCGAACGCGCGGCCAAGACGATCGAACTGGGCAGGCGCGGGTTCACCATCGCCGTGCTGGTGTTCGTGCTGCTGGTCGCCCAGCTGCTGCCCTGGGTCGGCGAGCACGCCGGCTGGGAGGTGCTGCTCGGCAGGGGCGGCGGGATCCCGCAGTTGTTCGCCGCGACCTCCACCGGGGTCGGGGTGTTCGTCTCCGCCGTCACGCTGGTGACCCGGCGCTGGTGGCTGGCCTGGGTCTGCGCCGCGGGCGGCTGGTTCGCCTCCGTCGACGGGATGCTCGCGATCTGGTCCCAGCAGTCCTCGAACGCGACCGGCGCGGTCGGTGGCGGTCCGGGCTTCGGGCTGATCGTCGCCTGGATCGCCACCGTCGCGCTGGCCATCTACTGGATGCGGGCCGCGTTCTCGCGAAGCTAGCCGACCCGCAAGGTGAGGTTGCTGGACGTGTACGCGCTCGCGTAGAGCGTCGTTTCCGGGTGATAAGCCCTCAGCGTGACCACCGCGCTGAAAGAGAAGCTCAGCTTCAGGGAGAACGTCGAGTTGGGCCGGCAGGTCGTGTCGGCGATGTTCACCCAGACACTGCCCTGAAGCTGCTGCACGATGATCGCTTCGAGGCTGTCCGTGCCGTCGGTGCCTTCCTGTGCCTGCAGGGTCCCCTTGAGGGTGACCTTCTCGTTGACCTTGACCTGCTTCTTGCTGAGCGAGGCGTCGAGCTTGACCTTCTTCTTTCCGGCTTCGGAGGAGGCCGGGAGCGGTGCCGGGGAACCGGTCGCCGCCGCGGCCGGGGCGAGCCCGGCCACCAGAGCACAACTGATCGCCAGGGCGGCGAACGCCCGGCGTACTGGGGGAATCAGTGTCTGGTTCATGATCGAAGTCGACCACGGTTGAGCGCGGAGAGCGCTCGAATACGCGCGAACGTGCGACGCGTCCCTCCACAGTGGAGTGACCCGCGCGCCAGTGTTGCGAAAGCCACTTTCGCAACCTTCAACGTTGCGAAAGTGGCGTTCGCAACACGCCGCCGACCAGTCCGGCACCCGGGTCGCGAAAGCCACTTTCGGGACATCAGACGTCTCGAAAGTGGCCTTCGCGACCTCCGTAGCAGGTGCGAAGCCGACCGCCCGCGATCACCTGAACCCTCTCGCCAAGCGCGTGAAGGCCCCCTTCCCTCGGCTCAGCCGAGGGAAGGGGGCCTTCACGCGCTTTGCTTACTGGACGGTGAGGGTGTAGGTCGCCGTGGCGGTCTTACCCGCCGAGTCCGTCGCGGTGACGGTCACCGGGTACGTGCCCCGTTGGAAGGGCGCGACCANGGCCCCCTTCCCTCGGCTCAGCCGAGGGAAGGGGGCCTTCACGCGCTTTGAGACCTACCGGTCCGCGATGGCCGCTTCCGCCGCCTCGAGCCACTCACGCCACTGCGCGGCCTGCTCGTCCGCCTTCTTCGCGCGCCGCTCGTCGCCCGCCGCACGGGCCTTCGCCGCCTGCGACTCGAACTGCTCGACCCGCTCGCGGAACTGCGCCGCCCTGGCCTGCGCCTCCGGGTCGGTCCGGCGCCACTTGCTGTCCTCGGCCGCCTTGATCGCGTCCTGCACGGCCTTCAGCCGCCCGTCCAGTTCGCGGATGCGCTCGCGCGGGACCTTGCCGATCTCATCCCACTGGTCCTGGATGCGCCGCATGTGCTGCTTCGCCGCCTCGAGGTTCGCGGCGGGGTCGATCTTCTCGGCTTCGACGAGCAGCTCTTCCTTCTGCTGCGCGTTGGTCGCGAATTCGGCGTCCCGCTCGGAGAACACCGCGGACCGCCGGGCGAAGAACTTGTCCTGCGCCGCGCGGAACCGCTGCCACAGCGCCTCGTCGCTGTCCTTGGGGGCGCGGCCGGCGGCCTTCCACTCGGTCATCAGGTCCTTGTAGCGACCCGCCGTCTCGCCCCAGTCCTCGGACTCCGAGAGCGCTTCGGCCTCGGCGATCAGCTCTTCCTTGCGTTGCTTGGCGCCCGCGCGCTGCTTGTCGAGCTCGGCGAAGTGCGAGCCGCGCCGCCGGTTGAACGCCTCACGGGCCTTGGAGAACCGCTTCCACAGCTCGTCGTCGGTCTTGCGGTCGACCCCCTTGACGGTCTTCCACTCGTCCAGGATGGCGCGCAGCCGGTCGCCGGCGGCCTTCCACTGGGTCGATTCGGCGGCGAGCTTCTCGGCCTCGTCGGCGAGGGCCTGCTTGCGGACGACGGCGGCCGCGCGGGCCTCCTCGCGCTCCTGCTTGGCCGCGGCCAGCGCCTTCTCGGCGTGGGAGATGACCTGCTCGATGCGGCCGCTCAGCGCGGCGATGTCGCCGACGACGGCGGCTTCGGCCAGGCCGTCACGCAGCTGCGTGGCCGTCGCCAGTGCGTGCTTCGGATCGCCCGCGCCGGACTCCAGCCGCGTCTCCAGCAGCTCGACCTCGGTGCGCAGGTCGTCGAAGCGGCGCGCGTAATGGAGCAGGCCCTCGTCCGGGCTCCCGGCCTGCCAGACACCGACCGCGCGCTCGCCGTCGGGTGTGGTGACGTAGACCGTTCCTTCTTCGTCGACCCTGCCCCAAGCGGACGGGCTGGGCTCGGCGGGCGGCACGGGGGGTGCGGGGTGCCCGCCACCGAGCGCGTGCGGTACCGGGTGCGGTGCCGGGGTACCGGTGGACGTGTTCTCCTGGGCCATCGCAGGCTCCTTATCGCCTGTACGCCCGCTGGCGCGGGCGCCCCGCCTAGCGGCGGGGCCGGGTAATGCGTTGCCGTCTTGCTTCGGGGCTTCAACCCCTTGCGGCATTCAAGCAGCTCAGCGTCCACCGTGGAACCGGATGAACCACCAGAGGGCAGTGATCCTACTTCCGGTGGACCCCCGGTGTCGGTCGGTTGCGGGTCCTCGTTGGCGGGGAAGGTAACGTCGGCGGCCGTGATCCGCCGTGTCGCCCTGCTCCCGCAACCCCCGCTGCTCATCCCCGAACTCGCCGCCGGAGCCGCGGACGAGTGCGCCGAGCTGCGCGAAGCCTGCCTCACCGCCGCGAGGCGCCTGACGGCCGTTTCGCCGGATTGGGTCGTCGTCGGCGCGGCCGCGGGGGCGCCCGAGGTGCCGGAGCACGCTAGCGGGTCTTTCCGCGGTTTCGGCGTCGACCTCGGAGTCTCACTCAGCCGGGTGATGGCACCCGAGACCGAGCTGCCGTTGCCCGCGCTCGTCGCCGGCTGGCTTCGTGAGCATTGCGGCGCGTCGTCCGTCCGAGTCCACCTCGTCGACCCCGCCGCCCCCTCCGACCAGTGCGAACAGTTCGCCCGCAGGCTGGGGGAGCACGCCGCGGTGCTCGTCCTCGGCGACGGTTCGAGCCGGCACGGCCCGCGTTCCCCCGGCGGCGAGGACGAGCGCGCGGGGGATTTCGACGCCGGGATCCGTGACGCGCTGGCCAAGGCCGACACGGGCGCGCTGTCCGCGCTCGACCCGGCCCTGGCGGCCGAACTCGGGGCGGGCGGCCGCGCGCCCTGGCAGGTTCTCGCCGGGCTCGCGGCGGACGGGGACTGGACCGCCGAGGTCCTCTACTCCGCCGCGCCGTTCGGCGTCGGCTACCACGTCGCGGTCTGGGAGCACGCGTGATCCGGCCGGTCGCGGTCGTCGGGCCCACGGCGACCGGGAAGACCGCGCTGGCGGTCGAACTGGCCCTCACCCTCGGGGGCGAGGTGGTCAACGCGGACGCGTTGCAGCTGTACCGCGGGATGGACATCGGGACGGCCAAGGCGACCCCCGAAGAACGGCGGGGCGTGCCGCATCACCTGCTGGACGTCCTCGACGTCACCGAGACGGCGTCCGTCGCCGCGTATCAGCGCGACGCACGTCAGCGCATCGAAGAACTCCTCGACGCCGGACGCGTGCCGATCCTCACCGGCGGGTCGGGCCTCTACGTCCAAGCCGTGCTCGACGACCTCAAGTTCCCGGGCACCGATCCGGAGGTGCGCGCCCGGTTGACCGCCGAGGCCGACGAAATCGGCGTCGCCGCGATGCACGCCCGGCTCACGGAACTCGACCCCGTGGCCGCCACGGCCATCCTGCCGACCAACAGCCGCCGGATCGTGCGCGCGCTGGAGGTCATCCAGATCACCGGCGAACCGTTCTCGGCGAACCTGCCGAAACCGGGGCCCGCGCGCTACGACACGGTCCTGATCGGCATCGACCGCGAGCCTGCCGAGCTCGACGCCCGCGTCGATCGCCGCGTGGAGCTCATGTTCGAAGCAGGACTCGTCGACGAGGTCCGGACGTTGCTGGGCCAAGGGCTCCGCGACGGGCTCACCGCATCGAGGGCGCTGGGCTACCAGCAGGTGATCGCCGCCATCGACGGCGACGGCGACTTCCAGGCCGCGTCCGAGGCCACCGCGCAGGCCACCCGGAGGTTCGTGCGGAGGCAACGTTCCTGGTTCCGGCGGGACAAGCGGATCCAGTGGTTCGACGGCGGTTCGGAGCGGCTGGCCGAGCGCGTCCTCGAAGCGACGGCCCAGTAATCTTGGGCCCATGGGCGGCATCGAATTCCTTAAGGGACACGGCACACAGAACGATTTCGTGCTGCTTCCCGACCCCGACGGCCGCCTCGAGCTGACCGAAGCGCGGGTGGCGGCGCTGTGCGACCGCCAGCGTGGTCTCGGCGCCGACGGCGTGCTCCGGATCGTGCGGTCGGCCGCACTGGGTGTCGAATCCGGCGGCGAATGGTTCATGGACTACCGCAACGCCGACGGGTCCATCGCGGAGATGTGCGGCAACGGTGTCCGGGTCTTCGTCCGCCACCTGGTCGATTCCGGTCTCGTGTCCGAGCGCGGCTTCGTCATCGGCACCCGCGCCGGCGACCGGCCGGTGCGGATGCACGCGGACGGATCGGTGACCGTGCAGATGGGGCCGGCGACGATCACCGGTACTTCGGTCACGATGGTCGCGGGGCAGCCGTTCTCCGGCGTCGCGGTGAACGTCGGCAATCCCCACCTGGTGTCGGTCGTCGAGGACGACGTCGACGTGCTGGACCTGCGCGACCAGCCCGACTTCGACTCCGACGTGTTCCCGGAAGGCGTGAACCTCGAGTTCATCAATCTGCTGGGCGACGACGCGCTCAAGATGCGCGTCCACGAACGCGGTGTCGGCGAGACGCGGTCCTGCGGCACCGGCACGGTCGCCGCGGTCGCCGCCGCGCTGCACCTCGCCGGAACCGACACCGGTGAGGCGACCGTCGACATCCCCGGCGGCCGCGTGGTGGTCGAGGTCCGCCGCGGCGGGTCCACGCTGACCGGACCGGCGGAGATCGTCGCTCGCGGGGAACTCGACGAAACCTGGTGGGCAGGGCTCGTCTAGCCCACCGCGATCGGTTCGCGCGGCAGGTCACGAAGCTTCCGGATCGGCGAGAAGACCACCCACAGCACCGCGGCCGCCTCGCCGACCGCGACGAACCACAGCGTCCCCCGGATCCCGATCGCCTCACCCAGCACACCGCCGACCAGTCCGCCCAGCGGGAGCATGCCCCACACCACGAAGCGCACGCTGGCGTTCATGCGGCCGAGCAGCCGGTCCGGGCAGACGGCCTGCCGGTAGGACACCTGCGCGACGTTGTAGACGATGATCCCGAACCCCGCGATCGCCAGCGCCGCGGGGAACAGCACGATCCGCCAGCCCGGCGCGGCGAGCGGGAGCAGCAGCTGGAACGGCCAGGTCAGCAAGGGGACGAACCAGATCGAGCGGGCCTGCCCGATCCGCCGGGTGATGCGCCCGGCCAGGATCGCCCCGATGATCCCGCCCACGCCACCGGTCGCCAGCACGACGCCGACGACCGCCGGTGACAGGCCGAGTTCCCGGTTCAGGAACAGGATTTCGACCGCGGTGAAGGCACCGTTGAACAGGTTCGCGGTCGCGGTGCAGGCGACGATCGAGCGGAGAGCCGCGTCGGTGAAGACGAACCGCAGTCCCTCGACGATCTGGGGGAGCAGCTTCGCGTCTTCATGCTGCTCGGGAACTTCTTCGACGGTGCGGATCCGCAGCAGGCACAGCGCGGAGGTCAGGAAGCCCACCCCGGTCATCAGCACGGCGTTGGCCGCGCCCGCCAGCTGCACGAGCCCGCCGCCGACCCCCGGCCCGGTCAGGAACGCGACCGACTGGCTGGCCTGGAGTTTCGCGTTGCCTTCGAGCAGGTGTTCCCGGCCGACCAGCGACGGCAGATAGGACTGGTAGGCGACGTCGAAGAACACCGTCGCGACCCCGACGAGCGTGGCGACCACGATCAGCTGCGTCAGCGAAAGCACGCCTGCCCACCACGCGAGTGGAATGGTGAGCAGCAGCGCGGCACGGACGAAGTCGGCCCGCAGCATCAGCGCCCGCCGCCGCATGCGGTCCACCCACACCCCGGCCGGCAGCCCGATGATCAAGAACGCGATCGTCTCGGCGGCGGTCAGCAGCCCCATCTCGAACGGCGTCGCGGCCAGCACGGTGGCCGCGAGCAGGGGAATCACGGTGTGCCCGGCGAAAGCGCCCAGCTGGCTGGCCGTGTCGCCCGCCCAGAGCCGCCGGAAGTCCGCATGGAAGAAGAGGGAATCTCTGCGCACGACGCCACCTTGGCGTGAGTGATTGGAAACTGTCAATCACTTTCGGCTCTAGGCTGTCCCCGTGCCCACTCCACGCCGTGCCGCCACCGAGGCCGAGATCGCCGCCATGGCCTCCGGAATAAGGCTGCGCATCATCCGGTTGACGTACTCGGAGGCGCTGACCAACAAGGAACTCGCCGAACGGCTCGATCGGGACCCCGCGACGACGCTGCACCACGTGCGCAAGCTCGTCGACACCGGGTTCCTCGAAGCGCTCCCGCCGAGACGCGGCACGCGCGGCGCGAAAGAAATTCCGTATCGCTCGACCGGGTTGTCCTGGCATCTTGATTCCCGCGACAGGGGGATCGATCAGGCGATCTTCGAGGCCTACCTGGCCGAGATCGCCGACGTGGGATTCGACGAGGTGCAGCAGACGCGCCTGGTCGTCCAGGTACCGGACGAGCAGATCACCGAGTTCGAAACACGGCTGATGGAGCTCGTCGACGACTTCATCTCCCGGCCGGCCGACCCGGACGCGAAACGCACGGCCATCTACCTGTCGAAGTATCCCAGCAGGTAATGAATTCGGTCCCGCCGCCGAAACGTGGGACCATGGAGGCACGATGACGGAACTGACACACAACGATCTGAACGACATGGACCCATCGACCGGCGAACTGGAGCTCGAGGACCGCGCCTCGCTCCGCCGGGTAGCGGGCCTGTCCACCGAACTCGCGGATGTCACCGAGGTCGAATACCGGCAGCTGCGCCTGGAGCGCGTCGTTCTGGTCGGTGTGTGGACCGAGGGCAGCGCCCTCCAGTCCGAAGCCTCGCTCGCCGAACTCGCCCGGCTGGCCGAAACGGCCGGCTCCGAGGTGCTGGAAGGCCTGGTGCAGCGGCGGATCCGCCCGGATCCCGCCACCTACATCGGCTCGGGCAAGGTCAAGGAACTTCGCCAGATCGTGGCGGCCACCGGTGCCGACACGGTGATCTGCGACGGGGAGCTTTCGCCCGGCCAGCTGCGCCAGCTGGAGGAGAAGGTCAAGGTGAAGGTCATCGACCGCACCGCCCTGATCCTCGACATCTTCGCGCAGCACGCCCGCTCCAAGGAGGGCAAGGCGCAGGTCGAGCTGGCCCAGCTGCAGTACCTGATCCCGCGCCTCCGCGGGTGGGGTGCGGCACTGTCCCGGCAGGCCGGTGGCCGCGCGGGTGGCGCCAACGGTGGTGTGGGTCTGCGCGGTCCGGGTGAGACGAAGCTCGAAACCGACCGGCGGCGGATCAACAAGCGCGTGTCGAAACTGCGCCGCGAGATCGCCGCGATGGACACCATCCGCGAGACCAAACGCGGTCGCCGGGTGGCCAACGAGGTGCCGAGCGTCGCGATCGTCGGCTACACGAACGCCGGCAAGTCGAGCCTGCTCAACGCGCTGACCGGCGCCGGGGTGCTGGTGGAGGACGCGCTGTTCGCCACGCTGGACCCGACGACCCGGCGGGCGCAGACCCCGGACGGCCGCACCTACACGCTGACCGACACCGTCGGTTTCGTCCGGCACCTGCCCCACCAGCTGGTGGACGCGTTCCGCTCGACGCTGGAGGAGGCGGCGAGCGCCGACCTGCTCGTGCACGTCGTCGACGGTTCCGACCCGACGCCGGAAGAGCAGGTCAACGCGGTGCGCGAAGTGCTCGCCGAGATCACGAAGCGCCGTTCCGAGCCGCTCCCGCCGGAGCTGCTGGTGATCAACAAGGCCGACGCCGCCGACGAGGTGTCACTGGCCCGGTTGCGGCACCAGCTGGCCGGTTCGGTGCAGGTGTCGGCGCGGACCGGCACCGGGATCACGGAGCTGGCCGAGGTGATCGCGGAGCGGCTGCCGAGGCCGGAGGTCGTGGTCGAGGTGCTGATCCCGTACTCGCGAGGCGAACTCGTCTCCCGTGCCCACGCCGATGGCGAGGTGCTGGAGGAAGAGCACGTCGAGACCGGTACGCGCCTGGTCGTCCGCGGCAGGCCCGAACTGGCCGCGGCGCTGAGCGACTTCCAGACGAACTCGGCTCTGTAAGCAAGTAAGTGAAGGCCCCCTTCATTGCGTTGGACGCAGTGAAGGGGGCCTTCACTTACCTAGTGCCTGCTCGGCGCTGAAAGTGGCCTTCACGACATTCCGCCCCATCTCGGCGTCCGCACCGAACTGCGCGCCGTCCCGGACGTCTCCGTAGTGTGGGGCTTCAGGGGTTCCACGGTTCGGAGGTGGATGTGCGGGGGATTGTCGCGGCCGCGGCCGTGCTGGCGGCGTTCATCGGCGGGACTGCTCCCGCCATGGCGCAGGAGGTCCCGGCGCCGCAGCCGGTGTGCAAGAACAGCGAATCCCGGCTCGGTGAACTGTCCGGACTGGTCTCCGACGGTGATCACCTGTACGCCCTCAACGACGGCGGCACCAAGACGCAGATCTTCGTCCTCGGTCGCGACTGCAAGGTCCAGAAGGTCATCTCGGCCGCGACGGACCCTTACGATCCCGAAGACCTGGCCCGCACCGCCGACGGCACCTTCTGGCTTTCCGACACCGGCGACAACCGCAAGAAGCGGGACACGGTCGCGCTGATCTCGCTGACCCCCCAGGGCAAGGCCACGCTGCACCGGCTCACCTATCCCGACGGGCAGCACGACGTCGAAGCGCTGATCATGGACCGCTCCGGCACGCCGTACCTGATCACCAAGGACGTCTTCGGCGACGCGAAGGTGTACCGGCCGACGGGACCGCTCGCCAGCCCCGGCCCGACCCCGCTGGAGAGCGTGGGGTCGTTGCAGATCAAGGAGACCTCGACGCCGGGCGGACCCGTCGGGTCGATCGGATCGATGACGGTGACCGGCGCGGCTTCGATGGCCGACGGCTCGGTGGTCGCGTTGCGTACCTACACCGACGCCTACCTCTACGCCGTCACCGACGGAGACCTGAAGAGCGCGCTGCAGCGCGAACCCGTGCGCGTGCCCTTGCCGAACGAGAAGCAGGGCGAGGCGATCGCCTTCGATCCGGACGGGACGCTGCTGTCCGGCGGGGAGGGCGTCGGGGAGCAGATCCGTGCGGTGAAGGGCGCGGCCGCGCTCGCCGTGGACGCGGCGAAATCCGAGGGCAGCACGTCGGGCGGGACCTCCGCGGCCGGTGGCTCTGGCCAGGGGTCCGGCTTCCCGTACGTGCAGGCCGGGATCGCCGCGGTCGTCGTGATCGGCGGCCTTCTGCTGGTCGGCAGGCTGCGCAAGCGGCGCGCCTGACCGAGTGGGGCTGCCGAAGCTGCCGAGTCTGACCCGGGTCGGATGACCCGGGATCCCGGCGTGCTCCGGCTCTGGACTACAGCCTGCGAAGAACGGCGACGACCTTGCCGAGGATCGTGGCGTCGTCACCCGGGATGGGGTCGTACGCCTCGTTGTGCGGCATCAGCCAGATGTGGCCGTCCTTGCGCTTGAACGTCTTGACCGTCGCCTCGCCGTCGATCATCGCCGCCACGATCTCGCCCGGATCAGCCGTGGGCTGCTGGCGCACGACGACCCAGTCGCCATCGGTGATGGCGGCGTCGACCATCGAGTCACCGGTGACGCTCAGCAGGAAGAGCTCACCCTCGCCGACGATCTCCCGCGGCAGCGGGAAGACGTCTTCGATCGCCTGCTCCGCCAGCACCGGCCCACCGGCGGCGATCCGGCCGACGAGCGGCACGTACGCGGCCTTCGCGGCGGACTGGGGCTGCTCGACGTCGATGCCCATCGGGTTGTCGTCCGTCGTGGCGAGCACTCCCACCGCACGCGGGCGGTTGGGGTCGCGTCGCAGATAACCCTTGCGCTGCAGGGCCTGCAACTGGTGCGACACCGACGAAGTGGAGGTCAGCCCGACCGCCTCGCCGATCTCACGCACACTCGGCGGGTAGCCGAACCGGCTCACCCACAGTTTGATCACGTCGAGCACCTGCTGCTGCCGCACGGTCAGGGTCTCGTCCACCTCGTAGACCTCGGGCAAGGCGCGCACCTTGCCCGAGCGCCTAGGCGCGTTCCCCGCCTTGCTCTCCTTAGCCACCGTATCGCTCCTTCATCTCTGCGTCGCCTCCCAGTACGTCCGGTCGCCCGGACCGACTTCGCGTGTCTTCGCCGGTGGCGGACGATCTTCACGCCCACGGCACCGGCGGCGTCCGCGCAGCAGACGCCCTGGTCAACGACGTTAGCCCGCCGGGACGACGATTTCAAACATCTGTTCGATGGACACGCCGTGTCGCTCGATTTTTGTCGGTGGGAGGTGGTACACATTCGCACGGGCGTTCGATAGAACGCCTGTTCGATCTTGATCGCCGGGTCCCGGCCCGGCGCGAGCGCAGCAGGAGTTGCGAGGAGGTTCCGATGTCGATTCTGGCCGATCGAGGACTGGTGCGGCCCAGTTCCCCCAGGTCCGTTCCGGCAGGGGTGACCCGGTCCGTGCGGGTGATGCGGGGCGGGCGTGCCGAGCCCTTGCGCCCGCCGACCAGGGCGCGGGTCGTGGCGGGCCGCCGTCCCGGTGTCGCCACCGCCTCCCCGGCGTGCCCGGCGCCGCGACGGCTCCCGCTCAGGTGGCCGTCGCTCGCCACGATGGCCCTGCTCGTCGCCGGAGTCGTCACCGGATTGGGTCTGTTCTTGGCCGGGGTTCCCGGCGCCGCGGTGCCCGAACGGACCACGACGGTGTCCGTTTCCGCGGGGGACACCCTGACGGAGCTGGCGGCGCGTTTCGCGCCAGGAAGTGACACCGGCGCGGTCGTCGCCAAGATCAAGGAGCTCAACTCCCTGGAAGACGCCGTTCTCGTCCCCGGATTGCCGCTCACGGTGCCGGTCGCGGCCGAGGTGGCGGAAGGCGGGAGGTGATCCTCGTGCCGTTCTCACCCCTCGTGGGTGAGCTCCTCATTCGTGTCTGACGGACCCGGCCGTCGCGCTTGCGCGCGCCCGGACCTCACCCTAGTCTCCACCGCTATATGTAGTAGTTACATGGCTGTAGTTGGTCCATAGCTTGGGGTAGACTCGGTACCAGTTGTCCACAGCTGGCCGGTGTTCACCCACCGGATGTCCACAGATCGATCCACATGTCGATCTTTCGCCGTTGCGTGGCGGCGGGAACGGGCGTCCATTCGGGACCGGCCGGCGCGGAGGGGAAGGTGATCGGCGGATGAGGTGCCCGTTCTGCCGGCATGCGGACTCTCGGGTCGTCGACTCCCGAGAGGTGGATGAGGGTCAGGCGATCCGGCGGAGGCGCTCGTGCGCCGCTTGCGGCCGGCGCTTCACCACTTCGGAGACGATGGTGCTCGCCGTCGTCAAACGATCCGGGGTCACCGAGCAGTTCAGCCGGGACAAGGTGGTCCGGGGGGTGCGCCGCGCCTGTCAGGGCAGGCCGGTCGACGACGACGCGCTGCAGCAGCTCGCGCAGCGGGTCGAGGAGTCGATCCGGTCGGCGGGGCTGGCGGAGATCCCGAGTCACGAGGTCGGCCTGGCGATCCTGGGCCCCCTGCGCGAACTCGACGGCGTCGCCTATCTCCGGTTCGCCAGTGTCTACCGCTCCTTCTCCTCGGTCGAGGACTTCGAGAAGGAGATCTCGGACCTTCGTGAGGCCATGGCTGCCACACCGGACGAGAGCGATCAAGACGCGAAAGACGGCTGATGCCGCCTCCCGCGTGGGAGTGAGGGAAAGACCCATGACCGAGACCGTGGGAACAGGCAACCCGGCCACAACGCGGACGAGCGGGAAGAAGAAGCAGGCCGGCGGGCTGACCGTGCGGCGTGTCTTCACCACCGAGGGCGTCCACCCGTACGACCAGGTCACCTGGGAGAACCGGGACGTCGTGATGACGAACTGGCGCGATGGGACGGTCAACTTCGAGCAGCGCGGTGTCGAGTTCCCCGGCTTCTGGTCGGTCAACGCGACGAACATCGTCACCAGCAAGTACTTCCGCGGCGCCGTCGGGACACCGCAGCGCGAGCAGAGCCTCAAGCAGCTGATCGACCGTGTCGTCCACTCCTACGTGAACGCCGGCCGCGAACACGGCTACTTCGCGAGCCCCGCCGACGCCGAGGTCTTCGAACACGAGCTGACCTGGATGCTGCTGCACCAGGTGTTCAGCTTCAACTCGCCGGTGTGGTTCAACGTCGGCACGTCGTCGAAGCAGCAGGTCTCGGCGTGCTTCATCCTTTCGGTCGACGACACCATGGAGTCGATCCTCAACTGGTACCGCGAAGAGGGCCTGATCTTCAAGGGCGGCTCCGGCGCCGGCCTGAACCTCTCCAGGATCCGTTCCTCGCGTGAGTTGCTGTCCTCCGGCGGCACCGCGTCCGGTCCGGTCTCGTTCATGCGTGGTGCCGACGCCTCCGCAGGGACCATCAAGTCCGGTGGCGCCACGCGGCGCGCGGCGAAGATGGTCGTGCTCGACGTCGACCACCCGGACGTCGAGGAGTTCGTGCAGACCAAGGCCCGCGAAGAGGAGAAGATCAAGGTCCTCCGCGACGCCGGGTTCGACATGGACCTCTCCGGCTCGGACATCGCCTCCGTCCAGTACCAGAACGCGAACAACTCGGTCCGCGTCTCCGACGAGTTCATGCAGGCCGTCGAGACCGAGGGCGATTTCGGCCTGCGGTCCCGGACGACAGGCGAGGTCATCGACCGGGTGGACGCCAAGAAGCTGTTCCGCACGATCGCGCAAGCCGCCTGGGAATGCGCCGACCCCGGCCTGCAGTACGACGACACGATCAACGATTGGCACACCTGCCCCGAATCGGGCCGGATCACCGCGTCCAACCCGTGCTCGGAGTACATGCACCTGGACAACTCCAGCTGCAACCTCGCCTCGCTGAACCTGCTCAAGTTCGCCACCGAGGACGGCGGTTTCGACGCGCCGCTGTTCGCGAAGGCCGTCGAGCTGGTCATCACCGCGATGGACATCTCGATCTGCTTCGCCGACTTCCCGACCGAGGCGATCGGCGACACCACCCGTAAGTTCCGCCAGCTGGGCATCGGCTACGCGAACCTCGGCGCCCTGCTGATGGCGCTCGGGCACGCGTACGACTCCGACGGCGGCCGCGCGCTCGCCGCCGCGATCACCTCGCTGATGACCGGCGTCTCGTACCGGCGTTCCGCCGAACTCGCCGCGGTCGTCGGGCCGTACGAGGGCTACGCGCGCAACGCCGAGGCGCACCAGCGGGTCATGCGCAAGCACGCCGCCGCCAACGAACTGGTGCGGACCTACCACTCCAACGACGCCGCGGTCCGCGCGCTCGCCACCCAGGAATGGAAGCGCGGCATCGAACTGGGCGAAACCAGCGGCTGGCGGAACGCGCAGGCGTCGGTGCTCGCTCCCACCGGCACCATCGGCTTCATGATGGACTGCGACACGACCGGTATCGAGCCGGACTTCTCTCTGGTCAAGTTCAAGAAGCTGGTCGGCGGCGGCTCGATGCAGATCGTCAACCAGACCGTCCCGCGCGCCCTGGCCGCGCTCGGCTACCAGGGCGAGCAGATCGAGGCGATCGTCGAGTACATCGCCCAGCACGGCCACGTCGTCGACGCTCCCGGCCTGCGCCAGGAGCACTACGAGGTGTTCGACTGCGCGGTGGGGGAGCGGTCCATCGCGCCGATGGGCCACGTCCGGATGATGGCCGCGGTGCAGCCGTTCCTGTCCGGCGCGATCTCCAAGACGGTCAACATGCCGGAGTCGGCGACCGTCGAAGAGGTCGAGGAGATCTACTTCCAGGGCTGGAAGTACGGCCTCAAGGCACTCGCGATCTACCGCGACAACTGCAAGGTCGGCCAGCCGCTGTCCACCGGAAAGAAGGAGAAGGCCGAGCCCGAGGCCGAGAAGGTCGTCGAGTACCGGCCGGTCCGCAAGCGCCTGCCGAAGAAGCGCCCGAGCCAGACGGTGTCGTTCACCGTCGGTGGTGCCGAGGGCTACCTGCACGCCGGTTCGTACCCGGACGACGGCCTCGGCGAGATCTTCGTGAAGCTCGGCAAGCAGGGATCGACCCTCTCGGGCGTGATGGACGCGTTCTCGATGTCGATCTCCGTCGGCCTGCAGCACGGGATCCCGCTGGAGTTCTACGTTTCGAAGTTCTCGAACCTGCGCTTCGAGCCCGCCGGCATGACCGACGACCCCGACATCCGCATCGCCACCAGCGTCATGGACTACCTGTTCCGCAGGCTGGCGCTGGACTACCTGCCCTACGAAAAGCGTTCGCAGCTCGGCATCTTCACCGCCGACGAGCGTTCGGCGCAGGTCGAGGCGAACTACGGCACGGCGCCCGCCGCCGAACCGGAGAACGTCGACCTCGACGCCCTTCGGTCCACTGTGGACTCTTCCGCCGCGGAGCCCGCCAAGGTGGCGCACTCGACGGCGGAACTGGTCGAACTGAACCTCGGCACCGCCTCCGACGCGCCGCTCTGCATGACATGCGGCACCAAGATGCGGCCCGCCGGATCGTGCTACGCATGTGAAGGGTGCGGCGCCACCTCCGGCTGCAGCTAGCGCACAGCGAATGTCATGAAAGGGTCGTTCAGGACGATACGTGTCCTGAACGGCCCTTTCCTGACACTGGAGGCGATCGCGTGACCATTCTCGACCCGTTCGGCACGCTCAGGCAGGCGCTCTGGATCTGCGGCGGCCAGTGGGCGGGAAAGTCCACCGTGTCCCGGCTGCTGGCGCGCCGCCACGGCATCACCGTCTACCACTACGACTTCCACGATGCCCGCGCTCACCAAGATCGCCGCATCGCTCACCGCGTCCGTAATGGACTGCCCGCCGCGGATCCCGACCCGGAGACCGTCTGGGTGGACACCACTCCCGAACGGATGGCCGCCGAAACGATCGCCGGTTTCCCGCTGCGGTTCGAATGGGCGCTGGACGATCTGCGCGCGCTGGCCTCCGGGCGCCCGATCCTCGCCGAAGGCTGGGGGCTGCGCCCGGAATTGGTCGCGCCTCTCCTAAATTCACCACGGCGGATGATCGTGCTGGTGCCCACCGGCGATTTCCGTGAGCACCAGCTCCGCGTGCTGCCCAGGGCCGGCTCGGTGGCGCACCGGCTCAGCGACCCCGAACGCGCGCAGCGCAACCGGATCGAGCGGGACCGGCTCGTCGCCGACGACGCCGTCCGTACCGCGAAGGATCTCGGCATCCGGGTGCTGGAGATCGACGGCTCACGAGACGCCGAGGCGATCGCGGACGTCGTAGCCGGGCACTTCGGTCCCTACCTGGCCTGAGCGAGATCGAGCACGAAGGTCGCCACCGCCAGCGCGAGGAATCCGCCGGGGAAGGCGATGTTGTAGAGGACGCGGGCGCGCACGTGAGTGATGACGGCGCCGAGGTAGAACAGCACGAGCCCGGCGGCCGCCGCGGTCCCGATGTACGGCACCCCGAGCAGGCCGAGCAGCAGCCCGGCCGCGCCCGCGGCCTTCAGTGAGGCCAGCGGCGGGATCCACGATTGCGGGACGTCGACCTCGGCGGAGTTCTTGAGGACGAACGGGACACGCGCGAAATCGGCGGCGGCGATCCCGGCGTTGATCGCGATCGTCGCGATGGCCACGATGAGGTATGCGGTGAACATGCTTCCTGGACGAGGCCCGGGCCTGGAATGTGACAGCGGTCAGGACAATCGGTTCAAGACGGTTTCGCAGGTGGCAGGCCTCCGACTTGACGAATGTGCGAAAATCGCACCACACTGGTCAGGTGGAATGGACTGATGTGGGCGAGCGCGTCCGGGAGAGCCGGTTGGCCGCGGGCATGTCGCAAGCCGGTTTGGCGAGCGCTGTCGGTTTGGAGCGCACGAAGATCGCCAAGATCGAGTCCGGGGGACGGCAGATCGACGCACTCGAGCTGGCGAAGCTGGCTGCCGCGCTGAAGGTGCCCATGGGGCACTTCCTTCGCGAGCAGCCGGCCGTGCTGTCGAGGCGGACCAGCCTTGTCGATGACACGGATAGTCCTCTCTCCAGGGATTCCTACCGGTTGGAAGCCAAGTTGATGGCTTGGCTGGATGATCTTCGTCAGGTCATCGCCCTCGGCCTCCTCAAGCCGGGCAAGGCGGCGGTGTACGACAGAACCGTCACAGATTCACAGGGGGCACGTGAGGCCGCGTTGTGGCTCAGGAACAGGCATGGTCTGGGGCTAGAGCCGATCCGGACACTGATGGCGGAATGTGAGCGAGCGGGGCAGTACGTCCTGGTGTCGGACCTCCCCGGCGACGGAGCGTCGCTGATGGACGGGGATTTCGGCGTTTCCGTGGTCAGCAGGCTGGCCGATCCGGGCAGACGGCGGACCACCGCCGCCCATGAGCTGGGGCACTTGGTGCTGGGGGACGAGTACTCGACCGATCTCGGCGTATCGACTTCTCGTGAAGACAGGGAACGCGTCATCGACGCGTTCGCGGCGGAGTTCCTGCTTCCGTGCGAAGTGCTGGAGCAAGTACCGAAGAGCGATCTGCGTGGTGAGCTGATCAAGCTGTCCGCGGTCTTCCGCACTTCGTGGTCGCTTACCGTGCGCCAGGCCGGCCACGTCGGTCTGCTCGACGGAGATCGAGTGACGCAGTGGTTCTCCGACGCGCCGACGAGGGCGGAGCTCCGGGATGCCGTCGGATGGGTTCCGCAGCCCGACCTTGAGGGGGTACGGGTTCCTCCCAGCTACGCCCACGCGGTAATGGAGGCGTTGCGGCAGCACTTCGTCACGCCTGCGAGAGCTGTCGAGCTCATGCACGGCGAGGTCAAGATCGAGGATCTGCCGGAGGTCGAAACCGGTAGCGGCTCGTGACCGCTTCTCGTCCGCTGGTTCTCGACGCGATGTGCTTGAACCACTTCGCGCGTGCCGATCGGCTGGACGTCCTTCGGGACTTGCTGATCTCCGATGAATGTCGTACTACCTATGTGGTCATCGAGGAACTGCGCCTTGGCTCGGCGGCTCATCCCGCCCTGCAGGATGCTTTGGCCCTCGAATGGATCAAGGTGCACCGGCTCGACACGATCCGCGAACTCGAATGTTTCGTGAAGTGGGCGGAAAGGATCGGCGCGGGCGAGCGGGATCGGGGAGAGGCAAGCGTTTTCGCGGTCGCGGAGCTGGAGGACTGTACGGCGATAACCGATGACCAGGCCGCGATCCGGGTGGCCAGGCGGTACGGCCCGGACGTTCACGGAACGATCTGGCTTCTGGCGCGGGCCTGCCAGGATGGGAAGTTGACCGAGGTCGCCGCTGGGAACCTCATCGACTCCGTTCGGGACACAGGCATGCGGCTACCTTGCACCGGCGCCGAGTTCGGCGAGTGGGCCCGTGGTCAGGGATTGTTGTGATGCCCGCGCCCGGAATGTGACAGCGGTCAGGAACGCCAGCGGTCGAGCACCGCGTCGATGGCGGGACGGATGCGGTCGCGGGCGGCCTGCCGTTCCACGCCCGCCATGAGGAGGTCGTCGTACTCGGTGTCCAGATGCCGGATCGACGCGACGACGGCGAGGAACACCGCTCGTTCGGCCAGTTCCCGTCCGGCGGCCGACCGGCCCACCCGGCCGCTGCCGCGCACGCCCGCGTGTTCGGCGATGGCGCGTGCCCGCTCCGGCGGGCAGCCCGGGAACATCTCCGTGATCGCGGCGTGGAACCGGGCGGTGAACTCGACGTCCTCGTGGGCGCGGCGTTCGCGGTCCCGGCCGCGGCGCCGTTCGCGGACGTCTTCGTCGGCGAGGCATTGTTCCTCGGCGCCGCGCAGCGCCGCTTCCTCGACGAGGAGTCCTTGCCGCTCACTGCGTTTCCGTGACCGGTTGAAGCGGACGACCACGGCGGAGAGCCTGCTCGCCTTCTTCGCCCGGCGGGTCAGGGCGGTGTCGCCGGCGGGCAGGAAGACCAGATGACCGAGGTCGGCGCAGTCGAGGCAGTGCGGCTTCTCGTTCTCCATGAACAGCAGATCGCCGGTGTCACCGCAGTCGGCGCACGTCCAGTCCTTCAAGGCCACGGAGACGACGAGGTCCGGCGCTTTCCGTTGCCGGGCAAGGACTTGCGCGCGCTTGGCTTCGGACAGTCCCGGCATGAGCCACTGCGTCCGGAACAGCGGTTCGAGACCGGCCAGTTCACCCGAAGTCACCCGGAGGACCGCCCGGTCGCGGGTCGCGCCGACATGCTCGATCTCCGAGCTTTCGAGGGCCTTTTCCCGCGTCCACCGGTGAAGCGTGCCGAGGGCGAAGTCCAGTTTCTCGGCGCTCACCGGCAAGGCGGTGGACAGGTCGGGGATCCGGCCCTGCTGCCAGCTTTCGAGGACTTTCTCCGGCAGCCAGCCGATGCCGCTCAGGACGTCGAGTGCGGTCACCGATTTCCGTTTGGACAGCAGCTTTTCCGCCGTCTCCACGACGCGCTGTTCCAGTTTCGCCTCACCTTGCATCGCCGGGAATCGTAGCGATCAGGCGGTCTCGGTCCGCGCGCGGTACGCCCGGATCTTGGCGCGGTTGCCGCAGCGCTCCATCGAGCACCAGCGGCGGTTGCCCGAGCGGGAGGTGTCGAAGAACAGCAGGTGGCAGTCGTCGGCGGAACATTCGCGGACACGGCCCGACCGCTCGCCCGCCACGAGGCCGATGGCGTCGCGGGCGACGGCGCCGAGGAGTTGTTTCCCGGTGACGGGCGGCGCCCAGGCGAGCTGCCGTGTCCTCGGGTCGACGAGCGGCCTCGGGGTCTCCGCGGTCCCGCCGTTCAGCAGGGCGAGGTCGTCCTCCGACGGCGTTTCGCCGCGGGCGAGGGCGGGTGCGACGCGGTAGAGGGCGCCCCGGAGTTCCTTGAGCGCCGCGAGTTCGGCGGGCCGGATCCGGACGTCGGTCAGGGGAGCGGTCAGCGCCAGCCGGGAGCCGGTGAACCACTCGGCGAGGTCGGACGGCGTATGCGCGATTTCGTAACGCTCGTACGGGCCGGGGCCGCCGGTCAGCATCAGTTCGAGGCTGAGGCTGCCCGGATCGAACCGGTACCGCTCACCCTGGGCGTTGACGAGCAGTCTTGTTCCCGGAGTCATGTAACCACTATAGTCGGTTTCAGAAACCAGGTAAGACGGTTACAGCGGAGGGCGTGATGATCGGCAAGACGAAGGACGCGGGCTGGGAGATCGGCGTGTCCAAGACGGTGGCGTATCCGCTGGAACAGGTGTGGGAGTACCTCTCGGGACCGGGCCTCGCGACCTGGCTGGGTGACGTGCGGCTGGAGCCGGAGAAGGGCTCGCCGTACGAGACGGCCGACGGCACCGTCGGCGAGGTCCGCGGCTACCGCGAGCAGGAGAAGATCCGTCTCACCTGGCGTCCGAAGGACTGGGATCACGAGAGCACGGTCCAGGTGGGGCTCCGTCCGGCCGGGCCGGGCAAGACGGTCGTGGTCTTCCAGCAGGAACGGCTCGCCGGCCCGGAAGAGCGCGCCGCGCAGCGTGAGCACTGGCAGGCCGTGATGAAGCTGGTCGTCGACGGTCTCGCCGGCTGATCAGGAGAGCGTTCGCCGGGCGAGCTCGGTCAGGGTGTCGATGATCCGTTCGGCGCTCAGGCCGAGTTCGCCCGTTTGGTGGAGAAAGACGTCCGCGGCGAGCGGTGCCAGCAGGATGTCGGCGAGCGCGTCCGGATCCCTGGCTTCCGCCTGCTCGGCGAGATGGCGGACGTGGGTGCGCCACAGCCGGTACGGCCCGCTGGTGAACCGCGAATGCCCGACCTCGGTGCCGAGGACGAGATGCGCGTGCCGGGCGAGCAGTCCGATCATCGCCGCGTAGAACGCGGCCAGCCGCTCGGCGGGCGGCGCGCCGGGTCCCAGCGGGGGAGGGCCGGTGAGCAGCCGCTCCTGTAATTCCCGCTCGTGCTCGTCCAGCAGGGCGACGGCGATCGCCGAGCGGTCCGGGTAGCGGCGGTACAGCGTCGCCCGGCCGACCCCGGCGGCTTTGGCGATGTCCTCCATGGTGACGTCCGCGGCCGGGCGCGCCGCGAAGAGCTCTTCGGCGGCCTTCAGGATCTTCGCTCGGTTGCGGGCGGCGTCGGAGCGTTCCCGTCCCTGGCCGGTCGCGAGGAGATCTTCTGGCATGTCCGCAGCCTAGGGAATATCCGGACGCGGCGTCCACTTGTACCCGGCGAAGCAAGTGGACGCCGTGTCCACTTCCTGGTCCGGGAGGCCCCGATGAACCACCTTCTCCACCTCGACTCCAGTGCCCGCAGCGCGTCGTTCTCCCGCGAGCTGAGTGCTCGTTTCGCTGAGGTCTGGCGTGCCGCGAACCCGGGCGCCGGCTACACCTACCGCGACGTGGCCGCCGATCCGGTGCCGCCGATCGGCCAGGCCTGGACCGAGATCTGCGACGCCCTCCTCCAGGCCGGGATCACCGACCCGGCCGGCTACGCCTCGGTGGTGAAGACGCCGGAGCAGCGCGAGGCCTGGGCGGACATCGAGCCGCTGCTGGCCGAACTGCTCGCCGCCGACGTCGTGCTGATCGGCGCGCCGATGTACAACTTCTCGATCCCCGCGACGCTCAAGCTGTGGATCGACCAGGTCACGTTCCCGAAGATGTCCTTGGCGGGCAAGGCTTTCGTGGTCGCGGGAGCGCGCGGCGGTACCTACCTGCCCGGCACGCCGCGCGAGCCGTTCGACCACCACGAGCGCTACCTGCGCGACTTCTTCGCCGGGCACTACGACGTCCGGGACGTCACGTTCCTGAACTCCGAACTGACGAACGCCCTGGTCGACCCGGGGCTGAGCCCGCGGGATCCCGAGCGGATCGCGTCGCGGGAGCAGGCGCTCCTCGGCGCCGAAAAGGCCGGAAGGGAAGTCTGATGGGCTGGGGAATCCTGCTGCTGGCGGGAGCCGTCGAGGTCGCCTGGTCGCAGAGCATCAAGCCGACGGAGAACTTCACCCGGTTCTGGCCGACCGTGCTGTGCTTCGTGCTCGGCGTCGCCGCGGTCTACCTGCTTTCGAAGGCGATGGACTCGCTCCCGGTCGGTACCGCGTACGCCGTCTTCACCGGTATCGGCGCGGTGGGCGCGATCGTGTTCGGCATCGTGATCCACAAGGATCCGCTCAGCTTCGGCCGGTTCGCCGCGATGGCGCTGATCGTCGGCGGGGTCGTGCTGGCGAAGGTCGCGGAGTGACCTCGGGAAGGGGACTTTCCCGCCGGAAAGTCCCCTTCCCGGTGGGTCAGGCGAGCTTCTCCCACAGGAATTCGAGCATCAGCGCCCATTTGTGCGCCAGCTGCTCGTTGTCGGCCGCCGCGCCGTGGCCGCCCTCGATATTCTCGTGGTACCGCACGTCGTGTCCCTGCTCCAGCATCCGCGCGACCATCTTGCGGGCGTGCGCGGGATGCACCCGGTCGTCCCTGGTGGAGGTGACGAACAGGACCGGCGGGTATTCGCCGTCACCGCGGACGTTCTGGTACGGCGAGTACTTCCCGATGAAGTCCCATTCCGCCGGGTCGTCGGGGTCGCCGTATTCGGCCATCCACGACGCGCCCGCGAGGAGCTTGTGATACCGCTTCATGTCCAGCAGCGGCACCTGGCTCACGATCGCGCCGAACAGATGCGGATAGCGCGTCAGCATGACCCCCATCAGCAGTCCGCCGTTGCTGCCGCCCTGGATGCCGAGGCGCGCGGGCTCGCTGATGCCGCGCTCGACGAGGTCGGCCGCGACAGCGGAGAAGTCCTCGTAGACCTTGTACCGCTTGGCTTTCGTCACCGAGGTGTGCCAGTCCGGCCCGTACTCGCCGCCGCCGCGGATGTTCGCGACGACGTAGGTGCCACCGCGCGAGAGCCAGCCGCGGCCGATGATGCCGCTGTAGCCGGGAGTCAGCGAGACCTCGAAGCCGCCGTAGCCGGTCAGCAGCGTCGGCCCGCCTTCGGAGCCGGAGGGGCGGACGACGAAGTACGGGATCTTCGTGCCGTCTTCGGACGTCGCGAAGTACTGCGAGACCGTCATTCCTTCGCTGTCGAAGAAAGCGGGAGCGCGCTTGAGGACCTCGACCTCGCCCCCGACGTGCCCGTAGCTCAGCGTCGACGGCTGGGTGTAGCCGCTGGAGTCGAGCAGGTACTCGTCGCTGACGTCGGGGTCGGTGCCGATGATCTGCGCGGTGCCCAGTTCCGGGGCACCGGCGAGCGGCCGCGAGGCCCAGCCCTCGGACGGCGTGAGCACACGCAGTTCGGTCCGGACGTCGGACAGGGTCGAGAGCAGCAGGTGGTTGTGCGTCCACACCCAGTACTCCAGGGACGTGTGCGCGTCCGGCGTGAACAGGGTCGTGAAAGTGCGCTCGCCCGCCATGAACGCGTCGAACCCGGAGGCGAGGAGAGCGCCGGAGGGGTACGTCGTACCTTCGACGGTCCAGTCCGAGCGAAGCCGGATCAGCAGCCACTCGCGATGGGAGGACGTCTGCGCGTCTTCGGGGACCTCGATGCGGTCGAGCCCGGCGGCCGTCCGGACATACCTTTCCGTGCGGTAGAAGTCGATCGACCGGTAGACGAAGTCACGCTCCCAGCCTTCGGTCGGGTCGTGGTGGGCGGACACCGAGACGTCGTCCGCCTTGCCCTCGAAGACCACCGTCGCCTCTTCGAGCGGGGTGCCGCGACGCCATTCCTTCGCCAGCCTCGGATAGCCCGAATCGGTCAGCGTCCCCGGGCCGAAATCGGTGCCGACGTAGACGCGGTCGCGGTCGATCCAGCCGATCCTGGTCTTGGCCTCGGGCACGAAGAAGCCGTCTTCGACGAACCGGCGCTCGCCGAGATCGAACTCACGGACGACGGTCGCGTCGGCGCCGCCCCGCGACAGTTCGACCAGCGCGCGGTCGTAACCCGGACGGAGGACGGCCGCGCCCTGCCACACCCAGTTCTCGCCCTCGGCCTCGGCCAAGGCGTCGACATCGAGGAGGAGTTCCCACTCCGGCGTGTCGAGCCGGTACTGCTCCAGGGTGGTGCGGCGCCACAGGCCGCGGGGGTTGGCCGAGTCCTGCCAGAAGTTGTACAGGTATTCGCCGCGGCGCCGGATGTACGGGATGCGGTCGTCGGCGTCGAGGACCTCGCGGACCTCGTCACGGATCCCGGTGAACCGCTCGCCACCCGCCAGCTCCGCCAGCGCCTCCGCGTTGCGGGCTCGCACCCAGTCCAGCGCCTTCTCGCCGGTCACGTCTTCCAGCCACAGGTACGGGTCCTCGTCGCTCATACCCACAGTCTCGCCGGGCGCCGTATCCCGGCGCCACCAGGTGTGGCATTCCGTATGCTGTGGACTCGCACGTTTGGGGGACACCATGACCGGCACCGACGAGGTACCCAGACCGTTCACGCCTTCGCCACCTCGTCCGGAACGCCCGCGTAACACGGGGAGCGCCGTGGTCGGTCTGCTCATCGTCGCCGCGCTGACCGTCACCGGGATGGCGATGGCGGGCGGACCGCGGACGGTCGACGGTCGAGCTCTCCCCGTGCCCGGCGCGTACGCCTCGGAAGTGGCCAAGGCACCGGCCGGGAAGGCGAAGCCCGCGCCCAAGGAGGTGCGGGAACTCGAGACCAACCCGCTGCTGGCCGAAGGGGTCGCGCTCGGCGCGGTCACCTGCCGGTTGCCCGCGCTCAGCCGCGAGCCCGCGAAACTGGAGACGTACTACAAGACGTTGGTGTCGTGTCTGGCCGAAGCCTGGAAACCCGCCTTGGACCAGGCCAACGAGCCGGCGCTGCCGGTGACCGTGCAGGTGACGCTGCCCGAGACCAGCGCCTGCGGGAAGGCACCGGGCGAGAACGAGGCCGTCGCCTACTACTGCGGCGGCGACACCACGATCTACGCGCCCACTCAGTGGATGCTGGGCGATGCGGGCCTCGAACGGTCCCGTCACCTCGCGACGATGGCCCACGAGTACGGGCATCACGTCCAGCGGTCCAGCGGGATCCTGTCGGCCGCCGCGGAGAAGATGTCGTCGCCGAACGAGGACAGCCCTGCCGACAAGGAACTGGTGCGCCGCATCGAACTGCAGGCGAACTGCTTCGGCGCGCTCGCCCTCGCCGCCGCCGCGGGACGCGGGTCGATCAGCAGGGCACTGGCCGACGCCGCCCTCGACGACTACGGCCGCGCCGACGACAGCGACACCCACGGCAGCCGTCGTAACCAGTTGAAATGGGCGAAGGCCGGGTACTCCGCGAAAACGACGTCAGCGTGCAACACGTGGGCGTCCCCGGCCTCGGACGTCAAATGACCGACGAGGTGATGGCCGAGATCAACACCGGTCTCCAGCTGCACATCTCCGGTGACCGCACCGGAGCGCGCGAGAAGTTCGCGGCGCTGTGGGAACGGATCGGCGAGGACGGCGACCCGCTGCACCGGTGCGCGCTCGCGCACTACATGGCCGACGTCTGCGACGACCCGGCCGACGAACTCGCCTGGGATCTGCGCGCCCTCGCGGCGGCCGATTCGCTCACCGACGAACGCGCCAAGGAGTACCACGCGACGCTGGCCGTGCGCGGCTTCTACCCGTCGCTGCACCTGAACCTCGCCGAGGATTACCGCAAACTCGGTGATCACGAGTCCGCGAAGGCCCAGTGGGAGCTCGGGCGGAGCACCCTCGGCGCGCTCGGCGACGACCCGTACGGCACCGGGATCATCCAGGCGTACGGCGCGCTCGCGACCAGGCTCGGTCTCGAACCGGACTCTCCGGACTTTCGCGCAGGGCGGTGAAGCCATAACCTGGAGTGACTCAGGTCACCCATCCGGGAGGAGCGCGTATGCGGATTTCCGATCTGTTGCGGACCAAGGGGGCGGCCGTCGCGACCGTCTCGCCGGAGACGAACGTCACCGAACTGCTCGAAAGACTGGCGGAGCACAACGTCGGCGCGCTGGTGGTCGTCGACGCCGACGGCGCGATCGTCGGGATCGTCTCCGAACGGGACGTGGTGCGACGGCTCAACGAGCGCGGACCCCAGCTGCTCGACGGATCGGTGTCCGCGATCATGACGAAGATGGTCGCGAGCTGCACCCCCGAGGACTCGGTCGATCAGCTTTCGGTCCTGATGACCGAACGCCGCATCCGGCACGTCCCGGTCGTGGTGGACGGCAGGCTCGCGGGGATCGTGAGCATCGGCGACGTCGTGAAGACCCGGATGGAGCAGCTGGAGAAGAGCCAGGAACAGCTGGAGGCGTACATCTCGCAGGGCTGATCACCGCCGCCAAGTGCATGAAGGGGCCTTTCCTCGCGAGATTTGCGAGGAAAGGCCCCTTCATCGCGGTCGGGACGGCTACTCTCGCCACCCCGACAGCTCGACGCCCTTCGCGACGTCCACCCGGTACCCGAGCGTCACGACGCTCTTCGCGCCCGGAGCGAGCGTCAGCCGCCAGGTGAACTCGCCCAGCTCGGTCCGCTCGGCCGGCTCCGGCGTGGTGCGCACGTCCCGGACGGTGATCGCGTCGTCCCGGGAGACCGGCGCCTGATCGAGCACGGTCACGACCGCTTCGCGCGGGCTGTGGTTGACGATCGTCGTGGTGTAGGCGGCTTCCCGCTTGCGGACCCCGGACAGCGTCGCCTTGCTCGCCGTGCGGTGCGTGAGCTCGCGCTCGACCCGGATCCGGTCGTCCACGCCGAGGGCGAGTTCGATTTCCTCGCCCGGCGCCCAGACGTCCAACCGGGTGATGCCGACGAACTCCGTCTCGTGGAACACCGACGCCTTCCCCGGCCGCAGCGTGTGCTCCGAAGTGTTGACCACGGTCGCCCGCAGGAACGCTTCCGGCGACACCACCGGAGCGGTGACGTAACCGAGTTTCGCGGTCAGCTCCAGCTGCGCGAGCGTCGTGCGGTGACCTTGCGCCCCCGAGGGGACCGCCACGGGGCGGCCGGGCCGGTAGGTGACCGCGGTGGTGCCCTGTTCGACGGACGCGGTCCGCGCCGCCATCGCGGGCGCGGGGGGAGCCGCCATGCCCACGGACTCCGGGATTCCCCCGCCCGCGGGGGACGCGCCGCCGTACGCTCCGCGCGCCATCAACGGCTGGACCGGACGCACGCGGTCGAGGAACCACGGGTCGAGTTCGGGCACCTCGACGGTGTTCGCCGGCCGCGCGGTGGAGAGGGCCAGTTCGCATTCGGGCCAGTCCTCACCGGTGTGCTGGGTGATCCGCCCGTACCAGGTCAGCGAGACGTCCTCGCCGCGGACGCGCACGTCGTAACCCGGCTCCCAGCTCGCGTTCGCGACCACATAGGACAGTTCGAGGCCGATCTCCGCGCCGTCCTCCTGGGGCTCCAGCTCCACCGTGACCGTCGCGCTGTCCACTTCGGACGTTCCTTGTTTCGCCTCGATCTCGCGGTCGAGCGCCTTGAGGTCGTCTCGGAGCCGGGCGAGGCGGATGCCGAGTTCGCGGCGCTTCCCGAGCGCCTCGGCCAACTGCGTGCCGAGCGCGTCGGTGACTTCGGCGACCCGGGGCGGTTCCGCCGTGCCCGCCGCGAGCGCCTTCGCGAAACTCTTGCCGCTGCGTGTCGCCAGCCCGGTCAGCAGATCGACCTTCGCGGTCTCCGCGGCGACGGCGTCCGTGACCTCGTCGACCACCGCCTGATCGGCGCGCCGCTGCTCGGTCAACGCGCGCAGGGACGCGTCCGCGGGCGCGGGATGGCGCTCGACGGCGACGTCGACCCCGGCGATGACCGCCGGGCCGGAACCGGTGACGCGGACCGAGTCGGTGTCCAGGTTCCACGGCAGGCCCGCGAAGGCGAAGCGCGTTTCGCCGTCGAGGGCAGCCGAAGCCCGCCTGGTGATCCGGGCATGGTGCGGGTAGACGGTGACGGCGACGATCGGTGCTTCCAGGGTGCTCGGCATGCCTCCGACGTTAGTCTCTTGACACCTGTTCGGGTGGCCGGAAACCTCACCTGGGTCTTGCCCGCCCGCCATTGGGGGTCCTGTGAGAGTCGCCAGGCTCGCTGCCCTGTTCACCGCCGTCCTGGTCCTTCCGGCGACGGCGTTGCCCGCTCAAGCCGACGCGCCGCCGTCACCGGTCTTCTCCGGCGGCCAAGCCCAGCCGGTGTTCGACCCGGCGGACGTCATCCGGGAGAACGTCTGGGTCACCGCGCCGGTCGACAGCGACCGTGACGGCAAGGACGACCTCGTGCACGCGGAGGTCGTGCGGCCTCGCGCGACGCAGCAGGGCATGAAGGTCCCGGTCGTCTATCAGGCCAGCCCGTACTACGCGGGCGGCAACGACGTCGCGAACCACAACGTCGACGTCGAGCTGTACGTGCCCGGCGCGAAGCGTCCCCCGGCGGGCCCGCGGATCGCGACCAAGACCGTCGGCCCGAACGCGGCGCCGATCAGCTGGCGCTACCAGGACTACTTCACCGCCCGCGGCTTCGCGGTGGTGTACGGGGAGTCGCTCGGCAGCGGCCAGTCCACCGGCTGCCCGAGCAGCGGCGACGTCAACGAGACCATCGGTGCGAAGTCCATTGTGGACTGGCTGAACGGCCGCGCGACGGCACGGGACGCGGCGGGCAAGGCCGCGGTCGCGGACTGGAGCACCGGCAAGACCGGCATGATGGGCGTGTCCTACAACGGGACGCTGCCCAACGCGGTGGCCAGCACGGGCGTGGAGGGGCTGGAGACGATCGTCCCGATCGCGGCGATCTCCAGCTGGTACGACTACTACCGCAACGACGGCGCCGTCGTCGCGGCGGGCGGGTTCCAGGGCGAGGACGCGGACGTGCTCGCGGACTACGTCTACACGCGTCAGGATCGCGCCGTCTGCCGTCCGCTCATCGACGGCATCGCGGTCGACCAGGACCGGGTGACCGGTGACTACAGCCCCTTCTGGGACGCGCGGAACTACCGCAACGACGTGAACAAGGTGCGGGCCTCGGTGCTCGTGGTGCACGGCCTCGGCGACTGGAACGTCAAGACCGACCAGGGCACCCGCTGGTACGAGATGCTCAAGGCGCGCGGCGTCGAGCACAAGATCTGGCTGCACCAGGCCGGGCACTCCGATCCGTACAGCCTCCGCCGCGACGTCTGGCTCGCCACGCTGAACAAGTGGATGTCGCACTACCTCTACGACGTGGACAACGGCATCGAGCGCGAGCCGAAGGCCACCATCCAGCGTGAGGATAAGTCGTGGGTGGACGAGCCGGAGTGGCCGCTGCCCGGCACCCAGGACGTGAAGCTCTACCCGTGGCCCGGCGGCTCTTCGAAGGGCAAGCTCGACACGCGCAACCCCGTTCCGGGCAAGGCCGCCGTCGAGACGCTGGCGGACGACGCGAGCAAGACGATCGAACAGCTGGCGGCCGCGGCCTCGTCGGGCAACCGGCTGCTGTACTCGACCACCGCGGCGAAGCAGCCCGTGCGGCTTTCCGGAACCGTGAAGACCGACCTGTCGCTGTCCTTCGGCAAGCCGGCCGCGAACGTGACCGCCGTACTCCTCGACCGTGCTCCGGACGGGACGGCGAAGGTGATCACCCGCGGCTGGACCGACCCGCAGAACCGGCGCGACCCCGCCCGCACCGACCCGATCACCCCCGGTGAGAACTACAAGGTCGAGGTGGAACTGGTCGCGAAGGACTACCTGCTCGCGGCCGGGCACAAGATCGAGTTCCTGGTGGCGTCCAGCGATCACGACTACACGCTCCGGCCGAAGCCGGGCGCCGGTGTCTCGGTCGAGCTGAACCGCAGTTCGCTGGTGCTGCCGGTGGCGGGTGGCAAGCCCGCGCTGCGAGCCGCCTTCGGCTGAGCGGGCCGGCTTTCCGTGAAGGCCTCCTTCCTTACCTTGAGGGTAGGGAGGGAGGCCTTCACTACGTCACGCCCCGGCTGTGGCGGAGGGCGTGTCGCGAAAGCAACCTCCAGCGTTGCGGAAGTGGCTTTCGCAACGTCACACCGTGGCCACCGACCCCAGCCAGAATCCACTGGGTAACCAAGCCCGGACGACACGGAACACGCACGGCCGACGACGGGCATTGCCGTGTGCACTGCCTGACCGACGGCCTCGCAGGCGTCGCGAAAGCCACTTTCGCGACACCTGATGTCCCGAAAGTGGCTTTCGCGACACGCGATGCGGGCGCGTGGCTGCCGGAAAACCCCGACCCGACCTCGCGCTTGTACGGAAAATGTATTTCCTCCGGCTTTGCTTCGGGCCGTCCGGCTTCCCCACCTGATGGAGGTCTCCATGTCCAGGTTGCGCCGTTTCGCAGTGCTCGCCGCGGCCGCCGTCATCCCCGCGCTCGGCCTGACCCTCGCCGGTACGACGCAGGCGTCGGCCGCCCCGAACTTCCAGGTCCCGTTCAAATGCGGCGTCACGGTCACGGCGGCGACGTTCAGCGGGCACAGCCCGGCCAACTCGGTCGACTTCCAGAAGTCGGGTATCACCGGGATGCCGGTGCTGGCGTCGGCGGGCGGCACCGTCACCCGGGTCGCCAACGAGGGCAGCACGAGCTACGGGCGCTGGGTCGAAATCGACCACGGCGGCGGCTGGCGTACCCGGTACGCGCACTTGTCGACCCAGTCCGTCTCGGTAGGCCAGGCCGTCAGCCTCGGCAAGCAGATCGGCACGGCCGGGGCGACCGGCGGCGTGACCGGCCCCCACCTGCACTTCGAACAGCGGCTCAACGGGGTCGCGCAGAAGGCGGTGCTGCACGGGGTCGCGGTGCCGTACTACGGCCACACCAACTTCACCAGCAAGAACTCGTGCGGTGGTAACCCGTACTCGGCCACCGAGGTGTGCGGCAGCGGGTTCTCGGTCGTCGACTCGCAGGCGCTCGCGAACGGGTCCGGCACCGCGTACCTGCTCTACAACGCGTCGACCAAGGCCAACTGCGTCACCACGCTGAAGGCGGTTTCGCTCGGTACCGCTTCGCCGGTTTCGGCGTTCCTCGAAGTCCAGGGTTCGGCCCGCGTGACCGACTCCGGCAGCTTCACCTACTACGCGGGACCGGTGAAGAAGACGGCCGCCGCGACCTGCGTCAAGTGGGGCGGCTCGGTCGGGTCGAACACCTACGAGAGCCCGTTCGAACACTGCGGCTGACCCAGCGGGGCCGGGCACTGTAGATCACCCCACCGACAGGATCGGCGTCCCCGCGCCCGGCCCGCGTCGGTTGTCCACAACGGTCCCGGCTGTCCACAGATTGTCGTGCCCCCACCCTGCGGCCCCATTCCCGCCGCAGGGTGGGGGCATGACCACATCCACTCCGACCGGCAGGACCAAGGTCGATCTGACGGATCCGGCGGACCTGCTCGCCGCGATCCCGTACCTCCTCGGCTTCCACCCCGAGGACTCCGTCGTCGTCTTGGGCCTGCGCGGCCCGGGACGCATGCAGCAGGGCCTCGTCATGCGAGCGGACCTGCCGCCGCCCGGCCTGGAACACGACGAGGCCCGTGAACTCGCGGTCAGGCTCGCCGTGACCGGCCACACCGGTGCCACCGTCGCGGTGATCGGCGGTGGCACCGCGAACAAGGCCGGGCGGCCACCACGCCGGCGGTTCGTCCGGCGCCTGGAAGCCGTGCTGGCCGAGTACGAGATCTCGCTGAAGCATTCGGTGTGGACGCCGCGGATCGCCCCCGGCGTGCGCTGGGGCTGCTACCAGGAAAAGACCTGTGGTGGACTCCTGCCGGACCCGCGCGACTCGGTGGCCGCCGCGGTCGTCACCGGTGCGGGGCAGATCACCCACGCGAGCCGGGACGAGCTCGAGCGCCTCTTCGATCCCGTCGCGCCGGAGACGCTCGCCCGGCGTGCCGATCTCCTCACCAGGATGGCCGACCCGCCGTGGCGAGGCCGGGATCCCGTCCAGGCGGGAGTCGCCGAGGTGAACGCCGCGCTCACCCGGGCGGACGGCGGCGACCTGGCGATCACCGACGACCAGGCGGTCCGGCTGGCCTGGGCGCTTTCCCTGGTCGAGGTCCGGGACGCCTGTGTGCTCACCGCCGCGCCGGCGGACTCACGGCTCGCCCGCGTCGCGGAGGACCTCTGGCTCACCTTGGCCAGGGAACTCCCGGCGCCCGAAATGGCCGAGGCACTCGTCCTGAAGGCACACGCCGCCTATGTCCGGGGAGACCTGGCGACCGCCGGGATCGCCTTGGCCAGGGCCACCGAAGCGGACCCAGATCACGGGCTGGCGAGGCTGCTGACCGCGGCCCTGCACGCGATGGTGGCGCCGTCCGAGCTGTCCGGAGCGGTCCTGCGGCAGCGAGCCGGAGGACCGCCCGAAATCGGCCTCAGGCGTTCCGGCGGGACCGGGTGAACGCCCAGGCGTCGGCGACGATGCCGTCGAGGTCGGTGCGCTCGGGCTTCCAGCCGAGTTCGTCCCCGGCCCGCTCGCTGGAGGCCACCAGCACCGACGGGTCACCCGCCCGGCGCGGAGCGACCGCGGCGGGGATTTCGTGGCCGGTGGTGCGGCGACACGCTTCGATCACCTCGAGCACCGAGAAACCGGTGCCGCTGCCGAGGTTGTAGATGCGGTGTTCGCCCTCGGCCGCGTGGCGGAGGGCCAGCTGGTGCGCGTCGGCGAGGTCGACCACGTGGATGTAGTCGCGGATGGCGGTGCCGTCCGCGGTCGGGTAGTCGTCACCGAAGATCTGGATCCGCTCGCGATCCCCGGTGGCGACCTGGAGTACGAGGGGGATCAGGTGGGTTTCGGTGGTGTGCCGCTCGCCGAAGGAGCCGTAGGCGCCGGCGACGTTGAAGTAGCGCAGGCTGACGGCGGCGATGCCGTGGGCACGCGAGAACGAGGTGATCGCGTGGTCGATGGCCAGCTTCGTCGCGCCGTAGGTGTTGGTCGGCTGGGTCGGCGCCGTCTCCGGGATGGGGGAGGACTCTGGCTCGCCGTAGGTGGCCGCGGTGGAGGAGAACACCAGCCGCTTCGTGCCGTGGTCGCGCATCGCTTCGAGCAGGCGGAGCGAGGTCAGGACGTTGCCTTCCCAGTACTTCGCCGGATCCGTCATCGACTCGCCGACCAGCGACTTGGCGGCGAAGTGGAGCACACCGTCGAAGCCGTCGCCGAGCATCCGCCGGGCGACCTCGGCCGCGTCGCCCTCGACGAAGGTGGCGTCCGGGTGCACCGCGTCGGCGTGCCCGGTGGAGAGGTCGTCGACCACGGTGACGTCGTGCCCGGCCTCGACGAGGCGGGCCGCGCAGACGCTGCCCACATAACCGGCTCCGCCCGTCACCATCAGCTTGAGGGTCTTGGTCGGTTCGTCGGTCACGTTCGCGCCTTTCTGCTGCGGATGCGGTCGCGGCTCAGTGTCCTCGCCCCCGGCCACCGGCCGCGCCCCGGGGTGCGGTCCACGGAGCCCGGCCTCAGCGTGTTACGCCTTCAAGCACGCGAGTTACGTCCCCAAGCACGCGTGTTGCGGGCCTGGACACGCGAGTCACGCCGAAGCGGCCTTCGCGGCACGCCTCGGCATCACGGGGCAGACCCCTCGCTAGAGCTCGTCGCGGCCCGCGCCGCGCGACGGCACGGCGGTGAACAGCCTGGGGTGGCGCAGATCCGCCGCTTCGTACGCGGCCTTCACCGCTCGCCCGACGGCGTCCACATCGGACTCGCGGACCAGCGCGATCGCCGAACCACCGAAGCCGCCGCCGGTCATCCGCGCGCCGAGCGCCCCGGCTTCTCGGGCCGAATCGACGGCGAGGTCGAGTTCACGGGTGGAGATCCGGTAGTCGTCGCGCATGCTCGCATGCGAGCCGTCGAGGTGAGGACCGATCTCGGTGATGCGGCCCGCCCGCAGCAGGTCCACGGTGTCGAGGACGCGCTGGTTCTCCGTCACCACGTGGCGTACCAGGGGCACGAGTTCGTCGGGCAGCTTGCCGAGCGCGGCGTCGAGCCCGTCGACGTCGATGTCCCTCAGCGCCTTCACCTCGAGCAGTTCGGCGGCGCGTTCACAGCCCCGGCGGCGTTCGCCGTAGCCGCCCTCGGCGTGCGAATGCTTCGTGCGGGTGTCCATGATCAGGATCCGGACGCCGGATTCCTCCAGCGGGAACGGCACCTGTTCCAGCTCGCCGGAGCGGACGTCGAGGAACAGCACGTTCGATTCCGTGCAGCACAGGGAAGCGGTCTGGTCGAGCAGGCCGGTCGGCGCCCCGACGAAGTCGTTCTCCGAACGCTGCACCCAGCGGGCCACTTCGTGCAGGCTCGGCGAAACCCCGCCGGTGCCCGGAGTGGTACCCGCCAGCCCCAGCAGGGCGAGCGCGACGGCGCATTCGAGCGCGTGGGAGGAGGACAACCCCGCCCCCGAGGGCACGTTCCCCGCGATGGCCACGTCCGCGCCGCCGCCGAGGCCCTGGTCACGCAGGACCCACGCGACTCCCGCCGGATACGCGGCCCACCCCTCGACCGAGCCGGGCCGCAGGCCGGCGACCGTGAGCGGGCCGGATTCCTGGACCCTGCCGTCCGAGCCGAGCGTGGCCACGGTCAGCACACCGTCCTCACGCGGCGTCGCCGCGGCGGCGAGCCGGTGCGGGAGGGCGAAGGGCAGCACGAAACCGTCGTTGTAGTCGGTGTGCTCACCGATCAGGTTCACCCGGCCCGGTGCGGACCAGACCCCGGCCGGAGCCCGGCCGTGGAGGGTCCGGAAGGTCTCCGCGGCGTCGGACGCGGCGCTCACCTGGCCTGCGCCAGCACGGCGTGCAGCGCCGACACGGGCACCTGCGCGGTGCTGCTCCCGCCGGTGACCTCGATGGTGCCGCCGGGCGCCGTCTTGCCGACCTTGACCCGGCTGCCGGGCACGATGCCGACCGACTTGAGCTCCGTCATCAGCGTCTCGTCCAGCTGCACGTGTTCGGCGATGCGGCGGATCTCGACCTCGCCGCCGCCCATGCGGGCGAACTCGTCGAGCCGCACGAGGTCGGCTTCGGCGGGCGGAGCGGGTTCGCCGTCGCCGAGCTTGTCGAGCCCCGGGATCGGGTTGCCGTAGGGCGACGTGGTGGGGTGGTCGAGCAGCTTGACCAGCTTGCGCTCGACGGCCTCGCTCATCACGTGTTCCCAGCGGCAGGCCTCGTTGTGGACGTGCTCCCACTCCAGGCCGATGACGTCGACCAGGAGGCGCTCGGCCAGCCGGTGCTTGCGCATGACCGCGATGGCGAGTTCGCGACCGTGCTCGGTCAGCTGCAGATGCCTGTCGTCCGCGACCACGACCAGTCCGTCGCGCTCCATCCTGGCGACGGTCTGGCTCACGGTCGGGCCGCTCTGCTGCAGCCGCTCCGCGATCCGGGCCCGCAGCGGGACGACACCTTCTTCTTCGAGCTCGTAGATGGTACGCAAGTACATCTCTGTGGTGTCGATGAGATCGTTCACGCTGTCCCCTTCGTCCGCGTTGCTCATCGTAGTCGCTGGCACCGACAGCGACGCAGGCGTGGGGAGAACAAGCATCGAGGCGGGAAAAGTCCCCCAAGCTGGGCGGGGAGCCGTGAGGCACGGGAAGATGGCCCCATGCGCCCCATGATCACCACCAGCGAACTCGCCGCGCGGCTCTCCGGGCCGGAATCGGCACGCTCCGTAGTGCTCGACGTCCGGTGGCGGCTCGCCGGCCCGCCCGGCGCCGATTCCTACCGTGAGGCGCATCTCCCGGGCGCGGTGTACGTCGACCTCGACACGGCGCTCGCCGGGGAGCCGGGCGACGGCGGCCGTCATCCGCTTCCCGAGCCGGAGACGCTGCAGCGGCATCTGCGGGCGGCCGGGGTCCGCACCGGTCACCCGGTCGTGGTCTACGACGACGCCGATGGTTCGGTCGCGGCCAGGGCGTGGTGGCTGCTGCGCTGGGCCGGGCACGCCGAGGTCGCCGTGCTGGACGGCGGGTTCGCGGCCTGGGTCGAGGAGGAGCGCCCCGTAACCGACGAGGTCCCTTCGCCCGAGGAGGGGGACATCGTCGTGAAGCCCGGCGGCATGCCGGTGCTGGACGCGGCCGAGGCGGCCACGCTCGCCAGGGACGGCTTGCTCTTCGACGCGCGGGCCAGGCCCAGGTACGCGGGGGAGACCGAGCCGATCGACCCGCGCGCCGGGCACATCCCCGGCGCGGTCAACGCGCCCTTCTCCGGGCATCTCGGCGAGGACGGGCGCTGGCGCGACGCCTCGGAACTGGCCGAGCGGTTCGAAGGTCTCGGCGTGGCCCCGGAGACCCCGGTCGGTGTCTACTGTGGATCGGGCGTCACCGCTTCGTCCGTCGTGCTCGCGCTGGAGGTCGCCGGCCACCCGGAGCCGGCGGCGTTGTACGCGGGTTCGTGGTCGCACTGGTCGCGCGATCCGGAGCGCCCGGTGGCCACCGGGGACCTGCCCGGCTGACCCGCGGGCGTCCGGAACGACGCACGAGCCGCGTCCGGGCACTAGAGTTCGGACCATGCGAGCACCGGCCGTCGTATGGGACTCCTCGCTGCTGGGCTACGACCTCGGCGGCGAGCATCCGTTCAATCCGGTGCGGCTCGAACTGACCATCCGGCTCGCCACCGAGCTCGGCGTGCTCGACGGCGTAGAGCTGCTCGTCCCCGGCCCGGCCGGGGAAGACGAGCTGCGCCGCGTGCACCTCGGCGAGTACATCGAGGCCGTGCGGCAGGCGCCGATGACCGGTGCCGACTTCGCGCACGGGCTCGGCACCGAGGACAACCCGGTGTTCACCGGGATGCACGAGGCTTCCGCGCTGGTGGTGGGCTCGACGCTGCTGGCCGCCCGGAAGATCGCCGAGGGCGAGGCGACCAGGGCGGTGAACATCGCCGGCGGGCTGCACCACGCGATGCCGGGCAAGGCGTCGGGGTTCTGCGTCTACAACGACTGCTCGGTGGCGATCTCGTGGCTGCTCGACCACGGTTTCGACCGTGTCGCCTACGTCGACACCGACGTGCACCACGGTGACGGCGTGCAGACCGCGTTCTACGACGATCCGCGTGTGCTGACCGTTTCCCTGCACCAGCATCCCTTCACGTTGTGGCCGGGAACGGGCTATTCGGCGGAGATCGGCAAGGGCGGGGCCGAGGGCATGGCGGTCAACGTCCCGCTGCCGCCCGGCACCCGTGACGGCGGCTGGCTGCGGGCGTTCGAGGCGGTGGTGCCGTCGCTGCTGGAACAGTTCCGGCCGCAGATCCTCGTCACCCAGTGCGGCGTCGACTCGCACGAGGAAGACCCGCTGGCCGACCTCTCGCTGTCGGTGGACGGTCATCGCGCGATCTACCGGCGGCTGCGTGAGCTGTCCGAAGCGCACGCCGGTGGCCGCTGGCTCGCCGTGGGCGGCGGTGGTTACCAGCTGATCCGGGTGGTGCCGCGCTCCTGGACCCATCTGCTCGCGACCGTGCTCGGCCGTGACGTCGACCCGGCGACCTCGTTGCCGCCGAACTGGGTCGCGTCGATCTCCAGGGCTGCGCCGCGAGCAGAGCTTCCGGCCGGCATGTCCGACGGCCGCGAGACCACGTTCGTCCCGTGGGGAGACGGAGCGGACGAGCCGGTCGACATCGCCATCCGTGACA
This sequence comes from Amycolatopsis sp. TRM77291, assembly GCF_054166285.1. Lineage (NCBI taxonomy): Bacteria > Bacillati > Actinomycetota > Actinomycetes > Pseudonocardiales > Pseudonocardiaceae > Amycolatopsis > Amycolatopsis sp. TRM77291. The sequence continues at coordinate 4,451,522 of NZ_JBSZHF010000001.1, read as the reverse complement.
CCCGCCGCGCGATCTTCCCGCTGCACGGCCTCGATCCGGACGATCCGAGGGACTGACATGGCCAGTGAGGACACCAAACGCGACCCGTACGACTTCCCGCGCGAGTGGGAGGCCGACGTCCTGCTCTCCGACGGCGGCACGGTGCACCTGCGCCCGGTGATCCCCAGCGACGCCGACGGGCTCGTCGCCTTCCACGGCAGGCTGTCCGAACGGACCCGCTACTTCCGGTACTTCGGCGCCTATCCGCGGATCCCGCAGCGCGACCTCGAACGGTTCTCCGTCGTCGACCACCACGACCGGGTCGCCTTCGTCGCGCTGCTGGGCGACGACATCGTCGCGGTCGGCCGGTACGAACGGCTCGAACACGGGCCGTCGGCCGAGGTCGCGTTCGTCGTCGACGACGCCCACCAGGGCCGCGGGCTCGGGTCGATCCTGCTGGAACATCTGGCCGCCGCCGCTTCGGAATGCGGGCTTCGCCGCTTCGTCGCCGAAGTACTCGCCGAAAACGCGGCGATGGTCCGCGTGTTCCGCGACGCGGGCTACCAGGTCAGCCGCGAGATCGAAGAAGGCGTGCTGCACCTGGAGTTCGACATCGACCCGACCGAAGAGTCGCTCGCGGTCGCCCGGTCCCGGGAACAGGCCGCCGAGGCGCGCAGCGTGCACAATCTGCTGCACCCGAAGTCGGTCGCGGTGATCGGCGCGTCCACCGATCCGACGAAGATCGGCTACGTCGCCCTCACGAACCTGCTCAGCGCCGACTTCGCCGGCACCGTCTACCCGGTCAACCCTGAGCACAAGTCCGTCCGCGGCGTCCGTGCCTATCCGTCCGTCGTGGACATCCCCGAGGACGTCGACCTCGCGCTGGTCGCCGTGCCCGCCGAGGCCGTCGAGTCCGTTTTGGACGGTGCGCTGGCCAAGGGGGTCAAGACCCTTCTGATCGTCTCGGGCGGATTCGCCGAGGCCGGGCCGCACGGGCTGCACGCCGAGCTGAGGCTGGTCGGTGAGGCCAGGGCGCACGGGATGCGGGTCGTCGGCCCGAACGCGCTGGGCGTGCTCAACACCGACGCCTCGGTCCGCCTCAACGCCACCCTCGCGCCCCGCCTGCCCGCGCGCGGCCGCACCGGGTTCTTCTGCCAGTCCGGCGCGCTGGGCACCGCGATCCTCGCGGACGCCGAGTCGCGCGGCCTCGGGTTGTCGACGTTCGTCTCGGCGGGGAACCGGGCCGACGTCTCCGGCAACGACCTGCTCCAGTACTGGGAGACCGATCCGGCGACCGACCTCGTCCTGCTGTACCTGGAATCGTTCGGCAATCCGCGCAAGTTCGCGCGGCTCGCCCGGCGGCTGGCGCGGACGAAACCGGTGGTCGCGGTGAAATCCGGCAGGCACGCGGTCCGCCCGCAGCTCGCCGCGACGTCGGCGGAGGTCGACGAGTCCAGCGTCCAGGCCTTGTTCGAGCAGGCGGGTGTCGTCCGCGTCGACACGCTCGCGCAGCTCTTCGACACCGCGCTGGTCTTCGCCCACCAGCCGCTTCCCGCCGGGCCGCGGATCGCCATCGTGGGCAATTCCAGCGCCATCGGGCTGCTCGCCGCGGACACCGCGCGGGCGCACGGCCTCCGGCTGACCTCGGACCCGGTCGACGTCGGGCCGCAGGCGAGCCCGGAGGAATTCGCCGCGGCCGTACGCGAGGCGCTCAACTCACCGGAGACCGACGCGCTCGTCGTGGTCTTCGTGCCGCCGCTCGCGATCCCTGGCACCGCGTACGCCCGCGCGTTGCGGGAGGCCGTCGTCGAGATGGACAAGAACAAGCCGATCGTGTCGACCTTCCTCGCCGTCGAAGGCGTGCCGGACGAACTCGCCGTGCTGTCCGAGGACGGCGTGCCGACGCGGGGTTCGGTCCCGTCGTACCCGAGCCCCGAACGCGCGGTGAACGCGCTCGCGCGGGTCGTGCGCTACGCGGCCTGGCGGCAGCGGCCGCAGGGAAACCTGGTGCGTCCCGCCGGGCTGCACGCCGAACAGGCGCAGGTGATCGTCGCCGAACTGCTGGCGGGCGAGGACGGCAAGACGACGCTGCTGTCCGACGACGACGTGGTCCGGCTCCTGGGCTGCTACGGCATCGACGTCGTCCCGTTCCGGGTGGTGACGTCCGCGGACGAAGCGGTGAAGGCGGCTGAGGAGCTGGGCTTCCCGGTCACCCTCAAAGCCGTCGACGAACGGCTGCGCGGCAGGCCGGACCTGGCGGGCGTGCGGCTCGATCTGTCCTCTGTGGACGGAGTGCGCCGGGCGTATCTCGACCTGCGGGAGATCTCCGGCGACGACGAGGTCTACGTCCAGCGGATGGCGCCCAAGGGCATTTCATGCGTGGTCGGGCTGCAGGACGATCCGTCGTTCGGCACGCTCGTGTCGTTCGGTCTCTCCGGCCTGGTCAGCACGCTGCTGGGGGACAGGGCCTACCGGGCGGTCCCGCTCACCGACGTCGACGCCGCCACATTGCTGCGCGAACCGCGGACTTCGCCGCTGCTGACCGGGTACCGCGGCGACGAACCGGCGGATCTGGCCGCGCTCCAGGACATCGTGCTGCGCGTCGCGGCGCTCGCCGAGGACAATCCCGAGGTCCGCTCGATGACGCTCGACCCGATTCTGGCGTCACCGGACGGTGCCTTCGTCGCCAACGCGAGGATCGTGCTGGGCCCGCCACCGTCCCGGCCCGACACGGGGCCGCGACGGCTGCGGCCGATCAACGCCCCTGCTTGAGCCACTCCTGGGGCGAGCGGGCCGCTAGGTCCGCGTCGTGGCCGGCGAACGCCGCGATATCCCGCCTGATCGTGTTGTGGAACGCGACGATCAGCCCGTCGTGGACGAGTTTCGACTGCACCGCCTCAGCGTCCCCGGCCAGGGGACCGGCGGGGATGGTCAGCTTGGTGGCGGTGTGCACGAGATCGAACCCGCCGCCGAGCGGGCGGCTCGACACCTGGCGGATCCGCAGCGTGCTGCCCCGGTAGACGGTGTCGAAGATGTTCTGGCTCTCGCGCGCGATCGTCGCGCGGCCGCGCTGGATGCGGCCGACTACGTCGACGAAATCCGCGTCCTCGGCGAAATTCGCGGCCCACGCCTCGCCGTCGCCCGCGTTCCAGGCGCGTTCCAGCGCGGTGATGATCTCCTCGGTGGTCATCGCTATCCTTTCCTGTAACGACGATCCATAAGTTAGAACAACGTTCCAACTTTCGAGGAGTATACATGCCCGCGGACCTTCCCGGCATCGTCCGGCTGCGCGACCGCCGTGAGGCGCTGACGCTGCGCACGATCCTGACGGCGGCCCGCGGCCTCTTCGCCGAGCGCGGGTACGCGCGGACACCGATCCGCCTCATCGCCCAGGAAGCGGGGGTGTCCCCGCAGACCATCTACGCGCACTTCGGTTCGAAGGCCGGGGTCCTCGGCGGGCTCGTCGACCTCCTCGACGACGAGGCCGGGATCCCCGACCTCGTCGCCGAGGCGCAGCGGACCGAGGATCCGGTCGCGTTGCTCGGCCTGCTGGCCACGGTCGCCCGCCAGGTCCGGGAACGCTGCGGTGACATCGTCGCGATGCTGAGCTCCGGCGCCGCCGTCGATCCGGACATCGCCGCGACCCAGGCGGAAGGCGCCCGGCGTAACCGGCTCGGCGTCGAGATGGTCGTCGGCCGTATCCGCGAGAGCGGACGCGCGGTGGTGCCCCGGGCCGCGGACGTCGCCGTGGCCCTGATGAGCGCCGACGTCCACACCAGCCTCGTCGCCGAGGCCGGGTGGAGTCACGACGACTACGAAGCCTGGCTCAAGGAAACCTTGGTCAGGTCGCTGCTTCGGTGACGCAGTGTCTTACCGAAGAACGCCGAGAGCTGAGCGCGCTGCGTGGCGACGCTGCGCGCGGGATCGATGGTGCCCACGAACGCGGCCGGGGCGTTGCCCAATTGCGGCAACAGCGTCTGGTAGTCGGTGAAACTGAAGTGCTCTCCCTCCGGCAACCGCACTTCGCGCGTCCAGCCACGCTGGTTGCGGAGGAACTCTTGCCAGGACGCGTCGGACGCGGCGCTGTGGTCACCGGCGCTCATCAACAGGAACGGCCGGTCCAGCCCCTCGTCGGCGACGCGGCCGAAGATCCGCTGCGACTGCGAGTGGGCCATGCTGCCGTCCAGATCCGCCCCGGCGACGATGCGCCGGTCGCTCACCATCGTCTCGCCCGCGGTGAACCCGCCGGCGGAGTGGCCGAACATGCCGGCCTGGCTCAGTCCGAGTGAGTCGAGCACGAAGCGCGTGTCCCGGACACGAGTGTCGATCACGCGCTTCGACACCTCGATACTCGACGGTGGCAAGGATTTCTTCGCGACGCGGCCGCCGGGGAGCTCCACCGCTTCCGCTTCGTGGGTGTGGTCGATGGCCACGACGACGTAGCCCTCGCTCGCGAGTTGTTCCTGGTGGGTGGTGCCGTGCGAACGCGACAAGGTGCCGCCGGGCGAATACAGCACGACAGGCCGCTTGCCGCCGATGGCGGGCGCGCCGATCCGGGAGTGGGTGGGGAAGCGGTAGTCGAGCTGATCCGCCGCCATACCCAGCTTGACGGCGTCGCCCTCGGCCACGACCTTCGCGACACCTGGTGCCATGTACGGTGCCTTCGGCTTCCCGCTCGGCGAAGCCGGATACCGCACGGTGACCATCAATTCCCTTGGCACACCGGGAACCCACGGGTCCTGACGGGAGTGATCGACGAGATGGAGGTCGGTACTGCCGACGGCGTACGGGCCCGTCGGCGCGGGAAGACTCAAGCGGACGGGCGCCGCCGACGCGGGCGGGGCGAGGAGGACGGCGGGCAGGGCGAGAGCGGTCGCCAGTACGCCGATCCGGCGCGTTGTTCGTTTCATGGCACCGAACGTAGGCAGCGCGCCCGGCCCCGGGCATCGGGAAGATCACCCTTCCCGACCCTGAGATCCATCCCGCATTTCGTCCTCTGGATGCGGTAGTTGCCAACGCGAACTACCGCATCGAGAGGACTAAATGCGGGGGTAGTGGAGCTCGTGGGCGTCGCGGGTCCCGTCGGCGGCCAGGTCGCGTTTGAGGACCTTGTGCGTGGCGGTCCGCGGGAGTTCGTCGAGCGTCCGTACGAACCGGGGCCGCTGCTTCGGCCCCAGATCGCCTTGCGCGGCAATAAAAGCCGCGAACTCGTCGGCGTCGATCGGCGACCGGCAGACCAGGGCGGCCATCACCTGGTCGCCCACCCGCGGATCCGGCACCCCGTACACGGCGGCCTCCCTGACGTCGGGATGCCGCAGGAGCGCGCGTTCGATCGGGGCCGTGCCGAGGTTCTCGCCGTCGACGCGCAGCCAGTCGCCGAGCCGCCCGGCGAAGTAGCAGTAGCCGTCCGCGTCGAGATACGCCAGGTCGCCGGTGTGGTACATCCCGTCGCGCATCCGCTCGGCCTCGGCCGCCGGATCCCCGTAGTACCCGGCGAAGAAGCCGGGGCCGCCGGTGTTGACCAGTTCGCCGACCGCCTCGGCGGCATTGAGCAGTTTCCCGCGCGCGTCGAATTCCGCCGGGGGACAGGGTTTCCCGGTCTCCGGGTCGAGGACGGCGACGCCGTCGAGCAGCCGGCCGAGCGAACCGGCCGGGGTGGTGGCGTCCCGTCCGAAGTTCACGCCGCCCTCGGTCGAACCGAAGGCGTCGACCACGTGGCAGCCGAATCGCTTGCCGAATGCGGCGAGGTCGGCTTCCGCGCCTTCGTTGCCGTAGACCAGTTTCAGCGGGTTGTCGGCGTCGTCGTCCTGCTCGGGAGTGGTGAGCACATAGGACAGGGGCTTGCCGACGTAGTTGGCGTACGTCGCCCCGAACTTCCGGACGTCCGGCAGGAAACCGGACGCCGAGAACCGCCGCCGCAACGCGATCCCCGCGCCCGCGGCGAGCCCGACCGACCAGCCTGCCATGATGGCGTTGGAATGGAACATCGGCATCGACACGTACACGGTGTCCTGTGTGGACAGACCGAACCGGGTGGCCAGCATCTCGCCGGGATAGGCGATCTTGTCGTGCGTGCACCGGACCGCCTTCGGGTCCCCGCTGGTGCCGGAGGTGAAGATCAGCATGAGCAGGTCTTCCGGCTTCGCGGCCACCGGCTCGGCAACCGACGGCACCGGCTCCAGCTCGCTCAGCGGCAGCACCGGCACACCGGCGTCGGACAGCAGCGGAAGGTACTTCTCCTCGGCGAACACCAGCTCGCAGTCGGCCAGTGCGATGTCGCGGGCCAGCGCCGCGCCCCGGCGCGTGGGGTTCAGGCCGACCAGCACGTGGCCGGAGAGCGCCGCTCCGCCGAACAGGAACGAGAACTCGGGAACGTTGTCCGCCAGCAGCCCGAAGTGCCCGCCGGGCCGCAGAATCCCGGCGAGCGCGGCGGCGTGCCCGGCGCAGGCCTGGACGTGCTCGGCCCAGGTCCAGCGCCGGTCTTCGAACAGCAGGCCGGTCGAGCGGTCCTCCGCCCGCGCGAGCAGGAGTTCCGTGACCGTGGGGGTCATGCCGGGTCCGCGGCCAGCAGGTCGCCGAGTCCCCGCAGCTGCGCGGTCGCCCCGCCCAGCGTGAACTCGAGCCGTTTCGCCGCGACGAAGTAGCGATGCAGGGTGTGGTCGACGTCGATGCCGACCCCGCCGTGGACGTGCACGGCGGTGTGCGCGACCCGGTGCCCGGCCTCGGCCGTCCAGAATTTCGCCGTCGCGACCTCTTCGGCCGCCGGAAGCCCTTCGCTCAGCCGCCAGGCCGCCTGCCACAACGTCAGCCGGACGGCTTCGACGTCGACGTAGGCGTCGGCGAGCCGCTGCCGCACCGCCTGGAAACTCCCGATGAGGTTGCCGAACTGCTTGCGCTCCCGCGCGTACGCCGCGGTCAGCTCCAGTGCCCGTTCGACCACGCCGAGCTGCTGCGCACAGACGCCGACCGTGCCCCGTAGCCGCAGCCATTCACCGATGTCGCCCAAGGACGTGGCGGCCTTCGCGCCGGACAGCTCGACGAGCGCCGCGTCCGCGTGGTCGACCGTCCGCTGCGGCGAGACCGTCACGGCGTCCCGGTCGAGCAGGAACACCTGCCGTCCGCCGTCGATGGCGGCCTCGACGAGGAACCCGTGCGCGAACGCCCCCGACGGCACCGCGGTCTGCGCTCCGGTCAGCCGCCAGCCGTCACCGTCGGCCTCGGCGGTGAACCCGCAGGGCACGCCGTAGTCCGGCAGCGCCACCGCGAGGACGTGGTCACCGCGCAGGACCGGGACGATCCAGCGCTCGGCCAGCCGCCCGTCGCCGAATTCCGCGACCGCGGCCGCGCCCATCACGACGGACGTCAGATACGGGACGGGCGCGACCGCGCGCCCGATCTCGGCCAGCACGGAACACTGCTCCAGCAGCCCGAACCCGCCACCGCCGACCGACTGCGGCAGCGCCGCGTCGAGCACCCCGGCCTGCGCCAGCGCCGTCCACAGTGGAGCGTCGAAGCCGCCGGAACCGTGCGGCCCCAGCACGTCGGGAGTGACCTTGTCCGTCAGGATCCGGCGCGTGAGCGAAGCGAGATCCTGCTGCGCTTCGGTGAGCGTGAAGTCCATCGATATCTCCTAGCGCGTGACGGGCAGGCCGAGGGCGGTCGCGGCGATCATGTCCCGCTGGATCTCGTTGGTCCCGCCGCCGAAGGTGAGGATCAGCGAAGACCGGTGCAGCCGTTCGATCCGGCCGCGCAACTGGGCGCCGGGGGAGCCCTCGCGGACCACGGCGCCCGCGCCGAGGACCTCCATCATCAGCCGGTACGCCTCGGTCGCGAACTCCGTGCCGAACACCTTCGTCGCCGACGCCTCCGCCGGGCCGAGGTCGCCGCTCGCGGCCGCCCAGGCGATCCGCCAGTTCCGCAGCTTCAGGTACTCGGCGTGCGTGTGGATCCGCGCCAGGTGCAGCCGTACCCACGGCTGGTCGATGACGCGGGAACCGTCCGGCAGTTTCGTGGTCTGCGCCCAGCTCCGCACCTCGCGCAGCGATGTCTGGATCGGGGCGGCCGAGGTCAGCGCGACGCGTTCGTGGTTGAGCTGGTTCGTGATGAGCGGCCAGCCCTCGTTCTCCCCGGCGACCCGGGAGGTGACCGGCACGCGCACGTCGTCGTAGTAGGTCGCGCTCGTGCCCGGCCCGGCGACCGTGTGCACCTTCGTCCAGGAGAAACCGGGGGCCGAGGTCGGCACGATCAGCATGCTCAGGCCCTTGTGCTTGCGGGCGTCGGGGTCGGTGCGGGCGGCCAGCCAGACGTAGTCGGCGTACTCGATCAGGCTCGTCCACATCTTCTGGCCGTTGATGACGTAGTCGTCGCCGTCGCGGACCGCGCGGGTGCGCAGGGACGCCAGGTCGGTGCCCGCGCCCGGCTCGGAGTAGCCGATCGCGAAGTGCAGCTCGCCGGCGGCGATCTTCGGCAGGTAGAACGCCTTCTGTTCTTCGGTGCCGTAGCGCATGATGGTCGGCCCGACGGTGTTCACCGTGAGGAACGGGACGGGCACCCCCGCCGCGGCCGCCTCGTCGGTGAAGACGAGCTGGTCGAGCATCGGCCGGTCCTGCCCGCCGTACTCGCGTGGCCAGCCGATCGCGAGCCAGCCCGCGCTGCCGAGATCGCGGACGATTTCCTTGTACACCAGGCCGTCGCCGTACTCGCCACCGTCACCGGCCAGGGCTTCACGGCGTTCGGGGGTCATCAGCCCGGCGAAGTACTCCCTGAGTTCCGCCGCCAGCGCCCGCTGCTCCGGCGTGTAGTCGATCCGCATCCGTCACCTCTGCCGTCGGTGCTCGTTACTGGTGCCATGGCCGCTCGCGGCGGTAAGGTAGAACCTGTTCTAGTTGTACCAGTGTGGCGGCGAGGAGGGAATATGGAGATCGACGTCGATCGCTCGCTCTGTGAGGCGAACGCGATCTGTGTCGGCTTCGCGCCCGAGGTCTTCGATCTCGACGACGACGAGGAGCTTGTCCTCGCGTCGGCGGAAGTTCCGCAGAACCAAGTAGAACGTGTTACTCAGGCCGTGGCGAGCTGCCCGAAAAACGCCCTGCTCATACGTGGTTAGCACCGTTTATTTGCTGCTTGCATCGAGCAAGAACAGATTCTACTGTGTGCGGAGAGGTAAGGAGGCCTGGAGTGAGCTTGGACGGCAGGACGGCCATCGTGACCGGGGCCGGCGCGGGACTCGGCCGGGCCGAGGCGCTGGCGCTGGCCGCGGCGGGAGCGTCGGTGGTGGTCAACGACGTGTCTGCCGCGGCGCAGGCGGTGGCCGACGAGATCGAGGCCGAGGGCGGCAAGGCCGTCGCGGTCACCGGCGACGTGTCGGAGTCCGCGACCGCGGACGCGCTGCTCACCGCCGCCGTCGACCACTTCGGCGGGCTGCACGTCCTGGTCAACAACGCGGGCGTGCTGCGCGACCGGATGCTGTTCTCGATGTCGGACGACGAATGGGACACCGTGCTCCGCGTCCACCTGCGCGGGCATTTCCTGCTTTCCCGCAACGCCGGGGCGTACTGGCGCGATAAGTCCAAAGTGGACGGAGTGCCGGTGTACGGCCGCGTGGTCAACACCGCGTCGGAGTCGTTCCTGCTCGGCGCGCCCGGCCAGCCGAACTACGGCGCCGCCAAGGCGGGCATCGCCGCGCTCACCGTCTCCACCGCGCGCGGTCTTTCGCGGTACGGCGTCCGCGCCAACGCGATCTGCCCGCGTGCCCGCACGGCGATGACCGAAGGAGTCTTCGGAGCCGACGCGCCGGAAGGGATCGACCCGCTGTCGGTCGACCACGTCGCGCCGTTCGTGTCCTTCCTCTGCTCGCCGGACGCCGATCGCGTCAACGGCCAGGTGTTCCTCGTCTACGGCGGGATGGTCGCGCTGATGCGGCCGCCGTCGGTGGAACAGCGGTTCGACACCGTCAACGGCACCTGGACCCCCGAAGAACTCGCCACCAGCGTGGGCGGCTACTTCGCCGACCGCGACCCGGAACGGATGTTCTCCGCGTCCGAGATCATGTCGCTGCCGTGAATCGGAGGAGATGACGATGGGCAGGCTCGACGGCAAGGTAGCGCTGATCACCGGCGGCGCCCGCGGGCAGGGCGAGGCGGCCGCGCGGCTGTTCGTCGCCGAGGGCGCGCGCGTGGTGATCGCCGACATCAACGACCTCGACGGCAAGAAACTCGCGGCCGATCTGGGTGAATCCGCGGTCTACCAGCATCTCGACGTCGGCGACGAGGCCGAATGGGACGCGGCGATCGAGCGCACCGTCTCGGAGTTCGGCCCGCCGACCGTGCTGGTCAACAACGCGGGCATCCTGCATTTCTCGGAACTGGGCAGGACCACGCTCGCCGACTACGAACGCGTCATCCGGGTCAACCAGATCGGGGCGTTTCTCGGGATGCGTTCGGTCGTTGAACCGATGACCGGGGCCGGAGGCGGCTCCATCGTCAACGTGTCCTCAGTCGAAGGGCTCGCCGGGATGCCGTTCCTCGTCGCCTACACCGCGAGCAAGTTCGCGATCCGCGGGATGACCAAGGTCGCCGCGCTCGAACTCGGCGCGAAGAACATCCGGGTCAACTCGGTCCATCCCGGCGCGATCGACACCCCGATGGTCGCGGCCGCCGCGGGCGGGCAGAAAGTCGACATGTCGTGGGTGGGCAAGAAGGTCGCCCTCGGCCGCGTCGGGCAGCCGGAGGACATCGCGAAGCTCGTGCTGTTCCTGGCGAGTGACGAAAGTTCGTACAGCACGGGCGCCGAGTTCGTCGCCGATGGCGGCGCCACGGCCACGCACGCTCTCAAGTTCTGACGCGGAGGTGCCGAGAGCAAAGTGAACACCGCTAACGCAATGGGGCGTTGACAGGTGGAGTAAGACTCGGGGCAGGCGAGCTGGGAGGTTCTGTGGGAGCGACGGTGTCCGTCCCCGGTACGGGTGCGCTCACACAGGTCGGCAGGCTCGCGACCCTGTCGTGGGAGGTCCTGCGCGCGATCTTCAAGCGCCCGTTCCAGTTCCGCGAATGGATCCAGCAGTGCTGGTTCTTCGCCAGTGTCACCATCCTGCCGACGGCGCTGGTGGCGATCCCGTTCGGCGCCGTCATCGCGCTGCAGCTGGGCTCGCTGACGCAGCAGATCGGCGCGCAGTCGTTCACCGGCGCGGCGAGCGCCCTCGCGATCGTGCAGCAGGCGAGCCCGCTGATCACCGCGCTGCTGGTTGCGGGCGCGGGCGGGAGCGCGGTCTGCGCCGACATCGGCGCCCGCAAGATCCGCGAAGAGATCGACGCGATGGAAGTCCTCGGGGTCAACCCGATCCAGCGCCTGATCGTGCCCCGCGTGCTCGCCGCCATCGTGGTTTCGGTGCTGCTGAACGGTTTGGTCAGCGTCGTCGGCGTGCTCGGCGGCTACTTCTTCAACGTCGTCATGCAGGGCGGCACCCCCGGCGCGTACCTCGCCAGCTTCAACGCGCTCGCGCAGGTGCCGGATCTGTGGATCAGCGAGATCAAGGCGCTCCTCTACGGTTTCGTCGCCGGGGTGGTCGCGGCGTTCCGCGGGCTGAACCCGGCGGGCGGGCCGAAGGGCGTCGGCGACGCGGTGAACCAGGCCGTGGTCATCACATTCCTGCTGCTGTTCCTGATCAACGTCGTGCTGACCGCGATCTACCTGCGGATCGTCCCGCCGAAGGCGATGTGACATGGCAGGCGAACCCGCTGTCTCCGACCGGACGCTCGAAATCATCGCGCGTCCCGGCGCGATGCTGGAAGGCTTCGGCGGCCAGCTGTCGTTCTACTTCCGCGCGCTGGCCTGGACCCCGCGCACCATCCGGCGCTACGGCCGCGAGATCTTCCGCCTGCTGACCGAGGTCAGCTTCGGCACCGGCGCGCTCGCGGTGATCGGCGGGACGCTCGGCGTGATGATCGGGATGACGCTGTTCACCGGCCTCATCGTCGGTCTGCAGGGCTACTCGGCGCTGAACCAGCTCGGCACCGCCGCGCTCACCGGGTTCATCTCCGCCTATTTCAACACCCGCGAGGTCGCGCCGCTCTCGGCCGGGCTCGCGCTCTCGGCCACCGTCGGCTGCGGGTTCACCGCGCAACTCGGCGCGATGAAGATCTCCGAGGAGATCGACGCGCTCGAAGTGATGGGCGTGCCGAGCCTGCCGTATCTGGTGACGACACGGGTGATCGCCGGCGTCACCGCCGTCATCCCGCTCTACGCCGTCGGCCTGCTTTCGTCGTACCTCGCCTCGCGGCAGATCACCATCTGGCTCTACGGCCAGTCCGCGGGCACCTACGACCATTACTTCACGCTGTTCCTGCCGCCCGAGGACGTGCTCTGGTCGTTCCTCAAGGTGATCATCTTCAGCGTGCTCGTGATCCTTTCGCATTGCTACTACGGCTACACCGCCAGCGGTGGGCCCGCCGGGGTCGGCGTCGCGGTCGGGCGCGCGGTGCGGACGTCGATCGTGCTGATCTCGGTCCTCGACTTCTTCCTCAGCCTCGCGATCTGGGGCGCCACGACGACGGTGAGGATTTCCGGGTGAACAGGAGGATTCTGCTGCAGCGGCTCCGGCACCAGGTGCTGGGGCTGATCTTCCTCGTGGTGGTCGTGCTGTTCTTCGTCACCACCATCGCCTTCTACCAGAAGGCCTTCACCACGGTGACGCTGGTGAAACTGGAGACCGACCGCATCGGCAACCAGATGCGCGAGGGCGCGGACGTGAAGGTGCGGGGGATGGTCGTCGGCGAGGTCCGGACGATCCAGGCGCACGGCGATCGGGCGACGATGGATCTGGCGCTGCAGCCGGACAAGACGTCGGTCATCCCGTCGAACGTGTCCGCGCGGCTGCTGCCGAAGACGTTGTTCGGCGAACGGTACGTCGCTTTGCAGATCCCGGAGAAGCCCGAGCGGCACATCGCCGAGGGCGACGTCATCCCGCAGGACCGCAGCAGCAGCGCGATCGAGCTGGAAACCGTGCTCGGCAACGTGATGCCGCTGCTGCAGGCCGTCCAGCCGGAGAAGATGGCCAGCACGCTCAACGCCGTCGCGTCCGCTTTGGACGGTCAGGGCAAGCAGCTCGGCGCGACGATGGCGGGGCTTTCGGATTACCTCGGCAAGGTGAACCCGTCGCTGCCCGACCTGAAGGCCGACATCACCGGGATCGCCGACGCCGCCAAGATCTACGACAAGGCCGCGCCGGATCTGCTGGCCGCGCTTTCGGATCTGACCACCACGAGCAAGACCTTGGTCGATAGCCAGCGCGGGCTCGCCGACGTGTACTCGACGGTGACCGCGGCCTCGATCGATCTGACGAGTTTCCTGAAGGTGAACCAGGACAACCTGATCCGCCTCACCACCAACCTTCAGCCCACGTTGGACGTTCTCGCGAAATACGCGCCGGAATACCCGTGCCTGCTCAAGCAGCTCGCCGGGTCGGTGCCGCGCGCGGAACTCGCGTTCGGCAAGGGCACCGCGCATCCCGAGGTCAGCCGGGTGACGATCGAGTTCACGCCGAGCCGGGGCAAATACCTGCCCGGGGTCGACGAGCCGAAGTACAACGACAAACGCGGGCCGCGGTGCTACCCGGAGGTGCCGCCGCCGGGCCGCTGGCCGCAGTACCCGCCGGACGGCGCCATCGACGACGGATCCTCGAAGCCCGCGCCGCCGCGCGACCCCGACGGCAGGCTGCCGTCGAACGGGACCATTCCCGCGGGCGGGAACGCGGGTGGTTCCGTGGTGAACTCGCCGGACGAGCAGCGGCTGATCGACCTGCTCGTGTCGCCGGCGATGGGCACGACGCCGGACCAGGTGCCGAACTGGGGAAGTCTGCTGGTGGGGCCGCTGTACCGCGGGGCGGAGGTGGAGCTGCGATGAGGGCTGTGCTGAACGTGGGGTCCGGGTCCGTGAAGGCCTCCTTCCCTACTCTCAAGGTAGGGAAGGAGGCCTTCACGGACCCGGACCCCACGTTCAGCACAGCCCTCATCGCAGCTCCACCTCCGCCCCGCGGTACAGCGGCCCCACCAGCAGACTTCCCCAGTTCNCAAGCGTGTCGCGAAAGCCACTTTCGGGACGTTACGTGTCCCGAAAGTGGCTTTCGCGACACGCTTGTGGTGGCTGCGGCGGGTCGTGAGTGGCTTTCGCAACGCGCTCACCCCACCGCGGACGGGAGGGGCGCCCGATGAGGTCCTTCATCCCGGATCTGGTCAAGATCCTCGTCTTCGCCGTGGTGACGGTGCTGCTCACCGCGATCCTCGGCGCCACCATCGCGAACACCAACTTCGGCGAGACCTCCGGCTACACGGCCAAGTTCACCGACGCGTCCGGCCTCAAAGAGGGTGACGACGTCCGCATCGTCGGCGTGAAGGTCGGCCAGGTCGGCAAGATCGAGGTCGAAGAAGGCGAGAAAAACCTCGCCCAGGTCCACTTCGACGTCCAGACCTCGCACCGGCTGCCGGCGTCGGTGACCGCGACGATCAAGTACCGCAACCTCGTCGGCCAGCGGTATCTCTCGCTCGGCACCGACATCGGGGACGAGAAGTCGTTGCCGCGCGGCGGGGTCATCCCGCCCGAGCGCACCAAACCGGCGCTCAACCTGACCGTGCTGTTCAACGGGTTCAAGCCGCTCTTCCGCGCGCTGAACCCCGAGGACGTCAACAAACTCTCCTACGAGATCATCCAGGTCTTCCAGGGCGAGGGCGGCACGATCACCAGCCTCCTCGCGCACACCGCGTCGGTCACGTCGGCCATCGCGGGCAAGGACAAGATCATCGGCGAGGTCATCGCCAACCTCAACACCGTGCTCGGCACGGTCGAGAAACGCTCGCCGCAGCTGGGCGAGCTGATCGACCAGACCCAGCGGCTCGTCACCGGGCTCTCCGAGCAGCGGCAGCCGATCGGGGAGGCGGTCAAGGCGCTGGGCGACCTCACCGTCGCCACGACCGGCCTGCTCGCCGATGCGCGCCCGGCGCTCAAGGACGACGTCGTCCAGCTCGGCGCGCTGTCGCAGAACCTCGGCGATTCCGAACAGCTGCTCGACCACCTCCTGCAGGTGCTGCCGGGCAACCTGCAGAAGTTCACCAGGACGCTGAGCTACGGCAGCTGGTTCAACTACTACCTGTGCGGGATCTCCGGCAGCATCGGCATCAAGTCGCTCGACATCGAACTGCCGATCACGCCGCTGCCCGGCACGCAGCGACCGGAGAGGTGCGGGCCGTGAAGCCGCTCAAGGAACGCAACCAGGCCGTGGTCGGCGGCGTGACGCTCATCCTGATCGTGCTGGTCACGGCGACGACGTACTTCTCCGACCGGATCCCGTTGTTCGGCAGCGGGACGACGTACTCCGCGTACTTCGGCGAGTCCGCCGGGCTGGCGCCGGACAACGAGGTCCAGGTCGCCGGGGTCAAGGTCGGGCAGGTCAGCTCGGTGGAGCTGGCGGGCAAGAAGGTGCTGGTGAAGTTCCGGGTCAAGGACGTCCGGGTCGGCGACGCGACCGCCGCGTCGATCGAGATCAAGACGCTGCTGGGCGAGAAGTTCCTCGCGCTCACGCCGAAGGGCAAAGGCAGCCAGGACCCGAACACGACCATCGGGCTCGACCGCACGCGGACGCCGTTCGAGCTGCAGGACGCGTTCCAGGAGCTGTCCGGCACGGTCGGCGACATCGACACCGCGCAGCTGGCGACGAGCTTCACCGTCCTTTCCGACGCGCTCAAGGACAGCCCGCAGTACCTCAAGGACGCGCTGAGCGGGCTCTCCTCCTTGTCCAGGACGGTGTCCTCACGCGACGGTGACCTGAAGACGTTGCTGGCCAACACGAGCAAGGTCTCCAAAACACTGTCCGACCGCAACGCGCAGCTGAAACGGATCCTCGACGACGGCAACCTCCTGCTCGCCGAACTGCAGAACCGGAAGGACGCGATCAGCACCTTGCTCAAGGGCACGCAACAGGTCTCGGCGCAGCTGTCCGGTCTCGTCGCCGACAACCGGCAACAGCTGAAGCCGACACTGGAGAAACTCGGCAAGGTCACCGACATCCTGCAGCGTAACCAGGACAACCTCAGCCGCAGTCTCGCGCTGATGGCGCCGTTCGCCCGCGTCGGCGCCAACGCGACCGGCAACGGGCGCTGGTTCGAGGGCTACCTGTGCGGGCTGCTGCCGCCGACGATCATCGCGGGCGCGTTCCAGGTGAACCCGGAGGGCTGCACCCCGCCGATCGCGGCACCGAACCAGGGGGTGGGCGGACGATGAGCACTCGCACCCGCACGGTCTACGACTGGGTCGCGTTCGCCTGTGTCCTCGTGCTGCTCCTGACCGCCGGATTGTGGCTGGTGTTCAAGGAGCCGGGCGGGACGCGGATCAGTGCCTACTTCGGGAAGACGGTCGGGCTCTACGCGGGTTCGTCGGTCCGGGTGCTCGGGGTGAAGGTCGGGGAGATCACCGGGGTCACACCGCAGGGTGAGGCGGTCCGGGTCGACATGCGGATCGACGGCGACACCCCCATCCCGGCCGACGCGGGTGCCGTCGTCGTCGCGCCGAGCCTGGTCAGCGACCGGTACGTCCAGCTGACCCCGGCGTACGAGAGCGGCCCCGAAATGGCCTCGGACACGGTGATCGCCAAGGAGAAGACGGCGACCCCGGCCGAGCTCGACGACCTCTACACGAGTCTCGACAAGCTTTCGACCAGCCTGGGACCCAACGGCGCCAACAAGAACGGCGCGCTGTCCGACGTGCTCGACACCGCCGCGGCGAACCTCGACGGCAACGGCAAGAACCTCAACACCACGGTCACGCGGCTGTCCGAGCTGGCCAAGACGCTGGACAGTTCCAAAGGCGACCTGTTCACCACGGTCCAGAACCTGAACTCCTTCACCGGCGCGCTGGCCGAGAGCGACAAGCAGCTCAACGAGTTCTACCGCCGGGCCGCGGACGTGAGCGGTTTCCTGGCCGCGGATTCCGCCGACGTGGGCGCCGCGCTGACCTCACTGGCGACGGCGATGGGCGACGTCGAGAAGTTCGTCGCGGAGAACAAGGACCTCCTCTCGTCCAATGTGGACAAACTGGCGGGACTGACGAAGGTGCTCGTGGACCAGCGGGCCTCGCTCGCCGAGGTGATCGACATCGCGCCCACCGGCGCGACCAACTTCATCAACTCCTACGACGCCGCGTCCGGCACGATCGCGGTGCGGGACAACCTGAACGAGCTGACGCATCCGCCGATCCTCACCGTGTGCCGCCTGATCAGCGCGAGCACGCCGAAGCCGATCCCGGACGCGCTGGGCAACATCTGCAAGCAGCTCGCGCCCGTCCTCGACGGCACGCTGAAACTCCCGTCGGTGCCGCAGGTACTGGCCTCACTGCAAAGCGGCGAGCTGCCACCACTGCCGCTCCCGCTCGTCGACGTCATGACCAAGGGAATCCCGAAATGAGGCGTCAACGGCAGAAGATCGCGGGAGTGATGGCGGGCGTCCTGGTGCTCGCCGGTTGCAGTGACGGCGGTTTTTCGGGGCTGTACAACACGCCCTTGCCGGGCGGTGCGGATCTCGGTGACCACCCGTACCGGCTCACCGCGCAGTTCTCCGACGTACTCGACCTCGTGCCGCAGGCGAGTGTGAAGGTCAACGACGTCCCGGTCGGCCGCGTCGAGAAGATCGATCTCGCGCCGGACACGCGCTCGGCGTGGGTGAGCATGGTCGTCAACGGCGACATCGCGCTGCCCGCGAACGCTCGTGCCGAGCTGCGGCAGTCGAGCCTGCTCGGGGAGAAGTTCGTCGACCTGCACGCCCCCGAGAAACCCGAGGGAACGCTCGCCGAGGGCGCGAAGATCCCGCTGGACCGCACGAACCGCAACCCCGAGGTCGAAGAGGTCCTCGGCGCGCTTTCCCTGCTGCTCAACGGTGGCGGCGTCGAGCAGATCCAGAAGATCAGCCACGAACTCAACGAAGCGCTCACCGGCAACGAGGCCGAGGTCCGCTCCCTGCTGTCCCAAGTGGACAAGCTCGCCACCGAACTCGACGGGCACAAGGGCGAGATCCTGCGCGCCATCGACGGTCTCGACAAGCTGTCCAAGACCCTCGTCGGCCAGACGCAGAACCTCACGAACGCGCTCGACAACCTCTCGCCGGGGCTCAAGGTCGTGACCGAGCAACGGGACCAGCTCGTCGGCATGCTGCAATCGCTGAACACGCTGTCCGGGGTCGCGACCGAGACGATCAACGCGAGCAAGGACACGCTGGTCGCGAACCTGCGCGCGCTGCAGCCCACGCTGAAGAAGCTCGCCGACGCCGGCCAAGACCTGCCGACGGCCCTGCGGATCCTGCTCACGTACCCGTTCCCGGACTACGCGGGCAACGTGATCAAGGGCGACTACGCGAACGTCGAAGCGAAGATCGACCTGAAGCTGGACACGTTCCTGGAGAACATGAACAACTCGTCGCAGCCGATCATCCAGCTGCCGGGCACCCAGGGGACGGGCACACCCGGCGCGATCCCGTTCAACAACGGTGCCGCGCCACCTGTGCTGCCGCTTCCCGCCGGTGATCTCCCGCAGGCTCCGCAGACACCGCAGGGTGACGTGCTCGGCGGCGTACTGGGCGGGATCCTCGGGCCGCTGCTCGGAGGTGGCAGGTGATCACGCGCAAGACCAGGATCCAGCTGGCGGCGTTCGTCGTCATCGCGGTGGTTTCGGTCGTCTACGCGGGCGGCAAGTACGCCGGGCTGGACCGGCTCTTCGGCACCCGCGGCTACCTCGTCACCGCGCAGCTCGTGGACTCCGGCGGGATCTTCGTCAACGCCGAGGTCTCCTACCGCGGTGTCGCGGTCGGCAAGGTCGCGTCGATGACGCTCACCGAACACGGTATCGACCTCGGTCTCGACATCGATTCGAGCGCGCCGAAGATCCCCGCGGACACCAAGGCCGCGGTCGCGAACCGGTCGGCGGTGGGGGAGCAGTACGTCGACCTGCTGCCCATGCACGAAAACGGGCCGTACCTCGCCGAAGGATCGGTCATCAAACGCGACAAGACCTCGATCCCGCTCGGGCCGGAGACCGTGTTGTCCAATTTGGACAAACTGGTGTCGAGCGTGAAGCCGGAATCGCTGAAGACCGTCGTCGACGAGACCTACGAGGCGTTCGCCAACGCCGGCCCGGATCTGCGGCAGCTGCTGAACAGCACCGGTTCGCTCACCGCGACCGCGACGCAGTACCTGCCCGACACCCAGGGCCTGCTCGCCAATTCCCGGACGGTGCTGGACACCCAGCGGCGGCAGGCGGAGAACATCACCCAGTTCTCCAGCGGGCTCAAGACGATCGCCGCGCAGCTGAAGACCTCCGACCCGGACCTGCGGCGCGTGATCGACGAGGCGCCGAAGCTGAGCCGCCAGATCAGCGACGTGCTCGCGGTCTCCGGGACGGACCTCGGCGTGCTGTTCGCGAACACGCTCACGACCGCCCAGATCACGTCCGCACGCACCGACGCGATCGAGGAACTGCTCGTCGCGTACCCGATCATCTCGGCGTTCTCGCGTTCGACGTCGCCGGACGGCACCGGTCACCTGGGCGTGGTGTTCAACTTCTTCGACCCGGTCTCGTGCACGAAGGGGTACGAGGGCACGAAACAGCGTCCCGCCAACGACACCACCGAGGCGCCGGTGAACACCCACGCGTACTGCGCCGAGCCGCCGGGAAGCCCCACCGGCGTGCGCGGCTCACAGAACGCTCCGTACGCAGGGAAGCCGCCAGCGGTTCCGGAGCGGCCGAAGCAGACCCCGCAGGCGGCGGAATCCGCCCAGCTGCCGGGCGTGCTGAGCCTGCTCTCCGGATCCGCGCCCGGCGGGCTCGGCGCGCTGCTGGGCGGCAAGTAGTGCTCACCCGTGCCCTCACCGTCGTCGCCGCGCTGGCGGTCCTCGCGGCCGCCTGGTTCGGCTGGTCGTGGTGGAGCGCCGCCCGGGACGACGGCCTGGCGAGGGGCAGAGAACGCGAAGCCGTCCTGGCCGCCGCGTCCGGCCAGCTCGAAGTGCTCAACACGATCGACTACCGCAGCGGCGCCAAGGACGTCGACCGCTGGCTCGGCGTCACCACGGGACGGCTCGGCAAGGACCTCACCGGCGACCGGCAGATCCAGATCGACCGGGCGAACGCGAGCAAGACCGTCGCCACCGCCGAGCTCAAACAGGCCGCGGTCACCGAACTCGACGCCGCCGCCGGGACGGCGCGGCTGATGGCCGTGCTGGACGTGCGGGTCAGCACCGGCGGCGGCTCGGCCGCACCCAAGGTGAGCAGGCTGACCGTGGACTACCAGCGGGTCGAGGGCGGCTGGAAGGTCAGCGCGGTCCAGGCGGCGGGATCATGACCGGACGCATCCCGCGGATCCTGCTCGCGATCATCGTGGTGGCCACCGGCTGCGCCGTGTGGTTCGGCCTCCAGGCGTCCTCACTGGGCTCGGACGGCAACGCGGCGCTGGTGGACCAGGCCGCCACGGCCGAGGTCGCGGACCAGGTCGGCGCCGGGGTGAAGGCCGTCTTCTCCTACGACTACAGCAACCTCGCGCGCACCGAGCGGGCCGCGGGCGAGGTGCTGACCGGCGAGGCGACCGGGCAGTACCGGCACCAGTTCGCGTCGGCGCGGAAACGGGCCGAGGAACAGAAGCTCGTGCGGACGACGACGGTCCGGTCGCTGGGTGTCCGGTCCCTGCGCGGGGACCAAGCCGAGGTGCTGCTGTTCCTCGACCAGCAGACGATGACCGCCGGTGGCGGCGCGCCGCAGTCGACGGTCTCGCAGCTTTCGGTCACCGCGCAGCGCGTGGACGGCCGGTGGAAGATCTCCCAGCTGACTCCGCTGTGATCACGAGAGGCGTTTCATGTTCGCGCCGGTGATCACGCCGCCGGAAACGGTGTAGGAACCGGAAAAAGTACGCAGCGAACCGTCGGTCTGCCGGGCCGAAAGGTCGACATACACGGTGTTCCCGCTCACGCTCCGCACGGTGACGGCGGCCCAGGAAGTCGACGCGTATCCACTGGCCCAGGAGGCATAAGTGCCGCCTTTCGCCAGCCGTTGCCCGCCGAGATTCCACGCGGTGAGGAAATCACGCCGGTTGATCGCGTCGTAGAAGGCGATCACCGTTTGCGCCACGGGGACCGCGGGTGTGACATAAACCGTCCGCGGCGGGGCGGCGACCGCGGGTGGCTGGATCACGATCGTGTTCGGCGGAGCGGTCACCGTGACGGCGGGCAGTGCCGTTCCCTGATTCGGTACCGCGCACGCGGCCAGCGCGCCCGCCGCCATCAGCGTCACCGCCGCCCATCTCTTCGCTCCCATTTCCCTCCCCTTTTCCTCGTACTGCCGAGAATGCGGGAAAAGGTGATGGGAAAATAGGGGATTTGGCCTCGTTACGATCGCTGAAAAACACGCCGGAACCGTTATCGGATCTTGTGCGCGCCTGCCCTAGGACCACCCTCGTCTCACGGCGGACCGCGCCCGGGTTTAGCGTTAGGCATGACCACTGCACCTGTCGATGTCGAGAGCGCCCGCCGCGACTACGCGGCCCTCGTCGACCGTGGCCTCTCCCTGGACATCACCCGCGGCAAGCCGTCCCCTCGCCAGCTGGACCTCGCCGACGGGCTGCTCGCCCTCCCTGGAGACGTGCGCAAGGCCGAAGACGGCACGGACGTCCGCAACTACGGCGGCCTCAAGGGCCTGCCCGAGCTCCGCCGCATCTTCGCCGGGCCGCTGCAGGTCCCGGCCGAGCAGCTGCTCGCCGCGGGCAACTCCAGCCTGGAGCTGATGCACGACTCGATCGTGCAGGCCTTCCTCAGCAAGCTCCCGGGCGCCGGGCGCCGCTGGGCCGACGAGCCGAGCGTCAAGTTCCTGTGCCCCGTGCCGGGTTACGACCGTCACTTCGCGCTGGCCGAGCGCTTCGGGATCGAGCTGATCCAGGTGCCGCTCACCGAGACCGGCCCGGACATGGAGGTCGTCGAGCGCCTCGTCGCCGAGGACGCCGCGGTCAAGGGCATCTGGTGCGTGCCGAAGTACAGCAACCCGACCGGCGTCACCTACAGCGACGACACCGTGCGCCGCCTGGCGACGATGACCACGGCCGCCACGGACTTCCGGATCTTCTGGGACAACGCCTACGCCGTGCACCACCTCACCGACGAAGAGGCGCGGCTGGCGGACCTGCTCGCGCTGGCCACCGAGGCGGGCAACGCCGACCGCGTGTTCGTCTTCGGCTCCACCTCGAAGGTCACCTACGCGGGTGGCGGTGTCGGCTTCTTCGGCGCCTCCGAGGCGAACCTGGCCTGGTGGACCGGCCTCATCGGCAAGCGGACCATCGGCCCGGACAAGGTCAACCAGCTCCGGCACGCGCTGTTCCTGCGCGACGAGGACGGCGTCCGCGAGCACATGCGCAAGCACGCCGAGCTCATCGGGCCGAAGTTCGCGGCCGTCGACGAGATCCTGACCAAGGAACTGGGCGAATCGGGCCTCGCGTCCTGGACCAAGCCGACCGGCGGGTACTTCATCTCGCTGACCGTGCCGTCCGGGACCGCCAAGGAGGTCGTGCGGCTGGCCAAGGAGGCGGGGATCGCCCTGACCCCGGCCGGCGCGACCCACCCGTACGGCGACGACCCCGAGGACGCCGTCATCCGCATCGCGCCGACGTACCCTGAGCTGGCCGAGGTCGAAGAGGCCATCCGCGGTCTCGCCGTCTGCGTCCGCCTTGCCGCGGCGACGAAGAAATAAGTTCGAGATCTAGGCAAGGGTGGCGTGTCGCGAAAGCCACTTTCGCGACATCTGACGTCCCGAAAGTGGCTTTCGCGACNCTGAGCTGGCCGAGGTCGAAGAGGCCATCCGCGGTCTCGCCGTCTGCGTCCGCCTTGCCGCGGCGACGAAGAAATAAGTTCGAGATCTAGGCAAGGGTGGCGTGTCGCGAAAGCCACTTTCGCGACATCTGACGTCCCGAAAGTGGCTTTCGCGACACCGGCTGAGGTGACGCGGCCACTCGCGAGCCCTTGATCTGGGTTTCTCGATCAAGACGGTGACGAAGAAATAGGTTCGAGATCTTCTCCAATCCGGGTCACGGGTGGTTCCGAACGTCCGAGTGGGTGGGTGTGCACCGCAAAGACGAGAGGAACCACTCGTGTTCGGAAAGCCCTTCGTTCGTACCCTGATCTCGCGCAGCGCCGAGAACCGCACGGATCGCCGCCGGTTCCTGAAGGCCGCGGGCGCGGCGGGGCTCGGTGTGGTCGGCGCGACCTACCTCGGGGTGCAGGCCACTTCGTCCGCATCGGCGACGGGTGAGGCCGCTGCCGCCGCGGAAGCCCCCAGTGACGCGGCCGTGCTCAACTTCGCGCTCAACCTGGAGTACCTCGAAGCCGAGTTCTATTCCTTCGCCGTCCACGGCCGCGGGCTGCCGGACGACCTCACCGGCGGCGTCGGCGCCCAGGGTGGCGTCGTCGGCGGCAAGAAGGTCATGTTCCACGACAAGACGCTGCACCAGTTCGCGAAGGAGATCGCGGGCGACGAGGTCGCGCACGTCAAGTTCCTGCGCGGCGCGCTGGGCGAGGCCGCGGTGTCTCGGCCCGAGATCGACCTGAAGAACAGCTTCACCGCCGCCGCCCGCGCGGCCGGGCTGATCAGCGAGTACCAGCAGTTCGACCCGTTCGCCAACGAGAAGAACTTCCTGCTGGCGGCGTTCCTGTTCGAGGACGTCGGCGTGACGGCCTACAAGGGCGCCGCGCCGCTGATCACCAACAAGACGTTCCTGGACGCGGCCGCGGGCATCCTGGCGGCCGAGGCCTATCACGCCGCCACCATCCGGACCTCGCTGTTCGACCGCGGCCTCGGTGACGCGGCGGCCAAGATCTCCAACGCCCGCGACACCCTCGACGGTCCCGGCGACGACGACCAGGGCATCCTGCTCGGCAACCAGGCCAACATCGTGCCCGCCGACGCCAACGGCATCTGCTTCGGCCGCGGCGCGGACCGGGTGCTGAACGTGGTCTACCTGAACCCCGGCCCGGTGAAGGAGGGCGGGTTCTTCCCCAAGGGGGTCAACGGCGACATCGTCGCCAGCGGCGGCGCGTAACCCTCTCCGTCGGGTCGCCGTTTCCCGGTAGGTTCGGGTGACGGCGACACGACAGGGGGTCAGCGGTGAAGGCTGTGATCATCGGCGGCGGTATCGCGGGCACGGTGACCGCGATGGCGTTGCAGCGGGCCGGGATCGAGGCGAGCGTCCACGAGGCGTATCCGTCCGGCGGCGAAGACGCGGGCGCGTTCCTGACGATCATGCACAACGGCATGGACGCCCTGCGCGCGATCGGCGCCGAGGGGCCGGTGATCGACAAGTCCTTCGAGGCGGTGGGCCTGGAGTTGGTGACGCCGGACGGGCGGACCGTCGAGCGGCGGTCGTTCGACATCGACGGTCTCGCCGGGCCGCGCACGATGACCCGCGCGGCGCTGTATCGCGTGCTGCAGGAGGAGGCGATCTCGCGCGGGATCGCCTTCGAGCGCGGGAAACGGCTGGTCTCCGCCACGCCGGGGGCCGCTCGCTTCGAGGACGGTTCCGTGGCCGAGGGCGACATCCTGATCGGCGCCGACGGGCTGCGCTCGGTCGTCCGGACCATCATCGACCCGGACTGCCCGCCTCCACGCTCGACAGGCCTCGACGTCGTCTACGGCTACACGACCGACCCCGGCATCCCGCAGGCGCCGTCCCTCTATCGGATGATTCAGAGCCTGCACGCTTTCTTCGGCTACACGAGCACGCCCGACGGCACGACGTACTGGTTCGCGCGGCTTCCGACGGCCGAGGGAGTGCGCTCCGGCCTGTCACCGGCCGAATGGCGCTCGGTCGCCTTCGCCGCTTTCGAGGGGGAACCGTTGCCCGCCGCCGAAATCATCGAGTCCACCGGAGACGACGTCTTCGGCGGGCATTCCTATGACGTCCCCTCGACGCCGGTGTGGTTCACCGAGTCGATGGTGCTCGTGGGCGACGCGGCGCACGCGGCCTCGCCCGCCGCGGGGCAGGGCGCGTCGATGGCGTTGGAGGACAGCGTCGTGCTGGCGCAGTGTCTGCGGGATCTTCCCGACGCGCCAACGGCTTTCGCGGCCTACGAACGGCTGCGGCGGGCGCGGGTGGAGGAGCTGGTGGCCAACAGCGCGGCGGTGTCGTCGGGGACGACGTCCGACCGGGATCGGAATTGGCTTTATCGGCACCACATCGAATGGGACGCGAAGATCACCGGGTGAACCACCCCTGTGATACCGGTCATACGCCGCAAGATTCCCAGGTGACGCTTGTTGATCATCAGTACGGTACGCGGCGTACCGACCAAATCACCCCTGGGGGTCAATGATGTACAACAAGGTTCGTGCGCTCCTGCTCGCCACCTTCGCGGTGACGGGGCTGGCCGTGGTGAGCGCGCCGGCCGCACACGCCGCCACGTACACGCAGGTGGGCTATGCGAGCTCGTTCGGCAGGCAGGTGTACCTGTGGCGTAACAACGACAACGGGTGCATCCACGCGCAGGGCAAGAGCATGCGCAACGGTGACGAGGTGATCCTGCAGGTGGTCAGCGGCGGGCTGCTCATCGACGACGATGTGCAGCGCGCCAACGCCACCGGCGTCTCGGTCAACACGCAGTCGCTGTGCAACAAGGGTGGCGCCGGCTTCCGGGGTCTCGTGAAGGACGCGAACGCGAACGGACCGCAGACCGGGACTTACCAGAACTGGTAGCCAGAAGTACGTGAAGGCCCCCTTCACTGCGCTAGACGCAGCGAAGGGGGCCTTCACGTGCGAAAGAGCTACTTCTTGTACAGGGCTTCGATGTCGGTCGCGTAGTTCTTGTTCACGATGTTGCGCTTCAGCTTCAGGCTCGGCGTGATCTCGCCGCCGGCCTCGGTGAAGTCCTTCGAGAGGATCGTGAACTTCTTGATCGCCTCGGCCTGCGAAACCGCGCTGTTGGCCTGATCGACGGCCGTCTGGATCTCGGCGCGCAGCTCGGCGTCGTCGGCCAGGTCGGACACCGAGGCGTCGGCGGGCTTGCCGTGCTGCGACTTCCACGACGGGAAGTACTCCTCGTCGATGGTGATCAGCGCGCCGATGAACGGCCGCTGGTCGCCGACGACCATCGCCTGGCTGACCAGCGGGCTGGCCTTGATGGTGTCCTCGAGCCCGGACGGGGCGACGTTCTTGCCGCCCGCGGTCACGATGATCTCCTTCTTGCGGCCGGTGATCTTGAGGAACCCGTCCCGGTCCAGCTCGCCGAGGTCGCCGGTGTGGAACCAGCCGTCTTCGAGCGCTTCGGCGGTCGCTTCGGGGTTGTTGAAGTAGCCGCTGAAGACGACGTCGCCCTTGAGCAGGATCTCGCCGTCTTCGGCGATCCGCACCGAGGTGCCGGCGACCGGGCGGCCCACGGTGCCGACGCGGAAACCGTCCTGGGTGCCGACACAGGCGGCGGCGGACGTCTCGGTCAGGCCGTAACCCTCGAACACCGGGACACCGATACCGCGGAAGAAGTGCGCGAGCCGCACGCCGAGCGGGGCACCGCCGGACACCGCGGCCACGCACCGGCCGCCGAGGGCCGCGCGCAGCTTCGTGAACACCAGCTTGTCGAACAGCGCGTGCTTGATCTTGAGGCCCAGCCCGGCGCCGCCGGTGTCCTGGGCCTGGCTGTACGCGACAGCGGTGGCTTCGGCTGCGTCGAAGATCTTGCCCTTGCCGTCACCGTGCGCCTTCTGCTTCGCGCCGTTGTAGACCTTCTCGAACACCCGCGGCACGGCGACGACGAACGTCGGCCGGAAGGTGCCGAGGTCGGCGACGAGGTTCTTGACGTCCGAGGTGTGCCCGAGGGTCACCCGCGCGCTGAGCGCGGTCACCGCGATGGCGCGGGCGAGGACGTGCGCGAGCGGCAGGAACACCAGCAGCGAGTTGCCCTGCTCCATCAGCTGCGGGAACGCGGCGATGTCGGCGCGGATCTCGGCGAGGAGGTTCCGGTGGGTCAGCTCGACACCCTTGGGGCGGCCGGTCGTGCCCGAGGTGTACACGATCGTGGCCAGGTCGCCGGCCTTCACCGTGCGGCGCCGCTCGTGGAGGTCGTCGTCGCTGAGCCCGGCACCCTGCTCGGTGAGGCGCTCGACGGCGCCTCCCTCGATCTGCCAGGTGTGCTCCAGGGCGTCGAGACGGCCCTTGACGGTCTCCAGCGTCGCGACGTGTTCGTCGGTCTCGACGAACACGGCCTTCGCGGCCGAGTCCGAGAGGATCCAGTGGACCTGCTCGGCCGAGGACGTGTCGTAGATCGGGACGGTGACCGCGCCGGCGGCCCAGATCGCGAAATCGATCAGGGTCCATTCGTAGCGGGTCTTGGACATGAGCCCGACCCGGTCGCCCGGAGCGATGCCCGCCTCGGCCATTCCCTTGGCCACGGCCAGAACCTGGGCGGCGAAGTCTTTGGCGGTGACGTCCAACCAGGTACCGTCGACCTGGCGGCGGAAACTCACGACATCGGAGAACCGCTCCGCGTTCGCCCAGACGACGTCGGCGAGATTCTCGTCGTCGGTCACCGGATTGGCGGCGGGGGCGCTGTATTCGCGCACGAGGAACCTCCGTGTTCGCGTGCAAGTGGTGTGACCGGTGTTACCCGCCAGTCAACTTAGCGTGCCGTGCACCTTAAGACCATGCTGACGAATCGGCCATACCCAGGGCATGACATTCTGCCGCTGTGAACCAGGCGCCGCCAGCTCTCGACATCGTCGACGAGACCTTCATCGTGGTCCCGCCCTCCACCGTCGCCGCCGCCTTCGCCGATCCGCGATCTTGGTCACGTTACTGGCCGGACCTCGTCCTGGAGGTCTACACCGACCGTGGCGACCAAGGACTGCGCTGGACCGTGCGCGGCGCCTTGATCGGTACCATGGAGGTCTGGCTCGAGCCGGTGCTCGACGGCACTTTGCTGCACTACTTCCTGCGCGCCACGCCCGCCGGTCCGGACGGGGAGCCTCGTCCGCTCCAGGCCCGTGACCTGCGGCGGGAGTTCGATCGCAGGGCCCGTGCCGCCAAGGCGATCGCGCTCGGGCTCAAGGAGGTCCTCGAGGACGGGCGCGAGCCCGGGGTCGGTCCCCGGGCCGAGTAGGGGAGAGCATGCGGGTTCACGTGGTGTCGGACGTGCACGGCAACGCCGACGCGCTCAAACGCGCGGGCGACGGCGCCGACGCGCTGATCGTGCTGGGCGACCTGCTGGACTTCGTCGACTACCGCGAGCACGACAAAGGCATCATGGGCGCGCTGTTCGGCGCCGAGAAGGTCGGCGAGTTCGCGCGGCTGCGGCGTGAGGGCACTCGTGATGAGACCGTTGCCTTCTCGCGATCGTTGTGGGCCACTTTGGCCGATCCCGCCGCCGCCGTCGGCGAGGCGATCCAGGACCAGTACGCCGTCCTCTTCGGAGCGCTGACCGCGCCGACGTTCGCGACCCCCGGCAACGTCGACGACCCGTCCCTGTGGCCCGAGTTCGCCGGCGACGGCATCACCGTCCTCGACGGCGAGGTCGCCGAATTCGGCGGGCTCCGCTTCGGGTTCATCGGCGGCGCGCTGCTCCCGCCGAACGTGGTCCCGCGCCGCAACGGCTTCTGGCGGCCGTATCTGCGCACCCGCGAGGAGTACGACGTCGCGGTCGCCGGGCTGGAGAACGTCGACGTCCTGTGCACCCACATCCCGCCCGCCGTCCCGGAACTGACCTACGACGTGATCGCCCGGCGCTCCGAGATCGGGTCCGCGGCGCTGGTGGATCTCATCCGCGAGCAGCGGCCGCGCTGGTCGGTCTTCGGGCACGTCCACCAGCCGCTGACCCCGCGGACGAGGCTCGGCAGGACCGAATGCCGTAACGTCGGTCACTTCAAAGAGACCTCTCAGCCCTACGTGCTTCGCTGGTGACGGTCGGTCCCGGCTAGAGTTCGGGGCATGGCCGAGCAGTCCACGCAGTCCATCGAGGTCGACGCCGAGCCCGCGCGGGTGATGGCCGTCATCGCCGACTTCCCCGCGTACCCGGAATGGGCCAAGGCCGTCCGGGAGACCGAGGTCCTCGCCGAGGACGACAACGGCCGCGCCAAGCAGGTGAAACTCACCCTCGACGCCGGACCCATCAAGGACGTCTACACCCTCGAGTACGACTGGGACGCCGACGGCCACGGAGTCAGCTGGCACCTGGTCAAGGGGCAGATGCAGAAGGCCCAGAACGGCCGCTACGCCCTAGAAGCGCTGGGCGCCGGCCGCACCAAGGTCACGTATACGCTGTCCGTCGAGCTGGCGCTGCCGATGATCGGGCTGCTGCGCCGCAAGGCCGAGAAGATGGTCATGGACACCGCGCTCAAGGAGCTCAAGAAGCGCGCTGAAGCATCCTGAGTCGAAGGGTAGGCATGCGGATCCTGCTGTTCACCGGCAAGGGGGGTGTCGGCAAGACCACGCTGGCCGCGGCGACGGCGGCGGCACTGGCCGGGCGGGGCAGGAAGACGCTCGTGGTCTCGACCGACCCGGCGCATTCCCTCGGTGACGCCTTCGGCCTCGCGCTCGGCGGCGAACCGTCCGAAGTGGACACGCTTCTGCACGCCGCCCAGATCGACACCCGCGGCCTCGTCGACAGCACCTGGCGCGAACTCCGGCAGGAACTCCAGATCGCGCTCGCGGGAGCGGGTCTCGACTCGCTCGACGCCGAAGAGCTCACGGTGGTGCCCGGCGTCGACGAACTCCTCGCCCTCACCGAAGTGCAGCGCCTCGCCGAGCACGGTCCCTGGGAGACGGTCGTCGTCGACTGTGGACCGACCGCGGAAACGCTGCGCCTGCTGGCCTTGCCCGAAGCCGTCTCCGGCTACCTGTCGAGGATGTTCAAACCGGGCGCGCGGCGGACGGCGGCCGCGGTGCGGCGGCTGGGCGCGCATCTGGAGTCGCTGCGCTCCCTGCTGACCGACCCGGCCACCACGACCGTGCGGCTCGTGCTGACGCCGGAGCGCGTAGTCGTCGCGGAAGCCCGCCGGACCCTCAGTTCCCTTGCCCTGCGCGGAATCCTGGTCGACGGCCTGATCGTCAACCGGCTGATGCCCGCGCCCGGGTTCTGGCGCGGCGCGGCGGCCACCTGGATGCGGACCCGGCGCGCGCAGCAGAACACCGTCCTCGCCGAACTCGCCGACGCGGGCTTCGGGCCCGGGCAGGTGAAGCCCGTCGAGTATCGCGCGGTCGAGCCGGTGGGGATCGAGGCGCTGCGGGAGATCGCGTACGAGCTCTACCAGGGCTTGGATCCCCTGGCGGGAGACGAAAAAGGTGTGACCCCGCTGTTGCGGGTGTCCGAATCGGACAGTGGCTACGAGCTGCGGATCGCGGTGCCGCTGCACCGTGACTCCGAAGTGGACCTGGCCAGAGTGGACGATGATCTCGCCGTCACCGTGGACGGTTTCCGGCGGCTGATCGCGCTGCCGGAGATGCTGCGCCCGTGCCGGATCACCGGTGCGGAATCCGACGCGCACGGCCTGGTCGTGAACCTGGCCGGGAACCGGGGACCCGGGTGAGCGAGAACGACGAGAACACCGGATCGGCGCCGCTCGACCTGGTCGAAGAGATCCGCCTGCTGGTCGAGCTGGTCGTCGAGCACGCCGCGCCGTGGCTGGAGGGGCTGATCTCCGCCGGGCACGGCTGCACCGACCACGATTCCGGCGAATGGTGCCCGCTCTGCGCGATCGTCGGGATCTTCCGGGGGGAGCGGCCCGAGTTCGTGGCCCGCCTGATGGAGCAGGCCGCGCAGCTCGTCGCGCTGCTGCGGGCGGTGCTCGCCGATCGATGGGAACCCGAGGCCGGCGTGCACATGCCGGGGTTCCAGCCTGCGCGGAAGGAGCCCACGGCCGAAGATGTCCAGGTGGGAGCTTCGCGGGTCCAGCACATCACGGTGACCAGGCGCGACGCTTGGCAGCCGGACCGGGAGAACTGAGTTGCTGACGGTAGGGGTGGACGTCGGGGGCACGAGTGTGCGCGCCGGCGTGGTGGACGAGCACGGCTCGCTGATGGACACGGCCAGGGTCGGGACGCCCAGCGGTGAGGACGCGCTCGAGGACGCCATCGCCGGGGTCGTCGAAGACCTCCGCAACCGGCACGACGTCTCCGGTGTCGGCCTCGCGGTCGCCGGGTTCGTCGCGAAGGACCGGCGGACGGTGATGTTCGCGCCGCATCTGTCCTGGCGTGCCGCGCCGGTCGCCGAGCGCATCGAAAAGCGGGTCGGCCTGCCGGTCACCCTGGAACACGACGTGAACGCCGCCGCGGTCGGCGAATACCGCTTCGGGGCCGCCCGCGGCGCTCATGTCGCCGCGCTGATCGCACTGGGCACCGGGATCGGCGCGGGACTGCTGCTCGACGGCAAGATCTACCGGGGCGCGTACGGTGTCGCACCGGAACTCGGGCACCTGACCGTCGTTCCCGGCGGCAGGCCCTGCCCGTGCGGGAAGTACGGCTGCTGGGAGCGGTACTGCAGCGGGACGGCGCTGGCCGCCACGGCGGTGGAGCTGCTCGCGCGGCATCCCGGCCGCTCGACCGTCCTCGCGCGCGAGACCAGGGGAGACCCCGGCTCGGTCACCGGCCGCCGGGTCGCCGGTGCCGCCCGCGACGGCGACCCGATCGCCCAGCGCGCGATGACGGAGCTGGCGAAGTGGCTGGCCGAGGGCCTGGCCCTGGTCGCCGACGTCTTCGACCCCGAGATCATCGTGATCGGCGGCGGGGTGTCCGAATCGGCGCCGCTGTTCCTCGACGAGGCGCGCGAACGCTACGCGGGCAAGATCACCGGCGCCGGGCACCGCCCGCTGGCGCGGATCCGGGCCGCGCACCACGGCGACGATTCGGCGATCGTCGGTGCCGCCGCGCTCGCCGTCGACGCCGCGAAGGCTCCCGGCGCCGAGGTCGGTGTGACAGGCTGAAGCCGTGACCCGGCAGGACGGCAACGGCTTCGTGAAATGCGACTTCGGGCATCTTCACTGGGGTTTGAACGGCGCCGCCGGGTTGTTGCTGTCCGATCCCGCGCGCGGTGTCCTGCTGCAGCGGCGGGCCTGGTGGGTCCATCATGGACGCACCTGGGCGCTACCCGGGGGCGCCGTCGAGGCGGGGGAAAGCCCGCGCGAGGCCGCCACCCGTGAGGCGCACGAGGAGGCCGACATCCCGCCCGGGCGGGTCCGCGCGCTGGCTGCGTCGCACGTCGACCACGGGAACTGGCGGTACACCACGGTCCTGGCCGCGCCGATCGGCCCGCTCGCGGCCAGGGTGACGAGTGCGGAGAGCGCGGAACTGCGGTGGGTCCGGGCGGCCGAGGTCGCGGACTTCCGGCTGCACCGGGATTTCGCGGCGGCGTGGCCGGGATTGAGGGAACACTTGGATCGCAGGCTGGTACTGGTGGTCGACGGCGCGAACGTCGTCGGGTCGCGGCCGGACGGCTGGTGGCGCGACCGGCGTGGCGCCGCGGAACGGTTGCGGGACAAGCTCGCGACCTTGTCCGAGACCGGGCTCGCCGATCCGGCGCTGCCCGGCGGCGGTGGATGGTCGTGGTGGCCGAAGGTCGTGCTGGTCGTCGAGGGCAAGGCGCGGGGAGTCGCGGCCGTGCCGGGCGTCGAGGTCGTGGACGCCGAGTCCGACGGGGACTCCCGGATCGTGGCGGTCGCACGGGAGGCCCGGACGGCCGGCCCGGACGACCACGTCGTCGTGGTGACCGCGGATCGTGAGCTGCGGTCCCGCGTCGAGGCTCTGGGCGCCACGACCTTCGGCCCCGGCACCCTTTTGGGGCACCTCGACTCCCGCATTTAGTCCTCTGAATGCGGTCCTTTGTGTGGGCAACTACCGCATTTAGAGGACTAAATGCGGGAGGGGTCAGGGGCGCGCGATCTTTCCGTCCCGCATCTCCGCGATGAGCGAAGCGACGACGGCGCGGAGGCTGCCGTTGTACTGCTTCGCCACCGCTCGCTGACGCAGGTAGCTGGGCCCGTAAGCCAGGATCGTCTCCACCGACCGCAGTTCGTCGGTGCAGTCCAGGCGCCGGGCGACCGGTTCCAGCCGGTTCAGCAGGTCGTAGGTGTCGTCGGTGACCAGCCGCTCGTTGCCCGCCGCGTCGAGGATGACGATCGCGTCGACGCCGTAGCGCGCCGCGCGCCACTTGTTCTCCTGGACATGCCACGGCGGCAGCGTCGGCAGGATCTCGCCGTCGTCCAGGCGCGCGCTGAAATCGTCGACCAGGCATTGGGTCAGCGCGGAGATCGCCCCGACCTCCTCCAGCGTCGGCAGCCCGTCGCACACCCGCATCTCGATCGTCCCGAAATGCGGCGCGGGCCGGATGTCCCAGCGGATCTCCGAGAAGTGGTCGATCACGCCCGTGGTGAACATGTCGTCGACGTAGCTCTCCAGTTCGGTCCACTTCCGGAACTGGAACGGCAGCCCGGCCGTCGGCAGCTGCTGGAACATCAGCGCGCGGTTCGAGGCGTACCCGGTGTCCTCCGCGCCCCAGTACGGCGAAGACGCCGAAAGCGCTTGCAGATGCGGCGCGTACTTGAGCAGCGCGTCCAGGATCGGCAGGGCCTTGTCTCGGTGGTCGACGCCGACGTGCACGTGGACGCCGTAGATCAGCATCTGCCGTCCCCACCACTGGGTCCGGTCGATGAGCTTGGCGTAGCGCTCCTTGTCGGTGACCTTCTGCTGGTACCACGTCGAGAACGGATGCGAACCCGCCGAGAACAGCTCGACGCCCAGTGGGTCGAGCACCGAGTGCACGACGTCCAGCGAGTCGTTCAGATCGGCCTTGACCTCGGCGATCGTGTCGCAGATCCCGCTGATCACCTCGATGGTGTTGAGCAGCAGCTCCTGCTTGATCTTCGGATGCTCCTCCTCGCCGTCCGGGCGGACGGCGTCGAGCACCTGCTCCGCGACCGACGAGAGCTCACCGGTCCGCCGGTCGACGAGGGCGAGTTCCCATTCCGCGCCGACCGTCGACCGGCGCGAGGGGGTGAAGTCGATCTTCATCTTCCGAATTGTCCGGCAGATCAGACCTGGGCGCCGTTGTTCGGATCCGCGCCGGGCGGCGGCCCCTGACGCACCCGCAGCAGGAGCAGGGCGATCGCGGTCGCGAGGGCGAGGATGCCGAGGGGCGTGCCGAGCCGGGTGCCCATGCCGATCAGGTTGGGCGCGATCAGGAGCAGCAGGCCGAGCACGAAGAACAGCAGGACGATGAACGCGCCCTTGCGCGGACGCGGCAGGGGAGGCGGCTCCGGCGGCACGAAATGGCCCTCGTCGTCGCTCGGCCCGGCGGGGTCGTCCTCGAAGAGGGTCTTGTCCCAGCTGGTGCCGCCGCCGCGCCAGCCCGGTTCGGGTTCGGCCTCCGACGGCTCGGGCCGGGGTGTCTTCTCGGCGGGCTTCTCCGCCGTCTTCCCGGCCGGTTTCTCCACGTCGTCGTCGGGGAACAGGCCGACGCCCTCCGCACGGAGGTCGGCCACGATCTCGGCGAACGTCGCGTCGACGTCCTCCGGCCCGTCCTTGCCTCTGCTCATCCGGCGTCCACCTGTCCCGCCCGGCGCACGGACCGGGCGAAGTCCACCGTACGCGTGAAGATCAGGCCCGCGTCGTGGTCTTGCGTGGCGACGTGGAAGCTGTTCTCCAGCACCACCTCGGTGACGTCGTCGCTGCCGATCCCGTCCAGGATCACCCGGGAGTTGACCGGCTCCACGATGTGGTCGACGGCCGAGTGGAGCAGGAGCACCGGCTGGGTCACCTTGCGCAGATCCGCGCGGGTGAGCTTCCACAGCTTCGCCAGGCTGGCCGCGGCGCGCACGGGGGTCCGCGAGTAGGCCAGCTCCGTCTCGCCGGGCTTCGCGATGTCGTTCGCCACGCCCGGCACCGACGGCAGGATCCTCGACAGGACGGGCAGCAGCTTGGCGTCCCGGCGCAGCGTCAGGATCGACGGGTTCACCAGCACGATGCCGGCGATCCGGTCGCCGAACTCCTCGGCGAGCCGCAGCGTCAGCGTCCCGCCCATCGACATCCCGGCGACGAACACCGTCTCGCAGGTCGCGAAGAGCGCCAGCAGCTCTTCACGGACCGCGCCGTACCAGTCCTCCCAGCCGGTCCGGTTCATGTCCTGCCACCGGGTGCCGTGCCCGGGAAGGAGCGGGCAGCGCACCGTGTAACCGGCTTCGGCCAGATGCTCTCCCCAGGGCCGCATGCTCGCGGGGGTGCCGGTGAATCCGTGGCACAGCAGGAACCCTGCTTCGGTCGAACCGGTGTGAGCGAACGGTTCCGCGCCGGCGAGGACGGCCATGCGATCGCCTTCCGTGAGAGCTGGGTAGGTCTCCTATGTTCGCACGACCGGAGCGGCTTGTGGGCCCCCGGCCACCGGCGGAATCGGGCCGGATCGGATGTGAGATCCGTCGCTGGGTGCGGGTAACCGGGTGGACTTCGTTGTGCCTGGGGTGCGCGATTCGTAGTCTTGACCATCGGGCGCGGGGGTCGAGGTGCTAGGAGGAGTTTTCGCAGTGCTGTACTGGCTCATGAAACACGTGTTTATCGGGCCACTGCTCAAGGCGCTGTGGCCCACCAAAGTCGTCGGCGCGGAGAACATCCCCGACGACGGCGGCGCGATCCTCGCCGGCAACCACCTCGCCGTCGCCGACTCCTTCTTCATGCCGCTGCGCGTCAAGCGCAAGGTGACCTTCCCGGCCAAATCGGAGTACTTCACCGAAAAGGGCTTCAAGGGCCTGCTGAAGAAGTGGTTCTTCACCGGCGTCGGCCAGTTCCCGATCGACCGCTCCGGCGGCAACGCCGCGCAGGCCGCGCTCGACACCGCGACCCGGCTGGTCCGCGAGGGCCACCTCCTCGGCATCTACCCCGAAGGCACCCGTTCCCCGGACGGCCGCCTGTACAAGGGCAAGACCGGCGTCGCGCGGATCGCGCTCGAATCCGGCGGCGTCGTGGTCCCGGTCGCCATGATCGGCACCGACAAGGTCAACCCGATCGGCTCGAAGATGTGGTGGCCGCGCCGCCTCGAGATCCGCTTCGGCAAGCCGCTCGACTTCTCGCGCTATGAGGGCCTCGCCGGCGACCGCTTCATCGAGCGGTCCATCACCGACGAGATCATGTACGCGCTCATGGAGCTCTCCGGCCAGGAGTACGTCGACATCTACGCCGCCAAGGCGAAGGAACTGCTCGCCGCCGAGGAGGCGGGGCTCCGCCCCAAGGTGCCCGCGCAGCCGTCCGCCAAGGACGTCGCCCGTATCCCGGACACCAAGGTCGGCTGAGGCCCCACTAGGGTTCTCCGGTGCGCTTTTTCTACGACACCGAATTCATTGAGGACGGCGTGACCATCGATCTGGTGTCGATCGGTGTCGTGGACGAAAGAGGACGCGAGTTCTACGCGGTCTCGACCGATTTCGATCCCGGCAAGGCCGGCCCCTGGGTTCGCGACAACGTGCTCCCGAAACTCCCGTCGCCCGCCGACCCGGCGTGGCGCAGCCGCGAGAAGATCCGCACGGATCTGCTCGAGTTCTTCGGCAAACCGCCCGGCGGGATCGAACTGTGGGCCTGGTTCGCCGCTTACGACCACGTCGCGCTGGCGCAGCTGTGGGGGCCGATGCCCGCGCTGCCGCGCCAGCTGCCGCGGTTCACGCGTGACCTGCGGCAACGCTGGGAGGACGCGGGCAAGCCGAAGCTGCCCTCGGCCCCGGACGACCAGCACGACGCGCTGGCCGACGCGCGGCACAACTACCAGCGGTGGCAGATCATCGAGTCCTACTGGCACCGGTAGGCGCTTCCCGGCAGCCCGCTTGATGGGTCCGTGAAGGCCTCCTTCCCTACGCTCAAGGTAGGGAAGGAGGCCTTCACGGCATGGGGCAGCGAGTCGCTACCGGCGGGAGTCGACGGCCTCCGCGAGGGTGTCCAGCAGCTCCGCCGTCGTGTCCCACCCGAGGCACGCGTCCGTGATCGACTGCCCGTAGGTCAGCGAAGCGGCCGAGCCCAGCGTCAGGTCCTGCCGCCCCTCCACCAGGAAGCTTTCCAGCATCAGCCCCGCGATGCCCCGCTCACCGGCACCGATCCGATCGGCGAGTTCGCGGACGACCGTGGCCTGCCGCACGTGGTCCTTCGCGCTGTTGCCGTGGCTCGCGTCGATGATCACGCGCTCGGGCAGTCCCGACTTCGCCAGCCGCGCCAGCGTGTCGGCCACCGTCGCGGGGTCGTAGTTCGGGCCCGCCGAGCTGCCGCGCAGGATGACGTGGCAGTCCTCGTTGCCCGCCGTGGTGATCAGGGCGGCGAGCCCGTCGGGGTTGATACCCGCGAAGACGTGGCTGGCGCCGGCCGCGCGGGTGGCGTCGACGGCGACCTGGACGTCGCCCTCGGTCGAGTTCTTGATCCCGACCGGCATCGACAGCGCGCTGCACAGCTGCCGGTGCACCTGGCTCGCCGCGGTCCGCGCGCCGATGGAACCCCAGGTCACGGTGTCGGAGATGAACTGCGGGGTGATCGGGTCGAGGAACTCGCAGCCCACCGGGAGGCCGAGCGCGGAGATGTCGAGCAGCAGTTTGCGCGCCATCCGCAGGCCGTGGTTGACCTCGTACGTGCCGTCGAGCCCGGGGTCGTTGATGAGGCCCTTCCAGCCGAGCGTGGTCCGCGGCTTCTCGAAGTAGACCCGCATGACGATGTGCAGGTCGCGGCGGTGTTCTTCGGCCTTGGCGGCGAGGCGGCGGGCGTAGTCGAGCGCGGCGTCCGCGTCGTGCACCGAGCAGGGCCCGACGACGACGAGGAGCCGGTCGTCCCGGCCGTCGAGGATGTCGACGGCCGAGGCCCGCCCGGCTAGGACGGTATCGGCGATTTCCGCCGTCATCGGATGCTCGTGCCGCAGCATCGCGGGCGACAGCAGCGGGTTGATGGCCGCCGTGCGGTGCCCGTCGAGGGCGATCAGGGTGTCAGCGGAGGGAGACATCGCGGGTCTGGTTCCTTTCGAAAGGGATACCGACCCGCGGGAACTCGCCGAGCCGGTGTGATTCCGGCTCGGGGTGGAGGTCAGCGCAGGTTCACGCGGCCGTGCCCACCCGGGGCCGGCTTCGTAAACCAGAAATAGCGCTGCACGGGGCCAAGCTAGCACACCGCGGGCGTGGACCGATTCCCGAGGTGGTCCGCCCTGCACCGATCCAGAGAACTCCCGCTACGCTGGCGGCGGGACATGTGACTGTCATCTCTACGGAACACAAGACGGAGGCTTCTCATGCGTGTCGGTGTGCTGACCGGCGGTGGCGACTGCCCGGGGCTCAACGCGGTGATCCGCGCTGTGGTGCGCAAGGGCATCGAGGTGCACGGCTGGGACATCGTCGGGTTCCGCAACGGCTGGAACGGTCCCCTCACCGGGGACAGCCGCCCGCTCGGCCTGAACGACGTCGAGGACATCCTGACCCGCGGCGGCACGATCCTGCGGTCGTCGCGGACCAACCCGTACAAGGTCGACGGCGGGGTCGACAAGATCAAGGCCGTGCTCGCCGAGCAGCAGGTCGACGCGCTGATCGCGATCGGCGGCGAGGACACCCTCGGCGTCGCGAAGCGCCTGACCGACGACGGCGTCGGCGTCGTCGGGGTGCCCAAGACGATCGACAACGACCTCGGCGCCACCGACTACACCTTCGGCTTCGACACGGCCGTCTCGATCGCCACCGAGGCCATCGACCGGCTGCACACCACGGCCGAATCACACCACCGGGCCCTGGTCGTCGAGGTCATGGGACGGCACGCGGGCTGGATCGCGCTGCACTCCGGTCTCGCCGGCGGCGCGAGCGTGATCCTGGTGCCGGAGCGGCACTTCAGCGTCGACCAGGTCGTCTCGTGGGTCGAGCGCCGGTTCGAGAAGGAGTACGCGCCGATCATCGTGGTCGCCGAGGGCGCGCTGCCCGAGGGCGGCGAGGAGAAGCTGCTGACCGGGGAGAAGGACGCCTTCGGGCACGTCCGGCTCGGCGGCATCGGCACCTGGCTGGCCGACGAGATCGCCGCCCGCACCGGCAAGGAGTCCCGCGCGGTCGTGCTCGGGCACGTCCAGCGCGGCGGCACCCCGACGGCGTACGACCGCGTGCTCGCCACCCGGTTCGGCCTCAACGCCGTCGACGCCGTGGCCGACGGTGACTTCGGCGTGATGGTGGCGCTGCGCGGCACGGACATCGTCCGCGTCAAGCTCTCCGAAGCCACCGCCGAGCTGAAGACCGTCCCGGTCGAGCGGTACGAAGAGGCCGAGGTCTTCTTCGGCTGAGCCCGGTTCGATGAGAAGGCCCCTTACTTTGTGCTGAATCCGGGTAAGGGGCCTTCCTTTTCTTGCGGCCCCGCCGCCGCGGCAAGTTGAATCGGCCATCTGGGGATCCGGGTGAAAGGGACGGCGGTTCTCATGGCGGGTGCGGGATCCAGTAGGCGCGAGTTCTTGAGATTGCTTGCCGCCGGGGGGACCGGGATGGCGTTCGCCGGGCTGTTGCCCGGCACGGCAGGCGCCGGCCTCGGCGAGCTCGTCGTCATCGCCGACGTCACGCTGATCGACGGCACGGGTGCCGCGCCACGGCCGGGCGTTTCGGTCGTGCTCGC
The DNA here is from genome assembly GCF_054166285.1 of Amycolatopsis sp. TRM77291. Lineage (NCBI taxonomy): Bacteria > Bacillati > Actinomycetota > Actinomycetes > Pseudonocardiales > Pseudonocardiaceae > Amycolatopsis > Amycolatopsis sp. TRM77291. The sequence continues at coordinate 4,411,923 of NZ_JBSZHF010000001.1, read as the reverse complement.
CGGCGACCGGATCGTCCGGGTGGGCGGCTCCGCCGAGCTGCCGGAAATCGGTGGCGCGCGGGTGATCGACGGCCGCGGCAAATACCTCGTCCCGGGACTGTGGGACATGCACACCCACAGCGCGGACCTCGAAGACATCGTCCCGCCCCTGCACCTGATCCACGGTGTCACGGGCGTCCGCGAGATGTGGGGGTACGCGGAGAACCGCGAGACGAAGGCCAAGATCGAACGCGGTGAACTGCTCGGCCCGCGCATGGTGCTGGCGAGCGGGATCGTCGACGGGCCGGTCACGCTGCTGGCGCCACCGGTGCTCCACGTGTCGACGGCGGCCGAAGCGCGAGCCGTCGTCCGCGCGGAGAAGGCCGCGGGCGCCGAATTCGTCAAGATCTACTCCTACCTCGGGTCCGGCGCCGTGCGCGCGCTCGCGGACGAAGCCCGCGCGCAGGGCCTCCGGTTCTCCGGGCACTGGCCGTACAAGCTGTCGCACCTCGAGGTGAGCGACCTCGGCCAGCACAGCCTCGAGCACTACTTCGGGGTGTCCATCCACTGCTCGTCCCGGCGCGACGAGATCCTCGGCAGGCTGGCGGAGACGCCCTACGACCCCGCGGCGCCGCGTGCCTTCTTCGACCTGGCACGGCGGCTGGAGTTCGAGTCGGTCACCACGTATGACCACGGCCGGGCACAGTCCTACTTCGGCAGGCTGCGGCGCAACGGCACCTGGCATTCGCCGACGCTGACGATCAACCGGGTGGTCACGCAGCCCGCCGAAACCCACCAGCAGGACCCGCGGCTGAAGTACGTGCCCGCCGACGTCCGCGAGAGCTGGGCCAAGGGCATCGAACGGTTCGCGCCCAAGACACCTGAGGACGTCGTCCTGCATGAGCGTTACTACCAGGAGACGCTGCGGCTGGTCGGCGTCGCGCACGAAGCGGGCGTCGGGCTCGTCGGCGGCACCGACTGCCTCAACCCGTACACCTTCCCCGGCAGCGGGCTGCACGAGGAACTCGCCTTCCTGGTCGAAGCGGGGCTTTCCCCGGTGCAGGCCCTGAAGACCGTCACGGGTGACGCGGCGAGGTTCCTCGGCCGGGAAGCGACGTCGGGCACCGTGGCGGTGGGGAAGGAGGCGGATCTCGTGCTGCTGGACGCGAACCCGGCCGCCGACATCCGCAACGTCGCGAAGATCGACACGGTGATCACCCGCGGCCGGATCCTCGACAGGGCGGAGCGACGGCGGATGCTCGACGCCGTCGAGGTCGCCGCGAACCGGCCGACGGCGGCCACGAGCGCCCGGGTCCACGCCCTCGCCCGGCGGGGTTGCTGCTGCTGACCTCCCGCGTTTCGTCCTCTGGATGCGGTAGTTCGTGATACCAACTACCGCATCCAGAGGANGGCGGTGCTCGATCCCAGCGTCGAGGACCGGCCGCTCACCGAGGACATCGCGCGCGCCGTGTCCCTTTTGGACACCCTCGCGCGGATCTGACCTCCCGCGTTTCGTCCTCTGGATGCGGTAGTTCGTGATACCAACTACCGCATCCAGAGGACGAAACGCGGGGAGTCAGATCCGCGCGAGGGTGTCCAAAAGGGACACGGCGCGCGCGATGTCCTCGGTGAGCGGCCGGTCCTCGACGCTGGGATCGAGCACCGCCGCGGCCGCCTCGTAGGCGTCCCGAGCGGGGAGGGAGACGAGGTCCGCCTTCCGCATCCGCAGCGCCCGGACGGCCGCGACCAGCTCGCACGCCAGCACCTGCTGGTACGCCGAGCCCGCCGCGGTCGCCGCCCGCGCGGCCTGGGTGGAGAAGCTCGCGTGGTCCTCGATCCCGCGTGAGACGACGGCGGTGCCCAGCGTCGCCGGGAGCGCGGCCTGTCGCAGTTCGGTGAGCGCGTCGTGCGCGACGTACTCCAGGATCATCACGCCCGAGCTGCCCGACGGCCCGGCCGCGAGGAACGGCCGCAGCCCGGTGAACTCCGGCTCCACCAGGTCGCCCAGCCGGGCCACCGACAGCTCGGCGACCTGGTGGACGGTCGCGCGCACCTGGTCGAGCGCGGTCGAGACGTACGCGGTGTGGAAATGCGCGTGGTGGTAGGCGTCCTGGTGCACCGTGGAGATCATCGGGTTCTCGGTGCTGGCGTTGATCTCCACCGCGAGCACGTCGCGCAGGTAGTGGATCGCGTCGAGCGCGGGCCCCTGCACCTGCGGGAAGGCGCGGAGGCCGAACGGGTCCTGGATCCGCCTGCCGGGTTTGGGCGTGCCCTCCATCCCGAGCAGCCGCCGCATCTCCGCCGCGCACGCGACCTGCCCGGCGTGCGGACGTGCCTCGTGGACGGGGGTCGCGTAGGCCTCCGGGTTTCCGTCGAGTGCGATGTAGGTGAGCGCGGCGACGACGTGACTCGCCCGCGTCAGGGTGTCGAGCCGCATCGCCGCGAGGGTCGCTTCGGCCAGCGTCGCGGCGTTGCTGCTCATGAACGCGAGCGCGTCACCGGCCCGCACGGGCACCGGAGGCACGCTGCCCGCCAGCCACGGCCGTTCGCCGGTGAGGGCGAGCGCGGTCTCCGCGAGCGGCGCGAGGTCGCCGGTGCCGATCGCGCCCAGCCGGTGCACCAGCGGCAGCGCGCCGGTCCGCACGGCGGTGGCCAGCGCCCCGATCAGCTCGGGGCTGAGCCCCGAACGTCCGGCCAGCAGCTGGTTGAGCCGGATGAGCATCATCGCCCTGGTCTGGCCGGGGGACATGACGTCGCCGCTGCCACCCGCGTGACTGCGCAGCAGCCGCAGCCCGTGATCCGGCGATTCGCCCTCGCCGACCGGGTCCTCCTTGTTGGCGCCGACGCCGGTGGTGCGGCCGTAGACGATGCGGCGCGTGCTCAGCTCGTCGGCGAGTTTCCACGCGCTTTCCGCGCCGCGCAGTGCGGCGATCGACACGTCAATGCCCAGCGGACCCTCAGTGCCTGCGGCGGTCACGACGTCCGCGCAGCGCAGGGTCCGGCCGTCCACCCGGATCACGGCGGCCTCCTTTCACGACCGCCCCACTATGAACGCCTTCAGGCCGAGGGCGGCTGCCAGGGCGGCCGGTTGCCCCAGTCCCACTTCGGCATGGGCTCGGGGACGGTGACCTCGCGGCCCGGTCGCGAGAACATCACCGCGAGCCTGCTGCCCCATTCGACGTACGCGGCGAACGCGGAGCGGAACTCCGGATCGGCGGGCAGCCCGGCCTCGTCGGCGGCGTCGAAGAGCAGGTTCACCCAGCGGCGGCGCTGCTCTTCGGTGATGGCGCGGCCGAGATGCCGCCCGACCATGTGCCGGTGGCCGCCGTGGTCGCGGCTGTAGGTCTCCGGGCCGCCGAACACCTCGGCGAACCAGACCGCGACGTGCTCGGGATGGCCGGGGTCCATGTCGCGGAAGACCGGTTCGAGCAACGGATCCTTCAGCACGTGGCCGTAGAAGACGGTGGTCAGCCGTCGCAAGGCGGCCAGCCCGCCCGCCCATTCGTACAACGTCGGCGTCTCGGTCACGTAGGGTCCTCCCAGCGGCGCTGATCTTCCGGTCCGGCAAGGCAATCACCCCGGATCGCTCGGGACAACCGCTTACTTTTCGGTGCGTGCCAACGGGAGTGACGATGAAGCGGTACCGCTGCGCGGTCGAGCTCGCGGTCGACGTCATCGGCGGCAAGTGGAAGCCGGTGATCCTGTCGCATCTGAAGGAGGGGGTGCACCGGTACGGCGAACTCCGGCGCCGGATGCCGGGCGTAAGCGAGAAGATGCTGATCCAGCACCTGCGCGAACTGGAGGCGGACGGCCTCGTGCTCCGGGAGAGCCGGGAGGGGCGGGTTCCGCACGTCGAGTACCGGCTCACCGAGGAGGGGGAGCGGTTACGCCCCGCACTCGAGGCGCTCTACGACTGGGGGACCCGGCGCGGGGCGGACCGCGGGATCACGTTCGAGCCGTTACCGATTCACTGACTGCCGACGTCCCGCTATGGCGGGGCAGCCCGGCTGGTGGGCCTGGGCCAGCTCAGCGAGGCTTTCGGCATATTCCCGTCGGAGAATGTTCGAAAATGTCCATCCGAAAGTCTTGGTCTGAACCATTGACGGTGTGGTCTAGTCCACTTAACTTGTGCGTGTCCCGCCGCAGTCCTCTCGTCACCGCTGGTGACCGGGAAGGGAGAACGCATGTCCCGTTTGAACAGGTTCACCGCGATCGCGGGTGCCGCGGCCGTCGCGCTGGGCGCGCTGGCCGTCGCGGCGCCGGCGCGGCAGGCGGCAGCCGAGCCGGAAGCGACGGCGGCCTCGGTCGGCAAGGTACTCGGGTACTTCGCCGAATGGGGCGTCTACCAGCGGAACTACCAGGTGAAGAACATCGACACCTCGGGTTCGGCGAACAAGCTGACGCATATCAACTACTCGTTCGGCAACGTGACGAACGGTGGCTGCGCGATCGGTGACGCGGAGGCGGCGACCAGCAAGTTCTACGACGCCGCGGGCAGTGTGGACGGCGTCGCCGACAGCTGGGACACCGGTGCGCTGCGCGGGAACTTCAACCAGCTGAAGAAGCTCAAGGCCAAGTACCCGGACCTCAAGGTGCTGTGGTCCTTCGGCGGCTGGACCTGGTCCGGCGGCTTCGGCGAGGCGGCGAAGAACCCCGCCAAGTTCGCGGAGTCCTGCTACAACCTGGTCAACGACCCGCGCTGGGCCGGTGTCTTCGACGGCATCGACATCGACTGGGAGTACCCGAACGCCTGCGGTCTCTCGTGTGACACCAGCGGACCGGCCGCGATCAAGAACCTCGCGCAGGCGCTGCGGGAGAAGTTCGGCTCGAAGCTGGTCACCGCCGCGATCACCGCGGACGGCACCGACGGCGGAAAGATCGACGCGGCGGACTACGGCGGCGCGTCGCAGTACTTCGACTGGTACAACGTCATGACCTACGACTACTTCGGCGCCTGGGCCGCGCAGGGCCCGACCGCCCCGCATTCGCCGCTGACCGGCTACGACGGCATCCCGACCGCCGGCTTCCACTCCGACGCCGCGATCCAGAAGCTGAAGAGCAAGGGCGTCCCGGCGAACAAACTGTTGCTGGGCATCGGTTTCTACGGCCGCGGCTGGACCGGCGTCACCCAGGAGGCCCCGGGCGGCACCGCGACCGGTCCGGCGGCGGGCACCGAGCCGGGCATCCAGGACTACAAGGTCCTGAAGAACACCTGCCCGGCCACCGGCACCGTCGCGGGCACGGCCTACGCGAAATGCGGCAGCGACTGGTGGAGCTACGACACCCCCGCGACCATCGGCGGCAAGGTCACCTACGCCAAGACCCAGGGGCTCGGCGGCGCCTTCTTCTGGGAGCTGTCCGGTGACACCACCGACGGCGAGCTGATCACCGCGCTGGCCAAGTAAGGCCTCTCCGACGGAAGCGCGTGAAGGCCCCCTTCACGCGCTTCCGTCGGTGGTGAGGATTACGGTCACTACATGGGTTTCGAGGGTTTCGGCGAGTACGCCATCGACTTCTACGACGGTCTCGAGGCGGACAACTCCAAGTCCTATTGGGACGCGAACCTCGCCACCTACAAGGCCGACGTCCGCGCCCCGATGGAGGCGCTGCTCGCCGAGCTGGTGCCGGAGTTCGGCGACGGCTTCGGCGAGGGCAAGGTGTTCCGCCCGTACCGCGACGTCCGGTTCGCCAAGGACAAGACGCCGTACAAGACCCACTGCGGCGCGGTGATCGAACAGGGCCGCGCCGGCGGCGCGTACTACGTCGAGGTCGGCCCGGCCGGGCTGCGGGTCGGCGGCGGCTGCTTCCACTTCGAGTCCGATCAGCTCGCCCGTTTCCGCAAGGCCGTCGACACCGAACTGCGCGGCGCCGAGCTGGCCAAGATCCTCGCGAAGCTGGAGAAGGCCGGCTGGGAGATCAAGGGGGACAGGCTCAAGTCGAAGCCGCGCGGCTTCGCCGAGGACCATCCCCGCATCGACCTGCTGAAGTACCGCTCCGTGTACGCCGTCCGCGGCTGGGAACCGGACGACGTCCTGCACGAACGCGGCGCCCTCGACCGGGTGCGGAAGGCGTGGCGGCAGGTCCGCGCGTTCAACGAGTGGGCGCGGGACCGGGTCGGGCCGAGCGAGAAGCCGCGACGATAACCACCGAACCCTGATCGACGGTTGTCCGTCGCCCAGGTCAACTGACACTTTTCTTGAACTTTCGGTATCGGTACAGACGTATCCGCGATGAGGGACTACGCTGTGCGAACGTGAGCCGACGCGCGAAGATCGTTTGTACCCTGGGCCCCGCGACCGCTACGCCGGAGAAGATGCGGCAACTCGTCGACGCCGGGATGGACGTCGCGAGGATGAACTTCAGCCACGGGACGCACAGCGACCACAAGCAGGTCTACGACCTCATCCGCACCGCCGCCGCCGAATCGGGCCGCGCGGTGGGCATCCTCGCCGACCTCCAGGGGCCGAAGATCCGTCTCGGCACCTTCGCCGGCGGCCCGGTCGAGTGGCACAACGGCGACATCGTGCGCATCACCGTCGAGGACGTCGCGGGCACGCACGACCGCGTCTCGACCACCTACAAGGGACTCGCCGACGACGCGAAGCCCGGCGACCGTCTCCTCGTGGACGACGGCAAGGTCGGCCTCGTGGTCAAGGAGGTCGAGGGCCCGGACGTCGTCTGCGAGGTCACCGAAGGCGGCCCCGTCAGCAACAACAAGGGCGTCTCCCTGCCGGGTATGGACGTCTCCGTGCCGGCGCTGTCCGAAAAGGACATCGAAGACCTCGAGTTCGCGCTCGAACTCGGCGTGGACTTCATCGCGCTCTCGTTCGTCCGCTCGCCCGCCGACATCGACCTGGTCCACCAGGTGATGGACCGCGTCGGCAAGGGACGCCTCCCGGTCGTCGCGAAGATCGAGAAGCCCGAAGCGGTCTACAACCTCGAAGCCATCGTGCTGGCCTTCGACGCGGTGATGATCGCCCGCGGTGACCTCGGCGTGGAGCTCCCGCTGGAGCAGGTCCCGCTGGTGCAGAAGCGCACCATCCAGATCGCCCGCGAGAACGCGAAGCCGGTCATCGTCGCGACGCAGATGCTCGAGTCGATGATCAACAGCTCCCGCCCGACCCGCGCCGAGGCCTCGGACGTCGCCAACGCGGTGCTCGACGGCGCGGACGCGCTCATGCTCTCGGGTGAGACCAGCGTCGGCCGCTACGCCATCGAGGTGGTCCAGACCATGGGCCGGATCATCGAGGCCGTCGAGACCGACTCGCCGGTCGTGCCGCCGCTGTCGCACGTCCCGCGCACCAAGCGCGGCGTCATCTCCTACGCGGCCCGCGACATCGGCGAGCGGCTGAACGCCAAGGCGCTGGTCGCCTTCACCCAGTCCGGTGACACCGTCCGGCGGCTCGCGCGGCTGCACACGCGGCTGCCGCTGCTGGCGTTCACGCCGGAGGAGAGCGTCCGCAGCCAGCTCGCGATGACCTGGGGCACCACGACGCGGATCGTGCCGAAGGTGGGCTCCACCGACCAGATGATCCAGCAGGTCGACCACGCGATGCTCGAAATGGGCAAGTACGCCAAGGGTGACCTGGTGGTCATCGTGGCCGGTTCCCCGCCCGGGACCGTCGGCTCGACCAACCTCATCCGCGTGCACCGCCTCGGCGAGGACGACCACGCCTGACGCCGGTCTCCGCGAAAGTCCGTGAAGGCCTCCTTCCCTACCGTCAGCGTAGGGAAGGAGGCCTTCACTAAGTCTCGGCCCGAGATCGCCACTCTGGCTCACCGGTACCGTCCCAGGTGTCCCGAAGGTGGCCTTCGCGACAAACGTCCCGCCTCGCCAGGGTCCAGGGCACCCGCACGGCCTAAAGTCCATGACATGACTGAGATGGCCAGGGAAGCCGCGGCCGGTTTCGACAACGCCGGCGGGACGGGCGGGCAGCCCGTGCTCGACCGGCTGGTCGCGCTGCTGGACTTGGAGAAGATCGAAGAGAACATCTTCCGCGGCGTCTCGCCCGCGCATTCGCCGGTGCGGGTGTTCGGCGGGCAGGTCGCGGGGCAGGCGCTGGTCGCCGCCGGCCGCACGGTGCCCGAGGAGCGGAAGGTCCACTCGCTGCACGCGTACTTCATCCGCGGCGGCGACCCGAGCGTCCCGATCGTCTACGAGGTCGACCGCATCCGAGACGGCCGCTCGTTCACCACGCGCCGCGTCGTGGGCATCCAGCACGGCAAGGCGATCTTCTCCCTGTCCGCCTCGTTCCAGAAGGACGAGGGCGGCATCGAGCACTCCGAGGCCATGCCGGACGTCCCCGACCCCGAGTCGCTCCCGACGCTGCAGGAGCGGGCCGAGGGGTACTTCATGGGCCATCTCGACCGGCCGCGCCCGATCGACCTGCGCTACGTCAACGACCCGCCGTGGGTGACCAGGAAGTCGGGCGACCGGCCCGCCAGGAACCAGGTCTGGATGCGGGCCGACGGCAAGCTCCCGGATCAGCAGCTGCTGCACGTCTGTGTGCTGACCTACGCCTCCGACATGACCCTTCTGGACTCGGTCCTCGCGCGCCACGGCGTCTACTGGGATCTCGACAAGGTGCTCGGCGCGAGCCTCGACCACGCGCTCTGGTTCCACCGCCCGTTCCGGGCCGATGAGTGGTTCCTCTACGACAGCGCTTCGCCGACCGCGTCGGGTGCCCGGGGGCTGGCGACCGGCCGGTTCTTCGCCGCGGACGGAACGCATATCGCCACCGTCGTCCAGGAAGGCCTTCTGCGAGTCGTGTGACGTTCCGCAGTCGAGATCCAGCCTTGTCCACCCTTTAGAGGGAATGGCGAAACGCATTAACATCTGGAGCCAGAGCATTACGGAATGCGGGCATAAAGGGAGGGCCGGAACCGATCGGGGGACGGCTCCGGCCCTGCACCGGGGGTGAATCCGGCTTCGACGGGTATCCTTCCGAAAGCCCATCGGTGCAGCTCGCGGCCCCGCGCCCGTGCCGCGAGCGGATCCGCTGCCGCCGGTGAGGGCGGGCGTACCGCGTTGCACAATGCTCAACCTACAACGGCAATCTGCAAATTGCAGGATGAAAATCGACGCGTGGGTGAAAATGGTCGTGTGACCATCTCACCGAATGTGTCTCGGGCTGGTTAGATGTGCTTCGTGCGGGGCATAGAACATTGTTCTCCTCGCCGTGTCGCGATCGTTGGAGCTCGGACAGCTTGTGGAGGTGCCGTGATGACGAGGGGTCAGGGACCCACCGTGCGCCGCCGGCGGCTGGCGAGCGAGCTGAGGCGGTTGCGCGAGGCGGCCGACCTCACCATCGACGAGGTGAGCGAGAAGCTCGAATGCTCGGCGTCGAAGGTCAGCCGTATCGAGACTGGGCACGTCGGCGTCACCCCGCGCGACGCGCGCGACATGCTCGAGCTGTACGGCATCGCGGGCGACGAGCAGGAGGCGCTCGTCCAGCTGGCGAGGGAAGCCCGCAAACGCGGCTGGTGGCATGCGTATAACGAGGTGTTCACCGGCACGTTCGTCGGCTTGGAGGCGGACGCGAGTTCGCTGCGGGCGTTCCAGGCGCTGCTGGTGCCGGGCCTGTTGCAGACCGAGCGGTACGCCAGGGCCGTGATCAGGGCGATGCGGCCCGACGCGGAGGACGCCGAGATCAGGCGCCGGGTGGCGGCGAGGATGGCGCGGCAGGAACTGCTGACCGATCCCTCGCCACCGGAGTACTGGGCCGTCATCGACGAAGCGGTCCTGCACCGCGTGGTCGACGGGCCCGAGGTCATGGCGGAACAGCTGTACCGGATGGTCACGATGGCGGGGAGGGCGAACGTGACCGTCCAGATCGTGCCGTTCGGCGCGGGTGCCCATCCCGGGATGGAGGGTCCGTTCCTCATCATGGGCTTCCCCGAACTGGCCGACACCGACGTGGTCTACGTCGACAGCACCTCCAGCGGGCTCTACCTGGAGGAACCCCCGGACGTCCGGCGATACGCGTTGATGTTCGACCATCTGCGTGCCGCCGCGTTGAAGCCGGACGACTCGGTCGAGGTGATCGCCGAGGCCGCCGGGAGGTTCGCCGAACAGGCGGCCCTTCCGGAAAGTCACTGGAAACAAGTAAGGAGTGGGGAGCATGACGCCCAACGATGACCTTTCCCAGGCCCGGTGGTTCAAGAGCAGCCACAGCGGTGGCGGCAACGACTGTGTCGAGGTCGCCTTCACCGGTTCCGGTGCCGCGCTGAGGGACTCCAAGGACCCTGAGGGAGGTGCCTTCCGCCTCTCCCCGCAGGCTTGGCGGGGGCTGCTCGGCGCTGTGCGCGCGAGTGGCCCGGATCACGGCTAGAGACCATCGAACTCGACCCCTTACGCCCCCCGAGCAGGGGATGGGCCGGCGTAAGGGGTCGAATCACGTCCGGGTGTAGGTGATCACCCGATGCCTCAGGGCACCCCTCAGGACGAATCTCGTCACTACCAACAAGGCAGTGAGTTCCTAAGGGGAAAAGAATGAACACGAACGACGCTCTGCTCACCGGCGTACTGGCCGAGGTCGAGTACCGGCGCGAAGAGCTGCAGCGAGCGGGCCGCAGCGTATGGGTCGACCGGGCCCGCCGGGCGGGCAAGCGGATGCGCGCGCAGCGTGCCGAAGTCCGGGTGCCCGCCCAGGAGCGCCGCGAGGTCCGGCAGGCGCCCGCCCGCAGCGGCGACGTCACCCGGTAGAGGTCGAGTGCGATGAAGCTCTCGGCGAAAACACAGGCGAAGTTGTCGGTCCGGTAGGCAAGAATGCACCTCGTGCCCCGTCTTGGCTCCGGAATCCCGATCGTCGCCCGCACTCAGGAGATGCGGCAGCTCCGCGCCGCCTTCGCCCGTGCAGAACGGGGCGAGGCCGGCGCGGTGCTGCTCTCCGGTGATGCCGGCGTCGGCAAGACCCGCCTCCTGACCGCGCTCGGCGAGTACGCCGCCGGCGCGGGCGCCCTGGTGCTCACCGGGCGCTGTATCGACGTCCATGAGGGCGGTCTCCCTTATCTTCCGTTCGCCGAGGCGCTGGCGCCGCTGGCGATGACGTCCGATCCCGCGGTCACCGCCGCGGTCCGGGCCCGGCCGGCGCTGGGCAGGCTGCTCCCGCAGATGCAGCAGGCGGAGGACTACCCCGCCATCGAAGACGGTCAGCTCACCGCGAGCGAACGCGTGTCGACGCAACGGCTCGGTCCCGAACAGGACCTCGGCCAGCTCCAGCTGTTCGACGCGGTACTGGGGGTGCTGACCGTCATCGCGCAGCGCCGGCCCGTGGTGATCCTCCTGGAGGATCTGCACTGGGCCGACGGCTCCACCCGGAACCTCCTGTCCTTCCTCCTGACCAGGCTGCGCACCCAGCGGTTGCTGGTGGTGGCGAGCTATCGCGAGGAGGACGTCCACCGGCGGCATCCGCTCCGGGCGGTGCTGTCCGAGGTGGTGCGGCTGGGCGCGGTCGAACGCGTCGAGGTCAGGCCGTTCGGCGCCGAGGACGCGCGCGCGTTCGTCGAGGCGCTGGCCGACGAGCCGATCGGCCAGGACCTGATCGCCGACATCGTCGCCCGGTCCGAAGGCAATCCGTTCTTCGTCGAGGAGCTGCTCGCGTCCGCGAAGGACTGCCGCGAGCTCCCCGCCGGACTGGCCGAAGTACTCCTCGCCAGGGTGGAGCAGCTCTCCCAGATCACGCGCCGGGTGCTGCGCGTGGTCTCGGTCGCGAAGGACGCGGTGGCGCACGCCGCGCTCGCCGAGATCTCCGGGCTGGACGAGCTCGAACTCGACGAGGCGCTGCGCGAGGCCGTGCAACATCACGTGCTGGTGATCGAGAACGGTTTCTACACCTTCCGCCACGCGCTGCTGCAGGAAGCGGTGTACGGCGACCTGCTGCCGGGGGAGCGGGTGCGCATGCACGCGGCATACGCGGCCCGCATCCGCGACCGGGCACAAGGCCGCGGCCAGGACGCGCGGCTCGCGCACCACAGCATGGAGAGCAAGGACTTCGTCACCGCGCTGGCCGCGTTGCTGCGCGCGATGGAGGAGGCGGAGAAGCTGGGCGCGCCCGGTTCCGCGCTGCGGCACGTCGAGCAGGCACTGTCCATTTGGGACGCCGTACCCGCGGCGGACCGGCCGCCGGGCGTCGACGAGCTCCGTCTCCTGCACGAGGCGTCGTATTTCGCGAGCACGTCGGGGGAGCCGGAGCGCGCGGTGGCCTACTCGCGGTCCGCGACCGAGGCGCTCGGCCCGGACACCGGCAACGAGCGGGCCGCCAAGGTCTGGCGGCGGCACGCGGAAGCACTGCTTTCGGTCGACGGCACGATCGACGAGGTCGTCGTGGCGATCGACAAGGCCTGGAAGCTGGTCGAGCACACCGAGGCGAGTGCCGCGCGGGCCTGGGTGCTCGCCACCCGCGCCGGGATCCTGCGGCTGATCGACAGGCACGACGAGGCGCTGCAGTGCGCGCTGGCCGCGGTCGCCGACGCCAGGGCCGTCGGCGCGGGCGGGGCGGAGGCGGCGGCGCTGGTCTCGCTCGGGACGCTGGCCGATTCGGCGGGCGACGTCGAGGAGGCGCGGGAGCGGCTGCGCGAGGCCGAGCGGAAGGCCAGGGATTCCGGCGCGCTCAACGGCGAGCTACGGGCTCTGCACTTCCTCGGGCTGAGCTACGACGACCGGGCCGAGATCCGGTCCGCGCTGAAGTACTACGCCAAGGGCATCAAGCGGGCCAAGGAGACCGGGCTGACCTGGAGCTCGTTCGGTATCGAGCTGCGGACCAAGCACCTCACGCTGCGGTACGTCAGCGGCGATTGGCCGGAAGACGACGACGCCGGCCGCGCGGGCCGCGGTGTTTCGAGTGTCGTCGCGGGGCGGTTCCTGAGCATCTGGGCGCAGTTCGTCGTCGGCAGGGGCCGGTTCGCGGACGCGGACAAGATCCTGCCGAGCCTGCGGCAGCACTGGAGCGCGGACTACTCGATCGCGCTCGCGTCGGCCGACGCCGCGATCCAGCTCGCGTCGTGGCGAGGGGACCACGCGGGCGCGGTGCGGCAGGCGCACGAGCTGATCGACTGGCTCGAAGAGGTCGAACCCGCCGTGCTCGGCGGGATCCGGATCAGCGTGCACGGTCTCACGGCGGCCGTCGCGCAGGCGGCCGAAGCACGGGTACGCGGTGATCTGGCGACGGTCGAGGCCGCGGTGGAATCGGGCGAGAAGTTCCTCGCCCACGGCCGCCACTGCGCCGAACACGGCATCCCGCGTTCGGTGACGCTGGGGCCGGAAGCGCTGGCGTGGCTCGCCCGGCTGGAGGCGCTCGGCAGCTGCCTTCGTGGCGCGGGGGATCCGGCGCTGTGGGCGAAGGCGGTCGAGGCGTTCGGGTACGGCGCGGTGTACGAGCAGGCCATGTGCCGTCTGCAGCACGCGAAGTCCCTGCTGGCTTCGGACGGCGACACCGCGCTCGCCGCGTCGGAGCTGCTGGCCGCGCACGCGGTGGCCGACCGGCTGGGCGCTTGCCCGCTGCGCGAAGCCGTCCGCGAGCTCAGCCACCGGGCGCGTGTCGAGCTGCCAGGGGAGGCCGTGGCGCCGCGTCGTGACGTCGTGGATCCGCTCACCGATCGGGAACGCGACGTGCTGGAGCGCGTCGCGCTCGGCCGGACCAACCGGCAGGTCGGCGAAGAGCTGTACATCAGCGAGAAGACGGTGAGCGTCCACCTTTCGCGCGTGATGGCGAAACTCGGCGCGAGCCGCCGGGCCGAGGCCGTCGCGATCGCCTACGACCGGGGCCTGCTGGCCGCGCCCACCTCGTCCTCCTGACCGCGTTTCGTCCTCTGGACGCGGTCCTTGCGCGTGCAAGTACCGCATCCAGAGGACGAAACGCGTGGGTCAGCGGCGCGGGAGGCGGCGGAGCGCCTTGAGACCGGCGCTCAGGCCTCGCGCCCAGAGCTTCGGCGGGATTCCGCGGCCGGGGCGCAGCGGCATCCCGCGCTGCACCGCGATCGCCTGCGCCTCGGTGTACTTGAGCAGGCCTTCGGAGCCGTTGCGCCGCCCGACGCCGGACTCCTTCATCCCGCCCATCGGCAGCCCCACGGTCCCGAAGGTCGCCGCGAAGCCTTCGTTGACGTTGACGGTCCCGGCCTTCAGCCGCGCCGCGACCTCCCAGCCCGCCCGGCCGTTGCGCGACCACACGCTCGCGTTCAGCCCGAACTTCGTGTCGTTGGCGCGCTCGATCGCGTCGGTGACGTCGGTGTAGCCGTAGATCGACACGACCGGCCCGAACGTCTCCTCCGCGAACAGCTTGACGTCCTCGGAGACGTCGGTGAGCACGGTCGGCTCGTAGAACAGCGGGCCGAGGTCGGGCCGGGCCTTACCGCCGGTGAGCACTTTCGCGCCCTTGGACCGGGCGTCCTCGACGTGCGCCGACACCGTCTCCAGCTGGGCCTCGGAGGTCAAAGACCCCATCTGCGCCTGGTAGTCCAGGGCGCCGCCGAGCCGCAGCGCGGCGGTCTTGGCGACGAAGGCGCGAGTGAACTCCTCGCGGATCGACTCGTGGACGTAGATGCGCTCGACCGAGACGCACAGCTGCCCGGCGGAGGAGAAGCACGCGGTCACCGCGCCGGTCGCGGTCTTGGCGATATCCGCGTCGGGCAGCACGATCATCGGATTCTTGCCGCCGAGTTCGAGCGAATAGCTCGTCAGCCGCTCCGCCACCTTCGCGGCGAGACCCTTGCCCGTGGGCGTGGATCCGGTGAAGCAGAGATAGTCCGACTCCTCGACGAGCGCGTCGCCGATCTGCGAGCCGCGGCCGAGCACGATCTGCCAGATACCGGCGGGCAGCCCGGCTTCCTCGGCGACCTCCTGCAGCCACAGCGCCGAGAGCGCGGTCTGGTTGTCCGGCTTCTGCACGACGGCGTTGCCCGCCGCGAGCGCGGGCAGGACATCCATCGCGGTCAGCGCGAGCGGGTAGTTCCACGGCGAGATGATCCCGACGACGCCCTTGGGGTGCCGGATCTCGCCGACCTTCGTCAGCACTGGGATGAGCCCGGCGGCGCGACGCGGGGAGAGGATCTTCGCGCTGTGCTTGCCGTAGTAGGCGGCGACGAGGGCGGTGGCGCTGACCTCGTCGAAGGCGTCCATCCGCGCCTTGCCCGCCTCGATCTGCACGAGGTCGAGCGCCTCTTCCTGCCGCTTCAGCACCAGGTCGTGCAGGCGGATCAGGATGCGCTGGCGGTCTTCGACCGGCCGCTCGGCCCACGCGCGCTGAGCTTCACGCGCCTGGTCGAACACGGCGCGGACGTCGGCGTCGGTGGCTTGGGGCAGGGTCGCGATCGGCTGCCCGGTGAAGGGCGCGCGCATCTGGACCGGCGCGGAATCCGCCCCGCCCACGACCCGCCGCACGAGCCGTTCCGCCCTGGCCGCGGCCGGGGCGCCGGGGACGTCGCCGATGGTGGCCGGTCCTTCGGTGTGGTGGCCCGCGCTCGCCGGTGTCGTGCTCGTCATGCCGTCTCCGTTCCATGCCGCGCGGAGCCGGGGAGCGCCACGCAGAGCCCAGGTGTTACCGACGAGTACAGCATACTGCCGGTATGGAGACTGTCCACCGCTGATGTGAATCAGTTTCACGTATTGCCCGGCTGGGGCGGGTTGTCGGGGGAGGGCCGGAGGATGTCCTGCTGCTGCAACGCGGAGCCCGCGGGCGGGGTCGGCGGCGACGGCGGCTCGTGGGCCTGCTGGAAGTGCTGCGGAGGAACGCCGGGCGGGTAAGGGGTGTAGGCGACCGGGTAAGGGGCCTGCCGGGGTGGCGCCGGCTCACGACGGTTGGCCACGACCGCCAGCCCGATCGTGAGCAACGCCACGAGCCCGCCGGCGAGCAGGATCCAGAATCCGCTCCCCGTCCCATAACGCGAGACGAACCGGCCGGTGTCCTGTCCGAAGCTCAGGCTCGCCGAGATGTCCATGCCGAGCATCCAGACGCAGGCCGCGGTCCCCGCCCCGCCCGCGATGAGCAGCGTCCTCGACGTCGTCGCGGCGGGTGAACCCGAATTGCGCTGGTACGCGGCGAAACCCACCGCGGCCCCGGCGAACAGGGTCAGCGCGGCGGCGGACAGCGGGATGCCGTAGCGGGCGACATGCGTCTTGTCGTAGAACTCCTTCTCCTCCGCCGACGGTTCGATGTCGAAGGTCCGCGTCCAGCCGGTCTCGGCGAATTTCGACACCGTCTTGCCGTCGGAGATCTGCTCGTACGTCGACTGCGGGAGAAAAGTCGCGATGAGGACCAGGAGACCGGCGAAAACCCCCATCATCGCGGCGAAAAGGCGAGGGAGCCGCACGTCGGACGGCGGGCGCGGGGCGGCGGCGGGCGGTATTGCGCCGAACGGGCCAGTCGGTTGGTACGGCTGCTGCTGCGGCGCGTTCATGGTCGACTCCTCCGCCGGTTCTGTTGTCCAGCAAGGAATTCCACCACGGATCGGCCGACGGGATAAGTGTCAGCTGTGCTCTGGTCAAGGGCTTTCGCGCGTGCTACGCGGAGCTGTCCTCGTACAACATCACCGCGACGCGTTTCCATTCGTCGAGCAATTGGCGCCGCCGCTTCGGATCGCCGCCGAGTTCGGCGTCCAGCGCCAGCCCGCGCGTGAGGTTCACGGTCAGCCAGAAGAGGATCTCCGCGCGTTCCTTCGGCAGGTCGCCGGCGACCGCGGTGATGTGCTCCAGGGTCGAACGGCCCAGCGCCCGGTCGACCGGGCGGATCGCCGCCCGGAGTTCGGGATCGGTGCGCGCCGCGACCCACAGTTCCGTGGCCGCCGTGGACAGCGTGCCGGAGTAGCCCTCCCACAGCAGGTCGATCGCCGCCGCGACACCCGACGCGCCGCCGGGGAGCGCCGTGATCGACGCCGCGAGGCGCCCGCGCAGTTTCTCCGTCAGATGTTCGACGGCGGCGGCCATGAGCTCGGCCTTCGCGGAGAAGTGGTGCTGTACGGCGCCCTTCGAGACGCCGGCGCGGGCACAGATCTCCTGGACCGAGGTGCGCGCGTAGCCGAGGTCGACCAGGCAGTCGATGGTCGCGTCGAGCAGGGCGGTGCGGGTCTGCTCCCGGCGCTCGGCCTGAGTGCGGTGGGTCTTGCCGAGCACGCTCACCGGATCCTGCCCCCTTTACGTGCAGCTCGGTACGGATGTACATTCCGGATGGAACTTACATTCTAAGCGTCATGTTTTCCAGGTCCGATCAGGAGGCGTTGGCCGTGCCCTTGCAGATCCAGAAGAGTTCGTGGAGCACGACGGAGCTCGAAGACCTCCGGGACCTCGCCCGGACCTTCTGCCAGAAGGAACTCGTGCCGAACCAGGAACGCTGGGCGGCCGAGAAGAAGGTCGACCGCGAGCTGTGGACGAAGGCGGGCGAAGTCGGCCTGCTGGCCCTGTCCATCCCGGAGGAGTACGGCGGTGGCGGCGGCACGTTCGCCCACGAGGCCGTGCTCTACGAAGAGCAGGCCCGCTCCGGCGACAGCGCGTGGGGTGTCACCGTCCACAATGGAATCGTCGCGCACTACATCCTCGAGTACGCGAACGAAGAGCAGAAGAAGGCGTGGCTGCCGAAGTTCGCCTCCGGCGAGATGGTCGGCGCCGTCGCGATGACCGAACCCGGCACCGGTTCGGACCTGCAGAACATCAAGACCCGCGCGGTCCGCGACGGCGACCACTACGTGATCAACGGCGCGAAGACGTTCATCACCAACGGTTTCCACGCCGACCTCGTCGTGGTCGCGGTGAAGACCGACCCCGACGCCGGCGCGCAGGGTGTCTCGCTGATCGCCGTCGAGACCGACACCCCGGGCTTCAGCCGCGGTCGCGTCCTCGACAAGATCGGCCTCAAGGGCCAGGACACCGCGGAGCTGAACTTCGACGACGTCCGCGTCCCCGCCGCCAACCTCCTCGGCGCCCAGGAAGGCCTCGGCTTCATCCAGCTGATGCAGCAGCTTCCGCAGGAACGGCTGATCATCGCCGTCACCGCGGTCGCCGGGATGGAGGCCGCGATCGACCAGACCATCGCCTACACCAAGGACCGCCAGGCGTTCGGCCGCCCGGTCTACAACTTCCAGAACACGAAGTTCAAGCTCGCCGAGGCGGCGACCGAGGCCGCGGTGTCGCGCGCGTTCCTCGACCAGTGCATCGAACGGCACCTGCGCAAGGAACTCGACGTGCAGGGCGCGGCGATGGCGAAGCTGTGGACCACCGAACGGGTCAACAAGGTCGTCGACGACTGCCTGCAGCTCTTCGGCGGCTACGGCTACATGACCGAGTACCCGATCGCGCGCGCGTGGGCCGACATCCGGATCTCCCGCATCTTCGGCGGCACCAGCGAGATCATGAAGGAAATCATCTCCCGCACGCTGTAGCGGAACCGTTGGCGCAGAAAGGAAAGACGTGGCGAAAAAGGCCGGCCCGCTCAGCGGGCTCAAGGTCGTCGAACTGGCCGGGCTCGCCCCGGCGCCGTTCGCCTGCACGATCCTCGCCGATCTCGGCGCGGAGGTCGTCCGGATCGACCGGGCGACACCGGGCAACGACGTCATCGGGTTCCCGAACGATCCGCTCGCCCGCGGCAGGCGGTCGATCGGGATCAACACCAAGACCCCCGAGGGCGTCGAACTGGTGCTGAAACTCGCCGACGACGCCGACGTGCTCATCGAGGGTTTCCGTCCCGGCGTCGCCGAGCGGATGGGCATCGGGCCGGAACAGGTCCACGCCCGCAACCCGCGGCTGGTCTACGGCCGGATGACCGGCTACGGCCAGGACGGCCCGCTGGCGACCGTCGCCGGGCACGACATCAACTACATCGGCATCTCCGGCGCGCTCGAACCCATCGGGCACGCCGGGCAGCGGCCGGTGGTGCCGCTCAACCTCGTCGGTGACTTCGGCGGCGGCGGCCTGCTGCTCGCGATGGGCGTGCTGGCGGCGCTGTTCGAACGCCAGACGTCCGGCAAGGGACAGGTGGTGGACGCGTCCATGGTGGACGGCGCCGCGCTGCTCACCACCAGCCTGCACGGGCTGCTGGACTCCGGGCTGTGGTCCGGTGGGCGCGGCGAGAACATGCTCGACGGCGGCGCGCCGTTCTACGACACCTACGAGACCGCCGACGGCAAATACGTCGCCATCGGCGCGATCGAGATGCGGTTCTGGGGCGACCTGGTGAAGGTGCTCGGCCTCGACCCCGAGGAGACCCCGGTCCACGTCGACAAGAACGAGTGGCCGAAGCTGCGCAAGATCGTCGCCGAAGCCGTCGCGAAGCACACTCGCGACGAGCTGGTCGCGAAGGCCGAGGGCACCGACGCGTGCCTGACGGCGGTGCTCTCCCCGAAGGAGGCGCCGTCGCATCCGCACAACGTCGCGCGCAAGACCTTCGTCGACGTCGGCGGCATGCTGCAGCCCGCGCCGGCGCCGAGGTTCGACCGCACGCCGGCCGAGACGCCGGAACCGCCGCGGCCCAAGGGCGGCGACACCGCCGAGGTCCTCGCCGAACTCGGCGTGGACGCCGACGGGATCGAACGGCTCCGGGCCGCCGGGACGATCGCCTAAAGGTGCTCCGGGTCGGGGCCCAGGTCGGACCGCAGCACCGAATAGAGGATGTGGTCGCGCCAGGCCCCGTCCCGGAACCCGTAGCCGCGCAGCACACCCTCCCGGGTGAAGCCCGCCTTCGTCAGGGAGCGCTGCTCGGCGAGGTTGCCCGCCTCTGTCGACGCCTCGACCCGGTTCATCTGCGTATGCGCGAAGAGGTAGCGGACCAGCAGCCGCTGAGCCTCGGTCCCGTAGCCGTGTCCGCGTGCCTCGGGGATGAGCACGAGCCCGGCGTTCCAGCAGTACGACGTCGAGCCGGTCCTGGTCTTGTGCCAGGACACGAAACCGAGTCGCTGCCCGTCGAGCTCGATCATCAGCATCCCGTTGTCCGCCGCGAGCATGCCGGTCTCGGCCCAGCGGCGGCGCAGGAAGTGCGGGTCGTGCCAGCCGTGCCACTCGAACGGGCCCGCGGCCCGCGGATCGTTCGTGAGCGCTTCGAGCATCGGCAGGTCGTCTTCGGACACCGGTCTGAGCGCGACTCCGGTTTCTGTCATTCGACAGACATTAGGACGGATCGCTCTCGAAGCTGCCGTGACGCCCCGCGCCGTCACTGAACCGCCCGGCGCCTTCGACGGCCTCCTCGGCGAGCCCGCCGTCGATCAGCGCGTTCGAGAACTCGGCGCGCAGCGCCTCTTCTTCGGTGAGCCCGTACTGGCCGTACGCGGATTTGCGATCCGCGCGCAGGCACGCCTGGGGGAACGCGGCCAGTTCGCGTGCCAGCGCTTGCGCGGCCGCCAGTGCCTCGCCGTCGGGCACGACCCGGTTCGCAAGCCCGATCGCGAGCGCCTCGTCGGCGTCGACCGGCCTGCCGGTGAGGATCAGGTCCATCGCCCGCGAATGCCCGATCAGGCGAGGGAGGCGCACCGTGCCGCCGTCGATCAGCGGCACGCCCCAGCGCCGGCAGAACACGCCGAACACGGCCGTGGTGTCGGCGACCCGCAGGTCGCACCACAGCGCCAGCTCCAGGCCGCCCGCGACGGCGTGCCCGCGGACCGCGGCGATCACCGGCTTCGACAGGGCCATGCGCGAGGGGCCCATCGGCCCGTCACCCGCCGGGCTGAGCGAGTTGGAGCGGCCGGTGCCGATGGCCTTCAGATCGGCTCCGGCGCAGAAGGCGTCACCCGAACCGGTGAGGACGGCGACCGCGGCTTCCTCGTCCGTGTCGAAGGCGCGGAACGCGTCGGCGAGAGCGTTCGCGGTCGGCCCGTCCACGGCGTTGCGCGACCCGGGGCGGTTCAGCGTGATCGTCGTCACCGGACCGTCGCGGTGGACGAGGACGTTTTCGCTCATCGATCGCTCCCTCTGGGAATCCGGGTGGGCAACAGGGCCCGGTTCTCCTTAAAGTGGTGACAAAGTCCGCAGTGCGCGCGGAGTCATCGTCTGGACACTACGGTGTGATGGGATGGAGCCATGTCGCCCGGCTTGAAGAAATTCGTTGTGATCGCCGTCGTCGCGCTCGTGCTCTTCTTTCTGATCAGCAGGCCGACGCAATCAGCGGACGCCGTCCACACCGCGCTCGGCTGGCTCAGGTCCGGTGCCGAGGCCATCGTGACGTTCGTCCGGAGCCTCTTCTCCTGACCCTCGCCCGACGATCACCGGTGTCCCTGGTGGCGCCGGTGATCGCTGTGCGCGACCACCAGCCGTTATCACTCAGCGTCACTCATCTCGCATTTCGGTCGGACGACTCGACCATCCGGGTGGATTGACCCCGAAAACCCGCTGGTCGACGAATTCGTGCCCGGGAAGCTCTGGCGGAAGAGACCTCCGCGCCCCTACGGTGCTCACATTGCGTGATCGGTTGGTCCTCCAGGCGCCGGAGCCGGCCTCCTGGGCGAGGAGTTTCCGCAGGTGCAAGCCTCACGGGCAGCGGAACTTTCAGCCGGGCAAGTAAGTCAGGGCTTGTCAGTCGGGGAATCATGAGGAGGCAGGGATGACCGGAGATCCCGGAGTCGATGCGTTGATCCGGCAGTGGGCGGCCGAGCGTGAGCAGACCCCCGAAGAGCAGGAAGCCGATCGCATCGCGTCGGCGTGGCTGGCCGACGTGCCGAGGCAGGCCCCCGGGATCCCCGGCCAGCGCCAGCAGTCCGGCCAGGGCCGCTGGGCGCCGGTCGAGGCCGCCGATCCGGGCTACCTCGACGCGATGCGCCGCCGTCTCCCGGAGGTCCCGCAGGATCTGCTCGTCGCGGCCGCCGGCTGGTGGCAGATGGTCGGCGGGGTCGCCGAGGCCGAAGCCTGGTGGGACGCCGGGATCAGCCCGCTCGACCAGCGTGCGCTCGACTACCGCGCGGCCGGGCTCGCCCCGTCCGACCTGAGCCGCCGCCTCGGCCCGATGACCGTTCTGCAGCACCTCCGCCGCGGCAGCGCCCCGGCCTGGTGCGTGGCGCGGCTGGCGAGGCAGCAGAAGTCCGCCTGATGAGAACTTCTCGCACGCGCGGGTGAACCGGCGTGGCAAGGGCGATTCCGGCGACCGCGTAACGCTAACCTGCGCGGGCTCGTTGTTCGAGCATCGGTCGTGATCGCCGCCCACGCTGGAGGACCCGCTTCGTGCGCACCACCCCGGAAAACGACGAGCTCGTCGCCGACCCGGCCACGCCCGCTCCGCGCCGCCGCGGGGCGGGCGCCGCCGTACTCGGCAGGCTGGTGATCGTGCTGGCCGTGCTCGCCCTCGCCGCGGGCGGGATCTGGCTGGTGACCAAGGCCTCCGCCCCGGTCGCGAGCCCCACGACGATGGAGATCCCCGCGCTTCAGGTCAAGGCGGCGGACGTCGAACCCGGTTCGATCGCGCCGGTCAACGCCACCGTCGCGGGCGGCGCGACCCAGCAGACCGCGCCCCAGCAGGCACAGCCGAAACCGGGCAAGGACCCCCTGACCGCCTGGACCGAGCGGGCGGCGCAGGCCACCGGCATCCCGGCCAGGGCGCTGCTCGCCTACGGCAACGCCGAACTGGCGATGCGCCAGATGCAGCCGAACTGCAAGATCTCGTGGGCGACCCTGGCCGGTATCGGCCGGATCGAGTCGAACCACGGCCAGTACGGCGGCGCCGTCCTCGGCCAGGACGGGCGGCCGTCGAAGCCGATCATCGGCGTCCCGCTCGACGGATCGCCCGGCGTCAAGGCGATCGGCGACACCGACGGCGGCCAGTTCGACGGCGACGCGGCCGTCGACCGCGCGGTCGGCCCGATGCAGTTCATCCCCAGCACCTGGCGACGGTACGCCGCCGACGGCAACCGCGACGGCCTCGGCGACCCGCAGCAGATCGACGACGCGGCGCTGGCGGCGGCGCGCTACCTGTGCGTGAACAACCGGGACATGGCGGCCGCGTCGGGGTGGTGGCAGGGGATCCTGTCGTACAACAACTCGACCGAATACGCGCAGAAGGTCTTCGGGCTGGCGGACGACTACGCGAAGGCCGTCGCCACCCGCTCGTGAGACTGTTCTTCTGAGCCAAGTCGGTCCGTGATGGCCTGGGAGCTGCGGAGGTCATGTCGCGAAAGCCACTTTCGGGACATCAGAGGTCTCGAAAGTGGCTTTCGCGATTCGGGACATCAGAGGTCTCGAAAGTGGCTTTCGCGACATGATCGCCACAGCGGTACCGGGCGCGGCCACTTCGCCCCCCCGGCCAAGCCCAGCGCCGAGCAAGGACCCTGGCAGTACCTGAAGGACCCCTTCACCGCGCCAGGCGCAAGGAAGGGGTCCTTCAGGTACTGCCTCTCACGGACCGCGCCATATGCAGCAGGCGCCTGAGTCACTGACTCACGAGGTCGTGAGGCCGGGACCAAGGTCCCGAGCGTGCAGGTCGGCGAGGATTCGCCGCGCGCCCAGTGCTAGCGTCGATGTGTGTCCGCTTCGCCCGTCATCCTGCGCCGTCTCGGCATCGCCGGCGTCTGCCTGGTGAGCCTGGCGCTGTGCTGCGGCCTCGCGTGGTGGCAGTGGGAGCGGTTCTCCTCGGCCAGCGGGACGTTCCAGAACCTCGGCTATGTCCTGCAGTGGCCGTTGTTCGGGCTGTTCCCCGCGTTCATGTTCTGGCGGATCCGCAAGCTCCGCCGCCAAGCCGCCGAGGCCGAAACCCAGGAAACGGTGGCCGAGACCACCGTCCCCGAGGTTCCCGCGCCCCGGCAGCGGCGTGCCCCGGCGCCGCCGCCCCCCGAGGACGACGAGCTCGCCGCGTACAACCAGTACCTTCGCGAACTCAACGCCCGCGACAAGTAGTCCCCAGAGAGGTTCGAGACCCTATGACCACCCGAACTGACGACGCCGCCCCGGCCCGCCCGGTCTCGCTGGGCGGACCGCTGATCCGGTTCCGCGTCGCGGCGTACGCCACCGGTGTGGCCCTGCTCGGGCTGGTCGTCGAAATGCTGCTGCAGTACGTCTTCCGCGTGGAACTTCCCCAGTTCGTGAAGATGATCCCCATGGTCCACGGCGGGCTCTACCTGATCTACCTGCTGCTCGCGGTCGACCTCGCGATCAAGGCCCGCTGGTCGATGAAGGGCACGCTCCTCGTGCTGATCGCCGGCTGCATCCCGTTCTTCTCGTTCGTGATGGAGCGCAAGGTCACGCACAAGGTCCAGGCGGGTGTCAAGCTCTAGGCGGTGTCCTGTAAGTCTGTTCGATGGGCTTCGTGATCCAGGTGGTTCCTGGCGGTGCGGGCGGATCGGCCTCGTACCGGGTCGTACTNCTGATCGCCGGCTGCATCCCGTTCTTCTCGTTCGTGATGGAGCGCAAGGTCACGCACAAGGTCCAGGCGGGTGTCAAGCTCTAGGCGGTGTCCTGTAAGTCTGTTCGATGGGCTTCGTGATCCAGGTGGTTCCTGGCGGTGCGGGCGGATCGGCCTCGTACCGGGTCGTACTCGGCCGCGTCCGCCCGTGCCGTCAGGGGCCGCCTGGGCGCGAAGACCGCGAACACGACTTGCCGGACAGCGCCTAGGCCCGGCGCCGGAAGGTCAGGGCCACCAGGAACGACACAGCCGTCACGACGGCCGCGGCGGTGAAGGCCGCGGTCATCCCGGCGACCGTGGTCTCCGCCGGGTCTCCCGAAGGGGTCCGCGTCGCCGCGCCGAACACGGTGATCAGGATCGCCAGTCCCAGTGTCGCCCCGGCCTGCTGCAACGTCTGCAGCGCGCCGCCCGCGGCACCCGCGTCGTCGGTGGGCACCGTCGCCATGATGATCACGCTGAGCGGGGAGAACGCCAGCCCGGCGCCCACGCCCATCAGCAGCATCGGCCCGAGCAGATGCGAGAAGTAGCCGCTGTCCGTGGTGAGCGTGGTCAGCCAGACGACGCCGCCGGTCATCAGCGCGGTCCCGGTCAGCGCGAGTGGTTTCGGCCCGAACCGGGGGAGCAGCTTCGGGATCAGCCTGCTCAGCAGGAACATGCAGACCGCCATCGGCAGGAACGCGAAGCCGGTCCCCAGTGCGGCGAAACCCGCGATGTCCTGCAGGAACTGGGTCAGGAAGAAGAACATGCTCATCATCGCCATCGGCCCGAGGAAGAAGTTGACGTAGGCCGCGGCGCGGTCGCGTTCGGCGAACAGGCGCAGGGGGATCAGTGGTTCGCGCATCCTCGTCTCGATGACGAGGAACGCGGCCAGCAATGCCAGCCCGGCGGCGAGGCCGCCGAGGGTGATCGTGTCGCCCCAGCCGTGCGACGCGGCGTGGGTGAAGGCGAACACCAGCGAGCCGACGCCGAGGGTGCCGGTGAACGCGCCGGGGAGGTCCAGCCGGGCGCGCCGCCGGGGCGGATCGGCCACGTACCGGGAAGCGAGCAGGACGATCGCGAGCCCGAACGGGACGTTGATGTACAGCGCCGCGCGCCACGAGATCCATTCGGTGAGCAGGCCGCCGAGCAGCAGGCCGATGGCGAAACCGCTGCTGGACATCGCCGAGAACAACGCCAGCGCGCGCACTCGCGCCTTGGCTTCGGTGAACGTGCTGGTGATCAGCGCGAGCGTGCTCGGCCCGGCGAGCGCGGCGCCGACGCCCTGCGCGACCCGGGCCGCGATGAGCAGTTCCGCCGAACCGGCGAGGCCGCCGAGCAGGGAGGCGGCGGTGAACACGGCCGTGCCGGCGACGAACGTCCGGCGGCGGCCGAACAGGTCACCCGCCCGGCCGCCGAGGAGCAGCAAGCCGCCGAAGACCAGGCTGTACGCCGTCATCACCCATGAGAGGCCAGTGTCGGTGAAGCCGAGTTCGGACTGGATGCGGGGGAGCGCGACGTTCATCACCGTCGCGTCGACGATGAGCATGAGTTGGCAGGTCAGGATGATGGGGAGGACCAGCCGGTGCGGAGGTGGCGGGGCCCCGGCCGTTTCGGGCCTGGGCTCGGCACGCAGGGTTCGCTCGGTCAAGGAATACTCCGAAGACGTAACGAGATGAAGCGGAGAGACTCTCCACTTGAGGTCGTGAGCGATGATATGGAGACAGTCTCCGCTTACGCAAGTGAATTCGGAGAACGTCTCCGTTTTCGTCGCCCGAGGAGGTGCAGATGGTCACGGCCGATCCGGCCCGCCCCATGCGCGCGGACGCGCGGCGCAACTACGAGCGCATCGTGGCCGTGGCGAAAGAGGCGTTCACCGCCGACGGCGTGGACGTGCCCGCCGACGACATCGCCAAACGTGCCGGTGTCGGCGCGGGCACGTTGTACCGGCACTTCCCGACGCGTGACAAGCTGATCGAGGCCGTCTACCGCGACGAGATCGACGGGCTGGCGCAGCAGGCGTACGACCTGCTCGACGAATTGCCGCCGGGCGAGGCGCTCGAGACGTGGCTGGCCACGCACGTCATCTACGTGGTCGAGAAGCACGGGCTCGCGATGACGCTGAAGGCGTCCGTCGACGCGGGCTCCGAAGTCTTCGGCTGGTGCCAGGCACGGTTGCGGGCCGCGGCCGACACGATCGTGAAAGCGGCTCAGGACGAGGGCGTGCTCCGGCCCGACGTCGCGGGCGTCGACATCCTGCGGCTCGGCCACGGGCTGGGTTCGGCCGCGAGCAAGGCTTCGGAGGAGGACACGAAGCGGCTTCTCACGATCGTGCTGGACGGTCTCCGGGTGCCATGAACGGCCCGTTCATGGCGCGCGTCGGGAGGTGCCGCGCGTTGGCCGGCCGGCTGGATCGCAGCCCGCGCGCCAGCGCAACGGGCCCGGTCGTGAGACTCGCAGGTGGGCGCGCCCAGCGCGTCAGGAGCCGATCCCGGTGAGGGACCGCACCTCCATCTCCGCGTGCTTGTCCGGATCGGCCTTCGACCGGCCGACGAACGTGCCAACGAACCCGCACAGGAACGAGAACGGGATCGACACCAGGCCCGGGTTCTTCAGCGGGAACCAGTGGAAGTCGACGCTCTTGATGATCGAGTCCGCGGCACCGGACATCACCGGCGAGAAGAACACGAGCACCAGGCTGGCGATCAGCCCGCCGTAGATGCCCCACAGGGTGCCCGTGGTGTTGAAGCGTTTCCAGAACAGCGAGTACAGCAGCGTCGAGAGGTTCGCCGACGCCGCGACGGCGAACGCCAGCGCCACCAGGAACGCGATGTTCTGCCCGTTCGCCAGGATGCCGCCCACGATCGCGAGCGCCCCGACGGCGACCGCGGTGAGCCGCGCGACGCGGACCTCCGAGGCCGGTTCCGCCTTGCCACGTTTGAAGATGTTCGCGTACACGTCGTGCGCGAAGGACGCCGAAGCGGTGATCGTCAGCCCGGCGACGACGGCGAGGATGGTCGCGAACGCCACCGCCGAGACGATGCCGAGCAGGACGGTGCCGCCGATGTTCAGCGCGAGCAGCGGCGCCGCCGAGTTCTCCCCGCCGGGCGCGTTCTTGATCGCCTCGGGGCCGACCAGCGCGGCCGCGCCGAAGCCGATGACCAGGGTGCAGAGGTAGAAGATCGTCATGCACGCGGTCGCCCACACGACCGAGCGGCGCGCCTCGCGCGAATTCGGCACGGTGTAGAAGCGCATCAGCACGTGCGGGAGCGCGGCGGCGCCGAGGACCAGCGCCAGCGCCAGCGAGACGAAGTCGAGCTTCGTGACCTCGCTCTTGCCGTAGGAGCCGCCCGGCTCCAGCAGCTCGTCACCGAGCGGGCTGTTGTCAGCGGCGGCCGCGAGCAGGTTCGAGAAGCTGAAGCCGAACTTGCCGAACAGGAACACCGTGATCAGCGCACCGGTCAGCAGCAGGATCGTCGCCTTGATGATCTGCACCCACGTGGTGCCCTTCATCCCGCCGACCAGCACGTACAGCACCATGACGACGCCGACGACGCCGATCACCAGCGCCTGGCCGATTCCGCCGTGGATGTCCAGCAGCAGTGCCACCAGACCGCCGGCGCCCGCCATCTGCGCGAGCATGTAGAAGAAGGAGATCACGAGGGTCGACGTCGCCGCGGCGGCGCGGACCGGGCGCTGTTTCATCCGGAAGCTCAGCACGTCGCCCATGGTGAAGCGGCCGGTGTTGCGCAGCAGTTCCGCGATCAGCAGCAGGTCGACCATCCACGCGACGAGGAACCCGATCGAGTACAGGAAGCCGTCGTAGCCGTGGATCGCGATCGCCCCGGCGATACCGAGGAACGACGCCGCCGAGAGGAAGTCACCCGAAAGCGCGATGCCGTTCTGCCGTCCGGTGAAGGCGCTGCCCGCGGCGTAGTAGTCCGAAGTGGACGAGTTGCGCGTGCTGACGCGGTACACCACGAACAGGGTGATCGCGACGAAGAGCGCGAACACCGCGATGTTCAGCACCGGGTCGTTGTCGGGGATGCTCATCGCTCACCCGCCTCGACGGAGGCCCGCAGGGCTTCGACCTTGGGGTCGAGCCGCTTCTTCGCGAACTTCAGGTAGGCGATCGTGATCAGGATCGTGCTGGCGAACTGGCCGAGCCCGAGCAGCATGCCGACGTTGACCTCGCCCCACACCTTCCGGCTCATGAAGTCGTGCGCGTAGGCCGCCAGCAGCACGAACGTCATGTACCAGGTGAAGAACAGCAGGCTCATCGGGAACACGAACCGGCGGAAGGTCCTGCGCAGCGCGACGAACTCCTTGCCGTGCTGGATCCGGTCGAAGTCCGGGCCGGTGGCGCGCGGCGGCGGGGGAGCGGGCCGTCGCTCGCGGACGAACAGCGCGGGCATCTGCCCGGTGTCCTCCAGGGCGTTGCTGGCCGCGTAAGGACGCGCGACGTCGGGCATGGGTTCCTCCGGGGCTTGCATCCGTGGCGCGGTACGGGGAGCGCACATACTAACTACGGCTTCACCCGCTCTGAATAGGCGACCCCGGTTCCACGAAGGCGTGGGGAGGTATTCGGTTTTACCTTCCATTAGTGTTTCCGGAAAATCGTTTCGGCCGGAATGAACCGGCTTAATCACTCGTCATAGTGAGCGGAGTTGTCACGCGCGGTCGTCGCCCGAACGGCCCACTGCGGCAAACGACGGACGACGACCACGCTCTGTCCCTCGTTTTGGTGACAGATCGTAGTTTCGCTACCCGGGCGCGACGGGTTCCGATACCGTGCCCGCCATCCCGGACCGGGGAAGATCCCCCGCTTCACCGGGCGTCTCGAAAGAAATCACCATGTCGGGCGACATCGAACCGGCTCGGACGGCAAGGCCACAACATCGGGCACATATTTGGGCTTGACCCACCCGTTGGGGGCACTGAAAGTAGTTCGTCCGGGCGACGCGGCTACCGTACGTAGGCTGATCGGGTGATTAGGGACCCTGTGTATCCGCGCAACCCGTGACCGGAATTCCCTCGATTGTGAGCCGCGAGCGGTTTTCCGGCCCCGCGGATCGTTCGGACGCACGCTTTTCGCTGGTCAGCACCCGTGTACTGAACGGAATTGACGGCACCTGGATTGGTGTACGATTCTTTGGCCCGGCTGACCCGCAGTGATCGATTGGCAAAGATAAGTTGATCTCGACGACCATGCACTTCGCAGGTTGCGACCTGCACGTGCAGGTGCAAGAACTCCCGACGCGGACCGGTGTACCCAGGGGCACTCGGGACACCAGGATCGCCGGACGGGTTCCCCCACGTCGCGATCGATCACGCGGTCAGACCGGGGCCGAGTTCCCCGCAGGCTCCTACCTCGCGGGAACGGGCGCCTCAGACCGTGCCAGGACGCCGGACAGGGAGTCACCTACGTGACCGTTGCAGGAGAAGGCCAAGTGCCGGTCGGGGAGCTGCTGGGACGCACTCCCCGGCCATCTCGGTGGGCCACCGGCTGGCGCACGCTCGTGCGCTGGCGGGACTGGAGCCTGCCGGTGAAGCTGTCGGCCGTGACGCTGGTACCGATCCTCATCGCGCTCGCGCTGGGCATCGCCACCATCGCCGGCCAGGTCGGCCGGTCCGACGGCTACCAGCGGCTGGACCGCCTCGTCGCGCTGAGCGGGCACATCCGCACCCTCGCCGACGGCCTCGGCCGCGAACGCACCCAGTCCGCCGCGGGGCTGACCGCCGGCACCGTCGGCGGGACCCTGGAGCTCGCTTCGGCACGCGCCGACGTCGACACCGCCATCCCGCTCTACGGCGCCGCGGCGACCCGGGCCGTGGAGAACGAGCCGTCGCTCCGTCAGGCGCGTGAAGCGGCGGCCGCCCAGCTCGACCGGCTGCCCGACATCCGGCAGCGGGCCTCCTCCGGGCAGCTCGATCCCGTCCAGGCGATCGGCGAGTACACCGACGTCACCACCGCGCTGCTCGCCCTCGACACCGCGCTGGCGGCCGGTGCCGGACAGGACGTCCTCGGCGGCACTCCCACGGCGTTGCACGACCTCGCCATGATGAAGGAACAGCTGTCGCTGAGCCAGGCTCTGGTCTCCTTCGGCATCGCCCGGTCGAGCCTCGCGCCGAGCGAGCTCGACCAGGTGCGCACCGCCGAACTCCGGCTGGCCGACCGCCTCACCGATTTCCGCGCCGCCGCTTCGGAACAGCAGCGCCAGGAGTTCAGCGCCGCCGTCACCGACCAGGCGATGGAAAGCCGTGACAGGCTCGCGAAAACCGCCCTCGGAGAACAGGGAACCCCGTCCGCGCAGGCGTTCCGCTCGTTGTCCGCGCAGGGCTGGACCGACGCCTCGACCGCGGTGATCGGGAAGGTCGGCGAGGTCGCGAACAAATTCGGTGCCGAGACGAGCGCGGTGTCGGCCGAACTGGTCGACGACGCCAGCAGCGGCGCGGGCCTGCTCGCGGTCCTGCTGTTCGGCGCGATGGTGCTCGCCGTCGCCGTCGTCTTCCTCATCACGCGCCAGCTGCTGCGCTCGCTGAAAGTGTTGCGCGCCAGCGCACTCGACGTCGCCGAGAAGCAGCTGCCCGACGCGGTCCGCAATATCCAGGAGGGGCGTTCGCAGGGCACCGACGTGCGGCCGGTCCCGGTCGGCGGCGACGACGAGATCGGCGAGGTCGCCAGGGCCTTCGACAAGGTGCACCACCAGGCGCTGCGGCTGGCCACCGAGCAGGCCTCGATGCGGACCGGCTACAGCAACGTGTTCGTCAACCTCTCCCGCCGCAGCCAGAGCCTCGTGCAGCGGCAGCTTCAGCTGATCGAGCGGCTGGAGCGCGACGAAGAGGACGCCGACCAGCTCGCCACGCTGTTCCAGCTGGACCACCTCGCCACCCGCATGCGCCGCAACAACGAGAACCTGATGGTCCTCTCCGGCGCCGAGCCGGGCAGGCGTTCCGGGCAGCCGGTCTCCGCCACCGACGTGGTGCGCGCGGCGGTGTCCGAGATCGAGCAGTACCAGCGGGTCACCGTGCAGAACCCGCCGCCGGTGCGGCTGGTCGGGTACGCGGCCAACGATCTGATGCGCCTGATCGCCGAACTGCTGGACAACGCCACGGCCTTCTCCGCCCCGGAAACCCAGGTGACGGTCGCGACCAGGCTCGTCGAAGACGGCTCGTTCGGCATCGACATCCTCGACAAGGGCATCGGCATGAACGAGGCCGAGGTCGCCGAGGCCAACGCCCGGCTCACCGAGGCGCCCAACGTCGACCTCACCACCTCGCGCCGGATGGGCCTGTTCGTGGTGGGGCGGCTGGCCAGCAGGCACCGCATCGGTGTCTCGCTGCACGGCGGCAAGGACATCGTCGGCGTGCGCGCCACCGTCTCGGTCCCGGCGGACCTCGTGATGGCCCCGCCCGGGGGAGACCCCGGCCCCGCCACCGGGCCGATCACCCAGCGCCTCGCGCCACTGCCGCCACAGCAGCCGGGCGGCCTGCCCCGCCGCCAGCGGCCCGCGAACGGTTCGCGCCCGGCGATGCCGAGCGTGCCCTCGCAGGGCGGGGAGCGGTGGCCGACGGCGAACGACCTGGCAGGCCACGCCAAGCCCGGGATCAACGGGCACGGCCCCAAGGATTCGCGGCCGCCGTCCGATCTGGAGATCTCCGGAACGGCGCTGTTCAGCCCGATCCCCCAGGACGAGACGACACCGCCGCCCGCGCCGGAACCGCGCCGTCCCGAACCGGAACCCGCCGCCGAACCCGAGCCGGTCGCCGAGGAAGCGGAGAAGCCCGCCCCGGCGGAAGGTGATCTGCCCAGCGGCAAGGAACTGTTCGAAGCCAAGAACACCGGGACAACGCTGAGCGAATGGTGGAGCCAGGCGGCCACGCCGCCCGCCCCGCCGCCACCCACCGCAGCGCCCAAGTCGGAGACGACGCCGATCTTCGACGAGATGCTGTCGGCGTGGTTCCGTTCGCCCGCGCCCGCTCCGGAAAAGCCCGCGGAGAAACCCGCGGCCAAGAAGGAGAAGCCGGGGACGAAGGAGCCCGACGAGAAGGCGGACGAGCTCGCTCCGACCGCCGAGCAGGAGGCCCGCACCTGGGACTTCGCCAGCGACAAGGCCTTCCGCACGGTGCAGGAGGTCTCCCAGAACGCCCCGTCGACGTTCACCCAGGCCGGGTTGCCGCGTCGTCGCAAGGGCGAGCAGCTCCTGCCGGGCAGCGCGGCGTCGTCGGTCCCGGCCGCCGAGCCCGCCGCCAAATCGGAGCTGCCGGTCCGCGACCCGGCGAACGTGCGGGGCAGGCTGAGCAGCTTCCAGCAGGGTGTCAAGCGCGGACGCAAGGAGGCGGCGGACAAGGCCGCGCCGGCCGCCGCCGAGCCCGCCACCACCCAGCCGGACACGAAGCCCGAACAGCCGGCGGCCACCGAGCAGGCCGCGCCGTCGAAGGCACCCGAGCCCGCGAAGGCGCCGGAGACGGCCGAGCGTCCGGCGGCCCCGCCCGCCGCGCTGCCGAGCAGGAAACCGCAGGCAGCGAGCCCGGAACCGGAGCCGGTCGCCGCCACCGAGCGGACGGACGCCTGGAACTTCGGCTCCGACGAAGGCTGGAAAGCCGCCCAAGCGGTGTCCCAGTCCGTGCCCTCTCGGATGACTTCGGCAGGATTACCCAGGCGCCGTCGCGGGGAGCAGCTGCTCCCGGGCAGCGCGGGACCGCCCGCCGGGGCGGTCGCCCCCCGACCACAGCGAGACGCGCACGACGTGCGCGGTCGCCTGAGCAGTTTCCAGCAGGGCATCCAGCGCGGACGGCACCACACAGCCCAGGCGACCGAAGCCAACCACGAAACCCTGGAGGGTGAATGACCTCGCCGAACCCGGCCCAGCCCCAGCAGAACCAGTTCGGGTGGCTGGTGAACGACTTCGCCGAGCGCGTACCCGGAGTGGCGCACGCCGTGGTGGTGTCGGCGGACGGCCTCCTGCTCACCGCGTCCAGCAGGCTCCCGCTGGACCGCGCCGACCAGCTGGCCGCCGTCGCGTCCGGCCTGGTCAGCCTGACCCAGGGCGCCGCGCGGTGCTTCGAGGCGGGCGCGGTCAACGAGACCGTCGTCGAGATGGAACTCGGCATCATGGTGCTGATGTCCATCAGCGACGGTTCCTGCCTGGCCATCCTCGCCGCCCCGAACTGCGACATCGGGCAGGTCGCCTACGAGATGACGATGCTCGTCGATCGCGTCGGCCAGATCCTCACCCCGGAACTTCGCGCGCAATTGCAGGGCGCCGGTGGGTCGCTGATCGGCGAACCGGTGGGATGATGTCCCGATGAGCACCGGGTCCGGATCCTTCGGCGAACCGCCGGGGACGGGTGAACACCAGCCTCCGCACGCGGGGGCTGCCAATGCCGCCGGTTCACGGGACGACGGCACCTTCGCCGACGTCCTGAACGGGTTCACCCTGGATTCGGGACGTGGTCGTCGGAAGCGCAAGAAGAACAAGCACCCTCAGGATTCCCAGGCGGGCGGAGCACCCGCCGGGGAATCGGCAGTCCCGCAGCCGACCGATCAAGGAGACCGCGTGACCTCACTTGCTTCTCCACCCGACAGCGGCGCAGGTGCCGTCGGGCCGAGACCAGGTGGTCTTTTCGACCCGGGTCCACCCAGTGGCGAGTTCATCATGCCCGCCGTCTTCGAGCAGGCGCCGTCGCCGCTCGAGGAGACGGCGATCGTCCGTCCCTATGCCCTCACCGGGGGCCGGACCAAGGCGAACTACGCTCTCGAGCTGGAGACCCTCATCTCCACCAAGGACCACGTCGACTCGGGTAGCCTCCCCGCGATCGCCGCGGACCAGATCGAGTGCGTTTCGATCATCGAGGAGTGCCGCACCCCGCGTTCGGTCGCCGAGATCGCGGCGACCCTGCGCGTACCGCTGGGTGTGGCACGCGTGCTGATCAGCGACGCGGCGGACGCGGGGCTGGTCAGCGTGCACAAGACGATTTCGGGCAATGACGGCGCCGAGGCACATCTGGTGTTGATGGAAAGGGTTTTGAGTGGACTCCGTCGGCTTTAAGGCACCGCGGGAAACCGCGCCCCCGACCATGACATCCGCGAAGATCGTCGTGGCGGGTGGCTTCGGTGCGGGTAAGACGACCTTCGTCGGTTCGGTGTCGGAGATCGTCCCGCTCACCACCGAGGCGATGATGACGGACGCCAGTCGGGGGATCGACAACCTCGACCAGACGCCCAACAAATCGACCACCACGGTCGCGATGGACTTCGGCCGGGTCTCCCTGGACGCGGACCTGATCCTCTACCTGTTCGGCACGCCCGGGCAGCAGCGGTTCTGGTTCATGTGGGACGACCTCGTCCGCGGCGCGATCGGCGCCGTGGTGCTGGCCGACACGCGACGGCTGGCCGACTCGTTCGCGCCGATCGACTTCTTCGAGGACCGGGGCCTGCCCTACATCGTCGGGGTGAACACCTTCGACGGCATCCTCGAGCACGACATCAACGACGTGCGTGAAGCGCTGTCGATCGACCCCAACATCCCCATCGTCCGCTGCGACGCCCGGGAACGGGAGTCGACGAAGCAGACGCTGATCACGCTGGTCGAGTACGCGATGCGGCAGTGGATCGCCTTGCGCGCGAGCAACGCGAGGTGAACCTGACGGCGGCAGCGTAGGGGCTGCCGCCCGGGTTTCACTTCTTTTCGTAGGTCAGCAGTACCGCGCGCCCGTCCATCGTCCGGGTGCCGGTCAGCCGCAGGTCCGTGCGCACTCCGCCGGCGAACACCTGCTTGCCGCCGCCGAGCACCACCGGGTGCACGACGATGTGGAACTCGTCGATCAGGCCGTGGTCGGCGACCGCGGTGGCCAGTTCGGCCCCGCCCATCAGCAGCAGATCCTTGCCGGGCCCGTCCTTGAGTTCGGCCACGCGTGCGGCGAGGTCGCCGCCGATCACCTCGGTGTTCCAGTCCGCCTTCTCCAGCGTCCGGGAGAAGACGATTTTCGGCGTCTTCCGCCAGATCGGCGCGTACTCGAGATCGTGCGGGTGGTCCGAGATCTCTTCCGCCTGCGGCCAGTACGACGACATCATGTCCCAGACCCGCCGTCCGTAGAGGAGGGTGTCGGCGCGGTCGGTGAGCTCCTGCGAGTGGGCGGACAGCTCCGGGCCCATCTCGGCCCAGTCGAACTCGCCGCCCGGGCCTTCGATACGGCCGTCGAGCGAGGTGTGGACGGCGTAGACGAGCTTGCGCATGGCTTGATCCCTCCGGTGTGGCGCCCGCCTTCCGGGCGCCGGACACCGAGGGGTCGGAGCGGCCGCGGGGTTCTCGACATGCCCTCACGCGTTTAGTCCTCTGGATGCGCCCCCAGGGTGCATCCAGAGGACTAAATGCATGGCGGCTCAGTACTCGTCGTGCCGCTTCCACCAGTGCCCGGGGCCGTCGGTCCCGCGGCCGGACTCCTCCCAGGCCTCCTGCCGCCCGAGCGGCGTCAGGTCGAGGTAGCGCAGCGTCCCCACCAGCTGATCTCCACCGCGTCCGGTGGTGAAGTACGTCCGGAACACGTCGTCGCCGTCGCGCAGGAAGACGCTGACGCCGAAACCGCCGTCGATGCCGCAGGCCGGGTTGAACCCGCCGACGGTCGAGACCCACGGGACGGTCCAGCCCATCCGCTCCTTGTACCGCTCGATCTCGGGCAGGGTCGCCGGCGCGACCACGTACAGCGTGGTGTCGCGGGCATGCAGGTGCGCGAGGTGGCCGATGTTGTCCACGAGCATGGAGCAGCCGGGGCAGCCCGCCTTCTGCCCGGGGGCGAGCATGAAGTGGTAGACGATCAGCTGACGGCGTCCCTCGAACAGGTCGAGGAGGGTGACCCGGCCCTGGGGGCCTTCGAACTCGTATGTGCTGTCGAAGCGGACCATCGGCAGCCGCCGCCGCTCGGCGGCGATCGCGTCCGCGGCGCGGGTGAGCTCCTTTTCCTTGGCCAGCAACGCGTCTCGGGCGATCTGCCAGTCGGCCGCCGAGACGACTTCCGGCAGGGTGACGGTCTCAGTCATGGTGTTCGCCTTTCCTCAGTTCCGCGAGATGTTCTTCCATGCGGTCGAAACCGCCTTCCCAGAAGCGCCGGTACCGCTCGACCCACTCGGAGACGTCGCCGAGCGGCGCGGCCTCCAGCCGGCAGGGCCGCCATTGCGCGGTCCGGCCCCGGCTGATCAAGCCCGCGCGCTCGAGGACCTTGAGATGTTTGGAGATGGCCTGGAGGCTGACCGGAAAGGGTTCGGCCAGCTCGTTGACGCTGGCCTCGCCGGTGGCCAGCCGGGCGAGGATCGCCCGCCGGGTGGGGTCCGCCAAGGCGGCGAACGTGGCGCTGAGCTGATCAGTGGTCATCGCTGCTCAATCAATCGGTTGTTTAACCCTTGGGTTGAATATACTGGTGCCCGTCGTTCTGTCAAGGACGAGTGAGAGCGCCATCACGCGAGTGGATGGGTTTAAAACAGTAGGAAGTCCAAGTATTTTGGAGGGATGAGCAGCGACCTGCACCGGCCCCTGAACCCCGTTCGTTTCGTGACGGCGTCGAGCCTCTTCGACGGGCACGACGCGTCCATCAACATCATGCGGCGCATCCTGCAGTCGCAGGGCGCGGAGGTCGTGCACCTCGGGCACAACCGGTCGGTCGACGAGGTCGCCACCGCGGCCATCGCCGAGGACGTCCAGGGCGTGGCCATCAGCGCGTACCAGGGCGGGCACGTCGAGTACTTCAGCTACCTGGTCGAGCTGCTCAACGAGCGCGGCGCGGGGCATATCAAGGTGTTCGGCGGCGGTGGCGGGGTCATCGTCCGCGAGGAGATCGACCTGCTGCACTCGCGAGGAGTGGCGCGGATCTTCTCGCCGGAGGACGGCTACGAGATGGGCCTCCCGGGCATGATCAATCTGATGATCAAGGCCTGCGACACGGACCTGTCCGCGCAGTCGCCCGGCTCGCTGGACAAACTGCTTTCGGGTGACATCCCGGCGCTGTCGCGGGTCATCACGCAGCTTCAGCGCGAGGCGCTGCCGCAGGACGCGCTCGCCAAGATCACCGAGGCCGCCAAGTCGCGGACGGTGCCGGTGCTCGGCATCACCGGGACCGGTGGTTCCGGCAAGTCGTCGCTCACCGACGAGCTGATCCGCCGGTTCCGGCTGGACCAGGAGGACAAGCTCCGCATCGCCGTGCTCGCCGTCGACCCGTCGCGCCGCAAGGGCGGGGGCGCGCTGCTCGGGGACCGCATCCGGATGAACTGCCTCGACGGCAGCCCGGTCTACTTCCGTTCCCTCGCCACGCGGACCACCAGCGGCGAGATCCCCACCGGCCTCTCCGAGTCCATCCTCGCGTGCAAGGCCGCCGGGTTCGACCTCGTGATCGTCGAGACGCCCGGTATCGGCCAGGGCGACGCCGGCATCGTCGACTACGTGGACCAGTCGCTGTACGTCATGACGCCGGAGTTCGGTGCTGCCTCGCAGCTGGAGAAGATCGACATGCTCGACTTCGCCGACGCGGTGGCGATCAACAAGTTCGAGCGCCGCGGCGCCGAGGACGCCCGCCGCGACGTCGCGCGCCAGCTCGTGCGCAACCGCGAGGCGTTCAGCTCCTCGCCCGAGGACATGCCGGTCTACGGCACCAGCGCCGCGAAGTTCAACGACGACGGCGTCACCGCGCTCTACCAGCACCTGCGCGACACCCTCGCCGAGCGTGGCCTGACCGTCTCGCCCGGGGTGCTCCCGAAGGTCGAGGGCAAGGTCTCCACCGACGCCAGCACGATCATCCCCGCCAACCGGACGCGCTATCTCGCGGAGATCTCCGAGACCGTCCGCGGCTACCACGCCAAGACCGAGCAGCAGGTCGCCGCGCTGCGCAAACGTGAACACCTCGCCGCCGCCAAGGAGGCGCTGGCCGCCGTCGACGCGAGCACCGACGCGCTCGACGGGCTGCTCGCCGCCGCGGAGTCCGATGTGGACGGTGAGTCGACGAACCTGCTGGCCCGCTTCCGGGAACTGGCCGAGTCATACCGTGCCGACGAGCTGGTCGTGAAGATCCGTGACAAGGAACTGCACACCCAGCTCTGGCGCGACACGCTGTCCGGCAACCGGATCCCGCGGGTGGCGCTGCCGCGCTACACCGAATCCGGCGAGCTGCTGTCGTTCCTGCGCCGCGAGCACCTTCCCGGTTACTTCCCTTACACCGCGGGCGTTTTCCCGTTCAAGCGCGAGGGTGAGGACCCGGCGCGCATGTTCGCCGGCGAGGGCGACCCGTTCCGGACCAACAAGCGGTTCAAGCTCCTGTCGGCCGACTCCGACGCGAAGCGCCTTTCGACCGCCTTCGACTCCGTGACGCTGTACGGGCACGACCCGCACACCCGCCCCGACATCTACGGCAAGGTCGGCACCTCGGGCGTCTCGATCGCGACGCTGGAGGACATGAAGGTGCTCTACGACGGCTTCGATCTGACCTCACCGAGCACTTCGGTGTCGATGACGATCAACGGGCCGGCGCCGACCATCCTCGCGTTCTTCCTCAACACCGCGATCGACCAGCGGATGGCGGCGTTCAAGGCCGAGCACGGCCGCGAGCCGTCCGAAGCCGAGGCCGCCGAACTGCGCGAATGGGCGCTGCGCAACGTCCGCGGCACCGTGCAGGCGGACATCCTCAAGGAGGACCAGGGGCAGAACACCTGCATTTTCTCCACCGAGTTCAGCCTGCGCATGATGGCCGACATCCAGGAATGGTTCATCGAGCACGGCGTCCGGAACTTCTACTCGGTGTCGATCTCCGGCTATCACATCGCCGAGGCCGGGGCGAACCCGATCTCGCAGCTGGCGTTCACCCTGTCGAACGGTTTCACCTACGTCGAGAGCTACCTCGCGCGCGGGATGAACATCGACGACTTCGCGCCGAACCTGTCGTTCTTCTTCTCCAACGGCATGGACGCCGAATACTCGGTGCTGGGCCGGGTCGCGCGCCGGATCTGGGCGGTCGCGATGCGGGAACGCTACGGCGCCAACGAGCGTTCGCAGAAGCTCAAGTACCACGTGCAGACCTCGGGCCGGTCGCTGCACGCGCAGGAGATGAGCTTCAACGACATCCGCACCACGCTGCAGGCGCTGTGCGCGCTGTACGACAACGCGAACTCCTTGCACACCAACGCCTTCGACGAGGCGATCACGACGCCGTCGGAGAGCTCGGTGCGGCGCGCGATGGCCATCCAGATGATCATCAACAAGGAGTGGGGCCTGTCGAAGAACG
This sequence comes from Amycolatopsis sp. TRM77291, assembly GCF_054166285.1. NCBI lineage: Bacteria > Bacillati > Actinomycetota > Actinomycetes > Pseudonocardiales > Pseudonocardiaceae > Amycolatopsis > Amycolatopsis sp. TRM77291. Next base: position 4,372,408 of record NZ_JBSZHF010000001.1, on the reverse strand, counting down.
AGAACCCGTTGCAGGGCTCGTTCATCATCGACGAGCTGACCGATCTGGTCGAAGAGGCCGTGCTGCTGGAGTTCGACCGGATCTCCGAACGCGGCGGCGTGCTGGGCGCGATGGAGACCGGCTACCAGCGCGGCAAGATCCAGGACGAGTCGATCCTCTACGAACGCCAGAAGCACGACGGCACGCTGCCGATCATCGGCGTCAACACCTTCCGCAACCCGAACGGCGGCGAGGACGACGTCGAGGTCGAACTCGCGCGGGCGACCGAGGACGAGAAGCGCTCGCAGCTGGAGCGGCTCGAGGACTTCCAGCGCAGGCACCAGGCCGAGGCGCAGGTCGCGCTCAAGACGCTGCGCGAGGCCGCGACCCGGGGCGGAAACCTGTTCGGTGTGCTGATGGACGCGGCGCGGGTGTGCTCCCTCGGCCAGATCACCGAGGCGTTCTTCGAGGTGGGCGGGCAGTACCGGCGTAACGTCTAGCGGGCGGGAATATCGCGGTGCGTGCCCGGGTAGTTGCTGGGCATGGAGATCGGAATCGCCACCTTCATCACCGATGAAGGCATCAGGCCGGACGTCCTCGCCGCGGCCGCCGAAGAGCGCGGGTTCAGCTCGCTCCACATCGCGGAGCATTCGCATATCCCGGTCAGCCGGGAAACGCCGTATCCGGGCGGTGGCGAGCTGCCGCACGTGTACTACCGGACCCTCGACCCGTTCGTCGCGCTGACGGCGGCCGCCGGGGCCACGTCGAAGCTGAAGCTGGGGACGGGCGTCGCGTTGCTGCAGCAGCGCGACGTCATCCACACGGCGAAAGAGGTCGCTTCGCTGGACCTGGTCTCGCGGGGCCGGTTCGTCTTCGGTGTCGGCGTCGGGTGGAACCGGGAGGAAATGCGCAATCACGGCACGGATCCGCGCACCCGCGGCGCGCTCGTCGACGAGCAGCTCGCCGCCCTGAAGGAGATCTGGACGAAGGACGAGGCCGAATTCCACGGCGAGCACGTCGACTTCGACCCGATCTTCGCGTGGCCGAAGCCGGTGCAGAAACCGCATCCGCCCATCTACATCGGCGGCGCCGGGCAGAAGGCGATGGAGCGGATCGCCAAGTACGGCGACGGCTGGCTGCCGCACGCCTACACCCCGCCGGAGGAGCTTCGCCGGGCGCGGCAGTGGCTGGCCGACCAGGGCCGTAGTGACATCACGTTCTCCGCCTTCGGCGCCACTCCGGAAGAGGACGCGCTGGGCAGGCTCGCCGAGGGCGGCGTCGACGAGGCGACGCTCTTCCTGCCGACCGAGCCCGAAGCGGCGACACTGGAACGACTCGACCAGTTCGCGAAGGTCGCCGAGAGCTTTCGAAAGGGGCAGCAGGCGTGACTGAGGTTCAAATCGGCTTGGCCGCGGCACTGGAGCAGTTCTCTCCGCGCGAGTCGATCCGGCTGGCGGCGCTGGCCGAACAGCACGGATTCTCCGGCCAGATGGCCGCCGACCACTTCCAGCCGTGGGTCCCTCAACAGGGTGAAGCGTCGTTCGTGTGGAGCGTGCTCGCGTCGTTGGCGGAGAACACCACCGGTGACCTCGGGCCGGGCGTGACCTGCCCGTCGTTCCGGCTGCACCCGTCGATGGTCGCGCAGGCCGCGGCCACGCTGGAGGCGACCTACCCGGGCCGGACCTGGCTCGGCATCGGCTCCGGCGAAGCGCTCAACGAGCACATCATCGGCGGCTACTGGCCCGAAGCGCCCGAGCGCGTGCGGCGGATGTTCGAGGCGCTCGAGGTCATCCGGAAGCTGTTCACCGGCAAGGACGTCAAGCACAGCGGTGAGTTCTTCAAACTGCACACCACCAGGCTGTGGACGCTGCCGGACGAGCCGCCGCCGATCTACATCGCGTCGGCGGGCCCGTACACCTCACGCAAGACCGGTGAGCTCGCGGACGGGCTGATCACGCCGGGCGCGTCGATCGAGAAGCTGGCGGGGATCCTCGACAACTTCGGCACCGGCGCGCGGAAGGCCGGCAAGGACCCGGACTCGATGCCGAAGCTGCTGCAGGTGCACCTGTCGTGGGCCGAGGACGACGAGACGGCGTGGGCCAACGCGCTCGACCAGTGGCCCAACGGCGGCATGAAGTTCCCGAAGGCCGACATCCGCTCGCCGTTCGACTTCGCGCAGATGGCCAAACTGGTGCGGCGCGAGGACTTCGAGGGGCGCATGGTCGTCTCGTCCGACCCGGACGTGCACCGCGCGGCGCTGCAGAAGTACGTCGACGCCGGGTTCAACCGGATCTACATCCACAACGTGGGGCGGAACCAGGACCAGTTCATCGAGACCTTCGGGCGGGACGTGCTGCCGAAGCTGACCGCCTGACCCGCCTCGACGGTTCCAGCCTCAGGTACCTATTGGCTTCCGGCCGCTGGTGATCTCCGGGCCTGGTCCGTGAAGGCATGAGGGTCTGGAGCCGGGCGTCGCGAGCCGGTGTCGCGAAAGCCACTTTCGGGACATCAGACGTCTCGAAAGTGGCTTTCGCGACATGATGACCAGGGCGGTGCCGGGCCCAGCCACGGCCGACGTTGCGAAAGCCACTTTTACAACCGGCCAAGCCCAGCACCCGGCAGAACCCCGGAACCGAGTGGGTCTGGTCTCGTGAGTGGTAAGGACGGTTCCACCCCGTCCTTACCACTCACGAGGTTTCAGACGTTCTTGTCCAGCAGCAGGTGCACCGACAGTTCCAGCCGGTTCGCGACGTCGGCCGCCGACGCGCGCCGCGTCACCCAGGCGACCAGATTCGCCATCCAGACGTCGGCGATGACGTGGAAGATGTCGCGATCGGCCTCGGTCGGGTCCTCGATGCCCATGGCCTTGGCGAACATGTTCTCCATCAGCCGCCCGACCTGCTCGACCTCGGCGGCGGCGGTCGTGTCGGCGAACATGAACGCGCGGACCATCGCCTCGGTGAGGTGCGGATCCCGCTGCATCAGCCGGGTGTTGCGGCCGAGGACGAACATCAGCCGTTCGCTCGGGGTGTCGCCGGGGATGGCCGCGCGGTCGAGTTTCTCCTGCGCGCGCTCGAACTCCCTGGCCAGTCCGGAAACCAGCAGGTGGATCTTCGAGGGGAAGTAGCGGTACAGCGTGCCGAGCGCGACGTCCGCCTTCTCGGCGACCGCCCGCATCTGGACCGCGTCGTAGCCGCCCTTCGCGGCGAGGGTGAGGGTCGCGTCGATGATGCGGCGCCGCCGGTCGCGTTGTGCCGCGGAGCCGAGTTCCTCGCCGCCCAGCGCGGAGAGACCATTGCCGCTGCGCGCCTTCGCGCTCGTGGGTGCCTTGGCCTTCCCTGGCATCGCCACGTCCCCCTTCGTCGGAACTTGTTCCACTTTCCTCACGTAGCGTACCTAAGCGGACGAACTGTTCAAGACGTGACCCACTGGGCAAGAAACTGTAACACGTTCTACACTCGCGGGTAGGTCCGGCGAGGAGGTCTCACCCGTGTCGATCGCGCTCACCGAAGAACAGGCGGCCCTGGCCGCGTCGATCCGGGCTTGGGCGGCTTCCGCCCGTCCCGTCGACACCGTCCGAAGTGGCCGGATCGCCGAGCCGCCATCGGGGCTGGCGGAACTCGGCTTGTTCGGCGTGGCGATTCCCGAAGACGTCGGCGGGGCGGGCGGCACGCTGGCCGATCTGGCCGCCGGGCTCGCCGAAGCGGCCGAAGCACTCGTGCCCGGTCCGGTCCTCGGGACCGCGTTGGGCGGCGCGTTGCTCGCGACGGTTCCCCAGGCCGCCAAGGAGATCCTGCCCGACCTCGCGGACGGGACGGAACGGCTGGCGGTGGTGCTCGGCGGCGCCTTCCGTATCGCGGATTCGGTGGTCGACGGCGAATCGGGCCCGGCTCTCGACGTACACCCGTCGGTGTGGACGCTGGTCTCGGACGGCCACGTCTCCGCGCTCATCCCACCCGGAGCGTCCGGAGTGGACATCGAGCCGGGCGAGCCGTTCGACGTCTCCCGGCCGGTCGGCCGGATCCGGTGCGTGAAGGTGCGGGCCGAAGCGGTTTTCGAGGCACTGCCGGTGGATTCCTACGCCGCCACACTCGGCGCCGCGGAGGCCGCGGGAATCGCTCGATGGTGTCTTCGGACCGCCGTCGAGTACGCGAAAGTACGGGAACAGTTCGGCCGTCCGATCGGGTCGTTCCAGGCGATCAAACATCTGTGCGCGGAAATGCTGTGCCGGGCCGAAGCGACCGACGCGCTCGCGTGGGACGCGGCGAGGGCGGCCGAAGACCCGGCGCAGCACGCCTTCGCGGCGGCGACCGCGGCGGCCTACGCGCTCGACGCGGCCGTGGCCAACGCGAAAGACTGCATTCAGGTCCTCGGCGGTATCGGATTCACCTGGGAGCATGACGCGCACTTCTACCTGCGGCGAGCTGTGGCCCTGCGGCAGTGGCTCGGCGGTTCGGCTCGCTGGCGTCGGCGCGCCGCCGAACTCGCGCTGCGCGGCGACCGCCGGACGTTGGGCGTCGACGTCGGTGAGGACGCCGGACTCCGTGACCTGGTAGGCGAAATCGCCGCCTTACCCGAGCCGGAGCGGCGGGTCGCACTGGCCGATTCGGGACTGCTGGCCCCGCATTGGCCAGCGCCGTACGGCAGGGGCGCCACCGCCGCCGAGCAGCTGCGGATCGACGCCGCGCTCGACGGCGCGGGTGTCCGCCGACCGGATCTGGTCATCGGCGGCTGGGCCGTGCCGACGTTGCTGGAACACGGCTCGGAAGAGCAGCGCGAACGGTTCGCCGCGCCCACGTTGCGCGGCGAGATCACCTGGTGCCAGCTGTTCAGCGAGCCCGAGGCGGGCTCCGATCTCGCATCACTCCGCACGACGGCCCGCCGCGTCGACGGCGGATGGCTGCTGAACGGCCAGAAGGTGTGGACCTCCCTCGCGCGCGAAGCCGATTGGGCGATCTGCCTGGCGCGCACCGATCCGGACGCGCCGAAGCACAAGGGGATCACTTACTTCCTGGTCGACATGACCGCCGGCGGGATCAGCACCCGTCCGCTGCGCGAGATCACCGGCGACGCCGTCTTCAACGAGGTGTTCCTCGACGATGTCTTCGTCCCGGACGAGATGGTGGTCGGGGAGGTCGACGGCGGCTGGCGGCTGGCGCGGACGACGCTGGCGAACGAGCGCGTGGCCCTCGGGAGCGGATCCGCGGTGGGGGAGGGCGTCGAGAAGCTGCTCGCCACGCTCGGCGAGGACGCCGATCGGGAGCGGCTCGGCGCGCTGATCGCCGACGGAAGCGCGTGTTCGGTGCTGGACCTGCGGGCGACGCTGCGGCGGCTCGACGGGCAGGACCCCGGCGCCGAGTCGAGTGTGCGCAAGCTGCTGGGGGTGCGGCATCGGCAGGCGGTGGCGGAGTTCGCGCTGGAGTCGCTCGGTGAGCGCGCCCTCGTGGACGGTGACCCGGCGCAGCACGAGTTCCTGCTGACCCGGTGCCTCAGCATCGCGGGCGGGACGACGCAGGTGCTGCTGTCGCTGACGGCGGAGCGGTTGCTGGGGCTGCCTCGGTCCTGAAAGTCCCTGTCACGCCCTTTTCGCGTGCCATGAAAGGTCCCTTCCTCGCCAAAGCTGCCAGGAAAGGACCTTTCACGGCACCGGCGACCGCGGGATGTCGGTCCCGTGCTCTAACGTGCGGGTCGTGGAGTTCGGCACAGGAACCCAGGCCACCTTCGTCCCCTCGGATCCCCCGCGGGACGGTGTGCTGGCGCTCTGGGGAGACGGCGTAGCGGGTGGCACCGCGATCGAACTCGTGCTGCCGGCGGGAAAGGTCTTCCGGCGCACGAAGGTCGACGCGGCACTCGTCCCGTTGTCGCGCGCGATTCCGCGGCTGCTGACCGCCGACGGCGACCTGAGCCCGGCCATCGCGGCGTGGTCGGCCGTCGCCGAAGCCGGGGTGAACCTCATCGCCCGCGGCAGGCTGCTGCCCGCCGCCTCACCCGGCGGGGTGGATTCGTGGCGGGTCGGGCCGCTCGACGTCGCCGACGAGGAGATGCTGCGCGGGCTCGCCGCCGCGCTGCCTCCCGAGGCGCACGCGCTGCCGTTGTCCGGGCTGAAACGGATCCGGCTGCATTCGCCGGAGTCGCTGATCCGCGCGCTCTGGGACGCCACGGCGGACGTGCTGGTCCGCACGCCCGCCGCGAGCGTCGCGGCGGGCGGCCCGGCGTTCGCCGCGGCCGAGCCGACGCTGGTCGGGCCGGACGGTGCCGCGTGGCTGGCGGAGCTGAGCGCCCGCCAGGCACAGGGCGCGCATCTCGTCCTGCGCATGGAGGTGCACGAGCCCGAGAACCCCGAGGAAGAGCCCACGTTCGCCGCCGTCCTCGCCGTGCGGAGCGCCGCCGACCCGAGCCTGATCGTCGAGGCGGCGACGCTGTGGGACGCGCCCGAAGCGGTGCTGGAACGGATGGGCGAGCAGGTCGAGACGCAGTTGCTGCTCGGCCTGCGCCGGGGCGCCAGGGCTTGGGCGCCGCTCGGCCGCATGCTCCAGTCGGCCGCGCCGACCGGGCTGACGCTGGAGTACGACGAGGTCGTCGACCTGCTGATCCACGGGGACGCGGCGCTCGGCGGCGCCGGCATCGAGGTGCAGTGGCCGAAGGACCTCTTCGCGGGCGAGCTCAAGGCGAAGGCGAGCGCGACGCAGGCACCCGGCAGTGTCACCGGGCCCGAGTTCACGCTCAAGAGCCTGCTGCAGTTCCGCTGGCGGCTCAGCCTCGGCGACGAAGACCTCACCGACGCCGAGGTCACCGCGCTCGCGGAGGCCAAGCGGCCGCTGGTGCGGCTGCGCGGGAAATGGGTCAAGGTCGACGCGCGCCTGCTCGCCAAGGTGCGCGCCCACCGCGCGAAGAAGCTGTCCGGGGCCGAGGCGCTGGCCGCGGCGCTCACCGGCGAACTGGAGCTGGACGGCGAAAAGGTCGAGTTCACCGCACCGTCGGCGGTGGCGGGGCTGCTCCAGCGGATCCGGGAAAGCGCGGCGGAACCGATCGAGCAGCCCGCGGATCTGAAGGCCACCCTGCGGCCCTATCAGAAGGCGGGTCTGGCTTGGCTTGCGACGATGACCGGGCTCGGTCTCGGCGCCTGCCTCGCCGACGACATGGGGCTCGGCAAGACGATCCAGCTCATCTCCCTGCACCTGCACCGCCGTCCCCTCGGCGAGGGCCCCACCCTGGTCCTGTGCCCGACGTCGTTGCTGGGCAACTGGGAACGTGAGTTCGCCCGGTTCGCGCCGGGCATCCCGGTACGCCGGTTCCACGGCGGCGGGCGGCATCTCGACGAGGTCGCGCCGGACGAGGTCGTGCTCGCCACGTACGGCGTCCTCCGCCGGGATCGCGAAGCACTGTCCGAAGTGGACTGGGGGATGATCGCCGCCGACGAGGCACAGCACGTCAAGAACCCGCTTTCGGTCACCGCCAAGGAGCTTCGGAGGATCCCGGCCGCCGCGAAGGTCGCGCTGACCGGGACCCCGATGGAGAACCGGCTCACCGAACTATGGTCCATCGTGGACTGGACGACGCCTGGGCTGCTCGGCTCGCTCGACGGGTTCCGCCGCAAGGTCGCCCGCCCGATCGAGCGCGACCGTGACGTCGCCGCCACCGAACGCCTCGCCACGACCGTGCGCCCGTTCCTGTTGCGCCGCAAGAAGACCGACCCGGACATCGCCCCCGAGCTCCCGCGCAAGACCGAGACCGACCGGTTCGTCCCGCTCACCGCCGAGCAGACGACGCTGTACGAGGCCGTGGTCCGGGAGAACCTCGCGATGATCCGCGAGCTCGACGGGGTGGCGCGACGCGGGCAGGTGCTCAAACTGCTCACCGAGCTCAAGCAGATCTGCAACCATCCGGCGCAGTACCTCAAGGAGCCGGGGGTGCTGCACGGCCGGTCCGGCAAGCTCGCCGCGTTCGAAGAGCTGCTCGACGTCATCCTCGACGAGGGCGACAGCGTGCTCGTGTTCAGCCAGTACGTCCAGTTGTGCCGTCTGCTGGAGAAACGCCTCGCCGAACGCGGGCTGCCGACGATGCTGCTATCCGGGTCGAGCACGCCCCAGGTCCGGGAGGACATGGTCGCCCGGTTCCAGGCGGGCGAGGTGCCGGTGTTCCTGCTCTCGCTCAAGGCGGGCGGTGTCGGGCTCAACCTGACCAAGGCCACCCACGTGATCCACTACGACCGCTGGTGGAACCCGGCGGTCGAGGACCAGGCCACCGACCGCGCGTACCGGATCGGGCAGGACCGGCCGGTCCAGGTGCACCGGCTGATCGCGGAGGGCACGCTCGAGGAGCGCATCGCCAGGGTGCTGGAGACCAAACGCGGCCTGGCGGACGCGGTCATCGGCGCGGGCGAGAACTGGATCACCGAACTGTCCGACGACGAGCTCGCCGATCTCGTCCGGCTCGGGGAGCCCTGATGCCCGGTGTGACAGGACGGAAACGGCGCACCTTCGGCAACACGTGGTGGGGCAAGGCGTGGGTCGAGGCCCTGGAGGAACGCGCCAAACTCGATCCGAACCGGCTGCCACGCGGGCGGACGTACGCGCGCAAGGGCACGGTCAGCAAGCTCGCGGTCGGCGCGGGCGAGGTGACGGCCTGGGTGCAGGGCAGCCGTGCCGTGCCGTACCGGGTGACCATCCACATGCGGGCGTTCACCGATTCGCAGTGGGGGAGCCTGCTCGGCATGGTCGGCTCCCGCCTAGGGCACGTCGCGGCCCTCCTCGACGGCGAGCTGCCCGGCGAACTGGCCGAGGACGCGCGAGCCGCCGGCGCGGACCTGCTGCCGGGTCCCGGAGATCTGCGCCCGAAATGCTCCTGTCCCGACAGCGCGAACCCCTGCAAGCACGTCGCCGCGGTGTACTACCTGGTCGCGGACGAGGTCGACGCCGATCCGTTCGTGCTGTTCCTGCTGCGCGGCAGGCCGAGGGAGGCCGTGCTGGCGGAGCTGCGGTCCCGCCGAGCCCCCGCGAGCACGCCGGGCAAACGGATGCGGGCCCCCGCCGCGCCCGGGGTGGACCCGAAACGCGCGTACACCCGTCGGATCGCCGCGCTCCCGCCGCGGCCGGCCGTCCCCGCCACGGTCGGGCCGCCCGCGGTCCTCGACCTCGATCCGCCGCATCGCACCGGCTGGAGCGGCGAGATGTTCGTCGAACTGGCGGCCGACGCCGCCGCGAGGGCCTGGGAACTGCTGGTCATGGGGCCCGAGCGCGAGGTGGAGCTGTCGTTCGAGGAGGACCTCGCTCGCCGGGCGGCGGCGAGCGACCCGGATGTGGTCGCCGAACTCGCCGAGGCGGCCGGGGTCACGGCGCGGGATCTGGCCCTGTGGGCACAGGCCTGGCGTGAGGCGGGCCGGGGCGGGATGGCGGTGGTCCGGGAGGCCTGGCGGCCCGGGCAGGCACCGCTCGCGCAGGCCAGGGCGGACCTCGCCGAATCGGGGCTGCCGGGGACGCCGAAGACCTGGCGGAACCGGATCACCCAGGGCGACCTGCAACTGCGCTACGGCCGGGACGAACGGTGGTACCGCTTCGTGCGCGACGGCGAAGGCTGGCGGGTCGACGGCCCGTCCTCCGCCCGTCCGACGGACGTGATCTACCCGCCCTGACCCTTCAGGCACCGGCCCGAAGTGATGTCGCGAAAGCCACTTTCGCGACGTCTGGTGTCCCGAAAGTGGCTTTNCCCTACGCCTCAACACCCGACCACGCCCTACACTCGGCCTCCTCACACCAGCACAAGCACTCGACAAAGCACTACTTGCAACAACCAGTTGAAACCGCCCCACTTTCGCGACGTCTGGTGTCCCGAAAGTGGCTTTCGCGACGCCCGGCGGGAGAGCGTTGGGGCAACCCGGACCCACGTGAGGGTCGCGCCGGCCCCGACTTTCGCAACCCTCACATCCCCACGACAACCGCCACTCACGCCCCGCTGGACCGCCGCCAGGTGCGATAGCTCCACTCGAGGAACCGTTCCACCCCGCGCACGACGTGGGCGCTGCGGATCGAGGGGAAGACGTCGAAGGCGTGCTGCGCACCGGAGATCTCCGCGTACGCGACCTCGCGCCGGGACTTGTCCCGCAGGCGCCGCACGAATTCGCGGGCCTCGCCCACCGGCACCAGCGAGTCGTGGACGCCGTGGATGACGAAGAACGGCGGCGCGTCCTCGGTGATCCGGTCCAGCGGTGACGCCGCGATGTAGTCGTCGAGGAAGTTCTCCGGGTCCCGGTCCGCCTCGAAGACGTGCCGGGCGATCAGCGTCTTGAGCCGGGCCTGGCTGGAGCGCCGCCCGCTGGTCGCGGCGAAGTCGTACACGCCGTAGTGCGGGGCGCACGCCTGGATGCTCGTGTCGGCTTCGGTGAAGCCGGGCTGCAACGCGGGGTCGTTCGCGGTCAGTGCCAGCAGCGCGGCGAGATGCCCGCCCGCGGAGCCACCGGTGACGGCGACGAACGACGGATCGCCGCCGTAGGACTCGGCGTTGTCCCGGATCCAGGCCAGCGCGCGTTTCGCCGCGACGATATGCGCGGGCCAGCGGGCGGCGGGGGAGAGCGGGTAGTTGATCGCGATGCAGATCCAGCCGCGTTTGGCCATGTGCAGCATCAGCGGCAGGCCCTGCTGGTCCTTGTTGCCGATCACCCAGGCTCCCCCGTGCACCTGCAGCAGGATCGGCGCGCCGGTGACCGGTTCGCGCGGGGCGTAGACGTCGAGCAGGAACCGTTTCCCGCCGGGCGCGTAGGCGATGTTGCGGATCCGGCGGACGTCGGGGTCGCGCATGCGGAACGGCATGGCCAGCTGGCCCCACGGCGTCGCGAGGTCGGTCGGGCTCGGCGGGTGCTCGAGTTCGTCGATGTAGGCCTTGCCGATGCCTTCGGTGAGCGCGGTCTCGATCTCGTCGCGGGCCCGCTGGGACTGCGCGATCAGGGTGCCGAGCCCGGCCGCGGACGCCGCCGCGAGGGCGAGCCCGGCCTTGCTCGACCCGCCCCGGTGCCGGGCGACATGCGCCGCCGCGTCGGCCGCGGTGAGCGCGAGCAGATGCGGTGCGAGCTCCCCGGTGAGCCAGCCCGCGAAGAACGCCGGGATCGCCGTACGCGCACCTCTCGGCGGCTTCAGCGCGTTCGCGGTGAGCGCGAGCTGGAGTGCCTGGCGGACGACGAAACTCGGGTGCATGGGCACCGATCCTACCGCCGGGTGACCGCCTAGAACGGGTTGCAAAGTTCACTTAAGGTGCTTCTCATGCAGAGATTGAGCGGTCTGGACGCGAGTTTCCTCTACCTGGAGACACCGGCCCAGGTGCTGCACATATGCGGGCTGCTCACCTTGGACGGTTCGACCATGCCCGGCGGCTACGATTTCGAGCGGTTCAAGGAGAAGCTGGCCGAACGGGTCGAGCTGATCCCGGCGTTCCGGCGCAAACTGCACAATCCACTCTGGAATCTGGCGCATCCGGTCTGGGTCGAGGACGAGGACTTCGACCTCGAAGCCCACGTTCACCGGATCGGCGTACCCGCTCCCGGTGACCGGCGGGAACTGGCCGAACTCTGCGCCCACATCGCGGGACAACGGCTGGACCGTACGCGGCCGCTCTGGCAGTTGTACGTCATCGAAGGCCTGGCCGGCGGCGAGGTCGCGGTCCTGTTGAAGATGCATCACGCCAGCGTCGACGGGGTCGGCGGCGCCAGCCTGATCAGCTACCTCGCCGGGCTCGAGCCGGACGCCCCGCCGCCGGAGGTCGCGAAGGACGAACGTGACAACGCGGGCGTTCCCGGCAGGCGCGCGCTGTTCGGCTCCGGGCTGACGTCGTTCGCGAAACGGCCGGTCGAGCTCGTGAAGCTGCTGCCCGATCTGCTCGAACTCGTACCGAGATGGCTGGGTAAAGCGTTGCAGGGCAAGGGAATGCCGGTCCCGTTCACGGCGCCGCGCACGTCGTTCAACGGGACGATCACCGCGCACCGCAGCGTCGCCTACGCCTCCCTCGACCTCGACGACGTCAAGCAGGTCAAGGACGCCTTCGGGGTCACCGTCAACGACGTCGTCCTCGCCGTGGTTTCCGGCGCGCTGCGGCAGTTCCTGCGCGACCGGGGCGAGCTCCCGGAGGATCCGCTGGTGGCGACCGTGCCGGTCTCGGTGCACGGCCGGACCGAACGCGAGCACGGCAGCAACAAGGTCTCGGCGTTCTTCGCGTCGCTGCCGACCCATCTCGACGATCCCGCCGCGCGATTGTTCATGCTGGCGGAATCCAACCGGCTGTCGAAGGACCATCACCACACCATCGACGCCGACATGCTCCAGGACTGGGCGCAGTTCTCGGCGGCGACGATGTTCGGCCTCGCGGTGCGCGCGTATTCCGCGCTGCGCCTGGCAGAACGGCATCCGGTGGTGCACAACCTGGTGGTCTCCAACGTGCCGGGGCCGCCGATGCCGCTGTACCTGCTGGGCTGCCGGGTCACCGGGCTCTACCCGCTCGGCCCGGTGTTCCACGGCGCCGGGCTCAACGTCACCGTGCTGTCCAACGCGGGCCGGGTCGACGTCGGCCTGCTCGGCGCCCGCGAACTCACCGGCGACCTGTGGCCGCTCGCCGACCACTTCCCCGACGCGCTCGCGGAACTGCTCAAAGCCACCTCCTAGATCCCACCCCTTGCCGTCACGGCTCCTTCCGGTTAAGACTAGAACAGGTTTCAATATTGTGCCCGTTCGCCCCGGTGAGGAGCCAGTGTGGACTTCCAGTTCGACGAGACGCAGACCGAGGTCACCGCGCTGGCCGCGCGCGTCCTGGGCAAGGAGCGCGAGCCCGCGGACACGTGGCGCGCGCTGGCCGACGCCGGCCTGCTCGCCCTTGCGCTGCCCGCCGAACTCGGCGGTGACGGGCTCGGCGTCGCCGAAGTCGCCTTGGTGCTGACCGAACTGGGGCGCGTCGCCTCGCCGACGCCCGCGCTGGCGTCATTGGCGTTCGGCGTCCTGCCGGTCACCGCGCTGGGCGGGCCCGATCAGCGCTCGGCGCTGCTCCCGCCGGTCGCCGCGGGCGAAGCCCTGCTCACCGCGGCACTGCACGAGCCTTCCGCGCCGTTCACCACCCGGCCCGCGACGGTCGCGGAGTCGGCCGGGGACTGGCGTCTCAGCGGCGTCAAGGTCGGCGTGCCGTTCGCGGCCGAGGCGAGCCGGATCCTGACCCCTGCCTCGATGCCGGGCGGCACCGGCGTCTTCCTCGTCGATCCCCACGCGGACGGCGTGACGCTGACGCCCACGAGAACCTCTTCCGGCACACCGGATTACACGGTGACGCTCGATTCGGTGACCGTCACCGACGCCGATCTCCTCAACGGGCACGGCCCCGGCGAGTCGATCGCGACACTGCACCGGTTCGCGCTCGCGGGCGCCGTGGCGTTCGGCGACGGGCTGCTCGCCGGCGCGCTCGCGCTGACCACGAAACACGTCGGTGAACGCGAGCAGTTCGGGCGTCCGCTGGCGGCGTTCCAGGCGGTGGCGCAACAGATCGCGGACGTCTACGTCGCCTCGCGGACGGTCCAGCTGGCCGCGCGGTCGGCGGTCTGGCGGCTCGCGGCGGGGCTCGACGCCGAGGCGGAACTCGACATCGCGGCCTACTGGCTGGCGGAGGAGGCGCCCGCGGCGCTGGCCGTCTGCCATCACCTGCACGGCGGGATCGGCGTGGACGAAACGTATCCGCTGCACCGGTTCTCGTCGGCGGTCAAGGATCTGGGACGAACGCTCGGCGGCGCCACGTATCGGCTGGCCGGCCTGGGCGAACTGGTGGCGGGGTGAACCGATGCTGATCGAACTGACCGCGGCGCAACACCAGTTGCGCTCCGAACTGCGAAAGTACTTCGCCGGACTGGTGAGCGCCGACGAGCGGCGCGCGATGCTGCGGGAGCGGCACGGACCGGTGTACCGCGAGATCGTGCGGCGGATGGGCCGCGACGGCTGGCTCGGTGTCGGCTGGCCGGAACAGTACGGCGGCCGGGGTTTCGGTGAGATCGAGCAGCACATCTTCGTCGACGAGGCCGCCCGCGCCGACGTCCAGCTGCCGTCGGTGACCTTGCAGACCGTCGGGCCCACGCTTCAGGCGTACGGCACCGAAGAACAGAAATCGCTGTTCCTGCCCAAGATTCTCGCCGGTGAAGTGCATTTCGCCATCGGCTACACCGAGCCCGACGCGGGCACCGACCTCGCCGCGCTGCGCACGACGGCGGTACGCGAGGGGGACGAGTACGTCGTCAACGGCCAGAAGATCTTCACCACCGGCGGGCATGACGCCGACTACATCTGGCTCGCCGTCCGCACCGCGCCGGACGCGCCGAGGCACAAGGGGATTTCGATCCTCATCATGGACACGCGCGATCCGGGCTATTCGTGGACGCCGATCATCACCTGCGACGGCGCGCACCACGTGAACGCCACCTACTACTCGGACGTCCGCGTGCCCGCGAACATGCTGGTGGGCAAGGAGAACGAGGGCTGGCGGCTGATCACCACCCAGCTGAACCACGAACGCGTCATGCTCGGCCCCGCCGGGCGGATCGGCGGTCTCCACGACCGCGTCCGCGACTGGGCGGCGTCCAGGAAGGCGCCGGACGGCACGCCGCTGCTCCAGCTGTCCGACGTCCGGGCCGTGCTCGCGGAAACCCTGGCGACCGCCCGGGTCAACGAACTGCTGAACTGGCAGGTCGCGGCGTCGTCGGCGAGCGGGCCGGTGGCGGTGGCCGACGCGTCGGCCACCAAGATCTTCGGTTCCGAACGCATCCAGCGGCTGGCGAGGAGACTGGAGGAGATCGTGGCGCGACACGGCGACCAGGCCGACGCCGAAACCGCGGAACTGGCGCTGTGGCTGGACGTGGTGGCCAAACGCAATCTGGTGCTCACCTTCGGCGGCGGGGTCAACGAGATCCAGCGCGAGCTGATCGCCACCGCCGGGCTCGGACTGCCGAGGGTGCCGCGATGAGCATCCAGGAAGCCGCCGAACGCATCGCCGCGCGCGGGGAATCCGCGCCCAGGGCCGCGCGCGACGCGGTCAACCAGGCGATGGTGAACAACTGGGTCGAAGCCATCGGTGACCGCAATCCGGTGTACGTCGACGAGGAGTTCGCCGCCAAAAGTGTCCACAAGGGACTCGTCGCGCCGCCCGCGATGGCGCAGGTGTGGACGATGGGCGGGCTGCACTGGACGAGGGCGTCGGACGACCCGCTCGGCGCCATGATGGAGGTGCTCGACGAAGCCGGGTTCACCTCGGTCGTCGCGACGAACTCCGAGCAGAACTACTTCCGCTATCTCCGCCACGGTGAACGGGTCGAAGCGACCGCGAAACTGGAAAGTGTCGTCGGGCCGAAGCGGACCGCGTTGGGCGAGGGCTGGTTCGTGACGACGAAGACCACCTGGTACGTCGGTGACGAAGCCGTCGCGGACATGGTGTTCCGGGTGCTGAAGTTCCGCCCGCCGGGCGCCGAACCCGCCAAGACGGCCGCGCCCGTGCTGCGGCCGGTGATCAGCAAGGACACCGAATTCTTCTGGTCGGGGCTGCGTGACGGGGAACTGCGGATCCAGCGGTGGGGCGAGACCCTGCGGCATCCGCCCGGCCCGATGCCGCCGGACGGCGACTTCGACGCGAAGCCGGACTACGTCGTGGCGTGCGGCCGGGGCACGGTCTACAGCTACGTGGTGCACCACCACCCGAAGGTGCCCGGCAAGGATCTGCCGTTCGTGGTCGCGCTCGTCGAGCTGGAGGAAGGGGTCCGGGTGATGGGCGAGCTGCTCGACGCCGATCCCGAATCCGTCCACATCGGACTCCCGGTGGAGGCGGCCTTCGTGAAGATCGACGAGGAACTGACGTTGCCCGCTTGGAGGGTCGCGCGATGAAGGACTGTTCGGTCGGCACCGAGCTGCCGCCGCTGAAGATCGAGGCCACCCACACGTTCGTGGTGAGCACCGCGCTGGCGACGCGGGATTTCCAGGACGTCCACCACGACCGCGACGCCGCCGTTCAGCGCGGGTCCAAGGACATCTTCCTCAACATCCTCACCGACACCGGCCTGGTGCAGCGGTTCGTCACCGACTGGGCGGGGCCGGAGGCGTTCGTGCGCTCGATCAAGATCCGGCTCGGCGTGCCCTGTTACGCCGACGACACGCTCACCTTCACCGGCCGGGTCACGGAACGGGACGGCGACGACGTGGTGGTCGCGGTGTCCGGTGTGGACAGTCTCGGTGAGCATGTGGTGGGCACCGTGGCGATCACGCTGGGAGGCGAGTGATGACCCTGTCCGGACGGGCGGCCATCGCCGGGATCGGTGCCACGGAGTTCTCGAAGGATTCCGGGCGCAGCGAGCTGCGGCTGGCGGCGGAAGCGGTTTCGAGCGCGCTGAAGGACGCCGGTCTCTCTCCGTCCGATGTGGACGGATTGGTGTCGTTCACCATGGACGGCAACAGCGAGATCGCCGTCGCGCGGGAACTCGGCATCCCCGAACTCAAGTTCTTCAGCCGGATCCACTACGGCGGCGGGGCCGCGGCCGCGACCGTGCAACAGGCCGCGATGGCCGTCGCGACCGGGGTCGCGGACGTCGTCGTCGCGTACCGGGCGTTCAACGAACGGTCCGGTATGCGGTTCGGTCAGGTGTCCTCGGCCGCGGCGGGGCAGGTGAACTCCTCCGGTGTCGACAACGCGTTCCACTACCCGATGGGGATCGCGACCCCGGCCGCGACCGTCGCCATGCTCGCCCGGCGGTACATGCACGAGTACGGCGCGACCAGCGAGGACTTCGGCCGGGTGGCCGTCGTCGACCGCGCCCGCGCGGCGACCAACCCCAAGGCCTGGTTCTATGGCAAACCGATCACGCTCGAACAGCATCAGGCCTCCCGCTGGGTCGCCGAGCCGTTGCACCTGCTGGACTGCTGCCAGGAGAGCGACGGCGGGGTCGCCCTGGTCGTCGTCAGCGCCGAGCGGGCGCGCGACCTGCCGCACCGGCCCGCCGTGATCGCGGCGGCAGCGCAGGGGAGCGGGCCGGACCAGTACGTGATGACCAGCTACTACCGCGACGATCTTCCCGCGCTGCCCGAAATGGGTGTGGTGGGGCGGCAACTGTGGGAGCAGTCCGGGCTGGGTCCGGGCGACATGGACCTCGCCGTGCTGTACGACCACTTCACCCCTTATGTCCTGATGCAGCTGGAAGAACTCGGCTTCTGCGGGAAGGGCGAGGCCAAGGACTTCATCGGCGGCGGCACCCTGGAACTCGACGGGAAACTCCCGCTCAACCCGCACGGCGGACAGCTGGGGGAGGCCTACATCCACGGGATGAACGGGATCGCCGAAGGTGTCCGGCAGCTCCGCGGCGACGCCGTCAACCAGGTCGACGGGGCGTCGCGCGTGCTGGTGACCGCCGGCACCGGCGTACCCACGAGCGGATTGGTCCTGACCGCGGGCTGACATCACCTCAATGCCCGATGGTGTACTAGAGCGGTACCTGCCACGGTGAAGGGGTTACCGGCCGGGAGGTGCCATGTCTGGACCAATCGTCGTCGCGTGGACCCTGACCGCGGTGTTCGCCGCGCTCGTCCTGCCCTGCGTGCTGAGACTCGTCCGCCTGGACTACGGCAGGCAGGGCGCGGCGGTCCGCAACGGCGACCTGGCCGAACTGCTGCTCGTCGTCGCGATGGTCGCGATGCTGTCCCCGGTCGGCGGCCCGATCCCGGCGGCGGGCTGGCAGGCGGTGCTGGCGCTGACCGCGGGCTGGTTCGCCGTCTCGTGGTGGAAGGGGCGGCGGTCGGGGCACGCTTCGTGCGGGCACCACGCCGTCTCCGCCACCGCGATGCTGTTCATGGTGACGTTCATGCCGCACAGTGACGTCACCCACGGTCCGTGGCTGGTGATGTCCGGCCCCGGCGCCACCTCGGCACTGTGGCTTTCGCTGATCTTCGGTGCCGTGGCCGCGTATTTCGCGGCGGACGCCGTGCGCGCCGGGGTGCTCGCGGCGCGGGGCGACGGGGGTTCCGGTCAGACGTCGCGGCGGGTGTGCCGGGTGATCATGGGGCTCGGCATGGGTTACATGCTGCTGGGCGCGGCGGTCTGACGGCTCAGGCGGCGGCCGGCATGTCCGTGCCGGGCAGGGCCGGATGCCGTGAAGGCCTCCTTACCTACCCTGAAGGTAGTGAAGGAGGCCTTCACGGCAAGGGCTGTTGTGAACGACCGTGCCTGACACAGGGGGCGTGTCGCGAAAGCCACTTTCGGGACACCAGACGTCGCGAAAGTGGGGCGGTTTCAACTGGTTGTTGCAAGTAGTGCTTTGTCGAGTGCTTGTGCTGGTGTGAGGAGGCCGAGTGTAGGGCGTGGTCNATGCGCCTCGACGAGCCGGTAGCCGTCCGCGCCGTAGTAGGTCGGCCGCCTGCCGACCGAGACCGCCGCCGCGATCCGGGTGCCGTCGGCGCGTTCGGCCCAGCCCGCCCACACTCCGTCGCCGACTTGGCCGTCTTGGTCGCGCAGCGCGATGTTGGCGGTCGGGAAGCCCAGTTCCCTGCCGCGCTGATCACCCTTCTCCACCTGGCCACGGACCACGAAGTACTCCGCCGTCATGCCGCTCCCGTCCCCTGCCGTCACGAAAGCCATGAATACCATGCCTCGCAGCCGGGGTCGACCGCCGTTCACGCCGCGGGAGACGTCCACTGTGTACTGAATCACGTGGTGACGAGCCGGTACCCCAGGTCGAGTTCCGTCCGGCCGAGCAGGCCGACGTGATGCCGGTGCCAATGCCCGTCCGCGAGATCGGCGCGCAGCCGCTCGACCGCCGTCGCGACGACGTTCCGGTCCAGCAGCGCCACCCCGGACATCCCCGCGCGCACGCGCTCGGACAGGTAGGCCTCCGGCCTGCGCCAATACGCGCCGAGAAACCCGTCGACGCAGTCCGACGGCACCGGCAGCGGAGCCACCGACGGCGTCCGCCCGGCCGCGGCCAGTTCCTCGACGACCCGGTCGAGACAGGCCAGCCTGCTTTCGTGTTCGGCGATCTCCGGCAGGTAGTCCCGCACCAGCCAGAACCGCGCGAACACCGCCTGATCCCAGGTCACGATCACCTGGCGGCGGGACACGCGCCGCAGCTCGGCCAGCCCGGCGGTCACGTCCGTCCAGTGGTGCACGGTCAGGACCGCCAGCGCGGCGTCGAAGGCATCGTCGGGGAAGGGCAGCTCTTCCGCGCACGCCTGCACGGCCGGGGCCGCGGTGGACGGACGCTGCGCGATCATCCGCCGCGACGGCTCGACGGCCACCACGTCGCGGTCTTCCGGCTCGTAGGAACCGGCACCGGCCCCGACGTTGACCACCGAGCGCGCGTCGCCGAGAGCGGCGGTGACGGCGGCCGCGATACGGGGATCCGGGCGTCTCGATCGCGCGTAGTCCCGGCCGAGTTCGGCATACGGGTCCGAGATCAAGGGGCGCACCTGCCCGAGTCTAGCCAGAGCCGCTACCTGCGGGAACGAGGATTCAGTCTGTCGTGGTCAAGAAAGTGTCGGAAAGGACCGGTGCCTCGCCCCGGTCCGGTGCCGTGGTGGTGATCAGCAGCCCGGCGGGCTCGCGCCAGACCCGGGTCCGCAGCGGCTCGCCGGGGAAGACGACGCCGGCGAACTTGGCCGAGAACGACGCGACGCGGGCGGTGTCACCGTCGAGGAATTCGTCGGTGACGGCCTTCGCGATGACGCCGTAGGTGCACAGGCCGTGCAGGATCGGCTTGTCGAACCCGGCCGCCGCGGCGAACGCGGGATCGGCGTGCAGGGGGTTGCGGTCCCCGCAGAGCCGGTAGAGCAGCGCCTGCTGCGGCAACGTCGGTGTGTCGATGACCGCGTCCGGCTCCCGCGACGGGAGCTCGACGCGGTCGGACGGGCCGCGTTCGCCGCCGAAACCACCTTCACCACGGGCGAAGATGCTCGACCGCAATGTCCACAATGGAGTGCCGTCCGAGTCGGTGGCGACCGTCTCGTTCACGATCACGGCCGCCTTGCCCTTGTCGAAGACGTCGACGATCCGCGTGCGCGCCACGGCCTTACCCGAGACCGGGATGGGCCGGTGCGCGATCACCTCCTGCTTGCCGTGCAGCACTTTCCCGAGGTCGACCTCGACACCGGGGAACGAGACCGCGGGCGGTTCGAACACGCGCAGGTTCGCCGCCACGGTGGCGAACGTCGGCAGCACCTGGAGGCCGTCCTCATAGGTGTAGCGCAGTTCGCGCGGGCTCATCGGATCCGCGCCGGCGCCCAGCGCCAGGTGGTAGAGCTGCACGTCCGACGCGGTCCAGGCGAAGCTCACCTCGCCGAGGTCGGCGCCGATCGCGACCGAGGGATCGATGGGCACGGATAGCTCCTACTCGTAGGTGACGGTGACGTCGTCGGTCAGCGGCAGGGACTGACACGCCAGCACGATGCCTTCGGCGATGTCGTCGCCGTCGAGGACCTCGTTGTTCAGCATCTTCACCTCGCCGGAGGTGACCCGGCAGGCGCACGCGCTGCACTGACCCTCGCGGCACGAGTACGGCGCGTCGAAACCCTTTTCCAGCAACAGGTCCAGCAGTTTCGTCCGGCGCGGCCAGGTGAGCTTCTTCGTCTCGCCGTCGAGGGTGACCTCGACCGACGCCGGGGTCTCGGCCTCTTCGACGGCGACGGGTTCGGCCACCTCGAACGGGTTCCCGCCCAGGGACAGGAACCGTTCCAGGTGGATCCGCTTGCGCGGCAGCCCGAGGTCCTTGAGCACCGTGCGCACGGCGTCCATGAACGGGCCAGGCCCGCAGATGAACGCTTCGTGCGCGGTGTACGGCGCCACCAGCGCGCGTAGGTGTGCCTCCGTCGGCAGTCCTTGCAGGCTCTCCAGCCAGTGCACGACGACCAGCCGGTCCTGATACCGGGCGGCGAGATCCGCCAGCTCCCGGGCGAAGATCACCGAACCTTCGTCCCGATTGGCGTACAGCAGCACCACCTTGCCGGTGCCGTGCTCCAGCGCGGACTTGAGGATCGACATCACCGGCGTGATACCGCTGCCGCCCGCGAGCAGGAGGAAGTCCTCGTCGAGCGACGCGGGGCTGAACACCCCGGCCGGCGGCAGGACCTGGACCTCCTGGCCGGCCCGGAGGTTGTCGCAGAGCCAGTTCGACCCGTAGCCGTCGGCGGTGCGCTTGACGGTGACCTGCACACGGTTCTCGTGCGGCGCACTGGAGAGCGAGTAGCAGCGGGCCACCGACC
The DNA here is from genome assembly GCF_054166285.1 of Amycolatopsis sp. TRM77291. Classification (NCBI taxonomy): domain Bacteria; kingdom Bacillati; phylum Actinomycetota; class Actinomycetes; order Pseudonocardiales; family Pseudonocardiaceae; genus Amycolatopsis; species Amycolatopsis sp. TRM77291. The sequence continues at coordinate 4,351,193 of NZ_JBSZHF010000001.1, read as the reverse complement.
CGGTCCGGTCGCTCGGCACGCGCAGCGTGAGGAACTGCCCTGGGGTGTAAGCGAAAACGGAGGCGTGCTCGGCCGGGATCTCGAACACGATCGACCGCGCGTCGGCGGTCTCGGTGATCACCTCGGCCACGGTCACGGTGACGGGACCGCTCATTCGGGCACCTCCAGCAGGCCGTCCTTCAACGCGGCGTCGATGCTGTCGCTGAGATTGCCGCAGGTGTCGAGCAACGCCGTCTGCGCGCCGGACGCCTTCTGTTCGGCGAACACCGGGCAGCTCCGGGACGCGTCGCTCGTCCACTGGATGCTGGTGTGCTGCATGCTGTTCTTCTTGACCAGCACGCACGTCCCGCACGCGCGGCAGCTCAGCGGCCGCAGCCCGGCGGTGAGGAATTCGACGGTCTCGGGCTTCACACCCCGGCCTCTTCCGCCTGCTGCCGTGCCAGGTTGTCGGCCACCTCCGCCGCCCAGACCTCGTTGGCGCGGCTGGTGTCCACTTCGAACTCGAACCGCCGCGTCATGTCCTCGGTGACGTCGGCCGCGTCCACATAGAACTGGTCGTACCAGCGGCGCAGCTGATAGACCGGCCCGTCCTCTTCGCACAGCAACGGGTTGTCGATGCGGGTCTTGTTGCGCCAGATCTCGACGTCCTGCAGGAAGCCGACGCCGATGCCCTTGGCGAACTTCCCGGCGATCTTGTCCGCGTGCTCGTCCGAGACGCCCTCGAACTTCTTCACGCTCACGCCCCACTGCAGCACGAACGAGTTCTCGGTGACCGGGTAGTGGCAGTTGATCAGCACGTTCTCGATCTCGAAACCCTGGTACGTGTTGAGCAGCTTGTTGATCATGTAGGACGGACCGAAGTACGACGCCTCGGATCGCAGCAGGTTCTCTTCGCCGCCGTAGTTCGACGCCATTCCCTTGTCCGGGCGGCCCTTCGTGTTCAGGTACTGCGTGGCGATATGCCCCTCGAACACGTTCTTGAAGTAGGTCGGGAAGGCGTAGTGGATGTAGAAGAAGTGCGCCATGTCGACCATGTTGTCGATGATCTCGCGGCAGTTGGAGCCCTCGATGAGCACCGAGTCCCAGGTCCAGTTGCTCCACTCGCCGGTGAAGATGCCTTCGATCCGCGGGATGACGACGTCCTCGGGCGGCGGGTTGCCTTCCGGGTCGTGCCAGACGAACAACTGCTTGTTCTCCTCCAGCACGGTCCACGAATTCGTCCGCGCCCGCAGCGGAACCCGTTTGGCGTAGGGGATCGAGACGCATTTGCCGTTGCCGTTCCAGCGCCAGTCGTGGAACGGGCAGGCGATCTCGTCGCCCTTGACCTCGCCCTGGGTGAGATCGCCGCCCATGTGGCGGCAGTACCCGTCGAGCACGTTCAGCTTGCCGGACGAATCGGCGAAGACCACCAGTTTCGTCCCGAACGCCGTGATGGCGTGCGGCTTCCCGTCGCGGAACGACTCGGCGAGGCCGAGACAGTGCCACCCGCGCGCGAACCGCGTGGGGGGCGCGCCCGCGTCGATCTGCCGTACGGATTCCGTCGTCATCGGCTGCCTCCCGCTTTGGTGTGATCTTGCTGCGCGAGATGCTCGGCCGCAAGGTAGCCGAACACCATCGCCGGGCCGATCGTCGCGCCGGGGCCCGCGTAGGTGCGGCCCATCACCGCCGCGCTCGTGTTGCCCGCCGCGTAAAGCCCGTCGATGACCGACCCGTCCTCGCGCAGCACGCGCGCGTGCGGGTCGATCCGCAAACCGCCCTTGGTGCCCAGGTCGCCGGGCACGATCTTCACCGCGTAGTACGGCGCGACGTCCAGCGGGCCCAGGCTCGGGTTGGGCTTGTTCCGCGGGTCGCCGTAGTAGTGGTCGTACGCGCTGCGCCCGCGGTGGAAGTCCTCGTCCACGCCGCTCCTGGCGAAGCCGTTGAACCGCCGCACGGTGGCTTCCAGCGCGTCGGCCGGGACCTCGATCCGTTCGGCGAGTTTCGCGACGGTGCTCGCTTTGACCGCGATGCCCGCTTTGAACCAGCGTCCGGGCAGCGGCTGGCGCGGGCCGAGGCCGGTGAACATGTACCGGTTGCGGTTGCGCTGGTCGAACACCAGCCAGGTCGGGATGTTCGCGCCGGGGCCGTCGCCCTCGCCGTACATCGCGTGCACGGCCTCGACGTACGGCGCCGATTCGTTGACGAAGCGTTCGCCCCGCGCGTTGACCATGAGGCAGCCCGGCCGCGACCGTTCGGCGAGCGCGAACCACGGGCCGCCGGTGAGCGGGATGGACGGGCCCCACCAGGCGTCGTCCATCAGGTCGACGGCCGCGCCGAGTTTGAGTCCGGCGTCGATCGCGTCACCGGTGTTGGCCTCGGCGCCGACGGTCCATTCCGTACCGATGGGTGCCCGCTGGTACTTGACCCGCATCTCTTCGTTGCGCTCGAACCCGCCCGCGCCGAGGACGACGCCGAGCCGCGCGCGGACCGTCTTCTCCTCGCCCTCGTGGCGGACGACGACGCCGGTCACCCGGTCGCCTTCGCTCTCCAGATCCACCAGCGGCGTGTTCAGCCAGACGGGGACATCCGCCCGCCGCAGCCCTTCACGCAGACCGGCCGCAAGCGCTTGCCCCATGGAGAGAAGCCGCTGACGCCGGATCCGGCCGGCGAGCCAGCGCCCGCCGAGACTCAGCACGCGGAGGACGCCGCGCGGATGCCGGGCGAGCAGGCTCAGCCACCGGTAGTCCGCCTGGGTGATCGGGGCGCCGAGCGGGGGAGCGCTGTACGGCGGCTCCAGATTCGCCAGCTCCGGGCCGAGCAGGTTGCCGTCGAGCGCGGCCGGTTCGACCGACCGTCCGCCCGCGCGCCCGCCGGGGGCTTCCGGGTGGTAGTCCGAGTAGCCGCGGACCCAGCGGAAGCGCAACGGCGTCTTGTCGCAGACGAAGGACAGGACCTCGGGGCCGCGGTCGAGGAAAGCCGACCGGAGTTCGGCGGGGACGACGTCACCGACTATCGCTTCGAGGTACTCGCGTGCCCGTTCCGGGGACTCCTCGATCCCGGCCGCCCGCAGCGCGTGGTTGCCGGGGATCCAGACGCCGCCGCCGGAGCGCGCCGTCGAACCGCCGAAATGGGCGGCCTTCTCCACGACCAGGACCTCGAGTCCCCGGTGGGCTGCGGACAGTGCGGCGGTCATCCCGGCGGCACCACTGCCGACCACGATCACGTCGTACTCCATACGCCCCTCACCTGAAACACGTTGTAGGAAGCATGTAGCGGCATCCGCGCTGCTCCAGTCACCATAGACGAGAACGTGTTCTAGTTCTAGGGTGGGGACATGGACTCCCTCGTCGCGGATGTGGTGATCGTGGGTTTTGGTGCGGCCGGCGCCTGTGCGGCGATCGAGGCCGCCGATGCCGGTGCCCGGGTGCTGGTGCTGGACCGCTTCTCCGGCGGTGGCGCGAGCGCGGTCAGTGGTGGTGTCGTGTACGCCGGTGGCGGGACGGCACGGCAGCGGGACGCGGGCGTCGACGACAGTGTCGACGCGATGTACGACTACCTGCGGCTCGAGGTCGGTGACGTCGTCTCCGAGGAGACCCTGCGGCGTTTCTGCGCGGGCAGTACGGAGATGATCTCCTGGCTGGAAGGCAACGGCGTGCCCTTCGAGGGCAGTCTGTGCCCGTACAAGACGTCGTACCCGAGCGACAAGCACTATCTGTACTACTCGGGCAGCGAGGCGGCGGGCGGTTTCCGTGACGCCGCCAAGCCCGCGCCGCGCGGGCATCGCGTCAAAGGGCCCGGCACCTCGGGGAAACTGCTCATGAAACGCCTGATGGAGGCGGTCCGGAGCCGTGGGATCCAGGTACTGCCGCAGACCGCCGCGCGGAATCTGATCGTGGACGCCGACGGGGCCGTGACCGGCGTCGTCGTGTCCACGCTGCGGGACGCTCCCGCTCGTGTGCGGGCGGCGCACCGGAGGCTCTCGGCGTATGCCGCCAAACCGGGGATTTACGTGCCCTCGCTGCGGAAGCCGCTGCACCGGAGGGTGGAGCGGATCGAGCGCCGTTACGGTCGTGAGCTGCGGATTTCCGCCTCGCGCGGGGTCGTGCTCGCGGCGGGCGGGTTCATCGCGAACCGCGAGATGGTGCGCGAGCACGCGCCCGCGTATCGCGGCGGGCTGGCGCTCGGGACGTCGGCCGACGACGGTTCCGGCATCCGCATGGGGGTCGAGGCGGGCGGGGTCACCGCGGAACTCGGGCGGATCTCCGCCTGGCGGTTCATCACCCCGCCGTCGGCGTTCCTCGGCGGCCTGCTCGTGGACGAGACGGGCGGCCGCATCATCGACGAATCCCGGTACGGCGCGGCCGTCGGCGAACGCATGATCACCGGCCATGAAGGGCGTGGCTGGCTGCTGGTCGACGACGCCATCGTCCAGGAGGTCCGGCGGGACGCGCGCGGGCAAAGTCAATGGTTCCAAGGGCTTCAGGTGCGGTATCTGCTGCGGCAACGCGTCGTCGCCGGGTCGCTCGACGGGGTCGCGCGCAAGGCGGGCGTCGATCCCGGCGGGCTGGCCGCCAGTGTCGAGGCGGCGAGGTCCGGCGCGGATCCGACGGGCAAGCCCGCGGAGTTCGCGCGGCCGCTGGACCGGCCGCCGTACTCGCTGATCGACGTCTCGATCAAGCCGAACCTGGGCTATCCGTGCCCGATGCTGACGTTGGGCGGCCTGGTCGTGGACGAGGAGACCGGTGCGGTGCGGTCCGCCGACGGCGCCCCGATCCGCGGGCTGTACGCGGCCGGCCGGACCGCGGTGGGAATCTGTTCTAGGTCCTACGTGAGCGGTCTGTCGCTGGCCGATTGCGTGTTTTCCGGTCGGCGTGCCGGACTGCACAGTGCCCTCGACCGGGGATCGGTCGACAAAAACGAGAACGTGTTCTAGTCTTGGACCCGGTTCACCGAGCACGAGAGAGGGAACGCATATGAGCGAGCACGCCGCGCAGGACGTGATCGCGGGCATCCGGGAGCTGCTGCCGGTCCTGCGGGAGCGGGCGCAGGAGGCGGAGGACGCCAGGCGCGTTCCCGAGGAGTCCGTCAAATCCCTGCAGGAGACCGGGTTCTTCAAACTCCTGCAGCCGAAGACGTTCGGTGGCCTCGAAGCCGACCCGGTGAGCTTCTACACCGCCGTCAAACTCGTCGCGAGCGCGTGCGGGTCCACCGGCTGGGTCGCCTCCATCCTCGGCGTCCACCCGTGGCACCTCGGCCTGTTCGAAGCGCAGGCGCAGCAGGACGTCTGGGGCGACGACGCCGACGTCCGGATCTCCTCGTCGTACGCGCCGATGGGCAAGGCGGACGTCGTCGACGGCGGCTACCGGCTCAGCGGGCGCTGGAGCTTCTCGTCCGGCTGCGACCACGCGACCTGGGTGCTGCTGGGCGGGCCGGTGTTCAAGGACGGGAAACCCGTCGACTTCTGCACGTATCTGGTGCCGATCGCCGACTACACGATCGAAGACGTCTGGGACACCGTGGGCCTGCGCGGCACCGGGTCCAACGACATCATCGTGAACGACGTCTTCGTGCCGAAACACCGCGCGCTCAGCTTCATCGCGACGTCGAAGTGCAAGACGCCGGGGCAGGAGATCAATCCCGGGCCGCTGTACAAGCTGCCGTACGGCTCGGTGCATCCGAGCACGATCACCGCGCCGATCATCGGGATGGCGCAAGGCGCGTACGACGCGCACGTCGAGTACCAGGGCAAGCGCGTACGCGCGGCGTACGCGGGTGAACAGTCCAAAGAGGACCCGTTCGCCAAGGTGCGGATCGCCGAGGCGGCGAGCGAGATCGACGCGGCCTGGCTCCAGCTGACCCACAACATCGACGAGCTGTACCAGCTGGCGTGCAAGGGGGAGAAACTGCCGTTCTCCACCCGGCTGCGGGTCCGGCGTGATCAGGTCCGCGGTACCGAGCGTGCGATCTTCGCGATCGACAGGCTCTTCGAGAACTCCGGCGGCCGCGCCCTGCGGGCCGGAACCCCGATCCAGCGGTTCTGGCGCGACGCCCACGCCGGCCGGGTGCACGCGGCGAACGACGCCGAGCGCGCCTACGTCATGTTCGGAACCGGCGCCTTCGGGCTGCCCGTCGAGAATGCGATGGTCTGATGACCGAAGGCAAGTACGTCACTGTCCGAGATGGACTCAAGCTGCATTACCACGAGGTGGGCGCGGAACATTCCGAGACGGTGATCCTGTTGCACGGCGGTGGGCCCGGCGCGTCGGCGTGGAGCAACTTCGGCCGCAACCTCCCGGTGTTCGGCAAGAACTACCGGACGCTGGCCATCGACCAGCCCGGGTTCGGCCGCTCGGACAAACCGACCGAGCATCCCCAATACTTCCGCCACAGCGCTGACGCCGTGGTCGGGCTCATGGACGAACTCGGCATCGAACGGGCGCATTTCGTCGGCAACTCGCTCGGCGGCGGGACTTCCGTGCGGCTCGCGCTCAACCACCCGAAGAGGGCCGGGCGGCTCGTCCTGATGGGGCCGGGTGGGCTGAGCGTGAACCTGTTCGCGCCCGATCCCACCGAGGGAATCAAGAACCTCGGCCGGTTCAGCGCCCCGCCGGGACCGAGTCGCGAGAAGCTCGAAGCCTTCCTGCGGATCATGGTGCACGACCAGTCGCTGATCACCGACGAACTGATCGACGAGCGGTTCGCCGCCGCGAGCGCGCCGGAGTCGCTGGCCGCGATGAAGGCGATGGGCAAGTCGTTCGCCCAGCCCGACACCTACGAAGAGGGCATGCTGTGGCGTGAGGCGCATCGCCTGCGGCAGCGCGTGCTCCTGATCTGGGGCCGGGAGGACCGCGTCAATCCGCTCGACGGCGCGCTGCTCGCGCTCAAGACGATCCCGCGTGCCCAGCTGCACGTGTTCGGCGGCTGCGGGCACTGGGCGCAGCTGGAGAAGTTCGACGAATTCAACCGGCTGGCACTCGACTTCCTGGGAGCCTCCTGATGGGTATCCGATCGCTCGCCTACCTCCGCATCGAAGCCACCGACATGGCCGCGTGGCGTGAATACGGGCTGAAGGTCCTCGGCATGGTCGAGGGTTCCGGCACGAATCCGGAAGCGCTCTACCTGCGCATGGACGATTTCCCCGCGCGGCTCGTGATCTTCCCCGGTGAGCACGACCGGCTCGCCGTGACGGGCTGGGAGGTCGCCAACGCCGGCGAACTCGACGAGATCCGGTCTTCGCTCGACGCGCATTCTGTGCCGTACAAGGAAGGCACGCCGGATCAGCTGGCCGATCGCCGGGTCGACGGTCTGGTGTCCTTCGAGGACCCTTCGGGTAACACGCTCGAAGTGTTCCACGGCGTCGCGTTGCAGCACCGGCGCGTCGTGAGTCCTTATGGGCACAGGTTCGTGACCGGTGAGCAAGGGCTCGGGCACGTCGTCCTGTCCACTCACGACGATGACGCTTCCCTGCGGTTCTACCGTGACGTCCTCGGGTTCCGGCTGCGGGACTCGATGAAACTGCCGCCGCAGATGGTCGGCAGGCCGGCCGACGGCGCTCCGGCGTGGCTGCGGTTCTTCGGCTGCAACCCGCGGCACCACAGCCTCGCGTTCCTCCCGATGCCGACACCCAGCGGCATCGTGCACCTCATGGTCGAAGTGGAGAACACCGACGACGTCGGCCTCTGCCTCGACCGGGCCATCCGCCGGAAGGTGCCGATGTCGGCGACCCTCGGGCGGCACGTCAACGATCTGATGCTCTCGTTCTACATGAAGACCCCCGGCGGCTTCGACGTCGAATACGGCTGCGAGGGGCGTCAAGTGGACGACGAGAGCTGGATCGCCCGAGAGAGTACGGCGGTTTCCTTGTGGGGACACGACTTTTCAGTCGGCGCCCGCCCGCCGGGGCAGTCGTGACCCCGGTGACGGACCTCGGCGCGGACATCGATCCGGCTCGGTTCCGGACGGTGCTCGGGCATTTCTGCACCGGTGTCGCGGTGGTGACCGGGCACGACGGCACGGCTCCGGTAGGCTTCGCGTGCCAGTCGTTCGCGGCGCTTTCGCTGGATCCGCCGCTGGTGCTCTTCTGTCCTGCCAAGACTTCCCGGACCTGGGCGGTGCTCGCCGAGTCCGGCCGGTTCGCCGTCAACGTGCTCGCCGAGGACCAGCAAGAGGTCAGCGCGGTGTTCGGCGCGCGGGGGGCGGACAAGTTCGCGTCGGTCGACTGGTCGCCCGCCCCGTCCGGATCCCCTTTGCTGACCGGGGCCCTGACCTGGATCGACTGCGCCCTCGAAGCCGTGCACGAGGCGGGTGACCATTACGTCGTCGTCGGCAGGGTCACCGCGCTCGGGGAACCCTCCGATGATCGGCCGCTGCTGTTCCATCGCGGGCGGTACACGGTGACCGAGCCGGTGACGGACGCGCTCGCCGCGCTCATGCCCTGGCCGCGTCCCGACGATTGGCTCTGATCGGCTCGCCGGCGTCGTGCAGGCTGCGTAACGCGAGCGAGTAGGACTCGATGAGCCCGGTCTCGTGGTACGGGACGCCGATCTCGTCGCAGTAGCGCTGGACAATGGGCCGGGCGCGGCGCAGATGCGGCGACGGCATGCTCGGGAACAAGTGGTGCTCGATCTGGTAGTTGAGGCCGCCGAGCGCGACGTCGACGATCCGGCCGCCGCGGACGTTGCGTGAGGTGAGCACCTGCTTGCGGAGGAAGTCGAGTTCGGTGTCGCCGGACAGGATCGGCATGCCCTTGTGGTTGGGCGCGAAGATCGATCCCATGTAGACACCCCACAGTGCTTTGTGGACGATGAAGAAGACGAGCGCCTTGCCGGGTGAGAGGACCACGAGCAACGCGCTGAAGTAGAGCGCGAAGTGCGCCAGCAGCAACGCCGCTTCGAGCCCGCGCCGCCGGAGGCCCGGCTTCGCGACCGCGCGGATCCCGGAGAAGTGCAGGTTCAGGCCTTCGAGGGTGAGCAGCGGGAAGAACAGGAACGCCTGGTAGCGGCCGATGAACCGGGGGAGACCCTTGCTGGCCCGCGCCTGGTCCTTCGACCACACGAGGATGTCCGGATCGACGTCGGGGTCGAGGTGCTCGTGGTTCGGGTTCGCGTGGTGGCGGGTGTGCTTGTCCATCCACCAGCCGTAACTCATGCCGACACCGAGGTTCCCCGCGATCCGCCCGGCGATCTCGCTCGGGTGGCGGGTGCGGAACACCTGACGGTGCGCGAGATCGTGCGACAGCAACGCGATCTGGCCGAACATCACCGCCTGGAAGACGGCGATCCCCAGCTGCCACCAGGAATCCCCGATCGCGAAGAAGGCGACCCAGCCGGAGACGAAGAGGGTGGCGACCAGGCCGATGCGGAAGACGTAGTAGCCGGGACGGCGGTCGAGGAGGCCCGCTTCGCTGACGCGGCGGGACAGACGGGCGAAATCGCTGCCTGTGCGGAGGTTTGCGGTCACCGTTGTGAGTCTCGTCCGGGGTGGGGGTGGGGTGAATGCGGTGCACCGGTGGGTTGGTGCGGGNCAGGTTGATCAAGGCGCGGGATCGGGAATGCACCTACCCCGGCTGCCATCGGCCGGCGGAGTTCTCCGAGATCGACCACATCACCACCTGGGCCCGCAACGGCAACACCGACCACCACAACTGCCACGCCGCCTGCACCATCCACAACCACCTCAAAGAAGAACCCGGCTGGACCACCACCCCCACCGGCAACGGCGGCATGACCATCACCACCCCCACCGGCCGTACCTACCACGCGAACCCGGAACCACTCCACGACCCACGACCCCAACCCGAGGACGACACTCCACCCTTCTGATCGGTACAGAAATACGCCGTGGAGCCACCCGGCCTCACACCGGGCGGCGACTCCGGTGTGCCCAAAGCGCGGTTCCGCGGCAAGCCGATAAGCACGCCCTGGCTCACTGGAAATAGGCGGGCGGTTGCACCGGCGCGGCCAGGCCCGTCCAGTCTGGACTCCCGCAGTGGGCAGCCCCCGCAGCCGCCCGAATGTGCGTCACGTCGTGGCACCGGCGCGCCTCAGAGCCCGTCCGTTAGGACTACTTGGTTGGCAGGTTCCTGTATGCCCCGGCCACCCGGGCGCGCACGCCAGGCGACGACACCCGCACCCCTGGAAACAGGGCGCGTGAAGCCCCCTTCCCCCGTCGAACCGAGGGAAGAAGCCCTTCACGCGCCACCGAGCAACCGGCTAAGACCCCGCAGCAGCCTCCCGCGCCGCATCGAAAGGAGCCCGATCGAACACGATCCGCAACTCCACGATCTTCCCCTCCCGCACTGTCAGCAGCTCGGCCCCGGGCGCGCTCGCGACCGGCAAGGTCGCCGTGTCGTACATAAGCAACGCGGTCGTCTCGTCCCCGAACGCCGAGAGCAGCGTCGAGCCGGTCAGGATCTCGGTGAACGGGCCCATGAACCCGCGAAACGCCTCAGCGCCGGAAAGCGGCCCACCGGGCGTGTGGCAGACGATGTCCTCGGCGATGTAGGTCATCGCCTTCTCGAAGTCCTTGCCCGTCCACGCGTGGTGGTAGGCGAGCGCGACATCCAAGGCGGGACTGGTCATGATGGTTCCTTTCGTCGGTCTTCACCCAGTCAGACACCACTCCCGCCGCGAAAGGAACGGTCAGTGAGCACCAGGGCGACAGACGAGCAGGGGTTTCGCGAGCTCGCCGACACCTATCGGCACGAGCTCCACCTGCACTGTTACCGGATCCTCGGGTCCCTCACCGACGCCGAGGACGCCGTCCAGGAGACGCTCCTGGCCGCCTGGCGCGGCCTCGACGGCTTCGAGGGGCGCTCGTCGCTTCGCACCTGGCTGTACCGCATCGCCACCAACCGCTGCCTCAACGCATTGAGGGACGCCGGCCGCCGTCGCCCGCCCGAGCCGGTGCCGCCGTTCGATCCGCCGGAGCCGAGCCGACGCGGTGAAGTGACCTGGTTGCAGCCGTATCCGGACGAGCTCGCCGACAGCGAACCCGGCCCCGAAGCGCGCTACACCACCAGGGAGGCCGTCGAGCTCGCCTTCATCACCGGGCTCCAGCTCCTCCCGCCGAGACAAGCCGCCGCGCTCGTCCTGCGGGACGTCCTGTGCTTCCCCGCCGGTGAGGTCGCGAGCATGCTCGGCACCACCGAGACGGCGGTCAAAGGCATCCTCCAGCGCGCCCGCGCCTCCCTCGACAAGCATCGAGCCCGCACGGCACACCGCCCCTCACCGGGGGAACGCGAGCTGACCAGGCGCTTCGCCGACGCGTTCACCGCGGGCGACCTCGACGGCGTCCTCAGCCTGCTCACCGACGACGCCTGGCTCGCCATGCCGCCGGCACCGCACGAGTACCACGGTCGCGAGGCGATCGCGGGCTTCCTCCGCGTCACCATGGCCGTTCCCGTGGAGCGCTTCACCATGACCCCGACGCGTGCCAATGGCCAGCCCGCCTTCGTCTGCCGTCACGGTGAGACACCGGCCGGACTGATGGTCCTCACCCTCGACGGTGACCGCATCCGCGCCATCACCCGGTTCCTGGATCAGAAGTGACCCGCCAGGCGGCCGCACAGCGCGCGGATGTCCGCGGCCGGCGCGCCCGTCCACGAGGGACCGTCCATCCACCCGAGCTCCGAGGGCGTTCCCCGGTACCTCACGAAAACGTGCTGATGGAAATGCGCGACACTCCGCCCGGCGATGGCGGAGAACACGTGCTCCGGAGCCAGTTCCGCACGCAGGCCCCTGGCCGCGAACCAGGCCGCGCGCGCGACCGCCGCGACCTCGTCCGGGGTCAGCTCGTCCAGCGCCGCCACATGCCGCCGGGTCTCCACGAACAGATAACCGGGGAAGCCACCGGGCCGGTGCGACACGACGACCGTGTCGTCGGCCCAGACGGCCGGCCCCACCAGCGGGCCTTCGCCACGGTGCTTGGCACAGATCGCGCACTCCACCGGCTCACGATAACGGCGGCCGCACCCGTCCGAGGTGGTCGCCAGGCGAGCCGAACAGGTGCGCCGCGCCATGCGCCCGCTTGAAATAGCGGTGCGCCGGATGCTCCCAGGTGATCGCGATCCCGCCGTGCAGCTGGATCATCTCGCCCGCCACCGTCGCCAGCGCCTCCGAGCAGTGCACCTTGGCCACCGCGGCCAGCCTGCTCGACTCCGGAGCCGCGTAGGCCGCCGAGCGCGCGGTTTCCACCAGGACGTGGAGATCGGCCATCCGATGCTTCAACGCCTGGAATCCGCCGATCGGCCTGCCGAACTGGTGCCGCTGCTTGCTGTACTCCACCGTCAGCTCGAACGCCCGCGCCGCGGCCCCGGCCTGTTCGGCGGCCAAAACGGCGCACGCGACGTCCCGCAGCGCGCCGAGGTCGACCGGGCCGATCAGCCGGGCAGAGGCGCCGTCGAAACGAACCCTCGCCAGTCGCCGCGTTTCGTCCATCGCCGGAGTCCGTTCTCGCCGCGCATCGGCGACTTCGTACAGCGAATCGCCGGCCACGACCAGCAGGATCTCGGCCTCGTCGCCGTGGAGGACGTAGTGCGCCTCACCCTCCACCCCGGAATCGTCGACGCGGCAGGCAGGGGCATCCCAGCGACCTTCGGCATCGGTCCAGGCCACCGCGCCGACAACACCCTCGGCGAGGCGGGGGAGCAGCCGTTCGCAAGCCTCGTCGTTGCCCGTGGCCAGGACGGCGTGCACGGCGAGCACGGCCGAGCCGAGGAACGGGACGTCGGCGAGGACCCTGCCCAGTTCTTCGGCGACCACCTGCAGTTCCGTCGTCCCGGCGCCGAGCCCGCCGAACCGCTCGGGAACGGCCAGCGCCGCCACCCCGATCTGCTCGCACAGCTCGGGCCAGGGATCCGCTTCCCGGTCCAGCAGCTTCCGCACGCTGTCGCGCAGCGCGTCCTGTTCGGCGGTGAACGTCATGACAGCACCCGCTCCCGGTGGAACCGCGGCGTACCCCAGGCGCCGACCAGCGCGCGGACCCTGGTCAGCCGCAGGCCGAGCGCGTGTTCCGCGGTGTAGCCGATCGCGCCGTGCACCTGCAGCCCCGTCCGGGCGGCGAGATGCGCGGCGTCGCCGCACGCCACCTTGGCCGCGGAGACGTCCCGCCGGTCCAGGGTGACGGCCGCGCCGAACAGCAGCGGCTCGGCCAGCGCGAGCGCGGTCGCGACGTCGGCGAGCAGGTGTTTGACCGCCTGATAGCCGCCGATCTCCCGGCCGTACTGCTTGCGTTGCGCGGCGTAGGCGACGGACGTGTCGAGCAGCCAGCGTCCCGCGCCGAGGAGTTGCGCCGCGGTGGCGAGACAGCCCAGTTCGAACGCGCGCTCCGCGTCCAGTGCAGTGCCGAGGTCGTCCCCGGCCACCGGCGGGAACAACCGGCGCGAACCGTCCACGGAGGACAAAAGCTCGCCCGGGGTGAACGCGCGCAGCCGGTCGTTCTCGACAGCGAGCCGCGCGTCCGCGACGTCGGAATCCAGGGCATACGGCACATGCGGAGCGAAAGCCACCGACGCCAGCGTCTCGCCGGACGCGACCGAGGTCAGCAGTTCGTCGTCGAGCAGGGACGGCAGGACGGCCACGGTGTCGGTCCACGGCCCGGGAACGCAGTGGTAGCCGAGCCGTTCGAAGCCGACGGCCAGATCCACCGGTGTGGCGCCGAGACCGTCGTACTTCTCGGGGACCGCCAGCGCGGTCACGCCGAGTTCCGCCAGCCGCCGCCAGATCTTGAGGCCGGGCCCGGGATCGCCCGACGCCCAGGACCGGTTGGCCGAATCGGTGTCCACACCGGACAGCAGATCGTGCAGGCTGCGGGAGAACTGCTCCTGCTCGCCGGAGAGTGCGAACCTCATCGAGCCCCCTTCGGCAGGCCGAGCAGCCGTTCGGCGACGATGGACCGCTGGATCTGGTCGGTCCCGCCGTAGATCGGCCCGGCCAGGGAGAACAGCCAGCCGTCGCTCCAGCCGCCCCGCAGTTCGGCGTCCGGGCCGAGGATGTCGAGCGCCGTTTCGTGCAGCGCGACGTCGAGGTGCGACCAGAACAACTTGTTGACACTCGATTCGGGGCCGAGCTCGGCACCTTCGGAAAGCCGGGTGACCGTGCCGAAGGTGTACAGCTGATAGGCCCGCGCACCGATCCACGCGTCGGCGACCCGGTCCGCGGTGTGCGCCGGACGCGCGGAGTCCTGCCAGAGCGAGACCAGCCGGTCGGCCGCGGCGAGGAACCGGCCGGGACTGCGCAACGACAGGCCGCGTTCGTTGTTCGCGGTCGTCATCGCGACCCGCCAGCCTTCACCCGGCGCGCCGATGACGTCCTGGTCGGGGACGAAGACGTCGTCGAAGAAGAGCTCGGCGAACCCCGGTTCGCCGTCCAGCTGGGGGATCGGCCTGACGGTGACGCCCTCGGACCGCAGATCCACCATCAGATAGGTGAGGCCCTTGTGCCGCACCGAGTCCGGGTCACTGCGGAACAGGCCGAACGCGCGGTCGGCGAACGTCGCCCGCGAGCTCCAGGTCTTCTGCCCGCTGACCCGCCAGCCGCCGTCGCAGCGGGTCGCGGTGCTGCGCAGAGCGGCGATGTCGCTGCCCGCCTCGGGTTCCGACCACGCCTGCGCCCAGACCTCCTCGGAGCGCGCCATCTTCGGCAGGATGCGGGCTTGCTGTTCTTCCGTGCCATGGGAGAACAGCGTGGGCGCGAGCATGAAGATGCCGTTCTGGTTGACCCGCAACGGCGCTCCCGCCGCGTAGTACTCCTCCTCGAAGAGCACCCACTCCAGCAGGCTCGCGTCCCGCCCGCCGAACTCGCGCGGCCACGAGACGACGGACCACCGGGCGTCGGCCAACCGGGATTCCCACTCGCGGTGCTGCGCGAATCCTTCGGCGGTGTCGAACGACTTCAGCGGCTCGGCGGGAACGTTCGCGGCGAGCCAGGCACGGGCTTCGTCACGGAAGGCGAGCGTCCGCTCATCCAGGTCGAGGTTCATCATGAACTCGCGTCACGCATCGAGCGCGCGTCCTGCCCGCCCAGCGAGTCACCGCCGGAAACCTCGGCGTTGTGCGCGTGCGCGAAGTGGTGCAGACCGAACACGGAGTCCATTCCGGACCGGAGCCCCATGAGGTCTTCCGCCTGGTTCACGGCCTTCTTGGCGAGCGCGAGCCCCATCCGCGGCATCACCGCGATCTTCTCCGCCAGCGCCATCGTCTCGGTTTCGAGGTCGGCGCGCGGGACGACGCGGTTCAGCATGCCCCATTCCTTGGCCTGCTGCGCCGTGAAGCGCTCACCGGTGAACAGCACCTCCTTGGCCGCGCGCGGACCGAGGACCCACGGGTGCGCGAAGTACTCGACACCGGGAATCCCCATACGTACTACGGGATCGGCGAAGAACGCGTCGTCGGAGGCGACGATCATGTCGCACACCCACGCCAGCATCAGCGCGCCCGCGATGCACGCGCCCTGCACGCTCGCGATGGTCGGCTTCGGGATCTCGCGCCACCGGCGGCACATGCCGAGGTAGACCTCGGACTCGCGGGCGAACCGCTGATCACCGCCCTCGGCGCCGATATGGTCCCACCACAGGACGGCCTTGCGCTCGAACGAGACGTCCACGTCGCGCTCCGGCGTCCCGATGTCGTGCCCGGCGGAGAAGTGCTTCCCGGCGCCGGCCAGCACGATCACCTTGACCTCGGGATCGTCGACGGCGCGGGTGAACGCCGCGTCGAGCGCGTAGGTCATCGCCGAGTTCTGCGCGTTCCGGTACTCCGGCCGGTTCATCGTGACGACGGCCACCGGCCCGCGTCGCTCGTACTCGACGGTCATCCGTTCTCCTCCCGCAACACGCGTTTCAGCACCTTCCCCGACAGGTTCCGCGGAAGTTCCGCCACGAACTCGATGTACCGGGGGAGTTTGTAGTTGGCCAGATTGCTTTTGCAGTGCGCCAGGACGTCCTCAGTGGACAGTTCGGCGCCGGGGCGAAGCCGGATGTAGGCCTTGCCCGCCTCGCCGTACACCGCGTCGGGAACACCGATCACCGCGGATTCCGCCACGCCGTCCAGCCAGCCGAGCGCCTGCTCGACCTCGGCCGGATACACGTTGAATCCCTTGCAGACGTACATGTCCTTGATCCGGTCGACGATCCGCAGATAACCGCGCTCGTTGAGCACCCCGACGTCGCCGGTGTGCAGCCAGCCGTCGGCGTCGATGGCTTCCGCCGTGGCATCCGGATCATCGAGATAGCCGAGCATCACGTTCGGCCCGCGCAGCAGGACCTCGCCGAGCTCGCCGAGTTTCACCTCGAAGCCCGCCGTCGCACGGCCGGAGAAATGTGCCACCAGTTTCGCGTCGTCTTCGGGGCGGGACATCGTGGCCACCACGGCCTCGGTGAGCCCGTACGCGGTGAGGACGGTGTCGAAACCCAGCTCCGTCCGCATCCGCTCGACCAACGCGACCGGCACGGTCGCCGCCCCGGTGACGGCGAGCCGCAGGCTGGACAGATCGTGGTTCCCGCGTTCGGGCGCGTCCAGCAGGACCTGGTAGATCGTCGGCGCGCCGGGGAGCACGGTGATCCGCTCGGATTCGACGAGGCGCAGGGTTTCCCGGACATCGAAGGTGCGTTGCGGCAGGATCGTCGCGCCACGCAGGATGGCCGCGAGGATCCCCGCCTTGTAACCGAAGCTGTGGAAGAACGGGTTGATGACGAGGTAGCGGTCTTCCTCGGTCAGCCCGCCGCAGTCGGCCCAGGCCTCGGCGACGCTCAGCGCCTGCCGGTGGCTGCTCATCGCGCCCTTGCTGCGGCCGGTGGTCCCGGACGTGAACAGGATGTCGCTGACGTCGTCCGGTTTCGCGGGACTGACGAAGTCGCTGTCCAGTCCGGCGAGCGCGTCCCATTCCGTCACGCCCTCGACCGGTTCCTCCGGGCCTCCGACGGGGATGCGCAGGACGGTGGCAGGGCGGGAAGAGCCGAGGTCCGCCAGCCGATCCGTGCCGAGGAACGTGCCGGTGATCGCCAGCGCGGAAACGTTCGCGCGTTCGAGGACGTCGACGGTCTCGCGGGCGGTGAAGCGGGTGTTGACCGGGATCAGCGTCGCTCCGGCGTACAGCGCGCCGAGCCCGGCGACGACCCAGTGCCAGGTGTTGGGGGAGCAGATCGCGACCCGCGCGTGGCCCTCGAAGAACCGCGCGGCCTGGCGCACGCGGCGGGCGAGTTCGGCGTAGGTGAGCCGGACTTCGCCGTCGACCAGCGCTTCCCGCGCGGCGAAGCGCTCCGCGGCCCTGTCGAGCGCCGCCGGGATGGTTCCTTCAGTCATCGAAGTCTCCCTAGCAAGTGCTTGGTAGGGTAGCCTACGCAGCAGGCTCTGGTTTGGCTAGAGGAGGCAGGCGTGGCCCGAGACGGTTTCCGTGACCGCGTGCGCACCTGGCTGGCGGAGAACCTGCCGCCGGAACTGCGCGGTCTGGGCGGTCCCGGCCGGGAGCACGAGGCCTTCGACGAGCGCGTGGAGTGGGAGCGGCGGCTCGCCGCGGCGGGCTGGACCTGCGTCGGCTGGCCGGTCGAACACGGCGGCCAGGGCGCGACGCTCGAACAGCAGGTCGTGTTCCACGAGGAGTACGCGCGAGCGGGCGCGCCGGCGAGGGTCAGTCACCTGGCGCAGGAACTCCTCGGCCCGACCCTGATCGCGTTCGGCACGCCGGAGCAGCAGAAGCGTTTCCTGCCACCGATCGTGGCGGTCGAGGAGCTGTGGTGCCAGGGCTATTCCGAACCCGGCGCCGGATCCGACCTCGCCGCCGTGTCGACCACGGCGACCCTCGAAGGCGACGAGTGGGTGCTGAACGGCCAGAAGGTATGGACGTCGCTCGCACACGTGGCCGATTGGTGTTTCGTGCTGGCCCGCACCGAACCCGGCTCGAAACGCCACAAAGGACTGTCCTATTTGCTCGTCCCGATGAACCAGCCCGGCGTCGAGGTCCGCCCGATCCGGCAGCTCACCGGAACCTCCGAGTTCAACGAAGTCTTCTTCGATGGCGCCCGAACCGCGAAAGACCTCGTCGTCGGCGAACCCGGCGACGGCTGGCGGGTGGCGATGGGCACGCTCGCGTTCGAGCGTGGCGTCGCGACGCTCGGGCAACAGGTCGGGTTCCGCCGGGAACTCGAAGAACTCACCAGGCTCGCGCCGGACGACCCGGTGATCGCCGAGCGGATCGACCGCGCCTGGGTCGGCTTGGAGGTCATGCGGGCACAGGCGATCCGCACGCTCGGAGACTCGTCGCCCGGCGTGGCGGAAGTGTCCAAACTGGTCTGGGCGAACTGGCACCGTGACCTCGGGGAGCTCGCGATGCTCGTCCGCGGCGCGCGGGGAATGCTCGCGGAAGACGGGCTCGACGCCTGGCAACGGCTGTTCCTCTTCACCCGGGCCGACACGATCTACGGCGGCTCCAACGAGATCCAGCGCAACGTCATCGCCGAGCGGGTGCTCGGCCTGCCAAGGGAGGTACGCCCGTGATCCCGGTGCCGAAGTACCCCGAGGGGGCGAACCTCCTGCGGGACAAGGTGGTCGTGGTGACGGCTGCGGCCGGCACCGGGATCGGTTCCGCGGTGGCGAAACGCGCGCTGGAGGAAGGCGCCCGCGTCGTGATCAGCGACTGGCACGAGCGCCGCCTCGGCGAGAAGGCGGCCGAACTCGGCGACGTCCACGCGATCCCCTGCGACGTCACCCAGGAAGACCAGGTGAAGGCGCTCATCGACGGCGCCGCGGCACACTACGGCCGGATCGACGTGCTGATCAACAACGCCGGGCTCGGCGGCACGAAGTCCATTGTGGACATGGCGGACGACGAATGGGCGCGGGTCATCGACGTGACCCTCAACGGCACGTTCCGGGCGACGCGGGCCGCGGTGAACCGGTTCATCGCCCAAGGCGACGGCGGGGTGATCGTCAACAACGCGTCGGTGATCGGCTGGCGCGCGCAGGCCGGGCAGGCCCACTACGCGGCCGCGAAGGCGGGGGTCATGGCGCTCACCCGGTGTTCGGCCGTCGACGTCGCCGAACACGGCATCCGGGTCAACGCCGTCGCGCCGAGCCTGGCGATGCATCCCTTCCTGGCCAAGGTGACCAGCGAGGAACTGCTCACCGAGCTCACCGCGCGCGAGGTCTCGGGGAGGGCGGCGGAACCGTGGGAAGTGGCGAATGTGATGGTGTTCCTCGCCAGTGAGTACTCGTCGTACCTCACCGGTGAGGTCGTGTCCGTGAGTTCCCAGCATGCGTGAGGTAGTAATGAAAGCCAGCCCCGGGTCCCGCCGCGCCGAACTGCTCGCCCTGGCGGCGAAGTTGTTCGCCGAGCGCGGGTACGTCTCCACCACCGTGCGGGACATCGCGGACGCGGCGGGCATCCTTTCGGGGAGTCTCTATCACCATTTCGACTCGAAGGAGTCGATGGCCGACGAGATCCTCACCGGGTTCCTCGACGAACTCTTCGGCGCCTACGCCGAGATCGTCGCGGAAGGGAAAGGGCCGCGGGAAACGCTCGAAGCCGTCGTGGTGGCGTCGTTCGAATCCATTCACCGGCGTCCCGCCGAGGTGGCGATCTACCAGTCCGAGGCGAAACACCTCATGCAGTTGCCACGGTTCGGCTACCTCAACGACCGCAACACCGAATTCCGCAAACTGTGGAACGGGATCCTCACCGACGGCATCGCGGCAGGCGTGTTCCGCGAGGACCTCGACGTCGAACTCACCTACCGGTTCATCCGCGACACCGTCTGGGTGGCGGTGCGCTGGTACAACCCCGGCGGCACGCTGAGCGCGGACGACGTCGCGCAGCAGTACCTCGGGATCCTGCTGGACGGCATCGCGACCAAGAGGAGGCGCCGTGGCTGAAGCCTACGTTCTGGACGCTGTCCGGACACCGGTCGGCAAACGCGGGGGAGCGCTCAGCGGTGTCCACTCCGCCGACCTCGGTGCGCACGTCATCCAGGCCGTGGTCGAGCGGACCGGCGTCGAGGCCGACCTGGTCGACGACGTCATCCTCGGCTGCTGCGACACGCTCGGCCCGCAATCCGGGAACATCGCGCGCACGGCGTGGCTCGCGGCGGGCTTCGGGCACCACGTGCCGGGCGTGACGATCGACCGCCAATGCGGTTCGAGCCAGCAGGCCGTGCACTTCGCCGCGCAGGCGGTGCTGTCCGGGACGATGGACCTCGTCCTCGCCGGCGGCGTGCAGAACATGAGCGCCATCCCGATCAGCGCGGCGATGCTGGCCGGACGCGAGTACGGCTTCGAGGACCCGTTCTCCGGCTCGAAGGGCTGGCAGGAGCGCTACGGCAGCGTCGAGGTGTCGCAGTTCCGCAGTGCCGACATGATCGCCGAACACTGGGATCTGACCCGTGAGGCGATGGAGGAGTTCGCCTTCCGCAGCCATCAGCGCGCGATCGCGGCCATCGACGAAGGCCGGTTCGCCGCCGAGATCGCGCCGTTCGCCGGTGCCGCCCTGGACGAGGGGCCCAGGCGCGACACCACGGTGGAACGGATGGCCGGGCTGAAACCGCTGAGCGAGGGTTCGCGGATCACCGCCGCCGTGGCCAGCCAGATCTCGGACGGCGCCAGCGCGACGCTCATCGCGTCGGAGAAGTTCGTCGAGGACCACGGTCTCACCCCGCGCGCCAGGATCCACCACCTTTCCGTGCGGGCGGCGGATCCGGTGTGGATGCTGACCGGGCCCATCCCGGCGACCGCGCACGCGCTGCGGAAGACCGGGCTGAGCATCGACGACATCGACCTGTTCGAGGTCAACGAGGCGTTCGCGAGTGTCGTCCTGGCGTGGATCGAGGAGACGGGCGCCGATCCGGACCGCGTCAACGTGAACGGCGGCGGGATCGCGCTCGGCCACCCCATCGGGGCGACCGGTACGAAGCTGTTCGCGACCCTGCTCCACGAACTCGAGCGGCGAGGCGGGCGTTACGGGTTGCAGACGATGTGCGAGGGCGGCGGAACGGCGAACGTCACGATCATCGAGTGTCTCTGACACTCCACACGACGAGCGCCGCCGTGCTGAACGCCGCACCGAGCAGGCAGACGCCGGTCCAGCCCGCGACGGCGTAAACGGCGGTCGAGCCGATGGCGCCCAGGCCGCTGCCGACGGAGTAGAAGATCATGTACCCGCCGATCAGCCTGCTGCCGGCGTCCGGCCGCAGCGGGTAGATCAGGGTCTGGCTCGTGACGTGCACGGCCTGGACGGCGAGGTCGAGCAGGATCGCTCCCGCCGCCAGCGCCCACAGTGACTCGCGGGTGAAACCCAGCGGTATCCAGGAAAGTAGGAGCAGGCCGAGGGCGAGGCCGGTCGTCCACCGCGCGCGGCCGCGATCGGCGAGCCGTCCGGCGGGCGCCGCCGCCAGCGCGCCCGCGGCTCCGGCCAGCCCGAACGCGCCGATGGCGGTGTGCGACAAGCCGTCCTCGGTGAGTGGCAGGGCGACCGAGCTCCACAACGTGCCGAACGCGGCGAAGATCAGCAGCGCGAGCGTGCCGCGCGTCCGGAAGACGGGCTCCTCGACGAACAGCGACCACGTGGAACGCAGCAGCCGCCCGTAGCCCATGGACTTTCCCGGGGCCGTGGCGGGAAGTACGCGATACAGCACGATCGCGATCAGCACGGTCACGCCCGAGGACACGACGTACACCGCGCGCCAGCCCGCGAGATCGGCCAGCGTGCCGGATACCGTGCGCGCGAGCAGGATCCCGAGGACGACGCCGGTCGTCACGAGACCGACCACACGTCCGCGTTCGCCGGGTTCCGCCAGCGACGCGGCGAACGCCACGAGGAGCTGCGTGACGACGGCGAGCACGCCGATCGCCGCCATCCCGGCGAACAGCACCACACCGTTCGCGGCCGTCGCGGCGACGAGTTCGGCGATCGCCAGCAGGGCCAGCTGACCGGTGACGAGCAACCGCCGGTCGAGCAGGTCACCGAGCGGGACCAGCAGGAACAGGCCGAGGCCGTAGCCGAGCTGCGTGAGCGTGACGATGCCGCCGACGGTCGACGTGGCGATGCCGAGGTCGGCGCCCATCGTGACGAGCAACGGCTGCGCGAAGTAGATCGTGGCGACGGCCGTCCCGGCGGCCACGGCGAACAACAGGACGACACCGCGGTGCACGAACCCTCCAGATGGTTTCAAGTTGCTACCAACGGACGGTAGAGGAGTTCGGTAGTAAGATGCAACCATGGTGAAGCGGACGACGTTCGACGAAGCTTCGTGCCCGGTGGCGCGCTCGGTCGACACGATCGGCGACTGGTGGTCGCTCCTGATCGTGCGTGACGCCTTCGACGGCGTCCGCCGGTTCGGGGAGTTCCAGCGCAGCCTCGGCGTCGCGAAGAACATCCTGTCCGCGCGGCTGCGGGCGCTCGTCGGACACGGGGTGCTCGACATGGTCCCGGCTTCGGACGGGAGCACGTACAGCGAGTACGTCCTGACGCCGAAGGGGCGCGACCTGTTCCCGGTGATCGTCGCGCTGCGGCAATGGGGCGAGGCGCACTTCTTCGCCGAAGGCGAGCCGCGTTCGGAACTGGTGGACCGCGACGGCGGGCTTCCGTTGCGGGAGCTGGAGATCCGGGCTTCGGACGGGCGGGTGGTCGGGCCGGAGGACACCGTGGTCGTGAAGGCGCCGTCCTCGTGAACCGTGCCGCCTTCGTGCGGGAAGGGCGATCTCGCGTGAGCAGAGCCGTAACTCGCGTGCTTGGAGGCGTAACTCGTGTGTTCCGCCTCCAAGCACGCGAGATACGCCTCCAAGCACGCGAGATACGCCTTCGAGCACGCGGAGCGGGAAATACTCAGTGCATGGATCGGGGCCCATCCAGGTGAGTCAGGCCTGGAAGGGCCCCGACCGGAAGCGGGGAGCCCGGAGGGCGGTACCCGGCGGAGCCCGAATCACCGTCGGTCCCGGTACCTCCCGGCGTCCCCAGGGGGTGGCGGTGGGCGCGGAGGCCCAGCGACCCACCGCCACCTGAGGGGACCGCGGCCGCCGCGCGCGGCCCCGGTCCGTTCGCGATCCCGGGTCACCCGGCGGGAACGCGAGCCCAGGGCATCCTTTCCGGCGCGGGGACGGCCTCGGTCGGCGTCTCGGACAGGAAGTCCCGCTCGAACGGGGCCAGGATGTCCTCCCCGATCGGCGTCGACGCCGGCGAAGGAGCGGCGGGGGCGGGGAACGCCGGCTCGGGCACCGGCAGCCGCCGGCCGAGTTCGGCGGTCCAGTGGATCATCGCCTTCGGCCGGTCCCAGCCCGCCGCGCCGATCAGCCTGCCGTCGCGGACGAAACCGGTGACCCCGTCGGAGAGTTCGATCGTGTCCCTGCCCAGCGACGGCATCCCCACGGTCTGCAACCGCGCGTCGTACAGGGACGACCAGGCGCGGGGGAGCGGCGTGTACGGCCGCGCGTTGCCGCGGCCCAGCATCAGGCTTTCCGCCGCCGCGCGCCCGGATTCGACGCCGTTCATCCAGTGCTCGACCCGCCGCGGGGTCTCGTCGATCCGCAGGTTCGGCCATTTCGCGACGTCGCCGGCGACCACGACGTCTTCCGCCCCGACGGCGAACAGGGTCGATTCGCACAGCACGCCGTCGTCGATGGTCAGCTCCGATCCGCGCAGCCAGTCCACGGCCGGCACGCTGCCGATCGAGAGCACCACGCAGCTGGCCACCAGGAACTGGTTGTTGGTCAGGTGCAGCCCCACCGTCTCCTTGGTGCTGATCCAGTTCCGCACCTCGGTGTTCATCGCCAGCTTGGCGCGATGGTGCTGATGTTCCTTGGTGAGCGCCGAAGCGATCCGCTCCCCGAAGCGGTGCAAAGGCGCCTTCGCGTGCCCGATGAGCGTGACGTCGCGGCCCATGTACCGCATCGACGCGGCGAACTCGTTCCCGATCAGGCCGCTGCCGATCACCACGACGGATTTGTTGCTGTTCCCCAAAGCCCGCCGGACGGCCAGTGAATCCTCCACGGTGCGCAGCACCCGGACCCGGGGGTCGTGGCGCGGCGATCCGGGAAGATGGCGGGGGTAGACGCCGGTCGCGATGATCAACCCGTCGTACCAAAGGGATTCACCACCCGGCAGGTGGACGGTGCGCTCCTTGCTGTCGAGCCAGGTCGCACGGGTGCCCAGCCGCCAATGGACGTCCAGGTCGACGTACGGCTCCAGGCTCGCGGCCACCGGTTTCACCCCGCCGGTGATGAGCTCCTTCGACACCATCGGCCGGTGGTACGGCTTCCGCGGCTCGTCGCCGACCAGCACGATCTCGCCGTCGAAACCGAGTTCCCGCAACCGTTCCGCCGAGCGGAGGCCGGCGACGCCCGCGCCGACGATGACGATCCGATCTCCGTCACTCATCGTCGTACGCTCCTTCTCCCTTGACTCTGATGGCTTGTTTCGGGCAGAGGCGGGCGGCGGAGATGGCCTGGTCCAGCCCGTCCCGGTCGACCATCCGGCGGATGCGGAGCTTGCCGTCCGGGCCGATCTTGAACGTCGACGGCGCCTCCATCTCGCAGAAGCCGAAGATCTCGCACCGCTCGTTGTCGACGCTGACGCGGGTGCCGCGCCGGATGCTTCCGAAGATCATTTCTCGTTCTCCAAGTCGTCAGACCAGTTCTTCGACCAGGCCCAGCCGTTCCAGGTAGCGGGTCGGCGTGAACCGCAGCGCGGTCAGCAGCACCGCGGGGACCAGCAGCGTGATCCCGCCGAACCACAGCAGGCCGAGATGCCCGTTGGCCATGGCGCCGAAGAAGGCGTGCAGCGCGGTGATCGCGACCGCCGGATAGGCGAGCCGGTGGATCCACAGAAAGCGCCGGTAGGAGCTGAACCGGCTGATCCCGCCGGTCAGCGCGACGGCGATCATCACCTCGAGCCCGATGACCCCGAGTTCGTGCCGCGCCAAGGTGCCCGGCAGGAGCGGGATCGTGACCTGCGCGAGGGTGAAACCGTCGGGCAGGAACAGGAACGACATCGCGTGCACGACGCCGAACGACAACGTCAGGATGCCGAGCACCATATGCGAGTTGCGCAGGGCCTTCCGCCCGGTCAGCGACTTGATCCAGCCGGTCGCGGTGAGCACGCCCCAGCACAGGGTGAGGCACATGAAGCCGTACGAGATCCGGGCGGAGGTCTGCGCCATGCCCTTGATACCGGTGTCGGTGTCCGATTTCTGGGTCAGCACGATCACCACCTCGGACCACTGGTCATACATTGATCTCTCCTGGGGCACTGGGAACCGGGGCCGGTTCGGCGGCGGCCGCGCGGTCGCGGGTCCGGGTGTTCTTGCCGCGCACCGTCCGGAGGGCGTAGAACAGCCCGCCGCCGAGCACCACCGTGAGCAGCAGGCCGAGGGCGAAGTCGCCGAAGCCGACGTCCATCGCGGCGTTGGCCGAATTCGACTGCGGCACCGGGGCCTCCGGCATCAGCGACTGGTCGACGACGCCGGTGCTCTCCAGCAAGGTCATATGCCGCAGCACCGCCTGGTTGGCCGTGGTGGCGTAGTCGCGGACGACGTCGTTGCGCGTACCGGCCCTGACCTGCGCGATGACGGGGAACAGGATCCCGTGCGCGTACCGGAGCCGGTTCGCGAAGATCCGGTCGAACTCGCTGTCGTCGCGGGCGGCCTTCATCTCGCCGAGCCACGCGGACTGCTGATCCGAGGGCTCGGACGGCAGCGCGACGCCGAACCGGTCGGCGATGGCGTGCGTCGCGGTGTCGAGCCTGCCGTGGTCGATCATCAGCGTCCGGCCGACTTCGCGGGTCCGCTGGCTCTTTCCGCGTTCCTGCGCCCACATCCCGGCGGGCATTTCCCACAGCCCGGCCAGTTTGACGTTGACGATCAGGTTCTTGTCCGCGGCGGAGAGTTCTTGGGCGTGCGCCTCGCCGACCGGGCCGAACAGGTTCACGATGGCCGCCGTCAGCAGGACGAGCAGCGGGCGCACGGGTCTGGGGAGATCAGATGCCGAGGTCATCGGCCTGCCAGGTGTCCGCGGTGAGCAGCACTTTCGTGCCGTCCGGCTTGGCGGGGAACCACGCGTCGTCGACGCCCTGCCCGCCGGTGTTGCCGGGCATCGCGTCCTTCGCGTTGCGGTAGAGCGGCCAGCCCGCGAGCGTGATCTGCTCGGTGCCGTCGTCCCTGGTCACGGTGCCGACCAGGGCGCGGTCGATCCCGGTGACCACGAGGTCGCCGTCCGCCTTGGCGGGAATCCAGGTCCGCGCGCAGGTTTCCGTGCAATTCGACTTCGGCGGATTCACCGTGTCCTTGTCGTAGCGGTAAAGCGTGAAACCGTTGGTGTCGGTGACGATCGGCCCGAGGTCGAACAGGATCGCCGCCGTGACACCG
This sequence comes from Amycolatopsis sp. TRM77291, assembly GCF_054166285.1. NCBI lineage: Bacteria > Bacillati > Actinomycetota > Actinomycetes > Pseudonocardiales > Pseudonocardiaceae > Amycolatopsis > Amycolatopsis sp. TRM77291. The sequence goes on along the minus strand of NZ_JBSZHF010000001.1, from coordinate 4,324,874 downwards.
GGGGCGGGTTCGGCAGCGGGATCGGGCATCCCGGGGATCTGCGCCGCTCCGGCGGCGGGGGCCGCGCCCGGAGAACCGTTCGGTCCCGCGGTACCGGTGGTACAGGCGGCGGTCAGCGCGACCGCGGCCAAGGTGAGGGTAAGAGGTATGACCGAGCGTGACACGGGGTTCACGGAAATCCTCCTGTCGGGGCCAGAGGAGAACGCCATCACCGCGGGGAGATGGTGTGCAGGCAGGTTCAGGTCCACTATGGACAGTCATGATCCACAGTGGATTCGGCGGTGCGGGGGACAGCGCCGGGTCGGGGGTCTTCGGTAGGGGATACGGTCACGAGCGGGAAACGGTTCAAAAAACTTTCGCTCTGGACTTATCGCCCCCGAGCCCACAAAGATGTGCCGCGTGGGACGCCACTCTCGGATACTGCAGCCAATCGTCGATCATGAACCCGCGTCGAACGGGCATGACGACCTCATCAGGGCGTTGTACCAGGAGTTCGGGTCCAGCCTGATGGCGTTCGTGCTGAAGCTGACCGGCCACGATCGCCAGTGGGCCGAGGACGTGGTCCAGGAGACGCTCATCAAAGCGTGGCGCAACGCCGGCAAACTCGACCGGCAGCCGGAAATGCTGCGCGCGTGGCTGTTCACCGTGGCCAGGCGCATCGTCATCGACGGCTGGCGGAGCCGGAGCGCCCGCCCTCAAGAGGTGGAGGAACTGGAGTCGGATTCGATCGGAGTGCCGGACGAATCGGAGAAGACGCTCGCGGCCATGATCGTTTACGAGGCCCTGCGCAATCTTTCCCCGGAACAACGCGAGGCTGTTCAGCAGACCTATCTTCGTGACCGCACCGTGAACGAGGTCGCGGCGACGCTCGGGGTCCCGCCGGGTACGGTGAAATCGCGGATCCACCACGCTGTGCGCGCGTTGCGCAGGGCGCTGCAGGAGCGGGGGTGAGCGAGGTGTCCGGAACCGTCCACACGGACATCGCCGCCTACGTGCTCGGCGTCCTCGGCGAGGAGGACCACGCCAGGTTCGAAGCGCATCTGCTGGAGTGCCCCGAGTGTCAGGTCGAGCTGGTGGAGATGTACCACCTGCCCGACATCCTCGACATGGTCAAGAAGAGCTGGCCCGACCCGCCCGTGAAGGGGCCGGGCCCGCGAGTGCTGCGGATGCTGCTCGCGGACGCGGCGAAGGCGGGCCGTCGCCGCAAGATCATCCGGCTCGCGACGGCCGCCGCCGTACTCGTGCTCGTCGTCGGCGGGCCGGTCACCGTCCTTTCGCTCACCGACCGTGAACCGGTCGTGACGCAGGCGGCGCCCACCATCGTCACGTCGGTGGTGCCGCCTCCGTCGTCGTCGCGGGGACGCGAGACGGGGCCGGACGGCGGCGCCGCCCCGTTCGGCTGGTCCGAGGCGGGCAACGCGGTCGCCGCCGAGGTCACGGTGCAGGAGAAGGAATGGGGCAGCGCCGTCGAGCTCGAACTGCGCGGTCTCGTCGGCCCGATGACCTGCCAGCTGTTCGCCTACTCCCACGGCGGAGAGGCCTACGTCGTCAACAACTGGAGTGTGCCGGCCAAGGGTTACGGCGTGCCCGGTTCCCCGGCGCCCCTCGTCATCACCGGTTCGACGGCGCTGCGGAAGGCCGACATCGAACGCTTCGAGGTCCATAAGCGGGACGGCACCGTGCTGGCCATCGTGCGCCGGTAGTCATATAACGGAAAGATAACGGCCGGATCGCGTTTTGAACCGGTTCCCGGCCGGAGCCGTATTCCCCAGTAGCCGGATCTGGACCGGCGGGCGGACAGAAGGGTTCGCCGCGAATTCGGTGAATTCCCGTATTCGACTAATGCGTGGCTCATGCCCGGGTGCGAGTTTTCAGCGTGCCCGGAAAAGAATGAGGTGAGCAGCTAATGGCACGAAATCAAGGGCGCCATCGGATCGCCCGCAGGACCAAGATCGCGACCGCGTTGCTGGGCCTGTCGATCGCGGTCGGAGCCCTGGTGGTGTCCACCACGACCGGCGATCCCGAACGCGCCGCCGCGGACGAGGTGGACAAGTCGCAGTTCGTGGACATCACCAAGGTCCGGCCGAACGTCGAGAAGCCGGAGCCGGGCCGGAACGCCTCCACCGGTTCGTTCACCGTCGACTGCGGCAGGAACGAGAACGGGCATTTCAATCCCGACAACTTCATCGCGCAGCCCGGGGTGCGCAACGGCGCCCAGCATCTGCACGATTACGTCGGGAACCTTTCCACGAACGCGGACTCGGACAACGACAGCCTGCTCGGCGCCGGCACCACCTGCCGCAACGGCGACGAGTCGACGTACTTCTGGCCGGTGGTGCGGATCGACACCGCGGAAGAAGCCGAAGAGCCACAGGGCCGAGAGCGGCGGCAGGGTGACCGGAACCGGCAGCGGAACGACCAGAACCAGAACGACCAGAACCAGCAGGACGAGGCTCGGCTGGAAGAACCGGACGCGGACAACGAACTCGCCGGCAACGACGGGGAGATCCAGCGTCCCGCGGTCGTCGACATCACCTTCAAGGGCAACGCCCAGGAGAAGGTGAAGAAGATGCCGAAGTTCCTCCGTATCCTTTACGGTGACGCGAAAGTCAGCACCAACGGGCCCGCCAACGCGCGGGAGAGCTGGACCTGCACCGGCTTCGAGAACAGGCTCATCAAACAGTACCCGATCTGTCCCGAAGGCAGTGATGTCAAGCGGGTGCACACGTTCCCCAGCTGTCTCGACGGCGACAACATCGACAGCGAAAACCACCGGGACCACATCAAGTATCCGGACGAGAACGGCGAATGCGCGAACGGCCTCACCGCCGTCCCGGAGCTCACCATCTCGCTGACCTACGAGATCCCGCGGCGGATCCAGGCCGCCGGACAGTACAAAGTGGACTCGTTCCCCGAGGAGGATCACAACCCGTTCTCCGACCACGACGATTTCGCGAACGTGATGTCCGACCGGATCATGGATCGCCTCGTCGACTGCGTCAACGAAGGCCGCCAGTGCCGCGAATGACGCCCTGAAGCGGAAGCAGGAACCTGCGAAGAGAAAGGAAGATACTCCGGCCCGGCGGGTCCCCCCCTACACCTCACCCACCCGCCGGGCCGGCCCGGAAACCGATCGACACAACTGAAAACGCTCCGCAAGCATTCACCCGTCCTGTCGGCGGCCTCCCCGGGAGGCCCGCCGGCAGGACGCTTTTCGGTAGGTTGACGGCATGGGTGAGCAGAAGGACCGCATGCTGCGCGGCGAGCTGTACCGGGACAACGACCCCGAACTGGTCGCGGACCGCAGGCGCGCGCAGGCACTCGTCGACCGGTTCAACGGCACGGGCGCCGAGGAGACCGGTGAGCGGGACACGATCCTGCGCGAACTGCTGGGAAAGCTCGGCGAGGGCTCGTGGATCATGCCGCGGTTCCAGTGCGACTACGGCTATCTGATCGAGATCGGCGCCAACAGTTTCCTCAACTACGACGCCATCCTGCTCGACTGCGCGCCGATCAGGATCGGCTCGGACTGCTCGATCGGCCCGCGCTGCCAGCTGCTGACCGCGCTGCATCCCATGGAGGACCACGAACTGCGGCGGCAGCGCTGGGAATCCGCCGCACCGATCACCATCGGGGACAACGTCTGGTTCGGCGGCGGCGTCATCGTGTGCGCGGGAGTGACCATCGGGGACGACGTGGTGGTGGGCGCGGGCAGCGTCGTCACGCGTGACCTGCCGTCGAAGGTGTTCGCCGCGGGCAACCCGGCCCGCGTCATCCGCGAGCTCTAGCGGTCCACCGGCGTGATCTTGGTGCGCCTGCTGTGTTCGAACACCATGGAGGTGCGCACGTCGGCCACCTCGGGACGTTCGGTCAGCTTGTCGATCACGAAGGCGTAGAGGCTGTCGTTGTCGGGCACCGCCACATGCAGGATGAAATCCTCGGTCCCGGTGGTCACATAGAGCCCGACCAGGTCGGGCAGCGCGTTGACCCAGTTCCGGAAGCCTTCGATATTGCGCCGCGAGGGCGGCCGCACCCGCACCGCGATGAGCGCCTGCACCCCGCGGCCGATCGACGGCAGGTCCACGTCCAGCAGCGCGCCGCGGATCACGCCGCGTTCCCGCAGCCCGCGGGTGCGGTCCAGCGCGGTGGTCGGCGAAACGCCCACCGCGGCGGCCACCTCGCGGTTGGTCTTCCGTGCGTCCGACTGCAATTGCGCCAGGATCGCCTTATCAAGTTCGTCCAGTCGCGCCATCTCGGCCCTCTCGCCGTATTAAGTACGAACGCGATGGACTCTACTCGTATGTCCTCCTAGCTTGGCCTTGTTCATCCGTTGAAGTGAGCAGGAGACCAGCCGAATGTCCGAGCACGGTACGGCCATCGGATTCGCCCCCGAGGAGATCGACTTCACCGCGTCCACCCGGTCGGCCCGGTTGAAATGGGTGATCGTGGTCAACAGCGAACTGCCGCCGGGACGCGCGGTCAACGCGGCGGTCTGCACCGCCGTCGCCACCGCGCAAGGGGTCACTGGGCTCCTGGGAGACGAAGCGGTCGACGCCGGCGGCGAGCACTACACGGGCTTGCCCTGGGCCGGTTGCTCGATCCTGTCGGCCGACGCCGGGACGCTCCGGGCCATCCGTGCCAAGGCGGCCGCGGCGCCGGGCTGCCACGTCGCCGACATGCCCGCCGTCGCCCAGCAGATCCGGGTCTACACCGACTTCCTCGCGACGATGAAGGAGATCCCGACCGAAGAGATGGACTTCTGCGCGATCGGCATCGTCGGCCCGCGCAACCGGATCGACAAGCTCGTCGGGAAGCTGCCCCTGATGCCCTGACAGAGGCCCGTGCCCCTGTCCCTTGACGTGCCGCCCCACCGCGTCCCTGCGCGAGACTCAGCGGCGGCGTCGCGAAAGCCACTTTCGGGACCTCAGACGTCGCGAAAGTGGCTTTCGCNGTGGTCCGTTCTGGTGCTTTCGGCGGCGGGTGGTGCGCTGACGCTGGCCCATGCGGCGTGAGACGCCGCTCGGCTCGCGACCGCGTGAGGGCGACGTCGCGAAAGCCACTTTCGGGACCTCAGACGTCGCGAAAGTGGCTTTCGCGACACGTCTTGACCATGCGGCACCCAGGTGGTGGTGAAGGGCACCTTCACTACCGTCAGGGTAGGCAAGGAGGCCTTCACAACCCGCGGTCAGCCTTCGAGCAGGTCCCGTAGCGCTTCGGTGAACTGGGCGGGATTCCGCTGCGGCGCCAGATGGGCGCCGGGCACCTCGGTGAACGGCAACCCCAGTTCGAGCGCGAGGATCTTCGCGGGCTGATAGTGGTAGTGCCCGCGGCTCCCGACGCCCGCGACAGGGACGATCTCGGTCCTGCTCCGCCGCAGTGCCCGCAGATCGGGAAGGTAGTCGAGGATTTCGGCCAGCTCGCGGCCGAACAGCCGCTTCCACTCCTCTTCGTTCGGCAGCCGGATCGCGCGCAGTTCGGGCAGCGCGGCGCCGGCGATCCCGTCGGTGAACCGTTTGAACGCCCCCATCAGGTCGCCCGCCTGGGCGAGCCGGACCTGCGCGTTGGCCTCGTCGAGCCAGCCGAGCGCGTCGGGCAGCAGCTGGATGGCGGGCGGTTCGTGGGCGACCAGCACGGTCGCCGCGTCCGGGTAGCGGGCCACGAGGTCGAGACCGATCATGGCGCCCGCGCTGGTGCCGAACACGCTCGCGGGGCCGCCCCCGACGTGCTGGAGCACCGCGTGGGCGTCGTCGGCCTGCTTCGGCACGCTGACCGGGCCGGTGCTGGTGTCCGTGCTGCGGAAGTGACCGCGCCGGTCGTAGGTGACGACGGTGTAGTCGTCCGCGAGCAGCTTCGTCATCGCCCGGAAGGTGTCCGCCGAGCCCAGCCCGCCCGCGATCAGGAGCAGAAGCGGCCCTTCGCCGGTGCTGCGGACGTACAGCTCACCGTCCTCGACCGGACAACGACTCTCCGAGATCATGGCCGAAGTCAAGCACAGCGTGCCCGGGCCCTCACTCCGAGGCCAGCCGCCGCAGGATGCCGGTGGCGTCGGCGACGATCGTCTCGATCAGGTCGCCGACCGCGGGCAGGTCACCGAGCAGGCCGACGACCTGCCCGGACGCCAGCACCCCGGCGCTCCGATCGCCCTCGACGAGCCCGGCGCGCAACAGCATCGGCGTGTTGGCGGCCATCAGGACCTGGGACCACGTCCGGTCGCCGCCGCGTTTCATCCGCAGCCCTTCGGTCGCCAGCGAACGCCACGACAGCCCGGTCAGTTTGCGGAACTTCGCGGCGTTGCGGGCGGCACGGGCGAACCCGCTCACCGGACCGGCGGACTCGAGCGCGTCGACCAATTCCGTCCGGAGTACGCGATGCGGCATCCCGTCCACCTTCCGGGTGACGACGGTGCCGTTGAGGTCACGGGCGAGATAGGCCTGCTTGATCTCGTCGGGGACGGTGCTTTCCCTCGTCAGGAGGAACCGGGTGCCCATGGCGACGCCGGCCGCCCCGTAGGCGAGCGCGGCGGCCAGGCCACGGCCGTCGAAGAAGCCGCCCGCGGCGACCACCGGGATGTCGACCGCGTCGAGCACCGAAGGCAGCAGCAAGGTCGTCGCGACCCCGCCGGTGTGCCCGCCGCCCTCGCCGCCCTGCACGATGACGGCGTCGGCACCCCAGCCCGCGACCTTCTCCGCGTGCCTGGCCGCGCCGACCGAAGGCACGACGAGGACGCCGTTGTCCTTGAGTCGCGCGATCATGTCCTTCTTCGGCGCGAGCGCGAAGGACGCGACGCGGACTTCTTCGGTGATGAGCAGCTCGACCCGGCGCGCGGCGTCGTCGGCGTCCGCGCGGAGGTTGACCCCGAACGGCTGGGACGTGCGGCTCTTGACCTCCTTGATCGCCGCCGCCAGCTCGTCGTAGGACATCGTGGCGGACGCGAGGATGCCGAGACCGCCCGCTTCCGCCGTCGCGGACACCAGCCGCGGACCGGCGACCCAGCCCATCCCGGTCTGCACGATCGGATGCCGGATCCCGGCCAGTTCGGTCAGCGCGGTCTTCACGATGGGACTTCCTTGTCACGCAAGGACTTCGGATCGAGGCTGGTGCGGATCAGGAGCAGTTCGGTCTCGGTCGGCAGCCGGGATTCGGTGACCCCGTCGGTGATCAGCGGGAACGACGTCGCCTCGACGACCTCGTCCACGGAAACCCCCGGATGCACGGAAAGCAGCCTCGGCGCGTGGTCTTCGCCGCCGAAGTCCAGGACGCCGAGGTTGGTGACGACGCGATGGACGTCGTGATACCGCAGCCCCGCCTCGCGTGCCCTGGCGTAGCCGACGCCGGACACGACGTCGACCTGCTCGACGAAGACCCGCTTGCCGTGCCTGGGAACCCAGTAGCTCGTGCGGTGGTTGGCCGTGTTGCCCGGCCCGCCGCGGACACCGAGAAGTTGTTTCTTCGGCCGGGAATGCTCGCCGATCGCCGAGATGTTCTGGTTTCCCTCGCCGTCGATCTGGTTGGCGCCCATCACCACATGCCGTTTTCCGCGCGGCACCACGGTGTCGAGCACCTTGCGGAACGGTTGCCAGCCTTCGACGACGGCGTCCGGGGTCATCAGATAAGCCTCGCCGTCGGACAGCAGGATGTCCGGCTCGAACGTCAGCCTGGCGAGCCTGGCGCCCAGCGACGGGATGAAACCCATGGGGCTCACCACGATCTCGCCGTCACCGCGGAACAGTTCGGCGCAGGCCACGACGGCCACTTCGGCACGGCTGATGTCACTCACGCGGACTCCCCGAATTCGGCGACGGCCTTCTGGTAGTGCGCTTCGTCGCCGGACAGGAACCTGTCGACGAATTTCGGCCACGCGTCGAGATCCTTGGCCGCTTCGGCGTAATGACGCTGGAAACGCTCGTCGCGCCCGTAGTCCGGGACGGCGGTGGTGAAATGCGCGCCGTTCGGCGTCTCGGCCACCCCGGAGACGAGCATCCGGCTCAGCAGCAGGCTCTGCACCGGCCCCGCTTCGGTGAGCTCGGCCGTCTCGACGATCTTTTCCGTTGACACGTAACACTTGTCGGCGGCGAGCGCGAACAGCTCGTCGAAGTACGGATCGGGCCCGAGGTACTGCGCGTTGCCCCGGGCGTCGGCGCGGTTGAGGTGGACGAAGGCCGCGTCGAGCTTCAACGCGGGCACGGCCAGCAGTTCTTCGGCGTCGTCGTACGGCGAGCGGACGGTGCGCAAGGACGGGTTCAGGTCCATGACGCCGGAGCCGAGGCCCGCGCGGGTCGGCAGGAAGGGAAGTCGTTGCGCGGCAGCCGAAAGGCCGGTGCCGAACACGCCTTCGTCGTACTCCGTGACGGTGATCCACCCGGCTTCCCGCACCCGGGAGAACCAAGGGTCGTAGGGGATCGAGTCGAGGGTGACGAAGCCGAAGACGAGATGCTTGATCTTGCCCGCCGACGCCAGCAGCCCGACGTCCGGCCCGCCGTAGGAGACCACGGTGAGATCCTTGACCGGAGAACGCAGGATCGCGCGCACCAGCGCCATGGGCTTGCGCCGCGAGCCCCAGCCGCCGATCCCGATCGTCATGCCGTCCTTCAGTTCGGCGGCGATCTCGTCCGGCGTCATCCGCTTGTCGGCCATCACTTCCCCTTACCGTCCAAGAACTCCTGACGCGCGCCGTCCGAGACGCCCGCGAGGTTGAGTTCGAAGGTGAATCCCTGCTCGAAGCGGTAGCTGCGGTGCACGGGCTGGACGTCGATGCCGTTGATGGCCTGTTTCGCCGCGCGGATCACGCGGGTGTCCTTCGCCGCGATCTGCCGCGCGAGGCCGAGCGCGGTCTCGTCGAGTTCCTCCCGCGGGACCACGGCGTAGACCGAACCGTGGTGGTGCAACTGGTCCGCGGTGATCGTCGAAGCCGTGTAATACAAGGCCCGCATCAGATGCTGGGGGACCAGCCGCGCGAGATGAGTCGCCGCGCCCAGGGCGCCGCGATCGACCTCCGGGAGCCCGAAGGTCGCGTCCTCGCTGGCGACCACCACGTCCGCGTTGCCGACCAGGCCGACCCCGCCGCCGAGACAGAAACCCCGCACCGCGGCGATCACCGGGACGGCGCAGTCGTACACGGCGGAGAACGCCGCCGCGCAGCCCTCGTTCGCGCCGATCAGCGCGCCGTACCCCGGGTCGCGCTGGATCTCCTTGATGTCGACCCCGGCGTTGAACCCGCGGCCCTCCGCGCGCAGCACCACCACGTGGGTCGCCGGATCGCGTCCGGCGTCGGTGACGGCGGACGCGAGGGCGAACCATCCCTTCACGCTCAGCGCGTTCACCGGGGGCGCGTCGACCGTGACCACGGCGATGCCGGGCTCCGGTGAGTGGGTGGAAACGGTCATCGTGCACCCTTCTCCGCTACCAAACCTAGCATTTGCTTGGTACGTTAGCAGGACGTCCGGCCCGGGTACAGCGACGTGAAGGAGGCCCGGCATGGCACTCGAACTCCGGCTCGACGGCGCCGTGGTGCTGGTGACCGGTGGGGTCCGCGGCGTCGGCGCCGGTGTCACCAGGACTTTCCTGCGTGCCGGGGCCGAAGTCGTCACCTGCGCGCGCACCGAACCCGAGCGGCCCGTCTGTGCCGGGGACAGGACGTCGACGTTCATCTCCTGCGACGTCCGCGACCCGAAAGAGGTCGACGCGCTCGTCGAAGAGGTCGTCCGGCGGCACGGCAGGCTCGACGTCGTGGTCAACAACGCGGGCGGCGCGCCGTACGCCGAGGCGGCGACCGCGTCGCCGCGGTTCCACGAGAAGATCGTCGCGCTGAACCTGCTGGCGCCGCTAGCCGTCGCACGTGCGGCGAACGCCGTCATGCAGGAGCAGGAAAGCGGCGGCGTCATCGTGAACATCAGCAGTGTCAGCGCGACGAGACCGTCGCCGGGCACGGCGTCCTACGGCGCGGCGAAAGCGGGCCTGGACAACCTGACCGCGTCGCTCGCCGTCGAGTGGGCGCCGAAGGTGCGGGTCAACGGGCTCGACGTCGGCATGGTGCGGACGGAGCACTCGCATCTGCACTACGGCGACGAAGCGGGCATCGAGGCGGTGGGCGCGACCGTCCCGTTAGGACGGTTGGCCGATCCGGACGAGATCGGTGCCTGCGCGGTGTTCCTGGCTTCCCCGCTGGCTTCCTACGTCAGCGGCGCTTGCCTGACCGTGCACGGCGGGGGAGAGGTTCCTGCCTTCCTCGCCGCTTCCAATTCCCTGGTGAAAGAACGAAAGGAGCCGGTGTGAGCGGGATCGCCGACGGCCGGATCGTGGTGGTGACCGGAGCCGGTCGTGGCATCGGCCGGGCGCACGCGCTCGCGTTCGCCGCCGAGGGCGCGCGGGTGGTGGTGAACGACCTCGGCGCCGGGATCGACGGGAGCGGAGGATCGGCCGGGCCCGCCCAGGACGTCGTCGACGAGATCGAGGCGCTCGGCGGCAAGGCGGTGGCGAACACCGACGACATCGCCTCGTGGGACGGCGCCGCGGCCTTGGTGCGGACGGCCGTCGAAACGTTCGGTGGCTTGGACGTCCTGGTCAACAACGCGGGTTTCCTGCGCGACCGGATGCTGGTCAACCTCGGCGAGGACGAATGGGACGCGGTCATCCGCGTCCACCTGAAGGGGCATTTCGCGCCGACGCGGCACGCCGCCGAATACTGGCGAGCCGAGGCGAAGGCCGGCCGGACGCGGACCGCGCGGGTGATCAACACCAGTTCGGGCGCGGGTCTGCTCGGCAGCGTCGGGCAGGGGAACTACGCGGCCGCGAAGTCCGGGATCCTGGGGCTCACGCTGGTCGCCGCCACCGAATTCGCGCGGTACGGCGTCACCGTGAACGCGATCGCCCCGGCCGCCCGCACCCGGATGACCGAAGTCGCCTTCGCCGACGACATGGCCGCGCCGGAGGACGGTTTCGACGCCATGGCACCGGAAAACGTGTCACCGCTGGTGGTGTGGCTCGGCAGCGAGGAGTCGTCCGGGGTCACCGGACGGGTGTTCGAGGTCGACGGCGGGCGCGTCTCGATCGCGCGGGGCTGGCGGCACGGCACGGTGCGGGACAAGGGTTCCCGGTGGTCGCCCGCCGAACTCGGGCCGGTGGTGGCGGAGTTGCTGGCGGAGGCTCCCGAACCTGAACCCGTATACGGGGCTTAGGATTTCGAGACCCTGGTACATGAAGGCCCCCTTCCTGTACCTAGGCGCAAGGAAGGGGGCCTTCATGTACTTCTGGGTCCCGCTGGGTGTCGCGCCAGGGCGGGAGGTGGTGTTGCGAAAGGCACTTTCGCAACGTTGAAGGTTGCGAAAGTGGCTTTCGCAACACCACNCGGTGTCGCGAAAGCCACTTTCAGGACACCAGACGTCTCGAAAGTGGCTTTCGCGACATGATCGCCAGGGCGGTACTGTGCCCGGCCGCGGCCGACGTTGCGAAAGGCACTTTCGCAACGTTGAAGGTTGCGAAAGTGGCTTTCGCAACACCACCCACGCAGCCGCTGTGACTGCAGGTATCCGTGTGGCGGACGTGGCCGATCGTCGAGTGTCAGCTGGTAGCCAAGGCCCCATCACTTACGAGGCGTCCCGCGTCAGATCCCGGACCTCGGGAAGCCGCTGGAACCCGCTCGATTCGTAGGTCGCGACGGCGGCGACATTGGAACTCGGCGTGTTCACGCCCGCGCTCGACGAGCCGAGCTCCCGGAGCGCGGCCGCCGCGGCGAAGGTGATCGCCCTGCCGTAGCCGTGCCCGCGATGGTCCCGGTGCACGCCCATCGGTTCCAGCACACCGGGTTTGCCCTGCCCGGCCGCCCACACGGCCACCGCCGCGACGGCGTCGTCCCGCGCGTCGTACCCGACCAGGTACCGGGCGTCGGCGTACGGCGCACCCGTCGCCATCGTGCGCCACTTCTCGGGGGTGAACGTCGAGCCGTCGAAGGCTCCCCGCATCACGTCGGCCCACACGTGGCAGTCGTCCGGGCCGATCGTCTCGATCCGCAGACCCGGGTCCTTCACCGGTTCGGTGAGATCGCGGCGCAGCGGAGTCCACGGTTCGCCGGCGTGCCAGCCGTGGCCGGGCAGCAGTTCCTGGAGCAGAGCGTCCATCGGAGCCTCGACGGACACCTCCCCCGGTGGCAGCACACCGCGCTCCGGCGCGATCACGTCTTCGGCCATCCGCCGCGCCAGTTCCTCGTCCCGGCGGACATCGGGGGCGGTCGTCACGCGCAGGAGGTCGGCTCCGTCCAGGAGCCCGACGGCGAGAATCCGCCCGTCCCGGCGCCAGATCCGGACCGCCGCGGCCGTCGCCTCCGCCCCCGAACGCCAGAACCAGCCGAGGTCACCGGGATGCAGTTGCCAGGCCACGCCTTCGGATTGCCACTCCCGCAGCGCGTCGACGGCCTCGTTCAGCCCATCGGGTCCCGGTTTCTCCAAGCTGATCACCATGCCGTGATCACACACCACACCGCGATCGCCCGCATCCGGTTTTCGGCGAGGCAAGATGGTGGCGTGAAGTCACCTCAGCGCCGTCTCTGGGAAGCGGTCGAGCCGCTGCACGCCGTCGTCTACTTCGCCCCGGAAACGGCGGCCGCGGCCAAGGCGGCCGGCCTGCCGGGGTGGTGGATGGGCTATTTCGCCGGCCGGGTCGCGCCGCTCGGGCCGCTGCCGGAACCACCGGCGACCGCGATGCTCTTCGGGTTCGCCCCGAGGATGGTCGCGCGGTCCTTGCCCGACGCGTGGAAATACGCCGAACCGGCGGTCGTGCTGAAGAGCCGGATGGACGCCGTCGAGGAAGCCTTGAACCGGATCCTGCCCGCCGGCGCGCCTCTCGCGGACCTCGCCGACTTGCTCGAACAAGCCGTCACCGGCTGCGATTACGACGGCAGGCCGCTAGCCGCCGCCTGGTCCTCGGTGACCAGGCCCGCCACGCCTGCCGGCCGGGTCTGGCTCGCGGCGACGGTGCTGCGCGAGCATCGCGGGGACGGTCACGTGCTGTCCGCCGTCGCCGCCGGGCTGCGCGGGCTCGACACCACGCTGACCCACATCGGCAGCGGAGCGGTGACCCGCGAGGTCATCCAGGTCAACCGCGGCTGGTCCGACGACGAGTGGGACGAGAGCGTCGCGCGGCTGTCCGAACGGGGCATCCTCGACGGCGATCTGACCCTCACCGGTCCGGGAATCGCGCTGCGCCAACGGATCGAGGACGAGACCGACCGTCTCGCCACCGGCCCGCTCGAAGCACTCGGCGAGGACGGGGCCGCCGAGACCGTGCGGCTCGCCGTCCCGCTGAGCCGCCGCGTCTTCGACGCCGGGGCGATCCCGCTGCCGAACCCGATGGGGGCGCCGCGGCCCTGAGGCCTCGAAACTGTCGGACCCCGGTGGGACGCTGTTCCGCATGGCGACGTGGCAGCAGTTCAGTGAAGAGGCACCCGCGCTGGCGGAGAAGATCAAGGAGCGGTTCACCGCGGCGAAGTCGCATGTGCTGGCGACGGTCCGGCGGGACGGCTCACCCAGGGTCAGTGGCAGTGAGGTCGATTTCCGTGAGCGGGACCTGCTGATCGGTTCGATGATCGGCGCGATGAAGGCGAAGGATCTGCGACGCGACGGCAGGTTCGCGATCCACGCCGCCTCGGCGATCGACGAGGGCGGAGCGGACGCGAAGGTGTCGGGAAAGGCGGTCGAGATCACCGATCCGGCGGAGGTCGCCCGCCTGCAGGGCGACGACGGGGAGGCGCACGTCTTCCGGCTGGACCTCACCGAGGCGGTGCTGACCTGGGTCGAGGGCAACACCATCTTTTTCGACTACTGGAAGGAGGGTCAGGGAAGCAAACGGCTCGCGAGGCCGGACAACGGTCCGGTGGTCGAGGTCGCCGTGGACTAGGCGTGTCGCGGTCACTCATGACCGGCCCGGTCGGGAGCACTGTGTGGAAACAGGGACAGTGAACGTCCCTATTTCCACACACCCCTCACGCCGAGGGAGATCTCGTGGCCTGGGCGGCTAGATCCGTTCGATGATCGTGCCGGTGGAAAGCGCGCCACCGGCGCACATCGTGACCAGCGCGGTGCTCGCGTCACGGCGTTCCAGTTCGTGCAACACCGTGGCCAGCAGGCGGGCGCCGGTGCTGCCGACGGGATGCCCGAGCGCGATCGCGCCACCGTTCACGTTGACCTTGCCTTCGTCGGGCCGATGCACCCGTTGCCACGACAACACGACTGAAGCGAACGCCTCGTTGACTTCGAAGAGGTCGAGGTCGCCGATCGTCATCCCCGCCTTGGCAAGGACGCGTTCGGTCGCCTGCACGGGGCCGTCGAGGTGGTAGTACGGCTCCGCGCCGACCAACGCCTGCGAGACGATCCGCGCTCGGGGCTTGAGGCCCAGTGCCTTGGCCCGGTCCGAGTCCATCAGCAGGAGCGCGGCCGCGCCGTCGGAGATCTGCGACGAGGTCCCGGCCGTGTGCACGCCGCCGTCGAGAACGGGCTTGAGCTTGGCGAGGCCTTCGACGGTCGTCTCGCGGAGACCTTGGTCGCGGGACACGAGCCGTGTCTCGCCGGTCGGTGCGCCGTCCTCGCCGAGCACGGGGGCCTTCACCGCGACGACCTCGCGGTCGAAGTGTCCCGCGGCCCAGGCGGCGGCGGCCTTGGCCTGGGACGCGGTGCCGAACCGGTCGACGTCCTGCCGGGTGATACCGCGGCGTTCCGCGATCCGCTCGGCCGCGCCGTACTGGTTGGGCATGTCGATCGACCACGACTCCGGACGGGGCGTGCCGATGCCCTCGCCGCGGTTCGCGCCCAGCGGGACCCGGCTCATCGCCTCGACCCCGCAGGAGACGCCGGCGTCGATCGCGCCGGCCGCGATGAGCCCGGCGATCAGGTGCGTCGCCTGCTGCGCCGAACCGCACTGGGCGTCGATGGTGGTCGCGCCCGTGGCCTCGGGGAGCCCGGCGTGCAGCCACGCGGTGCGCGTGACGTTGCCCGCCTGTTCGCCTGCCTGGGTCACGGCACCGCCGATCACCTGCTCGACCAGCGCGGGATCCAGCCCCGCGCGTTCGAGCAGGGCGCGCTGTGCCGCGCCGAGGATCTCGGCGGCGTGCAGCCCCGCCAGGTGACCCCTGCGCTTGCCGATGGGGGTGCGGACCGCCTCGACGATCACCGGACTACCCACGTTCGCCTCCCGGGAACACTGTTCGCTGCCTCGAAAAGTAGAACATGTTCCTGATTTGAGCAAGTAGCCGCAGGGTCGGCTCGATTTTGATCACTGGTCGCGGTTCCTGCTCCTTCCTGGGGTTGGATGCTCCAAGCTGGTTGAGTTAACGGGTTTCACTAGAAACTCTTCTCTTGGTAAACACCGTATGCTTCAATCGGGTCTAGAACGTGTTTCATTGGCGAACCGCGTAGGAGGTAGCCCGTGGCCGCTCCCCTGATCCCCGCCGGTTTCGATTTCACCGATCCGGATCTTTACGCCACCAGACTGCCTCTGGAGGAGTTCGCCGAACTCCGCCGTACGGCACCGGTCTGGTGGAACCCCCAGCCCCACAACACCGCGGGTTTCCGCGATGACGGCTACTGGGTGGTCAGCCGGCTCGATGACGTCAAGGCGGTGTCGAGGGACAGCGAGCTGTTCTCCTCCCGGGAGAAGACCGCGATCATCCGGTTCGACGAGAACATGACCGACGACAGCCTCGAAGCCAACCGCCTGGTCCTGCTCAACATGGACGCCCCGCAGCACACGAAGCTGCGACGGATCGTGTCGAAGGGCTTCACGCCGCGGTCGATCGCGAAGCTCGAGGACACCCTGCGCGACCGCGCGGAACGGATCGTCAGCGAGGCGAAGAAGAAGGGCTCCGGCGATTTCGTCGTCGACGTCGCCTGCGAACTTCCCTTGCAGGCCATCGCCGAACTGATCGGCATCCCGCAGGAAGACCGGCTCAAGGTCTTCGACTGGTCCAACCAGATGGTCGCCTACGACGACCCCGAGTACGAGGTCGAACCGCTGGCCGCGTCCGCGGAGATCGTCGGCTACGCCTGGAACATGGCCGAAGAACGGCGCAAGTGCCCGATGGACGACATCGTCACGAAGCTGGTGCAGGCCGACGTCGACGGCGAGTCGCTGGCGTCGGACGAGTTCGGCTTCTTCGTCATCCTGCTCGCCGTCGCGGGCAACGAGACGACGCGCAACGCGATCACCCACGGGATGAAGGCGTTCCTCGATCACCCGGACCAATGGGAGCTGTACAAGAAGGAGCGGCCGAAGACCGCCCCGGACGAGATCGTCCGCTGGGCCACCCCGGTGGTCGCCTTCCAGCGCACCGCGACCAGGGACACCGAGCTCGGCGGCCAGCACATCCGCAAGGGTGACCGGGTCGGGATGTTCTACAGTTCCGCGAACTTCGACCCGGACCATTTCGACGAGCCGGAGAAGTTCGACATCCTCCGCGAGGACAACCCGCACGTCGGCTTCGGCGGCACGGGTTCGCACTACTGCATCGGCGCCAACCTCGCGCGGCTGGAGATCGACCTGATCTTCAACGCCATCGCCGACGTCATGCCGGACATCGCCGAAGTGGCCCCGCCGGACCGGCTCCGGTCGAGCTGGCTCAACGGGATCAAGCACTACCAGGTCCGCTACGCCTGAGCCGGTGCCGTGGGGCACCATGTGGTCATGGGTCCCCACGTTCAGGTCGACGTCGAACTGTCCTTCCGGGTCACGAAACCCGGCCCCGCCGCGTTCGTGGTCGCGCTCGCGGGCGGGGCCGCCCAGGAGGAATTCGCCTATCCCGCGCCGCCGCGCCAGGTGGCGTTCGAACACGGGACCCGGGCCCAGGTCGTCGACCTGCCGTCCGGGGAACACGTCGTGCGGTACCGCGCCGAACGCGCGCTCGGCCCGGCCGACGCCGAGCCGCTCGGCCAAGAAGATCTGATCCGCTACACCAGGCCCAGCCGGTACTGTCCCTCGGACCGGATGGGCGGGCTCGCGCTGTCCCGCTTCGGCGGCTTGCCCGGCGCGCGGGCCCAGGTGGAGGCGATCGTCCGGCACGTGGGCGGGCACCTGTCCTATGTGGTCGGTTCCGGTTCGCCGACCGACGACGCCGTCGACACCTACCTCGCAGGCGAAGGGGTGTGCCGCGATTACGCGCACGTCTGCATCTCGCTGTGCCGCGTGCTCGACATCCCCGCCCGGTTCGCCGCGGTCTACGCGCCCGGACTGTCCCCAATGGACTTCCACGCCGTGTTCGAGGCCGCGATCGACGGCCGCTGGTACGTGTTCGACGCCACCGGCCTCGCGCCGAGGCAGAGCCTGTGCCGGATCGCGACCGGCCGGGACGCCGCCGACACCGCGTTCCTCTCCACCCTCGGCTGTGAGCTGGACTTTCTCGGCAACACCGTGCTGGCGACCGCGGGCCCGTCACTGCCGGAGGACGACGGTTCGGAGCTGATCGCGCTCGCTTGATCGCGTGTTGACCACGAGCCGTGACCTCGCTGGGGTAGACATTGGCGTGTGAGGGAGAAGCAAGCACCGACGAAATGGCAGCGGCTGCGTGCCCGCTACCGCTGGCTGGACCACGTGGCGCGGGCCGTGAACCGCTACATCGAGTACGGCGGTTACCACTACGTCGCGTCGATCACCTATTTCAGCCTGTTCTCGCTGGTGCCCATCCTCATGGTCTCGGTTTCGGTGGCGGGCTTCGTGCTGGCGAGCCAGCCGCAACTGATCGAGTCGATGCTGAGCGCGCTCACCGGCACCCTGCCCGGCGGTCTCGGTGACAAGGCGGGGGAACTGCTCACCGGGTTCGTGGAGCAGCGCACCAGCGTCGGGATCATCGGTCTGATCATCGGGTTGTACTCCGGCTGGAACTGGATGAACGCGCTCCGTGACGCCCTCACCGCGCTGTGGGGCCAGAATCGGTCGGATCTCCCGCTCCTGCGCACGATCGCCGCGGACCTGCTCGCGCTGCTCGGCCTCGCGAGCGCGCTGCTGGTGTCCTTCGCCATCACCATTTCCGGGTCCGCGCTCGGCCGGTACCTGCTGGGGCTGGCCGGGGTGGACGACACCGCCTGGGGGCACAACGTGCTGTCGGCGATCTCGATTCCCTTGGCGTTGCTGGCCAACTGGCTCGTCTTCCTCTGGGTGCTCACCCGGCTGCCGCGGAAACCGGTCGGTGTCCGCAGCGCGATGCGCGGCGCGGTCGCGCTGGCGCTGGGCTTCGAACTCCTGAAGCTGGCCGGTGGGATCTACCTGCGCCTGATCGGGAACTCGCCGACCGGGGTCGCGTTCGGCTCCATCATCGGCCTGATCTTCTTCATCTCGCTGGTGGCCCGGATGCTGGTGTTCGTGACCGCCTGGACGGCGACCGCACGCGACGCCCCGCCGGACCCGGTGCGGCCGCCGCCGCCCGTGGTGGTCCGGCCCGTGGTGGCGGCACCGGACCGGCACGGACTCAAGCCGGTGCTGGTAGGCGCGGTGACCGGGGTGGTCGCCACCCTGGCCGCGCAGCGCCTCCGGCCGCGCCGCCGCCCCTGACCGAAAGGGAGAGCCCCGATGTCCGGTGAACGAACACCGTCGTTCGCCTTGTCGGAACTCGTGGGTTCGCGGGTGGACGAGGCGCGCTCCAAATGTGAGGCCGACGGCTTCCAGGTCGAGGTCGTCGATCTGGAAGGACACGGAGCGGTGACGCTGGACCACCGGCCGAACAGGATTCGCCTGTACGTCAGGCGCGGGAAGGTCGAGGAAGCCAGAGCCGGCTGAAGGATCAGCTCGGTTTGGCCGCTCCCACCACCCACATCGAGAAGAACTGCGAACCGCCGCCGTACGCGTGCCCGAGCGCGATCCGCGCGCCGTCGACCTGGTAGTCCCCGGCCCGGCCCATCACCTGTTTGGCCGCTTCGGAGAACCGGAGCATCCCGGACGCCCCGATCGGGTTCGACGACAGCACGCCCCCCGACGGGTTGACCGGCAGGCGCCCGCCGATCGCGGTCTCACCGGCTTCGGTGAGCTTCCAGCCCTGACCTTCGCCGGTGAACCCCAGGTTCTCCAGCCACATCGGCTCGAACCACGAGAACGGCACGTAGATCTCGGCGGCGTCCACTTCGGACAGTGGGTCGGTGATCCCCGCGTCCCGCCACAACGCCGCGGCGGCGTCCCGTCCGGCCTGGGGGTTCACCTGGTCGCGTCCGGCGAACGTGGTCGGCTCGGTGCGCATCGCGGTCGCGTGGATCCACGCCGCGCCACCGGGAACCGCGTCACCCGCCGCTTCGTCACCGATCACCATCGCGCAGGCGCCGTCCGAAGACGGGCACGTCTCGTCGTAGCGGATCGGGTCCCACAGCATCTGCGACGCCTGCACCGACTCCACCGTGATGTCGGACTGCCGCAGGTGGGCATACGGATTCAACGCGCCGTTGCGGCGGTCCTTGGCCGCGACGATCGCGCCGACGTGGTCGGGCGCGCCGGATCGCCGGATGTACGAGCGCACGTGCGGCGCGAAATAGCCGCCCGCCCCGGCGCCCACCGGCATCTGGAACGGCGGCAGGATCGACAGGCCCCACATCGCGTTCGACTCCGACTGCTTCTCGAAGGCCACCGTCAGCACCCGCTTGTGCACGCCGGCCTGTACGAGCGACGCCGCCACGAGCGCGGTCGAGCCGCCGACCGAGCCGGCGGTGTGCACGCGCAGCAACGGTTTCCCGGTCGCGCCGAGCGCGTCGGCGAGGAACAGTTCGGGCATCATCACGCCCTCGAACAGATCCGGCGCCTTGCCGAGGACGACGGCGTCGATGTCGTCCCAGCCGGTCCGCGCGTCGAGCATCGCGCGGTCGATGGCCTCCCGGAGGAGGCCGGGCATGGACACGTCGGTGCGTTTGGCCTTGTGGTGGGTCTGGCCCGTTCCCAGTACGGCCGCGAGGTGCTTCACGAGAGGACCTCCAAGGTGGCGACCAGGTTCTGCTGGAGGACGGGGCCGCTGGTCGCGTGGGCGAGGGTCTTGCGCGCGCTGCCGTCGAGAATGCGGCTCGCGGCCTCGCCGATCCGCGCGAGCCCCGCCGAGAACATCGGATTGCCGGTCAGGACGCCGCCGGAGGGGTTGATCCGCACCTGGTCGCCGAGGCCCAGCGCGTCGCGCAGGATCAGTTCCTGATGCGTGAACGGCGCGTGCAGTTCCGCGATCTCGACGCCGTCGAGGTCGAGCGCCTGCCCGGCGGCCGCCGTCGAAGGCGACTTGGTGAGGTCCCGGACACCGAGCGCGGGGGAGTCGACGCGGTGCTCGATCCCGGTGATCACCGCCGGGCTGTCGACGAGGTCCGCCGCCCGCTCGGCCGACGCGAGCACGAGCACGGCGGCGCCGTCGGTGATGGGGGCGATGTCGTGGGCCCGCAAGGGATCCGCGAAGTAAGGGGCGTCCAGGAGTTCGGCGACCTCGACCGTTCCGGAGAGCTGCGCGGCCGGGTTCCCGGCGGCGTCCGCGCGGCTGCGCGCGGCGACCTCGGCGAGATCCTTTTCCGACCAGAGCCCGGATTCGAGTCCCAGCCGCGCCTGGATCCCGGCGACGCTGATCGAATCCGGCCACAGCGGCGCGACGACGTACGGGTCCATTTGCAAGGCCAGCACCCGCCGCAGCTGCCCGGCGGAGGACTTGCCGAACCCGTAGACCAGCGCGGTCTCGACCTCGCCCATCCGGATCTTCAGCCAAGCCTCGTACAACGCCCAGGCGGCGTCCATCTCGACGTGCGACTCGTGGATCGGCGGGAAGGCGCCGATGGCGTCGACGGCCGCGATGAACGAGAACGCGCGGCCGGCGAGGTAGTCCGAGGAACCGGAGCACCAGAACCCGATGTCCTCTTTGGACAGACCGGTGTGCTCGAAGACCTCGGCGAAGATCGGCACCAGCATTTCCACGCCGTTGGTGGTGCCCGGGGTACTGCGGACGTTGGGGGCCTGCGCGAAGCCCACGACTGCTACATCTGGCACGGTGGTCCTCACAGATGGTGGGCGAAGGATTCGTACGGTGCGTCGGGCTCGCCGGTCGGCTCGAAATGGCCGATGTTCTCCAGCGAAGTCCACCATTCTTCCCGTGGCTTCCACGCTGCCCGGACCCGCATGCCCATCCGGACGTCGGCGGCGTCGCAGCCGAGGACCAGGTGCAGGAACGCGATGTCCGCGCCGTCGAGCAGGATGTACGCGGCCACGTACGGCGGTTTGATCTTCTGGCCGAGGAACGGCACGTTCACGATGCAGAACGTCGTGACGATGCCGGTGTCGGGCAGTTCGACCTCGTCGGTGGTCGGGACGCCGTCGGTCGGGCAGGCACCGCGCGGCGGGATGTAGACCTTCTCGCAGGACGGGCAGCGCTGGCCGATCAGCTTTCCCTCGGCGAGCCCGCGCAGGTACCGGCTTTCCTCCGGCGACGCGGAATGCTGGTAACGCAGGTGGATCGGCGTGATCACCACGCTGACCGGCGCGCCCTCTTCGCGTTTCGCGACCGGGGGAGGCGCCTCGGTGGCATCGGTGTCGGGCCCGTCGGCGGGGACGAAGTAGGCGATGTCGCGGATGTGGCCGACGGTCTCGTCCGCCCAGCGGATCCGGACCCGCTGTCCGGTGTGGACATTCGAGGGGGAACCGGCGTCGACGGCGTGCAGCATCGGGGTGTCGGCGCCGTCGAGCCGGATCAGCGCCCACGCGAACGGCCGCGACAACGGCTGGCCGTCGACGGGTTCGGCGATCCAGGACCAGGAGACGATCTCGCCCTCGGAAGCCACGGGTACGAAGTCGGACAGCGCTTCGGCGGTCACGGGGTCGTACTCCAAAGGGGGCACGTGGACGCGGCCATCGCTGCCGCGGACGCCTTCGACACGGCGCTCGCGCAGGGCATCGACGAACCGGCCGAGCACGGGGCCGACCGAGCGGGTGTAGTCGAAGCCCACGTTGAGCGGGGCCGACAGCGGAAGTTCGGGTGCGCTCACGTCCTGAGTGAAACACGTTCTCGATTTTCCGGCAAGACTGCACATCTGGGCCTTGCTGACGGTTGCTCTTAGGTGGAACGCGTTCTAGATTTGCGGGTATGTCGACTGCCACCGGGACACTTGGGGTCTGGAATATCGCCGAACGCCAGCCGGAGCGGGTCGCACTCGTCGATCCGGACGGCCGCTCGATCGGCTATGGGGACCTCGCCGCGAAAGCGAACGCGTACGCGCGGGGGCTCCAAGCCCTCGGGCTCGAGGCCGGGGACGTGGTCGTCGTCCTGCAGCCCAACGGCGACGAACTCGTCGCGGCCTATTTCGCCGCCATCCAGTCCGGCCTGTACATCGTGGTGGTCAACTGGCATCTGGTCGGGCCGGAGGTCGCCTACATCCTGTCCGACTCCGGCGCCAAGGCGTTCCTCGCGCACGAACGCTTCGCCGACGTCGCGATCGCGGCCGCGGACGAGGCCGGGATCCCGGAACGCGCGCGGTTCGCGGTGGGCGACGTCGCGGGCTTCCGCCGGATCGAAGAACTCGGCTCCGGCGAGGGCGACGGCCGTCCGGAGCGGCGTACGGCGGGCTCGCCGATGCTCTACACGTCCGGCACCACGGGGCGGCCCAAAGGCGTCCGGCGGCCGCTGACCGGCGCCGACCCCGACTCCGTGCCGGCCGCGTCGACGTGGTTCTTCGGGATCTTCGGGCTGGCGCCGCACGACGACCACGTGCATCTGTGCGGGTCGCCGCTCTATCACACGGCGGTGCTGAACTTCGTCGCGATCTCCCTGCAGCTGGGGCATACCGCGGTGCTGATGGATCGCTGGGACGCCGAGGACATGCTGCGGCTGATCGAACGGCACCGCGTCACGCACAGCCACATGGTCCCGACGCAGTTCCGCCGCCTGCTCGCGCTGCCGGACGACGTCCGCGCGGCCTATGACCTGAGTTCGCTGCGGGTGATGATCCACGGCGCCGCGCCGTGCCCGCTGGAGGTCAAACGCCGGATGCTCGACTGGTGGGGCCCGGTCGTCACCGAGTACTACGCGGCCACCGAGGGCGGCGGGACGGCGATCTCGGGGGAGGAGTGGCTGAGGAAACCGGGTTCGGTCGGGCTGCCGTGGCCGGGTTCGACGATCAAGATCCTCGACGACGAGGGCGCGGAACTGCCCGCCGGCGAGACCGGCACGGTGTACATGAAGATGGGCGACTCGAAGTTCGAGTACCACAAGGACCGGGCCAAGACCGACAAGGCGCGGGTCGGGGACCTGTTCACCCTCGGCGACGTCGGGCATCTCGACGAGGACGGCTATCTCTTCCTGCACGACCGCAAGGCGGATCTGATCATCTCGGGCGGTGTCAACATCTATCCGGCGGAGATCGAGGGCGAACTGGTGATGCACCCGAAGATCGCCGACGTCGCGGTGTTCGGTGTCCCGCACGAGGACTGGGGCGAGGCGATCAAGGCCGTCGTCGAGCCCGCGGACGGCGTCGAGCCCTCCGAGGAGCTGACCGCGGAGATCCTGGAGTACGCGGCGTCGCGGCTGGCGAAGTTCAAACTCCCGCGTTCCGTCGACTACTTGCCCGAACTCCCGCGCGACCCGAACGGGAAGCTCTACAAGCGCAAGCTCCGCGACCCCTACTGGGAAGGTCACCGCGTCCCCTGACGCATTTAGTCCTCTCGATGCGGTAGTTCACCGGCGAACTACCGCATCCAGAGGACGAAACGCGGGGTCAGCGGCTCCGGAAGACGGGCTTGCGCTTCTCGGCGAAGGCGCGGGGGCCTTCCTTCGCGTCTTCGCTCGCGAAGACCTCGATGCCGTACTGGGCGTCGAGCTTGAAGGCCTCTTCCTCGTGCATGCCCTCGGTGTCCCGCATGGTCTTGAGGATCGCGCGGACCGCCAAGGGACCGTTCGCGGAGATGAGGCCCGCGAGTTCGAGCGCCTTGTCCAGCGCCTTCCCGTCCGGGACGACGTGGCCGATCAGGCCGATCTCCAGCGCCTCGGCCGCCTTGATGTGCCGTCCGGTCAGCAACAGGTCGGCGGCGACGGTGTACGGGATCTGACGGGGCAGCCGCACGGCCGAACCGCCCATCGGGAACAGGCTCCACCGCGCCTCGGACACCCCGAACCTCGCGCTCTCGCCCGCGACCCGGATGTCCGTACCTTGCAGGATCTCCGTCCCGCCCGCGATCGCGGCGCCTTCGACGGCCGCGATCAACGGTTTCGTCAGCCGCCGCCCCTTGAGCAGGCCCTCGATCCTGCTGGGGTCGAACGTGCCCTTCTCGAAGGAGTCCGACGGCGAGTTCTTCGACATCGACTTCAGATCCGCGCCCGCGCAGAACGCGCCACCCGCGCCGGTGAGCACGCAGCACCGGATGTCGTCGTCCTCGTCCACCCGGTTCCACGCCTCGACCATGATCCCGAGCATCTCGCCGCTGAGCGCGTTGCGGGCCTCCGGCCGGTTCATCGTGACCACGAGGGTGTGTTCGATCTTTTCCACCAGCGCGTGCGGTTCGCCCACCAAAACCTCCCAAAGAGCGGCCATTGCCCAGAACGATAACATGTTCTACTTTGAGGAAGTGGCACTCAACATCGCGGATCTACTCGAGCACGCCGTCGACGCCGTGCCGGAGCGCATCGCGGTCGTCTGCGGCGATCGGCGGGTCACCTTCGCCGAACTGGAAGAGCGCGCCAACCGGCTGGCGCACCATCTCGCCGCACACGGCGTGGGACCCGGATCCCACATCGGTGTCTATTCCCGGAACTCGATCGAGGCCCTGGAATCGATGATCGCCGCGTACAAGCTGCGCGCGATCGCGGTCAACGTCAACTACCGCTACGTCCACGGCGAATTGCGGTACCTGTTCGACAATGCCGACCTCGTGGCGCTGGTCCACGAGCGCCAGTATTCGGACAAGGTCGCCGCCGTCCTGCCGGAGACGCCGAAACTGAAACACGTTGTCGTTGTCGAAGACGGAAGCGACGGCGACTACTCGTCCTACGGTGGTGTGGACTACGAAGCCGCGCTCGCCGAAGGCTCCCCCGAGCGGGACTTCGCCGAGCGCAGCGCCGACGACATCTACATCCTCTACACCGGCGGCACCACCGGGTATCCCAAGGGCGTCCTGTGGCGCCACGAGGACATCTGGCGCGCGCTCGGCGGCGGAATCAACTTCGTCACCGGCGAGTACGTCCCGGACGAATGGACGCTCGCCGAACAGGGCAAGTCGGGCAGCCTGGTCCGGCTCCCGGCCGCGCCGCTGATCCACGGCGCCGCGCAGTGGGCCGCGTTCGGCGCGCTGTTCACCGGCAGCCCGGTCGTGTTCGTCCCGCGGTTCGACGCGCACGAAGTCTGGAAAGCCGTGCAGGACAACAAGGTCCAGGTGCTCACCATCGTCGGCGACGCGATGGCGCGGCCGCTGATCGACGCCTACCGCGAGGGCGGCTACGACGCTTCGTCGATCGTGGCGGTGTCGAGTCACGCCGCCCTGTTCTCCCAATCGGTGAAGCAGGAATTCCTGTCGTTGCTCCCGCACGTGGTGATCACCGACGCGATCGGTTCGTCCGAAAGCGGGTTCACCGGGATCGGCATGGTCAGCAAGGACAGCGATCATTCCGCCGGTCCCCGGGTCAACTTCGGCAAGGACGCGATCCTCGTGGACGACGACGGCGCGCTCGTCGAGCCGAAACCGGGCGCGATCGGCCTGATCGCCCGGCGCGGGCACGTCCCGCTCGGGTATTACAAGGATCCCGCGAAGACCGAGAAGATCTTCGTGGAGGTCGACGGCAAGCGCTACGTCGTCCCGGGTGACTACGCGCGCTACGAGGAAGACCTCACGGTGACCCTGCTCGGCCGGGGGTCGCAGTGCGTGAACACCGGCGGCGAGAAGGTGTACCCGGAAGAGGTCGAGGGCGCGCTCAAATCGCATCCCGACGTCTTCGACGCGCTCGTCATCGGCATCCCCGACGACCGGCTCGGCCAGCGGGTGGCCGCGGTGATCCAGCCGCGTGACGGCAAGGAGCTCGACGTCACCGCGCTCGAAGCACACGTGCGGACCGAGATCGCCGGCTACAAGGTGCCGCGCAGTCTCTGGCTCGCCGAGGAGATCGGGCGGTCGCCCAGCGGGAAACCGGACTACCCGTGGGCGCAGCGGTACGCCGCCGAGCACGAGCCCATCAGCATCCAACCGGCGTGAGCAGCCTGTCGGCGGAGCTGAAGAGTCACCTGGAAAGCGACCAAACGCGTGAACCCGCCCGGCCGCAGGCCCCGCTATCGCGGTGGCAGGACGCCCTCTCCGCATTGGTGAGGCCGAGGACGGTCGGCGTCCTGCCGACGTCGATCGCGGACGCGGGTTCACCAACCGGCACGTAAGGAGTTACATGCGGACGTCTCTGTGCGACCGGCTCGGGATCGAGCTGCCGATCGTCGGGTTCACCCCGTCCGAGCACGTCGCCGCGGCGATCAGCCGGGCGGGCGGTCTCGGCGTGCTGGGCTGCGTGCGGTTCAACGACGCCGCCGAGCTCGACGCCGTCCTGTCCTGGATGGACGAGAACACCGGCGGGAAGCCCTACGGCGTCGACATCGTGATGCCCGCGAAGATCCCGGCCGAAGGGACGTCGATCGATCTCGCGAAACACATCCCGCAGGGGCATCGCGACTTCGTGGAGCGGACGCTGCGCGATCTCGCGGTGCCGCCGCTGCCGGACGACACCGACGAACGCGCCGGAGTGCTGGGCTGGCTGCATTCGGTCGCCCGGTCGCATGTCGAGGTCGCGCTGAAACACCCCATCCGGTTGATCGCCAACGCGCTGGGGTCACCGCCGGTCGACGTCATCGAGCAGTGTCACGCGAAGGGCGTGCCGGTCGCGGCCTTGGCGGGTAAGGCCGAACACGCCGTGCGGCACGTCGACAACGGCGTCGACATCGTGGTGGCGCAAGGCTATGAGGCGGGCGGGCACACCGGCGAGATCGCGTCGATGGTCCTGCTGCCCGAAGTGGTGGACGCCGTCGGCGACCGCGTGCCGGTGCTCGCCGCCGGTGGGATCGGCTCGGGCAGGCAGGTCGCGGCGGCGCTCGCGCTGGGCGCGTCCGGGGTGTGGATGGGCTCCTTCTGGCTCGCCACCGAGGAGTACCTCCAGACCATGGGGGAGTCCGAGGCGATGCAGCGCGCACTGGTCGCGGCGGGGTCGTCCGACACCGTCCGGACGCGGATCTACACGGGCAAACCGGCGCGGCTGCTCAAGACGCGGTGGACCGAGGCGTGGGCCGCGCCCGACGCGCCCGAACCGCTGCCGATGCCGCTGCAGAACCTGTTGGTCTCCCACGCGCACAACCGGATCCACCACGCGGCCGATCCGAGCGTGGTCTCGATGCCGGTGGGGCAGATCGTCGGGCGGATGGACCGGGTGCGCCCGGTCTCCGACGTGATCGCGGAACTGGTGTCGGGGTACGAAGAGACACTGTCGCGTTTGGACAAAACCCGCTGACTTGCCTGCAAAGTCCGTGAAGGCCTCCTTGCCTACCCTGAAGGTAGGGAAGGAGGCCTTCACCACGACGGCTGCTGTGAGGCACCGGCACCGGCACCGAGTTCGTGTCGCGGAAGCCCCATTTGGGGCCCGTGGTTTTCGGCTAGAGGGCTTTGCGGCACGGG
>NZ_JBSZHF010000001.1:4262669-4297223 GCF_054166285.1 Amycolatopsis sp. TRM77291 | reverse complement strand
GTGTCGCGAAAGCCACTTTCGCGACCTCTGATGTCCTGAAAGTGGCTTTCGCGACACGGCGACCGGCGCTGTCCGCCGAACGAGAAGGTCCCCTCCACCACGCCGTTGTGGTGAAGGGGACCTTCAGGGCATGCCGTGCGGTGGGGAACTAGAGCCCGGCGGCCGCGTTCTTGATCGCGGTCGCGAAGGTGCTCACCTCGGTGTAGACGCCGGGAGCGTGCGCCCGCGCGCACCCCTCGCCCCAGCTGGTGATGCCGACCTGGATCCAGGCGCCGGCGCTGTCGCGACGGAACATCGGGCCGCCCGAGTCACCCTGGCAGGTGTCGACGCCGCCGGAGGTGACGTTGCCCGCGCAGATCTCGGCGCTGTCGATCAGGTCGGCGTAGCTGCCGCCCTGAGCCTTGCAGGTCGAGTCGGAGACGAAGGGCACGTTGGCCTTGAGCAGGTAGCGCTGCTGCGCCCCGCCCTCGGTCGCGGCGCCCCAGCCGGCGACGGTGAACGTGCCGCTGTTGTTGGCCGTCGTGGTGGCGATCGGCAGCGTCGGGATGCCGCTGACCGGGCTGGCGAGCTTGATCAGGGCCCAGTCACCGCCGGTGGAGGTGGGGTAGGTCGGCGACCTGTACACGTAGGTCGACTTGACCTTCTTGGCCGCGGTGCTCTGCAGGTCCACCACGCCGAGGGTGGCGGTGATGCCCGTGTTGGCCCCGGTCCGCGACACGCAGTGCGCGGCCGTCAGCACGATCTGCGGGGTGTAGAGCGCACCACCGCAGCCCATGGAAAGCCTTACCATCCAAGGAAATTCGCCCTGTGCGGCGCGCGTGCCACCGACCACGTCGGTGGACGGCGGCTCCGCGGCGACGGCTTGCGGAGCCGTGGCGAGACCCGCCAGGGTTCCGGCCGCCGCGACGGCGATCAGGGACTTTTTGAGCAGGCTGAACCGACGCTTGATGTCCAAGGGTTCATTCCTTCCGGCTGTCCACAGTGGAGGCAGGGAGACTGACTGCGGCCAACTGACTACAGCAGGTGGGCATACTCCGGGACAACCAACTTTCTTCGGATCTTTCAGCCGATGATGGTGATTAACGGACGCCCGCCCCCGGCCGCCGACGAATGGCGTAGACCGGAGCGCCCAACGCCGTTACTCCTGGACGGGCGGGCACCGGAACCGCCGGAAGGCTGAACGGCCGCCGGAGGTGCCCTTTCGGCCACGAGTGTGAGCGTGGCATGAACACTTCGTTCGGGTCAGTACAGGCATGGGGAAACGGGCCTAGGATCTGGATCGTGAAAGCGCGTTCGCCAAGACTACATCCACCCGCCGACGGGCCGGTCCGGGACGGAATTCCCGAACACGGCCGCATTCCCCGCTATTACGCGGTCAAAGTCGATCTGCTCGAGGTGATCTCCGAATTAGGGCAAGGAGCGGTACTTCCCACCGAAAGGGAACTGTCCGAACGATTCGAGGTTTCCCGCGCGACGGTGCGCCAGGCCGTCGGTGAACTCGTGCTCGAAGGGCGGCTGAGCAGGCGGCAGGGGAGCGGCACGTACGTCGCGGGCCCCAAGCTCGTCCAGCCGCTCGCTTTGGTGAGTTACACCGAAGGACTCAGGAGGCAGGGCATTCAGCCGGGCCGGAATCTGATCTCTTTGGAACGCCGGGAAGCGGGTCCGTCGCTGGCTTCGGAACTGGAAATCGATCCCGATGACGACGTCATCCACATCGAACGGGTGCTGCTCGCCGACGACGAGCGGGTCGGGCTCGAATCGACCTATCTCACCGCCGCGCGATTCCCGACACTGATGGATGTGTTCGATCCCACACAGTCGCTCTACGCCTGTTTGCGGGAACGGCTCGGGGTCGTCTTCGACGGCGCCGAGGAGCGGGTCGAGACCGTGCTCGCCACGCCACGGGAGGCCTTGCTGATCGGGACGAACCCCGCGCTGCCGATGCTGCTGATGCACCGGACGTCGTGGGGACCCGACGGTGTCCCGTTCGAGCGCGTCCGCTCGCTGTTCCGCGGTGACCGGCTCTCCTTCGAGACCCGACTGGGCCGAGTGGAGTAGCCGTCGCCCGCATTCAGTCCTCTGAACGCGGTATTTGTACTTTCAACGACCGCATCGAGAGGACGAAACGCGTCGTAATGTAACGCGAAGATAACAGGTCTGGTCCACATTTAGGTGGCACTTCACCTGCGGTTAGGGCGGGGGTCACGGAGCGTTGGTGCGCGCAGGCGAGCGTCTGCGGTGTGCGAATCCTCATCATCGGCGGCGGAGTGCTCGGCACTCAGCACGCCTGGCAGGCCGTCGAACGCGGCCACGACGTCGTCCAGATCGAACGTGAACCCGAGGCCAGGGGCGCGTCGGTGCGCAACTTCGGCCTGGTCTGGGTCGGTGGCCGTGCCAGTGGCCCCGAACTGGAGACGGCCGCCCGGGCGCGAGTGCTGTGGGAGCGCATCGGCGAACGCGTCGAAGGCATCGGCTTCCGGCCGAACGGCTCACTCACCGTCGTCCGCACGGACGCCGAACTCGCCGTCGCCGAGGCCGCGGCCGTGAGCACGGAGGACCGCGGCTTCAAGCTGCTCGACGCCGCCGAGGCCCGCGAGCTGAACCCGGCCCTGCGCGGCGACTTCCTCGGCGCGCTCTGGTGCGACCGCGACGCCGCCGTCGAACCGCGCGTCGCCCAGCCCGCCCTGCGCGCCGAGCTGGCGGAATCCGGCCGCTACACCTGGGTGCCCGGTCGCGAGATCCGCGACCTGACCGATCGCGGCGTAGTCGACGACACGGGTGAGACCCACGAAGGCGACGTCGTGGTGCTGTGCACCGGCGCCTGGACCGGTGGCCTGGTCAAGGAGCTCGCCGGGGCGACCCCGATCCGCCGCGTGCGGCTGCAGATGGCGCAGACCGAGCCGCTCGGGGAGACCCTCACCACCACCGTCGCCGACGCCGACAGCTTCCGCTACTACCCGGCGTACCGCGGCGACGCGCTCGACGGCCTCAACGCCGGGCAGCCGCAGGGTGAGATCGCCGCGGCCCACAAGATGCAGCTGCTCATGGTCCAGCGTCTCGACGGCTCGCTGACCATCGGCGACACCCACGAATACGACGAGCCGTTCTCGTTCGACACCACCGAAGACCCGTACGACCATCTGGCCGAGGTCGCCGGCGCGCTGCTCGGACGGCCGCTCCCGCGGATCGCCCGCCGCTGGGCCGGGGTCTACGCCCAGACCACCGACCCCACCCGGATCGTGCACCGCGCCCGCGTCGCGGACAACGCGTGGCTCGTCACCGGACCGGGTGGCCGGGGGATGACCTGTTCCCCCGCCATCGCCGAAGACACCGCAGAGGAGCTCTCCTGGTGAACACCGAACTCGTCGTCCTGGACATGGCAGGCACCACCGTCGCCGACGACGGCCTGGTGATCCGTGCCTTCACCGCGGCGATCGCCGCCGCCGGAGTGTCCGAAGAGGACAGCCGCTTCCCCGGAATGCTCGACTACGTCGTCGAAACGATGGGGCAGTCCAAGATCGTCGTCTTCCGCGCCCTGCTCGGCGGAGACGAGGAACGCGCCCAGCGCGCGAACACCGCCTTCCAGGAAGCCTACGAGAAACTCGTCGCCGACGGCCACTGCGAGCCGATCCCCGGCGCCGAGCAGACGATCCAGGAACTGCGCGCCCAAGGCGTGAAGGTCGCGCTCACCACCGGCTTCGCCCCGGCCACGCAGAACGCGATCCTGGACGCGCTGGGCTGGCACGGCCTCGCCGACGCCGTACTGGCACCGGGCGACGGGGTGCGCGGCCGCCCGTTCCCCGACCTCGTCCTCGCCGCCGCGCTGCGGCTCGAAGTCACCGACGTCCGCCGCGTCGCCGTCGCCGGTGACACCGCTTCGGATGTCCAGACCGGGCTGCGGTCCGGCGCCTCGATCGTCGCCGGCGTGCTCACCGGATCGGCAAAGAAGCCGGAGTTCGAAGCCGCCGGCGCCACCCACGTCCTCGAATCCGTCCGCGACCTCCCCGCCCTGCTGTCCCCCAAGGAGCTTTGACGACATGAAGAAACTCGCGGCCACCGCCCTCGCCGGGCTGCTCGCCCTGACCCTGGCCGCCTGCGGCGGAACCGCAGGCGGAGCGGCGGGCGACCAGACCGTCACGCTGTACACAGTGGACGGTCTCGAAGACTGGTACGCCCAGCGCTTCGAGGAGTTCAAGGCCAAGACCGGGATCACCGTCCAGGCCGTCACCGCCGGATCGGGTGAGGTCGCCTCCCGGGTGGAGAAGGAGAAGGCCAACACCCAGGCCGACATCCTGGTCACGCTCCCGCCGTTCATCCAGCGGGCCGCGTCGCAGGGCCTGCTCGCCGCCACGGCGCCCGCCGGGATCGACCAGGTCGCCGCCGGGCAGAAGGACGGCCAGGGTCGCTACTTCGCGATCATGAACAACTACCTCAGCTTCATCCGCAACCCGCAGGTCTCGCCCAAGACCTGGGACGACCTCCTGTCCCCGTCGCTCAAGGGCAAGCTCCAGTACTCGACCCCTGGCGAGGCGGGCGACGGCACCGCGGTCCTGCTGCAGCTCCAGCACGTCCTCGGCGAACAGGGCGCACTCGACTACCTCGCGAAGCTCGAAGCCAACAACGTCGGCCCGTCGTCCTCCACCGGCAAGCTGCAGCCGAAGGTGGCCAAGGCCGAGATCCTGGTGGCCAACGGCGATGTCCAGATGAACTTGGCCGCGATCGAGAAGAGCGGCGGTTTCGAGGTCTTCTTCCCGGCCGACGCGCAGGGCAAGCGCTCCACCTTCGCGCTTCCGTACTACGCGGGCCTGGTGAACAACGCGCCGCACGCCGAGAACGCCAAGAAGTTCCTGGACTTCCTGCTCTCGCCCGAGGTGCAGGGCAAGGTCGTCGACGCCTTCGGTGCCCCGTCGCGGACCGACGTCACGCCGTCCGGCCCGCGGGCGGACAAGGTGAAGGCCGCCCTCGACGGCGTCGAGATCTGGCAGCCCGACTGGAACGCCGTCCTCGCGAAGCTCGACGCCGACCTCGCCGCGTACAAGAAGGCCGTGGGCCGATGACCCCGGCGGTCGAATTCCGCGGGGTCTCCGTCCGCTTCGGCCAGACGACCGCCCTCTCGCCACTGGATCTCACCGTGGCGAGAGGGGAGACGCTGGCGATGCTCGGGCCGTCCGGCTCCGGCAAGTCCACGGCCTTGAAGGCGCTCGCGGGTTTCGTCGTGCCGAGTACCGGCCGGGTCCTGCTCGACGGCGAGGACGTCACCGAGCTACCGCCGCACCGGCGCGGCCTCGGCGTGGTCGTGCAGAGTTACGCGCTGTTCCCGCACATGCGCGTCGAGGCGAACGTCGCTTTCGGCCTCAAGGCAAGGAAAACGCCTCGGGCCGAGACGGCGAGCCGGGTCACCGAAGCGCTGGAGCTGGTCGGGATGGGCGAGTACGCCCGTCGCTATCCGCGTGAGCTTTCGGGCGGGCAGCAACAGCGCGTCGCGCTCGCGCGGGCACTGGCGATCCGGCCGCGGGTGCTGCTGCTCGACGAACCACTGTCCGCTTTGGACGCCGCCCTGCGCGAGGACATGGTCGCGGAACTCTTGCGG
Source organism: Amycolatopsis sp. TRM77291 (assembly GCF_054166285.1). Taxonomy (NCBI): domain Bacteria; kingdom Bacillati; phylum Actinomycetota; class Actinomycetes; order Pseudonocardiales; family Pseudonocardiaceae; genus Amycolatopsis; species Amycolatopsis sp. TRM77291. The sequence continues at coordinate 4,291,633 of NZ_JBSZHF010000001.1, read as the reverse complement.
CTGCGGGCCGAACTTCCCGACACCACGCTGATCTACGTCACCCACGACCAGGGCGAGGCACTGGCGCTGGCCGACCGGATCGCCGTCATGCGCGACTCGAAGCTGGTCGAACTCGGCCCGAGCCGCGAGCTGTACCAGCGTCCCTCGACCGAGTTCACCGCGAGCTTCCTCGGCGCGTCCAACCTCATCCCGGTCGAACTGATCCAGGCCGACGGCACCCGCGTCCGGCTCGGTGACCGCGAGCTGGCGGCCGATCCGTCCGGGACCTTCCGGGCGGGGCAGCCCGTCGCGCTCGGCGTCCGGCCGCACCGGGTCGGGATCACCGAGGCGGACGCCCCCGGCGCGCTGCCCGCGGTCCTGCGTGGGGTCCAGTGGCGGGGCACGGGCTTCCGGCTCGACCTCGAACTCGCGCACAACGGGGACGAGGTCCGGGCCGAAGTACCGGACATCGAAGGTCTCCCGAGGGTGGGCGGGCGGGTCGGAGTGTCCATTCCGGACGGTTGCCCGCTGGTGGGCGTCGGATGACCGGCCTCGCGCTCGCCACCACGGCGGCGGCACCGGCGCGGCGGCGGGAGAAACAGCCCGGACGCGGCTGGTTCCTGCTGCCGCCGGTGCTCGCCCTGCTCGGTTTCTTCGGCTACCCGCTCGTGCTGGTCGTCCTCCAGTCCCTGGAATCGAAGACCGGCGAGTTCGGCTTTTCGGTGTGGCTCGACGTCCTGGGCTCGGCGGAATTCCGGGACGCCGCCTGGAAGACCATCGCGCTCGCGCTCGGCGCCACCGCGGGATGCGTGGTGCTGGGGACGTTCCTCGCGCTGGTGATCGCGTTCGTGCCGTTCCCCGGCGCGCGGACGCTTTCGCGGCTGGTGGACACCGTGCTCGCGTTCCCGTCGTTCCTCATCGCGCTCGCGTTCACCTTCATCTACGGCAGCGCCGGGATCCTGGGCGCGGGCGGGTTCCTGTACTCGCCGTTCGGGATCCTGCTGGCGGAGATCACCTTCTACACGCCGTTCGTGATGCGGCCGGCGCTCGCCGCGTTCGGCCAGGTCTCGTCGGCGCAGATGGAGGTCGCGGCCAGTCTCGGCGCGAAACCCGGCCGCGTGCTGCGCCAGGTGATCCTCCCGGAAGCCTTGCCGTCACTGGCTTCCGGTGCCTGTCTGACCATGCTGCTGGCGATGAACGAGTTCGGCATCGTGCTGTTCCTCGGCGCCAAGGACGTCACGACGCTGCCGATGCTGGTCTACGGCAAGGGAATCGTCACCTTCGACTTCCCGCAGGCGTGTGTCATCGCGGTGGTCAACGTCGTGTTCTCCCTCGCCCTGTACGGAACCTACCGGCGACTGACGAAGGGAGGCCGTCGTGCTGCTGTGGACCAGGCGTAGCCGCGTCCTGCTGTGGGCGGTGTTCGCGGTGCTGTTCTCCGCGATCGTGCTGGCGCCGCTGCTGATGATCGTGCTGGCGTCGGTCGCCGGGAACTGGACGGGACTGCTGCCGGGCGCGCTCACCGGCTCGCATTTCGCGCAGGCGCTGTCCGGGGAGACGTTCGCGAGTCTTTCGGTGAGCATCCAGACCGGGGTCATCGCGTCGCTGGTGTCGGTGCTGCTGGGGACGTGGGCCGCGCTCGCCGCCCAGTCCGCGCCGTCCAAGCTGCGGAAAGCCGTCGACACCCTGTTCCACCTGCCGATCGCCGTGCCGTCGGTGGTGCTGGGGCTCGCGCTGCTGGTCGCGTTCAGCCGTCCGCCGCTCGCCTTCAACGGCACGCGCTGGATCGTGCTGCTGGGTCACGTGATGATCCTGCTGCCGTTCTCCTACAGCACGGTTTCCGCCGCGATCGCGCGGATGGACCCGCTGCTGGCGCAGGCGGCGGCGAGTCTCGGCGCTTCGCCGGTCCGGGTGCTGCTGCGGGTGCGGCTGCCAGTCCTGCTTCCGTCGATCTCGGCGTCGGCGAGTCTCGCGCTGGCGATGTCGATGGGCGAACTGGGCGCCACGATGATGTTGTACCCACCGGATTGGCGCACGCTGCCCGCGAGCATTTTCGCGCTCACGGACCGGGGGCAGGTGTTCTTGGCGTCGGCGAGCACGGTGCTGCTGCTGGCCGTCACCCTCGCCGGGGTGGTGATCCTCGGACTGGTCCGCGGCCGCGCGGCCCATCGTTGATGCAACCTTCGGTGAGGTCCATCCCGTCCTGAAACCATGATGAACGCAGCGAAGACGCTGGGCGCGGGGCTCGTGCTCGCCGCGACGGCGGCCTGCGGCGCGGGCGGCCCCGGAGCACCGGCGAACACGAGTACCCCTCCGGTCGTCACCACACCCTCGGATCTGCCCACCTCGGTCCCGGCGAGCCCGCCGGGAGCGAAACCACCGATGTCCCGGCCGACCGTCGGCCCGCCGCCGTCGGACAAGATGCTGCCGCCGTCCCAGGTCGACGCCAAGGTGCCCGCCCAGGCCAGCGCGGAGAACGGCGGCCTGAACGTGCACCTCGAACTGAGCGGCTGCGACGAGGCGAAGGCGGACCTCGCCGAGGAGAACGCGCAGCGGGTCGTGGTCAAGGTGAAGATCGACCACGGCGATCCGGGGCAGATGTGCCCGCAGGTCATCCGCTACGCCGTCCTGCCGGTGAAACTCGCCGAGCCGCTCGGGCCGCGGACCGTCGTCATGGAAGCGGGTTGAGATCATGTGCAACCCCACGACGGTCTCGTTCCGTCCCAGTCACATGAGGTACTTAACGAATGTCATCGGCCTTGGCCTGATCGTCGTTGCGGTATCCGCTTGCGGGGCGCAGAACCAGGCAGCGGAACCCGCGGCCGGACCCGGGAGCGGCACCCTGAGTACCGTGCCACCGTCGTCGTCCGCGCCGCCGTCCTCCTCGCCGGCCCCCGCGCCGAGCAGCAAGCCGGGAAGCCAGCCGGGTGTGCCGGGCGCGCCTCGCCAGGAGGTGCCGGAAGGCAGCACCAAGCTCCCGGACAAGCAGCTCGACGCGTCGGCGCTGCCCGCGGACTATCCGCGCGAGGTGTACACCAGCAACGGCGGGACCATCCTGAACATCCGCGGTCAGGAAGGCGGCTGCGGGCACGCGACGGCGGAGGCCGCGCAGCAGGACGGGACCAGGGTGACCGTCAACCTGACCGAACTGAAGGGCCAGACCGGCCAGATGTGCACGATGGACATCCGGCATCCGGTGCTCTCGGTGACGCTGTCGGCGCCGCTGGGGGAGCGGACCGTGGTCCTGAAGCAGATGCGATAACCGACCGGAACGCCGTGAAGGCCTCCTTGCCTACCCTGAAGGTAGTGAGGGAGGCCTTCACGGACGTCTCAGCGGAAGCTGATCTGCAGCACCGGTTCCGAGGTGGCTTCGAAGAAGTCGTTGCCCTTGTCGTCGATGACGATGAACGCGGGGAAGTCCTCGACCTCGATCTTCCAGACCGCTTCCATCCCCAGCTCGGCGTACTCGAGGACGTCGACCTTCTTGATGCAGTCCTGCGCGAGCCGCGCGGCCGGGCCGCCGATCGAGCCGAGGTAGAACCCGCCGTGCTCGTTGCACGCGGCGGTCACCTTCTTGGACCGGTTGCCCTTCGCCAGCATCACCAGCGAACCGCCCGCGGCCTGGAACTGCTCGACGTAGGAGTCCATGCGGCCCGCGGTGGTTGGCCCGAAGGAGCCCGACGCGTAACCCTCGGGCGTCTTCGCCGGGCCCGCGTAGTACACGGGGTGGTCGCGAAGGTATTGAGGCATCTCTTCACCCGCGTCGAGCCGCTCGGCGATCTTCGCGTGCGCGATGTCGCGGGCGACGACGAGCGGACCGGTCAGCGACAGGCGGGTCTTCACCGGCAGCTGCGAGAGCTGCGCGCGGATCTCGGCCATCGGCCGGTTGAGGTCGACGGTCACCACCTCGTCGGACAGGTCGTCCTCGGTGACGTCCGGCAGGAACTGCGCCGGGTCGCGTTCCAACTGCTCCAGGAAGACTCCGTCGGCGGTGATCTTCGCCTTCGCCTGGCGGTCGGCCGAGCACGAGACGGCGACACCGACCGGGCAGGACGCGCCGTGGCGCGGCAGGCGGATCACCCGGACGTCGTGGCAGAAGTACTTGCCGCCGAACTGCGCGCCGATGCCGAACTGGCGCGTCATCTCCAGCACCTGCTGTTCGAGGTCGACGTCGCGGAAACCGTGGCCCAGCTCGGAGCCCTCGGTGGGCAGGTCGTCGAGGTAACGCGCGGAAGCGAGCTTCGCGACCTTCAGGTTGAACTCCGCAGACGTGCCGCCGACGACGATCGCGAGGTGGTACGGCGGGCAGGCCGCGGTGCCGAGGCTGCGCAGCTTCTCGTCGAGGAACTTCGCGAGCCGCTTCGGGTTCAGGACGGCTTTCGTTTCCTGATAGAGGAACGTCTTGTTCGCGCTGCCGCCGCCCTTGGCCATGAACAGGAATTCATAGCTTGGGTCGCCCTGGCCATCTTTGTGATAGAGCTCGATCTGCGCCGGCAAGTTGGTGCCCGTATTGCGCTCATCCCAGAAATTCACCGGCGCCATCTGCGAATAGCGCAGATTCAACTCCTGATAGGCGTCGAAAATACCGCGGGACAGCGCGCGCTCGTCGTCGGCGCCGGTGAGCACGCCCTCGCCGCGTTTGCCGATCACGATCGCGGTGCCGGTGTCCTGGCACATCGGGAGGACGCCGCCGGCGGAGATCGCCGCGTTGCGCAGCAGGTCCATCGCGACGAAACGGTCGTTGCCGCTGGCCTCGGGGTCGTCGACGATCGCGCGCAGCTGCGCGAGGTGTGACGTGCGCAACAGGTGCTGGATGTCGGTGATCGCGGTCTTGGCGAGCCTGGTCAGCGCCTCGGGCTCGACCTTGAGGAACTTCCGGCCCGCGGCTTCGACGACCTCGACACCTTCGGTGCCGATCAGCCGGTACTCGGTGCGGGTGTCCTTGGCGAGGGGAAGGACTTCGGTGTACTGGAACGTGGTGGGCGCCACTGCGCGGGCTCCTTTGCCGGCATCGGGAACTCGCCCACGGTACTCGGCGGGTCCCGAGTGACCGGCGGCACGTCCGGCGCGAAGGCAAGGGGAACGCAATTCCCGCGCTGCAAATTGTCGTCGCGCCGGACAAAGAGTTCGGGAGGCCGGGCCCACCCCGACGGACCCGACCTCCCGGGGAAAGCGATCCGGGTGCGAACACCCGACCGCGAAGACTTATTACCTGCTCGACGGTCTCGTGACGCAGGTCATAAGTCAACGCTGCCGAACGGGTGTTGCTTTTCCGAGCCGAAACGGCTCAATGACCATTACGAAGCGTAGGCGCGCAGGCGATCCGCCCGCTCACCCTGACGCAGCTTCGACATGACCTCTCGCTCGATCTGCCGAACGCGCTCACGGGAAAGCCCGAAGTGCTTGCCGATCTGGTCGAGCGTGCGCGGCTGGCCGTCGTCGAGGCCGTAGCGCAGGCGGATCACCTGGGACTCGCGGTCGTCCAGCGTCGCGAGCACGCGGCGCAGGTCGTCCTGGAGCAGACCGGAGATCACGGCGCTCTCGGCGTCGGTCGCCTCGGAGTCCTCGATGAAGTCACCGAGCGGGGCGTCCTCCTCGGTGCCGACCGGCATGTCGAGGCTCACCGGGTCACGCGAGTGGTCGAGCAGGTCGGAGATCTTGTGCGCCGGGATCCCCGATTCGGCGGCCAGCTCCTCGTGGGTGGCGTCCCGGCCGAGCTGCTGGTGCAGGTCGCGCTTGATGCGGGCCAGCTTGTTCACCTGTTCCACCAGGTGGACCGGCAGCCGGATGGTGCGTCCCTGGTCGGCCATCCCCCTGGTGATGGCCTGGCGGATCCACCAGGTCGCGTAGGTCGAGAACTTGAACCCCTTGGAGTAGTCGAACTTCTCCACCGCGCGGATCAGACCCAGGTTCCCCTCCTGGATCAGGTCGAGCAGCGGCATCCCCCGGCCGGTGTAGCGCTTCGCGAGCGAGACCACGAGGCGGAGGTTGGCCTCCAGCAGGTGGTTCTTCGCGATGTGGCCGTCACGCACGAGGGCGGACATCTCCGAACGCCGCTTCGGCGTGAGGCCCTCGGCCGTGTCGAGCATGTGCTGGGCGAACACGCCCGCTTCGATGCGCTTGGCCAGCTCGACCTCGTCGGCGGCGGACAGCAGCGCCGTCTTGCCGATTCCGTTGAGGTACACGCGAACGAGGTCCGCGGCCGGGCTCTGGGCGTCGAGGTCGGCGTCGGTGAGCGCCCCCGTGCTCACCGGCTCCTGGGTGGATTGCGCCGGGATACGGCGCTCGCGAATCCCGCGCGCTTCGCGTTCGAGAGTCTGGACTGACATTCTGCCTCCCCGGTCACGGGCTGAACGTGCTGCGGTCGTCCGCCGGGTCCGTCTCGGTGTAACAGGCCCTGTGGAAAACCCGCTACTCCTCGTCGGCCCAGCTTGGCTGGACACTTGGCTCAACGCCGGGAGGTCCGAAAACGTTCCCGGCCGCTACAGAGGAGACGGGCGGCTGACCTGGGGCGTTGCTCCAGCAACCCTGAGCTTTTCCTGAGAATGCCCGTGCCGGGGAGAAGGAAACGTGGTCTAGACCTCTATGAGGAGGGTGAACGGGCCGTCGTTCACGCTCCGGACCGCCATCATGGCCCCGAAGCGGCCGGTTTCGACCCGCGCGCCGCGTTCGCGCAACGCGTCGACGACTGCCGTCACGAGGGGTTCGGCGACCTCCGGCCGGGCGGCCGCAGTCCAGGACGGACGGCGGCCTTTGCGGGTGTCGCCGTACAGAGTGAACTGGCTTACGACGAGCAGGGGAGCGCCGGTGGTGGCGCAGGACTCCTCGTCGCGAAGTATGCGAGCTTCGTGCAGTTTGCGGGCCATCGCCGGCACCTTCGACGCATCGTCGTCGAGGTGGATTCCCAGCAGCACCAGCAAACCCGGCTCGTCGATGGCACCGGTCACCTCGTCGCCGACGGTCACGCTCGCTTCCGTGACCCTCGCCACCACCGCCCGCATCAGACGGCGGGGAGGAGCATGCCGTGCCGGACCAGCTCCCGGACGACGGGGAGCGCGGCTTCGGCCAGTTCCTCCGGTTCGAGCCCCTGAGCGGCCGCCAGGAGCACGATCAGGTCCTCCAGGGGAAGCGCGCCCTGGCAGCCCGCGAGCAGCCGTGTCGCGAGTTCGTCCACTTCGTGCGACCACCCGGGACCGTCCGTGCGGTGCAGCCGCTGGACGGTGGTGGCCCAGCCCTCTTCGCCCGGCTCGGCGACGCTCTCCAGAAGCACGGTTTCCGGCACCCGGAAACGGACATCGAGGAGCGAATCACCGTTGGTGCGAAGCCATTCCACCCGGTCCAGCCAGTTCGCGGCCTCGGCGCCCAGCGGGTCGTCGTAGGCCTGGCGCAGGTCTTCGCACACGATCGCCGGGGTCGCGCCGTCCGCCCGCCGGAGCGTGACGAAGCCGAACCCGATGCCCTGGACGTCGTTTTCGTCGAACCAGTCGAGCCACGCTCCGGATTTCGCGCGGCCTTCGGGGGACCGGGGATCGATGCCGGCGTCGCGCAGCCACGTGCCGACATACAGCCCCGGGTCCGCGATGTCCCGCTGGACGAACCACGCGTCGGTCTCGGCGGGCAGCCAGCGGGTCACCCGATCGCCCCAGTCCTCGCCCTTCACGTGCAGCCAGGACGCCAGGAGCTGGCCGGTGCCGCCGTCGTTGAGGAACCCGGGCAGCTGCCGCACCACGAGCGCGCTGGCGTCGTCACCCGCGAGACCGGAGTCGCGGTAGGTGTAGTCGACCCGCGGCGGGCCGACCACGAACGGCGGATTGCACACGATCTGGTCGAACCGGCGCCGCGCGACCGGCGCGAACCATTCGCCCCGGACGAGCTCGACGTCCAGTTCGTTGAGCCGGAACGTCGCCGCGGCCAGCGCGAGTGCGCGGGCCGAGACGTCGGTCGCGGTGACCTTCTTCGCGTGCCGCGTGGCGTGCAGCGCCTGGACGCCGTTGCCGGTGCCGACGTCGAGCAGGCTGCCGACCTCGCGGCGGCTGGTGGCCCGGATCAGGCTGAGCGAGGCGTGCCCGACGCCGAGCACGTGGTCTTCGGGCACGGTCGTGCCCAGGACGTCGGCGTCGAGGTCGGAGACGACCCACCACGAGCCTTCGTCGTCGCCGTGCGGGCGGACGTCGAGACCGGCCCGGTAGCCGTCGGCGGCCGGCACGAGCAGCGTCGCGGCGACCGCGTCATCGAGGGACAGCGGCGCGAAAGCGGCCTCGACGTCCTTCTCCGGTTCGGTGGATCCCAGCAGGAAGAGCCGGATCAGCGTGCCGAGTTCACCCGCGTCGCGGGTCGCGCGGTGGGCGAGTTCCGGTTCGCCGCGGCCGAGGGCGCCGTGCGCGGAACCGAGGGCGCCGACCACGCCGTCGGCGTCGTACCCCGTCCGGCGGAAGGCGTCCCGCAGCCTCGCGCAGACGTCGTCGGACAGGTCGGGGAGGGCCGCTCGTGTGCTCACGGTGGGTAATACTGCCAGGATTGCGTCGTGAGCCTCGAGAGTGTCCTGGCACCGCTGCAGGCGGCGCTGCCCGGATTGGAAGACCTGTACACCGACCTCCACCGGCATCCGGAGCTGTCGTTCGCCGAAACCCGTACCGCCGCCGAGCTGGCGAAGCGCCTGGAGGCCGACGGCTACGAGGTGCACACCGGTATCGGGCGCACCGGCGTCCTGGGTGTGCTGCGCAACGGGCCGGGCCCGAAGGTGATGCTGCGCGCCGACATCGACGCGCTGCCGGTCGAGGAGAAGACCGGGCTGCCGTACGCGAGCACCGCGCGCGGGGTCGACGCCGAGGGCCGCGAAGTCCCGGTGATGCACGCTTGCGGCCACGACATGCACGCCACCTGGCTCTCCGGCGCCGCGTCGCTGCTCGCGTCCGGGCGCGAGCACTGGTCCGGCACGCTGATGGTCGTGTTCCAGCCGGGGGAGGAGGCGGGGGACGGCGCCGCCGGCATGGTCCGCGACGGCGTCTTCGGGCCCGCCGGCAAACCCGACGTCGTGCTCGGCCAGCACGTCGTACCCGGTCCGGCGGGGTGGGTGCTGACCAGGCCGGGCGTGATCATGGCGGCCACCGACGCGCTCCGCATCACCCTGCACGGCCGCGGCGGGCACGGCTCGCGTCCCGAGACCACGGTGGATCCGGCGGTGCTCGCCGCGTCCGTGGTGCTCAAGCTCCAGACCATCGTGTCGCGGGAGATCTCGGCGACCGAGTCGGCGGTGGTGACCGTCGGATCGCTGCACGTCGGCACGGCGCACAACATCATCGCCGACCACGCCGTCCTCGAGGTCAACATCCGGTCGTTCGACCAGGCCGTGCGGGAGAAGGTCGTCGCGGCGGTCGAGCGGATCGTCCAGGGCGAGGCGGCCACCGCGGGCGCGCCGAAACCGCCGGAGATCGAGCGGATCGGCGCGTTCCCGGTCACCGAGAACGACGACGCGGCCACGGAGGGGCTCACCGCCGCTTTCCGCGACTACTTCGGCGAGGGCCGCGTGATGCCCGCGCCGCTGGTCACCGGCAGTGAGGACTTCAGCGAGTTCGGCCGCGCGGCCGGCGTCCCCTCGGTGTTCTGGCTGGTCGGCGGCATGGACGAGGGCAAGGTGATCGCCGCGATGACCGCCGGCCGCTTCGAACGGGACATCCCGTCGAACCATTCGCCGCTCTTCGCGCCGATCCCACACCCGACGCTTTCGGCGGGCGTCGAGACGCTCGTGGTCGCGGCTCTGCACCGGCTCACCCACCCGGGTGTCGGATGAGCCCGGCGAGTGGGAGCATGGAAGCCGGAGGTGGTGCTGTGAACGCGCCCGCCCACGGTCCCGAACCGAGGGAACCCGCTCCGGTGCTGATCACCGAAGCCGCCCCGTCCTACGAAGACCAGCTGGCCAAACGGAAGCGGAAGTACATCATCATGATGTCGTTCCGCATCCCGTGCCTCATCCTCGCCGGGATCTTCTACGAGACCTGGTGGCTGGCGCTGGCCCTGATCGCGATCTCGATCCCGCTGCCCTGGGTCGCCGTCCTGATCGCCAACGACCGGCCGCCGCGCAAGAGCGAGAAGGTCAACCGGTACCAGGCCGAACCGACGCGGATCGAAAGCTCCGGTCATCGCGTCATCGACGGCGGCTGACCCGTTTCGCGCCCCTCTCGTGAGTGGACGGTTCTGACCGAGGGGTCTGGAGCCGGATGTCGCGAAAGCCACTTTCGGGACATCAGACGTCTCGAAAGCGGCTTTCGCGACATGATCACCAGGACGGTGCAGGGTCCGGCAAGCCCAGCACCCAGCGGAACCCCGGTACCGAATGGCTCTGGTCTCGTGAGTGGTGAGGACGGTTAGAACCGTCCTCACNCGGTCAAGGCGAGCGGCCACCGGTACGCGGAGATCATCGCCGAGCACCGGAACCGCTGACCCGGCTTGTTCGCCGGCTGGGAACAGCAAGCAGGCTCGTGAGTGGTGAGGACGGTTAGAACCGTCCTCACCACTCACGAGGGGGACTACGGCTGCGGCCCGACCTTCGAAACCGCCTGGGCACCCAGCCGGGTTCCGGCCCGAAGCACCTCCGCGGTGGACTCGCCGCGCAGCCACGCCGCGAGCACTCCGGCATCGAACGCGTCGCCGGCTCCGGTGGAGTCGACGCACTCCGCGGGCTGGGCAGGCACAGAGGTGATCGTGCCGCTCGCGTCGATCCAGCTGGCGCCGTCGAGACCGGCGGTGACCACGACCTCGCCGACGTAGTCCAGCAGTTCCTTCGCCGCTTCGGGATCGCTCGACCCGGTCAGCGCGACCAGCTCGCTGGTGTTCGGCATCAGCAGGTCGACCCCGCGCACGTCGTCGAGGAAGGCCGCGGGATCGGTGATCAGCGTCGCCGCCTGCGGATCGACCGACGTCGTCAGCCCGGCCTTCTTCGCCGCCGCCAGCGACGCGAGCGCCGCCGGTCGCGAAGACGGGTACAGCAGGACGTACCCCGAGAGGTGCAGGTGGCTAGCCCCGCGCAGCGCCGCCTCGGTGACGTCCTCGGGGCTGAACCTCGCGTTCGCGGCGCGGTCGGCGAGCATGCTCCGCTCACCGGCGCCGTCGACGAGCACGACGACGCAGAACGTCGGTTCGTCGGGGTCCACCGCGAACTCGCAGCGGACGCCCGCCGCCTCCAGTTCGCTCTTCACCATGCGGCCGCCGGAGTCGTCGCCGATCCGCGCGACCAGTGTGGTCTCCGCGCCCTCGGCCCGCAGCCACAGCGCGGTGTTCGCGCCCGCGCCACCGCTGGTGAAGTGGACCTTCGCGCGGATGTCGCCGCCGTGCGGGATGGGGCCTTCGTGCCGCGCGACCACGTCGAGACCGACGTCGCCGACGACGACGATGCCGCTGCTGCCGCTCATGCCGCGCTCTTCACGAGCGCGACGGCGACCGCGGTGGCCAGTTCCGCGTTGGACAGCACCAGCGCCTCGTTCGCGTCCAGGCTCACGCCTTCGCTGGCGGTGTGGAAGTGCTCCAGCAGCACCGGCGTGACGTCCTTGCCGTGCACGCCGCGCGACTTGAGGAGTTCCAGCCCTTCGGCGAGCAGCCGGTCGTGCAGCTCCTTGTCCATTTCGGACGCTTCCGGGATCGGATTCGCCAGCAGGACACCGGAATCCGCGTGCGCCCGGTGGGCGGCGATGACCGAGGCGGCCTGCGCGGCGTCGTCGACCCGCCACGGCACCTCGAAACCGGACGAGCGGAGGTAGAACGCGGGGAACTCGCCGGTGCGGTACCCCAGCACCGGTACCGAGTTGGTCTCCAGCACTTCGAGGGTCGCGGCGATGTCGAGCACCGACTTCACGCCGGAACAGACGACCGTGGTCGGTACCTTCGCGAGCACGCCGAGATCCGCCGACACGTCCCAGCTCTGAGCCGCGCCCTGGTGCACGCCGCCCAGCCCGCCGGTGGCGAACATGCCGATCCCGGCCGCGGCGGCCAGCGCCGCCGTGCTCGCGACCGTCGTCGCCCCGGAGCGGCCGAGGCCGACGGCCGGGCCGATGTCGCGCAGGGAGAGCTTGTCCAGCTCCGCGCCGGGCGCGCAGACCCGTTCCAGCTGCTCGCCGGTGAGGCCGACCAGAGGGACACCGTCGAGGACGGCGATGGTCGCGGGGACGGCGCCGCCGTCGCGCACGACCTTCTCCAGCCGCCGGGCGACGTCGAGGTTGCGGCCGGGCGGGAGACCGTGGGAGAGGATGGTGCTCTCCAGCGCGACGACGGGGTCACCGGCGGCGAGGGCGGAGGCGACCTCTTCGTGAAGGGACAGTTGCGGAGTCACGAACGAACATCATCGGTGATGTGGGTCCGCGTCACGCCATCGGGTCAGTTCGTGCGCGAGGTTCGCGCGCGCCTTGCTCTCCCAGCGTGCCCGCGCGATGTCGCTGCGGTACAGCCGCGGCCTGGCCAGCAGGTTCTCCAGCACGGCCACGCGTCCCGCCCGCCAGTCCTCGTCGGAGTAGATCGAGTACTCCTCCCGGACACCGCTCGCGTACTCCTCGTAGCGCTCCGGTGGGGCACCGAGGATGGCGAGGTCGGCGTCGAGCAGCGCCGTGGCGAGCAGGTCGTCGTCCGGGGCGGAGTGGTGGATCGTGCTCAGGACCAGCTCCTCGGCACGCTGGACATCCGCCTCGGGGACGCCGGCGTTGGTGAGTTCGTCGCGCGTCCAGGTGGCGCTCGCCCGTTCGTCCTCACCGGGACGGGCGTCGTAGACGACGTCGTGCGTCCATGCGGCGACGGCGACCAGTGCACGTTCGCGGGAGCCCAGGCCGAAGGCGACGGCGAGGTCGCCGCTGTCGTGGGCGACCGCCGTGACGTGCCGGAGATCGTGGTAACGGCGATGCGGTTCGGCGTAGCGGGTCTGGAGGTCGTCCCACGCGACGGCGGCGATCTGGTGATCGCCACCGAGCCGGGTGATCGCGGTGGGCCACTCCATCAGTCGAAGATCCCGCGTGCCTTGGCCACCTCGTGCAGCCATCCCTCGAGCTGCGGCTCCCACTTGACCCGTTCCAGTGCCGCGTGGTCGACCTTGAACAGGCCGAGGAACTCCTGGCCGCGTCCGCCGAACCCGCCGCTCTTGGACACCCGGACCCGTTTGGTCACCTCCAGCACGACCTGTGTCTCCGACGGCGAGGACAGGAAGGTCACCGCCACCGAGGTGAACACGGGGGCGAACCGCGGCGAAGGGGTGAAGCGGATCTCCTGGAAGAACGGGAGCTGCTGGACGGCTCCGTTGATCCGGCCGCGTTCCAGCACGGCCTCGCGGAAGACGAACCCGATCCGGCTGAAGGCGTCCAGGATCCGTTTCTGGGCCGGCAGCGGCTCGATCGCGGCGGCGTCGACGTCGACCGGGTCCGTCACGGAGTTCGCGATGTCGAGGCAGGTCTGCAGGCCGACGGCCATCCCGGTCAGCGGTTTGCCGAAGACGCTGGAGATCGGCGTCTCCCAGGGAAGGGCCACCTCGAACGGGAGGCGGACCTGCTGTCCCGGCCCGATCCGCTCGTTGCCCGCCAGCTGCTGGGTGCCGAATTCGAGGTCCTCGACGCCGGGGCGGCGTTCGTCCGGGAGGGTGACCCTGGCGAGCAGCTTCACCGAGAGGCCGTTGATCTCTTGCTCGACTTCGCCGCCGAGCAGCAGGACCTCGCCGCGCAACGGGCGGCCGGGGGAGATCGTGCGGTCGAGCAGCCGGGCGTCGATCTTCGCCCCGCCCGAGCCGAATGTCGCGAGCACCTTCTGGAACATGGGCGAGATCCTGCCAGGTCGCCGGTGTGCGCAGGAGGTTTTGGGGCACAATGGAGGGGTGAGTACACAGACCCTTCCGAAGCCGGATACCCGTCCCGAGGGCACCGACGGCACCGACGACGATTCGCCGAAGATGTTCCACTACGTGCGCAAGAACAAGATCGCCGAAAGCGCGGTCATGGGCACGCACGTGGTGGCGCTGTGCGGTGAGGTCTTCCCGGTGACGAAGTCGGCGAAGCCCGGTTCGCCGGTCTGCCCGGACTGCAAGAAGATCTACGACGGCCTCAAGCCGGGCGACTGAGTGTCCGTCCGGTGTCCGAAACCGGACAAAATCTGAAAATCCTTCACATGGTGGCTGTCCGTCCCGGTCTTCGCTGGTAATCAGTACGCGCCAGCGAAAACCCGCCGGGACGGAGCCTTCATGCGTAGAACCGGGATCGTGCTCGCCATCGCCGCGTTGGTCGCGGTGTTCTCACCCGCCGCCGCCCAAGCCGTCACAGGCTGGACCACCGTCGGCTCGGACAACGCCCGCCCGCTCGACGAGGGCCAGGGCCTGGCCACCATCGAACGGCCGTCCGGGACGATCTACCGCTACACCGGGATCGCGACCGTTCCCGTGAACCTCTCGTCCCAGGGCTGGAACCACGTCGGCGACCCTGGCTCCGCGCAGGGCTGGTACGTCGAGCCGTATCAGCGCGACGACAGGGGAGCGAAGCTCTTCCGCGTCGAGTCGCCCAACGGGACGTGGGCGAACTACACGCACGCGCTGGAGTCGTGGGAGGCGAACAACAACTCGTTCGCCGCCGTGACCCCCGACGCGCGCTGGATGGTTGCGGGCGAATGGGGCACGATGGACCGGCTCCTCGTGCACCCGATGCCCGGTGTCGCGCACACGAACCCGTCGGCGAACCTGCCGTACGCGTCCGCGATCCGGCTCGACAAGCCGGTGCGGGACATCCAGGGCTGCGACTTCGTCACCGCGACCCGGCTGCTGTGCGCGTCCGACGACCCCGAGGGCTCGCTGTTCGGGACCACGAAGCCGCTGCTGCAGGTCGACCTCTCCGGCGCCCTGTCCGGTTCGGACGTGACCGGACGGGTCACGTCGCTGGGGCAGCTGCCGCTGAAGAGCACCTGCAGCGGGAACTTCGAGACCGAGGGCATCGACGTCGCCGCCGACGGGACCCTGCGGGTCGTCATGCTTTCGCCGTCGTGGTGCGTGGCCTTCGACAGCAAGACGTGGCGGTTCCGTAAGGCGTGACTCGCGTGATCAGACGCGTAACTCGCGTGATTGGAGGCGTACCTGCTCCAATCACGCGAGTTACGGCTTCAAGCACGCGAGTTACGCCTTGCCGCAACGGCTTTGTCTCGGCGAGATTCCTCCACTGTGGACAGTGACTGAGCCTTGCCGACTTTCGCGCCCGCGAGTGTGCCGCAGTTAGTCGGCTGAATGCGAAGTACTGAAGGGCGCGCCGGGCGGCCCCACCCGGCCCCGGCGCGCCTTCTGCCCCCAGGGTCTACGAAGCCGGCTCCGGTGTCAGCGTCTCGGTGGCCGGGGCGGGAGACCGGCGGGCGTCCTTCTTCGCGCGACGCTTCTCTTTCCGCGTCTCGACCATCGTGTACAGCGTCGGCACCAGGATCAGCGTCAGCAGGGTCGAGCTGACCAGCCCGCCGATGACCACGATCGCCAGCGGCTGCCCGATGAACCCGCCCTGCCCGGTCAGCCCGAGCGCCATCGGGACCAGCGCGAAGATGGTCGCCGCCGCGGTCATCAGGATCGGCCGCAGCCGTCGCCTGCCGCCTTCGACGACGGCGTCGGTGACGCTCATTCCCGAAGCCCGGTACTGGTTGACCAGGTCGATCAGCACGATCGCGTTGGTCACCACGATGCCGACGAGCATCAGCATCCCGATCAGCGCGGGCAGGCCCAGCGCGGTCCCGGTGGCCAGCAGCAGCCCGATCGCGCCGGTCGCCGCGAACGGGATCGACACCAGCAGGATCAGCGGCTGGATCAGGCTGCGGAACGTCGCCACCATGATCAGGTAGACGATCGCGATCGCGGCCAGCAGCGCGAGGAACAGGTTCCCGAAGGCCTCCTGCTGGTCCTCGCTGACACCGCCGAGCTTGTACGCCGCGCCGCCGGCGAAGGTCAGACCGTTCAACTTGGACTGGATGGCCTTCGTGGTGGCGGCCAGATCCGCACCGGTGTTCTTGGCGGTGACCGTGGTGCTCAGCTCGCCCGAGGTGCGGTGCACCGCGGCCGGGCCGTCCACTGTGGACACAGTAGCGACGGAGTCCAGCCGCACCACGCCTGCCGCGCTCGGGATCGGCAGCGCCTTGACCGCGTCGACCGACACCGGCGCCGTTCCCGCGCGCAGCACGATGTCCGTGCGCCTGCCGTCGACCGGCAGCTGGGTCACCGTGCGGCCGGCGATCGCCTGGTTCGCGATCTGGCCGATCGTGGTCGCCGAAAGCCCGCTCGCGGCGGCCTTCGCGGCGTCGACCTCGACCTGCACGCGCGGCGAGCCCTGCGCGAGGTCACTGGTCACCTCGGTGAGGTCCGGGACGCCGGACAGGGCTTGGCGGACCTGTTCGGCGGCGGGCTTCAGCGCGGCTTCGTCCGGTGCGGTGACGGTGATCGAGATCTGGTCGGAGTTGAACCCGCCCGCTTCCGCGCCGATCTTGACCTCGCCGAGTTCCGGCTTGTCGAGTTTGCCCCGCAAGCGCTCCGACAGCGCGTCGAGGTCGGTGTCCTTGGCGACGGTGACCTGGATGCTGGTGGCCGTCCCGCCGCCGCCGAAGAAGTTGCCCCCGCCGATGCTCACCTGGTAGGTCTCGACGGCGGGTTCGGCGGCGAGCGCCTGCTCCACCGCGCCGGCGGCCTTCTCCTTGGCCTCGGAACTGGTGCCGGGCGGCAGCTTCTGCGAAAGGCTCAGCGTCGTCGAACCGGACTGGTCGAGGAAGTTCGTGTTCAGCTGCGAGGCCAGCCCGACCGTGCCGCCGAAGATGATCAGCGCCAGCAGCACCACGGTGACGCGCCGCCGCGTGGCGAACCGGATCACCGGAACATATCCGCGCTGCAAGAGTCCGCGGCGTTCCTTGTCCTCGGCGGCCTGGCGCGTGAGCTCGGCCTCGCGCTCGTCCGCCGGGGTCTTGGGCCGCTTGAGGAACCAGTACGCGAGCACCGGCACGATCGTCAGCGACACCAGGAGCGACGCCAGCAGCGCCACGGTGACCGTGATCGCGAACGGTGAGAACAGCTCGCCCACGAACCCGCCCACGAAGGCGATCGGCAGGAACACCGCCACCGTGGTGAGGGTGGACGACGTCACGGCGCCCGCGACCTCCCGCACGCCGTCGAGGACCGCGCGCTCCTTCTCCTCGCCGTACGCCAGATGTCGTTTGATGTTCTCCAGCACCACGATCGAGTCGTCGACCACCCGCCCGATGGCGATGGTGAGCGCGCCGAGGGTGAGCAGGTTCAGCGAGAGATCGCCGGTCCACAACGCCAGCAGCGCCACGACCACCGAAAGCGGGATCGACACCGCCGTCACCAGGGTGGAGCGCACCGACAACAGGAACAGGAGGATCACCACGACCGCGAACGCCAGCCCGAGCAGGCCTTCGGTGGTCAGGCCGCTGATCGCGTCCTTGACCGGGGTGCCCTGGTCGAATACGACGCTCATCTCGGCGCCGATCTTCTTCGACAGCTCGGGCAGCTTGTCCCGCACCGCTTCCGAGATCGCGACCGCGTTCCCGTTCTCCACCATGGTGATCGAGAGCCCGAGGCTCGGCTTGCCGTTGGTGCGCGTGATCGACGTCGGCGGCGCGAATCCGGCCTGCACGTCCGCGACGTCACCGAGCTTCACGGGCTTGCCCGCCTGCGCGCCGGGACGCGAAGGCTGCGAAGGCGTGAGGTAAAGGTTCTTGATCGTGTCCACTGTGGTCGGTCCGCCGCCGACCTGGACGGTGAGCGTCTTGCCGCCTTCGGTCAGCGTCCCGGCCGGGACGGCGGCACCGGCGGTCTGCAGCGTGGTGGCGATCGACGACGGGTCGACCCCCGCGGCGGCCAGTTTCGCGTAGTCCAGCGCGATGGTCACCCGCGGCTGCCGCGCGCCGGTCACCTCGACCTCGCGGACACCGTCGATCTTCCGCAGTTCCGGCGCGACCTCCCCGGTCAGCGCGGGCGCGAGCGCCTGCGGGTCACCGGTGGTCCCCGCGGCGAGCAGCACGACCGGGAGATCGTCGGTGGAGCCCGCCGAAACCGTCGACTCGCTGTTCTGCGGCAGCCGTGTCTTCAGCCCGTCGACGACGCGCTGGATCTGCCCGACCGCCGCGTCGATGTCCGTGCCGAACTCGAACTGCGCGGTGATCCGCGACAGCCCCTCCGACGACGTCGAGCTCAGCTCTTCGAGCCCCTTCAGCCCCTGCAGCCCGCCTTCGAGCGGCTCGGTGACCTGCCGGTCGACCGCGTCCGGCGACGCGCCCGCGTACGGCGTGATGATCTGCGCCTGCGGGAACTGCAGTGACGGGAACAGCTGCTGCTTCAGCTGTGGCAGGGCGAAGGCGCCGAAGCCGATCACCACCAGGGCGAGCAGCCCGATGAGACTTCGGTTGCGCAGGCTCAGTCTGGCCAGCGTGGACATGACGGTATCCCCCAGGAATGGCTCGGGACGGGCGGTTATCGCGAGCTTTTCACGGCAGGGGGTGGGGTGGATTCACACCACGGGTGGAATCCGAGTACGACTTCGGGATGAGGTCCCGCTCAACTTCGCCGGTCTGTCACCGAATCGGCTTCGCTCTGCGTTTCCTCGTTCACCGATTGTTCCGACACGTGTTCGGGGTCACCATCGGGGGAATCGCCGTTCTGGCGGGGGCGGCGGAGCGGGACCGTCGTCCGTTCCCACAGTTTGCGGCCCTCTTCGGCGCGGATCCGTTCGTTCGCGCGTTCCATTTCCAGCCGCCGCCATTTCCGGCGCTGCCGTTTCGTCGCCTTGGCGGGCCACAGTTCCTGGATGGCGCTGTTGAAGTACGCGCCGAAGACGACCGCGAGCCCGATGAAGAACATCAGCAACAGGAACGCGATCGGCGCGGCGAGCGCGCCATAGGTGTAGCCGGTCTTGGTGATCCAGTTCAGGTAGATCCGCAGGCCCACGCTGGAGAGCAGGAACACGATCATGGCGAGCATCGCGCCCGGCAGGCCACGATGCCACGGCAGTCGTCGCGGCAGCGCGAGCTTGTAGAGCGTGGTGAGCGCCAGCACGATCATCCCCCCGAGGACCGGGTAGTACAGCGTGCCGACCCAGTACGACACCGTGTCGCGCCAGTCGGTGGGGAAGAACTGGGGGAGCAGGTCCGGCCCGATCGCCAGCAGCGGCAGCCCGACCACCAGGATGACCAGCCCGGCCAGGTACAGCAGCAGCGCGAAGATCCGCTGCCACACGTCGTTGCGGACGCCGTACTGGTCGTGCGCCACCGTGATGGCGTCGACGAACGACGACATCGCCGACGAACCCGCCCACAGGGAGATCAGGAAGCCGACCGAGACGATCTCGCCCTTGCCGACGAACAGGATGCTGTTGACCGTCGGCTCGATGATGTCGTGGACGGCGTTGTCGCTGAAGATCGTCTTGCTGAAGGTGATGATCCGGTCGTGGACCGCGGTCACGACCTCCTGGCCGAACCAGTCGCCGACGAAGCCGAGACAGCCGAGAAGCCCCAGCAGCAGTGGCGGCAGCGAGAGCGTCTGCCAGAACGCGGCTTCGGCGGCCTCGGAGAAGATGTTGCCGTCCCACGCCTTGCTGAGCGTGCGGCTGAGCAGGCGCAACGGACCCCTGCGGCCCTTCGCGACCTCGGCGGCCGTATCCGGACGGCCGTTCTCCTCGCTCATGCAGCTCCTCCGCCGGCGCCGAGCGCCCTTGACGGTCTCCAGCATGGTCCATGCCGCGCCATTCGGCTCGCCACCCCTGGGTTTTCGGGTGAGTAACCCGACAACGGGGGTGGCGCTTCCGGCGTTCCACGGGCCCGCGAGGTAGGCTCTCCGGAGTGCCCTCACCTCAGGCGCCGGCGTCGCGGCCGGATACCCAAGTGGGGGTTTTCGCTTGTGTCAGGGTGGATGACCAGGCGTTTCGGGTGAGGGAGGAGGGGAACCTGCATGTCGGAAACCGTTGAACG
Source organism: Amycolatopsis sp. TRM77291 (assembly GCF_054166285.1). NCBI lineage: Bacteria > Bacillati > Actinomycetota > Actinomycetes > Pseudonocardiales > Pseudonocardiaceae > Amycolatopsis > Amycolatopsis sp. TRM77291. Next base: position 4,271,701 of record NZ_JBSZHF010000001.1, on the reverse strand, counting down.
CGATCGAGGCGAGCTGGGCGCGCCTCCCGCGGCGAAGGACAGCACGGCCCGCCCGCTGCGTGCCTGGCAGCGGCGAGCGCTGACGAAGTACCTCACGAAGAAACCGCAGGACTTCCTGGCCGTCGCGACGCCGGGCGCGGGCAAGACGGTGTTCGGTCTCCGGATCGCCGCCGAGCTGCTGAGCGACCGGACCGTCGAGCGGATCACCATCGTCGCGCCGACCGAGCACCTGAAGCACCAGTGGGCCGCCTCGGCCGCGGCCGCAGGTATCGCGATCGACTCGAACTTCCGCAACGGCACCGGCGTCACCTCGCGTGACTACCAAGGGGTCGCGGTGACCTACGCGCAGGTCGCCGCGCATCCGACGCTGCACCGTGTGCGCACCGAGAACCGCAAGACCCTGGTCATCCTGGACGAGATCCACCACGGCGGTGACGCGAAGTCGTGGGGCGACGCGATCCGCGAGGCGTTCACGCCCGCCGTCCGCCGCCTGGCGTTGACCGGGACCCCGTTCCGCAGCGACGACTCGCCGATCCCGTTCGTCACCTACGAGGCCGACGGCTCGGGTTTCCAGCGCAGCAAGGCCGACCACGCCTACGGCTACGCCGACGCGCTCGCCGACGGCGTGGTCCGGCCGGTCGTCTTCCTCGCCTACTCCGGTGAGGCCTCCTGGCGCACGAGCGCGGGGGAGGAGTTCACCGCGCGGCTCGGCGAGCCGCTGACGGCCGAGCAGAACGCGCGCGCCTGGCGCACGGCGCTCGACCCGGCGGGCGAATGGATCCCGTCGGTGCTGCAGGCCGCGGACACGCGTCTCGCGCAGCTGCGCGCCAACGGCATCCCGGACGCGGGCGGTCTGGTGATCGCCACCGACCAGGACTCCGCGCGCGCCTACGCCAAGATCCTGGAGCGCATCTCCGGCCAGACCCCGACGGTCGTCCTCTCCGACGATCCCAAGGCGTCCGGGCGGATCAAGGAGTTCTCCGATTCGACCGACCGCTGGCTCGTGGCGGTCCGGATGGTGTCCGAAGGCGTCGACGTGCCGCGGCTGGCGGTCGGCGTCTACGCCACGAGCGCGTCGACCCCGCTGTTCTTCGCGCAGGCCATCGGCCGGTACGTGCGTTCGCGGAAGCCCGGCGAGACCGCTTCGGTGTTCCTGCCGAGCGTGCCGGTGCTGCTGGAGCTGGCCAGCGAGCTGGAGGCGCAGCGCGACCACGTCCTCGGCAAGCCGCACCGCGAGAAGGAGGGCTGGGACGACGAGCTCCTGGCCCAGGCCAACCGCACCGAGGACGAGCCGGGCGAGGAGGAGAAGGCGTTCACCTCGCTGGGCGCCTCCGCCGAACTCGACCAGGTCATCTACGACGGCAACTCCTTCGGCACCGCGGTGTTCTCCGGTTCCGACGAGGAGCAGGAGTACCTCGGCCTGCCGGGGCTGCTCGAACCGGACCAGGTCCGCGCCCTGCTGCGGAAGCGGCAGGAGGAGCAGCTCTCCGACGAGAAGCGGCGCAAGCCCAAGGCGGAGGAGGCGGCGCCGGTCGCGCGGCCGCAGTCGGTCAGCGAACGGCTCGGCAGCCTGCGCAAGGAGCTGAACGCGCTGGTGGGCGTGCACCACCACCGGACGAAGAAGCCGCACGGCGCGATCCACAACGAACTGCGCCGGGTCTGCGGCGGCCCGCCGACCGCGATGGCGTCGGTGGAGCAGCTCGAAGAGCGGATCGTCACCCTGCGTTCCTGGTGATCGCTCCGTAGCCTTCACGCGGGCTGGGGGTGGGGCGCTAGTCCGTGAAGGCCTCCTTGAGGGACTCCGGGACCCCGTTCCAGACCGGAGCGAGCGTTGTTGATGAAGGATTCGGGACGTTCACTGTCCCGAATCCTTCATNTGGTGATCGCTCCGTAGCCTTCACGCGGGCTGGGGGTGGGGCGCTAGTCCGTGAAGGCCTCCTTGAGGGACTCCGGGACCCCGTTCCAGACCGGAGCGAGCGTTGTTGATGAAGGATTCGGGACGTTCACTGTCCCGAATCCTTCATCAACGAATCCAAGCGTGGAGGAGCCAGGAGGTTCATCGCCCCGAATCCCTCAGGCTCGACCCACACCAGTGGGTAAGCAAAACAAGTCCCTCAAGAAGGTGTCCACGGACTCAGGAGGGCCTCCCACCTCGGAGCGCCTCGGCCCAAGACACGGACTGTGTGGATTTTGGGGCGTCAGATGTCCCAAAATCCACACGGTTCTGGCGCGAGCGTTCCGGAAGGGGCGGGGTGTGTGGATATAGGGACGTTCAACGTCTCTATATCCACATGTGTGGATATAGGGACGTTCAACGTCTCTATATCCACACACCTCTCGCTCAGGGTGAACTCGCTTCCTCGTCGGGCATGTCGTCCCTCGCCTGCCGATGATCTTCACCGGAATCCCTGGTCCTCGCACCGCGATCATCAGCGCCGATCACGCTGAGTGAGTGGTGGCGGTCACACCGTCAGCGCGCCTAGACTTCGTACGCCTTGCTACGGCCACGTTGCCAAACCGTGTCCATTTGATGAGGCTTAATCGATTCAGCCGTCTTCCGCGAAACACGTTCGGCGGCATATGTTGTCGCCCACAACATATGCGCGATGGTGCGACCGGTCCTCGAGGATCGCCGCCCGCGAGCAAGATCCGGAAGGACAGAGGATGCGCAGCAGAACCCTTACCCTCCTCGCCGCGACGGTGGGCGCCGGCCTGGTGCTCTCCGCCTGTGGCGCCAACACCGCCGACTCGGGCAGCGGCAACTCCTCGCAGTCCGCCCCCGCCCCGGGCGGTGCCGCCGCCGGCGGCAAGGTCGGCGTCATCCTGCCGGAGACCGCCACCTCGGCGCGCTGGGAGTCCTTCGACAAGCCGTTCCTGACCAAGGCGCTCAAGGACGCGGGCTTCGACGCCGACGTCCAGAACGCCCAGGGCGACGTCCAGAAGTTCACCACGCTGGCCGACGGCATGATCGCGCAGAACGTCAAGGTCCTGATCATCGCCGCCATCAACGGCGAGGTCGGCGCGGCGGTCGCCCGCAAGGCGCAGGCCGCGGGCATCCCGACGATCGACTACGACCGCCTGAACCTCGGCGGCAGCTCCGACTACTACGTCTCGTTCGACAACGAGAAGGTCGGCCAGCTGCAGGGCCAGGGTCTCGCCGACGCGCTGAAGGACAAGAAGGGTGCCGAGGTCGTCATGATCGAGGGCGCCCCGACCGACAACAACGCGACGCTGTTCGCCAACGGCCAGAAGTCCGTGCTGCAGCCGAAGTTCGCCAGCGGCGACCTGAAGCTCGTGCGCGAGCAGGCCATCGACAACTGGGACAACCAGAAGGGCGGCCAGACCTTCGAGCAGATCCTGACCGACAACAAGGGCAAGGTCGACGGCGTCGTCGCCGCGAACGACGGTCTCGCCGGCGCGGTCATCACCGTGCTGAAGAAGAACGGCCTCAACGGCAAGGTCCCGGTCACCGGCCAGGACGCCACCGCGGACGGCCTCATGGCGATCCTGCGCGGCGACCAGTACATGACCGTCTTCAAGCCGATCAAGGAAGAAGCCGAAGCCGCGGCGAAGCTCGCCGTGCTGCTGGCCAAGGGCGACAAGGCGGGCGCCGACGCGCTGGCCACCGGCAAGGCGAAGGACCCGAAGGGCAACCGCGAGGTCAAGTCCGTGCTCCTCGAGCCGAAGATGACCACCAAGGACGGTGTCAAGGAGGTCGTGACGCAGGGCTACGTCAAGGCCGCCGAGATCTGCGGCGGCGACCTGGCCGCGGCGTGCACGCAGCTCGGTATCTCCTGACCCGTTCGATCCAGACGACCGGGCCGGTGCGTTCTCCCGACAGCGCGCACCGGCCCGGTACCCAGCCGGGAGAATTCGAGAACCCCCATGAGTGAACCCATCCTCGAACTGAAGCAGCTCAACAAGAGCTTCGGGCCGGTCCACGTCCTCCACGACGTGGACTTCAACGTGCGCGCCGGCGAGGTCACCGCGCTGGTCGGCGACAACGGTGCCGGTAAGTCCACTTTGGTCAAGTCGATCGCCGGGATCCACGGCTACGACTCGGGAACGGTGACGTTCCAGGGCAAGCAGGTGAACATCCACGGCCCGCGCGACGCCGCGGATCTGGGCATCGAGGTCGTTTACCAGGACCTCGCGCTGGCCGAGAACCTCGACATCGTGCAGAACATGTTCCTCGGCCGGGAACGCGGCAGCAAATGGCTGCTCGACGAGGCCAGCATGGAGAAGGCCGCCCGCGAGACGCTCGCGTCGCTGTCGGTCCGCACCGTGAAATCGGTCCGTACGCCCGTTTCGGCCCTCTCGGGCGGGCAGCGGCAGACCGTCGCGATCGCCAAGTCCGTGCTGTGGGACTCGAAGGTCGTCCTCCTCGACGAGCCCACCGCCGCGCTCGGCGTCGCGCAGACCCGCCAGGTGCTCGACCTGGTCCGCCGCCTCGCCGAACAGGGCCTCGGCGTCGTGCTGATCAGCCACAACATGGCCGACGTCTTCGAGGTCGCCGACCGTATCGCGGTGCTCTACCTCGGCCGTCTCGTCGCCGAGGTGCACACCAAGGACGTCACCCACGGCCAGGTCGTGGAACTGATCACCGCCGGTCGCTCCGGCGACCTCGGCCTTGCCCGCCCCGAAGCCGCCGTCCTCTGATCCGAGGCGAGAAAGAACCGGAAATGACTGAGACACCTGCAAAGCCCGCCTCGCCGGAGGGGGGCAAGTCGGCGGCCGCCGCGCTCAACCCGTCGGCGGCCATCACGGACTTCGGCATCGACACGACATCGATGTCGACGCGCGAGGCCGTCGGCGACTACTTCTCCCGGCTCAAGGCGGGACAGCTGGGTTCGCTCCCGGCGCTGCTCGGCCTGCTCGTGCTGGTGATCGTGTTCGCCTCGCTGTCGGACACCTTCCTGACGATGAACAACATCGCGAACCTGATGGCACAGGGCGCCGGCAAGGCGATCATCGCGATGGGCATCGTGTTCGTGCTGCTGCTCGGTGAGATCGACCTGTCCGCGGGTACCGCGTCCGGGGTCACCGCCGCGGTACTGGCGATGCACTACGTGCGCAACGGAAACCTGTTGGGCGGCATGGGGAACGGCGTGTTCATCGCGTTCCTCGTGGTGCTCGCGATCGCCGCGCTGCTCGGGGTGGTCCTGCGGATCTGGGCGGGCGTCGGGTTCGCCGTGCTCGCCATCGCGCTCGTGCTGTCGGGGACCGCGGCCAACCCGTGGATCGAGATGCTGCTCGCGATCAGCGTCGGTGGCGCGATCGGTGTCCTCACCGGCTTCCTCGTCTCCAAGATCGGGATGCCCTCGTTCGTGGTGACACTGGCGCTCTTCCTCGCCTGGCAAGGGGTCATCCTCCAGTTCATCGGTGAGGGCGGCACGCTCGGCATCAGCACCTCGGACGTGCTGTTCAAGGTCGCCAACGGCAATCTGTCCACTGTGGGCAGCTGGGTCCTCTTCGTGATCGCCGCCGGCGGGTTCGCCGCGGTGACCCTCGGCCAGCACTTCTCGCGGCTCAAACGCGGCCTGGTCACCCAGCCGACGCCGATGGTGCTGTTCAAGGTCGGCGCGATCGCCGTGGTCGCCGCGATCGCGACCTATCTGCTGACGCTGAACCGCGCGCCGAACCCGAACATCGTCATCTCCGGTGTCCCGTACGTCGTGCCGATCGTGCTCGGCCTGCTGGTGCTCGGCACCTACGTGCTCAACCGCACCCAGTACGGCCGCCACATCTACGCCGTCGGCGGCAACCGCGAGGCGGCCCGCCGCGCCGGTATCAACGTCGAGAAGATCCGCGCTTCGGTGTTCGTCATCTGCTCGGCGGTGGCGGCGATCGGCGCGATCGTCTACTCGTCGAAGGTCGGTTCGGTCGACCCGCAGGCCGGTGGCCTCAACACGCTGCTGTTCGCGGTCGGCGCCGCCGTCATCGGTGGTACGTCGCTGTTCGGCGGCAAGGGCCGGGTCGTCGACGCGGTGATCGGTGGTCTCGTGCTGGCGGTCGTGGAGAACGCGCTCGGCCTGCTCAAGCAGTCGGCGGCGGTGGTCAACATCGTCACCGGTTTGGTGCTGCTTCTCGCGGCCACGGTCGACGCGCTGTCCCGGCGCCGCGCGGCTGCGTCGCCGCGCTGAGTCCGCATGGAATGATGAAGCCCGTGACCAGCACACCCGTTGCACGACCAGACGAGGTGCGCAGGCACAACCGCACGACCTTGCTCCGGTTGCTGCACGTCAGCGGCCCGAGCACCAGGGCGACCCTCGCCACCGAGCTGGGGCTCAACCGCAGCACCATCAAGACCCTCGTCGACGGCCTCGCGGAAGCGGGGGTCGTCGAGGAGCGGGTCCCGAGGCCGGGACGAGGGGCGGGCCGCCCCTCGCTCCTGGTCCTGCCGCAGCCGCACGCGGCGGTGGTGCTCGCGGTCGACCTCCAGGTCGAACACGTGGCGATCGCGCTGGTCGGATTCGGCGGCCAGATCCTCGGGCGCAACAGCTGGAACCTGCACGGCCGGATGCGGGAGGCCGACGAGGTGATCACGCACGTGATCGAGTCGACCACCGTGCTGGCGGGCGACCTCGGCGTGCAGCCGATCGCCGCCGGGGTGTCCGTTCCCGGCGTCGTCCGCCGGGCCGACGGGCACGTCCACGAGGCGCCCAACCTGCGCTGGACCGACGTGGCGCTGGGGGAACGGCTCGGCGGTGTGCTGCGCATCCCCATCCTGGTCGGCAACGACGCCGAACTCGGCGCCATCGCCGAACACCTGCGCGGCGCCGCGCGGGGTTCCTCCGACGCCGTGTACGTCTCCGCCGACGTCGGTGTCGGTGGAGGGATCATCGCGGACGGTTCGTCGCTGCGCGGCGGCGCGGGCTACGTCGGCGAGATCGGGCACATGGCGATCCGGCCCGGCGGCCGCCCCTGCTACTGCGGGTCCAGCGGCTGCTGGGAGACCGAGGTCGGCGAGGCGGCGCTGTGCCGCGCGCTGGACCTGCCCGAGGACACCCCTCGCGGGGCGATCCTGTTCGAACTGCGCGAGCTGGGCCGGGACCCGCACGCGGCCGAGGAGCGGCTGTCGGAGTTCGCGGAATGGCTGACGCTCGGCCTGGTGAACGTGGTCAACCTGCTCGGCCCGCAGCTGGTCGTGCTGGGCGACCTGCTCACCGTGCTGCCCGACTCGGTCGTGAAGTCGGTGGCCGCCGAGGTGCGGCGGCGGAGCCTGGTGAGCCGGGCCGTGGGCGGGACGCAGATCGTGAGCTCGGCGCTCGGGGCGGACGTGAAGCTGCTCGGCGCGGCCGAGGCGGCCTTCGAGATGATCCTGGACACCGTCTAGCTCGCGTTCAGTCCTCTGGATGCGGTAGTTGCACACGCAAGGACCGCATCCAGAGGACTAAACGCGTTCTTTCACGAGGCCGGACAGGAGGGCCACCAGGGCGGCGAGGGACTTCTCCTTCGCGGCCGCGGGGTCTTCGGCGTGCGCGATCATCAGCGCCGCCTCCGCGCACGCGCTCAGCGCCAGCTGCGCCAGCTCCGGGATGGGCGCGTCGATCAGCAGCCCGTCCGCCGCGGCGGCCTCCAGGATCTCCGTGATCAGGCCGAGCCCGTACCGGTTCTCCAGCTCCCGCCATTCCTGCCAGCCGAGGACGGAGACGGCGTCCGTGAGCGCGATCCGCACCACCTCGGGCCGCAGGCACAGGTCGAGGAACCGGCTCAGCACGCCGAGCGCCCCCGCCCACGGATCGTCCGTGGTGCGCAGGACGGTCTTGAGTTCCTCGGTGATCTCGGTTTCGATCTGCTCGATCACGGCACGGAACAAACCCTGCTTGTCCCCGAAGTGGTGATACAGCGCGCCACGGGTGACGCCGGCCGCCCGGACGATCTCGTCGGCGGGCACGGCGGCGTAACCCTGTTCGGCGAACAGGGTGCGCGCCGCCGTGATCAACGCGGCCTGCGTCGAGTGCGATCGTTCGGTCTGGCTACGTCGTGGCGTGGGCACGCAGGAATTCCACCATCATGCCGCTCAGCCGCTCCGGCTGGTCCTCCGGCACGAAGGCGTAAGAGTCCTCGATCGTCTTCAGTTCGGCGTTCGGCAGGACCCCGGCGAGCTTGCGGCCCAGCCACAGCGGGAAGTGCCGATCTTCGGGTGCCCAGGCCAGCAGAACGGGCTTGGCGAACGCGGGCAGCCGCTCGGCGGCGGTCAGCGTGTACCGGTTGTCGACGCTCGCGGTGAACCGGCGCAGATCGTCGCGGATCTCCGCGCTCCGGCGGCTGGGCAGCAGGTACGCGTCGAGGATGTGGTCCGGGACCGGGTGTTTGGTCAGCCAGAGGAAGTCCGTCTTCTCCAGGAGCCAGCGCCAGCGCAGCGCCTGGACCATCAGCCCGACGCCGCCGGGGATCCGTGCCAGCGTGCTCAGCCCCGCGAACAGCGGCGGCAGGAAGCGTTCGAAGGAGTCCGACGGCGTCAGCACGACCCGGCCCACCCGTTCCGGGTTCGTGGTCATGAGCAGTTGCGTGAGCGCGCCGCCGGTGTCGTTCGCGACCACGGTGACGTCGGTCAGGTCGAGCACTTCGAGGAACCGCGCGATGAGCGCGGCGACCCCGGGCGGGCTCAGGTCGGCGTTCGGGACCGGGATCTCGTGCGCGCCGAGCGGCCAGTCCGGGGTGAGACAGCGGAAGCCCGCGCCGGCGACCGCGGGGGCCACCTTGCGCCAGAGCAGGCCGTTGGTCAGCAGTCCGTGGACGAAGACCACGGGAGGGCCTTCACCGCGGTCGCGGTAGCGGATACGGGCGCCGCCGAGGTCCGCCTCGTGCACCTCGCCGAGCAGGTCGCTGGTCGTCATGGAAGTAACATACATGCTGTCTGTATGTTTTGGAAGACGCAGGTCTCGGAGGGGCCCTTTGAGACGGTGAGCGTCCTCAAGGGCACCTTCGGGACATGGGGTTCGACGTCGAGACGTTCCAGGGGCGGAAAACAGGGCGGGCGGCGCGCGCCCCCGCGGGGGGGGCGCGCCCCCGGGGGGGGGGGGGGG
>NZ_JBSZHF010000001.1:4109795-4262592 GCF_054166285.1 Amycolatopsis sp. TRM77291 | reverse complement strand
CGCCCCCCCGGGGGGGGGGCCCGCCCGCCGGGTGGTCGTGGACTGGTGGGCTACCGCTGAATGTCCGCGGACATTTCCTTGAGCTTCGTCTCGTGTGCGCGGGCGTGGTGACCACAGAAGAGCAACTCGCCACCGGTGCTGAGAATGGCTCGAACCTGGGCTGCAGCTCCACACCGGTCGCATCGGTCGGCAGCGGTCAGTTCGGGGCGGGTGAGCGTCGGTGAAGTCATTGGAGTCTCCCTCCGTCCCGGCACCGGTGGCCCGGTGCCATCGATCCAGCTACGACCACTTCGGCACTGATGCCGGCAACGTTCGTTCCCGGCCCCGCCGTGTTCGTGCTTCCACTCTTCCAGACGTTTGGCGACCCGCAAGTGTTCCCGTGCGGGTGTCTCATTTGTCACTGGTAATTACCTCGGATGCCGTAGCGTAATCACGCAACGTGGGAGACGACTCCCCGCTGAACCGTCTTTTCCCACGTCAGGCACCATGCGGGGGTGGGTATCGCAGTCGTCCGGAACCGTCTTCCGAGCGCGCCGGCGCCGGTCTTGTTCGTTCTCAGCGGAATTTCCATGTACGCCGGCGCGGCCATCGCCGTAGGTCTCTTTTCGGTCGCCTCCCCCGCGGGGGTGGCCTGGCTCCGCTGTCTCGGGGCGGCCGTGGTCCTCCTGGCGTGGCGCAGGCCACCTCGCTCGGCGTGGACCGGGCGCGCGTTCCTGCTCGCGGGTGCCTTCGGCATCGTCACCGCCGGGATGAACGTGCTCTTCTACGAGGCGATAGCGCGGCTGCCGCTGGGCACCGCGGTCGCCCTCGAGTTCGCCGGGCCCGTGGTGGTGGCCGCGTTCGGTTCGCGCACGCGCCGGGACGTCCTCGCGCTGCTGCTGGTGGCGGCCGGGGTGGTCGCCATCGCGGACGTCCGGCTCGAAGGCAGCCTGCTCGGCGTGCTGTTCGCGCTCGGCGCGGCGGCCGCCTGGGCCGGGTACATCCTGCTCGGGAAGCGGGTCGCGGTCGGCGGGAACGGGATCGACGGGCTGGCCGTCGGGTTCGCCGTCGGCACCGTTGTGCTGTCGCCGCTGGCGCTCGGCACCGGCGCGGTGTGGGGTTCGCCACGTTTGCTGCTGCTCGGCATCGGGGTCGGGGTGCTCTCGACCGTCGTGCCGTACGCCCTCGACCAGGTGGTCCTGCGCAAGGCCGGGCAAGCGCGGTTCGCGCTGCTGCTCGCGTTGCTGCCGGTCACGGCGGGGCTGGTCGGCTTCCTGTGGCTCCGTCAGATCCCGACCCTGCCCGAGGCGATCGGCACCCTGGCCGTCGTCGCCGGGGTCGCGCTGCGATCGCCGGGGAAACGTGATGACTCGGCGCCCCTCTGAGCGGGATACTGACCACTCTGAGGCGCTTTCAGCACCGGGAGGACACGTGGCCGAGATCCGGCGGGCCGTCACCGTCGAGGAGGTCGTCGCCGCCCAGCACCTGTTCGACGGCCCCGCGCAACGGGAGGCGTCCGAGAAGTTCCTCGCGGGGGAGGAGAACCACCTCCTCATCGCCTACGAGGACGGCGAGCCCGCGGGGATGATCACCGGCACCGAGGTGACGCATCCGGACAAGGGCACCGAGATGTTCCTCAACGAACTCGACGTCAGCCCGGACTACCAGCGGCGCGGGATCGGCCGCGACCTGGTCGACGCGCTGGCCGGGGTCGCGCGGGAGCGTGGCTGCCGGGGGATGTGGGTCGGGGTCGAGACGGACAACAAGGCCGCGCTGGCGACCTACACCTCGGCCGGTGCGTCGAACGACGGTCCGTTCATCATGCGGTCGTGGACGTTCGAAGACTGATGTCCTCCGGAATCGACGGCGACCGGACGGGCCTGTCCGGGCGGCGCTGGCTGCCCGGCGGCGAGCACCTCGTCGCCGTCGCCCGCGCCGAACTCCCGCAGAAGGACGGGCTCGCCGGGCCGTTCACGGCGCTGGCCGCCCTGCGCGCGGCGGGGTTCGCCGTCGCGGGCCAGGACGACGTCGCGGCGCTGTCCGGCACCACGACCGAAGGACTGGCCAGTGCGATCGGGACGCTGTCGGGCGGACGGCTCGCCGCCGTGTCCGCCAGCGGGAACTGGGCACCGCAGTCGTTGTTCATGCTCCTGGCCGCGCTGTGGCAGCTGCCGCGGGTCGCGTTGATCGCGGAGGTCGACGCGGGCGAATTCGGCGCGCACGACACCCCGGCGCGGGCGCTGCTCGACTACCTCGACACGGGGATCCCGCCGCTGTGGTCGTCCCGCTGGCGCCCGGCCGCCGCGCACCACGTGCTGGCCGCCGGGATGCGGATCGGCGCCGAAGGAACCCTGGTATCCATTATGGACGGTTATCCGTCCTTGGGGGACAACGGGTTGCACGACCAGCCGGTGGAATGGGTGGCCGCGGCGCTCAAGCGGATGCTGGTCGTGGTCGACGACGGCGACACCGAGGCCGCCGCCGCCGCGATCACGACGGCCGGTCTGTGGAGCTGAGCCCGTCCTTCGCGAACCGGGAATGCCTGCGCCCGTAGAAGAGATAGATCAGCAGGCCGAGCAGCAGCCACGCGGCGAACCGCAGCCAGGTCATGAGGTCCAGGTTCAGCATCAGGTAGAGACACGCCAGCGCCGCGACGATGGGCAGGTAGGGCGAAAACGGCACGGTGAACGGGCGTTCCAGGTCCGGACGGCGTTTCCGCAGCACCGGGACGGCCACCGCGACGATGATCATCGCCGACAGCGCGCCGATGCTGACCATGTCGGCGAGTTCGGAGATCGGCACGAACGCGGCCAGCGCCGCGATCAGCACCGCGCCGGCGATGGTCATCCGGTGCGGGGTGCCCCAGCGTGGATGCGCCGTGCCGAACTTCTTCGGCAGCAGGCCGTCGCGGCCCATCGCGAATCCGATCCGGCCGATCGTCACCAGTTCCACCATCATCACCGACGTCAGCCCGGTGACCGCGCCGAGCGAGATGAGCGCGCCCACCCAGTGCTGCCCGACGCGGTCGAAGGCGTCGGCGAGCGGGGCGCCCGCGTCGATCTCGGTGAACGGCACCATCCCGGTCAGCACCAGCGAGACCCCGATGTAGAGCAGCGCGCAGACGCCGAGCGCGCCGAGGATGCCGACGCGCAGATCGCGTTTCGGGTTCACGGTCTCCTCGCCGAGGTTGGCGAGCGCCTCGAAACCGGTGTAGGCGAAGAAGACGACGGCCGCGGCCGTCACCATCCCGGCGATCCCGTAGACGGACTGTTCGAGCCCGAGGACGGCTTGCACGATCGGCTGGTGCAGGGTCCCCGCCGTCTCCGTCGGCGGCTGGGCGGGCGGGATGAACGGGGTGAGGTTCTCCCCGCGGATGTAGAACACGCCGACCGCGAGGATCAGCACGCAGACCGCGACCTTGACCAGCACGAGCAGATTCGTCACCCGCGCCGACTCCTTGATCCCGAGGACGGCGATCACGGTCAGCACGGCGATGATCGCGACCGCGCCTAGGTTCACCTTCGCGTCTTCGCCGAACCACTCGGGGGACAGGCCCATCAGATTCGCGAGATAGCCGGACCAGCCGCGCGACACGACGGCCGCGCCGAGGGCGAACTCCAGCAGCAGATCCCAGCCGATGATCCAGGCGAAGGTCTCGCCGAGGGTGGCGAAGGCGTAGGTGTAGGCGCTTCCCGCCGTCGGCACGCTGGAGGCGAGTTCGGCGTAGCAGAGGGCGGCCATCCCGGCCACGACGGCGCCGAGCACGAACGACAACGTGACCGACGGGCCGGCGTGGGTCTTCGCCTCGACCCCGGCGAGGGTGAAGATCCCGGTGCCGATGATGATGCCGACCCCGAACCCGACGAGGTCGCGCCCGTGCAGGCGGCGTTTCAGGTCACCGGAATCCTGCCGTTTCAGGACCTCGTCCACGTCCAGAGTTCGCCGCATGAAGGGTCACGCTAGAAGATCGTCGTCCACCTCGCAGATCGGTGGGTTTCACTCCTCCAGCACGACGCCGTTCTCCTGCGCGAGGATCGCCGCCTGCACCCGCGACCGCAGTTCCAGCTTCGTCAGCACCCGGGAGACGTGGGTCTTCACCGTGGTCTCGCCGATGTGCAGCCGCGTCCCGATCTGCGCGTTGGACAGGCCGCCGCCCAGGCACGCCAGCACTTCTCGCTCGCGTTCGGTCAGGTCTTCGAGCCCGTCGGGGACCAGCGAAGGCTCGCGGGTCCCGGCGGCGAAGGCGGCGATCAGCTTCCGCGTGACCTGCGGGGCGAGCACTCCTTCGCCCGCCGCGACCAGTTTCACCGCCTCGATCAGCCGCGACGCTTCGACCGACTTCAGCAGGAACCCGGCCGCGCCCGCCCGCAGCGCGGCGTGGACGTACTCGTCGAGGTCGAACGTCGTCAGCACGAGGACTTCGCACAGTCCCTCCGCGGTCAGCTCCCGCGTGGCCGCGATGCCGTCGACGCCGGGCATGCGGACGTCCATCAGCACGACGTCCGGTTTCAGCGCCTTCGCCTGGCGGACGGCGGTGGCGCCGTCCGCGGCCTCGCCGACCACCTCGATGCCCTCGGCGTTGCCGAGGATCATCATCAACCCGGCACGGATGGCGCCGTGGTCGTCGGCGACCAGCACCTTGATGTTCCCGTCGCTCAAGACCCCTCCAGAGGCAGTTCGGCACGGACCAGCCAGCCACCGCCGGACGGCCCGGCGGCGAGTGTGCCGCCCACCGCGGCGGCGCGTTCCCGCATGTTCAGCAGGCCGAGTCCGGTCCCGCCGTCGTCACCCGAGCCGGAGCCGGGACGAAGATCGTTGCGCACTTCGACGGTGAGTATGCCTCCGTCGGAGCGGATGTCGAGCACGGCGCGGCCACCCGCGGCGTGCTTGGCCGCGTTGGTGAGCGCCTCCTGCGCAATCCGGTACGCGGTCAGGTCGACCGCGGCGGGCAGGTGGGCGGACTGACCGGGTGTGGAACGGATCTCGACCTCCAGCCCGCTCGCCCGCGCGGATTCGACCAGTTTGGACAGTTCGGCCAGCCGGGCGGGCGCGGTCGGCTCGATCTCGCTGTCCCCGGTGGACGGATCCGCGCGCAGCAGCCCGATCATCGCGCGCATTTCGTCCAGCGCGCTCACGCTGTTCTCCCGGACCGATTCCAGGACCTTTCTCGACAGCTTCGGGTCGACGGTGGCCATCGACAGCGCGGCCTCGGACTGGATCGCGATCGCCGAGAGATGCCCGGCGATGACGTCGTGCAGATCCCGCGCCATCTTCGAGCGTTCCCCCGCGACCGCGGCCTTCCGGTCCAGCTCGCCGATCGTGGCCAGCTGGACGGCGTTCGCCCGCTCGTTGTGGGCGATGTCCCGTTGCTGACGGACGTTGGCCGCCCACCACACCGGGGTGACCAGGAACGGCAGGAAGGCGAACGCGACAAGGATCGCCGTCCGCCACTGCGCGGAGAAGAGGAGCGCCAGGCAGACCGCTCCGAGCGTCCCGACCGCGGCGACGCCGATCATCACCCTGCTGACGCGTCGTGAGCCGTACAGCGTGGTCGCGTAGAGGAAGTCGGTGAAGATGACGAAGATCGGAAGCGAGGGACCGAACGCGACGTCCACGCCGAGGACGACGAGCCCGCATATCAGTCCCCAGGGGATTTTGCGGCGCAGCATCTGCAGGAGGCACAACACGGTCAGTTCGGTCAGCCGGATCCACAGCGGCGTGTCGTCCTTGCCGTTGAGGAGCACGTGCATCCCGCTGAGATAGACCAGCACGCCGAGGACCCAGGTGCCGAAGGCGATGGCGAGGTCCTGTTTCCATTCGGCGAGGTGGTTCAGGCGCGGGAGGAACGTGGGCACCGTCCCATCCCAGCACACCGGGACGGGCCGCGGGGTCCTACTAACTGATGACGGTGATCTCGGTCCGTACGCCGACGCGGAGGACCGGTGCGATCGGCGAGGCTTACGGCGTGAACAAGATCTGGGACTTCATCGCGGAAAACCCGATGGCGGCCGTGGTCGCCGGCGGGGAGATCGGTTTCTGGGTCGCCATCGTCGCCGGCCTTGTGGCCCGCTATCTGCTGAAGCTGAAGCGGACCAGTGTCGTGCTGCTGCTCCTGACCCCGGTGATCGACCTCGTCGTGCTGGTCGCGACGGTCATCGACCTGCGCAATGGTGCCACGGCGAATTTCGTGCACGGCCTGGCCGCGGTGTACCTGGGCTTCAGCGTCGTGTTCGGGCATTCGATGATCAAGTGGGCCGATGTCCGGTTCGCCCACCGGTTCGCGGGCGGGCCGCCACCGCCGCCCAAGCCGAGGGGCCGGGAGAAGCTGCGCACCGAATGGCGTGACTGGTTCAAATGCGTGCTGGCCTGCGGGCTGGCGGCGGGGGTGCTGCTCCTGCTGATCTTCATGGTCGGCGACACCGAGCAGGTCGAGCCGTTGTGGGGCTGGCTGCCGAGGCTGGGGGTCGTGACGGCCATCTGGTTCGCCACCGGGCCGCTGTGGCAGGAACTGTCCCCCAAGGACGAGAAGGTCAAGGAAGGGGCTCGACGATGATCGAACTACTGGGAATCCTCCTGCTGGTGCAGGGCGGGGGCGGGCTGATCAACCGGCTGCTGGGCAGCACCGACCCGAGCTGGTTCGTCCAGCTCCACCTGCTCCCGTCCGGAATGCACGTGGTGGTGAGCGCGCTGATGGTGGCCGGAGGTGTGGGGCTGCTGTTCGCCGAACGGGCGCGCAAGCAGCGCCGCCGGTCAGAGTGAGACCAGCACCTGAAGGACGCCGAGGACGATGGTGACGACCGTCAGGACGACGGTGACCACGGTGAGCCGCGTGACCCGCGCGCTCACCGTGTTCTCGTAGGCGTACCGGGTCTCCTCGTCCATCGCCTCGGCCTGGCGGTCGAGCTGGGCGATGATCCGCTCGACGCCCATGCTGGTGACCAGGCGGCGCTCCAGCGAATCGATCTCGGGCGGCAGCACCGAATGCAGCATCTCGAGGATGTCGTCGAGCGAGCCGCGCAGCAGCCGGGTGCGGCTCCCGGACTTCTTCATCGACGCCAGCCACTGGTCGGCGAGCGCCATCCGGATCAGGACGCGTTCGAGGATGAAGAGCATCCCGTGGTCGAGCCCGCCGATCTCGCTGTCGATGGCGAAATACGGTTCGGCGGCGCCGAACGGGCCGCGCATCAGCTCGTCCTGGTGCTCGACGTAGTCGGAGTCCTTGCTGTTGAGGCAGACGATCCCGCCCGCCATCGTGTAGGCCGCGACGAACGAACGCGTCCCCCATGACGGGCCGAGCGCGTCCCTCGCGACCTCGCGGGGCACGAACCGCCAGCCCTCGTCGCTGGTCGCCAGCCCGTAGTACGGCCGGGGGTCGGCGGCGACCCGCTGGGCGGGCGGATGCCCGTCGTGGGACCGCAGTTCGACACACCAGCCCTTGCGGCTGAGCCCTTCGGTGAGGCCGCAGCCCCTGGTCAGGTCCTCGAAGATGTGGGTGACGGTCTTGAGCAGCGAGGGGAAGGTCTTCTCGCCGTAGGCGCCGTGCAGCCCGTTCTCCCCGTTCGCCGTCTCACGGCCCTGAAGGCTTTGCAGGACGGCGATGGCGAGGTCGAACTCGGCGGCCGGACCCTCCGCCGCGCCGCTGATCGTGGTGGCGAGGACCAGCGTCATCGCGTGATAGGCGGGATGCCAGGTGACCACGAGTTCGCACGGCAGGCCGGCCGTGCCGACGCGGATCGACAGCCTGCGTTTGCGCAGCACCCGTCTTCGCGGCGGTCGCGTGTAACTGGCCAGGAAGTTCTCCGCGGCCGTCCACTCCTCGCCGAGTTTCCCGTCGAGGTGGGCCAGCAGCCCGCGGTCCCGGCCGCCGTCCAGCACCTTCCCGGCCTCCCGCTCCGACAGCGGGACCGCCCACGCGAAGGTGAGGAGTAGCGCGGTCATCCGCGGCGCAGGAGGGTGATCAGGTCCCGGCCGAGATGGCGGCGCAGGGGGCCGGAGGCGTTGACCAGCTCGTCGCGGTCGATGTGCTCGTCGGCCGGGCCGAGATCGTCGAGCACGTGGTACGTCCACTCCCAAGCGGTGCGCCAGCCCGCCTCGGCCGCGTCGGCGGCGACCTCCTCGGGATCGAGGTGACGTACCGGGAGCGCCGGGCCGCCGTCGCGCAGCGCTTTGTCGAACTCTTCGCGCGAAACCCGGCGAGAGCGGACTTCGGTGCCCGCTTCGACGCTGTCGAGGCTGAACGCGCCCCGCCCGATCGGCGACCGGCTGTAGGCCAGGACCAGGGCGCCGCCGGGCGCGGTGATCCCGGCCAGCCGGCGCAGGATCGGCCCGACGTCCGGCGTGGGCACGTGCTGGATGACGTGGCTGCACAGGACGAGGTCGTACGGGCCGCCGTCCAGTTCGGTGATCGGCGAGACGGCGAAGGAGAAATCGGTGTCCGCGGCGGTGGTTTCCCGCGCCTTGGCCAGCCTGTCCGGGTCGGGGTCCGCGGCGGTGACGTCGGTGGAGAACCGCGCGAGCCAGGGGAGAAGGCGGCCTTCCCCGCACCCGGCGTCGAGCGCCTTGACCTCTTCTCGCGGGCCGAGGATCGCGGTGAGCTCGTCGGCGACCTTGGCGAGCGCGCGGTCCTCGCTGGCCGTCCAGTAGCCGTCGTAGGGTTCGTGCCGTCGGATGAACGCGCCGGTGACGTGGTCGCCGGTGTCCGGGTAGCGGTAGCTCTCGGTCAGCACAGTCGCGAATATAGCCCGGATTCGCGGCTTCTCCGGCGCTCCGCGCGGGTTTACCCTTGGTCGTGGCCATCGGGCCTGTCGCGCTGTACGCCGTTGTCGCCGTGGCGCCTTCGGTTCTTTTCTGGTGCGCGCTGAAGGTTCCCGAGGTGGTGCGCCGGTGGCGCCGCCGCCGTGAACCCGAGGTCCCGGCGGGCCCGCCCATCGAGAAGCTCGCCGCCGATCTGCGCCGGGTGCACCGTCTGCTGGCGGAACTCCCGCCAGGGGCCTCCGCCGTCCGCCGGTACGGCACCAGGCAGGCGTACGACGCGCTGCTCGTCCAAGCCTGCCGGGAGGTCGAGGTCGATCACCGGCTCGACGTGCTGCCGGAGGGCTTCGACCGGGAGATCGAACGGCTCCGGATCGAGGAATCCCTGGCCGAGCGCGGACTTTCGGTGTCCTGACGCGATTTGTATCGAACGTATGCGCGCGGCCGGGAGGCTCGCGGGTATGAAGAGGCTGGGACTTCTCGCCGCGCTGCTGCTGGTGTTCGGGCTCATCCCCGGGGTCGCGTCGGCCGCGGCCGCCTTCCCGAGGATGGACGCGGCCACGGTCGACGGCTTCCGCTGGACGTCCGGTTCGACCTTCGGCACCTACGGCGCCCGGATCGCCGCGCTGGAGAAACATCTCCCGGCCCGCGGGTTGCCGGAGATCCTGTCGTCGGCGAACCGGAAGGCGCGGCCGTTGTGCCACGCCACGTATCTCGCGACGGCGTTGAAACCGGCGGGGTTCTGCTGGGAAGACGCGAACGACGACAAGACCAACGACTGGATCCCGCAGGGACTGACCGGCTCCGGCGACGCGGACGCGGCGACCGGGAAGGTCGGTGCCAAACGGGTCGTCGCGACGTCCTGGCACACCCCGGGCGACACCATGATCCGTCTGTCCTTTGTGGACGCGACCGGGCTGGGATACCGGCACGTGCTGCTCGTCGAGCCGACGTCGGACGACAACTTCGCCGTCGTGCAAGGACACGGGCACGGGATGACGTGGATCGGGAACCGGCTGTTCGTCGCGACCACCGGGGGAGTGGTGCGGGTCTTCGACACCACGCACTTCTGGAAGGTCGACGACAGCTCCGGCGTCGTCGGGAAGGGCACGGACGGCAAGTACCACGCGGCGTTCTACGACTACGCGATGCCGCAGATCGGCGCGTACTGGTATCCCGGTGGCGGCGCCTGTACCAATGCCCCTGGGACACGGCCGTGTCTCGCGACGATGTCCTTCGACCACAGCGACGGCTCGATCGTGACCGCGGAGCACATCCCGAACGCGGCGGGCGGCCGGGTGCTGCGGTGGCCGTTCGACCGCGCGACCGGCCTGCCGAAGGTGTCCGCCGATGGCACCGTGCACGCGAAGGAAGGCTTCGTGTCGCCGGTGTGGGGAATGCAGGGAGCGGTGGCGCGCAACGGGTATTTCGTGCTGACCGGCGTGTGCCCCGAATACGCCGGGGTGGCGGGCGACCATCCGTCATGCCTGCACGGCGGTGTCGGCGGCACCTCGACGTCGCGGCTGAGCGGCCGCGCGCCGGTGAACTCGCAGAACCTGTCGTACTGGCCGGCGACGGGGGAGCTGTGGCTGATGAACGAGCAACTGCGGGAACGGGTGACCGTGCACGTCCCGTGGACCACCCTGACCGGCCGCGCCTGAGGTCGCCCAAGTCCGTGAAGGCCTCCTTCCCTACTCTCAGGGTAAGGAAGGAGGCCTTCACGACCTTCAGGGTAGGCAAGGAGGCCTTCACGGACAGCTGAGGTCACGGGGTGAAATCCCAGCGCGTGGCGCCATGCGGTTCCGCGCTCGCCACGCCGATCGCCCGGTGCAGGGTGAGGCGGTACAGATACCAGGGCGGCGGTCCCGCGCTGGGCGCACTGAAGGGGGCCGTGAGCGCGTCGCCCTCGACCGACGCGGGCCAGCCGCCCGTCCGGTAGACCGCCGCCACGCGTTCCAGCGTCGCCGGGTCGGTGACGCGGTGCGCCTCGCCCTCCAGCGTGAGGTCGATTCCCCGCAACCGCACCGAAACGGCACACGCCGGGTTCGCGGCCAGGTTGCGGGACCGGCGCGTTCCCGGCCCGCCCTTGAAGTACAGGGCGTCGTCCACCCAGACTGCGCCGACACCCGCCGAATGCGGGCGCCCGCCGGGACGGACGGTCGTCACGAAGAAGGTCAGGTCGGCGGTCGGCGTGTCCTCGGCGAGGACGTCGCGCGCGCGGCTCCAGGGGAGTTCCGCGGATCCGTAGCGGTCGAGGTTCTTGGTGGCGTGAGGTTTCGTCATACCCACGCGTCGAACGGGCGGGCCGCGATTCGACACCGGACGCGAAAAACCCCGCCACCGGAACGGTGACGGGGTCTTCCGTGAACCCTGGGCTCAGTCCAGGTAGTCGCGCAGGACCTGCGAACGCGACGGGTGACGCAGCTTCGACATCGTCTTCGACTCGATCTGCCGGATGCGCTCACGGGTCACCCCGTACACCTGGCCGATCTCGTCGAGCGTGCGCGGCTGGCCGTCGGTGAGGCCGAACCGCAGCCGCACCACACCCGCTTCGCGCTCGGACAGCGTCTGCAGCACCGACTGGAGCTGGTCCTGCAGCAGCGTGAACGACACCGCGTCGACCGCGACGACTGCCTCGGAGTCCTCGATGAAGTCACCGAGCTGCGAGTCGCCCTCGTCGCCGATGGTCTGGTCGAGCGAGATCGGCTCGCGGGCGTACTGCTGGATCTCGAGGACCTTCTCCGGGGAGATGTCCATTTCCTTCGCGAGCTCTTCGGGGGTGGGCTCGCGACCGAGGTCCTGCAGCAGTTCGCGCTGTATACGGCCGAGCTTGTTGATGACCTCGACCATGTGCACCGGGATACGGATGGTGCGGGCCTGGTCGGCCATCGCGCGGGTGATCGCCTGACGGATCCACCAGGTGGCGTACGTGGAGAACTTGTAGCCCTTGGTGTAGTCGAACTTCTCCACCGCGCGGATCAGGCCGAGGTTGCCCTCCTGGATCAGGTCCAGGAACGCCATGCCGCGGCCGGTGTAGCGCTTGGCCAGCGAGACCACGAGCCGGAGGTTCGCCTCCAGCAGGTGGTTCTTCGCCCGTTCACCGTCGCGCACGATCCACTTGAGGTCGCGCCGCATCTGGGTGACGAGCTTCTCGCCCTCCTCCTCGGCGTTGCGGACGCGCTCGGCGGCGTAGAGCCCGGCCTCGATGCGTTTGGCGAGCTCCACCTCCTCCTCGGCGTTCAGCAGGGCGACCTTGCCGATCTGCTTGAGGTACGCGCGGACCGAGTCGGCCGAAGCGGTGAGCTCGGCGTCCTTGCGGGCCTGGCGCAGCGCCTCGGACTCTTCCTCGTCCCAGACGAAGTCCGGGTTGTCGGAGGTCTTCCCGGCGTTCTTGTCGGTCGAGGTGCGGCGACCGCGCGCGGGCGTCTCTTCGACGTCCTCGTCGGACTCCGCGTCCTCTTCCGTCTCCTCGGTGACGGAAGCGTCGACGACGTCCACCTCGACCTCTTCGAGGTCCGACAGGTCCGGGGTTTCGAGGTCGGCTTCGTCGAGCTCTACCGGACCGTCTTCCGGGTCGCCGTCTTCGGTCTTGGCACCCTTGGTGGTGGGTTTCTTGGCCGGAGCCTTCTTCGCCGGGGCCTTCTTCGCGCCGGCCGCCTTGGCGGCGGTCTTGCGCGCCGCGGGCTTCGCCGCGTCGGTGGCTGCCTCGTCGGCCGGCTCGCCGGCTGCGGTCGCTGTCTTCGTCCCGCTTCGGGTTGCGGTTCTTGCGGCTGCCACTTACGCCCTTTCGCAGCGGTCGATCATGACGAGCCGAGGCGTGATGGTCTCGGCTGCCTCAAACTTCGGGGAACACCCCTCGGCCTGCGGTTTCCCTCGATCTCCTGGGTGCCGCCGCCGTGGGCCGTGTTCCATTGTAACGACGATACGTGACAGCGTCGCGGCGCGGACCACCACCCGCCGGGCGCGACACGCCGTGCGACCCGCCGAAGTGACATCCGAGACGCGGATGTCAGCGTGCGCGCGTCAGTGCTCGATGCCCTCCGCGGCGGCGGCCGCCGCGCCGGCGATGCCCGCGTTGTTCTGCAACGACGCGACGATCACCGGGGTGCGGATGTCCAGCAGCGGGACCCATTTGTGCGACTTCTTGCTGACCCCGCCGCCGACGATGAACAGATCCGGCCAGATCAGGTTTTCCAGCACGGAGAGATACCTGTTCACCCGTTCCGCCCATTCGGGATACGAGAGCTCCTCGTTGTCCTTCACCGACGCCGCGGCCTTCTTCTCCGCGTCGAAGCCGTCGACCTCGATGTGGCCGAACTCGGTGTTGGGCACGAGCTTCCCGTCCTGGAAGACCGCGCTGCCGATACCGGTGCCGAAGGTCAGCAGCGCCGTCACGCCGCGCCGCGCGGCCGGGTCGCCCCAGCGGATCTCGGCCATGCCGGCGGCGTCCGCGTCGTTGAGCATCGCGATGTCGTCCACGCCGCGGCCGAGGCGCTTGGCGAACAGGGCGTCGGCGTCGGTGCCGATCCACGCGCGGTCGATGTTGGCCGCGGTGTGCGCGACCCCCTTCTTGACCACCGCGGGCAGCGTGACGCCCACCGGGCCGTCCCAGCCCGCCTGGCCGGTGATCTCGGCGACGACGTCCGCCACCGCCTCCGGGGTCGACGGCTTCGGCGTGTCGATGCGGATCCGGTCGCCGATCAGCTGTCCTTGCGCCAAGTCGACCAGCGCGCCCTTGATCCCGCTGCCGCCGATGTCGATACCGAAACCTCGGGTCGCCTCCACCACGGACGTGGTCCCTTCTCGCACGATTCAGAAGCCTGCCTCGGAGACTTTAACCGGATGTGGTGACATGGCGGACGTGGGAGTTGACGAGACGTTGCTGAAGAGTGTCGCCGAGCGTGTCGCGGGCGAGGCCGCCGAACTGGTCCACGAGGCCTGGACCGGGATGAACGCGGGCCGCGAGGTGCGCGTGGACACCAAATCCGCCGACACCGACGTGGTGACCGCGGTGGACCACGAGTCGGAACGGCTGGTGCGCGCCCGGCTCGCCGAACTGCGCCCGGACGACGCCGTGCTCGGCGAAGAGGGTGGCGGGATCGCCGGGGACGGGGTGACCTGGGTGGTCGACCCGATCGACGGGACGGTGAACTTCCTCTACGGGCTGCCCTGGTTCGCCGTGTCGGTGGCCGCGCAGGTCGGCGGGGTGTCGGTGGCGGGCGCCGTCGTCGAACCCGTCAGCGGGCGCCGCTGGAGCGCCGCACGGGGGCAGGGCGCGTTCCTCGACGGGCGGCCGCTGGCGGTCAACGCCCCTTCCCGGCTGGATTTGACGCTCGTCGGCACCGGGTTCGCCTACAAGGTCGAACGGCGGACGAAGCAGGCGCGGTTCGTCGCCGAACTGGCGACCCGGGTGCGGGACGTCCGGCGCAACGGGGCCGCCTCGCTGGATCTGTGCGCGGTCGCGGCGGGCTGGCTGGACGCCTACGTCGAGCACGGCCTCGGGCACTGGGACTGGGCCGCCGGCGCGCTCATCGCCGCCGAGGCGGGCGCCCAGGTGTCGCTGCCGGGCGAGGACGCCGGGCTGGGCCCGGACGCGACCTTCGCGGTGGCGCCGTCGATCGCGGCTCCGTTGCGTCAGGCGCTGATCGACTCGGGCGTGGGCACTATCTGAGGGTCAGCAGGGGGCTTCGCGGGCGGCCTTCAGCAGCGCCTGGTCGATCACCGGGGCGCCGCCGCCCGCGGACTGCTCACCGCCGCCGCTGCCCTGCTGCGCCTTCGACCATTGCGTGAGCTGGTCGAGCACCTGGCGCGCCTCCGCCTTCGGGCGGACGTCGCCGAGCAGGGTGCCGGTGGTGAGCGTGACCGAAGCGTCCTTGCGGTTGTCCTTGACCAGTTCGGCGCACGGGACCACCAGGCTCAGCGTGCGGGCCGCGGCGGCGCCGTTCTCACCGAAACGGATCTGGCCGCGGCACTTGGCTTCGGCGTTCTTGTAGGCCGGGTCGACGTCCGGTTCGACGATCTGGGAGAAGCCGAGTTCCCGCAACGTGCTGGTGACGATCCCGCCCTGGCCGCGGACCTGGGATCCGTTGAGCACCTGGACGGCGACCTTGTCCGGCGGCACCGGCGCGCGGTCGTCGAGACCGATGTGCGCCAGCGGCGTGTAGGTGACACCCTGCTGCGGGGCGGGCGGCGGATCGCAGCGGACCCTGGCGTCGATGTCGGATTTGCTCGCGACGACGTTCACCCAGACGATGACCGCGCCCAGCGCCATCACCCCGATGACGATGAGCGCGGGCAGCGGCTTGCGCTTGCGATACGGCCTCGCCCCGCGGTCCCCGATGCCGTTCCCCGACGCCACCTGACAGTCCCTTCCCCAAAGCCCGGATCCTCGGACGGTGCTTCGTCTCACCATCGTGTCCGATCAGCCTATGCGTTACGGCGAAGGTGATCGGCGCGGGCCTCCGGATAGCACCACGCGATGGCCACTCCGGGCAAGCAGCCGAGCCCAAGCGGTGAGGTACCCGACCCGTGGGCAACCCATTCGGACGACAGGCGTCTTGACAGCAGGGTTCCCCCTGTTGGGTGACGTAATCGCGGCTATGTCTGACTCGTTGCAGAGCCGGTATCAGCGTGAGCTACCCTTCGCGGGCTCAGGCGGCAGTAAGAGGCGCAAAAGAGAGACCTCGCTCACTGCCCAGCCGGGCACAAACAGGGGCGCTGGGACGTTAACCAGCGGCACGAAGGACTCACGAGCCGCGCGCTCGCGGGTCCGGGCCAATCGACATCGAAAGCATCGCAGGGGTGAGGGACCAATGGCGACCGACTACGACGCTCCGCGCCGCAGCGAAGCCGACGAGCTGGCCGAAGACTCGTTGGAAGAGCTGAAGGCAAGGCGTAACGAAAACCAGTCCGGCGTCGTGGACGTCGACGAGGACGCGACCGCCGAGAACTTCGAGCTGCCGGGCGCGGACCTCTCCGGACTTTCCGGTGAGGACCTGACCGTCAAGGTCGTGCCCAAGCAGGCCGACGAGTTCACCTGCTCCGTCTGC
The DNA here is from genome assembly GCF_054166285.1 of Amycolatopsis sp. TRM77291. Lineage (NCBI taxonomy): Bacteria > Bacillati > Actinomycetota > Actinomycetes > Pseudonocardiales > Pseudonocardiaceae > Amycolatopsis > Amycolatopsis sp. TRM77291. The sequence goes on along the minus strand of NZ_JBSZHF010000001.1, from coordinate 4,246,813 downwards.
TTCCTGGTGCACCACCGCAGCAGGCTGGCCGAGGAGAGTGGCGGACGGCTCATCTGCCGCGACTGCGCCTGAGCCTACGGGCACAGGGGACGGCGCGACAGGGGGTTTCGGGATCTGAACAGGAATAAAGGGGGCCGGCCAGGTGGCCGGCCCCCTTTCCCATGTCCTCTCAGGCCTTCTCGGCGGGGTGGCGCAGCAGCGCGGCCACCTTCTCCGGATGCCGGGTGCTGAACAGCCAGTACGGCGTCGGGTCGTCGGGGTCGGTGAGCCAGACGCGCACGACCGGGCCGACCCAGCCCCGGTGCAGCACGAAGGCCGCCGGGTCTGCGTCGCGGCCGAGCGCCTTGCGCTTCGCCTCCTTGTCGATGACGTCCACGTCGCCGACGAACTTGAGCGGAAGGTGCGCGTCGCGCAGCCACAGCTCCGGCTCGGCGCCGCCGGTCACCTTCACGCGGGACCGGCCGAGCGAGATCATCAGCGCGATCACCGCGGGGATCAGCACCACGTACGGCAGCCACCCGCGCAGCCCGGGATAGCCCATGTCGATCTCCGCCGCCAGCAGCCCGCCGCCCAGCAGCGGCAACGGCCAGCCCCACCACGGGACGTAGAGCCGCTCTGAATGCTTGACGGCGCCGCCTTCGGCCGTGTTCACGCTTTCACCCACGCGTTCAGGGTAGTCTCGCCGCCCGTGTCCACCGTTCAGGTACTGCTTTCCCGGATCGATCCTTCGGTCCCCCTTCCCGCCTACGCGCGCCCCGGCGACGCGGGCGCCGACCTCGTCACCACCTCGGATCTCGTGCTCGCGCCCGGTGAACGCGGCGTGGTCGGCACGGGCGTCGCGATCGCGCTGCCGCCCGGCTACGCGGGCTTCGTCCACCCGCGCTCGGGTCTCGCCGCCCGCGTCGGTCTCTCGGTCGTCAACACCCCGGGCACGATCGACTCCGGGTACCGCGGTGAGATCCGCGTCTGCCTGATCAACCATGATCTCTCCGAGAAGGTCGTGCTCACCCGCGGTGACCGGATCGCGCAACTGGTCGTGCAACGGGTCGAACAGGCCGAGTTCGTCGAGGTCGCCGAACTCGAGCCGTCCGAGCGCGGCGAGGGAGGGTATGGCTCCACGGGCGGACACGCCACACTGGGAGCCGGAGCCAGGGAAGGAACGGAGAACTAGTGGGGATTTTCGGACGCAAGCGCGCGAAGCCGACCGGACGGCACGCCGCGCCCGAGGTCGATGAGCGTCCAGTTGCCGAGGACACCGACGACGAGATCGAGTCGCAGCTGTCGGAGACCTCCGACGGCCCCTTCGACCTCGCCGACGCGCCCGACGACGGCATCCCGCGGATCGACCTCGGTTCGGTGAAGGTGCCGGTGCCCGACGGTTCCCAGGTCCAGGTCGAGATGGACCCGGAGAGCGGCGGTGTCCGCGCGGTGCACGTCGTCACCGAACAGGGCCAGATCACCGTCAGCGGCTACGCGGCGCCCCGGTCCGGCGGCCTGTGGAAGGACGTCAGCACCGAGCTCACCGAGCAGCTGCGCGCCGACGGGGCCAAGGTCTCGGTCGGCATGGGGGAGTGGGGGCTGGAGCTGTCCGCGATCGTCGGTGACGTCGCGCTGCGGTTCGTCGGGGTCGACGGCCCGCGCTGGATGCTCCGCGGCGTCATCGCCGGCCCGCAGTCGCAGGCGTCACAGGCGCCCGCCGTGCTGCGGGAGATCGTGCGGCACACCATCGTCGACCGCGGTGACGCGCCGATGCCGGTCCGCACCCCGCTGACCATCACGCTGCCCGACGCCGTCGCGCAGCACATCGCCGAGCAGCAGGGTTAAAGAACCCTCAGCCAGGCCAGGACGGTCGCCCGGCCCAGGGATTCCCGGTCCGCGCCGAGGGCGGTTAGCGTCGACTCGCCGACCTCGGCGCGCGGCAGGGCCTCCGCCCAGGCGCGGGCGACCCCCGCCGGATGGATCGGATCGTCGACGCACGCGCCGATCCCCGCGGGCACGTCGAGTGCCTTCAGTGCCTCCAGAGACGGGGCGGGATGGCCCGCGGCCGTCCGCAGGCCGGCCGCCAATCCGTCGCCGTGCCGCCGCCACGCGCGGCCGAGTTCCGCCGAAAGCCACTCCGGGACGCCGTCGGACGACTTCGCCAGCGCGCCGTCGACCCCGTTTTCGGCCACCAGATCCGCTGAGAGCCGCGCGGCGAGCGACGCGGGTGCTCGCCCGGCAGGCCCGTTCCAGGCCGGGAGCGCGGCCAGCAGACCGGTGCAGCGGGCCGGATCGCGCACCGCCCACTCCGCCGACAGGTGCGCGCCGAACGAGATACCGCCGACGAGCAGCTGACCGTGCTCGTCGGCCAGCCTGTCGAGCTCCGCGAGATAGCCGTCCGCGAGCCGGTCACCGGGAGGCGGCGGCGGGGCGATCAGCCGGATGCCGAGCGCTCGCAGCGGACCGGCGAACACGGCGCGCACGAACACTTCGTCGGACCCGGTGCCGGGGAGTACTACTGCCGTCGTAGGCGGAATAGCGGAGGTCACGTTGCGATATTCCCCTAAACCCGTTCTCCTGGTCGGAGCACAGTTACGCTGGATTACGCACGGGCCGTTCAAGTCGGGGGCCCCGGAGCACAGGAGCACCGTTATGTCCGCCAAAGACGGCGGCTACTTCAGCCGGCTGGTCCGCAAGCTGACCAGCGACGTCGAGGATCTCGACGCCGACGATCTGTCCGAAAAATCCGAGGCCGGCGGAGCGCAGCGCGCCTGCGACTGCCGGTCGGGTCAAGAGGTGACGGTGCTCGGGAGACTCCGCAGCGTGGAGCTCTGCCCGACCAACGAGGCGGCGACGCTGCAGGCCGAGCTGTTCGACGGCACACAGGGTGTGACGCTAATCTGGCTCGGACGCCGCCGGATCCCCGGGATCGAACCCGGGCGAACCATCAAGGTGCGCGGCCGGATGGCCGAACGTGATGGTCAGAAGGTGCTGTACAACCCCTATTACGAACTTCAGAGCCCTGTGAGTTGATCCCGCATCGTGACTGAACCCGTCGGCGGCGAAGAGAAGACCGAAGACAAGAAGCCCCAGCCCACCCTGTTGGAACAGATGGGCGGGCTGTCCGGACTGTTCTATTCCTCGCTGCCGGTCATCGTGTTCGTGATCGCGAACGCGATCTTCGGGCTCACGGTGGGGATCTGGGCCGCGGTGGGCAGCGCGGTGGCGATCACCGTGCTGCGGATCGTGCGCAAGGAGCCGCTGCAGCCCGCGATCTCGGGCTTCTTCGGGGTCGCGATCGCGGCGTTCATCGCCTACCGGACCGGTTCGGCCAAGGGCTTCTTCCTGTTCGGCATCTGGACGAGCCTGGTCTACTGCGGTGTCTTCGTGCTCTCGATCGTCGTCCGCTGGCCGCTCGCCGGCGTGGTGTGGAACGCGCTCAACGGCAGCGGCCACGCCTGGCGCAAGGACAAGAAGTCGCTGATCGCGTATTCGATCGCGACCGGTGCGATGGCGCTGATCTTCGGCGCCCGGTTCGTCGTGCAGCGCTGGCTCTATGACGAGGACTACACCGGCTGGCTGGCCTTCGCGAAGATCGCGATGGGCTACCCGCTGTACGCGCTCGGCCTGCTCACGGTCGTCTGGGCGGTGCGGCGGTCGGACAAGCACCTCAAGGCGCTGGCCGAAGAGGCCCCGCGCGAAGAGACCGACGAAGAGGTCGAGGCGCGCCTGCGCGCGAAGTACGCGCAGGCGCCCGCCGTCGAGAACTAGTAGCCCAGCGCGGTCCGGATCTCCGGTTCCACGTCCGAAGTCGCCACGAACAGCAGCTCGTCGCCCGGCTCCAGCGGGTCCTCGGGCTGCGGCACGATCACGCGGTCCCCGCGCAGGATCGTCACCAGCGCGGCGTCACGCGGCAGGTTGATCTCGCTGACCGCCTTGCCCGCCAGCGGGGTCTCCTCCGGCAGGGTGAGTTCGACGAGGTTGGCCTGGCTCTGGCGGAACGTCATCAGCCGCACCAGATCGCCGACGCTCACCGCCTCCTCGACCATCGCCGCGAGCATCCGCGGGGTCGACACGGCGACGTCGACGCCCCAGGCGTCGTTGAACAGCCATTCGTTGGCCGGGTTGTTCACCCGCGCCACCACCCGGCGCACCGCGAACTCGGTCTTCGCCAGCAGCGAGACCACCAGGTTCGCCTTGTCGTCGCCGGTCGCGGCGATCACGACGTCGCATTCCTCGATCCCGGACTCCTCCAGGATCGACACCTCGCACGCGTCGCCGAGCACCCAGTCCGCCTGCTCCACGGTGTGCGGCTCGAACTGGTCGGCCTCACGTTCGATGAGCATCACCTGGTGCCGCCCGTCGATCAGCTCCGCGGCGATCGACCGGCCGACCGCGCCGGCCCCGGCAATCGCGACCCGCATCAGTTCTCCTCTTCCGGTTCGCGAGCGGCGACGGTGGTCACGTCGCTGACAGTGCCCGATTTCGCGGCGACGTACACGACGTCGTCGGCCTGGATCACGGCCTTGGTGTCGGGCAGCACCGCGGTGCCGAACCGCATGATGAACGCGACCCGCGCGCCGGTGGTGTCCTGCAGTTCGCGCACGCTGCGCCCGACCCAGCCTTCGTGGAGCGGGAGCTGCAGAAGCGCCGCGCTGCCGGACGGGTCCCGCCACACCGACGCGACACCGTCGGGGAGGAGGGTGCGCAAGAACCGGTCGGTCGTCCACGGCACGGTCGCCACGGTCGGGATGCCGAGCCGTTCGTAGACCGCCGCGCGTTTGTGGTCGTAGATCCTCGCGACGACCTTGTCGATGCCGAAGTTCTCCCTGGCCACCCGCGCCGAGATGATGTTGGAGTTGTCGCCGCTGGACACCGCCGCGAAAGCACCCGCGCGTTCGATCCCGGCCTCGATCAGCACCTGCCGGTCGAAACCGACGCCGACCACCTGCTGACCGTGGAAATCACTGCCGAGCCGCCGGAACGCCTGCTGGGTCTTGTCGATGATGGCGACTTCGTGCCCCAGCCGCTCCAGCGCCGCGGCAAGGGATGCGCCTACCCGGCCGCATCCCATGATCACCACGTGCACGCCCTGCCTCCTTAGTCGTCGGACGTTCACCCGTCCGCAGGTACCCAGACATACCAGCGCCGAACCTACCTTGGGGGCCGACCGTTACTCCACCTTCCTCCCCACCGCCACCCTCAACGGAGACGCTGCGCGCCGCCGTTACTCTTCCCAGGTGTCGAAGTTCCCGACCGTATTGAAGCGGCTCGTCCTCGGACGTCCATTCCGGAGTGACCGCCTCTCGCATACGCTGCTGCCGAAGCGCATCGCGCTGCCGATTTTCGCGTCCGACGCGTTGTCGAGCGTCGCCTACGCGCCTGAGGAGATCTTTCTGACCCTCAGCGTCGCGGGATTGTCCGCGTACGCGTTCGCGCCGTGGATCGGCGTCGCCGTCGCGCTCGTCATGCTGGTGGTGGTCGCCTCATACCGGCAGAACGTGCACGCCTATCCCAGCGGTGGCGGCGACTACGAGGTCGCGAACACCAACCTCGGCGGCAAATTCGGCCTCACCGTCGCCAGCGCACTGCTGGTCGACTACGTACTCACCGTCGCGGTGTCGACGTCGTCCGGCGTGGCGAACATCGGTTCGGCCATTCCCTGGGTGGCGCAGCACAAGGTGATCGCCGCGGTCGTCATCGTGGTCGTGCTGACCGCGCTGAATCTGCGCGGAGTTCGCGAATCGGGCAAAGCGTTCGCGATCCCGACCTACGGGTTCATCATCGGCATCCTCGGCATGGTGATCTGGGGGCTGATCGAGGCGGCCTCCGGCGCCGACATGCGGGCCGAGAGCGCGGATTTCCAGCTGCACGAAGAAGCCTCTTTGACCGGTTTCGCCTTTTTCTTCCTGTTGCTGCGCACGTTCTCCTCCGGTGCGGCGGCGCTGACCGGGGTCGAGGCGATCAGCAACGGTGTCCCGGCGTTCCAGAAACCGAAATCGAAGAACGCCGCCACCACCCTGCTGATGATGGGGGTGCTCGCGGTGACGATGCTGATCGGCATCATCACGCTGGCGATCATCACCGACGTCAAATTCGCCGAGCACCCGGAGACGCAGCTCACCGGCACCCCAGCGGGCTACGAGCAGAAGACGATCGTCGCGCAGATCGCGCAGGCGGTGTTCGCCGACTTCACCCCCGCGTTCTACTACATCTCGTTCGCCACCGGCATCATCCTGCTGCTGGCCGCGAACACCGCGTTCAACGGTTTCCCGGTGCTCGGCTCGATCCTCGCGCAGGACCGCTACCTGCCGCGTCAGCTGCACACCCGGGGTGACCGGCTGGCCTTCTCCAACGGAATCCTGTTCCTCTCGACGTTCGCCCTGGTGCTGATCATCGCGTTCGACGCCGAGGTCACGAAGCTCATCCAGCTCTACATCGTGGGGGTGTTCGTCTCCTTCACGATCAGCCAGGCGGGCATGATCCGGCACTGGAACCGGTTGCTGGCCAGGGAAACCGATCCCGCGGTGCGGCGGCGGATGCGGCGTTCGCAGACGGTCAACGCGATCGGCCTCACCATGACCGGCACCGTGCTGATCATCGTGCTGGTCACGAAGTTCCTGCTCGGCGCGTGGATCGCGATCGCGGCGATGGTGGCGATCTACATCCTGATGACGGCGATCCGGAAGCATTACGACCGGGTCGCCGAGGAATTGCGCGAGATGGACCGTAAACCGACCGTATTGCCTTCGCGCAACCATGCGATCGTGCTGATTTCGAAACTGCACCTGCCGACCCTGCGCGCCCTTTCCTACGCCAAGGCCGTGCGGCCGGACGTCCTCGAAGCCGTGACGGTGAACGTCGACGACGCCGAGACACGTAAACTCGTCCAGGACTGGGACGACCACAATTTCAAGGTGCCGCTGAAGGTGATCGAATCGCCGTACCGCGAGATCACGAAACCGGTGCTGGACTACGTGAAACGCGTCCGCGGCGACAATCCGCGCAATGTGGTGACCGTGTTCATCCCCGAGTACGTGGTCGGGCACTGGTGGGAGCAGGTCCTGCACAACCAGAGCGCGCTGCGCCTCAAGGGGCGGCTGCTGTTCCAGCCCGGCGTCATGGTGACCAGCGTGCCGTGGCAGCTCGAATCGTCGGAGAAGGCGATCAAACGCGACCGCAAGGCCCGCCCGGCGGCGGGCGACGTGCGGCGAGGGTTCTCCCCGGTCGTCAAGCAACCCGAAAAAACGAAGGACAAAGCAGAATGAGTGTGGACGCGTCGACCGGCACCTGGCTCGGACGAACCATCGAGCTGGAGGTCGGCGCTGTCGCGCACGGCGGCCACTGCGTCGCGCGGGCGGAGGGCCGGGTCGTGTTCGTGCGGCACGCGCTGCCCGGCGAGCGGGTCCTGGCCTCGGTCACCGAGGACAAGGGCGGCTCGTTCTGCCGCGCCGACGCCGTCGAGGTCCTGGAGGCGTCCCCGGAACGCGTGGAGCCGCCGTGCCCGCTCGCGGCGCCCGGGGAGTGCGGCGGCTGCGACTGGCAGCACGCCACGCCCGGGCATCAGCGTGAACTCAAGGCCGCGGTGGTCATGGAGCAGCTGAAGAGGCTGGCCGGGATCGACCGCGAGGTCGTCGTCGAAGCGCTCGACGGCGGGCCGCTGGACTGGCGCAGCCGCGTCCGGCTCGTCGCGGGCAAGGACGGCAAGGCAGGCTTCCGCGCGCACCACAGTCACCGCGTGATCGCGATCGACGACTGCCCGATCACCGTCCCGGGCGCGCTCGACGACGTCGTGTCGCGTAACTGGCGGCCCGGCAGCGAAATCGAGGTCACCAAGGACGGCGAGGGACAGGTGCACCTTCGCGACCTGTCGACGGTGCACGGGAAGACCCGCTCGCGGCAGCTGGCCGGTGGAATCGCCGTGCAGCACGCCGCCGGCCGCGACTGGCGCCTCGACGCCCACGGCTTCTGGCAGGTCCACCCGGCCGCCGCGGACGCGCTCGCCGCCGTCGTCGCGGAATGGGCGGAGGCGCCACGTGACGGCGTGGCGTGGGACCTTTACGCCGGTGTCGGCCTCTTCGCGTCGGTGCTCGCCGAGCAGGTCGGCCCCCGCGGGCGCGTCCTGGCCGTCGAATCGGGCCGCCGTGCCGTCGCCGACGGTGAGGAGAACCTGGCAGACCTCCCGCAGGTCCGCTGGCGCTCCGGCAAGGTCGAGCACCTGCTGGCCGACGCCCCGAAACCGGTCGACGTCGTCGTCCTCGACCCGCCGCGCAAGGGCGCGGGCAAGGCCGTCGTCGATTCCATTGTGGAGGGTTCGCCCGACCGGATCGTCTACGTGGCGTGCGACCCCGCCGCGCTGGCGCGGGACATCGCGCTGTTCGCCGGCCACGGTTACGGGCTGGTGGATCTGCGTGCCTTCGACGCTTTCCCGATGACGCACCACGTCGAATGCGTTGCGTTGCTGCAATAATTCTGGATTCGTAATCCGTCGGAATGGAGTGGCTTCGTTCGGCTTGTCCGGGCGTTGTCGTGCTCGTTAACTTGAGCCTCGTGTTCACGAGGTAATTCGGGTACTTCGGGCACTTCTCCTTCGACGCGAACGGATTTCCGGATCATGGATTATCTCACTTCGGTATGTGGTGATTGCGACGGAAAAGGCTGGGCCGGCTGCGACGGGCACGGCACGATCACCATCGTGGAGGACTGACGAGTGGCAGAGCCGTCAATGCTTCCTCCCGGTGTCACGGCGCAGGAGATCAGTTACCGGAGCGGCCGGAAACAAGTCATCTACACGGCGCCCTATCCCTCCGAGGGGCCGGTGCTCGCGCGCGATCTGCTGGGCAGGCAGGCGTGGATGTTCATGTACGCGCATTTCGTCTTCACCTGGGTGGAAGGCGCGGTGCAGGTGCAGGTCAGTCACGGAACCTTGAATGGGCCGAAGATGCCGCTGTGGAAGGGAATCAGTATCTCCGGCTCCTGGTCGGGTCCCGCACTGGCCGATTTCGGGCGGGCGTGGGCGCTGGATCAGATGACGGGAAATCGGGGGACTCCGGCGGCCGTTTATTTCGAGGGGTCCGAGTGGCAGTGAGGTGTTTCGGGGGTAAGTAAGGCCTTCAGTACGCTGCCGAGCCGGCTTGGTGAGGTTCGTGGTCTGGATGTGTCGCGAAAGCCACTTTCGCGACGTGTGATGTCCGGAAAGTGGCTTTCGTGATACTCAGTTCAGCAGGCGGTCGTGAGTGGACCGTCCGCCGCATTCGCCCTGACCCTCGGCGTGCGAAGGTCTCGCGAGACTCGGCACTCGCTGTCATCCAGGCCGCATATGGGCATGCCGAGGAGCCCGTCGCCGGTGCGGTCGGCGGGCTCCTCGGGCGTGGGATCAAGTCGCGACGCGGTGGAGAGTGTTGCGCCGTGGCACCTGTAGCGGATCGAGGTATTGAGGCGGCACGAATTCCGGTATGCCGTCCGGCGCCATTCGAACCTGCCAGTCACCGTGGTGGATGAGCCGGTGGTGGAAGGAACAAAGCAGGACCAGGTTCCGGAGATCGGTGGGACCACCGTCTGCCCAATGCCGAATATGGTGGGCGTGACAGTGCTTCGGCGCCCGATGGCAGCCAGGGAAGGCGCAACCACCGTCGCGGACGTTCAAGGCCCGGCGTTGGGCGGGGGTGACGAAGCGTTTCATCCGTCCGACATCGAGAGGCTCACCGGCGGCGCCGAGCACCACCGGGATCATCAAACAATCGCAAGCGGCCAGCCGGGCTTCGCGGGCGGTGATCCGGCCGACGAAGTCGAGGCATGCTGTCCCGAGCCCGGTCTTCAGGGCATCGAGCCCGACGGTCACGTGCACCAGCGTGCGGTAGCCGGAGGTGCCCGGTTGGTCGGGGCAGGCGATGGCGAGGTCGAGGAGGTCGGCCCACGCGTCACCTCGGCGCTGGGGCATGGTGCGGTGGTCGGCTTGACCGAACTCGTCGACCGGCCGCTTCGCTCCGAAGGCGTCCAGCGCGGCAGCGGTGCGGGCGCCGGTCTCGGGGTCCAGTAGCCCGGAGAGCTTCCAGAAGCCGTCCTTGCGGCGCTCGACGAACACTTCGCGGCGCGGCGGTTTCGGTTCTGGGTCCTTCGGCTCGTTCCCGTCGGGGTCGAGGTGTGCGAGCAGGTCGGCTCCGGCCTCGGCGATCTGTTTCGGCCCGGCGTCGCGGGCGAGGTCGGCGAGGATCTTCTCCACGCCGTCTCGTTCGTCCATGGGCACGTCGGACGGAATTTTTGCGCAGGACCTCCAGGATCAGGTCGATATGCTGCTCACCGATCGCGCCGTCGTCGGCCGCGGCGGCTGTCGCGGGCGCGAACACGGCGCCCGCGCCGCCGACGCTCGGCGCGGGGTTCAAGGCCAAGGCCCGGTTCACCATGTCTTGGGCGTCGCCTCGGGAGATCCGGGCGACGTCAGCGAGCCACGACGCCGCGCTCCCGTAGCCGAACAAGTCTTCCGCGCCCCGCGACTCCACTTCCGCCAGGTACTTTCCCATCCCGGCCAAGGCCACTCTCATGACCTGCAGCAGGTTTGTCACGCCGTGGGCAAGCTCCAGCTTGCCGGCGCGCCACAGCTCCTGCGGCAGTTCGGGAATGGTCGTCTCGGGCACGTATCCATATTATCGAAAAATGCCACCGGAATCATTGTAATTTTAAGCGATAAGGCCAATTGCGTATTTACCACTGACGGGTGATTTGGGTGCTGTGCGTCGTGACTCTCGCGATTGGTGAAGGTCCCACCCTGGCGCAACAGGTCGGGCCTCGTGAGTGGTAAGGACGGTTAGAACCGTCCTTACCACTCACGAGACCACAAGATCAGCGTTTCAGCGTAAAAGTGAAGTCCCCGGACACCTTCCCGCGCAACCGCACCGCCGAAACCACCTTCCCCTCCTCGATCAGCCTCTCGACCGCGGCCCGCGAAAGACCGCACCCTTCGGCGATCAGCCGCACGGGCCGGAGCGGAATCCGAGCCTCGAAACGAACCGAGACATCGCGGAAATCCTCACCGCGCGGGGAACCGGTGTCGAGCCGCCAGGCGCCCTTCCAGTCGAGAGAGACGTGGTTACGGCGGAGCACAGCCGGATCCTGGAGCAGTTCGGCCGCCAACCCCAGGTCGTTCTCGTGCAGCCGGTCCAGCAACTCGGGCCGGACGGAGCGCACGTTCACCCGCTCCAGGATCGTGAGCTTCGCGGTGTCCCCGCACGCGACACAGCGCACGAGGAGCCAGACGTCGAGGAGTTTGTGGTTGGCGTTGACCCGGAATTTGCCGTTCGCCCGGAAACGCCCGGCCGGGCAGGAGCGGCAACGGCGGAGGACGACAGGCAGGCAGATGGGTACGACGACCCAGTTTTCGAGCACAGGAAATACACCCGTTCCAGTGAGAAATCCGCAGCAAAAGGAAGCGCGGCGCCCCAGGCGCGACGCGCGACGAAATCAGCGCTCGGCAGGTCTCACAGGGTGTACAACGGCAGGCCCCCGGCTCGGCGACGTGGTCCGGCAGCACGGTAATGGCCCGGCAGCGCCCGCTCCACCGGTTTTCCGGGCAAGAAGAAGGCCCCCTGGCCGAAACCAGGGGGCCGGACGAGCGAAGCTAGGAGCGCGCGTCCTCCTTCAGCATGTCCGCGCACTTCTCACCGATCGCCATCGTCGTGATGCACGGGTTCACCGCGACCAGGAACGGCATCGCCGAACCGTCGGCGACCCGCAGTCCCTCGACACCCCGTACGCGCAGACGCGCGTCCAGCACCGCCATCGGGTCGCCGTCACCGCCCATTTTCGCGGTGCACGAGGGGTGATAGACCGTGTTGTGCGTCTTGCGCAGGTAGTCCGCGATCTCGTCGTCGGTCTTGACGTCCTTGCCGGGCGCCAGTTCCGTGCCCGCCCATTCGTCCAGCGCGGGCTGCTCGGCGATCTTGCGCGCCAGTTTGATGCCGTAGGTCATCACGCGCATGTCGTGCTCGTCGGTGAAGTACCGCGGGTCCACCTTCGGCTTGTCCCGGTAGTCGCGGCTGCGCAGCCGCACCGTCCCGGTCGACCGTGACCGCGTGACGTTCGGGGTCAGGCAGAAGCCGTTCTCCGTGGTCGGATACCCCTGCCGGAGGGTGTTCATGTCGAACGGCACCGAGCCGTAGTGGAACATCAGGTCCGGCCGGTCGAGACCTTCCTCCGTGGTGGTGAAGATGCCGATCTCCCACCATTGCGTGGACTCGGTCGTCATCGGCTGCAGCGCGTCCCACTGGATGACGCCTTCGGGGTGATCCTGCAGGTTCTCGCCGACTCCGGGGGAATCGACCAGCACGTCCACGCCGACCTCGCGCAAGTGCTCGGCGGGGCCGATTCCCGACAGCATCAGGAGCTTCGGCGTGTCGATCGCGCCCGACGAGAGGATCACCTCGCGCCGTGCACGCAGCTGGACGCCGTGGATCAGGTCGTCGGCCAGGTATTCCGCACCGGTGCAGCGTTTGCCGTCGAACAGCAGCCGCCGGACGCGGGCGCCGGTGATGATCTCCAGGTTCGGCCGCTTGCCGATGATCGGGTGCAGGTACGACACCGACGCCGACGAGCGGGTGCCGTCCTCGCGCGCGTTGATCTGGAACCAGTTCGCCCCGTGCGTCACGGTCTTGCCCGAGTTGAACTCCGTCCTCGGGATGCCCGCCTGCTCGCAGGCCCGCAGCAGCGCGACACCGGTCGGGTCGTTCGGCGGCACCGAGCGGATGGTCACCGGACCCGAGCGGCCGTGGTGGTCACCGGGGCCGTCGTTGGTCTCAAGACGCTTGTACAGAGGGAAAATGTCCTTCGCGGCCCAGCCGGGCAGGCCGAGCGACGCCCATTCGTCGAGGTCTTCGGCAGGCGCCCAGAACGCGATGCACGAGTTGTGCGACGAGCAGCCGCCGAGCACCCGCGCGCGGGCGTGGCGCAGGAAGGAGTTGCCGGACTCCTGCGGCTCGACCAGGTAGTCCCAGTCGTAGCCGGATTCCAGCAGCGCCATCCACTTCGTCAGTTCCAGTACCGCCGGATCGTCCACATCGGACGGTCCCGCTTCGAGGAGCGCCACGGTGACGTCCGGGTCTTCCGAGAGTCTCGCCGCGACCACCGAACCCGCCGTCCCGCCGCCGACGACGATGTAGTCGAACTCTCCGGTCACTGTGCTGCCTCCTCGGGAAGTGCTTCCGCGGCGTGATCGGCCAGGACGCCGCTCTTGTGCCGCAGGACGAACCAGTAATACGCGAAACCGACGACCGCCACCGCGCCGACGAACAGCACGGCCCCCCATTCGAGGTACCAGTGATACGGCTCGGTCGCGTTGTAGACCGCGCGCCGCGGCCAGGCCAGGTTCACCACGATCGCGCCGCCCCACAGCACGCCGAGGATGTTGACCGGCAGCCCCAGCCTGCCGAGCGAGAAGTACTTGGTGCCCTCCACCTTCGGCGGTGGCCACTGCCCGCGCAGGCGCTTGACCAGCATCGGGATGGTGACCAGCAGGTACGCCAGGTAGATCATGATGATGCCGATACTGGTGATCACCGTGAAGATCTGCGGCTGGCCGACGTTGACCACCAGGATCAGCACCGCGATGACGCCGGACACGATCGCGGGGACCACGGGCGTCTTGGTCTTCGGCGACACCCTCGCCAGGTGTTTCCCGGCGGGCAGGTTGTTGTCGCGGCCCATCGCGAACATCATCCGGATCGACGCCGACTGCACGGCCAGGTTGCACACGGTGATGGCCACGACGACCGCGAGCAGGAAGATCGTGCCGATCGTGCTGCCGAGGACGTCCAGCACGATGAACTGCAGCCCGCCGGTGGCGATCTCCGGGTTGTTGATGTCGCCGACGGCCATCAGCGCGAGGATCAGGATGAGCCCGCCGATGACGAACGACGCGATCAGCGCGCGCAGGATCGCCTTGGGCGCGTTCCTGCGCGGGTCGTGGGACTCCTCGCCGAGCGAGCTGGCGGTGTCGAAGCCGTACATGACGTAGGTCGACGCGAGCGACGCGACCAGGAACGCCCCGAAATAGCCCCACGGCTGGTCGGCGCCGGTGTTGTTGGTCTGCATGACGACCTCGGGGCCGCGCGTGATGTTCACCGCGAGCGCGATGATCAGCAGGACCGCGGCGATCAGTTCGATGAACACCCCGGCGCTGTTGATCCGCGCCATGAGCTTGACGCCCCAGGCGTTCACCAGCGTCGTGAACACGATCAGCGCCGTGCCCAGGATGACCGCGTTCACCGCGCTGTCGCCGGAGAAGGAGAAGAACGACGAGATCTGCGGGAGCGTGATCTGGTAGGCCAGCGCGACCGCGGCGATGCTGACGATCGACGCCGTCAGCATCATCCACCCGGCCATCCAGGCGACGTGCGGGCTGCCGAGCCGTTTCGACCAGTTGTAGATCGAACCGGCGACCGGATAGTGCGCGGCCAGCTCGGCGAACGACAGCGCGACCATCAGCTGGCCGGCGAACACCATCGGCCACGACCACCAGTACGCCGGCCCGCCGAAGCTGAAGCCGAAGTAGAACAACTGGAAGGTCCCCGTCAGGATCGAGATGTAGCTGATCCCGGCGGCGAAGGTGTGGAAATTGCCGAGCGTTCTTTCGAGTTCCTGTTTGTAGCCGAAACCGGCGAGGCCGTCATCGGAAGGATTGCTCATCGGCAATTTCCCCTCTTTAGTTGGACGCCGACTCCCCGGAGAACCAGCGCTGTGGAGCGGGCCGGAGGTTCTGGTAGATGTGCTTCGCCTCCGTGTACTCGGCGAGCCCGGTCGGGCCGAGTTCGCGCCCGAAGCCGGACTGCTTGTAGCCGCCCCATTCCGCCTGCGGCAGGTACGGGTGGAAGTCGTTGATCCAGATCGTGCCGTGCCGCAGCCGGTTCGCGACCCGCTGGGCGCGGGAGGCGTCCGAGGTGAACACCGCGCCGGCGAGGCCGTAGTGGGTGTCGTTGGCGATGCGGACGGCGTCGTCCTCGTCGGTGAAGGTCTCGACGGTGAGCACGGGGCCGAACGATTCGTCGACGACGGCGCTGCTGCCCTGCTTCACGTTGTCGAGGATGGTCGGCAGGTAGTAGTGCCCCTTCGCGAGCTCGCGATCGTCGGGACGTTTGCCGCCGGTGCGCAGGACGGCGCCCTCTTCGAGCGCCGCGGCGACGTAGCGTTCGATCTTTTCCAAATGGGCGGCCGAGATCAGCGGACCGGTTTCAGCCTTCGGGTCGAAAGGTCCACCCAGTCGGATCAGCTCGGCGCGGCGGACGAGTTCGTCGACGAACCTGTCGTGCCACTCCTCCTGGACGATCAGCCGCGCACCCGCCGAGCAGACCTGCCCGGAGTGCAGGAACACCGCGGTCAGCGCGTAGTCGACGGCGGTCTCGAAGTCCGAGTCGGCGAAGACGACGTTCGGGTTCTTGCCGCCCAGTTCCAGCGCGACCTTCTTGATGGTCGCGGCGGCGGACGCGGCGATGATCTTGCCCGTCGCGAGGCCGCCGGTGAACGACACGAGGTCGACGTCGGGGTGCTCCGAAAGCGGCGCTCCGGCCTGGGCGCCGGCGCCGAGCACCAGGTTCGCCACGCCGCCGGGGAGCCCGGCCTCGGTCAGCAGCTTCATCAGCATGATCGAGGTGTGCGGGGTCAGCTCGCTGGGCTTGAGGACGAACGTGTTGCCCGCCGCGAGCGCCGGGGCGACCTTCCAGATGGTCTGCAGGAGCGGGTAGTTCCACGGCGTGATCAGCCCGCAGACGCCGACCGGCTCGTGCACGATGCGGCTGAACGCGTCCGGGTTGCCGGTGTCGACCACGCGGCCGGCGTCGTTCGCGGCGAGCTTGCCGAAGTAGCGCAGGCACGCGGCGATGTCGGCCATGTCGTATTCGCTCTCGACCAGCCGTTTCCCGGTGTCGAGCGACTCGGCGCGGGCGAAGGCCGCGGCGTCGCGGTCGAGCAGGTCGGCGGCCTTCAGCAGCAGGTCACCGCGCTGGGGAGCGGGCGTTCGCGGCCACGGGCCGGTGTCGAACGCCTTCCTCGCGGCGGCGATGGCCGCTTCGGTGTCTTCACGGGTGCCTTCGGCGACTTCCGCGACCAGCGACCCGTCGGCGGGACAGCGGATTTCCCGGCGACCACCGCCGACCGCGTCGACCCACTCGCCACCGATGAAAAAGTCCGCCATCAAGCCCTCCGAACCGGCTTCTGCTCAACCGTCGATCAGCGATTATCGCGGCCACCCGACGTGACCGCTACTTGGCAAAAGAGACTATGTTCACACCCTCGGGTGTCGAGTGGTGATTTTCTGACATGTGACCCGTGACGCGGCGGACGGAAGACTCTCAGGCGCCCTCCGTAGACTGGTCGGAACGGCGGAAGAGGAACCAGGCGAGGTGGGAGAGTGACGTTGCTCGAGTCCGTGCACGGACCGGCCGACTTGAAGCGGATGAACCCGGAGCAGCTCGACGAGCTGGCCGCGGAGATCCGGGACTTCCTCGTCGAAAAGGTGCGGCTCGCCGGTGGTCACCTCGGCCCGAACCTGGGTGTGGTCGAGCTGACGATGGCGCTGCACCGGGTCTTCGACTCGCCGGACGACGCCATCGTGTGGGACGTCGGTCACCAGGCGTACGTGCACAAGATCGTCACCGGCCGTCACGACGGCTTCGGCAAGCTGCGCCAGCTCGGCGGCCTCACCGGCTACCCGGCGCGCTGCGAGAGCGAGCACGACCTCGTCGAGAACAGCCACGCCTCGACCGCCCTGTCCTATGTGGACGGTCTGGCGAAGGCGTTCGAGCTCGAAGGCGGTGGCAGGCACGCGATCGCCGTCGTCGGCGACGGCGCGCTGACCGGCGGAATGTGCTGGGAGGCGCTCAACAACATCGCCGCGAACCCGCGCCGCCCGGTCGTCATCGTCATCAACGACAACGGCCGTTCGTACTCGCCGACCATCGGCGGCGTCGCGGACCACCTCGCTTCGCTGCGGCTCAAGCCGGGCTACGAACGCGTGCTGGACCGCGGCAAGGAACTGCTGCGGCACACGCCCGTCGTCGGCAAGCCGATCTACGCGGCGCTGCACGCGGCGAAGGCGGGTCTGAAGGACGCGCTGAGCCCGCAGATGATGTTCTCCGACCTCGGCCTCAAGTACCTCGGGCCGGTCGACGGGCACGACCTCGTCGCGCTGGAGAAGGCGTTCCAGAGCGCCCGCGACTTCGGCGGCGCGGTCATCGTGCACGTGGTCACCGAGAAGGGGCACGGCTACGAGCCCGCGGTGACCAACCAGGCCGACCAGATGCACCAGACCGACCCGATCGACCCGGAGACCGGCCTGCCGCCGGTCAAGGGCCCGAGCTGGACCGGTGTCTTCGCCGACGAGCTGGTGAAGATCGGCGCCGACCGCGAGGACGTCGTCGCGATCACCGCGGCCATGCTGCGCTCGACCGGGCTGCACAAGTTCGCCGAGGCGTACCCGGACCGCTGGTACGACGTCGGTATCGCCGAGCAGCACGCGGTGACCTCGGCCGCCGGGCTCGCGATGGGCGGCAAGCACCCCGTCGTCGCCGTGTACTCGACCTTCCTGAACCGCGCGTTCGACCAGGTCCTGATGGACGTCGCGCTGCACCGCCAGCCGGTGACGCTGGTGCTGGACCGCGCGGGCATCACCGGCCCGGACGGCCCCAGCCACCACGGCATGTGGGACCTCTCGCTGCTGGGCATGGTGCCCGGTATGCGGGTCGCCGCCCCGCGTGACGCCGGAACGCTGCGCGAGGAACTTCGGGAGGCCGTCGCGGTCGAGGACGGGCCGACGGCGCTGCGGTTCTCCAAGGGCGGCGTGGTCGATTCGGTGCCCGCGGTGGAACGCGTCGGCACCGTGGACGTGCTGCGCAAGCCCGCCGGTGAAGCCGACGTCCTGCTGGTCGCCGTGGGCGCGTTCGCGATGCTCGGGCTCGCCGCCGCGGACCGGCTGGCCGACCAGGGCATCGGGGTGACCGTGGTGGACCCGCGCTGGGTCGTCCCGGCCCCCGCCGAGTTGGTGGCGCTGGCCGAGCAGCACAAGCTCGTCGTCACCGTCGAGGACAGCGGGCGGCACGGTGGCTTCGGTTCCGCGCTGGCGGCGCTGTTCCGCGACGCCGAATGCGATGTGCCGCTGCGCGATCTCGCGGTGCCGCAGGTGTTCCACGACCACGGTTCGCGCGAGGAGGTGCTGGCCCGCGTCGGGCTCACCGCGCAGGACGTGGCGCGGCGAGTGACGGAGTGGTCGGCGAAGCTGGCGAGCCGGACACCGGCGCCGGAGGACACGCGGCGCTGACAGGCGCTGGCGAGACAGTCACTCTCACGACCAGCTGTGTGGAAATAGGGACACTCAACGTCCCTATTTCCACACAGCTCTAGGCCCGCCAGACGGTGCCCCGCCGCTCGTACTCCAGCACCACTTCGGTCCGCTGAGCCGCCTTCGCGCCCAAGAAGCGCTCCATCAGCCAGAGCGAAACCTCGAGCCCCGCGGTGATCCCGCCACCGGTGATCAGATCCCCGTCGTCGACGACGCGCGCGTCGATCACTTTCGCGCCCTGCGCGGCCAGATCCGCCTTCGCGCCGTGGTGCGTCGTCGCGTTGCGGCCCTTCGTCAGGCCGGCGGCGGACAGCACCATGCTGCCGGTGCAGATCCCGACAGGCAGCGCTCGCGACGCGGCGAGGCGCCGCAGAAAACCTCGATCGGCGTTGAGCCGGTGCACCCCGGGCCCGTTCCGGTCGGTGTAGCCGCCGCCGGGCACCACGAGGACGTCGGCCTCGCCGGGCGACCAGGAGCGCGGGACCTCGACGACGGTGCCGTAGGTGCATGTCACGGATCCGGGCCGCCCAGCGGAAACCAGCGAGGTGACCACGGCGCCGCCGGTGAGTTTCCCGGCCAGGCCCAGAACCTCGACGGGCGCGACGAAATCCTGTTCCTCCACGCCGTCGAACATCAGGATCTGCACCCGCAACGGGGCGGCGGCGGAAGCGGCGGGCGCGGTGACCCCCACCAGACCGGCGGACAAGGCTGAAGCACGCAGAAACGTACGACGCTGCATACCCAGTGGTCGCGCGGAAAGCGGCTCAGGTTCCCACGATCCGGCCGACCGCGCGGACGACGAGGTCGCGGGTCGCGGTGGGGGAGGAGAACCCCAGGATCGACAGGTGCACGACGAGGCTCAGCAGTTCCTCGGCGTCGAAGTGGTCCGGCACGGTGCCCGCGCGTTGCGCCTCCCGGATCGCGGCGACCTTGTCCGCGTGCGCCCGGACCTCGGCCTCGGGCGTCGCGTCGAAGCCGTTCTCCAGCCGAAGCCAGCCCATGAGCCGCAGGAGGTGGGGGTGTTCGAGGTAGCGGTCGAACAGCTTCCCCGCGTAGCCGGGCAGGTCCTCGGGGGTGATCGTGAGCGTCCGGACGGCGAGGTCGACCTGCTCCTGGATGACCATCTCGAACAGGTATTCCTTGCTGCAGAAATAGGCGTAGATCAGCGCCTTGTTGGCGCCCGCGTTCTTCGCGATGCGATCCACCCTGGCGCCGGCGATGCCGTACGTGGCGAACTCGGTCGTCGCCGCGTCCAGCAGTTTCCGCTTGGTCGCTTCCTTGTCCCTGACCATGTGACCCAGTCTAACTAACTGGTTGGTTGACATCCAGTCGAACTCCGTGGCAACCTGAATTAGCAACCAACCGGTTAGTTAGGAGACGGATATGAAGGTCGCACTGGTCACGGGCGCTTCGGCGGGCATCGGCGAAGCCACTGCGCTCGCGCTGCACGAAGCGGGCTACACGGTCTACGGCGCCGCGAGGCGCGTCGAGCGGATGGCCGGACTGGCCGAACGCGGCATCAAGATCCTCGGGATGGACGTCACCGACGACGCGTCGATGGTCGCGGGGGTCGAGCGGATCATCGAGGAGTCCGGCCGCATCGACGTCCTGGTCAACAACGCGGGATACGGCTCGTACGGCGCCTTCGAGGATGTGCCGCTCGCGGAAGGGAAGTACCAGTTCGAAGTCAACCTGTTCGGGCTCGCGCGGCTCGTCCAGCTGACCACGCCGCATATGCGCGCCCAGGGCTCGGGCAGGATCGTGAACATCTCGTCGATCGGCGGCAAGATCTACGAACCGCTCGGCGGCTGGTACCACTCGACCAAGTTCGCGGTCGAAGGACTCAGCGACTCACTGCGGCTGGAGCTCAAACCGTTCGGCATCGACGTCGTGGTGGTCGAACCCGGTGCCATCAAAACCGAATGGGGCGGCATCGCCATCGAGAACCTGATGAAGACCTCGGGCGACACCGCGTACGCGCCGCAGGCCAAGGCGCTGGCGAAGTTCTTCGACCAGGCCGCGCGCGGTTCCCACCCCAAGGTGATCGCCGACGTGATCCTGAAGGCCGTCCGGGCCCGGCGCCCGAAGATCCGCTACGCCGCCGGGTTCGGGGCGAAGCCGATCCTGTTCGTGCGCCGGGTGCTCCCGGACCGCGCCTTCGACGCGCTGTTCCTCGGGGCGCTGCGCCGCTTCGCTTAAACCGCGACGGCCGGTTCCGCGACGGGCTCCGCGTACGAGTAGACCTCACGCGGTTCGGGGAAGAGCTTCACCAGCACGGGGTACGCGATCGCCGCCGTGCACAGCGTCACCACCATGCTGATGTCGACGCCGCCCGCGATGTCCTTGAACGGCCCGGCGATCATCGGGGTGTTGGCGGTCAGCAGGCCCAGCGTCGTCGCCGGGATCCACGCCGCCATCGCCCGCCAGTTCACCCCGCGGGTGAACCAGTAACGCCCGCCCTTGCGGCCCTGGTTGAACACCTGGAGGTCGTCCGGGTCGTAGAACCCGCGCCGCAGCACGAAACCGATCATCATGATCACCATCCACGGCGACGTGCACAGCACGATCAGCGTGGCGAAGGCGTTGATGCTGGAGACCATGTCCAGCACGAAATTGCCGACGAAGATGAACACCACACTGAGCGAGCCGATCAGCAGCGTCGCCTGCACGCGGCTGAGCTTCACGAAGATCGAGCTGAAATCCAGTCCGGTCCCGTAGAGCGACGTCGTGCCGGTCGACAGCCCGCCGATCAGTGCGACCACGATCAGCGGGATCGCGTACCAGAGCGGGGAGATCGCGGTCAGGCCGGTGATGTAGTCGGCCGGATCCGCGACCAGCGTCGCGGTGGCGATGCCGAACCCGAACGGCAGCAACGTCGCCACCTGCGCCAGGAACGGCGCGGCCAGCAGGGAACGGCGGCTGTGGCGCGCGGGGATGTAGCGCGTCCAGTCGCCGAGGAAGGCGCCGAACGAGATCGGGTTCGCCATCGTGGTGAGCGCGGCGAGGATCCACGTCGGCCAGAAGTCCCCGAGCGCGTAGGTGCCGGTGCCGGCGAACCCGGGGTCGAAAGTGCCGCCGTAGGCCACGATGCCGAGCAGCATGATCGCCGTGCCCAGCACCACGGCGACCCGGTTCACCAGCAGCATGAACCGGTAGCCGTAGATGCACACCACCAGCGTGGCGATCGCGATGACGCCGTACGCGACGCCGCGGAGCACTTCGCCGCCGTCGAAGCCGAAAAGCCGTTGTGCCGCACCGGCGACGGCGTCACCGCTCACCCAGACCGAGATGGCGAAGAACGTGATCGCCGTCAGCAGGGAGAGGAAGGAGCCGACACAACGGCCGACGACACCGAAGTGCGCGCCCGAGGAGACGGCGTTGTTGGTCCGGGTGAGCGGGCCGAACAACGACATCGGCGAGAGCACGAGCGCGCCGACGACCACGCCGGCGACGGTGGCCGCGACCGCCGCCCAGAAGCTCAGGCCGAAGGCGATCGGGAGCGTCCCGAGGATGATGGTGGCGAAGGTGTTCGCGCCGCCGAACGCCATCCGGAACAGGTCGCGCGGGCGCGACGTCTGCTCCTCCGGCGGGATCGGCGCGATGCCGTGCTGCTCGACTTCGGTGACCTTGTCACCCATGGGGACCTCCAGCTATGCGTTCAGTCCTCTGGATGCGTTCCTTGCACACGCAACTACCGCATCCAGAGGACGAAACGCGGTCAGGCGAAGCGGGTCATGACGTGCTTCACGCGGGTGTACTCGGCGAAGGAGTAGGACGAGAGGTCCTTCCCGTGGCCCGAGTGCCCGAAGCCGCCATGGGGCATTTCCGAGACCAGCGGCCCGTGGGTGTTGACCCAGACGCAGCCGAAGTCGAGTTCGCCTGAAACGCGGGTCGCGCGTGACAGGTCGTTGGTCCAGATCGACGAGGCGAGCCCGTAGGGGACGCCGTTGGCGAGGCGCACCGCCTCGTCCTCGTCCGCAAAGGACTGGACGGTGATCACCGGGCCGAAGATCTCCTCCTGCACGATCTCGTCGTCCTGCTTCAGGCCCGAGATCACGGTGGGGGAGAAGAAGAAACCGCGGTCACCGGCGGGCACGCCGCCGGTTTCCACGCGAGCGTGCGACGGCAGCCGCTCGACGAGCCCGCGGACCCGGCCGAATTGCGCCTCGCTGTTGAGCGGGCCGAAGTCCGTGCCGGGCTTCTGCGCGGCGGCGGCCTTGGTCAGCTCCGCGACGAACTCGTCGTGGATCGCCGCGTCCACCAGCACGCGGCTGCCCGCGGTGCAGTCCTGCCCGGCGTTGTAGAACGCCGCGCCGACGATGCCCTCGGCCGCCTCGGCGAGGTTCACGTCACCGAAGACCAGCAGCGGCGCGTTGCCGCCGAGTTCGAGGTGCGTGCGCTTGAGGTCGGCCGCCGCGACGGTGGCGACGTCGATCCCGGCGCGGGTCGAGCCGGTGATCGACACCAGCTCGGTGATCGGGTGCTTCACCAGCGCGCGGCCGGTGTCGCGGTCGCCGCACAGCACGTTGAACGCGCCCTGAGGCAGGAACTCCGCCGCCACCTTCGCCAGCAGCACGGCCGTCGACGGCGTGGTCTCCGCGGGTTTCAGCACGACGGTGTTGCCCGCGGCCAGCGCGGGGGCGATCTTCCAGACACCCATCATCAGCGGGTAGTTCCACGGCGCGATCTGCGCGCAGACGCCGACCGGCTCGCGGCGGATCGCGGACGTGTGCCCCGGCAGGTACTCCCCGGACGCGGTGCCTTCGAGCTGCCGCGCCGCACCGGCGAAGAACCGCAGCGCGCTGACGCACTCCGGGATCTCCTCGTCCAGCACGACGGCGCGGATCTTGCCGGTCTCGCGGATTTCGAGCTCGGCGAACTCCTCCGCGCGCGACTCGACCGCGTCGGCGATCCTCAGCAGCGCGAGCTGACGCTGGGCGGGAGTGCTCTTGCGCCACACCTTGAACGCCCGCTCGGCGGCCGCCAGCGCGGCGTCCACATCGGACTGTTCGGACAGGACGCTGGTGCCGAAGACCTCACCCGTGGCGGGATCCACCAGGCCGAGCGTCCGCGAGCCCGACGCCGGTACCTCGGCGCCGTCGACGAAATTCAGGACCTGAGTCATTTCTTCTCCAGGTGGGTCGGCTCGAACATCTTCAGCAGGGCGGGGAGGACGACCAGCGACGGACCGGGTGTGCCGAGGGCTTCGGCGAGGTCCTTCCCGACGGTGTCCAAAGAGGACAGCGTGGCCGGGACGCCGAAGGACCGCGCCAACGCGGCGAAATCGGGCCGCGCGAGCTCGGTGGCCGTGGACTGGCCGAACGCGCCGGTCAGGTACTCGCGCAGGATGCCGTAGCCGCCGTCGTCGATGACGAGCCACGTGACGTCCAGCCCGTGCTGGACCGCCGTGGCCAGCTCAGCGATGCCGTACATCGCGCCGCCGTCGCCGGACACCGCCAGTGTGGGGCCGCCGGTCGCCGCCGCGCCGCCGAGCGCGCCGGGCAGGCCGTAACCGAGCCCGCCCGCGCCCTGCGCGGTGTGGATCGGCGCGCCCTCGGGGTTCCACGCCGACCAGGCCCAATAGGCCGCGATCGTCATGTCCCAGAACGTCTGTGTGCCCGCCGGGATCGCCGCACGGATGTCGTCGATCAGCTTGCGCTCGGCTTCGAGTGCCTGGCCGTCGAGACGTTCGCCCACCTTGGCCAGCAGATCCGCGACCGCCTTCTCGGCGACGCCGTCGCTCTGCCGGAACGGAACCTGCTCCAGAAGCCCTTGCAGGGCAAGCCGGACGTCGGCGTGGATGCCCAGGGCCGGGTAGTTCGACTCCAGCTTCCCGAGATCGGCCTCGATCTGGATCAGCCGGCCGCGCGGGGCGAATTCGCGATAGTTGCTGGACAGCTCGCCGAGCCCGGAACCCAGCACCAGCAGCACGTCCGCGGCCGACAGGAACTCGGTGCTGTGCCAGTCTTCGAGCCACGACCGGCCGGACAGCTCGTGGTCCCAGCCGAAGACGCCCTTGCCGCCGAACGTCGACAGCACCGGCGCGCGCAGCGCCTCCGCGAGCGCCTTGAGTTCCGCCTGCGCGCCGGAGCGCAGCGCGCCGCCGCCCGCGAGGATCACCGGATTCTTCGCCGCGCCAAGGAGATCCGCGGCTTCGGTGATCAGCTCCGGCAAGGGCTCCAGCGGTGCGGGCCGTGCCGTCACCGACGTGATCCGCGGCAGATCGGCGGGTGCCAGCAGGATGTCCTGCGGGATCTCGACCCACACCGGGCCGTACGGCGCGGTCGCCGCCGACTCCCACGCCTCGCGTAACGCCGTCGGGATCTGGCTGACGGTGCGCACCACGTGCACCGACTTCACCACGTCGCGGAAACTGGCCTGCTGATCGGGCAGTTCGTGCAGGTACCCGTGCCGTCCACCGCCGAGCCCGGCCACCGGGATCTGGCTGGAAATCCCGAGCACCGGCACCGATGCTGCCCGGGATTCCTGCAACGAAGCCAAAGTCAGCAACGCGCCGGGGCCGGTCGACACGATCATCGGCGTCACCGGGACCGGGCCCTCGGGATTCGCCGCGAGCCGGGCGCGGGCGTGCCCGTCGGCCGCGAACGCCAGGTTGTTCTCCACCCGCGAGCTGACGACGCGCAGGTCGTCCGTGCGCCGCAGCGCTTCGAACAGGCCGAGCGCGTGCTGGCCCGGCAGGCCGAAGACGGTGTCCGCGCCGAGCGCGTGGAGGGTTTCGACGACTACGTCGCCGCCTATCCGTTCAGTGCTGGTCATGCGCCCTTCCCCAAACTGAGCAGGCTCACCAGGTCGTAGGCGACGTGGGAAGCCGCGATGGCGGTGATCTCGGCATGATCGTAAGCCGGGGCCAGCTCCACCACATCGGCTCCGACGAGGTTGCAGTCCCGCAGCCCGCGCAGGATCTCCAGCAGTTCGCGGCTGGTCATCCCGCCCGCTTCGGGGGTCCCGGTGCCCGGCGCGTGCGCGGGGTCGAGCACGTCGATGTCGACCGAGATGTAGAGCGGGCGGCCGCCGATGCGCTGGCGCAGCGCGTCGACGGTCTCGGCGACCCCGCGGCGCATGACGTCGCCGGAGGTGACGATGCCGAATCCGAGGCGGCGGTCCTCTTCCAGATCCCGCTTGCCGTACAGCGGGCCGCGCGTGCCGACGTGGGACAGCGCTTCGGTGTCGAGGAGGCCTTCCTCGGACGCCCGCCGGAACGGGGTGCCGTGGGTGTACGGCTCGCCGAAGTAGGTGTCCCAGGTGTCGAGGTGCGCGTCGAAGTGCAGCAGTGCCACCGGTCCGTGCTTCTTCGCCGCCGCCCGCAGCAGCGGCAGCGCGATCGTGTGGTCGCCGCCGACGGTCACCAGGCGCGTCCCGTTCGCGGTCAGCGCCTCGGCCTCGCTCTGCAGCGTTTCGATCGCCTCGCCGATGTTGAACGGGTTGAGCGCGATGTCACCGGCGTCGACCACCTGCGTTTCGGCGAACGGGGAAACGTCGAGTTCCGGGTGGTACGGGCGAAGGAGGCGGCTGGCCTCACGCAGCGCCGCGGGGCCGAACCGCGCGCCGGGGCGGTAGGACACCCCGGCGTCGAACGGCACCCCGACGACGGCGACGTCGGCGTGCTCGACCTGATCGATCCGCGGCAGCCTCGCGAAGGTCGCGAAACCGGCGAACCGGGGCACCCTCGAAGAGTCGACGGGTCCGATCGGGGTCTGCTCAGGCACTGTGTCTCCTTCGAATGGTTGTCAGGACTGCGAAGCGGCGAGTTTCGCCTCTTCTTCTTCGGCGGCCGCGCTGCCGTTCAGGCGGCGGGTCCACACGGTGAGGATCTCGTCCGAGGTCCGCGGGGTGAGGAAGCTGACCAGCAGGTACACCGCGAGGCTGGACCCGAGGCCCCAGTAGATCGGGCTGTTGGCCTCGACGCCGTCGACGAACATGAACGTGATGACCACGACGGTGCCGACGACCATCGACGCGAGCGCGCCCTGGCGGGTGCCGCGTTTCCAGGCAAGCCCGCCGATGATCGCGACCAGCAGGCCGCCGACGAGGATGTCGTAGGCGATGGTCAGCGCGTTGACGACGTCGTCCACCACCATCGCGATACCGATCGCCGCGATGCCGAGTACCAGCGTGGTGACCCGGTTCCTCGTGACCTCGTTGACGGCCTTCTTCAGGCCCAGCTTGGAAAGCAGGTCCGAGGTGCTGACCGTCGAGCACGCGATGAGCGCACCGCTCGCGGTCGACATCATCGCCGAGAGCGCCGCCGCGAGCACCAGCCCGCGGACCCCGGAGGGCAACTGGTCCTCGACGATGGTCGCGAACGCGTCCTGCGCGCTGGCGAGGTTCGGGTACAGCGTCTTGGCCGCGGTGCCGATGAGCGCGCCGGCGAGACCGTAGACCAGGCAGTAGACGCCGGAGATGACGCCGCCGCCGGTCGCGATGCCCGGCGTCCGCGCGGTGAACACGCGCTGCCAGATGTCCTGGCCGATCAAGAGGCCGAAGCTGTAGATGAGGAAGTAGGTGAAGATCGTGTCGCCGCCGATGGCGGTCAGTTCGAAGTAGCTCTCGTCCAGCCGCGCGGCCATCCCGTCGAAACCGCCCGCGGAGACGATCGAGACCGGCAGCAGGATCAGCAGGATGCCGATGGTCTTGATGACGAACTGGACGATGTCGGTCAGCGTGATCGACCACATGCCGCCGAGGACCGAGTAGAGCACCACGATCGACCCGCCGATGGCGATTCCCGCCCAGCTCGGCACGTTGAACAGGACCTTGAAGATGGTGGCGAACGCCAGCGTCGAGGTGACGGTCAGCATCAGCGTGTAACCCCACATGACCACGCCGGAGATGGTGCTGGTGGAACCGCCGTAGCGCAGGTCGAGCATCTCGCCGACGGTGTAGACCCGCAGTTTCACCAGCCGCCGCGCGAACAGCGTGTGGAGGACCAGGATGCCGACGCCGATCGCGATCACGAGCCAGGCGCCGGAGATGCCGTAGGTGTAGCCGAGCTTCACCCCGCCGACCGTCGAGGCGCCGCCGAGGACGACCGCGGACATCGTGCCCGAGTACATGAACCAGCCGAGGCGGCGGCCCGCGACGAGGTAGTCGGATTTGGTCTTGGCGAGCCGCAGCCCGAACCAGCCGACCCCGATCATGCCCGCTATGTAGAGCGCGATCACCGCGTAGTCACCGGCCACGGTGTCCTCCTTGACTTGGGCTGTTCGCTTCGTTCGGGTCACCGTAGGTTCGTTCGCGGCTTGAACGACATGGGATGATCCATCCGAACTCTGGCGGGAGTGAGGATGAAATGACCCGAAGCCACGATCCGTTCGACGCGGATGTGAATGTCCCGTTACGGGCCGTGGTCGGCAACCCGGAGCTGGCACTCGACCCGGTCGTGGAGACCCTGCGGCCGGGCTCGCTCGACGCCCCGGTGCGCTGGGCCCACGTCAGCGAGCTGCTGGATCCCGCGCCGTACCTGCTCGGGGCGGAACTGCTGCTCACCGCCGGGGTGAACCTGCCGGTCGAGCCCGCCGAGATCGACCGCTACGTCCGGAGGCTGGCCGAAAGCGGGATCTCCGCGCTGGGGTTCGGGCTCACGCCGGGGGCCTACGAGACGCTGCCGCCGCCGTTGCGGACGGCGTGCGCCCGGCACGGGCTCCCGCTGCTGGTCGTCCAGCCGCGCACGCCGTTCCTGGCGATCAGCCGCGCGGTGTCGGTCGCCCTCGCCGAGGCGGGGCAGCGGGAGCAGCGGCGGATCGCGATCGCGCGCGAGGCGCTGACCAGGGCGGCCGGTGAAGGGCTCGGCGAACTGGCCGGCGCGCTGGCCGGGCGGCTGGGGGCCTGGGTGGCGCTGGTCGGCGTCGACGACGTCCTCGCCGCGGACCACGGGGCGCCGTCGCCGCTGCCCGCGGAGGTCCGCGAGCTCCTCGCCACGCTCCGGACGGGCCGGGGGATCCGCAGCGCGACCACGGAACTGGCCGACGGCACCCACGTCGTCGCGCAGCCGGTGTACCCGCAGGCGACGGCGTCGCATCTGGTCGTGGTCGGCCGCGTCGCCCGGTTCGACGGCGCGGACCGCTCGATCCTGTCGGTCGGGGCGGCGCTGCTCGGGCTGGCGGGCCGCGCGGGTTCGGACGCGGCCGGGCTGGGCGCCACCGCCACGGCGTTGCTGCTGGGGGAGACCGGCGTGATCGGCGGGGACGAACGCCGTGTGGTCGCGGGGATCGCGTACCGCCGGGGGCCGAACGAGGTCGCCGTCCGCTACGACTGGCTGCGCGCCCGGCTCGACACCCCGCTCGTGCGGTTGCGGCCGGGGCCGCGGTTCACCGCGATCGTCCGCGAGGCGCCGGAGATCGGCGACCTCGACCGGCTCCGCGCCGACGGCTGGCTCGCGGTCGTGGGTTCGCCAGTCCCGCCCGCACGGCTTCCCGAAGCGGCGGGCGAGATCGAGCTGCTGCTGACGCGGGCCGCCGCACTGGAACGGCCGGTCGTGGCCGAAGGCACCGCGGGGCTGGACGCGCTGATCGATCCGGGCGCCGCCGCCGGGTTCGCCGCCCAGGCGCTGGCGCCACTGCGCGAACTCGACCGGAAGGGTGACCGCGAACTGGTCGGGACGCTGCGGACCTGGCTCGCGCATCACGGCGGCTGGGACCGGACGGCCGCCGAACTCGGCGTGCACCGCAACAGCGTCCGGCACCGGATCGGGCAGATCGAACGGGCGCTGGGGGTGGATCTGTCGGATCCGGAGATCCGGATGCGGCTGTGGTTCGCTTTGCGCTGGGCGTGAAGGGCTCGGGTGCCCTTGGGGCCGGGCGTCGCGAAAGCCACTTTCGGGACACCAGACGTCTCGAAAGTGGCTTTCGCGACATCCGAGACCGCTGGTCACGGTCGGTCGGTCCAATAAGGTCACTCTCAGGAATGTGTGGCAACGTAGGGTCGTGCGAATTCTGGTAGTCGAAGACGAAGAACCCCTCGCCGACGCGATCGCACGCGGCCTGCGGCGCGAGGGCATGGCGGTGGACATCGCGCTCACCGGTGACGACGGGCACGAGAAGGCGGCCGTCACCCGGTACGACGTCGTGCTGCTCGACCGCGACCTGCCCGGCATGTCCGGCGACGACCTGTGCCGCGAGATAGTCGCGTCCGGCGAGCTGACCCGCGTCCTGATGCTCACCGCGAGCAGTTCCGTTTCGGACCGCGTCGACGGGCTTTCCCTCGGCGCCGACGACTATCTCGCCAAACCGTTCGCCTTCCCCGAACTCGTCGCGCGTGTGCGGGCGCTCGGCCGCCGCGCGACCCCGGCCGCGCCGCCGCTGCTGACTTCGGGCGACGTCGAACTGGACCCGG
This sequence comes from Amycolatopsis sp. TRM77291, assembly GCF_054166285.1. Taxonomy (NCBI): domain Bacteria; kingdom Bacillati; phylum Actinomycetota; class Actinomycetes; order Pseudonocardiales; family Pseudonocardiaceae; genus Amycolatopsis; species Amycolatopsis sp. TRM77291. The sequence goes on along the minus strand of NZ_JBSZHF010000001.1, from coordinate 4,217,163 downwards.
CGAGGCGGACCGTCCGCCGCGCGAGCGGTCCGATCGAGCTGACCCGCAAAGAGTTCGGCGTACTCGAGGTGCTGCTGTCGGCCGCCGGCTCGGTGGTCAGCAGCGAGGAACTGCTCGAACGCGTGTGGGACGAGAACGCCGACCCGTTCACCACCACCGTCCGGGTCACCGTGATGACCCTGCGCAAGAAGCTCGGTGAGCCGGGCATCATCGAGACCGTCGTCGGCTCCGGCTACCGGGTGCCGGAGCAGGGGACCGCACGCGGGTGAACCTGTCCGGTGCCCGCAGCCTGCGCGCGCGGGTCACGCTGCTCGCGACCGGGCTGGTGGCACTGGTCAGCCTCCTGTTGCTCTGGCTGACCTGGAACCTGGTCGGTGACGCGGTTTCCGCCGTCCCGCGGCTGCCGCCGGGCACCACGGTGCGGGTCGACGGCGTCGACGTCGACGCATCCGCGGTCACCGAGCATCTGCGGGTGTACGCCAGGAACCGGGTGCTCCTCTTCGGCGCGGTCGCGTTCTGTTTCGTCGTGCTGGCGGCCGGGATCCTCGCGTGGACGTTCACCGCGCGGGTCCTGCAACCGCTGCGCGAGATCACCGGCACCGCGCGGCGCCTGTCGATCGAATCGATGGGCGAGCGGATCGGCGAGGTCCGCACGAAGGACGAACTCGCCGAACTGGCCGAGACCTTCGACGACATGCTGGACCGGCTGCAGGCCGCGTTCGACGCGCAGCGGCATTTCGTCGCGAACGCCAGCCACGAACTGCGGACGCCACTCGCGGTCATCCGCACCGAACTCGACGTCACCCTCGCCGACGAGCACGCGGACGAAGCCGAATTACGCCGGATGGCGGGTGTGGTCCGCGACGCGACCGAGCGGGCCGAGCGGCTGGTCGGTTCGCTGCTGCTGCTCGCGCGCACCGACGGCGCGGGACTGGTGGCCAGGGAACCGGTCGATCTCGCGGTGATCGTCGCGACCGCGTGGCGCGCGGCGCGGCCGGACGCGGAGAAACGCGGTCTCCGCGTCGAATTCGCGACCCAGGGCGCGCCGACGTTCGGCGATCCGGCGCTGCTGGAGCGGATCGCGGGAAACCTGCTGGAGAACGCCGTGCGGCACAACGTCGACGGCGGGTGGCTGGACGTCGTCACGCAGGCGGGTCCACAGTGGTCGGTGCTGCGGGTGCGGTCGTCCGGCGGCCTGCTCGACCCGGCCGCGGTCCCCGAACTGTTCGAACCGTTCCGCCGCGCCGGTGTCGCCAGGACCGCCCGCACCGGCGCCGGGCTGGGGCTTTCGATCGTGCGGGCCGCGGTCCAGGCGCACGGCGGCACGGTGTCCGCGGAACCCGTTGTGGGCGGCGGTCTTTCGGTGACCGTGCACCTGCCCGCTCTGCCCTGACCCCCGCCTGGGGTTACTGTTCGACCATGGTCCCCAGTATTCGGCTGAACAACGGAACGTCCCTCCCGCAACTCGGGTTCGGGGTGTACAAGATCGGCGACGACGAGGTCGTGGACGCGGTCCGCACCGCCATCGAGGCGGGTTACCGGGCCATCGACACCGCCACGCTGTACGCCAACGAACGCGGAGTCGGCGAGGCCGTCCGCACCAGCGGGCTGCCCCGCGAGGAACTGTTCGTCACCACGAAACTGTGGAACACCGAGCACGGCTACGACTCGGCGTTGCGCGCCTTCGACACCAGCCTCGGCGAGCTCGGCCTCGAGTACGTCGACCTGTACCTGATCCACTGGCCGCTGCCCGCGCAGGACAAGTACGTGGAAACGTGGCGGGCGCTGGAAAAGATCGCCTCCGACGGCCGGGCGAAGGCGATCGGCGTCTCGAACTTCCAGATCCCGCATCTGGAGCGGCTGATCGAGGAGACCGGGATCGTCCCGGCGGTGAACCAGATCGAATGCCACCCGTGGCTGCAGCAGCCGTTGCTGCGGAACTTCCACGAGAAGCACGAGATCGTCACCGAGGCCTGGGGTCCGCTGGCGCGCGGCGGGGAACTGCTCGCCGACGAGAAGATCACCACGATCGCGGAGAAGCACGGCAAGACACCGGCGCAGGTCGTGCTGCGCTGGCATGTGGAGATGAACCATCTGGTGATCCCGAAGTCCGTCACGCCGGAACGGATCAAGGAGAACATCGACGTCTTCGACTTCGCGCTCGACGCGCACGACGGCGCCGCGATCGCGACGTTGGAGCAGGGGAAGCGGCTGGGACCGGACCCGGACACCCTCGGCTCGTGAGTGATGCCCTTACCGCATTTAGTCCTCTAAATGCGGTAAGGGCATCCGGCGGGCACGTTGCCCTGCCGCATTCAGTCCCCTGAATGCGGCAGGGCTTAACGCACGTCCACGAAGATCGGGTTGCCGTAGAGCCACAGGTCTTCGAACGGGTTCGACTGCCCGACCACGTCGGCGCTCGGTTCGATCCCGCCGGCCACGTGCTTCTTGCCGTCCGTGCCGCGCGTGCGCACGAAGAACGGCTCGCGCACGTTGCGGAACGTGTGCCGGAAGGCCACCCGCCGGCCCGGCGCCCAGCGCGGTTCGAAGGACCGCACGACCCGCGTGCCCGGGGCGGTCTGCGTGTCCCGGTCGGCGGACGGGCCGGTCACCGGTCCCGAAACGAGGTCGAGCCGCGCGAGCCGGGGGATCGTGCCGCCGCCGTTCGGCCGGGCGGCCAGCTTCGCCGAGACGACGACCGTGACGTCGGATCCGCGCCGCACCCGCAGCCTGCCGCCCATCGTCGCCGAGCTCCACCCGCTGTACGCGCCGAACTCCAGTTCCTGCGCGAGCCCGCCGTGGACCACCCAGACGCGTCCCGCGCGCAGGCCCTCCAACACGCCTTCGTGGCTTCGGCGCGACACACCGACGACGGTCCGGCTGAACTCGGCGGGCGCGAAGTCCGCGTACGGGGGCAGAGTCTGCGGGACGCCGGTGTCGATCGGGTCCGGGTAGGCGCCGTGCTCGTCGTAGTAGCCGTCCGGGACACCGGGCCGGACGTGGGTGTCGCCGCGGTTGTAGTGCGAGTCGGAGTTGCTCGTGATCCACCACGGCTTTCCTTCGGCCAGCAGCGAATCCCAGAGCCCGCCGACGGTCGCGGTGCTCCAATCGAAGCCGCCGTAGGTGCGGTACGCCGACGCGGGGAAACCCGGCCACGAGTTCGAACCGGGGGAGTTGCCGTACCCGCCACGCGCGCCGCCGCCGCTTCCGAGCGGTTTCGGGAAGCCGTCGGCCTGGGCGCCCGGCGCGCCTTCCATGCCGATGACGATCCCGGGCGCGGCGTCGCGCAGCGCGCGGATCTCGTGCGGGGCGATCCGGCCGTTGCGCAGCGGATGGTTGACGACCACCACCGGCGCGTGGATCCGGCGGGCCCGCTCTTCGGCGGCGAGCCAGCGGATCGCTGCGACGGCCAGCGCCTCGTTGTCCGGCGTGCCCGGCTCGGTCCCGGTCAGCCGCCAGTCGAAGGTGCGCTCGAACTCCCGCAGCTTCGCGGCCTGGTTCGCCCCCGCCTGGAAGAACAGCGTGGCGTGCTCGGCGCCCGGCACGTTCCACTCCATGCCCTGCCACAGCAGGAGGTCGGGGTGCTCGCGCTGCGCCGCTCGGATCGCGGCGTCCGTGCGCTCCACCGACGACTTCTCGTGCGCGGCGTGGCCGTGATCGGTGATCACCGCCCAGTCCGCCCCGTGGCGGCGCGCGTCGACGGCGATTCCGTCCACTGTGTACATAGCGTCGTAGGAGTACTGCGTGTGGATGTGGTGATCGCCCACCAGCCACCGGTAGCGGTCCCGGCCGAAGAGCAGGTCGACATCGATGTCGAGGTTCAGGTCGAGGGCTTCCGCCGGGGCGGTGGCGGCGAGCGGGGCGCCCGCGGCCGCCGCGGACACGAGGCCCGCGCGCTTGAGGAATCCGCGGCGGTCGACGCCGGGCTTTTCGCTGTTCACCGGCGGCACGGTAAAGAGCCCGGCTGAACGGGTGATGACCGGACGGCGAATGAACCGCGCCGTGTGATGATCGTCCCTGTGGAAGAACCGGAACGGACACCGAAGGCGTCACGGCGGTTGCTCTGGGTGGTCGCCGCGGTCGCGGTCCTGGTCCTCGCGGCCGTCGCGACGACGGCCGTCGTCGTCCTGAACCAGGTCACCGGGAAGCCCGTCCCGGCGGCGTTGCCACGGGACCCCGTGCCCGTCCCCTTGGGGGAGCGGGAACTCTGCGGGCTCCGGTTGCTCGTGGCCGTCGGTGCCGACGCGGACATGGCCACCGCCGCACAGGCACTCCAGGACGATCCGAAGGCCCGCCGGGTGCTCACCGAAACCAAGGTGCAGGCGTACGAGCGCTTCAAGAAGCTCTTCGCGGACCGGCCGGAGCTGCTGAAGCTGGTGACACCGCACAATCTTCCCGCGGCCGTCCATCTCGTGCCCGTCGCCGGGACCGACGTCGAAGGGTGGGCGAACGAGTTGCGACAGCGGTTCCCCACGGCGGAAAAGGTCGAAGTACTCGATCCCGCGCGGATCGCCGCTCAGCTGACGACCACGCCGCCGCACTGCCCGCCCTCCGGGGAACGCTGACGGCCCGTCTCCCCGGGGGATGGCCGGGGAGACGAACTTTCCCGTACGGGCCCAAGACTTTCACGAAAACGTAGCGGCTCGCCATCAAATCAGCGGAAAACGTGAAAGGCCACCGCCTGCGATCAAGGGATCGCCGACGGTGGCCTTTCGTCGAGGCTCAGGAGAGCGGCACGCTCGCCACGCCCGGGGCCAGGAACGGCTTGCCGTTGACCTTCTCGGACACACCCGCCCGGTCCAGGTACGGCGTGATGCCGCCGAGCCAGAACGGCCAGCCCGCACCGAGGATCAGGCACAGGTCGATGTCCTGCGCCTCCGCGACCACGCCCTCGTCGAGCATGATCCGGATCTCTTCGGCGATCGCGGCGAGCGCGCGGTCACGCACCTGCTCGGACGTCGACGGCGAGTCGCCCTGCTGCCAGAGCTCGGCCACCTCGGGGTCGACGGTGGCGTTGCCCTTGTCGTCCCACTGCCAGACGCCCTTCTTGCCCGCCTTGACGAAGCGGTCCAGGTTTTCGCTGACGGTGAACCGGTCCGGGAACGCCCCGTGCAGGGTCTCCCCGACGTGCAGGGCGATCGCCGGGCCGACGAGCTGCATCAGCGTCAGCGGCGTCATCGGCAGGCCCAGCGGCTCGAGCGCCTTGTCGGCGACGTCGAACGGCGTGCCCTCGTCGACGGTCACCAGCACCTCGCCGAGGAACCGCAGCAGCAGCCGGTTGACCACGAACGCGGACGCGTCCTTGACCAGCACGCTCGACTTCTTGAGCTGCTTGCCGAGCGCGAACGCCGTCGCCAGCGCGGCGTCGTCGGTCTTCTCCGCGCGGACGATCTCCAGCAGCGGCATCACCGCGACCGGGTTGAAGAAGTGGAACCCGACCACGCGCTCCGGGTGCTTCAGCTGCGACGCCATCGCGGTGATCGACAGCGACGAGGTGTTCGTCGCCAGGATCGCCTCGGGCGAGACGTACTGCTCCAGGTCGGCGAAGACCTTCTGCTTGACGCCCAGCTCCTCGAACACCGCCTCGATCACGAAGTCGGCGTCGGCGAAGGCGGACTTGTCGAGCGAGCCGGTGACGAGCGCCTTCAGCCGGTTCGCGCCGTCCGGCGAGACCCGCTTCTTGGCCAGCAGCTTGTCGATCTCACCGTGCACATAGGACACACCCTTGTCGACGCGTTCCTGGTCGACGTCGGTGAGCACCACCGGCACCTTGAGGCGGCGGACGAACAGCAGCGCCATCTGGCTGGCCATCAGGCCCGCGCCGACGATGCCGACCTTGTTCACCTTGCGCGCCAGCGACTTGTCCGGCGCGCCCGCCGGCCGCTTGGCGCGCTTGTTGACCAGATTGAACGAGTACAGCCCGGCGCGCAGGGTGTCGTCCATCAGCAGTTCGGCGAGCCCGTCGGTCTCGGCCGCGTAACCGCGGTCGAGATCGTTCTCGCGGGCCAGCTCCAGCAGCTCGACGGCCTTGGTCGCACCGGGGGACGCGCCCTTGGTGCGTCCGTCCACAATGGCCTTGGCGCGGGCGATCGCGGCGTCCCAGCCCGCGCCGCGGTCGATCTCGCGGCGGGCGGGGGTGATCTCGCCGTTGACGACCTTCGCCAGCCACAGCAGGGACTGCTCCAGGTAGTCGGCCGAGCCGAAGACCTCGTCGACGATGCCGAGCTCCGCCGCCTGCGCGACCTTGAGCATCTTGTTCTGCGCCAGCGCGTTCTCGATGATCACGGTGACCGCGGCGTCCGGCCCGATCAGGTTCGGCAGCAGCTGCGTGCCGCCCCAGCCCGGGAACAGGCCGAGGAAGACCTCGGGGAACGCGATCGCGGCGGTGTTCTCCGAAAGCGTGCGGTAGTGGCAGGAGAGCGCGAGTTCGAGCCCGCCGCCCATCACCGCGCCGTTGACGAACCCGAACGTCGGGATCTCGGATTCGGTGAGGCGCCGGAACACGTCGTGCCCGGTCTGCGCGATCTCGCGCGCGAGCGCCGGGTCCGCGACCGCTTCGACACCGGAAAGGTCGGCGCCGACGGCGAAGATGAACGGCTTGCCGGTGACCGCGATCGCGGCGGGTTCCGCGGCGAAGGCGGCGTCGATCGCGGCGTTGAGGCTCACCAGGCCCTGCGGGCCGAAGGTGTTCGGCCGGGTGTGGTCGTGGCCGTTGTCCAGGGTGATCAGGGCGACCGGCTTGTCGAGCCCGGGCACCTTCACCAGACGCGTGACCGCGTTCGTGACGACCTCGTCGGGGAAGGCGGCTTTCGCCTGCTCAGCGGTGAAAGTCATTACTTCGCCCCCTCAAAGGCCGGGTTCTCCCAAATAACGGTGCCGCCCATGCCGATGCCGATGCACATGGTGGTCAGGCCGTAGCGCACGTCGGGGCGCTCGGCGAACTGACGCGAGAGCTGCGTCATCAGCCGGACGCCGGACGAGGCGAGCGGGTGACCGCAGGCGATCGCGCCACCCCACTGGTTGACGCGGGGGTCGTCGTCGGCGATGCCGAAGTGGTCGAGGAACGCGAGCACCTGGACGGCGAACGCCTCGTTGATCTCGAACAGGCCGATGTCGTCGATCGACAGGCCCGTGCGCTTGAACAGCTTCTCGGTGGCCGGGACCGGACCGATGCCCATGACCTCCGGCTCGACGCCGGCGAAGGAGTAGCCCACCAGGCGCATGCCGATCGGCAGGCCGAGTTCGCGGGCGGTGTCCTCGTCGGCGAGCAGGGCCGCGGTGGCGCCGTCGTTGAGGCCGGCCGCGTTGCCCGCGGTGATCCGGCCGTGCGGGCGGAACGGCGTCTTCAAACCGGCGAGCTGCTCGACGGTGGTGCCGGGACGGGGCGGCTCGTCCTCGGTCGCGAGACCCCAGCCGAGTTCCTTGGACCGGGTGGCGACCGGGACCAGCTCGGGGCCGATCTTGCCGGTCTTCACGGCCTCGGCGTACTTCTCCTGGCTGCGCGCGGCGAAGGCGTCGGTGCGCTGCTTGGTGATCGCCGGGAACCGGTCGTGCAGGTTCTCCGCGGTCTGGCCCATCACGAGCGCCGTCGGGTCGACGAGCTTGTCGGCGATGATGCGCGGGTTCGGGTCGACGCCCTCGCCCATCGGGTGGCGGCCCATGTGCTCGACGCCGCCGGCGATGGCGATGTCGTACGCGCCGATGCCGATCCCGCTCGCGGTGGTGGTGACCGCGGTCATCGCGCCCGCGCACATCCGGTCCAGCGCGAACCCGGGCACCGACTTCGGCAGACCGGCCAGCAGGGCCGCGGTGCGGCCGATGGTCAGGCCCTGGTCACCGATCTGGGTGGTGGCGGCGATCGCCACCTCGTCGACGCGCTCGGGCGGCAGCCCGGGATGCCGCCGCAGCAGTTCACGGATGGCGTTGACGACGAGATCGTCGGCACGGGTGCCGGCGTACATACCCTTTTCGCCTGCCTTGCCGAAGGGCGTTCGCACCCCTTCGACGAAGGCGACATTGCGTACCGACCGCGCGTTCGGCGCGAGCGGTGTTGCTCCTGCGGCCACGAATGCTCCTGAAGTTGAGGTAGTCCTGACCGCACCCTAGCCCCGGTTACCGGTCGGTAACCAGGATGGTGGCCCGGTCGAGTGGGCGAAGGCACACTCCCGGGGTCACCCGCCTCGGCCGCTTGGCCGATCCGGGGGCCGTGGGGAAGTTGCTATGTTCGAAGTGATCAGGGGGAGGGATCACGATGAACTCGCCGGGGCCGGCCGTCACCCGCCGCGCGCTGCTGGGGATGGCGGTCCTCGCCTCGCTGGCCGCCTGCACCCGGGGGAATCCGCCCGCGCCGCCGACGCCCGCTCCTCCGCCACCACCCACTACGCGTCAGTTCCACGACCGGCTGATGGAACTGGAGAAGAAGTTCGACGCCAGGCTCGGCGTGTATGCGGTCGACACCGGAAGCGGCGCCACGGTCGAGCACCGCGCCGACGAGCGTTTCGCGTTCTGCTCGACGTTCAAAGGGGTGGCCGCGGCCGCGGTCCTGCAGCGCAATCCGTTGTCGCATCTGGAAACCCGGGTCGAATACTCGCGGGAAGACCTGATGAAGCATGCCCCGGTCACCGGGCGGCACGTGGCCACCGGCATGACGATCCGCCAGCTGTGCGACGCCGCCATCCGGTTCAGCGACGGCACCGCGGGCAACCTGCTCCTGCGGGACCTCGGCGGTCCCGCCGAACTGACGGCGTTCACGCGCAGCCTCGGCGACACCGTCACGCGGATGGACCGGGTCGAACCGGCCATCACCGAAGCGACGCCGGGCGACCTTCGCGACACCACGACACCACGGGCCTTCGCCGCCGACTACCGGGAGATCGTGCTGGGCGACACGCTGACGGCCGACAAACGGGACTTCCTGCGCGACCTCTTCCAGCGCAACACCACCGGCGCCCAGCGGATCCGCGCCGGCTTGCCGTCCGGCTGGACCGTCGCCGACAAGACCGGGACCGGCGAGTACGGCACGCTGAACGACATCGCCGTCGTGTGGCCACCGGACAAGGCGCCGATCGTCGTCGCGATCATGTCCAGCAAGGCGGCCAAGGACGCTCCGTACGACCAGGCGCTTCTCGCCGAGGCCGCGAAGTACGGCGCCGAAACCCTGGTCAAGGCGTAACTCGCGTGATTGAAGGCGTAACTCGCGTGTCTCGAGGCGTAACTCGCGTGTCTGGACGAGTTACGTCTCTGATCACGCGAGTTACGCCTCCAAGCACGCGAGTTACGCGCTAGTTGCCGGTGGCGCTGGGGAGCAGGGCGGGGCAGCCGGCGGTCTTGTAGGCCGGGTCGTACTCGAAGTGCCACTTCTCGTTGTCGTAGCGGCGGCACCAGCCGAGCGCGCCGCCGTTCTTGTCCACCCAGGTGGCCGAGTTCAGTGGCTGGATGTCGACGGCGATTCCCTTGACGTGCATGGACGTCTCCGGCTGCAGTGCCCATTTCTTGGCCTGCTCCACGGAGCCGAACCGCTCGACGGCCTTGTCGAATTCGCGCTGCTGCTGGGCCCGGCTGCGTTTGCCGTCGTTCACGCAGAGCGTGATGTTCTGCTCTTTGGCCTTGGCACGCAGGGCGTTCCACGCGTCGATCACGTCCGGGCGCATGCCGAAGGTCTCTTCGTCGACATAGCGCTTGTCGACTGCGCAGGTCGGGCCGGACTCGGGTCCGGGGACCTCTTCGAGCACCGCGAGCGCCTGCCCGGTCACCTGCTTGACGGCGAAGCCGGTGGCGCCCAGCGTCACCATCGCGGCCACGACGAGTCCCAGCGCCGCGAACACGCTGATCACGGTCCGGCGGCTGGAGATGGATGTGGTCGGCACCACCTCGAAGCTACCCAGCACCCGGCGGGGCGCCAGGGTTTGTGAGGTTGTTCCCAGAACCGCCCGGGAGGCCAACCAAATCGGAAAACGCCTGGTGGATGGTCGTGAGCCGTTCGGTGCGGTCCGAGGGCAGGGCGACGTCGCGAAAGCCACTTTCGGGACATCAGACGTCTCGAAGTGGCTTTCGCGANGGTTTGTGAGGTTGTTCCCAGAACCGCCCGGGAGGCCAACCAAATCGGAAAACGCCTGGTGGATGGTCGTGAGCCGTTCGGTGCGGTCCGAGGGCAGGGCGACGTCGCGAAAGCCACTTTCGGGACATCAGACGTCTCGAAGTGGCTTTCGCGACACAAGCCGGGTTCCAATCCAGACCGACGCTGGGGTTACGAGACGCTCAGCGGCTCAAGTAGCCGAGCCACCCGCCGTACGACGTGATGTCCTCGGCGCCCTCCACCGCGCCGGGTTCACACACGAACCCGGACACCTCGCTCCCGTCGGCCAGCCGCACCTTCCCGATCGCCAGCGGCGCCGGAACGCCGGCGACGAACTCCCCGAAGCCCGCGAGCGGCAGGTCCCACACCTCGGCCTCGATCGCCGCGCCGCCCGAAGCGACCCGGACGAGACCGGGTTTCGGCGGCACGGTGTCCAGCGCGTACAGCCGGTACTCCGCCGCGGTCGGCCCCGCCGCCACGAACCGGCCGCCCCGCGAGGTCAGTTCGTGGTTCAGCGGCTGCCCGCGCAGATGCGCGCCGACGACGGCGATCCGCGTCCGCCGCGGCACCGAGCGGGCGACGTCGGCGAGGATCCGGTCGGCGTAGGCGGCACCGACCAGCATCACCCCGAACGGCAGTCCGCCCACGGTCCCGGCGGGCACGGCCAGTGACGACAGGCCCAGCAGGTTCGTCGAGTTCGTGAACCGGCCCAGCCGGGCGTTCACGCCCAGCGGATCGGCCTCGACGTCGGCGATCGTCGGGTGTTCCGTCGTCGTGGGCAACAGCAGGCAGTCCACAGTGGACAAAACAGCCGACGCTTCCCGCGAAAGATCCCCGAGCGTCGCGAGGTCGGAGAACAACCGGTGCGCCGGGATGTCCTTGGCCGCGCCGATGATCCGCCGCACGGCTGGATCGACGGCGTCCGGGTGGGCGTCGATGAACTCGCCGACCGCCGAGTACCGCTCGGCCACGAACGCGCCCTCGTACAGCAGACGCGCCGCGGCCAGGAACGCCGATATGTCGACAGAGACCAGTTCGGCGCCCGCGTCGCGGAATTCTTGAGCCGCCGCGGAGAACGCCTCGGCCCATCCCTCCTGGAGCGGCCCCAGCTCGGACGGCACGCCGATCCGGAATGGGCGGTTCAGCACGGGAAGGTCCCGCGGCTCGCTCAGGCAGGCGAACGCCGCGCAAGCCTCGTCGACCGTCCGCGCGAACACGGTAACGCAGTCGATGCTCGCGCACGCGGGCACGACTCCGGTCGTCGGCAGCAGTCCGCGCGTCGGCTTCAGCCCCACGATCCCGTTGAACGCCGCCGGGACCCGGCCGGATCCGGCGGTGTCGGTGCCCAGCGCGAGATCCGCGATCCCGAGCGCCACCGCGACCGCCGACCCCGAACTCGACCCGCCCGACACGTACACGGGATCGATCGCGTTCCGGACCGCGCCGTGCGGGCTTCGCGTGCCGACCAGCCCGGTCGCGAACTGGTCCAGATTGGTCGTGCCCAGGATCAGCGCTCCGGCCGCGCGCAGCCGCGCCACCACCGGCGCGTCCTCGGCGGGCGAGTAGGCGTACTCGGGGCAAGCCGCCGTCGTCGGCAGCCCGGCGACGTCGATGTTGCCCTTCACCGCGGCGAGTTTCCCGTACAGCGGCAAGGATTCCCCCGCCGCGCGACGGGCTGCCAGCTTCTCCGCGTCGGCGAGGACGTCTTCCTCCGGGCGCAGGCCGATCCAGATCTCGGGCCGGTCGACCCGGGCGATCCGGTGGTACGCGGCGCGCACCCGCTCCGGCACGCTCATCCCGCGCTCCTTCCCAGTACCGCCAGCGGCGTGCCGGGGGCGACCTGATCGCCGGGGGAGACGAGCACCTCGACGACCTCCCCGGCGGCGGGCGCGGGGATCCGCGCCTCGGTCTTCATCGCTTCGAGGATCACCAGCGTCTCCGCCGCGTCGACCTTCTTGCCGGGCTCGACGTCCACCCGCCACACGGTCGCGGCGAACGGTGCCTCGACGACGTGCCCACCGGGCGGCGCCTCGACCTTCGTGGTCGGGACCTTGGCCCCGACGGGTTCCGGTCGCGGGTCGAATTCGCCCGCCGCCGCCCAGGCCTGCCGTTCCGCTTCGAACGCCGCGCTCTGCTTCGCCCGGAAGGAGGCGATGTCGTCGGCGTTGTCGGCCAGGAACCGCTCGTGGTCGGCCAGCGTGAACTCGCCGTCGGTGATGTCGAGTTCCAGTTCCCCCGCCGAACTCTGTGCCCGCAGGTCGAGCAGTTCCTCGGCGGTCACCGGGTACCACGAGATCCGGTCGAAGAAGCGCAGCAGCCACGGCGAACCCGGTTCGAACGACCCGCGTTGCCGCCAGCCGCTCCACACCTGCACGGTCCGCCCGACGAACTGGTACCCGCCGGGGCCTTCCATCCCGTAGATGCACAGGTACGAGCCACCGATGCCCACGGAGTTCTCCGCGGTCCAGGTCCGCGCCGGGTTGTACTTCGTGGTGACCAGCCGGTGCCGCGGGTCCAGCGGGGTGGCCACCGGCGCGCCGAGGTAGACGTCGCCGAGGCCGAGCACCAGGTACTCCGCGTCGAACACCGTGCGGTAGACGTCGTCCACACTGGACAGACCGTTGACCCGCCGGATGAACTCGATGTTCCACGGGCACCACGGCGCGTCGTCGCGCACGCCCGCCATGTACCGCTCGATCGCCTCGCGCGTCGCCGGGTCGTCCCACGACAACGGCAACCGTACGGTCCGGCTCGGCACCGCGAGATCGGCGGTGCGCGGCAGGTCGTGCTCCACCTCCCGCACGAGACCGAGCAGCTTCGGCACCGGCAGCACGTCCGGGTCGACGTGGACCTGCAGCGAGCGGATGCCCGGGGTCAAGTCGACGACGCCGTCGAGCCCTTCCGTTGCCAGCCTGTCGGCCAGGGCATGGACCCGCATCCGCAGGGCCAGGTCCAGTTTCATCGGCCCGTACTCGATCAGCAGGTTGTCGTCGCCGCTGCGCCGGTAGGTGACCTCGGGGTTCTCGTCCGATGTGGACAGACGACCGAGGATGCCGCCGTCGTCGATCGGCTTACGGCTCGCCTTGACCGCCGAGCCCGGCGCGATACGCAAAGAGCCCGCGTGCTCGGTCGTGATCGGCACGAACCGCACGGTGTCGCCCGGCCGCAGCTGGCCGAGTTTCCACCGCTGCCCGGTCACCACGGTCGCCGGGCAGACGAAGCCGCCGAGGCTCGGCCCGTCCGGGCCCAGCAGGATCGGCAGGTCACCGGTGTAGTCGACGGCGCCGATCGCGTACGGCGTGTCGTGGATGTTCGACGGGTGGAGACCCGCCTCGCCGCCGTCCTCCCGGGCCCAGCGTGGCCGGGGCCCCACCAGCCGGACACCGGTCCGCGCGGAGTTGAAATGCACCTCCCAGTCGGTGGCGTAGAACGTCTCGACGTCGTCCGGGGTGAAGAACTCCGGCGCCGCGTGCGGTCCCTCCGCCGCGCCGATCTCCCAGTGTGTGGCGAAGACCGGGCGTTCGGCCTCGGGAACAGGGCCGGTGACATCCTGCTCCGGAAGAGGACCGGGGTAGAGGACGTCCCCGGTCGCCAGCGCGCGCCCGCCGTGCCCGCCGAAACCGCCGAGCGTGAACGTCGCCGCGCTGCCCAGGAAGTCCGGCACGGCGATCCCGCCGCGGACGAGCACGTACGCGCGGAGCCCGGCGGTCCCGGTGCCGACGTCGAGCACTCCGCCAGCGGGGATCTCGACCGGTGTCCACTGTGGAACAGGGGAGCCGTCGACGGTCACCGGCGATGGCGATCCCGTGACGCAAACGATTGCGTCGTCGGTGAACTTCAGTGAGACACCGTCCACGGTGCACTCCAGGCCCGCCGCGCCTTCGGGATTGCCCAGCGCGCGGTTGCCCAGCCGCAGGGACAGCTCGTCCATCGGCCCGTTCGGCGGGACGCCCACGTGCCAGAATCCCAGCCTGCCCGGCCAGTCCTGGACGGTGGTCATCGTGCCGCCGCGCAGAACCTCGATCCGCGGTTCGGGGTCGGCGATCGTGTCGAGGGTCGCGGTGTCGTGGGTGACCTCGTGCAGCCGCCGATCCGCGGCGGCCGCGCGCAGCTGACCGAGGTTCGTCCGGACGCCGTCCACCCGGCTTTCGCCGAGCGCCTCACCCAGCCCGGACAGCGCCTCGGCCCGGTCCGCGCCGACGGTGATCACCTTGGCGAGCAACGGGTCGTAATGCGTCGTCACGTTCGCCCCGGCCTCGACCCAGGTGTCGACCCGGACGTCTTCGGGGAAGTCGGCGCGGGTCAGCAGGCCCGCGCTCGGCCGGTGCCCGGCGGCCGGATCCTCGGCGTAGACCCGCGCTTCGACGGCGTGCCCGCGCGGCGACGGCGTGGTGGCGAACATCCCGGTGTCGCCGTCGGCGAGCCGGAGCATCCACGCGACCAGGTCGACCCCGTACACCGCCTCGGTCACCGGATGCTCGACCTGAAGCCTCGTGTTGACTTCGAGGAACGCGGCTTCTTCGCGGACCGGGTCGTAGATGAACTCGACCGTCCCCGCAGACCGGTAGCGCACCGAAGCACAGAGGCCGACGGCCGCCGAGACCAGTTTCTCCCGCACCGCTTCGGGCAGACCCGGCGCGGGGCACTCTTCGAGCACCTTCTGATTGCGCCGCTGCAGGGTGCAGTCCCGCGTGCCCAGTGCCATCACCTCACCTGTGCCGTCGCCGAATACCTGGACCTCGACGTGCCGCGCGCGGGTCACGAGCCGTTCGAGGAACACGCCCGAGGTCGAAAAGCTCTTGGCCGCGATACTCTGCACCGCTTCCCAGGCGTCGCGCAGTTCGGCGGCGGACGCGCAGGCGCGCATGCCGATCCCGCCGCCACCGCCGGTGGCCTTGAGCATCACGGGGTAGCCGATCCCGGCCGCGGCCGCTTCGGCGTCGGCCAGGGTGTCCAGCAGTCCGGTGCCCGGCAGCAGCGGGACGCCAGCCTCGACGGCCTTCTCCCGTGCGGTGTGCTTGCTGCCGAAGACCTCCAGATGGTCCGCCGCGGGACCGGCGAACCGGATCCCGGCCGCTTCCACGGCCCTGGCGAAAGCGGCGTCCTCGGACAGGAAACCGTAACCGGGGTGGATCGTGTCCGCCCCGGTCTTCAACGCGGCTTCGATGATGGCGTCGGCGAGGAGGTAGCTCTCCCTCGCCGGCGCCGGGCCGAGCCGGACGGCTTCGTCGGCGAGCCGTACGTGCGCGGCCGTACGGTCGACGTCGGAGTGGACGGCGACCGTCGGAATGCCCATCTCCTTTGCGGTGCGGATGATCCGGACCGCGATTTCCCCCCGGTTGGCGACGAGCAGCTTCACGCGTCACCGCCGGTGACGATCATCCGGACCGGTGTCGGGTCGAAGCCGTTGCACGGGTTGTTGATCTGCGGGCAGTTCGACACCAGTACCAGCACGTCGGTCTCGGCGCGCAGCTTGACCTCCAGGCCGGGCGCGGAGATGCCGTCGACGATGCCCAGCGTGCCGTCCTGTTCCACCGGCACGTTCATGTACCAGTTGACGTTGCTGACCAGATCCCGTTTGCCGAGACCCCATTTGGCGCCCTCGGTCAGGAAGTTCTCGACGCAGGCGTGCTGGTACCGCGTGTGCTGGCCGTAGCGGAGGCTGTTCGATTCCTTGCTGCAGGCGCCGCCGATCGTGTCGTGCCGTCCGCAGGTGTCTTCGACGACGGTCAGCAGCGGCACGCCCTCGCCGGTGCGCAGCACACTGCCGGTGGTCAGAAAGATGTTGCGCTGTGCGGCGATCGTGGCGGCCGCGCTGTATCTCTTCGCCGTGTCGGCGGCGTCGTAGCAAAGGAAGTCGACGGCCTGGTTGCCGCCGAGATCGATGATCGCGAGCGTCTCGCCCTTCCGCAGCACGGTGGAGTACGGCGCCCGCGCGGCGACCTCGGTGTCGGAGATGATCGTCATGCCAGTCCCCTTGCGGTGAGGTAGTCGGCGGTGTTCTCGAAGGCGCGCTGTGCCTCGGGTGACGCAGTCCATTCGGGACTGTCCGGAGTGGACGGCGCGGACTGCTGGGCGAGCACGCGCAGCGGGGTCACCGTGTAGTCGGGGCGCGGGTCGAGCGGATGCGCGACGTTGGCGATGAGGACGATCACTGGCAGTTCCGTGCGCAGCACCACGGATTTGCCGGCGCCCGCCGAACCGGTGAAGGTCAGCCCGCCGTCGGCCTCCACGTGAACGCCCTGGAAGAAGGACAGGCTCGGCGGCAGATCGCGCGGGGTGAGGCCGTGTTTGGCGGCGGCGAGGTTGAACAGCGCGTTCCCCGACGGCGAACCGCCCTGCGGGCTCCCGTCCCCGTAGCGCTCGGCGTTGCCGTCCACAGTGGACGTTCCGCAGAGGGCGTCGTGTTTGCCGCTCTCGTCGGTGACGACGGTCGCGAGCACCCGCGCCTGGTCCGAAAGCAGCGCGATCGCCTCGCCGAGATAGGCGTTCCACTGGACCTTCACCGTGTCCGCGACGTTCAGCCGCTCCCAGGGCTGGTCCGCGTTGAACAGCAGCAGATGCGCGCAGGCGTCGCCCTCGACGTCGGTCAGCCGCAGCTCGGTGCCGCGGGCGAGGACCTTGTGGGTGTAGCCGCCACCGGCGACGGTCTCGGCCCAGACCAGCTTCGCCGGGTCGATCCCGGGCGGCGGATCCGGCCAGGTGGACGCGGGGATGGCGGGCATCGCTTCGGCCACCGTGCCCGCTTGGGCGCGGGCGTGGTCGCGAGCGCCGTACGTGGTCGATGTCGTGCTCATGGAACCTTCCTTCAGGTCGCGGGGACGGGAACCGTGGTGAGCGCGGAGCGGCGGCGCCAGCAGAGATAGCCGGTGAGCAGCGCGGCGCCGACGAACTCGATCGGGAACAACCGGACCCAGACGGAACCGGTGCCCGCCAGGTCGTAGATCTCGGCTCGTGGCCAAGCGATGTTGACGATCATCATCGCGCCGTACCCTACTGCCGCGATGTTGACCGGAATAGCCCATCGTCCCAAGGAGAAATGGCCGGGTTCGGCGCTGAACCGGCCTTGACGGCGCCGGATCAGCAGCGGTCCGGTCACCAGGAGATAGGCGAGGTAGACCACGACCACCGAAGTTCCGGTGATGGTGCTGAAGATGGTCGGATTCCCCAGATTCAGCAGCAGAAGCCCGATGGCGAGCAGCCCGGAAAGGACCGCCGGCGCGATCGGCGTACCGGTGCGGGCGTTGACCGCGGAAAGCCGCCTGGCGCCGGGGAGCGCGCCGTCGCGGGCCATCGAGTAGATCAGGCGGACGGTGCCGGTCTGGATGGTCAGGGTGCAGACGACGACCGCGATCGCGACGTCGGCGAGGAAGACCCGGCCGAGGGTGTCGCCGAAGACGGCCGTGATCACGTACGGCAGGCCCTTCCCGGCGAGTTGCCCGTCGGTCAGGCTCGGTGCCGCCATCAGCGCGGTGATGACGACGGCGAGGCCGCCGACCCCCGAGATCAGCAGTGCGCGAAGCACGGCACGCGGGGCGATGCGGCGCGCGTCCTTCGTCTCTTCGGCGACGGAGGCGGCGGTGTCGAAGCCGTACAGAACGTAGGCCGCCATCAGCGCCGAAGCGAGAACGCCACCGGCTCCCGGGCTTTCGCCGGCGGGCTGGAGCACGACCTGCGGGCCGCGGACGGCGAACAGCGCGAGACCGATGATCAGCACCAGGACCCCGACGAGTTCGGCCCCGACCCCGATGTCGTTGATCCGCGCCATGAGCCGCACGCCGCCCGCGTTGATCGCGGTGGTGAGGACGATCAGCAGGGTGCCGAGCAGGACCGCGTTGCTGGCGCCGGTCGGGGAGGTGATCGCCGGATCCCCGCCGACGAGCTGGAACCCGCTCCAGACCGACGGGAGGACGACCTGCAGCGCGATGGCGGCGCCGGCGAGGGCCACGACGCAGCCCACCAGCATCATCCAGCCGGCGAGCCACCCCGCGAATCCGGGGGAGAGGTGTTTCGCCCACTGGTAAACCGATCCGGCCAGCGGAAATCGGGCGGCGAGTTCGGCGAAGTTGAGCGCGACGAGCAATTGCCCGGCGATCACCAGCGGCCATGTCCAGAAGAAGAGCGTGTCGCCGAAGGAATAGCCGAAGGCGAACAGCTGGAACACCGTCGTAAGGATGGAAACGAAGGAGAAACCGGCGGCGAAGGCGGAGAAACCGCCCAGTGTACGGCGAAGTTCTTGGCGGTACCCGAAGGCGGAAAGGTCCTCGGAGGGCATTGCGGAGGCTCCTGTCTCAAGGGCCGGATTTCGATCGGCTGACCGAAATTAAGCGCGTGCGGGATCCTTCCGATCTCCGCCGGGTAAGCGCGGTGTTAACAGATACCGGATTCGGTAACCTGGGCCGACCGCCGGACGTAACAAAGATCTTCGCGGAGAAATGGCAGGATCGGATAGATGACGAAAACGACCGGGGTGGGCAGGCCGAGAGCCAGCGGCGCCGCCGCGAGCAAACAGGAGGCGCGGGTCGCCGTCTTGGACGCGGCGGGCGAGCTGTTCACCGGTGCCGGGTACGCGGCGACGACCACCCGGGCCATCGCCGAACGCGCCGGGCTGCGCCAGGCGTCGCTCTACTACCACTTTCCGTCCAAAGAGGACATTCTCGCGGCGCTGCTGGAGGACACCGTCCGGCCGTCACTGGACGTCGCGGGCGGCCTGTCGGCCAAGCTCGCGCCGGTCGGCACGCGGCTGTGGGCGCTGGCCTACGCGGACATCCACCTGCTCGGCAGCGCGCGGCACAACCTCGGCGCCCTGTACCTGCTGCCGGAGATCTCGTCGCCGCGGCTGGCGCGATTCCGGGCCGAGCGGGCGGAGCTCAAACGCGTCTACGGCTCGCTCGTCGCGGCGGCCGGCGTGCCCGGAGACCTTCGCGGCATCCGGACCGACCTCGTGTTCGGGCTGGTCGAGAGCATCGCGATCGTCCGGCGGGACCAGCCGGAACTGGACGTCGAGGCGCACGCCGTCGAAGGGGCCGACGGCGTGCTGAGGCTCGCCGGTCTCGGGGAACCGGACGCCGCGCTGCGCGGGGCCGCGCGGGCGTTACTGGAGGGCTGAAGCCGGGTCAGGCGGCGGTGGCCTGCAGCGCCTTGCTCAGCACGGCCACCGCCAGCTCGACCTGCCAAGGCCGGGCGCCACCGTCGCGCAGGACCTGGGCGACCGAATCCTCGCTCAGGTCCGCGGGCGGACGCCAGCAGGTGCGGCGCACCAGCTCCGGCAGCAGCAGGTTCTCCACCGGCAGCCGCCGGTCCTCCGCGATCGCGGACAGCGACGCGCGGGCGGCCGAAAGCCGGGCGGCGGCGTCGGGATCCTTGTCCGACCACCGGTTCACCGGCGGCGGTCCGTCGGTCTGCTGCGCGGGGGTCGGGAGTTCGTCGGCGGGGAGCGCGCGGGCGGCCTGCAGATGCCGCAGCCAGCTCGCGGTGTACTTGCGCTGGACCCGGCCGCTGAACACCGGCAGTGCCTGCAACTGCTCGACGGTCTTCGGGTCCGCGGTGACGGCGTTGATGATCGCGCTGTCGGGCAGGATCCGGCTCGGCGCGCGGTCGCGTTTGCGGGCGAGCTCGTCGCGCGCCTGCCACAGTTCGCGCACCGCGGCGAGGCCGCGGGCGCTGCGGATCTTGTGCACGCCGGACGTCCGGCGCCACGGCTCGGCCCGCGGGGCGGGCGGCGGCGCGGTGCGGACGGCCTCGAACTCCTGCTGGGCCCATTCGAGCTTGCCCTGGGCGGCGAGGTCGGCTTCGAGTTTCTCGCGCAGCTCGATGAGCAGCTCGACGTCGAGGGCGGCGTAGTTCAGCCAGTCGACGGGAAGCGGGCGCTTCGACCAGTCGGCGGCGCTGTGGCCCTTCTCCAGCTGGTAGCCGAGAAGGAGCTCGACGAGGGTGCCGAGGGCGACCCGTTCGTACCCGGCGAGCCGTCCGGCGAGTTCGGTGTCGAAGAGGCTCTTCGGACGCAGGTCGAGTTCGGCGAGGCACGGCAGGTCCTGAGAGGCCGCGTGCAGCACCCATTCGGCGTCGTTGAGCACTTCCGCGAGGGGTTCGAGCTGCCCTTCGAGCGGAATGGGGTCGATGAGGAAGGAGCCGGCACCTTCACGGCGCAGCTGCACGAGATAGGCCTTGGGCCAGTATCGGTAGCCGGACGCGCGTTCGGTGTCCACGGCGATGGCCCCGCTGCCGCCCGCGATCTTCGCGCAGGCTTCGGCGAGGGCGGTCGCGTCGGCGATCACCGGTGGAGTGCCCTCGGCAGGCTCACGCAGCAGGACCGGTCCACCGGTGTCGTCGGTGCCGGTCTTCGGGTCCGTCTGCGGTTCTCCGGGTCGGTCGCCTTCCATAGGTGAAGACCCTACGGGACGAGCGGGCCGCGCCTGGTCCGCCCGCCCCGCAGGGCTGTTCGCCTTTGTCAGCGGATCACGCCGGCACGCATGGCCAGCGCCACCATCTGAGCCCGGTCACCCGTGCCGAGCTTGCGCCCGATGCGGGAGAGGTGAGACTTCACCGTGAGAGCGGAGAGGCTGAGTTCCTCGCCGATCTCCTTGTTGCTCTGGCCGTCGGCCACGAGCTGCAGCACCTCGACCTCGCGCGCCGAAAGCTCGCGCGGGGTGTTGTCGGTGCCCGCGACCCGGGTGCCGGTGGCCAGGACCGGTGCGACGCTCGGGTCCGCGTAGACGCCGCCCTCGAGCACCCTGCGGACGCCGTCGGTCACTACGACCGGCGAAGCCGACTTGAGCAGGTATGCCTGGGCGCCGGCCTGGAACGCCGACCTGACCGCGTACGGGTCGTCTGATGAAGCGAGCACCACTACTCGAGGCCAGCCGTGGCTACGGAGTTCCGTAACCAGCTCGATGCCGCTGCCATCCGGCAGTCCGAGATCGAGGATCGCCAGGTCACAAGGCCCGGTGGCCTGTGCTCGCGCCCTCGCCTCGGCCACCGTGGCGGCCTCGTGGACGGTGCCCGCACCCATCTGTGCGAGTCTTGCTGAGATTGCCTCCCTCAACAGCGGGTGGTCATCGACCACCAACACGGAAAAAAGCTCTTCCCGCGGGTGCGGAACCATGCTCGCCGGCAATGAACCGGCTGGCGTGGATCGGACGGCCTGAGAAATGCCGACGGTAGCCACGTCACTACCTCCCTGGAGTCGGTCGTGCCCCCCGACCGGCACCGGGACTTTCGGCCGTTTAGCCGCGCCAGCTTTAGACCGAAAGTGGTGTCGTCGATGGCACTGTAGCTGCCCTGAGGCCTTCGCGGGGGGATCGAATGGGTATCTATCTCAAACCAGTGGTCACTCAGGGAGTTCGTAGTAACACGATCGGGCTAGTACACAGCCGGTGGCTAACACATGGCCGAAAGAACGCGATGGACTTGAGTTACCGGGGCGCGACCGACTGTGCAGATGGGGCGTGCACCTGCCGGTGCCTCTGCCCGGGAGCCTCCGCGGGCAGTGCGGCGAGAGCCGGAAAGCGGCTCCGGCATGGGGCTTGATCAACTTCGCGGAGCGTCATGATCGCTCCGTTCAGTGACAATGACGGTGACGCTCCGGAAGCGTCTCGGGGTGCTCGCGGGCGGATTCGATCTTGTTGCGGACGGTGACAGCCCGGTTAGCACGAACGGGGTGGTCCAGACCTCTGAGCGACCGGCTCCGCGCAGGTGGGAGCTGGTCTAGTCCAGATTGCCGCGAAGCGACCTTCGGAGGCGTACGGACGCTCTGAGGGGCCTCGCAGACGGAGCAATCGAGGCGTTCTGGGGCCCTTCGCGAGCATTGCGGCTATCCGTGAAGGCCTCCTTGCTTACCTTGAGGGTAGGGAGGGGGTCCTTCACGGATCTGGGGGCGGGAGCAAGGGACCTTTAGTACCGCTAGCTTTCCTAGCGACGCTAGATGGCCGCCGATCGCAATATAACCCGAATGCTATGTCTCGATTGATGGGAATCCGGCGTGTCGGGACCGTGGCCGACGCTCTCACGGGGTCGAAGCGGCTCAGGAGGCCTGGCGCGCGCTGCACGTGAGGCGCTCGAGCGACGTACATGAAGGCCCCCTTCCTGTACCTAGACGCAAGAAAGGGGGCCTTCATGTACTCGGGAAGGTGTGAAGGTCGAGTTTGCTCGGCTGAGCCGAGGGAAGGGGGCCTTCACGCGCGGTCGTTGTGGCTGGTGGTGCTACTGAGGCGGTGACGACCGACGCGGTTCAGGACGACTGGCGCTGCTCGAACAGCGTCACACCGACCGGCGGCAGCCCCACGACACTCGCCATCACCTGGCAGAACGCCTGCCCGTGCGGCCGCAGCGCGGCGTCCGTCGGCGTCCAGGACGCCCGGAGTTCCAGATCGTCGGTGCGCGCGGGCCCGGAGATGTCGCCGAAGCGGGCCGAAGACGTCTCGGTGACCGTGCCGCCCAGCGCCGTCCACTCCGCGCCGGAGCTCTCCAGCGCGTCGGTCAGCCACGACCAGCCCACGGCGGGCAGGAAGGGATCGGTCGCCAGTTCCCGGTCGAGTTCCGCGCGGACGTACATGACCAGCCGCAGGACTCCGTCCCAGCCCTCCTGCCCCTCGGGGTCGTGCAGCAGCACGAGCCGTCCCGACGCCAGCACGTCCGCCGGCCCCTCCACCTCGCAGCTCACCGCGTAGGACCACGGGGCGAGGCGCTGCGGCGGGCGCATCGTCTCCAGCCGCACCTCCGGACGGGGCCGGACCGATTGCAACGCCGCGACGGCTTCACGGAAGAGATCGGGTACTGACGTCATCGCGGTCACCAACCGACTGTAAGACGCGATCGTCCGGTTCGGGGCGCAGGCGCGCCGAGAGTAAGGCCTCCGAGCGCACATGGCACCATGAACCGTGATGTCTCCTTCAGTTGCTTCTCCCGCGCAGACCGTTCCGGCCCGTCGCGCCCTGCCCGGTGCGCCGTTCCTGGCCGCCGCGCGCGGCGAACGCCCGGCTCACACCCCCGTGTGGTTCATGCGCCAGGCGGGCCGATCGCTGCCCGAGTACCGGGCGCTGCGCGAGGGCACCTCGATGTTCGAGGCCTGCTTCGACCCCGAGATGCTCGCCGAGATCACGCTCCAGCCGATCCGCCGTCACGGCGTCGACGCGGCCATCCTCTTCAGTGACATCGTCGTCCCGCTCAAGGCGGCGGGTCTCGACATCGACATCGTCGCGGGCACCGGCCCGGTGGTCGCCGAGCCGATCCGCGACGCCGAGGGCGTGCGCGCGCTGCCGGTGCTGGAGCCGGAGCAGGTGGAGCGGGTCGCCGAAGGGGTCCGGCTGCTGGTCGGGTCGCTGGGCGAGACGCCGCTGATCGGCTTCGCGGGCGCGCCGTTCACCCTGGCCTCGTATCTCATCGAGGGCGGGCCGAGCCGCAACCACGAGCACACCAAGGCGCTCATGCACTCCGAGCCCCAGCTGTGGCACGACCTGGCCGGGCGTCTCGCCGATATGGCGATCACCTTCCTGTCCGCGCAGCTCGACGCCGGTGCCGACGCGATCCAGCTGTTCGACTCGTGGGCGGGCGCGCTCTCGGAGCGGGACTACCGCGAGTTCGTCCTGCCGCATTCGGCGAAGGTCCTGTCCGCGGTCGCGCGTTACGGCGTGCCCCGGATCCACTTCGGCGTCGGCACCGGCGAGCTGCTGGTGGCCATGCGCGACGCGGGCGCGGACGTGGTCGGCGTCGACTGGCGCATCCCGCTCGACGAAGCCGTCCGGCGGCTCGGCGGCGGTGTGGTCCAGGGCAACCTCGACCCGGCGCTGCTGCACGCGTCCTGGCCGGTCATCGAGGCCGAGGTCCGGCGCATCCACGCCGAGGGCCGCGCGGCCGACGGCCACATCTTCAACCTCGGCCACGGCGTGCTGCCGGGCGTCGACCCGGACGTTCTGACGCGCGTGGTCGGGCTGGTGCACGAGCTCCAGCCGTGAGCACGATCGCCGTCGTCGGTGGCGGTATCTCGGGACTGACCGCGGCGTACCGGCTGCGGACGCTGCTCGGCGAAGACGCCCGGATCGTCGTCTTCGAGGCGACGGACTCGCTCGGCGGGAAGCTCCGCACGGTCGAACTCGCCGGAGAGCGCTACGACGTCGGCGCGGAGGCCTTCCTCGCCCGCCGTCCCGAGGCGGTCGCCCTGGTCCGCGAGGTCGGGCTCGGCGAAAGCCTCGTCCACCCCACCAAGGCCCGCGCCAAGATCCACGCCGGTGGTTCCGTGCTCGGCCTGCCGCCGGGCACGGTCATGGGTGTTCCCGCCTCGGCCGACGCGGTCGCGGGGGTGCTGTCGGAGAAGGGCCGCGCCCTGGTCGAGGCCGAGGCGTCGCTGCCTCCGCTGAAGCTGCCCCCGGGGGACGTGCCGCTCGGCGAGCTGCTGCGTGATCGGTTCGGCGACGAACTGGTCGACCGGCTCGTCGACCCACTGCTCGGCGGGGTCTACGCCGGGGGAGCGGACGGGCTCGGGCTGCGCGCGACCATGCCCGGTCTCGCGTCCGCGCTCGATCGCGGCGCACGCTCGCTCACCGAAGGCGCCGCCTCGCTCATGCCCGCCTCGCCGAGTACGGCGCCGGTCTTCGGCACCCTGCTGGGCGGCCTCGGAACCCTGATCGCCCGGCTCGCGGAGCTGTCCCGCGCCGAGATCCGGACCGGGACCACGGTGACGGCGCTCGAACGCACCGCCGACGGCTGGAAGGTCGACGACCTCGACGCCGACTCCGTTCTTCTCGCCGTCCCCGCGCCTTCGGCACGACGGCTGCTCGACGGTGTCGCGGGAGTGGCCTCGACGGTGTTCGGCAAGATCGAACTCGCGTCGATGGCGGTGGTCGCGCTCGCGCTTCCGCCGGGGACCCCGTTGCCGGCGTCGTCCGGCGTGCTGATCGGCGCGGGGGAGCGGGACGCGGCCGGGAAGCCGTTCGCCGCCAAGGCGTTCACCTTCTCCTCCCGCAAGTGGGCGCAGTACGGCGAAGGACCGGTGCTGGTGCGTGGCTCGGTCGGCCGCTTCGGTGAACCGGGAGCACTGCACGCCGCCGACGACGAACTCGTGCGCGTGGTCCGCGACGACCTGGCCCGGCTGACCGGGGTCACCGCCGAGCCGATCGACACCCTGGTGACCCGCTGGGGCGGTGGGCTCCCGCAGTACGGCATCGGGCACCTCATCCGGGTCGAGCGGATCGAACGGGCCGTCGCCGCCGTCCCTGGCCTCGCCGTGGCGGGCGCGACGCTGCACGGCGTCGGGATCCCGGCCTGCATCGCCACCGCCGACGCCGCCGCCCGCCGCATCGCCGGGATCACACCGACCCACGAGGGCTCCTGAGCACCGGCAGTGCCAAGATGGCGGTATGGCGCGGCTGAACTACAACGAGCTCAATGACACCATCCGCTACACCGCCTGGTCGGTCTTCCGGGCCGAGCAGGGCAAGCTCGGCGAGGACCGCGAGAAGGCGACCGCGGAGACCACCGGGTACCTCGACGCGCTGGAGGCCAAGGGCGTCGTCGTCCGCGGTGTCTACGACCTCTCGGGGCTGCGTGCCGACGCCGACTACATGATCTGGTGGCACGCCGAGGAGATCGAGCAGGTCCAGGCGGCCTACAGCGGTTTCCGGCACACCCCGCTCGGCCGCGCGTCGGCACCGGTGTGGAGCCAGGTCGCGCTGCACCGCCCGGCGGAGTTCAACAAGAGCCACATCCCGGCGTTCCTCGCCGGTGAAGAGGCCCGCAAGTTCATCTGCGTCTACCCGTTCGTGCGTTCCTACGAGTGGTACCTGCTGCCGGACGACGAGCGCCGCAAGATGCTCGCCGACCACGGCAAGGAGGCCCGCGACTACCCGGACGTCCGCGCCAACACGGTCGCGTCGTTCGCGCTGGGCGACTACGAGTGGATCCTGGCCTTCGAGGCCGACGAGCTGCACCGCATCGTCGACCTGATGCGTCATCTGCGCGGCACCGAGGCCCGGCTCCACGTGCGCGAGGAGATCCCGTTCTACACCGGGACCAAGGTGGAACCGGCCGAGCTGATCGCGCTCCTGCCCTAGTGAAGGCCTCCGTGGACGCCAGCGTCTGGACCACGCTCACCGGCGACACGCTCGCCGAAGACGCCGTCGAAGTCACCGGTCCCGAGTCGGTGCTGCCCGGGACCTTCCGGGTCGAGGAAGCGGCCACGACGAGTATCGCCGCGGCGACGCTCGCGGCCGGGGAACTGTTGCGGCTGCGGGGAATCGAGCCGGGCAAGGTCTCGGTCGACACCCGGCACGCCGCCGCGTCGTTCCACAGCGAGCAGTACATCCGGGTCGACGGCGAGCCGGTGCCGTTCAGCGCGCCGCTGTCCGGCGACTACCGCGCGAACGACGGCTGGGTGCGGCTGCACTGCAACTACCCGCGTCACGTCTCCGCGGTGTGCTGGGGTCTGGGCGTGCCCGCGACCCGGGCTGCGTTCGAGAAGGTCGTCGCGGCCAAGTCGAAGTACGAGGTCGAGTCGGCGGTCGTCGGCGCCGGCGGTGCCGCCGCCGTGCTGCGCTCGCGCGAGGAGTGGCTGGCGCACAAGCAAGGACAGGCGTCGTCGGCGTTGCCGGTCGCCGAGATCCGGCCGCTCGGGACGTCGGAACCCGTGCGGTTGTTCGAGTCCGACCGGCCGCTGGGCGGGGTGCGGATCCTGGACCTGACCCACGTCATCGCCGGACCGGTGGCGGGCCGCGTGCTCGCCGCGCACGGGGCGACCGTCATGCACATCGGGTCGGCCCAGCTGCCGACCGTGCCGCCGCTGGCCGTCGACACCGGGATGGGCAAGCTCTCGGCGTACGTCGACCTGGAGACCGAAGCCGGACGCTCGCGGCTGCGCAAGCTGATCGCCCGCGCCGACGTCGTCCTGCAGGGTTTCCGGCCGGGATCGTTGGTGGCCAAGGGTTTCTCGCCCGAAGCGATCGCCGGGCTCCGGCCGGGCATCGTCGTCGCGGACCTGTCCGCCTACGGCTGGGAAGGGCCGTGGGCGCGCAGGCGCGGGTTCGACAGCCTGGTGCAGATGACGTCGGGGATCGCCGACGAGGGCGGCAAGGCGGCCGGGCTCGACGGCCCGGGACCGCTCCCGGTGCAGGCGCTCGACCACGCGACCGGCTGGCTCACCGCGGCGGCGATCATGACCGCCGTCCGCCAGGCGGCCACCGAAGGCGGCAGCCGGCACGTCCGGACCTCGCTCGCCGGGACCGGGGAATGGCTGAACTCCTTGGGGCGCAAGGAAGCCGGGCCCACCGGCTTCGACGGCACCGAGTGGCTCGAAGACGTCGACGGCCAGCTCGGCCGGGTCACCCGGGTCAAGATGGCGGGTACGCTGCCGGGATCGAATCCACAGTGGACGGAAGCGACGCACGTGGCGGGGAGCGACCGCCCGGTCTGGTGACCGACCCGCATTTAGTCCTCTGAATGCGGGAGTGTGCCGAATCCCGCCCGCATTCAGAGGACTAAATGCGGCGTTGGCGGAGCCAGGTCGCGAACCGGCCTCGGGGCTTCGGGACCTCACCGCGCTCCACCAGCCACGCGCCGAAAGCGTCCGCGTAGGCCCGCGCGCGGATCGCGTCGGACTTCGGATGACTCGTCGCGTACTCGCGGAACAGCGCGGCGAACCGGTCGCCGAGGGCCTCGGCGAGATCCGGGCGGAGGTAGGCGACCAGCCTGCTTTGCTTGTTCCGCAGGACGTTCGCCTCGATACGGAGCCTGTCCGCGTCGAAGCCCGCCGGGGCGTCACCTCCCGCGAGGAGAGCCTTGAGCAGCTCGGCCTGCTGGGCGGCGAGCCGCTCCCGGGGGGACGTCACGGCGAGACCGCTTCTCGCAACGCGGCCAGCTCGGCCGCCAGTTCCGTGTCGGACGGGTAGTCGTCGTCGCGTTCCAGCAGGACACCCGGCGGCTCGGTGCGGCGCCGCAGTTCGCGCAGCAGGTCCAGCACCTCCGGCACCACAGGATGGGCGTGCGTGTCGTGGTAGACGCCGTCGCGTTCGACACCGCCGGCCATATGCGTGTACGCCAGCCGTTCCCACGGGATCTCGTCGAGGAACCGTTCGGGATCGGTGCCGAGGTTGCGGGCGTTGGCGTACAGGTTGGCGACGTCGATGATCAGCAGGCAGCCGGTCCGGTCGGTGAGCTCCCGCAGGAACTCCGACTCGGTGAACTCCGCGTCCGGCCAGTCCAGCACCGCCGCGATGTTCTCCAGCGCGAACGGGACCTCCACGATGGACTGAGCCAGTTTGACGTTGTCCACCAAGACGTCGAGCGCTTCCCGGGTGCGGGGGAGCGGCATCAGATGCCCCGAGTCGAGGCCGCCCGCGCGGACGAAGCACACGTGGTCGCTGGCCATCGGCGCGCCGAGCTCGCGGGTGAGGACCGCGAGATGCTCGACGCGCGCGGTGTCCAGCGGCTCCGCCCCGCCCAGCGACAGCGACACCGCGTGCGGCAGGACCGGCATTCCCTTGTCGCGCAGCGCGATCAGGGTTTCGGGAAGATGTCCGGCGTGCAGGTTCTCGGCGACGACCTCGACCCAGTCGACGCCGGGCAGCCGCGCGATCGACAGGTCCAGCTCGTGCCGCCAGCCGATGCCGATCCCGAGCGTGCCCGGCCCGTCAGCCGCCACAGCCGCCGCCCCCTCCGCAGGAACTGCCGCCGCTGCTGCACGAGCTTCCGCCGCTACTGCACGAGGAGCCGCCGCCGGACGAACCGCCACCGAAACCCCCGGAGACCGGAGGCGGGATCAGGGCCGCGCTCAGTTCTTCGTCCGGGTAGTAGGCGAGGCCGCCGAACGCGACCGCCGCCGCGGCGCCACCCAGCAAGGCGCCCCCGGCCGCACCGGCGTAACCCGGTCCGTTCGGGATGCCGCGTTTGCGCTCCCGGCCATGGGCGGACCTGGCCCGGTGGAGGATCCGGCCGCCCTCGCTGGTCGGGCGCGGACCGGACCGCTTGTTCTTGAGCGCCCGGGAGATCAGCGTCGCGAACACGGCCGAGATCAGCAGCGGGATGAGGAAACCGACGGGACGGTCACCGGCGATCCCGGCGATCAGGCGGACGACGCCGAGCACGAGCACGGCGAAGTACAGGAAGTACACGACCTGCCGGATCCGCGGCGACCGGTCCGCGACGACGAGTCCCCGCTCCTGGAGTCCTTTGGCGAGGGCCTGCATCGGGCCCGACATCCGCAACCGGTCGCGAATGCCGCGGGTCGTGGCGTTGTAGCCCGGCCGCGCGCCCTTGGCGACGGCCTTCTCGATCGGGTCGGCGGGCAGGGGGCCGGTGAGCTGGAGCTGCTTCGTGCTGCTGACCCGCAGCGTCCCGCGGTCGACCAGCGCCGCGATGGCCGTGTCGACCACCCGGTCCGGGCCGCCGGCGAGATAGGCGAGCTCGTACACGGTCGGCTCCGGGCCGCTCACGGTGCCGCGGGGCGCCTTGGCGCCCAGCTTGACCGCGATCGTCCACAAGAGACCGACGACCACCGGGAACACGATCAGGGCGCCATAGATCGCCAGGAACGTCGGTCCGGGGATGCCCCAGGTGTCTTCCATCGCACGGGCCTTTCGCGAGCAGGTGCACTTACCGTAGTCGGACGCTTTTCCGCCCGGTCGTGGTTCCGTGATTCGCCGGGTGTCAGAAGCCGCCGCCGGCGTTCCCATAGGAGTCGGAGCCTGTCCCGTCGCCCCAGGCGAAGGTGCGGGTGTCCTTGCCCGGGCGTCCGCCGTAGCGGCTCAGGATGGCGGCGACCTCTCGATCGGGATACGCGGCGAAGCCGCCGATGGCCACCGCGCCCGCCGCGCCCGAAACGAGGCTTCGATCCGACTCCGCCTCGGCCAGCACCGCGCGGCCCGCGGCCGTCGTCCTGCCCTCGTAATCGGTCCGGCCGAGCCGGAGGGAGACGATCAGCAGCGCCAGCGCGACGACGAGAAGCACGATCAGGACCACGGTGCCGTCGGTGGCGATCCACCGGACCGTCCCGACCCCCAGAAGGACGGCGTAGACGGCGGCGGCGATCCTCCACGTGAGCCGTCGGCGTCCTTCGGCGACGACCAGGCCCCGGCGGCCCAGCTCGGCCCACAGCGCTCGCATCGCCGGGCCGTGGCTCATCGTCCTTCGCAACTCGTGGTCGGGGAAGGACGACAGGTGACCGGCGAGCTCCAGCCCCAGCGGGTCGACCGGAACCAGTGGAGTGCGGTAGATCCTGCCCGAACCGCCGAGCCGGGCCTGGTCCCGCTCGAGCATCGAGGCGACCACCGTTTCGGTGACCCGCGAGGCGCCACCCGCCAAGGCCGCCACATGCCGCACGCTCGGCAACCCGCCGCCGTCGTGAAAGCCGCGCCCGAGCCGAAGCACGTGAAGCGCCGCGACCGTGACGGGGAGCGCGATCGCCAGTGCGTAGAGCCACCCGAAGTCAGCCACCGCACCCACCACCGCAGGAAGAACCGCTCGCGCAGCCGCTTCCCCCGCTGGACGACCCCGCCGATCCCTTGGCGTTGGCATCGCCCATCCTGACCAGTATGTCCGCCATGACCGGATCGGGATACGCCGCCAAGCCGCCGAGCGCCACCGCGCCCGCCACGCCGGCGAGCAGAGCAGGATTCCGCCGGGCCGCGCCGAGGACGCGCAGTCCTGCCGCGGTCGGCAGGACTGCGCGGCTCGGACGCAGGAGAAGGACGGTCCCGGCGATGGCCGCGACCACTGCGGCGAGAAGCCCCGCCAGTATCCCGGCCTGGCGACCCAGCGGCATGGCGGTGCCGAACCTCGCCAGCCCGAGCGCGAGCACGGGGACGTAGAGGATTAAGGCCGCCAGCCACCCGGCGCGACGGCGGCGTTCGTACACTTGCAGGCCGCTCAGCTGAAGTTCGTTGCGCACTTCCTGAACGGCGGCGCTCCGGCTCAGCAGCTTCTTCAACCGGTAGAGCCCGCCGGCACCCGCTTGCGGGATGAGTTCGGTGGCGGCGCGCGTGAGCGGATCCCCCGATGCGGCCCGGAGGACGCTGATCCGCCCTCGGCTGTCCAGCCGTAGCTGCTCACCGGCGACCATGGTGGCCACCACGACATCGGCGACCCGTTCGGTGCCACCGTCCAGCGCGGCGAGGTGGTACGGGCCCGGCGGCGTCAACTCGTCGGCGGGACGACGCCGCAGCGACTGGGCCCACACTCCGGCGAAGAGGAACGGCAGGACGACGAGGCAGCCGTACAGCCACGCGAAAGCCGGTCCCGAGATCCCCCAGGGTTCGTTCATACGACACCGCCCTCCCTGACGTTGTTCACCATGAACGCGTCGGGGAGGGCGGTGGTTCGCTTCGGTTGGTTACGACTCGGGAACGAGCTTCAGCGAGATCGAGTTGATGCAGTACCGCTGATCCGTCGGCGTGGCGTAACCCTCGCCTTCGAAGACGTGCCCGAGGTGGCTGTGACACGACTTGCACAGCACCTCGATCCGGCGCATCCCCATGGTGGTGTCCTCGCGCAAGAGGACGGCGTCGCTGTCGGCCGGGTCGTAGAACGACGGCCAGCCGCAATGGCTTTCGAATTTCGTGTCGCTGCGGAACAGTTCGGCACCACAGGCTCGGCACTGGTAGACGCCGGTGGTCTTCTCATCGGTGTACTCACCGGTGAAGGGACGCTCGGTGCCCGCCTGGCGAAGGACGGCGTACTCGTCGGGGCTGAGCTGCTCCCGCCATTCCTGCTCGGACTTGACCACGCGCGGCGTGGCTCCGACAACGGGTTTCATGCCTTTCACCGGTTCCACGTTACCCCGCGAGCCACGCGATGGCCCGGCCGATGATGTCCCATGCGGTGACCATCACGCCGAGCACGATGAGGACCACGACGAGTGCCGAAACCCACCAGCGCAGACCGCCGATCCGGTTGCTGGAGTCGGCGAAATCGGAGACACCGTCGAGGCAGGCCTCCACGGTGAAATTCGGGCCGCAGCGTTCGATGCGGTCCAGATGCTCGGCGAAGGCACGGGCTTCGGGATCGTACGGGTCGAGGCCTACCAGATCCTCCTGGAAGCGAGGATTCTGGCCAGGTCCGAAAGGTCCGCTATCGGCCATACCGGCAACAGTAAGCCACGAGCGGCGATTGGCCTACCACCAGCGAGGCGGGTCTCACCACCGCCACGCTGCGTCAGTTGCCGAGTACTCGCGTGTCGGCGTCGATGTAGTACTGCCCGCCGACCTGGACCACGCGCAGCGCCGGCCGCGGGCCGCCGTTGATCGTGATGTTCATGTCGATCGACCCGTCGGGGTTTCCGCCGCCGCTGTCGGCCCGCGCCTTTTCGGAGCCGGTGACTTTGTGCGCGGCCCAGTAATCGGCGAAGGCCTGCTCCGAACCGTAGACGGCCTTCGCGGCGTCAGTGAGCTTGTTCCAGCTCGCGGACGTGCCGATCTTGCCCGTGTCGAAGAAGTCCAGGAGGAAGGTGCCCACGCTGGAGTAGCTCGTGACCTTCTCGCTCGGGGTCTTCCCCAGGCCCGCGGGCGCGGGACGCGACGAAGACGAGCCGCTCTTCGGCGGCGCGGAGGTACTAGGCTGCGGGTTCGCCCCGGCGTTGTTGCCGCCCTGGGTGTTGCCCCCGTTGCCCGAATTCAGCACCAGGAACACGATCACGGCGATCACCACGACGGCGGCACCGGCGCCCGCGAACAGGACGGCCTTGCGCTTGGCGTCGGCGGGCTTGGCCGGGGACGGCCGCATCGGGGCGGCCGCGGACGGCGGCGGGCTCATCGCGGCGACCGGACGCGGCGGCGTGTTCGGCGGGGCGGACGGCGAGCGCATCGGGATGAAGGCGGCCGTCGGCGAGTGGGTCTTGGTGGGCTGCGGCGGAGCCGCCGCGGCGGACTGGGCCGGCTTGTCGGTCCGCTGCCACGGTGGCCGGTCTCCGCCGGGAAGGCCGTGGCCCGGGGTGTCGGGCACGGCCGGCTGTCTGCCGCCACCCGCCCCGAAGAGCCGGGGCGACGCCGCCGTGCCCGCGGCGGATTCGTTCGCCGCCAGCGCGGCGAGGCGTTCCCTGGCCTCGGCCATGCTGGGGCGCTCGGTCGGCTCGGTGCGCAGGAGGCTCATCAGCAGCGCCGTCGCGGGGCCCGCCTGCTGCGGCGGGTTGATCTGGCCGTTCGCGGCGGCGTACAGCAGCGCAAGCTGGTTCGAGCTGTTCCCGTACGGGGTCTGGCCCTCGATCGCCTGGTAGAGCGTCGCGCCGAGCGCGAAGACGTCGGAGCTGGGCACCGGGTCCGAGCCGCGTGCCAGCTCGGGCGCGAGGTACGCCGGGGTGCCGCCGATCAGGCCGGTCTGGGTGAGCGTCATGTCGCCGGCGGCGCGGGAGATACCGAAGTCGGTGATCTTCGCGGTACCGGATTCGTCGATCAGGATGTTGCCCGGTTTGACGTCGCGGTGCACGATCCCGGCGCGGTGCGCGGCGACCAGCGCCGACGCGACCTGCTCGCCGATCTTCGCGACGCGCCCGAGCGGCAGCGTGCCCTCCTCGGAGATGATCGCCGAGAGGCTCGGGCCGTTCAGGTACTCCATCACCAGGCAGGGGTCGCCGCCGTGCTCGGCGATGTCGAACACCACGATCGCGTTCGGGTGCTGGAAACGGGCCGCGTTCTTCGCCTCGCGCATGGCGCGCTGGCGCATGTTGTCGCGTTCGGCCTCGGAGACACCCGGCTGCGGGAGGATCTGCTTGACCGCCACCGAGCGCTCGAGGCGGACATCGATGGCACGCCAGACCACCCCCATGGCACCGCTACCAATTTGCTCGACCAGGCGATAGTGCCCAGCGATCAGCTGACCGGTGTCGATGGCGACTGCTCCTGACACATTCTCCGGGTGATGGTGGCGCTACGCGGCCTGACAGGTCCCGCGCACCCGATCGAGTGTAGCGGGCGGCGGTTTCGGCTCCCCGTCAGCTCGCCGGTGCGGAGGCGGGCGATTCTTCTTCCTCGCTCGGATCGGGCACCGGCAGGGCTTTGCGCCGGAAGACCTTGACCAGCCCGACGGCCCCCGCCGCGGCGAACACGGCGTAACAGATCAGCAGGGCGGGCGGTGTTTCCCCGGTCAGCGCGTCGCCGAGGACGACGACCGCGACCGTCCCCGGCAGGCTGCCGAGCGCGGTCCCGATCAGATACGGGGCGAAACGGACCGATGACACTCCGCACAGGTAACTGAACGGAGCGAACGGCACCATCGGGATCAGCCGTAGGGAGGTGATCGCCAGGACGCCGCCGTCCGAAAGCCGCTCGTTGACCGCGCGGACCTTCGCCCGGTGCAGGTGCCGGGTGACCAGATCGCGGCCGAGTGCCCTCGAAAGAGCGAACGAGAGCGCGGACGCGACCGTGGTCGCCAGGATGCCGACGAGGATGCCCGTCGTGGCGCCGAGCAGCAGCCCGCCCGCCAGGTTGAACACGGTGCGCGGGATCGGCGCCACCGTCAGCACCGAATAGGCCAGGAAGAAGACCAGGGGAGTGGCCGGGCCGGTCTCGGCCGCCCAGGCCCGCAGCCCGGCCGGGCCCGGGATCGGCAGCAGGACCGCGGCCGCCACGAAGACGGCGAGCACGGTGAGCGCGAGGATTAATTTGGTACGGCCGGACACCGCCTCAACCGTACCGTGTCCGCTGTGATCGACACCGAGGCGCTGCGGACGCAGCCCGAACTCCCCGGCGAGCACGTCGTGCTCACGCAGCTCGACGAAACCTACTTCGAGACCGCGTGGAAGGCCCTGCAAGAGCCTGAAACCATCCGGCTGACCGGGACGCACACCCGGTTCACCCTCGAGCAGATCCGGACTTGGCTCGCCGGGCGGACGGGGCTCGACGACAGGGCGGACTACGCGATCGTGCGCAAAGAGGATCGCGCGCACGTCGGCGATCTCGCGCTCACCGACGTCGACAAGGACAACCGTTCCGCGTCGTTCCGCATCGCGCTGAACGGGCCGGAGTTCTTCGGCAAGGGCTATGGCACCGAGGCGACCGGGCTGCTGCTGGACTACGCGTTCGGCGCCGTCGGCCTGCATCGCGTCTCCCTGGAGGTCTTCGACCACAACCCGCGGGCCCAGCGCGCCTACGAGAAGGCCGGGTTCGTCCGCGAGGGGCTTCAGCGACAGGCGCTGTGGTGGGACGGCGAGTGGCATGACGTCGTCACGATGGCAATCCTGAAGACCGATCCCCGGCCCTGATCGGCGATACGGTGTCCGCATGCCCAAGAACGGTGAGCCGATCGAGGTCGAAGCGGGCGGGCGCAAGGTCCGCGTGTCCAGCCCGGACAAGGTGTACTTCCCGGCCAGGGGGATCACGAAGCGCCAGGTCGTGGAGCACTACGTCGCCGTCGGTGAGCCGTTGCTGCGTGCGATCGGGGAGCGGCCGACGACCCTGAAGCGGTACGTCGACGGCGTCGAGGGCGAGTGGTTCTACGCCAAGCGCGTGCCGAAGGGCGCCCCGGAGTGGGTGGAGACCGCGAAGATCACCTTCCCGTCCGGCCGGACGGCCGAGGAGGTCTGCCCGACCGAGCCCGCCGTGTTCGCCTGGGCGGCGAACCTGGGCACCTTCGACTTCCATCCGTGGCCGGTGCGGCGGTCCGACGTCGACCACCCCGACGAACTCCGCATCGACGTGGACCCGCCGGACGAGGCGGGCTTCGCCGACGCGGTCGAGGTCGCGGGCGTGGTGCGTGAGGTGCTCGACTCGGCGGGGCTGGTCGGCTACCCGAAGACCTCGGGCGGCCGCGGCGTGCACGTCCTGGTGCGGATCCGGCCCGAGTGGGATTTCATCGACGTCCGGCACGCGGTGATCGCGCTGGGCCGCGAGGTCGAGCGCCGGATCCCGGACAAGGCGACCATCGCGTGGTGGAAGGAAGAACGCGGCGGCCGGGTCTTCATCGACTACAACCAGGCCGCCCGCGACCGCACGGTGGCGTCGTCCTGGTCGGTCCGCGGTACCCCGCGGGCGACCGTGTCGACGCCGCTGACCTGGGATCTGCTGACCGAAGTGGACCCGGACGACTTCGACGTCCTCACCGCCGGCGCGTTCTTCGCCGAGCGCGGTGACCTCCACGCGCCGATGGACGAGGAGGCGTTCGGCATCGAGACGCTGCTGGAGTGGTACGCGCGGGACGAGCGTGACCACGGCCTCGGCGAGATGCCGTATCCGCCGGACTACCCGAAGATGCCCGGCGAGCCGAAGCGCGTCCAGCCGAGCAAGGCGCGGGACGACACTTAGCACGCATCAAGTGACGACGCGTGCGGCGTCGGTGACGAATTCCCGTTTTTCCTTCGTTCTTGCTCCCGGAGTGATTGCGCTTTCGTGTCGATCCAGAAACCAGTCACCGTCGCGCGGTGGATCGATACGAGACTGTGTGACGCACGGGACCCGGCCGTAACGCCGGGCTTCCTGCCAGCGACATTTCCCACCGAACACTAGGCTGGGGGAGGACGAAGGAGTATCCGTGGACGACCTGATCGCCTTTCTCGCCGCGCGTGTGGGGCAACGCCAGGCGTTGATCATGCAGGCGGTCAAGAAAACCGAGATCAACGAATCGCTCACCCGCGGTGAGACCAAGGTCGTCATCGAAAAGAAGATCCGTTCGCTCAACGACCTCGAACTCGACACGGTCAATCAGATGATCAACGAGATCGAGGCGACCCGGCGGCTCCTGCAGGCGCACCGCACCACGGTCTCGGAGAAGGTGCCCGGATTCCCCTTGTACGGCAACGAGTACTGGTGCGAGACCTGTCATGTGCCCGCCGATGAGGCCGGGACGAACTGGTGCCTGACTCTCCGGTTGCTGGCCCTGCCGCACGCCGACCACCCGGACTACAGCGAGCGCTGGCGCCCCTGAGCGGGGAATGCCCGCCGGGTCCGGACGCGTTGACCCGGGGGTGATCACGCTTTCGGTACTGGACCGGTCCCCGACCCGCCGCGGTGGCGACGCGCCCCGCGCCCTGCGGGACACGGTCGCCTTCGCGCGGGACATCGAAGCGCTCGGCTATCACCGGTTCTGGGTGTCGGAACATCACAGCGTGCCCGGTGTCGCGGGTTCGGCGCCCACGGTGCTGGCGGCCGCCGTCGCTTCGGCGACCGAGCGGATCCGGGTCGGCACCGGCGGCGTGATGCTGCCGAACCACCGGCCGCTCGTGGTCGCGGAACAGTTCGGCGTGCTCGAATCCCTTTTCCCCGGCCGGATCGACATGGGGCTGGGCCGGTCGGTCGGGTTCACCGGCGGGGTCCGGCAGGCGCTCGGGCACGAGAAGGACGACGCCGATCGCTTCGGCGACCAGGTCCGCGAACTGCTGGGTTTCCTCGCGGGTGACCAGACGACCTATCCGGGTGTGCACGCCATTCCCGCGGAAGGCCTGCGCGTGCCCGCGTTCCTGCTGGCGACCGGTGCCGGGGCGCGCCTGGCCGCGGAACTGGGGCTGCCGCTGGTGATCGCGCCGATCCGTGGTGTGGAGCCGATGCTCGAAGCCATTGAGGGATATCGCTCCGGATTCCGCCCGTCCGCACCGGCTTCGCGGCCGTATGTCGTGGTGTCGACGGCGATCGCGGTCGCCGAGACGGCCGAACGGGCCCGGCGGCTGCTGATTCCGGAAGCTTGGTCGACCGTCTACTCGCGGACGCACGGGGTCTTCCCGCCGTTGTCGCCGGTGGACGAGATCCTCGCCGGGCCGCTGTCGGACCGAGACCGGGAACGGCTGGACAGGGCGCTCGACGGTCAGATCGCCGGCGCCTCGGACGAGGTGGGCGACCGGCTGGCCGACCTCGTCGCGAAGACCGGCGCGGACGAGATCCTGGTGACCACCAGTACTTTCGACCAGGCGGAGCGGCTCGATTCCTATCGCGCGCTGGCCGAGGTCGCCGGACTTCGGAGCCTGGCCGCGGCTTCCTGACCCTGCCCTGCCCTGCCCTGCCCGCGTTTAGTCCTCTGGATGCGGTCCTTGCGTGTGCAACGACCGCATCCAGAGGACTAAACGCGGGGGAGCGGAAACCTTAGAGGCGCAACAAGAGCTGGGTGAGGACGCGTTGCGCGGGGTCGTCCAGGTCGATCCCGGACACCTCGCCGGCGCGGCGCACCCGGTAGCGGACCGTGTTCGGGTGGATGTTCAGCTCGCGCGCCGCCTTCCGGACGTCACCGAAAGCGTCGAGGTACGCGAGCACGGCGGGCACCAGGATGCCGCCGTGTTCGGCGTCGTGGGCGATCAGTCCGGCCAGCCGAGGATCGCGGATCCTCGGCTGGTCGCCGAGGAACGCGAGCACCTCCGAGAGCAGGACCTCGGCACGGACGTCGGCCAGCGAGGCGACGTCCGCGGTCCCGTGCCCGCGCGCCATCGTCGCCAGCACACGGTCCGCGTCGCCGCGCGAGGCCGCCGCGTCGGACAGGCTGGGGACCACACCGCCCAGCGCGGCGCGCACCCGGACGTCGAGATGCCGTTGTGCCGTGCCGGCGATTTCCTTGGCCAGCGCCAGGATCCGCGGTTCGGCGTGCTCGGGGAGGTCGGGCAGCAGCGCGTAGACGCGGCCGCCGATCACGCTCACCAGCGCGCTCCGCCGGTACGCCGCCGTGTGCACGGTGATCAGGTGCACCAGCTCCGCGCGCCGGAGCTGCCGGTCGGTCGCGGCCCGGTCGCGGGGGAGCGAGAACGCCAGCACCATGGCCGGTTTCCCGGGGTCCGCGCCGATGTCGTCGGCGACGGATTCGGCGTCGAGGCGGCCGTCGAGCAGCCCGGCCAGCAGATCCTCGCGCAACCGGAGCTCCGGGCTGGGCAGCGTCCGGTGCCGGATCAGCTGCGGCGCGAGCGCGCGGCTGGCGCCGAGCAAGGCGACCTCCGCGCTTTCGGTGAGCGGATGCGCGCCCTCCTGCACCCAGATCGTGCCCAGCGGCTGCGATCCGGCGTGGATCCCGGCCGCGATCCGCCGCCGGATGCCGAGATCGGGCCGCTCGTCGATGCGGACGATGCCCTCGCCGGCGCGAAGACGCTGGTAGACGCCCCATTCGCGCAGCATCGCGAGATAGCGTTCCGGCCCTTCGCGGCCGAGGATCGAAAGCCTGCGCAGCTCGTCCACCTCGTCGCCCGCCCGCGAATAGGCCAGTACGCGGCTCGCGGTGTCCTCGATGCTGACCAGGCCGCCGGTCAGTGTCGCGACGGTCTGCGCGAGCGAGAACAGGTCGCCCAGCACCTCTCCGTGATCCGCTTCGCCACCGGCACGGGCCGCGTCGACGACGCCCCTGGCCAGCGCTTCGACCTGCTCCCACCGCGCCTCGTGGCCGACCTCGATCAGCGCGACCCCCGCGTCGGTCGCGACGTTCACGACGGCCATGCCGTTCTTCACCGCGACAGCGGCCGCGCCGGACCGCGCCGCCGCCCGGATCGCGCCCGCGGCCGACCGCCCACGGGCCCCGATCACCAGAACGAGATCACCCGGATGGGCGTCGGGCGGATCCTCCGGATCGTGGATGACGACGTCCTCCACGCCGACGCCGAGCCCGCCCGGGGCCGCGAGCACCCTGACCAGCGGTTCCCCGAGCGTCGCGAGGACATGCCGCAGGGAGGCGCCGGGGGTCGTCTGAGTACTCAGGGAGGACACTGCGATCACCGATTAAGCCGATCGGACAAGATGGTCACCCTGATTCTAGCCAGTCGGACAATCCTTCAGAGAGCCGTCAGGTCTACCGTTCGGGATGAGACCTCTACCCGGCGAAGTGCAGTCAGGAGCAGTCAGTGGACGCCGTGACCCAGACCCCCGCCCCGAAGAACGAGCCGGTGCTGAACTACGCACCGGGCAGCGCTGAGCGCGCTGAACTCGAGGGCGCGCTCAAGTTGCTGGGCAACGCCGACCCCATCGACATCACCGCGACGATCGGTGGTGAGCAGCGCAAGGGCGGCGGCGAGAAGATCGAGGTCGTCCAGCCGCACAACCACAAGGCCGTGCTGGGCGTCATCCACAGCGCGACCGCGCAGGACACCCACGACGCGATCGCCGCCGCCAAGGCCGCCGCCCCCGGCTGGCGCGCGCTCTCCTTCGACGATCGCGCCGCGATCATCCTGCGCGCCGCCGACCTGCTGGCCGGCCCGTGGCGCGCCAAGCTGAACGCCGCCACCATGCTCGGCCAGTCGAAGACCGCGTTCCAGGCCGAGATCGACTCCGCCTGCGAGCTGATCGACTTCTGGCGCTTCAACGTCGCGTTCGGCCGTCAGATCCTCGCCGAGCAGCCGGTCAGCTCGCCCGGTATCTGGAACCGGATGGAGCACCGTCCGCTCGAGGGCTTCGTCTACGCCATCACCCCGTTCAACTTCACCGCGATCTCCGGCAACCTGCCGACCGCGCCCGCGCTGATGGGCAACGTCGTGCTGTGGAAGCCGTCGCCGACGCAGAGCTACGCCGCGCACATGCTGATGCGGCTGCTCGAAGAGGCGGGCATGCCGCCGGGCGTCATCAACCTGGTCCCGGGTGACGGCAAGGCCGTCTCCGAGGTCGCCCTGACCCACCGCGACCTGGCCGGCATCCACTTCACCGGTTCCACCGCGACCTTCCAGCACCTGTGGGCCACCGTCGGCGCCAACATCTCCGGCTACCGCACGTACCCGCGGCTGGTCGGCGAGACCGGCGGCAAGGACTTCGTGCTCGCGCATGCCTCCGCCGACGTCGACATCCTGCGCACCGCGCTGATCCGCGGCGCCTTCGAGTACCAGGGCCAGAAGTGCTCGGCCGCGTCCCGCGCCTACGTCCCGCGTTCGCTCTGGGCGAGCCTGAAGGACGAACTGGTCTCCGAGACCGAGGCCATCACCTACGGCGACGTCACCGACCTGGACAACTTCGGTGGCGCCGTGATCGACCGCCGCGCCTTCGACAAGCACGCCGCCGTGCTGAAGAGCGCGGCCGAAGACCCCGAGATCGACGTCATCGCCGGTGGTACCGCCGACGACAGCGTCGGCTACTTCGTGCGCCCGACGATCCTGGTTTCGGACAACCCGAAGCACGAGATCTTCCGCACCGAGTACTTCGGCCCGATCCTCGCGCTGCACGTCTACGACGACAGCACCGACGCGGGCTTCGACGAGGTTCTGAAGCTGGTCGACGAGACCGCCGACTACGCGCTCACCGGCGCGGTCATCGCGAACGACCGCACGGCCGTGGCCAAGGCGTCCGAGGCGCTGCGCTTCGCCGCCGGCAACTTCTACGTCAACGACAAGCCGACCGGCGCGGTCGTCGGCCAGCAGCCCTTCGGCGGCGCCCGCGCGTCCGGCACCAACGACAAGGCCGGTTCGGTGTTCAACCTGCTCCGCTGGACGAGCCCGCGCTCGGTCAAGGAGACCTTCGTTCCGCCCACCAGCGTCCGCTACCCCCACCAGGGCTGAGTTCTCCAGGAGTCCGTGATGTTGCGTGCCCCGTTGCTCGCCGCCGCTCGATCCCAGCGGATGCGCAAGCTGGTCGAGGTCGTCCCCGCCACCCGATCGGTGGTCAGCCGGTTCGTCGCCGGCGCGAAGACGCCCGACGCCGCCCGGGTGGTCCGCGAACTGGCCGACCAGGGCCTCCGGGTCACCCTCGACCACCTCGGCGAGGACACCACCGATGCCGAGCAGGCCGCGACCACGGTCCGCGCCTACGAGGAACTGCTGACCGCGCTGGCGGCCGACGGCCTCGCGTTCGGCGCGGACGTCTCGGTGAAGCTGTCCGCCGTCGGGCAGTTCCTCCCCGTCGACGGCGAGAAGGTCGCGCTGGAGAACGCCCGCAAGATCTGCGCGGCGGCCGAAGCGGTCGGTGCCACGGTGACCCTCGACATGGAGGACCACACCACCACCGACTCGACGCTCGGCATCCTCAAGGAACTGCGCACCGAGTACCCGTGGGTCGGCGCGGTGCTGCAGGCCTACCTGCGGCGTACCGAGCAGGATTGCCGCGACCTGGCGGCCGAGGGTTCCCGCGTCCGGCTGTGCAAGGGCGCGTACGCCGAACCCGAGGAGGTCGCGTTCCAGGACAAGTCCGAAGTGGACAGGTCCTACGTGCGCTGCCTGAAGATCCTCATGCAGGGCAAGGGGTATCCGATGGTCGCCTCGCACGACCCGCGGATGATCGCGATCGCCGAGAAGCTCGCGGCCGACGCGGGCCGCAAGGCGGACGACCACGAATTCCAGATGCTGTACGGGATCCGTCCCGAAGAGCAGCGCCGGATCGCGGGCGACGGCAAGACGATGCGCGTCTACGTCCCCTACGGCGACGAATGGTACGGCTATTTCATGCGCAGGCTGGCGGAACGCCCGGCGAACCTGGCGTTCTTCCTGCGCGGACTCGCCACCCGGGGCTGACCCGCTCCCCGGTGGCGTCGTTCCGCTGAAAGACAAAGGGGCCCTACCCGGCGAAACCCGCCGGGTAGGGCCCCTTCTCCATGCTCGTCAGGCCTCCTTGGCCGCCTCTTCCTTGAGCTTGTCCATGTCGATGTCGCGCGCCTGCTGGATGAGGTCCTCCAGCGTCTTCTCCGGGAGCGCGCCCGGCTGCGCGTAGATGACCGTCTTGTCGCGGATCACCGCGAGGGTGGGGATCGAACGCACGTCGAAGGCCGCGGCCAGCTGCTGCTCGGCCTCGGTGTCGACGCTCGCGAAGACGATGTCCTCGTGGTTGCCCG
Organism: Amycolatopsis sp. TRM77291; assembly: GCF_054166285.1. Taxonomy (NCBI): domain Bacteria; kingdom Bacillati; phylum Actinomycetota; class Actinomycetes; order Pseudonocardiales; family Pseudonocardiaceae; genus Amycolatopsis; species Amycolatopsis sp. TRM77291. Next base: position 4,174,475 of record NZ_JBSZHF010000001.1, on the reverse strand, counting down.
ACACCTTCTCGTAGGTCGGCGCGAACTGGCGGCACGGCATGCACCAGCCCGCCCAGAAGTCGATGATCACGAAGTCGTTCTCCGACACGACCTGATCGAAGTTGGCGGCGGTCAGCTCCACAGTGCTCATGCCCGGCGTAACGAATCGGGCGGGACGCGCATTCCCGCGAGTGCGCGTAGCGTCTCGGATGGAGCAACCCACGTTTCTCAGGAGGCGCAGATGGCCGACGGAGACATCCTCAGCCGGATCGACGAGCTGGTCAGCGAGGAGCACGAGCTCCGTTCGCGGGCGATCGGTACCGGGCTGAGCTCGGATGACCGGTCCCGGCTCGCGAGTGTGGAACAGCAGCTTGACCAGTGCTGGGACCTCCTACGGCAGCGGCGGGCGCGGGTGGAGTTCGACGACGACCCGGACCAGGCCACGGCTCGGCCGATCTCCGAGGTGGAGTCTTACCGGCAGTAGGCCGATTCGCTCACGTGAGTGATCAGGCCGGGCAGAGGGTCCCATCGACGGGCACCTTCCCGTCGATCAGGAAGGCCCGCGTCGCGTCCGTGACACACGGCGAGAGGCTCAGCGCGCCGTGCCCGGCGCCCTGCCAGGTGATCGTCACCGCGCTCGGCATCTGGTCGGCCGCCCGGCCGGTGCCCTGCTCCGGCGTGACCGGGTCGGTCGCGGTGCCCGCGACCAGCATCGGCGGGGCGCCCGGCGCTCCCGCGGGCGGAAGCGGTTCACGCCGCACGGGCCACGGGCTGCACCAGGCCAGCTGCTGCGCGGCGAAGACACCGAACTGCGGGTACTTGTCGCGCAGGGCCGTGGTCGCGCGCGTGAGTTCCTCGGCCGAGAGCCGGGTCGCGCTGTCGTTGCATTTGGTCGCCAGCGTGCCGTCCAGCCGCGACGGCCGTGCCTTGGTGTCCTTCAGTACCGGCTCGGCGAACGCGGCCAGCGGCGTGACGTCGCCTGCCTGCGCGGCCTTGAGCGCCTCGGCGAGTTCCACCCAGCGTGAGCGCTGCGCGAGCCCGGAGTAGATGGCGTACAGGGCGATCCCCGGAGTGATCTCCTCGCCGTCGGTGGTCGTCGCGGACGCCGACCGGAGCCGGTCCGCGACGGCGGTCACGGCCGAGCGGGCGTCGCCGATCGGGCAGCCCCTCGCGATGCAGTCGGCGCCGAACGCGTCGAGGGTCGCCTGCGCGCTCGCGGCGACGGCTTCCTGGGTGGCGGCCGCGTCGGGGGCGGGGTCGGGCAGCCCGTCGAGCATGACCCGGCCGACCTGGGCAGGGAACCGCACGGCGTACTCGGCGAGCACCTTCGAACCGTCGCCGCGGCCCAGCGCGTGCAGCTTGTCCAGCCCCAGTTGCTCCCGGAGTTCTTCGAGGTCGCCCGCCGCCCGCCAGCTGTCCATCGCGACCTGCGCGTCGTCCAGTTCGATGGCGCACTGCTGGCCGGCCCGGCGCGCCGCGTCGACGACGCCTTCGAGGTCGGCGGCGGCCGGATCGGCGCCGAGCAGGTCGGTGCGGATCTCCGCCGGGATGCACTGCACCGGCATGGACGTCCCCGTCCCGCGCCGGTCGACGCCGATCAGCGAGAACTTCCGCAGGAACTCGGGCGGCAGCGTCGCGGCCAGCCGCGCGGCGTACAGCGACCCCGGCTCCCCGTCGACGTCGTTGACCACGACGAGCGGGATCGGCCCGCCCTCGGTCTTGACCACCGAAAGCCGCGAGAGCCCGCGACCGGGCAGATCCGGCGCGTCGAGCGTCGTGGGCACCCTGGCGCAGGAGAACTTCAGCGTGTCCGGCACGGACGGCTGCCCCAGCCGTTGGCGGGTCGCTTCGTCGCAGTCTTCCCATTTGATCGACGGCGACCGTGGTTCGGCGAGCGGCGGCAGCGGGACCTGCTGCGCCGTCGTCTGGCCGCCGGGATCCGGTTTGCCGTCGTTGTCGATCACCGCCGGCCTCGCCGACGGCCCGGCCGTGCAGCCCGCGAGCACGGCCGTCACCACGGTGGTCGTCAGGAACAGCCGTGGCGTGCGGCGGGCGGTGCTCACGGGCTGGTCCTCACTTCCAAGGCATGACAAAGCTCGGAACAGAGCTTCGCAGGTCGGATGTCAGGCCGCAGTTAGGAGGTGCGGTCTGGCACGCTGATCGAGTTGGTAACGGCACGCACGCGTCTTTTCGCCGGAGGCTCGGATCCTCGATGGCGGGCCGCCTGTCGTGCAAGCGTGTTCCATGGCGCCACGGCCCGGCAGCGAGGATCCGATAGCGTGCGCTCAGGACACGGTTAGCGGGTGCGTTTCACCTCGCCGCGGAACACCGCGTCCAGGTCGTAGCGGGCGACCTCCTCGAGCTGGGCATAGGTGCAGGAGGACGGCTCGCGATCGGGGCGCCAGCGTTTGAACTGCGCGGTGTGCCGGAAGCGCGACGGATATCCGGCCTCCGTGTGCTCGTAGCCGACCTCGACCACCTTTTCCAGCTTCAGCGGCACCCACGGGGCTTCCTTGGACTTCCATCGGGTGATCCCGCCGGGGATCCGCTGGTTCTCCCGCACGTTGTCACCCAGCCAGGGGTGATCGGTCCCGTCGGTGATCAACGGCGCCAGCTCCTCGGCCAGCTCACGCCGCCGGGTGACCGGGAACGACCCGACGACGCCGGGATGGTGCAAGACGCCGTCCTCGCCGTAAAGCCCGAGCAGGAACGAGCCGACCATCTCGCCCGGTTCGCCGTCGACGTGCCAGCGCAGCCCGGCGAGCACGCAGTCGGCGGTGCGCGAGTGCTTGTACTTCAGCAGCACACGTTTGCCGGGGGTGTACGGCTCGTCGAGCGGTTTGCCGATGACGCCGTCGAGCCCCGCGCCCTCGAACAGATCGAACCAGTGCCGCGCGAGCGCCGGATCCGAAGTGGCCGGAGTCAGATGGACGCCGTCGGAGGCCAGTTCTTCCAGCCGCTCCCGCCGCTTCGAGGTCGGTTCGTTCAGAAAGGACTCGTCGCCCAGCGCCAGCAGATCGAAGGCGACGAACTCCGCGGGCGTCTGCTCCGCCAGCAGCTTGATACGGCTTTCGGCCGGGTGGACCCGGTCGGTGAGCGCGTCGAAGTCCAGCTTGCCGTCCCGGGCGACCACCAGTTCGCCGTCCAGCACGATCCGTTCTGGCAGTGCCGCCTTCAACCGCTCGACGACCTCGGGGAAGTACCGGTTGAGCGGCTTCTCCGACCGCGACTGCAAGGTCAGCTCGTCGCCGTCGCGGAACACCAGGCAGCGGTACCCGTCCCATTTCGGCTCGAACAGCAGCCCGCCGGAATCGGGGATCGCCTTCGCCGGTTTGGCGAGCATCGGTTTGATCGGCGGCGTCAAGGGAAGCGACATGACGGCCATTCTTGCCGCACCGGCGCGGTCAGCGCACCCGTTGCGGTGCGCTCGTGTCGAGCTCGATCCGGACGGCGGTCGGCAGGACGTCCACCCCGAGCGACTCCCGCGCGCGGGCCAGCACGGTGTGGTCGAGCTGCTCCCAGACCCGTTTCAGATCGGTGCCCTCGACGAGCCACAGCGTGATCCGCAGCGCGGGGTTCTCCTTGTCGCCGACCGCGCGGACCCGGGCGCGCCCGACCCCGTCGACCGTTTCGGCGTCGGCGCGGACGGCCTCGGAGATGGCCGAGGAGGTCACCACGAGGTCGTCGCCGAGATCGAGGTCCGGACGGCCTTCCGGCCGCAGCGACCGGAAGAACCACCACAGTCCCAGCCACAGCAGGAGAACGCCCAGCACGATGGCGCCGATCCGGGAGGCGAGCGCGTGCCGCGACAGCCAGTCGAGGGCGATCGGGTCCACGAGCGGACGGCCGGCGCGGTGCGTGCCGAGCCAGCCCGCGCCGACCACGACCACCGCCGCCCCGCCGAGCAGCGCGAGGAGTCCGATGAGGACGGTCAAGGCCCGTTCCGTGCCGGTGGACCGGCCGAGTGCCTTGGCGGAGACCGAACGGGTCATCGGCGGTCCTTCGGGGAGTCGACGACGACCGACACCTTCGGCCGCCGTGCCAACGGGACGTCGTCGAGCAGGCCGGAGACCGTCTCCAGCAGCCGCGGCCGCAGCTCGCCTTCGGTTTCCAGCCTGCTCGTCGCGCGGACACGGATCTTCTTGGCGGTGGCCGTGACGTTCGCGCCCGCGACGTTGTCCTGCGCGCGCACGGTCACCCCGACGAGCCTCGCCAGTGAACGCGGCGACGTGGTCACGCTGACCTCGTTCGCCGGATCGGTCAGCCGGATGGCGCGCCGCCCGGCCGAGGCCGCCGCGATGATCAGCAGCAGCCCCAGGACCGCGACGGCGATCGCGAGATACCGGACCGTGGAAGCGTTCCAGGACTCCTCCGCGAGCCTGTCACGCCAGTCGTCCCACGGCAGGAACAGCGGTCCCCGGCCCGGCCGCCACCAGCCCCAGCCGACCTCCAGCGCCAGCAGGACCCCGGCGGCGGCCAGCGCCAGCCCGATCAGGGCCGACAGCAGGCGGACGATCAAACGCATAGCCGTTTGCTCCTTCTAGCGGACGCGGGGCGCGATGTCGGGCAGGAGCGCGGAGACCTTCACCGAGATGTCCCGGACCTGGTACGACGTGATCCGTTCGACCTCCTCGGTGACCCTGGCGCGCAGGTCGCCGACGATCCGCCGCACCGGCGCCGGATAGTGCAGCGCCACGTCGAGCACGAGGTCGACGTCGTTGCCCTCGCCGCCGACCTTCGCGCTCGTGCCGTGCGTCCCGAGCCCGAGCCCGGCGATCCGCCGCTCGGCGCGTGTGGTCCCGTCGACCTGGTCCGCCGCGTGCTGCGCGATCTTGCGGACCACGGACGGCGAGATGGTGAGGGTGCCGCGATCGGCGGCGTCGGCGGGACCGGGCGGGACGGTCATTTGTCGCGGCCCCGGCCGAACAGGTCGCCGAGGTCGAGTTCGCCGTCGAGCACGCGGCCGAGGACGAGGCCGATGACGCCGACGGCCAGCGTCACCAGGAACGCGGTGAAGCCCTGGGTCGCGGCGAGGCCGAGGATGAGGCCGGCGAGCAGGCCGGTCTGGGTCCCGTTCATCACTCGACCCGCGAGGATTCGGTCTCGCCGCCGTTCTCGTCGGGCAGGTGGATGTCGTTGACCGCGATGTTGACCTCGATCACCTCGAGGCCGGTGATCTGCTCGACCTGGCCGATCACGTTGCGGCGCACCGCGCGGGCGACGTCGACGATGCGGGCGCCGTACTCGACGACCACGTCGAGGTCGATGGCGGCCTGCTTCTCACCGACCTCCACCGAGACGCCGGACGTGGTGACCGTGCCGGAACCGGGGATGCGCTCGCGGATCGCGCCGAAGGCCCGGGACACCCCGCCGCCCAGCGCGTGGATCCCGGTCACCTCGCGGGTGGCGAGACCGGCCACCTTCTGCACCACCACCGACGAGATCGTGGTCTTGCCGGCGGCTCCTTCCTCGTTGAGGGACGCCCCCGCCACGGGGGTGTCGGGCTTGCTCGCGCTCGGCTGCGCCATGAAGTTCGCTCCTTCTCGGCCGGTGCCGCGCGACCTGCGCGCGCGACGCTCCCTACGCTCTCACCGACCAGGACACGCGCGCATGCCGAGCCGTCACGCGATGTCCCCCGGATGGGGTAATCAGTTCCGGGATTCGGTCCGGGAGGTCGGGCGAGGCCGCGTCCCGGCGGACGTGATCGGCGTTCTCCGTCGAGGCGGGATCCAGTGGCGCCAACGTCGCGAAAGCCACTTTCGGGACGTCAGATGTCCCGAAAGTGGCNCGGGTCAGCGCGGCCCTGACCGGGCAGCTCGGCTCCGCCCCGCCCGCGATCAACATCCACGTCGTCGACGTCCATCCGGACTGATCGGCGGCAAGGTGTCGTGTCGCGAAAGCCACTTTCGGGACGTCAGATGTCCCGAAAGTGGCTTTCGCGACACGACACCTTGCCGCCGATCAGTCCGGATGGACGTCGACGACGTGGATGTTGATCGCGGGCGGGGCGGAGCCGAGCTGCCCGGTCAGGGCCGCGCTGACCCGGTGGCGCAACAGGTCCGCGACGGCCGCTTCGACGCCGAACCGGATCGTCACCAGCACCTGGAGCACGTCCTCTTCGAGCGCGACGGCGGCGACGTGCACTCCGCCGAGCTCGCGGCCGATCTCGGCGGCGAGGCTCCTGGTCATCAGGACCAGCGCCCGTTCCGACACCTGGGTCTTGCCGCCCGAGGAGGGCAGGTCGAGCGGTGCGGTGGTATGCCCGCCGCGGACGCCGCCGACCGAGCGGAGCACCCGCTCGACCAGTCCCGGCGGCGTCGGCACCGGACGGCTCGCGGCGGCGCGCACCTGCTGCCACCGGGGGTCGTCGCGCGGATCCTCGCTCATCACCGTTCCCCGGGTCGGAAGTTGTCGCCGAGCTTCGCCAGCAGCGCCACCCTCGCGCGGTGCAGGCGGGCACGCAGAGCGGGCACGCTGACTTCGAGCACCTCGGCCACCTCGTCGTAGGTCAACCCTTCGAATTCTCGCAGAATCAGCGGGATCCGCTGGCCGACGTCCAGTTCGGCGATCGCGCGCAGCACCGTGCCGACCCGCTCGGCGCTCTCGACATGACCCTCCGGACCAGGCACGACACCCGCGTCGCCCTCGTCGAGGGGCACGGTCGGTTTCCGGCGCCGGACCACGCCGAGCGCGCCGTTCGTCGTCACCCGGTAGAGCCAGGTCGACACCGCCGCTTCGAACCGGAAGGCGGGCAGCGCGCGCCACGCGGAGAGCCAGGCCTCCTGGACGACGTCCTCGGCCTCGGACGAGCTGCCGGTGATCCGCAGGGCGACCCGGTACATCCGGGCCGTATGCCGCCGGACCAGGGTGTCGAAGGCACCGTGGTCCCCGGCGGCGGCCCTGGCCACCAGTTCCTCGTCCGGAACCGGGGCCGCCTCGCTCACCCGCCCTCCCGGCGGCGGTAGCGCAGCATGGTGAAGCCGTCTTCGACGAGCACGGACGCGAGCTCCATCCGCCGCGGTTGCGGGGCAGGGTGGCCGCGGGCGATCCGGCTCTCGCCCGCTCCCGCCAGCAGCGGGGCGACGGTGAGGCACAGCTGGTCGACGAGGTCGGCGGCGATCAGGTCGGCGAAGAGCGCCGGCCCGCCTTCGCAGTCGACCCGGCGCAGCCCGCGCTCGTCCAGCAGCGCGAGCGCCCGGTGGAGGTCGACGTCGTCGGTCCCCGCGACGAGCACCTCGGCACCCGCGCGCTCCAACTCGGCGCGCGGCGCCTTCCCGGTGGTGATGACGATCGGCGGGACCTTGGTGTCGGTGAACAACGGGCCCTCGGGATCGAGTTCACCGGAACGGGTCACCACCGCGATCGGCGGGACCTCGGAAAGTCCGAGCGCGGCCCGACGGGCGGCGCGTCCGGGAGAGACGCGCGCGCCGCGGTAGCCCTCGGCGCGCGCCGTGCCCGCGCCGACCAGGACCACGTCGGACAGCAGCCGTCCCATCAGGAAGATCCGCTTGTCGGCGGGGTGGGAAAGCCCCTCGGACAGCTCGTCGACCGCCGCCGCGCCGTCGGCGGAGCTGACGAAGTTGACCTGGACCCAGGGACGGTCCAGGTCGTCCGGGTATCCATAGAGCCGTTCGAGGTCGGCATCGGAGACGGCATCGCCCGGTGTCGTTGGCCACAAAAGCTGCACACCGACATCCCAGCACGCGCCCGACGACACCGCTGAGCGGGGGATACGCCCGGTCAGGGAGGGTGAACCCGTCACGCCCGTGCCGTTACGCTCGGCGAATGCCCGCCCGCCTGATCGATCGCCGTCCGGAGCTGTCCGCCGACGAGCTGATCACCGCGCTCGTCCCGCCGCCGAGGTTCGACGCGGTCCGGTTCTCCACGTACGTGCCCAACCCGGACGAGCCGAGCCAGGCCGAGGCCGTCGTCACCTGTGGCGCGTTCGCGAAACGCGTGGCGGAGGCGTCGAACCGGAAGCCGAAGTCGAAGCTGCGCGCCCTCTTCGGCGGCGGGGACGACGCGCCGTCCGGGCCGATGGGGCTCTACCTCGACGGCGGTTTCGGCGTCGGCAAGACCCACCTGCTCGCCTCGACCTGGCACGAGACGCCGTCGCCCAAGGCGTACGGGACGTTCGTGGAGCTGACCCACCTCGTCGGCGCGCTGGGGTTCGCCGAGGCGGTGCGGCGGCTGTCCGAGCACCGGTTCCTGGCGATCGACGAGTTCGAGCTCGACGACCCTGGCGACACCATGCTCGTCACGCGGCTGCTGCAGGAGCTGATCTCGGCGGGAGTGTTCGTGGCGGCGACGTCCAACACGCTGCCGGACAAACTCGGCGAGGGCCGGTTCGCCGCGGCGGACTTCCTGCGCGAGATCCAGTCGCTGTCCGCCCGGTTCGGCGTCTGCCGCGTCGACGGCCCGGACTACCGCCACCGCGGCCTGCCGGACGCCCCGCCGCCCGCGAGCCCCGAGGCGCTGGAAGCCTCCGCCGCCGCGCATCCGGAGTCCACTGTGGACGATTTCGACGCGTTGTGCGAACACCTGGGCGGCCTGCACCCTTCGCGCTACGGAAGGCTTCTCGACGGCGTGACGCGGGTGCACCTGCGCGACATCCACCCGGTGCCGGACCAGAACGTCGGACTGCGGCTGGTCGCCTTCGCCGACCGGCTCTACGACCGCGCGATCCCGCTGGTGGTCTCGGGCGAGCCGGTGCCGGAGCTGTTCACCGAGGAGATGGTGAACGGCGGCTACCGCAAGAAGTACCTGCGCGCCGTCAGCCGTCTGACGGCACTGGCGCGCGACGCCGTGCAGCCCAGCTGAGCAGCACCCACGTCGCGCACACGGTCGCGACGGCGAACAGCGCGCCGCCCACGACGTCGGTCAGGTAGTGGTAGCCGAGGCCGAGCATGCCGATCGTGACCCCGCAGAGCGCCACGGCGCCCACCGTCGCGATGACCGCCTTCGCGACGCCGGGGCGGGCGAGCAGGACGAGCACCGTCAGCACCGCGACCAGCGCGACGGTGTGCCCGCTCGGATAGGCGAGGTACGTGTACTTCCAGCGGTCGAAGAGCGGTTTGAGCACCCAGGTGTTCGCGAGGATCGCGATGAGCGGGCCGGCGATCGTCAGCACCGCTTCGAGCCTGCGCCGTCCGATCAGGCAGAGGACGGCGGCGAGGACCGCGACCGGGATCAGGACGTAGGCCTCGGTCGGCAGCACCAGGAGCCGCAGGAGGGCGGTGTCGGGGCCGAACGACCGCTCCACCCACCTGACGGCGAGCTCGTCGGGGACGGACGGGCCTTCGCCGGAGACCAGCAGGCCGAGAACCACCATGATCACGGCGCAGGTCACCGCGACCGGCCCGTACGGCCCTCTTCCGCTCATCCGGCGAGATTACGTGACAGGTGATCAGTCACCATGCAAGGACGGCTCGCGAGGACGAAGGGGGCTTTCGATGCGGATCAGTGTGGTCGGTGGCGGCGTGATCGGGCTCAGCTGCGCGCACCGGCTGGCCGTGGCCGGGCACGACGTCACGGTCGTCACCGATGCCCGGCCGGAGGAGACGACGTCGGCGGTCGCCGGTGGCGTGCTCTTCCCGCCGCTGGCGGCGAACTCCGACCGCGTCGACCGCTGGACCGCGACGAGCGTCGAGGAGTACCGCGCCCTGGGCGCGCCCGGGGTCCGCATGGTCCGGGGCACGTACCTCGTCCCGCGCGAGGCGCCGCTGCCTTCGTGGGCGTTGTCGATGCCCGGCCTGGACCACGAACCCGGACGGCTCACCTTCACGACCGCACTGGTCGACACCCCGGTGTACCTCGCCTGGCTCGCCGGACAGGTCGCCGCGCTGGGCGCGCGCACCGAGTACCGCACCGTCTCGCGGCTGGACGACCTCGACGCGGACCTCGTCGTGAACGCCGCCGGGCTCGGCGGCGGGCGGCTCGCGGGGGACGGCACCGTGGTGCCGGTCGGCGGCCAGGTCGTCCATCTCGCCGACCCGGGACTGACCGAATGGATCGTCGACGGGGCCACGCCGGTGCTGCGGCACGTGATCCCGCACGGAAGGCACGTCGTCTGCGGCGGCACGCAGGAGCCGGGGCGCGGCTCCGTCGAACCGGATCCCGGGGTGACCGCCGACATCGTGCGGCGGTGCCGGGAACTCGTGCCCGCGCTGGCCGACGCGCCCGTGCTGGGCGCGAAGGTGGGGCTGCGGCCGTTCCGGCCCGAGGTGCGGCTGGACCGGGACGGCCGGGTCGTGCACTGCTACGGGCACGGGGGCGCGGGGATCACGGTGGCGTGGGGATGCGCGGACGACGTCCTGGCCCTGGTGTGAGCCGCCGTCCACCCGCGCCCGCACGGGCCGGTGTCCCGAAGGTGCCCTTCGGGACGATCAACGTCTCAAAGGGCACCTTCAGGACATGCCGACGCACCGGCCCGCATTTAGAGGACGAAATGCGGGAGGTCAGAGGGCGGCGAAGGCGGCGAAGTCCGCTTCGGTCTGATCCGCGTATCGCACCGCGTAGGCCCCGATGGCCTCGTCGAGGTCTTCGTCGTCCTCGAAGTAGCCGGCCAGCATCCGCGGATGCAGAGACCGCGCGTGCGCCCGCGCGAGCAACGCGCCGGCGAGCCGGCCGTAGTCGTCGAGGTGGTCCTTCTTCAGCTCCGCCGGGTCGATGTCGCCCTTGAGGTTCCGGAACTGCCGCACGATGTACGGCAGGCCGTCGATGGTCGTCCAGCCGAGCAGGATGTCCGTTTCGGCCTGCACCAGCCGCGCGCCTTCGACGATCCGCCGCCCCTCGTGCTCCGGGGCGGGCAGGCCGAGGAACGGCGCGAGCGCCGACGGGACGGCCTGTTTCACTTGCAGGACAAGATCTTCACCGGAGTTCCCGTGCAGGAGCGCGACATAGCTGCGCAGCCCGACGCTGCCGGTGCCGACCACCCGGAAGGCCACATCGGACACCCGGTACCGCGAGACCAGCGTCCGCCGCGACTCGCGTAGCGTGTCCACATAGGACACGAGTCCGGCGACGATCGCTTCGGCGGTCGCGTCGTCGACGTGAGTGAGCACCGGCGGGTCTTCGACGAAGCGATGCCGTTCGAGGCCGGTCTCGTGGTCGTCGATCCGCCGGGTCCATTTCGCGGTGACCTTGGCGCTGGTGTTCTTCCGCGCCTTCTCGGCCGCTTCCTCGAAGTCGTCGATCAGGTCGTGCGCCTTGACCTTGCTCAGCACCGACGCGTCCGGCAGCGCGTTCCACGACCGCAGGAACGGCAGCTCCGCCAGCCCCCGGATGGTGCGCCGGTACGACTTCACGGCGTCCTCGGCGGCTTCCCGGCAGCCCGCTTCCCCGATGCCGCCCTCGCGCCCGGCGAGGACGAGACTCGCCGCGAGCCGTTTGAGATCCCACTCCCACGGGCCCGGCACGGATTCGTCGAAGTCGTTGATGTCCATGACGATCTGGCCTTCGGGCGTGCCGTACAGCCCGAAGTTCGCGGCGTGCGCGTCCCCGCAGAGCTGCGCGGTCAGCCCGGACGACGGCGAACCCGCCAGGTCGGCGGCCATCAGCCCGGCGGCCCCGCGGTAGAAGGTGAACGGCGACGCGAGCATGCGCTCGCGCCGCAGGTCCACCAGTTCCGGCAGGCGGCCTTCGTTGGTGCGCGCGAAGAACTCCGCGACGCTGGGCCGGCCCTCGCCCGCCGCCGCGTGGTCGTGCGCGGAGGAGGGCGCCTCGTCCCGCAGTGCCTTACCCCTCGCGAACCAGTCCTCCGGCGACACCGACTCGGTGCCGACCAGAGGCCGCTCCACCCACTCCCGCTCGTCTCCCATGGACAGGCAACGTACAGCCCGTCCGAAAGGTTCACCGGGTCTTGACGACCTCCGTGATCGCGTCGATACCGCGGTCGAGTTCCTCGCGGCTGATCACCAGCGGCGGCGCGATCCGCAGGGTGTGGTCGTGGGTCTCCTTGCACAGGACGCCGCGTTCGGCCAGCGCGGTGGACGCCTCCCGGCCGGTCGGCCCGCCGGGCGCGATGTCGATGCCCGCCCAGAGCCCGCGCCCGCGGACCTCGGCGAGCCCGTCGCCGACCAGTTCGCCGAGCCGCGAGTGCAGGTGGGCGCCCAGTTCCCGTGAGCGCTGCTGGAACTCTCCGGTCTTCAGCAGCCCGACCACGGCCCGCCCGATCGCGCAGGCGACCGGGTTCCCGCCGAAGGTGGAGCCGTGTTCACCCGGCCGAAGGACACCGAGCACGTCCTTGCCGCCGACCACGGCCGACACCGGCATGATCCCGCCGCCCAGTGCCTTGCCCAGGGTGTAGACGTCGGCGCGGACGCCTTCGTGGTCGAGCGCGAGGACGGTGCCGGTGCGGGCGAGACCGGACTGGATCTCGTCGGCGATCAGCAGCACGTTGTGCTCGTCGCAGAGCCGCCGGGCCTCGGCGAAGTAGCCGGCGGGCGGCACGATGACGCCCGCCTCGCCCTGTACCGGCTCCAGCAGGATCGCGGCGGTGCGCTCGGTGATGGCGTCGCGCAGCGCCGCGGCGTCGCCGTACTTGACCGTGACGAAGCCCGGGGTGAACGGGCCGAAGTCCGCGCGTGCGGTCTCGTCGGTGGAGAAGGACACGATGGTCGTCGTGCGGCCGTGGAAGTTGGAGCCGGCGACGATGATCTCCGCGGTCCCGTCGGGGACGCCCTTGACCCGGTACGCCCACTTCCTGGCGATCTTCACCGCCGACTCGACGGCTTCGGCGCCGGAGTTCATCGGCAGGGTCATCTCGGTGCCGGTCAGCTCGGCGAGCTCCTTGCAGAACAGCCCGAGCTGGTCGTGGTGGAAGGCGCGCGAGGTCAGCGTCACCCGGCCGAACTGCTCGATCGCGGCGGCGATGAGCCCGGGGTGGCGGTGCCCGAAGTTCAGCGCGGAGTAGCCGGAGAGGAAGTCGAGGTAGGTCTTGCCCTCGACGTCGGTGACCGAGGCTCCTTCGGCGGTGGCGATCACCACCGGGAGCGGGTGGTAGTTGTGCGTGCTCCACTGCTCGTCGAGCGCGATGAAGTCGGCGGTCGTCATGCGTTCAGGTTAGATGCCCATCCGGCTGGTTTCATCCGGGAAACGTTGCTTTGACCCGTTGTTCATTGCGTATCGAGTCTTCCGGGTGGCGAAATCGTGCATCGGCGTACTCGATCACCGGAGGCGCGGTGCGCGGAGCGCGGTTATCGTCGCCGGATGGCGAAAAAGGACACCGACTCCGTCCGGGACACGCTGAGGATCGGCAGGGGCGGCGAGCGGCACGAGCCGGGCTCGTTCCCGATCGGACCGCACAAGAAGCCCAAGGTGCTCAAGGACCTGGCCGACGCCGGAGGCAGGCTCGCCGAGTTGCAGGAGGCCCTGTACGCGGAGGGCGTCGGCGGCGGGAACCGTAGTGTCCTGCTGGTCCTGCAGGGGATGGACACCTCCGGCAAGGGCGGCACCGTCGGCCACGTCCTCGGCCTGGTCAACCCGATGGGCGTGCGGTACGCCGGGTTCAAGAAGCCGACCGCGACGGAGCGGCGTCACCACTACCTCTGGCGGATCCGCAAACAGCTCCCGGCGCCGGGGCAGATCGGTGTCTTCGACCGCTCCCACTACGAGGACATCCTGGTCCCGCGCGTGCAGAAGCTGGTGCCCGCGACGGAATGGCGCAAGCGCTACGCCGAGATCAACGCGTTCGAGAAGGAGCTGACCGACGCCGGCACGACGATCGTGAAGGTCTTCCTCGACATCTCGCCGGAAGAGCAGCTGAAGCGTCTCAAGGCGAGGCTGGAGAATCCGGCGAAGTGGTGGAAGTACAACCCCGCGGACCTCGACGCGCGCGCCCAGTGGAACGACTACCAGAAGGCCTACGCCGACATCTTCGCCAAGACCTCGACGGTGGCCGCGCCCTGGTACGCCGTCCCGGCCGATCGGAAGTGGTACCGCAACTGGCTGGTCGCGCGGCTCCTGATCGAGACGATCGAGGGGATGGATCCGAAGTTCCCGCCCGCCGACTTCGACCCCGAGACCGAACTGAAGAAGCTCGAAGGCGTTGGCGTCTCCGCTTGATCTTCTGAAAGAGTGCGGAGGTGACCGACATCAGCCTCGAAGATCTCCCGTTCCTCCGCCGTCAGGCCCGCACCCAGCGCTTCACCCTCGGCGCGCCGAAAGAGTTCAAGGTCGCCCCGGACGGTTCCCGCATCCTGTTCCTGCGGTCCGAGTCCGGCACCGACCCCCGGCACAGCCTGTGGTCGTTCGACGTCGCGTCGGGCGAGGAGACGAAGCTGGTCGACGCCGCCGAGCTGCTGCCCGGTGAAGAGGATCTGCCGCCGGAAGAGCGTGCCCGCCGCGAGCGCAGCCGGGAGACCGGTGGCGGCGTGGTCGGCTACGCGGTCGACGACGCTTTCACCGTCGCCGCGTTCTCGCTCTCGGGCAAGCTCCACACCCTCGACCTGGCCACCGGCGAGGTGTCGGTGCTGGTCGACGGTTCGGTCGTCGACCCGCGGCCCAGCCCGGACGGTACGCACGTCGCCTACGTCCGGGATCGGCGCCTGCGGGTGATCGACCGGGCCACCGGTGATGACCGGCTGCTCGTAGAGGCAGCGGGTGACGACATCGCCTGGGGGCTCGCGGAGTTCATCGCGGCCGAGGAGATGGGCCGCACCCGCGGCTACTGGTGGGCGCCGGACGGGAAGAGCCTCCTGGTCGAGCGCTCGGACCGGGCCGCGGTGCCGCGCTGGACGATCGCCGATCCGGCGAACCCGCAGTCGGCGGCGAACGTCGTCGCGTATCCGGCGGCGGGCACCACGAACGCGGACGTGACGCTGGCCTTCCTCGGCCTCGACGGCTCCCGCGTCGACGTCGAGAAGACCGATTGGGAGTACCTCGCCGCGGTGCACTGGTCCGGCGCGGGTAAGCCGCTGCTGTCGGTGCAGTCGCGTGACCAGCGGAAACTCGAGATCCAGGCGGTCGACCCTGCGACCGGTTCGGTCGAGGTGCTGCACACCGAGACCGACGAGCACTGGGTCGAGCTCGCCGCGGGCGTCCCGGCGTGGACGGCCGACGGCCGCCTGGTCCGCGAGAGCGCCACCGACGGTGACCACCGGCTGGTCGTCGACGGGGCCGCCGTCACCCCGCCGGGGCTGCAGGTGCGGTCGATCCTGCACGTCGGCGACGAGGTGCTTTTCAGCGCGTCGGAGGCCGACCCGACCCAGATCCACGTCTTCCGCACCGAAGGCGGCGAGCTCCGTCGTCTGTCCACTGAGGACGGTGTGCACGTCGGGTCCGGGACCGCTTCGCTGACCGTGCTCTCGTCGTGGACCCTGGAGCGCAGCGGCCCGGTGGTGACCGTCGTGTCCGGCGAGAAGACCGTGGCGCGTATCGGTTCCTTCACCGTCGACCCCGACGTCGTGCCGAACGTGACCTGGCTGACGCTGGGGGAGCGGGGCCTGCGCGCCGCGCTGGTGCTGCCGACCGGGTACGAGGAGAGCGAAGGCAAGCTCCCGGTGCTGCTCGACCCGTACGGCGGCCCGCACGCCCAGCGTGTCCTGCAGACCCGCAACGCCTTCCTGACCCCGCAGTGGCTCGCGGACCAGGGATTCGCGGTGCTGGTCGCCGACGGGCGCGGGACGCCCGGCCGGGGTTCGGCCTGGGAGAAGGAGATCGCGGGCAAGCTCGCCGACGTCACCCTCGCCGACCAGGTCGACGCCCTGCACGCGGCGGCCGAGCTCCATCCGGAACTGGATCTGGAACGGGTCGCGATCCGCGGCTGGTCCTACGGCGGTTACCTGTCCGCGCTGGCCGTGCTGCGCCGCCCGGACGTCTTCCACGCCGCTGTCGCGGGCGCCCCGGTGACCGACTGGTCGCTGTACGACACGCACTACACCGAGCGTTACCTCGGGCTTCCGCGGGAGGAAACGGCTTCGTACGAGCACAACTCGCTGATCGCCGGCGCCGGTGACCTCTCACGGGCGCTGCTGATCGTGCACGGACTGGCCGACGACAACGTTTTCGTCGCCCACTCGTTGCGCCTGTCGTCGGCCTTGCTGGCCAAGGGACGCGCGCACGTGTTCCTGCCGCTGGCCGGCGCGACGCATATGACACCGCAAGCCGAAGAGGTCGCCGAGAACCTGATGCGCACGCAGGTGGACTGGATCGTGCGTGAGCTGTCCGGTGCCGCGGTCAAGAGCGAGGAGAACGCATGAAACGGTGGGGCATCACCATTCCGCTGACCGGGGTGCCGCTCGCGGCGCACGAGGAGATGGTGCGGGAGCTGCCGGATCTCGGCTACACCGACGCGTGGTCGGCCGAGACGGCGGGCCACGACGCCTTCACGCCGCTGGTGCTGGCCTCGCAGTGGGCGCCGCAGCTGCGCCTGGGCACCGCGATCGTGCCGGTGTACACGCGCGGGCCCGGGCTGCTGGCGATGAGCGCGGCGACCGTCGCGGAACTGGCGCCCGGCCGGTTCGTGCTCGGCATCGGCGCGTCGTCGCCGGTGATCGTGAAGAACTGGAACGCCGCCGAGTTCGAAGCGCCGTTCGCGCGTTCGCGGGACACCCTGCGCTTCCTGCGTTCGGCGCTGGCGGGGGAGAAGGTCACCGAGGAGTACGAGTCGTTCTCCGTCAGCAAGTTCCGGCTGGAGCGGCCCGCCGACCCGCCGCCGTCGATCATGCTCGCCGCGCTGCGGCCGGGGATGCTGCGGCTGGCGGCGAAGGAGGCCGACGGCGCCATCACCAACTGGCTCGCCGCCTCCGACGTGCCGAAGGTGCGGGCGGAAGTCGGTCCGGACACCGAACTGGCCGCGCGGATCTTCGTGTGCCCCACCGAGGACAAGGCCGCCGCCCGCGGGCTCGGCCGGATGCTCATCTCGAGCTATCTCACCGTGCCGGTGTACGCGGCGTTCCACGAATGGCTCGGCCGGGGCGACGCGCTCGCGCCGATGCACGAGGCGTGGGCCGCGGGCGACCGGCAGAAGGCGAACCAGGTCATCCCGGACGAGGTCGTCGACGACCTGATCGTCCACGGCAGCCTCGACTCCTGCCGCGAGCAGGTGCAGTCCTATGTGGACAACGGACTGACGACGCCGATCATCGCGCTGCTGCCGACGGGGAAGGACCCGTTCGCCCAGGTGCGAGGTCTCGCTCCGCGTTAGGGACTCGTGAGTGGTAAGGACGGTTCTGACCGTCCTTACCACTCACGAGCGCTACGCCTGTCCGAACAGCTCCTCGTAGCGGGACACCATCATGTGCGACCCCTTGATCTCCGCGGTGGTCGCCGCGTCCAGGATCCCGACCTCCTCGGCGTAGGTCGCGCCCCCGGAAGGCCCGAGCGGCAACGAGATCATCGGTCCGCCCGGGGTGTGCGTCCGCAGTTCGCCGCCTTCGACCAGCGCCCGGATGTTGGCCACGACGACCTCCGCGTGGTCACCGGCCACCTTCGCCAGCTTCCCCTCCGGCAACGCGGTGATGTCGCCGAGCGCGAACACGCCGGGCTGCCCCGGAAGGCGCAGCTCGGGAGTCACCTCCACCTGGCCGTTCGCCTGCCGCGCCGCGGCCAGTTCGCCGTCGAGGTACGCGGTGTGCGGCGCGCCGCCGAAGCACTGGAACCACAGGTCGGCGGTCACCTCGCCGCCGCCGGTGAGCCCCGAGGTGAACGTCTTGGCCTGCCCCGGTTCCGAGACCGGCGGCTCGGTCAGCGAAGTGCCGAGCAGCAGTTCGACGCCCAGTCCGTCGAGCTGACGGCGGATCTCCGCGCGGAAGTCCTCCGGGAAACCGGGCAGGATCTCCTTCGCCGGGTCGACGATCGTCACGGCCTTCTCCGGCCACACCGCCTTGATCTCGCCGGCCAGTTCGAGGCCCACCGGGCCCGCGCCGAGCAGCAGCACCTTCTCCGCGCCCGCGAGTTCCTCCCGGGTGGCACGGATCTTCGCCTTCGCCGAAGCGCTGTCGTGGAAATCGATCTTCGCCGGGAACGGGTACGCCGAGCCGGTCGCCAGCACGACGTAGTCCGGTGTGAGCCGTTCGCCCGACGCCAGCGTGACGCCGTCCTGGTCCACGCTCACCGCGCGGTCGCGGAGCACGCGTCCCCGTTCGAGGAGCCGGGCGTATGGGTAGAAGAGCCGATCCGTCCACTCGGGATCGACGAGCCCCCGCAAGGCGGCGACGTGGTGGACGAAGTCCTCGCGCGGTTCGACGAGCACGACGTCGGTGAACGAGTCCAGCTCCTTGGCGACGGTCGTGCCGCCGTATCCCCCGCCGATGACGGCCACGGTCGTGGTCATGAGATCCCCTAGTTCGTAATGCGGAATGTTGGTACTGCGAACTACAGTAGTTCGTACTCCGAACGATCGTCAAGTAGACTGAGCTCATGACCACGGCCGAAGACCTCGGATTCGCGACGGCGCTGGTGCGGCTCTCCCATCTGGTGCAGCGCGCTTTCATCGACGTCGGCCGGTCCCACGACCTCACGCCGCAGCAGGCTCAGCTGCTCTGCGTGCTGGCGCAGGGGGAGACGGGCGTCGGGATGACCGACCTCGGCAAGATGCTGAACCTGGAGAAGTCCAGCGTCACCGGCCTGGTGGATCGCGTGCAGCGGCGCGCGCTCGTCGAGCGTGTCGCGGATTCCGGCGATCGCCGCGCGCTGAAGATCACGCTGACCGAGGAGGGGCTCCGGCTCGCGAACGCCGCGCACGAAGGCGTCGTCGAAAAGCTGGAGGAGATGGCGGCGGACCTCCCGTCAGAGCAGCGTGAGGCGGTCGCGGCCGCGGCGTGGCGGATGGCGCCCGAAGGCTGAGTCAGTGCCAGATGGCGGCGGCGAGCAGCAACCCGGCCGCCGCGGCGCCGATTCCGGCGGCCATCGTGACGACGGCGTTCACCACCGCGCGGGCCCGCGTCTTCTCGGTGAACAGGCGCAGGGTTTCGTACCCGAACGTCGAAAACGTGGTGAGGCCGCCGCAAAATCCGACGGCCAGCAGCGAGCGGACTCCGCCGGGCTGGCCGCCGTGCAGTGCCCAGCCGGTCAGGACACCGAGGATCAACGAGCCCGCGATGTTGACCACCAGCGTGCCCCACGGGAAGGCGGTACCCCGCCACGCGCGCATCCGGAGATCGGTCAGGAAACGGACGATCGCCCCGAAACCGCCGCCTAGCGCGACGAAGACGAGCGTCATTTCTTCACCGCCCGGGTGATCTCGTGCCCGGCGTAGACGGCTACCAGCGCCGCGGCCACCGTTCCGAACGCGTACGCCAACCCGGTGAACGGGCGCCCGGCCGTCACAAGATCGAGTGTGTCCGTCGCGTAGGTCGAAAACGTCGTGTAGCCGCCCAGGATCCCGACCCCGAGAAAGGGACGCAGCAACCGGTGCGGATCTTCCGACGCGGTCAGCGACGCCATCAGGATCCCGATCAGCAGACAGCCGGAAACGTTGGTGGCGAAGGTGGAAAACGCGAACTGACCCCGGGGATGGGGGATCGCGACCGACAGTCCGTAGCGGGCGAGGCTGCCCAGCGCGCCGCCGGCGCCGACGGCCGCGAGCACGTCCCACCGCGGGCGGGGGACGGATGCCGGATCAGCCATGAATGGCAGCTTAGAACCGCTGTCCGGGTGAACCGGCGCCGCGGTGTCGAAGATCGCTCACAAGGCCGTTTTTGCCTGCTGGACAGTGAATTTTCTCGAAACGTGTCGTAGGCTTGGCGGCGCTCCAGACCGATTTTCGGTCCGTCCGCTCGTCTGAGAAAAAGGTGGCAGGATGGCACAGGAACAGTCAGGTACGCAGGCTCCCGACAGCGGTTTGCTGCTGGAGGTCGAAATGATCCCGACCGCGGTCGACCGCGGGAAGGCCAACGGCGCGGCCGCCGACAACGACGGCAACGACGGCTGAGTGCCCGAAACGCCGACACTGGCTGACCTCGTGGCTCCGCTCGGGGTCAGCCAGTTCTTCCAAGACGTCCAGGGCGAGACCTACCGCCGATTCGAAGGCCGCGCGGGCCGGTTCGCCGACCTGCTGCCGTGGCCCGCGCTGAACGCGATCCTCCGGCAGCACCGCCTGGAGTTCCCGCGCCTGCGCCTCGCGCTCGATGGCACCCCGGTGCACATGGAGAGCTACACCGATCTCGTCCCCACCCGCCGCAGTGGCACCGTCCCCCGCCTGCAGGCCGCTCCGTTCACCGAGCACCTCCGCGGCGGCGCGACGATGGTGCTCGACGCCATCCAGGAACTCAGCGACCCGATCGGCGATCTCGCCAGAAGCCTCGAACACGACCTCCGCGAGAGCGTCCAGGTCAACCTGTACGCGGGCTGGGGCGTGACGCACGGCTTCGACGTGCACTGGGACGACCACGACGCGTTCATCATCCAGGTCGCCGGCCGCAAACGCTGGCGGATGCACGGCCCGACCAGGCCCGCTCCGCTGCATCGCGACGTCGAGCAGCCCGAGCGGCCCGGTGAGCCGATCGACGACTTCATCCTCGAAGACGGCGACGTCCTCTACGTCCCGCGCGGGCACTGGCACGACGTCACCGCGGTGGGGGAGATGTCGCTGCACCTCACGCTCGGGTTCAGCCCGGCCACCGGGATCGACCTGGTGTCCTGGCTCGCCGACAAGCTCCGCGCGAGCACCGTGTTCCGGCAGGACCTCCCGCGGTTCGGGACGGACGAGGAGCGGGCGGCCCGTGCCGCGGCGCTGCGTGCCGAGCTGGAAGCAGCGCTGACCGGCGACGTCGTCGGCAGGTTCCTCGCCGAACGCGACTCGGCTGCCCCGGCGCATCCGCGGGTCGGGCTGCCCTGGGCGGCGACCCCCGGCCTGCTGCCGGACGGCGACGAGACCGAGGTCCGGTTCCTCGTCCCGAGGGCGGTGCTCGAAGAAGGTGACGGCCGGGTGACCCTGCTCGCGGACGGCAAACGGTTCGTCTTCGCGGGTGCCGCGGCTCCGCTGCTGAAGGCGCTGCTCGACGGAACGCCGCAGGCGGTCAAACGACTCGCCGAGCTGTCCGAACTCGATCGGGGGACGGTGCGGGCGTTCCTCGGCGAGCTCACGACACAGGGACTTCTCTCGATCGGCTGAAAGTCACAGGAGACGGGAAGTGTGAAGGGAGGCCGGGCGGGGTAAGCTAAGGCATGCCTAAGGTGAAGTCCGGAGCGGTCGGCCGATGACCGCTCAGCTCTCGGACACCACAGCGCCGCCCGCCGCTTTGCCGGGCTGCGCCACCGTCGCGCGTATGCTGGGCGCGAGCCCCGCCGGCACCGCCGCGGACATGCGCTGCTGGCTGCTCATCGAGCAGCCGGGCCCCTGGCCCGCGGACGCGCTGGAAAACGTCCTCGACGAGGCGTTCCCCGCCGAGCGCCGTGAGCTGCTCGAAGGCCTGAGACGGTCCCATGGGCTCCGCCCGCTGCTGATCCGTCGGCCGGGCAAACATCAGCGCGATCCCGATCGTCCCCGGTCCGTGTACGTCGGCGGCGGCGAACCGGGCAACCGCTGGCTCGAGCGGCTGGAGATCCACGATCTCGGCGACTTGGCCGGGCTGGATCTCGAAGCGGTCGCGGAAGGCACGGGCGGGCTCGGCACGCGAGTGGGCGGGCCGCTGTTCCTGGTCTGCACGCACGGCACGAAGGACATGTGCTGCGCGGTGCTCGGCCGCCCCCTGGCTTCGACGCTCAACACCAATCACCCCGGCCGGGCCTGGGAGGTGAGCCATGTCGGCGGAGACCGCTGGGCGGGCAATCTCCTGGTGGTCCCCGACGGTTTCCTGCACGGCCAGCTCAACCCGGCCGAAGCGGCGCTGGTCGCCAAGTCCGCCCTGCGCGGCCAGGTCGAGCCGGAGCAGCTTCGCGGCCGGACGTCCGCCCGGACGGCGTGGGCGCAGTTCGCGGAGATCGCCCTCCGGCGGCGGCTGGACCTGTCCGGTTTGGACGACGTGCTCGCCGTCCAGGAGGAGCCGTTGCTCGAAGCCGACGCCCGGGTCGTCACCGTGCGCGGTGGCGAGGACTTCTACGCGGTGACGGTGCGCCGCCGGTCGGCGACGCCGCGCGGGGAGAGCCGGTGCGCGGGGCTGATCCAGCCCGCCGGGTATGTGGCGGAAGAGGTCACGAAGCTCTAGCTCGCATTTAGTCCTCTTGATGCGGTACTTGCGCGCGCAACTACCGCATCCAGAGGACTGAATGCCGCGAAGATCACCCGCGTTCGAACATACGTTTGACACCCGTCTAGAACATGTGTTCGACTGGCCTGGTGCGATGGGATCGACAGCGGGCGGACGGCGGCGAGCCGGTCCTGCCCGGATTGGACGGGTTGCTGCGTTCGGTGCGCACGCCCGAGTTCGACGGCGTCACCTTCCACGAGGTGCACGCCAAATCCGTGCTGAACAAGGTGCCCGACGGTTCGGGTGTCCCGTTCGGATGGACGGTGAACCCGTATCGCGGTTGCTCTCACGCGTGCACGTACTGCCTCGAAGGCGCGACGCCGGTCCTGATGGCCGATGGCCGGACGAAGACGCTGGCGGAGCTCGCGCCCGGTGACGCGATCTACGGGACGCGCGGGCGTGGCGCGGGCCGCCGCCTGGTGCCGACGAAGGTGCTCGCGCACTGGTCGACGCTGAAGCCGGCGTACCGCCTGACCCTCGACGACGGAACGTCCATCGTGGCCAGTGGCGATCACCGGTTCCTGACCGGGCGCGGGTGGAAACACGTCACCGGTACCCGGTTCGGCGCCGCGCAACGGCCGCATCTGGTCGGCGGCACCGAACTCGTCGGCGTCGGGAAGCTCGCCCGCACCCCGGACGACACCCTCGGCTATCGCGCCGGGTATCTGTGCGGGATGCTGCGCTCCGGCGGGTTCTCGACCGAGAAGGACGCCGCGGACCGCGCGCTCCGGTACCTGCCCGATTTCGGCGCGTCGGTCGGTTTCGTGCAGGTGCCGCCCTCGCCGGATTCCCATTGGCAGCGCGGATTCCTCGCCGGCTTGTTCGATCTCGCCGGCGGCTACCGGCACGGTGCGCTGCGTGTCACGCACGACGAGCAGGATATCGTCTCGACCTTCTGCTCCGCGCTGGACAACTTCGGCTTCCGTTACGTGAGAACCGAAAACGTCAAATTCCGTCCGCTGTGGACGGTGCAGCTCCTCGGCGGGCCGTCGGAGGAGGTGCGGTTCTTCCACCTAGCCGATCCCGCCGTCGGCTGGAAACGGTCGCTCGACGGCCTCCCGATCGGCCGGACGAGGCGGAAGGTGACCTCGATCGAGCCGCTGGGCATCGAGCTGCCGTTGTTCGACATCACCACCGGCACCGGCGACTTCATCGCCGACGGCATGGTCACGCACAACTGCTTCGCCCGGAACACCCACACCTACCTGGACTTCGACGCCGGGCGCGACTTCGACACGCAGGTGATCGTGAAGGTCAACGCGCCCGAGGTGCTGGCCGCGCAACTGCGGCGGCCGAGCTGGACACGCGAGCACGTCGCGATGGGCACGAACACCGATCCCTACCAGCGCGCCGAAGGCCGGTACAAGCTGATGCCGCGCATCATCACCGCGCTGGCGGATTCGGGCACGCCGCTGTCGATCCTCACCAAGGGGACCGTGCTGGCCAGGGATCTGCCGCTGCTGGAGTCGGTGTCGAAGGACGTGCCGGCCGGGCTGGCGATCTCGCTCGCGCTGCTCGACGAAGACCTGCAGCGCCGCCTCGAGCCGGGGACGCCGAGCCCGCGCGCGAGGCTCGACCTGATCCGCAAGGCGCGGGAAGCGGGGTTGCCGTGTTCGGTGCTGGTCGCGCCGGTGCTGCCGTACCTGACCGACTCGGTGGCCGCGCTCGACGCCTTGTTCTCGCGGCTGGCCGAGGCGGGCGCCACGCGGGTCACCGTCCTCCCCCTGCATCTGCGGCCGGGCGCGCGGGAATGGTTCGCCCGCTGGCTCGGCCGGGAGCATCCGGAGCTCGTGCCGAAATACCGCGAGCTGTACTCGCGCGGCGCCTATCTGCCGAAGGCGTACCGGGAGCGGCTGGGTGCCCGCGTCGGCCCGTTGTTGCGCCGTCACGGCTTCGATGCCCGTGCGGACGACGGGGAGCGAATGCAGGTGACGATGCCCGTGCAGCGTTCGGAGGAGGTGGTGATCCCGGCGGCGGAACAACTGAAACTGCTGTGAAGCGCCTGCGGCTCTCACGTCCGCCTAGGCGGCCTCACCTGCGCTGATGGCGCGTTGCGAAAGCCACTTTCGCAACCTGGTCGGAAGCTCATGCCGGCCCGCGGCGACGGGCGACTTTCGCCGCACGCGGCCGAAAGTGCGCTCCGTTTCGAGCAATCGGGGAGAATGCCTTGCCGTTGCTCGATGTGCATTGTGAATTTTCTTACCGCACAACGCATTCGGCCGTTCGGCGCAGTGACTTGGCGGAAAACCTTTTCGTGCTTAATCTCAACGGGACGAAGGCGAGGAGGTGCCTGTTGACCACCCGTACGGATCGCACCGCCGCTGTCCGCATCGCCTGGGCCGCGACCAAGCTGACCAGAGCGGGCAGACACCCCATCGCCATCGGAAGGCTCGCCGCCACCGTCGGCATGGACCCCGCCGAAGCCCACCGGCTGATGGACCTGATGGGTTTCGTCATCCGCGACGGCCTGGTCGTGATGGACCGCGGAGCCCGCCCGGCCGACCGGGCGGGTGCCGACCGGTACCGCGTCGACCTGTTCCTCCTGGCCGTCGCCACCGGCGAACCCGTGCACGCGGACGCGGTCTGCCCGGCGACCGGGGCCCACGTCCGGGTCCATTTCACCCGGGAACGGGTCTTGAGCGTCGACCCGCCGCAGGCCGTGGTCGCCGCGTCGCGGTTGTCCGGGATCGACCTCGTCCTCGGCCAGGACTACGTCGAGGCGCTGGTGTGCACGCAGTTCTTCGCGTCGAAGGAGGCTGCCTCGGGCTGGCTGCTGGAGAACATCGACGGCCGGGTCCTGTCCGTGCCGGACTACCTGGCGCACACCCGGCGGATGGTCGCGGCGCTGGAGGCCTGGCCGACGATCTGAGTCTCTCGGGTGAACCCGCGTCCGCGATCGACGTCGGCAGGGCGCGGGCGCGATCTGGTCTTCCAGGTCGCGAAGGCGGTGTAGGCGCCCTGCCACCGCGATAGCGGGGCCTGCGGCCGGGGTGGGTTCACGCCTGTGGTCCCGTTCCCGACAAGACCTCGGCTCCGCCAACCGGCCCTGAGAACACCTGGTCGCGAGGCATCCGGGGCGATTCGTTAGCCTTCGACGTCGGCGAAAAACCGTCGAATCGCAGAATCGTGATGCCGAAGGAGAGCACCCGCAGTGCTTCGCACCCACAAAGCCGGCACCTTGCGTGCCGAGCACGCCGGTCAGACGGTCACCCTCACCGGATGGGTGGCCCGGCGGCGCGATCACGGCGGCGTCATCTTCATCGATCTGCGCGACGCCAGCGGCGTGAGCCAGGTCGTCTTCCGCGAGGGCGAGATGGCCGAGCGCGCCCACCAGCTGCGCTCCGAGTACTGCGTCCGCATCGTCGGTGAGGTCTCGACGCGGCCGGAAGGCAACGCCAACACCGAGATCCCCACCGGTGAGATCGAGGTGCTGGCCACCGAGCTCGAGGTGCTGTCCGAGGCCGCCGTGCTGCCGTTCCCGATCGACGACCGGGTCGACGTCGGCGAGGAGGTGCGGCTCAAGCACCGCTACCTCGACCTGCGCCGCAGCGGCCCCGCGGCCGCGATGCGCCTGCGCAGCGAGGTGAACCGCGCGGCCCGCGAGGTACTGCACGCGCAGGAGTTCGTCGAGGTCGAGACTCCGACCATGACCCGTTCCACCCCCGAGGGCGCCCGCGACTTCGTGGTCCCCGCCCGGCTCAAGCCCGGCTCCTGGTACGCGCTCCCGCAGTCGCCGCAGCTGTTCAAGCAGCTGCTCATGGTCGGCGGCCTGGAGCGGTACTACCAGATCGCGCGCTGCTACCGGGACGAGGACTTCCGCGCCGACCGGCAGCCGGAGTTCACCCAGCTCGACATCGAGATGAGCTTCGTCGAGCAGGACGACGTCATCGCGCTCGGCGAGGACATCGTGACGGCGCTGTGGAAGCTGATCGGCGCCGAGATCCCCCGGCCGTTCCGGCGCATCACCTACGCCGAGGCGATGGAGAAGTACGGCTCGGACAAGCCGGACCTGCGCTTCGACCTCGAACTGACCGACATGACGGCGTTCTTCGCCGACACCCCGTTCCGCGTGTTCCAGGCGCCGTACGTCGGCGCCGTCGTGATGGCGGGCGGGGCCGACCAGCCGCGCCGCACCCTCGACGCCTGGCAGGACTTCGCCAAGCAGCGCGGCCACCGCGGCCTCGCGTACATCCTCGTCAACGAGGACGGCACGCTCGGCGGGCCGGTCGCGAAGAACCTGTCGGAGAAGGAGCGCGAGACGGTCGCCGAAGCCGCCGGCGCCAAGCCCGGTGACTGCATCTTCTTCGCCGCGGGCAAGCCGGCCGACGCGCGTGCGCTTCTGGGCGCCACCCGGCTGGAGATCGGCAGCCGTCTCGGGCTGATCGACGAGAACGCCTGGTCGTTCGTCTGGGTCGTCGACTTCCCGATGTTCATCTCGGCCGAGGAGTCCGACGACGTCGCGGTCGGCGGCGGAAAGTGGAAGGCCCTGCACCACGCCTTCACCTCGCCGACCCCGGAGTGGATCGGCAAACTCGCCGACGACCCCGGCAACGCGCTGGCCTACGCCTACGACATCGTCTGCAACGGCAACGAGATCGGCGGCGGCTCGATCCGTATCCACCAGCAGGAGCTGCAGAAGCAGGTCTTCGAGCTGATGGGCCTGTCCGAGGAGGAGGCGCAGGAGAAGTTCGGCTTCCTGCTCGACGCCTTCGCCTTCGGCCCGCCGCCGCACGGCGGGATCGCGTTCGGCTGGGACCGCATCGTCATGCTGCTGGCCAAGGCCGAGTCACTGCGTGACGTCATCGCGTTCCCGAAGACCGGTGGCGGGTTCGACCCGCTGACCGCGGCTCCCGCGCCGATCACCGCGGAGCAGCGCAAGGAGGCGGGCATCGACGCCAAGCCCGCGCCGCCCGTCAAGAACTGATGCTCCACCTCAGGGCCGTGGGGGGGGCGGGCCCGGCCNGACCGCGGCTCCCGCGCCGATCACCGCGGAGCAGCGCAAGGAGGCGGGCATCGACGCCAAGCCCGCGCCGCCCGTCAAGAACTGATGCTCCACCTCAGGGCCGTGTGCCCGCCGGACCGGACCGAAGAAGCGATCCGGATCCTGCGGGCACACGCCGGGACGGCGCACCTCGTGGTGCACCGCGGGGTGGCGGTCGCGCCCGAAGGCGACCTGATCGAGGCGGACATCGCACGCGAGGCGACCGACGACATCATCGAGTCGCTGTGCGGTCTCGACCTCGACCACACCGGCGGGATCACGCTTGAAGCGCTGGACACCGCGGTGTCCGACGCCGCCGACAAAGCGGAGGAGGCGGCGCCGGGTGAGGCCGCGGACGCGGTGGTGTGGCAGGAACTCGTCGGCCGCACCGGCGAGGAGTCGCGCCTCACTTGGACATTTCAGGCGTTCCTGACCATCGCGTGCCTGCTGGCGTCGGTCGGTGTCGTCACGAACTCGGCGGTCACCATCGTCGGCGCCATGGTCGTCGGGCCGGAATTCGGCCCGCTGGCGGCCATCGCGGTCGGTCTGGTGCTGCGCCGGAAGGATCTCGTGAAGCAGGGCGCCCTCGCGCTGCTCGGCGGCTTCCCGATCGCGATGGTGATCACCCTCGGTGTGGTGCTGGTGGGCAACGCCACCGGCGTGCTGGAGGTCAGCAAGCTCGCCGACAACCACGAGGTCGATTTCGTTTACCAGGTGGGGATCGCGTCGCTGATCGTCGCGCTGCTCGCCGGGGCGGCCGGGATGCTTTCCATGACTTCGGCCAAATCCGCCGCGCTCGTCGGCGTGTTCATCTCGGTGACGACCGTTCCCGCGGCGGGTTACGCGGTGGTCGCGGCGGTTGCCGGTCAGTGGGAACGGTGCCTTTATTCGGCCGGTCAGCTGCTGGTCAATCTCATCGGAATCGTTGCAGCTGCGGCCATTGTGCTGACAATGCGCCGTCGTGGGCAACGATCGAGGGTGACGGAACGTCCGCTTTCACGCGGATGAGTCCCAGATCGCGCCAGTGCGCGCGATTGCCCGGATCTCAGTGGTCATGGTTGCTCAGTCACGAGTAGGGTCGGTGGCAATGACAGTCGATACCTCCTCTGCCGACGATTCGACCGTCGGAGCTGGAGCCGAAACCCTCGCCATCGCGGCCGCGGTCGCCGCGGGCGAGTCGGTCCTTTCGCGCCGATTCGGCAGCGCGATCACCCTCGTGGCCCCCGAAGACCTCGCCGGCAGCGGCCCGGCGACGGTCGTGCGGGCGCGGGTGGCGTCGTCGCCGTTCGCGCTGCCGCGCACCCTCGTCATCAAGCACTACCCCGACCAACCCGAACCGGGGCGGCCCGACCCGTTCGCGCAGGAGGCGGTCAGCTACCAGCTGTTCACCGCGCTCGCGCCGGAGGACCGGATGTGCCCGGAGCTGCTGGCCCACGACGGCCGGGACCGGGTCCTGGTGATCGAGGACCTCGGCGGCGTCCCGACGCTGCACGACAAGCTCCACGCGCGGGACGCGCGCGGCGCCGAACGCGCGCTGCTGTCCTGGGCCCGGTCGCTGGGCAGGCTGCACGCGAGCACGGCGAGCCGCGAGCCCGATTTCAACGCGCTGCTGCGCCGTCTCGGCGGCCCGGTCAAGAACGAGGACGCGCCGCTGCCCGCGGTCTGTGCCCAGTTGCCGGGGCTGCTGGAGGAACTGCTCGACGTCGAGACGCCGGAGCCGGTGCAGCGGCGGGTCATGGAGGTCGCCGAGCGGGCGGGTTCGCCGTCGTACCGCGCGTTCAGTCCCGTGGATCTCAGCCCGGACAACAACCTCGTGACCAGCGGGGGAGTGCGGTTCCTCGACTTCGAACGCGGCCGGGTGCGCAGCACCCTGATGGACGCTGCGTATCTGCGGCTCCCGTTCGCGTCGAGCGAGGACGCGCTGGCGCTGCCGCCGGGGATGAGCGAGGCGATGATCGCGGCCTGGCGGGCCGAGGTCGTCTCGGTCTGGCCCGGGCTCGCGGACGAGGACGCGCTGGCCGAGCACCTGATGGACGGTCAGCTCCTCCTGCTGTGGGTCATCACGTGGGAGATCCTCCCGGAGCTGGACCTGGACCGGCACGCCACGCCGATCAGCCGGGAGGCCGCGCTGGTGACCTGGTGGCGGGAGCTGGCCAAACATTCGCTGCGCGCCCGCCTGACCCATATCTCCGAGCACGCCACCAGGGTCGCGGCCGCACTCGGCGCGAGGCTGGGGCCGCACGCGGATCTCGCCTTCTATCCGGCGTTCCGGTAACCGCCGCACGGACTTTTCGCTCGACCGTCCTCACCGCGTTACCCAGGCATCACCACGGGTGAGTCTGCGTGGCCGATGGTGGCTACCGTGACCGTGATCAGTGTCGAAGTCACTCCGAGTCCCGAACCTCTCCTCCCTCCCGCGCCCGCCGTACCGCGGTCGGCGCGCAGACTGGTCGTGCTCGGCGATTCCACGGCCGTGGGCCTTGGCGACCCGCTGCCGGATCGAGGCGGCTGGCGCGGGGTCGGCCCGCTCGTCGCCGAAGCGCTGGGCGTCGAGCCGGACGGCTACCTGAACCCGTCGTTCACCGGCGCGCGCATGGGCTGTGTGCTGACGAAGCAGCTCCCCGCGGCCGTCGCGCACCGGCCGGACGTCGCGCTGGTGGTGGCGGGTATGAACGACACGCTGCGCCCCGATTTCAGCGCCGAGAAGATCGCCGCGGACCTCACCGAGGTGATCCACGCCCTGGCCGCCGCCGGAACCACCGTGGTCCCGGTGCGGTACCACGACCACGGCAAGGTGTTCCGTCTTCCGCAGTCGCTGCGCCGGGCGTTGAGCCAGCGGGTGGCCGAACTGAACGCCGCCATCGACGAGGTCGTCGCACGTGAGGGCGTGCCGTGTCTCGACCTCGAACTGCTGCCCGGCGCCTACGACCTCACCGCGTGGAGCGTCGACCGGCTGCACCCGTCGGAACTCGGTCACCGGATGCTGGCGACCGGGTTCACCGAACGGCTGGCCGAGGCCGGGTTCGCGGTACCGCGGCCGGTCAGCCTGACCTGCTCGGGAGGCGTGGAGCCGAGTACCGCCGGGCACGTCGGCTGGCTGGTGCTCAAGGGCATCCCGTGGGTGTGGCGGCGCGGGCGCGAGTTCGTGCCGTACGCGGCCGTGATCATGTGGCACGCGTTCCGGGAGCGGCTGCGCTGACCTGTGGCCGGAACCGTCGGTGGGTGCGGCTACCGTCGACACCGTGGCACAGGACGAACTCTTCACCGTGAACCCCGACCTCGGGCCGCCGCCGGAGCCGGCCGAGCCGAGGGAGACCGCTGTTCCGGCGGGCTCACCGCTGGCGGTGCGGATGCGGCCGCGTTCGCTCGACGAGGTCGTCGGCCAGCAGCACCTGCTGCGTGAGGGCGCGCCGCTGCGGCGGCTCGTCGAAGGCGCCGCTCCCGCTTCCGTGCTGCTCTACGGTCCGCCGGGGACGGGTAAGACCACGCTCGCGAACCTGGTCTCGGCCGCGACCGGCCGCCGCTTCGTGGCGATGTCCGCGCTGTCGGCTGGGGTGAAAGAGGTGCGCGGAGTCATCGAAGAGGCCCGTCGCCGCCGGAACTACAACGCCGAGAACACGGTGCTGTTCATCGACGAGGTCCACCGGTTCTCCAAGACGCAGCAGGACGCCCTGCTCGGCGCAGTGGAGGACCGGACAGTGCTGCTGGTGGCGGCCACCACGGAGAACCCGTCGTTCTCCGTCGTCTCGCCGCTGCTTTCACGGTCGCTGGTGCTGCAGTTGCGGCCGCTGACCGACGCCGACATCGTCGCGCTGATCGAACGCGCCCTGACCGACGAACGTGGCCTCGGCGGCGAACTCACCCTGACCGAAGACGCGCGGGAACATCTGGTGCGGCTGGCCTCCGGTGACGCGCGGCGCGCGCTCACCGCGCTGGAAGCGGCAGCGGACGCGGCGAGCGCGACCGAGGCCAAAACGATCGACCTCGCCATCGTCGAGTCCACAGTGGACAAGGCGGCGGTGCGCTACGACCGCGACGGCGATCAGCACTACGACGTCATCAGCGCGTTCATCAAATCCATCCGAGGGTCCGATGTGGACGCCGCGCTGCACTATCTGGCACGGATGATCGAGGCGGGGGAGGATCCGCGGTTCCTGGCCCGGCGTCTGGTCGTGCACGCGAGCGAGGACATCGGCATGGCCGATCCGACGGCGTTGCAGTCGGCCATCGCGGCGGCGCACGCGGTGCAGTTCATCGGCATGCCGGAAGGCCGTCTCGCGCTGGCGCAGGCGACCGTGCACCTGGCGACGGCGCCGAAGTCGAACGCCATCATCACCGGTATCGACGCCGCGCTCAGCGACGTCCGGTCCGGGCGGATCGGGACGGTGCCGCCGCATCTGCGGGACGGGCATTACGCGGGGGCGGAGAAACTCGGCAACGCGAAGGGCTACCGGCATCCGCAAAAAGTGCAGGAAGGTGTTCTGGCGCAGCAGTATCCGCCGGACGAGCTGGTGGGACGGGACTACTACGAGCCGACGCAGCGTGGGGCGGAGCGGACGTTGTACGAGCGGGTGCCGAAGCTGCGGCGGACGGTCCGAGGTGAGCGTTAGTTCCGCGTGCGGAGTGAGGCGCCTGTCTGGTGCGCGAGATCTGGAGCAAGCTGCGCGTCCGGCAGTCAGGTCCAGCTGCCGTGCCTGATTGGCCCGGGCGCGTAGGACGGTTCGGGACGTTGGCGACTGTTGGCCTTGATCGAGGGACGTTGAGTGGCCCGGCTCTTTTCGGTCGTGACTGGTCCATTGGTGATGGGACTGTGTGGGTTTCGGGACATCTGATGTCCCGAAACCCGCACGGTCGTGCGTGGTCGGTCCGGTCATGAGGTTTTCGGTGATGGATGGTCGGGTTCCGCGGAGCCGGTTCGCTCGTGCGTCCACGATGCCTGTCTCGGTCGTTGATGAAGGATTTGGGACGTTGAGTGTCCCTTCGTCAACGACGGTAGCGTCCGGCGGGCATGCCGAAGGGCCCGTCGCCGGTGTGACCGACGGGCTCCTCGACGTTCAGCGGTGATGCAAGGTATTGCGGCGAGGTTGCCGAAGCGGATCCCGATACTGAGGCGGAATGAACTCGGGTAACCCATCGGCCGCCATCCGTACTTCCCAATCACCGTGATGAATCAGCCGGTGGTGGAAACCGCACAGGAGCACGAGATTGCGGAGGTCGGTGGGTCCGTTGTCTGCCCAGTGGATGNCGGACACGCCTTCATAATACCGAAAACCATCGAACAGATGTTCGTAATTTTAAGCGACAAGCGAAACGCGCATACAACACTGAAGGGTGATGTGGCTGCGCAGGGGATCACGCAAAGAAAGCGGACCGCATTTAGCCGACTAAACGCGCGGCTGCTCGCGGGGCCGCCACGGTCGTGGCATCGGCACCCGTGAAGGCTGCGCAAGGAACGCATTTAGTCGACTAGATGCCGAGTGCATTTAGTCGACTAAATGAGGGACGCATTTAGCCTGCTAAGCGAGGGTGTAATTAGTCAGCTAAATGCGGAAAGCAATTAGTCGGCTAAATGCACGAGGCGGGAAGGGTAAAGGAAGCTTGGGGAAGCCTTGAGTCCATGATGGACAGTTCGACCACTCCCGTTCGTCTCGTCGTCGTGAGCCGAACACATCCGTCGGCGACCATCCCGCGTATGGAAATCCCCAGGGTCGGTGTCCCCGACGCGCTGGCCTCGTACCTCACGATGGCCGAGCAACACGAGTTCCTGAGCCGCCGCACGATCCTCAAGGGCGCCGTCCTCGCCGCCGGACCGCTTCTCTTGCAGGGCACCGCGTACGCCGACGGCGACAAGGTCGTCCCCGCGGGACGGCACATCGCGTTCGGCCGGAATCCGCGGACGTCGATGCGGGTCGCGTGGCAGGTGCCGGCGCCGGTGCGGAAGCCGTTCCTGCGGATCGCCGACGGGCACGGCGGATGGAGTCACCGCATCCCGGCCGAGGTTCGCGCGCTGCATTCCGAGGTCGCCGGGGTCATCGCGCCGTACGACCAGTACTACCTGCACGCCGAGGCCGATCACCTCTGGCCCGGTCACACCTACCGGTACGCCGTCGGGCACGAGGGTTTCGACCCGGCGTCGGGCGACGGCGGGCCCGCCGCGATCTCGACGTTCACCACCGCGCCCGCCCGGGGGATCCCGACGGGCAAGTTCACCTTCACCGCGTTCGGTGACCAGGGCGTTTCGACGACGGCGCTCGCGCAGGACGGTGCGGTCGCGCGGCAGAACCCGCGTTTCCACCTGCTGGCGGGCGACATCGCGTACGCCGACCCGAGTGGCGCGGGCAAGCCGCCCGGTAATAAGCCCGACACCGACCACGACCTCTTCGACCCCAAGGTCTGGGACGCCTACTACCGGCAGATCGAGGGTGTCGCCGCGTCCGTGCCGTGGATGGTCACCACCGGCAATCACGACATGGAGGCCCTCTACTCGCCCGACGGCTACGGCGGCCAGGTCAAACGCTGGGACTTCCCCGGCGGCGGCCCGCACGACTGCCCCAGTGTGTACTCGTTCATCTACGGCAACGTCGGGGTGATCTCCCTCGACGCCAACGACGTCTCCTACGAGATCCCCGCCAACCTCGGCTATTCGCACGGCTCCCAGACGGCGTGGCTCAAGCGCCGCCTGCGGTATCTGCGGTCGCAGCCGGACGTCGACTTCATCGTGGTGTTCTTCCACCACTGTGCCTACTCGACGACCAACCAGCACGCCTCCGAGGGCGGCGTCCGTGAGCAGTGGGTCCCGTTGTTCGACAAGTACCGCGTCGACCTCGTGATCAACGGCCACAACCACATCTACGAGCGCACCGACGCCCTCCGTGGCGGCAAGGTGACCCGGGAAGTCAAGATCGGTGACACGGTCGAGCCGGACCGCGACGGCACCGTGTACGCGACCTGCGGTGGTGGCGGGAAGAGTCTCTACAGCTTCCCGGTGCCCGACACGTTCGCGGGGGAGTTCCAGTCGTACCACTGGGTCCAGGGCGGTGAGAAGGTGACTGAGACCGTGTCCTGGTCGCGGGTGCGCTACACCGGTTACTCGTTCCTCGCGATCGACGTCGAGCCCGCCTGGTCCGGCCGCCGGACGACGCTCACCGTGCGGACCCTGCGCAACGACGGCGCCGAGATCGACCGGTTCACCCTGCGCCGCACCGCCGGTCTCCACCGGCCGAGGCAAGTGTCGGTCCTCGGCGCGGATCTCGGGGATGTATAACGACCTACACGGTTCCGCATGATGGGACTCGGTGTCATATCGTGGACCGGAGACATAAAGTCCGGGACATGTCGCCGAGAACCCTCCTGCGGGCCGTCATGGCCGTTTCCGCCGCCACGCTCCTCGCCGCGTGCAACGCCTCGGCCAAGGACCCGGCCGCCCAGAACGCCGCCGGTCCCGCGCTGGTCCTGATCACGCCGAGCCCGGTCGGCGTCAACGACTTCCTCAAGCTCGCCGTCCAGGGCATCGAGGACTCGGCCAAGAAGCACAACGGGACGCAGAAGGTGTACCAGAGCACCGATCCGGCGTCGATCCAGCAGAACCTCGCGGCCGCGGTGCGCGAGAAGCCCGCCGTGATCGTCGCAGTCGGCTTCAACTTCGCCGACGCGATCGCGGCCGAGGCCGAACGCAACCCGGAGCAGAAGTTCCTCTTCGTGGACTCCTGCACGGCGAAACCGTTCCCGAACGTCACCTGCGCGGTGTTCCGCGAGCACGAGGGCAGCTACCTCGCCGGTGCCGAGGCCGGGCTGCTGAGCAAGAGCGGCAAGGTCGGCGCGGTCGTCGTGCTCGACGCGCCCCAGTTCCGCCGGTACTCGATCCCGTTCGGGCAGGGCGCCGAGAAGGCCAAGCCCGGTACCACGCTGGCCCCGCTGTTCATCGGCGGCGCGAACCCGTTCAACGACCCGGCCCGCGCGAAGGCCCTGGCCGCCACGCTCGCCGGCCAGGGCGTCGACCACGTCATGGGCGCGGCCTCCGCGGCGGGCAACCTCGGTGTGTTCGAGGCGGCCAAACAGGGCGGGTTCTTCGCGTTCGGCGTCGACGCCAACCAGTGCCCGGCCAGCCCGGGACAGGTCGTGGACAACGTCATCAAGCGCACCAACGTCGTCGTCGGCGACGGGGTCGACGCGATCCTCGGCGGCAAGACCGGCGAGACGAAGTCCTACGGCCTCAAGGAGAAGGGCATCTCCCTGACCGGGCTGGAGCCGGACGCCGCGACGTCGCAATGTGTCGTCGCGAGCCACCCCGACGTGCTGGCCAAGGTCGGCGAGCTGCGGGACCAGATCATCTCGGGCGCGATCGTCGTCGATGACCCCGCCAAGTCCTGACGCCGTCTCACTCCGGGGGATCGTCAAGCGGTTCCCCGGAGTGCTCGCGAACGACCACGTGGACCTCGACGTCGGCAGGGGCGAGATCCACGCACTGATGGGCGAGAACGGCGCGGGCAAGTCGACGCTCATGTCCGTGCTCTACGGTCTGCACCGGCCCGACGAGGGCACGATCTCGCTGCACGGCGAGGAAGTCTCCTTCGGCTCGCCCGCGCAGGCCATCGACGCCGGTGTCGGCATGGTGCAGCAGGGTTTCGCGCTGTTCGGCGAACTCACCGTCACCGAGAACGTCGTGTTCGGCAGCGAACCGACCCGCCGCGGCCTGCTCGACCGCAAGGCGGCGACGGCCCGCGTCACCGAACTGATCGACCGGCACGAGCTGCGGCTGCGGCCAGGTGACCGGGTCCGTGACCTGCCGGTCGGGCTCCGTCAGCGCGTCGAGATCCTCAAACTGCTGTACCGCGAGGCCGGCGTCCTGATCCTCGACGAACCCACCGCCGTGCTGACCCCGCCCGAGACCGAGCGGTTGTTCGGTGTGCTGCGCGCTCTCGCGGCCGAGGATCGCACGATTCTGCTGGTGTCGCACAAACTCCAGGAGGTCCTCGCGGTCAGCGACCACGTCACGGTGCTGAGGGACGGCCGCGTCAGTGCCCGCGGGCGCACCGCGGACCAGACGGCCGCCGGGCTCGCCGCGGCGATGACCGGCCGCGAGGTCGACCTCGATCGTGCCCATCCGGCCGGGACGCCCGGTGACACGGTCCTCGAAGCCCGTTCCCTGACAGTTCCCGGAACGGAAGGAAAACCGTTGCTGGACAACGTGTCCCTGACCGTGCGTGCCGGGGAGATCGTCGGTGTCGCCGGGGTTGCGGGTAACGGGCAGGCCGAGCTTTCCGGCGCCATCACCGGTCTCCTGAAGACCGGCGGCACCATCGTCCTCAAAGGACAGAAGCTCGACGGACTGTCGGTCCGCGCGCGGAGGGATGCCGGGCTCGCCCACGTCCCGGAAGATCGCGCCGAGGTCGGCTCGGCGCCCACGGCGAGCCTCCGGGAGAACCTCGCCGTCGGCTTCCACCGCAAGCGCCCCCTGGTGCGCAAGGGATTCCTGCGACGCAAGGCGATCGGCGATCACGCGTCGGCGATCATCGAGGACTACGACGTCCGCGCGTCCGGCACCGCCGCCGTGATGGGCACGCTGTCCGGCGGTAACCAGCAGAAAGCGATCTTCGGCCGCGAACTCACCCACGACGTGCCGTTCCTGCTGGTCGAACAGCCCACGCGTGGCGTCGACGTCGGCGCGATCGAGAACATCCACGCGAGGCTCGTCGCCCATCGCGACGCCGGGCACGCCGTCCTGCTGATCTCCGCCGAACTCAGCGAGATCCTCGCGCTCTCGGACCGCGTGCTGGTGCTGTTCGAGGGGCGGATCGTCGCGGAGTTCACCAAGGACGAGGCCGATCAGCACACGATCGGCCTCGCGATGGCCGGAGGTGCCGGATGACCCGCGTCCGCCTCGTCGCCGTCCCGGTCGCCGCCGCGCTCGTGCTCGGCGCGATCCTGTTGCTGGCCACCGGAACCGACCCGCTGGCCGCGTACGGCGCGATCCTCTCCGGCGCGTTCGGTCCCGACGGCATCGGCGACACCCTCGCCTACGCCGTCCCGGTCGCCGGGATGGCGACCGCGCTCGCGATCCCGCTGCGCGCGGGCATGGTGAACCTCGGCGGCGAGGGACAGCTCGTGCTCGGCGCGGTCAGCGCGCTCGCCGTCGGCCTGTACGTCCCCGGCCCCGGGCCGGTCAAGGTGATCCTCGCGCTGCTCGCGGGCGTCCTCGCCGGAGCCGCGTACGCCGCGCTGGCCGCGGTCTGCGAGAACCGGCTCGGCGTCCCGTTGCTGATCAGCACGCTGTTGCTGAGCTATCCGGCGATGTCGCTCGCCGGGTATCTGGTGCGTTTCCCGATGAAGGACGCCGGTTCCAGCCTGCCGCAGAGCCCGCAGCTGACCGAAGGCGCGCGGCTGCCCGAGATCGACGGCGTGACGACCGGGATCTTCCTGGTGGTGGCGGTCATCGCGGTCTACACGGTGATCGACGCCCGCACTCCCGCCGGTTTCGAGACGAAGGTGACCGGCTGGGCGCCGCGGTTCGCCGTCTACGCCGGGATCGACCGGCCGAAGCTCACCCTGCGGCTACTGGCCGCCTCGGGCGGGACGGCCGGGCTGGTCGGTGCGATCGCCGTCCTCGGTTTCCCGTACCGGTTCATCGACGGCGCGCTGATCACGCCGCAGTACACCTGGATCGGCTTGCTCGCGGCGCTGCTCGCCGGGGCCAGCCCGCTCGGGACACTGCTCGCGGCGGTCTTCTTCGCGGCGCTGACCAGCGGCGGGTTCGCGATGGAACGCGCCACCCAGGTCCCGCGCGAACTGACCGCCGTCCTGCAAGCGGTGCTCATCATCTTCCTGGCGGCGACCTCGGGCGTCTTCAAGCGGAAGGCGAGGCGGGCATGATCGACGCGAGCCTGTTCTCCTCGGCGCTCACCGCGCTGACGCCGATCCTGTTCGCCGCGCTCGCGGGGGCGCTGTGCCAGCGTGCCGGGGTCTTCAACATCTCGCTGGAGGGTTCACTCCTGGTCGGCTGCTTCGGCGCCGTCGCCGGGAGCTGGTACACCGGGAGCGCGTGGATCGGCGTCGTCGTGGCGGTGATCGCGGCGACGGCGTACTCGCTGATCCTCGCGATCGGTTCGATCACCTTCGACGGTGATCCGATCGTCCTGGGCGTCGCGAGCAACCTGCTCGCGGTCGGCCTGACGAGCTTCCTCATCCGCACCGTCTTCGGCACCGAAGGCTCGTTCAGCGATCCGTCGTTGCGAGGGCTGGGCCGGTTCGGGCCGATCCCGGGGCAATCGTTGCTGGTCTACCTGTCTTGGCTGGCCGTGCCCGCGCTCGCGGTGCTGCTGTACCGGCATCCGTGGGGGCTGCGGCTGCGCGGCGTGGGCGAGCGCCCGGAGGCCGCGTCCAGCCTCGGCGTCAACGTGACCAAGTACCGCTACGGGGTGATCCTCGCCGGGGGAGCGTTGTGCGGTCTCGGCGGCGCGCAACTGGCGCTCGGCTCGGTGACGCTCTTCGCCGAGAACATGACCGCGGGCCGCGGCTGGATCGCCGTCGTCGCGGTCATGCTGGGCCGCGCGCATCCGCTCGGCGTGCTGCTCGCGGCGCTGCTGTTCGGCCTCGCCGAGGCGTTCGGCTTCCGGCTCCAGGGAATCGGGCTGCCGCAGCAGGCCACCGACGCCGCCCCGTACGTCGTCACGCTCGTGGCGCTGTTCCTGTCGAATCTCAAGCGCAAGAAGGGACAGCCCGCGTGAGCGACGTCCTGCCCATCACCAAGATCCCCCGGCACGGACTGCCGCCGCGTGCGCTGGTCGTGGGCGACCCGGACCGCGCGACCACTGTGGCCGGATCGCTGGAGAACGCCGTCCTGGTCGGCCAGAACCGCGAGTATCGCAGCTACACCGGCACCTGGAAGGGTGTCGCGGTCGTCGTGTCGTCGCACGGTGTCGGCGGCCCTGGCGCGTTGTGCCAGTTCGGTGAGCTGGCCGAGGCGGGCGTCCGCACGTTCCTGCGGCTCGGCACCGCCGGGTCGCTGGCCGACGGGATCACCGACGGCGATCTCGTCATCGCCGAGGCCGCCGTCCGCGACGACGGCGTCACCCAGCAGCTGATCCATCCGGAGTACCCGGCGTTCGCCACCCCGGAGATCGTCGTGGCGCTGAGCCGCTCGGCACCGGAGGCGCACCGCGGCGTGGTGTGGACGCGGGCCGCGTTCAGCCCGCTGGTGCTCACCCTCCCGATGACCGAGTACTTGGCCGCGCGGGTGATCGCCATTGAGATGGAACTCTCCACGTTGCTGGTGTTCGCGGCATTGCGCGGCCTGCGGGCCGGTGGTGTGCTCGTGATCGACGGCGACGCGCGGCCCGAGCACCCCGACCCGTCGGCCTACGACCCGCATCGCGACGTCGTGGCCGAAGGGGTGGCGAGGGCGACCCGCGTGGCGCTGGACGCTCTCATCGACGTGGAAGGGGCGGAATGACCGAAGTGTGGCGAAAAGCGGCGCACGAGCTGGCGGGCACCCTGGCGGCGGACGCGGCCGAGCGGGACCTCGCCGGAGACCTCCCGGTGCACGAAGTCGGCCTGCTGCGCGAGTCCGGGCTCTTGCCCCTGCTCGACACCGCCGGCTGGGCGGCCGCGAACG
The DNA here is from genome assembly GCF_054166285.1 of Amycolatopsis sp. TRM77291. Lineage (NCBI taxonomy): Bacteria > Bacillati > Actinomycetota > Actinomycetes > Pseudonocardiales > Pseudonocardiaceae > Amycolatopsis > Amycolatopsis sp. TRM77291. Next base: position 4,134,775 of record NZ_JBSZHF010000001.1, on the reverse strand, counting down.
AGGCCACCCGGATCGTCTCCGCCGCGGACGCGTCGGTCGGCCATCTGCTCGGCTACCACTACCTGCAGCTGTGGCGCACCGGCCTGTTCGGGCCGCGCGCGGCGAGCGAACCGGGCTGGTTCTGGGCGGGCGTGAGCAATCCGCTCGACGCCGCCCTGCTCCTGACCCCGGTCGACGGCGGGTTCACCGTCGAGGGCACCAAGACCTTCGCCACCGGCGCGGCCGTCGCGGATCGCCTGGTGGTCAGCGCGACGAGGACCGACAACGAGGAGAAGCTGACCTTCGTCGTCGACGCGCGGGCCGACGGGATCACCTTCCCCGGTGAGTGGGACAACATCGGCCAGCGGCTCACCGCGAGCGGCGCGGTGCGGTTCGAGGCCGTCCGCGTCGACGAGGACGACGTGCTCGGTGCCCAGCCGGAGGACCAGTCGGATCCGAAGGTGCCCCGCATCTCCTTGGCCGCGATCGGTTTCCAGCTCATGCTCGCGCAGGTGTACGTCGGCCTCGCGTTCGGCGCGCTCGACGCGGCGGCCGTCTACACGCGGGAGTCCGCCCGGCCCTGGACACTGTCCGATGTGGACAAAGCGGCGCAGGATCCGTACATCCTGGCCGGATACGGCGAGCTGGTCGCGACGGCGAGGGCGGCCGGATTCGCCGTCGACGCCGCGGTTTCCGCGCTCGGCGAGGCCGACGAGCGCGGGTTCGACCTGACCCCGGCCGAGCGTGCCGACGCGGCCATCGCGATCTCGTCCGCGAAAATCGTCGCGAGCCGGGCCGCGGTCGAAACCACCAGTAAGGTCTTCGAGTTCACCGGAGCGCGGGCAACGGCGACGAAGTACGGCTTCGACCGCTTCTGGCGCAACGCCCGCACGTTGACCCTGCACGACCCTGTGACGTACAAGGCGCGCGAGGTCGGCGACCACTTCCTCAACGGGATCCCGCCGTGCCTTTCGGGGTACAGCTGATGACGTTGCCGATCCTCGCCGAAAGCGTCCGTCTCGACGACGAAGGCGTGCACATCCTCGACCGCCGGGTGTTCCCGTTCAAGCGGGAATGGGTGCTCTGCCGGACTTCGGAAGAGGTCGCGGTGGCCATCGAAGAGATGGTCACGCAGTCTTCCGGGCCGTACTTCGCCGCGTTGGGCGCGATGGTGCTCGCCGCCCGCGAGGCGTCCGGGTTCGCCGACCCTCGGGCGTACCTGGAGCGGGCGGGGGAGCGGATCGTCGCGACCCGCAAGACCAACAACCATCTGCGCAAGGCCGTCGCCGCCGTACTGTCCGAAGTGGACAATTCGGCGGATGACCTCGTCGAAGCCGCGTCGAGGGGTGCGCGAGCAGGTGACGAATTGTATCGGTCGCGCAGCCGCGCGCTCGGTGAACACGCGGCCGCGATGGTGCCGGACAAGGCGACCGTGCTGACGCATTGCTGGGCGGACCTGTACCTGGTCGAATTCGTGCTCGCCGCGCGGCGGCAGGGCAAGGAGTTCTCCTTCCTGTGCACGGAAACCCGGCCGTATCTGCAGGGCGCGCGGCTGACCGCCGAGACGCTCGCCGAGATGGGCGCCGACACCCGGTTGATCACCGACGGGATGGGCGCCGCGGTGCTGTCCTCCGGCGAGGTCGGCGCGCTGGTGACCGCGGCCGACCGGGTCACCATGGACGGCCACGTCGTCAACAAGATCGGCACCCTGGGGCTCGCGGTGGCGGCGGAGGCGTTCGGCGTGCCGTTCCTCGCGATGGTCCAGGCACCCGACCAGGCCGCGCCGACCGGCGCCGACGTGCCGATCGAATACCGCGACGGCGACGAGGTGCTGAGCGCGCTCGGCCACCGCGTCGCCAGCGAACGCGTCCGTGGGCACTATCCGGCCTTCGACGTGACACCACCGCGGTTCGTGACCGCGGTGGTGACCGACCGCGGGGCCTTCGAGCCCGGACGGCTCCGTGAGTACTACGCAGAAGGGGAAGCGAACCAGTGACCGCAACGCTGACCGCCCGATGGGTGGTCCTCGACATCGAGGGCACGCTGACCGCCACCAGCTACGTGCACGTGACCCTCTACGACTACGCGCGCCCGCGGCTGGGCCCGTGGATCGACGACCACCCGGAGGACCCCGAAGTCGCCCGCGCTGTCGCCGAGATCAAGGAACTCGGCGGGCTCCCGGCGGACGCGTCCACAGTGGACGTCGTGCGGGTGCTGCACGGCTGGATGGACGCGGATCGGAAGATCGCGCCGCTGAAGACGTTGCAGGGGCTCATCTGGCAGCGCGGGTACGCCGAGGGCGACCTCACGACCGAGTTCTTCGGTGACGTCGCCCCGGCGCTGCGATCGTGGCACGAGTCCGGGCTGCGGCTCGCGGTGTTCTCCTCCGGTTCGGTCGCCGGGCAGATCGCGTCGTTCTCGCGGACCACCGACGGCGACGTCACCGGCCTGTTCGAGAAGCATTTCGACACCGTCAACGCCGGGCCGAAGCGCGAGGCGCCGTCCTATCGCGCGATCGCCTCCGCCCTGGACGCCGAGCCGGGCGACATCGTGTTCTTCTCCGACGTCCCCGCCGAACTCGACGGTGCCGCCGCCGACGGCTGGCAGACCGTCGGCCTCGCCCGCGAGGGTGAACCGTTCGGCGACGCCGATTTCGGGACACACCGGATGATCCGGACGTTCGACGAGGTGAAGGTCGTCCCTCGATGAGTCTTCTGGAGCTCGCCGGACGCGCGCTGGCCGAGGAGTCCGCCCGGCTCGCCGGGCTGGGCTGGATGCGGGGTACGTCCGGCAACCTCTCGGTGGTGCTCGGGCGCGATCCGCTGCGGGTCGCCGTCACCGTCAGCGGCCGGGACAAAGGTGAGCTGACCAGCGACGACGTCGTGGTGGTCGGCGAGGACGGGCTGGCCGTCGCCGACCAGCCGCATCCGGAGAAGGTGCCGTCGGCCGAGGCCGGGCTGCACGCCCGGATCGCGGCGGTGTCGGGCGCGGGAGCGGTGATCCACGTGCACGCGCTCGCGCCGGTGGTCGCCGCCGAGCACTGGCCGGACGGCGTCGAACTGCGGGACCTGGAGATGCTCAAGGGTTTCGGCCGCGCCGCGCACGACGACCTGGTGACCATCCCGGTGATCGCCAACGGCCAGGACATGCGTGTCCTCGGTGACGCGTTCGAGGCGGGGTTCCGGGCGGACACGCCGGCGGTGATCGTCGCGCGGCACGGGATCTACGTCTGGGGCGACGACCTGCGCCACGCGCGCCATCGCCTGGAATGTTTGGAGTGGTTGCTCCGGTTCCGGGTAGAGACAAGACTTGTCGGTGGAGAAAGGGGAGTGCGATGACCCTGCTGACCGTGTGGCCGGACGACCGGCCCGGCGAGATCGCGCTCAGGACCGAGGATCCGGCCGTGATCACCGGGGAACTGGGGCGGCTCGGCGTCCGCTTCGAACGGTGGGACCTCGTCCCGGATCTGCCGCGCGAAGTGACGCCCGAGCAGGTGCTGGCCGCCTACGAGGAGCCGATCGCCAAGGTCTCGGCGGCCGAGGGCTACACGTTCGTGGACGCCGTGCGCATGACCCCGTCGGACGAGCCCGGCTGGTCGGCCGAGGCCGCCGAAGCCCGGCAGAAGTTCCTCGCCGAGCACACCCACGACGATGACGAAGACCGCTTCTTCGCGCGGGGTGCCGGCGTGTTCTACCTGCACGTCGGGGGCAAGGTGTACGCGGTGCTGTGCGAGGCGGGGGATCTGCTGAGCGTGCCCGCGAACACCACGCACTGGTTCGACATGGGGACGCGGCCCGACTACGTGTCCATCCGGTTCTTCCACGACGACGGCGGGTGGGTCGGGAACTTCACGGGCGCCACGCTGGCGGGGGATTTCCCGGACTTCGACACGTTGACCGCCGGGCGCTACTGACCGCTTTGGGCGTGGTGGGCATGTCGCGAAAGCCACTTTCGGGACATCTGACGTCCTGAAAGTGGGGCGGTTTCAACTGGTTGTTGCAAGTGGTGGCGGCTGATAGGGAGGTCGTCATGCCAGGAGCCCGGTTGACGCGCGAGGAGCGGGAGAAGATCCAGAACGGTCTGGATCAAGGTCTTACCCAGGAGGCGGTGGCGAAGGTGCTGGGTAAGTCACCCTCGACGATTTCACGAGAAGTACGCGCGGTGGTGGACCGCGGTGCTCGCGGCCCGGCACCAAGGTCACGGGCCGGCCTCGCCGCTACCGGGCCGACCGAGCCCAGCGCCTGGCCGTCGACCGCGGCCGGCGCCCGAAAACCCACCTGCTGGCCGGTAGGTTGGCGGCGGTGGTGACCGGTCTGCTGCAAGCGGACTGGTCACCCCGGCTGATCTCCCTGATGTTGCCGAGGTTGTTCCCCGACGATCAGGCTATGCGGGTGAGTCACGAGACGATCTACCAGTCACTGTTCATCCAGACTCGTGGTGAACTACGCAACGAACTCACCGAGCACCTGCGGTCAGGCCGTGACCAGCGCCGGTCACGCACCAGCACCTCCAGCCGCCGCAAGGGCCGGATCGCCGGGATGACCCCGATCAGCGAACGCCCCGCCGAGGCCGCCGACCGGGCCGTGCCCGGACACTGGGAAGGCGACCTGCTCCTCGGGGCAGTCGGCCAGGGCGCGGTCATCACCCTGGTCGAACGCCACTCCCGATTCGTGCTGCTGGCCCCCCTGCCCGACACCCACAAAGCCGTCGAAGTCCGGGAACTGCTCACCAGCATGATCGCTACCCTGCCCACCGAACTGAAACGATCGCTGACCTGGGACCAAGGCAACGAAATGGCCCAGCACGCCCAATTCACCCTCGACACCGGCCTGCAGGTCTACTTCTGCCACCCCCACAGCCCCTGGGAACGCGGCAGCAACGAAAACACCAACGGCCTGCTACGCCACTACTGGCCCAAAGGCTCAGACCTGCGCCACCTCACCCAAACCCACTGCGACACCATCGCCCTACGCCTCAACACCCGACCACGCCCTACACTCGGCCTCCTCACACCAGCACAAGCACTCGACAAAGCACTACTTGCAACAACCAGTTGAACCCGCCTGGCTTTCGCGACGTGCTCGGGCCTTCGTTGGCGGCGGGCGGCGCTCAGCGGTACACGCGTGGTTGCGAAAGTGGCTTTCGCGACGCCGAGCGCCACTGAGTCCGCCTGACCCGTTGATGACACTCCGGACGCTATGAAAGGTCCTTTCCTTGCAAAATTCGCAAGGAAAGGACCTTTCGTAGCGCGCTGCCGGGCTCTGTCAGGCGGGGGTCCAGAGGGCGGGCACGTTCGGCGGCTCCCAGCCGGACAGCGACCGGTGGCCCTGGCGGCACACGTATGCCGTGCCGTTGTAGGTCACCCTGGCGCCGGTGGCGTAGTCGACACCTGGCTTCCAGGCATCGGACGGCACCGACGTGGTCGTCGTCGGGCTGGTGGTGGTCGTCCGGGTCGTGGTCGTCGGACTGGTCGTGGCGGTCGTACCCGTCGTCGTTCCCGTGGTCGTGGTGGTGGTCGGCGGAGCACCACCGCCACGCGGGTGATCCGACGCGATCGCGTACGTGGTCCCGCCGAAGGTGAACGTGAAGTTCGACGGCGACGCGATCGGCATGTAGTAGTTCAGCCGGATCTCGACGGTGGCGCCTGGCGCGATGTTCTGCCAGGTCGGCACGGTCACCGCGACATGCTGGAAGTCTCCCTTCATCCCGCCGACGTTGGGCCCGCTGTGCCCCTTGCTCGTGACGGTCAGGCCGAAGCCGGATTGGTCGGACATGCTGCCGGGTGCGCTGGTGCCGTAGTCGAACTCGATCTTCGTTCCACCGGGGATGGTGGTGGTCGAATTGTTGGTGATGCGCATCCGCGGGGTGATCGGGTAGTTCGCGTCGCCCAGCGCGAAGCCGGTCAGGTTGACGTTCGCGTTCAGCACCGACGACGGCGCGGGACGCGGCGACTTGGCGTTGCCGTACGGGGCGGCGCCGCGCAGGCCGTCGTTGATCTTCGTGATCAGCGTGTCACCCATGAAGTACTGGCCCTTGGCTTCGTCGAAGGCGTAGTCGCCCGCCAGTTCCCAGATCATGATCCCGCCGATGCCCTTGTCGGCCACGTACTTGGCCTTCGTGGCGAGCGAGGCTTCGTCCTCAGTGGACAGGAACACCTTCTTGTCGTTGTTCCACAGCCACGGTGTCACCATCGTGTTGTCGTAATACCGGTTGTAGGAGCCGGAGATCCGATCCGTCGGGTCGGTCTTCGGCGTCAGCCCGTACGCCTCCAGGTAGTCCGGGGTGATCTCGTTTTCGAGGTTCTTCGCGTGCCACATCGGGTTCGCGCCGGCGGGGACCTCGCCGCCCGCCAGGCCGAGGTCGTGCCAGAGGTTGTCGATGCCGATCGCGCCGTTGCCGCACGGCACGGTCGAACCGACGTGTGACCCGGTGCCCGGTGGACACTGTTTCTGGTCCGGCAGCGGAGCCTTGCCCCACAATCCGTTCGTCCCGCCGGACACGCCTTGCCAGCCGCGGGTGTAGAACCCGACGCCGATGTTGATCCGGCCGGCCTGCATCGCGCCGCGGAAGTAGTGATAGGCCCAGTCGGTGTTGAGGTAGCCCTGCCCGTCGTACTGCGGTGTCGTGTACACCTGCCAGTGCGCGAGTTCCGCGTCGTTGCCGGAGTCGTAGAGCGCGGCGTTCGGCCCGACGAACTGGTTCCACGCGCCGTGCAGGTCGTAGCTCATCATGTTGGCGTAGTCGAGATAGCGCGTGACGCCGTAGACCTCCTGGCCGCGCAGCAGCCAGCCGGACGCGGGCACGGCGGCGGTCAGCAGGTAGTGCTTGCCGTCGGCGGCGCCCGCCCGGTCGAGTTTCTCGCGCAGCGTGCGCATCAGGTTCTCGTAACCCGCCCAGAGGGTGCCCCGGTTGGCCTGCGCGATCCAGTAGTCGTCCGGGTTCCCGGCGTAGTTCGCCGACGTCGCGTACTCGTAGTCGATGTCCGCGCCGTTGAAACCGTAGGCGCGCAGGAATTCCACGACGGAATCCGCGAAGACGTCGATACCGGCCTGGGTCTGCGTCATCTTGTAGAACCCGCCGGAGGCGTTGCGGGTGCCGTCGGGGTTCAGGAAGCCGCCGGTCTCGGCCCAGCCGCCGATCGAGATCAGCGACTTCACGTTCGGGTGCTGCTTCTTGTACTTGGTCAGCAGGTTGAAATGTCCCTTGTAGGGCAACGACGGATCCATCTCGGCGCCGGGCACGCCCGGCCATTCCATGCCGATGGACTCGTTGGTCGCGCTCGGCGCGCCGACCGAGACCTTGTTCTGCGCGTCCACATGCGCGAACGCGTAGTTGAGATGGGTGACCTTCGACCACGGGATGTTGTTGACCAGATAGGCCGGTGCGCCGTTCTTCCCGGTGCGCCAGCTGGTGAAGTAGCCGATCACGCGGCGGGAATGCCCTTCTCCCAGGGATTCGCGGCCCGCGGTGTCGTAGACGGTGCAGTAGGGGGTGTCGACGCCGGGTGTCCGGTACAGCCCGTCGGGACGGCAGTCCTCATGGCCGGCCGCGCTCGACGGGGACGGGGTGACGACGACGATCATCAGTCCGGCCAGCGTGACGAGCGACGCCAGCAGGGGGAGTAGTTTCCTGGTTCTCCTTGGCACGCCGAACCTCCGACAGTGGAAGATGGCCCTCGGTCCCAGCAGCTTGGGCCGCTGACCTGCCGCGCGTCAATAGGTGTAGACCAATTTCCGCCCGGTGCCGTACGGCGGAGCGTACCTGTGGTCCGTCAGGTCCGGCTTTGCCGGCGGTGACCATACTTCCGGCCCCATCCGATCCGTGTTATGCCGCCGTTTCCCGTACCACGACGGAAACTCGTTCCCGTGGTGACAGGGACGGGCTCGGCCGGACTGTGTGGATTTCGGGTCATCCAACGCACCAAAATCCACACGGTGAGGGACGCGGTCCGGTGAAGGGAGGCCGTCCGGCGCTCCGGCCACATCCGACACGTGTTATGCCCGTGCCACGAAGGAAAACTCGTTCCCGTCGGGATCCGCCATCCCCACCGGTCCCTCCCCGGTGCCGAGCCGGGTGGCGCCGAGCGCGACGAGCCGCTCGACTTCCGGCAGGGAGCCGGTCAGAATGAAACGCAGCCTGTTCGGCCCGGCCTTCGGGGTGAACGGCGGGCCGCCCCAAGTGATCTTCGGGCCGCCGTGCGGAGACCGGATCGCCGTCTCCTGGTCCTGGTCCCACACCAGCGGCCAGCCGAGCGCCTCGCTCCAGAAGTAGCCGACCTCTTGTGAACCGTCGCACGCGACGGCGCCGACGAAACCGCAGTCGGCGAGGAAGTCGTTGCCCGGCCCGATGACGCAGAACTCGTTGCCCTCGGGGTCGGCGAGCACCACGTGCCCCTCCTCGGGGCGCTGGCCGACGTCGATATGCCGTCCGCCGAGTTCGAGCGCCCTGGCGACCGTCCGCTCCTGGTCTTCGATGGACTCGCTCGTCAGGTCGAAATGCATCTGGTTCTGGCGGGTCTTCGGTTCGTCCGACGGCACGAAGCTGAGCCGGAAACCGGTCTCGTCGTCGATTTCCGGGCCGAGGAGGCCCGTCCAGAAACGGGAGAGACGACGCGGGTCGTGTGCGGCGAAACTGAGCGAGTGCAGGGTGACGGTCATGAGCGACGCTAGGAACGACGGCGACCTCCACGCAACCGGATAAGGCGCGTTCCCCCATGGAGTGGACCCGCTTCCATCCGGCGAGGGACGCAAGCGGACCGGGGCGGCTGTGATCGTGGGAACCGATCAAGCGAGCGAAACCCGAGGAGCCCGGATGACCGTCCACCAAGCCACCGCGACCGGGCGGCTGCGCGCCGCGTGGACCAGGGCGCACGCCCCGGTGCCCGGCGTCCCCCGCTGGGCCAAGGTGGCGGCTTACGCCATCCCCTTCACCGTGCTCCCGTCCGGCCTGTGGCGGATCATGACCGTCGTCTTCGAGATCGGCGGTGACGGCCCGCACGGTTCGGGCCAGCTCCCGTCGTGGTTGCCGGGGCCGGTGTACGTCGTCGCGTTGTCCGTCGTCTCCGAGCTGATCGCCTTCACCGCCATCGGGCTGATCGCGGGGTGGGGAGAGGTCTTCCCGCGCTGGATTCCGCTACTCGGCGGCCGACGGGTGCCGCCACTCGCCGCCGTCGTGCCCGCCGCTCTCGGCGCCGCGGTCCTGACCGTTCTGTGGACCTCCGCCGTGGTCACCGAGATGGCCGGGATCACCCTCCAAGGCGATCCCCTTCCGGCCGACTACCCCACGAAGACACTGCACGGCTGGAAACTCGCCTTCTTCGAACTCACCTACGCCCCGCTCCTGCTCTGGGGGCCGCTGCTGGCGGCAGTCTGCTTCGCGTACTGGCGGAGGCGCCGGCCGTGAGTCCGTGAAGGCCTCCTTCCCTACCTTGAGAGTAGGGAAGGAGGCCTTCACGGAACGATCAGCAGGAGACGCCGGTCCGCCCGTTCTCCACCCGCGCGGTCAGCGTCCGCAGGAACGACGGATCGCCGTCCGCGGTGACCTTCACGTCGTACCAGCCACCCGAAACCGGCCAGTCCACCGTGACCGAACGCCCGGCCCCGACCCGCACGACACGCGTGAACCGCGAAGACGACAGCCGCAGCGTCAGCGCCGAAGCGCCCGAGTTGGACAGCTTGAACTCGACACCCGAGCGCCACGTGAGGAACCGCGTCCGGACATCGACACCCGCGGCGGCCCCGCGACGGTTACCGCGAAACTCCCACCACGACCGGTTCGGTCCCTGGACGACGACGCGGTATTCGTCACCGGCCGGCCGGACGAGCTCCGGCGCCTCGCCGCGGACGTCGCGGTGCGCGGGCTCGGGGAATTCGCCCTTGTACGGGTACAGCGCGAAATGCGCCGACGACGAGCCGCTGTTGGCCAGCGAAAGCGCCAGGTTCCCCGACTTGTCCACCGCGCCGGAGACCGACACCTGGTACGGCAGCGGCCGGGACGGCCGGTTCCCGGGCTCGGCCACGGGCAGGCTTTGCTCCGCCGGGGCGGACGGCCGCCAGCGGCTGATCGGCGCGGGCACCGGGCCGGGCCGGTTCACCCGCGGCTGACGTCCGGCGCGCGAGAAGTCGAAGGCGCCGGTGAGGTCGCCCGCGACGGTCCGCCGCCACTTGCTGATGTTCGGCTCGGCGATCCCGGTCCAGCGTTCGAGGAACCGCAGCACCGACGTGTGGTCGTACACGGTGGAGTCGACGTTGCCGCCGATCGACCACGGCGAGACGACCGTCATCGGCACGCGCGGGCCGAAGCCGAGCGGCTGGCCGTTGAAGTGGTCGGCGTCGTTGGCCGCGTTCCCGGGCGGCATCGGCGGCGGGACGTGGTCGAAGTAGCCGTCGTTCTCGTCGAAGTTGATCAGCAGCACCGTCTTGGACCAGGTCTCGCGGTCGGACGCCAGCGCGTCGAGCACGCGGTAGATCAGGTTCGCGCTGCCGACCGGGGTGGACGCGCCGGGGTGCTCGGAGTCCTTCGCGGACGGCACCAGCCAGCTGACCGCGGGCAGGCGCCGCGCCTGGATGTCCGCCTTCAGCCGGGTCACCAGCGTCTCCGGCTCGCTGCGGTACATGGCCTTCCGGAACAGGTTCCGCTCGGCGGGCGTCAGTTTCGCGACCCCGGCGTCGAACTGTGCCAGCAGTTTGGTGCGCTCTTCGGGGGTCTTCTTGAGGAGGTTGTCGTAGAACTCTTCGGTGGTGCGGAACTTCTCCTCGACCGAAGCCAGGATCTTCGTGCCGACCTTCTTGAACGGCACGAAGTACTCGACCGCGTTGTCGGTGAAGTTGTCCCACTCCTGGTAGATCTGCCACGGCACCCCGGCGGCCTCCAGGCGCTCCGGGTACGTCGTCCAGTCGTAGCCCTTGTGGTCGTAGGAGTACGCCGCGTTCGTGACCGCGCGGTTCGTCGTGCTGCCCGGTTCGAACCCGGTGGTCCCGGTCCACAGGAAGTTCCGGTTCGGGTTGGTGGAGCCGAAGACCGAGCAGTGGTAGGCGTCGCAGATGGTGAAGGTGTCCGCGAGTTCGTACTGGAGCGCGATGTCGCGGCGCTCGTAGTAGGTCATGGTGGCCGGCGTCTTCGCCGCGATCCAGCCGTTGTTCCAGCCGCGTGCCCACGCCTTGCCGCTGCCGTTCCAGCTGTGGTCGAGGTCGCCGAGGTACTGGATGTCGTCCGGTTTCCGCCCGGCGAGTTCGGCCGCCTCGCGCACCGAGAACGGCAGCACCGTGCCGCCCGCCGGATTCGGCTGCTCGAACACCGACGTCCCCGACGGCAGTTCGAGCGGATGCGCGTCGGAGAAGCCCCGGACCCCGCGCAGGCTGCCGTAGTAGTGGTCGAACGACCGGTTCTCCTGCATCAGCACGATCACGTGCTCGATGGCGTCGAGCCCGCCCCGCCGCATGGGTTCGGCCATGGCGGCGTGCACGGACGGCGGGAGAAGGGTGGTGGCGGCCGCGGCGCCGGTGGCGCCCAGCAACGTACGGCGTGACAGTTCAGGCATGCCGGAACCTTGACCCAGTAACATGAACGTCACAAGAACCGAACAGGTCCACTCGGCGTCGATAGCCGGAGGGCCGTGGTTCCCGGACATCACGACGAAACGAAGGCGGGGAGGCCTCGTGAGACCGATGTTCGCAGACCCTGATGGCCGTCGTCGCGTCTTCGTCCGCCGGGCCGCGATCAGTGCCGGTGCCGCCGCCGGTTACGGGGTCCTCCTCCTGGTGGCGTTCTCCGGCGTGCCGGATCTGCCCAGCGCGCTGGAGCTCAGGCCGTTCCCCACGCCACAGGTGACGCCCCCGCCGCCCGTGACGGCGCCGCCCACCGTGGCACCGCCCACCACGCCGCCGTCCGCCACGACACCGGACGGGCCATCTCGTACGGCTTCGCCACCGGTATCGCGGGGAACGTCCGAGCCGGTTCACGAGGCTCCGCCCACGAGCGCCGGGCCGCCTCCGGCCCAGGCCCCGGCTTCGCGTGCGACGCCCGAGACGCCGGAGACGCGGGCCCCCGCCACCTCCCCGCAGCCGGGCAACGACCGCCGCAACGGCCGCGCGCCCGAAGACCCGCACAAGCACGCGAAGACCACGCCGCCCAAGAGCGGGCGCTGAGGGTCCGATTCCAGTCCGCCGGTCGTGAGGTCACTGCGCTGAGTGACCGTTCGGCGGGGTGACACCGCTGAACGGGCGCCTGCGCGGTAACCTCACGGGCACCAAAGACCGCAGACCCTTGAGGAGGGCCCGTGTCGGCAGGGCAGATCGCCGCGCTGATCGCCGCAGGAGCATTCGTCGTACTCGTCGTGCTGCTGGCGATCGTGCTGTTCAAGCTCGGCCGGACCCTGGACGAGGCCACGATCGCCATCCGCAAGGCGCACGAGAACACCGACCCGCTGCTGATCGGCGCGAACGAGACGATCACGCACGTCAACACGCAGCTGGAGCGGGTCGACGGCATCACCGCCAACGCGCAGGCCGTGTCGGGCAACGTGTCCGCGCTGTCGTCGGTGTTCACCGCGACGCTCGGCGGACCGCTGGTGAAGACGGCCGCGCTGTCCTACGGCCTCAGCAAGGCCATCAAGGCCCGCCGGAAGAAGGCGGAAGCGAAAGCCTCTCGTCCGGCGAAGAAGCGGGGCCGCAAATGAAGCGCCTGTTCTGGCTCGGCGTCGGCGTGGTCGCCGGCGTCGCCCTGTCACGCAAAGCGACGGAAACCGCTCGCCAGGCCACCCCGGCGGGGTTAGCCTCGAACCTGGGTGACGCCGTGCGGGAACTCGCGGGCGCCGTCGGTTCGTTCGGCGCGGAGGTCCGCGCCGGGATGAGCGAGCGGGAACAGGAGTTGCACGACATGGTGTCCGAACGGACCGGCTTGAGCACGGCCCCCGTGACCGAGGGCAGGCACGCGGCGTCGTCGCGGCGCCCGGTCCGGCGAGCTCGCCGGGCGGAGGGCTGATCCGGCCGCGTCCGGAAGCCCAGCCCTTCGCCGTTCCCGCCTGTCCGCATTCCCAGCGCCTTCGCGCGAGCCCGTATACAAGGACGATCCCGTGGAAACACACGAAATCACCCAGCGTTTTCTGAGCCATTTCGAGAACAAGGGACACACGCGCGTCCCCAGCGCGCCGCTGATCCTCGACGACCCGAACCTGCTGTTCGTCAACGCCGGCATGGTCCAGTTCAAGCCGTACTTCCTCGGCGAGGCCCCGCCGCCGTACCCGCGCGCGACCAGCGTCCAGAAATGCGTCCGCACGCCGGACATCGACGAGGTCGGCAAGACCACCCGGCACAACACGTTCTTCCAGATGGCCGGGAACTTCTCCTTCGGCGACTACTTCAAGGAAGGCGCCATCGAGGCGGCCTGGGAGCTGATCACGAAGCCCCAGAGCGACGGCGGCTACGGCCTCGACCCGAACCGCATCTGGGCGACCGTCTACGAGGACGACTCCGAGGCCGCGGGCCTGTGGAAGAAGCTCACCGGCCTGCCCGGCGAGCGCATCCAGTCCCGTGACGGCAAGGACAACTACTGGGACATGGGCGTGCCCGGTCCCGGCGGCCCGTGCTCGGAGATCTACTACGACCGCGGCCCGGACTACGGCCGCGAGGGCGGCCCGGTCGCCGACGAGGACCGCTACATCGAGATCTGGAACCTCGTCTTCATGCAGGACGTGCGGGGCGACAAGAGCCCGAAACACGGCCACAAGCCGATCGGTGAGCTGCCGAAGAAGAACATCGACACCGGCATGGGTGTCGAGCGGGTCGCGACGATCCTGCAGGGTGTCGAGAACGTCTACGAGACCGACCTCGTCCGCCCGGTGATCGGCCGCGCCGAGGAGTTCTCCGGCCGCCGCTACGGCTCCGACCACACCGACGACGTCCGCTTCCGCGTCATCGCCGACCACGCCCGCACCGGCGTGCTGCTCATCGGCGACGGCGTCACCCCGGGCAACGACGGCCGCGGCTACGTGCTGCGCCGCCTGCTGCGCCGCATCATCCGCTCCGCGCGCCTGCTCGGCGTGCACGAGCCGGTGCTGCCCGCCTTCGCCGCGGTCGTCCGCGACACCATGGGCCCGACGTACCCCGAGCTGGTCTCCGGTTTCGACCGCATCGAGGACGTCGTGCGCGTCGAGGAGGAGGCCTTCCTCTCCACGCTCACCAGCGGCTCGCGCATCTTCGACCTCGCGGCCGAGGAGACCAAGCGCGCCGGCGGCTCGCTGCTGGCCGGGGACAAGGCGTTCCAGCTGCACGACACCTACGGCTTCCCGATCGACCTGACCCTGGAGATGGCGTCCGAGCAGGGCCTGACCGTCGACGAAGAGGGCTTCCGCACGCTCATGAACGAGCAGCGGCAGCGCGCGAAGGCCGACGCGGCGTCGCGCAAGACCGGTCACGGCGACCTGTCCGAGTACCGCAAGGTGCTGGAACAGAACGGCGAGACCGAGTTCCTCGGCTACACCGATCTGCAGGCCGAGGCGAAGGTCGTCGCGCTGCTGGAAGACGGCGTCCCGGTGCGCAGTGTCGGCGCGGGCAAGAAGGCGGAGCTGGTCCTGGACCGCACGCCGTTCTACGCCGAGAGCGGTGGCCAGGTCGCCGACACCGGCGTGCTGCTCGGCGACGGCGTCGAGCTCAAGGTCCACGACGTGCAGAAGATCGTGCCCGGCCTGTTCGTGCACCGCGTCGAGGTGACCGAGGGCGAGGTCGGCATCGGCAGCACGCTGACCGGTTCGGTCGACCAGCACCGCCGCCTGTCGATCGAGCGGTCGCACTCCGCGACGCACCTGGTGCACGCCGCCGTGCGCGGCGCGTACGGCAAGCGCGCGGCGCAGGCCGGTTCGCTGAACTCGCCGGGCCGGATGCGTTTCGACTTCACCACCTCCGGCGGTGTGTCGGCCGACGTGCTGACCGAGGTCGAGGAGGAGGTCAACGACTACCTCCAGACCAACGTCGAGGTGAACACCTTCGTCACCACGAAGGACAAGGCCCTCGAACTGGGCGCGGTCGCGCTGTTCGGCGAGAAGTACGGCAACGACGTCCGCGTCGTCGACATGGGCGAGTACTCCCGCGAACTCTGCGGCGGCACCCACGTCGACCGCATCGGCCAGCTCGGCCTGGTGAAGCTGGTGGGCGACTCGTCCATCGGATCCGGCGTGCACCGCGTCGAGGCGCTGGTCGGCACGGACGCGCTCAAGTACGTCCGCAAGGAGCAGTTGCTGGTCTCGCAGCTCGCGAACACCTTCAAGGTGCCCTCGGAGCAGCTGCCGTCGCGCATCGACGACGTGCTCACCCGGCTCAAGAACGCCGAGAAGGAGATCGAGCAGCTGCGCACCCAGCAGGTGCTCGGTTCGGCGGGCTCGCTCGCGGACAAGGCCGAGGACATCGGCGGCGTCGCGGTCGTGGCGGAGAAGCTCGGCGAGGGGGTCGACTCGAACGGCCTGCGCGCGCTGGCTTCGGACATCCGCGGCAGGCTCGGCAACCGTCCCGGCATCGTCGCGCTGTTCGCCCCGCAGGGCGAAAAGGTCGCCTTCGTCGTCGCCACCACGAAGGCGGCGCAGGAGAAGGGCATCGCGGCTGGCAAGCTCGTCCCGTCGTTCGCCAAGGCGATCGGCGGCCGTGGCGGCGGCAAGCCGGACATGGCGCAGGGCGGGGGCACCAACCCGGCCGGGGCCGAGCAGGCCATCGCCTCCCTGCGCGCGGCGGTCGCCCAAGTTGGCTGACGACGCCCCCCAGCGGCGCCCGGATCGGCCAGGGGAGTCCGATCCGGGGCGTGGCAGGCGGCTTGGCGTGGATGTCGGATCCGTCCGGGTCGGGGTCGCGTTGAGCGATCCCGACCCCATCCTCGCGAGCCCTCTCGTTACCCTCACTCGCGACGCGGCGGGCGACAAGGACGTCGACCTGCTCGTCGGACTCGTCACGGAACACGACGTGGTCGAGGTCGTCGTCGGTTTGCCGAGGACGCTCAAGGACCGTCATGGACCGGCGGCCGAAGCGGCGCTGGACTATGCCGAAAAGGTCGCCGCCAGGATCGCTCCGGTGCCGGTGCGCCTGGCCGACGAGCGGTTGACCACGGTGACGGCATCCAGGATGCTGTCGCAGCGTGGGGTGAAGGGACGTAAGCAACGTGCCGTCGTCGATCAGGCGGCCGCGGTCGAGATCCTGCAGGCGTGGATCGACGCGGTAGCGGCACATCGCGCACGGAAGGGCGATACATGACCGAGCCCCACGGCCGGCCCGAGCGCCGTCAGGGCGGTAGACGACGGTTGCGGGAGCCTGAGGAGGCCAGCCCGCCACCGGCCCCGCCGCGTCGACGGCCGGAACCCCAGCCGACGGGACGACGGCACGTCCGGCAGGAACCGCCCGAGCCGCCGCCCGTGCGGCGTCCGGCGGAAGAACCGCCGCGTGCCCGCCGGTCGCCGGAGGAGCCGCCGCCGCGTGCCCGGCGCGCCGCCGACGAGCCGTCGCGTCCGGTTCCGCCGAGGCGGGTGCCGGAACCCGCGGTCCCGCCACCGCCGCCCGCTCCGCAGCGACGGTCCGCCCAGCCGGGTGACCGGGGTCTTGGCATGCCCGCCTACGCCCAGGACGAGGTACCCCGTCCCGGCCGCCGCAGGCGCATCGAGGACGACGGCCCGCTCCCGGACGAGCGGCCGACCGACATCCTCCCCGCCATCCAGGAGGCGCCGATCGCCCGGCGTCCCGGCGCGAAACCCGGTTCGCCGCCCGAGGGCAGCGAAGAGGAATACAACGAGATCTTCGGTGACGACCCGTACGACGACTATGACGAGTACGACGACTACGAGGATTACGAAGACTTCGACGACGAAGACCGGGCCGAGCCCGAACGCATCGAGGACGAGCGCCCGGAACGTCAAGGGCCGCCGCCCAAGAAGCGCAAGAAGAAGCGCGCGCTGGGCTGGATCGCCGCGCTGACCGTGCTCGTCCTGCTCGCCGGTGGCGCCTACTACGGCTTCACCGAGATCTTCGGGTACGACGACTACGAAGGCGCCGGCGAGAGCGACGTCCTCGTCCAGGTGGAGAAGGGCGACTCGACGTCGGCGATCGGCAACCGGCTCCAGGCGGCCGGGGTGGTCGCCAGCGGCAAGGCGTTCGTGAAGGCGGGGGAGGACAACACCGCCGTCTCGCGGCTCCAGCAGGGCTACTACGTCATGAAGACGAAGATGTCCGGTGCCAGCGCGGTCGAGAAGATGATCGCGCCCGCGTCGAAGGTCGGCCAGGTCGAGATCCGGCCGTACACCCAGTTCCACGACATCACCCAGCCCGACGGCAAGGTGACCCCGGGTGTGTATTCGTTGCTGTCCAAGGCTTCCTGCGCCGATCTGAACGGCAAGAGCACCTGTATCCCGGTCGAGGAGCTCCGCAAGACGATCGAGAACGCGGATCTGGCGAAGCTGGGCGTCCCGTCCTGGGCCGTCGAGGCCGCCACGAACGCCGAGCACAAGGACCGGCGGCTCGAAGGGCTGATCGCCCCGGGCATCTACAACATCAAGCCCGGCTGGAGTGCCGAAGAGCTGCTGACGTTCGTCGTCAAGACCTCGGCGGAGCGCATCCTGAACGCCGGGTTGAGCGATCAGTCGAAGGGGGAGGGCAAGACCCCCTACGAGACGCTCGTCATCGCGTCGATCATCGAACGCGAGGCGGTGAAGGCCGACTTCGGGAAGATCTCGCGGGTCATCTACAACCGGATCGACAAGAAGATGCGGCTCGAGATGGACTCGACGGTCAACTACGTCCTCGACCGGCCGACCCTGCTCACCAAACCCGAAGAACGGGAAAAAGCGGGCGCCTACAACACCTACAAGTCGGTCGGCCTGACTCCGACACCGATCGCGGTCGTGAGCGCGGAGGCGATCCAGGCCGCGCTGAAGCCGACGGCGGGGGAGTGGCTGTTCTTCGTCAAATGCGAGAAGAACGGGCTTTCCTGCTTCGCGGTGAACTTCGACGACCACCGGAAGAACCGAGACGACGCGGTGAGGCGAGGTGTCATCTAGCCGGAAGGCCGCGGTACTCGGGAAACCGGTCGAACACTCGCTCTCGCCCGTGCTGCACGGCGCCGCCTTCCGCGCGCTGGGGCTGGACGGCTGGACCTACGAGCGGGTCGAGATGGACGGTCCCGGGCTGCCCGCGTTCGTCGACGGCCTCGGTCCGGAGTGGACCGGGCTTTCGGTGACCATGCCCGGGAAACGGGCCGCGCTGGAGCACGCCGACGAGGTCACGCCGCGCGCGGCGGCCGTCGGCGCGGCGAACACGCTGGTGCGCCGGGAAACCGGCTGGCTCGCCGACTGCACCGACGTCGACGGGGTCACCGAGGCGCTGCGGATCGCGGGTGAGTACTCGCCCGGTGCGGACGACGACGCCGTCGTCCTCGGTGCGGGTGGCACGGCCGCCGCGGCCGTCGTCGGGCTGGCGTCGCTCGGCGTGCGGACGGTGCGGCTCGTCGTGCGGGATCCCGCACGGGCGACGGAGACGGTCGAGGCGGCTCAGCGAGCCGGGCTCGATGTCGAGGTCCTCCGCTGGGCGGAGGCCGACTTCGGGAAACTCGCGGCCGATTCGGCGGTACTCGTGAACACCGTGCCCCCGGACGCCGTCCGGCCGCATCTCGCTGAGCTGTCCCGGATCGCCTGCGTCCTCGACGTCATCTACCACCCTTGGCCGACCGCGCTCGCCGAAGCGGTCGCGGAGCGGGGAGGGCGGCTCGCGACCGGGCTGGACATGTTGCTGCATCAGGCCTTCGGGCAGTCCGAGTACTTCACCGGACAGCCGGCGCCGCGGGCGGAGATGCGGGACGCGCTGCGCGAGGCGACCGGCGGGATCCTTTCTCTGCCGATCGGCTGACAAGATCGCCCGGGTTCGATAATCTGGCCGACTGCCTCGAGAGGGGCGTCGCGGCAGTCGGACTGCCTCCGCGCGCGCCCCTGGCCGGACGGCCCGCGATCTCGGCGGCAGGGCGCTCTTGATGGGGGATGAGACGTCTGATTCCTACTTGCGCCCTGGCGACGCGATCGTGGTCGCGCGCAGACTCGCGAGGAGTGCTGAGGAAGGAACAAGGGGTCAATGCCTAAACCCGATCGAGACGACTACACCGAAGAAGACATCAACGACTCGTGGGTCGATCAGGCTCCGGTACTGAATTCCACCGTCACGCTGGCCGAATACGACCCGGAGTGGCCCGAGCTGTTCGACCGGGAAGCGAAGCGCGTCAGGGGGATCCTGGGGGAGCGCGCGCTGGTCCTGGAGCACGTCGGCTCCACGTCGGTGCCGGGGCTCTGCGCGAAACCGATCATCGACATCATGCTGATCGTCGCCGATTCGGACGACGAAGACGCCTATGTGCCGCAGCTGGAGGCCGAGGGCTACAAGCTCGTCATCCGTGAGCCGGAGTGGGAGAAGCACCGCTGCTTCAAAGGCCCGGACACCAACATCAACCTGCACGTCTACTCGCCGGACAACGGCCAGACCGAGCGTTACCGGCTCTTCCGTGACCGCCTGATCGCGCACGAGGACGAGCGGAAGCTCTACGAAGACAGGAAACGGGAACTGGCGTCGCGCACCTGGAAGTACATCCAGCAGTACGCCGACGCCAAATCCGAGGTCGTCGACGCGATCATCGAACGGGCGCGCGCCGCCCAGTACGACGGTTTCGCGCGGCTCTACGCGGCGCACGCCGAGACCAGCAGCACCAACGCCCACTACGACCGGCCCGCCATCGTGGAGCTGGCGGGGGACGTGGCGGGCAAACGGGTGCTGGACGTCGGCAGCGCGGCCGGACACCTCAGCGCCCTGCTCGCCGCGAAGGGCGCGGACGTCCTCGGCGTCGACGCCAGCGAGGGCATGGTCGCCGTGGCCAGGGAGAAGTTCGGGGAGGTCGCTCGCTTCGAGACGGCGGACGTCTCGCGGCCGATGCCGTTCATCGAGGACGGCTCGATCGACGTCGTCACGGCGTCGCTGGTGCTGCATTACCTGAAGGACTGGGCGCCGGCGCTGGCGGAGTTCCGGCGGGTGCTCAAACCGGGCGGTCTCCTGGTGTTCTCGGTGCACCATCCCGGTGAGGACTGGCGCTGGTTCGAGAAGCGGAACTACTTCCAGCTCGAACTGCTGGAGGACGAGTTCCCGGCGGGCCAGAAGGTCCGGTTCTACCGGCGGCCGCTGAGCTGGACGTTCGACGCGGTGCGGGATGCCGGTTTCGCCGTCGACCGGCTGGTCGAACCGATGCCGGTCGAGGCGATCGCCGAATCGGACCCGAAGTGGTACGCGAAACTGCGGACCGAGCCGCGGTTCCTGTATTTCCGGACCGTCCGGGACTCCCGCGTTTAGTCCTCTGAATGCGGCTCGCCCGGGAAGCCGGAGGCGTCGCGAAAGCCACTTTCGGGACATCGGACGTCGCGAAAGTGGCTTTCGCGACATGGTCTGCCGCTCAGTCGTCGTCCCGCTTCGAGAGGTCCCGGATCAGCGAAACGATCTCCCGGCTCACCGGCCGCAGTACCCGCAGCCGCGAAAGGCCCACCAGCCGCGCGATCAGCGGGACCGTCCGTTCCACCAGGATCCGGCTGCGTTTCTGCCCGGCGGACCGGTCGTGGACCCAGAACAGCACGACCCCCATCTGGTACAGCCACAGCAGATCGGGCAGATCGTCCCGCAGGTCCGGGTCGAGTTTGACGTCGGAGTCGGCGATGACGTCGCGCATCAGGCCGACGGAGGCGTCCCGGGCGGGCGAGGACTCCTCGCTGAACGGGCTCAGCGGTGAGTCCGGGTCGGCGGCGTTGACGAAGAGCTGGGTGCCGAAGCGGTGGTACGGCTCGGCGACGTCGAGCCAGGTGAGCAGGACGGACCTGAGCCGGGCGCTGAAGTCCCGCTCACCTGCGATCGTCTCGCGCACGGTGGTCAGGTGCGCGTTGGCGATCTCGTCATAGAAACCTTGGATCAGCTGGTCTTTGGAGGCGAAGTAGTAGTAGGCGTTCCCGACCGACACGCCCGCTTCGGCGGCGATGGCCCGCATGGTCGTGCGGTCGTAGCCGTTCTCGGCGAACAACCGCAACGCGGTCGCCACGATCAGTGACTTGGTTTCCTCACTCTTCGCCACCACTGCACGGTATCCGGTCAGGGCGCGGGGTGTGGAGCGGGCGCCGGGTAGCCGGGGTAGGGCGGCGGCACCGGCGCGGGCCGCGCGGCGGCGTGGTTGAGGTGCTTGCGCCGGATCCCGTTGAACACCAGCACGTTCCCGACGTGCATCACGCCGAGCACGAGCGCCACGGTGCCGACCTTGACCGACAGCATCTCGAAGACGTCGCGCGCGTCGAGGACGGTGTCGTCACTGGTCAGGAACAGGGTCACGAAACCAAGGCTGACCAGGTAGAAGCCTACGACGAGCAGTTGGTTGACCGAATGCGCCAGCGCTTGTTTGTCCTGGAAGACGTCTTCCAGGAACGTTTTGCCGTGCCTGCTCAGCGTGCGGGCGACCAGCACGGTCAATGGAACGGCGATGGCCAGGTAGAGCGCGTAGGCCACGACTACGGGTTGCATGGGGACCTCCTTTTGAACGTGTTCAAGAAGAACCGTAGCCCAGATTTTGAACGCGTTCAAGAGACGCTGTTCACCTGAAGCTCACCCGTACGGCCGCGCGGAGTGCGTAAGGTCGCACCGGACTCCGGGAGGTAAGACCGTGAAACGCATCGCCGCCGTGCTCACATCGGGCGCCATGCTGGCCGGGACGCTGCTGGCCGCCACACCGGCGGAAGCCACCGTCGGGCAGAACATCCGCTTCGCGACGTACAACGCCTCGCTCAACCGCGGAGCCGCCGGCCAGCTGGTGACCGATCTGTCGCAGCCGGGCAACGCGCAGGCGAACGAGGTCGCCGAGGTGATCCAGCGCAACCGGCCCGACGTGCTGCTGATCAACGAGTTCGACTACGTGCCCGGCAACCGCGCCGCGGACCTGTTCCGCGAGAACTACCTGAAGCGCGGCCAGAACGGCGCGGCGCCGATCGACTATCCGTACGCGTTCACCGCGCCGTCGAACACCGGTGTCGCGACCGGTTTCGACCTCGACCGCAACGGCCAGGTCGGCGGCGGCAACGACGCGCACGGTTTCGGCCTCTTCGAGGGCCAGTACGGCATGCTCGTGCTGTCGAAGTACCCGATCGACACCAAGAACGCGCGGACCTTCCAGAAGTTCCTCTGGAAAGACATGCCGGGCGCGCTGCTCCCGGACGACCCGGCCACCGCGGCGCCGAACGACTGGTACTCGCCGCAGGTGCTCGACGTGCTGCGCCTGTCGTCGAAGTCCCATTGGGACGTTCCGATCCGCGTCGGCCGCTCGACCGTGCACTTCCTGGCCTCGCATCCGACGCCGCCCACCTTCGACGGCCCCGAAGACCGCAACGGCACCCGCAACCACGACGAGATCCGCTTCTGGGCGGACTACGTGACCCCGGGCAAGGGCCGCTACATCCGCGACGACAGCGGCCGCCGCGGCGGGCTGGGCGCGCACGAGAAGTTCGTCATCGCCGGCGACCAGAACTCCGACCCGCTCGACGGCGACAGCGTTCCCGGCGCCATCTCGCGCCTGCTGAACGCCCCGCGCGTCATCGAAACCCGGCCGGGCAGCGAAGGCGGCGTGCGGGCCGCGCAGGACCAGGCCGGCGCCAACATCGGCCAGAAGGGCGACCCGTACTTCGACACCGGCGACTTCAACGACAACGCGCCAGGGAACCTGCGGATCGACTACGTCCTGCCGTCGAAGGGCCTGTTCCCCTGGCGCGCCGAGGTCTTCTGGCCGCTGCCCGATTCACCGCTGGCCCGGCTCAACGACGCGTCGGACCACCACCTGGTGCGCGTCGACGTGTTCGTCCCGCGCTGGTAGCCCTCAGGGGGCGCCGAGCAGCGCGGCGCCCGGGCCGGTGAGCGTGGCCAGCCCGGCGCCGCGCCCGCTCACCGCCAGGAGCAGGTCGGCGAGCGGGCCCCGGACCTCTTCGGTGCCCGTTCCGCCGGACCAGCCGGAGTCGGTGGCGATCAGCCTGAGGTCCCGGCAACGTTTCTTGGCGCCCCAGAACGGGCTGACGAGAATGTGCTCCAGTGCCGCGATCGCCGGCTTCTCCGGCATCGGGCGGTCGACGCCGAGCGGGCGGGCGACGTCCTGGCCGTGGATGAGGACGTCGGCGAGCGGGTCGACCGGTTTGGCGCCCGGCGAGCGGCGGGCCGATCCGGCGTCCTCGCGGATCTGGGCGACGAGTTCGGCCGGGGTGTACCGCGCGGCGTAGGCGATGGCCTGGTCGGTGTTCATCCGGTCCCAGTTCCCCCTGGCCTTCACGATGCCGGCGAGGGTGTCCTTGAGCCGGTTCCTGGTGGTCTGCGCGAGATGGCCCGCCATCGCGTGGACCGTCCACTCCGTACACAGGGTCTTCGCCGACCAGTCCCGCTCGGCGAGACCCTCCAGCAGATCCGCGAAGCTCAGCCTCTCGGTCTCGGTCCAGGCCAGGATCTCGCCGTCGTGCATCCCCGCTCCTCGTTCCCGGTCATCGTCGGTCAAGTGCCTTGACCGCCTCTTCGGTGGTCTCGACGACGATCGTGTGGTAGCTCTCGATCCGCGAGACGATCGCCTCGCGCGGGCCCGTCAGCCAGGCCTCGCTGCCATAGAACTCGCGTTCCTGCCGTTCGTGTTCTTCGAGAGATCCGAACGCGCGGATCAGGTACGCCTCTTCGTGACCGTCCTCGGCGACCAGCGAGCGTCCGAAGTCGACGACCCGTAACCCCGCCCGCTCCAGCAGGGGGATGGACTCTTCGGTCATCACCCGGAGGAGTTCTTCGCTGGTCCCCGGCTTCAACCGGTAGGTGCGGAACTCCAGGATCACGGTGGCCTCCCCAGGCATGGCTTCGGCGCCGACTCTAGCCTGGGAAGCATGAAGATCGCGATTCTCGACGACTACCAGGAAGTGGCGCTCGGTTTCGGGGACTGGGATTCCCTCGGCGCCGACATCGAGGTGTTCACGAAGCCGTTCGCGGATCCCGCCGACGTGGTGGGCCGTCTCCGGGATTTCGACGTCGTGGTCGCGATGCGCGAGCGCACCCGCTTCCCGGCCGAGGTCCTCGACCGGCTGCCCTCGCTCAAGTTGCTGGTGAGCACCGGCCACCGCAACGCCGCGATCGACGTCGCCGCCGCCCGGCGCAACGGGGTGGTCGTCTGTTCCACCGGGTACATCGCGGCCCCGGCGGCCGAGCACACCTGGGCGCTGATCCTCGCCGCCGCGCGGAACGTGCCGGTGGAGTCGCGGAACATGCGTGAGGGCGGCTGGCAGACCACCGTCGGCACGATCCTGTCCGGCAAGACCCTCGGGCTGCTCGGGCTCGGCAGGCTCGGCGCGGGCGCGGCCAAGATCGGCCAGGCCTTCGGCATGGAGACCATCGCCTGGAGTCAGAACCTGACCCAGGAGAAGGCCGATCCCCACGGGGTGACGGCGGTGTCGAAGGACGAACTGTTCGCCCGCGCGGACGTGCTGTCGATCCACCTGGTGCTCAGCCGCCGCAGCCGGGGGCTGGTCGGCGCGCCCGAACTCGCCGCGATGAAGCCGACGGCCATGCTGGTCAACACCTCGCGCGGCCCGATCGTGGACGAAGCCGCGCTGGTGGACGCCTTGCGCCGCAAGGAGATCGCGGTCGCCGCGCTGGACGTGTACGACGTCGAGCCGCTGCCCGCGGAGCATCCGCTGCGGACGCTGGACAACGTCGTGCTCACCCCGCACATCGGCTACGTCACGCGTGAGACTTACGAGATCTTCTACCGCGACGCGGTCGAGGACATCGCGGCCTTCCAGGCGGGTTCGCCCATCCGCGTCATGGAGTGAGTTCGCGCGTGGCGGCGGTCCGGCCCGCCGTCAGGCTGAGCACCAGCGCGAGTGCGCCGGAAGGACTGGGTCAGGGTGTCGCGAAAGCCACTTTCGGGACGTCAGGCGTCTCGAAAGTGGCTTTCGCGAC
>NZ_JBSZHF010000001.1:4024651-4109707 GCF_054166285.1 Amycolatopsis sp. TRM77291 | reverse complement strand
CCCATTCGGGACGTCAGGCGTCTCGAAAGTGGCTTTCGCGACCTGAGCAGCGGGGCGGGCGGATTCGCGGGAAGGCGGAAACGCCGCTCACGAACCCAGTTCGGCCAGTACGGCGTCGGTGTAGGGCGGCCACACCTCGGCCGCCCACGGGCCGAAGGCGCGATCGGTGAGCGCGACGCAGGCGGCGCCGGCGTCGGGATCGACCCAGAGGAACGTGCCGGACTGCCCGAAGTGGCCGAAGGTCCGCGGCGAGCTCGACGAGCCGGTCCAATGTGGACTCTTCTCACCGCGGATCTCGAACCCGAGCCCCCAGTCGTTCGGCTTCTGGTGGCCGAAGCCGGGCAGGACACCGGAAAGCCCGGGGAAGACCACGGAAGTCGCCTCGCGCACCGTTTCGGCGGCGATGAGTTTCGGTGCCTGCAGTTCGGCGGCGAACGCGGCCAGGTCGTCCACAGTGGACTCGGCACCCGACGCGGGGGAGCCGGTCAGCTTGGTCGCCTTCATGCCCAGCGGCTGGAAAAGCGCTTCGGCCTGGTAGTCGGCGAAGGGGATGCCGGAGTGCTCGGTGAGCGCGTCGGCGAGCTGCTCGAAGCCGGCGTTGGAGTACAGGCGCCGGTTGCCCGGCGCGGCCATCGGCTTGTGCTCGTTGAAGGCGAGGCCCGAGGTGTGCGCGAGCAGATGCCGGATCGTGGAGCCCTCCGGCCCGGCGGGGGTGTCGAGTTCGACGACGCCCTCTTCGATGGCGATCAACGCGGCGTAGGCGGTGAGCGGCTTGGTCACCGACGCGAGCCGGTACACCTTCGTCGTGTCGCCGTGCGTGCCCAGCACGTCACCGGCGGCGGTCACCACGGCCGTGGCGGCGTTGTCCACCGGCCACTGTTCGATCCTGCGCACGCTTTCCATGCCCCACACCCTACGAAGCCCGGGCCGGTCGGGGCGGCCCGGGCTTCGCAGAGGTCGGGATCAGGCGTCGAGGTCGGTCGCCACCAGCTCGGCGATGGCGTCGACGGCCGCCTCGGCCCCCTCGCCGTCGGCACTGATGATGACCTCGTCGCCGAAACCGGCGGCCAGCGTCATCAGGTTCAGCACGCTGCCGGCCGCGACCGGGTCACCGCCCGCCTTGGCGATGTGCACCGCGACGGGCTGCGCCGCGGCCGCCTTGGCGACCGTCGCCGCGGGCCTTGCGTGCAGGCCCACCTTGCTGGCCACGGTGACGCGTTTCTCCGGCATGTTCTTTCCCTTTCGTGCCTTCGGTTCTACTGAGCTGAAACTACTTGACGGGCTTCGCTGCGGTGGCTTCGAGATCGGCCTCGATCGCGTCGTCCTCGCGACCCGGGGTCCGCAGGTTCCACTTCTTGATCACGAAACGGAAGATCACGTAGTAGATGACCGCGTAGGCGAGACCGATCGGGATGAGCAGCCAGACGTTGCCGCTCGCCGCCGGGAGACCGCTGTTGAGCGCGAAGTCGATCGCACCGGCGGAGAAGCCGAACCCGAGGTGGATGTCGAGCGCGTTCACCAGTGCCATCGACGTACCGGTCAGTACCGCGTGGATCAGGTACAGCGGCCACGCGACGAACATGAACGAGAACTCGATGGGCTCGGTGATACCGGTCAGGAACGAGGTCAGCGCGCCGGCGATCATCACGCCGCCGACGATCTTCTTCTGGCTGGGCTTCGCGCTCTGCCAGATCGCCAGCGCCGCGGCGGGGATGGCGAACATGAAGATCGGGAAGAACCCGGTCATGAAGGCGCCGCGGGTGGGGTCGCCGTTGAAGAATTCGGTCAGGTCGCCGCCGTCGAAGATGAACCACACCGGCACGTTCAGCAGCTGGTGCAGACCGACCGGGATCAGCAGGCGGTTCAGCACACCGTAGATACCGCCACCGACGACCGGGGCGCCGGTGACCGCTTCGCCCGCGGCCTGGATGCCTTCGTTGACCCAGTGGAAGACCAGGCCGAAGGGCACCGCGAGGAGCATCAGCGTCACGGCGGTGATGATCGGCACGAACCGGCGGCCACCGAAGAAGGCCAGGTACGGCGGCAGCTTGATGCGGTAGAACTTCTGCCACAGCAAGGCGGTGACGAGGCCGACGATCACACCGGCCAGCACGCTGTAGGACCACTTCATCGGGTTGAGCATCAGGCCGGCGGGCTTCTCGGGGTTCCAGCCCGGCAGTTCGGAGAACGGCGTGAACACCTGGAGGACGCTGGTGAACACGAAGAAGCCGACCACGGCGGCCAGCGCGGTCGCGCCGTCGCTCTTGCGGGCGAAGCCGACGGCGATACCCACCGCGAACAGGAGCGGCAGCCAGTTGAACAGCGAGTTGCCTGCCGCGCCGAGGACTTCGGCGACCTTGTCCCAGCCGAGGCCGTCCTTGCCTAGCAGGTCGGGCTGACCGAACCTGTTCAGGAGCGCGGCGGCGGGCAGGGCGGCGATGGGGAGCATGAGGCTGCGGCCGAAGCGCTGAAGCCCGGCCAGTCCCTTGCCTTTGCCCTTCGCCCCCTCCGCGGTGGTGGAGCTCATCGGGTACCTCCGTAGTGAGGATGGTGACCGGAATCCGGGGTGTTCCGGTCCAGCTGCATGGTGACCTGGTAGTGATCGCCCCGGTACCAGGAAGTCATGTCTTCGATCGGTTCCCCGTTGACGCTGGAGACCCGGCGGAAGACAAGGAGCGGACTGCCGGCGCGCATGCCGAGCAGGCGTGCCGTTTCGCGGTCCGCGGATTCGGCCCAGACCGTCTGCCACGCGTGGTCCGGGCGGAGGTCGTACGACTGGGCGAGTTGGACGTACAACGATCGGGTGAGATCGAGGTCGAGCAGACCGGGCATCCGGCCGGCGTGATACCAGCCGCGTTCGACCGCCAGCGGCACCCCGTCGGCCCGGCGAAGCCGGACGATGCGGTGCGCCGGGGTCCCCGCGGCCAGGCCGAGCGCATGCGCCGAGGGAGCGGGCGGGACCTCGGTGGAGGTCTTGACGACCTCCGTGGTCGGGGTCATCCCGCGACGGCGCATGTCCTCGGTGAAGGACATCAGGTAGAGCTGCAGTTCCATCCGCCTCGCGGCGGTGAACGTCCCCTTGCCGCGCACGCGCGACAAGAGCCCTTCTTCGACCAGCTTGCCGATCGCCGAGCGGACCGTGAGCCTCGACACCTGGTAGGTCTCGGCGAGGTCACGTTCCGAGGGGATCGGCGAGCCGGGGGGTAGCTCACGCTCCACCGTGCGGCGCAGAATCTCCCGCAGCTGGGCGTGCTTGGGCGTCGGTCCGTTGATCACACGGTCGGACGGCGGCAGCTGCGCCGAAGCGCTCATGACGGTCACCGTCCTTTCGGGCCGGTCGGTCGGGGAACCCGTACTCGCATCTGGTCCGGAAGATTGGTACGTTCCGGTCTAGACCAATGATCCGATGGGGCAGGATGCTCCGTCGCACGAGCGGGTGTCAACCACCGTTACGCGTTCGTGGCCAGGGATCACGTGCGAGTCGGCGAACGGCGTAGTACAGCTGGTTCGCATGTGGGAAACCGACAGGGAACAGGGAGACCGCGATGGCGGATGACAGGGCGGAAAAGATCCTCGCGGGGCTCGGCGGTGCCGAGAACGTCATCGAGGTCGAGGGGTGCATCACCCGGCTCCGTTGTGAGCTCGAAGACATGAGCCTGCTCGACGAACCGGCGCTGAAGGCCGCCGGCGCGATGGGCGTCGTGCGCATGGGGGCCGGCGTCCAGGTCATCGTGGGCCCCGAGGCCGACAACATCGCCAGTGAGATCGAGGACCTGCTGTGAGTCTCGAGATCCTCAGCCCGGTGAACGGCAAGACGACCGCTATGACCGAAGTGCCCGATCCGGTCTTCGCGCAGGCGATGGTCGGCCCCGGCATCGCGGTCCTGCCCTCGGGCGGCCGCCAGGACGCGGTCGCCCCGGTGGACGGGACGGTCGTCACCCTGCACCCGCACGCGTTCGTGGTGGCCACCGAGGACGGCCGCGGCGTGCTGGTCCACCTGGGGATCGACACGGTGAAGCAGAAGGGCGAGGGGTTCACCCTCCACGTCGTCAAGGGCGAGGCCGTCCGCGCCGGGCAGCCGGTGGTCGGCTGGGACCCCGACGCGGTCAAGGCCGCGGGCTACTCGCCGATCGTGCCCGTGGTGGCGCTCGACGCGAAGGCGGAAGTCCTTTCCGGACTGCTCAGCGGCGGCGACGTCGAGGCGGGCGACCCGATTTTCACCTGGGACAGCTGAAAGCTTGCCGAAAGGGTCCCTTCAGGACGGAATCACCGTCCTGAAGGGACCCTTTCCGCGTTTCTCAGGCCGTGACGACCTGTCCGTTCGTGACCTTGACCGCGATCGAGGGCAGAGGCTGGTCCGCCGGTCCCTTTTTGACCGCGCCGGTCGCGGCGTCGAAGATCGAGTTGTGGCAGGGACATTTCAGCTCCGCGCCCTCGGGCACGACCGCGCACCCCTGGTGCGTGCAGATCGCGCTGAACGCGGCCGCCGTGCCTTCGGCGGTCCTGGTGACGATGACGTCCTTGCCGTCGGCGGTCTTGGCGGCCTTCGCCTTCCCGACCTCGATGTCGGAGAGCGCGGTCAGGGTCTCGCCCGGCGCGGCGGCGGGCGGAGCGGCGGTCGAGCCGGGCGGAGTGTTGCTGTCGCTTCCGCAGGCCGTGAGGGCCACGGCCCCGACGGCGGCGCCGGCGACGGCGGCCCCGGTGGTCAGGACGGTGCGGCGGGAGTGGAGTTCGGCAGTCATGCCCATACACACGGTCCAGGCGGCCATCCGGTTCAAATTCGGCGTCCATCGGGTGCCGGATTGAACCGCGAGGCCGCTTTTTCCGTGTTCAAGGGCATAGGGGAACCGAACACGCGGAAAGAGATACGGACATGATCCGGTGGTTGTTGCGGGCGGTCGTGGCGGCGGGCCTGCTCGGCTCGGCATGGGTGCATTACGTCGTATGGGAGGACTGGGCTTCCGAAACGGACGTGGTCGGCCCTCTCTTCCTGGTGAACGTGGTGGCGGGCGTGGTCATCGCGGTCGCCGTCCTGGTCTGGCACCACTGGCTGCCCGCGCTCGCGGCGATCGGCTTCGGCTTGGCGACGCTGGGCGCGTACGTGCTCTCGCTGACCACGGGGTTCTTCGGCGTCACGGAGCGCTTCACCACCCAGGCCGAGCTATGGGGCCTGATCACCGAAGTGGCTTGCGTGGTCTTCGCGCTCCCGCTGCTCCTGAACCGGGAAAGCACGGATCGGTGAAGGAATTCGCGGAGGACCGGCTGATGCGGGCTTTGCACGACGAGCACGCGGCGGCACTCTGGTCCTACGCGTTGCACCTCACCAGCGGCGACCGGGTCCGCGCGGAGGATGTCGTCCAGGAGACGCTGCTGCGGGCCTGGCGCAACGCCAAGGTGCTGGACCAGTCCGAAGGGTCGGCGCGGGGCTGGCTGTTCACCGTGGCGCGACGGATCGCCATCGACGACTGGCGTGCCTCGGAGGCACACCCCGAGGTGGTGACCGGCCAGCCGCCCGAAACGGCGGTCACCGACGGCACCGAACGGGCCGTCCAGGGCTGGCTGGTCGCCGAAGCCCTCGGCGAGCTGTCGCCGAGACATCGGGACGTCCTCGTCCTGTGCTATTTCCAGGGTTACTCCGTCGCCGACGCCGCGAAACGGCTGGGTGTGGCCGAAGGGACGATCAAGTCGCGGACGCACTACGCGTTGCGGGCGCTGCGACTGATATTGGAGGAAAGAGGGGTGACTCAATGACCGACCCCTTCGCCACCTACGACGCGGCCTACGTGCTCGGGGCGTTGTCCCCGGAAGACCGGTCCGCCTACGAGAAGCACTTGCGCGTCTGTGATCGGTGCGCGGAATCCGTGCGTGACCTGGCCGGGATCCCCGGACTGCTCGCTCAGGCCGGCGCCCCGGCGCTGCAGGAGGAGCCCTCGCCGGATCTGCTGCCGACCGTGCTCAAACGGGTCCGCCGGGGAAGGCGGATCCAACGGGCGATCACCACCACGACGGCCGGGGCGGCCGTCGCCGCCTGCGTGGCGCTCGCGGTCGTCCTGACCGGGCCGGTCGCGGCGGCGGGCGACCCGATGACCCCGCTCGGCGACTACCCGGTGACCGCCGAAGTCGCCATGTCGGCCACGGAGACCGGCACGAAGGTCGACATGACCTGCAGTTATGGTGGCAACCGCGCCGGGGACTACATCCTGGTCGCCGTCGGCGCCGACGGCGGCACCAGCGAGCTGGCGTCCTGGCGCGCGATGCCGAAGGACACCGCGCACATCGTGGTCGGTACCGCGATGCGCACCGGAGACATCAAGGCGCTGGAGATCCGCACGCCCTCGGGTCTCCCGCTGCTGCGGATGAACCCCTGATCCCGGTGTCATGACAGGTCTTCGTGGCCGGACGCGGTGCGGATTGGGGTGAGTTTCGGGCCCGATTTCTGATGTCGCGAAAGCCACTTTCGGGACGTCAGACGTCGCGAAAGTGGCTTTCGCGACGTGGCTGGGCCTTGGGGGCTCGCGAAAGCCACATCTGCGGTGCAGAGAGGCCTCCGTCGCTAAGTTCCCGCCTCCGCGGACGTCGCGAAAGCCACTTTCGCAACGTGCCACCTTTGCCTTGCCCCTCAAGGAGGCCTCGATCCTTAAGGCGCCGCCTCCTGCGGGGGCGAAGGGAGCTTCCCCGCATCTCATGCGACGAAAGCTCCCCTTCGCTGCATGAGACGCGGTGAAAGGCCCCTTCAGCCCACCGTTGCGCGCCCGGTCCCTTCACCCCGCCGCTACGCGACCGACTCCTGTCGGCTCCCACCGCCGCGCGCCCGATCCCTTCAGTCCCGCCCTGCCTGCCCATGCGTGAACGGTCCATTCACGACTTCCGCACCCCCGCCCGACCTGCCGAAAGCACGCGAAAGTCCCTGTCACGAAAAGAAATCCTTGCCGCACCGAGCGTCACCGGCGCACTCTTGATCTTGTGTTCACGCCGATCGCCTTCGCGGTGGCGGGCGCCGGATCGGCGCTCGCCGCGCGCTCCTGCCTGCGCCGGGCGGGAGCGCCGGTCACGGCGTGGGCGGCGGCCATCACGGCGGCGGTGCTCGTCGCCGTCTGGCTCAGGCACCAGTCCGGCGCCTGGCCGTCGTGGTGGCTCGCGGTCCCGGCCGTGCTGACCGTCTTCGCCGTCCCGCTGGCGCTCGCCGACCTGAAGTACCGCCGCCTGCCCGACGTCCTGACCCTGCCCGCGTACCCGGCGCTGGCCGCCGCCCTCGCGATCGCCGCACACGGGGGAGGAACGGCCATCGCGTGGCGGGCCGTGCTCGGCGCGCTCGTCTTCGGCGGGGCGCACGCGCTCGTCCACGCGTTGTCGCCGCGCTCGCTCGGTGCCGGGGACGTGAAGCTGGCGGGCAGCCTGGGAGCGGTCCTCGCCGCGACGGGCTGGCCGTCGGTCGTGCTCGGCGCCGTCGCCGCGGCGCTACTGAGCGTGGCGCTCGCGGTGGGCGGGCCACGGCATCCCACGGTGCCGCACGGACCCGGTCTCCTGGTCGCGGCGTGGGCGCTCGCCGTCTTCGCCGGACCAGGTCCGGGATAGCCCGGCCTGTACCGGGACAGAGAGGAGGTTGTGACAGGATCTGTCAGGTGTTGCGCTGGATAACCGCAGGGGAATCGCACGGACCCGCCCTCGCCGCCATCCTGGAAGGGATGCCCGCCGGGGTCGAGGTCACCACCGCCGAAGTGGGCGAGCAGCTCGCGCGCCGGAGGCTCGGCTTCGGCCGCAGTCCCCGGATGGGCTTCGAGACCGACCACATCGAGTTCACCGGCGGCGTCCGGCACGGGCTCACCCAGGGTGGCCCCGTCGCGGTCCAGATCGAGAACGCCGAGTGGCCCAAGTGGGAGAAGGTCATGTCGGCCGATCCCGTGCCCGCCGAGGAGTTGGAAGGCCTCGCTCGCAACGAGCCGCTGACGCGTCCCCGTCCCGGCCACGCGGACCTGCCCGGGATGCAGAAGTACGGCTTCCCGGAGGCCCGTCCGGTGCTGGAGCGCGCGAGCGCCCGCGAGACGGCGTCCCGCACGGCGCTCGGCACGGTGGCCCGCGCGTACCTCAAGCAGCTGCTCGGGGTCGAGATCCTCAGCCACGTCGTGTCCATCGGTGGCGCGTCGGCGCCCGAGGGCCCGTTGCCGGTGCCCTCGGACCTGCCCGCCATCGACGAGAGCCCGGTCCGCGCCTTCGGCCAGGAGGGGACCGACGCGATGGTCGCCGAGGTCGACGCCGTGCGGAAGGCGGGTGACACCGTCGGCGGCGTGATCGAGGTGATCGCCTACGGCCTGCCGCCGGGCCTCGGCTCGCACGTCCACTGGGACCGCAGGCTCGACGCCCGCCTCGCCGGCGCGCTCATGGGCGTCCAGGCGATGAAGGGCGTGGAGGTCGGCGACGGCTTCACCACGGCCAAGCGCTGGGGCAGCCAGGCACACGACGAGATCGACCGCGGCACCGGGCCGGTCGGGGTGACCCGCCGATCCAACCGCGCGGGCGGCCTCGAAGGCGGCATCACCAACGGCGAGCCGCTGCGCGTGCGCGTCGCCATGAAGCCGATCTCGACCGTCCCCAAGGCACTGTCCACTGTGGATGTCACCACCGGTGAACCCGCGGTCGCCATCCACCAGCGTTCCGACGTCTGCGCGGTGCCCAGGGCCGGGGTCGTGCTGGAGTCGGTGGTCGCGCTGGTACTCGCGGACGCCGCGCTGGAGAAGTTCGGCGGCGACTCGCTGGCCGAGGGCAAGCGCAACGCCGAGGCCTACCTGAAGGCGCTCGAGGAGCGCTGGTGACTCCTCGCGCGGTGATCATCGGGCCGCCGGGCTCGGGCAAGAGCACGGTCGGCCCGGCGCTCGCCGCCCGGCTCGGTCTCGCGTTCCGCGACAGCGACGACGACATCGTCGCGAGCGCGGGCAAGCCCATCACCGACATCTTCGCCGAGGAGGGCGAGCCCGCCTTCCGCGCGCTGGAGGAGGAGATGGTCGCGAAGGCGCTCGCCGAGCACGAAGGCGTCCTCTCGCTGGGCGGGGGAGCGCCGATCACGCCGGGCACCCGGGAACGGCTGGCCGGGCACACCGTGATCTTCCTGAACGTCGGGATGGCCGCGGGCGTCCAGCGCGCCGGGCTCTCGACCGCGCGCCCGCTGCTGGCCGGGGTGAACCCCCGCGCCACGTACAAGGCGCTCCTCGACGCGCGCCTGCCGGTGTACCGCGAGGTCGCCACGTTCGAGATCGAGACCGACCGCCTGACCGCCGACGAGGTCGTCGAGGCCGCCCTCATCGGGCTGCACGAGATCAGCAAGGACCGAGCATGAAACGCACCACCGCCGGCGTACTGCTCGCCGTCATGGCCCTGACCCTGACCGCGTGCGGCGAGGAGAAGCAGCCCGCGGGAGCCGACGTCGTCCAGACCGGAGCGGCCACCACCGGCGCGCCCGCGTCGGCCGCACCGGAAGCGGACGTCGCGGCCGACGTCAAGGTCACCAAGTGCGACAGCAACAGCTACACCCCGAAGATCACCATCGAGGTCACCAACAGCACCGCGGAAGACGCGCGGTACGCCGTCACCATCGCGATCAAGGACGCCGACGGCAAGCCCTCCGGTGAGGCGCTTTTCGCGAAGAACCGGATGACGCCCGGCCAGAAGGTGACCGAAGAGATCCCGGGGGACACCCCGGTCAAGGGCAAGATCACCTGCGAGGTCGCGAGGGCCAAGCGGCTTCCGCCGAAGTGAGGGGAACGATGACCGAGCCGGTCCGCATCACCGTCAACACCGCCAAGCCCTACGACGTCGTCATCGGCCGCGGCCTGCTGGGCGAGCTCACCGAGCAGCTCGCCGACGCCTCCAAGGTCGCGCTGATCCACCCGCCGACGCTGACGACCACCGCCGAGGCCATCCGCGACGAACTGGCCGAAGCCGGGATCGACGCCCACCGGGTCGAGATCCCCGACGCCGAGGACGGCAAGGCGCTCACCGTCGCCAGCTTCTGCTGGGAGGTCCTCGGCCGCATCGGCCTCGACCGCCAGGGCGTGGTCGTCGGGCTCGGCGGCGGCGCCGTGACCGACCTGGCCGGGTTCGTCGCCGCCACCTGGATGCGCGGCGTCCGGCTGGTCAACGTGCCCACCACGCTGCTGGGCATGGTCGACGCCTCCCTCGGTGGCAAGACCGGCATCAACACCGAGGCGGGCAAGAACCTGGTCGGCGTCTTCCACGAGCCGAGCGCGGTCCTCGTCGACCTCGCGACGCTGGAAACGTTGCCCCCCAACGAACTCGTCGCCGGAATGGCCGAGGTGGTCAAGGCCGGGTTCATCGCCGACCCGCGGATCGTCGAACTCGTCGAGCAGGACCCCGCCGCGGCGCTGGACACCACCGGCGAGGTCCTCGGCGAGCTGGTCCGCCGCTCGATCCAGGTCAAGGCCGACGTCGTCGCCGCGGATCTGCGCGAGTCGGATCTGCGCGAGATCCTCAACTACGGCCACACGCTCGCCCACGCCATCGAGCGCCGCGAGCGGTACCGGTGGCGCCACGGCGCGGCGGTCAGCGTCGGCCTGGTGTTCGCCGCCGAACTCGCGCGGCTGGCCGGTCGTCTCGACGACGCCACCGCCGAGCGGCACTCGAAGGTGCTCAAGCTGCTGGGCCTGCCGACCACTTACGACCCGGACGCGCTCCCGCAATTGCTGGAGACGATGAAGGGCGACAAAAAGACCCGCTCGGGCGTGCTGCGCTTCGTCGTCCTCGACGGACTGGCGAAACCCGGCAGGCTGGAAGGCCCGGACCCGTCGCTGCTCGCCGCCGCGTACTCGGTGGTGGCCGGTGAAGCCCCCAAGCCCGGCGGGAGCGTGCTGCTGTGAAGGTGCTCGTCCTCAACGGCCCGAACCTCGGCAGGCTCGGCCTGCGCGAGCCCGGTATCTACGGTTCGGCCACGCACGCGGACCTCGTCTCCACCTGCGTCGAGACCGGCAAGGAATTGGAGATCGACGTCGAGGTCCGGCAGACCGACCACGAGGGCGAGATGGTCGGCTGGCTGCACGAGGCCGCCGACGCGGGGTGGCCGGTGGTGCTCAACGCCGCCGCCTGGACGCACTACTCGATCGCGGTCCGCGACGCCGCCGCCCAGCTCAAGGCGCCGCTGATCGAGCTGCACATCTCCAACGTGCACAAGCGTGAGCAGTTCCGGCACCACAGCGTGCTGTCGGATGTCGCCACCGCCGTGATCGCCGGGCTCGGGGTCGACGGGTACCCGCTGGCCCTGCGCTGGATGGCCGCGAACGCGGCATGAACAACCCGCCCACGCTCGACACCGCGAGGCTGCGGTTGCGCGCGCTGACGGAGGCGGACACCGACGCGATCGTCAAGCTCTTCGCCGACCCGGCGATTAGCGCGCATTTCGCGGTGCCGCTCACCGAGCCGGACCGGGTCCGCGAAATGGTCGGCCGCAGGTTGTCCTACGACGGCCCGGCGGGTATGGGGCACTGGGCGATCGAACGTGATGGCGAGGTGATCGGCCTCGCGCATCTGCGGCCGTCGCAGGAGCTGCCCGGCGACGTGCCGGAGATCGGCTATTACCTTTCGCGCGCGCACGGCGGGCAGGGCCTGGCGACCGAGGCCGCGAAGGCCCTGCTGGAGCACGGGCTCGTCGGCCTCGGCCTGTCGTCGGTGTGGGCGCTGGTCGGCGAGTCCAATGTGTCCAGTCAGAACCTGGTGCGACGCTTGGGTTTTCTCGACGTCGGTGGTGGTGACCACTACGGCAGCGGGCCGCACCGGGTCTTCGTCGCGCTGCCTTCGGGTCATGGCCGCGCGCACCACATCGAGCTGTGGGTGCCCGATCTCGGGCGCGCGGAGGAGAGCTGGGGCTGGCTGCTCGGCGAGCTCGGCTGGCGGGAGTTCCAGCGCTGGCCCGCCGGGGTCAGCTGGAAACACGGCGCGACGTATCTCGTCGTCGAGCGTTCTCCCGCGCTCAGCGGGGAAAAGCACGAGCGCACCGCGCCGGGCCTGAACCATCTCGCCTTGCACGTCGAGTCACGCGATCGGGTGGACGAACTGGCCGCGAAGGCGCTCGAACACGGCTGGTCGCCGATGTTCGCGGACAAGTATCCGTATGCGGGCGGTGACCATCACTACGCCGCCTACCTCGAAAACGCCGACGGCTTCGAGGTGGAACTGGTCGCTCTCCCGGGTACTGAGGTCACTCGACCGGATTAAGCCTCGCTACACTCGGCCATCATGCGCCTTTTTCGTGGGGGTCGGCGACCCGCCCGTGCCGTCGTGGCCCTTCTCGCGGCCGGCGCGGTCCTCGCGGCGTGCAGCGACGGCACGGTGCAGTCCCAGGCCGACGGCAAGGGCGGCGGGATCGGCGGGGCCCAGCAGGCGCCCAAGGAAAAGCCGCGCCCGATGGACGTCGAGCTCGTGACGAGCGATCCCCGGGCCAGCGGCGGCGTGGTGGCCGCGGGCGATCAGGACGCGGTCTACAACTACAGCCCGACCGTGATGCGGGACGGCGGCGAACTCAAGATGTGGTGGTGCAGCCAGTACGGCAGCGCCCAGCCGCCCGGTGACGACGTCCTCTACGCGCAGTCGCCCTCGCTCGACGGTCCGTTCACCGGCCCGTCCGGTGGTGGGCCCGCGGCGGTGTTCTCGGGCGCGCCCGGCGGTTTCGACGGTATGCACACCTGCGATCCGTCGGTGATCAAGGTCGGCTCGACCTACTACATGTATTACACCGGCGCGGCGGGCGACCACGCGCTCGGCAACTCGAT
Organism: Amycolatopsis sp. TRM77291; assembly: GCF_054166285.1. Lineage (NCBI taxonomy): Bacteria > Bacillati > Actinomycetota > Actinomycetes > Pseudonocardiales > Pseudonocardiaceae > Amycolatopsis > Amycolatopsis sp. TRM77291. The sequence goes on along the minus strand of NZ_JBSZHF010000001.1, from coordinate 4,096,934 downwards.
CGGCCTCGCGACCAGCCACGACGGCCTCACCTGGACGCGGGCGGCGGGCGGGAAGCCGATCATCGGGCCGTCGCACGACGTGCACCGCGACAACGTCTACGGCGCGGGCCAGCCCTCGGCGGTGTACCTCGACGGCTGGTTCTACGTGCTCTTCACCGACACCACCGCGAAGGGCGCCGGATGGAACGGCGCCGGGCAGTTCCTGCTCCGGGCCAGGGACGCGGCGTTCACCCGTGGCGTGGAAACGCTGGGGGAGCAGGGCTTCGTCGCCAAGCCCGGCACGACCTCGCCGCGCCCCCGTTCGCTGGTCGACGCGTTCAGCACCGACCTGATGTGGGTCGGTTCGCTCGACGCCTTCGTGATCGCGCACGAGACCGAAAAGGGCACCACCCTCACGTTCTGGACCAGGGATTTCTCCGCGCAGCCGTACCGGCCGGCGCTCATCCCGGGCGTGTGGAAGGAAGGCCCGGGCCTGGTCAGGCGGCCCGACGGGCACGCGCCGCTCTCCTCGGGCGACGTCTGTGACCGGGTCCCGTTCGACGTCGTCCGGGCCACGGTCATCGGCGGCGCGGCGGCGCCGACCGACCTCAAGCATTTCGGCCTGGACGTCCGCGGTTCGCGGGCGTGCGAGAGCGACGCCCGGATCCGGACCTCGTTCGAAGGTGTCGCGATGCCGTCGCCGCAGCGGACCATCGACCTGGTGGCCGGCGGCACCCTGGTGCGGGTCGACCGGCGCTCGGTGGCGGCGGCGCTCGCGGGCGAGATGCTGAACGAGCGGCTCAAGGTCGTCGGCGACTTCCCGCTGGCGGCGCGGTTGAGCGCCGGGGCGAGGATGGTGCACGCGCCCGGCCGAGGGTTCGGCGTGGTGCTCGACGGCAAGCTCTTCGCGCTGCCGGACGGCAGGGCGGCGGTGCTGAACGACTCGGCCGTCGAGACGATCGCCGATCAGGCTTGGGACGGCTTCCCGGCAGGTTTCTCGCTCGCGGGCTGATCGGCCTTGGTGATGCGGCCGCCGACGAACAGGCCGAGCCCGGCCGGGATGAGCACCAGCAGGGCCGAGAAGGCGGCGCCGCCGGTGAGCGCGCCGCCGAGTTCCGAGGCGCCGGTCTGGTCGACGAACACCGCGCGGCCGATCACGTACAGCACGCCGGAGACCGGGCCGGCGATCAGCGCCGCGATGAACCAGTTCTTGCCGCGTTCGGGTTTGCCCTGCCAGGCGTCCACGGCACCCCAGCCCGCGGCCGCGCCGACCAGGACGGCGAGGGTGAGGGCGGTGACGAGGGTCTTGTCGGTGGGGTTGAAGACCTCGTACTTGGCCAGCACGGTGACGGCCGCGCCGTGCAGCAGCGCCATCACGAGTCCACGAGTCAGCCACGGTGCCATTGGGGGAGTTTAACTCGCCAGTAGCGACTGTCACGCCCCTCCGCGGCCCTGACAGCCGGTGGAAGGTCCGTGAAGGCCTCCTTGAGGGACTCTGGGTCCCTCAAGGAGGCCTTCACGGACTCGATGATCGTCACGTCCGGAGGCGATCGCCCAAGTACATGAAGGCCACCTTGCTTGCGCCTAGGTACATGAAGGGGGCCTTCACGGACTTGGGCGGCGCCGAAAAGCGTGCCACCGGCGGCCCACCCCCTAAACTCCATCACGTGCGTGAATACTTCTCTCGCCGCCGCGCGGCGCTGCGTTCCCTGCTGGCCGACTCCGGGGTGGACGCGCTGCTGGTCACGGACCTGCTCAACATCAGGTACCTGACCGGCTTCACCGGGTCCAACGCCGCTCTCCTGGTCCACGGGGACGGCGACGACAAGACGATCTTCTGCACCGACGGCCGCTACACGGTCCAGTCGGCGACGGAGGTGCCCGACCTCGAACGAGTGCTGGACCGCGCGAGCGCGGCGAAGCTCGCCGACCTGGCGGCCGAGAAGAAGCTCGGCAAGACCGGGTTCGAGAGCCAGCACGTCAGCGTCGAGCAGCACGAAGACCTCAAGGTCCGCTTCGACCGCGTCGAGCTGGTCCGGACGCCAGGGCTCGTCGAGCAGCTGCGGCTGGTCAAGGACGAGCAGGAGATCGAGGCGCTGCGCCAGGCGTGCGCGGCGGCCGACCGGGCGCTGGAGGACCTGGTGTCCGCCGGCGGGCTCCGGCCGGGCCGCACCGAGCTGGACGTCGCCCGCGACCTCGAGAACCGCATGCTCGGCCACGGTTCGACCGGTCCTTCGTTCGACACGATCGTCGCGGCGGGCGCCAACTCCGCGATCCCGCACCACCGGCCCACCCCGGCCGTGCTCGCGACCGGCGATTTCGTCAAGATCGACTTCGGTGCCACGGTCGACGGCTACCACTCCGACATGACCCGCACGTTCGTCCTCGGCAAGCCCGCGGCGTGGCAGGAGGAGGTCTACGAGCTGGTCCAGCGCGCGCAGGCGGCGGGCTGTGACGCCGTCCTCCCCGGCGCCGAGGTGTCCGAAGTGGACAAGGCGGCCCGCGGCGTGATCGTCGGCGCGGGGCGCGGCGAGGAGTTCGGCCACGGTCTCGGCCACGGCGTCGGGCTGCAGGTGCACGAGGCGCCCAGCCTGGCCGCGACCGGCGTCGGTACACTGTCCGCCGGTATGGCCGTCACCGTCGAGCCTGGTGTGTATCTGCCCGGACGCGGAGGCGTGCGCATCGAGGACACGCTGGTCGTGCGGGAAGGTACGCCCGAACTCCTCACGCTGAGCACCAAGGAACTCGTGGTCGTCTGACGGCGGCCCGGAAGATCGACACAGGAGACTGCACACTCGTGGCCACCACCAACGACCTGAAGAACGGGCTCGTCCTCAACCTCGACGGCCAGCTCTGGACCGTCACCGCGTTCCAGCACGTCAAGCCGGGCAAGGGCGGCGCGTTCGTCCGCACGACGCTCAAGCACGTGCTGACCGGCAAGGTCGTCGACAAGACCTTCAACGCGGGCACGAAGGTCGATACGGCCACCGTCGACCGCCGCAACATGACCTACCTGTACAAGGAGGGTCAGGACTTCGTGTTCATGGACGCGGAGACCTACGACCAGATCACCGTGCTGAACGAGACCGTCGGCGACAACGCGAACTACCTCCTCGAGAACACCGAGGTCCAGGTCGCGGTGCACGAGGGTGTCCCGCTGTACATCGAGCTGCCGACCTCGGTCGAGCTCGTCGTCCAGCACACCGACCCCGGCCTGCAGGGCGACCGCTCCACCGGTGGCACCAAGCCCGCCACCCTGGAGACCGGCGCCGAGATCCAGGTGCCGCTGTTCCTCACCACCGGCGAGAAGATCAAGGTCGACACCCGTGACGGCCGCTACCTGGGCCGCGTCTCCAGCTGATGGCAGGCTCAGGCAAATCCGGCAAGTCCCCGAACCGCGGCGGGCCGATCAGCCGCCGCCAGGCTCGTAAGCGGGCCGTCGAGATGATGTACGAGGCCGCCCAGCGCGGTGCCGACGCGGTGACGCTGCTGGCGGACCGGGTCGGTTCGGTCGAGGTCGACCCGATCGCGGACTACACGATCTCGCTGGTCGAGGGCGTCACCGGCCGCAAGACCCAGATCGACGAGCTGCTCTCCGAGCACGCTCAGGGCTGGACGCTGGACCGGATGCCGCCGGTGGACCTGGCGGTGCTCCGCGTCGGCGTCTACGAGCTGCTGTGGGCCGAAGACGTGCCGGACCCGGTCGCCATCGACGAGGCCGTCGGGCTGGCGAAGGAGCTGTCGACCGACGACTCGCCGCGCTTCGTGAACGGCGTGCTCGGCCGGATCGGCACGATCGCCGACAGGCTCCGCGCGGTGCTGTAAGAAGACGTACTACAACGGGCCGTGTCCTCTGCCGAGGGCACGGCCCGTTCTCGTGCTCGGTGGTGCCGGTTGGCGTTTCCGGTCCCCCCGGACCGAAAACGACGCCATCTCTAGTCCTCTTTGGACGGTCGAGCCTCGGGCGGCAGCACACCCCAGTCGATCAGCTGCTCGGTGAGCTCGCCGGGGGTCATGTCGTAGATGATCGCCAGCGAACGGAGGTCCTCGGTGCGGATCGAGAGCACCTTGCCGTTGTAGTCACCGCGCTGGCTCTGGATGGTGGCCGCGTAGCGGGCGAGCGGCCCGACCTTCTCCGCCGGGAGCTGCTGCAGGCGCTCCAGGTTGATGACGATCTTCGTGGCGGGCTCGGCACCCGACGGCACCCGGCCCTCCGGCAGCAGCTCGACCACCGGGACGCCGTAGAAATCGGCGAGCTCGGCGAGCTTCTGCACGGTGACGGCGCGGTCCCCGCGCTCGTACGAACCGACGACGACGGCCTTCCAGCGGCCTCCGGACTTCTGCTCGACCCCGTGCAGGGACAGGCCCTGCTGCTGGCGGATCCCGCGGAGCTTGGCCCCGAGCGCCTTGGCGTAATCGCCCATCTGGTGGTTCTCCGTTTCCTCACCCCCAACCGGTCGAGGTGACCGATCCAGGGGACTCCTAGAGTCGAATACTCAGAGTAATGGTTACGCATAGTTGTCACCAGGTCAAGCGGGTGCTTTCGAGAGGCCTTCGTCACCTGGGGCGCGCCACTCGTAAGAATGAGCGTCCGCTCCTGCTAGTGTCGGTTCGATTTCCTCGCCAAGCAGGAAGTCGACGTCCTTTAAGGACCCGTCCAGAGAGGCGGGGAAGGAGGTCCGCCTTGTCGTCACGCCCGCGTGGCGCGGCGGAACCGGCGGGAGAGCGCGAGCTGCTCTCGTCCGGCGATGTCGCGCGCACGATCGCCCGAATGGCCCACCAGGTCATCGAGAAGACCGCTCTCGGTGCCGGTGGCTCGACTCCGCCCGTGTTGCTGGGCATCCCCACCCGGGGGACCCCGCTCGCCCTGCGGCTCGCGGACAAGATCGCCGAGTTCTCCGGCATCCGTCCGCCCACTGGCGCGCTGGACATCACGCTCTACCGTGATGATCTCCGCCGCCGCCCGCCCCGCGCGCTCGAACATTCGCAGCTGCCGCCGACCGGTATCGACGACGCGGTGGTGATCCTGGTCGACGACGTGCTGTTCTCCGGCCGCACCATCCGCGCCGCCCTCGACGCCCTGCGCGACCACGGCCGCCCACGCGCGGTCCAGCTGGCCGTGCTGGTCGACCGCGGCCACCGCGAACTGCCGATCCGCGCCGACTACGTGGGCAAGAACGTGCCCACCTCGCGCGCCGAGGGGATCGAGGTCCTGCTGTCCGAAGTGGACGGACGGGACTCGGTTCTGCTTCGCGCGCAACCAGAAGGAGATCGATCGTGAAGCACCTGCTCGCCACCGACGGGCTCGACCCGGCGCTCGCGACAGCCGTGCTGGACACCGCGGAAGAGCTCAAGCACACCTTGCTGGGCCGCGAGGTCCGCAAACTGCCGACGTTGCGCGGCCGCACCGTCATCACGCTGTTCTACGAGAACTCGACCCGCACGCGCGTCTCGTTCGAGATCGCGGGGAAGTGGATGAGCGCGGACGTGATCAACGTCTCCGCGTCCAGTTCCTCGGTCAACAAGGGCGAATCGCTGCGGGACACCGCGCTGACGCTGGCCGCGGCCGGTGCCGACTGCGTGATCATCCGGCACCCCGCCTCCGGTGCGGCGCAGCGGCTTTCGGGCTGGCTCGCCGAAGCGGGGACGGCGGTCGTCAACGCCGGGGACGGCACCCACGAGCATCCGACGCAGGCGCTTCTCGACGCGGCCACGCTGCGGGAGCGCCTCGGTTCCTTCGAGGGCCGCCGCATCGGGATCGTCGGCGACGTTCTGCACAGCCGGGTCGCGCGGTCGAACATCCACCTGCTCTCCTCGCTGGGCGCGGAGGTGGTGCTCGTCGCGCCGCCGACGCTGCTGCCGGCGGGGGTGGAGAGCCTGCCGGTCACCGTGTCGCACGAACTCGACGCCGAACTGCCCGCACTCGACGCGGTCATGATGCTGCGGGTCCAGGCGGAGCGGATGCACGGGGGCTTTTTCCCCAGCGCCCGCGAGTACTCGATCGCGTACGGCCTCAACGAACGGCGGATGAAGCTCTTGCCCGAGCACGCCGTCGTCCTGCACCCCGGCCCGATGCTGCGCGGGATGGAGATCGCCTCGGCGGTCGCCGACTCCCCGGCCTCGGCCATCACCGAACAGGTCCGCAACGGCGTCCACGTGCGCATGGCGGTCCTTTACCACTTGCTCGCCAGTGAAGGAGCCGCTGCATGACCACCGTCCTGATCAAGGGCGCCCGACCCTACGGCGAGGGCGATCCGGTCGACGTGCTCGTCGAGGACGGGGTCATCGCCGACATCGGTTCGCTCGACGCGCCGGAAGAAGCCGAAGTGATCGACGCGGGCGGCCAGGTGCTGCTCCCCGGTTTCGTCGACCTGCACACCCACCTGCGCGAACCGGGGCGCGAGGACACCGAGACCATCGCCACCGGTTCGGCCGCGGCCGCGCTCGGCGGCTACACCGCGGTGTTCGCCATGGCCAACACCGACCCGGTGGCCGACAACGCGGTGATCGTCGACCACGTGTGGCGGCGCGGCCAGGAGGCCGGGCTGGTCGACGTGCACCCCGTCGGCGCGGTCACCGTGGGGCTCAAGGGCGAGAAGCTCGCCGAACTGGGCACCATGGCGAAATCCGAAGCCCGGGTGAAGGTGTTCTCCGACGACGGCCTCTGCGTCGCGGACCCGCTGCTCATGCGCCGCGCGCTGGAGTACTCGACGGCGCTCGGCGTGGTCATCGCCCAGCACGCCGAGGAGCCGCGGCTGACCGTCGGCGCGCAGGCGCACGAGGGCGAGCAGGCCGCACGGCTGGGTTACACCGGGTGGCCCGCCTCGGCGGAGGAGTCGATCGTCGCCCGTGACTGCCTGCTCGCCGAGCACGCGAACGCGCGGCTGCACGTCTGCCATGTTTCGACCTCGGGTACCGCGGACATCCTCAAATGGGCCAAGGACCGCGGCACCAAGGTCTCGGCCGAGGTCACCCCGCACCACCTGCTGCTGACCGACGAGCGGCTCGCGACCTACGACCCGGTCAACAAGGTCAACCCGCCGCTGCGCACGGAGTCCGACGCCGAAAAGCTGCGCGCCGCGCTCGCCGAAGGCGTCATCGACTGCGTCGCCACGGACCACGCGCCGCACGCGGTCCAGGACAAGGACTGCGAGTGGAGCTCGGCCCGGCCGGGCATGCTCGGCCTGCAGACCGCGCTGTCGATCGTGGTCGAGACCATGGTCCGCACCGGCCTGCTGGACTGGCGGGGCGTCGCGCGGGTGATGAGTGAGCGGCCCGCCGAGATCGGCAACCTGTCCGACCACGGCCGTCCGATCGAGGTCGGTGAACCGGCGAACCTGACGCTGGTGGACCCGGACACCGAATGGACCGTGCGCGGGGCCGAGTTCGCGAGTATCGCGGCGAACACCCCGTACGAAGGAATGCGGCTCCCCGGCGTGGTGACGGCGACGTTGCTGCGCGGGCGGATCACCGCACGGGAAGGGAAGATCGCATCATGAGCGACCGGCTTCTGCTGACCCTGGCGGTCTTCGCCTTCTTCCTGTTCTGCGTCTTCCTGATGTGGCGCGGCTGGCGCCGCAAGTCCCGCGCGCAGAGCGTGCAGGTGCCGCCGTTCCCGGAGATCCCCGCGGAGCCCGGTGAGGCGTCGCTCGAATCGACCGGCGTCTACATCAGCACCACCACGGCGGGGCACTGGCAGGAGCGCGTGGTCACCCGCGGCGCCGGCCTGCGCACCGGTGCGGTTTGGCGCCTCCACGAAGCCGGGATCGCCATCGAACGCGGCGGCGCACCGGACTTCTGGATCCCGCGCGCGTCCGTCACCGGCGTCCGCAAGGACAAGGGGATGGCCGGGAAGGTGATGGGCATCGACGCGCTGCTCGTCGTCACCTGGCTGGCGGGCGACGTCGAACTGGACACCGGATTCCGCGGCGACGACGTCGACGACTATCCACAGTGGATCGAAGCTTTGCAAGACACCCGCAACGACATCAAGGGAGGTGCCTGATGAGCACCGCGAACAGCACCAGGACCCCCGCCGCGCTGGTCCTCGAAGACGGCCGCGTGTTCCGCGGCTCCGCGTACGGCGCTCGCGGCCGCAGCCTGGGTGAGGCGGTGTTCTGCACCGGGATGACCGGCTACCAGGAGACGCTGACCGACCCCTCCTACCACCGGCAGATCGTGGTCCAGACCGCGCCGCAGATCGGCAACACCGGCTGGAACGACGAGGACGACGAGTCCTCGCGGATCTGGGTCTCGGGCTACGTCGTCCGCGACCCCGCGCGCACCCCGTCCAACTGGCGCTCCAAGCGCACGCTGGACGAGGAACTGGAGCGTCAGGGCGTCGTCGGGATCTCCGAGGTGGACACCCGCACGCTGACCCGGCACCTGCGCGAGCAGGGCGCCATGCGGTCCGGCGTCTTCTCGGGCGACGCGCTGGGCACCGACGAGGAGATGCTCGCGCAGGTGCAGGCGAGCCCGCAGATGAAGGGCGCCGACCTCGCCGGCGAGGTCACCACGAAGCAGGCGTACGTCGTCGAGGCGCGGGGCGAGCGGAAGTTCCGCGTGGCCGCGCTGGACCTGGGCATCAAGTCCAACACCCCGCGCATGATGGCCGCGCGCGGCATCGAGGTGCACGTCCTGCCCTCGTCGTCCACTGTGGACGAACTGCTCGCCGTCGAGGCGGACGGCGTGTTCCTGTCCAACGGACCCGGCGACCCGGCGACCACCGCGCACGCCACGGAGCTGACGAAAGCGGTGCTGCAGCGGGAGATCCCGCTGTTCGGCATCTGCTTCGGCAACCAGATCCTCGGCCGCGCGCTGGGACTGGGCACCTACAAGATGCGCTACGGCCACCGCGGGATCAACATCCCGGTGATCGACGTGGCCACCAAACGCGTCGCGATCACCGCGCAGAACCACGGTTTCGCCCTCGAAGGCGAGCCCGGTCAGCGGTTCGAGACGCCGTTCGGCGCCGCGCAGATCTCGCACTACTGCCCGAACGACGACACCGTCGAAGGTGTGCGCGCGTTCGACGTCCCCGCGTTCTCGGTGCAGTACCACCCCGAGGCCGCCGCAGGCCCGCACGACGCGGCCCCCCTGTTCGATGAGTTCGTCGGCTTGATGGGCAAGAGCGCGGGGCGGGGAAATGGCTGACCAGGTGAGCGGCCACGACGGCGCGCACTGGCCGAAGGCCTCGCGAACGTGGAGGCGGGCCGCCTTCGGCGCGGACCGCAACGGAATTCAAGAACTCACGGCCCGGCTACGCGTTCGTCGACCGCGCGCCATGATCAACACGGAGAAGGCCAAGTAATGCCGAAGAGGACAGACATCCAGCACGTGCTGGTGATCGGCTCCGGGCCGATCGTGATCGGCCAGGCGGCGGAGTTCGACTACTCCGGCACCCAGGCCTGCCGCGTACTCCGCGAAGAGGGACTGCGCGTCTCGCTGGTGAACTCGAACCCGGCGACCATCATGACCGATCCCGAGTTCGCCGACGCCACCTACATCGAGCCGGTGACGCCGGAATTCGTCGAGAAGGTCATCGCCGAGGAGCGCCCCGACGCGATCCTCGCGACGCTGGGCGGGCAGACGGCGCTGAACTGCGCGGTCGCCCTGCACGAGCGTGGCGTGCTCGAGAAGTACGGCGTCGAGCTGATCGGCGCCGACGTCGAGGCCATCCAGCGCGGCGAGGACCGGCAGAAGTTCAAGGACATCGTCCGCACGATCGGCGGCGAGGTGCCGCGTTCGCGGGTCTGCCACGACATGGACGAGGTCCGCGCGACCGTCGCCGAGGTCGGCCTCCCGGTGGTCATCCGGCCGTCGTTCACCATGGGCGGGCTCGGCTCGGGCATGGCGCACACCGACGAGGAACTGGAGCGCCTCGCCTCCACCGGGCTCACCGAGTCGCCGGTCACCGAGGTGCTCATCGAGGAAAGCGTCCTCGGCTGGAAGGAGTTCGAGCTCGAGCTCATGCGCGACCGGCACGACAACGTGGTGGTCGTCTGCTCGATCGAGAACATCGACGCGATGGGCGTGCACACCGGCGACTCGGTCACCGTCGCGCCCGCGATGACCCTGACCGACCGCGAGTACCAGCACATGCGCGACGTCGGCATCGCCGTGCTGCGCGAGGTCGGCGTCGACACCGGCGGCTGCAACATCCAGTTCGCGATCAACCCCGAGGACGGCCGCATGGTCGTCATCGAGATGAACCCGCGCGTGTCCCGCTCCAGCGCGCTGGCGTCGAAGGCGACCGGGTTCCCGATCGCCAAGATCGCCGCGAAGCTCGCCATCGGCTACACCCTCGACGAGATCCGCAACGACATCACCGGCGAGACCCCGGCGGCCTTCGAGCCGACGCTGGACTACGTCGTGGTGAAGGTGCCGCGGTTCGCCTTCGAGAAGTTCCCCGGCGCGGACCCGACGCTCACCACGACGATGAAGAGCGTCGGCGAGGCGATGTCGTTCGGCCGCAGCTTCCCCGAGGCGCTCGGCAAGGCGCTGCGGTCCATCGACACCAAGGCCACCGGCTTCTGGACCCGGCCCGATCCCGAAGGCGCGACGCTGGAGTCCGTGCTGGAGGCCCTGCGTACGCCGCACGACGGGCGCCTCTACGAGGTCGAGCGTGCGCTGCGGTTCGGCGCCACCGTCCAGCAGGTGCACGAGGCGTCGGGGATCGACCCCTGGTTCATCGACCAGATCGCCCTCATCGGCGAGGTCGGCGCCGAGGTCCGCGACGCCCAGGTCCTCGACGAGCCGCTGCTGCGGCGCGCCAAGCGGATCGGCCTCTCCGACCGCCAGATCGCTTCGCTGCGGCCGGAACTGGCCGGAGAGGACGGCGTCCGCGCGCTGCGCCGCCGTCTCGGCGTGCGGCCGGTGTACAAGACCGTCGACACCTGCGCGGCCGAGTTCGCGGCCAAGACGCCGTACCACTACTCGGCCTACGAGACCGACCCCGCGGCGCAGTCGGAGATCACCGCGCAGACCGACAAGCCGAAGGTGCTGATCCTCGGCTCCGGGCCGAACCGCATCGGGCAGGGCATCGAGTTCGACTACTCGTGCGTGCACGCCGCGATCGCCCTGCGCGAGGCCGGTTTCGAGGCCGTCATGGTCAACTGCAACCCCGAGACCGTCTCCACCGACTACGACACCTCGGACCGGCTCTACTTCGAGCCGCTGTCGTTCGAGGACGTCCTCGAAGTGGTCAACGCCGAGCAGGAGTCGGGCACCGTCGCCGGGGTCATCGTGCAGCTGGGCGGCCAGACCCCGCTCTCGCTCGCGAAGCGCCTCGCCGACGCCGGTGTCCCCGTGATCGGCACCTCCCCGGACGCGATCCACCTCGCCGAGGACCGCGGCGCGTTCGGCGAGGTCCTCACCGACGCCGGGCTGCCCGCGCCGAAGTACGGCACGGCGACCTCGTTCGAGGGCGCGAAGCGGATCGCCGACCAGATCGGCTACCCGGTCCTCGTGCGGCCGTCCTACGTGCTCGGCGGACGCGGCATGGAGATCGTCTACGACGAGGAATCCCTCGCCGGCTACATCCACCGCGCCACCGAGGTCACCCCCGAGCACCCGGTGCTGGTGGACCGGTTCCTCGACGACGCCATCGAGATCGACGTCGACGCGCTGTTCGACGGCGACGAGCTCTTCCTCGGCGGCGTCATGGAGCACATCGAGGAGGCCGGGATCCACTCCGGCGACTCCTCGTGCGCGCTGCCGCCGATCACGCTGGGCCGGACCGACATCGAGACGGTGCGCCGCTCGACCGAGGCCATCGCGCGCGGCGTCGGCGTCCGCGGGCTCCTGAACGTGCAGTACGCGCTCAAGGACGACGTCCTCTACGTCCTTGAGGCCAACCCGCGCGCGTCGCGGACGGTGCCGTTCGTGTCGAAGGCGACCGCGGTGCCGCTGGCCAAGGCCGCCGCGCTGATCATGACCGGCTCGTCGATCAAGGATCTGCGCGAGTCCGGCGTCCTGCCCGCCGAGGGTGACGGCGGCCATATGCCCGCCGATTCGCCGGTCGCGGTCAAGGAGGCGGTCCTGCCGTTCCACCGCTTCCGCACGCCCGAGGGCCACGGCGTCGATTCGCTGCTCGGCCCGGAGATGAAGTCCACCGGCGAGGTCATGGGCGTGGACGTCTCCTTCGGCAAGGCGTTCGCCAAGTCGCAGGCCGGCGCCTACGGTTCGCTGCCGACGTCGGGCAAGGTGTTCGTCTCCGTCGCCAACCGCGACAAGCGTTCGCTGGTGTTCCCGGTGAAGCGGCTGGCGGACCTCGGATTCGAGATCCTCGCCACGTCCGGCACCGCGGAAGTGTTGCGGCGCAACGGGATCGCCTGCACCGTCGTGCGCAAGCACTACGAAGGTTCCGCTGAAGGCGAACAGAACGTCGTGGACGTCATCCTCAGCGGCGAGGTGCAGATGGTGATCAACACGCCTTATGGCAACAGCGGTCCGCGGATCGACGGCTACGAGATCCGCACCGCCGCGGTGTCGCGCGACATTCCTTGCATCACCACGGTGCAGGGCGCGGCGGCGGCCGTGCACGGGATAGAGGCCGTCATCAAGGGCGACATCGGCGTGCGGTCGCTGCAGAGCCTGCAGGCGGCGCTGAAGGCCAAGGCATGAGCGAGCGGTTCGGGGCGAGGCTGGCGCAGGCGGTCGCGGAGAAGGGACCGCTCTGCGCCGGCATCGACCCCCATCCCGGGCTGCTCCAGGCGTGGGGTCTCCCGGCGGACGCGGGCGGTTTGGAGAAGTTCGCCCTCACGGCCGCTGAGACGCTCGCGCCCGAGGTCGCGGTGATCAAGCCCCAGTCGGCCTTTTTCGAGGCCTACGGGCCTCCTGGGGTCGCCGTTCTGGCCAAGACGATGAAGGTGTGCAAGGAGGCGGGAGCGCTCGTCCTGCTGGACGTCAAACGCGGCGACATCGGCTCGACGATGGCGGCGTACACGGCGGCGTTCCTGCCCGCCGGGGCGGAACTCGAGGCGGACGCCATCACCGTGTCGCCGTACCTCGGGTTCGGTTCGCTGGCGCCCGCGATCGACGTCGCGCAGGCGCAGGGCAAGGGCCTGATCGTCCTGGCGCGCACTTCGAACCCGGAGGCGCAGGGATTGCAGAACGCCTTGCTGCCCAACGGAAAGACCGTCGCGCAGGACATCGTCGACACGGCGGCCGCGTACAACGCGGGCGTCGGCCCCTTGGGTGACATCGGCGTCGTCGTCGGCGCCACCATCGCGCCGGGGGAGCTCGATCTGAGCAAGCTGAACGGTCCGATCCTGGCGCCCGGTTTCGGGGCCCAGGGGGCCACTCCGGCCGATTTGCGGGCCCTTTTCGGGCCGGGACTGCCGGGTGTGCTGCCCGCGTCGTCCCGTGACGTCCTCAGGCACGGGCCGGACCCCGAAGCGTTGCGTGCGGCCGTTCGGCGGACCCGGGATTCCCTCGGTCCCCTGGAAAACGGCCAATAGCAGGCCCGGGAATCCGTCATGACCAGCCACCCCCGCATTGTGGGCCGAGGTAACGGGTGGGTACCGTCGCCACACCCACCCAGATTTGAGAACTACCGGAGGAAAACGTGGCACTTCCCCAGCTGACAGAGGAACAGCGCGCTGCGGCGCTGGAGAAGGCCGCCGCCGCCCGCCGCATCCGTGCTGAGCTGAAGGAGCGGCTGAAGCGGGGCGGTACCACTCTGGTCGACGTGTTGAAGCAGGCCGAGGAGAACGAAGTCCTCGGCAAGATGAAGGTCTCGGCTCTGCTCGAGGCTCTTCCGGGCGTCGGCAAGGTCCGTGCCCAGCAGACCATGGAACGACTGGAGATCGCACCCAGCCGTCGTCTTCGCGGCCTCGGCGACCGGCAGCGCAAGGCGCTGCTGGCCGAATTCAGCGGCGAGTGAGCGGCATCGGTCAGGACCACCCGGTGAACCCGGGCGCTGACCGCGGCGGTGAGCCGGTGGCGGGAGTCGAATCCCGGCACCGGCTCACGGTCGTCTCAGGGCCTTCGGGGGTCGGGAAGTCGAGCGTGGCCAAGGAGCTGCGCAAGCTGGATCCGGAGATCTATTTCAGCGTCTCGGTGACCACCAGGAAGCCGAGGCCGGGTGAGGTGGACGGCGAGCACTACCACTTCATCGACCGGGCCGAGTTCGACCGTATGGTCGCCGGCGGCGAACTGCTCGAACACGCCGAGTTCGCGGGCAACTGCTACGGCACCCCGCGCGGGCCCGTCGAGCGGGTGCTCGCCGAAGGCCGCAACGCGATACTGGAGATCGAACTCCAGGGCGCGCGGCAGGTCCGCAGGGCGATGCCGGAGGCCCGGCTGGTGATGCTGATGCCGCCGTCGTGGGAAGAACTGGTCGGCAGGCTGACCGGCCGCGGTACCGAGAACGAAGCCGCGGTGAAGGCCAGGCTGGCCGAGGCCGAACGCGAACTCGCCGCCGCCGGGGAGTTCGACGAGCGCGTCGTCAACGCCGACGTGCGAGAGGCCGCTGAGCAGTTGCTAAACTTGATAACCGGCGACAAGTAACCCGAAGATTCGGAGCACCACGAGTGACGACTCAGGCCACGCTGCACGAAGAGCTCGAAGGCATCACCAACCCGCCCATCGACGACCTCCTCGAGAAGGTCAGCTCGAAGTACGCGCTGGTGATCTACTCGGCCAAGCGCGCTCGTCAGATCAACGACTACTACGCCCAGCTGGGCGAGGGCCTGCTGGAGTACGTCGGCCCGCTGGTCGAGCCGGGCCCGCGTGAGAAGCCGCTGTCCATCGCCCTGCGCGAGATCCACGGCGGCCTGCTCGAGCACACCGAGGGTGAATAAGCCCCGCGTCGTACTGGGCGTGGGTGGCGGGATCGCCGCCTACAAGGCCTGTGAGGTCCTGCGCGGGCTGACCGAAACCGGTCACGACGTCCGCGTGGTCCCCACCGAAGCCGCGCTGAACTTCGTCGGCGCGGCCACCTTCGAGGCACTGTCCGGGAACCCGGTGCACACCGGCGTGTTCACCGAGGTGCCCGAGGTCCAGCACGTCCGCGTCGGCAAGGAAGCCGATCTGGTGATCGTCGTGCCCGCCACGGCGAACCTGCTCGCCAAGGCCGCCCACGGCATCGCGGACGACCTGCTGACCAACACCCTGCTCACCGCCCGGTGCCCGGTCGCCTTCTTCCCGGCGATGCACACCGAGATGTGGGAGCACCCGGCCACCCGCGACAACGTGGCGCTGCTGCGCTCGCGCGGTCTGGTCGTCGCCGAACCCGCCGCCGGCAGGCTGACCGGCAAGGACACCGGCAAGGGGCGGCTCGCCGACCCCGCCGAGATCGTCGACCTCGCCCGGCTCCTGCTCGCCGTGCCGAACGCACTCCCGCGCGATCTCGAAGGCGTGCGCGTGGCCATCTCGGCGGGCGGCACCCGTGAACCGCTGGACCCCGTCCGGTATCTGGGCAACCGTTCGTCGGGCAAACAGGGCTACGCGCTGGCCCGCGTCGCCGCCCAGCGCGGCGCCGAGGTCACGCTGGTCGCCGCGCACACCATCGCGCTGCCGGAGCCCGCGGGCGCGAAGGTCGTCCACGTGTCGACCGCCGAGGAACTGCGCCAGGCGATGCACGCCGAGGCCGCCACCGCCGACGTCGTGGTGATGGCCGCCGCCGTCGCCGATTTCCGGCCGTCGAACCGGGCCGACCACAAGATCAAGAAGTCCGACGACGCGCCGGATCCCGTGGTCGAGCTCGCGCGCAACGCGGACATCCTGGCCGAACTGGTGCGAAACCGGACGAACGGCCAGGTGGTCGTCGGATTCGCCGCCGAAACCGGGGACGACAAGGGTGGCGTCCTCGATCACGCCAGGGTCAAACTGAAGCGCAAGGGCGCGGACCTGCTGGTGGTGAACGCAGTCGGCGAGGGGAAGGCCTTCGGGACCGAGGACAACTCGGGCTGGCTGCTCGGGGCCGACGGCACCGAAATCCCGATCCCGCTCGGCGCCAAGGCGGAACTCGCGTCCACATTGTGGGATGCTGTTGTGACCTTGATGAAGCGTCGAGAGTCCCCCAAGCGATAGTCAGTAGGCTTGATTGCAAGCTGAGGGGTGCCTAACTTACTGGGCATCAGACGTCTAGGTGAGGGAGTGACGGCCACCGTGAGCGCGTCCACGAGCAGACTGTTCACGTCGGAATCGGTGACCGAAGGTCATCCCGACAAAATTTGTGATGCCATCAGCGACTCGATCCTGGACGGTCTGCTGGCGAAGGACCCGCGCAGCCGGGTCGCGGTCGAAACCCTCATCACCACCGGGCAGGTGCACGTCGCCGGCGAGGTGACCACCGAGGCCTACGCGGACATCCCGACCATCGTCCGCGACGTGATCCTGAAGATCGGCTACGACTCTTCGGCCAAGGGTTTCGACGGCAACTCCTGCGGCGTCAACGTCGCGATCGGCTCCCAGTCGCCGGACATCGCGCAGGGTGTCGACACGGCGTACGAGTCCCGCGTCGAGTCCGACGAGGACGAGATCAACCGTCAGGGCGCGGGCGACCAGGGCCTGATGTTCGGCTACGCCTGCTCGGACACCCCCGAGCTGATGCCGCTGCCGATCGCGCTGGCGCACCGGCTCTCGCAGCGGCTGACCAGGGTCCGCAAGGACGGCGTGCTGCCGTACCTGCGCCCGGACGGCAAGACCCAGGTCACCATCGAGTACGCCGGCGACCAGCCGGTGCGGCTCGACACGGTGGTCGTGTCCACCCAGCACGCCGACGGTATCGACCTCGAGCAGATGCTCGGCGTCGACGTCCGCGAGCACGTGGTCGCCCCGGAGATCGCCGACCTCGGTCTCGACACCTCCAACGTGCGGCTGCTGGTCAACCCGACCGGCCGCTTCGTCATCGGCGGCCCGATGGGCGACGCCGGCCTGACCGGCCGCAAGATCATCGTCGACACCTACGGCGGCATGGCCCGCCACGGTGGCGGCGCGTTCTCCGGCAAGGACCCGTCCAAGGTGGACCGTTCGGCCGCGTACGCGATGCGGTGGGTGGCGAAGAACGTCATCGCCGCCGGGCTCGCCTCGCGCGCCGAGGTCCAGGTCGCGTACGCGATCGGCAAGGCGGCCCCGGTGGGCCTCTTCGTCGAGACCTTCGGCACCGAGACGGTCGACCCGTCGAAGATCCAGGCCGCCATCCAGGAGGTCTTCGACCTGCGTCCGGCCGCGATCATCCGCGACCTCGACCTGCTTCGCCCGATCTACGCGCCGACGGCCGCGTACGGCCACTTCGGCCGTCCCGAGCTGGAGCTCCCGTGGGAGAGCACGGCGCGGGCCGCGGACCTGAAGTCGGCCGCGGGCGCCTGATCCGTCGCTCCGTCCGTGAAGGCCTCCTTGCCTACCCTGAGGGTGGGGAAGGAGGCCTTCACGGCACTACGCGGCCAGACGCGCGACGGAGTCTGGTAGAGATCACCGGGTGAGCAGCAGTCCCGAACCGACCCCGCTGTGGGACCTTCCGGAGCCGAAGGCCGAGCCGGCGCGGAAGGCCAAGCCGGCGCGTGCGAAAACGGCCAGCCGTCGCGGCGCGCAGAACCCCGCGCCCGAGAACCCGGTCGCGCGGATCGTCGTGGACATCCCGCTCACGCACCTCGACCGCACCTTCGACTACCGGATCCCCGAGAAGCTGCACGAAGCCGCCGTACCCGGCTGCCGGGTCCGCGTCCGGTTCGCGGGCCAGCTCGTCGACGGGTACCTCGTCGAACGCGCCGACACCACGGAGTTCACCGGGAAGCTCGCGTACATCGACCGGGTGACCTCCAGCGAGCCGGTGCTGCCTCCGGCGCTCCACACGCTCTGCCGGTCCGTCGCGGACCGGTACGGCGGCACGCTCAGCGACGTCCTGCGGCTCGCGATCCCGTCCCGGCACGCGAAGGTCGAGGCCGAACCGCCCGCCGAACCCGCGCCGGCACCGGAGCCGCCCGAAACCACCGCCTGGGAGAAGTACCAGAGCGGTCCGGCGTTCCTGGAGGCCGTCGCGGAACGGCGTCCCGCCAACGCCGTCTGGCAGGCGCTGCCGGGCGAGGACTGGCCTCGCCGCCTCGCCGAAGCCGCCGCCGTCGCGGCCGCCGCCGGCCGGGGTGTCGTCATGGTCGTTCCCGACCATCGCGACCTGACGCGGCTCCACGACGCGTGTGTTTCCTTGCTGGGCGCCGATTCCGTGGTCGCGCTGATCGCCGGGCTGGGGCCCGCCGAGCGCTATCGCCGGTGGCTCGCGGTGCTGCGCGGCGCGGTGCGCGTCGTCGTCGGCACACGCGCGGCGATGTTCGCGCCGGTCGCCGATCCCGGCCTGTTCGTGGTGTGGGACGACGGCGACGACGTCCACCTCGACCAGCACGCGCCGTACCCCCATGTCCGCGACGTGCTGATGGACCGCGCGCACGCCGCGAAGGGCTCCATGCTCGTCGCCGGGTTCGCGCGGACGGCCGAGGCGCAGTTCCTGGTGGAATCGGGCTGGGCGCAGCCTCTGGTGGCGGCCCGGCCCGAACTGCGGGCGGCCGCGCCGCGGGTCACGCCGGTCGGCGAGGACTTCGATGTCGCCCGGGACGAAGCGGCGAAGGCCGCGCGGCTCCCGTCGGTCGCGTTCGAGGCTGCGCGGCAGTCGCTGGCGGGTGGATTCCCTGTGCTGGTCCAGGTTCCGCGTCGCGGTTACGTCCCGGGCCTCGCTTGTGGCAACTGCCGGACGTCGGCGCATTGCCGTCGTTGCGCCGGCCCGTTGTCCTTGCCCGGCGGGCTGATCGACGGCTCACCGAGGCCGCCCGCGTGCCGCTGGTGCGGCGTCCCCGAGACGAACTTCCATTGCGCCGCTTGCGGTTCCGTCCGGCTGCGGGCGGTCGTCGTCGGCTCCAAGCGGACCGCGGAGGAACTGGGCCGGGCGTTCTCCGGCTTCCCGGTGCGCACGTCGGGCGCGACGGAGGTTTTGGCGTCGGTGCCCGGAAAACCGGCGCTGGTGGTGTGCACGCCCGGAGCCGAGCCGGTCGCGGAGGGCGGCTACGGCGCGGCGTTGCTGCTCGACGGCTGGGCGCTGCTCGGACGGCAGGACCTGCGCGCGGGGGAGGAGACCCTGCGCCGCTGGATGGCGGCCGCGGCCCTGGTGCGGCCGGGGACCGAGGGCGGCCGGGTGTTCGTCGGCGCGGAAGCGGGCTTGTCGGTCGTCCAGGCTCTGGTGCGCTGGGATCCAGGCTGGCACGCGAGCCTGGAACTGGCCGAGCGGCGCGAACTCGGGTTCCCGCCCGCGATGCGGATGGCGAGTATCGAGGGCACGCCGGACGCGGTCGCCGGGCTGCTCGACGACCTCGCCCTCCCGGAGACCGGTGAGGTGCTGGGCCCGGTGCCGCTCGGCGAGGTCGACGAGGACGGCAACGCCGAACGCGAACGGGCACTGGTGCGCGTCGCGCGTCCGGACGGGAAGGCGCTCGCCGCCGCCGTCCACGCCGCGGCCGCGCGCCGGGACGCGCGCAAGGCCCCGGAACCCATCCGGATCCAGCTGGACCCCCTGGAGCTCATCTGACCCCCGCATTTCGTCCTCTGGATGCGGTAGTTGCGCGTGCAAGGAGCGCATTCAGAGGACGAAATGCCTGGGGTCAGAGGGTCGTGCCGGGGGTGGCGAGGACGTCGGCCCGGGCCGAAGCACCCGGAGCGGGCGAAGCGGGCTTCGCGGAGGAGTCACCCAAGGCGGCGGTGAGCAGGGTGACGATCTGCGAGGAGATCGCCGCCCGCCGCGCCTCGAAGTCGGCGTCGGTCAGCGCCGAAGGGTCGGCGGGCGTGCCGAGGACGGGCGTGTGCAGATGCCCGCCCGCGATACCCGTCAGTCCGAGCCCCGTCCGGAGCCGGTTGCTCCTGAACATCGACTCGTTCGACAGATAGTTGCCGCCCCCGCCGGAAGCGGCGATCTCGCCGGGCTTCGGCGCGTCCGTCCGGCAGACCGCCGTTCCCGTGCCGGGGTTGCCGCTGTCCGGCCAGACGCAGAACGCCTGGTTGTACAGCACCTGGTACGCCCCGGCGGGCGCGGCGAGCATCTTTTCGTACGGCAGCGTGGTTTCGATGAACTGGACGTCCGGCTGCGGCCAGCCGCCGGCGGGCGGGACCGGGCCGCGGACGGGTTCGTCGAGGTTGTCCGGCGAACCGCCGCGCCAGGCACCGGCCCAGCGTTCGATGTCGAACCGGCCGGGACGGCCCTGACTGATCGTCATGATCAGCTCCGGGCGGCGGAAGCGGTCCTGGAACGCCCGGCCGTAGGCAGCTTCGACGATGCCGGCGTCGAAGTAGCTCCACACCACCGGGAACGAGACGGCCTGCACCCGCGCCGGCCCGGTCGGGGTCTCGATCACCTTGCCGTCCAGATGCAGCGCGGCCGCGCCGGACGGGTTCGCGATGCGGACCCCCGCGCCGTTGAGCGTGAACGGGTCGAAGCCGCTCACCAGCACGCGTCGCAGCTTCTGGCCGGACGGGAAACGGGCGTCGTCGAGTCCGCGGGCGCCGAAGTCGAACGTCTTCAGCAGCTCCGCGCGGGCGGGTGCGGACAGCGGGAAGCGCGGCGACCACTGCCGTAGCGCCTTGCTCATCTGCAAGCGCGCCCAGTAGAGCGGGCGGTCGTCCGCCTTGTCGATGCTGCCGAGATCGGGACGGCGGCCCTGCGCGCGGTCGACCGCGGTCCGCCAGAGCCCGTCACCGGCGGTCTCGGCGAGCTTCCCGGCGCGCAAAGCGGTCTTCGTCGCGCACAGGCGGGCCGTGAAATCGGAGACGAGCTTGTCGAATCCGGCGAGCCGGACGAGTTCCGGACCGACCGCCGGCCCACCCGAAGGCATGGTCGCGCTGAGCCGCTTCTCCTCGACAGTGATCGCGGCCGACTCGTCGAAGCAGGCACGCGCGTCTTCGGCTTGCGCGACGCCGGGGACCGCGAGGACGGGGAGGGCGATAAGCAGCGGGAGGAGCGCGCTCCACCGCCTGCCGGGTGTCTTCATGGACCGCATTCTTCTCATCGGGGCCGGGCCGCACCACCGACGTTCGCAGGGCCGGCCGGGTCTTGTCCGGGGTGGACAGGCGGGGCAGACTCGCGCCATGGCCGCGCACGGAAGCACTCTGGGACGGATCACCGCAGTCACCGCGATCGCCGCACTGGTCGGCACGGCCGCGCCGGGAACCGCGGCCGCGGCGCCACCGACACCCAAGTCACCGACCGCCGTCGGCTACCTGGGAGCGGTGTCGAGTATCGACGCGGACGCGACCGCGATCGGCACGAAGATCCTGCGTGAGGGCGGCAACGCCGTCGACGCCGCCGTCGCGACGGCCGCCGCGCTCGGCGTCACCGACCCGTTCTCCGCCGGGTTCGGCGGGGGCGGCTTCTTCGTCTACTACGACGCGCGCACCGGCAAGGTGCACACCCTCGACGGCCGCGAGACCGCGCCGTCGACGGCGAACGAGAACCTCTTCGTCGAGAACGGCAAGGCGATCCCGTTCCCCGAAGCGGTGACCAGCGGATTGAGCGTCGGCGTGCCCGGCACACCCGCCACCTGGGACGAAGCCCTCCGCAAATGGGGGACCAGGTCGCTGGCGAAGGCGGTCAAGCCCGCCGAAGAGCTCGCCCGCAAGGGCTTCACCGTCGACCAGACCTTCAACACCCAGATCGCGAACAACGCCGCCCGCTTCTCGGCGTTCCCCTCGACCAGGTCGCTGTACCTGCCCGGCGGCGCGCCGCCCGCGGTCGGCTCGACGTTCAAGAACCCGGACCTCGCGGGCACGTACGCGCAGCTCGCGGCGAAGGGCACCGACGTGCTCTACCGCGGCCCGATCGGCGCGGACGTCGTCGACACCGTCCGGAAGCCGCCGGTGGACCCCGCGTCGACGCTGAAGGTGCGTCCCGGTGACATGACAGCGGCCGACCTCGCGAAGTACCGCGTCGTCGAGCGGAAGCCGACCAAGACGAAGTACCGCGGCCTCGACGTCTACGGCATGCCCGCGCCGTCGTCCGGTGGGCTGACCGTCGGCGAGGCGCTGAACATCCTCGAGAACACGAAGCTCTCCAAGCTGGAGAAGGCCGACTACCTGCACTACTTCCTGGAGTCGACGCGGTACGCCTTCGCCGACCGCAACCGGTGGATCGGCGACCCGGCCTTCGTCGACGTCCCGGCGAAGGAACTGATCAGCCAGAAGTTCGCCGACAGCCGCGCGTGCCTGATCGACCCCGCGAAGGCCGGGACGAGCCCGGTCGCGCCCGCCGATCCGCGCGAGCCCACGCCGTGCGTGGCGGGGACGAACCCGGCGCCGACGCCGTACGAGGGCGAGAACACCACGCACCTCACGGTCGCCGACCGGTGGGGCAACGTGGTCGCGTACACGCTGACCATCGAGCAGGAAGGCGGCAGCGGCATCGTCGTGCCGGGCCGCGGGTTCCTGCTCAACAACGAACTGACCGACTTCTCCTTCACCCCGGTGACGCCGGGCGTGCCCGACCCGAACTTGCCGGGCCCTGCCAAGCGGCCGCGTTCGTCGATGGCGCCGACCATCGTGCTCGACCACGGCAAGCCGTTCCTCGCCGTCGGCTCGCCCGGTGGCGCGTCGATCATCACCACGGTGCTGCAGATCCTCACCGGCCGTATCGACCGCGGCCTGAAGCTCGTCGACGCGATCGCCGAACCGCGCGCCTCACAGCGGAACTCGGCGGCCGCGCAGGTCGAGCAGGCGTTCCTGGACCAGACCGAAGTGCTCAAGGCGCTGAAGGCCAAGGGACAGGGCTTCTCGACGACGCCCGCGGAGATCGGGGCGGCGACCGGCGTCGAGCGGCTGCGTGACGGCCGGTGGCTCGCCGCGGCCGAACCGACCCGGCGGGGTGGTGGCTCGGCGGCCGTCGTGCTGCCCTGGCCGGGCCGATAAGGACCGATCTCAGGGTGACCGGCAGGATGTCTCCCGGGAGCGCGTCAGCGCGCCCGGGAGGCTTCACCGTCGCGCGCCCTCTTTCGGCCGAAGGCCACGGCAGCATTTTGCAGGGCGCCCTCCGCGCCCGCGTGAGGTGACAGTGGTGCCGCGCCCTGCGGAATGTTTCCGTCAGCGCGCGACATAGACTGCAGAGCGATGTTCGCCCAGTCAGAGGTACCCGTCCCCCCGGCGGAGGTGCGTTGATGCGCCTCGTCTTCGCCGGCACCCCCGAACCCGCCGTCCCGTCTCTGCGCGCGCTCCTGGCGTCCGAGCAGCACGAGGTCGTCGCCGTCGTGACCCGCCCGGACGCCCAGGCCGGCCGCGGCCGCCGGGTGGTCCGATCGCCGATCGGCGCGCTGGCCGACGAGCACGGGATCGAGGTGCTGACCCCGCCGAAGGCGAGCGACCCCGCGTTCCTCGCCCGGCTCGCGGAGATCGCGCCCGACGCCTGCCCGGTGGTCGCGTACGGGGCGTTGCTGCCACAGGCCGCGCTGGACATCCCGGCGCACGGCTGGGTCAACCTGCACTTCTCGCTGCTGCCCGCGTGGCGTGGCGCCGCGCCGGTCCAGGCCGCGATCCGCGCCGGGGACGAGATCACCGGCGCCTCGACCTTCCGCATCGTCAAGGAACTCGACGCGGGACCGGTCTTCGGTGTGGTCACCGAGCAGATCACCGCCACCGACACCGCCGGGGAACTGCTCGGCAGGCTGGCGGAGTCCGGGGCGAAGCTGCTCGTGTCCACGATGGACGGAATCGCCGACGGAACGCTGCGCGCGGTCGAGCAGACCGGCGACGGGATGACCTACGCCCCCAAGGTGACCGTCGAGGACGCGCGGGTCTCGTTCGCCGACCCGGCCGCCGCCGTCGACCGGCAGATCCGCGCGGTCACGCCGGAACCGGGCGCGTGGGCGGAGTTCCGGGGCGAGCGGCTGAAGCTCGGCCCGGTGACGGTCGTCGACGAGCCGGGGCCCCCGCCCGGCGAACTGGTCGTGGAGCGCAAGCGGGTCCTGGTCGGCACGGCGTCGAAGCCGGTGCGGCTGGGCGAGGTGCAGGCGCAGGGGAAGAAGCGGATGGCGGCCACCGACTGGGCGCGCGGTACGAGGATCGAACAAGGAGAGCGCCTGCAGTGAACGAGCGTAGGGAACGCCGGCCGTCGAGGCCGGATCGCGGCCGTCCTGGCCAGCGTAAAGAGGGGCCGAGCCGCCCGCCGCAGATCGACCCGGCTCGTCAGGTCGCCTTCGACGTCCTGCGCGCGGTCCGGGAGGACGACGCGTACGCGAACCTGGTGCTGCCGCAGCTGCTGCGCACCCGCCGGATCTCCGGCCGCGACGCGGCGCTGGCCACCGAACTGACCTACGGCACCTGCCGCGCGGTCGGCATGCTGGACGCCGTCATCGAGGCCTGCCTCGACCGGCCGCTGGCCAAGGTGGACGCCATTGTGCTGGACGGGCTGCGGCTCGGCGCGTACCAGCTGCTGCGCACCCGCATCCCCCAGCACGCCGCCGTCGGGTCCACTGTGGACCTCGTCCGCGCCGAAGTCGGTTCGTGGATCGCGGGTTTCGTGAACGCAGTCCTGCGCTCTGTGTCCGAAAAGGACGAAGAGACCTGGCTGAACGAGCTGGCCCCCGACGAGGCCGTCGACCCGATCGGGGCCTACGCCCTGCGGACGGCGCATCCGCGCTGGGTCGCGCGGTCGTTCGCGGAAGCCTTGGGGGACAAGGGAGCGGAGCTGAAGGCGGCCCTGGAGGCCGACGACGACCGCCCCGACGTCCACCTGGTCGCCCGGCCCGGCGAGATCAGCGCCGAGGAGCTGGCCGCCATCACCGGCGGCGACGTCGCGCCGTACTCGCCCTACGGTGTCCGGATGCCCGCGGGCTCCGGCGACCCCGGCGACATCGAGCCGATCAAGGAAAAGCTGGCCGCGGTGCAGGACGAGGGCAGCCAGCTGTGCGCCGTCGCCGTCACCAGGGTGCCGCTCTCCGGCTCCGGATCCGACGTGCGGTGGCTGGACCTGTGCGCCGGCCCGGGTGGCAAGGCGGCGCTGCTCGGCGCGCTGGCGGTGGCCGCCGGCGCGACCGTCGACGCCGTCGAGAAGGCGCCGCACCGGGCGAAGCTGATCGAGAAGGCCGTCCAGGACCTGCCGGTGACCGTGCACGTCGCCGACGGCCGCGAGACCGGCCTCGAACCGGGTTACGACCGCGTCCTGGTCGACGCGCCGTGCAGCGGTCTCGGCTCGCTCCGGCGCCGCCCCGAGGCGCGCTGGCGCCGTCAGCCCAGCGACATCTCGGATCTGACGAAACTGCAGGGCCAGCTGATCACCGCGGCGCTGGACCTGGTCCGGCCCGGCGGCATCGTCACCTACGTCGTCTGCTCGCCGCATCTGGCCGAGACCGAAGGCGTCGTGGGGGAGACCGCGCGCCGCGCCGGCGCCCAGATCGTCGACGCGCGGGAGTTCTTCCCGGGTGTCCCGCAGCTCGGCGATGGCCCGTACGTCCAGTTGTGGCCGCACCGCCACGGCACGGACGCGATGTTCTGCGCCATCCTGCGGAAGCCGGACTCCGCCGGGTGAGCAGGGTCCTCGGCCTGGTCGCGAGCTCGTGCGGCGGACTGGACACCCGGTTCGCCGCGCAGCTCGCGAAACCCGCCGCGGACCTTGGCTGGGAGCTCGCGATCACGCTGACCCCCACCGCGGCCCGCTGGCTCCAGGAGACCGGCGGGCTCGCCGACCTGGAGAAATGCACGCGGCTGCCGGTCCGCGATACCTCCCGGCTGCCGGGCGAGCCCCGCCCGCATCCGGACCCCGAGGTGTTCCTGTTCGCGCCCGCGTCCGCCAACTCCGTGGCGAAGCTGGCGCTGGGTATCGCCGACAACCAGGCGCTGACCCTGCTCGGCGACGTACTCGGCGCCCCGGGCATCACGATCGTGCTGGGCTACCAGATCCAGGACACGCGGATCCACCATCCGGCGTGGCAGCGCCATCTCGACACGCTCGCCTCCGCCGGGGTCATCACCGCGAGGCTCAGCCCGGAGGCCTCGTGGACCTCCGTGCTGGACCTGCTGCCGCCGGTCTAGCGGGCGCAGAATCCGGTGTCCAGCGCCTTGGCGAGGTCTTTCGACGCCTTGTCCGGCAACGGGTTCTGGTTCACCACGACGTTCACCCGCCTGCCGTGCGGGACGGCGCCCGACAGGTTCGCGTAGCCGACGATGTTCCCTCCGTGCCCCCAGAACCTGCCACCGCACGACAGCGGGACGGAGCCGATGCCGAGGCCGTACTCCGAGCCCGGAACGCCGCCGGGCCTCGGAACGGTCCGCTGCATCTCCGCCAGTTGCGCGCGCGGCAAGAGGTGGCCGTCGACGAGCGCGCCGTAGAAGCGGGTCAGGTCTTCACCGGTCGAAACGAGCCCGCCGGAGGCGCCGGCGGCCGACGGATCGAATTCGGTGTAATCGACGGGCCCGGGCGCGTAACCCCTGGCGTGCGGACGGGGCAGCTCTTCGTTCCCGCGCTGCGGCAGGGAGGTTCCGCGCAGGCCCAGCGGTTCGCTGATCCTGCTCCGGATCTCGTCGGCGACGGAGCGGCCGGTGAGTTTCTCGATGAGCATCCCGGCGATGATGTAGTTGGTGTTGGAGTACGCCCAGCCCGCCCCGGGGGCGAACGCCGGCGGATGTGCCAGGCCGATCGCCACCAGTTCCCCGGGCTCCGCGCCGCGATGGCGCCACTCTTCGAGGTCGAGGTCCCGGACGTAGTCGTAGAGCCCGCTGGTGTGCTGAAGCAGCTGGCGCACGGTGATCTTCGTGCCGTCGTTGCCGTTCCCGCCGACGAGCCCCGGCAGGTACCGCTCGATCGGCGTGTCCAGCCGCACCTTCCCCTCGGCGACCAGCTGCAGGATCACGACGGCGACGAAGGTCTTGGTGACGCTGGCCGCCCGGAACTTCGAACCGTGCGGGAACGGTGCCCCGGTCTCGACGTCGCCGACGCCTTCGCGCTCCGACCACGTCCGCCCGGACGGGTTCGTCACCGTCGCCTGCGCGCCGGGGACACCGTCCTGCACCAGTGTTTTCAGCGCTTCGTCGACGTCGTGACGGGCTCCGCCGCCCACGGCGAGCGCCGGGGCGGCCGTCGTCGCGGCGAGCAGCGCGACCAGGGAACCGGTGGCGATGATCTTCTTGCCTGGCAAGGATTTTCGCATGGATACCAAGCTAGGGAGGCTCGGGCGCGGTAGCCATGGGGTAAACCCCCGCGTCGTACTGGGGTTTGCCCCAGTTGGCCCCATCGGACCGCCCACCGTCGGTCGGCGCGTGTCGCGAAAGCCACTTTCGGGACATCTGACGTCGCGAAAGTGGCTTTCGCGACATGGCCGGGCGTGGGGCCGCGCACCGAGAGAGGTTCAGCGCAGACTGTGCCCGGGTGCGACCACGCCGGTCTCGTAGGCGAACACCACCGCCTGGCTGCGGTTGGCCGCCCCCAGCTTCCCGAAGATGTTGCCCACATGGGTCTTGACGGTTTCCAGGCTGATCACCAGCTCGGCCGCTATGTCCACATTGGACATCCCGGTGGCGATGAGCCGCAGTACCTCGGTCTCCCGTTTCGTCAGCGAGGAAGGCCACGGAGCGAGGCCGGACGGCGCCGGGCGCGCGGTGACCATTCGCCGGATGGCGTCGGGGAACAGCAGCGTCTCCCCGGCGGCGATGGTCCGGATGGCGTGCGCGAACTCCTCCTTGCGCGCCCGCTTCAGCAGGAATCCGCTCGCCCCGGCCAGCAGCGCGTCGTAGACGTAGTCGTCGTTGTCGAACGTCGTGATCACGAGGACCTTCGGCGGGTCGGCGATTCCGGCCAGCACCCGCCGGGTCGCCTCGATCCCGTCCACCCCGGGCATGCGCACGTCCATCAGGACCACGTCGGGACGCGTCCGCCGCACCAGATCGACCACTTCGCCGCCGTCACCGGCCTCCCCGACCACGGTCAGATCGGGCTGGTTGTCCAGCAGTGAACGCAATCCCGCACGAAGCAAGGGTTCGTCGTCGACGATCAGGACACGCAGGGTCATGAGCGCGACCGTAGCGGGATCGTGGTCACCAGCCGCCACAGCGGTTCCCCGTCGACGGCGGGACCCGCGACGAGCTCGCCGCGCAGCGCTTCGACGCGTTCGGTGAGCCCCGGCAGCCCGTTGCCGCCGCGGCCGGAAGCGGTCGCGTGCGCCACGAGCGGGTTCACGATCTCGATCCGCAACGCGTCGGCGAGCACCGCGACCCGCACGGTCACCGGGCCGGGATGGGCGTGCCGCAACGCGTTCGTCAGTCCTTCTTGGACGATCCGGTACGCCTCCCTGGACAGGGTCGCGGGAAGTTCCGCCGCGGGCCCGGTCAGCTCGTAGTCGATCACCGCGCCGCCCGCGCGGGCCCGTTCGGCCAGCGTGCCCACCTCGATCAGCCTTCGTTCGGGTTCCCGGGAGGACCGGTCTTCCCGCAGCAGGCCCAGTACGTGGTCGAGGTCTTCGAGCGCCGCCCTCGACGACTCCTCGATGGTGCCCAGCGCCCGGCGCACCAGTTGCGGTTCGGAGTCGACCAGTTCGGCGGCCGCGGCGGCCTGGATGGTCGACGTCGTCAAGGTGTGGCCGATGGAGTCGTGCAGTTCGCGGGCCAGCCGGTTGCGCTGCTCGAAGTGGTTCGCCCGGATTTCGGCCGCGGCGACGCGTTCGGCGGCCGACGGGCCCAGCAGGGCGACCGCGCTGTACTGGAACAGCTTGGTGAAACCGGCGAGGACGTACGCGATCACCACGAGCGTGAACAACCCGATGGGCAGTGTCCACGCCCCGGCGATGCCGGGTTCGATCGTCACCTGTTCACCGAAGATCGCGATGGGGCTGCCGCCACCGCCCGCCCACACCAGGGTCAGGACGAACCCCAGGAACAGGAAGCAGCCGAGGCCGAACAGCACCCAGCCGAGCCCGGTGTGCACGAGCAGCCAGGCGGCCGAGCGTCGTCGCTCCGCCCAGGCGACCTTCGTGTTCGGCGGGGGCTGCGCGATCCGCGTGCCCAGCATCTGGTTGGCGAACCAGATGCCGACCCGCCGCATCGGGCCGGGCAGACCGGCCAGCGCGACCAGCACGCCCATGGCGAGCACGCCGTAGACGAGCTTCAACCGCACGTCGCCCGGGATGAGGACGGCGGGGATGAGCGCGATCGGGAACGGGATCGCGGTGATCGCCATACCGAGGAAGCCGAACGGCAGACTGCGGTAACTGCCGATCCGGACCAAGGGCTTGAGTGGGTTGACCATGACCGGAACGCTATTCGGCGGCGCGTGCGCGCACCTCCCACTGCGGTGCCATTTCGCGTCATACTCCAGACCGGGTCGCCGGTCACAGCCGGTTAGCGGGCGTTAGCGGCGCCCTCCTACACTCGGGCGCGTGGCTCACCGACCTTTGATCGCACCCAGCATCCTCTCCGCGGACTTCGCCCGGCTCGGCGACGAGATCCGCGCCGTCGCGGGCGAGGGGGACACTCGCGCGGACTGGGTCCACGTCGACGTCATGGACGCGCATTTCGTGCCGAACCTGACCCTCGGGCTCCCCGTGGTGAAGTCGCTGCTCAAGGCCACCGACGTGCCGATCGACTGCCACCTGATGATCGAGAACCCCGACAAGTGGGCCATCGGGTACGCCGAGGCGGGCGCCTACAACGTCACCGTGCACGTCGAGGCCGCGCACGACCCGATCGCGCTGGCGAAGAACCTGCGCGCCGCCGGGGCGAAGGCCGGCCTGTCGATCAAGCCGAACACGCCGATCGAGGACCACCTCGAGACCCTCAAGCACTACGACACGCTGCTGGTGATGTCGGTCGAGCCCGGTTTCGGCGGGCAGTCGTTCATCGAAGGCGTCCTCGACAAGGTCCGCACCGCGCGGCGCCTGGTCGACACCGGCCACCTCAAGCTCGTCGTGGAGATCGACGGCGGGATCAACGCCGACACCATCGAGCAGGCCGCCGAGGCCGGTGTGGACTGCTTCGTCGCCGGTTCCGCCGTCTACGGCGCCGAAGACCCTGGTAAGGCCGTCGCGGCGCTGCGCGAGCAGGCGGCCCGCGTCCGCGGCTGATCCCGCCTCGTGATCCGCCGTCGGGTCAGGAGAAGGAATCGGTCCCGGTGGGTGTTGGATGAGGGAAGCACCGTTTCCAGCGACGGTGCGACCCAGGAGGAGGGCAGCAGGAGTGTTCACCGGCATTGTCGAGGAACTCGGCGAGGTCACCGCGGTCGAGCAGATCCCGAACGCCGCGAGACTGACCGTGCGGGGGCCGCTGGTGACCAGCGACGCCGGGCACGGCGATTCCATCGCGGTGAGTGGCGTGTGCCTCACCGTGGTCGCGGTGGCGGGCGGTGAGTTTACCGTCGATGTCGTGCACGAGACCCTGCAGCGCTCAAGCCTCGCGAAGGTGCACGTCGGCGACGTCGTGAACCTCGAACGCGCGACACCGGCGGGCGGCAGGCTCGGCGGGCACATCATGCAGGGCCACGTCGACGGCACCGGCGTCTTCCTCAAACGCGACGAGGTGGGGCTCACCACGTTCGCGTTGCCGAAGAAGCTGTCCCGGTACGTCGTCGAGAAGGGGTCGATCGCGGTCGACGGCGTCTCTCTCACGGTCGCTTCGGTGACCGACGAGGAGTTCTCCGTCGCCCTGATCCCGACCACCCTCGAACTGACCACCCTCGGCCGGAACACCCCGGGTGACCTGGTGAACCTCGAGGTCGACGTGGTCGCCAAATACGTCGAGAAGCTGGCCATGCCGCACCTGCGCGCGCAGGGGGACAATGGCGGTACGGAGGAGCGGGCGTGAGCGAGACGAGTGCGATTCCGGGGTCGGCGGATCTGACCCCCTGTGGAGGCGGGGTGGCCGTGAACGCCGATGCCATCGAGGCGGCCATCGCCGACATCAAGGCGGGCCGTCCGGTCGTCGTGGTGGACGACGAGGACCGCGAGAACGAGGGTGACCTGATCTTCGCGGCGGAGAAGGCCACGCCGGAACTGATGGCCTTCATGGTGCGCTACACCTCGGGATACGTCTGCGTGGCGCTGACCGAGCCCGAGGCGGACCGGCTCGATCTGCCGCCGATGTACCACACGAACCAGGACCAGCGCGGCACCGCGTACAGCGTCACGGTCGACGCCGCCGAGGGCATCACCACCGGTATCTCCGCGGCCGACCGGTCGCACACCGTCCGGCTGCTCGCGGACCCGGCGTCGAAGGCGTCGGACTTCCGGCGGCCCGGCCACGTGGTCCCGCTGCGCGCCAAGCAGGGCGGCGTCCTGCGGCGCCCGGGGCATACAGAGGCCGCCGTCGACCTGGCCCGGCTCGCCGGGCTCTCGCCGTCCGGCGTGCTCTGCGAGATCGTTTCGCAGAAGGACGAGGGCGACATGGCCCGCCGCGACGAACTCGAGGTCTTCGCCGCGGACCACGACCTCAAGATGATCACCATCGCCGACCTGATCGCGTACCGGCGGCGCACCGAGAAGCAGGTCGAGCGGGTCGCCGAGGCGCGGATCCCGCTGAATGCGGGCACCTTCCGGGCGGTCGGCTACGACAGCCTGCTCGACGGGATCGAGCACATCGCGTTCGTCTACGGCGAGATCGGCGACGGCGAGGACATCCTGGTCCGCGTGCACTCCGAGTGCCTGACCGGTGACGTGTTCGGCTCGCTGCGCTGCGACTGCGGCCCGCAGCTGGAGGCCGCCCTGGAGGCGGTCGCCAAGGAAGGGCGCGGCGTCGTGCTCTACATCCGCGGCCACGAGGGCCGCGGCATCGGGCTGCTGCACAAACTGCAGGCCTACCAGCTGCAGGACGCGGGCGCGGACACCGTCGACGCGAACCTGCAGCTCGGCGTCCCCGCCGACGCGCGGGACTACGGCACCGGCGCGCAGATCCTGTGCGACCTCGGTGTCCGCTCGATGCGGCTGCTGACGAACAACCCGGCCAAACGCGTCGGCCTGGAGGGCTACGGCCTGCGGGTCAGCGGGCGGGTGTCGCTGCCGATCTCGCCGAACCCGGAGAACCTGCGCTACCTCAAGACCAAACGGGACCGGATGGGGCACGACCTGTCCCAGCTGGAGCATTTCGACCAGGTCGGCGCCGAGGTCGACCAGGGCAACGGAGGTGGCACGCGGTGAGCGGCGAAGGCCGTCCGGACGTCGAACTCGACCTGTCCGACTGTAAGAACATCCGGCTCGGGATCGTGGCCACGCGCTGGCACACGAAGATCACGAGCGCGCTGCTGGAACGCGCCCTCGAGGCGGCCAAGGCGGCCGATCTGGAGGAAGAGCCGACGGTCGTGCGCGTCGCGGGCGCCGTCGAACTGCCCGTCGCCGCGCAGGCGCTGGCCCGCACGCACGACGCGGTCGTCGCGCTGGGCGTGGTCATCCGGGGCGGGACGCCGCATTTCGAGTACGTCTGCGACGCGGTCACCGCGGGTCTGACCAGGGTCGCGCTCGACGAGAGCACCCCGGTCGGCAACGGCGTGCTCACTTGCGACACCGAGCAGCAGGCCCTCGACCGGTCGGGGCTGCCCGGCTCCGTCGAGGACAAAGGCTACGAAGCGACGGTCGCCGCGCTGGACGCCGCGCACGCGCTGCGGAACCTGCGCCAGCCGTGGACCGAGCGGGGTTTCGTGTGAGTGTCGAGGCGGATGTGATGACGGAGTCCGAGGTCGTGGTGGTGCGGCCCCGCCGTGCCCTGGTGATGTGCTCCGTGCTGGCGGTGATCATGCTGGCGACGTTCGTGGTCGTCGCGGTCCTGCTGCGCGGCTCGGACACCGGCGTGATCTTCCAGCCGTCCGACCAGGCGGCGATGATCGGCATCGGGGTCCTGCTCGCCGCGGGCACGATGCTGTTCGCGACCGCGCGCGTGAAGGCCGACGCCGACGGCATCGAGGTCCGGAACGTGCTGATGACCAAGAAGTTCGCGTGGAGCGAGGTGCTCTCGGTGAGTTTCCCGGACGGGGCCTCGTGGGCGCGGCTGGAGCTGCCGGACGACGAGTACTACTCGGTCATGGCGGTGCAGGCGGTGGACCGGGAACGCGCGGTGGCCGCGGTGCGAGCGCTGCGGAAGTTGCACAAGGCGGCCTGGGAAGGCTGACACGCTCTCTCAAGTGCCGTGAAGGCCTCCTTCACTACTCTCAGGGTAGTGAAGGAGGCCTTCACGGACCTGGGCACCGCTCAAAGCGAAAGATCCACCACGATCGGCGCGTGGTCCGAGGGACCCTTGCCCTTCCGCGCCTCACGGTCCACATAGGAATCCGTCACCGCGCCGGCCACCGTCGCGTCGGCGTACACGAGGTCGATCCGCATTCCCTTGTTGTTCGGGAAGTTCCCCGCCCGGTAGTCCCAGTACGTGAACGGGTGGTCGTACTTCAGCGGCCGCGGGAACACGTCCGAGAGCCCGAGGTCGCGCAGCGCGGCGAGCGCCTTTCGCTCCGGCTCGGTCACGTGCGTCGATTCGGCGAACACGCTGATGTCCCATACGTCCGCGTCGGTCGGCGCGATGTTGAAGTCGCCCAGCACCGCGAACGGCAGCCCGCGCGCCTGCTCCTCCCGCACGGTCGCCTCCAGCGCCGAAAGCCAGGCGAGTTTGTAGCCGTAGTGCGGGTTCTCCAGGTCTCGCCCGTTCGGCACGTACACCGACCACAGCCGCAGCCCGCCGCAGGTGGCGCCGATGGCCCGCGCGTCGGTCTTGTCCTCGAAGGTGGGCTCGCCGGTCAGCCCGCGTGTCACGTCTTCCAGCCCGACGCGGGACAAGATCGCGACGCCGTTCCAGCGCCCGATCCCGTACGCGGCCGTCTCGTAGCCGAGTTCCTTCACCGCGTCGAAGGGGAAGGCGTCGGTGCCGCTCTTGAGTTCCTGCAGGCACAGCACGTCCGGCTGCACCGAGCCGAGCCACTCCAGCACCCTCGGCAGCCGGGGCCCGATCGAGTTCACGTTCCAGGTCGCGATCCGCATGCCCGCGAGCGTCCCACATCCCACCGACACTCCGACGTGAAAGGGCCCCTGCCGTGACGGGTCACGTCGCGGCAGGGGCCCCGGCCGGGGTGGAGGTCAGACCCCGGTGGTCGAGCGGATCCAGGAGCGGGCCGAAGCGACGCTGCCGTAGTTGTTGGTGCCGCGGATGTTCGAGCCGCTCTGGTTCTGCACGGTCGAAGCGACACCGACCTGGACGCCGTTGTAGACCTGGGGGCCGCCCGAGTCGCCCTTCCACGCCGAGCCGTTGATGCCGACGCTCTGGATGGCCGGGCCGCCGTAGGCGTCGCGCGAGCTGCCGGTGACGCGGACGTCGGCCACCTTCAGCGCCGAGGCGGGCGGGCCGGTCGGGGTCTCGCGGCCCCAGCCGTAGAGCTGGTTGGTGCTGCCGACCGGCGGGTTCGAGCCGGCCAGGCTGATCGGCGTGACACCGGCGTCGGAGGCCAGGTGCAGCAGCGAGATGTCGGCGCCGTTCGGCGAGGACACCTTGCGGTCGACGGCGATCTCACGCCCGCCCTGGAGCTGGTTGCTGCCGACGCGGACCCGCATGCCGCTGCCGTCGGAGTCGAGGCAGTGCTTGGCGGTCAGCACCCAGCGCTGGGCGATGACGCTGCCGGAGCAGTTGAAGCCGTCCCACTGACGGCCCGGGGTGTTGACGTAGACCTGGGCGCCCCAGCTCACGGTGGGGGCGGTGCCGCCGCCCACGATGTTGGGCTGGACACCGGTGGGGGTGCCCGCGGAGGCGACCGCGCCGGCGGTCATGGTGAGGGCTGCGGCGGCGAGGGTGGCGGCGCCCAGCGTACGAAGACGGCTCACGGTGCAGGAGTCCTTTCGAGCGTCATCTGACGAAGAACCGAGTGAAGTGGAACTGGGACGGAAAGTAATCACCCGGTTCACCCGCTAGGAACCAACGAACGTCGGATCCGGCTGAAGACCCGACTTAGGTCGGTATACGTAATGAAATACGGACCGCATCGTGGTAGGCGCCACTCGAACGAGGGCTAGAGCATGGGGGCTCGCAAGACTGTCGGTGGTGCCCCATAGGCTTGGCGGCGTGGCTGACCCGACCACCTACCGTCCCTCGCCGGGGAGCATCCCGGACGCCCCTGGCGTGTACAAATTCCGTGACGCCACGAAGAGGGTCATCTACGTCGGCAAGGCGAAAAGCCTCCGCAGCAGGCTGAACTCGTACTTCGCGGATCTCACCGGCTTGCACCCGCGCACGCGCCAGATGGTGACGACGGCGGCGAGCGTCGAATGGACCGTGGTGAGCACCGAGGTCGAGGCGCTCCAGCTGGAGTACAACTGGATCAAGGAGTTCGACCCGCGGTTCAACGTCCGGTACCGCGACGACAAGAGCTATCCGGTCCTCGCCGTCACGATGAACGAGGAGTTCCCGCGCCTGCACGTCTACCGCGGCGCGCGCAAGAAGGGCGTGCGGTACTTCGGTCCGTACGCGCACGCCTGGGCCATCCGCGAAACGCTCGACCTGCTGCTCCGGGTCTTCCCGGCGCGCACCTGCTCGGCGGGCGTCTTCAAACGGCACGGCCAGATCGGCAGGCCCTGCCTGCTCGGTTACATCGGCAAGTGCTCCGCTCCGTGCGTCGGCAAGGTTTCCGCCGACGAACACCGCGCCATCGTCGAGGACTTCTGCGACTTCCTCGCCGGCCGCACCGACGCGCTGATCCGCCGCCTGGAACAGGAAATGGCGGCCGCGTCCGAGGAGCTGGAGTTCGAGCGCGCGGCCCGGCTGCGCGACGACCTCGGCGCGTTGCGGCGCGCGATGGAGAAGCAGGCGGTCGTGCTCGGCGACGGCACCGACGCGGACGTCGTCGCCTTCGCCCACGACGAACTCGAAGCCGCCGTCCAGGTCTTCCACGTGCGCGGCGGCCGGGTCCGCGGCCAGCGCGGCTGGGTGATCGACAAGGCCGAGGAGATGGACGTCAAGGATCTCGTCGACCACTTCCTCACGCAGTTCTACGGTGAGGAGGCCGAACGCGCGGACGACCCCGACCTCGGATCGCCGGTGCCGCGCGAGGTCCTCGTCCCCGAGCTGCCCGCCGACGCCGAAGCGCTCGGCGAATGGCTTTCCGGGCTGCGCGGGTCGAGGGTGAGCCTCCGGGTGCCGCAGCGCGGGGACAAGCGCGCTCTCGCGGAGACGGTGACGCGCAACGCCGGCGAGGCGTTCACCCAGCACAAGCTGCGCCGCGCCGGCGATCTCACGGCGCGTTCGGCCGCGCTGGCGGAACTGCAGGACTACCTGGCGCTGGAAACCGCGCCGCTGCGCATCGAATGCGTCGACATCAGCCATATCCAGGGCAGTGACGTGGTGGCCTCGCTCGTGGTGTTCGAGGACGGGATCCCGCGCAAGTCCGAGTACCGGCGTTTCGCCTTGCGCGAGGCCGCGGAAGAAGGCGACGTCGCGTCGATCGCCGAGGTCGTCCGGCGCCGCTTTTACCGCTATCTCAAGGAAAACGCCGAAGGTGCCGAGGTCGATCCGGAGCGCCCGGGCATCGACCCGGAGACCGGCAAGCCGCGCAAGTTCGCGTACGCGCCGAACCTGCTGGTCGTCGACGGCGCGGGCCCGCAGGCCACGGCCGCGGCGGACGTCCTGTCCGAGTTGGGCGTCACCGACGTCGCCGTGGTCGGCCTGGCGAAGCGGCTGGAAGAGGTGTGGCTGCCGGGCGATCCCGATCCGGTGATCCTGCCGCGCACCTCCGACGCGCTGTATCTGCTGCAGCGCCTGCGCGACGAGGCGCACCGCTTCGCCATCCGGTACCACCGGGAGAAGCGGTCCAAGCGGATGCAGGTGTCCGCATTGGACGGTGTGCCCGGACTGGGGCAGGCTCGCCGTACCGCGCTGATCAAGCATTTCGGCTCGGTGAAGAAACTCCGCGAAGCGCGGATAGAGGAGATCGAGGCGGTGCCCGGCTTCGGCAGGCGCACCGCCGAAGCGGTCGTCGCGGCACTCGCAGGGGAGCAGCCGCAGACGGCGGGGGAGTCCAGTACGTGACCGGTGAAGGGACCATCGTGAGTGCGCAAGAAGAAGGCCGCGGTTCGGGGATGGAGGTCGCGGTCGTTTCCGGTCTGTCCGGCGCCGGCCGCAGCACCGCCGCGAAATGCCTGGAGGATCTGGGCTGGTTCGTGGTGGACAACCTGCCCCCCGAGCTGATCGCCACCATGGTCGAGCTCGGCGCGCAGGCGCGGGGCGCGATCACCAAGGTCGCCGTGGTGATGGACGTGCGCTCGCGCGCGTTCACCGACGACCTGGCGTCGGTCATCAAGGACCTCGACGCCCGCGGGTACAAGCCGCGCGTCCTGTTCCTGGAGGCCACCGACGCGGTGCTGGTGCGCCGGTTCGAGGCCGTCCGCCGCGGGCACCCGATGCAGGGCGACGGCAGGCTCGCCGACGGCATCACCGCCGAGCGCACGCTCCTGGAGCCGCTGCGGGAAGAGGCCGACCTCGTGCTCGACACGTCGTCGCTTTCGGTGCACGACCTGCGCGCCAAGATCGAGGACGCCTTCGGTTCCGAGGCGAGCACGCAGACCCGCGTCACCGTGCTGTCGTTCGGCTACAAGTACGGCCTCCCGATGGACGCCGACCTGGTGATGGACGTCCGCTTCCTGCCGAACCCGTTCTGGATCCCGGAGCTGCGCGACCACACGGGTCTCGAAGGCGAGGTCCGCAACTACGTGCTCAGCCAGGAGGGCGCGGACGAGTTCCTCGACCGCTACCACCAGCTGCTGCGCCTGATCGGCGCGGGCTACAAGCGCGAGGGCAAGCGGTACCTGACGCTGGCCGTCGGCTGCACCGGCGGGAAACACCGCAGTGTCGCCATTTCCGAGGAGCTCGCCCAGCGTCTGTCCAATGAGGACGGTATGGCCGTGAAGGTGGTGCACCGCGACCTTGGCCGCGAGTGAACCGCGCGCGGTCGCACTGGGGGGCGGGCACGGCCTGCACGCCACCCTCACCGCGTTGCGCCGGGTGACCTCGCAGGTCACCGCCGTGGTCACCGTCGCGGACGACGGGGGCTCGTCCGGCAGGCTGCGCCGGGAACTCGGGCTGCTGCCGCCGGGCGACCTGCGGCAGGCCTTCGCCGCGTTCGCCGCCGAAGACGGCGGGACCCTGTGGGCGGAGGTGTTCCAGCACCGCTTCGGCGGTGACGGCGCGCTCGCCGGGCACGCGGTCGGGAACCTGTTGCTGGCCGGATTGTTCGAGGTGCTCGGGGATCCGGTCGCCGCGCTCGACGAGGCGAGCAGGCTCATGGGCATCTCCGGCCGCGTCCTGCCGATGTCACCCGAACCGCTGGAGATCCAAGGTGAGGTTTCGGGGCTGGACGCCGAGAATCCCGGTGCGCTCCGGCGGATCCGCGGTCAGGTGGCGGTGGCGACGACGCCGGGGCAGGTGCACCGAATCAGCCTTCACCCGGCCGGCCAGGCCGATCGGCCGCCGCGCGGCTGCGCCGAGGCGATCGAGGCGGTGCTCGGCGCGGACGTGGTGTTCCTCGGGCCGGGGTCGTGGTTCACCAGTGTGCTGCCCCATCTGCTGGTGCCGGATCTGCACGACGCGTTGCTCCGGACGGACGCCACGAAGGTCGTGATCCTCAACCTGATCCCCCAACCGGGGGAGACGGCGGGGTTCTCCCCGGAGAAGCATTTGGACGTACTCTTCGAACACGCCCCGGAATTGCGGGTGGACGCGGTCATCGCGGACCGTGACTCGGTGCCCTCACCAGCCCGGTTGCGGGACGCGGCCGGGAGACTGGGCGCGCGGGCGTTGCTGGGGGCGGTGGCTGACCCGGTCGTG
Organism: Amycolatopsis sp. TRM77291; assembly: GCF_054166285.1. Taxonomy (NCBI): domain Bacteria; kingdom Bacillati; phylum Actinomycetota; class Actinomycetes; order Pseudonocardiales; family Pseudonocardiaceae; genus Amycolatopsis; species Amycolatopsis sp. TRM77291. The sequence goes on along the minus strand of NZ_JBSZHF010000001.1, from coordinate 4,058,231 downwards.
ACGGGGCGGCATGATCCTGATGCGCTCGCGGGCTGTATGCGAGACGCTCTGGAGTCTCACCGGGGGAGGAGCTGAAGGTATGGAGGGGCAGCGATGGCGATGACCGCCGCCGTGAAGGACGAGCTGAGCCGGCTGGAGATCACCAAGATCGGCCCGCGCCGCGCGGAGGTCGCGTCGATGCTGCGATTCGCGGGCGGGCTGCACATCGTGGCCGGCCGCGTCGTGGTGGAGGCCGAACTCGACACCGGTTCGGTGGCGAGGCGGCTGCGCAAGGAGATCCACGAACTGTACGGGCACCAGTCCGACGTCCACGTCATCTCCTCCAGCGGATTGCGCAAGGGCACGCGGTACGTCGTTCGGGTGGTCAAGGACGGCGAGGGGCTCGCCCGGCAGACCGGTCTGATCGACCAGCGCGGCCGTCCGGTGCGCGGGCTCCCCGCCGCCGTCGTGTCCGGCGGTGTCGCCGACGCGGAAGCCGCCTGGCGCGGCGCGTTCCTGGCACACGGTTCGCTCACCGAACCCGGACGCTCGTCGTCGCTCGAAGTCACCTGCCCCGGCCCCGAGGCCGCGCTGGCGCTCGTCGGCGCCGCCCGGCGGATGGGTATCCAGGCCAAGTCGCGGGAGGTCCGCGGCGCGGACCGGGTCGTCGTGCGTGACGGTGACGCCATCGGCGCGCTGCTCACCCGGCTCGGCGCGCACACGAGCGTGCTCGCCTGGGAAGAGCGGCGGATGCGCCGCGAGGTGCGCGCCACCGCGAATCGGCTCGCGAACTTCGACGACGCGAACCTGCGGCGTTCGGCCCGCGCGGCCGTCGCGGCGGCGGCCAGGGTGGAGCGCGCGCTGGACATCCTCGGCGAATCCGCGCCGGAGCACCTGCTCGCCGCGGGCAAGCTGCGCCTGTCGAACCGGCAGGCCTCGCTCGAAGAGCTGGGCCAGCTGTCGGAGCCGCAGATGACGAAGGACGCCGTCGCCGGCCGGATCCGCCGCCTGCTGGCGATGGCCGACAAGAAGGCGAAGGAACAAGGCATTCCGGACACCGAATCCGCGGTCACCCCGGACATGCTCGAGGAAGACGAGGCCTGAGTAGCACGCGTTTAGTCCTCTGGATGCGGTACTTGCACACGCAAGGACCGCATCCAGAGGACTAAACGCGGTGTTCGCCGAAGACTTCGCAGGTGGCCGGGTCGCCGTCGAGTGCGGCGGTCGCCAGGAGGACGGCGCCCGAGGTCCACGTGGTGCGCTCGTCCGGCCAGAATTCCTCGTCCGCGTACTGATAGCCGGTCCAGTACGAGCCGTCGCCGTGGCGGAGCCGGGTGAGGCACGCGAGGAGTTCCGCCGCGCGGGCACGGTCGCCGCGGGCGGCGAGGGTCAGCGCCAGTTCGGCGGTCTCCCCTCCGGTGACCCACGGTTCGTGGTGCACGCAGCGCACGCCCAGGCCGGGTACGACGAACCGGTCCCAGTCCGCCGCCAGCCGCGCCGAGGCGTCGGCGCCGGTCACCACGGAGCCCAGAACCGGGTAGTACCAATCCATCGCGTGCGGTTTCGGCGCGAACAGCCGCGGCTCGCCGACCAGGGCCGTCCGCAGCCGGTGCGCCGCGTCCAGCCAATGTGGACGGTCCAGCCCCAGCGTGGACGCGAGCGCCAGTGCCTGCGTCAGCGCGTGGTGGATACTGCTGCATCCCGTGACCAGGCGGATTCCGGGGTCGTCGCGCCAGGGGATGGCGCCCGACGGCTGCTGCCGCCGCAGGACGGCGTCGACGGCCCTGTCCACGACGGGCCACATCCGGTCCAGCCAGACGCGATTCCCGGTCAGCAGGAAACGGTGCCGGGTCCCGACCGCGACGTAGGCGGTGAAGTTCGTGTCCATAGTGGACAAGTCGATTCCGCCGCCGCGGTACCGGGCAGCCCAGGATCCGTCGGGACGCTGGTTCCGGACGAGCCAGTCGTACGCCGCTTCGGCCTCGGTGCTGAACCCGGCGACGTCCAGTCCCATGGCTGCTTCGAGATGGTTCCACGGATCGAGGTGCCCGCCGGTTTCCCAAGGGATCCCGCCGTCGGGCCGCTGCACGGCCGCGATACCGGCGGCGGTGGCCTTCACGGTTTGCGCGCGTAGACGACGAGGCTCTTGCCGAGCACGGGATTCAGCGCCCACTCGGTGAACCGCACCGGCCGGGGGCTCCGCATGATGTCCCAGACCAGGAACCGGTGGTACAGCGCGCAGAGCCGGTGCTCTTCGTCGGGACCGACCGCGCATTTGAGCCACCAGTACGGCGAGTGCAGGGCGTGCGCGTGATGGCCGCCGGTCGTCGACAGCCCCGCGTCCCTGAGCTTGCCGAGCAGTTCGCGGCGGCGGTAGATCCGGATGTGCCCGCCTTCGACCTCGTGATACGTGTCCGAGAGCAGCCAGCAGATCCGCTCCGGCCACCAGCGCGGCACGGTCGCCACGAGCCTGCCACCGGGCGCCAGGACGCGGCTCGCCTCCGCGAGCACCGTCCGGTCGGCGTGGATGTGCTCCAGCGTCTCGGCCACGATCACCCGGGTGAACGAACCGCTCGGGAACGGGAGCTTGAGAGCGTCCGCGCGGACGGCCAGCGCCGAAGCGGTGGCGGGGGCCTCGCCCGCCTCCGCCAGGTTGGCGAACATGTCCCGCACGTGTTTGAGCGCGATGTCGTCGAGATCGGCGGCGACCACGTCCGCGCCGCGTTTGTACGCCTCGTAGGCGTGGCGGCCGTCCCCGCAGCCGAGATCGAGCACGCGGTCGCCGGGGCCGACGGGGAACCGGTCGAAGTCGACGGTCAGCATCCGGCACGCTCCCGGCCGAGGACCCGCCGGTAGTACGCCGCGGTCTCCTCGGCGGTGCGCCGCCAGCTCAGCGCCCCGGCCGTCTCCAGGCCGCGGGCCGCGAGGTCGGCGCGCAGGTGTTCGTCGCCGAGGACCTTGGTGAGCGCTTCCGCGAGCGCCGGGACATCGCCCGGCGGCACCAGGATCCCCGCGTCGCCGACGACCTCGGGAAGCGCCCCGCCCGTCGTCGCGACGACCGGTGTCCCGCAGGCCATCGCCTCGGCGGCCGGAAGCGAGAACCCCTCGAACAGGGAAGGTATACAAGCGATTTCGGCGGAGCACAGCAACCGCGCGAGTTCGTCGTCGGTCAGCCCGCTGACGAACCGGACGCCGGCGCCGGGACCGAGCCGGGCGAGTGCCCGCGCCGCCGGGCTGTCGGGTTTCGGTTTGCCGACGATCACCAGTTCGCCCTCGATCCGCTCCCACGCCGCCAGGAGGTTTTCGAGCCCCTTCAACGGCTCGTCGGCGCTGGCGGTGGCCACGACGCGCCCCGGGACCCGCGAAATCTCCGGGCGCGGCCGGAAGACCCTGCTGTCGGCGGCGAGCGGGACGACGTGGATCCGGTCCTCCGGCACACCCATTTCCCGGCCGATGGCCGCGCGGGACGCCTGGGACACCGTCAGCGTCGGCAGCCGCCGCGCGACGCGGTGCTGCATTTCCACGAACCCGTACCAGCGCGCGACACGTGCCGCGTCGCGTCCGGTGACGGTGGCGAGCTTCAACGCCCGGTCCACGGCGATCGGATGGTGGACGGTGGCGATCGTCGGCAGTCCACAGTGGAGCATGCCGTAGCCGAGTCCCTGGTTGTCGTGGACGAGGTCGAATTCGCCCCGGCGCTTCGCGAGCTGGCGCGCGGCACGCAGGGAGAACGCGAGGGGTTCGGGGAAGCCGCCGCGCCGCATGCCGAGGAATTCCACCCACGACGGCAGATCACGCAGTTCCTTCGGCCGCGGTGTCCGGAAGGGATTCGGCTCCGCGAACAGGTCGAGCCCGGGGACCTTCGTCAGCCGCACGCCCTCATCCACCTCCGGATAGGGAGGCCCGGACAGCACCTCGACGTGATGCCCCAGCGCGGCGAGTTCGCGGCTCAGATGCCGGACGTACACACCCTGACCGCCGCTGCGCGGGTTCCCGCGGTAGGTCAGGAGCGCGATCCGCAGTGCGCTCACCGCTCACTCCCGCGCACCCCAGTAGCCGAGCTGTTCGCGGATCTTCCGGGTTTCGTCGTGCCGTTCGCCGCGGACCTCGACGGAATCGTCCAGCAGCAGGGCCCAGATCGAGAGCGCCTCGGTGACCTGGCCGGCCTTGGCCAGGGCGAGCGCGAGCCCGAACCGGAGGTCGAGGACGTCGGGATGCCGCTCATTCAGCCGTCCCGTCGCTTCGCCGAGGAGCCGTCGATACTCCGAAACGACGGGGGGGGGGTGCTCGATTTCGGCGCTCCAGAACGCGATGTTGTGCCGCACGTGGCTGACGATCTCGTCGTCGCCCAGTGCCCGTTTCGCCTGCGGCAGCAGCTCCCGGGAGAGGCGGAGGGACTCTTCCCCGTTCCCGGTCTTGCCCGTCGCCACCGCGAGCAGGTGCCGGGCGTGCAGCGTCTCGCGATGATCGGCTCCGAGAGCGTGGGTGGCGTCCCGGACCAGGGCTTCGAACGCCGCCCGGGACTCTTCGAAGCGGCCGAGTTCCATGAGGAGGTAGCCGATGTTGTGGCGAATGCTCAAGACCTCTTCGTCGCCACTCGACAGAGTGGCCGTGGCGATCGGCAACAGCTCTTCGAACCGGGCGAGTGCCGCGGCCGCGTCGCCCGCCTTGCCGGTCCACGTCGCGTGCCGTGCCTTGCAGCGCAACGTCATCCGGTCGGTCTCGCCGAGTTCCCGTTCCGCGCGCCGCGCCCAGGCCGCCCAGCGTTCCCGGTTCTCGACGGGAATGTGCGACGCACGGCGCTCCAACGCGGCGAGAGCGTCTTCGTGGAGTCCTGCGAGCCAGAAGTGCTCGGCCTCGTTGGCCGCCGCGTAGCCCTGTTCCGGCGTCGGCTCGTCGTCTCCGGTCACGAGTGCCACCTCCGAGGTCGCCGCCGCCAGCCGCGCGTGGAGCCGGGTCACCGTATCTGGGGAGAGTGCGGGCGCGTCGGAGGTCCACAGGACGGTTTCGTCGGCGAGACCCGCTCGCGTCCGGCTGACCGAGTCACCGAGCCCGGCCAGGAAGTCGCGGACGTGGACCCGCCGATCCGGGCCACCCGCCGCCGCGCTCGCCGCGGTGAGGATCGAGATCGGGATGGGCCCGCGGGTGGCGGCCAGCGTCAGCAGGTCCAGCAGGACCGCGTGTCCCGGCCGCGGCGACGCCACCGCGCCGGTGCCCTGCTCGACGCCGGCCTCCTCGTCGTCCGCCTGCGCGACGCTGATGAAGGTGACCGTCGAATCGCCGAGCCGGAGCACGTCACCATGCGCCAGCGTGGCGGCAGGCACCCGCTGTCCGTTGACGAAGGAGCCGTTGGCGGAATCCAGGTCGGTCAGCCACGCGTTCGTGCCGTCCCAGCGGATCTTGCAGTGCAGCCGGGACACCCGCGAGTCCCCGAGCCGGATCGCGGCGCTCCTGCTGCGGCCGAGCGTCGTGAGCCCGAAGGACAGCTCGTGGTGGGCGGGCGGCTGACCGGGGACGTCGATGATCAGCGTGGCCGGGGTGATCCTCGGCGAGGTGGGTGAACCGGTGTCCTGGCCGCCCCAGCCGCCGGTGTCCGTCTGGTCCCGCGCCGCCGGAACAGGATCGACGCTCGGCTCCCACCGCCCGTCCGGCGTCAACGGCTCGAACGGGACGGCCCGTACCAGTGGGACCTCCGCCGCGGGCGGCAGGAGTGCCGGCTCCCGCGTCGCCACGACCGTCGTCACCGGTTCCAAGCCCGCTTCCGTCGACAGGCTCCGGACCAGCCCGCACAGCCGGTCCCGGACGTCGGGGTCGAGGTCGTCGAGCCCGTCGATCGCGATCCGCACCGGTGCTCCGGTCCACTGTGGAGCGAGCGTCCGAAGCGGACCGAGCAAAGCCAGGTCGAAGGCGCTCGCACCGCTGCGGGCGGCACCGTCGAGCCCGGCGCGGTGCGCCTGCTCGGCCTCGGCGAAACCGGGCACGGTGCGCCGCAGCTGGCGGGCCAGTTCCCGCGCGAGCCGCTCGGCCGTGTCACCGCGGCCCGCGAACAGTACGGCGTGCAGGAAGTCGGGCGGCACATAGGATCCCGCCACCGACGGCCGGGCGAGCGCGGCCAGCATGGTCGACTTCCCCGCGCCGGCTTCACCGGTGATCGCGACCAGCCGGGCGCCGGTGAGCAGGCGCCCGACGGTCTCGCCGAGTTTCGGATCCGGCTGATAGTTCGCGGTCAGCCGTTCGATCAGGGGCGCGGCCGGGTTGCCCGCCAGCGGGGAACGCCGCCAGACGGGGGAGGAGTTCAGCGCGAGCCACAGCCCTTGATCGGCGTCGGCCACCTCACGGGTGCCGTCGAAACCGAGGTGGATAGCGGTCTGCATCGGGCACAGGCCGGTGATCACCCGTTTGAGATCCGCGCACCGGACGCGTTCGCCGAACTCCGTGTGCCCCGAGCGCAGTACCGAGACCAGCGACCGGCTGAAGCACCCGTTGGCCGCGACGCGGTCGTCCGAGGCGGTGAGCAGGTCGAAGCGTTTACCCGCTTCGCCGACGATCCTCAGCCAGCGTTGCCCCGCCTGCCTCGCCCCGATGCCGGCGTGGCAGGTGTCGAGCAGGATCACCAGACCGTCCAGCATCGAGTAGCGGCCGAGCAGCTCCTTGATGCGCTGGGCGAACAGGAACGACCGGCGGCTGTCCACCGGCAGGCCGGTGTCCTTGGTGAGGAAGTAGAAGTCGTCGTCGGCGTACTCGCCGTGGCCGACGAGCGAAAGGAAGAGCGTCGCCTCGTCGTCCGACGCGCGCTCGAAGGCCTCCACGAGCGCGTCGTCCAGCTCGACCATGGTCGGGTCGACGAGCAGGCCGCGGCCGTCTCCGAGCGCGGGCACGCAGCCGCCGATCTCGGGGTCGAGCAGGGCCGTCGACACCTGATGCCCCGCGTCGGGGAGGAAGGAGAGAAGGTTCAGTGAGTCGCATTGCGACGCGACCACCAACGACCTCCGCTCTCCCACGGAGATCACTTTGTCTCATCGGACGGTCACCGGCAAGGGCGGCCCGCGATACTGTGCGACATGGCTCGGATCGTTCTGGTGCACGGCATCGCCCAGGAACAGAAGTCCGCGGACACCCTCGAGGCCGAATGGCTGCCCAGCCTGGCGGGCGGCGTCCGCCTCGCCGGTGACTCCGCGCTGGCCGACGCCGTGTGGCGCGACGCCCGGCCCGGTGACGCGCGGATGGCCTTCTACGGTGACCTGTTCCGCAAGGACGGCCAGCAGGGCGGCGCGGACGAACTCACCGCGGACGAGTGGGCGCTCGCCGAGACCCTGGCGGTGGAATGGCTCCGGAACGCGGCTTCGTCGGCGTCCCGCGAGGCGGACCGGAACCGGGCGAAGGCCGAACTGGACCTGCTCGGTGGTCCGGCGGGGGAGACCCAAGGGGTCCGCGCGGCGGCCCGTCCGGTGCTGAACGCGCTGGTGCGGCTGAAGCCGTTCGCGAGGCTCGGGGTGGCGTTCGCCGAACGCGTGGTGGTCAAGGCGCTCAAACAGGTGACGCTGTACCTCACCGACGAGACGATCCGGGAACGCGTGCAGGAGCGCGTCGCCGAGCTCGTCGGACCGGAGACCGAGGTGATCGTCGGGCATTCGCTCGGTTCGGTCGTCGCCTACGAGGCCGCCCATCTGCACGGCCGTCCGCTGCCGCTGCTGCTCACCCTCGGCTCGCCGCTGGGCCTGCGCACGGTGGTCTACGAACGGACCCGGCCGCAGCCGCCGTCCGTCCCGCCCGGCGTAGCGCGCTGGGTGAACCTGGCCGACCGGGACGATCTCGTCGCCGCGCGGCCGGATCTCAGCGGGCTGTTCCCCGGCGCCGACGGTGTCCTGGACAGCGGTTACACCGTCGACAACGGGGCGAAACCGCACGAGGCGGCGTTCTACCTCGCGAAGCGTCGCACCGGCGAGGTCCTCTCCCAGGCGTTAACCCGCGGCGGGCAGGCGTAACGCGGCGGTTTCCGCGGTGACGACCGATGGAAACAGCCGCCATCGAAGATCGCCGGAGAGGTGATCTTCGACGGAAGGGGTGAAGCCATGCGGGTATCGGCGGAGGTCGGCACGTGGCTCGCGCGGCGCAGCAGCCGGGCGGGTGACTGGTGGGCGGCGGAACTGGTCGCCGCCAAACGCGGGGCCCGGGTTTCGGTGGTGATCCCGGCCCGCGACGAGGAGGAGACGGTGGGCGCGATCGTCGGCACCATCCGGCGCGAACTCGTCGAACGGTTCCCCTGGTGGACGAAATCCTGGTGGTGGACAGCCATTCCACGGACGCGACAGCCGAGGTCGCCAGGGCGGCCGGAGCGGATGTCGTCGCGCAGGACTCGGTGTTCCCGGCGCTGGAAAGCCTGACAGGCAAGGGAGAAGCGCTCTGGAAGGGCGTCGCCGAGACCACCGGCGATCTCGTCGTCTTCGTCGACGGCGATCTCCGCGACTTCACCGCGGACTACGTGACCGGACTGCTCGGACCGCTGCTGACCGACCCCGGGATCGCCTATGTCAAAGGCTTCTACCACCGTCCGCTCGCCGGGACGGCGGGCGTCGAACCCGACGGCGGCGGCCGCGTCACCGAACTCGTCGCCCGTCCCCTTCTCAACATGTACTGGCCGGAGCTGGCCGGTTTCGTCCAGCCGCTCGCCGGCGAGTACGCGGGACGGCGCGAAGTGCTCGAAGGCATCCCGTTCGTCACGCATTACGGCGTCGAGGTCGGCCATCTGATCGACCTGCTCGAACTGCACGGGCTCGACGCGCTCGCGCAGGTCGACCTCGGTCACCGGACGCACCGCCACCAGAGCACGCAGGCACTCGGCCGGATGTCCGCGCAGATCATGCTGACCCTGATGGACCGGCTGGAACGCGGCGGCCGGGTGATCTCCGCGGCGCCCCCGGCGACGTCGCTCGCCCAATTCCGGCGTGGCGCTGGGGAATCCGTCGAGCGGGAACTCGTGCTCACCGACGTGACGCTCACGCAAAGGCCGCCACTTGAGAGCCTGCCGCCGGAGATCCGCCCGGAGAACTCACCCGCCTTGCGCAGGAGCGCTTAGCGCCTCCTTGGGCTGCCAGCCCGGCGGGCCGAACACGTAGCCGAGTTTGTCCCGCCACGACCCGGCCGCGCGGACGTCGCGCAGGATCGAGCCGTATTCGTGGAAACCGACCTTGAGCAGGTTGTAGGAGCCGACGTTCTTGGTCAGCCCGTAGGTCGGGCGCTTGCCCTCCGGCACGAAACTGCCGAACATCCGGTCCCAGATGATGAGGATGCCGCCGTAGTTCGCGTCCAGGTACTCCTGATCGCTGCCGTGGTGCACACGATGGTGTGAAGGCGTGTTGAACACGTACTCGAACCAGCGCGGCAGCTTCCGGATCTTCTCGGTGTGCACGAAGAACTGGTACACGAGGTCGATCGACAGTCCGGTGAGGATCATCCACGGCGGGATGCCCGCCAGCGCGAGGATCGACCAGAACGGCAGCTGGAAGTACGGGGTCCACTTCTGCCGCAACGCCGTCGAGAAGTTGTAGTGCTCGCTCGAATGGTGCACCTGGTGGCCGGCCCACATGAGCCGGACGCGGTGGCTCGCCCGGTGGTAGGCGTAGAAGACGATCTCCTGGCCCAGCAGCATCAGGACCCAGGTCCACCAGTCGTGCGGGCTGAACTTCACCGGCGCGAGCTCGTAGAGCGCGGCGAACACGAACAGCATGACGATGCGGAAGACGCCGTTGAGCACCACCGCCACCGCGCCCATGGACATGCTCGTGCGGGTGTCCTTGACGCTGTAACCGATGACGTTGTCGTCGTGGCCCAGCACGTGCAGCGCGAGGATCTCGATCGCGACGAACAGCAGGAACACCGGTGTCGCCAGCAGCACCGGGTCACTCAGATGGGCAAGAAAATCCGCCACCGCACCTCTCCCTCGTCCGACCCCGTTATCTGACCATCAGGTAACTTACCCAAGGGTCACTTACCTCAGGGTAAGATAACCGCCGTGACAGAAGCAAGGGCCGTCGGCACGAAGGGGGTGCCCCGCGAAGAGCGGGAGACCCAGATCGTGCGCGCCGGGACGGAGGAGTTCGGCAGGAACGGGTACGCCGGGGCGTCGATGGTGGAGATCGCCCGCCGGGTCGGCGTCACGAAACCCTTGCTGTACCAGTACTTCGGCTCGAAGGACGGGCTGTACCTCGCCTGCCTGCACCGCGCGGGGGACAGGCTGACCGAAGGCGTCGCCGAGACGATGGCGGCGGAGGCCGAACCGCCGGAACGGATGCCGCTCGCGGTGCTCTCGGCCATCTTCGAGACGTTCGACAACGACCGGTACGCCTGGAAGCTGCTCCGCGACCCGACGGTGCCCTCGACGGGTGAGATCGCCGGCGTCGCGATCGACTACCGCTACCGGCTCGACGGGTTCGCGCTGGTCGGCGCCGCCCAGCTGATGCGCTCGCGGGGCCTGGACGACGATCGCGACATCGAGGCGATCGCCCAGGTGTGGACCGGTGTGGTCGATTCGCTGATCAGCTGGTGGATCGACCAGCCGGACCAGGACGCCGCGGCGATGACCGAGCGCTGCGCGCGGATCATGCGGAACCTGTTCGGCTGGTGAACGAAAAACCACCCCGCCGGGAGATCCCGGGCGGGGTGGGTTTCCTCCAGCTCACACTGGATACGGTCGGGGTGCCCGGCGCCGCTCCGGACACCCCGGCCGTGACTCAGGACGCGGCGCTGGATTTGCCGCGTAGCGTGACGTTGGCCGTCGACGCGTTCTTGATCGCCGTTTCGATCTGCGCCATCGTCGAGGACGAGGACAAGCCCGGCACCGTCGCCGACTTCAGCGCGTAGAGCGTGAAGGTGTAGGGATGGCTGGAGCCGCCGGGACAGGGACCGAAGTACTTCTGCGAGTTCGCCCCGCTGCCCATGGCCTTCTGCTTGGCGCCGTTCTGGTTCGGGACGGTGTAGCCCGCTCCCAGTCCCTCGGGTAGTGAAGCCGCCGACGCCGGGATGTCCCAGATCGCCCAGTGCAGTTTGTTGCCGTTGTTGGCCACGTCGGCGAAGACGATCGCGTATCCCTTGGCGCCGGTGGTCCCGGCGCCCCACGCCAGCGGCGGGGACGTGTCCTGGCCGGCGGTGCCGTCACCGGCGCAGGTGAACTTGTCCGGGATCGACGCGTTGTCGGCGAACGCGGAACTGGTCAGCTTGAACGCCCCCGGCTGAGAGGCGCCGGGGAACTTCAGCCGGACCACGACGTTGTCGATCCCGCTCGGGGTGCCGCCGTTCTTGTCCGCGTTGGTCGAGGTGACCCACAGGCCGCCATCCGGGGTCTTGGTGACCGAACGGAGCCTGCCCCAGCGGCCGGAGAACAGCGACTGCACCGAACCGACGCCGTTGCCCGCCGCGTTGATCTGCGTGGCGAAGAGCTGTTCGCTGGTGACGGCCGCGACGTAGATCCAGTCGTTGACGATCTCGATCCCGCTCGGCCCGCCGGAACTGGTCGGCCAGGTCTTCTTCGGTGCGACCGTGCCACCGCAGGTTCCGCTGGTGCCCTCGCACTGGGGCCAGCCGAAGTTGCCGCCCTTCTGGATCAGGTTGAGCTCGTCCAGTTTGCCGTCACCGAACTCCGAAGCCCACAGCTGGCCGCGGGAGTCCCACGCCAGGCCCTGCGGGTTGCGGTGCCCGAAGCTCCACACGTAGCGGGCGTTGCCGCCGGTGGAGAAGAACGGGTTGTCGCCCGGCGCCGATCCGTCGGGGTTGACCCGCAGGATCTTCCCGTTGAGCGAGCCCTTGTTCTGCGCGGTGTCCTTGTTCTGCCCGTCGCCGACGGTGGCGTACAGCTTGCCGTCCGGGCCGAAGCGCAGCCTTCCGCCGTTGTGGTAACGGTTCTTGGCGATCCCGGTGAGCACCGGCGTCGAGGACGAAGACAGCTTCCCGTTCTCGTAGGTCATCTTCACGATCCGGTTGTCGCCGGACGCCGTGTGGTACAGGTAGATCGCGTGATCGGTGGCGTAGTTCGGCGAGATCGCGATGCCGAGCAAGCCGCCCTCGCCGTTGGTGCCGACCGCGCCGGGCACCTTGCCGACCGTGGTCTTCTCACCCGACGGCGTGATCCGCAGGATCTCGAACCGGTCCCGTTCGGTCGCCAGCGCCGTGCCGTCCGGCAGGAAGTCGACCGACCAGGCGAGGTCCGCCTTCGTGATGTCCTTGTCGTACTCGGGAATCCCGCCGCCCGCGGCGCCGCTGGTCTTCGCCGTCACCGCGTTGCTCGCGGCCGAGGCGTTGCCGTCGAGGTCGCGCGCCTTCACCGTGAAGGTGTACGACGTGTTCGCCGTCAGGCCGGTCACCGTCGCTTCGAGCGAAGGCGTCGTCGCGACCTTCGTGGTGCCCTGGTACACGTCGTAACCGGCGATGGTGCCGCTGTTGTCCGTGGAAGCGTTCCACGCCAGGGAGACGCTGTTCGCCGTCACCGACGTCGAGCGGAGGTTCCCCGGCACCGTCGGCGGCGTGGTGTCGCCGCTGGGCGGCGTCGTGAACTGGACGACATTGCTTTGCTGCGAAGGGTTTCCGGCCGCGTCGAAGGCGCCGACCGAGATGTCGTAGGCCGTGTTCGGCTGCAGATCGTCGACGGTCGTGGTGAGCGTGTTCCCGTCGACGCTCTTGAGGACGTTGCCGCCGCGCATGACGTCGTAGCGGACCACACCGACGTTGTCGGTCGCGGCCTCCCAGGTGAAGGTGGCGCTGCGGGCCTTGATGTCCTTGGCGGCCAGGTTCTTCGGCGGGGTCGGCGCTTCGGCGTCGAGCACCCCGCTCGCGGTGAGCTTGTCCGCGTTGGGCCCGCCGTTCGCGGTCGTCGCGGTGGTGCGGATCTTGTTGGCCCCCGCGGCCAGGGTGACGTCCTTGGTGACGGTCTTCCAGGTGGCCCACGCCCCGGTGCCGGGGAAGGACAGTGTCCCGGCGGCGGTGCCGTTGACGCTGAGGGATACCGGCCGGTCGATCGTGGTTCCGTTGGCGTAGCGGAAGGTCAGCGTCTGGGTTCCGGCCTGGGCGGCGTTCACCGTGTACTCGACATAGCTGCCGGCGACGTTGTCGAAGTTCACGAACCCGGTGCCGGAATAGCCCGCGTGGTTCTTCTCGACGGCGCCTTGGGAGATCGTCGCGGCTTCGGATTCGTGATCGGTCGGTGCCGCGCCGGCGGGAAGGACCGGCAGGGCGGCGAAGGTCATCGTCGTCGCGGCGGCACACGTGAGCAGCGCGCGCCACGGTGGTCGGGGTGCCACTGGAGCCTCCATGCGTGAAGTCGGGGGTTCGGGAGGTGCAACGGCGGACCGGGCGAGCCCGGCGGGGAACGGGGAGTTTTAGTTAGGAAACTTTCCTATCTATGGTTCAGATCACACACCAGAGGGTGCTTCGTGTCAATACTTGACCAACATCAACACGGAGAGTCACACCCCGAAGGCAATTAGTCCTCTGGATGCGGTACTTGCGTGTGCAAGGACCGCATCCAGAGGACTAAACGCGAGGGGTTAGCTGCCGCGGCCAGTGGGAGGCTTCGGGGCCGGCGGGTTTGCGAAAGCCACTTTCGCAACCTTCGAGGTTGCGAAAGCCACTTTCGCAACGTCGAGTCCGGTCGCTCGCCCGAGCACCGAGCGCAGGTGTCGCGAAAGCCACTTTCAGGACGCCTCATGTCCCGAAAGTGGCNGGCCGGCGGGTTTGCGAAAGCCACTTTCGCAACCTTCGAGGTTGCGAAAGCCACTTTCGCAACGTCGAGTCCGGTCGCTCGCCCGAGCACCGAGCGCAGGTGTCGCGAAAGCCACTTTCAGGACGCCTCATGTCCCGAAAGTGGCTTTCGCGACACCCTCAAGCCGGCGACCACACCCAGCCGGGAGCAGCAGCCCCACCCGACGCGCGTGAAGGCCCCTTCCCTCGGCTCAGCTGAGGGAAGGGGGCCTCCACGCGAGAACGGAAGCGTCAGCCGGCGATGTCCGCCCGCGCGATCACCTTCGTGATCCGCGCCCGCACCAACGACTCCTCCGGGACGGCGTTCCGTTTGCCGTAGGCCTCGGCCTTGTCCTCGCCCATGTACCGCCCGCCGAGCCTGGTCGCCCATTCGAGCATTTCGTCGAGGTCGTTGTGCAACACGGCTTCGGCGGTGAACTGCACGTACGAGTACGGCGGCTTTTGGTCGTCGACGGCCAGCGAAAGCCGCGGATCGCGTCGCAGCGCCTTCCCCTTGAGGGTGTCCGTGCCGGTGGTGAAGATCAGCTCGTCACCGTCCGGCCCCTCGTTCAGCAGGAACCACACCGGCGTCACGATCGCCGCCCCGTTGGCGCGGACCAGGCCGAGCATGCCCGTCCGCGTGCCCTCGCTCGCGAACTTCCACCATTCTTCCCGGCTCATTTCACGCATGGACCAGACGCTACCGCCGCCCGGAGCGCCGGGCACCCCGGTCACCCGTGCGGGGTGCCGGGGGCGGCGACTAGCCTGGCCTGCTGTGCGAGACGACGAGCTGACCGGGATGGGGCTGGCCGACGAGGGGCTGACCCGCCGCCTCAAGGCGCTGGCCTGCACAGCGCCCTTGCACGACCTCGACGCGCGCAAGGCGAAGCTGGACTGGGCGGACGCCACGATCTACCAGATGGCCGAGATCGCCCTGCACACGATCGACCAGGTCACCGTCTCGATGGACTTCGACACCGGCGCCGACCACGACCAGGTGATCGCGCGGCTGCTGCCGTTCGTGGCGCTCCAGGCGCCCGGCCGGACGCCCGACGAGCACGCCAAGGTCGCCCGGTGGGTCCTCGACAACCTGATCAACGTCGGCACCACCGATCGCGGGTTCCGCCGCGTCTACGGCTCCATCGGCCCCGGCGGGGGCTACCAGCGCCGCCAGTTCGACTTCAAACTGCTCGTCGAGCTGGCCGCGCCCGACGGCGAGGTCTACCTGCGCGCCACCGACGAGGCGATCAACGTGCTCGTCGGCGCGCTGGACACCGACGTCGAGTCCGCCCAGATCGCGGCCGAGGTCAAACTGGAGAACCTGATCAACCGCGGCCGCCTCGCCGACGCGAAGCTCGCGGCCGAGCAGGCCCGCTACCGCACGGTCCAGTACGGCGAGACCCTGCGCGCCAAACTCGACGCCACCCGCCGTGACGTGCGCGCGGTCGACTGGGAGCGCGAGGTCCCGGACCTGCTGGACCAGGCGCTTTCCCATATCGAGTCCCGGTTCCGCGCCGAGAACGCGATCCTCAAGAACATCACCGCGTCGCGGGACGAGACCGAGGACCTCGACCGCAAACGCCGCGCGGCCGAACTCGTCGACATCGTCAGCGACTGCATCCGCCGCCACACGCGGCTCCAGTCACGGCTGGCCGACGCGGGCGCGGTGTTCCGCGCCGAACAGGACCGCCAGCAGTTCTCCGGGCCGCCGCAGCGCGCGACGATCGACCTGTTCGGCCAGCTCCTGATGCCGACGCTGGGCCTCCCGATCGCCGAAGCCGTCGCGCCCGCCGAATCGTTCTTCCACGCCGGCGCCGGGATCTCGCCGCCGACCGTGCCGTCGCTGTCGTCGCTGGTGTCGCTGCTGCTGCGGCCCGCCCCCGAACGCGATCAGCTCGTCGGCGAGATCCCCGAACCCGAACTCATGCCCGCCGAGGTCACCGACAGGTTCGGCGACGAGCAGTGGCGCCTCGCCGACGACCTGCTCGACCTGCCGGAGGTGCCGCGGCGGCTGTCCGGGCTGCTCGAAGAGGCCCGCCGGATCGACCCCGGGCTGCCGGCCCTGGTCGCCCTGCGGGCGGTGCACGCCTACAGTCCCGAGGTCGGCGCGGCGCTCCGGCAGGGGGAGCGCCAGGTGCTGCTGGCCGTCGACGACGGCACGCTGCTCGAAGACCCGGAGTTCGGCGGGGCGGATCTGCTGCTTTCGTCGGCCACGGTCGATCGCCACGAGGAAGAGGAGGAGGTCGCGTGACGACAACCGGGGACGTCGAATCCGCGGCCAGGCTGGTTTCCTTCGGCATGCGCCCGAAGCAGCTCCCGTCGCGGGACGTCGTGTACGGCGACCTCGTCCGGCGCTACGGCGAGGACAGGGCGTTCAAACAGCTCACGCACGCGGTCGCGGCCGGGCTCGGGCTGATGGTGCTGGAGGTCAACCTCCAGGCCGGTGCCGTGCTGGCGGCGACCGACGAGTCCGTCTTCGAGATCAAGATGGACAGCTACGCGCGGCAGAGCAAGATCCGCGAGCGCCGGGAGACCGAGAAGGTCCTGCACGGGCTCGTCCACCTCGCCACCGCCGCGCTCGGCTACCCGCGCCCGGACGATCTCGCGAACGACACCTACATCGGCCGCGTCAGCGTCGAGCAGGTGGACGCGATGGTGCGCGAGGCCTGCCGGATCCTCGACGAGCGCGCGGCGGAGGCGGAGGCGAACAACGACCCGCTGGCCGACGCGCCCGAACTCGAACAGGCCTGGCGCGCCTACGCCCGGCGCCCGGCGGCGGCGGCCACCAAGGACGGCAGGCTTGCGTCGGACACCACGCGCGGCATGGTCGCGCGCGCCCTGCGCTTCCTCGCCGATCAGGGCTTCCTCGTCCAGGTCAGCGGGGAACAGGGCGGGACCTACCGGACGACACCGCGCTATCAGGTGCAGGTGCGCGAACTCGCCGCCGACGCGGCCTTCGACGACCTGCTGGAACTGAACGTGGTCTCGGTCGCCGACGGTGGCGGGACGTTGCGCGCGGCCGCGTCGGACACGCTTTAACCAAGGGGAGTCGATGTACGAGCTTTCGCGGGTTCGCCTGCACTCGGTGGGCCCGGCGGGCGCGCGGTACCAGGACGTCGTGCTGGACTTCAGCGGCGTCGGCGCGGCCATCACCGCGCCCAAACAGGACGCGCTGTTCAGCGCCGGGATCCACCTCGCGGGGGAGGGTCCGCCGCGGCGCCCGTCGCCGGCGAGCGTGCTGTTCCTGGAGAACGGCGGCGGCAAATCCGTCCTGATCAAGCTGATCTTCTCGGTCATGCTGCCCGGCCGCCGCCAGGTCGTCGGCACGACGAACACCAAGGTGCTGGAGAAGTTCGTCGCCGCCAAGGACGTCTCGCACGTCGTGCTGGAGTGGCTGCAGGTCGAGACCGGCCACCGGGTGATCACCGGCAAGGTGTCGGAATGGCGCGGGCACGTCGTGTCGGCCGACTCGGAGAACCTCGTCGATTCCTGGTACTGCTTCCGGCCGACGCCGTCGCTCGATCTGGACTCGCTGCCGTTGACGTCGGACGGCAGGCTGCTGACGATGTCCGGCTTCCACGACCAGCTCGACAAGGTGCACGGCGGCGAGCCGGAACTGGAGCTGTTCTGGACCCGGCGTCACCACGAATGGACGTCCCGGCTCGACGGCCTCGGCCTCGACACCGAGCTCTTCCGGTACCAGCGCGCGATGAACGCCGGTGAGGGCGAGGCGGCGGACGCCTTCGCGTTCAGCACCGACGAAGCCTTCGTCGAGTTCCTGTTGCGCGCGGTGCTTTCGGAGGAGGAACCGAAGGATCTCGCCGAGGTCGTCGCGACGTACGCGCACAACCTCGCCCAGCGCGGGGATCTGCTGTCGGAGCGCGATTTCGTTGCCGGTGCCCTCGACCTGCTCACACCCCTGGCGGAAGAAGAAGGCGTCGCCGCCGCGTCACGGAAGCTCGCCGACGCGGCCCGTGCCGAGATGCGGACGCTGGCCGGACAGGTCGCCGCGCGCGACAAGCTGGAGAACGAGCGGCTGAGCGGTCTCGAACAGCACGTCGACGAGGTGAAGTCCGCGGAGAAACTGGCCGAGGGCGACCACCGCCGGCTCACCGCCGGGGTCACCGAACTCCGTCGCCTGGTCGGGAAACTGCGGCTCGAGGAGGCGCAGGAGAGCAAGAAGCGGATCGACGGCGAACTGGCCGAGGCCAAGACCGCCGCCGAGGCCTGGCGTGAATGCGCCACCGTGCTCAACCACCTCAACGCCTCCCGCAAGGCGCGCGATTTCCGGGAACTGGTGGGGAATCGCGAGCAGAAGGCGCAGCCCGCGCTGCAGGCCCGCAACGCCGCCGCGGGCGCGCTCGCGCGGGGACTGCTGGCGCTGGCCAAGAACGCCACCGAGCAGGCGGCGAAGGCCGAAGCCCACGTCGGCGCCCTGCGTGCCGAGGCGGAAAAGGCCCAGGCGGAACGCGACGAGTCGGCGAACCTCGCGGCTTCGCGCCGGGCGGAGGCCAGAGGGCTGGGCGCGCGGATCGCCGAAATCCGTGAGGAGATCGCGGAAACCGTCCGGTCCGGCGCGCTCAAGGCCGGTGCCGACGTCGCCGAAGCGGCGCGTGCGGCCAGGACGGAGGCCGAGGAGACCGCCGCGGAACTCGTTCGTCGTGAACAGGAACTCGAACGCGTCGCGGAGGATCTGCGGTCCGCGCAGGCCACCGTGAACGACGCGCACCGGCTCGCTGGGTCCACAAAGGACCGCCTGGAACGCGCGGCCGAGGAACTCGACCGGGCCAACCGGCGTACCGACGCGCTCGCCGTCGAACCGCGGCTGAGCGAACTCCTCGGCGTGGACGATGTCACGCTGGAGACGGACCTTCCGATGTTGCTGGAGCGGCTTCGCGAGGCGGGTTCGGCGGCGGAGAAGGAACAGACCGCGCTGCGGATGGAGGAATCCGTCGACGAGCGCGCGCTGAACGCGCTCGGTTCGGGCGGTCTCCTGCCCGCCACCGAAGAGGTCCAGGCCGCTTTAGACGCGCTGGAAGCCGCCGGGATGAACGCGTGGTCCGGCTGGCGTTATCTGTCTACTTTGGACAAAAAGCGGCGGGCGGCCGTGCTGGCGCGCGCACCTCAGCTCGTCTCGGGGATCTTGCTCAACGAGCCGGAGCAGGTGCGGCTCGCCGAGAAGGTCCTGGCGGAGCGGCGTCTGCTGCCCACCACGATCATCCCGGTCGCGACGACCGAGGCCACCACGACCGACCGCCTGCCGGACGAGGCCGGGATCGAATTCCTCGTGCCGCCCAATCCGGCGATGTACGACGAGGAAGCCGCCGACGCCGAGCGCGAGGCCATCGCGCTCCGGCACGCGGAACGTCAGCGACGGCTGGAAGCGCTGGCGACATCGCTGGCCGACGACAGCGCCCTGTCGTGGAAGCTCAAGACCTGGCGCGAGGACTATCCGCCCGGCAGCATCGCGACACTGGCCGAGCAGCTCCAGAACGCGCGCACCGCGCACGAAACCGCGCAGACCGCGTTGGAGCAGGCGGAAAAGGAGTTCCAGCGCCTCGGGGAGAAGGCGGCCGGGCTCCGGGAACGGGTCCCCGAGTTGCGTGCGGCTTCGGCCGAGGCGGGGGAGCGGGCCCGCGGGCTCGAAACCCTCGCCGCGCGCGCCGCGAAGATTCCCGAGTGGACGGATGACGTCGAACGCGCGACCGAGACCGCCGAACGGGCGGAGGCGACGGCGTCCGAAGCCGCGGTGAAGGCGTCCCGGCTGCGTGAACAGGCGAGCGAGGAGCAGCGCACCGCCGACGGGCACCGGCGCACGGCGACGACAGCGAAAGCGGAACTGGCCGAGGTGCCGGGATCGAGCGACGTCACCGAAAACGACCCCGTGCCCACCGAACCGGTGGACGCCTTGCGGCGTACTTTCGCGTCGGCTTCCGAGGCCTACGCGAAGGTGGAGGTCGGCAGCGACCTTCGTGCCGAACTCGACCAGGCCGAGAGTGTCGAGGCGTCCGCGCGGGCGGCCGTGGAAGCGCTGGACGACGCCGTCCGCGAGCGGGCCTCGGCGCTGCTGGAGACGCCGGACGGCTCCGACGCTTCGGCGCGGGCGGCGGCGCAGGCGCGGGCGAACCGCGCGGTCGCGGTGCTGGAGGAAGAGCGCACCGAGATCGTCGGGCTCGTCGCGACCCGCAAGGCGGAACTGGGTCAGTTGCCGGAACAGCCGTCAGCGATCGCCTCCGACGCGCGGCCGAAGGACATCCAGCACGGCCTGGAGCTGATCGACGAGGCGAGTCTCGAAGTGTCCGCCGCCGCGCGGAAATGGGAAGAACTCCAGGAGCGCCGCGCCGCCGCCGAAGCGACGTTGGAGTCCGCGAAGACCTCCGCGTCCGGCTTCGGGCTGCTGGCCGAATCCATGGCGCACCTCTTGTCCAAAGAGGACGAAGTGGCTGCCTTCGAGGGCGACGTCGAATCCGCGCGTGCCAAGCACTCGCGGCTCAACACCTCGCTCACCGAGGCGCAGGACGCCGCCGACGCGGGCGACCGCCGGGTGCGTGCCGCGGCCGACCAGCTGGCGCAGTACGCCACGGACAAGCGGTTCGAGAAGCTCAGCACGCCGGTGCGGCAGCAGGTGATCTCGGTCCGCCGCGATCAGCTGCCCGCCCACGCCGCGGAATGGGCGGAGGCGCTGCGGCCCCGGCTGCGCACGCTCACCGACGATCTCGCGCAGATCGACCGGCACCGCGGCGGCATCATCACCCGCCTGCAGGGCATGGTCGACGGCGCGTTGCGCACTCTCCGCGCGGCACAACGGGTTTCGCGGCTGCCGGACGGTCTCGGCGACTGGTCGGGCCAGGAGTTCCTGCGGATCCGCTTCACCGAACTCGAGGAGAACGTGCTCGCCGAGAAACTGGGCGAGGTCGTCGACGAGGCCGCGGTGGGGAAGACCTCCGACGGCCGGGATGTCAAGCGGGACGGGCTGTCCCTCGTGCTCCGCGGCGTGCAGGCCGCCGCGCCCAAGGGTTTCCGGGTCGACATGCTGAAGCCGGACTCCGTGCTGCGGACCGAACGCCAGCGGGTCTCCGAAATCCGGGACGTGTTCTCCGGCGGGCAGCAGCTGACCGCGGCGATCATCCTGTATTGCACCCTGGCGGCGCTGCGGGCGAACAACCGCGGCAAGGCCCGCAACCGGCATTCCGGCGTGCTGTTCCTCGACAACCCGATCGGCCGCGCGTCGGCGGGCTACCTGCTGGAACTGCAGCGCGCGGTCGCGGAGGCGCTGGGCGTCCAGCTGATCTACACCACCGGTCTGTTCGACGCCGGCGCGCTGAGCGAGTTCCCGCTGATCGTGCGGTTGCGCAACGACGCGGACCTGCGGGCGGGGCGCAAGTACCTGTCCGTCGACGCGACGATCCGGAACGCGACCGACGCGCTCGGCGAGCCGGACGGCGTCGCGCGGCTCTCGGCGACGCGGCTGTTCACGCGGCCGTCGGACGAGCCGGAGCCGGAAGAGGAGACGGCCTGATCACGCGAGTGCGGTGTCGCGTCACCCGGCCGTCTTGAGGTCTTCCCGCGCCGAGGCCCGGTACTGCCCGGGTGCCTGACAGCGAGCGCGGCGGAAAGCCCGGCTGAACGCGTACACCGACGTGTAGCCGACCGAGCGGGCGATGGTGTCCACCGTGTCGCCGGTGTCGCGCAGCCGGACGGCGGCCAGGTCCATCCGCCACTGGGTCAGGTACTCGCCGGGTGTCCGGCCGGTGGTTTCGCGGAAGCGGCGGGTCAGCGTGCTGCGTGAGGTCGCCAGTTCCGCCGCGAGCAGGTCGGTGGTCCACGGTTTCGCCGGGTCCTCGTGGATCTTCGCCAGCGCCACGCTGATCAGCGGATCGCCGAGGACACCGAGCCAGGTTCCCCGCGCCTCCGCCGGTTTCTCGGTCCGCCACGCGCGCAGCAACTGGACCAGGAGGATGTCGACGAGCCGGTTGAGGACGAACTCGGTGGCGATCTGCGGGGAGGCCAGTTCCCGCGACAACAGCCGGACGGTGTCGTCCAGCCCGCCACCGACGTGGTTCGCGCGGATGTGCACCAGCTCCGGCAGGGTGGCGAGCACCTGGGTGGACACCGCCGGGTCGTAGTCGTAGGACGCGCCGAGGACATGCGTCTCCACGTCCCCGGAGCCGAGGCGCAGCACGCCACCGCAGTCTCGCGCCTTCTCGGCCGCCGTGCACAGATTGGGAATGATCGCGACGTCCGGAGCGCTGCGCAGAGTGTGCTCCGGGCCGTTCGGCAACAGGACGACGTCGCCGGGCATGAGCTGCCGCGGCGGGTGCCCGGCCAGTTCCAGCCAGGCCGTGCCGCAGGTGATGGCATAGAACGCTGCACGGGTGATGCCGTGCCAGAGGATGCCCCACGGTCCGGACGCCTCGATCCGCGCCCCGGCGGTGCCGCGGACGCCTCCCACGGCGAGTGCTTCGGCCAACAGGTCCATGGCGACGAGGATAGTGCGACAAACGGATATCTTCGTGGCGTTATCAGCCATCGATACAGTCACCGCGCGAGTCATACGATCGAGATCATGACTGACACGTTCGACTTCGACCAGATCAACCGCACCGTGATCGCCGAGTTCCGCGAGACCGGCGGCAAGGCGGGCGGCATGTTCGAGGGGTACCCGCTGGTCCTCGTCCACCACACCGGCGCGAAGTCCGGCACCCGGCGCATCGCGCCGCTCGTCCCGCTTCTCGAAGGCGACCGGATCTACATCTTCGCGAGCAAGGGCGGCGCCGACGACAACCCGGCCTGGTTCCACAACCTGGTGGCCAACCCGGACACGAAGGTCGAGCTCGGCACCGAGACCTTCCCGGTCCGCGCGCGGTTGCTCGCCGGCGCCGAGCGCGACGAGGTCTACGCCAGGCAGGCCGCCGCTCAGCCGCAGTTCGCCGACTACCAGAGCAAGACCAGCCGGGTCATCCCCGTCTTCGAGCTGGAGCGGGTCTAGGCCCTCGTGAGTGGTGAGGACGGTTCTGACCGTCCTCNCGCCACCGGGAACCCGATCACCGAAATCACCGTGCCCGGCCTGGCGGAACGGTTCGGCAACCGGTTCAACCTGCGCGGTATGGCCGTCTCCCCAGCCTCGTGAGTGGTGAGGACGGTTCTGACCGTCCTCACCACTCACGAGGCTGGGGAGACGGCCATACCGCGCAGGTTGAACCGGTTGCCGAACCGTTCCGCCAGGCCGGGCACGGTGATTTCGGTGATCGGGTTCCCGGTGGCGCGGTCGAACCGCTTGATCTTGACGGGGGTGTTGCCGTCGAACTTCTCCTGGATCACGGTGATCGACCGGTCCGTGAAGATCGCCTGGCTGGACGAATCGCTACCCGAGGTGAAGCCGGTGCCGAACCGCGGCACGGTGGTCCCGGAGGCGATTTCGGTGCTCATGAGCCGACCGTCGGCGGCGAGCCATTCGAGATGGCCTTCCCGCAGGGCCCTGGCGTCGTACGTCTTCTGGGAGAACGTCTCGGGGTCGACCAGTTTCTCGGTGACGGGGCGGCCCCCGGCGTCCACGAGTGGCTGTTCGGTGTACTTGCCGTCGCCCGTGTTCCACGAAACGACGGTCGTCCGGGGCTTGCCGTCGGCGTCGGTGTAATCGGAAAGGAACGTGATGACACCGTCGTGACAGGGCACGTGACGGTTGTGGTCTCCCGCGTCGAAGACCCCTCGCCAGGCGAGGACCTTTTCCTTTCCATCGGTCGCCGGGTACAGCTGGGAAAGCAGTTCCGGCTGCGCACTGGGATCGACCTTCGAGCGCATACCGGGAATCGCGGCCGACTCCGCGAAATGAGCTCCCGCATCGGTGGCGATCCCATTGAGGACACCGCCGCACAGCGCGTTCATGAAGTAGTTTCCCTCGACCCGGTAAAGCCGTGAACCGGTCGAAGTGGTGACGGCCACCTGATTGGTGTAACCGGCTTCCGAGAAGCCTTCGTTGTAGACCGCGACGAAACCCTTGCCGCCGGGCAATGCGAAAGCCGACTGCTGATGCCCTGCCTTCTTGTTCTCGAAGCCGGCCAGGCCGTCCTTGCCGAGAATGTAGTCGCGCTTGTCGTCGCTGAAGAACAGTCCGGTCTCCGACCACGCGATATGCGACTCGGTCATGCCGCTGGTCTCGATCAGCCGCGTTCCGCCGTCCCCCTGCACCAGGACCAGATAGCCGGGCTGCCGCTTTTCCGCCGGATTGTCGGCGGAGGTGTCCGGGCTGAGAGCGAACGCGACGACGGTTTCGCCGAGTTTCACCACAGCGGGATCGGCGATGTTCATCTCCGCTCCGCTGTCGGGCGAAGCGCACGCCGTCGTGAGCAGGAGCCCGCAGGCGGCGAGCGCGATGAGTCGGGGGAGGCGCACCGGGCCGGATCCTCTCAGGCGGTGGGCGGTGCGGCCCGCACCCGGCGGGCCGCACCGTCCACAGGATGTCGTTACTTGATGGTCGCGTAGACCACGGTGCTCTTGTGATCCTTGATGTTGTCGGGGTAGACGCCCGGCCCGCCGTTGCTGTCCAAGTCGACCTTCGCGCCGTGCTTGTAGGCCTTCCACACCAGCTCGGAGCAGTTCAGCTTCCCGTTGCTGTTGTCCTTGTTGTCGGCGAAGTTCGAGTCGTAGGGCAGATCACGGAACTTGTTGTAAGCGTGGTCGGCCGCCTTGTTGCGCGTGGACTGCTTGACGTCGACGGACATTTTGTAGATGGGGCCGCACTTCTTCAGCGTGGACGCCGTGACGGCCTTGCTCTTCTTACCCGAGCCGGGCGCCTCCACGATCGTCTTCGTCGTGTAGTAGATGCCGACGTGGTTGTGCTTGAAAACGGTGGTCTTGGCGTAGGAGTGGAAGATGTCTCCCTTGTTCCGCGCGTTTCCGACCGTCTTCTTCGTCTTGCAGGCGCCGTCGTCGGAGGAAGCGATTCCGATATCGCTCGACGAGCCCGTTTCCGCGGCCTGTGCGGGCGCGGCGAACAGGCCGAACATCGACGCTCCCGCCATTGCGGCGGTCGCGGCGGACGTCACCAAGAATCTCCCGAACTTGGACATGGATATCCCCACTCTTTCAACCGGTGGACAGCGGTACCCGGCGCGATCGCGCACAAGAACTCGGGTCCCGTTCCGTTGACGGAATCGAAAGTAACGGGTTCGAAGAACCGCGGGAGTCCGGTGAACGCCTGACAGCCCGGAGGGCCGTCTCTCAGTTCGAGGTGACGAGGTAACCGATCACCGCGGTCTCCAGGACGAGCACCAGCACCAGGATCACCACGAGCCCCAGGTTGCGTTCCCGGCGTGAACGGTCGGACTCGGTCACCGTGCGTTGCTCCTTCTGTGCTCTGGGTGTTCGGCAGTGTAATCGTCGGTACTTTTCCCACCAGAAGTATCGGTATCCGGTACGGCCCCGGCAAGCCACCGGTAACCTCCCGCGCATGGCGGGTTCGGGGAGAGGCGCATCGGTTGATCGAACGGACCGGCGTGCGGGGTGTGTCGTGGACGTGATCACCTGTTCCGAAGCCATCGCGCCGGTGGTCCATGAGTAGCCCGGGCGCGAAGACCTACGCGAAACCGGACACCGGGTTCGCGTGGCTGCGGATGTTCGGGGCGATCCTGGTCGTCTTCGAGCACTGTTTCCCGATCATCGAACCGAGCCGGATCACCAGCCTGCCGTCGAGCTGGAACATCTCGCTGGGGTACTTCGCGCTCATGGGCTTCTTCGCCATGAGCGGCTACCAGATCGCCGACAGCTGGCGGCGGGACTCCTCGTGGTGGCGGTACCTGCTCAAGCGGGTGCTGCGGATCTGGCCGCCGCTGCTGTTCGTTGTCATGGTGACGGCGTTCGTGATCGGGCCGCTGGTGACGGTGCTCAGCCCGCGCGAATACTGGGGCGATCACGACACCTGGGGCTACGTCGTGAACAACGCGATGCTGTACCCGTTGCAGCATCTGCTCCCGGGCGTGTTCACCGAGAACCCGTACCCGTTCTCCGCGAACGGTTCGATCTGGACGCTCCCGATGGAGACCACCGGATATCTGATCGTGCTCGTCATCGGGCTGGTGGGCGGCCTCGCGCGGGGACGGGTCGTGCTGTTCCCGCTGCTGCTGGCGTTCATGGTGGCGGACGGGTTCATGGGGGCTTCGGTCGGCTTCCATGGCAACGCGGGCTCGTTGTTCAGCGTGCCGCTGGGGTCGATGGTGGCGTTCCTGGTGGCGTTCGTCCTCGGCATGCTGCTGCACAGCTACCGGGACCTGATCCCGTTGCGCCCGGCCGTCGCGTACGCGCTGGTGGCGCTCTACCTCGTCGCGAACTTCACCCCGCCCATCGAACCCGCGACGCGTTTCATCCTGCCCATCGCCGCGGGCTACGGCGCGATCACCTGGGCGTACCACTGGCCGCGCCGGCTGGAGGGCTACGACCAGTGGGTCTATCCCAGTTACGGGATGTACGTGTGGGGAATGCCGGTGCAACAGCTGTACACCCTCGCCGGGGTGCGCGACTCGTACCTGCTGATCGTGCTCGCGGTACCCACCGCGTACCTCTGCGGGGTGGTGTCCTGGCGGCTGATCGAACGGCCGACCCAGAAGCTGCGGATCTACCTCCGGGTGCCGGACGAAACCCGGTCCGGCGGCGGAAGACGCGCGCCGCACCCGGACGACGAGATCACCCAGGTGATCCCGGCCGTCCCGCCTCGGCCGCCTCGCCTGCCGGCGCCTCAAGTCGCTCGCTTCGAGCCGCGGCCCGGGGCACCGGTGGCCCACTGCCGGGAGCATCGGAACTGATGAGCCGGAGTTTTGTCGGACCCCGGTGATAGAACCGATCCGTGACCCCCAAGATCGATACCGCGCAGCGCCGCGCCCGCCTCGCGACGCGTCATCGCCTCGCCGTGCCCGCCGAGTCGGTGCACGCCGCCGCGGACGCGGTCGTCGCGTTGCACGCCACGGACCCGGCTTCGGTGCACCTGTCGGCGTGGGCGCGCGTGAAGGGCAGCGGCGTCGCCGAGCTGGAGAACGCGCTCTACGAAGAGCGAACGCTGATCCGGATGCTCGGCATGCGCCGCACGGTCTTCGTCCTCGGGCACGAGAACGCGGCGCTCGTCCAGGCCGCCTGTTCCGCCGACATCGCCAAGAAGCAGCGCCGCCTGCTCGAACAGCACCTCGGCACGCAAGGGCATCCGGAGAACGTCACAGAACCCGGGCGCTGGCTGGCCGAGGTCGAAGACGCGACCGAGCGGGCGCTGAAAGCCAGGGGATCGGCGACGGCGCAGCAGCTTTCCGAGGACGAGCCGCGGCTCAAGCAACAGCTGTTGATGGCGAAGGGAAAGCCGTACGAGGCGATCGCCAACGTCACCAGCCGGGTCCTCTTCCAGCTCGCGGTCGACGGCCGTATCGTGCGCGGCCGCCCGCGCGGAAGCTGGATCAGCAGTCAGTACTACTGGGCGCCGATGGAGGGCTGGTTGCCACAGGGCCTCGCCGAATGGGACGCCGACGCCGCCCGCGTCGAGCTCGCCCGAAGGTGGCTCTACGCCTACGGCCCCGCCCCGATCGCGGACCTACGCTGGTGGACCGGCTGGACGGCGGGCCAGACGAAGAAGGCACTCGCCGCGATTCAACCGGTCGAGGTCGACCTCGACGGTGTTCCCGGGGTGGTGCTCGCCGACGATCTGGAGCCGGTCGCGGAGCCCGAACCCTGGGTCGCGCTGCTCCCGTCGCTCGATCCGACGTCGATGGGCTGGATCGAGCGCGACTGGTATCTCGGCCCGCACAAGGCGCCGCTGTTCGACGGCACCGGCAACATCGGGCCCACGGTCTGGGCAGGCGGCCGCATCGTCGGCGGCTGGGCGCAGCGCCCGGACGGCGAGATCGTCCATCACTTCCTGGAGGACGTCGGCACGGACGTCGAACGGGCCGTCGAGGCGGAGGCGAACCACCTGGCCGAGTGGTTCGGAGAGGTGCGAGTCACGCCACGAATGCGGACACCGCTGGAGCGACGGCTAGCACAGGGAAGCTGAGAGTTTCCCCAAGACGGCCTGGTAGCGATGGTCTTAATCGATTCTTGACCTGACCCACCGAGTGGTGGAAGTCTCGTCAGGGCAAAGAGGGTCGCCCGAGCACGCACGCTAGGGTTGCGCCCGAGTAAAGGACGTCTTACCGGGGCGATCCCGGACGAGTCTCAAGGGAGTGGCAGCAGTGACGGTTCGCGTAGGTGTCAACGGCTTCGGCCGCATCGGCCGCAACTTCTTCCGGGCCGTGCAGGCCGCCGGTCACGACATCGAGGTGGTCGCGTTCAACGACCTCGGCGACGTCGCCACCATGGCCCACCTGCTCAAGTACGACTCCATCCTCGGCCGCTTCCCGGGCGAGGTCAGCGTCAGCGACGAGGGCATCGTCGTCGACGGCAAGACGATCAAGGCCCTCGCCGAGCGCGACCCGGCCAACCTGCCCTGGGGCGACCTCGGCGTGGACGTCGTCGTCGAGTCGACCGGTTTCTTCACCAACGGCGACGCCGCCAAGGCGCACATCGCCGGTGGCGCCAAGAAGGTCATCATCTCCGCGCCCGCCAAGGGCGAGGACCTGACCGTGGTCCTCGGCGTCAACGACGACAAGTACGACGGTTCGCAGACGATCATCTCGAACGCGTCCTGCACCACCAACTGCCTCGGCCCGCTGGCCAAGGTCCTCAACGACGCCTTCGGCATCGAGCAGGGCCTGATGACCACGATCCACGCGTACACGCAGGACCAGAACCTGCAGGACGCGCCGCACAAGGACCTGCGCCGCGCCCGCGCCGCCGCGCTGAGCATGGTCCCGACTTCGACCGGTGCCGCCAAGGCCATCGGCCTGGTCCTGCCGGAGCTCAACGGCAAGCTCGACGGCTACGCGGTCCGCGTCCCGGTCCCGACCGGTTCGGCCACCGACCTCACCGTCACGCTGACCAAGAGCGCGACCCTCGAGGAGATCAACGCCGCGTACAAGGCCGCCGCCGAGGGCCCCCTGGCCGGCATCCTGCGCTACAGCGACGACCCGATCGTCTCGGCCGACATCGTCACCGACCCGGCGTCCTGCATCTACGACGCGCCGCTGACCAAGGTCATCGGCAACCAGGTCAAGGTCGTCGGCTGGTACGACAACGAGTGGGGCTACTCCAACCGCCTCGCCGACCTCGTCAAGCTCGTCGGCACCAAGCTTTCCTGACCCATGGCGCTGAAGAACCTCGAAGACCTGCTGGGCGAGGACGTCTCGGGCCGGTTCGTACTCGTACGTTCCGACCTGAACGTCCCGCTCGACGGGGAGACCATCACCGACGACGGCCGCGTCCGCGCCGCCCTGCCGACCCTCAAGCGTCTCGCCGAGGCGGGCGCGAAGGTGGTCGTCACGGCGCACCTCGGCCGTCCCAAGGGCGAGCCGGACCCGAAGTTCTCGCTCGCGCCCGTCGCCGCGAAGCTCACCGAGCTGCTCGGCGTCGACGTCCCGCTGGCCGGTGACCTGGTCGGCGAGTCCGCCAAGGCCACCGTCGCCGGCCTGACCGACGGCCAGGTGGCCCTGCTGGAGAACGTGCGCTTCGACGCGCGCGAGACCAGCAAGGTCGAGGCCGAGCGTCAGGAGCTGGCCGCCGAGCTGGCCGCGCTCGTCCCGGGCGGCGCGTTCGTCTCCGACGGTTTCGGTGTCGTGCACCGCAAGCAGGCCTCGGTCTACGAGATCGCCCGTGCGCTTCCGGCGTACGCGGGCGGTCTGGTGCTGGCGGAGGTCGACGTCCTCAAGAAGCTCACCGAGGACCTCGCGCGCCCGTACGTCGTCGTCCTCGGCGGCGCCAAGGTGTCGGACAAGCTGGGTGTCATCGCGAACCTGCTGACCAAGGTCGACAGGCTGCTCATCGGCGGCGGCATGGCGTACACCTTCCTCAAGGCCCAGGGCCACGAGGTCGGGAACTCGCTGCTGCAGGAGGACCAGCTGGAGCAGGTCCGCGGCTTCCTCGCCGAGGCGGAGAAGCGCGGCGTCGAGCTGATCCTGCCGGTGGACGTCCTCGCCGCGACGGGCTTCGCCGCCGACGCGGAGTTCGACGTCGTCGACGCGACGGCCATCCCGGCCGGGCGGATGGGTCTCGACATCGGCCCCAAGTCGCGGGAGCTGTTCGCGGGCAAGCTGGCCGACGCGGCGACCGTGTTCTGGAACGGCCCGATGGGCGTGTTCGAGTTCGAGTCCTTCGCCGGTGGCACCCGTGCCGTGGCCGAAGCGCTGGTCAAGAGCGATGCCTTCACCGTGGTCGGCGGGGGAGACTCCGCCGCGGCCGTGCGGCAGCTCGGCCTGCCCGAGGACGGCTTCTCGCACATCTCGACCGGCGGCGGCGCGTCGCTGGAGTACCTGGAGGGCAAGGAACTGCCCGGAGTCGCTGTGCTGGGAGAGAACGACTAGTGGCGCGCAAACCGCTCATCGCCGGCAACTGGAAGATGAACCAGAACCACCTCGAAGCCATCGCGCTGGTTCAGAAGATCGCCTTCGCCCTGCCGGAGAAGTACTACGCGAAGGTCGACGTCGCGGTCCTGCCGCCGTTCACCGACATCCGCAGCGTCCAGACGCTGACCGACGGCGACAAGCTGTCGCTCACCTACGGCGCCCAGGACCTGTCGCCGCACGACTCCGGTGCCTACACCGGTGACGTGTCGGGCCCGATGCTGGCGAAGCTGGGCTGCAGCTTCGTCACCGTCGGGCACTCGGAGCGGCGTGAGTACCACGGCGAATCCGACGAACTGGTGAACAAGAAGGTGAAGGCAGCGCTCAAGCACGGCATCACGCCGATCCTGTGCGTGGGGGAGAAGCTCGAGGTCCGCGAGGCCGGCGAGCACATCGCCCACACCACGACCCAGCTGGTCGAGGGCCTCAAGGGGCTCAAGGCCGAGCAGGTCAAGGACGTCGTCGTCGCCTACGAGCCGGTCTGGGCGATCGGGACCGGCAAGGTCGCGACCCCGCAGGACGCCGAGGAGGTGTGCGGAGCCATCCGCGCCACCCTCGCCGAGAAGTACGGTGCCGAGGTCGCGTCCTCGGTCCGCGTGCTCTACGGGGGCTCGGCCAAGGCCAACAACATCAGTGACCTCGTCGCCTGCGAGAACATCGATGGTGCGCTCGTCGGTGGTGCCAGCCTGGATGGTGACGAGTTCACCAAACTCTGCGCACTCGCCGCGGGCGGGCCCCTGCCCTGATCGGGGCACCTACCGGGTAACCTGGGTATCCGGTCCGTCACACAGCAGTGGACGAGTCCAGGAGTACGGTGTGTCCTGGCGGTGCTGGGTTGTTTCAAACCCCGGCCGCCTGTGCACACCGTTTTCCTGCATTCTCCAAGAGCGCAGAGGATGACATGAAGCTGTTCCTGCAAATCCTGTTGATCGCCTCCAGCGTGCTGCTGGTGGTCGCCGTGTTGCTGCACCGCGGCCGTGGTGGCGGTCTGTCTTCGCTGTTCGGTGGCGGTATGCAGTCGAGCCTCTCCGGCTCGAGCGTGGCCGAGAAGAACCTCGACCGGATCACGCTGCTGCTGGGCGCGGTGTGGCTGATCAGCATCATCGGCCTCGGGCTCCTGCTCAAGGTCTGATCGACCCAGGTGTTTCGGCGTGCCTATGGGGGGCGCGCCGCCGATCCCTATAGGTGTGAGGATTCATGGTTGGCGGTAACGCGATTCGGGGCACCCGTGTGGGTGCCGGTCCTTCGGGCGAATCGGAACGGGGTGAGTCGGCGCCGCGGCGCCGTATTTCCTACTGGTGCGCCAACGGGCACGAGGCACAGCCCTCGTTCTCGATGGACGCCGAGATTCCCGACGAGTGGGACTGCCCGCGCTGCGGGCTCCCTGGTGGGCAGGACGAGAAGAACCCTCCTGCCGCGCCGCGGACCGAGCCTTACAAGACTCACCTCGCGTACGTGAAGGAACGGCGTTCCGACGCCGACGGCGAGGCCATCCTCGCCGAGGCGCTGGAGCGGTTGCGCCAGCGCCGGGAGATCTAGCCTTCGCTCACCGGTCGAGCGGGTACCGGGCACGCACCCGGAACCCGCCGTCCTCGGTGTCGGCGGTCTCGAAGCTCCCACCCAGCAGTCGAGCGCGTTCGGCCAGCCCGGTCAGCCCGTGCCCTCCCGAGGGCAGGGCCGCACCGGGGGTCCGGGCGCGCTCGTTGCGTATTTCGACCTTGAGCGAACCGTGCTCGCCCTGGATCCGGATGGTCGCGGTGGCGCCGGGCGCGTGCTTGTGCACGTTGGTCAGGCATTCCTGCACGGTCCGGTAGGCCGCCGCCGAAACCTGGCTGGGCAGCAGGTCGGGGATCCGCTCGACGGTCAGATGCACCGGCACGTCCGAGCCGCGGATCAGCCGGTCGAGTTCGTTGATCCCCGGCCGGGGCCCGTCGTCTTCGGAGCCCGAGCGGAGCACGCTCACGAGTGAACGCAGTTCCTCGAGCGTCTTGGTGCTCAGCTTCCGGATGACCTGCGCGGTTTCGAGCGAGCGAGCGTCGGTGGTCTGGGCCTGCAGCGCGCCCGCCTGCATCGCGATCAGCGTGATCTGGTGCGAGACGACGTCGTGCATCTCCCGTGCGAGGCGGGCGCGCTCCTCCGCGCGGACGGCGTCGGCGTGGAAGCGGCGTTCGCGGTCGCGGCTGGCGGCGAGTTCGGACAGCTTCTGCGAGATCTCGGTCCGCGCTCCGATGAGCAGGCCGATGGCCACCGGCATCCCGGCGACGATGACGCCGTAGATACCGTCCAGGACGTGCTCGCGCCAGCTGAGCTCGACGAAGTCGGCCAGCGGCCACTGAACGAACCGGCAGGTGAAGACGAGCGCGAACCCGGTCCAGGTCTGCCAGTGCATCTGTTTGCGGGTGGCGAGGAAGCCGAGCGCGATCATCGCGGCCAGCTGCGACCAGCCCGCCAGGAACCCGGGGACGGTGACGATCACCGCGAGGAACGGCAACTTGCGCCGGAAGGCGAGGCCGAGGCACGCGGCGCCGGACAGATAGATCGAGTACGGCTGAGCCTTCTCGGGGATCACCAGCCACACGTCGAGCGCGGCAAGGAAGATCGCGAGTGTGTCGATGCCCAGCGCGACCAGCGCCGGGCGTTTGATCTTGGCGAACGAAATGACCCCGGCGGCACGGCGCATCCGGTCGGCGGCGTCCGCTCCGGAGCCGCCCACCGAGATACCTGGCATCGAGAGACCCTCTGTGCTCATCGCTGGCGACCTCACTCGTCTTGTGGACTTGGATGGTGAGACGTGTTCTTCGCCCGATCGGGACGCGCAGGAACGAACAAATGTGCGGATGCTAACGGGTGGATGTACAAGGGCGGTAAGTTTCCCCCAGTCGGGCTAGCGACTGTCCGGTCACTGTCCGCTCTGCGGACAAGTGCATGAACGTTCGGTCGGTCGAATCCACACCGGACCACCCGGGCTCGGTGGTCCGTTGATCGTTTCGACGCGCGAACAAGTCCTCTCTGATGCGAAAGTCACCGGAAGTTGATCTACGTCACGTTTCGTGGTCGCGCGGTGACCCCGCCGCGCATCCCTTCCTGTCCTTCAGCGTAGGGAAGGACGCCTTCGCGGACTTCCGCCATGGGGGTGTCACTACCGGGGTGGTCGTGCTCGAACACGCGACTCGCGTGCTTGGAGGCGTAACTCGCGTGATCAGAGGCGTAACTCGCGAGTTACGCCTCCAAGCACGCGAGTTACGTCTCTGATCACGCGAGTCACGCCTTGGGGCACCTCGCCCGAAGCCACCCGAAGCGCGTGAAGGCCCCCTTCCCTCGGCTCAGCCGAGGGAAGGGGGCCTTCACGCGCTTCGGGTGGCTTCGGGCGAGGTGCCCCAAGGCGTGACTCGCGTGATCAGAGACGT
>NZ_JBSZHF010000001.1:3801306-4024624 GCF_054166285.1 Amycolatopsis sp. TRM77291 | reverse complement strand
CGCGTGAAGGCCCCCTTCCCTCGGCTCAGCCGAGGGAAGGGGGCCTTCACGCGCGAAAGGTCAGGCGGATGGAGTCTCGTAGACCTTCGTGAGTTTCGAGGCGGAGCCTCGGTCCAGCAGCCAGAGCGTGCGA
Source organism: Amycolatopsis sp. TRM77291 (assembly GCF_054166285.1). Taxonomy (NCBI): domain Bacteria; kingdom Bacillati; phylum Actinomycetota; class Actinomycetes; order Pseudonocardiales; family Pseudonocardiaceae; genus Amycolatopsis; species Amycolatopsis sp. TRM77291. The sequence goes on along the minus strand of NZ_JBSZHF010000001.1, from coordinate 4,024,491 downwards.
CGCGAGCCGCGGGCTCCCGCCACCGGGATCTCGACCTCGCCCGCACCGGCCAGCGCCTGCGCGACGGCGTCGGCCTTGGCGTCGCCACCGGTGACCAGCCAGATGTCCTGCGCGCGACGGATCGCGGGCAGGGTCAGCGAGATCCGGGTCGGCGGCGGCTTGGGGCAGTCCCGCACCGCGACGACCGAGCGTTCCTTCTCGTGCACCGCCGGGCTGTCGGGGAAGATCGAGGCGGTGTGCCCCTCCCCGCCGAGGCCCAGCAGCATGATGTCGAACGCCGCGTCGTTGGCCGCCAGGACCTCGGCGTAGGCCGCGGCCGCAGCGTCGACGTCGTCGCCGAACTCGCCGTCCGAGGGTGCCATGGCGTGCACCCGCTTCGGGTCGAGCGGGACGTGGTCGAGCAGCGCCTCGCGGGCCTGCTTCTCGTTGCGGTCGTCCGAGTCCGCCGGGACGAAGCGCTCGTCGCCCCAGTAGAGGTCCAGACGCGACCAGTCGATGGCGTCGCGGGCACTGGAGTCGCGCAGTTCGCGCAGGATCGCGATCCCAGTGCCACCGCCGGTGAGCACCACCGAAGCGGAACCCTTGGCGGCCTGGACGTCGACGATCCGGGTGACCAGCCTGGCCGCCGCGGCGGCGGCCAGGAGGTCCGGGTTCTCGTAGACGACGACCTCGGTCTTGCTCATGAGGCGCTCTTCGCGGTCTTGGCGGCCGGAGCCTTCTTCGCCGCTGGAGCCGCCTTCTTCGCCGGAGCGGGCTTCGCGGTGCCCGACGAGATCTTGCCCAGCCCGTTCAGCGAAGCCTCGTAGACCTCGTCCGGGTCGAGCCGCCGCAGCTCCTCGATCAGGCAGTCCTTGTTGTCCCGCCGCTGCAGGGCGATCCGGCGCGTCGGCTGGCCCGGCTGGGTCAGCATGCCGACCCGTCCGTCCGGCCGGTGCAGTTCCACCGGACCGGACCGCCGGTCCAGCGTCACCGAGATGATGCCCGCGGCACCGCTGCTCTTGACCCGCTTCACCGGCACCTTGAGGTACTCGGCCAGCCAGCCGGCGAGCAGTTCGGTCGACGGGGAGTCGGCCTCGCCGGTCACCGTCGCGCCGGTGACCTTCTCGTACGGCGGAAGGTCCAAAGCGGACACCAGCTGCGCGCGCCACCGGGTCAGCCGGGTCCACGCCAGGTCGGTGTCACCCTCCACATAGGACTTCGCCCGCGTGGTGAGTGCCTTTATGGGCGCCTTTTCCGCCGCCGAGTCGGTGATCCGGCGCTGGGCCAGCTCACCGAGCGGGTCCTTGGCCGGAGCCTTCGGACCGGTGCCCGGCCACCAGGTGACGATCGGCGCGTCCGGCAGCAGCAGCGGCACGACCGCGCTCTGCCCTTGCGAGGCCAGCGGGCCGTAGAGCCGCAGGACGATGACCTCGCTCGCGCCGGCGTCGCCGCCGACCCGGATCTGGCCGTCGATCCGCGGCGCCGCGGTCCGCGCGCCCTTGGCCACCACGATCACCCGCGAGGGGTGTTCCCGGCTGGCCTCGTTGGCGGCCTCGATCGCCTCTTCGAGCTTGTCGTCGTCGTCGGCCACGATGACCAGCGTCAGCACGCGGCCGAGCGCGACCTGCCCACCCTGTTCACGGATCTCGACGAGTTTCTTGTTCAGCTGCGACGTCGTGGTCGACGGCAGGTCGATGATCACGGACGCCTCCAGTTCCGGCCGGTACGCTCCAGCATTTCGTCCGCGGACGGCGGTCCCCACGAACCGGGCGGGTACGCCTCGGGCGCGCCCTTCTTGGCCCAGTGGTCGAGGATCGGGTCCAGGATCTCCCAGGACAGTTCGACCTCTTCGTTCACCGGGAACAGCGACGGTTCGCCGAGCAGCACGTCCAGGATGAGCCGTTCGTAGGCCTCCGGGGACGACTCGGTGAACGCGTGCCCGTAGCCGAAGTCCATGGTGACGTCGCGGACCTCCATCGTGGTCCCCGGCACCTTCGACCCGAACCGCAGCGTGATGCCCTCGTCGGGCTGCACCCGGATCACCAGCGCGTTCTGGCCCAGCTCCTCGGTCGAGGTCGAGTCGAACGGCAGATGCGGCGCCCGCTTGAACACCACGGCGATCTCGGTGACCCGGCGGCCCAGCCGTTTGCCGGTGCGCAGGTAGAACGGAACCCCGGCCCAGCGGCGGTTCTGCACCTCCAGCGTCACCGCGGCATAGGTCTCGGTGGTGGAGTCCTTCGCGAAACCGCCTTCCTGCAGCAGGCCCGGCACCTTCATGCCGCCCTGCCAGCCGCCCGCGTACTGCCCGCGCGCGGTGGTCTCGTCGAACGGCGCCAGCGGCTTGGTCGCCGAGAGCACCTTGACCTTCTCCGCGCGGAGCGCGCGCGGGGCGAACGAGACCGGCTCTTCCATCGCGGTCAGCGCGAGAAGCTGCAGCAGGTGATTCTGGATGACGTCGCGTGCGGCGCCGATGCCGTCGTAGTACCCCGCGCGGCCGCCGAGACCGATGTCCTCGGCCATGGTGATCTGCACGTGGTCGACGTAGTTGGCGTTCCAGATCGGCTCGAACAGCTGGTTCGCGAAGCGCAGCGCCAGCAGGTTCTGCACCGTCTCCTTGCCGAGGTAGTGGTCGATGCGGAACACCGACTCCTCGGGGAAGACGTCGTTCACGATCTCGTTGAGCTCCTTGGCGCTCTTGAGGTCGCGGCCGAACGGCTTCTCGATGACGACGCGGCGCCAGGTGTCCTCGCTCGCCTCGGCGAGGCCGGAGCGGGCGAGCTGCTTGGTCACCACCGGGAACGCGCTCGGCGGGATCGACAGGTAGAACGCGGTGTTGCCGCCGGTGCCACGCTCGGCGTCCAGGTCCTTGACCGTCTGAGCGAGCCTGTCGAAGGCGTCGTCGTCGTCGAAGGTGCCCTGGACGAAGCGGATGCCTTCGGCGAGCCGGTTCCACACCGACTCCTTGAACGGCGTCCGCGCGTGCTCCTTGACCGAGTCGTGCACGAGCTCGCCGAAGTCCTGGTGCTCCCAGTCCCGCCGGGCGAACCCGACGAGCGAGAACCCGGCGGGCAGCAGGCCGCGGTGGGCGAGGTCGTAGATCGCCGGCATCAGCTTCTTGCGGGCGAGGTCACCGGTGACGCCGAAGATCACCAGGCTGGACGGCCCGGCGATCCGCGGCAGCCGCTTGTCGCGCGGGTCGCGCAGCGGGTTGTTCCAGGCTCGTGTCACTCGCCGGCCTCCTGTACCGCGCGGACCAGTTCGGCCAGGCCGGCGGCCCGGTCGGTGAGGTGCAGGCGCAGCACCGGACGGCCGTGCTCGGCGAGCACCTGGCCGTCGCCCAGTGCCTGCGCGTGCTGCAGGACGCCGAGCGTGTACGGCCGGTCCGGAACGTCGAGATCGTCCTCGACGGCGCCGGTGATCTGCAGGAAGACACCGTTCTGGTGCCCGCCCTTGTGGTACTGCCCGGTCGAGTGCAGGAACCGCGGCCCCCACCCGAAAGTGGTCTGGCGGCCGGTCCGCTTGGCGATCTCGCCGCGCAGGACCGCCGTCGACGCGTCGTCGAGCCGGTCGAGGTACGCCTGCACCGCGATGTAGCCGGTTTCCGGAGCGGAGTCGAAGAAAGCCCGCAGGATTTCCGCGAGCTTTCCGTCCGTCGAAACGCCTTCCGAGCCGAACACCTCGACCGCGCCGTCCACAGTGGACGGCTTCTCGCCGCCCTTGAGCTTGTCCGGGTTGTCGAGCAGCGACCGCGCGGCCTTCTTGGCGGCCTCGACGTCGGGCTGGTCGAACGGGTTGATCCCGAGCAGCCGTCCGGCGAGCGCGGTGGCGAACTCCCACAGCAGGAACTGCGCGCCGAGCGAACCGGTCACGGAGATCTTCGCCGCGCCTTCCGCCGCGCCGACGGCCACCGGGGTGGCGTCGCCCTTGGCGTCGGCGAAACCGGGGGAGTCCGGGCCTTCGACGGCGACCGGCAGGAGACCGGTGCCCTGCTTGCCGGTGGATTCGGCGATCAGCTGCTCCGCCCAGTCGGCGAAGCCCTTGATCCCGGAGCCGGTGTCGCCGATGACGACCTTCTCGGCGCCCTTTTCGTGCGCCGCGACCCACGCCGCCGCGAGCTTGATCGCCGGGTTGTCCACGGAGTCGGTGGCCAGCTCGTCGGCCACCGAAGCGGCCTGGTCGAGCAGGCGGGCGACGTCCGCGCCGGCGAGCCCGGCCGGGACGAGCCCGAACGCGGTCAGCGCCGAGTAACGGCCGCCGACGTTCGGGTCGGCGAGGAAGACCTTGCGGTAACCCTCCTTTTCGGACAGTTCCGCGAACGGCGAGCCGGGGTCGGTGACGACCACGATCCGCCGGGCCGCGTCGATGCCCGCGTCGGCGAAGGCCTTCGCGAAGATCCGGCGGTGGCTGTCGGTCTCGACGGTGCCGCCGGATTTCGACGACACGACGATGACCGTGCGCTCCAGGTCACCGGCGAGCGCGTCGGCGACCTGGCCCGGGTCGGTGGTGTCGAGGACCGTCAGCGGGACGCCGTCGGTCGCGGTGATGACCTCGGGGGCCAGCGACGAACCGCCCATGCCCGCGAGGACGACGCGGTCGACGCCCTCGGAACGCAGGTCGGTCCGCAGTGCCTCGATCTCGCCGATCAACGGCCGCGAGGACTTGTGCAGCGTCGTCCACGAGAGACGGATCGACGCTTCGGACTCGGCTTCGGGACCCCACAGTGTGGCGTCCTGGGACGCCAGTTTCGATGCGACCTGGTCGGCGACGAGCCGCTCCGCGAACGGAGCGGCTTCGCCGGCCAGGGCGGCGTCGACGATTTCGACGCCGGTCGTTTCCCCTGCCATGGTCGGTGATCAGTCCTTTGCCTTTTCCAGCTGCCCGGTGACGGTCTCGAGAAGTTCGGTCCACGACTTCTCGAACTTCTCGACGCCCTCGTTCTCAAGGGTCAGGAACACGTCGGTGATGTCGATGCCGATCGCGCTCAGCTTGTCGAAGACGGCCTGCGCGTCGGCGGCCTTGCCGGTCACCGTGTCGCCAGTGACGTCGGCGTGGTCCGCCGCGGCGTCGAGGGTCTTCTCCGGCATCGTGTTGACCGTGTCCTTGACGACGAGCTGGTCCACGTAGCGGGTGTCGGAGTACTGCGGGTCCTTCACGCCGGTGGAGGCCCACAGCGGACGCTGCGGGTTCGCGCCGGCCTCGGCGAGCGCCTTCCAGCGGTCCGAAGCGAACAGCTCCTCGAATGCCGCGTACGCGAGCCGCGCGTTGGCGATGGCGGCCTCACCGCGCAGCGCGGTGGCCGCGTCGGTGCCGATCGCGTCGAGCCGCTTGTCGATCTCGGTGTCCACACGGGACACGAAGAACGACGCGACCGAGTGGATGCCCTTGAGGTCGTGGCCGTTGGCCTTCGCCTGCTCCAGCCCGGCGAAGTAGGCCTCGATGACCGCCCGGTACCGCTCGACCGAGAAGATCAGTGTGACGTTGACGCTGATGCCCTCGGCCAGGGTCTTGGTGATCGCCGGGAGACCCTCTTCGGTGGCCGGGATCTTGATCAGCACGTTCGGCCGGTCCACGGTCTTCCACAGGTCCTGCGCCTCGGCCACCGTCTTGTCGGAGTCCTTGGCCAGGCGCGGGTCCACCTCGATGGACACCCGGCCGTCGACCCCGTTCGTGGCGGTGTAGACGTCGCGGAACAGGTCCGCGGCGTTGCGCACGTCGGTGGTGGTCAGCTCGCGGATGGTGGCCTCGACGTCCGCGCCGCGGGCGGCGAGCTCGCGGGTCTGCTCGTCGTACGCCTCGCCCTTCGACATCGCGTTGGCGAAGATCGTCGGGTTGGTCGTCACGCCCACGACGTGCTTGTCGCGGATGAGGTCGGCGAGGTTGCCGGTGTTCAGGCGCTCACGAGACAGGTCGTCCAGCCAGATCGACACCCCGGCCTCGGACAGCTGCGCGAGCTTGTCGTTGCTCATTGGAGTCCTCTCAGTTCTTGGTGTTGGCGATCGAGCGACGGGCGGCCTCGACGACTGCCTCCGCGGTGAAACCGAACTCACGGAACAGTGTGGCGGCGTCGGCCGACGCACCGAAGTGCTCGATCGAAACGTTCACCCCGGCGTCACCGGTGAAGCGGTGCCACGACTGGGCGATACCGGCTTCCACGGAGACGCGTGCCTTGACCGACGGCGGGATGACCGAGTCCTTGTAGGACTGGTCCTGCGCGTCGAACCATTCGACACACGGCATCGAGACGACGCTCGCCGGGATGCCGTCGGCTTCGAGGGTCTTGCGGGCCTCGACGGCCAGCTGGACCTCGGAGCCGGTCGCGATCAGCACGACCTCGGGGCTGCCGTTGGACGCCTCGGCGAGGACGTAACCGCCCCGCTTGACGCCTTCGGCGCTGGTGCCCTCCAAGACCGGCACGTTCTGCCGGGTCAGCGCGAGGCCCGACGGGTGGTGGACGTCCTCCAGGACGGCCTTCCACGCGTACGCGGTCTCGTTGGCGTCCGCAGGGCGGACGACGTTGAGGCCCGGGATGGCGCGCAGGGCGGAGAGCTGCTCGATCGGCTGGTGGGTGGGGCCGTCCTCGCCCAGGCCGATCGAGTCGTGCGTCCACACGTAGGTGACCGGCGCCTTCATCAGCGCGGCCAGCCGCACGGGCGGGCGCATGTAGTCGGAGAAGATCAGGAACGTCGCGCCGTAGGGGCGGGTGCCGCCGTGCAGCGCGATGCCGTTGAGGATCGAGCCCATCGCGTGCTCGCGGATGCCGAAGTGCAGCGTCCGGCCGTACGGGCTGGTCTTCCACATGTCGGTGGAAGCCTTCTCCGGGCCGAACGAGTCGGCCCCCTTCATGGTGGTGTTGTTGCTCTCCGCGAGGTCCGCGGAACCGCCCCACAGCTCGGGGAGCGGCTCGGCGAGCGCGTTGAGCACCTCACCGGAGGCCTTGCGGGTCGCGATGCCCTTGGCGTCCGGCTCCCACGTCGGCAGGTTGTCCGCGAAGCCCTCGGGCAGCGTGCGGGTCGACATCCGGTCCGCGATCTTCTTGCGCTCCGGGTTGGCGGCGCCCCACGCCTCGAACTTCTCCTGCCATTCGGCGCGGGCGGTCTTGCCGCGGTCGACGGCCTGGCGGGTGTGCGCGATGACCTCGTCGTCGACCTGGAAGCTCTGCTCCGGGTCGAAGCCCAGGATCTCCTTGACCGCGGCGACCTCTTCGGCACCGAGCGCGGCGCCGTGGGCCTTGCCGGTGCCCATCTTCTTCGGCGCCGGGTACCCGATGACGGTCTTCAGCGCGATGAACGACGGGCGCTCGGTCTCGGCCTTCGCGGCCTTGATGGCCTCTTCGATCGCGACGACGTCTTCGCCACCCTCGACGACCTGGGTGTGCCACCCGTACGCCTCGTAGCGCTTCACGACGTCCTCGGACAGCGCGATCTTGGTGTCGTCCTCGATCGAGATCTCGTTGTCGTCCCAGAAGACGATGAGGTTGCCCAGCTCCTGGCGTCCGGCGATCGAGGAGGCCTCGGCGGTGACGCCCTCTTCGATGTCACCATCGGAGGCGACGACGTAGACGTAGTGGTCGAAGATGCTCTCGCCCTGCGGGGCGTCCGGGTCCAGCAGGCCGCGCTCGCGGCGGGCCGCCATCGCCATGCCGACCGCGTTGGCCAGGCCCTGGCCGAGCGGGCCGGTGGTGGTCTCGACGCCCTTGGTGTGGCGGTACTCCGGGTGGCCCGGGGTCTTCGAGTCCCACTTCCGCAACTGCTTCAGGTCTTCCAGCTCCAGGCCGAACCCGGCGAGGTACAGCTGGATGTAGAGGGTGAGGCTCGAGTGACCGGCGGAGAGGACGAAGCGGTCACGAGCGGGCCACTCGGGGTCCGCCGGGTCATGACGCAGCGTCCGCTGGAAGAGCGTGTACGCGAGCGGCGCCAGGCTCATCGCGGTGCCGGGGTGACCGCTGCCGCAGTTCTCGACCGCGTCCGCGGCGAGCACCCGAACGGTGTCGACGGCCCGCGTGTCGAGGTCGGTCCAGTCGGCGGGCACGTTGCGCCGGAGGAGTGGGTTCTTCTCGCTGGTAGAGGCGGTTTCGGACACTGAACTCGAACTCCCCGTCATCAGGTTGTGGCTTCTCTTCCCTCGTGGGTAACCCACGTGTACCGCTACTAATCTCAATCGATCCGGAAGGGACGATATTCCTGGTCCGGGCCGTTCGCAGAGGTACGCCGCGAGCTACCGCGGCCAGCCTAATGGTTCGGCCGGTCGAGGACCCGCGATCACCCTCTGGAAACAGCACGTCTAACATCGGGGAAGGGTTCAGAACACGCCGGATCCGGGGCCGCCACATCACCCGGAAGCCTGGTGGACCCCGCCCCGAAAACTGACGCAGGGAGTGAAATGTCGTTGGTGAACGCTGCGCACGGACGCAGTGACAGCACCAGCGCCGTACATCCGACCGGTGAACGACCGCACGGTGGCCGGCGAACGATCCGCCAGGTCGTCGGCGCGTACGCCGCCCTCGCGAAGCCCAGGGTGATCGAGCTCCTCCTGGTCACCACGATTCCCGCCATGTTCCTGGCAGGCCGGGAAATCCCGTCGCCGTGGCTGGTGCTCGCGACGCTCGTGGGCGGCACCATGGCCGCCGGCAGTGCCAACGCCTTGAACTGCGTCATCGACGCGGACATCGACAAGGTGATGAACCGCACGAAGCGCCGCCCGCTGGTGAAGGAATCGGTGCCCCGGCGCGGCGCGCTGATCTTCGGTCTCGTGCTCGGCGTCCTGTCGTTCGTCGTGCTCTATTTCACGGTGAACCTGCTCTCGGCGATCCTCGCGATCGTGACGATCCTCTTCTACATCTTCGTCTACACGCTGGTGTTGAAGCGGCGTACGTCACAGAACGTGGTCTGGGGCGGCGCGGCGGGCTGCATGCCGGTCGTCATCGGCTGGGCCGCCGTCACCGGCACCGTCGAGTGGCCCGCGTTCGTGATGTTCGGCGTCATCTTCTTCTGGACCCCGCCGCACACGTGGGCGCTGGGCATGAAGTACCGCGACGACTACGAGCGCGCCGGTGTGCCGATGCTGCCGGTGGTCGCCACCCCGCAGCACGTGGCGCGGCAGATCGTCATCTACTCGTGGGTGATGGTCGCCTGGACGCTGCTGCTGGTCCCGGTGACGAGCTGGATCTACACGACGTTCGCGCTCCTGGCGGGCGGCTGGTTCCTCTTCTACGCGCACAGCCTGAACGCGGCGGTGCGGCGCGGCGAGGAGACCAAGCCGATGTCGCTGTTCCACCGGTCGAACACGTACCTGATGATCGTGTTCGTCGCGCTGGCGGTGGACTCGGCGATCGGGCTGCCGGTCATCGGGCTGCCCTTCTGATCTTGTAGCGCGTGAAGGCCCCCTTCCCTCGGCTCAGCCGAGGAAAGGGGGCCTTCACGCATGTCGGGAACGCGCGGATCCGCCTGCGCTGTGCGTCCTGAAGGTCACCTTTGAGACGATGAACGTCCTGAAGGTGCCCTTCGGGACGTTCGGACCAGGCCGTTCCCACCTGCTGGAGCGCGCTACCCGGACCGGCTACCCGTCAGTACCGTCCGGCGGAGTGACGAGTACGACCGAACGCCCGGCCACCGTCCGGGCCGGGCGCGCGACCATGGCGGTCGCCTGCCTGATCGTCTTCACCGCGCAGATGGCGACGACGATCTACCTCCCTTCCCTCCCGATGGTCGAACGCGACTTCGGGGTGTCGCGCAGCGTCGCGGCGCTCTCGGTGTCGCTGTTCGTCATCGGCGCGGCGGCGCCGGTGGTGATGTGGGGCCGCGCGGCCGACCGGCTCGGGCGCCGGCCCGCGTTGCTGGCGTCGCTGGGGCTCTTCGCCGTGTCGAGCGCGGTGCTCATCGTCAACACGTCGCCAACGTGGCTCCTCGTTCTCCGTGCTCTGCAAGGGATCGGTGCTGGAGGCGCGGCGATCATCGCCCGTATCGCCGTGCGGGACCTCGGTGGCGGCGACGCGCTCGCCAAACGGCTTTCCGTGTTGTCCATCGCGTTCGTCACCGCACTCGGCGGCGGGCAGTTCGCCGGCGGACTGATCGGCGGGTGGCAGGGCGGTTTCGCGGTGCTGACGGCGGCGGGTGCGCTGTGCGTCCTGGGCACGCTGACGATTCCGCTCCGCAGGGGCAGCGGCGAGAAGACGGGCATGGTCCGGATCTATCTCCGGATCCTCACCGTTCCGGCGTTCCTGCGGCCGACGATCGCGGCGGGGCTCGGTTTCGCGACGATCGTGCTCCTCCAGGAGGTCTCGCCGTTCGTCTTCCAGCAGCACTTCGGGTTGAGCGTCGACCAATACGGCGGCCTCGGCCTGCTCTTCGGCCTGGCCTACTTCGCCGGCGCGCTGCTGGTGAACCGGCTGGCCGGGCGCAAAGGCTCGCCGTGGCTGATGCGGGCTGGCGCGTTGGTCATGACCGCCGCCGGCCTGCTGACGGTCGTCTTGTGGCTCGTGCCCGCGATCCCGCTCACGGCCGCGTTCGTGACGTTCGTCGCGCTGTACTGCGGGATCACCTTCGGCCAGGCCGCGCTTTTCCCGAGCAGCATGGCCGTCGCGGTGAGCGAAGTGCCCGCGCACGGCGCGTACGCCGTCGCGCTGTGCGGATTCGTCGCTCAGTCCATCGCCGGTGTCGCGGCCACCTTCGCCGCGCTGCTCCACGAGAACGTCGTGTGGGCGAGTGTGGCCACCGTCCTGTCCCTCGCCGCCTTCCTCCTGGTCCGGGTGAGAGCGCGGGAATGAGATGATGGCGGGCGCCGTTGTAGTTCATTCGGCCCCTGTCCCACCTCTCGAAAGCAGGCTGCTTTTGTCCGTGTCCCCGGACCGGGAACTCGACGCGCTCGAGCAGGACGTCGCGCTCGAGCAGCAGTACGTCACCACCCTCTACCGCAAGCTCGACGCCGAACGCGCCGACGCGCAGCGCAGGCTCGACGAGACGCTGCGCCAGACCGGCGGCACCCCGCAGGCGCGCACCGAACGCGACGTCGCCACGACGCTGTACACCGACAGGCTGGCCCAGCTGAGCTCCGTCGAGCAGGGCCTGTGCTTCGGCCGCCTCGATTTCCTGCCGGACCACGCGGAGGAGACCACCTACATCGGGCGGCTCGGGCTGTTCGACGAGGACGACGACTACCGCCCGCTGCTCGTCGACTGGCGCGCGCCGGTCGCGCGGCCCTTCTACCTCGCCACCGCCGCTTCGCCCGAGGGTGTGCGGCGCCGCCGTCACATCCGGTCGCTGAGCCGGAAGGTCGTCGGCGTCGACGACGAGATCCTGGACCTCTCCGCCGCCGACCAGGGCCAGGACCTCGGGCTCGCGGGCGAGGCGGCGCTGCTGGCCGCGCTCGAACGCCGTCGCACCGGTGAGATGAGCGACATCGTCGCCACCATCCAGGCCGAACAGGACCGCGTCATCCGCGCGTCGCCGAACGGTGTCCTGGTGGTCCAGGGTGGCCCGGGAACCGGCAAGACCGCCGTCGCGCTGCACCGCGCGGCGTACCTGCTCTACACGCATCGCCAGCAGCTGACCACGCGCGGCGTGCTGGTGGTCGGGCCGAACAGCACGTTCCTCCGCTACATCGGGCAGGTCCTGCCGTCGCTGGGCGAGACCGGGGTGCTGCTGGCCACGATCGGGCAGCTGTACCCGGGGCTGGACGCCGACGGCCCGGTCACCCGTGAGGCCGCCGAGATCAAGGGCCGCCCGGTGATGGCCGACGTGCTCGCCAACGCGGTCCGCGACCGGCAGCGTGTGCCGGAACCGGTGCTGGAGATCGAGTTCGAGCGCGAGATCCTCATGCTCGACCGCAAGACCTGCACCGAGGCGCGGACCAGGGCCCGCCGGTCGCGCCGCCCGCACAACCTCGCCCGGCGGATCTTCGTCTCGGACCTCCTCGACGCGCTGACCCGGCAGGCCGCCCGCAAACTGGGGGAGGACCTGCTCGACGCGCGGGACGTCCAGGACATCCGGGCCGAGGTCGCCGCGGACAAGAACGTGGCGGCCGCGATCAACGGGCTGTGGCCGAAACTCACCCCCGAGATCGTGCTGGACGAGTTGTTCGCCGACCGCGAACGGTTGCGCAGCGCGGCCGGGAAAGCCTTGTCGGACACCGATCGTGAGCATCTCTACAGCCCGACCGACGCGAAGTGGAGCCCGTCGGACGTCCCGCTGCTCGACGAACTCGCCGAACTGCTCGGCGAGGACGACACCGAAGCCCGCGCCGAGGCCGCTCGCCGCGAGCGGGAAGACCGTGCTTACGCGGAAGGCGTGCTCGACATCCTCGAACAGGACGAAGAGATCGTCGACGAGGAGCTGCTGCGGGTGGGCGACGTCCTCGACGCGGAGCTGTTCGCCGAACGTCAGCAGCGCCGCAGCGAGATGACCGCGGCGCAGCGGGCCGCCCAGGACCGGACGTGGACCTTCGGGCACGTGATCGTCGACGAGGCGCAGGAACTGACCGCGATGGACTGGCGGCTGCTGATGCGCCGGTCGCCGAACCGGTCGATGACACTGGTCGGCGACGTCGCCCAGACCGGCGCGGCCGGTGGGGCGCGGACGTGGGGCGAGGCGCTTTCGCCGTACGTCGCCGACCGCTGGCGGCTCGAAGAACTGACCGTGAACTACCGGACCCCGGCGGAGATCATGGCCGTCGCGTCCCGGGTGCTCGCCGAGGTCAACCCGGAACTGGAGGCGCCGGTTTCCGTGCGGGAGACGGGTTTCGAGCCCTGGCTGCGGTCCGTGGACCCGGCTGATCTCACCGCGGAACTGCCCGGCCTCGTCGACGCCGAACTGTCCGCTGTGGACGGTGGGACGGTCGCCGTGCTGTGCCCGTCGCCGTTGGTCGCTTCGCTCTCGGAGACGCTCGGCGAGGCGGGGGACCGGGTGTCGGTGATGCCGGTCGAGCGGGCGAAGGGCCTGGAGTTCGACTCGGTGCTGCTGGTGTCGCCCGACGAGGTCGTCGCCGGGTCGCCGCGCGGGCTCAACGATCTCTATGTGGCCCTGACCAGGGCGACCCGTCGGATGGGCGTAGTGCAGACCGGTGACCTTGTTCCCGCGCTGGAGGGTCTTGGCTAAGGTCGGCCGCATGCGCACATTCGGCAAGATCGTGGTCATCGGCGCGGGCGTCCTCGCCCTGGCGGCCTGTGGCGAGAAACAGAACACCGCAGGTTCGGCCCAGACCTCCGGCGCGGCCCCCGCGTCGGCGTCGTCGTCGGCTCCGGCCGCCCCGAAGGGCAAGGAATGCACGGCCGAGGACGTGAAGACCACCGGGAAGTTCGGCGAGGCGCCGACCATCACCATCCCGGACGACTGCGACCCGCCGAAGAAGCTCATCACCAAGGACCTCGAACCCGGCACCGGCGAGGGCGCCAAGGCCGGCGCGAACCTGAAGATGAACTATTCGCTGGTCACCTGGTCCAACAAGCAGAAGCTCGACAGCTCGTTCGACCGCGGTGAACCGTTCGAGCTGACGCTCGGCGCCGGCATGGTCATCCAGGGCTGGGACAAGGGCCTCGAAGGGATCAAGCAGGGCGCGCGGCGGCTGCTGATCATCCCGCCGGACCTCGGCTACGGCCAGGGCGGCAACGGTATCGCGCCGAACGAGACCCTGGTGTTCGTGACCGACGCGGTGAGCGTCCCGACCGACAAGGGCTGATGGGGACTTCCGACGGCGGTCGGGAGTGGTCGAGTCGGCCGATTTCGCCGACCCGATCTAGGTCCACTACGCGATGCTGGAGGGCTTCGGGCCAGGGGGATTCCGGAAGCTCGACGAGGTCGAGCTGACCGTCGAGCACGCGGACCAGGACGAGTTCCGGCTGCGGGGCGCTCTGGGTCCGTACGATCGGCCGACGTCCGTGAAGGCCTCCTTCCCTACTCTGAAGGTAGGGAAGGAGGCCTTCACGGANTCCGGAAGCTCGACGAGGTCGAGCTGACCGTCGAGCACGCGGACCAGGACGAGTTCCGGCTGCGGGGCGCTCTGGGTCCGTACGATCGGCCGACGTCCGTGAAGGCCTCCTTCCCTACTCTGAAGGTAGGGAAGGAGGCCTTCACGGACCTCTCGTCAGCCCTGGTACTCCCAGGTGAGCAGCGTGATCTCCAGTCCCTTCTCGACCTTCGTCTCGGGCGGAGCGTCGGTCAGGGCGTAGCCGACGCGCCGGGCGACGGCCTGGCTGGCCGCGTTCTCGGCGTCGATCTTCAGCTGCAGCGGTCCGAGCCCGAGGTCCAGCGCGTGCGCGGTGAGGACCCGCAGCGACCGCGCCGCCAGGTCCTGTCCGCGGTGGACGGGACCGACGGCGTACCCGAGTTCGGCCGAATCCTCTTTCCGGAACAGCACCACCTCGCCGAGCGGTTCGCCGCCGTCGGCCGTGATGGCGAGCCGTAGTCCGTTGCCTTCCGCGCGGCGGGCGACGGACTTCGCGTAGTGGGCCTTCGCCGCCACCTCGTCGAACGGCGACGGCAGCGGCGTGAACCGGGCGACGGCGGGATTGTCGAACAGCCCCGGCATGAACGCGATGTCGTCCTCGGCCCACTCCCGCAGGACGAGTCCCTCGCCGGTGAGCCGGCCCTCCTCCGGCCAGAGCGCCGTCACGGGATCAGCAGGAGCTTGCCGGTGGTGCGGCGCCCCTGGAGGTCTTCGTGCGCCCGGCGCGCGTCGGCCAGCGGGTAGCGGCCGCCGATCCGGATGTTCAGCGAGCCGTCCTGGACGGCGGCGAACAGCTCGTTCACGCGCCACTCCAGCTCCTCGCGGGTGAGCACGTAGTGCGCGGAGGTCGGGCGGGTGAGGTACACCGAGCCGCTGCGGTTGAGCAGCTGCGGGTCGATGGGCGGGACCGGGCCGCTGGCCGCGCCGTAGAGGGCGAGCAGGCCGCGGATCTTCAGGCTCGCCAGGCTGCCGTCCACAGTGGACTTCCCGACCCCGTCGTAGACGACCTCGACGCCCTTGCCGCCGGTGAGGTCGCGGGTCGCTTTGGCGAAGTCGACCTGGTCGTAGCGGATGACGTCGTCCGCGCCCGCCTGCTTGGCGAGTCCGGCCTTCTCGTCGGTGGAGACGGTGCCGATGACCCGGGCGCCGCGGGCCTTGGCCAGCTGGACCAGCAGCAGGCCCATACCGCCCGCCGCGGCGTGGATCAGCACGTCGTCACCGGCCTTGACCTCGTAGGTCGAGGCGATCAGCGCGTGCGCGGTGATCCCCTGGAGCATCGTGGCGGCGGCGGTCTCCTCGGACACGCCGTCCGGGATCTTCACCGCGATCGTGGCGGGCACCAGACGACGCTGGGCGTAGCTGCCCAGCGAACCCTGCCAGGCGACCCGGTCGCCCACGGCGAAACCGGTCACGTCCGCGCCGACCGCGGCCACCGTGCCGGCGCCTTCCATGCCCAGGATGAACGGCGTGTCGACCGGGTAGATGCCCTCGCGATGATAGGTGTCGATGTAGTTGACGCCCGCCGCGGCGACGTCCACGAGCAGTTCGCCGGAACCGGGTTCGCCGACCTCGACTTCCGACAGCTCAAGGACTTCGGGGCCACCGGTTCGCCGGATCTGCACTGCCGCGGGCATACATCCTCCTCGTTCAAGGTCGTTCCGACCGGCACAACTATGGCCGACGCCACGGTTATTCCGCGTCCCGGGCCTTTCGCGGTTAAGCTCGGCGGGTGGCTGAGACCGAAGAGAAGACCGAGACCGCCGCCCCCACGTCGCGCCAGGTCGCGGCCGCCCGCGACTTCGTGAAGCGGCACGGGAAGCCGTCGCGCGCGGTGGTGGAGAACATCGGCCGGGTCGGCGCGCGGGTCGTGCTCGTGGGCGCCGACGGCGCGCTGGGCGACGTCGTCGTCACCTCCGTGGAGGCGGGCGAGGCGCTGGTCGAGGCCGTCGAAGACCTCGAGCCCGCCGAGTGGGACAGCGAGACCGTGAAGGCCACCAAGATCGGCGCCGAGCACCGCCGCCGGATGGCGGGGAAGTGAGCGGCTCCGCGATCTTCGTCGCCTGCTCCGCGCTGCCGGAAGGCGACGGCGACGAGCACGCCGTTCCCGAGGTGCTGGCCGACCTCGGCTTCAAGACCCGCTGGGCCGCCTGGGACGACACGACCGTCGACTTCGGCGCAGCGGACATCGTCGTGCTGCGTGCCACCTGGGACTACGCCGAGCGCCGCGACGAGTTCCTGTCCTGGACCGAGTCCGTGCCGGCGCTGGCCAATTCGGCCGACGTCGTGCGCTGGAACACCGACAAGTCCTATCTGGCCGAACTCGGCGACGCCGGGGTCGCGGTCGTGCCGACGACCCTGATCGCGCCGGACGACAAGGCCCCGCGCTGGCCCAAGGGCGAGTTCGTGCTGAAGCCCGCCATCGGCGCCGGCTCGCGGGGAGCGGGCCGGTTCACCGCGGGCGACGCGGCCGCCGCGCATCTGGCCGGGTTGCAGGCGGACGGGAACACCGTACTGCTGCAGCCGTATCAGTCCAGTGTGGACAGTGAAGGCGAGATCGCGCTGGTGTACTTCGGCGGCGTGTACTCGCACGCGTTCTCGAAGGCCGCGATGCTTGGCCGGGAACTCGACGAATCCGGGCTGTACGTGACGGAGAAGCTCGCGCCCGTGCAGCCCGCCGCGGGATTCCGCGCGCTGGCCGAAGACGCTTTGGACGCGACCGCGGCGCTGCTCGGCATCCTGCGCGCGGAACTGCTATACGCCCGCGTCGACCTCGTCGCCGGGCCGGACGGCAGGCCGCTGCTGCTGGAACTGGAGCTCGTCGAGCCTTCGCTCGGGTTCCGGCAGACCGACGCCGCCGCGGCCTGGCGTTTCGCCTCCGCCGTCCGCCAGCAACTCGCCTGAAACCCCGCATTTAGTCCTCTGGATGCGATCCTTGCGTGTGCAAGTACTGCATCCAGAGGACTAAATGCGACAGGGGTCAGGCGGGTTTCGCGAGTTTCGCGGCCAAGCGCTCCGGCTTCGGCCACCGCACGTCCCGCGCCCAGCCGAACTTCTCGAACAGCCAGATCACCCGCGCCGACACGTCGACCTGGCCGCGCAGGACACCGTGCCGCGCGCAGGTCGGGTCGGCGTGGTGGGAGTTGTGCCACGACTCGCCCATGGACAGGATCGCCAGCGGCCAGAAGTTCGCCGCCTTGTCCCGGCTGGCGAACGGGCGCTCGCCGACCAGGTGACAGATCGAGTTCACCGACCAGGTGACGTGGTGCAGGAACGCGATCCGCACCAGCCCGGCCCAGAAGAACCCGGTCACCACACCCCACCACGACCAGCTGAGCAGCCCGCCGAGCACCGCGGGCAGCGCGAGGCTCAGCGTGATCCACAGCCAGAAGTAGCGGTTCACCACGCGAAGGTCCTTGTCCGCGACCAGGTCCGGCGCGAAACGGTCGTAGTTGGTCACCTCACGGCTGAACATCCAGCCCATATGCGCGTGCCAGAAACCGCGCAGGAGCGCCGAGGGTGACGTCCCGAACAGCCAGGGGGAGTGGGGGTCGCCTTCGCGATCCGCGAAGGCGTGGTGGCGACGGTGGCTGGCCACCCAGAAGATGACCGAACCCTGCACCGCGAAGCTGCCGGCGATGGCGAGCGCCACGCGCAGCGGGCGCTTGGCCTTGAAGGCGCCGTGGGTGAAGTAGCGGTGGTATCCGACCGTCACCCCGAGCGTCCCGAGGGTGTAGAACACGGCCGCCAGCGCCAGATCGACCCAGGTCATGCCCCAGCCCCACACGATCGGCACGGCGGCGATCAGCGCGACGAACGGGACCAGCAGGAAGGTCTTGAGGATCAGCATCTCCCCGGAGCCTCGCCGGTGGGAGATCAGGGGTTTGGACGGACTGGCCGGTGCGTCCGGCTCGGTGCTGGCGGTCATACGACACCTCGTGCCTCGACTCGGTGGCGACCCCGTGCGGGGCACCGAGCGCAGCGTAAGGGCAGTGTCTGGCGAGCACGCCGCCCGGGGGTTACGTCCGGTTTGCCAGGGGGTCAGTTCGAAGTGGCGAGTTCCCGGTCAGCGGCGGGCGAAACCGGCGCGGACCCACGATCGCGTGATCCGCACCACAGTGCTGCCGTCGAGATGATCACCAGCGCGGAGCCGAGGACGTGGAACGAGACCAGCGCCTCCGGCACACCGAGGGCGTACTGCACCGAACCCACGACGCCCTGGAGGACCGCGACGACCCACACGATGGTGTACCGCTTCCACAGCTGCTTCGGCGTCTCGCCACGCATCAGCTGGAGCCCGAAGACGGCCAGCACGATCAGGTAGACCACCAGCAGCCCGCCGTGGATCTGGGTGAGCGTTTCGATCGGGGCCTGGAGCCGGTGGGTGCCGGGGTCGCCGCCGTGCGGGCCCGCCCCGGTCACGGTGGTCCCCGCCGCGAGGACGGCCCACATGGACGCGGCGAGCACGATCAGCGTCTTGCGGCCGGCGTCCGGGATCAGCCAGCGGGCGGGCTCGTCACCCTCCTTGAACGCGCGCAGCAGCAGGACCGCGAGCCAGACCAGGGGAGTGGAGGCCAGGAAGTGGAGCGCGACGGTCCACCATTCGAGTTTCGCGAGCACGGTGATGCCGCCGACGACGGCCTGCAGCATCACTCCCGCGGGCATCGTCCAGGCCAGCTTCACCAGACGGCGGCGGCTGGGGTGCTCGATCTGCACGCGCCACGCGGTGATCACGCACAGCGCGGCGACCAGGATGACCACCCCGGTCAGCAACCGGTTGCTGAACTCGATCCACTGGGTGAGCATGTCCAGCTCGGGGTGCGCGACGGGCACGATGCTGCCTTCGACGCACTGCGGCCAGGTCGGGCAGCCGAGGCCCGAACCCGTCACCCGGACGACCGAGCCGGTGACGCCGATTCCGGCCTGCGCGATCACCGCCGCTATCGCGACCGCTCGCTGGACCGCGAACGAGGGATAAGGCAGACGCGCTACAAGGCTCTGGAACGGCACCGTCCGATGCTAGAACGCCCTTCCTGAGAGCGTTCCACCGGCCGGACCCGCTGTGTCGGCCGCCTCAGGTGAGCTTGGTGGTCTTGCTCGCCAGTGCGCCCGCGACGACACCCCAGCCGACGAGCACCGCGAACGGCCCCCAGCCGAACGAGCCGTCCAGCAGCACCGACCGCAGGCCTTCGGCGAGCGCGCCCGAGGGCAGCAGTTCGACGATCCACGCGACACCGGACGGCATGGTCGACGGCGCCAGCAGGATGCCGCCCGCGAGCAGCAGCACGAACCAGACGATGTTCGCCAGCGCCAGCACGGCCTCCGCGCGCAGCGCCCCGCCGAGCAAGAGGCCCAGCGCGCCGAACGCGAGCGTGCCGACGATCAGGAACGGGATAGCGCCGAGAAGCCCGCCGAGTGACGGCGACCAGCCCAGCAGCGCGGCGACGCCACCGAGGATCACCGCCTGCAGCGCGACCACGACCAGCGCGGCGGCGACCCGGCCGGCGATGAGCAGCCAGCGGGGGAGCGCGGTGGCGGAAAGCCGTTTGAGGACGCCGTAGCGGCGGTCGAAGCCCAGCGCGATGGCCTGTCCGGTGAACGCCGAAGACATCACCGCCAGCGCCAGGATCCTCGGCGTGATCCAGTCCACTTTGGACGAATCGCCGAGTTGTGACGACGGCAGGATGTCCAGCAGCGACAGGCCGATCAGCAGCGCGAGCGGGATCAGCAGGGTCAGCAGGATCTGCTCGCCGTGGCGCAGAGTCAGGCTCGCTTCGACCTTCGCGTGCGTGCGCAGCATCTTGCCGAGCGAACCGCGGCCGGGAGCCGGGGTGAACGTGCCCGCGGTGAACCGTGGCGTGGGCGTGGTGGTCATGCGCGCAGTTCCCGTCCGGTCAGCTCCAGGAAGACCTCTTCCAGCGTGCGCCTGCCGACCTGCAGTTCCTCGGGCATGACGCCCTGCTGCGCGCACCAAGCCGTCACCGTCGACACCACCTGCGGGTCGATCGCGCCCTCGACGAGATACGTCCCCGGCGCCGACTCGTGGACGAGGTGCCCCTCGGGCAGCGCCGCGGTCAGCAGCGCGGTGTCGAGCCGCGTGCGGGCCTTGAACCGCAGCTGCGCGGTCTCACCGGCCTCGACGGTCAGCGACTGCGGGGAACCTTCGACGACGACCTTGCCGTGGTCGACGATCACCACGGTGTCGGCCAGCGTTTCGGCCTCCTCCATCAGATGCGTGGTGAGCAGCACGCTGACCCCGTCGGCGCGCAGCGCCCCGAGCAGATCCCAGACCAGGCGGCGGGCCTGCGGGTCCATGCCCGCCGTCGGCTCGTCGAGGAAGAGCAGTTCGGGCCGTCCGACGAGCGCGCAGGCGAGCGAGAGGCGCTGCTGCTGACCGCCGGAAAGCCGTTTGAACGGTGTCTTCCGCGCTCCGGAAAGGCCGAGGACGTCCAGCAGCCAGGCGGGGTCGAGCGGGTTCGCCGCGCACGCGGCGACCAGTCCGAGCATCTCGTCGGCGCGGACACCGGGATACGCGCCGCCGCCCTGGGGCATCACGCCGATCCGGGGGCGCAGGGCCGCGCCGTCGCGGGCCGGGTCCAGCCCCAGCACCCGGACTTCGCCGGCGTCAGGCCGCAGGAAGCCTTCGCAGATCTCGACGGTGGTGGTCTTGCCGGCCCCGTTCGGGCCGAGCAGAGCGAGCAGTGTGCCACGTTCCATCCGCAGGTCGAGTCCATCGACGGCGGTGGTGGATCCGTAGCGTTTCACCAGCCCGGTGATCTCGACGGCGGGGGCGTTCACGACAGGTCACGATACGGCCTCACGCCGGGACCGAATGCTCCGGGGACGGTCTGGACAGCAGCAGTGGTGAGAGGCGGTGGACGATGAACAGCCCCAGAAGCGTGACGACCCCGGCGGCGGCCCACGCGAACGGCAGGACGAAACCGCGGCCCTCGAAGGTGCTCCCGGTCGTCGGCAGGAGGAACGGCAGGACGGCGGTGACGATCGTCGCGGCGATACGGAACCGCGAGGTCCCCGCCGCCGCGGCGAGCGGGATGATCGCCCACAGCAGGTACCAGGGCTGCAGCGCGACGTGCAGCACCATCACCGCGCCCAGCGAGACCCCGAGGCCGATGATCGGCCGGTAGCGCCATTTGAAGCTGTCCCAGAGGAACTTGACCGTCACCGCGCCCGCGACGAGATAGCCCAGCGTGCCGAGGATCGGCACCATCGCGTTGGTGTGGTTGCCGAGGCCGAGCGCGATGCCGAGGACGCCGCCGAGCGCGGCGAGTTCCGACGTCGGCGAGATCCACGAGCGGACCAGTCCCGGCGTCCCGAGCGCGCCGACCCAGCCGAACCCGAGGCCGGTGCCGTAACAGACCGCCACCAGCACCACGCCGAACAGCAGCGCCATCGGCACCGCGGCGGTGACCAGGTCCTTGATCCGGCCGTGCCAGCGTCTGGCCACCATCACCGTGAAGAACGGCAGCGCCAGGATCGCGTTGATCTTCACCGCGACGCCGAGGGTGATGAGCGCCACCCCGAGCCCGATGTAGAGCAGTTCGCCCTTGGCCAGCGGGGGGACGGCGTCGTCCTTGAACCGCACCGGCATCCGCTGGAGACCGACCTCCAGACCGGCCACCATGAGCCCGATCGCGAGCGCGTCGTTGTGGGCGCCCGCGACGAAGTGGAAGATCAGCAGCGGGTTCGCCGCGCCGAGCCACAGGGCGGTGGCGGGCTGCACGCCGAACCGCCGGGCCAGGCGGGGCAGCGCCCAGATGATCAGGATGACGCCGATCAGCGCGAGCCCGCGCTGCAGCAGCACGCCGGTGACGATGTTGCCGCTGCTCAGCGGGGCGAGCCAGCCGCCGAGGCGCAGCAGCAGCGGGCCGTAGGGCGCCGGGGTCTCGCGCCACATGTTGGAGACACCGGAGGTCAGCGGGTCGGAGACACCGAGTGCCTCGGCCGGGCCGAGGGAGTACGGGTCCATCCCGCGGGCGACGATCTCGCTCTGCGCGAGATAGCTGTAGACGTCGCGGGAGAACAGCGGCGGGATGAACAGCAGCGGCGCGCACCAGAGCGCGATGGTGCGGGCGAGCTGGCCCTGGGTGGCGAGGCGGCGGCGCGCGGGCTGCGCGAACCGGCCGAGCAGCAACCAGCTGAGCACGATGATCGCCATACCCGCGAGGCCCATCGCGAGCGAGACCATCGGGATGCGGGTGAACAGCCGCAGGACCGGGATCTCCTGCACCGGGTTGATCACCGGTGCGGCTCCCGCGCCGAGCGAGCCGAGGGCGAGGAACAGGGAGCCGACCGCGCCGAACCGGCGGACCACGTTCAGCCCGCGCAGTTCCTTGTCGTCCAGCGGTTCCGGGTCGTGCGGGCGCCCGGGGACCAGCGTCGCCACCGACCCTGCCGACCGCACAGCCTGGTCTTCCGGCTCCGCCCCGTCCGTGTCCCGCTGTGCCGGGTGATCGCCCACTGCCACGCACGAAGGGTAGCGATGCCGGGAACAGACCGGGCGGGTACGTGGTTACCCCTGGAAGATCAGCGGCCGACGTGACCCACGCCACTCCGTGAGGCACCCCTCTTTGCCGTCTCCCCGGAAATACGTCACACTTGTGTTGTGAAAAAGACGGGGACGCAGGACGAGGCCGGTGGCGACATGCCCCGCGCCGAGGTCCAGCCTGTCCCCGTCCAGATCGGCCCCGAGGGCCGGACCAGGCACGAAGTGGCCCGCTTGCTGCTGGAACAGGGTCCGATGACCGCCGTCGTGGTGGCCGAGCAGCTGGGGATCAGCGCCGCCGCCGTCCGCCGTCATCTCGACGCCCTGCTCGCCGACGGCGAGGCCGAAACCCGGGACGCGCCCCGCCGCGGCCCCCGCGGACGAGGCCGTCCCGCCAAGAACTTCCTGCTCACCGAAGCCGGTCGCGCCCGGTTCGGGCACGCCTACGACGACCTCGCGTCCTCGGCCATCCGTTTCCTCGCTGAGCACGCCGGTGAGGGCGCGGTGAAGGCGTTCGCGGAGGCTCGTGTCGCTTCGCTGGTCGGCCCGCATCAGGACGCGATCACCAAGCACACGGACCCGGCCTCGCGCGCCGAGGCCCTCGCTGCGGCGCTGACCAGGGAGGGTTACGCTGCGTCGACCCGTCAGGTCGGTGTCGGCGAACAGCTCTGCCAGCACCATTGCCCGGTCGCCCACGTCGCCGCCGAGTTCCCTCAGTTGTGCGAAGCCGAGACAGAGGCTTTCGCGGCACTTCTGGGTACTCACGTCCAGCGGCTGGCGACCATCGCACGCGGTGACAACGCGTGCACCACACACGTACCCGTCGTCTCGGCGGGTCACCCGGCCACACCCGGGCCGGGAAGCACGGCGCCCTCCCCTGGGCGCACAGCACGGATCCCGAATGGAGGGAAACCCGCATGACTGCCGCTGCCGAGCAGCGCACTCCCACCACCGCGCCCATGAGCCAGGAAGAGACCATCGAGTCCCTTGGCAAGTACGCGTTCGGCTGGGCGGACTCCGACGAGGCGGGCTCAACGGCCCGTCGCGGACTGAACGAGGACGTCGTCACCGACATCTCCTCGAAGAAGTCCGAGCCGGAGTGGATGCGCGAAGCGCGACTCAAGGCGCTCAAGCTCTTCGACTTGAAGCCGATGCCCAACTGGGGTGCGGACCTCTCCGGGATCGACTTCGACAACATCAAGTACTTCGTGCGGTCCACGGAGAAGCAGGCCACTTCCTGGGAAGACCTGCCCGAGGACATCAAGAACACGTACGACCGGCTCGGCATCCCCGAGGCGGAGAAGCAGCGCCTCGTCGCCGGTGTCGCCGCGCAGTACGAGTCCGAGGTCGTCTACCACCAGATCCGCGAGGACCTGGAGGCGCAGGGCGTCCTGTTCCTGGACACCGACACCGCGCTCAAGGAGCACCCGGAGATCTTCAAGGAGTACTTCGGCTCCGTGATCCCGGCCGGGGACAACAAGTTCTCCGCGCTGAACACCGCGGTGTGGTCCGGCGGTTCGTTCATCTACGTGCCCAAGGGCGTCAAGGTGGACATCCCGCTGCAGGCCTACTTCCGCATCAACACCGAGAACATGGGTCAGTTCGAGCGGACCCTGATCATCGTCGACGAAGACGCCTACGTGCACTACGTCGAGGGTTGCACCGCGCCGATCTACCAGTCCGACTCGCTGCACTCGGCGGTCGTGGAGATCATCGTGAAGAAGGGCGCCCGCTGCCGCTACACGACCATCCAGAACTGGTCGAACAACGTCTACAACCTGGTCACCAAGCGCGCCAAGTGCGAAGAGGGCGCGACCATGGAGTGGATCGACGGCAACATCGGCTCCAAGGTCACGATGAAGTACCCGTCCGTGTTCCTCATGGGCGAGCACGCCAAGGGTGAGGTCCTCTCGGTCGCGTTCGCGGGCGAGGGCCAGCACCAGGACGCCGGCGCGAAGATGGAGCACCTGGCGCCGCACACCTCCTCGACCATCGTGTCGAAGTCGGTGGCGCGCGGCGGTGGCCGCACCTCGTACCGCGGCCTGGTCAAGGTCGCGAAGCGGGCGCACCACTCGCGGTCCAGCGTCGTCTGTGACGCGCTGCTGGTGGACACGATCTCGCGGTCGGACACGTACCCGTACGTCGACATCCGCAACGACGAGGTCTCCATGGGCCACGAGGCGACCGTCTCGAAGGTCAGCGAAGACCAGATGTTCTACCTCATGTCGCGCGGTCTCGACGAGGCCGAGGCCATGGCGATGATCGTGCGCGGGTTCGTCGAGCCCATCGCGCGTGAGCTGCCGATGGAGTACGCGCTCGAGCTGAACCGCCTGATCGAGCTTCAGATGGAAGGGTCCGTCGGCTAGTCATGTCGGTTACCGAGAACAACGTTTCCGAAGCGATGCGCGAGGGCGTGGTCATCCCGGCCACGTCCCGCGCGGAGCGCTTCACCTCCTACGACGTCGAGGCCTTCGAGGTGCCCGGCGGTCGTGAGGAGAACTGGCGTTTCACTCCGATGAAGCGGCTGCGCGGCCTGCACGACGGGTCCGCCGCCGCTTCGGGTTCGGCCACTGTGGACGCCGACGCCGCGCCCGAACTGAAGATCGAGCAGGTCGGCCGGGACGACGAGCGCCTCGGCGCCGCCGGTGTCCCGAGCGACCGGATCGCCGCGCAGGCGTACTCCTCGTTCACCGAGGCCACCGTCATCACGGTGCCCAAGGAGACGAAGACCTCGAAGCCGTCCACGGTGAAGATCACCGGACCCGGCGAGGGCAAGGTCGCCTACGGGCACGTGCAGGTGCGCGCCGAGCAGTTCTCCGAGGCGGTCATCGTCCTCGACCACGCCGGCTCCGGCACCTACGCCGACAACGTCGAGTTCGTCATCGGCGATTCGGCGAACGTGACCGTGGTCAGCGTCCAGGACTGGGCCGACGACGCGGTGCACGTCTCCGAGCAGCACCTCAAGCTCGGCCGCGACGCCACGCTCAAGCACATCGTCATCACCCTGGGCGGTGACCTCGTCCGCGTCTCGCCGACGGCGACGTTCGCCGACAAGGGCGGCGACGTCGAGATGCTCGGCCTGTACTTCGCGGACTCGGGCCAGCACCAGGAGCACCGTCTCTTCGTCGACCACGCGGTGCCGAACTGCAAGTCGCGGGTGATGTACAAGGGCGCGCTGCAGGGCGACGACGCGCACACCGTGTGGGTCGGCGACGTGCTGATCCGCGCCGCCGCCGAGGCCACCGACACCTACGAGCTCAACCGCAACCTGGTGCTGACGCCGGGCGCGCGGGCGGACTCGATCCCGAACCTGGAGATCGAGACCGGCGAGATCGAAGGCGCCGGCCACGCGAGCGCGACGGGAAGGTTCGACGACGAGCAGTTGTTCTACCTCCAGTCGCGCGGAATCGGCGAAGACGCCGCGCGCCGCCTGGTCGTACGCGGGTTCTTCCACGAGATCCTGGTCAAGATCGGCGTTCCCGAGGTGCGCGAGCGTCTCGAGGCCGCGATCGAAGCCGAACTCGAAGCCGTGGGCGCCTGAGCCCTCGTCCGTCCACATCAGACTTTTAGGAAAGAAATGCCTACGCTGGAAATCAAGGATCTGCACGCCTCGGTCACGACCGAGGAGGGCCCCAAGGAGATCCTCAAGGGCGTCAACCTGACCATCAAGTCGGGCGAGACCCACGCGATCATGGGCCCCAACGGTTCGGGCAAGTCCACGCTGTCCTACGCCATCGCCGGTCACCCCAAGTACGAAGTCACCTCCGGGCAGGTCCTGCTCGACGGTGAGGACGTGCTGGAGATGAGCGTCGACGAGCGCGCCCGCGCGGGCCTGTTCCTCGCCATGCAGTACCCGGTCGAGGTGCCGGGCGTGTCCATGTCCAACTTCCTCCGCACCGCGGCCACCGCGGTCCGTGGCGAGGCCCCCAAGCTGCGCCACTGGGTCAAGGAGGTCAAGGAGGAGATGGGCAAGCTGGAGATCTCGTCCGAGTTCGCCGAGCGTTCGGTGAACGAGGGCTTCTCCGGCGGCGAGAAGAAGCGCCACGAGATCCTGCAGCTGGCGCTGCTCAAGCCGAAGATCGCCATCCTCGACGAGACCGACTCCGGCCTCGACGTCGACGCGCTGCGCGTCGTGTCCGAGGGCGTCAACGAGTTCAAGGCCAACAACGACGCGGGCGTCATGCTGATCACGCACTACACGCGGATCCTGCGGCACATCACGCCCGACTTCGTGCACGTCTTCGCCGGCGGCAAGATCGTCGAGTCCGGCGGCCGTGAACTCGCGGACGAGCTCGAGGAGAACGGGTACGTCAAGTACACCGGCTCCGCCGAGACCGCCGCCGTCTGATCACTGAACTTCACGACTACACCGAGAGGAGTTGGCCCGATGACCACCACCACGGCTAACTCTGTACCGCTGGACGTAGCGGCCATCAGGGCCGACTTCCCGATCCTGACCCGCACGGTGCGGGACGGGAAACCCTTGGTGTATCTGGATTCCGGTGCGACGTCCCAGAAGCCGGTGCAGGTGCTCGAAGCCGAGCGCCGGTTCCTGGAGACCTCGAACGCCGCGGTGCACCGCGGCGCGCACCAGCTCGCCGAGGAGGCGACCGACGCCTACGAGTCCGCCCGCGTGCGGATCGCGGAGTTCGTCGGCGCCTCCCCGCACGAGCTGGTGTTCACCAAGAACGCCACCGAGGGCATCAACCTCGTCGCCTACGCGATGAGCAACGCCGCCACGGCCGGTCCCGAGGCCGAGCGGTTCAAGCTCGGTCCCGGCGACGAGATCGTCATCACGGAGATGGAGCACCACGCGAACCTCGTTCCGTGGCAGCAGCTCAGCCAGCGCACCGGCGCGACGCTGAAGTGGTTCTCCGTCACCGCGGACGGCCGTCTCGACCTGTCCAATGTGGACGAGCTGATCACCGAGCGGACCAAGGTGCTCGCGTTCACGCACCAGTCCAACGTGCTCGGCACGATCAACCCGGTCGAGTTCCTGGTGAAGAAGGCCCGCAAGGTCGGCGCGCTGGTCGTGCTGGACGCCTGCCAGTCGGTGCCGCATTTCCCGGTGGACCTGCACGCGCTGGACGTCGACTTCGCCGCTTTCGCCGGGCACAAGATGGTCGGCCCGTACGGCATCGGTGTCCTTTACGGCCGCCGCGAGCTGCTCGAAGCGATGCCGCCGTTCCTGACCGGTGGCTCGATGATCGAGCTGGTCCGCATGGAGCAGACCACCTTCGCCGCGCCGCCGCAGCGGTTCGAGGCCGGCACCCCGATGACGTCGCAGGCCGTCGGCCTCGGCGCGGCCGCCGACTACCTGTCGGCGATCGGCATGGACCGGGTCGCCGCGCACGAACACCTCCTCACCGAGGCGGCGCTCGCCGGGCTCGGCGAGATCCCGGGCGTGCGGATCATCGGCCCCACCGACATGACCGACCGCGGCGGACTGGTGTCGTTCGTCATCGACGGCGTCCACCCGCACGACTCCGGTCAGGTGCTGGACAGCCTCGGTGTCGCCGTCCGCGTCGGGCACCACTGCGCGTGGCCGCTGCACCGGGCCTGCTCGGTGCCCGCGACCGTGCGCGCGTCGTTCTACGTCTACAACACCCTGTCCGAAGTGGACGCGCTGGTGAACGGGGTGCGTGAGGCGCAGAAGTTCTTCGGGGTGGCGTGATGAACCTCGAAAGCATGTACCAGGAGATCATCCTGGACCACTACAAGAACCCGCACGGCCGCGGCCTGCGCGAGCCGTTCGACGCCGAGTCGTTCCAGGTCAACCCGACCTGCGGCGACGAGGTGACGCTGCGGGTGAAGGTCGACGACGGGAAGGTCGCCGACGTCTCCTACGAGGGACAGGGCTGCTCGATCAGCCAGGCTTCCACGTCGGTCTTGACGGATCTCGTCGTCGGGCACACCGTGGAGGAGGCGTTCACCACCATGGACGCCTTCGTCGAGCTGATGCAGGGCAAGGGGCAGATCGAACCCGACGAGGACGTGCTGGAGGACGGCATCGCCTTCGCCGGCGTGGCCAAGTACCCGGCCCGCGTGAAATGCGCCCTGCTCGGGTGGATGGCGTTCAAGGACGCCGTCGCCCGCACGACCAACGGAGTTGAGACGGCATGACCGAACAGCAGACCGAAACCCGCGAGGGGCGCACGGCCGCCGACCTCGACGCCGAGACCGCCGCCGCCCCGGACGCCGCCGACGTGGCGAAGGTCGAGGACGTCGAAGAGGCGATGCGCGACGTCGTCGACCCGGAACTCGGCATCAACGTCGTCGACCTCGGGCTGGTCTACGACATCCGCGTCGAGGCGGACAACACCGCCACCATCGACATGACCCTGACCTCGGCGGCCTGCCCGCTGACCGACGTCATCGAGGACCAGACCGGTGCCGCGCTCGTCGGCGGGGGAACCGGACTGGTCAAGGACTTCCGGATCAACTGGGTCTGGATGCCGCCGTGGGGCCCGGAGAAGATCACCGACGACGGCCGCGAACAGCTGCGGGCGCTCGGCTTCACCGTCTGAGGCGCCCTCTTCCGGACGCCAGGAACGGTCCTTGCTTGCGAATTTCGCAAGCAAGGACCGTTCCTGTATTTGGGGGAGTGACCCACTGCCCCAATGGGCCCTGGGATCGCATGTCCTGAAGGTGCCCTTCGAGACGGTGAAGGTCCTCAAGGGCACCTTCGAGACATGGCGGCCGGGCACCGTGGACCCCTCACTAGGCTGCGGGAATGATCATCCGGTCCATCGCGCTGTTCGCGCTCGCCGCGCTGCTGGAGATCGGCGGCGCCTGGCTGATCTGGCAGGGCGTCCGGGAGCACCGCGGCTACCTCTGGATCGGCGCGGGAGTCGTCGCGCTGGGCCTCTACGGCTTCGTCGCGACCCTGCAGCCCGACGCGAACTTCGGCCGTATCCTCGCCGCGTACGGGGGAGTGTTCGTCGCGGGATCGCTGGCGTGGGGCATGGTCGCCGACGGCTACCGGCCGGACCGCTACGACGTCATCGGCGCGCTGATCTGCCTGGCGGGGGTCGGAGTAATCATGTACGCGCCCCGAGGTTGAGCGAACGGCGCTAGTCTGCGCTGTGACTGAAACGGATTTCCCCGCTCCGCCCGACGACAGACCCGGGCCGAAGCGAAGATTCTCGCCGCTCCTGTTCGTGACGATCCTGCTGGCGGTCGTCGGCGTGGGCACCGGCGGCTACGGCTTCTGGAGCTTGTCGGGCTACGCGATGAAGACCGTCGCCAGCCCGGCGATGAGTCCCACGCTCAAACCCGGCACCATCGTGACCTACCGGTGGTCCGATGTCGGCGACATTCCGCGTGGCGCTGTGGTTCTCATGGATCTCAGCGCGTATCCGGACGCGAGTCCCAGCGAGGGCCTTGCCATCCAGCGGGTGATCGCCATCGGTGGCGATCAGGTCATCTGCTGCACGAACGACGGCCTGATCACTGTCAACGGGAAAGCCGTCAAGGAGACCTACGTCGATTACGAGGGCACCAGCGGGAGGCGCTTCGACGTCAAAGTCCCACTGGGCACCGTGTTCCTCGCGGGCGACCAGCGGAACAATTCCCGCGACTCGCAGATTTACGCGGGGACACCGGGTGACGGCGCCGTTCCGCTGGACAAGGTGCACGGGGTCATCGTCGGCATCGGCAGGAGCATCAACGCGGAACCCTTTCCGCAGACAAGGGTTTTCGCCGACGCCGGTCTGCCAGGGGAACCGGTGTCCGACACCGGATTTCTCGCCGCGCGCTACTTCATGCTCACCGGGATCAGCCTCGTTGCGATCGGTGTCATCGGGGCGATCGTGACCGTTGTCCGCTCCGCCGGAAAACGACGAAGAGCAGCCGCAATCCCACCAGCGCACTGACCACCAGCAGGTTGTAGCCGAACATCTGGTGCAGCGTGACCCCGTCCAGCACCTCCGGGCCGGTCGCGCCGCCCAGCAGCAGCACGGCCATCAGCCCGGTGGCCACCCCGACGAACGCCAGCAGGATCTCGTGCACCAGGCCGGTGACCACGTCGCGGTCGCGCTCGTCGGAGAACAGCCGGACGTTGACCGAAAGCCTGCCCTGTTCCAGCGCGTTGCCGATCCGGTCGACGCGGCGCGGCAGCCGTCGCAGCACCGGCAGGAGCGCCATCAGCTCGTTGGTGGCCGTGGATCGCAGCGACTCCGGCCGCAACCCGGCACCCACCTGCTCGGCGGCGTAGGCGCGGGATTCGACGACGATGTTGAACCCCGGCGCCAGCGCGGCCAGCGTTCCCTCCAAAGTGGCCAGTGCGCGGAACACGGCGGCGATGGGCGGGGGCACGCTGAGCCGGAAGTCGGCGATCACCCGGAACAGGTCGGTGAACATGTCGAGGTCGGGCGCCTGCCCGTGGTTGAAATGCTTGGCCACCAAGGAACCCAGTGCCCGTTCCAGGCGACGCTCGTCGATCTCGTCCGGCTGGTCGACGATCTCCAGCAGGCCGTCGCGCAGCGCGGCCGGGTCGCCGCGGTCGAGGGCGAGGATGAGGTTCTGCAGCCCGCCGCGCAGGCCGGAGTCGAGCCGTCCGACGGAGCCGAAGTCGAGCAGGCCGAGCCTGCCGTCGGTGAGCAGCAGGACGTTGCCGGGATGCGGGTCGGCGTGGAAGACGCCGCTGCCCATCACCTGGCCGAGCACGCACCGCAGCATGGACCGCGCGAGGCCTGCCCGTTCCGCGGCCGGGACCTGCTCCCGCGCGGCGGCGAGCGGTTTGCCGTCGAGGCGCCGCATCACCAGGACACGCTCGGTGGACAGTTCTTTGTGGACGGTCGGCAGGGCGACCTCGGTGCCGGAGTAGGCCGCGGCGACCGCTTCGATGTTCCTTGCCTCGGTGCGGAAATCGAGCTCCTCGACGAGTGCGTCGGCGAATCCCTCGGCGAGGTCGACGACGCCGAGCGACCGGGCCCATTCCGCGCGCTGGTCCAGCGCGGCCGCCACGCGGCGGACGATGTCGAGGTCCCGGTCGACCAGTGCCTGCACGCCGGGGCGCTGCACCTTGACGACCACTTCCCGCCCGTCACGGAGCTTCGCCCGGTAGACCTGCGCGATCGACGCGGCAGCGATCGGTTCCGGGTCGAATTCGGCGAAGATCTCGTCCGGGTTCCCGCCCAGTTCCTCGCGTAGCACCGTCGCGACCTCGTCGGCGTCCGCGAAGGCGACCTGATCCTGGAGTTTGCTGAGCTCGTCGACGAACACCGGCGGGAGCAGGTCGGACCGCGTCGAGAGCAGCTGGCCGAGTTTCACGAACGTGACGCCGCCCTCCTCCAGTGCGCGGCGCAGCGATCGCGCCAGTTTGGCGTGCCGGACCTGGGCGAGCCCGGGTTCGCGACGGCCGGTGAGGTACCGGCCGAGACCGTGCTTGATCGCGATGCGGGTGATCTGCGAGTAGCGCCGCGTCCGGGCCACGCGGCGCCGCACCGAGCGGATCCTGCCGATCAGGCCGAGCCCCGAACCGGACGGCAGCGCGAGTTCCGCGATGAACAGGAAGATCAGCGTCGCCAGGAAAGCGCCGCCCGCCACCGGGATGATCAGCCCGGCGAACGCGCCACCCGCGTACATCGCCTGTGGGAACGCGCTGAGGATGCCGCCCGCGACGAGCCAGCCGAAGCCCGCCGCGCAGAACGCGCGGATCACGCCGATCCGCACACCCAGCACGCGGCGGGCCGCGACCACGAGCGGCCACAGCATCAGCGCGTAGACGGGCAGGGTGAGCAGGCCGAGCAGCAGGTTCATGCCGAAGAGCACATCACGCGCGGTCCGCGCTGGATTCCCGCTCCGGCGGGACGGTGTTCACCCTTGCGAGGGAGCGGACCCCGAAGTTGTAGGTGGTGGTCGCCTCCCGCGGCGCGAACAGGACGCCGAGTACGGCGATCGCCGCCGCGGCGAGGAAACCGGCGCGAAGGTCGAGCAGATCGCCGAGGAGACCGATGAGCGGCGCTCCCGCGGCCTGGCCGAGTGCCAGCGCCAGGAAGGCCACGCCGACCCCGAACGCGGGCGCCGTCGGGTAGGCCCTGGTACCCCAGAGGATCAGGACGCCGGTCAGTCCGATGTAGACGGCTCCGAAGACCGCGGCCGCGATGACGAGCGCGGGGAGTGAACGGGTGGCGAGGGCGAAGAGTGCCGTGGCGGCCGCGAACAGGAGCATCCCCGCGGACCAGGCACGCCGCAGTCCCGCCCGCGAGGTCAGTTCGGCGGTGAACGCGCCCGCCAGGCCGACCGCGCCGAGCACGATCCACACCACCGTCGAGGCGGTCTCGTCGAGCCCGCCGGCGCTCACGGCGATGTCCCGGCCGAACGTCCAGATCGCGGCGCTGGCCAGGCCGAGTGTCGCGGCGGCGGGCAGCAGCCGCCTGGTGGCGGGCGGGAAAAGGGGCACCGGCAGCCCGCGTGCGCGGTCCTCCTTCACCGGCGGCACGACCCGGGCGATCCACAAGGTCACCAGCGCCGAGGCCGCGGCGAAGGCCCACCAGGCCATCCGCCAGTCACCGATGGCGAGCAGGGAGACCGGGCCGGAGACCAGCACGCCGAGCCCGGTCCCGGCGTTCACCACGGACTGTGCGCGGTCACGGCGGGTGGCCCGGACGACGCGGGACACCGCGTCGGCGAGGGAAGGGGAGGCCAAGCCGGTGCTGGCGCCGGCGAGGACGACACCGAGGGCGAGCACGCCGGCGTTCGGCGCGGACGCGATCAAGGCGGTTCCCGCGGTGGCCGTCGTCCCGGCGGCGAGTGCGCCCGCCCGCGCGCCCCAGCGGGTCGTGATGGCGGTCGAGGCGACGACGGCTAAGCAGTACGCGACGTAGCTTCCCGCCGCGATGGCGCCGAGAGCGCTGCCGTCGAGGTCGAACTCCGTGCGGAGGGTCGGCGCGAAGAGGCCGTACGCGTACCTCGCGAGTCCGTAGGAGACCGCGATCAGCGACAAACCGGCCGCGGTGAGGGTCAGCTCGCGTTTGTACGAAGAAACCATCAGCTCTCCTCCAGGTATATACCGATCGGTATAGTTCACGAGTGTTCCCGCATTTCGCGCCCAGGTCAACCGATCGGTATACTCGGAACCATGCTGACCCCAGCCGGCGAGCGTGTCCTGAGCGCCGCGAGTGAGCTCTTCTACCGAGAGGGCCTGAACGCGGTGGGTGTCGCGGCGGTGGCCGAAGCCGCCGGCGTCACGAAGAAGACCCTGTACGCGTGCTTCGGGTCGAAGACGGAGCTCACCGTCGCGTACTTGCGGCGTCGTCACGACGTCTGGTGGGCATACCTCGAAGAGCGGCTGGCCGAAGCCGATCGTCCTCGGGCACTCGTGGTCTTCGACGCCTACATCGAGCACCCCCGGCTCGGGAGCGACCGGGGTTGCGCGTTCCTCAACGCGGCCGCCGAACTGACCGCGGGGCATCCCGGCCTCGACGTGATCCGGCGGCACAAGGCGGCGGTACGGGCCAAGTTCGCCGAACTTCTCCGCGAGGACGCCCCCGGCGCGGCCGATCCGGAACGGCTCGCGGAGCAGCTCTTCCTCCTGCTCGAAGGCGCTGTCGCGCACACTGGTATCGACGGGGACGCGCACCGCGTCACGCTCGCGAGGGAGATCGCGGAGATACTCGTGAGGGATACGCACGAAGCCGCCACGCGCTAGAAAGAGCGCATGCGACTTTTCGGCCCGCTCGTCGACCGGGCGACTTACCGCCGATGGGTGTATTTCATCCTCGGCGGCGCGCTGAGCGTGCCGTACATCCTCTTCGCCGCCATCGTGGTGCCGTCGTTGCTCCCCCTCGTGGTGACGGTGGAGCGTGGGCTCGTCATCGCGATGATCACCGCCGTCCTGGTGATCGTCGCGTCGTCGTTCATCCCCGCCGTCCGGGTGCTGGAGGGCGCGGCCGTACGGGAACTCCTGGACGATCCCGTCCCCGGGGTGACGTTCGGGCGCGCGGCGAACTGGCCCGTCCGCCTGCGGTCGACCGCGATGTTCTTGCTGCACGTGAGCGCCGGCTGTGTCATCAGCCTGGCGAGCCTGGTCGTCCCGGTCGCGTTCGGATTCACGATCGCGGCCCCGTTCACCGGCCGGATCGCACTGTCCACCGAGGACCCGATCGAGGTGCCGAAGGGCTGGGCGAGCGCGTGGATCCCGGTGGCGTTCCTGCTCGGCGTCGTCGTTCTGGCCTACGTCGTGTGGGCGGCGGGCGCGGTGCTGACCCGCTGCGCCAAAAGCCTGCTGGGGGTCTCGGCCGCGGAGCGGATCGCCCAGCTGGAGAAGCGCACCGAACAACTCGCCGAACGCAACCGGCTCGCGCGCGAACTGCACGACTCGGTCGGGCACGCGCTCAGCGTCGTGACCATCCAGGCGGGGGCCGCGCGCCGGACGCTGCGGTCGGATCCCGATTTCACCGAGCAGGCGCTCACCGCCATCGAGGACTCCGCCCGCGCCGCGCTGGACGACCTCGACCACGTGCTCGGCCTGCTGCGTGACGAGGCGTCGTCGCGGACGCCGCAGTCAGGGCTGGCGGAGCTACCCGCCCTGGTCGAAGCGACGCGACTGGCGGGCGCCGAGGTGGCGGCGGAGGTGCGGGGCGAACCGTCCTCGGTGCCGCCGGTCGTCTCCCGTGAGGCATACCGGATCCTGCAGGAATGCCTGACGAACGCGTTGCGGCACGCCGGTAAGGTTCCGGTGACGGTCCTCGTCGACGCAGGAACGGAGCTCTTGCGCTTGCGGGTGTCCAACCCGCTCGGCGCCGCGGAGCCGTCGCGCGATGGGGGCGGCCGGGGGCTGCGGGGAATGACGGAACGGGTGGAAGTGCTCGGAGGCACGATCACCGCGGGCCGCGCGGACGGATTCTGGAAGGTCGAGGTGGCGGTGCCATGGGGGAATCGGCGATGAGCATCGGGGTGCTGCTGGTCGACGACGAACAGCTCATCCGGGCGGGGCTGCGGGCGATCGTCGCCTCCGAACCCGACCTGGAGGTCGTGGGCGAAGCGTCCGACGGCGCCGAGGTGCCGGGGCTGGTCTCGCGGTTCCGGCCCGACGTCGTGCTGATGGACGTCCGGATGCCCTCGGTCGACGGGATCCGCGCGACCACGCATCTGATGTCGACCATGGACGATCCGCCGAAGGTGATCGTGGTGACCACCTTCGAGAACGACGACTACGTGTACGACGCCCTGCTCGCCGGAGCGAGCGGCTTCCTGCTGAAGCGCGCCCGGCCCGAGGAGATCGTCGCGGCGATCCGGACGGTGGCGGCGGGGGAGTCGCTGCTGTTCCCGGCCGCGATCCGGCGGCTGGCCGCGCAGCAGGCGAACCGGGGCCCGCAGGACGCTCTGGCCGGCGCCGGGCTCACCGAACGCGAAAGCGAGGTGCTGCGGCTGATGGCGGGCGGACTGTCCAATGTGGAGATCGCGGGCGAGCTGTACCTCGGTGTGCAGACGGTCAAGACGCACGTCGGGAACGTGCTCGCGAAGCTCGGCGCGAGGGACCGGACGCAAGCGGTGATCAAGGCCTACGACACCGGATTCGTCACGCCGGCGGGCTGATGGGGAAACGGAGGTGCCGACCTCACTGTCGGCCGACGGTGCGAAAGCCACTTTCGCAACGCGCCTTGTCCCTCGGTAGGCCAATACAGCGCCCAGTGTCGAGGGAGGGCTCAGGCTTACTCCAGGGCGGCGAGGATCAGTGAGGCCATCGCGGCCGGATCCCCGTTTTCCGGGCGCAGCACCAGATCCGGGCTCTCCGGCTGCTCGTAGGGAGCGTCGACCCCGGTGAACTCGCTGATCTCGCCCGCCCTCGCCTTCGCGTACATCCCCTTGGGGTCGCGGTCTTCGCAGACTTCGAGCGGGGTGTCGACGAAGACTTCGAGGAACGGCAGCCCGGCCGCCTCGTGTGCGGCGCGGGCGAGTTCGCGGTCGGCCCGGTACGGGCTGATCAGGGAGACCACCGACACCACCCCGGCGTCGGCGAACAGCTTCGCGACCTCGGCGACGCGGCGGACGTTCTCGGCGCGATCGGCGGGGCTGAAGCCGAGGTTCCCGTTCAGCCCGTGCCGGAGGTTGTCGCCGTCCAGCAGGTACGCGGGCCTGCCGGACGCGACCAGCCGCCGCTCCAGTTCCACGGCCACGCTCGACTTGCCGGACGCGGAAAGCCCGGTGAGCCAGACGGTGAGCCCGCGTGTCGCCCGTTCCGCCCTGCTGACCGCGGCGGTGTGCCAGACGACGTTCGACGCGGTCACACTCGGGCCGGTGATCATGCCCGCCGCGACCGTCGCCCCGGTGTGCTCGTCGATGAGGAGGAAGCCGCCGGTGGAGCGGTTGCGGCAGTAGGAATCGAACAGCAGCGGTTGCCGCGCGCGCAGCCGGATCCGGCCGATTTCGTTGAGGGACAAAGACTTCGCGGTCTCGTCGCGGTGCAGGGTGGAGACGTCGAGCCGGTAGTCCAGCTCGCGGATCTCGGCCTTGGTCTCCCTGGTGGTGTGCCGCACGAGGAAGTTGTTCCCTGCTTTCAAAGCCCCTTGTTCGGAGAACCAGCACACCATCGCGTCGACGTCACGGCTGGAGTGGGGCCGGTTGCCGGGGCGGCAGATCAGGTCACCACGGCCGAGGTCGAGGTCGTCTTCGAGTTCGATGGTGACGGCCTGCGAGGCGAAGGCTTCGGTGACCGTGGTGCCACCCGGGCCCCAGATCGCGCGTACCGTCGTGGTGAAGCCGGACGGCAGCACGGCGACCTCGTCGCCGGGTTTGAACACCCCTCCCGAGACAGTGCCCGCGTAGCCGCGGAAGTCGCGGCTGTGCTCCCGGATCACGTACTGCACGGGGAATCGCGCGTCGATGAGGTTGCGATCCGAGGCCACGTGCACCTGTTCGAGGTGATGCAGCAGGGAAGTCCCTTCGTACCAAGGCATACTGGCGCCCCGGTGCACCACGTTGTCGCCGTGCAGCGCCGACATCGGCACGAAGGTGAGGTCGTGCACCTGGAGTTTCATGGCGAAACGGCGGAACTCCTCGCGGATCTCCTCGAAGCACTCCCGCGACCAGCCGACCAGGTCCATCTTGTTGACGCACAACACCAGATGCGGGATGCCCAGCAGGCTGGCCAGGAACGCGTGCCGGCGCGACTGTTCGAGCACGCCCTTGCGGGCGTCGATCAGGATCAGCGCGAGATCAGCGGTGGACGCCCCGGTGACCATGTTCCGGGTGTACTGCACGTGCCCCGGTGTGTCGGCGATGATGAACTTCCGCCGTGGCGTGGCGAAGTAGCGGTGGGCGACGTCGATGGTGATGCCTTGTTCGCGTTCCGCGCGGAGACCGTCGGTCAGCAGCGCGAGGTTCGGGTACGCCTCGCCGCGGTCGCGGCTGGTGCGTTCGATGGCTTCGAGCTGGTCGGTGAACACCGTCTTCGAATCGAACAGCAGGCGGCCGATCAGGGTCGACTTCCCGTCGTCGACACTGCCCGCGGTCGCGAGGCGGACCAGCGAAGCGCTCATCAGAAGTAGCCTTCCTTCTTCCGGTCTTCCATGCCCGCCTCGGAGATCCGGTCGTCGGCGCGGGTGGCGCCGCGTTCGGTGAGCCTGCTGACCGCCACCTCGGCGACCACCTCACCCGGCGACGTCGCCGTCGACTCGACGCAGCCGGTGCAGGTCGCGTCGCCGACGGTCCGGAAGCGAACCGTTGCCTCGTAAGGACTTTCGCCTTCGTTCAGAGTGAGGAACCGGGTGTGCGCGAGCAGCATGCCGTCCCGCTGGACGACCGGGCGCCGGTGCGAGTAGTAGATCGACGGCAGGTCGACGTTCTCGGCTTCGATGTACTGCCAGATGTCGAGTTCGGTCCAGTTCGACAGCGGGAAGACGCGAATGTGCTCGCCCTTGCGGTGCCTGCCGTTGTAGAGGTCCCAGAGCTCCGGCCGCTGATTGCGCGGGTCCCATTGGCCGAACTCGTCGCGGAAGCTGAACACGCGTTCCTTCGCGCGGGCCTTCTCCTCGTCGCGCCGCGCTCCGCCGAACACGGCGTCGAAGGAATGCTCGCGGATCCCGCGGAGCAGGGCGGCGGTCTGGAGACGGTTGCGGCCGGCCTTCGGGTCTTCGACGACCCGGCCCGCGTCGATGTCGTCCTGCACGCTGGAGACGACGAGCCTGAGCCCGTACGCGTCGACGGTGCGGTCGCGGAACTCGATGACCTCGTCGAAGTTGTGCCCGGTGTCGACGTGCATCACCGGGAACGGCGGCGGCGACGGCCAGAACGCCTTGGCCGCCACGTGGAGCATCACCATCGAGTCCTTGCCGCCGGAGAACAGCAGCACCGGCCGTTCGAAGGTCGCCGCGACCTCGCGGAAGATGTGCACGGCTTCGGCTTCCAGTGCTTCGAGATGGGTGAGCTCGTATGCCGGGGACGCCATCGGGACCTCCGTGGTTCGAGACCAGAAAAGTAGAACAAGTTCTTGTGCTTGGTCAAGGGCTGGGGGACGCTGTCGGCATGGACCTGGTCGCGCTCGAAGAGATCCGTCGCCTCAAAGCCCGCTACCTCCGCTGCCTCGACCTCAAGCTGTGGGACGAGATGGCCGAGACCCTGACCGCCGACGCGCACGCGCGCTACGGCACGCCGTCGTACGGCAAACCACTGACCTTCGAAAGCCGCGAAGCGATCGTCGAGTTCTTCCGGAACGCGGTCGGCCCCGGCATCACGACGGTGCACTTCGCCGGGCAGCCGGAGATCGACGTCGACGGCGACACCGCGACGGGCACCTGGCTGATGCGGGACAAGGTGATCGTGCCCGAGCACCGGGTGGTGATCGAGGGTGCGGCGTACTACGAGGACACCTACCGGCGGGTGGACGGTGTGTGGCTGACCGCCTCGACCCAATACGACCGGCTGTACGAGACGATGATGTCGATGGACGACGTGCCGAGCCTGAAGCTCACCGCGAACCGGTGGGCTTCCTGACCCACAAAACCCGGAACATGCGTGCTTGAAGCCGTAACTCGCGTGATTCAAGCCGTAACTCGCGTGTCTGGGGCCGGAAGACAGTGCCGATCCCGGCTCGGGTGTGTTACGCCTCCAAGCACGCGTGTTACGCCTCTGATCACGCGTGTCTCGTGCCTGAACACGCGATCTCCGCATTCAGACGACTAAACGCGGGGGTGGCGGCCGCCGGATTCGGCGGTGACGGCGTCGGCGGTGGCGACCAGAGCCGCGCCCCGCCGCGCGATCTCCGCGCCGGTGATCGGTTCGCCGACCGAAAGCGTGAGCACGAGCTCTTGCCGTCCCGAAGCGTCGAACGTCGGCGCGGCGAGCAGGCTCACCGCGTGCTTGCGGCGCGGTTCCAGGTCGGCGCCGAGGTAGACGCGCTCGCCGAGGCTCGACACGAGTTCTCCGACCAGGCCCCGCACTTCCGGCGGGAGTTCCTCCGCGCCGACGCCCGCCATGAGCGCGTAGAGCCGACGGCCCGCGGAAGTCAGGCTCTCGACCAGGTAACCGTGCTCCCGGCATTCAGCGACGACGCGGCGAAGGTGTGCTTCGTCCAGCCGCACCGGAACCGCCGGTGGTTTGGCGAGCCACGCGTCGAACGCCGCGTCGGAATCCCACAGCACGTACATCAGGCCGACCGGCGGCGCGAACGGGTAGGTCTCGCCCAGTTTGATCCGGCCGGGACCGGCGCTCTGCAGCATCAGGATCCGGTCGCCGACCACGGCCGACGCCGTGCACGTGGCGCCGTATCGCCTGCTCAGCTCCTCCAGATGACGGCGCGC
This sequence comes from Amycolatopsis sp. TRM77291, assembly GCF_054166285.1. Lineage (NCBI taxonomy): Bacteria > Bacillati > Actinomycetota > Actinomycetes > Pseudonocardiales > Pseudonocardiaceae > Amycolatopsis > Amycolatopsis sp. TRM77291. The sequence continues at coordinate 3,984,333 of NZ_JBSZHF010000001.1, read as the reverse complement.
GACCTCGCTCGCGCCGAATCCTTCGCTCGCGACACGGCCGGCGGCGACCATCGCCGGGCCGAGCCGGTACGTGACCGGCTGAGGGTCCCGGACCAGGTAGCCGCCCGCCGCCAGTTCGGTGACGATGCCGAGACAGGTCGGCTTGGCCAGGTCCAGCTCGCGGGCGAGTTCCGAGAGGCCGAAGCGACGGCCTGGGTGCGCGGCGAAGAAGTCGAGCAGCCGCACGACTCGCTCGGTGGGCGGTGAGCGTCGGGTCATTGACCCATCCTTAGAACGCGTTCTAGTCTGATGGAACGAAGAACGTACCAAGTCGGTACGTATTTGTACCAGTATGGGGAGTCGCCGGTGCTCACTCAACCGTTCGCGGACGCGATCGTCGAAGCCGAGAAGGTCATCGCGGAGGCGCCGCATATCCGGACCGAACAGGATCTGGTCGAGGGGTACGACTACCTCGCCGGCAGCATCCGTGCGTCCCTGCAGATGGCATGGGCCTACGAACGGGACTATCCGTTCTTCACCCAGTCCACCGGCCCGTACACGAAGATGGGCCTGGACAACCCGGACACGCTGTACTTCAACGCGAACATCCGGGAGGACCGCGAATACGTCGTCACCGGGACGCGGGGGAGCACGGCCGACGTCAGTTTCCAGATCCTCAACGGCGACTACTCGCCCGTCGAGGTGCCGGACAGCCTCGCCGCCTTCGACGACCGCGAGATCGAGATCGCCGAGGACGGCTCCTTCGAACTCCGCTTCGGACCGGCGAAACCCGACCCCGGCCCCAACTATTTCGTGCTCGGCCCGGGATCGTCGATGCTCGTGGTGCGCGAGGTCTACAGCGACTGGGCCACCGAACGCCGCGGCACGATCCAGATCCAGTGCGCCGACACCGCGGGTGGCGCGCCCGCGCCGCTCACCCGCGACGGGCTGGCCAAACGCTACGGCGTGACCGGCAAGATCCTGCTGAGCAGGCTCCGCACCTTCCTCGCCTTCCCGAAGTGGTTCTACCTGAACCTGCCGGTGAACACGATGACCGAGCCGCGGCCAACGCCGGGCGGCCTGACCACGCAGTACTCGTCGGCCGGGCATTACGAGCTCGGCGACGAAGAGGTCATGATCGTGACGGTGCCGCGATCGGACGCGCCGTATCAGGGCATCCAGCTCGGCAGCGTCTGGTATCTGTCGCTGGACTACATCAACCACCAGACGAGCCTCACCGCCGACCAGGCGCGGGTCGACCCGGACGGCAAGATCCGCTTCGTGATCAGCGAACGTGATCCCGGCCTGGCGAACTGGCTCGAACGCACCGGGCACGACCGCGGGTACGTCCAGATCCGGTGGCAGCGCCTGTCGCGCGCGCTGGAGAAGGCCGACGGTCCCGAGGTCGAGGTGGTGAAGTTCGGCGAACTCGCCGACCGGTTGCCGTTCTACGACGAGGCGCGCGTGACCCCGCAAGAGTGGACAGACCGGATCTCGGCCCGTCAGCAGGCTGTCGCGGCGAGGATGCTGGGATGACGGATCTCTTGCGGGACAAGGTGATCGTGGTCTCCGGAGTCGGGCCGGGGCTCGGCCGGTCGATCGCCGTCCGCTGTGCCGCGGCGGGGGCGGACGTCGTCCTCGCCGCCCGCACCGAATCCCGGCTCGCCGAGGTCGCCAAGGAGGTCGACGCGCTCGGCCGCCGCGCGGTCGCCGTGCCCACCGACATCACCGACGACGCTTCGGCCGCGAACCTCACCGAGGCCGCGCTGGCGGCGTTCGGCCGGGTGGACGCCTTGGTGAACAACGCTTTCGCCATCCCGCCGATCATGGACCTCGCCGACGTCGACCTCGCCGACGTGCGGACGGGCTTCGAGACCAACGTGCTCGCCGCGCTTCGGCTCACCCGTCTGTTCACGCCCGCGCTCGCCGAGAGCGGCGGTTCGGTGGTGATGATCAATTCGGCCGTGCTGCGGCATTCCCGGCGGACGTTCGGCGCGTACAAGATGGCGAAGGCGAGCCTGCTCGCGCTCGCCCAGAGCCTCGCCTCGGAGCTCGGGCCGCGCGGGATCCGGGTCAACTCCGTGGCGCCGGGTTACATCTGGGCGGATTCGCTGAAGTGGTACTTCGCTTATCTGGCCAAGGAACGCGGGGTGCCGCCGGAGCAGGTGTACGCCGAGACGGCGGAGACGATCGACCTGCGCCGCCTGCCGGAACCGGACGAGATCGCCGACACCGTCGTGTTCCTGGCCTCGTCGCTCGCCCGGTGCGTCACCGGTCAGTGCCTCGACGTCAACGCCGGCGAATACCACCACTGAGAGGGAGAACATGCTGCCAGGTCGGGAAAACGTCGGCACCGTGGAGGATCTGCACGCGTCGGCGGCGAAACTCACCGGGCTGGACGACTTCGGCGGCGAGGACCATCTCGAAGGCCTCCGCGTGCTGCTGGATTCGTACGCCGGCGAGGCGGGTTTGACCCCGTACGGCAACAAGATCCATCGCGCGTTCCTGCGCGGCGCCCTGGTGGCGAGGTCGTTGAGCGAGGCCTCGTGGAAGCAGAATCCGGAATACGCCGAAGTTCCCATCGAGCGGCCGATCTTCGTCACCGGCCTGCCGCGCACGGGGACCACGGCACTGCACCGGCTGCTCACCGAGGACCCGGCGCATCAGGGGCTGGAAGTCTGGCTGACCGAAGTGCCGCAGCCGCGCCCGCCGCGCGAGACCTGGGCGGAGAACCCGGTCTTCCAAGGGATCCAGGCGGGTTACGAGAAACACCACGTCGAGCATCCCGAGTTCATGGGCCTGCACCACATGTCCGCGGACCAGGTCGAGGAATGCTGGCAGCTCCTGCGGCAGTCGCTGAAATCGATGTCCTACGAATGCCTCGCGCACGTGCCTTCGTACTCGCGCTGGCTGGACGGCCAGAGCTGGACCGACGCCTATCACCGGCACCGGCGCAACCTGCAGCTCATCGGCCTGCCGGACGCCGGACGCCGCTGGGTGCTGAAGAACCCGAGCCATCTCTTCGCGCTCGACGCGCTGCTGGAGGTCTATCCGGACGCGCTGATCGTCCAGACCCATCGCGCGCCGAGCACGATCGTCGCGTCGGTGTGCAGCCTGAACGAGCAGGCTTCGGAGGGCTGGTCCGACGTCTTCCGCGGCGAGGTGATCGGCCGCAGCCAGCTGGACCTCTGGGCGCGCGGTGCGGAAAAGTCTTTGGAGGCAAGGAAACGTCACGATCCGGCGCAGTTCTGCGATGTCCGGTACGAAGATTTCGTCGCCGACCCGATCGGCACGGTCGAAGGCGTCTACCGGCATTTCGGGCTGCCGCTGAGCGACGCCGCCCGGGACGCGATGACCGTGGTGCACGCCGAAAGCCGGTCCGGGGAACGGAAACCCGTGCACCGGTACGACCTCGCGGACTTCGGGCTCACCGCCGGCGAGGTCGACGAACGCTTCTCGGCCTACCGCGCCGCCTACGCGCTCTGAAACTCCCGCATTTCGTCCTCTGGATGCGGTCCTTGCACGCGCAACTACCGCATCCAGAGGACGAAATGCGGGAGGTCAGAAGCCGGCGGCGGCGCGTTGCGAGGGGAGGCCGCGCGTCGTGATCCCGCGCAGGACCTCGACCCGGTCCGAACCCGGCCGCCCGAGCACCCAGCTCGACCCGGGGACCTCCTTGGCGCGTTTCTTCAGCGGTGCCAAGAGCCGCGACGCGTCCTTGTAGGACCGGATCGCGCCGTGCCCGCACACCAGGGTCGCCAGCGAAACCGTCACCGGCAGCCCGTCGGCCGACCACGCCGTGTCCAGCAGCGCGGCGGCGACCGTGCCGATCTCGTCGACGTCGCAGGCGATCAGGAAATCGTCCCCGCCGACGTGGCTGACGCGCATCCGCCGCAGCCGGGCCTCCAGATCGGTGAGGGTCCGGCCGAGCGCGCGGATCAGGTCGTCGCCCGCGGCGAACCCGGCGGTGTCGTTCACCGTCTTGAACGAGTCGACGTCCAGCCAGGCCGCGACGAACGGCTCCCGCGCGTTGATCCGGCGGTCGACGTCCCTGGCGACGGCGTCGCTGCCGGGCAGGCGGGTCAGCGGGCTCAGCGAGACCGCCTCCTCGACCTTCGCCTCCGCGACCCCGCGGACGACCTCGTTCACCAGCACCACGCCGACACACCGGCCGCGGTCGTCGACCACCACGACGTCGTCGCCGGTCCGGCCCCAGTCCGCGTCGGTGACCAGTTCGAGGAATTCGAGCGCGCTCGCGTCGGCGTGGATCGTGTGCGGCCGGTCGGCGAGCCGCGACGCCGGCCGTTTGGCGTGCAGGGCGTGGCCGTACAACCCGGTGACCGCGACCAGGAACCGCGTCCGGTCGATCGACCACTGTGGACGGTGCCGGTCGTCGATGCCGACGATGCCGCTCGGCCCGTCGGCGGCGGCCAGCACCTCGCGTACGTCGTCGCAGGTCGCGTCTTCCGGCAGCGTGGTCGCGGGCCGGAGGAAGTCGCCGACGCGGCGGGCGCGGGCGGTGCCGGGGATGAACGGCCCTGGCGCGTCCGGCGCGGGCAGCGGCGCGTGGTCGCCGTCCGGCGGGGCGAGCAGGTTGCCCTGCGCGATCCGCACGCCGAGCCGCCGGGCGGACTCCAGTTGCTCGGTGGTTTCGAGGCCGGTGGCGACCAGGCGGTTGTCGGTGCGTGACGCGAAGTGGAGTACCGCCTCGACCACCGCGACGGCGGCCGGGTCGTGCGGCAGGCCGCGCAGCACGCTGCGGTCCAGTTTCACCAGGTCGACGGGCGCCGAAGCGAGCAGCGTGAGCGGGAGGTCGCCGCGGCCGAGGCCGTCGAGCGCGAGCCGGAACCCGACTTCGGTGAGCCGTCGCATCCCGGTGAGCAGCAGGTCGGCGGGGATCTGCGTGAACGGCGGCCCGATCTCCAGCACGACGTCCCTGGTCCGGCGGCCCACCAGGCTGAGCGCGTCGGTCAGCGGGTCGAACTGCGAGGGCGGCGCCGCCACCGTCCGCGCGGACAGGTTCAGGTGCAGGGGGAGGGTGGCCTGCGGTTCGCGCAGCTGCCGGACGGCCTCGGCGGCGAGGCCGACGTCGACCTCGGCCAGCCTGCCGCTGCGCCGGGCGTCGGCGAGCAGTTCGTGGGCGGTGCTGCGGCCTGGCCGGGCCAATGCTTCGAACGCGACGACGCCACCGGTGTGCAGGCTGTACAACGGCTGGTAAGCGAAGCGGACAGCGATCTGCAACGTCACAAGCGAATGTTCGCGGGTGGCGGCACGAAACGAAATACGTGTCAACTGATGTTCATCGTGAAGGCACCTGGGTTACCTAGAACGGCGTAACGCACGCCACCCGATCAGGTGTTTTCTTACTGGCCATGGTGACAACCGGAAAAGCGCCGACATCGCTTCGGCGGTACCCGAAACATCTTCGCGGCCGCTGGTGAATGCTCGCTGGAGCGCGATGGGCAACGTGAAGAACCGATCGAAGAACACCGGAACCAGTTCGGGCGGCATCCCGCACAACGCGCGCAGGCCATGCCGTCGCAATCCGTGCACGGCGCGCGCCGGAGGCGACCACAGCGCGCGGTGCGCGGCCGACGCCGCCGCGGCGGGGCCTCGATCCCAAGCCAGGGCCACGGCGTCGGCCACCGGATCCGCGAGCCGGATCGACGTCGCGACGCTGTACCCGGTCGCCGGATGCACCAGCGCGCCGGCGGCCCCGAACGGCACGGTCCGGCCGCGCCTCGGCACCGGCACGTCGAGCACGATCCGCACGCGCTCCTCGCGTCCCCGCGACGACAGCCCGACGGCCCCGAGGCGGGCGCGCAGCCGCGCCGCCAGGACGTCGAGCGGCAGGCCCGGCCTGCGGGCCAGCGAGGTCTCCTCGACCAGGACGGTGCCGTCGCCGAGCGGCAGGACGTACAGGAATCCGGACTCGGTCTCCCGCCAATCCATGAACACGGCGGTGTCGGGGCCGTCGACCAGGCGCAGCGTGTCCTCGGCCGGGAGGACGGCGCCGAACGCCGTCTGTTCGTACCGGACGCCTCGCGGCCGGACACCGGACGCGTCGACGTACAGGCCGGTCGCGAGGGTTCGTCCGTCCTCGAGACGCACCGACGAACCCTGCTTGCCGTGGTCCACGCCGGACACCGTCCCGGCGACGACGTCGTAGCCACCGTCGAGCCACCGGCGCAGGCCGTCGTTGTCCAGCACCAGGTAGCGCCGCTCCAGGACATGCCGCCTGGTCCCGAAGGCGAGCGTGGTCGAGGGCGCGCACGCGACGGCGCTCCCGGGCAGCGCGGGCAGTTCGTCGGCGAACAACCCGTAGGTCGCCCGCCAGCGGCGGCCCGGCGCCGGGTCGACGAGGACCGTCTCCAGGCCACGCCGGGCGCAGGCACGCGCGAGCGCCCGCCCCGCCGGGCCGCCGCCCGCGATCACCACGTCCGTCACCTGCGTATCTCACCACGCCGCCGCGACGGATACGGTGTCACGCATGGAACAGACGGACCCGAGGACGTGGCGGCGCGATCCGGAGAGCGAGAGCGCCGGGTTCACCGACCTCGCCACGAGCCCGTTCCGGATCGACCGGGACCGGATCGCCGCGTCGCCGTTCTTCGCCCGGCTCGGCGGGGTGACGCAGGTGGTCAGCGCCGGGGGTTCCGGCCTGCTGCACAACCGGCTCACGCACAGCCTCAAGGTCGCGCAGGTCGCGCGCGCCATCGCCGAGCGGATCAACGCGAGCAGCGATTCCGCCGAGCTCGCCGCGAAACTGGGCGGCTGCGATCCGGACGTCGCCGAGGCCGCGTCGCTCGCGCACGATCTGGGGCATCCGCCGTTCGGGCACCTCGGCGAGCAGACCCTGGACCGGATCGCCCGCCACCGCTTCGGCCTCGCCGACGGCTTCGAAGGCAACGCGCAGTCGTTCCGGATCATCACCACCACCGACGTGCGCGGCCCGTCCGCCTCCGGGCTCGACCTCACCACGGCGGTGCGCGCCGCGGTGCTGAAGTACCCGTGGGCGCGGCTGCACGTGCCCGACCCGCATCCGACGTCGATGCCCGTCCAGCCGCGCGGCGCGGCCGAGCCCGCCGACGCCCCGGGCACCGGCGCGAGCAAGTTCTCCGCCTACAGCACCGAACTCGACGACTTCACCCAGGCGCGGGCCCCGTTCGACGGCCGGATCGAACCCTGGCAGCAGACCGTCGAAGCGTCCGTGATGGACACCGCCGACGACATCGCCTACGCCATCCACGATCTCCAGGACTTCCACCGGATCGGGGTCCTGCAGCACGCGCCGGTCGCCGCCGAGTTCTCCGGCTGGGTCGACCACGCGCTGGAACTGGCCGCGCTGGACGACGCGACGTTGACCGCGGAGCGGCGGCTGCCCGGCCGTTCGCTGGAACGGCTGCGCCGCCGGATGCACGCCAAGGACGGCTGGATCGTCGACGACGACGCCTTCACCAGCGCCGTCGCCCGTGTCCGCGCCGAACTCGTCGACGGCCTGCTCGCCACCGGGTTCGACGGGTCCATCGAGGCCGAACAGGCCACCGCCGCCTTCTCCGCGAAATGGACCGCGCGGCTCGTCGACGGTGTCCAGGTGGTGGCTTCGCCGTCGACCCGGACGGGGCATCTGACGCTGCGTCCCGCCCAGTGGCACGAGGTGCAGGTGCTGAAATTCGTGCACCGGCGGTTCGTGCTGCTGCGCCCGGAACTCGCGCTGCACCAACGAGGACAGGCGAGCCTGGTGACCACACTGGTCGACGCGCTCGACGCGTGGCTGCTCGATCGCGACGAGTTCTACCGGCTCCCGCGCCGGTTGCACGATCTGGTGGAATTGGCCCAGTCCGAATTCTCCGCACTGGCGCGGACGTCGCCGGAACTGCTCATCGGAGCGACCGGGGAGCCGGTCACCGGTGCCGACGCCGTCCGCGGTCTGGCGCGCGGGCGGGCGGTCGTCGACTTCGTGGCGTCCCTGACGGACAAGCAGGCGGTGACCCTTATGGACGGCTTGTCCGGCCGTGCATCGCAGCCTTGGTCGGACTCCTTCGTCCTGTAGCCGCGCGATTACCCTGAACGGCCCACGGCCTGCGGCCGAATCCGGAAAATACCCATCAGACGTCACCCGAACGGCGCCTGCCGCCGGTGCACGCCCGGTACTTAGCTTGATCGAGCCGGTGATCGCCGGCGTCGGTCAGCGTGAGTCGGGGCACGCGCCTAGGAATCGGAGGCGCACGTGCGTCCAACCCGTTCTAGCAGGAGAAGAAGAACGATCCTGACCACGGGCACCGCTGCCCTCGTCACCGCGCTCGGCCTGGTGAGCCCGCCCGGTGCGGCGGCGGAAAGCGGATCCCCGGACGCGTTCTCGGCGAACACCGTCCGGCAGATCGAGGCGTTGCAGTCGATCAAGAAGAGCCAGAACGCCGGCGAGTCCAAAGTGGACAGCCGACTGCTGGTCGAACAGAAACTCCGCGCGCAGCGGATGTCGGCTTCCGCGGTTCCCGCACTGGGGTCTGGGGCGAATGTCTCCGCGGCCGGCACCGTACTCGTGGACATCCGGGGCCAGGTTTCGGAAGAACTCCTCAAGGGACTGCGTGGATCCGGTGCGGGGATTCGCGCGGTGTCCGAACGGTACGGCAGCGTGCGCGCCGAAGTTCCGCTGAACGCGGTCCCGGCGATCGCGGCCCGCGCCGACGTCAAGAAGGTCGAGACCGCCAACGAGGCGTTCACCGCCCGCCAGCTCGCCGAACCCGCCGCCGCGGGCAAGCGCGAAAGCAAGGAAGAGAAGGCCGCCCGGATCGCGGACGAGCTGAAGAAGGCCGTCGACGCCAAGGGACAGCCGGGTATCGCCGCCGGACCGGTCAACAGTGAGGGCGACCGCGCGCACAACGCCGACACCGCGCGCCAGCAGTTCGGCGTCACCGGCGTGGGCACGAAGATCTGCGCGCTGTCCGACGGTATCAACTCGCTCGCGACCTCGCAGGCACGCGGCGAACTCCCGGCGGGCGTCGACGTGATCCCCGGCCAGGAGGGCGACGGCGACGAGGGCACCGCGATGCTCGAGATCATCCACGATCTCGCGCCGAACGCGTCGCTCGGTTTCGCCAGCGCGTTCAACTCCGACGCCAGTTTCGCCGACAACATCCGCAAACTGCGGTTCGACGCGGGCTGCGACGTCATCGTCGACGACGTCCTGTACTTCAAGGAATCGCCGTTCCAGGACTGGATCATCGCCCAGGCCGTGAACGACGTGACCGCAGACGGCGCGCTGTACTTCTCCTCGGCCGGTAACGAGGGCAACGTCACCGACGGCACTTCCGGCCACTGGGAAGGCGACTTCGTCGACTCCGGCAAGGGCGTCGGCAAATTCGCCGGTACCGCGCACAACTTCGCCGGTGCCGCGGGCAACCAGATCTTCGAGCCGATTTCGGACGCCTCCTCGGCGCGGATCCCGGTCACGCTGTTCTGGTCGGACCCGCTGGGCGCCTCGAACAACGACTACGACCTGTACCTGCTGAACGCGGCGGGCAACGTCGTGGACTTCAGCCAGGACAACCAGACCGGCACGCAGGACGCCTACGAGCGGGTGGACACGCCCGCCGCCGGCGGGACCGGTCTCCGGCTGGCCATCGTCAAGTTCTCCGGTGAAGGCCGCTACCTTTCGCTGTCCGCGCTGCGCGGCCGGTTCTCCGACTCGGCCGACGGCCTCAAGGCCTACACCAGCCCCGGCGTGACCGTCGGCCACTCGGCCGCGCGGGACGCGTTCAGCGTCGCGGCGGCACCGGCGGCCAAGGCGTTCCCCCGCGCCCTCGAACCGGGCGACCCGGCCAACCCGGCGGGCCCGTTCCCCGGCGCGTTCGGCGCGGCCACGAAGGTCGAACGGTTCACTTCGGACGGTCCGCGGCGGATGTTCTACCAGGTCGACGGCACGCCGATCACCCCGGGAAACGTGTCCGCGACCGGTGGTGAGGTCCGCGCGAAGCCGGACATCACCGCGGCCGACGGCGTCTCCACCAGCGTCACCGGCTTCACCACGTTCTACGGCACGTCGGCCGCCGCGCCGCACGCCGCCGCGATCGCGGGCCTGGTGCTCTCGGGCAACCCGGGGCTGCCCCCGGCCGACGTGCGCGAGGCGCTGGTCAACACCGCCGTCGACATCCTCGCCCCCGGCCGCGACAACTCCAGCGGCGCGGGCGTCATCCTCGCCGACAAGGTGCTCGCCTACACCGGCGCCAGCCCGCAGCCGCTCGCGTCCGCCGGCCAGCCGACGGTCACCCCGGCCGACGGCGGCTCCGCGCTCGACCCGGGCGACACCGCCAAGGTCACCCTTCCGGTGACCAACCGCGGCGACGGCACCGCGACGTCCACCAGCGTCGTGCTCTCCAGCCCGACCCCCGGTGTCACGGTGGCGCCGCGGTCGAAGTCGTACGGCACGATCAGCCCCGGGCAGACCGGCGTGAACGACTTCACCATCACCGTTCCTGCCACGCAGGAACTCGGGGTGCCGGTGGTGCTGAACGCGCGGGTGACCTTCGCGGGTTCGTACTCGCCGACGACGTCCACGTTCTCGCTGCCGGTCGGCACCCCGTCGCCGGTTTCGCGGGACTTCGCCTACACCGGTGCCGCGGTGGCGATCCCGGACAGCGACCCGGCCGGTGTGACCGTGCCGATCACGGTGAGCGGGGTCGGGCGAGCCTCGAAGCTGACGTTCTCGGTGGACGGCACGGCCTGCAGCACCGACCAGACCTCGGCGACGGTGGGCATCAACCACTCGTTCGTCGGTGACCTGGTCGGAACGTTGACGTCACCCGCGGGGGCGAAGGCGACCGTGTTCCAGCGCGGCGGCGGCTCGGGCAACAACCTTTGCCAGGTCGTCTTCGCCGACAACGCGGCCACCGCGTTCAGTTCGGTGAACGCGGTGGCCGCTCCGTTCACCGGCACCTACAAGCCGGCGCAGGCGCTCGGCGGTCTTGCCGCCGGTGTGGCTGACGGCACCTGGAAGTTCACCGCGGTGGACGTCGCCGGTGGCGACACCGGGTCGATCCGCGCGATTTCCTTGCACATCAACGGTTTCGTTCAGCCCGGCGTGGCGGAGCGGCCCGCGGGTGTCGGGAAGTCGGTCGGGCGTGGGCCGGTGAAGCCGGTGTAGTCCTGTTGTTCGTGAAGGTCCCCTTCCCTCGGCTCAGCCGGGGGAAGGGGACCTTTCGCGTGGTGGCTGATGTCGCGAAAGCCACTTTCGCAACCTTCAACGTTGCGAAAGTGGCTTTCGCAACGTCCGCACGCGTCCGCCGTTGCCGCGAAACGGCGACAGCCGCACGGGCAGTGGCTTCTGGCTTGCCAGGCGGGTCGGGTGGTGTCGCGAAAGCCACTTTCGCGACGTCTGGTGTCCCGAAAGTGGCTTTCGCGACATCCTCGGCGNGAAGCCGGTGTAGTCCTGTTGTTCGTGAAGGTCCCCTTCCCTCGGCTCAGCCGGGGGAAGGGGACCTTTCGCGTGGTGGCTGAGGTTGCGAAAGCCACTTTCGCAACCTTCAACGTTGCGAAAGTGGCTTTCGCAACACGGCCGCAGCCGGAGCGTCGCCGCGAAACGGCAACGTCCGACCCCTGCTGATCCGCGCCACGCCCCGTACGTTGGACCCATGGCGAGGGAGCGGCAGGTGGCAGGCGGGGGACGGGCGGTCGAAATCGCGCCGGATCGCCTCGAAGGCTGGTACGCCCGGTTCGCCGTCCGCAACGATGGCGTCCGCGAGACCGAGCTGAGCCCCGGCGCCGTCACCGTCGTCGCGGGCAACGGCGTGGTGGCCGTCGCGACCGTCCCTTTCGGACCGCTGAACGCCGAAGGAACCGTGCCGGGTCTCGCCGTCGGCCCGCTCATCGACCACGCGCTGGTCTCGCGGAGGATCGCGCTCCTGCTGGTGCGCCGCGGCGGGCACAGCGTCGGGATCGCGCGCGGGGGAGCGGTCGTCCAGTCCAGGACGGACCGCCATCTCGTCCAGGGCCGTTCAGCGGCGGGCGGCTGGTCTCAGCAACGGTTCGCGCGGCGGCGGGAAGGGCAGGCGCGCTCAGCGCTTCGGTCCGCCGCGGACGACGCCTTCGAGGTGCTCGTCCCGCAACTGTCCGAAGTGGACGCGGTCGTGCTCGGCGGTGACCGCCGCGCCCTGGAATCCCTGCGAGAGGACAAGCGTCTCGCGCCGTTGTTCCAGCGTGCCGAGGCCCGCGTCCTCGACATCGCCGAACCGCGCCGCACGGTGCTCGAAGACGCCGCGGAGCGGGCTGTCGCGGTCGAAATCACCCTCTCCGGGCCGTGACGTCGGGCACGGTCGGATAAAACCGTTCGACACCGGCCCGTACACTGATCGCGTGGACATCCTCTTGGAGTAGCTCCTCGTCTGCCCGACGGCAGACGAGTCGAAGCTGTCCGCTCATCCACCCCTTGTACCGGGAGTTCCCGTGATCACGGCCTCTGGCCTGCAGCTGCGCGCCGGCTCGCGCATTCTGCTCGACGACACCAACGTCCGCATCCAGCAGGGCGACCGCATCGGCCTGGTCGGCCGCAACGGCGCCGGCAAGACCACCTCGCTCAAGGTGCTGGCGGGGGAGGGTGAGCCGTACGCGGGCGAGGTCCGCCGCAGCGGCGAGCTCGGCTACCTCCCGCAGGACCCGCGCGAGGGCGATCTGTCCGTCACCGCGAAGGACCGCGTGCTCTCCGCGCGTGGCCTCGACACCTTGCTACGCAACATGGAAAAAGCGCAGACCGCGATGTCGGAGCTGGCGGACGAGAAGGAACGCGACAAGGCGGTCAACCGCTACAGCCGTCTCGAAGAGCGCTTCGCCTCTCTCGGTGGATACGCCGCCGAGAGCGAGGCCGCGCGGATCTGCTCCAACCTCGGCCTGGCCGACAGGGTGCTCGAGCAGACGCTGCAGACGCTTTCGGGTGGTCAGCGCCGCCGGGTGGAGCTCGCCCGGATCCTGTTCGCCGCCGCCGAAGCGGGGGCCGGCGGGAAATCCGAGACGATCCTGCTGCTCGACGAGCCCACCAACCACCTCGACGCCGACTCCATCAACTGGCTTCGCGGCTTCCTGAAGCAGCACGATGGCGGTCTCGTGGTCATCAGCCACGACGTCGAACTGCTCGCGGACGTCGTCAACAAGGTGTGGTTCCTCGACGCGACGCGCGGCGAGCTCGACCTCTACAACATGGGCTGGCAGCGCTACCTCGACGCGCGCGCCACCGACGAGAAGCGGCGCCGCCGCGAGCGCGCGAACGCCGAGAAGAAGGCGTCCGCGCTGCAGCAGCAGGCCGCCAAACTGGGAGCCAAGGCGACGAAGGCCGTGGCCGCCAAGAACATGGCCCGCCGTGCCGAGCAGATGCTCTCCGCGCTCGACGAGACGCGGCAGGCCGACAAGGTCGCCCGGATCAAGTTCCCCGAGCCCGCCCCGTGCGGCCGGACGCCGCTCACCGCGGAGGGGCTCTCGAAGTCCTACGGCTCGCTCGAGATCTTCACCGGAGTCGACCTCGCCATCGACCGCGGGTCGAAGGTCGTCGTGCTCGGATTGAACGGTGCAGGAAAGACGACATTGCTCCGGCTGCTCGGCGGAATGGAAACTCCGGATACCGGTGAGACCATTCCGGGTCACGGATTGCGTCTGGGCTATTACGCACAGGAACATGAAACTCTCGACCACGATGCGTCCGTGTGGGAAAATATCCGTCACCTCGCACCGGACACCGGAGCGCAGGAGTTGCGGAACCTTCTCGGCTCGTTCCTGTTCACCGGCGAGCAGCTCGATCAGCCCGCCGGCACGCTCTCCGGCGGTGAGAAGACGCGGCTCGCGCTCGCCGGGCTGGTGTCCAGCGCTGCCAACGTTTTGCTGCTCGACGAGCCGACGAACAACCTGGACCCGGCCAGCCGCGCCCAGGTCCTGGACGCCTTGCGCAGCTTCGCCGGAGCCGTCGTCCTGGTGACGCACGACCCGGGCGCCGTCGAGGCGCTGGAGCCGGAACGCGTGATCCTCCTGCCGGACGGCACCGAGGACCATTGGTCGGCGGATTATCTGGAACTTGTCCAGCTTGCGTGAGGCCTGCGTCCGTTCGGGTGCTTGATCGATGCCATCCGGCCACTGAAATGGCCCAATGTGATCGCGGTTTCAGCAGTTTTGCGCTCGTCGTCTGGCATTCCGGCGCTCAGTGTTCGATCATTGCGGCGACAGGGGCCGTTATGTGGCCCAGAACACTCTCGGCGGGAAGGCGATCGACGTGGCTGATCTCAAGAAAGGCGCGCGGATCACCGGCAACACGCGTGACAAGCTGGCCGCTGACCTGAAGAAGAAATACGAGAAGGGCTCGAGCATCCGCGCTCTCGCGGAGTCCACGGGTCGCTCGTACGGGTTCGTGCACCGGGTCCTCTCGGAGTCCGGCGTCCAGCTGCGCGGCCGTGGCGGTGCCACCAGGGTCAAGAAGAAGTAGTCACGAGGAAGTAGCGGACTGCTGCGCGGGGGGCGCAGTTCCCTTTCCAGGGACCGCTGTTTCACGGGTTTCCGCGGCCAGGAAGACCAGCCTGGCACCGAGCAGGACCAGCGGATACACCAGGTAGCCGTACCTCGTCGCCGGAGTGAGCATGATCAGCGCGACGAGTCCGACAGCCATGCGCAGCAGCGCGTCCGAGCCGGTCGCGGGCGGACGGCGCAGCAACCAGACCAGGATCGCGACGGCGGCGATCCCGAGCAGGGCGAAGGAAACCGCCGTGCCCACCGGGCCGAGCGAGGCGATGAGGTGGCCGGGCAACGGGCTCGCCGCCGGTGATTTGATCACGCCGATTCCCAGCGGGAAACGGAAGACGTGCTCGGCGAACGCCTTGGGGCCGACCAGGTAGACGGGCACGTGCAGGACGAGGGTCGTCACCACGAGTGCCGCGGCGAATCCGCCGAGTGCCCGAGGGCCACGGCGCGTGATCAACAGGACACCCAGCACCACGATCGCGGGCGCGACGATGAGTTTCGCGCTGACCACCAAGGCCAGTACCAGACCCGACATGATCGCGCGTCCGGTCGTGGCCAGCGCGAAGGACAGCACCAGCAGGCCGACGATGGCCAGATCCGGCCCGGCGACCGCCCAGGTCAGTGCCGTCAGCGGACAGGCGAGCGCGAGTTGCGCCGCGCTGACCGGGATTTTCGGCCACTTCAGCAGCCGCAGCGTCAGCAGGACACAGGCGACGGCCGCGAGCGCGAACATCCAGCGAGCGTCCGTGAGGGCGTTCGCGACCGGTCCGCCGCCGAAGAGGGCGCGCGGCAGACCGAAGACGGTCATCACCGGACCGTATGGCGTGTAATCGTTTACTTCCACCGCGCGGCCGAGCGCGGTGACGTCGACGTACGGGGTTCCGTTCTCCAGAAGGAGTTTCGCGGACCGTTCGATCACCCAGACCTCGGGCTGTGCGGCCCAGGAGTTCGGCGTGATGAGCCAGTCCACTCCGGTCAGACGGCGAATGACGAGCATTCCCAACGGAAGGATCATGGCGAACAGGCCGATGGCGCCGATACCGAGCCACCGCGAACCGAGTGCGCCGGACAGCGGCTTGCCGCGCCGGGCGGCGATCGTCAGCCAGCCGGTGTGGACCACGGCGAGGCCGTAACCCGCTACAGCGAAGTTCGCCCAGACGCGATAACCGTAGAATTCCGCGACGGCGGTGTTCACGACGGCGTAGACGAGGCAGCCCGTGTAGAAGACCAGGTCGATGGTCAGTCGTCGCCGGTCTGGGTCCTTGGTCACCGGCTCAGGCTACCGACGCGGCCACACCCGCTGGAAAGAGGACGCGGAAACCGGGAAGCATCCGGTGTGCCGCGGTGTTGGTCATGCTTATATCCGGGAAAACCCTCGACTAATATCGAGGTTCTGGGGGCGAAGAGAGGGTTCTCATGGACAACACCTGGTCGCTGATGAACTCGGCGATGAAGTCGGCCGACGTTCCGAAGGGGCTGCACAAGGGGACGCTCCGCCGCGTCGCGCGGTTCGCCAGGCCGCACTGGCGGAGATTGCTGATATTCCTGGCGCTCACCGTCGTCTCGGCGGTGCTGGCGGTGAGCACGCCGGTGCTGGCCGGGAAGGTGGTCGACGCGATCGTCGGCGGGCACGACGTCTCGCTCGTGGTGTGGCTCGCCGTCGTGATCGCCGTGCTGGCGCTGATCGACGCCGGGCTCGGGCTGGCCGAACGGGCGCAGTCGTCGAGGATCGGCGAGGGGATCATCCTCGACCTGCGGCTCGCGGTGTACCGCCACGTGCAGCGGATGCCGGTCGCGTTCTTCACGCGCACCCGCACCGGCGCGCTGGTGAGCAGGCTCAACAACGACGTCATCGGCGCGCAGCGGACCTTCACCGCGACACTGTCCGGTTTGGTCACCAACGTGATCCAGCTGGCGCTGTCGCTGGTGGTCATGGTGACGTTGTCCTGGCAGGTCACCCTGCTGGCGCTGGTGCTGCTGCCGGTGTTCATCCTGCCGACACGGCGCCTCGGACGGCGGATGGCCGAGCTGCAGCGGGAGGCCGGCGGGCTCAACGCGTCGATGACCACGCAGATGACCGAACGGTTCTCCGCGCCGGGCGCGACGCTGGTGAAGCTGTTCGGCGACCCGGAGCGCGAGACCGGTGAGTTCGGCGCGCGGGCCGGGCGGGTGCGCGACATCGGCGTGCGGACGGCGATGCTGACGCGCTGGTTCCTGACGAGCCTCACCACGGTCTCCGCGCTCGCACAGGCGCTGGTCTACGGGCTCGGCGGTTACCTCGCGCTGACCGGGGCACTCGCACCCGGCACCGTCGTGGCGCTCGCGTTGCTGCTGACGAGGCTGTACTCGCCGCTCACCGCGCTGGCGAACGTCCGGGTGGACGTGATGACCGCGCTGGTGTCGTTCGAGCGGGTCTTCGAGGTGCTCGACCTCAAGCCGATGATCGAAGAGAAGCCGGATCCGCGCCGCGTTCCCGAAGGCCCGGTCTCGGTGGAGTTCTCCGGCGTCCGGTTCGGCTACCCGGCGGCGGACCGGTACTCGCTGGCGTCGCTGGAGGATGTGTCCACTTTGGATCACCGGGGTGGCGAGGAGGTGCTGCACGGCATCAGCTTCCGTGCCGAACCCGGGCAGATGGTGGCATTGGTCGGTTCGTCCGGTGCGGGCAAGTCGACGATCGCCTCGCTGCTGCCGCGTCTCTACGACGTCGACGCCGGGTCGGTCAAACTGTCCGATGTGGACGTTCGCGACCTGAGTTTCGCGTCGCTGCGGGAAACCGTAGGTGTGGTGACCCAGGACGGGCACCTCTTCCACGACACGATCCGCGCGAACCTCGAGTACGCGCGGCCCGGCGTCACCGACGCCGAGATCTGGGCGGCGCTGGAGAAGGCACGGCTGGCCGACTTGCTCCGGGAACTGCCGGACGGGCTGGAGACCGTGGTGGGCGAGCGGGGTTACCGGCTCTCCGGCGGGGAGCGGCAGCGGCTGACCATCGCCCGGCTGCTGCTGGCGCAGCCAAGGGTCGTCGTCCTCGACGAGGCGACCGCGCATCTGGACTCGCAGTCCGAAGCGGCCGTGGGCGAGGCGCTGACCGACGCGCTCGACGGGCGGACCGCGCTGGTCATCGCGCACCGGTTGTCGACGGTCCGGGCGGCCGATCAGATCCTGGTGATCGAGCACGGGGAGATCGTCGAGCGGGGGACGCACGAAGACCTTCTCGCGCGTGAAGGGCGCTACGCGGCGCTGTACCTGACTCAGTTCTCGGAGGAGCCCGCGGCCGCGTGACCCTCGGGTCGGTCGTGAGCGGCGATTCGGGTCGGGTGGTGAAGGAGGCCACCACCACCTTCAGCGACCACAGCAGGTACAGCGGTCGCGCGTGAAGGACCCCTTCCCTTGGCTCAGCCGAGGAAACTCGACCTTCACACCTTGCCTCCCAGTACATGAAGGCCCCCTTCCTTGCGCTAGGCGCAAGGAAGGGGGCCTTCATGTACTTCAGGCGGGCGCCGGTGCCGAGCCCATTTACGACCGCAGGGCGGCGAAGGTCGCGTTCACCAGCGCCATCTTTCGCGGATCATCCCGCATCAGCGGACCCATCCGGTTCATCGTGTAGCCGAAGGCGATCCCGCTTTCGGGATCCGCGCCGCCGGACGAGCCGCCGAACCCGTCGTGCCCGAAGGCGCGCGGATTCGGTCCGAAACCGCGTTCCTCACTGCCGAGGTAGAAGCCCAGCGCCCATTCGTTGCCCAGCCCGCCGACGAGGTCGGCCTCGCGGCCCTGTCCTTCGCGGGCGGTCGCGAGCGCTCCGGCCGAAAGCAGCCGGCCCGAAGCCAGTGCTCCGTAGATGGTCGCGATGGCCCTGGCGGTGCCGTGCCCGTTCAGGGCGGGCAGGATCGCGCGCCGCCACTCCGGCTCGTTGGCGTCGCGGCCTTGCACGCGCGGGTTCGCCAGCGCCGCGAGGGCGACCGGGCCGGCGTTGGCGAACGCCTGCGTCAGCGCGGTCGTCATCTCGTCGCTGAGCACGGGTTCGACGAGGGTGGAGCAGCGTGCCAGATCGGCTTCGGAGTCCAGGCCGATCCGGAAATCCGCGTCCAGGGGGCCGGCGATGTGCCGGGCGAAATACGCGCGGACGTCCTGCCCGCTCACCCGGCGGATCACCTCGCCGACGAGGAACCCGAACGACAGCGCGTGGTAGCCGCTGGCGGTGCCCGGCTCGAAGAGCGGGGCCTGCGCGGCGAGCAGTCCGGTGATGTGGTCCCAGTCGTACAGTTCCTTCACCGTCACCGGCCGCTCGAGTCCGATCCCGGTCACCCCCGAGCGGTGCGAGAGCAGCCACCGCACCGGGATCTCCCGCTTGCCCGCCGCCGCGAACTCGGGCCAGTACTTCGCGACCGGCGCGTCGAGGTCGAGCAGCCCGGCGTCGGCGAGGTGGTGCGCGCAGAGCGCGGTCATGCCCTTGGTGGTCGACCAGACGTTGGTGAGCGTGTCGGCCCGCCATGGGGTCGTGCGGTCCGGATCGGCCCAGCCCGCCCAGAGATCGACCACGGTCTCGCCGTGCCGGGTCACCGAGAACGCGGCGCCGATTTCGTCGCGCCGGGCGAAGTTCTCCTCGAAGGCGGCGCGGACGGGTTCGAAGCCCGCCGCGCACTCGCCGTGGATCTCGGTCATGGCACGGACCTCCTGCGGACACCGACCGGTCGGTATGTGACCGTAGAAGCACCGCGCGGACGAGTCAAGGAACTCGTCCACGCGGTGGAGCTTCATAAGCCAAGTTCGCGGTCTTCGCGCCCAGGCGGTCCCTGACGGCACCTGGATCACGAAGCCCATCGCACAGGCTTAGGAAAAACGCCCTAGCGGAGAGCCGGAACCCGGGCGCTGTACTTGGCAAGCAGCGCGGCGTTGGCCTCGTCGCCACCGTCCACGTTGGAACTGCGCCACAGCGGGATGTCGACGCCCTGCGCCGCACCGAGGTCGACGACCTCGGCGAGCACGAGGTTCCACAGGAACGCGTTGATCACCGTGGACAGCGGCGCGGTCCGCGGCGCGTCCGCCGGGTAGCTCGCGTCCCCGGGACGGACGTGCGAGTCGAGCACGATGCTCGCCTCTTCGATGAGCGTCGTGGCCGCGCGTTTGGGCGCCGCGGCCACCGACGCGGCCGAACTCACCGCGATGACCGACGCCCCGCGCTTCCGGGCGCCGGCGGCCAGTTCGACCGGATACGGGTTGACCCCCGACGTCGAGAACACCACCAGCAGGTCGTCCGGGCCCGGCGCGCGCTCGGCCAGCACCTCTTCGGCCAGCCCGGAGCGGCGTTCGGTCTTGGTGCTGTGCTGCGCGCCGTGCAGGGGCAGCAGTTCGGGGTGGTAGACCGGGTACACGCAGGCGAGCCCGCCCGCCCGGTAGAAGGTCTCGGCGACCGCGGCCAGTGAATGCCCGGCCCCGGCGGTGAACACCAGGGCGTCCGCCCGGATGACCCCCAGGATCAGCTCCGCCGACTTCCGGATCTGCTCCGCGTTACTCCGTTCGGCCTCCGCGAGCCGTTCGGCGACGCCTGCACAACGTTCGGTGGTGCTCACCACATCCGCCCTTCCGTCTGGAGATCAGCGACGAATGTATCGCGTGGACCAATGGCCGAAGTGGAATACATCGGGTCATGATCGGGGTTGACCCGATCACTGCGGCCGGGGTTTCGGAGACTGGAGGGTCCAGGGTGAGCGAGGCTGATCCCGCGGTGCGGACTTGGCGGGCACGCGGCCGGGTGAACGGTGTGGTGCTGGTCCTGCACGGCGGCGCGGAGCACAGTCATGCCCGCGTGGCGCCGTGGCGGCTGGCGTACCAGCGGATGGTGCCGCTGGCGAAGGACGTCCATCGGGCGGGCCTGGCGCACGGGGTCGAGGTGCGCCTCCTGCGCAACCGGATCTACGGCTGGAACGACCACGGCACCGACGCGCTGGCCGACGCGCGCTGGGCGCTGGAACGCATCCGGGAAGACCATCCGGGCGTTCCGGTGATCCTCGTCGGTCATTCGATGGGCGGACGGGTCGCGCTGCGCGTCGCCGACGATCCGGCCGTCATCGGCGTCGGCGCGCTGGCACCGTGGACACCACCGGGTGAACCCATCGACGCCGTCGGCGGCCGCGCCGTGCTCATCGCGCACGGGACCAAGGACCGGATGACCGATCCCGTGGCATCACACGCTTTCGCGGAACGCGCCGAAAAGGTGACATCGCGGTCCGCGCGATTCGAAATAGGCGGCGAAGGGCACGCGATGCTACGAAGGTCTCGCGTCTGGAACCGTCTCGTACGGGCTTTCACCCTTGAGCTGATCGAAGCCGGGGGAAGCGACGAAACGCTGAGCGGCGCCTGGGGGCGGCCGAGCTCGGAACGGCTGCGGATCCCGGTCTAGACCGGGCGGGAGGGAGTTCTCATGTCCACGTCGAGCGTCGATCGGACGGCCGGTTCGTCCACCCCTGACGAAAACCGCTGGCCGGGGCTGGCCACCCCGCCGCATTCCCCCTTCCGGGCACGGATCGCCGAGCAGTTGTTCCGGCACGCGGTGCGCCCGCTGAACGTCCGCGTGCGCATGCCCGACGGCTCGCAGCTCGGCGCGGGCGGGCCGGACGCGCCCGAGATGCGGCTCAACCGTCCCGCCGCCTTCTTCCACCGCCTCGGCGTGGACGCGAAGATCGGCTTCGGCGAGGCCTATATGGTCGGCGACTGGACGAGTGACGCGCTCGCCGAGGTGCTGACCCCGTTCGCGGAACGGATGGCGACGCTCATCCCGCCGCTGCTGCAACGGTTCCGCCGGTTCGTCGACCGCGGCCACCCCGCGGGCGAGGAGAACACCGTCGAGGGCGCGCGGGCGAACATCCATCGCCACTACGACCTGTCCAACGATCTGTTCGGCGCGTTCCTGGACCCGTCGATGATGTACTCGTCGGCGTTGTTCGGCCCGGACGACGACCTCACGGCCGCCCAGCACCGCAAGATCGACAGCGTCCTCGACTACGCCGGGGTCCGCGAAGGCAGCACCGTGCTCGAGATCGGCACCGGCTGGGGCGAACTCTCGATCCGGGCCGCCGCGCGCGGGGCCGAGGTCACGTCACTGACCATTTCCGAGGAGCAGGCGAAGCTGGCGACCGAGCGCATCGCGGCGGCGGGCTTCGCCGACCAGGTCGACGTCCGGCTGTGCGACTACCGCGACGCAGGCGGCGAGTACGACGCCGTGGTCAGCGTCGAGATGATCGAGGCCGTCGGCGAGTCCTACTGGCCCACGTTCTTCGAGACCATCGGGAAGCGGCTGAAGCCGGGCGGCAGGTTCGGGCTCCAGGCCATCACCATGGACCACGAACGCATGCTCGCCGCGGCCCGGTCCTACACCTGGATGCACAAGTACATCTTCCCCGGTGGGCTCATCCCGTCCACGACGTCGGTCGAGCAGGGCATGCTGGCGCACACCAGGCTGAAACTCGAGGGCGTACGCGAGTTCGGTCAGGACTACGCCCGCACGTTGCGGCTGTGGCGGGAGAAGTTCACCCAGCGGTGGGACGAAATCACCGAACTGGGCTTCGACGACGTCTTCAAGCGGATGTGGGAGTTCTACCTGGCGTACTCCGAAGCGGGGTTCCGTTCGGGGTATCTCAAGGTCCACCAGTTCGGATTCGCCGAAAACGGACGGTGAGGTCCACCCAACCGATGCGGGGTGCCGGACGTCCTTCACCTAGGGTCTGCGGTTGACTGGGCCCTACACGCGAGATCGGGACGGGTGATTCGGCATGACGTATGGAGGCGACGACCGAGGGCGACGGATGCCGCCGCCGCAGCGGCCGCCGTCCGGCCGCCCCCGGCGGCATCAGCCCGCGCAGATGATGCCGCTGCCGGGCCGGGGGAGCAGCCCGTACGACGAGCGGACGAGGCCCATGGGGCACGGTGGCCAGGAACGGCCCGCCGGTCCGCCTCCGCGCCGTCCAGGCCCGCCGCAGCCCCCTCCGGGGCGCCCGATGGACGACGCGCGCCCGCCGCGGCGGCGTAAGCGCTGGGGCTTCGGCAAGGTGCTGCTCACCCTGCTGACCGTGTTCGTGGTGTTCCTCGCCGGCGTGTGGGTGTACCTGGAGTTCTCCATCAACCGCGTCGACGCGCTGGCCGACTACTCCGGCCGCCCCGTCGCGGCCGAAGGCACCAACTGGCTGATCGTGGGCTCCGACAGCCGCGACGGGCTGACCCCCGAAGAGCAGGAGAAGCTCGTCACCGGGGACAGCAAGGCCGCCGGTGGCGGCAAGCGGACCGACACCATCATGATCGCGCACATCCCGTCCAACAGCGTCAAACCGACGCTGCTGAGCCTCCCGCGCGACTCGCAGGTGACCATCCCAGGGCACGGGAAGAACAAGATCAACTCGGCGTTCTCGATCGGCGGCCCGACGCTGCTCGCGCAGACCGTCGAAGGCGCCACCGGCCTGCGCATCGACCACTACGCCGAGATCGGCTTCGGCGGCTTCGCGAAGATCGTCGACGCGATCGGCGGGGTCCACATGTGCGTGGACAAGCCGATGGAGGACACCCTCACCAAGATCAAGATCCCCGCGGGCTGCCAGGACCTCCAGGGCCCGCAGGCGCTCGGGTTCGTCCGCATGCGGCACAGCGAGGCCACCCCGCGTTCGGACCTCGACCGCGTGGCCAACCAGCGGAAGTTCATCGGCGCGATGGTCAGCGAGATCGGCAGCCCCGGCACCCTGCTCAACCCGTTCTCGCTGTTCCCGCTGCTGTCGACGGCACCGGACGCGCTGACGATGGATTCGGGCGACCACGTGCACAACCTGGTGGGGCTGGCGCTGGCGATGCGCGGGATCTCCTCGGGCGGCGTCGTCACCACGACGGTGCCGGTGACCAGCGGTTCGGCGGAGAACTGGGACAAGACGAAGTCGAAGCTGCTGTTCGACGCGTTGAAGAACGACACGGAGATTCCGGACAGCGCGATCCTGACCTGATCCGACGGCGGGCCCCCGAAAACCGGAGGCGCCCGGATCGAAGGCGAGTCACCATGGGTGGATGGAAACGCCCGCCGAGACCCTCGCCGACGAAGCCGTCACCCTGCGCCGCTGGCAGCCGGAGCAGCTCGAAACCCTCGCCGCCGTCGCGGGGGATTCGGCCGCGCACCTCGGCGCGTGGATGATCTGGGCCGCCTACGGTTACGGCCGTCGCGAAGCCGCCGACTTCCTGGAGAACACCGCGAAGAACTGGGCCGAGGGCAAGACCTACGACTTCGCGATCCTCGCCGGGGAAGACCTCGTCGGCGGCGCCGGCATGATCACGCATCCGGACCGGATCGAGATCGGCTACTGGCTCGGCAGGCACCACACCGGCCGCGGCTACGCGACCAGGGCCGCGCGGCTCCTGACCGCCGAGGCATTCCGGCTCGGCGCGCCGGAGGTCGAGATCCGGCACGACGAGAAGAACCTCGCGAGCGGTGCCGTGCCCGCGCGGCTGGGGTTCACGACGATCGGCGACGAGGCCGCCGAACCGCCGCTCGCTCCGGCCTGCGCGGGCGTCAACCGGATCTGGCGGCTCAAGCGCCCTTAGTCTTGCGCTCCCGCAGGGCGGCGAGGGCTTTGTCGGCGTGCACGGTGAACTTCAGCTCGCTCTTGATCACTTCGAGCACCTTGCGGTCGGTGTCGATGACGAAGGTGTGCCGTTTGGCGTGCAGCGGGCTGAACTTGCGCCAGACACCGAACTGTTTCGCCACCACACCGTCCACATCGGACAACAGGGGATAGTCGAAACCGTGTTTGGCCGAGAACTCCTGCTGTTTGGCGACGGCGTCCGGGCTGATACCGACGCGGTGCGCGCCCACCTCGGCGAATTCCGCGGCCAGGTCGCGGAAGTGACAGCTTTCCGCGGTGCAGCCGCTCGTCATCGCGGCAGGGTAGAAGAACAGCACGACCGGGCCGGACGAGAGGAAGTCCGACAGCGTGCGCTGCTCGCCCTTGTCGTCGGGCAGGGTGAAGTCCGGGGCGATGTCACCTTGGTCCATGGACCGATCCTGTCACGTCAGTGGGCGGAGCTGAGGTCTGCCCGGGCGCGAACCCGCCCTGCCGAAGGCTGAGCGGCGCCCTGTCACGTCAGTGGGCGTGCCGTTCGATGAGCTCGTCGACCTCGTCCCCGGTCGCGGAATCCGCCACGAACGAACCACGCGCCGCGAGCACGCCGTACCGCCGCAGCCGTTCGGCCTGTTCGTGACTGAGGACGCCTTCCGCGCCGATACGCAGCTTCAGCTCCTTGGCCCTGGCGACCAGCTGGCACAGGTGGCGGACGTCGGCCTCGTCCTCGCCGTCGGCCAGCGCGTCGACGACCGCGCCGGACAGGATCACGTGACGGACCGGCAGCCCGTGCCGCGGGATCAGCTCCAGATCGTCCGAACCGGAGATGGTCAGCACCAGCTGAGCGCCCAGGTCGGCCAGTACGGCGAACGAGTCGAGCACCTCGCCGCCTCCGTCGAGGATGGATTCGCGGTCCGTGCACAGCCGCAGCGCCTGGGCGGGCAGGTTGTGCCGGTCGAGCTGTTCCTTGACCAGCAGCACCAGATCGGGCTCGATGGCCAGCCGGTTCGGCAGCCGAACACAGACGTCGGGCGCGGCTTCGCCGAACCTGTTCCGCCACCGCGCGGTGGCGGCGAGCGATTCGGCCAGCAGCCACCGGCCGAGCGGGATGGTCATCCCGGTGATCTGCGCGAGCGGATAGAACTCGTCCGAGTCCAGTTCGCCCTTCTCCGGGTGGCTCCAGCGCAATCCGGCGTTGACCGCGGCCAGCTGGTCGGGATTCGCGAGTTTCACCGTGGGCTGGTAGATCAGCGAGAACTCGCCGTTCTCCAGCGCGCCGGCGATGACCGCGCCGAGCTGGTAGCGGCTCCGGTCACGCGCGTCGAGTTCCGGGTCGAACAGCATCCACTGCGCCTTGCCCGCCTCCTTGGCGCGGTGCAGGGCGATTTCCGCGGCGCGAAGCAGGTCTTCGGGACCACCTTCGGCGACGCCGCGGACGACGATGCCCGCGCTCGCGCTGACCCCGATCCCGTGCCCGCCGAGGTAGATCGGCTCGACCAGTTCCTCCAAGGCCTGCTCGACCAAGGCGATCACCTGCGGCGAGGTGAAGTCGCCGCGCAGCAGGACGGCGAACCCGTCGCCGGACAGCCGGGCGACGGAACCCTCGTACCTCCCGGTGAAGACCGACGTGAGCTTCTTCGCGACCCCACGCAGCACCTGATCGCCGACACCGGCTCCGAGACCGTCGTTGATCACCTTGAAGCCGTCGACGTCGAGATAGACGAGCGCGACCTGCTCGGTGCCGGACCCGGCCAGCGCGGTTTCGAGGGCGTTGCCGAACGCGGTGGCGTTGGGCAGGCCGGTCAGCGGGTCGTGCACGTTCTGGTGCAGCAGCCGTTCCTGCAGCAGGTGGATCTCGTTGGCGTCGGCGACCATCAGCACCGGATAGGCCGAATCGGGCCGGTCACCCGGGAGGTCGGTCAGCGTCACGTCGACCCAGAGCGTGCCTTCTTCGCAGTGGTCCAGCAGCAGGCGTTCCTGTTGCGTCGGCTGGCCGTGCGTCATGAGCTGCGCGAGCCCGTTCCGCAGCCGGGCGACGTCGTGTTCGGCGGCGCCGAGATCGGGGATCTCCCGCCCGCGCAACGCGGCGGGACGGCAGCCGAGGAGACGGCCGAGCGCGGCGTTCGCCTCCACGATCACGCCGTTGGCGTCGGCGAGGGCGATCCCGATGGGCGAGGCGGAATAGAGCTTGGAGAAGCGCAGCACGGCGGGCTGATGGTCGGGCTCGGCCAGGACGGCGTCCTGGGCGACACCGAGCAGCAGCTGTTCGAGTTGCTCCTTGGGAAGCGATACTCCTTTAGTGTCAGCGAGCGTCTCGGCCCATCTCCGAGCGACGTCCACCAACCCTGGCGCGGAACCAGGTTCGGGCACACTTCACCTCTTAATGCGCGGTCGATGGCCAGCTCAGACCGGGTGTCCGAGCCCATGGACCCACACTAGGTATGAGCCGGCCGGGTGTAGTGCCACGGCATCATGCGCGATCCGGGGTGTCTACCGGCTGAAAGGGTGATCGCTGCTACACGAGTGGTGACCGGACGTTACCAAGAGTACTCGATAGTGGTTGTCCGATTGGCCCGGCTTCAGCGGGCCGTCAGCCGGATCGGCAGGCCGTCGGCGGGAACGGGCAGCGAGACGTAGTCCCAGCGCGCGGTGTAGTCCTCCGGCACCGACCACCGATACGCCCGCAGCATCTCGTGCAGCAGCGCCTTCACCTCGAACGTCCCGAAATGCAGGCCGATGCACTTGTGCGCGCCGCCGCCGAACGGCATCCACGCGTAGCGGTGTGACTTGTCCTCGCGGCGTGCCTCGCCGAAGCGGTCCGGGTCGAAACGCATCGGGTCGGTCCAGTGCTCGGGCGAGAAATGGTTGACGGTGGGGGAAACCCCGACGAGTGTACCTTCGGGAATGAAATGCCCGAGGACCTCGGTGTCCTTCACGGTCTTCCTGGTCAGGGAAGGAACCGGGGCCACCAGGCGCAGGGACTCCTTGATCACCAGGTCCAGCGTCGTCAGGGTCTCCAGCGCCTCGATGTCCGGCACGTCGTCGCCGAGCGAGAGGGACTCCTGACGCGCGCGTTCCTGCCACTCGGGGTTCTTGGCGAGGTGGTAGACGGCGGCGGCGCTGGTGATCGTCGACGTGTCGTGCGCGGCCATCATCAGGAAGATCATGTGGTTGACGACGTCGGAGTCGGTGAAGCGGTCACCGTCTTCGGTGGTGGCGTGGCACAGCGCGGTGAAGAGGTCGTCGCCGTCGCCCGCCCGTTTCGCGGGCAGGTTCGCCGAGAAGTAGCGTTCGAGGACCTTGCGGCCGTGCAGGCCCGCCGCCCAGCGGCCGCCGGGAACGGGAAAGCGCACGATGGCCGTGCCGGCGCGCACGGAGTTCACGAACGCGCGGTTGATCGAGGCCGCGTCGTCGCCGGACCGCATGCCCATGAACACACGCGTCGCGACGTCGAGCGTGAGTTGCTTGAGGGACCAGTAGATCCGCGGGTTCGGCCGGTCCGCCCACGCGGCGACGCCCTCACGCAGGGCCGGTCCCATCTGGTCGACGTAGCCGGTGAGCCGCTGACGGGTGAACGCCGCCTGCATGATCCGGCGGTGCAGGTGGTGTTCGCCGAAGTCGAGCAGCATCAGGCCGCGGTCGAAGAACTGCTCGATGAAGAACTTCCAGCCCTCCTGTGAGAAGGCCTTGTCCTTGTTGACCAACGCGATCTGCGTGGCCTCCGGGCCCGTGAGCGCGACGATGCGGCGGCCGAACGCGCCCATCCACGACACCGGGCCGTAGGTCTCGTAGCGTTTCAGGCCGAACTCGATGCCGAAGCGCATGAAGTCCAGCGCGTGGCCGACGACCGGCGGGCCCTCGTCGCCGAGGACGGGTTTGAGGCCGGGAGGGGCGGGCGCGAGTTCGCGGACCGGCCACGTCGCGCCGAGCCAGCGCTGATCGACCGAACGTGGCAGGGGGATCGAGGTGAGAGGCGGGACCCGCTCGCGCAGCGCCCCGGTGACCTTTTCGACGGCGTTCGCCATGGGTGACCATCTCCCCGCTGAGATCGGTTACCGCTCCACCATCGCACCCTTGTTGACGTCCTGACAATACCTCGATGGAAGTTCCGTGAAGGCCTCCTTCACTACCTTGAGGGTAGGGAAGGAGGCCTTCACGGACCGGTCAGGCCAGCTCGGCGCGGACCGTGCGGGCAGCCGCGACCAGGTTCCGCAGGGCCGGCTCGACCTCCGCGTAGCCGCGGGTCTTCAGGCCGCAGTCCGGGTTGACCCAGATCCGCTCGGCGGGCACGGCCCCGACCGCGGTCCGCAACAGCCCGCTGACCTCGTCGACGCCGGGGACGCGCGGCGAGTGGATGTCGTAGACGCCCGGCCCGACGCCGCGGCCGAAGCCCGCCGCGCCGAGGTCGGTGACGACCTCCATCTTCGACCGCGCGGCCTCGATGCTGGTGACGTCGGCGTCGAGCGCGTCGATCGCCTTGACCACGTCGCCGAATTCCGAGTAGCACATATGCGTGTGGATCTGCGTCGCGTCGTCGATCCCGGACGTCGCGAGGCGGAACGACGAAACGGCCCACGCGAAGTACGCCTCATGCGCCGCGGCGCGCAGGGGGAGCAGTTCCCGCAGGGCCGGCTCATCCACCTGGATGACGCGGATGCCCGCCTCCTGGAGGTCGTGCACCTCGTCGCGGATGGCCAGCGCCACCTGGCGGGCGGTCTCGCCCAGCGGCTGGTCGTCGCGGACGAACGACCACGCCAGGATCGTCACCGGACCGGTCAGCATGCCCTTGACGGGTTTGCCGGTCAGGCTCTGCGCGTAGCGCGCCCACCCGACGGTCATGGGTTCCGGACGTGAGACGTCGCCGTACAGGATCGGCGGCCGGACACAGCGCGAACCGTAGGACTGCACCCAGCCGAAGTCGGTGGCCGCGAACCCGGCCAGCCGCTCGGCGAAGTACTGCACCATGTCGTTGCGCTCGGGCTCGCCGTGCACCAGCACGTCCAGGCCGAGGTCTTCCTGCAGCCGGATGACGCGCTCGATCTCGGCCTTCATCGCGGCCTCGTAGCCCGCGTCGTCCAGCGAACCCGCCTTGTGCGCCGCCCGCGCTTTGCGGACCTCGGTGGTCTGCGGGAACGAGCCGATCGTGGTGCTCGGCAATGGCGGCAGTTCCAGCGCGGCCTGCTGTGCCTCCGCGCGCCGGGCGTAGGGGGAGCGGACGGTGTCCTCCGGCCGTAGTGCCTCCAGCCGGGCGCGCACTCCGGAGTCGGCGAGATCGGCCGCCGCCGCGCGATCCGCGGCCGCGGCACGGGCGGCGGAGAGATCGACTCCCTCTTCTTTCAGCGCTCGTCCGAGCAGCACGACCTCGTCGACCTTCTGCTTGGCGAAGGCGAGCCAGCCCTTCAGACGCGGGTGAAGTCCGTCCTCCCGCTCGACGTCGTAGGGCACGTGCAGCAGCGAGCAGGACGTCGACACGCTGACCGACCGCGCGGTGCCCAACAGGGTCGCCGCCCGGCTGAGCGCGCGGGCCGGATCCGTGCGCCAGACGTTGCGCCCGTCCACGACCCCGGCGAGAACCTCCTTGTCCCGCAGGGCGGGCTCGGCGGCGACGGCGTCCACAAAGGACTCGTCGGTGACGAGGTCGACGGCGATGGCGTCGATCGGGGAACGGGCGAGCACGCCCAAGCCGCGACCGAGACCGCCGAAGTACCCGGCGACCAGGATCTTGGGCCGCGCGGTCTCCTTCGCGAGCCGGTGATAGGCGCGGATGAGCGCGTTGAGCTCCCGCTCGGTGCGGTCGGCGGCGAAGGCGGGTTCGTCGAACTGGACCCACTCGACGCCTTCGTCGCGCAGACGGCGCAGCAGCTCGACGTAGCCGTCGAGGAGGTCGTCGAGCAGGTCCAGCGGACGGAAGCCCTCCGGAGCGGTCTCCGACGGCTTCGCGAGCAGCAGGAACGTCACCGGGCCCACCAGCACCGGCCGGGTCTCGACGCCGACCGCGCGGGCTTCGCGGTATTCGTCGAGCGGTTTGGTGCCGGTGAGCGAGAACGTCGTGTCCGGGCCGAGTTCGGGGACGATGTAGTGGTAGTTCGTGTCGAACCACTTCGTCATCTCCATCGCGGGCGCGTCCTGCACCCCGCGTGCGGCGGCGAAGTAGGTGTCGAGCGGCGAGAGGCCGAGCGTGGTGAAGCGCTCCGGCAGCGCGCCGAACAGCTCGGCGGTGTCGAGCACCTGGTCGTAATGGGAGAAGGTGTTGCAGGGGACGGAATCCAGCCCCGCGGCCTTCAGTTCCCGCCAGGCCCGGGTGCGCAGCGCGCGACCGGTGACCAGCAGTTCGGCCTCGTCGATCCTGCCCGCCCAGTAGCGTTCGAGTGAACGCTTGAGTTCCCGGTCCGGTCCGATCCGGGGGTAGCCCAGCACTGTCGTGCCGATTTCGGTCACAGCTCTCTCCTCGCGAGCTTGTCGTGAGAGCCCGGAGCGCGCGCAGGAGTGACCGCCGTTCGGTCGCGCCCATCCCACGAGGCCCGGACTCACGCACGCCGTCGGCGCGCGTACCACGGGCAGGTCTTCGGACTCGTGGGCGACTCGCTCGCGCCTACCGGCCGTCGCTTCCCGGGACGCCATGCCCAGTGCTTTACCGTGTCTCGCACGGTGACGGCTTTCGTTCCCACATACCGCTGCGGGGCAGTCCCGGATTCGCACCGGGTTCCCTGTTACCTCGACCGGCCGGGGAGGCCGGGCGAACCAGTAGCACTCCGGAGCGTACCGAGACGCGCTAGTGGCCCGCTGGACATGTGACGAACCGGACGCCACGCGTGACCAGATGGACGACACGCGTGATTGAGGGCGTAACTCTCGTGATTGAGGGCGCAACTCTCGTGATTGAGGGCGTAACTCTCGTGATCGGGGGCGTAACTCGCGTGTCTGGAAACGGAACACGCCGGGCGGAGGCCGCCCGGCGTGTCGTCCGTCTGATCACGCGAGTTCGCCGCCCAATCACGCGAGTTACGCGTTTGATCACGCGAGTTACGTGTTCGGGCACGCGAGTTGCGTGCGGGGGTCAGTCCCAGTCGAGGGCGCCGCCCGACTGGTACTCGATGACGCGGGTCTCGAAGAAGTTCTTCTCCTTCTTGAGGTCCATCGCCTCCGACATCCACGGGAACGGGTTCTCGGTCTCGCCGAAGATCGGCGCGAGACCGATCTGCTGGGCCCGCCGGTCGGTGATGAAGTGCATGTACTGCTCGATCAGCTCGGCCGAGAGCCCGAGCATGCCGCGCGGCATGGTGTCGCGGGCGTAGGCGACCTCGAGTTCGCACGCCTCGGTCAGCATGGTGCGGACCTCGGCCTGGAACTCCTCGGTCCACAGGTGCGGGTTCTCGATCTTGATCTGGTTGATGCAGTCGATGCCGAAGTTCAGGTGGATCGACTCGTCGCGCAGGATGTACTGGTACTGCTCGGCGATGCCGACCATCTTGTTCCGGCGGCCGAGCGAGAGGATCTGCGCGAAGCCGGTGTAGAACCACATGCCCTCGAAGATCACGTAGAACGCGACGAGGTCGCGCAGGAACGCCTGATCGGCCTCCGGCGTGCCGGTCTCGAAGTCCGGGTTCTCCAGGTTCTGCGTGTACTTCAGCGCCCACGCGTCCTTGTCCGAGATGGACGGGACCTCGCGGTACATGTTGAACAGTTCGCCCTCGACCAGGCCGAGGCTCTCGCAGATGTACTGGAAGGTGTGCGTGTGCACGGCCTCCTCGAACGCCTGGCGCAGCAGGTACTGGCGGCATTCGGGGTTGGTGATCTGCCGGTACACCGCGAGCACGATGTTGTTGGCCACCAGCGATTCCGCGGTGGCGAAGAAGCCGAGGTTGCGCTTGAGCATGGTGCGCTCGTCCTCGGTGAGGCCGTCGGGCGACTTCCACAGCGCGATGTCGGCCTGCATGGCGACCTCGGTCGGCATCCAGTGGTTGTTGCAGCCGGCGAGGTACTTCTCCCACGCCCAGGTGTACTTCATCGGCAGCAGCTGGTTGACGTCGGCGCGGGCGTTGATCATCCGCTTGTCGTCGACGTTGATACGGGCGGCGCCGACTTCGATCTCACCGAGGCCGGTGGCGTCGGCGGAAGCGTCAAAGGTGGTCATCAAAGCTCCAAGAGGGCGTCGTGAGTGGTAAGGACGGTTGGAACCGCCCTTACCACTCACGAGGATGTTTTACTGGCAGGCTTCGCAGTCGGGGTCGTCGATCCGGCAGGCGGCGCCGTCGGTGGCGACGAAGTCGACGTCCGAGACCTGCGGCATCTCCTTCGGCTCCGGCTTGGCTGCCGGGGCGGTCACCGGGACGGCCGGGACCGCGGCGGCGGGCGACGGCGAGACCGAGGCGGAAGCCGAGGGGGCGGGCGAAGCGGCGGGAGCCGGAGCCGGGGCGGCAGGCTTGGGCGTGGCCGGGGCCGGGGTGGCCGAGACCGCGTTCAGCTTGCCGTCGGTGCCGCGCAGGGTGCTCTTCTCCACGTGCGTCGCGGACCGAGCCCGCAAGTAGTACGTGGTCTTGAGGCCCTTGTGCCAGGCGTAGCGGTACAGCTCGTCGAGCTTGCGGCCGCTGGGCGCCGCGATGTACAGGTTCAGCGACTGCGCCTGGTCGATCCACTTCTGGCGCCGCGAACCGGCGTCCACCAGCCACTTGGACTCGATCTCGAACGCGGTCGCGTACAGCGCCTTCAGGTCGTCCGGCACGCGGTCGATCTGGCCGAGGCTGCCGTCGAAGTACTTCAGGTCCGACACCATGACCTCGTCCCACAGCCCGCGCTCCTTGAGCGAGCGGACCAGGTGCGGGTTCACCACGGTGAAGTCACCGGACATGTTCGACTTGACGAACAGGTTCTGGAACAGCGGCTCGATCGACTGCCCGACCCCGCAGATGTTGGAGATCGTCGCGGTCGGCGCGATCGCCATCACGTTGGAGTTGCGCATACCGACGGTCTTGACCCGCTCGCGCAGCGGCGCCCAGTCCAAAGTGGACGAGGTGTCGACGTCGAGCGCGTCGCCCTGGCGCGCGTCGATCAGGAGCTGCATCGAGTCGATCGGCAGGATTCCCTTGCTCCACAAGGAACCCTCGAACGTCTGGTACTGGCCGCGCTCCTCGGCGAGGTCGGTCGAGGCCGAGATCGCGTAGTAGCTGATGTGCTCCATGCTGGTGTCCGCGAACTGGACGGCTTCGTCCGAGGACAGCGGGACACCGATCTCGAACAGCGCGTCCTGGAAGCCCATCAGGCCCAGCCCGATCGGGCGGTGGCGCAGGTTGGAGCGGCGCGCCTCCGGGATCGTGTAGAAGTTGATGTCGATCACGTTGTCGAGCATGCGGACGGCCGTGCGCACGGTCTTCTCGAGGCGCTTGGTGTCGAGGCCCTCGGGGGTGACGTGCTTGAGCAGGTTCACCGAGCCGAGGTTGCAGACCGCGACCTCGTCGGTGGTGGTGTTCAGCGTGATCTCGGTGCACAGGTTGGACGAGTGCACGACACCCACGTGCTGCTGCGGCGAACGCAGGTTGCACGGGTCCTTGAAGGTGATCCACGGGTGGCCGGTCTCGAACAGCATGGTCAGCATGCGGCGCCACAGGTCGACCGCGCGGACCTTGCGGAACACCTTCAGCTCGCCACGTTCGGCGGCGGCCTCGTACTCGCGGTAGCGCTCGGCGAACGCGTTGCCGTAGAGGTCGTGCAGGTCCGGGGTCTCGTTCGGCGAGAACAGCGTCCACTGCGCGTCGGCCTCGACGCGGCGCAGGAACTCGTCCGGCACCCAGTTCGCGGTGTTCATGTCGTGCGTGCGACGACGGTCGTCACCGGTGTTCTTGCGCAGGTCGAGGAATTCCTCGATGTCCACGTGCCAGGTCTCGAGGTACGCGCAGGCGGCGCCCTTGCGCTTGCCGCCCTGGTTCACCGCGACCGCGGTGTCGTTGGCGATCTTGAGGAACGGCACGACACCCTGCGACTGGCCGTTGGTGCCCTTGATGTGCGCGCCGAGGCCGCGGACCGGGGTCCAGTCGTTGCCGAGGCCGCCCGAGTACTTCGCCAGCAGCGCGTTGTTCTTGTACGCCTGGAAGATCGAGTCCAGGTCGTCGTCGACGGTGGTCAGGAAGCAGGACGACAGCTGCGGGCGCGTGGTGCCCGAGTTGAACAGCGTCGGGGTGGACGCCATGAAGTGGAACGTCGAGAGCAGCTCATAAAATTCGATCGCACGAGATTCCCTGTCATCCTCGCGGATCGCCAGGCCCATCGCGACGCGCATGAAGAACGCCTGCGGCAGCTCGAAACGGACGCCGTCGTGGTGCTGGAAGTACCGGTCGTACAGGGTCTGCAGGCCGAGGAAGCCGAAGTCGAGGTCACGCTCGGCGCGGATGGCCGCGGTGATCTTGTCCAGGTCGAAGGTCTGCAGCTCGGGGTTGACCAGCTCCAGCTCGATGGCGCGCTTGAGGTAGTCGCGGAAGTACTGCGGGTACCGCGCGGTCATCTCGTCCTGGCTGGCCTGCTGCGGCACGCCGGCGAGGTAGCTGAGCGCCTCGCCGCGGAGCTTGTCCGCGAGCAGCCGGGCGCTGACGTAGGAGTAGTTCGGCTCCTGCTCGACGAGCACGCGCGCGGCCATGATCTGGGCGAGGGCGAGTTCGTCGGCGCTGATGCCGTCGTAGACGTTGCGCTTGGTCTCGGCAAGCACCGGCTCGGCCGAAACGTCTTCGAGACCGGCGACGGCCTCGCCGACGACGTGCGAGACGCGGGCCCAGTCGAGCGGGCGGAGCGAGCCGTCGGCGGCCTTGACGCTGATGGCGACGTCGGACGAAGCGGGCTTCTCGGCCTCACGGGCCTTCGCGCGCTCGTCGCGGTACAGGACGTACGCGCGGGCGACCTTGTGGTGCTCGCCGCGCATCAGCGCCAGCTCGACGATGTCCTGGATCTGCTCGATGTGCAGCGCGGTCTCGGGACCGGCGTGGCGGAGCAGGGTGGTCTCGATCTGCTCGGTCAATTCCTTGACCAGGTGGTGGATCCGCGACGAGGCGGCCGCGTCACCGCCCTCGACGGCGAGGAAGGCCTTGGTCACGGCGACCGAGATCTTGTTCGCGTCGAAGGGGGACACGCTGCCGTCCCGCC
Organism: Amycolatopsis sp. TRM77291; assembly: GCF_054166285.1. Lineage (NCBI taxonomy): Bacteria > Bacillati > Actinomycetota > Actinomycetes > Pseudonocardiales > Pseudonocardiaceae > Amycolatopsis > Amycolatopsis sp. TRM77291. Next base: position 3,949,147 of record NZ_JBSZHF010000001.1, on the reverse strand, counting down.
GGATGACCCGCACGGTCGCGGGCGTGGTGTCCGAAGACGAAGGTGGCCGCTGACCGGTATCGACTGACATGCGTCACTCCAAAAAGGGCGCGTTGAAGCACCACAAGGCCTCACAAGGCCGTGCGCTGCACGTTCACAAAGCTGTCCGACCACCGCTCCCGAGCGGTCTCCCCGTCGCTGGGCGGTGCCGGTCCTCAGAGACTACATGTAGGGGTCAGAGGCTGCACGTGCCCCAATGGGTGGCGTGTCGTCGGCTCACCCTGGCGGGTTAGACGATCACGCTGAGCGGCTGGTCAGCCGCCGAAGACGATCTTGAAATCGTGCAGGCACGCGCTCAGCGCGGGCCGCTGACCGGCGAGGAAGCCGAACGGGCCGGACTCGTTGATCCGCCAGTCCGCGGCCGCCGGGTGCGGACGCGCCGTCGCCCGTACGGGGCTCCTTTTGAGACGGCCGTCCAGCATCTGGACGACGTCGAAGGCCGCGGGCATCCGCACCGGGAGACTCGGGCGGGGCGTGAAGGCCGCCGTCGCGATCCAGTCTTCGTGGGTGGCCGCCGAGGCCGTGAAGGTCCGTCCGTGCGTGAAATCGAGCGCGGCGAGATCCTTGGGGATGCCCCACAGCGCCCGTCCGCCGGCGAGGGAGACCTCGCTGTCGACCCAGATGTCGGTGATGGAGCTGGAGAGGCGTTCGCCGCGGACCGCGACGGTCGCCAGCAGCTCGTGATACCGAAGCTGTCCGGGCTCCTGGTAGTCGATCCACGCGGTGAACACCTGGGCTCGGCCGCCCAGTGTGATCGGCTCGACACCGCCGGGCAGTTCCGGGAGTTCGCTCACCGGGACACGCCAGACCGACAGGTACGCCTGACCCGCGAGGTTCCAGGGCTCCGGGGGATAGGCGGTCACGAGTTCCGCCACGGCAGGTAGGCGGGCTGGTCGGTGTCGACGCGCATGGAGAACTCCGGTGGTCGTTTCTGCAGGAAGGACATGACCCCTTCGACCGCGTCCGGGCTGGAGCCCAGGCCGCCGATCAGCCGGGAGTCCAGTTCGTGCACGGGGAACGGCGACTCCGCGCTCGCCATCCGGTACAGCAGCTGCCGGGTCACGGCGACCGACACCGGCGACGTGGTCGTGGCGATCTCGGTGGCGAGTTCGCGGGCCTTGCCGAGCACTTCTTCGGGCTCGTGGACACTGTGCACCAGTCCGGCGGCTTTCGCTTCCTCGGCGCCGAAGACGCGTCCGCTGATCATCCAGTCGAGTGCCGTGCCCATCCCGACGAGCCGCGGCAGGAACCACGCGGACGCGCCCTCGGGGTAGATCCCGCGGCGGACGAACACGAAGCCGAACCGCGAGTCCGTGGACGCGAGCCGGTAGTCGCAGGACAGCGTGATCGTGATGCCGCCGCCGACGGCCGCGCCCCGCAGGGCCGCGATCACCGGCTTGTTCATCGTGAAGATCCGTTTCGAGCAGCGTCCCGCGGGCTCCTGCCACGCCGCGTCCGGGCCGGACTCGGGGTCGAAGTCGAAACCGCCCTGCGAGAGGTCGGCGCCCACCGAGAAATCCTTGCCGTTGCCGGTCAGGATCACCACGCGGACGTCCTCGTCGCGGTCGGCCCGGTCCATCGCGTCGCCGAGTTCGTCGGCCATGCGGATGGTGTAGCCGTTGCGGGCCTCGGGCCGGTTGAGCGTGACGGTCGCGATGCGGTCGGCGACCTCGTAGGTGATTTCGGCGTACGCGCTCATGACGTGAAAGTAAGGCTACGTTGACAAGGTGTCAATAAGGCTCATTCGACGTCGTCCAGATGGTCCGCGTAGTACTCGACCGCTCGCCGGTACCGCTGGACGCCGTCGTCGGCGCTGGTCGCCGCGAGCACCTTCAGCAGGGTTCCCGCCGCCTCGCGCGGCTCGCCGACGTTGTAGAGCGCCATCGCGAGGAACGTCCTGAGCGCCGCGTCATCCGGGAACTCGCCGAGGCCTCGCCGCAGCGTCGCGAGCGACTCGTCGTACCGGCCGAGGACGCGATAGGTGCTGCCGAGCCCGACGAACACCCCGTGTCTGTCCTCTGTGGACAAACCTTCGCCGGCGAGCGCCTGTTCGTAGAATGGGGCCGCTTCGGCTTCCAGTCCGGCAGAATCGTGCGCCCACGCGGTTTGGTAGGCGATCACGGCGTCCCGTGGATTCCCCTCGGCCAATTCGATCAACCGCCGGCGTGCCTCGTCGGTGCCCTGATCCCGCAGCCGGATCGCCTCGTTCACGCGGCGGCGCCGTCGAAGGGCGGGTAGGCGTCGCCGCCGACACGCTCGGCCACGGCGATGTAGTCGGCCAGCGCGTCGCGCGACCGGGTCAGCTTGGCCAGCTGCTCGTCCAGGCGGCCGAGCCGATCGCGCATCGCGGCCAGCAGCTCGGGACAGCCGATCAGCTCGGGTTCCTCGCCGATCGCGCAGGGGAGCAGGTACGCGATGTCCTCGGACGACAGGCCGGCGGCGAGCAGATGGCGGATCTGCTTCACCCGCAGCAAAGCCGTCTCGTCGTACTCGCGATATCCGTTCGGACCGCGGCTCGCCTCCAGGAGGCCTTGGGCTTCGTAGTAGCGCAGCTGGTGGGCGTTGACGCCCGTCCGGTGACTCAGTTCACCGATCTTCATCGCTTTCCCCACTTGACCTTCATACCGGTATCAACGTTGACGATCGTGCCATGACAGACAACGAGAACACCCCGATTTCCGTCGTCGGGCTCGGTCTCATGGGCACCGCGCTCGCCCGCGCGTTCCTGAAGGCCGGGCATCCCACGACCGTGTGGAACCGCACCGCCGCCAAAGCGGACTCCCTGGTGGCCGAAGGCGCGCGGCTCGCGCCGACGATCGGCGACGCGCTCGGCCCGGGCGCCGTGACGATCCTGTGCCTCACCGACTATTCCGCCGTGCGCGAACTGCTCGGCGACGCCGGGCTGTCGGGTACGACACTGGTCAACCTGACCTCGGGTGACTCCGGGCAAGCGCGGGAAACCGCCGCCTGGGCGGAAAAACAGGGCGCCCGGTACGTCGACGGCGCGATCATGGCCATCCCGTCGGCGATCGGGACCGCCGAGGCGGTGATCCTGCTGAGCGGGCCGCGGCCGGACTTCGAGATCGGCGCGCTCGGCACGGTCAGCTACCTGGGCGAGGACGCCGGGCTGGCTTCCCTGTACGACGTCGCCGGTCTGACGATGATGTGGAGCGTCCTGAACGCGTGGCTCCACGGCACCGCGATGCTCAAGACGGCCGGTATCGACGCCGCGACGTACGCGCCTTTCGCGCAGCAGATCGCCGTCGGGGTGGCGGGCTGGCTGCCCGGGTATGCCGAACAGATCGACAAGGATTCCTTCCCCGCCGAGGTGTCGGCGCTGGAGACCGACGCGCGGGCGATGGCGCACATGGTCGAGGAGAGCGAGGCGCTGGGCGTCAACGCCGAACTGCCGAAGCTGATCAAGGCGATGGCCGACCGTGCGATCGCCGCCGGGCACGGCGGGGAGCAGTACCCGGTGCTGATCCGGGAATTCGAGCGGGCGGGGGAGTAGAGCGTGTCTTGAGTGCTTCCGGGTGACGCGTGCCGGCTGTCTGATCACGCGTGCCGTCCGGTTCGGTTCCGTGGGTGAGGCGAAGTTGGCGTGTCGCGAAAGCCACTTTCGAGACGTGTGATGTCCCGAAAGTGGCTTTCGCGACATGAGCGCCGACGAGACCACNCGTTCCTTGCGAAGCTTTGCCAGGAACGGCCCGTTCATGGCGTTCAGCGGAGAAACTTCACAGCGCCATGGTCCGCCGGGCCGCGTGCTCATCATCGAGGCGTGTCGCGAAAGCCACTTTCGAGACGTGTGATGTCCCGAAAGTGGCTTTCGCGACATGAGCGCCGACGAGACCACGACCGGACTGCCTGCCCGTCAGGCACGTTCGCCTCACCCCTCGGGGAACGAATCGGGAGCTTCACGTGATTGGGCGGACGGCGGGTGTGATCAGGCGGACGACACGCGTGATTGGACGGACGTCACGGCTGTGACGCGGGCAACATACTGACCAACTGAACATTTTGGTCAGTATGTTCGGAGGTATGACCGGGAGCGAAGCGGGACGGGTACTCGTCGTCGGAATGGGTGTCAGCGGGATCGCTACGGCGGCGCGATTGCGCAAGGCCGGGTGGCGGCCGGTACTGATCGAGAAGGCGCCGGAACGGCGGTCCGGCGGGTACTTCGTCGCGCTGTTCGGGGCGGGCCAGGCCGCCGCGACCAGGCTGGGCATGGTCGGCGCCATCCACGACCGGGCCTCGCTGGCGCAGGGCCTCGACCTCGCCCGTGACGGTTCGAGCCGTCCTGGGATGTCGTACGCCGACCTGCCCGGCAAGCCCTGGATGATGCTGCGGAGTGACGTCGAGAAGGCCGCTTTCGCCGTTCTCCCCGACGATGTGGAGATTCGGTACTCGACCGTCCCCACCGCCATCGAGCAGGACGCCGATGGTGTCGACGTCACCTTGCTCGACACCGCTTCGAACACCGCGACGACCGAACGCTTCGACCTCGTCGTCGGCGCGGACGGGCTGCGATCCACGGTGCGGTCGCTGGTGTTCGGGCCGCACGAGAAGTACTTGCGGCGGATGGGGTACATGGTCGCGGCCTTCCAGTACACCGGCACGCCCGCCGGTCTCGCCCCCGGCCAGGGCGCCACGCTGCTCGAACCGGACCGCTCGATGTGGGTCTTCGCGTTCTCCGACCACGACCCGACGATCATGCTGACCTACCGCACCGACGACGTCGACGCCGAGTTCACCCGCCCATCCGCGGAACGCGTGCGCGCGGCGTTCGGCCCGCGGCCGCTGGGAAAGGTGCTCGGTGACGTCGTCGGCGCGCTGGAGTCCGCCGAAGACGTCCTGTTCGACTCCGTCGAGCAGGTGCGCCTGGACCGGTGGCACCAGGGACGTGTCGTCCTGATGGGTGACGCCGCCTGGTGCGTCACGCTCTACGCCGGCATGGGTGTCTCGTCCGGGCTCACCGGAGCCGACCTGCTCGGCGGCATGCTGGAACGGCACCCCGGTGACCTCGGCACCGCCCTCTCCGCATGGGAACGGGCACTGCGGCCGTACGTCGACCACTATCAGGACGGCGCGTTCGCCGACCGGAAGATCTTCGTCGTGGACAACCGGCTGCAGCTTCTGCTCCGGCGCGCGGTGCCGGTGCTGAGCCGTTTCAAGCTCGGCAAACGCCTGACCGACCGCATCATGCGGCTCGACGAGATCGCGCTGTACAAGAATGCGGATATCGTCGGCGCGATACCGGAGAGGACCACAGTTGGCGGAACTGCCTGAACACGGCTCGCCCAAGGCGGCACGTATCCTGGCGGCGGCGGGCGAACTGCTCCTGAGCCGGGGCAGCAAGGGTGTCACCATCGCGGAGGTCGCCACCAAGGCCCACGTCGGCAAGGGCACCGTCTACCTCTACTGGAAGACCAAGGAAGACCTGCTGCTCGGCCTGATCAGCCGCGACTTCATCGCGCTGGCCGACGAGGTCGTCGCGGCGGTCACCGCGGACCCCGAGCTGGCCCGGCCGTCGCGGCTCGGCCCGAACATGCTGGAGGTCGCGGCCCGGCATCCGTACGTCAACGCGCTGCAGACCGGCGACGACGTCCTGCTCGGTGTCCTCGCCGACGACCCCCGGTCGGCGACCCTGCTCGAAACGCTGGGTGCGGGCGCGTTCCTGCATCACATCCTGCCAATCTGGCGGCGGCACGACCTCGCCAGGACCGATTGGGAGGTGGCCGATCAGGCCTTCGCGTTACAGGCCCTCCTCGCGGGTTTCCTGACGGCGGCCCCTTCGCTCAAGAGCAGGCTGCCGGTCGACGATCCCGCCAGGGTGTTCGCCGCGTCCATCACCGCGCTTCTCGGCCCCGAGCGGGCCACGCCGGAACAGGTGAAGTTGGCAGCGGAAGAGGGCATCCGGTCGCTGGAGGGTGGCCGGTCCGTCGCGCTGGACATCATCTCCGGCTGATCTCGTCTCCACAAAACAATCAGGCATGCTTGATTTTTCCGTCGCCGGGTGCCAGCCTGAGGCGGACGCGAGGAGGCGGGCATGGCTGACCTTGGCGTGATCCTTGGGGATCTCGCGGCGGAATCGCAGGCCATCGACGACGTGGTGGCGGAGCTGCCCGCGTCGGACTGGGCGAGGAAGACCCCGGCCGAAGGCTGGACGATCGCCCATCAGATCGCTCATCTGGCCTGGACGGACAAGAAGGCGCTGATCGCGGCGCGCGGATCCGAGGCCGAGTGGCAGACCGAGATCGAAGGGCTGCTCGCGACGGGCGAGTCCTACGTCGACGACGGCGCGGCAGAGGGCGCGAAGACGCCGCCCCGCGAGCTGCTGGCGGAGTGGCGCGCCGGTCGTGCGGAGCTGGCCGAAGCCCTGGCCGCGGTGCCCGACGGGCAGAAGATCCCTTGGTACGGCCCGCCGATGAGCGCCGCGTCGATGGTGACGGCGCGCCTCATGGAGACCTGGGCACACGGTCAGGACATCTATGACGCGCTCGGCGTCGCACGCGAGAACACGGCCAGGATCTGGCATATCGCCCGGTTCGGGACCCGCACCCGCGACTTCGCCTACAAGCTCAACTCGCTCGCGCCGCCCACCGAAGGGTTCCGTGTCGAGCTGACCGCGCCCGACGGCACCACCTGGGCGTTCGGACCCGAGGACGCCCCGCAGCGGCTCACCGGCAGCGCGGTCGACTTCTGTCTCGTGATCACCCAGCGCCGTCACCCCGCCGACACCGACCTGGTCGCCACCGGCAAGGACGTCGAGGAATGGCTCGGGATCGCGCAGGCCTTCGCCGGGCCTCCCGGTGCCGGACGGAAGCCGGGGCAGTTCGCGTGACCCCGGCCCCGATCAGGATCGGCAACGCGTCCGGGTTCTACGGCGACCGGTTCTCCGCGGTCCACGAGATGCTCACCGGCGGCCCGCTCGACGTGCTGACCGGCGACTACCTGGCCGAGCTGACCATGCTCATCCTCGGCCGGGACCGGATGAAGGACCCGAACCGCGGCTACGCCAAGACCTTCCTGCGTCAGATGGAACAGAATCTCGCGCTGGCGAAGGAAAAGGGTGTCAAGATCGTCGCCAACGCCGGCGGTCTCAACCCCGCCGGGCTCGCGGACGCGCTTCGCGAACTGGCCGCGAAACTCGGCGTCGACATAGCTATCGCGCACGTCGAGGGCGACGACCTCATCCAGCGCGCGGAAGAACTCGGCTTCGGCAAGACCTTGACCGCGAACGCCTACCTCGGCGCGTGGGGGATCGCGGAATGCCTGGACGCGGGCGCCGACATCGTGGTGACCGGACGCGTCACCGACGCGTCGGTGATCGTCGGCCCGGCCGCCGCGCACTTCGGCTGGGCGCGCGACGACTACGACGCGCTGGCGGGCGCGGTCGCGGCAGGGCACGTGATCGAATGCGGCACGCAGGCCACCGGCGGAAACTACGCCTTCTTCACCGAACACGAGATCGGCGTCCCGGGGTTCCCGATCGCCGAGATCTCCGCCGACGGCTCCAGCGTGATCACCAAACACCCCGGCACCGGCGGTGTGGTGAACACCGGAACCGTTACGGCGCAACTGCTCTACGAGATCACCGGCGCCCGGTACGCCGGGCCGGACGTCACGGCGCGGTTCGACACGCTGACGCTCACCGAGGACGGCCCGGACCGCGTCCGGATCAGCGGCGTCACCGGAGAACCGCCGCCTCCGACCCTGAAGGTCTGCCTGAACGGGCTCGGCGGTTTCCGCAACGAGACGACGTTCGTCCTCACCGGACTGGACATCGAGGCGAAAGCCGCGCTGGTCAAGGAACAACTCGAAGGCGCGCTCAAGGCCAAGCCGCCGGCGGACGTCCAGTGGACCTTGGCCCGCACCGATCATCCCGACGCCGAGACCGAGCAGCAGGCGAGCGCACTGCTGCACGTCGCGGTGAAGGACGCCGATGCGGAGGTGGCGGGGCGCGCGTTCAGCGGCGCGGCGATCGAACTCGCGCTGGCGAGCTACCCGGGATTCCACGTCACCGCGCCGCCCGCGGCCGCCTCGCCCTACGGCGTGTACCGGCCCGCTTTCGTCGACGCGCACGAGGTGCCGCACGTCGCGGTCCTGCCGGACGGAACCCGTCGCGACATCGCGCCCGCCGCCGAAACGCTGCCACTGTCCGATGTGGACGAAGGTCGGCTACCCGCGCCGTTCACCCAGGCGAAGGTCCGCCGCGCGCCGCTCGGCAGGGTGGCCGGCGCCCGCAGCGGCGACAAGGGCGGCAACGCGAACGTCGGTGTCTGGGCGCGCTCCGACGAGGCGTGGCGCTGGCTCGCGCACCGGCTCACCGTCACCGAGTTCAAACTGCTGCTCCCGGAGACCGCGGACCTCGAGGTCCGGCGGCATCTCCTGCCGAACCTGCGGGCGATCAACTTCGTCGTCGAAGGCATCCTCGGCGAGGGTGTCGCGTCGCAGGCGCGGTTCGACCCGCAGGCGAAGGCGCTCGGGGAATGGCTGCGCTCCCGCGAGATCGACATCCCGGAGGCCCTCCTGTGACCGACCCCTTCTCCACGCCGGAACGCGCCGAACTGCGCAAGACCGTGCGGCGGTTCGCCGAAACCGAGATCCTTCCCCACCTCGAAGACTGGGAACGCGAGGGCGAACTACCCCGAGACCTGCACCGCAAGGCCGGAGAGCTCGGGCTGCTCGGTGTCGGCTTCCCCGAAGAGGTCGGTGGCGGAGGCGGCGACTACCTCGACGCGGTGGTCATCGCCGAGGAACTGCACTACGCGGGCGGTTCCGGCGGCCTGTTCGCCTCGCTGTTCACCTGCGGTATCGCCGTCCCGCATATCGCGGCGGCAGGTGATCCGGTGCAGATCGAACGCTGGGTCCGGCCGACGCTGGAAGGCCACAAGATCGGCTCGCTCGCGGTCACCGAACCCGACGGCGGCTCCGACGTCGCCGGAATCCGGACCACGGCGGTGCGCGAGGGCGACGAGTACGTCATCAACGGCGCCAAGACCTTCATCACCTCGGGCTGCCGCGCCGACTTCGTGACCACCGTGGTCCGCACCGGTGAGGCGGGCGCCCACGGGATCTCGCTCATCGTGGTCGAACGCGGCACGCCGGGCTTCACCGTCTCCCGCAAGCTGGAGAAAATGGGCTGGCTCTGCTCGGACACCGCCGAACTGTCCTATGTGGACGTCCGCGTTCCCGCAGAGAACCTGATCGGCGCCGAGAACAGCGGGTTCGCGCAGGTCGCCACGCAGTTCGTCACCGAGCGGGTCTCGCTGGCGGTGCAGGGCTACGCGCACGCCCAGCGAGCGCTGGACCTGACGCTGGACTGGTGCCGCCTGCGCGAGACCTTCGGCCGTCCGCTGATCTCCCGCCAGCTGGTGCAGCACAAACTCACCGAGATGGCCCGCAAGGTCGACGTGGCCCGTACCTACACCCGGCAGGTCGCCCAGCGGCACGTCGCGGGCGAAGAGGTCATCGCCGAAGCCTGTTTCGCGAAGAACACCGCCGTCGAGACCGCCGAATGGGTGGTCAACGAGGCCGTGCAGCTGCACGGCGGACTCGGCTACATGCGGGAGTCCGAAGTGGAGCGTCACTACCGTGACGTGCGCATCCTCGGCATCGGCGGCGGGACCAACGAGATCCTCACCGGCTTGGCCGCGAAGCGATTGGGATACACCGCATGAGCACGATCAGGTCCACTGTGGACACGCGGAGCGAGGAGTTCGCCGCCAACCGCGAGTCCATGCTCGGCAAACTCGCCGAGATCGACGGCGAGCACGCCAAGGCGATCGCGGGCGGCGGCGAGAAGTACGTCGCCCGGCATCGCAAACGCGGCAAGCTGCTGGCCCGCGAGCGCATCGAGCTCCTCCTCGACGAGGATTCGCCGTTCCTGGAGCTGTCGCCGCTGGCGGCCTGGGGTTCGGACTACCAGGTCGGCGCCAGCGTGATCACCGGCATCGGTGTCGTCGAAGGCGTCGAGTGCATGATCTCGGCGAGCGACCCGACGGTCAAAGGCGGGGCGAGCAACCCGTGGACGGCCAAGAAGAGCTACCGCGCCGCGGACATCGCCGCGCAGAACCGCCTGCCGGTGATCAACCTCGTCGAGTCCGGCGGGGCGGATCTGCCGACGCAGAAGGAGATCTTCATCCCCGGCGGCCGGATCTTCCGCGACATCACGCGGTCGTCGGCGGCGAAGGTGCCCACGATCGCGCTCGTGTTCGGCAACTCGACCGCGGGCGGCGCGTACCTGCCCGGCATGTCGGACTACGTCGTGATGGTCAAGGAGCGGGCGAAGGTGTTCCTCGGCGGACCGCCGCTGGTCAAGATGGCGACCGGCGAGGAGTCCGACGACGAATCGCTCGGCGGCGCCGAGATGCACGCCCGTACCTCGGGACTCGCCGACTACCTCGCGGCCGACGAAGAGGACGCGATCCGGCTCGGCCGCAGCATCGTCAAACGGCTCAACTGGACCAAACAGGGCCCGACACCCAAGCCGGATTACGCGGAACCGTTGTACTCCGCCGAAGACCTGCTCGGCATCGTGCCCACCGATCTCAAGGTGCCGTTCGATCCGCGCGAGGTGATCGCCAGGGTCGCCGACGGTTCGGACTTCGACGAGTTCAAACCCTTGTACGGCAGCAGCCTCGCCACCGGCTGGGCGAGTATCCACGGCTACCCGGTCGGCATCCTCGCCAACGCGCAGGGCGTGCTGTTCGGCGAGGAATCCCAGAAGGCCGCGCAGTTCATCCAGCTGGCCAACCAGATCGACACGCCGCTGGTCTTCCTGCACAACACCACCGGCTACATGGTCGGCAAGGAGTACGAGCAGAGCGGCATCATCAAACACGGCGCGATGATGATCAACGCCGTGTCGAACTCGAAGGTGCCGCATCTGTCGGTGCTCATGGGCGCGTCGTACGGTGCCGGGCACTACGGCATGTGCGGCCGGGCTTACGATCCCCGGTTCCTCTTCGCCTGGCCCAGTGCGAAATCCGCGGTCATGGGACCACAGCAGCTGGCTGGTGTGCTGTCCATCGTGGCCCGTGCCGCCGCCGCGTCGCGCGGGCAGGAGTACAACGAGGAGCACGACGCCGCCATGCGCGCCATGGTGGAGGGCCAGATCGAAGCGGAGTCGATGCCGATGTTCCTCTCCGGGATGCTCTACGACGACGGGATCATCGATCCCCGCGACACCCGCACGGTGCTCGGGCTCAGCCTGTCCGTGATCCACAATGGACCAGTGAAGGGCGCCGAGGGCTTCGGCGTCTTCAGGATGTGAGCGGCATGATCGAGAAACTTCTGGTCGCCAACCGCGGTGAGATCGCCCGCCGCGTGTTCCGCACCTGCCGCGACGCCCGGATCGGCACGGTCGCGGTGTTCTCCGACGCGGACGCCGACGCGCCGCACACCGCCGAGGCGGACGTCGCCGTCCGTTTGCCGGGCAACGCGCCGGCCGACACGTACCTGCGTGCGGAACTGCTGATCAAGGCGGCCGTCGAGACCGGCGCCGACGCGATCCACCCCGGCTACGGTTTCCTGTCCGAGAACGCCGCGTTCGCCCGTGCCGTGATCGACGCCGGGCTGACCTGGGTCGGCCCGCCGCCGGAAGCCATCGAGAGCATGGGCTCCAAGGTCGAGTCCAAGCGGATGATGGCCGAAGCCGGTGTCCCCATCCTGTCCGAATTGGACCCGGCCGAGGTCACCGAGACCGACCTTCCCTTGCTGGTCAAGGCTTCCGCCGGGGGTGGCGGACGCGGGATGCGTGTCGTGCGCACGCTCGGCGAACTCGCGGAAGCCGTCGAAGGCGCGAGCGCTGAGGCCGCGTCGGCGTTCGGCGACCCGACCGTGTTCTGCGAGCGGTACCTGGAGACCGGCCGTCACATCGAGGTCCAGGTGCTCGCCGACACCCACGGCACGGTATGGGCGGTGGGGGAGCGCGAATGTTCGATCCAGCGCCGTCACCAGAAGGTCGTCGAGGAAGCGCCGTCGCCGTTCGTCGACGAAGCCATGCGGGAGGCGCTGTTCGACGCCGCGCGCAAGGCCGCGCAGGCGATCGACTACGTCGGCGCCGGAACGGTCGAATTCCTCGCCGGACCGGACGGGCGGTTCTACTTCCTGGAGATGAACACCCGGCTCCAGGTGGAACACCCGGTCACCGAGGCCACGACCGGGCTCGACCTCGTTTCGCTGCAGTTGCGGATCGCGGAGGGCGAGCACCTCCCGATCGACGAGCCGGAGACGCGCGGTCACGCGATCGAGGTCCGGCTCTACGCCGAGGACCCGGCCGCGGGCTGGCAGCCGCAGAGCGGGACCTTGCACCGGTTCGAGCTTCCCGCGGCACAACGGGAATTCGAGGTCGGTCCGGGCGTCCGGCTGGACTCCGGATTCGTCAGCGGACAGACCGTCGGCGTGCACTACGACCCGATGCTCGCCAAGGTCATCGCCTACGCCCCGGATCGCCGGAGCGCGGCACGGGCACTGGCCGGTGCGCTGGCCGGTGCGGAGATCCACGGCGTGGTGACCAACCGCGACCTGCTGGTGAACGTGTTGCGCCATGAGGCTTTCCTCGCCGGCGAGACCGACACGGCGTTCTTCGACCGGCACGGACTCGACACCCTGGCCCGTCCACTGGCCACTGTGGACACTGTACGGATTTCCGCGCTGGCCGCCGCTCTGGCAGGTGCTGCGGCGAACCGTGACGCGGCGCAGGTGCAGGGGCGGCTGCCGAGCGGCTGGCGGAACGTGCGCTCGCAAGGGCAGCGCAAACGTTTTCGTCATGGCGACGACGAGATCGAGGTCGGCTACAACCTCGGCCGGGACGGTCTGCGCGCGGACGGTTTCGAGGGTGTCGAACCGGTTTCCGCCGAAAGCGGCGCCGTCGTCCTGGAAGTCTCCGGGGTGCGGCGCAAGTTCACCGTCGCCCGATACGGCGACACGGTGTATGTCGATTCGCCGGACGGCGCCGTCGAACTGGGCGTGGTGCCGAGGTATACCGATCCCGACGCGGCGCTCGCCGCCGGATCGCTGGTGGCGCCGATGCCGGGCACGGTCGTCCGGCTCGCGGTAGAGGCGGGCGACACCGTCAAGACCGGCGATCCGTTGCTGTGGCTCGAAGCGATGAAGATGGAACACCGGATCGCGGCACCGGCCGACGGCGTCGTGACGGAACTCCCGGTGGTGGTCGGACAACAGGTCGAAGTGGGCACGATCCTCGCGGTGGTAGGAGAGAACGAATGAACGCGATGAACTTCACCGAGCCCGAGGAGCGCGTCGCGCTGCGGGCCGCGGTCGCCGAACTCGGCAAGAAGTACGGGCACGAGTACTACGCGAAACAGGCCCGTGCCGGGCTCAAGACCGACGAGCTGTGGGCCGAGGCCGGACGGCTCGGCTACCTCGGCGTGAACCTGCCCGAGGAGTACGGCGGCGGGGGAGCGGGCATCGCGGATCTCGCCGCGGTGCTCGAAGAACTCGCCGCGGCGGGCTGCCCGCTGCTGCTCATGGTCGTCTCGCCGGCGATCTGCGGCACGGTCATCTCGCGGTTCGGCACCGAGGAGCAGAAGAAGCGCTGGCTGCCCGGGATCGCCGACGGCAGCGGCCGGATGGTCTTCGCGATCACCGAACCGGACGCCGGGTCGAACTCGCACAAGATCACCACCACCGCGAAACGCGACGGCGACGGCTGGGTCCTCAGTGGACGGAAGGTCTACATCTCCGGTGTCGACGAGGCGGACGCCGTCCTGGTCGTCGGGCGCACCGAGGACGCCAAGACCGGCAAGCTCAAGCCCGCGCTGTTCACCGTCCCGACCGACACGCCCGGCTTCGAGTACAAGCAGATCGACATGGACATCGTCTCGCCGGAGAAGCAGTTCGGCCTGTTCCTCGACGACGTCCACCTGCCCGCCGACGCGCTGGTCGGCGAGGAGGACGCGGCGATCGCGCAGCTGTTCGCCGGGCTCAACCCCGAACGCATCATGGGCGCGTCATTCTCGCTCGGCATCGCGCGCTACGCGCTGGGCAAGGCCGTCTCCTACGCCAACGAGCGCAAGGTGTGGGGCGCGCCGATCGGCACCCACCAGGGTCTCGCGCATCCGCTCGCGGAGATCAAGATCGAACTGGAGCTGGCGAAGCTCATGACGCAGAAGGCCGCGTCGCTCTACGACTCCGGCGACGACTTCGGCGCGGGCGAGTCGGCGAACATGGCGAAGTACGCCGCCGCCGAGGTCGCCATCCGCGCGGTCGATCAGGCCGTGCAGACCCACGGCGGCAACGGGCTCGCCAGCGAATACGGGCTGGGCACGCTGGTCACGGCCGTCCGGCTGGGCCGGATCGCGCCGGTGAGCCGCGAGATGGTGCTCAACTTCGTCGGCCAGCACAGCCTCGGCCTGCCCCGGTCCTACTGAGAGGCCAGGACGGTTCTAACGAGGGGTAAGGCGAACGTGTCCGGCGGGGTGGGTGTTCCGCTCGTGGTCTCGTCGGCGTTCGTGTCGCGAAAGCCACTTTCGGGACATCACACGTCTCGAAAGTGGCTTTCGCGACACGCCACCTTGGCCTTCCCCCTCTCACTGACCGTCCTAGCCGCTCACGAGCCCACTATGGAAGGCGACACCCCATGAGCACGCTCCACGGCAAGACGATCATCATCTCCGGCGGCAGCCGCGGGATCGGCGAGGCGATCGCGGTCCGCGCCGCCCGCGACGGAGCGAACATCGCCCTGCTCGCGAAGACCGCCGAGCCGCATCCGAAGCTGCCCGGCACGCTCTACACCGCCGCCAAGGCGATCGAGGACGCCGGCGGGCAGGCGTTGCCGATCGTCGGCGACGTCCGGGACGACACGTCGGTCGAGGCCGCGATCGCGCGGACCGCGGAGCAGTTCGGCGGGATCGACATCGTGCTCAACAACGCGAGCGCGATCGACCTGACCCCGACCGAAGCGGTCAGCATGAAGCGCTACGACCTGATGCAGGACGTCAACGCGCGCGGGTCGTTCCTGCTGTCGAAACTCGCCATCCCGTACCTGAAGCTCGCGGAGAACCCGCACATCCTCACGCTGTCGCCGCCGATCAGCCTCGACGAGAAATGGTTCCAGGCGGGGCATCTCGCGTACAGCATCGCGAAGTACTCGATGAGCCTGGTGACCGTCGGGCTCGCCGCGGAACTGCGGCAGTACGGGATCGCGGCGAACTCGCTGTGGCCGCGGACGACGATCGACACCGCGGCGATCCGCAACGTCGTCGGCGCGGAACTGGCGGCCAAGTCGCGGACGCCGGAGATCATGGCGGACGCGGCGCACGCGATCCTCACCAAACCGAGCCGTGAGGCGTCCGGGCATTTCTACATCGACGACGAGGTGCTCGCGGCCGAAGGGGTCACGGACTTCTCGAAGTACCGCATCGGCGAGCGGGAGGAAGACCTGCAGCTCGATTTCTGGGTCGAGAGCCGTACCCCGTGATTCGCGAACCACAGCAGGAGCGCAGCCGCACGACCCGGCGGCGGCTGGTCGAGGCCGCCGTCGAGACGATCGGGGAGCTGGGCTGGAACGGGACCACCGTCGCGATCATCGCCGAACGCGCCGGGGTCTCGCGCGGCGCAGCCCAGCACCACTTCCCGACCAGGGAGGATCTGGTCGCGGCCGCGGTCGAGCACGTCGGCGAGATCCAGATCGTGGAACTGCGCGCCCGCGCGGCGGAACTGCCGTCGGGGCGGTCGCGGATCGAGCGGGCCGTCGACATGGTGCTCAACCTCTACAGCGGGCCGCTGTTCCGCGCCGCGCTCCACCTCTGGGTCGCGGCGTCGACCGACGAGTCGCTGCGCGCGACCCTGGTGCCGCTGGAGGCGCGGGTCGGACGGGAAGCGCACCGGGTGACCGTCGAACTGCTCGGCGTCGACGAGTCCCACCAGGGCGTTCGTGAGCTGGTCCAGGCCACTCTGGACCTTGCCCGCGGGCTGGGGCTGGCGAACCTGCTGACCGACGACACGAAGCGGCGCAAGCAGATCGTCGCCCAGTGGGCACGGGTCCTGGAGCCGCCCCTGGCGTCGGCGAAGATCTCACGGAACCAAGAAGTCACCGACAACGTCTGAGATCTTGTTAACACTGATGGAGCAGCGATCGATAACACGGTGTGAGTGCTGCTGATTCAGGTGGCTGATCGAGAGAGGTCCAGTCCGGTGTCCGGTTCAGAGGTCGAACTGTCCCATCGCGCGATGGCGATGCTGCGAGCGGTCGCGGCGCGCCGTGCCCAGATGTCGTGCAGCTGCGAGCCGGATCTCTTCATCGACGGGTTCGCCTGCTGCGATCAGATGACCGCGCACGCGCTGGCCCGCGGCGGTTACATCCGCCCCGCCGAGTCCACCGGTCCCGCCGCGGTCACCGGCCGGGTGCCCGCCGAGCTGACCGAGGCGGGCGAAGCCGCCATCGCGGTCACCGCGGCCGCCTGACCCTTCACCGCATCGTCTGTCCGCAGTGGACGACGACCGTTTACAACCACCTCCCGCCTTCCTAGGATCCTCCCCGGGATGAGGCCGTCGCCGTCGAGCGGCGGACCGGGTAGGGAGGTGCCGATGGCACGCACGGCTCGCCATGACGGCGGCGGGGACGCCCTGAGCGAGTTGATGCGCAAAGCCGGCGCGGCACCCCGCCGCCGTGGGCCGCGCGGGCCGAAGCACCGGGCCACGGACGCGGCTTCCGGGAGCGGGAGGATCCGGCGGATCTCGGCGCTTTCGGCGGGCGGTGTCTTCGTCGGCGGACTGCTGGCCGTGCTGCTCACTCCCGGCGAACAGGCCGAGGTCGTCCCGGGGATCCCGCTCCCGCCGCCGTCGCTGACCATCGCACCGCAGGCCGTCGAGGTCCCGGACGCCGCGGCGTCTTCACCCGTCCCGTCGGGACCTTCGGGCGGCAGCGTCGCCCCTCCGCCGCCGATGACCGCGTCGATGCACGGCTCGGAGACGCCGTCCCCGACACCCACGCCGCCCGCGCCGCCGCCGGAGGAACGGCCGGATCCGCGCGCCGGTCACCACGAGTGGTACTACGACTGGAATCACGGCGGATATCCCGGTGGTGGCCGGTGGCCGCAGTGGGGCCGATAGCGCCGATCGGGTGATCGACGGCGTCGCGCATCGTCGAACAAGAATCACGATTCACCCCTGATCTCGTCCGTTCGTGTCTGGTGTCCTTTTTCCCGTGTCCCGCCCTCGGCGGCGTACCTACGATGGTCCGCACTTCCATTCCATCCGGGGCAGGCTAGGGGCTGAACAGGAAAAATGAATGTGGACGGACATTCTCCCGCGGTGCAGCTCGCCCGGAGAATGCTGCTCAACCGCGAGACGGGGAATCCGTCCCGCCCGCAGCCGGTGACGCTGCTGCTCGGGCCCGTCGGTTCGGGGAAGACCACGGCGCTGGAAGCGATCCGCCGTGACCTCGGCTGGGGTGTCGTGCACGCCGGATTCGATTTCGGGCAAGGCGGCCGGGCCGGCACGATCGACGTGCTCACGAAACTGGCCTATACGTTGTCGGGGAAATGGCGGAATCGGCCGAAACCGCAGTTCGTTCGTTTCACGATCGCGTTGATCGCAGTCCAGGCCGAGCTTTCCGGTCGAAATCGCGACGAAGACCTCGCGCAACTGAAGTCGCTGCTCGGCAGTCTCGACCGGGTTATCTGGACGTCGGCGATGGACAGCACGCTCGACACGCTGACCGAGACGGCGAAGGCGACCGGTCTCGTCGAGCCCCCGTACGCGGACTTGTTCCGCCAGACTTTTCCGCATCTGGTCCGGAACATCCGGCCGAGGCTCGGGAAGGCGCTGCGGTCGCTGGCGGACTTCCCCCACGCCGAGGGGAGATCCCCGTTCGACGCGCTGCTCGAACTCAACCGCCTCGCGCACGGCAGCGCCCGTGACGCCAAGGCGGTCACCGAATGGCTGATGGCGGCGTTCCTCGGCGACGTCCGGGAGAACCATCCGCGGATGGCCAAACCGGAGGAGAAGAGCCCGTGCACCTGTGACATCTCGCCGCAGCGCAGGCATTGGCACAACTGGGTGGTGGTGCTCGACGACGTCGACCACGCGGGCGGGACCGAGTTCCTCGCCGACCTGATCGCCGCGCGGGAACGGTACGCCGTTCAGCATCCGAACGACCGCGAGGCCCACGACGCGCTGCTGGTCATCGCCACCAGCGGGCGGTGGCACGACGACTGGGGGACCGCCTGGCTGGCGCCGTGGAAACCCGCGTCCGGCGCGCCGCCCGCCGTCCGGCCGATCGTGGACTGCGAGGAGGCTTCGTACGACGACTGGGCGAACCCGGGCAACGGCGCGCTCGACTCGCCCTACTACCCGGTCCGGATCTCACCGCAGTCGATCGGGCGGATCGCGCGGATCCTCGATTCCGGCGCGCGGACGCCGAAGGTCACGCTCGCGCACCGGGCGACCGGTGGACTGCCGTCGGCGGTCGAGCAGCTCGCGGGGCGGTTGCGGGCCACCGACGCGCGCGAAGGCGGCCGTGACCTGCTCACCACCGATCCCCGTGGCGAACAGGATCCCTGCTACCGCAGGCTGACCGAGCTCGCCTTGACCGAGCACCTCGACGACGTCCACGTCGACGACTTCGTCACCGCGGCCCCATTCGCGACCGCGCCCTGGCTGATCCCGGACGCCGCGCAGAGCCGGATCGACCAGCCGCACGTCGGGCGGATCCTGACCGAACTGCGCACCTCGTTGTGGGTGACGGCGAAGAACTCACCCGGTTCGACGACCGACCAGGCGGCCCTGCATCCGTGGATCGCCGCGAACCTGGTGTCGGCGCTGGCCCGGCGGGGTGACGGCGACGGGCCGACCTACACCGACCAGTTCAAGGCCCTGCGCGACGATCCCGACACCGCGCAGGATCCGGTGCGCCTGGCCTACTGCAACCTCGCGCTGGGCGACATCGGCGAGGTGGTCACCTTCTTCGAACGCGAGTTCAACCGGATCCCGCACGCCGAGTGGATCGCCAAACTCGAGCTGGTCCTGAACGCGCCGGACGATCTGCCGCCCGAACGGGATCACGCGGAGCTGTACGAAGAACTCGTCAACCTGGACAACGCGCGCCGCCCGAACGACCGGTCCGAGATCCGGAACAACGTCGCCCGGCTCATCGCGGCGGGCTGGCTGACCGCCAACCCCTTCGCCGTCCGCGGGCAGGACCAGCACCAGGTGATCGCGAACGCCTTCGCCGCGCTGGCCACCACCTCGCATCAGCCCGACGTCGGCGCGCTCGTGTCGGCCAAGGAAGCCGCCCGTCGCGGCGAATTCCCCTGACCCGGAACGGAACCCTGTGATGTCCTGGCTCGATTCGCTGAGAACACGCATGTCCGCGGCCCGTGACGGCGCGGCGACGGGGCCGCCGGTACGGCCCCGAGGCTGGGCACGCCGTCATCGGGTGTTGCTGATCGTGGCCGTGGTCGTGCTGCTGGCCGCCGTGCCGGCGCTCACCAGGCCGTGGGAGGTCTGCGGCGCCGGACTTCGGGCGGTGGACGCGGACGAGGAGTCGGTCGGCTCGTCGCACGTCTGCGTGGGGCTGAACCTCGACTCCGGCCCGATGCGGGAAGACGACCCGCTCGATCCGCTGGAGAAGCTCATCAAGAGCCGCAACGACCTGGCGGGGGACAACTTCAAGACCATCGTGGTGCTGGAGAACCTCGCGCCCGATCCGAAGGTCGACAGCCAGCCGTTCCCGTTCGTGCGGCGGGAGGTACAGGGCGCGATCGCCGCCGCGTGGCCGAAGAACGGGCCGCCGGGGATCAGGCTCCTGCTGGCCAATTACGGGAGCAACGCCGATCACTGGCGTGTCGTCGCCGAGGAGATCGTCGCCGCGGCCGCCGCCCAGCGCATCGTGGCGGTCACCGACGTCGGCATCAGCTCGGAGAACAGCCGGGCGCTGGTGGCCGAACTGTCCCGGCACGGGATCGCCACGATCGGCGCGACCGTCACCGCGGACAACATGAACACCGACCCGCAGGGCGCGCGGATCGACAACTTCTTCCGCGTGGGCCCGACCAACACCGACGAGGCCCGCGCCGCGGCCGGATACATCGCCGCGCACGGTTTCCGGCGCGTGATGATGATCCAGGGGGTCAGCAAGGAGGACACCTACGCGACCACCCTGGCCGAGGCGTTCCAGAACTCGTCGAAGGTCCCGGTCGTCTTCACGAAGACCTACGACGTCAAACCGCTCGCCGACACTTCGCGCGAGGCGTACTTGCGCGGGCTGTTCAGCAGGTGGCACAACGACATCTGCGGCGCGAAACCCGATCTGATCTACTTCGCCGGCCGCGGGCTCGACCTCGGCGCCCTCGTGGCGGCGCTGGCGGGCGACGGTGCCTGCGAGGGTCTCGACACGGTGACCGTGATGACCGGGGACGACGCGAGCACACTCGCCGGGAAACCCTTGGAGCTGAACAAGGACATCAGTGTCCGGCTCCGCTACACGGCACTGGCGTATCCCGACCAGTGGGACATGTTCACCGCCGATCCGGCGTATCCCACGTACAAGAAGAACTACGACAACTTCGTCGCGGAATTCACCGGTACCCACGGTTTTCCCAAGGCGGAACTGTGGGACGGCGCCGCGATGATCGAACACGACGCGGTCGCCGCGGCCGTCGAAGCGGCCGTGCAGAACGTGTCGGCGGACCCGGTCTCGGTGTCGAACGTGTTGCGCAGCATCGACTGCAACTCCCCGGTGCCCGGCGCGACCGGCTTCATCGCGTTCGACCAGGCGACGGGGAACCAGCTCGACAAGGCGTTGCCGATCCTGTCGATCGATCCGGACGGTTCGGTGCATCCGGTCGACCTGGTGTGGTCGCGCGGGCGGCCGCTGAACACGGCGCCGGACTGCGGGGGCTGAGGGGTGGCCCGGGCCCGGGAGGTTGCGAAAGTGGCTTTCGCGACGTCGGCGCGGGTGTGCGGGCCGGCCGGTCGTGACTGGGGCCTGGGCGTCGTCGAGGCATGTCGCGNGCCGCTGAACACGGCGCCGGACTGCGGGGGCTGAGGGGTGGCCCGGGCCCGGGAGGTTGCGAAAGTGGCTTTCGCGACGTCGGCGCGGGTGTGCGGGCCGGCCGGTCGTGACTGGGGCCTGGGCGTCGTCGAGGCATGTCGCGAAAGCCACTTTCGCGACGTCTGATGTCTCGAAAGTGGCTTTCGCGACCTGAGCAACCGGGCCCGAGGCGCCGAAGCCGTGAAGGCCTCCTTCCCTACGCTCAAGGTAGGGAAGGAGGCCTTCACGGACTGACACCGGTGGGGAACGGAAGTCAGCCGGTGTAACCCGCCACGATCTTGGTGTAGTCGTACTTGCCTTGGGCGATCCCCGCGCAGTTGTTGCAATCGCGGTTCACCGCCCAGAACGACAGCCGCGCGAGATGTTTGCTCGCCGCGTAGTCGCGGATCGCGCGGAAGTCGGCGACGCTGACGGTTTCGCCCGCCACGTCGGTCTTCCCGTTCATCGACGAAAGCCCGCTGCGCCGGTAGGCCGCGTCGTCGCTCAGGCCGAAAGCGGACTTCACGACGTTCTTCAGCCCGTCCACGGCGCTGCGGGTCTTGCCCGCCATGTCACCGCCGCTGGAGAAGTCGAACGGCATGACCGACCACGCGTCGACCCCCGCGCCGAGCTCCTTCGACCGGTTGATCAGCCGCTTGCCGTGCGCGTTGGGGCCGCCGACCTCGGTCGGGATGGTGATGACCACGCGGAGGCCGGGATTCTTCTGTTTCGTGATCTTGACGGCGTTCAGGATCCGGTCCTGGACGGTGTAGTTCTCGAACTCGTCGGTGTTCTCGACGTCGAGGTCGATCGCCTTGAGTTTGTAGGCGTCGATGACCTTCTGGTACGCGCCGGCGAGTGCCGCGGGAGTGGAGCATTTCGGGCCGAGCTTCGTGCCCGACCAGCCGCCGAACGACGGGATGACGTCGCCGCCCTTGGCGCGGATGTTGTCGATCATCGTGGCGTCCGAGCCGGTGAGGGAACGGCTGCCGTCCCATTTCGGGTTGCAGCCCCCGTCGGAGAGGATGAACGCGAGGGTGAAGGCCTTGACGCCGGTGGCGTTCATCGCGGCGATCGGATCCGTCTGTCCCGACCACTGGTACAGATAGGGCGAGGCGAGCACCGGGTCCGGGGCCGCCGAGGCGACGGGGGCGAGGCCGGCGGCCGTGGCGAGAGCGGCGCCGACGGTGGTGGCCAGTGTCGCCCAGCGTCGTAAGGATTTCATCGGTCCTCCAACTGGTACGCGCGCGGCGAGGCGCGCAGGTGTGGAGCACCTCCGTCTTGACGCGGCGTATCAACCTGGAGTGTGCGCTATCCCACGGTGGACTAGACCAATGAGGACTGTCAAGAATTCACCGGAACACCCACCGGAAACGACCGACCTTAGTAGGGGGTCATGACCCGGAAAGCGGATCGACACCACCACGATTACCGGCTAGTTTGCCGAAATGGTGGGGGACTCCCTGATGGCGACCGGAAGCCGCGACCGGAGAGACCGGCTCGCCGCGCCGCGGCGGATACTGGGGTCCTGGAGCCTGTGGGAACTACCCAGGCGAGGCCTGATCGGGTATCTGCTCCTCGTCGACTTCGCCGCCATCGCCGCCACCGCCTACCTTTTCGTCCTGCGACCGCCCGCGCCGTCGTCGTTTCTTCCGTTTTCCGCGCTGGTGACCGGAATGATCCTCAGTTCGGAGCTTTCGCGCCCCGTCGAGCGGTCCCGCGCCGACACCCGGCTCGGCGCCGGACTGGACGCGGCGTGGATTTTCGCGGGTGCGCTCCTCCTGCCGCCCGCACTGGCCGCGGTGCTCGTCGTCGTCTCGGCGGCATACCGCTGGTTCCGGATCCGGCGCGGTATCCCGCACCGGCAGGTGTTCGCGGCGTCCGCGACGATGCTTTCGGCGCTCGGCGCCTCGATCATCCCGGTACTGCTGGGTGCGCCGCCGTTCCTCGGCGCGCCAAGGGATTTCGAAAGTTTCGCCCTGGTTTTCGCGACCGGGCTGGTCTTCCTGTCCGTCGACGCGGCCTTGGCCGCCCCGGCGGCCGAATTCGGGGCGGAGCCGTCGGGATTCGCCTTCGACGCGGCGATGGTCGCGTTCGGACTGTTGCTCGCCTGGTCGGCGGCGGACTGGCCGTTCGTCACCGTGGTACTCGCGGGCGCGCTCGTGGTACTTCACCGGGCCGGGACGATGCGTGCCCTGCGTGGTCACGCGGGCACGGACTCCGGCACGGGGCTGCTCACCGCGTCGTCCTGGTTGGACGGTGCCCGCACCCAGTTCGAGCTGCTGCGCGGCCGTGGCGCCGAGCTTTCGCTGCTGATGCTCGACCTCGACCATTTCGCCCGGCTCAACGACCGGCACGGCAGGCACGTCGGGGACGACGTGCTGCGGGCCGTGGCGGACACCTTGCGCGCCGAGGTCCGTGCCGCGGACCTGGTCGGCCGGTTCGGCGGTGAGGAGTTCGTGGTCCTGCTGCCCGGCACGAGCCGGTTCGACGCGCACGCGATCGCCGAACGCATCCGGCTGCGGATCTCCTCGACGTTCGTCTCACTGGGTGGGACGTTCGCGGGGACGACCGTCTCGATCGGAGTGTCGTCGCATCCGGACTGCGGTGAGACGCTCGACCGGCTCGTCGGCGCGGCGGATCAGGCGTTGCGCGCGGCGAAGGGGGCCGGGCGCAACCGGACCGTCGCCTTCGAGAACGAAACCTAGCCTTCGGCCGGGACGCCGATGTCCTCGAACCACAGGTCCGGGTGATCCCGGATGAACCCGGTCATCAGCGCGGTGCACGACGGGTCGTCGAGCAGAGTGATCTCGACGCCATGCTCCTCGAGCCAGCCGTGCCCGCCTTCGAACGTGGTGGCCTCGCCGATGACGACCCGGCCGATGCCGAACTGGCGCACCAGCCCGCTGCAGTACCAGCAGGGGGACAGTGTGGTGACCATGATCGTGTCCCGGTAGTGCGGACGCCTGCCCGCGTTCCGGAAGGCGGAGGTCTCGGCGTGCATCGACGGGTCGCCGTCCTGGACGCGCCGGTTGTGGCCGCGGCCGAGCAGGACGCCGGTGGTGTCGAAGAGGGCGGCGCCGATCGGGACCCCGCCCTCGGCCTTGCCGAGTTCGGCCTCTTCACGGGCGACGGACAGCAGCTGCGCGAGATCGATCACGAGGTTCAGCTTAGGGCTCGTGAGTGGTGAGCGATCAGGCGAAGGCGACGCGTCGCGAAAGCCACTTTCGCGACGTCTGACGTCCTGAAAGTGGCTTTCGCGACATGCGCGCCGCATCCGGCCCCGGGACCGCCCAGCCGGCGCGCGTCAATGCGGACCGGACCTGTCCTGAATATCTGCGACACTCCTCCCATGAAGCGAGCGAACCGATGACCACGGGCACGTCGGCACGGCTGCTGAGGCTCCTCTCCCTGCTGCAAGCGCGGCGCGACTGGCCGGGCGCCGACCTCGCCGACCGGCTGCAGGTGGACGTCCGCACGGTCCGGCGCGACGTCGAGCGGCTGCGCGAACTGGGCTACCCGGTGCACGCCACCCCCGGAGTCGCGGGCGGCTACCGGCTCGGCGCGGGGGCCGCGTTGCCGCCGCTGCTGCTGGACGACGACGAGGCCGTCGCGGTCGCCGTCGGGCTCCGCACGGCCGCGAACGGGACGGTGTCGGGGATCGAGGAGACCTCGGTGCGCGCGCTCACCAAACTGGAGCAAGTGCTGCCCGCGCGGCTGCGGCACCGGATCACCGCGCTGAACACCGCGATGATCCCGCTCGGCGGCGTCGTCCCGGTCATCGACGCCGCCGCGCTGACGGTCATCGCGTCCGCGTGCCGCGACCATCAGCGGCTCCGGTTCGGCTACCGCAGCCACAACGGTGACGTCAGCGAGCGCTACATCGAGCCGTTGCGCCTGGTGCACACCGGACGCCGCTGGTACCTGGTCGCGTTCGACCTCGACCGTGACGACTGGCGGACCTTCCGCGTCGACCGCATCGACGGCGTCCCGGACACGAGTTTCCGGTTCACGCCGAGGGAACCGCCCGCCGAGGACCTCGCGGCGTACGTCTCCCGCGGGATCACGTCTTCGCCGTATCCGCACCAGATGGTGCTGCGGGTCAGCGCCTCGGCGGAGGCGCTCGCCGAGTACGTGTCCCCGACCGCCGGCACGATCGAGGCCATCGACGAGCACACCTGCCGGGTCCGGGTCGGTTCCAACGACCTTTCCGTGATGCCGTACTACCTCGCCCATTGGGACGTCGACTTCGTCGTGGAGGAGGCGCCGGACGAGGTCAAGGAGCGGCTACGGCTGGTCGCCGACCGCTTCGCGCGCGCGGTCGTCTGAGTCCGAAGTGGACCGTGCGCGTTTGGCCAGCAGGCCGATCGAGCCGAGCGAGATCAGGGCCAGCACGATGATGTAGAGCGAGACCGACATCGACGTCCCGGTGGATTCCAGCAGCAGCACCATGATGAACGGCGCGAGCCCGCCGCCGACCACCGCGCTGATCTGGTAGCCGAGCGAGGCGCCGGTGTAGCGCATCTCGGCGGTGAAGAGCTCGGCGAACAACGCCGCCTGCGGGCCGTACATGATGCCGAGGAACAGCGACCCGACGAACGAGGCGACCACGAACAGCGGCAGCGAGGCCGTGTCGATGAGCAGGAACATCGGGATCGCCCAGAGCGCGACGCCCGCCGCGCCGAAGGTGTAGATCTTGAGCCTGCCGATCCGGTCGGACAGTTTCGCCGACAGCGGGATGATCGCGAGCTGCAGCGTGCTGATCAGCAGGGTCGCGACGAGCACCGTGGTCCGTGACATCCCGAGATGGCGGGTGGCGTAGTCGAGGACGCCGTTCAGCAGGATGTAGAAGGTGGCGGTGTTGACCATGAACGAGCCGCCCGCCAGCAGCACCGTGCCCTTGTGGTCACGCAGGACGTCACGCAGCGGAGACTTGGCCCGGCCGCGTTCCTCGGCGGCGAGTTTCGCTTCCGCGCGGCGGTATTCGGGCGTCTCGTCGATCTTGACGTGCATGTACCAGGCCAGCCCGAGCACGAGGACCCCCACCAGGAACGGGATCCGCCACGCCCACACGAGGAAGTCCGACGGCGGTGCGAGCTGGGCGGCGATCAGGAACACCGTGTTCGCCAGCACCACCCCGATCGGGACGCCGAGCTGGACGAGGCTGCCGTAGAGACCGCGTTTGCCGGGCGGCGCGTATTCGGTGGCGAGCAGCATCGCGCCACCCCACTGGGCGCCGACGGCGACCCCCTGCACGAGCCGGAGCAGCACCAGGAGGATCGGCGCGGCGATGCCGATCGAGTCGTAGGTCGGCAGCAGGCCGATCAGCGTGGTCGCCGCGCCCATCAGCGCGATCGCCAGCACCAGCACGGGTTTCCGGCCGCGTTTGTCACCGAGGCTGCCCGCGATGATCCCGCCGAGCGGCCGGGCGAGGAAGCCGACCGCGAAGGTCGCGAACGAGGCGAGGACGCCGGCCGCCGCGTTGCTGGTGGGGAAGAAGGTCTTCCCGAAGACCAGGGCGGCGGCGATCCCGAAGACGAAGTAGTCGTACCACTCGACCGAGGAGGCGAGTGCCGCCGCGGTCGCGGCCCTCCTGCGCTGGGAGACGGTGATCGTCGGTTCGGCGGCGGTTTCCGGGGCGTTCGGTGCGGTGTCGGCCATCTGGATGCCCTTCGCTCGGCGCTGCTGCGGCGATGCAGTCCGGGCAAGTTAACAACCGCTTAGTATGTGGTCAACGTCTCAACGGGTAATTCTAGATACCGACCGGTTGGTATGTCACTCTGGTGGCGGTATCGCCGACGCAGGCCGATCTGTACTGGTCAGGAGAGTTTCGTGCCGAGCATGCGCAGCACCAGCTCGCTGTACTCCTGGCCGAGCTTCTTGGGGGTCTGGCGCGTCCGCTCGCTGTACCAGCGCGAGACGTCGACACCGAGGGAGAGCACGGCGCGGGCGGCGGTGTGCGGGTCGCCGACGGTGAACACGCCCGTTCCGACGCCTTCGGTGATGACCTCGCGCACGACCTGCTCGATGCGGCGGCGCAGTTTCGCGACGATCTCGAACTCCTCGTCGGGCAGCGCGTGCAATTCGTACTGCACCACGCGGGCCACGGTGTGCCTCCGCGCGTGCCACGCCACGAAATCCTCGACCAGTAGCCGGATCCGCTCGACCGGATCGGTCTCCCGCGCCACGACGCTCTCGACCAGCGAGAGCGTCTGCTCGTGGCCGTACTTCGAGATCGCGAACAGCAGCGCGGCCTTGGACGGGAAGTGCACGTACAGCGCCGCGGGGCTCATACCCGCCGCCGAGGCGATGTCCCGGGTGGTGGTCGCGTGATAGCCACGCCGCGCGAAGGATTCGACCCCGGCCAGCATCAGCCGCCGTGCCGTCTCCGGCTGGACGTCGGGCCACAGTTCGGCCGACAGCGACATGGTCATCCGCAGATCCTCCCAGACGCTCGTTCCGGATGGCGGGCTTGACACCGTCTCCGGACCTTTCCATTGTAAGTGAGCGCTCGCTTAGTGATTGCGTCGCCAGTGAACACAGAGGAGATCGAAGAGTGAACTCGTTCAAGGATCGCGTCGCGATCGTCACCGGCGCCAGCCGGGGTATCGGCCTCGGGATCGCCAAGGACCTGGTCGAGCGCGGCGCGAAGGTGTGCATCACCGCGCGCAAGCCGGAGCCGCTCGCCGAGGCAGTGGCCGAACTGGGCGGCGAGGCCGTCGCCATCGCCGTCCCCGGCAAGGCCGACGACGAGGCGCACCAGGACGAGGCCGTCGCCAAGACCATCGAGACCTTCGGCCGCCTCGACATGCTGGTCAACAACACCGGTATCAACCCGGTGTTCGGGCCGACCCTGGACATCGACCCCGGGGCCGCCGCGAAGATCTTCGCCGTCAACGTGCTCGCGCCGCTTTCGTGGACGCGCCGGGCGCGGGACGCGTGGATGGGTGAGCACGGCGGCGCGGTGGTGAACGTCGCCTCCATCGCCGGGCTCGGCGCGTCGCCCGGGATCGGCATGTACGGCGTCAGCAAGGCCGCGCTGATCCGGCTCACCAAGGAGCTCGGCTTCGAACTGGGGCCGAAGATCCGCGTGAACGCCGTCGCGCCGGCCGTGGTCAAGACCAAGTTCGCGACCGCGCTGTACGAAGGCCGCGAAGAAGAGGTCTCCGAGTCGTACCCGATGAAGCGCCTCGGCGTTCCGGCGGACATCGCGGGCGCCGTGGCGTTCCTGCTCTCGGAAGAAGCGGGCTGGATCACCGGGCAGACGGTGGTCCTCGACGGCGGCGTCACGCTGGCGGGTGGCCTGTGACCGCGTCGTTCACCGGTTCCGGGGTCGTCGTCACCGGTGGGGGCGGCGGGATCGGGGCCGTCCTCGCCCGCCGGTTCGCCGCGGAGGGCGCCCGGGTCGTCGTCGGCGACCTGAACGGGGACGCCGCGGCCGAGGTCGCCGAGGAGATCGGCGGGACCGCCGTCGCCGGGGACGCCGCGAGCGAAGCGGGTGTCGCGTCCCTGATCGAGGCGGCGCGCGAAACCCTCGGCGAGATCGACGTCTTCTGCGCCAACGCCGGGATCGCGCCGATGGGCGGCGTGGACGCGCCAGAGGAGGACTGGGCGCGGATCTGGGACGTCAACGTCATGGCGCACGTGCGCGCGGCGCGGCTGCTCCTGCCGCCGTGGCTGGAGCGCGGCCGCGGGCATTTCATCTCCACGGTGTCGGCGGCGGGCTTGCTGACCAGCCTCGGTTCGGCGTCCTACTCGGTGACCAAACACGGCGCGCTCGCCTTCGCCGAATGGCTTTCGGCGACCTATCGGCACCGCGGGCTCACCGTGCAGGCCATCTGCCCGCAGGGCGTGCGGACGGCGATGCTGGAGAACACCGGCCCGGCGGGCGAACTGCTGATGGGCGCGTCGGCGATCCAGCCGGAGCAGGTCGCGGACGCGCTGTTCGAGGCCATCGCCGAGGAGCGGTTCCTGGTGCTGCCGCACCCCGAGGTCGCCGACTACTACGCCGCGCGGGCCACGCAGACCGACCGCTGGCTCGGCGGGATGAACAAGCTGCAGCGCAAGGTGGAGCAGGTCGCCGGGGACTGACCGGCGCCGGTTCGCCTTGGTGCCTGGTCGTGGCGTGTCGCGAAAGCCACTTTCGCGACGTGTGATGTCCCGAANTTGCGAAGCTTTGCCAGGAACGGCCCGTTCATGGCGTTCAGCGGAGAAACTTCACAGCGCCATGGTCCGCCGGGCCGCGTGCTCATCATCGAGGCGTGTCGCGAAAGCCACTTTCGCGACGTGTGATGTCCCGAAAGTGGCTTTCGCGACACGGTGGCCGGGGTTCGCGCAGGTTCGGATGGCGGCACGCGGGGCTTCGCGTGACCGGTGGGGCAGGACCGCCGTGACCGGGGCCGTTACTCGTGTGATCGGAGACGTGACTCGCGTGCTCAGGGGCGTGACTCGCGTGATCGGAGGCGTAACTCGGCGCGGGGCGGTTGATCTTCGTCGGCGGATCGGCCACTGTGGGCAGGGGTCTTGCTCGCGGTAAGGAAAACTCGATGAACAAACGCTTCGTGCTCCGTGGTGCCGTGCTCGCCGCCACCCTCGCCGGGTCGGTGCTGACCGCGGGATCGGCGATGGCGAGCACCGCGGAACCGTGCGCGGCCGGGGCGTCGGGTGACGTCGCGGCGGCTTCCTGCACGCCGTACCGCAAGGTGAGTGAGGGCTGGAGCAGCAAAACCGCCTGCAACCGCGCCGGCAACGAGGGCGCGCAGGCTGGCCGCTGGACCGGCTGGAACTGCAACCAGGCGCTGCGCGGCTGGGAGCTGTGGGTGCGCACGTGCACCGCGCTGGCCGCGGAGAAGGACGCGGTGACCACGCGCGAAACCGTCTGATCCGCCGGCGGAGCCGCCCCGGGTGCCTGGCCGCCCGGGGCGGTTCTGTGTCTACAATGGACAACGCTCGTTCCGGTCGATCGATCGTTTCCATCGCTAAAGACCATTCGGTCGATCGACAGGGGGAGTCGGCCGTGTGCCGATCATCGGGCCATCCGCTTCGGGAATCCGATCGATGCCCACCTTAAATCAATGTTAAGGATCGGCGGATTCGGTGCTATCGTGGCGGAGCGAAAACGCGAGAGTTTCTTCACTTGGAATTCGCTTCGCCTTCCTCGCGGCGCGGGGTTCGGTCACCGAACCGGCCGCTGAGCTGAGGGTTCTCCTGCTGGGGCCCCGATACCGAACCTTCGGTGCGGCCCGTCCGCACGGTGGGTTCGGTGGCCACGAACTGCTCCGGAATTCGTTGACCCCGTCGATCACCCCTTCGTAGTGTTTGCCGAGTCTTGGGCAGGGACGGCTTTGGTGGACACATTCAGCTCAGGTAGAAGGGGGCTTTCCATGGCCGGCATCCGAACGATTTCCCCGATCGGCACGCGCGCTTTCGACGCGGGTCGCACCGTACGACCCGGAACCATCAGCGAATTCGTGGAAGTCGCCGACATGCCGCTCGCGGCGCTCAGTGCCGGGTTGCGGCTCGGCAGCGGCAACGCCGCTTTCTTCCGCCTGCTCGGCCGCCGTCCCGCCGATGTGCTCGGCGAATCGTTCCCCGAGCTCGTCACCAGTGGTCCGGACCACTTACGCGACCGGCTGAACCGGGTCGCCGAAGGATGGGAACAGCGGTTCCGCGGCAGCGTCACCGGGCTCGGTTCGGGTGGCTCCGACCGGCTGACCATCGTGGCGGGCCGGATGCGGGCGCCGGGTGCGGCGATTCTGCTGACCATGCTCCCGGAGGCGGCGCCCGCCGCCGCCCGCGCCGAGCATCTGGGCTCGGTCACCGACATCGAGGCGAAGATCCTCCAGGGGATCGCCAGCGGCCTGTCCAGTCTGGAGATGGCCGACAAGTACTACCTGAGCCGTCAGGGCATCGATTACCACGTCGCCCGCCTGCAGCGGAAGTTCAAGGCGCGCAACCGGGTCGAACTGGTTTCGCGGGCTTTCGCCACCGGCCTGCTCGACTCGACGGCCTGGCCGCCGCGGGTGCCGGAGTCCCGGCGCGCGAGCTGATCACCGGGACCTGACGCGCGGGTGGCCATCGCGTGACGTGCTCGTGCGATCACGGTGCGGTCCCGGTGAGCGGCCACTTCGGTTGCACGTATTTCGGCAGAATTCGTAATGACTTTCGCGGCGTTTTCGCTCGTTTGAGCAGCCGGTGAGCCTCCGAGTGAACTGCTTGGCCGCCGCGTGGTCACCCCGAAGGCGTCGGTGGTTCACGCCTTGTTTTCTTCTGCCGTGCCTTCTGTCAGGCCAGGCAACCTGGGCCTGCGCGCTGCTTCGTGCCCGAAATCCCGCCCTCGATGCGTTCTGTGCTCATATGAGCGCGCGCTGTCCCCGTAGTGAGGGATAACCCTTATCGAGGTTGCACGCTCTATTCGGTAAGACGATCACACGATGAGATGGAACCAGGTAAGCGATTGTTCGCTCTGTGTGACGGCAATGGCTCCGATGGGACGACAGGGAGGCGGGAGATGATGGACGCCAACAGACCCGGACGCGCGCTGGCGGGACGTGACGACGAGCTTCGTTGGCTCGCCGCCCGGCTGAGCCCAGGTGCGCCCGGTGAAGGCTCCGTCATCGTCGTGCGCGGGCAAGCGGGCATCGGCAAGTCCAGCCTGCTGGACACCGCGCTGGCGGCTCTCACGGACACCGTCGTCTGCCGGGGTACCGGCGATCCGGGTGACGGGGCCGCCGTCTCGCGGCAACTGCTCGGGGATCTGCGCCGTGCGGGCGCGCGCGTCCCGGATCCGGACGACTTCGCCGCCTGGTACGAGGCTTTCGCCGGATGGGCGGCCGGACGGCCCGGGATCGTGTTCGCCGTCGACGACGTGCACTGGTGCGACGAACCGGCCGTGCGCTGGCTGAGCCTGCTCGCCCGGCACTCCACCCGGCTGCCGGTGCGGATGATCCTGGTCCGGTCGGCCGCCGACGGACCGGACGGCGCGGCGGAACACCTGGCGGATCTCGAATCCTGGTACGGCACCGAAGTGCTCGACCTCGGTCCGCTGCCTGCCGAGGCGGTCGCCTCGCTCGCGCGCGAGGCCGTCGGGTCGGAGCCGGGCGAGCCGTTCGTGCGGCACTGTGTCGAGCAGTCCGGCGGGAATCCGTTGCTGCTGCGGGAGATGCTCGACGAACTGGGCAAGGTCGCGTCCGGGATCGCCCCGGTGGCCGGATCCGCGGCGGGGGCGGCGCTGATCCGCTCCCTGTTCGCCGGCGTCCCCGACTACGCCAGGGCCGTCGCCACCGCCATCGCGGTACTCGGCGGGCAGGACCTGTCGCTGGTCGCCCGGCTGGCCAAGGTGCCCGCCCGCACCGCCGGAACCGCCGTCGAGCTTCTCCGGAGCCGGCACATCCTTGCGGCGGAAGGGCTTTCCTTCCGGCACGACCCGGTTCGGGAAGGGCTGCTCGACGCGCTCGAACCCGCCGAACTGGGCCGGTGGCGGCGGACCGCGGCGATCCTGCTGAGCGACGCGGCCGGATCGCCGGAGGAGGTGGCGGAACACCTGCTCGAACTCGCCGAACTCGACACGTGGATGGTCGACCTGCTGCGCGACGCCGCGACCTGCGCCTGCGACCGGGGCGCGCCCTGGGACGCGTTGCGCTATCTCCGGCCGGCCGCGGCCGCCAGGCCGTCGGACGCCGGACTGGCCGTCCAGCTCGCGGAGACGGTCGCGCTGCTGGAACCGGACAGCGGATTCGACCTCCTGCGCCGCGCGCTCGAACTGCAACAGGACCCCGTGGACCAGGCCAGGGCCGCGGTGAAACTGGGCAGGGCGGCGCTCGTCGCCCGCCGTTGCGGGACCGCCGTCACCGTGCTGGACCGGGTGCTGACCGTGCTCGGCGGCGAGATGGACCAGCAACTGCGCGGGCAGCTCGAAGGGCTGTTGTGCCTGGTGGGCATCGAAGACCGGGACAGCCTGGCGAAGCTCGACACCCGGATCCAGCCGCGGTCGACGGACACGGTCGTCGACGCCAGGCATCTGGCCGTCTGCGCCGTCGTCGCCGCGCTCGACGGCACGCGGCCGCGCGAAGCCGCCGAATGGGCGATGCGCGCGATCCGCGGGTACACCCCGACCACCGACGATTCGGCCGTCAGCTCCGCCGTGCTGGCCCTGCTGCTCGCGGACGAGATCGACGTCGCCAGGGACGAACTGACCAGGGCCATCGAACTGGTGCCGTCCCAGCGCAGCGAATACCTCGCGTTCCGCGGTCTGCTCGGGCACTGGTGCGGTGATCTCGCCACCGCGGCGGCCGACGCCGGGCAGGCCTACGCGCTCAGCCGCCGCGCCGAAGGCCGGACCGGCGGTGTCGTCCCGCGGATCGCGTACGCGACCGTCGCGGCGCAGCAGGGCGAGACCGCGAAGGCGATGAAGTTGTTGCGGGAAGCGGATTCCCCGCAATTGTGGGAGCACACGGTGATGCGTCCGTGGTTCCAGCTCGTCGACGCGCGGGTGCATTGGGCGGCGGGGGACCGCGAGACGGCGCTGAAGCTCTTCAACCGATGCGGGGAGAGCCTCGCGGACGTCGGCATCGCCAATCCGTTGCTGGCGCCGTGGTGGTTCGAGGGCGCCTGCATGCTGGCCGACGAAGGACGTTTCGAGGAGGCCGCGGACCTCGCGGCCGAAGGAACCGGGCCGGCACTGCGCTGGGGCACCCCGAGAGCGGTCGGGATGGCCCGGCTCGCGACCGCGGTCGCCACCCGCGGCCCCGGCCGGATCGCGCTGATCGAAGAGGCGGCGGGAATCCTGGCGGGCTCACCCGCCCGGCTGGAGGAGGCGCTGGCGGAGTATCACCTCGGCCGCGCCCTCGTCGAAGCGGGCGACAGCGTCGCCGCGCGCACCCGGTTGCGGCGCTGCGCCGAACTGAGCCTGCGGACCGGGGACCGGTTCCTGCTCCGCCGCGCCCAGCGGACCGCCGCCGACGCGGGCATCCCGAGCGAGTTGTCCCCGTTCGCCTCGCTGAGCCCCGCGGAACGGCATATCGCCCGGCTCGCCGGACGCGGGGTCAGCAACCGGGTCATCGCGGAACGGCTCTTCGTCACCGTCCGGACCATCGAGACGCACCTGACGAGCGTGTACCGGAAACTGCGGATCAGCGGGCGGCCCGAACTGGCCGCGGTGCTGGGAGAGACCGACGAGCGGCAGGCCGTCCTCGAAGGTGTCCGGTGAGCGCCGTCCGGCGGCTCGAAGCCGACGGCGCCGACGAACTCGTCGAACGCGAGACCGAACTGCGTCTGCTCACCCGCCTGATCGGCGATCTCGAACACGGCCACGGAGGCTCCGCGGCGGTTCTCGGCCCGGCGGGCAGCGGGCGCACGGCACTGCTGGACCAGGTCGCGTCCCTCGCCGCCGGGCGGGGACTGCAGGTGTTCACCGCGCGGGGCTCGGCCACCGAGGCGCAGCTGCCGTACGGGCTCCTTTCCCAGTTGCTGGCACCGATCCCGGAGCTCGCGGACGTCCCGTGGCTGCACGCCGCGCTCTCGGACGGCACCGACGTGCAGGTCCTGCACGAACTGCTCTGCCAGCGGCTGCTGGAGTCGGCCCGGCGCTGCCCGGTCCTGCTGGTCGTCGACGACCTGATCCTGGCCGACGAGCAGTCCGAGGCCTGGCTGGCCGCCTTGCAGCGACGCCGGGGCAACGACCCCGTCCTGCTCATCGCCGCGCATTCCGGCCCGCAGGACGCCGACGAGGCGGATCCCTTGTCCCTCGGCGGTCTTCCCTGGGAGAACCGGCATGTGGTGCGGTTGCGGCCCTTGAGTGAGGCGGCGGTCCGGCGGCTGGTGCACGCGGTCCCCGCGCCGCGGCCGCCGGTGGCCGAGGTCTACGCGGCGACGCGGGGGAATCCCGCCCTGCTCGCGGAGGTGCTCGCCCGGTCGTCGGCCGGTCCGGAGATCACCGCCGTCACCGCGGACGTGCGCCGCGACACCGTGCTCGACCTGCTCGCCCGCCTGCCGTCCGATCTCGCCGCGCTGGTGCGGACGATCGCCGCGATCGGCACCCTCGACGAGGTGTACCTGCGGCCGCTCGCCGGGCCGCTCGGGATGCCGCTGGGCCGGGCGCTGCGGGTGCTGGCGGACGCCGGCCTGATCGGGACCGATCCCGCCGAGCCGATGAACCCCCAGGTGGCCACCTGGGTGCTGGCCGAGACCGGAGCGGACGAGCGGGCGGGGACGCGCCGCCGGGCCGCCGAACTCGGGCATCGCCGGGCCGCCCCGGAGGAGGACGTCGCCGGGCTGCTGCTCGGCTCGCAACCGGTCGGCGAGGCCTGGGCCCTGGAGACGCTGCACGCCGCGGCGTTGCGCCGTCGCGAAGCCGGGGATCACGCCGAAGCGGCGCGCTACTACCGGAGAGCGCTCGCCGAACCCGCGCCGCCGGGGATGTCGGCGCGGCTGCGCCTGGAGCTCGAGACCGTCGAGGCGTCGTCGTGCCCGTTCACCGGCGGGCTGCGACTGGCGAGGGCGACCAGGGTCTCCGGGGACGACACCGTCCGAACGCGACTGTCCGCTGTGGACTTGATGATGCAGCGAGGCGCCACGGAAGACGCCTTGCGCGAGCTGGCTCTCCTGAGCGAGGCCGCGGTCGACGACCGGGACCGCGCGGATCTGACCGCGTTGTACTGGCTGGCCGCCGGGAGCGGGGCGGGCGCCGTCCATCTCGGCATCCCCGCGCTGCCGGATCTCGACCCGGCGGCACTGACCCCCGCGCAGGCGGCCGCCGCGTCCTGGCTGACCACGATCGCCTGCCGCGACGGCAAAGCCGCCCGACGGCTGGCCCGGCGCGCGGCGGATCCGTCCCGCGAACCCATCACCCTCTACTCGCCGCGGCTGGCGCTGGCCATCACCTTCACCCAGACCGACGACGTCCTGGAAGCGCTTTCGGTCTACGAGGAGATGATCGCGGACGCGAGCGCCGCCGGGGCGGGCGTGCCGGTGGCCCTCGGGCTCACCGGCAAGGCGTGGATCCATCTGCAGCGCGGCCGTGTCCAGGCGGCCGAGGACGCGCTCGCCGAAGCCGCCGCCTCCGGTCCACCGGACGGCTGGCCGTCGACGGTCGCCACGTCGCTGCGCACCATCGAGATCGCGGCGGCCCTCACCCGCGGGAACCTCGACGCCGCCCAGCGCGCCGTCGACGCCGCGGGCGACGGCGGGCCGCTGTATTCCGCGCCCTATCTGCTCTTCATGCGCGGGCTGCTGGAACTGGACCTGAAACGCCACCGCCGGGCGCTGGGCCTGTTCCAGGAATGCGGCAGGCGGATGAACGCGGCGGGCTGGCTGAACCCCGGCCTGGTGCCGTGGCGTTCGCATGTCGCCATCGCGGCGCAGGCGCTCGGCGACGAGCACACCGCGGCCGCGATGATCAGCGAGGAATGGCGGCTGGCGCAGAAGTGGGGCACGCGCACCGCGATCGGGCGGACCCATCTGGGCGCGGGCGTCGCGGTCCGGTCCGAGGACGCGGTGTTCCGGCTGACCCAGGCGGTCAACGCGCTCCAGCAGTCGCCCGCCAGGGTGCTCTACGTCGAGGCGGTACTTCTGCTCGCGGCCGCCCAGCTCAACCGCGGCCAGACCAGCGGCGTGCCGCGGCTGTTGCGGGAAGCCGAACGGCTGGCCGGCGCGTACCAGCTCGCGTGGGCGACGTCGCGGATCGCGGACCTCGGGAAACGGCTGTCCGACCGGCCGCGGCGGTCCTACCGCACGGCCTCCCGGCGCTGGCGGGCGCTCTCGCCCGCGGCGACCGACCTCGTCCGCCGCGTGCTCGCGAACGCCTCCAACGCCGAACTGGCGGAGGAACTGGGCGTGAGCAAACGCGCCGTCGAGCTGCGGCTCACCGCGATCTACCGGCAGCTCGAGGTGACCGGGCGGGCCGAGTTGCGGGAGCTGTTCGACGCGCTGGACAAGGAGCTCTGAGCCGCCGTGATGATCGAGCGAGCGGATCAGCTGGCCGCGATCGCCGGGGCGGTCGCCGAAGCCCGTGCCGGGGCGGGCGAGTTCGTCGTCGTCCGCGGTGGGCTGGGGGCGGGACGATCCGCCCTGCTGCACGCGGCGGGTCCGCGGTGGGCTGGGGGCGGGACGATCCGCCCTGCTGCACGCGGCGGGGGAGGAAGCCGCCGCGCGGGGAGTGCGCGTGGTCCGGGCGGCGGCGACGCCGCTGGAGCGAGGAGTCGCCCACGGTGTGGTCTGGCTGCTGCTGGAACCCCTGCTGGAGGCGGGCCGTCGCGGGGAACTGCTCACCGCGGTCCGGGCCGACAGCGAGTTTTCCGCCGACCCGCCCGACCCGCGCCGCGCCCATCTCGTGCTGCACGAGCTGCTGGAGTTGTTCACCGAAATGGTGCGCGACACCGGCCCGGTGGCCCTGCTCGTGGACGATCTCCAATGGGCGGACGCGGCGTCGGCGCGCTGGCTCGCCTATCTGGCCAAGCGGATGAGCAGGCTGCGGGTCCTCGTCGTCGCGACCCTGCTGGAGGGTGACGACTCCGCGGACGACATCGTGGTCAAGGACATCGCCCGCACCGCGGCGCGCACGATCCACGCCACCCCGCTCTCGGCCGCCGGTGTCCGGGCCTATCTGACCGCACGCTGCGGAGCCGAACCCGCCCCCGAGTTCGCGGACGCCTGTCTCGCCCGCACGGGTGGTTCGCCGATGTTGCTGGACGCGCTGGTCAACACGATGCTCGGGCACGGGTTGCGCCCGGTCGCCTCGGCCGCGGCCGAACTCGCCGCGTTGCGCCCCTCGCCCGCGGCGGCCCGGCTGACCCGCTGCCTGCGCGCCCAGCCGGACGACGTCCGCGCGGTGGCCAAGGCGATGGCCGCGCTCGGCGAGGAGACCGAGGCCGGCGTCCTCGCCGAACTCGCCGGACTCGATTCCCCGGACTTCGACGCGGCACTGCGCGCGTTGCGGAGGCTGGGCATCGTCGAGACCCCCGCCGACGGGCTGCTGCGGTTCGCCGGGGGGATGGCGGGCGATCTCGTCGCCGACCAGCTGAGCGCGGAGGAACAGGACAGCCTGCACCTGCGTGCCGCGAACGTCCTGTACCGCAACGGAAGGCCGGTCGAGCAGATCGGGCGGCAGCTGCTCGCCACGGTCGCCGAACCCGAGCCGTGGGCGGCGGACGTGCTGCGGACCGCGGCCAGTGCCGCGCTGGCGAACTCGTCGCCCCGCACGGCCGCCCAGTACCTGCGGCACGCGCTGGCGCATCCGGGCGCCGATCGCGCGGAACTGCTCGTCGATCTCGCCGCCGTCGAACGCGGCTACGACCTGCCCGCCGCCCACCGGCATCTGCATCAGGCACTCGGCCTGATGCGGGATCCGGTCGATCGCGCCTTCGCGCTCGGCCTGCTCCCGGTGGTGGCCGGGCTCCGGTTCGCCGCGGACGTCCGCCGTCTCCGGCAGGTGCTCGTGGAACTGCGGGAGGTCCCCGGCCCGGCCGCGGCCGAAGCGGCATTGCGCATGGAAGCCCGGCTTCGCTACCTCGAACGAGGAGTGCCCGGCGCGGGCGACGCGGCGGCGGACCGGCTGGCCGAGCTCGGCCCAGAGCCCGCCCAGGGGTCTTCGGCCCAGCGGGAACTGGTCGCGGTCCTGCTGTACCTGATGACCGTCGCGGGCGCCGCGCCCCGTGAGTCCATTGTGGACATCGCCAGGCAGGTGCTGGCGCGGGAACCCGGTTCACCGGACCAGATGTACACCACGTTCCCACTCACCGTGCTGGTGCTGGCCGCGGCGGATTCGCTCGACGGGGTGGACTCCTGGCTCGCGGCGGCGTGCGGCCCCGCCGCCGACCCCGACCTCCCGACGCTGGTCGCCTGGGCGGGCCAGGCGCTGGTGGCCTCGGCGACGGGACTGCTCGGCGTCGCCCGTGATCGCGCGCAGGCGGTGCTCGCCTCGGCGGGCCCCAGCCGGGTCGGGATCACCATGACGGCGATGCGCGTGCTGGCCGAAATCGCGATGGAGCAACGAGATCCGGCGCTCGCCCGGCTGCTCGTCGACAACCTGGAGGCCGACCACGACCCCTGGCTGCGGTCGCTGGCCTACGGCACCTTGGCGCTGACCGAGGCCAACCACACCGCGGCCGCCGAGTACTTCCTCGACTGCGTGCATCAGCTGGAGCGGTTCGGGAACCGCGTGCTGCTGCCGCTGCGCGGCCAGATCGCGCTGCTGCTGGCGGCGACGGACGATCCGAAGCGGGCCGAAGCCGTCGCGCAGGGCGAGGTCGAGCGGGCCCTGTCGTGGGGCGCGCCGTCGTCGATCGGACGCGCGCTGAGGATCCGCGCGACACTGCTCGATCGCGACGAGGACGCCGTCCCGGTGCTGCGCGAGGCCGCGGAAGTCCTGGCAGGATCGGGAGATCGGCTCGAACTCGCCCGCACTTTGGTGCTGCTCGGCGAACGGGGCACCGGGCCCGACGCCCGCGAACGGCTGCTGGAGGGCCGGAGCCTCGCGGCCGGATGCGGCGCGAGCTGGCTGACCGGCTCCGGGGAGCCGCCGGATCAGGCGGACGGCCTGCTGACCGCGACCGAGCAGCGCGTGGTGGAGCTGGCGGTGTCCGGGCGCCGCAACCGCGACATCGCGGAACTGCTGGAGGTCACGGTGCGCGCGGTGGAGAAGCACCTCACCAGCTCGTACCGCAAGCTGGGCATCACCGGCCGCGCCCAGCTGGCCGCGGCGATGCGCGGCCACCGGGCGGGGTGAATCCGGTCAGGATCCGGCGGGCGCCGCCGTCCCCAGGCGGCCCTGCAGCCACGCGGCGGCCAGCTCCACCCGGGAATGGCTGCCGGTGCGCTCGAACAGCGACGTCAACCGGGCCTCGACGCGTTTCTCGCTGACCTGCAACGCCGCCGCGATCTGCCGGTTCGTGTGGCCGCTCGCGACCAGGCCGACGATGTGGCGCTCCAAGGGATCCAGCGCCGCCCGGTCGGTCCGGTCCGCCTGCTCCGGCGAGAAGGCGATGCGATGCCGTTCGAGCAGCGTCGAAACGGACGCGAGCTCGGCGACCGCGCCGAGCCGCTCCAGCGTCCGATGCGCTTCCAGGAGTGAAGGCGCCGGGACCGGGCTCACCTCGCCGAACGCCGTGCACGCCTCGGCGATGCGGAACACGTCGCCGGACTGCCGCGCCAGTTTCACCCCCGCGCGTACCGCTTCCATGTCCCCGCGCACGAGCCCGCCGCACACCAGGGCCGCCTCCTGGACCGACGCGGTCGGGCATCGGGTCGCGAGGTTCTCCAATTCGGCCAGCAGACGGGTCACGGACTCGGTGTCACCCTGGCGCCGCGCGCCGTACAGGAGCCGCGCGAGGAGCCGTTCCATCCCCGCGCGCACGCCGCGCTCGCGGCAATCGAGGTAATCCCGCCAGCCGCGCTCCACCGCCTCGTCGTGCTGCCCTCCGGTTTGGCGCAGGCGGCAGCGGACCCAGGCGGCACAGGCGTCGGCGGAGGTCCGGAAAGGCAAGCGGCGCAACCATTCCGCGGCTCGGTCCGGCTGATCGCGCTGGGCGCAGATCTCCGCGGCGAACACACTCGCGAACCGGTGGCGACGTGGTGGGTCCCACCACATACGGTCTCCTTCGAGCCGCCGCGCCAGCGACAACGCGGTGTCCCACTCGCCCTCGCGGTAGGCCTGCCGGACGGCGTGCCAATCGCTCGAGAACCCGCTCGAAGGTGGCTGGTAGCGGCCGCGCAGCAGGACCTTCAGCACGCTGACCGTGTCGAGGACCTCGGCGGCCTCGGCGACGTCCTCGTGCGGCGGCATCTCCGTCGACACCAGCCATTCTTCGGCAGGCCTGCCACCGTCACCGGGCAAGGAACCGAGCAGGATCGCGGCGCCCAGGGCGAACAGGCTGTCGTCCTCGGCGCCGCCGGCCCGCGCGAGCGCCCGGACCGCCTCGGCGGCCACCGGCCGGTCCGCCCGGTTGACCGCGTCCAGCAGGCGGCGGCAGTCGTGAGCCGCGTCGAGGGCGCGGGC
This sequence comes from Amycolatopsis sp. TRM77291, assembly GCF_054166285.1. Lineage (NCBI taxonomy): Bacteria > Bacillati > Actinomycetota > Actinomycetes > Pseudonocardiales > Pseudonocardiaceae > Amycolatopsis > Amycolatopsis sp. TRM77291. The sequence continues at coordinate 3,908,117 of NZ_JBSZHF010000001.1, read as the reverse complement.
GACTTCGGCGGCCAGCGGCCGGACGACGTCGAGTTCGGCGAGCCGCTGTTCATGGGCGAGGGCGCCCAGCCAGCACAGCAGCGTGGTGGCGGACGGCTCGGCGCCGGTGAGCCGCGGTGCGACGACGGTGGCGAGGTCGTCGGCCAGCATGCCGTACTCACCGGCCGCGAGGCTGTCCGCGAGCAGCGCTCGGAGCGTTTCGGGGAAGCAGGGGTCGGCCGGAGCGAGCAGCCGCAGCGCCGCCCTCCGGTAGCGGCGGGCGGTCGGCAGGTCGGCTTTCGCCGCCGCTTCGAGCAGCAGGCCCGCGGCCTCGGGATCCGGCGGTGACGGCGGAAGCTCGGCGAGATGCGGGGCGATCTCCTCGGACCGCCGCTCCCGGACGATCCGCCGGTGCAGCACCGTGCGCCAGCGCGTCCCGTGCTCCAGCCGGAGCCTTTCGGCCAGCGCGGGGACGACGAACTCGATCGCGCCGCCGGACCCGGTGCGGAGGATCCCGGCCCGGACCAGATCGTCGAGGGCCTGTCCCGTGATGGGCGGTGGCAGCGCGGCCGCGGAAGCCAGCCAGGGCAGCCTTTCGAGGGTGGGGGTGCTTTGCTCGCTCAGCACCGCGACGATGGCGGCCAGCCGCCGGGCGCGCGGCCCGAGCCGCCGCAGCCGGAGCGTTTCGGGATGTCCGCCGGGCAGCACGATCGGCGTGCCCGCGCCGGTCAGGCAGACGTGCTCGTCGATGACCGACAGCCTGCCGGTGGCGCGCAGGCCCGCGACCGTCGCGCCGACCGTGCCGGGATTGCCGAACAGCGGCCCGAGCGCGGCGCGGACCGTCGTGACGAGCGCGGGATCGCTCGCGATCCGCCCGGCGCGGGTCGTCCAGCCGGGCAGCAGTGCCGTCGTCTCCTCGGCGGTCAGCGGCCGGAGACCGATCGTGCCGTCGGCGACGGCGAACACCTTGCCGACCGGGCCGTCCCGCCTGCCCCGGCCGGTCACGGACGCGACGGTGACCGTCCCGGTGGCGCGGGCGCCCTCGGCGACCAGGGTGAGCACGGTGGCGAGATCCGGCGGCAGCAGATCGAAGTCGTCGAACTGCAGCACGACGCGGCCGCGCGGGGCGAGCGTGGCGAGGACGGTGACCAGATCGTGGGCCGTGGTCTGCGGCCCGGCGCCGGAACCCGACTCGAGCCGGGTCCGCAGCCAGGCGACCGCGCTGAGCATGCTGACCAGTTCGGGGCGGGCGAGGGCGGTGATCAGCTCGACCAGCTGGGTCGTCAGCCGGAGGAGGACGGTCCCGGGCTCAGGGCCGGCGGGCACGGCCAGCACGGCGGCGCCGGAGCGGCGGCCGCGCTGGGCGAGACCGGAGAGGACGGTGCTGCGGCCGCTGCCCGGCGGCCCGTGCACCACCCAGATCGCGCCGGGCCCGGTGAGCGCGCGGTCCAACGCGGCCTGCGCGTCCTCCGGTCCGGCGCTCGTGACGGCCGTCGCTCCCATTTCCCTCCTCGGCCGGCGCGGGACCACGGCGCGGCCGGGCGACGGTCGCTCCGAGCATGGCGCAAGGAGGACCGTACGGTCGGGAGGTCAAGCGGCCGGGGCACCTTCGGCCAGCATAGTTGCCCCGGCGGACCACGGTCGGTCGTTCGTCGTACGGGGCGGCAAGCCACACGGTCACGCCCGGCCAAGTCCGTGAAGGACCCCTTCATGTACCTAGGCGCAAGTATGGGGGCCTTCACGTACTTCGACGCCGGACCTGCGCGACGCCCGCCAAGTCAGGGCAGCGGGGTCGGGGCGGGTTGTGGGGGCGGCACATCGGTCTCGATCACCTTCGGCACACCTCGCAGGCTCCGCAGCGCCACCAGCGCGAGGATCGTCATCACCGCCGCGCTGCCCAGCATGCTCGTCCGGATGCCGCCGACGAACGACTCCTCGGCCGCCGTCCGGACCGCCGTCGCCACCGGTTCGGGCAGGCCGGTCGCGACCGCCGCGGTGGCGCTGAACGATTCCCGCACCTGCGCGGCCAGATCGGGCGGCACACCGGCTGGCAGCGTCAGTTCGGCGTGGTAGACCGCCGACAGCACACTGCCGACCACCGCGATCCCGAGCGAGCCGCCGAGTTCGTAGGCGGTCGCGGAGATCGCCGACGCGGCGCCGGCCCGGTCACGGGGGACGGTGCCGAGGATCGTGTCACCGGTGACGGTCAGCGTGAGCCCGGCGCCCGCGCCGAACGCCACCTGCGCGGCCAGCACCAGCAGGTACGACGAGTCCGTGCTTATCGCGCCGAACAGGCCGAAGCCGATCGACGCCAGCGCCAGCCCGCCCGAGACCGTCGGCGCCCGGCCGAACCGGCGCACCGCCTTGGCCGCCACGACACCGCCCGCGACGAGCGCGGCGATAGCGCCGGGCACGAACGCCAGCCCGGAGCGCAGCGGGCTCCAGCCCAGCACGAGCTGGAAGTACTGGCTGGAGATCAGCGCGAACGCCGACATCGTGAACACCGACACCAGATTCGAGCCGACCGACGCCGAGAAACCGCGCCGCCGGAACAGATCGAGGTCGATCAGCGGCTGCTCCAGCCGTCGCTGACGCCGGGCGAACCACAGCAGCGACGCGCCTCCCAGAGCGAACGCACCGAGCACCTCCGGGTACCAGAGCCCGACGTAGAACGCGCCCTTCAGCGCGTACACCACGGCGACCAGCCCGACGATGGACAGCAGGACACTGGGCAGGTCGAGCCGCAGCCTGCCGCTGGACCGGGATTCCGGTACGACCCGGGCGGCGCCGAGGATCAGCAGCGCCACCGGGATGTTGACGAGGAAGACCGAACCCCACCAGAAGTGTTCCAGCAGGACCCCGCCGACGATGGGGCCGATGGCGAAGCCCGCGGCCGAAACCCCGGCGGTGACCCCGACCGCGGCGGTCCGCGCCCGTTGCGTGGTGAAGACCGCACGCAGCAAGGAAGTCGTCGAAGGCAACACGGCGGCACCCGCGATCCCCAGCAGCGCGCGGGCCGTGATGAGCAGTTCGGCGCTCGGGGCGTAGGCCGCCACCAGCGAGCCCAGCGCGAACGCGGTGACGCCGATGAGCAGCACCCGGCGCCTGCCGAACCGGTCGCCGAAATTGCCCATGGTCACCAGCAGGCCGCCCATGGCGAACCCGTAGACGTCGGCGATCCACAGCAGTTCCTCGGCCGACGCGCCGAGCTGCGTGGTCAGCGCGGGGACCGCGAGATGCAGCACGGTCATGTCGATCGCGACCATCAGCTGCGCCAGGCAGGACACCATGATCGTCGCGATGTCGCGGACCTTGGTGCTCATGCGGCCACCGCCTCTCGAAGGCGGGCTCGCCGTCTCGGCTTCAGGGTGTCCCGGAGGTCGGCGCGCAGCAGGGTGAACGCCGACGTCAGCCCGGGCAGCCGGTGCAGCAGGTGGTCCGGGCCGGCGACGAGGACCCGGCCGACGCCGAGCGTGGCGAACCGGTGGACCAGCCCCGGCAGCCGGACAGCGTTGACGGTCGACTCCAGCAGGAGCGACGCCGCCTCGCCGCCGGTCCGGACCGGCTCACCGTCCTGATCGGACACGATCGGCAGCTCCGGATCCGCGAAACGGAAGCCGCCGAAGACCTCTTCCGCCAGCCGGTCGCGCAGTCCGCCGAGCATCCGCGCGTGCGCCGCGGGACGCATCGTGGTGAGCGCGTAGCCGCCGGCGGCCCGGACGCGCCGGACGAATTCGTCCAAATCGGACTCGCGCAGGGTCACCAGGTGGACCTCGTCGTCGAACCGGCCGGAGAGTTCGTGGCCGATCCCGTCGAGGATCCCGCCGAGCGCCGCTTCCGGCGTGCGCACGATGAACTGGCTGACGAGATCCTGGTGCGCCGTCTCGAAGTACTCTCCTTCCCGCCGGGCGACGGCGTCGACGAGGCGGACGAGATCCGCCACGGGAAGTGCGCCCGCGCGGACCACGGCGGCGCGTTCGCCGAAGCTGGCGCCGCCGACCGCGACCGGCACCAGCCCGTGCTCCCGCTCGGCGCGTTCGGCCAGCGCCAGCGACGCGAGCACGAACGCGATCTGGGTGTGCTCGTTGTACTCCTCGTCCGTTCTGGCGAGCGGATCCAGCAGAGAGCGGCCGAGCGCCTGCTCCGCCACGCCGAGCAGGCGCCGGGCCAGGGGATCGATGACGAGGAAGCGGCCCAGTTCGCGGGCACGGGCCGGGCCCATGCCGGGGAACAGGACGGCATCGGTGGAACTTTCCACTGCGCACACCCGGTTTCGTGGTGGGGATCAGAGTTGTTCGGCGGCGGCGAACTGCTCCAGCCGCTTCCGGTCCGGTTTCCCGTTGCGGTTCAACGGGAACTGATCGGTGACGAGGACGCGGTTCGGCTGCTCGGCGGGCGGCAGCACACCGCAGATCCGGTCGCGCCAGTACCGCGAGTCCCGCCGCGCGTCGTCCTCGACGACGAAGACCAGGCTCGACCCGCGCCGCTGGTCGGGCAGCGCGACGATCTTCGCGGAGCAGCCTTCGCCGGCCAGCCGGTGCTCGATCACCTCGGGATGCAGGGTGTGCCCGTTGCGGTGCACCGCCCGTTTACGCCCGACGACGAACAGGTTCCCGTCCGCGTCGAGACGACCGAGGTCGCCGGTCGCGTACCAGCCGCGGTCGGCGGGGATCACCTGCCCGCCGGCGTCGAGGTAGCCCTCCATGAGGTCGGGGTCGAGGACGAACAGTTCGCCGATCTCGCCGGGCGGCAGCACGGTGCCGTCGTCGGCGCGGACCTCCAGGGCCAGCCCTTCGACGATCTGCCCGCAGCCGCGCGGGTTCCCGATGTTGGCGAAGGCGACGTTGCCCATCTCGGTGCTGCCGTAGCTGTCGAGCAGCGGCATGCCGAACAGCTCTTCGGCCTGGTCCACGACGCCGGGTTCGAGCGGCGCGGCGCCGCTGCACAGCATGCGCACCCGGGAGAATTCCTCTTTGAGCGCCGGGCGTTTGCCGATGATGTTGAACAGGCTGCGATACGTGGACGGCGTCGCGTCGACGACCGTCGCCCCGGCGCGTCCGGCCAGGCGCAGCGCGCGGTCGGGGCGGCGGTAGGGCGCGATCACCAGCGAGCAGTCCCGCAGCCACGCGATCATCACCATCGAAAGGCCGTACTGATGGTTGAACGGCAGCAGCGGCAGGAGGACGTCGTCCGCTACGTGGCCGACCAGATCGGCGTTGCGTTCGAGGTTCTTCAGGAACCGCGCGCCGTTCTTCGCGACGCCCTTGGGGACACCGGTCGAACCGGACGACCACATCACGAGACTGTCGGGCAGCTTTTCCCAGACGTCGAAACGTAACCGGACGTCCGTGGGGGCCCGGTCGGCGGCGGCCACCATGATCTCGTAGGTGTAGGCCGACGGCGCGTCCGGCGGCATCGGCGCGTCGTCGTCGATGACGGCCAGCACGACACCGGAACCGGCGATCGTCTCGGCGGTGCGGTCGGCGTGCTCCATGTGGTCGACGAGCACCACCGACGCGCCGACGTGCATCAGCGCGACGAGGATCGTCAGATAGGCCAGCGTGTTGTCGGCCTTGAGCAGGACACGGTCGCCGGAGCCGACGCCGCGGTCCCGCAGCACCTCGGCGACGCGGAGGGCCTGCTGTTCGAAGGCCGCGCCGCCGGTGACCGCGTCGGGGGAATAGATCTTCGCGAACATGGGGAAGTCCTTTCCGCTGTCAATCGAGGCTCACCGGGGCGATTTCGTCGAACACGTCGCCGGGACCGGGGTTGTCCGGATGGGTGCCGCCGCCCAGGTGCTCGACGACGCCCCATACGGCGTTCAGCGCGGTGGTGACCGCGCTCTCGGAGAAACCGGCGATCCACGCGACGTCGTCGCCGGCGAGGAAGAAGCCGCGGTGGTGCTCGGCGGCGTCACGCTGCATGAACTGGGTGAACAGGCGCCGCTGGTAGCGGTAGCTGCCGGGAAGGCAGGATTTGAAGGCGCCCTTGAAATGCGGCTGCGTCTCCCAGGTGATCGCGATCGGCGGGCCGATCATGTGCGAACGGATGTCGACGCCCGGATAGATCTTGGCCAGCGCGGAGAGCATCACGTCGAGCCGCTCGTCCGGGCTCAGCGACGCGACCTTGAGCGAGTCGTCGTTCCAGGTGTAGGACAGCAGCATCGTGCCGGGCTCGTCGGGGCCGTTGTCGATCAGGTAGACCCCGCGCGGGATGCGGTCGGTGAGCGTCGTGCTCATCACGTCGCGGCCGGTCGCCGGGTCCTGGTCGAGCCAGAACGGCCGGTCGGTGATGACGAACAGTTTCGACGCGCCCATGTAGTGGGTGCGCTCCAGCGCGGTCCAGACCGGCTGCGGCAGCAGGGCGTCGTCGCTCTTCATCCCCGAGAGCAGGTTCCAGTTCTGCGCGGCGAAGATCGCCGCCGGGTACGTGCGCACGTCGCGGTTCGCGTCCTCGATGGTGAACCCACGGCCGGTGCGGTCGATGCGCACCACCGCCGGGCGCGGTTCGCCGCCGTGCAGGCTTTTCAGCGAGGTGCCGGACGGCCAGTATTCGAGGTCGGTGGGCTCGTCGGCCCACAGCCCGAGCGGCAGCTGCTGGCAGCCGCCGAGGATCCGGTGGTGCTCGTCGCTGGTGTCGGTGCAGATCACCCGCAGGATTTCGAGCGCGGAGTTGGGGAAGTCGGTGTCCCAGCCGCCGCAGCCGAAGCCGACCTGGCCGAAGATCTCGCGGTGCTCGAAGGACGAGAACAGCGGCGACGAGGTCAGGAAGCCGTAGAACGACACGTTGTCGAACTTGGTGACCAGGTGGTTCCACAGTGCCTTGATGGTCGGGATGTCCCGGCGCCGGATGGCGTCCTCCATCAGCGACATGTCCGCCTGCTCCTGGAGCGTCTTCGTCCAGGCGTCGTTGACCTCGCGGTACACCGGCGGCAGGTCGGCGGACGTGCGCGCCCAGTGGTTCTCGCCGTGCAGGTTGATCACCGTGCTCGGTGACGCGGGGGAGAGCGGGTTCGGGAACGGCGTCGTCTCCAGGCCCACCTTGTCGATGTAGTGGAAGAGCGCCCCGGCGGACGGCGGGAACCGCATCGCGCCCAGTTCGGCGACGGCGTCCGGGTAACCGGGCAGGCTCACCGAGCGCATCCGGCCACCGAGCTGTTCGGCCTCGTAGATCACCGGTTTGAGGCCGAGCTTCATCAGCTCGTAGGCGGCCACCATCCCGGACAGGCCGCCGCCGATCACCGCGACCTCGGTGCCGTGCGCCTGGCGTGGCACGCGGCCGAGACCGGCGGGATGGCGGAGCCAGTCGTCGTAGGCGAACGGGAAATCGGGGCACAGCATGCTCGCCGGCGGCGCCGCCTCGGCGCGGGGGCCGGGCAGGATGCGTTCTTCGACGGGAGACAGGGTCATCGGCGTTACCTCCGGCACTAGTTCTGGCGTCGCGCGGACGACCGCGGGCCGGCACGGCGGACGCCGGCGTTCTCGTGCGGCTACGGGTCTCGGCGCTGAAATCCGGTTCGCCGAAAGCCACGTTAACGATTCCGTCCCGGCGCGCCGGATACCTTTTCCACCGCTTGCCCACGGCACGGAAACCGGTCAGGGGAGCGGCCGGTTACCCGGCGGTGGAACAGTTCCGCCCCGTCCGCGACGGCCGCTGTGGCTAGCTGGACCGCGACTTCCCTGTGCCGGGCGACCCGAGGTGGCGAGTGCGCGCATGACCGAGCTGGATTCCCTGCGACGGCTGGAAAGCAGGCCGCGCGCCGAGCGGCGCCGCACGCTGCTGGGCCTGGTGCGCCGGGCGACGTCGGCGGTGCTGGACGGGCCGCTCCCGTCCGGCCGCACCTTCGCCGATCTCGGGTTCGATTCCTTGCTGGCGGTGAAGCTGCACGCGTGGCTGACCGCCGAGACCGGGCTCGAACTCCCGGTGACGCTGGCCTACGACCATCCCGGACCCGAATCGCTGGCGGACTTCCTCGACGAGTGTCTCTTCGGAGCCGGGTCCGAGGACGCCGCGGAAAGTGGCGCGGCCACCGGAGAACCGATCGTGATCGTCGGCATCGGCTGCCGGTTCCCCGGCGGCGCGGACTCACCCGAGGGCCTGTGGTCCATTGTGGACGACGGCAGGGACGTGGTCACGGAATTCCCCCGTGACCGTGGCTGGGACGTCGACGGCCTCTACGACCCGCGCCCGGGAACGCCGGGCAAGACCTACGTGCGCCACGGCGGATTCCTGCCCGGCGCGGCCGAATTCGACGCCGGGTTCTTCGGGATCTCGCCGCGCGAGGCATTGGCGATGGACCCGCAGCAACGGCTGGTCCTGGAGACGGCGTGGGAGGCACTGGAACGCGCCGGGATCGACGCCGGGACCCTGACCGGCAGCCGGACCGGGGTGTTCGTCGGCGCCGAGCCGCAGGAATACGGCACCCGCCTGGCCGACGCGCCCGAGGGGCTCGACGGGCTCCTGCTCACCGGCAGCGCGCCGAGCGTCGTCTCCGGACGGATCGCGTACACCCTCGGCCTGCAGGGGCCCGCGTTGACGGTCGACACCGCCTGCTCCGGCTCGCTGGTCGCGCTTCATCTCGCGGTCCGCGCGCTGCGGAACGGCGAATGCGGTCTCGCGCTCGCCGGTGGGGTCGCCGTGCTCGGCACCCCTGGCCCGTTCGTGGCCTTCTCGAACCAGCGCGGCCTGGCGCCGGACGGGCGGTGCAAGCCGTTCTCGGCCGCGGCGGACGGGACCGCGTGGGCCGAAGGCGCCGGGATGTTCGTCCTCGAAAGGCTTTCCGACGCCGAACGGCACGGACACCCGGTGCTCGCGGTGATCCGGGGGAGCGCGGTCAACTCCGACGGCGCCTCGAACGGGCTCACCGCGCCGAACGGCCCGTCGCAGCAGCGGGTGATCCGCGCCGCGCTGGCCGACGCCGGGATCGGAGCGTCCACTGTGGACGCCGTCGAGGCGCACGGCACGGGGACCACCCTCGGCGACCCGGTCGAGGCGCAGGCGCTGCTCGCGACCTACGGCCGGGACCGCGAAACGCCGCTGTGGCTGGGTTCGGTGAAGGCCAACATCGGGCACACGCAGGCGGCCGCGGGCGCGGCCGGGGTGATCAAGATGATCATGGCGCTGCGCCACGGCCGCTTGCCGCGCACCCTGCACGGCGCCGATCCGACCCCGGCGGTCGACTGGTCCGCCGGGGCGGTCTCGCTGCTGGCCGAGCCCGTCGCCTGGCCTCGTGGCGAGGAACCGCGCCGGGCCGCCGTGTCGTCGTTCGGCATCTCCGGCACGAACGCCCACCTGATCCTGGAGGAACCGGCACCCGCCGAACCTGCCGAGCCCGTGCCCTCGGCGCCGTCACCGATCGCCATCGCGTTCTCGGCCGCCGATCCGGACGCGTTGCGCGCCCACGCGGCGCAACTCGCCGCTGTCGACGCGGATCCGGCGGACCTCGCCTTCTCGCTCGCCAAGACTCGCGCGACGCTGTCCGAGCGCGCCTTCGTTCTGGCGCCGGACGCCGCGGACCTGGCGGAAGCACTGACCGCGTTCGACGAACGGGTGCTCCGCGGCGGTCCGCTCCAGGAGCCCGCCGAACTCGCGTACCTGTTCACCGGCCAGGGTGCCCAGCGGATCGCGATGGGCCGCGAGCTTTACGACGCCTACGACGGCTATGCCGAGGCCTTCGACGAAGTCTGCGCCCACGTCGACCTACAGCTCGATCCGCCGCTGCGGGACGTGGTGTTCGACGAGGCGGACCCGGGATTGCTCGACCGCACCGACTACGCGCAGCCCGCGTTGTTCGCCGTCGAGGTCGCCCTGTTCCGGCTGCTGGAGTCCTGGGGTGTCACTCCCGCCTACCTGTGCGGGCATTCGGTCGGCGAGTTCGCGGCCGCGCACGTCGCGGGCGTGCTGTCGCTGTCCGACGCGGCGATGCTGGTGACCGCACGCGGACGGCTCATGCGTGAGCTGCCCGAGGGCGGCGCGATGGTGTCCCTGCGTGCCTCCGAGGAAACCGCTCGGGCGTTGCTGTCCGGGCACGAGGAACGCGCCGGGATCGCGGCGGTCAACGGCGAGGACGCGGTCGTGCTGTCCGGCGCCCGCGACGCGCTGGAGACGGCGATCAGCGGCTTCGACGGCAAGGTCAAATGGCTCAACGTCAGCCACGCGTTCCACTCGCCGTTGATGCGGGACATGCTCGACGACTTCGCCCGGATCGCGCGGCTCGCCGACTACCACCCCGCGAACCTGCCGATCGTCTCGACGGTCACCGGCGAGACCGGCGGGCACGACTCGGCCGGGTACTGGATCCGCCACGTCGAAGCGACCGTCCGCTTCGCCGACGCGCTGCGTGTCCTGCTGGACAACGGCTGCGGCACCTACCTGGAGCTGGGCCCGGACGGCGTCCTCTCGGCGCTGGTCGACGACGGTGTCGCGCGTCCGCTGCTCCGCCGCGACCGGCCCGAAGTCCCCGAACTCCTGACCGCGCTGGGCACCGCCCACGTCCGCGGCGTGGACGTCGACTTCGCGGCGATCGCTACGGGCGGGCGCCGGATCGACCTCCCGACCTACCCGTTCCAGCGGTCGAAGTACTGGCTCACCCCCGGCCCGGGCGGGGACGCGCGCGGCCTCGGCCTGCGTCGCGCCGAGCATCCGCTTCTCGGGGCGGTGGTCGCGGTGCCCGGCGGCGACACCGTGTTCACCGCGCGGCTCTCGACGGCCGATCAGCCCTGGCTGGACGGCCACCGGGTCGGCGACGACATCCTCTTCCCCGGCACCGGTTTTCTCGAACTCGCCTTGCACGCCGGTGCCGAAACGGGTTGCGGGCGTGTGGAGGAACTGACCCTGGGCGCCCCGCTCGTGCTCTCGGCCGCGGCCGAGGTGCAGGTGGTGGTGGCCGCCGCGGACGACGACGGCCGCCGCGCGGTCACCGTCCATTCGCGACCGGAACACGGCGATGACTGGACGCGGCACGCGAACGGCACCCTCGCTCCCGAGACCGATGCCGTCCCCGCGACCGTCGAGTGGCCACCGCCGGGAGAAGCCCGGTCCCTGGAAGGCTTCTACGACGAGTTACCCGGCTTCGGCTACGAAGGCGTGTTCCGCGGACTGCGGTCGGTGTGGGTCGACGGCGACGACGTCCACGCCGAGGTCTCGCTTCCCACGGACGAGGACGGCGGCTTCGGGATCCACCCGGCGCTCCTGGACGCCGGGCTGCACGCGATGTTCTTCCGCGAGTCGGCGGAATCCGCCGGTGGGCTGCCGTTCTCCTGGTCGGACGTCCGCCTGCGGGCGAGCGGCGCGGCCGCGTTGCGGTTGCGGATCACGTTCCACGCGGCGGACACCGTGTCGCTGGTCGCCGTGGATCCCTCCGGCTCCGAGGTGCTGAGCGTCGGCTCGCTGGTCGTCCGCCGCCCGGCGGCGCGTGGCCGGGAGCTCCCCAGTGGGCTGTTCACCGTGGACTGGACGCCGGTCGCGGTCGCGGAACCGGTGGCGTGCACGGCGTATCCGGAGATCGTGCCCGGCAAGCCCGCGGTGCTGTCGGTTCTCCCCGAGGGCGACCCGGTCGCGTCGGCGCACGAGCTCGGCACCCAGGTCCTGGAAGTGCTCCAGGACTGGGTGACGCGAGAAGAGTCCACTTTGGTCGTCCACACGCGACACGCCGCGGGCCCGGACGCCACCGATCCGGCGGCCGCGTCGATCTGGGGCCTGGTGCGCAGTGCCCAGGCCGAGCACCAGGGCCGGTTCGTCCTCGTCGACGGCGAGGCCGAAGACGTGCCGATGGCCGTGGCGACCGGGGAACCGCAGGTCGCCGTGCGCGACGGCGTCCCGCTCGTGCCGCGGATAGCCGAGGCGGGCGCGGGAGTCCTGCTGCCGCCCGCCGGGCCTTGGCGGCTGGGCAAGTCCGGTGAGGGCACGGTCGACGACCTCGTCCTGGAGACCGCCGGCGAGCCGGACCTCGGGCCGGACGACGTGCGCATCGCCGTCCGTGCGGCGGGGCTGAACTTCCGTGACGTGCTGAACGTCCTGGGCATGTACCCGGGCGAGGCCGGGCCGCTGGGCTGCGAGATCGCCGGGACCGTGCTCGCGACCGGCGCCGCGGTGACCGACCTGGCGCCGGGCGACCGCGTGATGGGCATGGTGCACGGCGCGATCGGCCCGGTCGCCGTCGGCGAACGCCCGTTCCTGACCCGGGTCCCGGACGCCTGGACCGACGAGCAGGCCGCGACCGTGCCGCTCGTCTTCCTGACCGCCTACTACGCGCTGGTCGACCTGGCCGGGCTGAAGGCGGGCGAGTCGATCCTGATCCATTCGGCCGCGGGCGGGGTCGGGATGGCCGCGACCCAGCTCGCCCGCCATTTGGGCGCCGAGGTGTTCGGCACCGCCAGCGAGGGCAAGCAGCACGTCCTGCGCGCCGCCGGGCTGCCCTCGGACCACATCGCCTCTTCACGAACCCTCGACTTCGCCGAAGCCTTCCGGATCGCGACCGGCGGACGCGGGGTCGACGTCGTGCTCAACTCCCTCGCGGGCGAGTTCGTCGACGCCTCGCTCGCCGTGACCACGTCCGGCGGCCGGTTCCTCGAAATGGGCAAGACCGACGTCCGCGAACCGGAGGACGTCGCCTACCGCGCCTTCGACCTGATCGAAGCGGGCCGGACCCGCACCGCCGAGATCTGGGCCGAGCTGATCACCCTGTTCGGCCAGGGCGCGCTCGCCCCGCTGCCGGTGCGGACCTGGGACGTCCGGCACGCGCCCGACGCGTTCCGGTTCGTCAGCCAGGCCAGGCATATCGGCAAGGTGGCGCTCACCGTCCCGCGAGCGCTCGATCCGGACCGGACGGTGCTGGTCACCGGCGGCACCGGCGGTCTCGGGGCACTCGTCGCGCGGCATCTCGTGGCCGCGCACGGGGTCCGCAAGCTGCTGCTCACCAGCCGCCGCGGCCCGGACGCGCCGGGCGCGGGAGAACTCGCCGCCGAGCTCACCGGCCTTGGCGCCGAAGTCCGCGTCGTGGCCTGTGACGTCGCCGATCGGGACGCGCTCTCCGCCCTGCTGGACGGGGTCGAGCTGACCGGCGTCGTGCACACCGCGGGTGTCCTCGACGACGGCGTGCTGACCGGCCTGACCCCGGAGAGGCTCGCGAAAGTGTTGCGCCCCAAGGTGGACGCGGCGTGGCACCTGCATGAACTCACCCTCGGCCACGATCTCGCGCTCTTCGCGCTCTACTCGTCGGTGTCCGGGATCGTCGGCTCGGCGGGGCAGGCCTCCTACGCCGCCGCGAACACGTTCTTGGACGCCTTGGCGGCCTACCGCGGGACCCGGGGCCTGTCCGCCGTCTCGCTCGCCTGGGGACTCTGGAGGGAGGGGATGGGCAGCGGGCTCGCCGAGAACGACGTCGACCGCATGGCCCGCGAAGGCCTGCCGCCGCTGACCGCGGAGTCCGGGCTGGCCCTGTTCGACGCCGCCCTCGACGGCGGTTTCACCACCGTCCTGCCGATCGAGCTCGATCGTGCCGCGCTGCGCGCCCACGCCAGGACCACCGAAGTCGCGCCTGTGCTGCGCGGTCTCGCGAAGGTCACCACCCGGCGCGCGGCGGCGCCCGCGGCCACGGGCGGCGCCGCGCTCGGCGAGCGGCTCACGGCACTGCCCGATGACGAACGCACGGCTCTGCTGATCGACCTCGTGCGGCACAACGCCGCCGCCGTCCTCGGGCACGAGGCGGGCGGCATGATCGATCCGGCACGCGCGTTCAAGGACCTCGGCTTCGATTCGCTGACGTCGGTGGAACTGCGCAACCGGATCAACACCGTCACCGGTTTGCGGCTGTCGGCCACGGCGGTGTTCGACCATCCGACAGTCGCCGCGCTCGCCGGGCACCTGCTTGCCGAACTGGCCCCGCCGTCGCTCAGCGCGGCCGACGCGGTGCTCACCGAACTCGACCGGCTCGAAGAACGCCTGGCCGCCGTCGACGACGACGGCCGGACCGCGGTCGCCGGACGGCTGCGAGCCCTGCTCGACGGCATCACCACGCCGGGGAGCGACATCGGCGGACGGCTGGAGGACGCGACCGCGGACGAGGTCGTCGACTTCCTGGCCACCGAATTGGGGATTTCGTGATGGCGGACAAGAAAGCCGTCGCCAAGGTGCTGGCCGACATCGAGCGGCTGAGCGAACGCCTCGGCGAACTGGATCCCGAAGACCGCAAGAAGGTCGCCAAGCCGCTGAAGAAGCTGCTGCTGGCCTACGCGGCGGGCGACAAGGACGACGAATTCGACGACCTGCTGTTCGACGCCGCTGTCGACAAGGTCTTCGGCTTCCTCACCGACGAGATCTTCTGACCGTGTCGGCGGAGCTGCAGATGTATCCGGAAGAGCGACTGAACGCGTGAACCCGCGCTGGCCGAAGGCCCTGCCGACGTCGATCGCGGACGCGGGTTCACCGACAGACACCGACCACCGAGCGAGGGTGTGATGGCGGACCAAGAGAAGCTTCTCGACCTGCTGAAGCGGGTGACCGGGGACCTGCATCGGACCCGGGAACGGCTGCGTGACGCCGAGGACGGACGGCACGAGCCGATCGCGATCGTCGGCATGGCCTGCCGGTTCCCCGGCGGGGCCGACACGCCGGCCGCGCTGTGGGACCTGGTCGAGAGCGGCCGCGAAGGCATCGGCGAGTTCCCGGCCGACCGCGGCTGGGACACCTCCGGCCTGTTCGACGATGACCCCGAGAAGCGCGGGACCACCTATGTGCGCACCGGCGGCTTCCTGCCCGGCGCCGCCGGATTCGACGCCGAGTTCTTCGGGATCTCGCCGCGCGAGGCGCTGGCCATGGAACCGCAGCAGCGGTTGCTGTTGGAAGTCGGCTGGGAGGCCGTCGAACGCGCCGGCCTCGATCCGGCGGCGTTGCGCGGCAGCCCGACCGGTGTCTACGTCGGCGTTTCCGCGCAGGAGTACGGGCCGCGGCTGCACAACCCTGGCGACACGGTGGACGGCTACCTGCTCACCGGAACCACCTGCAGTGTCCACTCCGGACGGATCGCCTATCAGCTCGGCTTGGAGGGCCCGGCGGTCTCGATCGACACGGCGTGTTCGTCGTCGCTGGTCGCGGTGCACGCGGCGGTGCGCGGCCTGCGCGCGGGGGAGTGCACGCTCGCCCTGGCCGGTGGCGTCAACCTGATGGCCTCGCCGGGGATCTTCGTCGACTTCGCTCGGCAGCGTGGCCTGGCACCGGACGGGCGCTGCAAGTCGTTCTCCGACGACGCCGACGGCACCGCCTGGGCCGAAGGCGTCGGGATGCTCGTGCTGGAGAAGCTGTCCGACGCCCAGCGCAACGGGCACCGGATCCTCGCCGTGGTGCGGGGTTCCGCGGTGAACTCCGACGGCGCCTCCAACGGACTCACGGCGCCGAACGGCCCGTCGCAGCAACGCGTGATCCGCGCCGCGCTCGTCGACGCGCGACTGTCCACTTCGGATGTCGACGCCATCGAGGCGCACGGCACGGGCACCAGGCTGGGCGACCCGATCGAGGCCGAGGCGCTGATGGCCACCTACGGCCGCGACCGAGACCGGCCGCTGTTCCTCGGTTCGGTCAAGTCGAATTTCGGGCACGCGCAGGCCGCGGCCGGGGTCGCCGGGATCATCAAGATGGTCGAGGCGATGCGTCACGGCGTCCTGCCGCCCACCCTCAATGTCGGCACGCCCAGCCGCGAGGTCGACTGGACGGCCGGGCCGGTCTCGCTGCTGACCGAACGCACGCCGTGGCCCGAGACCGGGCGGCCCCGTTCGGCGGCGGTGTCGTCGTTCGGGATCAGCGGGACGAACGCGCACGTCGTGCTGGAGCAGGCCCCGCCGGAGGAGCCCGCCGCCGTGCGCCCCGCGCCCGCCGTGGTGCCGCTGCTGCTGTCCGCGGCCACGGAACCGGCGCTGGCCGCGCAGGCGTCCCGTCTGCTCGCGGTGGCCGGGACCGCTGAGCCGATCGACGTCGCCTACACCCTGACGACCAGGGCGGCGCTGCCGTACCGGGCCGTCGTCACGGGCACGGACTGGGAAACGCTGTCGGCGGGGCTGGCCGACGTCGCCGCCACCCGGGTGACCGAGGGCGGGCTGGCGTTCCTGTTCACCGGTCAGGGTTCGCAACGCCTCGGGATGGGTTCCGGGCTGTACGAGGCGTTCCCGGTGTTCGCGGCGGCCTACGACGAGGTTTGTGCGCTGCTGCCCGAGTTCGGGGACCTGAGCCGGACGGAGTTCGCGCAGCCGGCGATTTTCGCGCTGGAAGTGGCTTTGTTCCGGTTGGTGGAGTCGTGGGGTGTGCGGCCGGATTACCTGGCGGGGCATTCGATCGGCGAGATCGCCGCCGCCCACGTCGCCGGAGTGCTGTCCTTGACCGACGCGGCGAAACTCGTCGTGGCGCGGGGCCGGTTGATGCAAGCCCTGCCCGCTGGTGGCGTGATGGTGGCGGTGCAGGCGTCCGAGGACGAGATCGGCGAGCTACCGGACGGTGTTTCGCTGGCCGCGGTGAACGGGCCTTCCTCAGTGGTGCTGTCGGGCGCCGAGGTACCGACTCTCGCTTTCGTGGAACGGTTCAGCGACCGGAAGACCAAACGGCTGGACGTGTCGCACGCGTTCCACTCGGTGCTGATGGAACCGATGCTGGACGACTTCGCCGAAGTGGTGCGGGGCCTGGAATTCTCGGCGCCGCGGATCCCGATCGTGTCCACCGTGGCGGAGAACGCGGATCTGACGGACCCGGCGTACTGGGTCGCGCATGTCCGCGAGACCGTGCGGTTCGCCGGCGCGGCCGAGCGCCTGACCGCCGCCGGGGTCACGAAGTTCTTCGAGTTCGGGCCGGACGCCGTGCTCAGCGCGCTCGTCGATGGTGCGGTGCCCGCGCTCCGCCGCGGCCACGACGAAGCCGGGCACCTGGTCTCCGCGCTCGGCAGGCTGCACACGCGCGGCGTCCGCGTCGACTGGGCCGCCTACCTCGGCGGCGGGCGGTTCATCGACCTCCCGACGTACGCCTTCCAGCACGAGTACTTCTGGCTCGGCCAGGAAAGCGACGCCGACGTCACCGCGGCCGGGCTCGCCGCCGCCGACCACCCGCTGCTCGGCGCCGCCGTGTCCGTCGCCGCCGACGATGGTGTCCTGCTCACGGGACGCCTTTCGCTCGATTGGCATCCGTGGCTGGCCGACCATGTCGTCGCGGGCCGCGTGCTCGTTCCCGGCACGGCGTTCGCCGAACTCACCGTCCGTGCGGGCGACGAGGTGGGCTGCGCGGGCGTGGAAGAGCTGATCCTGCGGGAACCGCTGGTCCTCGAACCCGGCACCGCGCCGGAGGTCCAGGTCGTCGCGGGCGCCGCCGACGAGCACGGCCGCCGTCCGGTGTCGATCCATTCACGGCTTCCGGAGCGGCCGTGGGTCACCCACGCGACCGGCTTCCTCGGCACTCCGCCAGTGTCCACTATGGATATGGTGTGGCCGCCGGAGAACGCCGAATCGCTCGGACTCGAAGACGCTTACGACCGGCTGGCCGCCGCCGGGCTCGCGTACGGGCCGATGTTCCGCGGCCTGCGCAAGGTCTGGCGTCGCGGCACGGAGATCTTCGCCGAAGTCGTCCTGCCGGAGCCCGAGCAGGCGGCGAAGTTCGGTCTGCACCCGGCACTGCTCGACGCCGCGCTCCAGGCCACCGCCGTTCCGGGCGAGGACCAGGGTTCGGTGCCGTTCGCCTGGCGAGACGTCGTGCTCCACGCGAGGGGCGCGACCGAACTGCGCGTGCATGCCCGGCCGGTCGCCGACGGCTTCGCGTTCGACCTCGCCGACGGCACGGGCGCGCCGGTCGCTTCCGTGGGCGGGCTCAGCGTCCGCGCCGTCACGGCCACCACCTTGGTGCGGGACGGCCTCTATCGTGTCGAAGAGGTGCCGCTTCCCGCCGGTTCTTCGGATACCACGGCGGCGGCGGTCCTGGAAGCCGACTCGCTCGACACCACTCTGCGCGGGTTGCAGGACTTCCTGGCCACGGACGAGCCCGGCCCGCTGGTGGTGCTGACCGCTCGGGAAGGTGCGGCCGAAGGGCTGGTCCGTGCCGCGCAGGCCGAGCATCCGGGCCGGATCGTCCTGGTCCGCGGTACTCATGCCGACGTCGAGGCCGCTCTCGCCACCGGCGAACCCGAGGTACACGCCGACGGCGGAAGCCTGTTCGCGCCGCGCCTGGCCAGGGCGGGCTCCGGTGAGTCCACACTGGACACTTCCGGCACGGTCCTGATCACCGGCGGCACCGGTGGGCTCGGCGCCCGCCTCGCCCGGCATCTGGTCGCCGCGCACGGTGTCCGGCATCTGCTGCTGGTCAGCCGTCGTGGTGCGGACGCGCCGGGTGCCCGGGAACTCGCCGACGAGCTCGGCGCCCGGATCGAAGCCTGCGACGTCTCCGATCGTGAGCAGCTCCGTGATCTGCTGGACCGGTCCGAGCCGCCGGTCACCGGTGTGGTCCACGCGGCGGGTGTCCTCGACGACGGCGTGGTCACGTCGCTCACCCCGGAGCGGGTCGACGCCGTCTACCGGGCCAAAGCCACCGCCGCGCGACTGCTGGACGAACTCACCGGCGAACTCGACTTCTTCGTGCTGTTCTCCTCGATCGCCGGGGTGTTCGGCTCACCGGGGCAGGGCGCGTACTCGGCGGCGAACGCCGAGCTGGACGCCCTCGCCCGGCGGCGCCGCGCCACCGGAAAGCCCGCGCAGTCACTCGCGTGGGGTCTGTGGCGGGACGGGATGGGTGCCTCGCTGAGCGGCACCGACCGGGACCGGATCGGCAGGGACGGCTTCGGCGCACTCGAACCGGAAGAAGGACTCGCGCTGTTCGACGCCGCCGTTGCCGACGGCGGTGCCGTCCTCGTCCCGGTGCGGCTCGACCTCGCCGCCGTGCGCGACGCCGGTGTCCCGCCGCTGCTGCGCGGGCTGGTCCGCGTCCGGACCCGTCGCGAAGCCGCCCGCCGCGCCGACACCGGGCTGGCGGGACAGCTCGCCGGACTGTCCGGAAGCGACCGGGAAGCCCTGCTGATCGGCCTGGTCCGGGCACGCGTCGCGGCGGTTCTCGGCCGGGCGGGCGCGGATACCGTGGAGCCGTCGCGGCCCTTCACCGAACTGGGCTTCGACTCCCTGACCGCCGTCGAACTGCGCAACGAACTCACCGCGGAGACCGGGCTGCGGCTGCCCGCGACCCTCGTCTTCGACCATCCGAGCCCGGCGGCGGTGGCCGCGTTCCTCGGCGCCGAACTGCTCGGCGCCCCGGAACCGGCACGTCCGGCGGTGACCCGGCGCGGCGCCGCCGACGAGCCGATCGCGATCGTCGCGATGAGCTGCCGGTACCCCGGCGGCGTCCGGTCACCCGAGGAGCTGTGGGACCTCGTGGCCGCGGGCACCGACGCGATCTCGCCGTTCCCCGGCGGACGCGGCTGGGACGTCGACGGGATCTACGACCCCGAACCCGGCCTGCCCGGCAAGACCTACACCCGCCACGGCGGCTTCCTGCACGACGCGGGCGAATTCGATCCCGAGTTCTTCGGCATCTCGCCACGGGAAGCACTGGCGATGGACCCGCAGCAACGCCTGCTGCTGGAGATCAGCTGGGAAGCGCTCGAACGCGCCCGGCTCGACCCGGCGTCGCTGAAGGGCAGCGCCACCGGTGTGTTCGCCGGGATCATGTACTACGACTACGCCGCGAAACTGGCCAGCGTGCCCGACAGCGTCGCCGGGTTCCTGGGCACCGGGACTTCGGCGAGCGTCCTGTCGGGGCGGATCGCGTACACGCTCGGGCTGGAAGGCCCGGCGGTGTCGGTCGACACGGCGTGCTCGTCGTCGCTGGTCGCACTGCATCTGGCGGCGCGTTCGCTGCGGTCGGGGGAGTGCGACATGGCGCTCGCCGGCGGGGTCACCGTGATGGCGACGCCGGAGACGTTCCTCGACTTCTCGCGCCAGCGCGGGCTTTCCCCGGACGGGCGCTGCAAGTCGTTCTCCGCCGCCGCCGACGGCACCGGCTGGTCGGAAGGCGCCGGGGTGCTCGTGCTGGAGCGGCTTTCGGACGCTCGCCGCAACGGGCATCCGGTGCTGGCCGTGGTGCGCGGTTCCGCGGTCAACCAGGACGGCGCGTCGAACGGGCTCACCGCGCCGAACGGCCCTTCGCAGCAGCGCGTGATCCGTGCGGCGCTCGCCGACGCCGGTCTGTCCACTTCGGACATCGACGCGGTCGAGGCACACGGGACGGGCACGCGGCTGGGCGACCCGATCGAGGCGCAGGCGCTCATCGCGACCTACGGCGCCGAACGGGACGAACCGCTGTGGTTCGGTTCGGTCAAGTCGAACCTCGGGCATACGCAGGCCGCCGCCGGGGTCGCCGGGATCATCAAGATGGTCGAGGCGATGCGCCGTGGTGTGCTGCCCAGGACGTTGCACGCGGCGGAACCTTCGGAGGAGATCGAATGGGACGCCGGCGCCGTGGAACTGCTCCATGAATCGAGGCCGTGGCCGGAGGTGAGGCGACCGCGCCGGGCCGGGGTGTCGTCGTTCGGGATCAGCGGGACGAACGCGCACGTCGTCCTGGAGCAGGTCCCGGCCGAAACGCCGGTCGAGCCCGCCTCGCACGGCGTCGTACCGTGGGTGCTGTCGGCCAAGACCGATCAGGCCGTCGCCGACCAGGCCCGCGCTCTACTGTCCCTTGTGGACAAAGCTGATCCACGTGACGTGGCGTACTCCCTGGCCACGACGCGGACCGCGCACGAGCGCCGGGCCGCGGTCGTCGGCGCGGAGGCGGAGAGCCTGCGTGCCGGGCTCGAAGCCATCGCGGCCGGTGGCGGGATCACCGGTCGCGCGTCGCGGGGCAAGCTGGCGTTCCTGTTCACCGGTCAGGGTTCGCAACGCCTCGGGATGGGTTCCGGGCTGTACGAGGCGTTCCCGGTGTTCGCGGCGGCCTACGACGAGGTGCGCCCGCTGTTGCCCGAGTTCGGGGACCTGTCGCGGACGGAGTTCGCGCAGCCGGCGATTTTCGCTTTGGAAGTGGCTTTGTTCCGGTTGGTGGAGTCGTGGGGTGTGCGGCCGGATTACCTGGCGGGGCATTCGATCGGCGAGATCGCGGCCGCGCATGTCGCGGGTGTGCTGTCGTTGGAGGACGCGGCGAAGCTCGTGACGGCACGCGGCCGGTTGATGCAGGCCTTGCCGCCGGGTGGGGTGATGGTCGCGGTCCAAGCGTCCGAGGACGAGATCGGGGAGTTGCCGGAGGGTGTGTCGCTGGGGGCGGTCAACGGTCCGTCGTCGGTGGTGCTCTCGGGCGCTGAAGAGCCGACGCTCGCCGTCGTGGCCCGGTTCGGCGATCGCAAGACGAAGCGGCTGGACGTGTCGCACGCGTTCCATTCGGTGCTGATGGAGCCGATGCTGGACGACTTCGCCGCGGTGGTCCGGGAACTGACGTTCTCGGAGCCGCGGATTCCGATGGTGCCGGACGTGGCCGACCCGGCGTACTGGGTCGCGCACGTCCGGGAAACCGTCCGGTTCGGCGCGGCGGTCAAGCAGCTTCGTGCCGACGGCGTCACGAAGTTCCTCGAAATCGGCCCCGACGCGGTGCTTTCGGCACTCGCCGACGGAATTCCCCTGCTGCGCAAGGGACGAGACGAAGCCGTGACGGCGATGACCGCGCTCGCGACCCTGCACGTCCAAGGTGTCCGCGTCGACTGGGACTCCGTGCTACCCGGTTCCCGAGCGATCGACCTTCCGACGTATCCGTTCCAGCGCAAGCACTTCTGGCTCGAACCGGCTCCGATCGGAGATCTCACGTCGGCCGGGCTGGACTCGCCGGGCCATCCGCTGCTCGCCGCCGGGCTCTCCCTCGCCGAGAGCGACGGCACCGTCCTCACCGGACGGATCTCGCTCGCGACCCACTCCTGGCTCGCCGGGCACACGGTGCACGACACCGTCCTGCTGCCGGGCGCGGCGCTCGCCGAACTCGCCGTCCGGGCCGGTGACGAGGCCGGGCGGCCGCGGCTGGCCGAACTGACCCTGCACGCCCCGGTCGTGATCCCCGAGAGCGGGCCGATCGAACTCCAGGTCGCGGTCAGTGCCGCGGCGGCGGTGACCATCCACTCGCGGATCCCCGGCGACGACTGGGAACTCAACGCGCTCGGCCTGCTGGCCGAGGCCGAGCCGCCCGCGAAGGGATTCGTGTGGCCGGACGGTCTCGAACCCATCGACCTCGGCTCGTTCTACGACGACCTCGCCGACCGCGGGTTCGTCTACGGCCCGCTCTTCCAGGGCCTGCGTGCGGCCTGGCGGCACGGTGAGGACCGCTACGCCGAGATCTCGCTGCCCGAGGACGCCCGCGAGGACGCGGCCAGGTTCGGGATCCACCCGGCGTTGTTCGACGCCGCCCTGCACGGCATGTTCCTCGGCGAGGGTGAGGAATCCGGGGCGCTGCCGTTCAGCTGGAGCGACGTCAGCCTGCACGCGACCGGCGCCACCACGGTGCGCGCCCGGCTGCGGTTCCTCGCGCCCGGGGAGGTCGCGGTCGACCTGACCGACCTCGCCGGAGCACCGGTGCTGTCGGTCGGCTCGCTGGTCGTCCGCGCGGTCACCGGCGAGCAGATGCGGTCCGGGGAAGACCGGTCGCTGTTCCGCGTCGAGCACATCGCGGCCGAGCCGTCGTCAGTCACGCCGGTGCCGTGGGTGCGGTGGGACGAGGTGACCGAGCCGGTGCCGCCCGTGGTCGTCCTGCCGATGCCGTCGGCGGGGATCCACGCTGTCCTCGAAGTCCTTCAACGTTTCCTGACCGAGCCCCGGTTCTCCGGCTCGCGGCTGGTCGTGGTCACCGGCGACAGCCTCGACGACGCGGCCGCGGCCGGTCTGGTGCGATCCGCACAGGCGGAGAACCCCGGCCGGTTCGTCATCCTCGACGGCGAAGTGTCCGATGTGGACATCGCACTGGCCACCGGCGAACCCCGCGTCCGAGTGCGGAACGGCCGCGCCGAGGTACCGCGGCTGGTCCGCGCCGAGCCCGGCCCGAAACCGGACTGGGAGTCCGCGGGCACGGTGCTGATCACCGGAGGTACCGGTGGTGTCGGGGCGAAACTGGCCGAACGGCTCGTCACCGAACACGGCGTCGAACGGCTGGTCCTCACCAGCCGCCGCGGTCTCGCCGCTCCCGGCGCCCAAGAATTGGCCGCCCGGCTGGGCGAGCTGGGCGCGGAGGTGCGCGTCGAAGCGTGCGACGTCGCCGATCGCGACGCGGTCGCCGCCCTGCTGGACGGCATCCCCGAGCTGTCCGGCATCGTGCACGCGGCGGGGGTGCTCGACGACGGCGTCGTCACCGCATTGACTCCGGAACGCCTGGACCGGGTCCTCGGCCCGAAGGCCGGCGGGGCACGGCACCTGCACGAACTGACCCTCGACCGGCCGCTGACCGAGTTCGTGCTGGTGTCGTCGGTGTCCGGCGTGCTCGGCGGGCCGGGGCAGGGCAACTACGCCGCGGCCAACGCCTACCTCGACGCGCTGGCCGAGCGTCGGCACGCCGACGGCCTGCCCGCGCGGTCGCTCGCGTACGGGATGTGGGCCGCCGAGGGGATGGGCGGGGTGCTCGACCAGGCGCTGATCGACCGGATGCGGCGCGATGGTTTCGGTGCGCTCACGCCGGAAGAAGGTGCGGCGCTGTTCGACGTCGCGCCCGGGCCGGTGGCCGTGCCGGTCAAACTCGACCTGGCCGGGCTGCGGGACCAGGCCCGGGCGGGCGTGCTGCCCGCGCTGCTCACCGGGCTCGTCCGGCTTCCCGTGCGGCGGACGGTTTCCCCGGTCGCGGAATCCGCCGCGCTCACGCCGGACGCGGTGGAAGACCTGGTCCGGACGCAGACCGCTCAGGTGCTCGGCTTCGCCACGGCCGACGAGGTGGATCCGGACCACGCGTTCACCGACCTCGGCTTCGACTCGCTGACGTCGGTCGATCTGCGCAACCGGCTCGCGGCCGCGGCGGGACGGCAGCTGGGGGCGACGGTGGTGTTCGACCACCCGACCCCCTCGGCGCTCGCGGCACATCTGCGGACGCTGCTGTTCCCGGAGGTCGCGGTGCCCGACGAGGCGCGTCTGCGGCGGGCGCTGGCGGGCGCGCCGGTGGAGCGGCTCCGTGAGCTGGGGGTGCTGGAGGCTCTGGTGAAGCTGGCCGAGGAACTCCCGGCCGCCGAGCCCGCGGTGCCCGACGAGTCGATCGACGAGCTGGACGTGGGGGATCTGATCAGCCGGGCGATGTCGACCGCCGAGCAGGGCTGAAGGGACCTTTCCCGCGTCGGACGCCGTGAAGGGCGCTTTCCCGGACGGGACCCCAGCGCACAGGTTGCGAAAGCCACTTTCGCAACCTTCAACGTTGCGAAAGTGGCTTTCGCAACACGCGAAGCCGCCCGAGCCGCGCGGACCCGCCCGCGAAGCCGCCCGAGTACATGAAGGCCCCCTTCAGTGCGCCTAGCGCAGTGAAGGGGGCCTTCACGTACCAAGTGGGCCCCCGGTTACCGGGCAATGGGGCCGGGGTGGCGAACAGCGCCCGGGACGAGCGGCGTCCGCGCCCAGGATGAGGCCATGCCCGAGCTGCGTCCGTCTCGTCCGGTCCGGAGAATCTGATGGCGACACCCGAAGAACTGGTGACCGCGCTGCGGGAGTCGGTCAAGGAGAACAGCAGGCTGGCCGCGCGCAACCGCGAACTCGCCGACGCGGCGAGGGAACCGGTCGCGATCATCGGCATGGGATGCCGCTACCCGGGCGGGGTCGATTCGCCCGGGGCGTTGTGGGATCTGGTGGCCGACGGCCGCGACGCGGTCTCGGGGTTCCCCGCCGACCGCGGCTGGAACCTCGCCGAGCTGTTCCACCCCGATCCCGACCACCCCGGAACGTCGTACGCGCGTGAAGGGGGATTCCTCCACGATGCCGCCGAATTCGATCCCGAGTTTTTCGGCATCTCGCCGCGCGAAGCGCTCGCGATGGATCCGCAGCAGCGGCTCCTGCTCCAGATCAGCTGGGAGGCGATCGAACGCGCCGGGCTCGACGCGTCGGCGTTGAAGGGCAGCGCGACCGGCGTGTTCGCCGGGATCATGTACCACGACTACGGAGCAGGCGTTTCCGAGCTGCCCGAAGGAGTCGAGGGCTTCCTCGGCACCGGCACCGCCGGCAGCGTGCTTTCCGGCCGTGTCGCCTACACGTTCGGCTTCGAGGGCCCGGCCGTGTCGGTCGACACGGCTTGCTCGTCGTCGCTCGTGGCCGTGCATCTGGCCGCGCAGGCGTTACGGGCGGGGGAGTGTTCGCTCGCGCTGGCGGGCGGCGCGACCGTGATGGCGGTCCCGGACACGTTCGTCGAGTTCTCCCGCCAGCGCGGGCTGGCCCCGGACGGACGCTGCAAGTCGTTCGGCGCGGGCGCCGACGGCACCGGCTGGGGCGAGGGCGCCGGCGTGCTGCTGCTGGAGAAACTGTCCGACGCCGTCCGCAACGGACACCGGGTGCTGGCCGTCGTGCAGGGCTCCGCGGTCAACTCCGACGGCGCGTCCAACGGGCTCACCGCGCCCAACGGGCCGTCCCAGCAACGCGTGATCCGCGCCGCGCTGGCGAGCGCCGGACTGTCCACTTCGGATATCGACGTCGTCGAGGCGCACGGCACGGGCACCAAACTCGGCGACCCGATCGAGGCGGACACCCTGCTCGCCACGTACGGCCGCGACCGGGAAAACCCGCTGTGGCTCGGTTCCGTCAAGTCCAACATCGGGCATACGCAGGCCGCGGCGGGGGTCGCCGGGATCATCAAGATGGTCGAGGCACTGCGCCGCGGCGAGCTTCCGCGCACGCTGCACGCCGACGAGCCGTCCCCGCACGTCGCCTGGGATTCCGGCGCGGTCGAACTGCTCACCGGGCACCGGCCCTGGCCAGAGACCGGCCGCCCGCGCGCGGCGGCGGTGTCGTCGTTCGGGATCAGCGGCACCAACTCGCACGTCATCCTCCGCCAGGCCCCCGAACAGCCGCAGGCCGAGAACACGGCCGGGCGAGCCCGGGTCCCGTGGGTGCTGTCCGCACGCACCGAGGCCGCGCTGCCCGAGCTGGCGGACCGCTTGCTGCAGACCGGCGGTCATGCCACCGACATCGCGTGGTCACTGGCCACCGGCCGGGCGCCGCTGCCGTATCGCGCGGTCGTCACCGGCGCCGACGAGGACGAACTCCGCGCCGGCCTCGGCGCCCTTGCCCGCGGCGAGTCCGCGCCCGGCGTCGTCACCGGCCGCGCGGGCGGCGGCAAGCTGGCCTTCCTCTGCACCGGGCAGGGCTCGCAGCGGCTCGCGATGGGCGCCGGGCTCGCCGCCGCCTTCCCCGTTTTCGCCGAGACCTTCGAGCGCGTGGCGGACCGGCTCGACGCGCACACCGGCTTCAAGCTCGCCGAAGTCCTCGCTTCCGAAGACCAGACCAGGATCGACCGGACCGACGTCGCGCAGCCCGCGTTGTTCGCCTTCGAGGTCGCGATGGCCGAGTTCGTGCGCTCCTGGGGCGTGGAGCCGGACTTCCTGCTCGGGCACTCGATCGGCGAGCTCGCCGCGGCGTACATCGCCGGGGTGTGGTCGCTCGACGACGCCGCCCGCCTGGTCGCCGCCCGCGGCAGGCTGATGCAGGCGCGGCCCGAGGGCGGCGTGATGGTCGCGTTGCAGGCCACAGAGGCGGAACTCGACTTGCCCGGCGGCGTGAGCATCGCCGCGATCAACGGTCCTTCGTCCCTCGTTCTCTCCGGTGAGGAGGAGGCGGTCACCGCGGTGGTCGAGGCCCTCCCCGGCCGTCGCTCCAAGCGCCTTTCGGTCAGCCACGCCTTCCACTCCGCGATGATGGACGGGATGCTCGACGACTTCCGCGAGGTCGCCGAGAGCGTGACGTACGCCGAACCGCGGATCCCGATCGTCTCCGGTGACGTCCGCGACCCGGAGTACTGGGTACGGCAGGTGCGCGAACCCGTCCGGTTCGCCGACGGCGTCGCGAGCCTGCACGCACGCGGTGTCCGGCGTTTCGTCGAGATCGGGCCGGACGCCTCCCTGACCGCGCTCGGCGCCGACTGCGTCAGCGACGGCGTCTTCATCGCCACACAACGGAAAGATCGTGACGAGGCCGCCGCCGCGGACCTGGCGCGGGGAAGGCTCTTCACCGCCGGGGTGCGGCTCGACTGGGCCCGGATCTTCGACGGCACCGGCGCCGCCCGTGTCGACTTGCCGACGTATCCCTTCCGGCGCGACCGCTTCTGGCTCGCCGCCGAGCGGACCGCCCCTCCGGCCCGGCGGTACGAAGTCGTCTGGCGTCCGATGGAGCCGGTGGCGTCGCAGGAATTCTGGACCGTCTACGCCGCAGAACCCAACGAGTGGGCGGAAGCCGCCGCGAAGGCACTCGACGCGCCTTTGGTGACGGAAGTTCCGGAGACCGGTCCGATCCTCGCGTTCCCGGCGGACGGGGCCGCCCTCGCCGCTCTCCTGCGGGACACCCCGGCGAAGGTGTGGTGTGCCACCAGCGATCCCGGCGTCGCCGCGGTCGCCAGGGTCGCGGCGATCGAGCAGCCCCGCCGCTGGGGTGGCTGCGTGACCTTGCCCGAGCGGCCGGACGACGCCGCCCGGCTCCGCGACGTGCTCGGCGGTCCCGAAGACGAGGTCGCGATCCGCGCGGACGGGATCTTCGCCCGCCGGTTCGTGCCCGCCGCCCCCGCGTCCGGCGCGACGTGGACCACCTCCGGAACCGCGCTGATCACCGGCGGTACCGGGGCCTTGGGCGCGCTCGTGGCCGAACGGCTGATCCGCGCCGGGACGGAGCACGTCGTGCTTCTCTCCCGCCGTGGCGAGGACGCGCCTGGGGCGGCGGAACTGCGTGAACGGCTGGAAGGTCTCGGCGCCCGCGTCGACATCCACGCCTGCGACGCCGCCGACCGGGACGCACTGTCCACAGTGGTCACCAGTCTGACCGGCCTCCGCGTGGTCGTGCACACGGCCGGCGTCCTCGACGACGCAATGCTCGATGACGCGACGCCTGAGCGATTCGAGGCCGTCGCCCGGCCGAAAGTGACCGCCGCGCGGCACCTGCGGGAACTCACGAAGGACCTCGACGCGCTGGTGCTGTTCTCGTCCGTCGCCGGGGTCCTCGGTAATGGCGGGCAGGCCGCCTACGCCGCCGCGAACGCGGAACTCGACGCGCTCGCGACCCGATGGCGGGCCGAAGGTGTCAACGCGGTGTCGATCGCCTGGGGCCCGTGGGCCGAGGGCGGTATGGCCGAGGCCGTCGACGACGCCGTCCGCCGCAAAGGTTTGCGCCCGATGACCCCCGAATCCGCGGCCGAGGAGTTCGTCCGGGCGATCGCCGCCGGCGACACCTGTGTCACCGTCGCCGACTTCGACTGGCCGTCGTTCTTCGAGGACTTCCGTGCCGCGCCGATGCTCGCCGAACTGCCACGACCCGAAACCGCGGCCGCCGAAGCACCGGTGGCGGATCTGCGGTCCCGGCTGAGCGGCCTGATCGAACCCGAACAACGACGGCTGCTGCTGAAGGTCGCCCGCGAGACCGTGGCCAAGGTGCTCGGCCATCCGGACACATCGGCGATCGGCCCGGACCGCGCGTTCACCGAACTCGGTTTCGACTCGCTCACCGCGGTCGAACTGCGCAACCGGCTCGACGCCGCGACCGGCCTCGCCGTGCCCGCGACGCTCGTCTTCGACCATCCGACCCCGCAGGCTCTGGCCGCCTACCTCTGGCAGGAACTCGCCGGGGCGGACGACGACGTGGAGGGCCTGCTCGACGGCCTGGAAGCCGCGCTGAGCCGTCTCGACCCGGGCGGGGACGAGCACGCGAAAGCGGGCGCCCGCCTGCGGAAACTCGCCGAGAGCCTCGACGGGCCCGGCTTCACGCCGTCTTCGGACGACGAACTCTTCGCCTTCATTGACCAGCAACTCGGCGCTTGAGCCGGGTGCACGCGACCTCGACCGATGAGTGGGGACACCGTGGGTGAGAACGACAAGCTTCGCGACTACCTGACGCGAGTCACCGGCGAACTGCAGCGCACGCGCGGCAGGCTGGCCGCGTTGGAGGACCGCGCCGCCGAACCGATCGCGATCGTCGGCATGGGCTGCCGGTTCCCCGGCGGCGTACGCACGCCGGAGCGGTTCTGGGAACTCCTGACCGCCGGGGAACACGGGATCACCGGGTTCCCCGAAGACCGCGGCTGGGACGTCGGCGCGCTGATCGACCCGGACCCGGACCACCTGGGCACCAGCTACGTCGACCGAGGCGGATTCGTGGAGGGCGCCGGGGAATTCGACCCGGAGTTCTTCGGTATCTCGCCGCGCGAGGCCGTCTCGATGGATCCGCAGCAGCGGCTCCTGCTGGAGACGTCGTGGGAGGCGCTGGAACGCGCCGGGATCGACCCCACCTCGCTGTCCGGTGGCCGCGCGGGGGTCTTCGTCGGCACCAACGGCCAGGACTACGGCCGTGACCTGCCCAAGGGCGTCGAAGGCGTCGAGGGTTACCTCGGCACCGGCATCTCCGGCAGTGTCCTTTCCGGACGGATCTCCTACGTGCTCGGGCTCGAAGGCCCGTCGGTCACCGTCGACACGGCGTGCTCGGCGTCGCTGGTCACGCTGCACCTCGCCGTCCGGGCGCTGCGCGCGGGGGAGTGCGACCTCGCGTTGTCCGGCGGCGCCACCGTGATGGCGAGCCCGGACGCGTTCATCGAGTTCTCGCGTCAGCGCGGCCTCGCGCGCGACGGCCTGGTCAAGGCATTCGCCGCCGGGGCCGACGGCACCGCGTGGGGCGAGGGCGCCGGCATGATCGTGCTGGAGCGGCTTTCCGACGCCCGGCGCAACGGGCATCCGGTGCTGGCCGTGGTGCGCGGCTCGGCGGTCAACTCCGACGGCGCGTCCAACGGTCTCACCGCGCCGAACGGGCCGTCGCAGCAGCGTGTCATCCGCCAGGCGCTGGCCGACGCTCGACTGTCCACAAAGGATGTGGACGTGGTCGAGGCGCACGGCACCGGCACGACGCTGGGCGATCCGATCGAGGTCCAGGCCCTCCAAGCCACCTACGGCCGCGACCGTGGGGAACGCGGCCCGCTGCTGCTCGGTTCGGTCAAGACGAACATCGGGCACACCCAGGCCGCGGCGGGGGTCGCCGGGATCATCAAGATGGTCCTGGCCCTGCGCAACGGAATCCTGCCCGCGAGCCTGCACATCGACGCCCCGAGCCCGCAGGTCGACTGGTCGCCGGGAACGATCGAGCTGCTGACCTCCGCCCGACCCTGGCCGTCGGGGGAGATCCGCCGGGCGGGTGTCTCCTCGTTCGGCATCAGCGGCACCAACTCCCATGTCCTGCTGGAACAGGCACCCGAGCCCGAAGAGTCCACAGTGGACGTCGTCGCCCCGCCAGTGGTGCCGTGGGTGTTGTCCGGCCGGACTCCGGCGGCGCTGCGCGCACAGGCCCGCGCGCTGCTGGACGTCGAGGGCGATCCGGCGGGCATCGGCTGGTCGCTGGCCGCGACCCGGACCGTCTTCGAGTACCGGGCCGTCGTCACCGGCCGGGACGAGGAGACTCTGCGTGCCGGTCTGACGGCGATCGCCGAAGGAGAGCCAGCCCTGGGCGAAGTGACCGACGGCGGTCTCGCGGTCTGTTTCACCGGACAGGGTTCCCAGCGGCTCGGCATGGGCCGCGAACTGTACGAGGCGTACCCGGTGTTCGCCGCCGCGTTCGACCAGGTCTGCGAGCTGCTGCCGGGGGTGCGCGAGATCGTCTTCGGTGACGACGCCGCCGCGTTGAACGACACGGCGAACGCCCAGCCCGCGCTGTTCGCGCTGGAGGTCGCGCTCTACCGGCTTGCCGAATCCTGGGGCGTGGTCCCGGACTTCCTGGTCGGGCATTCCGTCGGCGACTTCGCCGCCGCGCACGTCGCGGGCGTCTGGTCGCTGGAGGACGCGGCCGCCCTGATCGCGGCGCGTGGCCGCCTGATGAGCGCCTTGCCGCGCGGCGGCGCGATGTGCGCGATCGAGGCGACCGAGGACGAGGTCCGCGCCGCGCTGGTCGCGGGAGCGGACGTCGCGGCCGTCAACGGTCCGCGCGCGATCGTCGCCTCGGGCACCGAAGACGCCGTGCGGGCGGTCGCGGGAGTGTTCGCCGGGCAGGGCCGCCGCACCAAGCACCTCGCCGTGTCCCACGCGTTCCACTCGGCGCTGATGGACGGCATGCTCGACGACTTCGCCGCCGTCGCCCGCCGGGTCACCTACAAGACACCGAAGATCGCGCTGATCGCGGGCGTCACCGGCCGCATCGCCGAAACCGCCGAAATCCTCGACCCGGCCTACTGGGTGCGGCACGTGCGCGAAGCCGTGCGGTTCGCGGACGGGATCGGCGCGCTGGCCGACGCGGGCGTCACCCGCTTCCTCGAACTGGGCCCGGACGGCATCCTTTCGGCCGCGGGTCAGGAAAGCGCCGAGGGCTTGTTCGTGCCCGCGCTTCGCCGCGACCGGCCCGAACCCGAGACCTTCGTCGCCGCCCTGGCCGCGGTGCACGTCCACGGCGGGAAGGTCCGCTGGGCCGCCGCGTTCGACGGCGCGCGCCCGGTCGACCTCCCCACCTACCCGTTCCAGCGCGAGTTCTACTGGCTTCCCTCGACCCACGCCGCCGGTGACGCGGCCGGTCTGGGCCTCGGTTCGCTCGGCCATCCGCTGCTCGGCGCGGCCGTTTCGGTCGCCGACGCGGGCGGATTCCTGTTCACCGGCAGCCTTTCGCTCCGGACGCATCCGTGGCTGGCCGACCACATGGTGCACGGCCAGGTCGTCGTGCCGGGCACCGCGCTGGTCGAACTCGCCGTACGCGCCGCCGACGAAACCGGCCTGGCCGTACTGGAAGAACTGACGCTGCAAACCCCGTTGGTGCTCCCGGAAAGCGGCGCGGTCCAGGTGCAGCTGTGGGCCGGCGCGCCGGAGGACTCCGGCCACCGGTCGCTCACCGTGCACTCGCGCCCACACGGCACTGGGGACTGGACATTGCACGCGACGGGTGCGCTCGCCCCAGCTGCTCCCACCCCGGACTGGGAGCTGACCGAGTGGCCGCCGCCCGGCGCCGAAGCCGTGTCCCTCGACGGCCGCTACGCCGAACTCGCCGCGGCCGGCCTGGAGTACGGCGAGATCTTCCAAGGTCTGCGTTCCCTGTGGCGCGACGGCGACCACACCTACGCCGAGGTGTCACTGCCCGAGGCCGCCCGCGACCAGGCGGGCCGGTTCGGCCTGCACCCGGCGCTGCTGGACGCGGCGCTGCACGCCCTCGCCGAGGGCGACGGCCCCGCTCGCCTGCCGTTCGCCTGGAGTGACGTCGTCCTGCACGCCTCCGGCGCGGCCGAGCTGCGTGTCCGGCTCACCCCATCCGGTGCCGACGCGGTCAGCCTGCGCGTGGCCGACGGGACCGGTGCGCCGGTCGCCACCGTCGGTTCCCTGGTCGTGCGCCCGGTTTCGGCCGGTCAGCTGCGGCCCGCCGCCACCCGTGACGGCTTGTACGAGCTGGCCTGGCGGCCGATCGCCGCGCCGGAAACCGAAGCGCCGAGCTGGGCGCACTTCGCCGACGTCACCGGTGAGGTCCCCGAGATCGTCGTGTACCGCGCCGAGGGTGACGACGTGCACGCCGTCGCCGGCGCCACGCTGGACGTCCTCCGGACCTTCCTCGCCGAAGAGCGTTTCTCCGCATCGAAACTTCTTGTCCACACTGGACAGTCCGATGTGGATCCGGTCGCCGCCGCGGTGTGGGGGCTGGTGCGCAGCGCGCAGTCCGAGCATCCGGACCGGTTCCTGCTCGCCGACGCCGACGAGCTGACCGACGCCGTACTGGCCTCCGGTGAGCCGCAGATCGCCGTCCGCGACGGCGAACTCCGCGTGCCGCGTCTCGTCACCCCCGAATCCACCGGCCGTCTGCTCCCGCCGCCCGGAAACTGGCGGCTCGGCCTGTCCGGCAAGGGCACCTTCGACCACCTCACCCTGGAGCCGCTGCCCGACGAGCCGCTGGGCCCGCAGGGCGTCCGGGTCTCCGTCCGCGCCGCCGGGCTCAACTTCCGTGACGTGCTCAACGCGCTCGGCATGTACCCCGGCGAGGCCGGGCTGCTCGGCAGCGAGTTCGCCGGGACCGTCATCGAGGTCGGCGCCGGCGTCACCGACCTGCGCCCCGGCGACCAGGTGATGGGCCTCGTCTCCGGCGGTGCCGGCCCGGTCGCGATCGCCGAACGGCCGATGATCACCCGAAAACCCGCGGACTGGACCTACGAGCAGGCCGCTTCGACACCGCTGGTGTTCCTCACCGCCTACTACGCGCTGGTCGACCTGGCCGGGCTCAAGGCGGGCGAGTCGATCCTCATCCACGCCGCCGCCGGTGGCGTCGGAATGG
This sequence comes from Amycolatopsis sp. TRM77291, assembly GCF_054166285.1. Classification (NCBI taxonomy): domain Bacteria; kingdom Bacillati; phylum Actinomycetota; class Actinomycetes; order Pseudonocardiales; family Pseudonocardiaceae; genus Amycolatopsis; species Amycolatopsis sp. TRM77291. The sequence continues at coordinate 3,874,728 of NZ_JBSZHF010000001.1, read as the reverse complement.
CCGCCACGCAGGTCGCGCGCCATCTGGGCGCCGAGGTCTACGGCACGGCCAGCGAGAGCAAGCAGTACGTGCTGCGCGACGCCGGTCTCGACGACGCGCATATCGCCTCCAGCCGCACCCTCGACTTCGAGCAGCGGTTCAGCGGTATCGACGTCGTCCTGAACGCGCTCGCCGGGGACTTCGTCGACGCCTCCATCCGCACGATGGCGCCGGGCGGCCGGTTCCTGGAGATGGGCAAGACCGACATCCGCGAGCCCGAGGGCGTCCACTACCGCGCCTTCGACCTGATCGACGCCGGACCGGAGCGGACCGCGCAGATGTGGGACGCGCTGACCGCGCTGTTCGACTCGGGCGCGCTCGCCCCGCTGCCGACCCGGACGTGGGACGTCCGCGAGGCGCGGGAAGCGTTCCGGTTCCTCAGCCAGGCCAAGCACATCGGCAAGGTCGCGCTCACCATGCCGCGCGCGCTCGACCCGGACCGGACGGTGCTGATCACCGGCGGCACGGGTGGTCTCGGCGCCCTGATCGCCCGCCATCTCGTGACCGCGCACGGCGTCCGGAAGCTCCTGCTCACCAGCCGCCGCGGCCTGGACGCGCCGGGTGCGCGGGAGCTGGTGGCCGATCTCCGCGAAACCGGTGCCGAAGTGAAGGTCGTCGCCTGCGACGTCTCCGATCGCGACGCAGTGGCGGCGCTGCTCGACGGCGTCGACCTGACCGGTGTCGTGCACGCCGCCGGTGTCCTGGACGACGGCACCATCGACGCGCTCACCCAGGAGCGGCTCGACTTCGTGCTCGGGCCGAAGGCCGACGCGGCCCGGCATCTGCACGAACTCTCCGGCGACCCCGAACTGTTCGTCACCTTCTCCTCGGCGGCCGGTGTGCTCGGTGCGCCGGGGCAGGGCAACTACGCGGCGGCCAACGGGTATCTCGACGGTCTCGCCGCCCACCGCCGTTCGCTCGGTCTCGCCGGGCAGTCGCTGGCCTGGGGGCCGTGGGCCGCGGGCATGGCGGAAACCCTCGGCGAGGCCCACCTCGCGCGCCTTCGCGCCGGGGGAACTCCCGCGCTCGCCGTCGAGGACGGCCTCGCGCTGTTCGACGCCGCCCTCGCCGCCGGGGCGCCGCTGGCCGTCCCGGTCCAGCTGGACCTGCCGGTGCTCACCGCGTCCGGACCGCTCCCACCGCTGCTCGGCGCGCTGGTCAAACCCGGCCGCCGGACCGCGAAATCAGGCGGTGGACAGGACTCTTCGCTGGCCAGGCGGCTCGCCGGGCTGACCGAGGCCGACCAGGACCGCGAACTGCTCGACCTCGTCCGCACCCAGGTCGCCCTCGTGCTCGGGCACGTCAACGCCGCCACCGTCGAACCCGGCCGCGGGTTCATGGACCTCGGTTTCGACTCGCTGACCGCGGTCGAGCTGCGCAACCGGCTCGGTTCGGTGACCGGGCTGCGGCTGCCGTCGACGGTGATCTTCGACCATCCGACCCCGGTCGCGCTCGCCGGCTACGTGCGTTCCGAGCTGCTCGGCGACCTGACCGCCGGGCCGCGTACCCGTGCCCGCGTCACCGACGACAGCGAACCGATCGCGATCGTCGCGACCAGCTGCCGGTTCCCCGGTGGTGTGAACACGCCGGAAGACCTGTGGCGCCTCGTCTCCGAGGGCCGCGAAGGGCTCACGGAGTTCCCCGCCGACCGTGGCTGGGACCTGGCGGCCCTGTTCGACCCGACGCCGGGCAAACAGGGCGTCTCGCACACCCGGACGGGCGGATTCCTGCCCGACGCGGGCGACTTCGACCCGGAGTTCTTCGGCATCTCGCCCCGCGAAGCGCTCGCCATGGATCCGCAGCAGCGGCTGCTGCTGGAGATCGCGTGGGAGGCGTTCGAACGCGCGGGGATCCCGCCGGGCACCTTGCGCGGTAGTGACACCGGTGTCTTCACCGGCGCGATCTACCACGAATACGCCTCCCGGCTGACGAAGATCCCGGAGGAGGTCGAAGGATTCCTCGGCACCGGCACGTCCGGCGCGATGATGTCCGGCCGCGTCTCCTACACCTTCGGGTTCGAGGGGCCCGCCGTGTCGGTGGACACGGCGTGCTCGTCGTCGCTGGTCGCGATGCATCTGGCGAGCCAGGCGCTGCGGTCGGGGGAGTGCTCGCTCGCGCTGGCGGGCGGTGTCACGGTGATGGCCAACCCCGACCCGTTCGTCGACTTCAGCAAGCAGAACGCGATGGCGGTCGACGGCCGCTGCAAGGCGTTCGCCAACGGGGCCGACGGCGTCAGCTGGGGTGAGGGCGCCGGGTTCGTCCTGCTGGAGAAGCTGTCCGACGCGCGCCGCAACGGGCACCCGGTCCTCGCGCTGCTCAAGGGTTCCGCGGTCAACCAGGACGGCGCGTCCAGTGGTCTCACCGCGCCGAACGGGCCTTCGCAGCAACGCGTGATCCGGCAGGCACTCGCCAACGCCGGACTGTCCACTTCGGACGTCGACGTCGTCGAAGCGCACGGCACCGGAACCAGGCTGGGCGACCCGATCGAGGCGCAGGCCCTGCTGGCCACCTACGGCCAGGACCGCGAAGAGCCGCTGCTGCTCGGCTCGGTGAAGTCGAACTTCGGGCACACACAGGCCGCGGCGGGTGTGGCCGGGGTGATCAAGATGGTCGAGGCGATGCGGCACGGCGTCGTCCCCGCGACGCTGCACGTCGACGCGCCCTCGGCCCAGGTGGACTGGGACACCGGCGCGATCCGCGTGGCCACAGGGTCCGCGGGCTGGCCGGAGACCGGCCGTCCGCGCCGGGCGGGCGTGTCGTCGTTCGGGTTCAGCGGGACCAACGCGCACGTCGTGCTCGAACACGTTCCCGCCCCGGAGACCGAGGAGCCGGCCGCCCGGCCCGCGATGCTGCCCTGGGTGCTCTCCGGACGTTCCGAGGAAGCGCTGCGGGCGCAGGCCGCGCGGCTCGCGAACCTGACGGCCGACCCGCTCGACGTCGCTTTCACGCTCGCCACCGCCCGGACCGCGCACGAACGCCGCGCGGTCGTCGTCGGGGTCGACCCGTCGGTGCTGCGCGCCGGGCTGGCCGCGTTCGCCGACACCGGCCGGGCCGCCAACGTCGTCTCGGGACGGGCGGTCACCGGCAGGCTCGCGGTCCTGTTCACCGGCCAGGGTTCCCAGCGCATCGGTATGGGCCAAGGCCTTTACGAGACCTTCCCGGCGTTCGCGGCGGCGTATGACGAGGTTGCCGCGCTGCTCCCGCTCGAGGGCGATCTCGACCGCACGGGTACGGCGCAGCCCGCGATCTTCGCGCTCGAAGTGGCGTTGTTCCGGCTCTTCGAGTCCTGGGGCGTCACCCCGGACCTGCTGGCCGGGCATTCGATCGGTGAGATCGCGGCGGCGCATGTGGCCGGGGTGTTCTCGCTGGAGGACGCGGCGAAACTGGTCGAGGCGCGTGGCCGGTTGATGGAGGCGTTGCCCGAGGGCGGCGCGATGGTCGCGGTCCAGGCGTCCGAGGACGAGGTGCGCGAGTACCTGTCCGAAGAGGTCTGTCTGGCCGCGGTGAACGGTCCGCAGGCGATCGTTCTGTCCGGTGTGGACGGTCCGGTCCGCGAGGTCGCCGCCCGGTTCGCGAAGGAAGGCCGTCGAACCAAGCATCTCGTGGTGTCGCACGCGTTCCATTCGTCACTGATGGAGCCGATGCTGGCGGAGTTCGCCGAAGTGGCGGAAAGCTTGAGCTACCACGAGCCGCGGATCCCGATCGTGTCCACAGTGGCCGAAGCGGCGGATCTGACCGACCCGGCGTATTGGGTGCGCCACGTCCGCGAAACCGTGCGGTTCGCCGACGGGCTCGCGGCGTTGACCGCCGAAGGTGCCACCACGTTCCTCGAACTCGGACCGGACGCCGTGCTCAGCGCGCTCGTCGACGGCGGCGTGTCCGCGTTGCGCAAGGATCAGGACGAGGCCCGGACCGCGATGACCGCGCTGGGTGCCGTGCACGCCGCGGGCGCACCCGTCGACTGGGACCGCTTCTTCGACGGCACCGGCGCGCGGCCGGTGAACCTGCCCACGTATCCGTTTCAGCGCCGTCGTTTCTGGCTGCTGGCCCCGCCTGGCTCCGGTGACGCCACCGCGCTCGGCCTCGGCGCGCTCGACCATCCGCTGCTCGGCGCCGCCGTCGCGCTGCCCGAACGCGGCGGGCTCGTGCTCACCGGCAGGCTGTCGCTCGACGAACAGCCGTGGCTGGCCGGGCACCGCGTCCGTGGCGCCGTCCTGCTGCCCGGCACCGCGTTCGCCGAACTGGCCGTGCGGGCGGGTGACGAGGTCGGTTGCGGAACCGTCGAAGAACTGACGCTGCAAGCACCGCTTGTGCTCACCTCGGCCCCGGTGCAGCTGCGAGTGTCCCTTTCGGACAGTGGTGCCCTGGCGGTGCACTCCCGTCCCGAGGACGGCGACTGGACGCTGCACGCCACCGGATCGGTGACCACGGCCACCGAGGAACCCTCCGCGCTTAACGAATGGCCGCCGTCCGGCGCGGAACCTGTTGACCTGGATGGCTTCTACTCCGCGCTCGCCGACGCCGGGCTCGGCTACGGCGACCCGTTCCGCGGGCTGCGCGCCGCTTGGCGCCAGGGTGACGAGGTCTTCGCCGAGGTCGCGCTGCCCGAGGGCACCGACGTGCGCGGATTCGGGCTGCACCCGGCCCTGCTCGACGCCGTGCTGCACGCCGTCGGCCTGACCGGCGGCCCGGCACGGCTGCCGTTCTCCTGGACCGGGCTGGCGTTGCACGCCACCGGTGCGACCACCCTGCGGGCCAGGCTCACCCCGGCCGGTCAGGACGCGGTTTCCTTGCGTGTCACCGATGGAACGGGCGCTCCGGTGCTCTCGGTCGCGTCGCTGAGCCTGCGGCCGGTCGGTGACGGGCCACTGCCCAGCGCCGCTTCCGACGCGCTGTTCGGCATCGACTGGATTCCCGTCGCGTTGCCTTCGCAGGCCGAAGACGTCGCCGTCTGCGAAGCCGAGTCGGTCGAGGTCGCGCTGGAGGCGTTGCAGACCGCTGAAGACCGGCTCGTCGTGCACCTCACCGGTGACGGCCCGGAGCACGCCGCCGTCGCCGGGTTGGTGCGCAGCGCGCAGGCCGAGTCCCCGGACAAGTTCGTCCTGGTCCACGGCGCCGGCGATGCCCGGATCGCGGCGGCCACCGGTGAGCCCGAGATCATGCTCACCGACGACGGTCCGCGCGTTCCCCGGCTGACGCGGTCCCGCGCGACCGCCGACCCCGACTGGACTCTCGATGGCACCGTGCTGGTCACCGGCGGTACCGGTGGACTCGGCGCGCACGTCGCCCGTCGGCTCGTCGAGCGGCACGGCGTCCGTCATCTGCTGCTGGCCGGACGCCGGGGTGCCGACGCTCCCGGTGCCGAAGAACTGCGGGAGGAGCTCGCCGCTCTCGGCGCGGAAGTGACGATCGCCGCCTGCGACGTCGCCGACCGGTCCCAGCTGGAGTCCGTGCTCGCGCTCGCCGAGCCGCCGCTCAGCGGGGTGGTGCACGCGGCGGGCATCCTCGACGACGGTGTCCTCTCCGCGATGACGCCCGAGCGGCTCGCCGCCGTGGCCGGACCGAAGGCCGAGGCCGCGCGGCATCTGCACGAATTGACCACTGACCTGAAGCTGTTCGTCACGTTCTCCTCGATCGCCGGCGCCCTCGGCGCTCCCGGTCAGGCGAACTACGCGGCCGCCAACGGCTACCTCGACGGTCTCGCCGGCCTCCGGCGCGCGCAGGGCCTTCCCGGCACGTCGATCGCCTACGGCCTTTGGGAAACCGGCATGGGCGAGGGCCGCGGTGGCGCGGCACTGCCCGTGGAGGCCGGGCTGGAGCTGTTCGACCTGCTGGCTCTCGGTGACGACCCGCGGCCCGTCGCGGCCAAGCTCGATCTGGCCGCGCTGCGGGCCGAGGCCGAGGTACCGCATGTGCTGCGGAGCCTGGTCCGGCCACGACGTCGCCGTGCGGCGGAGGAAGCGGAAGCCGCGGGCCTGCGGCAACGTCTGGCGGGTGTACCCGCCGGGGAGCGCACGCGGCTGCTGACCGAACTGGTGCGCACCGAGGCCGCGCACGTCCTCAGCCACACCAGCCCCGACGCCGTCGAAGCCGAACGCGCCTTCGGTGACCTGGGTTTCGACTCGCTCACGGCGGTCGAGTTCCGCAACCGGCTCGGCACGGTCACCGGACTGCGGCTCCCGGCGACCCTCACCTTCGATCACCCGACCCCGCTGGCGCTGGCCGAGTTCCTGCTCGCCGAACTGCTCGACGAACCCGCCGACGCGACCCCGGTCTTCACGGCCGCCCGCGCCGACGGCGACCCGATCGTCATCGTCGGCATGGCCTGCCGTTACCCGGGCGGCGTGACGTCGCCGGAAGAACTGTGGGACCTCGTCGCCGGCGGCCGCGACGGCGTGACCCGGTTCCCCGAGGACCGCGGCTGGGACGTCGACGGCATCTACGACCCCGACCCCGACCAGCCGGGCAAGACCTACACCCGTGAGGGCGGATTCCTCCACGACGCCGGTGACTTCGATCCGGAGTTCTTCGGGATCTCGCCGCGGGAAGCGCTCGCGATGGACCCGCAGCAACGGCTGCTGCTCGAAGTCGCCTGGGAGGCGCTCGAACGCTCGGGCACCGATCCGACGTCGCTGAAGGGCAGCCCGACCGGGGTGTTCGCGGGTGTCATGTACCACGACTACGGCACCCGGCTCGGCAACGACGTTCCCGACGACGTCGAGGGTTTCCTCGGCACCGGCACCTCGGGTTCCGTGCTGTCCGGACGGGTCGCCTACACCCTCGGGCTGGAAGGCCCGGCGGTCTCGGTCGACACCGCGTGCTCCTCGTCGCTGGTCGCCCTGCACTGGGCGACGCAGGCGCTGAAGTCGGGGGAGTGCTCGCTGGCGCTGGCCGGTGGTGTCACCGTGATGGCGACGCCGGAGACCTTCATCGGATTCTCGCGTCAGCGCGGCCTCGCCGCCGACGGCCGCTGTAAATCCTTCTCGGCCGACGCCGACGGCACCGGCTGGGCCGAGGGCGCCGGGATGCTCGTGCTGGAACGGCTTTCCGACGCGCGCCGCAACGGGCACCGCGTGCTCGCGGTCGTCAAGGGCTCGGCGGTCAACTCCGACGGCGCGTCCAACGGTCTCACCGCCCCGAACGGTCCTTCCCAGCAGCGCGTGATCCGTCAGGCGCTGGCCGCCGCCGGTGTCCCGTCGTCCACTGTGGACGCCGTCGAGGCGCACGGCACCGGTACGACGCTGGGTGACCCGATCGAGGCGCAGGCGCTCCTGGCCACGTATGGCCGCGAGCGTGACGGCGAACCGCTGTACCTCGGCTCGGTGAAGTCGAACTTCGGCCACACGCAGGCCGCGGCGGGCGTCGCCGGGATCATCAAGATGGTCCAGGCGATGCGCCACGGTGTCCTGCCGCCGACGCTGCACCTGGGCGAGGCGACCCCGCACGTCGACTGGGAAGCCGGTGACGTCGAGCTGCTCGCCGAAGGCCGGGAGTGGCCGGAGACCGGGCGGCCGCGGCGGTCCGCCGTGTCGTCCTTCGGGATCAGCGGGACCAACGCGCACGTCATCCTCGAACAGCCTCCGGCCGAAACGCCCGCCCCGCGCGAGGTCGTGGCTCCCGCGCTGGTGCCGTGGGTGCTGTCGGGCCGCGCCGAGAACACCTTGCGCGAGCAGGCCGGGCGCCTGCTCGGCCGCGACGGTGAGCCGGTCGATGTCGGTCTGGCGCTCGCCACGACCCGGACCGCGCACGAGCGGCGTGCCGTCGTACTCGGCGCCACCGGCGCGGATCTCCGCACCGGACTCGAAGCACTGGCCGAAGGAGCGACCACACCGTCGGTCGTCGCCGGACGGGTACTGCCCGGCCGGACGGCGTTCCTGTTCACCGGTCAGGGATCGCAGCGTCCCGGTATGGGCGAAGGGCTTTACGCCGCCTTCCCGGCGTTCGCCGCGGCGTACGACGAGGTCACCGCGCTGCTCCCGGCAGGCGGCGACCTGAGCCGCACCGGTGCCGCGCAGCCCGCGATCTTCGCGCTGGAGGTCGCGCTGTACCGGCTCGCCGAGTCGTGGGGCATCGTGCCCGACTTCGTGGCCGGGCATTCGATCGGCGAGATCGCCGCCGCGCATGTGGCGGGCGTGCTTTCGCTGGAGGACGCGGCCAAGCTCGTCGAGGCCCGCGGACAGCTGATGGAGGCCCTGCCGGAGGGCGGCGCGATGGTCGCGGTCCAGGCGAGTGAGGACGAGGTGCGCGAGCACCTGACGCCGAAGGTGTCGCTGGCCGCCGTCAACGGCCCCGACGCGGTCGTTCTCTCGGGAGCCGCGTCACCGACGCTCAAATTGGCCAAGAAGTTCGAGAAGCTCGGCCGCCGCACGAAGCGGCTGGACGTCTCGCACGCGTTCCACTCGGCCCTGATGGAGCCGATGCTCGACGAGTTCGCCGCCGTGGTGCGGGAACTCGGCTTCTCCGCGCCGAAGATCCCGTTCGTGTCCACTGTGGACGGCGAGCGCACCGGACGCGTGGCCGAACCGGAGTACTGGGTCGAGCACGTCCGCGCCACCGTCCGGTTCTCGGCCGGGCTCGCGTGGCTGCGCGAGGCCGGGGTGACCAAGTTCGTGGAACTCGGCCCGGCCACCGTGCTGACCGCGCTCGCGGACGACGGCCCGGACACGTTCGCGGCGTCGTTCCTGCGCGCCGACCGCGACGAGGCGGAGACCGCCCTCACCACGGTGTCCGCCGCGTACACCCGCGGTGTTCCCGTGGACTGGGCCGCGGTGTTCCGCCCGACCGGCGCCCGCGTCGTCGACCTGCCGACGTCGGTGTTCGACCGCCGCCGCTTCTGGCTCGCCGCCGGGTCCGGCGCGGGCGACGTCACCACCGCCGGGCTCCAGGCCGCCGGGCACCCGCTGCTGGGCGCCGCCGTGCCGTTCGCCGACGGCGACGGCTGGGTCCTCACCGGACGGCTTTCGGTCGCCACGCATCCGTGGCTGGCCGGGCACGCCGCGTTCGGCGAGGTGCTCGTCCCCGGCACCGGCCTGCTCGAACTCGCGGTCCGCGCCGGTGACGAAGCCGGCTGCGGAGGCGTGGAGGAACTGACCCTGGCCGCGCCACTGGTGCTGCCGCCGCACGGCGCCCTGGACGTCCAGGTGCTCGTCGGCGCGGCGGGCACGGGCGGACGACGCCCGGTTTCGGTGCATTCCCGTGCCCCGCAAGGGGAGTGGACCGAGCACGCCACCGGCACCCTCGCTCCCGAGGCGGCCGCCGTGCCGTCCGGCCTGACCGAGTGGCCGCCCGCCGCCGAGCCGATCTCCCTCGACGGGTTGTACGCGGACATGGCGGCCGCGGGTCTCGACTACGGCCCGCCGTTCCGCGGGCTGGTCGCCGCCTGGCGCGACGGGGACACGGTGTTCGCGGAGGTCGAGCTGCCCGAGGGCACCGAAGTCGACGGCTTCGGCCTGCATCCGGCGCTGCTCGACGCCGCACTGCATACGATCGGCCTCCTGCCGGGCGAGGGCACGCGGCTGCCGTTCCTGTTCGGCGGCGTCACGCTGCACGCCACCGGCGCCACCGCGCTGCGCGTCCGGGTCACCCCCGCCGGATCCGGTTTCTCCTTGCTGGCCACCGACACCACCGGTGCTCCGGTCGCCACGATCGGCATGGTCGCCGTCCGGGCCGCGGAGGCGCCCAGGCAGCGCGGCACGGATTCGCTGTACGAGCTGACGTGGGTCGAAGTGCCCGCCGACGGCGAAACCAGCGCAGACGTCCAGGTCTTCACCGCGCCGGACGGCGAGCCGCGTGCCGCGCTCGCCGCGACCCTCGCCGCCGTCCAGGAATTCCTCGCCGACGGCGGGACGCGCATGGTCGTGTGCACGGGCGACACCCCGGCGGGAGCCGCCGTCCGCGGTCTCGTCCGCACCGCCGCGTCGGAGCACCCGGACCGGTTCGTCGTCCTCGAAGGCGGCGGTATCGATGACGTGGCGAAAGCGCTCGCCACCGGCGAACCGCAGGTCCGGATTCGCGGCGGCGTCGCGGAAGTCCCACGGCTCGCCCGGACCACGGCGGGAGAACCCGCCGTCTGGGGCGAGGGCACGGTTCTCGTCACCGGCGGCACCGGCGGGGTCGGGGCGGCCATCGCCCGGCACCTGGCGCCGCGGGTCACCCGGCTGGTGCTCACCAGCCGCCGTGGTCTCGACGCGCCCGGCGCCGCGGAACTGGCGGAAGAACTCGGCGCCGAGGTCGTCGCCTGCGACGTCACCGACCGCGACGCGCTCGCCGCGCTGCTCGACGGGATCGAGGACCTCACCGGCATCGTGCACGCCGCCGGTGTGCTCGACGACGGCGTCGTCACCGAGCTGACCCCGGAGCGCTTCGACACCGTGCTGCGGCCCAAGGCCGAGGCGGCGCACGCGCTCCACGAACTCACCCTCGGCAGGCAGTTGACCCAGTTCGTGCTGGTGTCCTCGGTCTCCGGGATCCTCGGCGGCCCGGGGCAGGCCAGCTACGCCGCGGCCAACGCCCTGCTCGACGACCTCGCGCGCCGCCGTCACGCGGAGGGGCTGCCCGCTCGTTCGCTGGCGTACGGGCTGTGGGCCAACGGTATGGGCGGTCAGTCCGATGTGGACCGCCTGGCCCGCGCCGGTTTCGGCGCGCTGACCGACGAAGAAGGCCTGGCACTGTTCGACGCCGCGCTGGCCGCTCCGACGCCGGTCCCGGTTCCGGTCAAGCTCGACCTGGCGACGTTGCGCACGCTGGCCCGCACGAGCGAGCCCGCCCCCGCGCTGCGCGGCCTTGTCCGGATGCCGAAGCGGCGGGGTGCGGCCAACGCCGCGGCCGCCGCCGGGCTGACCGCGACGCTCGCCCGGCTTTCGCCCGACGACCAGCTCTCGCATCTGGCCGGCCTCGTCCGCGGCCACGTGGCCGACGTGCTCGGACACGGCACCGCGACGTCGATCGAAGCCGGTCGCGCGTTCACCGAACTCGGCTTCGATTCGCTCACCGCCGTCGAACTGCGCAACCGGCTCGGCGAGGCGACCGGTCTGCGGCTACCCGCCACGCTGGTGTTCGACCACCCGAACCCGGCGGCGCTGGCGGCCCACATCCGCGGCGAACTGGCCGGTGACGAGGCAGGTGTGGACACCGAGCCGGTCAGGGTGGCCGAGCCGGACGAGCCCATCGCCATCGTCGCGATGAGCTGCCGGTTCCCGGGCGGGGTGAGCTCGCCGGAGGACCTGTGGCGTCTGGTCGCCGAGGGGACCGACGCGATCACGCCGTTCCCCTCCGACCGCGGCTGGGATCTCGACCGGCTCTACCACCCGGACCCCGACCACCCCGGCACCAGCTACGCCCGCGAAGGCGGCTTCCTGCACGACGCCGCCGACTTCGACGCCGAGTTCTTCGGCATCTCGCCGAGGGAGGCGGTCACCGTCGACCCGCAGCAGCGGTTGCTGCTGGAGACCGCGCAGGAGGCGTTCGAGCGCGCCGGGATCGACCCGGTCTCACTGCGCGGCAGCGCCACCGGCGTGTTCGCGGGCGTCATGTACGACGACTACGCGTCGCGGCTGGCCGCCACCCCGGACGGGATGGAAGGCCTGCTCGGGACCGGCAGCGCCAGCAGCGTGCTGACCGGCCGGGTCGCCTACACCTTCGGGCTCGAAGGCCCGGCGGTCTCGGTCGACACGGCGTGCTCGTCCTCGCTGGTCGCCCTGCACTGGGCGGCGCAGGCGCTGCGCTCGGGTGAATGCGGGCTGGCGCTGGTCGGCGGTGCGACCGTGATGGCCAGCCCGAACCCGTTCATCGAATTCTCGCGTCAGCGCGGCCTCGCCGCCGACGGCCGCTGCAAGCCGTTCGCGGCCGCGGCCGACGGCACCGCCTGGGCCGAGGGCGCCGGATTCCTGCTCCTGGAACGGCTTTCCGACGCGCGCCGCAACGGACGCCACGTGCTGGCGGTCGTGAAGGGCAGCGCGGTCAACCAGGACGGCGCGTCCAACGGCATGACCGCGCCCAACGGACCCTCGCAGCAGCGGGTGATCCGTCGCGCACTGGCCGCCGCGGGCGTCGAGTCGTCCACTGTGGACGCCGTCGAGGCGCACGGCACCGGGACCGCGCTGGGCGATCCGATCGAGGCACAGGCGCTCCTGGCCACCTACGGCCAGGACCGCGACGAGCCGCTGTGGCTGGGCTCGGTGAAGTCCAACATCGGCCACACGCAGGCCACCGCCGGGCTCGCCGGGATCATCAAGATGGTCGAGGCGATGCGGCACGGCGTCCTGCCCGCGACCCTGCACGTCGACGAGCCGTCCCCGCACGTCGACTGGGAAGCGGGCGAGGTCCGGCTGCTCACCGAGGCACGGCCGTGGCCGGAGGCGGGCCGTCCCCGGCGGGCGGCGGTGTCGGCGTTCGGGATCAGCGGCACCAACGCGCACGTGATCCTGGAGCAGGTCCCCGAACCTTCCGTGCCCGCGCGGACTCCGGCGCCGCCGTCGCTGCTGCCGTGGGTGCTCAGCGCCCGGACCGAGGAGGCGCTGCGAGCCCAGGCCGGACGGCTGCTCGGCACCGTCGGATTCGCCGACCCGGTCGACATCGGCTACGCGCTGGCGACCACCCGGACCGCGTTCGAACGGCGTGCGGTGCTCACCGGCGACGCCGACGCGTTGCGCACCGGGCTGGCCGCGCTCGCCGGCGGCCGGAGCACCCCGGAGGTCGTCACCGGCCGTGCCACGGAAGGAAAACTGGCACTGCTGTTCACCGGGCAGGGTTCCCAGCGGCTCGGCATGGGCCGAGGGCTCTACGAGGCGTTCCCGGTGTTCGCGGCGGCGTATGACGAGGTAGCCGCGCTGCTCTCGCTCGATGGCGACATCGATCGCACCGGCACCGCGCAGCCCGCGATCTTCGCGCTGGAAGTCGCGCTCTTCCGGCTCGTGGAGTCGTGGGGGATCCGCCCCGATTTCCTGGCCGGGCATTCGATCGGGGAGATCGCCGCCGCCCACGTGGCCGGGGTGTTCTCCCTGGAGGACGCGGCGAAGCTCGTCGAAGCACGCGGCCGGTTGATGGAGGCGCTACCCGAGGGCGGCGCGATGGTCGCGGTCCAGGCGTCCGAGGACGAGGTGCGCGAGTACCTGTCCGAAGAGGTCTGTCTGGCCGCCGTCAACGGACCTGAAGCGGTCGTTCTGTCCGGTGTGGACGGTCCGGTCCGTGAGGTCGCCGACAGGTTCGCGAAGGAAGGCCGCCGGACCAAGGCCTTGGTCGTCTCGCACGCGTTCCATTCTTCGCTGATGGAGCCGATGCTGGCGGAGTTCGCCGAAGTGGCGGAAAGCTTGAGCTACCACGAGCCGCGGATCCCGATCGTGTCCACAGTGACCGAAGCGGCGGATCTGACCGACCCGGGCTACTGGGTGCGCCACGTGCGGGAGACCGTGCGTTTCGCCGACGGTGTCCGCGCGCTCGCCGAAGCGGGTGTCACCCGGTTCGCCGAATTGGGCCCGGACGGCGTGCTCTCCGCGATGGGTCTCGACAGTGCCCCCGACGCGATGTTCGTCCCGGTGCTGCGCAAGGACCGCGACGAACGGCAAACCGCCGCCCTCGCATTCAGCCGACTAATCGCGACGGGGGCCGAGGTCGACTGGACGGCGTTCTTCGACGGCACCGGCGCCCGTGCGGTCCCGCTGCCCACGTACGCGTTCCAGCGTGAGCGGTTCTGGCTCGACCCGCCCGCCGTCGCCGGCGACGCCGCCGGGCTGGGCCTGGCCGCGGCCGGGCATCCGCTGCTCGGGGCGACCGTGCCGACGGCGGGCGAGGACGGCCTGGTCGGATACGGCAGGCTTTCCCGCGCGGCACAGCCGTGGCTGGCCGATCACGCGGTGCTCGGCACCGTGCTGGTCCCCGGCGCGGCACTGGTCGAACTCGCCGTCCGGGCAGGCGACGAACTCGGCTGCGCCCGCGTGGCCGAATTGACCATCGCCGCGCCGATGGTGCTGCCGGAGACCGGCGGGCTCGCGGTGCAGGTCGTGGTCGGGGCCGCGGACGACGACGGACGGCGTCCGGTGTCGATCCACTCCCGGCTCGACGAGGCCCCGTGGACCGAGCACGCGACCGGCCTGCTCGCCCCCGGCGACGCTTATCCGGCCGCCAAGGACACCGCGTGGCCGCCCGCCGGAGCCAAGGCTCTCGACGTCACTGGGCTCTACCCGGGGCTCGCCGACGCGGGCCTGGAGTACGGGCCGGTGTTCCAGGGCCTCACCGCCGCCTGGCTCGTGGACGACCAGGTCTGCGCCGACCTCGAACTGCCCGCGGTGGCACACGCCGACGCCGGGAAGTTCGGCCTGCACCCGGCCCTGCTCGACGCCGCGCTGCACGCCATCGGCCTGCTGCCGGGCAACGCCGAGACCACCCGGTTGCCGTTCCTCTGGCGTGACGTCGTGCTGCACGCGGCCGGCGCCACCGCCGCCCGGGTCCGGGTCGCCGCCTCCGGGACCGGCTCGGTGCGGCTGGAGCTCACCGACGGTGCCGGAGCGCCGGTGCTGACCGTGGGATCGTTGCTGCTGCGCGAGGTCACGGACATCGGCCCGGCGGATCCGTCCACTTCGGACTCGCTGTTCCGGCTCGGCTGGTCCCAGATCACGACCGGGTCCCCGGCCGCGTCGACGGAGCTGCTCTCGGCGGTGCCGGGAGCGGGCGGGACCCCGGAGGCCACCCACGCGCTTCTGCGGAGCACGCTGGGAAAGCTGCAGGAATGGCTGGCCGAAGAGAAGGACGCCACCCTCGTGGTGCGCACCGAGAACGCGGTCGCTGTGTCCACTACGGACAGTGTCGAGCCGGCTTCGGCCGCGGTGTGGGGAATGGTCCGCAGTGCCCAGTCGGAGAACCCCGGCAGGCTGGTGCTGCTCGACGCGGCCGAGGCCGACGTCGACACCGCGCTGGCCGTGCTGGGCGACGAAACCCAGCTGGCCGTGCGGGACGGCGTCGTCCACGCCGCGCGGCTGCTGACCGCCGCGTCGTCGCCGGATCTCGCGCCGCCGTGGCACGAACCGGCCTGGCGCCTCGACAGCGTCGTCAAGGGCACCCTCGACCGGCTCTCCTTCGAGCCGTACCCCGATGTGCTCGAACCGTTGCTGCCGCGCGAGGTCCGGATCGCCACCCGGGCGGCCGGGACGAACTTCCGCGACGTGCTCAACGTGCTCGGCATGTACCCGGGTGACGCGGGCCGGATCGGTTACGAGGCCGCCGGTGTCGTCACCGACGTCGGCTCCGAGGTGACCGACCTCGTGCCGGGTGACCGCGTGATGGGCCTGGTGCACGGCGGATTCGGCCCGCTCACCTTCGCCGACCGGGATCTGCTGGCCAAGATGCCCGAGGGCTGGACGTTCGAAGAGGCCGCGTCGGTACCGCTGGTGTTCCTCACCGCTTACTACGCGCTGACCGATCTCGGCGCGCTGAAGAAGGGCGAGTCGGTGCTCATCCACGCGGCCGCCGGTGGTGTCGGGATGGCCGCCACGCAGCTCGCGCGGCATCTCCGTCGAGGCGCACGGCACCGGGACCGCGCTGGGCGATCCGATCGAGGCACAGGCGCTCCTGGCCACCTACGGCCAGGACCGCGACGAGCCGCTGTGGCTGGGCTCGGTGAAGTCCAACATCGGCCACACGCAGGCCACCGCCGGGCTCGCCGGGATCATCAAGATGGTCGAGGCGATGCGGCACGGCGTCCTGCCCGCGACCCTGCACGTCGACGAGCCGTCCCCGCACGTCGACTGGGAAGCGGGCGAGGTCCGGCTGCTCACCGAGGCACGGCCGTGGCCGGAGGCGGGCCGTCCCCGGCGGGCGGCGGTGTCGGCGTTCGGGATCAGCGGCACCAACGCGCACGTGATCCTGGAGCAGGTCCCCGAACCTTCCGTGCCCGCGCGGACTCCGGCGCCGCCGTCGCTGCTGCCGTGGGTGCTCAGCGCCCGGACCGAGGAGGCGCTGCGAGCCCAGGCCGGACGGCTGCTCGGCACCGTCGGATTCGCCGACCCGGTCGACATCGGCTACGCGCTGGCGACCACCCGGACCGCGTTCGAACGGCGTGCGGTGCTCACCGGCGACGCCGACGCGTTGCGCACCGGGCTGGCCGCGCTCGCCGGCGGCCGGAGCACCCCGGAGGTCGTCACCGGCCGTGCCACGGAAGGAAAACTGGCACTGCTGTTCACCGGGCAGGGTTCCCAGCGGCTCGGCATGGGCCGAGGGCTCTACGAGGCGTTCCCGGTGTTCGCGGCGGCGTATGACGAGGTAGCCGCGCTGCTCTCGCTCGATGGCGACATCGATCGCACCGGCACCGCGCAGCCCGCGATCTTCGCGCTGGAAGTCGCGCTCTTCCGGCTCGTGGAGTCGTGGGGGATCCGCCCCGATTTCCTGGCCGGGCATTCGATCGGGGAGATCGCCGCCGCCCACGTGGCCGGGGTGTTCTCCCTGGAGGACGCGGCGAAGCTCGTCGAAGCACGCGGCCGGTTGATGGAGGCGCTACCCGAGGGCGGCGCGATGGTCGCGGTCCAGGCGTCCGAGGACGAGGTGCGCGAGTACCTGTCCGAAGAGGTCTGTCTGGCCGCCGTCAACGGACCTGAAGCGGTCGTTCTGTCCGGTGTGGACGGTCCGGTCCGTGAGGTCGCCGACAGGTTCGCGAAGGAAGGCCGCCGGACCAAGGCCTTGGTCGTCTCGCACGCGTTCCATTCTTCGCTGATGGAGCCGATGCTGGCGGAGTTCGCCGAAGTCGTCGAATCCCTGGGGTACCACGAGCCGCGGATCCCGATCGTGTCCACAGTGACCGAAGCGGCGGATCTGACCGACCCGGGCTACTGGGTGCGCCACGTGCGGGAGACCGTGCGTTTCGCCGACGGTGTCCGCGCGCTCGCCGAAGCGGGTGTCACCCGGTTCGCCGAATTGGGCCCGGACGGCGTGCTCTCCGCGATGGGTCTCGACAGTGCCCCCGACGCGATGTTCGTCCCGGTGCTGCGCAAGGACCGCGACGAACGGCAAACCGCCGCCCTCGCATTCAGCCGACTAATCGCGACGGGGGCCGAGGTCGACTGGACGGCGTTCTTCGACGGCACCGGCGCCCGTGCGGTCCCGCTGCCCACGTACGCGTTCCAGCGTGAGCGGTTCTGGCTCGACCCGCCCGCCGTCGCCGGCGACGCCGCCGGGCTGGGCCTGGCCGCGGCCGGGCATCCGCTGCTCGGGGCGACCGTGCCGACGGCGGGCGAGGACGGCCTGGTCGGATACGGCAGGCTTTCCCGCGCGGCACAGCCGTGGCTGGCCGATCACGCGGTGCTCGGCACCGTGCTGGTCCCCGGCGCGGCACTGGTCGAACTCGCCGTCCGGGCAGGCGACGAACTCGGCTGCGCCCGCGTGGCCGAATTGACCATCGCCGCGCCGATGGTGCTGCCGGAGACCGGCGGGCTCGCGGTGCAGGTCGTGGTCGGGGCCGCGGACGACGACGGACGGCGTCCGGTGTCGATCCACTCCCGGCTCGACGAGGCCCCGTGGACCGAGCACGCGACCGGCCTGCTCGCCCCCGGCGACGCTTATCCGGCCGCCAAGGACACCGCGTGGCCGCCCGCCGGAGCCAAGGCTCTCGACGTCACTGGGCTCTACCCGGGGCTCGCCGACGCGGGCCTGGAGTACGGGCCGGTGTTCCAGGGCCTCACCGCCGCCTGGCTCGTGGACGACCAGGTCTGCGCCGACCTCGAACTGCCCGCGGTGGCACACGCCGACGCCGGGAAGTTCGGCCTGCACCCGGCCCTGCTCGACGCCGCGCTGCACGCCATCGGCCTGCTGCCGGGCAACGCCGAGACCACCCGGTTGCCGTTCCTCTGGCGTGACGTCGTGCTGCACGCGGCCGGCGCCACCGCCGCCCGGGTCCGGGTCGCCGCCTCCGGGACCGGCTCGGTGCGGCTGGAGCTCACCGACGGTGCCGGAGCGCCGGTGCTGACCGTGGGATCGTTGCTGCTGCGCGAGGTCACGGACATCGGCCCGGCGGATCCGTCCACTTCGGACTCGCTGTTCCGGCTCGGCTGGTCCCAGATCACGACCGGGTCCCCGGCCGCGTCGACGGAGCTGCTCTCGGCGGTGCCGGGAGCGGGCGGGACCCCGGAGGCCACCCACGCGCTTCTGCGGAGCACGCTGGGAAAGCTGCAGGAATGGCTGGCCGAAGAGAAGGACGCCACCCTCGTGGTGCGCACCGAGAACGCGGTCGCTGTGTCCACTACGGACAGTGTCGAGCCGGCTTCGGCCGCGGTGTGGGGAATGGTCCGCAGTGCCCAGTCGGAGAACCCCGGCAGGCTGGTGCTGCTCGACGCGGCCGAGGCCGACGTCGACACCGCGCTGGCCGTGCTGGGCGACGAAACCCAGCTGGCCGTGCGGGACGGCGTCGTCCACGCCGCGCGGCTGCTGACCGCCGCGTCGTCGCCGGATCTCGCGCCGCCGTGGCACGAACCGGCCTGGCGCCTCGACAGCGTCGTCAAGGGCACCCTCGACCGGCTCTCCTTCGAGCCGTACCCCGATGTGCTCGAACCGTTGCTGCCGCGCGAGGTCCGGATCGCCACCCGGGCGGCCGGGACGAACTTCCGCGACGTGCTCAACGTGCTCGGCATGTACCCGGGTGACGCGGGCCGGATCGGTTACGAGGCCGCCGGTGTCGTCACCGACGTCGGCTCCGAGGTGACCGACCTCGTGCCGGGTGACCGCGTGATGGGCCTGGTGCACGGCGGATTCGGCCCGCTCACCTTCGCCGACCGGGATCTGCTGGCCAAGATGCCCGAGGGCTGGACGTTCGAAGAGGCCGCGTCGGTACCGCTGGTGTTCCTCACCGCTTACTACGCGCTGACCGATCTCGGCGCGCTGAAGAAGGGCGAGTCGGTGCTCATCCACGCGGCCGCCGGTGGTGTCGGGATGGCCGCCACGCAGCTCGCGCGGCATCTCGGCGCCGAGGTGTTCGGCACCGCCAGCGAGGGCAAATGGGATGTCCTGCGCGCTGCCGGGCTCGCCGACGACCACATCGCGTCTTCGCGGACGCTCGACTTCGAGGAGCGGTTCCGCGAGACCACCGGCGGCAAGGGCGTGGACGTCGTCCTCAACGCGCTGACGGGCGACTTCATCGACGCGTCGATGCGCCTGTTACCGCGCGGTGGACGGTTCGTGGAAATGGGGAAGACCGACGTCCGTCCGGACGGCGGCGGCGCGGGGCACCATCCCGGTGTGACTTACCAGGCGTTCGACGTGATCGACGCGGGCAACCACCGGATCGCGCGGATATGGGAGGAGTTGATCGCCTTGTTCGACCAGGGCGCGCTCACCCCGTTGCCGATCCGCACCTGGGATCTGCGCCGGGCACCGGAGGCGCTGCGCTTCCTGTCGCAGGCCAAGCACGTCGGCAAGGTCGTGCTGACCGTGCCGCGCCGCCCGATCGGCGGCACCGTGCTCGTCACCGGCGGCACCGGCGGGCTCGGCGCGGTCCTGGCCAGGCATCTGGTCACCCGGCACGACGTCAAGGACCTGGTGCTCACCAGCCGCCGTGGCCCGGACGCGCCCGGCGCGGCCGAACTGGCGGCGGAACTGACCGGGCTGGGCGCGACCGTGCGGATCGAGGCGTGCGACGCCGCCGACCGCGCCGCGCTCGCCGCGGTCCTGGACCGCACCCCGGAACTGACCGGGGTGGTGCACGCGGCCGGTGTCCTCGACGACGGCCTGCTCACCGCGCTCACCCCCGAGCGGTTGGAGAAGGTGCTGCGGCCCAAGGTGGACGCGGCGTGGAACCTGCACGAGCTGACCCGCGGCCACGACCTGACGATGTTCGTCCTGTTCTCCTCGGCCGCCGGAGTGCTCGGCGCGCCGGGGCAGGCGAACTACGCCGCGGCGAACACCTTCCTCGACGGGCTGGCGCATCACCGCCGCGGCCTCGGCCTGCCGGCGACGTCGCTCGCCTTCGGTCTCTGGGCCGACGGCATGGGCGATTCCGCCGACGCGGACCGCATGGGCCGTGACGGGGTCGGCAGTTTCGACCCCGCCGAGGGACTGGCGCTGTTCGACCTGGCCACCGGACTGGCCGAACCGGTGTCGGTGCCGGTGAAGCTGGACGTCGCCGGGCTCCGCACGATGACCGGGCCGGTGCCGCCGCTGCTGCGCGGTCTCGTCCGCGGTTCGGTGCGGCGTGCCGCGCCGGTGGACGCCGCGGCGCAGGCCGACGGGCTCAAGCGACGGCTCGCCGGGCTGTCGCAGGCGGACGCCGAACTGGTGCTGCTCGGGGTGGTGCGCGGCCAGGCCGCGGCCGCGCTCGGGCACGACGGCGCGGACTCGATCGAGCCGGGCCGGGCGTTCACCGAACTGGGCTTCGACTCGCTGACCGCGGTCGAGCTGCGCAACGGGCTCGACGCGGCCACCGGGCTGCGCCTTCCCGCGACGCTGATCTTCGACTACCCGACCCCCGACAACCTCGCCAAGTTCCTGCAGTCCGAGATGGACGCCGCGGGACCGGCCGCGGACACCGGCTTGGCCTCCGGGATCGACAAGCTCGCCGCCGAGCTGTCCACAGTGGACCTGGGGAGCGCGGACGGTGCCGAGGTCGAGGCGAAGCTGCGGAACCTGGTGTCCCTGTGGCAGGACCGGACGCGCCCGTCGTCCGGCGGCGACGCGGATCTGGAAGTGGACACCATCGACGACATGTTCGCCCTGCTGGACAACGAACTCTGACCCCGGCCCGCCGCCGCGAGGAGGACCACCGTCATGACGACCGACGAGCGGACGCTCGACTACCTCAAGCGACTGACCGCCGAACTGCGCGAGACGCGGCGCCGGCTGCGAGAGGCCGAGGAGAGCGGCTCGGAACCGCTGGCCGTGATCGGCATGGCCTGCCGGTTCCCGGGCGGGGTCACCTCGCCGGAAGGACTGTGGGACCTCGTCGACGGCGGCGGGGACGGGATGACGGGGTTCCCGGCGAACCGGGGCTGGGACACCGACGGGCTCTACCACCCGGACCCGGAACACCGGGGCACCAGCTACAGCGACCAGGGCGGATTCCTGCACGACGCCGGGGAATTCGACGCGGGCTTCTTCGGGATCTCGCCGCGGGAAGCGCTCGCGATGGACCCGCAGCAGCGGTTGCTGCTGGAGGTCACGTGGGAGACCTTCGAACGAGCGGGGCTGGACACGGCGGCGCTGAAGGGCAGCGCCACCGGGGTGTTCGCCGGGGCCATGCGCACCGAGTACGTCTCCGGGTTCGACGGCGGATCCGAAGAGGTCGAAGGCTTTCTCGGCACCGGTTCCTCCAACAGCGTGCTGTCGGGTCGGCTCTCCTACACCCTCGGGCTGGAAGGCCCGGCGGTCACGATCGACACGGCGTGCTCGTCGTCGCTGGTGGCGGTCCACCTGGCGGCGCACGCGCTGCGGTCGGGGGAGTGCTCGCTCGCGCTGGCGGGCGGCGTCACGGTGATGGCCACGCCGGAGACGTTCGTCGAGTTCTCGCGTCAGCGTGGGATGGCGCCGGACGGGCGCTGCAAGGCGTTCGCCGCCGGCGCGGACGGCACCGGCTGGGGTGAGGGCGCGGGCATGCTCCTGCTGGAGCGGCTGTCCGACGCGCGCCGCAACGGGCGCCGGATCTTGGCCGTGCTCAGGGGAACGGCGGTCAACCAGGACGGCGCGTCCAACGGCCTGACCGCGCCCAACGGTCCGGCCCAGCAACGCGTCATCCGTGCCGCGCTGAAGAACGCGAAGCTGACCGCCGCCGACGTCGACGCCGTGGAGGCGCACGGCACCGGCACGACCCTCGGCGACCCGATCGAGGCGCAGGCGCTGCTGGCCACCTACGGCCGCGAGCGGGAGAACCCGCTGTGGCTCGGTTCGGTCAAGTCGAACATCGGGCACACCCAGGCCGCCGCCGGGGTCGCCGGGATCATCAAGATGGTCGAGGCCATGCGGCACGGCGTGCTGCCCCGCACCCTGCACGTCGACGAGCCCTCGCCGCACGTCGACTGGTCGGCCGGAGCCGTCGAACTGCTCACCGAACCCCGGCTGTGGGAGACCGGCGACCGCCCGCGTCGCGCGGGGGTGTCGTCCTTCGGCATGAGCGGCACCAACGCGCACGTCATCCTGGAGCAGGCCCCCGCGGACGAGGACGAACCGGAACGGACTCCGCCCGCCGTCCAGACGTGGTCTCTTTCGGCTCGTGGCCCGGCCGCGCTGAAGGCCGCGGCCGCGCAACTTCTGTCCATAGTGGACACTTTCGATCCGCTCGATCTCGGCTGGTCGCTGGCCACCACCCGGACCGCGCTGGAGTCGCGCGCCGCGATCGTCGGCGGCACCCGGGAAGACCTCACCGCCGGGCTGACCGCGCTCGCCGGGGGAGAGCCCGCTCCGGGTGTCGTCACCGGCGAACCGCTGCTCGGGCGCACCGCGTTCCTGTTCTCCGGTATGGGTTCCCAGCGCTGCGGCATGGGCCGGGAGCTGTACGACACCTTCCCCGCCTACCGCGCCGCCTTCGACGAGGCGTGCGCCGCGCTCGACCCGCACCTCGACCGTCCGCTGGCCGGCGTCGTCTTTGGCGACGACCAGAAGCTGCTCGACCGGATGACCTTCGCGCAGCCCGCGATGTTCGCCGTGCAGGTCGCGCTCTTCCGGCTGCTGGAGTCGTGGGGCGTCCACCCGGACTACGTCGTCGGCCACTCCGCCGGTGAACTGGCCGCCGCCCATGTCGCCGGGGTCTGGGATCTGGCCGGTGCCGCGCGGATGATCACCGCGCGCGGGCGTCTGATGGAGGCCCAGCCGCCGGGCGGCGCGATGATCGGCATCCAGGCGACCGAGGAGGAGGTCGCCGCCGAACTGACCGACGGCCTGGAGATCGGCGCGCTCAACGCCCCCGACTCGGTCGTCGTCTCCGGTGAGGAAGCCGCCGCCGAGGCCCTCGCGGCGAAATTCGCCGAACGGGGCCGGAAGATCAAGCGGCTCAACATCTCCCAAGCGTCGCATTCGGCGCGGATGGACGGCATGCTCGCCGAATTCGGCGCCATCGCCGAGGAGATCCCGCACGGGACGCCGTCGATCCCGGTGGTCTCCAACGTGACCGGCCGCCTCGCCGGTCCCGACGAGGTCACCGTGCCCGGCTACTGGCCTCGGCACGTCCGGCAGCCGGTGCGGTTCGCCGACGGTATCGGATTCCTACGCGGCGAAGGGGTTTCCCGGTTCGTCGAGATCGGCCCGGACGCCGTGCTGGCCGGGATGGCCGCGCGGACGTTGCCGCCCGAAGGCACCCTCGTCGCCCCGGTGCTGCGCAAGGACCGCGCCGAGGCTCAGACGGCGATGACCGTGCTCGCCGAACTGCACGTCCGCGGCGCCCGCGTCGACTGGACCGCGTTCTACGAGGGCACCGGGGCCCGCACGGTCGATCTGCCGACGTACCCGTTCCAGCGCGAGAACTACTGGCTGCGCGGCGGTCGCGGCGCGGGTGACCCGGGCGGGCTCGGCCTGGCCGACGCCGCCCACCCGCTGCTGGGCGCGTCCGTCCCGCTCGCCGACGGCGCCGGGGTCGTGCTGACCGGCCGGATCTCGCCGTCCACCCATCCCTGGCTTTCCGATCACGCGGTCGCGGGCACCGTCATCGTGCCCGGTACGGCCCTGGTCGAGCTCGCGCTGCGAGCCGGTGACGAAGCCGGCTGCGCGCATCTGGAAGAGCTCACCCTGCGCGAGCCGATGGTCCTGGCGGGTCCGTTGGACGTCCAGGTGGTCCTGGCCGGGGCGGACGAAAGCGGCCGTCGCGCCGTCGCCGTGTACTCCCGTTCGGGTGAGGGTTCCTGGACGCTGCACGGTTCGGGAACCCTGGCGCCACAGGCTCCGGTCGCCGCTTTCGACCTCGCCGAGTGGCCGCCCCGCGACGCCGTCTCGATCGACGTCGCCGACGTCTACCCGGTGTTCGCCGCCGCCGGACTGGAATACGGCCCGGTCTTCCGAGGACTCAAGGCCGCCTGGCGGCTGGGCGAGGAGATCTTCGCCGAAACCGCGCTGCCGGAAGACACCGCGAAGGCCGACGTCGAACGCTTCGGCCTCCACCCCGCGCTCCTGGACGCCGGTCTGCACGCCATCGGCCTGCTGGCCGGGGAAGCGAGCGGCGCCAAGCTGCCGTTCCACTGGCAGGACGTCACGCTGCACGCCACCGGCGCGTCCGCGCTGCGGCTGAAGCTCACGCCGGGACCGTCCGGCGCCGTCACCCTGCGCGCCGCCGACGGCACGGGGGCACCGGTCGTCACCATCGGCTCCCTGACCCTGCGCGAACTCGCCCCCGTCACCGCCACGGCCCCCGGTCTCGACTCGCTGTTCCGTCTCGACTGGACGCCGGTGCCCACCCCGGCCGAGCCGTCACCGGTCGAGTGGGCCTATCACGGGCGGGTCGGCGGTGGAGCCGTGCCGCCGGTGGTCGTGCTCCCGGTGTTCACCGACCCGGCGGGCGCCCGCATCGCCACCCGTGAGGTCCTCGCCGTCCTGCAGCAGTTCTCCACCGAAGACCGCTTCGCCGACGCGAAACTCGTCCTCGTCACCTGCGCCGCCATCGGCCCGGGCCGCGTCGACCCGGCCGCCGCCGCGGTCTGGGGCCTCGGCCGCTCGGCGCAAAGCGAACTCCCCGGCCGGGTCGTCCTCGTCGACACCGAGACCGGCGACCTGACCGAAACGGAACTCGCCGCCGCGCTGGCGACCGGCGAACCCCAGCTGACCTTGCGCGACGGCGAGTTCGCCGCGCTCCGGCTCGGCCCCGTGCCCGGTGCCGACGAGCTCAGCCCGCCCGCCGAACCCGCGTGGCGCCTCGGCATGGCCGCCCGCGGAACGCTGGAGGAACTGCGGCTCGAACCCTGCCCCCAAGCCCTGGAACCGTTGGCGCCCGGGCACATCCGGGTCGCCGTCGCCGCCGCGGGCCTCAACTTCCGCGACGCGCTCAACGTCCTCGGCATGTTCGAAGGCGAGCCAGGGCCGCTGGGCAACGAGATCGCCGGTGTGGTCCTGGAAACCGGGTCCGAAGTGGACGATCTCGTCCCCGGCGACCGCGTGATGGGCGTCGCCATCGGCGGCATCGGCTCCATCACCACCGCGCAGCGCTCGATGTGCGCCCGCATCCCCGAGAACTGGACCGACGAGGAAGCCGCGTCCGTGCCGCTGGTGTTCCTCACCGCCTACTTCGGCCTCAAGGAACTCGCCGGGTTGCAGGCGGGGGAGTCCGTCCTGATCCACGCGGGCGCCGGCGGCGTCGGCATGGCGGCGATCCAGATCGCCCGGCATCTCGGCGCCGAGGTCTACAGCACCGCCAGCCCCGCCAAACAGCACGTGCTGCGCGAAGCCGGGCTGGACGACGGCCACGTCGCCAACTCCCGCACCCTCGACTTCGAACAGCACTTCCTCACCACCAGCGAAGGCCGCGGCGTCGACGTCGTCCTCGACGCGCTCACCGGTGACTTCGTCGACGCCTCCCTGCGGCTGCTGCCGCGCGGCGGCCGGTTCCTGGAGATGGGCAAAGCCGGACTGCGCGACCCCGGCGAGGTCGCCGCGCGGCACCCCGGTGTGCTCTACCGGCCCTACGACCTCATCGAAGCCGGTCCTGAGCAGTTCTCCCGTATGTGGGCCGAAGTGCTCGAGCTGTTCGCGAGCGGTGTGCTGAAGCCGTTGCCGCGTCACGTCTGGGACGTCCGCCGGGCGCCGGAGGCGTTCCGGTTGCTCAGCCAGGCCAAGCACATCGGCAAGGTCGTGCTCACCATCCCGCGCGGGCCGGAGCCCGGCGGCACCGTCCTGATCACCGGCGGCACCGGCGGCCTCGGCGCCCTGCTCGCCAAGCACCTCATCGCCGAGTACGGCGTCCGGCATCTGCTCCTGACCAGCCGCCGCGGCCCGGACGCCCCCGGCGCGACCGAGCTGTCCGAAGAGCTGACCGCGCTGGGCGCGACCGTCACCATCGCCGCGTGCGACAGCGCGGACCGCGACGCCGTCGCCGCACTGCTCGCTTCGATCCCGGCCGAGCATCCGCTCACCGCCGTGGTCCACGCGGCCGGCGTCCTCGACGACGCCCCGATCGACGCGCTGAACCCCGAACGTCTCGACCGCGTCCTCGCCCCGAAGGCCGACGCCGCCTGGCATCTGCACGAGCTGACCGCGGATCTCCCACTGCGCTGGTTCGTCCAGTTCTCCTCCGCCGCGGGTGTGCTCGGCAATCCGGGTCAGGGCAACTACGCCGCCGCCAACGCCTTCCTCGACGGCCTCGCCACCCGCCGTCGCGCCGAAGGCCTGGCCGCGCAGTCCGTCGCGTGGGGCCTGTGGTCCGGCGGCATGAAGGGCGAGCTCGGCGACGCGGGCGAAGAACGTATGCGCCGCAGCGGTTTCCCGCCGATCGACCCCGAAGAGGGCCTGGCGATGTTCGACCGCGCGGTCGGCCTCGACCACGCCGTCCTGCTCGGCCTCAAATTCGACCGCGCGACCGTGCGCGGCAGCGACGCCCCGATCTCCCCGCTGATCCGTGCGCTCGTCGGCGGTTCCGGCCGGGCCAAGGCCAAGACCGCCACCGCCGAGCAGGCGGGCGAACTGCGGCGCGAACTCGCCGGGCTGCCCGCGCCGGACCGGGACGAACTGCTGCTGGACCTGGTGCGCCGCGAGGTCGCGCTGGTCCTCGGGCACGCCGACGCGGCCGGGATCGCCGCGACCCGCGCGTTCAACGAAATCGGCTTCGACTCGCTCACCGCGGTCGAACTGCGCAACCGTCTCGGCGCCGCCACCGGTCTCCGGCTGCCCGCGACGCTCGTCTTCGACCACCCGACGCCCGACGCGCTGAAGATCTTCCTGCGCGGCGAACTCGTCGGGGACGAGACGCCGGCCCCGGTCGCGGTCACCCCCGCCACGACCGGGGCCGGTATCCACGACGATCCGGTCGTCATCGTCGGCATGGGCTGCCGGTACCCGGGCGAGGTCACGTCACCCGCCGAGCTCTGGCAGCTGGTAGCCGAGGGCCGCGACGGCGTCGGGGACTTCCCGGCCGACCGCGACTGGCCCCTGGACTCGCTGTTCCATCCGGACCCCGATCACCGCGGCACGACCTACGCGTCCGAAGGCGCCTTCCTCTACAACGCGGGCGATTTCGACGCCGAGTTCTTCGGGATCTCGCCGCGCGAGGCGCTGGCCATCGACCCGCAGCAGCGCCAGGTGCTCGAGACCGCGTGGGAGGCGCTGGAGCGGGCGGGGATCGATCCGGCGTCCCTGCGCGGCACCAGCACCGGTGTCTTCGCGGGTGCCCTGTCCAACGACTACATCTCGCGGCTGAGCGCGATTCCCGAGCAGGTCGAGGGATTCCTCGGCACCGCGTCCTTCAGCAGTGTCGTCTCCGGCCGCGTCGCCTACTCGCTGGGACTGGAAGGCCCGGCCGTCTCCGTCGACACCGCTTGCTCGTCTTCGCTGGTCGCCGTGCACCTGGCCGCGCAGTCGCTGCGGTCGGGGGAGTGCACGCTGGCGCTGGCGGGCGGCGTCAACGTGATGGCCTCGCCCGACATGTTCGTCGAGTTCTCGCGGCAGCGCGGGCTGGCCCCCGACGGCCGCTGCAAACCGTTCGCCGGGGCCGCCGACGGCACCAACTGGGCAGAAGGCGTCGGGATCCTGGTGCTGGAACGACTTTCCGACGCCCGCCGCAACGGGCACCGCGTCCTCGCGGTCGTCAAGGGCTCCGCGGTCAACCAGGACGGCGCGTCCAACGGGCTCACCGCCCCGAACGGACCTTCGCAGCAGCGCGTGATCCGCTCGGCGCTGGCGAACGCCGGGGTCGAAGCGTCCACTGTGGACGTCGTCGAGGCGCACGGCACCGGCACGCCGCTCGGCGACCCGATCGAGGCACAGGCCCTGCTCGCGACCTACGGCCAGGGCCGTGAGCGGCCGCTGCTGCTCGGTTCGGTCAAGTCGAACATCGGCCACACGCAGGCCGCCGCCGGGGTCGCCGGGATCATCAAGATGGTCGAGGCGATGAACCACGGGATCGTCCCGGCGAGCCTGCACGTGGACGAGCCGACGCCCCACGTCGATTGGACGGCGGGCGACATCTCGCTGCTCACCGAGCGGACGCCGTGGCCCGAGACCGGCGGCCCGCGCCGCGCCGGGGTGTCGTCGTTCGGTATCAGCGGCACCAACGCCCACGTCGTCCTCGAACAGGCCCCGGCCGAACCCGAGCCCGAGCCTTCGGGAACGCTGCCCCTGGTACCGCTGGTGGTCTCCGGACGCACGCCGGAGGCACTGGCCGCGCAGACTTCCCGATTGTCCACAGTGGACTTGAATGTCGACACCGGTTACTCGCTCGCCACCACTCGCACCCACCACCAGCACCGCGCGGTCGTCGTCGGCGAGCCCGGCGCGGGCGTGCGGACGCTGGCTTCGGGCGAACCCGCGTCCGGCCGCCTGGCCTTCCTGTTCACCGGACAGGGTTCTCAACGCGAAGGCATGGGTCAGGGGCTCTACGAAGCCTTCCCCGCCTTCGCCAAGGCCTACGACGAGATCGCCGCGCTGCTCCCGCTCGACGGCGACTTGAGCCGGACCGGGACCGCCCAGCCCGCGATCTTCGCCCTGGAGGTCGCGCTCCACCGGCTCTTCGAATCATGGGGCGTGCGCCCGGCCTTCGTCGCCGGGCATTCGATCGGCGAGATCGCCGCCGCGCACGTCGCGGGCGTGTTCTCGCTGGAAGACGCGGCGAAACTGATCGAAGCGCGAGGCAGGCTGATGGAGGCGCTGCCCGAAGGCGGCGCGATGGTCGCCGTGCAGGCCACCGAGGCCGAGGTCGCCGAATTCGGCGTGGCCGTCGCGGCGGTGAACGGCTCGGACGCCGTCGTGCTCTCGGGTGCGGAGGGGCCGGTGCTGGCGGCCGCGTCGGCGCTGGAAGCACGTGGCCGCAAGGTGAAGCGGCTCGACGTCTCCCACGCCTTCCACTCGCCGCTCATGGACCCGATGCTCGACGACTTCGCGGAAGTCGCGCGGAGCCTGACCTACGCCGAGCCGTCGATCCCGGTCGTGTCGGCCGTCACCGGCGCCGTCGCCACCGAGCTGACCGACCCGGCGTATTGGGTGCGGCACGTGCGGGAGCCGGTCCGGTTCGCCGACGCGCTGACCGCGCTGTCGGCCGAGAACGTGACCACCTACCTCGAAATCGGCCCGGCGGCGGTGCTTTCGGCGCTGGCCGCGGGATCCGGCGAGGCGATCCCCGCCCTGCGCGACGACAAGGACGAGACGGCGACGGCGGTCACCGCGCTGGCCCGGCTGCACGTCCGCGGGATCGACGTCGACTGGGCCGCGTTCTTCGCCCCCGCGAAACCGCGTGTCGTCGACCTGCCGACCTACGCCTTCCAGCACGAGCGGTACTGGCTGCGCGAACCCGCCGTGGCGCGGGTCGCCGGCGGCCTGCGCCATCCGGTGCTGGCCAACGCCGTGACGTCGGCGGACGACGGTTCGGTCCTGTGCACCGGCGTCCTGCCCGCCGACCCTTCGGACACGCTGCTGGTGGAGCTGGCGATCCGCGCCGGCGACGAGGCAGGCGCGGGCACACTGGCCGAATTCGCGGTCGAGGCACCGCTGACCGGGGACCGCGAGGTCCAGGTCGCCGTCGGTGCCGAGAGCGACGGCCGCCGCCCGGTCTCGATCCACACCCGCGCGGGACAGGGCTGGCAGCGGCACGGAACCGGATTCCTGGTCACCACCCCGGCCCAGGCGCCGCCGGTCCCGGACGGGCCGCTGACCGAGCTGACCCTGCCGGACGACTCCGCGCAGCTGTACGGCCTGCATCCGAGCCTGCTCGACCCGGTCCTGGCCGGACACGGCTGGCCGGTCGCCTGGCGGAACGTGACCCTGCACGCCACCGGCGCCACCACCGTCCGGGCGCATCTGAACCCGGCGGGGGAGCTGGCGATCTTCGATCTCGCGGGCGCTCCGGTGCTGTCGGCCGAGGTGACCTTCGGGGAGCGCCCGGCCGTGGTGACCGCACCGAGCGAGTCGCTGCACCGGATCGTCTGGTCGCCGGTCCCGGCGGGTGACGCCGAAGTGTCCTGGGCTCCTCTCGAAGACGTCGGCGCCGAGCTGCCCGACGCGGTGGTACTGGAACTCGCCGAACCGGCCGGTGACGTGGCCGACGCGGCACGATCGGCCACGGCGACCGTGCTCGCCGCGCTCCAGAACCCGGCGTACACCGGCACCCGGCTGGTCGTCCTGACCGCCGGCGCCGTGGCACTGTCCGAAGAGGACGGTGCGGATCCGGCAGCCGCCGCGGTCTGGGGGCTGGTGCGCGCGGCGCAGTCGGAGCACCCGGGCCGCTTCGTCCTCGTCGACGGAGACGGTGACACCACGCTCCTCGGCAAGGCGCTGGCCACCGGCGAAGACCAACTGTTGGTGCGAGAAGGCAAGCTTTACGCGCCGAAGCTCACACTGGCGCGGGCTCGCACCACGGAGACCCCTGCGTTGGCCGGGGGAGCGGTGCTCGTCACCGGCGGCACCGGTGGGCTCGGCGCCCACCTCGCGCGGCACCTGGTGCGGGCGCACGGCGTCACGGAACTGGTGCTCACCAGCCGCCGCGGACCGGATGCCCCGGGCGCGGCCGAGCTGGCCGGCGAACTGGAGGCACTCGGCGCGAACGTCCGCGTCGAAGCGTGCGACGTCGCCGACCGCGCCGCCGTCGAACGCCTCCTGGCCGGGATCCCGCGGCTGACCGGCATCGTGCACGCGGCGGGTGTCCTCGACGACGGTCTCGTCGGCGCGCTCACCCCGGATCGGCTCGCCACCGTGTTCGGTCCCAAGGCCGCCGCCGCTTGGCACCTCCACGAGCTGACCAAGGGGCACGAACTCGCGGCGTTCGTCCTGTTCTCCTCGGCCGCAGGGGTCTTCGGGAACGCGGGGCAGGGCAACTACGCCGCCGCCAACGCCTTCCTCGACGGTCTCGCCGTGCACCGCCGGGCGCTCGGCCTGCCCGCCCGCTCGCTGGCCTGGGGCCGCTGGGCGGACGGCATGGGCGGCGCCCTCGGTACTCAGGCCGGGCAACGCCTGAGCCGCAACGGTTTCCCCGCGCTGGGCATCGACGAAGGGCTGGCGTTGTTCGACGCCGCGCTGGCCGCGGACGTGGCCGCGTCGGTCCCGGTGAAGCTCGACAAGGCCGGCCTCGCCGACGCCGCCGCGGCCGGGCAACTCCCGCCGGTCCTGCGCGACCTGGTGCCCGCGGTCCGGCGCACCGCCGCGGCCGCCGACGCCGGAGCGCTGCGCGTCAAACTCGCCGGGCTGGCCGAAGCGGAGCAGGAACGCGCGTTGCTCGACCTGGTGCGCGGACAAGCCGCGGCCGTGCTCGGGCACGCCGGGGCGGCCGCGATCGCCCCCGGCCGTGGCTTCCTCGACCTGGGTTTCGACTCGCTCACCGCGGTCGAGTTCCGGACCGCGCTGGCCGCCGCGACCGGCCTCACCCTGCCTGCGACGGTCGTCTTCGACTACCCGGCGCCCGACGCGCTGGCGAAGTACCTCCAGACCGAACTCGCCCCCGAGACCGGCGCGGCCGACGCGGTGACCGAACAGATCACCCGGCTCGAAGCCTTGCTCGACGGGGCCGACCCCGGCGACCCGGAGATCGACGGTCGGCTGAAGCGGCTGCTGTCGGCCTGGGCGGCGAAGAAACCCGCGCACGCCGATCTCGACGCCGCTTCGCCGGACGACCTCCTCGCGCTGATCGACGACGAATTCGGCCCGCGCTGACCCTCATCCATTCAGGAGCCAGCCGGCGGAGCTGACACATCTCTCGGAAAGGTGACCAGACGCGTGAACCCGCATCGGCCGCAGGCCCCGCTATCGCGGTGGCAGGGCGCCTTTCCCCTGCTCGTGACGTGGACGACCAGGCATCGCCCTGCCGACGTCGATCGCGGTCGCGGGTTCACTACAGAAATTGAGGAGCCGTGACATGCCTTCGGAAGAGCAGTACGTCGACTACCTCAAGCGGATGGCGGCCGACCTGCGGGAGAGCCGCCGCGAGCTGGCGGACGCGCGGGAGAAGGAGACCGAGCCCATCGCCATCGTCGCGATGAGCTGCCGGTTCCCCGGCGGTGTCCGCACCCCGGAACAACTGTGGGAGCTGGTCGACGGCGGTGGCGACGCGATTTCGCCGTTCCCGGCCGACCGCGGCTGGGACACCGACGCGATCCACGACCTCGACCCGTCCGTGCCCGGCACCAGCTACGTCCGCGAGGGCGGATTCCTGCACGACGCCGCGGAATTCGACAACGAGCTGTTCGGCATCTCGCCGCGGGAGGCCGAAGCGACCGATCCGCAGCAGCGGTTGCTGCTGGAGACGGCGTGGGAAGCCGTCGAGCGGGCCGGGATCGACCCGCTTTCGCTCAAGGGCAGCGCCACCGGGGTGTTCGCCGGGGTCGGATTCACCGACTACGCGTCACGGCTGACCGCGCTACCGGAAGAACACGAGGGCTACCTCGGCATCGGCACCTCCGGCAGCGTCGTGTCAGGCCGCGTCTCCTACGCACTCGGCCTCGAAGGGCCGTCGGTGTCGATCGACACGGCGTGCTCGTCTTCGCTGGTCGCGGTCCACCTCGCGGCCCGCGCGCTGCGGTCGGGGGAGTGCACGCTGGCGCTGGCCGGTGGGGTCACGGTGATGGCGACGCCGGGCGCGTTCGTCGAGTTCTCGCGGCAGCGGGGGCTCGCGCCGGACGGCCGCTGCAAGCCGTTCGCGGCCGCCGCAGACGGCACCAACTGGGCCGAGGGCGCCGGGATGCTGGTGCTGGAGCGGCTTTCCGACGCCCGCCGCAACGGGCACCCCATCCTCGCACTCGTCCGCGGCAGCGCGGTCAACTCCGACGGCGCTTCCAGCGGCCTGACCGCCCCGAACGGCCCGTCGCAGCAACGCGTGATCCGCGCCGCGCTGGCGAACGCCGGGATCGAAGCGTCCACTGTGGACGTCGTCGAGGCGCACGGCACCGGGACCGCGCTGGGCGACCCGATCGAGGCACAGGCGCTGCTGGCCACCTACGGTCGCGATCGGGAAACGCCGTTGTGGCTGGGCTCGGTGAAGTCCAACATCGGCCACACCCAGGCCGCCGCCGGTCTCGCCGGGATCGTGAAGCTGGTCGAGGCGATGCGCCACGCCACGCTGCCCGCGACCCTGCATGTCGACGCGCCGTCCCCGCACGTGGACTGGTCCGCCGGCTCGGTGGAGCTGCTCGACAAGGCCCGCCCGTGGACCGCGACGGACCGGCCGCGCCGCGCCGGGGTTTCGTCGTTCGGCATCAGCGGTACCAACGCGCACGTCATCCTGGAGCAGCCTGCCGAAGAACCCCTCGGGGAGCGCGAGATCGTGGCGCCGCCGGTGGTCCCGTACGTGCTGTCCGGCGCCTCGCCCGCCACCGTCCGCGCGCAGGCGGCCGCTCTGTTGTCCACTGTGGACGAATCCGGTGCCGAACCGGTCGACGTCGCGCTCTCGCTGGCCACCACCCGCGCCGACATGGAGCACCGAGCGGTCGTCACCGGGGCCGACCGCACCGAACTGGCCGCCGGTCTCCGCGCTCTCGCGGGCGGCGAAGCGGGCACGGTCACCGGCAGCGACACCGCCGGACGGCTGGCCGTGCTGTTCACCGGCCAAGGCGCACAGCGGCTCGGCATGGGCCGCCGCCTCCACGAATGCTTCCCGGTGTTCGCCGAGGCCTTCGACGAAGCCTGCGCACACCTTCCCGGCGTCCGGGACGTCGTTTTCGGTACCGACGCCGCGCGTCTGGACCGCACCGAGTTCGCCCAGCCCGCCCTGTTCGCGTTCGAGGTCGCTCTCTTCCGGCTCGTCGCCTCCTGGGGGGTCGCCCCCGACTTCGTCGCCGGGCACTCGGTCGGCGAGATCGCGGCCGCCCACGTCGCCGGGGTGCTCTCGCTGGAGGACGCCGCCCGTCTGGTCGCCGCTCGCGGCCGTCTCATGCAGGCACTGCCCGAGGGCGGCGCGATGATCGCGCTGGAGGCGACCGAAGACGAGGTCCGCCCGTACCTCTCGGCCGAGGTCGCCCTCGCGGCGGTCAACGGCCCCCGTGCCGTCGTCCTGTCCGGCACCGAGGCGGCGACGATCGCTGTCGCGGAACGCTTCCCGGGCCGCCGCACGACCCGGCTTTCGGTGTCCCACGCCTTCCACTCGGCGCTGATGGAGCCGATGCTCGCCGGCTTCACGGACGTCGCGCGGACCCTGACCTTCCACCAGCCCACGATTCCCGTCGTCTCGACCCTGACCGGGGAGATCGCCGACCGGCTCACGGATCCGGCGTACTGGGCCGACCACGTCCGCGGCACCGTCCGGTTCGCCGACGCGGTGGAAACCCTGCACGGCCAAGGGGTCACGACCTTCCTCGAACTCGGCCCGGACGCCGCGCTCACGCCGATGGGCCGTTCGGTCCTGCCGGAAGGGGCCGTTTTCGCCGCGGCTCAGCGCAAGGACCGCGACCAGGCCGCCACGCTCGTCACCGCGCTGGGGCAGCTCCACGCCCACGGCGCCCGCGTCGACTGGGCCGCCTACCTCGGCGGCAGCGGCGCGCGGATCGTCACCCTGCCGACCTATCCCTTCCAGCGCAAGCGTTTCTGGCTGGAAGACCCTGGCGTGGGCGTGGTCTCCACCGAAGACAGCCGGTTCTGGTCGGTCGTCGAAGCGGGTGACGTCGGCGAGTTCGCCGCCGAGCTGAAGCTGTCCGACGTCGAAGCGCCGCTCGGCACGGTCCTGCCCGCGCTCTCGCGCTACCGCCGTGCCCGATCGCTGTCGGCCGAAGCGGCTTCGCTGGCCTACCACGTTCGCTGGCAGCCCTTCATCCCCGCGACGACCACGGCCACCGGACGCTGGCTGCTCGTCACCTCGGCACAGCAACACCCGTGGATCGAGACCGCCGCCGAAGTCCTGTCCGGTGCCGAGGTGCGGCGGCTCGTCGTCGAGCAGCCCGATCGGGTGGAACTGCCCGACGAGACCTTCGACGGCATCCTGTCCCTGCTGGCCCTCGACGAGACCGAGAAGGACGGGCTCTCGTTCGGCGCCGAAGCCACGATGACCCTGGTACGGGAGCTGGCCGCCCGCGATCCGCAAGGTCCACTGTGGACGCTCACCCGCGGCGCGGTCTCGACCGGCGCCCACGACGCGCCGGATTCGCCAGCCCAGGCCCAGCTGTGGGGTTTCGGCCGGGCCGCCGCGCTGGAGAACCCGCAGGCGTGGGGCGGCCTCGTCGACGTCCCGGCCGAACCGGGGGAGCGGATCGTTTCACTCCTGCGCGGCGTCCTCACCGGTCCTCGCGGTGAGGACCAGGTCGCCGTCCGGGCGACCGGCGCGTTCGGCAGGCGGCTCGCCCACGCCGAACCCACTGCGCCCAAACGGTCTTGGCAGGCGCGCGGCACCGTGCTCGTCACCGGCGGGACCGGCGGACTCGGCGGGATCGTCACCCGGTGGCTGGTCGAGCACGGCGCCGAACACGTCGTTCTCGTTTCCCGCCAAGGAGAAGACGCTCCCGGCGCCGCCGGACTGGCCGGGGAGCGCGTCACCATCGTCGCGTGCGACGTCGCCGACCGCGGCGCCCTCGCCGCCGTCATCGAGCCCATTCGCGACGATCTCCGCGCGGTCTTCCACCTCGCCGGCGTGCTCGAACTCGGTCTCATCGAGTCGATGGACCGCACGCGCTACGCCGACGTCCTCCGCCCGAAGGTCGCCGGGACCCGCAACCTCGAAGAGCTGACCGAGGGACTCGACCTCGACGCCTTCGTCCTGTTCTCCTCGATCGCCGCCTCCATCGGCAACGCGGTCCAAAGTGCTTACGGTGCCGCGAACGCGCACCTCGAAGCGGTCGCGCAACGCCGACGGGCGAACGGGCTCCCCGCGACGTCGATCGCGTGGGGCCGCTGGGGCGAGGTCGGCATGGGCGTCGGCGCGGACCTCGACGAACTGCTCAGTGGTCTCGGCGTCCCGGCCATGGCACCGGAGACCGGCCTGGTCGCGCTCGGCCAGGCACTCGACCGGGACGAGACCGCGCTGACCGTCGCCGAACTGACCTGGGAGAAGTTCGCGCCGCCGTTCGCCGCGCTGCGGCCGAGCCCGCTGCTCGCCGGCCTGCCCGAGGTCGTCGCCATCGCCGAGGCCGAAGCCGCCCGCGCCGAGGAAGGCGCCGAAGCCGCCGACGCGTGGCGAAACCGGCTCGCCGGCCTGCCCGAGGCCGAACGCGAACGCGTGCTCACCGAACTGGTCCTGACCCACACCGCCGCCGTCCTCGGGCACACCGACGGTGTCCCGGCGGGACAGCAGTTCACGAAACTGGGCATCGATTCGCTCACCGCCATCGAATTGCGCGGCCGCATCAACACCGAGACCGGGCTGGCGCTGCCGCCGACGATGGTCTTCGACCACGCCACCCCGGCCGCGCTCGCCGCGCATCTGCTGGCCGCGCTCACCCCCGTGGCCCAGGAGACGCGGACCGTCGTCACCGGACCGGCCGCCGCCGGACAGGACGTCGCCGTCGTCGGTCTGTCCTGCCGCTTCGCCGGTGGCAGCGACACCCCGGAGAAGTTCTGGGAGAACCTGGTCCAGGGCAAGGATCTGATCCGCGAGGTGCCGCCGGACCGCTGGACCGCGGCCGACTACTACGACCCCGACCGCACCGCGCCGGGCAAGGCGTACACGCAGCAGGGAGCGTTCGTCGACGACATCGCGGGCTGGGACGCGGCGTTCTTCGGCCTGTCACCGCAGGAGGCGCGGCGGCTCGACCCGACCTTCCGCCTGCTCATGGAGCTGGTGTGGGAAGGCATCGAGGACGCCGGGCTCACCGCCGACGAACTGCGCGGCAGCCGCACGGGCGTGTTCGCCGGGCTGATCGACACCATGCAGTACAGCATGCGGCAGCTCGAAGCCGACGGCATGGACGCGGCCGACGACCCCTACTTCGGCCTCGGCAGCTCGCTTTCCGCCGCCGCCGGCCGGATCGCGCATCTACTCGATTTGCGTGGGCCCTGCCTGACCGTGGACACCGCGTGCTCGTCGGCTCTGAGCGCGGCGCACCTCGCCGTGCAGAGCCTCCGCCGCGGCGAATGCGACATCGCGATCGTCGGCGCGGCCTCGGCGATGATCAACCCGGACGTGTTCATCCAGTCCTGCAAGATGAGCATGCTGGCCGCCGACGGCCGCACCAAGACCTTCGACGAGAGCGCGGACGGCTACGTCATCGGCGAGGGCGGCGGCGTCGTGGTGCTCCGCCGGGCGGGCGAGGTCGGCCGGGGCGGACGGACGCGCGCGGTCATCCGCGGCACCGCGACCAACCAGGACGGCCGCAGCAACGGGCTCACCGCACCCAACCGCGCGGCGCAGAACGCGGTCATCCGCGCGGCGCTCGCCGACGCCGGGGTCATGCCCGACGAGGTGGGCTACGTCGAGGCGCACGGCTCCGGCACGCAACTGGGCGACGCGATCGAGTTCACCGCGCTCGGCGAGATCTTCGGCGAACGGAACGCGCCCGAGCCGCTCTACGTCGGCGCCGTCAAGACGAACGTCGGCCACACGCTCGCCGCGTCGGGGATGGCCGGGCTGATCAAGACCGTGCTGTCGCTGGAACACGGCACCATGCCGGGCAACCTGCACCTGAACACGCCGAACTCGGTCGTCACCGTGGACGGCCCGGTCCGCCCGGTCCCCGAGGCGCGTCCCTTCCCGGCCAACGCCGACGGGGTGCTGCGCGCGGGCGTCAGCTCGTTCGGCTGGTCCGGTTCCAACGTCCACTTCGTCCTCGACCAGGCGGCGCCCGCTCCGATGCCCGCGCCGGGTCCGGAATGGCAACTGCTCACGGTGTCCGGGCAGAGCGAAGCCGGGCTGCGCGCGAACGCCGAAGCCTTGGCCGACCACCTGACCGAAGACCTCGAACTCGCCGACGTCGCCTTCACCACCCAAGCCGGACGCAGCGCGCTCTCGGTGCGCAAGGCGGTGCTGGCGCGCGATCACGCCGACGCCGTCACGGCGCTGCGCGCGGTCACCGGCGGCTCGGCCGTCACCGACAAACGGCGCTTCGGTCTCCTGCTGCCCGGCACCCGCCACGGCTGGCCGGGCACGACCGACGAGCTGTACCGCACGGAACTCGCTTTCCGTGCCGCGATCGACGAATGCGCCGCCCTGCTGGACGGCCGGGCCGACCTCCTCGGCGCGCTCTACGGCACGGCCGAGGCCGACGAGCGAGCCGTGGTCTTCGCCGTCGAGTACGCGTTCTGCCGGCTGCTGACCGCCTGGGGTCTCGAACCGGCCGTGGTGCTCGGACGCGGCACCGGCGAATGTGTCGCCGCCGTCGCGGCCGGGCTGTTCGGCCTCGCCGAAGGCCTCGAACTCGCGCTCGGCGGACCGGTGCCGCGGGCGGGAACCCCGGCGGTGCCGGTGATCTCGCCCCGTACCGGCACGGTGCTCACCGCCGCCGAGGCCGCGGACCCGGCGCACTGGCGGATCGCCGACGACCGCTTCGAAGACGGCCTGCTGGCCTTGGCGAAGTACGCCGGAGTCCTCGTCGAGGCGGGTCTCGGTGACGACGGCGCCGAGGCGGCCGGACGCTACCTGCCACAGACGCCGGTGGTCTCGCTGTTGCCGGAGCCGGTGGCCGGTGCCGGACGGCGTGCCTGGCTGACCGCGCTCGGCGCGCTGTGGGAGCACGGCGTCGAGATCGGCTGGGCGGACGGCGCCGGACCGGACCGCCGGTTCGTCACGCTGCCCGGGTACCGCTTCCAGCGCACCCGCTACTGGCCGGAGGTCGCCTCGCGCGGCTCGGGCTGGTCGCTCAACCAGATGTCCGCCACCGAACCGGAGACACCGGTCCGCGCCGGGCTGGCCGCGCACATTCCGACATGGCACCGGGACACCACCCGCCGTGTACCCGCGACGCCGGGCGACCTCGTCCTGTTCGCCGAACCGGGTGAGTTCGCCGACGATTTCGCGGCCGCCGCGGAAGCCGCCGGTCACCGCGTCACGGTCGCGTCCGCCGTGGATCGCCAAGTGCTCGCCGGCGACGGTCCGCTGTGGATCGTGCACGCCCACGGGCTCACCACCAGTGACCTCGAATCCGGCTTCTACAGTCTCCTGGAGCTCGGCAAGGCCATCGGCGCCGAATGCGCCGGCCGCCGTGTCGACCTGCTCGCGTTGGGACGCAACGGTTTCGACGTCCTCGGCGGCGACGCCACCGACGCCTTCGCCCCGACCATCGCCGCCACGGCCGACGCGATCGCCGCCGAGTACCCGCTGGTCCACGCGCAGTACGTGGACTTCGACCGCACCGGGGACAAGGTCGCTCAGGCTCTCCACGAGCTCGATCTCCTGGCGGCGTCCACAGTGGACACCGTCGATGGAGTAGCGGTCGCCGCCTGGCGAGGCGGACTCCGCTGGTTGCGCGGTTTCGACGTCGTCGAGCTTCCCGAGGTCGACGACTCGCTGGCCTGGAAGCCCGGCGGGACCTACCTGATCACCGGCGGGCTCGGTGTCCTCGGCCTCGCGCTGGCCCGGCGGCTCGCGCCGCTGGGCGTGAACCTCGCGCTGGCAGGCCGGTCCGAGCTGCCGCCGGAAGAAACCTGGGACGACTGGATCCGGGAGCATGGCGTGGACGACCGCACGAGCGAAGTGCTGCTGGCGGTCCGGGATCTGCGCGCCCTCGGCGCCGACGTCCTGACCCTGCGCGCCGACGTCAGCGCTCCCGGCGAGGCCGCGGCGCTGCTGGCGGAGGTCCGCGGCTACTTCGGCTACCTCGACGGCGTGGTGCACGCGGCCGGGATCGCCGGCGGTGGCCTGCTGCAGAACAAGACCCGTGAACAGGCGGCCGCGGTGCTGGCGCCGAAGGTCGACGGCACCCTCGCCCTGACCGAGGCGCTGCGCGTCGAACCGGTCGACCTGCTGGTCCTGTACTCCTCGACGGTGACGCTCACCGTCGGCGTCGGCGAGATCGACTACTCCGCCGCCAACGCGTTCCTCGACGGGGTCGCCTCGGCCTCGGCCGGCGGACGCGGTCCGGCGAAGCAGGTCGTCTCGGTCGCCTGGGGTCCCTGGCAGCTGGACGCTTGGACGGCGTCCGGGCTCTCGGGTTCCGCCGAAGCGCAGGAAGGCTCCCGCAAGTTCCGTGAGGAATTCGGGATCGGCGCGGAAGAAGGCACTGAACTGCTCTCGCGGATCATCGTCTCCGGCGAATCGCTGGTGACCGTGCTGCCGCTCCCGCTGGCCGACGTGCTGGCCGCGCTCGCCCGGATGGGTTCGGTCGACGCGCTGGTCGGCGCCGACGCCGCGATCCCCACCGGCGAGCGGTATCCGCGGCCCGATCTGCGCACCGCGTACGTGGCCCCGCGCACCCCGGCCGAAGAGCGCGTCGCCGCCGCCTGGTGCGACTGCCTCGGCCTGGAGCAGGTCGGCGTGCACGACCCGTTCTTCGACCTCGGCGGTACTTCGCTGATCGGCCTGGTGCTGATCGGCCGCGTCGCCAAGGAGTTCGGCGTCGAACTGGCCCCGGCGAGCCTGTTCGAGAAACCGACCATCGCCGAGTTCGTCACGCTCCTCGGCGAACCCGGCGCGCCGCAGGTGGCCGCCGAGCCCACCGAAGACGTCTCCGCCCGCGGCGAGCGCCGCCGCGCCCGCACCGCGAAGCTCCGCAAGCGCCCGAGCCGGACCGGAAGGTGAACCATCCCATGACCACGCGAGAACGGGACACCGGCGACGACATCGCGATCGTCGGCATGGCCGGGAACTTCCCCGGCGCGCCCGACATCGGCAAGTTCTGGGCCGATCTGTGCGCCGGCCGCGACGGCATCACCCGGATGACCCGCGCCGAACTGCTGGCCGCGGGAGTGCCCGCCGAAGTCGCCGACGATCCCGCCTTCGTCCCCGCGGCCGGGTTGCTGCCCGGCATCGACCGCTTCGACGCCGACTTCTTCGGCTACAGCCGCGCCGACGCCGAACTCCTCGACCCGCAGCACCGGCTGTTCCTCGAATGCGCGTGGCACGCGCTGGAGGACGCGGGGGTCGACCCGGACCGGATCGAAGGCCTCGCCGGGGTGTTCGCCGGCGGCGCCCCGAGCACGTACCTGCTGTCGAACCTGCTGTCCAACGACGTCACCGCGCTGACCGTCGGCCCGGACCAGCTGATCCTGCAGAACGAGAAGGATCTGCTCGCGTCCCGGCTGTCGTACGCCCTCGACCTGACCGGCCCGTCGGTCAGCGTGCAGAGCTGCAGTTCGACCGCGCTCGCCGCCGTCGCGCAGGGCTGCTCCAGCCTGCTCACCGGAGAGTCCGACCTGGTCGTGTCCGGTTCGGTTTCCGTTGTCGTGCCTCAGGAACCGGGCTATCTCTATCGCGAGGGCAGCCGGTTCGCGCCCGACGGGATCAACCGGATCCTCGACGCGGGCGCCAACGGCAAGGTCCCCGGCAACGGCCTCGGCGTCGTCGTACTGAGGCGGCTGGAGGACGCGCTGGCCGACGGCGACCGCGTCTACGCGGTGATCCGGGGCTGGGCCATCCACCACGAAGGCAACCGCGCGCGGCAGGGGTTCAACCTGCCGGGCGTGCCCGGCCAGGCCGCCGTCGTCGCCGAGGCGATGGCCGCCGCCGATGTCGAGCCGGACGAGATCGACCACATCGAAGTGTCCACTTTGGGCACTCCGTTCGGTGACGTCGCCGAGATCTCCGCGCTGCAGAAGATCTTCGACGTCGACGGCGTCGAGCGGGTCACGCTCGGTTCGATCGACGCGAACCTGGGGCACATCAACCAGGCAGGCGGCGTCGCCCGCCTGATCAAGGCCGCGCTGGCGCTGCACCACGAGAAGCTGCCGCCCGCGGTCAACTTCGAGAAGCCCAACCCGCAGCTCGCCCACAGCGGCGACAAACTCGTCGTGCAGACCGAACTGGGCGATTGGCCACGCGGTGAGCGGCCCCGACTTGCCGGGGTCAGCGCGTACGGCTTCGGCGGAACCGACGCCCACGTCGTCCTGGAGGAAGCGCCGGAGGACCGCCCGGAACGTCCGTCCGCCCGTCCGCATCAGCTGCTCGTGTGGTCCGCACGGACCTCCGAGGCGGCGGACGCGATGACCGGCAGGCTGGCCGCGGCCAGTCCTGAGTGGACGGACCTGGCGGACGTCGCCTACACGTTGCACAACGGGCGTAAGGCGTTCGAGCACCGGCGGATGACGGTGGTGTCCTCCGAGAACGACATCGCTGACGCGTTCGCGTCGGTGACGGCCGAAGCGGACTCGAAGCCGCGGAAAGCCGGCTTCCTGCTCGCCGGGGTCGGCGAGCAGTACCGCGGCATGGCAGGCGGGCTCTACGACAGCGAGCCGGAGTTCAAGGCCGCCGTCGACGAATGCGCCGCACTGTTCCGCGAGCATCTCGGCACCGACCCGACGGCGAGCCTGCACGGCTCTCGCGGTTCGGACGGCGGTGACCTGGCCCGTTTGCTGGGCCGCGCGACCGACACCGAGGACGCGGCCCCATCGGTCACCCAGCCCGCCGTGTTCACCCTCGGCTACGCCCTCGGCCGCCTCCTGCGCGCGTGGGGAGTCCAGCCGTCCGTGCTCGCCGGGTACAGCGTCGGCGAGTTCGCCGCCGCCACCCTCGCGGGCGCCCTCACCCTCGAAGAGGCCACCGCGCTGGTCGCCACCCGGGCGAAGCTGATCGAGAACCTGCCGGAAGGCGCGATGGCCGCGGTCCCGCTGGGAGCCGCCGAACTCACCGCCCTGGTGGGCGACGTGACCGCGTTCGGCGTCGACGTCGCCGCGGTGAACGGGCCGCGGATGATCGTCGTGTCCGGCGCGGGCGACGGTGTCGAAAAGCTGGCCGCCGAACTCGCCGGACACGGTATCCCCGCCAGGCCGCTGCGCACCACGCACGCCTTCCACTCGCGGGCCTTGCGCCCGGCGGCGGCCGAACTGACCGCGTGGGCGCGGAAGAACCTCACGCCGCGCGAGCCGGAAGTGCCCTACCTGTCGAACGTCACCGGCGCGCCGATCACGCTCAAGCAGCTGAAGGATCCCGGCTACTGGGCCGAGCACATGTGCCGTCCCGTCCGGTTCGCCGCGATGATCGAGCATCTTGCCAGTGTTTCCCCGGATACCGTGTTGCTGGAACTGGGAGCCGGGCAGTCGCTCGGCTCGATGTTCCGCGGTCACCCCGATTTCCCGCAGACCTCGTGGCCGCTGCTGGTTCCGACCCTGCCCGGCGAGGCCGACCCCCGCCAGGACACGGCCGTGCTCACCGAAGCGCTCGGCCGCGCCTGGCTTTCCGGGGCGGACATCGACTGGCGGGCCTATCACGACGGCCGCGACCCGCGGAAGACCACGTTGCCGGGTTATCCGTTCCAGCGCGACCGCTACTGGATCGAGCCGACCCGGGCCGTCGCCGACGTCGCGCTCGGCGCCCGGTCCGTCGACACCCCGGTCTACCTGATCGAAGGCGAACTGGACGTCACCGCCCGCGACCTGGCCACCCGGCTGGGCGCCGAACTGGGCGCGACCGTCGTGTTCGCCGAAGAGCACCCCGGCGGCGCCGACGCCGTGTGGGCCGCCCACGGCCGGCTCGACGGTGTGCTGGACCTGACCACGAGCAACGCAGCCAAGGAGGAACGATGACCCTCGTCGGAGTCGTCGGCGCCGGTGTGATGGGCACCGGGGTCGCGCAGAACCTCGCCACCAGCGGGCACGAGGCCGTGCTCATCGACGTCGACCCGGGCAAACTGGCCGACGCCCGCGACCGGATCGAACTCGAATGCCGGATGAGCCGCATGCTCGGCGGCCCCGAGATCGACGCGGCCGAGGTGCTGGGCCGCATCACCTTCGGCACCGAGCTCGCGCTGCTCGCCGAGGCCGAG
The DNA here is from genome assembly GCF_054166285.1 of Amycolatopsis sp. TRM77291. NCBI lineage: Bacteria > Bacillati > Actinomycetota > Actinomycetes > Pseudonocardiales > Pseudonocardiaceae > Amycolatopsis > Amycolatopsis sp. TRM77291. Next base: position 3,830,848 of record NZ_JBSZHF010000001.1, on the reverse strand, counting down.
GTGGTGATCGAGAACATCACCGAGAACTGGGACCTCAAATCCCGCCTGTACCCGAAACTCGACGAGGCCTGCAAGGCCGACACCGTGTTCGTCGTCAACACCTCCGCCATCCCGATCACCAAGGTCGCCGCGCTCACCCGGCGCCAGGACAAGGTGATGGGCGTGCACTTCATGAACCCGGTGCCGATGAAGCCGTCGTGCGAGTTCATCCCCGGCTACCACACCAGCGAGTCCACAAAGGACACCGTGCGCGAGCTGCTGCTCTCGATGGGGAAGAAGCCGATCCCGGTCAACGACGCCTCAGGGTTCGTCTCGAACCGCGTGCTGATGCTCACCGTCAACGAGGCGGCTTTCCTGGTGCACGAAGGGGTCGCGGACGCGGAGACGGTCGACGAGGTGTTCCGCGGCTGCTTCGGGCATCCGATGGGCCCGCTGGAGACCGCCGACCTCATCGGCGTCGACACGATCCTCTACAGCGTCGAGGTGCTCTACGACGAGTTCAACGACAGCAAGTACCGGCCGTGCCCGCTGCTCAAGCAGATGACCGCGGCCGGGCTGCACGGACGCAAGAGCGGCAAGGGTTTCTACAACTACAGCGGCTGAAGGCGGGGACGTGTCGCGAAAGCCACTTTCGGGACATCAGACGTCGCGAAAGTGGCTTTCGCGANGTTAGCCTCGCGCGTCCGGGCGGATCCGGGGCCTTCGCGGAACGGCGGCACATGCGTCGGCCGTGAGTGACGATTCGAGGTGACCGGTCAGTTCGGCCGAACGCGTCGCGAAAGCCACTTTCGGGACATCAGACGTCGCGAAAGTGGCTTTCGCGACATGGTCGCCCGATCGAACAGGGATAGCCGGACGACGGTGTTGTGAAAGCCACTTCGGCGACGTCGAAGGTTGCGAAAGTGGCTTTCGCAACCCCTTCTTCGGCGCGACCACCACTCAGCCCTCAGGAAGATCATTTCCTTCAAGGAGAAAGGCATCCACCATGTCGCAGGACGTCCGCGGCGAGATCCGCGGCTTCATCGGCGCGAAGTTCCCCAGCCTGTCGTTCACCGACGAGCAGGACATCTTCGCGCTGGGCTTCGTGAACTCCCTGTTCGCGATGGAGCTGGTCATGTTCATCGAGAAGGCGTTCGCCACGCGGATCCCCAACGAGGAACTGAAGCTGGACAACTTCCGCACCGTCACGCGGATGACCGAGCTGGTCGAGCGGCGCACCGCCGCGGCCGCGCACTGAACGGAGAACGACGTGAGGGCGAGGACACGGCCCGAAACGCCGGCGGTCGAGGTGGTCGGGCGTTTCGTCGACGAGGAGGTCGGCCCGCACGCGGACGCGTGGGACCGGGCCGAGCGCATCCCCCCAGAGGTGCTGCGGCGAGTGGGGGAGCTGGGACTGTGGGCCCCGTTCCTCCCCGTCGAAGCCGGCGGCGCCGGGCTGGACATGGTCACCCTCGGGCGGCTGCACGAAGAAACGGGCCGCGGCTGTTCTTCGCTGCGGAGCCTGCTCACCGTGCACACGATGGTGACCGCGACGGTACACCGCTGGGGCGACGACGAACAGCGCGAGCGCTGGCTGCCCGCGCTGTCCGACGGCGCGACACTGGGCTCGTTCTGCCTGACCGAACCGGATTTCAGCGGCAGCGACTCGACGGCCGCGGGCACCGTGGCCGTCGCCGAGAACGGCGTCTGGACACTGCGGGGACGCAAGACCTGGATCACCGGCGGCCAGGTCGCCGGGCTGCTGCTGGTGTTCGCCGGCACGGCCACCGGGATGAGCGCGTTCCTGGTGCCCGCGGATCATCCGGGGGTCCGGGTGACGCCGGTCCGGCACATGCTCGGCACCACGGCGAGCATGCTGGCGACCATCGAGTTCGACGACGTCCGGCTCGACCCGTCCGCACTGGTCGGCCCGCCGGGCTGGGCCGCGGGCACGGTGATGACCGGCGCGCTCGACCTCGGGCGCTACAGCGTGGCGTGCGGTTCGGTCGGGATCGTACGGGCGGCGCTCTCGGCGTCGGCCGCCTACACCTCGGCGCGTTCGGCGGGCGGCGGGCTGCTGCGCGATCTGCCGCAGATCCGCGCCAAGATCAGCGAGATGGTCACCGCGCGCGACGCCGCGCGCCTGCTGTGCGAGAAGGCCGGACGGCTCAAGGACGCGGGCGATCCGGCGACCATCATGGCGACCTGGGTGGCCAAGTACTTCGCGTCCACGGCCGCGGCGAAGGCGGCTTCGGACGCGGTCCAGATCCACGGCGCGAACGGCTGCGGCCCGGACTATCCGGTGGCACGGCTGTACCGCGACGCGAAAGTCATGGAAATCATCGAGGGCAGCACCCAGATCCAGGAGCTGACCATCGCGGACGAGGCGTACCGGGAGGTGCCGGGATGACCGGGGTACTGGAGAAACCGAAGCGCGGCCGCATCAAATGCGTCGTGTGGGATCTGGACAACACGCTGTGGGACGGCACCCTGCTGGAGGACGGCGAGGTCACCGTACGGCCGGAGGTCGTGACGGAGATCAAGCGGCTGGACGAGCTGGGCATCCTGCATTCGGTGGCCAGCCGCAACGACCACGAAGCGGCGATGGCGCGGCTGAAGGCGGCCGGGCTCGACGAGTACTTCCTGTACCCGCAGATCAGCTGGAACCCCAAATCCGGTTCCGTGGAACGGATCGCGAAGGCGCTCAACATCGGTCTCGACGCGATCGCGTTCGTCGACGACCAGCCGTTCGAGCTGGCCGAGGTCGCGCACGCGCTGCCTTCGGTCAAGACCGTCGACGTGGCGAAGCTGGGGGAGGCACTGGCGTCGGAGGAGTTCCGGCCGAAGTTCGTCACCGACGAGTCGCGGGTGCGCCGCGAGCTCTACCGCGCGGCCGCCGTGCGGGAGCAGGTCGAACAGGACCACGAGGGCACCAGCGAGGAGTTCCTGTCCACTTTGGACATGAAGTTCACGATCGCCCGTGCCCAGCGGGAGGATCTGCAGCGGGCCGAGGAACTGACCGTCCGCACCAACCAGCTCAACTCGACCGGCCGGACCTACTCCTACGACGAGCTGGACGAGCTGCGCACCTCACCCGACCACGTGCTGCTCGTCGCGTCGCTTTCCGACAAGTACGGCGGTTACGGCAAGATCGGCCTGGCGCTGGCCGAACGCGGCGCGCCCGCCTGGCATCTGCGGATGATGCTGATGTCGTGCCGCGTGATGTCGCGCGGGGTCGGCACGGTCCTGCTCAACCACATCATGGGGCTGGCGAAGGAGGACGGCGCGAAACTGCGCGCGGACTTCGTCGAGACGGGCCGCAACCGGGTCATGTACGTGACCTACGCGTTCGCGGGCTTCACCGAGATCTCCCGGGACGGCGACCGGCTCGTCCTGGAATCCGACCTGAGCACGATCCAGCCGCCGCCGCCCTATCTGACGATGGAGCTGCGATGACCGCTCCGAGCACGGCACGTCCCTGGCTGCCCGGCGGGCTCCCGCCGGGCGGGGTGACCAGGCTGTTCTGTTTCCCGCACGCCGGAGCGAGCGCGGCGGTCTACCGGGACTGGGTCCTTGCGGCGGGCGACGAGCTGGTCGTCCTGCCGGTCCAGCTACCCGGCCGTGCCGAACGCGGTCGCGAGACGCCGCACGAAGACGTCGAAAGCCTTGTCGAGGCGGCGATCGAGGGCCTCGGGGACGCGCTGACCGGTGACTTCGCGTTCTTCGGGCACAGTGTCGGCGCCCTGACCGCGTACCTGCTCACCCGCAGGCTCGCCGAGCGCGGGGCCACGCTGCCGAAGCACCTGTTCGTGTCAGGGCGGGCGGCCCCTCAGCTGCCCGATACCCGGCTTCAGCTGCGGTCGCTGCCCGACGAGCGGCTCGCCGCCGAACTGCACGCCCTCGGCGGCCTGCCGGACGTCCTGCGCCGCGAGCGCGATCTGCTGGCGATGTTCCTGCCGCTGATGCGGGCCGATCTGGCGGTCAACGAGACCTACCGGCATGTCCCGGGGGAGCCGTTGCCGGTGCCGCTGACCGTGTTCGGCGGCGACCGCGACCCGCGGGCCGATCTGGACGAGCTGGCGGCGTGGCTCGAACTCGCCACCGATTCGACGATGGTGACCTACCCGGGCGGGCACTTCTATCTCGAGCAGCACAGGCCGGCGCTGCTGGACGTGATCCACCGGAAGCTGCGCCGATGACCACGCAGTGGTTCTCGGCGTGGAAGCAGCCCTCGGGCGCGCTGGGGGAACGGCTCCGCCCGGGCCGCGATGTGCACGTGTGGCGGATCGCCCTCGCGCGGGTGCTCGGCCCGGGCTCGTCCGAGGCCTACGGTCTACTCGGCGCGCTCTCCGAAGACGAGTTGCGCCGGGCCGCCGCGATCACGGTGGACGAGGAACGGGCCCGTTTCCTGGCCGCGCACGTCGCGCTGCGCGACATCCTCGCGTCCTACACAGGGATTCCGCCGTCCGCGCTACGGTTCACCCGCGACGGTGACCGCCCGGCCCTGGACGGTGCGACGGGGATCGAGTTCAGCCTGTCCCGGTCCGGCACGCTGGCGCTGGTCGCCGTCGCGGCCGGGGTCCGGGTCGGCGTGGACGTCGAGGAGGTCCGGGAGGTCGACCACGACGGCCTCGCCGCGCGGGCACTGCGTCCGGAAGAGGCCGCCGCGGTCCGCGAGCCGCTGACGTTCTTCCGGTACTGGACCTGCAAGGAGGCCTACCTCAAGGTCGACGGCACCGGGCTGGCCGGACTGCCGGGGCCCTCCTTCACCCTCACCGGCGGCGACGTCGCCCTCGAAGACCGTCCTGAGTGGACGATCACGGAACTGGACGCCGGTGCCGGCAACGCTGCCGCCCTGGCCGTCCCGGCGCGCCCGGTCACCGTGCGCGCCTTCGACTGGCTTCCCGGCAGGCCGCGAACGGCCGGGGAGCACCGGAAAGGCGGAGTGAAATGAGCGACCCGAAAGCGGAGCTCGAAGCGTTCATCCAGACCACGGAGTTCAGCTGCCTCGGGGCTCGCGCGGCGTTGAAGAAGGGCTCGATCGTCCACGGCCACTACCCGGCGCTGGGTGATCCGGAGTCGGCGCGTGCCCACTACCGCGACATGCTCGGCTATGCCCGTGATATCCGGCCCACGTTGTCGGACAAGAGTTTCCGCACGTTCGTGTCCACTTTCGAGGAGCCTGGCGGGGTTTTGGACGAGGAGGAGTACGAACGTCTGCTGTGGCGTCATCTCCAGCTCATCCACGACATCGACAGCCGCACCTACGGCCTCGACGAAGGCGCCACGTCGGATCCCAACGAACCGAACTTCGGATTCCACGTCGCCGGGCACTCGTTCTTCGTCGTCGGCATGCACCCCGGTTCCTCCCGGGCGAGCCGCCGGTTCTCCCGGCCGGCGATCGCGTTCAACTCGCTGATGCAGTTCATGTTGCTGGGCGACAAGTTCTTCTCGATGCAGGACGCGATCCGCAAACGCGAGACGACCAACAACGGTTCGGTCAACCCGAGCTTCACCACCTACGAGTACCAGATGCCGTCCCGGCACTTCTCCGGCCGGATGACCGAAGAGGACTGGAAGTGCCCGTTCACCTCGCGGCACGAGCCTTCTTCGGTCAAGTACACCTCGGACGTCATGCAGCGCCCCACCGGCTGACTCCGTCACGACAAAGCCCCGGCCGCTTCGGCGGCCGGGGCTTTCGCCTTGCGGCGACCCGTAACTCGCGTGCTCAGAGACGTAACTCGCGTGCTCAGAGGCGTAACTCGCGTGCTCAGAGACGTAACTCGCGTGATCACGCGAGTTACGCCTCCAATCACGCGAGTTACGTGCTCAATCACGCGAGTTACGTCTTCGGTGCCGGTGGCGTTTCGGTCAGGCGAGGGCTTCGACGCGGCGCGGGGCCGGGCGCCGGAGCAGCGCGGTGCGGGTCGCGCGCGGGATCCGCTGGTAGACCAGCTCCCGCAAGGTCGCCCGCCGGAACGTGTAGCCCTCGTCGTCCTCACGGCGCAACACCGAGAGGCTCGCGAGCCGGGACAGCGTCCCCTCGATCTCGGCGGTGTCGCGGCCGCAGACCGCGGCGACGTCCTCGGCGGTGAAGGCGTTCCCGGTGAGGCTGGCCGCCTTCAGCAGCGACTTCTCGGCGGCGGGCAGGCTGTCGAGCTGCGCGGCGAGCGTCCGGCGGACCAGCGGCGGCGTCATCGCCTGGCCGAGGCCCGGAAACGGGGTGGTGCGGCCGTGTACCTCCTCGGCGTACGCGTGCGCGAACCTGGGGTTCCCGCCGATCCTGGTGATCAGTTCCTGCCTGCCGCGGATGAGCCGGGCGGTGCCGGGCAGCAGCTTGTCGAGCAACTTGCCGACGGCTTCGTCGGCGAGCGGGGCGAGCGTCACCGTCGTGCCGCATCGCTCGCCGTGTTCGGCTTCCAGCAGCCCGGGCCGCGCGGACGCGACGATCAGCACCGGCAGTCCCGCGCAGGCTTCACCGAGCCTGTCGACGGAGTCGCGGGTCTCGGTGTCGGCGCGGTGCAGGTCGTCGGCCAGCACCACGAGCGGCCCGTAGGCGGTCAGTTCGGTGGCCGCGGCCCGAAGCGCCGCGTCTCCGCCCTCGGTGCGCAGCCGGGACGTGGTCTGGGGGAGCAGCCCGGGAACGACGGCGAACGCCTCGGTGACGTCGGCCCCGGCGTCCAGCACCCGGATCCGGGGCTGCTCGGACAGGGTTTGGGCGAACTCGGCGAGGAGCCGTGTCTTGCCGATCCCGGGCTCACCGAACACCGTCACCCGATGCGGGCGCCGGCCGCGCTCGACGAAACCGAGCAGGTGGTTCAACAGGTCGCGGTCGTGGTCACGGCCGACGAAGCCACCGGGATCGGCGGGCTCCGCGATCGGATGCTGGCGGGCCGAGACGGCGTGCCACCAGCCAGGCGAGTCTTCGGACGCTTCGTGCACCACGGCGGGCTCGGAGGCTTCGCGGACCGCGTCCGACACGCGGATCCGGCCTTCGGGCGCGCGCAGGGCCGAGCGGACACAGCGGTCCAGCACGGGACCCGCCACCTGCCCGGGGCCGTCGGCGGTGAACTCGACGAGAACGTCGCCGCTGTCGACCCCGATCTGGGTCGCGATCCCGGCCGTGGCCAGCCGGTCGAGGATCCGCAACGCCGTCCGGGTCGCGTGGACGGCGTCGTCGTCACCGGTCCGGGGGAGACCGAACAGGGCCAGCACGACCGGCCCCGACTCGCCGGGCAGATACGCGCCCGCGGCGATGGCCTCCTCCTCGACGACGGTCCGCAACCGCGCCTGCGCCTCCACGGCTTCTTCCGGATCGTCGTCCGGCGTGGCGAGGGCGACCCCGACCGCGACGACGGGCTTCCGCTCGCTCTCGACGGGCTCCGTACGGGGCAAGGCGATCACCGGCGCGGGTGTGAAGGGCAGCGGCTCGACCACGGGGGCGGGCTCGGGTTCGGGACGCGGCGCCGGATCCGGCCGCCGGGTGAGCAGGGTTTCGTCGTGCTGGAGGATCGCGCGTTCCAGCTCGCGCAGCTCCTTGCCCGGCTCCAGGCCCAGCCCCTCGGCGAGGCTGGCCCGCGTCGCGCGGTAGACCTCGAGCGCGTCCACGTGACGGCCGCAGCGGTAGAGCGCGGTCATCAGCTGGGCGTTGAGCCGCTCGCGGTTCGGGTTGGCCTCCGCCAGCCCGCGCAGATCGGTGAGCACCTCATGGTGGTGCCCGCGGTCCAGCTCCAGCCCGAAAAGATCCTCGTGGACGGCGATCCGCTGGTCCTCCAGCGCGACCAGTTCGGGCCACACCACGCCGGTCTCGGTGAGGTCGGCGAGCACCGGGCCGCGCCACAGCGAGAGCGCGTCGCGATAAGCCGACACGGCCTGCTCGGCGTCACCGGCCGCCTGCGCCGTCCGTCCTTCGGTGGCGAGCCGCCGGAACCGGGCGGCGTCGACCTGCTCGCTGTCGACGCGCAGCAGGTAACCGGGCGCGTGCGTGAGCAGCATCGCCTGCTCGGTGGCGCCGGTCCGCTGGGCCAGCGTCGAGCGCAGCCCCGAAACGGCGTTCTGCACCATCTTGCGCGCGGTGGCCGGGATCTCGTCCGCCCAGATCGCCTGCAGCAGCGTGCTGGTGGCGATGACCTCGTTGTGCCGCAACAGCAGATAGGCGAGCACGGCCCGCTGGGTCGCCCCGCGCAACACGACCGGACGTCCGTCGTGCACGACGTTGAAGGGGCCGAGGAGGTCGAAACGCACGGGGTCACCACCTTGTTCGGGACTTGCGAAGACGATCTCCACCGTGGCCCCGCACCCCGCCCCCGGACAACGCCGCGGCGCGGATACTGGCTCGGTGCCAGTGGCACCCGAGAACGATGCCAGTTACCGCCCGATGTGTTGACTGTGGACGTTCGCACCTGCTAGACGCGCGCGCCACTCCGCATTCAGTCCTCTGAATGCGGGTCAGGTCAGGTATTCGCCGGTCAGGATCGCCGCCGCTAGTTCCACCCGGGACGCGTACCCGGTCCGGGAGAACAGCCTGCTGAGCCTGCCCTCCACGCTCTTCTCGCTGGTTTCGAGGACGACCGCCAGCTGACGGTTGGTGAGCCCCTCGGCGACGAGGATCGCCAGCAGCCGTTCGTTCTCGGCGGTCGTCTCCGTCCGGCCGGGCCCGGCGAACCCGTTGTCGCGCAACAGTTTCCGTACCCGTCCACGCCAGTACCAGGCGTCGACCTCGCCGAACAGCTCGTATGCCTCGGTCCACGACTGCTCCGGGCGGTGCCCGGCGAGGCCCGCCCGAAGGAGCGTCATCGCCGACTCGTAGGGAACGTCCCGGCGTTCGCGCGCGATGGCCGCGGCGCGCCGGGCGGAGGCGGGTTCGCGATGGATCGCAGCGCGGGCGAGGTAGTGGTTCTGGTGCGCGCGGGCGGTGTCGAGCTGGGTCGCCGTGCGCGCGGACCGCCGCACCCAGTGTTCACCCTCGCGTTGCTTGTTCCGTGCCAGCGCGGAGCGCGCCAGGTCGGCCCAGAGGTCTTCGGTGCCCAGGAGATAGCCGCCCGCGTCGGCGCTGCGCGCCGCGGAGTACAGCAACGCGTCCGCGCCTTCGGTGTCACCGAGTTTGCTGAGCACGCTGGATTCGGCGAGATCGATCGTGTGCCGGATCCCGGACGGGCGGCTGTCGGTGGCCAGCGCCCTGGCCCTGGAGAGCCTGCCCTGCGCGCCGAGGATCCGGATCGCGCAGTGGGTCAGCAGGCAGTGCAGCGGCCGGGCCGGATCGGTGCCGCCCAATATCGTCCGCCGGGCCAGTTCCATCGCTTCCGGCCAGTCCCCGCCGAGGTAGTTCAGCGCGAACAGGGTGGGCCCCGGCAACTGGTCCAGGCTCATCCCGGCCTCGGTGATCAGCCGTCGCGCCTGCCGGAGTTCTCCCAGCTGCAGCAGCATCTCCACCTCGAATCGGCGCTGTTCGACGCGGTACTGCGGAAGATGCGCCGCACGCCACAGTTCCGGATGCGCGATGAGCGTTTGCAGCTGGGAGGTGTCGCCGAGCACGACGCCGCAGGCCGCGATGAAGATCATGCCGAAGTCCGCGGTGATGTCGTTGCTGCCGGTCCACACCGCGCGCGCCCGCTCCAGCAGGTCGCGCGCCTCGATCCACCGATGGCTCAGCACCAGGGCATAGGCCCGGTTGATGACCATCAGCGCCGGATCGTCCGGGAGCACCGGCGACGCGCCCGCGGCGATCTCGGCGAGCTCACCGAGGTCGCCACGGGCGGCGAGCCCGGAGATGAACACGACCGAAAGTTCCTGCGCCTCCGCGGGTTCGAGGTGGCCGAGATGTTTGCAGAGCACCTGCCGCGCGCAGTCCCCGGCCTCGGCCGCCCGGTAGTGCAACGCCTTCGCCGCGCTCAACAGCATCAGCACGACCGTCCGCGCCGGTGGCTCGGTCACCCAGGACAGCGTCGCGTGGAGCCAGCGTTCCGCCTTCGCGCCGTCGGTGAACAGGACACGCTTGCCGTTTTCGAGGAGTTCGCGCGACGCACGGCGCGTGTCGATGAGCGACCCGGCCTGGGTGATCCAGTCGAGCACCACGTCAGGATCCGAGGTGGACGCGGAGCCGGACCACACCGCCTGGACCGCTTGAGCGGCCAGGCTGCGCGAGGCGTACGGCCCGAGCTTCGTCAGCAGGGCGTCTCGCACGGCGGGGACCCGGAACCGGTGCCCGCCGTCGTGCTCCCGCACCAGGACACGCTCGGCGACGAGCCTGTCGAGCACCGCCCGGAGATCGTCCTCGCCCCATCCGAGCGCGGTCGCGGCCAGGCCGGGGGCGGCGGTGCCGAGCGGGCAGAGCACCGCCATCGTCTCGGCCACTTCCCTCACGCCGCCACCGGCCTCGGTCACCGCCAGCAGGAGCGGGTGCTCCTCGATGGCCACCGGCTGATCGACCCGCTCGACGCGGTACGCCGTGCGGTCGACGATCCGCAGGGCTCCGGCCGCCCGGTAGCCGCGCACGAGCGCGGTCAGGGCGGCGGGATTGCCCCGGGCGGCGGTGTGCAGCTCGCTCACCAGGCCGTCGTTCGGCAAGGCCGAGACCAGTCCCGTCAGCAGTGAGCGCGATTGCGCGCGCGAAAGCGGCCGGAGGAACCGCAACTTCGCGCGCCCGCTCGCCACGAGCCGGGCGAAAGCGCCCTTCAGCGCCGGACTCTCGGACAGGTCGTCGCCCGCGCCGACCCGCACCGTCGCGACCACGCTGATCGGTGTCTCCGCCGTGCAACGGTGCAGCAGCGCGCTCACCAGCCGGGCGGTGTGCTCGTCGAGCCACTGCGCGTCGTCGACCAGGACCACCAGCGGCGTCTGGGCGCGGAGGAGCGCGAACACGACGGTCGCGATCTTCGCGACGGTCTCCGGGGTCGGCGTGGTCTCGCCCGCCCTGGCCAGCATGGCCAGCACGGAGCGCCGCGCGGGCTCCTCCTCGGCCCGGCCGCCGCCGAGCAGGACGAGCAGCCGGAAGATCACCCCGTACGGGAGCGTCCGGTCGAGCTCGGCCAGCCGCAGTACCAGCACCTTGGCCGCCGGGGTGAGCTCCTCGGCGAGCTTGTCCAGCACCGTGCCGCGGCCGCAGCCCGGCTCCCCGGCGAGCACCGTCAGCGGGGTCGTGCCCAGCGCGGCTTCGTCCCGCAGGATCCCGACCTCCCCGACGCGGACGTCCGCCCATGGTCCCGTCCCGGCGCCCGGGTGCCTGGTGCTCATGCGCCCAGTTCACCAGGACGGGACCAGGCTGGCCGTCACCCAACCGTATGAATCGGGCGATCGAGGCCCTCCCGGGCGCCCAGTGGCCGGTGATCACTCCCGGGAACCGGCGGTTCCCCGGCCGTCGACAAACCGGCCGGTATGCTGAGTGTCCGCACGAGAAGGGGCCGGCCATGACACGAGCGACCACCAGGAAGGCCGAGGCAGGCGGCGAAGACCAGGCCGCCGTCCCGCGCCGTCTGCTGTCGCACGCCACGAAGCTCTTCGCGAAGAAGGGTTTCGACCGCACCTCCGTGCAGGAGATCGTCGAGGCCGCCGGGGTCACCAAGGGCGCGATGTACCACTACTTCGGCTCCAAGGACGACCTCCTTTACGAGATCTACGCCCGGGTGCTGCGCGCGCAGACCGAGCAACTGGAAAAAGTGGTTTCGAGCGAGGCTCCGCTGCGGGAACGGCTGCGTTCCGCCGCCTCCGACGTCGTCGTCAGCACGATCGACAACCTCGACGACAACACGATCTTCATGCAGTCCATGCACCAGCTCAGCGTGGAGAAGCAGAAGGCCGTCCGCGCGGAACGCCGCAAGTACCACGAGCGGTTCCGCACGCTGATCGAGGAAGGCCAGGAGTCCGGCGAGTTCCGCGCGGACAAACCGGCCGACGTGATCGTCGACTTCTTCTTCGGGTCGGTGCACCACCTCGGTTCGTGGTACCGGCGCGGCGGCGCGCTTTCGGCCCGCCAGATCGGCGATCACTTCGCCGATCTCCTGCTGGCCGCGCTGCGACCCGAGTAGCGCTCAGCCCGGTGGCGCGGGCACGAGGCGTTCGGCGAACCAGTCGTCGCGGCGTTCGAGCACCGTTCCCACCTCCCACTCGGACGCGAGGGCGAGCAGATCCGTCGCCACGTCTTCGGCTGCTTCAGGCGGCCAGCCCTGAGCGGCCAGACTCGACCGCAACGCGTCGGCGTAGTCGGAAAAGGTGAAGCCGGGCAGGTCCGCGACGAGCGCCGTCGTCGTTCCGCGGTGCGAGCTCAGCCCGCCGAACGCCCGGCCGCAGCCGCAGCCGGAATCGGGCGAACTCTCGCCGTCGCCGCAGGGCGGGGCGACCCAGAGCAGTTCGCCTTCCACGCAGTGAGCGAAGTCGTTCTCCCGCGCGCCCTGGGTCTTCGCGGTGGCCACGAGCGGTTTCATGCTGACTCCCTGTTCGATCGGATGTTCGAACAGTTGTACCGGCGGGGTCCGACAGTTTCCGGGACGGACCCCGCCGGGTGGGTCAGGCGGGCAGATCGATCAGCGGTGCGAGAGCGGCGCGATGCCGCCCAGGAGTGCCGAACGCGATCTCGTCGCTCTTCGCGCGCTTCAGGTACAGGTGCGCGGGGTGCTCCCAGGTCATGCCGATCCCGCCGTGCAACTGGATCGCCTCTTCGGCGGCGTGGACGGCGATGGGGGAGTTCCGGGCCTGCGCGACCGCGACGGCGATCGCGATGTCGTCGCCGGAAGCCAGGCAGTCGGCGGCGTAGCGCGCGGTCGCCCTGGCGTTGACCAGATCCGTGTACAGGTTCGCCAGCCGGTGCTTCAGCGACTGGAACGAACCGACCTGACGGCCGAACTGGTAGCGCTCCTTGAGATAGCGCACCGTTTCGGTCAGCGCCCATTCGGCGATCCCGAGCTGTTCCGAGGCGAGCAGCCCCGCCGCGGTGACGAGTGCCGTGTCCAGCGCCGACGCGGCCACCGAGCCGCCGGCGACGCGTTTCGCGGCCACGTTCTCCAAGGTGACGTCGGCGATGCGCCGGGTGAGGTCGAGGGAAATCGCCTCGGCGACCGTCACGCCCGCCGCCGACGCGTCGATCGTGTAGAGGCCGGGGCCGTCGGGTCCCACCGCCGGGACGACGATCAGTTCGGCCACCGACGCGTCGACCACGCTGCGGACCTGGCCGCTGAGCGTGCCGTCGGCGGACGCCGTGACCGTCGAGGGGAACTCGGCACCGGGCGCGGTCGACAGCGGGATCGCCAGCGCGCCGATGACCGTGCCCGCGGCCAGTTTCCCGAGCGGTTCGGCCACTTCCGCCTGCGACGTGTCCGCCGCCAGCAGGGCCGACGTCGCCAGGACGGCGCTGCCGAGATAGGGGACAGGGGCGACGCTGCGCCCGAGTTCCTCCATCACGACGGCGACTTCCCGGGCCGAGGCGCCGTGCCCGCCCAGTGCCTCCGGGACGGCGAGGCCCGCCGCGCCGAGGTCGGCGGCGAGCGTGCGCCACAGCTTCAGGTCGTACGGTTCCGCCGTCTCGGTCCTGGCGATCAGGGCCGCCGGTTCCGCCCGATCGGAGAACAGATCGCGGACGCTGGCGCGAAGGTCCTCTTCGACCTCGGAATACAGCAGGTCGGTCATCGGGGCAGGTCCTTCCAGGCGACGTCCTTGTCGATCCGCGGCTCGGACGGCAGCCCCAGCACGCGCTCGGCGATGATGTTGCGCAGGACCTCCGAGGTGCCGCCCTCGATGGAGTTGCCCTTCGCGCGCAGATAGCGGTAACCGGCCTCGCGGCCGAGGAAGTTCACGCCGTCGGGACGCCGCATCGTCCAGTCGTCGTAGCGCAGGCCCTCGTCGCCGAGCAGTTCGATCTCCAGCCCGGAAGCGGCCTGGTTCAGCTCGGAGAACGCGACCTTGACCGCGGACCCCTCAGGTCCCGGCGCGCCCGCGGCGAGCTGCTGGCGCAGCCGCGAACTCACCAGTCGCAGGCTTTCGCCCTCCACCCACAGCTTCAGCAGCCTGTCGTGCAGTTCGGAGGTGCGCAGCTCCGGGCGCTCCCGCCAGGTTTGGGCGACGACGCCGACCATGCCGCCGTCGCGCGGGAACTCGGTGCCGCCGATCGCGACGCGTTCGTTCATCAGTGTGGTCTGCGCGACCTTCCAGCCCTCGCCGACCGCGCCGAGGCGGTGCGCGTCGGGGATGCGGACCTCGCTGAGGAAGACCTCGTTGAACTCGGCCTCGCCGGTGATCTGGCGCAGCGGCCGGACCTCGACGCCGGGGGCGGTCATGTCGCACAGGAAGTACGTCATGCCACGGTGTTTCGGCACGTCGGGGTCGGTGCGGGTGACCAGGATCGCCCACTGCGACTTGTGCGCGCCCGACGTCCAGACCTTCTGGCCGGTGACCACCCAGTCGTCGCCGTCGCGGACCGCCCGGGTGCCCAGCGCGGCCAGGTCGGATCCGGCGCCCGGCTCGCTGAACAGCTGGCACCACACCTCGCGTTCGGTCCACAGTGGACGAAGGAAGCGCTGGTGCTGTTCGGGTGTACCGAAGGCGAGGATGGTCGGTGCGGCCATGCCCAGGCCGATCCCGATCCGCCGTTTGTCGTTGTCCGGCGCGCCCGCCGCGGCGAGCTCGTTGTCCACGACGGACTGGAGGGAGCGCGGCGCGTTCAGGCCGCCGAGGCCTTCGGGGAAGTGGATCCACGCCAGCCCGGCGTCGAACCGGGCGTCGAGGAAGTCCTGACGTGGCGTGCTTTCCGGCGGATACGCGGCCAGCAGCTCGGCCACGCGCCGCTTGAGATCGTCCACAGTGGTCACTTCGTCACCTCTCCGCGGTACTTCTTCAGCTCACGGTGCGCCAGCGAGCGCTTGTGCACCTCGTCCGGCCCGTCGGCGAGCCGCAGCGTCCGCACCTGCGCCCACATCTCGGCGACCGGGAAGTCCTGGCTGACGCCGCCCGCGCCGAACAGCTGCACGGCCTTGTCGAGGATCCACTCGACGGTGATCGGCGTGGAGATCTTGATCGCCTGGATCTCGGTGTGCGCGCCCTGGTTGCCGACCGTGTCCATCAGCCACGCGGTCTTGAGCACCAGCAGGCGCTGCTGCTCGATCTTGACCCTGGCCTCGGCGATCCAGTCCTGCACCACGCCCTGTTCGGCGATCGGCTTGCCGAACGTCTCACGCGAAAGCGCCCGGCGGCACATCAGTTCCAGCGCGCGTTCGGCCATGCCGATGGCGCGCATGCAGTGGTGGATCCGCCCCGGTCCGAGGCGGGCCTGCGCGATGGCGAACCCGTCACCCTCGCCGGCGATGAGGTTCTCCGCGGGCACGCGGACGTCCTCGAAGACCACTTCGGCGTGGCCGCCGTGATCCCCGTCGGTGTAGCCGAACACGTGCATACCGCGTTTCACGGTCATACCGGGGGTGTCGCGGGGGACCAGGATCATGCTCTGCTGCTTGTGCGGCGGGCCGTCCGGATCGGTCTTGCCCATCACGATGAAGATCTTGCAGTTCGGGTTCATCGCGCCGGAGATGTACCACTTCCGGCCGTTGACGACGTACTCGTCGCCGTCGCGGCGGATGCTGGTGGCGATGTTGCGCGCGTCGGAGGAGGCGACGTCGGGCTCGGTCATCGCGAAGGCGGACCGGATCTCGCCGTCCAGCAACGGCTGCAGCCACTGCTTCTTCTGCTGCTCGGTGCCGAACATGGTGAGGACCTCCATGTTCCCGGTGTCCGGAGCCGCGCAGTTCAGCGCGGTCGGCGCGAGCCGGAGGCTGCGGCCGGTGATCTCGGCCAGCGGCGCGTACTGGAGGTTCGTCAGCCCGGCGCCGTGGTCACCGGGGAGGAAGAAGTTCCACAGCCCGCGTTTGCGCGCCTCGGCCTTGAGTTCTTCGACGATCGGCGGCTGCGCCCATTCGCTGTCGCGCTCGGCCAGCTGCCGCTCGAAGACGGCCTCGGCCGGGTAGATGTGCGAGTCCATGAACTCGAGGAGTTTCCCCCGCAGTTCCTCGGTTTTCGCGTCGAAGGCGAAGTCCATCGCTATCCCTCTTCCTTGAGAGTCTCATTGCCGTGCGCGATCAACGGGACGACGCCGGAGCCGATGCCGTCGAATCCGGCGCCGACGGTCTGTCCCTTGCTGTAGCGGAGGTGGATGCCTTCCAGGATCACCGCGAGTTTGAAGAACGCGAAGCTCACGTACCAGTTGAGCCGGGAGACGTCGCGCCCGGAACGCTCGGCGTACCGTGCGATGACCTCGTCGTTGCGCGGATAACCCGGCGCCGAGCTGGCGTTGGACACGAACTGCAGCGAGACCTTGTCGCGTTCGGCGTAGGCCACCAGCAGCGCGAGGTCGGTCAGCGGATCGCCGAGGGTGGACATCTCCCAGTCCAGCACCGCGGTGATCCGGTCGTCCGCGTTCACCAGCACGTTGTCCAGCCGGTAGTCGCCGTGCACGATCGACGGTTTGCCCGATTCGGGTACCGACGAGGCGAGCCGGTCGTGGAGCTCGTCGACGCCGGGGAGGTCGCGGCTGCGGTTGCCGTCGAGCTGCTTCTTCCAGCGCCGCAGCTGGCGTTCGAGGAAGCCTTCAGGGCGGCCGAAATCGCCCAGCCCCACCGATTCCGGATCGACGGCGTGCAGTTCGACCAGGGTGTCGACCAGTTCCTCCGCGATCGCCTTTGTCCGGGCGGGGCCGAGCGCGGCGAGTTCGGTGTCGGAGCGGAAGGGCGTGCCTTCCACGAACTCCATCACGTAGAACCGCGAGCCGATGACGTCGGTGTCCTCGCACAGCAGCACGGTTTCCGGCACCGGGACCGCCGTGCCGTGCAGCCCGGAGATCACCCGGTACTCGCGGCCCATGTCGTGCGCGGTCGGCAGGACGTGGCCCAGCGGCGGGCGGCGGACCACCCAGCGGGACCGGCCGTCGCCCACGATGTAGGTGAGGTTGGACCGGCCCCCCTCCACGACCTGGCCGCTCAAGTCTCCTTGGACGAGACCCGGCTGGTGCTCGTCCAGATGGGCCTTGAGCCTGGCCAGGTCGAGGCCCGGCAGGTCGGACTGGTTCATGGTGCCTCCAGCGGCTCGCTTTCCGGTTACAGTACCGACCAGTCGGTATGTCGGGTAGGGGTGGTCCGGCGAGGTGCCGGACGTCACCTTGTCAGGCGATCAGCCGGACGACCATCTCCGCGACGCACGCCGGTTTGGGTTCGCCGTCGATCTCGATCGTCCATTTGACGACGGCCTGCTTACCGCCGGCGACGTCGGTGACCTCGACCAGCTCGGCACCCGCCCGGATCTTCGCGCCGACCTTGACCGGCTGGGGGAACCGGACCTTGTTCAACCCGTAGTTGATGCCCATCGTGAGCCCGTTGACCCGGTAGAGCTTCCCGACGAAGCCCGAAATGAGCGACAGCGTCAGGAAACCGTGGGCGATCGGGCCGCCGAACGGGCCCTCGGCGGCCTTCTCGACGTCGACGTGGATCCACTGGTGGTCGTCGGTGGCGTCGGCGAACAGGTTCACCCGGTCCTGGGTGAGCGTCAGCCAGTCGCTGTAGCCGAAGTGCTCGCCGACGGCGTTCTCGAACTCCTGCAGAGAGGCGAATTCGCGCATGGCTCAGTCCTTCGGTCCGCCGGCGACGTAGATGACCTGGCCGGAGATGAACCCGGCACCGTCGCTCACCAGGAACGACGCGAGGTTGGCGATGTCCTCGGGGGTGCCGACACGCTGCACCGGGATCTGCGACGCGGCCGCCGCCTTGAAGTCCTCGAACGACATGCCGATCCGCTCGGCGGTCGCCGCGGTCATGTCGGTGGCGATGAACCCGGGGGCGATGGCGTTCGCGGTGACGTTGAACTTGCCCAGCTCGATCGCGAGGGTCTTGGTGAAGCCCTGCATGCCGGCCTTGGCCGCGGAGTAGTTGGCTTGGCCGCGGTTGCCCAGCGCCGAGGTGCTGGACAGGTTGACGATGCGGCCCCACTTCTCCTGCGTCTGGTACTTCTGCACCTCGCGGGTCATCAGGAACGAGCCCTTCAGGTGCACGCCCAGCACCGAGTCCCAGTCCTGTTCGGTCATCTTGAACAGCAGGTTGTCGCGGGTGATACCGGCGTTGTTGATCAGCACGGTCGGCGCGCCGAGTTCCTCGGCCACCCGGGTCACCGCGGCTTCGACCTGTGCGGCGTCGTTGATGTCCAGCGCGACACCGACGGCCTTGCCGCCCTCGGCGACGATCGCTTCGGCCCCCTGCTTGACGCCCGCCTCGTCGAGGTCCAGCAGGCCGACGGCGAACCCGTCGGAAGCGAGGCGCTTGGCCACGGCCGCCCCGATGCCGCGGCCGGCGCCGGTCACGATCGCTACACGGGAGGGGTGTTCGGTCACGGGTGTTCTCCTCGTCGTCGAGTGGAAGTGAGCCCGAGTCTGCCGTACTGAGCGGTCGCTTTGTAGAGCGAACAGGGGATTGATCCCAGATTTAGTGATGGCATAAGTGCGACGTTGGCGAACGTCCGGCTTGGCGAGGCCGACGCTGAAGGCTTGGGGAGTTGTGGAGGACATGTCGCGAAAGCCACTTTCGGGACATCAGACGTCTCGAAAGTGGCTTTCGCGACCTCCGGCCAAGCCCAGCAGTGGTCAGCCCGCTCGCCTGCCGAGGACCTCGGTGATCAGCTTCGGCACCTCGCCGCCGTGCCAGGAACTGGGCGAGAAGCGCTCCTGCGCGATCCCTTCCCAGAGTTCGCCGTCGTCCAGCGAAATGCCTTCTTCGCGGGCCACCAGGGAGCCGATTTCCTGGGCCGCGGCACCTTCGCCGGCGAGGGTCTTCTTGGCGAGTTCGACATCCTGCGGCCGCACGGCGACCACGAGTGTCCAGTCGCCCCAGGCCTGCGCGAGCTCGAACGGGCCGAGCCCCGACTGCGCGCAGACGTCGGCGGGCGCGTCGTCCAGCCGGATGTCCGTGGTGATCCGCGCGCCGAGACCGTTGGCACCGCACAGGGTCCGCACGGTCGGGAAGAGACCGTCGGAGACGTCCATCGCCGCGCGCGCCAGCCCGGCCGTGGCGAGCATCCGGCCCGCCGCCACCTGGGCCATCGGACGGCAGGCGCGCTCGCGGATGTCCGCGACGACAGATCCGGGAAGCCGTGCCTGCTTTTCGACGAGCAACGCGTACGCCCAGAGATAGCCGGGCGAACCGACCAGCAGCAGCCGATCGCCGGCTTCGGCACCCGCGCGACCGAGCCGCCCGCCGGGGACGCACCGGCCGATCGCGGTCGCGGTGAGCTGCCGGACCGGGCCGTCCCGGAGATCGCCGCCGACGACCTTGGTGCCGTGCACCTTCGTGCAGTCGTCCACGCCGTCGAGAAGCCGCCGGAACTCGCCCGCCGTGGTCGTCTTCGGCAGGGTGTAGTTGACGACCAGGCCGAGCGGGGTGGCGCCGGCCGCGGCGAGATCGGACAGGTTGATCGTCGCCAGCAGCCACCCGGCGTGATAGGGATCCGTTTCGCCGAGGATGGTGACCAGCGGCGTGGGGCAGCTGTCGGTGGTGGCGACCAGTTCGCCACGAAGCCCTTCCGTGGCGTCGAGGACCGCGCAGTCGTCCCCGAACCCGCGGACACCGCCGTAACGCGGCCGCAGGATGTGTTCCAGGATCGCGTGCTCGCCCAGTTCGCCGAGCTGGACGTCGTCGCCCACCGGCGAAAGTTCAGTTACGCCCGACATGATCCGCCAATCGGGACGGGGCGACGTCGTGGTCGCGGGAGTAGTTGTTCGGCATGGTGCCGTAGGGCTGCTCGCTGCCGGTGGAGGCGAACAGCATCAGGTTGCAGATCCGCGTTCCGGGGTGCAGGAGCACCGGATGCCGCAGGTGGTTCACGATCTCCAGGGTCAGCACGGCGCCGGTCTCACTGCCGAAGCCGGGGCTGACCTGACCGCACAGGACGACGCTGATGCCGAGCCGCGCGTAATCGCTGGTGCCGTCGACGAGCCCGGCGAGCCTTTCCGAGAGCCCGATCTTCTCCAACGTCGGCGCGAGAACGACTTCGCCGGGCTCGACGCGCAGCCTGCCTTCGGCGTCGAGTTCCTTCGGCCGCAGCTCCGGATATGTGCTCCGGTCGGCGATGTCGACGGTCCCGGTCGATTCCAGCGCGAACGCCTGGCGTCCGAGCCGCAGGCTGATCGCGGCGGGGCGGACGAGGCCGGGTTCGAACGGGGTGATCGTGAGTTCGCCGGTGCGGTGCGCGCGTTTGATGGCCCGGTCGGTCAGGATTCCGCGGCGCGGGGCGGGCCAGGTCAACGGCATGACGCCACCGCTTTCGCGACGGCGCCGACCAGGACGCGGAAATCTGTCTCGGTCAGTTCGCCGTTGGGCTGGTCGTCGGACTCGCCGGGCTCGCAGTACACGACCGTGGTGCCGGTGCGGTGCGGTCCCTGGATCACCACCGTCGCGGTCAATCCCGCGGCGATGGGCCGGACGGTGTGGACGACGGCGGTATCGCACGGGTAGACGTCACCGAGCCGGACGTGCGGGGTCTTCTCCACCGCGAGCCGGGCGGCGCCGTCCGCGAGCAACGCGGCCGGATTCGCCGGATCGGCGCCGTAGCGGTACCGGTCGTACGGCTTCCCGCCTTCGGTCGTTTCGCGGAACTCGACCATGTGCAGGCCTTCGCCCGCGACGATGGCCGAGGCGAATTCCCATCGATGGCTATGCGGATTGGATTCGCCGCGGGACGGCTCCGCGGATTCCGGCCAGACATGGAGCCGGATACGGAAATCGGCGGAGGCGTGGAGCACCATTTTGGCGAATCCGTTGGGATGCCAGTAGGAACGTTTCGCCGCGGCGTGGACGGCTTCCTCGTCGTCGAGGATTTCTTCGAGCCACGAAAGGAAAGCGCCGGGGGAGTCCTGTACCCGGTGCGCGACCGTGCGCAGCCAGGGAAGGTCCGCGTCGCCGTGGCCGGGGCGGCTCCCGGTGAGGTCACGGAGGAACGCGTGCGCGCCCGCGGGAGCGGCCGTGAGGGTCGGGGGCGGGGTGTCGATCATGCAGTCGTACCTGGAGTTCCTGGAGGGCTGAGCGGGGGCCCGGCGGCGGCGAATGCGGCCGCGCGGAGCGCGGTGACTGCGTCCAAGGTCTGCCAGATGGGTAGGTCGCCGCTTCCCCAGGCCCACAATCCCTGATCGGCGTCGTAGCGCTCCCAAAGGGTTCCGAGCGCCCGGTTGAGCCGGGGGAGTGGCAGGAAGGGGGCGGTGGCGAGCGCTTGGACGACCCAGGCTGCGGTGAAGTGCCGGATGATGATCCGGGTCGTTCCTTCCCCGTCGGGGCGAGGCCTTTCGAGATCCTCGGCCACGCCATCGTCCGAATGCGACCGGTCGATGAGCCATTGTGTGGCTTCGTCGGCCGCCTCACGGACGTCGTTGCGATCTTCACGGCTGCGCAGGACTTCCCGCAGAGCGACGACCGACCGCGCGGTGTGCACCACCGAGGCCTCCGGGGCGACGAGCCCGGCCTCGTTCTTCTCCGGCCACAGCTGTGAGCCGTCGAAGTCGAGCCGGGCCGCCAGGAGGGCGTCGATCAGCCGGTCGGTCAGCGGGGCGTCCGGCCGGAGCCGGACCGCCGTGTGCAGCACGGCGGACAACAGGTAGGGGCGGGTCCTGCTGTACGGGTCGAGCGACCCTTCGAGCTGGTCCAGCCCTTCGTCGGCGGACATGGTGCTGGTGCGGAAGAGCGCGTCCACAACGGACGCTGTCGTCTCCGGCCGTTTGCCGCCCGCGCGGCCACGCCAGCCCTGTGCCGATTGCAGCCGGTACAGATCTTCGGCGAGCGTATGTAGGTCGATGTAGGGATCGCCTACCACCAGCATGGTGTTGATCCCGTACGCGGTACTGAGCGCCTTCGGGCCGGTGCTCTTCTGCAGGTTGTGCCGCCAGCCCAGCGGTTTCCCGTGCTCGTCCCGGATCAGGCGCTCGGCGAGTTTGGCGCCGACGGTGTGGAAGACCTGCAGCAGCGACCGCGAGGTGTCGACGGTGGCGGCGTCGCCGACCGCGTGCGGCGCGTGCTCGTGGGGTGAACGGGCGGTCTCCACCAGCGTGAACAGCGCGTTCGCGGCGCGGAAGTGATCGTCGAGCTGACGCGCGTTGTGCGCCGACGGCAGGTATTTCCCGGTTTCCCACTGGGTCAGGTTCGCCCTGGTGACGCCGATGATCCGGGCGGTCTCCGCCTGCGTTTCGCCCGCGGCCTTGCGCAGCCGCCGCAGCTCACGTCCGACACCCGACGCGGTAACGGTTTCCGCATCAGGGCTTACCGGCCCCTGCCCGGCCGATGTAGGCTTCATGTAGGCACTAGACACAGGCTTACCTACCTCTGGTAGGCAATGTAGGGCGGTGACTGAACGTGCACACAACGGGGAGAGTACAGCAAGGGGATCGAACCGTGCTGGCGCGTCGGTCAACGTCGGGTCACAACGTGTCGAAAGCCGCGATGGACCCTGTTCCACCTGGTCCTGGTGTGCGTGACCCACCCGGTCACGAGGACTGGTCCGGCCTGGGCACGACCGGAGAATGGATGCTGTCAGCCAACTGAATGTAACGCTGCGCATCTGACCCCGCTCGCGTCGCCTGTGGGCCACACGAATGCCGGAGTAGGCGCCGTGTGGGCCGACCCGAGTTCGCGCTTGGCTGCATCGGGGGTGAACCTCATGTCCCACCACGAGAACCACACGGCAGCGCCCCGGTCCTGGTTCGATCGGCTTCTCGAACGCTTCCACGAATGGCTCTTCGCGACCGGCGAGGACACGCGCGCGGCCGCTCGCGGCTGGCAGGTGTCGCGGGTGCCGAACAGCAGGCGCCGCGTCTACCGCGACCCCCGCTGGGACACCGTCCACGCGTGCGCGCCCTGCGGCGGCACGGGGTGGTGGCCCTACGAGGACGCCGTTTGCCCGGACTGCGCCGGTGCCGGTGTCGTCCGCTCCATTCCCGCGGCGGCCGTGGCCGCCGCGCAAACCGCCGGACGGACAGGAGGAAGGTCATGAGCCGTTGGCAGGAACCCCAGGCGATCGCCGAGCTGGCCAGGGAGATCACGGTGGTCAGGAGGCCCAACCCGGTCACCGCCTTGTATCACTGGCGGTACGAGATCGGTGCGCTGATCGTGCTCCCGTACGCGTTGTTCTCCCTTTTCCAGGCGGTCGGCCCGATCTGGGGCGCGGTCGTGCTGTTCGGTGTCGCGAACTGGCTGTTCTACTGGCGCTCGGCGCGGCGCTTCCTCCGCGACCGGCTCCGCTCGATCGTCGTGCAGCACCGGCTGCGGACCGGGTTCGCCCGGGCCAGGGTGTGCACGCTCGACGGCAAGCTGCCGGTGATCCTGTGGACCAAGCCGCGCGGCGACGAGGTCGAGGTCACCCTGTTCTGCCCGGCCGGGGTCGGCTACGAGCGCATCGAGCAGCGGCGGGCCCTGCTCGCGGCGGCGTGCTTCGCCTCCGACGTCCACGTGTACCGCCACCACAAACGCGCCAACGTGGTGCACCTTTCGGTCTGCACAGCACGCCTGCGCAAGGCTGAGGACGAGGACGAGGTCAAGCCCGGTCTGCCGCCCGCGCGACGATATGCCGGGCAGACGGACGGTGGTGCCATTCCCCTTCCGGCGCCCTTCGCAGGAATTCCGCGCGCAGCACGGCGATGAACTCTTCACCGCGCGCGTCCGCCAGTGGCCGCATCGGTCCGGACCGGGTGTGCGCGGTGAAGAACGTGCCGGCGTCGGGGTGGACCATCGGGAACGACAAGGGTTCGTAGCGTTCGAGTACGACGTCTTCCAGCGCGGGCACGAGCCGTTCTTCCCAGGAGCGATCGCCCGCGGGGACGCGTTCCCGCAGCACGTCGGACAGCACCGTGAACGGTCCGCCCGGTTCGGTGCTGTGCGGCCAGTAGACGACCGAAAGCACGCCGCCCGGGCGAAGCGCGCCCGCCCACGACCGGAGCGCGGCGTCGGGTTCGGGTAGTTGCTGGAGGCCGAAGACCGAGACGACCGCGGCGGCCGAGGCCGGATCGAGTTCCGAGGCGTCACCCTCGACCACGCGCACGAGTGGATTGCCCGCGGCCCGTCGCCTCGCCCTCGCGACCATGCCGGCGGACAGATCGATGCCGACGATCTCGCGGCCGGGCAAGTGCCCGCTGAGTTCGTCGAGTTCCGGGAAGGTCCCGCTGCAGGGGACGAGAACGGGGCCCTCGGGCAGAACCGAGGGGAGAGCCCGTACCGCGGCGGAGACCCACGGCGCGAACCGGGGAACGTAGTAGGCGTCGTAGCCGGCGGCGGCTTGGTCCCAGGCGCGGGCGAGCTGTTCGGCGGTCATCGTGTCTCCGCAAGGGATTCGAGCGCGGCGAGCCTTCGCCGCAGGTGTGCGCGTTCGGGTTCGGTCGGGGCGAGCGCGATCGCTTCACGGTAGGCCGTGGCCGCCGCGTCGTCGCGGCCCAGCCGTTGCAGCAGATCGGCCCGGGCGATCGCGAAGGGAGGATAGCCCCGGAGCATCGGTTCGCCGGTCAGTTCGTCGAGCAGCGCGAGCCCCGCGGCCGGGCCGTCGCGCAGGGCGACGGCCACGGCGCGGTTGAGCGCGACGACGGGGGAGGGCGCCAAGGTCATCAGGACGTCGTAGAGCGCCACGATCTGCGGCCAGTCGGTGGTTTCGACATCGGCCGCTTCGTCGTGCAGGGCCGCGATCGCGGCCTGCACCCCGTACGGGCCAGGCGGGCCGCCCGTCAGCGAGGCGACCACCAGGGCACCGCCCTCTTCGATCAGTTCCCGGTCCCACCGGCTCCGGTCCTGGTCCGCCAGGAGGACCGGTTCGCCGTCCGGCCCGGTCCGGGCGTCCCGCCGCGCGTGGACGAGCAGCATCAGCGCGAGCAGCCCCGCCACCTCCTGATCGGCGGGCATCAGCCCGCGCAGGACACGGCCGAGCCGGATGGCCTCCTCGGCGAGGTCGGCCCGCTGCAGACTCGCTCCCGAACTGGCCGCGTACCCCTCGGTGAAGATCGAGTACATCGCCTGCAGCACATCCGGCAGCCGCTCCGGTAGTTCGTCCGGACCGGGAACGCGGAACGGGATCCGGGCCTCGCTGATCTTCTTCTTCGCCCGCACGATCCGTTTCGCCATCGTCGGCACCGGGACGAGGAAGGCCCGCGCCACCTCCGGCGTGGTCAACCCGGCGAGAAACCGCAGGGTCAGCGCGCCCCGGTCCTCGACGGGCAGGGCGGGATGGGCACAGGTGAAGAACAGCCGCAGCCGTTCGTCCGGCAGGCCGTCCCCGGCGTCCGCCGCGGGAGCGGGATCGGCTCGATCCAGTTCCACCTGCAGGACCGCGAGTTTGGCGGCGTAGGCCTGGTCACGGCGCAGCCGGTCGACCGCCTTGCGCCGCGCGGTGGTCATCAGCCACGCACCCGGCCTCGGCGGGACACCGTCCACCGGCCAGCGCTCCAGCGCCGCTTCGATCGCCTCGGACGTGACCTCTTCGGCCAGGTCCAAGTCGCCGAAGCGGCGCACGAGCGCGGCTAGGAGCCTGCCCCGTTCCTCGCGGAACACCGCCTCGACCGACGCCACGCCGGCGCTCCGCTCGTCCACGGTCAGGCGGAGAAGTCGGCGACCGGGCGGACCACCACCGAGCCGTCCCGGGCGCCGGGACAGCGGGCCGCCCAGTCGAGCGCGGCGTCCAGGTCCGGCACGTCGATGACGTAGAAACCGCCCAGCACCTCGCGGGTCTCGGCGTAGGGCCCGTCGGTCACCGTCCGCTTCCCGTCCCGGTCGACCGTCACCGTCGTCGCGGTGACGAGGTCGGCCAGCGACTCCCCGGCGGACCAGATCCCGGCGTCCTTGACCTGCTTGTCGTAGGCCATCCAGTCCTCGAAGGTGCACTGGGGCTCGGCGTCGCCGGTCGCGGCCTGGATCAGCAGCATGTACTTCACGGTGTACTCCCGTTCTGGTTTCCGCGCGGCCTGCTCGCCGCACGACACCGCTACGAGCGGGAGACCGTCAAATGGACAGGACGCCCGAAGGAACTTTCAGGACGCGGTCTCGAGCGCTTCGGCCTGCTCGGTCACCGGTGCGGTGACCACGCGCGCGGGGATGAGCAGCGACGCGAGCGCGAGCAGCCCGGTCAGCGCCATGGCGCGTTCGACCAGCCCGAGCGGGATCGCCCGCCACCAGGGCTCGCCACCGTTCATCGAGACCACGATCGCCCCGAGGATCACGCCGAACCAGGCCAGGGCCGCCACCGCGAGCACTCGCGTCACCGCGCGCCGCGCGGGGGAGGACGGGAAGACCGCCTTCGCCGCGAACCACACGGCCAAGGGCAGGCAGACGAAGGCCACGACGCTCGCGATCCGGTGCACGGTCCCGCCGGTGCTCGGTCCGATCGCCCAGTTGTTCTTGGGGAACGCCACGATCACCACCAGGCTCACCGTCCAGAGGGCGCAGAAGACCGATGCCGCCGACAGGACGGGAAGGTGCTTGCGGCGGATCAGCGCGCCGAAGCCGATCGCCGAGCCCAGCGCGACCAGCAGGACCGCGACGTCGAAGATCCACTTGTGCTCGCTGAGCGCGTATTCGCTGATGGTGCGGCGGACGGGGCTGATGTCGCTGGTGGCGGGGAGGACCTGCAGGAGCAGGATCAGCAGCGCTCCGCCGGCGACCGAGGCCACGGCGGCCAGCAGGGCCAGCGGTGACCTGGCGGTGACCTGGCGCGTCGTCATGGTTGAACGGTAACGACCCAACCTGAAGGTTTTCTTAGGCTTTCCTGTCGGAATCGACAGGAAACCCGGTGATCGTTCCGCCACGGTCGGTGAGATCGTTGGGCCGAAAGGGGTGCAGCCGACTTGTGGCGGGTCCCCCCGGTGGCGTCCCGGGTCTAGGGTCTCGCTACCGGTGACCTCACCCGGTCACCGGACTGTCCAAGGAGGTCAGTCTGTGGGGTATTCACCAAACCGGCGAAGAGCGGGATGGACGGCGGCGACCCTGGTGCTCGCCGGCACCTTCGTGGCACTTCCGTCGGCCACGACGGCGGTGGCCGCGGACAACGTGGTCCGGGCCGATCGGGCCGTGCCTCGTTCCTGTTTCGCCGCGCTCCAGAAGCCGGGCACGGCAGGTACCGACCGGCGTGAGTTCACGTCCACAGTGGACGGTCTGCTCCAGGCGCGGATCGCGCCTCGTGGCGGCGGTGAGGGCGACTGGGACCTCGCGGTCTTCGACAAGGCCACCGGCGCCGTGGTCGCCGCGTCCGCCGCGTTGCGCAGCCACGAACTCGCCGAAGGATTCGTGAAGAAGGACCAGCAGCTGGTCGTGCAGACCTGCCGGTACGACGGGAAGACGCGGGACGCGCTGCTGGGGGTCGACTTCCTCGCCCTCACGCCGCAGGGGACGCCGACCAGTGCCGCGCACGCGCCGCAGCGCGCCGAACTGGTCCGCGTCGAGACCCCGGGCAAGCAGGACAAGGACAAGCTGCTCCGGCTCGGCCTCGACGTCACCGAGAAGGCCGACGCCACCGGTGTCGAGGTCGTCCTCGCCAACGACACCGACCGCAAGACTCTGGCGGACAACGGCTTCAAGTCGAAGGTGGTCGAGGCCGACCTTTCGGCGAAGTCGATCCAGAACGCCAAGACCGACCGTGAGTACGCCGCGAAGACGCCGGGCTCCACGCTGCCGTCCGGGCGGACGAGCTACCGGCACCTCTACGACTACCAGTTCGAGGTCAAGGAACTGGCCCGCAAGAACCCCAAGCTCGTCACGGCGTTCACGCTGCCGCAGCCGACCTGGGAAGGCCGTGACGTAATCGGCCTGGAGGTCGCGAGCGACGTCAAGAACATCGCGGACGGCAAACCCGTCAACTTCACCATGGGCGTGCACCACGCCCGGGAGTGGCCGGCGGGCGAGCACGCCATGGAGTGGGCCCACGAGCTGGTCAAGGGCTACACCGGCGGCAACGCCGAGATCCGCGGCCTGGTCGGCCGGACGCGCAACATCATCGTGCCGATCGTCAACCCCGACGGCTTCGAAATCTCCCGTGAGGCCGAGCCCAAGGGCGACTTCTCGCGGTTCGACTACGAGATGAAGCGCAAGAACTGCAACGTCAACGACTCGCCCAAGGAGTTCGCGACCGGCGTCTGCAAGGCCAACCCCGCCGGCCGTGAACGCGGAACCGACCCGAACCGCAACTACGCGGGTTTCTGGGGCGGCGCCGGCGCGTCGACCCTGTGGCGCAGTGACACGTTCCGTGGTTCCGGCCCGTTCTCCGAGCCGGAGACGCAGAACATCCGCTCGATCGTGTCCAACCGCCAGGTGACCAACCTGATCACGCTGCACACCTACTCCAACCTGGTGCTGCGTGTCCCGGGTGTCGCCGCCGTCCGCCCGCCGCTCGACGAGCCGGCGTACAAGGCGCTCGGCGACAAGATGGCCTCGCGCAACGGGTACACCAGCCAGCCGTCGTGGGCGCTCTACGACACGACCGGCTCGACCGAGGACTGGTCGTACTGGGCCACCGGTGGCTGGGGCTTCACGTTCGAGGTCGGCCCGAACGAGTTCCACCCGCCGTTCGCCGAAGGTGTCGTCGCCGAGTACACCGGTGTCGCCCCCGCGGCCGGTGCGGGCAAGGGCGGAAACCGTGCCGCGTTCATCGACATGCTGGCCAACACCGCCGACCCGGCGGCGCATTCGACGCTGATCGGTACGGCGCCTAAGGGCTACCAGTTGAAGCTGCACAAGACCTTCCAGACGCCGACCTCGCCGGTGGTGCAGCCGGACGGCTCGACGAAGCCGCCGATCTACGTCACCGACGACCTGAACTCGTCGCTGTCCTCCACCGGCGGGCGGTTCGCGTGGTCGATCAACCCGTCGACCCGGCCCTACGTCGCGGGCCGCTACGGCCGCGAGCCGCAGGGTCCGGCGCAGCCCGCGATCCAGGCCGTCAACCCGGCCGGGGTCCCGGCGATCAACCAGAACTACCCGACGGACCCGACCTCGGAGAGCTTCACGTTCCACGTCGACGGGCTCCCCAAGGTCGACAACGGGAAGTTCAGCGTCGACGTCAAGTGGGCCAGCCAGGACACGGACTGGGACCTGTACGTCTTCGACTCCGCGGGCAACATGGTGTCGTCGTCGGCGAACGGTTCGACCACGGAAGAGCACGCGATCCTGTACGACCCGCCCGCCGGGGACTACACGGCCGTGCTGGTCAACTACTCGCAGGCGAATCCGTCCACTGTGGACGACTGGACCGGCGGCGTGTCGTTCCAGTCGCCGATCCCGCCGACCTACGGCCCCAAGGAGGCGTACCAGCTGACCTGTACGTCGCCGAAGGGCAAGCTCGTCGGGCTGGCGGACGTGTACATCGACCGCGGCCAGACGGTCGATGTCGGTGAGGTCTGCACCCGTTCCGCGCGGGCCAAGAAGGAGCGCTCGGTCCGGTAGCTCTCCCTTACGCGTGAAGGCCCCCTTCCCTCGGCTCAGCCGAGGGAAGGGGGCCTTCACGCGCTTCGCCCTGAAACGCGGGCCGGTCCCGCACCGCCCGCATCGCCGCCGCGTCCCCAGTGGACGGCCCCCCTCAGGTGGCCGGCCTCCACGGTGTC
>NZ_JBSZHF010000001.1:3673150-3801268 GCF_054166285.1 Amycolatopsis sp. TRM77291 | reverse complement strand
GTCGCGAAAGCCACTTTCGGGACACCAGATGTCTCGAAAGTGGCTTTCGCGACGCGGGGAGTGGGGCCCTGCGCAGGTCGGCACAAGGTTGCGAAAGCCACTTTCGCAACCTTCAACGTTGCGAAAGTGGCTTTCGCGACACCCGCAGGCCAGAGTCTCCGCCGCTTCCCTAAGCGGTGCCGACGACCCGGTCCCGCACCACCCGCATCGTCGCCGAGTCCACAGTGGACGGCTCCGCCGCCAGCCATCCGCCGATCTCGTGCAGGAACTGCTCCGGCGTCATCGGCGGCGCGGGGGAGGGATCCTCGAGATCCGTGGTGATCTCCCCGGTCCGGCTCGGGTACACGATCATCGCCCCGCGCAACGCGACCCCCGGCAGGATCCGCCGGTATTCGGCGAGGCTTTCGGCCAGCCTGCTCCCGCCGCCGCGGAAGGCACGGCCGTTGCGCAGCAGCCGGTCGTCGTCATCGGTCTCGTAGTGTCCCGGCAGCCACAGCTTCGATTCGATGAGCACGAGCCGCTTTCCGCACAGCACCGCGTGGTCGACGTCGGCGAACACCGAGTTCGGCCAGGAGAGGCCATGGAAGATCCGGGCGCCGGGCAGCCGGGTCAGGTAGCGCTCGAGCAGGTCGGCGGTGAGCCGTTCGGCGAGTTCGTCGGTCTCGACGCCGGGGGTGCCGAACACGCGTTTACCGCCGAATTCGGCGGCGAACCGGTTCCTGGCCCGGGACGCCGCCAGATAGCCGCGCGCGAGCCGTTGCACGAGCAGGGCGGTCCCGGCGGTCAGGATCAGCCAGACGATCAGCGTGGGGGCCGAGAACCCGACCCCGGTCAGTACCGGCAGCAGCACCAGCACCATCCCGCCGACCGCGGCCACCACCGGGGTGTGCCCGGGGCCGCGCCGCCGTCCGTGCCGCACGCGTTCGTCCTGCGCGGCGAATTCCCACCATTCGAGGTCGTCCGGATCGATCACGATCGGTTCGGGCTCGTAGCCCGGCTCTTCGCCGAAGCGACGCCGCGGCCGCGGCCGGATCGGGGCGCGGACCGAGCGGCCGCCCGCGTCGTAGCCGGCGCGCCGCATCGGGTCGCTGAGCGTGTCGTAGGCCTCGCGGACCAGTTGGAAGGTGAGCGCGGATCCGCCGGCGTCCGGGTGATGCGACTTCGCCAGCCGCCGGTACGCGGTCTTGATCTCGTTGACCGAGGCGGCCTTGCCCACGCCGAGCACCTCGTAGTAGTCGACATCGGGCACGGGCGGTTCACCTCCAAAGGGCCGGGCCGCAACACTATTCGGCCGCCGCCGGTCGCCCGCAACCACCTCCGCGGCGCGTCGGGGTGACGCCGCGGGCATACTGTTTCGCTTGTGGCGGAACGAGGTCCGCCTCCGCCGCGTCCTGGATATCGTGGAGATCGACAGCACGCTAGGGGGAACAGTGGTGGGAGAACCGGTCACGGGTACGGCGGCGGGGGTGCCGTTCACCGTCTTGCCGCCATCGGCCGAGGTCAGCGGCCCCGCGCCGGTGGTCGTCGCCTGGCATATGATCGACGCGCCCCGCACCGACGCGGCGTTCGCGGCCGCGCTGCCGCTGGCCGGGGTGCCCGCGTGGCGGGTCTACCTCGGAATGCCGTTGTGCGGCGCGAGAATGGTCGACGGCAGCATGGACGCGGTGGTCGAACGGGCCGTCCGGGACGCGGTGCTCGCCTACGCCGACCCGTTCGTCCGGCAGGCGGCGCTGGAATTCCCCGCCGCGCTGGCCGAGTTGCGGGAACGCTTCGGTTTCGACACCGCGCGGATGGCCGTCGTCGGCGGTTCCCTCGGTGGTGCCGTGGCGCTGACGATCCTGGCCACCAGGGAGATTCCGGTACGGGCCGCCGCGCTGGTCAACCCCGCCGTCCGGGCGCGGTCGCTGGTCGGCGTGGTGGAAACCATGCTGGAACAGCCCTATTCGTGGACGGACGAGGCGAACCGGGCGGCGGATCAGCTCGACTTCGTCGCACGATCGGGTGAAATCGCGGCCAGGGACACCCAGGTTCCGCTGCTGGTCGTCAGCGGCGAAGAGGACTTCCCCACCTTCCGCGCGGACGCCGACGAACTCGTCGACGCGTTGCGTTCCAGGTATTCCGTGGCCGAGGAGGTCCGGTTGCGCAGGCTTCCCGGTCTCGCCCACCCGCTCGCCGAAGACCCGGGCATCGATCCCGCGCCGCAGCTGCCGATCGCGAAGCTGGCCGACGAAGCGGTCACCGAGTGGCTGGAGCGCCACTTGCTCTGACGTGCGTCAGCAGGCCGGTGGCGGCACCGATCGCGACGGTCCGAATTCCAGGCGCAGCTTGTCCGTCTTGGGGATCACGAACGCGACGCCGGTCGAGGCCCGCCAGTTCGCCGGGAGGAAGACGTACTGGCCACTGGACTGGAGCAGCAGCTTCAGCCCGGTGTACCGGTACTTGTAGGCCGATCCGGGGTCGGCGCATTTCACCTGCGTGACACCGTTCGCGGTGAGGTTGAGGCTTTCCGCGCTGTACACCGTCGCGGCCGGCCTGGCCGGGATCACCCCGGAGGCCTCGAAGGCACGGCTCGTGCCGACGGCTCCCGAGTAGTCCCCGACCGCCCAGAAGAGGCCGATGCTCACCAGGGCGTACCCGGTCACCAGTTCCGCGACGTTCGACCGGGTGCTTCCGGTGCGGCGTGAGGTCCAGTGACGCCAGGAGAAGAGCGCCATCAGGACGCCGAGCGCGAAGCCGGCCCCCGGAAGGCCAGGCCGGTCGCGAAGGGGTTCCGGGTCGAGCGCGATCGCGGTCGTCACGGCCAGCAGCGCGAGGCCGAGGACGCCGGCGACGGGGGAGCAGATCCGCAGCAGCCGTGACCAGGATGGCTCGCCGAGGCGGATCTTCAGGAACCTGGTCAGGACGAGGAAGAGCAGCGCGGCGCCCGCGACGGCGGTCAGGGGCAGGAGCACCCCGTCGACGCCGCGTCCGAAGATCTCGTCCGGCGTCTGGCCCAGCAGGGTGTAGTGGACGCGGAAGTAGGCGAAGTACGTCTGCGTGTAGACGAGCCCGAAGTAGTACAGCAGCGCGGTGAGCAGGGTCGTGTTGGCAAGTACCGCGCCGACCAGCTTGAGCGCGTGCGCCGGGCCCGCCGCGGGTTCGGGCTCTGGAGGCGTGGGTGCGCGGAGGCCCCGTCGTAGTGGCCGCCGGGTGCTCATCCGCTCGTGGTTCTGCTCGGCTGCTCGCTTTCCGACTTCGGCGGCGCCGAACTTTCCTCCGTGGTCTCGGTCGCGCATGCCTTGGCCTGGATCGTGATCGTCCTGCCAGGGTTGACCGGGTTCGGGCGGATGCTGCGGATGCAGTCCCCTTCGCCCGCGATCACGACCGAAACCCCGCACCGCCGGGAACTCTTGCAGAGTCGCTCCAGGTCCTGTTCGATCGCGCTCTTGGCCGTGTCGGGGTCGGCGCCGAGCAGGTCGCTGTTGTACCTGATCGGGCTCCCCGGGACGACGGGCGGACGGGAGTCCTCGGGGTCCTGGCCGCCCGTCGGTCCGGTGTCGGAAGACGCCGTCGGGGCCGTCTCCGTCGTCACTTCGGACGGAGCGTCGCGGGGTGTGGACGCCCCGCCGCAGGCCGCCGCGAACCCGAGTGCGGCGATCGCCAGTGCCGTGCCGAACAGCCGTTTCATGGACCTCACCGTCCCTGGGGAAGACGTCCTTCTCGGTAAGGACGCGGAACGACGGCTCCCTGATACGTCCCGGCTTGCTCCGTTCGGGCGTATTCCCGGGGAATCCGCCCTTTCGGGCAATTCCGGGTGGACCGGAGCACGACAACTTCGCGGACCGGCCTTCCGACACGCCCGAAATTATGTTAAGAAACTTTACTAACTAACAGGAGGCGCGTTTTGAGTTCATCCCCGCGGCCGGGGCTCGAGCGGAAGATCGGGCCGCTCCAGGCGACCGCCATCAACATGACCCAGATGTGCGGGATCGGCCCGTTCGTCACCATCCCCGCGATGGTGGTGACCCTCGGCGGCCCGCAGGCCATGTTCGGCTGGCTCATCGGCGCGGTCATCGCGCTGGCCGACGGCCTGATCTGGGCCGAACTCGGCGCCGCACTCCCCGGTGCCGGCGGCACCTACGTCTATCTGCGCGAGGCGTTCGGCGCCCGTACCGGCAGGCTCATGCCGTTCCTGTTCGCCTGGAGCGCGGTGCTGTTCATCCCGCTGATCATGTCCACCGGCATCATCGGGCTCGTCCAGTACCTCGGGTACCTGGTCCCCGGCGTCGCCGACGACGGCGGGACGACGGCGCTCGGCAAGGTCATCGGCCTCGGCGTCATCGCGCTGATCGTGCTGGCGCTGTTCCGCAAGATCGGTGAGATCGGGAAGCTGACCACCGTCCTGTTCGGGATCATGCTGTTCGCCGCCCTCTCGGTGATCGTCGCGGCCTTCACCCATTTCGACGGCGCGCAAGCGTTCGCCTTCACGCCGGGCGCGTTCTCGTTCGACGGCGGCGCGTTCTGGGCGGGGCTCGGCGCCGGGCTGATCATCGCCATCTACGACTACCTCGGCTACAACACCAGCGCCTACCTCGGCGGCGAGGTACGTGACCCGGGCCGGACGCTGCCGCGGTCGATCATCCTCTCGATCCTCGGCATCATGAGCCTGTACTTCCTGCTGCAGCTCGGGGTGCTCGGCTCGATCCAGCTGGAGGAACTGAAGAACGCCACTTCGGTCGCCTCGACCGTGCTGGAACAGGCGTGGGGCACCGGCGCGGCCAAGGCCATCACCGTGTTCATCGTGATCGCCGCGATCGGCTCGGTGTTCGCCGGTCTGCTCGGCGGTTCGCGGGTCCCGTTCGAAGCGGCGCGGGACAAGGTGTTCCTGCCGGTGTTCGCGAAGCTGCACCCGAAACTGAACCTGCCGACCGCGGGGGTGCTGACGATGGGTGTCATCGCCGCGATCGGCTCGCTGTTCACGCTGACCGCGGTGATCAACGCGGCGGTGACGGTGCTGGTGATCGTCCAGTCGCTCGCGCAGGTCGCGGCGATCGTCGTGCTGCGGCGGCGACGTCCGGAACTGGAGCGGCCGTACCGCCAATGGCTCTATCCGATCCCGACGGTCATCGCGCTGCTCGGGTGGGTCTACATCTACTTTTCCGCCACCTGGCTCTCGATCGGGCTTTCGGTGGGCTGGATCGCGCTCGGCGTGGCGGCGTTCTTCGCCTACGCCAAGGCGGAGCACGTGTGGCCGTTCGGGCCCAAGGGGATTCAGGAAGCGTTCGCGGGGGCGGCAGAGGGGAACGGGAAGTGACGGGGGAAGAACTGATCCTGGGGATCGACTTCGGCGGCACGAAGGTCGCGATCGGGCTGGCCGACCGGGCCGGCAGCCTGCTGGTGACCCGGCGGCTGGACACCGACGCCCAAGCGGGCGCCGGGCAGGTGGTGAGCCGCGCGCTCGCCGCGGCGCGGAAACTGCTCGCCGACGAAGGCGCCGCGGACCGGCTCGTCGCGATCGGCGTGGTCAGCCCCGGCATCGTGCTGGAGGACCGCATCCTGCTCGCGCCCAACGTGCCGGGCTGGGAGGAACTGCGGCTGCGTGACCTCGTCGCCGCCGAGTTCGATGGTGTGCCGATCGAGGTGGGCACCGACGCCAAGGCGGCGGCGCTCGCGGAATGGCGATGGGGGGCGCTGGCGGACACCGATCCGGCGGTGTTCCTCTCGCTGGGGACCGGGATCGCCGCGGCGGTCCTGGTCGGCGGCCGGCTGCTGGCCGGCGCCAACGGCGCTGCGGGAGAGATCGGATACAACCTTCTCTCGCCGCAGGACACCGACGGGTTCGCCGGCGGAGCGGCGCCGCTGGAGGAAGCAGTCGGTGGGCGTGGGCTGGGCGGCCGGGCGAGTGCGCTGCTCGGCCGCCCGGTGACCGCGGGCGAGCTGTTCGGCCTCGCCAGGGAGAACGCGCAGGCCAAGGAACTGGTCGGCGCGGCGCTCGACGAACTGTCGATGCACGTCGCGAACCTCGCCATCGCGCTCGACCCGCAGCGCATCGCCGTCGGCGGGGGACTGGTGCGCTCGGCCGACATCCTGCTGCCCGCGCTGCGCGAGCGGCTCGCCCAGGCCGTGCCGTTCCCGCCGGAACTGGTGTCGGCGAAATTCGACCAGGACGCGTCGCTGCTGGGCGCGATCGCGATCGCGCTGGACGCCTAGCGAGATCACCGACCGAAGCCGCCGGGCGCCCGCTAGATCCGATCTAGCGAATGCCGGGCGGCTTTCTCGCGCCCAAGGGGTGAAGCGAGAGGAGGTCGGTCATGGACGCCAGTCCGCTGCGGGTCGCGGTGATCATCGGGAGCACCCGCGAGGGGCGGGTGGGGGAGGCCGTCGGCAAGTGGTTCACCGGCCGGGCGGAGCACCGGGACGATCTCGTCACCGATGTGCTCGACCTGGTCGACTTCGACCTGCCCGCGGGACTGCCGGAGCACCCGACGTCTGACATGAAGAGGTTCGCGGGGCTGGTCGACGAGGCCGAGGCGTTCATCGTCGTCACCCCCGAGTACAACCGCAGTTTCCCGGCGTCGCTCAAGCAGGCGATCGACTGCGCCTACGACGAGTGGCGCGCGAAGCCGGTCGGTTTCGTCTCCTACGGCTACCGGTCGCAGGGGCTTTACGCAGTGGAGCAGCTGCGCACGATCTTCACCGAGTTGCACACGGTGACCATGCGCGACACCGTGGCCTTCAACCTCCTCGACGGCACCTTCGCCCGCGACGGCACCCCGTTCGACAGCGACGGGCAGGGACAGGCCGTGACCACCCTGCTCGACGAGCTCGCCTGGTGGGCCCTCGCCCTGCGCGAAGCGCGCGCCGCTCGCCCCTACGTCTGCTGAATACTTCTGAAAGGAAACGGAAAATGAGTGAACTGGCCATCGAAGCCTCGGGGCTGGTCAAGGTCTTCGGGGACAACCGGGCGGTCGACGGGATCGACCTGAAGGTCCCCGCCGGTACCGTGTACGGCGTCCTGGGGCCGAACGGCGCGGGCAAGACCACCGCGGTGAAGATGCTCGCGACCCTGCTCCGCCCCAACGGCGGGGAAGCGCGCATCTTCGGCAAGGACGTCGTCCGCGACGCCGACGCGGTCCGGTCCATGGTGAGCCTGACCGGGCAGTACGCCTCGGTCGACGAAGACCTGACCGGCACCGAGAACCTGGTGCTGATCGGCAGGCTGACCGGGCACCGCAAACCGGCCGCCCGCGCCCGGGCGGAGGAACTGCTGGCGGCGTTCGGCCTGACCGAAGCCGCGGGCAGGCAGGTGAAGAACTACTCCGGCGGGATGCGGCGGCGGATCGACATCGCCGCGAGCATCCTCAACACGCCGGACGTGCTCTTCCTCGACGAGCCGACGACCGGGCTCGATCCCCGCAGCCGCAACCAGGTCTGGGACATCGTGCGCGCCATCGTGAAGCACGGCACCACGGTCCTGCTGACCACGCAGTACCTCGACGAGGCCGACCAGCTGGCGTCCCGGATCGCGGTCATCGACCACGGCAAGGTGATCGCCGAAGGCACCAAGGGGCAGCTGAAGGCGTCGGTCGGGGCCGGCGCGGTCCACGTCCGGCTGCGCGAGGCCGACCAGCGTGCCGAGGCCGAAGCGCTGCTCGTCCGCACTCTGGACGCCCAGGTGCTGCTGGAGCCGGACCCCGTCGCGCTCACCGCCCGGCTCACGGGCGAAAGCACCGAACAGGGTGCCGCCGAGCACGCCGCGCGCGCACTGTCCGAACTCGCGCGCGCCGGCATCGTCGTCGACACCTTCTCCCTCGGCCAGCCGAGCCTCGACGAGGTCTTCCTGGCCCTGACCGACCGCACCGCCACGCCTGAGGAGAGTGCAGCTTGAGCACCACGGCAGTCAAAGACAACGAACCCGTTCTCGCGGCACCGAAGGCGGAGGATCTCGCCGCCGTCCTGATCGCGAAGAACCGTCCTCAGCGCCCCAGCGCGCTGTCGACTTCGGTCACCTTCGGGTGGCGCGCGATGCTGAAGATCAAGCACGTGCCCGAGCAGTTGTTCGACGTCACGGCGTTCCCGATCATGATGACGCTGATGTTCACCTACCTGTTCGGCGGCGCGCTGTCCGGTTCGCCGACGCAGTACCTGCAGTTCCTGCTGCCGGGCATCATGGCGAGCAGCATCCTGATGATCACCATGTACACCGGGATCTCGGTGAACACCGACATCGAGAAGGGGGTGTTCGACCGGTTCCGCACGCTGCCGATCTGGCGGCCGTCGGCGATGGTCGGTTACCTGCTCGGCGACATGCTGCGGTACCTCATCGCGTCGCTGGTGATCCTCGGCGTCGGGCTGATCATGGGCTTCCGCCCCGCCGGCGGATTCGGTGGCGTGGCCGCCGCGATCCTCCTGCTGCTGGCGTTCTCGTTCGCGTTCTCGTGGATCTGGACGATGTTCGGCCTGCTGCTGCGCAGCGAGAAGTCGGTGATGGGGGTCAGCATGATGGTGCTGTTCCCGCTGACCTTCCTCAGCAACATCTACGTCAATCCGGAGACGATGCCGGGCTGGCTGCAGGCGTTCGTCGACGTCAACCCGGTGACCCACGTGGTCGCGGCGGTCCGCTCGATGATGGACGGCAACTGGGACGGCGGCGAGATCACCTGGGTGCTGATCGCCGGCGCGGTCATCCTCGCGATCTTCGGCACCTTGACGATGCGCCTCTACAACCGCAAGTGACCTGGGGGCGTGAGTGTTCCGGCGACCCGGAACACTCACGCCCCGCTTGCGGCTTCGCGTGATCGGATGGCCGACACACGTGATCACGCGTGCCGTCCGTTCAGTCACGCGTGTCGGCCAGTTCGTACCGGAGATCTCGCGGCTCACAGCCGCCAGGGGACCTTGTCTTCGGGCGCGTACCGGCACGAGGAACCGGTGGTGACCGCCGCGCGCAGGTGCGCGGCCAGCGCCGGATGCTGCTCGTCGAGTTTGCGCAGGGTGTCCCGGATCCGGGCGGTCACCGTCTTGCGGGCGCGTTCCGCCTCGTCGCCGAGCCGCCGGGTGCGGCCGCCGAGCCCGGCCGCGGACCGCAGTTCGGCGAGCAGCGCGTCCCGTTCACGGTCCAGCGCGGCGGCGCGCGCGTCCTGGCCCGTCCCGGTCGCGGTGTCGATCAGTTCGTCCAGTTCGTCGAGCCGCGCGCGGTACCGGGCCTTCGCCTCGTCGTCGAGGACGGCGTCTCCGCCGAGGCTCTTCGCGGCGACGACCACCTCGCCACCTTCGGGATCGAGCAGCCGCACCGCCGGCACCTCCGAACCCGGCCTGCCGAGCAGGAAATGCAGGTCCCGCAAGCCTTTCGAGTCCGGAAGATGGGCGGTGACACCGTCGAAGTGCAAGGTCCACACGGCATCGTCGCGACGGAACTCCGCCCTCGGCGCCGCCTGGGCCCGCGTCTCCTCGCGCGCCTTCGTCATCCTGGCCACGACCGGCCGCATGCCCAGCGCGGCGGCTTCTTCGGTCACTTCGGCCAGGAGGGCCGCCGCGGCCGCAGCGTCGCCTTCGAGATTCCGGCCGAGCAGCGCCTTCACCAGCCAGGACTTGGCCTCGGTCGCCCAGACCGTCGCCCGGAGGCGATCCGCGGAGAGCGCGGCACCGCGCAGCCGGTCCACCGCGTCGTTCCAGCGTTCCTGCGCCAGGTCGAGCCTGCCGAGCCAGAGGTCGACCGGGCCGGAGATCTCGCAGCCGTACAGGGAAACCAGCCACTCCCCGCTGTAGGGCGCGAGTGGCGCGCGGGCCGCTTCGCAGCGTTCCGGATCGCGTGAGACCGCCGCCGTCTGCGCCTGACAGCGCAACCACAACGCTTCCAGATCGCGAGGATACGGCTTCACGTCGGCCGCGAGATCGGTGAGCCGGACGGCCTCCCCGACGTCCTCACGCTGGGCCGCGGTGATCGCCTCCAGCATCCGGCCGTAGACGTATCCGCTGCGCGAGATCTCGCGGTGCAGCCCGGCGAGATCGTCGAACCGCCCCTCCAGGCACCACCGGATCCACCGCTGCAGCTGGTGCAGGTCGGCGAAATGGGGATGCTCGTCGCCGGCGTGGCACGAGACCACCTGATGGATATACGCCTCGGCTTCGGCGAACCGGCCCTGGAGGGTGGCGATGATGCTCTGGTCGATCCGGGACGCCAGCTGCGAACTCGGCGCCCTGCCGGTGGCAGCCAGCGCGAGAAACTCCTGGTACTGCTCGAAATACCGGGGCTCGCCCTGTTCGAGCTGCGCCACCCACTTGAAGGACGCCGCGTAGTGCTCCAATTCCGGATTCGCCGTGCGGCGGCCGACGGCGACCAGTTCGTCGGTGAGCCGTTCCCGCTCCGCGGCGCTGCCCGGCCCCCAGATCGCGTCGTGCCGTGCCCACAAACCGAACAACAGCGCGGAATCGTCCTGGTCGGCGCGGGCTGTCATCATGACGCGGGCGGAGAGCTCCTGCGTCATCTCCTCGACGGTGAGCTCCTGCCCGGGCTCGCGTCCGCAAAGCCGCGCGTGCGCTTCGGTGAGCACCTTGACCGTCTCGTCGACCCGGACGCTCTTGTGATCGGCGCGGACGAGGGTCAGCGCCAGGCGGGCGAGGAGATCGTCGTCGTCGAGTTCACGGATGAGCGCGGAGACCTCGTCGAGGACCTGTCTGCCCTCGTTCGATTCGTGATGGCGGGTCAGGTGCGCGCCCAGTTCGAGGGCGATGACCGCCTGCCGCCGCCGGTCCTCGGCGATCTCCAGCGCCCGCCGGTAGTGCGTGGTCGTCTCCTCGATCGCCATCCGGCCGGTGGCGTCGATCGCGGCGGCCAGCAACAGGTCGATGGCCTCGTCCGGATCGAGTTCCCGTCCGGCGAGCAGCGCGTGGCGGGCCAGGTCCGCGGGGAAGAGGCTGTCCCGGGACGCCGGTGTCTCGCGGACGGCCGCGACGACGGCGGCGTGCTGTTTCCGGCGGTCCGACTCGGAGATGCTCGCGTACAGCGTTTCGCGGACGAGGTCGTGGGCGAAGGCGAAGCGCCCTTGTCCTTGCACCACCACGAGTCGTGCCGCGACGGCCTGGTCGAGCAGCCGGTCGACCTGGGGAACGGGTGCCGACGCCACGCCCGCGAGCAGGCGGCGGTGGAACTCCCTGCCGAGCACCGACGCGGTGGTCAGCAGATCGAGGACCGGCTGGGGGAGCAGGGAAAGCCGGCGCTGCAGGGCGTCGGCGACACCGGGGGCGATGGTCTCGGCGGAACCTCCGCTGTGCCAGAGCCGCGCCGTCTGCTCGACGAAGAACGGGTTGCCGCCGGTGCGGCGGTGGACCTCGGCGACCAGCGCGTCGTCGGGTGCCGCGCCCGCCGTCCTGGTCATGAGCGCGCCGACCTCGTCCGGTTCGAGGCCGGTGAGAGTGACCGAAGTGGCCTTCGTGAGCAGCGGCATCATGAGCGAGCGAAGCGGGTGATCGGTCGCCTCGACCTCGACGTCCCGGTACGTGCCGATCAGCAGCAGCCGCTCGAACCAGGTGTGCTGCGCGGCGAATTCGAGCAACCGCAGTGACGCGGCGTCGGCCCAGTGCAGATCGTCGAGCACCACCACGATCGGCCGGTCCTGGGAGGCGGCGACCAGCACGCTCGTCACCGCGTCGTACAGCCGGAACCCGTCGGCCGCGCCGTCGCCGCGCGCCTCACCGAGCAGGACGTCCAGTTCGCTGTCGGCCATCGCGGCCCAGCGGCCCTGCCCGACCGCGCGCCGCAACCCGCGGACCACCTGTGTCCACGGCCAATAGCCCGGTGCGCTCGCCGAGTCCCAGCAGGACCCGTTGAGCACCAGGGCGCCCAGGCGTTTCGCCTCGTCGGCGGCGCCGGTGACGAGCGTGGTCTTGCCGATCCCGGCCTCGCCGGTGACCAGCACCAGCCCGCCGTGGCTTTCGGCGGCACGGGCGATCTCCGCGCGGAGAACCCCCGCGGGATGGTCACGTCCGATGAGCGCGGCTGACATGTCCGAATCCTCCCAGTAAGGTCCGACAATCTCACGACGCGCGCCCGATGTCAGGCGTTACCCCCGGTCCGTCGTGACCGACGGTGACCGACGTCTCCCGGTCGCCGGGAACCCCTGGCGTGCGAAAACCGACTTTCTGGACGTGACTAATCGAGTGGGACGGCGGGTGAACAGCCGTCGAAATTCCTGCCCCGCGGGGCGAAGGCGGCCTGTTGTGCCAGGTCAGGTGGTCGGCGGCTGGAGTAGGGTGCGGGGTATGGGGAGCATTTGCTCGCGCGTGCTGGCTTGGATCGGCCGGCGCTACCTCGCGCGTCAGCAGAAGAACGGTTTCGACCTGTCCAAGATGTCGATCATCCCGGACAACGCGCTGCTGCCGCTCAAGCGCGACGGTCTCGACCCGGTGGCCGAGCTGGGCCGGATCCGCGCGACGGAGCCGATCAGCAAGCTCGACCTGCCGTTCGGGATGAACGGCTGGCTGGTCACCGGCTACGACGAGGCCAAGGCCGTGCTCGGCAAGGTGAGCGAGTTCAGCAACGACTTCACGAACCTGGTCGGGAACGCCGGCGTCACCGAGGACCAGAACCCCGGCGGGCTCGGGTTCGCCGATCCGCCGGTGCACACCCGGCTGCGGCGGCTGCTCACGCCGGAGTTCACCATGCGGCGGCTGTCGCGCCTGGCGCCGCGGATCGACGAGATCGTCGCCGACCAGCTCGACGCGATGGCGAAGGCCGACGGCCCCGTCGACCTTTGGGATGCCTTCGCGCTGCCGATCCCGTCGCTGACGATCTGCGAACTGCTGGGCGTCCCGTACGAGGACCGCGACGATTTCCAGCGGCTGAGCACCGCCCGGTTCGACCTCTTCGGCGGCGCGGGCGCGTCGCTCGGGGCGATGACCGAGTCACTGTCCTATCTGGACGAGATCGTCAAGAAGCAGCGCGAGAACCCGGGCGACGGCCTGCTCGGCATGCTCATCAAGGAGCACGGCGACGAGATCGACGACCGTGAACTCGCCGGCCTCGCCGACGGCGTGCTCACCGGCGGGCTGGAGACCACGGCGAGCATGCTCGCGCTCGGCGCGCTCGTGCTGCTCAAGGACCGCGCGCTGTTCGAGACCGTCCGCGGCGACGACGAGGCGGTCCACAAGTTCGTCGAGGAACTGCTGCGCTACCTGACCGTCGTGCAGATGGCCTTCCCGCGGTTCGCCAAGGAGGACATGGAGATCGCGGGCGTCCGGATCGCGAAGGGCGACATCGTGCTGGTCTCGCTCAGCGTCGCGAACCGGGACGGC
Source organism: Amycolatopsis sp. TRM77291 (assembly GCF_054166285.1). Lineage (NCBI taxonomy): Bacteria > Bacillati > Actinomycetota > Actinomycetes > Pseudonocardiales > Pseudonocardiaceae > Amycolatopsis > Amycolatopsis sp. TRM77291. The sequence goes on along the minus strand of NZ_JBSZHF010000001.1, from coordinate 3,787,996 downwards.
GACCTCGGCGAGGACATGGAGAAGTTCGACGCGACCCGCGAGCCGACCTCGCACCTCGCCTTCGGCTGGGGAATCCACCGGTGCATCGGTGCCGAACTGGCCAGGATGGAACTGCGCACCGCGTATCCCGCGCTGGTACGCCGGTTCCCCGAGATGCGGCTGGCGGTCGAACCGGACGCGGTCGGCTTCCGGAAGGTCTCGATCGTCTACGGCGTCGACGCGTTGCCGGTGCTGCTGGACTGATCCTCAGGCGACTCCTCTCGGGCGGAACTGGATGCTGATCCTCGGCCCGACCGGTCTGGCGGTCTTGGGGACGGCGTGTTCCCAGGTCCGCTGGCAGCTGCCGCCCATGACGATCAGGTCGCCGTGGCCGAGGGCGTGCCGGACGGTCTCGCCCCCGCCACGCGGCCGCAGGGCCAGCTGGCGGGCGGCGCCGACCGAGAGGATCGCCACCATGGTGTCCTCGGCGCGGGACCGGCCGGTGTCGTCGCCGTGCCAGGCGACGCTGTCGCGCCCGTCCCGGTAGAAGCACAGGCCGGACGTCACGAACGGCTCGCCGAGCTCGTCCGCGTAGTGCGCGGAGAGCGTCTCCCTCGCCTTCGTGAGGATCAGGTGGGGGAGCGGCATGCCTTCGCGGTAGTGGCTCAGCAGCCGGGGGACGGCGACGACACGGTCGTACATCTGCCGTCTTTCGGCGTGCCATGGCACGTCTTCGGCGAGCCGGGTGAACAGCTCGTCGGCGCCGGAGAGCCAGCCCGGCAGCACGTCGATCCAGGCGCCACGGGTCAGCTCGGTGCGCCGGAGCCCGTCGAGTGAGCCCAGCCCGAGCGCGGCGCACTCGTCGAACAGCGAGGCTTGAAGCGCGGGTGTCATGGCAACCGAACCTACCCCCGTTCCACTCGTTTGTCGAACGGGTGTTCGAGTGGCACGATGGTTCGCATGATCGACACAGCGAGGTCCGCGGACGGCACGCCGATCGTGTTCGAACGGCGCGGCGCGGGGCCGGTCGTGGTCGTCGTCGCGGGCGCGGGCAACGACCGGCACGGTGACGAACCACTGGTCGCGGAGCTGACGGCGGAGTACTCCGTGGTGACCTACGACCGGCGGGGCCGTGGCGACAGCGGGGACACCGCGCCGTACGCGGTCGAGCGCGAGATCGAGGATCTGGCCGCGGTCGTCGCCGCACTCGGCGAGCCGGCGATCGTGCACGGCATCTCCTCCGGGGGCGCGCTCGCCCTCCTCGCCGCCACGGCGGGAGTGCCGATGGCCCGGCTGTCGGTCTTCGAGCCGCCCTATCGCGGCGAGACGGAAGAAGTTCCCGAGGGGTACGCCGAGAGGATGCGCGAGCTGGTCGCGGCGGATCGCTGGGACGACGCCGTCGCCCTGTTCATGATGTCCGCGGTCGGCGCCCCGGAGGAGGCCGTGGCGGAGGCCAAAGAGACGCCGGTGTGGGCCGAACTGCGGTCGTTCGCGCCGACGCTCGTTTACGACGCCTTCGTGATGCGGGACTCCAAGGTGCCCGGAGAGCTGGCGTCGATAGCGACGCCCGTCCTCGTGGTGAACAGCAACGGCAGCACGGACTGGCTGAAGGCCGCCGCGCTCGTCACCGCGAAGGTGGTCCCGGGGGCGCTCCAGGTCGGGCTGGACGGCGAATTCCACAGTGTCCCGCCGGAGCGGCTCGTGCCGGAACTCAGCGCGTTCTACCGGGATCCTCGGTGAGGCGCAGGTAGGCCGCGCCCCGCGGGGAGATCCGGTAGCCGACTTCGAGGCTGAGTGTCAGGCCGAGGTTCTTGAGCTTGCGGATATCGACCTTCAACGGATCCTTCTCGCGGCCGAGGAGGTCGGCGAGTTCCTGTGCGCGGCGTCCGGGATTGTCTCGGATGAGGCGCAGGGTCTCGTGTGTCCACGGATGCCGTCTGTCCATCTTGGACAGACTGCGGCGGATCGTCTCCACGTCCTTTTCGGACAGTTCGGCGTCCGCGCTGAGCGCGCGCCGGGGGTCGGGCCCGAGATGGCGCAGGCGGACGCGGTACACCGGGGCGTCCGCGGGGCCGCGCAGCGTGCCCCGCACCGCGTTCGCCGACTCCGCGCCGGACCGGCGGGCTTCGGCGTCGGTGATGGCGGTGGGGTCGACGATCTCGACGGAGACGACTTCGATCACCCCGGCCTCCAGGCGTATCAAGTCACCCGGGTGGACGTTCTGTTTCGACCAGCGCCGGAAGGCCAGGTCGATCGTCCCGGCCGCCAGTCCTTCGAGGACCGTCAAGGAGAGGATCACCGTCGTTACCCAATCAGCGGGACGCCGGGGCGTCAACGTCTTGTCCGATGACGGTTCGCACTCGTACAGTCGCAGCCTGGTCCTGGTCTGGACCATCACCGCCGCCCTGAGTGTGCAGGAGGCAGGATGCGGAGACGACTTCGGACCGCCGGGGTGGTCGCGGCGGCCGTGCTCGGCCTGAGCGCGTCGGCGATGCCGGCGAACGCCCAGGTCGGCACCGGGCCGTGGACGGCGGAGAACCCGTCGTTCAACGTCCAGGAACGCGGCTGTGGCAACGTCGACGGGCTGAACTTCGAGCTGACCTGCTCCACCGGAAGCGGGGATCAGCGGGCGGAACGGCGCTACGTGACCTACACCGGCGGGACCCGGCAGTTCGAGGGATCGTTCCGGATCACCAGCATGGCGGGCAGCCGGATCAGCCTGAAGCAGACCTTCCGCGACGCGCCGACCGCCGGGCCGTACTTCATGCTCGCGGTCGAACGCGGCGGGCGGCTCTACGCCGTCCACGGCGGGGACACCCTGGGAAGCGGGGCGACCGTCGGGACGTCCGTGCGGGTCAACACCGTGCACCAGGTCGGGAGCACGCACAAGGTGTACATCAACGGTTCGCTGAAGCAGACCGTGAGCAGCAGCGGCGGGAGCTACTACGACAAGTTCGGCGCCTACCGGACGGCCAGCGGCGCCGGACCGGTCAAGGTGACGTGGAGCGGGATCAAGTTCTGGCGGAAGTGAGCCCGAAGGCAGTGAAGGCCTCCTTCACTCAGGAGGCCTTCACGGCTGGGGCCCGCTGCGCCACGCGTCGAGGTCCGTCCACGCTTGGAGCGTCTGCCTGCTCTCGAACCGGCGGCGTTCCCCGGTGACCGGATCGGTGAACTCGAGGACCTTCGCCAGCAGTTGCAAGGGTTCGGTGAAGTCGTCGAGCGGGGTTTCGGTCAGCTCCGGGTAGAAGTCGTCGCCGAGGATCGGCAACCCGAGACCGCTCATGTGCAACCGGAGCTGATGGGTGCGGCCGGTCGCGGGGATCAGCCGGTAACGGCCGAGGCCGTCGCGGTGCTCGATGAGCTCGACACGCGTTTCGGCGTTGGGCGGCCCGTCGACCTCCTGCGCGGCGATGACCCCGCGTTCCTTGACGATGCGGCTGCTGATCTCGCGTGGCAGAACGACATTCGGGTCGTACCGGGCGATCGCCTCGTATTCCTTGTGTACCAGGCGATCCCGGAACATCGTCTGGTACTTGCCGCGGACCTCGGGGGTGATCACGAACAGGATGAGCCCCGCGGTGACCCGGTCGAGCCGGTGGGCGGGGCTGAGCCGGGGAAGGCCGAGTTCGAGCCGCAGGCGGACCAGCGCGGTCTGCAGGATGTGCCGCCCGCGCGGGATCGTCGCGAGGAAATGCGGCTTGTCGGCGATGAGGAAATGCTCGTCGCGGTGCACGACGGAGACCTCGAACGGCACCTCGACCTCGTCGGGCAGGTCGCGATGGAACCAGATGAACGAGTCCGGCACGAACGGGGAATCGACGCCCAGCGGCCCGTCGAGCCCGACGATGCGCTCCTCCCGGAGCATCTCCTCGATCCGCTCGGGCGCGACGCGGGGGAGCCGCTCGACGAGGTGCTCGCGCAACGTCGTCCACGGCCCCTCGGCGGGCATCTTGAGCCTCGCGGGGTCGAGCCCGTGACGGGGCGGGAGCGGCGGGCGGAGCTTGCGTCTCATCACCGGGCACTCTAGCCGCGAGGGCTCGTCCGTCCTGGTCGCGGGCGGCTTCCGCCGGGCGGTGGCTGGCGTCGGGGTGTCGCGAAAGCCACTTTCGGGACACCTGATGTCCCGAAAGTGGCTTTCGCGACATCTCCGGAGTTATCCACAGTGGGGCTGGTGGGGCGAGTTGTCCACAGGTAGCGCCGAAAGCACTGGTGGCCGCGGGTCGGCGAGGTCGACGATCACGAGGTGCAACCTGGAGATTGGGCCCGTGATCCCGAGGGGCTCTACCAACACAGTCGTGGCGGCGTGATCACCGTTGCCCGGTTGACGGAACTCGGCGTTCCGTCGAGGACCTGCTATCGACGGTGCCGTCCGGGACAGCGGTGGCGCCGTCTGTTACCGGGAGTCTTGATGCTCAATTCCGGCGAGCCGACGCGACGGCAGCTCGTCGACGCCGCACTTCTGTACGCCGGGCCGGACGCGGTGGTGACGGGGGCGACCTCGTGCCGTCGGCAAGGGTTGAAGATGCTGCCGGACGGTGACTTCCGAGTCCATCTTCTGGTGCCCCTCGAGCACAAGGTCGGCAGTTCCGGGTACGTGATCGTCGAACGAACGACCCGGCTGCCGCAGGCGGTCGTGTCCGGCGGTGTGCCGCTGGCGCCTCTGGTCAGGTCGGTACTCGACTGCTGTCGCCGCCTTGGCTCGCGCCACGAGGTTTCCGCTCTGCTGGCAGAGGCGGTGCAGCGGGGCGCGAGACTGCCGGAACTGTTCGCCGAACTCGATGCCGGAAGCAGTCGCGGCACCGCGATCCCGCGCGAGGCGTTGCATCGGATCGCCGACGGAGCCCGCTCGGCCGCGGAGGTCGACGCGATGAAGGTGTGGCGGATGAGTGGCTTGCCGGAACCCTTGTGGAATCACGAGTTGCGGGACGAGAACGGCGAATACATCGCGACCGCCGATGGGTACTTCGCGTCGGCCGGGATGGCCTGGGAGATCGATTCGTACGACTTCCACTTCGGCAAGCAGCAGTACGCCGCGACGGTGGCGAGAAACGCCAGGTACGCGGCAGCGGGGATCGTCGTTCTCCAGACCTTGCCGAGCCGGTTGCGAACGGAGCCGAAGCGGGTGGCCGCCGAACTCGTAGCCGCCTACCGTGCTGCCGAAGCGCGCACGCGACGGGCCGCCTAATCCACGGTGGCCGCGCTTCGGTGTCGCGAAAGCCACTTTCGAGACATCAGGCGTCCCGAAAGTGGCTTCGAGACATCAGGCGTCCCGAAAGTGGCTTTCGCGACACCGGCTTCCCTCGGGCGGCAACGGCAACGGCAGCGGTGGCGGAGGAGGGGAGGGAGCCCCAGCGGATCAGGAGCCAGCTTGGTTCCGGTACCGCGCGAGGTACCGCTCGGTCACCTCGGCTTCCGCGACCGCGACGGCCTCCGCGCGCGTCCGGCGTCCGATACCCGGCGGGAAGCCGTTCTTGGCGAGCCGGTGCTCGATGCTCTCCTCCATGTACGCCATCGAGTAGAAATACGCGACGAGCGCGGCCATCAGCACGATCGCCAGCCGCAGGGTGAGCGGGCCGGGCAGGAGCAGCCACACGGCGCAGAGCGGGGCGATCATCACCGTGCTGCGGGCGACGTGCCGCCAGCGCCAGCTTCCCGTGGTCGCGTCGTGGAGGATCCAGGCGTGGTAGCGCTCGGGCAGCCTGCCGCCGAGCGAGTACCACAGCCAGCGGAACACGTCCGGGCGCTTGCGGGGCATCGGGCGACTCCTTCCGTCGATACCGCCACAGTACACTAACGATTAGTACGCTAAACATTAGCGTCACGGCTAGGATCGGCGGCATGAACTCGAAGGGGCCGGAGATGAAGTCGATCGATCTGGGCGAGGACCCGCTCGCGCTGGAACGTCAGGTGTGTTTCGCGCTGTCGGTCGCGTCGCGCAGCGTGATCGCCATCTACCGTCCGTTGCTGGAACCCCACGGGCTCACCCATCCGCAGTACCTCGTCATGCTGGCGCTGTGGGAGCGCGGCCCACAGGCGGTCAAGGACTTGAGCGTCGCCCTGCGCGCCGAGCCCGCGACGCTGTCACCACTGCTCAAGCGCCTGGAGACGATCGGTTACGTCACGCGCAGGCGCAGTTCCGAGGACGAGCGGCTGCTGACGGTCGAGTTGACGGAATCCGGTCGCGCGTTGCGCGCGGAGGCGGAAAAGATCCCGTACCGCGTCGTGGAGAAGCTCGGCATGGAGGTCTCCGAGCTGGAGGCGCTGCACAAAGCACTGACCCGCGTCATCGAAGCCACGGCTTGAGCGAACCGAAACCGTGGTGTGACGAAATGAGGGTGTGAAGCCGCTCCGGGGTGGGTAATTCCCGTCACGCCAACTCAAAGTGACAGGAAGATGAGGGACCGTGACCACCTCGACCCCCGCGCCCACGGAAGCAGGTCTGGAGCTCAAGACCAGGCTGAACGCCTACCTGGAGGACGTGGCCGCGGCACTGGGGATACGGATGGAGGCGTCCACGGTCGACCTCACCGGTCCGGTCACCGCCAGGATGAGGCTCAACTGGCGTCTTCCCGGTTTCCCCGAGCGTGACGTCGACCTGATGTGGCACGAGGAGCACGGCTGGTCGGCCGCCGTGGCGACGCATTCGGACGACGATCACCACGTCGTCGTCGCCTACCTCGGCGGCCGGACGGTGGCGTCGCAGCCGCGGCTGGTCGCCAGGTTCGCCGAAACCCTTCGCACCGGCGAACACCAGGACTGCTGGCCCGGCGCGCCGACGCTGCGCACCGCCGGCGGGCCGTCCGCGCTCGCGAAGGAGCTTTCCGCCTGGGCCTGATCACCCGGGCGGCGTGAGGACGACGTCGAGCGCGATCGTGATCTCCCTGCCGATCAGGAACCTCGGCGCGCGGAGACCGATCGCCCTCCGGTTGAAGACGGCGCCGGCGACCACTCGCCAGGTGCCGTCACCGTTGTCCACCGGCCCGGTACCGGTGACTGTCAGCGGACACGACTCGCCACGCGCTCCGAGAGCGCCGTGGACCGACCACTCGTCCGGGCCACCCTCGACGCGGTCGGCCGCGAAGGTCAGGACGGGCTGCGCGTCGATCGCCAGCAGACCGGGTTTACGCAGGTCGGCGTCGCGTTTGGCGTTGCCGGTGTCGATGCCGTCGAGGTCCAGCGCGGCCTCGACGGCGGAGACGCCGTCCGCGGAGACCCGCACCGAACCCAGGCTGACCGGGATCGAGCCGTGAACCACGCGGAAGCCGAAGTTCCGGACGGTGAACGTGGCCGAGGTCCGTTCGGCGAGCACGGTCCAGGTGCCGACGCGTGCGGATGTCCCGGCGGTCATCGCGGCTCACCCACCAGGCCGAGCGAGGGCAGCGACGTGTGGAGCACGCGGTGGACGTCGATCCGGTCCGGGCCCGGCAGCAGTGCGGGATCCTCGCCGGGCAGCAAGTCCGTGCTCATGATCGTCTTCTGGACGGCCTCCATCGCCTCGATCGACTCGGTGAAGCCGAGGATGAGACTGGACCGGTCTTCGGCGGTCAGGACGTAGAAGCCGCCGACCCCGTCGAGTCCCCGGACCGCGGGCCGAATCCGCTCGCGCCCGCCGAATCGCGCGGCGTCAGCCTGTGCCGGGGTGAGCGGCCGGTCGAACCAGGTCGCCTGCGCGATTTCGGGCTCGGCCGAGCCGCTTTCGACGTCGGAGACCTCGAAGACCCGGGCGTCGAAGGTGCCAGGTGTGCGCCGGTCTGCCGCGGCGAGCGCGGACCCGCGGTCGCGCCACAACGCGACGACGAGCCCGGTCAGGCCGCAGACCTGGGCGAGGGTGCAGGTCCCCGGCGATCCGGTGCCGGGGTGGAGTTCGGCGGCGAGGGCGTGACCCCAGCCCGCGGACTCGTCGGCGTGCGAACGCCGGAACTGGTGGACGGTGGCGTACATGGGCTTTCCTTTCCGTCGGACACGCCGACTCTGCGCCCCCGGCCGCCGCCGGACATCAGTGCCAGTACGCAGTGCGGTACGGAATCGGGCCCGCGGGGCGATACTCCTTTCGTGAACCGGGAACCGTTCGTGGGCCGGGCGGCCGAACTGGCGAGTCTGCGCGGCAGGCTCGCCGACGCCGCCGCGGGTTCCGGCGGGCTCGTGCTCGTCTCGGGGCCGCCCGGGATCGGCAAGACCAGGCTGGTCGAGGAGGCGGTGTCCACCGCGACCGAGGTCGTGTGGGGCCGGTGCGCCGACGATCCGGGAGCGCCGCCGCTGTGGCCGTGGCGTCGCGTCGTCGAGGTGCTGCCGTCGGTCGATTCGGCCGTGACGGCCGCTTTCGCCGAGGCCGAGGGCGTGGCCGACGTCCAGGCCGCCCGATTCCGGCTGGTCGCCGCCGCGTCGGACGCACTGGTGGCCGCCGCCGAACCGGCGGGCCTCGTCGTCGTCCTGGAGGACCTGCACTGGGCCGACGAGGCGTCCTTGCGCCTGCTGCGGCATTTGGCGGGGGAACTGCGGCGTTCGAAGCTGGCCGTGATCGCGACGCATCGGGACACCGGGCACACGCCCACGCTGGACGCCGCCCTGCCGGACCTCCTGCGCCGTCCGGGCGCGCGGGGCATCTCGCTGCCGCCGTTGGCCGAGCCCGAGGCCCGGAGGCTCCTCAGCGGGCTGGCGGAGGAGGAAATACGCGAGGCGTATCGCCGTTCCGGCGGGAATCCGCTCTATCTCGGCGCGATCGCGCGTTCGGCGGGCGGGGCGGAACTCGGCCATCTCGTGCGCGCCACGGTGGCGGCGCTCGGGCCGGAGGTGCGGCGGCTGCTCGCCATCGCGGCGGTGCTCGGCGAGGACGTCGAAGCGGCCCTTCTCGCGGAGGTGTCCGGCCTGCCGCTCGCAGAGGTGGCACACGGGCTCGATCAAGCCACGAAGGCCGGGGTGCTGCGCGAGGGGCGATTCGCGCACGCCGTCGTCCGCGACGGGATCTACGCGGATTTGGGGCAAACCGAACGGGAGGCGTTGCACGGCCGTGCCGCGGCCGCACTCGAAGAACACGCCCGGCGCGATCCCGCGCTCGCCGGGACGGTCGCGGGCCACTGGCTGCGCTCGACGTCCGCGCCCGAGAAAACTGCCGAGTGGGCGGCGATCGCGGCCGCGGAAGCGAACCGGTCGCTGGCCTTCGACGAAGCGGAGCGTTTCCTCGCGATCGCGCTGGACGCCCGCGCGAAGGCCGGACTGTCCGAAGTGGACCGTGCCGGGCTGCTGCTCGACCTGGCCGTCGCCGAATACCGGACCGGCCGGTTCGCGCGAAGTCTCGACCACGCCCGGCAGGCCGCCGACGCCGGGCTGCTCGCCCGCGCGGCGCTGGTGGTCCGCGATGTCGCGGCGCCGGATCTCCTGCCCGGCATCCGCGACCTGGCCGCCCGCGCGCTCGCCGCGGACGACGTCGACCGGACGACACGGGCGCGTCTGCTGGCGCACAGCGCGTCGGTGGAAGCCGACTACGGCCGGTTCGCCGAAGCAGGGAAGCTCGCCGACGAGGCCTTCGCGCTCGCTGAGGAATCAGGTGATCCCGAAGCGCTGGTCGACGCCGTCCGCGCCCGGATGAAGGTCGCACCGGAGAAGCTGCCGCTACCCGAAAGGCTCCGGCTCGGAGCGCTGGCCGCCGAGCTGGGGGCACGCACCGGGCAACCGCTGGTTTCCTTGTGGGGACACAAATGGCGGATCGACGCGGCATTGGAGGACGGGCGGATGGCGCTCGTCGACGACGAACTCGTCGCGGTGACGGCGCTGGCCCGGCTGACGAGGCTGCCGCTGGTCCGCTGGCACGACCTGCGGTTGCAGTTCGGTGCTGGCGTTGCGCGGAGATCTGGCCGAGGCGCGCGAACTCGATCTCGCGGCGGAGGAACTGGCGGACACCGAACTCGCGGACGACTTCTCCGCGAAAGGGATGTCCTACGCCTTCCGCACCCAGCTCGTGCTGCTCACGGGTGATCCCGGCGACCTCCCACGGGATTACGCGAGCCTGCTGGAGCGGGCCCCGCATCTGCCGGTCACCCTGGTCTCGCGGCCGCTGCTGAGCCTGCTCATGGGCGACCTCGACGAGGCGAGGCTCAGGTACGAGCAGCTGGTTCCGCTGGTACGAAGCCCGGAATTCGCCTTGCACACCACCGGTGCGCTGCCCAATCTCGTGCCGCTGGTCGAAGCCTTCCACGACACCGACATGGCGGAATACCTGTTGCGGCGCCTTGAAGAAGTGCGGCCGATCGTGTCCGGAGGCGCCGGCGTCTTCTGTACCGGCTCGACCCTGGAGCAGCCCGCCCGCCTCAACGCCGTCCTCGGCCGCCACGACGAGGCCGTGCGGCTGTACGAGCGGACGATCGCCGTCAACGAAGGCATCGGTGCCCGCCCCGGTGTCGCCCTGGCCAGGTTGCTGCTCGCCGAAACGCTGGTCGCACGGGGGGATCTCGTTCGCGCGCAAGGGATCGCGCGTGACGCGCTCGACGAGTTCCGGCGCCTGGCCATACCGGGACCGCTTGCGCGGGCCGCGGCGCTGCTCGACCGGATCCGCGCCGGACGCCGTGCCGCCGACCCGCTCACCGGGCGGGAACGCGAGATCGTCGCCCTGCTCGCCGACGCGCTGAGCAACCGCCGGATCGCCGAGAGGCTCGTGCTTTCCGAACGCACGGTGGAAAGCCACGTCCGGAGCATCCTGGCGAAACTGGGCCTGGCGAACCGGACCGAGGTCGTCGCGTGGGCGAGCAGGGAAGGCCTCAGGGACTGACGGTCAGCTTGCCGAGGATGCGTGCGACGACGGCGTCGAGGTTGGCTTCGAGGAAGAAGTGCCCGCCCTCGAACACCTCCATCTCGAACGAGCCGGTGGTGTGCTCACGCCAGTTTTCGACGTCCGGCAGGTGCAGGACCGGGTCCGCGTTCCCGGCGAGCGCCACGATGGGGCAGCTCACGTCGGGGCCGGGCCGGTACCGATAGGTCTCGACGGCCTTGTAGTCGCCGCGCAGCGCGGGCAACGCGAGCGCGCGGATGTCCGGGTCGGCGAAGATCGTGGGGTCCGTGCCGCCGAGACGGCTGACCTCGTCGAGGAAGGTGTCGTCGTCGGCGAGGTGGTGCGACTTCTCCTTCTGGATATCGGGACCACGGCGGGCCGAGACGAACAGCGCCGCCGGGACGATTCCGCGTGCTTCGAGCCGCCGGGCGACCTCGAAGCCGACGATCGCGCCCATGCTGTGCCCGAAGAGGGCGAACGGTTGCGGGAGCGCGGCGGCGACGTCCACCAGATGCTCGGCCAGGACGTGGACGTCGTCGATGACCGGTTCGCCCATCCGGTCCTGCCGTCCCGGGTACTGGGCGGTGTGCACCTCGATCGTGGGCGAGAGGGCAGCCGAAAACGCGCGGTACGCGCTCGCCGATCCGCCCGCGTGCGGGAAGGCGAGGAGCCGCATCCCGGCCGACGGGGCCCGGTGGAAGCAGCGCGTCCAGCTGCTCGGAGCCTGTCCTGCCATCGAAAAATCCCCCAATCCGTGCGGGAACGCCCCCGCACGACACTGGAATGTACGGGGGGTTCGCGGAATGAGTCCATGCTTGTGCGGGGTTGTTCACGGTGGGAACACGGGAAGGGAGCAAGTGTGGCGGAGGACCTGAAGATCAGGATCGGAGCCGGGCTGGGGACCGGGACGGCACCCGAAGAGTTCGGCGCCGCGGTCGATCTGCTGGAGCGGGCGGGCATCGACTCGCTCTGGCTCCCCGAGGCGGTGTACTCGCCGAGGATCGACCCGGTCGTCGGGCTGACGCACGCGCTCGCCCGCACCACGAAACTGAAGGTCGGCACCGGGGTGATGGTGCTGCCCGGCCGTGACCCGGTCCTGGTCGCGAAACAGCTCGCCTCCCTCGCCGCGCTCGCGCCGAAGCGGGTCCTACCGGTCTTCGGGCTGAAGCCCGCCCGCGACGCGGAGCTGCCGTTGTTCCCGGTGCCGCAGGGCCGCCGTGCCGCGGTGTTCGACGAGTCGTTGCGGCTGATCAGGGCGTTGCTGGAACAGGAAGAGGTGACCTTCGAGGGCGAGTTCTTCCGCGTCGAGGGCACGGGCCTCGGCATGCGGCCGGTCAAGCGGCTCGACCTCTGGCTCGGCGGGAAGGCGCCGGGCGCGCTTCGGCGGGTCGGGAGGCTCGCGGACGGCTGGCTGGCCAGTTTCCTCACGCCGGAGGAGGCACGGGCCGGCCGGGAGGCGATCCAGGAGGCCGCCGCCGAGGCTGGCCGGGAAATCGAGGCCGACCACTTCGGCATCAGCCTCATCGTCGCGGAGGATGGAATCCCGGACGCGCTCGCGGCTTCGATCGCGGCCCGGTCCGACGCGGACCCGTCCCGGCTGATCGCGGGCGGCTGGCGCGCCGCCCGCGACCTGATCGCCGAGCACGTCGACGCCGGGCTGAGCAAATTCGTGCTGTACCCGGCCGGGCCGGAGCCGATCGAGCGGTTCGTCGAGAACTTCGTCGAGCACGCCGTCCCGCTGCAGAACTAGTCGAACTTCAGCTCTTCGGTCCGCCGCGGCATCAGCAGCAGCGCGCCGACACTGAGCACGGCGACCACCAGCATCACCAGGAAGACGTGGTGCGTGGCGTCCGCGAGGGCGCCGCGCACGAACGTCGTCGTCGGGGTGTCCGGGCCGTGGCCCTCCAGGACGACACTGGTCGCGTCGACTCCGGACGGCAGGCCGGTGACCCCTTCGGGCGGGTTGGCGAAGCGGCTCGCCAGCGTGGCGTTCGCGATCGCGCCGAAGATCGCCACGCCCACGGCGCTGCCCAGCGACCGGCTGAACATATTCGTCGCGGTGATGACGCCGCGGCGTTCCCACCCGATCGTGGACTGCACGGCGATCAGCGTCGGGCTCGACGCCAGGCCCAGCCCCAGCCCGAGGACGAACGCGGCCGAGGCCGCCAGCCAGATCGACGATCCCGCCGTCAGGAACACCGTGAGCGCCGCCCCCGCGATGACGATCCCGCTGCCGATCAGCGCGGTGTCCCGGAACCCGATCCGCATGTAGACCCGGCCCGCCAGCGACGCCGAGATCGGCCAGCCGACGGTCAGCGCCGCCAGCGCGAATCCCGCGACGAGCGCACCGGTGCCGAGCACACCTTGGGAGAAGGTCGGCAGATACGAGGTGAGGCCCATCAGCAGCATGCCGACGACGACGGCGATCAGGTTCCCGCCGATCAGGGTCCGTTTGGTGAAGATCCACAGCGGCAGCACCGGCTCGTCGGCCTTGCGCTCCACGAACACGAACGCCACCAGCAGCACCACCGCGCCGCCGAAGATCGCCAGGCTCGGCGCGGACGCCCAGCCCCAGGCGACCCCGCCCTCCAGCAGGCCGAGGATCAGCAGCGAACAGCCGAGGGTGAGCAGCGTGGCGCCGAGGTAGTCGATGCGGTGCGAGCGGCGTTCGACGCGTTCGCGGAAGTTCCGGAACAGCATCCACGCCGCCAGCGCGCCGAGCGGCAGGTTGATGAAGAAGATCCAGCGCCAGTCGAGGTACTCGGCGAACACACCACCCAGCGTCGGCCCGACCACCGACGAGATCGCCCAGACACTGGCGAGGTAGCCCTGCACCCTGGCGCGTTCCTCGACGGTGTACATGTCGCCGACCATGGTGAGCGCGATCGGCTGGATGGCGCCGGCGCCGATGCCCTGCACCGCGCGGGCGGCGATCAGCACCGGCATGCTCCAGGCCGCGCCACAGAGCACCGAGCCCAGCAGGAACGCCGCGATCCCGAAGAACATCACCGGCCGCCTGCCGAGGACGTCGGCGAACTTGCCGTACAGCGGGACGGTGACCGCCTGGGTCAGCAGATAGATCGAGAACAGCCACGGGAACTGCGAGAACCCGCCCAGATCGGCGACCACCGAGGGCACCGCCGTGGCGATGATGGTCGAGTCCAGCGCGATCAGGCCGGAACACAGCATCACGGCGATCAGGACGGGGCCGCGTTCGGACCGGAAGCCGACCCCTTCCTTCGCGGTGACCGGGGCCGGGGTCGTCATCTGTGGCGGTCTCCTCGGGCTCATGAACGACGTCAACTACTTCGCATGGGTAAGCATTCCATGGAGACACCCGGTCATGGGACCGATTTTTTCCGTGAGCTATCCCGCAAAATGGATCGGATGAGCACCTGGATCCGCCCGATCGGCCGTGGCTGGGCCGTCCGCGACAGCGTCCCGGGGCCGGACGTCGACGAGTTCGCCGACCCGGGCCGGGTCGAGGCCGCGCTCGCCGGGGCGCACGGCGACAGCCTGCTGGCGGTCCAGCATCCGGCGAGGACACCGGCCGCGCTGGCGGGCGGGCTTTCGATCGAAGCGGCGTTACCGCAGGCCAGGGCCACGTTCGAGCGGATCCGGAAGCGGCACTACCGGCCGGTCTCCGACGTCGTCGCGCCCTATCGCATCGATGGGCCGGACGGGGTCGCGCTGGGCGTGCTGTGCCTGGTCGATCCGGCCGCGGTCCGCGACGGCGGGGTCACCAGGGTGCGGCACACCGAGGACGTCTATCCGGACGTCGTCGCGGAGCGGGCGGCGATGCTGGCCGGGCTCGGTGTCGCGACGAGCGCCGCGATGCTCGTCCCCGCGACGGGTGGCCGGGAGCTGACCGCGCTGATCGAGCGGATCTGCCGGGGGCAGGTGCCCAGCCTGTCCACAGTGGACGGCCCGGGGCGTAAGCACGAACTGTGGCTCGCCGGCCCCGGGCAGGCCCAGGACGAACTGCTGGCGGCCCTGGACGGCCTGGATCTCCTGGTCGCGGACGGCAACCACCGGGTCGCGGCCGCCGCGGCTTCGGGTCGCGGCGCGTTGCTCGCGCTGGTCACCGGCGGGCCGGGGCTGCGGATCGGGCCCATCCACCGGGTGCTCGCCGGCACCGGTCTCGAACCGGCCGCCCTGGTCCGGCGATGGACGGAGGCGGGATTCGACGTCCATCCCGGTCCGCCGGGGCCGCCCGCCGAACCGGGCGAGGTGACCGTGCTGGCGGGCGGGTCGGCGCTCCGGGTGACGCTCGGCAAGGCGGGCGGTGACCACGCCGTGGTGGAGCAGGAGTTGCTGCGCGGGGCGCTCGGCGTCGATCCGGAAGGGCCGAACGTGCACCCCCTGCTGCCGGGCGCGCCGGTGCCCGAAGACGCGGACGCGGTATTCCTGCTTGCTCCGGTTCCGTACGCCGAGGTGCTCGCCGTGCACGCGGCGGGATCGCGGATGCCGAGGAAGGCCACGTATTTCACGCCGAAACCGCGGAGCGGGCTCCTACTGGCCGAACTGTGATCCCGCGCTTTTGTCGGTGACGCGGCCTAGGATCGGCCTCGTGGAACTGCCCGTGATGCCACCCGTCAAGCCGATGCTGGCCAAGGCCGTGCACGAACTGCCCCGCACGCCGGGGCTGCTGTACGAGCCGAAGTGGGACGGCTTCCGGTGCGTGGTCTTCCGCGACGGCGACGAGGTCGTGCTGGGCTCGCGTAACGACAGGCCGCTCACGAGGTACTTTCCCGAGCTGGTCGATCTGCTCAAGGACGCGCTGCCCGAGCGCTGTGTCGTCGACGGCGAGATCGTGCTGGTCACTGAGGGCGGTCTCGACTTCGAGACGCTGCAGCTGCGCCTGCACCCGGCGGCGTCCCGGGTGAACAAACTGGCCGAGGAGACGCCCGCCAGTTTCGTGGTGTTCGACCTGCTCGCGCTGGACGACCGGGATCTGACGCCCGAACCGTTCGGGGAGCGGCGGAAGCTGCTCGAAAGCGTCGTCGACACCAAGCTCGCCCGGGTCCACCTCACTCCGCTGTCCGAGGATCCCGACGTCGCCCAGGACTGGTTCACCCGGTTCGAGGGCGCGGGTTTCGACGGCGTGATGGCCAAACCGGCCGACGCGCCGTACGAACAGGACAGGCGGGTGATGTGGAAGGTCAAGCACCAGCGGACGGCGGACTGCGTCGTCGCCGGGTTCCGGTGGCACAAGGACGGCGTCGGCGTCGGGTCGCTGCTGCTCGGGCTCTACAACGACGAAGGCGTCCTGCACAGTGTGGGTGTGGCCAGCAGTTTCACCGCCGCCAGGCGTCGTGAGCTGGTGGACGAGCTCGCGCCGCTGCGGGAGAACGCGCTGGAGAACCATCCGTGGCGCGAGTGGGTCGAGACCCACGAGGAGGCGGGCGGCCGCATGCCGGGCGCGGGGAGCCGGTGGGCGCCGCAGAAGGACCTGAGCTGGGAGCCGCTCCGCATCGAGTGGGTCGCCGAAGTCCGCTATGAACACGTCGAGGGCACGAGGTTCCGTCACGGCGGGAGGCTCGTGCGCTTCCGCCCCGACCGCGAACCGGCCTCGTGCACGTACGCGCAGCTCGAAGAGGTCCCGCCCGCCGAGCTGGCCACCTTGTTCACCGAGCTGGGGGAGACATGAAGGCAGAGCCGGTCACGCTGGACCTCGACGGAGTCGAGCTCACGGTGTCCAATCCGGGCAAGGTCTACTTCCCGGAGAACGGCGAGACCAAATTGGACCTCGTCGAGTACTACCGCGCCGTCTCGGTGCCGTTGCTGGCGCAACTCGGCGGCAGGCCCCTGCTGCTGGAACGCTATCCGGACGGCGCGGGCGGGAAGTCGTGGTTCCAGAAGCGGGTCCCGAAGAACGCGCCCGCCTGGCTGACCACGACGGTGGTGTCCACCCCGAACGGCACCACCTCGGACGCGCTCGTGGCGAAGGACCTCGCGCATGTCATCTGGGCGGTGAACCAGGGTTGCCTCGGGTTCCACGTCTGGCCGAACCGGGCCGACGCGCTGGACATCAGCGACCAGCTCCGCATCGACCTCGACCCGTCGCCGGGGATCGGGTTCCCCGAGCTGCGGCACGGCGCCGTCCTGTCGAAGGCGTTGCTCGAAGAGCTGGGCATCACCGCTCAGCTGAAGACCTCGGGCTCGCGCGGTCTGCACCTCTACGTGCCGCTGGAACCGAAGTGGGACGGCTACGAGGTCCGCGCGGCCGCCGTCGCGCTCGCCCGCGAGCTCGAACGCCGCCACCCGGAGGAGATGACGGCGCAGTGGTGGAAGGAAGAACGCGGCTCCCGCGTGTTCGTCGACTTCAACCAGAACGCGCCGCACAAGACGGTGTTCGGCGCGTGGTGTGTACGGCCACGGGTCGGCGGGCAGGTGTCGACGCCGATCTCCTGGGACGAACTCGAGACCGTCGAGCCGGACAAGCTCACACTGTCCACTGTGCCCGCTCTGCTCGCCGAACGCGGAGACCCTTGGGCGGGAACGGAACCGCAGTCGATCGAGCCGTTGCTCGAAATGTCCAGAAAGGACATGGCGAACGGCCTGATGGACGCGCCATGGCCGCCCGTCTACCCGAAGATGCCGAACGAGCCGCCCCGGGTCGCGCCGAGCCGGGCGAAGAAAGACGGCGTTTAGTCCTCTGGATGCGGTACTTGCGCGTGCAAGTACCGCATCCAGAGGACGAAATGCGGGGAGTCAGAGCGGCAGGTCGAAAGCGAGTTGCGTGTTCGCGGCGGGTTCGGCCTTGCGGGTGGACCGGTGGCCGGGGAGGGTCGCGGCGCAGCGGGGGCACGGGGCGACGTCGGTGGTGGTGAGATCCACCGGCGTCCACAGCCGGGCTTCCTTGTCCCCGCAGGCGGAACGCCGGTAGCGGAGGTCTTCGGAGCGGGTCATCAGATGCGCGGCGGGGGAGTTCTCCGGCAGCGCGCCGACCAGATACCAGCGTCCGGCGGTGTCCGTCATGGAACTGTCCTCCCGATACAGGTGGTCCAGCTCGAGATTCCTTCCGCACGTCAGTGTCGGCGAGACACGCCGCGATTCCCGGTATTTCCGCCTTTCGGCGTGTCAAAGTGCGTCCGGGCGTAACTCGCGTGCTTGGGGACGTAACTCGCGTGCTTGGGGACGTAACTCCCGTGCTTGGGGACGTAACTCGCCACGGTGCTGAGTTACGCCGCCAAACACGCGAGTTACGCCTTCGATCACGCGAGTTACGCCTCTGGACACGCGAGATCGGGCGCGGACGTCGGCGTGTCAGTCCTGAATGAACCGCAGCACGCGCAGCATGGCCCGGTCGTCGACGACGTCGGGATCGTCCGCGACGCATTCTTCGAGGCGCGCGGTGACGGCCTCGGTGTCGATCCCCGAACCGATCAGCACCAGTTCGCTCCGGCGCGGCAGGCCGGCGGGCCACGCCGACCGGTCCAGCTGGATGAAGGAGCCGACGGTGTGCAGGCCGAACCGGGACCGCGGGCCGTTCGGGCCGAAGTCGAGGAAACCCTTGATCCGGTAGAGCCCGCCGGGGCGCTGTTCGAGGAAGTCCATCAGCCGTCGCGGGTCCAGCGGCCGTTCGGTGGTGAAGGCGACGCTGTCGTACGCGGTGTGGAAGTGGTGCTCGTGGTCGTGCTCCTCCTCGCGGAGGTCGTCGAACGACAGCTGGCCCACCCGTTCGCGCGGCCGGGCGTCGAAGAACAGGGTGGGGTCGATCCGGCCGTGGGAGGTCTCGATCACCGGCGTGCCGGGCGCGATCTCGTCGATCGTGCCGCGCAGCTTGGCCAGGGCGTCCTCGTCGGCCCGGTCGATCTTGTTGAGCACGACCAGGTCGGCGAACCCGAGATGCTCGTCCAGCTCCGGGTGCCGCTTCCTGGTCGTCTCGAACTCGGCGACGTCGACGAGTTCGACCAGGCCGCCGTAGGCGATGGCGGGGTTCTCGCTGGCGATCATCAGGCGGATGAGGTCACGCGGTTCGGCGAGCCCGCTGGCTTCGATCACGATGACGTCGATGCCGGCCTCGGCCTCGGAGAGCTTCGCGAGCATGGCGTCGAGCCCGCTCGCGTCGACGGCGCAGCACAGGCAGCCGTTGCCGAACGACATCATGGTGTCGACCTGGCCGGAGACGGCCATCGCGTCGACCGCGATGCTGCCGAAGTCGTTGACCACCACCCCGATCCGCGCGCCCTGCCGGTTGGCCAGCAGGTGGTTGAGCAGGGTGGTCTTGCCGGAGCCGAGGAAGCCCGCGACCAGGATGACCGGAATCCGCCTGTCGACCACGATTTTCCTTTCCGTCGGAGCTCTCCGCACTCTAGCGACGGCCGGAGCGGGCCAATACACCGGCACAGGGAAAGAACAGAAGGGCTCGCCGTCGAATACGCTCGAAAGAGTGATTAACGACGATCATAAAGTGATCTTGGCCGGATGTGATCATTTCGCACGATCCATTTCGGTGAATATCCCGCGAAGTCTTACGCAATTCCAAATATTGTCGTCCGCAAGTGTTCTAGCTGGGGAAATGTCAGCGCGGGCGAAGCTTCTGCCATTTGGAGGATCGTGGCGGTCTTTTCGTGGGGTATCGTCTTTCGTCTGGTCCGGACCCGGCCATCTCGCCGATCAGGCATGATCTCTCCGGGCATTTCCGAGTGCAGGAGGAATGGTGATCGTTCCCGCCGCCGGCCCCGGCGTCGAATTCGGAGAGTGGGAAGCCGAGGTGGCGACGGCCTCCATGCGGGTGACGGATATCCCTCGCTTGCCTCCGGAGGTGGCGTCCCGGGAACGGAGCGTGGACGTCGCCGAGGCGGAGGACTTCCTCCGGCTCTTCCACGCCGAAACGGACGCTGGGCCGGCGCGGCTGCGCGAGCGGCTCGACCGGGTCCGAGCCGAGGTCGGTGACACCGGCACCTACCGGCACACGACGGCCGAGATCGAGTTCGGCGCGCGGGTGGCCTGGCGGAACTCCGCCCGGTGCATCGGCAGGCTGTACTGGCAGGGGCTGAGGGTGCGGGACCGCCGTGAGGTCGTCGGAGCCGCCGCCATCGCCGAGGAGTGCGTCACCCATTTGCGGGAGGCGACCCGGGGAGGCCGGATCCGCCCGACCATCACCGTGTTCGCGCCGGACGGCCCGGCCGGGCCAGGCCCGAAGATCCACAACGACCAGCTCGTCCGGTACGCCGGCTACCGGCTGAGCGACGGCTCGGTGCTGGGCGATCCGCGCTACGCCGGCTTCACCGAGACCGTCCAGGCGCACGGCTGGCGCCCGCCCGAGCGCAAGGGATCCTTCGACGTCCTCCCGCTGCTCATCGAAGCGGAACCAGGGGAGCGGCGTCTCTTCCGGCTGCCACCGGACGCAGTGCTGGAGGTCCCGTTGTCGCATCCCGACCACCGCTGGTTCGCCGGGCTCGGGCTGCGCTGGCACGCGGTACCGGCGATCAGCGACATGCGGCTGGCCGTCGGTGGGATCACCTATCCGGCGGCACCGTTCAACGGCTGGTATCTCGGTACCGAGATCGGCGCGCGCAACCTGGCCGACACCGACCGCTACGACCTGCTGCCCGTGATCGCGGACCTGATGGGCCTGTCGACGAAATCGGAGCGCACCCTGTGGCGCGACCGCGCCCTCGTCGAACTGACGCTGGCCGTCCAGCACTCCTTCGACGCGGCGGGCGTGACCGTCGCCGACCACCACACCGAATCGCGGCGGTTCCTCACGCATATCGCCAAGGAGGAGCGCGCGGGACGCCGTTGCCAGGCCGAATGGAGCTGGATAGTCCCGCCGCTGTCCGGCGGGCAGACCGCCGTGTTCCACCGTTACTACGACGAACCCGATCCGGCGGCGAGACCGGCGTTCCTGCCTCCCGGGTAGCGCTCCGACGGGTGAAGAGGTGAGCCGAATGCGGCGTGTCGATGGGCCGGACGGTGGCGCTGCCGACGGCCGCGCGGACAATGGCGGCATGACCGCTGTGCTCGTCGCCCACGCCGGCAGATCCGGCGGGACAAGGGAGATCGCCGAGGTGATCGCCGCCGAGCTGCGGGAAAGCGGGCTGACGGCCGATCTGCTGGACGCGGCCGAGGTCGAAGACGTCGAGCCGTACAGCGCGGTGATCGTCGGAAGCGCGCTGTACCACCGGCGCTGGCGCCCGGAGGCGGTGCGCCTGCTCACCGAGCACGAGGAAGCGCTCCGGATCCGGCCGGTCTGGTTGTTCCACAGCGGGCCGTGCGGGCCGCGCGCCGCCGGCAAACGGGTGAGCCTGCCCGCGGGCGTCGCCCTGCTGGCCGCGAGGATCGACGCCGAGCGCACGGCCACCTTCGGCGGCAGGCTCACCCCGGCCACCGCGAGCGGCCTGTTCTGGAAGGTCATGGCCGCGGGCCCGTGGGCGGGCGACTTCCGGGACTGGCCGTCGATCCGGGCCTGGGCCCGTGACGTCGGCCGCCGCGTGCGTATCCGCGTCGCGCTCTGAAAGACCGTTTTGTCGGTGCCCTGCCGTAAGGTGCCCTCATGGACAAACGGTTCACTGCGACGCTGGTCAAAAGCCCGGAGAAGGGTGGCTGGACGTATGTGGTCATGCCCGGCTCCGCCGAATTCTTCGGCACCAAGGGGCTGGTGAAGGTCCGCGGCACCGTCGACGGGCACCCGTTCCGGAGTTCGTTCATGGCGCTGGGCGACGGCACCCACAAGCTCCCGGTGAAGGCCGACGTGCGGAAGGCGATCGGCAAGGAGGAGGGAGACACGGTGGAGGTCGTCCTGCTCGAACGGCTGGAGGGCTGAGTGGCCGCGGGCTGGAAGCCGTCCCCGGTCATCAAGATCTACGAGGCGCTCGGCGCGATCGCCGACGGGCGGGTCGAGGTCGACGGCGACACCGCGCGGGTCGCGTCGTCGGACAAGGCCAAGATCTACGACGTCCGCCATGACCCGGCGGCGGGGTCGATCACGGCCAACGACAACGGGTCCTACTGGCAGGGCTATCTCGGGTACCCGGGTATCGCGTACCTGTTGGAGCGTGGCGTGCTCGCCTACGACGGCGGTCTCACCGCCGGGCTGGCAGGCGTGCCGTGGAAGGAACTCGCCACCCGGTACCGCAACGACTGGGCGAAGGTCGAGAAGCACGTCCGCGAGGACCTCGCCGCCGACGGCGTGGACCTGGAGCGGTTCGACGCCGGGATCGCGGAGATCTCGAGCAGGCTGGAGGAATTGGCGCTCACCAAGCTTTCCCCTCGGCAGCGCCCGCCGAAGTGATCTTCGCTTGACCTTGAGTTAAGTCGAGGTCTTAGCGTGAGCCAGGTCAAGATCCCTGGGGCACGTGAGGAGAACACTCCGATGGCTGTTTCGCTGGAACGGCGGGCGAACGCGGTCCCGCCGCCGGACAAGGTGCCGGCCGAGGCCTGGCGGATGGCCTGGGTGATCGTGCTCGGCGCGTTCATGACCATGCTGGACACCACGGTCCTCGCGGTCGGCGCCGAGACACTCACCCGTGAACTCGGCGCCGGAATCGCTTCCGTGCAATGGGTTTTCACCGCGTACCTGGTCGCGCTGGCGGTCGCGCTGCCATTGTGCGGCTGGCTCAGCCGCCGGTTCGGCGCCGGCCGGGTCTGGCTGGCTTCGCTGGCGGCGTTCACCGTGGCGTCGGTGCTGTGCGCGCTCGCCGGGAACGTGGGCTGGCTGATCGGGCTGCGGGTGCTGCAGGGCCTCGCCGCCGGGCTGCTCCTGCCCGCCGGGCAGACGGTGCTCGGTCAGGCGGTCGGGCCCGCCCGGCTCGGCCGCGTCATGGGGACGCTGGGCATCGTGATGAGCGTCGGCCCGACGTTCGGCCCGGTCCTCGGCGGCGTCCTGCTGCGCGGTCTCTCGTGGGAGTGGCTTTTCCTGATCAACATCCCGGTCGGCGTGATCGCGCTGGCGCTCGGGCTGCGATTGGTGCCCCGTGGTGAGAAGGGCGCGGTGGCCCGGCCGGACTGGTTCGGCTTCGTCCTGGTGAGCGCGGGAATCCCGGCCTTGTTGTACGGGCTCACCACCTGGGGTGAAGGCGGTGAAGAGTTCGGTGCAGGGGTGCTGGTGCCGCTCGTCGCGGGGGTCGTGCTGCTGGCGCTGTTCGTCCGGCGGTCGTGGGGCCGGGAGAACCCGGTCATGGACCTGACGTTGCTCCGGAGCCGCGTCTACACCTCGGCGGTCGTGTTGTCCTTCTTCGCCGCGCCCGCGTTGTTCGGTGCGCTTTTCCTGCTGCCGCTGTACTTCCAGGTGCTGGGCGGGAGCGGGGTCGTCCAAACGGGACTGCTGCTGATGGGGCTCGGGGTCGGTACGGCGATCGCGTTGCCGCTCTCCGGCAAACTCACCGACCGCTACGGCGCGGGCCTGGTCGCCGCCTGGGGGAGTGTCGCGACGCTCGCCACCACCGTCCCCTTCGCCATCGGCGGGTTCCCGCCGGACGGCGTCGTCGTGCAGATCCTGTTGGTGGCCAGGGGAATCGCCGTCGCGTTCCTGCTGATGCCCGCGACGACGGCCGGGTACGCGGCCGTCACCAAGGAGCAGCTGCCCGACGCGGCCGCGCAGATCAACATCGTCAGCCGCGTCGGCGGCGCGGCCGGGACGGCCCTGTTCGCCGTCGTGCTGGCGAACCTGTTGCCCGCGGGCGCGGACTCGGCGTTCCGGGCGACGTTCTGGTGGCTGACCGCCTCGGCCGCGGTCGCCGCGGTGCTGGGCGCGCGGCTCTGGTGGGTGACGCGTCGCGGTTGACCCCATTCGGTGGTGCCGGGGTTCTGCCGGGCTGGAGCCGGTGTCGCGAAAGCCACTTTCGCAACCTTCGACGTTGCGAAAGTGGCTTTCGCAACGTCGGCCGTGACTGGGCCGCCACGGTCCTGGTGATCAGGTCGCGAAAGCCACTTTCGGGACATCAGACGTCCCGAAAGTGGCTTTCGCGACANTTCAACGATCCGGAGCACGACCGGACGCGGCGGTTCCTCAAGGCGGTCATCGACCGGGCTTGAGGCTCGGCTGTGCATGTCGCGAAAGCCACTTTCGGGACATCAGACGTCCCGAAAGTGGCTTTCGCGACACCGGCTCCAGCAGACGCTCGGCGCTCAGCCGCAGTGTTCCGACGGGCTGTTGTACGACGTCCCGCCCGCGGAACCGCCCCACTTCACGCATTTGCCCGCCGCGGCCGCCCGCACCGGACCGGCGAACCACGAGAACGACCCGGAATCGGTGATCCGGGACGACCCCGCCACCTCGAGGTAGGCCGACGTCGCGGTCGCGGTGCCCGCGGACTCGCTCTTCATCGTGCTGACACAGTTCTGCCCGTTGGAAGCGTTGTAGGACAGGTAAACCGTGCCCGCCGTCCCCAGCGGGGCCGAGTCGATCACGCCGTATCCGCCGCCGCACACCGGGGCGCCGAGGGCAGGCTCGGTGACAGTCGAGAAGCGGATGGTCTCGTTGGCGTTCCCCGCCGGGCCCGCTTCGTACAGCACGCCGACCGAACCCGAGGACAGCTGGACCATGTCGGAGTACGCGGCGTCACCGCTCCACACCAGCGTTCCCGCGGAGTTGCCCTGCCAGTTCGCGCCCTCGTCGAACGACGACCGCACGACAAGTTCCTTGCGGCGGTCGCAGACCGACGGCGCCGCGAACAGGATCCGGTTGTACTTGCCCGCCTTGTCGGTCGCGGTCATCCGCGCGGTCGAGGCCTGCACCACGGGGGTGATCAGATCCTCCTCGAAGGAGAACTTGGTGGAGAAGCTCGCCCCGCCGTCGGAACTGATGGCGTAGGCGCGGTTCTTGGCGCCACCGCTGAGGCATTTGTCGTCGTTGTTGGCCTGGTTACGCGCGGCGGCGTAGACCCGGCCGTCGAGCAGTTCGGTGACGCTGATCTCCTGCGGGTTCAGCTCGGCCGACGCGGCCGGGGTGTCGGTGGCGCCGCGCTTCCACGTGACGCCCTGATCGTCGCTGTAGACGAGCGCGCCGCTGTTCTTTCCGTCGATGGTGTAACTGATCCCGGCGACGATGCGGCCCGCGTGCGCGCCGCGGGTCAGCACGATGCCGTGCGAGGGCCCGGTCGCGAGCCAGCCGGGCGCGGAGCTGAACCCGAGCTGCGTGGTGAGCACCTTGGGCGCGGTCCAGGTCTTGCCGTGGTCGTCGCTGATGGAGACGCGCGGAATCCGGTTGCAGTCGGGGTTCTTGACGCATTCCATCACCGAGAGCAACACGATCCGCCCGGTGGACGGGATCACGATCGGCGTCGGGTTTCCTTTGGTGTCACCGAAACCCTCGATGACGACCTTCGGGGCGCTCCAGGTCTTGCCGTTGTCGGCGGAGCGTTTCACGACGAGGTCGATGTCGCCGCGGTCGTTGCAGAAGCTGGCTCCGCCGTTGCGGCCTTCGGCGAACGCGAGCAGTTCGCCGTTGTTCGCCTTGACGATGGCGGGGATTCTGAAACAGTCGTAACCTTCTGTTTTCTCTTTGTACACCAATGTGTTCCCGACCGCGGCGGCCGAGAACCGGTCGCCGGTGGCCGGTGCGGAGAGGGAGGTGGCCGGGGCTGCGCCGACCGCCGCGGTGGCGACGAGGGCCGCGAGCAGGCCCTGTGCGACGCGAGAGATCTTCACGGGATGACTCCGTCCTGGATTCGGTTCAGGTGACGGGACATCAGAGTCCTTCCGGCTCGTACAGCCGTCGTACAAGCCGCGTACAACCCGGTTTCGCCCTTTGTGTCAGGTGACACAGAACGACGCGGTGATCCCTGCCAGGCTCGTTCCCGCCGGACACGGCGCGAGATCGGAAGGGAGGGCCGATGACGGTGATCGATCCGGAGAGGGTGAGGGGCGGCCGATCACCGGTTCGCGTCGTGGCGCCGGTGGGTCCGGCCGGTGGCGGGACCCACCGGCGGTCGCCGGCCCGGGGGAACGACATCGGCCGGCGCTTCGTCGGAGTACCGCACACCGACGAGGGGAAACGCGATGCGAGTGACCGACGCCGAAGGCGGGGAGTGGCTGATCGTGCGCCGGTTCGCGCCCTGGTTGCGCCGGATCCGCCCGCTCGCGATCGTCACCGAAAGCGAGCGCTACCGCGAAGTGTCGTTCACCCGGCACCGCGGCAGGTCCGCGAAGGAGGAACGCCTGGACTTCGGGGACTGGCTGATGCTGGGGATCGCCGTCGGGCAGGCCGCCGGGGTGGCGCTGATCCTGTCGCCCGTCCTCGTGGCGGAACTGGTGGCCTGGGCGGTGACGGGCGCCGTTCTCCGGCTGCTGAGACTGACCGGCCTGGTCCGTACCCGGGTCGACCTCGTCGCGCCACCGCCCGCGGTGCGCAGCCTCGCGCCGGTGCGGGTGCTGCTGGTGCCGGGGAAGTCCGCGGCCGGGCTCGTCCGCGAACTCGCGTCGCTGATCGAGTCCACACCGGACTTCGATCCGGAGAACGAGCCGCGTGTGCGGAAACTGTTCCTGGCCACCGGAGCGCGCGTGGCACGGCATTTCGGCCTGCCATGGCGGCTCAGCGGTCGTCGGGTGCCAGCTGCCTGAGGTCGTTCACGCTCCGCACGACCAGCCGCTGGCGGCCGGTGCTGAGCAGCCCGTCGGCGCGCAGGGTCCGCAGGGTCCGCGCGACGGCTTCCCGCGACGCGGACGCGAGCCCGGCCAGGTCGCGCTGGCTGATCCGCAGGGCGATCAGGGTGCCGTCGGCGACGGGCACGCCGTACCGCTCCGCCAGGTCGACCAGGATCGCCGCGATGCGTTCGGCGGCGGTGCTGTCCCCGAATTCGGTGCGGCGCGAGTTCGCGTAGCGCAGGCGGGAGGTGATGATCCGGAGCAGGACCACGGAGATGCCGGGATGCTCGCGGAGCACGGCGTTGAACGCGCGCGAGGACAGCCACAGGCCGGTGACCGGCTCGACGGCGATCGCCGTGGCCGAACGCAGGCTGCCGTCCATCGACGCCATCTCGCCGATGATGTCGCCCGGATCCCGGACGGCCAGCACGGCGTCGTAGCCGCCGGTGGACACCGAGGTGATCTTGACCCGCCCGGTCATCAGGATCAGCACCCAGTCCGACCGGTCGCCCTCGCGGATGATCACCGTGCCCGCCGGGTACCGCCGCAGTTCGGCCCCGGCACGCAGCGCCTTGCGCTGGCCGTCGTCGAGCAGCTCCCAGAGCCTGCCGGGTGGATCGTGCGGCTCCGCCGCCGGCTGTGTCATGCCTTTTCGTCGCCTCCGTGCGCGATCGTACGAGACATCAGCCGGGGATCTCCTGGTACGCCTGGGAAAGGCGCTGGACGCCCTCGCGTAGCTGCGCGCCGGTCGCGGCGCTGACGTAGCTCAGGCGCAGATAAGGCCCCGGAGCCTCCGCCGCGAAGTACATCCTGCCGGGGGTGACCGCTACTCCGGCGCGGAAAGCGGCGCTGGTCAGCGCTACTTCGTCGACGAAACCGGGGAGCGGCTGCCACAGGTGGTAACCCCCGGTCGGGACCGGGACGGCCGTCCAGGCGGGCAGGAACTCCCGCAGCGCCGAGACGGCGACGTCGCGGCGTTCCCGCAACGAGGCCGCGAGGGTTCGCAGGTGGCGGCCCCAGGCGGGAGAACTCACCAGTTCGAGCGCGGTCTCCTGCAGCGGGCGCGGCACGAAGAAGCTCTCGACGGCGTGGAGCCCGCGCAGCCGTTCCAGTGCCGGGCCGCGCGCGGCCAGCGCGCTGATCCGCAGGCTCGGTGACGCCGGTTTCGTGAGCGAGCGGATGTGCACCACAACGCCGTCGGGGTCGTCGGCCACGAGCGGCGGCGGGGGAGCCGGGCTGCCGGGATGCGCCATCAGCCGGGCGAAATCGTCCTCGATGACGAAAGCACCCGCGTCACGGGCGATCCGGAGGACCTCGGCGCGGCGTTCGGCGCACAGCACCGCGCCGGTCGGGTTCTGGAACGCGGGCTGGCAGACGAACAGCCGGGCGCCCGTGTCGCGGAAGGCGTCCGCGAGCAGTTCGGGCCGGACGCCGTCGCGGTCGATCGGCACCGGGACCGGCCGCAGCCCCGACGCCCGCGCGATGGCGAGCATCCCCGGATAGGTCGGGGATTCCACCAGCACCGGCGCGCCGGGAGCGCCGAGCGCGCGCAACGCCGTGGTCAGCGCGCTCTGCCCGCCCGAGGTGACCAGCACGTTCTCGACGTTCACCGGGCTGCCGATGTCGCGGGCGAACCAGGCCCGCAGTTCGGGCAGGCCGCAGATCGGCGGCCGTGTCCACGCGCCGGGGCGGCGTCCGGCGCGGGCGGACGCCGCGGCGAGTTCGCGTTCCGGCTGGAGGCTCGGATGCGTGTAGCCGCCGTTGAGGTCGATGACGCCCGAAGGTGGATCGCTCAGCGCGGTGAGCACGCCGCTCGCGTCGATCGCGCGGGTGCCGGACTGCGAGCTCAGCGCCACCTCCTGCCACGACACGTCACCGGTCACCGCCACCTCGCGGGGCGGCGGGGCGCGGAAGACGCCGGCACCGGGCCGGGTGATCACCAGTCCTTCGGCGGCCAGCGCTGCGATGGCGCGCGACACCGTCACCGGGCTCACCTTCAGCTCCCGGACCAGCTCCCGGCTCGACGGGAGCTTTCCGTCGATCGGATAGCGCTCCAAAGTGGATCGCAGCTGTATGACCAGGCTGGTGACGCTGCTACCATCGGACATGAGACTGGATGATAGCGCTATCGCGGACCGGGCAGTAGCGGTCCGCTCCGGGACCGCGCTGGCGGCGCTGGGTGTCCTCGCCTTCTCGTTCACGTTCCCCGCCACCGTGTGGGCGCTCAAGGGTTTCGACCCGTGGACCGCCACCGGGCTGCGCAGCGTCCTGGCCGCGCTGGTCGCCGGCACCTGTCTGCGTGTCTTCCGGGTCCCGTTGCCGAGGCGCGACCAGTGGCGGGGCCTGGCCGTGGTCTCCCTCGGCTGTGTCCTCGCGTTCCCGATCCTCACCACGCTGGCGCTGACGACGTCGTCGACCGCGCATTCCGCGGTGGTGATCGGGCTGCTGCCGCTGGCCACCGCCGTCATCTCCTCGAAGCTGACCGGGAACCGGCCGTCCCGCCGGTTCTGGCTGGCCGCGGCGGTCGGCGCGAGCGCCGTCGTCGTGTTCACCGTCGCGCAGAGCGGCGGCGGACTGTCCACAGCGGACCTGTTCCTGTTCGGCGCGCTCGTGCTGTGCGCGTTCGGGTACGCCGAGGGCGGCAGGCTGGCGAGGGAGATGGCCGGCTGGCACGTGATCGCGTGGGCGCTGGTGATGGCGCTGCCGGTGACCGGCGCGTTCGCCGTCTTCGGGCTCGCGACCGAACCGCTGCACATCACCGGCGAGGGGATCGTCGGCCTGCTGTACGTCGCGCTCATTTCGCAGTTCGGCGGTTTTTTCGCCTGGTACCGGGGAATGGCCGAGATCGGGGTCGCGCGGGCGAGCCAGCTGCAGCTCGCCCAGCCGCTGCTCACCCTGGTCTGGGCGGTCCTGCTGCTCGGCGAGCACCTCCCGGCCGCCGCGCCGGTGACCGCGCTGATCGTCGTCGCCTGCATCGTCGTGACCCAGCGGTCGCGTAGCTAGATCGACGTCGCGAATCCGCCAGACCGCGGTGCCCGCGTGGTGATGGGCTGAAGCACATGACCGCTTCGACCCTCGACACCTCCGCGCGGACCCCGCTGAAGGGATGGCTCGCCGTCCTCGCGGTGACGCTCGGGATCTTCTCCCTCGTCACCACGGAAATCCTGCCGATCGGCCTCCTGACCCCGATCGGCGCGGACTTCCGGATCACGCCGGGGACGGCGGGCCTGACCATGACCCTGCCGGGCTTCCTCGCCGCGCTCGCGGCCCCGGCCGTCACCGTCGCCGCCGGACGGCTGGATCGCCGGATCCTGCTGTGCGCGCTGATGGTGGTGCTGGCCTCGGCCGACGTGCTCGCGGCGACCGCGCCGGCCTACTGGGCGATGTTGGTCTCGCGAGTGCTGGTCGGGCTGGTGATCGGCGCCTTCTGGGCGATCGGCTCCGGCCTCGCCGAGCGGCTCGTCGGCCCTCGGCAGGCGGGCAGGGCTACCGCGGTGATCTTCTCCGCGGTCCCGCTCGGCTCGGTTCTCGCGGTGCCGGCGGGAACGTTCCTCGGCGAGCTTTTCGGCTGGCGGGCGGCTTTCGCCGTGATGGCCGTCTTCACGGTCGGTGTCCTCGCCGCGCTGGCGCTCGCGTTGCCTCCGCTGCCGTCTGCGGACGCGACCCGGCTCGGCGTCCTGCGCGGGATGACCCGCGAGCGGGCGACCCGGCTCGGCCTGCTCGTCACGGTGCTGGTCGTGCTCGCCCATTTCGGGACCTACACCTACGTCACGCCGCTCCTGCGCCAGGTGACGCAGGTGAGCCCGGAACTGATCACCGTCTTCCTGTTCGTCTACGGCACCGCCGGGATCGCCGGCAACTTCGTCGCGGGCGCGGCGATCGCCCGTGACCTCCGGCTGACCTTCCTCGCCGCGGCGGGTCTGATCGGCGCCGTGACGTGCGCGTTGCCGTTTCTCGGCGACACGAAAGCGGGCGCGCTCGCGCTGCTGGTGCTCTGGGGTTTCGCCTACGGCGCCGTCCCCGTCTGCTCGGGAACGTGGTTCGCCAGAGCGGCTCCGCAGGCGCCCGAAGCGGCGTCGGTGCTGTTCACCTCGTCGTTCCAAGCGACGCTTTCCGCGGGCGCGCTGCTCGGCGGGCTGGTCGTCGACACGGTCTCCGTCCCGGCCGTGATGGTCGCCGGAGGCGTGGTCGCGCTGCTCGCGGCCGCCGTCCTCAGCCGAGCACGGTCAGTGTGACCAGCGCGGTGGTCCCGACCAGCAGGGTCGAGAGCAGGCCGAGCAGCAGGGCGCGGCCCCCGGTGCGGACGAGTTTGCCGATCCGGACCGCGCAGCCCAGCCCGAACAGTGCCCCGGCCAGCAGCAGGGTGCAGGCGATCTTCGCGACGTCGAGCGCGAAACCCGGCACGATCCCGGTGCTGCGCAGGGCGGCCATGGCCAGGAAACCGAGGACGAACAGCGGGACCAGCGGCGGCCGCTTGCCGTCGGCGGGCCGGTGCCGTTCGTGCACGCCGACCGCGGCGACCATCGGGGCCAGCAGGACCACCCGGCTGAGCTTGATCACGATCGCGACCGCGATGGCGGCGCTTCCGGCTGGGGTGGCCGCGGCGACGACCTGCGCGACCTCGTGCACGCTGAGGCCCGCCCATTCGCCGATCCGGGCCGCGTCGAGCCGCAGCCAGCCACCGATCAGCGGGACCGCGGCGATGGCGAGCCCGCCGTAGAAGGTGACCAGGGCGACCGCGGTCGCGACGTCCGAGTCCTCGCGTTTCACGACGCCTTCCATGGCGGCGATGGCGGACGCGCCGCAGATCGAGAAACCGGTCGCGACCAGGATCCCCAGTCCGCGGGGCACGCCGAGGAGCCTGCCGAGACCGATCGTGCCGAGGAACGTGATCCCGACGGTGAGCACGACGGCGATCAGGGTCCCGGGGCCCAGCGCCAGGACGGCCGGGAGCGAGAGTTGCAGACCGAGCAGCACGACACCGGCGCGAAGCAGCTTCTTGGTGATCCCGGCGATGGCCTTCCGGGTCCCATCGGACAGCGAAGGCAGCGAACCGGCGGCGATACCGAGCACGACGGCGATGGTGAGCGCGCTGACGACCGGGAATGCGGTGCCGACCAGGTACGCGGCGGCCACTCCGGCGCCGGTGATCGCGAAGGCGGTCAGGTAGGG
Organism: Amycolatopsis sp. TRM77291; assembly: GCF_054166285.1. Taxonomy (NCBI): domain Bacteria; kingdom Bacillati; phylum Actinomycetota; class Actinomycetes; order Pseudonocardiales; family Pseudonocardiaceae; genus Amycolatopsis; species Amycolatopsis sp. TRM77291. The sequence goes on along the minus strand of NZ_JBSZHF010000001.1, from coordinate 3,756,549 downwards.
CTTCGTCGGTCTCGCGTGCGTGGTGCTCATGGTTCGAGCCTCGCCCGGACCGGGCGACCTCGGTAGCCGGGAATGACAGGGGTAGGTCATACACTTGGGCTATGACCACACCCGATCTGGACTCCCTGCGGCTGCTGGTGCTCGTGGACGAGCTCGGCAGTATCGGCCAGGCCGCGGCCAGCCTCGGGATCGCGCAGCCGTCGGCGAGCAAACGACTGTCCACAGTCGAGCGAAGGCTGGGGCTGGTGCTGGTCGACCGCACGCGGCGCGGCTCCGCGCTCACCCCCGACGGCCGGGTCATCGCCGGCTGGGCGCACCGCGTGCTGTCCGAACTCGACGGTCTGCTCGACGGCGCCGAAGCCCTGCGCACCCAGCACGAGGCGCATCTGCGGGTCGCCGCGAGCATGACACTGGCCGAGTACCTCGTGCCCGGGTGGATCGGCGAGCTCAAACGCGGCGACCCCGGGCTCTACCTCGGCCTGGAGGTCACCAACTCCGACCAGGCCGCCGAACTGGCGCGGGAGGGCAAGGTCGACCTCGGGTTCGTCGAGTCGCCCGGTTCGCTGCCCGGCCTTTCGTCCCGGCGGGTGGCCACCGATCACCTGGTCCTCGTCGTGCCGGCGGGTCATCCGTGGACGCGCAAGCGCCGGCCCGTGACCGCGGCCGAACTGGCGATCACGCCGCTCGTGGTCCGCGAACCGGGTTCCGGGACCAGGGAGACCGTGGACGCCGCGTTGCGCAAGGCCGGTGTCGGCCCGGCGAAACCGTTGCTGGAACTCGGGTCCGCCTCCGCGGTCGGCAACGCCGTGATCGCGGGCGCCGGTCCGGCGGTGATCAGCGAACTCGCCATCGTCCGGGACGTCGCCGAAGGCAGGCTCGTCCCGGTCCCGGTGGACGGCGTCGACTTCGGCCGGGAACTGCGCGCGGTGTGGCCCGCCGGGCGGCGGCTCGCCGGCCCGGCCGCGGAACTGCTGAGCATCGCGGTCCGGAATGCGAAAGCCCGCTGAACCCTTTCACGTTCTCTTCGCGTGATACCGAATCCGTCATCGGCGTGCTACCGGCGATAGGGCGAATCGCCGTCGATTTCCGGAAATAGGTACGGACCACCATTCCCGGTGGTCCGATGGGAGCGGTTCGAACTGCCCTTCCCTGCTGTCGAGGGAAAACATGGGACCTTCGACACTTTCTCACGGCGGAAACGCGTCGATCTTCGCGGTTCGCGGGCCCGCGTTCCGCCATTCGGTTCCTGTGCCCGGAAACCGTACTGCCGAGTATTGACGTGCCGCCGCGTCTGCGTTTAAGTACGCTCGGTCATCAATTCACTCTTCCGTGTTTCGGAGGCTTCCCGTGGGAAAGGACGTCAGCGTCCTCCGCCTGTCCGCGCCGACCGTCGCCGAGATGGGGTGCCTGCTCGACCGCGACGACCTTCCGCGCACCGGCGACATCGGCCGCGGCCGGATCCGCCTCAGCCTCGTCGACCCGACGCCCAAACGACTGAACCTGGCCAGGAAAGTGGTCGCGAAGGGCAGACCGTGGCGCGGCCGCAACGACCTCTGGTTCGTTCCGGAACCGCTGCTCGGCGCGGGAGGTGGCAAACTCGCCTTCGTCTTTCCTGGGCCGGAGAACACCTGCGAGACGCATGCCGACGACGTCCGGCTGGGCAGGCTGCTCGACACGGCCTTGCGCCGTCTGCGCGTCACCCCGGACGCGCTCGCCGGGCACAGTCTGGGGGAGTGGACCGCCATGGCCATCGCCGGCATCCACGCCGACACCGAGGTGGGCACGTTCCGGGCGGGTTTCGACCCGGACGCGCTCAAGGCGCCGGGGCTGGCCTTCGCGGTGATCGGCGCGGCGGCGTCCACGGTCGCCGAAGTCCTCAAAGGACAGTCCGAAGTGGTCATCTCCCAAGATAACGCGCCACACCAGACGATGATCTGCGGGTCCGCGGGAGCCGTCGACGGCTTCGTGCGCGGATTCCGTGCCGACGGCGTGATCTCTCATGTGCTGCCGGCCCGGCCCGCGTTCCACACCCCGATGCTCGCACCGTGTCTCGGCCCGATCCGCGAGGCCGCCGAGCGTCATCCTCCGCGTCCGGCGAAACTCGTGGTCTGGTCGGCCACGACGGGCAGGCCCTACCCGGCGTCGGCCGGGGACGTACGTGACCTGTTCGTGCGGCATCTGCTGGAGCCGGTGCGGTTCCGCGGCCTCGTCGAGAACATGTACGCGGCCGGGTTCCGCGCGTTCGTGCAGATGGGCGCCGGGCAGCTCGGCTCGCTGATCGGGAACACCCTGCACGACCGTGAGCACCTCGTCGTCGCCGCGCATCCGGCGCATCGTCCGGGGCTCCCGCGACTACTGCGAGTCGCCACGGCCTTGTGGGCCGACGGGGCCGATCCGGCGTTCGGGCTCCTGCCGGGACTAGCCCTTCAGCCTCTTGAAAAATCCCACGTGTAGGGGCTCTCCTGGAGGGGTACCAGCTTTCAGAAGGTGCGTCCTCGTGCTGGGAGTCGTCATGACCGCGGTGAAGACATCGCCCCGACCGGAGGCCGTCCGATTCGGCGGACGGCGCCGGGCGCCCAAGGGCAGCGTGTTCCTCAACATCGTTCGCACCACCGACCACAAGACGATCGGCGTGCTCTACCTGAGCACCTCGTTCGGGTTCTTCCTCGTCGGCGGGTTCATGGCGCTGCTGATGCGCGGCGAACTGGGCAGGCCGGGCATGCAGTTCCTCTCCCAGGAGCAGTACAACCAGCTGTTCACCATGCACGGCCTCATCATGCTGCTGCTGTACGCGACACCGAACCTCTTCGCCTTCGCGAACTACATCCTGCCGCTGCAGATCGGGTCACCGGACGTCGCCTTCCCGAGGCTGAACGCGTTCTCCTACTGGCTGTATCTCTTCGGCGGGCTGATGACGCTCAGCGCGTTCCTCACGCCGAGCGGGGCGCCCGACTTCGGGTGGACGATGTACACGCCGCTGTCCAACGCCGCGCACACCCCGGGCGTCGGCGCCGATCTGGTGATCATGGGCCTGATCGTCTCCGGGCTCGGGACGATCCTCGGCGCGGTCAACATGGTCACCACCATCCTCTGCCTGCGCGCGCCAGGGATGACCATGTGGCGGTTGCCGCTGTTCACCTGGAACATCCTGTTCACCACGATCCTGATCCTGGCGGTCTTCCCGATCCTCACCGCGGCCCTGTTCGGGCTGATGGCCGACCGGCGGCTGGGCGCGCACGTCTTCGATCCGGCCAACGGCGGGGCGATCCTGTTCCAGCACCTGTTCTGGTTCTTCGGCCATCCCGAGGTGTACATCGTCGCGTTGCCGTATTTCGGCATCATCACCGAGATCGTCCCGGTGTTCAGCCGGAAACCGCTCTTCGGTTACAAGCTCATGGTGTTCGCGACGATCGCGATCACCGCGCTGTCCTTCGCCGTGTGGGCGCACCACATGTTCGCCACCGGCGCGGTGCTGTTGCCGTTCTTCTCCATCATGACCTTCCTCATCGCGGTGCCGACCGGGATCAAGTTCTTCAACTGGATCGGCNTTCGGTTACAAGCTCATGGTGTTCGCGACGATCGCGATCACCGCGCTGTCCTTCGCCGTGTGGGCGCACCACATGTTCGCCACCGGCGCGGTGCTGTTGCCGTTCTTCTCCATCATGACCTTCCTCATCGCGGTGCCGACCGGGATCAAGTTCTTCAACTGGATCGGCACCATGTGGAAGGGGCAGCTCACCTTCGAGTCACCGATGCTGTGGTCGATCGGGTTCATGGTGACGTTCCTGCTCGGCGGGCTGACCGGGATCATCCTGGCCGCGCCGCCGCTGGACTTCCACATCCACGACAGCTATTTCGTGGTGGCGCATTTCCACTACGTGCTGTTCGGCACCATCGTGTTCGCCACCTTCGCCGGGATCTACTTCTGGTTCCCCAAGATGACCGGGCGGATGCTCGACGAGCGGCTCGCGAAGCTCCATTTCTGGACCACGTTCATCGGCTTCCACACGACGTTCCTCGTGCAGCACTGGCTCGGTAACGAAGGGATGCCGCGCCGCTACGCCGACTACCTGAGCACCGACGGTTTCACCTTGCTGCACACGATCTCCACGATCGGTTCCTTCCTGCTCGGCGCTTCGGTGCTGCCGTTCCTGTGGAACGTCGTCCGCAGCTACCGGTTCGGGGAGGTCGTCGAAGTGGACGATCCGTGGGGACACGGGAATTCCCTGGAATGGGCGACGACCTGTCCGCCACCCCGGCACAACTTCCTCGATCTCCCGAGGATCCGGTCCGAACGCCCGGCGTTCGAACTCCACTACCCCCACATGATCCCCAGGCTGCGCGCCGAGGGGCATACGACGCCGTTCCAGCGTCGTGACCAGGCCACGCCGTCGGAAGTGTTGGCGGACAAGGCATTGAAGGACGACGACACCGCCTGAGGCGAGGGAATGAGGTACCGCGCATGATCCCCATGGATGTCGAAGGGATGGCAGTCCTGGCCCCGGAAGCGGCACCGGTGATGTTGCTGCGGGAGCGGGAGGGCGAACGCCGCTGGCTGGCGATCACTATCGGCGGCCCCGAAGCGAGCGCGGTGGCGCTCGCGCAGGAGCAGATCCGGCTGCCGCGGCCGGGCACGATCGAACTGATCGGCCAGGTGGTCGAGTCGTTCGGGCACCGGGTCACCGGCGTGCAGGTCACCGCGCTGCGGGACGGCATCTTCTTCGCCGACCTGGTACTCGATTCCGGTATCCGCGTCTCGGCGCGGCCGAGCGACGCGGTCGCCATCGGCTTGCGCGCCGGCGTCGGGATCGAGGTGGCCGACGCGGTACTGGAGGTCGCCTCCGTACGGGTCGAGATCGTCGGTTCCGGGCCGGACGCGGAACTGCCCGCGGTGCCGTCGGATCCGGTCGCGCAGGAACGGGCGGTCGAGGAGTTCCGGGAGGCACTGGACAAGATCGCGCCGGAGGACTTCGGGGAACTGCCGCCCGACCCACCGCGCTAACCCCTCCGTAACGCCATGAAGGTCCTTTCCTTGCGAAATTCGCAAGGAAAGGACCTTCATGGCACGTGAGGGGCTACTGCTGCTTGGCCAAGCCCTGCTCGATCGCCTCGATGATGCGCGGCCGCATCTCGGCGGCGCTGATGATCGCGTCCACCGAACCGACCTTCACCGCACGCTCGATGCTGTGCACGCCGTCGAACTCGGCCGCGACCGCGCCCAGCTTCTCGGACCGCACCGACGACTGGAGTTCCGCCAGTTCCGCCGCCAGCGCGGCGCGTTCGGCACCGGTCGCCCCGCTGAGCTTCTCCGTCAGCGACCGCACCCGCGGATCCGCCGCCGTCCGCGCGTTGACCTCACCCGCGAACACGACCGCCGCGGCGGGCGCGCCGCCGAGCACCGAGGCGAACGAGCCTTCCAGCGCCAGCACCGTCATGTTCGGGTTCAGCGCCTTCGAGAAGACCACGAACGCGCCGCCGTGGTACCGCGAGATCACGGTGAACACGATCGGGCCCTCGAAGTTGACGATCGCCCGGCCGATCTCCGCGCCGTACTCCAGCTGGAGCTTCCGCATCGACTCCGGCGAACCGTCGAAGCCGGACAGGTTCGCCAGCACCACCAGCGGCCGGTTGCCGCTGGCCGCGTTGATCGCCCGCGCCGCCTTCTTCGACGACCGCGGGAACAGCGTGCCCGCGGTGTAGGTGTCCGGGCCGTCGGTGGGCGGGAAGCCGCGGCGCGGCACCGAACGCGACTCGATCCCGAGCAGGCAGACCGGCCGCCCGCCGAGGTGCACGTCCTGCACGGCCGCGGTCTCCGCGTCCGCCATGCCCGGCCAGCGTTCCAGCACCGGGTGGTCCTGGTCCGACAGCGCGCGCATCACGGTGCGGATGTCGAACGGCTTCTTGCGGTCCGGGTTGGCCTCCCGCGAGAAGATCTGGCCCACCGTGGTGAAATCGCTGTCGACGGCCGCGTGCGGGAACGACGAGATGTCCCGGTCGATCGGGTCGTTCGTGACCGCCTTGCGGGGGCCGGGCTCGCCCGGCGCCACGTAGGTGTGGTCGTAGTGCGACATCAGCACGTCACGCGCCGCGGCGAGGTTCGGCGCCCAGTACTGCGCCTGGCCGTTCGGGCCCATCACGCGGTCGTAGCCGCCGATGCCGAAGTTGTCCTCCGCCGACACGCCACCGGAGAAGTCGAGCGACTGCTTGCCGGTCAGCACCATCGCGGAATCCGGCGTCATCACCAGGATTCCCTTGGTGTGCATGAGCATCGTCGCTTCGGCGTTCCAGTACGGCTGGGCGCCGACGTTGATCCCGGCGACGACGATGTTGATCTCGCCGCCGTTCTGGGTGAAGTGCACGATCCGCTTCAGGGCGGCCGCGACCCAGTCCATGTTCTCGGTACCGGACTCCATCGAGATCCGGGCCCCCGCCGAGAGCGCGTACCACTCCAGCGGGACCCGCAGCCGCTCGGCGAGGTCCAGCGCCGCGATCACCCGGGAGCATTCCGGCTCCGAGAGCGCGCCGAGCGCCTTCGTCGGGTCGCCGAGCAGCACCACGCGCTTGACGCCCTCCGGGTGCCGTTCGGTCGGCGTGGTGACCACGCCGGCGACGATCGCCGCCTTGTTGCGGCCCTTCTTCCGGTCGACCGGGACGAGGGTGTTCGTGTCGTCCATGTCGTACTCGGTGAACGAGCCGAGCATCTCGGTCAGCTCGTACGGGTACACCGTGTCGCGGCGACGGGCGCGCAGGACGTTCTGGCGGTAGTCGTCGAGCGGCAGGATCGGCTCGGTGGTGGGCTCGGACAGCGACATCTGCACGCCGCCGCTGACGTCGTAGCCGATCCGCACGGCGACCTCTTTGACCTCACCGGTCGCGCGGTCGCGCTGCCTGCCGAGGAACTGGACCTCTTCGAGACCCGCGCCCGCCGTGGACGGCTGCACACGCTGGGCGACGGTGTCCAGCTCCTCGCCGGTGAGCTCGCTGGTCGGCCACACGTACAGCATGATCCGGTTGGTGTCGAAGCGTTTCCTCGGCGGAAGCTTCGCCTGCACCTCGCGGATCGCGTCGAGGCAACCCGCCAGCGTGCCTTCGACCGCGGGCAGCGCCAGCAGCTTGCCGTCGTTGTCCCGCAACGGGGTCAGGTCGCGGACCTGGGCGAGCGCGACCAGCCGCTGGTCCGACGGATTCATCGGCGAGACGCACTTGAACAGGTAGACGTCCTCGTCGCCCGACGGCAGCCGGGTGAGGTCGAAGTTCGCCAGGCGCTGCAGCTGCATCCGCTGGGCGATCAGCGGGTGGAGGCCGCGGATCAGCCGCTCTTCGCTGAACCCGGTCGAGGACGGGCGGAAGGTGAAGTGGTGGTGCATCACCGCGCCGCCGTGCCCGGCGACGGTGGTGGTGATCCGCCGGATGCGGCTCGGCAGCGACTCGGCCGTGAGGACCTCGCGCAGGCCTGCCGCCATCGTGTCGTCGTCGGCGGACTCGTCGTCCCAGGTCAGGTAGAGGTCCGCCTCGACGTCGGTGTCGGCGGGCAGCTTCGCGGCGAGATCGGCGACCGCCTTGATCGCCCCGGGGAGCCCGGCGCGGTCGACGGCGGTGGTGGCCATGTGGAACCGCTCGTTGTCGTCGGTGTAGTCACCGGTGACGAACGTGCAGCCGCCGACGGTGACCTGCTGGACACCGGTGAGCGCGCGGTTGCCGTAGTAGCGGCGGCTCAGCACTTCCAGCAGCGGGGTGTGATCGGTGCCGGGGCGGCCGATCCGCTGCCCGAGCAGGCGGACCAGCGGCTGCGCGCTGGCCAGCATGCTCGCGATCCGCTCGGCGCGGTCCGGCGAATCCGGGTGCAGGTCGAGGTGACGCAGATGCTTACGGACCTCGCTGTACACCTCGGCGCGAGTGCGGCGGAGCAGCGGCTGGGCGAACCAGCGGAACACGACGCTGCGCGCCAGGTCGCCGACCACCGGGAACCGGAGCTGTGTGGCGGCGATGAGCGCCTCCAGCGCCTTGCCCGCCGGCTCGCGCATCGACTCGAACGGCTGCGGCTCGGTGAGCCACTGCCGCAGCAGCGCGGTGACGACCGCGACGTCGGACGAGGTCCGCTGCTGGGCGAGGAAGATGCGGAAGACCGCCTCTTCCAGTTCCGGCGTGCGCTCCAGGTCGTCGATGCCGTAGTGCGACAGCACCTTCTTGAGCTTGTTCTGGAACGACTCCGACAGCCCGGCGCGTTCGACGTCGAGGCTCTGCAGATAGGTGTGGAAGAACTCGCGGGAGCTGTGCACCCGCGTGTCGGTCTTGGTGTCTTCGCGCGCCGGCTTGTTGCGCATCAGCTCGGAGAGGTCCGCGAACACGGTCAGCAGCTCGACCTCGCCCTCCAGCGGGCGGTCGCCGTTGCTCTCGAGCTCGGAGCGGGCGGCGAGGTACGTGCTGAGCGTGCGGCGCTCGTCGTGCGGGTCCACGTCGAAGCCGAGCAGGAGACTGCGCAGATCCTGCTGGCCGCGGGTGACCCGCTGCGCGGCCGAGGTGTCGTCCGGTTCCGCGGGCAGTTCGATCTCGACACTGCCGGTGTCTTCGGCGACCTCGGCGCCTTCCTCCGCCAGCGGCTCGAGCCGCAGCAGGGGAGCGCCGGTCTCGACCTGGCTGCCGACCGAGACGACGCACTCGCGCAGCTTCGCGCGGAACGGCGCGCGGAGCACCGTCTCCATCTTCATGCTCTCCAGCACCAGCACGGGCGCGCCCGCCTCGACCTCCGCGCCGACCTCCAGCGGGGTCGCGACGACGAGCGCGGGCGCCGGGGAGCGGACGACGCCGCCCTCGTCCCGGCTGATCCGGTGGGTGACGCCGTCGACCTCGACCAGGTGGATCGGCCCGTGCGTGCCGGTGACCAGGCGGAACCGGGTGCCGTTGACGGTGATCTGGCCGGTGTGCTCGTCGAACCGGTCGACCTCGACGTCGGCGGGGTGGATGTCGCCGCCGCCCGCCGAGACGCCGACGCGGAACCGGCGGTGGCCGATCCTGGCGACGCTCACGCGGTACGCGGCGCCGCGCAGTTTGAGGTCGAGCGGACGGCCGCTCTCGTGCTGGACCTGCGGGCGGCCGCCGTGCGCGGTGGAGAGCAGCCGTTGGCGTTCAACGGCTTCCTCGTCCTCGTACGCCTCGATCGCGGCGGCCGCGAGCGCGATCGCCGAGTGGCGGTGGGTGACGAGCTTGCCTTCGCCGCGGACGCGGTCGATCCAGCCGGTGTCGGCGCTGCCGTCGATCACCTCGGGCTGGTCGAGCAGATCGAGGACGAAGCTCTTGTTGGTCGCGCCGCCCTCGATGATGACCGTGGTCTGGGCCATTGCGCGGCGCAGACGGCCGAGCGCCTCGTCACGGTCGCGGCCGTAGGCGATGATCTTCGCGATCATCGAGTCGAAGTCGGCCGGGATCGTGTCGCCTTCGCTGACTCCCGTGTCGACCCGGATACCCGGGCCGGCGGGCAGGTCCAGGCGCGCGATGCGGCCGGGCGACGGCGCGAAGTCGCGGTCCGGGTCCTCGGCGTTGAGCCGCGCCTCGACGGCGTGCCCGAACTCGGCGGGCTGGACGCCGTCGAGCTTGCCGCCGGAAGCGACGTGCAACTGGGCCTTGACCAGGTCCATGCCGGTGGTCAGCTCGGTGATCGGGTGCTCGACCTGCAGGCGGGTGTTGACCTCGAGGAACGCGAACAGCTTGTCGCCGGGGTGGTAGAGGAACTCGACCGTGCCGGCGCCGCGGTAGCCGACCGCGAGCGCGAGCCGCTCGGCGGACCGCTTCAGCTCGTCGGCCTGCTCGGGTGCCAGCACCGGGGAGGCGGACTCCTCGATGATCTTCTGGTTGCGGCGCTGCACCGAACAGTCGCGGACGCCGAGCGCCCACGCGGTGCCCTGGCCGTCGGCGATGACCTGGACCTCGACGTGCCGGGCGCCGGTGACCAGGCGCTCCAGGAAGACGACGCCGCTGCCGAAGGCGCGCTCGGCCTCCAGGCTGGTGCGCTCGTAGGCGTCCTCGAGCTCGTCGGGGGAGGTGATGACGCGGATACCGCGCCCGCCGCCGCCCGCGGTCGCCTTGAGCATCAGCGGGTAGCCGATCTCGTCGGCGGCCTTGATGGCGGCGTCGAGGTCCGCGACGGCGCCGCGGCTCCACGGGGCGACCGGGACGCCGACCTCTTCGGCGATCAGCTTCGCGCCGATCTTGTCGCCGAGCTTGCGCATGGCGTCCGCGCTCGGGCCGATGAAGGTGACGCCCAGCCGCTCACACAGCTCGGCGAAGGCCGGATCCTCGGCCACGAACCCCCAGCCGACCCAGGCCGCGTCGGCCCCGGTCTCGGTCAACGCCCGCTCCAGCACGGCGAAATCCAGATACGGACGCGCCGACGCGGGGCCGAGGTTGTAGCTGATGTCGGCTTCCCGCACGAACGTCGCCGACCGGTCCGCGTCCGTGAAGAGCGCGACGGTCTCGATCCGCCGTCCGGTCTCCGCCGAAAGCTCGCGGACGGCGTGGATGAGCCGCATCGCGGCTTCTCCGCGGTTGACGATGGCGACACGACTGAACACCGACTGAGCCTCCCAAGTGCGCGACACCGCCCCGCCGGATCACGCGCGGGACAGTCTTCTGTTCCTGCCAACAGCCTGCCTCTTACCGGCCGGTACGAGAATGTCGTCGGTGACGCATGCCGAGGGCCGGGTGTTGTAGGAACCCGCCAAAAAGTGTCCTGGAACACCTAGTAGAGGGGGCTGATGACGTGATGAAGTGGACAACTGGGGGTCGGGCTTGGTAGCCGGGTTCGCGAGGTGTCATCCGGTGTTCACGCCGGTTTCATCGGGGATGTTCCGGCGGGTCGTGGCCGGCGCTCTGGGGTGTCTTGGTCGGTTCGTGGTCGTTTCTTGGGGCGGCTGGTCGGGGTGGCGGCTGTTGGGGTACGGCGGTGTTGGTTGTCGCGTGTCCGGAATCTTGGCGACAGGTGTGTTGTGTCCTCGATCGAGCTATGGCCGTATTTCGGCAACGGTGGTTGCTCTGAGTGCGACATTGCGGTGGTCGTTTTCCGGCGACGGCCGGAGGTTGGCTGTGTGACGGGCGTGGCGGCGAGGTGTGAGCCGTCATCGAGTGGTGCTTCGGTCTTTGGCCGGATTCTGGCAACGGTTTCAGACCGTGGCCGTTTTTCGGCGACGGAAGCCGGCTGTATCGCGGGCCCAGTCACAGACTGCGAGACACCACCGCGTGGTGCGCCGGCTCTGGCTCTGTAGCCGGATTCCGGCAACGATCCCAGGGCTGGGCGGTGTGGTCGGTTTCTGGCGACGGCGTCAGGTGCATGGCTGGGTGGTAGCCGTATTGCGGGCGTGGCCTTGAGGCGTCATCACGTGGTGTGCGCGGTCTCTGGTTTCGTGGCCGGTTTCTGGCGATGGTCGCAGGGCTGGGCGATGTGGTCGTTTTCGGCGATAGGCGCCGGGCGCTAGCTGTAGGACGGGCGCAGCCGCAGGTCGCGAAACGCCATCACAGGGTGCGCAGTCCTTGGCTCGGTGGCCGGGTTCCGGCAACGAAATCAGCCCTGCGGGCAACCGTGGTCGTTTTTCGGNCTCCAACCGCGCGATCCCCTCCGACGCGGCAACCGCGGCAGCCACAGCATCCTCACCCTCCAACACATCCAACGCCGCATTGACCTCCCGCAGCAGATCAGCCGACGTGATTTCCTTGAGTACCGCCACAACGGCGTCGCGTGTATCCACACACCGAAACTACAACCGACCACCGACAATTCCGGTTCTACAGGAACAGGTAGCCCGATCAGTAGTAGTGCCGCAATTCGCCCCACAGCGCAGGCCAAGGCCGCGAAGTCCCCGCACACAAGGAAATCCGCACTCCTTGCTCCTCGTTCTCCACTCCCAGCCCGTTGTCGTGCACGGCCGCCTCGCGACATCCGGTGAACCACGCCGGAAGGTACGGCCCCACGACGACCACCGGGCCGACAGCGTCAGCAGGAGGAGGGCCCCAGTCCGCATAGGACATATGCCCCGAGTACACCGACGGAAGCCCGTAGTGCTCCAAAGCCCCCGCCTGCCCGTAATTCCGCGTGAAGATCACCGCGGTCGAGCGCTGCTCCGCCGGGATCCGTTCCCAGACCCGGGTGACCGTAGAAGCCAGCTCCGGCCACCCCACCTGCTCGCCTTGCTCCTTGTTCACCGCCAGGACCGGCGCCAGCGCGGGCTCCGGCAGCAGTGGCAGTCCGACGACGAGCGACACGGCCGCACCCACGAGAGCCAGGAAGACAGCCAGGGCGCGGCGCCAAGTCCGGCCGAGCCAGCGCAGGCAGGGGTTGGCACCGGCGGCCGCGAGCAGTAACAGGAACGGCGCCGAGTAGTACGGTTTTCCGCCCAGCACCAGCAAAATCACGCACAGCACCGGATAGGCCAGCGCCAGGGAGCGGGCCCAGCGAAGGTCAGGATCGCGCCACAGCCTGAGTCCGCCGGCGATCCAGACCGGCACCGCCACGGGAGAGAGATAGAGCAACTGCATCGGCACGAACAGGATCCGGTTCTCCGCGCCGTCGTCCTCGCTGATACCGGAAGCCACGGTCAGCAAAGGGAAATCGTGCGCCGCCTGCCAGATCAGGCCCGGTGCCGCCAGTAGAAACGCGAGCAAAATCCCGGCGGGGAGCCAGGCGGTGCGGAAGACCGCCCGCGGACCGACGGCGAGTACCGCCAGGCCGATCGAGGCGACCATCAGCAGGACGAGCCACTTGCCCTCCAGCCCGATGCCGACGACCGCGCCGACCGCGAGCCACCATCGCCCGTCGCCGGTGCGGAACAGGCGCAGGGTCACCAGGCCCAGCGCGCTCCAGACCAGCATGTCGACGGTGGCGGTCGAGAGCATATGCCCGTCGACCACGACGAACGCGGCCAGGGCGGTCATCACGGCGGTGAGGACCTGCGCGCCGCGCCCACCACCGAGCTCGCGCGCGACCAGCGCCAGCAGGATCACCGTCGCGGCGGCGCACAACGTCGCGACCACGCGCAGACCCGCGGGAGTGGCACCGAAGACGTCGGTGGAGACCCGCGCGAGCAAGGGCGTCAGCGACGGCTGATCGACATAACCCCAGTCGAGCCGTTTGCCCGCGGCGAGGAAGTACAGCTCGTCGCGATGGAAGCCGTACCGGCCGGACAACAGGGTCAGCACCAGAACCTGGATCGCGACCACCAGACCGACCGGACCCCGAGCGAATCGCTCCATCGCGCCTCCCCAGACGACGCGAAGCCTACTGCGCGGGCGGTGCCAGTTCGACCCTGTTGCGGCCGCCTTGTTTCGCGCGGTAGAGCGCCATGTCGGTGGCGACGAGAAGGTCGTCGACGCTGGTGATGTTGGCCGCCGGATACAGCGCCCCGCCGATCGACACCGTCAGATCGGTCAGCACGGTGTCGCGATCGGGCAGCGCGACCGACACCACCGCCACCTGGTGCCGGATCCGTTCGGCCACCTGGAGCAGCGTCTCCTCGCCGTGGATGTCCGGGATGACGATGGCGAACTCCTCGCCGCCCCACCGCCCGCAGACGTCCTGCTCCCGGATCTCGGCGCGCAACGCGTCGCCGACCGCGCGCAGGACGAGGTCGCCGTTGGGATGGCCGTAGGTGTCGTTGATCGTCTTGAAATTGTCGAGGTCGAGGAACAGCACGCCGAGTTTCCGGCCGGCGCGCGTCCGGCCGAGCTGTTCTTCGGCCAGCTGACGCCATCGCCGTTTCGTGACGAGACCGGTGGTGGCGTCGGTGTGCGCGTCGCGCCGATATTGCGTCAGCAGCAGCCCGCGGTGCAGCGCGACCAGCGCGATGACGACCCCGACCAGCACGAGCGGGTTGGCCTGGACGAGGACGACGGCCGTCACGAGGCCGAGGCCGAGCGCGCCCGCCTCGAGGATCTGGTCGCCGAACCCGGAGAACAGTTCGCTGATCGACTTCGGCGGCGACGAAAGCGCGATCGCGATCATCACCAGCGCGGTGTTGATCGCCCACCGCAGGGCCGCGGCGACGATGACGACGGCGAGGTCGCCCAGCCCGGTGAGCAGCCCGGAGTCGGGCGGGCCGGGGTAGTGGCGCATGCCGAGGTTGAGCACGAGGACGGCGGCCTGCGTGCCGCAGAGCACCGTCGCGGCGGAGAAGATCCACCGATGGGGGAGAACCGGCCGTTGGTGTGGCCAGATCCGCAGCCATGCGATGGTGTAGGTCACCACGACCATCGCGGCGGCGAGCACCGGCGGCAGCGCGATGACGGCGGCGACGCTCCACACCGCCTTGGTGTCGACGTAGGCGACCGACGGGGCCCTGTCGTACTCCCGTTGGCGTTCGATCTGCCGGGTGCCCTCGATCGCGATGGCCGCGCACAGCGCCAAGACGCCGAACCGCACCAGGTCGGTACCGGTCACCGGGACCAGCCGGGCCGTGGCGGCGGTCGAGAGGACTGCGATGAGATTCACGACCAGGACGTAGGAGCGCACAGGTCGCGGCAGGCTCCACAGGTGCCAGGCCCTGAGCCGCCGCCGCGCGCCGCCGAGTCGTCCGTCCACGCACCCTCTTCCGTCGGTGATCTACACCGTAATCGAACCGGGACGGCGACGACCGCGTTGTCTCCGACGATAAGACGGGCGGCCACGAATTCCCCCGGACAGCCCAACCGAAACGAGGGAGGTGCACCGATGCAGGACAACAACTGGTGAGTGTTTTGCCGGGTAGATCGCTATTTCGAGGGAGGTGAACGACATGCGGGACAACAACTGGACGTGAGTGATCTCGCCCACGAGCGCGCGGCTTCGCGAAGGGAGGTGAACGTAGTGCGTGACAACAACTGGACGACCCGTCGTGACAACAACTGGACGTGATGTGTCAGGAACCGTGCTCGCCAACGGGTGTCGTCCCGCCGAGAGGCCCCATCTCAGGGCCGCGGCGGGCGGGGGGCGGGGGGGCCACGACACCGCCCGTGACCAGCCTGCCCCGGCGACAGCGGCGACCACGACTCCCGCGCCCGCCGCGACGGTGACCACGGTGGTCGGCGCGACGACCTGGGCCAGCAGCCCGGCGGCCGCGATCCCCGCCGCCTGAGCCGCCCGCAACGCGGCGATCGCGACCCCGATCACCTGACCGCGATGGGCGGGCGGCGCGGCGAGACTGTACTGCGTCTGCGTGATCATGTCGTGCGCGGAGAACACTCCCGAGATCGTCCACAGCACGACGATCGTGACCAGGCCCGGAGCCCAGCCGGTCGGGATCAGCACCAGGCTGCTCGCCACCGCCAGCGCGCCCAGCACCCGGATCTGCCGTTCGCGCGGGACGCGGCTCAGCAGGATCCCGCCGAGCACCGAACCGACCGGATTCGCGGCCAGCAGCCACGGCAACGCGCCCGCGCCGCCCAGTTCGGCGGCGACCGGGACGGCGAGCCCCTCGGGTACGACGTAGAAACCGCAGCAGCAGGCGATGAGCAGCAGCCAGCGCAGCTTGCGGTCGCGCGCCACCAGACGGCAGCCCGCGATCAGGGACGGACGTTCGTGGTGAGCGGGTGCCGAGGGCGGGAATCGTTCGAGGCCGAAGTGGAGCATGAGCGCCGACAGCGCGAACGTTCCCGCGTCGATCAGCAGCGCGCCCGGCACGCCGAGGCCGGTGACGACGGCGGCGCCCGCGCCGAAGCCCACCACGAGCCCGGCCTGGTACGTGGACGAGACGACGGCCTGGCCGACGACCAGCCGGTCCGGGTCGAGCAGATCCGGCAGCATCGCCTGCCTGGCCGCGTGGAACGGCCCGGCCATGAGCTGCACGAGGAACAACAGCGCGGCCGCGACGGGCAGCGGGAGCCCGGGCACCGCCATCAGCGCGATCAGGACGGCGCGGCCGACGTCGGTCACCACCATCACGGTGCGGCGCGAGAACCGGTCCGCGATGCCGCCCAGGGCGCCGCCGAGAAGATCGGGCACGAAGGTCAGCGCGTACGCCGCCGAGGCCCACCCCGCCGACGACGTCCGGTCGAACACCAGCACCGTGAGCGCGACCCTGGCCAGCTGGTCGCCGGCGACCGAGAGCAGATGAGCGAGCCAGATCCGGCGGAATCCGGCGACCGCGAAGACGCTGCGGAACGACGCCGCCCGGGCTGGCATGCGCTTCAGGCTGTCGTGAAGCGGCCACTCGGCGCAACCCTCGGAAAAAATCCGCTCGCCGTGTCGAACCGGCGAGGTCCCGTTCGACGTGTCGGTAAGAGAAGGAACGGAGAATCCGATGTCGCATTCACTGGGCCCGCTGGCGAACAACCTCGCCGCATACGCCATCTACTCGACCGCGTAGACCGAGATGCGTCACGCCTACAAGCTGATCGACGCGGGCGACTACCTTGGCGCCGCCGCGGAGATCGACTCCGCCGCACGCGCCGCCGAAGTGCTCGCCCGTGCCACCTTCGATCTCGACGCCGAGCGCTCGGAACGGTGGCTCAGAGTCGTCGCCGCCCGGAAGCGATTCGCCGAACAGGCCAGGGCGCGGGCGTCGGACACCGTCCTGGCCGTCGCCGCTTAACGGAAAGCGCGCCGATAGGTGCCGGGGCTGACGCCGGTCGTGCGTTTGAACCGGTCACGGAACGCGGTAGGCGAACCGAAACCGACCTCGGCGCCGATCCGTTCGACGGCGTGCTGAGTGGTCTCCAGCAGATGCTGTGCCTGCCGGACCCTCGCGCGGTGCAGCCATTGCAGCGGCGTCGTCCCGGTCTGCTCGCGGAAGTGCCGGATCAGCGTGCGCGTGCTCATCCCGGCGCGCGCGGCGATGTCGGCCAAGGTGAGCTCGCGCGCGAGATTCTCCTGCATCCACAGGAGAGTCGGTTCCAGCGCCGCGCCGCGGGGAGCGGGCGGATGCCGCAGCGCGATGAACTGCGCCTGACCGCCTTCGCGTTCCAGCGCCATGACCGAAAGGCGGGCGGCGTCGGCCGCGATCGCGGAGCCGTGGTCCCGCCGGATCAGATGCAGGCACAGATCCAGGCCGGCGGCGGCGCCCGCGGAGGTCAGGATCTGCCCGTTGTCGACATAGAGCACGTCCGGGTCGACATCGATCTCCGGATACGCCGCGGCCAGCGCCTCGGCGGCGACCCAGTGCGTGGTGGCGCGAAGGCCGTCGAGCAGGCCCGCGGCGGCGAGAACGAAGGTGCCGGAACAGATCGAGGCGATCCGCGTGCCCCTCGCGGCGGCCGAAGTGAGCGCGTCGTGGACGGATTCCGTCAACGGCGCTGCCGGGTCCGAGGTGCCGGGGACGATGATCGTGTCGGCCTCGCGCAGCGCCTCCAGTCCCCACGGCGCGCGCAGGGTGAAGTGCCCGGCGTCGACGTCCGGGCGTTCGGCGCAGACGAGCAGCCGGTAGCCGGCGCTCCCGTCGGCGAGCCGGGTGCGGGTGAAGACCTCGATCGGCGTCGAGAGGTCGAACGGGATCACCTTGTCCAGCGCGAGGACCGCGACGGTGTGCATGAGCGCAACGTACCCGCCCGATGGCGAGATCCCGTTGGAAGGCGTCGTTCACGCCACTGGGAGCGGGCCGCGGCCGGTTCTAGCGTCGAACCATGATGATCATCGCGCCGATTCTCGTCGGTCTCGTCTACGTCGTGCTGATGTCGCTGATCCACGAACCGCACCGGCGCCGCTTCAACGCGATCATGGTCGCGGGGGCAGGTGCCGCCTATCTGAGCGGCGGCGGCCTCGGGATCTGGGAGTTCGCGTTCGCCGCGGTCGTGACCTACGTGGCTTACCGCGGCCTCGAATCCTGGACGTTCATCGGCATCGCCTGGCTGCTGCACACCGGCTGGGACGTCGTCCACCACCTCAAGGGCGCCCCGATCATCCCGTTCCTGCACGATTCGTCGTTCGGCTGCGCGATCTGCGACCCGGTGATCGCGATCTGGTGTTTCGCCGGGGGACGATCGGTGACGGATTTCGTCCGCGCCCGTGTCGGTTCCCGCCGTCCGCGTTCGTCGGTGGGGTGAACCGATCGGAAGAAGGGATCTCGAGATGACGGTGATCGTGGCGGGCAAGGTGTACGTCGACCCGGAGGAACGGGACCGGTACGTGGCCGGGCACCAGGTGATCGTGGAGAAGGCGCGGGCCTACCCCGGGTGCCTCGACGTGGTGATCTCGGCGGACACGCTGGAACCGGGCCGGGTGAACATCTTCGAGTACTGGGAGTCGGAGGAGGTGCTGAACGCCTGGCGCGCGATCTCGCCGAGGCCGACGTACTCCGCCGAGATCCGGGACGGGGAGGTCTTCAAGCACCGGGTCTCCCATTCCGGGCCGCCGTTCGACTGAGCCGGGCGCTTGGCCGTTGGGCCGTTTGATGCGAACATATGTTCTATGACGACCGAGGGTCCCATCCTGCACGCCGACCTGGACTCGTTCTACGCGTCGGTCGAGCAGCGTGACGACCCGAAGTTGCGCGGGCGGCCGGTCATCGTCGGCGGCGGTGTGGTGCTGGCGGCCAGTTACGAGGCCAAGGCGTTCGGCGTCCGCACGGCGATGGGCGGCGGCCAGGCGCGGCGGCTTTGCCCGGACGCGATCGTGGTCCCGCCCCGGATGCGCGCGTATTCGGCGGCGAGCAAGGCGGTCTTCGAGGTCTTCGGCAACACGACACCGCTCGTGGAAGGCATCTCGATCGACGAGGCGTTCCTCGACGTCGGCGGGCTGCTGAAGATCGCGGGCACCCCGAGCCGGATCGCGGCGAAGCTGCGCAAGGACGTGCTGGAGCAGGTCGGCCTGCCGATCACGGTGGGCGTGGCCAGGACGAAGTTCCTCGCGAAGGTGGCCAGCGGCGTCGCGAAACCCGACGGACTCCTCGTGGTGCCGCACGACAAGGAGCTGGAGTTCCTGCACCCGCTTCCGGTCGAGCGGCTGTGGGGCGTGGGCAAGGTGACGGCGCGGAAGCTCCGCGAGCGCGGCGTCACGACGGTCGGGCAGATGGAGGGGTTCGGGGAGAAGGAACTCGTCCGGATGCTCGGCCGCGGCGTCGGCGCCCATCTCCACGCCCTGTCCCACAACGACGACCCACGCCGCGTGCAGACGGGCCGTCGCCGCCGGTCCATCGGGGCGCAGCACGCGCTCGGCAGCAGGCCGAGGTCTCCCGCCGAGCTCGACGCGATGCTGCTGACCCTTGCCGATCGTCTCGCCCGTCGCCTGCGGGCCGCGCACCGGGTGTGCCGCACGGTCGTGCTGCGGATGCGGTTCGCCGACTTCACCAAGGCGACGCGTTCACACACCCTCATGGAGGCGACCGAGCAGACCGGCGCGATCGTCGCGGCGGCGCGTGACCTGCTAGCGGCGGCGAGACCGCTGATCGACGAACGCGGCCTCACGCTGATCGGGCTCGCGCTCACGAACCTGTCGAAGGACGACGCGATCCAGCTCGCCTTGCCGTTCGCGGCGAAGCAGCGGGACGCGCTCGACTCGACGCTCGACACCGTCCGGGACCGGTTCGGGTCGAAATCCATCACGCGCGCGGTGCATCTCGGGCGGGCCGAGGAGCCGTGGGTGCCGCTGCTGCCGGACTGAACCCGTCGCTAGGGTGTCCCGGTGGCGGAAGTCGAGATCTACACCGATGGTGCGTGCAGCGGGAATCCCGGTCCAGGCGGCTGGGGCGCGGTGCTGCGGTACGGCACCGTCGAGAAGGAGATCTACGGCGGGGATCCCGGGCCCACCACGAACAACCGGATGGAACTGACCGCGCCCATCGAGGCGCTGGAAAGCCTGAAGCGCCGGGTGTCGGTCGACATCTACACCGACAGCACCTACGTCCGGAACGGCATCACCAGCTGGGTGCGGAACTGGAAGAACAACGGCTGGATGACCTCGGCCAAGACGCCGGTCAAGAACGCCGATCTGTGGCGCCGCCTCGACGAAGCCGCCTCGCAACACGACGTCGAATGGCATTGGGTCAAGGGCCATGCCGGGCATCCGGAGAACGAGCGGGCGGACCGCCTCGCCGTCAAAGGCGTGGAAGAGGTCGTCGGACGACCGGTGATCCAGCCCGGCGAGCGGCCCGCCCGGAATCGTTAGCAGCTGACGTTCACCTTCGCGCTCTTGGCGAAGGACACGTGGACGTGGTCCATGTGGTTGGCGGTCGCGCCGCCGCGGTCCTCCATGGTGTCCCAGCCGCTGCCGTCGTTGTAGCGCTGGCGCCAGATGACGTAGGTGACGCCGAAGTCCTTCTGATTCGCGATGAGGTACTCGGCGATGGCGTTGCCGGTGGCGGTGTCCACCATGAAGTCCAGCGCGAGGCCGGAAGGGTGGTCGCTGGCGTTCGCCCGGCCGGCGACACCGCCGACGGTCTTGACGCCGAACTTCGCCTTGACGTGGTTGCCGACCTGGGCGACGTGCGGTTTGGTGCCGGCGAGGTCGGTGGAGCACGCCGTCGCGGCGGGCACGGTCTTCTTGACCGGTGCGGGGGCCTTGGTCGACGTCGTCGGCTTCGGGGGAGCCGAGGAGGTCGAGGGCGGCGGTGTGGTCGTCGTGCTGGAGGGCGGGGTGCTGCTGGTCGACGGCGGGGGCGTCGTGCTGGAGACCGGGGGAGACTTCAGCGCGAGCGCGGCGCTGGCCGCTTCGACGTCAGGGGTACCTGCGGACGTCAGCCACATCGACGCCGGGAGCGCCGTGGCGACCGCTGCCGCGATACCCGCGGGGAGCTTCCACTGCGGAGCCTTGTGCTTGCGATGTCTGCCGGCCATTTCTCTGATCACTCACCACTTCGGGGACGGGAACTCGCGTCGGGGGCCGCGAGCTCCGGGCAACATTACGAAAAGGACACGGCAATGTCACGCCCGAGTGTGTTCGCCCACAGTTACCTTGATCGTTGAACCAAAAGAGGCTCACGCCCGTACAGACACAAGAAGTGCTTTTATGTGAGCACGGTGAGTGACGAATTCAGTCCGCTTTGCAGGACTGGAAGTACACGTCCCCGTCCGGCGAGGTCACGTTCACTCCCGGGGAGCGCAGAGTCCGGGAAGTCGCTGCGGAGGCCGCGATCGTGGTGCAGACCAGCTGGTTGATGGCCTGGTTCGAAAGTTTCCGCATACCGAACGGCAGCACGATCGTGGTCGGGTCGCCCGAGTACACCTCGACCCGCCCCAACTCCGCCGGGACGAACGTGGTGAGGCCCTGCGCGGCTTCCCGCTCCGTCGGTCCCTTCAGCAGCAACGTGAGCGCGCCTTCGGGTGAGATGAAGCCTTCGGTGGGCCGCGCCACCGGGATGACCCGGCCGTCGGAGACGAAGTACAGCGTCAGACCGCCGAGAAGGTACATCCCCGTGGTCGCGCGGATCGACGGGCCGGGCCCGGCCGGGACGACTCCGGTCGGCTGCACGCCGCAGGCCGCCAGCAGCATCGCGGCCGCGAGGGCGGGCAGTGCCCGGGTCCTTCTCATCGCGTGCCTCCTTCGGTCCGGTGCGGCAGGCGCAGGACGAACCGGGCGCCGTGCCCGGTGTCGGCGGCGGTGATGTCGCCGCCGTGCAGTCGCGCGTTCTCCAGCGCGATCGCCAGGCCCAGCCCGCTGCCCTCGGAGCGGGCACGGGCGGTGTCGGCCTTGGTGAACCGGTCGAACACGTGCGGCAGGATCTCGGGATCGATACCGGGCCCGTGATCCTCGACCTCCAGGGTGACGCCGTCGCCGCCGGCGCGCAGGCGGACTTCGACCGGCGCCGCGCCGTGCCGGAACGCGTTGCCCACGAGATTCGCCACGATCAGGTCGAGCCGCCGCCGGTCGACGCGGGCGAGGACGCCTTCCGGCAGGTCGGTGACCAGGTCTTCGCCCTCGCGCCAGCCGCGGGCGTCGAGGCTGTCGCGGATCGCCGTCGCGAGATCCCATTCGTCGAGCACGAGTTCGGCGCGGCCCGCGTCGAACCGGGAGATCTCGACCAGGTCCTGGACCAGCCGGGTCAGCCTCCGGGTCTCGCCCGAGACCAGCCGTGCCGCGACGGCCGTGTCCGGCGGCAGTGCCTCCGCGTCCTCGTCCAGGACGTCGGTGACCGCGTTCATCGCCGCGAGCGGCGTGCGGAGTTCGTGCGAGACGTCGGCGACGAACCGGCGGGCGTCGGCCTCCATCGCTCTCAGCTCGCCGACCGTGCGCTCCAGTTCGGCGGCGGTGTTGTTGAAGGTCGTGACCAGCTCGGCCAGCTCGTCGGACCCCTTGGCGGGCAGCCGGACGTCGAGCCTGCCCTCACCGAGCTGGGCGGCGGCGGTGTTGAGCGCCCGCACCGGTCTCAGCACCTGTCTCGCCGCGAGCAGGGCCAGCGCCGCGGCCAGCGGAAGGACGAGCGCGGCCATCTGCCAGGCGGATTTCGCGAGTTCGTCGATGGCCTGTTGCTGCTGGACGAGCGAGGTGAGCGAATACACCTCGATGCCGCTGGCCCTTGGCGACCCGTCGGGCTGTCGCGCCAGCACTGGCAGGCCGACCTGGAGTTCGGGGCCGGTGTCGCGGTCCAGCCGCTGGAACTGGATCCGGATGTCGCCCGCGACCGTCCGCCGCAGTTCGGTGGAGAACCGGGTCAGGTCGGGGCCGTTGATCGACCGCAGGTTGCCGTGGACCGCGACGGCGTTCAATCGCAGGCTGCCCGCGAAGTCGTTGAGCTGGTCCTGGGTCGGTGGCGTGGACAGCGGGCGGTCGTAGGCGCCGACCCGGTCCTTCAGCTGATCCATCGCCGCGTCCTGGACGGATTTGAGGATCGCGTTCCTCGCCGAGACGTAACTGGCCCCCGCCGCGGCCGCCGCGCCGATGATCGCCATCGCCGCGAAGGCCAGGATGAGCCGGGGCCGCAGCCCGGAGATCAGCCTCATGAACGGCCGAACCGGTACCCGAAGCCGCGGACGGTCTGGACGTGTTCGGGTTTCGCGGGGACTTCTTCGATCTTCGCGCGCAGCCGCTGGACACAGGCGTCGACCAGCCGGGAGTCGCCGAGGTAGTCGTGATCCCAGACGGCGGAGAGGATCTGCTGGCGGCTGTAGACCTGGCCGGGCGTGCGAGACAGCTCCAGCAGCAGTTTCAGCTCGGTCGGGGTGAGCGAGACCGGCTCGCCGTTCTTCGTGACCACCAGCCCCGCCCGGTCGATGACCAGGCCGCCGTGCCGCTCCCCGGCGGCGGCGTCGTTCGCGGGCTTCTCGCTCACCGCACGGCGAAGCACCGCCCGGATCCGGGCGTCCAGCACGCGGGGTTCGATCGGCTTGGTCACGTAGTCGTCGGCGCCCGCCTCCAGCCCGGCCACGATGTCGAAATCGTCGCTGCGGGCGGTGAGCATGATGATCGGCACCTCGCCCGCCGAGCGGATGCGGCGGCAGGTCTCGAAGCCGTCGATGCCGGGGAGCATCAGGTCCAGCACGACGATGTCGGGCTGGAACACCCGCAGTTTCTCCAGCCCGAGCTCACCGCTCTCGGCGGTGTGGACGGTGTGCGCCTGCCGGCGCAGCGCGAGTTCCAGCCCCTCCCGCACGGACGCGTCGTCTTCGATCAACAGGACACTGGCCACGCCGCCATTATTCGGATGCCGCCGCGCCTGTGCGACTCGGCTCGATCTTGTAGCAGAACCATGACATTGTCCGGACCTCTTGGCTAAACGCCGTGGGGACAGTGAGACGCATGGCCCTACTCCTCCACGAAGCGAAACCGACCCCCGCCCGCCGTCCGCTGCCTGGACGGCACGCCGAGACCAGGCGGACCCTGTCCAGGGCCGTGTTCCAGCTCGCCACCGGACTGGGACTGGCCGTCGCGTTCCTCGTGAGCTATGTGCTGTTCGTGCACACGTCGGCCGGGCAGCTCGCGGAGAACGGCGTCGTCCGCAGCGCGCAGTCCGGCCAGTGGTCCACAATGGACTGGGCGGGGCCGCTGCGCGACCAGGACATGGTGCTCGTGATCGGCGCCGCCGGGATCGGGCTCGTCGTCCTGGCGCTGCTCCGGCGCAAACCGGGCCTCCTGGTCCCCGCGCTGAGCGTTCTCGTGCTCCCGCTCGTCGCCGCGCAGCTGCTCAAGCTCTACGTCCTCGTCCGCCCCGAGCTGCCCGACGGCGGCCGCGGGCCGGGGCACAACAGTTTCCCCAGCGGGCACGTCAGCGCCGCCATGGCCATCCTGATGGCACTCGCTTTCGTTCTGCCCCAACGATTCCGCCCGGCGATCATCGGGATCGGCGGCGTCGGCGTCGCCTGGGTCGCGTCCTCGACCATCGCGCTGGGCTGGCACCGGCTCAGCGACACGGTGGGCGCCTGCCTGCTGGCGGCGTCGTTCGCCTGCCTGCTCGCGGCCTGGCTGACCACCCGGCGCCGGGATCTGCGCCGCACCCCCGCTTCCCTGGTCGCGCTGGCCGCGGTGCTGCCCACCGGGATCGTCCTGATCGGCTTCGCGGTGCTGAGCACGGCGACCGCCGGCGCCGCGCAGTTCGTCGCCGCGCTGGTGCTGGCCGCGTGCGCGGCGGTGGGAATCGTGCTGGTCGCGGTGTGGCCGTTGCGCGGATCCGAGTTCGAACGGCGGACCGGCGTGGAGACCAGGGTGGTCGGCGATCTGCTCGAGACCCGCCTCGTGACCCGGCGCTGACCCGGGGTCTTCGGAGGCGCTCCCGAATGTCACGTATGGGACCGTTCGGGTCCCGTACGTGACATCGGTGCTTCGCAACGCATGGCATGTCGCGAAAGCCACTTTCGCGACGTCTGGTGTCCCGAAAGTGGCTTTCGCGACATGTACGCGCGTCCTGGCAAGGGGACCGGCCCCGGTCGGCGAACGCAATTAGAGACCTAAACGCGTCAATCCCGCCGCGAGTCTCCGGCCCAGGTCAGCGGGGACATCGGCGTCCGGGGCGAGGGCGGGACCGCGGAGGGTGCCACGACCACGCGGTTCCGTCCGCTCCGTTTCGCCTGGTACATGGCCGCGTCCGCCACGCGGAACAGCTCGCCGTAATCCGTCGAATGTTCGGGTGAGAGCCCGACGCCGATCGACACGGTGCAGCCGTGGATCGGTCCCACCGCGCGGGGTTCGTTGGTGGCGTGCCCGCTGGCGAGTTCGGTCAGGCCGGTGATGGCGGTCTTCGCGACGGCCGCCCGGATCCGCTCGGCGATCCGCGTCGCCTCTTCGCGGGTGGTGTCCGGCAGCAGCACCGAGAACTCCTCGCCGCCCCAGCGCCCGACGATGTCGGTGGAGCGGGTGTTCTGCCGCAGCACGGCACTGACGCACCCGAGCACGATGTCGCCGCCGGAATGCCCGTACTTGTCGTTCCACTGCTTGAAGTGGTCGAGGTCCAGCATCAGGAACGCCGTCGGCCGCCGCCCGGTCTGGTCTTCGAGCAGCCGCAGGGCCGCGGGCGCGTGGAAGGAGTCCTCGGTCAGCAGGCCGGTCTTCCGGTCACGCTGGCTGCGCGCGATCGTGTCCGCCAGCGCCTGCGAGAGCCGGGTCGACCGCAGCGCGACCCCGATCATCACGAGCGGCACCAGCGCGATGTTGACCGCGCCGAGGATCGTGGTGCACGCGGCGAGTTGCAGCGCGTAGACGAAGTCCGCGTTGTCGGCCCAGCTGCCGATCAGCTTCTGCCGCCGCCAGCCGCCCCACGCCAGGCCGCGCGCGATGCTGATCAGGAGCGTCTGCGACGCGAAGTACCAGAGCGCGGCGCCCACCAGCGCGACGGCGGCGAGCGCGATGTCACCCGGTCGCTGGGGGAGCGTGCCCGATTCGAGCCAGGTGTGCAGTGCCGTCAGTTCGGTGAGCGTGTGCACGCCGAGGATGGAGGCGGCGTGGGCGGCGGTGGTGAAGAGGAACGTCGTCATCGCCTTGTGCGCGATGGAGTAGCGCTGCACGCGCACCATCAGCAGCAGCGCGAGCGACAACGTGGGCGGCAGCAGGACGGCCGCGCCGCCGAGCCAGACGGCGGTCTGGTCGATGTGCTCGCCGCGCCGGTCGTCGGCCCGGCGCTGCTCCTCGGGATGCTGCGTCTGGACGACGTACCAGATCGCGCAACACGCGATCACGCCGAAGCGGACGAGGTCGGTGGTCGTGACGGACGCCCGGAAACCGCTGTACAGCGCCCAGACCGCGACGGCGACCTCGGTGCCGAGCATCCAGAAGACCGCCGCGGGCGGCAGCCGCCACAGTTCCCACCCCGCCGGATGCCGCAGGGTGTTCCAGGCACGACTTCGCAACCGCCAGACGCGGGCGGCGGCGAGGCCGACGGTGTCGGCGAAACCCCGGAGCGAACCGCGCGGCCGCTCCGAGACCGCGTCAGGGTCGTGCTTGCCGAACTCGCTGACGAGGGTCACCTCCCACCGTTACGCACCGCACCCGCTCCGATCTTGCTGGTCACCACGAGGGGGTGACAGGGGGACCGCGTTGACGATCTCGTGAGACAGGCCGATGCCTGCGTTCGGCGGACGACCTTCGGCCACAAGCTGGCATCGTGGCTCGTATGCCTGACGCCGCCGAGGTACCCGCGCTGTTCGGCCCGGAGTTCGACAGGGATCCCTCGCCCGCCTACGAATGGCTCCGGGCGAACGCCCCCGCGTTCCGGCTCCCGCTTCCCGGCGACACCTGGACCTGGCTGCTGACCAGGCACGCGGACGTGGTTTCCGCGATGGCCGACCCGCGTTTGTCCAAATGCCCGTCCGTCGCGGCGGACCACTGGCGCAAGGCCAATCTCGGGCTGCCCGCCGACCACCGGCCCACGCTCATCGGGCATATGAACAACTTCGAGGGCGAAGACCACGCACGGCTGCGCAAGGCCTGCGCCGGTGCCTTCGGGCCGCGGCGGCTGCAGCATATGCGCGACCGCACGCACCGGCTCGCGCACGAACTGCTCGACCCGATCCTGGAGCGGGGCGAGGGCGACCTCGTCGAGGATTTCGCGTACCCGCTGGGAATCCGGTCGATCTGCGAGCTGATCGGCATCCCGGACAGCCTGCTGGACGACGTGCGCCCGCCCGCGCTGGTGGTCGCCGCCGGCGACGTCACGGACATGGCGTCGATGCTGCGGGCGACCGACGAGCTGGACGCGCTGCTCGCCGACGTCGTCGCCCGCAAACGCGCCGAACCGGGCGCGGACCTGATCAGTGATCTCCTCGCCCAGGAGGCCGCCGGGAAGCTGACCGGCGACGAGGTCGCCGCGACGGCGTTCCTCTCCCTGATCGCCGGGCACGAGACGACGATCAGTCTCATCGCGTCCACCGCGCTGACCCTCATCACGCATCCGGAGGAGGCGGCCCGCGCCCGCGCCGACGGCGCACACCTGACGCTCGTCATCGAGGAGGTCCTGCGCCGCGACACCCCGCTGCAGAACACGAGCTGGCGCTTCGTCACCGAACCGATGGAACTCGCCGGGCAGCGGATGGAGGCGGGCGATCCGATCCTGTTGTCGTTGCTGGCGGCCAATCGCGATCCGGAGGTGCACCCCGACCCGCTCGCCTTCCGGCCGGGCGAGCGGCCGGTGCGGCACGTGGCCTTCGGCGTCGGTCCGCATATCTGCATCGGCGCCGCGCTCGCGCGGATGCAGGCGTCCGCGGCGCTGGAGACGTTGTTCGGCCGCGCGCCGTCGATGACGCTGACCGTGCCAGAGGACCGGCTCGTGTGGTGGCCGAGCGCGATCACCCGCGGCCTGCACAACCTGCCGGTGAAGCTCTAGACCGTGCCCGGTCCGCCGGCTCGTGTGATCAGGCGGACGACACGCGGCAGGATCCGGCTATCGGTGAGCCGTCCGTCCAATCACGCGTGTCGTCCGAGCGGGCATGCGCCCTCAGGTCACACCGCGCCTTCGAGACGGCCCCGCAGCACGCTCGCCTTCCGGTCGTCGAGATCCATGACGAGCTGGAGCGCGTCGCGCCAGACGGCCATGGCCTCGCCGGTCCGTCCCCGCGCGGCCAGCGCGCAGCCGCGTTCGTCGAGCGCGTCGGCCTGCCCCCAGACGTCGCCGCAGTTCCGGTAGGCGGTCAACGCCTGCTCGCAGTACCCGAGCGCCTGCTCGAGATCGCCGAACCGGCGGCAGGTCCTGGCCAGCGGCACCAGGGCGAAACCCATGCCGTGCTGGTCGGCGTCCTTCGCGTAAGCGTCGAAGGCGCGCAGGCCGTGTTCGAGGGCCAGGTCCCGCTCGCCGAGGTCGCGGTACGCGCGGCCGAGGTGGACCCGCGCGGTCGCTTCGCCGAGCCGGTAGCCGATCCTGGCGTTCACCTCCACGCTCTTCCCGGCGAGGCGTACGGCTTCGGCGTAGTCCTCCCGCTCGTGCGCGATATTGCCGAGCCCCACCAGCGCCCAGCCGAGGCTCGGGTTCTCGCCGATCTCTTCCGAGAGCTCGACGGCCTGGCCGAACAGTTCGCGCGCGCGGTCGAGGTCGCCGCGCCGCCGGTGCGCCTCGGCGAGGTTGATCGCCGACCACGCCAGCCCGGCGAGGTCGCCACCCGCCTTCGCGGACTCGATCGCCACCTCGTGGCTGGAGATCCACGTCTGCCACGGCCTGCCGAGCAGGTGGTAGTCGAACAGTTCCACCGGCAGCCGCCAGCCGATCTCGTACAACCCGTGGTCCAGCGCCAGCCGGGCGACGCCGGTGATGCTCGGCATCTCCGACGCGCACCAGATGTAGGCCTCGTCGAACGTGGCGAACCGGAGCGGCTCGACGCCTTCGGGCGCGGGCCCCAGGTCTACGTGGTGGTCGCGCGCCGGGGTCAGCGTCCAGCTCGCCGCGTTGGCGGCGTAGAGGTACCAGTGGGCCAGCCGGGAGACCGCCGCCTGCCGCTCGTCCCGCCATCGCGCGGCGGCGGCCTCTTCGGCGGCATAGACGCGGAGCAGGTCGTGGAAGCGGTAGTACCGCGCGCCGACCTGCTGGACGAGATGCGCGTGCACGAGCTTGTCCAGCAACCGTCGTGCTTCGTGTTCCGGCAGACCGGCGAGCGCGGCCGCCGCGTCCGCGCTGTACCGCGGCCCGGGATGGAGGCCGAGCAGCCGGAACATCCGGGCGGTGTCGGCCTCCAGCGCGCGGTACGACCAGCTGAACGCGGCCCGGACCCCGACGGCGTCGTCGTCGACCGCGAGCAGTTCCAGCCTTCGCCCCTCGGCGACGAGTTCCCGGGCGAGTTCGCCGACGCTCTGATGGGGATGCGTGGCGACCCGTTCCGCGGCGATGCTCACCGCGAGCGGGAGCGCCGCGCACAGCCGGACGAGCCTGCCGACGCCTCCGGGGTCGCTGGCCGCGCGTTCGTCGCCGATGAGATCGGCCATGAGCCGCGCCGCTTCGAGATCTTCCAGCGGCTCCAAGGAAACCTGGACCGCGCCGGTGCCGACGACCAGCCCGGACAGCCGCCGCCTGCTGGTGATCAGCACGGTGGTGTCCGGGGTGCCGGGCAGCACCGGCCGCACCTGGTGCGAATCGAGGGCGTTGTCCAGCACCACGAGCGTGCGCTGGCCGCGCAACAATCCCCGCAGGAGCGCCAGCCGCATGTGTTCCTCGGCGGGGACACGGTCGGGGCGGACGCCGACGCAGCGCAGAAGGTCGTCGAGGATGTCGGCGGGTTGCGCCGGGGAGCCCGCCGCATAACCGCGGAGATCCGACCAGAGGACGCAGTCGAACTCCTCTTGCCGCCGGTTCGCCCAATTCAGCACGAGCGCTGTCTTCCCGACCCCGGGCGGCCCCGCCACGAAGACCACTTTGGCCGTTTCGGTGAACACTTTTTCGTCCAGCAGCGCCAAGTGTTCCGCACGGCCGACGAAATGATCCGGCGGCGGGGGGAGATGCACATAGGGTTCCGCGCGGGCCGCTTCGGCGAGCACGATCAAGGTCCCGCCCGCGCCCAGCGCGCGATCACACGCTTCGGCGAATTCCGCGCTCGGCGGGGTGAGCCCCCGTTCGACCCGGCTGATGAGGCTTTTGTCGACATAGGCGAGTTTCTGAAGGTCCCGCAAGGCCAGCCCGCGTGCCTGCCGCCGTTGCCGCAATGCGCGCCCGAAGGTGAGCGCCGCCGTCGAAACCGGGCGGGCTTTACCGGTCTCCCCGGATCTGGCCGAGCCGGATTTCTCGGTCACCAGAAGCACCTTTCTCCCCGCTGCGCGGCAGATGGTGCCACAACCTTCCCATTACGTGGGTCACAACCTGGCCACCGGGTATGCGCGGGTGCGAAGACAGCCCCCAAACTGTGCGAGAACGCGCCCGTTCCCCACCGGTGCGCCGGCCGAAAGGGAGGTGGATCATGCGCGACCGCGAAATGTGAGCAGGCCCTGTCCAGCCTCGCGAACGACCGGGCGAGTACTGATCTCCTCGGAAACCGGCCGTGGCCGCCTTTCCCGGCGACCACGGCCGGATCCTTTCGAAATGTGCAGGACTGCTTAACGTCGGTGTAGATCTTTTCACTTGTCCTGACGAGTCGTCCCGAGGCAGCTTGGAGAGGTATCGAGCGGCCCGGCGAAAGGAACGAAGTGAGCATCGGCGCGCCGGGAACCCTGATCCGCATGGGCGTCCTCGCCCTGCTGTGGGGATCGGGATTCCTGTGGATCAAGCTCGCCCTGACCGGGCTGCCACCCGTTCAGGTGACCGTCATCCGCTGCGCGCTCGGCGCGGCCGTCCTTCTCGTGCTGAGCCGCTGGGCCGGGCAGCGCCTCCCGCGCGGCCGCCGGATCTGGGGCAGGCTCCTCGTCGCCGCCTTCTTCTGCAACGCCTTGCCGTTCGCGTTGTTCAGCATCGGCGAACTGACCGTCGACTCCGGTGTCGCCGGGGTGATGAACGCGACGACCCCGCTGTGGTCGCTGCTGATCGGCATCGGGATCGGCACCGAACGCCGGATCACCGCGATCCGCGTCGGCGGCCTGGTCCTCGGTTTCGCCGGCATCCTGCTGATCTTCGCGCCCTGGCAGAAGAGCGGCCTGCTGGGCTGGGGGACGCTGGCCCTGCTCGGCGCCGGCATCAGCTACGCCATCGCTTTCGCTTACATGGGACGGAAACTCGTCGGCGAGGGCGGCCCGATCGCGATCTCCGCCGCCCAGCTGCTGACCGCCACCGGGCTGAGCGCGCTGGCGCTGCCGTTCGACGCCGCACCGTCCGGGCCGCTGAACGTGACCGCGGTGGTCGCCGTGGTCGTACTCGGGATCTTCGGCACCGGCGTCACCTTCTACCTCAACTACCGGCTCATCGCCGACGAGGGCGCGACCTCGGCGGCGACCGTCGGCTACCTGCTGCCGGTGGTCTCGGTCGCGCTGGGCGCGATCGTGCTCGGCGAGGAACTCGGCCCGCGGGTGCTCACCGGGATGGCCGTGGTGCTGCTCGGAGTCGCCCTGACCCGCTACGTGAGGTCTTCGGCGAGCAGGTCCATCAGCAGTCCGTCGTGCCAGCCCTCGCCGTCGGTGTCGCGTTCGTAGCGGCGCATCACCCCGACCTCGCGGAAGCCGACGGCCTTGTAGCAGCGGATGGCGGCGTCGTTGTCCACGGCGGGATCGATCACCAGCCGATGGTGCCCGCGATCGTGCAGGAGATGCCGCGCCATCGTGCGGACGGTGTCCGTGCCCAGCCCGCGGCCGTGGGCCGCCGGGTCGAGGAAGAGGTCGACCGACGCGTGCCGGTACATCGGGTCCTCCTCTTCGCCGTACTGGACGAAGCCGCGGACGACGCCGCCTTCCAGGACCGTGAAGCAGGTCGTGGTGGGGTCGTCGAACGGCCAGGTGGGGGAGTCTTCGACCGAACCCCAGCGCGCCGCGACCTCGGCCGCGCCGCGGATCCGCCGCAGGTCCGGGACATGGGCCTCGGTGACCGGGGTCAGGGTCACGAACTCCCCGCGCAACTCGGTGGTCAGTTCCCCGCTCCGTCCGCTCGTCCGAATGGCGCCAGTCTAGGGAGAAACCGGCTGGGGCGCCGCCGGAACCGCAAGAACGCGGGGGCGTCGGCCGCCGGAATCCGGTATCAACGAAAGGGACGACGGAGGTGGGTCATGGGGAACCCGTTCGACGAAATGCGTCCGGTGGAGGAACTGGTCGACGGTGGGGCGACCACGGTGCGGGCGGCGGTGCTCCGCAAGGCGACCGAAGCGGTGGTCGCGAACGCCCGCGACGCGACCGATTGCCGGATGCTGCTGGAGATGCTGGGGCTGCATTCCGAAAGGCCGGTCCGGACCGACGACGAAGCCGCTTGAGGCCACATCGGTCTCGTGAGTGGTAAGGACGGTTAGAACCGTCCTTACCACTCACGAGCCCAGTGGGGTCAGCGCCGCGGCAGTACGCAGAATTCGTTCTCTTCCGGGTCGGCCATGACCACCCAGGGGTCCGATTCGGGGTCTTCGAGGATCTTCGCGCCGAGTGACACGAGCCGGGCGACTTCCTCGCGCTGCTCGAGTTCGGTGGGCGCGATGTCGAGGTGCAGCCGGTTCTTGCCCGACTTCTCCTCGGGGACCGGCTGGAAGAGCAGGCTCGGCACGTCGGGGCTCTTCAGCTCGACATAGGTCACCCCGTGACCGTCGGTCCACCGTTCGGTCTCGGGGTAGCCGAGTGCTTCCTTCCAGAACGCGGCCAGCGCTTCGGCCTCACGGCAGTCGACGGTGACGGCGAGCATCCGGGTTCGCATGGTTCCACGGTGGCACGGAACGGCGAGGTTTGCCGGATGCGCGGGCGGGCATCCGGCGGGGGAGCAGAGCCACTCGCCGAAGGGAGCACCATGAAGGCCGTCACCTGGCACGGGAAACGCGATGTCCGGGTGGACACCGTCCCGGACCCGAAACTGGTCGAACCGACCGACGCGATCGTGCGTATCACCTCGACCGGGATCTGCGGTTCCGATCTGCACCTTTACGAGGTCCTCGGCGCCTTCATCGACGAGGGCGACATCCTCGGGCACGAGCCCATGGGCGTCGTCGAAGAGGTCGGCTCCGGGGTGACGAACCTGAAACCCGGCGACCGCGTCGTGATCCCCTTCAACATCTCCTGCGGCCACTGCTTCATGTGCGACCGCGGCCTTCAGTCGCAGTGCGAGACCACGCAGGTCACCGACCGTGGCAAGGGCGCGGCGCTGCTCGGCTACACCAAGCTCTACGGCCAGGTCCCGGGCGGCCAGGCCGAATACCTGCGCGTCCCGCAGGCCCACTACGGCCCGATCAAGGTGCCGGACGGTCCGCCGGACGAGCGGTTCGTGTACCTCTCCGACGTCGTGCCCACGGCCTGGCAGGCCGTCGACTACGCCGCCATCCCCGAGGGCGGGACGGTCGTGGTGTTCGGGCTGGGCCCGATCGGCCAGTTCTGCTGCCGGATCGCGAAACACCGGGGCGCCGGCAAGGTGATCGGCATCGACCTGGTGCCGGAACGGCTCGCGAAGGCCGCCGCGGCGGGCGTCGTCACCTACGACACGCGGGAGCACAAGTACCTCGGCGACGTCATCCGCGAGGCCACCGGCGGACGGGGCGCGGATTCGGTGATCGACGCCGTCGGGATGGAGGCGCACGGCGCCCCGGTCGGGCGGCTGGCGCAGAATCTCGTCGCCCTCCTGCCCGATCCGATCGGCGCGAAGATCACCGAGAAGGCCGCGATCGACCGGCTCAGCGTGCTGTACGCGGCCATCGACTGCGTGCGGCGCGGCGGGACGATCTCGCTGAGCGGCGTCTACGGCGGCATGGTCGACCCGCTGCCGATGATGGAACTGTTCGACAAGCAGATCACCCTGCGGATGGGGCAGGCCAACGTCCGGCGCTGGATCGACGACATCATGCCGCTGATCACCGACTCCGCCGACCCGCTCGGCGTCGAGGGTTTCGCGACGCACAAGCTGCCGCTGGCGGAGGCGCCGCACGCGTACGAGATCTTCCAGAAGAAACAGGACGGCGCGGTCAAGATCCTGCTGGAGCCGCCGGCGGCTTGAGGTGTCGGCACGCGGATGCCGGGTATCCGGTATGCGGATCCTGACGAAAGGAGCGATGGGATGACCACGGCACGAGAGATCATGACCGCGAACACGACCTGCGTGTCCGCTTCCGAAACCGTGCTCGACGCGGCGAAGAAGATGGCCGCCGAGTCCGTGGGCGCGCTGCCGATCTGCGGGGAGGACGGCAAGCTCCAAGGCATGCTGACCGACCGCGACATCGTGGTG
The DNA here is from genome assembly GCF_054166285.1 of Amycolatopsis sp. TRM77291. NCBI lineage: Bacteria > Bacillati > Actinomycetota > Actinomycetes > Pseudonocardiales > Pseudonocardiaceae > Amycolatopsis > Amycolatopsis sp. TRM77291. The sequence continues at coordinate 3,722,494 of NZ_JBSZHF010000001.1, read as the reverse complement.
AAGGTGCTCGCCGAGGGCAAGGACCCGAGGGCGTTGCACGCCTCCGAACTGGCCCAGGGCGAGGCGGTGACGATCGGCGCGGACGACGACGCCGAGGAGATCATGCGCACCATGGCGAACCACAAGGTCCGGCGGCTGCCGGTGATCGACGGGCACAAGCTGGTCGGCATCGTGGCGCAGGCCGATGTGGCGAAGGCGCTGCCCAACCCGGACAGCGGCGAGCTGGTGGAAGCACTGTCCTACGACTGACGGCATACTCCTTCGGTGGCGTTCTTCGACATCGAGGGTTACGAACCCGTGTGGCTCTCCGGACTCGAGACGATCCGGAGGGCGCACGGGGATCGTTTGCGTGCGCTGGTGGGCAAGCGGCTGCGGCACGTCCACCTGACCTGGTTCGTCGAGTACGCCGAGTGGCTCTCCGACGCGCCCGTCGTGGTCGACTTCGGCGATGAGCGGCTGGAGATCAGGCACTGGAAGTTCGACGAGCTTTCCCTGACCTGGAACACGATCGACCCGTACGGGAAGTCCTCATGGGACTGGGGTGATCCGGCCGAGCCGAGCCCGCTGCGGTGGCGGCAGGACGTCTTCCCGGAACTGTCCGCTTTGGATGGTCAGGTGCTCCAGGACGTCGAGCTGCTCGACTGCGCGACGCGGGACATGGCGAACGGCATGGTCGCGGTCGGTTTCGTCTTCCCGCGCGGCCGGTTCACCGTCTTCAACGCCTTGGACGAGAACGGGATCGAGTTCACCGAGCCGGACTCCTCCTATCGCAGGCATTCCCTGGCGGGCTGAAAACCGGGTGCGGCGGTCGCCGATCTTGGTGATACTCCCGGCATGTCCCGGATCAAACTGGCCGAAGCGCTCGCGCTGCGCGCCGACGCGACCAAGAAAGTGGAGGCACTGCGCTCCCGGATCGTCGACAACGCGCGGCACCAGGAGGGCGAGGAACCGTCGGAAGACGCGTCCGCCCTGCTCGTCGAAGCCGAAACCGCGCTGGACGAACTGGAATCGCTGATCCGGCGGATCAACCGGACCAACGCCGCGACCCCGCTCGGGGAGGGCACGATCACCGACGCGATCGCGCGCCGCGACGTCCTGCGGCTCAGGCACGGCGTCCTCACCGCGGCCGCCGACGCCGCGGCAGGCCGCAACCAGGGCGGCTACGGCCGTCAGCTCCGGTCGGAGCTTCGGTACCTCTCCGCGCTCCCGGTCGCGGAGCTGCGGTCGCGCGCGGACCGGGTCGCGGGGGAGATCCGGGCGGTCGACGTCGAGATCCAGCGCACCAACTGGGAGACCGACCTCCTGGACTGAACGTGGAAAGCAGGTAGCCCTTCGGGAAGCGGGCACAAGCCGAGGGCCGGCGGTACTCCGGCTCGCCTGGTACGTGGTGGGCAGCGTGGGGTTCGACTCCCCGATCACGACTCCGCCCAGCACCACGCACAGGTGACGGCGCAAGCGGCACAGTTCATCACCACGTGCCGGTCCCGGAAGGCGAGGGCGGGTACGGGGTCTTTCCACGCGCATTCCCGGTGACACAGTGGTGTTCCCGACACTGTTCACCTCGTCGAGGCATAGGCGGAGCTGATCGACTCTGTGCCAAGGTGAAGAGCGGAACAACCCAAGAGCCCAGGTGGTGACCCCGGATGGCACTGAAGATCGGTTACAAGGCGTCGGCCGAGCAATTCGGCCCGCGCGACCTCGTCGAGTACTCCGTGCTCGCCGAGCAGGTCGGGCTGGACAGCGTGATGGTCAGCGACCATTTCCAGCCCTGGCGGCACCAGGGCGGGCACGCGCCGTTCTCCTTCGCGTGGATGGCGGCGGTCGGCGAGCGCACCGAGCGGGTCGTGCTCGGCACCAGCGTGCTGACGGCGACCTTCCGGTACAACCCGGCCGTGGTGGCACAGGCGTTCGGCACCCTCGGCAGCCTGTACCCGGGCCGGGTGCTGCTCGGCGTCGGCAGTGGTGAGGCCCTCAACGAGGTCGCGGTCGCCCGCATCGAGTGGCCGGCGTTCAAGGAGCGGTTCGCGCGGCTGCGCGAGGCGATCGAGCTGATGCGCAAGCTGTGGTCCGAGGAGCGCGTCACGTTCGAGGGCGAGTACTTCCAGACCACCGACGCCACCGTGTACGACCGCCCCGAGGGCGGCGTGCCGATCTACATCGCGGCCGGCGGCCCGGTGATGGCGAAGTACGTCGGCAAGCAGGGCGACGGCTTCATCTGCACCAGCGGCAAGGGGATGGAGCTCTACACCGAGAAGCTGCTGCCCGCGGTCGCGGAAGGCGCGGAGCAGGTGGGCCGGAGCACCGGCGACATCGACAAGATGATCGAGATCAAGCTGTCCTACGACCCGGATCCGGCGCAGGCGCTGGAGAACACCCGGTTCTGGGCGCCGTTGTCGCTGACGCCGGAGCAGAAGGCCGGTATCGAGGACCCGGCGGAGATGGAGAAGGCCGCGGACGCGCTGCCGATCGAACAGGTCGCCCGCCGCTGGATCGTCACTTCCGACCCGGCGGACGCCGTCGAGCAGATCAAGCCGTACGTCGAGGCGGGCTTCAACCACCTCGTCTTCCACGGTCCCGGCCACGACCAGGAGCGGTTCCTGCGCTCCTTCTCCGAGCAGGTCGTCCCGGGGCTCCGCGAACTCGGCTGACCCGATGTGGAGGGCGGCACCGTGTGAGCGGTGCCGCCACCGGCCGTCAGGACTCGGTGACGAGCTTGCCGATCTCCTGGTCGAAGTCGAACCATTCCGGCTCGGATCCGGCGGGCACGACGTCGTAGGTGCGGTCGAGGAACTCGGCCAGCTCCTGCGCCGGGGCTTCGAGGACCGCGCAGCCGTCGGGCGCGCTGAGCGCGAAGATCACGATCGAGGTGTCGTCGGCCGGGCTGATGATCACGTCGCCCTCACCCGATGGGGTGAGGAGGCCGTCCGCGAGGAGATCACGGCCGAACATCCAGCGCACCGTCCCGCCGCCCGAGTGGTAGGCCACCACGACGGCGTAGGGGTCTTCGGGGTCGTATTCGAGATCGGCTCGCACGGGGAGCGGGTCCGCACCGAAAGTGCGCAGGCCGAAGACGATCGTCCCCCGGATGAGGTCGCTTTCCCTGTCCAATGCTTCAGCCCCTTACGTTCGGTTGCTGTTGATCTTCAGCTATGAATAACGCAATGTGAAGCCTTTTCGTGACCCGAGTTGACAAGGTTCACACGTTCGGCTGAGAGCTGGGTCTCACGCGCTCACGCACCGTCTTCGGCGGGCACGTGCGGTGAGCAAGCGGAAAAGGCGGTCAGCCGTGCAAAAGAAAGTGACTTCGCACGTGCATATTCCGATGAAGGAAATATGGGCAGCCATTTGGCGGAGTGAATCCGTATTGTTGGCGGTTTAACATCAGCACGCGTCGTTCAAATGTTTCCAGGAGACCGGCGTGGCTCCGTCCTGGACCTCGGCGAGCTTGGTCGTTGCGGATAGGGAGGAGCGGTAATGGGTGTACGAATCACCGTCGTCATTCCCCGGGACGGCCTCACTCGGCGTGACGCGGGCTGTGGGCTCCGGGGCCGCGCCGGCGGTGTCCCGCGTCCAGGGGCGTCGCCGTGATCGACCGGCTCCCGATGCGCGTCGGGCAGGCCGACGTCGACCGGCTGGAAGGTGTCATCGCCGCGCTCCGGGCGCGCGACTACCGGGAGGGCGGCGGATCCTGCCGGGAGCTGCTGCGCGTGCTGGAGCCCTACGGTGCCGCGCTGCGGCGCGGGATGATGTCCGATCCGCTGGCCCGGCGGCTGGCCGGGGTGGTCGCGGATCTGCACAACCTGAAGGGCTGGACGGAATTCGACTCGGGCCGTCCCGTAAGGGCGGAGCGGCACTTCCGCCGCGCGCTCGACCTCGCGGCGGAGGCGGGCGACTACGACCTCCTCGCCAACATCCGCTACCGGCTCGGCCGGATGTACCTGCATCACCGATCGCCGTCGGAGGCGCTCGAACAGTTCGGCCAGGGACAGGTCGCGGCACGCCGCGCCGGACGGCCGCTGTCGCAGGCGATCCTGTCGGCGAACGAGGCATGGGCCTACGCGCTGCTCGGCGATGTCCGCCAGGCGCTCGACAAGATTTCCCTTGCCCCGGAACAATTCGCGGACTCCGCCGGCGACACCGTCCCGTCGTGGTCCGCCTTCTTCACGGCCACCGACCTGGCCGCGATGATCGGCACGGTGCGCACCGAACTCGCCAGGCTCGTCGACGTCCGCCACAGCCGGAAGGCCATTCCGGCGCTCACCGAAGCCATCGACGGCTACGGGCCGGACATGCTGCGCAGCCGGTCGCTGACGATGATCTGGCTCGCGGTCGACCACGCGCTGGAGGGTGATCTCGACCGGGCGGCGGAGGTCGGTCTCGCCGCGATGGACCTCGCGGACGGAATCCGTTCCGCGCGGACACGAGATCGTTTACGTCCGCTGTCGGAAAGCGTGCGGAAGCGGGTGGGCGACATTAACGCGCGAGATATCCTTGACCGGATCGCAACATTCCGCGCCAGTGCGTGAGCGCCGGAGAATGGGTGGAGGAATGACCGGATCAATTTCGCCGGGCGTAGGCTCGCGGGTATGAAACGGACTTCGTTCGCGCAGTGGCCGTGTTCGATCGCGCGCACCATGGACCTGCTCGGCGACTGGTGGACGCCGCTGGTCCTGCGGGAGGCGTTCTACGGGATCCGCAGGTTCGACGAGTTCCAGCAGCAGCTCGGCATCGCGCGGAACACCCTCGCCGACCGGCTGCGCCGCCTGGTCGCGGAGGGGTTGCTGGAAAAGCGCGCCTACCAGGCCGACCCTGTCCGTTACGACTACGTGCTGACCGAGAAGGGCTCGGATTTCTACGGGGTGCTCGCCGCCATGTCGCGCTGGGGCGACCGCTGGCTCTCTGGCGACGACGGGCCGCCGATCACCCTCCACCACGAGACCTGCGGGCACGACACCCACGCGGAGGTCGTCTGCGCGCACTGCGCCCGGCCGCTCACCGCGGAGAACACCCGGGCGCGGATCGGCGCGGGCTATCCGCCGAAGCTCGCGAGCCGGCCCGACGTCGTACGGCGATTCGCCGCGCAGGAGGGTTTGACAACCTGAGTCCATCTACGCAACTATCGAGGTCACAGGCATGGGAGGGTGACCACGATGGAGTGGACGGGCGCCAAGTACGCCGACGGGCCGACGGTCGAGGTCGAAACCTGGGTCGACGCGGTCCCGGAGCGGGTCTGGTCGATCGTGTCCGATGTGCGCCTGATGCCCGAAATGAGCCAGGAAGTCCGGTCGGTCGAGTGGTGCGACGGCGCGGAGGACGCGCCCGCCGTCGGCAAGCGGTTCGTCGGCCGCAGCAAGCACGCCGCGTTCGGCGAATGGGAGACGACGTCGTATGTCGTCGAATGCGAGGCGCCGCGGGTCTTCGCCTGGGCGGTGCAGGATCCCGAAACGCCGACCGCGCTCTGGCGGTTCACGCTGGAGCCCGAGAACGGCGGGACGAAGCTCCGGCAGTGGATGCGGATGGGGCCGGGACGGTCGGGTCTCTCGCTGGCCATCGACCGGATGCCGGACAAGGAGGAGAAGATCGTCTTCGTCCGGCTGCGCGAGTTCGAGAACGCGATGACCGGAACCCTCGCGGCGATCAAGGAGCGCGCCGAGGCGGACGGCACCTGATGCGGACGGCGACCACGGTCGAGGCGTCCCGCGGCTGGCGGGAAACGCTGGATTTCGTGCTGGAGGCCGAAAAGCTCGGTCTCGACGAATGCTGGGTCGCCGAGGCGTGGGGTTCGGACGCGCCGTCCGTGCTCGGCTATCTCGCGGCGCGGACCGAGCGGATCAGGCTCGGCTCGGGCATCATCCAGCTCGGCACCCGGACCCCGGTGGCGATCGCGCAGACCGCGCTGACCCTCTCGGAGCTCTCCGGCGGCCGGTTCGCCCTCGGGCTCGGCGCGTCGGGGCCACAGGTGGTCGAGGGGCTCCACGGGGTTCCGTTCGCCCGGCCGCTGACGCGGATGCGGGAAACGGTCGCGATCATCCGCCAGGCGTTCGCGGGGGAGAAGATCTCGTTCTCCGGCAAGGAATTCGAGATCCCGCTGCCGGGCGAGAGCAGGCCGATGCGGCTGTCGACCGCGCCGAATCCGGAGATCCCCATCCATCTGGCCACGCTCTCGCCCAAGCTGCTGGAGCTGACCGGCGAGATCGCGGACGGCTGGCTGGGCACCAGTTTCGTCCCCGAGGGGGCGCAGGCCTATTTCTCGCATCTCGACGCGGGTCTCGCGAAAGCGGGCCGAACGCGGGCGGACCTTGAAGTCTGCCAAGGTGCCGAGGTCGCCTTCGCCGCGGACGAGGACGAGCTGCGCGGGATGGTCGCGGGCCGCAAGGCCGAACTCGCGTTCAGTCTCGGCGGGATGGGTTCGGCGGAGACGAACTTCTACAACAACGCCTACAGCAGGCAAGGCTGGGCCGAGACGGCCGCGGCGGTGCGGGAACGCTGGCAGGCGGGCGACCGGGAGGGCGCCGCCGCACTGGTGACCGACGAGATGGTGCTCGGCACGACGCTGATCGGCACCGAACCGATGGTCGCCGAACGGCTGCGCGTCTGGCGGGACGCCGGGGTCGACACGGTCCGGCTGTACCCGGCGGGGGAGACGGTCGCCGACCGGCTCGCCACCCTCGGCTGCGCGCTGGACCTGGTCCGCGCGCTGGGCTGAATGCTCGCGCCGGTTGAGGTGACCGGCCGAGCGCGGCGGGTCCCGCCTGCTCCAAGCGGGTAGAACTTGTTTCACTTTTGCCGTCGGCTGGAGAACATGACCTCGCTCGATCCCCACGCGAGGAGGATTCATGGGTCCCGATTCCGGTCTGTCCCGGCGCCAGGTCCTGCTCGGCACCGGGCTCGCGCTCGCTTCGGGACTGCCGTTCGCCGGGACGGCTTCGGCCGCGTCCGCGGTGCTCGGCGAGTACGACGTCGTCGTGGTCGGGGCGGGCGCGGCCGGGATGACCGCCGCGCTGACCGCGGCGAAACGCGGGCTCAGCTGCGTGGTGCTGGAGAAGGCGGCGAAGTTCGGTGGTTCGGCCGCCCGGTCAGGGGCGGGGATCTGGATTCCGTGCAACTCGGTGCTGGCCGAGGCCGGCGTCCGCGACACCCCGGAACAGGCCGCACGGTACTTGGCCGCCGTGGTCGGCCCGTCGATTCCCGCCTCGCGGCAGCAGGCCTTCCTCGCCAACGGCCCGGCGATGCTGTCGTTCGTGATGGCCAACAGCCCGCTGCGGTTCCGCTGGATGGAGGGCTACAGCGACTACTACCCGGAACTGCCCGGCGGGATGCCCGGCGGCCGCTCGATCGAACCCGACCAGCTCGACGGGAACGTCCTCGGTGCCGAACTGGCCAATCTGAACCCGCCCTACCTCGCCACGCCCGCGGGGATGGTCGTCTTCAGCGCCGACTACAAATGGCTCGCGCTGGCCGCGGTCAACCCGAAGGGCGCCGCGGTGGCGGCCGCCTGCCTCGCGCGCGGCACGGCCGCCGCCCTCGCCGGACAGAAGCCGCTCACCATGGGCCAGTCGCTGGCCGCGGGACTGCGGGCCGGGTTGCAGCGCACCGGGGTCCCGGTCTGGCTGAACACGCCGCTGACCGACCTCGTCATCGAGAACGGGAAGGTCACCGGCGTGGCCGTCGCGGCGGGCGTGGTGAAAGCCCGGCGCGGCGTCATCGTCGGCTCCGGCGGGTTCGAGCACAACGCCGCCATGCGGGCGGAATACCAGCGCCAGCCCATCGGTACACAATGGACTGTCGGGGCCCGGTCGAACACCGGGGACGGGATCCTGGCGGGAAAGCGGGCCGGAGCCGCACTGGACCTGATGGACGACGCCTGGTGGGGGCCGGCGATCCCGCTCCCCGGCGAACCGTACTTCTGCCTCGCCGAGCGGACGCTGCCCGGCGGGCTGATGGTGGACGCGGCGGGCAAGCGATTCGTCAACGAAGCGGCGCCCTACAGCGACGTCGTGCACACGATGTACGACCGGAACCCGACGTCGCCGACCATTCCCGCGTGGCTGGTCGTCGACCAGCACTACCGCAACCGGTATCTCTTCCGCGACGTCGCGCCGCTCTTGCCGTTTCCCGGCGAGTGGTATTCGTCGGGAGCGGTCAAGAAGGCGTGGACCGTGGAGTCGCTCGGCAGCGCGATCGGTGTCCCGCCGCAGGCGTTGCGCGCCACGGTCACCCGGTTCAACGGGCAGGCACTGTCCGGTGTGGACAGTGATTTCCGCCGGGGCGCCAGCGCTTACGACCACTACTACACCGATCCGTACGTCCTGCCGAACTCGTGCCTCGCGCCGCTCTGGGAACCGCCCTTCTACGCCTTCAAGATCGTCCCAGGCGACCTCGGCACCAAGGGCGGGATGCGCACCGACGCGCGGGCGCGGGTCCTGCGGGCGGACGGCTCGGTGATCCCGGGCCTGTACGCCGCCGGGAACGCCAGCGCGGCGGTGATGGGCAACAGTTACGCGGGGGCGGGTTCGACGATCGGCCCGGCGATGACCTTCGGGTACGTGGCGGCGAACGATCTCGCGGATCAGCCCGGCTGAGCCTTGAACCGTGAAACGACGATGACGAGCACGAAAGCGGCGAGCGCGGCGACGGTCCGGACGACGTTGTAGGTCTCCCACTGATCGAGGATCGCCGCGTGGTCGGCCGGCGCGGAGGTGACCGCCCAGACCTTGATCCGGCCGTTGAGGGGCACGTTCCCGAAGCGGGTGACCAGGAACGACGTCACCGCGAGGGCCGCGGCGGCGCCGGCCAGCTGTCGTGCCCGCCCTCGGCTCAGGAAGACGAGCGCGAGGGAACTGATCGCCGCGAGGCCCATCGCGGTCTGCATGACGACGCCGTTCCGCTGCATCAGGGCGGAGTGGAAGGTCAGCCGCACTTCGAGCGGGACGACGTCGAACGTGGCGGCGACGTTGACCATGCCGTAGCCGAACGCCCCCGCGAGCAGTCCCGTCGACAGGAGGGCGACACCGGTTACGAACCCAACCTTTGACATGCTGTCAAACATAACGGCCTGGGTTAAGATTGACAACATGTCTGAGGTAGCCGAGGGGCGGCAGCGGCGACGGCGGACCGACGCCGACCGCAGTGTCGCTTCGATCCTCGCCGCGGCCAGGGAAGTCCTCGGCACACAAGCCCAGGCGAGCGTCGAGGACATCGCGAGAGCGGCCGGGGTGAGCAGGCAGACCGTCTACGCGCACTTCAAAACCCGCGAGGCGCTCCTGAGCGCGGTGATCGACGCGGTGTCCGAGGAGGCCGCGAACGAGATGGCCGCCGCGCGGCTCGACGAGGGGCCCGCGGCCGACGCCATGCTGCGCCTGCTCGACGTGGGCTGGCAGATGTTCCGGCGCTACCCGCGACTGCCCGCCGGCGCCGCCGAAGAGAATGACCCCGAAGCCGACCGGGAACGTCATTCGGCGGTGTCGGACCATCTGGACCGGCTGCTCACCCGGGGCAAGGCGTCGGGCGAGTTCGACCGGCGGCTCGCGAATCCTTGGCTCGTCAGCGCGATCGTGGCGCTCGGCCACGCCGCCGGACAGGCGGTGGACGCGAAGCAGTTGACGCTCGAAGACGGCGTCGACGCGCTCGCCGAAAGCGTGCTGCGGCTCTGTGGTGCCGCTCGGCGGGACTGACGGACACGGAACGCCCCGAAGCGCTCACGGCCGGTTCCGCACCCGTTAAGGTGGGGCGTTCGCGTGGCATCAAGGGCTGGGGGGTCCGCCATGATCATCAAACGTGCCTATCACCACGGGGATCTTCGTCGTGCGCTCGTCCTCGCCGCACGGGAGCTCCTCGTCGAACGAGGTCCGGAGGGAGTGAGTCTGCGCGCAGCGGTCGCGAAGGTGGGTGCGTCCACCGCGGCGCCGTACCGGCATTTCCGCGACAAGGACGCGCTGCTGGTGGCGGTCGCGCTGGAGGGACACGCCGAAGTACAAGACCGGCTGCGTGACTGCCGCGCCGGGACGGTGACCGCGCTCGGCCGGTCCTACCTCGGCTTCGCCCTGGAACATCCCGCGCTGTACCGCCTGATGGCGGGCGCCGGCATCGGGGATCGGGCCGCGTATCCGGAACTGGCCGAGGCCCACCGGGCGACCTGTGCGCTGCTGGCCGACCGGGTGGGGGAGCGGAACGACCCGGGCGGTTTCGCCGTCACGCTCTGGTGCCTGCTCCACGGGCTGGCGACGCTCGTGATCGACGGTCACGTCGAGCGGGAAGCCGCGGTCGCGGAAGTGGAGCGCAGCCTCGGGCTGCTGGTCGGGTAAGGACCGGTGGATGCGTCCGTGTGTGGATTTTGGTGCGTTGGATGACCAGAAACCCACACAGTGCCCCCTTGTACGTGAGGTGTGTGGAAATAGGGACGTTGAACGTCTCTATTCCCACACACCCCTCACTCGCAGTAACACTTGTCTGCCCACGGGTCACGTCTGGTGGTCATAAGGGTGAGGGGTGGGCTCTCCGCGATCGATCGCGAGTGCCACGAAGCTTCGAACCAACCCCGTTCAGCAGGGGACGGCAGCCACCTTTGCCGCGCCCCACCCTCGATTCAGCCGATGGACGGAATGAAGGTCGGCAGCCGCCGGACCTTCGTGTCCTGTTCGAAGGCGTAAGCGATCGCCAGCAGCGACGGTTCACTGAACCGCCCGCCCATGATCGACAACCCGAGCGGCAACGGCCCGGCGTACGCCATCGGCACGGTCATGTTGGCGTAGCCCGACACGGCCGCCGGTCCGGACGAGTCGATCAGCAGCGCGCCGTCGCCGACGCCGAGCCGCGTCTTCCACGCGGCGTTGTTCGTCGGCGCCACGATCGCGTCCAGCTTCTCCCCGCGCAGGGTCTCGTCGAGCCCGCGCCGGGCGGCGCTCGTCGCGGCCTCCCGCATCGCGCGGTACGCCGGATCGTTGAGATCGCCGGTGGTCGCCTGCGACCGGTCCCACAGGTTGTGCGTCCAGTACGGCATTTCGATCGCCGCGTTGTCCAGGTTGTACTGGATCAGCCCGGCCAGGTCGGCGGGGTGCTTGCCGCCGGTGGACGCGAGGTAGGCGTTGATGTCGTGCTTGAACTCGGTCCGGATCGCGGGGAACTCGTTGGCCGCGATGACATCCAGGTAGGGAATGGTGATCTCGACCGTGGTCGCGCCGAGCTTCCGGAGCCTGGTCAGTGCCTGGTCGAACGCCGCCTTCGTCGTGTCGTCCGGGGTGTAGACCTCGCGCCAGACGCCGATCCGCTTCCCGCGCAAAGCGTTGGGGCGCAGGAATCTCGTGTAGTCGTCGAGCGACTGGCGGGCGGCGTCGACGGTGATCGGGTCACGACGGTCCGCCCCGTTCAGGGCCGCGAGCAGGATCGCGGCGTCGACCACGTTGCGCGCCATCGGGCCCGCCGTGTCCTGCTGTTTCGACACCGGCACGATCCCGCTGCGGCTGACGAGCCCGAGGCTCGGCTTGACCCCGACGATGCCGTTGGCGCCGGACGGGCAGCTGATCGAACCGTCCGTTTCGGTCCCCACGGCGACGGTCGCCAGATGCGCGGCGACGGCCACCCCCGGGCCGGACGACGAACCGCACGGGTTGCGGTCGAGGACGTAGGGGTTGGCGGTCTGCCCGGCGAGCGGGCTCCAGCCGTTCGACGAGCTGGTGGAGCGGTAACTCGACCACTCCGACAGGTTGGCTTTGCCGAGGATGACCGCCCCGGCTTCACGCAGGTTTTCCACCACGCCGGCGTCGCGGTAGGGGCGGGATTCCAGCAGCGCCGTCGAGCCCGCCGTGGTCGGCTGCCGGTCCGCGGTGTCGATGTTGTCCTTCAGCAGCACCGGAATCCCGTCCATGGGTCCCTTCGAACGGTGCCGGTGACGCCGCACGTCGCTCTCCGCGGCGAGCCGCAGCGCGTCCGGATTCGTGGTGAGCACCGCGTGGAGCGTCGGGTTCAGCTTGCGGATCCGCTGCAGGTAGAAGGCGGTCAGCTGGACCGAGGACAGCCGTCCGGAGCGCATCGCCCGCTGCAGATCGGGGATCGTCGCCCGCTCCAGGTCGATCCCGGCCACCACGGGGCGGCCGGAGGCTCCCGTGGCCGACGCCGGGACCGCCGTGGTGGCCGACGCGGCCGACACCATGACGAGAAACGCGGCGACGGTCACGCCCCGCCTTTTCCAGGAATGTCTTCTCAAGGAATTCCCTCCTTGTCCGAAAGAATTCCTGAACAGTACGTGCGCCGCTCCGGTTCGGAACCGCCGTTGAAAACGGAAAGCGGTGATTTGATCGAGGCGGGGACGCCGGTCCGGTAGGCGATCGGTCACGGAAACAGCCTGTAGATCCTGGTTTCGGCACTGTACGCCGCTGGCCGCGGACGCACGGTGAGACGATATTCGTGATTCCGTCGGAAATATTCCGCCCGATTTCGGCTCGTCCTCCGGTTTCGCGTTGATCGGGTTTTGTTCGCGGTTCGCCGATCATCCGGCCCGTGCGCATTCGGCGAGCGCGGTGCCGAAGGAACACGCGGTGCTCGCCAGTCCGGCCACCGCCGAAACCGGGTCGCGGCGGGCGGGCAGGACGGCGGCGAGTGCGGCGCCGACCCGGCCGTCCGGGGTCCTGATGCCCACGGCCGCGCAGCAGAGCCCTGCCGTGATCGTCTCCGATTCGGACGCGTATCCGGCCTCGCGGATCTCCAGCGCGTCCGTGTCCGGTTCGGCGAGCGCCGGGTGATGGGCGGCGAGGAGCCGTCCGGCGGCGGTCCCCGGCGGAAGCGCGCGGCCCGGCCACGCGGGGACGTCGTCGGCGGGCAGGACGGCGCCCGCGGCGACCAGCGCGCGCCCCTCCCTCGGGACCACGAGCACCAGGCTCGCGCGCATCCGCGCCGACAGCGCCGGCAGCCGTTCTTTGGCCAGGTCACGGAGTTCGGGCTGCCAGAACCGCCCGAGGCGGAACACCCGCGACCCGATCCGGTAACCGCGGCCCGCTCGTTCGACCGCGCCCAGGCCGGCCAGCTGGTCCAGGAGCCGGTGCACGGTGGTCTTCGGCAGACCGGTGGCCCGCACGAGCTGGGTCAGCCCGGCCCGCCCGCCGTGTTGGTCGAGTGCTTCGAGCAACGCGAACGCGCCTTCGAGCACGCCGCGTCCGCCGATGGATTCCCGCATCGCCGCCCTTTCCCGGAAACAGGTCGCACCGGAGAAGTAAAGTGCGCCCGCGGCGGGGCGGGATACGAACTTCCGGGCAGCCGATGGGGCGGGGTTCCGCTGAACGGTCCAGCGGGAGACGTGACCGACACCGCCCCGGAAACCCCCCTGCCGGGTCCTGCCTCCCGGCGCGTTCCTGGCATGCTGGCAAGGTTCGCGCGAACGACAGAGCTCCAGGGGGACGTCGACAATGGAGGAGATCCGCCGCCTCGCCGACCGGTTCGATCTCATCGAGCCCGTCGGCGGTGGCTCCATGGGCACCGTGTGGCGGGCGCGCGACGAGAACCTGGAGCGCACGGTCGCGATCAAGGAACTCCTTCTGCCGCACGGTGCCGGTGAGCAGAAGGCCGACGAGGCGAAGAACCGCGCACTGCGCGAGGCGCGGATCGCCGCGCGGCTGGTGCATCCGCACGCCATCACCGTCTTCGGCGTGATCGACGAGCAGGACCGCCCGTGGATCATCATGGAGTACCTGCCCTCGACCAGTCTCGCGGACAAACTGCGCGAAGGGCCGATGGAGGTCGACGACGTCATCCGTCTCGGCATCCAGCTGTGCTCGGCGCTGGCGGCCGCGCACCGGGCGGGCATCGTCCACCGCGACATCAAGCCCGGCAACGTCCTGCTCGGCGAGGACGACACCGTCAAGATCACCGACTTCGGGATCTCGCGGGCGATGGGCGACGTCCAGCTCACCGCGACCGGCGAGATCTCCGGGACGCCGGCGTTCCTGGCGCCGGAGGTCGCTCGCGGCGAGGACGCCACGTCCGCCTCCGACGTGTTCTCGCTCGGCGCGACGCTGTACACCGCTCTCGAAGGCGGCACGCCCTACGGCACGGCCGAGAACCCGATCGCGTTGCTGTACCGCGCGTCGAGCGGCGAGATCACCCCGCCGGTCAAGTCGGGGATCCTGACGCCGCTGCTGAACCGGCTCCTCGACGTCCGGCCGGACAGCAGGCCGACGATGGCCGAGACCGAGCGTGAGTTGCGGGCGCTCGCGGCGGGGGAGCCGACGACACTCGTCGCCGAGGAGCCGCCGCCGAAGGCGCGCAAGGGGATGCTGGTCGGCGTGATCGCCGTGTTCCTCGTGCTCGCGGCGGCCGCCGCCGCGGCCGTGGTGGTGGTGCTCAACCGCGACGAGGACACCCCGTCCGGCCAGGCGCCGCCGCCGGCCTCCCAGTCGCAGCCCGCCGTCCCGACCTCGTCGGAGCCGGTCGCGCCGTCGCCTTCGCCGTCTTCCGCGCCGCCCTCGACACCGTCTTCGTCGTCCTCGGCCGCCCCGCCTCCGGCGCAGACGCCGGGACAGGCGCTCGCGGCGTATTACACGCTCATCCCGGGGAATCTCGAGGCCGGGTTCGCGACGCTGAGCGACAACTTCAAGCAGACCAGGAACCAGAGCTTCGAGCGATATTCGAACTACTGGAAGCAGTTCAGCGCGGTGACCGTGTCGAACGTGACCGAATCCGGCAACACGGTGACGGCGACGCTCACCTACGTGCGGGCCTCCGGCGGGACCACGACCGGCAGGGAGACCTTCGTCCTGGTCCAGAAGGACGGCCGGTATCTCATCGACTCCCAGCGGGCAGGCTGAGTTTCCCGGCGAGGCGCTGAAGCCAGGCCTCGACCTCGTCGGGGGAGCGGTCCGGGAGGCCGAAGATCGTTTCGGTGACTCCGGCGGCCTCCAGCTTGGCCAGGTTCTCCGGATCGGGACGGACGCCGAGCGCCGAGATCTCCGGCTCCCCGGCGCGGCCCGCCTCGCGCCAGATCTCGCGGAGCCGCCGGGCTTTCTCCTCGATGTCGGTGTCGCCGGGTGTGGTGAGCCAGCCGTCGGCCGATTTCGCGATCCAGCGGAACGTCTTCTCCGTCGCGCCCGCGCCGACGATCACCGGGATATGCGCTTGAGCCGGTTTCGGCCACGCCCAGCTGGCGCCGAACGAGACGAACTCGCCCGCGTACGAGGCTTCGTCCTGCGTCCAGAGCGCGCGCATCGCCTCCAGATACTCGCGCAGGACCGTCCGCCGTTTGCCGCCGGGAACGCCGTGATCGGCCAGTTCGTCGACGTTCCAGCCGAAGCCGACGCCGAGGGTGACCCGCCCGGCCGAAAGGTGATCGAGGCTGGCGATCGTCTTCGCCAGCGTGATCGGATCGCTCTCGACCGGGAGGGCCACCGCCGTCGCGAGCCGGATCCGGGAGGTCACCGAGGCCGCGGTCGCCAGCGCGACCCACGGGTCCAGCGTCCGCAGGTAGCGGTCGTCGGGCAGCGATGAATCGCCGGTGCGCGGATGCGGAGCCTCCCGTTTGACCGGGATATGCGTGTGTTCCGGCACGTGGAAGGTGTCGAAGCCCGCCGCTTCGGCCGCCCGGGCGGCCGCCACCGGACTGATCCCCCGGTCACTGGTGAACAGCACTATCCCGTGTCTCACAGCCACTCACGCTATTAGAACGTGTTTCAGTTCGCAACCGTGGCGTGCAGTGTGACCGGCAGGGCGTTCAGCCGCCAGGTGCCGGGGTCCGGGATCCGCAGCAGGCCGTCGGCGAGGGCGAGATCGGGGAACCTGCGCAGCAGCGCGGTGAGCGCGACCTCGACCTGAACCCTGGCCAAGGAAGCGCCGAGACAGAAGTGCGGCCCGTGGGCGAAGGCGAGGTGCCACGCCGGTCCCGCCGGGCGCCGGATGTCGAAGACGTCCGGGTCCTCGAACGCCCGCGGGTCCCGGTTCGCCGCCGCGATCGCGACGGTAACAGGTTCTCCTTCGGGGATGAGGACGTCGCCGATCCGGACGTCCGTGGTCGCGAACCGGGGGATCGTCAGCAGCTGCGGGCTCTGCCAGCGCATCACCTCCTCGACCGCGCCGGGCATGAGCGCCGGGTTCTCGCGAAGCTGGGCCAGCTGCTCGGGGCGGGTGAGCAGGATTTCGACGGCGTTGGCGATGAGGTTGCCGGGCACCTGGCCGCCCAGCACGAGTTGCCAGACCAGGGCGACCAATTCGGTTTCGCTGAGCCTGTCACCGTCTTCGGCCTGGATCCGGAGCAGTTGCGAGACGACGTCCTCGCCCGCGTCCTGTTTCCGGTCCGCGATGGCGGCGAGCGCGCCCTCGACGATCCCGGGGACCGCTTTCGCGAGCCCCGCGCCGTCGCCCGCCGAGACCAGTGCGCCGTATTCGCGCCATCGCGGGCGGTCGGCCACGGGGATGCCGACCAGCGCGCAGATCACGTCGACCGGGAGCGGCCTCGCGAAGGCGGTGACCAGGTCGATCCGGTCTTCCCCGGCGAGCTCGTCGAGGAGGTCCTCCACGAGTCGCTCGATCCCGGGGCGGAGCTCGGCGGCCTTGCGCGGGGTGAACGCGGGGGCGACGAGCCGCCGGAGCCGGAGGTGCTCCGGGCCCTCGACCTCCTGCATCGTCCGCATGTACGGGCGGCAGTGGTCGGGGATGTCCATGCGCTGGTAGCTGTTCGCGCTCAGGGCGAATCGCTGGTCGCTCAGCATCTTCCGCGCCTCTTCGTGGCGCAGCACCGCCCACATGGAGAACCCGGGGGCGCTGAGCTTGGCGATCGGGGAGCGCTCGCGGGCCGGTCCGTAGGCGGTGAACGGGTCGCGCAGGACCTCGGGGTCGGTCAGGAGGATCTCGGGAATTTCGGGCAAGGCGGCTCTCCCAGTTCGGATGTTGAAATCAGATGTTCTCATCATCTGAATGATCAAGGTATCTTGATTCGGGTCCGAGGGCAACGTGGTGGCTGACGGGAGGCCGATGGTCCGGCTGAGCAGGGCGGAGACGCAGGAGCGCAATCGCGCGAAGGTGCTGGCCGCCGCGCGCGACGAGTTCGCGGAGCAGGGCTTCCGGGACGCCAAGATCGACGTCATCGCCGAGCGGGCCGAACTCACCCGCGGTGCCGTCTACTCGAACTTCCCGGGAAAACGCGCGCTGTACTTCGCCGTCCTGGCCGAATTGGCCGAGCGGTCCGCGGGCGCGCCGCACGCGGCGCCCGGGGAGACGCTCGAGGACGCGCTGGGCGCGCTGGCCAGGGCGAGAGTGGCCGCGTTTCCCCTGAACGACGACCAGGCGGGCCTCGCGCGCGACCTGATGCCGGAGGTGCTCGCGGACGAGCGGGTCCGGCGGCCGTTCGCTCAGCTGGTGAAGCTCAACGGCTTGCTGCTGGGGCTCGCGCTGGAACGGCTCGACCCGCCGGAGCGGCCGCCGGGGTCGCCGATCCCGCGCCGGGTCCGGCTCGCGGAGACCGTGCTGACCACGCTGCACGGCGCCGGCCAGCTGGCGGCCGCCGCGCCGGGCCTCGTCGAACCCTTCGACGTCGTGAGCGCCTGCGAACGGCTGGCGGGACTGGTCTTCAACGACTGGTGGGCGCCGCCGGTGATCGTGCCCGCGGCGCAGGCGGCCGACCGGCCGTGGTCACCGCCAGAGGCCGTCGACCTCGTGCGCGGGGAATCCTTCGTACCCGCCGACGGCGTGGTCGTCGTCCTGGGCACGCATCGGCTGGGCGCCGCGGAAGAGGCCGTCCGGGCGCACGACGGCGATGTCACCGTCGTCGTCGTGACCAGCGAGCCCGCCGAGCTGGTGCCGTTGACCCGGCTGACTGTCGCGGAAGTCTGCGGTGGCCTGCGGCAGGCCTTCCCGGAGCCGTCTTGGCCGCGCCTGCGCGTGGTGTGCGACGTGACCGGGACACTGGCGGCGGCCGCGGGGGTGCTCGCGGTGAGTGACGAGACCGAGGCCGCGATCCGGGTCGACCGGGGCCGCGTCGCCGCCACGGCGGACGGGCGCGGCGCGGGACACGCCGTCTCGGGCGAAGTGTCCCGTGTGGACAGCGCCTAGACCGTGTCCGTGTGCCGGATCCGGTACACCTGCAGGCGAAGCCCGTAGTACTTGTCGGTTTCCCCGACCCAGACCATCCCGAGCCGTTTCGCGGTCGCGATGGCACGGGTGTTGTTCGGCCGCGCGACGGCGAAGAGTTCGTCCGTGTCCTGGGTGAACGCCCAGCCGATCAGTGCGCGGGCGGCCTCGGAGGCGTACCCCTCGCCCCAGGCGTCCGGATGCAGCTGCCAGCTGATCTCCAGGTCCTCTTCGTACGGTGGCAGCAGGTGGATGCCCAGCCCGCCGACGACCACGCCGTCCTCCTTGCGCTGCACCGCCCATCTCCCGCGCGGCGGCACGAGATTCGGCTGCGCCTGTTGCCAGGCCTGCAGAACCGAACGCATGGCCGCGGCGTCGGTCACGCGGTCCATCGCCGGGGTGAGCCAGCGGGTCACGTCGGTGGTGCCGTAGATCGCCAGCGCGGCTTCGGCGTCGTCCTCGGACCACTCGCGGACGACGAGCCTTTCGGTGGTCAAGTCCATAACAGAACGTTACGCGCCCCGGCGCGGCCGTGGGGTGTCCGGATCATGACAACTCGGCAACCCGGCGTACCTTGGCCCTATGCGTGCCGACGCCTCGACGACCCCCGAACAGGCCTGCCCGATCGCCCCGGTGGTCGACCTCGTCTTCAGCCGCTGGACCACGCCGATCCTGTGGGCGCTCAACGAATTCGGCAGGCAGCGGTTCGTCGAACTCGAGCGGCGCATCGGTTCGATCACGCCGAAGGTGCTGACGCAACGGTTGCGGCAGCTGGAACGCGACGGCCTGCTCACCCGGACCTATCACGCCGAGGTGCCGCCCCGGGTCGAGTACGAGATCAGCGAACTCGGCCGGAGCCTGGCGCCGCTTTTCGCGACCCTCGCGGACTGGTCGACCGAGAACCTGCCGAAGGTGGAAGAGGCCCGGTCGGCCTACGACTCCGCTTCCTGAGCCGCTCCCTTGCCGCCTCCTTGAATCCTTCACCTCGCCCTGTGCGAAGGTTGCGAAAGTGGCTTTCGCAACGTCGGCCATGGCCGGGCCCGGCACCGCCCTGGCGAGCATGTCGCGAAAGCCACTTTCGAGACGTCTGGTGTCCCGAAAGTGGCTTTCGCGACACCGCCTCCGGAACCCGCTCACGAGGTCGGTGTCAGGAGCGGGCAGCCCATTCCCGCGCGATCATCCGCATGAGTGCCGGANGTGTGTGGGGGGCACCCGCCGGGCCCCCCCCCCCCACACCACCACCTCCGCCGCTCCCGAGCCTTCATCGACCGGGCAGGGGCACCCAAGACGCCCTCGGCTGGAACCGAGACCGCTCGCTTTCTTGACCGATCGGTCCAGATGCGGCTAAGCTCCTCTCGTGTCCCGGGTGAAGGAATTCGATGTCGACGCGGCCTGCGAAGCCGCACTGGAACTGTTCTGGCGGCAGGGGTACGAGGCCACCTCGGTCAGCGACCTGGTCGCCGAACTCGGCATCGGCAAGGCGAGTCTCTACGCCACGTTCGGTACCAAGCACGAGCTGTACCTGACGGCCTTGAAGCGCTACATCGCCCGAGGTGACCAGCGGTTCGTCGAGGATTTCGCCGGCCCGGGGCCGGCGCTCGCGGGCGTGCGGCGGCTCATCGACCGGTATCTCGCCGAAATACTGGGTGAGTCCGGGCGTAAAGGCTGTTTCGTGGTCAACGCCGCTATGGAGATGATGCCGAGGGACCCCGAGGTCGCGCGGATGGTCGAGCGCAGCTGGGACGCGCTCGAGCTGGCCGTTCGGATGGCGCTGAGCCGCGCGAAGGCGCAGGGCGAACTCGACGCCGCCGCGGACCCGGAAGAGCTGGCAGGCTTCCTGCTCACCGTCCTGCAGGGGATGCGGGTGCTGAGCAAGGGTCCGGATCCCGCGGCGCGCGCCAACGCGACGGCGAAGCAGGCCATCGCGGTACTCGAAGCCGCTCGCCCGCGTACATAATGGAACGATCGGACCAGAAAGTGGAGAATACTGTGGGGAAGCGATTCAGCGGCAAGGTCGTCCTGGTCACCGGGGGAGGTTCCGGGATCGGCCGCGCCACGGCGGCGGCCTTCGCGCGCGAAGGCGCTCAGGTCGTCGTGTCCGGTCGAGACGGCGAAAAGCTCCGTCAGACGGTGAAGGAGATCGAGGCCGACGGCGGAACGGCGGACGCGGTCACCGCCGACGTGAGTACCGGCGCGGAAGTCGAGCGTCTCGTGGCCGAGACCGTGCGGCGGCACGGCAAACTCGACATCGCGTTCAACAACGCCGGTGTGCTCGGCAGTCCCGCCCCGACGGCGGATCTGGACGAAGAGGACTTCGACGCCGTCGTGCGGACGAACCTCACGGGCACCTGGCTGTCGATGAAGCACGAGATCGCACAGATGCGGGCCGGCGGCGGGGGAGTCATCGTCAACATGTCCTCCAACATCGGCTCGCACCACCGTCTGCCGGGGATGGCCGCCTACGCCGCTTCGAAGGCCGCCGTGGACGTGCTGACCCGCACCGCGGCGCGCGACCACATCGCCGAGGGCATCCGGATCAACGCGGTCAGCCCCGGCGCCACCGACACCGGGATGTCGTTCCGGCCCGGTGAATCCGAGGCCGACCGCGCCGAGCGGCTCGGGTCGGTCATCCCGCTCGGCCGGATCGGCGCGGTCGAGGAGATCGCCGCCGCCGTGCTCTGGCTGGCTTCGGACGAGTCCGCGTATGTCGTGGGGCACGACATCGTCCTCGACGGCGGCGCCAGCGCCTGAGCCTCAGCGGCGCGAGGGCAGCAGCTCCTGCATCTTCGTCTTGATCCCCTGTGTCACCAGGTGCCAGGCGTCGGGCTCACCCTTCAGGACGGCTTCGGTCATGGCCTTCACCTGATCGAAGGTGGCGTGCGGCGGAATCGGCGGCACCTCGGGATCGCAGCGGACGTCCAGCACGGTCGGCACATCGGCCGACAGGGCGACGTCCCACGCCTCGCCGAGCTGGGCGGGATCGTCGACGGCGATCCCGCCGAGGCCGATCTCCAGCGCGAAGTCCGAATAGGACACTTCCGGCAGGCTCTGCGACGGCTCGAACTTCGGCGAGCCGCCCATGGCCCGCAGTTCCCAGGTGACCTGGTTCAGATCGCCGTTGTGGAAGACACAGACGACGCAGCGCTGATCGGCCCACAGTTCGCGGTAGCGGGCGATGGTCAGCAGTTCCGCCATCCCGTTCATCTGCATCGCGCCGTCGCCGACCAGTGCGATCACCGGCCGGTCGGGATGGGCGAACTTCGCGCCGATCGCGTACGGGACGCCGGAGCCCATCGTCGCCAGGGTCCCGGAGAGCGTGCCCCGCATGCGGCCGCGCATCCGGAGGTTCCTGGCGTACCAGTTGGTGGCCGAACCGGAGTCGGCGGTGACGATGGCGTCCTCGGGGATCCGCTCGGACAGTTCGTGCACGATCCGCATCGGGTTGACCGGGTTCGCCTCCAACATCGCCTGGCGGGTCAGGGTCTCCTGCCATTCGCCGACGTTCTTCTCGATCTTTTCGCGCCAGCCGCGGTCGGTTTTGCGCTCCAGCAACGGAATCAGCTGCTGCAGCGTGCCCTTCGCGTCGCCGAGCAGGTTCACCTCGGTCGGGTAGCGCAGCCCGAGGAACCGGGGATCGATGTCGATCTGGACCGCGCGGGCCTGGCCGAATTCCGGCAGGAACTGCGCGTACGGCATGTTCGAGCCGACGATCAGGAACGTGTCGCAGTCCCGCATCATCTCGTACGTCGGCCGGGTGCCGAGCAGGCCGATGGAGCCGGTGACATACGGCAGGTCGTCGGGTAGGACATCCTTGCCCAGCAACGCTTTCGCCACTCCGGCGCCGGTCAGTTCGGCGACCTCGCGCAACTCGGTGACAGCGTTGCGCGCGCCCTGCCCGAGCAGGATCGCGACCTTCTCACCCGCGTTCAGCACCTCCGCGGCGCGGGCGACTTCTTCCGAGGGCGGGATGACACTGGCCCGCGGATGGTCGGGCGGGGACGACGGCACGTGCTTGAACTCGTGCTGCGGCGGCTGGTAGGTCTCCTCCTGCAGATCTGCCGGGATGATCACCGCCGTGGGCGCGCGCTGCGCGATGGCCGTGCGGAGGGCACGGTCGAGCGCGTTCGGCAGTTGTTCCGGGACGTTCACCTCGACGAGGTATTCGCTCGCGACGTCCTTGAACAACGCCTGCAGGTCCACCTCCTGCTGGTAACTGCCGCCCATCGCGCTGCGCGCCGTCTGCCCGACGATCGCCACCACCGGCACGTGGTCGAGTTTGGCGTCGTAGAGGCCGTTGAGCAGGTGGATCGCCCCCGGGCCGGACGTCGCCATGCAGACACCGGGCCGTCCGCTCAGCTTCGCGTAGCCGACGGCGGCGAACGCCGCCATCTCCTCGTGCCGCGTCTGCACGAAACGGGGCTTGTTCCCCGCCGCGCCGAACGCGCTCACCAGCCCGTTGATCCCGTCCCCGGGATAGGCGAAGACCTGCTCCACGTCCCATTCGCGCAGCCTGGCCAGAACATGGTCCGCAACGGTTTCGCTCATGGTCGCCGGATACCGCCGCCCTCCGGCGGCTAAACGTCCTCGAGGATCTTGGTGATCCCGGCGACGACGTCCGGATGTCCGAGCGGCAGCGGCGGCGGCACCCGGTTGTACGGCTCACCGGTGCTGTGGGGGAGCACGTCGACGGCGGTCCCGGCCGAACGCACCCGTTCGGCGAGGTCGGACGATTCGTCCGGCACCGGGTCGACCAGCAGGACATGGGACGCCGAGCCGGGATGGCGTTCGGCCAGCCGCAGCGCGTCCGCGGCCGCGTCGCCGGCGGCCACGACGTCGATCGGCGGGCCACCGGGTTCCGCGTCGCCGAGCACGTCTTCGGCCTGGCTGAGCGCGCCGTCGACCGGCAACCGGCACCAGATGATCTGACGCTGGGCCGCGAGCGGGCGCCACGTCGCCGGGAGTTCGCCGTGTTTGCCCTCGCCCGCCGGGTCGAGGACCAGTAGCTTCGCCCCGTCGGGGCCGCCGTCGGTGACGACCGAGGGGCCTTCGGCGCGGACGGGATCGGATTCGGTGGTCATGGGCGTCTCTCCTCTAGCAGTTCGTGCGGGGGAGTTCGGGGGAATCCGTGTCCAGCGGCACCGAACCCGATCGTACGAGTCCTAATTGGACTGTCTGCCGCTTCGTCACCGCTTCGAGCGCCCAGTCGGTGGCGGTGCGCAGCCGGTTGCCCGGCATGGCCAGCAGGTGGTAGCCGCGGGTCACCGCCTTGGCGGCGAACCCGGAAAGCGGGATGTGCAAGGGGTTCGCCGCGGCCCGGCGGGCGCCGAGGTCGACGACGAAGCCGAGGTCGTGGTGCCGGTAAGTGCCGTGCGAGCCGTGCCCGAGGGACGCGGCGACGTTCCGCCCGGCGAGTTTGCCCTGCCGTTCGGCGTGCTGGGCCGTCATCGGCGTGTATTCGCCGGGACGGGTCAGATCGGGGACCGCGGCCGCGTCTCCGCACGCGTAGACGTCGCGCCGTCCAGGGACGTTCAGTTGCGCCGTCACGACGAGCCGTCCCTTGGCCGTCTTCAGCCCCAGGTCCTCGATCAGCGGATCAGGCCGGACCCCGACGCACCACACCAGGGTGTGCGTGGGCACGGATTCACCGGTGGTCAGCGTGACGCCCTTTTCGCCGGCGTCGTCGATCGAGGTCTTCATCAGTACCTCGACGCCGCGTTCGCGCAGCACCTCGTCCGCCGTGGCACCGAGCCGCCGGTCGAGTTCCGGCAGGACCCGCTCGGCGACGTCCAGCAGCAGCCACCGGATCTTCTGGTCCTTCAGCTCGGGATGCCGGGCGGCGAGCGCGGCGGTGAACGCGGGCCCCTGCGCGGCGACCTCCGTGCCGGTGTAGCCGGCGCCGACCACGACGAATGTGCAGCGCGCGTCGCGTTCGGCCGGGTCCTGCGCCGAAGCGGCGAGTTCTATCTGCCGGGTGACGTGGTCCCGCAGGTAGAGGGCTTCGGGCAGGCCGCGGAAGCCGTGGGCGTACTCGGGCACGCCGGGGATCGGCAGCAGCTTGTTGACACTGCCCGCGGCGAGGACGAGACGGTCGTAACCGAGGGAGTGCTCGCGGCCCTCGGGGTCGGTGTAACTCACGCTGCGGTCGTCGAAATCGACGGATTTGGCGGTGCCGAGCACCAGGCGCACACCGCGCAACGTGCCGGGGATGGACACCGAGATCCGCCGTGGTTCGAGGATCCCGGCGGCGACTTCGGGGAGCAGGGGGAGATAGAGGAAGTAGTCGGTCGGGTTCAGGACGACGACTTCCGTGTCGTCGCCGACCGACTTGAGGAGGGTCTTGGCCGCGTTGTAGCCGGCGAACCCGCCTCCGACGATCACCACGCGCATGGTCAGTCCTCCGTGGGCCAGTCGCCGGTCGCCTTGCGGTAGCCGACCGCGCCCGCCCGTTCGGTGGCGGCCTTCACCGCGCCGAAGATCGCGCCCTGCGCGGCGGCCGCGACGATCACCTGGGTCCAGGTGAAGTCCCGGTCGGTGGCGTCCGGCGCTTCTTCTTCGCCGCTCACGCGTTTCCAGATCTGCCTGAACGCGATCCCGGCGAGCACGCCGCCGCCGGCGCTCACGACCATACTGAGCGGCTTGTAGAGAACCTTGTTCACGATGAAGACCTCTTTCGCATGATCAGCCGGATGGTGACGAGCAACGCCAGGAGCCCGGCGAAGATCGGCACGGGGTTCGCACGGACGACTTCGGTGCCCTGACGGAACTTCTGCGCCGCGGGCTCGGAGACCTTCTCGGAGATCTTGGCGCTCGCCTCGTCGACCTTGGCGTCGAGGTTGTCGTTGACCCTCGCCTTGACGTCCATCTTCTTGCCCAGCGCGTCGAGGGTCTCGGTGAGTTCCTCCCGCGTCACGTCGCGGTCGGCGCGGGCCTCTTCGGCGTTCTTGGGGAAATCGGTCATGACCGCACTCCTTGCTTGACGGTGTCGACGTCCTCACGGACACCTTCGATGGCCTCTTCCGGCACCGGCGGGGTCGCGCTGGAGACCTCCTTCTTGCCGACGAGGGCCGAAAGGCCGGCGATCAGCAGCAGGGCCGCGCCCGTCACCACGGCCGCCAGCCACGCGGGCATCACCAGCGCGAGTGCCAGCACCACCGCGGCGATCAGGGTCGCCAGCCCGAAAAGCGCGAAAACACCGGCGGCGCCGAACAATCCGGCACCGAAGCCCATTTTCTTCCCTTTGCGCTGCAACTCGAACACGGCCAGCCGCATCTCATCGCGGACGAGGTGTTTGACCTCGTCGCTGAGATCGGAAACCAATTCGCCGACCGACTTCTCTGCGGCCGGCTTCCGGTGGGTCTCTTCGATCATGGGGCACCTCCTCGGAGTGTTCTGCCCGCCGGGTACCCGGCCACCCGGCCGGTCAATCACAGCGTGTTTCGCCCCGCTGAGCGCCGGGTAGCCGGGGAGTACCGGTTCGAAAAGCACCCAACCGACAGGAGGATGCATGAGCACGATCACCGAAATGGTGGACGTCGAAGTCCCGGTGAAGACCGCGTACAACCAGTGGACTCAGTTCGAGAGCTTCCCGCAGTTCATGGAAGGTGTCGAGGAGATCCGCCAGATCGACGCGACCCACACCCACTGGGTGACCAAATTCGGTGGGGTGAGCCGGGAATTCGACGCGACGATCACCGAACAACATCCCGACGAGCGCGTCGCGTGGACGTCGGACTCCGGTCCGGACCACGCGGGCGTCATCACGTTCCATCGCTTGAGCGACAACAAGACCCGTGTCACGGCGCAGATGGATATCGATCCGGAAGGCTTCGCCGAGAACGTCGCCGACAAGCTCGGTGTGCTCGACCGCCGGATCAAGGGCGACATGAAGCGGTTCAAGGAGTTCATCGAGAGCCGCGGCCACGAGTCCGGCGCCTGGCGCGGTGACGTGGACCGCCCCGGCAGCTGACCGGTGACCCGGGACCTCCCCTGGAAGACGGCGTTTTCCTCGGGGAGGTCCCGGGTATCTCCTGGGGTGAGGTCCATTACGAAGGGAGCGTTCCGGCATGACTACCAACGCATACGTGGCCTTCCTCGTCATCGGGGTGGCACTGGTCATGCTCGACGGTCTGATCATCTACCAGAGCGGTAAGCGCTACCTGCGGGGTTCCCACGGCGATCCGGCCGCGGGCGCTTCCATGACGTGGCTCGTCACGGTGCTGTTCCATCTCGCGACGCTGGGCGTCTTGGCGCTGCTGTCGACCGTCGACATCGGGGGTAGCGACCTTCCTGGTGTGGTGGGCAGGCTGGGTGTTCTGCTGCTGGTGCTGGCCGTCGCCCACGCGATCACGCTCAGCGTGCTCTCGCGGATCCGTGGGGAGCAGGAGGCCGAAGCGGTCATCAACCGGCCGAGGCGCGTCGAGCCCGAACAACAGGGCACGACGGTGACGCCGGTGCCCGGGCAGGACGGCCGTTACCCGGCCGCGAGCCCGTCCATCGAACAGCGGGCGCCGTACACGACGCCGTAAGAAAGTCGAGTGCTGGCAGGAGGTTTCGCCGTGCACGAGATCGATGACGAACTGTGGGACGAGTTCCATCGCGTGGTCAACATGACCTCGCGGGAACTGGCCGACTGGCTGCGCACGAGGTCGGCCGACGACGAGGACGAAGCCTTGCCGGACCAGGCGGGTACGCCGACCGGACGGCATGTGCTGGGCATCCTCGGCAAGCGCAGGACCGACCTCACCGCCGAGGACGAACGGGTGATGCGCTCGGTCGTCCGGCGGGTCGGGGACCAGCGGCGTGACGACCTCGAACCGGTCGCGGGCGAAGCGCACTGGCGGCACAAGCTGATGTCGATGGGGCACGATCCGCTGAAACCCGTGTGACACAAGTACGTGAAGGCCCCCTTCACCGCGCTGGACGCGGTGAAGGGGGCCTTCACGTACTTGCCGGCGCGTGATCGAAGGCGTAACTCGCGTGCTTAAAGACGTAACTCGCGTGTTTGGGGCCGGATGAGCGAGTTACGCCTTCAAACACGCGAGTTACGCCTCTGAGCACGCGAGTGACGGCCTCCTTGAGGAACCGAAGTCCCTCAAGGAGGCCGTCACGGGGTGCTACTCCGAGAGCTTCCCGCGCAGTTGGTCCAGCGTCTGCGACAGGAGACGCGAAACGTGCATCTGCGAGATGCCGATCCGTTCCGCGATCTGCGTCTGGGTGTAACCCCCGAAGAAGCGCATCACGAGGATCGCGCGTTCCCGCTTCGGGAGCTCCCGCAGGAGCGGTTGCAGCGCCTCGTGGTTCTCCACCAGCGCCATCTCGTGGTCTTCCTCGCCGATCGTGTCGGCGAGCGAGAGGGCCTCGGTGGCGTTGTCGTGGACCGGTTTGTCGACCGACAGCGTCTGGTACGCCTGGCCGGCGAGCAGTCCTTCCCGCACCTCGTTGACTTCGAGCCCGAGGTGTTCGGCGAGCTCGGTCGGAGTCGGCGCGCGGCCGAGCCGCTGGGACAGCGCGGCGGTGCCCTGGCTGAGCGAGACGTGGAGTTCCTTGAGCCGCCTCGGTACCCGGACCGACCAGCCGGTGTCCCGGAAATGCCGCCGGACCTCGCCCATGATGGTGGGCACGGCGAACGAGAGGAAGTCGTGCCCGCGGCCGGGATCGAATCGGTCGACCGCGTTGATCAGGCCGATCCGCGCCACCTGGACCAGGTCTTCGCGAGGCTCACCCCGTCCGGAGAACCTGGTGGCGATGTGCTCGGCGAGCGGCAGGAGTTCGGTGACGAGGCGGGCACGCACCTCCCGGCGGGCCCGCGAATCCTCCGGCAGCGAGGACATCTCCTCGAAGAGCGGTTCGCACTGGGCGTAGTCGTCCGCCTGCCGGGTGAGAGTCTTGCGCTCCCCACTCACCCGTCGCTCGTTCCCGGGGCCAACACGAGATCGATCGTCGTCGTGCCCCCTGTTTCGCCGGGAATCGGCTCGCACCGCGCCCGCACCGAATGGGTCAGCGTCGTCAGGACGTGCCAGCCGAACGTCGTCTCGCTCGGCAGGTAAGGCTTGTTCGTCCGCGTCGAGATCGAGACGGCGATTCCTTCCGGTATCTCGTGAAAGACACAACAAAGAACGGCTCCCAGTTCAGCGGGCTGGACAAGTTGGGAACAGGCTTCGTCGACGGCCATCTTCGCGTCTGAAATGGCGTCCAAGCCGAAGTCCGCACGGGCCACCACACCATGGGTGAGCGTGCGGACGAGAGGGATCTGCTCCGCTTCAGCGGGAAGGCGGAGTTCGACCCGGTCGGACAGACCGTCCGACTGAGACCGGGTCTGGGGGGTGAGGCCGCCCCGTCCGTGTGCATCCATTACGAAACCCATCCGTCCGTGGCCGTGGGGTGACCGCGGCGGTGCTCCGCCGCGTGACGCGTGATCAACGGCCCAGGGCTCGCTGAAGCTCCCTTTTGGACATCTTCGACCTGCCCTCGACGTTGCGTTGTTTCGCTTCGTTGTAGAGCTGGTCCTTGGTCGGGCCGTTCGGGCCCAGCCGGTTCCCCGACCGCTTGCCACCCCGCCGCTGAGGGGACATGTCCTCGAGGGACGTGCGGCTCGCTTCGCGCGATTCGCCCGCCTGGGCGCGGTTCTTGTTGACCGTGCGGGCGGCGATCTCCTCGGCCCGGTCGGTGCTCGCGCCCCGCTCCTTCGCCGAGTCCTTGATGTGTTCGTACTGACGTTCTCGTTTGTCGCTCCAAGCCTGCTGCGGCATCGCGGCTCCTTCCTTTCCCCGGTCAGGTACCCCGTTCGATTCGCCGGATAAACGTCCGGTTGATCCCGGGGCCGGGCGGGTACGCGGTGGTCGACGCGAAGGAGGATCACATGCGCATCGGCTACACCCTCATGACCGAACAGGCCGGGCCGAAAGACCTGGTGAAGTACGCCGCCGGGGCGGAGAAGGCGGGCTTCGACTTCGAGGTCATGAGCGACCACTTTTCGCCCTGGCTGGACGAGCAGGGGCATTCGCCGTACGCGTGGAGCGTGCTGGGAGCGGTGACCCAGAGCACCGAACGGGTGGAACTGATGACCTTCGTGACGTGCCCGATCATGCGCTACCACCCGGCGGTGGTGGCGCAGAAGGCGGCGACCGTCCAGGCGTTGTCGGACGGCCGGTTCACCCTGGGGCTCGGCGCGGGGGAGAACCTCAACGAGCACGTCGTCGGGCGCGGCTGGCCGCCGGCGAACGTCCGGCACGAGATGCTCGCCGAAGCGGTCCAGATCATCGGGGGGCTGTTCGACGGCGGCTACTTCAACTACAAGGGTGACCACTTCCGGGTGGACTCCGCGAAACTCTGGGACCTGCCGGAGCAGCGGGTGCCGATCGCGGTCGCGGTGTCCGGGTCGCAGTCGGTGACCCGGTTCGCGCCGATCGCCGATGCGATGATCGCGGTGGAACCGGACGAGGCGCTGAGCCGGGAGTGGGACGCCACCAAACTCGGCCCGCCCAGCAGGAAGATCGCCCAGCTGCCGGTGTCGTGGGGTGAGGATCGCGACGCCGCGATCCGGCGCGCGCACGAGCAGTTCCGCTGGTTCGCCGGCGGCTGGAAGGTCAACGCCGAACTGCCGGGACCCGCGGGGTTCGCCGGGGCCACCCAGTTCGTCAAACCGGAGGACGTCGCCGAGGCGATCCCGTGCGGGCCGGACGTCGACCGGATCGTGAAGCAGGTGGGCGAATTCGAGGCGGCCGGGTTCACGGATCTGGCGTTGATCCAGATCGGCGGCGACCAGCAGGAAGGCTTCCTCCGCTTCGCCCATGACACGCTCCTGCCGGCGCTGCGGAGCTGATTCACCCCCGATCGGGGGCACCCGTGTTCAAACCCGCGAGCCGCGGGTACCAATGCGACACATCCTTCACAGCCAAGGGGGACAGATGAGCAACGAACTCGGCCTTCACTCCGTACCGGACCTGCTGCCGGAAGGCCAGGACACACCGGAGCAGGAGGCGATCCGGCGTAAGGCGGCCATCGCCGTCGCTTCGCGGGCGAGGAGCCCCGAAGACTGCGCGACACTGCTGGACATGCTGGGCCTGCACAACAGCGGCCGCAGTTCCGAAGTGGCGTGATTCAGCGGTCGCCGCGCGCCGCCACGAGATCCGCGACGAAGGCCCGATAGGCCTCGTCGCGGTCCGGCGCGCGCAGCACCGCCGACGGATGCACGGTGGCGACGGCGGTGGTGCCGAACTCGGCGAGTTCGATCCGCTCGCCACGGCTCCGGGTGATGCGGAAGTCGTCGCCCAGCAGCGCCTTCGCCGCCGTCGCGCCGAGGAAGATCAGCAGCTCCGGGTGGACCGCGGCGAGTTCGGCGTGCAGCCATGGACGGCAGGCGACGATCTCGGTCTTGGACGGCGTCTTGTGGATGCGCCGTTTGCCGCGTTCGTCCCGTTTGAACTTGAAGTGTTTGACCGCGTTGGTGACGTAGATCTTCCGGCGGTCGAAACCCGCTTCGTCGAGCGCCCGGTCGAGCAGCCGCCCGGCGGGTCCCACGAACGGGGCACCCTGTCGGTCCTCCTGATCGCCGGGTTGTTCGCCGACCACCATGATCTCCGCCTTGCGGGAGCCTTCGCCGAAGACGGTCTGGGTGGCGTCGCGGTAGAGGTCGCAGCCGCGGCAGCCGGACGCCGCCGAACGAAGCCTGTCCAGATCCACGGTTTCCGGCGGATCCGCCCCGGGTGCCTTGGTCGCCATGGCGGCCGGATTCCCCGCCCGGTCGTGGGACAAACGGGTTACGCGCGCGCCGCGCCGGGTAGCCGACGCGTATGGCGACTTCGACCGAACCGGCCACCGCTTCCGTCCAGGACACCGTGCGTGTCGCACTGCGGGTCGTCCTGCCCACCCTCGCCGGCGGGGTGATCAAACGGCGGCCGCTGGGAATGGCCGCGGCACAGAAATTCCAGTTCGACCGCACCGCCGTGCGGCTGCTGGGACGGCTCCGCTCCCAATACGGTCCCGGTCCGCTGCGCCTGCGGGTGCCCGGCCGCACGATCGACCTGGCGTTGTCCGGGGAAGACGTCGGCGAGGTACTCGCCGCCGCGCCGGTGCCGTTCAGCCCGTCTACCAAGGAGAAGCGGGCGGCGCTGGGGCATTTCCAGCCGCACGGCGTGCTGATCTCCGACGCGGTGGAGCGCGCGCCGCGCCGCCGGTTCAACGAGGACGTCCTCGAACCGGGGAAACCGCTGCACGATCTCGCCGCGCCCTTCGCCGCGGCGATCGCCGAGGAGGCGGCGTCACTCTGGGACGGCGGCACGCTGGACTGGGACACCTTCAATGTGGCCTGGTGGCGGATGGTCAGGCGGGTCACGCTCGGTGAGTCCGCGGCGGGCGACGACGGCCTCACCGACGCGCTCGCCCGGCTGCGGAAGGACGCGAACTGGGCGTACGCGCACCCCCGGCGCGACCGGCTCCACGATCAGTTCCGCACCCGGCTCATCGGCCACCTGGAACGGGCCGAGCCGGGGAGCCTCGCCGAAGCCATCGCGTCGGCAGGCCCGTCGGGGGAGCGGTCGATGGACGTCGTCGCCGACCAGGTCGCCCACTGGCTCTTCGCGTTCGACGCCGCCGGGATCGTCACCTTCCGCGCGCTCGCGCTGCTGGCCACCCACCCGGACGCGCGGGAGCGTGCCGACGAGGAGGTCGCGGCCGCCGATCCGAGCGCTCCCGGCCAATTCGCGTACCTGCGTGCCTGTGCCCTCGAATCGGTCCGGCTGTGGCCGACCACGCCCGCGCTGCTGCGCGAGAGCACGGCCGAGACCGCCTGGGGACCCGCGGGGACCACGGTGCTGATCTTCACGCCGTTCTTCCACCGCGACCCCGAATCCCTGCCCTACGCCGACCGGTTCGAACCCGGGATCTGGCTGGACGGCAGCGCGGCGGCCAACCCGGCGCTGGTCCCGTTCAGCGCCGGACCGGCCATCTGCCCCGGCCGTGATCTCGTGCTGTTCTGCGCGAGCACGATGCTGGCGCGGTTGATCAAGGACCGGCGCTTCGAGCTGGCCTCCGGTGCCGTCCTCGGGCCGGAGCGGCCGCTGCCCGCGACACTCGACAACTTCCACCTGAAGTTCTCGGTGGCCTAGTCTTTGACCCATTCGAGCAGGTCACCGGGCTGGCATTCGAGCACCCGGCACATCGCTTCGAGGGTGCTGAACCGGACGGCCTTGGCGCGGCCGTTCTTCAGCACCGCCACGTTCGCCGGGGTGAGCCCGACGAGTTCGGCGAATTCGCCGACACTCATCTTGCGTTTGGCCAGTTCGACGTCGATGCGGACGACGATCGGCATCAGATCACCTGTTCCATGTCCGACCGCAGGGTGGTGGCCTGCCGCAGCAACGTGCGCATCACGACCATGAGCAGGCCCAGCACGGCGACGCCGATCAATCCCAGGAACAGCAGCAGTGGCAGACCCGGGTCTCCGGCGTTGAAGCCGACGTAGAGGAACACGCCCGCCAGCACCACCCAGCCGGCGAGGATGGCCCACACGATGGCGTCGACCCATCTCAGGGACGCCTCGGTGAAGATCCGGTCCTTCTTGACCAGCGTCAGCAGTTGCCAGGTGGCGACGACCACGACCTGGACGCACAGCACCCAGAAGATGGAGACCGCCGTCGCGGGCCAGCGCAGATACGCCATCTCGGGGTCCTGCCGGGCCATATGCGCGAACTGCCCCGGCAGGGACATGGTCTGGAAGAGGACGAGGACCCCGAACAGCAGCACGAGGAACACTCGGAGAGGCGCGACCGCCCGTTGGCCTGTGATCATGCATCGATTTTCGCGAGTTATCTATCGAAAGTCAATCGTTAGCTATCGGGTTTCGGTGTGGTTGGGTGGACTGAAGGCGTCCTTCGCCGCGTTGACGTGGGGAAGGGGCCTTCGGGGATGCCGAAAGCCACTTTCGCGACNCCAGGGGCGTACCCGATGCCCGATTTGGGCGCTTCGTGCGAGGTCACCGCACCCTGCCGGTCCGTGAAGGCCTTCCGCCTGTCGAACACGTCGCGAAAGCCACTTTCGGGACACCAGGCGTCCCGAAAGTGGCTTTCGCGACATGGCCGAGGGGCTCACGAGCCAGAGCGCAGATCGAGCCGCATCAGCCAGCGAGGCTTCCGGTCCGAGCGTGCCTTGGTCTCTTCCACGAGTTCGAACCCCGCGGCGGCGAACAGCCCGATGGTCCCGACGTGCGCCGCGGAGGAGTTGATCCGTCCCTCCCCGGGATCGACCGGGTAGCCCTCGACGACGGGCGCGCCGTGCGACCTGGCGTAGGAGACCGCGCCGTCCAGCAGCGCGTGCGCCACACCCTGGCGGCGATGTCCGGCGCGGACGACGAAACAGATGACCGTCCACACCGGAACGTCGTCGATCGCCGGCATCGTGCGGGAACGCGTCAGGAGGTGCAGCTGCGCGCGTGGGCCGACGCCACACCAGCCGACTGGCGTGGTGCCGTCGTAGGCGAGGACGCCGGGCCCGGGTCCGCCGCGCAGAGGCCGCGGACGTGCTCGGCGCGTTCGTCGCCGCGCAGCCTGCTGTAGTCCGCGGGTTTCGCGCGGTAGGCGAGGCACCAGCAGGCGCGGTCGTTCCCGTTCGGATTGAGGATGGTCGCGACGTCGCCGAACCGGTCGGCCGTCGCGGGGTGGATCCGGAACGGAGGCATACGGGGACCCTAAAGCGGTATTCGGGAAATCGCTCACCGCATTCGGCAGACGGCGTTGAATTTTCGCCGCGTGAAGGAATTCACCCGGCCGTAGCCGAGCCGTTGTCGCACCGGGAGGCGTCTGCCAGGATGCTCGTGACCCGACCAGAAGGAGCGTTCCAGTGGCTTCCCGTCTCAATCCCTACCTCAGCTTCGCCGGCGACGCCCGGCAGGCCATGGAGTTCTACAAGTCGGTGTTCGGCGGAGAATTGACGCTGAATACGTTCGGCGAATCCGGTATGGCCGGAACGCCGGCGGAGGACCAGATCATGCACAGCCAGCTCGAATCCCCGAGCGGCTACACGATCATGGCCTCGGACACGCCGCCGGGAATGGAGCACAATCCGGGCACCAACGTGTCGATCAGCCTCAGTGGTGAAGACGGCGAGGAATTGCGCGGCTACTGGGAGAAACTCTCGGCCGATGGCACCGTTTCGGTTCCCTTCGAAAAGCAGATGTGGGGCGACGAATTCGGCGCCTGCATCGACCGGTTCGGCATCTCGTGGATGGTGAACGTCGTTCTGTCCTAGGGTCTTCCGGCCCTGCCCGGTCCGTGCCGAAGCTCCCGACTTCCAGGGACTTGCGGCTCCGATCGCGCGAAACTCGTTATGCCGCCGGTGAAACCGCCGTTCTCCTCCCGTGAGGGTTCGGCGGTTTCACCGGAAGGCGGGCAGATGAACAGGATGGTCACGGCACTGCTGATGACGGCGGGTGCCGTCGCGGTACTGGGCGCTTGCGGGACGACGACGGCCGGGACACCGGTCACGGTGGTGCGGGAGATCGTGCCGCCGTCGACGACCACCGCCGTCGTCGCGCCGCCCGCCACCTCGGTGGTCGTGGTCGAGCCGCCGGTGACTGTCACGCGGGCGCCCTCCCGCACGTCGTGCCAGCGCCTCTTGGCCGAGGGATTCTCGTACACGTACACGTACGCGTTCGAGGCCTGGGTGAACGCCGGTCGCCCGTTGAGCTGGGACGCCGATCGCGACGGGTATCCGTGCGAGCAGTCGTACGGGAACCGGAACTAGAGAGGCCGGAAGCGGACGTCGAGCACGCCCCGAGGGTCTTCCCTGCCGACTCCGCGCAGGTGGATCGGCGCGCCCCCGGGGTTGTCGTACAGCCGGACGCCGTCACCGAGCAGGACCGGCGCGATGTGCAGGTCGATCTCGTCGATCAACCCCAGCGCGAGCAGCTGGCGGCCGATGTCCGGCGAGAACACCTCGAGGTTCTTGCCGTTCGCCGCTTCCAGCCCGATCCGGACGGCTTCGTCCGCGCCGCAGTCCAGGAACGTGACCCCGTCAGTGGGCGTGGCGTCTTCGGGGTGGTGGGTCAGGACGAACAGCGGGCCTTTCCAGGCGCCGCCGTAGATTCCACTCGGGTCGGGGTAGGCGTCCCAGCCGTCGCGGCCGCCGAGGACGGCGCCGGTGGTCGTGGCGTATTCGCCGATCAGGTCCGGCCGGGAGGCGATCCCGGTCATCCAGTCCATGCCGTGGCCAGGGCCCGCGACGAAGCCGTCGAGGGACATCGTGAAATGCCACAGCACTTTCCCGTCGGCGGTCCGTGGTTCGAGCATCCCGGCCTCCTGGTGCTTGCGATATGCAATCGGTCGGCCCACGATAAAGTGGGCGATGGTAGATTGCAACCACTTCTGGTGGAGGTGAAGGGATGGCGGAACCCGCCCGTTCCGGCTGCCCGATCAACGCCGCGGTCGAGGCGTTCGGCGACAGCTGGAGCCTGCTCGTGCTGAGGGACATCATGTACGGCACCCGGCGCTATTTCCGGGAACTGCTCGCCGGATCCGAAGAGGGGATCGCGTCCAACATCCTCGCCGACCGGTTGAAGCGGCTGGTCAAGGCCGGTCTGCTGACCCGCGAGGACGCCGGGCCCGGAAAACGGGCCGCGTACAGCCTGACCGAGGCGTCGATCCAGCTGGTGCCGGTGTTCGCGCACCTCGGGGCCTGGGGCATCGAGCATCGTCCGACGACCGAGCGCCTGCGGGTCCGGGCCGAACTGCTCGCCGCGGGCGGGCCGGAACTGTGGTCGGAGTTCATGGCCGAACTCCGGGTCGTCCACGTCGGCGCGCCGGCACCGGAGAAGGACGGCCCCGGCGTGCTGCAGCGCCTCGCCGCCGCCTACGAAGCGGCCCTCTGACGCTACGCCCCGTTGATTGTTCTTCCCGAATCAAGGGTTCCGGTCAACCCGCCCCCGGGATGTAGTAGCCCGCGACGGAGCGACGGGCTGGTGGGGAGAGGGAATGAGCTCAGCGGAGGGTGTTGTCCTGGTGATCGGCTGCGGGATGCGGCCGTACCGGGAGTACCTGTTGGCGTCGGCCGGGCGCCGGCATCCCTTGTGGTTGTTCAACGGGACCGAACCGACCTGGCAGGAGCGCCACATCACCGGCGCGACGGTACTGGACACACAGGACCAGGACGCCGTGTTGGCCGCGGCCCGCGCGCTCCACGCCACGACGCCGGTGCTCGGCGTGGTGTCCTGGGACGAGGCGCTGATCGTGGCGGCGGCGCATGTCGCGGACGAACTCGGGGTGCCGGGTGCCGGGATCTCCGCGATCGAAGGCTGCCGTGACAAGTGGTTCAGCCGCCGGACGCTGACCGCGGCCGGCGTCGCGCAGCCCGATTTCGGGTTCGTGCACGACGACGATCAGGCCGTCCGCGTGGCCGAGCGGATCGGGTACCCGGTCGTGGTCAAGCCGCGCGGGGGCGGGGCCAGTATCGGCGTCAGCCTCGCGGAAGACGCCGAGGCGGTACGGAAGGCGTTCCGGACCGCGGAGGACGCGAGCTTCGGCGGCTCTCCCGCCTACAAGGGCGGGGCGCTGGTCGAGGAATACCTGAGCGGCCCCGAGATCAGCGTGGACGGTGCCGTCGTGGACGGCGAGTACACGCCGATGTTCGTGGCCCGCAAGACGGTCGGCATGCATCCGTACTTCGAGGAACTCGGCCACCTGGTCAGCTCCGCGGACGAACTGCTCGCCGACCCGGTCCTGCGCTCGACGCTGGCCCGCGCGCACAGCGCGATCGACTTCCGGTACGGCATCACCCATACCGAGCTCAAGCTCACCGGACGAGGGCCGGTGATCGTGGAGATCAACGGCAGGCTCGGCGGCGACCTGATCCCGTTGCTCGCCAAATTCGCGACCGGGGTCGACCCGGGCGCGGCCGCGGTCGACGTCGCGCTCGGCATGCGTCCGCACATCCCGCACGAGGCCGAGCCCCGGTGGGTCGGCGTGCGGTTCGGCTACCCGAAACAGGACTGTGTCGTCGAGTCCGTGTCCGTTCCGGATACCTTGCGGGACAACGGCATTCTCGCCGCGGACGTGCTCGTCGAGCCGGGCGGCCGCCTGCGGCTGCCGCCGGCGGAGTTCATCTCGCGGCACGCGTACGTGATCTGCGCGGGCGCCGATCCCGAAGACTGCGAAGCGGTGCTGGACAAGGCCATGGCCCAGGTCCGGCTGACCGCGCACCCCCTGTTGCCTTCGGTGGCCGCCGGCGCCTGACCGCGCACCGGCACCGCACCACACCTTCCCAGCACTCTCAAACGATGGCGGAGCAAACAAATGGCGAACCGTGATGTCGAGCTGCTCGCAGTAGGAGCAGGACCGTCCAACCTGGCGCTCGCAGTGGCACTGGAAGAGCTCGCGCCCGGCCTGGCCCGCGAATCGGTCCTGCTCGAACGGGACGAAGAGGTCTCCTGGCAGCGGGGCATGCTCCTGCCGGAGGCGTTGTCGCAGGTCTCGTTCCTCAAGGACCTGGTGACCCTGCGCAACCCGCGCAGCCGCTTCTCGTTCCTGAACTACCTGCACGCCACGAACCGGCTCAACGAGTTCGTGAACATGGGCAGTTTCGTCCCGTACCGGGTGGAGCTCGCCGACTATCTCAAGTGGACCGCCGACTCGCTGTCACTGGTGGATCTGCAGCGTGGCCGGGAATGCCGCGAGATCACTCCCGTGTGGACGGACGGCACACTGACCGGCTGGGACACGCACGTCGCAGACGGCGAGGTCATCCGCAGCCGGTACCTGGTGGTCGGCGCCGGACGCGACGCGCGGATCCCGGATCAGCTCCGGACGGTGAACCAGGAGCGCGTCATCCACAGCACGCAGTACCTGCCGAGGATCGCGAAGCTGCGCAAGGACCTTCCGTACCGCGTCGCGGTGATCGGCGCCGGGCAGAGCGCGGCGGAACTCTTCAGCTCGGTGCAGCACGATCTGCCCGAATGCAAGCCGACGATGGTGATGCGTTCGATCGGGCTGAACTACTACGAGAGCAGCAAGTTCAACAACGAGCTGTTCTTCCCGTCCCATGTGGACACCTTCTTCGGCTCCCGGCCGGAAGCGCGCGAGCAGATGCTCAAGGAGATGCACCACACGAACTACTCCGGGCTGGCGCCGGGCACGATGGACGCGCTCTACCGCTCGATCTACCTGGACCGTCTGTCCGGCCGTTCCCGGCTCAAGATGATCACGATGAACGACATCACCGACGCCCGCGACGAGGGCGACGAGATCGTGCTGGAGCTGACCGACCGGCGCACCGGCGAGACGCAGGAACTGCGCACCGACCTCGTGCTGCTCGGCACCGGTTTCTCGCCGGAGATGCCGAGGATGGTCCAGGAGATCGCGAAGTCGATCGGCCTGTCGGAGATCAAGGTGACCCGCGACTACCGGCTGGAGATCGACCAGCCCGCCACCGCGGCCGTCTACCTGCAGGGCGTCAACGAGGCCACGCACGGGATCGCGGACTCCCTGCTGAGCGTCCTGGCCCCGCGGGCCAACGACATCCTGCAGGACCTCCTCGCCCACCGCGGCGAGAACCCTTCGGTGCCACCGCAGCCGACTTCGGGAACCGCCCCGATCGCCGTCACCCGCTGACCCACGAGAAGGAAGAGGAAGTCATGGAGATCCGTCCGCTCGAGCGGGAAAAGATGGTCTTCGAGAACGGTGCCTACGGCCAGCGGCTGCTGCCGTGGGCGGCGCTGAACGCGCCGTTCGAAGGCGCCTGGGTCACGGTGCCGGCGCACGGCGCGACGGGTGCGCATTCCCATCACGAGTACGAGATCTTCATCGCCGTCAGCGGCGAGGCCGTGGTCGAGTCCGGGGGAGAGCGCCGCGCCTTCCGCCCCGGCGACATCGAATTCCACAAGCCCGGCACCGAGCACCGCATCCTCAACGACGGCGCGGAGGACTTCGAGATGTACGCGATCTGGTGGGACTCGGACATGACGGTGAAGTTCGCCGCCCGGCACGAGGCGGAGGCGTGAGCATGACCGAACAGCGACCGGTGGTGATCATCGGCGGCCCGCCGACGTCCAACGGGGATCTGCACATCGGGCATATCGCCGGCCCGTACCTCGGTGCCGACGTGCACCGCCGGTACCTGCGCGCGGCGGGCCGCGAGGCCGTGTTCGCCTCCTGCACCGACGACAGCCAGACCTACCTCGTCACCAGCGCGGCCAGGGTCGGGCTGACACCGCCCGAACTGGTGGAGCAGTCGACGGAGAACATCCAGCGCACGTTCAAGGCGATGGGTGTCGAGGTCGACGGCTTCTCGCCGACCGACGAAGGCTACAAGGCGCTCGTCTACGACTACGTCAAACGCCTGTACGACAAGGGAAAGCTCCGGCTGCGCAAGGTGCGGCTGCCCTACAGCGAGAGCAAGGGCGAGTTCCTGGTCGAGGGTTTCGTCGGCGGTGGCTGCCCGACGTGCCTCGCCGACAGCCGCGGCGGGTTCTGCGAGGGCTGCGGGCATCCGATCGACTTCGACGCGCTCATTGAGCCGTACTCGGTGCTCGACCCGGCAGACGAGGTGACCTACCGCGAAACCGAGATCATGGTCTTCCCGGTTTCGGAGTACCGCGAGCGGCTCCTCGCCTACTACGAGGAACGCGGTCCCGCGTGGCGGCCGCATGTGCTCGGGCTGATGCGGGAGCTGCTCGCCGGGCCATTGCCCGATTTCGCGATCACGTATCCGGTGAAGTGGGGCCTGCCGGCACCGTTCCTCCAGACACCTGGGCAACGCCTCAACGCCTGGGTCGAGGGTATGCCCGCCTCGATGTATTGCACCGAGTACGCGTTGCGGCGCAACGGGAAGCCGAAGGTCGCCGACGACGACGCCTGGCTCGCGGAGAACGACGCGCGGGTCGTGGTGTTCATGGGTTTCGACCCCCTGTTCACCTGGGGAGTCGTCCACGTCGCGGAGCTGATGGCCCTCGAAGGCCGCTACGTCCTCCCGGACACCTTGCTGGTCAACGAGTTCTACGAGCTGGAGAACGAGAAGTTCTCCACCAGCAAGGGACACGTGGTCTGGGCCCGTGACCTGGCGGCCGAGGTGCCCCGCGACATCGCGCGGTTCCACCTCAACCTCACCGCTCCGGAGTTCGCACGGACCAACTTCTCCCGTGCCGCGCTGGAGAAGGTCGCGGGGGAGCGGCTGGTCGCGCCCTGGAACGAACTCGCCGAAACCCTGGCGAAACTCACCGCCGAGGTCGGTGGCGAGAACGGCTCGCTCCCGGTGTCGACCGAAGCCACGGAACGCGCCGCGGCGATGGTCTCCCGGTTCGCCTTGAACTACGAGCTCGAAGACTTCAGCCTCAGCCGTGCCGCCGATCTGATCGTGCAGCATGTCGAACGCCTGCGCGCGGCGACGGAACGCACGCTGAAGGGCAACCTCGATCAGGAGATGCTCCGCGCGCGGCTCGGTGACCTCTTCCTCGAACTGCGGGCGTTGATCGGCTGTGCCTCGCCGATCCTGATCGACCTCGCCGGGCGTGCCGCCGATGCCGGTGGCTTCGAACCCCGGATCACCGCGGCCGCCTTCGACGTCACGCACACCACGGCTTTCCCCGTGCCATCACTGGAATTCCCCCCGACGAGCGAGGTCTGAGACCCCATGTCACTCGACAGCACCCTTTCCGCCGACGCGGCCCGGAGTTCCCGGCTCGCCGAACGCCTGCTGGTCCCGGCGGGCTTCATCACCACGGCGGGCAACGCGTTCCAGATCACCGCTGCCGCGATCCTGGTCTTCCACGCTGAGCAGACCACCCTGGCGGTCGGCTGGCTGTTCATCGCGGTGTCCATCCCGCAGGTCGCGCTCGCGGTCATGTTCGGGAAGCTGGTCGACAAGGTCGACCGCCGGATGCTGTGCGTG
This sequence comes from Amycolatopsis sp. TRM77291, assembly GCF_054166285.1. Classification (NCBI taxonomy): domain Bacteria; kingdom Bacillati; phylum Actinomycetota; class Actinomycetes; order Pseudonocardiales; family Pseudonocardiaceae; genus Amycolatopsis; species Amycolatopsis sp. TRM77291. Next base: position 3,681,580 of record NZ_JBSZHF010000001.1, on the reverse strand, counting down.
GCGGCCGACCTCGTGAGCGCGATGACCGCGTTCGCGCTGCCGGTGTGGCTGTGGATCGGCGGCCCGGCGAGCCTCGGCTCCTACATAGCGAACTTCATGCTCGCGTGCACCGCGGCGCTGTTCATGCCCGCCAGCAACGGCCTGATCAAGGAACGGATCCGCGACGAGCGGCTCGGGAAGTTCAACTCCCACTTCGAGATGGCGAGCAACTCCGGAATGCTGCTGGCGTCTTCGCTGGCAGGCTTCCTGGTGATCTGGTTCGGCGCCACTCCGCTGTTCGTGTTCAACTCGCTGAGCTTCGTCCTGTCGGCCGTGCTGGTCTACGCGATCGGCCGGAAGCCCGCCAAAGCCCCGGTGGTGGAGGAGATCACGGCCACCGAACCGTCGGCGCCGGTCGAGGTCCCGGTGCGGCAGCCGATCAAGCGGCTCGCGCTGCTGTACGCCAACGGCAACATCGGCCTGATGGTCGCCAACGTCATCCTGACGACGCTGATCCTGCAGACCTTCAACCAGGGCGCGTGGATGATCGGCGTGGTCGACGCGCTGGCAGGCGTCGGGTTCATCGTCGGCGCCGCCGCGTACGGCAAGGTCAGCAAACGGTTCAAGGGCATCCATCTGGCCGTGCTCGGCACCCTCGGGAACCTGATCTGCCTCGCCATCCAGCCCTTGCACTACATCGCCCTGATGGCGGCGATCCCGTTCGCCGGATTCTGCTTCGCGCAGGGCCGGATCGCGGCCCGCACGCTGCTGATGCGGGCCAGCCCGGAGGAACGCGTCGGCCGGATCTTCGGCGGCACCCAGGCACTGGGCCTCGGGCTCGGTGTCGGCGCGACGGTCGTGCTGTCCTCGCTGGCGGACGCGGCTTCCGTGCCCTACGCCTTCTGGGGACTGGCTCTCCTGCAGGGCGCGATCGTGATCGGTACCTACTTCAGTCTGGCGAAACCGTTGTCAGCGCAGGAAAAACGGCCGGCCGAGGTTCTCGAGGCGACCGCCGCCTGAGCGCGGCGACGAGCGGAGGAAACGAAAGTCATGACGGACAAGCCGATCAAGGGTGGCGTCGCCACCTGGGCCTGCCTTCCCGGGTTCCCGCCCGCGGTGATCTTCCCCTTCACCCCGGGCGAGCGCTTCGGCGTGCGGAGCCTCTACGAGTTCCAGATGCTGATGTACCGGCCGCTCTACTGGCTGGGCCGGGACGGCGCGCCGGAGATCGACTGGGACCTCAGCGTCGGCGAGGAGCCGGTGTGGGACGAGACCGGCCGCACCTGCACGGTCCGGATCAAACCGTGGAAGTGGTCCAACGGCGAGACGCTCTGCGCGGACAACGTCATCTTCTGGATGAACATGCTGAAGGTGAAGGGGCCGAGGTTCGGCGCCTACTCCGAGGGCTACTTCCCGGACAACCTGGTGTCGTTCGGGAAGGTCGCCGACGACACGGTGAGCTTCACCTTCGACAAGGCGTACTCGAAGAACTGGGTGCTGCTGAACCAGCTCACCATGATCACGCCGATGCCGAAGGCGTGGGACCGCACCGCGGACGGCCCGGCCGACGCGACACACGACATCGAGCAGGCCGAAGCCGTCTACGAGTTCTTGATGGCGGAGAACGGCGACGTCGTCGAAGAGGACAACTCGCACCGCACGCGCTGGGCCGACAGTCCTGTGTGGAGTGTGGTGAACGGGCCGTGGCGGCTCAAGAGCTACACCGAGGAAGGTGTCGTCACCTTCGTCCCGAACGAGCACTACAGCGGCCCCAATCCGGCGCATCTCGACGAGCTGCGCCAGGTCTCGACGACGTCGGACGAACAGCAGTACGAACTGCTGCAGTCCGGTGACGTCCAGGTCGGCTTCCTGCCGCCGGGAATGGGCGTCCAGCCCGACGGCGACCCGACCAAGGGCGGGCCGAACCCGCTGGGCGACGGTTTCCAGCTGGAACCGCAGATCCTGTTCAACATCAACTTCATGGCGGTCAACTTCAGCAACCCGACCGTCGCCGGGAACATGATCCGGCAGCCGTACATCCGGCAGGCCCTTCAGAGCTGCTTCGACCAGGAGTACGGGGCGCGCGAGGTCTACCAGGGGTACGGCTGGAGCCAGACCGGGTCGATCCCGGTGCTGCCCAAGAGCGACCTGGTGTCGCCGAAGATCGCCGAACGCGGCGGGTTCTGGCCGTTCGACCTGGAGAAGGCCCGGCAGCTGCTCTCAGACAACGGCTGGGACGTCAGCGCTTCGCCCGCGGTGTGCGTGCGTCCCGGCACCGGTCCCGGTGAAGCGGGCGAAGGCATCCCGGCGGGCACGGAGCTGAGCTTCTCCCTGCGCTACTGGGAAGGACGGCCGTCGCTGGCACGGCTCATGGCGCAGTTCCGGGACGACGCGGCCAAGGCCGGCATCGAGATCCGCCTCGAAGAGGTGATGGGGTCGGTCCTGGTGGCGGAGGACGGTCCCGGCGAGAAGCGGATGTGGCAGTTGTCCTGCTGGGGCGGCGGCTGGGTCTACAACTATCCGACCGGGGAGAACCTCTTCCAGAGCGGCGCGGCCTGCAACTTCAGCAACTGGCGTGACGCCAAGGCGGACGAGCTGATCGCGAAGACGGTCACCACCGACTCGCTCGAAGCGCTGTACGAGTACCAGGAGTACATCGCCGAGCAGGCGCCGGTGATCTTCATGCCGACGTTCCCGCGGCGGCTGTTCGAGGTCGCGGGCAACCTGCGCGGTTTCTCGCCGATCAACCCGTACGGCTTGATCAACCCGGAGAACTGGTATTACGTAGAGGAGCAGTCATGACGCGGCCGGTGGTACTGGTCGGGTTCGTGGCCGCCGCGCTGGGTTCGTCCATCAAGGACTTCCAGCCGGACGGCTCGGTGATCTTCGTCGAAGAACCCGACGTCATCCGCAAACGCGACGCGCGGAAGACGGTGGCCGGTTCGGCGCTGGTGCGCGAGCTCATCGAATGGGAGTTCCACCTGCCCGGCAAGGCGGACGAGTTCTATCACGTCCACCACGACCTCGACCCGGCCGCCGTCGTGCCGCTGACCGAGTACGCGACCCCGTTCGCGGCCCGGCTCGCGGAACGCTACGGCCTGCCGGGCGCGGGGTTCGGCGCGGCGCAGATCCTGCGGGACAAGGCGGTGCTGCGTCTGGTCAGCCGGGCGGCGGGGATCGCGAATCCGGCGTCGGCGCGCGTCGAAAGCCCGGCGCAGGTCCGCGAGTTCATGGCGCGGCATCCGGGGAGGACCGTGCTGAAACCCGCGAACCGGCAAGCGTCGGTGGGGACGCAGGTGCTCACCGACCCGGCCGAGGCCGAGCAGGCGTGGACGAACTGCGTCGTGCAGGACGAGGGGATCTTCGTCCCGGACCGCGCGATGGAACTGAAGATGCTGGCCGAGAGCTTCGTCGAGGGTGACGAGTTCAGCGTCGAGATGCTGCTGCGGGACGGCGAACCGCTGTTCGCCAACGTCACCGGCAAGCGGCTGTTCCCCGGACCGCGACCGATCGAGCTCGCGCATATCGTCCCCGCCGACATCCCGGACGAGCTGACCGCGACGCTGACCGAGGAGACCCGGCGGCTCACCTCGGCGGCCGGGTTCCGCACCGGGATCGTCCACTGCGAGTGGATCGTCTCGGATGGCGTCCCGTACCTGGTCGAATGCGCCGGCCGGTTCGCGGGCGACGGCATCATCGAGCTGATCCAGCGCGCCTATCCGGTGGAGCTGAACCGCGCCTACTTCTCGGTGATGAAGGACGAACCGGTCGTGGACCTGTTGCCGCGCGAGGCCGAAGGCGGCGCCGCGGTCCGGTTCCTCTCGATCGAGCCCGGCCTGATCGAGGACGTGCGCGGCGTGGAGAAGGCGTCGCAGGCCGAGGGCGTGTTCATGTGCGACGTCAGTGTCTCGGCGGGCGACCGGTTCGACGGGCTGCGCAGTTCGTGGGACCGCGTCGGCGACCTGATGGTGACCGCGGACAGCCCGGCGGAGGCGTCGCGCCTGGCCGAAGAGGCGGTCGCGCTGATCGAGATCGACGTGCGGCCGGACCGAGGAGAGAGGGAGAACGCCGCACCATGACCATCGAAGCCGTCCAGCCCACGCTCCCGGACGCCGGTCTCGACGTGCTCGTCACCGGGCTCTCGTCCGACGCGCACACCTGGAACCTGGTGTACCTGGAGCTGTTGCTGGAGGAACTGGGCTGCCGGGTCACCAACCTCGGCGCCTGCGTCCCGGACGCGACGATCGTGCGCGAGTGCGTCACCCGGCGGCCGGATCTGCTGGTGATCAGCAGCCTCAACGGGCACGGCCGCCAAGACGGCGTCCGGTTGATGGAATCCTTCCGCGCGCGGGCGGAGCTGGTCACGATGCCGGTCGTCATCGGCGGGAAGCTCGACGTGACGGGCGGCAGCAACGCCGCGCGGCTGCTGGAGGCCGGCTTCGACGCGGTGTTCGAGGACTCCGGCGGGCTGACGCCGTTCCGGACGTTCCTCCGCACCCTGTCCGTGCGCGCCCCCGGCGTCCCGCTGGGCGCCGGATGAGCGTGCTCACCCCACGGCGGGGACATTCGTTCGGCGAGGTGGTCGCGCGCCACCACGCCAGGGGAGAGCTGGTCGTGCAGCCCCGGATGGGGTTCGCCGATCCGGGCCGGATGACCCGCGGGCTGCTGGCGACCAGGGCGGCGAGGGCCGCGACGGTCGGCACGATCACGATCGACAGCTACACCAGGGTCGGCGACCACGAGGCGGCTCGCGCGGCGCTGGCGGCCGGTGCCGATCTCAACGGGTACCCGCTCGTCGACCACGATCCCGCGACGACGGCGGCGTTGCTCGACGGCGTGCTGACCGGGGACTTCCCGGTGCAGGTCCGGCACGGTTCGGCGGATCCCCGCCGGATCGTCCGGGCGCTGCTGGACTTCGGGCTGCACGCGACAGAGGGCGGCCCGGTGTCGTACTGCCTGCCGTACAGCCGGATGCCGCTGTCGGCGGCCGTCGACAACTGGCGGCGTTCGTGCGAAACGCTGGCCGAGGCCCGCGGTCCCGCCTTGGAACCGCACCTGGAGACCTTCGGCGGCTGCATGATGGGCCAGCTCTGCCCGCCGGCGCTGCTGGTCGCGCTGAGCGTGCTGGAGGGGATGTTCTTCTGGCGGCACGGGATCCGCTGCCTGTCCTTCAGCTACGCGCAGCAGACCCATGCCGGGCAGGACGAGGAGGCCGTGGCCGCCCTGCACGCGCTGATCAGGGAATACGTGCCGCACGCGCGGACGCATGTGGTGATCTACGGCTACATGGGCGTCCACCCGAGGACGCCGGGCGGCGCGCTGGAGCTGATCGCGGAGTCCGCGCGGCTGGCCGCCCGCACCGGGGCGAGCAGGCTGATCGTCAAGACCACCGCCGAGGCGCACCGGCTGCCGACCGTGGCGGAGAACGTGACCGCGCTGGAACACGCGGCCGAAGCCGCGCGGGGAGTGTCCCGGATCGGCAGGCTGGGTGATACCGGGATCCACGCGCAGGCGAAGGCGTTGGTGGACAACGTTCTTTCGCTCGACACCGATCTCGGCAGGGCGCTGGTCACCGCGTTCGCGCGGGGGCAGCTGGACGTCCCGTTCTGCCTGCACCCGGACAACGCGGGCCGCGCGCGCGGACGGCTGGACGCCGGTGGACGGCTGGAGTGGCAGCGGATCGGCGCGATGCCGCTGGGCGACCTCGTCGACCTGCCCGCGGAACGGCGGATGACCTCGGGCGATCTGCTGGACGCGCTCCGGTACGTCGAGCGGTCGTTCGACGAGAAGTACGGGCTGCCGGGAATCGAGACCGTGAACCGACTGACACAGGGGAGCAGGACATGACCGGACCATCGGAGGCGGCGCTGCCGCCGGGCACTCGCGAGCATCTGACGTCACCGGTGACGCAGGCGGCGTTGCGTATCCAGAACAGCATCACCGCGGGCACCCGCGAGTATCTCGGCATGAACGGGTTCGTGGAACTGCAACCGCCGTTGATCGGGCCGGTCACCGACCCGGGATGCCGCGGGGCCAAGCAGGTCGACGTCGACTACTACGGGCACAAGTACAAGATGATGACCAGCGTCATCCTGTACAAGCAGGCTTCGCTGCTCGCGTTCGACAAGATCTTCTACGTCGCGCCGAACGTGCGGCTGGAGCCGCTGGAGACCTCGACCACCGGACGGCATCTGGTCGAGTTCACCCAGATCGACGTCGAGGTCGCCCGTGCCAGTCGTGAGGAGGTCCTCGATATCGCGCAGGGACTCTTGCGGCACGTGGTCTCCCACACCCTGCGAGAGTCCAAAGTGGACCTTGCCACGCTGGGCCGGGACCAGGCGGCGTTCACGGCGTTGCTGGAAGAGGACTTCGAGCGGATGACGCATCGCGAGGCGGTGTCGCGGCTGCAAGGTCTTCGGCACGGGCAGAGCGCCGACGCGGAGATCGACTGGCAGGGCGAGCGGATCATCTCGGAGCAGACGAACCGGCCGTTCTTCATCGTCGACTACCCCAAGGGCTCGCGCGGGTTCACCGACGGCGAGTCCAGTACCGAACCGGGAGTACTGCGGAACTTCGACCTCATCGCCTCGGACGGGTTCGGGGAGCTGTGCAGTGGCGGCGAGCGCACGCACGAGTACCGGCGGCTGATCGAGCGGATGCGGGAGACGGGGGAGAACCCGGCGAAGTACGCCTGGTACCTCGACCTCGCGCGCGAAGGGCTGCCGCCGAGCGCGGGTTTCGGGATGGGGCTGGAGCGGGTGACGCGGTACATCGCCGGGCTGGACGCGATCTGGCAGGCCAACGCGTACCCGAAGCTGCCCGGGATCGCGGCGCCGTGATCACCGCGCGGCAGCTCCCGGAGGACGCGATCCGGGCCAGGGCGCGGGAAGGCAGCGCGGCGATCTTCCCCGACGTCGCGGGATACGGCCGGTCGCTGTTCGGCGCGGACGCCGGCACTCCGCCGGACGAACTCGACCGCGCGCGGATCGTGCCGCCGGTGTTCGTCCCGCGGCGCCTGGAGAAGATGTTCGACCTCGCGCGTGAACCGGTTTACGGCGACGTCGGGCTGTCGACCGTGCTCGGCGGGTTCACCGCGCCGTCGCCGGTGTTCCTGTGCGCGTTCGGGTCCACGCAGGTGGCGGGCAGCGGGCTCGGGATCGCCGCGAGCGAGCAGGCGGGCAGGCTCGGGATGCCGATGGTGATCGGCGAGAACGTCGTCCCCATGCACGGGTACGGCCGGATGGGCGAAAGCGCCGAAGACGGCCTGCTCGGCCGCATCCGCGCGTACGCCGATGCCGTGCCGGACGGGCTGGGTGGTGTCGTCGTGCAGCAGAGCACCGAAGACGCCGACGCGGAGGTGTGGAACCTCGTCTACAGCGACCCGTCCGCGACGAAACTGCTGGAGACCGGGCGGCTGGCGTTCGAGCTCAAGGTGGGGCAGGGCGCCAAACCGGGACTCGGCGGGATGACCGTGCTCTCGCGCACGGCCGCCGGCGAGATCGCCGAACAGTACACAGTGGACGAAGCCTTCGGCAGGGATCAGGCGATGGTGCTGCGGTCCAGCAGCCCCGGCACCTTCACCGGGGAGATCCTGCGCCAGCAGATCCACCTGATGCGCAACAACTACCCGCGGGCCCGCGCCTGGGTGAAACTGCACCCCGGCCGCGACGTCGGCGAGGCGGCGCGGGTCGCGTGGGCGGCGGGAGCGGACGCCGTCACCGTGGACGGTGCCGAGGGCGGCACCGGCTGGGCGCCGTCGGTGTTCCTCGACCAGGTGGGATTGCCGCTGGTGGAATGCCTGCGCCGGGTCGGCAAACACGACGCGTCGCTGCTGGTGTCGGGGCGGATCTGGGAAGGGGCCCGTGCGCTGAAGTGCCTGGCGATGGGCGCTTCAGCGGTCGGCCTCGGCCGGGCGGCGCTGCTCGCCGTCGACGAGGACGCGGACGAAGGGCTCGTGCGGCTGGTGCGCTGCCTCGAACTCGAACTGCGGCTGCTCGCCAGCGCGCTCGGGAAGTACGACCTCGCGGAGCTGACCTCGGACGACCTTTGGTTCCCGACTCGGACGGAGCTGGACGGATGATCAACTACGACGGGAAACGGTTCCGCAAGGTCAGCACGGATCCGAACGCGCCGGTGACCCTGTACCGGCAGAAGGACGATCTGGTGTGGGCCGAGCTGACCGGCGGCGGGGTGCGGCTCGGCTCGCTGACCGGGAAGTGCGGCGAGGACGGCACGATCGACATGGCCTACACGATGGTGCTGGCCAGCGGGCAGGTGATCGCGGGGCACAGCACGAACACGCCGGAGTTCCTGCCGGACGGGCGGATCCGGCTGAACGAGGTGTGGGAGCGGTACGGGAACCCCGGCTCCCGGGGAACCTCCGCCATCGAAGAGGTGACCGAGTAGGTCGTTCCGCGCGTGAAGGCCCCCTTCCCTCGGCTCAGCCGAGGG
>NZ_JBSZHF010000001.1:3624751-3673059 GCF_054166285.1 Amycolatopsis sp. TRM77291 | reverse complement strand
CGCGTGAAGGCCCCCTTCCCTCGGCTCAGCCGAGGGAAGGGGGCCTTCACGCGCGTTCGGGGTGCGGCAGGAGCCAGCGCGAACCCGGCGATCATGTCGCGAAAGCCACTTTCGGGACATCAGACGTCGCGAAAGTGGCTTTCGCGACGCGTCCGGCTGGTGTCGCGCGAGTCGGGTGGGTCGTGAAGGCCTCCTTGCCTACCTTCAAGGTAGGGAAGGAGGCCTTCACGGACATCGACCCGGGCGGCACGGGATTCTTACCCGCGTCCGTCGCCCGAACGGCGAATTCACGCGACCGAAAAGGGCAAGCGACGGGGCTGAACGGCGCACGCCGAAAGGAGTAGTTCAGCTCGGGTTCTTTTCCAGGTATTCCGTCCAGACCTTCTTCGGAACGCACATTCGCCACGAGTCGACGATCAGCTCTCGTAACTCTTCGTAATCGATCGCGGACAGCCGGACGCGGACCCACTGATAGCGCATATCGGACGGAATCGGCATCATGAACTTCTCCGGCTCGACCGCCACGAGCGCTTCCCGCTCCTCTTTGGGATAGCCGAATCCCATCACGGTTTCGTCCGGTGAGAGCGAAAGAAAGACGATTCGCCCCACGCGGAACTTCGCCCGGTCACGGACCAGTGCCTCATAGGCACGAGGAAGGTCCGAAACGATCCGTCTGACGTCATCACCGGTTACCATTTTTCCACCATTCTCCGCTGTGTGTTCCCAGTCACCCGTGGCGCCCATGGTGAAGGCGACGTAAAGGTATTCGTCGAGGATCTTCGCCAGTGTCACGGGCCTGCCCACCAGGGCGGGGATTTCCGCCCCGCCGACCCCCGCCTCGGCGATCACCGCGGCGGCCCACGCGCGGCCGAGGCGCAGGTGCGCGCTGAAGGCGACGCCGTCACGGGCGCCGTGGAGGGCGGCCGCGATGGCGGCGTCCCACGGCATGATCGTGTTGGGCCGCAACGCATACAGCGCCTTGGCTGCGGCGGTCGGGCCCAGCGTACGCCTGGTTCGTCCCGCTGAGACGACGACACCCGAGAGGTCCGCGTAGGCCTTCGCGGCGGCGTCGATCTCCGCGTCGGTCAAGCCGGCGAGATCGGCCGACGGGAGCGTGGTCCCCCAGGTCTCCCACCAGGCGCGGACGCCGTCGTCGAAGGGTGCGGGTTCGCCGTCCCGCGGGTACCGGATACGGCATCCCCACGAGTTCAGCCAGCGAAGAAGAATTGTGCGGTGCGCGGGCTGTGACAGGTCGATCGCGGTGTGCGTTTCCTCGAGCAACCGAAGCCACGAGGCGTCGACATTCGCGAAGCCGTTGAACACTTCGGCGGCCCGCCTGAGTTCAGCGAGCGGAGGCAGGGGGTCAGACATGGGCGAACCCTATCCGGTGCCACCAAGGGGGTGAATTTCCGCGTCCAACTATTGGACTTTGTACATTGAGTCACCTATTTGTATCTGCTGCATCCTTCATTGGTCCTTTAGGGTTGTGGCCAGGAAGGTCACAAGGATGGCGGTCACGCAGCGCGATTGCGTTACCCCATCCAGGGGAGGAGAGGGCATGGGCAGACCCGAGCGACCGTTGGACGGCTCCACTGGTCCGATCGCCGCATTCGCTCACGATCTGCGCGTTTTGAGGAACCGGGCGGGAAACCCGAGTTACCGGGAACTCGCCAGGACCGCACTGTTCGCACCTTCCGTGCTGTCCAGCGCGGCGAGCGGCCATCGCTTGCCGACGCTCGCCGTGACGTTGGCGTTCGTCTCCGCGTGCGGTGGGGACCGTGCGGTGTGGGAACGGCGCTGGCGCAGCGTCGCCGGACAGCCGGGAACCGGCGCCGAGACCCGGGAAGACCGTGCGGCCGACACGCCACCGGACGGCGCGCACGCGACGGCATCCGGCGTCATCCGCCTCGCCCGTCCGGCCCAGCTGCCGATGGCGTCGAGGACTTTCGTCGGCAGGGAACGGGATCTGGCCGACGCCGCCGAGATGATCGGCGCGAGCGGGCCGGTCAAGGTGCCGTTGCTCGTCAGCGGCCCGATCGGGGTGGGGAAGACGGCTTTCGCCCTGCGGCTGGCGGAAGAGGTGGCGGCGGACTTCCCGGACGGGCAGCTGTACGCCGACCTGGGCGACAGCGGCTCCGGCGGCCGGTCGGCCAATGGGATCGTGCGCGGATTCCTGCGCGCGCTCGGTGTGCCGGCGCATCTCGTGCCCGACGATCCGATGCAGCGGATCGGGCTTTACCGGTCCCTGCTGGCGGAACGCAGGTTGTTCGTGCTCCTGACGGGCGTCCGGGACGAGGGGCAGGTGCGGCCGCTGCTCGGCCAGGCTCCGCACAGCCAGGTCGTGGTCACCAGCCGCGCCCGGCTGCTCGGTTTGGAGGACACGAACCGCATCGAGCTCGATACGTTCTCCCGCAAGGAATCGCTGGCCTTGATCGGCCGGATCGCCGGTCCGGGCCGGGTGCGGGCGGAACACGACGCCACCGACACGATCGCCGGACTGTGCGGTGATCTTCCGCTGGCGGTCAACATCGTCGGCCGCAAGATCGCCGCGCGCCCGGAATGGGCGATCGCCTACACCGCCGGCCAGCTCGCGGATCGCGAACGGCTCATGGACAGTCTCTGTGTCGGCGACGTCAACGTGCGGGACCGGTTCTCCGCCGCGTACGAGCATCTGTCGCCCACCGAACGGGAGGTCGTCCAGCACTTCGGGCAGAGCGGGGCGGGCTGGACGACGTCGATCGGCGTCGCCGCCGCGATGGGCATCATGATCGAGACCGCCGACGAACTCCTCGAATCCGTGGTGGACGCCGGACTTCTCCAGCGTGCCAACGTCGCCGGGCGCTACGCGGTCTCCCGGTTGGTCAGCGCGTTCGCCGCCGAACGGCGACGGGAACCGGGGCCGCTGGCCGCCGCCGTCCCGATGGCCGGCCGAAGGACACGCAAGAACGCGTTCGAATCGCTGCGTCACGAGGCGGTGCGCACCCTGCCGGGCGGCTCGTCCGAAGGTTGATTGTTCTCCCCGCGCGGCGCTTCCGGTCAACGGGCCGCGCGGCTTGAATGAGTCGACGAATGAAGGCGAGCGAAATTCGGTGACACAATGCTGATTCTGTCGATGAAAGAGGGTCACGATGGCGGGATCGTGGCGATCGAGGACGGCAAGCTGCTGTTCGCGCTGGAGTCGGAAAAGGACAACTACCCGCGCTACGACCGGATCACCGGCGAGCTGATGGCGCGCGCGGCGGGCATGCTCGACAAGCAGCCCGACGTGGTCGCGCTCGGCGGCTGGGTCAAGGGGGAGTTCTCGGTGGAACCGCCGTCCCGCACCGGATACTTCGGTGTCGGCGAGGGCGCGATCTCCGACGAGGCAGGCAAGTTCTTCGGCAAGGACGTGCGGTACTTCTCCTCGACCCACGAGCGCTCGCATATCTACACCTCCCTCGGGATGGCCCCCGCGGCACCCGGTCAGGCGTACTACTCCTTGGTGTGGGAGGGGAACATCGGTGACTTCTATCGGATCGACGAGCGCGGCGAGGCCACGCACCTGCAGCACGTCCTGACCGACCCGGGCGCGAAGTACGCGTATCTCTTCGCGCTGGCCGACCCGGGTTTCCCGCTGGGCAAGGGGAAATTCCGGTTCAACGACGCCGGCAAGCAGATGGCGCTGACCGGGTTCGCCGAGCCGGGCCCGCTCACGCCGGACGAGCAGAAGACCATCGACTTCATCCTCGACCGCGACGGCATCATCCTCGGTCTGTCCAAAGAGGAGATGTCCTGGTCCCATCTGTACAACGCCGGTGTGTGGTCGCAGGAATACCGCAACGCGGCGGCGAAGCACTCGCAGGCCATCTTCAACCGGTTCTACGACTACGCCGAGAAGAACCTGACCGAAGGCCTGCCGCTGCTGATCTCCGGTGGCTGCGGCCTGAACTGCGACTGGAACCGCTTGTGGCGGGAGAGCGGCCTGTTCTCCTCGGTGTTCGTGCCGCCGTGCCCGAACGACAGCGGCTCCGCACTGGGCACCGCCATCGACGCGCAATGGTTCTACACCGGGCAGGCGACCATCGAGTGGGACGTCTACGCGGGGGAGAACTTCGTCGAGGACGTCGTCCCGGATCCCGCCAAGTACGAGACGCGGCCGCTCGTGGCGAGCGAGGTCGCGAAGTACCTCAAGGACGGCAACATCATCGGCTGGGCGCGCGGCCGGTACGAGATGGGCCCGCGGGCGCTGGGCAACCGGTCGATCCTGGCCGCGCCGTTCACCGTGGACACCACCGTGCGGCTCAACAAGATCAAGCGCCGCGAGGACTACCGCCCGATCGCGCCGATCGCACTGGAATCCGACGCCCCCAAGTGGTTCGTCGGCTCGGTGGAAGACCCGTACATGCTGTACTTCAACCACGTCACCTCCGACGAGCTGAAGGCCATCACGCATGTCGACGGTACCGCGCGCACCCAGACGGTCACGCGGGAGCGCAACGCCGGCATCACCGACCTGCTCGAGGCGTTCCGCGAGCAGACCGGGTTCAGCGTGCTGTGCAACACCTCGCTGAACAACAACGGGCGCGGTTTCCTCAACCGCACCAGCGATCTCATCGAGTACGGGGAGACGTACGGCCTCGACGGCTACGTCATCAACGACACGTTCGTGACCCCGCGCGCTTCCTGAGAAACCTTGCCCGACGGGGGTAAGGCCCGGATGCCACCACCCAGCAGTGGCATCCGGGTACCTCGTGCTGCCCGAACGAAGTCTCGCCCGGAGGGGGAAGACCATGCGAGTCGTGTTCGCGGGCGGTGGCGTCATCGCGCTGCTGACCGCGCTGGAATGCGTGTCCGCCGGGCACGAAGTGGTGATCGCCGACCAGGCGGACATCCCGTTCTCCGGCGCGACCTCGTTCGACCGGCACCGCGTGCTGCGCGCGTTGCATACCGGCGACCCGGCCACCACGGCGGCCGCGGTCGCCGCGCATCACGCGTGGATCGAACTCGAAAACCGGCTGTCCACGTCGTTCTACGAACAGGTCGGAGCGCTCACCGCGCTTCCGGCGCCCGAGGCCGCGCGGGATCTCTTGACGGCGGCCGGATCGAAGGCCGAAGTGCTCGGCGCGGACGAGCTCGCCGCGGAATTCCCGCACGCCGGGTTCGTCCCGGGGACGAGCGCGGTCTTCGAGTCGCACGCGGGAGTCCTGCTCGCCGATCGCGTCCTGACCGCGTGCGCCACCCGGCTGCGGTGGCACGCGAACGCGGAACTCCACCCGCACCGCAAGGTCGCCGGGATCGCCGCCGATCGGGCCGAGGTCCGGCTGGCCGACGGGGAGACCCTCCGCGGTGACGCCGTCCTGGTGGCGGCGGGCCCGTGGTCGCGGGATCTGCTGGCCCCCGCGCTGTCCAGGGAACTCGTGCTGCACCGGCAGACGATGCTCTACTGCGACGTGCCGCCCGCCGACGCCGCCGCGTGGGCCGCGACCCCGGCGATCACGTCGCTCGGGTCCGACGGGGGCGCGTGGCTCGTGCCGCCCGTCGCCGGAACGCCGTTGAAGCTCAGCGCCGCGAGCGCGTGCCGCGTCGTCGACGAGATCGGTGGCGCCACAGTGCCCTCGTGGTGGCGTGAGCACCTGATCGACACGTTCGCCACGCTGATCCCGGGTTTCCGCCGGGACTGGCTGGTCGACACCCGGGACTGTCACTACCTGGCCCGGCGCTCCACCCTCGGCCCGCTGCTCGCCGTCCTCGGCGACCGGGTGCTGGCCTACGCGGCGTGCGGCGGCTCGTCGTTCAAGTTCGCCCCGCTGATCGCCCGGTCCCTCGCCGCGCGCCTGACCGGCGCCGGCCCGGTCCCGACCGGACTCGAATCGCTCGACCGGCCGCTCGTGCGAGCGGGCGGTGCCCACCCGATCCGTCCTGCCCTGCGAGGTGTGTCGTGAAACTGCTCGCGCTGGAAGCCAGCCAGAACTCCTACTACTACCTGCCCCGGTATCAGCAGATCGAGGATTTCGGCGGGGTGCTGTACGTGCTCAACGGGATCGGGACCGAGGATCTCTGGCCGTCCGAGCGCTACCGGATCGCCGGCAGCAACCACATCGACGACCTGATCCGGCACGCGAAGGCCTGGCACGCGGAAGAGTCCTTCGACGGTGTGCTCACCTTCTCCGAGTCCGGCGTGGTCCTGGTCGCCGCGGTGGCCGAAGCGCTCGGCCTGCCCGGAATCGGCGTCGACGCGGCGCGGACCAGCCGGAACAAGCTGATCATGCGGCAGGCGCACGAGAAGGGCGGTGCCGCGCATCCGGACTTCCGGTTCGTCGAAGACCTCGATTCGGCCCTTCAAGCGGCCGGGGACTTCGGCTATCCGGTGATCCTCAAGCCGACCCTCGGCGCGGCCAGCAACTTCGTCTTCCGGGTCGACGACGAAGAGAAGATGCGGGAGCGTTACGCACAGGCGCGCGAAGGCATCGACGGGATGTCCTGGTACAACATGGAGGCCGAAGGCCTGGATCTCGGCCCGCACGGCCTGCTCGTCGAGTCCTTTCTGGACGGTCACGAGCACCTCATCGAGGCGGTGGCCTGGGACGACGAGGTCTACCTCGGGTCCATTGTGGACAGGGTTACGTCGGAGGGGGAGACCTTCGACGACGACGTGCACCACGCGCCCACGTCGCTGACCGCCGATCAGGTGGCCGAAGTGCACGCGGTGGTGGCCGCCGGCGTGCGTGCGCAGGGGCTCACCCGCGGCGCGCTGCACGCCGAAGTCCGGTTCCACCAGGGCAAACCGTTCCTGCTGGAGATCGCCGTCCGCCCCGGCGGCGGGGGACTCGACCACATGGCGCGGCTTTCGGCGGGATACGACCCGATCAAGGGACTCATGGACGTCTCCCGCGGGGTGCGGCCGGACGTCCGGCACTTCAGCCCGACCGGGCTGCACACCGCCGCGATGTGCCTGATCTGCCCCGGCGGCGTGATCGCCTCGATCGACGTCCCGCCCGCGGTGAACGAATCGGACTCCCTGTACTACCTCAAGATCTTCGCCAAACCGGGTGACCTGATCAAGCGCCCGCCGCTCGGCAACAACATCTTCGGCGGCATCGGGGCGCTGGGCGCGTCCTTCGAGGAAGCCATGCGCAACGCGAACGACCTGGCCGGGAAGATCGAGGTCAAACTCTCCGAAACCCAGAAATAGCAACGAATACGACGAAACCGGGCCCTTACCCAGGGTCCGGTGGCGGAAGACGCCCAAAACCGCGTGGAGGAAGCGTGTCACGGACTGCCACCCAACGGCACTACCTGATGGTCAGACCGACGTACTTCGACGTCGAGTACTCGATCAATCCCTGGATGGACCCGAAGAAACCGACGGACACCGAGCTGGCCATCGCGCAGTGGGAATGGCTGCGCGACCTGTACGTCGACCTCGGCCATCGTGTCGAGCTGCTCGATCCGCTGCCCGGCCTGCCCGACATGGTGTTCGCGGCCAACGGCGCCACCGTGGTCGACGGGCAGGTGCTCGTCGCGCGCTTCCACCACGTGCAACGCGCCGGCGAATCCGCCGCGTACCTGAAGTGGTTCCGGGCCAACGGATATCGCTACGTGCGGCAGGCGCAGTGGGTCAACGAGGGGGAAGGAGACTACCTGGTCTCCGGGAAGACGATCCTCGCCGGGACCGGGTTCCGCACGAATCCGGAGGCGCACAACGAATCGCGCGAGTTCTTCGGCCGCCCGGTGACCAGGCTGACGCTCATCGACCCCCGGTACTACCACCTCGACACGGCGCTCGCCGTCCTCGACGAGGACACGGTCATGTACTACCCGGGCGCGTTCTCCGAGGAAAGCCTTCTGCTGCTGAAGGAGCTGTATCCCGACGCGATCCTGGCCTCCGAGAGCGACGCCGCCGTGTTCGGGCTCAACGCCGTCTCCGACGGCAAGCACGTCGTGCTCCCACAGGCGGCCACCGAGCTGACCGCGCAGCTACGGGAACACGGCTTCGAACCGATCGGTGCCGACCTGTCCGAATTGCTCAAGGCGGGCGGCAGCGTCAAATGCTGCACGCTGGAACTGCGTGCCGGTTAGGGAGAGAACTCGATGGATTCGGCTGTGCGGGACCGGGGCGGGCGCACCACGCTGCGCCGGATCGTCGTCGGGACGGCGTTGATCGCGGTTCCGGCGGTGGTCGTCGTCGTGGTGCTCGGCCTGGGGTCGGCCTACGCGCCCGTCGCGAGCACGGGCGCCAAGGCCGCTGGCGGCGGGCCCGACACCTACGCGCGCCTGCTTGTCGCGCTTCCGGTGATCCTGGGCGCCTGCTACCTGGCGGGCGTCCTGGCCCGGCGGCTCGGCCAGCCCGCGGTGATCGGCGAGATCGTCGCCGGCATCCTGCTGGGTCCGTCGCTGTTCGGGCTCGTCTGGCCCGGCGCGTTCGGCTGGCTGTTCCCGGGCGGGGTGGTCTCGGCGATCAACATCCTTTCGCAGCTGGGCCTGATCTTCTTCATGTACCTGGTCGGTTCGGAGATCGATCTCGGCGCGGTGCGGAGGCGCGGGTTCACCGCGGTGACGGTCAGCCAGGTCAGCATCGCGCTGCCGATGGTCTGCGGCATCGTGCTCGCGCTCGGCATGTACCCGACCTTCGGCGGTGACGTCGGCTTCCTCGCCTTCGGGTTGTTCATCGCGGTCTCCATGAGCGTGACGGCGTTCCCGGTGCTGGCGCGGATCCTGACCGACCGCGGCCTCTCGAAGACGCCGCTGGGGGCGCTGGCGCTCACGTGCGCCGCCGTCGACGACGTCGCCGCGTGGTGCCTGCTGGCCGTCGTGGTCGCCGTCAGCCAGGGCGGGTCACCGTCGGAGGTGATCCTGACCGTCGGGCTGACCCTGGTGTTCGTCGTGGTCATGCTCTACGTCGTCCGGCCGCTGCTGGCGAAGGCGCTCGCCCGCGTGCCGGAGTCCGCGGTGCTCGCGATCCTGCTCGGCGGGATCATGCTGTCGGCGCTGGCCACCAACGAGATCGGCATCCACGCGATCTTCGGCGCCTTCCTCTTCGGGGTGATCGCGCCGAGGAACGATCCGGTCGTCACCCGCGCGGCCGGGAAGCTCGGCAGCGTGACCCTGACGTTGCTGCTGCCGCTGTTCTTCGCCTACACCGGGCTGCACACCGAGTTCAGCCTGCTCGGCTCCGGTTCGCTGTGGCTGTGGACCGTGGTGATCACGGCGGTGGCGGTGTTCGGGAAATGGGTGGGCAGTACCACGGCGGCCCGGCTGACCGGGGTCGGCTGGCGTGAATCTCTGTCGCTCGGTGCGCTCATGAACTGCCGGGGGCTGACGGAACTGGTGGTGCTCAACGTCGGCCTCCAGCTGAAGGTGATCAGCCCGGCGGTGTTCGCGATGCTCGTGATCATGACGCTCGTGTCGACGATCGCGACCGCCCCCGCGCTCAGTCTCATCGCCAAGTTCAAGACGAGACCGCCGGTCCAGCGGCGGCGGAAAGTGGATAGGACACCATGACCAGCAAGGAAACCCTAGTCAGCACCTTCGCCGAGGTCGTCCTCGACGACGAAGTCCGGGACACCATCGGGAGCGACCTGCGGTCCTTCCCGAATCCTGTCGACGACATCGACCGCTCGCTGGCGATGCTCCGCGTCGCGTTCTCGAAGCTGCCGATCGACCAGTCGCAGACGATCCTGGACTTCGGCAGGCACGTCGACACCCCCGGCGTCGCGCTCGTGCGCAACCTGCCGGTGGATCCGGAGCTGCCGGAGACGCCGATCGACGGCGAGCCCAGCAAGGACAAGAAGACGTTCGTCGCTGAGACCGTCCTTTTGGGACTGAGCCAGCTGCTCGGCGAGCCCGTCGGGTTCACCACCGAGAAGAGCGGGCGGCTCGTGCACGACGTCGTCCCGGTGTCGGCGGGGGCGCGGAGCCAGACGAACCAGAGCTCGCACGTGTTCCTGAACTTCCACAACGACATCGTGCACGACGAGGTCGGCCGATACGACGTGTCCAATCCGGACTTCCTGGTGCTGAACTGCGTCCGCCAGGACGGGAACAAGGAAGCCGTCACCTACTACGCCGACGGCAGGGACATCTCGGCCGCGCTGGATCCGGAGGTGCTCGACGTCCTGCGCCGTCCGCTCTTCCGGCTCAACGCGCCCGGCAGCTACGTGCGTGACGTGGCCAACGGGGCCGACGTGCTCTCCGACCTCGTGGCGGTCATCTCCGGGCCGGCGGAATCCCCGGAGGTGGCGATTTCGGCCAACGGTGTGGTGGGAGAGACCGTCGAGGCGGAACAGGCGCTGGAGGAACTGCAGCGGGTCTGCCGCGAGGTCGCGCACCAGGTCAAGCTGGAGCCGGGGACGGCGCTGCTGATCAACAATCGGAAGGGCCTGCACGCGCGGTCGCAGTTCTTCGCGCGGCACAACGGGCGGGACCGGTGGCTGCAGCGCACGTACATCCGGCGCAGCCTGTGGACGATCCGGTACCGGGGGACGGCTGAGGACCGGCGGGTGCACTGAGCCTTCCTGCCCGCGGTCGCGCCGTGCCTGAACGGACGTCACGCGTGATCCGACGGACGACTCACGTTCGGCCCGGGTCCAAGGCGTGTCGTCCGCCTGGACACGCGTGACGTCCGTCCAATCACGAGAGGCGGCCATCCAGTCACGCGAAGCCGCACCGGGCCGGGGGGGGGGGGGGGGGGGGGGGGGGGGGGGGGGGGGGGGNACAAGCTGTTCAACGATCCGGAGCACGACCGGACGCGGCGGTTCCTCAAGGCGGTCATCGACCGGGCTTGAGGCTCGGCTGTGCATGTCGCGAAAGCCACTTTCGGGACATCAGACGTCCCGAAAGTGGCTTTCGCGACACCCGGCCGGGCATGTTCGAGAAAGCGGCCATCCGGGTAACCCTCTGCGAAAGCACCCGACGGGAGGGAAACCGATGGCAGACAAGTTACGGCCGCCACAGCAGCAGGAGCCGCCGGGCGTGACGTCGAAAATGGACCCGCCGCCTCGCGACTCCATGGAGGATTACGAGGGCCGCGAGCTGCTGGCGGGCAAACGCGCGTTGATCACCGGCGGTGACTCAGGGATCGGCCGCGCGGTCGCCATCGCCTTCGCGAAGGAAGGCGCCGACGTGGCGATCGCCTACCTCAACGAGCACGAAGACGCGAAGTACACCGAGGAACGCGTACGCGCCGAGGGGCGCGAGTGCCTCCTCCTGCCGGGTGACCTCGCCGAGGCGGCGCAATGCCGCGAGATCGTGGACCGGACCGTGAAGGACCTCGGCGGTCTGGACATCCTGGTCAACAACGTCGCCACGCAGTGGCCGGTCGACAGCCCCGAAGAGCTCACCGACGAGCAGTGGACCCACACGTTCGACGTGAACATCCACAGCTTCTTCCGGGTGACCAACGCCGCGTTGCCCCATCTGGGTGAGGGCTCGGTCATCATCAACACCGGCTCGGTGAACGGCCTGCGCGGCAACAAATCGCTGATCGACTACTCCGCGACCAAGGGCGCCGTGCACGCCTGGACGTACGCGATGGCGCAGGCACTGGCCGATCGCGGCATCCGGATCAACTGCGTCGCGCCCGGTCCGGTGTGGACACCGCTGATCCCGTCGACCTTCCCGCCGGAGAAGGTGGAGAAGTTCGGCCTCCAGGTCCCGTTCGAGCGGGCGGCGCATCCCGACGACCTCGCGCCGTCGTACGTCTTCCTGGCCTCGAACCGGCTTTCGTCGTACTACAGCGGCGAGGTCATCGCCGCGCTGGGCGGCGAGACCACACCCGGCTGAGGCGCGCCACGGCTTCGACGACCGCTTCGGGCGCGAGGCGGTCCAGGCAGGGATGGCCGGGCACGGGGCAGACCCGGGCCCGGCTGTCCTTGCAGGCCGCGTGCTGGTCGCCGAGCACTTCGGACGGGACACCGTAGGGCGCCCAGCGCGACGCCGGCACGACAGGCGCGAACAGCGAGACCACCGGGCTCCCGACGGCGGCCGCGAGATGGGCGGGTCCGGTGTTCGGTGCCACCACGACGTCCGCGCCGGCTAGTACGGCCGCCAGTTCCGCCAGTCCCGTGCGGCCGCCGAGGTCGAGCGCCTCCCCGGCGACTTCCTTGGTCAGGACGCTTTCCGACGGCGAGCCCGTCACGACGACGCGGCGCCCGGCGGCCTGCAGCGCCCGCACGATGGCGGCCGAGCGTTCGGCGGACGGCTGCCGGGCCGGGACCGACGCCGCCGGATGGACGACCACGTAGTCCTCGTCGCCGACCAGTTCCTCCACCGGCGGCAGAGGCCAGCGGACGGCGAGACCGCCGTTGTCACCGGGCGGCAACGAGAAGCCCGCTTCCTCGGCCAGGGAAAGCATCCGGACCGGCTCCGGCGGATCACCCTCGACCCGGTGCCGCAGATCCAGCAGCGATCCGGGGTAGTCCTCGCTGATCGCGCCGATCCACGGCACGCCCGCCATGCGCAGCAGCAGCGCCAGCGGGAGCGGCGACTGGTGGAACGACGTCAGGATCAAGGCCGCGTCGAAGGAGAATTCCCGCAAACACCGGACGAGCGCGTCTGTGTCCTCCTGGGTGACCGGTGGGGGCTCGGGGTCGATCCACGGCGCGCACCAGGTGATGACCTCGTCGGCGCCGGGCAGCAGCTCGCCCGCGGCGCGCCCCCGCGGCCCGGTCAGCAGGACCACCCGGTCCGCCCCGGCCGCGACGGCGCGGACGCAGGGTCCGGCGAGCAGGACGTCGCCGAGGTTGTCCATCCTCGCGACCAGGACGTTCATCGAGTCCCCGCGACGGCCAAGTGGACCGCTTCGGCGAGGTCGCGCGCGACGGTCGCCCGGCGACGGGCGCGGTCGATCTCCTCGGGCCGGGTCCGCGCCGTCGGGATGAGGATCCCGCGGGCTCCGGCCGCCAGTGCGGCGTCGACGTCGGCACCGGTGTCGCCGATGACCACACAGCGGCGGACGTCCACCCCGAGCGCCTCCGCGGCTTGGCGCACCAGCCCAGGCGCGGGTTTGCGGCAGGCGCAGCCGTCACCGTCGTCGTGCACGCAGACCTGCCAGGTGCCGAACGGGCCGAGGACCTGTTCGACCCGGCCGTTCACGGCGGCCAGCCGGTCCGGCGTGATCAGCCCTTTCGCCACCCCGGACTGGTTGCTGACCACGCCGATCCTGATCCCCGCCGCCCGCAGGCCGTGCAGGAGTTCCTTGGCGCCGGGCACGGGACGGACGCCGTCGGGATCGTCGAGGTAGGGCACGTCGACGATGAGGGTGTCGTCCCGGTCGAACAGCAGGGCCTGCGGCCGCCGGGCCAGCCGGTGCCGCAGTTCCCCGCGCAGCCGGTGATAGCAGGCCGCGGGCGGGATGAGGACGCTGGTCAGGAGCATCCGCGACACCTCACCCGGGGTGAGCGGTCCCGGCGCGATCCGGCGCGCGGCGAACTCGGCGGTCAGTCCCGCCCACAGTCCTGCCGCGGCCGCGGCGGCCTTACGGCGGCCCAGTGCGAACAATGCCGCGGCGCCGGCCGCGCTGGCGGTGGCCAGCGCGTGCCGTTCGAGACGCCCGTGTCCGGCTCCGGTCTGCTGCCGCCACAGGACACCGTGCTTGTGCCGCATCAGCGCGTCGTCGGCGTTGCCCCTCTGCGCGCGGAGGCTGGCCAGCGGACCCGACCGCTTGGGCGGATGGACGGTGACGCGTTCACCCCGCGCGATGAGGTAGCCCGCCTTGGCAACCTGCAAGGCCAGATCAGAGTCCTCCCGGTAGGCGCGGGGGAAACGTTCGTCGAAGCCGCCGACCTCGGCGAGCACGGACCGGCGGTAGGCCATGTCGGCGGTGATCCACCTGGCCGTCTCCAGCCCGGCCGTTCCGCGCTCGTCGTCGGTCGGAGGGCGGTCCGGCGGCAGTGGTACGACGAGCCGCGCCTGCGACGCCGCCGTCTCCGGCCCGAGGGGGAGGAGGTCTTCGGCGAGTTTCCGCGGCCAGTCCGAGCCGATCACCACGTCGTCGTCGAGAAAGGCGATCCACTCGGTCTCCGCCCGCCGCCAGCCGGCGTTACGGGCGGCGGCGGGACCGCGTCCGCCGGAGCGGACCACTTCGATTTCCGTACTGGACGGGGGAAGCCGCAGGTCCTCGCCGCCGGGCCGGTCGTCGGCGACGACGATCCGCGCGGGCCGGGGCTCCCCGGCGGCTTCGATCCCGGCCAGGAGCGTGTGGAGATTCTCCCGGCCGGTCGTCGGGATCACGATCGTGTAGTCGAGGTCGCTCACCCTCTTCCGGTACCCGGGTGCCACGGCCGCAAACTCAGGGTCACGCGGGGATCGCGTCGGTCTTCCGCAGCCACGAGCGATGTTCGCCCAGCTGCGCGAGGAACGAGGCGAAGAAGCCGTCGGGCAGGGTCGCCTCGGCCGCCGTGGTCGTCACGACGCCCTGGTCGATCAGGGTTTCGGTGTCGTCGGCCAGCTTCGACGTCACCCCTGCCCGGCGCAGCAGTTCCAACCCCGAGCCGAAGGCGGCCACCGGTTTGCCGTGCTTGTACGCCTCGGCGACGAAATGCACCGCGTACCCGTCGCGTTCGAGGATGTTGATCGCACCCGGGCCGCATGGCACGGCGACGGCGTCGTAGAGCACCGAAGCCATGGTGTTGAGCTGCCGGTCCGGCCGCAGCGGGTCCCCTTCTCCGCCGGGCCGGAGTTCGGCCTCGGCCGGTGCGAGGACCTCGGCGATCGCGCCTTGCTCGGTGAGTGCTTCGACCAGGCGGCGGACGCCGATCGTGTCCACCCCGTCGGCGGCGAGCACCGCCACCTTCCGGCTGGTCGGGGCGACGGAAGGCTGGTTGAGCTGGGAAAGCGCGGGGGAGGAGCGGTCATGGTGTGGCGTGGCCGGAGCGGCGGGCACGCTCACGCCGATTCCCTCGGCCACCCGTGCCGCCAGGTCGTGGTCGACGTTGTTGAGCTCGGTGACGGTCCGCGCCCGGACCTCCCGGTCCTCGACCTTGCCGAGTTCGAACCGGAAAGCGGCGACGATATGCTCGCGTTCGACCTGGGACATGCTGTTCCAGAACAGGGTCGCCTGGCTGTAGAAGTCCTTGAAGCTCTCGCTGCGCTCCCGGATCTTGTGGCCCGCCACGGCTTCGGTGTAGTGCCGGAAGACGCCGGAGTCGGCGATCGCCGGGCAGCCGCCGCCGAGCGAGTTCGGGAAGTAGCTCGTCCGTCCTTTGTGGATGTTCTGCTGGCCGTGCCCGTCGCGCTGGTTCGTGTGCACCGGCGCGATCGGCCGGTTCACCGGGAGCTGGGAGAAGTTGGGGCCGCCGAGCCGGATCAGCTGCGTGTCGAGGTACGAGAAGTTGCGTGCCTGCAACAGTGGATCGTTGGTGAAATCGATGCCCGGGACGATGTTCGCGGTGTGGAAGGCGATCTGCTCGGTCTCGGCGAAGAAGTCGTCGGGATTGCGGTCCAGCACCATCCGCCCGACCGGCCGCACCGGCACCTGCTCCTCGGGGATGATCTTCGTGGCGTCCAGCAGGTCGAAATCGAAGTCGTGCTCGGAGTCCTCGTCCACCAGCTGGACGCCGAGCTCCCATTCCGGGTACTGCCGGGACTCGATGGCGTCCCACAGGTCGCGCCGGTTGAAATCGGGATCCTTGCCCGCGATCTTCTGGCATTCGTCCCAGACCAGGGAATGCGTGCCGAGCACGGGCTTCCAGTGGAACTTCACGAAGGTGCCCTTGCCCTCGGCGTTGACGAGCCGGAACGTGTGGACGCCGAAGCCCTGCATCATCCGGTAGCTGCGCGGCAGCGCGCGATCGGACATCAGCCAGAGCACCATGTGCAGGCTCTCCGGTTGCAGCGACACGAAGTCCCAGAAGGTGTCGTGCGCCGACTGCGCCTGCGGGATCTCGTTGTGCGGCTCGGGTTTGACCGCGTGCACGAAGTCGGGGAACTTGATGCCGTCCTGGATGAAGAACACCGGCATGTTGTTGCCGACGAGGTCGTAGTTGCCCTGGCGGGTATAGAACTTGGTCGCGAAACCGCGGACGTCGCGGACGGTGTCGGCCGAGCCGCGTGAACCCGCGACGGTGGAGAACCGCACGAACACGGGGATCTTCTCGCCGCTGGTGAGGAATTCCGCGACCGTGTAGTCGGCCAGCGCGTCGTCGTAGGCCTCGAAGAACCCGTAGGCGCCAGCGCCACGCGCGTGCACCACCCGTTCGGGGATGCGCTCATGGTCGAAATGCGTGATCTTCTCGCGAGCGTGGAAGTCCTCCAGCAGCGTCGGCCCCCGGGACCCCGCGGTCAGGGAGTCGTTCGTGTGATCGACGCGGACACCCTGCTGCGTCGTCAGCACGGACTGCTCCGGATCCACCCGGCTCCCGCCCAGCTGTTCGTCCTTCGCGTCTTCTCGATGCTGTGCCACTGGTGTCGCCCCTTCGCGGTGGTGGTTTCCCTCGCGGCTACCCCGGCACTGTTTCGGCGAAACGACACCGGGTAACCGGCGCGCAGGAAACTTCGAGGAGGTGCGAATGACGACGGTGGACCGGCCGGCCGTGCTGGAGATCCGCGACCCCGCCGACGACAGGCTCGTCGGCAGCGTCAAGGCGGCGACCCCCGATGGCGTCGAGACGGCGATCGCCACCGCGAAGAGGCGGGCGCCGGGCTGGGCAGCCACGCCGGCGGCCGAACGCGGGATCGCGCTGAAGGACGCGGCCAGGTCGCTCCGGGAACGGGCGGGTGAACTCGCCGTCCTCATCGAGAGCGAGACCGGCAAGCCCCGCGACGAGGCCGAAGAAGGTGTCCTCGCCGGAGCCGGGACCTTGGAGCAGTACGCCGAACTGGGCCCGGTGCACCGCGGACGCTCCTTGCTGGGCGATCCGTCGGCGACCGACCTGATGGTGCCGGAACCCCGGGGCGTGGTCGTCGCGCTGACGCCGTGGAACGACCCCGTCGCGGTGGCCTGCGGGCTGCTGGGAGCCGCGGTGGTCACGGGGAACACGGTGGTGCACAAGCCGAGTGAACGCTGCCCGCACACCGGCGCCTGGCTGGGGAACGTGCTGTCGGAGGCGCTTCCCGAGGGAGTGCTGCAGACCGTTCAGGGTGACGGGAGCGTCGGTGCCGAACTCGCGGCCCACGCGGACGTGGATGTCATCGCCCACGTCGGCAGCACCGTCGCGGGTCGTTCGATCGCGGCGAGCGCGGCGAAGACCGGCGCCAAGGCGTTGCTGGAGAACGGCGGCAACGATCCGCTCGTCGTCGACGCCGGCGTGGATCCCGTGTGGGCGGCCGGTCAAGCGGCGACCGGGGCCTTCGCCAACTCGGGACAGATCTGTGTCTCGGTCGAACGGATCCTGGTGCACCAGGACGTCGCGGAAGCCTTCCTCACCGCTTTGGTCGCCGAAGCCGGCCAGCGCGAACTGGCCCCGCTCGTCGATCGGCGTCACCGCGAGGGGGTACACGCCCAGGTCGCGGAAGCGATCGCGCAAGGCGCCGATCCGCTCGTCGGCGGCGTCGTGCCGGACGGTCCGGGTGCCTTCTATCCGGCGACCGTCCTCACCGGCTGCACCTCCGGGATGCGGATCCTCCGCGAGGAGACGTTCGGCCCGGTCGCGCCGGTGAGCGTGGTCGCGGACTTCGAGCAGGCCCTCGGCCGGGCGGCGGAGGGCGAATACGGTCTCGCCGCGACGGTGCTGACCCCCTCGATGGCGCACGCGCAGCGGGCCTGGCGCGAACTCCCGGTCGGGACCGTGAAGATCAACAACGTCTTCGGCGGTGCGCCCGGCGGAGCCGCCCATCCGCGCGGTGCCAGCGGCAGCGGTTACGGCTACGGGCCCGAACTGCTCGACGAGATGACGCAGACGAAGGTCGTCCACCTGGCACCCCCGGGGCCGTGATGGGTGCCCGGCACCGATTGACGGCACCGTTCGCCTGGACCGCCCGGGCGTTCCGGGTTCCGGGGGAGGAGCGCCGGAGTCTCATCCAGACCACGAAGGCCGCCGCCGCGGCGGTGATCGCGTGGATCGTCGCGACGGCGGTGCTGCGGCTGCCGCAACCCTTTCTCGCGCCGTACGCGGCGGTGTTCCTGGTTCAGGCCACCGTCTACCGCTCACTACGCGGCTGGGCGCAGCAGGTCGGCGCGGTCAGCGTGGGGGTGCTGCTCGCGGCGGGGGCCGGTCAGCTCATCCCCTCGGTGACGGTGGCGCTCGGGCTGGTCATCTTCGTCGGGCTGCTGATCGGCTCATGGCGGGGTTTCGGCGATTCGGGGGTATGGGTCGGGATCACCGGCATGCTGCTGATCTCCTACGGCAACGCGACCGAACCCGTCCTGCTCGCCGACCGGCTGCTGGAAACGGCGCTGGGCGCCGCGATCGGCGCGGTCCTCAACGCGGTGATCCTGCCCCCGCTGCACGGCCAGCGCCTGCGGGAGGCGGCCTCCCGGCTGGCCGCGGCGATCGCCGACGTCCTCGACGAGACCGCGGAACTGGTCCGTGGCGGCGATTCGGCCGACGCCCTCGACGGCCGCGTGCAGGACGTCCGCAGCCTGGCCGCGGAGGCGGAGGACGCGATCGGCTGGACCCGCGAGGGCCGGTACCTGAACCTGCGCGGACGGCGTGAGACCCCGGAGGAACCGCTGGCGAACCTCATTTCCCTGTGGCAGCCGCTCGCCCAGCTGATCGACGCCGTGAACGAGGCCGCCCGGAGCGATCAGCCGTTCCGGCATCCCGGCGAGCACGCGCGCGGGGTGGTCGGCGACCTGCTCGAAGCACTCGCCGAGGTGGCCCGTTCGGGTGACGCGGACAAACTCGACCGGTGCCGCAGGCTGCTCGACGAGATCGACCACCTGCTCGTGACACCCACCGACGAGGTCTCCTCGTCGATCGGACTGGGGGCGATGGCGCTGCCCGCCCGTCGTCTCGTCCAGCGCCTCCGCGCCGATTAAGCCGGGGCGACGGCGGGTAACCGTACCCATGAGCAGCAGTGGCAAGCGGATCGTGGTCACCGGCGCCACCGGTAACGTCGGGACGGCGGTGGTGCGCGCGCTGGGTTCGGACCCCGAGGTCGGCTCGATCGTCGGCCTGGCGAGGCGCCCCAGCCGGTGGGAGAGCCCGAAGACCGAGTTCGTCACCGCCGACGTCGCCCGCGACGACCTCCGGGCCGTGTTCGACGGTGCCGACGTGGTGATCCATCTGGCCTGGCTCTTCCAGCCCACGCACCGGCCCGAGGTCACCTGGCGGGCCAACGTGCTGGGTTCGGTCCGGGTGTTCGAGGCGGTGCAGGCGATGCGGGTGCCGTCACTGGTGTACGCGTCGTCGATCGGGGCGTACTCGCCGCGCGACGACGACCACCCGGTGACCGAGGACTGGCCGACGCACGGCTCGCCCAAGGCGGCGTACACCCGGGAAAAAGCTTATGTGGAAAGGGTTCTCGAGGCGTTCGACCGGAGCCATCCACGGCTGCGGGTGGTGCGGGTGCGGCCGGGATTCCTCTTCCAGAAGGCCGCGGCACCCGAACAGCGCCGCCTTTTCGGCGGCCCGTTCGTGCCCGGCAAGCTCGTCCGGCCGTCGCTCGTCCCGATCCTTCCGGACATCCCGCAACTGAGGATTCAGACCACGCACACCGAAGACGTGGCCGATGCCTACCGTCGTTGCGCGCTCCAGGACGTCAAGGGCGCCTTCAACATCGCCGCCGACCCGGTGCTGGACACCCGCGCGCTGGCCCGGATCTTCGGCGCCAAGCCGGTGAAGGTCCCGGCCTCCTTGGTCCGGCGCGCGCTCGCCGCGGCCTGGTCGCTGCACCTGATCCCGGCCACGCCGGGACTCTTCGACGCCGTGCTGCATCTCCCGGTGATGGACTGCAGGCGCGCCAGGGAAGAGCTGGGCTGGACGCCGCGATACTCGTCGGAAGACGCGATCGAAGCGTTCCTCAAGGGATTGCGGGAAGGTGAAGGACTTCCGACCGAACCGCTGAAACCGGACGTCGGCAGGTGGCACGAACTGGCCACAGGGGTGGGGGAGCGACCGTGAACGAGAAGGAACTGCTGCACACGCTGACCAAGGTGGTGTCCACTTTGGACGGCACTTCGGTACGGTTCGCCGTCGCGGGCGGCCTCGCCGTGTACGCGCGGGGCGGCCCGCCGTCCGACCACGACGTCGACCTCTTCCTCAAACACGAGGACATCGAGGAAGCGGCGGAAGCGCTGGAAGCCGCGGGGCTGAGACGGGTGCATCCGCCGGAGGACTGGCTCACCAAGGTCTACGACGGCGACTGCCTCGTCGACCTCATCTTCCGGCCCAATCACCGGCCGGTCACCGACGAGATGCTCGACCGCGCTTCGCTGATGCGCGTCGGGGCGACCGCCGCCCCCGTGCTCAACGGGACCGACCTGCTCGTCGACAAGACGCTCGTGCTCAGCCCGCATCGCTGCGATTTCGCGCCGCTGCTGCGGATCGCCCGTGACCTCCGCGAGCAGGTCGATTGGCACCGCGTGGCCGAGGAGACCGCCGAATCGCCGTACGCCTGGTCGTTCCTGACGCTGCTCGCGGCACTGTCCATCATCGACGGAAAGGAGCTTCCGATGCCTCAGGAAGCGCCCCAGTACCTGGTCGCCAGGCTGACCAAGGCGCTGGCGGAGGATCCGAGGACCGCCGAACTCGGCGTGCACGTCACCGTGCGCGGCGACCAGGTCCGGCTCAGCGGTGAGGTCCCGTGCGCCAACCGCAAGGCCGACATCGAGGCGGTCGTCTGCGAACACATCGCGGCCGAACTGGTGCACAATGACGTCCGGCTGGCCGACGTCCGTGAACCGGCGCGCGCCGAGGAGATCCGGTGATCCGGGTCGCCGCGGTCGGGGACGTCCACCTCGGGGAGGACAACCGAGGCCTGCTGCGGCCGGCACTGGACAACATCGCCGAACACGCCGAGGTGCTGCTGCTCGCGGGCGACCTCACCCGGCACGGCAGCGTCGAAGAGGCCAGGGTGGTCGCCGACGAGTTCGCCGGGCTCGACGTCCCCGTGGTGGCGGTGCTCGGCAACCACGACTACCACTCGGACCAGGCGGAAGCGATCGGCGGGCTGCTGGAGGAAAGCGGGATCACCGTCCTGGAGGGTTCGGCCACCACCGTGGACCTGGAGGGCGGGAGGCTCGGCGTCGCCGGGGTGAAGGGCTTCGGCGGCGGGTTCGCGGGCAAATGCGCGAGCCGGTTCGGCGAACGCGAGATGAAGGATTTCGTCGAACACACCATGGCGGCCGCCAAGCGGCTGCGCACCGCGCTGGAGGGGCTCGAACACGAGCAGCCCGACGTGACCGTCGCGTTGACGCACTATTCGCCGATCCCCGGCACCCTGCACGGCGAACCGCCGGAAATCCACCCGTTCCTTGGTTCGTACCTGCTGTGCGAGCCGATCGACGACGCGCAGGTGGCGCTCGCCGTGCACGGGCACGCGCACTACGGCAGCGAGCAAGGCGTCAGCCCGGGCGGGGTCCCCGTGCGCAACGTCGCCCAGCCGGTGATCCGGGCGGCGTACGCGACGTACGTCCTCGAACCCGCGAAGGTGCTGACATGAGGGATCGATTCCATGGACAGCTGAGCGTTCTCGGCGAGCTGCTGTCGAGCATGTGCGGGATGGCTTGCGAAGAGCTGCGGCTCGCGAACCGGGTCTTCCTCGACCGGGACGTCGAAGCCGCCGCCGAACTCGCGGAGGTCGAGGCGAAACTGAACGCGGCACGGACCACGTGTGAGGGCACCGCGCAGAAACTCCTCGCCCTGCAGGCGCCGGTCGCGCGCGACCTGCGGACCGTGCTCGCGGCGGTGTACTGCGCCGACCGGCTGGAGCGGATGGGCGACCTCGCCCAGCACATCGCCGACCAGGCCGCGCGGGCGCCGGAATTCGCCGTCCCCGACGCCGTCGCAGGCCGGTTCGGTGAGATGGCCGGGCTCGTCTGCTCGATGGCGGACGACCTCGGCGCGGCGATCGACGGGCCGACCGCGGAGGTCTTCCACTCGCTCGCCCGGTCCGACCAGCGTGTCGACGCGCTGTACGAGGAGCTGATGACGCTGGTCACCGAGCCGGGCTGGACCCACGGTGTCGCGCCGGCGATCTCGGTGGCGCTGCTGGCGCGGTTCTACGAGCGGTTCGCGGACCAGGTGGTCTCCGTGGCGCGGCGGGTGGACTTCGCGCTCACGGGGGAGCTGCCCGAGTCCTCGGTGCGGGATGTGCACGCTTCGCTTTGAGGAGCCGCCGAAGGTTGTGAAAACCACTTTCGCAACCTTCAACGTTGTGAAAGTGGCTTTCGCGACCCCTTGTGGCGGTTGAAAACCCCGTCAGCACCCTGAGCCGGGTGACTCGTCCAGTAGCTGAAGTGGCATGTCGCGAAAGCCACTTTCGGGACATCTGACGTCGCGAAAGTGGCTTTCGCGACACCTCGCCACCCCGCACCACCGGCGAGAGGTCCGTGAAGGCCTCCTTCCCTACCTTGAGCGTAGGGAAGGAGGCCTTCACGGCATTCCGGCCAGGCTCAGGTGGCGCGGTCAGCCAGCGCGTCCCGGATCTTGTCGATGAACGCCGTCCCCGGCGCCAGGATCCGGTTCGCCGGCGGCCGGTCGGGGGCGGCGGGATGCGGCCGTGTCGGCGCGATCTCCTTGGCCCGCAACACCTTCTCGCCCAGCTCCCGCAGGTCTTCCGGCGAGCAGGCGGCCTGCAGCTTCGGCAGCAGATCGCTCTCTTCCTCCTCGATGTGGTGCCGCACGTCCTCGATCAGCTTGCCGACCAGTTCGTCGAACCGCTTGTCCGACGGCTCCAGGCCGATGAGGTCGTTCATCACGCGCTCGGCTTCGGCGTGCTCCTCGATCTCATGGTCGGCGACCTTGTCGCCGTCCGGAAGGTGCTTCCGCGCGGCGGGGTACATGTGCTGCTCCTCGGCGATCGAATGCCGCACGAGTTCGGCGATCACGTGATCCGCGAGGTCCTTGCGGTGCCGATCACCGCCCTTGCCGGATTCGAGTTCCTTGAAGATCCGTTCGAAGGCGCGATGGTCCTCGGTGATCACCGAGACGAGGTCGTGTTTCGTGGTGGTGGTCATGGACACTCCTGTCCGTGGTCGTCAGTCCGACGCCGCACGGATACCCGTTCCCCGCGGTTCAATCACCCGGATTCGTCGGTGACGTGATGCGGCGCGCCCACGGGTTTCGATTCGGGGGAGCCGCGCTGGCGCAGGTACACGCTGAACACCGCCATCGAGCCGATGGCGAGGAATTCCGACTGCCAGTTCTGCAGGGTGCGGTTCCAGAAGTCCGACGACGCCAAATAACCGAACCACGACTCCGGATCACCGAATTCGGTGAGCTGCTCGGCGTTGTAGGCGCTCATCCCGGCCACGGACTGGGCCAGCCAGGACAGCAGGAACAGCCCCAGCATCACCAGTCCGAGCGACATCGAGAAGATCCCGGTGCGCCAGCCGCCCGCCCGCGCCCATTTCGGTGAATCGGTCGTCGAATACTTGCCGATCTGCTGCGCTTCGTCCGATTCCAGCCCGGCCCGCCCCGCCGGTTTCGATTCCGGGGAGCCGCGCTGCAGCAGCCACACGGTCGCGAACACGTACAGAAAGAACTGCAGATACTCCGATTGCCAGTTTTCGGCGACGTCGACGGCGAAGTCAGCGGACGTCAGATAGTCGAGCAGGCTGATCGGTTCGGCGGCGTGGGTGAGCCGCCTGTCGTTATAGGCGGCGAGGCCCGCGAAGGCCTGTCCCGCGAGGCTCAGCAGGAACAGCAGCCCGAACGCCAGCGAGAGGGCGTTGTCCCGGAGAAAGCGCCGCATCATCCGCCTCCTTCACCGGTGGAGCAGGCCCAGTAGGACGCAATAGCCGAGCACGGCCACGACGAAGACGAGATAGACGGTGAACACCGGGCGCGCTTTCACGGTCCACCCACCGCGCAGTCGTAGACCTGTTCGTTCCGGTGGCGGCAGCCCGCGCCAGTGATCACCCATCCGGTGGACGATTCGTGCAGGAAGAGGGTGTCGCGGGCGGTCTTCACCTGGGCTTCTTCGCTCCAGACCGAGACCGTTTCGGGCGTTCCGCCCGGGACGTCCGAACCCGCCAGACCGCGTTCGCAGCTCTCGGGCGCCCACGACTCCCGGACCCGGGGCGCCAGCAGCGCGCACGCCGCGCGGTGATCACCCGACGCGAGCGCGCCGAGGAACCGCGCGGCGGCCTCTTTCGCCGGCCCTTGCGCACTCGCTCCGGTGCAGCCGGCGAGCAGCAGACAGACACCGAACGCCAGCGTCTTGACGATCACGGAGGGGGAGTACCCGTCCGTGCCGTCGTTCACACCTGGAGTCAGGAAGCGGGGTACTGCCTCTCCCGCAGCAGGTTCGCCAAGTGGACGGCGTTGCGCGCGAGGGTCGCGTTGGTCGAGGCGACCGCTTCGGGCGTTTCGTCGAGGTCGTTGTAGTCGCCGCCCTTCATCGCCTCGCCGTTCCAATAGGTCCCGCCCTGGGCGGGCACGGTGAAACCGACGTCGTTGAGGGCCTGGAACAGGTCCGCGGTGATCTTGTGCGCCCCGTCCTCGTTGCCGACGACGGCGGTGACACCGACCTTGCCGAACATCGCGGGCCTGCCCTCTTCGTCCGTTTCGGACAGTTCGGCGTCGAGCCGTTCCAGCACTCGCTGGGCCACACTGGACATGTGGCCGACCCAGGTCGGCGTGGAGATCAGCAGGATGTCGGCCGCGGCGACCTTCCGGCGGATCTCCGGCCAGGCGTCGCCGTCGCCCATATCGCCCTCCACTCCGGGTTTGACGTCGTGGTCGACCACGCGCACGAGTTCACCGGTGGCGCCGTGCCCGGCCAGTTCGTCGAGCAACTGCTGGGCGAGCAGCGCGCTGCTCGACGGCGCGGGCGACGGCTTGAGCGAGCACACCAGTGCGAGGGCCTTCAACGGCTGTGTCATCCTGTCCTCCTGTTCGGGTCGGTACCGAGCCCCGTATGGGTGAAGCCGGCCTCGCCGACGGTCGCCGGATCCAGGAGATTCCTGGCGTCGACGACGACGGCGCGCTCGGTGGCGGCGGCGAGCCGTTCCCAGTCGAGCTCGCGGAACTCGGGCCACTCGGTGAGCACCACCAGCGCCGCCGCGTCCTTCGCGACCAGGTAGGGGTCGTCGACGACCTGGACGATGTCCGGTTCGACGGCCTCGACGCCGGGGTCGTACGCGGTCAGCACCGCGCCGCTCCTGGCGAGCTCCCGCGCGACCGCGAGCGCGGGGGACTCGCGCAGATCCCCGGTCCCCGCCTTGAACGCCAGTCCGAGCAGCCCGATACGGATGCCCGAGAGCGAGCCGTCCGAAACCCCGGTGATCGCGAGGCGGATCTTCCGCACGACGGCCGCCCGCTGGCGCGCGTTGGCCTTCATGGCGTCACGCAGGATGCCGAAGTCGACGCCCGCGTGTTCGGCGGTCCGCAGCAGCGCGGCGGTGTCCTTGGGCAGGCACGAGCCGCCCCAGCCGGGCCCTGGCACGAGGAAGGCGGGGCCGATCCGGGAATCGAGCCCCATGAGCCGCCCGACGTCGCGTATGTCGGCGCCGTAGTGCTCGCACAGTTCGGCGAGGACGTTCACATAGGACACTTTCAGCGCCAGGAACGCGTTGCTGGCGTACTTCGCGAGTTCGGCGCTGGCGGGATCGGTGAACCACACCGGCGCGTTCGTCTCGCCGTACAACGCGGCCACCCGTTCGGCGGGCTTCCGGCTCTCCGGCAGCGAGCCGAGGACGATCCGGTCGGGCTGCAGGAAGTCCTCGACGGCGTGCCCCTCGCGGAGGAATTCGGGATTGCTTACCACGGGCAGATCCGGCCGTCCGAGCAGCTCCGCCAGCCGGGTTCCGGTGCCGACCGGGACGGTGGACTTGGTGACGACGACACAGCCGGGCCGCAGCAGGGCGGGAAGCGTGGCAACGACCTCTTCCAGCACCCGGACGTCGGCGGCGCCGTCCTTACCTTCCGGAGTGGGCAGGCAGAGGAACACGAAGTCCACTTCGGACAGGTCGGCAGGCTCGGTGGTGAACCGGAGCCGTCCGCAGCCCAGGCCGTCCCGGACGAGTTCCGTGAGCCCCGGCTCGACGATGGTGACCTCGCCGCGCCGCAGCCCGTCCACTTTGGACCGATCGTTGTCGACGCAGACCACCTGATGCCCCAGCCGGGTGAAGCACGCGGCGCTCGTGAGCCCGACGTAGCCGGCGCCGATCACCCCCACCCGCTCACCCACGGGAAGCCCCCGCGGCCAGCAGGCCTTCTGCGGCGGCGAGGACGCGCTCCTCGCGTAACAGCAGCAGCCCCGGGTCCGGGGCTTCGCCGTGCGGATCGCCGACGTCGCCCACCCAGAGGACGGTGTGCTGCCGGGCCTCGGGAGGCGGGCCCCAGAGCCGCGGCGGGGTCGGCCCGAACAGCAGGACCGACGGTGTCCCGTATGCGGTGGCGAGGTGCCCGACACCGGTGTCGCCGCAGATGACCAGCCGCGCTTCGGCCACGGTCGCGGCCAGTTCGGCGAGCCCGTCGCCGGCGAGCACCGACTCGGCCGGCAGCCCGGCCGCTTCGGCGATCTCGCGGGCGAGCGGTGCTTCCGCCGCGTTTCCCGTGACGACCACGCGGTGACCGCCGGAGAGCGCCCGCGCCACCCGCGCGTACCGGTCCGGCGGCCAGCGCCGGGCGGCGTAGGCGGCGCCGGGATGGATCACCACCGCGCCCGCCGCCGGGCTGGGGCCGGGAGGCGGGGGCAGCGCGAGATCGGTGCGGTCGGCCGGGATGCGGGCGGCCTCGAGCAGACGGCACCAGCGGTCGACTTCGTGCGCTTCGGCGGGCCAGTCCGGCCCGTCGACGCCGGGGAAGTCCGGATGCCGGTACGTGATCAGTTCGAGCGGGTCCTGGGCGAGCAGGTCGTGGATGCTCTCCGGGCCGCGGCCGTGCAGGTTGACCGCCAGCCGCGGCGGCTCGCCGGGCCAGGACAGTTCGCCGAGCCCGGCCGTGGGGAGCAGCTCGTCCACCGCGTCGATCAGTTCGACGATGTCGCGCAGCTTCTCGGGCGCGGCGAGCACCAGGCGCTCACCGTCGAAGGTGCGGCGCAGTGCCCGCAGGGCGGGAATCGCGGTGAGCAGATCCCCCAGGCCGAGGGCGCGCAGCACGAGGATGCCCCCGGTCACGGCCAGGACCCCTCTTCCGAAGCGCACACCACGAGTTCACGGACCTCGCAGCCGGGTGGCTGGGACAGCGCGAACACCACCGAAGCCGCGACGTGCTCGGGCTGGTTGAGTTTCGCGTCCGGCGGCGGCTTGTACTGCTCCGCCCGGTCGTCGAAGAACGCCGTGTGCATCCCGCCGGGGACGAGCAGCGTCACCCCGACCCGGCCGGCCAGCTCCATGGCGAGTGCCCTGGTGAAGCCGACGACACCGAATTTCGAGGCGCAGTAGGCGCTCGCGTCCCCGGCCACCCGCAGCCCCAGCGTCGACGCGCAGGTCACCACCGTGCCGTGGCTCAGCCGCAGGTGGGGCAGCGCGGCGCGGACGACCGCGGCCGTGCCGAGCAGATTGACCCGCACCACGCGCTCCCAGTCCTCCGTGGACACTTCGTCGAGCGCGCCGCACGCGTCGGTCCCCGCCGCGGTGAAGACGCCGTCGATGCCGCCCGCCCGTTCGGCGAGCTCGTCCACGGCGCTCGCGGCCGCGGCGGAATCGGCCAGGTCGGCCTGGACGAAGGCGACGTCGGCCGCCGGTTCGGCGCGGTCGATGACGAGGGGTGTACCGCCCGCTTCGCGGACGGCTTCGACGGTCGCGGCACCGAGTCCGGAGGCGCCGCCGGTGATCAGGACGTTGCCGAGAGGGCGCATCATGCTCCTTCCGCCGCGGCCACCAGCCGGGTGGTGGAATAGCCGCGGATGGTCGGGATCAGGACGATCTCGCCGCCGTGCCTGCGCACGACGGCGCTTTCGGGGAGTTCCGTGTCCGCGTAGTCGCCGCCCTTGACCCAGACGTCCGGGCGGAGGCGGTCCAGCACCGCGGCGGGATCGGGTTCGTCGAACACCACGACGGCGTCGACCGACGCGAGCTCGGTGAGCAGCCGGGCGCGGTCCCGGGCGGTCACGATCGGCCGTCCCGGACCCTTCAGGCCGCGTACGGAGGCGTCGGAATTGAGGCAGACGACGAGGGCGTCGCCCAAGGCGCGCGCCTGCCGCAGCAGACTCGCGTGCCCAGGGTGCAGCAGGTCGAAACAGCCACCGGTGGCGACGAGCCTGCCACCTCGCGCGCGGACCCGTGCGGCCACGTCGAACGCCGAAGCACCGTGGTACGAGGTCTCCGGCCGCGGTTCGTTGTCCACAGTGGACAGTGTGGCGGCGCCGCCGGTGGCGACGAACCGCGCCGCCGTCTCGACCCCGGTGGCCACCGCGTCGGCGGTCGACGCTCCGTCGAGCAGCGCGGCGGTGACCGCGGACGCGAAGCGGTCGCCCGCGCCGCAGGTGTCCTTGGCGACGACGCCCGACGGCGGCCGGAACGTCGTGCACGAGCCGCCCTCGGTCAGCACAGCGCCACGGGAACCCGTGGTGACGCAGACCGCGTCGGCCTTCCAGAGCGAGTGCACCTGCTTCGCCAGGTCCTCGGCGTCGGCGCGGGACTCGGTGAGCTGCTCGGCTTCGGCGAGATTCGGGGTGGCGAGCCGGATGCCCGTCACCGGCTCCGATCCACGGGGATGGGGATCCCAGACGACCGGGATCGTGCCCGCCAGTTCGGCGAGCAGCTCGCGGATCTCCGGATGGCCGGTGACGCCGCGGCCGTAGTCGGCGACGAGGATCGCGCCCGCCGAGCGCAGCGCTTCACGGACGTCTGCGGTGAGCGGCGAGTACTCCGCCCTGCCGTCACCGCTGTCGAGCCGGACCAGCGACTGCCCGGCGGCGCGCACGCGGGTTTTGGTGACGGTGGTGCCGCACAACGGCATCGGTACCACCCGGACCTCGCGCTCCAGCAGCCCGGCGAGGGTCCGGCCCGCCTGGTCGCCACCCAGCGGGGTGACGAGGACGACCTCGGCGGTGGACCGGGCCGCGAGCAACGCGGCCAGCCCGGCGCCGCCCGGCCGCCGCCATTCGCGGGCGAGGTCGACCACGGGGACCGGCGCGTCCGGGCAGAGCCGGTCCGACGTGCCGTCGACATCGACGTCCAGCAGGGCGTCGCCCAGCACGACCAGCGGCCTCACGTGGGCACCCCGAGCGCGTCGTCGAACGCGGTGCACAGGGCGTGCACCAGCGCGAGATGGACCTCCTGCACGGTGGCCGTCGACGGCGCCTCCACCGGGATCGCGTCGTCGCACAGAGCGGCCAGAGGGTTGGGGGAGGGGCCGGTGATCGCCCAGGTGGTCACACCGAGTTCGTGGGCGGCCTTCGCGGCCGCGACGACGTTCTGGCTTCCCCCGCTGGTCGAAAGGCAGACGAGGATGTCGCCGGAGCGGCCGTGGGCGCGCACCTGGCGGGCGAACACCTCGTGCTCGCCGTAGTCGTTGACGATGGCCGTCACCGCGGAGGTGTCCGCGTGCAGGGCGATCGCCGAGAACGGCTGCCGGTCGTTGCGGAACCGGCCTACCAGTTCGCCGGTGAGGTGCTGGGCTTCGGCGGCGCTCCCGCCGTTGCCGCACGCGAGCAGCCGTCCGCCCGAGGACAGCACGGTGGCCAGATGCCCACCCCAGTCACGGATCTTCGGCGACCACGAAGCGGACTTCCCGGCGGCCTCGCTCAACGCTGCGAAGTGTTCTTCGATCACGACACACCTCCAAGGTCAGGGACGGCGGACCACGAAAGGTCCGAGGGCGAGCAGGTCGATGGGGGCCGAACCGAAGCACTCCAGCGCGTCGCGCGGGGAATCGACCATCGGCCTGCCCGCGGTGTTGAGGCTGGTGTTGACCACGGCGGGGACGCCGGTACGCCGTTCGAACGCGCGAGCATGCGCGCCACGAGCGGTTCCTCGCCCGCGTCGACGGTCTGCACGCGGGCGGTGCCGTCGACATGGGTGACGGCGGGGATGCGATCCCGCCACTGCGGCGCGACGTCGTGCACGAAAAGCATGTACGGACTGGGAAGCGGGCCGCGGGAGAAGATCTCGCCCGCGCGTTCGGCGAGCACCATGGGGGCCACCGGGCGGAACTGTTCGCGGCCCTTCACGTCGTTCAGCCGCTCCAGATTGGCCTCGTGGCCGGGATGCGCGAGCAGCGACCGGTGGCCGAGCGCGCGCGGGCCGAATTCGGACCGGCCCTGGAACCAGGCCACGATCCGGTCCTCGGCCAGCGCTTCGGCGACGGCCTCGGCGACGTCGTCCGGACGTTCGTAGCGCACGTTCGCGGTCTTGAGCGCGTTCTCCAGCTGGTCGTCCGTGAAGCCGCGGCCCAGGTCGGCTCCGGTCATCGGGCGGCCGCGTTCGCCGAAGTCGGCTGCGAGCTGCAGCGCCGCGCCGAGCGCGGTGCCGGCGTCACCGGCGGCGGGCTGGACCCAGATCCGGTCGAACGGGCCCTCGGCATGGAGCCTGGTGTTGGCGACGCAGTTGAGCGCGATCCCGCCCGCCATCGCGAGGTCGGTTTGCCCGGTGTGCTCGTGGATCTTGGCCGCGAGTTCGAGCAGCACGTCCTCCAGGCAGCGCTGGACGCTCGCGGTCAGGTCGGCGTGGACCTGGCCGGGTTCCTGCCCCGGCTCGACGGCGGGCGCGAACGAGGTCCAGTCGATCTCGTCGGTGCGGAAGCCGAGTCCGTTGGTGTGAACGCTTTCCGCGATCCGGTCGAGGAACCGGGGCTTCCCGTAGGAGGCCAGCGCCATCACCTTGTACTCGTCGCTGGAGCGGGCGAACCCGAGGTGCTCGGTCAGGTCCTCGTACATCAGCCCGAGTGAATGGGGGAGTCGTTGCTCGGCCAGCTCCTCGAACTTGCCGTCGCGGTACTCACCCGCTAGATAGGACGTGCTCTCGCCGCGGCCGTCGGCCACCAGCACCGCGCAGTCGTCGAACGGCGCGGCGAGCGCGGCCGAGGCGGCGTGCGCGACGTGGTGCCGGACGAACCGGACGGTCGCGGGATCCAGTCCCGGCAAGGCCGCCTTGAGGAACGCGGGAGCCCGACGGGCGAAATCGGTGCGGAGGCATTCGTTCTTCCCGTCGTGCCCCGCCAGACCCGGCTCGACGAGCGCCGGATCGTACGAATAGCCGACGGCGTCGAGATCCTGCGCGGAGATCCCCGCCTCCGCCAGGCACCACGCGGCGGCTTCGGCCGGCTGTTCCCAAGCGGAGAACGGCACCGGCCGTTTGCCGTGCTTGCGACGGCTGAACCGTTCTTCCTCCGCCGCGGCCACGATTTCGCCGTCGACCACGAGGGCCGCGGCCGGGTCGTGGAAAACGGCGTTGACACCGAGTATGCGCACCGGGCCACCTCTCCGGTCGGGGTCGCGGGCCGTGACCCGCGCTTACTCCCGTAGCGCTACCCGGTGCAGTCGGCGATAAACGACGCGGCGCAAAAGCCCAGGACGTCGCTACGGAGCGAAGCGTCTCTCGGGGGATTCACGCGGCGCTGCTTCGGGGCGGGGGAGTGTGGCCGTGGTGTCGCGAAAGCCACTTTCGGGACATCTGACGTCCTGAAAGTGGCTTTCGCNGCTACCGCTTGGGGCTCTGACCTGCGGAAAGAGAGCAAGGGACCTTTGCTATCGCTTGGCCGGGAGGGCTCCAGCACCCTCATCGGTCTGGAACGGAGGATGTCGCGAAAGCCACTTTCGGGACATCTGACGTCCTGAAAGTGGCTTTCGCGACACGCGGCGGGGGCGGGAGTTCAGGCTCCGGCGGCCGGGTACGGTCCGGACCGCGGCCGCGCGAACCAGGCGATGGTGCGCGGAAGCCCCTCCGTCAGCGGGACTTCCGGCTCCCAGCCGAGTTCGCGGCGGGCGCGGGAGATGTCCGGGCATCGGCGGGCCGGATCGTCGACCGCCGCGTCGATATGCGCGATCCGCGAAGCGCTGCCGGTGACGGCCAGGATCTCTTCCGCTATGCGCAGTACGGCGAGTTCGTGCGGATTGCCCAGATTCACCGGGCCGGGCACGTCGGAATCCGCCAGCGCGATCAGCCCGCGGACCGTGTCGTCGACGTAGCACAGGGAACGGGTCTGGTCGCCGGTGCCGGTGACGGTGAGCGGTTCGCCCGCCAGCGCCTGCCCGATGAACGTCGGGATCATGCGTCCGTCGTCGGGGCGCATCCGCGGGCCGTAGGTGTTGAAGATCCGCGCTATGCCGGTGTTCACGCCCCGCTCCCGGCGCATGGCCGAAGTGAGCGCTTCGGCGTACCGCTTGGCCTCGTCGTAGACGCTGCGCGGTCCGATCGGGTTCACGTGGCCCCAGTATTCCTCCCGCTGCGGGTGCTCCTGCGGATCGCCGTAGACCTCGCTCGTCGACGCGAGGACGAATCGGGCGCCGTCGCGTTCGGCGATGTCCAGCGCCCGCTCGGTGCCGTGCGAGCCCGCGCGCAACGTCTCGAGCGGAAGGCGGAAGTAGTCGCGGGGCGAGGCGGCGGACGCCAGATGGAAGACGGCGTCGAACGGGCCCGGCGCGCTCATCGGCCCGGTGACGTCACGGGAGAGGAGCCGGAACCCCGGACGGTCGAGGAGATGCGCCACGTTGGCCATGACGGCCGTGGCGAAATTGTCGGCCACGACGACCTCCGTGCCCGCGTCGAGCAGACGTTCGCACAGATGCGAGCCGACGAAACCCGCGCCCCCGGTCACCAGCACTCTGTCCATGGCGACTGGCTACCCGCGGTGAGGGCCGGAAAAACCGTGTGAATCCGGAGATGCCGGGTAAGCCTCGGATATGCGTGCATTGGTGATCGGCTGGGCGAGCTTCCGGCACGGCGAAGCGACGGCAGGAGACGTTCTCAGTATGCGCAGGGTCGGTGAAGCGCTGTCGACCATGGGGCTTCCGCACGACCTGGCGTGGAGCCCGGTGTACCGGCCGGGCGACGTGAACTACGAAGAGGTGGATCCGGCACGGTACAGCCACGTGGTGTTCGTCTGCGGGCCCGCGCACGGCAGGCAGGTGCGCGAGGTGCACCGCAGGTTCGCCCACTGCCATCGGATCGCCGTCGGGGTCTCGGTGATCGATCCCGAGGACGACACGGTCACGGGTTTCGACCAGGTCTTCGCGCGGGACCGGGGCGGGGTCGGCACACCGGACCTCTCCCTCGGCGTGGCGACCGACACGGCGCTGGTGACGGGAGTGATCCTGGCGCCGGAGCAGCGGGAGTACGGCGACTCCGGCCGCCACGCGGCGGTGCACGCCTCAGTGAAGGAGTGGATCGCCGGGGTGGACTGTGCCCGGGTGCCGCTCGACACGCGGCTGGCCGCGTCGGATTGGGAACGCTGTGAGACGCCGGACCAGTTCACCTCGATCCTGTCTCATCTCGACGTCGTGATCACGACGCGGCTGCACGGACTGGTACTGAGCCTTCAGGCGGGCGTGCCCGCACTGGCCATCGACCCGGTCGAGGGCGGCGGCAAGGTCACCGCCCAGGCGGACGCGCTCGGCTGGCCCGCGCTCGTCCCGGCCGAGGAGGCGGGCAACCGGGACGTGCTCGACTCCTGGTGGCGCTGGTGTTCTTCGGTGCAGGGCCGGGCGGTGGCCGCGCTGCGCGCACTGCCCGGTGACGACGGGCTCGTGCGGGACATGGTGAAGGCGCTCAAGACCAGGCCGGTGCGATGAGCGCGCCCGCGACGACGGTGGTGATCGCCACGCGCGATCGGGCACCGGAACTGGAACGGACGTTGCGACGGCTGACGGCGCTGCGGCCCCCACCGCCGATCGTGGTGGTGGACAACGGTTCGTCCGACGGCACGGCGGACCTGGCCGCCGCCTTCCCGGGCGTGCGCGTCGTCCGGTTGCCGCGCAATATCGGTGTGTCCGCGCGGAATCTCGGCGTGGCGGTGGCGCGGACGCCGTATGTCGCCTTCAGCGACGACGATTCCTGGTGGGCCGACGACGCCCTCGCCGAGGCCGAGCGCATCCTCGACGCCCACGAAGACGTCGCCCTCGTCGCCGCGAAAACCCTGGTGGGGAAGGAGGAACGGGAGGATCCGGTCGTCTCGTTGATGGCCGCCAGCCCGCTCGGCAGGCCCGACGGGCTTCCCGGACCGGCGGTGCTCGGATTCCTCGCCTGCTCCGCGGTCGTCCGGCGGACCGCTTATCTGCAGGCCGCGGGGTTCCACCCGTTGCTGCATTTCGGTGCCGAGGAGCGGCTGCTGTCCTACGACCTGGCGGCGCGCGGCTGGTGGCTCTGTTACGCGGAGGACGTGCGGGCACACCATCATCCGTCGCCGGTGCGGCCTTCGTCGTCGTGGCGTGAGCGCGCCGAACTCCGCAACCGGATGCTGATCACGGTGATGCGGCGGCCCGTGCGCCGCTGCCTCGCCGAAGGATTCCGCGCGCTGGCCAGGGTTCCACGGGAACCACACATGCTCGGCGCGCTCGCCGGGGTGCTCCGGCGGCTGCCCCGCGCGCTCGCCGACCGGCAACGGCTGCCCGCTTCGGTGGAGCGCCGCATCCGCGTTCTGGAACACGCCCATGGAGGATGAAGTGACGGACCGCATCACGGTCGTGGTGATCACGCACAACCGGCGCGAGCAACTGCTGGAAACCCTCGACTCGATGACGGCGCTGCCCGACGCGGCGCCGATCGTGGTGGTGGACAACGCTTCCGGTGACGGCACGGCGGACGCGGTCGAGGAACGGTTCCCGTCGATCCGGGTGATCCGCTCGCCGCGGAACCTCGGCGCCGTCGCGCGTAATCTCGCCGTCCGTGAGGTGGAGACGCCGTATGTGGCGTTCTGCGACGACGACACCCGGTGGCAGCCGGGATCGCTGCGGCGCGCCGCCGAGCAGCTCGACGCCCACCCCGGCCTGGGTGTGGTGACCGGACGGTGCCTGGTGGAGCCGGCGCTGACCGAGGATCCGATCACCCCGGAACTGCGGCACTCCCCGGTCCCCGGCCCGGACTGGCTGCCCGGCCCGGCGCTGCTGGGCGTCATGGCGGGCCTGTCGGCCGTC
The DNA here is from genome assembly GCF_054166285.1 of Amycolatopsis sp. TRM77291. Taxonomy (NCBI): domain Bacteria; kingdom Bacillati; phylum Actinomycetota; class Actinomycetes; order Pseudonocardiales; family Pseudonocardiaceae; genus Amycolatopsis; species Amycolatopsis sp. TRM77291. Next base: position 3,638,019 of record NZ_JBSZHF010000001.1, on the reverse strand, counting down.
CGCGTGCGCGCGTTCCACGACGTCGGCGGCTTCTCCGACCGGATGTGGCTCGGGGGAGAGGAAGAACTGTTCGCCCTCGACCTCGCGGCCAAGGGCTGGTGGATGTGCTGGGACGAGGAGATGGTGATCCACCACGCCCCCTCGGCCGTTCGCGACCCGCGGCGGCGGCGTCAGCTCGGCATCCGCAACACGCTGTGGACGTTGTGGCTGCGCCGTCCGCTCGGGAGCATCGCGCGCCGGATGGTCGCGGTGCTGCGCTCGGCGCCCTTCGACCGGGCGACGTTCGCGGCGGTGGCGGAGGCGGTGCGGGGGATCCCGTGGGTACTGCGGGAGCGCGCGGTGGTGCCGGCCGGGGTGGAGCGGGGGCTGGTGCTGCTGGAGGAGTCGCAGCGGAACTCGGTCGCGCGACGGTACGTGGGGTGAGCGGGTTCTCCTTCGCACCGTCGGTGGGTAGGTGGATCGAGGGCAGGCCGGGCGCGACTTGCGCGCCGGATCGGGCTTAGTGACCCAGCGTGGTGGGGGTGTGGAAGTAGGGACGTTCAATGTCTCTATTTCCACACCTCGCCGCGGGTGTCGCGAAAGCCACTTTCGCAACGTCGGTGGGGCGGGTAGGTCGGGCGATGTCGCGAAAGCCACTTTCGGGACACCTGATGTCCCGAAAGTGGCTTTCGCGTTCGGGACACCTGATGTCCCGAAAGTGGCTTTCGCGACATGCGCGACCCAGCGCGTATCAGGCGGGGAGGCCGCTCAAGAAGGCGAAGCGGCAGTCGCCACTTCCGTCTCCCCGCTCGAAACGCGCCCGTAAGCGCGCAAAGTGTCCGCCGCCACCCGGTCCCACGAGTACCGTGCCCGAACCCGGTCGGTCCCCGCGATCCCGAACGACTCGCGCGCCGAAGCGTCGCCGAGGAGCCGCCGCAGCGCCGCCGCCAGGTCCTTCGGGCTACGAGGCGGGACCAGCAAACCCGTGACGCCGTCGACGACGGTGTCGGTCAGCCCGCCCACGGCGGTCGCCACGACCGGGACACCGCACGCCATCGCCTCCAGCGGCACGATGCCGAACGGTTCGTACCAAGGCGTGCACACCACCGCGTCGGCGGAGCGCAGGAGCGCGGGCATGTTCTCACGGGACACCAGGCCCGGCAGGCGTACGCGGTCGGCGACGCCGGCCCGGTCGGCGATCGCCTGGAGCCGCCGCACTTCCGGCGCCCCGGCGAGCGGACCCGAGTCCGGGCCTCCGGCGATGACCAGTTCCGTGTCCGGGAGCGAGGGCAGCGCGGCGATGGCGAGGTCGAAACCCTTGCGTGGCACCAGCCTGCCGACGCTGACGATCCGGTGCCGGGCCGTGCGGGGAGCCGTCTCAACGTCCGGGGTGAACTCGGTCAGGTCCACTCCACAAGGGACGACGGACGCGCGTGAGCGCGGCAGGCCCATTCGCACGAGTTCGAAGACCTCGTCCGAACAGGTCGCGATCACCCGGTCGGCCTGTTTGGCGATCATCCGTTCGAGCCGGATCCGTTCGGGCGGGCTCGTGTCCTTTTTGCCCTGATAGCGCCGTTTCACCACGCCCAGTGCGTGAAAGGTCTGGGTCACCGGGATGCCGAGATCCTTCGCCGCGAGGATCGAAGCCAGGCCGGACATCCAGAAATGCGCGTGGACGACGTCCGGCCGGTCCTTGGCCCAGCGGGAGCGCAGCACCCGCCCGAACTCTCCCATATGCGGCAGCAGTTCGTCCTTCGGCAGCTTCTTCGCCGGGCCCGCCGGGACATGGACGACGCGGTAGCCGTCCGGCGTCTCGACCGTCGCGGCGACGCGCCGGTTCTCGCGGCGTGTGTAGACGGTGACGTCGTGGCCCTGCCTGCTCAGCGCGGCGGAGAGCTCGGCGACGTGGACGTTCTGGCCACCGGCGTCCACGCCGCCGAGCGCGGCGAGCGGGCTGGCGTGTTCGGAAACCATCGCGATCCTCATCGGACTCCTTCCCGCCGCGATCGGCGTGGTCAAACGGTCACCTCGGTCAGCAGGGCGTCCCAGCGGGCGAGGAACGCGTCGAGCCCGTAATGGCTCAAGGCGAACTCGCGAGCGGATTTCCCTGCCAAGACGGCGAAATCGGGTTCATGGATCAATTCGCGGTAGGCCCGCGCGAGTACGTCGATGTCCGTCGAGACGGCACCGGCGTCGGGCGGGACCGCGAGAACGGCTTCGGTGGTCGCCAGCGCGACGACCGGCATGCCGAGGTGCATCGCTTCGAGCAGCGACAGCCCCAGCGACGTCCACCGGGCGGTGTGCAGGTAGACGCGGCGCCGGGCGGCCTCGGTGTGGAGTTCCCGGCTGCGCAGGTCGCCCCCCGGACGCACTGCGGGATGACGGCCTTCGAGTTCTTCGCTGCCGATCCCGAACACGTCGACCGGCGCGATCTCCGCGAACGCGGGCAGCAGATCGGTTCCGGTGATCCGCCCGCGCCTCACCGGTTCGTTGATCAGGGCGGCGCCGTGGGGGAGTTCCCCCGTGTAGCGCTCACCCGGATCGGGGATCCCGTGCGGGACGACCACCGTTGGCGCGAGTCCGGAGTCCCACATCAGTTCGTTGAAGTGCGTCACGTGGGCCAGCGGGATGTCGTCCCGGTCGGCCAGCGGGTGCCGGGTGGTGGCCGCGTGCTCCCGGGGCGTGTTGTGCTCGACGTAGACAGCGGGGATTTCCTTGCCGGGACGGCGGTGCAGCCAGCGCGCCGCCAGGTGGATCTCTTCGGGTCGCTGGAGAACGACGACGTCGAAGTCGAGGTCTTTCAGCTCGTCGACCGGGGTCTCCTCGGCGGAGGGCCAGTCACGGCCGCTGAGACCGCGTCCCCAAGGCCCGCCTTCGGCGAGCAGCGGCAAGTGATAGCGATGGCCGCCCTGCACGAAGGATTCGGTCCAGGATCCGTGAACGTGCCACAGGAGGATCCGGAGCGGGGCCGTTTTCGTCATACCCGCCAGGTTGCCCGTTGTGGACGGACTAAACGTTTTCCGTTGTCTTACTTTGCTTCCGCCGGGAAACCCTGGTGGCCGCGATACCGATCACGAGGGCCGCGAGCGAGGTCAGCGCGTGGAGGACGTTGTCGGCCCAGCTGAAGTTGACCGCGTCACCGGACACGTCGGTACCTGCCGAGAGGACACCGAACGCGGTCAGCCCGGCAAAAGCCACGAAAGCCAGCCAGCAGTAGGCCGGGATCGCGGACGGTTTGAAGAACGCGATCACGCCGAGCGCTCCGAGCACGGTGCGGATGACGTCGAGCATCCCGGTCGCGCTGAAGATCCACAGCGTGTTCGCGCCCGCCTGGTTCGCCTCGGGGAGGAAGAAGAAGCCGAGCACCCCCAGGACGAGATGGACCAGTGCGATGACCAGCACCACCGGTCGCAGGAGGAAGCCTGTCGTACGCAGATTCATCGGAAAAGCCTCCCGTTTCGCCAGAAGCCCGTCGGATACCCCGTGGAGACGCCGCGAAACTCCCCCGGCCGGGTGGGCCGGGGGAGTCCTGCGCCCCGGCTCAGCCGGATTGCGGGTCGGTGTCGTCGTGGGGATCACCGGACGAGGTGCCCTGCTCCCCGCGGACCTCTTCGCGTTCTTCCTCGTCTCGTTTCTCGCCGGGGTCGGCCTTCTTCTCCATTTGGGCCTCCTTCGGTCGTTTGTCCCTGCGGCTACCCCCTTCCGGGCGCCTCCAACCCTCGGATCGCGGCCATTGTGGACGTTTGGCACCGCACGACCGGGGTAGCCGGGAGCAACATCGGCGAATCCGGAGGGGACATGACCGCGATCTCCAACGCAGCAGCGATTCCACTCACCCCGGCGCGCCCCCGGCTGCTGCGTCCGCCGGGGGTGTACCGCCCGCAACACGACACCTGGATGCTGGCGAGCGAGTTGAGCAAGTCGGGGATGCCCGCCGGGGCGAGAGTTCTCGACCTCTGCACCGGGACCGGCGCCCTCGCTCTGGCGGCCGCGGCGCACGGCGCGGGATCGGTCACGGCGGCCGACATCTCGCGGCGGGCGCTGGCCGCGGTGTGGGTCAATTCGCGGGTGCGCCGGCTCCCGGTGCGGCCGCTTCGTGGCGGCCTGCCCGAAGCGGCACGCGGCGGGCCGTTCGACGTCGTGCTGGCGAACCCGCCGTACGTGCCGTCCCCGGTACCGGCGGCCGGGGCCGCCCGGGCGTGGGACGCCGGGCCGGACGGCCGGATCGTGCTCGACCAGGTGTGCGCCGGGGCGTCGTCCCTGGTGGCGCCGGGTGGCTACCTGATGATGGTGCACTCCGCGGTCGCGGGCCCCGGCAAGTCGCTGGAGCAGCTGCGAGCCGCGGGATTGACGCCTTCGGTGGTCGCCACCCGGTCGATCCCCTTCGGGCCCGTCATGCGGGCACGGGCGGCCTTCCTCGAAGCGGCGGGCCTGATCGTCGCCGGGCAGCGGCACGAGGAACTGGTGGTGATCCGTGCCGACCGGCCGTGAGACCAGGGTCCGGATCGAACCCGGCGGGCCCCTCCTGGTGGAGGGGCCGGTCGAGATCGTCACCGAAGACGGCGAGACGGTGACCTCGGATCGCTTCGTGGTCGCCCTTTGCGCCTGTCGCCGCAGCAAGCGCTACCCGTTCTGCGACACCAGTCACCGCCGCCGTTCACGCCAAGGGGTGCAACGGCCGCAGGAGTGAGCTCTCGCCGGCCGACCAGGCACCCAGCAGGTGCTCGGTCAGCCGGCCCTCCAGCAGGTCGGTGGCCTGGATGCCCAGCGCGATGTCCGCCGCCAGGCCAGGTTCCCGCTCCAGCAGATCTCCGACCACGTCGTGGCGCAGGACCTGTTCGTGCACCGCGTCGGCCTCGATGTGCTCGGTGTAGAAGTACCGGCATTCGGCGGGCCCGCCGAGGCGTTCCAGCGCCTGGTCCATGCGCCTGGCGGCGGGCGCGGTGGTGATCTCGGCGGCGGCGAAGTGCCCGACGAGCGCGCCACGCAGGCTCCGGTGCAGCCCGAACAGCGACATCATGTTCACCGTCGCGAGCATGTGCGCGGGGACGTGATCGAGGTAGGCGAGGTAACCGGAGGACAGGCCCGCCGCGGTGAGCAGATCCGCGAACAGGCGGGAATGCGCCTGGTCGGCCCGCCCGCCGCCGAACTCGTCGAATTCCACCGCGACCAGCGCCGCCTTGGCCCTGCCCCGCAGCCGCGGGATCACCCACGCGTGGGGATCTGCCTCCTTGAGGTGGTAGATCGACCGGTGCGCGAAGTACTCCTCGACGTGCCACCATTCGCCCTCGTCACGCAGGAAGTGGGAGACCCCGCCACCGTCGACCGGTTCGACGAGCAACTCGTCCAGCAGCCCGGCGACGTCGTCCCCGCCGGGTACGGCGGCGCGGATCCCGTCGAGGAACGCGCGCTCCAGAACGGACCGGAAACCGAGCAGGCGGGAGTCCCATTCCCACTCGGGGTCGACGTCGTCGAAGCCCTGGTAGTGCAGCTCGTAACAGACGTACAGCGCCAGTTGCAGGTCTTCCCCGAACGGGTCGGCGTCGGCCGCCGCCTCGAGGTCGAAGTCGTCGCGGCGGCCGCCCGCCAGGGTGTCCACCACGGCGGCCGAGAGCGGGCCGCGGATTTCGGGCAGCCTCGCGGCCACCTCACGGTCGATCGTCGTCATGCCCCGGGAGTACCCGATCTAGGCGTGCGGAACCGTCTCTTCGGTCAGCATCCGCAACACGGCGACCTCGCCGTCGGCGGCGGCCCGGCGCTGCCGTTCGGCGCCGGTGCCCTCCCGTTCCAGCTGCCCGAGAAGGGTGCGGACGAGTTCCGCGTCGCCGGTTTCCTCCAGCGCCTCCTTGGTGTGCGCCAGCAACGTGGCGACCCGGTCGCCCACGGGGACCGGCTTCCCCGCCGCCGGATCGACGGCCGGTCCCGAAAGGCCGTGACGCGCGGCCGACCACACCGCGGCGGCGGCGATCTGCGGATCCAGCGGCGTGGCCTCCACTCCGCGGTCCAGATCGGTGAGGGCCGTGCGTACCAGCGCGCGGGTCAGCAGGCCCTGAAGGACGGCTTCGTCGACAGTGGAGGCGGTGTCGGCGGCGCGGACCTCGACCGTGGGCCACCGCGCGGACGGCCTCGCGAGCCAGAACGTCTGGTGCTCGTCCACCAGGACACCACAGTCGACGAGCCGTCCGACCTGCTCCTCGTAGGCGGCGGCGTCGGCGAAGTACGGTGCGATGCCCGAACCGGGGAACCGGCTCTGCTCGACCATCCGCCAGCTCTCGTATCCGGTGTCGCGACCGCCCTCGAAGGGCGAGTTGCCCGACAGGGTCAGCAAGGTGGGCAGCCATTCACCCAGGTGGTTGACGACGGCGACCGCGGTCTCCCGGTCCGGAACGCCGACGTGCACGTGGCATCCGCAGGCTTCGTACGCCTTGACCACGCCCGCGTAGAGCGCGTCGACCTTGCCGAACCTGTCGTCGGCGCCGTAGTCGCGGTCGGGTGAGGGACGCGGGGGAGTGCCGGAGGCGAGGATGGCGCAATCCTCGCCCGCGGCGGCTTCGGCGAGCGTCCGGCGCCCGGCGGTCAGGTGTTCGTACAGCTCGTCGGCGGTTTCGCAGACGCCGGTGGCGGCCTCGATCTGGGTCGGCCGCAGTTCGCGGTGGACCGCGGCGCCGTCCGGCAGCGGGCAGCAGATCCGGTGCCGTTCGAGCACCGCCTCTGCCCGGGGGCAGCTCACCCCGGTCCTGGGATCGACCAGCAGGAACTCCTCTTCGATACCGATACCGGTCATCACCGCTCCCGCTTCTTCGGCAGCGCGCGGACGGCCGGCCCCTGGATCACCGACCCGTCCAGACCGAACCGCGAACCGTGGCAAGGGCAGTCCCAGGTCTTCTCCGCGTTGTTGAACGCCACGAGGCAACCCAGATGGGTGCAGTGGGCACCGACGGCGTGCAGTTCGCCGCCCGGATCGCGGTAGGCGGCGACGAGTTCGCCACCGTCACGGGTCACCTTCGCCTCGCCGGGCAGGATCTCGTCCACGGACGCGGGTTTGCGCAGCGCGCTGAGATGGTCGCCGACCAGGAACTTCGCCACCGTGGCGTTGTTCTCGACGGACGAGATCGCGGACCGGAGGTCGAAACGGTTCGGGTCGTACAGCCCCGCGGACGGGTTGTCGCGTCCGGTGAGGAGATCCGCGAGCAGGAGCCCGGCCGCGGTGCCGCCGGTCATGCCCCACTGGCCGAAGCCGGTGGCGACCCAGAGGTGGCGGCTCGCCGGGTGATAACGCCCGACGTACGGAACCGAGTCCAGAGTGGACAGGTCATGCGCGGACCACCGGTGGGTGACCCGGTGCACGGCCGCGTGCTCGCCCGCCCAGCTCGCCAGTCGTTCGTAGCGGCTCTCGACGTCGACGGAGTCGCCGACACGGTAATGCTCGCCGCCCACGACCGCGTAGGGGACGCCGTCCTTGAGGTAGCTCCGCACGGAGTGGTGGGTGTCGGCGTCCAGGTACATCCCCTCCGGCGGGCGGTTGCCTTCGACCGGGCCGGCGACGACCAGGTCGCGCACCGGGTCGAGCCGGGCGAAGAACAGGCCGCGGTCGAAAACGGGGTAGTGGGTCGCCACCACGACCTCACCCGCCCGTACCTCGCCGGAGCTGGTGCGCACCTTGACGCCGCCGAGTTCGTCGACACCTTCCGCCCGCACACCTTCGACGATCGTCCCGCCCGCGCGTTCGATCTCGTCCGCCAGCGCGAGCAGCCAGCGACGAGGGTGGAAGTGCGCCTGTGAGGCGAACTTCACCGCGCCGAGAGCGGGCACGTCGAGGTCGACCTCGGTGACGTAGGAGGCCGGGAGCCCGGCCTCGGCGGCCGCTTCCGCCTCACGTTCGAGGCTTTCGATCGTCCCGGGGTGGGTGGTGTAGACGAAACTGTCGGCACGGGTGAAACCGCAGTCGATGCCGAGTTCGGCCGTGGCCGCGGCGATCCAGTCCAGCGCGGCCGCCTGCGTGTACGCGTACGTCGCGGCGGCTTCGGAACCCTTGGTCTTGGCCAGCGTGGCGTACTTGAGCCCGTGCTGGGTGCTGATCTTCGCGGTCGTATGGCCGGAAACCCCCGCCGCGAGGCGGCCCGCCTCCAGCACCAGGACCGAACGGCCCGCCCTCGCCAGCCGGTACGCCGTCGTGAGCCCGGCGATACCGCCACCGAGCACGGCGACGTCGACCTCCGCCGGCAGCGGCGTCCCGGTGCGGTCGGGAGCGGGAGCGGTGTCGAGCCACAGTGAACGCGTTCCGGGCAACTCCGTCATGACGGCCGGATTCCCGGGCGGCGACAGGGGCAAACCAGGGTTTTCCGGAACTTCGGAGCGGGTAGCACTTGCCTATGACCACATCCTCCACGTCCCCAGAGGAAAAGAACATCTTCGTCATCGGTCTCGACGACAGCAATGAAGAGGTGCTGAGACGAATTCCCGGCGCCGACCGGTATCGCTTCCACGCCTTGCTGTCGCCCGAGGAACTCCAGCACGGCGAGATCCCGATCGTGGAACTCGTGGAGAAGGCCGAGTCACAGCTGGACGCCTTCGACGGCTCGATCGACGCCATCGTCAGCTACTGGGACTTCCCGTCTTCGACGATGGTGGCCATGCTGTGCGAGAAGTACGGTCTTCCCGGTGTTTCGCTGGAGGCCGTGCTGAAATGCGAGCACAAGTACTGGAGCAGGCTCGAACAGTCGAAGGTGATCGACGAGGTGCCGGCGTTCGGCATCGTCGACCTGGACGAGGACGACCCCCGTCCGCCTGAGGGCGTCGACTACCCCATGTGGCTCAAGCCGGTGAAGTCGTTCTCGTCGGAGCTGGCCTTCCACGTCGGTGACGAGGACGAGTTCGACAAGGCCGTCGCCGAGATCCGGGCGGGTGTGGACAGGGTCGGGAAGCCCTTCGAGCGGGTCCTCGCCACGGTCGACCTCCCGGCCGAGGTGGCCGCCGCCGGGGGAGCCGCGTGCCTCGCGGAAGGCGAGCTCAACGGCGTGCAGGCCGCGACCGAAGGCTATGTCTACAAAGGACAGGTCACGGTCTACGGTGTGCTCGATTCGATCAACTACCCCGACACCGCGTCGTTCCAGCGGCACCAGTACCCGTCGCAGCTGCCCGAGGACGCCGTCGAGCGGATGAAGGAGATCTCCGTCCGCGTGATGGAGCAGATCGGCTTCGACAACGCCACGTTCAGCATCGAGTTCTTCTGTCACCCCGAATCCGGGCAGGCCTGCCTGCTGGAGATCAACCCGCGGCATTCGCAGTCCCACGCGGAGCTGTTCGAATACGTCGACGGGGTGGCGAACCACCAGATCATGGTCCAGCTGGGCCTCGGGCAGGATCCCCGGACGCGGCGGAACCGCGGCGACTACCGGATCGCGGGCAAGTGGTACTACCGCCGCTTCCGCGACGGGCTGGTCACCCGGGTGCCCACCCGCGGCGAGATCGCGGACCTGGAGGCGGAGATCCCCGGGGTGAAGATCGAGCCGGTGGCCGAAAAGGGGATCCGGCTCTCCGACCTGCCCGAACAGGACAGTTACAGCTACGAGCTCGCGCACATCTTCGTCGCGGCCCAGACCGAACGGGAGATGGAGAGCAAATACCGCCGGTGCGTCGAGGCGCTGCGGTTCGACTTCGAGGAGGGATAGCCCATGCGGACGGTGGCCTCGCTGCCGTACGAGATCACCGAGGAGGACCATGTCTGGATCCCGGTGTCCGACGGTGTCCGGCTGTCGGCCCGGATCTGGCGCCCGGTCGCTTCGGACGGTGAGCCGGTCCCCGCGATCCTGGAGTACATCCCGTACCGCCACCGCGACCTGACCTCGGTGCGGGACTCCGTGCACCACCCGTACCTCGCCGGGCACGGCTACGCCTGTGTCCGCGTCGACATCCGTGGTTCGGGGGAGTCGGAGGGGATTCTCACCGACGAGTACCTCGAACGGGAGCAGCTCGACGCCGAGGACGTCCTGGAGTGGATCGCCGCGCAGCCGTGGTGCTCCGGCCGGACCGGCATGATGGGGATCTCGTGGGGCGGGTTCGCCGCGTTGCAGGTGGCGGCGCGCAAACCGCCGAGCCTGACCGCGATCGCGATCTCGTCGTTCACCGACGATCGCTACTCCGACGACATGCACTACATGGGTGGTTGCCTGCTCTCGGACAACGTCGCCGAAGCCTCCACGATGTTCGCCTACGCCACGTTGCCGCCCGACCCCGCGCTGGCGGGTGAACGGTGGCGCGAGCTGTGGCACGAACGCCTGGAGAACTGCAGCCTCTGGGCCGGTGAATGGCTGAGCCACCAGCGCCGGGACGACTACTGGCGGCACGCGTCGGTCTGCGAGAACTACAGCGACGTCCAGGTACCGGTCCTCGCCTCCAGCGGCTGGGCGGACGGCTACTCGAACGCGGTCTCGCGGCTGCTGGCCAATCTCGACGTGCCGCGGCGCGGGCTGATCGGCCCGTGGTCCCACAAGTATCCGCATCTCGGGCGGCCCGGCCCCGCCATCGGCTATCTGCAGGAGCTGGTCCGCTGGTGGGACCACTGGCTGAAGGATGTCGAGAACGGCGTCATGGACGGGCCGATGCTCCAGACCTGGATGCAGGACAGCGTGCCACCGTCGACCTCGTACGAGGACCGCCCCGGCCGCTGGGTGGGCGAGCCGTCCTGGCCTTCGCCGCATGTGCGCCCGTCCGAGCACCGGCTCACGCGGCACCGGATCGCCCGGCCGGGTGAGGACGTCCCGGAGGAGGACCTGTCGGTGGAGTCGCCGCTTTCGGTCGGCCAGTTCGCCGGGAAGTGGGCTTCCTACAGCGCTCCGCCGGATCTGCCGTACGACCAGCGGGAAGAGGACGGCGGCTCGCTCGTCTTCGATACCGACGCGCTCACCGAGCCGTGCGAGATCCTCGGTTCGCCGGTGGTGGATCTGGAGGTCTCCGCGGACAAGCCGGTGGCGCAGGTCGCCGTCCGGCTGTCCGACGTCGCGCCCGACGGCAGGGCCACCCGGGTGACCTACGGGCTGCTGAACCTGACCCACCGGGACGGGCACGACGAACCGGAGCCGCTCGAACCGGGCAAGCGGTACCGGGTGCGCGTCGAACTCAACGCCGTCGCGCAGGCGTTCCCCGCCGGGCACCGCATCCGGCTGTCGCTCTCGTCGTCGTACTGGCCGCTGGCGTGGCCGCCGCCGGAACCGGCGATGGTGACCGTCCACACGGGACGCAGTTCGGTCACGCTGCCGGTGCGTCCGATGGCGGAAGCCGACGAGGTCCCGGCGCGCCCGTTCGAGGAACCCGAAGGGACGGAACCGTTGCCCGCGACCCAGATCGAGCCGGGCGAACAGCGCTGGACCGTCTCGCGTGACCTGATCGACTACCGGTCCGCGCTCGACATCGTCAAGAACGAGGGCAAGGTCCGGTTCGACGACATCGATCTGGACGTCACCAGGAACGTCTTCGAGCGCTACTCGTGGGTGGCCGACGACTTCTGTTCCCCGGTGGCGGAGACGTCCTGGTCGATGAAGTTCGCCCGCGGTGACTGGGAAGCGCGATCCGAGACCCGCACCCGGGTTTCCTGCACTCCCACCGAGTTCGTCATCGACGCGCAGCTCGACGCCTACGAAGGCGAGCGAAGGACGTTCTCCCGCAACTGGCATCGGACGGTACCCCGTGATCTGGTCTAAGACGAGCCTTCCGGCGACGGCGCTGCTCGCGTGGCTGCGTCTTACCAACCGGAAGCGCACCTACGCCGACCTCGACCGGTTCCGCCGGAGCATCGAAAACAGCCAGGCGAAGGGAGATCGCGGGCCGATCCGCTCGATCAGGCGCCGGTTCGACGTCAGCCGGTCCGAAGTGGACGGACGGCCGTGCTACTCGATCCGCCCGCGCGGCGGTGGGGACGGCAAGAAGGTGCTGTATTTCCACGGCGGTGCGTACGTGCACCAGATCCAGCACGACCACTGGCGGTTCTTCGGGCGGCTGATCGACCGCACCGGCTGCTCGGTCACCGTGCCGATCTATCCGCTCGCGCCGGACCACCAGTGCCCGGAGACCACCGCGTTCGTCCGCCGTGCCTACGACGAGTTCTCCGCGGGTGCCGATCCGGAGGAACAGATCGTGATGGGGGATTCCGCCGGCGCCGGGATCGCGCTGGCGCTCACCAAGGCGTTACGGGACGAAGGAAGGCCGGTGCCCAAGGAGACCGTCCTGTTGTCGCCGTGGCTGGACCTGACGATGAGCCATCCGGCGCAACCCGCGCTGGACGAGCGTGACCCGTACCTCGCGCTCACCGGTCTGAACGAGGCGGCCAGGCTCTACAGTGGACAGCTGCCGCGTACCGATCCGCGGCTCACGCCGTTGTCAGGCGACCTTTCCGGACTCGGGGCGCTGACGGTCTACATCGGAACCAAGGACGTCCTCCTCTCCGACGCCCGGCGGCTCCACACGCTGTGCACCGAGCAGGGAGTGCCCTTGAGCTACCACGAGTACGAGGGCATGATCCACGCGTGGATGCTGGCCTCGATCCCGGAAGCGAAGCTGGCGCTGGAGGAGATCGCGCATCTCGTGGACCGGGCGCTCGTGAAAGTGGTGTAGCCGCGTGAAGAGCGGGTAACCGGAGGTCAACGGCCGGTGCAGCGAGGTTGTACGTCCGCCGGCCGTGAGGTGGACCGGCGTGGGCAACCCCGGCGGGGCAGGGACGCCGGCGCGCCGGTCACCGTGTCCATCCGTCGCACAGGAGCGCTCGATGCAACAGCTGGAATCACTGGGGGAGCTCGCCGCGCTGGTCCGGCGCCGGAAGGGCCTGTACGTGCGGTGGGCGCCGACTCCCGAGCACCGTCCCGGGACGAGCCTGGACGAACTCACCGGCACGGAACTGCCCGGCCTTTCGGTGAATCCGCTCGATCCCGAACCCTGGTGGCGGGATCAGCCGCTCGAACTCTGGCTGGCCAGGCGGCTGTACGACTACTGCCACCTCCGGCACGAACGCCGCCGCGAGACCAAGCCCTGGGTACTGGCGGGCCGGATCGTGGGCTCGGGTCCGGACAACGAGCCGCTGCTCACCGACCCCGAACCCGTCGGAAGGATCTCGACCGAGGTCCTCGACGAAGCCCGCGATCTGTTGCGCGACAGGGCTCGCTCCGACGCGGACTGGGGCCCGTTGCGCCGTCCGCCCGAGCTGGGCCGGACCTGACGCCGTAACTCGCGTGCTTGAAGGCGTAACTCGCGTGCTTGGAGGCGTAACTCGCGAGTTACGCCTCCAAGCACGCGAGTTA
>NZ_JBSZHF010000001.1:3469377-3624666 GCF_054166285.1 Amycolatopsis sp. TRM77291 | reverse complement strand
TCGCGTGCTTGGAGGCGTAACTCGCGAGTTACGCCTCCAAGCACGCGAGTTACGGCTCCAATCACGCGAGTTACGCCTTCGAGAACGGCGTTGGCTGGACCGCCAAGAGGTCCACGACGTCTTCCGCGCGTCGCCGCTTCTCGAACCGGGCCCGTTGCCGGTCCGCCCCGCTGCCTTCGGCGGTGAGCCGGTCGCAGCCGTCGCGGACGAGATCGAGGTCGCCCGTCTCTTCGAGGGCACCGGCCGCGAAGGTGACGACGTCGTCGAGCACCTCGCTCGCCGGGGCGAGGTCGCCGGTCCGGAAATGCGGGCAGCGGCCGGAAATCCCCTCCCGTGACGCACGCCAGATCTGCGCCCGCAGGACCTCGTTGGACAGCGGGGAGGGATCCTCCTCCGTCGCGAGGATCGTGCCGACCAGCCCCCGGATCAGCACCCCGAACAGAACCGCTTCACCGGCGGTGGCCGCGACGTCGCCGAGCCGGAACTCCACCGTCGGCTGCTTCTCGGAAAGCCGCACGTCCCAGTAGACCATCGCGCGATCGAGGATGGCGCCCGCCCGGAGCCAGGCGTCGACGATGCTTTCGTAGTGGTCCAGCGAGGTGAACAGCGGCGGTGACCCGGCCGACGGCCAGCGGTTCCACTGCTGGTAGCGCCAGCTGGCGTACCCGGTGTCGTACCCGTCGCAGATCGCGGAATTGGCGGTCACCGTCAGCAGCGCGGGCAGGAAGGGCCGGACGTGGTTGATCACCCGGATCCCGGTTTCCCGGTCGGGGACGGCGATGTGGACGTGACAGCCGCAGGTGTGCGACGTCCGGGCGGTCGCCCCGAAATGTTCGGACATCCGCTCGTAGCGCGGATTCGGGGTGATGGCGGGCAAGGCCGTCTCGGCGAGCGGTGCGCTCCCGCTGGGCAGCAGACGGCAGCCCCGCCGGGCGGCGGCCTGGGCCAGTTCCGCCCGCATCGTCGTCAGCTGCCGCTCGGCCTCGTCATGGGTCGTGCAGATACCGGTGGCCGATTCGGCCTGGGAGAGGGTGAGCTCCTGCTGGAGTTCGCCCTGCTCCTCGTCGTCGTCCGCGGCGTCCACGACGGCGTCGCCCGCCGGGGCGAGGTGACCGGCCCGGTCCACCACGAAGAACTCTTCCTCGACCCCGAAGGTGAGTACGTCCTTGTTCACAACCGCTGATACCCCCGGCACTCTCGGCACAAACTTGTTTTCGCAGGTCGTGGACGGGGTATTTCACGGCATGACACCGAAGCCGGAGGAGCCGCCGTACCTGCTGGCCGCACAGGCCGGGTCGGTCGTTCGCCACCTGTACACCAGGCTGCGGGACGACGAGCCCGCCTCGCCCGCGGACCTCTGCCGCACCATCGGGGCGTTGCAGCGGCTCACCGACGACCTCGCCAATGTCCTGCCGGGCCTGCAGAAGCAACTCGAAGCCAGCCTGCTGGCCGGCGAGGTGGGCGCGGGGGAGACGCCGGCCGAGGCATGGGCCAAGGTCTCCGAGGTCGGTTACGCGCTCGCGCAGGCTCGTACCGGCGGCCTTTTGATGGCCGCCGAACTGCGCGTTTCCCAGCGAACACTCGGAGAGCTCGCCTCTTCGTGAGGCTCCGTGCTCAGCTGACCGGTTGAGCGCGGACCACCGCCACCGGACAGTGCGCGTGGTGCAGCGCGTCGTCACTGACCGAACCCAGCAGCAGGCGTCGCAGATCGCCGTGATCGCTCCGGCCCAGCACCAGCAGCGCGGCTTCACTGGACTGCACGGTCAACGCCTGCGCGGCCGGGCCCACCCCGTGCACCATCTCCACGGCGACGTCCGGATAGCGCTCCCGCCAGGGTTCGAGCTGCCGGGCGACGAGTTCGTCGGCGACCTCCTGGGGGAGGCCGGGTGCGGGATCCAGTACCGGACCGCCGAGCAGGGGCTCGCTCGCCGGCCCCCAGATCGGCATCCGCGCGACGTGCACCGCGTGCACGGTGAGCCCGTGCCGGGCCGCGAAATCGAACGCGAACCCCGCCGCCTGCGCGCTCTGCTCGGAGCCGTCGGTACCGAGGATCACCGGTCCGCCCGGCGGAGGCTCTTCGCCGCGCACGACCACGACGGGCCGTCCGGCGTTCTTGGTCACGCCCGCTTCGGTCGAACCGAGGACCGCCCTGGTGAACAACCCGGTGTGGGATTCACCCAGCACGATCATCGCCGCGTCCACCTCGTCCGCGACCGAGGTCAGGACCTCCTCCGGCGTGCCGCCGCGGACGACCGTGCGCACGTCGAGGCCCGGGTCGGAGCGCTTGAGGGCTTCGGCCATCGAAGCGAGTTGCCGGCGGGCGGGTTCCACCTCAGCCGCGTCGTCGGCGGCCTGGGGGACCGCTTCGTTCAACGGCGCCGCGACCGGGTCCGAGCCGGGCGGCGGAAGCCGGTCACGGGTGCAGTAGGCCAGGACCAGGCCGAGGTCGCGGGTCTTCGCCTCGGCGACCGCCCAGCGGACGGCGCGGCGCGCTTCGGGCGACCCGTCGAAACCGGTCACGACCGGCCCGGTACCGCTTTGTGCAGCGGACATGGAACATCACCTCCGACGCGGTGGTGATACCCGCTCCAGGCTGTCTTCAAGCGATCCGTTTCGCCGGACCGCGTACCTGGGTACTTCCACATATGACTTCCCTGTCGACCCCCCGCGCGTTCGACGAAAAGCGCGCCTCCTCAGTGGCCTCCGAGCGGCGGGCCCTCGAGAACCCGCGGGGACGTCTCCGGCTGCACGTGAGCAGGCCGACCAAGGGGACCGCCGTCGTCAAGGCGAACGGCGAGGTCGATCTCGGGACCGCGCCGCGCCTGTGGGACATGCTCTCCCAGCGGCTTCACGGCAGTGGCACCACGCTCATCCTCAACCTGTCCGAACTCGAGTTCTTCGGCGCGACGGGTATCGGGGTCCTCGAACGTGCGCAGTTGCTGGCCGAGGACAGTCACACTCGCCTCTTCGTCTTCCCTGGTGAATGCCGGTCTGCCCGCCGGATGCTCGGTCTCTACGAGGGTGGCAATCTCCGCACCCTGTGACGAGTCACAACCGGGTCGCCCGAGCGGCGAGCGCCGCGCTCACCAGCGCGACGTGTTCGAGCCGGGTGGGATCCAGTCCGGTGAGGTCGGCGATCCGGCGCAGCCGGTAATCGACCGTGTTGGGGTGGACGTGCAAAGCCGCGGCGGTCTGCCGGCGACCTCCCCGGCGGAGGAAGGTCTCCAGTGTCTGCAGGAGTTCTTCGTTGCCGTCCAGTGGCGCCAGCCTGGACGCCAGCCGGTCGAGTGCCGGCCCGGGGCGGGAGAGCTGGTATTCGAGCAGGACGTCGTCGAGCCGGTACAGCCCAGCTGGCCGCCCGGATCCGATCGCGACGGCGAGCACGTCTTGTGCGAGCTTCGCAGCCTCCGGCACGCCGGCCGGTTCCGCCACGGCGGCCCCGGCGACGACCTCCGCGCCCGCGGTACGGGCGACGTCGGCGAGGACGCGTTCCAGCCGCTCCCAGTCCCGTGTGGATAGTTCGCCGGCTGTGGTTTCGTGCGGCAGTAAGGCGATTCCGCCTTCCGGGGTGAGCGAGGTCAGGACGGTGCCCCGGATCTGGCGTTCCAGTTCGACCCGCAGCCGCCGGAGCTTCCGGCGCCCGGCGACCAGCGGGTCGACCCCGTCGATCAGCTCGTCCGGATGCGCCCCGACCGACGCCGCGAGGACGACGTAGCACGGCGGCAGCCGCAGTCCGGCCTGTCCCGCCGCGACCTCCGCGGGGTCGCCGTCGAGCAGCGCGGAAAGCACGGTATGCCGCGCCGACCGCTCGTCGTCGAACATCGTCTGCCGCTCGTCGAGATAACCGGCGCCGACCGCGGGGGTGACCACTTCGAGGTAGCGCAAGGTCAGGGCGTTGACGGCCAGGACGTCGGCGACCTCGTCCGGGCGGGCGTCCGGCGTCAGTGACGCCCAGACCACCTGGATGCCGATGTGGTACGCGGTGAGCACGATGTCGATCGGGATGCCCTCCTCCGCGCGCCGGGCCGCCGACTCGCGGAGGAAGCCGAGCTCCTCCCGCGTCGGCGTGGACCCGGTGCGCAGAGTGTCGATGAACGAGCGCAGGTTCTGCTCGATCACCCGCGTGATGTCGCCGCTGAGTTCCTCGGCGGGGAGCAGGCCGTACTCCGGGATGCGGGAGACGATCTCGGCGAGCACCGTCCTGGTGAGCGACGGCAGGCCTTCGGTCAGCCGTTCCGTCAGGGGGCGTCCGCCGATACGGAAGGCGGAGTGCTTGTCACTCGTCACAACCGCCCATCATGACACCTGGTCAGCGAGTGAGCGCGTCCCGTGCCGAATCGAGGGTCGGGTGCACCGTGAAGACGGCGTCGAGGCCGAGCAGTGACATCGGCCGCAGCAGGGCCCGCTCCTGCGTGACCATGATGAACGGGACGCCCGCTTCTTCGGCCTTCGCCCGGGTCTGGACGAGGACGGTGAAGCCGGACGAATCACAGAAGCTGACCGCGGACAGATCCGCGATCAGCGCCGACGGCTGGAAGCTGAGCTCCTCGTCCAGCGCACGGCGCAGGTCGTCCGAGACGCCGAGATCGATTTCACCGCATACGGTGACCACCGTGTCTTCGGCGGAAGCGGTGATCGAGATGTCGAGCGAGGACACGAATTTTCGCTTCGAGCGTGCCGGGTAAGAAGTGGGAGCGCGGTAATCGGTCAAGTTGACTCCTTGCCGGTTTTGGGGGGCCGGCTGCTGCCCGGTGGGCATGCCGGACCCGGAAGAGGGACCCGGCGGCTGGTGTCTGAACCGCGACGGGTCAACCGTAGCAGCCTCGTGGCCCGGCACGCCGGGTGAGCGGTGTCCGGCAGGTCGTCAGGCCCTCCGCCTCGTAGGCTGGCGCCACGGGAGGCCGAAATGACGACAGCCGAGGTGATGGCCGAACTGGCCGCGCTCGAAGACCCGCGCGCACGGCAGGTGAACGAGAAACACGGCGACGACCACGGGGTGAACCTCGGCAAGCTGCGTGCGCTCGCGAAGCGGCTGAAAACCCAGCAGGAGCTCGCGCGCGAGCTGTGGGAAACGGACGACACGGCGGCGAAGCTGCTCGCGCTCCTGATCTGCCGTCCGAAGGCGTTCGACCGCGACGAGCTGGACCGCATGGTGCGCGAGGCGCGGACCCCGAAGGTGCACGACTGGCTCGTGAACTACGTGGTCAAGAAGAACCCGCACGCCGAGGAGCTGCGACTGGCCTGGTCCGCCGATCCGGACCCCGTCGTCGCGAGCGCCGGCTGGGCCCTGACCACCGAACGCGTGGCGAAGAAGCCCGAGGGGCTCGACCTCGCCCGGCTGCTCGACGTCATCGAAGCGGAGATGAAGACCGCGCCGGATCGCCTGCAGTGGGCGATGAACCACTGCCTGGCGCAGATCGGGATCGACCACCCGGAGCACCGCGCGCGGGCGATCGGCATCGGGGAGCGGCTCGAAGTGCTCAAGGACTATCCGACCCCGCCGAACTGCACTTCGCCGTTCGCGCCCGTCTGGATCGCCGAGATGGTGCGGCGGCAGTCGTGACCTGCGGCGCCCTCTCGCCGCCGCTGCCCGTGTCGCGAAAGCCACTTTCGCGACGCCTGATGTCCCGAAAGTGGCTTTCGCGACACGCTCGGCTCGCGGACCGGTAGGGCGCGGCGCCACCACGCGAAAGTGTCCCTTGCGGACAGTTGAGAAGTGGCGCCTCAGCCGAGCGCGTCCGCCTTGATGGCCTCGAACTGGGCACCCATCCGCGACGCGAGCGCCTGGGCCGCCCGCAACGGCCGGACCATCACCTTGAAGTCGGTGATCTTGCCGTCGCCGTCGAAGGTCAGGATGTCGCAGCCGTTGATCTCCAGCCCGTCGACGGTCGCTTCGAACTCGTACACGTGGTGCGCGCCGTCCTGGATTTCGCGGACGTAGCGGAAGTCCTCGAACACGCGCAGCACGCCGCGCAGGATCGCCGCGGTGATCGCCTTCCCCTGGTAGGGCTTGAACGCGACCGGGCTGGTGAAGACCACGTCGTCGGCGAGCAGCGCCTCGATCGCGGCGGCGTCCTTCGCTTCGACCGCTTCACGGAACGTGGGCATGGGCGATCTCCTCATAGTCAACTTGTTGAGTAGATGCCGCCGAGCGTAGGTGATCACCAGGCCACTGTCCACTAAAGTGTCTAATCAACTTTGCGACTAATACGCTCGGTACTATCATCGCGCCATGGCGCTGCGGAACGCGATCCTCGCGACGCTCCTGGACGGCGAGTCCTCGGGCTACGACCTGGCGAAGAGCTTCAACGCGTCGGTCGCCAACTTCTGGACCGCGACACCGCAGCAGCTCTACCGCGAGCTGGACAAGATGGAGTCACAGGGGCTCGTGGCGGCGCGCGTCGTCGAACAGCGGCGGCGCCCCAACAAGCGGCTCTTCTCCTTGACCGACGCGGGTGCGGCCGAGCTCGCCGAATTCACCACCCGGACGCCGAAGCCGACCGCGATCCGCGACGAGCTGCTGGTCCAGGTCCAGGCCCTCGAGGCAGGCGACGACAAGGCCGTCCGCCGCGCGGTCGCGGACAGGATGGCCGTCGCCGAGACGAAACTCAAACGGTTCGAGCGCCTTCGTGAGCGTCTGCTCGGCGAGTCCGCCGAGGCGGATTTCCTCGCCACCGCGCCCCGCGTCGGGCCGTATCTGACCCTCGCGCGCGGGATCGCGTTCGAACAGGAGAATATTCGCTGGTGTGAACGGGTACTCGCGGTGCTCGACCGGCGTGATGGAGGGTGATCGGCTTGGGTGACCGGAAAACGGGTCCGAAGTTCCGTCAGGTGGTCCTGGACGGCACGGACGTCCGTAGGCTGGCGGAGTTCTATCGGCGGCTGCTGGTGTGGGACTACCGCCCGGGGGACGAAACGCCCCCGCCCGGCACCGAGGACAAGGATTGGCTGGTCCTGCGCAACCCGGACGGCGGGGCGCAGCTCGCCTTCCAGCAGGTAGACCGGCTGGAAGAGGCCAGCTGGCCGGACCCCGGACCGGTGCCCCAGCAACTGCATCTGGACCTGACCGTGGACTCGGTCGAGGACCTCGACGCGCAGCACGCCCGCGTCCTCGAACTCGGCGGGCGGCTCCGGTACGACCGCAGCGAAGACCCGGTGGAGCCCTTGCGCGTCTACGCGGACCCGGCGGGGCATCCGTTCTGCATCTTCGTCGCCTGAAACGCGCTCAGGCGCGGCACAGCAGCGCGTCAGGAGTGCGATTCGAGCCGACGCGCCCGGTGTACGCGACACCGGCGACGAATTCGCCCGGCGCGCATTGGCCCTTGTAGCGGCCCGACGCGAAATCACCGCCGGGACTCCCGGACGGCCGGTTGTCGCCGCGGTCGAACCAGACCGTCCGGCCGGCCCTGCCGAGCGGAGGGGCCGATTTTCCGCACAGGAGCGCGGAAAACGCCGCGCCGGTGACGCTGTAGCCGACCGCGGCGTGCTCGGGCGGGCATTGCACCTTGGTGTAGCCGGACGCCCAGTCGGTGTCCACATAGGTCTCGTCGCGGACCACCGCGTAGCCCGCCGGGGCAGCGAGCCCGCCGGTGCACAACCCCCGGTTCCCGGTATGGGAAAGACCGGTGAGCCGCTGGCCGTCGGGGCAGACTCCCTTGCGCGCGCCCGGATTCCAGTCCGTCATCGCGCGAACCTTGCGCGAGGCCTGGAAATCCGCGTAGTCGAGGTTCAGCATCGACCAGCGCTCGGCCTCGGGGATCCGTCCGGCGCGGGAAGGGGCGCTCACCAGCCGTCGCCATGCGGGGCCACGCCAGTCCGTGCCGTCAAGCACATCGGCGCGTCGGCCCGCGGTGTCCCACGACAGCAAGGACCAGCCATTGCCCGTGTCGCCCTCGTGGAACCCGACAGCGGGCCAGTAGGCGAAGTCGGTGTCGGTCTCCGCGAGATAGCCGACGAAATTCGCGAACCAGGCTCGGCTGGCCGCGTCGGTGGTGTGACGCCCTTCGCCGAACTCGCTGATCCAGAGCGGCGCGGTGTAATGCTTGCCGGTCTCCGCCGAGACGAAGAATGCCTGCCGGTAAAGGACATCACGCAGTTCTTGCGGCGAAAGGTCGCGGTAGCGCGGATCGTGGGTCTCGCCGGTGCCGGTCGCCCCGGAATGATTCGGGCCGGTGTACCCGTAGAAATGTGCGGCGTAGACCAGTTTCCCGGAATCCACGAGCGTATGCGACAGCGTGCGGGCGGGCTCCAGCGTGGGCCTGCCGTGGGGAAGGCCGTCCACGGGCAGGCCGGTCCAGTTGATGCCCTCGACGATGAGCAGCAGATCGGGATTGGCCTCGGTCAGGATCCGGTCGGCCACCCGCTGGCTCGCGCGCTGCCAGTCCGTGCCGTTTCCCCAGCCCCAGTTGGGATCGTCGAAGACGTCGCGGCGCACCTCGTTGTAGAGATCGGCACCGGCCACCCGTTTGTTCGAGGCGTAGCGGCGCGCCATGAACAGCCAGTCGTCCTGCCACTGCTGCTCGGTCTGCGCGGTGTTCCAGCGCTCGTTGCCGTCGAGACCACAGCACCAGCGGGAGGTCGTGGTGTGGTTGTTGAGGATCACCGCGAACCCGCGTGCGGTCAGCCGCGCGACGACGCGGTCGTAGACCTGCAACGGGGTGAGGCCGCGCAGCTCCGGGTTCGCAGGGAGATCGGGGACCGGCCTGGTGTCGTGGATCATCGCGTTGGAGAAGGGAAGCCGGACGCTGTTGAGGCCCAGCTCCGCCAGCCCGTCGATGATCGTGTCGATCGGGGCCCGGTCCAGCCCGAGCGGGGTCTGGTAGGCGATCTCGCCGGCGTGGTGCGTGGCCGGATCGTTCACGTCGCCCGAGCCGGTCCACGTGCCGCTCGCGCCGTGCCAGTTGGCGGCCTTCAGCTTGAACCGGTCACCCGCCGCGTCGACGATGTAGCGGCCGCGCGTGCTCAGCGGCGCCGCCCAGGCCGCCGGGTCCGCCGTGGCGACGGCGGGCGGGGGAACCACGATGCTGGCGGTCACCAAGGCGGCGAGCAGCACACTCTTGATCCTCACCCGGCGGAGGCTAGCCAGTCACGCGGCCGGTTGTATACGGACGATCGGGTAACTTCCGCTCATGACCACCGCGCTGATCATCGGTGACCTCCAGCGAGGCATCACCGGCAATTACCCGTTCACCGGAACAGTCCTGCCGCCGATCAGGAGTGTGCTGCCGCGTGCGCGGGCGGCCGGTGCGCTCGTCGTGTTCGTCCACTTCGCCTTGCGGCGCAACGGAGCCGACCTCCCGCCCGGGAACGCGCTGTTCGAGTCGTTCCACGACGCGGGGGACACCTTTCACGAGGGTTCGGCCGGGACGGAGATCGATCTGCCGGTCGCCGACGAGGACGTCGTCGTGCTGAAACGCCGTGCCGGCGCGTTCGCCGGCACGGATCTCGATCTGGTGCTCCGCGCCCGTGGCGTCGGCACGGTCGCGATCGCCGGAGTCGCGACCAGCGCCATGGTGGCCGCGACGGCCTACGACGCGGCGGACCGCGGCTACCACGTGACAGTGCTGCGCGACGGCTGCGCCGACGGAGATCCGGCGATGCACGAATTCTTTGTCGACAAGGTGTTCCCAAGCCGGGGCTTCGAGGTCGTCTCGTGCGCGGAGTGGCTCGTCGGCGGCGAATAAATCGCGGGACCGGATGGCCCCGATGTGGCACCGTGGTCGCCGACCTGATCAAGGGGGCGGGCTATGGAGACGAGGCGGCTCGGGCGCACCGATGTCGAGGTGACGCGGCTGGGCTTCGGCGGCGGGCCGCTCGGCGGGTTGTTCGCGCCACTGGACGACGAGACCGCGGCGGGAGCGCTGGCCGCGGCGTGGGACGGCGGGATCCGGTACTACGACACGTCACCGCATTACGGGATCGGGCATTCCGAACGCCGCATCGGCGAGTTCCTGCGTTCGCGGCCGCGTGATTCGTTCGTCCTGTCGACGAAGGTCGGCCGTCTGCTGGTACCCCAGGATCCGGCCGGGAGGATGGATCCGGCGGGCTTCCACGTCCCCGCGGCCCACCGCCGGGTACGGGACTTCACGCGCGACGGCATCCGGCGCAGTGTGGAGGATTCCTTGGTGCGCATGGGCCTCGACCGGATCGACGTGCTGTACCTGCACGACGCCGAGGAGTACTTCGACGACGCGCTGCGCGACGGCTATCCGGCCCTCGCGGAGCTGCGCTCGGAGGGGATCGCCGGCGCGATCGGCGCCGGCATGTACGACACGGCCATGCTGACCACGTTGGTCGAGGAGACCGATGTCGACGTGATCATGCAGTCCGGCCGCCACACGCTGCTCGATCACAGCGCGCTCGACACCTTCCTGCCCGCGTGCGAGGAACGCGGTGTCTCGGTGATCGCGGCGTCGGTCTTCAACTCCGGGCTGCTCGCCGTGCCGCGGCCGGCCGAGGGAGCGCACTTCGACTACGAGACCGCCGCACCGGAAGTCGTGGAGCGGGCGAACCGGATCGCCGACGTGTGCGAGGCGCACGGCGTGACGCTTCCCCAAGCGGCCATGGCCTTTCCGCTCCAGCATCCGGCCGTCGCCGGCATCGCGGTCGGGATGCGGTCCGCCGAAGAGGCGCGACGCAACGTGGAGTCCTTCGCCGCGGAGGTCCCAGCGCAGGTCTGGGCCGATCTGCGGGCCGCGGGTTTGATCCGTTCGACAGCGATTAGGGTGGTCTGATGGTGTCGGTGAAACAGGTCCAGGTCACGTTCGACTGCGCGAAACCCGAGCGTCTCGCCCGTTTCTGGTGCGAGGTGCTCGGCTACGTCGTGCCGTCGCCGCCGGAGGGGTTCGCCACCTGGGACGACTACAACCGCACGCTGCCGTCCGAGCAGCAGGACGCCGGCTTCGCCTGCAGTGACCCGACGGGCGTCGGCCCGCGGCTGTACTTCCAGCGTGTCCCCGAGGGCAAGGTCGTCAAGAACCGCGTGCATCTCTGCGTGCGGGCGGGCACCGGGCTCGTGGGGGAGGAGCGGCTCGCCGCCCTCCAGTCCGAACGCATCCGTCTGGAGGCGCTCGGCGCGGTCTGCGAGCGGGTCATGCTCGCCGACGGGGAGAACGAGTCCTGCATCGTGATGCAGGACATCGAGGGCAACGAGTTCTGTCTCGACTGACCTCAGGCGGCGCGAATACTGAACGTCGTGACGCAGAAATCGCCGTCCACCGTGCGATCCGCGATCACGGTGCCCCTCGCGGACCGTCCTTTGACGACTCCGGCGACGTCGGCAAGGACGAACTTGGCCGTCCCGCTGGTGGTCGTCACTTGAACGCGTGAACCGAGCGGGAGCAGGGAATCGATCTTGTCGTCCATGAACCTCTTCTGCGCCTCGCAGGCGAGCGCGATCGCCGACGGCTTGTCCCCGGCGGCGATCTTGGCGAGGAAGTCCGCGATCACCTGAATGCCCTTTTCCGGCGGTCGAGCCGGACGCCTGGTGATGGTGATCCGAGGGCGGCTCGGACGGCTGATCCTCGTGCTGCTCGGGCTTTCCGTGGTGCTCGTGGGTGAAGAGGTGGTCGTCGTACTGGTGGGCGGGACGGGCAGCGAGATCCCGGATCCCTTGCGCAGCAGGAAGCCGGGCGCGGCGAACGCGGTGACGCAGAAGGCGACCAGCGCGATCACCGCGACCAGGATCCCGATGGCGACACCGGGTTTGACGGTCGGCGACTGGGTGTTCTGTTGCTCGGGCAGTCCTGGATAGGTCATCGGATTCACCTTTCGTGCGGATCTGGATCGGCGATCCGACGAGGTGTTCCCAGGGTGGGTTCCGACCCTTTCAGAGATCTTACGGTCGTCGCGAAAGGTGTTCCGTGACCGGGAAAAGCGTGCTTTGGCGGGTTCGCGTGACCGGGCACGCGAACCCGCCGTGGCCTCAGCAGGGTTNCGGCTCTCCGGTATGCCGTGTGGAGGCCGGAAGTTGTTACGCGTCTGCCAGAAAACGCACGGAGGCAGCCCGACCGGGCTTGGGCGCCCGGGCACGTCGCGAAAGCCACTTTCGGGACATCCGATGTCCCGAAAGTGGCTTTCGCGACATCCCCGTTCCGGAGCCGGCGGGATCCACGCGCTCCTGCCGGGAAACCCGGTCAGCCGGGCGTGCGCGCCGAATCCGTCATCGGTGCCGGGCCAGTGCGCGCGGACGACGTCACGCGGCACGACGGTGACGACGATGGCGTCGTCGGCATAACCCGTGCTGGCATACGGACCATTCACCCGTTCGGAATAAGATCCGCGTCGTGGTCTCCCTTCGGCGGGTCTCGGAGCAGTGGCGTCGGCTGTTCGGCCCGGTCTGGTATCTCCCGGTCGCCTTGACCCTCTTCGCCGGATCGCTGCTCCCGGCGCTGCAGAGCCACGGCACGCAGTTCGGCGGGATGCCGAACCGCCCGTACGACCTCTTGGCGGTGGCCGGGATCGCCCTTCAGTGCGTTCCGCTCGTGGTGTGCGCCCGGTGGCCGGTGGCCTGTTTCGCGCTGGTGTCACTCGGTTTCGCCATCGACCAGTTCGGGGGCTACCACTCGGTCGCGGGCACGGCGCTGCCGATCGCCTTGCTGACAGTCGGCCTCCGGCTGGAGCGGCATCGCCGCGAGGCGGCGATCGCGTTTTCGGCGGTCTACCTCGCGACGGTGATCGCGTTCGCTTCGCTCGGCGGGACGGAGCCCGTCTCGGGCTACGTGACCTTCTATCTCGCGCTGGTGCTGGCGTGGGGGATCGGAACGTGGCTGCGGTCCAGCCGGGCCGCGGAGGAGGAACGACGGCTCCGCGTCGCCGAAGAGACGCGGACGGCCGAGCGCGCCCGTATCGCCGCCGAGCTCCACGACGTCGTGACCCACCACGTCACGGCGATGGTCGTGCAGGCCGAAGCGGCCCGGTACCTGACCGACGCGCCGCTCGATCAGAGCTTGGCCGCCGTCGCCGGCACCGGGCGGCAGGCGATCACCGACCTGCGTCATCTGCTCGACGTGATCGACCCCGGCCACGGCGCCGAAGCGATCCCGACCCTCGTGGAGCGCACCCGCCGGGCGGGGCAGCCGGTGGAGTTCTCCGAACAGGGCGAGCCCGTGGAACCGGCCGGGGACGCCGGTCCCGTGGCCTATCGCGTCGTGCAGGAGGCGCTGACGAACGCGCTGAAGCACGCCCGCGGAAGCCGCACCTCGGTGCTGGTGCGGCACGGCGACGGTGAGATCACCGTCGCCGTCGACACGGCCGAGTCCGGCCCGGCATCGGATCCCCCGGAGGGAAGCGGCCGCGGCCTCGCCGGGCTCCGCGAACGGATCGACGTCCTGAACGGCGAATTCAGCGCGGGCCGCCGATGCGACGGCGGGTTCTCCGTCCGCGCCCGCATCCCCGCGGGGAACCCCTCGTGACCGCGCCGACCCGGGTGCTGGTCTGCGACGACCAGATGCTCGTCCGCACCGGGCTGGTGACCATCATCGGCGCCCAGCCCGATCTCGAGGTGGCGGGCGAATGCGGCGACGGCCGGACCGCGGTCGACCTCGCCGCCCGGTTGCGCCCGGACGTCGTGGTGATGGACGTCCGCATGCCGGTGCTCGACGGTATCGAGGCCACCCGCCTGCTGGCGGGAGCCGGTGTGGCCGAGCCCGGCAAGGTGCTGGTGGTGACCACGTTCAATCTCGACGAGTACGTCTACCGGGCGTTGCGCGCCGGTGCGAGCGGGTTCCTGCTCAAGGACACCCCGCCCGACCGGCTGCTGCACGGGATCCGCACCGTGGCCGCCGGCGCGGCGCTGCTGGATCCCGAGGTGACCCGGCAACTGGTGGGCAGATACGCCGCCCGGATCAGGCCCTCGGAGGACCAGGACCCGGACGGCGGTCCGCTGACTCCCCGGGAACTGGAGGTGCTCCGCCTCATCGCCGACGGCCTCTCCAACAGCGAGATCGCCGCCACCCTCATGATCAGCCAGGAGACCGTCAAGACGTTCGTGTCGCGCATGCTCGCCAAACTCGGGCTCCGAGACCGGGTCCAGGCGGTCATCTACGCCTTCCGCCACGGTCTCGTCACCTGAACCGTCCTATTTGGACTTCGCGGCTTCCTCGGCGACGCGCTGGATCGCCCGGACGGCGACATCCGGCTGGTCGACGTAGATGTAGTGCTCACTGTTCGCGGCCGTGCTCAGATTGCTGCGGCTGGACAAGGCGAGCCACTTCCGCTGGCCCTCCGACCACGCCCGCTCCAGGCCCGCGCCGTACTCGGGGACGGCCGTGAGGTACGGCTTGCCGTGCTGGATCACCTCGACCGGGATGTTGCCCGCAGAGCGGACCTCGCCGTCGGTGACCACCAGCTTCTCCGGGCCCTGACCCGCGAACACCGCCAACGTCTGCTGCCGCAGTTCGGCCGCCATCCCGGTGGCCGAATCCGGTATCCGCTGCCGCAGATCGGCCTCCTGGGTCGGCGAGGTGGCGTCCATCAGCACCAGGCCCTTGACCCGGTCCTGGTGGTCGGGGGAGTACCTGGCGGCGATCAGCCCGCCGAGCGAATGCCCGGCCAGCACGACCGGCTTGCCGCCGGCGACCTGGTCGAGTACCCCGGTCAGGATCTTCCCGGTGGTTTCGAAACTCTGCGGCCCGTCGGGCTGGTCGCTGGCGCCCGCGCCGAGCCGGTCGTAGGAACAGACGTGGCCCTGCGCGGCCAGCGTGTTCTGGAGCCCGGCCAGCTTCGTGACGTCGTCGCCCCCGCCGTGCAGCAGGACGACGACCGGCCGCCCCTCGACCGGCTCACCGGCGCACGACACGTTCACCGAACGCTCGCCGACCTTGATCTTCCGCGTTCCGGTGAACGCGGCCCGATCCTGTGCGGCGGCGCTGCTGTTCGCGGGCGCCTCCGGCTCCGATTCCGAGGCTTCGTCGCAGGCCGACAGCGCCACGCCTGCCACGGCGCAGCACAGTGCGATCAGAGCGGATGCCTTACGGGACATGGTGAACTCCTGGTACAGGGGAACGATTCACCGGGCACGCTACGGATCCGGCGGCCGGGAATCGTCACCATGCGGAGGACACCTGCGCGTAGCTCGCATGGGGGACAGGACGTCAGCCGTAGGCGCGCAGGAACACGTCCACCCCGTCGGTGAGGATCGCGAGGACTTCCGGCTCGCCCACCGCGCCGGCCTGGTCCTCGTCGGTCACGTCGAGGACGAGGCGCATGGTCAGGGCGACGAAATGCTGCATGGCGCGCCGCGGGTCGGTCAACCGGAGCTTGCCGTCGGCCGCGAACTTCGCGAACCGTTCCTCCATCATCCGTTCGGGTTCGTCCCGTGCCGCTTCCGGCAGCCGTGGCGCCACCGGCGCCTGGGAACTCAACCGCCGGAACGTCGCGTAGTCCGAAGTCGGGAACATCCCCGTCGTCACCCGCCGCGCGAAACCGAGCAGGGCGTCGCGGACGTCGCGGTCGTCGGCGAGTTCTTCGTCGATCGCCTTGCGCACGGTCGCGACCACGGCGTCGTTGGCGCGGCCGAGAACGCCGCGGAACAGGGTCTGCTTGTCGCCGAAGTGGTCGTAGACGGTGCGTTTGGACACTCCGGCCCGCGCCGATATCGCGTCGACACTGGTGAGTTCGTAGCCGTCCGACACGAACAACGCCTCGGCGGCGTCAAGGATCGCCGCTCGTTTGGCCTCGGCTCGCAGCCGACGGCCCGGTGTCAGCGCGGTCGCTCTCGGGGTCGCCATGTTCTCATCGTATTCTCAGCCGCAGAAAACTGCACCGTGTAGTGTAGTTTTTGAGGCGGGTGAGCCGCCTTTCCCTGAATCCCGCACAAGGAGTCCTTCATGCAGGAGAGCAGGATCGGCGCAGGACCGCACGCGAGCTGGAACGGTCGGCTGATCGGCCTCGTGGCGGTGCTGGTGCTCGTCAACTTCATGGTCGACACGGCCATCACCGCACCGCTGCTGGTCCTTCCGGAGATGCTCGACCACTTCGGCACCGATCAGACCGCCTGGCTCAACGCCAGCGCGATGCTGGCGGGCGTGATGTGGGCGCCGTTGCTCGGCAAGAGCGCCGACGTGTACGGCAAACGCAAGGTGCTCGTGCTGACCTTGCTGCTCAGTTGCGCGGGCGCGCTCGTCTGCGCGGTCGCACCCAGCCTCTGGGTCTTCGTGCCAGGGCGCCTGTTGCAAGGGGCGGCCGTGGCCGCCTTGTTCCTGTCCGTCGCGATCGTCCGCGAGATCTGCGCGCCCCGGATCGCGATGATCGTGGTGGGCATCGTGACGTCGGGATCCGCGGTGCTCAACATCGGTTCCCGGTTCCTCACCG
The DNA here is from genome assembly GCF_054166285.1 of Amycolatopsis sp. TRM77291. Taxonomy (NCBI): domain Bacteria; kingdom Bacillati; phylum Actinomycetota; class Actinomycetes; order Pseudonocardiales; family Pseudonocardiaceae; genus Amycolatopsis; species Amycolatopsis sp. TRM77291. Next base: position 3,608,355 of record NZ_JBSZHF010000001.1, on the reverse strand, counting down.
AGAAACTGGCCGCGGAGTTCGGCTTCCAGATCTTGTTCCTGATATCGGCCGTCGTGGCGATCGCGATGGCGATCTGCGTCCGCGGCGTCCTTCCCGAATCCGTGGTCAAGACGCCGGGCCGGATCGACGCCGGCGGGGCGCTGCTCCTCGGCGGCGGTCTTGCCGGAGTGCTCGGCTACATCAGTCTCGGCTCGGAGTTCGGCTGGCTCGCCCTCGGCCCGGTGGTCCTGCTCGCCGGTGGTGCCGCGGCCTTGGCCAGGTGGTTCCTCGTCTCGAGCCGGAAACCCGATTCGCTGATCGACGTCCGGCACCTCGGCGCGCCCTTGGCGCTCACGTTGCTCGTGCTCGTCCTCGGCACCGGTTCGTACCAGAGCATGCTCCAGCTCATTCCGTTGGTCAGCGATGTCTCGGCGGACCAAGGGCTCGGGTACGGCCTGGCGGGCCAGGGAACGCTGGCGCTGCTGCTCGCGGCACCCGGTATCGGCGTCATGATCGGCGGCCCGGTGGCCGGACTGCTCGCCACCCGCGTCGGGCCGGCGATGACCCTGGCCGGCGGAATCGCGCTCGGAACCGTGGCCACCCTCGGGATGTTCCTCGGTGTCTCGCAGTTCCCCGTCGCGGTGTTCTTCGCCTTCCTGCTGGGTTTCACGGTCGGCGCGCTGGGGACGTCCGGCTTCAACCTGGCGGGCGGCCTCGCGCCCGCCGAACGGCAGGGCATCGTCTCCAGCCTGGTCATGGTCGTCATCGCGATCGGCTCGGTGGTGCTGGACTTCGTGGGTGCCGCGGTGCTCAAGTCGACCGCCGTGTCCGCCGGCGGCGAGACGGTGAATTCGGGAACGGGTGTCTTCACCTACATCACCATCGCGTCCGTCGCCTTCGCGATCGCCGCGGTCCTCGTCGTCCTGCTGGTGCGAAAGTCGCGCTTCGGCACCAAAACGCCGTCACTGGCGACCCTCTGACGGAATCCGAGAAGGGAAACGAACATCGTGAAAGGCACTGTTCTGGTCTCCGGCGCGAGTATCGCCGGTCCCGCCGTCGCGTTCTGGCTGCGCCGTCACGGATTTTCCGTGACGGTGGTGGAGAAGGCGGGCGCGCTGCGCGGTGGCGGCTATCCGATCGACATCCGCGGCACCGCCCTAGAAGTGGCCCGCCGTATGGGAATCCTTCCGCGGCTTCGAGAAGCGCATATCGAGACACGCTCGCTCACCTTCGTCGACGCCGGCGGCGGCGAGGTGACGTCGGTGAACCCGCAGGCGGTGACCGGCGGAGTCGACGGGCACGACGTCGAGGTGCGGCGTGGCGATCTGGCGGAAATCCTGTACGGAGCCACGCGCGACGACGTGGAGTACGTCTTCGACGACTCGATCGAGGCGCTCACCGAACACGAAGACGGTGTCGATGTGACCTTCCGGAGCGGGGCGCGGCGCGGTTTCGACCTGGTGGTAGGCGCTGATGGGCTGCACTCTCGCACCAGGGAACTCGTTTTCGGTCCCGAGCATCAGTACCACCGATATCTGGGTTATTGCTTCGCCGGCTTCACCATGCCCAACGAACTCGGCCTGTCGCGGGAAGGCGTCATCTGGAACGCGCCCGGCCGCGGGGCGGCGCTGTACGCGGTCAAGGGAAGCGAGAAGGTCCACGGCTTCCTGGTCGCCGCCCGCCCTGAACCGCCGTACGAAGTCCTTCGCGATCCTCAAGCGCAACGTGACCTTATCGCCACGACTTTCGCCCATGACGGCTGGGAAATCCCGGCCATGATCGGCGCCATGCGCGACGCCGACGACCTGTTCTTCGACACCGTCAGCCAGATCCACCTGCCGCGCTGGTCCAGCGGCCGGGTCGGGCTGGTCGGCGATGCCGCCTACGCGCCGTCGTTCCTGACAGGGCAAGGTTCCAGCCTCGCCCTCGTCGGTGCCTACATGCTGGCGAGGTCGCTCGCCACCACCGCGGCCTTCGACGCCTACGAAAGGGAGACGCGGGAATTCGTGGAACTGAACCAAGCGCAGGTCGGCGTGGGCGAAGCGGCGCTCTTCCCGGTCACGGCCGAAGCCCTCGCGCGACGGGACAGCCGGCTCCGCGGCCTGACCACGTTGCCGACGGAGACCGGGCGGCCCGCGCACACCGCGCTCGTCCTGCCCGATGTGATCGTGGCACCGCAGCGGGGCTAGCGCGACAACTTCGGTGCAGCCGGGATCGAGTCGCGTTCGACGGAGAAGACGGCGAGGAAGTAGTTCGCCGTAGCGCAGTTGACGTTCTCGCCGCCGGTGAGCTCCGGGGTCAGCGTGTCGCCTTCGACGGTCAGTTCGGCGCCGTCCTCGGCGCAACCGGGAATGACGAAGGCGAAACCGCGCCGATCGGCCGGCGGTGCGTACGCCAGCGTGGCACGGGCTTCGGCCGGATTCGCGATCTTGGCCTGCTCCAGGGTTCGCAGGAACCCTGGAGCGCCGGCCGTTCCCAGCTCCACGGGCGCCAAGCCCGCCAGGCCGGCGGCCGAACCGAGCTTTGTGAACGCCTCCAGTTCCGCCTGCGCCGCGCCGGTGCCACAGCTCGCCACGACCAGGAGGAGGCATATCGCGATCCATCTCATGCGACGTGGACGTAGCGGGTCCGGCTCGCGGTTGCGCCGTCCGGGTCTCGAAGCGATATCGAGGGTTAGCACAAAGGTGGCGTCGGTTGGGGGTGTGTGGAAATAGGGACGTTGAGTGTCCCTGTTTCCACACACCCTCTTGTGTCAGGGACGGTCTCGCTGGACTGTGTGGATTTCGGATCATCCAACGCACCAAAATCCACACAGTGAGGGACGGGGTCCGGCACGCGACAGCACTCAGACGTCCAATAAGGACGGAGCTCCTACGGCTGCCGCCCACGCCGGAAAGGTTCGACCCCGACGACACGACGGGAACGGGGTCGGCTCCACGAGGACCTTGACCCGCCGTTCTCCCGGGATCCGCCATTCGAACCGGTCGGTCCCGACGTACTTCTTCGCCAGCCGGTCCATGCACCGGTCCGCCTCGTCGCCTTCGACGAACTCGACGACCCGGCCGTGGATGACCACCCGGTCGTAGGGGTTCTCCGTGTCCAGGCAGGACAACGACACCCGGGGTTCACGGCGCAGATTCTCTTCCTTCACCCGGCCGACGGCGGTGTTGAACACGATGTGTTCGCCTTCGACGTCGATCCACATGGGGGACACCTGGGGAGACCCGTCCTGGTTCACCGTCGCCAGGTGCCAGAACCTCGGTGCCGCGACCCACTCGCGGATCTGTTCGCTCAACTCGGCCACGCGGTCCTCCAGTGGGTCGGGACGACGATTGTCGCGTGACCGGCGGCGTATGTCACCCCTTGACACTCATGACAGTATTTTTCCAACCATACGACTTGTGCGTTGCCGGGGTTGTGGCAGACGAGACGACGACGATCCGGGCCGGCGCCTCTGGGGAGAGGAACAGTCCATGCGGCCAGCCCGCCGAATCTCTGTCGTACTCGCGCTCGGTCTCACGGCGGGGATCGCCTTCGCGTCGCCGACCCTCGCCGCTCCGTCCGGCGACGACTACTACCAAGACGCGCTGGGCAAGACCGGGCCTGAACTTAAGGCGGCGCTGCACAAGATCATCAGCACCGGCACCAAGCTGACGTACGAGCAGGTGTGGGACGGGATCCGGGCCACCGACGAGGATCCGGCCAACAAGGCGAACGTCGTGCTGCTCTACAGCGGCCGCTCGCAGGCGAAGACGGCCAACGGCGGGGGAGTCGACGACTGGAACCGGGAACACGTCTGGGCCAAGTCGCACGGCGACTTCGGCACGGCGGTCGGCCCCGGCACCGACCTGCACCACCTGCGCGCGGAGGACGCGTCGGTCAACAGCACGCGCGGCAACAAGGACTTCGACGCCGGCGGTTCCCCGGTCGAGGAGGCGCCCGGCAGCTTGACCGATGACGACTCGTTCGAGCCGCGCGACGCGGTCAAGGGTGACGTCGCCCGCATGATCCTGTACATGGGCGTCCGCTACGACGGCACCGACGGTTTCCCCGACCTCGAACCCAACGACGCCGTCGACAACGGGTCCAAACCCAATATCGGCCGGATCTCGGTCCTGCTGAGCTGGCACACCCAGGACCCGCCCGACGCCACCGAGCAGCGGCGCAACCAGGTCATCCACGACCAGTTCCAGCACAACCGCAACCCGTTCATCGACCACCCGGAATGGGCCGCCTCCATCTACGGTTAGGGCGCGGCCTAGGCGATCTTCCGGAGGAAGCACACCCTGTCCTGGCCGGGGCCGTCGTAGTCGCTGTGCACGGGGAGACCGTCGACCTCCCGGTCCCCGGGTTCGAGGGTGAAACCCATGGCGCGATGGAAGGCGATGGATCCGGCGTTCCCCGGCGAGGTGATCGCACGGACTTCCGTGCGGCCCGCCTCCGCGGCGCGCTGGAAGAAGGTCTCGTAGAGACGGTGGGCCGTCCCCTGCCCGCGGAGTTCCGGATCCACGCCCACGAAATGGATGTACGCCCCGGAGTCGTCGGGGGAGTGGAAGCCGACGAGGAACGCCCTGATCCCGGTTTCGTCCTCCATGACCAGGCTCGTGCCGGAGAAGAACTGCAGGAACAGCTTGGGCAGCAACAGAGAGAGCTCCCGAGCCTCGGCGGGGGTGCGCGAGTCGCCCCACCACCGCTGGACCCGGTCGACGATCGCGCTGTGGTCCGAGACGTGGGCTCGGCGCGGTTCGGGCATGGCGGTCTCCTCTCGGACGATCTTGAGGCCACCCCGTTTCTACCGTGCCGTCAGCCGGTCGGCGAGGAAGGCGAGGATCTCGTCCCTCGCGCGCCGCGTGGGATGCCCCTCGGAGTCGACGAAGTGCGCGGTGACGACGCTGTGCGGCGTGCCGACCAGGTCACGGAAGAACGGTGGCGGGTCGGTGTTCGCGGCGCTGTCCGGCAGCACCCGTCCGTCGAAAGCGCCGCCGAGGAGGGCCTGATAGGCGGCGAATCGCTGCCCGGTGCACCAGCGGTCGCCCTCGAAGCGGTAGGCGAGCACCTTCAGGCCGTCGCGCGCGATCCGGTCCCGGACCTCGGTCGCGTCCTCGTCGGAGAGTTCGAGCGCGCCCTGGTCGTCCAGCGGCAGCGACGGGTGGTTGACCACGGGTGCGACGACGGCGGGTTCGAGCGCCATGGTGAGGGCGAAGTTGCCGGTGAAGCAGAGGCCGATCGCGCCGACCCCGGGGCCGCCGCATTCGGTGTGCGCGATCCGCGCGAGCCCCCGCAGCCACCGCGTGACGGGGCTGGTCCCGCCTCCGGCGAACGCCCGGAATTCGGCGCTGACGCACGCGCGGCGCACCACTTGCTCGCCGTCCTCCGCGGTCGGATAGGCGCCGTCGCGCCCGAAGAGCGAGGGGACGTAGACGGTGAAGCCGGCGTCTCGTATCCATCGCGCGAACCGGACGACGTCGGGACTGATGCCGGGCATTTCCGGCATCAGCACCACGCCGGGACCGGATCCCGTGACGTGCACCGTCTTCTTCACGCCGTCCACCTCCACGAGCCGGTGGGAGAAGTCGGTGAGGGCATCGTCCAGGTTTCCGCGCATGGCGGAAGCCTCGGCCGGAGCGGCCCTCGCGGGGAGAGGCCAGATCGCCGGGTTCCGGGGTAATCTCGCCACATGCTGCGAGTGGGGGTACTGGCCTACCCAGGCTGCTTCGCGTCAGAGGTGTTCGGTGTCCCCGATCTCCTCACGATGGCCGCGCACGTCGCGGGGCCGGACCACGCCGGATACGAGGTTTCCGTCGTTTCCCCTCGCCGCCGGGTCACGGTGTCGGGCGGGGCCGGGGTGGCCGTCGCGCCGCTGCGTGAAGTCGACGTCCTCGTCGTGCCGGGGTTCGAGCTCGTACCGGGGCAGGACATCGACGCGAAGATCGCGAACCTCGCACCGGAGATCGAAGCCATCCGGTCGCACGCCGCCGCGGGCCACGTCGTCGTCTCGCTTTGTGTCGGCGCGTTCCTGCTGGCCGCGGCCGGGCTGCTCGACCATCGCCGCGCCACCACCTCGTGGCTTTTCGCGGACGAACTGGCGCACCGGTGCCCTGAAACCGAAGTCCGGCCCGAGCGGCTCGTCGTCACCGACCGGGGAGTCACGACGACGGCGGCGTTCAGCGCCATGTACGACTTCGCGCTCGGACTGATCCGTGAGCACAGCGGCGCCGAAGTGGCGCGGACGACGGCGCGGGTGGCGCTGGTCGACGACGCGCGGTCGTCGCAGACGCCATATGTCGACACGCGGCTCCTGCCGCGGCCGGGCGACGCGTTCTCCCGCCGGGTCATGCGATGGCTGGACCAGAACCTGGCCGTCCGCTACGACCTCGCCGCCTTGGCCGGACGGTTCAACGTCAGCACCCGGACGTTGCTGCGGCGCTTCGCGGAGGAGGCCGGGCAGACGCCGCTCGAATACCTGCATTCCTCGCGCGTCCGGCGTGCCCGCCACCTCCTCGAAACGACGGATCGGACGGTCGCCGCGATCTGCGCCGCCGTCGGCTACCGGGATCCGGGGACGTTCGCGGCCCTTTTCGCGAAGCACACGGGAAGGCGGCCCGGTGACTATCGGGCCGCCTTCCGGCGCGTGTGATACGTTCCTCCAGTAGTCAGTGTCACTGAGTACTGGAGTCGAAGAGGGTCACGATGGACGGTCTGACCGAGATGCTGAAGGGCACGCTCGAGGGTTGCGTGCTGGAGATCGTCGGCGGCGAGGAGACCTACGGGTACGCCATCACGCGCCGGTTGAACGAGCTCGGCTTCGCGGAAGTGGTCGAGGGGACGGTGTACGCCATCCTGCTGCGGCTGGAGAAGAACGGACTGGTCCAGGTGACGAAACGGCCATCCGAGCAGGGGCCGCCGCGCAAGTTCTACGCGCTGAACGACGCCGGGCGCGAGGAGCTCGCGAAGTTCTGGGCGAAATGGGAATTCGTCACGTCACGGATCGACGAACTCAAGGAGGGCGGGAAATGAAGTTCTGGGACACCGTCACGGGCAACGATCTCACCAGGGAATGGAAGGCCTTCGAGGGCAGGGCCGGGGCCTTGCCCGCCGACCACCGGGCGGCGTGGGAGGAGATCACCGCGCATCTTTCGTCCTATTCGGACTTCACCGGCAGGAACCTGTTGCCGGTTCTCGACGGCGCCCTCGGGCTGCTGGAGGAAACGGCCGCGGACGGCCAGAGCGCGCGCGAGGTGCTGGGTGACGACATCGAGGGTTTCTGCGCGGCGCTGGCCGGAGGGGAGCGCCGCCGTGGCTACCGCGACCGCTGGCGTGAGCAGCTGAACAGGAACGTCGCCAGGAAACTGAAGCAGCTGGGAGGCTGACGTGGGCATCCAGGACATCATCGAGGGCAAGAAGCAGTGGCGTGCGCACGTGGCCCGGGTCAAGGCGCTCCCGCCGGACTACCAGATCGTCTACAAGGAGATGCGGAAGTACCTCTTCAAGGTGGGACCGGTCGACCTGGCCGACGGGCCACTGCTGCCCGGGATCGTGGATTTCTTCGAGGAGGGTGTGGCGTCCGGAAAGGGTGTGATGGCACTCATCGGCGAAGACGTCGCCGCGTTCTGTGACGAGCTGATCAAGGACACGCCCACCCACGCGGATCTCTATCAGGAGTCCCTCGGCAAGTGACGCCGGCTCATCCGGAAGCGCATCCGGCAGACGACGGCGTCCGAGCGGCGGCGCAGCGCGCGGGCGAGCACGGCTCCGCGCTGGTTCTGCAGGATCCGCTGCCACCAGTGCTCCGGTTCGACCCCGGCGATCAGCACGAAAACGTGCCGTCCGCCGACGGTGCGGAGGTGTTCCATGAGCGGTTCGCCGAGGCGGCGGCGTTCGTCGTGGAGCTGAACCAGGGCCACTCCGGGGTGCCACTCTTCCCAGGCTGCCACGAAATCCCATGACGACTGTTCGTCGTCGGGATGGGTGACGTGCACCGCCTGGACGTGGTCTCCGAGTGACAACGCGGCGGCGAGGGCGTCCCGGGTCAGGCGGGAAACGGTGTGGACGGGGACGATCACGAGCGAACGGTCCGGCCGCGGGGGTGCCGGGGTGACACCGAGTTCGAGCCGGTCGCCGATCCGGCGGTAGCTGCGCTCGACCCATTCCATGGCCGCCACCAGCAGCGGCGGCGTGATGACGATCAGCCAGCCGCCCTCGCCGAATTTGGTCGTCGTCACCACGATCGCCGCGGCTCCGGTGAGCAGCGCGCCGAAGCCGTTCAGCGTGGCCTTGGCGCGCCAGCGGGCCGGGCGGGTGCGTCGCCAGTGCCGGACCATTCCGAGCTGGGAGAGCGTGAACCCGACGAACACGCCGATCGCGAACAGCGGGACCAGGGTGTTCATGTCGCCGTCGGTGACGACGAGCAGGAGCGCGGCGGTGACGGCGAGGAAACCGACGCCATGGCGGTACACCTGGCGTTCGGCGCGCAGCGCGAACACATGCGGCAGCTTGTTGTGTTTCGCCAGCAACTGCGCCAGCACCGGCAGCCCGCCGAAGGAGGTGTTCGCGGCCAGGGCGAGCAGCACCACGGTCGAGAACTGCACCAGGTAGAAGCCGAAGCCGTCGCCCAAGGACGCCGTGGTCACCTGCGAGAGCACGGTGACGCCGTCCACCGGGTGGATGCCGAACTTCCCGATCAGCACGGCGATCCCGATGAGCATGACGCCGAGCAGGCCGCCCAGTGCGATCTCCGCGTGCTGAGCGCGGCGAACCCGCGGTTTGCGGAACGACGGCACGGCGTTGGCGATCGCCTCGACACCGGTCAGCGCCGCGCAGCCGTTCGCGAAAGCCTTGAGCAGCAAGAGGATTCCGACCGTCTGCAGGTTCTGCGGGTGTTCCGGCGCGGCGATCACCGCGGCGGGCTCGTCGCGGACGAGGCCGGCGACGACCACGGTCAGGATCGCGCCGACGTAGATCACCGTGGGCGCGACGAACACCCTGGCGCTTTCGGCGATGCCGCGCAGGTTCACGCCGGTGACCAGCGCCAGGACGCCGAGGCACAACCACAGCTTGTACGGCAGCAGGCCGGGGAACGCCGACGTCAGCGCGGCGACCCCGGCCGCCACGGAGACCGCGACGTTGAGCACGTAGTCCACGATCAGGGAAGCCGCGGCCGCCAGGGACGCCCGCCGTCCGAGATAGGTCCGGCTGACCCCGTAGGCGCCGCCGCCGTCGGGGAACGCGGAGATCACCTGGCGGTAGGACAGCGTCAGCACGCCCAGCAGTACCGCGATCGCGAGCGTGACCGGCACGGTGAAGCCCAGACCCGTGCCGCCCGCGACGGCCAGCACGATCACGATGGCTTCGGGTCCGTAGGCGACCGACGCCATGGCGTCCAAGGACAGCGCGGCGAGCCCGCCGACGACGGAGAGCCGGTGCCGTTCGGCGCGGTCGGTACCGCGCTCGGGGCGGGTGAGTGTCGTGGTCACGCCCGTCAGCCTGGGGTTCTACCGCACTTCGGTTCGAGGGCGTTGACGGGTTCTTGACACCGATCCGGGTGAACCCGACAGCAAACTGACGCCCTTGCGTGACCACTAGTCAGTGCTACTATCTACCAGTAGTCAGTGCTACTGAGTAGTGCTCAAGAAGGGGTGGATGATGGTCGCGCGGCAAACCGAGGCGATCCGGGTGCGAGGCCTGGAGAAGTCGTACAAGGCTCTGCATGTCTTACGAGGCGTCGATTTCGAGGTGGCGCGGGGCAGTATCTTCGCCCTTCTCGGCTCCAACGGGGCGGGCAAGACCACGGTCGTGAGGATCCTGTCCACGTTGCTCAAGGCGGACGCGGGGGCGGCGAGCGTCGCCGGCTGGGACGTCGCCACGCGGCCGGCCGACGTGCGGGAAAGCATCAGCCTCACCGGGCAGTTCGCCGCCGTCGACGAGATCCTCAGCGGGCGTGAGAATCTCGTGCTGGTCGCCCGGCTGCGGCATGTGAAACAGCCGGGCAAGATCGCCGACGACCTCCTGACACGGTTTTCGCTGACCGACGCCGGCGCGCGGAAGGTGTCGACTTATTCGGGTGGTATGCGACGGCGGCTGGACATCGCCATGAGCCTCATCGGGAATCCGCCGGTGATCTTCCTGGACGAGCCCACCACCGGGCTCGACCCCGAGGCCCGTGCCGAGGTGTGGGCCGCGGTGAGGGAACTCGCCGCCCGCGGCACGACGGTCCTGCTGACGACGCAGTACCTGGAGGAGGCCGAACAGCTCGCCGACCGGATCGCGATCCTCCACAAAGGACGGATCATCGTGAACGGCACGCTCGCCGAACTGAAGCGGCTGCTGCCGCCCGCCGAGGTCGAATACGTCGAGAAACAACCGTCACTCGAAGACGTCTTCCTGGCCATCGTCGGCGCGGACAAGGAAGGGAGCGGACGATGACCAAGTACTTCCTCGGCGACACGACCGTCCTGCTCGGCCGCTCGATGAAACACGTCACGCGCAGCATGGACACCATCGTCACGACCGCGATGATGCCGGTCGCCATGATGCTGATGTTCGTCTACGTCTTCGGCGGCGCGATCGAAACGGGGACGGATTCGTATGTGAACTACATGCTGCCCGGCATCCTGCTGATCACCGTCGCGTCGGGGGTGGCCTACACCGCGCTCCGGCTCTTCACCGACATGAAGAGCGGGATCTTCGAACGATTCCAATCCCTGCCCATCGCACGCTCGGGCGTGTTGTGGGCGCACGTACTGACGTCGCTGGCCGCCAATCTCATCTCGCTCGTCATCGTCGTGGGTGTGGCCCTGCTCATGGGCTTCCGGTCCACCGCGGGCGTACTGACCTGGCTCGCGGTCGCCGGAATCCTGCTCCTGTTCACGCTGGCGCTGACCTGGCTGGCCGTCATCCCCGGCCTGTCCGCGAAATCCGCCGACGGGGCGAGCGCGTTCTCCTACCCGCTCATCTTCCTGCCGTTCCTCAGCTCGGCCTTCGTGCCCACCGCCACCATGCCGGGCCCCGTGCGGGCCTTCGCGGAGCATCAGCCGGTGACGTCGATCGTCAACGCCATCCGGGACCTGTTCGGCGGGCAACCGGTCGGCGACGACATCTGGATCGCCCTTGCCTGGTGCGCCGGTCTGCTGATCGTCGCGTACGCGTTCGCGACGATCAGCTACCGACGCAAGATCTCCTGACGTCGCCGGTCAGTCGTCCGGGCCGCGCAGGGTGAGGACCACGCGGAGCACGTGTTCGACCGCGGCCGGGAACGCGGCTCCGCGTAGTTCGCCACGGCTGACGAGGGTACGCCCGGCGAAGTCCAGCATCCGGTCCTCGCCGAGACGCCGGACGGTCAGCGTCGCCACTTCCTCGAGGTCGAGGTCGGGATGGTCCATGCGGGTCAGCGCGAATTCGATGAGCAGCTGTTCGTCCGTCACTTCCCACCTCCGCCTCACCTCGAGGATACGGCCGCGGTCAGCGCGGCACGCGGCCGAGGAAGTCCCTGACGAGGGTGGCGATCTCCGCGCCGTGGGTCTCCAGCGCGAAATGCCCGGCGTCGAGCAAGTGCAGTTCGGCGTCGGGCAGGTCGCGAAGGAACGCGCGGGCTCCGTCTGCGCCGAAGATCTCGTCGTGCTCGCCCCAGGTGATGAGGGTCGGCGGCCGGTGCTCGCGGAAGTACCGCTGGAAGTCCGGGTAGGCGTCGAGGTTGAACTGGTAGTCCCAGAACAGCTGCAGCTGCACCTCCTGGTTGCCGGGGCGGTCGAGCAGGGTCTGGTCGAGGGTCCAGGTGTCCGGGGTGAGCCGGTCCAGCCGGTCGGCGGGGACGCCGTGGGTGTACTGCCAGCGGGTCGCGGCGGGTTTCAGGAGCTCGCGCACGGCTTCCTCGTGGGTTTCGCGGTCCTTGGCGTGCGCGAACAGGACGTCCCAGAACGGCGTGAAGCCGTCGACGTAGGCGTTGCCGGACTGGACCAGCAGCGCGCTGATCCGGTCCGGGTGACGGCTCGCGATGCGGAGCCCGATGGGTGCCCCGTAGTCCTGGATGTACAGGGCGAAACGGTCCAGGCCGAGCGTGTCGATCAGGCCCATGGTGATCGCGGTCAGGTTCTCGAACGAATAGTCGAACCGGTCGACGGGCGGAGCGTCCGAATATCCGAAGCCGATGTGGTCGGGGGCGATGACGTGGTACCGGTCGGCCAGTGCCGGGATCAGCGTGCGGAACATATGCGACGACGTGGGGAAACCGTGTAGCAGCACCACGGTGGGCGCGGCCGGATCGCCGGCTTCCCGGTAGAACACGCTGCGGCCGTCGATGGTCGCCGTGCGGTGCAGGGTGGCTTCGGACATGGGTGGGTGCTCCTCGCGATTGCGCCTAACCGTCTAAATGCTTGAGAACGGTTAGAGATAAGCAGGAGGAGACCTAACCTGTCAAGCGGTCGACGGAGGGTAGGATGACGGCTGTGTCGCAACGCCCCTTGGCCGGCGAGCCGATCGCCCTGGACCTGCTGAACACCACGTGGCCCGAACGTGGTGAACAGCGGGACGTCTTCGACGAACCCGGCGGCGTCGGTGCCTGGCTGGCCGAGTGGGGCCTACCGGATCCCCCGGGGGCGGAGGAACCGTTGCGGCACACGCGTTCCGTCCTGCGCGAGGTGCTCGAAAGCCCGGGCGCCTCCGCCGAACGCGCCCTCAACGAAGTGCTGGCGCGCGGGCGTTTGCGGCCGGAGCTGCGGCAAGGCGGCCCCGAAGAAGTGATCGAGGTCGAGGAAGCGGCTTGGCGGCCCGCGTGGCTCGCGGCGTACGGCTACTTGAGCCTGCTTCGCGCGCGCCCGGAACGGATCAAGCGATGCTCGGCGTATCCGGTGTGCACGCTGTACTTCGACGACACGACCCGGAACGGCACCAGGCGATGGTGCTCCATGGAAACCTGCGGCAACCGGGCGAAGGCCGCTCGTCACTATCGCCGCGAACGGACCGCCTAGAACCAGCGGCGTCGCTTCACGGCGCTTTCCTGCAGTCCCAGGCTTCCGGTCAGGAAGAAGGTCCCCGTCACGATGTTGCCGGGCGCGGGTGGCCGCTCCAGATCGGTGGCCGCGATGGCGACGTCGAGTTCGATCGCGGCGATGGTGCGGACCCGGATCCGATGGAACGCCTTGCCGGTGGCCGTGTTCACGGGGGTTTCGGCCTTGACGACTTCGCCGGCGAACAGCGCGTGGGCGGAAGGCGTCCAGCCGGGCGAGGGTTCCTCGAGAGCGAAGGTGCCGGACGGGATGAAGTAGTCGGCGGCGAACTTCGGTCCGTCGTCGTCCTGCGAGGCGTAGTAGGCATCGGCGTCGGCGTGCACGGTGATGTCTTCGGCCAAGGCCGCCAGCACCAGGGAGCCGGACTCGAGCCGCCCGCCGGAGTGGGCGAGGACCGCCCGGTCTTCCAGTTCGACCGCGACGGGGCAGACCATCTCCCCGCTGACGCCGTCGAGGAGGTCGAGCATCGCGGTCTCGTCGTCGACGAGGTGAACGTCGCGCACCGGCACCGCGGGCGCCGTGCCTGCCAGGCACGGCAGAAGGAAGTCGATCTCGCCCTTGCGAACCTGCGCGACCAGCCGGGCACCGGACGGGTCCGTCCAGACGTGTTCGCTGGTCTTCTTGCCGACCTGCCGGGCCGTGCCCGCGCTGATCAAGGAGACCACTCGCTCGCCGAACTCGTCCTGGTCGGTGACGCCGATCCCGATCGCGTCGAAATGGCTGGACATGATCATTCCCCCTCGCACTGTCCGCTGGAGACTACTGGTGGACCCGATCGAGGTCATCCAGGTTTCGGAATGCGGGTCGTGACGAATCGGGCCGCCCGCCGGGTCGGGAGTGGCGAAAGGGGTTGCCGGTCGAACGTGTCGCGAAAGCCACTTTCGGGACATCAGGCGTCGCGAAAGTGGCTTTCGNACTGGTGGACCCGATCGAGGTCATCCAGGTTTCGGAATGCGGGTCGTGACGAATCGGGCCGCCCGCCGGGTCGGGAGTGGCGAAAGGGGTTGCCGGTCGAACGTGTCGCGAAAGCCACTTTCGGGACATCAGGCGTCGCGAAAGTGGCTTTCGCGACACGGGCGCCGGCGGCGACGTGGCCGGTGCGGGTGAGTGGCCGGGGCGAAGGCTGCCCTCACCGCATTGGACGCGGCGAAAGGAACCGTCACCCCAACCACCGACCTCGCGCCCGCAACACGCCATCCCGAGCGCGACCTCGACCGGCTCGCCACCAGTCCGGGTCAGACCTGCCGGTCCCGCTGTCACGCTGGGTCGGCCATTCGGCCGAGGTACACCCGACCGATGAGCCGATCCAGCTGTGATCATCACCCCATAGCGTGACGACTGTCAGCAATTCGTCGTCTACGGGGAGTTCACGATAATGCTTCGCAAAACAGGCGTACTGATGGTCGGGCTGGCCGCGGCGGGAGCGGTGCTGGTACCGGGGGTCGCGGCGGCCGACGGGCCGACGCCCTACGTCATCGGCGGGCGCGACGCCACCGAGGACTATTCGTTCATGGTGTCGCTGCAGGAGGGCGGGCAGCACTTCTGCGGCGGCTCGCTGATCAGTGAGGACTGGGTGGTGACCGCGGCGCATTGCGTGCGGGGAGCGCAGCCGGGGCAGATCAGGACCAGGATCGGGGCGCGGCAGCACGACAGCGGGGGCACCGAGACCGGGGTCAGCCGGATCATCGTGCACCCGGACTTCACCGGGGAGGAGCCGCTTGGCCAGGACATCGCGTTGGTGCGGCTGGACAAACCGGTGACCGAGCAGCCGATCAAGATCGCCGACGCCGTGGGCGGCGCCGGAACGGGGACGCGGATCCTCGGCTGGGGCGAGCACTGCGCCGAGCAGAACTGCGGCGCGCCGGAGATCCTCCAGGAGCTGGACACCAAGGTCAGGCCGGCCGAAGACTGCCGGACCCTCGTCGCGGGCAAGGAGATCTGTACCGGTTCCGACACCCCGGACGCGATGGGCTGCTACGGCGACTCGGGCGGGCCGCAGATCAAGGGCAGGCCCGGTGAGTGGGAACTGGTCGGTGCCACCAGCCGCGATGGTGACGCGGATCCGAAATGCGCCAGCGGTCTGGGCATCTGGACCGACGTGACGGTGTACCGGGACTGGATCGCCGAGCAGACGGGCCGGACGCCGGCCGTGGCGTGATCTCGGGGACGTGTCGCGAAAGCCACCTTCTAGCGGAAGTGGCTTTCGCGGCACTCCCTGACGAGCGTTACCGGCGGGTCTTCTCTTCCAGCGTCCGGCGCCGAGCGGTCACCTCGTCGGGGTCGTCCCCGAGGACCAGCAGTTGCAAGGTGCTCCGCCTGATCGGATCGTCCGTGCGGCCGGTGTCATGGCCGGCCACGAGGAGCAGGCCACCATCCGCGAGCGCCGGGCGTACCTCGGCGAGCAGGTCGGCGAGTGCGCCGGCGACGGTCAGCTTCACGGATTCGGCGGGGCGGTCGAGTGCGTCGGGGCGGACGGACTGTATCGCCAGCAACGGGATCGAGCCGCTGGTGATCCGGAAGTTCAGGTCGAGCACGACCTGCTGGCCGTCCCGGGTCAGAGCGCAGTCGAGGCTGCACAGGCCGCGGTAGCCGACATCGGCCGCGCGCTGGGTGATGGCCAGGCATTCGGCGAGCAGTTCGGCGGGAGGAGTGGTGACCGCGCCGAAGATGCCGCCGGTGTAGATCCCGGTCGCGTCGACGCGTTGTTCGGTCACGGCGAGCAGGCGGGCCCGCGCGTCCGCTCCCACGTAGAACTGCAGGCCCCAGTTGTGCACGATCTGCAGGTACTCCTCGACGACGAACTCGCCGAGCACGTCGGTGAACGCCGGCAGGACGATCCGCTCGCCTGCCTCGTGCAGATAGACGTCGAGGCTGCCGCCGTGCGCGTCGTTGGTCGCGGCCTTGAGCACCCACGACTTCTCCGCCGGCGCCGCCTCCGCGAGTTGCGCGCGGGTCACGACGCTGCGGTGCGCTTGGAACCGGGGATCGACCAACGTGGTGATGCTGGCCTTGTTGTTCAAGTAGCCGACCAGTTGCGCGCTTTTGAGCGCGCGTGCGTCCGGACACAGCGTGGTCGGGTGGGGGTACTCCATCGACATCAGCAGGCCGTCGGA
The DNA here is from genome assembly GCF_054166285.1 of Amycolatopsis sp. TRM77291. NCBI lineage: Bacteria > Bacillati > Actinomycetota > Actinomycetes > Pseudonocardiales > Pseudonocardiaceae > Amycolatopsis > Amycolatopsis sp. TRM77291. The sequence goes on along the minus strand of NZ_JBSZHF010000001.1, from coordinate 3,592,262 downwards.
CATCGCTTCGGTCACGCGGGCGGCGAATTCCCGTTCGCTTCGGAACTCGCGCAGATCCGTGCCGACAGGCAGGCCGCCGGCTCGCAGGAGCGCCAGCAGATCCGGGTCGGTGCCACCGGCGCTGCAGATCACCGGCATGTCGGCCGCGACGGCGATCGGTCGTGCGGAGACGACGTCACGGCTGTGACGGTGCCTGTTCACTGGTTCGGCGGCGGCCGGCTCGGGCCGCGCGCAGAGGGCGATGCCCGGGCCGTACACATCGGTGAGGGAACGGGGAGCGCTGACGGCGTACGGCAGAACTACGGGGACACTGATGGAGGATCTCCTGTGGGAGTGAGTCGGACCGGCCGGAACCGGCGGTGGCGTGCGGGTGGAACGGGGGAACCGGTGCCGCCGGCCGGGTCAGGCCTGCTGCCTGACTCCGGTCGACGAACGAGGGCAGGTCGGTCGTCGGCGTGCTGGCAGGAGGCTCCGACACCCAGGCTACCCCCGATGTCCGGCGGGTGACCCCGATGGTGACCAGCTCGTCTGCCGCGTCTTTGCCCGTAGGGGCAGCCGGGCGTACCCGAAGGTCTGCCGTCGCGCGGCTGGCCTGCCGTCGCCGCCCCGACCATCGTGGGAGGACCGCCGTCCGAGGAGGTCCGCAGTGATCCATGAGGTCGATGAGGCGCTGCGCCGGCTGGTCCGGGGTGAGGCCCGGCGCGGCAGCGAGATCGAAGTCGCGTTCGACGCGCCGACCAAGGAGTGGGCGTCGCGGCGCAACGCTCCGACGGTGAACGTCTACCTCTACGACGTCCGTGAGGACCTGCGCCGCCGCTCGCGGGGCCTGCTCAACGAGTACGACCCGCTCGGCAAGGTCGCGGCTCGGCACCTTCCGCCCCGGCACATCAAGCTGTCCTATCTGGTCACCGCTTGGACGCAGCGCCCGGAGGACGAGCATCGCGTGCTGTCCGACCTGTTGCTCGGCCTGCTGGCCCACGATGCCGTCCCGGAGTCGGTGCTCACCGGGTCACTGGCGCGGATGGGCCTGCCGGTGCCGATGACGGTCGCGTTGCCGCCGCCCGAAGACCGGGCGTTCGCCGACGTCTGGACCGCCTTGGGCGGCGAGCTGAAACCGTCGCTGGACGTCGTCATCTCCGCTCCTGTCCACAGTGGACGGGTGTACCCGGCCGAACGGCCGCCGAAGGAAGGCCTGAGGCTCGACACCGGCGACGGCGACGTGGTCGGGCACCAGGTGGCGGAGAGCGGGGCGGTCGAAGGGCAACGCCGGGTCGCGATGGCGCGCACCCACCGGAAGTCCCGATGAGCCTGGAGTACCTGTTCGAGCGGCTGGCCCGGCTCGAACAGCGGATCCGCGACGCGGTCGAGAGCCGCCGGGCCGCCGACCCGAACCCCGACGACCCCTTCCGCGGGCTGTATCTGTCGAACGAGACGATCGACGCTCTGCTGGAGGGCCATCGTGAGCCGTTCCCGCCGTTCACGGACTCCGTGCCCGAAGGCCGCCTGTACCCGCTGGCGCAGCGCGCGGGACTCACCGGCGCCGACGTCGAACTGCTGCTGGTCGCGCTCGCGCCCGACCTCGACAGCCGGTTCGAGCAGTTCTACGGCTATCTCAACGACGACGTGACCCGTCGCCGGGCGACGGCGGGCCTGGCCTTGCGCCTGTGCGGCATCCCTGAAGCGTCGGCGGCCGGCCGGGCGCGGCTCGACGCCGACGCTCCGCTGATCACTTGTGGCCTGCTCACCCTCGAAGAGCAGGACCGTCCCTTCCTGTCACGCACGCTTCGGGTACCCGACCGGGTGGTGAACCACCTGCTGGGCGACGATCGGCTCGCCCCGGAACTCGCCGGATGCGCCCGCCTCGGCACGGAGCTCACCGACGTGTCCGGTGCGGATCGGCTCGCCCGGGCGGTCAGGGGCCAGGTCGGATTGGTCTATCTGAGGGAGCATCCCGGCGGGGGTGCGGAAGAACTCGGTGCCGCCGCGCTGACCGCAGCCGGATTCCCCGCGCTGGTGGTCGACGCGGCGCGGTGGCAGGGGGAGCTCACCGGTTCGCTCGTGCGGGAGGCGTTGCTGCGCGGTGCGGGTTTGGTGCTGGGCCCGGTCGACGATTCCCCGCATCTGGAGAAGCTCTTTCATCCGGCGGTCCCGGTGATCGTGCACGGCACCGGGGCCTGGGACCCACGGTGGAGCGCCATCCCGCCGTTGCAGCTCGACGCGTTCCCCCTGTCCGCGGCGAGCCGGGTGGGTCTTTGGCGCGGCCATCTCGACGGTGTGCTCGCGCCGGATGTCGACCCGGGAGCGGCGACCGCGCATTTCGTGCTGGGGCCGGGGCAGATCGCCCGTGCGGCGAAGGCGGCGTCGGTGACGGCGCTGGCCGATGGCGGGCCGGTGCGGACGTCCCACCTGCGCGCGGGCGCGCGGAGCCAGAACGCGGCCGGTCTGCAACGGCTCGCCCGGCGGATCGAACCCGTCGTCGGCTGGAGCGACCTCGTGTTGCCCGCGGGCGTACTGTCCCTTTTGGACGAACTGGCCGCGCGGGCGCGCTACCGGGACCAGGTGCTCGACGAGTGGCGGATGCGTCCGGGTGGCGGCCGCGGCCGGGGTGTGACGGGGCTGTTCGCCGGGGATTCGGGGACGGGCAAGACGATGTCCGCCGAGGTCATCGCCGCCTCGCTGGGGATGGATCTGTACACCGTGAACCTGGCGACCGTGGTCGACAAGTACGTCGGCGAGACGGAGAAGAACCTGGAACGGATCTTCACCGAGGCCGCCGGTGTCAACGGGGTGCTGCTGTTCGACGAGGCGGACGCGATCTTCGGTAAGCGGTCGGAGGTCCGTGACGCGCACGACCGGTACGCGAACATCGAAAGCGCGTACCTGTTGCAGCGGATGGAAACCTTCGACGGCATCGCGGTGCTGGCCACCAACCTGCGGGCGAACCTCGACGAGGCGTTCACCCGCAGGCTGGACGTGATCGTGGACTTCCCGTTGCCGGACGTCGAGTTGCGGCGTCAGCTGTGGGATCGCTGCCTCGGCGCTCGGCTGCCCCGGGCCGGCGACCTGGACCTGGGTTTCCTGGCCGAAGCGTTCGAGCTCGCCGGAGGACATATCCGCTCGGCCGCGGTCACCGGCGCGTATCTGGCCGCGGAGGCCGGCCGCCCGGTGGCGATGACGGATCTGGTCGGCGCGGTCGCGCGGGAGTACCGCAAGCTGGGCAGGCTGTGCCTGGACCGCGAGTTCGGCCCGTACCTGGCGATGGTGACCGACGGCTGACCTGCCCGTTCGGGCAGCCGATGCCGCCCCTTCGGCCGTGCGAGGCAGCCTGGTGCGCGGCGCCGCGACGGCGCAAGCTGGACAGGCGGCGTAGCGACCCGAGGGAGCGGACCATGCGCGGGCACAGTCACGACAACGACTTCGAAGCGAGCCTGCGGCCGAAAGGCGACCGGCTGGAGCGGGACGAGGGAGGCCTGCTGGGCCGCGCCGCCGCGGCCGGGCGCCCTGACGTCCTCGGCCCCGCGGGCATGCTGGATCTGCAGCGCGCGGTGGGAAACGCCGGTGCGAGCACCCTGGTCGAAGAGGAACGTTCGCCGGTGCACGACGTCGTCGGCTCCGGTGGCGGTTCGCCGCTGGACACCGAGACCCGGGCGGATATGGAAGGCCGCTTCGGGCACGACTTCGGCGACGTCCGGGTGCACACCGACGGCGCGGCGCACGACTCGGCGAAGGCCGTCAACGCGCAGGCCTACACGGTCGGTTCGAACATCGTGTTCCAGCGGGACAAGTACGACCCGGGGTCGGACGCGGGCAAGCACATGCTGGCGCACGAGCTGACGCATGTCGTTCAGCAGCGGAGCGGGCCGGTGGACGGGACCGACGCCGGCGGCGGGGTGAAGGTCTCGGATCCCTCGGATCGGTTCGAGCGCGAGGCCGTCGCGAACGCGGACCGGCTGATGTCGGCTCCAGCACCTTCACCTGCCGTCCAGCGTTGCGAGGACGACGGCGAGGCGCACGTCCAGCGCGAAGAAGCTCCTGAGGCCGAAGAAGGCGAAGAGGAGAAGATGGCGCAGACGTACGTGCAGCGCGAGGAAGAAGCCGAGGAAGAGGCATAGCTCCCGGGTCGTGAGTGGTGATGACGGTTAGAGCCAAGGGTTTCTTGGATACCTACGGTCGGGCGGTTTCGCGTGACCGAGGAAACGGCACACGTGACTGGACGGCCGGCCCAGTCTGTATCGGCGTTTCTTGCTCGCCGGAGCCTTGCTGAGTGCCGCCCTTGGCCCGGGTTGCGAAAGCCACCTTCGCAACGTTGAGGGTGGCGAAAGTGGCTTTCGCAACGTCGACCGTGGCCNAACGGCACACGTGACTGGACGGCCGGCCCAGTCTGTATCGGCGTTTCTTGCTCGCCGGAGCCTTGCTGAGTGCCGCCCTTGGCCCGGGTTGCGAAAGCCACCTTCGCAACGTTGAGGGTGGCGAAAGTGGCTTTCGCAACGTCGACCGTGGCCGGGCCCGGCACCACCCTGTGAACATGTCGCGAAAGCCACTTTCGGGACGTCTGGTGTCCCGAAAGTGGCTTTCGCGACACCACTCCCCATGACGGACAAGGGCCTGGCACCGACAGTCGCCGAAAGCTCGTGAGTGATGATGACGGTTAGAACGATCATTGCCACTCACGACTCCCGGTGTAAGACCATCAGGTGCCGTCCGGTCCCTTGAAGCCAGGCTGGATGGTCCAGATTCCCGTTCCGCTTTCCGCGGCGCCATTGGATTTGTTGCAGGTTCCGCACATGCCGTGAAGATTGTCGAGTTTGTTGAAGAACTTCGTGCGGGCATCCTGATCGGATTTGCGTCCGGTGTCGTTCCAGTGCTTGATCACGGAAGGATCCTTGTGATCGAGGTTTATCGCGGAGTTTCCTATTCCCGGGACAAGGTGTGGCGACTTGTAGTCCTTGCCGGGGCAGATGTACGAGGTGCTCATCTTGAACACCGGGTCGTGCTGCCAGCGAGCCGCTTCCCGCAGTTTCTGGCTCATCAGGCGACTGAGTTCCGACTGGCGCTTGAGTTTGGCGGGGCCGTTGAAGCTTCCGTAGAACGTGGGGCGGAACTTGCCGTCGGTGCGGAACTCGGAGCGAACCTCGCCGCCCAGTACGTAGGTGGACTCTTTGAGCATGTCCAGGTCGATCTCGTGACCGATCGCCTGCAGAGTGGAGGCGATGAGGCGCCGCTCCTGCCAGATCGCGGCCTCGGCGTTCTGGATTTCCTCCCGGGCGTTCGTGGCGAGGGCGTCCTTCAGTTTCGTCTCGTGCCCGACAACGACGCCGCGCATTTGTGACAGCTGGGTCGCCACGGCAGGCCTGTCCTTGATCATTTTGTGCTCGAGTGCTCGGTCGATCTTGTCCACCAGGGGGTCGGCGTCGCTCGCCATCATCAGGACCGGACGGCCGCCGCGGACTTCCATGTAGAGGGCGTGACTGTTGCCCTTCATGGTGACCGCGGTCTTCTTCTTGAGTTTGGCGAACAGCGCGTCTTTGAGTGACTTCGCGCCTTCGACGACCTTGGCTCCCTTGCCCTTCAGCTTCGACCAGATCTTCTTGCCCGCCTTGACGATCGTCCCGACCACCGTGTCGATCACCTTGCCGACCGGAGCCTGGACCTTTTCCAGGATCGACTTGATCTTCTCCGAGATCCCGCCCAGCCCGAGCAGGCTCGCCAGGAACCCGAGCACCATCGGCAGCGCCTTGGCCAAGGTCCGCTCGATCAGCCCCGCCACCGCGCCCGCGCCGCCCCGGGCGATCGACTCGACCGAGTCCAGCACCGACGAGACGAATTCCTTGATCTGGGCTGCCTTGTCGACGAAGAACATCACGATGTCGTAGATCGCCTTGCAGGCCTTGATGAACGCGGCAGCCGGGTTGAGCATCGAGATGATCCAGGTGATCCCCGCCTTGACGATCTTCTCGATCACGAATTCCTTGATCTGGCCGAGCACCAGTTCCTTGAGGTCGCCCAGTTTCTCGACCACCCAGCGCCAAAGTCCCGGTACGCCTTCGGTGATCAGGATCTTGACCACCTCGAAGGTCTGCTCCAGTTTGGCGAGCACGGGTTCCGGGATGAAGCGGAGGATCCGCGCGCGGACGCTCGCCCAGGTGAGCCCGAGGAGCGACATGATCATCTTCAGGATGCCCTTGGCGTCCAGCGTCTCCGGGATCTCGATACCCGCGCTCGCCAGGTTCCCGAGCAGCCAGGCCTTCAGCCCGTCCTTGAGGTGCTGGACGATGTTCGCGCCGAAGTTCATGACACCGGTCTTGACCGCGTTGACCAGGTTGCCGAGGAACTCGATCGGTTTGGCGATGATCAGGCCGACCGCGTTCGCCGCCCGCGACAGCACGCCCAGCAGCATGTCCTTCAGCTTGAGGATCGTGTCGATCGCGCCGCCGACCGCCTCCTTCGCCTTGTCCCACAGGCCTTTGTTCTCCGCCTGCAGCGCCTTGATCTCCTCGTCGACGGCGTTGCGGGCTTCGCTGTACTTCTGTGCCAGATCGTCGACCAGCGACTGCTGTTTCTCGTCGACGGAGCTCTCGAGTTCGTCGAACTGGCTCCCGAACTCCTCGGCGGCCTCGCCCGCGATCTTGCGCAGGGCGGGGGACTGCGAGTCGACCTTCTGCCGCACGCGCTCGCGGCCTTCGGCGATCAGCCGCTTCGCCTCGGTCAGCTGCTGTCCCACGAAATCCGCGATCTCGCCGATGACGCCCTGCATCTTCGACTCGTACACCTTCTTGGCTTCGAGGAAGAGGTTGTTCGCCTCGGCGGGCAGGCCGGCGAACAGGTCGTAGGTCCAGCGGGCCGCGCCGGTGACGCCGTCGTACCGTTCGTCCTTGTACTTCTTCATCCGGGCCTGGTGGTCGGCGGTGAACGCGGCCTTCGCCGCCGCTTCGCCGGTCTCGAACCGTTTGGCCACCTCATCGTCGAGGGCACCGAGGACACCCTCGACCTTCGTCTTGGTCTCGTCGAAGATCGCCTTGATCTCCGCGGTGATCCGGGCCCGGTCCTGCTCGTCCTTGGCCTTCGTGGCGGACTTCGCCGCCTGCCCGCGTTGGCCGGCGGACGACCGCGCGCCGGTCATGCCCGCCATCGCTGCCTGTCCGGACGCCTGCGCCGCGCCGGTAACGGCGGCCAGCCGGCCCGCCTCCGACTCACGAACCGCCGCAGGCGCCGCCGCCGTGTGTTGTTCGCCCTCCCGTTTCGCGGCGAGCGCACCGGTGAACTCGGGCTCGTTGGACTGTGCGAGCTGCTCGTCGGTGACTCCGGCTTCGGCCATCTTGCCGTGGGTTTCGCACTGATCGGCGCGCAGATCGGTCTGACCGGGCGGGGCCTTGTCCGGTGTGGCCTTGCGGGGGTCCGGCGGGGACAACGCGGGCGGCGGCGGGGTTTCCGGTAGCGGTTTCACCGGCTTTTCCGTGGCCCTGCCGGTGTCCGGGGCTTCCTTGGTGCGGTCGGTGACGTCCTTGGCGGAGGCGTCCTTGCCGCTGGTGACCTTGCCCATCACTTCGGACTTGATCTGGTCCGCCTTGCCGGAGGAGGCGAACTTGTCGGCTTCGTCGAGATTCTTGGGCGCCTGTTTGGCCACGGCGGCGTTGACCGCCGCGACGAAGGCGGCCTTGTCGAACCCGGCCGGTTTGGCGGCGGCCATCTTATCCGCCTGCGCGGCCTTGGCCTGGGCTTCTTTGTCGTCGGCGGGCGCGACCGCGGCGTCCTGCGCCTTCTTGACCTCCGCGGCGGCGGGCGGATGCGCTTTGGCCGCTTTCGCCTGTCCGCTGACGTCCTTCTTGAGCGACCCGAACTTCGGGTCCGACGCGGGCGTCACCCCGGTTGGCGCGACCGGGGGAGCGGGGCAGCTGCTGCGCTGCAAACCGACGAGCCGGGTCACCGCCGCGTTGCCCGCGGCGGCCTGCAGCCGCAGCAGTGCCGGCGGGGTGGCACGGCGCGCGGGCTTGACCGGCCGCGCGGGTCGCGCGGCCGGGGCCTGTACCACCTTGTCCCGGCCCGCCGGCATGCCTTCACTTTCGGCTTCGCCGGCCCGATTGCCAACAGCCGGAAGGGCGGGCCCCGCTGCCCGAACGGGCAGCTGCCTTTTCGGGCAGAGATTGGTTCCCGCTGACCTATCCGCTCGGTCGTTCCGCCGTGCGCGCCCACACCGGAGCATCGCCGATGACAGAGAGTGCGCCGACAGTGTCGAAATGGGAGGCACGCATGCCCACCTATCTCACCCCGGGTGTGTACGTCGAGGAGATCGAGGCGGGCGCCCGGCCGATCGAGGGTGTGGGCACCGCCGTCGCCGCCTTCGTCGGTTTCGCGGCGGACGGCCCCTTCAACACGCCGACCCTGGTGTCCAACTGGACCCAGTTCACCCAGACCTTCGGCGACTTCGTCGAAGGCTGCTATCTGGCCCAGTCGGTCTACGGCTATTTCCTCAACGGCGGGGCCAACTGCTACATCGTCCGCATCGGCGGCCCCCGGGGCCAGGAAAACGGTGCGGCGCCGAAGACCGCGACACGCCAGGCCGTGCTCGGCGGCTACCGATTCGTCGCGAAGGAACTCTCGGGCGGTGGCCAGCCCGGTGAACTCACCGTCGAGGTCACGGAACCGACCGGGGAGAACCCCGGCGACGACCGGTTCACCGTGCTCGTCAAGAAGGACGGCAAGGTCGTCGAGACCCACAACGTGACCACCAAACGCACCAAGGAGAACGTCGTCACGTCGGTGCGCGAGAAGTCGAGCTTCATCACCATCGAAGAGCTCGCGACCGGTGGCGCGGTGGCGAAACCGGACCGGGGCACCGCCGTGCTCACCGAGCCGCCGCAGCCGCCGCCCGTCCCGCGTCGCATCGCGGCGGACGACTACGTCGGCGACGTCGCCGATCGCACCGGTTTCGGTGGCCTGGAGGCGATCGACGAGATCACCATGGTCGCGGTGCCGGACCTGATGGCCGCCCACCAGCGCGACCTGATCGATCTCGACGGCGTCAAGGCCGTCCAGCTGGCGATGATCGCGCACTGCGAGCTGATGGGCGACCGGATGGCGATCGTCGACCCGCCGCCCGGGCTCAACCCGCAGGAGATCCGCACCTGGCGGATGGACCAGGCCGGATACGACTCGAAGTACGCGGCGTTGTACTACCCGTGGGTGCAGGTGCTCGACGCCGCCAGCGGGACCAACACGTTCGTGCCGCCGAGCGGATACATGGCGGGAGTCTGGGCGCGCACCGACGCGACCCGCGGTGTCCACAAGGCACCGGCCAACGAGGTCGTTCGCGGCGTGCTGGCGCTCGAAACCCATCTGACCAAGGCGGAACAGGAGCTGCTCAACCCGATCGGCGTGAACTGCGTGCGCTCCTTCGCGGGCAAGGGGATCCGGATCTGGGGCGCGCGCACGTTGTCGAGCGATCCGGCGTGGCGATACCTCAACGTGCGGCGGCTGTTCAACTACCTCGAGGAGTCGATCCTCAACGGCACCCAGTGGGTCGTGTTCGAGCCGAACGACGACGCGCTGTGGGCCAGGATCCGGCGCACGATCAGCGCTTTCCTGGTGATGGAGTGGCGCAAGGGCGCGTTGTTCGGCCTCACTCCCGACGAAGCCTTCTTCGTGAAGTGCGACCGGGAGACCAACCCGGCCGAGGGGATCGACCTCGGCCAGGTGATCTGCGAAGTGGGCATCGCGCCGGTGAAACCGGCGGAGTTCGTGATCTTCCGGCTGGCTCAGATGTCCGGCGGCACCAGCCTGGTCAACGAATAGTGAAAGGGCTCCGAAATGGCACTTCCCGATCTTGACAAGGCCGTCGGCTGCTCCTTCGGGCTCGAGATCGACGGCGTTCAGATCAAGCAGATCTCCGAGGTCTCCGGACTGAAGATGGAGCAGGACGTCATCGAGCTCAAGCAGAACACCGTGGACGGCAAGTACGTCATCAAGAAGCTCCCCGGCCGCCCGAAGGCGGGCGAGGTGACGCTGACCCGCGGCCTGACCGAAGACAGCAGCTTCGAGAAGTGGGTCAAGGACGCGCACTTCGGCAAGATGGGTTCCGCTCGTAAGGGCGGCGCGATCATCGTCTACGACTACGAAGGCACCCCGCTCAAACGCTACAAGCTCACCAACGCGTGGCCGAAGAGCCTGGAGATCGGTGCGCTGAAGGCGGGCGACACCAGTGTGCTCACCGAGAAGCTCGTGGTCACCTACGAGCAGATGGAAGTCGAGTGAGCCCATGCGCAGGGTGATGGCGTCGGCGCCGGCCTCCGAATCCGCCGAAGCCCCCGTCGTGCCGGAGGAGCAGGCTCGGCCGAAACTGCGGACCGAGTTCGCCTTCGAACTCCCGCGCGGGTACGTCGACGACGCGGGGAAGGTGCACCACGCCGGGGTGATGCGGCTGGCGACCGCGCGGGACGAGCTCGTCCCGCTGCGGGACGACCGGGTCCGCGAGAACTCGGCCTTCCTCACGGTGGTGCTGCTGGCGAGGGTGATCACCCGGATCGGCGACGTCACCGACGTGCACGCCGGGGTCATCGAGAACCTGTTCGCTTCGGATCTGGCGTTCCTGCAGGACATGTACCGCCGGATCAACAGCGAAGGCCATACGCGGGCGGGTGTCGCCTGCCCGGAGTGCGGCCACGAGTTCGTCGTCGACGTCGCCGGTGGCCGCCTGGGGGAATCGTGACGTACGCGGCCGGACGGCTGCACGAGGAAGTCGCGTACGTCGCCTATCACCTGCATTGGTCGCTCGACGACATCCTCGACCTCGAACACCACGACCGGTTGACCTACGTCGCCGAGATCGCCCGGATCAACACGCGGATGAGCGAGGGACGGTGACGTGGCGATGTGGAGGTGGCGCAGGAAGGAGCCGGACTCGCCCTCGCGGCCCGCGACGGCTCCGGTCGTGCTGCCGGTCACGCGTGCCGAATGGCGAAGCCTGCCGCCGATCCAGCGCGTCGTCGCCGAGCATCCGCTGATCAACCCGGTGCAGCGGTTCAGTTCCTCGTTGACGTCCTGGCGGAGCCCGGCCTACCTGGAACCGCTGGGCCATCGCGTCGGTCCGGCGGAGCCCGCGGGGGTCATCGCTGGTCTCGCGCGGGCAGCGATGCCGGCGCCGGACATGCCCGTGGTGCAGCGGTCGGCCCGCAAACGTGGCGTGCTGTCACGACTGTGGGGGATGGCGGTGCAACGCGATGCCGAGCCGGACTCACCTGTGGGCGAAAGTCCTGCGTCGGAACTGGAATCCACGACCGTGCATCCGGACGAGCCGTCGTCAGACGAGCCCGGGCCGGTTTCCGAGCCGGCGCCCGCGTTCGTGCTACCGGTCGTCGCGGCCGCGTCGCGTGAAACCGACCGGCCGGCGATGCCGTCGCCGTCCGCCGATCCGCCGGTGAGGACCGTCCAGGCCGTCCGGCAGGAAGCCCCGATGCCTCCGGCTCATTCGCGGATTCCGGCGGTCGAGCAGTCTCCTGTGGACAGTCCGGCGCCGTCCGAGCTGCCAGTGGTGGACACTGCGACATCGGACCACGGCACGGTGCATTCGGAGGCAGAACCGGCGGATACCCGGTCGTTCGAGACGGTGCCGGTCCAGCCGGTGCCGGATTCCGCGCAGCCACCCGTCATCGAACCGGCTGCCTCGAAGAAGGCTCCGGGTGAGCCGGTGCGGCCAGCGCTACCGGTCGTCCAACGGACCGAGCAGGCCGCGCCATCGCCGCGGCGGCTCGGGCTCGGCGCACCGATCGTGCCGGACGCGGGTGAGCCGCGAACGCCGGTTTCGCCGCCCGCCGGGCTGACCCCCGTCGAGCCGACCACTGCCGGGCCGACCGCTGCCGGGCTGACCGCCGTCGAGCTGACCGTCGCGGGGTCGGCCGCCACCGAACCCGAGGCGCCCGTAACGGCAGCCGAAGACAGTGCCGCGGAGCCGGACGCGCCACTGGCGGGTGCCGTCGAAACCACGGTGCTTCCCGCGTCGCCCGCCGAAGAGACCGCGCCGGTCCCCGACGACGTTCCGCGGCCGGTCGCACGGATCACGGAGGGAGCGGAACGGATCCCACCGGCGGGGCCGGTCGAGACGCCGACGCTGGGCACCTCGGCAACGGTGTCGCGGACATCCGCGGCGGAGGCGGTCCAGCGTTCGGTCGTCGAACCGGCGCTGGAGGTGCCGTCGCCGAAGCGGCAGGCCATGCGGATATCGGCGGCGGAGGCGGTCCAGCGTTCGGTCGTCGAACCGGCGCTGGAGGTGTCGTCGCCGAAGCGGCAGGCCATGCGGATATCGGCGGCGGAGGCGGTCCAGCGTTCGATCGTCGAACCGGCGCTGGAGGTGCCGTCGCCGAAGCGGCAGGCCATGCCGCCGGTTTTCAAGCCGGTGCAGCGTCTCCGCGACGAAGCCGCGCTACCGGGACCTGCCGGTGCCGGATCGCCGGGGACGCTCGAAGAAGACGCGCCGATCACGGTCTCCTCGCGATCTTCGCCGGTCACTACCTTCGACGCCCTTGAAGCCGTGGAGCCGCCCGGGGCGCCGGGCGGCTCGGTGAGTGCTTCATCCCCAACGGAGCGGATGGCGCCGCTGCCGGTGGCACGAGTCATCGAAGATACGGCCGTCGCATCACCAGTACCGGCGAGCCGGCCGACGCTCACGGGCCAGGCCGGCGGGAGCGCACAGCTGCCCGCACTGACCGTGTCCCGGACGGTCGAGGCTCGCCAAAACACGAACCCATTACCGTCGGTCCGGGTCCTGGACAGCCCGGCACCGCCGAAGACCGAACCCAGCGCGGAGCCGCAAACGACCAGCACGGTTCTTCTGACACCGACCGCTCCCCGGGAGGACGGGGGAGTGGTTCACCCGCCGATGGCGGCACTTCCGGTCTCGAGAATCGCCGACCGTCCCGACCCGGCTCCACGACCATTGTTGCCGCGCAACGGCAACCCGGTGAGCGCCGAGGGAACCGGACCGTTGCCGGTGGCGAGGATCGCCGAAGCCACGCCACCCGTGCGGGCCGGTCGACCATCCACAATGGACTCCCTGCGGACCGTGCAACGCGCCTCGCCGGGCGAGACCGCCGACCACGGCACGGGCCTTGTACTCAACGTGCCGCCCGTCGTCGTGTCGCGACAGTCCGAGGCCCCGGTCCTCCAGCGCGAGCCGGAAGCACCACCGCCGGACCCCGTCGCACCGCCGGTCACGACGTCGGCCGCGGCGGCGGTCCCGGCCGCGCAGCCGGAGACCGAGGAACTCGTCAAGAAGCTTTTCGACCCGCTGCTCCGGCGGCTGAAGACCGAACTCCGCCTCGACCGTGAGCGCCGCGGCGCGCTCACCGATCGCCCGCACTGAAGGAGAAACCGATGCCGGACGCGGAAGAAGCCGTCGCCGTCTGTTACGTCGTCAAGCTCGACGACAAGAACCTCGGCAACCTCGGCGCCTTCAGCAGTTGTGACGGGCTGGGTTGCGAGTTCGTCATGGAGCAACGGGAAGAGGGCGGCAACAACGGGATGGTCTGGCAGCTCCCGACGCGGATCAAGTACTCCAACGTCAAGCTCTCCCGTCCGGTCACCGAGGCCAGCTCGCAGATCACGAAGTGGTTCGCCGACATGGCGGGCGGCATCCAGCGCAAGACCGCGACCATCGAAGCGCGCACCCTCGAAGGCACCGTGATCGCCAGCTGGTCGCTGGAGGGTGTCGTCCCCGTGCGCTGGAGCGGGCCGCAGCTCTCGCCCGACTCGCCGAAGGTCGCCACCGAGACCCTCGAACTGGCCCACCACGGCTTTCTGAGCCCGGCGAAGAAGGGCTAGCCATGTCCTCGCCCGTCACGTTCACCTCCGCCGGGTCCCAGCCGCCCGCGGCGTACGGCTCCGGCGAACCGGCCCCGAACAACCTTCAGCGCGCGCTGCTCGAAGTCCGCAAACCCCCGCAGTCCGGCGGCACCGGGCAGCCCGGCGCCAAGCTGTTCGAGATCAAGTTCCAGTTCAACCCCAAGGAACTCTCGCTCACCAAGAACGCCAAATGGGGCCGTGACCCGCAGCGCAACGCGAAGAAGAGCGGGCCACCCGAGTTCAAGGGCTCGGACCCGTGCAAGCTCGCACTGGAGATGTTCCTCGACGCCACCGACAAGATGGACGACGCCGTCGTCAAGAAGGTCGAGCAGCTCTTCACCTGCTGCGTCGCCACCGAGGAAAGCCGGCAGCACGGCAAGGGTTCGCCGCCGTGGGTGATCTTCAAATGGGGCGGTATGACCGGGTTCCCCGCCTACGTCGCCAACGTCACCGCGAAGTACACGCTGTTCACACCGTCGGGCACGCCGGTGCGCGCGGTGTGCACGGTGAACCTGGAGGAGATCGCCGGCGAGCTGAGCGGCCAGAACCCGACCTCGGGCGCGCTGGCGGCACGCGACACGCATGTCTTCGTCGCCGGCGATTCCCTGCAGGCGGTGGCGTTCCGGGCCTATGGCGACGCGGGGAAGTGGCGCGAGATCGCCGACGCCAACGACATCGACGACCCGATGCGCATGCGGCCCGGCACCCGGTTGCTCGTGCCGGCGCTGGAGGAACTCGATGGCTAACGAGAGCTTCGCGAACAACCTCATCGTCGAGGTCGCCGGGGGACCGCTGCCCGACGACGTGAAGACGCTGCTCTCCTACGCCTATGTCGACGACAGCCGGAACTTGCCGGACATGTTCGTCCTGCGCTTCCGCGACTCCGGGCACGTGGTGCTGGACAAGGGGAAGTTCACCGTCGGGGTGCCCGTCAAGCTGAAGGTGCAGACCTCCGATCCCGAAGGGCCGCAGGAGCTGCTCTCCGGCGAGGTCACCGCGGTCGCGATCGACCTCGACCGGATCGGCACCTTCACCGAGGTACGCGGCTACGACCACGCGCACCGGCTGTTCCGCGGCCGACGGGTCGCGGTCTACCCGGGGATGAGCCTCGCCGACGTCGTCAGGAAGGTGACCCAGCGGGCCGGGCTGAAGGTCGGCAAGGTCGACTCGGTCCGCGGGGTCGGCGGCCGCCCGCATACGCAGTTCAGCCAGGACAACGTGAGCGACTGGGAGTTCCTGTCCCGGCTGGCCGAATCGGTCGGCGCCCAGATCGCGGTGCGCGGCGGCGCGCTGGACTTCAGCCTCGCCGAGAAGCCTTCGGCCGCGCCCGCTGTCACCGCGAAGGCCAACACCGACCCGCTGGTGCTGGAAGCACATCGGACGCTGGTCAGCCTGCGCGCCAGCGTCACCGCGGCCGAGCAGGTGCCCGAGGTCGAGGCCCGCGGCTGGGACATCGAGCGGAAGCAGCCCCTGGTGGCCGTCGAAAAGCCGACGAACGCGGGAACCGAGGTCGAGGGCGTCGACCCGGTCGCGCTCGCGAACAAGTTCGCCAGCCCCAAATACGTCTCGGCGGACACGCCGCGGCGGACCCAGGCCGAAGCCAAAGCGGCGGCGGTCGCGCTGTCCGAGCGGCTCGGCGGCGCCTGCACCGAACTCGACGGGGTGGCCAAGGGCAATCCGAAGCTCCGGGCGGGCGCGGCGGTGACGCTGACCGGCGTCGGCAAACCGTTCGCCGGCAAGTACACGCTCACCAGCACCCGGCACCTGTTCAACGCGGAAGTCGGCTACACCACCGAGTTCACCGTCTCCGGCAGGCAGGAACGCTCGCTCTACGGGCTGGTCGCCGGCGGCCAGGGGACGTCGGCGTGGCCCGGAGTGGTGCCGGCGGTGGTCAGCGACGCGAGGGATCCTGCCGGGCTCGGCCGGGTCAAGCTGACCTTTCCCTGGCTGGATCGGAACTTCACCAGCAACTGGGCGCGCACGGTGCAGCCCGGTGCCGGGAACGGGCGGGGCGCGATGGTCCTGTCCGAGGTCGGCGACGAAGTGCTCGTCGGCTTCGAGCAAGGCGACTTCGAGGCGCCGTATGTCCTCGGTGGATTGTATAACGGCGTAGACGCGGTCCCGAAGTTCGCCGCGTCGCCGATCGACGGCAACAGCGGCGAGATCGCCGTCCGGGGCTTCGTTTCGCGCAAGGGGCACAAGCTCGAATTCGCCGAACAGGACGGCATCGTCGTCGCCTCCGGGGACGGGAAGCTGGTGGTCAAACTCGACCAGAAGAACCAGATGATCGAGGTCACCAGCGGTAAGGGCATCACGGTGAAGGCGCGGAACGGGGTGAGCATCGACGCGGGCAGCGGTCCGCTGGAGCTCAAGGGGCAGAAGGTCTCCGTGAAGTCGATGACCGAGGCGACCGTCGAGGCGGGTAGTGGCCTGAAGCTGTCGGGCACGGCGGGCGTGCAGGTCGAAGGCGCGACGGTATCGGTGAAGGGACAGGGCCAGGCGGAGCTGACCGCGAGCGGCATGGTGACCGTGCGCGGCAGCGTGGTCAAGATCAACTGAGGGGGCGGAGCCGGGATGTCTGCGACAGACGCTCGCGGCGTGTCGCGAAAGCCACTTTCGCGACACCTGACGTCCCGAAAGTGGCTTTCGCGAGCCACTTTCGCGACACCTGACGTCCCGAAAGTGGCTTTCGCGACACGCCGGCGACTCCGCGCACCAGGCAGACCGGCAACCAAGACCCGCCGGGTCTTGAGCAACCGAGGGGAGTGGGCATGCCACCAGCAGCGAGGGTCGGCGACCCGACCGGGCATCCGGGCGTCATCGCCGGACCTGGGGTGCCGACCGTGCTCATCGGCGGGATGCCCGCCGCCACCGTCGGAACGGTGCACACCTGCTCGTTCCCGCCGCCCGCGGTGCATCCGCCGACGCCGATCGCGCCACCGGGCTGCCCGACGGTGCTGATCGGCGGCCTGCCCGCGGCGCGGATGGGGGACCTGGCCGCCTGCGGCGCGCCGATCGTCCTGGGCTGCCCGACCGTCCTGATCGGAGGCTGACGTGGATTTCCTCGGCAGGGGACTGGCGTTCCCGGTGCGCACCGACGCGACGGGTTCGATCGCCTTGGTCGGCGGTGAACGCGAGGTCGTCGAGAGTATCCGGCTGATACTGGCCACCGCCCCCGGTGAACGTCCGATGCGGCCGGAGTTCGGCTGCGCGGTGCACGATCTCGTGTTCGCGCCCGCCGATTCGGCCACCGCCGGGCAGATCGCCTACGAGGTCCGCACCGCGCTGGAACGATGGGAGCCGCGGATCACGCTCACCGACGTCGTGGTCGGGTTCTCCGAGGCCGAACGCGGCACGCTGCTGATCGACATCAAGTACCGGCTGCGCGGGACCAACGACCCGCGCAACCTGGTCTTCCCGTTCTACGTCATCCCGCCGCACGAGTCCGTTCAGGACGGTGTGTGATGTCGCTGCCCCTGCCCAACCTCGACGACCGGCGGTTCCAGGACCTGGTCGACGAAGCCAAGTACCTCGTCCAGCGCAACTGTCCGGAATGGACGGACCACAACGTCTCCGATCCCGGCGTGACACTGATCGAGACGTTCGCGCAGATGGTCGACCAGCTGCTCTACCGGCTCAACCGCGTGCCGGACCTGCACTATCTTCGGTTCCTCGACCTCATCGGCGTGCGGCTGTTCCCACCGGCCGCCGCGCGCGCCGACGTGACGTTCTGGCTCTCGGCGGCGCGCGACGTCCCCGTGGTCGTCCCCGCGGGAAACCAGGTCGCGAGTGTGCGCGACGAGGTCGAGGACCCGGTCGTGTTCACCGTGGAGCGGACGCTGACGATCGTGCCGTGTTCACTCGCGGGCCTGGCGACCGGCGGTTCCGCCACCGGTGCGCCACCGGTCGACCGCACCGACGAGCTGCTGGTCGGCGGCGAACCCGCGTGTTTCGCCGAAAATCCCGCGCCCGGTGATTCCGTCTACTTCGGACTGTCGGACGCCGTGCCCGGCTGCGCGGTGCTGCTGCGGATGGACTGCGAGGTCGAGGGACAGGGCGTCGACCCGCACGACCCGCCGTGGGTGTGGGAGGCATGGGACGGGCACGGCTGGGTGGCCGGTGAGATCGACCGGGACAGCACCGGCGCGTTCAACCGGCCGGGTGACGTCGTCCTGCACGTACCGCCGGGGCACGCGGTGTCGGTGCTCGCCGGCAGGCACGCGGGCTGGGTCCGGTGCCGGTTGACGGAACCGAAGCAGTATCAGCCGTTCTTCCAGCGGCCGCCGCGGCTGCGTTCGGTCGAGGCGTCGACCATCGGCGGCACGGTCGGCGCGGTACACGCCGAGGTCGTGCGCGGCGAGGTCGTCGGTACCTCGGACGGCCTGCCCGGACAGCGGTTCCCGCTCGGCAGGCGTCCGGTGGTCGCCGGCGGGGACGAGCTGATCGTGGAGGTGTCCGGTCCCGACGGCTGGCAGGAGTGGACCGAGGTGTCCTCGTTCGCCGAGTCGGGTCCGGACGACCGGCACGTCCAGCTCGACCGGGTGAACGGTGAGATCGCGTTCGGCCCGGCCGTGCGCCAGCCCGAGGGCGGCCTGAGGTACTACGGTGCCGTTCCGGCCAAGGCCGCCGCGATCCGGGTGCCCGCGTACCGGGCCGGTGGCGGCCGGCGTGGGAACGTCGCCCGCGAAGTGCTTGAAGTGCAACGGGATCCGATCCCGTTCGTCAGCACCGTGGTGAACCGCCGCCCGGCGACCGGTGGGGTGGACGGCGAGTCGGTACGGGACGCGGCGGTCCGCGGTCCGCTGCTGCTGCGCACCCGCGACCGCGCGGTCACCGCCGAGGATTACGAACAGCTCGCGCGCGAAGCGGCGCCCGAGGCGGCGAGGGTGCGCTGTGTGCCCGCGCACGGCGCAGACGGTCGCGAGACCGGTGCGGTCCGAGTCCTCGTGGTGCCAGCGGTTCCCGACACCGGCGAGCTGAACTTCGCGACGCTGATGCTCGAATCCGGGATGCGGACACGGATCGAGCGGTATCTGGACGAACGCCGCTGCGTCGGCGCGCTCGTGTCCGTGGAAGCGCCGTTCTACCACGGGGTCACGGTCGTCGCCCGGTTGAAGGCGCGCCGCCGGACCAGCCCCGGCGCCCTCGGCCCGCGGGCGACGCAGGCGCTCTACGACTACTTCAACCCGCTCACCGGCGGCCCGGACGGCGAGGGCTGGCCGTTCGGGCGGCCGGTGCGGTCCGGCGAGGTCTTCGCGGTGCTGCAACGGCTTCCCGGGGTCGAGATGGTCGAGGACGTCCGCCTGTTCGCGGCCAATCCGATCACGCGGGAACGCGGTGAGCAGGTCGACCGGCTCGACCTGCCGCCGCACGCGCTCGCGTTCTCGTTCGGGCATCAGGTCCGGGTCCGGGAGAGTGACGGATGAGAGCGGCCGTGCCCGGGCTGCCGAGCCCGTATCCGATCGGTGAGCAACTGCCCTCGGTCTACGCCGAGGACCGGTTCGTCCAGGGCTTCACCGGTGCGCTCGACGAAGTGCTCGCACCGGTCTTCGCCACGTTGGACAACTTCCCGGGTTACCTCGACCCGGAACTGGCGCCGGAGGACTTCGTCGGCTGGCTGGCGCATTGGGTGGCGCTGCGCGTCGACGAGGGCTGGAGCCCGGCCCGGCTGCGCGAACTCGTGCTCCGCTCGGTCGAGCTGCATCGGTGGCGCGGAACGCAGCGCGGGCTCGCCGAGCACGTGCGGCTGCTGACCGGCGGCGCGGTCGAGGTGACCGACAGCGGCGGTGTCGTGGCGTCGCCGGAGCCCGGGGCGCCGCTCCCGGACCCGGGACCGCCGTGGGTCCACGTGCGGGTCCGGGTGGCCGAGCGGGAGCGGATCGACGAACGACGGCTGACGGCGACGGTCGTCGACTCGGTGCCCGCACACGTGCGCGTCACGGTGGAAGTGGTGGAGGGGTAGCGATGGTCATTTACCGGGAGTGCGGGCATCAGGGCCCCGCCGACGTCGAGTTCTGCGGCGAATGCGGGCGGTACTTGAAATGGGACGATGAGGAACCCGTCGCGGCGCGGCGACCGGCCGCCCAGCCACACGTCGTCCAGCCCGGCGAGCAGCTCGCCCCGGTCCGGCAGCCGCAGCAGCGGACGGCCGAAGAGCAGGTGCTCAACCCGGGCGACCTGATCTGCGGCAGATGCGGCAAGGGCAACGTGCCCACGCGCAACTTCTGCGGCCGGTGCGGCGCTTCTCTCGCCGAGTCGGAGGTCGTGAAGACCTCGTGGTGGCGACGGTTGTTCGGCCGCCGCGCCAAGGAACACAAGGCGGGGGAGCGGCCGGGTAAGGACGGTGTCCGCCGTCGCGCCGGCCGCGCCGGTGCCGCGCGACGCCGCGTCGGCAAGGCCGTCCGCCGGGTGATCGTGGTGATGTTGCTGCTCGCGGCGCTGATTTACGCGCTGTACCAGCCGTTCCGGGGCGCGATCAACACCGCCGCCGTCGGCCTGTGGAATCAGACGACGGGGATCTTCGAAACGAAGCTGAACCCGGTACGCCCGAGCAAGGTGACCGCGACCGCGCAGGCGCCAGGGCATCCGGGAAACCTGGCGGGCGACAACGCCACGAACACCTTCTGGGCGGCGCCCGCCCAGAGCGAACCCGTACTGGTGTTCACCTTCGACCGTCCGGTCGATCTGCGGAAGGCGATCGTGCATTCCGGCAACGGCGCGAACTTCCAGGCCGCGCACCGGCCGAAGACCCTGCATCTCGTGTTCTCCACCGGCAAGACCTACGACATGGTGCTGGCCGACACGCCGGACGCCCAGGAGGTCCCGATCGAGAACAGCGCGGGCGCGACCGGCGTCGAGCTGCACGTGGTCGGGCTGCATCGCTCGCTGGACGGCATGGACGTCGCGATCTCCGAGATCGAGCTGTTCGAGGCGGGTTGACCGTCCACACCAGACCGCGCTTTGCGTGGGGGCGTGGGTGGGAATGGCTGTTGTAGTGAGGGGTAAGGCGAATGTTTCTGGTGGGGTGGGCAGTCGGCTCGTGGCTCCGTCGGCGTGCGTGTCGCGAAAGCCACTTTCGGGACACCACACGTCTCGAAAGTGGCTTTCGCNTCACGTGAAGCTCCCGATTCGTTCCCCGAGGGGTGAGGCGAACGTGCCTGACGGGCAGGCAGTCCGGTCGTGGTCTCGTCGGCGCTCATGTCGCGGAAGCCACTTTCGGGACACCACACGTCTCGAAAGTGGCTTTCGCGACACGCGTCCAAGCCATGTGGGCAGGCCGCTGAGGCCGTCGACGTTGCGAAAGTGGCTTTCGCAACACGTCACCTCGCCCTTTCACAGGCCGCCCGAGGCCCTCGAAACCTAGGAAGGACTGGATGACCATGCGCCCGAACCGAGCGGCGGCGGCGATCGCGTTGGTCGCGGTGCTGGGCGGAGCGGCGATCACCGGGGTGTTCGCGCCGACCGCGGCGCAGCAGCCCGCGCCGCCCGCCGCGCCCTACCGCGTCGGCTACGTCAGCGCCGCGACCACAGGCCTGGTCCAGGCGACCGGCGAGGGCGTGGTGGAGGCGCTGCCCGCGGGTGCCGCGAGCGTCGATTCCGACGCGTCCGCGGGCAACGGCGGCCTGGTGTGGGTGAGCAGACGGGCCGTCCGCGACGGTGCCGAGCGCGACGGCGAGATCTGGTACCTGCGGGACGGCACCCGGGTTCCGGCGCGCCTGACCGACGACGCGACCGCCGACACGCGTCCGGCGTTGTCGCCCGACGGTTCGTCGGTCGCGTTCGTCTCGGAACGCACGGGCAGCAAGGACATCTTCGTCATCGGCGTCGACGGCCGCGGTCTGCGCCAGGTGACCTCCGGGCCGGCGGTGGAGGATTCGCCGAGCTGGTCGCCCGACGGCGGCCGTCTCGTGTTCAGCGGTACCGGCGAGGACCCGGCCGGTGACCTCTACATCGTGCCGGCGGGCGGCGGCCAGCCGACGCGCCTGACCAACGACCCCGGCGCGGACACCCAGCCCGCCTGGGCCCCCACCGGTTCGCGGATCGCGTTCACCACCACCAGATTCGACCCGGCAGGGGACGTCGTGGTCATGGCCGACACCGGCGGCGCGGTCACCAGGGCGGTCCCGGAGCCCGGCGATTCGTCCGAGCCCGCGTGGTCGCCGGACGGTGCGCGGCTGGCCTTCACCACGCGTCAACCGGATCCGCTCGGCGACGTCAGACAGGTCGTGGGCGGTCAGGTCTCGGTGATCTCCGCGCAGCCCGGGACCGGCGAGACCGAACCGACGTTCCGCACCGGTGGCCAGCCGGTGTTCACCCAGCTCCGCGGCGGGGACACCACCGACATCTGGAGCGCGGACGCGCGCGGCGGCGATCGCCGCGACCTCACGAACCGGCCGGACGCCGACGAAGCCGACCCCGCCTTCTCACCGGACGGGGCTTCGCTGGCCTACACGGAATTCGGCACTGGTGAGTTCCGAAGCAGTCAGATCGTCGTGGCGAACGCCGACGGCGGCGCGCCGAGGCCGTTGACCGGGGCCGAGGACGGTAAGCGCGAGCGCCACCCGGCATGGTCGCCGGACGCCACGAAGATCGCGTTCACCCGGACCGTGCCGGTCGGGGATGGTTCCGACAGTTTCGTGCGGATCGTGCGCGCCGCGGACGGCCGTCTTCTCGCCGACATCCCGATCCCGGCGCATCTGCGCGGTGACGACTCGCAGCCGGTGTGGTCGGCGGACGGAACGAAGATCACGTTCACCCGGGCCGCCACCCGGATCGGACCACCGGGACCGTCCAGAGTGGACCCCGCGATGGTGGACGTCCCGGTCGGGCGCGGCGGTTCCACTCGGATCGGCAAGACGGTGCGGACCGACCGGATCCGGTCGCTGCCGGACGTCGTCCTGTTGATGGACCAGACCGGTTCCATGGGCGGGGTGATCGAGGAGGTCAAGACGAACCTCGGCAAGGTCGTCGACAGCGTGCGGGACCGGGAGAAGGACGCATGGTTCGCGGTCGCGGCGTTCGGGGACGTGGGCGACCCCGCCCCGCGGCCGTTCGTCGTGCAGCAGCCGCTGACCCCGGCGGGCACCGACGCCGAGCGGAAGCTCCTGTCCGACGCGTTCGCCCGGATCAAGGCGGCGGGTGGCGGAGACACCGCCGAGGACTGGCTGCTCGCCCTGCAGAAGGTCGCGACCGGAGCCATCACCTTCCGTCCGGGCAGCAGCCGGGTCGTCGTGCTGGTCGGGGACGCGGCGAGCCACGAGACCCCACCGAGGGCGGAGGTGATCGCCGCACTGAACGCGGCGAAGATCAGCGTGGTGGCCGTGCCCGCGGTCACCGGCGGGCCGAGCGAGGATCCCGACCGCGGCCTCGACGCGCGGGGACAGGCGACCGCGATCACCAAGGCGACCGAGGGTGTCCTCACACCCGGCACCGACCCCGGCCAGATCTCGGAGGCGATCATCGCGGGTATCGGCGACCTCCCGGTCAGCGTCCAGCCGGTGAGCTTCTGCGATCCCGGCCTCACGATGACGTTCGATCCCGCGGTGCCGCAACGTGTCCCGGGCGGCACGGACGCGCGGTTCACCGAAACGGTGACGGTGTCCCCGACGGCGGCGCCGGGTTCCTTCCTGCGCTGCCGCGTGGAGTTCCGGTTGAACGGGGAAACCACCGTGCGGCCGGGCTACACCGAGAACGTCACCGTGCGCGTCAAGGATCCCGCGCTGCCACTGATCACGCTGCACGACCGGACGGTGACCGGGGCCGGCCCCACGGTGATCGAGTATCCCGTGAGCGCGGTGGATGTGGACGGGAGCCAGCTCAGTCCGAGGTGTACTCCCTTGTCCGGCAGCCTTTTCCCGGTCGGTGCCACCACGGTGACGTGCCGGGCGACCGGGAGGAACGGCACGGCGGTCGAGACCGCGGTCATGGCCGTCGTCCCGCCGGGAGAGGACCGGCGGAAGCTGGTGTGGCAGGTCGCCCTGACCCAGCCTTCGCCCGACATTGTCGTGCCGGGAGACCAGCGTGATCTTTCGTCGCAGTTCGGGCCGGGTTGCGGCGCGGGCGCGGAAGGCGCGGCGGACGTCTCGCCGGACGGGGCCACATTGGCGTTCCAGAGCGGCAACACGCTGGTCTGTGTCGCTCCCGCGGACGGCGGGCCGGGCCGGGTCCTGGTGCAGCGCACGGGATACGTCGACGATCCGGCCTGGTCGCCGGACGGCGGGCTCGTCGCCTACACGAACTTCCCGGGCGAGTCCCCGCCACGGGTCGCGGTCGTGCCGTTCACCGGCGGCGAAAGCCGGGTCCTCATCGACGGCCCCGGCGGAGCCGAACAGCCCGCGTTCCAGCGGATTCCCGACCTCACCGTGAGCGCGAGCGCCGTACCCGCCGCGATCCCGTTCGAGGGGCTCGCCACGTTCGAGTTCGTGGTCACCAATCGCGGGGCCACCGCGTCACCCGTGGTGGGTCTGTTCGTCCGGCTGACCGCCGGGCTGCGGCCGTCCGCGGTCCTTCCCACCAAGGGCACCTGCACCCCCGAACCGGTGTGCGCGTTCGGCACGCTGGTGCCGGGCGAGGAAGTACGGGTGCGGTTCGGCGCGGCGGGCCTGACGGCGGGAACGCAGGCGGCGACCGGCACGATCACCGCCACCGGCCAGGACGCCGACCCGCGGGACAACTCCGTGACGGCGGTCGTGACGGTCGGCGGGAAACCGGCGCCGCCGGTGACTCCCGGCTCCTTGTCGGTCGGGATGTCGGTCTCGGCGGTCCCGCTGTTCACCGGCGGCGACGACGTGGTGCTGACGTACCTGGTGCACAACGGTTCCCAGGCTCCGATGCCGGCTGTCCGGCTCGTGACCCAGCTGCCACCGCGGCTCCCGGCGACCTCGGGGGCGCCCGGATGTGTGCCGGGCGGCGGAAGTTGCGCGCTCGGGACACTGGCGCCCGGTCAGACCGTGACGGTCCGGATCTCCTTGGCCGCCAAGGCCGCTTTCGAGGGCCAGGTGTCCGGGACGGTGAGCACCACCGGGCCGGACAACAACGCCGCGGACAACACGGCGAACGCGCGAGTGGTGGTCCGGCAGCCGGTGGTCGAACTGGATCCGAAGGTCGGCACGCTCGGCTTCGTCCCACGGGTGCGGGGAACGGACTTCCCGCCGGGCGCGATGGTCCGGCTGGCCTGGTCGGCGGGAATTTCCGCGCCGGGGCTGGTCACGGTCGGCGCGGACGGACGGTTCGAGGCGCGCTTCTTGATCTTCCACCACGACCTGATCGGCCCGCGCACCGTGAACGTGACCTCGGTGGCCGGCCCGAAATTCGGGCAGGCGCGATCGGAGCCGATCCTGGTGGTGCTCCGCACACTGCAACCGCCGTTCATCACCCGGGGCTGAGTGTCCGTCGGTGGATTCGGGTCGGGAAGTCACGGTTTCCCGCCGCCGGGCTGCAGGCTCCTTTCGTCGCATCAGACGCGGCGATGGGAGCCTTCAGCCCACCACCGGCCCTGCCCGCGAACACGGCACGGTTGATCTTCTCCTGACCCGTCCTGACATGTCGCGAAAGCCACTTTCGAGACGTCTGACGTCCTGAAAGTGGCNCGTCGCATCAGACGCGGCGATGGGAGCCTTCAGCCCACCACCGGCCCTGCCCGCGAACACGGCACGGTTGATCTTCTCCTGACCCGTCCTGACATGTCGCGAAAGCCACTTTCGAGACGTCTGACGTCCTGAAAGTGGCTTTCGCGACATGTCAGCCACTCCGTACACCGGCCAGACCGGCAACGGAGATCCCGCCACCAGGCCGAGGAGGGCACTGCCCCTATGGGCAACGACCGGCGCACGGCCGCACACCCGTCCGCCGGTGCCGGTGGGAATGCCGGACGCGCAGACTTCCGGGTATGGGAGCAACGGCGACGCTGTCGGAGGCGGGCCTGGTCGCGGAACCGGGCCAGGAGATCAGCTGCTCGGTGACCGTTCGCAATGCCGGACGGGTGGTCGATCAGTTCGCGATCGAGGTGGTCGGCGACCCGGGTGCCTGGGCCACCGCGGAACCGGCGACGGTGAACCTGATGCCGGGGGAGGCGGGCACGGTCGTCGTCCGGTTCGCGCCGCCGCGGTCTTCCGACGTCCCGGCCGGCGTGATTCCTTTCGGCGTCAGGGTTTTCTCGAGTGAGGATCCGGCGGGGTCGGTGGTCGAAGAGGGCACCGTCCGGCTCGGTGCCTTCACCGAGGTGACCGCCGAGGTCGTTCCGGCGAAGGTGGAGGCCGGTTCCAAGGCCGACTTCGAAGTCGCCGTCGACAACCGCGGGAACCATCCGGTCGCCGTCGAACTGAGCGCGCTCGACCCCGAGGACGAACTCGACTTCGAGCTCGAACGGAGCCGGGCCGACCTCGCACCGGGCACGGCCGCGTTCGTCCGTCTCCGGGCCAGGCCGCGGAAACGGTTCCTGCGCGGTCAGCCCGTGCGGCATCGCTTCCAGGTGTTCGTCATCGCCGACGACGCCGAACCGCTCAAGACCGAAGGCACCATGGTGCAGCGGCAGCTGCTGCCGAAATGGCTGCTGCCCGCGCTGGCCGCGTTGCTGCTGTTGTTGCTGGCGTTGGTGGCGCTGTGGTTCACCGTGCTGAGGCCCGCGGTGAAATCGGCCGCTCGTGAAGCCGCTCAGGAACAGAACCAGGAGGTGATCAAGGCGGCGCAGGAGGCCGGTGGCGCCGCCGGCGAGGCGAAGAAGGACGCCGGTCAGGCCAAGCAGAACTCCGAAGACGCGATGAAGGCCGTCGGGCTGACCCCGCCCGTGGACGGCGCGGCTCCCGGCCCCCGGCCGTCGAACGGCGTCCCCAATCCGGCGGGCAACGCCGCCGGGACACCGACCGACTTCCGGGTGGCGGCGGACGCGGCCGTCGACTCGAACGTCAACCGCTTCGCCGAATTCCCCTACACCTTGCCGGACGCCGCGAAAACGTTGGTCGTCACGGACCTGATCCTGCAGAACCCGCGTGGCGACAACGGAACCTTGCGGCTGCTGCGGGACGCCGGCGGCACCAAGACCGTCCTGCTGGAGGTCGGCCTCGCGAACTTCCGCGACCTCGACCACCACTGGTTGCAGGCCTGGCGGTTCGCCCCGGGGGAGAAGATCGTGCTCGCCGTCAGCTGCCAGGCACCGGGAGGCGGTGCCCGGTGCACGCCGTCGGTCTCCTTCTCCGGCCGGGTCGAATAGACCGGATCAGATCAGCCCCTCGCGCAAGGCGAACGCGACGGCGTGGGCGCGGTTGCGGAGCTGGAAACGGTTGGTGATGTCGTGCAGGATCGACTTCACCGTCCGCTCGGAATAGCTCAGCCGGTCGGCGATCTCCTTCGTTTCGAGCCCGTCGGCGATCATCCGCAGCACCTTGGTCTCGCGCTGCGACATCCCCGCCAGATCCCAGCCGTTCGGTTGCAGCACGTCCCGCTGCAACCGTGACACCCGGGAAAGCAGACGGCCCAGCAGATCCGGCGGCAGCGCGCCTTCCCCGGCGGCCGCCGCCTTCACCAGCCGCACCAGCGTGTCGGGGGTGGCGTCACCCCGGCGGATGATGGCGGAGACGCCGTTGCCCACGACGTCCAGCAACTCCGAGTCCTCCACCTCGCCGGCGACCAGCACGATTCCCGCGCGTCCGGCGCAGTGGAGGCTGCGCAGCAACTGCCGTGCCTCCTCGTTCAGCCGCTCGACGATGACCAGGACGACGGCCGGCTCGTCGCAGTCTTCGGCGAAGCGGATCTCAGGGCGTGAGCGCAGCGCGGCGGTGACACCCGCGTGCGTGATGGTGTCGGTGGCGTGAAGCAGCACCGGGATCTGGTCGACGAGCATGGATGAACCCCTCCCCGCGAACGGCGTTTCGTCCTTTTCAAGGATCGTTCGGGGAGGGTTCCGCGAACAGGGACCCGGTGTCCCGATTTGTCCCGCTTCGCTACTCCGATCGGGCGACGCCCGCCTTCCGGATCTTGGCGATTGCCTGCGCCCGGTCGGTGACCTGGAGCTTGCGGAAGATGTGGGACACGTGGTTGCGGACCGTTTTCGGGCTGAGCACCAGCCGGTCGGCGATGGAGGCGTTCCCCATGCCCTGCGCGATGAGCCGCACGATCTCCCGCTCGCGCGCGGTCAGCTGCGGAAAGGACTCGTCGCGCGGGGATTCCGTGCCCAGCAGCGAAAGCACGCGGGTCGCGATCGCCGGGCTGAAGATCGCCTCGCCGTCGCCGATCACCCGTACCGCGCGGACGACCTGCTCGTTGCGCGCCCCCTTGAGCAGATAACCCCGCGCCCCCGCGCGCATGGCGGCGAACACCGCGGCTTCGTTCTCGAACATGGTCAGCATGAGCACTCCGGTGTGCGGGGCGGCGGCCACGATCCGGCGGGTCGCCTCGACGCCGTCGAGGTCCGGGAGGTTCAGATCCATCAGGACGACGTCGGGCGCCACCCTGCCCGCCTCCGCGACCGCGGTGAGGCCGTCCGGCGCCTGGCCGACGACCTCGATGCCGTCGGTACCGTCGAGGATCGCGCAGATGGCCGCCCGGAAGGCGGGATGGTCGTCCACCACGAGGACACGGAGTTCCGGGACCATCGCTCACTCCTTGGTGGCGAACGGCAACCAGGCGGCGATCCGGGTACCGCCCGAGGACACCGGCTCGACCACGCAGCCGCCGCCGAGGTCGCCGGCGTGTTCCCGCATCGACCGCAGCCCGGTTCCGCCGACCGCGGGCAGCGCCTCGCCGCCGAGGCCGACACCGTCGTCGACGATCTCCACGCGCAGATCGCCGTCCAGCGGCCAGAGGCGCACCGCGCACTGCCGGGCACCGGAGTGGCGGGCGATGTTCACGAGCGCCTCGCGGATGATCCGGTACGCGGTGACCTCCACCTCGGCCGACAGCGGAGGCAGCTCACCGCGGACCTCGACCGCCACCGCCAGCGGGCCGTGCTCGGCGGGTACCCGGTCGGCGAGCAGCCCGGCATACCGGCGCACGGCCGTGACGAGGCCCGCCTCGTCGAGCGCCGGCGGGCGCGCGTCGGTCACGATGCGGCGTAACTCCGTGATGGCGCCGTGGAGTTCCTCCTCGAGCCGGGCCAGGAGGCGCTCGGCCCCGGCCCGGTCGCGGACGAGCAGATCACGGGCCGCGCGCAGCCCGAGCACCGCGACGGCGAGGGTCGGTCCGAGGCCGTCGTGGAGATCGTTGAGCACCGTCCTGAGCCGGTCTTCGTACCCGGCAGGACGGACTACGTCGGTGACGACGAATGTCCGGCGCATTTTCTCCCCGTCCGGCAGCAGGACCTGGATGCCTCGGCGTCTCGATCGTGCGTAGCGTTCTGGTCACTCGCTGTACTAGTCGCGGAACGGCGCCCCGGCGTTTCCCCGCCCGCCGCCGGGCCGGGTAACGGTTTGGGCCCGATACTTACCCCGCCTTGGTCGATGCGGCGAGAAGGAGTGAAGAAGATGCGGGTGGTCGTCGTCGGTGCCGGGATCGTCGGTGCCGCGGCCGGATACGAACTGGCCAGGGCCGGGGTGGACGTGGTCATGGTGGACTCGCCGGCGCCGGGCCGCGCGACGTCGGCGGGTGCGGGCATCATCTGCCCCTGGTCGTCCCAAGTGGACGATCCGGACTGGTACCGGATCGCCGTGGCGGGCGCGGAGTACTACGAACAGCTGCGGCAGGCGCTGGCCGAGGACGGCGAAACCGAGCTCGGCTACCGGCGGGTCGGTTCGCTGAGCCTGGTCACCGAAGCCGAATCCGAGCAGGCGCTGCGGCGCGTGACGCGACGCGCGGAGGAGTCGCCGTTGGCCGGCGAGGTCGAGCTGATCGACGCTCGCCGGGCACGGGAGTTCTTCCCGCCCCTCGCGCACGACGGTCCGGCTATCCACATCCCGGGCGCGGCGCGGCTGGACGGCCGGTCGGTCCGCGACGCGATGCGCCGGGCGGCGGTGCGGCACGGTGCGCGGATCGTCGACGGCACGGCGTCCCTGGTCGCCGGCAGCGCGGTTCGGGGAGTGCGGGTGGACGGGGAGGTCGTCGGCGCGGACGCGGTGATCGCGGCGGCCGGTGCCTGGTCGCCGCGGCTGCTCGAACCGATCGGTGTCGAGGTGCGGGTCGAGCCGCAGCGCGGTCAGATCGTCCATCTCCGGCTGCCGGGCGTGGAAACCGCGCACTGGCCGGTGATCCTGCCACGGTCGCGGCACTACCTCCTGGCCTTCGACGATTCCCGGATCGTGGTCGGTGCGACCCGCGAGGACGGCACCGGCTTCGATCACCGGGTCACCGCCGCCGGGATGGCGGAAGTCCTGGCCGAAGCGCTGTCGGTGGCGCCGGGACTGGCCGACGCGACGTACGTCGAGACCCGGGTCGGGTTCCGCCCCGCCGGGCCGGACATCCGCCCGCTCCTCGGCACCGTGTCGCGGGTGGCCGGACTGGTCGTGGCCAACGGTCTGGGCGCGTCGGGGCTGACGATGGGCCCGTACGTCGGTTCGATCGCGGCGCGCTTGGCCCGCCAGGCCGATCCGGGGATCGACCTGAAGCCTTACGACCCGGTGCGGTGAGGCGCGAGTCGCGAAACGGGTGGGCAGGTCGTCGCAGTACTGTGTGGAGACGAATGGGGGGAGGAGGGTGCCTTGAGTTCATGACGATCGATAGCGGCAGAAACCGTTGCCGCCGCCGCGACTGTGACGGTGTGGAGTTCTGGCTGGGTTTGTGCGTCCAGGACTGGGTGCGATGGCAGGACGGCTTGGCGGCCCTCGACCTGCCCGACGACGAGAGACCGGCGCCGCCTCGCAGTGTGTTCGTCGCGCCGGTGCATTCCGGCAGTGTGTCGCAGCGGGCTCTGACGACGGGTTGACGCTGGGTGCGAGCCGATCAGCGCCGGAAGGAGCTGCCGGAGCCTCGCGTCCGCCGCAGGATCCACGCGACCGCCGTCGCCAGAAGAGCCAAGCGCACGATCCGGGAACCGCCACGCCGCTCCTCGGCGGGCGGGGCGGACGGGGTCGGTGGTGCGGTCGCCACGCGGGTTCCTTCGATGGCGCGGCTCAGCTCGGACAAGTGCGCCCGCAGCTCCACCACTTGTTCTCGTGAGGGCGCTCGGCGGCTGAGAAAGACCTGGAAGAGAACGAAGGTCACCGCCGCACCGACCAGGCCGGCACCGACGTTGGCGAGCGCGCTCGACAGGAAGGCCGCCCTGGACTGGCCGTCGGCACTGGCGACCAGGAAGGCGACGATCCCGACGATCAGCCCGGCCGCGAAAGTACCCGCGGCGAGCAGGGTGTTCGCCGTCTTCTCCTTCATGGCCGCCCAGGTCTGGCCTCGTCGCCAGCCGGCGAGACCGACCATCGCGATGGCGACCAGCGCGGCCCCTCCGGAAACCAGGAGTTCGAGCGACGCTGCCCGCGAGTCCGACTTTTCGGTGACGAAGTACGAATGCACGTAACGGACTTCGTCGCCGTATTGGACTTCCAGCCATCGCCGCGACCCGTGCGACTCGCCACCGGTGACATCGGCCTTGACGATGATCAGCTGCTGGTCCCGGTGGTATGTCGCGGTCGGCTCGCAGTCGACCGACGGGCATCGCCGGAGGTTCGCCTCGTCACCGGAGATGTAGCCGACGTCCTTCCCCGCGACGCTCGTCGCCGGGCCTCCGAAGAACACCACCAACCCGATGAGCAGGATGGTCGCGATCGTGAAGACACCGAGCCAGCCGGTGCCGCGCCGACCTGAATCTGCCACAGGAACCCTCCCTCGACCGAGCACGAACGAGATTATTGAGGGCTAAGGAAAACGTGGCGCAGGGGGCCGCCGCGCTCTTTCACGGGCTTCCGCCGATCGAACGTGTCGCGAAAGCCACTTTCGGGACATCAGGCGTCGCGAAAGTGGCTTTCGCGACATGGGCGCCGGCGGTGATGTGCTCGGTGCGGGTGGTCGTCAGTGGTCAGGGCCGCGATCACGACACGTTCGCCTCGCCTCCACCCTCTCGCAAGGCGACCACCCGGTGACAGCCGGCCAGTGTGGCGGGGCGGTGGGCGATGACGAGGACACCGATGTCGTTCCCGGCCGAGGCGAGTGCCGCGGTGATGGCTTCGTCGGCTTCGGGGTCGAGGTTCGCGGTGGCCTCGTCAAGGACGAGGATCCGCGGATTCATCAGCAGCGCCCTCGCGACGGCGACTCGTGCTCGCTGGCCACCGGACAGCCCGTCACCGGATTCGCCGACGACGGTGGCGAGTCCGGCGGGGAATCCGGCTCCCGGGTCGAGGATCCCCGCCCGCCGCGCGGCCCGTTCGACCTCGGTGTCGACGGCTTCCGGGTTCCCGAGCCGGATGTTGGTGGCGACCGTCCCGGTGAGCAGGCCGGGTTCCTGGGGAACGGCGCTGATCGCGCGGCGGAGGTCGTCGTCGGCCAGCTCGGTGAGGTCGACGCCGTCCAGGGTGATGTGGCCGGCGTCCGGGTCCCACATCCGGGTCGCGAGCAGCGCGCACGTGGTCTTGCCCGCGCCGGACGGCCCGGTGAGGGCGACCCGTTCGCCGGGGCGGACGGTGAACGACACGTCGCGCAGGACCGGTGGAGCGTCGTCGCGGTAACCGAAGGACACGCGATCGAAGACGAGTCCGGTTGCGAGGTCGCGGGGCGGAAGGGGCCGGGGCACGGGGGGCTGGTGGACCGCCGGTGCCCGGTCGAGGATTCCGGTGATCCTGGTACCGGCGGCGCGCAACGTGCCGACGTTGCGCAGCAGATCCGAAATCTGCGCGATCGGGCCGAGCGCCGCGGTGGCCAGCACCATGGCGACCGGTGCGAGCGCGCGGTCGATCGTGTCGAGATTCGCCGCGCAGACCGCGAGCGCGCCGATCGCGCTGAGCGCCAGAGCCGCGTCCGTGACAGCGCGTTCCCCACCGATCCGGGAGCCGATCCTCGTTTGCACGGCGGTCAGCGCACGCGTCCGTTCCGCCAGCGCGGCGGTGCGACGGTCCAGGGCGCCCGCACCGCTGAGTTCACCGAGGCCGCGGACGGTGTCGACGAGTTCGGCGTTGAGGGTCGCGGCGGCCTCGGTGAGTTCGGTGCCCTGCCGCCTTCCCGCCCGGCCGGAAAGCCACGGCAGCGTCGCGGTCACGGCGACGAACGGTACCCACGCCAGCAGGAGCCACGGCGTGACCATGAGCGACAGGGTCGCGGTGGCGGCGAGCATCATGGCCGAGGTGAGTGCTTGGGCCGCGGTGTGCGCGTAGAGCCATTCGAGGCGGTCGATGTCGGCGAAGGCGACGGAGACGAGATCGCCGCTCCGGCGGGGCTTCCGGCGGTCGGGCAGGCTCACGCGCAGCCGGTCGAACACCCGGGCACGCAAGGTGCCGATCAGCCGGTAGGCCAGATCGTGGGAGACCCAGGACTCGCGCCAGGTCATCGCCGCGGTCACCACGGCCAGGCCGCACAGGACGGTCGCGACGACGGCCGGTGGCGCGGTGCCGGTCGCCGCGGCCCGTCCGGCGAGCCACGTGCCGAGCACGGTCGTCGTCAGCGCGCCGAGCTGGACGGCCGCGTTGCTCACGACCGTCCAGACGAAGATGGCCCGCTGCTCGCCGATGACCGGCAGAAGCCGGCGGAGCGGCCCGCTCACGAGTGGACCGCCTGGCCGGTGACGCGGCCGGACTCGATCGTGACGATCGCGCCGGCGTCGCGCAGGGCGGTCTCGCGGTGGGCGATCACGATCCGGGTGGTGCCTTCGCAGTGCTCCGCAAGCCGGGTGAGGACGCGTTTCTCGGTGTCGACGTCCAGTGCCGAGGTCGCTTCGTCGAGCAGCAGCACCGGAGGCGCGGCGAGCACCGCCCTGGCGATGGCGAGGCGTTGCCGCTGCCCGCCCGACAGCTGGGTCCCGTTCTCGGTGAGGACGGTCGCGAAGCCTTGGGGGAGCGCCTCGACGAATTCGATCGCGTCCGCGACGTGGGCGGCGGCGCGGACCTCGTCGTGCGTGGCGCCGGGCCGGGCGAGCCGGAGGTTTTCTTCCACGGTGCCATGGAAAAGATAGGTGTGCTGGCCGACGACGCCGATGCTCGCGCGCAGCGCGGCGAGGGTGTACCCGGTGAGCGGGGTTCCGTCGAGTTCGATCGTCCCCTGCTGCGGGTCGGCCTCGCGGACGAGCAGCCGGGCGATCGTGCTCTTCCCGGCACCCGACGGGCCCACGATCCCGGTCGTGCTCCCCGGCGCGCATTCGAAGCCGATGCCCGAAACGCCCGCGCCGTTCGGGTACCGGTATCCGACGTCCCGCAGCAGCAGCCGGGCCCCGTGCCGAGCGGGTTCGGTGCGGGTGCCGGTGTCGGCGACCCGCGGACGCGCCGTCATGATCTCGTCGATGCCCTCGACCGCGCCCAGCCCTTGGTAACCGATGTGCCAGTGGGCGGACAGGTCGAGTACCGGTCGGAAGCATTCCCTGGCGCACAACAAGAACAGGAACACCGACGCGGCGGGCGCCTGACCGCCGACGACCCCGGCGCACGCGACGACGATCGTGGCCGCGAGGCCGAGGTGCAGTGCCAGGGCGCTGACTCCCGCTTCCACCAGTGAGACGCGCAGCTGGGCCATCGTCGCCCGGTGCAGGCGGTCGCCGCGATGGGCGAGTGCCTCGCCTGCCCGGCGTCCCGCGCCGAAGAGCCGGAGGACGCCGATCGACTGGGTCGCCTCCAGATAGTCGGCGGCCAGCCTTTCGTAGGCGCTCCACCGGGTTCGGCCCGTCCGGAGCAGCCGGGCGTCCCAGAAACGGGGGACGGCCACGGCGCACAGGACCGCTGTCGCGAGGATCGCGGCGGCGGGCACCGACACGGTGAACAGCCACCCGGCGATGGCGGCGGGAACCAGACAGGTCACGAGCAGCTGCGGCAGATAGCGGCTGTAGTAGGCGTCGAGGGCTTCGACCCCGTCGACGACCGTGTGCGTGATCGCGCCCGCGCGCTCTCCCCGCGTCCAGGCCGGTCCCAGTGCGGCGATGCGGCGCAGTAGCTCCCCGCGCAGCCGGGTGCGGATGGCGATGCCGAACCTGGCCGCGGCGACCTCCCGCGTCCACAGCAGGAGCGCGCGCACCCCGACGACGCCGGTCAAGGCCGCGATCGCGGGTGCCACCGTCGCGAAGTCCCCGCCTCGGGTGAGATCGGCGAGGACGGACGCCGTCAGCACGGCTCCGCCGACATAGCAGGCCGACACGAGTATCGAGAGCAGCGCGAGCAGCAGGACGGGCGCGAGGACGACACCCGCCAGGCGCAGGAGCCTGCGATGGATCACCGGGTGAACGCGTCCGCGTGGAGTCGTTGCGCGATCTCCCGCACCACCGAGATGTTCCCGAGGGTGCCGGGATAGGTGTCGGCGGCGTCGATCGCGATCAAGCGCTGTTCGCGGACGGCGGTCATGGCGGGGAAGGTACGGGTGAGGTAGTCGATGCTCGCCTGCTTCTGCGCGGGCCCGTTGACCGCGAGCACGATCGCGTCGGGATTCTTCGCGGCGAGCGCCTCGGGGGTGATCTGCGCGGCGAAGAACTTGGCGAACTGCGGGTCCTTCGGCGAGAACACGTTGTCCCCGCCCGCCCTGCGGATGATGTCGTACTCGATGCCGGCGCCGATCGCGGTGACGGTGGTGCCTTCCAGGAAAACCTGGGCGACGGTGGGGCGGGGGCGGCCCGCGACGGCCTTGTCGACGGCGGCCAGATCCGTTCGGCCCTGATCGACCAGTGCCTTCGCCTTGTCCGGCACGGCGAAGATCCTGCCGAGGTTCTCCAGATCGGTGAAGAGATCTTCGACCGTGCCGTTCATCCGGCGTTCGGCGCAGCCGCCCGCGGCGACATAGGCGGCGACGCCGCTTTGCCGCAGTTGCTCCAAGCTGGCGAAGCCCTTTTCCGCGGTGAATTCGTAGGTGGTGGGGGAGAAGACGAAGTCCGGCTTGGCGGACAGGAGCTTCTCCCGGCTCGGCGGCCCCGACTCGCTCAGCACCGGGATGGTGGCGGCCTGGGCGGCCACGTCTTCCGGGAGCGGCGCGGTGGCGGTCTGTGCCTGTCCGACGAGCGAGCCCGCGAGACCCAGCCGCAGCAACAGTTCCGTCTGCGACGGGCTGAGCCCGACCGCGGCGCGGGGAACGGCATTGACGGTGACATCCCGGCCACAGTTGGAGACGGTGACCGCCGTGTTCGCGTTGTTCGACGGCGCGGCCGGGGTGACCGAGGTACCGCAGCCCGCGATCAGCGACAGGCCGGCTCCGAACGCGGCGAAGGACAGGGTTTTACGCATGGTTCTCTTTTCCGGGTGTGCCGAGTGGTGAACGGGTCTCCCCGCGACGGCCGAAGACCAGCACCGGCCTGCCGTCGCGTGGATGGATGAGCTGGTCGACGGCGACGCCGAACACGTCTTCCACGACGCGTGGGGTGAGCGCTTCGTCCGGCGTTCCGGTGGCGACGACGCGGCCGGCGTCGAGCACCGCGATGTCGTCGCAGTAGGTGGCCGCGAGGTTGAGGTCGTGCAGGGCGGCGACGATGGTGCGACCGAGCCCTGCCGCGATCCGCATGAGTTCCAGCTGGAAGGCGATGTCGAGGTGGTTGGTCGGTTCGTCGAGGACGAGGACGGGGGAGTCGGCCGCCAGCGCGCGGGCCAGCATCACCCGCTGCCGCTGTCCGCCCGAGAGCCGTCCGATGGGCCGTCCGGCGATGTCGGTGGCGCCGACCCGGTCGAGCGCGGCCCACGCGAGATCGAGGTCGGCTTCGGTGTCACGGCCGAATCCGCGCTGGAAGGGCACCCGGCCCAGGAGCACGACGTCGAGGACCGTCAGGTCGAACTCGGACGACGTCTCCTGAGTCATCACCGCCACCGCCCTGGCGACGGTCCGCCGGTCGGTGCGCCACACGTCGTGCTCGCCCAGCAGCACGCGGCCCGACGACGGCGCGACGGCGCGGTAGAGCGTGCGCAGCAAGGTCGACTTGCCGCTGCCGTTCGGGCCGACGAGACCGAGGAAACGGCCGGAGCGGACCTCGATGTCCACGTCCCGCAGCACCCGGTCGCCGCCCAGCGTGGCGCTGACCTCGTGGAAATGGACCTTCACCGGCCGAACCCCGCCCGCGTGGCCGTGTCCCGGCGCATCAGCCACAGGAAGAACGGCGCGCCCACGACCGCGGTGAGGATCCCGATCGGTATTTCGCCGGGCGCCGCGACCGTGCGCGAGAGCAGGTCGGCGACCATGAGGAACAGGGCACCGCCGAGTACCGCGACCGGCAGCATCCGGCGATGGTCCGAGCCGACGAGGATCCGTGCCACGTGCGGGATCACGAGACCGACGAAACCGATGCCGCCGCTGACCGACACGATCGACCCCGTCAGGAGGGCGGCGGTCACGAGAAGCACGGCGCGGAGGCGGTTCACGTCGACTCCCAGCGCGGTCGCGGACTCGTCGCCGCTCAGCAGCGCGTTCATGGCCCTGGTCCGCAGTCCCACGACGACACAGGCGGCCGCGAACGCCACCGCCGGCACGGCCAAGGAAGCCATCGAGGCGGCGGAAACGCTGCCGAGCAAGAAGAACAGGACGCTGAACACGTTCTGTGCCTCGGTGGTCAACGTCAGATAGCTCGTGATCGCGCTGAACAGGGAACCCAGCGCGACACCGGACAGGATCATCCGGGTCGGCGACAGGATGCCGCGATGCCGGGCGACCAGCGCGACGCACACACTGGCCACCAAAGCCCCGGCGAAGGCCGCCGCGCCCAGGGGAAGCCCGCCCACGGCGGCCGAACCGAGGGTGATCACGAGGACCGCGCCGACCCCCGCCCCGGACGACACGCCGAGCAGGTACGGCTCCGCGAGCGGATTGCGCACGATCACCTGCATGATCGCCCCGGCGAGCGCCAGCCCCGCCCCGGCGAGCCCGGCCAGCAGCGCGCGAGGGAGCCGGAACTGCCATACCGCCTGGTCCTGCAAGACGGTCAGGCTGCCGTCCGACATCCACGGCACGTTCGGCACCAGATGACCGATCACGATGCGGGCCGCGTCCGCGAGCCCGACCTCGACCGTCCCCACCGAGCCGGAGACGACCAGCAGTCCGAGGATCGCGACGGCGAGGACCGTGACCGCCCCCCGGTGCAGGAGGCGGGACCGGGCGAGTGCCGCTTGCCGATCGCGAACGCCCGAGGGCGACGCGGACGGCCGCGAACGAACAACCATGTGGGACGCCGATCGGTCTGTGGTGGGAGGACACCGGAGCCTAACTGCACCCGATAATCGTTATCA
This sequence comes from Amycolatopsis sp. TRM77291, assembly GCF_054166285.1. Taxonomy (NCBI): domain Bacteria; kingdom Bacillati; phylum Actinomycetota; class Actinomycetes; order Pseudonocardiales; family Pseudonocardiaceae; genus Amycolatopsis; species Amycolatopsis sp. TRM77291. The sequence continues at coordinate 3,554,193 of NZ_JBSZHF010000001.1, read as the reverse complement.
ACAGATAATCGGTAATGATTATCATCACAGCTTGACGGTCGCTTTCCGTTCGGCCCTCGAGGGAGGCGTGCGGCGGCAGCGGTGGAGCACTTCGAGACGGTCGCGGCTGATGACGTACCCCCGCCGCCCAGTGGGCTTTGCGCACGGCATCGACGGTCGTCGTCCGAACGCGCCGAGCAAGGCGCAAGACGCTAGTGGCGAGAGTGTCGCGAAAGCCACTTTCGCGACGTCTGGTGTCCCGAAAGTGGCTTTCGGGACATGGGGTGGGCCGCTGGTGGCGAGGAGTGTCGCGAAAGCCACTTTCGCGACGTTGTCCCCGAGGATCGTCCTTTTTGGACTACAGGCACGGTGGCCCAGTCGGCGAAGCGGCCTGAAATCGTCGGCGCAGGCCAACATGCGCCGGGCTGTGTGTACACGCCTCGGACGCCTGGCAGGCCGTGGCCGAATTTCGGCGACGGGCGGCTGCCGCGCTTTCCGCGTTGTGCCGATGCTTGCGGGATCCGGGCGACGCCGGTACCACGGCGACGGCCGAAATCACGGGTCGGGAGTGACCCCGGTGGCGGCGCTCGTGATCTGCCACAGCTCGGCCGCCAGCTCCCGGTCTTCGGCGGCCGCCGAGCGGCGTGCGGGACCGGCCGGTCCGCGGATCTCGAACGGTCCGGTCGGGCCCAGGTAGGCGCCGCCCTCGACCGGTCCGGTGGCGGCGAGGAGCTGGGGCGCGATACCGGTGGCGACCGGTTGCGAGAGGTATCGGTCCGGTAGCACCAGAAGGCGGGACCTCCACGTGCTCCCGCGGGCCAGGGCGTTGGTCAGCAGCTGCGACGTCGTCAGTCCCGGGTGGGCGGCGATCGACAGCACGGGGTCGCCGGACGCGCGAAGCCGTCGATCGAGCTCCGCGGCGAACAGGAGGTTCGCGAGCTTGGAGGCTCCGTAGGCGCGGGTCGGCGAGTAGCGCCGGCGTTCCCAATGCAGGTCGGTGAGGTCGAGTCCGCCGGTGCGGTGGCCGAGGCTGGACGTCGTCACGACCCTGGCGGGCCGCCCGCGGTCTCCGGCCGCCCGCAGCGCGGGCATCAGCAGCCAGGTCAGCGCGGCCGGACCGAGGTGGTTGGTCCCGATCTGCAGCTCGAACCCGTCCCGGGTCCGGCTGTGCGGCCCCAGCGATACCGCGGCGTTGTTGATCAGCGCGTCGATCCGATCCCCGGTGCGTTCCCGGAGCTCCGCGGCGGCGGCCCGTACCGAGGAGAGGTCGGCCAGGTCGAGCAGCACGAGTTCGGCCGAACCGGTGCCGTCGATCCCGGCTCGCACCTGGTCGAGGGCCGCCCCTCCACGCGCGGTGTCGCGCACGGTCATCAGGATCCGGGCACCGGCCGCCGCCAACGCGCCGGAGAGGGCGAGACCGAGTCCGGAGGTCGTCCCGGTGACGACGATGGTCCGGCCCGTCAGATCGGGCAGCTCATGTGACAATGTCATATGAAAGAGCCTGCCCGGTTCGGATGACACTGTCAACTAGAATGGCCGGCGTGACACGAACCGAGACCGCCGAGGCCACGCGGCAAGCCCTCGTCCGCGCGGCTTCCGAGCTACTCGATCAGGGTGGTCCCGACGCCGTGACCCTGCGTGCGGTCGGAGCCCGGGCCGGGGTCTCACGAGGCGCGCCCTACGGGCACTTCGAGAACAAAGAGCATCTGCTGGCTCAGCTCGCCATCAACGCGTGGAATTCACTGGCGGACGACGTCGAGCACCTTCGCGCGACCGTCGAGTCCACTTCGGACATACGGCTGGAGCGAGCCATCCTGGCGTTGATCGGCGTCGCCCGCCGGTGGCCGCACCGGTACGCGCTGATGTTCAGCACTCCGGCGGACACCCCCGCCGCCCGCGAGGCCGCGGGCCGTCTCGAGGGTGTGTTCCTGGCACTGGTGGCGGACATGGTCGGCGAATCCGACGCGCCTCGGTACGGCGCGCTGCTGATGTCGAGTGCGCACGGCATCGCGGGACTGGAACTCAGTGGTCATCTGGCGAAGGACACGTGGCAGGTCACCGTGGAGCAACTCGTGCGCATGCTGATCGACGGGATCCGGCGTGGGTGACCGAACCGGTCAGCACGCGGCGGACAACGCCAGCCGTAGATAGTCGCGCGAAGCCTGCCGCCAGGATTCCAGTTCGAGCTTTTCGTCGGCCGCGTGCATCTGCCGGGGATCTCCCGGGCCCCAGATCACGATCGGGGCTCCGGCCACCGATCCGGCCAAGGCCGAGGCGTCGGTGAAATAGGTGGCGGCGGGTGCGGTGGTCTGGCCGGCGAGCAGCTCGGGCAGCCGCGCGGTCCGGACGGCGGGCAGATCGAGATCCACCTCCGCGGTGATCGCCGGATCGAGCGACGAAGCCCAGGCGGTCGCAGGTGCTCCACCGTCCACAGTGCGCACATCGAGCGTCAGAACAGCCGACGCGGGCACGATGTTCGTCGCGGTGCCGCCCTCGAAGGTGCCGACGTTGACGGTTTCCTCGCCCAGATAGTCGTCGGCGGCCAGCGGGAGTGAATCGAGCGCGCTGAGCGCCCGGTCGGCGAGCAACCGGACCGCGTTGCGGCCGAGCTGGGGCGTGGAGCCGTGGGCCGCTTTCCCTTCCGCGGTGAGCCGCAGCCAGGTGGCGCCGCGGTGTCCGAGTGAGACGCGGTTCCGGGTCGCTTCCGGAACCACCACGATCCGCGGCGTCAAGTCCAGCGAGGCCGAAGCCTCGGTCGCGCCGAGGCACCCGATCTCTTCGTCGCTGGTGATGAGGACCTGCGCGCCGGCACCGGCTTCCGCGGCGTTGCGCAACGCGGCCAGTGCGGCGACCAGCCCGCCCTTCATGTCGACGCTGCCGCGGCCGTGCAGGAACTCCTCGTCGACGTCCGCGGAGAACGGCGCGCGTTCCCACCGTGCGGGGGAGCCGACGGGGACGGTGTCGATATGGCACACGAACAGCGCTCCGTCGCCGGAATGGCTGCCGAGCAGCACCCACGGTCGCCCGGTGGTGGAGCGTCGCAGCACGCGTACGCCCGCGGTGGCAGTGGCGTAGGAGACGGCCAGCTCCTGCGCGGCGGCCTGCGCGGCGCTGTCGCCTGACGTGGTGTCGTGGCGCACCAGGTCGCGCAGGAACGCGAGGGCTTCGTCGGTCATGCGGCGTACTCCTGGGTCGATTCGCGGACGACGAGCTGCATGGAGAGCACGTGGTCGGCGGGGACGCGGCCGGCCGCGAGGCGGGTGATCTCGTCGACCGCCTTGCGGGCCATCTGCTCAGTCGGCTGCGCGACGGTGGTCAGCCGCGGCGACGTCCATTCGCCGAGAGTGATCCCGTCGCAGCCGATCACCGAAAGGTCTCCAGGCACCGTCACCCCGGCGCGGCGGGCCGCTTCGAGCAGGCCGACCGCGGCGATGTCGCTGGCGGTGAACACGGCTGTCGGCTCCGCGCCTGCCCGTGCCATATGCGCGAAGAAGTTCATGCCGAACGCCGAGCTGAAGGCACCGCGCACGATCATCGACTCGTCCACCTCGACCCCGTGGGTCTTCATGGCCGCCCGGTAACCGGCCTCGCGCTGGTCGGCCGTCCGCAGCCCGGCCGGTCCGCCGACATGGGCGATCCGCCGGTGGCCAAGGGAGATCAGGTGGGTGGTCGCCTGGTAGGCGCCGCCGAAACCGTTCGCGGTGACGTGCGCGATCCGCGGCCCGGTGGCCTCGATGTACTCGTCGAGGAAGACGACCGGGAAGTCGCCTGCCAGCCGGCTCGCGAAGGCTTCGTTGGTGTTGTGCATCCCCAGGTAGACCAGCCCGCCCACGTCCGGCACCCGCATCAGGCGCTCGACGGCGGCGCGCTCCCGCGACGGCGACGAGCCGGTGAGCGTGGTGAGCACGTCGATGCCGTCCGCCGCGGCGGCGTCGACCACCGCGTCCGCCAGCGTGGAGAAGTACGGGTTGTCCAGCGACGGGACCACCAGGCCGAGGCTGAGCCCGGTCACCTGTTTCTGCACGGGCGGATGCCCTTGGGCCGACAGCGCGGCGTCGATGCGCCGGGCCGTCTCGGAGGCGACGTTGAGCTCTCCCTTGACGTACCTCGACACGGTCGACACGGCCACTCCGGCCTCTCGGGCCACCTTCGCCAGCGACATCCGGCTCCTCCCCGTTGAGCGTTGACGGCGACTGCAGCGCATCCTATATTGGCGGCGTTGCGCTATGTTGCGCAACAAACGCTAACGCTTTCGCCCGAAGGAGTCGTCGATGGTCAAGGTCCTGCTAGCCGGGGAGTCGTGGGTCAGTGCGACGATCGACCACAAGGGATACGACCCGTTCGCGCACACGCAGGTGGAGATCGGGTGCGAGCGGCTGCTGGCGGCGCTGGCGGCGGAAGGGGTCGAGGTGACTCACCTGCGTTCGCACGACGTGGCCGAGAAGTTCCCGCAGACGCTGGAGGAACTCGGCGCCTACGACGTCGTCCTGCTCTCCGACGTCGGCTCCAACACGCTGCTGCTATCCGGACACCTTCACCCGCGGCCGTCCGACACCCAACCGGCTCAAGCTGCTGCGAGAATGGGTCACGAACGGTGGCGGCCTGATGATGGCCGGCGGCTACCTGAGCTTCCAGGGCTTCGAGGGCAAGGCCAACTACCACCGGACCCCGATCGAGGAGATCCTCCCGGTCGACATCGACCCGTACGACGACCGCGTCGAGACGCCGGAGGGCGTCCGTGCCCGCGTCGTGCGGGCCGACCACCCCGTGGTCGCCGGCCTCGACCAGGAGTGGCCGATCCTGCTGGGCTACCAGCACACCACGCTGAAACCGGACGCGGAGCTGCTCGCCACCGTCGAAGGCGACGTCATGCTGGCCACGCGTCAGGTCGGCCGCGGCCGCACGCTCGCGTTCACCTCGGACATCTCCCCGCACTGGGCTCCGGAGGAGTTCATGGACTGGGACGGCTACCGCAAACTCTTCGCGCAGGCGATGACCTGGCTCGCCGGCCGCGAAAACTCCAGCCGCGCGCACTCGGGATCAAGGAGGATTCGATGAGTACGTCACCCACCGGCCGCGCGGCCTCGGTCGTCGTCCTGACGATCGCGACCGTCTTCGCCGGAATGCTCGGCCCGTTGCAGTCACTCGTCAACGGACATCTCGGCACCGCGCTCGCCGACGGGCACGCCGCCGCCCTGGTGTCCTTCGGCACCGGCCTGGTGCTGATGCTGATCATCGTGCTGGCGCGGGCCAGGACACGCGACGCGTTCTTCCGGCTGCCCGGTCAGCTGGTGCGCGGGGAGATCCCGCGGTGGAACTTCTTCGCCGGCCTGTGCGGTGCGGTGATCGTGCTTTCCGAAGGTGTCACGGTGGGTTTCCTCGGGGTCGCGATCTTCCAGACTTCGCTGATCTCCGGCATGGTCATCTCCGGCGTGGTGTGCGACCGCCTGGGCATCGGCGTCCCGTTCAAGCAGGCGATGAGCGCGCCCCGTGTGGCCGGGGCGATCCTCGCCATCTGCGCCACGGTGCTGGTGGTGTCCCCGAACTGGTCGGCCCCGCACATGATCGCGCTGGCGATCATGCCGTTCGTCGGCGGCCTGCTCGCCGGCTGGCAGCCCGCGGGCAACTCCGAGGTCGGCCTGCTGTCCGGCTCGATGTTCGTTTCCATCACCTGGAACTTCCTCATCGGCTTCGTGGCGCTCGGCCTCGTGTACGTGGTGCGCATGGTGGTCTCAGGCGCGCATTTCGCGTTGCCGGGTACCTGGTGGATGTACTTCGGCGGGCCGCTCGGCCTCCTGTCGATCGCGTTGATGGCCTTGCTGGTGCGTGGTCTCGGGCTCCTGTTGCTGGGGCTGGCCTCCACAGCCGGTCAGCTCATCGGGTCGCTGCTGCTCGAAGTCGTCGCTCCCGCGGCGGGTTCCAGCCTGCACCTGGTCACCGTCATCGGCGCGGTCGTGGCGCTGGCGGCCGCGGCGATCGCGATGATCCCGTCCCGGCACACGGCCGAACCGGTGGTCCTCGCCCAGCCCGCCGAGGTGCGCCGTGGCTGAGGTGCGCGGTGTCCTCGGCGCGGTCGACGCGGCGGACCTCGGGCTGGTGCTGCCCCACGAGCACCTCTTCAACGATCTGTCCTCCGCGGTCGCCGAGCCCGCCTATGCCTCCACGCGGCGGCTCGCCGAGGCGGAAGTGGGGCCGGGCTGGCAGTTCCTCCTCCGTCAGGATCCCTACTGCTGCGCCGACAACGTGGCGGCGAAGGACCGGGCGAGCGTCGTGCGCGAGGTGACCGCGTTCGCCGCGGCGGGCGGCGGCACGGTGGTCGACGCGACCGGAAGCGCGGCGATCGGCCGGGATCCGCTCGCCTTGGCGGCGGTCGCCGAGTCCACCGGGGTCACCATCGTCATGGGCACCGGTGCGTATCTGGAGAAGTTCGAGGGGGAGCGCATCACCGCGGTCGCCGTCGACGCGCAGACCGAGCGCATCCTCGCCGAACTGGACGAGGGTGTCGGCGAGACGGGGATCCGGGCAGGGGTCATCGGCGAGGTCGGTGTTTCGCCGCTTTTCACCGACGGGGAACGGGCCTCCTTGCGGGCCGCCGCGCTCGCGCAGGCGGCGCGGCCGACCGTGGGGCTGAACATCCACATGCCGGGCTGGCAGCGCCGCGGGCACGAAGTGCTCGACCTCGTGCTGGACGAATGCGGTGCGCTTCCGGCGAAAGTGGCGCTGGCGCACAGCGATCCGTCCGGCGAAGACCCGGGATATCAGCGGGAGCTTCTCGAACGCGGTGTGCTGCTGGAGTTCGACATGATCGGCCTCGACATCTCGTTTCCCGGTGAAGGCGTCGCCCCGACGGTTTCCCAGACCGCTCGCGCCGTGGCCCGGTGGGTGAACGAGGGCTTCGGTGACCAGATCATGCTGTCGCACGACCTGTTCCTGAAGCAGATGTGGACGCGCAACGGCGGGAACGGGCTCGTGTTCGTGCCGACGGTCTTCGCCGATCTGCTCGAAGCCGAAGGTGTCGCGGCCGAAGCCGTCGCCCGGCTGATGCGAGACGTTCCCGCCCGATGGCTGACCGCATGAGCCGCGCGATAGCGGTGGTCGCGTCGCTCAACGTCGATCACATCGTCCAGGCGCCGCGCATCCCGGAGCCGGGGGAGACCCTGATGGGGTTTTCGGCGAGCCGGGAGCTGGGCGGCAAGGGCGGCAACCAAGCGGTCGCCGCCGCCCGGCTCGGCGCGGAAGTGGCCGTGATCGGCTGCGTCGGCCAGGACGAGGACGGCGACGAGTATCTGGAAGCCCTGCGCGCCGAGGGTGCCGACGTGACCAACGTGCGCAGGTCCGCGTCGCCCACCGGCCGGGCGGCGATCACCGTCGACGCGGAGGGCGTCAACTCGATCGTCGTCGTGTCCGGGGCGAATGGCGACATCCCAGCGGAGGCGGCCGAAGCGGCGATCTTCGAACTGCCGGGGCTTAGGGTCGTCGCGGGCCAGTTGGAGGCGGCACCCGAAGCGACGGAACGCGCTTTCGCGGCCGCTCGCTCACGGGGCGTGCTGACCGTGCTCAACACCGCGCCCGCCGACGACGTCGCCGGGAAACTGGTGCCGCTGAGCGATGTCGTGGTGTCGAACGAAATCGAGTTCCGGCAGCTCACCGGTCAGGATCCGTTCGACGACGACGGTTTGCGGCGCGGCGGTGCCGGACTGTTCGCCGCGGGATGCCGGTGGGTGATCGTGACGCTGGGCGCCGAAGGATGCGCCGTCCTCGACGCGTCGTCGTCCACGCGCGTCCCGGCCGTCCCCGTACGGGCCGTGGACACCACCGCCGCGGGAGATTCGTTCGTCGGAGCGCTCGCCGCCCGGCTCGCGGAAGTTCCCGGTGAGCCGGCGACCGCGGACGTGGTGGCGGCTTGCCGTTTCGCGGCGAGGGTGGCCGCTGTCGTCGTGACGCGGCACGGAGCGCACCCTTCTTTGCCGCTTTTGGCCGAGGTGCAGGCATTCGGGCGGTGAGCCGGATGAGTATGCGCTGATCCAGCGCTCGGTCTCCGGCATACTCGCGGGATGGCGGAACAGCTTTCGCTCACCGACTATCAACGGGGCCTGCGGGCAAGGATTCTGGCCGCGCCGGCGGGGGCGGCACCTCCGCCGTGGCGTCCGGCCGGCCGCCACGTGGCCGCTGTCGGCGGGTTGCTAGGTGTCGGGTTCGCCGCTGATCCCGGCACTGGTCGCGACCTGCTGTTGGTGGAATCCACGAACGGGCTCGGGCTGTTCGACACCGTCACCGGTGAGCGGCTGGCCCGCGACCCCGATCCGGATCAGCCGGAGGGCAACGACTTGACGTGCCAAGGGATCGGGCTGATCGCGGGGCGTCGCGTGCCGATGGCCGGGCTGGACGGCGGCGGCCTGCACACCGGCACCACGGGGTGGTCGGTGCATGTCGCCGCCCCGGACTGGCCGCACGAACGGGTGCTGTTGTCCAGAGGGAATCCGTACACCGGTGGGGCGCACGGCGAGACCTGGTGGCATATCTTCCATTCGCGCCACTCCGAACTGCGTGCGGCCGGGTTCTCCCCGTCCGGGGCGACGCTGGTCGTGGCGACCAGCAGCGACGTCAACCTCTGGACCAGGGCTTGACCCAGACCGGTTCTCAGGGGCGCGATCGAAAGCGTTCGCGCTCTGTTCCCCGGCGGGATCGCCGAGAAGTTCTGGGCCTGGACGGATCACGACGGCGATCTCGGTCTACTGGCTCACCGCGTCGGCACGCTCGAGGAACTGCCGCGCGGTGGCCACTTCGCCGACCCCTCGGTGCCCGGGCGCGTCCGTTCGCCGCACCGTCTTGGGGCGAACGGATCAACATCGACCGCCCACGAAGACGGTTGCGTTTGGACAGTGCCGGGCAGGGGAATCAGGGTCTCGCCGTAATCCGTTCTACGCGAGGAGTCTCCGGGTGGCGTCGTTCAAGGTGAAACCCTCCAAACCTGTCGCCGTGTTCGGAGCGGTCGGTGGGATGGCGGTGCTGGTGTTCGTTCTGGTCAGCGGAATCGGCCGCGGGAACGGCTTCGTCTGGTTGTGGGCGGCCCTCTGCGTCGGGGTGGTGGGGTTCAACCTGTGGGCGGCGTTCAGCAAACGAGGCGCCACCGAAGTCGTCGAACGCAGCGCCACGGACCGGTCTTGACCGGGCTGACGCGGCCGGGCGGTGCGATCCTGACGGTATGACGAGCAGGGCAGGGCCTCGACGAGAACTGGAGCGGATCCTGGAGAACGCCGGGCCGGATGCGGTTCATGCCCGGACGGCGCTGGGAACCGGGCCGGTGCCCGATCGGTTGCGGGCGGCGATCCTCGCCTTGGCCTTCGCGCGAGGCGAAGGCGGCAGCTGCTGCCCTTCCGACGCGGCCCGGGCGCTCGCGGACGAGTGGCGTCCGTTGCTGCCGCGGGCTCGGGAACTGGCGCGCGAGCTCGCGCGGGCGGGTGAGGTGCGGTTGACCCAGGGCGGCCGGTCGCTCGACCCGGACGGGGAGTGGGCGGGACCCATCAGGATCCGGCCGGCCGGGGACGCGAATGGCTGAGCCGGACCGCACCCCCGACGGGCGTTTCGTCGTGATCGGCGGCCGGCGCTGGCGCGCGACCGATCCGGAGATACCGGAGGAGACGGCGGCCCGGTTGCGCGGCCTGCTGATGCGGGCTCGCCGGGACGTCGGCGCGGCCCGGCGCGCTCAGGATCCCGAAGCCGAGCGGCAGGCCCGGGCGCGGGTGCACATCGCCAAGGTCGCCTTGGGGGAGCGTGGAACTCCGTGGTGGGAGCAGGAACCCGCGGAGCGCCGGCAGCGGTGGCAGCGCGGCCTCGACCTCTTGAGCTGAAGCCCGTCGTCCGCCTGCTCGACAAAGACCAGGACGGCGGCCGTTCAGCCCGCGGCGAGCCCGGTAGGCCGACTCCGTTCCCCGCCGACGTACTTCGAAGCGGCCAGCCGGTTCAACAGGCCGATCCGTCCTCGGTTGGGGACCGAACGAATCGGGTGACCGGCGAGACCCCAATGCCCGAGAAGGGTGTTGGCCGCGGCCCATCCGGTGGCGGCCGCGCGCTCCATGAGGGCGACCGGCAGGTCGATCCGGATGCCGTCGCCCGCGAGCGCGAGGAGCGGGTCGGGGGTCCGCACGGCAGGCCGCCGGGCGAAGTCGCCGACTCCGAACAGCGGGCAATCGTCGCGCCACAACGTGCTTTCCCCGGCCACCCGCGCGTCCCGGGTCTCCGGGTAGATCTCGTGGAGCCGTTGTTCGAGGGCTTTCTCCAATCCGCTTTGATCCGCGGTGGCGGCCGCGTAGGCGTGCAGCTCGACGACGGAGCCGCCGGTGCGTGCCGCCCAGCGCCGTGCTTCGCCTTCGTACCGGTCGAGCAGGCTGATGTTGTCCAGCGGCGGGACGCTGCCGGTGCCGAGGAAAGGCGGGCGTCCTCCGTCGACCGGACGGTCGAGCCAGAGCCGCCGGACGAGGAAGGGCGGGGCGGTGCGCAGTTCACCGATCGCGCGCCGCCAGGACTCGGTCGCGATATCCGGGGATGCGGTGACGAGGTCGCGCAGCCCGGTGATGTCGCAGGCGAGCACCACCCCGTCGAAACCCTCCGTGCGGCCACCGGTCTCGACTTCGAAACCGTCCGGCGTCCGGCCGAGGGCGGTGACCGCCGCGCCGGTGCGGATGTCGACGCGGCGCCCGGCGAGGTAGCTCGCGAGCGGATCCCAGAGTGCCTGCGGGAACGGCTCGGTCGGCACGTCGAAGACGAGTCCTTCGCTGGAACCGAGGAAATAGAGATGGAACATGGCCGCCAGTTCCGCGGCGGACAGGTCCCGCGGGTCGGCGAAGAAGCTGCGCGAGAACACCTCGAACGCGAGATGCCGTGCGGCCGCTGGGAAGTTGATCGCTTCGAGGAAGGTCGACGCGTCGATGTGATCGAGCCGGTGATAGGTCTCGGGCACGCTGACCGTGGCGAGCGGCAAAGCCTCTCGCCCATTGAGCCGCAAGAGGTCCCTGGGGGTGAAAGTCGGGCTCCGCAAGGCGAAGACCGCCGCGTTCCAGATCGGTGTACGGGGGAGCCCGGCGAAGGTGTCGATGCGGCCGTGCGCGTCCAGCAACGGATAGTCGGAGAGCGGGGTGAGCCGCTCCAAATGCGGATCTGTGCGGGTCAGCAAGGTACGCAGGTTGTAGTACTGGCGGAAGAAGGCGTGGAAGCCCCGGCTCATCGTCACCGGAGTGCCGTCCGGCAGCCGCTCCCGCCAGCCGCCGACTCGTCCGCCGAGATGGTCTTCTCGTTCGAAGACGGTGACGGTGACGCCGCGTTCGGCCAGTCCGGTCGCCGCGGTGAGCCCGGCGATGCCGCCGCCCACGACGGCCACCGTGGGGCGCGCGCCGAGCTGCCCGGCGTCGGCGAGGCCTCGCGGCGCCGGATGGGTGACCAGGCGGCGGTCCAGGGGAGGGGTCACGGATTCTCCTCGGGAGCTGTGCCGACGACGGTGTGCACGATGTCGCGTTGCCAGCCGGGGACGGTGGCGGTGTGGACGTCGGTGAAGCCGGCGTCGGTGAGGCGCTGGGCGAGAGAACCGATTCCGTCGAACTCGGCGACGCTGCGGCGAAGATGGCGGTAGAGCGTCGCGTCGCCGGTGACGATCTTCCCGAGAGGGATGATCACGGCCGCGCAGACCGCGTTCCAGACCCAGCGGGCCCGCCGGGAGTCCCGGACCGAGTATTCGTGCACGGCGATCCGGCCGCCCGGGCGCAGCAGGCCACGCAAACGGCGCAACTGGCTCGTGGGGTCGGCGAGGTTGCGCAGGAGATAGGCGGCCAGGATCGCGTCGAACGGACCCTTCACCCCCGCCAGCTCTTCCGCCGGAGTGTGGACGAATTCGACCCCGTCTGGCCAGGTCTTGCTCCGGGCCCGCGCCAGCATTTCGCGGGAGGCGTCGAACGCCGTGATCTTCGCTCCGGGTACCGCCGCGACGAGCGCGGCGGTGGACGCGCCGGTGCCGCAGCCCGCGTCGAGCAAGCGCAGGTGTTTTCCGTCGTACGGCAGATCGAGCCGCTGGGCGGACAGCAGCAGATGCCGGTGATAGCCGGGATTCGCCCGCACCAGACGGTCGTAGAAGCGGGCTTCGGTGTCGAAGGCCGACGGCACGGTGTCGCGCGGCAGGCCGTCTCGCGCCAGGGCGTTCACTGTGCCTCCTCGCGTGGCCGGGACCGTTCCCACAGCAGCAATACGGCGGTCACCAGCGCGTAGCCGAAGAGGAAGTCCTCGACCGGGATGTCCCAGGGGAAGCGCCAGCCGGTGACGTGCTCGGGCGCGTAGAGGACGATCGGCGCGGACAACTTCGTCAGCCAGCCGTCGACGGGGATCTGGAAGCCGAAGACGATGGCCATCGTGATCCAGTAGGCGGGTTTCCGGAACAGCCCGGTCTTCAGCACGACGACCTCGGCGAGCACGACCACGACCACCGCGACGACGGCCGGAACGGTGTAACCCCAGGGGATCACCGGCGGACCGCCCGTCCGCCGCGGCGCCGGGCCACGGTGAGCGAAAGCTGGACCATCTCGTAGGTGAGCAGGCCGCAGATCGGGATGACGACGAAGAACAGGATCTCCTCCAGCGGGATGGCGAACGGGGCGTGGACGCCGGTCATGAATTCCGGTGCGTAGCCCCACACCCCGGCGGCGATCGCCAGCGCGTCCCAGACCAGGAAGACCAGCGCCACCGGGAGCAGGGCGCGGGCGAGCCGTTTCGGTTGCCGGTAGACGCGGGCGCCCGCCATTTCCAGCGGCAGGGTCACCAGGACACAGGCCGCGAGGACGATCAGGTACTCGAATTTGCCCACTCAGCTCACCGCCGCGGGGGGAGCGGGCGCCGGATGCCGCCTGCGGGCCCACTGGGAACGAGCGAGTGCGCCACAGGCGACCCCGAGCCGCCGGCGGCGTGTCACCTTCGCCCGGCGGGCGAACACGTCGTGGCCCGCGTCCTCGATCCGGTCGAGGATCTCCCCGTAGAGGGTCGCGGCGGTGGCGACACAAGGGCGTGAGACCGGATGCAACATCGCGATTCCGGGCCGTGCCTCGGCGTAGATCCGCCTGGTGACCGCGATCTGGTCCCTGATCGCCGCCCGTACCGGTGCGTCGGCCCGGCCGTGCTCGGCGCACCAGGCCAGCCGTTCCCGGTCGACGTCGTGGGCCTTGAGCTCGTCCGCGGGCAGGTAGACCCGCCCTCGCGCGAAATCCTCGGCGACGTCGCGGAGGAAGTTGGTGAGCTGGAACGCCTTGCCCAGCGCGGCCGCTCGCGGGGCGGCCTCCTCGCGGTGGGTCACCGCGCCGAGGATCGGCAGCACCTGCAGACCGATCACCTCGGCCGAGCCGTGCACGTAGACGTCGAGGTCGTCTCGCGTGGCGTAGCCGGTGACGCTCAGATCCATCCGCATCGACGTGAAGAAGGCGCGGAAGAGGTGTTCTTCGAGCTCGTACCTGGCCGCCGTGTCGATCACCGCTCTGAGCAAGGGATCCGCACTCGTGCCCGAGGCCAGATCGGCGAGGAAGCGACCCTCCACTTCGGACAGTCGTGCGGCCAGTGACCGCGGCGTGGCACCGGGATCCGGTTCGTCGACGATGTCGTCCAGCCACCGGGCGAAACCGTAGAGCGCGTGGACCGCGGGCCGCTGTGGCGCGGTCAGCATGCGGGTCGCCAGGAAGTACGTGCGCCCGTGCCGGGCGTTGAGGCCGCGGCACCAGGTATAGGCGGCACGAAGGTGAGGATCGCGGATGCCGGCGGCGTCGAGTTCGCGCTTGGTCATCGGTTCGCCCCCGTGGCCAGATCGAGCACGCGCGCACCGCGCCCCGGTGTCCCGGTGATCCGGTCGGCGGCCAGCCTGCCGGAGATCAGCACGGTCGGGACTCCGACGCCGGGTACCGTCCCGCCGCCGGCGAGGACGACATTTTCGGTACCGCGCGGGAGGTTCCGAGGGCGGAACGGCCCGGTTTGGCCGAACGAGTGCGCGTAGCTGAAGGGTGTCCCGGCGGCCAGGCCGCGGTCCGCCCAATCGGCCGGGCCGATCACCTCGGTGAACTCGGGTTCGAAATCCGGCAGCAAGCGTTCACGGGCCACGGAAAGGATCTCCTCGGCGTAGGGGCCCGCATCGGCGGTCCAGTCCGCCGGGCCACGGTCGAGATTGGGCACCGGCGCGAGGATCGAGAAGAGCTGCCGCCCCGGCGGGGCGAGTCCCGGATCGGTCGCGGTGGGCCGGGTGATCAGCAGGGACGGATCGGTCATGCGGCGTCCGGTGGAAATGAGTTCGTCGAAGGTCGAAGCCCAGCCCTGTCCGAAGGAAATCGTGTGGTGGCCGATGTCCGGATGGTCACCGGGGCCGCCGGTGTGCAGGATCAGCGCGGACGGCGCGGCCCGCAGCCGGACGGGCCGCTTCGGCGTCCGGCCGAGGAGCCGGTAGCTCACGGCCGGTTCGGTCGTCAGCACGACGGCGTCGCACGGGTGGCGTTCGCCGCCGGCGGTGCGGACCGCGCGGATCCGGTCGCCGTCCCGTTCCAGCGCGTTCACGGGGTCGCCGTAGTGGAAGGCGACCCCGTTCGCCGCGGCGACCCTGGCGAGCGCCTCGGGGAGCGCGGCGATACCGCCGGGCGGGAAATACACGCCACCGACGGTGTCCATATAGGAGATCACCGCGTAGAGCGCCAGCGCCCGCATCGGCGACTCGCCCGCGTAGAGGGCTTGGAAGGTGAACACCCGCTTCAGCCGCTCGTCCGACAGGAACGAGCCGATCTTGGGATCCAGCCGCCGGAAACCCCCGAGCGCCACCAGCCGGGCCAGCTCCGGACGGAGCATGCCCAGCGGCGAGTCGATGTTCGAGTCGATGAACCGGGAGAACTCGGTGCGATACAGGCGAGTCAGCCATTCGCGGAGCCTGACGTAACCCGCGGCCTCCGCCGGCCCCGCGAACTCGCGCACGGCCTCCGTCATCGCCGCGGCGTCCGTGTGCACCGGCAGCGTGCTGCCGTCGGCGAAGCGCGCCACGTATGCGGGGTCGAGACGGGACAGCGGCAGTTCGTCGCCCAGTTCGGCACCCACGGCGCCGAAGGTGTCCCGCAGGATCGAAGGCATGGTGAGCACCGTGGGCCCGGTGTCGAGCAGATAGCCTTTGCGCTCCACGCGTCCCGCGAGACCACCCGGGCCGGGATCGCGTTCGAGAACGGTGACCGAGCGTCCCCGGCCCGCCAAGTGCAGCGCCGCCGCGAGTCCCGAGAGCCCCGCTCCCACCACGACGACCCGGTTCGTGGGCCCGGGCACCGTCTTCATTGGTCGCGCTCCGTGCATTTGGTGGCCAGGACGGCCAGCGAATCCACGGCGTGCCGGGGGAACACGGCCGGATCGATCACGGCCTGGGCCTTCTCTGCCCGTTCCCGGATGAGCTCGCCGAGGCGTTCCCGCGCCCCGGTCGCCGTGATCAGGGCGCGCCATCGGGCCACGGCTTCGTCGTCCACCGTCGACGGCGCGAGCAGTTCGCCGAGTTCCGCGCGCTGCCGCCGGTCGGCCATCTCGGCGGCGAGCACCACGACACTGGACGCCTTGCGATCACGGAGGTCCTGGCCCGCGGGCTTGCCGGTGACCGCCGGATCGCCGAAGACGCCGAGCAGATCGTCCCGGAACTGGAACGCCTCACCCACCAGGCCGCCGTATTCGGCGAGCGCGGCCAGGACGTCCGGCCCGCACCCCGCCAGCGCGGCGCCGAATTCGAGCGGCCTGCGGACGGTGTAGTTGCCGGACTTCCGGCGCAGGACGTCGAGCAGTGTCTCCCAGTCCGGGAGTGTCCTGGCGTCGTTCACGAGATCGGCGAGCTGCCCGACCGCCAGTTCCGCGCGCATGAGGTCGTATCGCGGCCAGCCGCGGGCCAGCGCCGCCGCGTCGAGGCCGGATTCCCGGAGCATCCGCTCCGACCAGACCAGGAAGAGATCGCCGGACAGGGTCGCCGCGGATTCCCCGAAGCGGTCGGCGGATCCGCTCCAGCCCTGTTCGGTGTGCCAGCGCGCGAACCGGACGTGCAGCGCCGGGCGGCCGCGGCGCAGCGGTGAGCCGTCCATGACGTCGTCCTGCGCCAGCGCGAAACAGTGGAGCAGTTCCAAACTCGCCGCGGCCCGCAAGGCGGCGTCCGATTCCGGTCCGCCGCATCGCCAGCCCACGTAGGCGAACATCGGGCGAAGGAATTTCCCGCCCGCGACGAACTCCGGGATGGCGGTCTCGGCGAGTTCGCCCTCGCCGTGGCCTGCGAAATGTTCGGCGGCCCGTGCCTCGACGAAACCGTATGCCTCGGCGAGGCAACGTCGGCCAAGGGTGTCCAGCCAGGCGGCCGGCGCCTCTTCCGCCATGATCGACGCCATCCGACCGTCCCTTCCGCAATCCGGTGATTCGATTCGCAACCGTTTCATTGCTGGTGTACCTTGTCTACTGGATCGGGTGACAGGCTCGCAACTCGAGCGGGATCCTCCGGTAGACACCAGAAGCCGGGGTTCCCTCGAGTTCCGGGCTCAAACCGCGGATCGCTCACGAATCGAAGATGACCGCCCAGCGACGGAGGTGGCCAGGACCTCGCCACTCTCCGGGAATCCGGCGTCCCTCCCCTTGAGCCGGGTTCCGGATGCCCGGCGGTGCCTGGCGGATCGGTCCCCTCCCGGTCGCCCTCGGCACCGCCGGGCGTTCGTTCCCTAGTAGACGCCATACGTACCGTGTTCGAGGTCCGACCGACGGTGAGCACGTAAGCTCGAGCACCGGATGTCTCCGTGCGAAACGTGGTACTGAATGGAAGTCGACGAGGAGAACGGCCCTCGGCCCACGGGTTCGTGGACGCCCGGCAAGGTCGCCGAGGTGCTGGGCATCTCGCCGGTCACGCTCCGGACGTGGGCGACGCGGTACGGCGTGGGGCCTTCCCTGAGGGCCGACGGGCGTCATCGCCGGTACTCGGACGCGGACGTCCGCAGGCTCCAGCACATGCAGCGGCTGATCGACCGCGGTATCCGTGCCCGCGAGGCCGCCGCGGCCGCGTTCTCCGGCGCCGGCGGCGCGCTTCCCGAAGTCCCGGCCGACCGGCGGGTCGACGAACTGGAACAGGCCGCGGAAGATCTGGAGTTCGCCTCCATCGCGGCGTTGCTGGACGAAACGCTGGACTCGCTCGGCGCGGCGGCGACATGGACCGACGTGCTCCTGCCCATCCTGCGGAACCTCGGCGGCCGCTGGCAGCGGGGCGACGTCTGCTTCGAATCCGAATGGGCGCTCACCACCGAGGTTTCCCTGGCGCTGCAGCGTTACGTCGCCCGATTCGCCACGGCACCTTCGGAACGCGGCGTGCTCATCTCCTGCTGTCCGGACGAACGGCACAGCCTGCCCGTCGAGATCCTTCGCGCTTCACTGGTCGAGGTCGGTATCCCCGCGCTCTATCTCGGTCAGATGGTCCCCGCGGAGACCATCGCCGGAATGGCCTCGAAACTGGATCCGGTGCTGATCGTGCTCTGGTCGATGTCCGTCACCACGGTGGACGACCTGCTCCGCCGTCGTCTCCAGCAACAGGGTTTCGAGGTCGTCGTCGCGGGTCCCGGCTGGGAAGGACTCGATGTGCACGGCACCCCGTGGGTCAACGATCTCGACGGCGCGCTGGAGGTCGCCGCCGAGCGGCTGAAGTCCTGAACCGTTGCGAGATCGCTCCAAGTGCCAGAGGATGGTTCCGTCGGATATCGCGGGACGGGAGAGTCTGTGGTGGATCTCAGGCGGCAGGTGCTCGAGCGGTGGCCGTCGGACTGGCCGGTCCAGCCCTTCCGGGAACCGGCCTGGGCGCGGCAAGAACCGACGTATCGGGAATGCGGCCCCGCGCTGATCGACGCCGCCGTCAAACGCGCCGACGCCCGGGTGGCCGGCAACTGGTTCGTCGTCGCGGCGAGCCGTGAAATCCGTGCGGACAAGCCACTCGGCCTGCGGGCGGGCGGCCGGGAACTGGTCGCCTGGCGCGGTCCGGACGGTGTCCTGACCATCGGACCCGGTGCCTGTCCTCATCTGGGCGCTCCGCTGGCGGAGGCGCGTGTCCATTGTGGAGAGCTGGTCTGCCGATGGCACGGCCTGCGGGTCGGGTCCGATCGGCCGGGCTGGACGCCATTGCCGTCATATGACGACGGTGTGCTCGCCTGGGTCCGCCTCGATCGCTTCGGCGGTGAGGCTCCGACGGAACGGCCTGTCGTGCCGGACCGCCCGCAAGGAGACCTCGCGGTCGACGCGGTCGCGACGCTGACCGGGATCTGTGAACCGATGGACGTCGTCGCGAACCGGCTCGACCCCTGGCACGGCGCCTGGTTCCACCCGTATTCGTTCACGCGGCTGCGGGTTGTTTCGGCGCCGCAAGGAAACGAGGTCTCCGACGCGGACGACAAGTTCGTGGTCGAAGTGACCTTCCGGCTCGCCGGGAAGCTGGGTGTGCCGGTGATCGCCGAATTCACCTGTCCCGAGCCCCGGACCGTGCTGATGACCATCGTCGAAGGCGAGGGCACCGGAAGCGTGGTGGAGACGCACGCCACCCCGCTCGGAACCGGCCCCGACGGCCGTCCGCGCACCGCCGTGATCGAGGCGACGATCGCGACCTCCGATCGTCCTGGGTTCGCGAAGGCCGCCCGGATCGCCCCGGCACTGCGGCCTTTGATGCGCCGGGCGTCCGCGCGGCTGTGGCGGGACGATCTCGCCTACGCGGAACGCCGCTATGCCTTGCGAGCAGGACACGTCTGAGCTCGCGTCCACCGTGACTCCGAGGAGCGTTCCCGATGGCTGTGCACGAAACCGACGTCGTGGTGGTCGGTGCCGGACTCGCCGGCCTCTCGGCCGCGCTGCACCTTCACCGCGCCGGCGTCGTCTGCACCGTCCTGGAGGCCGGGGACGAGGTCGGTGGCCGCGTGCGGACCGACGTCGTCGACGGCTTCCGGCTGGACCGCGGCTTCCAGATCCTCAATCCCGCGTACCCCGCGATCCAGCGTCTGGTGGACGTCGACGCGCTGCGGCTGGGCAGGTTCTGGCGCGCGGTCCGGGTGGCCGACGACGACCGGCTCAGCCTCCTCGGAAACCCGCTCGACACTCCCAAGGCGCTGCGGGACGTCGCGGCAAGGCGCTATCTGTCGGCGAAGGACCTAGCCGCGCTCGGTGCCTTCACCGCGCGGGCGGCGGGCGGTCCGGCGCGGTCGATCGTCCAGGGACGCGACGGCACGACCGCCGACGAACTGCGCGGTGCGGGATTGTCGGACCGCGCGGTGGAAACGGTGCTCCGCCCGTTCCTGTCCGGGGTCTTCCTGGAGGCCGGGTTGAGTACCTCCTCGCGGTTCTTCCGGCTCGTCTGGCGCAGCTTCCTGCGGTCCGCGCCGTCGTTGCCGTCGCTGGGCATGGGCGAGCTGCCCCGGCAACTCGCCCGGCTGCTGCCCGTTTCCGCGGTGCGGACCGGAACGCGCGTCGAGCGAGTCGGCGACGGTGAGGTACGCACCTCCGGCGGAGACGTCTGGACCGCGCGCGCCGTCGTCGTCGCCACGGACGGCACCACCGCCGCGGGCCTGGTCGACGGCGTCCCCGAACCGCGGTGGAACAGCGTCACGACTTGGTATTTCGCGCCACCACGGTCACCGTTGCGAGAGCCGGTGATCGTGGTCGACGCCCGCGGCGGCCCGATCCTCAACACCTCGGTCCTGAGCGAGGTCTGTCCGAGCTACGCCCCGAAAGGCGCGGCCCTCGTCAGCGCCTCGGCGCTCACGCCGCTCGGCGAATCGGAAGTGCGGCGGGAACTGAGCCGGATGTACCGTGTGGACGCTTCGCGCTGGCCGTTGGTCGCGCGCTACGAGATCCCCCGCGCGCTCCCGGCCATGCCTCCGCCGCACGACGTTCGCGGCGAGATCCGGTTCGGTGAACGGCTTTACGTCTGCGGGGATCACCGCGACACCAGTTCGCTGCAGGGCGCGCTCGCCTCCGGCGGACGGACCGCTCGCGCGGTGCTACGGGACCTGTGAGGCGACTTTCCGGATCGCGTCCGACAGCCGCGGATACACCGGCACCCGCACGTCGAGGCCGAAGAGCCGCAAAATCCTGAGGTCAGTCGGCGACGAAGTGACCAACGCCAGCCGGCGGCGCTCGTGACCGGCCCGGGTGACGGCGGCCTCCAGCACCTGAAGCCCCGCCACGCCGAGAAAGGTCACACGGGACAGATCGATCACCGTCCGATCGTGGAGGTTCCCGTCCAGATGCCGGTCCAGTAGCGGGGCTGTGCTCGCGTCCAGTTCGCCGGTCACGGTGAGGATCAGCAGACCGGCGGTGTGCTCGTGCCCCAGTACGGGGGCAAATGTTTTTCGGTGCGGTGATGACATGGAGGTCTCCTCGGGAAGCGGTATGACGCGCACTTCGAGTGCCCGCAGCAGCACGTCGCCGGACGCACCCGGTCTTCGGCCGGACGGTGCGGGGCCGGGCAAGGTCACCGAACACGCGAAGCTGCGAGTTGAACCTCACGTGCTCTCACCGTACGTCGCCGGAGCCGCCTCCGCAGTCTGCGAGGCAGAGAAATCCGACGCGGTGAATCGGTCGCGAATCGGTTTGCGATCGGTGGTGGCGGGTAAGCCGATCGTGATGGCCGCGCAAGTGTGCTCCGGGAAGAACCGGGGTAACCGGCCACTGCTTCATCCGGATCATGGGAAAGGGAATCGACATGAGCCTGAACGACGACGACATCTCCACCACCTCGGGCGAGGACCGGGAAGGACCGGCCGACGCCGGTGCCGGCCAGGGGACTCCCGGCGAACACGACGGCGGGGCCGACGGTGGCGCCGAGGGGCCTGCCGATTCCGGCGCCGGCGAAGGCACCGCGGGCCAGCACGACGGTGGAGCCGACGGCGGCGCGGACAGTGGCGCGAGCTGAGCTGAGCGAGCCGTCCACCGGCACCGGGGAAAGCGTCCCGGAGCCGGTGGACGGCCACGTGCCGGCAAGTGTCCTGTCGCGTCTGGTCGGTTCCGACGTCGAGGAGTTCGCCACCCGGCACTGGGGCAGGGAACCGTTGCTGCGGCGAACCTGCGGCGACTTCGGTGATCTGCTCGATCTGGACGGCGTCGACGAAATGCTGTCCCGCCGTGGGTTGCGGACGCCGTTCCTGCGGCTGGCCCGCGACGGGGAGGTGGTCGATTCCCGTTCGTTCACCGGTGGAGCCGGTGTCGGCGCGGAAATCGGCGACCAGGTCCGTGACGACCGGGTCGCCGCCCTGTTCGCCGAAGGCAGCACCATCGTGCTCCAGGGGCTGCACCGCATCTGGCCTGCCATCATCGCCTTCACCACGCGCTTGACCGGCGAGCTCGGCCACCCCGCGCAGGTCAACGCCTACATCACCCCGCCGTCGTCGCAGGGCTTCTCGGCGCACTACGACGTGCACGACGTCTTCGTGCTTCAGACGGCGGGCCGCAAGCGGTGGAAGGTGCACGCGCCCGTCCACCGGTCGCCCCTGCGCGACCAGCCGTGGGGCGAGCACGCCGACGCCGTCACCAGGCGGGCCCGCGACGATGCTCCGGTCATCGACGAAGTCCTCGAGCCCGGGGACGTGCTGTATCTGCCCCGCGGCTGGCTGCATTCGGCGACGGCGCTGGGTGACGTCTCCGCGCATCTGACCGTCGGCGTCCACGTGATCACCGCCTTCGCCTTGGCGGAAGCGTTCACCGCGCTCGCCGGTTCCGAGGAACGGCTGCGCACGTCGCTCCCGCTGGGGATCGACGTCGCGGACCCGAGTCTGCTGGAAGCCCATGTCGAGTCCGTCCGGGAAGACCTGATCGCCGCCCTGCGGGCGGTGCCCGGCGACGCCGTCGCGCGGCGCGTCCGGAACAGGACATGGCGCGGAAATCGTCCGGAACCGCTGGCGCCGATCGCGACGGCCAGGTTCGTTCTGGGCCTCGGCGACGGGGATTCGGTGCGGCTTCGTGACGGCTTGCGCTTCCGTATCGGTGAGCCAGCGGACGGCCGGATCGTTCTCGAACTCCCGGATCGCCGCCTCTCGTTGCCGGCCTCCACCTCGACCGCCTTGGCGGCGCTGCTGGACGGAAGGACGTGGCGGCTGGGAGAGATCCCGGGAATGGACCGGGCCGACCAGCTCGTACTCGTGCGCCGCCTGCTCCGGGAAGGCGTGCTGATGGCCTCGACCGCATGACCGCGGCGGAACGGTGCGCGGAACTGGCCGAAGCCGCGGGCGATCCCGGGGAAGGGACGGCCCCGCCCGCGGAGCATTGGCTCCTGATCGAGCATCCGGGCCCGTGGGGCCGGTTCGCGCTCAAGGAGTCCGGGATCGATCCGGCGGCGGTCGCCCACCTAGGTTCGTGGGCGGCGCGGGTCGGCGGCCGGATCGCTCTGGTCCGCCGGGTCGCCCGGCGTCCGTCCACTCGCGACCGCCCCTTCCGCTGGTTCCGGGTCGACGCTCGTCCCGGCCACGAGCAGATCCGGACCGGGGAATTCACCGACGCCGCGGAACTCTCCCGCGTCACCTCCGCGGCGGGGAGCGTGTGGCCGGAACCCCTCGCGCTGGTGTGCGTCCACGGCAGGCACGACACCTGCTGCGCGGTGCGCGGCCGTTCGCTCGCGACCGCGCTGGCGGCGGAGTTCGCCGGGGCCACCTGGGAATGCAGCCACCTCGGCGGCTGCCGCTTCGCTCCCTCGATGGTGTTGCTGCCACACGGTTTCACCTTCGGCGGCCTGCGTCCGGACGACGCGATCGGTCTCTATCACCAGTACGCGGACGGCATCCTCGATCCCAGGTTCCTGCGCGGCCGTTCCTCGTATCCGCCGATCGTCCAAGCGGCTCACCACCACGCCCGCGCCGCCACGGGCGCCGCTGGAATCGACGATCTCCGGCTGACGAAGACCACGCGTGCAGGTGATACCTGGCAGGTGGGCTTCGCCGAACCCGACTGCACCGTGTACCTGCGCGAAGGCCGGGTCCCGGCGGGCAGGCGGCTCACGTGCGCGTCCGAGCCCGTGCGGACGATAAGAGTGTTCGAATTGGTGGATCTCCGGTACTGACCGGGTGCCGCCAGGAAGGTGGGGGAGCCCATGGGGGAGCAGTGGTGGTGGGGCGCGATCGGCGCGGTGATGGTCGTCGGCGGCTTGCTGATACGCCGGCCGAGCGACCGGAAGTGGCGATCGTTCGCCGTCGGGATCGTCACGTCGGCGGGCTGGATGCTGGTCGCCCTGTTCGTGATCGGGCCGCTGGTCCCGGCGAACGTCCTCGGGATCACGATCCTGAGCGTGATCGTGCTGGGTGTCCTCGCGGTTCCGCTGCTCGTCCGCCTCGGTGCCGTTTCGCGCAGGAGCCGCGGGGTATCCGGCCGCATGACCGAATACCGGCACACCGCGACCATCGAGATGCCCGCCGCGGACCTGTTCGCCTACTTGCGAGAGCCGCGGAACCTGCCTCGCTACTTCCCTCGAATGAGTCGTGCCGAGCCTGAAGGCGGCGAGGCGGTGCACGTCGAAGCCGATGTCCACGGTGAGCATGTGGAAGGCGAGGCGTGGCTGAAGGTGGACGACGCCAACCGTTCACTGCGCTGGGGAGCCCAAGGGCCGCATGACTATCAGGGGGAGTTGTCGATCGAGGACGCCGGTCCCGCGGCGTCCCGTCTCACGGTGACCCTGCACAGCGTCCGGGACGCGGATGACGAGGAGGTGCAGCGCGGGCTCGAGGAGACCGTTGCCGCGCTGGCGCACACCGTGACCGCGGATGCCGATGTGGACGCCGCCGAAAAAGAAGGAGGCTGGACGGGACACCGGGACTCGTGACGGCCTCATGTGCGGAACGGCCGCGACCCTGATCCGGGTCGCGGCCGTCATCGCACTCGCTCCTCACGAAGCGTTGTCTTCGATCAGTAGGGCCGGACGGTCCATCGCTGGTGCGGCTGACCGCTGTCCACCTGCTGGACGACGGCGGTGGCGTTGGGGTCCGCGCCACCCGCGGCTTCGACGATCTTCGCCGAATGCACGCTGCGCAGGGCGACCGAGCCGTCCGCGGTGGTGGTGAACTCCCACTGCTGCGTCGTCCCGTTGTGGCACTGGTACTGGACGATCGAGTTGCCGTTGTGCAGTTCGCCGTACCGCAGGTCGAGGCACTTACCCGAGTGGCGGTTCTTCAGGACGTAGACGTTGTTGCCGAGATGGGTCACGTCCCAGAGCTGCTTGACGCCACCGACGCAGTCCCAGAGCTCCATGCCGGCGAGGTCGTTCAACGCGCCTTCCCCGATGAGGCCCGCGGTCTGGATGCAGCGGCCCGACTTGGCTCCCCTGAGGTCGACCGTCTTGTGGGGGACCGCCGCGACCCGGTAGGCGATGGTCGAGCCGGTCTCACTGCTCCAGTCGATCCGGCCGTTCTGGAAGACGTTGCGCCTGCCCATGGGGAGCCCGGTCTCGTCGGACTTCGGGTAGCCCAGGTACGACCGCTCGGCCCCCATCGACTTGTACTTCGCACTGATGCTCCCGTAGACCAGGCGTGCGCCGGTGCTGGGATGCCAGTAGATCGAGCCCGAGCCGGTGGCGAAGTCGGCGACCTTGCCCACACCGTCCGAAGTGGACCGGATATCGCCCGTCGGATGCCCGAGGGGGCCGGTCTCGTAACCGTGCTCGGCGAACTTCCGGTGGATGTCACCGTTGATCGCCACGGTTCCGTTGCGGGTGATGTAGACCGAGCCCGACGTGAAGCGCTGCATGGGGCTGGCGTCGGGGCCGTAGGTGCCGGCGTCCGCCAGGGGATAACCCATGCCCGCCTCGAAGCCCATGGCGGCGAACTTCCGGTGGAGCTCACCCTTGACCTGCCGGATCGCGCTACCGGGCACGTAGTAGATGGTGCCCGCGACGAACCGGTTGTACCGGACGTTCGTGCCACTGACGGTGCCCTCGTCGGAGAGCGGGTAGCCGTAGGGACCCGTTTCCCCGCCCGAATTCGCCCAGATCTCCCCGATCAGGCCGAAGACGATGTGGACCCCCGTCGACGCGCTCCACATGATGTGGAGGTTCGGCCCGCCCATCGTGGGTTTGACGACCCGCAGGACCTGGCCGTTGCCGTCCTTGGTGGGCACCTGGTCGGTCATCGCGCCGCCGACGCCGGCGGGCCCGCCGAGCGCCAGGAGCTTGTCGAGGACCGGGCCGTTGTAGACCGCCTGCACCGCGAAGCGCTGAGTGGTCCCGTCGTTGCCGGCGGTGAGGTAGAGCCTGCCCCGTTCGTACAACCGGTGGCCGAGGCCGACCCCGTTGGAAGTCCCTTCGGGAACGAAGTCGCCGACGGGCTTGCCGAGCTTGTCGCGCAGCGGCTGCTCCGCGGCGTAGCGCCGGTCGATCGGATGCGGGGCCAGCGGAGCCTCGGCGTGCCACTTCGTCGCGATCGCGTAGGCGTCGTCATCGATCGCGCCGGTGACGAACAGGTACTTGCCGGAACTGCGCGAAGGACGGATGGAGACGCTGGAGGCGTCGCCCCGCACGCACCAGGTCGCGTCGCCCTTGAAGGCGTTGGAGCCGTCGGTCGGGTCGACGTAGGCCCGCACACGTTGCGACTGCGGGGGGATCATCGCCGTGTTCGCTGCGGAAGACGCTCCCGAGCGCCAGCGCAGATAGTGGTTGGGACGGCTGACCGACTGGAACGAGAAGCATTCGGGATTGCTCAGCCCCGGCTCGATCCTCCACCGCGCCTCCGGACGGTCGCCCGGCTGCCACTGTTCGAGCACCACGTCGCCGTTACGGTCGGTGAGGTAGACGTCGACACCGCTGTACGCGTCGACCCGCAAGGTCTGGACCAGGTTCTCGTACTGGCCGGTGCGAAGGAACTTCTCGCGATCGCTGCGCTTGGCGGCGAGTGCCGCGTCCGCGGCGGCGACCAGCGCCGGCCGGATCAGCTGGTTCGCCGCGCGCGTGCGCAGTTCGGTGATCAGGCGGATGTACTCCTGGTCGCGCTTGGCGAGCTCGTTGACGATGTCCCGCAGGTGCGCTTCCTCGGCGCCCTGGTTGATGAAAAAGGCCCAATCGGCGGGGTCGAGGCTGCCGACGGCGTCTTCGGCGGCGCCGTGGACCTCGGTGTCACGGGGCACCGACTTCCAGATTTCGACGACGAAATCCCGGTCCTTCAGGTTGATCAGGTACTCCAGCCGCGCCGGGGGCACGGAGCCCAGCGTGTGCGACACGGCGTTCGCCTTGGCGGCCTTCGCCCGTTCAGCGGCCTTCGCCGCTTCGTCCTTGGTGGCGTCGTCCTGGATGACGCGGTCCACGTCCTTCTTGTGCTCGGCGAAGAGCACGACGGTCAGGAAGCGCCACTGATCGTCCGCGGTGCCCCGCAGCGCCGTGCGGGCGGCCTCCTTGACGGCCATGTCCTTGTAGCCGTCGGCGTTGAGTTCCAAGTGGACGATGAAGTCGAAGATCGACTTCGCCAGGACGGTGTTGTCCACCGGGATGCTGAGGGTCGAGGCGGCCAGCGCCTTGGCGGCGCGTTCCTGTTCCTGCTGCTGACGGCGGTCGGTGACGATCTTCTCGTCTTCCCGGTGCGCGTCGTGGATCCCGACCTTGATCCACTGCGTGGACGCCGCCTCGCCGTCGGCGGCGAGCGCGGCGATGGCCGTCTCCTTGAGCTTCTGGTGCTCGGGTTCGAGCGGATGCTGCTTGTCGATGTCGTCGGCCGCGTAGTACATCGCGGCGACGAAGCCCCGGTCGCTGAGGACCAGGAGATCGGGCCCGGCCACGATCTTCAGGACGGCGGCGGCGTTGCCCTTGTCGATGTCCGTGGACTGCGCGGCGGCCGCCGGCGCGGACGGCGGGGCGGCGAAGGCCGTGACGGGTGCCGCGACGCCCGCCGTCGTCGCGACGATCGCGGTGGCGATGATCAATCTCTTGAAAACCCCTCTTCGCCGTGCCGATGGCACGCCGGAGGGACCCCAGTATCCGTTCAAGACATCCTCTCCTTGGATGTAACGCGCGAGACCGTCATTCGGTCTCCATCGCGAGTTCGAATAGGAGACCAGTTAATGGCGAAAAAAAGACCGCGACTGTGATGTGGATCACGTCCTTTACGGGCGTTGTGTCCTTGTGCCATAGTCGTCCTCAGGCGTGCGCGAGCACGCAATTCTGGGGTCTGGGGTTCTGGGGATGAGACTTCGTGCACTGTTCGGCGCCCTCGTGGTGTCGATCATCGGGATCGGCGCAAATGTCGCTACGGCGAATGGAGTAACGGAAACGGCCATTGGTTCTAGTGTTCCCGGTATCGAGAATTCGATTTACTATCCGATCGTCCGCCAGAACGCGCTGTACCACTCGGAGGATCTGGTCAGGGTGGCGGCGTGGCAGGCGTTGCGATCGGACGAGGGTGAGCCGGCGCTGCGAGCGTTCGTCCGGACGGGGTTCTTCGAGGCCAGGAAGCGGGCCGAGGGGTACCACGCGCGGAACAAGGAGTTCGCGCGGCGGGTCATGACCAACTACAGCGCGCAGTATTCGCCGAACGTGCACGCCGAGGCCACGGCGGCGTACAAGGGCAGCGCCGCGCAGCAGGAACAGTTCTTCCGGACCGGTTTCGCGGCGGCGAAGGCGCTCGACGATGCCGCTCGCGAGGCCGATGAACAGCACAAACAGCAGATTCTCGAGGAAGACCGTGCCTTCGTGCGGTTGCTGGCGGAATTCGATCCGGGTGAGCAGGTGCGCCTGGCCGCCCAGCACGCTTTGCGGGCCGGAGGTACGGACAGTCACCTTCGGGCCTTCTTCGCCTCCGAGTGGATGGCCGCGGCCGCGACGGATGTCGAGGTCTACCGGATCCGCACGCAGGAGGCGGGTGTCCGCTTCTACGCCCTGATTCCGCAGCTGATCGCGGACGCGGAGGAAGCCGAGCGGGAGGCGCTCGCGGCCGAGGGTGCCGCGGCGGAGCAAGCCCGCGCGGTCGCCGCCCGGGCATGGGCCACGACCAGGGAAAAGGCCGACGAGGCCCGCACGGTCTGGGAGAACGAAGCGCTGGCCTGCGCCGAGCAGGCCAGGTACTGGCGGACGGTGATCGACCGGGCCAACGCCAGTGTCGACCCGGTCTGGGCGATGATCGCCACCAGGGCGGACAAGAATCGGGCCGGCTGGGCCGCCGACGGAACGTTCGCCGACGGGCAGACCCAGTATTGGGCGAGTGTCGAAAAGCATGCGAAAGAGCATCGAGACCAAATGTCGCCCGCGGGCTGAGCTCGGCCGGGCAACTCTTTTCAAGCACTGAAGACCTTCTTCTTTCGATTAATTTCGAAAAGGGCTCCGGTGTGCTCGATTCAACGCCGAGACGGTTAATCGACGGCCGACGGGGCGGGGTAGCGGACAGCTGCACCCGTCCCGTTTTCGCCGGTGCCCGGAAACCATCCCGGGATTCTTCTCGTGCGTAATTCACGAAATCTTTCTGCTACTGGGGAGTGGTGTGCCATGAAAAGGAAGACGCGACGCGCCAGACGGGGGCCGCTCGCCTCCGGCTGGTGCCGCGGCGCGGTCGTGCTGACCGTGACCACGGCCTTGGTCATCTCGGGCGCGGGGCTGGAACTCGCCGCCGCCGCGCCCGCCGTCCCGGTGGTGGGGGCCGCGCAGCAGGCGCCCGCCACGTCACCGGCTCCGGCGACGCCGCCCGTCCCGGCGACGGCGACGAGTGACCCGGAAGAGGAGGCACTGCTCCGGCAGTTGCAGCTGGACCTGCTCGCCGACATCGCGGCGCTGGACGAGCACGAGGAAGTCCGCGTGGCGGCGCGGGAAGCCTTGAAGAAGGCCGAAGCAGGCGACGACGCGGCCATCACGACGTTCTTCGAGCGTGGGCATCAGGAAGCCAAGGCGCGGGCGGAACGCCGTAAGCAGGAAGCCGACGACCGCAACCGCGCGGTGATCCAGTCCCTCGCGGGCACCGGCGGCCCGGCGTTCAACGCCGCCGTCGACCGCGCGCTGCGGGGCAACGCCTACGACCGCGAGAACTTCCTGGCCTTCGGGCGGGACATCGCCACGGAACAGGACCGCCGTTCCGGCGCCTACGAGAAGGAGATCCGGGACCGTCGGCGCGCCCATGTGCAGATCGCCGCGGACCGGGGGACACCCGAGGTCTCCGCCGCCGCGAAGGCGGCGCTGGCCCAGGGCGGCGCCGCGATCGAGGAATACCTCAAGACGGGTTACCTGGCCGCGGCCAAACGCGACGCGGAGGCCCGTGAGACCCGGCTCGCCGAACTCGAACGACAGCGCAAGGAAGCCGAAGCGAACTCGGAACTGGCGCAACGGATCGCGCGGGTCATGCGGGCGCGGCAGAACCTGCTTTCCGCGCACGCGAGCGGCGTCCAAGCACTGGAGCGAACCGCCAACGACATGACACTGGCGGCGAACGCGTCGCGGGAGGCCGCGCGGGCGCTGGCCGCCGATCAGGCGGGGAACAGCTATCACCCCGAGCTGTACCAGCGGGCGAAGGACGACGCCGCCCGGTTCGTCCGGGACGCGCGGACCGATGCCCAGCAGGCCCAGTCGGCGGCCGCGCTGGCGAGCGCCCAGGTGGACATCCTCGTGCAGAACCAGATGCCGCACGGCACCCAGTGGGCGAAGGTCGTCCAAGGCATGGCGGCCGCCGCGAACGCCGCGAAGCAGGCCGCCGAAACCGCGGCGCACGCGATCGACGCGATCGCCGCCGACGCCGCGGCCACCGACGCCGCGGAGAAGGCCAGGGCCCGGGAAGAGAACGCCCGCCGCTGGCGGGCCAACGCGCAGTCCCACGCCGACGCGGCGGAGCGCCTGGCCACGGCCGCGGGTGAACAGGCCGCGGCGGCCGCTCAAGCGGCGGCACAGGCGCAGCAGGCGAAGACCGACGCGGAAACCGCGCTGCGGAACGCGAAGGCGCACGCCGCGAAGGTCAAGCAGGCACGTGCGGACGCCGAGCGGGAACGCGATATCGCCGATGCCAAACGGCGTGAGGCCGAACAATGGCGTGGTCAGGCGGCGCTCAAGAGGCAGGAGGCCGAGGCCAAGCAGCGGGAAGCCGCGAGCGAGCGGGACAAGGCCAAACGCGAGGCGGGTATCGCCCAGCAGAAGCGGCAGGAGGCCGAGTCACAGCAGCGGATCGCCTCCGAGAAGCGCGTCGCCGCTCAAGGACAGGAACAGATCGCCGCCGACGCCGCCAAGGAGGCCCGGCGTCAAGAACAGATCGCGGCGGGCATCGACCAGAACGCCGGTGTCGAGGAGGGCAAGGCCCATCAGGCCCGGGAGGACGCCGCACGGGTGCGGCAGTCGGCCGAGACGACCGCGAAGAAGGCCCAGGCGCTCGAACAGCTGGCCGCGCGGGCGGAAGCGTCGTCGGAGATCCTCCAGGAGGAAAAGGAAAAGGTGCGGGCCGCGGCGACTCAGGCCCGGGCCGAGGCGAACACGGCGAGGGACGCCGCGCAGGCGGCCGACGGCTTCGCCACCCAGGCCGGTCAGGCGGCGGCGTCGGCTCGTGCGGCGGCGACGGAATCACAGGCCGCGGCGGGCAGGGCGCGGGCACACGCGGATCGAGCGCAGGCGGCGGCTTCGCAGGCACGGGCGGCGGCCAGGGAAGCCGAAGTCGCGGCGGAGAAGTCCCGTACAGCGGCGAACGAAGCGGAGGCCGCGGCAGCGCGCGCCAACGAGGCGGCGGCGCGCGCCGAGCGGGAAGCCTCCGCTGTCCACGCGGAGGCGATGAAGGCCCGTGCGTCGGCGGAGGAGGCGACGGCCGCGGAATCGCGGGCCGCCGAGAACGCCCGCAACGCGGCGAACCTGGCGCAGGAGGCAGCGGTGCACTCGGAGCAAGCGCTCACCGCCGCGCATCGGACCCAGGAGGAGGCCAACGCCGCCGCGGCGGAGGCCGCCACCGCGGCCACCCAGGCGGGGATCGCGACCCGTGCGGCGGTCGCGGCGGGATTGTCGGGGTCCGGGATCGCCGCCCCGGCCGACCAGGCGATCAACCTGGTCAGCCCGTTCACCGGTGACGACCTCGACGCGGACTTCGTGCTCATGGTGGCGAACCGGGCGAAGGACGTCGGCGACACCCAGGTCCGGGCCGCACAAGCCGCCGCGGCCGATGCCGCCGCGCAGGCGAGCCGGGCCGCCGAGGCGGCCAGGAACGCCGGGCTCGAGGTGAAGCCGGCGTTCGAGGCCGCGGCGGCGGCCGCCACTTCGGCGGCCAACGCGGCGAATTCGGCGGCGGCGGCCCAGCAGTCCGCGGCAGCCGCGGCGGTGGCCGCGGCCGCGGCAAGGGCGGCATCGGCCGAGGCGGACGCCGTCGACGCCGAGGCACAGGCGGACGCCAAGGCCTCACGTGCTGCGGCCGACCAGGCGGCGGCCGATGCCGCGCTGGCGGGACGGGCGGCCGACCAGGCGGCGGCCGACGCCGCCGCGGCGAGGAAGGCCGCCGACGACGCGACCCGCGCGGCGAACGAAGCCACCGCCGCCGCCACCCGGGCCCAGCAGGACGCGGTCGCCGCTCAGCGAGCGGCGGAGCAGGCCCAGCGTGACGCGGACGCCGCCCGCGAGTCCGCGAACCGGGCCGCGGATTACGCCCGTGACGCCGATTCCGCGGCCACCAACGCGGAGAAGTACGCGAAGAACGTGGAGGACCGGGCGGCGAACGCGGCGGCGGACGCCAAGGCGATCCAGGACCAGCTGGCCGAGATGCAGGAATTGCTTCGCCAGGAGGAAGAAGCACGCGAACGCGCCGAGGCCGAACAGGCCATCACCGACGACAGCGAGGTTCCCGCGCTGACGCCGGAGGAAGAGGAACTGCTGCGCGCGGAGAAGGGGCAGGCGGGCGTCGACGAGTACAACCGCGCCCGCGCCGACGCGAACAAGGACCTCATGGGCCTCATCGTCGACGAAGGCGGCCAGGTCATCCTCGACCTGATCGGCTACACCGACGCGAAGCGGTGCTTCATGGAAGGCGACTTCATCTCCTGCGTGATGACCGTGATCAACGCGCTGCCGATCCTCAAGATCGCGTCGGTGCTGCGGAAGATCCCGGACGCGGTCGGGGCGACCGTGCGCATCGTGAAGGGCATCCGCACCTTCAAGGACGTGAAGATGCTCGGCCGCCGCATCACCGACAACCTGCGTGACCTGATCAGGCAGCTCAAGGGATGCAAGAACCCCGCCGCGGTGGCGTCGGCGGCGGCACCGCCCGCCTGCCAGGTCGTGGACCGGGAAGCACTGCGCAAGAAGGTGGAGGACGAACACAAGAAGCAGCCCGCGGTCAGTCCTCAACCGGGACAGCGGCTCAGCACCATCGCCCGGCAGCGGGAGGTGGAGGGCTGTTTCAAGAGCGTGATCCCGGCGAACATCTCCTTCAACTACCCCATGGAGGACTTCACCTGGCTCGGCAACGACGCCAAACGCGCCACCGGCGGCATCGTCTGCGTCAACCAGACCGCGAAACGATCGGGAGAACCGGCGGCGCCCGTCGGGCATCCCGACACCTCGCCGCCGAAGCTGAACGGTACGGCCGTCCACAAGGGACACCTGGTGCCCGCCAGGCTCCACGGTTCCATGCTGGTGGACAACATCGTGACCCAGTGGTCGAAGGTCAACCTCTCCGACGTCAAGAAGGTGGAGAACGCGGTGGGGGACATGCTGGACCGGTATCCCAACCGGGACGTCTCGGTCATCTACGAGGTCCACGTCCAGTACGCGACCAAGACCGCCGCGATGCCGAGGTGGATCTTCATCGAGGCGATCGCTTCGAACGGCGCGAAGTGCTTCGCGAAGATCGAGAACATCCCCACCGGTAACCTCGTCAAGGAAACCTGTCCCGCCTTCCGGACGGCCTGACGATCGAGAGAACGGAGGACGGACGTGCCGAAACGGTCGTACGTCGACGAAATCTGCGAGCTCGTCGGATGGCGTCCCGGGGACTTCGTGCCCGGGACGGACTGGGCCACCGTCGAACGCGAACTGGGGACACCGCTCCCCGGCGACTACAAGGAGCTGCTGACCCGCTTCCCCTCCGGAGGATTCCGCGGCGTCATCTCGTTCTCGAATCCCGCCGAAAGCGTCGAGGCGTGCGGGAACGTCAAGAAGGAGAACGCCGAACTGCTCGAGATCTTCGGCGACGAGGATCTCGAATACCTGCGGGGTGTCCCGTACCGGCTCTTCCCGGAGCCGGGCGGGATCTACCCCTGGGGGACCAACGGCGCGGGGGGATCGTTCTGGTGGGTGCCCGGCTCGGCGGACCCGGACGAGTGGGCGGTCGCCTACAACGACCGGGACTCCTGGCACGAGGAGCATTCCGGGCCGATGACGAAGGTCCTCTTGGAGCTGCTGGAGAGTACCGGCGAGGACAACATCCTCGGCTGGGACATGGCGGGTAAACCGGTCGACTTCGACGGATACTGGGCGGGCCGGTACGTCTCCTATCCCGCCTGAGCGGTCCGGGCGGCGGCGTGCGCACGTCGCCGCCCGGCGTCGAACTCATGCGTCGACGAAGAGCGTGCCCGCGTCGGCGAGTCGTTCGACCACGTGGGCCGGTTCGAGCAAGGTCTCCGGGGTGTAGAAGCCAGGCGGGACCGCTTCCCCGCGCAGACCGAGCAACCGTTCGATCCCCATGGCGAGGCCGAGCGAGGTCAGCGGACGCTGGCCGCGCGGGTGGGCCAGGTACCGGCTGACGCTCAGCGGGGCGCCCGCCGGGCCCGTCCCTTCGAGATCGATCCGGACCTCGACGGACGGGCCGTCGCCCCGGCGCGTCCCCGCGGATTCACCGACCGCGAACGCGAACTCGACGTCCGGCGCGCCCGTCGCGAACGCCAGGCTGGTCACGTCGAGGATCGGGATGGTCTGGCCGGTGACCGTGGTGCCGTCGAGGCTGCGCAACCCCACCCGGGAGTCGGCCGCACCGGACCAGGCGAACACGCCGTCGCGCCGCGCGTACCCGGCCGAGGTGACCTTCGCCCAGCGCTCCAGGTCCGCGAGTCCCGCGGGGCCGCCCGCGTCGTTCTCATCGAGGATCGCGCCGATCCGGATCGTGTCGACCCGGGCGAACTCTTCGGCCCACGCCAATGCTGTGAGAGTGATGACGCCCGCGGCCCAGTGGCTGGCCATCAGCACAGGCGCGGCCGCTGGGCGCTGTACGGCGGCGGTGACCTCCGGCGCGATGTCGATCATGCCGCTGGACAGGCTGACGTAGGGCACGCCGTGGTCCTGGGCGAAACGCAGCCCGTTCAGCCTGCTGTCCCAAAGCGTCGCGACCACGGCCGCGTATTCCCGGCCGGCGGGCAGGCCGAGATCACCGCGGGCGAGATCGACGGTCACCGCGTTGGCGCCGCCCAGTTCGCCGGCCACCTTCCGCGCGCGTTCCGGATTCCGGCCCGCGATGGTCAACGGCAGCTCCGGGTACCGCCGCCGTAGGAGAGTGGCGGTATCCGAGCCCGCCTGTCCCGCCCCGCCCAGTAGCAGAACCGATCCTCGCTGTCCCATGTCGTCCTCCTCGATCCCCATAACCTACATTTTGTAACTTACACGATGTAGCTAGGATGGGGCGATGACCACCGCACCGACCCGGCTGTCCAAGCAGGCCCGGCGCGAGCAGTTGCTCGACGTGGCCCTGGAGATCGTGCGTGCCGACGGTGCCGACGGGCTGACGCTGCCCACCCTCGCCGAGGCGGCCGAGGTGAGCAGGCCCATCGTGTACAACCACTTCGGCACCCGCCCCGGACTGCTGCTGGCGCTCTATCGGCGCCTCGACGAACGGCACCGGGCCGCCATCTCGCGGGCACTGGAACAAACCCCGCCGACCGCGGCGGACGTCGCGGAAGCCGTCAGCGTCGCCTACTTCGCCTGCGCCACCGACATGCCGGAGTTCAACGCCGTTTCCTCGGCGTTGAAAGGAAATCCGGAAATGGAGGAGATCCAGCACGAGATGCACGAGGGCTACACCGAGCTGATGGCCGGTGCCCTGACGCCGTACTCCGGCCTGGACCGGGCGGCGCTGCGACTGCACTGCGTCGGGGCGCTCGGAGCCGCCGAGGCGATCGCCGGCGAACTGAACCGGGGCACCACGAGCGCCGCCGACGCGGTCGCGGCCTTGACCGGCGTCATCCTCGGCCGCATCGAGCGAACCGCCGGATAGCCGTACCGCGCGGTGGCGACGTTGCTCGATGCCCGGCGCCCGGACCTACCGGAGTGAGGTCAGCTCTGCCCTGCCGCTTTCAGTCTCGCCAGCAGTTCTCGGCTGGTCGAGTCCTCGGAGTCGAAGGCGTGAATCATGTCCTGCTCGGGCGGAACGGCGGGCCCGCGCAGTAGTGCGCCATGGCACCGGAAGCAGAAGCTGATCTCGAAAAGGAACCCCGTGCCGCTGTGCGCCCGGATCTTCCAGACGGGGATGAAGCACCGTTTGAGCTCACCCTCGGGCAGGCCGGCGACGAGCGTCAGCGCGGCTTGGGCCTCGTCCGCTTCCCAGATGGCCACCAGCTGATCGTCTCCGGTGCCGTCGGGACCGAGCACCTCGACGAGTTCGACGCGATCGTGTGCGACTGGAAGGAACACCGGGGCCACGATAGCCCGTACGGCCTTCCGGCGGTTCCTCCATGCCGCGGGCCCGCGCCGTCGATCGACAGCCCCGCGATGACGATCTCGACGGGCAACCCAGTCCTCCTCCCGACCACCGCCATGTGATCCAGGCCACGAACCTCCTGGCGAGCGCCCCATCCTGGCCGTGCGCGGGGTCTGCCCGAAAAAGAACGCCCGACCTTTGAAGGGGACCCCTTGACCGTCACGCTGCCCGCAGTGGCCCGGGAAATGCTCGATGGGCCGCATACCGCGATCCTCGCGACCACGAACGCCGACGGACGGCCGCAGTCCTCGGTGATCTTCGTGAAGCGCGATGGAGACGAGATCGTGTTCAGCACGATCAGGGGGCGGCTCAAGACCCGCAACATGGAGCGCGATCCCCGCGTGAGCCTGCTCGTGGTGGCGAATACGGCCGCGTACGTGGAGATCCGCGGGACCGTGACGATCACCGACGACCCCGGCAAGGTGCTCCTGCGCGAAATGTACGACCGCTACCTGGACGGCGCGGAACCGCCGCCGGAGCCAGAAGCGGCGCGGGTGGCCGTGCGCGTCGCCGCGGACAAGGTCTACCTCAGGCCGCCCGTGCCCGCCGCCGAGCAGAGCTGACAACCGAAAGGACTACGCATGCGCAAGATCGTCGAGTCGACGCTGAGCAGCCTCGACGGAGTGGTCGACGACCCCGGATCGTGGGCACTGGACTACTTCGACCACGAGTTCCTCAAGGAGGCGTTCGAGCTTCTGCAGGGATGCGACGCCATGCTGATGGGCCGCGGCACATACGAGGATCTGGCCTGGCGCTGGCCGGGTCAGGAGGGGGACTTCGCCGATGCGATCAACGGGATCCGTAAGTACGTGTTCTCCTCGACGCTCGAGCGGGCCGATTGGAACAATTCGGTGGTCGTACGCGGTGACGTGGTCGCCGAGGTGCGGAAGCTGAAGGAAGAGGGCGGCGGCGACCTGGTCGTCTTCGGCCATGGGCGGCTGTCGCACACCCTGCTGGAACACGGTCTCCTGGATCGGCTTCGCTTCGCGGTGCACCCCGTCGTCGTGGGCCGGGCTTCGGGGCCGTTCCGCGAGAATCCCAAAACGCCGCTGACGCTGGTCGGCACGCATTCTCGCCAGTCGGGCGTCGTCGTACTGAACTACCTTGTCGGAAACGACTCCGTCGGCGCCGGCTGACGGCGAATTTCGTGGGAGTGCAGGAATGACCGGGGACCTGATAACGCGAGTGCGGAACGGGGATGGGGAGGCGTTCCGTGAGCTCACCGATCCCTATCGGCGTGAGTTGCACGTGCACTGCTACCGGATCCTGGGTTCGACGCAGGATGCCGAGGACGCGCTGCAGGAGACCCTGGTGTCGGCCTGGCAGGGGCTGGACGGCTTCCAGGAGCGCTCCTCGGTGAGGACCTGGCTGTATCGGATCGCGACCAATCGATGCCTCAAGGCGTTGCGATCGGCGGGCCGGCGTCCACAAACGGGCGGGCCAGTGCCCGGGTTCGACCCGCCGGAACCCACTCGCCTCGGCAAGGTGGAATGGCTCGAGCCCTATCCGGACATCCTGCTGGCAGACCGGGTGGACACCGCTCCCGGCCCCGGACAGCGTTATGAGGCCAAGGAATCGATCTCTCTGGCGTTCGTGACGGCGGTGCAGCTGCTGCCGCCCCGCCAGCGCGCCGTCCTCATCCTGCGTGACGTCCTCGAATTCCCCACTCGCGAGGTGGCGCACATCATGGACACCACCGAGCAGTCGGTCGCCGGCGCGCTCAAGCGCGCACGCACCACGCTGCGGCAGCGCCCGTCACCGTCAGCCGCGCCTGAGCCGCCGCCGTCGAACTCCGCCGCCGAGCGGGAACTCGTCATCCGCTTCACCCGGGCCTTCGAGGTCGGCGACGTGGACGGCTTGGTCGCACTGCTGACCGACGACGTGTGGCTGACCATGCCGCCACTGCCGCTGGAATACCAGGGCCGCGATCTGGCGGCCCGATTCCACGCCGCGGTGACCTTCCGCCGGGGCCGTACCTACCGGTTGGTGGCGACCAGGGCCAACGGCCAGCCCGCGTTCGGCATGTACGTACCGGATCCCCAGGCGGGCGTCTGCCACGCGAACGGGCTGATGGTGCTCACCCTAGCCGGCAGCCGGATCCGCGCCATGACCCGCTTCGAAAAGGACGTGCTGCGAAGCTTCCGGCTGCCCCTGACCTTGCCCTATCCAGCCGAAGCCGGCCGGTCCGCCGAAGCCTGAGGACCCGACCGGGTTCACCCCGGCGACGACTCGATTCATGACGGGCGCCCGCCGAACCTCCATTCGTGGACCTCGATGTGGGCGAACCGGTCCGGGATCAGGACGGCGCGTGCCGCCTCCGGGTCCGGTGCCTGGGCCAGCACCGCCTTGCCCAGCCAACTGGTGCTGTCGTCGGACAGCAGCGGCCCGTACGCGATCAGATCGTCCTGATCGGACGGCGCGTCGATGTCGGCGGCCCGCCCCGTGCCGAGACCGAGCACGAGGTATCGGTTGTCACCGGTACGACCACCGGGGAAGTCCCACATGGTGCGCCCGAGCATGTTGCCCCACCGGCGCAACATGACGTCCCGGTACACCCCCTCCTGATAGTTCGGCTCGTCGAAGGCGAACGCCCGTGCGGCCGCGGGATCGGGCAGGTCGACGATGTGCACACTTCCGGTGGGGGTCTCGCCGTCGCTTGCGAAGGTCGGACCGCGGGCGATCATCCTTGTCGCGTACCGGTCCATGTAGGACCAGTGCTCTTCCAACAGCTCTTCGCGCAAAGCCAGGGAGTCGGGCCGATCGCGGTGGTAGCAGAAGAACTCCATGCCCACAGTGTCCACTCACCACGCACCGCCCGCCCCGTAGCCGATCGGGGGATGCCGCGGAGTTTCTGAAGGCCTGGATACCCGTCGCCGGCCGATCAAGATCGAGTGTTCCGGCGAGAACCTGACCGTCGGACGCCGTCATCAGCCCGGCCAGCGTCCGTGCACCGCTCCCGCCGCCGAACCGGGTGCGAAGTGTAGTCGCCTGCGGCATGGTGGAGACGTGCGAACCCTTCTGGCCATACTCAGCACCCTGTTCCTGATGCCGGTGCTCGCCGGAACCGCCCATGCCTACGACAAGATCGCCGAGGCCGCGCCGGTGACGATGGTGGAGTCACCCGGCGGTGAAGGCGAAGTCCGCGCCCGGCTCGTGCTCGGTACGGTCACCGCGGGCACTTCGCACAACCTGCGTAGTGAGATCCAGGTCGGCGACGGCCGAGTGGACGGTGCGGTGTCCGCCATCGCGATCGGGCACAAGATCACTTGTCAGCCGGTGGGTGGCACGACGTTGCCGAACACGGCGACCCAGCACGGGCAAATCTGGAGCGGCCAGAACCTGCTGCACGGCGGCGGCAGGGTCACGCTCGTCGTGCGCATGCTGTTCAAGCCGGCCACTACGGGCAACTACAAGTGCCTGCTGCGGGCGTACGTCCTCAACGGGTACGCGGCCGGCCAGCCCGGTCGCGAGACCGCCAGGCTGTACAGCGGCTTCATCGGGGACATCGACGGAGCCATCGGCCCCGAGGGCGTCGTGCAGACATTCGGGTCCTCGCAGAACACCTTCCTCGGGATGGACGCACCCGGCAAGCAGGTGAACCCGGTGGACTACACCCCCTTGCCGGGAGCCACCGGCTTCCTCGCCACCACCGATCTCTTCGCCACGAGCTGTTACGGCGACGGTGGCAACGCCTGCCCCGACGGCACCACCTACCCCGGCAAGGCCAATACCGCGATGGTGCGGTTCCGGACGGTCGCGACGCCGTCCTCAACCGCACCCGGCTGCGTCGCCCAGGCCACGTCCTCGGAAACCGCGGCGGTG
The DNA here is from genome assembly GCF_054166285.1 of Amycolatopsis sp. TRM77291. Classification (NCBI taxonomy): domain Bacteria; kingdom Bacillati; phylum Actinomycetota; class Actinomycetes; order Pseudonocardiales; family Pseudonocardiaceae; genus Amycolatopsis; species Amycolatopsis sp. TRM77291. The sequence continues at coordinate 3,514,774 of NZ_JBSZHF010000001.1, read as the reverse complement.
AGCGGGAATCTGCACCACCTGCGGCTACTCGGGCAGTTGACGGTGACGCAGCCGGCCAGCGGTTGCGGGACCTGGCGGATCAACGCCTTCGTGCAGGACAACGGCGGCACGCTGCCGTTCGTCATCCACGGCAACCCGTACTCGGTCACCTACGCCCGCCCGCCGGTCTGACCATGGGTTCTTGGCCGGCGCCGAGGAAGCGTCACCTGGGATTGCCGCGGAGCGCGATCGGCGCATCTGGCAACCGCCGGGCGCTCGCGCGAACACATGCGGTTCGGCAGGGCGGTTCGCCGCCCATCCGCCCTGGTCGTAAGCCGGATGCACTCATCCCCACACTGGAGGTTCCATGCCCAAGGGCTATTGGGTCAGCGTCTACCCCACCATCGAGGAACCCGAGAGGCTTGATGCCTACAACAAGCTGGCAGGTCTCGCCGTTGCGGGCGCGGGCGGGCGGGTGCTCGCCGGTATCGGTGGCCGGGTCGAGGCACACGAAGCCGGAATCGCCGAACGCGTCGTCCTGATCGAATTCGACAACTTCGAACAGGCGGTCGCCGCACGCGCGAGCGCGGCCTACCAGAAGGCGCTGGCCGAACTCCCCGACGGCTTCGAACGCGATTTCCGCATCGTCGAAGGCCTCGGCTGACCGATGTCGCGGCCGGATGTCACGGTGGTCGACGCGTGCGTGCGACACGCCGGAGCGACGTGGTGAGGGCCGACCACGGCGTCTTCGCCGCGACGCATCCCCTGTCCGCGGCGTGATCCGTTGTGGGACAGCGGCGTTCCGCGTGCCGACGGCCAGCGTCACGGACTCGATCGCGGGCCGCCCGGCCGCCGAGGTGGGCGGGGCGATGGCAGAAATGTACTCATGGATGTCTTTTCGGACTCTCGGAGAGTAGGCGCCCTTCGCGCATGCTGGTCGCATGAATGAAACCGCGGAACCGGGCGTGTCGAGGACCACGGTCGAGGTCGATGGCGAAGCCGCCAGCTACCTGACCGTGGAGCAGGACGGCCCGGTCGTGTTGCTACTGCACGGTACGTATTGGAGCCGGGTGTGGCTTCCGGTGCTGGGCCGCCTCGCGGAGGCGGGACTACGACCCATCGCGGTCGATCTCCCTGGCCTGGGACGCTCGGGAGGCGAGTTGACCCTGGAAACGGCCACCGTCCCGGCCCTCGCGGGCTGGGTGAGGCGATTCTTGTCCGCGTCGAGGATTTCCGGGCCGATCGCCGTGGGAGCGCACGACATCGGCGGCGCCATCGGACAGCATCTCCTGGTCCACGGCCGCCTGGAGGTATCCCGGCTGGCGTTGGTCAATTCGGTCACCTACGACTCCTGGCCCGCGCCGCACGTAGCCCGCTTCGAGGATCCGGAGATCGCCGGCACCCTTCTCGATGCCCGCCGCCAAGCGGTGACCTCGGCGCTCGCCGGTGCCGCCACCGAACGGCTCGTCGCCGAATATCTGGATCCGTGGAACGATCCACGGGTCCGCCGCTCCTGGCTCGCCTTGGCCGGCGCGGCCGACAGCCGCTACACCCTGGATCTCGTTCCCGCGCTGAAACGGTCCACCACGCCCAAGTTGCTGATCTGGGGCGAGGACGATGCCTTCGAGACGGTGGAATACGCCGAGAAGTTCGCCTCGGAGATCCCGCGGACCACGCTCATCCGTATTCCGGAAGCGGACCACATCCCCACGGAGAACGCCCCCGGCAGGGTCGGCCGCGCCCTCGTGGAGTTCTTCATGGCGTAGATGGTCCGGGAGGAAGCGCCTCCTCGTCCTCGCCGTGCGCGGAACCTTCCGAATGCGGTCGGCTCCAGACATCGGGCGGCGGTGGCCGCGCCGGCGGCACCAGGGAGGTTCCGCCGACGCCGGCTATTCGCGGCAACGCGGGTGAACGACCATCAGGGGGGTCAGTTCGACCAGGCGACCACGCCGATGTAGCCGAAGTTCTTGTGACCGCAGCCGGTCCAGGTCACGAGGTAGCCTTCGGCGCGTTTCTGCCGGGCGAGTTGGGAGCCGGTCGCGTTGCATTCGGCGAGAGTGGATCCGGTGACCGTCTGCTGATAGTAGGTGGCTGCCTGTGCGGGCGTGGTGACGACGAAGGGCAGGAGGGTGATCGCCGCGGCGGCGCAGAGTTTCTTCAGCACGGGGGCAGTCAAGCACATCGTCAGCGTGGCTCTGTGGGTAATTTCCGCGGGCAGCGCCAACTTTCCGGATGACGAAGCGAGACAGGTGCCTACGGCGGCCACCGGATTCGGGCCTGGCCGTCAACGCGGATGGTCGTAACGCCAAGGATTCCTTCGCTGCCCCAATGTGGTCTGGACCACAGTGGGGAGTGGGATCCGCCGTTACCAAGCGCCGGGCCGGGCGGGCAACCGACGATGGTCGGGTGAATGGCGATGCCGATTCCGTTACAGGCAACCGGGTGAATTCGCGTTCTCCCGCTTCACTCCAATGTCTTCGATGATCGAAAAAGGCTGTCGCGAAGGTCGATTCGCCGGTTGCACGAGACGGTGCACGTGCGCATGGCCGTGCTGCTCGCATGGTGAGAATCAGATTCGGCAAGATCACTTTCTTGTTTTCGCAGTTGGCGGCGTCGTCGCCGGGGAAGAAGCGATCTTCGGCGGCTCTTTTCCGCTTTTCCGCGTTTGGCTCGACGGCGTGAGGGGAACCAGCAGGCGCTGTCCGGGCATGTGCTTGCGCCCCAAGGCGGCCTGAGCTGGAAGAATTGGACGAGGGGAGGAAGCCTGCGACTGTTCCGCCGGTGATGAGACCGGCGGTCGGAAATTCGTTCTCCATTTACTGTTCACGCATCCGACGGCCGGTGGATGCGTTGGCTTGGTCATGCCTTGTGCGTGCTCGGTATCCGATGTCATTCCAGGATGTGCACCGAATTGACGCTGGTTCAATAAAATGAATGGCAGTTATTGCCACCCTGTGTAGCGTCGAGTGTTTTTCGGTCGAAGCGGCTTTCCCACCATTGGCGGTACAGACGATCTACTGGCCCGGGCAGCGTGTTGTTCCGGCCCGATGTGGACAGACGTGGCTATCGACTCGTGGTTTCCAGCGGACAGGGGAGGAATAGGTCATGCGGCTTGCGCCAGAACGGTACGGCCACAATGGACGGAACCCGGTGCAGACGGAGCGGCTTCAAGAAATACTGACCGGCTTGGCCGGCAGGCACGGTGTTCCGGGAGCACAGCTCGCGGTGCTCGAAGACGGTCTGACCACAGTGGTCCAGACCGGTTTCGAACATCAGGACAGACGGAGACCGATGGGGCCGTCGTCCGCCGTACCGATCGGATCGGTCACGAAACTGGCCACCGCCACGGTCGTGATGACGCTGATCGCGGACGACGATCTCGAACTGGATCAACCGGTCGGCGAGCTGCTGGGCGACCCAGGTCTCGCCGGGGGAGCGACGCCACGCCATCTGCTGAGCCACACCAGCGGCCTGCCCTCCGATCCGGCCGACGTCACGGGGACTTGCCTGCGCGAGATTCGCGCGGCGCTCCCCGTATGCCCGCCCGGGACCGCCTTCTCGTATTCGAATCTCGGCTATGCCCTGGTGGGATCGCTGATCGAGGCGGTCACCGGGATGACCTGGCGTGAAGCCGTCGAGGCGATACTCCTGCGTCCGCTGAAGATCGAGCCCGCCTACGCCGAAAGCCCGAGAACGGTTCCCGGCCACGGACGGGCCACCGGGCCGGCCGGTGCGCGCCCGGTCGAACAGGCCTTGCCGCCGATGCTCGAACCCGCGGGCGCGCTGGCCTTGAGCGCCGCGGACCTGGTCGCACTGGGCCGGGTCCATCTGGGAAAGCCGGGTCTGCTCGACGTCGTGACCGCCGCGGACATGCATCGCCGGGTGCCCGACGCCGAGCCGTTCGGCCTGGCCGACGGCTGGGGGCTGGGAATCGCGCACTACGAGGACGAAGACGAAGTCTGGCTCGGCCATGACGGCACGGCGGACGGGACCTCCTGCCAGTTGCGGATCGATCAGGCGGGCGCCTGCGTCGTCGCGTTCACGGCGAACGGTGCCGCGGGCACGGACATGTGGCACGACCTCGTCGCCGAGCTCCGCGCGCTCGGCCTCTCGCTCCCGGAGCGGCGGCCGCCCGCACCGGCCCGTTCGGTCCCGATCCCGGCCGGTGACTTCGGCGTCTACCGCAACGGCGCACTCGACTACACGCTCCGCCCCGGCGAACACGGCGGAGCCGAACTCGTCGCCGACGGCGAGGTCTTCCCCGAACTCACCCTCCACGACGACGCCTCGTTCACGGTGCGCGACCCCGTCACCGGGCGCCCGACACCGTGCGGCCGGCTGCGCGGAACGCCCGGTGAGGCGACCGCGATCGAAATCGGCGGCCGTCTCGCGCGGCGTCACTGAACCGCCTTCTCCCTCCCCGTCCCCCTGGCCCGCCTCGGTGGGTTTGCTTGTTGTGCCTGGAAGGTACCGAAAAGATGACCGTGCTCGACACGACGGACGCCCCCGAAGCCGAACGAGCCGTCGCCCTGCCGGAACTGTTCGCCGCACGGGTGCGCTCCACTCCCGACGCGGTCGCCGTGGACGGCCACGGTGGACGGCTGACCTACGCCGAACTCGCCGACCGGGCCGCACGCCTCGCCGCCCGGCTGGCCCGGCTCGGAGTGCGTGCCGAGGACCGGGTCGGGCTGCTGCTCGAACGGTCCGCCGAACTCGTCGTCGCCGAACTGGCGATCGTGCTGGCGGGCGGGACCTACGTGCCGCTCGACCGGCGCGCCCCCGACGATCGCGCGCGGCTGGTGCTGACCACCGCGGGGGTCTCGGTGCTGATCACCGACGAGCCGGAACGGGCGGCGCGGGTCCACAGTGGACGGATTCTCATCGAGGGACGATCACTTCCGGCGCCGGACGTGGCGCCTCCGCGCGTCGACGCGGATCAGCTGGCGTATCTCATGCACACGTCAGGCTCGACCGGGACACCGAAGGGAGTCGCGGTCCGGCATCGGGACGTCGCGGCGCTGGCGGCCGACAGCCGGTTCGCGGGTGGTCCGCACCGCCGGGTCCTGCTGCATTCCCCGGCCGCCTTCGACGCGTCGACCTACGAGCTGTGGGTACCGCTGCTCAACGGCGGGACGGTGGTGATCGCGCCTCCGGGCGACCTGGACGTGGAGGCGCTGCGCGAGGTCGTCGGCCGGTACGCGGTCACGTCGCTTTGGCTGACCGCCGGGCTGTTCCGGGTGGTGGCACAGGAGGCGCCGGACTGTTTCCTCGGTGCGGAAGAAGTATGGACGGGCGGCGACGTGGTCCCGGCGGCCGCTGTCCGCCGCGTGCTGGACGCCTGCCCCGGCCTCACCGTGACCGATGGCTACGGCCCCACCGAAACCACCACCTTCGCCACCGCCCGTGCGATGTCCACAAGCGACGGTGTGCCGGACTCCGTGCCGATCGGCCGTCCACTCGACGGAGTCCGCGCCCACGTCCTCGACGGCGCGTTGAACGCCGTCCCAGCCGGGGAAGCGGGGGAACTGCATCTGGCCGGGGCCGGCCTGGCCCGTGGCTACTGGGGCGAACCGGGTGCGACCGCGGACCGCTTCGTCGCCGATCCCGGTGTACCCGGCGGCCGGATGTACCGGACCGGCGATCTGGTGCGGTACAACGACGACGGCGAACTGGAGTTCCTCGGCCGGGCCGACGACCAGGTCAAGGTCCGCGGTTTCCGGGTCGAGCCCGGCGAGATCGAATCGGTGCTCGCCGCCGTGCCGGAGGTGGGCGAGGTCGTGGTCGTCGCCCGCGAGCAACGGCCGGGCGTCAAGCGGTTGGTCGCCTACGTCGTGGCCCGGCAGGGCGAGGCGCTCGGCGACCTGGCGGAGTCCGCGGCGGCGGTGTTGCCGGACTACATGGTGCCGTCGGCGTTCGTCGCCCTCGACGCGCTTCCCCTCAACGCCAACGGGAAGGTCGATCGCCGCGCGCTGCCCGCGCCGCGGGAAGAGAGCCGGCCGGACACCGGACCGGGTTCGGAAACCGAACGTGCCGTCGCCGAGGTGCTCGCCGGCGTGCTCGGAATGGACGATGTCGCGAGCGAAGACGACTTCTTCGCACTGGGTGGCGACTCGATCCTTGCGGTGCAGGCGTTGTCCCGGCTGCGCCGGACCTTCGGCGTGACCTTGTCGGCTCGCGCGGTGTTCGACGCGCCCACCGTGACCGGGCTGGCCCGGCTGATCGACGAGGCGCGGCCTGCCGGGAACGACACGATCCCGGCCGCACCGTCGTCCCAGGTGGTCCCGCTTTCCCCCGCCCAGCGGCGCCTGTGGTTCCTCGACGAGCTGACCGGGGACAGCGCCGAATACAACACCGCGGTCGGTCTCCGGCTCTCCGGGCCGCTGGACCTCGACGCCCTGCGCGGCGCACTGGCCGCGCTCTGCGCCCGCCACGAATCCCTGCGCACCACCTTCGACGAGGGTTTCCAGCACATCGCCGACACGGCCGAGATACCGCTGCGCGTCGAGGAAACGGTCGCGGACGACGCGACGTTGGCGGCGGAAGTGAGCGTGCCGTTCGACCTGCGCACCGGCCCGCTGACGAGAGCCACGCTCTATCGTCAGGCGCCGGAGGAGCACCTGCTCGTCCTGTGCCAGCACCACATCGTCACCGACGGCCGGTCGATCGGCATCCTGACCGGCGAGCTTCTGGACTTCTACGCCGGTGCGACCCCGCCGCCGCTGGAGTCGGGCTACCGCGAATACACGCACTGGCGTCGTCAGTCCGACGACGACGCCCAGCTCGGCTACTGGCGTGAAACGCTCGAAGGACTCGAACCGCTCGCTTTCCCGACCGATCGCCCGAGACCGGCCCAGCGCGGTACGGCGGGGGCGGTACACCGTCACGATCTGCCCGCGGACCTGGTCCGCGGCCTCACCGCCGCGGGACGTCCGCACGGGGCGACGTTGTTCATGACCCTCACCGCGGCCGTGCAGCTCCTCCTGTCGGCTTACGGAGGTCAGCGCGACATCGCCGTGGGCACCGCGGTCGCCGGACGGGACCGGCCAGAGTGGGAGCCGCTCACGGGGTTCTTCGTGAATACCCTCGTACTGCGCTCCCACATCGATCGCGCCCGCCTTTTCCCGGATTTCCTTGCCGGGTTCCGGGAGACGGTGCTGGAGGCGTTCGCGCACGCCGACGTCCCCTTCGACCGGGTCGTCGAAGCGGTACAGCCGGAGCGCGATCCGTCGCGGACGCCGCTGGTGCAGGCCGTGGTCGTCCTGCAGAGCGCGCTGGTCCGCCCGCGTGAGGTCTCCGGTCTGCGGGTTTCGGAGTACGACCTTCCCCGGCCATCGGCCCGGTTCGACCTCGTCGTCGAGTTCTGGCCGAGGGAAGACGGCCTGAGGATCACCGTCGAGTACGCCACCGCGCTTTTCGACAGCGCGACGATCGAGCGGCTGACCGCGAGCCTCGAAGCCCTCCTCGCCGGGATCGCCGCCGATCCGGAGCGCCCGGTAGGCGAGCTGCCGCTGCTCACCGAGGCCGACCGCCTGCTCCTGCCGTCGCCGGATCCCGCGCCGTCGACGACCATCACGCGCCTGTTCGACCAGCACGCCGAGCAGCATCCGAAGGCCCCCGCGGTGCTCTTCGGTGACGACCGCCTCGACTACGGCGAGCTGCGTGCCGAGGCCGACCGGCTGGCGGGACGGCTGATCGATCTCGGCGTGCGCCCGGAGGACCGGGTCGGCGTGCTGATGGACCGCTCGGCCGACCTGGTGGTGGCGCTGCTGGCGATCCTCAAGGCCGGCGCCGCGTACCTGCCGCTCGATCTGCGTGCTCCGGCCGATCGCCTGCGCCTGCTGCTCGACGGCACGTCGCTTCTGCTCACCGACGAGACGTGGCACGGAACCGCCGCCACCGTCCACAACGGACGAATACTGACGCTGCCGTCCACCGGGGACGCGGCCACGGTCGCGGTCGAACCCGCGAACCTGGCCTATGTCGAATACACCTCCGGCTCCACCGGCGTACCGAAGGGCGTGGCGGTCCGGCACGCCGACGTGGTCGCGCTGGCCACGGATCCCCGGTTCACCGGCGACGCCCACGAGCGGGTGCTGCTGCATTCGCCGCTGGCGTTCGACGCCTCCACCTACGAGCTGTGGGTTCCGCTCCTGAACGGCGGCACCGTGGTCGTCGCGCCGCCGGGGGACGTCGACGCGGAGGTCGTCCGCGACCTGATCGCGCGGCACGGTGTCACCGCCCTCTGGCTCACCGCCGGTCTCTTCCGGCTTTTCGCCGGTGACGCGCCCGAGTGCTTCCGCGGCCTGCGGGAGATCTGGACCGGTGGTGACGTCGTGCCACCCGAAGCCGTGCGCCGCGTGCTGGAGAGCTGTCCCGGCGTCACGGTCGTCGACGGTTACGGGCCCACCGAGACCACCACGTTCGCGACCTCGTTCCGCATGACGTCCGCGGAGACGGTTCCCGAGACCATCCCGATCGGTACCCCGCTGACCGGGATGCGCGTCTACGTGCTCGACGACGGACTGCGGCCGGTCCCGCGCGGCGCGCTCGGCGAGATCTGCGTCGCCGGCCCGGGGCTCGCCCGCGGGTACGCCGGACGGCCGGGCGCGACGGCCGATCGGTTCGTCGCCTGCCCGTACGGCGCCCCCGGCGAACGTATGTACCGCACCGGCGACCGCGGGCGATGGCGTACCGACGGGACCCTCGAGTTCGCCGGCCGGGCCGACGACCAGCTCAAGATCCGCGGCTTCCGGGTCGAACCCGGCGAGGTGGAACGTGCCCTCACCGCCCGGCCCGAGGTCGCGGAGGCGGTGGTGACGGCGCGTACCGGATCCGGTCGCAAGCACCTGGTCGCCTACGTGGTGGCCGCGGGCGGCTCCACAGTGGACACTGAGGTGCTGCGCGAAGTCCTCGGCCGGAGCCTGCCGGACTATCTCGTGCCGTCGGCGTTCGTCGTCCTCGACGCGCTTCCCCTCAACGCCAACGGGAAGGTCGACCGGCGCGTACTGCCGGAGCCGGGCTTCGAGCCCGCCGCGAGCGGGGGCACGGCGCCGCGGACCGAGCGGGAAGCGGTGCTCGCGGGGATCTGGGCGGACGTGCTCGGTCTCGACCGGGTCGGTGTCGAAGACAACTTCTTCGCCCTCGGCGGCGACTCGATCCTCGGCATCCAGGTCAGCGCGCGGGCACGGAAGGTGGGACTGTCGATCACGACGGCGGACCTGTTCCGGCATCAGACCATCGCCGCCCTCGCCCCGGCCTTGACCGGCGTCTCCACGGCCACGGACCAGGGGCCCGTCACCGGCGACGTCGTACCGACCCCGATCCAGCGGTGGTTCTTCGACACGATCCCCGAGCCCGCCCGGTTCGACCAGGCCATCGCGGTCGAACTGGCGCACGGCACCGACGAGGACGCGCTCGCCGCCGCCATCGACGCGGTGATCGAGCACCACGACGCGTTGCGGACGACCTTCACCCGCGACGGAGATCAGTGGCGGCTGCGCATCACTGGAGTCGAGGACGGGCATTCGCTGCTGCGCTGGAGCTTGTCCGGCCCTCCGGAGCGGCGCGTACTGCACTTGTCCGCGCACCATCTCGCCGTCGACGGCGTGTCCTGGCGGATCCTGCTCGACGACCTCGACCAGGCCTACCGGAAGGCCGATTTCGGGCCGAGGACGACCTCGTTCCAGGACTGGGCGGCACGCCTCGCGGACCATGCCGAAGCGGGTGGATTCGATGACGAACTGGAGCACTGGCGCTCGATCCCCGAGGTCGTGCCGATCCCGGTCGACGGGATCGGCACGAACACGGTGGACCGAGCCCGCGCGGTGACGGTCCGGCTGACCGCCGGGGAGACGCGGTCACTGCTGCGGCACGTCCCCGAGGTCTACCGGACGCAGGTCAACGACCTCCTGCTCGCCGCGCTCGGCCGGACGTTGCGGGACTGGACCGGCCGGGTCCCGGTGATCGACCTGGAGGGCCACGGCCGGGAGGACCTGTTCGACGGCGTGGATCTGTCGCGCACGGTGGGCTGGTTCACCAGCCTGTTCCCGGTGGCGCTGGACGTGCCGGACGAATGGGGCACGGCGATCAAGGCCGTGAAGGAGCGGCTGCGCTCGGTCCCGCGACGGGGCATCGGCTACGGCGCGCTGCGCTACCTCTCCGGCACGGCGCCGGGCATCGATCCCCAGATCAGCTTCAACTACCTCGGGCAGTTCGAGCTCACAGGGGAGCTCTACACCGGCTCGCCCGGCGAACTGTCCCTGGTCGCCGACCCCGGCGGCGTCCGCCCCCATCTGCTCGACGTGGTCGGCCAGGTCACCGGCGACACGCTGGAGTTCACCTGGCACTACGCGGAAGGCGTGCACGAAGAGGCGACCGTGACCCGGTTGGCCGACGGCATGCTGGAGCACCTGCGTGGACTCCTCGGGCACTGCGCCGAACCCGGCGCGGGTGGGCGGACGCCGTCGGACTTCCCGCTGGCGGGCCTCGACCAGTCCACTGTGGACGAACTGGTCGGCGACGGCCGGGATGTGGAGGACGTGTACCCGCTGACGCCGATGCAGGCAGGCATGGTGTTCCACAGCCTGGCCCAGCCCGGCGATCGAAACTACTTCGAACAGATCACCTTCACCGTCGACGACGTTCCCGACCCACGGGAACTCGTCGCGGCCTGGCGACGGGTGGTGGCCCGGACCCCGGTCCTGCGCAGCCGGATCGTCTGGGAAGGGGTACCACGTCCACTGCAGGTCGTGCGGTGCTCGGCGGAGATCCCGGTGAGCTGTCCGGACTGGTCCACAGTGGACGCCGAGGAGGCCCTGCGGCTCCGGTTGGCCGAAGACCTCGCCGAAGGGCTCGACCTGACCCGTGCCCCGCTGACGCGGCTGGTCGTGGCCAAGGAGTCGGCGACCTCGGTACGCGTGATCTGGACCTTCCACCACGTACTACTGGACGGCTGGAGCGTCTTCGGTGTCCTGTCCGACGTCCTCGCCGTGCTGCGCGGTGAAGAACCGCCGGTGCGGCGTCCGTTCCGCGACTACGCCGGGTGGCTCGCCGCGCAGGACGACGAGGCCGCCGAAGCCCGCTGGCGGGCCGAACTCGACGGAGTGACGCCGACACCGCTTCCCGGCGTTCACGGCGCCCGGGCACACGCCGCCAGCTCGTCCGCCCGGGTGCCGGTGGACTTCGACGACGCCACGACCGCCCGGATCAACGCGTTCGCGCGGCGGCACCACCTGACGCTCAACACGATCGTCCAGGGCGCCTGGGCGGCGTTGCTGTCCCGCTACAGCGGCGAAGCCGAGGTGTGTTTCGGCGCGACGGTGTCGGGCAGGCCGGTCGAGTTGCCGGGAGCGGACGACATCCCGGGCCTGTTCATCGACACCCTGCCGGTGCGGGTCAGGCTCGACTCCGGGCGCGGCCTCGTCGACTGGCTTCGGGAACTACAGGCGGCGCAGGCGGAATCCCGCCGGTTCGGCCATGTCGGCCTGCCGCGGTTGCAGTCCTGGAGCGACACCGGCGGCAGCCTGTTCGACAGCATCATCGTCTTCGAGAACTATCCGGTGGCGGACGTCGCGGGAGTGCGGGACGTCCGCGCGGCCGAACGCACCAACTACCCGCTCGGCGTCGTCGCGTATCCGGGCCGCCGGATGTCGCTGATGCTGACCCACGACCCCGAACTGATCGGACCGGAGCTCGCCCGGCAGCTCGCCGGGCACCTCGAAACGCTGATCCGTGGCTTCGCGGACACACCGTACGAGCCCGTGACCCGGGTGCCGATGCTGTCGGACCCGGAGATCCGGCACCTGCTTCGCGACCGCGACGCCACCGCCCGGCCGATACCGGAAGGGACGGTGCCCGAGCTGTTCGAGGCCCGCGCACGCCGGAATCCCGGCGCCGTCGCGCTGATGACCGATGCGGAGACCGTCACCTACGGCGAACTCGACGTCCGGGCGAACCGGCTGGCGAACCGGCTGCGCGAGCTCGGCGTCCGCGCCGAAAACCGGGTCGCGCTCCTGATGGACCGTGCGCCCGCCCTCGTCGTGGCCGAGCTCGCGATCCTGAAGGCAGGCGGGGCCTATCTGCCATTGGATCTGCGCGCGCCCGCCGAGCGGTTGCGGCTGCTGCTGAGCGAAGCCGGAGCGGACGTCCTCGTCACCGATCAGGCCTGGCTGTCCACCGCCGAAGAGATCCACGACGGCGTGATCGTCACGGACACGGGTGACTCCCCGGAGACGCCCCCCGCAGTGACGACCGACCCCGAACAACTCGCCTATGTCATCTACACCTCCGGCTCGACCGGCAAGCCGAAGGGCGTCGCCGCCCGGCATCGCGACGTCCTCGCTCTGGCGGCCGACCGGCGCTTCGCGGCCCACGACCGGGTGCTGCTGCACTCACCGCAGGCCTTCGACGCGTCCACGTACGAGCTGTGGGTGCCGTTGCTGAACGGTGGCACGGTCGTCCTGGCCCCGCCGGGGGAGCTCGACGTCCACACGCTCGGCCGCGTGATCACCACGCACGCCGTGACGGGAGTCTTCATGACGACCGGCCTGTTCCGGCTCGTCGCGCAGGAGGCCCCGGAGATGTTCGCCGGCGTGCGGGAAGTCTGGACGGGCGGTGACGCCGTTCCCGCCGTCGCGTTGCGCCGGGTCCGGGCCGCGTGCCCGCGGACACTGGTTGCCGACGTCTACGGCCCCACCGAGACCACGACCTTCGCCACCGTGCATCCGCTGCCGGACGAGGTGCCCGACGTCGTGCCGATCGGGGCACCGCTGGCCAACACCCGCGCCTATGTCCTCGACGACGGCCTGAACCTGGCGCCACCAGGTGCGCCCGGAGAGCTGCACATCGCCGGCGCCGGGCTCGCGCGTGGCTACCTCGGACGGCCGGGGCTGACCGCGGACCGGTTCGTCGCGGATCCGTTCGGTCCGCCGGGGGAGCGGATGTACCGCACCGGCGACGTCGTGCGCTGGAACGACGAGGAGGCACTGGAGTTCGTCGGCCGGGTGGACGAGCAGGTCAAGATCCGCGGCTTCCGCGTCGAACCGAGCGAGATCGAGGCCGCGCTGGGCGAACACCCCGGCGTCGAGCAGGCGGCCGTACTGGCCCGCGCGGACGGCGGGGTGAAACGGCTGGTCGCCTACATCGTCGGCGAGACCGAAGGGCTCGGGGAATTCCTGGGGCGGACTCTGCCGGACTACATGGTCCCGGCCGCGTTCGTCCGGTTGGCCGAATTCCCGGTCAACGTCAACGGGAAGCTCGACCGCACCGCGCTGCCCGCGCCGGATTTCGGGGCCCGTGACCACGTCGTGCCCCGCACCGAGCGCGAGCTCGTGCTCGCCGGGATCTGGGCCGAGGTGCTGGGTGTCGAACGGGTCGGCGCGACGGATGACTTCTTCGAACTGGGCGGCGACTCGATCGTCAGCATCCAGGTGGTGTCCAAGGCCCGGCGCGCCGGGCTGGAACTGCTGCCCGGCGACCTGTTCGCCCATCGGACCCCGGCGGCGCTCGCCGCCGCGGCGCGCACCGCCACCGAGGCCGTCCACCGCGGCCCGGTCAGCGGCGAGGTGCCACTCACCCCGATCCAGCGGTGGTTCTTCGCGACCCAGACCGCCGATCCGGAGCACTTCCACCAGTTCGTCCATTTAGGACCCGAGCGGACCGATCGCACCGCGGCGCGCAAGACCGTGGACGCGCTGCTGGAGCACCACGACGCGCTGCGAATGCGATTCACCCACGACGACGGCTGGAAGCAGGAGAACGGTCCTGTCGGGGCCGGGACACCGCTGATCCGCCTCGACATCTCCGAGCGCGGCGTCACCCTCGCCGTGCACCACCTCGTCGTCGACGGCGTTTCGTGGCGGGTGCTCGCCGAGGACTTCGACCGCGGTTACGCCCAGGCGCTGCGAGGCGAGGCGATCGACCTCGGGCCGCGCACCACCTCCTTCCGGGAGTGGGCGATCAGGCTCGCCGAACACACCGCCGACGGCGGATTCGACGACGAACTGCCGTACTGGCGAGGGATTCCCGAGAACACCTCGATCCCGGTCGACGGCGAGGGCGAGGCCACGGTCGCCTCGATGCGTGAGGTCACCGTGCGGCTTCCCGAAGCGGAAACCGAGGCGCTGCTGAGGGAAGTGCCCGCCGTCTATCGCACGCAGGTCAACGACGTGCTGCTGACCGCGCTGGGCCGGGTGCTGCGGGACTGGACGGGTAAGGTGCCGGTCGTCGACCTGGAAGGACACGGCCGCGAGGACCTGTTCGACGACGTCGACCTGTCCCGCACGGTGGGCTGGTTCACCAGCGTCTTCCCGGTCGCGCTGGACGTCCCCGAAGACTGGGGTACGGCCCTGAAATCGGTGAAAGAGCAGCTCCGGGCCGTGCCCCGGCGCGGGATCGGGTACGGCGCCCTGCGTCACCTCGCCGGGACCGCGCCGTCGATCGACCCGACGGTGAGTTTCAACTACCTCGGCCGCTTCACCTCGGGCAGGCTGGAATCCGACGAGAGCGAGCTTTCGGCGCGGGCGCATCTGCTCGACGTGGTCGGCCGCGTCGAGTCCGGCGAGCTCGAACTGAGCTGGTACTACACCGAGGGTGTCCATCGTGAGTCCACAGTGGACAGCCTCGCCGGTGCGATGCTGGCTGCCCTGCGGAAGATCATCGCGCACTGCGCGGCGCCGGAGGCCGGTGGGCGGACCCCGTCCGACTTCCCGCTGCTCGCGCTCGATCAAGCCACAGTGGACACCCTCGCCGGCGACGGCAGGGCGATCGATGACCTCTACCCGCTCACGCCGATGCAGGCGGGGATGGTGTTCCACTCGCTGTCGCAGCGGGAAGAACGACTCTATTTCCAGCAGGTCGGGTTCGTCGTCGAAGGTGTCGAGAACGTCGACGCGCTCGCCGAGGCCTGGCAGCACGTCGTCGACCGCACCCCCGTGCTGCGCACGAAGATCACCTGGGAAGGCGTGCCGGAACCGGTGCAGGTGGTGCGTCGGCGGGTGACCGTCCCGGTCACCCGGCTCGACTGGCGTGCCCACACGCCCGCGGGACAGGAGCGCTTCTGGCAGGAGGTCCTGTCCGCGGACCGTGCCGAGGGGCTGGACCTGGACGGCGAAGCCCTGCTGCGGCTGACCCTGGCGCGGCTTTCGGACACGGAAGTCCGGGTGCTGTGGACGTTCCACCATGTCCTGCTCGACGGCTGGAGCGTCTTCGGAGTGCTGTCCGACGTGTTCACCGCCTATTCCGGGGGCGAACCGCCCGAGCGGCCGCCGTTCCGGGACTACGTCGCGTGGCTGCGCAGTCAGGACGACACCGAGGCGGAACGCCACTGGCGACGGGAGCTCGGTGACTTCACCGCGTCCGCCCGGCTTACGGCGCGGGACCACACGAGCCGGTCGGCCGAGTGGCTGCGGGTCCCGGTCGAGAGCTCCGCGCGGCTCGGGGAAGCCGCGCGCAAGGCGGGCCTCACGATGAACACCGTCCTGCAGGGTGCCTGGGCGCTGGTGCTGTCACGGCTGACCGGGGAACGCGACGTCTGCTTCGGCACCACCGTGTCCGGTCGCCCGGTCGACCTGACCGGCGCCGACGACATCACCGGGATCTTCATCAACACGCTCCCGGTCCGCGTCACCACCGACCGGTCGCCGGTCGCGCGATGGCTGGCGGCGTTGCAGGACCGGCAAGTGGAGTCCCGCAGGTACGGGCATCTGCCGCTGACGAAGCTGCAGGCGTGGAGCGGGGCCGGCGGCAGCCTCTTCGACAGCATCGTCGTCTTCGAAAACTATCCGATCGGCTCGGCGACGCGTGCCGGACTGCGGTTGCGTGACGTCGACGCCGCCGAAACGACGAACTACCCGATCAGTGTCGTCGCGTCGCCGGGGGAACGGCTGAGCCTCGACGTCGGCTACGACCCCGATCTGTTCGACGCCGCGGCGGCCGAGCGGATCACGGACCAGCTCGTCGGCGTGCTCGACGCCTTCGCCGAAGACCTGGACCGTCCGCTCGGCGGCATCGACCTGCTCACCGACGCCGAACGGCTCCAGATCCTCGGTGACTGGAACGACACCGCGTATCCGCTGCCGGAAGGAAGTCTCGCCGAGCTCTTCGGACGGCAGGTCGCGCACGCTCCCGGCGCGGTCGCCCTCGACGGCGACGGCGTCCGCCTGACGTACGCGGAACTGGACGAGCGCGCGGACCGGCTCGCTCGGCGTCTGGTGTCGCTCGGCGCCGGGCCCGAAACCGTGGTCGGCGTGCTCATGGACCGTTCCCCGGACCTGGTCGTCGCCGAACTCGCCGTGATCAAGGCAGGGGCGGCGTATCTCCCGCTGGACACGAGGGCGCCCGCACCACGGTTGACGACCCTGCTGGACGGCGTGCCGATCCTCGTCACCGACGAAGCCCGCGCCAAGTCTATGGTCCACAGTGGACAGATTGTCGTTCCCGACGGCCGGACGGCGGACGTGGCGCTGCCCGAGGCGGCGCCGGACAACCTCGCGTACGTGATGTACACGTCCGGTTCGACGGGCAGGCCGAAGGGTGTGGCCGTACGCCAGCGTGACGTCGTCGCCCTCGCCGCCGACCGGCGGTTCGCCGCGCACGAGCGGGTACTGCTGCACGCTTCGCCCGCCTTCGACGCCTCCACTTACGAGCTGTGGGTTCCGCTGCTCAACGGCGGCACCGTCGTCGTGGCGCCCCCGGGCGACCTCGACGTGGACACCCTCCGGCGGATCATCGCCGAGTACGAGGTCCACGGGGCGTTCTTCACCGCCGGGCTGTTCCGCCTGCTCGCACAGGAGGCGCCGGAGACCTTCCGCGGGATGCGCGAGGTGTGGGCGGGCGGCGACGTCGTCCCGGCCGCCGCGGTCCGGCGGGTGCGGGAGGCATGCCCGGGCACGGTCGTCGTCGACGGCTACGGTCCGACCGAGACGACGACCTTCGCCACCTCGTATCCGATCCCGGCCGAAGTCCCCGATGCCGTCCCGATCGGGAAACCGCTCGACAACATGCGGACCTACGTCCTCGACGCCGAGCTGCGGCTCGTGCCGCAGGGTGTGCCCGGCGAGCTGTACATCGCCGGGGCCGGACTCGCTCGCGGGTACTCCGGTGATCCGGCGCTGACCGCCGACCGGTTCGTGGCCGACCCGTTCGGCCCGCCGGGGGAGCGGATGTACCGCACCGGTGACCTCGTCCGCTGGACCCCGCGCGGGGAACTGGAGTACACCGGGCGCGCCGACGAGCAGGTCAAGGTCCGCGGTTTCCGGATCGAACCGGCGGAGATCGAGGCCGCGCTGACCGCGCATCCGGGCGTCGGCCAGGCCGCGGTGCTGACCAGGGAGGATCACGGCGTCAAACGGCTCGTCGCGTACCACACCGGCGACGCGGACGGCCTCGCCGAATTCCTCGGCCGCACCCTGCCCGATTACCTGGTGCCCGCCGCGTTCGTCCGGCTCGACCGCTTCCCGTTGAACGCCAACGGGAAGATCGACCGTCGTGCCCTGCCCGCGCCGGACTTCGGCGGCAAGACGGCCAGGACCGCGCCCGCGACCGACGCCGAACGCGCGCTCGCCGCGATCTGGTCCGACGTGCTCGGCGTCGCGGACGTCGGCGCCGAGGCCGACTTCTTCGAACTGGGCGGCGACTCGATCCTCAGCATCCAGGTCGTGTCGCGTGCCCGCCGCGCCGGGCTGAGCCTGCTGCCCCACGACGTCTTCCGGCATCCGACCCTCGCCGCGCTGGCCGCGCACGCCGGTGGCGACGCCGGGCCGCGCGCCGAACAGGGGCCGGTGACCGGGGCGGCGCCGCTCACCCCGATCCAGCACTGGTACTTCGACACCCTGCCGGACCGATTCGACCAGCGAGTGGTGCTGGAATTCACCGAGGACGTCGACGAAGCCGCGCTGCGCCGCGCGCTGGAAGCCGTGTGGGCGCACCACGACGGGCTGCGGCTGCGGTTCGGACGCGACGGTGTCCAGCACGGCGAACCGGTGTGGCAGGCGGGCCTCCTCACCGACGAGATCGTCTTCGATCTCGGACGCGGTCCCTTGCTGGCGGCGGTGCTCGACGGGCGGCGGCTGACCCTGGCCGCGCACCACTTGGTCGTCGACGGCGTCTCCTGGCGAATCCTGCTGGAGGACCTGGAAACCGCCTACCGCGGCGGCGAACTCGGGCCGAAGACGACGTCGTACCTGGAGTGGGCCAGGCGGCTGGCCGAGCACGCCGGGTCCGGCGGATTCGACGACGAACTGGCGTACTGGCGCGGGATCCCGGCGCCGACGCCGGCCGCCGGACCGGCCACGGTCGCCGACACGGGCGAGGTGACGGTCCGGCTCACCGCCGAGGAGACCCGGGCACTTCTCCAGGACGTTCCCGAGGTCTACCGCACGCAGGTCAACGACGTGCTGCTCGCCGCGCTGGGCCGTGTCCTGCGGGACTGGACCGGGCGGATCCCGGTGATCGACCTGGAGGGCCACGGGCGCGAGGACCTGTTCGGCGACGTCGACCTCTCCCGCACCGTCGGCTGGTTCACCAGCATGTTCCCCGTCGCACTCGACGTCCCGGACGACTGGGGTGCCGCGCTCAAAGCGGTGAAGGAACAGCTCCGGGCGGTGCCGCGGCGGGGGATCGGGTACGGCGCCCTGCGGTACCTCACCGGCACCGCGCCGGTCATCGATCCCGAGGTCGGCTTCAACTACCTCGGCCGGTTCGGCGACGCCGAGGCGGGCGCGTTCCGGACCGGCGCCCTCGGCGCCGACGTCGACCCGGCCGCTCCCGCCGGCCACACGCTCGACATCGTCGGCCGTGTCGTGGCCGGGACACTGGAGCTGACCTGGACGCACGTGGAGGCCCGGCACGATCGCGGCTCCGTCGAAGAGCTGGCGGAGCGGATGCTGGCCGCCCTGCGCGAGATCATCGCGCACTGCGGGTCACCGGAGGCCGGTGGCCGCACGCCGTCGGATTTCCCGCTCGCCGCCCTCGATCAGTCCACAGTGGACACGCTGGTCGGCGACGGCCGGGCGGTCGAGGACGTGTACCCGGTGACACCCATGCAGGGCGGGATGCTGTTCCACGGCCTTTCCCAGACGGCGCAAGGCATGTACGTCGAGCAGGCGACATTCGTCCTCGAAGGTGTCACCGACCTCGACCGGCTCGCCACGGCGTGGCAGCGGGTCGTGGACCGCACGCCGGTCCTGCGGACGGCGTTCGTCTGGGCCGGGGTGGAAGAGCCGCTGCAGGTGGTACACGGCGAGGTACGGCTGCCGGTCCGCGTGCTGGACGGGACCGGTCGCGATCTCCAGCGGCTCCTCGCCGAGGACCGTGAACAAGGGCTCGACCTCGCGGAGGCGCCGCTGATGCGCGTGGCGCTCGTGCGGTTGTCGGAGACCGAAGTCCAGGTGCTGTGGACGTTCCACCACGCGCTGCTCGACGGCTGGAGCGTCTTCCATGTCCTCTCCGACGTCTGTGGCGCCTACGCCGGGCAGACCCTGCCCACCAGGCCACCGTTCCGGGACTACCTCGCCTGGCTGGGCGATCTCGACCGGACCGACGCCGAACGCTTCTGGCGTCGTACCCTCTCGGGGATCGACGGGCCGACGCCCGTTCCCGGCGACCGGGCGCCCGCGGCCGGGCTCATCGCCTGTTCCTCCGAGTGGCTGCCCGTACGCCTGGACGAGGAGGCGACGAGCGGGCTCGACGAGTTCGTCAAACGCCACGGCCTCACGCACAACGCGGTTCTGCAAGGGGCCTGGGCTCTGCTGCTGTCGGCTTACAGCGGCCACGACGACGTCGTGTTCGGGTCCACCGTCTCCGGCCGCCCGCCCGAAGTGACCGGCGTGGACGCGATCACCGGCATCTTCATCAACACGCTGCCGGTCCGGATCGGGATCGACCGTGGTGCCCGCGTCGCCGACTGGCT
Organism: Amycolatopsis sp. TRM77291; assembly: GCF_054166285.1. NCBI lineage: Bacteria > Bacillati > Actinomycetota > Actinomycetes > Pseudonocardiales > Pseudonocardiaceae > Amycolatopsis > Amycolatopsis sp. TRM77291. The sequence continues at coordinate 3,494,889 of NZ_JBSZHF010000001.1, read as the reverse complement.
CGCGGGTCTTCAGGCGAGCCAGGCCGAGGCGCGCCGCCACGGACATCTTCCGCTCGCGCTGGTCCAAGGCTGGGCGGAGCTGCCCGGGGGAGTGAACCTCTGCGAGAGCCTGGTGGTGTTCGAGAACTATCCGATCACCGGCGCCGACGCCGGGCACGGCCTGACCGTGCGAGACCTGTCGGCCCGCGAGACGACGAACTTCCCGCTGACGGTCGTCGCGTCGCCCGGTCGTGAGCTGAACGTCGACCTGGGCTACGACCCGGCCTTGTTCGATGCCGAAACGGTGAGCCGGCTGGCCGGTCACCTGCTCACGCTGCTCCGGGAACTGACGGTGGACGGCGGTCGGGCGATCACCGACGTGTCGATGCTGACCCCGACGGAGGCACTGCTCCTGGCGGAATGGACGGGAACCGGCACGGCGGCCCCCGCCCGGTCGCTGCCGGAACTCTTCGCCGAGCAGGTCCGCGCCCGGCCCGACGCGGTCGCGGCCGTCCTCGACGGCGAGCCGGTCACCTACGCCGAGCTGAACCGGCGGGCGAACCGGCTGGCCAACCGCCTGATCGGACTCGGCCTGGGCCCCGAGGAACCGGTCGGCCTCGTCACGAGCAGGGCGGGCACCGTCGTGGCGGAACTGGCCGTGGTCAAGGCGGGCGGCGCGTATCTGCCGGTCGACACGCGCGCCCCGGCGGAACGGCGGCAGGCGCTGCTCGACGGTGTGCGGTTCGTCGTGTCCGACATGGACCACCCGAACGCCATCCGGCTGTCCTCAGTGGACGATGAGCCGGACGGCGACCCCGTCGTGGTCGTCGATCCCGACCAGCTGGCGTACGTCATGTACACCTCCGGGTCCACCGGCACGCCGAAGGGCGTCGCGGTGCGGCACCGCGACGTCGCCGCCTTGGCCGCGGACAGCCGGTTCCGCGGCGGGGCACACGAGCGGGTCCTGCTGCATTCCCCGGCGGCCTTCGACGCGACCACCTACGAACTGTGGGTACCGCTGCTCACCGGCGGCCGCGTCGTCACGGCCCCGGACGGCGACCTCGACGCGCACCGCCTGCGGGCCTTGATCCGCGAGCACGGCCTGACCGGGATGTGGGTCACGGCGGGTCTGTTCCGGGGGCTGGCGCAGGAAAGCCCGGACTGCTTCACCGGACTGCGGGAGGTGTGGACCGGCGGCGACGTCGTGCCCGCCGAGGCGGTGCGGCGCGTGCTGGGTGCCTGCCAGGGCCTGCGCGTCGTCGACGGCTACGGCCCGACCGAGACGACCACCTTCGCCACCGCCCATCCGATGGACGAGACGGTTCCGGGCCGGGTCCCGATCGGCACGCCGCTGGACGGCATGGTCGCCCGCGTACTGGATCCGGACCTGCGCCCGGTACCGCCGGGTGTGCCGGGCGAGCTGTACCTCGCCGGTGCTGGTCTCGCCCGTGGCTATCGCGACCAGCCCGGTCTGACCGCCGACCGGTTCCTCGCGGCCCCGGGCGGGCAACGGATGTATCGCACCGGCGACGTCGTCCGCTGGACCGGAGTGGGCACCCTCGAATTCCTCGGGCGGGTGGACGACCAGGTGAAGCTGCGCGGCTTCCGGGTCGAGCCCGGTGAGGCCGAAGCCGTGCTGGCCCGGCATCCCGCCGTGGCGCAGGCCGCGGTCGTCGTCCGCGAAGACCAGCCCGGCCTGAAGCAACTCGTCGCCTACGTCGTGTCGGAAGCCGGGCAGGACACCCTGCGGGGCTTCCTGGCCGAACGGCTGCCGGAGTACCTGGTGCCGTCGGCGTTCGTCGCACTGGACCGGATCCCGGTCAGTGCCAACGGAAAACTCGACCGCAAGGCACTGCCCGCACCCGCCGCGCCGGAGAGCGGGTACGTCGAGCCGGAAACCGAAACCGAACTGGCGCTGGCCGCGATCTGGGCCGAAGTGCTCGGCGTGGAGCGGATCGGCGTCGAGGACAACTTCTTCGCCCTCGGCGGGGATTCGCTGCGGAGCCTGCACATCGCGGCCAAGGCGGGCGCCTTGTTCGCGGTCCGGCTCACCCCGGCCGACGTCCTGACCGCGCGCACCGTCGCGGGGCTGGCCGGAACGGTCGAAGAACTCATCTTGGGCGAGCTCGAAAGCCTCGCCTCCGAAACGGAAGCGTGAGGACGCCACCATGACCTCGTCCCGACAGGATCGCATCGTGGCACTGCCCGCCCACCTGCGGGAGGTGCTGCGCGCGCGGATGGCGGGAACGGCCGGACCCGCGCCGGAGATCCCGGCCGCCGCCGACCGTTCCCGGCCGATCCCGCTCTCGGCCGCCCAGCGGCGGCTCTGGTTCCTCAGCAGGCTGCGGCCGGACGACCCGGAGTACAACAGCGCGCTCGCCCTGCGCCTGACCGGACCGCTCGACCGTGCCGCGCTGGCCGCCGCGCTGCGGTCGCTGGTCGCTCGCCACGAACCCTTGCGCACCACCTTCGAGGAGATCGACGGCGAGGGCTTCCAGATCGTCCGGGAGCCCCACGAGGTCGCGTTGCCCGTCGTGGACGTCAGGCCCGGCGAGCTCGACGACGTCCTGCGCGCCGAGTACACCCGGCCGTTCGATCTCCACCGCGGGCCACTGCTGCGCGCCGTGCTGCTGCGGCTCACCGGCACCGAGCACGTGCTGCTGGTGTGCGTGCACCACATCGCCACCGACGGCGCGTCGATGGGCGTGCTCACCGAGGAACTCGGCCTGCTCTACCGCGACGGTGAACGCGCCCGCTTGCCCGCGCAGCCGGTGCAGTACGCGGACTTCGCCGTATGGCAACGAAACCGGCCGCTCCGGGGAGCGGGTCTCGACTACTGGAAGTCGCACCTCGACGGCGTCGTCCCGCTGGAGCTGCCCACCGACCGGCCCCGGCCGCCCGTCCGGAGCACCGACGGCGCGACACGGGAGTTCACCGTGCCCACGGAGGTCGCCGGCCGCCTCGCGGAGCTGGCGCGCTCGTCGGAGACGACGCTGTTCACGGTGCTCGTCGCCGCGTGCCAAGTGCTGTTCGCCCGTTACACCGGACAGGAGGACATCCCGCTCGGCACGGTCGTGCGGGGCCGCGAACGGCCGGAACTCGAACGGGTCGTCGGCTTCTTCGTCAACACCGTCGTCCTGCGCTCGGCCGTCGACCGGTCGGTGTCCTTCACCGAGCACCTGGCTCACGCCCGCCGGACCGTTCTGGACGCCTTCGCCCACGACGACGTGCCGTTCGACGCGGTCGTCGACGCCGTGCGGGCGGGCCGCGACCCCGGCCGGAACCCGCTGTTCGACGTCATGGTGCTGCTGCACTCCGCTTCCGGCGACGGTCCCGAGTTCCCCGGCCTGGCCGTGGAACCGGCGGACGTCCCGCGGGACGCGGCGAACTTCGACCTCTCGATCGAGTTCGAGGAATCCGGTGGCAGGCTGGCCGGGCTCGTCGAATACAGCACAGAACTGTTCGACGCCACCACGATCGACGACCTGGTCGGCCACCTGCTGCGGCTGCTGGCCGGGATCGCCGCCGAACCCGGGCGCCGCATCGCGGACCTGCCGCTCACCGACAAGGACGAAGAGCGCCGCCTGCTGTCGTGGGGGAGCAACGAGCTCGAGGTCCCGGCGACGACCATCGTCGATCTTCTGGACCACCAGGCGAGCACCCGGCCGGACGACACCGCGCTCGTCTGCGGCGACACCCGGCTGACCTTCGCCGAACTCGCCGCCCGCACCGACGGCCTCGCCGCGGAACTGGCCGCTCGCGGCGCCCGTCCGGATCAGGTCGTCGCGGTGCTGCTGCCGCGTTCGGCGGACGCGATCGTCGCGTTGTTCGCCGTGCTCAAAGCCGGTGCCGTGCACCAGTCGATCGACCCCGGCCTGCCGGCCGAGCGCATCCGGACGCTGCTGGACGACACCCGGCCGGTCGTGGTCCTCGACGACACCTTCGCGGTCACCACCGACCGGCCGCGACCGGCTCCGCCGCAGCCGTCGGACGCGGCCTACGTCATCCACACCTCGGGTTCGACGGGCACGCCGAAGGGTGTCGTCGTCGGTCACGCGGCCCTGGTCAATCTCCTCGCCAACCATCGCGCCGTCTTCGGCCGCGACCGGATGCGTGTCGCGCTGACCGCGACCCTGTCGTTCGACACGTCGTGGGAAGGCCCCCTCCTGCTGGCGGACGGCCACGAACTGCACGTCATCACCGAAGAGACCCGGCTCGATCCGGACGGGCTGACCCGCTACGTGCGGGACGAGCACGTCGACTTCCTCGACGTCACACCGTCCTACCTGCGGCAGCTGCTGCCCGCCGGGCTGCTCGACGGAGAGCGCCGTCCGAAGTTCCTCATGGTCGGCGGGGAGGCCCTCGACGGTGACCTCTGGCGTGAACTCGCCGCTTCCGGAACGGAGGCGCACAACTACTACGGGCCCACCGAGTCCACTGTGGACGCCACGTGCGCGCCGGTGACCGGTGACCGGCCGGTGATCGGCAGGCCACTCGGCAACGTGACCGCCTACGTCCTGGACGAGGGGTCGCGGCTCGTACCCGCCGGGGTTCCCGGCGAACTGTGCCTCGCCGGCGCCCAGCTCGCCCGCGGCTACCTCGGCCGCCCGGGGCTGACCGCGGACCGTTTCACCGCCGACCCGTTCGGCCCGCCCGGCGCCCGGCTCTACCGCACCGGCGACCGTGCCCGCTGGACCGCCGACGGGCGGCTGCAACATCTCGGCCGCCTCGACGAGCAGCTCAAGGTCCGCGGTTTCCGGATCGAACCCGGCGAGATCGAAGCGGTGCTGCGCGCCCAGCCGTCGATCACGGACGCCGCCGTGGACGCGAGGGACGGCAAGCTGGTCGCCTACGTCGTCGGTGACGCCGACCTCGCCCAGCTTCGGACCGTGTTGCACCGCGTCCTTCCCGGCCATCTCGTCCCGTCGGCGTTCGTCGGCCTGGACCGGCTGCCGCAGACCAGGCACGGGAAACTGGACCGGCGGGCCCTGCCCGACCCCGGCCACACCACCTCGACGCCGTACGTCGCTCCCCGGAACGACCGTGAGCGGCTGGTGACCGCCATCTGGTCCGACGTCCTCGGGGTCGAACGCGTCGGTGTCGACGACGACTTCTTCGAACTCGGCGGTGATTCCCTCCTCGGCATCCGCGTACTCGCGCGGCTACGGGACAGGCTCGGCGCCGAGGTGCCCGCGCGGCTCGTGTTCACCGCGCCCACTCCGGCGCGCCTCGCCCTGCGGCTGCCCGAACGCACCACACCGCGGACGGCGATTCCGGTGCTGCCCAGGGACGGCGGCCGGTTCGAGGCGCCGCTTTCCTTCGCGCAGCAGCGGTTGTGGTTCCTCGACGAATTCGAACCGGGCAGCGCCGAATACGTGTCGCCGACGGCCTTGAGGCTGCGCGGTGAGCTGGACACGGGCGCGCTGAACCGCGCACTGACCGCACTGGTGGCCCGGCACGAGTCCCTCCGGACGACCTTCGCGACCGTCGATGGCCGCGGCGTCCAGGTGATCCATCCGCCCTACACCGTCGACGTGCCCGTCACCGAAGGCGACTTGGACAGCGCCCTCGCCGCCGCGACCGGCCCCGTCGACCTGCACACCGGACCGTCCCTGCGGGTGGCGTTGACCCGGCTCGCGCCCGGCGACCACGTGCTCACCGTCGTGCTGCACCATATCGTCACCGACGGCTGGTCCTCCGGCGTGCTGCTGGCCGAGCTGGCCACGTGCTACAGCGCTTTCCGCCGCGACGAGGAGCCGGTTCTTCCGCCGCTGCCGGCGCAGTACGCGGACTACGCCGTCTGGCAACGGGAACGGCTGCGAGGCACGGACTTCGACGCCCAGCTCAGCTTCTGGCGCAACCGCCTCGAGGGCGTGCCCGCGCTCGACCTGCCCACCGACCGGCCCCGTCCGGCCGTGCGCACCAAGAACGGTGCCCTGCACGAATTCAGCGTGCCCGCCGGGACCACGGCGCGGCTCAAGGAGCTGTCCCGGCACCAGGGCGGCACCCTCTTCATGACGCTGCTCGCCGCGAGCAAACTCCTGTTCGCGCGCTGGTCCGGGCAGGACGACATCGCCGTCGGCACCGTCGTCTCCGGTCGTGAGCGGACCGACCTCGAAGGCATGATCGGGTTCTTCGTCAACACCCTCGTCCTACGGTCCACAGTGGACTTGAAGCTCGGGTTCGACGCCTTCCTCGACGACGTGCGGGACACCGTCCTGGACGCGTTCGCGCATCAGGACGTGCCTTTCGACAGGGTCGTGGACGACCTGCAGCCCGAGCGCGACACCAGCCGCACCCCGCTGTGCCAGGTGCTGGTGGTACTGCACAACACCCCGGACCCCCAGCCGTCGATGGCGGGCTTGGCCGTCGAAGAGCTGGCGCCGCCCGTGGTGACCGCCGGTTTCGACCTCACGATCCACTTCCAGGAGACCGGCGGCCTGCTCGACGCGCTCGTCAACTACAACACCGATCTGTTCGACCCCGCCACGATCGAACGGCTGACCGGCTGGCTTCGCCGCCTGCTCGACGGCATCGCGACGGCCCCGGAACTGCCGCTCGGACGGCAGCCCTGGATCAGCCCGGCCGAACGCGACCGGGTGCTGCTCGAGTGGAACGGCAAGGCGGACGCGGAACCTTCGCCCGTACTGCACGAACTGTTCGCCGAGCGCGCGGCGCGTACTCCGGACGCCGTCGCGGTGACGAGCGGAAGCACGGAGCTGACCTATGCCGAACTGGACCGGCGCGCCAACCGCCTCGCCCATCGGCTGATCGAAGAGGGGGCGGGGCCGGAGCGGCTGGTGGCGCTACGGCTGCCGCGTTCGGCGGACCTCATCGTCGCGGTGCTCGCCGTGCTGAAGACGGGCGCCGCGTATGTGCCGATCGATCCGGCGTATCCGGCGGCGCGGATCGAGTCGACGCTGGCCGACGCGCGTCCGGTGACCGTGGTCGACTCCGTCGAGGCGGACGGCCGCCCGGACAACGCTCCGCGGGTGCGGGTCGAGCCGGACAACGCCGCCTACGTCATCTACACCTCCGGCTCCACCGGTGTGCCCAAGGGCGTGCTGATCCCGCACGCAGGCGTCACCCGCCTGTTCTCCTCGACCGCGGACTGGTTCGGCTTCGACGAGAACGACGTCTGGACGCTCTTCCACTCCTACGCCTTCGATTTCTCGGTCTGGGAACTGTGGGGCGCGCTGCTGCACGGCGGCAGGCTCGTGGTCGTCCCGCAGGACGCGGTCCGCGAACCGGAGGACTTCGTGGCGCTGCTCGCCGAACAGCGGGTGACGGTCCTGAACCAGACCCCGTCGGCGTTCTACCGGCTGAGCACGCTGCCGGCTCCGGAGCTCAGCCTGCGATACGTGATCTTCGGTGGCGAAGCGCTGGATCCGGCACGGCTGACGGAGTGGTACCGGCGGCATCCGGACGGGCCGCGGCTGGTGAACATGTACGGCATCACCGAGACCACGGTGCACGTCACGTACCGGGCGCTGGAACCGGACGGGACGGCCACCGTCGGGGCCCCGATCCCGGATCTGCGGACCTACGTGCTCGACGCCGATCTCGCTCCCGTCCCGCCCGGGGTGACCGGTGAGCTCTACGTCGCCGGGGCGGGCCTGGCTCGCGGCTATCTCGATCGTCCCGGCCTCACCGCGTCGAGGTTCGTCGCGGACCCCTTCGGCGGATCCGGCACGCGGATGTACCGCACGGGCGATCTGCTGCGGTGGACCGGCGGCGGTGAGCTGGACTATCGCGGCCGGGCCGATCACCAGGTGAAGATCCGCGGTTTCCGCATCGAACCCGGCGAGATCGAAGCGGCGCTCGTCGCGCATCCCGACGTCGAGGCGGCCGCCGTCGTCGCCAACGGGACCGGTGACGCGCGGAGGCTCGTCGCGTACCTGACCGGGCCCGTGCCGGGGACGACGGCGCTGCGGGAGTTCCTCGGCCGCTCCCTGCCCGCGCATCTGGTTCCCGCGGTGTTCGTCCCGCTGGAGCGGTTGCCGCTCAACGCCAACGGGAAGCTCGACACCCGGGCGCTGCCGGAGCCCGGCGCCCGGACCGAGAACCGGTACGTGGCCCCGCGCACCGACGTCGAGACCGTACTGGCCGGGGTGTGGTCGGAGGTGCTCGGCGTCGACCGGGTCGGCGTCGGGGACAATTTCTTCGGTCTCGGGGGAGACTCGATCCTCAGCATCCAGGTCGTCGCGGCGGCCCGGCAGGCGGGGTTGACGCTGTCGTCGAAGGATCTGTTCCGCAACCAGACCATCGCCGAACTCGCGCATGTCGCCCGTACTGAAGCACCGGCGGAGCAGGTCGAGGTGGACGACGCCGGACCGGCGCCGCTCGGCCCGATCCAGTCCTGGCTGTTCGAGCGGCTGGACGAGCCGTGGCGGCTGACCATGTCCGTGCACGTCGTGCTGTCCTCTGTGGACATGGCGAGACTGATCTCCGCGCTGAACCGGGTCGGCGAGCACCACGACGCGCTGCGCATGCGTTTCTCCCGCCCGGCCGGGGGGTGGGTGCAGGAACCTGCTCCGTTCGGCGCGGACGACCTGCTGAGACAGGTGGACCTGTCCGAAGTGGACGATGTGTCCGCCGCCATGCACACCGAGGCGGTGCGGGCGCAGACGTCGCTCGACGTGACCGCCGGGCCGCTGTGGCGTGCGGTGCTGTTCACCTTCCGGGACCGGGCTCCGCAGTTGTTCCTCACCGCCCACCATCTCGTCATGGACGGGGTGTCGTGGCGGATCCTGCTGTCCGACCTCGAACGCGCGTACCGGGGAGAAACCCTGGCGCCGGTGCGAACATCGTTCACGTATTGGGCTCGTTCGCTGCGCGAATACGTGAAAATGGGAAGACTCGACAAGGAAATCGAGTACTGGGAAACTGCGTTTCGCGGAGCTCGGGCGGACATTCCGGTAGACCGTCCGGGGCGCAACACCGTGAAGTCGGAGCGCGGTGTCTCGGTGTCACTTGGCCGGGCCGAGACCACCGCGCTCCTCCGCGACGTACCCGGCGCGTACCGCACGGAGGTCAACGACGTGCTGGTGAGCGCGCTGGGCCGGGCGCTGGTCCACTGGACGGGCCGGTCCCGGGTCGTGATCGCCATGGAAGGCCACGGTCGCGAAGAGATCGCCGGTCCGCTGGACCTTTCGCGCACGATCGGCTGGTTCACCGCGCAGTACCCGCTGCCGCTCGCCGTGCCCGAAGGAGATTGGGGAGGCGTCCTCAAATCCGTGAAGGAGCAACTTCGTGCGGTTCCGGCTAAAGGCGCGGGCTTCGGGGCTTTGCGTTACTCGAGCGGCGACGGAACACCGGGTTCCGCTTTACGGGCGGCCCCCGAACCGCGGATTTCCTTCAATTACCACGGCCGCTGGGACATGGGGAGCCCGGCAGGCGGATGGATCCGGGGCAGAGGGGAAACCCTCGGACACGACAGCGATCCGGAAAGCGTCCGTCCGTATCTGCTCGATATCGTCGGCGTCGTCGAAGCCGGCGAATTGCATCTCACCTGGCAGTATTCCGACGAAGTGCACGACGAAGCCACCGTGCGCGGGATCGCCGAGGCCATGCTCGGCGCGTTGCGCGGGATCATCGCGCACTGCGCCGAAAGCGGTGGGCGCACGCCGTCGGACTTCCCGCTGGCACGGCTCTCGCAGGCGGACGTCGACCGCTTCGCCGGCGACGGCCGCGATGTCGAGGACATCTACCCGCTCACGCCGTTGCAGACGGGCATGCTGTTCCACAGCCTGGTCGACACCGGATCGACGGCCTACTTCGACCAGTTCCGGCTTCGGTTGGCGGGCGTGAGCCTGCCGGACGCGCTGGCCGAGGCCTGGCAGCGCGTCGTCGACCACACGCCGATCCTGCGCAGCAGTATCGCCTGGGACGGCATCGAGGAGCCGGTCCAGCGGGTCCATCGCGAGGTCGTGGTGCCGGTGCGGCACCGCGACTGGCGCGCGCTCACCCCGGACGAGCAGGACCGGGAACTGGAGGAACTGCTCGCCGGCGACGTGGCGGCGGGGATGGATCTGACCGCGCCGCCGTTGATGCGGCTGGCGATCGCCCGGCTCGCCGAGGACGAGGTGCAGCTGGTGTGGACCTCGCATCACGTCCTGCTCGACGGCTGGAGTACGGCGCAGGTCTTCGGTGAAGTGTGCGAGCAGTACGCGGCCATCGTGGAAGGCCGCCCCGCGCGGCTGGTCCCGCGACGCCCGTTCCGCGACTACCTGGCCTGGCTCGCCGCGCAGGACCGTGCCGAGGCGAAGACGCACTGGCGCACCGTCCTGGACGGATTCACCACCCCGACCCCGCTGCCTTTCGATCGGCGGCCGGCGGAAGCGCACCGGGCGGAGTCCGCGGAGGCGGTACTGGTCGAGCTTTCCCCGGAGGAGTCGGCGAAACTGCACCAGACGGCGAAGTCCGCCGCGCTCACGGTCAACACGATCGTGCAGGGCGCGTGGGCGTTGCTGCTCGCGCGCTACAGCGGGGAAACCGACGTCCTGTTCGGCACGACCGTGTCCGGCCGCCCGGAGGGGATGCCGGGTGTCGAGTCGATGATCGGCATGTTCATCAACACGGTCCCGGCGCGCGTGGAGGTCCACGGCGGGGACCTCGCGCTCGACTGGCTGCGGGAAACCCAGGCGGCGCAGGCCGATGCGCGCCGCTACGACTTCCTCGCCCTGTCCGAGCTGCAGGCGTTCACGGCCGTTCCCGCCGGTACGGCGCTGTTCGACAGCGTGGTGGTGTTCGAGAACTACCCGATCGAGGACAGCGGCCAGGCCGACGTGCGCGTGCTCGACGTCGAATCGCTCGACACGACGAACTTCCCGCTGAACCTCACCGCTTACCTGCACGACAAGCTCGGGCTCGAACTCTCTTACGACCCGCGGCTGTTCGACGCGGACACGGTTCGCCGTCTCGCGGATCAGCTCGCCGGTTTCGTCCGTGCCCTCGCCGCGGACCCGCGGTGCCGCCTTGACGCGCTTTCGCCGTTGTCGCCGTCCGAACGGCGCGAACTGCTGTCGGCGGGGCGAGGTCCGCTGATCGACGTGCCGTCCGGCACGGTGCTGGACGCCTTCGAGGCGACGGTCGCCCGGGTGCCGCACGAGACCGCGCTGGTCTTCCGTGACACCGTGCTGGACTTCGCCGAGGTCGACGCCCGCGCCACACGGCTGGCGGGACACCTGGCCGCCCGGGGCGCGGGTCCGGAGACGGTGGTCGCCGTCGTGCTTCCCCGTTCGGCCGAAGCCGTCATCGCGATCCTCGCGATCTTCAAGGCGGGCGCGACCTACTTGCCGATCGACGCCGGCCTTCCGGAGGACCGGAAACGGTTCCTGCATCAGGACGCGCGACCGGTCGTCGTGCTGGACGGGACGGACCCGGGTCCCGCGACCTCGGCCGCGACCAGGGCGAGCGCGGACACCGCGGCGTACGTCATCTACACCTCCGGCTCGACGGGGACGCCGAAGGGTGTCGTCATCGACCACCGCGGCTTGCTGAACTTGCTCGCCGCACACCGCCGGGTCTTCCTCACCGAGGAGCGCCGCAAAGTGGCGCTCACCGCGTCGTTGTCGTTCGACACGTCCTGGGAAGCGCTTCTGGCCCTGGTCGACGGGCACGAGCTGCACGTGCTCGACGACGACACCCGCCTCGACCCGCACGCCGCGGTCGGCTACGTCCGCGACCACCGGATCGACCTGATGGACCTGACTCCGACGTACCTCCAGCAGCTGCTGGAGGCCGGATTGCTGAGCGGGGAGCACCGGCCCGGCACGGTCCTCGTCGGCGGTGAGGCGGCCGGCGAGCGGCTGTGGCGCGAGCTGGTCGCGTCCGGTGTCACCTCGTACAACTACTACGGCCCCACCGAAGTGACGGTCGACTCCGTCCACACCCAGGTCGAGGGAGACCGGCCGCTGATCGGCCGCCCGCTGCCCAACCTGAGGGCCTACGTCCTGGACGCCACCGGGACGCCGGTCCCGGTCGGCATACCGGGGGAGTTGTTCCTCGCCGGTGTCCAGCTCGCCCGCGGTTATCTCGGCCGCCCGGGGTTGACCGCGGACCTCTTCATCGCCGATCCGTTCGGCCCGCCGGGCACCCGGATGTACCGCACCGGCGACCGGGTGCGCTGGACCACCGACGGACGGCTCGACTACCTCGGCCGCGTGGACGACCAGGTCAAGATCCGGGGGTTCCGGGTCGAACCCGGGGAGGTGGAGGCCGTGCTGCGGCAGCACCCGGCGGTCACCGGCACCACGGTCGCCGCCCGCGACGGACGCCTCGTCGCGTACGTCGTCGGCGACACCCGGGGACTGCGGGACTGGCTGCGGGACCGCCTGCCCGGCCACCTCGTCCCGTCGGCGTTCGTCGCGCTCGACGCCCTTCCCTTGACCCGTAACGGCAAGGTCGACAAGCGCGCGCTGCCGTCGCCCGGTCGCGACGCCGCGGCCGAGTACGTGGCACCGCGGACCGAGACCGAACGCCGTGTCGCCGTCATCTGGGCGGAGGTCTTGAAACTCGACCGGATCGGTGTGACGGACAACTTCTTCGAACTCGGTGGCGACTCGATCCTCAGCATGCGGATCACGTCGCGGGTGCGAACGGAACTGGACGCCGACGTCTCGCCGCGCGCGTTGTTCACCGCACCGACCCTCGGCCGGTTCGCCGCGGCGCTGCCGGACCGGCGGGCCGGAACGCGGCCGATCCCGGTCGTGGCCCGCGACGGTGCCTTGCCGTTGTCCTTCGCCCAGCAGCGATTGTGGTTCCTCGACGAGTTCGAGCCCGGTGGCACCGGATACCTGTCGCCCACGGCGTTGCTGCTTCGCAGGGAACTCGACGTCACCGCCCTCGAACAGGCGCTGGAGCTCTTGGTGGCGCGCCACGAGTCGCTGCGCACGACGTTCGACGCGATCGACGGCCGCGGCGTCCAGGTCGTGCACGAGCCGTACGGCGTCGACCTCCAAGTCGAGGAGTTCGACGAAGACGTGCTGGCCCGGGAAGCGTCGCGCCCGTTCGACCTGCGCACCGGACCGCTCCTGCGGGCGCGGCTCTTCCGGCGGACGTCCGAAGACCACATCCTGCTGCTGGCGCTGCACCACATCGTCACCGACGGCTGGTCGGCGGGTGTGCTGGCCGCCGAACTCGACGAGGTCTACACCGCCCTCGTCCGCGGCGAGAACCCGGAACTGCCCGAACTTCCCGTGCAGTACGCGGACTTCGCGTCCTGGCAACGGGAACTCCTCGACGGGCCCGAACTCGCCGGTCAGCTGGACCACTGGCGGGAGCGTCTCGCCGGACTGGAACCCCTCGAGCTGCCCACCGACCGGCCCCGCCCTGCGGTGCGCACGACGGAGGGTGAATGGATGGGGTTCGAGCTTCCCGCCGACGTCGTCGCGAAGCTCCGGGAGCTGGCCACCGCCCAGGACGGCACTCTGTTCATGACCTTGGTGGCCGCCTGCCAGGTCCTGCTGGCCGGGTGGGCGGGCCAGCGGGACGTCGCCGTCGGCACGGTCACCGCGGGGCGGGAACGCGCCGAACTGCAACGCCTCGTCGGGTTCTTCGTCAACACCCTGACCCTGCGGTCCACTGTGGACAGAGCACGGTCGTTCCGTGACTTCCTGACCCAGGTGCGGTCCGTGGTGCTCGACGCCTTCGACCACCAGGACATCCCGTTCGAGCGCGTGGTGGACGCCGTGCAACCGGTCCGCGATCCGAGCCGGACCCCGCTGTTCCAGGCCATGGTGGTCCTGCAGAACACCGGTGACCGGCCCGGGTCCGGCACGCTCGTCGCGGGGGAGGTCGCGCTGCCCGCGGTGTCGGCCCCCTTCGACCTCCTCGTGCAGTTCGAGCAGGACGGCGACACGGTGCACGGGGCGATCAACTACAACACCGGACTGTTCGACGCGGAGACCATCGACCGGCTGATCGCGCGGCTGCGGGCGCTCCTGACCACGCTCGCCGCCGAGCCGGACCAGCCGATGGCGGCTCTGCCGTCATTGCCGCGGAGCGAACTCGACCGATTGCGAACCTGGAACGACACCGCGCGCGAGATCCCGGCCGCCTCCCTCGCCGAACTCGTCGAAGCACAGACCCGCCGGACCCCCACCGCGTCCGCGCTGGTGTCCGACGCCGGTTCGCTGACCTTCGCCGAGCTGAACGCGCGGGCGAACCGGCTGGCTCGGTCGCTCGCCGAGCGGGGCGCCGGGCCCGAGCGGATCGTGGCCGTCCGGCTGCCGCGATCGGTCGCGCTCGTGGTCACCGAACTGGCCGTCGCCAAGACCGGCGCCGCGTTCCTGCCCGTGGATCCCGGCTATCCGGCCGAACGGATCGAGTTCATGCTGCGGGACGCCGGCCCCGTGCTGGTGGTGGACGGCGAACTCGACGCGGCCGGATACGACGACACCGACCTCGGTGTCCGGGTCGACCCGGCGCAGCCCGCGTACGTGATCTACACGTCCGGCTCGACCGGGCGGCCCAAGGGGGTCGTCGTCACCCATGCCGGGCTCGCGTCGTTCTCGGCCGCCGAGATCGAGCATTGCGAGGTGCGGCCGGGTGATCGTGTGCTCGCCTTCAGCTCGCCCAGCTTCGACGCCTCGATCCTGGAACTGTGCCTGTCCCTGCCCGCCGGCGCCGCGCTCGTCGTCCCGCCCGAGGGGCCGCTGCTCGGCACCCACCTCGCCGACGTCCTGCGACGGCGCCGGATCACCCACGCGCTGATCCCGCCGATCGCGCTGGCCACCGTGCCCGAGGCGGAGCTGCCCGATCTCCGCACGGTGATCGTCGGCGGGGACACCTGTCCGGCGGCGCTGGTGGACCGGTGGGCGCCCGGAAGGCGGATGATCAACGCGTACGGGCCCACGGAGTCCACTGTGGTCACTTCGTGGAGCGAGCCGCTGACCCCGGGCGGGCCACCGCCGATCGGTACCCCGATCCCGAACACCGAGGTCCACGTCCTGGACACCGCGCTGCGGCCGGTGCCGATCGGGACCACCGGCGAGCTGTTCGTCTCCGGCGCCGGGCTGGCCCGCGGCTACCTGCACCGGCCGGGACTGACCGCGGACCGGTTCGTGGCGAATCCCTTCGGTGACCGGGGAAGCCGGATGTACCGGACCGGGGATCTGGTCCGCTGGACCGCCCGGGGCGCGCTGGAGTTCGCGGGCCGCGTGGACGAGCAGGTCAAGATCCGCGGTTTCCGGGTGGAACTCGGCGAGATCGAGACGGCGTTGCGCCGTCATCCCGACGTGCGGGACGCGGTGGTGGTCGCTCGTGAGCTCGATGGCCACAAACGGCTTGTCGCCTACGTCGTCGGCGAGGTGGCGGAGCCACGGGCCTTCCTCGGCGAGACGTTGCCCGACTACCTGGTGCCGTCGGTCTTCGTACCCGTGGACGCGATCCCGATCACGGCCAACGGCAAGGTCGACCGCGCGGCGCTCCCGGCTCCGGACCCGTCCTCGGTGCGGGGCGCGGGCCATGTGGAGCCACGCACCGAGACGGAAGCGGTGCTCGCGGACCTGTGGGCCGAAGTCCTCGGCCTGGGCCGGGTCGGTGCCACGGACAACTTCTTCGATCTCGGCGGCGACTCGATCCTCGGCATCCAGGTCGTCCACCGGGCCCGGCAGGCCGGGCTGGCGATGCGGTCGAAGGACCTGTTCACCCACCAGACGGTCGGCGAGCTGGCGACGGTGGTGAAACCGGTGGACACCGCCGACGCGGACCGCGAGGCCGTCGTCGGTGACGTCCCGCTGACCCCGATCCAGCGGTGGTTCTTCGCCTCCGAACCGGCCAACCCGGCGCATTTCAACCAGTCGGTGCTCGTCGAACTCGCCGGACCGGTGGCGGAGGAATCGCTGCGGCTCGCGCTGGACGCCGTCATCACCCAGCACGACGCGCTGCGTCTGCGCTTCGAGCGGACCGACGCGGGGTGGACGCAGTACAACGAACCGCCGGAGCCGAGGCCGGTGCTGAAGAAGGTGCCCGCGGCCGACTTGGCGGACGAGGCCGAAGACGCGCAGGCCGGTTTCGACCTGGCACGGCCGCCGCAGCTGCGCGCGGTGCTGACGGAACCGGACGGCGCGGAGAATCCCCGGCTGCTGCTCGCCGCGCACCACCTGGTCGTCGACGCGGTGTCGTGGGGCATCCTGCTCGAAGACCTCGAACGCGCGTACCGGCAGATCGAAGCCGGCGAGAAGACCGATCTCGGCACCAAGACGACGTCCTTCCGCGAGTGGGCGCACCGGCTGCGCGAGTACGTCGAAGCCGGCGGATTGGACGGTGAACACGGGCATTGGTCGAGGGAGCTTCCTGGTCACACGATTCCGCGCGACCGCACCAGAGTTCCGCCCGCGCCACCGGAATCGGTGACCGTGGAGGTCGGCGAGCGGGACACCGACGCCCTGCTGCACCTGGCTCCCGGCGCCTACCGGACCCGGATCAACGACGTCCTGCTGACCGCGCTGGCCAGGGCGCTCACCCGCTGGACGGGCGAATCCGCCGTCGCGGTCGATCTGGAGGGCCACGGCCGGGAGGAGATCCTCGAAGGCGTCGACCTGTCCCGGACCGTAGGGTGGTTCACGACGTTGTTCCCCGTCGGGCTCATGGTCGACGACTCGGCGGGCTGGCGGCAACTCGTCAAGGCGACCCGGAAGCAGTTGCGTGCCCTGCCCGGCAACGGTTTCGGCTATGGCGCCCTGCGGTATTTCCGGTTTCCGGAACTCGGTGACACGGCTCCGGAGGTCGCGTTCAACTACCTGGGCCAAGGCGACCACGCGAGCGAGGGGAGCGGTTTCTACCGCCGGGCGCACGCGCCGCTCGGGCGTGAACAGGACCCCGGGAACCGCCCGCCGCACGTACTCGAAGTGGTCGGCGGGGTGCGGGACGGCCGGCTGGAGTTCTCCTGGTACTACCAGCCACACCTGAACACGCGGGACACGGTGGCGGCCGTGGCCGCGGACTTCGCCGACGCCTTGCGCGCCATCGCGTCCGACTGCCGTGGTGACGAGACGTGAGCGGGCTGCGGAACAATCGCGACTACCGTCTACTGTGGACCGGGCAGGTCGTCTCCGAGGCCGGGTTCAGCACCACCATGATCGCCTTTCCGCTGGTGGTGCTGGCGATCACCGGCTCCGGTGTCCAATCAGGACTCGTGGTCGGCGCGGTGGCGATCGCCCAGCTGGCCGCCGGGCTGCCCGCCGGCGCGCTCGCGGACCGCTGGTCCCGCAAGCGGATCATGCTCGGTTGCGAGGCCGCGCAGGCGATCGCGGCCGCCGCGCTCGTGCTCACGCTGTGGTGGGACGCGGCCGGAGTCGGTCTCCTGGTCGTCGTCGCGGTGGTGATGGGAGTGTGCCGCGCCTTGTTCGAGCCGGCGGAGGAGGCGAGCCTGCCGCTGCTGGTCCCGGCCGACCAGGTCCCGTCGGCGGTCTCGCTGAACGCCGCGCGGACGAGCGCCGGGCAGCTGTCGGGTACCGCGCTCGGCGGGTTCCTGTTCTCCTTCGGCCGGTTCGTGCCGTTCGTCTTCGACGTCGTGACCCACCTCTTCGCCTTCGTTTCGCTGCTTTTCGTCCGCCTCCCGGTCCGCCGGACCACCGCTTCCCGGCCGCCCGCGCATCTGGGCAAGGAGATCGCGGAAGGACTGAAGTGGGTGTGGCGGCAACCTCGGCTGCGCGTCACGACGTTCTGCGTGGTCGGTCTCAACCTGTTCTTCTCGGCCTACTACCTGGTGATCATCGTGCTCGCCGACGGCCGGGGCATGCCATCCGGGGAGATCGGCGTCATGGCCGCGATGCTCGGCGGCGGCGGGGTGCTCGGTGCGCTGGCCGCGCCCGTCCTGTACCGCAGGTTCAGCCCGTATCTGTTGATCGCCGGCGTGTTCTGGGCCTTGACCGTCCTGACACCCCTCGCGATCTTCGTGCACAGCGGATATCTCATGGGCCTGCTGTTCGCGGGGATCGCCTTCCTGCCGCCCGCCGCCAACACGGCCATCAGCACCTACCAGTTGCTCAACACACCCGACGAGTTGCGCGGCCGTCTCGGCGGCGTGCTGGGAGTGACCGGTGGCCTGGCCGCCGCGCTCGGCCCCGCGCTGGGCGGCTGGCTGGTCGAACTCCTGCCCGGCTCCACCGCGGTACTGGCGTGCGCGGGCGCCATCGCGGTCGTCACGCTGCTCACCACCTTCAACCGCACGCTGCGCGGGCTTTCCGTCACGTCCGAACCATCCGAAGTGGAAACCACCGCAAGTTAGGGAGAGAGAACCGATGGACGACGACACCACGTTCCAGGTCCTGATCAACGACGAAGAGCAGTACTCGCTTTGGCCCGCGGGCAAGGAGATCCCCGAGGGCTGGCGTCCCGATGGCAAGACGGGCACCCGCCAGGAGTGCATGGACCACGTGGACCAGGTCTGGACGGACATGCGCCCCCGGAGCCTGAGGGAGCGCATGGCGGCCGAATGACCGGTCGCGGTGCCCGGGGCGATGACCGCGCCGGGCACCGCCCCGGCACTCCTCGGACTCACGAGTGGAATCCGGCGAAATGGGTAAATAGACCGGTATGACTGAGGGTCGAGTGGCGGTGTTCGCGCCGTCTCCGCAGCTGACGGTGACGGTGGAGGAACTGGACGGGGCGCCGGACGTCCACGTGCACGCGGGCGGACAGGGGGTATGGCAATCGCGGATGATCGACGCCCTCGGCGGGCAGGCGGTGTTGTGCTGCGCGCTCGGCGGGGAGACGGGACGGGTGTTGCGGCACCTGATCGGCATAGCCGCCGAGGTTCGTGAAGTCGCGGCGCGCAACGGCGCCTACGTGCACGATCGGCGTGACGGCCGTCGCGACGAGGTGGTGAGGATGCCCGCCGACGCGTTGACCCGGCACGAACTCGACGATCTGTATGAGCTGACCCTGGTTCAGGCTTTGCGCGCGGACGTGGCGATCCTCAGCGGGCCGGACGAGGACGACGTGCCCGTGCCGCATTCGGTGTACGAGCGGCTCGCCCGCGATCTGGGCAGCCACGGCACTCCGGTCGTGGTGGACCTGTCCGGGGAGCGGCTCGCCTGTGCGCTCGCGGGTGAGCCCGCGGTGATCAAGGTCAGCCACGAGGAGATGGTCGAGGACGGGCTGGCCAAATCGGATTCGCTGACCGACCTCGCGGACGGTTGCCGAGAGCTGGCGTCGGGCAACGCGCGCGCCGTCGTCGTGTCCCGCGCGGCCGAGGAGACGCTCGCCTACCTCGAAGGACGGCTGGTCCTGGTCGAATCACCCGACCTGACCCCGGTCGACACCCGCGGCGGCGGAGACTCGATGACCGCGGGGCTCGCGGTCGGCCTGGCGCAAGGCCGGTCACTGGAGGACGCGGTGAAGCTCGGGGCCGCGGCGGGCGCGATCAATGTGACCCGGCACGGTCTCGGCTCGGGGAGCGATGAGGCCGTGCGTGAACTCACCGGGCGAGTACGGTTGAAGCCGTGGGAGGCGTCCTGATGCGCGCCCTGATCACCAACGACGACGGTATCGACTCGCCGGGCCTGGCGGCGCTGGCCCGCGGTGCGGCGGACCACGGCTGGAACGTGGTGGTAGCCGCGCCCGCGGCGGAGGCCAGCGGAACCAGTGCGGGCCTGACCGGCGCCGGCGGCGAAGGCCGTGTCGCGGTCGAACGGCGGGAATTGCCCGGCCTGCCCGATATCCCGGTGTTCGCCGTCTCCGCGCACCCTGGGCTGATCGCCTTGGCGGCCGCGCAGGGATCGTTCGGCGATCCACCGGAGATCGTCCTGTCCGGGGTGAACCACGGGGCGAACGTCGGACGCGCGATCCTGCATTCGGGCACGGTCGGCGCGGCGCTGACCGCCTCGCTCAACGGTGCCAGGGCTCTCGCGGTGTCCCTGGACGTGGGACTGGATCCCGGCCCGCGACCCCACTGGGACACCGCAGTCTCGGTCGCCGCGACGTTGTTCGACAGGCTCGCGGGCCTGCCCGCCGGCACCGTCTTGAACCTCAACGTGCCCGATCGTGCCGAGACGGGACCGGTGAGGCGCACCGGGCTGGCCGAATTCGGTGCGGTGCGCAGTCACGTCCAGAACGGCGAGGACGGCGCGTTCACCCTCACCGCCGTGACGGGCGAGGGCGAGCTGTCGCCGGGCAGCGACGCCCATCTGCTCGGTCAGGGCCACGCGACGGTGACCCCGCTGAAATCGGTGAGCGAAGACAGCGCCTTGGACTGGTGATCGCGCACATGCCTTGAGTGGTCAGGACAAACCTGGTGCCGCGCTCATCGAGGGCGTCGGCACAAGTGGTGAGTCGAACGCTATGACCTGGTGAATTCGAAGCCGGTGAACGACGTGCCCGTTGCCATATCCCACGGTCACGTTGTCCGGCTTGACGGGCGCGAACACCATCTGGTTACTGGCCGACCCATTTGTCGGCGGCCGGACAGCATGCGGCGTCGCCGCGGTCCGCACGGCGACGATTCGGACGTCGAGCCCGACCGCCGGACCGGGTACTGTGCCGCTACTGGATGGACCTTCTGCGGGAAGACACTGGGGAACACGAATGAGTATGGATGACGGCGAACGGGTGGCCGCATCGGTGGACAAGGTCTCGGTGGGGCGTGTGTATGACTATCTGCTCGGCGGGACGCACAACTACGCCGTCGATCAGGCCTTCGCCGAGAAGCAGCTCGAGGTCCTGCCGGAGATCCGGGACTTCGCCCGCGCGAACCGCGCGTTTCTCGGCCGAGCGGTCCGCTTCATGGTCGCGCAGGGGATCCGGCAGTTCGTGGACATCGGCTCCGGTCTGCCGACACAGGGCAACGTGCACGAGGTCGCCGACGAGGTGGCACCGGGTGAATGCCGGGTGGTCTACATCGACAACGAGCCGATCGCCCGGGCACACGCGCAGATCCTGCTCGAGGAGACCGCGGACCCGCACCGGCACGCGGCACTGGACGCCGACTTTTTCGACCGGCGCCTGCTGTGGGACCGCGTGCTCGACACCGGCCTGATCGACCGGACCCAGCCGATCGGGCTGCTGCTGGTCGCCCTGTTGCATTTCATGCCCGACGACCAGGGCCCGCACGCCGCGCTCGGTTTCCACCGCGCGATGCTTCCGCCGGGCAGTTTCCTGGCGGTCTCCCATATCCACGTCGCGCCCGAGGATGTCGAGACACAGGACGCGGGCAAGAAGGTGGCGCGGGAGTACGGGCGGCGGACCAATCACGCCGCGGTCATGCGGTCGCGGGAACAGATCGGCGAGTTCTTCGGGGACTTGGAGCTGGTCGAGCCCGGCTTGGTGTGGCTGCCCCAATGGCGCCCGGATATCCCGAACCCGGTCAAGGATGCGGCACGGTCGCGCGGCCTGGCCGGAGTGGCCCGCACCCATTGAAAGATCCCAGTGACCCGGGCACGCGGAGCCGATCAATTCGGCGCAGGCGCTTCGGTCAGAGGTGGGCGCCCCGCGTTGTCGGACGAGCGCGAACCGCGTGGCGCATCGGGCACGAAACGGCTCTTTCCCTCGTTGGTGACAGTCGACTTGCGATGTCATCCCCGCACGGCTCGTTTCGGCCGGGTCCGCGAACCCACCGTCCGGCCGGCGCGAGGAACGAATTCAGGCCGTGACGGGAAAGTGGCTCATGCCTCGGATGGAATTGCCTTCCCGGCGTCGAAGCGGACCTGCCTGGCGCAGGAGCGGCATTCGCTCCGCGAGGGTGCGGAAGACGATTTCGCCTTCGATACGCGCCAGCCTGGCGCCGAGGCAATAGTGTATTCCACTGGAGAATGCCAGGTGGTCCGGTGAGCCGGAGCGGGTGATGTCGAATTCGTCCGGCCTTTCGTACACCTCCGGATCACGGTTGGCCGCGGCCAGGAGCACGGCGACGAACTGGCCGGGCCTGATCGTTCGCCCGGCCAGCTCCACCTCGGTGTGCGCGATCCGCAGCGACGCCTGCACCGGAGGGTCGTAGCGCAGCGCTTCCTCCACCGCGGCGGAGGCGAGGCCCGGGTCGGCGCACAACGACTCCCACTGCCGTGGGTGCCCCAGCAAGGCCCGGACGCCGTTGCCGATCAGATTGACCGTCGTCTCGAAACCGGCGATCAGCAACAGCAACGCGGTGCCGTGCAGTTCCCGCGCGGTCATCCTTTCGTCCCCGACGGCGGCCGCGAGATCGCTGATCACGTCGTCGCCGGGCACCGCCGTCCGTTCGTGAAGCAGCCGGTCGAACAACACGACCAGGTTCTCGCCGACGGTGATCAGCCGTTCGGCTTGCCGGACCGAGTGCACCCCGCTGAGGCCTTCGCCGATCAAAGTGCCGTACTCGGCGAAGACCGACCGCTCGGCGGCCGGGATACCGAGCAGGTCACTGATCACCGTGATCGGGAGCGGCGCGGCCAGATCCTTGATGAGGTCGAAGGTCTCCTGCCCGGCGACCTTGGCCAGGAGTGAGTCCACCGCCGCCTGCACCGCCGGCCGGTAGCGGTCCACCCGCCCGGGCTTGAACGCGGGCGCGGCGAGCCGGCGCAGCCGGGTGTGGTCGGGTGGATCCAGGTCGAGAAAGCTCTCCGGGTAGGTCTGGGACACCATGCCCAGCGCGCCGGTGAGCGCGGGCGTGCCGTCCGCGTATTTCATGCCGAACCGGCGATCCCGCAGGACCTGATCGCACAGCGCGAAGGAAGCCGTGGCCCACGACCCGCTCAAACCGCGGTACAGCGGGCCTTTCGCCCTTATCAGCTCATACAACGGATACGGGTCGTCCCGCCATTTCGGATGCTCCACCTGTGCGAGCAGGTCGCCGAGCCCGCCGAGCAGCCTGCTGACGGTTTTGGAGACCTGGATCTGCGAACCGAGCCGCAGCGCGGCGGCGGGGCCCAAGGCGTTCATCGTTTCCTCCTTCGGATCGCCGGCGCTTACCGGAACCGGTCGGCGTTCTCGGCGGCCCACTGGGCGAAGGAACGCGGTGGTCTGCCGGTGACCTCCCGCACGGTCGGCTCGACCGCGGCGCCCGTCTCGGGTGGGTTCAGGCCGAGCCGGATGCCGAACTCCACGTCGTCCGGCCCCCAGCCCAACGCCGTGAGACGGGCTCGTTCCTGCTCCTCGGACAACTGCTCGAACCGGATGGGCCTGCCGATCGCCTCGGCGATCAGGGCGACACGCCGCTCGGGCGTGACCGGTTCCGGCCCGGTGATCGGATAGGCCTTCCCGGCATGGTCGTCGGTGGTGAGGGCCGCCACCGCCACGTCGGCGATGTCGGACTCGTGCACCACCGATCCGGGCAGGTTGCCGAAGACCCGCACGACTCCCTCCGTACGCACCGAATCCGCCCATTCCAGCGCGTTCGCCATGAATTCCACCGGTAGCAGACGAGTCCAGGGGAGTTCACTCGCGTCGAGTGCGGCCTCGACCCCGCCCGGGTAGAAGCCGGAGAGCACGCTGACCCGGCGTACTCCGGCCCGGTGGGCCAGTTCCACCAGTCGCGGGCCGGTTTCCAGCGGCGCGCTGTAATCGCCGCCGAAGGTGATCAGGTGCAGGCCGGTGACACCTTCGAGAGCGCCGGCGAGACTGCCGGGCTCGGTGAGGTCTCCCTGGACGACCTCCACTCCCCGGGGGAAGTGCGCCTTCGCCGGGTCGCGGGTCAACGCTCGTACTCCGTGCCCGGTCTTGACCAGGCGCGCCACGAGGTGGCGGCCGACGGTGCCCGTGGCACCGGTGACCAGAATCGTCATGAGCGGCTCCTCCTGAACGGCGATGATTCCCTGGCGTTCGCGGACTTTACGACGAGCACATGGCAAATACCTTGCAAAGCCATTGAGTAAGGCGATTTCCGTCCGCTTTTGAACGGTCGTGGAAAGGCTTGGCTCCTCCTTCTTCGTCCGGTTATGTTCGGTTGGCAAGGGCAACCGAGGAAAGGGATGGAAAATGAAGGTTCCGAGCAGGCGGATGACGGGGGTCGTCGCCGGTGCCGCGGCGCTTTTCGCGGCGGTTTCGATCGCGGCCGCTCCGGCGGGTGCCTCCGAGGCCGGGGTGCAGACCGACGCGTGGCCCTGTGCGGGCCCGGCGGATTTCTTCGCCGCCAAGAACAAGAACGGCTCCTGGACGTGTTACGCGAACTCCGGGTCGAGCCTCGCGCGCTCGTTCAACACCGTTCACTGGCAGTCGGGTGCGAACACCGGATACTTCTGGCACGAATGCCACGGGACGCATTACCCTGCCAAACGATTCATCGCCTGGCAGAGTGAATCGCTCGGTGATTGCACCATTTACAAGGTGAACATCGACTGAATGCGCACAGCACAGGGGCCGTCTCCACGACCGCGGAGGCGGCCCCGCGCATTCACACCGGGTGCCGGTGGCCGAGAAGATCCGATCCCAAGCGGGTCAGCCGATGACGTACCGCCGGTCCGGCCCGCTCGGTGGTGATCAGCCCGGCGGAGCGCAGGATCGACGCGTGATAGCTGGCCACGGAGACGGTGACGCCCGCTCGCCGGCCCAGCTCCGTCGTCGTGCAGCCGTCGCCGACGGCACGGAGTGTCCCGGCGCGGGTCGGCCCCAGCAGATCCTCCAGTGACTTCGCGTCCGCGGCGCGCGCTTGGGGAGGGCAGGTCGCCGGCTCCGGACGCGCGGTGGCGGGGAAGACGAGTACCGGCGGCAGGGCGGGGTCGGCGAGCACCGTCGGGCGTCCGTGACAGAAGAACGACGGCAACAAGCGCAATCCCCGTCCACCGAGCCACAGGTCCCGGACGATGTGGTCGCCGTCCAGTTCGAGCGTGTCACCACGCCAGGTGAGCGCCGGGTGCAGCGTCGCCAGTAGCCCGTCCGTTCCACGCGTCACCAGCACCCGAGTCCGGACGGTGGCGTCCTCGCGTACGTGGTGCTCGATCCGCGCCCAGGACGGCTCCACCGCTGTCCGGTGGTAGTCGGCGAGCCCGCGCGTGAGGTCGGCCAGGGCGGCGCGGTCGCCGGTGGCCAGTCTGGCGGCCCACCGTGTCGGCATCGCCCGCCCGGCGAGCCGCGCGAGTTCGGCCCGAAGCCGATGACGCGGCGTGCGCCGCAGCGCGGCGAGCCCGCTTTCGAGACCTGCCGCGGATTCCGGTGGCGTGAGGAAATCCGGTGAATAGCCCCGTGGCGGCGCCAGATCGAAGAGGGCTCGCATGGCGGGGCTCGACTTGACTCCGGTGCGCCAGCGTTCATGACGCGGTTCCACCGCCGGGCTTTGCAGGACGTGCAAACTCAAAAGCACCTCCCATAGGGGATCCGGCTCGGTGGAGAGGATGACACGAGCCAGGTCGGCGGCCGAGAAATGGATGTGCAGCGGCATTCCGGTGAGTCGCCTTTCGGACGGGAAGCCCTCGATCGTGTCGGCAACGGTAAGGCGGCGGCATTGCACCGGAATGGAAAGGAGCTGGCAGGCACGACCTCGCGCTCGTCGATGGCCCCACGCCCGCGTTAACCCGTTTGTGCCTCCACGCCGGACTGCGCTATAGAGGAATCTTCGGCGGGTGTCTTGGGGGGCGCGGTGCGATTCGGGATTCTCGGTCCGGTGGGGGCGTGGGGGACGCTGGG
>NZ_JBSZHF010000001.1:3345110-3469287 GCF_054166285.1 Amycolatopsis sp. TRM77291 | reverse complement strand
GTGGGGGCGTGGGGGACGCTGGGGCGGATCGAGCTGGGCGGGCCGCGCTCCCAAGCCGTGCTGGCCGCGCTGCTGGTGAACGCCAACCGGGTGGTCGGACTGGGGTCGCTGGTCGACGCGATCTGGGGAGAGGAGCCGCCTGCCACGGCCGTGGACACGATGCGCACCTACGTGTCCCGCCTCCGGCGCGCTTTCGCCGCGGCCGAACGCGGTGACCGGCTGGTCTCGGAAGCGGGCGGCTACCGGATCCGGGTCGATCCGGGTGAACTCGACCTCGATGTGTTCGACGACCACGTCGCGCTGGGGCGTGAGGCCGTGACGGCCGGCCGGTTCGCGGAAGCCGTGGCCGAGTTCGACGCCGCGATGAAGCTGTGGCGAGGCAGCCCCTTCGCGGGAGTGCCGGGACCGTTCGCCCGAAGCAACGCCGACGCGCTGGCGGAGACCCGGCTGGCGGTGCAGGAGGAACGCCTCGCGGTCGAACTGGAGCTGGGAAACCACGTCGAGGTGATCGCCGGGCTGCAGCGGTTGCGCACCGCCCACCCCCTGCGGGAGTCGCTGTGCGAGCTGCTCATGGTGGCGCTGTACCGGTCGGGCAGGCAGGCCGCGGCGTTGGACGTGTTCCGCCAGACCCGTGAACTCCTGGTGTCCGAACTGGGGGTCGAGCCGGGAACGCGGCTGCGGCAGGCGCATCGGATGGTGCTGGAGCAGGCGGACCCGGTGTCACGGCTCCAGGACGAATCCCCGCGGGATGAAGCCGGTGCGTGGGAGCCCAGGGCCGCCGGGTTGCGCGGGCTGCCGCCCGATGTCGCGGACTTCACCGGACGCCGTGCCGAGACGAGACGCATCACGGAACTGTGTGCGGCGAGCGCGGACCGGACATCACCGGTACTGATCGCCGTGGACGGGATGGCCGGGGTCGGTAAGACGGCGTTCGCGGTCCACCTGGCGCATTCACTGGCGGACCGGTTCCCGGATGCGCAGTTCTACATCGACCTGTACGGGCACACGCCGGGTCTGCCACCGCGAAACGCCCACGACGCGCTGCACGTGCTGCTTCGTGCCGTCGGCGTGCCGGCGGAGGCGATACCGGAGAACACGGAGACGCGGGCCATGCTCTGGCGCGACGCCCTCGCCGAGCGGCGGGCGCTCGTGGTGCTGGACAACGTGGGAGACGGCGTGCGCGTCGAATCCCTGCTCCCGGCCGGGCCGGGCTGTGCCGTGGTGATCACCGGCCGGCATCGGCTGCTGGACCTCGACGGCGCCTGCCAGCTCACCCTTGATCCGCTTTCGCCCGCCGACGCGGGACGGTTGCTCACCCGGATCGCGGCCGCTCGCGGTGCCGAGCCGGACCGCGCGGCGATCGCCGAAACCGTACGGTTGTGCGGGGAGCTGCCGCTGGCCATCCGGATCGCCGGAGCCCGGCTGTCCCGGTCCGTGCCGGTGACGGCACTGCGCCGCAGGCTCAGCGATCAACGGGACATCGTGCCGCGGCTGCGGTCGGGCAGCCGCAGCGTCGCCGCGGCGTTCGCCCTCTCGTATGACCGGCTTCCGCCGGATTCGCGGCGTGCCTTCCACCTGCTCGGTCTCCATCTGGGGCCGGATGTGGACCGCTTCGAGGCGGCCGCGCTCCTCGGCACCTCGCCCGACGACGCCGACAGGCACGTGGAGACGCTGGTCGACGCGAGCCTGATCCAGCAGGTCAAGGCCGAGCGATACCAGTTCCATGACCTGCTGCGCTCCTATGCCCGCGAGCAGGGACTCGCGAGCGAGTCGCAGCCGGACCGCAAGCAGGCGCAGTCGCGGGTGCTGGAGTACTACGTGGACACGATGACGGCGGCGTACCGGCGGTTCTTTCCCGGCGACCGAGCCGGTGCCCGCCTCGCCATGCCGAAGGGGTTCGTCCGTACCTTCGGCACGTACGAGGAGTTCGTCGACTGGTCTCACGTCGACCAGGCGAGTCTCAGCCTGGCATCGACCACGGATTCGGCGGCACACCACGGCCGGGTGTCGCTCGAGGACTGGGTGCAGTTGCTTCGCCCCGATCGCCCGCCCGCCGGGCAGAGCGGAGCCGTGCAGCCCGGCCAGACGCGGATCCTGCACGCCCTGGGAACGCTTCAGTACTGGATCGGCCGATGCGAGGACGCGGAGCGGACACTGCGGCATGCGCTGACGCAGTGCCGCGAGACCGGCGAAGATCGTCGTGAGAGCGCGATCCTGCACACCCTCGGCGAGGTTCTCGTGACCGCGGGAACCCCGGAGGACGCCGTCGGGGTGTTTCGTCGTTGCGTCGAGTCCTCGCGCGCGCTCGGGGATACGTGGGGCGAGGCGATCGCGTTGAACAGCTTGGGCGGCGCCCACCGGGTACTGGCCGAGCATGAATCGGCGCTGAGCTGCTGTACCGACGCGCTGCGCTTGCATCGCGAACTGCGCTCCAGCTGGGGAGAAGGCGTCACGCTCACCAATCTCGGCCGGTTGTACCGCCGCATGGGCCTGCCGGAAAAGGCGCTCGACGCCCTCGACGAGGCGGTGGCCTCGCTGCGCGAGAGCGGTGACCAGCTCGAACTGGCGGCGGCACTCGTCGACCTGGGGTACGCCCGCAGGGCCGGCGATGATCCGGAGCAGGCCAGGAACGCGTGGGAGGAAGCCCTCCCGGTGCTCGACATCCTCGCCGACCCGATGGCCGGCGGCGTGCGCGGTCACCTCCGCGAACTGTCGCCGATGTCCGAGTCCGGCCGGGGTTAGGTTCGCGGCGGCACCGGTCGTGCGCCCGGCCTGTCTTACGTCGGATACCCGACGTGAGGGGGATTCGATGACCAGGACCGCCGAGGGCCGGGCCGGATAAGGGACCGAGGGATCGCACGACGGGGTCGACCTCGTCGTGCACACGGGCTCGTCGGTGTGTCGGGTTCGGGCAAATCCACCATCGCGCGGCTCGCGACGGGGCTCGACCGGCCCCCCTCGGGGACGGTCAGCTTCGAAGGAGCCGATCTGGCCGGACCCGTGCCCGCACGGCTACGGCTGTTCCGGCGCAGGGGGCTTTCCTCTCGGTGGCGGTGATCGTGGCCATCGGCCGGTCGCCCCACGCGGCTTCGGCTTGCGCTTTTCTACGAGGCATTGCGTGTCGCGGTCGCCCCGGCTACAGAGTCCTTTCGAGCACGATGGTGCCGTTGACATCACGCGCTTGAATGCGAACCCCTTGCGGGAACGGATCGTTCACCTCTTTCGGAACGAAGACCACGAAGGTCCCGTCGACCACCTCGGTTGTCGAGGTCAGTCCGGCGCCGAAGTCACAGGTCACCGTGACCGCTGCCGCCGGCAGTCGCGTCCCGGCGAACGGTGTCCGGGCGTCGCTCCGGTCTCCACCGTCTTCCACACCGCCCAGGGGCTGCATCGGGATCGTCCGGGGCTGCTCCGGCGGGATCTCGAAATGGTCTTGGTAGACCCGCATCTTCAGCCGGCCGGGTCGCCGCGGGTCCGGAACGGTCGTGCACGCCAGGCTCCGGTCGCCCAAACGACCGAGAACGACCTGATAGCCGTCCTTGTCCAGCAGTGCGCCCGGCCGGTATCCCGCCGCGTCGGAGACGGCGTCCGCCGCGCCGTCCAGGCATTCGCCCAGCGCATGTCCCGCGGGCGAGGTCCGGTCGGCCGGGGGGACCGGGCGGTCGACGGCCGAAAGCAGTGGTGCCGGAGCCGACGGCAGGTTCGTGGTCGTCGCTCCGGCAGGTTCGTAGACGGACAGTCGTGTCTTCTCGGGGGCGGTCCAGGTGAACGAAACGAACTGATGGGTCAGAGGCGAAGCTTCCACGGCGTCCCCGCCGCCGGAATCCTCGGCCTGGAACGCGAGACCCGCACCCGGCCAGGCCGGATCGAGGACCCCGCCGATCAGTCCGGTCGAGCTTTGCAGGAGCAGTCCGGTGCGGGTGCCGGGCGCGTATGTGGGGGTGGCGTTCGGGTCGGACAAGGTCACGGTGGTCAGCGTCGTCTCGCAGAACATCGGCCTGCCCGCCGCCGTCGCGGCGACGACCGAAACGTCCAGCATGACGTCCGTGAAATGGGGAACCCATTCCTCGCGCGGGGCCACCCGGTCCGTCTTTCCCGCGGCCCGCACCGCGGCCCAACAGCGATCGAGCGATGACGTCGCCAGTCTGATGTCCAGGTTGAGCCCACCGGCGGCCGGCGCGGGGCCGGGCTCCACCCCCTGCTGACGAAGCGACTGCGCCGCCGCGGCGACACCGGACGCGACGAGAACGACCGCCGCCGCGGCGGCGTACCAGACGCGTGCCGTCCGCCGCGGTTTCGCGACCCCCTCGCGGACGGCCGATCGCATCCGGGCGCGGACGTCGTCCGGCATCGCACGGCGCGGCGGGTACACGGGTTCGCCGCTCATTTCTCCTCCAGCAACTTACGAAGCCGGGCTCGTCCCCGGGAAAGATGGGCGCGGACGGTGACCTCGGCGATACCGAGCAACTCCGCGGCGTCAGCGATGCTCACCTCGGCGGCCAGACACAGTTCGACGACTTCGCGCTGTGATTTCGGCAGCGACCTGACGGCTTCGGCGACTCGCCCCAGCCGGCGCTGGCCGTCGATCTTCTCGGCCACCGAATCGGCGTGGTCGGATACGGCGGGCTGGGCGGGGATCTTCCCGAGCAGGCGCAGCCGGCGGCGAGCACCGCGGTGCTCGTCACGGGCGACATTGGCCGCGACCGTGTAGAGCCACGGCAGGGCGCTGTCCCGCACCAGGGTCACCTCGGCCCGCCGCCGCCAGGCGATGAGGAACGTCGTGGACGCCAGGTCCTCGGCGCTGCTCCACGAACCGGTCAGACGATACGTGTAGTTCCACAGGGCCTCGGCGTGCCGTTCGAACAGTTCACCGAACGCCCCTTCGTCGCCGCCGGCCGCGCTGGCCCACAGTTCCCGGTCACCGGTCTGCTCCACCGGTACCCCCACCCCGATCGCAAGACTGCTCACACCCCGGTTGTGGCCGGCACCGGCCGAACGTTGCGCGCAACTTTCCGGGGCGGAGAAGCCACATCAAGCCATGATCATGGAACAGGTCCGGGCGACGGACAACCAGGCGAAATCCTGGCGGATGCCACTGTCCGTAGCGGTGCTCTCGGCGGTGGTGTTCCTGCTCGCCCGTCCGCATTTGATCGACGACACGTTCATCACGCTGGCGTACGCGCGCAACGTCGCCTTCCACGGCCACTGGGGCCTGCTCGCCGACGCGACATCGAACACCGCGACGTCACCGGCGAACGTGCTCATCCTGGCGGCCCTGACCGTCGTCGTCCGCGACGCCGTTTTCGCCGCCGGGGTGTTGTTCGTGCTGTGCCAGGTTCTACTCGCCCTGGGGTTGCGCAGGCTCGGCGCGGCGTCCGGGTTGCCGCCCCGGTTCCCGGCCCTCACACTCGCCGCGCTGACCGCGAACCCGCTTCTGCTCTCGTCGATCGGGCTCGAGGTCGCCCTCGGCGCGGCGGTCCTGGGCTGGCTCACCGTGTTCGCCGTCGAGAAGATCCCCTTCGCCTTCGGTCTGACAGCCGGCCTGCTCGCGCTGGTTCGGCTGGACCTGATCGTGTTCGCGGCGGTGCTCTTCGTCTTCCTCCGTCCCGGCACGGGACGGTCGCTGCTCGGCGCCGGGCTGGTCACGCTGCCGTGGTTCGGCTTCAGCTGGGTGGTGCTCGGCGCGGCGGTACCGGACACCGTGGTGATCAAGACCCTCCAGGGTGCGCAACACGCTTGGGGTGCCTGGAACTTCGGCAACGGCCCGCTGTTCTACGCGCGTACTTCGCCGGTGATGGCGGCGCTGGCCTTCCTGCCCGCCGTCATCGCCGTCCTCGCCGTGGTGACGCTGGCCATCCGGCCCCGCACGATCCCCGCCGGGTTGCGGCCGTTCCTGATGCTCGCCCTCGGCGGCCTGCTCTACCACCTCGGCTACGTGGTGCTGGCGGTCCCGCCCTACCACTGGTACTACGGCCCCGGCCTCACCGCGGCGACCGTTTTCGTCTGTGCCGTAGCGGTTTCCCACCGAATCATGGCCCGCGGAGTGCTCGCGCTGATCGTCGCCGGTTCGATCGCGTACGCGGCCGCCGGACTTCCCCGCACATACGCGCCGTTCACGTCGAACTACACCTCGAGCGCGCAATACGTACGTATCGGAGCGGAACTGGGAACGCTCGCCGGAGGCCGGATCGTCGGCAGCGCGGGCGAAATCGGCGTCCTCGCCTACAGCTGCGGCTGCCCTGTCGTCGACATGTTCTCCGACCGTGGCCTGCTGCCGGCCGCGATCGAGGCGCGCGGCGGGGAGAACCGCTGGATCCGCGCGATACTCCGCGTGAACTACGCCTTCTTCGACTTCGATGTCCGGCCACGCCGTCCCGAACTCGTGCTGCGCAGGCTGGCTACCCCGCCACTGGACGCGCTCGCGCACTGGACACTCGACGCGCCGACTCTCGGAAAGCAGGAGCTGTACCTGGTGCCGAACAAGGAGTGAAGCCCGAGCCCCGATCGCTCCTTCGACTGCTTCTGGCGTCATCGCGCCTGGTCCCGGGACACTGTGCGGCGGCAGACCAGGCGCCGCGGAACGGATGCTGGCCGCTACTGGGACCGGGGCCAGCTCGACGAACACGGCGCCGTGCTCGAAGCGTATCGCCGCGCCCTCCTGCGCGCGGCCGACGTAGCTGGTCGCCTCGGCCGAGGCCGGTGCCGCGAGGAACGGATGCCGGCACGCCCACCTCACATCCGGCTCCGTACGACGGATGATCGGTTTAACCCGCTTCCCCCCGTTCGGAGGAACAAGGCTTCGCCCGGTCGAACGCGTAGGACAACTCGCCGAGATTTCAGAGTTCGAGTGCTTTCGGCCCGTAGACGGCGCTGGTGTCTTCGACCGTCAGCCGGAACACCGGGATGCCGACAGCGCACCATGCCGTCGGTCAGAGGCGCTTCCACTGCTGCTGTTCCCAGGCGGGGTCGAGCGGGGTGTGGGCGATGTGGTTGGTGTAGTTGGACAGCGTCTTCATGCCGACGCCGAGGATCACGTCCATCACGTGGCGTTGGGTGTAACCCGCGGCCAGGAATTCCTCGACTTCCTCGTCGGGAACCCAGCCCTGCCGGGCGACCATCGACGCGGTGAAACGGCGCGCGGTGTCCAGTTTGGCGTCGGCCAGCGGCTTGCTTTCCCGCAAGGCGGTCACCGTGTCACTGTCCACACCGGACTTGAGGGCGAGGGTGGAGTGTGCGGCGACGCAGTACTCGCATCCGTTCTGGACGCTGGCGGTGATCCAGACGACGTGCTTCGCTTTCGCTGGAAGGGACGACTTACCGAACAGTTCCGCCAGGGCGTTGTAACCGGCGAGCAGTTCGGGCGACTCGGCCATCACCGCGTTCAGGGTGGTGATGAAACCCATGCGCCGTTTCGCTGATTCCAGGTGCGGCCGGGAGGCTTCGGGCGCGCTGGTTTCGTCGTGGAGGGTGAACTCGGGCATCTGGGCTGTCTCCTCTCAGGCGGCCAGCAACGCGATGGTGGCCGATACGGTTTCTTTGAGCGTGCCCGGTTCCGCGCCCGCGCGAGACCGGAGATTGACGCCGTATGCCAGCAACGCCAGCATGTCGGCGGCCGCGGCGGGGGATACCTCCTGCCGCACCTGGCCTGCCGCGGTCGCGTGCTCCATGGCGGTGCGCATCGCCGTACGCAGCCGGTCGTGGTGCAGATTCAGGACGGCACGCACGTCGGGGTCGTCGTTCTCCCTGTTTGCGTGGGCGTTGGAGATCATGCAACCCCAGCGCGCGTACTCGCCGGAGCAACGCGTCGTGATCAGCCCGTCGAAGAAGTCCGTGATGGCGGGCAAGCCGCGGATGTCCTCGGCGAGCCGTCGCATGATCGGCTCGGATCGCCGCGTGACATAGCGGCGCAATGACTCCACATAGAGATTCCGCTTGCCGCCGAACGTCGAGTACAGGCTCGACCGGTTGACCCCGGTCGCGGTCACGATGTCCTGTACTCCGGTCGGGTCCACGCCCTGGCGCCAGAACAACAGCACAGCGGCGTCGAGTACCGCGTCCGGATCGAAATGCTTCACGTCGGGCATGGCCAACCCCGCTATCTTGAAACGTTCGTTCCAAGATAGCGATTCTTCCGAGCGGCCCGCAAGTCGTCGTCCGGCTCGTGTCGCTATCCGCCTTTGCCGGTACCCAAGCCCACGTGTCGTCCGACGTGGTCGATGTCCGCCGCGGCCAGTACCGCGTCCAGCAGGCCCGGGAACCGTTGCTCCAGGTCGTCTCGGCGCAGGGTGACGTAGCAGCGGGTGCCTTCTTGGCGGGTCCGGGTGATCCCGGCGTCCCGCAATACGCGGAGGTGGTGGCTGAGGGTCGATTTCGCCACCGGTGCGCGCAGTTCGCCCCAGCCTCGCTCGCGGCGATCGGACAGTGTTCGCACGAGGCCTATCCGGATGGGATCGCTCAAGGCCGCCATGACCGGGACGAGCGTGATCTCCGCGGTGTCCGGATGTGGCGCTTGATGCATGACGGGCATGCTACCTTGTTCGACGTTCTACGAACATCGAACAAGGAGGATCATGTCCGGCACCGACACAGAAGCGGCATTCACCGGCCGGGTCGTGATCGTCACGGGTGCGGGCTCGGGCATCGGGCGGGCCGCGGCGCTGGCCTTCGCCCGGGCCGGAGCCCATGTCCTCGGCGTCGGCCGCCGTCGGCAAGCTCTGGACGCCACGGCCGGCCTGCACCCCGGCATAGCGGTGGTCGCCGCCGATATCTGCGCCGATGACGCGCCGGAGGCCGTCGTGCGGGCAGCGGTGGAACGCTGGGGCGCGGTGGACGTCCTGGTGAACAATGCCGGTGCCACCGCGCTGATGCCCTTGGCCGAGGCCACTGGTCCCCGCATCGACGACCTGTTCCGCCTCAACGTCACCGCCCCCAGCCTGCTCGCGCGCGCCGCGCTGCCACAGTTGCGCGAAACCGGCGGGGCGATCGTGAATGTGTCCAGCACCTACGGTCATCGGCCCCTGCCCAACGCGGCTCACTACGCCGCCACCAAGAGCGCGCTTGAGCACCTCACGCGCAGCTGGGCCCTGGAACTGGCGCCCGACCGGATCAGGGTCAACGCCCTGGCCCCGGGACCCACCGAAAGCGAAGCCCTCGCGTCCGCCGGCCTGACGACGGACATGGTCGAACAGATCAAGAACGACGAAGCGGACCGTATCCCGCTGGGACGCCGAGGCGAACCCGGCGAAGTGGCCACCTGGCTCCTGCGGCTGGCCGATCCGGCATCCAGCTGGCTCACCGGCCAGGTCCTCACCCTCGATGGCGGGCTCGAACTGCTCTGAGCAGTCTTTGCCTGGCACGACCGCTTCACCGGAACTCCGTCGGGCGAGAATCCGAAAGAGGCGGAGCCGCTGTGTTCGACCACGCTATCTGCCCGTTTGGTGACGACGCTGCGATAAGTCGTGGGTGATGGTCCGGACACTGGAACGGGCCCGGGGTGCACCGGCGTTGGGTGGCCGCTACTGGAGCAAGGACGGGGTCGGCTTCGACGCGGGGTTGGTGGCTTCCGCGGGTGCGGTGTCGTTAGCGGGTGAAGGCCAGGGTGATCCAGTTCGAGAACTCGCAGGCGAGGTGCATCCGGTGCTGGGTGACCATTGTGGGCAAGGTGAGCCGAGGGACTCGACGCACAGGTGGGCGTGGAAGCCGTCGGCGTGGTCGCGGAACTCGTGCCGGACGCCGCCGATGGCCAGGCCTGTGCCGGTTCGGGCGACACCGGAGGCATCGAGCGGGAACTCGGGGTTCCGGTGGGTGATGATTTCCGCGGTGTCGGCGTAGTCGATCAGGAACCGGGTCGCGAGTGGGCTGCCCCCGGTCGTTTCGATGACTTCCTGTCGTCCGTCGGGTGCGGTGTCGATCAGGAAGTGGTCCGGGTTGGCGGCGATCATGCTGCGGGCGTAGTCGTCCCGTCCGGTGTCGTTGAACCAGGCGAGGAACGCCGCGGCGGTTCCGGATCCGGTGACATCGAGGTCGCAGGTGCTGGTGACGCGGCGCCCCCGCGAGAGGCGGGTGGAAGTGCGCGCGACGGCGTCGGCGCGACGGATGTCGCGGGCGAGACGGCGACGGATCTCATCCGGTTCGAGGTCGAGTTTGGCGTCGGCGAAGGCCATCCGTGCGCGGGTGAGGTCGGGCAGAGGTGCGGTCGTCAGGGCTGCGGCGTGTCGCGGGCAACATGGACTTGGGTGAATCCCTGGTCGAGGAGCCTTCGCCGGTCCGACTTCCCGCCTGATCGCACCCAGTGGCTGGACACGGCATCGAGTACGGCGGTTGCGGTGTTGGTGAGCAGGTCGGCTGTGTACGCGTCGATCTCGGCGCCTCGTCCGTCTTTGAGCGCGTCGCTGACTCGCCGTCGCCATTCTGCTCGTCGTTGGTGGAGTCTTCCGACAAGTGCGGGCGTGGCTTCGATGAGCCGCAGGGTGACGAGGACCTGCTCGCTCGCCTGGATGTCGTCCTGCCGGGCGCGGAATACGTGATGTAGAGAGTCCCAGGGGTCTTCGTCCGCAGGTCGGGCGGCGATGTCGGCGACCACGTCCTCGCCGGTGAGGTCGACGCCGTCGAAGACGACGTCTTCCTTGGTGGGGAAATACCGGAAGAAGCTGCGCTTGGTCATGCCGGCCGCTCGAGCGATCTGATCGACGGTCGTGTTCTCGAAGCCCTGGCGGGTGAACAGGTCGATGGCTATCTCGGCGATCTCCGCTCGCACAACTCGTCTCGCCCGTTCCCGCAGCCCTTCGCTCATGCACTCAGACTACTTCTCTACACTCGAAGACGATAGTGTCACCGAGTGACATAAGTTGAGCGAGTGGAGTGCTGACGTGGAAGGCAGGACTGTGGTGGTAACCGGGAGCACGGGAGGGATCGGGAAGGAGACCGCGCGACGCCTGGCAGGGCTCGGCGCGAACGTCGTCCTTGTCGGGCGTGACAGGAACCGCGCCGATGCCGCCGCGGAGGAGCTCCGTGGCTCCAGCGGGAATGACAGCGTCGAGGCGATCACGGCCGATATGTCCCGGCTCGGCGAGGTGAAGCGCCTCGCCGACGAGGTCCGCAGCCGGAACGGCAGCGTCGATGTGCTGATCAACAACGCGGGAGCGACCAGGTCTCACCGTGAGGTGACCGAGGATGGCCTCGAAACCGCGTTCGCGGTCAACGTAGTGGCACCGTTCTGTCTGACGCACTGGCTGATGCCGGCGCTGTTGGCCTCGGGTGCTGCTCGGGTCATAAACATCACCGGCGGCATCCCGAAAGGCGGTATCGCCCTGGACAATCTTCAGGGCGAGAAGTACTACGTCGGCCTGTCGTTCTACAACCAGACCAAGCTGGCACAGATGGCGATGAGCTACCGCTTCGCCCAGGAGCTCGAAGGGAAGCCGGTGACGCTGAACGTGGCGTACCCCGGTCATGCCTACACTTCCATGAACAAGAGCCTCACCATCGACACCTACCCGCCGCTGGCCCGGCCGATCGTGCCACTGTTGCGGCTCGCGATGCCGGTCGTCTATGGCCGACGGGCACTGCTCAAGGCCACACGGTCCAGTGTCCATCTCGCGTCCAGCGCCGACGTTCGCGGAATCAGCGGGACCTACTTCAACAGCAAGGTCATCCCGGCCCGGTGGCCCGACGCTGTCCTGGACGAAACGACGCGAAACACCATCTGGGATCTGTGTGCGACACATCGCGACCGGGTGACTGCGTTGTGAGCCCGCCATCATGCGACCGGGTAAGCGAGACATGACCCACTGCAACGCTCTTCTCAGGGTTGTTCGAAGACGACGACGCCGGTCTCCAGCACGCCGAACGCGGTCGCCGGCGCCTGGCGGGCCCGTACTCGGCGCGTGCACGACGCCGCCGTCGCGACCGGCCAAGTAGGTGTCGTGATCACCTGGTCGTGATGCGGCCGCACGATCGCAGTGGCGGGAAGTCCAAAGAGGAGTGTGAGGTCTTCATCGAGACGCCTGTGTAGGTGGGAGTAGGCGGTCGTTGTCGTCAAGCAGTGAGAGTGGTGCCGGGTATCGCTGGAATGGTGCGGATGCCCTGAGGCTTCAAGCTGTGGTCCGGGCCCAGGCGATGAAGGGGTACAGGTACAGGCAGTGGCCGCGGCCGCAGTCGAGCCAGTGCAGTAGACGGGCGGCGACCTCCACGTTGCTCATGCCCGTGGCGAGGTGCTGCAGGACGGCCAGTTCCCGCTGAGATAGTTGCTCCGGCAGGGTCGACGAAGCGTCCTTCGCGAAGACTTTCGCCCCTTCCTCCACCCGCCGGATCGTCGCCGCGATCGCGGCCGCGCTGCCGACAGCCTTCCTCCCCCGACATCAGGACCGCCCGGACGTGCGGCACAACTCCAGCCTCGCCGCCAACCGCGAGGCCGCCGACCACTCCTAGCGCACCTTTCGCAGCGCGCGTTGGGCGGCCGCGGCCCCGCACATGCCGTGCGCGCCCGGTCCGGGCGGTGTCGCCGCGGAACAGAGGCAGTGCCCCGGCAGACCGGTGTCGTAGGGATTCAGGGTGGTGCGCGGGCCGAAGAGCAGCTGCCGGAAGTCCTTGGCCCCGGTGAGGATGTTCCCGCCGGCGAAGTTGGGGTTGTCCGCGGCGAACGACGCGGGTGTCTGGACGGCGGTTCCGAAGACACGATCCCGGAATCCCGGTGCGAAGCGTTCCAGCTGCGCGGTGATGGGTCCGGTCGCGTCACCGTCGTACCCGTGCGGAACGTGGGCGTAGGCCCAAACGGGGTGGACGTTTCCCGCGGATCGACTCGGGTCCGCGAGGTATTGCTGTCCTACCAGGACGAACGGCTGCTCGGGCAGTGTCCCTTGTGGACGGCCCGCTCGGTGGCGGCGATCTCCGCGGCGGATCCGCCGCGGTGGACGGTGCCCGCGCGCCGGGCGGCCGGAGCGGTCCACGGGACATCGCCTTCCACGGCGAAATCGACCTTGAACGCGGCCGGGCCGAACCGGAACCTGCGGTAGGCTCGCGCGATCGGGCTCCGGAAGAATCCTGGCGGGAAGGGCCTTACGCGGCCGCGATGCTCAGGGTCGAAGGCCTTCATCTCGGAAGCGAACAGCACCGAACCAGGAATATGCGCCCAGTAGAGTGGTTTGATGCCTACCGGGCCGCGAGGAACGGCAGTCCCGGGCCGGCGGCGGTCAACGCGAACATGCCCCGCAGAACCGAAAGCGCCTGCCCTCCGCCGTTGACGGCGACGCGCAGAGCGACTTCGTTGTCGGACCCGTCGACCAGCGATAGCCCGGGAACAGCGAGCGCAGAGTCGCGTGGTTGTAGATTTCGCCGTTGCCGATCAGGTGATTGCCCCCGTGATCGACGAGCGGCTGGTGTCCACCGTGAGTGTCCACAATGGATAATCGTCGGTGGCCCAACCGGTGTTCGGTAGCTCGACGCTCCCGTGATCGTCCGGGCCGCGGTGGGCGATGCGGTCGAGCATGTGCCGTCCGAGCAGGGGAACGGGTTCACCGTGGATGGCGACGATGCCGCACATGGTTCACCCCTTCCTGCCGGAGGACCGGCGACGGCTGGTCTTCGCCCAGGTGCCGCAGGCGCTCATGCTGCACCACCGGCGGGCTCCGTTCTTGCTGGTGTCGTAGAACAGCCAGCCGCAGCTGCCGTTGTGGCCGAGGCATTCCTTGATCCGGCTGAAATCGGCGTTGATCGCGGCTTCCACCGCGGACTGTGCGATCGGCCAGAGAACGCAGTCGAGTTCGCCTCTGGGGGACCAGCTCCAGTTCAGACCGGCCGGCGTGGAGACCAGGCTGGCGCGTCGCATCGCCTCGGTGAACTCTTGTTGAAGGTATTCGAGTGCTGAGCCCGGCGGTTCATCACCTTGGGCGATGGCGGCGAAGACCACGTAGATGGACTCGCGGAGTTCTTTGGCCCGCGACAGTGTGTCGCGTGCCGCGTCGGGATCGCGATCGACGCGTTTGCGCAGCAGACCCGCTCGGTTCGTCCCGATGGTACCGGCGTTCGCGGACCACTCGACGAGGCTGGTGAAGTCGGCGAGATAGTCGTGGGGATCCTTGTCTGCGCGAGCCCGGCGAGGGCCGACGGTATTGGCGAAGTCCAGGCAGGCGAGTCCGCCGATGTGCTCCAGTGGTTCAGGCATCCGAATCCTTCCCGGCGGCCGCGGCGCTGGTTCGCAGCGAGCGCAGTTGGCGGAACCGAACATCGCTGACGTAGTGGTCGAGCCAGTCGAACTCCGGGCTCTCGGCCGCTAGGTGACTCAGCCGCTGATCGTCGATGTGCGGCTGCACCGCCGAGCGGAGGT
Organism: Amycolatopsis sp. TRM77291; assembly: GCF_054166285.1. Taxonomy (NCBI): domain Bacteria; kingdom Bacillati; phylum Actinomycetota; class Actinomycetes; order Pseudonocardiales; family Pseudonocardiaceae; genus Amycolatopsis; species Amycolatopsis sp. TRM77291. Next base: position 3,454,964 of record NZ_JBSZHF010000001.1, on the reverse strand, counting down.
TGAGGTTCAGGGTCACCCGGGTACCGGCTGTCATCGGAGCGGTTCTGTGCAGAACACCCATCAGCTGGCCGAAAACGCTGTGACCGACGCGGTGGGTGATCCGGGTGGTCCGGTCTTCGGGCAGGAACCCCTCCGAAGCCAGTCGGACGCGGCCTTCGTCGAGCTCGCCGCGATATAGCACCAGTTCTCCACCGGAGACGTCGTCCGCCGACAATGCGATAAGCTCTGTGACCGGCACGCTGTCGCCGTGCCAATCGACGGTGCCGTCCTCGGGGCCCATGAAAGTGATCATGGAGCTGAGGAAGTCCACCGGATAGGGCTCGAGAGGGACACCGGCGAGATCGCTGAGACGCCGCAGTCTTTCCTTGTCGTACATCAGTTGCGCGACTTCGGGAATGTGACGATGCGCGTCGCGGAGGTAACGCAGGTCCAGGTTGGTCTTCGCCGCGTTCACTCTGAGGTGGAGTGCTTTGGTGAGGATGGTCGTCAGCAGGTCCGCGGGGTAACCATGTTCGAATTGCCGGACCCCCAGCTCGGAGACCTTCCAAAAACTGGGGCGGCCCAGGATGTCGCTGCGGGTCAGTTCGATGGCTGTGGTCACCGTGTCTCTCCCGATCGTGTGAGTGTGTGTCGAGGAAGGGCCACCAGGGTGGCCAGCGCGAGCAGCGTGGTGATGGCGAAGGCGGTGGTGAGACCGGCGAGATCGACGACGAGTCCGAGCGCTGCAGGCCCCGCGGCAGCGCCCAGCGTGATGAAGACGACCACGACGCTGAAGCCGCGGGTGGGGTGGTCCGGAAACACCATCGAACTCCACACCGACAGCAAAGTGCCGCCGACCATGAACCCGCCGCCGTAGAGAACCGCTGAGGTCAAGGCGAATTCCCAGCCCTGCGGCGCCAGCCAGAGAATGGCTGTCGAGCTGGAAAGAACGAGCTGGGCGACCACGAAGGTCGAGCGAAGACCGTGACGTCGTACGAAACGGCCTGTGAACACCCCTGCCACGCCCGCGATCCCGATGACCGTCCACAGCGCCGGGGCCACACGCTCGTCCCCGCCATTGGCCGTCGCGACGGCGAGCCCGGCGAACGACCAGTAGACGGCGCCGACGAGCCCCGACGAGGCCGCCGCGGCGAACAGGGCCCAGGTGCCTCGCCTGCGCGTCAATTCGAGCCACCGAACCGGCTCACGTGGTCGCGCGCGCGTCGCCGGCGCAGACGGCAGTGTACGGAGATTCCACGCCATCACGAGTAACGCCGCCACGGCCGCACCGAGCCAGACCACCCTCCAACGAGAGTCGGTCGCGAACAAGGCGGCAGGGCCGGCGAGGACGACCCCGAAGGTGGTGCCGGTGCTGATCAACGACAGTGCATGTGCGCGCGCACCAGGGGCGACGGTATCCTCCACGACGTCGGAATACGGCGTCCAGACCCATCCCGGAGCCATTCCGGACACGGCCACTCCCGCGACCAGGACGCCCGTGTTCGGGGCCACGGCGATCAGCAGCATCCCAGCCCCGGCGCAGCCCAGCCCGACGCCGATCGGCAACCGCGGTGACCTCCGGCCCGCCCACCATCCGACGACGCCGAGAGCGACCAGCTCTCCGAGATAGCCAATGCTGGTCACGGCGCCGAGGAGTCCGGCCGAGCCACCGAACTCGACCTGAAAGCGCGGCAGGAACAGGCCATACCCGTATCGTCCGAATCCGTAGGCGACAGCGAGTGTCGCCAATCCGCACAGACCGAGGCGCCACGGGGCGGCCCATTCGCCGCCCGATTCCGGCGTCGTTGCGGCCGCTGTTCCGGTGTGCATGGCTCCGATTACCCCTGGTCCGTTCGCTCACACACCGGCTATCGCAGTTTCACCGGTTTGGAGTAACTGGCACCTCGTCGGCGGCCGGAAATGATGCCACTGCTGGAATATGCCCCTCGTTTGACCTGGCGTATCCCGCTGACCAGGTCTGGATGCACCGGCAAACCCGATTTCGACGGTGACCCTCGAGGTGTCCCACCTGCTTGGCGTAACCCTTGGTGCGGGGTGGCCTCGCGCGATACCCGCAGCGCGGTAATCCAAACCGGCGCGTCGTTGAACAAGGAGTAATACGTCTCGATGCGTGCTTCACTCGGATGTCGGCATGGATGCAGTGCTTGTCGCACTGCGCTCTTCGTTGCGTCTAATCGAACACGGGTGCTACGTTCATGGTGATCGTTCTCGTCATTGAAACCGTTTGATGGCGTCTTCCCTTTCTTCTTGCTGTGGGGTTTCCGTGACCGATGCATCTATTGCTCCCGTGGCGTTCACCGTCGAGGACAACGGCATCAGCTATGCCGGTACGCATATCAAAGCCACGAAATACCACCAACTCGGAAGCGAGGGCCACCTGCTTCGCCGACGGCCCATCACATCTAGGTCCGACGTCGCCGGGTCGACAGGTGAGGTGCGGTCGGTGCTGCGGCGACGGCTACTTCTTCTTGACTCTGCTTGCTCCGCCGCGCCCCCGTAGGTGGACTTCGGCGGCCAGAAGGGTCCGATGGCGCAGGGCTACGGCCACCGCCGGACTCGCCGGCGGCACCATTTATGAGAAGTGTGTGCGCGGTCGTTGAACAACGTCCCGGTCCGCCGATGGCCTGTTCAGCCTTTGTGGGGGATCATGAAGATGTGGCTCATGTTGGCGTTGTGCGTTGAGGTGGATCCGCGTGAGTCGGTCAGGTCTTCCACGGCGCCCTGTACCCCGCCGTCCATCCCGTCTACCCACTTCACCATGACGTAGGCGCTGAACCGCGGGTCACAGTCGGCGCGGACGGTGAAGTTGGGCAGGTGCAGTGGTACGTGATGGCGGTGCACCGCGTACGACATCTCGCGGAGTTCCCCGGTGGCCCGGTCCTTGTGGCAGACCTCGTTGCCCTTCCACTGGGTGACGTACAGAGTGAAGGTGGCCGTCGACGCGGTCGGATCGGGCGTGTCGCAGAGCTTGTACTTCTGCGGATAGCAGACCTGGAATTGGGTGTCGGCGACGACGCTGAGGTGGGTGAATCCCGGCGCGAAGGTGACGGACCTGAGTACCGGCTCCCGGGCGATCATGCGGGGAGCCGGTCCCACGTGCAGGAGGCCACGTGGCACCGCACTCTGTGCGGGCGCGCCTGTGGTCGTGTTGTCCACGGACGTGTCGGCGACCTCGATTCTCCCGCTGTCCAGCCGGAACTGCGCGTCGAGGTCTTCCCTGAGCGCCGCGGCGCGGACGTAGGCGGTGCAGGCGACTTTCGTGGCCACACCGGGATGCAGCAGGAAGCGTGTGGTCAGCTGGACCTCTTCCTTCTCCCGCTCCGACGACATGCCTTCCTGCAGGAGGTTCTGTCCGGTCACATGGTTCTGCTCACCGCCAGGCCACCTGCACCGCACCTCGTTGTCGAACAGCGAGCGGTGGGTCGCCGAGCTCGCGCGCATCACCGACACCACGTGCGCGGTCTGCGTCGTCGACATCTCGAGCTCGACGCTGCCCAGCGCCACCACCTCATGATCGGGCTTCCAGGATCCGCCAGGCACGGCCTTGGGCGTCCGCGGCGCGAGTATGCGACGTGGCGCGAAGTCGTATCGGACGACGGCGTCGGCGGGCGCGGAAGTGGAGGGGGCTGAATCAAGGAATGCCGTGCTCGACGGGATCACGATCGCCACGAGGACCGCAGCGGCGGCCGCGAGTGATCGTGGGCGCCGCCGGCCAGAGCCGGAGGCCAGGTCGGGGGTTTCCACCGAGGAAACTGGTGTCTCCATGGTGATCTTGCCGTTGGCCACATTCCAGTGCCGTAGTAAATCGGCGAGGTCTTGGTCAGTCGCTCCACATGCGGTGGCGATTGCGGCAATCGTCCGGTAATCGGGTGGAACTGTTACTCCAGAGCAGTATCGATGCAGGGTGGAACTGCTGATATGTGACTTTCGGCCAAGCTCTGAATAGCTCAGTCCGCTGCGCTCCTTGAGCGCAGCGAGAAGTTGCGCAAGCTCGCTGCGCGTGCTCGACACATCCATCGACCCTCCCCAAGTCTCCGGTGCCGCGAGCCAGTATGACACCGTCCCACGCCTCCCGAGAACCCCCTGCTCAGGCCCATTTCACGCATGCCGGGACGACACACGTCCCGGCGGCCCTTGCCGCCACTGCCCGTCACCCGACATGGTTGTTCCGCACCCCTCGTGGGCCGTGAAACAAATTCACGTCAGGATCATCCGCAGACACAGAAACTCGACACCACGCCCCATGAAGGCGTGCATGTTTTATCGCGGGAATAGTTCGTCACCCTAAATTCTCACTGATGAAAGGAGACCGCGGGTGAGACGAATACTGTCCTTCATTCTCGGTGCCGTGGTGCTGGTCGTGCTCGCGCCGGCGGCGATCGCGAGCGATGCCACCTATGTCGAGTTCACGCCGCAACAGGTGCTCGCGCCGAAGGTGCCCGAGACAAAGCCGGGTGAGCCGGTGAAGTTCGACCAGGAGGTCAAGGAGCTGGGCAGCGTGGACCTGGAGATGTCGGCGACGCAAACCGCCTACGTCAGATCGGTGATGCGCGCGAACTCCGCCACCTACCGCTCGCTGTTCGACAACGAGGTGCGGTGCACCTGGCCAGGCGGCGAACAGAGCTACGTAACGGGGCAGAACATCCTCCAGAAGGACGCGTCCCTGGAGCCGGACAAGGAGGACGTCCAGCTCACCACCCGCTTCCTGGTCCACCCCGGTGTCGACACGACGGTCACCTGCACCGCGTACGTCCGTGCCGCCACGATGCGCAAGGAACTCGACGCCCGGTTCCAGTTGCACGACGGATTCCTCGAGTTCGCGGACACGTCCGTGGCCAACACCGCGGACGGTCTGCCCGCCCAGCGGGCCACGCCCCGTGGCCTTGTGCGTGTCGGGCCGGACCCCGAGGTCGTGGCGCGCGAGCCCGCGTTGCCGTACTTCACCCTCGCGCCGGGATTCACGAAACTCAGCGTCTTCGCCGACACCGAGTACAAGACGTGCTACCCGGTGAAGGGTAAGGACTGCAACATCCCACCGGCCTCGACGGCCTCCTTCACGCTCTTCGTCAACCAGTGGAACGGCGACAAACTCTGCCAGACCAGCAACGCCACCACGACGACCCGCCGGATGTCCTACTCGGTGCACCACCACTACGTGCCGCTGCACCTGCCCGACTTCCCAGTCCGGGCCGACTGCGAACAGCGGTTCAACGCCTACGTCCTGGTGAAGTGGAAAGACGGCATGGACGGCGGGGTGCAGGGAACCGCGGTAGGCCTGACCGACTCACGCGGGTCGACCACGACCCACAACGCCGGCATGAGCCATGTGTTCGTCGTCCCGGTCAAGAGCTGATGACCGGGAAACCGCGCCGCCACAAACGGCGTACCAACAACAAACAGGAGATGAAATGAAGAAACTCTTCGCCACGATCGCCGCTGGTGCGGCCTTGTCCGCCGGCGTGGCATTCGCCGGAACGGCGAGCGCTGAAACGACGGCAGGGGCCGCCCCGGCGTCGCAAGAAGGTGGTGTGTCGATCACCGCCTACTCGGACTGCCCGTCCGGCTGGTTCTGCGCCTGGGAGCACGCCAACGCTCAGGGCCGAATGGTTCGTTTCCAGACCGGCTCCGCCAATCTCCAGGGACAGAACTTCAACGACCAGATTTCCTCCGTCTACAACCACACCAACAGGATCTGGTGCACCTACACCGACGCCAACTACGGCGGCACCCTGTGGCGTGTTTCCGTCGGCTGGCACGGAAACGTGCCCGCCCACATGAACGACCGCATCAGCTCGCTGCGCGGCTGCTGAGCAGGGGAGTCGATGCCCACGCGTTAAGCCAACCGTGAGCCGTACTATCGCTGTCTAATGTTGCGGATCGGCGACTGGACGACGCCGGTGCTACCGCCTGTGGAGAATACGATCAGCTCCCTCCTTAAAGGCTGCTAATCGGACACGCGTCCGCGCTGCTGGCTTCGAGTGCCTGGATTTGGAGCCAGCAGCGCTTGGCCGGGATCGGATGTGTCGCACACATCCGCGTACTGACCTACCGGTTCGCCGCTACGCCTTCGGCCAGCGCACGCCAGCCGTCGGCCCCGCAGCCTCAGCAGAGGAAACGCCAAGAGCTTGAGGCTGGTCATGGTGATGTCACCGTGAGACAAGCCGAGAAACCGCGAGGTCGCCCAAGATCGACATGTCCTCGGTGGTGAGAACCATCATGACCCGCGTCCGCGACCACATGCGCGCCGAACCGCCCCGGTCGGTCACAGCCTGGAAACGTCCCGGGCAAAGGGACGGATCGCGGTGAGCACCCGCTGAATGCGCGTTGGCCGGCTCGAGGTGTTCGTGATCGTTCAGTGGCTGAGCCGGCTGCCGGTGACCTTGGTGCGGGGCAGGCGTCCGGCCCGGGAGTGGCCGGTGAGTTCGTCGCCGATTGCGATGACGTCGAAGTCGAGGTCGAGGCGCATGGGGCGTGTCACCGATTGGCGCCAGGTGACGCGCTCGCCTTCGGAGATTTCCTCGGTGGTGATATCCGTGAGGGTGACGGTTTCGTCCTTGGTCGTGGCGGTGCCGGTCAGTCCCTCTGTTGTTTCGACGAAATCGTAGGTGACGGCGAGCGTGCCGATCGGGGTTTTGAGCTTCAGCTCCCAGGCCCCGGCGATGGCGTTCATGTGAGCGTGGTCCCTTCGGGTCGATGTCAGACGGCCTTGTCAGCGGGTTTGCGCGGCGGACGGTGTGCGCCAGGGCGTTCCGCGGCGTTCGTGGACAAAAAGCTTTTCGACGGCGTGAGCGACGTGTGAGCCGTACTCGCGTTCGAGCAGGTAAAGGCCGAGGTCCAGCCCGGATGTCACCCCGCTGGCGGAAACCAGGTCCCCGTCGTCGACGACTCGCGCGTGGACGGCCTGCACACCGGTGGCTTCGAGTACTTCCATGCCGAGCGGGTGTGTTACGGCGTGGCGGCCTTCGATGAGCCCGGCCATGGCCAAGGCGAGCGAGCCTCCGCACACGGTCGCCACGGTCACGTCGGGATTGGCCAGTGCTTGTTCGAGCAGCGGTGTGGCGGCGCTTTCGCCGAACCTGTTCAGCAGAACGGGGATCGTTTCCGCTTCCTCGGGGTCGCCGTCCACCGGCCCGGAGGCACCCGGAACGACGATGTAGCCCGGCCGGTCCGGGTCGAGCACGCCGGTCGCTTCCAGCGCCATGCCGCGGGTTCCCGACACGACCCGCCGGGCCCCCTCCGCGGAGACGAACTCGATGTGCAACGTGTGACCGGCCTCGTCGCTGCCGGCGGCAAGAACTTCGAACGGCGCGATCGCGTCCAGTGGGTCGAACCCGTCGAACAGCACGATTTGCGCGGCTTGGGTCGTCAACGGAACTCCTTGTGATCGTTTCGGCGAGTTGCCGGTTATCGCCATGGTGGGCTGGTTCGGGCTTATGGACCGCAGGCTGGATGAAGCATTCGATCGGATATGGCCCATCACTTCGGTGAGCGGAGGCGTGCACTCGGCTCAGATCGGGCGCACGTTCAGGCTTTGGAGATCGGTACCGACGATCAGGCGTCCTGAATATCCCCGCTGTGCCAGCCGCCAGCGGGGCACCGGATTGTTCGCCGGGACGAGGTGGCTGAGTACCAGGGTTTTCGCGCCGGCGGGCTCGGCGACCTGAGCCCCGACCTGCTCGATCGTCGTATGCGACGAAAGCATGTGCTCACGCAACGCGTTGGCCGTTTCGGGTGGCAGCACGGAGAAGAGCCGCTCGACGAATTGCACGTCGATGACCTCGTGGACGAGATAGTCGACGTCACGTGCGAGGTCGATGAGGTTCTCGCTGACCGTGGTGTCCCCTGAGACGACTATCGATCCGTCGGGGGTGTCGAATCGGTAGGCGAAGGCCGGCGCCGTGGGGTGGTGATCGACGAGAGTCGCCGTGATCTTGACGTCGCCGTCCTGCCAGATGTGGATGGGGGTGGGAAGGCGCGGTGGCCGGCCTTCCGGATCGGGTGTCCAGATTCCGGTCAGCTCGACATCGTGGAGCCGGAACAGACCGTCGGGTCCGGCGAGTGCGCTGTCCCGCGCCCGGTCGTTGAGATCGGTCGCGAAGGCTTGCCGGAGGTAGCCGGTCATGCCTACCAGACCTGGTGTCGGATCGGCGGGATTCACCACCGGTGGTTGCGGCCTCCCGGGAGGGAAGACCCGCGGCAGGGTGTTCCGGTTTCCCGGTCCCCACACCTCGATAGGCGGTGCGGTGCGGCCGATAGAATTGGACATGCCGGTGCTGTACATCGCGGGCCAGTCCGTGACGTGGTCGCTGTGGAGATGGGTGAAGAACAGCCCGCGCACGTTGCCGAGCATGTTGCCCGCGTCGATTCCCGGCGGTAGCCCGGCCTGCGCCAGGCGCTGGTAGGCACCCATCCCCAGATCGACGACGTAGACGCGGTCTTGATAGACGATGGCAGTGGACGTACCGGACCTTCGGTGGTCGAGAACTGTCGGGCCACCCGCGGTTCCCAAAAGGACGAGCCGGGTCCGACTGGCTCGGCTGCCCACATCCGTTCGTTCGGGAGCCGCGTTCGCGATTCCGGTTCCTGCTGCGAGAGATCCCGCTGCGGTCGCACCCATGACTTTGAGGAAACGGCGGCGACTGGAGCCGTCCTGTGCCTGAGCTTCGATCACGGCACGGGCGATCACATCACACATGGTGCTCTTTCTGTCGAGTACGCTACGGGCCGGAGGAAGTGCCGCGGGCGAAAACACGCTCATCCCAACGTTTTCCGCTGAGACGCGACCGCCGAACCTGATAACGACTCTAAGCAGCTGTGCGCCGACCCGACACTCGTTTGTGGACAACTACCAGCGGAATATGGCCAACTGCCGCGGCATTCATAATGTTGTTGTCCCCGAAGGCCGTCACCTCTCGCAGAGTGCCTGCGCCACTGGCGTGCACGATCAGCCAGGCACGACGCAGTAGCGGACCTGCCGGCAGCCGCGTCACGGCGTCGTGCAAGCCCGCCGCCGTGATGGCCGTGGCGAGCAGCGCCGCTACGGGAGATCACAACGTCGGCCAGCGCGAACAGATCAGGCAATTCGACACCGACGAATCCGAGTCCCAGGTAGGGCGCCGGGAGTTCGGGGAAGTAACGCTGCCGCGCGTTCCTGCTGCGTCTCCACGGAGGCCGTGGAAGTATCGCGGTGACCAGTTGGTTACGCTGAGTGGTACCCCGAGTGCTGCCGGTGACATACGCCGTCAGCAGAGCACGATCGAAACCCTGCACGCCGAGCGCGTCGACCGCCCGGTCGGCCTGACCTTCCAGGACTTCTGATCGCGCCGGATTTCCCGTGGAAACCGCATGCTTGCGTGTCGAGCGGGACAGCAGAGTCATCCTGGTGTGATGAACACTGTGTTTGTGGATTCGGGTGAGAAGGCGCGGCGCAACGCGTACAAGGAGCAGCACGTGTCACCGCTTGGAATGCTCTGGGGCTTGATCGTGCTGAGTTGGACGCGTTGTACGACTGGCTGGATGAGCGGCTTGGCGTCGAAGGCTGTGACCACAGCCTCCGGCTGACCGAGGNATTCGGGTGAGAAGGCGCGGCGCAACGCGTACAAGGAGCAGCACGTGTCACCGCTTGGAATGCTCTGGGGCTTGATCGTGCTGAGTTGGACGCGTTGTACGACTGGCTGGATGAGCGGCTTGGCGTCGAAGGCTGTGACCACAGCCTCCGGCTGACCGAGGTGTGGGCGTCGGAGCGGGTATCGACTGGCCGACGCTGCGGGAGGCTCTAGGGGGATGCCGGCGGGTATTGCGACTGCGAGGTCTCGGCCAACACGGACCCGGATCAGACGGCGTAGGCACTGTTTGGCGGGTGGGTCGAAGCCATTCGCCAAGCACGGCGATCATGGTGGTGGCCTCGTACCGGACGGATAATTCGTCGAATTGGGTGGCCACCGCCCCGTTCCACTTCAGTCGAGTGCGCTGCCGCCGCGACTGCGGGCGGGTTCGACCAACGCCGGAACAGGTGGGACACCAACGCCGCGTGTTCGGTCACGACAGCGTTGGTTGGCGATGCCCGTAAGTTCGCCGCCAGGGTGTGCTCGCTGCGCGGACAGGAGTCGGATGTATGGATGGCTGCCGTCGATGCCGATAGCCGCCCAGCCGTGCGGGCGTTCGTCCCGCGCTCGGCGCCGCCATTGCGACGATCATCGCGGCCGCGCGCGGCAGGTCGACGCCGAAGGACACCGATGACGACCCGTAGCCCGGACCAGCACGGTGTGGACCATGTGACGGTGTCATTTGTTGGTGTTACTCGGTGGCGAGTCGGTTTTCGGCCCTGGTCAGCACCTGTGCTGACCAGCTCTCGCGGTCCTTGCCGCCGGCGCGGAGCGTCTCCTGGATGGGGTCACCGAGCGCCCGCGCAAGGGCTTCCAGCACGATGCGTCGTTCCACCGGGTCGTCATTCCCGGGGTGAGCGAGCTCGATCAACCGCGTGAGGAGCCCGGTGTCTGCGTGGTCACGTAAATATTCGCCCGCGATCGAGGCGGCAACGTGCCGGACTTCGCCAATGTGATCCCAAGAAACGCCGCGGAGAAATATCCGTATCGAGTCCAGATAAGTCTCCGTCAGACCCCAGAACGTGCACAGAGTCTGCAGGGCGAGCCTGGCAAGTTCCGGGTCACCCCCAGTAAGGAAACTGGCGACGAGGTCTTCGTGCTCCGTGGCGGAGGAACGGCCGACAATGTAGAGAAGCCGGTAGGTCCGTTCTTCATCGTCGGTGGACTGGAGTTCGCGTACCACTTCGGCGATTTCCCGCTTGTGTAACAAGCCAAGTTTGGCCCGGTCGACGAGATCGTCGAGGTCGATGCTCATGATTGGTTCCTCGGCGCGAAGTTTTCGGACAGGTCCAGCATCTTAATGGCGCGGTTAAGATCTGACATGGCGGCTCCCTCCGGTCCCAGCGAAGGCGTTGACCTGGTTGTGCCGGGCGTACGCCGACTGGGCCGACCCGCGGTTCGGTCGCTACCAGCAGGCCCTGGAGCGCAACGGGGTCGACCTAGTACAGCTGGGATAGGGTCCTCGCGCAAGAACGGCGCGGACATCCGGATGACCGTGGACGAGATGGAGACCCTGATCGTGCACCCGTCGGTCGACGCGTTCGTCTTGGCCAGCGGCGACAACGACTTCTCACCGCTGGTGTCGAAGCTGCGCGAATTCGGCAAATACGTGATCGGCGTCGGCGCAGAAACGTCGTCGGTGAAGCCTCCCACGAAGACTGGGAACCGCAGGCGGGTAGCGAGGGACGATCCGGTTCCAAATTGGTCAGTGAGTTACTGCTCGTAGTTGAGTAGGAGTGCCTGGTTCTGGCCGCTCACGGCGACGGCAAGTGCTTGCTGCTCGCGGGCGTACCGGTGTTCGATCTTGTTGGCAGCGCGACGAGGAATTCGAGGTTCGCCCGCACCGGGGCGGACTTGTCGGGCCAGCGGTGCTGCACACAGGTGGCCAGATCCCAGCGCTTCGGTTCACCTTCGATCCGTTCCAGCCGCCGTGTTCGTCCCCGAGCGCGCCAGTACCGGAAGTCGATGCTGTCCCGAGTGAGTTCGGCGTGTAGGAGGTAAAGCCAGGCAAGGTGCATGTGAACTACAAAGCCCTCGAAGGAACGGACCTCTGATGGAGCGTTGGACAAGCGCACGGCGAACTGCGCTTCATCGCGAGAAGCGTCGACCATGTGCGCGAATCGTGGTCGCGGTGCCATGCGGTGAAAGTTGAGAGCTTCGAATCTAATTTTACTAGGCCCCAAACGCTCAGTGCCGATCTGATCGGAATAGCATTGAAGGCTTCCACTACGCCCGTGGATTGCGGCACCGCGGTGTCGGGACGCCAGCGCTGCCGGTGGCGCCTTGCCCGCAGGATCCTGGGCGGTTGTGATCGACACATCGCCGGGGCGTTTGCGGCCGTGGCCCGTGAGGCGCGACAGTACTGTTACGGGGGGTGCGGTTATGGCCTCACCGTCGACGGGTCGAGTGCGGCGGGTCGCCAGGAGAAAGGGAACCGGTGTGGGCGAGCAGATGCAGATCGGCGAGGTGGCCGAGCGCACCGGGCTGTCGTTGCGGACTATCCGCTACTACGAGGAAGTGGGCCTGGTAGTTCCCAGCGCTCGCAGTCAGGGCGGTTTCCGGCTCTACACCGACCCGGACGTGGACAGGCTGGAGCTGATCAAGCGGATGAAGCCGCTGGGATTTCAGCTGGAGGAGATGCGCGACCTGTTGGCGATCCTCGACCCGGTCCCGGGAAGCCCGACGGTGAAGGACCCGACGGCCCGGCTGGCGGAGTTCGGTGCGACCGCTGACAAGGCCTGTGCGGAGCTGCGTGCGAAGTTGGCCATCGCCGAGGAGTTCGCCGATCTTCTGCGCTCGCACGTCTCCGCTCGTACCCGGTCGAACTGATCTCATATTTCTGGAGATCGTCGCCGGAATGCGCTGGGACTACCGCAGTGGAAGCAGGGGCGTTGCGAGGCGGAACGTGATCTGAACCTCATTCAAGTCAGGCGACTTCGCGAGTGAGGGATTTCTACCCTAACGTAAGGTGAGAGTTGCTGATGGGGTGCCCGCCGCTGTGCCGAGGGCATCGACGCTTTCGCCTTCGAATGTTGAGCCGAGGAGTGTTCCTTGCGTGCAGGACTGGCCGCTGTGACTGCTCCGGGTTAGCCCTCCCGGGCGGGCGATGCCAGGACAGGCTGACAAGCGCCATCCGCTCTCGCCAAGTCTCTCAACACGCCATGGAGGCGTGAGCTCACTTAGCGCCCTGCGGGGGCGCCCGAGAAAGTCAGGTCGTCTGCCTGTGCCGAATCTTGCGTCCCGGACGTCGTCGCGTCTGCGTGTTTCGAGGCCTTCGTGGTTGTCTCCGAAGGTGGCCCGCACGGAGATCCTTGCCGGCCTGGTGGTCGCGCTCGCGCTGATTCCGGAGGCGATCTCGTTCTCCATCATCGCGGGCGTCGACCCGAGCGTCGGGCTGTTCGCCTCGTTCACCATGGCGGTGGTGATCTCGATCGTCGGCGGTCGCCCGGCGATGATCTCCGCCGCGACCGGTGCCATCGCACTCGTTGTCGCGCCGCTGGCTCGGGAACACGGTCTCGGCTACCTGATCGCCACGGTCATCCTGGGTGGGCTGTTCCAGATCGTGCTCGGCTCGCTGGGCGTGGCCAAGCTGATGAGGTTCGTCCCGCGCAGCGTCATGGTCGGTTTCGTCAACGCGCTGGCCATCCTGATCTTCCTGGCGCAGGTGCCGGAGCTGATCGACGTACCGTGGCCTGTGTATCCACTGTTCGCGGCCGGCCTCGTGCTGATGGTGCTGTTTCCCAAACTCACCAAAGTGGTCCCCGCGCCACTGGTGTCCATTGTGGCCTTGACGGCGCTGACGATCGCCGCGGGCATCGCGATCCCGACCGTGGGAGACAAGGGCGCGCTGCCTTCCTCGCTGCCGGTGCCGGGTGTGCCGGACGTGCCGTTCACCTTCGCCACTCTCGGCCTGCTCGCGCCTTATGCGCTCGCGTTCGCGCTCGTTGGGCTGATGGAATCGCTGATGACCGCGAAGCTCGTCGACGACATCACCGACACCCATTCCAACAAGACCCGCGAGGCCGTCGGCCAAGGAATCGCGAACGTCGTCACCGGGATCTTCGGCGGCATGGGCGGCTGCGCCATGATCGGCCAGACCATGATCAACGTGAAGACCTCAGGAGCGAGGACCCGGCTCTCGACGTTCCTGGCCGGGACGTTCCTGATGATCCTGTGCATCGTGTTCGGCCCGCTCGTCTCGCGGATCCCGATGTCCGCCCTGGTGGCCATCATGGTCCTGGTCGCGTTCGGCACCTTCGACTGGCACAGCATCGCCCCGGCCACCCTGAAGCGGATGCCCGCGGGCGAGATCATCGTCATGGTCGTCACCGTGGGCGTCGTGGTGGCCACCGACAACCTCGCCATCGGCGTCGTGGTCGGCTCGATCGTCGCGATGGTGATCTTCGCCCGCAGGGTCGCGCACCTGGTCGAGGTCACCGCCGTCCTCGATCCGGACGGTACCCAGGTCGTGTACGCGGTCACCGGCGAGCTGTTCTTCGCCTCCAGCAACGACTTGGTCTACCAGTTCGACTACGCCAACGACCCGGACAAGGTCGTCATCGACCTCACCGACGCCCACATCTGGGACGCCTCCACCGTCGCCGCCCTCGACGCGATCACCACCAAGTACGAATCACGAGGCAAGACCGTCGAGATCGTCGGCCTGAACAAGCACAGCGCCCGCATGCACGGGACACTCTCCGGTGAACTCGTCGGCGGTCATTGACCGCTTGAGCTCTGGAACAGGTTGTCCAGGTGGGCGCCCAGCATCCTCTCGGCGGTGTGAACGGTGAGCTGTCCGATGAGGATACTCGTACCGGCGCCGTGGCTGAGCGCCACCAGATGTGCGGCGGCGAGATCGACGTCCGTGTCGATGGCCAGCTGGCCGTCGGCTTGAGCGCGCTGCAGGGCGTCCACGAGCCGGCGGTGTAGCCCGTCGACCGAAGTCGCGAAGGGTTCGGCTGCCAGGCCCGGATCGGTCATCGCGAGTGCCGCGTAGGCGGAGCCGACCAGATGGAAGGCTCTGCTCTCGTCGTCGGTGGGCAACGCTTCGGCAAGGAACGCCTCGACGAACGCTCGCGGGGGCGCTGGATCGGATAGCGCGGCCAAACGTCGCTGCCAGCGCTCGTGACTTTGCCGCTCCAAGTGCCGCAACGCGCCGAGCAGTAACTGTTCCTTGGTCTCGAAGTAGTACTGAACAAGACGCAGTGACACTCCGGACTCCGAGGCGACCGCCCGCATCGTCACGGCGTGCAGGCCGTCGCGGGCCGCGACCCGTACCAGCGCGTCGGCGATCTGTGCGCGGCGCTGCTCGTGGTCGACCGTCTTGGGCACTCGTCTCTCCCTTCTCCGTGCCGCGAGATGATACGCGTGTATATGATACGTATGTACCATAACGTCATGACGCGTTCCGACCGCGACAAGATCGTCCTCGCTTTGGCCTGTAGCGCCCAGTTCATGGTCGTCCTCGACATTTCCGTCGTGAATGTCGCGTTGCCCGCGATACAGCTGGCGCTCGGCTTCCACGGCGACGCCTTGCAATGGGTGGTCAACGCTTATGCGCTTCCGTTCGCCGGCCTTCTCCTGCTCGGCGGGCGCCTGGCAGACCTGTACGGCCGGAAGCGTGTCTTCCTCGCTGGCCTCGCGTTGTTCACCGGAGCGAGTCTTGTCGGCGGGCTCGCAGACAGTGCTGGATTGCTCGTCGCGGCGAGAGCTGTACAAGGGATCGGCGCGGCGGTGTTGGCACCCGCCACGCTCACTGTCCTCACCGGCACCTTTCCCGAGGGGATCGCGCGCAGCCGGGCGCTGGCGCTGTGGACGGCGGTAGGAGTCGCCGGTGGAACCGCGGGGAACCTCTTGGGCGGCCTGCTGACCGAGTTCTGGTCCTGGCGTTCGATCCTGCTGATCAACGTTCCGATCGGCATGGCCGCCGTGGCCTTGGCCGTGCGCTCTTTGGCGGGTCATGGGCGGCCGGCGACTCCACCACGGTTGGACTTCCTCGGCGCGGTCTTGGCGACGACCGGCTTGATCGCTCTGGCCTACGGCGTCGACCAGGCCCGTTCGGTCGGCTGGTCGGCGCCGGCGGCCCTCGTGCCGTTGGGGATGGCTGTCACGGTGCTCGGAGGTTTCGTGGCGATCGAAGCGAAAGCGGCGGTGCATCCGTTGTTCCCGCTGCGGTTGTTCCGGTCGCGGGCGATCAGCGTCGGCAACGTGATGATGCTGCTCGCCGGGGCGTGTTTGAACCCGATGTGGTTCTTTCTCGCGCTCGCGATGCGGGACGTCCTGCAGTACGGACCGGTGAAGACGGGGCTCGGTTTCCTCCCGCACACCTTGGTCACGATCGCCGTCGCGGCTTGGCTGACGCCCTGGTTGATGCGCTACCTGGACAGCCGGACTTTGGTGGCTATCGGTGCCGTGCTGGCCGCGCTGGGCTTTCTGTGGCAGAGCCGCCTCGGAGTGGGCAGCGACTATCTGGGCGGCATCTTCGCGCCCGCTGTCGTTTTTTCGATCGGAGGAGGCCTCCTCAACACCCCGCTCACCACGACGGTCACCTCCGGGGTCGATGTCGCGGACGGCGGCGCCGTCTCCGGGTTGATGAACACCACGAAGCAGGTTGGTGGAGCGCTCGGCCTCGCGATCTTGGTGTCCGTCGCGGGATCGGTGGATCACCGGAAGGCGTTCCTGATCATTGCCGCGTTGATGCTGATGGTCGCCGTGCTCGCTTTCCTGCTCCCTGCACGTCGCGATGGCCGGGTGACTGAATGAGCGGCAGTGAAACCAGGCCGAGGTGTCGCCCCGGATGCCTGTTGCGTGAGCTTCCGTGGTTCACACGCGCTTCGGCGCTCTCGCAAAGACCGCCGCCACCGTGCCGAAGGCGAGGCAGATCGCGATGATCACCGCCATCGGGAGAGCACTTCCGGTGCCGAAGGCGCCGACCAAGGGGGAGGTGATCCCGCCGAGCAAGAACTGCCCGCCTCCGAGCAACGCGGACGTCGCTCCGGGCGCATCGCGTCCGAGTTCTTGTGCCGACGTCATGACGGCAGGGAAGTAGAGCCCGAAAGCCATGATGAACGCGAACAGGCACGACCAGGTCAGCGCCAGGGAGTTCACGCCCAGGAGCGACGCGCCGACCAGAAACAGGATGGCGACCAACCCGCCCGAGATTCCCGTGAGGAGCAGGATTTCCACGGTGAAGCGACGGACCAGTCGTCCGAAGAGGAAGCTTCCGGCCATGCTGCCGACAGCGTTGACGCCGTAGATCAAGCTGGTCAGGCCAGTGGACGCGCCATGAACCTCGTGGAAGACGAACGAGGACCCGGCGAGATAGGTGAAGACGCCCGCGCAGCCGAAACACAGACTGAAAACCTGCCCCATGAGCCGCCGGCGCCGGAGTAGGACGCCGACCATTCTCACCGTGGCGACCGGCCCACCTTTGCTTCGTCGCGAGCGCGGTAGTGACTCCGGGACCCACAGAAGGACACCTCCGACGAGCAGGAGGCCGACCGCGGCGAGCACCCCGAACACCGCGCGCCAGGATGAGACGCTCAGTATCGCGCCGCCGAGCATGGGGGCAAGGATCGGCGCAGCCGAGCCGATGGCGGCCAGAGCGGAGAACCTCTTGGCCGCGGTGTCCCCCTGAAAGAGGTCGGTGATCACCGCCCGGGCGACGACGATGCCCGCGGCTCCCGCGATGCCCTGGCAGAGCCGAGCCGCGTTCAGTACCTCGATGGTTGGCGAGACGGCGCATAACGCGGAGCAGACGGCGAACGCCGTGCTGCCCCAAAGAAGTACTCCGCGTCTCCCGACCGCATCACTGAGTGGTCCGAGTAGAAGCTGTCCGGCCACGACGCCGATCAGGAACATCGTGAGCGACAGCTGTGCCGACGACACGCTCGCCCCGAGCGATCTGCTCAGATCGGGGAGGCCGGGAACATACATGTCCGTCGCCAAAGGAGCGACCGCCGTGAGAGTGGCGAGAACAATGATGATCAAGCCGTCACGTGAACGGTGCGTGACACCCGAAGTGGGCGAATCGTGTGTGGTGCGTGTCACCGCGCACTCGTCCAGCGGCCTGTGCGCGGCGGGGTATGCGAGGTCAGCGTAGCCATGAGAGCAACGCTAACACTTCGTAGTCTCTCGACGTTTCCCTAGTGGCAGAGTCGAATTGGCACGCTTTCGCGTACTATGGCACTCAGGGTGGGGGAGAGGTACTGGGGCTGTTGGGGGCAAACTGGGAGGTGGGTTTGAGCTACACCTACGACCCTGAGCTTACGAGAGCATTGGCGATGCTGCCCGATGTGGATCTGGCCGACCTGGCCGGCACCAGAGCGAAGCTCAGGTCGGCTGAATCCGACGTATCGAATGGCTTTCTTCCTTGCGGCGCAGACGTTTCCGAACGGACGGTCCCCGGTTTCGGCGAGGAACCGGACGTTCCGGTCCGGATCTATCGTCCGGCCGGGACCGGCGGTCGATCCGCGGTGCTGCTCTACCTGCATGGCGGTGGGTTCGTTCTCGGTGGCCTGGACACGGTCCACGTGACGGCAGCGGAGATCGCCGCCGAGACCGGCGTGGTCGTCGTCTCCGTGCGGTACCGGCTCGCTCCGGAAAATCCCTTTCCCGCGGCGTTGAAGGACTGTCTCTGTGTGCTGTCGCGGGTGGTGGCCGGAGACGCGGGAGTCGACGCGGATCCTCGCCGGATCGGGGTGGGCGGCGACAGCGCCGGCGCAGGTTTGGCCGCCGGGGTGGCCTTGGCCGCGCGGGATGGGAACGGGCCGCCGGTCGGTTTCCAGTTGCTCAACATGCCCGCTCTGGACGATCGGCTCGAAACACCCTCGATGCGGACGTTCGTCGACACGCCACTGTGGACGCGCGCGCAAGCCCTGCTCAGTTGGCGGTATTACCTCGCCGAGGGCAAAGCAAACGGCGGGGTGGGCTGGGCGCGGTACGCGGCACCGGCACGCACTGACGACCTCAGGGGCCTGCCGCCGGCCTACGTCGCCGTATGCGAATTCGATCCGCTCAGGGATGAGGGGCTCGACTACGGGCGCCGTCTGGTCGAGGCGGGTGTGAGCACCGAAATCCACCTCTACCCGGGGACTTTCCATGGCTGTACAAGGATTCCCCACGCCGATGTGGCGCGCCGGATGCGGAACGACGCGCACTCGGCGGTTCGTCGGGCGTTGCTGCCCGGGTCGTCGCGCTGAACCTTTCACCGCCGCGGCAAGAAACATCCCATCGTAGGACCGGCTCAAGCCTCGTTCAAGAAGTGGCTGCGATCGTCGGACTCGCCGAAGCCAACAGGTAGCAGACGGGAGAACGAGGATGCGTGACGAACGGGTCATCCTTGTCACGGGCTCATCGTCGGGGATCGGGGCGGAGATCGCGAAGCTCGCGGCATCGCGGGGGATGCGTGTCGTGATCAACTCCAGTCGATCGGTCGCCGAAGGCCGTGACCTCGCGGCGTCCTTGCCGGACGCCCACTATGTACGTGCCGACATCTCGGACGCGGACGAGGCAAGGCGGCTCGTGGACGAGACTGTCGCGCACCACGGGCGATTGGACGTGCTGGTGAACAACGCCGGGACCACCCGGCGGATTCCCCATCAGGACATCGACGCGGTGGACGGCAAGGTCTGGCGGGAGATCCTCGACGTCAACCTCCTCGGCACATGGAACGTCATCCAGGCGGCGCTGTCGCCCTTGCGCACGGTGAACGGCAGCATCGTGAACATCTCCTCGATCGCGGGAAGCCGGCCCGCGGGCAGCAGCATTCCTTACGCGGTGAGCAAGGCCGCCGTCGAACACCTGACGAGGCTGCTCGCCAAGGCGGTGGGCCCGGAAGTCCGAGTGAACGCCGTCGCCCCCGGACTTATCGATACGAAGTGGACGGCGGACTTCGCCGACATCCGGGAAGAGGTCCGCGCACACACCCCGCTGCGGAGGATCGGGACTTCCGAGGAGATCGCGGACGCCGTCCTGTGGCTCGCGGAGGCTCCCTACAGCACTGGAGAAGTGCTCGGCGCGGACGGCGGCGCACACCTGTTGTAGAAGTACCCGCGAACGGAGGATCATGGAACTGGCGATCAATCTCGGCATCGACGGTGCGGTGGAAATCGCGCGGGCCGCCGAAGAGGCGGGCTTCTCGATCGCTCTCGCCTCGGACAACTTCGCCACCGACGCGCTGACGGTTCTCTCCTACGTCGCGGCGAGTACTCGACGGATCCGGCTGATGTCCGGCGTGATGCAGATCCCCGCACGGCCACCCGCCACGACGGCGCTCGCGGCGGCCTCCCTCGCGGTGCTTTCCGGGGGCCGGTTCAGCCTCGGTCTAGGTGTATCGAATCCCCATGTCTCGGAGGGGTGGTACGGCGTTCCCTTCGATGCGCCACTGGGCAGGACCCGGGAGTACGTCAGGATCTTGCGGAGGGCCTTGGCCGGGGAAGCCGTTCAGGTCCACGGAGAACACTTCCGGCTGCCGGCTGGGAGACACGGCGGCGTTCCACTGGCGCTGGCCACTCGGCCGTTGCCGGGCGCGATGCCCATCTACCTTGGTGCCGTAGGGCCGAAGAACCTTCGCCTGACCGGTGAGATAGCCGATGGCTGGATCGGCGCCTTCTGTTCCCCGCAAGAGGTCCGCGCGGCCGTGGCCGAGCTGGCCGAGGGACGGTCCGCCGCAAATGCGACCATGGCCGGCTTCGATGTCCTGCCTTGCGTCACCACGTACATCGACGAGGACGTCGAAGCCGCCGCCGACCGCCTCCGGGACCACTACGCGAAACTTTTGGCGGTCGGAAGCGTCGACGAGAACTTCTTCTGCAAGACCCTCACCCGGGACGGGTTCGGAGAGCAGGCCGTCGAAATCCACGAACGGATGCGAGCCGGAGACCGACAAGGCGCGGCGGCGGTGGTGCCGCTCGAGTTCATCGACAACACCGCACTGCTCGGGCCGCCGGCGCGAGTCCGGCGGAAGATGGCCGCCTATGCCGAGGCGGGCGCCACGACGCTGGGCATCATGATCACCGCCGCCAAAGCGGACACCATCGAGAAGATCACACAGGTTCACGCCGTCAAGGCGGCCGGGATCGCGGCGTGATCGTCCGACCACCCAAGGAGGAATCGATCGTGCTCACCACCGTCCCCGATGGCCTGCTCTCGACGAAGGCCGAGGAGATCGCGAAACTCGCCGACGAACACGCCGCTGTCGCGGACGCACGACGTCATCTCGAACCGAAAGTCGTCGAGGCCCTCGCGGAAGGAGGTTTCCTCCGGCATTTCGTTCCCGCCGCGTTCGGTGGCAGGCAAGGGGGCTTCCTGGACTTGCTGAAGGCAGTGGACATCCTGGGCCGCGCCTGCCCGTCGACCGCTTGGATGGCGTCGCTCCTGGCACATGGCGGCAGGATGGTGGCGCACCTTCCCGAGGAGGGAAAGGAGGCATTGTGGAGCGGCGGGCCGGATGTGTACATCGCCAGCGGGCTCGTTCCCGGCGGCGAAATGCGCCCCGACGGCAGCGGCTGGCGAATTTCGGGACGTTGGACGTTCGTCAGTGGCGCGGACCTGGCGGATTGGACTCTGCTGTCATCGTTCGCTGCCGATGGGGCCGACAAGAAGCCTTGGTGCTTCATTGTCCCGAAGAAGAGTCTCGTCGTGGAAGACACCTGGTTCAATCTCGGCATGCGCGCGACCGGGAGCAATACGGTCGTGCTTGACGGCGTATTCGTACCACGTGGCCACGCGTTCGAGCGTGCTTCTCTCGAGGCTGGACTTCCGGCGGGCGAACCCGCTTGTCATCGGGTGCCGCTGAAGGCGGTGAACGGCCTGTCGTTCGCGGGTCCGTTGCTCGGTGCGGCGAAAGGAATGGTCGACCGCTGGACGACGTGGATGACCGTCAAGAAAGCCGGCCCGGATGGGAGGCGTCCCGCCGAGCGGGATAACGTACGGCACGATCTCGCGCGCAGTACCGCGGGAATCGGAGCCGCTGCTCTCCTGCTCGAAAACGTCGCCCGGCGAGCGGACGGCGGAGGAACGTCCACGGACGACATCGAACGGAATATGCTGGACTGGTCATTCGCCACGACCCTGATCCGAGACGCGGCGGATCTGATCTTCTCGGCATCCGGCACGTCGGCAC
Organism: Amycolatopsis sp. TRM77291; assembly: GCF_054166285.1. Classification (NCBI taxonomy): domain Bacteria; kingdom Bacillati; phylum Actinomycetota; class Actinomycetes; order Pseudonocardiales; family Pseudonocardiaceae; genus Amycolatopsis; species Amycolatopsis sp. TRM77291. Next base: position 3,433,232 of record NZ_JBSZHF010000001.1, on the reverse strand, counting down.
ACCATGAAAGTCACGAGCTGCAGCGATTCTGGCGTGATATCCACAGCGCGTCCAGTCATTTCGCGCTGAGTTTCACCAATGCCGCTGGATTGTTCGGCGGAAAAGTCTTCTCGGAAACTCGATGATTCGCGGCGGTGAACAAGTTATTTCGACACGGTACTGTCGCATGGCCAGGGATAGCACGGTCGCCGTGTCCGACGGTCAGTGGCGGTGGTTAATTTCCCACCGCCTCACCCTGATGGCGGATTGAGCAAGATCAAGGAGGGTGGCACATTGAGAATAACCAAATGGTAAAGCAAGCCCGAAATACACGCGCAACCCTGACTTACATTTCGCCTGGGAGGCGTTGTGCTGCGCTTGGGAAGTATTCTTGCATAACGGTATGTCGTCATGCAAGTTCGAGCGCAATGGTATGTCCTCTTGCGGCAAGGTGGACGACCTGGGGCACACGGAAAGTTCGCTAGGGGGCAAAATATGCACGCACGTTTGCTCGGACCATTGACCATAGGAAACGGGCAGAGAGAGGACGCTCCCTCGTCCAACAAGGAAAAGCAGCTGCTGTCGCTGCTTTTGCTCAACCGGCCGAACATCACGTCGACGGACATGATCATCGGTGAGCTCTGGCCTGAATCCGCTCCGCGCAGTGCCATGGCGACACTGCAGACCTACATCGCTCACCTCAGGCAGTTTCTCGTGCACCTCACCGGGGAGTCGTCCGATGTGGTCTCGAGTACCCACCTCGTCCATCGTGCTCGCGGGTATCTGCTCGGATTCGACGACCTGGGGCTCGACATCACCGCGTATCGGGCCATGGAGCGCCGGATCTACCGGCACATGGACGAGAAGGACTACGTGGCGGCGGTCCATGAGTGTGACGCCGCGCTCGGGCTGTGGCGTGGCTCGGCTCTGGTCGACGTGCGTGCCGGGCAATACGTCCAGGCCGAGATCGAAGGACTGGAGCAGTCCCGTATGTCGGTCACGGAAACACGCATCGAAGCGGAGCTCGCGTTGGGTCGTGACCACAAGGTCCTCGGCGAGCTGTCCAAAATGGTCGCCATGCACCCGTTGCACGAAGGGCTGAGCTACAAGTACATGCGGGCTCTGGCGAACTCCGGATATCGGGTGCGAGCACTCGAGATCTACCGGAAGCTGCACCGGGCGATGGTCGAGCAACTCGGTGTCGAGCCGGCGCTCGGACTGCGACACCTGCACAACTCGATCCTCAACGAGGACTACCAGTACCGCACCGCGGGCTGATCCCACGAAACAGGAAGAAGGTGCTGGCATGACCACTGGATCCGACGGCGCGGGCGACAAGGAACTCGCCGTCTTCATCATCCTTCAGATCCCCGGCAGGGAAGAGCAGCACAAGCTCGCGAACGCCGTTCAGGCGCAGATCGATTCGTGGATCCGCACCTGCCCCGGGTTCCTTTCGTCGCGACTGCACCTGTCGAACGACGGAACCCGGATCGTGAACCACGCTCGCTGGAAGGACACCGACCACTACGAGTCGAAGTTCCTCGCCGACCCGCGAAAGGCCGGGCTCGACAAGGCGATCGCCGAGCACGCGCTCGCGGCGCCCACTGCCTTCCGCTGCTCGGCGTTCGAGCCGGGGAGCTAGTTCGTGGCCGCGGAGCGACCGGTCGACGATTCGATCCCCGTGGAGAGCCTGGTCGGTACCTGGGAGCTCCGCTCCTATCACGATCTGGGCTCCGAGGGTGAGGTACGTGAAGGCCCGCTCGGTCCGGAGCCGTCCGGACTGCTGCTCTACCGTGAGGATGGCTTCATGTCCGTGTCGATGATGCGGACGGGGGTGTCGGGTCGGTCCGGACACACCGAGCTGTTCATGGGCTACGCCGGCTCTTGGCATACGGAAGGACGCAGCGTTTTCCATGACATCCGGGTGAGTTCCCATCAGCACATGGTGGGAACCCTGCAGGAACGCCGGGTCACGTTCGGGAGCGGGGAGCTGGTGCTGCGAGGCACCGCGATGATCGCCGGGAGGCCGAGGGAGCGCGTGCTCAGCTGGAGGCGGTTCGGCGTTTCCTGAACGGCATGAGCCGGGGATGAGGTGCCCGTCGGCACCTCATCCCCGTTCTTCATTTCACTTTCAGATCCGTTCGAGCCGCGTGCAGCATCGTGGTCCGGCTGTTGCGGCCGAGTGCGTAGCGGAGGTACTCACGCGCGTCCGCCAGCGCCCTGTCCTTGCCGAACATCTCCGCGGCCGCCACGGGATCGATGACCACGGTGTGCCGGGCGGTCGCCCGGCTGCCCTCCTTGCCGTCGTGGAAGGTCCACAAGCCGCTGTGCCCGAGCAGGAGATGTGGAGGTTTGAGCTGTTTGTAGGCGATCCACGCGTTGTCCTGGCAGATACGGATCGACCGGGTTGTGTGGGTCGAACCGTCCGCGGTCAGCGTCTCCATCTCGAGTTGCTGGACACCCGGAGTGTCCTCGTCGAGCCGCACCCGCCGGACATGGGGGAGTCGCTGCGGCCAGAGGTCGGCTTCGTTGATGAAGTCGTAGGCGGTATCGGACCCGCAAGGCAGATCGACGGTGTCGGTGAACGAGAAGAGCACTTCGTCCACGGGATGACCGCATTCGGCGATCCGGGCGAGCGCCTCCAGTTCCTCGGTGCTGTTCCGGTCGACCGCGTTGCGCAGGGACCTGGCGGTAGCGGGTTTGTCGTCAAGCAGGCTGAAGTGATGCCGCAGTACCACCTCCGTGAGACCGGCGCTCTTCTCGCGAAATTCCCATTCGCCGCCCATCGACGCCACCGGTGGGTGGCTGCGTTCCTGGCCGAATCGGACGAGCAAGCTCTCGGGTTCCAGGCTCCTTTTGGATGTCCAGTCCGCCACCGCTCCGTTCACCAGTGCCCACAGCCGGAAGCGCTCTTCCCGCTCGTCGCGCTCGATGTGCTCGACGTGCAGGCTCGGACCGAAGATCGCCGGCCACCGAGTGACGTCGGCGATCAGGTCGTACAGCACCGAGGCCGGTGCCGCGACGGTCCGGGTGTGTTCGGTTTCCTGAAGTGTTCCGCTTGTCATGAGATTCTCCTCCTCAGCCGTCAGCCGACGGACGTCACCGCGCGGCAGCGCCCACGCTGCCGACGAGTTCGAGCAGGTCTCGCGGCGTCTCGACTTCGGCGACGTCGTCCTCGGGAAGATCGACCCCGAAGTCGCGTTTGATGCGGGCCGCACTCTCCATCAAGGCCAGCGAGTCGTAACCGAGGTCTTCGAACGGGGTGTCCAGGATTTCGCCGTCGAGCCCTCCCGGGTCGTCACCGGCACAGTCGATCAAGATGCGTTTGAGATCTTCGAGAGTCATGATCGTCTCCTTCGTTCGGTCTACCGGATCAAGCACGCAAGGCACGGATCACGAGCGCCGAGTTGAAACCCCAGCGTCCGCGTGCCTGGATGAGGACGGTGTCGACATCGGCGCTCCGTGGCTCTCCCACCACGAGGTCGAGACCGTGGAAATGCCGAGAGGGCTCAGGGATCGCGACCGGAGGGACGACGTCGTCCCTGATCGACAGGAGGGCGGTGAGGACGTCCACCGGGCCACCGCCCGAGTAGAGGCGGCCGAAAGCGGCCTTGGGCGCGGCGACCGGAACCTTGCGCCTCCCGAAAAGGTCGTTGAGGGCGCCGGCCTCCGCTCGATCCAGTTCCGGCAGCCCTGCCGCGTCGGCGAAGACCAGGTCGATGGCGTCCGGAGTCAAACCTGCGTCGGCGATCGCCAGCTCGGCGGCCTGCTTGAGGCCCGGCGGCCTGCCGCTGCCAGGCTTCGGGTCGAAGGTGGCGGCGTATCCGGCGATTTCGCCGTGCAGGCGGGGCGCGCCGCGACGCATGGCCGCGGTGAGTTCCTCGAGTACTAGGATCGCGCCACCCTCACCCGGCACGTAGCCCGCGGCTCGTTCGTCGAACGGCAAGTAGGCGTAGCGAGGGTCGGACTCGACGCTGACCTGTCCGCCCGCTTGCTGGGACGCCCATCCCCACGGGTCCAACGCGGAGTCCACTCCACCGGTGAGGACGAGCGGGGTGCCACGCCGGATGGTCCGGCGAGCGTGCCCGATCGCGTCCAGCCCGCCCGCCTGCTCGCCCACGAGCGCGGCACCAGGGCCGCGCATTTTGTGCCTGATCGAGATCTGGCCGGTGTTCACCGCGTAGAACCAGGCGAACGACTCGTAAACGCTCACCGACTGCGGTCCTTGGCTCCACAGCTTGTTGAACTCCCGATGGGTGAACTCGAATCCGCCCAGGGCGTTCGAGGTCACCACGCCCATGTCGTAGTCACGGATCTTCTCCGGGTCGAGCGCGGCGTCCTCGATGGCCCAATCCGCGACGGCGAGCGCGATCTGGGTCGAGATGTCGGTCTGTGGCAACAGCCGCCCCGGAAGATGGTCGGCACCCCGGAACTCGGTGATCTCGCCCGCCAGCTTCGCCGGATGTCCGGCCGTGTCGAATCGGCTGAGTTCACGGAGCCCGTTCTGGCCGGCGAGAATCGCCTTCCAGTATTCCTCGGTGCCGAGACCGAGTGCGGTGGCCGCGGACATCCCCGTGACCGCTGTTCGCGTGCTCATTCGCGTACTCCTTCAGGTTTGCGCAGCACCATCGCGCTCTGGAAGCCGCCGAATCCGCTGCCGACGGTCAGCACCGCGCCGAGCTTCTTCTCCCTCGCTTGAACAGGCACGTAGTCCAGGTCGCATTCGGGGTCGGTCTCGTGGAGGTTCGCCGTCGGAGGGACGAGCGAGTACCGCATGGCGAGCAGGCAAGCGGCGATCTCGATGGAGCCGATGGCGCCCAGTGAATGCCCGACCATGGATTTGATCGAGCTGATCGGCACGTTTCGCGCGTGCTCACCCAGGCTTCGCTTGAAGGCCGCGGTCTCATGCCGGTCGTTCTGCTTGGTGCCGGAGCCGTGCGCGTTCACGTAGTCGATTTCACCGGGGTTGGTCTTGGCCTCGTCGAGCGCGACGCGGATCGCCTCCGCCATCTCACGGCCGTCCTTCTTGAGCCCCGTCATGTGGTAGGCGTTGCACCTGGTCGCGTACCCGCCGATTTCGGCGTGGATCCGGGCCCCTCGGGCCTTCGCGGCTTCGTACTCTTCGATGACGAACATCGCCGCTCCCTCTGCCAGGACGAACCCGTTACGGGTGCCATCGAAGGGGCGCGAAGCCTGTTCGGGGGTGTCATTACGTGGGGTCGTCGCCTTGATGGCGTCGAAGCAGGCGACGACGATCGGCGTGATCGGGGTGTCGGTGGCACCGGCGAGCGCGAGGTCGACAGTGCCTTCGCGGATCAGCTGCGCCGCGTAACCCACCGAGTCGAGTCCCGAAGTGCATCCATCGGACACCATCGTCACGGGTCCCTCCGCGCCGACGGCCCAGGCGACTTCGGCGGGCATCACGCCCGGGCTGAGGTAGTCGAACATATGCGGGGACAGGTAGCCGGGATCGACTTCCCACGCGGCGCCCGAGTCGGACAGGACCAGGTACTCGTTTTCGAGGCTGGTCGCCGAAGCGACGGCACTGCCGAGACAGACCCCTATCCGATGCGGTGCCACATCGGTTGGTGAGCCGCTGTCGGCCAGTGCCTCCTTGGCACAGGCGACCGCGAACTGGGTCGCCCGGTCCATCTTCCTGATCTCGCGCGGAGTGAAGCCTTCCGCCTCGGCGTCGAAATCGACTTCGCCCGCGACCTGTGAGCGGAACGCCGCCGGGTCGAAGAACGAGATCGTGCGGGTGGCGGTGCGGCCTGCGGACAGCAGGTCCCAGAATTTCTCCTGGCCCACGCCGCCCGGGGAACGGACACCGATCCCGGTGATGACTGCACGTCGATTCATGCTGCTCGTTTCCTCAAGGATGAAGGCGCACCCGGCTTGATCGGATGGCCGGTCTGGGAAAACGATGAACTCGACAGCCAGAGGGGTGGTTGAAGCGGGCAGGAGTACCCACTACCGGGTAGTGGCCGTCGGGTGATCCTCCACCAACCCTCTGGGCGCCCCCGGGATCTTCGGTCGACATGAGGATCGCGCTCACCACCTTGGGTTCGCGCGGCGACGTGCAGCCATTCGCCGCGCTGGGGGAGGAGCTGCGCAAGCGTGGCCACGAGGTGGCACTGGCCGCGCCGGCGGAATTCCGCGCACTGGCGACAGAAGCCCGAGTCGAGTTCGCCGCGGTTCCCGGATCGCCGAGCGAATTCCTCCCCGGCGGCGCCAGACCGTCGATGGACGACGCCGAGTTGGTGCGGTCGCTGAGGAAGAGCACCAGTGCCATTCGATTGTCCGCGGCACTGAGAGTACTTCCGGAACTCGCCCGAGACGGCGAGACCGAGGTATGGCAACGGCTTCGAGAGGTCGCCGAAGGCGCGGACCTGGTGGTCAACGCGATCCTGACCAGACCGGTCGCCCTCACGGAGGAACCGCCGACGCCATGGTGCGGCGTGTCGTGGTGGCCCGGCAGTACGACGGCCGCGGCGCCCGCCCTCGGTGCCTGGCCAGTCCCGCTGGGGCCTGCCTATAACCGTCTGACTCATGGTGCCCGGGCGAGTGTCGAGTGGCTTCGGGCACGAAGTGCCGTCAATGTGATTCGGCGACGTCGGGGTTTGCGGCCGCTGGGATTCCGTTCCCCGCTGCGCGCACTGGGCGTCGAGCGTCCGGTCCTGTACCCCTTCAGCCCGGCGGTGTACCGGCCTCCGGCCGACTGGCCGCCGTCCGCGCATGTGACCGGCTACTGGTATCTGGACCGGTTCCACAGCCCGCCGAGGGAACTCGCTCGGTTCGTGGCCGCGGGGTCGTCCCCGGTCGTCTGCACGATGGGGACGTTCTGGGCCACGGATATCGAGGACCGCCGAGCACGAATGGTGATCGGGGCCGCACGGGCTTGCGGACGGCGGGTGGTGCTGGTCGGTGGCTGTTCACGACAACACGCACCCGACGTCTTCCAGATCGGCGAGACGGACTACCGCTGGTTGTTCCCGCTCGCCTCGACGGTCGTGCACCACGGTGGGCTCGGGACGACGGGCGAGGTCGTGCGCGCAGGCGTGCCTCAAGTCGTCGTGCCCAGCGGCGTCGACCAGCCGTTCTGGGCGGCGAGGCTCCGGGAGCTGGGAGTCACGGCGACACCGCTGCCCGCGCCGAAGCTGACCGAACGTGGCTTGACGACCTCGATCCTGTCCGCGCTGACGGACCGGCGGATCGCCGAACGCGCGGAGCTGCTCGCACACCATGTCCGGGCGGACCGAGGAGTGGAGTCGGCCGCCGACGTGATCGAACGCTGGGGTCAGGGAAAGGACGAGAAAGATGACGTCGACCGTGAAGGGTAAGACGGCACTGGTGACCGGTGCGGGCCGGGGAATCGGCCGCGCGATCACCCGCGAACTCCTGAACGCCGGCGCGTTCGTCCTGGCAGGAAGCCGCAACGCCACAAGGGATCTCGCCGACCTCCGGTCCGCACAGGACGAACTCCACACGGTCGACGTCGACCTCTCTCGGCCGGACGGCGCGAGCGATCTGGTCGACGCGGCGCTGTCCCGGTTCGGAACGATCGACATCGTGATGAACAACGTCGGCGGGCCGCCCGGCGGAACACCGCGCTTCGGCGGGTTCCTGGACGTATCCGACGAGGAATGGATCGCCGGACTGGAGCTGAACCTGATGAGCCTGATCCGCGTCGTCCGCGCCGCACTTCCGTCGATGCTGACCGGCGGAGGCGGTTCCATCGTGAACATCTCGTCCGTCAACGCCTTACGGCCGGACCCTCAACTGGTGGACTACTCGGCCGCCAAAGCGGCGGTACGCAACCTCGCGAAGGCGTTGTCCATCGAGTTCGCCGGACGAGGGGTTCGCGTGAACACCTTGTCACCAGGCCCTGTCCGGACGTCCGTCTGGACCCGGGAAGGCGGAATCGGTGATCAGATCGGTGCCCAGCTGGGAATCGGCCGAGAGGAAGCTATGACGGCCGTCGCCGACGGCATGGGCGGGATATCCCTCGGCAGGTTCGGCACTCCTGAGGAGATCGCGCGGGTCGCTGTGTTCCTGGCCTCGCCGGAGGCGTCCTTCATGACCGGAAGTGACGTCGTACTCGACGGGGGATTGATCAAGACCCTCTGATCGTCCACAGGGGACGTCCGGTTCGGACGTCCCCTGTGGACAGGATCAGCTCGCCGCGCCGACCGCGGACTCCTCGAACAACAGACGATCCTGTACCACGCGACGGGACTTGGTACGCAGCTCGCCGTTCTCGCGGACCAGCACGTCATGCACCACGCAGCTGGGTGAGACGTCGATCCGCCCACCCGGCCGGGTCGTGGCCACCAAAGCGTAGAACGTCGCGTTGAGCACGCCGTCCGGCGCGGGATCGAGCACGATCATGTTGAACCAATGCCGGCGTACGACCGGGTCCTCGTCGAACTTCCGGTGGAAGTCGCGGAGTTCCCGGACGATGCCTTGCCGGGTTTTGGCGGCGGGCCTGCCGGGTGAATGGAGGAACTCGCCGTCCTCGGTGAATGTCGCGGCATAGCCCTCGAATTCCCGGCCGTCCAGCAGATGTGTCTGCCGAGCGTAGAAATGCTGCACCTCGGCGTACAACTGGCCGGACTGGTTGGGTTCGGTCATCTGGTCTTCCTCCGATTCACTGCTCCGGCTCGGTCTCTCCGTCCACTCTGTTACGGGGTTCTTGAACGACGCCAGAAAGAACGAGGAAACCGCCGGGTTCAGAACGATTCGGGTGTGCTTCAAGAGCGGCCGGTCAGGCTCGGACCGTACCCGCACCCGTCACTGATGGAGGAGAAATGACGCAAGGCGAGCAGCGGACGGCTTTGGTGACCGGAGCGACCAGTGGTATCGGGCTGACGATCGCCACCAGGCTCGCTGAACTCGGGCACCGGGTGTATCTCTGCGGCAGGGACGGTGAACGGCTGACGCAGACGGTGAAGTCGCTGCAGGAGAAAGACTTCACAGTCGAAGGGAAGGCGTGCGACGTACGGCGCCCTGATGATGTCAGGGAGTTCGTCGCCGCGGCGGTGGAGCAGTTCGGCCCGGTGGACATCCTGGTCAACAACGCCGGGCGCAGCGGAGGTGGCGCGACCGCGGAACTGGACGACGCGTTGTGGCTCGACGTCATCGACACGAATCTCAACGGTACTTTCCTGATGACCAAGCAGGTGCTGACCACCGGCGGAATGCTCGGGCGCGGCTCGGGCCGGATCGTCAACATCGCCTCCACCGGAGGCAAGCAGGGTGTCATCCACGCCGCGCCGTACAGCGCGTCCAAACACGGTGTCGTCGGACTGACCAAAGCCCTGGGGCTGGAATTGGCCAAGTCGGGAGTCACGGTGAACGCCGTCTGCCCCGGTTTCGTGGAGACCCCGATGGCCGAACGCGTCCGCGAGCACTATTCGGAGATCTGGGGTGTCTCCACCCAGGAGACGTTCGATCGGATCACCGCGCGCGTACCGATCGGCCGTTACGTCGATCCCGACGAGGTGGCCGCGATGGTCGAATACCTGATCGGCGACCGGGCGGCGGCGGTGACGGCTCAAGCTCTCAACGTCTGCGGCGGGCTGGGCAACTACTGAGTGCTCGACCGGAGGAGCGGCCGCATCGTGATCAATCCACCCCTATCACCGGTCCGGGCCGGCGACGCGGAGCTCAGGCGGATTCTGAGCCGAGCGGATCTGCCGACCTTGCTGATGACCGTGGCGCACCTCACCGGCGACGTCGATGTCCTGCCGGAGGACTACAACCCGAGCCGGTGGCTCCCGGACCCTGACGGCGGTCTGAGCGCGGCAGAACAGGACAACGCCAGGGAGCTGGGGTTCCGGCTCCTGAGGGCCCTGCGGGACGGTTCACTGCCGCCACCTGTGCCACCGTCCCCGGAGACACTGCGTCGGATCACGACCTGGGCGATGGGCTGGGACACCGTCGGCCAGCTTCCCCTTTTGGCGGAGGAGATCGTGCCGTCCGGCGCGGACCCGAAGGCGCCGGACTGGACACTCGCGGAACTCGCGCCGGGTCGCGAGTTCCGCGTGGTCGTCGTAGGCGCCGGTCCCAGTGGCCTGCTCGCGGGTCATCGGCTGGCGCAGGCGGGCATTCCCTTCGTGATCCACGAGAAGAACGACGAGCTCGGCGGCACCTGGCTGGAGAACAGCTACCCCGGCTGCCGGGTCGATGTGCCAAGCCATCTGTACAGCTACACCTTCGCCACGAGGTCGGACTGGCCGGAGCGGTTCTGCACACAGGACGAGTTCCTCTCCTACCTCCGAGCCTTCGCCAAGGAGAACGGGCTTCACGAGCACATCCGGTTCGGCTCGGAGGTGCGCTCCCTCGAGTGGGACGGAGAGAAGGGCGAATGGCGGATCCGAACCCGCACGGAGAACGGCGAGGAGCTGAGCACGGCGAACGTGGTGATCACCGCCGTCGGTCAGCTCAACCGCCCCAAGATGCCCGACATCCCCGGAGCGGACCGGTTCGATGGGCCCGCCTTCCACTCGGCCGCGTGGGATCACACGGTCGACCTGTCCGGTCGGCGGGTGGCTGTGATCGGGACCGGCGCGAGCGCCTTTCAGTTCGTCCCGGAGATCGCCCCCGAGTGCGAGGAGCTCGTGGTCTTCCAGCGCACTCCGCCGTGGTTGCGCGCCACACCGCACTATCGGGACCACGTACCGGACGAGGAACGCTGGTTGCAGGAGCACGTCCCGTATTACGCGGCCTGGTACCGATTCGGCTTGTTCGCCCCTGGACTGCAGGGCGCGCCGTGGGTGGTGGATCCCGGCTACCCGCCGACCGAACGCGCGGTTTCCGCCGCCAACGACGACGTCCGAGCAGTGTTGACGGCCGCGATGGAGGCGCAGCTGGCCGATGCGCCGGACCTGCGCGAAAAGGTCATCCCGAGGTATCCGATCGGGGCCAAGCGAGTGCTGAGGGACGACGGGACCTGGTTGAAGACCCTCAAACGTGACGACGTCACCTTGGTCACCGACCCGATCGGTGAAGTCACGACGCGCGGTATCCGTACGGCTGACGGGACGGAGTACGACGCGGACGTCCTCGTCTTCGCCACCGGCTTCCGCGCATCTGAGTTCCTGACCCCCATGAAGGTCACCGGCCCGGGGAACAGGGACCTGCACGAGCACTGGGGCGACGCGCCGGCGGCCTATCTCGGCATGCTCGTACCCGGTTTCCCGAATCTGTTCAGCATCTACGGCCCCAATACGAATCTGGTCGGACAAGGAGGCAGCGTCCTCTACTTCTCCGAATGCGCGATGACCTATCTACTCGGCGCCATCCGGTACCTGCTCGCGTCCGGGCGGCGAAGCCTGAGTGTCCGCTCCGACGTCTGCGCGGAGTATCAGGCCTGGGTGGACGCGACACAGCCACTCCGGGCGTGGGGCTGGTCGTCGGTCTCCTCGTGGTTCAAGAACGAGCACGGCAGGTCCGTGCAGAACTGGCCGTTCTCGGCCTTCGAGTACTGGAACCGGACAAGGCGCTTCGATCCGGACGCCTGCACCTACTCTTGAAGAGGACGAAATGACAGTGTCCGTCACGGCCCGTTGCGAAGAGATCGGCGACGGGGTCTTCGGCTACGTCCAGCCCGATGGCGGCTGGTGCCTCAACAACGCCGGCATCATCACCTCGGGAGCGCGGACCGCTCTGGTCGACACCGTCGCGACCGAAGCCCGCGCCCGTGCGTTGCGGTCGGCGGTGTCCAAGGTCTCGTCGGTCATGCCGGGAGTGATCGTCAACACGCATTTCCACGGCGATCACACCTTCGGCAACTTCGTCTTCCCCGAGGCGGTGGTGGTCGCGCACGAGCGCACCCGCGAGGAGATGGCGGCCGCGGGATTGCATCTGACCGGCCTCTGGCCCGATGTCAGCTGGGGCGGCGTTGACCTCGTCCTGCCCGAGCTCACGTATACGAACAAGATGGTGGTGCACGTGGGTGACGTTGTGGCGGAATTGCTGCACGTGGGCCCCGCCCACACCACCGACGACACGGTCGTGTGGCTGCCCGCCGAGCGCGTCCTGTTCACCGGTGACGTCGTGTTGTCCGGCGCGACCCCGTTCTGCCTGATGGGATCGGTCGCGGGCTCCCTCGCCGCCGTGTCGAGGCTACGGGCGCTGAAGCCGAAGGTGATCGTTCCGGGTCATGGCCGCATCGGCGGCCCGGAACTCCTGGACGAAACCGAGCGCTACTTCGGCTGGTTGCAGCGACTCGCGAAAGAAGGGGTCGCGGCCGGTCTGTCACCGCTGGAACTGGCGGCCGAGGCCGATCTCGGTGAGTTCCAGGACCTGCTCGACGCCGAGCGGCTGGTGCCGAACCTTCATCGCGCCTACATCGAGTACGACGGGGCCGAACCCGGCACCCCGCTCGATGTGGGCGCGTTGTTCGGAGAAATGGTCCGCCATCACGGTGGTCTCCCCGTCTGTCACGCCTGAGTCAGTCCTGCCCCGCTGAAACCGGCGGGGCAGGGCGCCACACCGAGTAGGTGCTGCGCTGATACAGGAGGGGCCGAGAGGGAAAGACGGCCGAGCCGTCGATCCGCCCGATCAGGATCCGATGGTCTCCAGCCCGGACGCTCTGCACCACCGAACATTCGGCGTATGCGAGTGTTCCCGTGGCCAGCACCGGAACACCGCCCGTGATCGCCGACGGTACCCACTCCACGCCGGCGAACTTGTCTCGCGAGTTCCCGGCGAATGCCGTGGACAGTTCCTCGCCGCCTTCGGCGAGGACGTTGACCACGAAGGAGCCCGTGGAGGTGAAGGCCTCCAGCGTCTTCGACCGGTTCGCCACGCAGATCGAGAGCAGTGGAGGATCGAGCGACACGGCCGCGACCGAGTTGCAGGTCAGGCCGCGAGGTTCGCCCCGGGCGTCCAAAGTGGTCACGATGGACACCGCGGTCGGGAAGGCACCGAAGAAATCGCGGAACGATTCCGAGCAGATCGTCATGTTTCCTCATCCGCCGTTGGCACGCCTGGACCTTCAGCCTGTGGCCGGCCGGTTGAGAAATACCGGAGACAAGCCAAACCGGAAGGTATTGAGCGGCTCAAGCGACGCTTTGGCGACGCGGGCCAGGCTCGGTCAGGTCGGTCGACTCCGGAAGCTGGGAGACGCGAAATGAGCATGGTGGACAACAGGCCGCCGGTGGGAACCGCCGCGGCCCCCTCCCTGAAGGACCGCAGCGCACAGTTGCATCGCTTGCGCCGTCAGGTCAGGGAGGGTGCGCCGGCGGCGACCGAAGCCCAGCTGGGCAAGGGCAAGCTGTTGGCCCGCAATCGGATGGAGCTGCTGTTCGACGAAGGAACCTTCACGGAGATCGAGTCGTTGCGCCGGCATCAGGCGACCGGCTTCGGGCTGGAGGACCGACGGCCGCACACCGACGGAGTCCTCACCGGCTGGGGCAAGGTGCACGGGCGTACCGTCTTCGCCTACGCGCACGACTTCCGGATCTTCGGGGGCGCGCTTGGAGCGGCGCACGCGGACAAGATCCACAAGCTGATGGATCTCGCCGAATCAGCGGGTGCGCCGATCGTCGGTCTCTGCGACGGGAGTGGTGCCCGGATCCAGGAGGGGGTCACCGCGCTGGCGGGTTACGGCGGGATCTTCCGCCGGAACGTGCGCAACTCGGGCGTGCTGCCACAGATCAGCGTTATTCTCGGGCCCTGCGCCGGTGGCGCCTCGTACTCGCCGGCGCTGACCGACTTCGTCTTCATGGTCCGCGGTACTTCGCAGATGTTCATCACCGGGCCCGATGTCGTGCAGGCGGTGACCGGCGAGGTCATCACCCACGACGCCCTCGGCGGTGCGGACACCCACGCCGGGATCACCGGAGTCGCCGGTTTCGTGTACGACGACGAGCACAGCGCGCTCGAGGAAGTCCGCTACCTGTTATCCCTTTTGCCTTCGAACAACCGAGAACTACCACCGTCGGCACCCGCCGAAGATCCGCATGACCGGCGTTCGGACCGCCTGCTCGATATCGTGCCGTCCGACGGCAACCGGGCCTACGACGTCCGCGACGTAATCGCCGAGATCGTCGACCACGGAGAGTTCTTCGAGGTACACGAACGCTGGGCGGTCAACGTCGTCTGCGCGCTGACCCGGCTCGGCGGTGAGGTGGCCGGCATCGTGGCCAATCAGCCGAGCACGCTGGCCGGTGTGCTCGACATCGAGGCGTCCGAGAAAGCCGCCCGGTTCGTGGCGATGTGCGACGCCTTCAACATCCCGCTGATCAGTCTGGTGGACGTGCCGGGGTTCCTGCCTGGCGTAGGCCAGGAACACGGTGGCATCATCCGCCACGGCGCGAAGCTGCTCTACGCCTACTGCAACGCGACAGTGCCGCGGATCCAGGTGATCCTGAGGAAGGCCTACGGCGGTGCCTACATCGTGATGGATTCGCGTTCGATCGGCGCGGACCTTTCGCTGGCGTGGCCGGGCAACGAGATCGCCGTCATGGGCGCGGAAGGCGCGGTGAACGTGGTATTCCGGCGGCAGATCGCGGCGGCCGACGATCCGGACACGGTGAGGAAGGAATTGATCGAGGAGTACCGCGACCAGTTGATGCACCCCTTCTACGCCGCCGAACGCGGATTGGTCGACGACGTCATCGATCCGGCCGAAACGAGACCGCGCCTCATCGACGCACTGGCCATGCTGCGGCGGAAACAGGTACACCTACCCAGCCGCAAACACGGGAACCAGCCGCAATGAGCCGCGAAGCCACGACCTTCGAGATCGTCCGTGGCAGGCCCCAGCCGGACGAGCTGGCAGCGGTCGTCGCGGTCCTGGCCACCCGGCGGCAGACGGTCGCCGTGACGAACGAGCGCCGGGTCGGCCCCTTCGACGGAGGCGGCCCTGCTTCTTGGTCCTCGTGGCCCCTGCCTGGGTGGCGGACGATCGGATGAAGGCGTATCGACGAAAAGGAGAGGGCATGCGCAAGGTCCTCATCGCCAACCGCGGCGAGATCGCCGTCCGTGTCGCCCGTGCGTGCCGTGACGCGGGGTTGGAGAGCGTCGCCCTCTACGCCGAGCCGGACCGGGACTCGCCACATGTCCGCGCCGCGGACACCGCCTACGCGTTGGGGGGTGACACTCCGGCGGAGAGTTACCTGAGCATCCGGAAGGTGATCGACGCCGCGGTGACGGCCGGTGCGGACGCCGTCCACCCGGGATACGGCTTTCTTTCCGAGAACGCCGACTTCGCGCAGGCTGTCCTGGACGCGGGCCTGATCTGGATCGGCCCGCCTCCCTCGGCCATCCGCGCCCTCGGTGACAAGGTGTCCGCCCGGCGGATCGCCCGGCTCGCCGGTGCGCCCATGGCGGCCGGGACCGACGAACCGGCCGGAGGCCCGGACGAGGTCGTCGCCTTCGCCGCGGCACACGGGCTTCCGATCGCGATCAAGGCAGCGTACGGAGGTGGAGGGCGGGGACTGAAGGTCGCGTGGACGATCGAGGAGATCCCGGAGCTGTACGAGTCCGCGGTCCGTGAGGCAGTGGGTGCCTTCGGGCGTGGTGAATGCTTCGTGGAGCGGTACCTGGACCGGCCCCGTCACGTGGAGACCCAATGCCTCGCCGACACTCACGGCAACGTCGTCGTCGTGTCCACCAGGGACTGTTCGCTCCAACGGCGGCACCAGAAACTGGTCGAGGAGGCCCCCGCGCCGTATCTCACCATCGAACAGACAGAACTCCTGTACACCGCGTCGAAACGCATCCTGCGTGAGGCCGGCTACGTCGGGGCGGGTACCTGTGAATTCCTCATCGGCGCGGACGGAACAGTGTCCTTCCTCGAGGTCAACACGCGACTGCAGGTCGAACACCCCATCAGCGAAGAGGTGACAGGTATCGATCTGGTGCTCGAAACGTTCCGGATCGCCGAGGGGAGGCGGCTTTCCTTCGACGACCCGCCCGCGCGAGGGCACAGTTTCGAGTTTCGGATCACCTGCGAAGACGCGGGCCGCGGATTCCTGCCCGCGCCTGGAACGGTCGAGCGCTGGGCGCCCGCCGACGGGCCTGGAATCCGTGTCGACGCGGGAGTGGAGGCGGGCACGGTGGTCGGGCCTGCCTGGGATTCCCTGCTGGCCAAACTGATCGTCACCGGAGCCGATCGGGAACAGGCCCTCCGCCGCGCCGCACGAGCGCTCGACGAATTCGTAGTGGAAGGCCTTCCGACCACATTGCCGTTCCACCGCAGTGTTGTCCGAGACATCGCCTTCGCGCCTGAGGTCCGAGAGACCGAAGGCCCGTTCACGGTGCACACCAGGTGGATCGAGACAGAGTTCGACAACCGGATCCCGCCCGACCCGGCCCGGCAGGAGGAACCCGCACCGGCCGAGATGCGGGAAACAGTCGTGGTCGAGGTCGCGGGGCAACGGATCGAAGTGTCGCTGCCCGCGGTCGCGATCGCCGTCGGCGGGCCTGCCGGCACACGACGATCGCCGCGCCGCGCCGTGCCGGCGAGCCGGGCGGTAACCGCCGGAGGCGGCACGGCGGTGGCTTCCCCCATGCAAGCAACCGTGGTGAAGGTCGCCGTGGCGGAAGGGGAAATGGTCGCGGAGGGAGATCTCATCCTCGTCCTCGAGGCGATGAAGATGGAACAACCACTGCACGCGCACCGTGACGGCACCGTCAGGGGTTTGAACGCCCAAGTCGGCCAGACAGTGCAGGCGGGCACCACGCTGTGCGAGATCGTCGACGGTCCGGCCGGAACGGGGGATGGCTGATGCTGCACGTTGTCGGCAAGGTCTCGGAGTTCCGCGAGCGGGACGGCAAGATCGTCGAGATCGACGGCAAGTCGATCGGAGTGTTCAGAGTAGACGGACGATTCTTCGCCATCCGGAACTACTGCCCGCACCAGGGGGCTCCGTTGTGCGAAGGGCACATCCTCGCGGGACTGCGGGCCGATGAGAAGCCGGCGAGCGTCGACGAGTCGACGCTGTACATCGCCTGTCCGTGGCACGGTTGGGAATACGACATCCGGACCGGGCAGTCGTACTTCGGCGCGGGGCACGCGCCGGCCCGTACCTACCGCGTGCACACCGAAACCGGTCGCCGCCCTGGCCCGTACACGGCTGACTCCTACGTCGTGACCGTCGAGGACGGCGACGTCGTCGTCGATACCTCACGGCGGGCCGATGCGAACGACCGCGAGCAGGAGGGAACCTGGTGAAAAAGGCATCGCCTGAGGGAATCGTGGACGCCGACGTGCATCCGTTCATCCTGCCGCACGAGGTGGCGGCGAGGCTGCCGGAGACCTGGCGGATCAGGCTCGAACGATACGGGATGCGACCACCCGTTCCCGGAGCGATTTACCCGCGGATGCGCAACAGCGGCTACCGCGCCGACTCCTGGCCGGAAGGCTCCTTTCCGGGGAACGACGTCGACCTGATGATCGAGCAGCTCCTGGATCGGTACGGGATCACCTCGGCCGTGCTCATTCCGCTGCACGCCCACGCCTTCGGCGCCGAGTATCCCGAGCTCGCCGCGGCATTGAGCGAGATCCTCAACGACTGGCAGGAGGAGAAGTTCCTCGCCAGGGATTCCCGGTTCGTCGGTTCGGTCTGCGTGCCGTTCGAAACACCGTCGTTGGCGGTGGGTGAGATCGAGGCGAGGTCGGGCGATCCCGCCTTCCAGCAGGTTCTGGCGCCCGCGAGCACGGAGCTGCAGCTCGGATCATCACGCTACTGGCCGATCTACGAAGCGGCCTGCGCGGCGGGCCTGCCGGTGAGTGTCCACAGTGGCGGCGTGGCGACCTATCCGCTGACGGGTCCGCCGAATTACTACCTCGAAGAACACGTCGAGTTCAGCGGGGCGATGCAGGCGGTCGTCATCAGCCTGATCCTCGGCGGGGTGTTCGATCGCTTCCCGGATCTGAAGGTCGTCCTCGTCGAGGGCGGCGTCAGCTGGGCGGGGCCACTGATGTGGTCCATGGACGAGCTACACCGGACCTGGCACCGCGATCTTCCGATCCTGTCCAGAGCGCCCTCCGAATACTTCCGCGAGCACTTCTGGCTCACCACCCAACCGATCGAAGAGCCGACGCGCACGGCGGACCTGGTGACGGCAGTCCGGCACACCGGGATGGCCGATCGGATCCTGTTCGCTTCCGACTATCCGCACTGGGACTTCGACTCACCCGAACACTCTCTCCGAGGCCTCCCCAAGGCTCTGCGGGAGAAGATCTTCCATCGGAACGCCGCGGGGCTGTACCGCTCTCGCGAGAAGGCGGTGCCGGCGTGAACCCCATCGACACCGACGTCCACGTCGCACCTCGTGACATCTCGGAGATCCGGGAGCGCCTTTCGGACTACTGGCGCCAGTACGTCGATGAGGGCTCGGTCCGGCTCCGGCCGGAACATCGAGCCGAGCGGCCCGCACCCGACGACGGAGAATCGCCGCCAAGAGTGCCGGCCACTCTTGGCGAGCTTTCCACGCACTGGACCGGGGGCGCGGTCGCGGCCGCCCTGCTGTCCTGCACAGTGTTGTTCGACCTCTCACGCAACCCGGATTTCGAGACCGCGTGCGCTCGCGCGGTCAACGACTGGCAGCGCGACCGGTTCCTCGACCGGGACCACCGGCTCCTCGGCGGGATCGTCCTTCCGCTTCTGGACGTCGACGCCGCGGTCGCGGAGCTGACCCGGGTCGCGGAGGACGACCGTTTCGTACAGGTGATCCTTCCGGTCCGGATCGAGAACCGGTGGGGAGACCGGCGCTATCACCGCCTGTTCGATGTCGCGGCCGAAGCCGGCCTGGTCGTGTGCTTCCACGCCGGCGGCCGGACCGGCTTGAGTGCCGCGGGGACCGGATACACAGCCGGGTACGTCGAACAATTACTGGGCGATCAGCATCTGGCTACTCAGAACCAGCTGGTGAGCCTGCTCGCCGGTGGTGTGTTCGCCCGGACACCGACGCTACGGGTGACCATGGCCGAGTGCGGATTCTCCTGGCTGCATCCCTTGCTGTGGCGGCTGGACAAGGACTGGAAGAGCTTATGGCGCGAGGTCCCGTGGCTCGATCGGCCGCCGTCGGACGTGGTGACGGAGCGGATCCGGTTCACCCTCGAACCGGGTCATCTTCCACCCGGAGACGAGGAGATCCGCGAGGTCGCCGATCTTGCCGCCGTCTCGAACCACGTGATGTACAGCAGCGACTTCCCCCACGTCCCGGGCAGTCGCTCCCGGCGCATGCTGGACCTGCTCGCGGACGGAGACCGGGGGCGCGTCCTCCGGGAGAACGCGCTCGAACACTATCCGCGCCTCGCCCGGCGCTGACCGCGGAAAGGAAGCCGACCAGTGGACCTTGGCCTGCGAGACCGGACGGTCTTGATCACCGGAGGAAGTGGCGGGATCGGACGCGAGCTGGTGCGTGCTTTCGCCGCCGAAGGCGCGCAGGTGGCCTTCACCTACCACGCGGACGACCGTTCGGCTCGAACGGTCGAAGAGGAGACCGACGGTGCGGTGCGGTCCTTCCGCTACGCGATGAACGAGCCGGGAGCGGGCGTCCGCCTCGTCGGAGACGTGCTGAACTGGGGTGGCCCGGTTCAAGTGCTGATCAACAACGCGCTGTCGCCGATGTCGCCACCGGACGCCGGCATCGGCAAGCTAGAACGATTCCCTTGGCGGGAAACCTTGCGGGACAACATTGAAAGCGCTGTCGAGCTCAGTGGTGCGGTCCTGGAACACATGGGCGAGGCGAAGTGGGGGCGATTCGTCCACGTCTCCAGCAGCCTGGTCGCCCAAGGAAAACGCGGATTCGAGTTCTACACGACCGCGAAGGCGGCGCTGCACGGTTTCAGCAGGTCCCTCGCGTTCAGCGCCGGAGCGATGGGCGAAATCCTGTCCAATGTCGTCGTGCTCGGTCTCACCCGCACGGCGCGCAACGTGCGCGAACCCTGGTATCCGGAGTACCGCGAGGAATTCGCCGCGCTGTCACCGCTCGGTGATCTCGTCGACGCCGCCGATGTCGCCCGGATGGTGGTGATGCTCGCCTCGACCCAGAACCGGGTCGTGACCGGCCAAGAGGTCGATCTGAGCGGCGGAGTCACCTGGTAACCCGAAGAAACCCCGAAGCAAGGAGTCCCGATGGAACTGGGTATCAGCGGCAAGGTCGCCTTCGTGACCGGCGGTTCGGGTGTCGGCATCGGTGCCTCCACCTGCCGTGAACTCGCGCGCAACGGTGCGAAGGTGGCTTTGACCTACCGGACCAACGAAGAGAAGGGCGCCGCTCTGGCCGAGCAGATCCGGGCCGAAGGAGGCGAGGCGATCGCCGTCGAGTACGACCTGGGGCAGCCCGAAACGATCGACCGCAGTATCGCGGCCGTCCTGGCTCAGTGGGGAGCCATCGACATCTTCGTGGCCAACGCGATGTCCGCGCCCGCGCCGATGTCGAAGACCGCGTTCGAAGCCGTTCCGCGCGAGGAGATCCAGCGTCGGCTCACCACCGATCTGGAAGCCGTCCTGCTCACCGTGCAACGAGTGATTCCGTCCATGGTGGAGCGAAGTTGGGGAAGGATCGTGTTCGTGTCCTCCCTGGGCGCGGAGCGTGGCTGGGCGGGTGACTTCCCGTTCGAGGTCGCCGCCGCTTCCGCGAAGGCCGCGCTGACCGGTGCGGCCCGCAGCCTCGGCGTCGAATTCGGCAGGCGTGGTGTCCTCACGAACGTCGTCACCCCAGGAGGGGTGATGAACGAGGAACTCACCGCTTGGCTGACCCCCGAACGTCTCGAACGGCTCCAGGCCCGGATCTGCACCGGCCGGTTCAGCACGCCGGACGAACTCGCGAAGACGATCACGTTCCTCGTGTCCGCGGCGAACGGGAACATCTGCGGGGAAAACGTCCACGTCGACGGAGGTTCCTGAGGAGCAGGGGCGCTTCCTCGCGGAAGCGCCCCTGTCCCTCAGCCGAGTGCCTGGGTTATGAGCGCTTTCTGCTCGATGTCGTGGACCGCGTTGGAACCGGCCGAGGGTGCCGCCATAGGCCGGCGGGCCACCACGTCCATCCTCTTGAGCAGATCGGGGAAACGCCGCGGGAGATGGAGGCCGAAGAACGGCCAAGCACCCTGGTTCTCGGGCTCCTCCTGCACCCAAACGACTTCGGCGGACCGTGAGTACCGTTCCAAGGCAGCCCGAAGCTTCCTGTCGGGCAAGGGGTAGTACTGCTCGATGCGGACCAGTGCGACGTCGTTCTGCTCGCGTTTGGCGCGCTCGGCCACCAGCTCCCAGTACATCTTTCCGGAACTGAGTACTACCTTGCGGACGTTCGCGGGGTCGATGTCGGGGTCGTCGATGACCGACATGAACTTCGAGGTGCCGGTGAACTCGTCCAGTGTGGACTTGACCTTCTTATCCCTCAGCAGTCGCTTCGGCGTGAAGACGATCAGTGGGCGCTGGATTCCGTCGAGGGCGTGACGGCGGAGCAGGTGGAAGTAGTTCGCCGGGGTGGACGGGACCGCGACGGTCATCGAGCCNCCGATGAGGTGCGTGAAGGAGATCTTGCCGCCGCGCGTGCGCTTGAGGTGGTTGTTGATGACGATGCGGTTGTCGGCCATCAGCTTCGCCGGCACGGCACGCACGCTCGTCGCCGTCGGCACGGACAGCGACGCGTCCATGTTCTTCGCGATCGCCGCCGCCGCGCCGCGGAGCTGCTTTCCGTCGACATCGGACAGCGGCCGTGGCGGGAGCGGTTGCGACACGGGCGGCTCTTCGACGACTTCGTGCTTCGCCGGGGTGAAGTCCGCGAAGAACTCGTGCCAGGCGCTATCCACGGAGGAGGGATCGGCCAGGAATCGTTCGTACATCTCTTCGACGAGCCACTCGTTGGCGCCGAACCGGTCACGGAAGGCTTCAGTGAGCATGCATACCAGATACTTTCGTTCAGTCGGTGGTCACCGCGGACTCCACGTTGCGCCCACGTCGGCAAGTAGTAAGTATAAGCTTAGTACCTGTCGAAGTCATCTCGCCTCGGAGGGCAAGAAGCTCTCGCGTCGTAACCCATGCGGCGGGTCAGACGATCGCTCGGCGCTTGAATGACCACAGGCTTGCGGGCAGGAAGATCAGCAGGGCGATCGCGAGGCCGCCGGCGCAGATCCAGCCGGGAAGATGCGGGATCTCCGGAGTGAGGGCGCCACGGAGCCCCTCGCTCACGTAGGTCATCGGATTCAGCGTGCACAGCACGCGGAACCAGGGGACCGCGGTGAGTTCCGGGAACGGGAACTGGGCGGACCCGGTGAACAGCAGCGGGGGCATCACCAGCGAGAAGGTGATCCCGATACGCGCGGGAGACACGAGCGAGCCGATCGTGACACCGACGGCGCCGCCGGTCAGCGCGCCGACCACGGTGAACAGCAAGGCGACAGGTAGCCCCGAAGCCGTCCAGTCGAGTCCGCCGAGCAGCAAAGCGCCGATCGGTGCCATCAGAACTGCCGTGATGATCCCGCGCGCGCTCGCCGCGACGACACGTTCGGCGACGATCCAGGGGATGGTCACCGGCGCGCGAAGCCGGTTTTCGATCGTCCGGGTGGTGAATTCCATGGCGAGCGGGAACGACGCGTTCTGGGTCGCGGCGAAGAACGCGTTCAAGGCGATCAGGCCGGGTAATAGCAGCCGGGTGTAACTGGGCGGTGTGTATCCGAGCGCGCCGAGGACCTTGCCGAACACCAAGAGCATGAGCAAGGGCTGCATCAGGACCTGGGCCATCACTCCCAGGAGTTGCTTCCGGGTGATGAGCAGATCGCGTTCGAGCAGACCGCGGAACACTCGCCACGGGGGTGGCCGGTGGATCCCGGCGCCGATCGTCCTGGAAGGCATATAATAAGCTTATGCGTGGTCTTTTCGCCCGGCAGCCCGACGGGGTGAACAGACCACGGAGTGCAGTGGTCCGAAGTGTTAGCGTGTTTTGGTGAGTGAGGCGGTTGAGGTGGCGGAGTCGGTGCGCTGGGCGGTGTCCCGGCTCGCGTCCAGGTTGCGGGCTCAGCAGTCCGGCGACACCCGGACCCTGACGCGGGTCGGCGCGTCCGTTCTGGCGAATCTTCGGCACAGCGGCTCGCTGACGGTCTCGGCGTTGGCGGGGATCGAAGGCCTGCAGCCACAGTCGCTGACACGTGTACTGAACTCCCTGGAAGAGGACGGCTGCGTCTCGCGTCGTCCGGACGAGCAGGACCGTCGTGCGCAGAGGATCTCGATCACCGAACGGGGACGGGCCGCGCTCCATGACCACGTTCAAGAGGGGAATCGCTGGCTCTCCGACGCCTTGGAAGCGGAGCTGACGCATGCGGAACGTGAGATCTTGCGGGTCGCCGCGGGCCTCATGCTGCAGGTCGCCGAGCACGGTGGGCAAGACAAGGCGGTAGTGGGCGCCCCGCCACCCTTGTAAAGGGTTCAGTCGAGGAACCGTCCGGCGAGTCTGCTGAACGGCGTCTTTCCGCGCTTGAGGTCCGCGACGGTGAGATCTTTGAGGTACGGTTCCCAGGCGTTCATCTCCCATAAGTGATGGCAGTACGCATCGGGGAATTCCTCGTCACCTTCGTCGAAGAGCATGCTCAGCCCTGGGGCGTTCCACGAAGGCCAGAAGAAGCTGCGGTGTCCCTCCACGTGCACCAGATCCGGATGACGATTAGCCAGCATCTCCGGATATCGGACCGAGTACTCGTCCCAATGCTCGTCATAGCCGGTCGAACGGAAACCCGACCAGAGCGATTTCGCCGGATCGAGGCCATCACGCCACGTTCGCATGAACTCGGCGCCGGGCTCGGCCAGGATGACGGAGGCGCACAGGCCGTCGCGTCGAAGCGGGCCGCCGGGTGTCGCCGGGTCGATGGATTCCTGAGCGCCGAGGACCACCTGGTGATCCAGCAGCGGAGTGAACGGGCGGACGCACAGGACGTCCAGATCCAGGTAGATCCCTCCTCGCGCACACAGGATGTCGAGTCTCGCCACGTCCGCACGGTGCGCGACGTGCTCGATGGGGACACCGGCCACGGCCGTGGGCGGCTCCAGGTCCACCAGTTCCAGATAGGGGAGACTCCGATCCCACCACTCGCCGGACGGCCGGTGTTTGCAATGCAGGTAGATCTTGTCCGGCCGGTTGACCTCGTACGCTGATCTGACGGCGAGATGGTGTACCAAGGAGAACGGCTTTCCGCCGAAGTCGGGGGACAGGCCGAAAACGAAGTGGATGACGTTCGGTATCACGATCCGAACGGTGACAAGCACTCCTTGAGTGCCGCTGGACCGCGGCCCGGCCGCATGCGCTCTGGTGATTCTCAAGCGCCACTGCCTCGTGATGAGCTGTTGTGGAGCCATGCGGGTAGCTCTGACCACTCTGGGTTCACGCGGCGACGTCCAGCCGTTCGTGACACTGGGATACGAACTGCGTTCCCGCGGCCACGAGGTCCGGGTCGCGGCTCCCGCCGACTACGCCGACATCGTGGCCGAGGCATCCTTGGACCATGTTCCCCTGGGCGGCGCTCCCAGTGAGTTCCTGCCAGGAAAACCGTGGGATTCGCTCGGAGCTCCCGACCTGACGGAGAAGGTCCGGCACACCACATCGGCCGTTCGGCTGAGCCGAGCCCTCCACGTCCTGCCCCAGCGTCCTCGAGAAGACCCCCTCGGCCTGGTGACGGCGATCCGGACCGCGACAGCGGATGCCGATGTCGTGGTCAACGCCATCCTGACCCGGCCGGTCCACCTCATGACAGGGGACGAGACCCCTTGGGCGGGTCTGTCCGGTTGGCCCCATGCCACGACGGGAGCTTTCCCTGCTTTCGGCGCGCCGCGGTTACGCCTGGGCAGTACGTACAACCGGCTCACCTACGCGGTGCGGTCCCAATTGGAATGGCGTTGGGCACGCCGCGCGGTGAACAACCACCGACAGGCAGCCGGGCTCGCGCCGTTGGGGCGTGTCTCGCCCTTGCGCGGTCTGGGCGTTGAGAACCCGCTGTTCCACCCGTTCAGTCCGAGCATCATGCCTCCGGTACGCGATTGGCCAGAGAACAGCCACATGACCGGGTTCTGGTTCTGGGACCGCCCGTGGCATCCACCGCGTGACCTGGCGCGATTCGTGGAGACCGGCACACCGCCCGTGGTGCTCACCTTGGGCAGCATGTGGCCGATCCACCGGAACTTCGATCTCCTGCGCATGGTGATCGATTCCGTGACCGCATCTGGCCGACGGCTCGTCTTCGTCGGCGAACACGAGGATGGGCTGCCGCCTCACGTGTTCCAGATCGACGAGGTGGACTACAGCTGGCTGTTTCCCCGCTCGGCGCTGGTGATTCACCACGGCGGCCCGGGAACCATGGGCGACGCTCTTCGCGCGGGCGTGCCGCAGGTCGCGGTCCCGGCACTGGTGGACCAGCCCTTCTGGGCACGGCGAATGTACGAAGTCGGTGTGGCCGCCGCTCCTGTCCCTTTGCCGGGGATCGCCGCCGAGAACTTGCACGCCTCGATCACCGTGGCCCTTTCCGACGTCCGACTCAAGCGAAGGGCGATGCAGCTCAGTGGCTACGTCCAAGCCGATCGCGGTGTCGCGGCCGCGGCTGACCTGCTCGAGGATTGGGTCGACAGTCGCAAGTCGGCTCCGGCCCCGGTCGCCAGGGCGGGCTCGTGAAGGCGGCCGAAGGCAATCTACGAAGGCCGGCCCTTCTCGCTGTGTTGTGCGCGGCCCAGTTCGCCGTGATGGTGGATGTCGTCGTGGTCAACGTGGCGCTGCCGTCGATCCAGGGCGAGTTGGGCGTGCCGCAGGGAACGCTGCAGCTGACCGCGGTCTCCTACACGGTCGTCTTCGGCAGCCTGCTCATCGTCGCGGGCCGGGCGGGAGACCGGTTCGGACGTCGCGGACTACTTCTGTGCGGTCTGCTCGTCTTCACGGTGGCGTCCGGCCTGTGTGGCCTGGTTGACGAGGCATGGCAGCTCTTCGCCGCTCGTGCCGGTCAGGGAATCGGCGCGGCGATGGTTTCCCCGAACGCGATGGCGCTGCTCACCTCGTCGAGCCGAGAAGGCGAGCAGCGCGACCGAGCGCTCGGCTTCTGGATCGCCGCCAGCGCGGGCGGCGCGATCGCGGGCCAGCTCCTGGGCGGTGTGCTTACTGAACTGGCCGGCTGGCGCGCGATCTTCCTCTTGCACGTGCCTCTCGGGGTGCTTGTGTTCGTCGTGGCGCTCCGGTTCCTCCCCAGCGGAAAGATGAATCGCTCGTCGACGCTGGATTTGCGCGGCGCCATGCTGCTCACCATGTCACTCGCCGCCTTGAGTCTGCTGCTGGCCGGCGTGACCAAGGACAGCACCATCGCGACCGTCATGGGAATCGTGGTCCTGCTCATCCTCGTCTCAGTGCTGTTTGTGGTCGAGCGAAGGCATCCAGCGCCGGTACTACCTGGGGGGCTCATCGGGCGTCGCCCGGTCCTTGTCGCCAATGTCGTCCAAGGTCTCACCGCCGGTGCCACTACCGCCGCCATCTACTTCACCACGTTGACCATGCAGGGAGCCATGGGATACGGCCCGCTGCAAACCGGCTTGGGCTTCGCACCTGTGACGGCGATCGTGCTTCTGGTCTCTCCCCGTGCGGGCGCGCTGGTTTGGCGTCTTGGTGCGCGGAACATGCTTGTCCTGGGTACGGGAATCGCCGCGGTGGGCATGGTTCTTCTCGGGAGCACTGCCACAGCCTTCGGGAACTACTGGGCGGGGATCCTGCCCGGATTGGCCCTCGTCGCAGCCGGCAACGGATTGTCGTACACCCCGGCGTACTCGGTCGCCACCGCAGTGCCAGAAGGCGACCAAGGAGCAGCCGCGGGCTTGATCAGCACGACTCAAGAGCTGGGAGCGGCACTAGGACTTGCAGCCGTCGCGCCCGTGGTCGCGATCTTCGTCGGCGCCGAGACGACTGACTTCTCGGTCGGCTACCTGGTGTCAGCGCTGATGGTCATCGTGGCAGGACTCCTGGCCCTGGTGATTCCGGCCAAGTCCAAGCCGCTCGTGCAAGCCGACTGAGCAACACCACTTGCTCACCACTGTGCACCGCGTCCCACAACGGCAAGGCGGGTGAGTCGACCGCGATGCGGAGCACGGCAACCAGAGTTCAAGTTGCGGGTTTGGACATGCCTAAAGCTTCGGTGGGTTCGCAAAAGTACGCCTTCTGCCGGGAGCACCGCTCCAGCAGCGGACGAATCCCGCGCGACCCCACGAGTCTGACTCTGGCATCCGTCGTGCGCCCGCCGTCTACTCCGGTCGAAACGCCGAAGAGCGGTGGTGGAGCCCCAGAAAATGAAGAAACCTTCACTCGGTAGTGTTGAGTGAAGGTTCTCGCAACTGGTGAGATCTCACCTAAAGCGGTGTCCGAGGGGCGAGTTGCTCACTATCCACACGCCTTTGGCTGAAGTCGTGATTGGTAGTTGAGTGTGTTTGTAGTCGGCAAGTGAGTACTTCCATGTCAGGAAGATCGAACTAGCTCCTGACCAGGTGTTTCTATGCCTCTGCAGGCCTTCGTCTCCCGTTCCTCCTAATTATGAGCTTTCGCGCCGTCAGCGCTCGACGGGTTCGGGACGGTTGAGCTCGTCCGCGAGCCCTTCGACGGGCTTGGTGAGGTATGGGTCGCGCTCGATCCACCGTTTTCCTTCTGCGGCGATGCCTTCCAGGATGTGCAGGGTGTGGGTGAACCCGGTGACGTCGAGGTTCATCTGTGCGACCACGTGCGGGCTCTCGTCGGGGGCGGTCTGGTCGCCGGTGGGGTCGGTGATGTGGATGCCGCGAGGTTCGCCGTTCGTGAGGGTGAGTTGGAGGTCGCAGCTGAGGTCGGTCGGTGTCGCTACGTAGACCGAGGAGACGGCGTCGAAGCGGAAGTTGTTGCGTTCGATGTCGGTGAAGGTCAGGTGCTCGAAGTCGATCGAGGTGCCCAGTTCACGTACGCCGTCGAGGGTGATGAGGAAGAGGCGGATGTCGTACTTCGCGTATCGTCGCGGGCCACCGCGGACGCGCGCGTGTTTGCTATCCTTGACCGGTGTCTGAAGGACTGCGTGGGTGAGCACGTCACGCCAAGCGAGACGGTAGTGGTGCAGTGCCCGTTCGACGACGATCGTCTTGTCGGCGGTCAGCCACGTTTCCATTTCGGTTTCCGATGGTCGGAGCGCGTCCAGTTTTTCTTTCCAGCGCTGATACTCGCCCTCGCGGGCCTGATGCACCTGCTCGCGTTCGAGCTGGTCTTCCGCAAATCGTCGGCGTTCGCTGATGATGTCCGACCAGCCGCGGAGTGCGTACGCCGCTCCGAGGAGCATGACGAGAGTCGCGGCCACGGTGGCCAGGAGCTCGGTTTCGAGCGCCGCCGAGACGGCGTAGTAGGCGAGGCCGAGAAAGGCCATTGTGGACAGTGTGCAGACGATCTTCGTGGAGACGGCGACCTGGTACCTTTCGCGGTACGCGAACAGCTCACCCTTGTGCCACTTGTCGCGCACATCTCGCGCGAGGAAGCGGACGAGCCACTTGACCCGGCCGGCGGGGATTCTGCTTTCGCGGTAGAGATCGACGATCTCGTTGCGTAACCACGATCGGATACCGGCGGTTGTCCTCGTCCAGTGCGTGCGATCCATGCCCTTGGGTGGGTATCGATTGAAGTAGTACTCGAACTGCCGGGTCACGCTGGCGGCAAAGCCCTGGTCCGAGGTTTCTGTGGTTCCGCTCCGGCCCGCGTATCGCCGTTCGTGCTCGGCGAGGCGTCCGCTGAGGTAGTGCCATTGGAGTCCGCTCCGGATCGCGAAGCACGCTAGGGCGAGCGCGGCCAGATACGCCACTATCGGCAGCGGTCGTGCGGTCAAGAAGACCGCTTTGGCCAGGTAGCCGGCGCCGAGGACAGCCGCTACTGTGGCGAATCCGGCTCGGACGCGATCGCGTGTCGTGCTCGTGGCGGGTGTCGGCTGTCGGGTTCGCGGGCCGATCGGGGATGGCTCGAAGTAGGCCCAGACGCGGTTCTGCCGGTCGTGGCTTGTGCGTGTTTCTTTCGCGTGTCGACGGATGTCCGCCCAGAACCGGTCTTTCAGGCCGCCGGTGAGTATTAGGTCCAGGTGGTGGATGACCTGCTCGCGTTGCGGTGACGGCAAGCCGGCCAGCTGCGTGAGCGCGTGCTCGGGATCTTTGTCGGTGCCGATGAGGCAGTCGAGCAGGTCGTGTACTGCCGAGAGCGAGCGCGTCCACTCGTCGCTTGGGAGGTCGGCGCACCAGTGTATTTCGGATGCCAGGCGCTGTCGTTCTTCCGGGGTGAGATCGCGGTAGGAGCGTTTGCTGAGCATCGCGAGTACCCAGTGGAACCTGACTTCGGCGTTGTCGTATCCGTGGGCGCGTGCTTCGTCGATAAGTTTGCGAGCGCGGGTCGGGACGCCGTCCTGCAGATACGCGACGCCGACCTTGTACTTTTCCTCGGGTGGAGCGTCGGGTAGGACCTGATAGACCGTCGAATTGTGGATTTCACCGGCCTGCATCCCGACCGTCGAGCCGGTTTCAGCTGTGAACGTGGACTGATTCGGTGGGATCACAGGAATCCCTTCGCCGCGGCCACGAGCGCGGCGATTTTCGCCGCGGGACCGACGAGTCCCGCGATCAGCCCGCCGAGCCGCTTGAGTGCAAGCACGAAGGTCTTTCTGCCCTCCGGCGTGTCGGACGCGATCGCCTTGTCCGCGATGTCGAGTTCACCGCGGGCGGCTTCGTAGATGTCGTCGTCGAGCTGTCCGCGCGAGTGCTCCCGTTCGAGATCACGGCGCAGGCGCGACAACTCGGTCGCGAAATCCGGGGTGCCCTCGGAGCGGGAGGAGACGTTCTGCACGACAGTGCTCCCGGTGATGGTCCCGGCCTGCATCCCGACCGTGCCGGTCCCACTGATGTGGACAGTACGCGGCCCGCCCGAGGCGTTCGAGTTCCGCATGGTGGCGTGTTCCCCTTCCTTGAGTAGCTCGGTGGCGAGGTGGGTCGCGAACGCCGCGGCGTTCGCGGCGGCCCGTGGTTGCCAGTTCCGGTCCGCGGCGGAGTTCTTCGTTCCGTCGGCCTGGTCACTGATGCCGCGCACGATTGCGACGTGGGCGCCGTTGAGGTGACCGGCCTGCGCGACGCCCGCGGCTTCCATCTCGATCGCGAGCGCGTCGTTGAAGTGGTCGCGAATCCATCGCGCCTCGGCGGAAATGGTCGAGTTCTGCACGATCTCACCGGCGGCGATGAGGCCGAAATGGGCATTCGTGCCGTCGGGTACGTCTCGCGTCCAGTCGCCGATACGTGCGACGTGCTGCGCGATCTGGGCCACCTCGTGCGAGGTTTCCCACGTCCTGGGGCGGGCCTTGAGGCCATCGTCCTCGCTGGTGCCGCCGTGGTAGGCGTAGACGTGAGTCGCGAAGACGACGTCACCGAGCGGAGTGCCCCACAGGGCGCCGGCGACACCGACGAACATCAGGGTGGCAGGGGAGAAGTGCGAGATGGCGCGTTCGGCCAGCACCGCGGCAGAGTGGTTTCCTTTGCCGGTGAGGCCGAGCGCGACGCGGCACGATGTACCGCGAATGGTGCCGACCTCGAAACGGGTACCGCGATCGTGCCGGTCCGGTCGCAGGTTTTCGAGCCGGTTTCGGACCGCCTCGTACTCGGGATTCAAGGCGGTCAGCATCACCACCAGGTCGTCGGTCACGGGTTCCCCTCTCGTGTTGTCGCCGTGGCGGGTCGTACCAGTGGCGGGTGAAGTGTCGTGCGATCACCGGCCTTGAACAGCCGGGCGGGACGGCCTTTGCCGGTGCGGCGTTCGGCGCCGGCGGGCACGATGAAGCCGGTGACGGCCTGGACCTTCCGGTAGAAGTTCCGCAGATCGAGCGGGCAGCCCCACACGGCCTCGTAGACCTGCTGCAGTTCGTTGATGGTGAACGTCTCCTGGCAGAAAGCCGTTGCCAGCGCCGAGTGTTCGAGCTTCGATCGCGCTCGCTCCAAGCCATCACCGAGGATCTCGGCGTGGTCGAACGCCAGCCGAACCCGCCCGCGCAGGATGTCCGGCACCGGCGTCCACGCCGCGCGGGCTGCGTCAGTGCCCGCCAGTGGTTCCGGGAGACCGGGAGCGATGGCCAGGTACGCCACCGAGATGACACGGCCGCGTGGATCGCGGTCTGGGGTTCCATAGGCACCCAACTGCTCCAAGTGCAGTTGTGACGCATCAAGATTCGCCTCTTCCCATAGCTCGCGATGGGCTGCGGCGAGTACGTCCTCCCGGTCGTTGCCCAAGAAACCGCCCGGCAGCGCCCAAGCGCCTTGGAAAGGCTCGATGCCCCGTTCGATTAGCAACACGTGGAGCACCGACTCGCGCAAGGTGAAGATCACCAGGTCCACGGCCAGCAGCACCGGCGGGGGAGTCCAGTCGTCATCCGGCATGTCCCTGACCGTATTTACTGTCATGTAGACAGTAAATACGGCGTTCGGGTGGTGTCTGATCGGGAGCGTGTCGAAGGGCTCTTGTGGCGGCGGCCCTCGTGTCCGCCGGTTTTCTCCTCAACCGTCCGCAAACGCCGCCGCGCCGGATGTTGCTCATTCCACGCTGGTCGCGGGGGCTGCTTGTTCAGTTCCCAAGAGGTTCGACAGATCGGTCGACGCGGTCTTGTGCTCCTCGGTATCTCGCTTCGAGTCAAGGATGGGTCGGTGCGTCATGGGTTTCCGACGGGCGGTGCGGCGGGTGCAGGCAGGTCGAGTGCGCGTGCAAGGGCCGCGATGACCGGGACGGCGGCATGGCGGGGCAGGTTCCTCTAGGCCCAGTCGGCTGCCAGCGCGAGGAAGCCTGCGAGGTCATGCTCGGCCCCAGCGAGGAGGTGTCGGAGATCGGTGGCAGGCAACTCGATCACCGGGCTGGCGCTCTGCTCAGCGTCAACGGTCAACCGGACGGTAGCGCCGTGGCGTTCGGCGCGCGGATCTGGCCTGTGCCCGAACCAGACCTGGTCGTTGTCCTCGAGGACTTGGTGCCACTCGCGCCAGTCCTCCAGGCCGTTGCAGCAGCCCGGCATGAACGCCACGCCCGTGGCACTGTCTGTCACCCGCAAGCCGCCGGCCGCGAAGAGGATGTCAAAGGTGAGCAGGCCGTGCAGGAACGACGACCCCAGCGGGTCGGCGGGACGGGGCGGGCTGACGCCGTCCTCAGGGTCGATGTCGTTGCAGCCGGCGCTGCTCTTCACGCTGTACCGACCTCGCGGGACGTGAGCTCTCCGCTGAGCGGCATATACCCGAACGATTCGACCTCGGCGACAGGCCAGAGGGCAAAGCCGCCTGTCGCGTGGGCCTCCAGAACGGGCTGCATCGTGATCAACCAGGGAGTATCGCGCGACCTCGTCCAGTCTCGCCTCGCAATTACGTTGTGCGCCAAGCTTCCTGACTTGTCTGAATTGACATCGGCATGGGCGGGTGGTCGAACGAACGTGCGCTTCGTGGTAGATGGGGGATGTTCGTTGAATCATGATCGCGGCCGCAGGCTCGGCGTGTTCCACTCCTCCCCCTGGGGGGACTGTGTTGTGTGTCTTGAGTCCGTACACCGCAGAGCGTGTCGAGCCGGTCGTGGTGGCGGAGATGGCTGGCGAAGGCTTGAATCAGAGTTCTCCCACCCGGAGTACTGGCATTCCTCCAACAGGCTGCCTTACGGCTACTCGCCCAGCGCACCGGACAGTGAGAAGGACCCGGCGGAACTCCGACTCCTTGAGTGGGTGGACGGCAGGGCGATGTGCTGCGACATCATGTTGCACATCTTCGTCAGAGACCTCGCTGGTCGGCCTGTGCTGGGCAAGCCGGCGCAGCGTGTTGCGGTACGAACCGAGGGCTGGGTGTTCGCCGAGTTCCAGGCTCCACCTTCAGCGAGCCTGCTCGGTCACTTGGAGAACGCGGGCCGTTGCAATCCGCGTCAACGACTACGCCTATCTCGACGCATCGGCGATGGCAACGTGGAACGCCGCCCCGGACTTTCACGTCCTCGAGTAGACACCCCGTCATCCCACCAGCTCGAAACCTCGGCGACGACACCTGCTCGCTCTCACCGCTGGCGATAGCTAAACCGATCACTGGACCTTCGGGATGCCTGCGGTCAGATCTACGTACGCGTACGGGAACCAATGGGATGCCGTCGGGAAACGTTTCCGTTTCTCAATGGTCCCAGATCAAGGGAATCCGTAGTGCGTTCAGTTTTACTTTGTCGTCGGACCTTCAACTGTTGACAGTGAGACTTTCTGGTTGGTAGACAGACTGTGTTGGTTCTCAACCTAGGGGGCTGGGCGAAACACTTTGTATTTCAGCTACTTCAAGTAAGAGCTGCGGTAAGCCGGTGGCCGCTTGGCGGGTCATTTTGTGCAATCAATTTCTGTGCTCGGCGTACGAGTGGGCTGGTCAACTAGTGACTGTGCCGGCGCTGGGCGGCCGGGATTGAGTGTATTGCAAGCCCCCTGTGAGGCGCTTCGTTGCTGTGTCATCAGGGCTGATCGCTGCGGCGTGCGCAAAAGTTAGTTGATCGATGTGTTTTGTCATGATAGCCGACTGGCAAATGCCGCCTTTTGCGGATTTGTGAACCTTTCGAAATTGAGGGTTGGAGTTGTATGAAACCGCATGGTTGGCGACGGATTTTGTTCGTCGCAACGGCTGCTTTGACGTTATTCGCTGGTGTGATTCCAGCGAGTGCGGGGGCAGCGGGGCATGAGGAAAGATCCAGGCTGCTGACGTACATGATCACCGATCCGGCGCTTGTGAACAACCCGGCTAAGGTGACGGAGGTGCTCAAGCGGGACGGCGACCTGGACGCTCTCGGGTTGAAACCGGATGCTGAGGATGTCGACAGGTCGAGCAGGCGGACCGCCGAGACCGAGGATCCCGGCTACATCGTGGACAGCGCCGAGTTCGACAACGGTGCCAAGCCTGAGAATCCCTTCCGGTACATCGAGTACCCGGACTGCCGGGCGAACGACGACGCTGCCCGGCCGATCGGCTGGATCAAGAACAGGTTCTCCTACTGTCAGAAGTTTCTGTTCCCGATCTCGTACTACGACGTCACCACCGGCCTGACCAGTACGGCGACCATCCAGAACACGATCATCGGGTACGGGAAGATCGGCCCCTATCCCGGGCACGCCACGCGACGCTTCGCTGACTTCCGTTTCACCGCGGAGGTGCTCGAACCCAACGGGATCTTCCTTGACCCGCGCAGCGAGATGGAGATCGCGGTCAAGTGCGCCGGTGAGTACCGGGTCAACATCGGGCTCGGCAACTCCCAGGCCTGCTACCCCAATCCCGGCCTGGAGCGGCATGACAAGAGCTTCATCGGATGGGGCCTGGACCCGAAAGCCCACTACGAGCTCTTCTCTGAAGGGCAGCCTCCCGGTCCGCAGTACGGGGAACAGATCGCCCAGGGAGTCTTTCACTTCGAGTACGACTTCGACTTCCCCGGCGTGAACACCGACCCCAGCAAGAAGAGCTATGAGGGTGGGCTGCGTTTCGATAGCGCCGACTACCTGTGGGACAAGCAAGGCAGCATCTTCGACCGCGCCGTGCCCGGCCTCGGCTACTCGAAGAGCGATCCCAAAGTGTCCCGCCACGCCAAATTCGTCGATGACGCGCGCGCCAACCCCGGCGCCTCCTGGCCTCCGAAGGCGGGCAAGAGACTGCTCGGTGGGTCGCCGCTGCATGCCGACTCGCTGCACCGGGTGACCAGGTCCAAGGGTCATGACATCGTGCTCGATCGCAACAACGCGACGGCGCTAGCCGCCTGCCGCCGGCCGGGGATGCCCGCTCCGCTGCCCGAGGAGGGGCCCGATTTCGACTGTGACGAGTACGCCTACGCCTCCACCTACGAGGGAGCCGCTGGGTGGCGCGACCCCGGAGGCATTTTCGATCCGAACAAGTACCGAGACGAATTCGCCGTGCGCTGGGTGAACAGGCAACACAATTCGGAAGCCGGCAACCGCTTGCGCTCCTTCAATCAAACCCACCGGATCCTCGACGTGGACCGCCTGATTCCGCAGTGGAACAAGGTCCTGGACCCGAACGACCAGGAACGCTTCTGGGTTCCGATCACGCCCTAGAATCGGGCACGCTGGATTCATGACCAGGTGAGATGCGCCCGGCATACCGGGCGCATCTCACCTGCGCAGAGCCCCGGACGTAACGACGAGAAGGTGGGTATTCGTGACCGCACCGGTGAACCAGCTGTGGCAGCAGATCATGAACCTGCTGCGGGAACACGCCCCGGCCACCGCCCGCGAGATCCGGCCTCCCGGCCCCACCGGCGATATCCGGGAGCTTCAGCGCCTCGTCGGACTCGCGCTCCCCGATGACCTCGTCGGCTGGTGGACGCTCATGGACGGCATCGTCGATCGCTACGACCAACGAGCTGGGGACCTGGTGCCGCCCGCTTTCGTTCCCCTCGCGGTACGACGAGTTCGCGAGGAATACCGGCGGATGTCGGAGTCCGCCGCCACGGACCCGACATGCTGCGGCCCAGGCCAGGTACATCAGAACCAGGCAGGCGATGACGGAGGCCCGTTCTGCACCGCGCTTGTGCCGATCTGTCGTGATATCACCGGCACCACCCTGTGCGTGGATCTGCGTGCCGGGACCGACCACGGCATGGTCATGACGTTGGCGCCTGGTGACGGTTTCAGCGCGACGCACTGGGGAAGCGTGACCGAGATGCTCGCCGAGATCGCTGAACGACTGGACGCCTACGCCCGTCAAGCCGAACTTCCCTACGGCGAAAAGCATCCTACGGTCAACGACGAGGGCATGCTCCAATGGCCATAAGAGAACATGGCTGAATCGCGCAGGCAAT
Source organism: Amycolatopsis sp. TRM77291 (assembly GCF_054166285.1). Taxonomy (NCBI): domain Bacteria; kingdom Bacillati; phylum Actinomycetota; class Actinomycetes; order Pseudonocardiales; family Pseudonocardiaceae; genus Amycolatopsis; species Amycolatopsis sp. TRM77291. The sequence continues at coordinate 3,397,451 of NZ_JBSZHF010000001.1, read as the reverse complement.
AGCCTTGCGCCGAGACCAATCCAGCCCGCGCGAAAACGACCTCCAGGGACCGGTACGACGATGTGATTCACCCGGGACCAGCTCCGGACGCGTCGGGAGAACGCAGCTACCTGTCTCTTGGGCAGCTTCCCGCCGGGACCACCCCGCTCGGTACCCTCGCGTGGCATATGGCTAGGTCCTGTGGTCGTGATACGCCATCGGCCACGTTCAGGTGCTCGCCTAGCTGGGGCTGAGGTTCATTGGCGCAGTTGTCCTCTGCGGCAAGTCTTTCACTCGTCGCAGGCGACTTTAGACAACACGTAGTTCGGCTCATGGAAGGATGCCGGCTTCGTGTAGGCGTAGCGCAGTGAGTGCAATGCCAGTGGTGCCGGTTGCGGTGACCCATAGGAGTTTGAGGACCTTGAACGCGTCGGCACGACGCTGTTTGTCGTGACAGGAAATGGCGACGTGTGCTGAATACGCGATGAGGACCGCGATGAGCACCGCATAGCCGCCGACGAACCAAGCCCACATGGGCTTCCTTTCGTGGGTGGCGAACCGCGGCACAGACGTCGTCGTGTCGCTCACCAGCGCGCGTACTGTGGCGCGTACCGGGCCGGTGGCGTTCGATGACTGTCCGCGCTGGGGTTCGCGAGGGTCATCGAGGCTTCAGACGCCGACCAGTGTGTTGAACAGGGCTTGCGTTTCGGGGTCGGTCGAGTACAGGACTGTTCCCTGCATGCCGCGGGTCAGCAGCACTTTGTAGGTGTGTTTGATGAGCCGCTCGAATTCATCCGCCTTGGCGCGGGCGACGACGGTGTCCTTGCTGGCGGAGGGGTCGGCTACCCAGTGGTCAGTTCGCCAGACCAGGTCGGGGCCGAAGAGCACGCCGTTCCAGTCGTATTCGAAGCCTTGTGCGGTGTAGATGCAGCCGACCTGGCCGAAGCCGGCGGGATCGGTCGCCCACAGCTGGGAGGGGGGCGCGCCGTTGACCCCGCGGTCGCCCTTGACGTTCCAAGGACGTTTCCAGGATCCGATGACGACGTCGTCGACCAGGCCATCGCTGGGGTGGGCGTCGCTCCAGGGCCAGCAGAAACCGGCGGTCATACGCGCGCCGAAGCCTTGGTCGAGTTTCGTGGCGAGGTGGGCTTCGAGGGCGGCCGGGCTGTCGGCGACGGCCAGTTCGAATCGGTCGTCGCTCTGCCACGAGGCGGGAGGGTTGCCGGAGAGGCCCAGCAGGTCCAGGACCCACTGTTCGTAGGTGCGGCTGCCGCCGCAGCGGAACTGACCGTCGAGATCGATCCGCCGGACCGTGAGGCCCTTCTCCTCGGCCTTGGCCCGGATTTCGTCGTAGGAGCCGAGTTCGCCGGGCCGGACAACCTGATGCTCGTCGAGTAGGAAGACGGGTACGCGGGCGGCGTCGATGAGTTCTTCGACCTGGGGCTTGGTGCTGCGCTTCGCGGCCGGGGTGTAGCGGTTGTTGGAGGTCTCGCGAATGCGGTGGGCTTCGTCGTTGATCAGGACCGTCAGGTTGTTGTGTCCCGCCTGGGAGAAACTATTGAAGTACTGGAATAGCTTCTGCACCCGGGTGGTGCCTTTGCCCGCGACCTTGCGCAGGGTGGTGGTGAACGACTTCGACCCGGTCGCGTGGATCGCGCTGTAGCCGTTCCGGAAGAGCTCGCCGAGAAGTTCGAGCGCGATGACGCTCTTGCCGGAACCCGGGCCACCGTTGACGATGATGACTTCTTTGCTGTCGGCGTCGTGGGCACGCCGGACCGCTCGCAGGACCATGAGGTAGGCGACCTGCTGCTCGTCGAGCAGTACGAAGCTGCGCTGGTGCTTGATTTCGTCGGCGGCGACCGCCATCAGCTGCCTGCTCGGCGCGATCCTGCTGTTCGCGAGGTCTTCGGCGGCCTGGACACCGGGCTTGGGGGCCAGGCGGGTGTTCAGGAACGTCCGCAGCGCGGAGCGGTTCGACGCGGTGAACATCTGCCCGTACTGCCGGGGCGGCAGCTCGAGCAGCGACGCGACCCCCGCGTCGTCGGCGTTGTGCAGGTAGGCGACACCGACGACGTCGTCAGGGCTGCCGTGCAGCACACGGGTGAAGTCGACGAGGTACTCGCAGTACTGCTCGACCTGGGAGACCGGGTGCAGCAACGCGCGCTTGGCTCCCGGCACGGTGCACAGCCGGGGTTCGTCCTCCTCGACGGTCGCACTGCTCCACTGTTTGAGCTCCACGACGACGTAGGACGACCTGCCGGTCCCGGGATGGACGCCGGCGAGCACGACATCGGCGCGGAGGCTGGACAGCGGCAGTTGATACTCGACGAGCATCTCGACCTCGCCCAGTCCGCACTCCACGAGCTCCTGCGCGAGCGCCGGCAGGCTCAACCGCCAGGAGCGCTGCTCGGAGACGGACGGGCGGAAACCGTACTTGACGACGAACTGGGCGGTGAGCTGATCGGCGAGGGTGTCACCCGCGGCGAGCTGCAGAACGCTCTGCGCGGACCTGGAAAGCAGGAACGACGACACGACGGAACTCCCATACATGTGTGGCATGTCCGCGGGCGAACCCGTGGAAGCCAGGCGGCTGTATGGCGATCAAGGTACAGGAGTTCGTGGCCAGCCCGGAGATGACCCGCCGGTTCGCGCGCGGTCGTCGCGAAATTTGTCATCGCCCGGGTACATCAAGGCCACGTTCTGCGCTCGAAGTGCCTCGATGACGCTGGATGCGGGTTCGGCCACGGAGCAGGACTGCCAGTTCGGCGCAGGGTTGAGGGGCCGTATCACAGATGAGCCGCTCCCTGATGGGGGAGAGGGCGCTGAGGTACGACAGTTCTCGATCACGAAGTCGGCGTGCCGCTTGACCAGCCCCGCTGCGGTGCCGTCGGACATCAGCGTCGAGATGTCGGCAAAACGGGTGCCGACGCCCGGTGTACCGGCAGGTCGCGGGGGTTCGTTCACCTGCGGATTTCAGCTGTGCGTCGGTTGCTGCGCCCGGCGATTGGCAGGCCGAGCGGAGTGGAACCAGAGGCCGTCCGGTTTATGCTGGTCAGTCAGCTGAGGGAGGTCCACGCATGTCGACGCTCGTTCGGTACACCCAAGGTTGCGAAGAGGAACGACTTCTCGACCTCGCGAAGCTGAACGCTGCGGATTTCGCGCTGATCTCCTCATTGCACGGGCAAATCGGCCGTAAGGATCGAATTCTGCTGTGTCAGCAGGCTTTGGAGCGAGAGGGTCGCGACGGTGGTGGCGACGACGGTGCGGCGATGTACATCAAGAAGATCCGTGATCGCTACTGGGCTGTGCACTTCCCGGGAAGCGACTGTGCCGCCGAGCACGCGGTCGAACACGAATCGGATGAGCACCGCTATCAGAAGGACTATTGGCAACGTGCCGCGGAAGATGCCGGTTTCAACGTCACGCAGGAGCGCAGCACCGGGCACGGCACGATCCTCGACGTCGCCATCGAAGGCCCTCGGCGTACCGGCATCGAGGTACAGCGCTCGTCGATCCAAACCAGGTCGGTGAAAGCCCGCACGACGAAGTCGTTTCATGGGGGCTGGCTGCCGGTGTGGTTTCTTGATTCCGACCGCCCGTCGCCGTGGTTCTTCGAGGTGCCGAGCGTCGGCAGCAACCCGCGCCCATGGAGTTCGATGCCGCCGCGGCGTGCGGCCACCGCGATCGGCCCGCGTCGATTGGTCGCGACGCGCTGCACCATCGCCAACATGGACACTTGCCCTGTCACGACCGGCAAAAAGCCGAAACGACCGTGCGGGCGGTTTCATCCCATCCCCGAGCCTTGGGGAGGGCTGACTGTCGACGATGTAGCCGGCATGGTCCCAGCCCGGGAGATCGTTCCCATCCGCGATTTGAGAGGCAATGTCCGCCTCATACCGCACTCTGATCTTGAGTTGTTCCGCGAACTGACAGGGACACTCGGCGAGTACGAGCCTGACACCCGGGCTCGGCGAGGCGGTCGTGCACCACGCACAACCGCGTGCGCCAATCCGCACACCTCGCAGGATCTCGCCGTCGAGGTCAAGATGTGCTCGAAGTGCGGCCGTTCGTCAGCCGGTCCGGGCGGAGTGCTTTGCCTGCGTTGCTACGACGCTATCGCCGGTCTTCCGGCCCGAGTGTCGTACGACCTTGCCAGACCGCCTAGGAACTGAAGCCGGCGTGTGCTTGCTGTGGCCGGTTGACGAAGCGGCGTATCTCCCACCCCGTGAGCCGAATAGGTGCACCCATGGCTGATCGCCGAGACTGGGTGTTTCCTCCCGGTGTTCGTTTGCGTGTCGTGCAGCTGGCCAGAGGCGGTGGCTCCGTCATTTCTCGGGTACGACGCTGCGAAAGCCCTGTTCGTCGGGGTGGATAAGGGTCACGCCGTGTGCATGGAGGACCTCGATGATGCTCGGCGCTGGACGGTCCGGGAGAAGCACCGCCAGTTCGGCATCGGGCTTGATGTGGTGGTGATAGTCCAGCAGTTGCCCAAGCGCCATGCGGACGTCCTGCCGACTGTTGGAGGCTTTGGCTTCGATGAGCGTGTTCGCCGCCGGGTCGAAGAGGTCGCAGACAAGCCGCTCACCGGAGGGCAGCAGCGCGCTGAGGCAGCGCAGCTCGTTGTCCACGAAGCCCTCGTACTGCTTCACCAGCTTCGCTTCAGGGAAGCCAATCTCGCGGGGACCCGAATGGTTGTTCGCCGTTGTCGCCTCGGGGATGCTGCCGACCGGGCGCGAGGTCACCACGGTCTTGGCCGGCTCGGTGCTCACCGGTCGGCTCGCGTTCCCCGCTCGCAGCTCGAGCGAAGCCCATTCACCGGGCTCCAGCGGGATCGGGTTCGCGGTGCCGGGCATCCGGATGATCAGCGCGCCGGCGAAAGCCGGATCCGACACCAGCTGCTGTCTGGTGATCGGCCGGTCGAACAGGAAGCGCTCCAACCGCACGTCGATCACCTGGCGCCGCTCCGGACGACGGACCCAGTACTCGTCGAAATCGCTGGTCGGGTAGGGCTCCGAAATGAGGGTGCCGAGTGCGCAGACGCCTCCGCCAGGACCTGAGACCCACAGCGCGAAGCTGTCGCCGATGTGAAGGTCGTCGAGGTGCCGGTCGACGGTCCAGGTAGTCGAAGTCTCGGCCTGTCGCTCCCGCCACGACCACACGTCCCATTTCTCAGGGTTGCACTGCAAGATCCAGTGCCGGGGCCGCCGGGCTTCGCTGTTCGCCACGAGGTCGGCCACCGAGCCGTGTTTCTCGGCCGATACGAGCGTGAGGCTTCTCAAGGGGAGCGTCATGCCCAGCGGGGACAGAATCTGTTCAGCGGGGATCGGATGCTGGAATTCACGGACGTCGCCGAGAGCCATGATGTGTTCCCACGTATGACCTTCGTCGTCCGTTCCCCAAACCCTCTCCGCGACTGAACGGTTGTGGAGAAGATGCTTGATGGTGGCTTCGGCGATGAACGTCTTATCCGCGTAGAAGAGCACACGATCGCCGGCTGTGCGTTCTCGAAGCGCGACCGCTTTCGCGTTGCTGTTCGACGTTGTCGGCGTGGAGCCCCACAGTTTGACCACGCCGTCCGGGTACAGAGCGGTGAGCGCGGCCAGGTCGGTGCCCAGGACGTCCGCGAGGTCGGCGAGGAGTACGCCGCGGCGGACGGATCGAGCGAAGTTCGCGGGGCCGTTGAGCTGGGCGCGGCCGCGGGGCTGCAGTACCAACTGCCTGTCGTTCATGATCCGGAGAGTAGCGGCGGACACCGACAAAAGTGGCGTGATCAGGAAGTGCCCTCCGATGGGGGAACCAGGCTCGTCAAGAACTTCTGAGTCTTCGGGTCGACGGAGTAGAGGCGACAGCCGAGGCTCGCCCGGGTGGCGAGGACCCAGTAGGTGTTCGTCGCCAGCCGCAGGTAGTGGTCAGGGTCGATGTCCTTCGGGATGACCGGATCTTCGTTCGCTTCGAGGACGGCGACCCAGCGGTTGCCGCGACGGACGAGGTCGGGACCGAGGATGACGGCGCCGTAGTCGTATTCCAGGCCCTGCGCGGTGTAGATGCAGCCGACCTGGCGAGCACCACCGTCGTCGGTCGCCCAGAAGTGGGTCTTCGGGACAGGCCCTTCGTTGTCCTGGAGTTCTCGCAGGGCGTTCCAAGGCATCGCCCAGTCCGGCCGAGGCGAACCCCACGGGAGTGTGACGTCCGTGGCAAGCTTGCCGTCCTTGCCAGGGTTTTTGGTCCAGGGCCAGCAGAAGCCCGCGGTGATGCGGGCGGTGTGCCCGGCACGGGTGTGGTGATCGACCCAGTCGCTGAGGACGGCGGGTGTGGGGGAGACCGCCAGGTCGTAGTCCGACGGTGTCCATGGCGTCGCCTCGCCGTAAAGCAGCTGCTCGAGCCATCCCAGGTATTGCTGGGAACCGTTGCACCGGAACTGGCTGGCCAGCTTTACGTGTGTGACCTCGGCACCGGCCTGGGCCGCCTGGTGTTCCAGTTCGGTGGTGGTGAAGCCTTCGCCTGGCCGGACGATCTGACGTTCGTCGAGGAACAGGACGCACACCCTCGTGCGGGCGAGCATCCGTTCGACCTGCCGTTGGTTCCGGCGCAACCGCTGTGCTTCGTCGACGATCGGCACCACGGCGTTGCCCGCGTGCCTGACGAAGTTGTCGACGTGGCCGACCAGTCCGTCTGCGCCGGGAGTGGTGATCGCGCGTTTGAGCTGGTGGTGCAGGGTCCCGGACGGGGTGAAATAGCACCCGTAGACCTTGTCGCCGACGACGCTACGGATGTCGGCCACCAGTCGGATCGCGATCACCGTCTTGCCGGTTCCCGGGCCTCCGGACACCACGATCAACTGCTTACGAGGCTCCGACCGGGCACGGCGCACCGCGTCCAGTACCTCCAGGTAGGCGTTCTGCTGAGCGCCGACCAGGCGGAAGACCGGCTTACGCTTCACCACATCGTTGACACGTGTGAGCAGCCCACCCGACGGCTGATGGCGGGCCGTCAGAAAACTCTGGACCTGGACGTCCTCGGGTGCCAGAAGGTCGTTGGCGCCGAACAGCTCGGCGAGTCCCGGCGGACTGGGCGCCGGCCGGACGTCGTCGCGCCCGAGGAGTGACACGTCGCTGCTGCCCGGGCTGTTCGCCACCGCCTCACGCAGTGGGCCCACCACGTCGCTGCCGGCGTCGTGGAGAAAGGCGACGGCTCGCGTCTCCAGCCGAAGCTGGGGTTCGTCGATCCAATCGTCGAGGTAGGTCCGGTATCCCGCGGCCTGGCGGCTCGGGTGCAGATATTTGACGCGGCGGACCCAGGTGAACAGCGCTGTGGTCGAGTCCAGCTCCGTCCACTGCTTCAGCTCGATCACGACCGCGGTCACTCCGCCGTCGCCGCGGGAACCCAGCAGCAGGGCGTCGACTCGCTGCCCACTGCCCGGCAGTTCGTACTCGAAGAACAGCCGCAGATCGCCGAGCCCTGCTTCGGTGAGCGTGCGCAGCAGCGCCGGCCAACTGTTCTCCCAGCTCGACCGCTCGGACTCGCTCAGTGGCCGCCGATACAGCATCGCGAACCGGTCCTCGGCCGTCTTGACGAACTGCGCCACCGACGCCTCGATCGCGTCGGCGGCCTCGGCGACCGACCCCCCATGAACGAACATGATCACAGAGGTACCAGACGACACCGACGAAAGCAGCGCCCCCGTCCGCGTCACCTGACGTATGTCTCCATCATGGGCCATGAGACCGAACCCTGGTGAGTTGAACCCGCAGTGTGAACCCGTGACGGTTCAACTCCGGTATTTGCCCAGCTCTGGGGTAGTGACGCAGCAGCTACCTGCTGTGCTGCCGCCCCTGGCGGTACCCGGTCAGTATGCCTGCAGCGCCGTCACGAGCTGCTGATGGTCGACGCTCAAGGACTCGGCCAGTGCGTGGATCCGCGCCGGTACTGGCTCAAGGGGATAGGCCTTTCCTCCCTGCGGAAAGCCCTCGTCGCCGGCCAGCATGGAGAACGGGGTGCTCATGGGGGCCAGTTCGTAGACGCGCCATCGGCGTGCGGTGGACTCGGCTATGGCAAGCATTTTGCCTTCTCGCAGGATCACGGTGGTTTTGTGCTCGTTCCGTGCGAGTACCGCGGACGGTGTACGGACGAGAGTCGCGGCTCTGGCCGCGACACGTCGCGGGTTGCGGAACGTGCCGTCGATGACCCATACGCCGTCGAGCAGTTCGGCGGGTAGGTCCTCTTGCTCCAGCGCGGCACGATCTTCCGCATATGGATCGTCGGCCGTGGTCGCGGCGAGGTCGATCACGCCCTTCACCTCGCTCCACGTGGGAACCCGTGCATAGGGCTTGTCCGGAGCGTAAAGGTATTCGTCCGCGAGCTCCGGGTCTGCGTAGGCCACCAGCTCTGCCGTACCCGCCCAAGCCGATTTCGCGATGACGTCGTATTCGCCGCCACCGTGCAGTGTGGCGTCCTGAAGCAAAAGGGCCAAGCATGCGGACATCAGCGAGCTCAGAAAGTCCAGTGCCTGACCGGGGATGCTCGACTGTTCGTCGGCATCGGGAACAAGTGAGCACGTGAGGTCGCGGAGTTCGGGTCTCCAGCTTTCGTCCCTGCCCCAGACTGACGCGGCGAGGAGCACCAAGTAGGTGCGGGCGACGAGCATGCGCAGTTCCAAGGGAGGTCGGGGAACGGCCGTCGCCGCCTTCGTCCATCGGCGCGCCCAGGCTCGATACTGACTCCTCTGCGACGTGGGGATGTCCGGCGCGGTGCGGCGAGGCTCGGCTGGGGTATCGGCCAGATCCTCGATCGTCTCGTCGGACTCTCCCTCGGTGATCTCCGAATCGTTGGCTTCGGGGCCGACCGCCCACTCGGTTGCCATGGTAGCGGGACCGACGAGAGCGCCGGGGAAAAGCACACCCGTGAGGTGGGGGCCCAAGCTGCGTTCCACGGATTCCAGCCAGATGCCCCAACGATCGTCGGAGTCCGAAGCAGATGCCGTGACTGCCGCCGTGCGAAGGGGGGCCGTGGCAGTGGCCGCCTTGTGTTCCTGCACGTGACCGAGGAGTCGCAGCAGGTCGGCGTTGAACCGGCCTGCCAGGACCTTGTCGGTGAGAACAGTGTCGTCGTCGCCGACGAAGGTGATCCGAGGCTGGTCGGAAGTGTCGGTGCGAGGGCGGCACCGAACCGTATCGGTGAGGAAGACGACCGGTGAGACAACTTGCCGGTCTCCCACTCGGGTCTTGGCACGAACGGCACCACCGAGCTGTTCCGGCGCGATGAATTGCACCCTCTGGAGGGGGGAACGGTCAGGGGTGAAGACATGCAAGGCCGTCCACGTGTCGGGGGAGCCGTTGGGGGATGATTCAAGGGTGATCGGCTTGTGGGTGGTGGTGATCAGCTCGACGGTGATCGTGTGCTGGACTCGTCGCGCGCCCAGGACGACGAGCGTCACGGTGGGGTCGGCGCGCAGGTCGGCAGGGATCGTGTTCTTTTGGCTGAGCGTGGACCGGTCCACTGGTGCTTCCCAGGGCAGGAGCGATGTGGGGATCGGGGCCATGGTCACGAGTTCGCAGTTGCCACCGTCCACCGTGGTGGTGAGCAGTGCCGCGGCGCTGAGGTTCGCGCTGCCGGTCATGGCCGTCGTCGTACCGCCGACCCTCCATTCCACGAGTTTGCCATGCCGGGTTCGGTTCTCGTCGAGGAAAGAGAAACCGGTTCGTGGCACGGAGGACGTGGCCTCGATCAGGGCTTTACCGCAGTACTGGGAAAGGCTTTCCTGGAGCGCTATGGAGAGTTCGTCAGGGCGCATTCTCCCGATCAGCGCCCCTACCGCGCGGGCACGCGCGTCGAAGAACGGCGCGGTCATCCGCAGCGAATCCACGGGGCCAGCCGGAAGCTGGTCGATCAGCGAGCGTCGGAGGTTGCCGAGAACCCGGACTCCCGGCAGAGAGTCGTCCATCTCGGACGGCGTGATCCAGTCCGCGATGAGCGCCACGGTGTCGCCGATCCAAGACGGCATGTCAACGACTCGTGGCAGGTCGGCGAGCCACGCCCCGAGGTCATGCAGAGCCCGTGGCCCCGTCCGGCGGGAAGCCCGGATCACGAGCCACAACTCGTGGTTGTGGCCCCAGCCGGACATGGTCGGGTTGCCCGATCCGATGGCTACCCAGACGTCGTCGTCGCCGGCAAGGACGACGAGTTTCGGGTGAAACGCTCCACCACAGTTCACCTGACCGTGTTGATAGTTCCGGCCCGCGTGCCGCACGTCGACGGCTTCGTGGACGGCTTGGGCTGCGTCGCCGAGCACCGTGATCCTGGCACCGAGTGAGCGTGCGATGGAGACGCAATGGCGTTCGAAGAAGACGAGATCAAGAGTGAAGCCGGTGACGAGAACCTCGCGCAACGGCGCACCGTCTGTGCGGCCTTCCCATTCGTGCAGGAGGGACAGTGGCGAATGGAACCGAAAGTTGGTCTGGCTCATGTGTGCAGGTCCAGCAATGACTCGGCCAGCGGTGTGATCACGAGGCTGTCGCCGCTTGGCTCGGTGAATCCCAGTTGCCCGGCCATGAACTCGAGCTGCTCGACCCGTAGTCCGACATTGCCCGCGCCCTCCGCACCGACCGCGTAGTACCGGCCATTCCGCTCGTGCAACTTGGTGAACAGCTTCATACGGCCATGGGTGTCGAACTTGAGCTTGCGCAGCGCGACTCGTCGGGATTGCGCGAGCATGTCGTCGACGAAGGAACGAGCGAGCTCGGCCATGGTTCCACTTGCGTGCTCGTGGTGCCGGTTCGCCACCCAATTCGGATCGAGGAACTGCTTCCGCTCGGGATATCGGCCGAGAAAGGCGGCGCGGCTGCGCCCGGTGAGCTGCTCTTTACGCCGTCCACCGGCCAGCAACACGGCGAGATCTGCCAGGACCGGCGGATGTTCCGCCCATAGTTGTTGCTCGGCTGGGCTCGGTTCGTTCTCGTCATCGACCAGAGCAGGCCAGCTTGCGACAAAGTCCTGCACGGTCACCGCGGTCGCCTCCGCCGAGATCCACTCGTGCAGGTCATTCTTCGTCGCCGAGCCGTTCTCACGGACCTCACTGACCAGATCGGCCCAGAGTCGCCGCCAGGCACCGACGGACAGTCTCCGGAGAAGGGTCCCCTGCCAAGCCGATGCTCGTTCCTCGCCGCTCAGCACCGGGTCGGTTCTGATTCGGCCGCCGTAAGCGACGCTGAGGTACAACGCGTCCGTCCAGGTGGAAGCTGTCGGCTCGAGTTGTGCGGATCTGGCGAGGATCCGCAGCGTCGAGCGCCGGGTCCGGTCGTCTCCCGTCCAATCAGCGGCGAGGTGGAGTCCATTACGGGTTGCGGTGAAGAGCTCTCGCAGTGGTTCCAGATCGGCGGTCCCGGTCGCGTCCATGGAGAGTCCGGCCAGGTCGACGGCTTCCTCCGGCCGAATCGGACGATCGGCCGCAGTCTCGAGCAGAGGTGCGTACATCTGCCGCACGGCAAGTGGACAGTCGCGACGACCAGGACGTAATGCGCCGTTCTCGACCGCTACTGTTCCCATGACGGCACTGGGTCCGTTGTACTGCGACCAGAAGCCCCAGGCCCGAGGCGAATAGGAGCCTCGGCCGAGTTCGGTGAGTTCGTCGATCTTGCCGGCATCCAGCAGCGATGCGACTCGGTCGCCGCCGTGCGCGGCGATCTCATTGCCGCGTGAGGCGAGCGCCAACGCGACCTCAGAACGTCGCAGGACCGTCCGACACTGCTCGGCGTCCCAACCTCTCCGCCCCGCGATATCCGCTAGCGCCCAGTAGAGGGAGTAGTAGCGCACCAACCTGGTCAGCGTCGAGACGCCGGGCACCAACGTGTCGACCATGCCCATCACCGATGACTCGACCGAAAGAGGGTAGCGGCCTCCTCCCAGGTCCAGGCCTGGCTCGCACCACGCGGGACCCGCGACCTCGGCATGCGTCGCAGTCATCCTGTCGCGCCCCCGAAACGTGCTCGCTGGATCATGAACACTCCGTCGGTGGTCACCGCTGTTTCGTTTCACGCGATCCGGCCGCGTGTCTGCGCACTCGCCGGCAAATGACGGTTGCGGTCCAGGCAGGGCCGTCCTTGGCGTTGGTGCCTACGACTGGGTGGGGTTGCCGTCAGGGTGTTGGTTGATCCAGGAGAGGCTGCCGAGGTCGAGTCGGTGCTGGGCGCGGGTGACGGCGACGTAGGCGAGCCGGGCTTCGGCGGGTTCGATCTTCCCGGGCATGGGGTCGCCGCCGAGTTCGGTGTCTTCGGGGTCGTCGGGCTCGGGGAAGTCGTCGGCGATCCGGACGGTGGGCCATTCGCGGCCTTTGGCGGCGTGCGCGGTGGAGACCGTGACCTCAGCGTGGGTTTCGGCACTGAGCTGGGCCAGGGTTTGGAGGACGACATCGACGCCGTGTTCGTCGATGACGTCGACGAACGGGAGCAGGTCGCGGCCGTCGGAGTCCCATTCGACGTATTCCTGGACTTCTCCCCAGGTGGAGAACAGCAGCAGGTCGCGGTGGGTGGTGCGCTTCCCGGCCTGCAGATCGCGGGCGGCTTCGGCGAGTTTGCGGAGTTCGGCTGCGCGGCCGGCGAGCGCGACCTGGCGGCCTTCGCCGAGCTGGGTGAGGAGTTCGGCGATCGCGCCGCCATTGGTCCGGCACAGGATCGCTTTCGGTGCCGTGACCGGAGCGAGTTCGCTGTCGACGTGCGGGGAGCCGGTGAGGCGGATCGGTGCGCCGGCGATCGCGAGCCATCGGTTCGCCTCGGCCGCGATCGCGGGGCCGAAGCGGAAGGAGTGCGACAGGGCGAGCTGCTGAGCGCGGAAGCCGGTCATGACGTCGCGGGCGCCGCGCCAGCCGTAGATGGCTTGGGCGGAGTCGCCGACCATGACCAGCTGGGCGTGTGCGCCTTGGTCGAGGAATACCTGCTCGACGACGGGGTTGGTGTCCTGGGCTTCGTCCAAGAGCAGGAATTCGCCGTTGATGCGGGGGCGGGTCAGTGCCCACATCTTCAGGTAGTGGTCGTGTTTGAACGGGACCTTGCCGCGGTCGGGGGTTTGCAGGTCGGCCCACATCCGGCCGGCCAGCGGCAGCACGATCTCCACCAGCTGGTCGTGCTCGTTCTCGTCGGTGATGCCCTTGGGCCAGGGGACGTGCAGCCGGTTGAGGACATCGTCGGCGGAGTAGCAGTACTGCGTCACGGTGTCTCGGGCGATCGAGCACAATGTCGAAGGCTGCAGCTTCCGGGCGCCGATGGTGACGTTCATCCTGATGCCCAGCAGCTGTGCCAGCTTCACCGTGGCCATCCGAGGCCGATCCATCCGCTCGGCGAACTGGTGCCCGATCGCTTTGAACGCCAGGCTGTGCGCGGTCGAGCAGCGCACGTTGCTCTGGAACTTTCGCCTCGCTTCCTGCGCGATCGCCTTGTTGAACGCCAGGTACTGGCCTTGCCGGCGCGTCGCCGCGCCGAGCATGGTCAGCGTGGTGGTCTTACCCGTTCCCGCACCGGCCTGCAGCACCAGATCCGTGCCACTGCGGAACGCCTCCACAGCCGCGTCCTGCTCAGGTGTCGGACGACGTGATGACATCGAAGTTCCCTCCCCGGAACCGTTGACGGGCACATGATCACATACCAGCAGGGCAACTCGCGAGGAAGGCGGCTTCCATCAGCAGGAACCGTGCGGCGGCTCCGCGCTGAGAGTCGACGAAAGGTTCCCTTGAAGTCTTCCTGGCAGGTTCACCTGTAGTCGTGGGTCATACCCGCGGCTACCTCGCGCGAGGCGGCCTCTTTGGTCAGATGAAAGTTCCGCAGTTCATTCGCGCGTCGGCTGACGTGCCCAGTGGGATTCAGCATTGGCGAGTGCGTCGAGAACTCGTTGCCGTTCGCCGCTGCCGGTGGTCGGTAGCCGCAACAATGGCAGGTCGTAGACGCGCAAGATCTCGTTCTTGAGTGCGTCCCGCGCCAACTGGGCCGGCTTGTTCTCGTGGAAGGCGAACCCGTCGACCTCGATGGCCAGCAGCGGTTGGTTGGTCACCCGGTTGTACACCACGAAGTCGAGCGATGCCCGGTTTTTCACGTAAGCGGCTTGAGCGGAGGTAAGTCGATCAATGCTGGGCAACAGATTCTTCAGAAGCATCTGGGGAACGGCCGTCAGGTGCTCGTACCGCCGCTCAGCGAAGATGTCATGCAGCACGGTCCAGATGATGTCTTCCGACAGGTACTTGCGTTCCTTCCTGAGTCGTGCGGCCAGTGGTCGTAATCGCTGTGAGTAGGCTTTGTAGAGCAGGTCGAAAACAGAGACCACGGTGCTGTCGACGACTTCGCCGCCGGGGTTGTGATAACGGATATAGCCGACCAAGTCCTGGATGTGACGACTGGTGGGCATCAGGTCGTGGTTCGTGACGAGGATGAACCGCCGGACCGCCCGCGACACCGCGACATTGATCATCTGTGGATCGTCGACGAACGGCAGGCCGGTGCGGCCGCGCCAGGTCTCGTCCAGGACGGTGGTCAGAATGACCACCTGCTTTTGGCGGCCCTGAAATCGATGAACCGTGTCTGCCTGGATCTGGTCGAGCACGTCGGTGGTCTTGTCGGCCTGCAGACGGTACGGCGTGGTGACCCCTATGTCGGCGTCTGTGAAGCCCTGGCAGTGATTCGGGATCACCTCTTGGCTGATGACATCGACCTCGCGCTGGTTCGAGCGACCTCCCGTGTGGTGGCGGCGCATGTGGTTGCCTTCGACGGTGCGTACCACGATCATCGACTGCTCGGCGCCACTGGTGGTGTACGGGATCAGTTCACCCTCGTAGAACTTCTTGTTGCAGAACCCGATGATGGCGGGATCGCATCGGTAATGCTCACGTAGCAGTGCGCTCGGCAGTTCTGTGCCGTACTGCTCCGATAACGAGGACAAGAGGTTGTGGTGTCGGCAGTCATAAGCCGGCATCGGCGGCGTGAGGTCGGTTGCGGCTTCGACAGGGATGGGCGGAAGCTGCTTTTGGTCACCGACCACGATGACGTTGCGGGCGCACGACATCGCCAGGCCGGCCAGCAGGAGATTGACCTGAGAAGCCTCATCGATGATGAGGTAGTCGAGCAGGTATCCGTCGGAGATGCTGGCCCGCAGTGAATGACATGTGCTCAACAACGCGGGGTAGTCCTCGATGAAGGTCGCGAACGTGCGCCCGTCTCGATATGAGTCCGCGTTGTAGTTGGTACGGGCCAGCTTTCGGTAGCGATCGGCGAGTGCTGAGTGGAGGAGCTGGATGGACAACCGTTGGTGGTCCTGAGCGATTTGCTCGAAGGCGGCTCGTTGCAGTCGGCCGTCGACAAGCTCGACCTCGTGTTCCAACTCGGCGATTCGTTTGGTGTAGTACTCCAGTTGCAGGCGGAGTACCACATCGGTGTCGGCTGGGTCGAGTGTCCGCAGCGACCCGTACTTGAAGTAGTTGCTGATCCGCCGTAGTAGTCGTGGACGTGAGCCCGCCAGTTCAAGTTGACTCTCGGCCAGGTAGCCGATGATCCGGTCGGCGGACTTCCTCAGTAGTGGCAGTTTTTCCAGATCAGGAAGCTGCACCTGCTCGAGATGACGTTCGAAGTGCTGTAGTTCGAGACGGTGAGCGTCGAGTGCCTGACGCCGGTCTGCGCGAACGCGCTCGTGTTCCTGCAGCTCACGCAGTCGTCGGTCCAGATCTGTCAGCTGTCTCGGGTCAGGGGGCTGCGGGGCACCGGACACGAACTGTGAGACTGTCGCGTTGCGGGTCGGCTGCCGCGTGAAGAATTCCTCTCGCTTCTGTTTGCGGCCGAGGTTGCCGAGTATGTGTCCGAACCCGAGCTCGTCGAGTTTGTCACGAACGTTGTCGACGGCGGCGTTGCCGAACGAGACGATGCCTACAGTCTTGTTCTGGACGGCGGTGATGTTGGCGATCAGGTTGAGGATCGTCTCGGTTTTCCCGGTACCCGGTGGCCCCTCGATGACCGAGATCGACCTGCTCAGGGCGTTCTCGACGGCCTCGCGTTGGCTGAGATTGCAACGGAACGGGAAGATCGGGGTTGTATCCAGTGGCCGCGACGCTATCGGTGCCCCCGTCAGGTATGAACTGAGCACACTCTCCGGGTGGACAAAGGCGAGCCGGTCGTACGCTGATCGCAAGGGATCAGCGGGGTCGAGGCGGGACACGATCTTGCGCCAATAGTTCAGCACGTCGTTGACGATCGGTATGGCAGTTCCCGACGTGATGACGCGGACCTGAGCGGCGGGGTAGGTCCGGTACGACTCTCCAGCGCGAGTTCGATAGAAGACCCGACACCATGCGCCGTGGACTCCGGAGAACGTGACGGTTTCGATCGCGCTCTCCCACAGACTTCCGTCTACCTCGACCCGGTCTTCGCCGGTCACTATGCGCCGTACTGCATTGCGCAGGACCTGCACGCGATCCGGCCCATACGGGAAGACCTTGCCTTGGCCGCTGAAGGTGATTCGGATTCGTTGACTCGCAGGCTGAAACTCGTATCGCGCCACGCTCCGGGTTTTGTCCTTGAAGACACCGGTCTGGCGGTCGCGGATCAGCACCGCTTCGCTACGTGGATCGATCATGTTGCCCCCAGTGATTCACCGCTCCTCGGAGTGGCGTGCTAGTACTGACGAACTACGAGAGTTTGCGGAATGGCACGCAAGGTGCAGGTCGTGTCCGGCCAGCCGGACAACAACGCCTCGGGTATGCCGTCAATCTGCCACTTGCTCTCGTGGTGTTCGGAGTTCCAGCTCACCCCCAGTGAATCAACGAGGTTGCGTCGCAGCGCGCCCATGTACAGCGGCGACGCCACAGCGAGTGCCTGGTCGAGCGTGCCCCAGTCCACCGGGTAGGCACGGCCGTCCAGGCCCGTGACGGTGGGTTCGACCAGGACGTGGGCGTGAATGTGTGGTTGCCGACCAGAGCTGCTGAAGTGCGGGACCACCATCGTGTTGAGTCCTTGGCAATCGAGCATCGCCGGCCCGGAGCGGGCGAATGCGGCCTTCTCGTCGAGCCAGCGAAGAGTGTCGGTCACTGCTGCCTCGTGACCGGCGATCACGGCACTCAATTTGTCGTCGTCAGGGGAGAGGAGTGCCAGCAACGCGGATACCGATTTCGGTGCCGCAAGCGTGATGTCGCGAGTTCCTGGGGGGACCGCCGCCGGGGCGCTTCTATTCGGCAGCGTGGCGGCATCGAACAAGCGAGTGGGATCGATTCGTTTGAGCTTGCGGCGCAAGAAGGACACGCCAGGTGACCTTACATGCGGTTGTCGAGAGTGAGAGTGCAGGCCCGAGCCGCGGGGCCACCTGCATGTTCGACGATGCAGAAGTCGAGCGCGGGCGGTTAAATTGAAGTATGCCACGCTACGATTGTCACCGTTCGCACCGCATACTATTACTGATTCACGAGAAAACGCGGCTTGAAATTGATGCTTTCCGTCGGGTGAGCTGACCCGGCCAGCGAGTCTGTTTGTTGTCCGAACCTAAGCCGGAGCTATTGGACAAGTCTGCAGTGGAGGGACTCCGGCATAGTCAAGAAGTCTTGCGCAGCCCCTGCCGCCACGGACGGAGGCCGGGCCGTGTTGGGAAGCAGGATGTTGCTCAACGCAGATGAGGGCGCTCCAGTGCTCTCGAGGGTGCAGGACGCCGGGCCGGGGCGCTGACGGAGCTGCTCACCCACTGTCAGTCTCCTGACCTAACCGTTACGAATTACGAGGAGGTTGTAACGTAACGGAGTGTGACGTCGACTCGATAGCGAGTGAGTGACTATCGACTGCCTGACCTCGTAGGGTGCAGCACCCACCTGGCGTAGGCACTTAGGATCGTCGGCGGTCGGTTGATCAGCAAAAGGGGAGGCTGTGTGTCGGGCGGTGGACCATCTGTACCCAAACCTGGACCTTCATCGCAGCGGAAGCGCTGGTTCCAGGAGCGGACATCGCCCTACCCGTGGGAGCAAGACGGGCTTGATCACGTACGCAGGCTCATGCCCAACGCAGAGCCTTACCGCGCGTGGGCGACCTTCTCGTTCACGGGGGCCTCAGGCCGGGTCAACGAATGCGACCTGCTGATCGCGGTCCCTGGCGGTCTGTACCTGGTCGAGCTCAAAGGACACCCTGGGCGGGTCGTGAACAACGGCGAGACCTGGCGGTTCTTCCAAGAAGGCTCCCGTCGGCCGCGCATCCTCCGCAACCCTCTGCATCTCACCGACCTCAAGTCCAAGGAGCTCAAGGGCAGGCTGGAGTGGGCCGCGAAGCGGCTGCAGATCAGCCAGCGGGTTCCACGCGTGGAACCCGCTGTGTTCCTGTCAGCACCGGACTTGCGGTCCGAGCTGGATGAAGTTCAGAACACCAAGGTTTTCGGTCGCGACGGCGTCCCTCATGGTCTGCCGGAACTGTGGCGAGACCTCCTGTCCCGTCCGCCCCAGCAGGACTCGCAGCGGATCACGCCGGCCTTCTCGTCGGTTCTGGAAAAGCTCCTCGAAGAGATCGGTATCCGCGCATCAACGGCGCATCTGCGCTTCGGTGACGACTGGACACTCGACTCGGAGTTGCTCGACGCGGGCCCCACCTGGGAAGACCGCCTTGCCGAGCGAAAGGGGATCGTCCGCGAAGAGGGCAGGGTGAGGATCTACCTCACTGCCCTGCAGGCGAGTGAAGAACGACAGCAGTCGGTGGAACGCGCGGCACGCCGCGAGTATCAGGTACTGCAAGGCATCACCCACCGCGGTATCGCCCAGGCGGTACAGATTCGCGACCACGGGGGCGGACCGGCGATCCTGTTCCACCATCGTGCGGACGATCTTCGGCTGGATTCGTACCTCGCGGTCCATGGTGAGCACCTCGATGCCGATGTTCGCCTCGACATGGTGCGCCAGCTCGCCGAAGCCGTCCGCTATGCGCATAGCCGCTCGCTCTACCACCGTGCGCTGGCCGCCCGCTCGGTGTATGTGTCGGCCAAAGATGATGGGTCTCGCCCCGTCATGCGGATCATCGACTGGCAGGCGGCGGCACGCGACTTCGACACCACCGGTTTCTCCTCGATCGGAAACACCTCGCTGCCGGGTGAGCACGTTTCGAACTCCGCTGAGGTGTACCTCGCGCCGGAGGTCGACACACCGTTCGCTGACCCTGTTGACCTCGACGTCTTCGGGCTTGGCGCAATCGCCTACTTCGTCACGACCGGTCAGCCTCCTGCTACCCAGCGCAGTGGACTGATCGAACGGCTGGCCACCGACAAGGGCCTGCACCCCTACGCTGTCTCCGACGTCGTTTCCGACCCCCTCGACGCGCTGATCTTCGACGCGACCCGCGCCGACGTCGCAGACCGGCTCGATTCGGCCGAGGCGTTCCTGGCACGCCTGGATGCTGCCGCGAAAGACACCGCTCCCGTCGAAGAGGCCACCACGCTGGTGGACCCCCTCACCGCCTCGCCCGGACAGATGGTCGATCGCGACTGGGAAGTCGAACGGGTCCTCGGCACCGGCGCCACGGCCCGAGCCCTGCTCGTCAAACGGGACATTGAGGACGAGGACGGCAAGCCGCACCGCGAGCGGCGCGTCTTCAAGGTCGCGCTGGACGACGCCAAGGCGGCTCGACTGCGTGCCGAGGCAGCGGCGCTGGGCCAAGTCGGCGGTGGCGTGATCGTCCGCTTGCTCGACGGTCCTCGCGAGCTCGCCGGCCGGACCGTGCTCGATCTCGAGTTCGCCGGTGGTGAGGACGTATCCGGTTCGACGCTTGGTGCGCTGCTGCGCGCCGAAGGCAAGCTCAGCTACCACAACCTCGACCGCTACGGCAAAGACCTGTTCACCGCCCTCGATCACCTCGCCGGAAAGGGCGTACGGCACCGGGACCTCAAGCCGGACAACTTCGGGGTATATCGGCGGGCTGACCGGTCCACCCAGCTGATGCTGTTCGACTTCTCGCTCGCGGACGCCTCCGATCGTGACGTCCACGCGGGTACTCGCGGCTACCTCGACCCGTTCCTCGGCTCCGTCCGGCGCCCTGCCTTCGACGACCACGCCGAGCGATACGCGGCAGCGTTGACCTTGCACGAGATGGCCACTGGTCAGCGCCCGGTTTGGGGCGACGGCATGAATAATCCGCAGACCACGAACGACGAGACGCCGACGATCGCGTCGGACCTGTTCGACCCGGCTCTTCGGGACGGTCTCACCGAGTTCTTCCTGCGTGCTTTCCATCGCGATGTCGACCAACGCTTCGACACGTACCGGCAGATGGAGGACCAGTGGCGCGCGGTGTTCGTCGATGCCGACACCGCCGCCCCACCCACCACGCAGGCCACGGTCGGGCTGGAAAACGGGTCACTAGAGGCCACTCGTGACGCCCACGCGGCCGCCGCCAAGCTGGACACTGCGCTCGAGCTGGCCGGCCTGACACCGCGCGCGGTGTCGGTGGCCCAGGGCTTCGAGGCCACCACCGTGGGCCAACTGCTCGATGTTCCGCTGCACCTGATCGCCAAGGCACGCGGCGCGGGCGCGGTCGTCCGCAAGGAGCTCAACCGTCGGCACAAGCAGTGGTCCAAGCAGCTCCTGCATGCTGTGGAGTCCGCAGCCGCGCATACGGCCGACGAGGACCACCAGACCATCGAGGACCTGGCCGCACTGCTGTCACCTGCGCAAACACGCCGGGGGTCGAAGAAGGCCGACGTCATCCGGTTGACGCTCGGTCTGCCTGACGGTGGCGAGCCGCTGGAGCCGTGGGCCTCGCAAGGCGCGGTCGCCAAGCGCCTCAAAATCTCGCAGCCGTCGGTGTCGCGGCACCTCAACGCCGCGACGAAGGAGTGGGCGGCCGCGCCGTGGCTGACCACGATCCGCAATGAGCTCGTCGACGCCGTGGCCGAGGCCGGCCGGGTCGTTACCGTCCAAGCCCTGGCCGCCGCGCTGCGTACCCGGCACGGCGCTGGCGACGACGATGCGGAACGCACCATGGCGCGGGCGATGGCGATCGTGCGCGCCGCGGTCGAGACCGAGGTTTGGGCCGGCCTGCACACCGACGACGTCGAAGGTAGCGGCCCGCGACTGGCGGTGCAGCGGCGTGGGCAGCGGGTGCTGATCGCGCTGGAGTCGCTGCCGGGCTCCCAAGACCCGAGTGCCCCGGAGATGGCAGACTACGCCTTCGCTCTCGGTGTCCGCGCCGACGATTTGGTGGGGCGGGAGCCACTGCCCGGCCGGGGGGTCGTCGTACGCGAGTTGCGCGCGGTGCCTGCACCGGAGGGCCTGCAGCCGCTGGCAGACACCCTGCTCGTCGAGCTGGCGTCGGTGATGTCCGAGCACGCGGCGGCCTCCCCGCGGCTGGAGCTGTATCCGCGTGAGCTGGACCTGGTGCGCGCGCTCCGGATCTCACAGGCCGCGGCTGGCGTGCGTGACCGCGGCATCACCCAGCCCGACCTGATCGCCAAGGTCCGGGCCCGATTCCCGGCCCTCGACGTGAACGAGCGGCTCACTCACGTCGAACTCGAAGACGCTTTGCACGCTGCCGGCTTTCCGCTGAACTACGACACGTCGGACAAGGTGTTCCGGCCGCCGCCGCTCGAGCAGCCGCGCTTTTCCGCCTCTGCGTCAGCGCTCAGCGGACACGGACACTGGCGGGCTGCCGGCGCGGATCCCCATGAGGTTCTGGCGCGGAAGCTCACTGCGGCGATCGAGCGTGGCGGATTCCTCGCTCTCACCCTGAGAGGGGCTTACCTGCCTGGTACTCCGGAGGGCATCGCCGCCCGGTATCCGGTGCGGTCGATCGATGTCGACCGTGAGTTCGTGGCGGCATTCCGGGCGCTGGTCACCGAGCGCGGACAGGATTGGGCGAAAGTCGGCAAACTGGACGCCCGGTTCAGCGAGACCGGCGTCATCTCGCCTGGCCTGGCGTCCTATGTGCGGGCGACCTGGGACCGGGTGCGATCCCGCATCGGCGACTCGGTGCGCGAGCCCGGCATGGTGCTGTTCCTGCACCATGCGGGCATGGTCGCACGCTACTTCGACGAAGGTGGCCACGCCTTGCTGACGGAGCTGCAGAACGCGGCCCGCCGGCCCGACGAGGCGCCGCACGGCCTGTGGCTGCTGTGCCCGGGGGAGTCGGCGCTCGACACACCGCAGCTGGACGGCAAGATCGTCGAAGTACTGACCGACAGCGAACGTGTGGTGCTCGATCGCGCGTTCCTCGAAGAGCTCCACACCACGGATGGTGCGGCGTGAGTGAAGGACAAGGGCGACTGGTGACGACGGCAAGGCACGCGGTGGACGGCAAGCAGCTGGTGAAGGACCTGCAACGTCAGGTACTGCTGCTTGAGGATGACCTCCGGGAGCGCGCCGGTGAGGAGCCCAAGTTCGCCAACGCGCTGCGGACTGAATACGACGACGCCTTCGAGAAGAAACGCACCGCTGCTACCTACGAGTCGTGGCTCGACGCCCGTGTTACCCAGGTTGCGGCCGCATGGGTACTCGGTACGGTGTTCGTGCGGTTCTGTGAGGACAACGGGCTCATTGAGCGTCCGTTCATCTCCGGCCCTGGCGAGCGGCTCAGGGAAGCGGAGGAGCACCACGAGGCATACAACCGCAAGTTCACGGGGCACAACGACCGGGACTGGCTGATTGCGGCATTCGACCACCTCGCCGACACTCACCCCACAGCTGCCGGGCTCATCGACAAGCGACACAACCCGCTGTGGGAGATCACACCATCGTACGAGGCTGCGACGACGCTGCTTAAGTTCTGGCGGCGCCCCGACGAAGAGCTCCGCTACGACTTCACCGATCCCGAGTGGGACACTCGGTTTCTCGGTGACCTCTACCAAGATCTTTCTGAGCATGCTCGCAAGACCTATGCGTTGCTGCAGACACCGGAGTTCGTCGAGGAGTTTATCCTCGACCTGACGCTGGAGCCTGCTGTCGAAGAGTTCGGTCTTAAGGACCTGCGGACGATCGACCCGGCCTGCGGGTCGGGCCACTTCCTGCTGGGCATCTTTCGCCGATTGCTTGCCAGTTGGCGGATCGCTGAGCCTGGAACCAATGATTGGGAGCTGATCAAGCGCTCGCTGGAGTCGGTGCACGGCTGCGACAAGAACCCGTTCGCGGTGTCTATTGCCCGATTTCGCCTACTGGTGACTGCACTTCGCGCTGCGGGTGAAACGCGCTTGGCCGCTGCCCCAACGTTCCCGATCAACGTCGCAGCTGGCGACTCGCTGATGCACGGCCGGGGAGCACCGGGTATCCAGGGCGAGCTGTTCCCGTCCGAAAAGCCGCACACATACGCCACCGAGGACGTCGCCGAGTTCATAGACTCGTGCGACCTCCTAGGCCGTGCCTCTTACCACGCCGTCGTCGGCAATCCTCCCTACATCACGGTCAAGGATAAGCGAGAAAATCAGAACTACCGTGAAGGCTATGACGCCTGCTCCGGCACCTACGCGTTGTCGGTGCCCTTTGCCCAGCGCCTCTTCCAGCTCGCGATCCGCCGCGATGGCAACGACCGAAGCGCTGGTTTCGTCGGCCAGATCACCGCAAACTCGTTCATGAAACGCGAGTTCGGGAAGAAGCTTATCGAGAACTTCTTCAAGACCGTGCAATTGAGTCACATCATCGACACCTCCGGCGCTTACATTCCTGGGCACGGAACGCCGACAGTAATCCTCGTCGGCCGCAACCACCCCTACCGTCAGAACGACCCAGTCAGGGCCGTTCTCGGAGTTCGAGGTGAACCGAGTCAGCCAGCAGAACCCTCAGATGGGCTGATCTGGTCGGCGATTGTCGAGCAGATTGACAAGCCGGGCAGTGAGTCTGAATGGGTCTCAGTCGAAGATTCTGACCGTCAGGTTTTCGGCCAACATCCGTGGTCACTTTCGGGTGGAGGCGCCGGTGGTCTCCTTGAAGTTCTTAACCGCATGACGAGAGCTACACTTGAAGACCGAGTGGCTGAGATCGGTTTTGGCACTGTCACGCGCGAGGACAATGCCTATATGGTCGGGGACGGTGCGTTACGACGGAGTGGCGTTGATGCGGCACATCTGCGGCCGATCGTAGAGGGTGAAGTGACGCGCGATTATCGGATCACAGATCCAGTCATGTCGCTCTGGCCATACGACGCTGCGACACTGCAACCGCAGGCAACGAGACCACTTGAAACCTTCCTCTGGCCACATCGAGCAATCCTGCGGAATCGTGTTGCCTACGGCAGTACCCAGCTTCAGCGCGGCCTATCCTGGTTTGAGTACTCGATGTTTTTCGAAAGGCGCTACCGAGTGCCGCTGTCCATCGCATTTGCGTTTGTGGCTACTCATAACCACTTCGTACTTGACCGAGGTGGCAAAGTCTTCAACCGGTCTGCGCCAGTGATCAAGTTGCCGGAGCGAGCAAGCGAGGACGATCACCTGGCGCTGCTGGGTGTATTGAACTCGTCGACGGCGTGCTTCTGGCTTAAGCAGGTGAGCCAAGGGAAGGGTGGCAGTGGGCTCGGACGCGGACTTCAGGACGAAGACTGGGAAGAGCGATACGAGTTCACGGGCACCAAACTGCAGGATTTACCGCTTCCAGGTACCCTGCCGCTCGAATTCGGCCGCAGCTTGGATTCGCTCGCGCGGCGGCTCACGGCGCTAGAGCCGGGCGTGTTATGTGGTAGCGAAGTGCCGTCGCGCAAGCGACTCGACATGACTTGTGCCGAGCACAAGTACGTTCGTAGTCAGCTGATAGCGCTGCAGGAAGAACTCGACTGGTACACCTACGGTCTCTATGAACTGCTGACGGCCGCCGACCTCGCGCGTGTCATCGCCGCCGACCGTGACACCGTTCCCGAAATGCGCCTTGGCGAGCGGGCCTTTGAGATCGTATTGGCTCGCAAGGCCGCCGCAGGCGAGATCGAGACCGCCTGGTTCGAACGCCACGGTTCGACCCCCATCACCGAAATCCCGGCGCACTGGCCCGAGTGGTACCAGCAGATCGTCCAAGCCCGGATTGACATTATCGAGCAGCGGCGCGACATTGCACTGATCGAGCGTCCGGAGTGCAAGCGTCGCTGGGCAACGCAGCCCTGGGAAAAGAAGGAAGCGGAAGCCCTCGAAACCTGGCTGCTCGACCGCTGTGAGCGACGCAGCCTCTGGTACAGCCTGCGGGACGGGTTTGAACAGCCACGGGTACTGACGATCAGCCAGCTCGCCGACGCGTTCCGGGACGACGCAGACATGCAGTCGGTCGCGCAGCTCTATGCCACCGACCATCTCAGCAAGCGCGACCTCACGCTGGCTCAGGTTCTGGAAAAGATCATCGCCAGCGAGCACGTGCCGTTCCTCGCCGCGATGCGCTATAAGGACCCCGGGCTGCGCAAGCGCGCGCAGTGGGAGAAGGTCTGGGAACAGCAGCGCGAAGAAGACAGGACAGGCGAGCGTCTCGACATCCCGGTGCCGCCGAAGTACACCTCCGCGGATTTCCGCAAGACCAGCTACTGGTCTCAGCGCGGAAAGCTTGACGTGCCCAAGGAACGCTTCATCTCCTACCTCGAGGCGAGTCCCGACGGTGACCCGACGCTGCTGCTCGGCTGGGCTGGTTGGGATCACAAAGACCAAGCGCAGGCCCTGGTCAACGTCATCAACGACCGCACTCAGGAAGCCGGTTGGGAAGCCGAACGCCTGAAGCCGTTGCTGGCCGGGCTCGCCGAGGTCATGCCGTGGGTCAAGCAGTGGCACGGCGAGTACGACGCAGAGTGGGGCGGCGTGCCGGCCGAGGAATACCAGGCGTTCCTCGACGAGCAGCTGACCAAGCATCAGCTGGCGATGCAGGACCTGACCACATGGCGTCCCACGGCTCCGCGCCGCGGGCGCCGCACCAGCAGCGTAAAGGGTGATCAGTAGTGAGCGGCCCCGAGATCTACCTGCGGGACGTCATCGACATCCCGGAATCCGTCCACGCCGGCGACTTCAAGATCGACCTCACCAAGGGTTTTGTCGAGACCGACGCCCGCGTCGCTGAGTACGTGGTGACCGATCAGCTCCGGCAGGCGTTCGGCAAGGCGCTGTCGATCGTGCGAGCCGCCGTTCGAGACGGTGCTTCCCATGCCGCCTACCTGCATGGCTCGTTCGGTTCCGGTAAGAGCCACTTCCTGACCGTGCTGCACGCGGTCCTCAACAACGAACCGGTCGCCCGCGCCAAGGCCGGGCTGCAGCCGGTGATCGCTGAGCATGACGACTGGTTGCGCGGCAAGAAGTTCCTGATGGTGCCCTACCACCTGGTCGGCGCCACCGACATCGACTCGGCGATCCTCGGTGGATACGTCAGCACCGTCCGTCGTCTGCACCCTCAGCACGGCACTCCAGCCGTCTACCGTGCCGATGCGATGCTCGACAACGCCAGGGGACAGCGGGAGTTCCTCGCCGACGACGCGAGGTTTGCCGAATGGCTGGGCAGCGAAGCGCCAGCAGCCGCGGAAGACGACCTCGACGATCTGGACGTCATCGAGGGCTCCACCGTCCGGGCGTGGACGTCCGCCAAACTTGATCAGGCGTTCAGCGCTCCCGCCGGCGATCCTGTGCGCGAGGCTTTGGTCTCGGCGCTGCTGTCCGGACCGATGTCGGCGTACAGCCGCGGTGCCACGGGCGATGCCGAGGCGTTCCTTCCGCTGGAGGACGGCCTGTCGGTGATCAGCCGCCACGCCCGCGGTCTCGGCTACGACGGGCTGATCCTCTTCCTTGACGAGCTGATCCTGTGGTTGCAGGCTCACATGGCCGACCAGGAGTTCGTCAACACGCAGGTCAGCAAGCTCGTCAAGCTGATCGAGTCCGGCAACGCCGACCGCGCGTTGCCGATCGTCTCGTTCATCTCCCGGCAGCGGGATCTGTCCAAGCTCGTCGGTGAGGACGTCACCGGCGCGGACGTGAAGAACCTCGAGGCGCAGGTGCAGTACCTGGCCGAGCGGTTCGACATCGTGTCGCTGGAAGACCGCAACCTGCCGGCGATCATCAAGGAACGGGTTCTCAAACCGAAGACACCGCAGGCGAAGACCACGTTGGAAGACGCTTTCGCCGCCATCGAGTCCACGAACTCGGCTGTGCGCGATGTGTTGCTGGACGCCAACGGCGCCACCGGTGCCGACTGGACGGACTTCCGCGCCGTCTACCCGCTCTCACCTGCGCTGCTCAACGTGCTCGTCGCGCTGTCCGGTGCGCTCCAGCGTGAACGCACCGGCCTCAAGCTTCTGCAGGAAATGCTGTACCGGCGCCGCGCCGACATGAAACTCGGCGAGCTGATCCCGCTGGGTGACCTGTGGGACGTTCTCGCCGACGGCACCGGGGAAGCCTTCACCGAGCGCTTGCGGCAGGATTCGGCGGCAGCACAGCGACTCCATACGAAAGTACGCGCGAACCTGCTGGCCAAGTACGGCAGTGAGAGTGACCCCCGGTTCATCGCCGACGATCGTTTCGTCAAAACCTTGATGCTGGCTGCGTTGGCACCGGACGTGTCCGCTTTGGCACGGTTGACCGGAGCACGGCTGGCGGCCCTGAACCACGGCTCCATCCGCTCGCGTACCGTTGCTCCCGGGACCATGGTGGTCACCCGGATGCGTGAGCTGGCTGCGGAATTCGGTGAGCTGCGGTCCGAAGGGGACGAGGACCCGGTGTTCCGCCTGCAACTGTCCGATTTGGACATCGAGCCGTTGCTGGACGCCGTCGGCGAGCAGGACTCGATCGGCGCCCGACGGATCTGGACCAAACGACAGCTGTGGCAGAAGCTCGGCATTCGCGATGTCGAGAACTTCGTCTGCGAACGCGAGGTCGTGTGGAAGGGGACACGCCGAACCGCGGAATTCGTGTTCGCCAACATCCGCGACAGCCAGGACCTGCCGGACGTGCAGTTCGGTCCCAGCGTGCCCGGGCGGATCCGGATCATCCTCGACTACCCCTTCGACCAGCACGGCCACCCGCCGAGTGACGACATCGCCCGCGTGAACCGGCTTCGACGCGAGGGCTTCACCGGCGCCACGATCACCTGGGTCCCGCACTTCCTGTCCACGCAGAAGGTCAACCAGCTGGGACGGCTGCTCAAGATCCAGTATCTGCTCGAGCGCAACCGGCTCGACGACTACGCCGGGGAAATGTCCGCAGACAACAGGGTAAAGATCCGCCACCAACTGCAAGCCCAGGCCGACACCCTCGAATCCCAGCTCACGGCGTCCCTGATGCAGGTCTACGGCATCGCGCGAGCCGAAGAGTCCACACTCGGCGCGCAGGTCGGCGATGAGGGACACGTGCTGTCGCTGCAGCCCGGGCACACGCCACGGCTGCTGGCCGGCGCTGGCTTCGAGCAGAACGGGCTTGCCCTCGCGGACGGCTTGTTCTCCGCCCTTTACCCGAAACACCCGGACTTCGACACGACCGGGAACCGCAAGGCGATCACCATCGGCGAGTTGAAGACCGTCCTCGGCTGGATCACACAGGCGATGGAGGAGGGCAAGCGGCGAGTCGTGGTCGACCGGCCGCAGCTGGCACTGGTCAGGCGGATCGTGCATCCGCTCGAACTCGGTGAAGTCTCCGACGGTCCGCTCAACGTCTCCGCCGAGTGGCGGCGCCGCATCGATCAGGCAGCCGGACAGCACGGCGTCGACGGCGATTACTCCGTCGAGAACATCCGCTTGTGGATTGAGGAGCTCGGCTACACCGGGCTGGACAAAGCGGTCGCCAACTTGATCATCGCGACCTACGCGCTGCTGTCCGACCGCGCCTGGGTCATGCATGGTTCACCGCTGCGCGAGGCGCCGGAGCTGGACAAAATCGGTCCCGGGCACGCTTTGCGGGCTCAGGAACTCCCGTCAGCGGATGAGTTCGCCGTCGCGCGCACCCGGGCGTCGGCGCTCTTCGGGGTGAACGTGCCCGAATATCTGGTCGCGCGTAACGTCAACCGCCTCGCCTCCGACGTTCGCGAAAAGGTGACAAGCCTGGAGACAGCGGTCAACAACCTCCGCCGGACGCTGGAGACGCGGGCTGACCAGCTGGGTGTACCCGTGACGGCAGCCCGCATCACCATCGCTCGCTACGCCGCCAACCTGCTCGCCCGGCTCTCGGCTACCCGCGACGCCACGACTATCGTGCGCGAACTCGCCGATGCTGACGATCACGACGTGAACGACCAGGTGCTGGGCAATGCCATCGCCACCGCGCCGCAGGTGCTCGACGCGCTCGACCAAGTCGACTGGAAGCTCGTCGAATCCGTAGGCAGGTTCGTCGGCCGGGGGGACACCGTCGACACGCAGGCCCGTCGGCTGCTCGCCGACATCGGCGACACGGCCGCAGTCGACGAGTTCACCCGCTCGTTGCCTCCGGTGCTGAGCGGTGTCCGCCGTCGCGCCGTCGGGCTGATCGAGGAAGCCGCGGCGCTCGCCGCTGTGGCGACGCCTCCTCCTGCACCGACCCTCCCGTCGGTTCAGGAGGGGTTGCCGCTGGACTCGCCGCAGCCCCGCCCTGCGGAGAACCCACAACCAGTCAGCGGACAGGCGAAGCCCGCCGCGCGCCGGATCACGGCCAGCGTCGTCGAACAGCGGCTGCAAGCCATTCTGGACGACTTCTCGACCGAGATTCGTGACTACGCGAAGAACCATCCGGACGTCGAGATCGTCCTGGACTGGCACATCGTCCACGAGGACCGGCCGTGACCACAGCACCGCCGCAGCTGACCAAACGGATGATCGAAACCTTGCTCACGGACTGGCTGCCGCGGGCCAAGGAGCGTCGGCTCGTGCTGATCTACGGTCGGTACGAAGACGGGAGCTGCGATTTCTCCCTGAACACCGAGCAAGACCGGAAGCGGGTGCATGTCACCGATCAGCACTCCGTGCTCGGCATTGTCGAAGCGTGGCAGCGGCATCAGGCGGAGCGAGGTGCTGACGACGTCCTCGTGGTGACCACGAGCCTCGATGACGACCAGCTTGGCTGGGACATCCGGGGCTACGCGCTCGGGCGCTCCACCCACACCGCCGACCGTGCCCGGATCGTGGCGCAGCGATTCGGTGCCACGGACGTCGATCCGCGCGTTCGCGCCGAGCCGTGGCTGATCGACGCGCTGCTCGAAGCCGAACCGCCGGGTGGCTGGCCCCGCAGCGGGTCGGTGCTCACGCGCGACACGGCCATGCGCACGCTCATCGGCGCCCGGCTCGGCATCGGCACGCTGCGCGAGGACGCGCTCGATGCCGGTGCCCTGCTCGCCTGGTCGCTCCACTCGACCGGGCCGGACCGGTTTGCACGCTTCGCCGAATCCGAGCAATCCGGTATGACCGACTGGTTGGCGAATTCGGTTGGTGAAGTCGCTCCGATCGTCCTGCGGCTGGCCTCCGCGGGAAAGGCAGCCGACGCCATGCCACTCGGCCTTGTCGGCAGGGTGGCGACTCGTCCGGACGCCTCTCCAGAGGCCGCGCTGGCCTTCGGCGGGCTACTGGCCGGCGTCCGGCCGCCGGCATTGCGTGCTTTCACCGACGCGGTCGAGGGAACGTTGGAGCGCTGGCTCAGCGAGGCCGAGTCCGGCGGGGAGGCAGCCCGGAAGCGGATCCTCGAAGTCGCGAACCGTGCCGAGCAGCTCGCTGCGAGCGCGCACCTCACCGAAGCCCTTCGCGACAGCCGGTTCCTGCCGTCCAGCTACGCAGCCGCGCTAGGAACACTGGCGAGTGCGCTGTCACCGACGCCCGTCAAAGGCAGCATCACCGAGGTCGAACGAGCGCTCGACGAAATTCGCGACCATGGCCTGGCGCGGCTCGAACCGGACCGTCTCAAAGCAGCGGAAATGGCGGTACGGGTCCACAGATGGCTCGCGTTGCCGCTTCCGGACGTCGGCTCGGTCGCGGTCGCCGCGAACCGCCAGGTCATGGACTGGGCGTGGACGGACCGTGCCCTGACGACGTTGTGGGTCGGCGATGGCGGCGATCCAGCCGTTGCTCAGGCTTACCGGGCCTTGCACCAGGCTGCACGTGCTCGGCGGGACCGGCTTGACGAGCAGTTCGCCGCGAGACTGGCAGAGTGGGTTCCTCGTGCGTCGAGCATCGACCCCGGCGGCTGTCTGCTGGTCGAAGACGTCCTCAACACCGTCGTCCGCCCAGTCGCCAGCCAGCGCTCGCCGCTGGTCATCGTCCTCGACGGGATGAGCGCCGCGATCGCCACCGCGATCGCCGAGGAAGCCGCCACCGGCGGTTGGCGAGAAGCCTCTCCGCGCCAGGGCGAACGCGTCGCCGCGGTGACGATGTTCCCCTCGGTGACTCAGGCAGGCCGCGCGAGCCTGCTTTCCGGAGTGCCGAAGGTCGGCGACCAAGCAGCCGAGCGAGCCGGTTTCATCGCGTTCTGGCAAAAGCACCGGCGGAAAGCCGCGTTGTTCCACAAGAACGACCTCGCGGGTGACGCCGGCCACCGGCTCTCCGAGGGGCTGCTGACCGCACTTGCCGAGGACGGTGTCGTCGGTGTCGTCCTCAACACGATCGACGACGCCCTCGACCACGGGCAAGAGGGCGAGCGCACCGGCTGGTCGATCCGAGACATCACCTACCTGCGTGAACTCCTGGACGCCGCGAGAGGATATGGGCGTCCGGTCGTGCTCGTATCCGACCATGGACACGTCCTGGAACGGTCGGCGGAGAAGCTGTCCAAGGCCGAGGGGACGTCGGCCCGATGGCGCACCGGCCCGGCAGACGACGGCGAGATCGAGTTGGCCGGACCGCGCGTACTGCTCGGCGACGGCCGGGTGACCGTGCCGTGGCGCGAGGACATCCGCTACACCTCCCGGAAGTCCGGGTACCACGGAGGCGCGTCGCTTGCCGAGATGATCGTGCCCATCCTCGTCCTCCTTCCGTCCGACGAGCTCGTGCCGACTGGCTGGCACGTCCTTCCTCCCGAAGCCGTGACCCCAGCTTGGTGGGAGCAGAGGCGTACGGTTCTGCCGGAGCAGCCCTCGCGGGCTCGTAAGCCCAACCGTCGAAAGCCCGAGCCAGATTCGGCCGTACCGCTGTTCGCGGTGGATGCGCCGGGCGAATCCGTCGGTACCCGGATCGTGGCCACCGACCTCTATGCCGCTCAACGGGCTTTCGTGCCGAAAGCACCGGACAAGCAGGTCGTGGCGGCGGTGATCGACGCGTTGCTCGAAGCAGACGGGACGCTCTCGCTCAGTGCAGTCGCGGAGCGCGCAGGCCGTGCCGCGCGCCGTCCGGAGTTCTTCGTCCGGGCTTTGGAGCGCTTGGTGAACGTCGATGGTTACCCCGTACTCACGCTGCGCGACGGCGACCGCAGCGTCAAGCTTGATCGCGAGATGCTTCAGACGCAGTTCGGAGTGCGAGCGCGATGACCGTCCAGGCAAGCGAGGCGCGGCGACGCGAGGCGGTGGATGCCCTGCGACGCGGCACAGTGCCGCAGTCAGGACTCGACCTGCTCGCCGTCGGCCTGGACCGGTTCGCCGGCGCGATGGAGGAAGATCTGGCGACCGTAGCGCGCGGAGGCGCGACCTTCCACGCCGTGCGGGGTGAATACGGGTCCGGGAAGACGTTCTTCACGCGCTGGCTTGCCGAGCGCGCGAAACGTAAGGGACTCGCGACCACCGAAATTCAAATTTCCGAGACCGAGACACCGCTGCATCGGCTGGAAACGGTGTACCGGCGCCTTACCGAGCGGCTGACCACCGCCACCCATCAGCCCAGTGCTCTGCGCGCCGTCGTCGATTCCTGGCTCTACACCCTTGAAGAACAGGTCATCGAGACCGGTGAAGTCGCCGAAGACGACGAAGAAGCGTTGACTGCAGCAGTCGGCCAGGTAATGGAGCAGCGCCTCGCTGAAGTCGCTCGGACCACCCCGGCGTTCGCCGCGGCGCTGCGGGGCTACCAGCAGGCTGTGACCGCCGGCGACAACGCCACCGCGGAGGCTCTCATCGCGTGGCTGGGCGGGCAAAAATCAGTCGCCGCAGCTGCTCGCCGGACCGCCGGAGTACGTGGCGACCTCGATCACTTCGGGGCGCTCGGCTTCCTCCAGGGACTGCTCACCGTGTTGCGCGACTGTGGGCACCCTGGCTTGCTTGTCGTGCTCGACGAAACCGAAACACTGCAGCGTGTGCGCGGCGACGTGCGGGAGAAGGGGCTCAACGCGCTCCGGCAACTGCTCGACGAAATCGACGCGGGACGCTTTCCCGGTCTCTTCGTTGTCATGACTGGAACACCGGCGTTCTTTGACGGGCAACAAGGTGTCCAGCGCCTGCCACCGCTGGCCCAACGACTGGCGACGGACTTCAGTACTGACGCCCGGTTCGACTCTCCTCGCGCCGTGCAGCTCCGACTGCTCGGCTTCGACCTGGATCGGCTCGTCGAGCTGGGACAACGGACCCGTGAACTGTATGCGAGCGTCGCGCAGCAACCCGAAAGGATCGCGAGGGAAGTCGACGACGCGTACCTGCGGACCCTGGCCTCGGCGCTGACCGGCCAGCTCGGCGGCAAGGTGGGCGTCGCGCCACGGCTGTACCTGCGCAAGCTGGTGGCCGATGTGCTGGACCGCGTCGACGAGTTCGCGGACTTCGATCCCCGCGTCCACTATGCGCTGACCGTGTCGAACACGGAGTTGACCGAGTCCGAGCGCAACGCCGCCGCGAGCGCGGACGACGTCGAGCTGGATCTGTCGTGACCCAGGCGTTGGCGCGGCTGCATCCCGCGCTGGTGCACCACATTGTCAACACCTTGGGCTGGCGATCGCTGCGGCCCCTGCAGGAGCAGGCGATCGATCCGGTCCTCGATGGAGACGATGCGGTGCTGCTCGCCCCGACCGCCGGAGGAAAGACGGAAGCGGCAAGCTTCCCCCTGCTGAGCGCGATGGAGGAACATCGCTGGACCGGCCTGTCGGTGCTGTACGTATGTCCACTCAAGGCGTTGCTGAACAACCTGTTGCCGAGGCTCGAGACCTATGCCGCGTGGCTGGGCCGGCGAGTCGGGCTCTGGCACGGCGATATCGCGGCGGGCGCCCGTCGTGGAATCCTCCGCGACCCGCCCGACCTGTTGCTCACCACGCCCGAGTCGCTCGAGGCGATGCTGGTCAGCGTCAACGTCGACCACAAGCAGCTTTTCGCCGGTGTACGGGCGATTGTGGTCGACGAGGTACACGCCTTCGCCGGTGACGACCGAGGGTGGCACCTCCTCGCCGTCCTCGAACGTCTGTCCCGGCTCACCGGCGCGCCGATCCAGCGCATCGGCCTCTCGGCAACGGTCGGCAATCCACATGAGCTGGTGACTTGGTTGCAGGGTTCGAACCGAGCTACGCGAGAGGGCCGCGTGGTGGCCCCGGACGTCAAGCCGGCCTCTGGGGCCACTCCGCCGGGCGAGCTCGAGATCGATTACGTCGGCTCGGTGCACAACGCAGCCACCGTGATCGCGGCCTTGCACCGCAGCGAGAAACGGCTGGTGTTCTGCGACTCGCGTCAGCTAGTCGAGGAAATCGGGGCCGCGCTGCGCGAGCGGGGCGTGACAACCTACCTGTCGCACGCTTCTCTTTCCCTTGACGAACGCAGGCAAGCCGAACAGGCGTTCGCCGAGGCGCGGGACTGTGTCATTGTGTCCACTTCCACCTTGGAGCTTGGCATCGACGTCGGTGACCTCGACCGCGTCATCCAGATCAACGCGCCGTCCACTGTGGCGTCGTTCCTCCAACGCCTGGGCCGGACGGGTCGTCGGCCGGGCAGCACCCGGAACTGCCTCTTTCTCGCCCTCGAGGAGAACTCCCTGCTCTGGGCGTACGCGCTGGTTCTGTTGTGGAGGCGCGGTTTCGTCGAGCCGGTGCACGCGCCACCTCAGCCTCGCCACATCGTCGCTCAGCAGATCCTCGCCTTATGCCTGCAGGAGAATTCGGTCGGCAACCGGCTGTGGGGCGAGGCCTGGAACGGGCTCGCGCCGTTCGACCGTAGCGCGGAGCCGATCACCCGTTACCTCGTCGAGGAGGGGTTTCTCGACCAAGACGGCGAACTCCTGTTCATCGGCGAGGAGGCCGAACGTCGATTCGGCCGCCAGCACTTCATGGGGATGACCGCGGTGTTCACGGCTCCGCCGCAGTTCACAGTCCTCGAAGGGCGCCGCGAGATCGGCCGGACCGATCCGGCGTTGCTGACCGAGAAAGTCGAGGGCCCTCGCCTGCTGTTGCTCGGTGGTCGCAGCTGGAAGGTCACGTGGATCGACTGGAAGCGTCGCCGGTGCTTCGTGGAGCCTGCCGAGTCTGGCGGCCGCGCACGCTGGATGACACCGGGCGTTGGTGGCGTGGGGTTCGATCTCGCCCGCGCCGCGCGTGACGTTTTGCTCGGCGAGGATCCGCCAGTGAAGCTGACGCAGCGAGCCACGCGGGTTATGGCGGAGCTGCGCGAGGACCGGCTCGCCTCGGTACACCCCGGCGGCACGGTGATCAGTAGGCAGGGCATGGACGTGCGCTGGTTTACGTGGGCTGGATTCCGCGCCAACGCCACCCTCGCTGCGACCTTGAGCTCGCTGGCCGACGAGAAGCAGCGGTTCGACGACGTGTCCGTCCGGCTTCGCTCCGGCCTGACCCGCGAAATGTGGCGGTCAGGCGTCGCGGATGCCGCGCAGCGCCTGTGTCTGCCAGACGTCGATGAGCGGGCGATGGAAGGGCTGAAGTTCAGCGAGGCCCTGCCGCAAAAGCTCGCCATGGCCACGTTGGCAGCACGGCTCGCGGATCTGGATGCGGCGGCGGCTCTGCTTAGGGAGCCCACGCGGTTCGTCACTGGATGAACGCCGACGCGTGATCCGCTTCGCCACGTCGGTGTGGCTGGTCTGATCGTGAAGACCAATACATGCAGGAACAGCTAGTTTGCTGTCAACGACAAACGACCATGAAACCGATGAGGGTCTCATGGTCGTTGTTCGTTAGAATTTCAGGCTCAATTCCCTAGAGTCTTGAGCCCCCACGTGTCCGAGGGGGGACGCGGTCACGAATCCTTGGCAGATCTCCTAATTTCTGGGAGGTCATGTGTGGAAGATACATGACCTCGAGACCGTTGCGCCACCCAGCAGCGTCGGAGGGCCTGTCACTGCTTGTCTGCGCTGACAGCGGGCGTCTTGCGCCGTTGTTGAAACGCAGTGAATTTCGCGGTCAGCTCAAACATGTAGTCCAATAGTGCCTCCCAGAGGTCTAACGCGTCCTCGGCATCTTCGCGCGACGGCGCGCGGGCTGGATGCTCTGCTGGTGAACAGCGTGGGCGGTATGGACTTTCTAGGTACTGTGGGAATGCTCAGAGGTTGTTCGAATGGCGTCTTGAAGCGGTCGACATGTGTAGACCAGGAAGTTCCCGCCGGTTCTCATCACGACCTTGCTTGATGGACCGGTAGTCTGAGCACTCACTTCGGACATCGATCCCGGCCCGCGTCCGAACCACCTAGCTACGTGTGGACGCAGTGTCACGGGCGGCGCAGGCGTTGGAACCATGCCTTGATGCCGCCCCGCCATTTAGGACTGGACTCGGTCGGGTCGTCGGATGGCCTCTGCGGTGGGTGAGCGTAGTGCTGATCGAGCAGGACTTGGTCATCAGCGCGTAGGTGTGTGATCTCTGCGCGGGTGAACGTGCGGGCGGTATGGATGTGTCCAGCGCGTATCCAGTAGTGGGACCTGCAGGCGAAGCTCCAGTTGCCGATGGATGGCGATAGTGAGATCGCCTCGCCGTTGAAGGTGATCGACCATTGCTTGGGGTGCAGGGGGGTGACGACTTCGTGGCCGCATCCGCAACAGCAGCGGTGGACCGCGGTGGCGTACGTGAGGCTGACGTAGACGATGCCGTCCTCGACATGGTCGGGGACCGTCTCGACGAATTTATGTGTGATCGTGGTCCGCATCGGCTTTCCCGGTGTCGTTGATCATGGTGTTGCCGTCCAGCACGTATACGCTGTTGAACTCGCGGTCCAGATCGAGATAGATCCCGTTGAGCTTCTTCCACTTGAGTACAGCCATCACGGCGTTGAGGCAGTTCACCTCGGCGATTTGGACGTTCTGGTCGTACTCGTCCGGTTCGCCGTCGGAGAACGGAATATGTTGGCGGGCGACGTCTCGATGATCGGGAGCGCTGGTCGTGGTCCTGACCTGGCCGGCCAGAGCGTCGTCGACTCGGTAGAGGCCGACGCCACAGTCGATGAAGGGTATTTCGGTCGCTTCGAGCGCGGCGACGATCGCCTTCTTTGCTGCGCCGTCGGTCAAGGCGAGGAACACGAAGTCCATGTCGGTGAGTTCGTGGACGTTGGTCTCAGTGATGGGGTACTCGTGCTTGATGATGCCGGTCCGCAGTTTCGAGTAGGTGGCGGCGAGGAAGCTGACCTTCGTCTTGACCTCTTCGAGGTCTTCCTTCGCTAGCGCCCCGGGGGTGCGGAACGCGTTGTGCTGCTGGAGTTCGTCGCCGTCGAACAGGTGGATCTCCCTGATCCAGGTCTTCGCGACCAGGTCGAGGATGTAGGAGCCGGTACCGCCGAGTCCGACGATGGCGACTCGCTGGCCGCTGACCTTGCCGCTGATTGCGTTGATGCCGGAGCGACTGGACGCAGTGTCGATGTAGTGGAAGACGGAGTCCTCCGTGCCGTCGTTCAGGCACGGGCGGAAGGCCTTCGCGGTCGCGGTCGGGTCGAGCGAGTGTGCCTCAGTGCCGAGGATGGCTGTGTAGGTCGTGACCTTCTCGTAGAAGTCGGTGTATTGACCGGACTGTGGCTTGCTGGAGAACGAATAGTGCGCCACAAGTTCCGGTGTGATCGTTTCGGTGAAGTTGCCGTCGCTGTTGATGATCTTCGCGAGGGGTGATCCGTCGCTCGTGGACGGCTGCTCACCGACGAACCTCATCGTGTGGTCTTGTGGCGGCAGGACCTGGTCGCCGGCGGCGTTGATCGGGCACGCGAGTGTGCCGAAGGAGACCTCGCGCCGAGGTGTCACGTAGGGCACATGGTCGATGACCAGGTAGCCGGCGGTGATCGCGATGGCGTATCCCTCGTCGCGCAGACGCTTCAGTGCGGGGTCACGACTTATCAGTCGCTGTGACATTGAAGATCATCCCCTTCTTGACCTTCACGCTCTCGCCGGGCTTGAGCGTGCCTTCCGGCTTGTGACCGTGACCCCGGCGGTAGGTGACGGTGAAGACCCAGTTCGGTCCGCTGGGCACAGGGTTGAACGCCAGGTGGACCAGCTGCTCGAACGTGACTTCGTCGGTGTCGACAACCTTCTCGCGGCCGTTGACGACGATCTCGTAGTGCTTCCGGCCTGCTGCGGTGTCCGCGGTCATCGTGGCCTCCTTTGACTCTGAAGAATTTGACCTGATCGGCGGTACCATAAGCTGACTGGCGCTCTTCAGTCAAGGGGTGAAGGCATGAATACAGGTAACCGATTATGATCGACGTCGCGCGTGTCCACGGTATGCCCGCCGTGATCACCCGCTACGCTCCGACGTGCGTACAGGTCATCGGCCTATAGGTGATGGGTGGAGGTCGTCATGCGAGTGCGTTACGCCGACGTGACGCTCCGACTCCTCGTGTTCGACCCGGCCTACCGGTCAGCTGAATGGTCGGCGTCGGTGGTGATGGCCGTCCGGCGGCGACATCAGACCTTGGTGGCCGCAGGAGGCCGCAGTGAAGTCGAGGCGCTGCGGTCTCTTGAGTTTCGAGTCCATGCGTCTGGAGTCGGGGAACGATGCTCAATCAAGCTTGCGGATGGGGCGAGGCTGTTGCTGGATTTCGACTCGACTATGGCTGACTGTGTGTCAGTGGTGGAGATCATGTCGTCTGAAGCTCGGAAGGCAGTGCGATGACAGTGAGGCCGGTTGAAGTGTTCCCGGTCGGTGTTCACCTCTTGGAAGAGCTTGAGGCTTGGGGATGGTCTCAAGCGGAGTTCGCCGAGATCATCGACCGTCCAGCGCAGGTCGTTTCGGAGATTATTTCAGGTAAGAAAGAGATTACTCGGGAGTCGGCCGCTCAAATCGCGGCCGCCATGGGGCAAAACCCTGCGTACTGGCTGCGCCTTCAGGATGAATACCACTTGTGGAGGCAAGGGCAAGACAGTGAGATTCAACAGCAGCTGGGTGATGTGCGACTCCGTGCCTTGCTCAACCAAAGGGCGCCGCTTGCTGTCTTGCGTAAGCGTGGAATCATCTCCGCGGCCGCATTGCATGAACAAGCGAAGCAGCTGTGCGAACTGCTGGAAATCGACCATTTGGAGCAAGCTCCAGAACTCCCGATGGCAGCCCGGCGAAGCAACGCCGCCGAGCAAGTGTCCCCGACTCAAGTCACCTGGCTGGCTTGCGTGCGACGCCTGGCCAGAACCCGTACCGTGAATTCGTACTCTAGTAGTGCACTTGCGACTTTGGCTGAGCACTTGAGCCGGGAGGTGCGAGAGCCTGCTGCCTTTGCCCGATTGCCGTCGCGTTTTGCTGAGGTCGGAGTGCGCCTGGTCTATGTAGAGGCCTTCCCGGGAAGCAAAATCGATGGTGCATCGTTCGATCTAGGCGGGACTCCAGTCATTGGACTGTCCGGCCGCGGGCATAGGCTCGACAAAGTACTCTTCACGCTCCTGCACGAGACCGCTCATGTTCTATTGAAGCACATCGACGCTGGCGTCATTCTTGATGACGAACATCCTCGTGGTCGGAAGATTGAAGAAGAAGCAGACCGGCTTGCTGCTGAGTGGATACTGCCTGGACAGTTGCCGCAGCTGCCAGAGCGTCCCGGGCAGAGTTGGCTCTCTCGGGCTGCGGACTTGCTTGGTGTGCATCCCATCGTGATCGTAGGCAGGCTGCAGAACGCCGGGTCACTCAGTTGGCGTAGTGCCCTAGCAAAAGATGCGCCTTCGGCAGTCAGCTACTTGCAAAAGTGGTGAGTATCGACGCCACATTACAAGCCTGTCGGGCTCTAGTAACTGATGCTGTTTGATCTACTGCGCAGTGCCATCGGTTAGCACCAGATGCAGCCATTCCTGGATCTGGTGCATGACCTCTGCTGGCCGCGGCGCGGTCGAAAGAACGCCGAACTCCCGGTACTCTGGATGATTGACGGGCAAGGGCGGGAGCCCGTCCTCACGCAGGCGGACGACCGGGTAGCCGGCGTCAAGAAAGTCGCGGCTCTTGCGCTCGTCGACCTCTGACTTGTCGGCATGCCAGTACGCCCCGTCATACTCGATCACCACTGTGCGCCCCGCGACCTCGACGCTGATGTCGGCAGTCCAGGAGCGGGCCGCGGGCCCGGTAGTACGCAAGATCGCGCCGGATCGTGCCTGGCCGAACGTGTCGACAGCCGCCTCATAGTGGGCCAGTTCGACGCGCGACTTCCCGGCCTCGCGACATTCGGGACAGTCGCCGCCGCTCGAACGCGAGCTCAGAGGCATCTGCCATGCGTGCCTTGGATTGTTAGGGCAGGCCCACTCCGGTGTAAAGGCGAGCGTAGCGTGCGGGCGTACATGCCAGGCACTGACTGGGTTCGCGGGGCTCCAGGTGGAAGCGAGTTCGGGCTTCTGCCAGGCGAGCGAGCCAAGGATGGTGCGGCAGTTCGGACAGCGGAGGCGCTGGTACTTGTCGCGATCGCGCACCGACTCCTGCCATTCGTGTCCGCAGCATTTTGCAAGCCACCACACTGTCCGCTTCGAGTCCCAGACCACATTCTGTGGAGTCAGCTTGCCGTTTCGGGTCGGATGCCACTGACCGGCGATCTCGGGAAGGGTGTCAGCGAGCCACTTCTTGTTTGCGGCGGTCTTCTTGCCACGGCAGTGTGGACAGCCCGAGTCGAGAAGGCGCCCTGGCGCAATCCGCGGATAGTGCCCGCTGTCACAGCGGAACCGTCGAAGCCTCGAGTCCCCGACCATCACCTCGCGGGGAGACCCTTCATCTGCCCACATTGCCAGCAGCTCTGGGACCTCGGAGACAGGGGTGACATCCCAGCGCGCCAGTGTTTCTCGCCATTCGCTCTGCTCCCGGCTCCTGCAATCTGGGCAAGAGGGTGCCAGGGCCATCTCCCTGACCTTCGCCGTGAAACGAAGGGAACACTGCGGACAAATCCAGTGACACAAACGAGTTGCCCGGACAGTCACTGCCTTGAGCGTCGTTTCATCGTTCCGATCGTGATCCCACCACTCGAGGGCTGGTGACTCCGAGTCGGTAAGGAAGGTCTTCGCGGCGGCGGGAGTATTGGGGACCGAAGCTCGGGTGTTGCGCGAGCACGTGCATCCCCACCCA
Source organism: Amycolatopsis sp. TRM77291 (assembly GCF_054166285.1). Lineage (NCBI taxonomy): Bacteria > Bacillati > Actinomycetota > Actinomycetes > Pseudonocardiales > Pseudonocardiaceae > Amycolatopsis > Amycolatopsis sp. TRM77291. The sequence goes on along the minus strand of NZ_JBSZHF010000001.1, from coordinate 3,356,272 downwards.
GTGTCGGAGACGCGGTCGACGGCGAGCTTCTGGCAGGCCCGGCATTTCGTCACCATTACAGTGCTGGATGTGATGACTTCGTCGAAGATCCTTACAAGGTCGAAGTTGTGGGCGTCGAGATGAGCCATGAGCCGTTCCATCGGCCATTGTCTGGAACTCAGGGAGTCGCGGACTGTGTCGGTCGGGACTGCTTCGAGGATCTGCTCTGGCGTGTGTTGCAGGAGATCGCTGATCGCTCGTTCAAAGGTGCTGAGTAGGCTTGTGTCGTTGCGTGTACCCCAGCGCCGAAAAAAGCAAGCGCGGCAGGTCTTCTCGCCGGATCGGTTCTTGTCGAGGATGTGCTCGAGCCGATAGTGCGCCTGCACACCGCAGGTCAAGCATGTCGTGAGCCACCACGCTCGAAGCCCGGGGAATGGTTCGTCGGCACGAAGTCCAGCGTTGTAGATGAACTCGCCGATGCAGTCGCGGCACCACGCCGGCTTTGTTCGCGTCGAGAACGCGGCCGAGTTCGAACACGTGCTGGTTGAGCACTCCTGCATGGCAGCGCGGGTCATCGCACCTCCTGTCGTCGACCGTTCATCGCCCCCAAGGTCATCTTTGTGACCGACGTGAGCAAATCGTGACGTAAGGACCGATGTCGCAAGGCATGCGCCGGAATCGGGAAATTCCAGGGGCAGCTGAGGTGAACGCCTGCCGCATGTTGATGTTGACGCGGGGCGGCCTGGGCACTGAGCGTGAAGTTCGTCCAGGCAGTCCTACGGAGACATGGTTGCCCAGGCAGAGTCAAGAGGCCACCAGCGATTGTCTGTTATAAGCCGAACTCGTCCTACGAAGCCACGACGAATGATTGCTATGGCTGGGCTAGTGGGTGGGGTTGCCCGGTCATCGCGGCGAGTGCGGTGGCGACGGTTTGGAGGTCGGCTTTGATGTAGGTGGTGGTGGCGGGTCCGGTGTTGTCGGTGTGGCCTGCGTAGGCGCGGGCGATGCCGTAGCCGTAGTGGCGTTCGACCCAGGTGAGGGTGGTGTGGCGGAGCCAGTGGGTGGAGATGCCTTGGTTGGTGATCCAGGGGAGTTGCTGGCCGAGTCGTTTCCAGAGGTGGTCGTAGCGTCGGGTGGTGAGTGCTCGGCCGTCGCGGTAGCGCAGCAGGTGCTCGGATGGTTCGTGTGCGCCGCGGGCGGTGGCGTGGTCGGCGAGGCGGCTGGCGAGTAGTGGGCTGATGGGTTGCCAGCGGAGTGTGCCGCCTTTCTCTGCGAGGCGGACGAGGCATTGGGTGGTGTCGAGGTCTGTGAGGCGGAGGGCGAGGGCTCCGCCGCGGCGGCAGGCGGTTTCGGTGTGGAGGCGGAGCAGGAGTGCGTCGAGGACGGGGTCGTTGCCACTGCAACGGGCGGCGGTGTTGATGTGGTCGAGTTCGGTGGCGGTGAGCGCGCGGCGTGGGCTGGGGAGTCGGCGGGGTTTGGGNCGCCGCGGCGGCAGGCGGTTTCGGTGTGGAGGCGGAGCAGGAGTGCGTCGAGGACGGGGTCGTTGCCACTGCAACGGGCGGCGGTGTTGATGTGGTCGAGTTCGGTGGCGGTGAGCGCGCGGCGTGGGCTGGGGAGTCGGCGGGGTTTGGGGACGCGGTGGGCGGGGCTGGCCGCGGCGGGGATGAGGTCGTCGGCGATGGCGCGGTTGAAGATCGCGCGGGCGGCCGCGACGACGTGTTCGCTGGCGTGTCGGCCGTTGCGGGTGTTGCGGCGAGTTCGGGCGTGGGTGGCGGCGTCGTGTTGCATCGCCTCGATGTCGGTGGCGGTGATCTGGTCGAGGCGCCGGTCGCCCCAGGCTGTGGCCATGCGTGTCCAATAGTTGCCGTAGGTGCGGGCGGCTCCGGGGCCTGCGGCGGCGATGACCTGGGGGAGGTAGTCGGCCAGGGTGGGGATGCCGGGTGTCTCGGCTGGTTCGTCCTGTAGGTCTGCGAGGGTGACGCCCAGTTCGGCGAGTGTCTGGCGGGCGGCGAGGATCTGGGCGGGGTCAGGCGTCATGATCCAGTCCGGTTACGTCGCGGTAGTGCTCGGTCAGGAGGTGGGCGACGGTCGTGCCGGGGTGGACGATGAGCAGTTGTTCGTGGATCGAGGCGGCGAGGACGAGGGGCCGGTCGGGTTCGATCCCGCACAGGTGGCGTGCGGCGGCGGGAAGGGTGAGGGCTCCGCGCGGGTCGATGACGTGCTGGCCGGACGGGTCGGGTGCGATCACGATCAGCCCGTGCAGCGTGTCCAGTGCCAGCCGTCGGCCTGGGTTCCAGCCGAGTGCGCGGAACAGGAGGCGTTCGTTGACGCGGCCGGTCCGGTCGATGCGGACGGCGCCGATCAGCAGGTCAGGGCCTGATTCCACCGGCAGTCGCGGCTCGGGCAGAGTCGGTAGCCGGGCAGGTTGGGGGTGGCGCTGGGTGCTGTCGGGCACCAGTGCCGCGATCAACTGCTCCCGGGGCCGGACTGCACGTGCGGTCCCGGGGACGCGTTGTCCCACCATGCCATGGTGGTGTCCGGAATGATCGACGCAAACCCCGCGACCCCAGAATCACCCGTTCGTGAGGATTGGGAGGGGCTATGTGAACCTCGAGCTAGAGGAAGCCTCCACTCGTTGCACTCGTCGGCGGCAGTCGTGCCATGGTGGTCCAGGTGTCAATAGTTGCCGCTCATGTGTCATCAAGCCTCAAATTTGGCTGGATACACATCGAGCTTCTGTCACCCGCATGCTTCACAGGTGATAACACCAGTCTCAGGATTAGCTCATAGACACGTCATGTGTCGTATCAGGAGGACGACTGGTGCCACCCCCGTCACTCGAGCGGCGGTCGTTTCTCCGCATAGGCGACCGCCACGATCGATGTGGGGAGGTATCCGTGGCAAAAGGACGTCGTCGTAAGGCTCCGTTCAGGGCTTGGGGAGTAGTTCTCGCGGTCCTGGCATACTATTTTTATTCGGAACGGCTGTGGCAGCCTTTGCTTTTCGCAGTCGTAGCCTTGCTGCTCTACTTGACCGTAGTTCGGCTGACTCGTTGCAGAGTCGAGACGGTCAAGCATCGGCCGTGTCTCTGGCTTGTTCGGGGTATCGCCGGCACGTGCGACTTCCACGTCGGTTACAAGCGCGGGCTTCCTGTTCTTGTCCGCGGTAGGGGTTTTCTTGGGCTTCCGACCTTGATGTGGCCGCGTGACACCTTCGATCGTGGTGCCTTGCCAGAGCGGCAACCAAGCTCGGCTGTCCGCGGCGCGGCAGCCATGTCTTCGAGGGCGGACAGGCCGGGTTACGACTGGGCGATGATGTCCATCGCTGGGGCGAGTATGTTCGTAGCGATCGCCGCGTTCATCAGAGACCTGATCGCCGGCTGAAGTCATCGGCGAATCGGGCTTGTCGCCGGGCTTCGCCCGCCAGATGCAGTGCCTAGTGGAGCCGAATAAAGCCGTATGGAGACGCCAAGTCGCCCTTCAACCAGGCGAACGATTGACGGTTGCTTGATGAACGTCGGACAGGGCGGTTAGCGCAGCCAGGACGTCTCCGATGATCGGAACGGTTGATCAAAGGTGAGCATGATGTTGGTGAGACGACGTGTAGACGAGGATTCACGTTAAGTATACTCGTGAGTTCGTCGCGCACATTTCCGGACATCGCTGGCAACAAGAGGAATCCGGAAAGTCTGGCATTACGCCGCGACCAGGCGGACAGGAACTGGACAAGGTCAGTAATCACCTCTGAGGACGCGGAGGTCGGGGATCGGCCAAGAAGTTGATGCGGTCGGCCTCGCGTCTCCGCGACGGATTGTCACGTCAGGGGAGCAGGCGTACGGCGAGTACGGTTCCATCCGGGTGAATTGATACCGGGCCGCCCCATGAGCTGTCCCAGGAATCGCTGGGCCAGGCGGAGCGGTGCTCGTAGATCTTGTGGCGGTACTGCGTCACTCCTCCGTGAGCCAAGAGATCGAATAGTGCGGTCTCTACGCCAGAGAAGGCTTCCACGCGGGTGCCGTTCAGTCGGAAGACGTGGTCGGTGCCGACGAAGCGTTCGCCGAGGAGGGTGTGGTTCGCGTCCTGCACGCTACCGGTGGCCGCGTGCGTGAAGCCGATGAAGTGCTTCCGTCCTTGGCGCTCGGTCAGGTACTGGGCGGTCGCTTCGCCATTGCCGGCAAAGATCGGCCGAGCGAATGGCTGAGTATCTGTATGCGCGCAACTGGGTCGTTTACCGCACTCCTCCGGTCCTGCTCACCTGCGACGAACCGGTCGTCCTGATCGGGGGGCCTGGACAGCCCCGTGCCGAACGTCCAGGCGTCACGACGGCGGGTGTTGTCGTGTTCCCGCTCGCGCCGGATGCTGTGCTTGTGATGTTTCGTCCTGATATCGCACCTCGTGGCGCTCATGAACTCGATCACACCGAGGCCGCCGACGTGAATCTCGAGATCTTGGCCAACGCGTCACGGTGGGCCTTCGAACGCCCATCGCGGAACACGGCCCGCCATCGTCAGATTCCGCCGTCCGCCGCACCGACGGAGATCGAGCGAATCGGCCTGGATTCGGACGCGGACAAGGAGATCATCCGCACCTACCGGCCGAATCGGTGGGCCAACACCGAGCTTCAGCCTGATTGGCCCGTGCCGAGGTGGTGGCAGTGATGCACGGCCGTTCACAGAGCTAGAGCCAGCGCGCCGACGGTGGCCGGATTCCGCAGATGTGAGGCCACCCGATGGAAACCATTCAATTCGATATCCGATTCGGCGTATCTGCCGGTTCCGTCGAACCGGCAGATTGCAGTGGCCCTCTCCGAACAGATTCACACGGTTGTCCCCGACGGTCGTGTGCCAGCCGACCGGACTGCGGTGCGCTACGACGGTGTCGTGGTTATGTCAAAAGGGATGTCGATCGCCACTGGAACGAATTCCTAGTCTCGTCGGCGACGGCGGCGGACCAGCCGGGTGACGAAGGAGTCAACATGGCGGTGGCGAACGTTCTCGTGGTGGGTGCCGGAATCGGCGGTCGCCGCCGCTGCTGCTCTCGGCAGACGCGGGTTCGCGGTCGACGTGGCCGACAGCCGCGAGTCGGCAGGCGTGCTCGGGGTCGGCATCAATCAACCCGGCAACTCCCTGCGGGCGCTGGACGCGCTCGGCTTGCGCGACGAAGTGCTGGCAGCCGGCTATGTCTTTGACGGCAACGACTACCGCGACCGGCACGACGAGCGGATCGTGCTCGCGCCTTCGACCCTTGGTATCGAGGGTGTGCCACCGAATTGCGGGCTCGCACGCAAGGACGTGCACGAAATTCTCTACCGGGCCGCGGAAAAGGGTGGCGCGCGTCGTTTTCGGCGTCGAGATCACCGGCCTGACCGATAACGGCGACGAGGTCATTGCCGAGTCCGGCAGTGGTGCCCGGTGGCGTTACGACGTGGTCGTCGTGTTCGACGGCGTGTGCTCCCCGGTGGGCCGGCGCTTCCTCGGCAGTACGTCGTGCCTGCCTACACGGGCAGCGTCGTATGGCGAAAGCATCTCGCCCGCCACAGCACGGTGACCCGCCCTGTGCTGTGGCACGAGACCGTGTCACACGGGGAGTAATCCCCTTGTTGAACTCTCGACCGAAGGAAATGGAAAGCCCGGATCGAGCTGACCAATCGGGTCGGCCTGTCCTGCGCCAACAGTTATAACCCCCACGCATGAGACGTGCGCGCGAAGCATTTCTCCCCGACGGGCTCCTGCCGTATCGTCCACGCTCGAGCGTCGTCGAGGTCGGCCTTCGCGGAAGCCATCTGTTTTTGCGATGGAAGCGAGCGCAAAGAACCGTTGGTCCTGTTGCGCGGACCACAACTAGCGTCTGTTTGTCCGCTCGGCCCGTGCGGCTATCGCTGGAAACGATCCTATGGGAGGCACCATGACCCTGACGACCGAGCTCACGACCCGGCTTGGCCTCCGCCACCCGGTCGTCCTCGCGCCGATGGACTACGTCGCGGATGCGTGCCTTGCCAACGCAGTGTCCCGGGCCGGCGGCCTCGGCCTGCTCGGTGGCGGATATGGGGAGAGTGAGTGGCTGACCCGACAACTGGATCAGCTCGACAGCGGCAGCGACGCTCGCATCGGCTGCGGGTTCATCACGTGGTCCTTGGCCAGGCAACCCACGTTGCTCGACCTGGTGCTCGAGCGAAAGCCGGCGGCCGTCTTTCTGTCTTTCGGTGACCCTGCACCGTTCGCTGCCGCGATCAAGGCTGCGGGTGTGCCGCTGATCTGCCAGGTCGGGAACCTGGAGCACGCTCGTCGCGCCCTGGATGTGGGTGCCGACGTACTCGCCGCTCAGGGTGGCGAAGCGGGCGGGCATGGTATCGGCACCCGTTCGACCTTCACGCTGGTGCCTGACCTGGTCGACCTCGTCGACCGCCGCGGCTTCGACGCGCTGGTTCTCGCTTCTGGCGGCGTCGCCGACGGCCGCGGGCTGGCGGCTGCCCTTGCTCTGGGCGCCCAGGGTGTTGTGGTCGGAACCCGGCTCTGGGCGAGTAAGGAAGCCGCCATGAGCGAGCAGGCACACCGACGTGGCGTCGGACTGAGCGGCGACGACACCATCCGGCAGTCCGTGTTCGACATCGTCCGCGGCAAGGACTGGCCTTCCGAATACACCGGACGGGTGCTGCACAACAAGTTCGTGGACACATGGCATGGTCGTGAGAAGGACCTGTGGGTAGCAGTCGACTCGGCCCGCGAGAAGTTCGAGATAGCGGTGCGTGACCAGGATTTCGAGACCGCCAACCTGATCGTCGGCGAAGCCATCGGCCTCGTCCACTCGATCGAGCCGGCCGACGCCATCGTCGAGTCGATGGTGACCACGGCGGTTGCCGTTCTGGACCGGGTGCGCTCATGAGTGACACGACGGCCGCGCCCGGCTCCGCGCCGGAAGAGGACAGCCACAGCACTTCCGCACTGCGCAAGATCGTGACCGCGTCCAGCGTGGGCACCCTGATCGAATGGTACGACTTCTACATCTACGGCAGCCTCGCCGTGGTCTTCTCCGGCTACTTCTTCCCGCAGGGTAATCAGGCGGTGGCTCTGCTCGTCACCGTCGCCGCGTTCGGCACAGGCTTCGTGGTCCGGCCATTGGGCGCTCTGTTGTTCGGGAGGATGGGCGACCGCGTCGGTCGCAAGCGGACCTTCCTCGCGACCCTGCTCGTCATGGGTGCCGCCACGACGTTGACCGGGTTGCTGCCCACATACGACGTGATCGGCCTGGGTGCGCCGATCACGTTGGTGCTGCTGCGTCTGCTCCAAGGTCTGGCGATCGGCGGCGAGTACGGCGGGGCCGCGATCTACATCGCCGAGCACGCACCCGCTCATCGGCGCGGGTTCTACACGAGTTTCTCCAGACCACCGCAACGCTGGGCCTCTTGATGTCCATCGCCGTCATCGTGGTCTGCCGATTGGCACTGGGCGAAAGCAGCTTCGCAGCCTGGGGCTGGCGCATTCCGTTTCTGCTCTCGGCCGTCCTGGTGCTGTTCTCCCTGATGGTCCGGCTGAAGATCCACGAATCCCCCGTGTTCGAGCGGATGCGGTCAACAGGAACGCTGTCCCGCTCCCCGATCAAGGACACCTTGGCCGTCCCCAGCGCTCTCCGCCTGGTCGCGACCGTCCTCTTCGGAGTCACCGCCGGTCTCGGCGTGGCCTGGTACACCAGCCAGTTCTACTCGTTGTACTTCCTGCAGACCGCGATGAAAATGGATTTCCTGGCGGCGAACCTGTGCGTCGGCGTCGCGTTGGTGATCGGCACACCCTTCTTCGTGCTCTTCGGGCGGCTCTCCGACACACTCGGCCGGCTGCGTTTCATCGTCGCGGGGCTATTGCTGTCGGCTGTGTCGTACGTACCGCTCTTCGCTTGGATGCGTGACGGCGCGAGTGAGGGTCGTTTTATCCAGGTGTCCGCGGCTGTCACCATCCAGGTCCTGTTCGTCACCATGGTGTACGGACCGACCGCGGCCTACCTCGCCGAGCTCTTCCCGCCCCAGATCCGCTATACCGGCATCTCGGTCGCCTACCAGCTGGGCACAGGCGTCTTTGGTGGTTTGACCCCCCTCATCGCGTTGTCCATGACCGGAGGTGCGTCATCGCTCGACGGCCTCACCTATCCCATCGTGGTGACCGCCGTGTCCGCACTCGTGGCGCTGATCCTGCTTCGCAAGGGGGCACACGGTGCGGTGTCACTCCGGGCCTGGGAAGCGGCTGACCGACGCGCTCCCGAATCACCCGCGTCCTCCATCACGGAGGCACCCGTGGCTGACCGTCCGGCGACCTGATTGCTACCCATCCACTCGCCCACACCTCCTGGAGAAGAGAATTCCATGCACACCATCCCGCACTACATCGACGGCAAGCAGGTCATCGGCAGTGGACGCAAGGCACCAGTATTCGATCCGGCGACCGGCACCGCCGAGAAGCAGGTCTGCCTTGCGGCCGTCGACGAGGTCGAGGCCGCGGTCGAAACCGCACGCCGTGCCCAGCGCGAATGGCGTCGCACGAGCCTGACCAAGCGCGCAGACGTCTTCTTCCGGGTTCGGCAAGCACTGGACGAGCGCAAAGACGAGCTTGCGGCCATCGTCACTTCCGAGCACGGCAAGGTGCTCGGCGACTCCCTTGGTGAGATCAGCCGGGGCCTGGAGAACGTCGAGTTCGCCTCCGGCATCGGCCACCTGATGAAGGGGGCCCACTCCGAGCAGGTCTCCCGTGGCATCGATGTGCACCAGGCACTCCAGCCTGTCGGTGTGGTCGCCTGCATCACGCCGTTCAACTTCCCGGTGATGGTTCCACTGTGGATGGTCGCGTCCGCGATCGCCTGCGGCAACGCGGTGGTCCTCAAGCCCAGCGAGCGGGACCCCTCGGCCTCGGTGCTGATCGCCGAGCTGTTCACCCAGGCGGGCCTGCCCGACGGAATTCTCAATGTCGTGTACGGTGATCGTGAGGCGGTTGAGACGCTTATCGATCACGAGAACGTGAGCGCCGTCAGCTTCGTCGGGTCCACGCCGATCGCGCGGGACATCTACGAGCGCGCGGCACGCGGCGGCAAGCGGGTCCAGGCTTTGGGCGGTGCCAAGAATCACATGCTCGTGCTTCCCGATGCCGACCTCGATGCGGCCGCCGACGCCGCGGTCTCGGCCGCATATGGTTCGGCGGGAGAACGCTGCATGGCGATCAGCGTCCTGGTTCCGGTGGGTGACATCGCCGACGAGCTGATCGCATTGGTCCGCAAGCGCATCGACAAGCTCACCATCGGTCCGGGCACCTCGCCGGACTCCGACATGGGGCCGCTGATCACCCGTCAAGCCCGGGACCGGGTCGCCTCCTACCTCGACTCCGCCGTCGACGACGGCGCCACCATCGTCGTGGACGGAAGGGAGAGGGTTTTCGACAACGACGGGTTCTTCATCGGGGTCAGCCTCATCGACCACGTCCGGCCAGGGATGGCGGTCTACGACGACGAGATCTTCGGCCCGGTTCTCGCCGTCCTGCGCGCGGACACCTATGAGGACGCGCTCGAATTGATCAACCAGAATCCCTACGGCAACGGTGCTGCCATCTTCACCCGAGATGGCAGGTCCGCACGCGAATTCACGTTCGACGTCGAGGCCGGCATGGTCGGTGTCAATGTGCCCATCCCGGTTCCGGTCGGCTTTTACTCCTTCGGCGGGTGGAAAGAGTCGTTGTTCGGCGACGCGCACGTCTACGGGCCCGAAAGCATCCACTTCTACACCCGTAGCAAGGTGGTGACCTCTCGCTGGCCGCTGGCCTCAGAAAGCCAGATCAACATGGGATTCCCGGCCAACGACTGACCGGAAGCAGCGCACGCGGGCGGTGCGGTACCCGCCCGCGTGCCGGGAAGGAGCATCCATGGAGACCACCGACCTCGCCCTCTTCCTCGCCATCACGGAGTCACAGAGCATTTCCGGTGCGGCAGAGCGGCTCCACACCGTGCAGTCCAACGTGAGCACCCGGCTTCGCGCGTTGGAGCACCGAGTGGGAGCGCAGCTCTTTCACCGGCATGCCCGCGGCGTGACGCTCTCTGGCGCCGGAGAGATCTTCCTGCCCTATGCGCGCCGCATCGTCCGGCTGATGCAGGAGAGCGTCAACGTCATCGCAGATGCCGACGACCCGGTGGGTCACCTCGCTCTCGGCTCCATGGAGACCACCGCGGGCTGGCGACTGCCTGAGCTGCTCGCCGACTTCGCCGAGGACTGCCCTCGCGTCGACGTCAGCCTCCGGACCGGTCCCACTGATGACCTTGTGCGCGACGTCCTCGATCACCGCCTGGACGGCGCGTTTGTCGCCGGGCCGGTAGGCGCGCACACCCTTGAGGAACGGACCGTGTTCGTGGAGGAGCTTGTCCTCGTCTCCTCGCGTCGCAGGGCGCAGCCGTCCTGGTCCGCGCGGGCAGGGACGGCCTCGGAAACTCGGCGGGACGAGGAAGGAACACGCATGCGGCTGCTGGTCTTCCGCGAGGGATGCCGTTACCGGAAGAATCTGGTCAGCCTCACGACATCTCCTGAAGGTGTGGTTCCTTCGCTCGTCGAATTCGGATCGCTAGAAGGAATTCTCGGCTGTGTGGCGGCGGGGATGGGGGTGACCCTGCTGCCGGCGAACGTGGTGCGTACGTCTGCGCTGCGCAAGCACCTACGCATCCAACCGTTGCCGGAGGGCCAGGGCCGCGCGGAAACCATCTTCGTCCGGAGAGCTGACGCACCACTCGGCCCGGCGATGATGCGGTTCCTCGAGCGCATCGACATCGTGGTCGCTCCGCCCGGGCTCCACTCCGTCAGTACCACCGCATGAGCGCCGGCACCACCCTCACTCCGTCGTCAGGAGTGCGCCCCGGCGGAAGTGAGCGAGATGTCAACGAAGTGCCGGAGCATGGTCTCGTGGACGTGGGGACGGAACACGAGTGCCACCGGGCTCGGCGGTGCGTCGGGGAGCGGAATGAACCGGACGGCAGGGTGGATGTTCCGTCGCATGGCGACCTCGGGGACGACGCCGATGCCGCGGTCGGCGGCGACGGATTCGATCCACTCGTCGAAGTTAGTGGTCTCAATGACCGTTGCCGGTCCGTCGTTCGCCGGCCACGACCACGGGCCGGTCGTGGGGGGGGGGGGGGGGGGGGGGGGGGGGGGGGCGGGGGCGGGGGCGG
>NZ_JBSZHF010000001.1:3217762-3345040 GCF_054166285.1 Amycolatopsis sp. TRM77291 | reverse complement strand
CTGGTCGTGTTCACGCCCCGCGGCCACCGGGGAACATCGCGCCAGGCCAGTTGCGCGTTCTCGGCCAGGGCCGAGCGCACGGAGCACACGGCGACACGAGGCTCGTCGAAGAGGTCGACCACACGCAGGCCCGGAATCCGTACAGGGCCACGCACCAGCGCGATCTCGACCTGGCCCTGCTGAACCGCGGTGAGCGGATCGTCGATGCGTATCAGGTCCACCGTGGTGCCGGTGGCCCGTTCGAACCGGGTGACGGTGTCCTGAGCCCAGGGGTCGGGCAGAAGCCAGCTGAACCCGAGCCGGATGGTCGACTCCCGGCGGGCAGCGGCGATTCCGCGGTCGAGTTCGGCAAGGCTGCGCTCGACGTGGTCGAGAAGCGTCTGCCCCGCGCTGGTGAGCTCGACATGCCGGGTGCTGCGATCCAGGAGAGTCACTTCGAGAATGTCCTCCAGCTGGCGGACGGTGCGACTGAGTGCGGGTTGAGTGATCGCGAGCACGCCTGCGGCCTTGGTGAACGACTTCAGGCGCGCGACTGTTTGAAAGCTCCGCAGGTGGCGAAGCTCGACTCGGTTTGCCGAAAACTCATTCATTACCGGCAAGCATAGATGCACTCCGCAGGGCATTTCACAAACAGTCGAGCGCTGCCTAGTTTCGGAGCAGGAGATGGCAAATCCACGCCAAGCAGATCCGAGGAAGGATCCCATGCACAGCACTCTGGCCGCACTCGGCCTGTCCGCACCCGTGCTGGCCGCCCCCATGGCCGGCGGGCCGACGACGTCCCGACTCGTCACCGCAGCCGCCGCGGCCGGCGGAGTGGGCCTGCTGGCGGGCGGATACAAGACGGCCGAGGGCCTGGAACAGCAGATCAAGGCGGTCCGGACGGAATCGGTGCCCTTCGGGGTCAATCTCTTCGCTCCCAACCCGGTCCCCGTCGACCGCGCGGCATACGACCAGTACGTCCGGGTGCTCCAGCCAGAGGCCGAGCGTCACGGCATCGACCTCACCGCCATCGCCCCGACCGAGGACGACGACGCCTGGCACGACAAGATCGACCTGCTGCTCACCGACCTGGTCCCCTTCGTCACCTTCACCTTCGGCATGCCCGCGGTCCCGGTCATCCAGGCACTGCGCAAAGCGGGCACGATCGTCGGGCAGACCGTCACCTCAGTGGACGAGGCACGCCTCGCCACCGAGGTGGGGGTCGACATCCTGATCGTGCAGGGATCGGCCGCCGGCGGGCACTCCGGCACACTTACCCCGGAGCGGCCGCCCGCGGAGGTGCCGCTCGGTGATCTGGTCCGTGCCGTCGCCGCGGCGACCGACGCGCCCATCATCGCGGCTGGTGGAATCGCCACGCCCGACGCGGTCGCCGACATCCTCCGCGCGGGTGCCGCGGCGGCGATGGTCGGCACCGTCCTGTTGCGCTCCGAGGAGAGCGGAACCTCGCCACTGCATCAGGCCGCGCTGTGCGACCCCAACCGGCGGCGCACCGTTGTCACCCGTGCCTTTACAGGCCGCCCGGCCCGCGCCCTGGCGAACGCCTTCACCGACCGCTATTCGGCCCTGGCGCCCGTCGGCTTCCCCGCACTGCACCACCTCACCAGCCCGCTCCGCAAAGCGGCGGCCGCTGCAGGGGATCCCGACGGGCTCAACCTGTGGGCGGGCACTGGCTTCCGCCACGCGGCAGCCGAACCAGCGGCTCAGATCCTCAAGCGTCTGATCGGAGACTGAACGATGCCCTTGATCTACGTCGACTTGGTGGAGGGCCGTACTCCCGAGCAGGTCCACTCTCTGCTCGACGCCATCCACGAGGCGGTGGTGATCGCCTTCGGCGTACCTGAACGCGATCGTTACCAAGTGGTCCGCACCCATCCGGCGGGTGAGGTGGTGGCCCTGGACACCGGCCTCGGCATAGACCGCTCGGCCGGGCTCGTCATCCTGCACGTGATCAGCCGCAGGCGTGCCCCCGCGGCCAAGGTGGCTTTCTACGAACTCCTCGCCCGTAGCCTCGCTCACGATTGCGGCATCGACTCCGCCGACCTGATCGTCTCTATCACGGAGAACGGCGACGAAGACTGGTCGTTCGGTCACGGGCGCGCCCAATTCGTCACCGGAGAACTGGCCTGAACCCGCGCGCCGGTCGAGCAGACCGGCGGTCTCTTGCGCGAGAGCGGTGAGTACTGGCTCTCCCACCCAATTCGACGTCGTGCGGCTCGCGGTCGGGGTTGGCACACCACGGCGGGGAACCACTGAGCGCCCCGCCGCCGACCAGCGCTTTTGCGGTCTCCCGCAAAAGCGTCGCGCTACTAGCCCGGGAAGGGAATGCTTCCCCTCCAACCAGCACTATTTGGGGAGGAAGTCATGCGATTTCGTCGGTTCAGCACCGTGTGCGCGGTATTCGGCGCGGTGGCCGCCGCGGTGGTCGCCGTACCCGCGACGGCACAGGCTGCCGTCGGCAGCTGCAGCAGCACGTGGATCACCGAAGGCGGCTACAACGTGGGAGCACGAGGCGCTTGCCACTCCGGAACCGGAACGTTCAAGACGGTGATCCAGTGCGCCTGGAAGGGATATGAGTACACAAAGGAGGGCAACCTCGGCTCCCGCACAGTATCCGGAACCACCGCGAGAGTGACATTCTCCATCGCGAAGTGCGTACCGGGTGAATACGCGTTCCGGAAGTCCGTGGCCGCATAGCCGACCGGAGGGTGTTCGTCACCACGGACCTCGTCGAGACGAACACCCTCCAGACGCGCGGAGAACCTCAGCCTGATCGCCCTCCAGCGAACCCTCTGATCACGGATGAGCGTCCTCTCGAAGCCATCACACCGATACCACGCAGAAGCGCAAGCCAATCGAGTCACCAGGACCGCGATCACCCCGCTGACCACCACGAGCCCCCGCAGGGCAGCTCTGCTCATCGCCGGGTTGTCACTCAGTACACCGCTGCCAACCAGATCGGCCTGGCTGTCGGCGAGGGTAGACCTGCGGGGAACCGTAAACCCGCAATTGTGTAGGGTCTCGCCGCCGATGACATGCCGATCTTTTTGACCTGCGGGGTTCAGATCTGTCTCATGAGGTGGCACCCCAAGATCAGTCTCATTGTCGTGTCGTTTCTTCGGTAGGGCCTGCCCCAAGGTGGGTCCGGTGGCCGGCGCCAGTGTGTTGTCGCTGGCGGGTCGGCAGGCTCGTCCTGGGTAAGGAGAACTCGAGTCCGGGAGACTGGCATGGCGGTGGACGGAGGGCGTCGGCACGGCGCGATAGTGGCTGTGGGCTCGGTGGTGTGCTCGGCAGTGATGCTCTATCTGGGTTCCGGGCCGGCGCCGATTCCCGCGTTGACGTGGTTGGCGCCGCTGCCGGTGCTGTTGCTGGCGCCGCGGGTTAGCGGCGGGTGGCGCTGGTCGTCGCGTTCACCGCCGCCGTGCTGGGCACCGCCAACAGTTGGTCGTATTTCCTCAGGTCGGACTCGATCCCGCTGCCTAGTAGACAGCTGCGCGTTCGTATTTGTCTGACGCCGACAGTCGGTTTTCCCTCTTCGAGATCTTAGTCGGCGAGGGAAGCCAAGCGGTCGCCGAGACGTTCGTAAGCCTTGAGGTAAGCGTCAGCGGCCCCGCCGTTGTTGGCGAGGCCGGTGACGAGACGGATCGCGTCGAGCACCTCGTTGAGCTGGGCGTCGGTGTTCAAAGCGATATTGGTCGACAGATTCACCGGCACACCGCGGACGGTCTACGGCAACGTCGTCAACCGCGGCCTGATCGAGAACCTGCCGTCCGGGGGAGTGGTCGAGGTGCCGTGCCTGGTCGACGCCACCGGTGTCAGGCCGACCAGGATCGGTGCGCTGCCGCCGCAGCTCGCGGCGCTCAACCGGACCTATCTGAGCGTCAACGACCTCGTTGTACGCGCGGCGATCGAGGACGACCCGCGCCACATCCGGCACGCCGCGATGACCGACCCCGCCGCGGCCGCCGCGCTGCTGGTGGCGCGGATCTGGGAACTGTGCGACGACCTGGTCCGTGCGCACGGCGACCGGCTCCAGCCCACGTTGCGCGCCGTCCTTGGCCAGTGACGAGGTCCCCTTGCGTCACCTTTTCTCCGCCGACACCACACCGGGCGTTCGCCGCAATCGGCGTAGCAGCGTTTCCACGTCGTCCTGGTCGAGCCAAACCGTGCACTGGACGGAACTCTCAACGACTCCTTCGCGCACTTCCACGGTCATGTCGCGAACCCGGTAGCTGCTGGCACGTAGCAGCATCACCACCCGCGCGGCTCCCTCGAGCCTGTCGGTGACGTGAACGGTCAACGATCGGTAGGCGGGAAAACCTCGGGTTGATCGTGGAGTGTGAACGGTTTCGGTCATCGCGGATCTCCTTGGTTTCGGAGCCAAGCGGGAATGAGATCCGGACCAGGTCCCGGATGGCACGGCGAACGGCGCGCCGGCTACCTGGTTCAGCCGGCGCGCCTGATAATGATCGACCGGTGGAGGAGAGGGCGCGCTCGAGTGCTGTGCGATCGCCCGGCGAAGCGGTTCATACGGGTGGAAGGCGGGTGTCGATCGTCGCCACGCGCCTGCCGATCGCCAGAACCTGCTCGAGCCGCTCCACCAGCGCCTTTTCGCCGGTGGTCTCTTCCGCCACGGCCGGAGCTTCGCGCCCTTCCTTCTGTGCGTGCAATGCGCGCATCGTCGTTGTCCAGTCCGCGCGGACCAGGACGTCCGGGGGTGTTCGCGGAGCCGTCAGTTCGAAGTGCATTCCGGCCGGGCCGAAGATCGTCGTCCAGTACTCGGTGCCTGCCGGAGCGTCGTCGAGCTGGAAGGTCATGGTGTAGGTCCCGCCGAGCGCGGCGGCAGCATCGCGCACCGCGGCCGACTCCGCGAGAAGCAGATTCATCCGGTCGACGTGTGCGGGGGACATGAATTCCGGGATGTTCAGGAGAGTTCCTTCCTCGTCGTTCGCTGATCGTCGAGTATCGGGCAGCTGGTCGCGCTCGCGCTTCACACAGGAGTCAGGAAGTTCGGGGGTGGCCTTGCGACGAATGTCGACGACGGGGAGATCTCGACGATGCGACATCTGTCGTATGGCACGAACCTTCGGTGCGTCATGTGTAGCTCGCTATTCGAGGGATGCCGAGGCACAGTGGAGGCAGTCCGGACGACGGGAAGGTGGGCGCCGTGGCTGACGATCTGCAGGACATCGTCGACGACCTGGCCGAGCGGCTGCGGCGATCGGTGGCGATCGACGATCCCGCGATCCGGCTGCTCGCGGCGAGCCGCCACTTCGGGGACGAGGACGAGATCCGGGTGTCCTCGGTGCTCAACCGTTCGATCGACGCGGACATCCGGGAGAAGATCCTCGCGCTGGGCATCGCGCAGTGGACGAGGCCTGGCCGGGTGCCGGCGCCGGTGAAGGGAGCGCGACCCAGGCTGTGCACGCCGGTGCGCTGTGCCGGGCTGCTGCTGGGTTACCTGTGGCTCATCGACGTCGGCATCCCGCTGGACGAGCAGCACCGGGAACTGGTCCGCGAGGCCGCCGAACGCGCCGGCGTGATTCTCTACCGGCGGCTTGTCGTGCACGAGCGCACCAAGGCGCGGCACGAGGCGATCCTGTGGGAGCTCGTCTCCTCCGATCGTGCCCTTCGCTCCCAGGCCGTGGAGGACTTGCGGGCCGAGCAGCTCTTCCCGGCGGGCGCGATGCGGTTCCAGGTCCTCGGCGTGCAGCATCCCGGTCTGGACGGCGCCACCGCACCGCAGCACGCGGCCCTCGAGGCGGCGGTCGGGGACGCCATCGAGCCGGCGGCCCAAGGGCCCGCGTCCGGGGGATGCTCGCTGATGGCCGCCAACAAGGCCAGGGCGTGGCTTCTGTTCGTCGGGCGCGAACCGCTTTCCCGCAAGGAGCTCGACGCGACCTGCGCACGGCTCGTCGCGCGGTTCGAACGGTTCACCGGTGATGGCGGGCAGCTGGTGTTCGGCGCCGGTACGGTCGTCGACCACGCCGAACACGTTGTCGATTCCTATCGGCAGGCCTTCCTGGCGGCGCGAGCGGGACGACTCGTGCCGTCACTCGGGCCCATCGCCCGGTGGGGCGAACTGGGTCCTTACGAACTGCTGCTGCAGATGCCGGCCGACGCCCTGATCGCCGCCTCGCGCACACCCGCGCTCGACGCGCTGGAGCGTGAGGCGGGGAGCCGTGGGCTCGTCACCACCCTGGAGAAATTCCTCGACAACGCGGGCGACGTCGCAGGCACCGCGCAGGAACTCAACATCCACCGCGCGACGCTGTACCACAGGTTGAAGCGCATCGAGCAGCTCACTGCCTGTGCGCTGAGCCGAGGCGAGGATCGGCTGACCCTGCACCTCGGCCTGAAAATGCGGGCACTGGCCGCGGGCTACCGCTCCGAAACCGCCGCGGCGTCCACCGCCGGTGAGCCGCCGAGGATCCGCTCGGTGTCCTGATCGGACACCACGGTCGCGACGAACGTCGTACGGCGGCCGGTCGATGCCCGACGGTCACTCACTGGCCCGAGTGCTCCGTGGACCGGAAAGCTGTTCCGCACCAAGGATCCGATGCAGGACAGTAGGGAGCGACGCGAGTATGTGGCTGGTAGGAGCGACCGTGGCCGACGGGACGGGCGCGGACCCCGTCATCGGGCAGACCGTGCTCATCGAGGACGGGAGGATCGCGCGGCTCGGCGGGGAACCGCCCGTCGGCGCCGAGGTCATCGACCTTTCGGGCGGGGTGACGCTCGTACCCGGCTTGATCGACGCTCATGTCCACCTGGGCATCTCCAGTGACATCGGGGCCGACACCGGATACGGGTTGCCGGTCGCCGAAATCGCCGCGGACATGTTCGCCAACTGCGCGCAGACCCTGGACGCGGGCTTCACGACCGTCCGGGACACGGGCGGTATCGACGGCGGGCTGGCCGGTGTGGTGGCCAAGGGCAAGGTCCCGGGCCCGCGGATCCTGCAGTGCGGTCCGGTGCAGTGCCAGACCGGCGGGCACGGGCACCTGGCGGCGGCGTGGGAGCCGACGCACCTGTGGGACGGCCACGGCATTCCCGGACTGCGGCAGTTGGCGATGCTCGCCGACAGCCCGGATCAGATGCGCGGCAACGTCCGGGAAGCGTTCCGCCGCGGCGCGAACTTCCTCAAGCTGTGCGTGACCGGCGGTGTCGTCTCCTATCACGACGAACTTTCCGACACCCAGTTCACTGTGGACGAGATCCGCGTCGCGGTGGAGGAAGCCACCGCGCGCGGCACCTACGTGACCGTGCACGCCCACAACAACACCGGTCTGCGCAACGCGATCGAGGCCGGGGTGCGTTGCGTCGAGCACGGCACCGAGATCGACGACGAGATGGCCGCGTTGATGGCCGAGCGCGACGTCGCGCACGTTCCCACCTTGACCGTGGTCAGGGATCTGCTCGACGACACGACCCACCATGGCCTGCCCGCCGAAATCGCGCGGCGCGCGCAAGGCGCGTGGCGAGGACAGATCGACGCGATCCACGCGTCCCGTGCGGCGGGCGTGCGTCTCGGGCTGGGGGCCGACCTCATCGGGCCGGACCAGGGCCACCGCGGCGACGAGCTGGTGTTGCGGGCGGAGGTCGAATCGCCGATGGCGGCGCTCGTCGCCGCCACCTCGGTGAACGCGGGCATCCTCGGGATCGCCGACGAGGTGGGCACGATCGAGGTGGGCAAGCGGGCCGATCTCGTCGCGTTCGCCGGTGATCCGCTGACCACGCCGGAACTGTTCGCCGATCGGGATTCCGTGGTCCTGGTCGTCCAGAACGGACGGATCGTCAAGGACCGGCGCTGAACGACCGGGGCGGGCGCACGGTGGGCGCGCCCGCCCCCTGCCGCTCACTCCGGCGGTTCCATACCGAGGGTCTTCTCCACGAAGGCGAGCCACTCGGTCGCCTGGGTGAGCAGACGATCCTTGTCGGTCGCCCAGCCGTGCCCGGATTCACGCCAGACGTGGACGAACACCGGCGATCCGTTGCCGGTGGCCGCCTGCAGACGGGCCGCGAACTTGCGGGCGTGCCATGGCGGGCATCGCGGATCGGTGTCGCCCGCCTCGATGAACATCGCGGGGTAGCCTGCTCCGTCGCGCACCAGATGGTAGGGCGAGAACCCGGCGAGCCGCCGGATCTCCTCCGGATCGTCGACCCGCGCGAATTCCGACTGGACGACGAACCGGCCGTAACCGTCGCGGCAGGCGCCGATGAGGTCGAGGAGCGGTACACGTGGCGCCACCACTCGCCAGAGCTCGGGCCGCTGTGTGGCGGCGACACCGCACAGCAACCCGCCGCCCGACGCGCCGGTCAGCGCGAGGAGGTCCGGACTGGTGACCCCGGTGGCGATGAGGTTCTCGGCGATCGCGTAGAGGTCGGCGTAGCCGTTCTGCTTGTTTTCGAGCCTGCCGTCGTCCCACCAGCCGCGGCCGAGTTCGCCGCCCCCTCGCAAGTGGACGTGCCCGAACACACCGCCGGACGCGACGAAGGCCGCCGTCGAGCCGGGGAACTGCGGGACCCATGGCGCGCCGAATCCGCCGTATCCCCAGAGCAGTGTCGGGCGTGGCCGGTCCAGCGGTACGTCCCGGTGCCGCACCAGGTGGTACGGCACCCGGGTCCCGTCCTCGGAGGTGGCCCAGCCGTCCTCCACGACGCAGTCCTCGAGCCGCACCGCGGGTTCCCGCAAGGTCTCCAGCCGTGATTCGCCCGGCCGGTGCCGGTAGACGCCCCAGGTACTGGTCAGCGTCGAGAATCCGAACACCATGTCGTTCTCGGCCCGCGTCCGGAGGATGTTCATCATCGCCAGTGGCATCTCACCCAGCGCGCCCTTGCCCGGCAAGGGAACCGTTCCGCGTGGTGCGCCGTCGTGGCCGATGATCCGCAGGCCGGCGTAGGTATCGACGAGTTCCGCCAGGTACAGGGCATCGCCCACCGGCCGCACGGACCGGATCGTCGCGTCCGATTCCGGCACGATCGTGCGCCACGTATCGGGTTCGTTCGGGGTGGCGCTGTCCAGTGCGACCGCTACCACCCGGCCGCGCGGAGCGCCGGAATCGGTGACCGCGATCCACTCGTCACCGACGAGAAAACCCGCGAGGTTCAGCGAAACGTCGGTGACGAAGTCGCGCCAGGCCGGAACCGCCGGGTCGGCGAGAGCCGCGACGGCCACCGGTACGGGATCGAGCATTCCCTGCACCGCCACGACATGCCTGCCGTCGGCCGAAGCCACGACGGCGCGGTAGTCGTCACCGGGCAACCACGGCACCTCGACCGGGACCGTCGACGGCGTCCGGCCCCGCAGGTGCAGGTACACCTGATGCGCCAGTCCGGCGGGATCGTCGCCGATACCGGCGAAATAGAACCCGGACGAGTCCGGGAGCCAGCTCGCCCCACCGGTCCAGCTGTCCTTGAGGGCCTGCGCCGGCGGGGACGGCAACAGCGCGCCGCTCGCCACGTCGACGAGCCGGATCGTGTTCCGCTCGCTGCCGTCGGTGCACACGCCGAGCGCGAGCAGCGTGCCATCCGGTGACGGCGAGATCCACGAGAGGAACGGCGGTTTCCCGGAGTTCTCCGACGCAGGATCGAACACAACCCGGCCCTCGCCATAGGGTTCGTCGGCCACCAGCACGGCTGGCCGGTCGGAACCGGGCCCTGCGTCGATCCGGAACCAGCGCCCGTCGGCGACCGTCGGCACTGCGGCGAATCGCTCGGTGTCGTAGTGCGCCACCAGTTCGCGCAACCGATCGAAGTGCGGCCAGTCCCGGACGTAGGAGGCGGCCGCCTCGCCCTGCTCGTCCTGCCAGGCGCGGACCTCGTCGGTGTTCGCCTCCAGCCATCGGTAGGGGTCGGCGAACCGGACCCCGGCCACCTCGTCGATGTCGTCGCCGGTGCGGGTGCCCGGCGGTTCGATGGCGCTCATCCCAGCACCGTGCCCGAGTTCTCGGCGTTGAACGGACGTTTGCGGGAGAACGCGGACAGGTCGATTTCCAGTCCGGTGTGCTCGCCGACGTACCGCGCGGGCCGTTCGTCGTGGTCGGCACCGCGCTCGGTGTGTTCGATGATCGCGGCCAGGAACCCGCCGACGACGGGGGCGTTCTTGAACTGGTTGCCGCTGGTGCCCATGGCGACGTAGAAGCCGCCCAAGTCGGTGCGGTCGTAGATCGGCGTCCAGTCGTCGGTGACGTCGTAGACTCCGACCACCCCGCGGGCGCGGTTGGGGATCATGAGCTCCGGGAACCGGCGCGCGGCGCGCGTCACCTGCGCCTCGAACACGGCCATGGTGGGATGTGGGGAGACAGCGTCGGGGTCTTCGAGCCAGTGGAGCGGATCGCATTCCGGTTCGGTGCCGCCGATCAGCATTCCGCCGCCGGTATCGCCGCGCAGATAGGTACCGAGGTCCAGATCCGCGACGGCGATTCCGATCCCGTCGCGCCGACGATGACTCGCGGGTGCCCGCACGTGTGCGACCTCCTGGCGCAGCGGTCGTGAACCCACCGTGAAGTCGGCACCGACCCCGGCGAGTTCGTTGATCCTGCTCGACCACGGGCCCGCCGCGTTGACCACGACGGCGCAAGGGAGCCGGGTGCCGTCCGCCAACGTCACCGCGGTCACCCGGTCGTTCGCCCGCTCGATGTGGCTGACGGTGGCGTGGAACCTGAATTCGGCGCCGTGCGCCCGCGCCGCGTCGGCGAGGTTCCGCGCGGCCAGTTGCGGGTCGCTGACGAAGCCGGCGTCCGGTGTGTAGACCGCGCCGAGAGTTCCTTCGGTCTCCCGCCAGAACCCTTCGTCGTCGATGCGTTTGGGAGGCCAGTACCTGCCCACGTCGATCCCCGGGATCCGGTCCCGCAGCTGCGTGCCGGACCACTCCTCGAACGGGAGGCCGACCTTCGCGAACAGGGGCAGAAAGGCCTGCCGCGGCAAGATGTCCACGTCCAGCAACGCGATGCCGCACCGCACGAACCGGGCCGGTTCGTCGATGTCACAACCGAGGTGCTCGGCCCACGACCGCCAGCAGAACTGCGCCTCCCAAGCCGCCGTGACACCGGCGAGCGTGGAGAAGTTGAACCGCACCACCGCGCTCGACGCGCTCGTGGAGCCGTGCCCCGCTCCGCCTGCCTTGTCGACGACAGTTACGCGCCGGCCCCTCCGGGCCAGTTCCCACGCGATCGACGCGCCCATGACTCCCGCACCGATCACCACGACGTCCGTGGCCATGGTTCGCTCCCTCCCAGGCTTGGCCGCGTGCGTCCCCGCACCGGCCACAATGGACAGCGACATTGTCGGCGGTGGGGTGTCCTCGAAGCATCATGCTTCCACCGGAAGTCGGCCTCGGTGAACACGACATCTGTCGAAGGCGATCGCCTTCTCCGGAGTCGTTCGACGTTTGTCTGACCTGAGACGCGAATCGCCCGGCAATCGTCTGTGGCGGTGGCGGGCACCGGGAAATACGGTGCTTGTCCACAGTGGAAGCGGCAGCGGAAGGACGGAACGATGGTCGGTGAACGGCTGGACTACCCGGCGGCGAGGACAGTCGATGCCCAGGACACCGTCGTGGACGCCAGCTTCCCCGATCCTTACCGGTGGCTGGAAGACGACTCCGACGAAACGGAAGTGTGGCAGCGGGCACAGAACTCACTCACCGACACCGTCGTCGGAGAATGGCCGCACCTGGCAGCACTCCGCGCCTCGGTCGACCGGTACGTCACAGACGGCACCGGCTCGCCGAACTGGATGGTCGATCCGGCGCCACGCTTCGCCGGTGGCCGTTGGTTCCGGCTCGACCGGACCCCAGAGCCGGATCATCCGGAACGGGCGGTCCTTGTGGTCTCCGACGCGCCGGACGGGCCTGGGCGCGTGCTCTATGACCCGAACGACGACGGGACCCGGCAGATCTCGTGGCTCGCCCCGTCCCCGGATGGGCGGATCGCCGCGTTCGGTGTCTGCGAAGACGGCTCCGAACTCGGCGAGATCTGGCTGCTGGACGCGGAAACCGGCGATCGCCTGGCGGACCGGATCCCGCAGCGGACGATGGGGCCGTTGGTCACGCCGCATTGGCTGCCGGACAGTTCCGGGTTCTTCTACACGGCCGGTGACCTGTCGTCGGAGTCGTTCGCCTTCCGGGTGTACTTCCACACCGTCGGCGGCGCGCCTGCCACCGAGCCCGAACCGGTCGACGTCGCCCATGGGGCGACTGTCCAGGTGTCCGCGGACGGCAAACGCGCCGTGGTCTCCGGTGTCTGGCCGCTCCCGCAGTACGTATGCGATCTCCCGGAGCGAGCGTGGCGGCCGTTCGTCCAGGGGCTCGGCTCGTCCGTCGCGGGTGTCATCGACGGGGACCGGTATGTCGCGGTCACCGACCACGGAGCCCCTCGAGGGCGGATGATCGCGATCCCGTTCGACGGGCCGGCTCCCTCGGACCCGGCCACCTGGCGGGAGCTTGTTCCGGAGTCCGGGCGGGTGCTCAGCCACGTCAGGTTGGTCGGCGACAGTCTGGTGGTGACCGGATCGGTCGACACCGAGGCACGCGCCTGGGTCTTCGACCGTGATGGACGGGAACTGGAGGAGGTACCGCTGCCCGGGCGGGGCGCCTTGCCGCTCGACGTGCTCCCCAACGCCGCTCTGACTCCCACCGGCCACCCGGACCAGTTCGTCTTCCTGTTCTCCACCCCGACCTCCTCACCGGGCTTGTACCGCTACCGCCCGGGCTCCGGGCGGGTCGACACGCTGCGCGCGCCACGCGTTCATCTCCCAGGAGCGACTTCTTCCCTTCGCTGGGCGCGGTCCGCGGACGGCACCAGAGTGCCCTACCACCTCGTCCTGCCGGACGGCGCGGATGTAACCCGCCCCCTCCCGACGCTCATCACCGCCTACGGTGGCGGCCGGGTCGCCTGGCCGGCTCAGTTCCCAGGTCCCATCGCGGCTTTCGTCGCGGCAGGCGGAGCTCTGGTCATCTCCCACCAGCGCGGCGGCGCCGATCTCGGTTCCGGCTGGGCCGACGCCGGGCGCCTCCGGAACAAACAGAACAGCTTCGACGACCTCTACGCGATCGCCGAACACGTCGCTCTCACCGGGGTGACGACCCCCGAACGGCTCGCGGTGACCGGGTGGAGCAATGGCGGGATCATGGCCGGCGTCGCGTTCGCCCAGCGCCCTGACCTGTGGACGGCGGTGGTGGCCCAGTGCCCGGTCCTCGACATCATCGGATGCCACCGGCATCCCTACGGCCGGTTCGCCATCACCGCGGAATACGGCGACCTCGGCGACCCGGACGACATCGCCCGCCTCGCCGGGATGTCGCCCTATCAGCTCGTCGAGGAAGACACGGCCTACCCGGCACTCTACGTGCACGCGGGCGGTGCGGACGTCGCGTGCCCGCCGGGGCCGACCCGCAAGTTCATCGCTCGCGTGCAAGCCACAGCGGGCCCGGCCCCGGCGTTACTGCGCGTCTGGGACGGCGTCGGACACGGAACGGCCACCAGCAGGTCCGAAGCTGTCACCCACGCGACCCACTGGCTCGCCTTCCTGATGCAGCGCCTGAACATGACGCCACGCGGAGAAGGCAGAGCTTAGGGTGTGCGTTCCGGCAGGCCCGCGAGTTCGGCGGGTATCGCGCCCGGGTGCACGATGCCGAGCCGTTGGGTGGCTCGGGTCATGGCGACGTAGAGGTCGTTGTGTCCCAAGGGTTCGGCGAGGATCTTGGCGGGGTCGGCGACGATCACGGAGTCGAATTCGAGTCCTTTGGCCTGGGCGGGTGTGAGGACGACGATTTTCTCGGTGAGGTCGGGCGGCGTTGCGACGGACAGGGCTTTCGCCAGCCGTTCCAGCTGGGCCGGCGGGCTGATGATCGCGAGTTGTCCGTCGTCGTGTGCTTCGGCGAGTGCGGAGGTCACGTCGGGGAGATCGGTGGGCGTGGTCCGGATTCGCCATGGCGGCTGGTCGCTGGAGCGGATGGATCGGGGTGGCCGCAGCCCGGGGTGGTGGGCTGCGAGGAGGTCGGTGGTGGCGGCCATGATCTCGGCCGGCGTCCGGTAGTTGACGGTGAGGGGGGTCAGGCGCCAGCGATCGCCGGTGTGCGGCTGGAGCACGTCGTCCCAGGACATCGCGCCCGCCGGGCTCCCGGTCTGGGCGAGGTCGCCGACGACGGTCATCGACTTGGACGGACACCGGCGCATCAGCATCCGCCAGGCCATCGCGGACAGTTCCTGTGCCTCGTCGACGACCACGTGCCCGAAGGTTTCCCCGCTGTGCTCACCGATGACGGCGGCGGCCTCGTCCAGCAGGGGGACGTCCGCGGTGCTCCATCCTTCGGACGACGTGTCGGCCAATTCGGCGACCAAGTCTTCCGGGGTGAGCCGAGGCCACAGTCGTTCGAGCGCGTCTTGCACGGAGGCGTCGGCCTGCAGCGCGTCGCGCAGGCGGGCGGCGTCGGTCTGGTCGAGCAGGCTTCTGGGGCCATCGAGCTCGTCGTTTCCGATCACGACGCCCGCGGCCGCCAGTGCTCGAAGGTCGGCTTCACTCAGGCTTCCGTCGAGGCTGCCGCCGTCGAGGGCTTCACCGGACTCGGTGAGCAGCAGCCGCTCCATCAGATCGATCATGAGCTGCGCGAGTTCGTCCACGATCCGCCGGTGGAAGACCAACCTGGCCTGGTTGTGCGGAAGCCCGGTCTCCCTGGCGGCGGCGACAGCGCGGCGGCAGATGTCCGGGTCGAGCCGGAGAACCTGGTCTTCGAATTCGATCTCGACCGGCGTTTCGGGCGTCCGTACCCGCGAGCGTGCCGCGGCGGCTATCCGCGCGGCCATCTCTTCGCGTCCTTTCGCCGCGGCCACCTCAGGCGCGTCTTCGCGGCTGACCAGGACGTCCGGCACCAGGTCGGCGATCGTCGTGGTCACGACGGTGTGCTCGCCGAGACCGGGAAGGACCTGCCCGATGTAGTCCAGGAAGATCCGGCTGGGGCCGACGACCAGGACGCCGCGCGAGCGCAGGTGTGGCCGGGCGTAGAGCAGGTAGGCTAGCCGGTGCAGGGCGATCGCGGTCTTGCCGGTGCCCGGGCCGCCCTGCACCACGAGCACGCCGGGATGGTCGTCGCGGATGATCCGGTCCTGCTCGGTCTGCAGGGTCGTGACGATGTCCCGCATCCGGCCGGTCCGGCCGGCGACCAGCGAGGCCAGGAGCGCGGCTTCTCCGATGAGGGTGTCGTCGCCCGCGCTGTCCAGATCGAACAATTCGTCGTCGAGCGAGACGACGGTCCGGCCCCGGGTGGTGACGTGGCGTCGCCTGCGGACGCCGTGCGGGGCCGTGGTGGTCGCGGTGTAGAACGGCCGGGCCGCCGGTGCGCGCCAATCGACCAGGAACGGTTCGTCCTGTCCGTCCTGGAACAAACCGATCCTGCCGATATGGACGCGAGGGCCGTCCTGCGGGTCCAGCCTGCCGAAGTACAGCCCCTCCTCGGCGGAGTCCAACCGGGACAGTTCCATCCGCCAGAACTTCACCGTGTCGTGGTCTGTATCCGGTGCCGCGGCCAAGCGGGCCGCCGCCTCTTCGCGCAGCGTGTCCAGCCAGGCGTAGCACGTCTCCAGATGCTGTTGTTCGAGGTCGATCTCACTGCCGGTCAAGCCGCTCGTCTCCCCGCCACTCGGTGTCCGATGCCTCCGAGAGTGCCTGGAGATTTCCGGAAACTGCAGTCTTGTTCTTTCGGGCGGTCTCAGCCGCCCGGCGAACACGGGGTCGCCGGATGGTGCGTAGGCGTGTTCGGCCAGACCCGATTCCGGCGGCGCCGATGACTGAGCCCGGCCCCTGGGGCGCGGGCTCAGTCCGTGTCGACTCAGCGCTTGGCGACGCTGTAGGCGGAGGTGATGGACTGCGTGATCGAGTTGCCCGCGGCGTCGGTCGCGCTCAACCGCAGCGAGACGTCTTGCCCTTGTGCGGACCACGGATTGATCCAGTAGGCGGTGTACCTGTCCTGGCCGATCGGGATCATGACCGTTTTGCGCCAGGACTTTCCGCCGTCGAAGGAGACCTCGGCCGCGGCTTTGGTGATGGGCGACTTCGGTGAGTTGGGCGCGTGGCCGAACGTGACGCCCGCTTGCGCCAGACCGACCGGAAGCGTCCCGTCGAGTCCGGTGTCCAGCTTGGCCGCCGCGGTGATCAGCGGTAGCGCGGTGCAGTTCGTCGGTGTGTTGTCGGAGCAGATCCAGTTGTCCGGCACCGTCTGGGTGTCGGAGTGGCCGGAGGTGAAGGTCCATTCGGTGTGGCTGGCGGTGGAATGCCGGAACCACGGGCCATCCCGGGTGACGTCGATGACTGCCCGGTAGCGCCCGTTTTCTGCGGGGACGGTGGCTTCTCCGGCGTAGGTGTCCGCGATGTCCATGAGGCTGGTTCCGTCCTCTTTCAGTAGTTGCAGGCGGGCGGAGGTTCCGGGCCGGTCCCACAGGTACACGCGCCCGTCCGCGGCCAGGAGCGGGGCCAGGTAGAACAGCATCGAGTCGCCTTGACGGCAGCCCGCGCAGACCCAGGGCGTGTCGCCCGGCGGCGGCGTGGCGATCCCCGGCGCGAGCGGGCCGCGGTGGTAGTCCTTCGTCTCGGTGCTGCCCGGCCGGTAGGTCTGGAAGTGTCCGCGGGTCATTCCGCCGCCCTGTCTGGTGGCGATGACGGTGTCCTGATAGGACAGATCGGGGGAGCCCACGACGTATTCGGTGCGGCGCACCGGCGCCGGGAAGTAGCGGTAGAAGCCGACACCCCCGGATTCGAAATCGAAGAGTGAAACCCTGGCCTGACCGGCTTCGCGCGGCACGTCTCCGTAGTAGCCGACACGTAAGGAGGCCAGGTCGCGCTGCCGGTAGGTGTGCCGCAGGTTGTCACCGAGTGCGCCCTTGACCTTGAACTTCAGGTCGTAGGTGTAGGGCTCCTCGGCGTCCGCCGGAGACACCTTGTGCTCGCCGATGGCGACATGGCGGGTGCCGACCTCGGCCGCGGGTGCCGGTGAGAAGTAGTACTCGGCCCAGTCTTTCGCGTTGAAGCCGATGTGGAGGCCTGGCAGCCCGCCGGCATCCTCGGAGGAGTAGTGGGCGGAGTTGCCGACGAGGGTCGCCGGTTCGGGGGTGTTGCTGCTCGCCCGCGCCGTGGCGGTGCGCCCGTCGACGACAACGGACCGGTTCCCGGTGACGGTGAAGTTCTCGATCACGATGCGGACCCTGAACCTGCCGTCGACGAAGCGGGGCATGATCGCGGCGGCTTCGTATCGTCCCGCGGGGAGGTTGAGACCCACCTTGCCGTCGACCGTCTGCACGAACTGCCGGTACAGACTCGCGTCGTCGAGGTTGGTGAGCCCGATCGTGAAGTTGTTCGGGGCACCGGTTTCGTCGTAACTGAACAGCCCGACCGTTTGCGTTTCGGTCCGTGGTGTGATGGCCGACGTATTCGCGCCCGTTCGACGGAGAAAATCGGCCGTGCCGAAGAGCTTTCCGTGGCCGGGACGGCCTCCGTCCGCAAGGGCCTGTGCGGCGAGCGCGGCCCCGAAGGCCGGCGCGGTGGCGGCGGTGATCTTGCCGTCGACGACTCCGGGGGCGGTTCCCGTGATGTCGACCGGCACGCTTTCGGTGAGACCGTCGCGGGCGAGCGCCGAGACGTCGAACAGTGAACGGTCCAGCGCGGTACCGAGATACGGTAAGGCACTGGACGGGATCACATACAGCGAGCCGTCTTTCTCTTGCTGGGTGACGAACGCTTCGGTCGAGCCCTCGCGAGGCCGGACGACGGCGGTCTGTCGCCCGGCGGTCCCGCGGACTTCGACCCGGTCACCGGTCACCAAGAGCACGGTGCGACCGACGTCGGCGGCGCCGGCCGCCACGGTGCCAGTGGGGGAGCCTGCCGCTTCGGCCGCCGCGACCAGCGACAGACCCAGTGCGGCCGATATCCCGATGCTCAGGAGCCGAGGGACCTTGCCTTGAACTGAACGCATACAACGACCTCCTCGTCGTCGAACGTGGCAGATCAGCGTGGATTCGGTCTGGCTTGGATGGCAGCGACAGCCGGCGGACGGGCCACTGGGCGTGGGGAGGGAGCAACCGCGGCGGAACACAGCCTGTCGAGAAGAGCATGCAACAAGTGAGAGGATGTTTGCAAGAACTTGATGTCAAGCAGAAAATATACGACAGTTCCTGTATGGCACCCTGCCGCCGGCACTTCGGCATGATTGGGGGAACGCCGGATCCGCTGCCGAGCAGAGTGGACGGCGCGAGGAGGGAGCCTGGGCCGGCTTGCCGAGGGCGCCACTGCCGGGCTGTCGCTTCGACGGTTTCCTCGTCCGGCGCCGTTACAGCAAGGGCTTGGGGGTTCGCCCGCGCGCAAGCCGTCGAGGAAGATGGTGAAGTATCGGCGCCACAACAGCTCTCATGGAGACCTATGACGCGTTCGACGTGATGATGGCCCGCGCCGGCGCGGGGCGACGAACGCGGTCCCCTGCCCCGCGCTGAGTCGTTCAGCCGTCCCGAACCCTCCAGACTCGCCACCGGACGCCGCATTTCGTGCACCGTGCACAGTCGCGTGTTCCCGGGTTCGTCACCGCGCCCGAAGTGCGGGCACCCGTCTGGCTCCTAACGTCGATCGCAACGTTGTGATCGACGTCCGCACGACAGGAGCCCGCCGATGACCCACCCCGCTCGCAGCCGGCTGGGAGTGCTGCTCGGCAGCACCACCCCACCCGAACAGATCGGCAAGCAGGCCGCGTCCGCGGAATCCGCGGGCTTCGGGGAACTGTGGCTGCCGGAGGACTATTTCTTCCTCGGAGGCGTTGCGGGTGCCGCACTCGCGCTGGGTGCCACGTCGCGTATCCCGATCGGCATCGGCGTCGTGTCCTCGGTCGTCCGCCATCCGGCGCTGCTGGCCATGGAAATCGGCACCTTGGCCCGCGCCTACCCCGGCAGGCTGATTCCCGGGATCGGGCACGGTGTCCCCGCCTGGACCTCGCAGATGGGCCTGACCCAACGGTCGCCGATGAGCGCCCTGCGCGAAACCCTAACCAGCGTCCGAGGGCTGCTGAGCGGAGGGACGATCGACAGCGAGGGGCGGTTCGCCACCTTCCGGGAGGTCGCGCTGACCCATCCGGTCCCCGAGCGTGTGCCGCTGTTCACCGGCGTACTCGGCGACAAGGGACTCGATCTGACGGGACGCCTTGCCGATGGTCTGCTCGTCAGCGCTCTCGCGCCGGTCGAATACGTGCGGAGCGCGCGGCGGAAACTGGACGAGGCCGCCAGGTCCGCTGGACGCGACGAGCCCGTCACGATCACCGTCCTCGCCGCCACCAACGTCACACGGGACCCCGGGCAGGTGGCCGCTACGCGTGAGGCACTGAAGGCGGTCCTCGCTTTTTACCTCGCCGCAAGTGGTCCCGGCCCGCTGTTCGGTGCGGTCGGTGCCAACGAACAGCTCGCGGACATGCTCTCCCGTGGTGGTCCCGAGGTGGTCGCCGCGGAGATGCCGGACGCCTGGATCGATGCCTTCGGCGTCGTGGGAGGCCAGGACACCGCACGGGCACGCATCAAGGAATACCTCGACGCGGGGGCGGACAACGTCGCCATCGCGACCGTCGTCGCGGACGGAGCGGAAGAGACCCTCACCGCCGTCGGTGAACTGACCGGCGAATTCACCCACTGAAAGGGCACGACATGAGCACCGATCTCGAGCGGATCCTCGAAGTGCACCAAGGCTGGTACGAGGCGAACGTCGGCCTCGTCGCCGACCGGATGCTGCGGTATTTCCCGGAGGGCGACGGATACCACCAGTTCAATCTCAACGGCCACACCTACCACGGCGTTCTCGACAAACACCGGCTGTGGGTCAACGCCGCGAAGATCGGGTTGAGCATCACCGCGATCAAGGACGTCACCGGCCCGGATGTCCAGATCTTCGGTGACGTCGCGCTGCTCACCGCCGAAGGAGTCGCGGACGTCCTGGCGCCGGGACAGCAGGACGCCGTGCCCACCCCGTTCCGGACCACGGAGTTCTTCCGTCGCGACGACGGCAAGGGCGCCCCGGACTGGCGGATCTGGCATATGCACGTCAGCGTCCAGGACCCGCAGATGCCCAAACACGGGACGGAGTGAGGATGGGCCTGGACCGACTGATCGTCGAGGGACCGACGGGACGGCTTTCAGTACTGCGCACCACCGGTGACCGGGCCGGGATCCCGCTCGTGCTGCTCCATCCCATCAACTCGGCCGCCATGGTCTGGGCCGAGGCCGCCGCGCGGCTCGACCGGCCGGTCGTGGCGCTGGATCTGCGCGGCCACGGCGAATCCGGACAGACCGGCCCGTTCACCGTCGAGGAAGGTTACGTGTCGGATGTGCTCGCGGTCCTGGACAGCCTCGGGCTGGACGAGGTGCACCTCGGCGGCGGTTCGCTCGGTGGCACGATCTGCGTCGCGCTGGCCGCGCTGCACCCCCGACGGGTTCTCAGCGTCACCACGTTCGGTTCGACACTGCGCACCGGTGTTCCGGCCGAGTCGATCGGCGTGATGGTGAGCGAACTCGAAGCCAACGGCACCGCCGGGTACTTCGCCGGGCTGGTGCCCGACATCGTGGGCCGCGAACACCGGGATTCGGTGCACATCAAGGAGATCATGGCGGAAGCGGTCGGCACCCGGCCGGAGGCGGTGGTCGCCGAGATCCTGTACGGGGCCTTCGGCGCCGACATCCGGCACCTGGCAGGCAAGGTCGCCGCCGCCGGGATCCCCGTGCTGGCGGTGGCGGGTGACGAGGATCCGACCTGTCCGCCCGCGATGTCGCGAGAACTGGCCGAGAGCACCGGTGGTACCGCGAAGATGCTGGAGGGGACGGGCCATCTGCCGATGCTCGAGGAGACCGACCAGGTGGTGGATCTCCTGCGGAAGCACATCGCGAGGGCCGAGGAAGGAAAGCCGTGACGTACTCGATCGTCGCGCGCGATCCCGCCACCGGTCAGCTCGGCGTCGGCGCCCAGACCCATTTCTTCGGCGTCGGCACGTTGCTGCCCTGGGCGGAAGCGGGCGTCGGCGCGGTGGCGACGCAGGCGTTCGTCAACGTCGGCTATGGGCCGCGCGGCCTGGAGTTGTTGCGGGCGGGTGTACCCGCACCGTCCACTGTAGACCTTCTGGTGGCCGAGGACCCGGAGTCCGGTTACCGCCAAATGGGAGTGGTCGACGCGCGGGGCTCGGTGGGTACGCACACCGGCGGATCGTGCGCACCACACGCGGGTTCCGCCCGAGGGCATCAGGTGACGGTGCAAGGGAACATGCTGTCCGCCCCCGGCGTCTGCCAGGTCGCGCTCGCCGCCTTCGAGGACGCACACGGTGATCTCGCCGACCGCATCCTCGCCGGACTCCGGGCGGCGGAAGGCGCCGGGGGAGACGTGCG
Source organism: Amycolatopsis sp. TRM77291 (assembly GCF_054166285.1). Lineage (NCBI taxonomy): Bacteria > Bacillati > Actinomycetota > Actinomycetes > Pseudonocardiales > Pseudonocardiaceae > Amycolatopsis > Amycolatopsis sp. TRM77291. The sequence continues at coordinate 3,323,648 of NZ_JBSZHF010000001.1, read as the reverse complement.
CGGTTCGCAGTCGGCCGCGTTGATGGTGGTGTCGGGCCGTCGTGGTCCGGCACCGTGGAACGAGGTGGTCGTCGATCTCCGTGTCGACGACCACCCGGATCCACTGGCCGAGCTGTCGCGGCTCTTGCCTCGTTCGCGTGCGTTCGGAGCGGTCGGTGGGGTGATGTTCGCGCGCGGGCTGACACTCGGACCGTTCGAAGGGGTCACCCCGGACGAGCTGGACGAACGGCTGTCCGCCCTCGCGTCGGCGGCGGAGGTCATCGGATCGGACAACCGCGAGGCGGACTTCTGGCGGGCCGTGCTGCTCGCTCGCGCCGGACGGCACCGGGAGGCCGCCGAACTCTTCGCGGAGGTCGTGGCGTTCCGGCCGGCGTTGCTGCGGTTCGCCCGGGGGCTCGCCCCACTCGGCTTCCTCGACAGCGAAGCGCTCGCCGCGATCACCGCACACGTCGAGGAGCCGGCATGAGCAGTGAGGCCGCCGCTGCCGCGGTCCGCGCCGATCGGGTGACCGAACTGGCCGCGGAGCTGATCCGGTGCGACACCCGCAATCCACCCGGTGGCGAGCGACCGGTGGTCGAACCGCTGTCCGTGGCTTTGCGTGAGCTGGGCGCCGACGTCGAGATCTTCGAGCCCGAGCCGGGCCGTCCGTCCGTGCTGGCCGTGGCCGGTTCCGGCAACGGCCCTACGCTGCTGGTCAACGGGCACGTGGACGTGGTTCCGGTGTCGGAGGCGGACTGGTCGGTGCCGCCGTTCGGTGGGCTGGTGCGGGACGGCCTGCTCTACGGCCGCGGCGCCTGCGACATGAAGGGCGGGATCGCCGCCGCCCTCGAAGGGCTGCGGGCCTGTCGTGACGCAGGCATCGTGCCGCCCGCGAACATCGCCTTCCACCTCGTGGCCGACGAGGAGACCGGTGGTCGCACCGGGACCGCGGCCCTGGTCGCCGCCGGACTCGTGCACGCCGACGCCGCCGTCGTCCCCGAACCCAGTGAGTTGCGAGTCGGTGTGGCCGAGCGGGGCTCGCTGATGGTGGAGATCGTGGTGCGGGGCAGGGCGGCCCACGGCAGCGATCCGGCGGCCGGACACTCGGCGGTCGCCGACGCGGCGCGGATCGTCTCCGCGCTCCACCTCGCCGATTTCGGTGATGGCGAGCATCCGCTCCTGGGCTCGCCCACCGGCAACGTCGGAACCATCTCGGGGGGCACCGCGGCCAACATCGTCGCGGCCGAATGCCGGCTGCGGGTCGATCGGCGGGTGCTGCCGGGCCGGACCCGGGACGAGGCGCTGGCTACCGTGACCGGGCTGATCGACGCCGCGGGCGAGTTCGACTACGACGCCGATGTCGTCGCGTTCGCCGAGGGATCCGAGCTCGACCTCGGGCACCCGTTCGTCGCCGAGGTCCGGCGGGCGGCGGGCGACGTGCCGGTCCGGGGACTGAAACTCGGCACGGACGCGCGTTTCCTGCGCAACCGGCTCGGGATCCCCACCGTGGTGTACGGACCCGGGTCGATGACCGTCGCCCACACCGCCGACGAGTACGTCCCGGTCCGCGAACTGGTCACGGCCGCCCGCACGTTCGCCAGGCTGTACGCGACCTTTCGGGGTGTCACAACCGCGTGAGCAGCGACGACGCCGGTTAAGGTGCCCGCATGGAGCACGTTGCCGAAGCCGCGATCGACGACGTGATGCGTGGCGCCGTGCACTTCGGGAGCGGCGGTGGCGGAGACCCGTACCTGGGACGGCAACTCCTCACCGCGGCCGTCCGGCGGCACGGTCCGATCCCGCTCGTGGCGGCGGAGGAGCTGGCCCCGGACGCTCTCGTGCTCCCGGTGGTGTCCGGCGGAACGCCGCACGCCCTCATCGAGAAAACACACAGCACCGCCGAGGCGGAGACGCTCCGGGCGGCAGTGGAAGCACGCGCCGGACGGGAGTGCGCCGCGGTCCTGCCGATCCAGCTGGGCAGCGTCAATGTGGCGGTGCCCTTGGTCGTCGCGGCCGAACTCGGAGTGCCGTGCCTGGACCTCGACCTGATGCGGCGCACGCTTCCCTCGATCGACCTGACGCTGCTGCGGCTGGCCGGACACCCCGTCCCGCCCATAACGGTCGTCGGGGGTGCCGGAGTCGTCGCCGAGTTCAGTCAAGGCGCCGACAGTGTGCTCGGCGAGCTGGTGCGGGCCGTCATGCCGGGGCTGGGCCTCGTGGCTCTGATCAGTGCGTACCGGGTGACCGCCGGGGATTGTGCCCGGCTCGGTGCCATCGGGTCGATCAGTGAGTGTGCCAGGATCGGAGCCGCGCTCACGGACGTCTCCCCGGCGTCGCCGGACGGGTACGAGCCGTACTTGCGAGCGTGCGGTGGACGCCTGGTGTGCACCGGAACAGTCGCCGAAGTCGTGCAGTATTCGTCCGATGGCTGGCCGCGTGGCGTCGTTTCGCTGCAGACGGCCGGTGGGTTCGCGCGGATCGACTTCCAGAACGAGAACCTGGTCTTCAGCCGGGAAGGCACGGTGCTGACCACGGTGCCGGACCTGATCGGTGTGGCGGACGCGGCCACGGGGGCGCTGACGCAGACCATCGACCTCGCCGTCGGACAGGAAGTGCACGTGATCACCAGTCCTGTCGACCATCGATGGCACACACCGGAAGGGTATGCGGCGGCCGGGCCGCGTGCGTTCGGCTACGACGTCGACGCGGTCCGGTTCGACGGGGCGGCGACCCTGGCGGGCACTCGATGACGAGGCCGTCCCGAAACCGGTTGCGAGTGGGAGTGGACGCCGTCACCGCCCGCGCCGTGGCCTTGGACGAGCGGAACCGGATCGTGGCATCCCACCGGGGACGCGCCGGGCTCGACTCGCCGTCGCGGTTGCTCGGTTCACTGATCTCCGAAGGGATCGGCACCGAGGCGATCGACCGGGTCGTGGCGATCCTGCCGGAGCACACTCCCACCGAGGTGACCACGGGCTCCCGCGTCGGGGTCCTGCGCATCGGCGCGCCGGCCGCGACCGCTCTCCCGCCACTCGCGGGCTGGCCGGTCACGGTGTCCCGTGCGATCGCGGGACCGGTGACGATGGTGCGGGGCGGGCACGAATACGACGGCCGGGCCTCCGCGCCCCTCGACCTGGACTCGGTGGCCGAATTCGCGCGCGGCTGCGCCGGGAACGTCCACGCGGTCGCGGTGGCGGCGGTCCACGGGCTGGAGAGCCCGGACCACGAACTGCGGGCCGCGGCCGTGCTCGCCGACGTGCTCGGACCGGACGTGCCGGTGATCAGGGGTGGCGAGACAGAAGCGCTCGGACTCCTGGAGCGCGAGAACACCGCCGTCCTCGACGCGGCTCTGGCCCGGATCGCCCGCGCGCGTATCGACGAGCTGGGTGACGTGGTGCGGGTGCACAATCCGGACACGGATCTGTACGTCGTGCGCGGCGACGGGACGGCGCTGCCCGCGCTCGACGCGCAGCGCCACGCCACGGCTTTCGCCGGGGCGACCCGGGCCGCGGTGACCCAAGGCGCAGCCCGCCTTGCCGGCGTGCCTTCCGCCGTGGTGGTCGAGGCGACCGCCGACCACGTCGTCGTCGGGACGACGGTCGCCGGGCTCCTCCCCGAATCGGGACTGCACCGCGAAATCGCCGGCGTCCGGATCGGCTCGCGCGTCCCACGGCTGACCATTGTGGACCGTGGCGGGCCTTTCATGGCGCGCTTGCTGGCGGCGATCGCCCGCGCGCGATACGGGTTCGACGAGATTCCGATCGTGATCGTCGGTGAGGGGGTAGGCGCCCTCGCCGATCCGGCAGGCATACCCGTGCTCCGGCCGCCTGACGGCGATCTCGCGGCCGCGGTGGGGGCCGCGACCGCGGAAGCGGCGGGTTCGGTCGACCGGATCTTCTGGCAGGGCGCGGGCGGGCGGGAGGATTCGGTGGCCCGTGCCCGGCGGCTCGCCCGCGACGCCGCGATCCGGGCCGGCGCCGACCCTCGCACGCTGCGGGAAACCCCGGTGAAGGAGGCGCTGATGACCTACGTCCCGGTTCCGGCCGCCCGCTTGCAGGTGACCGCCGTGGGACCTCTCCTGGAGCCGGTGGCGCCGTGACGATCCCCGCGACGGTCACCATGGCCCAGCTGTTGGGCCTGGGCCTGATCGAGCACTACGAGGTGCTCGCGGGCGAGGCCGGCCTGAGGCGGCCCGTCCGGATGGTCGTCGCGGGTTCCACCGTGCACGAGATCTCCGAGCTGGCACCGCGCAGCGTCGTGGTGTTCGGGCGTGAGCAGCTCACCCTCGACGATCTCGCGGCGGATCTCGCGATCCGGTTGGCAGGCAGTGCGGGCCTGTCCGGGATCATCGCGGCCCGCACGCCCCGGCAAGTGCCCTTCGCCACTCGCAGGCTCGCCGACCGGCTGGCGTTGCCGATCGTCGGTGTCGAGGACATCACCCCCGCCGGGGTGGTCACCGCGTTCGATCCTTATGTCCGCGCCCCCGAGATCGCGGGCTTGCGGGTACTGGGTGATGCTTCCCGCCACTTCCAGCGTCCGCCCGCGGACGCGAACGCGTTCACCGCACAGCTCACGGCGACGCTCGGTGAGCCGGTCGCGCTCGTCGACACGGAATCCCGTTTCGTGGCCGGTGATCCGGCGGTGCACGCTTTGCTGAGCAGCAGTGCCGAACCGGCGTGGGCGGCGGATCCGCGACCCGTCGCCCTGACCCTCGAGACCGACGGCGGTGACCTGATGCTGCAGCCGGTCCAGGTCGACGCGACCGGGCCCGCGGTCTACTGGATCGCCGTGCGGCGGCCCCGTTTCGCGGCCGGGGTGCTGCTCGAACCGGTCCGGCGCGCGATCGCGATCGCGTCGCTGTCCTTCGCGGTACACGTGGCGGGCGAAGCGGTCCGCGCCGAACGGGAACACCGGCGCAGATCGCTGCTGCTCAACGAAATCCTCGAACAGCCGGAAGAACCGGGACGTCGTACGGTCGAGCGGGCCACCGCACTCGGCTGGCGGCTCGCGGGCAGGCACACCGCGGTGCAGATACAGGTGTCGGCCGCCCCCACGTCGCTCCGGATGTCCGCTCTGGGCACGGAATTGGAGGCGCAGCTGGCCGAATACGGCATCACCGCGAACCTCGTCGAACGCGCCGAAGGATGGCTCTTCTGGACGACCACCGACGCGCGAGCCGAGGCGGCCGACCCCGGTCCGATGATCGAGCGGCTCACCAGGACACTCACCGCCGTCGAAGCGGACCACCCCGGGCTCCGGTTGTGCGCGGGAGTGGGGCGCGCCTACGCGGGCGCGGCGGGCATCGGCCGCTCCGCCGAGCAGGCCCGCCGTGCGACCCTGCTCGCTCACACGGCGCACCGCGGGGCGGTCGTCGAGCATATCGACGCCGGGAGCAGTCGAAGGCTGATCGCGGGCTGGTATGGATCTTCTCCGTTACGTGGTGCCGCAGCCGACTTGCTCGCCCCACTGAACGAGGCCGATCCGTCCGGGGGACTGGTGCGCACTCTGCGGTGCTACCTGGATTCCCAGTCCTCGGCGAAGGCGGCCGGAGAAGTCCTCGGTGTCCACCGCAACACCGTGATGCAGCGGATGGAACGGATCGCCGAGTTGCTGTCCGCCGACCTCGGCGATCCGGACGACCGGCTGGCCGTGCACCTGGCGACGCGTGCCGTCGACATCGATTGGGACGACTCCGCCTGACAGTTCGCACAGGACGGCGGACCGGTCTTCGGCCATCGCGCACGATGACCCTGGCCCGTTCCGCCGGTTGACTTTCCGGAATGGACACGAACTCCGCGGAGATCACCGTCGGCTACAAGGCATCGGCCGAGCAGTTCGGGCCGCGTCACCTGGTCGAACTGGCCGTGCTCGCCGAACGGCAGGGATTCGACTCGGTGATGGTCAGCGACCATTACCAGCCTTGGCGGCACCGCGGCGGGCACGCACCGTTCTCCCTGGCCTGGCTCGCCGCGGTGGGCGAGCGGACCGAGCGGGTCCGGCTCGGGACCAGCGTGCTGACCGCGACTTTTCGCTATAACCCCGCGGTGGTCGCCCAGGCCTTCGGCACACTCGGCGCGCTCTATCCCGGAAGGATCGTGCTCGGTCTCGGTACCGGCGAAGCGCTCAACGAGGTCTCGGTCGCCCGTCTCGAATGGCCGGGCTTCAAGGAAAGGTTCGCCCGCCTGCGCGAGGCCGTCGATCTCATCCGTCGCTTGTGGACGGAGGAGCGAGTGAGTTTCGAAGGAGAGTTCTACCGGACGGAGAACGCGACCGTGTACGACCGCCCACCGCTGCCGGTGCCCATCTACGTCGCGGCGGGCGGTCCGGTGGTGGCGAAGTACGCCGGCCGGGTGGCGGACGGGTTCATCTGCACCAGCGGTAAGGGGATGGACCTCTACACGGAGAAGTTGCAGCCCGCCGTCGACGCCGGTGCCGAACAGGCCGGCCGCGAACCCACGGACGTCCTGCGCTCGATCGAGATCAAGCTCTCCTACGACACCGATGCCCGGGCCGCGGTCGCGAACACCAGGTTCTGGGCTCCGCTGTCCCTGACGCCGGAGCAGAAGCACGGCATCTCCGACCCCGTCGACATGGAGCGCGTCGCCGACGACCTCCCGATGACCCAGGTCGCCTCCCGGTGGATCGTCTCGGCCCATCCAGACGAGGTAGTGGAGAGGATCCGCCCGTATGTCGAAGCCGGCTTCACGGACCTGGTGCTGCACGCACCCGGTAGCGATCAGGCTCGCTTCCTCGAGCTGGCCAGGGAGGACCTCCTGCCTCGGTTGAGAGCCCTGCGCTAGGGAGTGCTCACAGCCCTGTGGAGCGATCTTCTCAGGGCTGTGAGCACACTGACGGCGATCTGGACGCTGCTTAGCCTTCCTCTACGCGACGTGGCGTGACGGAAGGAGCGGTCCGATGACGGTGGTCGACGACCGGCCGGAAGAACCGGCCACCGCCGACGTCCCGCTGTCGGCGCCGGTCCGGCTGGCGCACCTCGTCGGCGCACGACGCGGCTGGTTCAGCGTGGTGGCTCCGGGGCCAGGGCTCGACAGGCCGTTGGCCGGGGTGACGCTCTGGGAACCGACTCGGTCACCGGGCCGCGACCAGCTGGTGTTCGTGACGGCACCCCGGCCGACCGGCGACGAACTCGCTCGAATGCTGACGGCAGCGGGGCGCGCCGGGGCCGCGGCCCTCGCGGTGCGCCCGGGGTGTCTGCCTTCGGGGCTCGACCTCTCGGCGGCCGCCGAGAGGTCAGGGGTGCCGGTGCTCGTGGTGGAGGAGCACGCCGGCTGGGCGGAGATCGGCACGCTGGTGCGGGCCCTGCTGTCCGGTACCCGGTTCGGCGCGCGCGGCGCCACGCCGACCGCGGGAGGTCTCTACGACCTCGCCGAAAGCGCGGCCTTGGCACTCGATGGCGCTGTGGTGATCACGGACGCCTCCCTCCGGGTGCTCGCCTTCGGTCACGGGGGACCGGTGGACGCACTCACCAGTGAAACGATCCTTGCCCGTCGCGTTCCGGAGGCGGTGCGGGAGCGACTCATCCGGGTGCGGAGCGTCGCCCGCTTCGACGTCGCTGGTGCGGGGCCGCGGTGGGCTGCTCCGATCCTCGCGGGCGAGGCGATCGGCGGCTATGTGCTTTGTGCGCCCGGCCCCGACACGCCTGGGGCCGTGCCGAGGGTGCTGAGTGAGGTGTCGGAGGCCGCTGCTGCCTGGTTCATCGACGAACCCACCGGCCGCGACGACGAAGACGTGATCCGCGCCGAGCTGCTGCGGGGGATGCTGACCGGCTCGGGATCGTTGGAGGCGCTGACCGCGCGGCTCGGCGCTACCCGGCAATGGCGTCTCGCCGTCCTTGGCGCGCACACCGACGCTTCCGCGATCACCGTCGACCACGAGGGCGCACTGGCGCGCTGTGCGCGCATGCTCGATCCGGGAGCGGCCACGGCGATCCTGGGAGCCTTCGTATTCGTGTTACTCCCTTCCACCCCCGGCACCGGGCCTGCCGACTTCGCCGAACGCCTGCGACGGCGTGCCTCGGCGGTCGCGGGAGCGCCGCTGGTGGCCTGCGTTGGCCAACCTTGCGGCACCGACACCGAGGTCCGCGCCGAACTCGGCCCGCTCAGGCACGCGGCTCATGTGCTGGCAGCGCGGACGACGCCGGGCACCGCCCAGCTGGCGGACCTGCGCCCCCAGGTCCTGATCGCCGAACTGGCGGGCCTCGCCACCGACCATCCTGGCCTGCTCGACGGCGCGCTCGACGTGCTACGCCGCGACGAGTCCGCGCGGGGCGCCGAATACCTGAACACGCTTCGATGCTGGTTCGACGCCGGCGGGGACGTCACCCGGGCCGCGGCCGTACTCCGGATACACCGCAACACCCTCCGCTACCGGTTGCAGCGCATCGAAGCGCTCTGTGCCGTCGACCTCGACGACCCCGTCCAGCGATTCACGATCGAGCTGCAGACCCGCCTTCTCAGGTCCCCCAGCGGGCAGCCGTGAGGTCGGCCGGGATCGTCCACACCGGGAATGGACGAGTACTCGGCGCACGGTGGATCACGCTTTCGTCGACGAGGTTGCGTCCGGTGAAGGTGGCGATCTCGACTCGCAGCCGGAGCTCGATCCCGTCCCTCCGGCTGTTGGTGACGCGGTCGCTTGTCGGAGTGAAGTCAGCCGGTGCCCGCCCCGCGGCGATCATCGGGACGGGCACCGGCGCCTCACAAGGCGACGAAGAGGAGCCAGCCCGCCGCCGGTCCGAAGGCGCAGACGCCCGCGCCCCACAGCAGGAGCCCGCGATAGGTACGGGCCCGTTGTTCGTGCGGCGCGCTCGCGACGATGAGCGCCCCACCGGTGGAGAACGGGCTCGCGTCGACGATGGTGGACGCGGTGCACACGGCGATCAGCACCGCGGTGACCGGAAGCGCGCCTGTCGTGAGGAACGGCATCGACAGCGGGATGAGCGCTCCGAGGATGGCTGTCGTCGAGGCGAAGGCCGACACCACTCCACCGGCGTAGCAGATGACCAGCGCCGCGAGCAGTGGTGCGCCGATCGTGGCGATCCCGGCGCCGAGCGAGTCGATCACACCCAGCGCGGTGAGCAGCGAGACATACGTGACGATCCCGCACACCAGCAGGATCACCGGCCAGGCGATCTCGGAGACGGCACGCGCGGCGGTTTTCGGGAAGACCAGGGCGAGCACGGTCGCGATCGTCAGCGCCGTGAAACCCGTGTCGAGGCCCGCCAGCGCCGCGCCGGCGACGAGCATGACGACCCCGAGCATCGTGGCGATGCGCTCGGGGGTCATCCGCGTGTCCTCCGGCTCGCCGGGATCAGGGCGCACACCCGCCCTGGCCGCCGTCGGCGCCGCGACGACCGCGGTGCCCGACCGCGGTGACCCGGCAGGCACATCGCCCGCCGGTCGACCCCCCGTTGGACCACCGACTGCTTGCTCGTCGGCCGATTCCGCCGGCCGTGGTGGAATCACGTCACGTTTGCGGCCGAACAGTGCCCAGCTGCACAACGCCACGGCCACGTTGAAGGCGAATGTCCCACCGAACAGCAAGGCACGGTCCACGGGCAGGCCTTGTGACTCGACGGAGGCGAGCACGATTCCGCCGAGGATCCCGCTCGGCGCGAAAGCGCCGGCGGCGGCGCCGTTGGCCGCCATCAAGCCGGCATACAGGGGCTTGATGCCGTTGCGGATGGCGAAGGTGATGCCGATCGGCGCGACGATCGCGATCGCCGCGGGCGACGCCGCTCCCGCGGCGCACAGCCCGGCCGTGAGCAGGAACAGCGCCCACGGGATGACGGCGACTCGCTTGCCCGCCAGCCGCATGACGTAGTGGACGAGGATGTCGACCGTCCCGTTGACCCGTGCGATGCCGAACAGGAACGTCACGGCGAGCAGGACGATGAAGAGTTCTCCAGGGAAGCCGGCCAGGATGTCCTTTGTGCTTCGTCCCAATGCGACAGTTCCGAAAAGAAACGTCGCGACGAAGGCCAGTATTCCGAGATTGAGACCGCGCAGGCCGGACAGCGCGAACAGGACGACCAGGATCAGTACACCGATGAGTTCGAGCGACATTGCTCCTCACCTCTCTATCGGGCGCTGCAGGCCTCGGCGAAGTCGGCGGCAGGGCGGTCTTCGGGGAGTTCGAGCACGGCGCGCCGCACGCGGTCCGCTTCTTCGCTGTCGGCGACCCGTCCGATCGTGCCACGGAACTTCCGGACGATTTCGTCATCGGAGAGCGGCCGCTCCTCGTGGCCGCGGTTGTACTGCTCCCGATGGCTGAAGACCTGTCCGTCGAGAAGCTCGATCTCCACGAAGCCGGAATAGGCGGCCGGGAACGCGCTCTCGGGATCGTCGTGCACGACGACCTTGCGGGACAGCTCCCGGATCCGGGAGTCGGCGCGGGCGTCCTCTTCGAGCTCGTCCAGGGTGAACTTGCCACGCACCAGGGACGCGGCGACGGCGAACGGCAGGCTGAACTTGGCGTCGTACTCATCTCGAGGAGCCCATTTCGCTTCGACGGGCTCGCACACCACCTTGCGCGGGACAGGATGGATGGCACAGCGGATCTCGGCGATGTCTTCGGCCTGCACGGCGTGCCGTTCACGAAGAATCAGTGCGGCATCGGCGAAGGCGTGGTTGAAGTGGCATACAGGGAACGGTTTCACCGCGGTGCGAAGCAGTTCCCAGCTCGACCCGAGGTCCTCGACGACGGCCTCCGGGTGGGTGACCCTGGTGGCCAGGTGGGTGTTGTACAGGCCGAAGCGGCCCTCGTAAACGGCGGGCGGCCCGGTCCAGCCTGCCCTGGCGAAACTCGCGGCGGTCAGTCCGCTCGCGGCCGCCCAGCCAGGATGGAAGCGCTTCGTCCAGGCGCCGTCCTCCAGGAACTCCATCAGGCCCGCGGCCTGCGACCCGGCGATGCCCTGCGCGGCGGTCAATCCGGTGGCGTCGAGGTCCATGATCTTGCCGGCGGCGACGGCGGCACCGAACGCCCCGGCGACAGCGGTCGGATGGAAACCGACATCGTGGAGTCCACCGGCGCCGCCCATGCCGACACGCGCCATGACCTCGACACCGAGGACATAGGCGAGGAGGAGGTCACGCGTCGTGGCGTTCGAAGCGACCGCCGCGGAGAGCGCGGCGGGCAGGACCGCCGCGGTGACGTGAGCGACCGCGGGCAGGTGGGTGTCGTCGAAGTCGAGACCGTGAATCAGGATTCCGTTCAGCAGGGCGGCGTCCCGTGCGCCGAGCCGGTCCTTCATACCGAGCACCACGTGATCCCCGGATTCGAAGGAAGTCAGCGCGTCACGTGCGACGTCGGCGAAGGGGAACGTCGTGGATGCGAAGGCGATGCCGACGGCGTCGAGGATGAGGTGGCGTGCCCGGCCGAGTACCTCTTCGGGGATGTCGCCGAAGCCTGTTCGAGCGACGAACTCACCTACCTGTCCAGCCAATGATTTGCCAACCTGGCTTTCGATGGTCATCCCGACTGCTCCTTTGCTCGATCGGCTGGTGTTCGCACAAGAATCGGCGGCCGGGAGGTGCTTGTGAAATGAACATATATCGACCGAACCATGCGTGAGACGTATAGTCGCTGGATGGAGCTTCGTGAGCTGCAATGGTTCATCACGCTCGCCGAGTGCGAGCATGTCACCGCGGCCTCGCAGCAGCTGAACATCTCCCAGCCGACTCTCTCCCGTGCGGTCGCACGGCTCGAACGGCAACTGGGTGTGCGGCTGTTCGACCGGCGGCAGAACCGGCTGCACCTCAATCGCTACGGTGAGGTGCTGCGGGCGCATGCGCTGCGAGCGATCGGCGAGGTCGCCTCGGCGGAACAGCGGATCACCGCACTCCTCGACCCGGCCGCGGGCACCGTCGCCTTGGGATTCCTCCATTCCCTCGGCGGCTGGCTCATCCCGGACCTGATCCGGAAGTACCGGGAAGCCGCGCCGTCCACCACGTTCCAGTTGCGGGGCAACGCGGCCGACGTCGTGGTGGACGAGGTTCGCCACCGGCGCCTGGACATCGGGGTAACCAGCCCCCGGCCCGCCGGGGAAGACGTTCGCTGGTACCCCTTGCTGGAGGAACGGCTCAACGTCCTCGTCCCGGCGAACCACCCGCTGGCTCGGCGGGATTCGGTCGCGGCCGCCGAACTTGCGGCCGAGTCCTTCGTCGCTTTCCCGCGCGTGTTCGGTGTGCGGCAGATCTTCGACCGCGTGTGCGGCGAAGCAGGATTCACCCCCGATACCGTCATCGAGGGTACCGAGATCGGCACGGTGCGTGCCCTGGTCGCGGCGGAGGCAGGTATCGCGATCGTGCCGGAGTCGCGACCCGGGGCCGCCCATCATCCGGGCACGGTGGAACTCGCGTTGAGCGACGCCAAGGCGAGGCGGGAGATCGGGATGCTGACCGCCGCGGGCGGGCCTGCCGCGCCCGCGGCCCGCCGATTCCTCACGTTCGTGACGGACACGTTTCATACGCGTGATGCATAAGGTGCCTGAAGGACGGTCATTTCCCTTATCCGCCGCCCCGTACACAGACTGACGGGACGAGTCCCCGAGTGCGGATCGCGGGACAAGCGGCACGAAGGAGTGACCAGTGACCATTGACCGCGCGCGCGTGTTGCGTGATCTCATCGACGGCGACGAATTGGTGATCGCTCCAGGGGTCTACGACGGCCTGACCGCCACGCTGGTCGAGCGCGCCGGGTTCCCCGCGGCGTACGTCAGCGGCGCGTCGGCGTCGATCAGCCTCCTCGGCAGGCCCGACATCGGCCTGATGACCGCGAGTGAGGTCGCCGGACATGTCTTCCGATTGCGAGGGGCCACCTCGTTGCCGCTGATCGTGGACATCGACACCGGCTACGGCAACGAGCTCAACGTCCGCCACACGATCGAGACGTGCATCCGGCTGGGTGCAGCCGCGGTCCACATCGAAGACCAGGTCTTCCCGAAACGGTGCGGACACCTCACCGGCAAGACGGTGGTCGACGTCGATCAGGCGGTCGCGAAGGTCCGAGCCGCCGTCGCCGCCCGCGGGTCCGACGAACTCGTGATCATCGCCCGCACCGACGCCTTGACCCCGCTCGGCCTCGACGAGGCGATCGACCGTGGTCGCCAGTTCGCCGACGCGGGCGCCGACATGGTCTTCGTCGAGGCGCCGGAAGACGTCCATCAGCTCGAGCGGATCGCGCGGAGCATCGACGTACCGCTCGTCGTGAACGTGCTGGCGAATTCCCGGACCCCGGTGCTGAAGGCTTCGGACTATTCCGATCTCGGATATCGCCTGGCGATCTACCCGATCATGAACATCGCCGCGGCGACCGCGGTCGTCGGTTCGGCGCTGGCCGGGTTGCGGGAAACCGGGCTGCCACCGCAGGACGCCGCGGGCCCGGCTGAGCTTTTCGGCGTCGTCGGGCTCGACGACTGGCTTCGCTGGCCCGATCGCCTCGACCCCGTGCCGCCGTCGAGCCCGGCGCACGCTACGAAAGGGAGTGCGGTCTGATGGGGGGCCAGGCGTCGATTCCGCTTGTTCTCATGCGGGGTGGCACGAGCAAAGGGCTCTACTTCCACGAGCGTGACCTGCCACCGGTGGGACCGGTCCGGGACGCGCTCCTGAGCCGGCTCATGGGATCTCCGGACATCCTGCAGATCGACGGGCTCGGCGGTTCCCGTCCGGTCACGTCCAAGGTCGCCATCGTCGGGCCTTCGGCGCGCGACGACGCGGACGTCGACTACACCTTCGCGCAGGTCGACATCGAAAGCAGCCAAGTCAGCTACAACGGCAACTGCGGGAACATCTCGTCCGGCGTGGGTCCTTTCGCGATCGACGAAGGACTCGTGCCTGCGCACGACGGTGTCACCACCGTACGCATCCACAACACGAACACCGGCAAGATCCTCACGGCGGAGGTACCGGTCTCGGGTGGGGTGGCCGAAGTGGAGGGTGACATGGCCATTCCCGGGGTTCCGGGAACCGGGGCGGAAATAGTCATGGACTGGTCGGCCACCGTCGGCGCGATGACCGGACGACTCTTGCCGACGGGCTCCGCCGTCGACAAGATCACGCTGGAGGACGGCCGCACCGTCCCGGCTTCGATCGTCGACGCCGGTAATCCGGTGATCTGGCTTCACTCCAGTGATTTCGGCTTGGAGGGCGACGCACGGAGCGAGATCAACGAGGATCATCGCTTCCTCGACCTCGTACGGGAAATGCGCGGGAAGGCCTGCGTCATGCTGGGTCTGTGTGACGACTGGCGGCATAGCGACACGACCGTTCCCGCGGTTCCGATCATCGGTTTCGTCGCGCCTCCGGTCGAGTACCGGACTTTGAACGGCAGGCACATCGAAGCGGCGGACATGGACTTGCGCCTCCACCTCATGTTCATGAACCGCTTGCACGAAAGCGTGGCGGGCACGGCCTCGATCAGCCTGGCCGCCGCGACCCGGATTCCCGGGACGACGGTGTCCGAGGTGACGCGCGACCGTGGTTCGCATGAGCTGCTGATCGGTCATCCGTCGGGCGTCACCACGGTGTCGGTGGTGGTCCGCGACGTCGCGAATGGTGCGGATGATGGGTTCCGCCTGCTCGGCATCAGTCGCACGGCGCGGCGGTTGATGGCCGGGCACGCCTACTATCCCGCCGAACTCACCGTGGATGGGCGATGAGGGGCGGTGGGGGAGCCCGCCACCATGGCCGGCACGCGGAGGAACACCAGCGTAGTCTCGCCGATCCGGACGAGTTCTGGCTCGCCGCGGCCAAGGCGATCGACTGGACGCGCGAACCGTCCGTCGCCTTGGACCCGGCCGAGCCCCCGCTGTACCGCTGGTTCACCGACGGTGAGCTCAATACCACCTACAACGCGCTCGACCGGCACGTGGAGCGCGGTCGCGGCGACCAGCCCGCCCTAATCTGGGACTCACCGATGACCGGTGCCAAACGTACCTTCACCTACGCGCGATTGCTGGACGAGGTCGCGCGGTTCGCGGGGGCGTTGCGCTCGCTCGGCGTCGACAAGGGCGACCGGGTGATCGTGTACCTGCCGATGGTGCCCGAGGCGGTCGTGGCGATGCTGGGCTGCGCGCGGCTGGGAGCGGTGCATTCGGTGGTGTTCGGCGGGTTCGCGCCAAAGGAACTGGCGGCCCGGATCGAGGACGCGAAGCCGAAGGTGATCGTCGCCGCGTCCTGCGGCATCGAGCCGAACCGGGTCGTCGAGTACAAGCCGATCCTCGACGAGGCGCTCGCGGCGACGGATCACCAGCCGGATAAAGTCGTGATGCTGCAACGAGACGCGGCACGCGCGACATTGGGCGACCGGGACGTGGACTGGCAGGAGCTGGTCGCGTCCGCTCCGATGGCAGACCCGGTGCCGGTCGCCGCCACCGACCCGTTGTACATCCTCTACACCTCCGGCACGACAGGGAAACCCAAGGGCGTCGTGCGCGACACAGGCGGGCACGCGGTCGCGCTGGCCTGGTCCATGGGCGCGATCTACGACGTCGGTCCGGGAGACATCTGGTGGACCGCCTCCGACGTCGGCTGGGTGGTCGGGCACTCCTACATCGTGTACGCGCCGTTGCTGGTCGGCGCCACGACGGTGATGTACGAGGGCAAGCCGGTCGGCACTCCGGACGCTGGAGCGTTCTGGCGGGTGATCGCCGAGCACAGGGTGAAGGCGTTGTTCACGGCACCGACCGCGTTGAGGGCGATCAGGCGAGTCGACCCGGATGGCGCCGAGTCGGCGAAGTACGACCTGTCCGCGTTCCGGACTCTGTTCCTGGCCGGTGAGCGGCTCGACCCGGACACCCTGAACTGGGCGGCGGACAAGCTCGGCGTTCCGGTGATCGACCATTGGTGGCAGACCGAGAGCGGCTGGCCGATCGCCGCGAATCCGCGAGGTCTCGAGCCGATGCCGGTCAAGCCGGGTTCGGCGACCAAGCCGATGCCCGGTTACGACGTGCGGATCCTGGATCAGGCCGGAAATCCACTGCCTGTCGGGAAAGAGGGGGCGATCTGCATCAGGCTGCCGATGCCGCCGGGCACGCTCTCGACCTTGTGGGGCGACGACGAGCGCTACGTCCAGGCGTACCTGTCGCGGTACGAAGGCCACTACCTCACCGGTGATTCGGGCTATTTCGACGAAGACGGCTACCTGTTCGTCATGGGGCGCACCGACGACGTCATCAACGTCGCCGGGCACCGCCTTTCCACCGGATCGATGGAGGCCGTGCTGGCCGCTCACCCCGCCGTGGCCGAATGCGCGGTGATCGGGGTGCAAGACCGGCTCAAGGGGCAGCTGCCGCACGGGCTGGTCGTGCTCAAGTCCGGTGTGGACGTCGACGAGGAGACCCTGAAGGCCGAGCTGATCGCGGCCGTGCGCCGGGAGATCGGTCCGGTGGCTGCGTTTCGTCAGGTGTCCATCACGACCGCGCTGCCGAAGACCCGGTCGGGCAAGATCCTCCGGAAGACCATGCGGGGTATCGCGGAAGGCCGGGACGAACCGGTCCCTTCGACGATCGAGGACGCCACGGCACTCGATCGGATCAGGGACATCCTCATCGGCCGGCGGAGCTGAGGTGGCAGTGCGTGACGCCGGTGTGTCCTCAGGACCGGCGTCACGCCATCAGCAGGGTAGGTCAGGCCGACATTCGTGGGTGGATCGCTTATGGGCTGCGCCGCGGAAAGCGGATGTCCTCGGCGCGCCATCTCGCCGATCATGCTGTTCCCTCCGATCCGTTCAGGGCCCAGCGCGGTGATCCGTTTCGCCTCGTCGAGGGCTGGATCGAAAGCGGTCGGGGACGTGCAAGAGCCGCTCCGTCGCGCGGGCATGCGCACGGACGGAGGGGCCGTCACTGGGCCGGACCCCTCCACAGGTCAGGCTCGATCAAGTCTCCGAGTGCGGTGAGTGCCCGGCTGCGACCCACCTTCGCGGTCCGGTCGCCGCGGCCGAGCTCCCCGGCCAGTTCGATGGCCAGCTTCTTACTCTGCTCGGCGCGGACAAGGGCGACAGCGACACGCCATGCGCTTCGCGCCACCGACTGACAGCGAGATGCTTACGAGCGGGCGCGCGATTCTGCGCGCCGCTCGTCGCACCGGGACGGAGTGAAGCAGCCACGGTGCCGGTCATTCCGCGGAGGGCTGGGGCGCCCAGCGCTGCTCGACCTTGCCGACTCGCCACACGGCTACTGCGGCGAGCCAGGTGAGCAGGAACATCCCGACGATGGCGAAGCCCAGTGTGCCGAGGTCCAGCCCGGCGATCCAGGCCAGCGGGCCGTCGGTGAGGTGCAGCCGCTCGGCCAGCAGCCCGACGAGCTGGTATCCGCCGATCAGAAGTGCGATGGCCACGGATAGCCCGGTGATCATCAGGTTGTAGTACACCTTCCGCGCGGGCGAGGCGTAGGACCAGCCGTAGGCGTAGGTCATGACGAAGCCGTTGATGCCGTCGAACAGGGTCATACCTGCGGTGAACAGGACCGGGAGCGTCAGGATGGCGAACCACGGCAGCTGGCCCGCCGCGGCGCCGCCGGCCAGGATCAGGAGCGAAACCTCGGTCGCGGTGTCGAATCCGAGCCCGAAAAGGAATCCCAGTGGGTACATATGCGTCGGTTTGCGGACCCTGCCGATGACACCGCGCAGCAGCCTGGCCAGGAAACCGCGTTCGTCCAGCCGCCGATCCAGCTCCGCGTCGTCGTACTCGCCCCGCCGCATCCGTCGCACCATGCGAAGGATGTGCCGTAGCGCGACCAGGTTGAGCAGCCCGATGAGCAGCAGGAACACGCCGGACACCAGGCTGCCGATGACTCCTGTGGTGGTGTGCAACACGGACTCGTTGTCGGCCACCGGACCGGCGAGCGCCTGCACGCCGAAAGCGAGCAGCACACACAAGCCGACGACGACTGTGGAGTGACCGAGGGCGAACCAGAACCCGACGGACAGCGGCTTGCGGCCTTCGGACATCAGCTTGCGCGTGGTGTTGTCGATCGCGGCGATGTGGTCGGTGTCGAAAGCGTGCCTCGCGCCGAGGACGTACGCGGTGACGCCGAGACCCACGCCGAAGACGTCCGCCTGTCCGATGTGGTACCCGCCGGGGACGACCGCGAGTAGCAGCAGACCCCATCCCAGCAGGTGCAGCGCCAGGATGAAGCCGGACATTCCCGCGACCCGCGCCCGGTTCTGTTCCGTCATCGGCGGACGGCGAACCGGTGCCGGAGTTCGCCGATGCCCTCGACATGGCTGGTGAGCACGTCACCGTCCTGGAGCCACTGCTGTGGTGTCCTCCCGAGCCCGACACCCGACGGAGTGCCGGTGAAGATCACGTCGCCGGGCAAGAGGATCACGGATTCGGACAGTTTCGCGATCAGGGCGGGCACCGAGAAGATCAACTCGCTCGTCCGGGCCAGCTGGACGGGTTCGCCGTTGATCGAGCAGCCCAGCTCGAGGTCGTTCGGATCGGCGAACTCGTCGAGGGTGACGAGCCAGGGACCGATCGGTCCGAAGCCGGGCAGTGACTTGCCGAGACTGAACTGGGGAGGCCGTGTGGCCATCTGGAGGATCCGTTCCGAGATGTCCTGTCCGATCGCATAGCCGGCGACGTGATCCAGCGCGTCTTCGATCGACACGTTGTGTGCGCGCCGTCCGACGATCGCGACGAGTTCGACCTCCCAGTCGGTATGTCCGTGCGGCGGCAACGCGATCTCGCCGTATGGTCCGGTGATGCACGAGGGAAACTTGGTGAACACGGCCGGGTCGTCGACCGGCATCGTGCTTCCCGATTCCTGGACGTGTTCCGCGTAATTGAGTCCGATCGCGAACACCTGGCGCGGAGTCGGTGACGGCGCGCCGAGTCGCGCCCGGTCGATCGGTGCCCCGCCGTGTCGGGCCGCTCCGGCTGCCCACCGCCGGAATTCGTCCCACCGTTGATAGACCTGCTGAGGGTCGGCGCTGAATCGGCCGTCGCTGAGCTTCTCCACGTCGAAGGCCAGTTCGGCGCCGTCGACGGTTTCGACGAGGACAAGCCGTCCGTCGAGATTGGCGATGCGCATGGGTTTCGTTGCCTCCTAGGGCGTTTACGGCTTGTGCGTCCCGTGGTGGTGCAGTGCGTAGTGGCGGCGCAGGAGGTCCTGGCCGTAGTCGCCGCCGTTGGGTGTGCGCACGATCGTGTGTACGTGGAACGGCTCGGGCTCCTCGTTGTCGAGGAACACGCCCTGATGGCAGTCGTACTCGACGAGGAGCACCGGGCTGTGCACCTTGTAGTAGAAGGCGTCCGCGCCGGTGTCTCCGCCGATCCACGTCAGGTAGGTCTCGTCGAGGTGTGCGCGAACGCGGGCCATCATCGCGGCCGCGGGCCCCTCCGGCGCGCGGCCGACGTAGGTGCCGATCAGCGAGAGGAGCAGATCCCGCTGTCCCGGGGAGAGGGAGTCGGCGCGCAATCCTTCGTAGGGGATGACGCGGTTGTCCCTTGCTGCACCGCCCTTGTGCCGCCCGTCGACGAAGTTGACCAGGTCGGCAGGCAGTTCGGCGGACAGCAGGGACCGGTGGAGTACGGCGCGCCCGGCCTGTCGCCGGTCGAGGCTGTTCCGCAGGGCCAGGCCTGCTTCCCGCTCGGCGTCGAACAATCGGGTCCCTCGATGGGTTCCGCGGTCCGCGATGGTCGGTTCGGCGCCGATGAAGGCGGGGGTGAGGACGATTTGGCCGCCAAGGACGAAGCAGTGCAGGACGAGGTGGTGGCCCCACAGCTGCCACCCCCACGGGGCGGTGGCCGAAGGTGTGCCGTAGACGGCGAAGAAGTAGCTGTACTCCTTCAGCGTGTCCGGATACTGCTGGATCAGCTCGCCGAGTGCGGCGTTGAGAGCCATGGCGGCCCGCGCGTCCGCGAATCCTTTGGCGGACAGGCTCGCTTCCATGACCGCGAGGGCAGTTTCACGCTGACCGTGTTCGAGGTCGTCGAGCAGCACGCCGTGTGGTTCCCAGGTCGGGAAGGCGTTGGTCCACAAGCGCCAGTGCTTCGCACCGATGTCGAACCATGCCGCAGACCTCTGCTCGGGAGTGAGGTCCGCCAGGAACCGGTCGGCCGCGTGCGCGGCGGGACGTGGGTCGAAGCCTTCGTCCTGCAACGCGAACAGATCGGGACGGGCGACACCGTCGGTGGTGATCCCGACGAAGGGTTCCTCGGCGGCCGCGACGACGTCGGGAATGAGCGCGACGATCTCGCCGGGCAGGTCGGTGGCGTTCATCCGAACCCCGTTCAAGGCGTAGAGGCCGTCGGGCCGGGGGCCGAATCCGTGGAAACGGCGGTCGTCGAGGTTGCTCATCAGCTGCTCCTTCGGATGTCCAGCAGGTGCCCCAGACGCTCCTTCTTGGTGTGGAGGTAGCTCACGTTCTCCGCCGTGGGGACGGTGGGCAAGGCGACCCGGCCGACGATCTCCAGGCCGTAGGAGTCCAGCCCTTCGTACTTGGCCGGGTTGTTGGTGATCAGCCGCAGCCGTCGCACACCCAGCTGAATGAGGATCTGCGCGCCGATGTCGTAAGTGCGCGAATCGACGGGCAGTCCTTGTGCGACGTTCGCGTCCACTGTGTCCAGCCCTTGTTCCTGGAGGGAGTATGCCCGGATCTTGTGTGCCAGGCCGATTCCGCGACCTTCGTGGCCGCGTAGGTACACGAGTACCCCACTGCCTTCGGCTTGGATCGCCTGGAGGGCCTGATCAAGCTGGGTTCCGCAGTCACACCGGAGTGAGCCGAGGACGTCGCCGGTGAGGCATTCGCTGTGCACGCGCGTGAGCACACCGGCGGGTGTGTTCCCGGCTGCGGCAACGTCGCCGAGCGCGATCGCGAGATGCTCCGAACCATCCAAAGAGGACCGATATCCGTGTACGCGGAACTCGCCGAACCTCGTCGGCAGGGTGGCTGTGGCGACGTGCTCGACGAGGCGTTCGGTGGTCCGGCGATAGCGGATGAGGTCCGCGACCGTCATCATCGGCAAACCGTGTTCTGCGGCGAATGCCGACAGCGAGTCCGCTCGCAGCATCGACCCGTCGGGAGCGACGAGTTCACCGATCACCGCGATCCCACGGCCACCGGCCAGCTTCGAGAGGTCGACCGCGGCCTCGGTGTGTCCCGCTCTGGTCAGCACGCCGCCGGGCCGGGCACGGAGGGGGAACACATGACCCGGCCGCCGCAGTTGCTCCGGTGTGGTCCGTAGGTCGGCCAGTGCGCGGACGCTCGAGGCGCGGTCGGCCGCGGATACGCCGGTACCAGTAGCGATGTGGTCCACGCTGACGGTGAACGCGGTGCCGTGCGTGTCGGTGTTGTCCGCGACCATCTGGGGCAGGCCGAGTTCGTCGCACCGTTCACCGGGCATTGGTACGCACACGATCCCGGTGGTGTGCCGGACGAGGAACGCCATTTGCTCGTCGGTGACGAACTCGGCGACCGCGACGAGGTCGCCTTCGTTCTCCCGATCGGCGTCGTCGATCACGACGACCAGGCCGCCGCCCGCGAGCGTGGAAACGGCACGCTCGACGGCTTCGGCGGACGATCGGCCAGTCATCGCTGCGCTCCGTCCAAGGCGACGGGGGTGCCGAAGGCGCGGCCGTGGTACGTCAGCGGGACGGCGTCGCCGAGTTGCGCCGACACGACAGTGCCCAGTGCGACGACGTGGTCGCCACCGTCGACCAGGTCGTCCACGTCGCAGGCGAGCCAGCCCGACACGCCGTCGAGCCGCGGCAGGTCGTCCGCATGGTGCCAGGCGACGCCGTCGAACTTCGACTCGCCCTTGCGTGCGAAGGTCACCGCTAGCGCGGACTGTGTGCCGGCGAGAACGTTCAACCCGAACCGTCTCGTTTCCCGCACGATGTTCAACAGATCCGAACGCCGGTCGAGAGCGACGAGGACCATGGGCGGTGCCAAGGACAGCGAGGCGAACGCGCTGATCGTCGTCCCGTGTGGACGGCTCCCGTCCATCGCGGTCACCACTGAGACGGGCGTCGGAACCGCGGCCATGACGTCGGTGAAGAGTGCGCGCAGGTCACTGGTCATGATCGGCTCCCGCTGAAGGCCCGCAGCAGAGCGGCGAGGCGTTCCGGCTCGTCGACCATCATCCCGTGTCCACTGTCCGGCAGGATTTCCACCGACCAGCCGGGCAGGTCAGCGGCCCGCAACCAGTCGGCCCACCGCAGGTCGGCCATCCGGTCGTGTTCGCCCCAGGCAGTCAGCACTGGGATCCCGACGTCGGCCAGCACGGGCCGGAAATCGATGGTGCCGAGCTGCGCTAAATACCGTTCAGCGAGATGGATCGGCATGCCCAGGGATTTCTCCAGTAGCCAGCGCGCGGTGGCGTCGTCGGTTCGGTGGAAGAAGGCCTCGGCCATGCCGAGCACCATGGGCACCATCCCGGCGCCGAGTCCTTGCCGCATGGCGGAGAACTCCTCGCGGGTGACACCGATACCGAGATCGTCGTCGGCGACGAACGACGGGATCGCGGGTGCGAGCAGGGCGAGTCGCGCGATCCGGCCGTCGTTGTCGTGCTTCAGCGCGGTCTGGAACACGACGGCGCCACCGAGCGAATGCCCGACGAGCGTGACGTCGGTGAGGTCGAGGTGAGCGAGCAACGCGCTCGTGTCCGCGGCGAGTTCGTCGAGAGTGTAAGTCGAATCGGGTTTGTCCGACGCACCGTGGCCACGCGGATCGAAGGTCACGCACGTGCGATGGGGAGCGAGTTCGCGCACCACCCAGTTCCAGACGTCGAGAGTGTTGGCGAAACCGGGGTGGAACACCAGCGCGGGGCCGGTGCCCGCCACCCGGTAGTGGAGGCGGACGTCGCCGTCCACGGTCATCGTTGCCATGGTCAGGGTTCCTTTCTGCCTCAGCCGAAGCTGCGGGTGGTGGCGGCGAAATCGACCTCGCGATCGGGCGGCGTCCCGGGGAGGGGTTCGGGCACCAACAGGACGAGATGGCTTTCCGGGCCCGGCCCGGCGTTGCGGTTGCGATGCGGCACACCGGCGGGCAGGACCACGAGGTCGTGCTTGACCGCCTGGTAGTGGCGGTCGGCGATATCGATGTCGAGAACGCCGTCGAGGATGAAGTAGAACTGGTCGAAGTCGTGGATGTGCCAGGGAGTGCCGGGCGAGTCCGGTTCGACCGTCGCGAGCCGGAAGGACACCCGGCCGCTGCCGGTTTCCCGGTCGGCGAGGACACGCATGTGGAAGCCCGGCAGGACTTCCTTGGCCGGAATGTCTTCGGCGGCACGGACGTAGCCGGTACCGGGTCCACCTCGTTCGCCAGGTTCGACCGGGGTGGCCAGTGGCCTACCGCGTGGTGGGGGCGGCAGCATGACGTCGAGGTGGAGTTCGGTGCCGCCATGGGGATAGTGGTTGCGGTGCGGGGTCCCGGCGGGGATGAACACGACCGACCCTGCGTCGACGTCGTGGGGGACACCGTTGAGCTCCAACGACATCCGGCCGTCCAGAATGTAGTAGAGCTGGTCGGCGTCGTCGTGTTTGTGGCGCTCGAAGCCCACCGCTCCGTGAGGTGCCCGGACGCCCTCGATGAGGCAGCTCTCGAAGTCGGCGAGCGGCTGGTGGTCGAACGTGTCCCGAGCCAGCGCGCCGGGATCGAACCTGCGGACGAAGTCCATGGTGGATTCCTTTCAGCGGGCGAGATATCCGCCGTCGATCGCGAGGTCGGCGCCCGTCACGAAGCTCGCTTCGTCGGAGGCGAGAAACAGGCAGCCGTACGCGATTTCGCTAGGCTGGGCCGCGCGAGCGAGCGGGGTGACGCCGATGACGGCCGCGCTGGCCGCCGGGTCGTTCGCCTGTGTCAGCGGGGTGTCGACGAAACCCGGGTACACCGCGTTGACCCGGATGCCGTCCTGCGCGTGCGTGATCGCGGCGTTCTTGCTGAGCATCCGCACCGCGCCCTTGGCGGCGTGGTAGGCGGCGAGCCCAGGTACGGCGGCCACGCCCCAGATCGAGCAGACGTTGACGATCGCACCGCCACCAGCGCGCCGCAGGGGCGGGATGACCTCACGCATGCCGAGGAATACACCGGTCTGCGTGACTCCGATGACGTGGTTGTACGTGGCCAGCGCGGTGTCCACGATGCCGTCCGGCGTGCCGATTCCCGCGTTGTTGACGAGCACGTCGAGCCGGCCGTGTTCCCGCTCGGCTCGGGAGACGACGTCACGCCAGTTCGTCTCGGACGATACGTCGAGCTTGACCAGCCCCTGGCCGGCACGGATATCCGTAGCGACGACGATCGCGCCTTCGGCGGTGAACAGTTCGGCGACCGCGGCGCCGATTCCGCTCGCGGCTCCGGTCACCAGGGCCACCTTGCCCGA
Organism: Amycolatopsis sp. TRM77291; assembly: GCF_054166285.1. Taxonomy (NCBI): domain Bacteria; kingdom Bacillati; phylum Actinomycetota; class Actinomycetes; order Pseudonocardiales; family Pseudonocardiaceae; genus Amycolatopsis; species Amycolatopsis sp. TRM77291. The sequence goes on along the minus strand of NZ_JBSZHF010000001.1, from coordinate 3,299,330 downwards.
GAGCCGCCCCGTCATGGGAAGACCCGGTTGTCGGTGCGGTTGACGACGAACCCGAGCCGATGCCGGGCGAAGTTCGCGATCGCGTCGGCGGTGGCTTCGGGGCGTTCTTCCTCGAGCACGTGGGCGGCGTCGTAAACGAAGAGCGCGGCGAATTCCTGGTTCAGCTCCAGGTAACGGCGTGCCAGTGACGTGGGGATACGTCGGTCTTCGGTGCCGAACAGCAACAGCGTCGGTACGGCCAGGGTCCGGTAGGCGTCCTCGAGCTTTTCGTCACGTGGCGTCAGCAGCCTTCCGACGATGTCCGCTTGCTTCGTCGCCGTTTCACGGTCGAGTGGGGACGAGGTGCGCACCTGATCGGGATGGGCGTAGAGGCCGGCGCGGCTGCCGAGCATCGCGTCCACCGTCGGAGGGACGAAACCGTCGGGCAGGATGCAGGTCGGTGCCAGGAGCACGAGTGCGTCGACTTCGCCGGGGTACCGTACCGCTTGCCAGGAGGCGATACGGCTGCCGAACGAAGTACCGGCCAGCGTGTAGCTTTTGCCGGCGACCTGCCGGGCGGCCTCGTGCATCGTGTCGGCGAGTTGGGGAGCTGTTTCGTGGCGGGTGTTGGCCGGGGAGCCGCCGAAGCCGGGTATCTCGAACAGGATCACGCGGAAGTCCCGCGCGAGGAGTTCGTGTGCCGGTGCGACGGCGGGCCCGCCCGCGCCGTGCAAGAACACCAGTGTCGTCCCGGTCCCCGCTTCCAGGTAGCGGATGTCGAAGCCGTCGGCGCGGACGTGGGATTCGGTGAACGTCACGGGAGTGCTGGTCTCAATGGGCATCGGCGTACTCCTCGTCCTGGTCGGCACCGAGGTGCCGGAGTTTCGGCATGACCTCGCGGCCGAACAGCGTCAGGCTGCGGGCGCGTTCGTCTTCGGTCAGACCGCCGCCGGAGAAACCGAGGTCGAAGAGTCCGACCCCGCTCTCTTCGGAGAACTCGGTCAGCTGCCGCACCACGGTGTCGGGGGTGCCGAAGAAGTCGAGCTTGCCGAGGGCGAACCCCGCGGCCGCTCCCTTGGCGTCGGCGTCCCGGTTCTTTCCGTCGGCGTCGGTCCCCAGCTCGGTCGGGGGCGGTGGCCTCAGCTCGGACGCGACGGTCGCGCCACGGCCCATGAACGCCGCAGCCTGCCCGAGCCCGCCCTCGCCGTAGTACCTGTCGGCCAACGCCTTGGCTTCGCGTTCGGTCTCGGCGACGGCGACGTGCGCGCGGTACAGAATGTCCGAGGGCCGGGTCTTGCGGCCGGCTTCGGCACAAGCGTCCTGATAGGACCGGACCAGCTTCGCGGTCAATCCCGCGGGGTAGAAGGAGATCCCGATCTTGTGCCCATGCGCGACGGCGTAGCGGACGGACTCGGGACTGTTGCCCGAACCGTAGATCGGCGGATGCGGACGTTGGGAAACCCCCGGCCACACCGAGATCGTGGGATAGCGGTAGTAGCGGCCCTGCCAGCCGAACGGCTGTGGTTCGGTCAGCGCTTTGGTGATCAGCGCGACCGCCTCCTGCGTCCGGCCACGGGACTCGGCGGGATTGATGTTGTAGGAGACGAACTCGTTGGGGGTCCCGCGCAGTAACAGCAGATCGAGCCTGCCGTGACTGAGCTGGTCGAGCATCGCCGCCTCTTCGGCGGTCCGCAGGGGGTTGCCGATCGATACCAACGGGCCCATCCAGCCGATCCGGACGCGGTTGGTGCGTTGCGTCAACGCGGCTGCGAGCACGGCCGGATTGGGGGTCGGCAGCGAGGGCCAGTAGTGGTGCTCCGACACGCTGACCATGTCGAAACCGAGTTCCTCGGCCAGCGCGGCCTGATCGAGAGCGAAGTCGGTGGAACGTTCACCGATCTCGGCCCGGTACCCCGCCGGGGGCACCGGCCAGCCGGTCTGGGTTCGGTAGTGGGCGGTGTCGCCGTAGATCTGCGAGCACAGAAAGGAGAACTTCATCGCTCGTCTGCCTTTGTGATCGAGCGCAGGGCGGGCATGACTTCCTTCGCATACAGCTCCACCGACCGCTGGGTCTGCTCCTTGGTCAGCTGCCCGAAGGAGAACCAGTTGAGCAGGTGCCCGCAGCCGATCTCCTCGACCTGCGCGACGAGCTGGTCGCGCACGGTCTGCGGCGAGCCGACGATGACGATTCCGGCACTTTGCAGTCCCTCGAACGTCACACCGCCCTCGGACACGAAAGGCCGGAAGAACGACGAGTAGCCCTCGTAGCCCTTGGCCATGTGGTCGATGTCCTCGGGGACGGCCGCGTCCTTGAACAGGCGGAAGACGTGATCCAGTGCAGGTTCCGCGAGTTCGCGTGCCTGCTCGTCGGTGTCGGCGACGAAGACGTTGCGGAGCACGGCCACCTGCTCCGGTGAGGTGGAGTGACCCGCTGCGGCGGCCGCCTCGTTGTAGGCTTTGCGCATGTCGGCGAGGCCCGAGCTGGGCAGGAACGACATCGCCATCCGGTATCCCTTGGAGGCCGCCCAGGTGATCGTGGCGGGGCTCAGTGCGGTGACCCAGATCCTCGGCGGGTTCTTCGGCCGCGGATAGAGCGACGCGTCGTCGTAGTCGAAGAACCGGCCGTGGTGGGTGAAGCGAGGCTGGTCCCACGCCTTGTGCATCAGTTCGAGGGATTCCTCGAACCAGGCCCGGGTGTCCTCGAGGGGGAAGCCTTCTTTCCGGAACTCGAAGTCGTCCGAACCCCGGCCGAGGCCTACTTCGAGCCTGCCCTTGGTCAGGTAGTCCAGCATGGCGGTCTCCTCGGCGAGCCGCCGGGGGTTGTGAAAGGCGGTCACGTTGCACATCACGCCGAGGTGCATAGTGTTCGTGCGCTGCGCGACCGCCGAGACGAGAAGATTCGGCGAAGGGCTCATGTTGTACGCGGTGAAATGGTGTTCCGAGAAGAAGACGCCGTCATAGCCGAGTTCTTCCGCGCCTGCCCAGGTTTCGAGGTGCCAGTCGTATTCTTCCTGCACCAATTCCGGGTCGAGACCCTCCGGTCGCGAATCATAGGGATAATTGAAGATGTCGAACAACCAGGATTTGACCATGGGCAAAGAGTAGGAAGGCTTCCGTCCGCGTGGTGTCCGGTATTCGCCGGTGAGGTGCCGGTTTTCGTGGTCATTGGGCGAGGAAGCCGCCATCGACGGCGATCGAGGCGCCGGTCACGAACGACGAGGCCTCGGAAGCGAGCCACAGTACGGCGTTCGCGATGTCGGCGGGTGCCGCGAGCCGTCCGATGGGGTGTTTCGCGGTCGCCATCTCCAGAAAGCCGGGTACCTCCTGTTCGATGGCCTCTACCATCGGCGTGCGGACCACGCCGGGCAGGAGGGCGTTGACTCGGATTCCCCGGGACGAGTACTCGAGTGCCGCGGTCTTTGTCAGGCCGATGACCCCGTGTTTCGAGGCGACGTAAGCGGACTGGCCCTCGAACGCGACGACCCCGAGCCCGGACGAGGTGTTGATGATGGAGCCACCGGCTCCTTGGAGCATGGCGGGGATCTGCGCTCGCATCGCCAGGAAGACGCCGGAGAGGTTGACGGCGACGACCCGGTTGAACTGTTCGGGTGTGACATCGGCCAGATAGGGGCCGTTCAGTTCGATTCCGGCGTTGTTGTGCGCGACGTCGACGCGACCGTGGAGTTCCATCGTCCGGTCCACGAGCCGGTCCATTGAATCGGGGTCGCTCACATCGGCGCGTACATAGGTGACTCGGTTTTTCTCGCCCGCGTAAGCGACGGTTTCCCGGCCCGCCGCTTCGTCGAGATCAGCGGCGATCACCAGTGCGCCACCGACGGCGAACCGTTTCACGGTTTCCCGGCCGATTCCTCCGCCCGCCCCCGTGACGATGACGACCTTGCCTTCGAGATCCGGGTACATGGCGACACTCCTTCGCGTTCACCGACTGGGTCGTCGGACAGCGTAGGAACGGTGACGCTTTTCCTGGATCCGTTTCGCGACCGGGATGAGCCGGAATGCGCCGGATCGCCGGGCTGCTATTTACGCAAGGTGACGGAGGGTGCCTCGTTGTACCTCTCACGGTAGGCGCTCGCGAACCGTCCATAGTGGTGGAATCCCCATCGCCGCGCGATCGACGCCGCCGTGGCCGCGTCGGCGTCGGCGCGCTCGAGTTCGGACCGCGCCCCGGCCATCCTGATCTTGCGGAGGTAGGTCATCGGAGGCATTCCGACGTGTTTGCGGAATCCCGCTTCCAGCGCGCGCACGCTCAGCCTCGCCGCCCGGGCCAGATCCGCGACGCCGGTGATCTCGGTGGGATTAGACTCCATGAACTCGATGGCGTCGCGGATTTGACTCGGTGCGACGGGTTTCGCCGGGCGTCTCAACAGTTCGCTGTAGTTGTGGGGCTGGGCCAGCAGGAGACCGGTCATCACCAGCCGTGCCAGCCCAGCGCCCATCGTGGGGTCCGAGGTGATGCCGTCGGGCCGGCCCAGTTCGCCGCGCACCAAGGTCAAGGTGCGCAACAGCGGCCGGACGGAGGGGGCGGTGAGGTCCATCCCGAGATCGAACCGGATGGGTCCGGCCAGCGGACGGTCCAGCATGGTCGTCAGCAGTTCCTCCAGCTGGGTGGGCGCGAACCGGACGGTGAGTACCCGGCAGTCGTCGCTCCAGTTCTCGAAGAACACCGGGACGCCGGCGCTGATCGCGGCGCCGATCCGGTTCGCCGAAGCCTCGACCTGTGTCCGCGCGGAACCGATCCGCAGACGGCCGGTCACCGGGAGGCACAGGACGTACCGCTCCATCGGTGGTGCCGTCACGATGACGTCCGTGCCGTAGGAGAGGTAGTTCAGCCGGAGATTGGGCAGGGCGTTGGTCCACATGACCATGTCCAGCGGCCGTCTGGTGTCGGCGATCTCCAACCGCCCCGGCTGGTAGTTCTCCGTGATCGCCTCCACCGCTCGGTCCACATCGGTGGTGCGCAGCACCCGGCCGGCCGGTTCGCCGATCGTGTCCGGCACATCCCATGGACCCGGTTCGGCGGGATTCGGCGGCGTCATCATCGACATGGCCTTCACCTCGGCGGTCTTCCTGTGCATCGCAGCACCGCGATGTGGTACTCAGTCCGGCTGACGCCAAGGTAGGTCGCGACGGCGGTCGTGTACAGCCGCCTTTCGCCGTCGGACAGCCGGAACCCGCCGTGGCGGCTGGTCAGCCGCCGATCGGGACGAGCGCGACCACCGGGATGACCCGGTCGGTCATCCGCTGGTACTCGGCGAAGCCGGGGTAACGCTCCGCTTGGACGCGGTACTTCTCGTCGCGTTCGGCGCCCGCCAATTCGACGGCGCTCACGTCCAGTTCCCGGTCGCCGACCTCGATGCGTGCCCGTGGTTCGGCCCGCAGGTTCCAGTACCAGTCGGGATTGCGGTCGGAGCCCGCTTTGGAGGCGAAGACGAGGTAGCGGTCACCGTCGGCCATGTACATCATCGGGTTCACCCGGGGCTTGCCGCTACGGGCACCGGTGGTGTGCAGCAACAACAGTGGTGCACCGGCGAACGGCCCGCCCACTTTTCCTTTGTTCCGGCGGAATTCGGCGATGGTGCGCTCGTTGAACGCCGCGACGTCGGTCATGGTGTCGTACCTCGATTCTCAAGGGTGTCGTAGGCGGCACGGAGGTGGTCGCCGATCATCGTGATGGCGGTGCGGGCGGTCTCCACGGGTTTGACATGGGTGAAGCCGTGGTCGGAGTCGGCGAATTCGTGGTAGGTGACGTCGACCCCGTTCGCGGCGGCCTCGTCGGCGAGGGCCCGCATGTCGTGGCGAAGGGTGTCGAGACCACCGGTGAGGATCAGCAGCGGCGGGAAGTCACCCAGCTTCGGGTACTTGGCGGGGGAGACGACCGGATCGGTCAGATCGGCGCCGAGAAAGTAGGTCTCGCGGATCATCCGCATCATCCACGGACCGATGATCGGCATTCTCCGCGGCGAGGTGCGGCTTTCGTCGGGAAGAGAAATGTCGGAGACCCCGTATTCCAGGCTGGCCGCCACCGGCGCGGGCCGCTCGTCCTGCAAGGCCTGGACGAGAACGCTGAGCGAGAGTTTGGCGCCCGCGCTGGCCCCGCCGACCGACACCCTGCTCCCGTCCCAGCCTCGCCTGCCCGCCTGGTCGATGATCCACAAGTAGGCGTCGTAGCACTCCTGTTCGGCGACGGGAAACCGGATCTGCGGGCCCACGTCGTAGTCGGGAAGAAGCACGTAGCAGCCCACCTCGCTGGCAAGGTACCTGGCGACGTTGTCCTCTTGCTCCGGATAGCGCACCACGAACGCTCCGCCGTGCACTAGCAGGTGGACGGGCGGACGGCGCCCCGCCGCGAGCTGCGCTTCGATGTCCGCGGGCAGGGGCGAGTAGAGCAGGGCGGGGATGTCGCCGTGCCGGGTCGGGATCGTGATCCGCTCCGGTCCGGCGACGGGTTTCGTCGCGAACTGCAGTTTCGGCGATTTGAGCGCGAGCCGGGTGACGACCGGGTAGACCGCCTGGAACGTGCGGGCCAGCAACGCGGGCCGCCAGGCGACAGTTGGTTCCTTGAACGGCATTTCGGGCTCCTAAGCCGGCAGTGCCGGATAGTCGGTGTAGCCGCGGTGGTCGCCGCCGTAGAACGTGGCCTTGTCGGGATCGTTGAACGGGCCGCCGTCGGCGAGGCGGCGGGGCAGGTCGGGGTTGGCCAGGAACAGCGCGCCGAAGGAGATCAGGTCCGCGGTGCCGTCCTGGACCAGATCGAGGGATTCCGGCCCGGTCGGCTCCGGATAGGTGAACGGGTTGAGTACGAACACACCGGGCCAGTCCTTGCGCAGCCGCCGGGTCAGCTCCCTGTCGGGACCTTCCAAGAGGTGCAGGTAGGCCAGCTCGAGCGGGGCGAGCTCAGCGACCAGAGACGTGTAGGTGCGTTCGACGTCGGCGGAGTCGGTCTCGGCGATGTCGTTCAGCGGATTGCCCGGGGAAATGCGGAAACCGGTCCGGTTACCGCCGATGGCCTCTGCGACCGCCTTGGCGACCTTGGCGCCGAGACGGATCCGGCCGGCCACCGAGCCGCCCCAGCCGTCGCTCCGCACGTTGGCGTTCGGGGCGAGGAACTGGTGGATCAGGTAGCCGTTCGCGCCGTGGATCTCCACGCCGTCGAACCCGGCGGCGATCGCGTTGCGGGCGGCCTGGGCGAAGTCGGCGATCGTCTCCTCGATTTCGTCCTCGGTCAGTTCCTTCGGGGTGACGTAGTCCTGCATGCCCTGATGGGTGAAGACCTGGCCCTGGGGCCGGACCGGGGACGGGCCGACCGGGACGAGACCGTCGGGCAGCAGGCTCGGATGGCCGATCCGGCCGGTGTGCATGAGCTGGGCGAAGATCGTGCCGCCCTCGGCGTGGACGGCGTCGGTCACGTGTCGCCAGGCGTCGACCTGTTCGGCGGAGTGCAGACCGGGGGTGTCGGGGTAGCCCTGCCCGATCGCCGAGGGTTGGGTCCCTTCGGTGATGATCAGGCCGGCGGACGCCCGCTGGGCGTAGTAGGTCGCGGTCAGGTCGGTCACCGTGGCGCCGGGCCCGTAGGCGCGGCTGCGCGTCATCGGCGACATCGCGATGCGGTTGGGCAGGCGCTTGCCCGCCAGGTCGACGGGGTCGAAAGCGGTGGTCATTTCAGGTTCCTCTCGTGCTTTCAGGGGATCAGGACGGTCTTGCCGACGAGGCGCCCCGAAGCCGCTTCGTCGTGGACGGCGGGGAGGTCCGTCAGCGGCCGTCGATCGGCGACATGGATCCGCAGCGTTCCCGCGTCGACGCGGGACACGAGCTCGGCCAGCCGGTCGGCGTTGCTGACGACGAACACGCGAGCCGTGCGGACGCCGCGCGCGGGGTTCTCCGGCGGCGGAGTGGTGGTGCTGACCAGCGCGCCGCCGTCGGCGACCAGATCGACCAGCGCCGCGGTCTCCTCCGGCGTGGTGGGCACGAGGTTGACCACGACGTCGAACGGTCCGCCGTCCGCGGTGAACGGGTTGGCGGTGAAGTCGAGATGACCGATGATCCGGTCGGCTCCGTAGCCACGGAGGCGTTCTTCGTGGCGAGGACTCGAGGTCGCGGTGACGGTCGCGCCTGCTTCGTGGGCGAGCTGAACGACGTAGCCACCGACTGACCCGCCGGCACCGTTGACCAAGATCGACTGGCCCGCCTTCAAGCGCGCGTCGTCGAACAGTGCCTGCAAGGCGGTCAGCCCACCGACCGGGAGCGCGGCGGCGTCGGTCAGCTCGGCCGTCCGCGGCGCGGCGGCCAAGGCGTCGGCCGGGGCGATCGCGTACTCGGCGGCCGCACCGTCGGCGTTCATCGGCAGGAAGGCCACGACCGCGTCACCGACCTGATGACTGTCGACCCCGGGACCCAGCTCGGCGACAGTTCCGGCGACCTCGATACCCGGCACGTGCGGGAAGGTCAGCGGGAACACCTCCCGCAGGCCACCGGCGCGGATCCCGATGTCGACCGGGTTGAACGAGGTGGCGGCCACCTTCACCAGCACCTGCCCCTCGGCGGGCGTCGGCCTCTCGGCCTCTTCGTGGATCAGTACTTCGCTGCCGCCGTAGCGGTGATAGCGCACTGCTTTCATGACATCCTCCCTAGCTGCTTCAATGTCGAAGCAAGTTCGAGAGTACTGTGCTTCGATTTCGAAGCAAGTGATCGAAGGTGTGAGGGTCGCCACAATGCTTCGACATCGAAGCAACTAGACTGGAGGCATGTCGGACGCGCTGGAACCTGAGCAGCTCAACACTTACTTCGCGCTCATGGAGGCCGTCAGCTTGCTGCAGCACGCCGTCACGCAGCAGCTGCAGGCTGATGGTGGCATCAGCTACGTCCAGTTCGAGCTTCTGGCCCGGCTCGCCGACTCCGCGGGTCAGGCGACGATGACGGAGCTGGCCGACGGCGTCGTCTACAGCCGCAGCGGTCTGACCCATCAGGCGGGCCTGCTCGAGAAGGCAGGCCTCGTCACCCGTGGCCCGAGTGCGGAAGACCAGCGCGCCACCGTCGTCACCATTACCGAAAAAGGCCGGGCCCTGGTTGCGAAGGTGCTGCCCGGGCACGTCGAGGTCGCGCGCCGGCTGCTGTTCGACCCGCTGTCCGCTCGGGATCTGGACGCGCTGGGCGACATCATGACCCGCGTCCGCGACCACATGCGCGCCGAACCGCCCCGGTCGGTCACTACCCGTAGACGTCCCGAGCAGACGTCGGCGAGAGGTGAACAACGGGACGGGTCCCGGTGAGTGTCCGCTGGCCGCTGTGGCTGCGCCGGTGGACAAGGTGCCGATGGGGCCGGCTGTATGACCGTCAGCTCGGTGGGACGCACAACTATGCCGCCGATCAGGGCTTCGCGGAGCATTAGCCGCCTGCCATCGTTGCCGTCACGTCCTGGAAGGTGTGCAGACCTTCTCGCTCTGGAATCCGCCCCACTGTCGGACCGGCCTTGGTCAAGCGCGTCATTGTTGCTGCGTTCTCCAGCGCCGGATTCCACGCTTGGTTCGGTGATGGCGGTGCGTGGAACTCTCGGGTCCTAGGGTTCGGGGGCCCAGCACCGCGCGTTCTGTCCTCGCCCTTTGGGTTTTCCCGGGTAGTGCCTGCCGGGCTGTGGGCGAACTTCACGACGTCGGCAGCAGTGGCGCCTTCTGTGGGTTCTAACGATGACGCGGCCCTCGGCGAATGTGCTTTGCAAACATAAATACAGTTGGCACTTTTGGGGATGATCCCACTGCCTGATGTGGAAAGGTAAGTCAAGACTTATGTTCGGCGGTTTTGCCGGTATGGTGGAGATCGCCGACCGAGACACGTATTCGCTCCGGTCGTGCATTCGATGGAATGACGAAACGAGAACGATCCATGGTGCGGAACATTGATGAATGTGCGCTTCAGTTCCTGCGGTATCTGGAGGCCTGCGACTTCGCCCGCGTGCGAGCGATGTGTACGGACAGGGCTACCGTGTGGCATAACGACGGTGCCGGACAGCTGACTATCGACGCGAAACTAAATCAACTCGCCCCACTTGTCGCCGACGTCGATTCATTGCGGTATAGTGTCATTCGCCGGTTTCGGAATTCCGACGAGGTGCTCCATCAGCAGGTACTCCACTTGGCCATGTCCGACGGGTCCCGCAGTGAGATCAACGCGGCGATGTACTTCCGGTTCGAGGATGGTCTTATCGACCGGATCGAGGAGTACGTCTACCCGATGCCGGCGAGCGAGGTACCATGATTTCGCGTTTGTTCTCGGTGAATGGCCTCGGCAAGGCAGTGGGGCAGGAGGCTGAAGGATGACCGGCTCTCGGACCGGCCCGGTCGAGGGTGAGGTTTCCGTGCCGGGTGGCAAGATCTGGTATCGCAGGTCGGGGAGCGGTGGTGTGCCGCTGCTCCTTGTTCACGGGGGCCCTGGCTATCCGAGCGATCTACTGTTCGAGGCTTTCGAGCCACTTGCCCGGGAACGTGAAGTCGTTTGGTACGACCAACTCGGTGTCGGGCGTTCTGATCCGATCGACGATACGTCGTTGCTCACAGTGGATCGCTTTCTCGACGAACTCGGCGCGGTCATCGAGGGTCTCGGTCTCCAGCGACCTCACGTCTATGGTCACTCCTGGGGTGCCATGCTCGGCCTGCAGTATGCCGCGGAACGGGCGCCCGAGTGGACGAGTTTGGTCTGCGCCAATGGGTTGGCCAGCGTTCCCAGGTTCGTGCAAGAGGTGCGCGAGTTGCTCGCACGACTGCCGGGCGAGGTCTTGGACCGCACGTATGGTCGTGAACTCAGGGGGGAGACGGATGACCCCGATTACCAGGTCGCCCTAGGCGAATACATGCGCGCGATGGTCGTGCGCACCTCGTCGGTAAGCCTCGACCCGGGGCGCATGAGTATGCTGACGTTCAGGACGATGATCGGCCACGCCGATTATCACGTTACGGGAACACTCAACGACTGGGACATCTTCGGTGACCTCGACCGGATCCGAGTTCCCACGCTGGTCCTCGGCGGAGAATTCGACGAGTGCGTTCCCTCGCATCTCGCGGATATCGCCAGTCGAATCCCGGACTCCGAACACATCACGCAATCCGGCGCCGCCCACATAGGCTATCTCGAGGAGGAGCCACTCCGTCACGAATACGTCTCGATCATTCGCGACTACATGACGCGAATCGAAGCGCGTTCGTAATCCTCACTGTCGTCAGCCTGGGTGGCTCCAACGGCCTGGTCGTGACTGCGCGACCGAACCGCAGTCACCTGTTACTGGTGAGCGGCCTGTCGGGCAGCGTGCCTCGCAACTCGGTGAGGCCGGCTAGTAGCTGGGAGACGATCTTGTCGAGTCCGGAGTCCGTGGTGGCGGGCCCGCGCTCCTCCAGACCACCGCGACAGCCAGCAGGGGCTGGCTGGCCAGGATTGTCGGTCATGTGGGGGCAGCCTTCCTGTTTGGTCATGACTGGTCAGGACCAACCCGCCTGCGCGGGGACGACTCGGTGCGCTGCAAGCCGCGCGGGTCCCAACCGGGACCAACCCCGCTCGCGCGGGGGCGACCTCCCTGTCAGCGTCACGCGGACGTTCGATGCCAGGGATTCGAACTCACACGGCGCCATCGCGTGCTTGATCCGGTTGTTCGCAGCCGTGTGCACCTGCGATGCCGTCCCCAGGTCCTGAAATAGAAGAAACCTTCACTCGGTAGAGTTGAGTGAAGGTTCTCGCAACTGGTGAGATCTCACCTAAAGCGGTGTCCGAGGGGGGACTTGAACCCCCACGTCCGTTAAGGACACTAGCACCTCAAGCTAGCGCGTCTGCCATTCCGCCACTCGGACTTGCTGATGTGAGAAGAGTATACGTCGCCTTGGAGGCCTCAATCAGGGGGGTCCGTATCGTCACGCAGACCTACATTGAGACGATGATCGGTTACCCTCTGACAACCTCCGCGCCCCCTGGAGGCCACATATCCCCAGGTCAAAAGCGCAAAGTGCGAAGCGTGACGGCAGGTTGCAGAAAGTAGCGGGCGATAGGGAATCAAACCCATGTACCGGACGCTTACAACGGCGTGAAGAAGATTGGTTTCCTGTCCTTCGGCCACTGGTCGCCGAGCGCGCACTCCGAGGCGCGGTCCGCCGCCGACTTCCTGCACCAGTCGATCGACCTGGCCGTCGCGGCCGAGGAGCTCGGCGTGGACGGCGCGTACTTCCGGGTGCATCACTTCGCGCGGCAGGCGGGCAGCCCGTTCCCGTTGCTTTCGGCGATCGGGGCCCGGACGTCGAAGATCGAGATCGGCACCGGCGTGATCGACATGCGCTACGAGAACCCGATGTACATGGCCGAGGAGGCGGGCGCCGCCGACCTCATCTCGAGGGGCAGGCTTCAGCTCGGGGTCAGCCGGGGATCCCCGGAGCAGGTGATCGACGGCTGGCGGTACTTCGGTTACGGGCCGGAGGAGGGGCAGACCGTCGCGGACATGGCCCGGCAGCGCACCGAGGTTTTCCTCAAGCTGCTCGAGGGCGAGGGGTTCGCGCAGCCGAATCCGCGGCCGATGTTCGCCAACCCGCCGGGGCTGTTGCGGCTGGAGCCGTACTCCGAGGGGCTGCGCGAGCGGATCTGGTGGGGGTCCAGCTCGAACGCGACCGCGGTGTGGGCGGCGGAGCAGGGCATGAACCTGCAGAGTTCCACGCTCAAGGACGACGAGACGGGCGAGCCGCTGCACGTTCAGCAGCGCAAGCAGATCGAGGCCTACCGCGAAGCCTGGAAGGAGGCCGGCCACCAGCGCGAGCCGCGGGTGTCGGTCAGCCGCAGCATCTTCGCGTTGACCAACGACCTGGACCGCGCCTATTTCGGTCGTGACCGGAACTCTCGGGACCAGGTCGGCATGATCGACGAGACGACCAGGGCGATCTTCGGGCGGTCGTACGCCGCCGAGCCGGACGAGCTGGTGCGGGCGCTCAAGGAGGACGAGGCGATCGAGGCCGCGGACACCCTGTTGCTGACCATCCCGAACCAGCTCGGCGTCGACTACAACGCGCACGTGCTGGAGAGCATCCTCACGCACGTGGCCCCGGAGCTCGGCTGGCGCTGAGAATGCGCGGTTCGGCGGTGGGTAGGGGCGGTCCCGCTCGTTAGGATCGGGGCATCCCCGGCCATCGGAGGGTCCCGTGAGACTGCCCCGATCCCTGTCCTGCCTGGTCCTGGCGTTCGGCCTGGCGCTCCCGGCGACCGCGCACGCGAGCGCTCAAGCCCCGCTCGGCGGCGGGAGTGTGCTGCAGAGCAGTGCCGCGACGCGGTGCACGGCCGGGTTCGCCGCAGTCTCGGGCAAGACCGGCTACCTGATCGCGAGTTCCGCCTGCGGCAGACCCGGTGACACCATCCGCAGCGCGGGCCGGGTGGTCGGGGTGGTCGTCGGCACTCAAACCCCGCCGACCGGCGTGATCGTCATCCGCGTGACCAATACGACCGACTGGCGGCTGGTGGGCTCGATCCCTCCCGTCGACAGCCGGGTGACGATCACCGGGTCGGTCGAGGCTCCGGTCGGCTCGTCGGTGTGCCGGTACGGCGCGACCACCGGCTGGCACTGCGGGATCATCCAGGCGAAGAACGTGTCGATCACCTTCCCCGAAGGAACGCTGACCGGCTTGACCCGCACCTCCGTCTGCGCCGAGCCGGGTGACCACGGCGGGCCGTTCGTCAGCGGGACGCAGGCGCAGGGAGTGCTGGTCGGCGGCAGCGGGAACTGCTCCAGCGGCGGCACGACCTACTTCTACCCGGTCAACCGCGTCCTGTCGGCTTACGGGCTGACGATCCTCACCGGCACCTAGAACGGCAGGACCCTCGGATACGGGGGAGGGGAGTGCCGGGCGAACGCCGGGGTGGTCGTTACCCTGGCTTCCCCGACGGCGTCGAAGATCGTCTGGTGTTCCGGCGCGAGCTTGCCGGCCTCGGAGTTCAGCGCGGCGGGCGCGTCCGACTGCCAGTGCCCGGCGTCCAGCCGCCGCTCCAGCGTGCGCAGGGCGGTGATCTCCTCGGACGCGGTGAACACACAGTGTCCGGCGCGGTTCACGAACAGCTGACGGAGATCGCCTCCCGGCCCGACTCGTTCGGCGTAGGCGCGTTCGTGCGCTGCCGGCGCGGTGCCGTCCGCGACGGTGTGCATGGTCAGCACCGGGACCGGCGTGCGTCCCAGCGGCAGCCCGAACCGCGCAAGGTAGCCGACCGCGGCCGGATCGGGCGCGACTCGCGGCGCCTTGGCCAACCTGTCGAGGTCGGCGTCGAGGTCGAGGCCAGCCTCCGCGTAAGCCCGTTCCACGAGCGGCCGCTCGCCGGCCTTCGCGAGGATCCGCCGGTAGTCGACGCCCACGTTCCAGCTCGGGTTTCCGCCCGCGCGCTGTTCCAGCGCGACCCTGTCCACGCCGAAAGCGCTGACGCGGTAGAAGCGATCCCATACGCCCTGCCAGAAAACCTGATCGGCGACCGCCCGCGGCCGGGGCCGGGTGGCGTCGAACCAACCCGGGATTTCGGCCAGCGCGTTCGCCAGCGCGAGCCGGGCCTGGCCTTGCGGGTTCGCGGTCGCGGCCCGCACCACGTCGGTGAACCGGCCCGCGTTCGCCGCGGGATCGGCGATCCGCACCAGGTCCAGCCGCGCGTCGAGCAGCGTGTTCAGCGCGTACCCGAGATCGAGACCGGAGTTCCAGTGCGCGGCCCCGCCGGCGAGGTTGCCGCAGAAGGTCATCAAACCGGCGAACCGCCGCGGGTTCCGTTCGGCGAGCAGGGTCGCGGTGATCGCTCCGATCGATTCGCCCGTCGCGATGGTCCGCCGCGGCTTGCCGACCGTGCGGGAAAACCAGTCGTGCAACCGGATCTGGTCGGTCAGCGCCTCCTCGATCGACCAGCCGCGCACGGTCCGGTACTGGGACGCGGCCAGCGCGTAGCCCTGCTCCAGCAGATACGACTCCGTGGTGGGCTGTGAGGTCAGCGCGATCCGCTCCGGCTCCGGATACGCCAGGGAGTACATCCCGTGACTCCACAGCATGAGCGTGCCGTTCCAGTTTTCCGGGACCAGCACCAGATAGCGTGCGCCTTCGAGCTCGCCCTCGTACCTGGTGACCGGCTCTGCGGCCGCGGCGCGGGGAACCAGCAGCCCCAGAAAGATCGTGAACAGGGCCAGGAAAACGAGACCACGTCGGACCATGACGACCACCCCCGGGCCTCATCATTCGCCGCCCGGGGGTGCGGTGTCGAGGTCCGCTCGGCCTAACTGAAGATGACCGAGCGGAGGAGAAGTCTGTCCGAACCGCGGCCGCCGTTGGGGCGGAGCGAGAAGTAGGAATCGCTCGCGCAATCGTCGTCCAGGAACACCACCGCGGTCGAGTCGGTGTCGTTGCGCGGACGGAACGCGTCGACGTCCCAGTCGGCTATTTCGGGGATCTCGATGCATTCGCCGCTTGGCGGGTCCACCAGGACGCCGATCTGGAGCTCTTCGTCTTCGTCGTAGTAGCGGTAGGTGAATTCGCCCTCGGCCGCGGAAGCCACCGCGGGGATCGTGAAGCACAGGGCGACGGCACTGGCGACGGCGAGGAAAGCGGTACGTGTACGCATGGTTCGACGTTAGGACGGTGATCAACATCTCCGGTAGGTCTCACGGCCGGATCCACTCTTGGAGGTGGACCGAAGTCTGGTCGGTGATCGATAGTGAGCGGCATGTACACCGGCAACCCCGACGTCCCCGACGACGTTTTCGCGGACGTCCTCGCCCAGATCGACGACTTCGTCCGCACCCGCGTGATGCCTCGCGAGCTGGAGATCATGAGCACGGACGCCATCCCGGCCGATCTGCGGGCGCAGGCCGCGGAGATGGGGTTGTTCGGGTACGCGATCCCCCAGGAGTGGGGCGGGCTCGGCCTCGATCTGGTGCAGGACGTCGAGGTGGCGATGACGCTGGGTTACACGTCGTTGGCGTTGCGGTCGATGTTCGGGACGAACAACGGGATCGCCGGGCAGGTACTGGTCGGGTTCGGCACGGACGAACAGCGGGCGCGGTGGCTGCCGGGTATCGCGTCGGGTGAGATCGTCGCGTCGTTCGCGCTCACCGAGCCGGGTGCCGGATCCAACCCGGCCGGTCTGCGGACCAGCGCGAAGCCGGACGGCGACGGCTGGGTGATCGACGGCGGCAAGCAGTTCATCACCAACGCCACCGAGGCCGGGCTGTTCGTGGTTTTCGCGCGCATCGACACCGGCATCGCGGTGTTCCTGGTGCCCGCGGACGCGCCTGGCATCACGGTCGGGGCGAAGGACGCCAAGATGGGGCAGGAGGGTTCGCGTACCGCGGACGTGACGTTCTCGCAGGTCCGCGTCGGGCCGGAGGCGCTGGTCGGCGGAGACGGGGAGGTCGGGTACAAGGCGGCGATGACGTCGCTGGCGCGCGGCCGGATCCACATGGCGGGTCTCGCGGTCGGGACGGCGCAACGCGCGCTCGACGAGTCGGTCGCCTACGCCGCCACCGCGACCCAGGGCGGCACGCCGATCGGGGATTTCCAGCTGGTGCAGGCGATGCTCGCGGATCAGCAGACCGGTGTGCTCGCCGGCCGGGCGCTCGCCCGTGAGGCCGCTCGGGCTTACGTGACGGGGGAGGACCGGCGGATCGCGCCGTCGGCGGCGAAGCTGTTCTGCACCGAAATGGCGGGCAAGGCCGCCGACCTCGCGGTACAGGTGCACGGCGGCAGTGGCTACATGCGCGAGGTCGCGGTCGAACGCATCTACCGCGACGTCCGGTTGATGCGGCTGTACGAGGGCACCAGTGAGATCCAGCGGCTGATCATCGGCGGTGGCCTGGTGCGGGCCGAGAAGAAGAAAGCATGACCCGGCCACTCGAAGGGGTCACGGTCGTCGCCATCGAGCAGGCCGTCGCCGCTCCGCTGGCCACCCGCAACCTCGCCGACCTCGGCGCGCGCGTGATCAAGGTCGAACGCGTCGACGGCGGGGATTTCGCGCGCGCCTACGACCACGCCGTGCACGGAAGCGGCGCGCATTTCGTGTGGCTCAACCGGGGCAAGGAGTCGCTCGCCGTCGACCTCAAGACCGCCGAAGGCCGTGACGTCGTCTGGCGGCTGGTCGCGAAGGCCGACGTGTTCGTGCAGAACCTCGCCCCGGGCGCGGCGGAGCGGCTCGGTTTCGGTGACCTGCGCGCGGCTCACCCGGAGCTGGTCGTGGTGAACCTGTCCGGTTTCGGCTCGGGCGGGCCGATGGAGCAGCGCAAGGCCTACGACATGCTGATCCAGGCCGAAGCCGGGCTCATCGCGATCACCGGCACGCCGGAAGCTCCGGCGAAGACCGGGATTCCGACCGCCGACATCGCCTCGGGCATGTACTGCGCGCAGGCGGTGCTGGCGGCGTTGCTGCGCCGCTGGCGCACCGGCGAGGGCGCGACGATCGAGGTCTCCATGCTGGAGGCCACCGTCGAATGGATGGGCTACGCCCTCAACACCCGGATGTACGCCGGGACCGAGCCGGAGCGGATGGGGCTGAGCCACAGTTCGATCGCGCCGTACGACGCCTTTCCCACGCGCGACGGCCAGATGCTGATCGGCGTCCAGAACGACACCGGCTGGCGCACCCTCGTCACCGACGTCCTCGACGCGCCCGAACTCGCCGACGATCCGCGCTTCACCACGAACGTGCGTCGCGTGGCCCACCGCGCGGAATGCGACGAGGCCGTCGCGGCCCGGACCTCCCTGTGGTCCAACGGCGAACTCGACGAACGGCTCGCCGCGGCCGGGGTTCCCGCCGCCCAGCTCAAGGACGTCGGCCAGGTCGCCGATCATCCCCAGTTGCGGGCCCGCGATCGCTGGCGCAAGGTCGGCACCGAATCCGCCCGGATCGACGCCTTGCTGCCGCCGGTGACCTTCGACGATTTCGAGGCGTGCATGGGCGACGTCCCGGCGCTGGGTGAACACACGCGAGCGTTGCTCGTCGAGTCCGGAGTGGACGCCGACGATTACCTTCGCCGTGGCATCGCCCGCTGAATTCCGGGAGCGACTGGAGGAACTCCAGGTTTACGCTCGAGATCATGCGATTCGCCATCAAGACTTCGCCACAGGACACCGTCTGGTCCGACATGCTCGCCGTCTGGCAGGCCGCCGACGAGATCGAACTCTTCGAATCCGGCTGGACCTTCGATCACTTCTATCCCATTTTCTCGGATTCGACCGGTCCGTGCCTGGAAGGGTGGGTGACCCTCACCGCGCTCGCGCAGGCCACGAAACGGCTCCGGCTGGGCACGCTGGTCAGCGGGATCCACTACCGTCACCCCGCGCTTCTCGCGAACATGGCCGCGACACTGGACATCGTTTCCGGCGGACGGCTGGAGATCGGCGTCGGCGCGGGCTGGAACGAAGAGGAATCCGGCGCGTACGGCATGGAACTGGGCACCATCAAGGAACGCAGTGACCGGTTCGAGGAGGCATGCGAGGTGCTCGTCGGCCTGCTGACCCAGGAGACCACCACGTTCCAAGGCGAGCACTATCAGCTGACCGACGCCCGCTGTGAACCGAAGGGCGTGCAGAAGCCGCATCCGCCGATCTGCATCGGGGGCAGCGGTGAGAAGCGGACCCTGCGCACGGCCGCGAAGTACGCCCAGCACTGGAACTTCGTCGGCGGCACGCCGGAGGAGTTCGCGCACAAGCGCGAGGTGCTGCACCGGCACTGCGCGGACATCGGGCGTGATCCGAAGGAGATCACCTTGTCCTCGCACGTCCGCCTCGGCACGGACGGGGACTACGCCAAGGTCGCCGCGGACGCCGAAGCCCTCGGTGAAGCGGGCCTCGACCTGGCGATCATCTACCTGCCGCCGCCGCACACCCCCGCCGTGCTGGAGCCGCTGGCGAAGGTGCTCGAACCGCTGCGCTGAGGTCTCGAAGACCGGCCGGGGAGCGACCGCCCGTTGCGGAACCGGCCGGTCTCGCTATACGGTGACAGAACTAGAACAGGTTACAGTTCTGCACGGTGGGCGGACCGAGGAGCGGACATGGCGAACAGGGCTGCGCGCGGCGACGAGGCCGACTACGTGGTCGTCGGATCGGGCAGCTCGGGAGCCGCGATCGCGGGCAGGCTGGCGGAGTCCGGGGCCAGCGTGATCGTGCTGGAGGCGGGCAAGAGCGACGACAAGCTGCTCGTCAGGAAGCCGGGGCTGGTCGGCCCGATGCACGCGGTGCCCCAGCTCAAGAAACCGTTCGACTGGGGCTACTACTCGGTGCCGCAGAAACACGTTCTCGATCGCCGGATGCCGGTGCCGCGCGGCAAGGTGGTCGGCGGTTCCAGCTCCATCAACGGCATGGTCTACGTCCGCGGCAACCGCGCCAACTTCGACTCCTGGGCCGCCGAGGGCAACAAGGGCTGGGACGCCGACAGCGTCAACGCCGCGTACAAGCGGATGGAGGACTTCGAGGACGGCGAGACCGAGTTCCGCGGCGCGGGCGGGCCGATCCGGGTCACCCGCAACAAGACCCCGCAGGAGGGCACGCTCCAGTTCCTCCAGGCGACCGCCGACGCGATCGGCTGCGAGATCCTCGACGACTACAACGCCGGGTCGCAAGAGGGCGTCAGCCGGATGCAGCAGAACGCCGCCGACGGCCTGCGCTACAGCGCCTCGCGCGGCTACATCCACCACCTCGCGCCGGCCACGCTGGAGGTCCAGTCCGGGATGCTGGCGAAGAAGGTGGTCATCGAGAACGGCCGCGCGGTCGGCGTCGAGGTCGTCGACGCGAACGGGGGACAGCGAATCCTCCGCGCGGGCAAGGAGGTCATCCTCTCGGCGGGCTTCGTCGGGTCCGCGCATCTGCTGATGCTGTCCGGGATCGGCCACGCCGAGCACCTCAAGGAACACGGCATCGACGTCGTCGCGGACCTGCCGGTCGGCGACAACCTGCACGACCACATGTTCCACGCGCTGACCTTCCGCGCGTCGTCGAGCAAGAACCGGGGAACGCCGCCGTACTTCGCACGCGGCCTCGTCAGCGAACTGCTGCGGCCCGGGACGACGTTCCTGGCGAACTCGGTCTTCGAGGCGGTCGCCTTCCTCAAGACCTCACAGGCCACCGAGGTGCCCGACCTCCAGCTGCACCTCCTGCCGTGGGCGTACGTGACGCCCAACCAGGACGCGCCGATCCGCCACGACGTCGACAAACGGCCCGCGCTCACCGTGCTGACCACGCTGATCTACCCGAAGAGCCGCGGCACGCTGCGCCTCGCTTCGGCCGATCCCACGGCGGCGCCGCTCATCGACCCGCAGTACCTGTCCGACCCGGCCGATCTCGAACTGCTCGGCGAAGGCTCGGAGATGGTGCGCGAGATCTTCGCGTCGAGGGCCTTCAACGGCTCGATCAAGGAAGAGCTCCATCCGGGCGCGTCGCTGCGGGGCCAGGAGCTGCGCGACGCGATCCTGAACCGCGCGACGTCGGTCTACCACGGCGTCGGCACCTGCCGGATGGGCGTCGACGAGCTCGCGGTCGTCACGCCGGACCTCAAGGTTCGCGGGGTCGACGGCCTGCGGGTCTGCGACGCGTCGATCATGCCGTCGATCACCGGCGGCAACACCAACGCGCCCGCCATCATGATCGGCGAGATGGGCGCGCAGCTCGTCCTCTCGGACAACTGACGGAAAGAGGGCCATGACCGTCACACCGCTCGCGCTCACCCGACCGGCGTCGGTGACCGACGCGTTCCTCCAAAGGCTCGTCGCTCGCGTGCCGGGCTCCTCCGGCGCGACCTGGGAACTCACCGAGGTCTACACCGGTGACGTGCTCGTCGAGCTGCCCCAGTCGACCCCCGCCGACATCGAGCAGGCGTTCACCACCGCGCGCGCCGCGCAGGAGAAATGGGCCGCAACACCGCTCAAGCAGCGGCTGGAGGTGTTCAAACGGGCGCACACGCTCTTCGTCGACAACGCGCCGGCCGTCACCGACCTCATCCAGGTCGAGAGCGGCAAGAACCGGCGGATGGCGATCGAGGAGACCTGCGATCCGGCGATGGTGATGAGCCATTACCTCACGCGGGCCGCCAGGCTGCTGGCGCCGACCAAACGGGGCGGGCCGGTCCCGTTCCTGACGACGTCGACCGAGGTCAGGCAGCCCAAGGGCGTCGTCGGGATCATCGCGCCGTGGAACTTCCCGTTCGCCACCGGCATTTCCGACGCCATTCCGGCGCTGATGGCCGGCAACGCGGTGGTGCTGAAACCCGACAACAAGACCGCGCTCTCCCCGCTCTACGGCGTCGAGCTGCTGGAGAAGGCGGGACTGCCGAAGGGGTTGTTCCAGGTCGTGTGCGGTGAGGGCCCGGACGTCGGCCCGACGCTCATCGACGAGGCGAACTACGTGATGTTCACCGGTTCCACCGCCACCGGCCGGGTGATCGGCGAACGGGCGGGCCGCAACCTCATCGGCTGCTGTCTCGAACTCGGCGGCAAGAACCCGATGATCGTGCTCGAAGACGCCGACCTCGCCGAGACCGTGCAGGGCGCGATCTTCGGCGCTTTCGGCAACACCGGGCAGATCTGCATGCACATCGAACGGATCTACCTGCCGGAGTCCCGTTACGACGAGTTCAAGAACGCGTACGTGGCCAAGACCAAGGCACTCGACGTCCGCGCCGCCTATGACTTCGGCCCGGACATGGGCTCGCTCGTCTCCGTCGACCACATGAGCCGGGTCAAGTCCCATGTGGACGACGCCGTGGCCAAGGGCGCGACCGTCCTTTGTGGAGGAAAGCCGCGGCCCGATCTCGGCCCGGCGTTCTTCGAACCGACGATCCTCGAAGGCGTCACGAAGGACATGCTCTGCGGCGTCACCGAAACCTTCGGGCCCGTTGTCGCGCTGCACAAGTACCGCACGGTCGACGAGGCTGTCGCGCTCGCGAACGACACCGAGTACGGCCTCAACGCCTCCGTCTGGGGCACCGACGCCGGCGCCGCGCGCGCCGTGGCCGCGCGGATCGAGTCCGGCAACGTCAACATCAACGACATCCTGGCCACCGCGTACGCCTCGAAGGGGACGCCGTCCGGCGGGGTCAAGAATTCGGGGGTCGGTGCCCGCCACGGGGACCAGGGCCTGCTCAAGTACACCGACGTGAAGAACGTGGCGGTGCTCAAGAAGCAGGTCATGGGTCCCCGCGGCGGCCAGACCTACGAGAAGTACGTCGAGGGGATGTTGACGGGGCTGAAACTCATGCGGCGGTTGCGCATCCGCTAGGCCGTGTCCACGGAGTCGGTGTGCTGAGGCGCGGCCAGCACGCGGGAGCCGGCCGTGTCGCGAAAGCCACTTTCGCGACATCAGATGTCCCCAAAGTGGCTTTCGCGACACGGCCGTTGGAGGTCCGGGGCCCGCCCTGCGAGGCGTGAGCGGCGGATCGGGAGCCGGTCAGTTCCCAATGTCGCATTGGAGACGCTCAGTGTCCCTGATGCGACATTGGGGACATCGGGCCGTATCGGTGCGACCGGCTAGACCTCGTCGGTGTGCTGAGGCGCGGCCAGCACGCAGACGATGCTCAGCACGCACATGCCGATCAGCAGCCCGATCGCCGGCCAGATACTGCCGGTCGCCTGGTACAGCAGCGTCGACACCAGCGGCGAGAGCCCGCCGAAGAGCGCGCCCGCCAGCTGGTACGACAGCGAGATGCTGGTGTAGCGCGCCCGCGGCCGGAACATCTGCGACAGGACGGCGGCGATCGGGCTGTAGGTCGCCGTCATCGCCAGGCGCATCGCCACGAACGCCGCGATGATCAGCGCCGCGTTCTTGGTCGAGAGCACCAGGAACTGCGGAGCCGCGAGCACGGCGACCCCGGCCAGGCCGATCACGACCACCCGCACGCGGCCGAAGCGATCGCCGAGCCAGGCCGCGCCGAAGCTGACGACCAGTTCGACGAACGCGGCGATGGTGAGCGCGTTGAGCACGAGCGATTCGGAGACGCCGACGGCCGGATCGGTCGCGTACGCCGTCGCGAAGGTGGTGACCAGGTAATAGCCGCCGACCGCGACGGGCAGCACGCAGATGCCCAGCAGGATCGGCTTCCAGTTCGTCCGGATGGCGTACAGGATCGGCACGCCGGTTTCTTCGACGGTCTCCTCGAAGACCGGTGACTCTTCGACCTTCAGCCGCACGATGAGGCCGACGCCGATGAGCAGCACCGACGCGAAGAACGGGATCCGCCAGCCCCACGTGGTGAGCCATTCGGTGCCGCCGGTGCTCAGGAGACTGAACAGACCGGTGGCCAGCAGCGCGCCCGCCGGGTTCCCCGCCTGCGCGAAGGCGCCGTAGAAGGTCTTCCTGTCCGGTGGCGCGTGTTCGACGGCCATGAGCACGGCGC
Organism: Amycolatopsis sp. TRM77291; assembly: GCF_054166285.1. Classification (NCBI taxonomy): domain Bacteria; kingdom Bacillati; phylum Actinomycetota; class Actinomycetes; order Pseudonocardiales; family Pseudonocardiaceae; genus Amycolatopsis; species Amycolatopsis sp. TRM77291. Next base: position 3,275,981 of record NZ_JBSZHF010000001.1, on the reverse strand, counting down.
CGCCCCATTCGCCGCCGACGGCGAGCCCTTGGACGAACCTGAGCACCACCAGCAGGATGGGCGCCCACGTGCCGATCTGCGCGTAGCCGGGCAGGCAGCCGACGAGGAAGGTCGCCGCGCCCATCATGGTCAGGGTCACCACGAGCGCGGTCTTGCGGCCGACCCGGTCGCCGACGTGCCCGAACACGATGCCGCCGAGCGGCCTGGCGAAGAAGCCGACGGCGTACGTCGCGAAGGCCGCCGCGACGCCGGTCAGCCGGTCACCGGTTTCGGGGAAGAACACGGTGCCGAAGACCAGGCTCGCCGCCGTGGCGTAGATGTAGAAGTCGTACCACTCGATCGTGGTGCCGACGAAGGCCGCGAGCCCGGCCCGGCGGGCTCGGCGGAGCGAGTGGGTGTCGGTCTGGACGCTCATCGGGCCACCTCGCCGTCGATCCAGGTTTCGAGCACGCGGATACCGGCGATCCGGTCCGGCTCGCAGGTGAGGGGATTCTCGCCGAGCAGCACGAAATCGGCGCGTTTGCCGGGGGTGATCGAGCCGAGGTCGCGTTCACGGCCGAGCACCCTGGCGCCGGCGATCGTGTGGGCGGCGACGGCCGACCGGACGTCGATCAGCAGTTCGTCGCCGCCGAGCCGGTGACCGCGGCGGGTCGTCCTGGTCACCGCGGTCTGGATGGCTTCGAGCGGGTTCGGCTCCGCGACCGGGGCGTCCGAGCTCAGCGTGACCGGGACGCCCGCCGCCTGGAACTCGCCGAGGGGGTTGAACCGCTCGCCGGGTGTGCCGACCGCGTCGGTGACGCCTTCGCCCCAGTTGTAGTAGTGCTGCGGCTGGTTGACCGGGTGGACGCCGAGCTCGGCCATCCGCTGGATCTGTTCCGGGGACGGCAACCCGCAATGCTCGATGCGGTGACGGGCGTCGGGCCGCGGATTCCGTCGCTGCGCGTCCTCGATGGCGTCGAGCACCATGGCGATCGCGTCGGGGGACTGGGCGTGGGTCGCGGTCTGGAGCCCGGCCTCGTGGGCCTTGCCGATCAGCGCCGAGTAGTCCTTCGGGTCGTGGTAGAGCTGCCCGGTACGGCAAGGATCGCCGACGTAGCCGTCCGGGAAGTACGCGGTCCAGCCGCCGAGCGTGCCGTCGGCGTAGAACTTGATCCCCGCGAACGCGAGGCGCGTGGTGCCGAAAGCGCCGTGCAGCCCCATTTCCAGCGCCTGGTCGAGCAGATGCGACAGCAGGTACATGTGGACACGCGTCTTGAGCTGCCCGGCTTCGTCCAGCCGCAGGTACATGTCGAACTCGCGGCGCGTGACCTGGGCGTCGCCGATCGCGGTCACGCCCGCGGCGAGGAACTTCTCCTGTGCGGCGGCCAGCTGCCGTGCGTGCTCCTCCGGCTCGTCCTCGAGGTGGAAGTTCGGCCCGTGCCGCCCGACCTTCACCCCGGTGACGCCGGTGAGGATGTTGCACGCCGCGTCCGACAGCTCCCCGGTGAGCCCGCCGTGCTCGTCCCGGAAGAACACCCCGCCGTCGGGATCCGGGGTGTCGCGGGTGACGCCGTTGCGCCGCAACGTGAAGCTGTTGACCACGCCACCGTGGCCGCTCGCGTTCATGAGGTAGACCTCGCGGTCTTCGGCGACCGCGTCGAGCTCCTCCTTGCGGGGGTGGCGTTTCTCGGCGAGGTTGCGGTGCTCGTAGCCGTAACCGCGGACGGGCCTGCCCGCCGGGGTGTTCTCGGCTGCCTCACGCAGCAGCGCGACGATCTCGGGAATGGTCGACGCGCGTTCGGGACCGCAGTCGACCCAGGTCATCATCTGCCCGTACATCAAGGGATGCGCGTGCGGATCGACGAAGCCCGGCAGGAGCGTGCCCGGCAGTCGTCGCACCTCCGGCTCGGGGTGGCCGAGACTCGCCGCCCGGGCGCGGCACTCGTCCACGGAGCCGACCGCGGCGATCTCCTCGCCGAACACGAGCACCGCTTCGGCGCCTTCCGTGGCGTCGTCGACGGTCACCAGCTCGTCGGGATGCAGGATCGTCGCTCTCGCGTCGAGGACTGAACGATCGAGGGGCAGCAGACGCATCGCGCGGACTCCAGGGGTTCGTCGGTGAAGTGGGGCGAAGGTAAGCGACGAAAACCGGGAGCGCAATCAGATCGGTCGTGTACGGACGGTGTTCACGATCGATATGTATATGGTTATGGACAGAACACGCAATCTCGGCTGCCCATCGGGGCTGCTGGCTGGTGATATGGTGCTGCGCGCCATCGGAAATTCAGCAGAGGAGAACCGCCGTGGACGACGCGTTGGTCGCGGCTTTGCGCGCGGACGGCCGGATGAGCGTGGCCGACCTGGCTCACCGAGTCGGGGCGTCACGGTCGGCCGTCTCAGCGCGGCTGGAACAGCTGAAGGCCGACGGTTCGCTCAACGTGGTCGCGGCGGTCCATCCCGAGTTCCTCGGCCTGACCGCGTACGCGCATCTCGCGATCCGAACCTCGGGCCGCTCGCAGGCGACGACGGACGCCATCGCGGCGCTGCCGGCCGCGGCGTTCGTCTCCGCGGTGAGCGGGGAGTACCAGACCGTCGCCGAGCTTCGCCTGCCCGATTCCCCGGAGCTGTATCGCACGGTGGCGGACATCCGCGGCCTGCCGGAGGTGGAGCAGGTCAACACGCTCGTCTACGTGGACGTGGTCAAGGGTCTGTTCATGCCCGGCCGTCCGCTGCCGCCCTGGCTGCGGCTGGACGACCGCGACCTCGCGATCATGCTGCGATTGCAGGCCGACGGCAGGGAAAGTTACGCGAGCATCGCCGGGCACGTCGGGCTCTCGCCGTCGGCCACCCGCACCCGCGTGCGCTTCCTCCTGGAGCACGACGTCATCCGGATCGCGCCGGTGCTCAGCCGCGCACGCCCGGACGCCGGGCTGGTCTGCGGGATCGGCCTCAACGTGCGGGGCGCCGGTGACTCGGTGACCGCGGCGCTCGCCGCGCGCGACGACACCGAGTTCCTGGCCAGGACCATCGGCCGGTTCGACGTCGTCGCCACCATCGCGGCGCAGTCCGCCCGCGACCTCGATCGGGCGCTCGAAGAGATCAGCGGCAGGCCCGACGTCGTGACGGCGGACACGTGGGTGCACCTCCGCATCGCCAAGGAACGGTACGAGTGGCCGCTGCCGACCGCGGACGAACTCGCGCGGCGTTAGTCGTCGCCCAGCAAGGATTTCCGGATTTCGGTCTTGAGCACCTTGCCGATCTTCGACCGGGGGAGATCCGGCCAGAGCAGGATCTCCTTGGGGGTCTTGATGCTGCCCAGCCGCTCCTTGACGGCGGCGCGGAGTTCGTGCGCCGCCACGGTTTTCCCGGTGTGGAGCTGGACGACGGCGGTGATCTGCTCGCCCCATTTCTCGTGCGGCAGCCCGATGACGGCACAGTCCTGCACCGCTTCGCAGGCCATGAGCGCCTGCTCGACCTCGGCCGAATAGACGTTGAAGCCGCCGGTGATGATCATGTCCTTGGCGCGGTCGACGATGTAGAGGAAGTGGTCGTCGTCGAGATACCCGATGTCCCCGGTGTGATGCCAGCCGTGCGCGCTCGCTTCCGCCGTGGCCTCCGGATTCTTGTAGTAGCCGAGCATCACGAGAGAACCGCGGACGACGATCTCGCCGCGTTCGCCGGGCGGCAGCAGTTCACCGGTCCCGGACATGATCGCGACCTGGGTGAGCGGGGTGGGCCTGCCCGCCGAGGTGAACCGTTCGAGGGCGAGCGAGCCGTCGGGATGGACGTGGTCGGCGGGGGAGAGCGTGGAGATCATCATGGGCGCTTCGCTTTGGCCGAACAGCTGCCCGAAGACGGGGCCGATCCGGGTGATCGCCTCGGCGAGTTTCGTGGCCGACATCGGCGCCGCGCCGTACCAAAGGCATTGCAGCGACGAAAGATCGGCGCCGTCCAGTGCCGGATTGTCGAGCAGGAGATAGATCAGCGTCGGCGGCAGGAAGGTGTGCGTGATCCGGCGGCTTTCGACCAATGCGAGGAATTCGCCGAGGTCCGGCGACGGCATCACGACGATCTCGCCGCCGAGCGTCAGGACCGGGAAACAGAGCACGCCGGCCGCGTGTGTCAGCGGGGCGAGCGCCAGGTAACGCGGCCGCCCGGTGAACGGATAGCTCATCAGAGTGAGCGCCGACATCGTCTCGACGTTGGTGCCACTGAGCATCACCGCCTTGGGCCGTCCGGTGGTTCCGCCGGTGCCGACGAGCAGGACCAGGTCGTCCGGCGGGCTCTCCTCCCAGGGCTCGGCGTCGTCGAGCCAGTCGGAAAACGGGACCGCGCCCGGCATCGAACCGTCGAGACAGACCACTGTGGACAGTTTCGGCAGATCGGGGAGCATCCGGGAGACGAGCGGTGCGAAGGGCTCCTGCACCAGAAGGCAGGTGCAGTCGAACAGGTCGAGCAGTTCCCTGTTCTCGGCGGCCTCGTTGCGCGGGTTGACCGGGCACCACACGGCGCCGGCCCGGCTGATGCCGAAGACGCAGCCGAACGACAGGGGATCGTTCCCGGACAGGATCGCCACCTTGTCGCCGGGCTTGACACCGGAGCGGGCCAGCGCCCGCCCCACCCGCCACGACAGTTCCCGCACGTCGGCGTAGCTGAGGGACGTGTCGCCCATGGTGAGGCAGGGCGCCGCCGGATCGAGTGAAGCGCCCTTGTCGAGGTAGTCGGTCAGTCGCACGCGCTCGTCCTCCCGGGTCAGTCGTGGACGGTCAAGACCGGCTTCGCAACCAGCCCGAAGCTTCGTAGCACGCCGAGCAGCTCGCGGTGGCCGAAAGCCTGGCACCCGGACGCGAAACCGACCCGCTTCGGCGGCTGCTGCAGCAGCGAATAGGCGCCGTAAGCCTGCATCAGCCCGGTCTGCTTGTAGTTGCACGTGCCGTGGATGACGCAGTGCGCCCGGCCCAGCGGTCCCGAGGCGTGCACCGAATCGAGCGACGTGTTGAGCCGCTGGTTCTCCCGCGGCGGCATCTCGTCGCGCACCGCTGCGGCCTGCTCGGCCAGCACGCGCATCTTTTCGTCCAGTGGCAGGTCTTTCACCTGTTCCAGCACGGCCGCGACGATCTGCGGCACCCCCTGCATGAGCGCGCGGTCGAAGACACCACCGACGGCCTTGACGTTGGCCACGCGGGCGTCGTTCTTGAACCAGACCGGATGCGACGTGCCGCCCCAGGGCAGGGCCAGCCCGGTTTCGTGGTGGCCGGGCACGGTGACGTCCTGCAGGCCGCCGTCCGCGGGCCAGGGCAGGTACTCGTTCTGTTCGAGGTAGTACGCGGCCGAGAGCGCGGCGTTGACGAGGATGGTCTTCGTGGAAGCGACCGTCGGATAACCCTTCCAGAACACCAGGATGTCCAAAGTGTCCAGTCCCGGGGTCTCCAGGCAGAGGTTCGCCGCGATCTCGCCGGTGGTGTACATCTGCGCGATACCGGGGGAGAGCAGGAGGCCCTGCTCCGCCATCCGCGCGCCGTAGCGCTCCTCGGCGGAGATCAGCCAGTCCTGTTCGCCGGTGGTGTCGAGGTAATGCGTTCCGGTGCGGAGACAGGCTTCGACGACCTCGTGGCCGTACTCGCTGAACGGGCCGACGGTGTTGCAGACGACCTTGGCGTCGCGGAACAGTTCGGTGAGCGCTTCGACGTCGTGCGAGACCTCGACGACCTCGTGGTCGATGGTGTCGAGGCCGGGGACGTGGTCGATCGCCTCCTGGATACGGGCCTTGTCCCGGCCTGCGGCGATGAACGGGACGTTGTACTCGCGCAGGTACTCGCAGATCAGCCGTCCGGTGTAGCCGGAGGCGCCGTAGACCACGACGGGTTTGGGGCTGCTCATGGTGATTCCTTTCGGGTCGGTGCTGGTCACATGCCCATTCCGCCGTCGACCGGGAGCCCGGCGCCGGTGATGAAGCGGGCCGCGTCGGAAGCGAGGAACACGACGGCGTCGGCCATGTCCGCGACCTCGCCGAGCCGTCCGGCCGGGGTCTGCCCGATGACGGCGCCGATGGCCTCTTCGACACTGGGGAACAGGCCGACCTCGACGACGTCCTGCGCGAGCTGGTTGCCCATCTGGGTTGGTACGAGGCCGGGATAGACGCAGTTGACGCGGACGCCGTAGCCGAGCTTCCCGGCCTCCATCGCGGCGACCCTGGTCAGCCGGTCGACCGCCGATTTCGTCGCCGAATAGCCCGCGATCCCGGGGAAGGCGATGGTCGCGGCGACCGAGGCGATGTTCACGACGGCGCCGCCGGTGCCCGCCGGTCCGCCGGGCCGCATCGCGCGGAAGGCGTGCTTCACGCCGAGCGCGGTGCCGAGCACGTTGACGTCGAGCATCTTGCGCACGTCGGCGGGGTCGAGATCGGCGACGAGGCCGGTGATCTCGACGCCGGCGTTGTTCACCACGATGTCCAGCCCGCCGAGTTCGCCGATGACCGCGGCGACCGCCTGCTCCCAGCTCTGGTCGTCGGTGACGTCGAGCCGGACGAAGCCCGCGTTGGCGCCCTTCTGCTTGATCTGATCGGCGGTGGCGCGCCCGAGATCCTCCTGGACGTCGCCGATGACCACCGAGGCGCCCGCCAGGACCAGCGCTTCGGCCATTCCGGCTCCCAGGCCCTGCGCTCCACCCGTGACCAGGGCTTTCCGGCCCGAAAGGTCGTACGAACCCATGGACTTCTCCTCCTTGAGACGGTCCGCGGTTGCGGCGTGGGTCACATCCTGAGCCAGTTTTGGACAGTCGTCAAGATTTCCTTGGACAGTCGTCAAGAATTCGGCGACGCTAGACTGTGGGACCCGCGGCAGGCGCGGGGTCCCGGACCGGACAGGAACTCGTGGTGACCGAGACGAGCGAGCGGATCGCACGCCGGAGTGTCGACAAGTTCGCCCAGCGGCGGGCGGAACTGGCGGAGTCCGCGCTGCAGGCGTTGTCCGAGCTGGGGTACGCGAGGACGAGCCTGCGGGAGATCGCGCAGAAGTCGAACTTCTCGCACGGCGTGCTGCACTACTACTTCACCGACAAGGTGGAGCTGCTGACCTACGCGGTCCGGAAGTTCGAAGAAGTGTGCGTGACCCGCTACGACGAGGCCGTGGCCATGGCGAAGTCGGCCGAAGAACTCGAATGGGGCTTCGGTGCTGCAATGGCGGAGACGCTGCTGGCGGACGCCGAGATGCACCGGCTGTGGTACGACCTGCGGAACCAGAGCCTTTTCGAGGCCGCGTTCCGCGCCGACGTGCTGGAGATCGACACCCAGCGGCAGGCGATGATCTGGCGCGTCGTGGAGCGCTATGCCGAACTCGCCGACGCGGCGCCTGTCGTGACAAGGCAGGTTGCTTACGCCGCCTTCGACGGCCTGTTCCAGCAGGCGCTGCTCCACCATCTCGCCGGCGAGGGGAACGGACTCGCCGAGGACGCCGGGTCGTTACTCAGGCGGCTGGTCTCCTAATCCGCTCGACGGGCCCCCTGGGCGCGGGCCCATCGAACGGATTCGCCTAATCGGTGGCGTCGATCGCCGCGCCGTCGTAAAGCAGTGCTCCGGTGCCGTCGTAGACCCGGACCTTGAGCTGGGTCATTTCCGTTCGCGAGTCCGTCATCAGGCGCTCGAACTCCGCGCGCCCTTCGTCGGAGCCGGGTTCGTGGCCTTCCAGCCTTCCTTTCGCGTCGCGAAGGCTGACCATGTCCACGGCTATTTCCGCCGCGAAGGTGCCGTCGACGATGTCGGCTTCGGCCACCGTGCCGTCGTTGCCGACCAGTTCCAATCGGGTCGCTTCACGGGTGAGCGCGCCCAGCAGCCAGGCGGGGCGGCCGTTGTAGGCGGGCATCCAGTGCCATACCGAATACGGACGGCGGTTTTGGTTTTGGTCTTGGGGCTGCAGGTTCAGCCACGTGCCGCGGCCGTTCTCGAGAACGCAGATGCCGGCGGATCCGTCGTCGTTGTAGGCGATGAGCGCCCCTTGTTCGGCGGTGGCCCCGATCCTGGCGCCGGGATGCCATCCCCGAGGGGGAGGTAGGGCATCTGTCGAGCCGCGTGCCGTCTTCTCCGCGATGGTGGTGGCTAGTGCTGATTCGAGTTGTGCTGCCGGTGAAGTCACTGCGTGCTGTTCTCCTTTTGTCGGGTCAAGTCCGGGTCCACTGTCGCTTCGGTTCTTGCCCGGCGCATCGGGGATATTCCCTGAGTTCCGGTGATCGACATCGCTTCAGAGTAAGCGCTTACTCGGCTGCATGGCTAGTGGTTTGTGATCGGCGGCCAGGGTCTTATGACCCCGTTTCACTCTTCGGTGTTAAATGTGCCTGCTCATTGTTGCTTAAAATTACGAACATCTGTTCGATGGTTTTCGGTATTATGGAGGGGTGTCCGAGACTTTCCTTCCTGAGTTGCCGCAGGAGTTGTGGCGTGCCGGCAGGCTGGAGCTTGCGCATGGTGTGCAGCAGTCGTTGCGGGTGATTCGGATGGCCACCGCGGGTTTGGGGCGGTTTCTGGCGGAGGTCGAGTCTCGGGGCGCGAAGGATTTGTTCGGGCATGGCAGTACGGCGAGCTGGTTCGCGGAGTTGGCGGGGTTGTCGCGGGCCGAGGCGGGTGCGGTGGTGAAGCGGGCGGTCGCTTTGAACCCGACGCGGAACCTGGATGGCACCGAAGCCCCGGCCGTGGCACCCGAGACGGCCGCGGTGGCGGCGGAGGGGTTGGTCGGGGATGAACGGATCGATCAGATTCTGGAGATCTTGAAGAGGTTGCCTGCCGATACCTCGGTTGAGGATCGGGCGGTCGAGGAGAAGATCCTCGCCGAGTTGGCCCCGAATGCCGGTCCGCAGCAGCTCGTCAAGGCTGAGGCGAACCTGCTGGGGTGGCTGGATCCTGACGGCAGCGAACCCCAAGACCCCGAGCCCAAGGAACCACGCCGGGAGATCACTCTGGAGCGGCGTCGGGACGGGTTCTGGAAGTTGACCGGGCTGCTTGATGACGAGACGGGTGCCCGGACGGCGGCCGCGCTGGAGGGGTATGCCCAGCCGCGGCCGGTGGACGAGTTCGGACAGGCGGATCTGCGGATGAAGTGCGAGCGCCTGGGCGACGCGTGGGCCGAACTCCTCGACCTCGCGATCGCGTGCCCGGACCAGCCCGGAACCAGCGGCTACCGCACCCTCGTCCATGTCACCATCGGACTCGACGAGCTGAAATCCGGCCTCGGGACCGCCTGCCTCGATTTCATCGGGACGATGACCGCGCGGGAAGCCCGGCTGGCCGCCTGCGACTGCCTCATGCTGCCCGTGGTGATGAGCGCCGCCGGAGAACCCTTGGATGTGGGACGGCTCAGAAGGTTCGTCACCCCAGGGCAAAGACGCGCGTTGAACATCCGCGACGGCGGCTGCGCGTTCCCCGGCTGTCATCGGAAACCGAAGAACTGCCACGCCCACCACATCATCCACTGGGCAGACGACGGACCCACCGACCTCCGCAATCTCGTGCTGCTGTGCGGGTTTCATCACCGGTTGATTCACCACGGCGACTGGGAAGTCCGCATGGCCGCCGACGGATTACCGGAGTTCATTCCGCCTCAGTATCGAGATCCGCTCCGACAACCTCGCCGCAACACCCTGCACCACCGCTGAACCCGAGGAGCCCGCCAGCCACCCAGGTGACGGGCCCTTCGGCATGCGTTCAGCCGTCAGCGGCCCGGTCCCGTGGGGCGGGTTCACGTGACTGGATGGACGGCACACGTGCGGAGATGGACGACACGCGGCGTGCGGAAACTGCGCAATCCTCGACCGGCCAACGTCAATTCCGAGCATGGGAAACCTCGTGAACCGCCCGTAGTTTCGGCGCTGTGCCCGATATCGAACCCTTCAGCATCCATGTTCCCGATCGCGAGCTGGCCGATCTCCACGCTCGCCTGGCCCGGGTACGCCTTCCCGAAGCGGAGACGGTTCCCGACGCCATCCAGGGGATCGAACTTGCCAGGTTGACGGCGTTGCTCCAGGAATGGCGGGGACACGACTGGCGGGCGAGGGAGATCCGGTGGAACACCATTCCCCACTACCGCACGCGGATCGACGGGCTGGACATCGGGTTCTGGCACGTCCGCTCGCCCGAGCGCACGGCGCTCCCGCTGATCCTGACCCACGGTTGGCCGGGTTCGATCCTTGAATTCGAGAAGGTGATCAGGCCGCTCAGCGATCCGGTGGCCCACGGCGGTTCCGCGAGCGACGCCTTCGACGTGGTCGTGCCTTCGTTGCCGGGGTTCGGTTTCAGCGAACGACCCAGCGATCGCGGCTGGCATCCGGGCCGGACCGCCAAGGCGTGGGCAGGCCTGATGACCGCGCTCGGCTATCGGCGGTTCGGGGCCCACGGCGGGGATTGGGGTGCCGTCGTCAGCACGGAACTGGCGTGCCAGGTTCCCGAGCGGGTCGTGGGCCTGCACCTGACGATGCCTTCGGCGTCGCCGTTGCCGGAGGACCGGGTGGCGCCGGGGGAGACCGAACGTCGCATGCTGGACCGGCGTGATCGGCACCTGTCCGACGGATACGGCTTCGGGATGCTCATGGGCACGCGACCGCAGACGCTCGGCTACTCCCTGCTCGATTCGCCGTCGGGGCTCGCCGCCTGGCTCGGTGAGAAGTTCGCCGCCTATGCCGACGCCCGGCCGGAGTACGGCGGCGGGGTGAGTTTGGCGGAGCAGGTCGACAACATCGCGTTGTACTGGCTGACCGGCACCGGCGCTTCGAGTGCTCGCTGGTACTGGGAGGCGATGCGGTGGGTGCCGCGCGGCGCGGAGCAGGAGAACGCGCGGCCGGTGACCGTGCCCACCGCCGTCTCGATCTTCCCCGCCGACCCGTGGCCGACCGCGCGACGCTGGGCGGAGCGCCGCTACCGGAACATGCACCGGTGGACCGAACTCGACCGCGGCGGGCACTTCCCGGGACTGGAGCAGCCGGAGCTGCTGGTGACCGAAATCAGGGAAGCATTTCGGGATCTGCCGGTAAACGGTTAAAAACCCCCGACGTTCGGGGGGATACACCGGGAGCGGGTGCTCTTAACGTCGGAGGCCGACCGAAACCCGGTGAGGAGCACCTCCATGAAACTCGTGCGCATGATGGGGTTGGCCGTCCTGACGGCCTCCGCGTTGGTGTTTTCGATGACGGCGGCGTCCGCGCACGATCCCGAGACGGCGGAGGGACAGGCCGCGGCCCGGACCTTCCTCGCCGACCATGTTCCGGCGGAACGGCACGCCGTCACCGGCACGGCGGCGGGTGTGCCGTGCGTCAACGGCATGGCCGACAAGTACCCGTGCAAGAACGTCGACCTGCTCAGCGTGCTTCCGTTGTCCGGCCTCGGCGGCGGGAACGGCAACGACATCTGGGGCTGGACCGACCCGTCGTCCGGCAAGGAATACGCGATCGTCGGACGGACCAACGGCACCGCGTTCGTCGACCTGAGCGTCCCGACCTCGCCCAGGTTCCTCGGCAACCTGCCCTCCAACGGCGGCAGCAGCTCGTGGCGGGACATGAAGGTGTACAAGAACCACGCGTTCATCGTGGCCGACTTCATCACCGGGCACGGGATGCAGGTGTTCGACCTGACCAGGCTGCGCACCGTCACCACACCACAGACCTTCACCGCCGACGCGCTGTACCGGGAATTCGGTCCCGCGCACAACATCGCCGTCAACGAGGAGACCGGATTCGCCTACGCGATCGGCTCCAACACGTGCAGCGGCGGACCGCATATCGTCAACATCCAGAACCCGAAGGCGCCGGCCAAGGCGGGCTGCGTGTCGCAGGACGGCTACACCCACGACACGCAGTGCGTCGTCTACCGCGGGCCGGACACGGCGTACAGCGGCCGGGAGATCTGCTTCAACGCCAACGAGGACACGCTCACCATCGTCGACGTCACCGACAAGGCCAGGCCGGTCCAGATCTCGCGTAAAGGCTACTCGGGCGCGCAGTACTCGCACCAGGGCTGGCTGACCGGCGACCAGCGCTACTTCCTGCTCGACGACGAACTGGACGAGTCGCGCGGCACCGACAAGCGCACCAAGACCTACGTCTGGGACCTGGCGAAGCTGTCCGCCCCCGTGCACACCGGCGTCTACAGTTCGCCCGCCACCGCGATCGACCACAACCAGTACATCAGGGGCCAGTACTCCTACCAGGCGAACTATCAGGCCGGTCTGCGCATCCTGGACGTCAGCGGCGTCGCTTCGGCGCGGTTGTCCGAGGTCGGCTACTTCGACATCTACCCGGCGGGCAACGCGGCGAACTTCAACGGCGCGTGGAGCAACTACCCGTACTTCTCCAGCGGCATCGTCATCGTCAACGGCATCGAACAGGGCCTGGTCGTGGTGAAGCCGAACCTCGGCGGCAAGTGACCGGAGGGCAGGCGTGCGCAAGCCGCGGTTCACGGATTGGTTGTTCCTCGCGCTGGCACTGGTGATCGGCGTGGCCGCGGTGTTCGTCGCTCTCCGGCCGGAACGCGGTTCCGCGCACTCCGCTCACCAGCAGCCCGTCGTGACGGCGGATCTGCTTCCCGCCGCGCACAGCGACGGGCTGTCCGAGGCGGAAAGCGGGTACCGGTTCGAGCGGGTGACCACGCCGGCCGTCCGGGGGCCGGAGGTGCCGGTCGCGTTCCGGATCCTCGGGCCCGACGGGCGTCCGGTCACCCGCTTTTTGGACAACCAGACCAAACAGCTGCACTTCTTCGCCGTACGCGACGACATGAACGTCTTCCAGCACGTGCACCCGACACTGGACGGCGACACCTGGCACACGAGCCTCGCACTGACCGACGGCGGCGCCTACCGGATGTTCGCCGAGTTCGTGCCGCTCGACACCAAGGATCCGAAGCATCCGGTGGTGCTCGGTGTCCCGTTCACCGTGCCGGGTGACACCACCTTCGTGCCGGTGCCCGCTCCGGCGGCCGACACCGTGACGGCCACGGGTTACCGCGTGGCGCTAGTGGCAGGGGAGGCACTGATCCCGGCGATGCGGGCGCAGGTCCTCCGCTTCGCCGTCCGCGGCCCCGACGGCGCGCTCGTCACCGCGGTCGACCCGCACCTGGGTGCCAACGGCCATATGACCGGATTCCACACCATGCTGTTGTCGGCCACGCATCTGCATCCGGTGCAGCCGCCCGGCGCGGCGCTCGCCGACGGCGAGCTGACCTTCCACTCGCTGTTTTCGGAACGCGGGGAGTATCGGCTGTTCCTCGAGTTCTCCCACGGCGGGCGGGTGCACACGGCCGCCATCACGGTCGCGGTGGGCTGACGTCGATCGACGACACCCGATGCCGGTCCGGCTTACGACTCCTCGGACAGCGCGGCCGCGGTCAGGGTCAGATGCCGGGTCAGCGCCTCGGCCGCCGCGTCGGCGTCGCGGGCCAGCGCCGTTTCCTCCAGCAGGCGATGTTCGGCGAGGTGATCGCGGCCGGGGGAGCGGTGCGCCGCCCAGCGGCGAGCCAGTTCACTCGCGGTCCACATCCGGTCGAAGGTCTCCAGCAGGATCGGGTTTCCGCAGCCGTCGAGCAGGGTCCGGTGGAAGACGCGATGGGCTTCCGACCAGGCGCCGCTGATGTATTCGCCTTCTTCGGGCACGAACGGCGAGGTGCGGCTCAGCCGGTGGTGCGCGGCGCGAACCCGGGCCTCCCAGTCGAGGTCGCCGCGCTCGATGGAAAGGCGCAGCACGAGCGGTTCGATGGTCCGGCGGGCCTCCGTTATCTCCTGCCAGCGGCGGTCGGAGAAGGCCGGGACGGCGAAACCGCGGTTGGGGAGCCGGTCGGCGAGGCCGTCGCCGACCACGCGAACGAGAGCCTCGCGGACGACCGCCAGGCTCACTCCGTGTTCCTTGGCGAGGTCCTGCGGTTTGAGCGGGGCGCCGGGGGCGTGGTCGCCGCGCATGATCGCGTCCCGCAGGCGCGTGTACACCTGCTCGGAGAGCATCTGCTTGTCCGGTGAAGCCATCCACGGAGCATAGACGAACCACAAGATAATCGATTATCTATGTTATGGTCGATTCATGACCAACGATCCCTTCGTCCGGCTGCCCGAGGTGGCCTCCTTCGCCGTCACCAGTACTTCCGTTGCCGACGGCGCCGCCTGGGCGCCTGAACAATGGGCCGGAAAGGACGTCTCGCCCCAGCTGAGCTGGAGCGGCGCGCCGCTCGGCACCAAGAGTTACGCCGTCACCGTCTACGACCCCGACGCCCCGACCGGTTCCGGTTTCTGGCACTGGGCGGTCGCGGACATCCCCGCCGCCGTCACGGAGTTGCCCGAAGGCGCCGGCGACGACACCGGCTCCGGGCTTCCCGAAGGTGCCTTCCAGGTGCCGAACGACGCCCGTCTGGCCCGTTTCCTCGGGGCCGCGCCGCCTGCCGGGCACGGCGTACACCGCTACTTCGTCGTGGTTCACGCCCTCGACGTCGAGTCGCTAGGCGTCCCGGCCGACTGCACGCCCGCGTTCCTCGGCTTCACCGTCGCCCAGCATGTACTCGGTCGCGCGGTCCTGGTCGCCACGGCGGAAACCCCCGGTCCCGAACGGATCGAGGTCTCCCGGCTCATCCCGGCTCCCGCCGAGGACGTCTTCGCGGTCTTGAGCGACCCGAAGGGCCATGTCGACATCGACGCGTCGGGAATGCTCCTCGACGCGGAAGGGGATCCGGTCGAGCGGGCGGGCGACCGGTTCGTGGTGCATATGGACCGGGAAGCACTCGGGGACGTGCCCTTGGGCAAGTACGACGTCGAGGTCGTCATCACCACCCTCGTCCCGGACGAGGAGATCGCCTGGACCGTCGAGGGCCGGGTCCGCCCGCATGCCCGGCACATCTACGGCTACCGGCTGGAGCCCGCGGCGGGCGGCACGCTCGTGACGTCCTATTACGACTGGTCGGAGGTCGGCGAGGAATGGAAGGAGCGCATCACCTTCCCCGTGGTCCCCGAGTCCGCGCTCAAGGCCACGCTCGGGATTCTCGAGCGGACCGTGCGGCGTCGAGCCGTTTCGCCCACGCGCGGGCGCTGAACACGGCAGAATGCCTCCGTGCGGAACATCCTCGTAGCGGTCACCCTCGTCCTGCTCGGTGTCACCGGATGTCAGGGCGGGGTTTCCGGTCAAGCCGAGCCCGAAGGCGACAGTTTCGCGATCAAGGACGGGTCGCGGCTGCGGTTCCGCCCGGTCCTGACGGAGTTCCCGCCTGGCCCGGCGACCGGCGCGGCGACCGATCGGCAGAGCACCGATCCCGCCGAACAGCAGGCCGCCGCGGCGGCACTGGACTGCTCGGCGGGACCCGACCCGATGGACGGCCGTGACGATCCGGCGCTTCCGCTGGTCAGCTGTGACCGGGTGCAGGGCACCAAGTACCTGCTGGGGCCGGCCTTCCTCACCGGGGCCGACCTCAGCCGCGCGAACGCCCGGCTCGATTCGCAGTCGGGTGGTCCGCTCGTCGGGCTCAGCTTCACCGACGCGGGCGCGCGGACGTGGGCCGATTGGACCGCGGGCAACGTCGGCAAGCAGGTCGCGATGGTGCTGAAGAGCCGGGTGCTGACCGCGCCGATGATCCAGTCCGCCATCACCGGCGGGGAAACCCAGATCACCGGAAAGTTCACCATGGACGACGCCCGTCAGCTGGCGCGGGACATCGCCGGCGCCTGACCCGCCCACCCCGGAATACGATCACCGGATCCGACGTTTGAGCGTTCAACTACTTGAGGAGTTGGACATGGGTTACGAGATCCTGGGCACCCCGCAGCGGCCGACCTTCGGCCTGGACACGTTCGGCGACGTCGAGAACGGCGCGGACGGCCAGCCGGTGAGCCAGGCCGAGGCCATCCGCCAGGTCGTGGCCGAGGGCGTCCTCGCCGACCAGGTGGGCGTGGACTACTTCGGTGTCGGCGAGCACCACCGCGCCGAGATGGCGGTGTCCTCGCCGGACGTCGTACTGGCCGCGATCGCGGGGCAGACCGAGCGGATCCGGCTGGGCACGGCGGTCACGGTGCTCAGCTCGGACGACCCGGTGCGCGTGTACGAGCGGTTCGCCACGCTGGACGCCGTTTCCCGGGGACGCGCCGAGGTCACGCTCGGCCGGGGGTCGTTCACCGAGTCGTTCCCGCTTTTCGGCTACTCGCTGGAGGACTACGAAGCGCTCTTCGCCGAGAAGCTCGACCTGTTCACGCATCTGCAAGGAGAGAAGCCGGTCGACTGGTCCGGAACCGTCCGCCCGGCACTGGAGGGCGCGCAGGCGTTCCCGGTCACCGAATCGGGCAGTCTGCCCGCCTGGGTCGGCGTCGGCGGCACCCCGCAGTCGGTCGTCCGCGCGGCCGCGTACGGCCTGCCGCTGGTGATGGCCGTGATCGGCGGGTCTCCGGAGCGGTTCGCCCCGCTGGCGGACCTGTACCGGCGCGCGGTCAAGGAGGCGGGACACCAGGAGCTGCCGATCTCGATGCACAGCCCCGGCCACGTCGCAGAGACCGACGAACTCGCCGTCGCCCAGCACTTCTCCCATCACCAGGCCGCTTTCGCCAAGATCGGTGCCGAACGAGGCTGGGGCCCGATGTCCAGGGCCGACTACGACGCCATGGCCGGACCGCGGGGCGCGCTGTTCGTCGGCTCCCCGGAAACCGTCGCGCGGAAGATCGCGTGGGCCGTGCGGGCACTCGGCCTGTCGCGATTCCAGCTCAAATACAGCGTCGGCGCGCTTCCGCACGAGCAGCGCCTGAACTCGATCCGGCTTTACGGCGAGCAGGTCGTCCCGCGCGTGAAGGAGCTGCTCGGCTAGCCTCGAAGGCGTGGTGTTCGATTCCGAGCGATTCGACCTTCAGCCGTACACCGGTTTCGACATGTCCCGCTATGTCCGGCGGACGTATTGCAGCTGGGAGGACTCCGGCTGGAAGTCGTTGCTCGTCCAGCGATTCGACCACGTTCCCGTCGCCGAGGACATGCGGCTGCCCGGCGTCGCGGATCTGCATCTGGTCCTGCCGCTTTCGGGGCGGGCGGTGATGGAGACCCGCGGCGCGGGCAGGTGGGACCGCCACCCCTGGGGGAGGCTCGAACTCGCGGTTCCCGGCATGCCGCTGCAGCGCCGTTACCGTGGTGACGAAGCGATGCGAAGCCTGCAGGTGCACATCCCGGGCACCACGGTGGAGTCGGTGGCCGCGCGGCGGGGTGGCCGCGCGGTGGACCACGAGGCGATGGCCGCGTCCGTCGCCGGGGGAGACCCGCTGCTCGACGAGCTGGTCCGTGCGGTCGGGAACGCGAAGGAGGAGGACGACCTCTACGCCGAATCCGCGGCCGCCTTCCTCGCCGTGCACCTGCTCACCCGCCACGCGCGGAAGCCGGAGCCACCGAGTGCCGGCCGGGAGGACCACCGGGTCCGTGCCGCGGTGGCGATGATGCGCGACCGCCTGGCCGAACCGCTCACCGTCGCCGAAATCGCCGGGGAAGTGCATTTGAGCGTCTACCACTTCATCCGGGTCTTCAAGGAGAAGACCGGCCAGACCCCGCACCGTTTTCTCGGCGGGCTGCGGATCGAGGAAGCGCGAAGGCTGCTGCGCGACACCGATCTCCCGGTCGCCCGGATCGCGGGCAGATGCGGGTTCGCCACTCCGGGCGCCTTGTCGGCCGCTTTCCTGAAACACACCGGATCGCGTCCGTCGGAGTACCGCAATTCCTGATCGCCGCCCCGCAATCCGGCGCATGGTGGGCCCGTCCGCCCCTTCCTAGGGTGAGACGTGTGAGTAGTTCTGGAACGCAGTCGTACGACGTTACCGCCGAATCGCCGGCGCCGCCCGCAGCGGTGTGGGCACTGTTGCTCGACGCCCGCAGCTGGCCGGTCTGGTCACGGGTCGGTTCCCTGGAAGTCGCCGCGTCGCAAGGACTTTCCACCGACGGACGCGACGGAGTCGGCGCGGTGCGGGCCTTCCGGACCGGCAAGACGGTCACCAAGGAGCGGATCACCGCGCTCGACCCCGAACGACGGTTCTCCTACGAAGGCGTGGATGTGCCGGTGATGGTCGACTACCAGGCCTCGGTCGATCTCTGCGAAACACCCGGCGGCGGGACCCGGATCCGCTGGCACGGAACGTATCGCGTCGGCAAGGGCAACGCGTGGATCTTCCGCTGGTACCTCCGCCGCTTCATGCGCGACATGGCGACCGGGCTCGCCGAGCACGCCGGCGGCCCGGCCGTGAGGCCATGACGGGGATCAGTGCCGATGGGCGGCTTCGCGGTGGAAGCCCGCGATCATCGCTTCGGTGCTCGGCGGGTTGAAGGGCTGCCCGAGGGTGCGCATGAGCGAGTTCACGCTGGGGCGGTACATCCCGGTCTTGCAGTAGCGGGATCCCTCGAAGGCGCCGACCGTGCCGCCGTCCGGGGAGGGCTTGCCGAGCCAGGCGTACCACTTGGCGCGGCGGTCCTTCATCTGCTGGGCCGTGAGCGCGGAAGCGTTGGGCTCGCGGGGTTCGCGGGCGTCGCAGGTGCCGTAGTCGTATTCGTCGGCGAGCCCGCCGATGGAGTGCCCGAGTTCGTGGGCGACGATCTGGCTGGCCTGGATGTTGCCGCCCGAAGAGGTCGCGACGCCGCCACCGGCCCCGCCGTACTTCGTCGTGTTCGCCAGCATGATGACCTGATCGACGTCCGGCGCGGCCGCGGCGTACTGGTTCGCCTTGGTTTCGTTGACGCACAACAGCCGTTCGATGCCGCCGCACCAGAAGTACGAGCCCAGCGCGGTGTTGCGCCGGATGCCCTGGGTCGGGTCGTTGGTGATACCGGACTGCGGTGACACCACGTCGACCTGCCAGAGGTTGAACTGCTTGCGGTGGCTCTTGTACGGCTCGATGGCGAACAGCGCCGCGATGCTGTTGCGGACGTGCTGCGAGTACGTGCCCAGCTGCGTCGACGTGTAGCCGTCACCGACGAAGACCAGGTCGAACGTGGTCTCGCTCGGGCCGTTGGTTTCGATCGGGGTCACCGCGGCGGCGCTCGCGATCCGCTGCGGTGCGGCGCTCCGGTCCGAAGCGGGCCGGGTGACGTCCACCCGGGTGATGGTCCCTCCTGGTTCGAAGGCCTCCATCGACGTCGTGAATCCGGGCGCCGCCGACGCCGTCGCGGGAACGAGCGCGGCGGCGAGGGTGGCGGTCAGCGCGACCATGAGGCAGGCGCGTCGCATGCGTACTCCTTGCGGGGAGGAAGGGGAGTACGAAAAACGATCCCGACTTTCGACGGCTTCCGGCACATCCCAAGTGGCCATAAGGTCCGCGTGATGGACGTCGAGTTACGTCACCTGCGAGTGGTGTGCGCCGTCGCCGACGCGGGCAGCATCACGCGCGCGGCGATCGGGCTCGGGAGCACTCAGCCCGCGTTGACCGCTGCCCTGCAACGGATCGAGCGCGCGTTCGGGGGAACCCTGTTCGTCCGCGGGCGGGACGGGGTCTTCCCGACGGCGTTCGGTGAATGCGTGCTCATGCGCGCCCGCGCCGTCCTCGCCGCGGCGGACACGATGCACCGGGACGCGGCGCGTTTCCTGGCGGACGGCGAAAAGCGTCCTGTCGCGCTGGGTGGGATCGGCGGTTCGATGGTCGTCGAGCTGGCGGACCGGCTCGGTGATTCCGGCCGGGGACAAGCGGTTTCGGTGACCACCGAGTTCTCGCCCCTGCGGTTGCTGGATCTCGTGGCCGGTGGGCAACTCGACGCCGCCGTGGTCGCCGACTACCCCGGGCACGTCCTGCCGTCTGCCCCTGGCGTGGCGTGGCGGCCGCTGGCCACGCAACCGGTGTTCGTGGCGATCGCCGCGGACCATCCGGCCGCGCACCGCGCCGAGATCGACCTCGCGGACCTGGCCGGGGAGCGGTGGGTGCTCGGGCCGTCCGACGGTGCCGGCTGGCCGGAGTGCTTCGAGGAAGCCTGTGCCCAGGCGGGATTTCGGCCGCAGGTGGCGCACCGGAGCACCGAGTTGCGGCCCCTGCAACGCCTGATCGCCGCGGGCCGGGCGATTTCCCCGTGCCAGGTCACCTTTCCCGCCTCACCCGGGATCGCGATCCGGCCACTCGCGGGGGATCCGCTGTGGCTGCGGTATCTGATCGCCTGGAGCACGGAAGGAGCCTTCGGCGCGGACAGCGAGGTCTTGATCACCGCGGCCGAAGCGGCCTACCGGTCCGACACCGAAAGCAGTCACCCCTACCGGCGTTGGCTCGAACGCCGCGAACAACCGGCCCGGCGTGCCATCGGGTGACACCTGGTCGGGGAATTCCCCTTGTCGCGCAGGGGTCCTAGCCTCGGATCAGCTCATCGACGAAGGGTAAGAAATTGCGTCTGCGCGCCCTGCTGGCCGCTGCTGTCCTGACCATCACCACCGCTCCGGCCGCGTTCGCCGCGCCGGACGTCGCCCACGGCACCGATGTCCCACCGGGGCAGTTCGGGTTCGTCGCGAAGATCGCGATGACGAAGATCCCGCGCCCGGACGGTTCGACCTACAGCAGCTACTGCACGGGTGCGCTGGTCGCGCCCGGCTGGGTGGTCACCACCGGGCACTGCTTCCACGACGCGCACCGCAAGCGCGTCGCGGGCAAGGTGCCGTACCCGACCTTGGTGACGTTGGGCCTCGTCGACGAGGCGATCGAATCAGGCGTGGCCCGCAAGGCGACCGAAGTGCTGCAGGCGAAGGAAAACGACGTCGCGCTCATCAAACTGGACACCCCGGTGACGACGGTGACCCCGCTGACGGTGAACCGCGTCCTCCCGAAGATCGGCCAGCAGCTGACACTGGCGGGCTGGGGCAGCCTGACCGCCAAGAACCCCGCCCCGGCCACTCGGATGCAGCAAGGCACGGTGCAGGTGGCGACGGTGGCCCCGACGACGATCGGCGTCCGCGGCGCGGCACCCTCGATCACCACGAGTGCCTGCACGTACGACTCGGGCGCGCCGTACTTCGTCCCGGGAGGCAAGAGCGGCGCCTTGGTCTCGATCGAGGCCACGGGGCCGGACTGCCCGCACGCCGGAATCGAGACGACCTCGCGCGCCGACGTCATCGCGGACTGGATCGCCACCCAAACGGGCTAACCGGTCGTTTCGTCCGGTGGTCGACCGGGTAGTGGCGTGGGCAGGAGGTAGTGCGATGACGACTACTCGAATGACCGCGCCTCCGGCGCCGCCGAACCCCATGCCGCCGGACCCCGGCGTCCCAGACCCCGGGATTCCCGAACCCGTGCCGGACCCGGGCAAGCCGGAGCCGCTCCCGGATCCCGGAGTGCCCGAACGGGTCCCCGATCCGGGGCCGGACCGCCCGATCCCCGAGCCCGAGAGCCCGCCGGATGCCCAGCCGGGACCGGCGGGACTCAGAGGCTGAACGCGAGCCAGAGCGCGAGCCAGGCGCAGGCCGCGACCGCGACGACGACCGCGACCACCCGCAGGCCGGCGGTGGCGATCCGGAGCGACGCGGTGCCGGTGTGGTGCCGGTGATTTCCCATGATTCCGCCCTCCTTCCCACTTCACCATCCGCTCTCGGCGTCCTTGCCGCCACCTGGGTGACCCCGTCCGGGTGAGCCCGCGTTTCGTCCTCTGGATGCGGTCGTTCGTATCGCCAACTACCGCATCCAGAGGACGAAATGCGGGGCTCTCAGAACCAGTCGTTGTGCGCGGCGAAGACTCCCAGCTGGAACCGGCTGGACACGCCCGCGCGATCCATCAGGTTCTCGAGATAGCGGAAGAGGGTGCGCCTGCTGACGCCGAGTTCGGTGGCGATCTCGTCGTCCTTGCGCCCGGCGGCGAGCAGGAGCAGCAGTTCCCGTTCGACCGGCCGGATCGGCTGCTCGGCCGTCCGGCCGTGCCGGTCCAGCGGGAGGGCGGCCGCCCAGGAGGTTTCGAACAGTCCCTCCAGTGCCGAGAAAAGGCTGCAGGGACGCACGATGACGATGGACTGGTTGCGATCCGCCTCGCGGATGGTCAGCGCGATGGTCGCCGCACGGTCGTCGAACAGCGTCAGTTTCACCGGGAGCTCGGGTAGCAGGCGGGCCTGTTCGCCGGCCCGCAGGCACGGCAGGATGTTCGCGGCGAGGTAGCCGGGATCGCCGAGCGACGCTCCACTGTAGACACACCGGTAGGTGATCCCGCGCCGTAGTTGCTCCTCCTCCAGGAGATTCCGGCGGCCGCCGGTGAAATAGGGCGGTGAATCGAGACGGCGCACCTGATGCCGCACCGTGGTCGCGAGGTGCTGGAGCCGGGGGATGATGGCGTCACCGGTGACCACTTCGAGCAGATCCTGCGCGTCCGGCATCCCCGAATGCGCGCGCCGGAAGGCGCGGTACGCGGTCTGGACCGCGAGCCGCGCGTCGTGCAGTTCGGCCTGCCGTCGCGTGGTCAGCGCGGTGAGCGCTTCGCTGGGGTTCGCGGGGAGGTATTCGGACCCGTCCATTCCGGACGGCACCGCGAGCCCCGCGTCCGCCAGTTCCTTCAGCGCGAGCTGGACGGTCTCCGCGTCGCCCTCCCGCCAGGCGAGCTCCGCGGCGGTGACGGGGGCGTTTTCGAGCATCCGCCGGTAGATCCGGGCGGCGGTCTCGCCGATGCCCAGCCTGGTCAGCTGCGCGCCGAGCCCGTCCGGGGAAGCCGTCGATGCCACTTTCCACCTGCCTCTCAGCGGTCCGGGAGCGGCGGTGCCGCCGCTCCCGGACCGGCCGGCCGAAACCTAGACGCCCGAGGTGTCGCGGATCCAGGTGCGGTTCGCCGAGATGCTGGTGTGCGTCGAGGTGTCCACCTTGTTGCCCGCGATGTGTACGCCGACCTGCTTGCCACCGACGAAGACCNCCACCCCCCCCCCGCCCCCGGGGGGGGGGGGGGGGGGGGCCCCCCCCCCCCCCCCCCCCGGCCGGCCGAAACCTAGACGCCCGAGGTGTCGCGGATCCAGGTGCGGTTCGCCGAGATGCTGGTGTGCGTCGAGGTGTCCACCTTGTTGCCCGCGATGTGTACGCCGACCTGCTTGCCACCGACGAAGACCGGACCGCCGGAGTCGCCGCCGTTGGTCAGCCCGTCGCCCCGCCGGGCCTTGATCAGTCCATTCGCGACACTGGTCACCGTCATCCTGGCGACCTTGAGGTAACGCTGCAGGTCGCCGTCTTCGTTGTAGCCCCAGCCGTAAACGTGTTCGGTGTCGCCGACGGCGACGGAAGTTCCGAGGGACGCGTACGTCGTGCTCACCGAGCGGTCGAGCCTCAGCAGCGCGATGTCGGCGCCGCTGGAGGGGGTGTGGATGGCGGTCACCACGGCGTACGTGCCGGCCCGGTGATCGACGTCGCCCACCCGGACGGAGTAGTCGGCGCCGGGTTCGTCGACGCAGTGCTCGGCCGTGAGCACCCAGCGGGCGCTGATGATCGATCCGGAGCACCACTGCTGCCCGTTCTGCTCGATCATGGCCGCCCACGGGCCGGACCGGGCGTATTCGCCGTCGATGATGGGGGCCGCGACGGCGGCGGGTGCGACCGTCGTGAGCCCTGCGGCGCACAGCAGAGCGGTGAGGAGACCTCGGATGCGCATGGGTGCCTTCCAATGCAGGGGAATGGGGGAAAGGAAATCGACGGGTCACCCGTTTTGCGGCCGTGACGGATCGCCAGGGATCGCCCGGCCGGATCCGAAATCGGTTTCCCATGCTAGGCAGGCGGATACGGTGGTAGATAGCGACTAAAGACGGGAGAAGACCGCGCCGGGCGGCACCGGACCTGCGCTTTCGGCACGTGAGTGCCGATGGCACCGATGTGTCACGGGGCTTTCGTTGCCTGCTGATCCTTGAAGTACGTGAAGGCCCCCTTCACTACCTTCAGAGTAGGCAAGGAGGCCTTCACGGACCGCGAGCTACTTCGCGGTCATCGGCGGCGTAGCAGTTCCTCGGCGAGCAGGATCGTCCGCTCCGACAGCGTGACGGACAACCGCTCGACCGATTCGCCGATCCGGTCCGCCTCCCGGCGCACTCCCTCGCCCGCGGGCACGCTGTGCCGCTCGGCGAGGCCCGCGAGCCTGCTGCCGGAGACCAGGACCAGATCGGCGAGCCGCTCGCCCAGTTCGGTCAGCCGGTTCGCCGTCCGGCCCGCGCGCCGCGCCACGAGGTCCTCGGTCTCGCGTCGCAGCTCCCGGACCGCGCACCTGGACTCGTTCGCCGTCCCGGTGAGCGCGGACCTCAGGGTTTTCGTCACGTCCATCAGGGATCGACCTCCACACGGCTAGCCTGCGCTCAGTGTACAGCTGTACACCCGATCTTCGGAATACGCGATCTTGCAGGGAACAAAAGACGCCGAATCTTGGAGAACGCACGTAAGCGGAGAGAGATCAGCGGCCGTGGGCGAGGTGTCCGCGCAGACAGTCGCAAAATTTCTGAAACATGTCTACTTCTTGCATTCTGTCTCCGAGTTGTTGCATGCTCGTACGGCTCTGGCTCCTCCCCGCCGTCTCAAAGAAGAGAAGACGCCATGACACGTATGCGCCTGTCCCGGCTCATCGCCGGTCTCCTGGTCACGGGGCTTTCCGTCGCCGGGCTCTCCCTCGCTTCCGCCGCGAGCGGGCCACCACCCGATCCCGTCGCCACCCCCGTTCCGGCCGCGCTCGCCGAAGTGCCGTTGACGCGCACGGTGTCGGCGAGCAGCGCGCTGCCCGGTTATCCCGTCGCGAACGCCGTCGACGGAAACCAGGAGAGCTACTGGGAATCCGCCAACAACGCGTTCCCGCAGTGGATTCAGGCCGACCTCGGCGTGGCGAAGTCCCTCTCGCGGATCGTGCTGAAACTGCCCGCGGGCTGGGAATCCCGCACCCAGACGCTGGCGGTGCGCGGAAGCACCGACGGCACGGCGTTCACCGACCTCGCCGCGCCGGCCGGCTACGCGTTCGCTCCCGGCACCAACACCGTCACCATCTCGATGACCGCGTCGGCCCGCTACGTGCGGCTGCAGGTCACCGCGAACTCGCGGTGGCCCGCCGCCCAGCTCTCGGAATTCGAGCTGTACGGGCCCGACACCGGCGACACGCAGGCGCCGAGCGCGCCGTCGAATCTCGCGCTGACCGAGCCCGCCGCCGGTCAGATCCGGCTGACCTGGTCGCCCTCGGCGGACAACGTCGGTGTCACCGGCTACACCGTTTATCGCGACGGGACACCGGTCACCACGATCACCGGCACCACGTTCACCGAAGCCAGACCCGCGGGGACACGCGTCGAGTACTTCGTGCGCGCCAAGGACGCGGCAGGCAACGAATCCGGCGACAGCAACCACGTCGTGCGCTCCGGCACGAGCGCGGGCGCGAACCTGGCGGCGGGCAAACCGATCGAGGCCACGTCGACCGTCCATTCGTTCGTCGCGGCGAACGCCAACGACAACAACACCGCCACGTACTGGGAATCCGCCGCGGGGTACCCGAACGCGCTGACGGTGAAGCTCGGGGTCGACGCGGACGTCGACTCGGTCGTGGTGAAGCTCAACCCGGACGCGATCTGGGGCGCGCGGACGCAGAACTTCGAGGTCCTCGGCCGCGCACAGGGTTCCGCCGCGTTCACCTCGCTGTCGGCGCGAGCCGACCACCGCTTCGACCCGGCCACCAACCAGAACTCGGTCGTCATCCCGGTCAGCGGCCGCGCGTCGGAGGTGCGCCTGCAGTTCTTCGCCAACTCCGGTGCCCCCGGTGGCCAGGTCGCGGAATTCCAGGTGATCGGCACGCCCGCGCCGAACCCGGACCTCGTCGTCACCGGCACCACCTGGACGCCACCGAACCCGACGGAGACCAGCAGGCTCGCCGTGTCGGCGACGGTGAAGAACAGTGGCACCGCGAACGCGGCCGCCACCACCGTGAACGTCAGTCTCGGCGGCACCGTCGTCGGTGACGCGGCGGTCCGGGCGCTCGCCGCCGGCGAGTCCGCCACGGTGACCGTCGACGCGGGAACGCGTCCACAGGGGACCTACACCGTGGCCGCCACCGCCGACCCGGCGGGCACGGTGGCCGAACAGGACGAAACCAACAACACCTACACCTCGCCGACATCGCTGGTCGTCGCGCAGGCGCCGGGGCCCGACCTCGAGGTCACCGGCATCACCTCGAACCCGCCCAACCCGGCGGCCGGTTCGGCGGTGTCCTTCACCGTCGCGGTGCGCAACCGGGGCACGAGCGCCTCGGGCACTTCGGTGACGCGGCTGGCCGTCGGCGGCACCACGCTGACCGGCGCCACCGGTGCGATCGAACCGGGCGCGACCGCGAACGTCGCGATCTCGGGCACGTGGACCGCCGCCGACGGTGGGGCGACCCTGACCGCGACGGCCGACGCGGACGGCACGGTCACGGAGACCAACGAGTCCAACAACAGCCTCTCGCGGGCGATCGTCGTGGGCCGCGGCGCGGCGGTCCCGTACGTCGAGTACGAGGCGGAAGCCGCGCAGTACCAAGGACAACTGCTGGAAGCCGACCCGCTTCGCACCTTCGGCCACACGAACTTCGCGACCGAATCCTCGGGCCGCAAATCCGTGCGGCTGGCGAATCAGGGGCAGTACGTGGAGTTCACGTCGGCGAACCAGGCGAACTCGATCGTCGTGCGCAACTCCATTCCCGACGCCCCCGGCGGCGGAGGTCAGGACGCGACGCTCAGCCTGTACGTCAACGGGACCTTCGCACAGAAGCTGACGTTGTCGTCGAAGCACAGCTGGCTCTACGGCAGCACCGACGATCCCGAAGGCCTGACCAACACCCCGCAGGCCAACGCGCGACGGCTGTTCGACGAGTCGCACGCGCTGCTGTCCCGCTCGTACCCGCCGGGCACGAAGTTCAAGCTGCAGCGGGACAGCGGTGACAACGCGGCGTTCTACATCGTCGACCTCATCGATCTGGAGGAGGTCGCCCCGGCGTCGGCGAAGCCCGCGAACTGCGTGTCGATCACGGAGTACGGCGCCGTGCCGAACGACGGGAACGACGATTCGGCGGCGATCCAGCGCGCGGTCACCGACGACCAGAACGGCGTGATCCCGTGTGTCTGGATCCCGGCGGGGCAGTGGCGGCAGGAGAAGAAGATCCTGACCGACGACCCGAACGTGCCCAACGGCGGCGGCCAGTACAACCAGGTCGGCATCTCCAACGTGACGATCCGCGGCGCCGGCATGTGGCATTCGCAGCTGTACTCGCTGATCGAGCCGCAGAACGCGGGCGGTATCAACCATCCGCACGAGGGCAATTTCGGGTTCGACATCGACAAGAACACGCAGATCTCCGACATCGCCATCTTCGGTTCCGGCCGGATCCGCGGCGGTGACGGCGGCGCGGAAGGCGGCGTGGGTCTCAACGGCCGCTTCGGCACCGGCACGAAGATCACGAACGTGTGGATCGAGCACGCCAACGTCGGCGCGTGGGTCGGCCGGGACTACAGCAACGTCCCGGCGCTCTGGGGTCCGGGTGACGGCCTGGAGTTCAGCGGGATGCGGATCCGGAACACCTACGCCGACGGCATCAACTTCACCAACGGCACCCGGAACTCGAAGGTGTTCAACTCGTCGTTCCGTACCACCGGTGACGATTCGCTCGCGGTGTGGGCGAATCAGTACGTGAAGGATCCGTCGCAGGACATCGCGCACGACAACGTGTTCGCCAACAACACGATCCAGCTCCCGTGGCGGGCCAACGGGATCGCGATCTACGGCGGCTACGGCAACAAGATCGAGAACAACATCGTCCACGACACGATGAACTACCCGGGCATCATGCTGGCGACGGATCACGATCCGCTGCCGTTCTCCGGGCAGACGCTCATCGCGAACAACGCCCTGTACCGCTGCGGCGGCGTGTTCTGGGGCGAGCAGCAGGAGTTCGGCGCGATCACGTTCTTCGCGCAGGGCAAGGACATTCCCGGGGTCGTGCTGCGGGACACGGAGATCCACGATTCGACCTACGACGGTGTCCAGTTCAAGACCGGCGGCGGCGTCGTGACCGCGGCCCTCACGAACGTCAAGATCGACAAGTCGAACAACGGCGCGGGCATCCTCGCGATGAGCGGCGCCCGCGGCAGCGCGACCTTGACGAACGTGACGATCACGAACTCCGCGAACGGGGACATCGTCCGTGAGCCGGGGTCGCAGTTCGTGATCAACGGCGGTCCCGTGCCGGCGGTGGTCTCGCCGGGCCGTCGCGGTACGCGGTAGTCCGGAAGGTGTTCCGGGGCCGGAGCGGGAGACCGCTCCGGCCCTGTTTCATGCCTGGGGGCTCAGGCCCGCGACGGCCAGCCGGAACAGCCGGTCCGCCTGCGCGGCGGGATCCGGGTAGTGCTCGGTGGCCAGGACGATGCCGACGATCAGGGTGATCAGCTCGGCGACGGTGAGGTCAGGGGACACCATGCCGTCCCGCGCGGCCCGCCGCACGAGCGGATCCCCGGCCTCTTCGATGGCGGCGGAACAGGAGTTCTCGTGCGCCGGGGGACCGTCGTAGGCGAGCGCGGCGGCCAGACCGCGGGCGGAGACGCAGTAGGTGACGACCTCGTCGAGCCACGTCAGGAGCGCCTTCCGGCTGTCGTCCTCGCCGGTCAGCTCGGCGGCGCGGGCGCACAACGCCGCGATCCGGCTCGCGGAGACCGCCTCCAGCAGTGCCCGGCGGGTGGGGAAGTGGCGCCGGACGGTCGCCGAGCCGACGTTGGCGGTCCGCGCGATCTGCTCCAGGGAGGCGCCGGAGCCGTGGGCAGCGACCTCCTCCTCGGCGACCGCGAGGATGCGCGCGTAATTGCGCCGTGCGTCGGCGCGCCGGCCGTCGGACATGTCTGCACCTCGGAATTTGCGTAAGTGGCGGGCCCCGCCATATCGTAGCGGACGATAAGTGGCGGGCCCCGCCACTTAGTTGACCGAAGGAGTCCCCCATGTCCCCAGCACCCGTTTTGGTCACCGGCGCCACCGGCAGGCAGGGCGGTGCGACCGCCAGGGCCCTGCTCGCGGCCGGTGTTCCCGTCCGCGCCCTGGTGCGCGACCCGGCCAGGGCGAAAGCCGTCGAAGCGGTCGGCGCCGAACTCGTCGTCGGCGATCTCCACGACGTCGATTCCGTGATCCGGGCGGCCAAGGGGGCGCGCGCCGTCTTCTCGGTACAGATGCCGGGCATCAGCGCCGAAGGTTTCGACTTCGACGGCGAGGTGACCCAAGGCGTCAACCTCATCGAGGGCGCGCGGGCGGCCGGGGTGCCGCAGTTCGTGCACACCTCCGTTTCGGGGGCCGGCCAGCACGTCGAGGCGGAAGGATGGGCCGAAGGCCGCTGGACGTCGATGGAGTCCACGCTGGGCGCCAAGGCCGCTATCCAAGACCGCCTCCGTGAAGCGGGTTTTCCCCAGTGGACACTGCTCAAGCCGGGCTTCTTCATGGAGAACTTCCTGCCCGGCATGAAGTTCCTGTTCCCGCGCGGAGTGGATGGCGGTCTGGTGAGCGTCATCAAACCGTCGACGTCGCTGTCGCTGGCGGCCGTCGACGACATCGGCACCGCGGCCGCCGCGGCCATCGCCGAACCGGAGCGGTTCACCGGGGTCGAACTGGAGCTGGCGAGCGACTTCCTGACCATGGCGGAGATCGCCGAAGTCCTGTCCGGTGTGCTGGGCACCCCGCTGACGGCGCCGGAGATGACCGTCGAGGAGGCGATCGCCGCCGGGATGCCGCCGATGGGTGCCTCGCACGAGTGGCTGAACGTGGTCGGCCAGCCCGGACGTCCGGAATACGCGCGGGAACTCGGCCTCCCGCTCACCGGATTCGCCGACTGGGCGCTGAAATACCTTGCGTAGTGCGTGATCGTTGAGGCATGCGCATCGAGCCCCTGCTGGACCATCTCGACCGCGAGGATCCGGGCGGCGTCCTCGGGTTGTACCTCTACGGCTCCGCTGTGGCGGACGGGCTCAAACCGGACAGCGACGTCGACCTGCTGCTGGTCACCCGCCGCTCGCTCGGCGAATCGGAACGCGCCGCGCTGGTGTCCCTGCTGTTGCGGGTTTCGGGATGGCGGGGCCACGCGGCGCGATTCCCCGGCGCGGCGGGCCGCCGTCCGATCGAGCTGACCGGGATCGTGGCCGGGGACAGGCCGTCGCGCCGGGATTTCCAGTACGGGGAATGGCTACGGGAAGACTTCGTCCAAGGTGGACTTCCCCGGCCCACGGCGGATCTCGACGTCGTGATCCTCGTGGCCACCGCCCACGCGGCGCATCGTGTTCTGCGCGGCCCCGCGCTCACCGAGCTTCTCGATCCGGTGCCGCGGGGCTTGCTCCGCGACGCGGCGCTCAGCGTCGTCCCCGGTCTACTCGCCGAGCTCGAAGGCGATGAACGCAATGTCCTGCTCACCCTCGCGCGCATCGTCGTGACGGTCGAGACGGGCGCGATCGTCTCGAAGGACGTCGCGGCGGCGGCCGTGGCGCCGACGCTCGACGGTGATGGACGCGCGCTGCTCGACCGTGCGCGAGCGGGCTACCTCGGTACGGCTTCCGACGACTGGGCCGGACTTTCGGCCGAGGTGGCCTCGCTCGCGCGCGCTCTCGCGGACCGGGCGAGAGGAGTTTGACAAAGCGGAACAGTGCTCCGTATGTTTGTGGAACAGTGCTCCGCTTAGTGTGGAGCCGTCTCACAAGGGAAGAATCATCATGGGCACACCAGTGATCTCGATCGCCCCGGTGACGCTGCCGACCCCCGGTCGTGCTGTGGATCTGCAGGTCCGGGTCTCCGCGCCGATGTCCGGTGGCGGGTTGCCGATCATCCTGCTGTCGCACGGACAGGGCCCTTCGAATCACCTCTCGTCGCTGAACGGCTATGCCCCGCTCGTGAACTACTGGGCGGCGCACGGATTCGTCGTTCTTCAGCCCACTCACCTGAGCTCCAGGACTCTGGACCTGGGTTCCGCTCACCCTGAAGCGCCGCTGTACCAGCGGTCGCGGGCCGAGGACATGATCGCCATCCTCGACCGGCTCGACGAGATCGAAGCCGCGGTACCGGGGCTGCGCGGCCGGGTCGACCGGGGCAGGGTCGCCGTGGCCGGGCATTCGATGGGTGGGCATACCGCGAGCCTGCTGCTCGGCGCGCGGTACATCGAGCCCGGGGACGGCACGGTGGTGAACCTGGCCGAGCCCCGTGTCTCCGCGGGAGTCCTGCTCGCCGCGCCCGGTCGCGGCGGTGACGCGGTCACCGAGTTCGTGGCGGAGAACTACTCCTTCTTCGTCAGCACCGATTTCTCCACGATGACGACGCCCGCTCTCGTGGTCGCCGGCGACAAGGACTCTTCGGCGCATCTGACTGTCCGGGGTCCGGAATGGCACACCGATCCGTACTTCCTCTCGCCGGGACGCAAGACCCTGCTCACCTTGTTCGGCGCGGAGCACGGTCTCGGCGGGGTTTCCGGCTACGACGTCGCCGAGACCACGGACGAGCACCCGGAGCGGGTGGCCGCGGTCCAGCGGTTCACGGCGGCTTATCTCCGCAGCGAGCTCTATCCGGGCGACTCGGCCTGGCAGGAGGCCGTCGACGCGCTGGCGGCCGGGTTCGATCCGGTCGGGCAGGTCCAAGTGAAGTAGCGCCCTAGTTGACAAGTCCTATAGGTGACTAGTCTACTAGTGACATGGTTCTCTCCCGCCTCATCCTGGGGTTGCTCGCCCTCACGCCCATGACCGGCTACGACCTCAAACGCCATTTCGAGTCGACCGTCGGGCATTTCTGGGCGGCGGACAAGGCGCAGATCTATCGCACCCTCGCCCGGCTCGTCGCGGACGGGCTCGCCGAGGTCGAGAAGGTGGCCGGCTCCGGGGCACCGGACCGGCAGGAGCACCGCATCACCACCGCGGGGCGGGCGGCGCTCGCCGAGTGGCTGGCGAGCGAGCCCGAGCGGCACGTCGAACGCGATCCGTTCCTCGCGCGGGTGTTCTTCGGCGCGGATCTCGACGACGACGCCTTCCGCTCCCTCCTGGCGGCCCGCCGCGAGGCGACCCGGGCGCGGCTGGAGCGGTTCGAACGGACGCGGGCGGAGGCCGGCGCGCTCGACCGGGCGGCCAGGCTGCGACTGTCCACACTGGACTACGGAATCGCGAACCTGCGCGTCGAACTGGACTGGCTCGACACGCTCGAGAAGGAGCTCGCGTGAACACGTTCCCCGAAGTGCATTCCGCCGGGACGGCCACTACGGAGCGGCCGGTGGTGCTGCTGCACGGCGGCAACGTCGCGAACTGGATGTGGGAGCCGCAACTGTCCGCGTTCGAGGATCGGACGGTGCTCACGCCGGATCTGCCGGGTTTCGGCGAACGGGTCGGCGAGGACTGGCCGGGGCTGGACGCGGTGGCGGACGACGTCGTCGCGAGAGTGACCGGACACGGCGTCGACGGTCCGTTCGACCTCGTCGGGCTTTCCCTTGGAGCGCTCACGGCGCTGCGCGTGCTGGCGCGGCATCCGGACCGGGTGAGCTCGGCGTTCCTGACCAGCGCGCCGCTCACCCCCGCCGGCGCCGGGATGCGCTTGTACTGCGCGCTGCAGGCGGCGTCCTCGCGAGCCCGCTGGTTCTGGCGCGCCCAGGCGGCTGTCTTCGGGCTCCCCGGGGACAGCCGTGCCCGGTATGTCGAGCACGGTCTCTCGGTACGCCGCGAAACCGCGGCCGCGATGGCCGCCGACGTATGCGCGGGCGGGGTGCCCGCGGACCTGCGTCGCTATTCCGGGCCGCTGCTCGCGATAGCGGGGGAGAAGGATTCCTCGGCGGTGCGACGCTCGCTCTCGGAAATCGCGCGGGCCGCGCCGCAGACGCGGTCGCGGTTCGCGCCGGGGATGCACCACATCTGGAACGTGGAGGACCCGGAACTGTTCAACGGCGTTCTTCGCGCTTGGCTCGGGGGAACCGTGGATCCGCGTCTCATGTGCTGACGGTGTCAGAGCACCGGGATCTCCGCCCACACCGTTTTGCGGCCCGCGCGGGCGATCACACCCCATCGGGCGCTGATCGCCTCGACCAGTGCCATCCCTCGTCCGTGGGGGCTCGTCGGATCCGCTTTCGTCACGCGGTACGGCCGCAGGCGCGGCCGGTGGTCGTCGACTTCGACCCGGACGACGTCCCGGCCCGAGGGTACGGAGACCCTGAGCTCGGCGACGCCGTCCGCGTGTTCGTGCGCGTTGGTGACCAGTTCGGTGGTCAGCAGCTCGGTGTCCGCGATGGTGGTGCGGCCGACCTCGCTCAGCCGCTCTCGCAGCCAGGCACGGATCTCCCCCAATGGCGGGGCGATGCCGGCGGGGAATTCGTAAGCCTGTCGTGTTGTCGTGATACCCACGCGTTCTCCTTAGCGGGTTTCCCAGCTTGGCCAAGAGCATGGGCGCGGTAAGGGAGTACCCAAGGATCGCGGGATTCACACGCGGGAACTCCCGGCGATCGCGGTGACCCTGATCTCGACCCGCATCTTCGGCGCGCCGAGGGCTGAGACGCCGGTCTCGGTCCAGATCGGCGCGCGGTCGCCCATGTGCTCGCGGAACTGCTCGACCATCACGCGGTTGTGGGTCTCGCCGATGAAACCGGGGGTCTCCGGCACGTGGTAGGAGTTCACGGCGATGACGTCGTGCCAGGTGGCGCCCGCCGTGGCGAGGGTCCGCTCGACGTTCTCGAAGGCCTTGACGATCTCCTCCTCGAGCGATTCGGGGAAGTTCAAGTCGTCGTCCCAGCCGCCCTGCCCCGAGATCTCGACGCGATCGCCGACGCGCACCACCTGGCTGTAGCGCATCACCTTCAGCTGCCGGTCGCCGTATCCGGGCGTGGCGAAGAACTCCGGCTGGGACATGGTGGATCCTCTCGTTGACTTCATGCTTGAAGTCAAGCTAGCACGATTTGACTTCAAGCATGAAGTCACCGGGTTCTGGGTAAGGTTCCGCCATGGCCGCCCCGGACCCCGACGAAGCGCTCTGGCTGAACCCTGCCGAAAAAGAGGCCTGGACCGGGCTGGTCTCCCTGGTCCTCCTGCTGCCGGGGCGGCTCGAGTCGCCGCTGCAGCACGACGCCGGGCTGACGTTGTTCGAGTACCTGACCCTCAGTCACATTTCGGAGGCCCCGGAACGGCGGCTGCGGATGAGCGAGCTTGCCTACCTCGCCAACGGCTCGCTCTCCCGTCTGTCCAATGTGGTCAAACGCTTCGAGCAGCGGGGCTGGGTGGAGCGGATGCCGGATCCCGCCGACGGCAGGTACACGCTCGCCGTGCTCACCGACGACGGTTACGACGTGGTCGTCGCGGCGGCGCCAACGCACGTCCGTTCGGTGCGGGAGCTCGTCCTCGACCCGCTGACCGCGGAGGACCAGCGGGCGCTGGCCCGGATCGCCGCCAAACTGCGGACGCGGCCCGCCGATCTCGCTTAGGTACTTCGAGGCGGTCTATCGTGTGCGCGAAGGTACCTTGTGCCCGCGTTCCGGGCTCTGTTCCCCTGACAGGGTTCAATTCACGCGAAGAGGGGGAACTCTCGTGTTCAAAAAACTATTCGCCGTCCTGTCGGTCTTTTCGATCGCGCTCCTGGGGCTCACGGGAACCGCGCGGGCCGGGATCGTGCAATGGTCCGACGGTTACGAATCGAACCCCCATGGCGTATGGGAGCGGGGAATCCAAGGCGGTGACGGGCATTCCTGGTTCGACATCGGCATGGGGGTGGCGCGGACCGGCAACAACAACGGCTGGCTCTTCGCCGGCAACGGCTGGTCGGCGATGAGGACCGCGAAGTCGCTCGCGAGTTTCCCGTCGAATCGATCGAATTGCGCCGCCGCGATCCACGCCGACCCGGTCGGTGGCGGGGCGAACATCGGCCTCGAGATCTTGGATCCCAACGGCTGGCGGAAAATCTCCCACACGGTGAAGTGGATCGACGACCGGGCGGGCTATCAGCTCATCACACTGACCAATCTCAATCTGAACGGCGTGGATACGGCCTACCTCCAGCCGATCTACGGCAACAACGGCGGACCGGCGAAGTACATCCGCTTGGACGACGCGATCATCCAATGCGTCTACTGACCCAGGTCTCGCCGAGGTATCGACCGTTGCGACATTCGGTGATTATTCGCCGGTGAATTCGGGTTCCCGTCCGGCGAGGTGTGCACGGAAACGCCGAAATCTTCGGCACCTTTCACACTGAAGAGTGAAAAGTGCCGAAGCCCCTTCGGCTGGACGGCGCAATGCGGGCCTGGTCCGAGTAGCCCGGATTCGCGGTAACAGCCCATTGGGCGCCTTGACTCAGGGCACCCGGGTGAAGCCCGGCGTCCGCGCTAACGAAAAACGAGATATTCCGTCTTCTCCACCGAGCCCACAGGTATTCCGGCTCCGGCCGGGTCTCGAAAGGGAAGTCCATGTCACGAAGACCATCGCTCGTCGTCCTGGCCGCCGTTTCGGCGATGCTCGCGTCCACCGCGGTCGCCGCCGCGGCCCCGCCGGGAGTGGACCCGGCCACGCTCGATCTCACCCTGAACGCGGGGCAGAGCACGACCGTGACCAAGAACGTGACGACCTCGGCCGTGCCGCCGAATCCCGATCTCGTCCTGCTCGCCGACACCACGGGCAGCATGGGAGGGCCGATCGGCAACGTGCGGTCGAACGCCAGCACCATCACCGGTGACGTCCTCGCCGCGCAGCCGACCGCGCGGTTCGGTGTCGCCGAATACAAGGACTTCACCGACTCGGTGCCGTTCAAGGTCAATCAGGGCATCACCGGGGACACGGCCGCCGTCCAGGCGGGGATCAACCAGTGGGTGGCCACGGGCGGCGGGGACACGCCGGAGGCGAACCTGAACGCGCTCTACCAGCTGGCCACCGGCGCGGTCGCCTTCCGGCCGGACGGCACCCGCATCATCGCGTGGTTCGGCGACGCTCCGTCGCACGACCCGAGCGGCGGGCACACCCTGGCCCAGACCATCGCGGCGCTGCAGGCGGCGAAGATCC
Source organism: Amycolatopsis sp. TRM77291 (assembly GCF_054166285.1). Lineage (NCBI taxonomy): Bacteria > Bacillati > Actinomycetota > Actinomycetes > Pseudonocardiales > Pseudonocardiaceae > Amycolatopsis > Amycolatopsis sp. TRM77291. Next base: position 3,240,097 of record NZ_JBSZHF010000001.1, on the reverse strand, counting down.
GGGTGGTCGCCGTCAACGTCGGTGCCCTCGACGCCACGGGCCAGGCCTCCGCCATCACCTCGGCCACGGGCGGGGTGCTGCTGAACAACGTCCCGGCAGGTCAGGTCTCCCAAGCCATCCTGGACGGCATCAAGTCCATCGAGGTCACGGTGACCCCGAAGGTGACCAGCTGCGATCCGCAGCTCACCGTCACCAACGCCCCGGCCAGTGTCACGGTGGCCAGCGGCGGGGTCGCTACGTTCACCGAGACGATCACGGCCGCCGCCGGTGCCGCTCCCGGCACCTACCAGTGCGTCGTCGACTACCAGGTCGACGGGGCTTCGCGGGGATACATCGAGACCACGACCGTGCGCGTGCTCGGCCTGAGCATCGACGACGTGACCGTCGGCGAGGGTTCCGGCGGCGCGCAGGTGCCCGCGACGTTCACGGTGTCTCTGCTCGGCGGCCCCAGCCCGAATCCGGTGACGGTCCAGTACGCGACCGCCAACGGCACCGCGTCCGCGCCCACCGACTACACGGCCGCGAGCGGGACGGTCACGTTCGCCCCGGGCCAGACGACCAGGCCGGTGACCGTACTGGTCAACCCGGACACCGTCGACGAGCCGAACGAGACGTTCACGGTGAACCTTTCGGCCCCGTCGGGCGCCGGTCTCATCGACGCGACCGGTGTCGGCACGATCGTCGACGACGACCGTGACGGCGTCTTCTCGTGCACCGGCACCGCGGCGAACGTCCTCGGCGTGACCGCGGCGCGGGCGAACCCGGCGAACCTGCCTTGTGCCGACGACAGCAGTACCGTCGCCGCCGCGACGCTCAACGCCGGCCTGATCAAGGTCGACACCAAGGTGCTGACCGCGTCGACCGATCTCACGCCGGACGACCAGTCGGCGGCCCCGGCCGCGGGCGATCGCGCACTGGCGTCGGCCAAGATCGACAAGACGGTGATCAGCACGCTCGGGCTGACCGTCGAACTCGGCGTGATCCAGTCGCAGGCGACCGCGACCTGTCAGCCGTCTCCGGGCGGGCTCGCCCCGGTGCTGGCGGGCAGTTCGAACGTCGCCTCGCTGAAGATCAACGGTGAGTCGATCACCGTTGGCTCGGCGCCGCTGACCATCCCGCTGGTCATCGGTTCGCTGAAGCTCAACGGCCAGACCGTGGCGAACGGTGTGGTGAAGCAGCAGGCCGTCGCGCTGGACACCGCGCTCGCGAAGATCGTGCTCGCGGAGTCCCAGGCCGACGTGCACGGAACCTCGGCGCATCCGGCGGGTAACCCCTGCCGTCGCTGAGCCGGTGAATCCCGCCGGGACGGACGGAACCTCGTCCGTCCCGGCGGTTCGGGCTCGTATTCGGTTCAGAACGCGGTGCGTGTGTCACTGCGGGGATCACCGTGCACGACATGGGGCCCGTAGAGTCCTGCTCCGGCAGTCCGGCGCCACGGCCGGGCGAGCCGCACCGCCACGTCGATGTCAGTGTCCGGCGCGTCTCGAAGCAACTCTGCGACGGCGAGACCGGGTCGCCCGTCGCTGTCGGCGCGTGCGATCCATCGCCCACCGGGTGCGACGAGGCCGGCTGGGGCCGTCGCGCTGAACTGGGCCGGAACCGAGTAGGCGACCCAGTAGTTGTAGAGAGTGCCGTACGCCTGTGCCACGACCGACCTCGGCAGGTCGTCGACCATGACCGATGCCAGCACACAGTCGACGTCCAGACTCTCGTACTCGGCGAACAACTCGGGGAAGTTGACCTCGATACAGAGGACACAGCCGAACCGGAACCCGTCGACGTCGAAGACCAGCGGCGACACTCCCGGCGTGTACAGGTAACTGATCTCGCTATGCGACAGGTACCGCTTGTCATAGCGGCCGACCAGCTCGCCCCGGTCGGAGACCACATACAGGCTGTTGTGCGGACGGTGTGCCCCGGACAACCGATGGATCGAACCGAACACCGTCCAGATCCCGAGCGCACCAGCGAGGTCGGCGACCGTTTCCGCCTCTTCCCGGATCACATCCCAAGCCGTGCGTGACCAATCCGCCTCACGCAACCCGCCATCGCCATCCCTCGCCACTGCGTACTTGTCGGGATAGGTGATCGCCCCTTCCGGAAACTGCACCAACCGGGCACCCGCGGCACTCGCCTCCCGCATCAAAGCCCGGATCTCCGATCCACTCTTACGAAGACCGTCTCGATCCGACGGATCCTGTGGCACCGTGCTCTGCGCGACGGCCAACCGCAGCGTTCGACTCACATGACCATCTTGCCCACCTCAGCGGGCCGGCCCAACCGTCCGGGCAGCGGCGGTCAACTGCTCCGGAAACCGCAGGACGAAGCCGCCGCAGCGATCATTTCACGCGGAACGGACAACTTTCACCGCGGCCGCCGTGGCGTCGGCCAGGAGCTTGTTGTCGATCTCGGCGTCCTTCTCCGACCGGTCGGTCAGTACCGAGATGACGATCGGCGCGCGACCCGGCGGCCACACGACCCCGATGTCGTTGCGCGTGCCATAGGACGCCGTCCCGGTCTTGTCGGCGACCGGCCAGCCGGGCACCCCGGCGCGGATGTTCTGGGCGCCGGTGGTGCTGGCCCGCATCATGTCGACCAGGATCTTGCGTTTGTCCTCGGGGAGGGCGTCGCCGAGCGCGAAGGCGCGCAGGCTCATGGCGAGCGCACGCGGTGTGCTGGTGTCCCGGGTGTCGCCGGGCGCGGTGTCGTTGAGTTCCGGTTCGATCCGGTCGGCGTGGCTCGTGGTGTCGCCGATCCCGCGCAGGACCGCGTTGAGACCTTCGGGGCCGCCGAGTTCGCGGAAGAGCAGGTTCCCGCCGGTGTTGTCGCTGTACCGGAGCGTCGCGTCCATGACGGCGCGCAGCGGCATCCCCGTCGCCACGTGTTTCTCCGTGACCGGCGAATTCACGACCAGGTCCTTGCGTTCGTAGGTCACCGTGCGGTCCAGTTCGGCGACTGGCGTCCGCTGCAGGACACCGCCGGCGCTGAACACCTTGTGCGTCGAGGCGTAAGCGAAGCGCTCGTCGGCGCGGAAGGCGACCTCGCGCCCGTTCGCGGTGTCCACCGCGTACACCCCGAGCCGGGCGCGGTAGGTGCGTTCAAGCTGTTCGAAGTCGGCGCGCCCGGTCGCCGCGACCGGCGAGGCGGCCGCCGGCGGCGGTGCGGGGGCGGGTGTGGAACACGCGGTGAGTGAGGCGACCGAGAGCGCCAGCAGGGCGGCCCAGCGGCGAGAAGTGACGGACATGCACGCAGTCTGTCCGGCACCGGTCATGCTGTCCAAGACACGAACGACCTCTTTCATGCATGATCGGCATAGTATGTGGTCGTGGACCTGATCGGGAGCTGCCGGGCGTTCGTGAGCGTGAGCGAGGCCGGGACCTTCACCGCGGGAGCCGCGATCGCGCGCATCCCGCAGCCGGTGGCGAGCCGCCGGATCGCCGCGCTGGAACGGCATTTCGGCGAGCGGCTGTTCGACCGCGCCACCCGCCGCGCCGTGCTCACGCCGTTCGGCCGGGACATGCTTCCGTCGGCGAAACGGCTGGTGGCGCTGGCCGACGCGATGGAGCACGACGCGCAGCGCGCCAAACTGCGGCCGATGCGGCTGGCGATGCCGGACACCTGCACCGTCCGCGAGCTCGCCGAACTCGACGCCGCGGCGCGAGCGCTGGACGTCTTCCTGGAGTTCCGTCAGGCGCCGCCTGGGGAGCGGGCGGAACTCGTGCGCACACAGGAGGTCCGCGCGGCGCTCACGGCCGTTCCCGCCGAAGAGGGCACCTGGACGGTGCCACTCGGGCTGGCCGGCGGGGGCAGCCCGCGGGCGGGCGCGCTCCACCTGGAAACGCTGCGCGTCGGCCGGTCCGGCCGATCGCCCCGCCGGGTCTGGATCCAGCCGGAGGACGACGTCCCGCATATCCGGGACCGCCTCTTCCGCATCCGTGACTCGGTGGGCTTGCGGCCCGCGCAGGTGTCCGTCGCCGACGCGCTCACCGCGGCCGCCGCGGCGGTGTTCGGTTCGGACGATCTGCTGCTGTGTTCGACGGCCCAGGCCAACGACCTCGGCTTGAACTGGCGGCCGATCGGCGAGCTCCGGCTCGCGCGCGGGTTCGAGATCACGGCGGGGCCCGGCGAGGACGCGCAGCGGCTCCGGGCACGATTGTGGCCGGACATCGCCCGGTGTCTCGGCGCGGAGGAGACGACATGAACACGGAGACCCTGCTCCTCGGGCTGCGCGCCGAGCTGGACGACGGCGGCCTGCGAGGTTCGTTCCTCGTGCGCGATCTGCGGACCGGATACGAGATCGGCATCGACCCGGACCTGGAGTTCCCGAGCGCCTCGCTGGTGAAGATCCCGCTCGCCGCGGCGACCCTGGAGCGGATCCGCCGGGGCGAGCTGGACGGCTCCGCACCGATCGACGTCGAGCCGGGACGGGCCACCGCCCCGGGCCCGACCGGGCTGACGCGGTTCCGGCATCCGGCCAGGGTGGCGATCGACGACCTGCTCTACCTGACGATGGCCATCAGCGACGAGACCGCCGCGGACGCGCTCTTCGCGCTGACCCCGCCCGCCGAGGTCACCAGGATGACGCGCGAATGGGGCGTTTCCGGGATCACCGCGCGGCATCCGGCCGCGGACCTCAGCGACACGCCCGCCGAACGGTTCGCCCCGGCCGACGTCCACCTCGCGCACGCGCTCGCGATCAACGCGGGTACCGCCGGGCGGGGTCATCCCGTTCCGCAGCTCGACGTCACCCGCGCGAGTTCCGGTTCGGCCCGCGCGTTCGTGAACCTCCTCGAAGCGCTGTGGAAACCGTCCAAAGTGGACGAAGGGGTCGCGGCGCGGGTGCGTGAACTCATGGGACTGAACCTGCTGCGTCAGCGGCTGAGCCCCGATTTCGTCTCGGACGCCACGAAATGGTCGTCGAAGACCGGCACGGTGCTGAACCTGCGGCACGAGGCCGGGGTGGTCGAACACGCCGACGGCGGGCTGTACGCGATCGCCGCGCTGACCGGATCCCGGGTGCCCGCCGCGATCCAGCCGGAGGCCGAAGTGCTGATGGCCCGTGTGGCGCGGGCGTTGCGGGATCACCTGCGCGAAGGGTGACGTCACGTTTTCCGCCGCCGTCCGGTTCTCAAGGGGAAGACCGGCGAAGTGGAGGATCGGCATGAAGGTAGTCATCGTGTGCGTTTCGGTGTCCCACGGCAATACGGCGAGGATCGCCGAAGTGCTGGCGGGGGTTCTCGGCGCCCGAGTCGTCAGCCCCGAGGAGATCGACTCGGCCGACCTCGATTCCTGTGACCTCGTGGGTTTCGGCTCGGGGATCTTCGGCATGGACTTCCATCCGCGCCTGCGGCGTCTCGTCGAAGAGATGCCGTCGAAGCCGCGGAGGAAGGCGTTCGTGTTCACCACGAGCGGGCTGCCCGAACCGCGGTTCCGGCGCTACACCCGTCGTCTGGCACGGTCGCTCGGCCGCAAGGGTTTCGAGGTGGTGGGCACGTTCTCCTGCCGGGGTTTCGACACCTGGCTCCCGTTCCGGCTCGTCGGGGGTATCGCCAAGAACCGGCCTGGTACGGCCGATCTCGAAGCGGCGCGACGGTTCGCCGCCGGGCTCGGTGGTTGACGCACCGTGTTTGCGCGACGTCCGGCGTGGGTATCAGCGGCGCGTGCTCGATCATTCGTACTTCCCGGAACTGAGGGACCAGCGCCTCGTCGTCGACTACGACGACGCCGACGACCCGGTCCTGCTCCGCCCCGACGGATCACCGATCGACACGTGGCGGGAGAACTACCCGTACACGACGCGGATGTCGCGCGAGGAATACGACGTCGTGAAACGGTCGCTGCAGATCGAACTGCTGAAACTGCAGTACTGGATCAAGGACACCGGTGGGCGCATGGTGATCCTGTTCGAAGGGCGCGACGCGGCGGGCAAGGGCGGCACGATCAAACGGTTCACCGAACACCTCAACCCGCGCGGCGCGAGGGTGGTGGCGCTGAGCAAGCCCACCGAACGCGAGCAGGGGGAGTGGTACTTCCAGCGCTACGTGAACCACCTGCCCACCGAGGGCGAGATCGTGCTGTTCGACCGGTCCTGGTACAACCGCGCCGGCGTCGAACGGGTGATGGGGTACTGCACGGACGAACAGTACGAGCGCTTCATGCGGCAGGCGCCGACGTTCGAGGAGATGCTCGTCGACGACGGGATCGTCCTCGTCAAACTCTGGTTCTCGGTGTCGAGGTCCGAGCAGCGGACCCGGTTCCTCATCCGGCAGGTCGACCCGGTGCGGCAATGGAAGCTGAGCCCCAACGACATCAAGTCGCTCGACCGCTGGGACGCCTACACCGAAGCGAAGGTCGCGATGTTCCGGTCCACCGACACGGAGATCGCGCCGTGGACGGTGGTCAAGAGCAACGACAAGAAACGGGCGCGTATCGAGGCGATGCGCAGCGTCCTCGCCCGCGTGGACTACGCGGACAAGGACAAGGACGCCGTCGGCGACCCGGACCTTAAAGTGGTCGGCGCCGCGGCGACCCTCCTGGAGGAGGGGGAGGACGAGGCGTCGCTCAGCCCGACGCCGATCGCGCCCTCGCCGGACCCCGATCACGGACCCGGCCTGCATCCGTGACGGAAGGCGTAACTCGCGTGATCAGGGACGTAACTCGCGTGCTTGAAGGCGGAACACGCGAGTTACGCCTCTGATCACGCGAGTTACGGGTCTGATCACGCGAGTGTCGAGATCCTGCCATGTCGGGTATCCGCCACCTTCCGGCCGTGTGGGAAAGCTGATCACCCGTCTTTACTTCACGTACGGACGTCGGGGGCTCCTGTCGAAAGGGATCATGGTGATCAGTAGTACGAGAAAGACGCGGAGGGGCACGGTGGCCGTGGTCGCCGGTGCGTTCCTGGCCTCCGGCCTGGTGCTGACCCCGGCGGCGGGTGCGGCACCCGCGGCCAAGGCCGAGCCGGACACCGCGGCGCTCGCCGGCGCGCTGGCCAAACAGGCCGTGGCCTGGGGCGAGTGCTCGTTCCCCTCGGTCGCGCCGGCGACGGAAGCCGAACTGAAGAAGGTGAAGGGCCTTGCCTGCGCCACCGTCCAGGTGCCGCGCGACTGGCACAACCCGCAGGACGGCAACACCATCGGCGTCCGCGTGTCCAAGACCGCGACCGCCTACCCCGGCACCGGCAGGCAGGGCATCGCGCTGGTCAACCCCGGCGGGCCCGGCGGCGAAGGCCTCCCGTGGGGCGCCGCGATGGCGATGCGCAGCCCCGTGCTGGCCTCGCAGTACGACTTCGTCGGTTTCGACCCCCGCGGCGTCGGCCAGAGCACCCCGCTGACCTGTAGCTACACCGTCCCGGACAGCACGGATCAGAACGTGATCAGCCGGGCGAAGGTCGAGGGCTGCCTGAAGAACCCGCTGACGAAGTTCATCACCACCGAGCAGACCGCGTACGACATGGACTTCATCCGGGTGCTGCTCGGGGAGAAGAAGACCAGCTACATCGGTTACTCGTACGGCACGTGGCTCGGCACCTGGTACGCCACCACGTTCCCGTCCAAGGCGCACCGGTTCCTGCTCGACTCGTCGACCGACGCGAGCCGCTCGACGCTGGAGAAGACCTGGGACCTTCAGCCGCGCAGCCGTGACCGCCAGTTCCAGGAGGCGCTGCTGCCCTACGTCGCGCGCAACGACGCCAAGTACAAGGCGGGCACCGACCCGCTCGAGATCCGCCGCAACTGGGAGAAGGCGGGCGGCACCCGGGAATTCACGGGCATGCTCTACGCGGCGTGGTTCATCATCCCGGCGATGTACGACACCGGCCAGTACCCGTCGGCGGCTTCCATGGTCGCCGCGCTGGCGAAGGGACCCGCGCCCACCGGGACCGACGCGGAGAAGCTGGAACAGGTCGTCGCGAAGGCGCTCGCCACCCCCGGGCTGACCGACGCGAACAAGGCGTTCCTGACCAAGGCCAAGGGTAACGCGCTGGAAGCCATCGCGAAGAAGGACTCGGTCGAGCGCAAGGCCTCCTACCAGGGCGGCGCCGAGGTCGAGACCTGGGACGCCGCGTTCGAGGCGATCCGCTGCCAGGACGGCCAGTGGAACCAGAACCTGCACTACTGGAACTTCTGGCAGGCCGATCTGACCGTGAACGCGCCGTTCATCGCGCCGATCATGGCCCTGTCGGGCGCGCCGCTGTGCGCGTTCTGGCCGACCCCCAACGCCAAGCCGGCGCCGGACGCCAAGACGTTCCCGAAGGTGCTGATCGCGCAGACCGAACTCGACGCGGCCACGCCGTACGAGGGTGCGCTGGCCACCGCGAACGGCCTGCCGGGCGCCAAGATGATCAGCGTCGACAACGAAGGCAGCCACGGGATCTTCCCGTACAACACCGACTGCGTCGACGACCCGATCGTCGCCTACTTCCAGACCGGCCTCACGCCGAAGAAGAAGTTCACCGGCTGCCAGGGCCTGCCGCTGCCGGGTGAGGACAAGACGGTCGAGGTCGGCGGTCACCTCGGGCACGACGGGAAGATCAAGATCAAGATGATCACGCCCCAGGTGCGCAAGGCGAACGAGATCGTCCGTGAGCTGCTGGAAGGCACCGCGACGCCGGAAGCGGACGAGAAGGGCATGCCCGCCAACGCCTGATCTCCGACGGTGTCGACGAGAGGCTCCCGCGGTTCGCGGGAGCCTCTCCGTCATGATCTGTGACGGTTTCGTTATCGGTCCAGGCGCACGATCCGGCCGTTTTCCCCCTCAAGGACTGTGAGCCGTGACATCGATGTCACGTCGATCGATCCTGGGGTGGGGGAGGAGAAGCGTCATGCTCGCCGAGTCGCGGGGCCTGTCGATGGAGGCCGAGCAGCTGTACCGGGCCCTGCTGGACGGGCGTCCGATCACGCCCGGCGCCGAGCTGGCGGAGCTGGAGCGGTTCGGCCTGGTCCGGGCGGGCGCGTCCGGGCTCGAGGTCTGCCCGCCGCGTGCTGCGCTGTCGGCGTTCGCGGCGCAGCACGAGGCCGCGGCGATCCGCGCGCGGGAAGCGGCCGAGGTGCTCGGCGCCGCCTATTCGCTGCGCACGGGCCGGGACGCGGACTTCGTCGAGGTGCTGCGCAGCCGGGACGAGGTGATCGCCACCTTCGAAGCCATGCAGACCCAGGCGGGCGCCGACATCGTCGCGCTGGATCCGGGGTCGTACATGAGCCCGAAGGCCGAAGTGAGCACGGTGCAGCCCGGTTCGATGGCGCGCGGCATCGCGTACCGCGTCGTCTACGACTCGTCCGTGCTGCAGCACGACGACGGCTTCGCCCAGGTGCAGTCGAGTATCGCGCTCGGGGAGCAGGCCAGGGTGTTCCCCGGGCTCCCGCTGAAGCTGGTGATCGCCGACAGCAACCGGGCGCTGATCGCGGTCCCGAATTCCGACGCCGGTGACGTCCTCGCCCTGCTGATCCATCCGTCGATGCTGCTGAGCGCGCTGATCGAGTTGTTCGAATCCTTCTGGCGGATGGCCGTGCCCGTGCGGGCGGGCGGCCCGGACGAAGCCGAAGCGGCGCAGGAGCCGACCGTCGCCACACGCCGCCTGCTCGCGCTGTTGAGCGGAGGCCTGACCGACGAGGCGATCGCGCGCGAGCTCGGCATCAGTGAACGCACGGTGCTGCGGCGGATCAGCCGGTTGCAGGAAATGCTCGGCGCGCGGACCCGCTTCCAGCTCGGAGCGCAGGCTTCACGCCGGGGCTGGTTATAGCGCGAGTGTGAAGAGGGCGGGCGGGAATTGTCACGTGGGTGGGGGGTCGCGTCTCGTGAGTGGTAAGGACGGTTAGAACCGTCTTTGCCACTCACGAGGATGGACAATGAGAGCGACGCTGCTCATGATCGGGCTCGGGGCCTTCGTCACCACCCTCGACAACACGATCGTCGCGGCGGGCGCCCCTTCGCTCGCCCGCGAACTCGGGCTCGATCTCCCCACGCTGCAATGGGTGAGCATCGGCTACATGCTTCCGTTCGCAGGGTTGCTGCCGGTCGCGGGAACGCTGGTGGACCGCTGGGGCCAGGCCGCGACCCTGCGGGCGGGGCTGCTCGCGTTCGGCGCCGGCGCGGCCGCCGGAGGGTTCGCCACGACGGCGTGGCTCGTGATCTCCGCGCGGGTGCTGCAGGGTGCCGCCGCGGCGTTCCTGGTCCCGGCCCTGCTCAGCCTGCTCCGCACCGATCTCGACGCGCGAAGACGGGCCTTCGGAGCGACGGTCTGGACAGCCTGCCTGGCGGCCGCCCTCGCGCTCGGCCCGACGCTCGGCGGGGCGCTGAGCGAATATCTGGGCTGGGGCTGGATCTTCTTCGTCAATCTCCCCTTCGTGGCGGCGATGCTGGCGCTGGTACGGAAGGTCGCCCTCGCGAAGCGTGACCCGGCGGCCGGACGACCTGCCGTGCGCTCCATGCTGGTCGTGACGACCGCGATGGTCCTGATCACCGCCGCCGTGGTCGAACCGAGCGCGGTGCTCGGTGCGGTGGGGGCGGCCTTCGCGATCTGGTTCCTGTTCAGGGAAAGACGCGCGCGCGTGCGACTGATGCCGAAGGAGCTGACCAGAACGCGGGTCTTCACCGGCGCGCTCACCGTGCAGCTGCTGTGGGGGCTGGGGGTTTCGGGGGTCTTCTTCTTCACACCGTTGCTGCATCAGGAATCCCTCGGCCTCGGGCCGACGCTCGCCGGACTACCGCTGGTCGTGGTGGCCGTCGCGGTCGTCGCCGCCACGCCGCTCGTGCCCTGGGCCGTACCACGGTGGGGTCCACATCGGACAGTCGCGGCCGGGCTGGCCACGGTGGCCGCCGGACTGCTGGCGATCGCCGCGGTCAACCACCTGCCGGAAGTGCCGCCGAGGATTCCCGGACTGGTGCTGATCGGCGCCGGATCGGCCCTGACCACGCCGCTGACCTCGTACGCGCTGGAAGTCGTCGCGGAACGGCACGCGGGCACCGCCTCCGGCCTGCTCACCGCGTCCCGTGAACTGTCGAGCGCGCTGGGGGTCGCGCTGATCGGGACCGTGCTGTCGGTGGTCCGCACGGCCCGGCTCGACGAGGGCGCCCCGGCCGCGCTGGCCGACGGCTACACGGCGGGGCTGCTGACCGCGGCGGCGCTGCAACTCGCCGGAGCGCTCCTCGCGCTCCGGCTCCTGAACCCCCGAAGTTCGTGCCGAAGTGACAAGGGGAGTGCCCCCTTTCTCACGTCCCCGTGAGCACGTCCGCGCTTCCGGCGGCGTTCCATCATCCTTTCATTGACACTCTTCCCGCGACGTCCATACAGTTCCGGGCAGATAAAGAACGGTCTCCGGAATGGAATCCGCTTTCGGCAACGGCGCCGTTCCGAATTCACCCGCTCCTGTACGAATCGTCACAACGAGGGGCCATGGAAACCATTTCGGAATCGGTCGTCGCCGTCCACGGGCCGGACGACGCACGCGGCGGGGAGTCGTTCGCGACGCTGCTGAGGTACTGGGCGTGGCGGCTCGGCGACGACGTCGCGGTCACCTACCTCGACCATCGAGCCGGGGCCGACGGCCGGGCAATCACCCTGTCCTGGCGCGAACTCGACGACCGGGTCGACGCGCTCGCCACCCGGCTGACCGGGTTCACCGGCCCGGGTGACCGGGCCGCGATCCTGGCCCGGCAGTCCGTCGATTACGTCGTCGCCTTCCTCGGCGCGATCCGCGCCGGGCTGATCGCGGTCCCGCTGTTCTCCCCGAGCCTTCCCGGGCACGCGGGAAGGCTGGCCGCCGTGCTCGCCGACTGCGCGCCGCGGGTCGTGCTCACGACCACCGACGGACTCGACGACGCCGCCGGTTTCCTCGCCTCGACGGATTTCGAGCGGCCCGCCGTGCTCGCCGTCGACACCACAGCTCCGGTCGCGGCCGGTGATCGCTCCTGGCCGCGACCGGAACCGGACGAAGTGGCGTACCTGCAGTACACGTCCGGTTCCACGCGAACACCGGCGGGCGTGATGCTGACCCACCGCAACGCGCTCACCAACGCCCGTCAGGCTTGTGACGCCTACGCGATCGAAACCGGGACGACGTCGGCCGTCAGCTGGCTGCCGCTCTTCCACGACATGGGCCTGATCCTCGGGATCGGCGCGCCGCTGGCGGCCGGCGCGGCGTCGGTCCTGATGGATCCGCACGCCTTCCTGGAACGTCCGGCACGGTGGTTGCGCGCGCTCTCGGCCAGCCCGGGCGCGATCAGCGCGGCACCCAATTTCGCCTACGCCTACGCCGCTTCCCGGGTCACCGAGGCCGAGAAGAGCTATCTCGAACTGAGCCGGGTCGTCTCGCTGATCAACGGCAGCGAACCGGTTCTCCCGTCGACCATCGAGAAGTTCCACGGCGCCTTCGAGGAATGCGGGCTGCGTCCGGAGGTGCACCGGTCCTCCTATGGGCTCGCCGAGGCCACGGTGCTCGTCTCCGTCACGGAGGTGGGGAAGGCGCCACGGCAGGTCGCGTTCGACCGAGACCGGCTCGCCGCCGGGCTCGCCACGCCCGCATTGCCCGGCGCGGCGTCCACCACGCTCGTCTCCTGCGGATTCCCGGCGGGGCAACGGATCCGCATCGCCGACCCGGTCACCGGCGCGCTGGTCGAACCGGGCAGGGTGGGGGAGATCCAGGTCAACGGCCCGAACGTCGGCGTGGGTTACTGGGGACGGCCCGCCGCTTCCGACGGCGTCTTCGGCCTGCCACCCATCGATCCGGAGTCCGGCGCGGGCTGGCTCGCGACCGGCGATCTCGGCGTGCGGTACGAGGGCGAACTGTTCATGACCGGCAGGCTCAAGGACCTCGTCATCGTCGACGGTCGCAACCACTACCCGCAGGACATCGAACAGACCGTGGAGACGCATCCCGCGGTCCGGCCGCATTCCGCCGCGGTTTTCGCGATCGAGCGCGAAGACGGTGAAGCGGCGGTCGTGCTGGTGGAGCGGGCGAAGGGCGCCGAGGCCGACCTCGCCGTCGCGACCGCGGAGATCCGGCGGGCGGTCTCGGCCGCGCACGGGCTGCGGCCGCATGACGTCGTGTTCGTCACACCGGGTGAGGTGCCGCGCACCTCCAGCGGCAAGATCAGCCGTGCGCTGTGCCGGAAGTCCTATTCGGACGGTTCGCTGACCGCGCGGCGGCTCGGGTGACCGCGGAGATCCGTGCCTGGCTCATCGCGCGGGTGGCGGAGCGGACCGGCTCGCCCGCGGACCACGTCGATCCGGACCGGCCGCTGCACGAGAGCGGGCTTTCCTCGCGGGAGTCGATGGAACTGGCGGCGGAGCTGAGCCGGTACACCGGCCGTCCGTTGCCGCCGACCCTGGTGTGGCAGTACCCGACGATCACCGCCCTCGCCGCCCGTCTGTCCACAGTGGAGGACTCTGCGGTCGTGAGCGGTGAAGGCCGCGAGGAGGAACCGATCGCGATCGTCGGCGTCGGTTGTCGCCTGCCCGGCGGCGCGGACTCCCCGGAGAGCTACTGGCGGCTCCTGGACGCCGGACGCGACGGCATCCGCGAGGTTCCAGAGGATCGCTGGGAGATCCCCGCGCGTGGCGGATTCCTCGGCGACGTCGCCGGTTTCGACGCCGAGTTCTTCGGCATCACGCCGGGCGAGGCCGAAGCGATGGATCCCCAGCAGCGGATGCTGCTCGAAGTGACCTGGGCGGCGCTGGAGCACGCCGGGATCCCGCCGTCCACGCTGCGGGGAAGCCGGACCGGGGTGTTCGTCGGACTATCGGCGGGCGAGTACGGCCACCTGACGATGGCCGATCCCGCCACCGTCGATGTCTGGTCCGCCACCGGTGCCGCCACGAGTATCGCCGCCAACCGGCTGTCGTACCTGTTCGACCTGCGCGGGCCCAGCCTCACCGTCGACACCGCGTGCTCGTCCTCGCTGGTCGCGGTGCACCAAGCGGTGCAGAGCCTGCGCCGCGGCGAATGCGGCACGGCGCTCGCCGCCGGGGTGAACCTGCTGCTCTCGCCCGCGGTCACCGCCTCTTTCCAACGGGCCGGGGTGCTGGCCCCGGACGGGTACTGCAAACCGTTCGACGCCGCCGCCGACGGCATCGCCCGAGGCGAGGGCTGCGGCGTGATCGTGCTCAGACCGCTGAAGGCCGCCCGCCGTGCGGGGGACCGGGTGCTCGCGGTGATCCGCGGCAGCGCGGTCAACTCCGACGGCCGGTCCAACGGTCTCGTCGCGCCCAGTCCCGGCGCACAGGCGGACCTGTTGCGGGACGCGTACGCGGCGTCGGGCGTCGATCCGTCCACTGTGGACTACGTGGAGGCGCACGGGACCGGGACGGCGGTGGGGGATCCGATCGAGGCCGGCGCGCTCGGCGAGGTGCTCGGAGCCGGACGCGAACCTGCCCGCCCGCTCCTGATCGGCTCGGTGAAGGGGAACCTGGGCCATCTGGAGGGCGCGGCCGGGATGGCCGGGCTGATCAAGGTCGTCCTCGCGATGGTCCACCGGCGGCTGCCGCCGACCCCGCATCATCACGAACCCAGCCCGCACGTCGATTTCGCCGGTCTCGGCCTCCGGGTCGTGAACACCGGGACGGGCTGGCCGCGTTACTCCGACGTCGTGCGCGCCGGGGTCTCCGCGTTCGGCTTCGGTGGCACCAACGCCCACGTGGTCCTCGAAGAATGGCCTGCCGCGTCGTTCGCCGCTCGCGGGACGGAGGCCGGGCGGCCGCGGATCTTCGCGCTGTCCGCGCGGTCGGCCGAGGTGCTCCGGGCGCGGGCCGCCGATCTGGCGGACTGGCTCGAAGATCCCGCCCACCGGACGGTCCCACTGGACGCGGTCGCCGCGACACTGGCCAGGAGCCGCGACCACTTGCCCGTCCGTGGCGCGGTCGTCGCGGAGGAACGCGACCAGGTGGCCGCCGCGTTGCGGGAACTCGCCGCCGGACGTGCTGGTGGTGCCGCCGTCCTCGGCGAGGCCAGACCTGTCTCCGATGTCGTGTTCGTCTTCTCCGGCTACGGCTCCCAGTGGCCCGGGATGGGACGCGTCCTGTTGCGCACCGAGCCCGCGTTCCGTGCCGAGGTCGAAGCACTCGATCCGGTGTTTCGCGCCGAAGCGGGCTTCACGCTGAGCGAGGTGTTCTCCGGCACGCGCGATCTTCCGGATCTCGCGGCGACACAGCTCGCGTTGTTCGGCATGCAGCTGGCTCTCGCCGGGCTCTGGCGCGCGCACGGCGTCATCCCGGCCGCGGTGCTCGGTCATTCGATGGGCGAGGTCGCGGCCGCCGTCGTCGCGGGGGCGCTGGACGTCGCCGACGGCCTGCGCGTGATGGCCACCCGCGCCCGGCTGCTGGCCGAGGTCGACGCTTCCGGCGACGGCGCGATGGCCGTGGTCGAGCTGTCCCCGGCCGAACTCGCCGACCTGGAAGCGGACTTCCCCGGCATCACCGTCGCGGTCTACGCCTCGCCGGTCCAGTGCACCGTCAGCGGCGGAGCCGAGCAGGTCGAGGCGCTGGTTTCGCACGTCGAGAGCATGGGCAGGCTGGCGAAGCGGCTGCCGGTCGGGGGCGCGGGCCATTCGGAAGCCGTCGACGCCGTTCTCGGCCGCTTCCGCACCGAGCTCGGCGGCCTTTCCCCGCGACCGGTGGAGATTCCCTGCTACAGCAGCGTTCTCGACGATCCACAAAGGTCGGTGGTGTTCGACGTCGAGTACTGGGCGGCGAATCTGCGCCGTCCCGTGCGCTTCAGCCAGGCACTGGCGGCGGCGACCGCCGACGGATACGGCGTGTTCGTCGAGATCTCGCCGCATCCGGTGGCGCTGGCCGCGATCGAGCAGAGCACCGGCGCGCTCGCGCTTCCGACGGCCAGCCGCAAGAGCGACGAGGCAGTGGCGTTCCTGACCACGCTCGCCCGGCTCCACACCCTCGGGCTGCCCGTCGTGCTCGACGACGGCGATCCCCGTCCGCTTCCGGTCGACCTTCCCGGCCCGCGCTGGCGGCATCGGCGGTTCTGGCCGCGGCGCCCGGCGGCCCGGACCGCCGGCGAACATCCGCTGCTGGGTGTCCACATCGAACAGCCGACCGGCGGCGGGCACCTGTGGTGCGCGGACGTCGGGACCGAGGTACTGCCGTGGCTGGCCGATCACGCGGCGATGGGTGTCCCGTTGTTCCCCGCCGCCGGATTCCTGGAACTCGCGCTTTCGGCGGCGAAAGCGGTGCTGCGTCCCGGGCTGCCGCGCATCGGCGGTCTCGAACTGCACCGGGTCCTCCCGCTGGAAGCGCACACCGAGGTGACGACCAGCCTGAGCGCTGGAAGCGTGGACGTGTACGCGCGGTCCGCGGACGGCGGCTGGGTGCGGCACGCCACCGCCCGCGTCCGCGAGGGGAACACCGCGGTGGTGCCGTTCGGCCCGGTCGGCGACGACGCCCGGCCGGTCGACCTCTACCAGATACTGGCCGGCGCGGGGCAGAGCTACGGTCCCGCATTCCGTGGGCTGCGCGACGTCTTGGCCGCGCCGGGCCGGGCCTCGGCGTCGATCGCCCTGCCCGCCGACGATCCGGCCTACGTCCTGCACCCGGTGATCGCCGACGCCTGCCTGCACGCGCTCGCGGCCGCGGCCGGGAACGCGCTCCGCGAAGCAGACGGCGTGTTCCTGCCGCTGACCTTGGGCGAAGTCGTCCTCGGCGGTGATCCGCGCCGCGGTGTCCGGGTCGACGCGGTCCTCGATTCGGTCGATCCGGGTGGCGATGGCCTGGTCGGCGGTGTCCAGCTGGTCGACGCGGACGGCGGCGTCCTGGTCGAGTTCCGTGAGGTCTACTGCCGCCGGTTCCAGCGTTCGGCGCTGCCAGTACCCATGGCGGACCTGCTGTTCGAAACGGTCTGGCGGGAGGCCGGGCTGCCCGCCCCGGCGGCGGGCTCACGCTGCTGGGTCGTCCTGCACGACGACGCGCCGTGGCTGACGGCGTTGCGTGACCGGCTCGCCGAGGCCGGGGACGAGCTGGTGACGGTCCGGCCCGGGGACCGGAAGGCTCTCGCGGGCGCTCTGAGTTCCCGCGAGGTGGCGGGAGTCCTCGTATGGTCCGGCACTTCGGGGCCGGATCCGATGAGCGCGGCGCGGCGGGTCACCGAGTTGTCCGGTGTCCTCGCCGAACTGGTCGAAACCGCGCCGCGGTTGTGGCTCGTCAGCGTGGATGCCTGGGCCGCCGAACCCGGTGAGCGCGGCGATCCGGGCCAGGCCTGGCTGCGTGGACTGGTCCGCGTCCTCGCTTTCGAACACCCCGAACTGCGGGCGAGCCAGGTGGACTTCGACGCGGAACCGGACGCCGTCAGGCTGGTGGCGGAGATCCGCGCGGACGCGCCGGACGACGAGATCGCCTGGCGCGAGGGCGTCCGGTACACGAGGGTGCTGGCCAGGCCGAAGCTCGGCGAACCTCGCCACGAAACCGTGGTGCGCGACGGCGCTTACGTGATCACCGGTGGTCTCGGCGGCCTCGGCCTGGTCGCGGCGGACTGGCTGGCGGCGCGCGGCGCGACCAGGCTCGTCCTTTCGGGACGGCGCGGTGCGAGCCCTGCCGTCGAGCCGCTGCTGGCGGATCTGCGTGAGCAGGGTGCCGACGTCCGCGTGGTGACAGGGGACATCGCCGAGCCGGGGACGGCCGAAGCGCTGGTCGCTGCGGCGACCGAAGGCGGCCTGCCGTTGCGCGGGATGCTGCACGCGGCCGGTGTGCTGTCCGACGGCGCCGCCGTCAGCCTCGACGCCGACGCCGTCGAGGCGGTCTGGCGCGCGAAAGCGCTGGGGGCATGGCGACTGCACGAAGCGACGGCCGGACACGAACTCGACTGGTGGCTGACGTATTCCTCGGCGGCGGCGCTGTTCGGATCGCCGGGGCAGACCGCCTATGCCACCGCGAACGCGTGGGTGGACACCCTCGTCACGTGGCGCCGCGCCGCGGGATTGCCGGCGGCGACCATCGGCTGGGGAGCCTGGGGTGAAGCGGGCGCGGCCGTCGGCAGCCGCAACCCCGTCCTCGAACCACTCGGCACGGAGGAGGCGCTGGCGGCGATGGACGCCGTGCTGCGCCGTGACCGCGTGTCGACCGGGATCGCCAGGGTCGACGCCGGGACCGTCCTCGCGCTCTTCCCCCGGCTGGCCGGACGGCCGTTCTTCGAGATCCTGGTGCCGGGGGAGGAGCAGGCCGCCGGACCGTCCACTTGGGACGGATTGGACGCGCTGCGGGCGGTTCTCCCGGAGGCCGCCCGGGAGATGCTGGCCGACTACCTCACCGGGCTCGTCGCCGGGATGCTCGGCCTCGCCGCGGACGAGATCGACCGGCGGACCCCGCTCACCCGGCTCGGCCTGGATTCGCTCGCCGCCCTGCGTGCCAAGGGAGTCGTGGAACGGGACTTCGGCCTGGAACTGCCGATCCCGCTGCTGTTGCGGGGCGCGGGCCTCGCCGAAGTCGCGGACCATCTCGCCGATCAGGCGGGGTTCGGTGCGGGAGACGCCCGGCCCGCCGCACCGGTGACGGCCGTCGGCCCGCGCGATCCGGCCGAACGCTGGATCGCCCGGCACTGGCAGGCGGAACTCGGCGGCGCGGAACCCGGCGTCCACGAAGACTTCTTCGCCGCCGGTGGTGACGCCGAAGCGGCCGATCGGCTGCGGGCCGTGTTCACCGGGCAGCTGGGAGCCGTTCCCGAACGGCTCTTCGCCACACCGACGATCGCCGCGATGGCCGACCTCCTGCGCGACGACATCGAAGGACGCGGAGGCTGCCCCGTCCGGCAGTTGCGCGAAGGCGGCACGGACCCGGTGTTCCTGTTCCATCCGGCGGGCGGTCCGACGAGCGTCTACGAGGGACTCGTCCGCCTGCTGCCCGAGGGCAGAGCTGTCTACGGGCTCGAACGGATCGACGAAGAGGACACCGTCGAGGCCAAGGCCGAGTGCTATCTCGAGCTGGTCCGGGAAATCCAGCCGCGGGGCCCGTACCGGCTGGGCGGGTGGTCGTTCGGAGGCTGCCTCGCCTACGAGACCGCGCGGCGGCTGACCGCGGCCGGGGAGCGGGTCGCTCTCGTGTTCCTGATCGACAGCATCCTGCCGCTGCCCGCGCCGGGGAAACCGGCTCAGGAGATCCTGCTGGACCGGTTCGAGCGGTTCGCGGAGCACATCGAGCGCACCTACGGCGTCACGCTCGACATCCCGCGTGAAGAGCTCGCCAGGCTCGGCGACGAGGAACAGATCCGGCTGGTGATCGCCCACCTGGCCGCGCGGGTTCCCGAGCTGGGGCACGGCGTGCTGCGGCACCAGTACGAGTCCTATGTGGACGCCCGGGTCGCCGAACGGTACGAGCCGGAATCCTATGCCGGGCCGGTATTGCTGCTGCGCGCGCAGGAGCCGCATCCACTGACGACCTCCCTCGATCCGCGTTACCTGCGCACCGATGACGCTCTCGGCTGGGACGCCTTCTGCCCGGATCTCGAGGTTGTCCGCGTGCCGGGCGATCACCTGTCGATGATCGACCCGCCGCACGTCGAGAGGGTCGCCGCGGCCCTCGCGGCCCGGCTCGGGGCACCCAAGGCGGCGCGGCCATGACCGACACGACGGCGTTCCGGATCGCCGACCTCGCCGCCCGCCGGGAAGATCTGCGGACCGCCGAGAAGCGGGCCGTCGACCGGCAGCACGCCAAGGGGAAGCTGACCGCGCGCGAACGCGTCGAGTTGTTGCTGGACCAGGGTTCCTTCGTCGAACTCGACCAGTTCGCCCGGCACCGGTGCACCGAATTCGGGATGGACGCCAACCGGCCCTACGGCGATGGCGTGGTGACCGGGCACGGCACCGTCGACGGCAGGCAGGTCTGCGTGTTCTCCCAGGACTTCACCGTGTTCGGCGGCAGCATGGGGGAGGTCTTCGGAGAGAAGGTCCTCAAGGTGATGGACCTGGCGATGACGCTGGGCTGCCCCGTGGTCGGGATCAACGACTCCGGCGGCGCGCGCATCCAGGAAGGCGTCGTCTCGCTCGCCTACTACGCCGAACTCGGCAGGCGCAACACGCTGGCGTCCGGTGTCATCCCGCAGATCTCGCTGATCATGGGCCCCTGCGCGGGCGGGGCGGTCTACTCGCCGGCGATCACCGACTTCACCGTGATGGTGGACGAGACCGCGCACATGTTCGTCACCGGGCCGGACGTCGTGCACGCCGTCAGCGGCGAACGGGTCACCGCCCAGCGGCTCGGCGGCGCCGCGGTGAACAGCGAGATCTCCGGGAACGCCCATCACCGGGCCACCGACGAACACGACGCCATCGACTGGGTGCGGACCCTGCTCGGCTATCTGCCGTCCAACAACCTCGACACCGTCCCGGAATACGCCGACGAGACCGCGCCCGAACCCACCGCCGCCGACCTCGAACTCGATCGGCTGGTGCCCGACGCGCTGAACCAGGCGTACGACATGACCGAGGTGATCGTCCGTCTCGTCGACGACGGCGACTTCATGGAGGTGCACAGCGGCTTCGCGCCGAACATGATCTGCGCGTTCGGCCGGATCCGGGGCCGCACGGTCGGAGTCGTGGCGAACCAGCCACGCCATCAGGCGGGCGTGATCGACATCGACGCCTCGGAGAAGGCCGCGCGGTTCGTGCGGTTCTGCGACGCCTTCGGCATCCCGATCCTCACCCTCGCCGACGTCCCCGGGTATCTGCCCGGCGAAGCACAGGAACGGCACGGGATCATCCGGCGCGGCGCCAAACTGATCTACGCCTACGCCGAAGCGACGGTGCCGAAGGTGACCGTGGTGATCCGCAAGGCCTACGGCGGCGGCTACGCGGTGATGGGGTCGAAACATCTCGGCGCGGACGTCAACCTCGCCTGGCCAACCGCGGAGATCGCGGTGATGGGCGCCGAGGGCGCGGTGCGGGTGCTGCACCGGCACGAACTTGCGGCCCTGCCCCCGGAGCAACGGTCGGCCGAACAGCGACGGCTCACCGACGCGTACCGCGAACGGCATTCGAATCCCTACCTGGCGGCCGAGCGCGGCTACGTCGACCAGGTCATCGCGCCGTCGCAAACCCGCCTTCAGGTGGCACGGGCGTTGCACGCGTTGCGGACCAAGCGGCAGACCCTCCCGGCCAAGAAGCACGGAAACATCCCGTTGTGAGCAAGGAGAAACGATGAAGCGAACCCGGCGGTGGGGTCTGCTGGCGCTGGCCATGGTGACCCTGCTCGGAAGCCCGGTCCCCGCGAGCGCGGCGCCCGCGCCGGTCACCGCCGACAACGGCGCGAAGGTCGTCGAGGAGACCTGGCTGGACGCGCGCACCGTCGACCTCAAGATCAGCTCGCCCGCGCTCGGCACCACCGGCATGGTCCGCCTGCTGGTCCCGGCGGGCTGGGCCGCGCAGCCCACGCGGACCTGGCCGGCGTTGTTCCTGCTGCACGGCTGCTGCGAACCGGTCGACTACCGGTCGTGGGACCAGTTCACCGACGTGAAGGCGTTCACCGCGGACAAGGACGCCCTCGTCGTCATGCCGACCGGCGGGCCCGCCGGGATGTACACCAAGTGGTGGAACTTCGGACTCCGGAGCACTCCCGACTGGGACACCTTCCACACCCTGGAGGTGCGGCAGATCGTCGAACGCGGGTACCGGGCGGGTACGCGCCGGGCGGTCGCCGGCCTGTCGATCGGCGGCTACGGCGCGCTCGCGTACTCGTACAAGCACAAGGGGATGTTCGCCGCGGCAGCGTCCTACAGCGGGGTGCCGAACACCCTCAACCAGGGGGCTCCGCTGTTCATCCAGGGGATCCTGGCCAGGGCGGGGATCTTCAACTACCTCGAACTCTGGGGCGACAGCTGGGGGATGCGGCCGATCTGGACGGCGAACAACCCGTACGACAACGTCGACGGCCTGCGCGGCACGGCACTGTACATCTCCTGCGGAAACGGGAAGACCGGCCCGCTCGACCCGCCGGGGCAGTCCGACATCTTCGAGCCCCAGGCGCTGGCCTCCTCGGTGAGTTTCACGGATCGGTTGAAGGCCAGGGGGATTCCGGCGACCGTCGACTACTACGGCGACGGGACCCACAGCTGGCCGTACTGGCAACGGGCGCTGCGGGACTCCTGGCCGGTCCTGGCGGGCGGTCTCGGCCTGTGACGTGACCGAACGCGTAACTCGCGTGATCAGAGCCGTAACTCGCGTGATTGAAGGCGTAACTCGCGTGATCGGAGGCCGCACATCGTGTTACGCCTCCAATCACGTGAGTTCCGCTTCCAATCACGCGAGTGCGGCGTCTGATCACGCGAGTCACGCGCTAGACCCCTCGCCAAGGCGTCGCGAAAGCCACTTTCGCGACATCAGGCGTCCCGAAAGTGGCTTTCGCGACAC
>NZ_JBSZHF010000001.1:3183958-3217673 GCF_054166285.1 Amycolatopsis sp. TRM77291 | reverse complement strand
GTCGCGAAAGCCACTTTCGCGACATCAGGCGTCCCGAAAGTGGCTTTCGCGACGCCAGCGCACCGCAGGTCGTTCACGGGGCCACCGCATCGAGAGGACTGAACGCGGAGAGGTCAGCCGGTGATCAGTTCGGCGAAGCGTTCCGGGCTCACGTTCCCGCCGCTGATGATCACTCCGACCCGTCCCGAAGCGGGCACCCGGCCGCTGAGCAGCGCCGCGAGCCCGGTCGCCCCGCTCGGCTCGATGACGAGCTTGAGCCGCTCGAACGCGAACCGCATGGCGTCGCGGACCTGGTCGTCGGTGACCAGCGCGATGTCGTCGACGAGCCGCTGGTTGATCGAGAAGGTCAGTTCACCGGGGATGGAAGCGGCCTGGCCGTCGGCGATGGTCCGCGGCACCGGGATCGACACGCGTTCCCCGGCGTCCAGCGAGCGTTTGGTGTCGTCGCCCTCGGCGGGTTCGACGCCGATCACGCGGATGCCGGGCCGTACGGCCTTCGCGGCGGTCGAGCTGCCCGCGATCAGGCCACCGCCGCCGACCGGGACGACGAGGGTGTCCAGGGATTCGGTGTCCTCCAGCAGTTCCAGCGCCGCGGTGCCCTGCCCGGCGATCACGTGCGGGTGCTCGTACGGCGGGATCAGCGCGAGACCGCGATCGGCCGCCAGCGCCTCGCCGATCGCGACGCGGTCGCCGGTGTACCGGTCGTAGGTGACGATCTCGGCGCCGTAGCCCGCGGTGGCGTCCTTTTTGGACTGCGGGGTGTCCTCCGGGATCAGGATGACCGCGCTGCTCCCGAGTTCCCGCGCGGCGAGCGCGACGGCCTGGGCGTGGTTCCCCGACGAGTAGGCGGCGATGCCCTTGGCCAGCTGTTCCGGCGAGAGTCGCGAAGCGGCGTTGTACGCGCCACGGAACTTGAAGGCCCCGACGCGCTGGAGGTTCTCACATTTGACGAAGACCTCGGCACCGACGAGCTCGTCGAGGGTACGGGAACGCACGACCGGGGTCCGGTGGGCGACCCCGGCCAGACGGGCGGCGGCGTCACGGATGTCGTCGATGGTCACGGGGGCGGTCATGATGCTCCTTGATCACGGATTTCGGCGAGATAGTTGTAAGCGGAGGCGCGGGAGATCCCGATCCGCGCCGCGACCTGCGGCACGGCCCGCCGCACGGCGAAGACACCGCGCGCGTGCAGGCTGCGGAACAGGTCGAGCCGTTCGTCGCGGCTGAGCGCGGTCCACGGTTTGTTCAGCCGGAGCTGATGCTCGTCGACGATCGCGTCCACCACCGCGTCGACGTCGTCGCCGAAGGTGGTGGTCGGCGTTTCGGCGGCGGTGCCGACGTCGGCGAGTTCGCCGACCAGGGTCCGGAGCTGACCCAGCGCGGTGACGTCGAGGTTCACGCACAAGGCGCCGAACACCGAGCCGCCGCTGTCGCGCAGCAGCATGGTCGACGACTTCACGAGCTTCCCCGACGCCGTCCTGGTCACGTAGTTCAGCTGGTCTTCGGCGTCGTCGCCGCGGGCGAGCAGGCCCATGCCGATCTCGCTCATCGATCCGCCCACGGTGCGGTCGGTGACCGAGCCGGCGATCGCGACCACCGACCGCTCCGGACGGCGGAAGTCGTGCACCACGACCTCGCAGAACGAGCCGAGCGTCGCCGCGATGCCGTCGGCGACCGGGGCGAGCGCGTCGAGGATCGCGTCCTGCTCAGACATCGCGTACTCGGGCGAGGGCCTCGACCTCGACCACTCCGCCGTAGGGCAGCGACGCGACCCCGACACAGGTCCGGGCGGGACGGGGCTCGGCGAAGAACTCTTCGTAGACCCGGTTGAGGCCGTCGCGGTCGGCGATGTCGGTCAGGTAGACGACGACCTTCACCACGTCGGCCCTCGTCGCGCCCACCGAACGCAGCGCGGCGTCGAGATTGGCGAAGGCCTGCGGGCATTCGGCGTCGAAGCCGCCGGGCACCAGCGCGCCGGTCTCGGTCACGCCGAGCCGCCCGGAAACGGAAACCAGGTCGCCGCTGCGGAAGGCGGGCGGATACGGATGCTCGTTGGTCACGAGACTGACTGTATAAGTCCTGGACGGAAAGTCCAACGAGATATCCAGTGACCTACCGCTCACCTGGTGAACGGGGTGTTACTCGCGGGTAGTCACTCGGGTTAACGGGCTTCACTCGGACGAGCGACCGCTGTTTCATGATCGTCAAATGGCGGTGAACCGCCTTGTCCGGCCTTCGGTGATCAAGGCAGCCTCCTCGGCGTGCGGTCCCTGTCCGCACATCCACAGCCGAGAGGATGTACACCATGCGCGACACCCAGAGCACCACCCGCCGCTGGACGAAGCGGGGCCTGGCGGCCGGCCTGCTGGCGGTGCCGATGCTCGCCGTCTTCGGCGGGTCGGCGTCCGCGGCGGAACTCACGCCGATTGCCGAGTATCTCGACAGCACCATCGCCGGCCTGTCCGCGTCGTTGGTCCAGGCACTCGCGGCCCTGTTCGGCGTGAGCTGAGCAGGGCCGGACGGACCGGGAAAGGGCCGTTCCGGACGGCCCTTTCCCGGCCTCGTTCAGACGACCTCGAAGTTCGCCATCATCGCCATGTCCTCGTGTTCGGCGTTGTGGCAATGGAAGACGTAGCGGCCGCGGTAGCCGTCGAACCGCGCGATGACCTCCACCGACTCGCCGGGGGCCAGGTCCACGGTGTCCTTGACGCCCCCGTCGAACGGCCCCGGCGGACGGCCGCCGCGCGAAAGGATCCGGAAGCCCACCAGGTGCAGGTGAACGGGATGGTGGATGTCGGCGACGAACCGCCAGATCTCCGTGTCGCCGAGGCGCGGGCTCGCCGACATCACGTCCGGCGAGAACGGCTCCCCGCCGATCACCCAGCCCGCGCGGCCGTGGACGGTACCCGCCCGGAACGAGAACTCCCGCGTGGTCGTGGCCTGTTCGCGAGTGAGCGGCGCGATTTCGCTGAGTTTCGCCGGAACCCGGCTGTCGTCCGCCGCGCGGCGCGCGACGACGAACCGCATGACCTGAGCGGTCGACCCGGTCCCGAGCCGGTTCACGAGGGTGACCTCGGTGCCGACCGGATACCGGCCGAAGTCGACGACGAGGTCGTACCGTTCCGCCGGCGCGATGGGGAGATGGTCGTGTTCGCGCGGCGCGTCCAGCAGGCCTTGGTCGGCGCCGATCTGCACGAAACCGCCGCCGCCGGGCGGTGGCGGGTCCAGCGCCAGGTCGTAGCGCCGGGCGTTGGAGCCGTTGAGCACCCGGAGGCGGTACTTGACGGCCGCCACCTCGCGCACCGGCCACGGTGCGCCGTTGACCAGCACGACGTCGCCGAAAACGCCTTCCACGTAAGCACTTTCGACCCCCGGCGTGGTTCGCAGCGACCGGTCGAGTGAGGGGTAGGCGAAGCCTCCGTGCTGGTCGAAGGACCGGTCGGCGATCATCAACGGCAGTTCGCGGTCTCCGGACGGGAGCCCGAGCGAGTCCTCCTCGTCGTCGCGGACGAGATGAAAGCCGGCCAGGCCCCGGTACACGGCCGGACCGGTGAAATCCATGCGGTGGTCGTGGTACCAGAGGGTCGCGGCCCGTTGCCGCAACGGAAAGACGTAGTCGCGTTCCCCGTTCGAAATCCGCGCGCGCGAGTCGGCCATGCCGTGCCCGGTGTGCGCGGTGGTCCAGCCGGACCGCGGCAGGACGAGGTCGGTCGGATAGCCATCGGAATCGGCGGGGGTGTGCCCGCCGTGCAGATGGACCACGGTCGGCACCGGAAGTTCGTTGCGGTGGTGCGCCACCACCGTCCGGTCCCGCCGCGACTCGATCGTCGGGCCGGGGAAGATCCCGTCGTAGCCCCAGATCGGCGTCCGGACGCCGGGCAGGATCTCGGCCGTCGCCGCCCGCTGGGTGATGGTGTAGTGATCGGCGTCGGCGGTCCTTTGTGGACGCAGGACCGGCGGGATCGGCAGCGGTACCCGGAAGGGCTCCGGCAACGGGAGTGCGCTGCGCAGCAACTCGCCGGTCCCCGGAGCGCCCTGCGCGAGCAGGCGGGGCGCCGTGATCCCCGCGGCGACGAGGACACCGGCCCCGCCGGCGAGCCCGAGGAAGGTCCGGCGGGACAGCCGCCCGCTCATCGGCCGACCCGCCAGGTCTGGGGCCGCCAGACGGCGATGGTCGTCAGCACCGTCGCGGTGACGAGGGCGACGCCGAGCGGGATGTGCAGGTCGAGCGCGCCCGTCATCCCGGCGAGGTACTGCCCGGTCTCGCCCAGCGCGAGCAGCAGGCTGATCCAGAACAGCCAGCGCGGTCCGCGGACCAGCCACAGGACCAGCGCCGCCAGGATCTGCGCGTACGCCAGGTACGACACGGCGTCGGCGCCCCAGCGGTGCAGCCAGAGCATGTCGTAATCGCCGCCGAGATAGCCGCCGGCGAACACCGGCTGGCCGATGATCGCGACGGCGTGGGCGCTCACCAGCACCCGGTTCACCACCAGTGTCCCGTTCGCCTTCCGGCTCGGGCTGGTCAGGGTTTCACTCACGTGATCGAACGTAGGAGCCGACGCCTTATGCTGTCCAAGACAAGATCGGTTATCTGTTCATAACAGGCGAGGTATCAGTAGTGGATCTTCTGGCGCTCCGGTACTTCCAGACGGTCGCCCGGCTCGAACACGTCGGCCGCGCCGCCGAAAAGCTGCGTGTCGCGCAGCCCTCGCTCAGCCGGACCTTGGCCAGGCTGGAGAACGAGCTCGGCGTCCCGCTGTTCGACCGGCACGGCCGCCGGATCCGGCTCAACCGGTTCGGGACCGCGTTCCTCCGCCGCGTCGACCGGGCGCTGGCCGAACTCGACGACGCGCGTCAGGAACTCGACGACGCCGCCGGGCTCGAACGCGGCACCGTCGCCGTCGCGGCCGAAAGCCTGCTCGTCCTTACTGAACCGCTTCGCACCTTCGTCCCCGGCCATCCGCTGGTGGACGTGCGGCTTTCCCAGGCGTCGGTGGAGGGGATGGCCGAGAAACTGCGAGCCGGCGACGTCGACCTGTGCGTCACCTCGCAACCCTTGACGGGCAACGACATCCGCAGCCGGGTGCTCCTCGACGAAGCGGTGATGCTTTGCGTGCCCGCCGGCCACCGGCTCGCCGATCGTGGCCGCGTCGGCCTGGCGGATCTCGAGGGCGAGCCGTTCCTCACCACGCGACCCGGCTATTGGCAGCGCGCGCTCGTCGATCGGCTGTTCGCGAAGGCCGGGCTCGAACTGCACGTCGTCTGTGAGGGAGACGAGGCCGCGGTGCTCTTCCAGCTCATCGACGCGGGACTCGGCATCGCGCTGGTGCCTTCGCTGGGGCTGCGCGCCGTCACCGGTTCGGCGGTGGTCTGGCTCGACGTCGACGATCCCGACTGCCGCCGCGTCCTCAGCGTTGCCTGGCGCGAGGACACGTATCTTTCTGTTGCGGCCCAACGGTTTCGCGATCACCTGGTCGGCCATTTCCCCGCGCGGGCCGAGCCCCGGTCGCGGTGACCGGGGCTCGGTGGGGCGCGCTTACGGGTTGAGCGTGACGCTGTAGGCGCTCAGTGCCTCGCCGATCGGCTGGTAGTACGAGGTACCACTGCCCTTGCCGGAGGTGATTCCGAGGCCGACGCTGCCGGAGAACAGGCAGCCGCCCGAGTCGCCGGGGTTGGCCAGCGCGTTGGTCTGGATCAGCTGGTGCACCGCGCCTTCGGCGTAGTTCACCGTGACGTTCAGCCGCTGCACCGAACCCGAGGTGAGGCGGGTGGTGCTGCCGCTCTTGCTGATCCGCTGCCCGACGGTGGCGGTACCGGCGGAGGCGATCCGCTGGGTGGAGCCGTTCCACAGGGTGACGGCGCCGGGGGCGCTGCCGGTGGTGTTGCGGATCAGGCCGTAGTCGTTGGTCGGGAAGCTGGCGCCCTGCGACGGCCCGACGTTCCACTGCGAGACCGCGCGGGTGCAGTGACCGGCGTCGAGGATGTAATTCTGGCCGCCGCGGTTGGTGTTGAAGCCGACCGAGCAGCGGGTGCCGCCGCCGGTGATGGCCTCACCGTTGTAGATCGCGGTGTGCATTTCGCCGGTGGTCCGCTCCACGCGCACGCGGTCGCCGAGTGCTTCGGCGGCCTTCACGAGCGCTTCGGTGCCCTTGGCCGCGTCGGAGATGGTCAAGACCACCTGGTTGGCCTTCGGGTCGAGGCCGATCGACGTGTGCGTGACCGGCGGCAGCGCCTGGAGGGCGTTCTGCGCCCCCGCCAGCGCGGCACTGGAGTGCTTGACGATCCGGGCTTGCGCCCCGGTCGCGGTGACCTGGTCCGCGGCGGCCTGGTCGAGGACGTTCACCACCGGCTTGGCGGCGTCGTCGAGGTACCCGTCCGCGGCACGGGAGCCGAGCGAAGCGGTGACCTGCTGCAGCTTCTCGACGCTCGCCGTCTGCGTCCGGAGGAACTCGACGGCGGCGGCCTGGCTGATCCCGGCTTCGGCGGCGAGGGAGGTCACCGCCTCGTGCTGCACCGTGGGGGAGTAGCCCGCGATGGTGGTGGCGGTGGCCGTGGACGGGGCGAGGAAGCCGACGACCGCGGCCGCGGCCACCAGTGTCGTGGCGGTACGGGCTAAGGGGTTTGTGCGCATACCGGTGTCTCACTTTCGCGAGGGGACATCCAGCGCGAGGGGTGGCCGCGCTGGACACGGTGGGGTAGCCGGGCACGGCCAAGGCGACCCGGCGCCGGTGATCCGGTGCCGATCATGGTGATCCGCCGCCCCGGTGGCGGATACCGACTTTCGTTGGACAGGAAGAAAAATAGGTACCCGCCGTTCGGGCTACCGACGGATACGCGCACAGCAAACGCGCGACTCGCGTGCTCAGACGCGTCATTCGCGTGATCAGGGGCGTAACTCACGTGATCGGACGCGGAACTCGGGTGTGCGGCCTCTGATCACGCGAGTTACGCCTTTGATCACGTGAGCTCGGTGTCGAAGGCCAGCCGGGCGAAGCGTTCCCCGATGAGGCGGTGTGTGGCCGCGTCCGGGTGGAGGGCGTCGGGCAGCGGCAGCTCGGCGTGATCCGCCTCGCCGTACAGTTCGAGGCCGTCGAGATAGCGCAGGTTCGGGTCGGCCGCGCTTCGTTCCTTGACGATGCGGGCGAGTTCGTCGCGGATCACGGTGAGCGTCAACTTTCCCGAGGCGGTCTCCGCGGGGTCGCCGGTGGCCCTGAACCGCACTTTCCCCTCGCGCAGGGCGTCCGGATCGAATTCGCCCGGCCCCGGCGTGTGTTCGTGGATGGGGCAGTGGATCGGCGAGACGACCAGCAACGGCGTGGCGGGATGGCCTTCCCTGATGGTGTCGAGGAAACCGTGCACCGCCGGGCCGAACGCGCGCAGCCGCATCAGGTCGGCGTTGACGACGTTGATGCCGATCTTGACGCTGATGACGTCGGCGGGCGTGTCCCGCATCGCGCGGGCGGTGAACGGATCGAGCAGCGCGCTGCCGCTGAAACCCAGATTGATCAGTTCCACCCTGGCCAGGGCCGCGGCCGTCGCCGGCCAGGTCCCGGTCGGGGTCGCCGCGTTGGAACCGTGACTGATGGAGCTGCCGTGGTGCAGCCAGGTCTTCCGGCCGCTCGACTGTGCACTGTGGACGGACTCGTCGGTGCGCAGGGCGACCAGGCGGGTCGTCTCGTTGTGCGGCAGCCAGATTTCGACGGTCTTCTCGTGACCGGGCAGGCCGTCGAACCGCAGGGTGCGCACGGGGCCGGGTTCGTGCCGGGCGGCACCGGTGGCCAGGTCGACGCTGATCGTGTCGCCGTCGGGCACGCTCGCCTGCCCTGAGTGCCTGCCGTCGACGAACAGTTCGTAGACGCCGTCGGGCCGGGGTGGGGTGCCGACGAAGACCCGTTTGGTGGCCAGGACGTCGAGTTCGACGAGTGACGCGGTGGTGCGGAAGACCAGCCGCACGCCGGACGGCTGCGACTCCGCCATGGTCAGCTGCCCGTCGGGGATCTGCCGCCTGGCCCGCGCGGGCAGCCGGTGGGGGAGCACGCCGCGTCCGGTGGATTCGAGGTCGAGCGCGCCGCGGACGAGGTCGGCGGTGATCGGGGTGGTGAGCATTCTTCCGTTCATTTCGTTCGGGGCCAGGCGCGCAGGAGGACGTCGAGCGCGTCGAGAATCTCGGTCCAGCTCTCCTGCGAGCCGGGGGTGCTGTGGCTGAAACCACCGGCCGCTTCCAGGCCGACGAAGCCGCTGAACACGCTGCCCAGCAGCCTGACCGCGTGCGTCTGATGCGGTTCGGCGAGGTCGTAGCCGCGCAAAATGGCGCGCGTCATTTCGGCGTGGCGGACGCCGGCGCTGGTGGCCGCCTTGTCCGGCGCGAGCCGGAACCTCGCGGCGGTGAACCGGCCCGGATGTTCGAGGGCGTAGTCGCGGTGGACGTTCGCCAAGGCGATCAGCGCGTCCTTGCCCGCCAGGCCCGCCACCGCGGTGGCGGCGAGATCGGCGAGCTCGGCCAAGGCCAGCAAGGCGATCTCGGTCTTCAGCTCGTGGGCGTTCTTCACGTGCGAATACAGGCTGGCCGTCTTGACACCGCATCGTTTCGCGAGCTCGGTCGGGGTCACGTGCTCGAAGCCGATCTCGTCGGCGAGCTCCGCGCCCGCCCGGATCACCCGTTCCGTCGTCAGTCCCGCTCGCACCATGGCCGCCACCATATCATAGTCCATTTGGGAATTGCCTAATGAGATTAGGAAGTCGGAACCTGGGTTCGGTAGCGCCGGGGTCGAAGGAGGCTGGGGCCGGGACGAACGGAGGTGGACGTGATGAACACGGTGGACCCGGCCAAGGCCCGGCATGACCGGCTCGAACGGTGGCGCGGAGATCGCCGCCTGCTCGTGGGCGCGATCCTGGCCTCGGTGGTCACCCTGGCCTGCGGCTTCCTGGCCGGGCACGGATTCGGTGCGCTCTTCGAGCAGTTCCGGACAATGGTGATCGACAGCATTTTCGACGACCGCGGTGACGGCGAACCGCCGTATGGCCCCATCTGGGGGACTTTCGGCCTGCTCGGTTGTCTCGCGGCGGGCAACCTCGCGAGCGTCGCGATGCGGCGCTACCACGGGCGGCGGTCGGGGCCTGCCTTCCCGGCCGTGCTGGCTTTCGCGGCCGGCACGCTCGGCTTCCGGGAATCGTCACGAGGGTGGCTTCCGCCGCTCGCCGTCGGCACGGCGGTCGACCCCGTGTTCCACGAGGACGAAAAGTGGGGGATCTGGGCGTGGTTCCTGTACTACGCCGACCTGTGGGCGCCCGCGTTCCTGCTCGTCCTGACGTCGCTGGTCCTGTGGTACGCCATCCGGCTTTCGCGGCAACAAGCCGAGCTGG
Organism: Amycolatopsis sp. TRM77291; assembly: GCF_054166285.1. NCBI lineage: Bacteria > Bacillati > Actinomycetota > Actinomycetes > Pseudonocardiales > Pseudonocardiaceae > Amycolatopsis > Amycolatopsis sp. TRM77291. The sequence goes on along the minus strand of NZ_JBSZHF010000001.1, from coordinate 3,208,310 downwards.
CGCGTACCAGGGAAAGGCTGTTGAGGTACGGCCGCCGAGTGCCCGCCGCGATCGTCGAAGTGAAGGTGCGCAGGGGAGGCGACGAGTCGGGCACCCGTGTCGTCGGCGCGGACGTGACGGTGTCGTTCACCGACCTCGCGGGCGTCCGGCACTGGGTGACCCGCCGCACCGGCGACACCGCGATCGCCGGCGCGGAAGTGCTGTTCGACCCGGCCGCCCCCGGCGACGACAAGAAGATCTTCGTGGCGCTGCGCCGCCACCCCGCCCTCAGCGACTGGCTGCCCGCGAACTGAACTGGAGTGTTCATGCCGCTCACCCTTGTCCGCGGATTCCTGACCGGGATCATCAGCGGGACGACCTTGTGCGCGTTCATCGTCGGCATCGTGATCGAGTACGTTCCGCTGATCGTCACGGGCGTCGGGCTTCCCGTCGTCTACGGGATCCTGCTCCACCTCGCCGGGGCGCCGCGACGTGGTCGCGAGGCGAAGATCGTTCCGGTGGTCGCGCTCGCGAAGGTCGAAAGCCTCCGTGCCGGGGGCACCGAGACCGGGGACATCCCGGTCGACTTCGTCTTCACCGTCGCCCCCGACGGTATGGCCACGTTCCGGCTGAAGGTCGCCCACCACATCAACCTGGTCGACATCCCGAACTATCGGCCGGGCGACGTCCTCGTCGTCCGGTACCCGCCGGACCGGCCGTGGAAGGCGGAGGTCGTGGACCGGCCGCCGCCGTCGTGGGAACGGCGCGCGGCCGAAGCCACGATCGAATCCGCTCCGGAGTCCAGCCTGGTGCAGGAACCGCCGGAGGGCTGCGGGTTCTCCGCGCTCGCCGTCCTCGGGTTCCTGCTCGGCGCGGCGCTGGTGCTGTTCCTGTTCCGTGCGGAGCTGTTCGCGCCGGAAGAACCTGCCCGGGCGGAAGAAACCCAGTCCGGCGTGACCACGTCCTCGTCGGGATCCGCGACCGTCGACGTCAGCCGATCCCTGCTGGGCGAAGGGGAGTTGCGCCGGGTGATCGACTCACTGGCGCAGGCCGCGGACGTATCGCAGGTGATCACCGCGGTCGTCGAGGACCGGCGGCTGACCGTGGTCTTCGCGCCGACGGGCGCCCAGGTGCCGCGGTTCGACCTCCGCGCGCTGAAGGCCGACCGCGTCCCGGCACTGGTGCGACGGGCGAACGAGACCATCGACGTCGGGGAACCGCGGACGTGGCAGGTCACGATCGTCCCGTTCGGCACCGCGGTGAGCGCCCGGGTGATCGTGACCGGCCCCGACGGCAGTGGCTCACTCGCGGACGGTGGCTGAAGCCGATCCGTGCTTGCCCGGCGCCGCGCTGCCCGAGTACTCGCCGAGATCGGAGATCAGCGAGGTGAGTTCGGCGTCGTTGTCGTAACGACGCTGGTGCAGTTCGGCGATCTTCGCGCCCATCTCGGGATCCGGGTCGTCGGTGACGTCGAAGGACGCGAACCGGTCGACCAGCGGCAGCCCGACCCGGTCGGTGTTCCGGTGCGCCGGGTGCATGAGGTACTCCCAGTACCCGTCGAGGTCTTCGATCGCGAAGACGGCGCCCCATTCGTAGTCACCGCCGAAATCGCGGCCTACGACGAAGGACTTCACCGACGGGATGACGCGGCCCTGGTTGCGGAGGCTTTCCAAGGCTTCTTCGACCTGCTCCGGGGAGGCTTCGGGGCGCAGAGTGAAACGGTTGCCGTGGTAGATCATCGTGTTTCCTTTCCGTTGTTCCGGTTCGGGAGGAGAGCGGCGAGTGCCGCTCCGGCGCCCAGGGCGACACCGGTCCAGGTGAACGCGCCGGCGATGCCGACGCCCTGGACGAGTGGCTGGACGACGAGAGGGGACAGGAACTGCCCGAGGAAGATCCCGGCGACCAGGCCGCTGAGCACGCGGCCGCGATGCGCGGGACGGGCGAGGTCGGCAAGGCGCAGGTTGAGGTTCGGGACGACGAAGCCGACCCCGAACCCTCCGACGAGCAACCCGGCCACGACCTGGGCGACGGTGCCCGCCGTGCCGATCACCAGCCAGCCGGCGCCCATGAGCGCGACGCTCGCGGTGGTGATCGCCGTGGGACTCAAACGTTCACGCAGGCGGGGGAACGCCAGCGCACCGGCGACACTGGTCAGTGTGCTCCCGGCGACCACGGCTCCGACGACGGCGGGACCGCTGCCGAACCCCTCCAGCAGGAAGGGCAACTGCGTCGGCGCCATGTAGAAGGCGAGCGTCACCACCAACGCGAGGACGTAGACGCCGACGACGCGAGCGGGCAGCCGGGTCCGCTCGCTCTCACCGGCCGTTGGGCGGCTCCGGACCGGCTCGCGCAGGGACGTGATCGCAAAGATCGCCACGATCACCGAGACCGAATAGATCCAGAACGGCGCCTGCCAGCCCACGGTGGCCAGCACTCCCGCCAAGGGGAGGAAGACGACCCCACCGAGACTCGCGAAAGCCTGCTGCAACCCGAGGAACGAGGCGCGGCGCTCGCCGGAGAACCAGTCGGTGATCAGGGTGCTGACCGCCGTCATGATCCCGCCGACGGCGAAGCCGAGCCCCACCCGGGTGATCAGCAGTAGAAAGAGGTCGTCGACGAAGAATCCGGCCGTACCCGAAATCGCGTAGAGGCTGAGGCCCGTCAAGAGCAGAGGGCGGCGTCCGGCGCGGTCGGCGACGATCCCGGACAGCGGCGCGCTGATCGCGATCGCGAGGGAGGTCACGGTCAACGTCAGCCGCACGAGAAGATCGGAGCCCGGCGTCGCGGAAAAGACTTCCCGCATCGCGGGCAGGCTGGGCGCGATGATCGCCGCGGCCATGATGGTCAGCGGTGCCGCGGCCAGCACGGTGCCGCGGGCTCGCCGTGTCGGCGCCAAGGTGTTCGTCACGCCACCAATCTCGCAGCGGGACACCGGGGTTCGCGTCGGTGAAAATCGCCTATGTCCGCCCGCGCTCGGTAGCGTGCGGGCATGACCGACGAGATCCTGCCCGCCATCGCCGGAGAGATCGTCACCGGAGAAGCCGCCTTGTCCGTCGCGGGCAAGGACTGGGGGAACCTGATCCACACCAGACCGGGACTGGTCGTGAGGCCGGCCTCGGTGACCGACGTGGCCGTCGTGCTCAGGTTCGCCGCCGCGCGAGGACTGCCGGTCGCCGCCCGCGGAGCGGGGCATTCGCCGTACGGGCAGGGACAGGTCGAGGGCGGGATCCTGCTGGACATGACTTCGCTGCCGCCGCGCCGGGTGGTCACCGGTGAGCTGGTGTCGGTGGACGCGGGCGCCCACTGGCGGGAAGTGCTGGAGACGACCCTGCCGTACGGGCTGGCGCCTCCGGTGCTCACCGACTACCTCGAACTGACGGTCGCGGGCACCCTGGTGGTCGGCGGGATCGGCGGCGCCACCCACCACCACGGCACGCAGACCGACGGCGTGGTGGCGCTGGAGGTCGTCACCGGTGCCGGAGAGGTGATCACCTGCTCACGCGAGAGCGACGAGGACCTGTTCGACGCGGTCCTCGGCGGTCTGGGGCAATGCGCGGTGATCACTCGCGCGACACTGCGGCTGACCCCGGCCCCGGCGCGGGCCCGGCGGTGGAAGCTCTACTACGACTCGCTTCCGGCGTTCTTGGCGGACCAGCGCGCCGTTGTCCGTGACGGCCGTTTCGACTACGTGGAAGGCCAGCTGATCCCGGTCGGCGACGGGTGGAGGTACATACTGGAGGCGGTCGCCTACTACTCGCCGCCCGTCGGGCCGGACGAGGACGCGTTGCTGGACTCGCTCGGTTTCGACGAGTCCGAAGACGAGGACACGGGGTATTTCGACTTCCTGAACCGGATGGCCGACGGAGAGGCCGCCCTGCGGGCGGAAGGAAGCTGGTTCCATCCGCATCCGTGGCTGAACGTGTTCCTCACCGATGACACGGTCGAGCGGTTCGTCGCCGAAACCCTCGCCGCCACCGGCGAACCCGAACTGGGTGCCACAGGACTGGTGCTGCTCTACCCGGTGCGCAACGACCGGCTGAAGACTCCGCTGTTCACCGTGCCGCCGGGGGAGATCTCCTGGCTCTTCTCGCCGCTGCGCGTCGGTTCGCCCCGCGATCCGCTGCACAACGCCCGCCTGCTGGAGCTCAATGTGGACCTCTACCGGAAGGCGCGCGAGCTGGGTGGAAAGGTCTATCCGTCGAACGCGCTGCCGATGTCCACAGAGGACTGGCGCGCGCACTTCGGCGACGCCTGGCCGAAACTCGCCGGCGCCAAGGCCCGGTACGCGCCGGGGAACCTGCTCAACCCCGGCCAGTGCCTGCGGGTGCCCTGAGGTCCGGGGCCACTGGTAGAAATGTCCGATGCGGGATTTCTTCAGGGGTTTCCGGATGTTCGGGCAAGGCCTGGGCATCCTTCTGCGGTCGCCGAGGCTGCTGCTGATCGGCGCGCTGCCCGCGTTGCTGACCACGCTGCTGCTCATCGGCGGCATCGTCGCGCTGGCGTTCTGGATCGATGATCTCTCGCTCCTGATCACCCCGTTCGCCGACGACTGGTCGCCGGGCTGGCAGACGACGATCCGGGTGGCGGTCGGAGTCGCGGTGTTCGGGGCGGTGCTGGCCATCGCCATGATCGGGTTCACGGCGATCACCCTCGCCGTCGGCGGTCCGTTCTACGAGCACATCGCGGAAAAGGTCGAGGATGATCTCGGTGGCGTGCCGGGCGCGGTGGACCTCTCGTGGTGGCGGTTGCTGGTGCTGGGCCTGAAGGACGGCCTCGCGCTCGTGCTCCGCTCGCTGCTGTTCACGATCCCGCTGTTGATCGCGGGCTTCATCCCCGTGGTGGGGCAAACGGTCGTGCCGGTCCTGCTGGCCTTGGTGACGGCGTGGTTCCTCGCGCTGGAGCTGATCGCCGTGCCGTTCTACCGGCGCGGGATGGGCTTGAAGCAGCGGCGGCCGCTGCTGCGACGGCACCGCGCGCTCGCCCTCGGGCTGGGGCTTCCCGTGTCGCTGCTGTGCCTGATCCCGTTCGCCGCGCTGATCGTGATGCCGGTGGGCTTCGTCGGTGGCGTCCTCGTCGCCCGTGAGGTCCTCGCGGCGGAGGCGGCCTGAGCGGTGTCTGTGTCAGATGACGCAGACACCGCGGCTCCCCGGCGCCATCGTTGGCGCGACACTGAGGGGAGCTTCCGATGAAGAGAGCACTGTTCCTTGCCGCCGCCATACCGATCGCGGCCCTGCTGACGACCGGTCCGGCCGTCGCCGTCGAAGGAGTCGTGTCCGGGGTGGTCAAAGCCGCGGACTCCGGAGAGCCGATCGCCGGAGCCTGCGTGACGCTGTTCGATCTCGACCTGAAGGAGACGGGTTCGGGGTGCGCGGGCACGGACGGCCGCTACGAGATCCCCGGCGTCGTTCCCGGCAAGTACAAGGCACGCGCGACCGCCGCCGGATACGCCGAACTTTGGGCCTACAACAAGGGAAGCGCGCTCGCCGCAGAGGTGCTGGACCTGCCGCACGGACTGGACTTCGGGTTGCGGAAGGGCACGGCCACCGTTCGCGGGCAGATCACCGACCAGGGAAAGCCCGCCGCGGGGGCGTCGGTGAGCCTCACCGACCAGAACCAGCGGTGGTGGTCGACGGTCCTCACCGCGGCGGACGGCACGTACTCGTTCAGCGGCGTGAAGGCGGACACCTACACGATGGCGATCACCTACGGCGATCGCACGCAATGGATCCGGCAGAAGGCGAGTTTCCCGGAGGCGGAGACCTTCACCGTCGCCGATGACCAGGTCGCCGTCGTCGACGAGGCCATCGCACCGTACGGAAAGCTCCGGGTGGTCGCGACCGACGAGAAGACCGGTGCGCCCATCGCGGGTGCGTGCTCGCAGGTCGAACAAGGGCATCCGCCGCAACTGCGGAAATGCGCCGGCGCGGACGGCGTCATGCTCTACGAGGACATGCCGCCGTTCGGCTACTACTCGCTGAGCGTCTGGGGGCCGGACGGTTCCTACCAGCCGGTGAACTGGGAGCGGGTGAACCTGACCCCGGGAGAGACCACCGAATTCCGGGCGTCGATGAAACCCGCCGCTTCGATCGTCACCACCGTGCGGGACGCGAAGACCAAGGCGCCGCTGGCGCGGGTCTGCGTCGACACCTACGCCCTTCCGGTCGTCGGTGTCCTCGACGCCGACTACCTGTACCACTGCAGCGACGACAACGGGAAGCTGGTGATCGGGCCGATCGAGCCCGGCGCGTACAAGCTGCTGGTCAAGTCGCTGGACGAGCGTTACGGCATGCAGTGGGCCGGGACGGACGGCGGCACCGGCGACATCGGGCAGGCCCGCACGGTCACCGCCGAACTCGGCAAGGTGGCCACGACGCCGGACATCAGGATGGATCCCGCCGGGACGATCACCGGCAAGGTCACCGATCGCGCCACGGCGGCTCCGGTGGGCGGCGTCTGCGTCTATCCGTACGCGGTCGACCCCCGGATCGGCTTCCGCTTCGACGTCAACTGCAGCCGGAGCGACGGGACCTACACGATCAAGGGTCTCGGACCGTACAAGTGGCCGCTCGAGTTCGCGTCGTCCCGAGGCGACTACGCGTGGCAGTGGTCGGGAGGAGCCGCGGACCGGTTCGCCGCCCGTCCGGTGCAGGTGCGGCCCGGCGCGACGGTGACCGAGAACGCCGCGCTCGTGCCGAACGGCTCGGTCACCGGACGGATCCTCGGCACGGACGGCAAGCCCACCTTCGGGTACGTGTACACCTACAACGCGCGCACCGGAGACATCGTCGACTGGACCACGCCGGATTCGAACGGGCAGTACACCGTCAACGGCCTCACCACGGAGAAGGTCAAGATCAGGTACTACACCGACCGTGAATGCTGGCACCGCGACGCGGCCGATTTCGCTTCCGCGACACCGATTCCGGTCATCGCCGGGCAGACCACCGGCGGAGTGGACCTCGGCCCCTGCCGCCGCTGAGGCGGGTGGGTCGTGAGTGATCCGGTTCGTTCCGACGACCCGATCACTCACGAGGTCCAGCGGGTGTTGTCCGTTCAGTCACGCGATAGCGCCATCCGCGCACGTCCGTGAAGGCCTCCTTCCCTACCGTGAGGGTAGGGAAGGAGGCCTTCACGGATCAGGACGTCCTAGCCGATGGGCTCGATCCAGATGTTGCGGAACCGCGGGTTCTCGCCGGGATCCCCGTGATCCTGCAGCCGGATGGCGCCCGGTGCCGAGCTCTCCGGGATGCTGTCGCCCGTCCCGCCGTCGATCGCCACGTCGTTGTGGACGACGACGCCGTTCCAGACCACGGTCACCCTGGCGTTGTCGGTCTTGTTCCCGGCACCGTCGAACCGAGCGGCCCGGAAGGTGACGTCGTAGGTCTGCCAGGTTCCGGGAGCCGTCGCCATGTTCCGGTCAGGCGCCTTCTTCGAGTAGATCGCGCCCGCTTCGTTGTTGGCGAGTGTGGTGTCCCCGAAGGATTCGAGCACCTGCAGCTCGTAGCGTTCCTGGAGGTAGACGCCGCTGTTGCCCCTGGCCTGTCCGGTGACCTCGGGCGGATAGTTCGGCTCGTTCCACTCGACGTGCAGCCGGAAATCACCGAACTGCTGTTTCGTGCGGATGTCCCCGCCGTTCGACTCCATCGCACCGCCGGTCACCGGCCAGGTCGCGGCACCGCCCGCGCGTTTCTCCCACGCGTTCAGATCGGTGCCCTTGAACAACTGGATCCGCCGCGACTCGGTCAGGGTGAGACTGTCGAGATTGACGTTGCCCGCGTCGCCCGTGTCGTAACGGTAGGAGATCGTGTTCGCGCCGGCTTTCAGGTTCAGCGTCTCGGGTTGCGTGTTCCAGGTGTCCCAGTTGCCGGTACTGGCGAGCCGGACCTGTTTCACCTTCGTCCCGTTGACGTAGACGGTCACCGATTTGGTCCCCGGCGCCGGATCCGGGCCGTTCGAGTAGCGCAAGGCCGCGTTGTAGGCGCCGGACTTCGGCGCGTTCACGGTGAACGTCGTGGCAGCGCCCTGGTTCCAGTAGCCGTCGACGAACCCGGTGCCCGTGTAGCCGGCGTGGTTCGTGTTCGTCCCGGCGCCACCGCTCAGCGCGGCCCGCTCGGCCTCGTAGGTGGTGCTCGCCGCGGGTCCACCGACCAGCGAGTTCAACGTGTACCAGGCTTCGGTGCTCCACAGTGCCGCACCGGACTCCGCCGCGAACGGACGCGGCGACCGCACGTGGACCACGTGCCCCGCCTTCAGTCCCGACATCTGCAGCGTGACCTTCTTGCGGTCGGCCGAGAGGCTCGCGGACGTGACGGACAGGGTCTGCTCGTCGATCTTCGGTCCGCCGTATGCGGAGGTCGGCTGGTAGCGCCATTGCTGGGCCTGGTACTTCGCCGCGAGGTTCTGCGCGGTCTCGGCCGACAGCGGCTGGGTGTACTCCAGTTCGAACCCGCCCGCGACGGCTCGCATGGCGCGGATGTCGAAGGCGTTCGTCCCGTTGGGCGTCACCTTCTGGAGGCCGTAGGCGAGTTTGCCGGGCTGGCCCCAGTTACCGCCGCCGTCGATCCCGCCGGTGTAGATCGCGCCGTCGGGGCCGAGGCTGATCCGGCTGACACCGGACTCGAGTCCTTGCGTGAGGCGGAAGACGGCGCCCTGGTACTCGCCGTTGACCTTCTCCAGGAACGCTCGCTGAAGCCCGCCGTAGGTCACGTCGCCGTACACCATCTGCCCGGCGAACGGGCCCTGCGACAGCATGACCATGTTGCTCGGCGAGTTCGCGATCTCGTTGTGCGGCAACCACAACACCGGCGCGGTGACCGGCTTCGAGTCGAACGGGCCCGGGGGATTGGTGTAGTGGTTGAAGAACCGGTCCTGCTTGACCCGCACCAGCTTGTTCGCCGGCAGCCAGCCGCCCTGGTTGTCCGTGACGAAGACGTCGCCTTCCGGTCCCCAGCCGATGCCGTGCGGGGTGCGGAGCCCGCCGGCGATGTAGGAAACCTTGCCGGTGGCCTTTTCCACCTTGATCGTGGTGCCGCGGTTCGGCGCGGGCTGCGGATCGGTCGTGGCGCCGCCGTAGTTGATGGACACGGAAAGGTTGGCGTAGAAGAAGCCGTCCTTGTACAGCAGGCCGAACGCGAACTCGTGGAAGTTGCCGCCGAACGGCCAGGTGGCCACGGTGCGGTAGTCGTCGGTCACGCCGTCGCCGTTGGTGTCGTTCAGTTCGACGAGCCGCGTCTTCTCCGACACATACAGCTTGCCGTCGACGTACTTGACGCCCATGGGTTCCTTCAGCCCGCTGGCGACGCGCTGGGTGCGGACCTTGCTCGGGTCGGTGTTCCCGCTGACGTTGCTCAGCAGGTGGACCTCGCCGAGGACCTTGTCGGATCCGCCCCACGTCGCGATGGCGAGCCGCCCGTCCGGCAGCCAATCCATGCCGGTGACCTGCGGCTGGAATCCCTCGGGACGCAGATTCGTCAGCGTGAAACCGGGGTGGACGCCGTTCAGTGGCAGGCCGTCACCGGGCGAATCCGTCGCCCCCTCACATTCCTTGCGCCCCGGCGAGGTCACCCGGACGACGTCCGCGTCGGTGCTGAGCACCGAATTCGGCACCAGCGCGAAGTCCGCCGCGCCCGGTGGCCGCCATTCGAGGGTGACCTGCTGGTCGTGGAGGTTGTCGAAATGGTCGATCCGCAGCGCGTGGTACCCGGTGCCCAGCTGGACCGAACCGGTCGCGGGGGTCGAGCCGTGCAGGCCGTCGTGGTTGATCACCGTCTGGCCGTCGATCCGGAGCCGGGAGCCGTCGTCGCTGGTGAGCCGGAATTCGTACTGCCCGGCGGTGGCGATGTTGATGTTGCCGATGACCTCGGAGACGAACTGCTCGTTGAGCCCGAAGTCGGCGGTGGCGGTCCAGTTGATCGTCGGCATCAGCTTGTCGACGTTGGGTGTCTGGCCGGATTTGATCGCGCAGAGCTTGGTGAGCTCGCGTTGCAGGTCGTACGTGCGGAGCGTGACACCGGGTTGCTGGGGTGGGATGGCCGCTTCTGCCGGGGCTGTCACCAGCCCGGACACTGCCGTGACCAGCGCCAGCGAGGCGACGATGGACCGGCTGAAGCGCTTGCGGACGGACGGAAGCATCGTTGCTCCTCGGGTCGGCGGCGGAGCACCTCTGTGACGACGCTGAACCTAAGAGGACTTTCGCTTGAAGTCAACGAAAGTATGTGCAGAACGGACGAAAGTTAGGCCGAACGGTCGGCTCGGATAGAGTTGCGGCCGGAGCGTGGGGAGGGCGATTGACGACGGGATCGGGCGAGTCCCGGCTGCGGTCGGCCGTTCTCGCGCAGGCATGGGCGCGCATCCCCGGTGTGGAGGTCCTGTCGTCGGCCGACGGCGGCCCGCTGACCCGGACGATCAAGAAGATCATCGACCCGCTGGTTATCCGCACCGCGGCGCGGCCCCGGCTCGGCCGTCCGGTGCTGGACCCGGTCGCGGTGGCCGAGTTGACGGAAACGCTGCTGGCCGACGCGGACAGGCTGCGCGCGACGGCCGCGTGGTTCACCCACCTCAAACGGCAGCGCCGCGCTCTGCGTATCACGGCGGGCAACGTCCAGGACGTGTGTTTCCCGCTGGCTTACGAGCTGGCGACGGGTTTCGGCTCGCCGGGTCCGGACGCGGCGGAGACGGCCGCGGCGGCGTTGCGGGATCTGCACGGTGAGGGCGGCGCGGTGGGCGTCGATCAGCTCACCGCCTATCTCTCGGATCCTCGGCACTCGGCCGGGCTGACCGCCGAACTGCGGCGCCGCTGGCACGCCGAAACCGCCGTATCGCAGGACATCACCGCACTCCGGGCGTTCGTCGACGGGATTTCCGACCCCGCCTGGCGTGCTCTCGCCGATTCGGCCGCCGGGCACGCTCTCGGGCTGACGCTGCGGGAGCCGGGCGGAGCCCGTGCCCTGAGCGAAGTCGTCCAAGGGATTTCCGGGCTGCGCGCACCGGATCTCGGTCTGCAGCGCGGGGATCGCACCGCCGTCCCGCCACTGAACCGGAGTGGCGAAACCGGCACCGAACTCCTGGAGCGCAGCGTCGAGCGGCGGGTACGCGCGACTCTGCGCCGCCTTCCCCCGGACGAGCGGGTTTCCGTCGAAGACCTCGTCGACGACGAACTCACCAGGGTCGCCGCCGGATTCGGGCTCGGTTCACCCGCGCTGGCCGCGTGTTTCGCGCTCGGCGTCGTCCTCGCGCCCGCGCTGCGGCCGCTCGACGGCGCGGCTCCCGCCGGTGTTCCCGAATTCGCGCGGCAGCTCAACGCGCAAGTCGCCCGGGAGGGGTACGTCCTGCACGCTCGCCGAGCCCTGGCCGGTGCCACGCCGCTCACTCCGCGGCCCGACGCCGAACTCCTGCGCGATCTTCGCGAGTTCGCCAAGCACTTCCTAGGCAGGCTTTGGGTCCGGCTGCACGGCTTCGACGTCCGAGGCGACCTTCCAGCCGATGCCGCCGACGTACGCGACCTCGTCACCGGAGTGGTCCGTTCCACCTCGCTGGATCTGCGGACGAAGGTGCGGCGCGCGCTCATGGCCCGACTGCCGGATCTGGAGGCCGTGTCGTGACGCATCCGGTGCACACACCCGTCATCGCGGCCGACGGAGCGCTCATCCGCTTCGCCCTGGCCGATCTCCTCGCCGGCCGGACCGCCACGATGCACGTCGAACTCACCGACGCCGGGGCCGCCGAACCGTGGCTGACGCGGCTGGTCGGCGCGGAAGCCACTCTCCTCGCACTCGGCCAAGGTCAAGCGGAAGTCGCCGCACGGCCGGAACTCGGCAGGCTCGCCTTGCTGCTGTGGCTCCGTCGCTGGTGGCCCGCCGGCCCGTCGCTCGGGATCCCTTCGCTGGACCCGGCGTTGCTGGACCTTGAAACGGCGGTCGCGACGGCCGACGTCGAGGACCTGGCCGAAGGTCTTCTCGACGGGTTCGAGGCGTCCCCGGCCGAGCTGTTCGACGCGGCGACCGCGGACGGCGCCCTCCTGGCGGCGGCTCCGCCGGTCGCGGAGGAAGTCCGGGGACTGTGCGCCCGTCTCGCCGCCTGGTTCGACGATCAGGACGACGTCGTGCGAGCCGAAGCGGCGGCCGAAGTGTCGGCACGCCTGGAAACGGCGACACCCGGCCAACGCGCGTATGCGCTGGCCGCTGGGCTCGATCCGCTCGCACCCGGCGAAGGGGTGCTGGCGATCGGACGCGCGAGTGTCGACTGGGCGCGCGTGCCACCGGGGATCCTGGACGCCGGTGAGGACACGGTGACCTGGCGGATCGTCGCGGCCGCGGCCGCCACGAGACTCGAAGTCGTCGTCGCGGGCGCGTTCGCCGCCGCGGCCATCACGGCGTTCGCGAGTCACGCGGGCGAGCCGTTCGCGGAGGTGCCGCTGGAACTGGGCGCGGGGCGGTTCTCCGGCACGGCGGAGCTGGACGAAACCGCGACGAGGCTCGCCGCCGGTATCCATAGTGGACAGATCGTGGTCGCCGTCGGCGTCGCGGACGAGGGCGTCGCCGGGACCACGGCGGAAGACCGCGCGGAGGTGGTCGCGTTCGTCCGGGCTCGCCCGGCGGCGGCCAGGACACTCGCCGAACGGGCGGCGGCCGCTTCCGCCGACGAGGAGTTCTGACGTGCTCGTCGGCATGCCACCGCCCCGGAACCGGCCGGACCGGCCGCTTCCGCCCGAACTGGGTCCGGCGACCTCGCATGGCTACAACTGTCGTTGTGTCGCGCGGCATTTCGGGCTCGACCCGGCACCGTACGGCGAGCTGCCCGCCTGCTCGCTGTCCGAACGCCAGTACCGGAAGCTGCTCGTCGACGCGATCGAACTCCAGGACAAGGCCAAACGGCTCGCCGTCACCCGCGACGTCGCCGGCGCGCACCGGACGTACGGCAAGATGCGGGAGATCGCGCAGCGGCTCGACCGCACGGACCTGGACCTCGCCGCGGTCAGCGATCTGGCCACCGTCTGCTATTCCGCCGGTGACCTGCGCAACGCCCGCCAGTGCGCCGAAGCCGTACTCCAGGCGTTCAAGGTGAGCACCACCGCCATCGTCCACTATGGACAGTACGCCGAACTCCGGATGATCGAAGGCTCCCGGGAGGTCGCCGAGCGCGTGCTCATCTCCTTGTGTACGGAGGAAGGCGACGTCGCCAAGGCTCGTGAGCTGATCGCCGGGCAACGCCGCCGGGCGGCGCTGCGCAAGGACGAGGGGCCGGACCAGTACCCGCCCGAGCTGCTCGACGTGCACGGCGCGGACGAACTGGAGCTGCGGATCTTCGACGTGCGCGTCCAGATCGCCGCCGGGGACATGGCGGGCGCGCGGGCCGCGATCGAGGAGATCCTGACGGCGCTGGACGCCATCGCGGACATCGACGAGGTCCGCGGGCAGGTGGCGGCGCTGCAGGCGATGGCACGAGCCGAGCGGGCCCGCGTCCGGCAGGCGGGTGGCGAAGACGCCGACGCGCGCGCGGATCTGCTGCGGCTGAGCGCGCAGCACGAAGGCCGTCCCTTGGCCGCCAGGGCGAGCATCGAGCTCGCCGCCGACCGTGCCTTCGCCGGTGACTTCCCCGGAGCGGTCGCCACGATCGTCGCCGCCCGCGACCAACTCGTGGACGCGGGCCTGAACGGCGATGTCGCGGAGGCGAGCCACGCGCTGGGCGCCCTGCTGCTGATGGCGGGTGACGTCGCGCAGGCCAGGGAGCAGTTCGAGCACGCGGGAAAGATCTGGACGGCCAACGCCGACGTTCCGGGCCTGCGGCGTCTCGACGTGGCGCTGGCCCGGTGCGCGATGGCCGAAGGCGATTGGGCGACGGCGGGGGAGCGCGTGAACCGCGCCCGGGAGTCGGCGCGGACGTCGGGGGACTGGTCGGACCGCCTGCACACGGATTTCGTCGCTGCCACGATCGGCTTCGCGCACGGCGAAGACCTCCCGGCCGTGCTGGACCTGCTGCTCCCGCTGGCGCTCGCGGCGGCGGAGTACCGGTTCGAGTTCACCTCGCCGCGGGCACGCACGGCCTGGGCCCGCGACGTCGCCGGGCCCGCGACCGAACTGCTGATGGCGCTGCTGGCGCGGCTCCAGGAGACGAGGCTGGCGGCCGAGCTGATCGAACGCACCTGCGCCGTCGGGGCGTACACGGGCGTGGAGGGGCGTTCGCTCGACCTCACCGGCGGACTGCCCGCTCTCGAAGTGGGCCCGGTCGCCGAAGGGCTTCCGTTGGCGGCGCTGGGTTCCGTGACGTCGTCGCTTCCGCTGCGGCTCGCCCCGCCACCCGCGCTGCGCTGGTCACCCTCGTCGCACATGGAGCTGGACCCGTGGCTCCGGCTCGCCGCCGAGCGATATCGGTTGCCGCACGCGGTCACCGGAACCGTCGAGACCTGGCCGTCCGCGAAGCCCGGGCGCGAGACGTTCCTCCTGCGGTACGCCGACGCCGGCCACACCTTCCTCACCTGGCGGACCACCGAGGACCTCGACACCGTCCACACCCATCCGATCGAATTCGCGCTGGTCGCGACCGCTCGCCAGTGCCTGGACGCCGCGTCTCCCACACCGCGCGAAGGCGAGAGCGTGGCCGACGCCGTCCGGCGTTCGCTGAGCGAAGACGCCTTCGGCAGCTTCGCCGGTGAACAACGTCTTGCGCGCGCCCTCGCTCTCAACCTTCTGCCCGCGGACCTCGTCGAGAGGCTCCGGCGCGCCGAAACCCGCCCGCTCCTGCGGATCCAGCCGTCTCCGAGCCTGGCCGGTGTCCCGTGGGGACTACTGGCCCTGCCCGACCGGCGGGCAGGTCGCGTGCTGGAGATCGACGAGATCGGCCTCTGTTTCGACGGTGACGAGCGCGTTCTCGACGTCGCCGACGTCTCGCTGCTCGCCCCCGCCGCGATCCCGCGCCGTCCACTCGCCGCCGACGGCCCGCCGATCTACCTGCTCGACCCGCGGATCCCCGGCCAGAGCGCGTTCGGCGAGCTGGGTTCCGTGCTGGGCAAACAGGACGAGACGTCGCCGCTGATCCGTCATCTCGACGAGCGGCTCGCCGAAGGCCCGGTCCTGCCCGCCGCCGGACGAGGGCTCGATCTGGTCCGCCGCACCGACACCGACCGCCGTCTGCTCGCCGAACTCCTGGCAGGCCCCTGTTCCCGGCTGGTGTTCGTCGGGCACGTCAGCCGCGTCCGCGACGAGTACGGCGCGCAGACCGCGCTCCATCTGTCCTGTTCCGCCGATCTTCCCGGCACGGCCGCGCCGATCGGCGCGCACCGGCCGTTCACCGCCGCCGACCTCGCACTGTCCGAAATGGACACCATGCCCGCACGGGTGGCGCTGATCGGCTGCGCCAGCGCGAGCGATTTCGGCCTGGCCGAACCGTTCGGCGTGCTGCTCGCCGCCGTCGCCGCCGGAGCGGGACTGGTCGCCGCCACGGTCTGGGCGCTGCCGACTTCCGCCGCCGTGCCGGGTTCGGACCCGATGTCCGATCTCGTCATCGCCGTCGACACCGCGCTCGCCGGGGAAGACCCGGTCTCCGAACTGTGCGCCTGGCAGCGATCCCGGCTCGCCCGCTGGCGTGAGAAGCCGGAACCGGCTGCCTCGCCGGCCTTCTGGGCGGCGCTGACCTGCCTCGACGCGACCGACGACGGGAAAACCTGGGTTCGGTAGCGGACCGGTCCGCCGAAGCTGTGTCCAGCACGAACGACACGGCGAAAGGCGGCACCCGATGTTCAAGAAGATCCGCGACAAGATCAACGACGCGACGCAGCAGGGCATGGCACGGGGCGCGCAGGACTTCCAGCGTCACGCGGAGCAGTTCCGGCAGGCGGCCGCCGCGCAGGGCCACGACATCACCCCGCAGCTGCCGACGCCGCAGCTGGCCGCGCAGGCCTTCCGGAGCCTGAACGCCGACCCGGACATGGCGGCGTTCCTGGCCCTGCCGATGGACGAGCAACTGCGTCAGCAGCAGGAACTCCAGGCCTACGGCACCGAACTGCGGCGCCTGTACGACACCTGCGAGCCCGCCACCCTGGTGGTCCGCGAGCTGGAGCCGACCGGCCGGAAGATCGCCGGGCAGGCGCAGTACACCGCGATGCTCGAGGTCACCCGCGCCGACGGCACCACGTACCGGACCGTGACGCGGCTGATCGCGCCGCTGGCGACGATCCAGCAGTACGCGCCCGGCACCCGTCACGAAGCCCGCGTCGACCCCGCCGACCCGTCGAAGGTCGCCGTGTTCGGCCCGATCGGTTAGGCGGCAGACGATGTTCGGAACCTTCGAGTTCGGCCTGCCGGGAGACCCCCGGCAGAACCGCCGCCCCGGCCTGCGCCTGTGGCTGCTCGGCGTGCCGACGACGCTCGCCTGGGCGGCGGTCGGCTGGTCGGGCGCACTCGGGCTGCTGGACGGCTTCCGGTTGATGTCGCTGAACCGCGTCGACGCGTGGGGGCCCGACGCGGGCCCGGCGGTTTCGCTCGTCCTGTTCTTCAGCGTCTCGATCACGGTGGCCTCGTCACTCGGGTTCGCGATGCTGTGGGGCGGTGGGATGTCGTTGCGAGGCATGGGTGTCGGCTTCCGGGCGAGCAGTCTCGCCGCGTCACTCGGCATCGCGCTGGGCAGCGGCGCCGCGATCCCGTCCTGGACACCGCCCGAGGCGGTGGGGAAGCGGCTGCCGTCCGAACCGTGGACCGAAGTGGACTGGATCGTCTACTACGAGCCGTATCTCGTCCCGGCGGTGGCCGGGGTGACCGCGCTGGTCATGATCATGGTGCTGGGACGGGCGTTCGTCACCAAGGCGGAGGCGGACGACCGCGCGCAGGCACTCGCTCAGACCGGCAGGCAGGTGATCGGAGAGGTGCTCGGCGTCGAGTTCACGAACGTCTGGGTGATGGGGAATCCGCGGTTCACCGTGCGGGTCCGGTTCCCCACGGACGGCGGCGAGCGGACCGTCGTGACCAGGATGATCACCCCGCCGCTGCAGGCCCCCGCCCGCGGCTCGACGGTGAAGGTCACCTACGACCCGCGGAACCCCGACACGGTCCAGGTGGATCCGGATCCGGCCGATCGGGCCGCCGGCGGAAACTTCGGTGCGTTCCTGCCTCCGCTGTTCTGATCGCCCTCTACACTCCCGCGGATGGACGAACAGACGGCAGAGGTGTCCACCGCCCCGGCGGTGCGCAAGGCGATGATCCGGCTGGTCCCGTTACTCGGGCTGCTCTATCTGCTCAACTATCTGGACCGGGTCAACGTCGGGTTCGCGGCGCTCACCATGAACGCGGACCTCGGCATCAGCTCGGCCGCCTACGGGCTCGGCGCGGGCCTGTTCTTCGTCGGGTACTTCTTCTTCGAAGTGCCCAGCAACGTGATCCTGCACAAGGTCGGCGCCCGGATCTGGATCGCGCGGATCATGGTCACCTGGGGCATCGTCGCCTCGGCCACCGCGTTCATCCAGGGCGAGGTCAGCTTCTACATCGTCCGGGTGCTGCTCGGGATCGCCGAGGCCGGGTTCTTCCCCGGCATCATCCTGTACCTGACCTACTGGTTCCCGCGTAAGCAGCGAGCCAAGATCGTCGCGCTGTTCTTCCTCGCGGTGCCGCTCTCGTCGGTCATCGGCAGCCCGGTCTCCTCCCTGCTGATCAAGCACGGCGACGGTGTCCTCGGCTTCGACGCCGGCTGGCGCTTCATGTTCTTCGCCGAAGGTGTGCCGTCGATCCTGCTCGGGGTGGCGGTGTTCTTCCTGCTGCCGAGCAAGCCGAAGGACGCGAAGTGGCTGACCCCGGGGGAGCGCACGGCGTTGCAGTCGGCCATCGACGCGGAAGACGTCCGTGAGGTCGGCAAGGAGGTGAGCACCCGGTCGGCGCTGACCGACCCGCGCGTGCTCGCGCTGAGCGCCGTCTACTTCGGGATCATCTTCGGTCTCTACGTGCTCGCGTTCTTCCTCCCGCAGGTGATCAAGGGCTTCCAGGAACAGTTCCAGACCAACTACAGCATCGTGGAGATCGGGCTCATCACGGCGATCCCGTACGCCGTGGCGGCCGTCGCCATGGTGTTGTGGGCCCGCCATTCCGACCGCACCGGCGAACGGGCCGGGCATGTCGCCATCGCCGCGTTCGTCGGCGCGGTCGCCATCGCGGGCGCGCTGTATCTCGGCTCGCCGCTGTGGGTGATGATCGCGGTGACCCTCTGCGCGGTCGGCGTGTTCACCGCGATCCCGGTGTTCTGGCAGCTGCCCAACGCCTTCCTGACCGGGGTCGGCGCCGCCGCCGGGATCGGCCTGATCAACTCCTTCGGCAACCTGTCGGGCTTCGTCGGCCCCTACCTCACCGGCTGGTTGCAGGGGCTGACCGGGAGTTTCCGCGCCGGGATGTGGGCCGTGGCGTTCTTCATGGCGATGGCGGGTGTCATCGCGCTGACCTTCCGCGGGAAGGACAAACGCGCGATCAAGTGAGGTGGTCGAAGTCGCCGTTCACCCACCGGATATGGGTTTCGGCGCTTCGGCGGACCACCGCGCGGGCGTCCCGGTCGATGGTGTCACCGCCGAGGGTGTAGAGGCGGTCGTAGGCGAATTCATCGAGCCGGTCGACGATCCGCCGGACCACGGCCGCCGAAAGCGGGACGTGCTTGGGGAAGTTGCGCTGGAACGACACCCAGTCCGGCGCGAGCCCGCCCGAGATCGTGTCCCCGGCCAGGATGCTGCCGTCCGGCGTCCTGGCCACGGCGCTGCCGCGCATATGCCCGCCGAGCCGGATCAGTTCGAGGCCGGGCAAGGGTTCCACGTGCTCGTCCCAGAACTCGAACGCCGGGTCGGGGGCGGGCAGCCATTCGCGGTTGCGTTCGTTGACCAGTACCGGGACCCCGCCCAGCGCGCGGCTCCAGCCGAGCTGCGCGCCGAACATGTGCGGGTGGCTGGTGGCGATCACGGTGACGTCGCCGAGCCCGCGCACGACGTCGAGCACCTCGGTGTCCAACCAGGACGGCGGATCCCACAGCAGGGTGCCCGCCGGGGTCACCGCGATGAACGACCAGTGCCCGATCGCGAAGTTCGGCTCCCGTTTGATGCTGTGCAGGCCGCGGCCGTGATCGCGGTACACGGTCCGGTGCGGTACGGAGATCAGTTCCTCGTGCGTCCACCAGCGTCCGGTGTGCGCGCCGAGGTCGCCGGCTTCCTCGATGCCGACTTCGCCGCGGTCTAGCACGCATCGGGGTGGCTCGGGGGTGGCTGGATGTTCGATACCGCACCTGTCGCAAATCCACATGATCGACAGCTTGCGACCTCCAGTGCGCTGGAGGTCAAGACGCGTCTTTCCCCCGGCTCGCCGAGCCGGGGGAAAGACGCGGGGATCAGCTGATGGTCGTCTTGCCGAGGACGGCGTCCTGGTCGGGCGGGTCGAGCGCGAGCTGGACGTCGAACTCGCCGAGCGAGCTGTCGGTGACGATATGCGAGGTCGCCGCGGCGTCCACGCTGCTGGTCGCCTCACCGGCGGGGGTGCCCGCGGGGACGGTGAAGTCGACCTTGCCCTCCGCGGTGAACTTCAGCGGTCCTTCGGCGGGTACCTCGGTGTCCGGGATCGGCAGCTCGATGGGGATCGAGATCTTCTGCTCCCCGAGCGCGATGTTCACCTTCGAGCTGATCGTGCCGGAGAGCTTCTTGGCGCCGACGAGCCGGAGCCCGTCGCCCGCGGCCTGACCGGCGTCGACGTCGAGGGTGAACGGCACCGAAACCGGCTCCCCGGCTTTCGCGGCCGCCGGGATTTCCGCCTTCACGACCACCGCCACCTTCTGGTCGCCGATGATGGGGAAGCCGCCCTTGTACGTGAGATTCTTTTCGACGGCGGCAGCGGTTCCCGCCGCGGCGAGCATGACCGTCCCGGCGACCGCGGCCGCGATCCCGGCCGCGCAGAACCGCCGAACACCCTTCCGTACGAGGGTTTTCGTCATGTCTGGTCCTTTCGTCGTTGAATGGGCTCGAAGCCGAATGTAGGTGGAAAGTCACCAACGAGGAAAGGAAAAGATCTCTCGCCTTTTCTTTACGCTTCGATCTTGTCACGTGTAGGGGAAATGGCGAGTTCGTGAATTGTCATACGGAGAAGGAAAGGGGAAATACCGTCCGTGTTCTTGTCACCTCGGTGACAGGTGCGAAGGCCCGGGGGTGCGCGGGCTAGTGTCTTGATCGTGACCGAACGACCCGAGCCGTGGCACCGCCGCACCCGCAGGTTCCTGCGCGCGACGGATCAGCGCGGCGAACTGGTGCGCGGCGCGCGGTTCCTCCGCAGGCTGGTCCCGGGTGACCCGCTGGCGCCGTCGACGGGCCGCTCGTCCGACCGGCTCGCCCGGCTGCTCGCCGAGGCGGGCGCGGACCGGCCCAGTGCGACCCGCGAGCTGGGGCTGGCCGCCGTACAGGCCTGGCAGGCCGTCCGCCGGTCGGGTGCGCCGCCGGTGTCCGCGGACGGGATCACGGTGCTGTTCACCGATCTGGTCGGCTTCTCGACCTGGGCGTTGCAGGCGGGGGACGAGCGCGTGCTGGAGCTGCTGCGTTCGGTCGCCGAGGTGACCGAATCGGTCGTCACCGGGCATCGCGGCAGCATCGTAAAGGGACTCGGCGACGGCGTGATGGCCGTGTTCGCCGACCCGGGCGAGGCGGTGAACGCCGCCTACGAGACGTGCTCCGCCGTCAGTGTGATCAAGGCCGAGGGCTATCTCCCGCACCTGCGCGCGGGGCTCCACCGGGGGAATCCGCGGCGGGTCGGCGACGACTACCTCGGCGTCGACGTGAACATCGCCGCCCGCATCATGGCCGCCGCCGACGGCGACGAGGTGCTGGCCAGCGGAAGCGTCGTCGACGAGCTGGACCCCGGCGCGGTCATCGTGCGACCGCGCCGGAGTTTCCGCGCCAAGGGGACCCCGAAGGACCTCCGCGTCTACCGGGTCGTGCCTCGCTATTCGACGTCCTAGCCGGGCAGGTCAAAGGTGTCGCGAAAGCCACTTTCGGGACGTCTGACGTCCCGAAAGTGGCTTTCGCGTCCCGAATGTGGCTTTCGCGACATGAGCGTCCGCTCCCGGGCCGCGAGTCCTAGCCGGGCATCTCCGAAGGCTGTGAGTCCAGCCCCGCTCGCGGCTTCGTCCAGCCGCCGCGCGTGAAGTCCGGCACCGCGACCGGCTTCCCGCCGCGAGCGAGGGAGACCACGCTCAACGGCACGGGGGAGCACCAGGCCGCCGAGTCGTAGACGTCGATGTCCGGCACCAGTCCGGCGCGCATCTGCTGCACGATCCGCCACTGCAGCACGTAGTCCATGCCGCCGTGCCCGCCGAGATTCGGGTCGTCCTTGAGCTTCTTCCACAGCCAGTGGTCGTGACGCTCGCGATACGGGCCGAAGTCCTTCCACGCGTGGCCGCTGTGGTCGGGCTCGACGTAGATGCGGGCGGGGTAGTCCTCCACGATGCCGCGGCTGCCGGCGAGGCTGTTGATGCGGCTGTACGGACGCGGCGAGCTGACGTCGTGCTCGGCCCGGATGATCCGCCCCTGCTCGGTCTCGATCAGGCAGGTCACCAGGTCGCCGTTGATGTAGGTCTCCTTCCACGACGGATGACCCGGCGGCATATGGCGTTTCCGGTAGTCGGCGAGCCCCTTCGGCTCGGTCGCCGTGGCGCGCAGCGTGGCGAACCGGTCACCTCGGTTGACGTCCATGCAGGCCGCGATCGGCGCGAGACCGTGCATCGGGTAGAAACTCGCGGTGCTGCGGGTATGCCATTTCCGGCGCCACGCGTCGGTGTAGTACGTGTCGGAGAACAGCAGTTCGCGCAGGTCGTGCAGGTAGCCGCCGTGTCCGTTGGTGACCTCGCCGAAGACACCCGCGTGCGCCATCTTGAGGATCGCCAGCTCGTTGCGGCCGTAACTGCAGTTCTCGGCGAGGAACAGGTGTTTGCGGGTCTGCTCACTGGTGTTGACGAGATCCCACAGCTGGCCGAGCTCGGTGGCGATGGGCAGTTCGACGCCGACGTGCTTGCCCGCCAGGAGTGCGGCCTTGCCCTGCGGGTAGTGGAACTCCCACGGGGTGGCGATGTAGACGAGGTCGATGTCGTCGCGGGAGAGCATCTTCTGGTAGGCGTCGGCGGATCCGCCGTACTCGGCCGGGCGCGGGCGCCCGACGGCGGCGAGTTTGTCCGCGGCGGCCTTCGCGCGCTCGGCGCGGATGTCGCAGACCGCGGTGACCACAGCGCCCGGTACGGCGCTCCACCCGCCGATCATGGACATGCCGCGGTTGCCGAGACCGATGAGCGCGATCCGGACGGTCTGGTGCCGTTCGAACGGGACCCCGATCATGCTGCGCTGGCCGGGACGGCGGGGCGCGCTTTCCGCCTCTTCCGCGGCGGTCGCGCTCGTCGGGATCGCGGCGAGCGCCCCGGCGGCGAGCGCGCCACCGAACAGTGTCCGCCGGGAGACTGAGGGCAGGTCGGCCATGAAGAACACTCCTTCGTGTCGCCTTCGGTGCCCAGACCTTGTCCAATCGCCGCCGGATATGTCAAGAGATGCGCCAAAGTGTGCAGTAAACTGCACTAATGAGCAGTTTGACTGCGTGTTGCTGGGTGTTTCGCGCAGCCCGGGTGCGCGCACACCCGGGCCGCGCCGACGGTCACCGGCGGATCAGCACCTGGTCGATCGACTTGCGCACGAGGTTCGGCACCACGCAGTCGTCCGCCGGATAACCGACGGGGATGACGGCGAACGCCTTCTCGTTCTGCGGCCGCCCGAGCAGCTCGCCGAGGAACCGCATCGGCGACGGCGTATGCGTCAACGCGGCCAGCCCGGACAGGTGCAGCGCAGTGAGCAGCATGCCGACGGCGATGCCCACCGACTCGTCGACGTAGTAGTGCTTGTGCTTGGTGCCGTCCTCGTCCAGGAAGTAGCGCTGCTGGAAGACCACTATGAGGTACGGGGCGTCGGTGAGATGGGTCTTGACGGCGTCGGTGCCGAGCGGGCGCAAGGCGGACAACCACTCCTCGCCGAGCCTGCCCTCGTACGAAACGCGTTCTTCCTCCTCTGCGGCCTCCCGGATCCGCTGTTTGGTCTCGGCGTCGCTGATGAGCACGAACGTCCACGGCTGCTGATGCGCGCCGCTGGGCGCCGTCGCCGCCACCGCGATGGCGTCCACCACCACCTGCTCGGGCACGGGGTCCGTCGAGAACATCCGCACGGTGCGGCGGGTGTCCATGCGGCGGCGCAACTCGGCGGCGGTGGCCAGCGATTCTTCCGCGGACACACGCGCCGGGCGGTAGGGCACCGGCTCGAAGGGGTCGCCGTAGGTCGGGGTCCACTGTGCTGTGGTCATGCTGCGATTCTGGCGGCGGACCCGGATTTCGGAAAGCCCCGGAGCCGGGTTATGTCCCTGGGGTTATGCCGCCGTCTGTCTCAAGTGGACGGACACCGGTCGTCGTAACCGGCGGGCGTTTCCGGTACCCAGAGCGCCACTTAGTGGTCGTCGCGGCGTGGAGATAGGTATCCACTGCACGACTTTCGTCGGTGTCAGGTTCCTCTTGCGGCGCCCCAGAATCAGCACACCCGTCCCCATCGCGCGGCCGAACCCGGGCCGCAGAAATGAGTCGGAACCATGCGACTGCGCTCCTTCGCCCTGATCGCCGGCACCGCCTTCGCGGCGCTGCTCGGCGTCACCGCCCCCGTGGCGTCCGCCGCGGAACCGTCCTCCGACGTCCAGCCGATGATCATCGGCGGCCAGAACGCGACGAGCGGCCCGTGGGCGGCCAGGCTCTTCGCCAACGGCAGGCAGACCTGTACCTCGACGATCATCGCGCCGCAGTACATCTTGACCGCGAAGCACTGCGTCGCCAGCAGCGGTACGTTCACCTTCCGGATCGGCAGTCTCGACCAGCAGAGCGGCGGCACCATGGCCACCGGCTCCACCGTCACCCGGCACCCGAGCGCCGACCTCGCGATCGTGCGGCTCACCGCTCCGGTGAACGCCACGTACTCGCCGCTGGGCACCACCGCCAACGTCTCGGTCGGGCAGACCGTCCAGGTCTACGGCTGGGGCGCGACCAGCCAGTGCGGCTCGGAGATCAACTGCCAGTCCCGCTATCTGAAGGTCGCCAACGTGTCGGTCACGTCGGTCTCCTGCCGTGACTACAACGGCGGCATCGCGGTGTGCGCGCGCCGCGGCGACGGCATCACCGCCGGCGGGGACTCGGGCGGCCCGATGTTCGCCTCCGGCCGTCAGGTCGGCGTCGCGTCGACGAGCGACCGGCAGACGACGACCGCGTACACGAACATCACGCGGTACCGGCCCTGGATCCAGCAGATCGCCGGCGTCTGAGGCGTAAGGTGTCGCGAAAGCCACTTTCGGGACGTCTGGCGTCTGGG
>NZ_JBSZHF010000001.1:3174243-3183878 GCF_054166285.1 Amycolatopsis sp. TRM77291 | reverse complement strand
AAGGTGTCGCGAAAGCCACTTTCGGGACGTCTGGCGTCCCGAAAGTGGCTTTCGCGACACGCCGGGTTTGTCTTGTCGTAGAAAAAGCCCGTCACTGAAAAGGGTCCTCCCCGGCACTTGCCGGGGAGGACCCTTTGGGGGTTTCCCTAGTCGGGACGGCCGACCTGGGTGTTCGACAGGTCGAGGCCGATCGCGAAGTCGGCCGTGTAGCCGCTTCCGGTCTGCTGGGGACGCAGCAGCATCTGTGCCCCGCCGTTGCGGTAGATGGCGTCCCGGCTGTTGGTCGTGTCGGCCGGGCCTTTCCGCCGGTACGGGTCGGTCCGCAGATAGGCCGCGCCGAATTCGGGCGTGAAGTAGAGCTGCGAGGTGAACTCGTACGGCCTGCCGTTCGTGCCGACGGTGCGGATTTTGACATGGATATGCAGTGTGCGTCCCGTGTACCACCCCGGAAGAATGGTGGTGAACCGGGCCGCTCCCGATTGGTCGGTGTTCTGATAACCGCGCAGGAAACGGCGGCCACGGCTTCCCTGGGACGGAATGTCGGAGTACAGCCCGAACGCGTCGCACTGCCAGAGATCGACCATGGCTCCCGGTAGCGGCGTGCACTGCTGCTGACGGATCTGCTGAACGGTGAAATTGATCGCCAGCGCGGTGCCGGGAACCAGTTGCCCGGTGGACGGCTCACTGCGGATATCGGAGCGGTTGAGCCGTTCGTCGACGAAGTACGGGCCCTCCATTTGTTCCGGCTTGACCACGCAGTCCAGCGTGCAGATCTCGGGTGCGCCCTGGCTGGAGGTGGTGGCACTCGCGGTGGCGGATCCGGCGGCGGCGAGTGTCGCGCCGGCGGCGCCGAGGAGGATCAACGCCTGTCGCCTGCCGAGTACCCGGCCTACTGGCTCATCATCGTCATGCATGGGGTTCCTTTTCGCCAAATGATGGGAGTAAGGGAACTGCACGCGGCAAGAGTTGGCTGCAGGGTGTCGCGCGTATACGATTTTCCGACATGGACCGGCCGCTGTCGAGAAAGTTCACTCTCGTGCATCATACTTCGAAGCGGACACCATTCGTTGATGGGCCGAATTCGCGAACCGGCGCTACGGCATTTCGCCTACGACGTCTCGAAACCCTCTTGGGAAAGTTTGCGTGCCCGATGGTTCGCCACATTGATGCGGTTTCCGCATAACCCGGGCATGCAATAGCGACGCCGTCCTGGACGCGTCGTGTCGATGAACGCGCCCCGGCAGGTAGGCGCGCCACAGGCACGGAACCGTTCCACGCCGAGGGACTGGACGACGCCGAGTATTCCGACGCCGCAAACCAGGGCCAGGGAATCCGCGACTTTCGCGCCAGGCCGGACCGAAACGGCCCACCGTGCGCTGCCGGTCAGAAGGGTGACGTCGCCGACCGAAGAGGTGAGCGCGGTGGCTCCGGTGACGAGGCGCGCCTGGTCCGGGTGGTCGACCAGATCGCGCACCGTCACGCGTAGCCGATGAGCGGCGCGCAGATCCCCGGGCCGGGTGGGTTCGGGCAGTGAGCGAAGCTCGGCGAAGGCGGCGAGAGACGCCAGGTCGGGCAGCTTGTCTTCGCCGTGCCAGACCTCCGGGGCGGTGTTGACCAGGTCGGTAGCGACGCCCGCCGCCCAGACGTAATCGTCCAAAGCTACTTGCATCTCTTACCGACCTCTCGTACGTTCGCGGTTAACCGTCAGTTTAACCCTTACTGGGAGGTTGTCTGTGGAGATCGACGCCTTGGTGTTCGACATACTCGGCACGCTCGTCGACGAACCGGCCGGGATTCGCGACGCGGTCCGGCGAGCCGCGCCGGACGCCGATGCGGATGAGCTGGCCGGCCAGTGGCTGGGCCACGTCGAGACCGAGCAGCGGCGCATCGTCGCGGGGGAGCGGCCGTACGCCCCGAGTGACGTCCTCGACCGCGAAGCGGCTCAGCTCACCACCAACACGGACGTGGTGCCGAAGCTCGAGCCCTGGCCCGATGTTGTCGAGGGACTGGCGAGGCTTGCCGAGCGATACCCGATCATCGGGCTCTCCAACGCCGGCCGATCGAGCCTGCTCCGGATCAACGCCCATGCCGGTCTCCGCTGGCACCAGGCACTCTCCGCCGAGGAAGCACGGACCTACAAGCCCGACCCGGCTGTCTACGAGCTGGCCGTCAAGACCTCAGGCGCACCGCCGGAGCGGCTGTTGATGGTCGCCGCCCACGCGTGGGACCTGAGGGGAGCGCGGAGTGTCGGCCTTCGGACCGCGTATGTCGCCCGGCGCGTCGGAGATCCGCCCTCGGCGGAGGACCGGTTCGATCTCCAGGCGGACGGCCTCGCCGATCTGTCCGTTCAGCTCGCAAAACTCCGGATGTGAGCGAAACTGTCGGTGCCTCCCGCTAGGTTCTTCCCAGTCCCCACCGAGGCACCCCGCAAGGAGAAGATGCGTTGTCAGACTGGGAAAGAGCAAGCACGGCCAGGGTGTTGCCACCCGCTCGCCCGCGCAAGCTCGCGAAGGTCCCGTTCGTCGAACTGGCCGACGGACGGGTGCAGGGCGTGGTGTCCAGTGGATCGGACATAGGCCGGGTGTACGTCTCGTCGGTCGCGGCGAGCACGTACGAATTCTCCTGCAGTACCAACAACAACCGGCCTTGTGGCGGGGCGCGGGGCATGTTCTGCAACCATATTCTCGCCCTGATCAACGAATCCACCCTTCAGTACGGTGCCGAGCGGGTAGCGCGGTACTTGCGCGTCGAGGTAGCGGAGCCGACCGCGCAGGCCATTTCCCAGACCATGAGCGCGACGCGTCCGTCTCAAGGCGACAGCACCGCCGCCGCTTCCGTGTTCAGCCAGTTCTTGCGCCACTTGGCCTATCTCGAATTCGAGCCGTCGACGGCACCGGTGCCGGAGCTGCAGTGGTTCCCGGCGACGAGGGCGGTGGTCTGATGCGCGTCGATCTGCTCACCGATCCCATCGCCGGTCTCGACGAGGCGCTGGCGGTCGTCGACGCCTTCGACGACGTGCTCGTCGCCGGTCTGCTTCGTCCTCAGAAGATCGCCGGCCTGACCGGGCTGGCCGACGCCGTCGCCGGGTCGCCGCTGGCGGCGCGGGTCGCGGAGGCAGCGGAGAAGACCGCGGCCGGTGCCGCGGGGGAGGAGCACTTCGTTTCCCTTGCGGCGGCGAGGATCGCGGTGTTCGGCTCCGTACACGACGCGGTCCTCGCGCGGCTTGTCGAAGCGACCGGCCGTCCACTGGGCGAAGACTCCGCCGGGCGGGCCGCCGAGGCGGAACCGCCCAATCTTCTGGTCGCCGCGCGGTCTTGGCTGGCCGATCTGGCCCGCGCGGGCTGGCAGGGTATCGACCACGACTTGATCTCGGCTTCGGCGCAGGTGATCTCCGCGTTGCTCGCGGAACCGAGCCTGCGCAGGCTGGCTGTCCTGCTCGACGGCTTCGCCGCGGAACTCGCGGCGTCCTGTCCCGGCGCGGCGCTGGAGCGGATCCCCGCCCGGCGCTGGGGCGACCTGTGGTCGCGCGGAATGCTGCTGACCCTGCCCGTGGCGGCGGCGACGCCGGCCATCGGCACGGTCACCGGCCGCCTGCTGCCCCTCGGGGTCGACCTGCTGGAACATGCGGCGGCCGCGCAGGCCCAGGTCCATGCGATCTTCGAACCCGAAGACGGCACCGCTCCGCGGCTCGTGCGCGCGAACGTGACCGCGCCGAAGCCGGACACGATCATCGGCGCCGGGATCTGGCAGTTGCTGCGCCCGCATCTTTCCCTGCTCGCGGCGATCAGCGAGGGACGTTCGATGGACCTCGCCGACATGCCGGTCACCGCGGAGGGCGACCTGCTCTGGCGAGACGAACACGCTCGTCCGGGAGAGCCCGCGGACGCGTTCTCCACGGCGCGTGTCGCTCTGCCGAAGGCCGTCACGCCGACGGTCGCCCCGCTGGATCGGCATCCGGTCCGGCTCGCCGTTCCCGTCTTCCTCGAGGGGTACGGCGTCGAGGACGACGAAGACGCGCTCACGTTCACCTTCGCCGGGAACCGGCTCAACGTCGAGACCGATCGCATCCCGGCCGCCGGCCCGCTGACACCCAAGGCGGTCGCGGGCTCCAGCGCTTGCATCGGCCTGATCCGGTGGGACGGCGGATTCCGCCTCCAGCCGCTCGCCGTCGAGACCACCGTGCGCAAGAAGACCACCGCCGTGCACGCCGGAGCCTGGGCAGGCGGCACCACGGACAAGGCCGGGGTGAAAGCCGAGAAGGCCGCCACTGACGCCGCGGCCGTGCTGCGCGAGCGCGCCGGAAGGCTGTTGCGGAAATGACCGAATCCGAGGACAACCGCCGCCAGGTCCTGTACTGGCGGCTGCTCGCCCGGCTCTTCGACTCCGAGGAGCAGGCCGCGCTCGAATCGGCGAGTGTCGCCGTGGTCGAGGACATCGGCCTGCCCTCCGCCGTGCTGGATCCGAACGTCGCGGTCGATTCGGTCGTCCAGCGTCATCCGGAGCTGGCGGCCGAGTTCGACGGGCTGATGATCCCCGAAGCCGAGGACGGCCGGGACAAGGCCGCGGAAGTGCGGCGCGCGGCGCTCGTGTCGAAGGTGCTGCTGAACGTCTTCGCCCCGGCGCCGCCCACCGTGACGGCAGGGCAGCTGTCCCGCTGGCAGGCCGACGCGGGCTGGCTCGAACGCGCGCTGGGCTGCCGCCCGGGCGAGCTGCGCGGAGGCCGTCCCGGCGGCGCCCCGACCGGCCTCGGCGGCACCGGCGGTGGCGCCGCGCCGGACTTGAGCACCCTGCTCCCGGCGATCGGCCCGGAACTCGGCGGCATCGAGGCGGACCTCGTCAAACGGATGCATCTGCGTGAGGTCCTCGCCGACCCGGCGCTCGCGGCGAAGCTGAGCCCGAGCATGTCGCTCATCGAACAGTTGTTGCGGGACAAGGACAACCTGTCCGGAGTGGCGCTCGCCAACGCCAAATCACTCATCCGCCGTTACGTCGACGAGATCGCGGAAGTCCTGCGGACCCAGGTCGAGAAGGCCTCGACGGGCAAGGTGGACCGTTCGGTCCCGCCGAAGCGCGTGTTCCGCAACCTGGATCTCGATCGCACCATCTGGAAGAACCTCACCAACTGGAGCCCCGACGAAGAACGGCTCTACGTCGATCGCCTCTACTACAAGCAGACCGCGAAGAAGACCACGCCGCAGCGGCTCATCGCGGTCGTCGACCAGTCGGGCTCCATGGTGGACTCGATGGTCAACTGCGCGGTGCTGGCCTCGATCTTCGCCGGACTGCCCAAAGTGGACGTCCACCTGATCGCCTACGACACGCAGGCGCTCGACCTCACACCGTGGGTGCACGATCCGTTCGAAACGCTGCTGCGCACCAACCTGGGCGGCGGCAACGACGGCATGGTCGCGATGGCGCTGACCCAGCCGAAGATCGCCGAACCCGCGAACACCGTGGTGGTGTGGATCTCCGACTTCTACGAGACCCGCGTCGAGCAGCTCTTCGAGAGCATGGCCGCGATCCACCGGTCCGGGGCGAAGTTCATCCCGGTCGGCTCGGTCACCAGCGCCGGCCGGGGCAGCGTGAACCCGTGGTTCCGCGAACGCTTCAAGGATCTCGGCACGCCGGTGATCTCCGGCCACATCACCAAGCTCGTGCACGAGCTCAAGACTTTCCTCACCTCCTGAACCTCCCGAAAGGCAAGACATGTCCGACCTGTTGCGCGCCCCCGCCGAGATCAAGTACGCCGAAGAGCTGGACTGGCTGGAGTCGGTCGACGACAACCCCAAGCCGTTCGCCTGGCGCCTGTCCCCGAAGATGCTGCGCCTGTTCATCCTCGGTTCCGAGCGCGCCGACGGCCTCGACCGCGAGATCTCGCAGAAATGGTTCGGCGACCGGAACATCGTCGAGCGGGCCATCGTCACGCTCGCCTCCGACCGCGGCCTCCTGCTGATCGGCGACCCCGGCACCGGCAAGAGCTGGCTCGCCGAACTGCTGGCCGCGGCCATCTCCCGCAACTCCACGCTCGTCGTGCAGGGCACCGCCGGCACCACCGAGGACCACATCAAGTACTCGTGGAACGTCTCCATGGTCATCGCCAAGGGCCAGTCCCGCGAGTCGATGATCCCCTCGCCGATCATGACCGCGATGGAGGCGGGCTCGATCGGCCGTTTCGAGGAGCTGACCCGTTCCACCAGCGACGTACAGGACGCGCTGATCTCGATCCTGTCGGAGAAGTACATCTCGGTACCGGAGCTGGACAGCGACGGCATCGTCTTCGCCAAACCCGGGTTCTCCGTGATCGCCACCGCCAACAGCCGCGACCGCGGCGTCAACGATCTGTCGTCCGCGCTCAAGCGCCGTTTCAACTTCGTCCGCATCCCGGTGGTGACCGACAAGAAGAGCGAGGCGGAGATCGTCCGCTTCCGCACCGAGGAACTCCTGCGCCGCCACCAGATCGAGCTGGACGTGCCGCCCACGCTGCTCGACGTGCTGTTGCGCAGCTTCGGCGACCTGCGTGCCGCGGCGGCGTCGGCGGGCAGCGACGACGAGAAGCTGGAGTCCGCGTTGTCCACCGCCGAGCAGATCGGCGTACTCGAAGACGCGGTGCTGCACAGCAACTTCTTCGGCGAACGCGAGCTGACCGCCCGCACGCTGGCGTCCTCGCTGGTCGGTTCGCTCGCCCGTCGCGAGCCGGAGGATCTGGCGATCCTCAACAAGTACCTGCACGGCGTCGTCGAGCCGCGCAGCAAGAACGAGGGCGGTGACTGGCCCGGGTTCCTCGACGGCGGCCGCGACGCGATCGCCTCCCTCTCGTGAGCGGCGCCTTCGAGGCGTTGCGCGGCCAGTTGCAGGAGGCCGCGGCCGCCTTCGCCGACGGGCCCGGCGCACTGGAGGGCATCCTCCTCGGGCTCGTCGACGACGTCGATCGCGCGGTGCGCGAGCCGTTGGAGATCTTCCCGGTCTGCCACCATTCCCCGGCGTCGGCCGTGGCGATGGCACGGCGCCTCCGGGAGAAGCAGCCGAAGGTCGTCTACCTGGAACTGTGCGAAGACATGGCGCCGTTGCTGACCGAGCTGCGCAACTGCCGTCTCCCGGTGGCGGTCCAGGCCTTCGCGACGGACGTGAAGGGATTCCCCGCGGAGTGGGCGCCGTTGTCCGTGGTCGCGCCGATCACCGAAGCTTCGGCGGAGTACCAGGCGATCGCGTACGCCCTCGACACCCCGGGCGTCGAGCTCGTCCTCGTCGACCGGTCGGCGGACCACGTGTTCCAGTGGGACGAGCGTGAGCCGCCCTCCGATCCGGACGCGCCGCCCGCCGAGGAAGAGGCCGCGCTGCACGGTGACGCGGTCGGTGTCGAGATCGGTGATCTCCGGCCCCGGTTCGCCGAACTCGAGGAACACCTGCTGCGGCACGGGCGGGTGCGGCACTGGTCGGAGTGGTGGCACCAGTACGTCGAGCTGCCGCTCGGCGACAGCGACCACGACACCTACCGCCAGGTCATGTTCCTGATCGGCAGCCTGTTCCGCCGTCTCGCGCCGGGCGACACCCGGCGCGTCCGGGTCGACGAAGACCGCGAGCGCTACATGTGGACCCGCATGCGCGAGCACCTCGCCGCCTCGGGCGCGGATCCCGCGGACTGTCTCTACATCTGCGGCGCGTTCCACGCGGCCAGCCGGGTCGCGGAGTTCGGTGTCGACGGCACGGACGGCTTCGTGATCAGCCCGCGCAGCGAGAGCACGTGGCAGTACGGGCTCATCCCGTCGAGCCACGCCTCGATCGAGGCACAGTTCGGGCTCGCCGGGGGATCGGTGTCGATCGCCGCGACCGAGTGGGCGAAGAACCTGAAACGCACCAAGGTGAAGCAGTTCCAGCTGGAAGGACAGGTGGGCGGGCAGAAGCGGAAGAAGGCCGCGGCGCTGCCCGCGCCGACGCCGGATCCGGTGGCAGTGGATCCATCGGACCAGCTTTCCGGCTTCCTGCAACGACCTCCGGTGCTCGACCGGCTGGACGAGGCGGAGCTGCTGGGCTGGTCGGTCGAGATCGTCCGGGCGGCGCGCCGCAACGGGTACCTGGCCTCGACGGCCGACGCCATCGCGGTGTTCGAGACCTCGATCCTGCTGGCGGGCCTGCGCGACCGGGCCAAGCCGACGCCGTACGACTTCCAGGACGCGGCGGTCACCTGCATCGAAAAGGACGTCGTGCCCGGCAGGCGCGACGTGCGCCGTCTCGTCGAGATCATGATGGGCGGCGACCGGATCGGTCAGGTCGGCTACGACGCGTTGCCGCCGCTGGCGCGCGACGTGCACGACAGGCTGGAGCCGCTGAACCTCAAGCTGCAGCAACGAGGTGTGCGGCGGGCGTTGCTCGACATCGCGTCGAGGCCGGAACTGGAGCCCTGCTCCGATCTCCTGTGGATGCTGCGCTATCTGATGCCGCGCGGCGCGGCGCGGCCGATCATGGGGGAGCGGCGGCTCGGCGAACGGCCGATCCAGGAGTCGTGGGATCTGGCGCTGGGCACCCACCAGCGGGCCCTCATCGAGCTGGGTTACGAGGGCGTCAGCGTCGAACAGGTGCTGGAGCAACGGCTTCGGCGAGCGGCCTACCACCCGCAGGCCACCGCCGCGAAGGTGCTCGGCGCGGTCGAGGACGCGACGCTCTACCTTCGCAGCGCCCGGCTGGCGGGGGAGCTGGGCACACGTGCCCTGGAGGTCCTGGCCACCGAACGCACCGTCGACGGCGCCCCGGAAGTGCTGCGACGGGTGCGGAGGCTGCTGGCGCACTACCGGACCAGCGAGCCGGTGCTGCCGCGGTGGATCGAGGACTTCGTGAAGACGGGGTACGCGCACTACTGCACGCTGCTCCCGGCGGCCTTCGCCGACGAGGAGGCCGGCGTCGAGCAGGTCGCCGCGATGCTGGGCTTCCTGTTCAGCATGGAGTCGCTCGCCCTGTCGCTGGGGTGCGACCGTACGCAGCTGGAGCTGGCGATCGCCGGATCGCATCCGGAGGAGCCGTCGAAGGTGGCGCTGTTGTGGGCGGCGCAGGTCCAGCTCGGCCGCCTCACGCGTGCCGAACTGCGTGAGCGGTGCGCCGGGCTGCTGGCGAATCCGATGGTGCTGCCGGCTTATCCGCGTTACCTGAGCGGTTTCGTCCACGCGCTCGAACCGGCGCCGGGGTTGGCCGACTTCGTCGTCGAGGCGGTGTCGAACGCTTTCGCCGAGCTACCGGACAGGTTGCTGCTGCCGTGGTTGCCGACGTTGATCACCACGCTGCGGTCCCGCGGCGCGGAGCTGGTACCGCTGCTCGTGCGTGAGGCGGGACGGATCTTCCCCGGGAGGCTCGCGGCGCTCGACGAATGGGTCCCGCCGTGGAAGGACCAGCCGGAACCCCGTGTGGTGACGAGGAAGACAGGAGGAGGCGGCCTGGCCTTGCTCGCAGCGCATCCGGCTGCCTGCGATGCCGTGGCGGACCTGCTGGGCTGCGAGGAACCGTGGGGGAGCACAGCGCCCGCCGGTTTGGCGCTGCTCCAGCGGTACCCGGAGTCCGCCGTCGCGCTGGAGGAGGTGCTCACCGGAGTGTGAACCCGAGGGCGGGGGGCCGGTGTCCCGCGCCCCCCCCAACCCGCACTAGGCGCA
>NZ_JBSZHF010000001.1:2897437-3174177 GCF_054166285.1 Amycolatopsis sp. TRM77291 | reverse complement strand
GCCCGGCGACCGCCCGATCCGTCAGTCGGCGACCCAGCTGCCGTGGAAGCCCAGCGGTACCGGCCTCGGCAGGTGGATGCGGGCGAGTGGCTTGGCGGTGAAGTCCTGTGCCGCGAGGATCACCAGGTCCGAGGCGTTGCGGTCGGGGTTGTTCACGTAGGCGAGGGCGTAACCGTCGTCTTCGGACTTGCTGCGGGACGACGGCACGAACACCGCTTCGCTCGCGTCGGCGTCCCGGCCGAAGCGGTGCACCTCCGAACGCCCGTTCCGCAGATCGTGCTTGATCAGCGCGTTGCCGAAGGAACCGGAGGGCTTGTCCAGGTAGACGTCGAACAATTCGCCGGGTGAGGCCGAGTAGCCGTACCTGTGACGCCGCGACACCAGGCTTTCGTTGACCCGCGGGAACTCCTGCGGCCGGTCATCGAGGACACGGCGCCGGACCCGTCCTTGAGCAAGGTCGATCGTCCAGCGCTCCAGCACCGGCGGGCCCGAAGCCGACGGGCCGCCGAAGCCCTGCTTGCCGGCCACCTCGAACGGCGCAGGCATCGTGGTCAGGTCGACCACCACCGTCGAGCCCTGCTCGTAGGCGTTGAGCGTGTGCGAGTAGAAGACCGGATCCACCCCGAACCAGCGGACCGGGCCGCCGTCGCGGTTCATCACCCCGACCCTGGCCGGATGGGCCGGGTTCCACTTGTACGGCACGACCTTTCCCGGCCGCGGATCGAAGGTGACCGGCACGTCGAAGACGACCACGTAGTTCTCGGTGAGCCCGAAGTCGTGCATCATCGGGCTGTCGCTGACCGGGATCCGGGTGGTCCGCACGACGCGGCCGGTCCGGTCGACCATCAGATGCCGTACGTGATCCCACGTCGGGTGATACGTCACCGCGTGCAGCTCGTCGGCGCGGGCGTCGAACTTGGTGTGCGCGGTGTAGGAACCCTCCAGCGAACCGCCGAAGTCGAACGGCCCCAACGTGTTCAGCTCGCCGTCGAGCTCGTACGGCGGTGCGCCGGACTCCTGGAGGGTGAGGATGCGGCCATGATGACCGATCACGTGCGTGTTCGGCGCGAAGTCCTCGGCGGGCACCGGCCACGGGTACCGCTCGCCCAGTTTCGCCGCGACGCCGGACGAACGCACCCAGCGGTTGCGGTACCACTCGGCCTTCCCGTCGCGCAGCCGGACGCCGTGCACCATCCCCTCGCCCAGCATCCAGTGGTGGGCGCGCGGGTCTTCGAGCCCGAGCACGTTCGGCCCGGTGCGCAGATATCGCCCGCAGAGATCCCGGGGAATCCGGCCGGTGACCGGCAGGCCGAACGCGGTCACCTCCTCCTTTACGGGCGCGAAGGCGCCTTCGACGAACGGGTAGCGCGGATTCGGCGCGGCGAAGGCGGATTCGCTGCTCGCGAAGGTCGCGGCGGCTCCGCCGATGGCCAGCGCGGCCGCCCCGCGGAGCACGTTCCGCCTGGTCGGTTCGGTCATGGTCGTTCCCCCGGAGAGTCAATTAACTGTGTATGCCATGAACAGTGTATGCCTTTACCTGTTTCGGGTGCAACAATGCGGCCATGGACGACGTCGAGATCGAGTTGCTGCCGCCGGGCACCGCGCTGGCGTGGGGGCACACCCCGGCGCCCCGGCGCGGGCCGAAACCGGGATACAGCCTCGAACAGATCGTCGACGCGGCCATCGCGCAGGCGGACGCGGAGGGCTACGCGGCGCTGTCCATGCCGTCGATCGCCAAACGTCTCGGCATCACCGCGAACGCGCTCTACCGATACCTGAACTCCAAAGAGGAGTTACTCGTCCTGGTGGCCGAAGCGGCTTGGGGGCCGCCGCCGGAGCCGGCCTCCGGCGATTGGCGCGCGTCGGTCACCGCCTGGGCGCGTGCGCTCCTCGAGCGCTGCCGTCGTCATCCGTGGCTGATCGACCTGCCGGTCCGGAGCGTGCCGAGTACGCCGAATCTGCTGGGGTGGCTGGAGAACTTCCTGGAGGGGATGGCCGGCTCGGGCCTGGGGGTCCAGGATGCGACCGGCTGTGCCGTCCTGGTCGACGGCTGGGTCCGCAGTACCGCTTCCTTGCTCCGGGACGTGAACGCGAGCCCGCCTGATCAGGTCCGTGCGCTGAGCGCGTTCCTCGGCCCACGCCTCGAAGGGCGGGGCTACGCGCGCGTCGCCGCCGTGGTCTCCGGCGAGGCGTACGGCGAAGAGGGCATGGAGGAAGCCGACGTCGAGTTCGGCCTCGGCCGGATCCTGGACGGCATCGAGGCGCTCATCGAACGCCGGTGAACAGCCCGTCGAGCCGGTAGTCGACGATCTCCGCCGCGCGCTCGGCGGTGTAGGCGTCGACCATGATCCCCGTGACGAGTCCGGCGGACATCGTCGCGAGCGCGTCCGCCTCGAGCCCGGCGTCGAGGCGGGCTGGGACGTCACCTTTCTCCTGGGCGGCCTGGAGCAGGCCGGCGATCGCGCGGACCAGGTGGGGCAGCAGTGGTTCCTGATCCGGATCCTGGCTCCCGCGCGTGACGTCCACGGCGAAGTACGCGATCTGGACCGCGGCCAGCATGCGGCGGCGCTCGCCGTCCGGCAGGACGGCGGTCAGGTAGGCGCGCA
This sequence comes from Amycolatopsis sp. TRM77291, assembly GCF_054166285.1. Lineage (NCBI taxonomy): Bacteria > Bacillati > Actinomycetota > Actinomycetes > Pseudonocardiales > Pseudonocardiaceae > Amycolatopsis > Amycolatopsis sp. TRM77291. The sequence goes on along the minus strand of NZ_JBSZHF010000001.1, from coordinate 3,171,571 downwards.
CGATGGTGCGTTCGTCCCCCGTCGTCATCGCCTCGCCGATGCTCTTCCCGGCGATCTCGGCGGTCAGTTCGACGACCCGCTGCCAGGCGAACCGCAGCATCTCCTCCTTGGTCGGGAAGTAGTACTGGACCAGGTTCATCGAGATGCCCGCCTCCGCGGCCACCGCACGCAGGGTGACCGCCTGCAGGCCTTGGGTGGCGGCGATCCGGAACAGGGCCTCCGCGATCTCGCGCCTGCGCTCTTGGTGGTCGACACGTTTCGGCACGCGATCACTCTGCCATGTCGATAAGGGGTGGCCGGAACGACCACCCGCTGTTATGGTGCAAGTGCACCATAAAAACTTCGAGGAGGTCCGATGCTGGGGGAATTCATCGACAAGAAGGCCGAAGAGCGGTTCCACGCGACCTATGACGCGATCCTGCGGAAGTGGCCGGTCCCCGCCGAGGAACTGGACATCGCGACGAGATTCGGCCCGACCCGCGTCCGGAGTTGCGGGCCGGAAGACGGTCCGCCGATCGTGCTGCTTTCCGGAGGAATGGGCACGTCGCTGTCCTGGTATCCGCATATCGCAGAACTCGCCGCCCGGCACCGGATCCACGCGGTGGACAGCATCGGCGAGCCGGGGCGATCGGTCCAGACCGCGCCCATCGAGTCCACGGAGGACTGCGCGGACTGGCTCGCCGAGGTCGTCGAGGGGGTCCTTGCGGGAACCGGTCACGAAAAGGTCCACCTCGCCGGGGTTTCGCGAGGTGGCTGGCTCGCCCTGAACCTCGCCACCCGGACGACCGACCGGATCGCCGGTGTCGTCACCATCGAAGCCGCGGGGTTCGGCGTGATCGACCGGAGCTTCATCTGGTGGAGCTTCCGGGAGATCTTCCTCTGGTTCCTGCCCAAGTGGGTTCTGCGGCTGGTGGCGTCCGGTGATCCGGACGTGCGGCACACCGTGCGGCCCCTGCTGTTCGCCGCGCTCAAGTACAAACAGCGGCTACCCGAGATGCACCTGTTCGGCGACGACGAGCTGTCCAGGATCGACGTGCCCACCCGGATCATCGTCGCCGAACGCAGTGTCATCCTCCGCGCCCGCGAGGTGGCGGCCCGGCTCGGCTCACTGAACCCGCATATCGAGGTCGAGGTCGTGCCAAAAGCGACTCATGGGCTGTCCCTGGAGAAACCGGAACTGGTCACCGCCCGGCTCCTCGAGGCCGCGCGCCACGCCGACGCGGCATCGTGACTCTCGGCTGGTGATCTGCCGGCTGGCGGGGGATTTCGCCGCGATGCGGCAAGGGATCCTCGGTGATCGCGTACCAGGCGCGGAGGTTGGCCGGTTTCCGCCAGTGCTCGGCGGTCTCGGCGACCTGATCGTGGACGTAGAGGGCGTGACTGACCGTCTCATGCCAGGAACTGACGAGTTGGTCAGGCGTTCGCAGGCCGCGGAAGATCTCCGCGTAGAGCCTGAGCAGGCAAGAGAGTGAATGCCGGGATGCCGCGAGCCATGGTTGTCCGGCCGCGTCGAGTCGGGCCGGGGTGGCGCCTTCGCAGACGGTGCACTCGCAGGACCAGAAATGGTGGATGTCCGGTGTCCCGGCGAAGATACGTTCACAGGTCTCGAGCCGGTGGTAGCTGAGTAGTCGAGTCACGAAGGCGGACACGCCAGGCGGTCGTGGGGAGCGGCGGGCCGTTGCCGGGTAGAGATGGCGAAGTGAACTACTCGTGCCCACGGCAGCGGTGTGTGCGCCATGGCAGAGCGCGCCGATGGCGGAAACGTCGCACCGCAACAGGAAAACGGGAACGCTCGCAGTGGCCAATACTTGGAGGAACCCCGTCAGAAGGTACTGGACCCCGAAGGGATCTTTGTCGTGTTCGAAGACGAACGCGACCGGCACTCCGTATTTGTTGATCTCCCTTGTGATCGCCACGTGGACCGCTGGACTGGAGAACCATTTCGTGGCGAGGGGAAGCACGGCGACGACCGGCGCGGATTCCCTCGCTGCGGCCTTGAGGATCGTTCTCAATCCAGGCCAATCACCTGGTGCGAGGTATCCGGAGTCGGTGAGCGGTATCAATCCGAGTTCTCGCTGGCGGCGGATCCAGGCAGGATGGGTTCCACGCCGTGCTGTGAACCTTCGTTTGCCGGAGTATCGATCCGCGTCGCACAGAATCGGGCCGCGGAATCCTTGATCACGGAGGCGCAGGACGGTGGCCTCGGGAGAGGCGCCGGTGAGGACGATGCCCGCGCGGGCCTTCTCGGCGATATCGAGAATCGAATCCACCTTGGTCGACCTGCATTGGATCAACAGGAGTCCGCGAAGCGCGTCCAGCGAATGATCCATCCTTTCACGGTGAGGTACCTCGGCCAACGTGTCACCGGTCATCACACCGATGCCTGTCCCTGTCGCACTGACAGAGCAAGAACCACTCACCCAAGGCGAGAATTGAGGTTCCTGTGGGTGGATCGGCGGGGCGGGCGCGGAGGCCCGTCACCGGCGGTGTCCGGCCGGGCGAAGGCTTTTCCGGTGCCTATGAGTATTGGGGCCTGAGGTGCGACGACCGGTGTTCGGCCGTCGCACCCGGGATGTGTTCAGGCCGCGGCCACCTGATCCGGCCATGACGGCGACCGGCCGAGCAGCGCGACGATCGTGTCCAAATCGGACTGTCCGGTCGCGTCGACGGCCGGGCCGAAGGCGGCGCCCGGAGCCGTCCGGTTCTTCCCGTCCGGGATCGCCTTGGCGAAGCCCAGCCCGGCGTCGAGTACCTCTTGCTGGAACTCGAGCGGCAGGCCGAGGGTTTTGGCCACGTCCCACGAGTGCACCAGGTAGTCGACGAAATGGAAGCCCAGCGCCTGCTCCGCGGTGAAGGTGATTTCGGTGGAGAACTCGGGAAGGGCGAACCTCCGGTCGGCGAGGTCGTGGGGGACGAAGGCGTTCAGGACCCGGTTCACCGAGGCGCGGTAGGTGGCGACGGGGTCGTCGCCCAGCGGGAGCAGGCGCCAATGGTCGAGGTGGCTCTCGCCCTCGGCCGCGGCGGCGAAGCCGTGGTGCTGGGTGGTCATATGCGCCAGCAGGCCGTGCAGGGTCCAGGCGCTGCACGGGGTCGGCTTGACCAGATCCGCGGGGGTGATCTTGCCGACGAGGTCGAGGCTGGTCCGGGTCACCAGGGCGTCGAGGATGCGAAGTTCATCGATAGGCATGCGCGTATCATCTACATGTGCATACGAGTTCGTCAACAGGTTTCGCGAACGAGGTCGGTATGGTCTGCGCATGGCGGAGCAGGGGAGGCCGGATCTCGCGGCGATGCTCGGCGGGCTGATGCGACGGCTGATGAACGCCGAGACGCCGGTGCTGGCCGGGCACGGGTTGACCATGTGGGGTTACGTGGTGCTGAGCGCGCTCGACGACGGACCCGTCCGTACACAGGCCGCCCTCGCGAAGGCGATCGGGGCGGACAAGACCCGGATCATCGGCACGCTCGACAAACTCCAAGAGGACGGGCTGATCACGCGCGAGCCGGACCCGGAGGACCGCCGGGTCCGGCTGCTGGGGATCACCGAAGCCGGCCGCGCCGCGCGAAGGTCGGCCCAGTCGAAGATCCAGGAGCAGGAGGAGCGGCTGCTCGGACAGCTTCCCGCCGCCGATCGCGAAAACTTCCTTCGCGCCGCGCGTGTGCTGTCCGAAGCCGAGTGGCCGTGACCGGGTTCACCCGAGGACTTCGGTGACCATCCCCGGAGGGTAGTCCGACGGCGAACGCCGCCACCACGCGCCGAAGGCTTGAGCCAGCCGCCGCGGCACCTCGACCTGCGCGCCGCCGCCGTGGAAGTCGATCGTGACCAGCACGCCGCCGATTTCCGTGGTGTGCCAAGGGATTCGCCGGACCAGCTTCGCGTAGTCGGCGCTGGCGGACACGAACGTGACCACGTTCGCCGCCCCGATGCGCCGTGCCTCCCCGAGCACGGCGTCTTCGAGCACTCCCGGCGGCCAGTCGCCGAGCTTGAGTCTCCGGTCGTAGGAGGAGATCGGTTCGTCGGCGCGCAGGATTCCGTAGCCGCCGCTGAGAATCAGCAGCCGCCCGGACGCGGCGGCCTCGCCGAGGGCGCCACCGACGTTCCGGTAGAAGTTCCCGGTGTAGCGGAGCCACGCGGGCCGCAGGCCGCCGTCGTCGACCTTGGACCGCGTCAGGACTTCGGCCCGCGCGCGGAGCATCGGCTCGGGCCAAAGCGCGTCGGATCCCGCGGGCGCGTCGCCGCCTCGGTTCTTCGCCTTCGAGGGGCCGAGGACGATCAGGCTCTCGCTCGGCTCGATCGCGGTCAGAACGGTCACCCGCGAACCCTAAAGCGCCTCGCTGACCGGACGCTGATCGGTCCCGGGCATGCTGGAGGGACCAGACCGCGGAAGGAGGACCATGTCGCCACTCGTCGTGCACGGCCTGTGGTCCCGTGGCCGCGGGATCGTGCTCTGGGGCGAGCACGGCGACCGCCCGGCGACGACGTCGATGCGGCCGTCGAGCGCGGCCCGGCCGCATCCGTTCGCCGCGTCGGTCGCGGATCTGACCGCCTTGCACCCCGGCAAACCGGCGTCGGCCGTCCTGCTGCTTCCGTCGCGGCGCGGCGGCCCGGTCGCCTCGCCCGAATTGGGCGTCCGCGGTCGTCCGCAGCAGGAACTGACGCTGGAACCCTGGTCGGTGCCCGCGCTCCTGGTAGATCCTTCGGAGCTGGAGGACCTGGCCGAGATGGTCGGCTACGGCACCTCGGTCCGCCATCTGCGCGCCGTCGTCCGGCTGGCGGACGATCTGGTGCGCCGCGGCCGTGTGCTGCCCACGCTCGTGCGCGACGAGATCGTGGCGCGGGCGCGCTGGCGGCCGGTGGCCAGGGGCGGGGACGCGGTCGCGGTCCGGGCGCTGATCGCGGCCACGCCGCCGGTCGGCCGGGCCGAGCATCCCGGGCCCGATCCGGCGGCGCTCGTCACCGACGCGCTCCACACCCTGGTCGACGCCGCGGTCCGCGATCGCCTCGCCGCCGCCGGACACGTCACGGAAAGCGATGGCCGCGAGGGCCCGTTCGGGTCGTGGCTCCACGCGCTGAAGAGCGCGGACGACCGGATCGGCCAGGCTCCGGGACGTATGGGCATCGTCGCCGAGGGCATCGCCGCTTGGGACGCCGTCGGCGACACCGATCTGACCGAGGGCACCGTCTGCTTCCGGCTCGACGAGGTTCCCACCCTGCACGGCCCGGCCGACGACCCCGACGACCAGACCGGCGACGGGACCAAGTGGCAGCTGCGCTTCCTCCTGCGCTCCACCGCCGATCCGAGCCTCCTGCTCCCGGCGGAAGACGTCTGGTCCGGCAAGGTCGGTGCCAGGTTCACCGATCCCGAGGGCCTGTTCAGCGCCGAGCTGGAGCGCGCCGCCGGCGTGCTGCCGCTGCTCGGCCCCGCGGTCGAGGTGGAGAAGCCGGGCATCTACGACCTCACCGTCGCCGAAACCGTGGAGTTCCTCGACGGCGGCGCGGACCGCCTGGTGGCGGCCGGATTCGACGTCCAGCTCCCGGCGAGCTGGGGCGGCAGGCGCAAGCTCGCGCTCAAGCTCTCGGTCCGCGGCGCGCCGGTCGACCAGGCCGCAGTGCACCGGCTCGGCCGTCACCAGCTCGCCTCCTACCGCTGGGCGCTCGCGGTCGGGGAGGACGCGCTGACCGACGAAGAACTCGCCGGGCTCGCGGCCGCGAAGTCGTCACTGGTCCGGTTGCGCGGCCGCTGGGTGAGCGTGGACCCCGAACTGCTGCGCGCCGGTCTCGAATACCTCCGCCGCGACCCGGACCGCGAGAAGCCGCCGCTGCCCACCCCGGCGGACCTGCTGGCGTTGCTCCGCGGCGGCTTCGAAACACCGCTGCCGGTCACCGAGGTCACCACCGACGGCTGGATCGACGACTTCCTCGCCGGCCGAGTCCAGCGCACGATCGAGCCGGTGGAGCCGCCGCCGACGTTCCTGGCGACCCTGCGGCCGTACCAGAGCCGCGGCGTGGCATGGCTTTCGTTCATGACGTCGATCGGGCTCGGGGCCTGCCTCGCCGACGACATGGGGCTCGGCAAGACCGTCCAGCTGCTCGCACTCGAAGCGATCGAGCGGGCGCAGGCCGACCGGCGGCCGACCCTGCTGGTCTGCCCGATGTCGCTGCTCGGGACGTGGCAGCGGGAAGCCGCCAAATTCGCGCCTGAACTGCGTGTCCACCTCCATCACGGCGCGGATCGCGGACGCGTCCGGACCGACGGCGCGGACCTGGTCGTCACCACCTACTCCACCGCCGCCCGCGACGCCGACGAACTCGCGGCCATCCGGTGGCACCGGATGGTGCTCGACGAGGCGCAGGCGGTCAAGAACCAGAACACCGGGCCCGCGCAGGCCCTGCGCCGGATCCCCGCCGGGCACCGGATCGCGCTGACCGGGACCCCGGTGGAGAACCGGCTCGCGGATCTGTGGTCGCTTTCGGATCTGCTCAACCCCGGCGTGCTCGGGGGCAGGCAGGAGTTCCGCGAGCGGTTCGAGGTGCCCATCGAGCGCCGGGGCGATCTCTCCGCGGCCACCGAGCTGCGCCGGCTGACCCGGCCCTTCCTGTTGCGGCGCCTCAAAACCGATCCCACCGTGCTCGCCGATCTTCCCGAGAAGATCGAGATACTCCAGGAGTACCGCCTCACCCGCGAACAGGTGACGCTGTACCGCGCCACCGTGGACGAGATGATGACCAAGATCGCCGACAGCGCCGGGGTCAAACGGCGCGGCAACATCCTCGCGGCGATCACCAAGCTCAAGCAGATCTGCAACCATCCCGCGCATCTGCTGCACGACGGCTCGCCGATCGGGCACCGCTCTGGCAAGGTCAACCGGCTCGAAGAGCTGCTGGCGGAGATCCTGGAGGCCGGTGATCGCGCGTTGTGCTTCACCCAGTTCGCGGAATTCGGGCACTTGCTCGTACCGCATCTTTCGCATCGGCTGAACGCGAAGATCGCCTTCCTGCACGGCGGGCTTTCGCAGCGGCGCCGCGACTCCATCGTCGAGCACTTCCAGTCGGGCGAGGGCCCGTCGATCCTGCTCGCGTCACTGAAGACCGGGGGAGCGGGGCTGACGCTCACCGCGGCCACCCATGTCCTGCATCTCGACCGGTGGTGGAATCCGGCGGTCGAGGAGCAGGCCACCGACCGCGCCTTCCGGATCGGCCAGCGGCACAGCGTCCAGGTGCGGAAGTTCGTCTGCCCCGGCACCATCGAGGAACGGATCGACGCCGTCATCACGAAGAAGGAGGCGCTGGCAGGCCTCGTCGTCACCGACGGGGAGGACTGGCTCACGGAGCTGTCCACCGATTCGCTGCGCGAGGTCTTCGCGCTCGGGCGGGAGGCGGCCGATGACTGACGGATTCCGCCGTGCGCTCGGCGAACTGGGTGTCCACAAAGGACTCGTACCGCCCTGTCGGGTCGACACGCTCACGATCGGTCCCGGCGCCGCGGTCGCCGTCGTCCGGGTGACCCGGCAACGCTTCTACGAGGTCCGCATCGGGCTGCCGACGTTCGGCAAGCAGGTGTGGACGGCGGTCGCCGCCGCCATCGTCGCGGACGAGACCGCGAGGACGGCCTTGCTCGACGGCCGGATCCCGGACGACATCGATCGCTTCTTCGCCGCCGAGCAGGTGCCGCTGTTCCCCGAGGCGGCGTGGGAACTGTCGCTGGACTGCACCTGTCCCGGCACCCGCGTGCCCTGCGATCACCTCGTCGCCGGACTGATCGCACTCGAAGAGGAGGCGGACCCGTTCGCGATCTTCGCGCTCCGCGGACGCGACCGCACGGCCTTGCTTGAAGAGATCGGGCGGCAGGCGGGCGCCCGGGTGACCGCCCCGCCGGCGGAGGCCGAGACCCCAGCGCTCGACGAGGTGATGGACGACTTCTTCGCCTGGGGCCCGGCCGGCGACGTCACGAACACGCGACGGCCGCGGGCCGGGGACCCATCGGGACTGCTCGACGAGGTCCCGCCGCTTCAGGCCACAGTGGACGGAACCTCGGTCACCGCCCTGCTGCGACCGCTCTACCGGGCGATCACCGGTCGGGCGAAGTAGCCGCCGACGAGCTCGTCGTCCACTTCGGACAGCGTGGCGGGGGACCACTTCGGGGAGCGGTCCTTGTCGATGATCTGCGCTCGGATCCCCTCCGCGAACTCGGCGGTCGAGAGCGCGTGGGTCGAGATCCGGAGTTCCTGCGCCAGCGCGGTTTCCAGATCGGGCATCGCGGCGGCCGACCGCAGTGCCCGCAGGGTCACCTTCAGCGCGGTCGGCGACTTCGCCTCGATCTCCTTGGCCGCGGTGGCCGCGGCGTCACCTTCGGCGTGGAGCCTGGCCAGGATCTCCTCGACGGTGTCCGCCGCATAGCACCGATCGATCCAGCCGGCGTCCACGGCCAGCGTGCTCGGCGGTGCTGGTTCGGCGATCAGCTTCAGCACATCGTCCGGTGTGCGGGCCGCCAGCGCGTCGAGCAGGTCCGGGATCCGTTCGCTGGGCACGAAATGGTCGGCGAGTCCACAGTGGATCGCGTCGGGCCCGGAGATCGCCCCGGCCGTGAGCGCCATATGCGTCCCGAGTTCGCCGGGCGTGCGGGACAACAGGTACGTGCCGCCGACGTCCGGGACGAAACCGATCCCGGTCTCGGGCATGCCGACCCGGGAGCGTTCGGTGACGATCCGGTGGCTGCCGTGCGCGGAGACGCCGACCCCGCCGCCCATGACGAGCCCGTCCATCAGCGCGATGTAGGGCTTCGGATAGCGCGAGATCACGGTGTTGAGGCGATATTCGTCGGCCCAGAACCGCAGGGACGCGGTACCTCCACCTCGGGCGTCCTCGTAGATGGCGCGGATGTCGCCGCCCGCGCAGAGCCCGCGATCACCGGCGCCGTCGATCAGCACGGCGCGGACACCCGGGTCGGTGCGCCACGCTTCGAGGTGGTCGAGCATGGCGAGGACCATGCCGTGGTTCAGCGAGTTCAGCGCACGCGGCCGGTTCAGCGTGATCCGGCCGATTCCGCTCTCGACGAGGAATTGGACGTCGTTCACGAAGCCACCCTAAAAGTCGGAAGTCCGACCATGTGGAGCTTGTGGCGCACGCCTCAGCGTTCGCGTCGGGCCTCGGACGACTGCGCGGACGGCGGATCCGGGAAGTACCTGGTCAGCATGATCGTCTCCCAAGCGATCGTGGCGTAGAGGATCCCCGCCGCCGCCCAGCCGGTGAGCGGATCTCCGGGCCAGAACAGCACGGACGCCAGCGCGGTCAAGGTCGAGGCGAGGAGCGCCGGGATGAGCACGGTGAGCCCGACGAAGGTGAGCCGCCGTCCGCGTCCGCTCCGGATGCTGATGGCGGTGACACCCCACAACGAGACCAGGACGCTCGAAGCACTCAGCACGCCGACCCAGACGGCACGTGCCCAGGGCCCGAACTCCCACGGCAGATCGGCGCCCCGCAGGAGCAGGCCGAGGCCGAGCAGGTACAGGAGCGAGCCCAGCGCGAACGTGGCCACTCTGCGGAGCGGGGTCGCGCCGCCTTTGTCGGTCAGGTAGTGCCAGCAGCAGTACCCGCCCGCGAAGCCGATCCCGATCGCCAGGAAGAGGTGACCGGGCATGCTGAACCACTCGTCCGTGGCGACGGACACCGCACCCCAGGCCAGCAACCCGGCGGCGACGCTCAGCAAAGGAGCGAGAAAGCCGATCAGCAGCGGGGGCACGACCATGGGCTTGGCCAGCGCGAACAGCGTCCGCCCCAGTTTGGCGCCCTTGCTCGTGCCCGCGGGCTGGATCGCGCGCCAGGTGACCAGGCCGAGGCGGAGCCCCGCCCGCCGGAGATGGGGGCGTTTGAAGAGCACGCGCACCGTCTCCGCGCCGACCTTCCCCAGCACCTGGGCTTTGTCCGAGAGCCGGGCGACCGACGTCCCGGTCGCTTCCTTGAGCTGCTCGGCGGTCGGCGGGACGTCGCCGTTGTTCCGCAGTTCGGCCAGTCCGGTGAGCAGCGGGATCTCCTGCTGCAGGATGTTCCAGTGCAGCCAGGTGGTGAGCAGGATCGGGAGCTTGTGCCGGACGTTCGCCGGGGTCACGCCGAGTGCTTCCCAGGGGCCGATGAGACCCGCCAGTTCAGGGCGCGCGTCGAGATCGTCCGAGGTCTTGCCGAAGACATGGACGTAGTGCTCGGCGTAGAGCGCTCGGAGCCACTCGACGAGTTGGGTTTCGTCTTTCGCCTGGAGACGCTCGCTTCTGGCGACGACGTCGACCAGCGAGCACGCCGCGTCGAGACGGCCCCAGGTCCAGTCGTTGAGCCGCCAGCGCGAAGACAGGAAGCTCGCGAAGTTCATCAACTGGTTGCCGCTGAGTTTGCGCTCGACGCGTTGGACGTCGTCGACCGGCTCCTCGGCCAGCAGGATCGGCTCCAACGGGCTCTTGGCGATCGCCGACATGGCGTGCACCCGGATCCGGCTCGGTTCGGAGAGCGGATCGGGGCGGAGCGGGCCGATCAGGATCTCGGCCACGGCGAAGACATCGAGTGTCCTCGCCAGGTCGATGCACGCCGCCTCGTAGAGCGCGGTGAACCCGGGGACCTTCGCGCGTTCGCCCAGTTCGGCGACCAGGTCACCGGCCAGTTCCCCCACCCGGTTCCAGACCGGGGTGAGGAACGGCTCCGGGAAGCCCGGTTCGACGGGCAGCAGGTCCGCCTGGACGGCGTGTTCGGCGACATCGGCGATGACACAGCACCAGTTTCCGCCTGCGGGGAGCCCACCCGCGGCGGCGATGAAACCGGAGAGCCGGCGGCAGGCGGCCATGACCCAGGGCAGGACCTCGAAATCCGGCGAACCACCTCGCAGGAGCAGCCGGTCCCGGCAGGCGAGGAGGACTTCGCAGGCGAAGCGGGTCTCATAGAGTTTGTCGCGGATCGAACTGAGAGCGTTCTTCTGGACCGGGTCCAGGTTTTGCCCTGCTTCGATGGCCTGGACCCAGTCCAGGACCAGCGCGACGGCGCGGGCGGGCGCCAGCAGGGAACGGAACCATGAGACGGTGAGCCTGTTCGCGCCGGGCACGCAGACGAGGTCGGGGACGGCGGGACCCCGCAGGAGTTCGAGGATCGGGGCCGCGGCCTGCCCGGAGGTGAACGTGCGGCTGTCGGGGATCGGCAGGGGATCGGGGCCGGTCAGGGAGATCGGGTCGTCGACCAGTCTCGCCAGACGGTCGGCCTCCACGGACGCCACGGCCTCGGCGTAGCGGGGCATCAGCTTCCGGCGTGCCCTCTTGCCGGGAAGGTTCGCCAGGCCCGGGTCACCCGGAAGGCCTCCGGCGGTGCCGTGCAGCCGTTGCGCGGACGTCCAGGCGTCGCTCAGTTCGGCCGCGTCGTCCAGCAAGGTCTCGCTGTTCATCTTGGTGCGGATCAAGGCTTTGACCACTCGTGCCAGCCGGGCGAGCGAACCCTGTTCCTTGCTGTTCGCGGGAAGTTTGGCCGGTGTCGGGGGAACCGGCTGCAGATAGAGCAGCCAGCGGTCGACCGGCGCTTGCGCGGGCGCGCCGGCGACGGCGCGGATGGCCCAGGAGAGCGGGATGTTGTCGAGGACTCCGCCGTCCATCAGCTGGGCCTGCGTACCGCTCGCGTCCGGGACGCCGGTCTCGCTGCACGTGCCGACGGCGTCGAGCCACGGCTCGCCGTCGACGATCTCGGGTCCGGTCACCGTCAGCCTCGCCGGTTCGAAGGCACCGGGGAACGACGACGTCGTCCGCGCGGCATAGGCGAGCCGGTCGAGATGTGCCGTCGAACCGGCGGGGAAATCGCTGAAGATCGGGTGTGCGACGCCGCATTCGGTCCGGTAATGGCGGAAGGCGAGGTGTGCCTGTGACCAGCTCGCCAGCAGGGCCTGTCCGACGGAAGGACGCAGGTATTCGTTGCGGGGAAACAATCTCGTGGCCGTGAGGATCAGGCGGACGAGACGGGGAGAGTCGTCGGTGCGCAAGCGGCGGCACGTGGAGGTGTCGAGCAATTGTTTCAGTTGTTCCGAGAGCCTGGCGTAGAAACCGTCGTCGCCGTCGAGCAAGGACGGCGGTATCCCGTGCCCTGGATGCCGGGTGAGCAACTCGAGATCGCCCAGCTTGAGCCAGATGTCGCGAATCCCGTCGTCGAAGCGCATTCCGTAGACGAGATGACTGGCGAGCAGGGCGCCGTTGAGACCGCCCGCGCTGGTCCCGGCGATGACGTCGACATCGACGTGGTCGTAATCGGCGACCGCGAGGATTTTCCGGTAAATGGCGCGCTGGGTGATATCCCGTGCGGTCACCGCGTCCGGCGCCGCCTGGGAACTGTCGGCGGAACGGAGTGCCGTTATTTCCCGGCAGGCGCCGCCCATCCATACGGCGAGGCTGACACCGCCACGCATACAGAGGGCCAGGCGGAGATCGCGCGGACGGGCGGAAGAATTCGTGGTGGTCATCGGTGCCTCCCTGCGAAGAGGTCGGCGTATCCGGAGATGGGGTTACCCGGATACGTGACCGATGAGAGGTCGTGACGTTCTCGACGCCGATTCGTTTTTGCGAGTGCGAACAACTGCGGGCGGACGCCGCGCTGATTCTGGTAGTCGTCGGATATGAGCGAACAGCCCACAGCGGCGGAGCTTGCCGACGAACTCCTCGACGTCCTCGCGGCCGAGATGCCCTTGATGGCGACCTTCGACAATGTCCCGGGACACGATCACGAGCTGCGGGACGTCTCGGAGGCGGGTGACGACCGGCTGAGGGAGCAAGCCGTCCGCATCGCCGGGCAGGCCGCCCGGTCCGCGGATCCGGACCGGATCACCCTCGCGGTGATCGCCCACCACGCCGAATCGTTGCTGACCAGGCTGGACTCACGGCTGACCGAGTTCGTCCTCGCCGACCAGATGACTGCTGAAGGGACCGGGGTGCTGTCCTGGCTTCCGCAGCTCGCGCCCTCGGGGGAGCAGGCGGAAGAGGATTATCTGGCCAGGCTGGCGGCGTTCCCGGAGTTCTTCGCGGCATTGGCCGACCGCCACCGCGCCGGGGTCGCGGCGGGCCGGACCCCGGTGGAACGGGCGGTGCGCGGCGCGATCGGCCACGTCGACCGGTTCCTGGCCGCCGAGCCCAACCCGCTGCTCGTCCCGCCGCTGACCGGCGACCGCGCGGAGCGACGACAGCGGCTGTTCGCCGAGAATGCGCGGCCGGCACTCATCGCCTATCGCGAGGTGCTCGCCCGCGAGATCGCCGGACACGGCCGTCCCGACGATCGGCCGGGTCTCTGCTGGCTGGACGGCGGCAAGGAGAGCTACGCGGGCCTGGTCAAGACGCACACCACCACCGGGATCTCGCCGGAGGAACTGCACGAGACCGGTCTCGCGCTCGGCCGGGCGCTGGACGACGAGTACCGGCGGCTCGGTGCGGCCGTGTTCGGCGAGGACGACCCCGTCGCGGTCCGGCGACGGATGCGCACCGATCCTTCGCTGTGCTGGCGGGACGCGGACGAGATGATCACGACCGCGACGGAAGCGGTCGCGCGGGCCACCGCCGCCGCGCCCGCCTGGTTCCGCCGGGTGCCCTCGGCCGAATGCGTGGTCCGCGCCGTGCCGGAAGCCGACGGGCCCTCGGCCGCGCAGGCGTACTACATGCCGCCGTCGGCCGACGGTGCCCGGCCCGGCGTCTACTCCACCAACACCTACCGGGTGACCGAACGGTTCCGGTTCATCGCCGAGTCGGTCGCCTTCCACGAAGCCGTTCCAGGGCACCATTTCCAGGCTTGTGTGTCCTACGAGCTGGAGGACGTGCCCCGGCTGCGCAGACTCGTCCCGCTCTCGGCCTTCGACGAAGGCTGGGCGCTCTACACCGAGCGGCTCGCCGACGAAATGGGTCTCTACTCCGACGACGTCATGCGGCTGGGCATGGTCGCCGAGGACTCCTTGCGCGCGGCGCGGCTCGTGGTGGACACCGGACTGCACGCGCTGGGCTGGACCCGGCAGCAGTGCGTGGACTACCTCGCCGAACACTGTGTGCTCAGCGACGTGGAGGTGCAATCCGAGACCGACCGGTACATCGAATGGCCCGGGCAGGCCCTGTCGTACATGACGGGCAGGCTGGAAATCCAGCGGTTACGCGCCTTCGCCGAGGGGCGGCTGGGCGAAGCCTTCGACATCCGGGATTTCCACGACGTCGTCTTGAAGAACGGACAGGTGCCGCTGCCCGTGCTCGGCGACATCGTGCGGGAGTGGGTGGACGGCACGCGGCGCCGGGAGTGACCCCGGCGCCGCGTGTCCGGGCTCAGTCGCGCTTCGCGAGCGTCGCGACTTCGGCGTCGGTCAGCGGCCGGTCGTAGAGCCGGACGTCGTCCACCGCGCCGCGCAGGAAGTCGACCTGCTGACCGCCGTACTGGCCGCGGCCGATCACCGTGTGCCCGGTGCTCGGTGCGGCGGAGCAGGCGTTCTGCGCGGCGACCTTCTTGCCGTCGACGTAGAGCGACAACGTGCCCGCCTTGGCGTCGCGGACACCGGTCAGGTGGTACCAGCGGCCGACCTCCGGCTTCTCCGGGGACAGGGCACGGAGGCCGATGAAGCTCATCGCCCACCGCTGGTCCTGTCCGGAGTACTGCAGGAAGAACGCGCTGTCGCGGCCGGTGTCCTGGCTGACGACGGTCTGGAACGCGCCGCCGGCCTCATCCAGCTTGGCCCACGCCGAAACCGAGTAACTGCCGGCCGTGTTCACGAGGTTCGTCCCGGTGTCGGCCTGCCCGTTGCCCGCGAAGGCCAGCGCGCCACCCTGGACGCCGCCTGCCCACTGCGCGTTGGTCAGCGTGGCGTGCGCGGTGCCGACCGAGTCCTTGGCGCTGGATCCGGTGCCCTCGTCGAACTTGTAGGCGTGCACGCCGTCGATCCCCGGGGTGCCGGGGCCCGGGTCCGGAGCGCCGGAGCCGCTGCCGTCGGCGTTGCGGATGATCGCCTGGTTGACCGCGCGCACCTGCGCGAAGTCCATCTTCTTCACCTGCCTGTCGTAGGTGAAGAAGCCGTTGACCTCGTGCTCGACGTCGGTGATCTGCGTGTAGATCGAGCCGCTGATACCGCAGCTCTGCGCCGACGCGAGTACATCGCGCTGGTTCTGGACGTAGCGGCTGTTCAGCGTCGCCTGGTCCTTCACCATCTCGTAGGCGTGGCCTTCGCCGAACCACATGTGGTTCTCGACTTCGAGGCCGTAGCCGCCGTGTTCGCCGTCGATCGAAATCCGCTTGGCGTCGGGCATCGGCTTGGCGGGGCCGGGGTAGGCGTGCCAGTCGATGACGTCACCCTTGCCGGAGTCGCCGAGCGAGTCGCAGCAGTTGACGCCGCTGTGCGCGTTGACCAGCCGGGTCGGATCCTGGGCCTTGACGTCGTCGGCGATCTTGCCGGTGGTCTCGCGCGACCACTCGCCCCAGCCCTCGTTGAACGGCACATAGCCGACGATCGAGGTCCAGTTCTTCTTCTGCTCCACCAGTTCCTTCAGCTCGACCTGGAACTGCTGCTGGGCGTCGGCGGGCGGCCGTCCGCCGGTGCGCATCGACGGCATGTCCTGCCAGACGAGCAGGCCGAGTTTGTCGGCGTGGTGGTACCAGCGGTCGGGTTCGGTCTTGATGTGCTTGCGGACGGTGTTGAAGCCGAGGACCTTGTGCTGTTCGAGGTCGAAGCGGAGCGCCTGATCGGTCGGCGCGGTGTAGATGCCGTCCGGCCAGTAGCCCTGGTCCAAAGTGGACTGGAGGAAGAGGATCTTTCCGTTCAGGGTGAACCGGAGCTTGCCGTCGGCGCCCTTGGCGGTGCCGAATTCGCGCATGCCGAAGTAGGACGACACCTTGTCCACGGTGCGGCGGCCGTCCTTCAGTTCGACGTCGAGGTCGTAGAGGAACGGCGAATCCGGCGACCAGAGCTTCGCCGTGGGCACGGGCAGGGAAATCGTTCCGCCAGCGGACGCCTTGGTGCGGCTCACCACCTTCCTGCCGTCGCGCACCACGGCCTCGACGGTGAGCCCGGAGTTCCCACCGGTGTCGACGGTGAGCTTGAGCGTCGAGGATTTGAGATCGGGGACCATGCCGAGCGTGCCGATGTGCTTCGCCGCGACCGGTTCCATCCAGACCGTCTGCCAGATGCCCGAGGCACCCTCGTAGAAGATCCCCCGGTCGGGAACCAGCCGCTGCTTGCCGACGGGCTGCCAGGTCGCGTCGGCACGATCCTCGACGCCGACGATGATCTCTTGTTCGCCATGGGGTTTCAGCGCCGAAGTCACGTCCGCGGAGAACGCGCCGTAGCCGCCTTGGTGCGCGGCGACCTCCTTGCCGTTGACGTAGACCTTCGCCTTGTAGTCGACGGCGCCGAAGTTGATCCGGAGCGTGTTGTCCCTGCCGACGTTCCAGTGCCGGGGCACGGTGAACGTGCGCCGGTACCACATGAAGTCCTCGTGCCGCTGGATCCCGGAAAGCGCCGATTCGGTGGGGTAGGGGACTAGGATCTTCTCGGCGAGCTTCTCCCCGAAGGGCGGGACCTCGCCGGGCGCGGCGCCGGCGAACTCCCAGACCCCGTTGAGGTTCTGCCAGTTCTCGCGCACCAGTTGCGGGCGGGGGTACTCGGGCAACGCGTTGGTGGGCGACACCTGGTTCGTCCACGGGGTGGTCAGGCGTGGCTTGCCCATCTTCCAGCCGCTCTCCGCGGCCGTCGCGGCCCCCGACGTCAAGGCCAGGGCGGTTATGGCGACCACCGCGGCGGTCAGGGGCTTCCGGAAGCGTCTCGGCCTCCGGGGACGTTGTGACAACGTTGGCAACATCTGCTCGACACCCTTCTCCGGGGGCGGCCGCCTCGGCGGAGGTGCGCCTCCCACTGGACTTGTGCAGGCGTGAAACCACGACCCCGTGGCCGGGGGGAACCGGTGTGAGCCGGGCCACGGCTGGCCGTCAGGATGTTTTTACATCGTTGATACAACGTTGTAAAGCGTCGAAGGCCTCGAATCGGTCCTGGGCGGGAGAGCTGTCCTGTGTGTCAGGAGTGGCGGGATTCCCGCAGCCACTCGCCGAGTTCGCGGTAGTCGGCGCCGGTCAGGCCGCGCCGGGGATCGACGCGGAGCAGCAGGGCGGGCCCGGCGTGGTGGCAGGCCACCCACTCGCGATCGATCTCGGAGATCTCGTCGTCGACCCAGGCGAACGGACGGCCCCGGGCGTGCTCCAGCAGGGGCCGGATCTTCCAGTGCAGGCCGATGCGGGCGTCGGCCTCGTCGGTGTCGGACGGCTCGGGCCAGTCCAGCACCGGCAAGCGCGGCAGGCCGAGTCTCGGGGCGAGGGAGTCGTTGGCGTCGTGCAGCCAGGTCGTGGCCCAGACGAGTTCTCCGGGGAGTGCCTTCAGGTGCGCACCGTGCGAGGGGTCGAGCCTGCCGAGAAGCGGATTCTCGTCATCCCGCGGCGAAGGGTCGAACAACGGGTAGCGGGAAGGTTCCAGCCCGAACGGAATGAGGGGGCCATCGACGTCGAGGTAGATCAGCGGGCCTGGTGCCACGACGGCACACGTTAGCGGTATTCGTTGACACGGTAACTGACCGATAAGTAACTTACTGGGGAGTCAGATCAACCGGAGGCGACGATGCCGACCGAAGAGCGGTCATGGTGGGGCTGGGGCACCCTCGACGGCGCACTGTCCCGCGAGGAGTCCGACGCGCTGGTGGCCCGCACCTCCGGTGTGCTGCCCGGTCACGACTTCACCGACCACGCCCCGCCCGACCCGGCGGACCTCGGCGTCCCGGCATCGCGGATCCGCCCGCCCGCGACGCTCGCCGCGTTGTGCAGTGAAGTACCGGCCGACCGGCTGTCCCACGCCCGCGGCAAGGCGTTCCGCGACGTCGTCCGCAATCTGCTCGGGCAGGTCGACCACGTCCCGGATCTGGTCGCCCGTCCGCGCACGGAGCAGGACGTCGTCGACCTCCTCGACTGGTGCACCGCTTCCGGTACGCCGCTGATTCCCTACGGTGGCGGCAGTTCCGTGGTCGGCGGGGTCGAGCCGCGGTTCGACGCCCCGGCGGTCTCGATGGATCTGGCGGGCCTCGGCGACGTGCTCGAAGTGGACACGGTCAGCCGCGCGGCGCGGATCCAGGCCGGGATCTTCGGGCCGGCGCTGGAAGACCGCCTTCGCCCGCTGGGGCTCACCCTGCGGCATTTCCCGCAGTCGTTCGCCCATTCGACACTCGGCGGCTGGCTCGCCACCCGCGCGGGCGGGCATTTCGCCACGCTCGCGACGCATATCGACGATCTCACCGAATCGCTGCGCGTCGTCACGCCCGCCGGGATGAGCGAATCGCGACGCCTGCCGGGCTCGGGCGCCGGACCTTCGCCGGACCGGATGTTCCTCGGTTCCGAGGGCACGCTCGGCGTGATCACCGAAGCCTGGATGCGCCTGCAGGACCGGCCGGTGTGGCAGGTGACCGCGTCCGTCGCCTTCGAACGGCAGGAGGACGCGGTCGCCGCCACCCGCGCGATCGCGCAGTCCGGGCTCCATCCGTCGAACTGCCGGCTGCTCGACCCGGCGGAGGCGTTCATCAACGCGGGCGCGAGTGTGGGCGGAGGCCTCCTGCTGGTCGCGTTCGAATCCGCCGATCACCCGGTCGACACCTGGCTAGATCGTGCGCTGGAACTGGCCGCCGGGCACGGTGGTGTCGTGAAAGCCAGGCGCGGCAAGGAATCCACGGGGAAGGACAGCGCTTCGACGTGGCGGTCGTCGTTCCTGCGGATGCCCTATCAACGCGACGCGCTCGCCCGCCGGTCGCTGATCGTGGAGACCTTCGAGACCGCCTGCACCTGGGACGACTTCCCGGAATTCCACGACGCGATCATCTCGGCGGCACGCGCCGCGATCGACGACGTGTGCGGCGGCGCCGGTGTCGTCACGTGCCGGTTCAGCCACGTGTACCCCGACGGTCCCGCGCCCTATTACGGGATCTACGCCGCCGGACGCTGGGGGAGCACGGTCGCCCAGTGGGACGAGATCAAGGCCGCGGTCTCCGAGGCGATCGAGGGCCACGGCGGCACGATCACCCATCACCACGCCGTCGGCCGCGATCACCGGCCCTGGTACGACCGGCAGCGTCCCGGCCCGTTCGCCGCGGCGCTCGCCGCCGCCAAATCCGCGCTCGACCCGGCCGGGATCCTCAATCCCGGGGTGCTGATCGGCTGACCGGCGGGCGGACGAACGACGTCAGCAGCGCGGTGAACCGCATGGCCGCCAACGACAACGTCCGGCCCGCCATGGTCTGCACCTGGGCTTCGCGTTTGCGGAACACGGCGTTGTCGAGCAGGACGTAGGCGACGCCTTCGGTGGCCGCGTCCTGCTCGACGTCACCCAGGCCGCCGACGAGCGCGATCCCGCCGCCGCAGCGGACGAACTCGTACTTCGGGCTCAGTTCGTTGCACTCCAGCACCGGATGGGCGGCGAGATTCTCGATCCGGGCGGCGATGTCGAACAGGTCCCGCAGGCTCTGGCCCGGCGCCGGGAGCGCGAGCGGATGCCGGCACAGTTCGGCGAGTCCGACGGACTCGCGACTGGTCAGCGGATGATCGAGCGGGACGATCGCGTACACCGGGACGACGACCGCGCTCTCGACCCGCACCCCGTGCTGGGGCCCGGTCGCGAACGTGACGGCGACGTCGGCCGCGCCTTCGAGCACCCGCCGGGTCGCCTCGTCCCTGGTGACGACGTCGATGTGGAAGGTGACGTCGTGGTCGCGCCGGAAGGCGGCGATCGCCTGCGGGACCACGCGGCGGGCGAACCCCTCGGAGCAGGCGACCGTCAGGGACCGGGCGTGCAGGCCGCGGCCGGTGCGGAGTTCGTCGACGAGGACGGCTGATTCCGCCTCGCTGCGCCGGACATGGTCGAGCAGCCGGGTCCCGGCCTCGGTCGGCACCATGCCGCGTGGATGCCGGACGAACAACGGCACCCCGAGACCCGCTTCGAGTTTGGCGATCTGGCGGCTGATCGCCGAGGGCGCCACCGTCAGTTCCGTCGCCGCTTCGGATACCGAGCCGGTGCGCGCGACTTCGAGGAAGTACGTCAACGCTATCGGCAGAAGTCGCATCAGATCTCCGCAGGTTTGCCGCAATGAGAACGCGGAGCACGGTAAACGGCAATGGTCAGGGTGCGCAAACCGACTTACGCTCCACTGCGACACCCGTCGAGCGAATCGGGAGACAACGCGGTGATCCCTGCAGAACTGGTCGCGAAAGCCCACGAGCACGTCGATTCGGGGGCGTTCTTCGCCGAACTCGCCGAGCTCGTCCGGTATCCGACCGTGAGTGATCATCCGAGCGGTCGCGTTGCCATCAAGGCATACCTCGACGAGGTGCTGGCCCCGGCGCTCACCGCGCTCGGCTGTTCCGTGGAGACGTACCCGAATCCCGGCCCGGACGGCGGCCCGTTCCTGATCGGTACCCGCGTCGAGTCCCCGAACCTGCCGACACTCCTGTGCTACGGCCACGCCGACGTCGTCGACGGGCACGAAGGCCGGTGGAACGACGGCCGGGACCCGTGGACGCTGACCGCAGACGGCGAGCGCTGGTACGGCCGCGGTTCGGCGGACAACAAGGGGCAGCACCTGGTCAACCTGGCCGCGCTCAGGCTGCTCCTCGCCGAGAAGGGTTCGCTCGGGTTCAACCTCAAGTTCCTGTTCGAGACCGGGGAGGAAATCGGCTCGCCGGGCCTGGACGAGTTCGTTTCGGCGCACCGGGAGGCACTGAGCGCCGACGTCCTCATCGCGTCCGACGGCCCACGCCTGGACGCGGCGACGCCGACGCTGTTCCTCGGCGCGCGGGGCAGTGTCCGGATCGCCCTCGACGTCGATCTCCGCCCCGACGCCTACCACTCGGGGAACTGGGGTGGTGTGCTGCGCAACCCCGCCACCACCCTCGCCGGGGCGATCGCCTGTCTCGTCGACGGGCACGGCCGCGTCCAGGTGCCGGAACTCCTGCCGCCCGGGCTCCCAGACAGCGTCCGCGCGGCGCTCGCCGAACTCGAGATCGGCGACAAACCGGGCGATCCGGCGCTGGACGCGATCTGGGGTGACACCGGGCTGACCGCGGCGGAGCGGCTGTACGGCTGGAACACCCTCGAAGTCCTCTCGCTCGGTGCCGCGGACATCGACCGGCCGGTCAACGCCATCCCCGGCCGCGCACGGGCGATGCTGCAACTGCGCTACGTCGCGGGCACCGACGTCGACGGGGTGGGCGAGGCGATCACGAAACACCTTGCCGCACAAGGGTTTTCCATGGTCGACGTCACCGCCGAAGGCAGTTTCCGCGCCAGCCGCACCCCGGTCGACGACCCGTGGGTGGCCTGGGCGAAGAGCGTCCTCGACGAGGTTTCCGACCGGCGCGTGGCGATCCTGCCGAGCTTCGGCGGAGGACTGCCGAACCACGTGTTCACCGACCTCCTCGGCCTCCCGACACTGTGGCTGCCGCACTCCTATCCCGGATGCCTGCAGCACGCGCCCGACGAACACCTGCTCGCGCCGATCGCGCGCGAGGGGATCGTCCTGGCCGCGGCACTGTTCCACGCGCTCGGACGGCGCGGCGGGGAGGAATGATGAGCGAGCGGACGGTGGCGAGGCCGCGCACGCCGTCGTCCACGCGGCGCGCGATCGCCGCCGCGACGATCGGCAACGCGCTCGAATGGTTCGACCTCGGCGTGTACGCGCTCATGGCGGCCTACATCGGCAAGACCTTCTTTCCGGGCGGGAACGCCGCCGTCCAGCTCGTGCAGGCGTACGCGGTCTTCGGCATCACGTTCCTGGTGCGTCCGCTCGGCGGTCTCGTGCTCGGCGCCTACGCCGACCGGTTCGGCCGCAAGAAGGCGCTGGTGCTGAGCATCTGGCTGATGGTCGCCGGGACGTTCCTGCTGGCGGTGATGCCGAGTTACGCGACGATCGGTTTCCTCGCCCCGGTCGGCGTGATCGTGGCGCGGCTGATCCAGGGCTTCGCGGCGGGCGGCGAATTCGGGGCGGCCACGTCGTTCCTGATCGAACAGGACGATCGCCGCAAGGGTTTCCTCGGCAGCTTCCAGTTCGCCAGCCAGGGTTTCGCGACCCTGATGTCCGCCGGGTTCGCCGCCGGGCTGACCGCCGCGCTCAGCGACGACGCGATGACGTCCTGGGGCTGGCGGATCCCGTTCGTTTTCGGGCTGCTCGTCGGCCCGGTCGGTTACTACATCCGGCGCCACGTCGACGAACCCGAGACCACGAAGGAGGAACAGCCGACGTCCACGCCGGTCCGGTCGCTGTTCCGCTTCCAGTGGGGCGGCCTGCTGATCGCCGGGGGTGCGCTGGTCGTCTCGACCTCGCTGAACTTCATCCTTCAGTCGCTGCCGACTTTCGCGATCAAGAACCTCGGCTTGGACGACTCGCTGTCGTTCGTCGCCCTGATGATCACCGCCGCCATCCTGACCGTGGTGACGCCGATCGTCGGGCTGCTCACCGACCGGCACGGCCGCATCAGGATCATGATCGGGGCAGCGGCGGTGATCGGGGCCGGCGTGGTGCCCCTGTACCTGTGGGTCACCACCTCGCCGTCGTTCCTGACCCTCACGATCACGATGACGATCTTGGGGCTGCTGAAGGCGACCTACTTCGGCGCGCTTCCGTCGGTGATGGCCGATGTGTTCCCGGCGCACACCAGGGCGACAGGGCTTTCGTTCGCCTACAACGCCACCGTCGGGATCTTCGGCGGATTCACGCCGACCATAGCGACCGCGATGATCGCGGCCACCGGATCCCCGGTTTCGCCTGGTTACTATCTTTTGGCGACGGCCTCGTTGAGCATCGTCGCGCTGCTCGCTGCGAATCGGCGGCGGGGGATTCACTGAAGTCGGCGTTGAGTCCAGAGTGGACGGACGACGGAACCTTGTTCGGGGGTTCGGCGAGGGCGGTGTGCTCCGTCGGGTGGCGAGGCGTGTCGCGAAAGCCACTTTCGCGACGTTAGATGTCCCGAAAGTGGCTTTCGCGAGCCACTTTCGCGACGTTAGATGTCCCGAAAGTGGCTTTCGCGACACGCCTCGGGGCTCAGTCCGGACGGCCCGCGACGAGGCGATATGAGTGTCGTCGGTCTCTTGACACGTGGGCATGCCGAAGGGCCCGTCGCCGGTGGTGGTCGGCGGGCTCCTCGGGTTCAGCGGTGGTTGCGGCGGGGTGTTTGTAGTGGGTCGAGGTATTGGGGCGGGATGAATTCGGGTCGGCCGTCGGTGATCTGGACTTTCCAGCCGGATTGTCCGTGGATGACCATGTGGTGGTAGCGGCAGAGTAGGCAGAGGTTGTTCAGGTCGGTGTCGCCGAGTTGGCCCCACGGCAATATGTGGTGGGCTTCGCAGTGTTTGGGGCGTCGATGGCAGCCGGGGAAGGCACAGCCGTGGTCGCGGAGGTTCAGCGCGCGGCGTTGGGCGGGACTGACGGACCGGGTGGCGCGGCCGATGTCGAGCGGTTCGCTCTCGGAGCCGAGCACCGCGGGAATGATTCTCGCGTCGCAGGCCAGCATCCGCGCGTGCCGTGCGGTGATCCTGGTGACTCCGTCTACGCAGGCCGCTCCGAGTCCGGAGGTCAGGGTTTCCAAGGGGATGGTGACGACGATGGTGGTCCGGTCCCCGGACAACGTAGGCGCCTTCTCGTTGGTCATCGCGTAGTGGATGGCGTCGAACAACGCGTCGCCATTGCGCTCGCCCGGCGTGCGGGGGTCGCGGTTGCCGTCCTGGTCGATGGGTCTTCGTTGTCCCCAGGTGTCGAACAGGACGTTGACCCGGGCCCCGAATTCGGGGTCCAGCAGGCCGTTCAATCGCCACCAGCCGTCGTCGCGCTTGCGGAGATGGACCTCACGTGAGGGTGGTTTCAGGTCCTCGTCCTTCGGTTCATTGCCGTCGGGATCCAGGTGCGCCAGCAGGTCGGCGCCGACGTTGGTGATCTCCCGGGGCCCGGCGTGGCGGGCCAGGTTGACCAGGATCTGTTCCGCTCCGGACCGGTCCTCGGCCGACACCTCGGCGGGGATTTTCTTCAGCACGGCGAGGATGGGGTCGAGTTGCTGGTGCCCGAGATCCCCATCGGCCGCGGCGGCTCCGGCGATCGGCGCGAACGCCGGGGCGGGGGTGCCGTCGAGGTTTCGGCTCTCGTTCACCGCCAACGCCCGCGTCACGGTGTCGCTGGCTTCATTCGGGCTGATGCGTGCGGCTTCGGCGAACCAGCCCGCCGTGGAGCCGTGCCCGAACAACTCCATCGGGCCACGGGATTCGATCTCGGCGAGGTACTGTCCGACCTCCGCCAAAGCCTGCCGTGCCACCGACAACCGCTCGATCACGCCGTGCGCGAGCTCGCGCGCACCGGCGCGCCACAGCTCCTGCGGCGGTTCGAGGATTCGTTGGTTGGACACCCCGCAAGAATACCAGGAATCGAACACGTGTGCGAATATGAAAGGCGCTCCAGAAGCGGTTTCACATTCTGGTTACCTGGGCGTCGGGAATTGTTGGGATGCAAGGAAAGGGGTGGGTGGCGAAGTCTGTTTCGCAACGTCTGTGGAGA
The DNA here is from genome assembly GCF_054166285.1 of Amycolatopsis sp. TRM77291. Taxonomy (NCBI): domain Bacteria; kingdom Bacillati; phylum Actinomycetota; class Actinomycetes; order Pseudonocardiales; family Pseudonocardiaceae; genus Amycolatopsis; species Amycolatopsis sp. TRM77291. The sequence continues at coordinate 3,146,986 of NZ_JBSZHF010000001.1, read as the reverse complement.
CAAGGTGAGTGGGGTGGGGGCGAAGGATTCCTTGTCTGGCTCTGCGGTAAGGAGGGCCCTTCGTTACCTTGTCGACCGCCTCTTTCCAGTCTCACGACAACTTGTGACAAGTCCGATGTGGACAGATCTCACAGCTCCCGTAGCAGATACCGCTGCAGCTTCCCGCTCGCATTACGCGGCAACGCCTCGATGAATCGCACGCGCCGCGGATACTTGTACGGCGCCGCGGTCGCCTTGGCGTGGTCCTGCAGCGCCCGCACCAGATCCGCGTCCGGCTCGATACCGGGCCGGGGGACGACGAACGCCGTCACGACCGAGCCGCGATCGGGATCCGGTGTGCCGATCACGGCGCATTCGTCGACATCCGGATGGGTGAGCAGGACCTCCTCGACCTCGGGGGCGGCGATGTTGTACCCCGACGAGATGATCATGTCGTCGCTGCGCGCGACGAACCTGAAATAGCCGTCGGCGTCGCGGACGTAGGTGTCGCCGGTGAAGTTCCAGCCACCGCGGACGTAGTCCCGCTGACGCGGGTCTTCGAGGTAGCGGCAGCCGGTCGGCCCGCGCACCGCCAGGAAACCTGGAGTGCCGTCGGGAACGGGCGAACCGTCGACATCGAGAACGGCCGCCTGGTAGCCGGGCACGACCTTGCCGGTCGCGCCGGGACGCGCGTCGCCGTCGGCGGCGGAGATGAACACGTGCAGCATTTCGGTGCTGCCGAGCCCGTCGATGAGCGGCCGCCCGACGGTCTCCCGGTACTGCTCGGCCACGGGGGCGGGAAGCGACTCGCCCGCCGAGACGGCCCGGCGTACTCCGGCGAGCAGTCGTCCGTCGCCGGCGTTCAGGATCGCCCGGTACGCGGTCGGGGCGGTGAAGAGGACGGTGACGCTCTTTTCGGCGACGATGGTGGCGAGTTCCGCCGGAGTGGCGCGTTCGACGAGTAGCGTCGCCGCGCCCGCGCGCAGGGGGAAGACCAGCAGGCCACCGAGCCCGAAGGTGAAGGCCAGGGGCGGCGTACCGCAGAAGAGGTCGTCGGACGTCGGGCGCACGACGTGCCGGGAGAACGTGTCGGCGATCGCGAGCAGGTCGCGATGGAAGTGCATCGTCGCCTTCGGGGAGCCCGTCGTGCCGGAGGTGAAGGCCAGCAGGGCGACGTCGTCGGCCGCGGTCGGGACGTCGGCGAACGTCGCCGGATACCGTTCCGCGCGGGCGGCGAGTTCGGGTCCGTAGGACACCACGGGGAGATCGGGCGGGAGTTCGTCCAGCAGGCGTTCGTCGCAGATCGCGACCGCCGGTTTCGCGCGGCCGGCGATCTTGTCGAGTTCGGCACGCCGCAGCATCGGCATGGTCGTGACGGCCACCGCGCCCGACTTGAGCACGGCCAGCCACGCCGTCGCGAGCCAGGGCGTGTTGGTGCCCCGTAGAAGCACGCGATCGCCGGGAACCACGCCGAAATCGGTGGCCAGGACATGGGCGACGCGGTTCGCGCGGGCCAGGACTTCGCCGTAGGTCCACGTTTCGGCGGGGGAGAGCAGGCACGGCCTGTCGTGACCGAGCCGCTCGGCGGTGTCGTCGAGCAGCGCGGTCGCGGCGTTGAGCCGGTCCGGATACCGGAGTTCCGGCAGATCGAACACGAACTCCGGCCACTGGTCGGCGGGCGGCAGCCGGTCACGGCAGAACGGGTCGACGTGCGCGCTGGGAGAAAGCCTCATCGTCGCCGCTCCTCGGTCCGGCCGTGCCCCCTTCCGCGAAGGTAGCACTTGTTACGACCGTCGAGAAGACGCGATGAAGTTCAGGGGACGAGGTCGGCCACGGCGCGGAGCAAGGTGGCGCGCACGGTCTCGGCGTCGTCGAGGTTGCCGCCGTGCAGCGCGCCGTCGCGGAGGAGGACGAGAGTGCGGGCGGCGTGCTCGGGATCGGCGTGACCGGCGTCGCGCGCCAAGTCGCGGAGCACGCCGAAGAACCAGTCCCGGTGGTCGTCGATGACCTGGCGCACGTGGTGTGCGGGATCGGGGTATTCGGCCGCGGCGTTGAGAAACTGGCAGCCGCGGAAGTCGTCGTCGAGTGTCCGGTCGCCGACGATGCCCACTGCGGCGAGCAGGGCTTCGCGAGCGGGTTTCCCTTGCGTCGCCGCGTCGACACCCGCGCGGATCCGCTCGCTCGTGGTGCTCAGGTAGGCGGCGACGAGGTCGTCCTTGGTGGGGTAGTGGCGGTAGAACGTCGCCCTGGTCACGGCCGCTTCGGAGACCAGGCGCTCCACGCCGACGGCATGGATGCCCTCGGCGTAGAAAAGCCGTGACGCTGTCTCGAGCAGCCGGATCTTCGGGTGGACTTCCCGGTCGACAGTCGGCATCTCTCAACTTTAGAGAAAGAACGGTCATTCCACCAGGTCGCCTTCGTCACGTTGCGGAAGGTCGGCCGGGAGAGCATTGTTCAGGCAGAAAGACCGATCGTTCTTCCTGACCTCGAAGGAGCCACCATGAGCAACCAGAAGCCCACCATCGTCCTGGTCCACGGCGCTTTCGCCGACTCGTCCAGCTGGAACGGCGTCGTCCCGAAGCTGCGTGAGCAGGGCTATCGCGTGCTGGCCGCTGCGAACCCGCTGCGTGGCATCGAGTCCGACGCGGACTACGTCGCCGACGTCGTCAACGGCGTGGACGGCCCCGTGGTGCTGGCCGGGCACTCCTACGGCGGCGTGGTGATCAGCCGCGCGGCCACCGCCGCGCCGAACGTCAAGGCGCTCGTCTACATCGCCGCCTTCCAGCCGGAAGCGGGGGAGAGCGTGTTCGAGCTGTCCGGCCGGTTCGAAGGCGGCAAACTCGGCCCGGACACCACGAACGTCCTGGCCGCGCAAGGCGAGCTGTCGATCAAGCCCGAGAACTTCTCGGACGTGTTCGCGGCCGACGTCCCCGTGGAGACCGCGGACGTCATGGCGGTCACCCAGCGTCCGGTCGCCGAGCGCGCGCTCGGCACGCCGTTCGACGGCGAGCCGGCGTGGAAGACCCTGCCCTCGTGGGCGCTGATCGCCGAGCAGGACCACGCGATCCCCGCCGCGGCGCAGGCGTTCATGGCCGAGCGTGCCGGTTCGGAGATCACCAGGGTCGACGCTTCGCACGCTGTCTCGGTCTCGCGGCCGGACGTCGTCGCGGAGGTGCTCCTCGCCGCGGCGGCCAAGGTCGCTTGACAGGTGAAACCCTCCCCGGAGAGACTGCCAAAACGTTTTGGCAGCCTCTCCGGGGAGAACCACGTGAAGATCTTGGTGCTCGATTCGAGCCCGCGTCGTGAAGGCAACTCCTGGGCGCTCGCGCAGGCTTTGGCCAAGGGGGCGGAGGAAGCGGGCCACACGGTCGGCTTCGTCCGCCTCTCCGATTTCGTCGAGTCGCCGCTCGGGGACTGTCGTGACTGCCGGCTGAGCGACCGGTCCTGCGGCATCGGCGACGGCTACGAGCGCCTGCTGTTCGACCACGTGCTCCCGGCGGACGCGATCGTCTACGCGACACCACTGCACTGGTACGGCATGACCGGACGGCTGAAGTCCTTCTTCGACCGGTTGTTCTGTTACACCTCCGGCAGTTCCCCGCATACCGCGGAGGTCGTGCCGGGGCTGATGCACAAACGCGCCGCGGTGCTGATCTCGTGCGAGGAGAGCTACCGCGGCGCGACGCTCGGCCTCGAGGCCCAGTTCCAGGAACTCACCCGATACCTGCGGCAGGACCTCGCCGGGATCGTGGTCGGCGTCGGCAACAGCCGGGGCGAGGTGGAACGCGATCCCGCACGGCCGCTGGAGGCCGCGGCGGACCTCGGCCGTAGGCTGGGCGACGCCCACGTCACCGACTATCGGCTGGACACCGACCGGCCGAACCGCGTTTGGGGACCGCCCGTGGAGGCTTGAGTGTCGCCGACCATCCGTGACGTCGCCGCCGCCGCGGGGGTTTCGATCACCACCGTTTCCCATGTGCTCAGCGGCCAAGGCCGGATCTCGGAGGAGACCCGGCAGCGCGTCGCGAGGGCGGCGGCCGAACTCGGATACCAGGCCAGCGTGCACGCGCAGCAGCTGGTCACCCGGCGCAGCCGCACCTTGGCGATCCAGCTCGCGAACTCGGTCGACGCGAGCAGTGCCTGCGCGCTCGTGCCCAATTCGGACTACTTCCTCGAAGTCCTCAACGGCGCGGCCGAAGCCGCTTCGAAACGTTCGTACGCCCTGCTCCTGACCCCGATGGACGCCGACCTGGACCGGTTGAACGCCTTCGCCGTCGATGGTGCGATCCTGGTGGATCCCCGCGGGGACGAGCCCTTCTTCGCGACCGGCTGGTGCCAGGACCGGCCGCTGGTGACCGTCGGACGTCCGATGGCGGCGCCGTGCCCGGTGCCGGTCGTCGTCGACAACGACCTGGTCGCGGCCGCCGGGCAGATGCTGGATCACCTGGCGGACAACGGTTATGAGCGGCCGTCGATGATCACCACCGACACCGCCCGCTCCTACGCGGCCGATCTGGTCGCCGGGTACACCGGCTGGATGGAAGCGCGGGGTCTGGAGCCGGTGGTGGTCGAGATCGACGAGCCGCCGACCACCGAAGGCACGGCAGAAGCGCTGGACAGGCTGCTGGACCGGCGGGTGTGCCCGGACGCCGTGTTCACGACATCGGAGAACCTCGCCCTCGGTGTCCTCCACGAGGCCCGCCGCCGGCGGCTCGCGGTACCCGGCGAGCTCGGGATCTGCAGTGCGGTGGACAGCGGTTCGCTCCAGCTCGTTTCGCCGAGGGTGACCGGGATGTTCGTACATCCGCGAGAGGTCGGCGGCCGCGCGGCCACGGCGTTGATGGACCTCGTCGAGGGGAAGGCGCCCGGCGGCGAGCCGCGCCGGATCGAAGTCCCCGTCCGGCTGAACGCGCGCGAATCGTCCGCTCGCTAAGAACTCCGGCACGCCGCGACCGGCACGGCCCCGCCGTCGTCCTCGGTGGTCGCGATGAACCCGAAGGTGGTCGTCCCGCCGGCGGGCAGCACCGCGTTCCAGTCCAGTTCGGACACTCGCACGCGGTCGCCGTCCTGTGCCAGGGAACCGTTCCACAGGTTGGCGATGCGGGTGCCGGGCGGCAGCGTCCAGCTGACCTCCCAGCCGGTGAGCCGGGTGTCCTTGGCGTTCCGGACGGACACGCGGATCTCGGAGCCGCCGGGCCAGCGGTTGGCGACCTCGTACCGCGCTTCGCACACCGGTTTCGTGGCCGACGGCGGCGGCGCAGGCGCCGGGGCGGCGGCGTCGGGCGGGTCGCCGTCGAACAGTAGGACCCCCGCCAGCGCACCGCCCACCACGACCACCCCGCCCGCGATGGCGAACGGCAACCGCGAACGGCGGGTGGGCGCGGGAAGCCGTTTGGTGCCGGACAGGATCACCGGGCGGCCGTCGGCGACGGTGGCGAGCATCCGCTCCGCCTCTGCCATGTCCGGCCGTTCCAGTGGATCCCGCCGGAGTAGCCGCAGCAGGACGTCGGTGAGCGGGCCGGTGGACCTCGGCGCCGTGATCTCGCCGCGGGCGACCCGTTTGAGAAGCGCGATCTGGTTGCCGTCGGTGCCGAACGGCGGCGCGCCTTCCAGCACGGTGTAGAGCGTGGAGCCGAGCGAGAACACGTCCGACGGGTAGCCGGGTTCCTCACCGTCGGCGACCTCGGGGGAGAGGTACGCCGGGGTACCCACGACGAGACCGTCGCCGGTCATCGTCCCTTCGCCCGTGACGTGGGACAGGCCGAAGTCGGCGATCTTCGCCTGGCCGTCTTCGGTGATCAGGATGTTGTTGGGTGTTACGTCCCGGTGCAGGATGCCGTCCTCGTGGGCGGCGGCCAGCGCGGAGGCGATCTGCGCGCCGAGTTCCGCGACGCGGCCCGCGGGGAGCGGGCCGTCGTCGGCGAGGAGCTCCGTCAGCGGCCGCGACGACAGGAACTCCATGATCAGGTACGGGGTTCCGTCCTGTTCCACGACGTCGTAGACGGTGACGGCGTGCGGATGCTTGAGCCGCGCGGCGACCCGGGCCTCCCGCATCGCGCGCACGATCGACCGGAACGGCGCGTCGCCCGGCGACTTGTCCGGCAGCAACTGCTTGACCGCGACCGTGCGGTCGAGCCGCTCGTCCCGCGCCTGCCACACCACGCCCATCGCGCCCCGGCCGACCTTGTGCTCCAGCCGGTAACGACCGGCGATGATGGCGTTCCGGGTCACACGGACAACTGTATCCGCTACGGGAGCTTGGCCTCCTCGACCGGCGCACCGGCGGCCGCGAGCCAGGCTTCGGCCAGCAGCCGATGACCCAGCGGGCTGGGGTGGACGCCGTCCGGGGCCAGCGTCGCCGCCCCGTGCTCGGCCGCCGCGCGCGGCATGAACAGGTCCGCGCGCACCAGCCGCGCGCCGAACTCGGTCGCCACGTCGATCGCCGCTTCGACGCGGGGCGCCAGATCACCGAGCCATTCCTGCTGTTCCGGCTCCACCGGCAGCAGGAACGGCGTGATCACGTACAACTCGGCCGGGAGGTGCTCCCGCGCACCGGCCAGCAGCCGGGAGTAGGCGGCCCGGAACTTCCCGGTCGGGCTGGACAGGCCGCGATCGAAGGTCCGCCAGGTGTCGTTGATGCCGATCTTCACCGTCAGCACCGTGGGCCGCGCCGCGAGGACGTCGGTGGCCCACCGGGCTTCGAGGTCGTAGATCCGGTTGCCGTTGATCCCCCGGTTGACCACTTCCGGCCCGTCGCCGAGGAGATCCGCGATCTGCCGGACGTAGCCCTTGCCCAGTGACGCGGGGTCGGTGCGGTCACGGCTGGAGTCGGTGATGGAGTCGCCGGCGAACAGCAGCCTGTCGGCTTCGGTGAACCTCACGCGCCCGCCTCGATCAGCTTCCGCAGCGAGTCGGCCTCGCCGGGGAGCAGGTCCGGATCGTTGCCAGGGACGAACTCCAGCAACGCGTCGAGCGGCCGCCCGGCCTTCGCGAGGAGGGTGAACACCCTCGTCCACAGTTCCGCCCGGAAGGTCAGCGGATGCCGTTCGTTGCTGGGCCACCACGAGAAGACGTGCACCGCGCGCACCTGGTCGAGCACCAGTTCCAGGCCCGCCAGCGCCTGCTCGTCCGGCAGGTCCTGCGGCGGCTGCCAGTAGGTGCCGAGATTGTCGCGGCCGACCTCTTCGAGCAGCCGGACGGTCGATTCCGCGGTGTCGGTCAGCGTCCCGCCGTGGAACTCCAGCGCGACCTCCAGACCGTGTTCGTTCGCGACGTCGGCGGCCTCGCGGAGACCGGCGACGACCTGCTCGCGTTCGTCGGGGTCGACGTCCGCGGAGCCCGCTTTGCCCGCCCACACCCGGATCCGCGAGGCACCGAGCCGGACCGCGGTGGCGGCGATCTCGCCGAACTTCCCGGCCTCGACCGGGGTGGCGCGGAAGTAGGAACCGTAGGAGTCGCACGTCAGCCCGTGCCGTGCCATGGCCTCGAACGCGCGCTCGGCCGCCCAGTCGTCACCGGGGCGCACATGGACGTCGGCACCCCACTCGATCACCTGCAGGCCCGCCTTCTCGGCGCGGCGGGCGACTTCGTCGGCGTCCAGCCGCCGCAGCGTCACCGAACACAGTCCCGGGCGGATCATTTTCCCTCCAACGGTCGGGTACTTTCGCGCAGCACGACCTTCCCGGTGATCGGCTTGACCCGGGGAGCGGCCGCGCGGGCGTCGAGGATGAAGTCGAGGGCCTGTTCGCCCATGCGCTCGATCGGCACACGCACAGTCGACAGCGAAGGCCTGATGTCCCGCAACGTAATAATGTCGTCGAACCCGGCGATCGCGATCTGCGCGGGGACCTGCAGGCCGTGGTCGCGGCAGGCGGCCATCGCGCCGACGGCCATCACGTCGTTGACCGCGAAAACGCAGCCGCGGAAGCCGCTCTCGATCGCCCGCACCATCGCCGCGTAGCCGCCGTCGCGGGTGAATTCCGCGCGCAGCACGTGGTTCTCGGGCAGCGGGACACCGTGCCGGGCGAGTCCGTCACGGAAGCCGAGGACGCGATCCCGTGACGTCAGCAGGCCGGGCGGCCCGGCGAGGACGAGGAAGTCGCGATACCCGAGCGCGGCGAGGTTCTCCGCCAGATCCGCCGCTCCGGCCCGGTTCTCCAGCATGACGGTGTCGAACGGTAGTTTTCGTTGCCCGATCACCACGACCTGACCATGGGCGGCCTCGAACGCCTTGAGTTCCTTGGTCAGATTCCGTTGCAGGGCACTGTCTTCGTTACGCGAACCGGCGAGGATGACCGCTCGTGCCCGTTGTCCCCGCAACGTGGTGACGTACTCGAGTTCCTTCTCCGGATGGTTTTCGGTGCTCGCGATGGTCACCGTAAGCCCGTGCCGCGCCGCCACGCGCATCACGCCCGACGCGATCGACGAGAAGTACGGGTCGACGATGTCGTGCACCAGCAGCCCGACGACGTTGCCGCGGCCGCGCGCCATCGCCTGCGCGGGCACGTTCGCCGTGTACTGGAGCCGTTCCGCGGCCCGAAGCACCGATTCGCGCAGGGTCACGCTGACCTGTCTGGTCCCGCCGTTGAGCGCCCTCGACGCCGTCGCGAGCGACACTCCGGCCTCGCGGGCGACGTCGGCCAGGGTGGCCGAACCCGCGGCGCGCTGCGCCATGGTTCCTCCTCGGTGGTGCGGTGGGCTCACGCCGGTGTGGGCTGACACCGGCGTGAGCCCGGCTCTGATGCCGGCCGCCCGGTTACGGAGCGCCGGGGCCGACGTCCGCGGTGGTGAGCGGCCGGTTGGCGATGGCGGCCGTCGAGTACTCGNGGGCCCCCCCCCCGGCCCCCCCCCCGGCTCTGATGCCGGCCGCCCGGTTACGGAGCGCCGGGGCCGACGTCCGCGGTGGTGAGCGGCCGGTTGGCGATGGCGGCCGTCGAGTACTCGTCGGCGCCGACGTCACGCAGGCTGCCACGCGCCTGACCGTCGAGGTCCAGGGTGACCGGTGCGGTCGACAGGGTCGCCGCGTCGATCGCCGGGCTGCCCGCGGCGAGCCGCGAGACCCCGTCGGTGCCCTGCACGAGCTTCGGGTCGACCCGGCGGAAGGTGCCCGCCGGGATGTTGCCATTCCCGCCCGAACCCCACAGGATGTTGCCGGACCAGGTGAAGTTGCCCGTGGTGCTCATCGTGACCAGGTCGCCGTTGCTGCCGACCAGGATGTTGTCGGAGATCGTGCAGTCGCGCGGTTCGATCGTCCGTTTGGTCTCGCCGGAAAGCGTGCCGCCGTTGTTCAGCAGCGTGTTGTGCGCGATGAGCACGCGGTCTGCCGCGTCGTTGCCGCGCCGTGATTCCTTCGATTCACCCGGGAAGTGGTCCCGGACGGAGCCGCTGCCGACGACCAGCGCGGTGCCGGACACCCCGGCGACGTAGTTGTTGACGATCTTGTGGTCGTTGCCGTAGATCCGGATGCCCTCCTTGCCGCCGAGGATGAAGTTGGATTCGACGACGGACTTGTTCCCGTGACGCAGCACGATGCCGCCGAGGCTGTTCCGGATGGTGTTGTTGCGGATGAAGTTGCCCGACGACTTGACCGAGATCGCCTCCGGGTCGCCGTTCGCGCGTTCGAAGAGGTTGAACTCGATCTTGGCGCCGGCGGTGCTCAGCGCACGCGGGCTGACGCCGAGCCGGATCGGTTCGCCGCCGTTGTCACCGGGGAAGGTGTGGTCGGAGAAGTAGTTCCGGAAGACTTCGACGTCCGCGGCCATCTTGTCTTCGTCCGCACCCTCGATGCAGAGCATGACGCCGAGTGTCGTCTTGTGGTGGAAGTGGTTGCGGTCGATCTTGCTGTTGTCGGCGCGGACCATCACCCAGTGCAGGTCGGGGAGGTCGGCGAACTGGAGATCGTTGCGGGTCAGCCGGATCCGCGAGCAGTTCGCCGGGATCTCCAGCGTGGTGCTCTGGCGGAACTTGAACCCGCTGATCGTGACGCCGGTGGAGTCGTCGAAGACGAAGCTCTGCTCGCCGTTGAACGTCACCCCGCCACGGGACTGGGCGACGATGGTGATCGGCTGGTCCTTCGTGCCGCGCCTGCCCTTGATGCTGATCGGCTTGCCCGTGGGCACGGTGTACGTGCCGTTGTTCACGGTGATGACGGCACCGGGGCCCGCCTTGTTGATCGCGTTCTGCAGTTCGGACAGCGAACTGACGTTCAGCGCGCACAGCCCCTGCGGTTTGGCCGACGCCGTGCCCGCGGTGACCCAGGGGACGGTGACCAGCGCGGCGCCGAGGGTGGCGCCGCTGAGGAACCTTCTGCGATCCATGATGCCTCCGTGCTCAATCGGTGGGGAGGGTTTCGGCGGCGGGGCTTTGTTCGTTCAGGAACAGTTCGATCACCGGGACCGGGGTGTCCGGTTTCCGGATGGGGAGCTTGAGGGTGAGCGTGCCTTCCGGCTGCCCGCCCATCTGGGTGTTCTGCGCGGTCTGACCGGGATCCGTGTGCACCTGCCGGATTTCCGAGGCGTCGTCGAGCAGCTGGGCGTAGCGCACCCGCCCGGCGAGCCCCGGCAGGTGGACGTGGTTCATCGGCCAGCTGAACAGGTGCAGGTACAGCCGGTCGCCGCGCTGGGTGTAGCGGCCGTCTGCGGGCGCGGTGAACTCGGCGGGACCACAGCCGCGGATGGAGCGTTCGTGCCGGTCCATCCAGCGGCCGATCTCGGCGAGCACATCGAGCGCCCGCGGGTCGATCTCGCCCCGGCCGTTCGGCCCGACGTTGAGCAGCAGGTTTCCGTCCTTGGACACGCCGTCGACCAGCATCCGGATCAGCAGTTCCGGGCTCTTGTAGTCGAGGTTGTCGCGGTCGTAACCCCAGCTGCCGTTCAGCGTCTGGCACGCCTCCCACACCACCGGGACGCCGTCGCGGGTCATCGGGCCGGACGGCTGGTACTGCTCCGGGGTGATGAAGTCGCCGGGGATCCCGGTGCGGTCGTTGACCAGGATGCCGGGCTGGAGTTCGCGGACCAGCGCGAGCAGGCCGGGGGAGTCCCAGTCGTCCGGTCCCTTGCCGCCCCACCATTCCTTGCGGCCCTTGTAGGAGAAGTCGAAGAACAAGTAGTCGATCGTGCCGAAGCGGGTGAGCAGTTCGCGCACCTGACCGTGGAGATAGAGCTGGTACTCGGCGATGTCGGCGTACTGGTGGGCCGCGATGTACTCGGCGTCGTCACGGCGGGGATGGGTACCGTCGACGGGGAACGCGGGATGATGCCAGTCGATCAGCGAGTGATAGAAGCCGACCTTCAAGCCCTCTTCGCGGCAGGCGTCGACGAACGGGCCGAGCAGATCCTTGCCGTAGGGCGTGTTCGTCACCTTGAAGTCGGTGAGGTCGCTGTCCCACAGGCAGAAACCGTCGTGGTGCTTGGTGGTGAGCACGACGTAGGTCATGCCCGCGGCCTTCGCGGCGCGCGCCCAGGAACGCGGGTCGTACCTGTCCGGCTCGAAGTGGTCGAAGTACACGCGGTACTGCTCGTCGGTCAGCTTTTCGCGGTTCTGCACCCATTCGTGCCGGGCGGCGAGGGAATACAGTCCCCAGTGGACGAACATCCCGAGCCGGTCGTGGGTGAACCAGGCGGTGGAACTCACTGCAGGATCGCTCCTTGCTTGTCGTTGGTGAACCGGCGACCGCGATCGAACCTCGGCAGGGTGCTGTGATGGTGGGTCAGCCCTTGAGCGCGCCCGAGGCGAGGCCGCGGACGAACGAACGCTGGAAGAACAGGAACGCGGCGACCGACGGGAGCAGCGCCAGCAGCGACGCGGCCATGATCACGCCGGGCGTGACGTTCGTGTCGATCCGCAGCGTCCGCAGGGCCAGCGGCAGGGTGTAGGTCGAAGCGTCGGTCGACACCAGCAACGGCAGCAGGTACTGGTCCCAGATCATCGTGAAGCCGAAGACGCCGATCACGCCGAGCGCGGGCTTGCACATCGGGAGGATGATCTGCGCGAAGATCCGCAGGTCGCCCGCCCCGTCGATCCGCGCGGCCTCTTCGAGTTCGCGGGGGACGTCCTTCATGAACTCGGTCATCACCAGGATCGAGAAGGCCCACGCGCCCAGCGGCACGATCATCCCGGCGAGGCTGCCGATCAGGTTCAGGTGCACCACCGGCAGATCCGACAGGATCAGCGACAGCGGGATCGCGAGGATCTCCTCGGGCAGCATCAGCGTCGCCAGGATCGCGACCAGCACGAAGGTCATGAACCGGAACTTCTTGCGCGCCAGCGCGTAGCCGGCCAGCACCGAGATGACGACCTGCAGCAGCAGGCCGAAGCCGACCACCAGGAACGAGTTGAGGAGGTACATCCCCACACCCAGGTCGAAGGCGATGCCGAAGTTGTCCAGGGTCGGGCTGGACGGCACGACGCTCAGCGCCGTCGGATCGGAGACGTCGTTGAACGCGCTGACCAGCAGTGCCAGCAGCGGCCCGGCGAACACCAGGAGCAGCAGGGCGTACAGGACGAACTTCAGGATCCTCCCCGCCGGTGACTTGACGGCGTCGAGGCCGAGTGCGGAATCGTTTGCCGCGGTCATGCGTCTCGCCTCCGTCGGAGCACCTGGACGAACAAGGTCAGCACGAGCGTCGCGAGGAACAGCAGGACCGCGCCCGCCGCGCCGACGCCCAGCCGGTTCTGTTCCAGGCCGAGTTTGTAGATCAGGGTCATCGCGACTTCCGTCGAGCCGTTCGGCCCGCCGTTGGTCAGCAGGAACACCTCGGTGAACACCCGCAGGCCGCGGATCGCCGCGAGGACGAACAGGATCGAGAACACCGACCGCAGGCCCGGCAGCGTCACGTGGAGGATCTTGCGCCAGCGGGACGCACCGTCGACAGTGGCCGCTTCGTAGAGCCCGCGGTCGATACCCGCCAGACCGGCGAGGAAGATCATCATGTCGTACGGGGCACCGCGCCAGATCCCGGTGACGATGACCGAGATCATCGAGCTGTCGGGATCGTTGATGAAGCCGGACGGGCCCAGCCCGACCAGGCCGAGGATGGAGTTCAGCATCCCGTCCTCGGTCGGGTGGTACATGATCCGCCAGAGTTCGGCGACCACCGCGATCGGCACGACCACCGGCAGGAACGCCGCCGACCGCAGGAACTTCAGCCGCTTGCTCTGGCCCTCCATCAGCAGGGCGAGCGCGAGGCCGATGATCATCGACCCCGCGGTCTGCCCGACCGCGATCACGACGGTGTGCCAGATCGCGGAGTGGAACGCCTCGTCACCGAGGACGGTGCTGTAGTTCTGCCCGCCGACCCACGTGTTGCCCAGGTACGGCTGGACGTCCTGGAAGGACATCGTCACCGCGGTGAACATCGGGATGAACTTGAAGTACACGAACAGGATCAGGGCGGGGGCCAGGAACAGCCACGGCGTCCACCACTTCCCGTCGCGGTCGCTGCGCCTGCGGACCTTCGGCGCGGGCGTCCGCTCGACGGCGGGACGGCCAGCGCCGACGGCCGCCGGCTTGGCGTGATCTACGGTCATGAGGCGCTGATCCCCTGTTGCTGCAAGGTCGCGGTGAGCTTGGTGTCGAGTTTGGACAGTTCCGCCTTGAGGTCGAGCTTGCAGTCGGCGACGAGCGCGCTGATCGTGTCGGCGGTGTCCTGGCGGACCGGCGTCCAGTTCGGGATGGTCGGCGCGTAGTGGCCGGACTTGGTGTAGATCTCGGCGTAGGTCTTCCAGCGCGGGTCGGAGCGGACCTGGGTGATGTCGACGTTCTTGTTCACCGGAAGCTGGACGATGAAGGCCGATTCGCCCTCCATGCCGATCTTCTGGCCCTCGACCGAGATCGCGAAGTCGCCGAAGGCGTCCTGCCCGGCCTGGTTCGGCGAACCGGCCATCATGTAGATCGACAGGCCCTCGGCGAGGACGTCGGCGTTCTTGGCGCCCTTCGGCATCGGGACGACCTCGTACTTGTCCTTGCCGAGCGACTTGTCGAATCGCGGCAGCAGGTACGGGCCGACGACGTACATCCCGGCCTTGCCCGCTTCGAAGGTCTCGTTGGTCGCCGGGGTCGGCATGGTGACCGAACCGGGCTGGATGACGTTGTCCTTGCAGCCGAGGTCGCGGAACCACTGCACCGCGGCCACGGATTCGGGTGTGCTCATCGCCGGCTTGTACTTGCCGCCACCGGTCTCCGAGATGAAGTCGCCGCCCGCGGCCCAGAGGAAGTTCGAGAAGTACCAGGAGGCGTAGCCCCGCTTGGTCGAGAGCGTCGCGTTCAGGCCCGCGGTGTCGGCCTTGCCGTTGCCGTCGGGGTCGCCGGTGGTGAAGGCCTTGGCGAGGTCCGCCAGCTCGGCCCAGCTCTGCGGGACGCCCTTGCCGAGCTTCTCCCGCCAGTCCTTGCGGATGAGCAGCGCCGAGGCCTGCGCGCTGTAGGGCAGGCCGTACAGCTTGCCGTCCGCGGTCTGGTTCGACTTGAGCGCCTGCTCGGTGAGGTCGGAGGTGTGCTTGATCTTGCCCGGTTCGACCTCGCGGACCAGACCCTGGCTCTTCAGCGTGCCCAGCTGCGTGACGTCGTTCATCACGATGTCCGGCAGGTCGCGCTGGGCGGCGCGCTGGGCCAGCTTCGTCTCGAAGTCGTCGAAGATCGCGGTGACCTGCACCTTGAACCCCGTGGCCTTCTCGAAGGCTTCGGCGAGCCGCTTGGTGGCCTGCTCACCGGCGCCGCCGGGGGTCGTCCGGGTCCACAGTTCCAAGGGCGCCTTGGTGTCCTGCGCGACGTTCGTTCCGGCGGGGCCTGCCGAGCAGCCCGAAAGGACCAGCGCTGAGACAGTGAGTCCCACGCCGATCCACCGCGATTTCCGCATCGCATCTCCTGTTCACTGTGGACCACGCTGTCTACTTCGCAGGGGGACGGTAAGCGCTTTCCCGGGGTCCGGTCAATGGTCCGATGATTACGAATTTCAATCGGGCCAGTTTGCCCATGTGCGGGACTCGTCGTGCGTGGACCGGGTCAGGCATCCGATGTATGGTCGCTGCGGAGGTAGGAATGACCGAGCTGCGACACCGGCCGACGGCACTTCTCGTGATGGAGGAACGCCGACGCGACGACGTTTATCCCGAGGCGGTGCTGAAGGAGATCGAAACGCTGGTGGACCTGCGTGAGCCGCTCACCCGTGAGCGGCTGGCGGAGGACCCGGCGGCACTGGAAGGCGTCGAGATCCTGCTTTCCGGCTGGGGCGCCCCGGTGCTGGACTCCGTCCTTTTGGGACACGCGCGGGACCTTCGGGCTGTACTCGTCGCCGCCGGCTCGGTGCGGCCCCTGACCACGCCCGAGTTCTGGGCGCGCGAGCTGCCGATCGTGTCGGCCGCGGCCGCGAACGCCGTCCCGGTCGCCGAGTTCACCCTTGCCCAGGTCCTCTTAGGACTGAAGCAGGTGCACCGGATCTCCCGCGAGATCCGGGAGCGGCGGGCCTATCCGCCGGATCCGCGGGTCGCGGGCGCCTACCGGTCCCGGGTCGGGCTGCTCGGCCTCGGTGAGATCGGTGCTCTCGTCGCGTCGCATTTGCGCGGTTTCGACGTCGAGGTGCTCGCGAGCGACCCCGTCGTCGACCCGGCGACTGCGGAAAGTCTCGGCGTGCGGCTGGTTGGCCTGGACGAACTGTTCGCCACGTGCCCCGTGGTCAGCCTGCACGCGCCGCTGCTCCCGGAGACCGAAGGGCTGGTCGACGGGACGCTGGTGGCCAGGATGGGCATCGGCGCGACCCTGATCAACACCGCACGGGGCGCCGTGGTCGACGAGCCGTCGGTCGTCCCGGTGCTGCGCGAGCGTCCCGATCTCACGGCGATCCTCGACGTCACCTGGCCCGAACCGCCCGAACCGGACTCGCCGCTGTACACGTTGCCGAACGTGGTGCTCACCCCGCACCTGGCGGGCGCGCTGGGCGCCGAACGCGCTCGGATGGGTGAGCTGGTGGCGGCTGAGCTGCGGCGGTTCGTGCTGGGGCAGCCGCTGAAGCACGCTGTTGCGCCGGATCGGGCTCACTTGCGGGCTTGATGCTCACGGTCCGCGGACCGGTGTGCCCGTGGCGCGGCTGCACGCCTTGGGTGTCACCCGGGAGTCTCTGGAGCGGATGCGCGGACTGATTCTGGGGCTGCCGCCTGGTGACCATCGAGGAGGCGGGACATCGTGTGGCCGGAGGAGTTCGCGGCGGTGGCGGGGAGTTCCTCGGGCCGGCGTGATCCTGGCTTGGAGCGCTGCCGGTGATCTCGCGGACAGGAGCCGTATAACGGCCTATACCGTGTGTCTCTGGCAGGCAGGGCGAGCGTGGGACGTTGCCGCGAAACGGCGACGAACACAGCGGAGGACGAGAGGGCAACGTTCAGCGGCGGCGAGGTGAAGGTCGCCTTCGCAACGCCTGCGGTCTGTTGCCGCAAAACGGCGACGGCCACGGATGGCGGTGGGCCGGTCGGCCCTGCGGCATGGTCATCGGCGCCGCCGAGCGGTGACGGGGAGGTCGCTTCGCTACGTCCGTGGTCTGTTCCCGGAAAACGGCAACGATCTGGGGTTGTCGACGCATGGGATCAGGGTTGTGCCGGGGTCAGCCGTGGGTCGTCGCCGCGAAACGGCTACGGCCGCAGCAGTTGGATGCCGCGGGCCACTTCGATGGTGGCCGCGAAATGGCGGCGGTCCGGGCGGCCCACGGTCCGGTGCCGTGAATCGGCGACGGCACGCGGATGGCGGTGGGAGCTGGCTGCCCTGCGGCATGGTGACGGGTGGCCTGTCGCCGGGAATCGGCGACGCCGAGCGGCCGACGGTAAGGGTCGGTTCGCAACGCCTACGGCCCGTTGCCGTGAATCGGCGACGGATGGTGGCGGGATCGGACTTGCCGTGCGGAATGGTGACGGGTGGCCAGTTGTCGCGAAACGGCGACGCAGG
Organism: Amycolatopsis sp. TRM77291; assembly: GCF_054166285.1. Classification (NCBI taxonomy): domain Bacteria; kingdom Bacillati; phylum Actinomycetota; class Actinomycetes; order Pseudonocardiales; family Pseudonocardiaceae; genus Amycolatopsis; species Amycolatopsis sp. TRM77291. The sequence continues at coordinate 3,130,083 of NZ_JBSZHF010000001.1, read as the reverse complement.
GCGGCGGCATCAGGCGCTCTGCGGCAACGCCTACGCCCCGTTGCCGCGAAACGGCGACGGATTGGGGGTCGGATCGGTCGGCCATGGTGCATGGTGACGGATGGCCTGTCGCCGGGAATCGGCGACGCCGAGCGGCCGACGGTAAAGGGTCGGTTCGCAACGCCTACGCCCCGTTGCCGCGAAACGGCGACGGATGGCGGCGGGATCGCTCGGCGACACGACATGGTCGCTGGTGCCCAGTTGCCGCGAAACGGCGACGCCGAGCGGCGGGCGTGAGGCCCTCCGCGGCAACGCCCACGGCCCGTCGCCACAAAACGGCAACAGACCGCGACCACCACCGGTCAGCTCACCAGTTCCGCACCACAGGCGCATACCCCACCGGCTTGTCCCCGACCTTCACCCCCGGCGAGATCACCCAGTTCTGGTACTCCGGCGTGAACATCCGGTACACCGACTCCGGCGGCACGGCGCTCGCCTCGTCGAGGAGCGCCCGCAGGTCCGGGGGCAGTTCGAAGTCCAGCGCGGCCATGCTCTTGCCCAGCTGGTCCGCGCTGCTCGCCCCGACGATCGCGGCCGCGACGCCCGGCTGGGTCGCGACCCAGTTGATCGCGACCTGCGCCATCGTGACGCCGAGTTCGGTCGCGACCTTCTCCAGAGGCTTCAGCAGCGCCCAGTCGCGGTCGGTCCACGACTTCCCGGGGTTGCCCGGATCGCTCAGCCTGCCCTCACCGGATGGTGTCTCGCCGGTCTGGCGGTACTTGCCGGTGAGGAACCCGCCCGCCAGCGGGCTCCACGCGGTGATGCCGAGCCCGAGATGCCGCCCCATCGGCACGTGTTCGGTCTCGATCGCCCGTTCCACGAGCGAGTAGGGCAGCTGGAGATTGACGGCCGGGGTGAGCGCGTTCGCCTCGGCGAAGCTCTGCGCCCGTGCGGCGTACCAGGCGGGTACGTCGGAGAGCCCGGCGTAGCGGATCTTTCCCGCGCGCACCAGGTCGTCGAACGTGCGCATCACCTCTTCCACCGGGGTGACGCGGTCCCAGGTGTGCAGCAGGAAGAGGTCGACGTGGTCGGTGCCCAGCCGTCGCAGCGACCCTTCCAGCGCCCGGATCAGATGCTTGCGCCCGTTGCCGCCCGCGTTCGGGTCGCCAGGGGCGACGCTGTTGGTGTACTTGGTGGTGAGCACGACCCGGTCGCGCACCTTCGCCTCGGCGATGAGGCGGCCGAGGATGGTCTCGCTTTCGCCCGCGGTGTAGAAGTCCGCGGTGTCGATGAAGTTCCCGCCCGCCTCCAGGTACTTGCGGAAGATCGGGCGGACCTCGTCCTCGGATTTCCCATATGCGGCGTGAAACCCGCCGGTACCGAAGTTCATCGTGCCGAGCGCGATCCGGCTGACGCGCAGGCCGGAGCGGCCGAGCAGGTAGTACTGATCCAGTGTCATGGAAGCGCCTTTTCAGTGGTGGCCGGCGTGGGCGGGAACGACGAAGTTCACCGTCTTCTGGTCGAGGATCTTGTGCGTCGGGTCGGCGAGACCGATCCACACCTTGTGCGGTCCCGCGGGCAGCGACTGGATGATCAGCGGTTCCCCGCTGCCGTCCGCCCAGTGCCACGCCGCGTCGTCGACGGTCACGTGGATGTGGCCGATCCGGGGCGAGACGTCCAGGGCCGCCGGGCCGTACACCGGGACGATCCGGGAGGTTTTCCGCCCGGTACCGCAGCACGACCAGGCCCATCGCGAGCTGGTCGGGCAGCGGCTCGTCCACGATCAGCGACGGCGGTGGCTGGGACGGCAGCGGCACCACGGGAGCGGGCGACCAGCCGGCGGCCGCCGCGGCGGCAGGGGGAGCGGGCGCCGGCGGCGCGGGCGGGGGAGCACTACAGGCGGCGGTGAGCAGAACGGCGGCGAGAGCGGCTTTCCCAAGTGCGGGCATGAATTCACGCTAGGACGGCCGAAGGGGCCGCGGCGCCCGTCGGACGACGTCATCGGTGTACGTCACCGTGACACTTTCCGGTGATCACCCCGTGAACCGGCCGGATCCGGGGAACCCGGGGGCATCGACGGAAGGGAGAACACGATGAAGACTCGAATCGCCGCATTGGCGGCCGCGGTCACGTTCTTGGGAGCCGTCACGGCCTCGTCCGCCATGGCGGACCCGGTGCCCGGCAGCCCGAACCAGTTCTACGCGTCCTGCGCGGTCGATCTGCTGGGCGTACCGGTGGCGTGCCTCGAGACCGACAAGGAGCACGCGACACACATCTGTCAGTACGTGCTCACGGCCTTCGGGCTGGGCCTCGACTGCATCCAGCGCTGAATCCCGATCACGTACCGAGCCAGCCGGGGTTGGCCGCCGCCCACTCGGGAAGCCGATGCCGGATCACGGCCGACTCGGTGATCGAGTGTGTCAGTCCACTTCGGACAGTGGGGACGTCGACGGGCGAACCGTCGCGCCACAGCAGGAGATGACGCGTCCGCAGCGGCACGCCCCGCAGTGCCACCAGCGTGCCCGGGATCGTGGAACCGGAATCGAGGGAGCGGGCGGGTGACACCGCGCGGGGTTCGTGCCGGACGGTCTGGCGCAACGCCGTGGGGTCCAGCTTCCGAACGGTGATCGTGCCGAGACCGGCGCGGGCGCACTGGTCGGTCAAGTGGTCGTGGAACTCGTCGTCCTCGCCCGCCGGCACCAGCCAGATCGAGCCGTCGAGCTCGGCGAGGGAAACTTCGCCGAGTCCGGTGGCGGGATGGTCCGGGGACACGACGACGAAGACCGGCTCCGTGCCGACGGGAAGCAGGTGGACGCCCTCGGGCGGGACGATCTCCTGCCCCGGATGGTCCACGTACAGCGCCAATTCCACCGTGCCGTCGAGAAGGGCCGAGAACACCTCCGCCCGGCTCGTGACCGCCACTTGTTCGACCGGACGGCCGGGGGCCGCCGCGGCGACCACGCCGCTCAGCGTTTCGGCGAAGATGGTCGGAAGCGCGCCTATCCGGAGCAGTCCCTCGGAAGGCGCGCCGCGAAACCGGCGGATCGCGAGTTCGAGGTCGTCCGCCGCGGCCAGTACCCGGCGCGCGTGGTCGAGCAGCACCTCGCCCAGCGCGGTGGGCCGCACGCCGTGCCGGTCGCGTTCGAACACCGTGCGTTCCAGCGCCCGCTCGACCCGGTGGAGCTGCGCGCTCAACGCGGGCTGGGAGAGCCCGAGCGCGGTCGCGGCGTTCGCGATGCTGCCCGCCGACGCGATCGCGTCGAGCAGGCGCAGATGCCGGACATCGACTTCCGCCGGCCAGGTGTGGCCGTCCCCGGGACCGATGAGGGGGCTGATCACAGGTCGTCCTCGCTGATGATCGTGCGGAGCCTGTGCAGGGCACGATGCTGGGCGACCCGGACAAGGCCGGGGCTCACCCGCAGCACCGCGCCCGCCTCGGGTGCCGTCATGCCGACCGTGATCCGCAGCCGGAGTATCTCCTGCTGGAGATCGGGCAGGGTGCTCATCAGCCGCGTCAACCGGTCGTGACCGTCGGCCGCCAGGGCCCGCCATTCGGGTTCGTTGGGTTCGGGCGTCGCGTGGTCGGGCGGATCGGGGGTGGGTTCCGACCGGTCCCGGGCCCGCCTCCGGAAGGCAGCGGCGACCTTCCGGGCGGCGATCCCCAGGACGGCGGTGAGGAAGGAACCGCCGGACGTCCGCGCGGTGGGCAGTGCGGTGAGCACGGCGAGGCAGGTTTCCTGCGCGACGTCGTCCGCGGCGATCTCCCGCGCGTCCCTTCCGTCCATCCGGCTCCGGCAGTAGTCCGCGACCACCGGCTGGACGATGTTCATCAACTCGGTCGTCGCCGCGGGGTCACCGCGGCGGGCGCGCGGGACGAGGGATTCGAGATCCGCCGTCAGGGCGCCGTCGTCAGGAGGAGGAGCCGCCCCCGGCGAGGTGAGGTCGCCGGGGGCGGTCCAGGTCAGGCGAGTTCCCAAAGCGCGGGCACGTTCGGCGGTTCCCAGCCGGGCATGGAGGTGTGCGGCTGGATGACCCGGTAGTTGCTGCCGCCGTAGCTGGCGGTCGCGCCGGAGCCGTAGTACGTGTACGGCGCCCAGGTGCCGCCCGGCGGGTTCGACGTCGTCGGGCTGGTCGGGGTGGTGGGCGTGGTCGGCGTCGTGGTGGTGCTGGACGGCGGGTTGCCGCTGACCGTCAGACGCAGGTTGTAGACGCTCAGGATCTCCGAGATCGGCTGGAAGTAGATGGTGCCGCCGGAGGTGCAGTTGCCGGAGCCACCGGAGGTGACGCCCTGCGCCTGGTCGCCGGTGAGCCACGAACCGCCGGAGTCGCCGGGCTCGGCGCAGGCGTTGGTCCGGGTCAGGCCGGTGATGGTGCCCTCGGGGTAGGTGACCGAGGTGTTCTTCTGCAGGATCGTGCCGCAGCGCCAGCCGGTGGTGGAGCCGGAGCGGCAGACCGACGAGTTGACCGGGGCCTCGGTCGAACCGGCGACCGGCACGGTGCCGGGGTAGCGGTTCACCAGCGGGCGCGGGGTGTTGCCGGCGTCGGCGCGGACCCAGGCGTAGTCGTTGCCGGGGAAGCTGGAACCGGCGACGGACCCGCTGGGGTTCGAGGTGCGGGTGCCGGTCCTGCCGCAGTGTCCGGCGGTCACGAAGCCGCCGTCGACGGCGAAACCGATGGAGCAGCGGCCAGAGCCGAAGGTGTAGGCGTTGCCGCCGATGATGTCGATGAGCGCGCGCGGCTGCTCGGTGCTGGCCTCGACGCGGACCAGGTCGGACGGCACACCCGACTCGGCCGCCCACGACTTCGCGGCGCCTTCGCCACCGGCGTTGGCGAGTACGACGATCGAGTTGGTGGTGACGTCGGTGAACCAGCCCGGCACGGTCTTCGGCGCCTTGGCGGACTTGGCGTCGAGCCGCAGCTTCGCCGCGTCGAGATCGGCGGCGCTGCGGGCGACGGTCTTCGGGGTGGCGCCCGCGGCACGCACCAGGTCGCCCACGGCGGCGTCGGTGACCGCCACGGTCAGCGTGGTCCCGCTGCCGTCGAGCCACGACCCGGCGTACGACGTGCCGAGTTGCTTCTTCAGCGTGTTGTCGGCGACCGCGGCGCGCTGTTCGCTCGCGAGCCGGAGCTTGGCCTGCTCCGGGGTGAGCTTCAGGTCGCGGGCCATCGCGGCCAGCATTTCGGACTGGGCCTGGTCACCGGCGGTGGCCTGCTGACCGGCGCTCGCGTTGGGGGTGAGGGCGATGGCGGTGACCAGGCCGGCCCCGGTTATCGCCGCGGCTGTGGCGGCTAAGATCTTTCTGTTCATTTCGACGCTTTCCTCGAAACGGGCGGGGGAGGGGGATTCGTCCCCGACCGTACGAGGCGGATCACGCAACTGGTACATACCATTTGGGTCATATCGCCCGGCTGGAACGTGGGGTGATATGACGGTGGTCCGTGCGGATCCGGCAGGCGTTTTCGTTGCGGTGCAACGGTTCAACCGCTGCCGGGAGAAAGGTGGCGCCGGCTCGCGGTCCGGTGTCCATTGTCGTCAATACCGTACTTTTGAGGGGTATGGCAAAGAGAACGCCGGAAGTTCTCACAGTGTGGGGAAGTGCCCGTCGTGCCGGAGGGGGCGACGGCACGACGGGCACTGGTGTGGGTGGCCTCAGTGGCCGGTGCAGCGATAGCTCATGGCCACCGCGGGATCACCGTGGCCGCGGTATCGCGAGACCTGCGGATACGGGCAGAGATCACGGGTGACGGTCTTGTCGCCGTTCGCCGCGGGCAGGGTCGACGGCGCCTTGCCGCGTTCGACCCAGTCGACGAGCGCGCCCAGCGCGTTCGTCGGCGCGGCACCCGCGCCGCCGGAGCAGTGCGCGACACCCGGCGCGAGGAACAGCCGGTAGAAGTCGTTCACCCGCTTCGGGCCGCCCATCTCGCGCTCGACCTCGCGGCGGTACTGCAGCGTGCCGCCCGGCGGGATCAGCTGGTCGTCGGAGCCGACGAAGGTGATCAGCTTGCCGCCCGCCCGGCGGAACGCCGACAGGTCGGGGTCCGAGGTCCCGATGACGTCGTCGTACTCCCGCACAGACTGGCGGAACAGGTCGGCGAACTGGCGATAGGTGATCTTCTCGGTGTCGAATCCGGGCTGCTTCTTCAAGAACGTCTGAACCCAGCCCACGGCCACCGGGAAACCGGGCGCGTTCGTCACCGGGCCGAAGTCCGCGCCCTTGGGGAGACCCGCCCAGAGCCGTCGTCCGTGCTCGTCGGCCGGCCCGGCCCAGATCTTGCGGACGACTTCGGCGTCCGCCGCGGTGACGGTGACCTCCTTGTCGCCGCAGAGCACCTTCGTGCCGATCAGAGATCGAGGGTCGTAACTGCATTCGTCCGGCCGGTCCACGATGCCGTTGGTGACCCCGTCCCGGCCGTCGCACGCCTTGATCGCCGCCTGCTGGAAGGCGGTGAAGACGCAGGTCGCCGGGAAGGTCTTTTCCTGGTTCATCACGACCCGCGGCCACAGGGTCGCGACCGCGAACTCCGCCCAGTGCACGGCGGGGGCGTTCGCCAGGACACCGTCGAAGTCTCCCGGGTATCGCTGCGCTTCCGAGTAGCCCTGACGGCCTCCGGTCGAGCAGCCGTTCCAGTACGAGTAGCCGACTTCCCGCTGGTAGAACTTCTGCGTCACGTCCTTGCCGACGAGGGCGGCTTCGTGCACGGATCGGGTCGCGAAGTTCGTCACCAGGGTCTTGTCGATCTGGCCCTGGGGAGTGAGCGCCCACGAGGTGTCGAGGAAGGTCAGGGGGACACCGGCGTCGGTCGTCACGCCGCTGTAGCCGTCCTTGACGGCCTGGACCAGCGGGGCACCGAAGTCACCGGCGGTGTAGGCGCTGCCGCCGACCGCCTGGAGCCTGCCGGTCCACCCGGTCCGGGGCAGCGCGACGGCCACCTTGACGTGGTCGCCCGCCTTGCCGTGGGTCAGCGTGACGGTGATTTCGCAGTACGCGGGCACGTCCGTGATCGCGGCGGGGGCCGAGAACGGGGTGGGCGGGAACGTGACGGTCCCGCCGGGTTTCTGCTCGGCCCGGACGGATTCGATCCGCGCGCCTTCGGGCGCCGAGACGGGGACCGCCGCGCACGACGTCGCCGCCGCCTGGGCCGGCGCCGTCTGCGTGACCGAGGTCAGCACCAGCGGCAGCAGGGCGGCCAACGGTGCCGCCGCGAGGAACAACTTCTTACGTCTCATCACTTCGCTGAAACTAGGCCGATCGTGTTGACACGCCGTCTACATCCGGTGGACGCCGCCGGGGAGTCCTAACGGGACCGTTTGGGTATCGTCGGACGGGCGGCCGCCCACGGCCGACGGGAGGAATGCCGCACCATGCCGCTTATCGGACGGGAAGCCGAACTGAAGGACCTGGCCGAGCTCGTCGACGGCCCGGCCGCGGGCTGCGGTGGTGTCCTCATCCAGGGCGAACCGGGCATCGGCAAGTCCGCCGTCGTGGCGGAGGCGGTGGCCGCGGCGACGGTCGGGGGCCTGCGGGTGTTGCGCACGACCGGCGTCGAGGCCGAACGGAACTTCGCGTACGCCGCCCTGCACCAGCTGCTCCATCCCGTCCGGGCCGGTGCCGACACGCTGCCCGCGCCGCAGCGTTCCGCGCTCTGGGCGGCGCTGGGGCTCGCCGAAGCGGACGAGCCCAACGCGTACCTGGTCGGGCTCGCCGCGTTGACGCTGCTGTCGGACGAAGCGGCGGCCAAGCCGTTGCTGATCGTCGCCGAGGACGTCCACTGGATGGATCGCGAGAGTGCCGACGCGCTCGCGTTCGTCGCCAGGCGGATCGAGACGGAGCCGATCGTGCTGGTCGCGACCATCCGGGACGGGGAGCCGTCGCCGCTGCGTGACGCGGGACTGTCCTCAATGGACTTGGAGCGCCTTCCCGGCGACGTGGCGGCCGAGTTGCTCGACTCCGTCGCCCCCGGCCTTTCCTCGCCGGTCCGGTCCCGGGTGCTCGCGGAGGCGGCCGGGAATCCGCTGGCCCTGACCGAGTTGCCGTCGGCCGTGACCGAAATGCCCGAACCCGTGCTGCCGCTGACCGAACGGCTCGAGCGAACGTTCGGGGCCCGGTTCACCGCGCTGCCCGAACCGGCCCGCACGACGGTGCTGGTCGCCGCCCTCAACGAGACGGGCTCGCTCGCCGAGACACTCGCGGCGGCGGGCGCTTTGCTGGGCGAAGACGTCGAGCCGTCGGCGCTGGCACCGGCGGACGAAGCCCGGCTGATCGACCTCGAAGCCCGGGCGGTGTCGTTCCGGCATCCGTTGATGCGCTCGGCGATCCCGGCTTCGGTGCCGTCCGAGGAACTGCGCCGCGCGCACCTGACCCTCGCCGAGGTCCTCCGCGGGCAGCCGGATCGCAGCGCCTGGCATCGGGCGGCCGCCGCGACCGGCGCCGACGAGGACGTGGCCCGCGAACTGGAGCACGCCGCCGATCGCGCCCGGCAGCGCGGCGGAGCGACGGCCGCCGTCGCCGCGCTGGAACAAGCGGCGCTGATGAGCGCCGATCCGCAACGGCGGGCGGACCGGTTGCTGCGCGCGGCGGAGCTGGCCGTCGAATCCGGCGGCCGCGAGACGGCGGAACGGCTCGTCCGGGACGCACGTGCGGGAAAGCTGACGCCGCGGCAACGAGCGACGGCGAGCTGGTTGCTCAGCGGGTTCGAGGACGGTGTCCGCGACGACCTGTCGCGCATCGCGGAACTGGCGCGGCTGGCCGAATCGGTCGCGGAGGACGGACAGCCGGATCCGGCGATGCGCGTCCTGTGGGGTGCCGCCATGCGCTGCTTCTGGGCCGAACCCGGCGAGGACGCGCGGCGCACGCTGCTGTCCGTCGCGGACCGCCTCCCGGTCGAGAACTCGGACCCGCGCCTGGTCGCCGTCGCCGCGTACGTGGCGCCGTTCGACCGGGCCGGATCGGTGCTCGGCGAGCTGCGTGAACTGGCCGCCGGCAGCGGCGCCGATCCCGAGGTCGACCGGTTCCTCGGCAGCGCGTCGCTGCAGGTCGGCGCGGTCGATCTGGCGGCCCGGTTCTCGGCGGCCGCGGCGCCGGGGCTGCGGGCACAAGGCAGGCTCGGCCTCCTGCCGCGAGCGCTGGCGGTCCAGGCGTGGAGCCGGGTCCGGCTCGGTGACCTCGCCGCGGCCGTGCCGGTCGCGGCGGAAGCGGCCAAATTCGCCAAGGAGACCGGGCAGCCGTTCATGTACGGCCTCGCCACCGCCGTCCAGGCCGAGATCGCGGCACTGCGGGGTGAACACAAACAGGCCAAGGCGCTGGCCGACGAGGCCGAACGGACCGCGCTCGCCGCCGGTGCCCGGCCGGTGCTGGCGACCGTGCAGCTCGCCAGAGGGATCGCCGCGTCGAGCGAGGGCCGTTTCGACGACGCGTTCGCCGATCTGCGGCGACTGTTCGACCCTGCCGATCCCGCCTTCCAGCAGGCGTTGCGCGTGTACTTCGTCGCGGAACTCACCGAGGTCGCGGTCCGGGCGGGCCAGGTCGACGCGCTGCGCGAGATCGTCGCGGAGATGGAACAGCTCGCACTGAGGACCCCGGCGCCCGCGTTGCACATCGGTCTGCGCTTCGCCCGCGCCGTGCTCGAACCGAGTGACGAATTGTTCGAGACCGCGCTGGGGGCGGAGCTGGACGGCTGGCCCGCCGAACGCGGGCGACTGCACCTGGCCTACGGCGAATGGCTACGGCGGCAGCGGCGGGCCGTCGACTCGCGGGCGCATCTACGAACCGCGCGGGAGACGTTCGACGCGCTCGGCATGACCGCGTGGGCCGAGCGCGCGCGCCGGGAATTGCGGAGCGCGGGGGAGTCCAGCCCCAACCGCGGCCCCGACGCGCGGGAGAAGCTGACGCCGCACGAGCTGAGCATCGTGCAGCTGGCCGCGGAGGGCCTGACGAACCGGGAGATCGGGCAGCGGCTCTACCTGTCGCACCGGACGGTCGGCACACATCTGCACCGGATCTTCCCCAAGCTCGGGGTGAGTTCGCGGGCGGAACTCAAGAAAGCCTTGGGCCTCGTGAGTGGTAAGGACGGTTAGAACCGTGGGTGTCTCAGGTACCTACTGGCTTCCGGCTGAGGTTTGATTCGGGGCCTTCATGTACTCGGCGGGCCCGACACCGTCCTGGTGAGCATGTCGCGAAAGCCACTTTCGGGACATCAGACGTCTCGAAAGTGGCTTTCGCGACACCGCCGCCAGACCCNACGGTTAGAACCGTGGGTGTCTCAGGTACCTACTGGCTTCCGGCTGAGGTTTGATTCGGGGCCTTCATGTACTCGGCGGGCCCGACACCGTCCTGGTGAGCATGTCGCGAAAGCCACTTTCGGGACATCAGACGTCTCGAAAGTGGCTTTCGCGACACCGCCTCCAGACCCTCAGGGCTTACCACTCACGAGAGCGATGGGTCACGCGACCGTGGCGTCCAGGGTGACCTCGACGTTCCCCCGCGTCGCCTTGGAGTACGGGCACACCTGGTGCGCGCCCTGGACCAGCTCGTCGGCGGTGGCCTGGTCGATACCGGTGGCCTCCAGGTGCAGCGCGGCGCTCAGGTGGAACTCGCCCGCCTCGGTGTCGTGGTGCAGCGTCACCTCCGCGACGACGGCGAGGTCCTCCAGCTTGACCTTCTTGACGCCCGCGACGCGGCGGACGGCGCCGACGAAGCACGACGCCCAGCCGGCGGCGAACAGCTGCTCGGGGTTCGTGCCGTCGCCGGAGCCGCCGAAGGCCTTGGGGACGGCGAGGCCGACGTCGAGCACGCCGTCGTCGGAGGTCGCCCGGCCGCCATTGCGGCCTTCCGCGGTCGAAGTGGCGACGGCGGTGTACGTGGTTTCAGACATGCCGCAACCGTAGGAATCCAGGCCTGACGGCGGCGACCGTCGGATGACGTCATTCCTGTACGTCATGGCTGGACGACGTACGCCGATGACGTCGTCCGACGCTCGCCGCCGTCGCGCGCACCCGCCTACCTTCGCGTTCATGTCCAGCCTGCCGCAGGAAGTCCGGTATCGCTTCACCGTGCTCGGCCCGCCCGGTTTCACCAGCGGCGGCACCCGGCTCGACCTCGGCTCGCCGCAGCAGCAGGCCGTCTTGATGCTGCTGCTGGCCAACGCGGGCAGTTTCGTCCGGACCGGTGAGCTGATCGACGGACTCTGGGGCGAGCGGGCACCTGCCACCGGAGAGGCCGTCATCCGCACCTACATCTCCCGCCTCCGGCGGCTGCTCTCCTTGCAGGGTCTTGGCTCGGCGATCGTCTCGCGGTCCGGCGGCTACCGGCTGGACCCGGATCGGTTCGAGGTGGACGCCGTCGAATTCGCCGGGCTGGTCGAGAGTGCGCGGCAGGCGCACAACGTGGACACGGCGGCGAAGCTGCTGGAACGCGCGCTCGGTCTGTGGACCGGAACGGCGCTGGCCGGCGTCCCCGGTGAAGCGGCCGAACAGGAGCGTGCGCGCCTGGAACGACTGAAACTGACCGCCACCCAGGAGCTGCTCCGGCTGCGCCTCGAACTCGGGGAACACGACGAGGTGATGGCCGAGGTACCCGTGCTGATCGAGCGGAACCGCCTCGAGGAACCGCTTTACGAGATCTACCTTCTCGCCCTTCATCGAGGCGGGCGACGGGCTGAGGCGCTCGAACTGTACCGCTCGATCCACGACCTGTTCGACGAAGAACTCGGAGTCCGGCCCGGGCCGAAACTTCGGGCGCTGCACGAGAAGGTGCTACGCGCCGAGGACGATCCGGCGCCCAGGCTTCGCGACCCGGCGCCGCTGTTCGTCGGACGCGAGCGCGAACGCGCGGAATTCCGGCGGCTGCTCGCGCGAGACCCGGCCAAGGGCGCCGAGGTCCTGTTCCTGACCGGGCCGCCCGGCATCGGGAAGTCGACCCTGCTGCGGAAGTTCGCCGACGACGCGGCGGCCATGGGCAAGCCCGTGCGGCTGTACGACGGGCTCGACGATCCGGCGGGCGTCCTGCGCCGACTGCCCGAAGACGCCACGGTCGTGATCGCGGGCCGGACCGGGCCGCCCGCCACATTGCTGGTCGATCCGGCGTGGGCGGGGAGGATCCGGATCCGGAAGCTCGGAGCCTTGAGCGAGAACGAGTCCGTGGCGCTGCTCGAAGCACGCGGTGTCGACCCCGCGCGACGTAAGTCCATTGTGGACTTCGCGGCGGGCAATCCGTTCGCGCTCTCGCTGGCCGCCGAAGTCGGCAGATCGACGCGGTCCGACGCGGCACGCTACGTGGTGGACACGGTTTACGCGCATCTAGCCGGTGATCCGCCGACGGAGGCACATCGGTGGGCGATGTACGTGTGCGCGCAAGCGGAGCACACCACCGAAGACCTCCTCCGGTCCGTGCTGCCGGGAGGACGGTCGTCGGAGCTGTTCGACTGGCTCCGCGACCACCCCTGCGTCGAGACCGCCACCCACGGCCTCGTCCTCGGCGGTGTGCTCCGCGAGGCGCTCGACCACCACCTCCGGTGGCGTGACCCGGCGGGCCGCGCGCGGATACGCGGCCGGATCAGCCGGGTCACGGCCGGTCGTTGATCAGGTGCGCAGCCACACCGCCGTGTCCGTCGGGAGTCCGCCCTCGACGGGACCGCTGGCCATGAGCACTTCGCGGTGCGGCGGCAACGCCACCGGATTGTCCGAGAAGTTCAGCACGAAGGTGAAACCCGGCTGCCGGGTGAACGCCAGCACGCCGTCGCCCAGTGCCAGCCACTCCAGCTCGCCGGGGCCGAGCGCGGGAAGTTCGCTCCGCAGGCGCAGACCGGCGCGGTAGAGCCGGAGCATCGACGCCGGATCGGCCGCCTGCGCCTCCGCCGTGCTGGAGCGCCATTCTGCGGGCTGGGGCAGCCACGTCCCGCCGGCGCCGAAACCGAACGGCGGCGCGTCACCGGACCAGGGGAGCGGGACCCGGCAGCCGTCCCGGCCGGGATCGGCGCCGTTCGTCCGGGTCCACACCGGATCCTGGCGCAGCTCGTCCGGGATCTCCTCGATCTCCCACAGCCCGAGCTCTTCCCCTTGGTAGACGTACAGACCACCGGGTAGCGCCATGGTCAGCAACGCCGCCGCCCGTGCCCGCCGGGTCCCGAGTTCACGGTCCACCGGCGTGCCGTGCAGCCGGTCGGCGAACGCGAATCCGGTGTCGCCTTCGCGGCCGTACCTGGTCACGTGCCGGGTGACGTCGTGGTTCGACAGCACCCAGGCCGCGGGCGCGCCGACCTCGTCGTGCGCCGCCAGCGTCCGCTCGATGACGTCGCGGAACCGCGCGGAATCCCACGGGCACACCAGGAAGTCGAAGTTGAACGCCGCGTGCAGTTCGTCGCGGCGCAGGTATCGGGCGGCCCGCGACATGTCCGGCAGCCACATCTCACCGACCATCACCCGGTCGCCCGGGTAGCTGTCGGCGATCTTGCGCCACGACCGGTAGATCTCGTGCAGCCCTTCCTGGTCGGAGAACGGCGTCTCGTCGCCGGGATCGACGTCGGGCAGCCGCGGGTCCTTCACCAGCCCGTCGGCGACGTCGATGCGGAAGCCGTCGACCCCGCGGTCGAACCAGAACCGCAGCACGTCCTCGAAATCGGCGCGGATGTCCTGGTTGTCCCAGTTGAAGTCCGGCTGGCGCGAGCTGTACAGGTGCAGGTACCACTCGCCGTCCGGGACCCGCGTCCACGCGGAGCCGCCGAAGCGCGACTTCCAGTTGTTCGGCGGCTCGGAGCCGTCCGGCCCCCGGCCCGGCCGGAACCAGAACCGTTGCCGCTCCGGTGATCCCGGCTCGGCGGCGAGTGCGTCCTTGAACCAGCGGTGCTCGTCGGAGCAGTGGTTCGGCACGATGTCGATGATCACGCGGATCCCCTTGGCGTGGGCCGCGGCGATCAGGTCCTCCGCTTCGGCGAGCGTGCCGAAGAGCGGGTCGATCTCCCGGAAGTCGGCGACGTCGTAACCGCCGTCGTCCATCGGCGACGGATACCACGGGGTGAACCAGATCGCGTCGATCCCCAGTTCGGCCAGGTAGTCCAGCCGTGCGCGGACGCCGGCGAGATCGCCGACACCGTCGCCGTTCCCGTCCGCGAAACTGCGGATGTAGACCTGGTAGATCGCCGCGCTCCGCCACCATCCGGCGGACTGCCCCAATGCGGTCACGGAAGTGCCCTCCTCAGTTGTTCGTGGATACCCCGAAATGCGGCGAAGAATTCAGCCTTTGAGGCTGCCGGCGGTGAGACCGGCGAGGATGTGCCGCTGGAACGCCAGGAACAGCGCCACCATCGGCAGGCTGGCCAGCACCATGCCGGCGACGAGCACGTTCAGCGGCATGTCGATGGCCACCCGCTGCAGCATCACCGACAGCGTCTGCTTCTCGGTGTCCGGGAACACCAGCAGCGGCCAGATGAAGTCCTTCCACGCGGCCACCACCGCGAGGATCGACACCACGGCGAGGATCGGCCGGGAGATCGGCAGGATGATGCGCCACAGCGTGCGCACCGGTCCCGCGCCGTCGAGCCGCGCGGCCTCGATCAGCTCGTCCGGGATCTGGTCGAAGAACCGTTTCAGCAGGTAGATGTTGAACGCGTTCGCCGCGGCGGGCAGCCAGACCGCCGCCGGCGAGTTGATCAGATTGACGTTCAGCAGCGGCAGGTCGGTGATCGTCACGTAGGTGGGCACCAGCAGCGCCGCCGCCGGGAGCATCAACGTCACGAGCATCAGCCCGAGCACGACGTTGCCGAACTTCGGCCGCAGCTTCGACAACGCGAACGCCGCGGGGACGTCGATGGCCAGCTGGGCCAGCCAGGCGCCGCCCGCGACGACGACGGTGTTGAGGAAGTACTTGCCGAGGCTCAGCTGGTCCCAGGCGTCGGCGAAGGTCCCCGGATGCCATTCGGTCGGGATGAACGTCGCCGGTGTCTGCGCCAGTTCCTGCGGTGACTTCATCGCGCCGGTCACCGCCCAGTACAACGGGAACAGGAATGCGATGACGAACAGGAGCAGGGTGCAGCCGAAGATCACGGCGTACCCGATCCTGCCGCCGGGGCTGCGGAGCGTGCTGGGGGAGACGAGCGTCCTCATGACTGATCCGCCTTCCGGGTCAGGCGCACGTACAACGCGGAGAACACCCCGAGCGCGACGAACAGCAGCAGGCTCAACGCGCTGGCCGAGCCGAAGTCGTTGTAGACGAAGGCGTAGCGGTACAGCAGCAGGAGCACGGTGACGGTCGAGTCGTCCGGGCCACCGCCGGTCATCACATACGGCTCGGTGAACACCTGCATGGTCGCGACGACCTGCAGCAACAGCAGCACCAGCAACACGAACCGGGTCTGCGGCAGCGTGACGTGGATGAGGCGTTTCCACAGTCCGGCGCCGTCCAGTTCCGCGGCTTCGTAGAGCTCACCGGGGATGGTGCCGAGCGCGGCGAGGTAGATCAGCGTGGTGCTGCCCATGTTCGCCCACGTCGACACGAACACCAGCGACAGCATCGACGTGTCGCTCGAGTCGAGCCACTGGCCGCCGGGCAGGCCCACGGCGCCGAGCGCGGAGTTGAACAGACCGGCGCCCGGGTCGTAGAACCACTTCCACATCAGGGCGGTGACCACCGGCGGCAGCATCACCGGCAGGTAGACGGCGAGCCGGAAGAACGCCTTGGCGTGCCGCAGTTCGTTGAGCAGCACGGCGGTCACGAACGGCACCACGAACCCGAAGACCAGCGCGAGCACGGTGAACAACAGCGTGTTGCGCCAGGCGACGCCGAACAGCGGGTCTTCGAACAGGCGGGTGAAGTTGTCGAACCCGACCCAGGTGGGCGGGTTGACGAAGTCGACCTGCTGGAAGCTCAGCAGCACCCCGCGCACGATCGGGTACCAGGAGAACAGCGCGAACACCACGAGCGCGGCGCACAACAGGCCGTACGCGGTGAGGTTCTCCTTGAGCTTGCGGCGCAACCGGTTCCGGCGGCGTTCGGCGGCCGAAGCGACCGGGCGACCGGCCCGCGACGACGCTGCCGCGGGCCAGTCGAGGACGCTACTTGACCTGGGCGAGGACACTGTTGACCTTCGACACGGCCGACGACAGCTGCTGATCGATATTCGCGTTCCGATCGGTGAGCACCGCCTGCATCACACTGTCCAGGATGGCGTAGACCTGCTGCGCGTTCGGCGGTTCGATACTGCCCTTGATCCGCGAACTTGCGTCTACATAGGACTGATAGTTCTCGGCGGGAACGTTGGCGTGCTTGGCCTTGATCGCGAGCTGCTGGTCACGGACGGCCCCCTGCCAGACGTCCGGGGTCGGCTCGGCGGGCAGGCCCACCGGCTGCTTGCCGTCGACGTACTGCTGGACGTGCTTCTCGAAGCGCTCCGGGTTGAGGTACTTCCAGCGGACCCATTCCAGGCCGGCCTTGATCTTCTCCGGCGAGGCCTTGGGGTTGATCATGTAGCCCTCGCCGCCGAGCAGCGTGCCCTGCCCGCCCGGCATCCCGGCGACGCCGTAGTCCTCGTACTTGCCGTTGAACTGCTTGACCAGCACCGGCACGTTGTCCGGGGCGGCCATGTACATGCCGAGCTGGCCCGCGCCCATCATGCGCTGGACGTCTTGGGCTTCGAGCAGCTGCTTGCTGCCCATGGTGTCGTCTTCCCACCGCATGGCGCGCAGCTGGTTCAGGGCGGCCTTGGCCTTGTCGTTGTCGAACGCGGCGACCCATTTGTCGCCGTCCTTGCGGGCGACCTCGCTGCCCATCGAGTAGAGCCACGCGGTCAGGTGCCAGCCGCCCTGGTTGTTCTTGCTGTAGTCGGCGTATCCGACGGTGCCGTTGCCCAGCGCGGCGATCTTCTTCGCGGCCGCACGGACCTCGTCCCAGGTCCGCGGCGGTTTGTTCGGGTCGAGCCCGGCCTTCTGGAACAGCGGGCGGCTGTAGACCAGGCCCATGCTGTAGTTCATCGTCGGCAGGCCGTAGAGCTTGCCGTCGGCGTCCCGGAAGTTGTCCAGTAATTCCGGTTTGATGTCGCCGAAGTTCTTCAGGCCCTTGGCCGCTTCGGTGATGTCGGCGGCCTGGCGGCGCGCGATGATCTGCGCCGGGTCGGTGAAGTAGACGTAGTAGACGTCTTCGAGCTGCCCGCCGGCGAGCTTGGCGGAGAACGTCTTCGGATCCATGAACCCCTCGTGGGGCTCGATGTCGATGTCCGGGTGGGACTCCTCGAACTCCTTGACGTCGGCGTCGAACACGCCGCGCTCGAACGGCTGGCTGGTCGGGGGCTGGCCGGTCACGGTGATCTTGACCTTGCCCCCGGTGCTTTCACCGGAACCGGAACCGCAGGCGGCCACCCCCAGGGTGAGTCCACCCGCGAGGAGCAGGCAGAACATCCGGCGGCGCACGGTGGGGGACCAAGTGCTGCTCATCTTCAAGCCTCATCTCGGGATCGCGACGGCTGTCACGTGATTGCGGTCACTCTAAAGTGAAGCCCGTGATTTACGCAATAACTGGATGAGAACTTGCAACTTTGCGACAGACACTGTCCGGAGGTGCCTCAAGCGCGTGAAGGCCCCCTTCCCTCGACTGAGCCGAGGGAAGGGGGCCTTCGCGCGCTGGGGGATCCCGCAGTCGGCTGGCTAAGTGCGGCGGGCGGTGGAGCCCCGGACGACGAGTTCGGGGGCGAACAACAGCTCCTCGGCCGCGACCTCACCACCGTTTATGCGCTTGACCAGCAGTTCGACCACGGCGCGGCCCATCGCCTCGATCGGCTGACGGGTCGTGGTGAGCGGCGGGTCGGTGCAGTTCATCAGGGCCGAATCGTCGTAGCCCACCACCGAGATGTCTTCGGGCACCGACAATCCCTGCCGCCGGGCCGCGCGGATCGCGCCCAGGGCCAGGAGGTCGCTCGCGCACAGGACGGCCGTCGCGCCGCGCGGATACAGCCTGGCCGCGGCCGCGTGTCCGCCTTCGATGGAGAACATGCCGTGCTCGACGAGTTCGTCCAGGACCGGGAGCCCGAGTTTCGCCGCGTAGGCGCGGAACGCCTCGAGTTTGCGCTGCGACGGCACGTGGTCGTTCGGGCCGAGGACGAGACCGATCTTCTCATGGCCGAGCGAGCTCAGATGCCCGACGACCTGCTCGACGGCGACCGCGTCGTCGCACGAGATCTGCGGCAGCCCGAGGTGGTCGACGGCGGCGTTGATCAGCACCGTCGGCAGGCGGCGCTCGGCGAGATGGTGGTAGTGGGAGTGCACCGCGTCGGCCTGCGCGTAGAGCCCGCCGGCGAACACGACACCGGAAACCTGCTGTTGCAGCAGCAGTTCGACGTACTCCGCCTCGGAGACGCCGCCCGCGGTGCGGGTGCACAGCACCGGGGTGAAGCCCTGCTGGGCCAGTGCGTTGCCCATGATCTCGGCCAGTGCGGGGAAGATGGGGTTCTGGAGTTCGGGGAGGACCAGTCCGACCAGGCGGGCGCGATCCCCGCGCAGCTGGGTCGGCCGTTCGTAGCCCATCACGTCCAGCGCGGTGAGGACGGCGGCCCGGGTGCCGGCGGAGACCCCGGACCGGCCGTTGAGCACCCGGCTGACCGTGGCTTCACTGACCCCGACCTTGCGGGCGACTTCGGCAAGACGACGCGTCATGGGTGAAACATTACCGCAAGTGAGCGCAAGAACTAGACACTCTTGATCGGTGCGGCGGTCCGGAAATCCCGCGAAGAAGGAACGAGGGCGGCCACGGCCGGGGCGGCGAAGCAGACGACCGCGCACGCCGTCAGCACCGGCGTCGCCCCGAACCGGTCGATCGCGGGTGCGATGAGCGCGAGCCCGGCGGGCGCCAGGCCGTAGGAGAACAGGAAGTCCAAAGAGGACACCCGCGCGAGCTTCCCCGGCTCGACCTCCCGTTGGGTCGCGGTGAACCACGGGACGTTGAACAGTTCGATGCCCAGCCCAGCGACCGCGTAGGCGGCGACGACGAAGGCCGGGTGCACCGGGAACAGCAGGCTCAGCGGCGCGAAGCCGTAGCAGCCGAGCCCGATCAGCGCCGCCCAACCCTGCCGCTCCGGCCGCCAGCGTGCGATGACGACCGCGCCCGCGAGCGCGCCGAGCGTGTACGCGGTGAGTCCGGCGGCCAGGACGGCTTCGGTGTCGTAGCGGTCGCGGCTGACCAAGGGCAGCACGACGCCGGTGGCGGAATACCCGGTCGCGATCACGGCGGTCAGCGCGCCGAGCCCGGCCAGGAACCACGGGTGACGGCGGGCTTCGCGGAGGCCGTCGGCGAACTCGCCGAAGAAGCGGGTCTTGGTCGTGGCCGGGGCGGGCGCGAACGTTCCCCGCGGTGGGATCAGCGCCGCGCCCAGCCACAGCACCCCGGTCGCGATGACCAGGGCCGACGTCGAAGCGAACTGGGAGAGCAAGGCGGTGAGCCCGGGCGCGACCAGGGTCGTGACCCGGACGGCGAGCGTCATCGCGGCGTTGGCCTGCTGACGCCGGTCCTCGGCGATCACTTCCGCGGTCAGTGCCTGGAACGCCGGGCGGCACGCACCCTGCCCGACGCCGACGACGGCGGCCGCCGCGGCCGTCACCAGGACCGATCGGCCCATCCCGGCCGCGATCAGGGGAGTGGCGGCACCCGCGACGAGACCGGCCCAGAGCACGACCCCGCGCCGTGAGTACCGGTCGGCCAGCACACCCGCCACCGGGACGGCCACGAGGAACCCCGCGGTCCGCGCGGCGAGCACGATGCCCAGGTCCACGGCCGAAAGCGACCGTTCCAACACCGCGAGCCCGAGGATGAACGGCAGGGCCCAGGTCGCCAGCCCGGAGGCGGTGTTCCCGGTCCAGAGCCGGAGGAACGACAGGCTGCGGAGCACCGGGGTGACGATAGCAAGGAGAGACAACGGGCCCCGTCGCGCTCTACTCTGCCTCCCGTGCGCACGCCGACCTCGTCCCGGGGCCCGGTCAGGCGCCTCCGCGGCGGGGCCGTGGGGGTCCTGACCGGTACTTTGGCGACCGGTGCCCACGCCGGGACCAGCGGACGCGTCCCCGACCTCGGCGTGGTCGTGCTGCTCGTCGCCCTGCTGAGCTGGGTGGCGTACGCGTTCGCCGGACGCCGTCGCGGTCCGCTCGCCATCCTCGGACTGGTGGCGGGCGGGCAGCTGGCGATGCACGCCTGCTTGACCTTCCTGACCTGGCAGTCGCACGCCCATCACGCCGAGACCCCCGGCAACGGCCTGGCCATGGCCGCCGGGCACGCCGCCGCGACCCTCGTGGTGGCGATGGTGCTCGCGGGCGCCGAACACGTCGTCTTCGCGCTCACGGCTCTGATCGCTTCGGTCCTTCCGCGCCGCCTGACCCCGCGGCCGGCGACGGCGCCGCTGCGGATCCGCGTCCCGCTCGCGCTGGAGTTCCCCGCGACCGAGGCGCTCCTGCGAAACGTGCTTTCGCGGCGCGGCCCGCCGGTGACGTTCGCCTGAACCCCGAAACCCTGCCGAGACCCCATGTCACGGCAGGGCTCAGCACGCGTGCCGTGACCACCCCGGCGCGCGGAGCAGGCGCACGCCTCCCCACCGACGCCTCAGGAGTTCCCCAATGGCAACACGAATCGAACCGACCACCAGCCCACCGCGCGCGTCCGGCTGGCGCGGACTCTTCCTTCGTCTCCACTTCTACGCCGGCGTTCTCGTCGGACCGTTCGTCCTCATCGCCGCGCTCACCGGCGTGCTGTACGCGGCGACGCCGCAGATGGAATCCTGGATCTACGCCGATCAGCTCCGGGCTCCCGTCGGGCTGAACCAGGTCTCCCTCGCCGACCAGGTCAAGGCGGCCCAAGCGGCCAACCCCGGCGGTGAGCTGGTCGCCGTCCGGCCCGCACCCGAACCGGGCGACACGACGCGCGTGCTCTTCGCCGAGGAGGGGCTCGGCGAGTCCGAACGACGCGCGATCTTCGTCGATCCCGCCACCGCGCAGGTGCGCGGGGATCTCGTCGCGTATGGCTCGAGCGGTGCCTTGCCGTTCCGGACCACGCTCGACCACCTGCACCGGAATCTGATGCTCGGCGAACCGGGACGGCTCTACAGCGAACTGGCCGCGTCCTGGTTGTGGGTGGTCGCGCTGGGCGGTCTCGTGCTGTGGGTGAGCCGCCGCCGCGCCCGCCGGAACGAGAAGGCCGAGTCCGAGCGAGGGAAGTCCGTGCGCCGTCACGGCACCGTCGGGCTGTGGGTGCTGCTCGGCGCGCTGTTCCTTTCCGCGACAGGGCTGACGTGGTCGGCGTACGCGGGTGAGAACGTCTCGGCGCTGCGAGAATCCCTCGGCTGGGCCACTCCGGCGTTGAAGGTGACCGGTGCCGACGAGCACGCCGGGCACACCGGGCACTCGGGTCACGGTGAAATTCCCGCCGCGAAGCCCGAGAGCGTGGACGCGATGCTCGCTTCGGCCCGCGCCGCCGGGATCGACGCGCCCTCGGTGGAGATCGGGCTGCCCGCGAAACCCGGTGCTCCCTGGCAGGTCGCGGAGATCGAGCGAGGCTGGCCGACCCAGGTCGACGCCGTCGCGGTCGACGGGACCACCGGGCAGATCCTGGACGAGGTGCGGTTCGACGACTACCCGCTGATGGCCAAGCTCGCGCGCTGGGGGATCGACGCGCATATGGGCGTGCTGTTCGGCTGGCCCAACCAGATCGTGCTGCTCCTGCTCGGCGCCGGTCTGGTCACGCTGGTCGTGCTCGGCTACCGCATGTGGTGGCGGCGCAGGCCGACCCGGGCCACCGGGCTGACCTTCGGGCGGCCCATCCCGCGCGGTCAGTGGCGCAAGGCCCCGCTCGCCCTGGTGGCCGGGCTGCTCGTCGCCGCCGCCGCGATCGGCTGGTTCGTGCCGCTGCTCGGGATCAGCCTGCTCGCGTTCCTGGTGATCGACCTACTGCTGGGCCTGCGGTCCCGTGGCCGGCCCACACCGGATTCGACCGACGTCACCGTATGAGGTCCGCGCTCGCCGCCCATGATCGGGCGGCGAGCGCGGTGCCGGCGAGCCGGGGCGATTCACCCGCAACGCGTCGCTGAAGCCGGTTCTTTCGTCCAGCGAACGTGCGTCTCGCCGAGCTCCTCGGTGGGGACGCGGTGCGTTTCGCGTGCGGTGAGCGCGGCCGCGGCGCTGAGCAGGCAGACGGCGGCGGTGAAGACGGCGACGCCGAGCCAGTCATCCTTCGCCGAACCGATCGCGGCGACCACACTCGGGGCGAACCCGGCGATGGCGAACCCGATCTGCGTGCCGATCGCCATTCCCGAAAGGCGGACCCTGGCGCTGAACATCTCGCCGTAGAACGACGGCCACACCCCGTTGACGGCGCTGTAGGCGACACCGAACAGCAGGATGCCGACGGTGAAGATCAGCGGATACGAACCGTCCGAAATGGACCAGAGGTACGGGAAGATCAGCACCGCGCAGGCGAGACAGCCCGCGATGAACACCGGCTTGCGGCCGATTCGGTCGGAAAGCCCGGCCAGCAAAGGGATCGCGAGTAGCGCGGCGACGTTGGCCAGCACGCCGACCCACAGTATCGGCCCGCGTTCCAGCCCGACCGTGTTGACCGCGTAGCTCAGCGCGTAGACGGTGAAGATCGTGCTGACCGAGGCGATGGTGGCCGCGACGACGACGCGGAGCACGTCCCTCCAGTGCGTCCGGAACAGCACGGCGACGGGCAGTTTGGCGATGTCGGACCGGTTCTGTTGGAACACCGGCGTCTCGTCGATCTTGCGGCGGATCACGAAGCCGACCACCACCACGACGGCGCTGCACCAGAACGGGATCCGCCAGCCCCAGGTGAGCAACTGCTCCTGGGGGAGCGCGGCGATCGGCAGGAACACCGCGGTGGCGAGGATCTGGCCGGCCTGGGTACCGCTGAGGGTGAAGCTCGTGTAGTAGCCGCGCCGGTGGGAAGGCGCGTGCTCCAGCGACATCGAGTTGGCGCCCGCCTGCTCCCCGGCGGCCGAAAGCCCTTGCAGGAGGCGAAGTATCACCAGCAGGACCGGCGCGAGCACCCCCACTGAGGCGTATGTCGGCAGGCAGCCGACCAGGAACGTCGTGACGCCCATCAGCACCAGCGTGAACACCAGGACCTTCTTGCGGCCCAGCCGGTCGCCGACGTGCCCGAGCACGAACGCGCCGACCGGGCGGGCGAGGTAGCCGACGCCGAAGGTCGCCAGCGCCAGCAGTGTTCCGGTGGCGGGGGAGGACGCGGGGAAGAAGACCTTGTTGAACACCAGTGCGGCGGCGGTTCCGTAGATGAAGAAGTCGTAGTACTCCAGGGCACTGCCGATCCAGGCGGCCGATGCCGCCTTACGGGGCATGCCTTGCGTGACAGGGGAGGGAGAGGCCACGTCGACACTCCAAGGTGCGATTCAGCAATGTACGATCTAGTTAGTTAATACAGCCTGCGAGACGGTGCCCGGGTTGTCAAGAGCCGGGATTTCAGGCCGTCAGATAGTCGATCACCAGATCGCCCAGCATCAGGCGATAGTGATCGCGGCGCGCGGGATCGAGCATGTCGCGGCCGAAGATTGCGGAGAAGGTGTGCCGGTTCGCGAGGCGGAACACGCAGAACGAGCTGATCACCATGTGCACGTCGAGCGCGTCGACGTCGTCGCGGAACCGGCCGGCTTCACGGCCGCGGTCGAGGATGCGGGTGAGCACGTCCAGTGCCGGATTCGCCATGCCGGACAGGGCTTCCGAGCGGGCGATGTGCTCGCCGTGGTGGATGTTCTCGATGCTCACGAGGCGGATGAAGTCCGGGTTGGCCTCGTGGTGGTCGAAGGTGAGCTCGGCGAGCTGGCGGATCGCGTCCTCGGGTTCGAGATGGTCGACGTCGAGGTCCTGTTCGAGGGCGCGGATGGTCGCGTACGCCCGTTCGAGCGCGGCGACGTAGAGCTGTTCCTTGCCGCCGAAGTAGTAGTAGATCATCCGCTTGGTGGTGCTCGTGCGGGCGGCGATCTCATCCACCCTGGCGCCGGCGTAGCCCTTGTCGGCGAATTCCCTGGTGGCCACCGCGAGGATTTCGGCGCGGGTGCGTTCCTTGTCGCGCTGGCGCTCGACCTCGGACGACGGTGCGGCCACCTGACTCCCTCCGAACCGCTGGTGGAGGCCCCACTCTAGCGCAGCCCTTCTCGTGCCGACCGGTCCGCGCTACAGTGAACTCACTAGTTCGTACATTAACGGAGGATCTTGGTGACCAGCTACCTCATCGGCCTGGTCGGTACCGGTATCGGCCCGTCGCTGAGCCCGGCGCTGCACGAACGGGAAGCCGACGAGCTCGGGCTGCGCTATCTCTACCGGCGGCTCGACCTCGACGTGCTGAGGCTGCCGATCGGCGAAGTGCTGGCCGCCGCGCGGATCGCGGGCTTCGACGGTCTCAACATCACGCATCCCGTGAAACAACAGGTGCTGCCGTATCTCGACGAGGTCGCGCCGGACGCCGCGGCACTCGGCGCGGTCAACACGGTGGTGTTCCGCGAGGGGCTCGCCACCGGGTACAACACGGACGCGACCGGTTTCGCCCGCAACCTCATCCAGGGCCTGCCGGACGCCGAGATGGACACGGTCGTCCTCCTCGGCGCGGGTGGGGCGGGCGCGGCCGTGGCCCATGCCCTGCTCTCGCTGGGGGCCGGGCGGCTGATCGTCCACGACGTCGACTCGGCGCGTGCCGGGACACTGGTCTCCGCGCTGCTGCGGCGGTTCGGCGACGACCGGGCCCGCACCGGTTCCCTCGAGGACATCCGTGTCGCCGACGGCCTCGTCCACGCCACACCGACCGGGATGGCCGCGTATCCGGGATCGCCCGTTCCCGCCGAGTCGCTGCGCCCAGGGATGTGGGTGGCCGACATCGTCTACCGCCCGTTGGAGACCGCGCTGCTCAAGCAGGCGCGGGAGCGGGGCTGCCGGACGCTGCACGGTGGCGGAATGGTCGTCTTCCAGGCGGCGGACTCGTTCCGCCTGTTCACCGGCGCGGAGCCGGACGCCGACCGGATGCTCCGGCATTTCGAAGCGCTGGAAGGGAAACCCGCCCATGTCCGGTGACGCCGCCATCGCGACCGTCTGCCTTTCCGGCACGCTCGAGGACAAGCTCGCAGCGGCCGCCGCGGCCGGCTTCGACGGCGTCGAGATCTTCGAGAACGACCTGATCGCGTCCCGGCGGACGCCGTCGGAGATCCGGCGGCTGTGCGCCGACCTCGGCCTCACGATCGATCTCTACCAGCCGTTCCGCGATTTCGAGGCGGTGCCGCCGGACGTGCTCCGCGCGAACCTCCGCCGGGCGCGGCGGAAGTTCGATCTCATGGCCGAGCTCGGGGCCGACACCGTCCTGGTCTGTTCGTCGGTCTCGCCCGACGCCGTCGACGACGACGATCTCGCCGCCGAACAGCTGCACGAGCTGGCTTCGATGGCCGCGTCGCGCGGAATCCGCGTCGCTTACGAAGCGCTCGCGTGGGGCCGGTTCGTGAACACCTACGAGCACGCGTGGCGCATCGTGCGGCGGGCCGACCATCCGGCGTTGGGAGTCTGCCTCGACAGCTTCCACATCCTGTCGCGGCGCAGCGATCCTCGCGCGATCCGGACGATCCCGGGGGAGAAGATCTTCTTCCTGCAACTGGCCGACGCGCCTCTGCTGGACATGGACGTGCTGCACTGGAGCAGGCATCACCGGCTCTTCCCGGGACAAGGCGCGTTCGACCTGGCCACGTTCACCGGGCACGTCCTGGCGGCGGGATATCGAGGCCCGCTTTCGCTGGAGGTGTTCAACGACGTCTTCCGGCAGGCGGATCCGCGGCCCGCGGCCGTCGACGCCATGCGATCGCTGGTGGCTCTGCGCGAATCCGTTGGCGCCCTTGCGGTTCCCGAGGCGCCCCGGCTGGATGGGCACGCCTTCGCGGAGCTCGCGGTTCCGGGCGCCGTGCTCGCGGAACTCGGTTTCACGCACGTCGGAACGCATCGCTCGAAACCGGTCAACTTGTGGCGACAGGGATCGGCGCGGTTGCTGGTGAACGAAGCCGCCGCGGAGGGCACGATCAGCGCGCTCGGCCTGACCAGCGCCAACCCGGCCGGATCGGCACGGCGCGCGGAAGACCTGCTCGCGCCGGTGCTGCCACGCGAACACGGCCCGGACGAGGCGGACCTGTCCGCCGTCGCCGCCCCGGACGGGACCGAGGTCTTCTTCTGTGGCAACGGAGAATGGCTTCGCGACTTCGTTCCCACCGGAGCGGCGCCGTCGGGGACGGGGATCACCGGCATCGACCACGTCGCCCTGACCCAGCCCTTCGACCACTTCGACGAGGCGACGCTGTTCTACCGTTCGGTACTCGGCCTGGAGCCCGAACCGGTGTCCGAATTCGCGGCGCCGTTCGGGCTCGTGCGCAGCCGGGCGGTCGGGAACCGGGACGTCCGCCTGACCTTGGACAGTGCCCTGGTGCGGCGAGGGGGGTGGGCACCGGGAGTGCCCTCGCCCCAGCACATCGCCCTCGCGTGCGACGACGCGATCGCCGTCGCGAGGGCCATGCGGGAGGCGGGTGCGCCACTGCTTTCGATCCCCGGTAACTACTACGACGACCTCGACGCGCGGTTCGATCTGCCGTTTTCGGCCGCCCTGCGGGAGAATTCGGTGCTGTACGACCGGGACTCGTCCGGCGAGTTCCTGCACTTCTGCACCGAACTGGTCGGCTCGCGGGTGTTCTTCGAGGTCGTGCAACGGATCGGCGGGTATCACGGGTACGGGGTCGTGAACACGCCGGTGTACATGACCGCGCATCGGGAACGGCGGCTCAGCCTCGCCCGCTGAGCCGGCCGAGGCGGATCGCCGAAACGAGGAAGAACACCCCGCCGAGGAAGGCGTATCCGGCCAGGTTGAGCAGTGTGGCGTCCGGTTGGGCGGCCTGCAGGACGAAGGAAGTCCCGGCGAGGGCCGAGATGGCCCCGCTGGCGATCATCGCCCACTGGCCGCCCAGTTCGCGGCGGCCGATGCCGACGGCGAGCTGGACGAGACCCGACACGATCGCCCAGGCGCCCCAGACGCGCAGCACCGCCGGGATGCCGGAAGCGGCGGCGAACACGAGGCCGATGCCGGCGATCGCGCTGATCGCGATGTTCACATACAGGCCCGGTGCGGGCTTCGCGTCCTGTGTGGAGCGAACGTCGATGACGGCGGCGACGACGTCGAAAAGCGGGTAAAGCACGAGCAGGGCGATGCTGACCGGTCCGAGTTTCGACGCACTCGTGAACAGTAGGCCGGCCCACACGAGCGCGAAGCCGAAACGAACGAAGTACAGGCGCCGCAGGGTGGGCGCGATGGTGGCGGTTCGGCTGCTCACGGAAGCTCCTAGTGAGGTGAGGAGAACGTTCGGTCTACTTGAACCCTGGCAGCCGGGTGCGGTTCGGTCAAGACCGAACGTTCTATCCCGTAAGCTGGCCGTAATGTCTCAACGTCAAGCGTCCGAAGCGCGCACCAGGCTGCTCACCACGGCGACCAGGCTCTTCTACGCGGAGGGCATCCACTCCGTGGGCATCGACCGGATCGTGGCCGAGGCGAAGGTGACCCGGGCGACCCTGTACCGGCATTTCCCGGGCAAGGACGACCTGATCGTCTACTACCTGCAGGAAGCCGACCAGGCGATCCGCGCCCAGATCGACGCCATCGTCGCCAAGGGGGCGGCGGCGCCCGACACTCTGCGCGCGATCGCCGGGAACATCGCGGAGGGCATCCGGTCACCCGGTTTCCGCGGCTGCGCCTTCCTCAACGCCGCGTCGGAGTACCCGGATCCGGCTCATCCCGTGCACCAAGCCGTCCTCGCCCATCGTGAGTGGTTCGCGCGGGTGGTCACCGAGGTGCTGGCCCCCGTGGGGAGCGGTCCGGCCGAACTCGCGGCCCGGCGCTTCGTCCTGCTCCGGGACGGTGCGATGGCCACCGGCTGCCTGTCCGACCCCGCGCCGATCTGTGAAACCTTCCTCGAGGGAGTCGAAGACCTGCTGTCTCGTGAGTGGTAAGGACCGTTAGAGCCGTCCTAAGCAACTCAGAAGCCGATGGGCAAACCCGCGTAGTTCTCCGCCAGACCCGCCCGTCCCGCCTCACTCCGCGCCAGCCATCGCAGCTGCGAAAGCTGCAACTGCCGGTCGAACGGGTCGCCGGATTGGTGCAGCATCGTCGTCATCCACCACGAGAAGTGCGTACACCGCCAGACCCGGCGCAGCGCGGTGTCGGAGTAGGCGTCGGCGAGCGCGAAGTCCTTGTCCCCCACCGAAGCGGCCAGGGCGGGGGCGAGGAGGGCGACGTCGGCGACGGCGAGGTTGAGCCCCTTCGCGCCGGTGGGCGGCACGATATGGGCGGCGTCGCCGGCGAGGAACAGCCGGCCGTGCCGCATGGGCTGCTGCACGAAACTGCGCATGGGCAGCACGCTCTTGTCGGTGATCGGCCCCGGCGTGAGGGTCCAGCCATGCTGGCCGTGGCCGAGCCGCGCCGCGAGCGCTTCCCAGATCCGGTCGTCGGACCAGTCGCCGATGTCGGTGCCATTGGGCACCTGGAGATAGAGCCTGCTGACGGTCGCAGAGCGCATCGAATGCATGGCGAAACCGTCGGGATGCCACGCGTAGATGAGCTCGTCGGTCGACGGGGCGACGTCGGCGAGCACCCCGAGCCACGAGTACGGGTAGGTGCGTTCCCAAGTCTGCTTGGCGGCGTCGGGGATCGCGGTGCGGCAAGGACCGAAGGAGCCGTCGCAGCCGGCGACGACGTCGGCGTCCAGCCGCTGTTGTACGCCGTCCGCGTCGGTGAAAGTGACGTAGGGCCGCTCGGTCTCGATGTCGTGTACGGCGGTGTCGGTGACTTCGTAGTGGATCTGCTGCCCGGCCGCCGCGCGCGCCTTGCCGAGGTCCTTCGTCACCTCGGTCTGGCCGTACACGGTGACGCTTCGGCCCACCAGGTCCACGAAGTCGAGGTGGTGGCGTTCCTCGGGCCATTGCAGGTAGATACCGCGGTGCTCGTCGCCTTCGCGGTCGAGCCGCTCACCCAGTCCCGTCTCGCGTAGGAGGTCCACTGTGGACTGTTCGAGGATGCCCGCCCGGATCCGCGCTTCGACGTACTCGCGCGAGCGGGTCTCGACGATCACCGATTCGACCCCCGCGAGATCGAGCAGATGCGACAGGAGCAGTCCGGCGGGTCCGGCGCCGACGATGGCGACTGGGGTGCGCATGACCGGAGTCTGGTCGCCCGTCGGCCGGACCGCTAGCGGTCGCTTCCACTCAGTGAAATCCGCAGGCTCCGGCCGATACCGGCGGCCGCGACCTGGAGCGCGGAGATCAGCCGGGCCCGGCCCCGGCTCAGATCGGGAACGACCAGGCCGAGCGCAGCGACGACGTCGCCGCCCGACGGCCGGATCGGGACGGCGACCGAGCAGGCGCCCCGGCTCATTTCTTCGACGGTCTGCGCGTAGCCCTCCCGCCGGACGCGGCGCAACTGTTCGCGCAGGCGGCCGGGCTGCGTGATGGTGTACGGCGTCACGCGGGTCAGCGAGGCGAGCACTCGCCGCTGAACGTCTTCCGGTGCCCAGGCCAGCAGGACCTTCCCGATCCCGGTGGCGTGCAGCGGCAGGCGTCCGCCGATCCGGCTGACCACCGGCACGGACGCGTTCCCGGAGAGCCGGTCGAGGTAGAGCACCTGGTCGCCGTCACGCTCGCCGAGATGCACCGTGGCGCCGGTCGCGCCGTAGAGATCCTGGAGGAAGGGTGCGGCGACCTGCCGCAGTTCGAACTGGACGGGCGCGAGCAGCCCGAGGTCCCAGAGCCGTCTGCCGACGGCGTACCGGTCCTCGCGCCGCTCCAGCGCGCCCAGGCCCACGAGTTCGCGGGCGAGCCGGTGCGCGGTGGGCAGTGGCAGGCCGGCCCGCTGCGAGAGTTCGGTCAGCGAAAGCTCACGATGGTCGACGTCGAAGGCGCCGAGCAGCGCGAACGCCCGCGACGTGACGCTGGCGCCGGGTGTCGACAGGTTCCCGGGCATCCGCCCATCTTCTCACTGAGTGGAAGTCAGGGCGAGCCCGAGCCACAGCCCTCCGACTGCGAGCACGATGGACGCCGGGACGGTGAGCAGCCCGAGCCGGGTGAACTCGCCCAGCTCCGGCCGGGTGTCGTGCCGGTGCAGGATGCGCCGCCACAACAGCGTGGCCAGCGAGCCGACGTAGGTGAGGTTCGGCCCGAGGTTGACCCCGATCAGCACGGCCAGCACCACCGGTGTCCCGCCGGCGGCGGCGAGCGGCAGCAGTACCAGCACGGCGGGCAGGTTGTTGATCAGGTTGGCGAGGACGGCCGCCACCGCGGCGGCGCCGAGCAGGGCGGGGAACGAGGTGGAAGTCGGCACCAGGTGGCTCAGCGCCTCGTCCAGCCCGTTGTCGACGACGGCGCGGACCACGATCGCCAGCGCGAGCACGAAAGCGACGAAAGGGATGCTCGCCGACCGCACGATCGCGGCGGGAGAGGTCCGCCGCCGCACGAGGGCACGGCAGGCCAGGACCGCGGCACCCGCGAACGCGGCCCACGCGGGGCTGACGTCGAGCAGCGACGTGACCACGAATCCGGCCAGCGTCAGGCCGAGCACGACGAGGACGAACGACGGCACTTTCCCGGCCGGGACCGCTTTCCCGCCCCGCGGCCGGGCCGCCAGGTCGGCGGCGAAGAACCGCCGGAACACCAGGTATTCGGTGAGCACCGCCGCGAGCCAGGGCAACGTCATCAGCGCGGTGAACCGCAGGAACGAGATGCCGGTCGCGGCGACGGCGAGCAGATTGGTCAGATTGGACACCGGCAGCAGCAGCGAGGCCGAGTTCGCCAGATGCGTACACGCGTAGGCGTGCGGTTTGGCCCGCGCGCCCATCCGCGCGGCGGTGGCGAACACGACCGGGGTCAGCAGGACAACGGTGGCGTCCAGGCTGAGCACCACGGTGACCGCCGCGGCGACGACGAACACCGCGGGCAGCAGCCGTCGCGGCCGTCCCCGGCTGAACCGCGCCATGAGCGTCCCGGCCGCCTGGAACAGTCCCTCGTCGTCGCACAGTTTGGCCAGGACGAGCACCGCGGCGAGGAAGCCGGCGACCGGGGCGAGCCTGGTCACCTCGTCGAGGGCGTCGGGGAACGAGATCGCTCCCGTCACCAGGACGATCGCCGCCGCGGGGACGGCGGCGACCGCCTCCGGGAGACCGCGTGGCCGGATCACCGCGAAGGCCAGGACGAGCAGCAAGAGCGCGATGGACACCATCTCGCCGGGAATGCCTGTCAGGGCGGACCTCCTCCGGATGAAGCCGACGTCGGCAATCTAGGCTGGGCCTGGTGCGAGAGACGAACTGGGCGGGAAATCAGACCTTCTCCGCGGAGCGGATCCTCCGGCCACGCACGATCGGGGAGGCGCAGGAGGCCGTCGCCGGGTCGAGCGCGGTCAAGGCGCTGGGCACAAGGCACTGTTTCAACGACATCGCGGACAGTCCGGGTGGCGTCCTGCTCGATCTGTCCGCGCTCGACGTGGAAGCCGGCCTCGACACGGAGTCGGCGACGGTCACGGTGCCCGCGGCGGCCCGCTACGGCGACATCGCCGTCCAGGTGCACGCGGCCGGGTTCGCGCTGGCCAACCTCGCCTCACTGCCGCACTGCACGGTGGCGGGCACCGTCGCGACGGCGACCCACGGCTCCGGGCGGCGCAACCAAAGCCTGGCCTCGGCGGTGTCCGGTTTGGAGCTGGTGACCGCCGACGGCGAGCTGAAGACGTTCTCCCGGCACGACGGCGTGGTCGTCGGCCTCGGCGCGCTGGGGGTGGTGACCCGGCTGACCCTCGACCTGGTGCCGTCGTTCGACCTCCGGCAGGACGTCTTCGACGGCCTGGCGTGGGAAGCGGTGTACGAGCACTTCGACGAGATCCAGGACGCCGGGTACAGCGTCAGCCTGTTCACGAACTGGGCCCGCGACGAGGTCGACCAGATCTGGGTCAAAGGACCGGGACAGCCGGGCGAGGATTTCTTCGGCGCGACGGCGGCGGACGGGCCACGGCATCCGGCCCACGCGGCGGGCATCCCGGCGGACAACTGCACGCGGCAGCTCGGCGTCACCGGACCGTGGCACGAACGGATCCCGCATTTCCGCCTGGACTTCACGCCCAGCATCGGGAACGAACTCCAGACCGAGTACTTCGTGCCCATCCGGCACGCCGTCGAGGCGATGGAGGCGATGCGCGGACTCGGGCACCGGCTGGCACCCGTCCTGCTCACTTCGGAGATCCGCACGGTCGCGGGCGACGACCTGTGGCTCAGCCCGTTCCACGGTGGCGACCGGCTGGCGCTGCACTTCACCTGGCTGCCGGACGAACAGGCGGTCCGCGAGCTGCTGCCCGTGATGGAGGAACGGCTCGCCCCGTTCGACGTCCGGCCGCACTGGGGGAAGCTCTTCCACCGCGCGGCGGAGTACCCGAAGCTGGCCGATTTCCGGGCGCTCGCCGACGAACTGGACCCGGACGGCAAGTTCCGGAACCCGTTCGCCCGGCGGCACGTGTTCGGGGAGAGCTAGTCCGATTGCGACCACGCCGCGACGGGAAGGGAGAGGTACACACCGACGTCGTCGATCCCGGTCGCGGCCTCGATACTCGTGCGCAGCAGGTCCACCCGCTCCTGGCGGTTGTCCGCCCGGCTCGGGAACCACTTCGACCGGACCTCGACCAGGAGGTCGAGGCCGAAGCGGTCGAACGGTCCCGGTGCGCGGAAACGCAGTTCCACGTCCCCTGGCTGGAGGTCGCCGTCGTAGGGCTCCTCAGGGCATTCCACGGCGACGGACACGAGATGCGGCAGAACCGAGCCGAGCTCACGCAGCTTGGCTTCGGGAAGATGGGGCGCGTAGGTGATTTCCACGAGAGGCACGGCACAAGCCTAGGGGTGGGCGAAACTGCTATCGTGGCGGCAGTTGCTTGCTCGCGCGGGAAGATCCCCGGCTGCTGCACTGGAGCCGCACGTTTCTCCCGAGGAGCCTTCATGTCTCTTCCCCTCGCCCGTCGTATGGACGGCGTCACCAGTTCTCCCGTGCGCGACCTGCTCGCGCTCACCGCCCGTCCGGGCGTGATCTCGTTCGCCGGTGGCATGCCCGCGCCGGAACTGTTCGATGTGGACGGCCTTCGCGCCGCCTTCGACCGAGCACTCGCCGACAGGTCCGCGTTGCAGTATTCGCCCACCGAAGGGAATCCGCGGCTGCGCGAGCTTCTCGCGCGGCGCCTGTGCGGGCGCGGGCTCGCGACCACTGTGGACGATCTGCTGATCACCACGGGTTCACAGCAGGGCCTGCAACTGCTGAGCACCGCGTTGCTCGATCCCGGAGTCACCGTGCTGGTCGAGGAACCGGTGTACCTGTCGGCGCTGCAATGCTTCCAGCTCGCCGGGGCGCGCGTCGTCCCCGTCCCCGGCGACGCGGAGGGGATCGACCCGGCCGCGCTGGACGAGATCGCGGCCAGGGAACGGCCTGCGCTGCTGTACCTCGTCCCGACGTTCTCGAATCCGTCCGGGCGCACGATCGGCCCGGCGCGACGGCGTGCGCTCGCGGAAGTGATCGCCCGTCACGGGTTCTGGCTAGTAGAGGACGATCCGTACCACGAGCTGCGATATCGCGGCGAACGCGAGGAACCGTTGTCGGCCCGTCCGGAACTCGCCGGGCGCACGATCTATCTCGGCAGCTTCTCGAAGGTGATCGCCCCGGGGATGCGGCTGGGCTGGTTCCGCGCGCCGGCGGACCTCCTGCGCCGCGTCACGATCCTCAAGCAGGCGACCGATCTGCACAGTTCGACCGTCGACCAGGCGGCCGCGGCCGAGTATCTGGCCGTCGCGGATCTCGACGCACACGTGCGGAAGCTGTGCGCCACGTACCGCGTGCGCCGCGACGCGATGCTGGCCGAGCTGCCTGCGATCACCCCGTCCGGGACGACGTGGACCGACCCGGACGGCGGGATGTTCGTCTGGGTCACGCTTCCCGGCGGCGCGGACACGGACCGGTTGCTTCCCGAGGCGCTGCGGCAGGACGTCGCCTTCGTGCCCGGCTCGGCGTTCCAGGTGGGGGAGCCGGACCGGTCGGCGTTGCGGCTGTCGTTCGCGACGCACGCGCCGGAGACGATCGCCGAGGGTTTGCGGCGGCTGGGCAAAGCCCTTTCGCAGTGAGGTAAGCGTCGTCCGGGTCTCGTACCGGCCCGGGCGCGAGGGCGATTCGGGTTGGAACCAACCGTGTCTCAAGGGACGACACGCGTGATCAGACGGACGACACGCGGCGGGCCGGCCGCGGGCGTGTGTCGTCCGTCTGGTCACGTGTGTCGTCCGGCGGATCACGAGAGGCGGCCCCGCCTGCCTCTCAAAGAAACTGCCGCGCCCATTCGGTGATCACGGCGGCCGTCTTCGCCGGCTGGTCCTCTGCCGTGTACGCGTAACTGTCGGGAATGGTCTTCAAGGGCGCGTCCAGTCGTTCGGCGAACCGCTGGGCGTTGGCGAGCGGGAACACGCGATCCTCGGCGGCCCAGGCCAGCAGGATCGGTTTGCCGAACCCGGCCGCGAGGTGGGCGGCCGCCTCGCGGCTGTACCGCGCCGACACGCTGCCGATGGCCTTGCGGCCGTCGTGGCGGATCGCCGGATCGGTCAGCACCGGGCCGATGTAGCTCTCCATGGCCCGTGCGTCGACGGGGTACTTGGCCAGCCACCCGTAGGTGTTGCGCCAGCGCCAGGTGCGGCGGATCCGCAACGCCTGATAGAGCGCCCGGTAGGTCGCGGGATGGGCGGCGGTCGCTTTGAGGAGCCCGAAACCGCCGGGGTCGGGCGGCCACGAGCATTCCGGGGTTTCGCAACTGTTGAGGACCAGGCGCGCGATGCGGTCGGGATACGTCGCGGCGGCGATCTGGCTGTAGGCGCCGCCGGAGTCGTTGCCGATCAGGGTGACGTCGGTCAGGTCGAGCGCGTCGAGGAACTGCGCGATCACGGCGGCCATCCCGGGCGGCGTCAGGTCGGTGTCGCGGCGCATTGGGTTCAGATGAGCACCGAGCGGCCAATCCGGCGTGACACAACGGAAAACGGGGGAGAGCAGCGGGACGAGCGCGCGCCAGAGGTTCGCGTTCACCAGGTAGCCGTGAACGAAGACGAGCGGCGGCCCGGTCCCGCTCTCGTGGTAGCGCAAGGTTCCCGAGGGGAGTTCGGCCTCCTTCGCGGCACCGAGGCGGGGATCCCGCCAGCCGGTGCCCGCCCAGTTCGTCATGCCCGCCGCCTTTCGCCGGGAGAGTTCTTGCAACCGTTGCAAGAACTGTAGCGTGGTTTTTGCAACGGTTACAAGAACTGCTAAGCTCCCAGGGTGGACCCGCGCAAGGAACGGACGATCGCCGCGCTGCTGCGTGCCGCCGATGAGGTCTTTCGGGAACGTCCGGCCGACGACGTCACGGTCGAGGAGATCGCCGAGCGGGCGAAGGTCTCGGTGGGCTCCCTCTACAACCACTTCGGCTCGAAGGCGGGCCTGCACGCGGCGGTGGTGGAGCGCGCGCTCCAGGCGGATCGCGAGTACATGGACCGCGCCTACGTCCCCGGTCGCAAGCCGATCGAGCAGATCTACGCCGCGGCCGACGAGTACCTGGCGTTCTATCTGGCCAACCCCGACTACTTCCGGATGCTGGCGTTTCCCCGCGAGCCCGGCGGTTACGCGGCGGGGCACGAACTCGCGGAACGGCTCGCCCGGTCGGTCGCCGAGCAGAACGCGCGGCTCGTGCGCGCCGTGCGTGAAGGGGTGGAGGCCGGCGATCTGCGGGACGTCGACCCGGAAGAGACCGCGACCGTGCTGTGGGCGGCGTGGAACGGGATCATCAGCCTCGGCTGGCGACCGGACGCCTTGCGCCGCGACGAAGAACAGCTGCGCGCCCTGCTCGCCGCGGCGACCGGGATCGCCGCGAACGGCTTGCTGAAGCGCTAGTCGGCCTGCGGGTCCCAGGTCAGCAGCCGGACTTTGCTGACGGTCTGGACGTGCCGCCGCATCGCGTTCGCGGCCGCCTTCGGGTCGCCGTTCCGGATGGCCTCGGCGATGTTGTGATGCTGGCTCAGTGAACGCCACGGCCTGCCAGGCTGCCGCAAGGACTCGTTGCGGCTTTCCGCGATCTGCGTGTCGATCGACCGCATGAATTCGGCGAGGATGGCGTTGTTCGCGGCGGCGGTGATCGCTTCGTGGAAGCGGCGATCACCTTCGGCGCCGTGCCCACCCTCCTCGATCTCGGTCTTCATGTACTCCAGTGCCGCGTCGATGGCGGCGAGATCCGCGTCGGATCGTCGCGACGCGGCCAGCTCCGCGAGCTTGGTCTCCATCGCCTCGCGGGCTTCGAGTACTTCCGGAAGCCGCTTGCGGCGGGCGACCAGTTCGTCGACCGGTTCGACGTCGAGGTGATCGTTGCGCAGGTAGGTGCCCCCGCCGTGCCGGGACTCGAGCAGGCCCTGCACCTCGAGCACGACGATCGCCTGCTTGACCGACGCGCGGCTGACCCCGAGCCGCTCGGCGAGCTCGCGTTCGCTGGGGAGTTTGTCGCCCGCGTGCAGGCCGGACTCCTCGACGTGCGCCTTGATCCGCTCGACGACCTGCTCGTAGAGCTTCGCCCGGTTCAACCGGCTCAACGCCTCCGGCACTCGGTCCCCTCCCACGACTGGACAAGTGGCTTAGCCAATTTACCACTCATGGCTTGACAGGGGGTCGACATCACAGGGAAGGTGGCTCAGCCACTAGTCCACTCGGCCACTCGCCAAGGGGCTCCCGCCGTCAAGGAGGACGGTCATGTCCGCCCAGCTGATCTCGATCCTCGTTCTCGTGGTGATCTTCGCGCTCGCCACGACCCGCTCGATCAACATGGGGGCGCTCGCCTTCGCCGGTGCGTTCCTCGTCGGCACCCTCGCCGGTGGCCTGGACACCGACGGCATCTTCGCCGGATTCCCCGGTGACATCTTCGTGGTGCTGGTGGGCGTCACCTATCTGTTCGCCATCGCCAGGGCCAACGGCACCACCGACTGGCTGGTCGCCGCGGCCGTGCGCCTGGTCGGCGGCCGGATCGCGCTGATCCCGTGGGTGATGTTCGTGGTCACCGGCGCGCTGACCGCGATCGGTGCGGTGAGCCCGGCGGCCTGCGCGATCGTCGCGCCGATCGCGCTCGGTTTCGCCGCCCGCTACAAGATCAGCCCGCTGCTCATGGGCGCGATGGTGGTGCACGGCGCGCAGGGCGGCGGGTTCTCGCCGATCAGCGTCTACGGCTCGATCGTCAACGGCATCGTCGAGCGCAACCACATCGCGGGCAGCCCCGTGGTGCTGTTCCTCGCGAGCCTCGGCATGAACCTCGCCATCGCGGGCGTCCTGTTCGTCGTCCTCGGCGGGACCAAGCTACGTCGCCGCCAGCTCGTGACGGCGGGCGCCGTCGGCGCGGAGACCGAGGAGGAACCGCTGCCGCACGAACAGCGGATTCCCTTGGACGGACCCAAGATCGTGACGCTGACCGGCCTGGTCGCGCTCGTGGTCGGCACCCTCGTGTTCGACCTCGACCCGGGCCTGACCGCGATCACCGTCGCCGTCCTG
Source organism: Amycolatopsis sp. TRM77291 (assembly GCF_054166285.1). Classification (NCBI taxonomy): domain Bacteria; kingdom Bacillati; phylum Actinomycetota; class Actinomycetes; order Pseudonocardiales; family Pseudonocardiaceae; genus Amycolatopsis; species Amycolatopsis sp. TRM77291. Next base: position 3,092,498 of record NZ_JBSZHF010000001.1, on the reverse strand, counting down.
CTGAGCGTCGCGTGGCCCAAGACCAGCCGCTCCGCCGTCTCCGAGATCACCTGGCCGACCGTGCTGCTGATCTGCGGTGTACTGACCTACGTGGCGGTGCTGAAGGAGATCGGCACCATCGACTACGTCGGCAACGCGGTCACCACCGTCGGGATCCCGCTGCTCGCGGCGCTTCTGCTCTGCTACATCGGCGGTGTCGTGTCCGCCTTCGCGTCGTCGGTCGGGCTGATGGGCGCGCTCATCCCGCTCGCCGTGCCGTTCCTGGCGCAGGGCACGATCGGGCCGGTCGGCATGATCGCCGCCCTCGCGGTCTCGGCGACGATGGTGGACGTCAGCCCCTTCTCCACCAACGGCGCGCTCGTCCTCGCCAACGCGAAGGACGTCGACCGCGACAAGTTCTTCAAACAGCTTCTGGTCTACGGGGCGCTCGTGGTGGCCGTCGTGCCGCTGGTCGCCTGGCTCGTGTTCGTCGTGCCCAACTGGGGCTGAGGAGGAGATCCATGCTGTCCGGACTGACTGCCGGGAACGAGCGCGTCGCCCTGCGGTTCGGCGACGAATCCCTGACCTACGGCGAACTCGCGCGCGTCGCGGGACCGCTCGCCGCCAGGCTGGCCGGGCGCCCGCGCGTCGCGGTGTGGGCGACACCGACGCTGCGGACCTGTGTCGCGATCGTCGCCGCGCTGACCGCCGGCGTCCCCGTGGTGCCGATCAACCCGAAGGCCGGATCACGCGAACTGGCGCATATCGTCGCCGACAGCGTGCCGGACCTGGTGCTGGCCGCACCGGACGCGGAGCTGCCGCCGGAAATCGATGTGCTGCCACGGGTCCCGGTCGAGCTGGACACCTCGGGCACGCCGTGGCGAGGCGGGGAACCGGATCCGGAGAGCCCGGCGTTCGTCATCTACACCTCGGGCACCACCGGTCCGCCGAAGGGCGTCCTCCTCCCGCGCCGGGCGGTGGCGTCGAATCTCGACGCGCTCGCCGAGATCTGGGACTGGACCGGCGCCGACGTCCTCGTGCACGCCCTTCCGCTCTTCCACGTGCACGGCCTGATCCTGGGCGTGGTCGGCCCGCTGCGCCGGGGCGGTTCGCTGCACCACCTCGGCCGGTTCTCGACCGAAGCGGCCGCGAAGGAGCTCGCCGGCGCGGGCACGATGCTCTTCGGTGTCCCGACGATGTACCACCGGCTCGCCGCCGACTGCGAGGCCGACCCCGCGCTGGCCGCCGGAGTGGGCGCGGCGCGGCTGCTGGTCTCGGGTTCGGCGGCCCTGCCCGCGACCGACCACGAGCGGATCACCGCCGCGACCGGGCAGCGGGTCGTCGAGCGCTATGGCATGACCGAAACGCTGATGAACTGCGGAGTCCGTGCCACGGGGGACCGGCGGCCCGGTGCGGTCGGCCCGCCGGTGCCCGGCGTCGAACTGCGGATCGTCGACGACGAGGGACAACCGCTCTCCGGCGAGTCCGTCGGGGAGATCGAGGTCCGCGGCCCGAACCTGTTCCTCGGCTACCTGAACCGGCCGGACGCCACGGAAGCCGCGCTGCACGACGGATGGTTCAAGACCGGCGACATGGCGATCCGCGATCCGGACGGCTACGTGCGCATCGTCGGCCGCCGGGCCACCGACCTGATCAAGAGCGGCGGCTACAAGGTCGGCGCGGGCGAGATCGAAAACGCGCTCCTGGAACATCCGGGGGTCGCGGAGGCTGCCGTCACCGGGGAGCCGGACGAAGACCTCGGCGAGCGCATCGTGGCCTGGATCGTCCCCGCCGGGGACAGGCCATCGCCGGGCGCACTCGCCGACCACGTCGCCGGTCTGCTGTCCCCGCACAAGCGGCCGCGGGTCGTGCACTACCTGGAAGCGTTGCCGCGCAACGAGATGGGCAAGGTCCTCAAGCGGGCTCTCCATGACTGACCCGCTGGGCTGGGACGGTTACGCCGCTTCCCTGGCACACGCCAGGGAACGCACGGGCACGGACGAGTCGGTGGTCTGGGAGCGCGCGAAGATCGGCGGCCAAGAGGTCGTGGTGATCCGCTTCGAGTTCGGCTTCCTCGGCGGTTCGGTCGGGACCGGCACCGGCGCGCTCATCGAGCGGGCGCTCGACGAGGCGCGCTCACACCGGCTGCCCGTCGTCTCGCTGCTGTCCACGGGCGGGACCCGGATGCAGGAGGGCGTTCCCGCGCTGCGGCAGCTGCAGCGGATCGCGCGTGGTCTGGCACTGCTACGCGAAGAGCGGCTGCCGCACATCACCGTCGCGCGACACCCCACCACCGGCGGGGTGTGGGCGTCTCTCGGCGCCGACGCCGACGTCGTGCTCGCCGTCCCCGGTGCTCAAGTGGGGTTCGCCGGACGCCGGGTGCGGCCGGAGCGGTACGCCGACGATCCCGCGTACACGGCGGAAAGCCAGTACGCGGCCGGATATGTCGACGAACTCGTGGCCGAGGACGCGATCGCCGACCGGCTGGAGGTCTGGCTCGGGCTGCTGACCGGTGCTTCCCGGAACCGCCCGGCGGATCTGCCCCGCGCGCTCGGCGCCCTCGACTCCGCGGCCGACGGCTGGCAAGCCGTCCAGCGCGCGCGGTCGGCGGACCGGCCCCGCGCGGACGCCTACCTCGACGACTACTTCGACACCCGCGTCACCCTCCGGGGCGGTGCCGACGACGGAATTCTTTGCGGGTTCGGAGTCAGGGGCGGGCGGCCGATCGCTTTCGCGGCGCAGAACGGGACCGCCACCACGCCCGGCGGTTTCCGGACGGCGACCCGGCTGATCCGCCTCGCCGGCAGGCTGGGGCTGCCGGTGCTGACCCTCGTCGACACCCCGGGCGCGGCCGCCGATCCAGCCGCGGAAACGGCCGGGGCGGGGAACGCCATCGCCGAACTGTTCGGCGCGATCGCGGCGGCGGAGGTGCCGGTCACGACTCTCGTCATCGGGGAAGGAGGCTCGGGCGGCGCGCTCGCCCTCTGCTCGGCGGACCGGATCTGGCTCACCCCGGACGCCTGTTTCTCCGTCATCGCCCCGGAACTGGCGGCCGGGATCCTCAAACGGGATCCTGAAGAGATCCCCGCCCTCGCCGACGCGCTGAGGCCACGTCCCGAAGATCTGCTCGCCCTCGGTGTCATCGACGGCATCGCGGGACCGGAACCGGTCACCTTCCTGAGATAAGGGGTTCGACATGTTCAAGCGGATGTCCGTCGCGGTGCTCGCCGCGGTCACGCTCGGTCTCCTGGTCACGCCGCCCGGCCAAGCCGCCGGGGCCGCCCGCTACGTCGCCATGGGCAGTTCCTTCGCCGCGGGGCCGGGAATCCCGCCGCAGCAGCCCGGAACCCCCGCGGCCTGCGGACGTTCGACGAAGAACTACTCGACTCTCGTGGCCGCGGAACGCGGATTCGCCCTCACCGACGTCACCTGCAGTGGCGCGACCACGGCGAACATCCTCACCTCGGGGCAGGCAGGCCAGCCGCCGCAGATCGAGGCCGTCACCCGGGACACCCGGCTCGTCACGGTCACCATCGGCGGCAACGACGTCGGCTACGTCGGGAGCTTGTTCACCTACGGCTGTCAGAACACCGGCGGCGCGAACTGCGGCCAGGTCGACCAGAACGCCGTCCGCGCGGCGCTGAGCACGGTGCACGAGAAGATCGGCGCCGTCATCGCGGAGGTCCACCGGCGCGCGCCGCGGGCGCGGGTGCTGGTCGTCGACTACCTGACGATCGTGCCGCGCACGGCGCCCGCCTGCGACGGCGTTCCCCTCACCCCGGAGCAGCTGGTCTTCGAACGCGAGGTCGCGGACCGGCTCGCGGCGGCGACCCGGCGGGCGGCCCGCGCCGAACGGGCCACCCTGGTCCCGGCGGCCGCGATCAGCGCGGACCACGACGCCTGTGCCACCGTCCCGTGGATGGAGCGGTACGTGGCCGCGCCGGGACGCGTGCCGTACCACCCGAACGAGGCCGGGATGGCGGCCGTCGCGGACCTGGTCACGGCGCGGCTGCACTCCTGAGAGGCGCGGGGCGGTCCGACCGTGTCGCGAAAGCCACTTTCGGGACATCACACGTCGCGAAAGTGGCTTTCGCGACACGCCTCGATGATGAGCACGCGGCCCGGCGGACCATGGCGCTGTGAAGTTTCTCCGCTGAACGCCATGAACGGGCCGTTCCTGGCAAAGCTTCGCAAGGAACGNCCCCCCCCCCCCCCCCCCCCCCCCCCCCCCCCCCCCCCCCCCCCCCCCCCCCCCCCCCCGGCCCGCCGCTTGGCCTTACCGACCGACAGCCGCGCGGAAAGTACGGCGGTAGCTGTCCGGCGGCACCCCGACCGTGCGGTTGAAGTGCCGCCGCAGCGTCGCGGCGGTGCCCATCCCGGTGGCCTCCGCGATCAGGTCGACGCTGTCGTCGGTCCGCTCCAGTAGTTCCTGTGCGCGGCGGATGCGCTGGGTCAGCAGCCAGCGCAGCGGGGTCGTCCCGGTCGCCGACCGGAAGTGCCGCGCCAGATTGCGTGAACTCATGTTCGCGTGCCGGGCGAGGTCCTCGACGGTCAGCGGCCGGTCGAGCCGTTCGGTGACCCAGGGGAGCAGGCCGCCGAGCGGGTGGTCGTCCTGATCTGGCACCGGTGCGGTGACGAACTGCGCCTGCCCGCCCGCGCGGTGCGGCGGGACGACGAGACGGCGGGCGATGGTGTTCGCGACCGCCGAACCGTGGTCGGACCGGACCAGATGCAGGCACAGGTCCATCGCGGCGGCCTTGCCCGCGGAGGTGAGCACGCTGCCGTTGTCGACGTAGAGGACGTCCGGATCGACCTCCACCGAGGGAAACCGGGCGGCGAGGACGTCGGTGTGCGCCCAATGCGTCGTCGCCCGGCGGCCGTCGAGCAGCCCGGCGGCCGCCAGCACGAACGCGCCCGTGCACAGGGACGCCACCCGCGCGCCCCCTTCGTGGGCGGCGCGCACGGCCTCGACCAGCTCCGGCGGCGGATCGACGTCGATGTCCGCCCAGCCGGGGACGATGACGGTGCCGGCGCGCTTCAACTCGTCGAGCCCGTGGTCCGGTTCGAGCAGGAACCGTCCGACCTTGACCGCTTTCGAGCCGTAGACACCGAATTCGTACAGGCCGGTGTCGAAGACCTCGTGGGCGATGGACAGCTCGAACTGCAGCATCCCGTTCGTGGCGGCGAGGGCGACCGTACTCATGTCCGAAAGTGTACGCATGATGGCGTTCCGGACACTGTCGATCGGCCGGATCGGCCGACAGGATGGTCCACAGTGGATCGACCGAGGGCAGGAGAAACCATGGGTACGTACGACGTCGCGGTGTTCGGGGCCTACGGGCACACCGGGCGGTTCGTGGTGGCGGAGTTGCGCGAACGCGGATTCGGCGTGCTGGCCGTGGGACGCGACGAGGCGAAACTGCGCGGCCTGCCTTGGGCCGATCTCGATGTCCGGCAGGCATCGGTCGACGACCCGGCTTCGCTCGACCGCGCGTTCGCGGGTGCGGACGCGGTGATCAACGCCGCCGGGCCGTTCGCCGACACCGCCGCTCCGGTGATCGAAGCGGCGCTGCGGGCGGGTGTCCCGTACCTCGACGTGGCCGCGGAACTCGAAGCGAACATCGACACCTTCGCTCAGTTCGGCGAGCGCGCCGCGGGAGCGACGGTGATCCCGGCGATGGCGTTTTTCGGAGGCCTCGGCGACCTGATGGTCACCGCCGCGATGGGGGACTGGACGTCCGCCGACGAAGCACACGTCGCCTACGGGCTGAGCAGCTGGCATCCGACGGAAGGGACCCGCGCGGCGGGCAAGGTCTCGCGGGAGCGGCGCGACGGAAAGCGGATCCGCTTCGCGCGCGGCCGGATCGAACACCGTGACGACGCGCTGCCGGAGCTGGACTGGGACTTCCCCGCGCCGCTCGGGACCCGCGCCGTGCTCGGCGAGTTCACGATGGCCGACGTCGTCACCGTCCCCAGTCACCTCGACATTCCCGAAGTGACCACGTACATGACCGTGGACGCGGCCCGCGAGGTCGTGACACCCGAGACGCCCGCGCCTCCCGCCGACGGCCCTTCCTCGCAGGAGTTCATGGTCGACGTCGTGGTGCGATCCGGCGGCGAAGAACGACGGATCGTCGCGCGGGGGCGGGACATCTACGCGATCACCGCACCGCTGGTGGTGGAGGCCGCCCAGCGCGTGCTCGACGGCCGGACCAAGGCGACCGGGGTCGTTTCGGCGGGCGAGATCTTCGACGCGGCCGACTTCCTGGCGGCACTGGCGCCCCGGATCACCGTCACCGGGTGACACCTTCCCGCCAGCCCGGATGCGGCAACCGGGCCGGCGGAACCTCCCCGGGCCGGTACTCGAAATGCCACCACTCGTTGTCGTAGATCCGGTAGAGCGCGAAGCGGGCGCCGTGGTCCTCCAGCCACTGCGCGCCTTCGCGCGGCCGGACATCCAGCGCGGTACCGCTGACGTGCGCGGAATCCTGGGGTGGCAGGACGCGCTTCCGCCCGGCCTCCGCGAGATAGAGCCGATGCTGCTCGGCGGCGTCCCGATGTCCCGAGGTGACGCCGAGGAGCGTGCGGTGCCGCCAGAACGCCTCGGTCCTGGCTGCGGTGAACGCGGCGAGCGTTCCCGCGGTGAGCCCGGTGAGGTTTTCGGCGGGGAACCGCAATGACAGTGCCCAGCCGCAGGCGATCCGCCGGGCCTGGCCGGGGGACCGCAGCCACGCCGGGATCAGCAGCAGCACCGCGAGGACGCGGGTGATCGCCGCGAGCACGAGTTCTTTCATGGTGTCGACATTCGCTGACGCCTGTGCGAACCCGATCGCGGCGACGTGCGCGGACGCCGACGAAAATGTCACCGTTCCGCACGGAGGACGTCGTGACGCAACGATGACATTCCGTGGACGTTCCGCGGAAACGGAACGGGCACCATGGCGTGTCATGGACGAGCGGATTCCGTCCGGCGCTGCGATAGTCGTCGGCATGCCCAGGGTGCTGCTCATCGAGGACGATCAAGCCGTGCGTGACGGGCTCAGCATGGCGCTGGGCGGCCGTGGCCACGCGGTCGACGCGGTGGCCACCGGCGAGGAAGGCCTCGCCCGGCTCGCGTCCCGGCCGCCGGACATCGTCGTACTGGACCTGATGCTGCCCGGACTGGACGGGTTCGAGGTCTGCCGCCGGATCCGGGCGGCGGGGGATCTGCCGATCATCATGCTCACCGCGCGCAACGAGGACATCGACGTGGTGGCCGGCCTCGCCGCCGGCGCGGACGACTACGTGGTCAAACCCGCCAGGGCCCAGGTGCTGGAGGCACGGATCCGCGCGGTGCTGCGCCGCAGCGGGCAGCCCGCGCCGTCGGTGCCCACGCCTGCCGAGATCGAGCGGCACGGCGACCTCGGCATCGACCGGGCCGGGCTGACCGTGACCAAAGCGGACAAGCCCGTCGCCCTCGCCCCGACCGAACTGCGGCTCCTGCTCGAACTCACGCAGGTACCCGGCCGGGTGCTCAGCCGTCAGTATTTGCTGGAAAGCGTGTGGGAGCACGGATACTTCGGCGACTCGCGCGTCGTGGACGCCTGCGTGCAGCGGCTGCGCGCGAAGATCGAGGACGACTCGTCCGCGCCGGTGTACGTGCAGACGGTCCGCGGGTTCGGCTACCGCTTCGGGCCACTGTGAAGCTCGGCGGTCTGCGCACCCGGCTGCTCCTGGCGTTCAGCCTGCTGGTCGTGATCACCGCGGCGACGGTCGCCGGCGGCGCCTACGTCCAGTCCCGCACCGTGATCCTCAAGCAGGCGCAGGACGCCACGGCCCGCGTCCTGGTCGACAAGGCCACCGCGCTGTTCCCGCTCGGCCCGCTGCCGCCGGGCGAGGGGACGCTGAGCCGGATCAGCGGCGAGCTGTCCGACCGTGACCTGAGCTCCCTGGTCCTGTACGAGGACAAGGCGAGCGGGAGCGAGCAGATGCGGTCGCTGATCTCGCCCGAGCTTCGGGAACGAGTCCGGTCGGGAAACCTCGCCTGGCAAAGAGTCGACTCCCGGGGCGCGCCGATGCTGGTGGTGGGCACCAGGTTCACCGTCGTGCTTCCCGGTGGGCAGCAACGGGATTCGGGCATCGAGGCCTACGTCGCGCGCAGCATGGCGCCGGAGGCGAAGAGCATCGACGAACTCGCCACCCGGGCCTGGCTGATCGGTGGCGTGGCGCTCGTCTTCGCGATCGGGCTGGCGTTGCTGGCCGCCCGCGGTGTGCTGCGGCCGGTGCGGGAACTGGGCGACGCGGCGCGGCGGCTGGGTGAGGGGGATCTGCGGGCGCGGATCAGCGTCCGCGGTTCGGACGAGCTGGCCGGGGTGGCGCGCACCTTCAACGAGACGGCCGAATCGCTGGAGCGGCACGTCGGCGAGCTGGAGCGGATGGAATCCGACGCGCGGCGGTTCGTCGCCGACGTCTCCCACGAACTGCGCACCCCCCTCGCCGCGATGACCGCGGTCGCGGACGTGCTGGAGCTGGAGGCGTCGAAGCTGCCGGGGGACGCCGGTCGCGCGGCGAAGATGAGTATCGAGGAGACACACAACCTGACGCGGCTGGTGAACGACCTCATCGAGGTCTCCCGATTCGACGCTGGGGCAGCCGCCCTGGCGCGGGAGGAAGTCGATGTCGCCGAGGTGGTCACGGCGAGCCTGCGCATCCGGGGCTGGACGGGCGAGGTGGAGAAAGACCTGCCCGCCGGGATCTTCGCCGAGTGGGATCCGAGGCGGGTGGACGTCATCGTGGCGAATCTGGTCGGGAACGCGTTGCGGCACGGGGAAAAGCCGGTCTCGCTCCGGCTTACCGAAGCAGGGGAGGAGATCACGCTGGAGGTCTCGGATCGCGGGCCCGGGCTGGCGCCCGAGGTGCTCCCGCACGTGTTCGACCGGTTCTACAAGGCGGATTCGGCCAGGGCGAGGTCCGGCGGCAGCGGACTCGGGCTGGCGATCGCCTGGGAGAACGCCCGGCTGCACGGCGGAACCTTGAGCGCGGCCAACGGCGTCGACGGCGGTGCGGTGTTCACGCTGCGCCTGCCCCGGCTGGGAGTGACGGCATGAGGAAGAACCGGCTTTCTGCTCTGCTTGTCGTTTTCGTGGTCGCGGGCTGCGGCGTCCGGCCCAGCGCCGTGATCTCCGGGGCGCCCGCGCCGTCGGGGCCCGCCAACGGCGCGGTGCTCTACTTCCTGTCCGGCGGGCAACCGGTCCGCGTGTTGCGCCCGCTGGCGCAGGAACTGCCGCCGGCGAGCCCCGTCGATCTGCTCGCCGCCGGACCGGACGAAAGCGAGCGGGAACGGCAGTACACCACGGAAGTCCCGCCCGGCACCGCGGTACTGGACCAGACGCCGGCGCCGAACGGGGTCACGGTGACCCTCTCGGTCGGCGTCGCCGGGTTGTCGGCGCGGGCGGTGGACCAGATCGTGTGCACCGCGCGGGATTCGCTCGGCGGGAGCGCGCAGATCACGTTGCGGGGTGAGGGAACCGCGCGTGGTCCGCTGTCGTGTCCCTTGCCCGGCTAGGCGATCACGCGTGTTCGGACACGTAACTCGCGTGCTTGGAGGCGTAACTCGCGTGATCAGGCTCCGCACACTCGAGTTACGCCTCCAATCACGCGAGTTACGTCTTCGCCTGGGGCCCAGTCACACGCGGACGGGACGCACCACGGCATTTTTACCCGCTCCCGTCCAGTCGGAGTGTCCCGAATCACCGGTGTCGGTCCCTCGCTTTGTCCGGATCCGCCCGCTAGCTTAGGCAAGGCTAAGCAAATGGAACGGGGGGTGGTTGTGGCGTGGAAGGGATCGAGGGCAAGGTCGCACTCGTCACCGGAGGCGCGCGCGGGATCGGGGCGGCCGTCGTGGACGGGCTCGCCAGGGCGGGTGCGATCGTGGCGTCGGTGGACCTGTCGGAAGGCACTCCCCGGGACGGGGTGACTCCGTTCGTCGCGGACGTCGGCGACCCAGCCGCCGTCGCGCGGGTCGTCGCCGAGGTCGAACGCGAACTCGGGCCGATCGGGATCGGCGCGTCCGTCGCGGGTGTACTGAAGCCGGGGTCCGTCTGCGACACGAGCGACGAAGATTGGGCGGCGACCTTCGCGGTCAACTCCACCGGTGTCTTCACCGTGCTCCGCGAGATCTCCCGCCGCATGGTGCCCCGCCAGAGCGGGGTTCTGGTGACCGTCGGGTCGAACGCGGCCGGAGTCCCGCGCAGCGGGATGGCCGCGTATGCCGCGTCGAAGGCGGCCGCGACGATGCTGACCCGCTGCCTCGGGCTCGAACTCGCCGGGTCCGGCATCCGCTGCAACATCGTCTCTCCCGGCTCGACCGACACCGATATGCAACGTCTACTGTGGACGGACGAGAACGGCGCGGACCGTGTCATCGCGGGGAATCCGGAGCAATACCGTGTCGGCATACCACTGGGCCGGATAGCCGAGCCCGTCGATATCGCCGACGCCGTCCTGTTTTTGGCCTCCGATCGCGCGCGGCATATCACGATGCAGAACCTGTACGTCGACGGCGGGGCCACGCTTCGCGCGTGATCTCGATGACGCAACGAAGACTTTTCGGGTCCGTACGATTAGGTTAGGCTAACCGAAAAGTCGCAGTCGGCGCTTGGGTACTGGGGTGTCACCAGCGCCTGTTCGGTCAGTAGTATTCGCGAAAGGGAATCCAGTCGTGTCCTCACCTGCACCGGCCCGACCAAGGCCGGTCCACCAGGCGGCCGATCTGCTGGCGGCGTACCTGCCCGGATCGTTCTACTACTCGTCCGCTCGAGGATCGCTTCTCGCCGACGGGGTGTATTCCCCGGTCCACGCAGTGCCGGGCAAACGTGCCCGTGCCGCCGCCGAAGTCCTCGACGCCGCGCTCGTGGCGGGAGTGACCGAACCCGTGGTGGCCGGGGCCATCGGCTTCCGGCCCGACGCGCCGAGCAGCCTGGTGGTACCCGCCGTGGTGCGCCGGGCAGGACCACCGAAGGCGAGTGGTCCGGTCGCCCCGCTCGGCGGTGCGACCTGGTCGGTGTCGCCGCGACCCGCGCCGGAGGTCTACACCACCGCGGTCGCCAAGGCGCTGGACGAGATCCGCGACGGTGACCTGCGCAAGATCGTGCTGGCCCGCTGCCTCGACGTCACCGGTGGCGACCCCATCGCCGTGCCGCGGCTGCTGGCCCGTCTCGTCCACGCGGACCCGGCGGCCCACGCGTTCGCGGTCGACGTCAGCGCGCCGGGGGATCCCGCGCCACGCACCCTGGTCGGTGCGAGCCCGGAACTGCTGGTCTCCCGCCGCGGCCGGGTGGTGACGGCGAACCCGCTGGCCGGGTCACGGCCGCGGGTGGCCGACGACGCCGAAAACGCCCGCCGGATCGACGATCTGCTGGCGTCCGAAAAGGACCGTGCCGAACACGCCCACGTCGCCGCCCAGGTGGCCGAGGTGCTGGGCCGGTTCTGCGACGACCTCGACGTCCCCGCCCAGCCCGAGGTGATCGGCACGCCCACGATGTGGCACCTGTCGACCAGGATCAGCGGACGGCTCGCCGACCCGGGCGACGCCGGTTCGTCCGCGCTCGGGCTGGCGGAAGCGCTGCATCCGACACCCGCCGTCTGCGGCGTCCCGACCGCGCTCGCCCGCGACACGATCGCCGCGCTCGAACCCGAGGATCGCGGCTATTACGCGGGTCTCGTCGGCTGGACCGACCGGGACGGGGACGGCGAATGGGTGGTCACCATCCGCTGCGCCGAGGTCCGCGACCGCACCGTGCGGCTGTTCGCCGGAGCGGGCGTGGTGGCGGGTTCCGACCCGGTGGCCGAACTCGCCGAGACCGGCGCGAAGTTCGGCACCATGCTGCGGGCGCTCGGCCTGGAGGGGGCGGTATGAACCCCGATCACGTGCCTTGGCCTCCCGAAACCGCCGCGCGCTACCGGGCTTCCGGATACTGGCGCGGCCAGACCTTCGGCAAGCTGCTGACCAGCCTCGCCGAGGCGTACGCCGAGCGCCCCGCCGTGATCGGCGAGAACGCCCGCTGGACCTTCACCGAACTCGACGAGCGGGCGCACCGGCTCGCCGCCGGGTTCGCCGGTGCCGGGATCCAGCCGGGCGACCGGGTCGTCGTGCAGCTGCCGAACGTGCCCGAGTTCGCGTCCGTCGTGTTCGCACTGTGGCGGGCGGGCGCGTTGCCGGTCTTCGCGCTGCCCGCACACCGGGCGAGCGAGCTGCGGCACTTCGCCGAGCAGAGCGAGGCCGCGGCGATCCTGACCGTCGGCGAGCACGAGCGGTTCGGCCACGCGGCCATGGCGCACGCGGTCGCCGCCGAAAGCCCTTCGGTGCGCAACGTCTTCGTCGTCGGCACGGAGGAATTCGCCGTGCTCGAAGCGGCGACTCCGCGCGCCCTGCCGGATCCTGATCCCGCCGGGGTCGCGTTCCTCCAGTTGTCCGGCGGAAGCACCGGGCTGCCCAAGCTGATCCCGCGCACGCACGACGACTACCTCTACAGCGTCCGGGAGAGCGCCCGGATCTGCGGCCTGCGTCCGGAAAGCGTGTACCTGGCCGCGTTGCCGGTGGCGCACAACTTCCCGCTCAGCTCGCCCGGCCTGCTCGGGGCGCTGCACGCGGGTGCGGCCACGGTGTTCGCGCCGCGTCCCGACGCCGACACCGCGTTCCGGCTGATCGAGGCCGAAGGCGTGACGATCACCGGGCTCGTGCCGCCGCTGGCCGCCGCGTGGGCGCAGGCGGCCGCGCGGACCACCCGCGATCTGTCCTCTTTGGACGTCCTGCTGGTCGGCGGCGCCAAATGCGCGCGCGAGCTGGCCGAGAAGATCGGGCCCGCGCTGGGCTGCCGTCTGCAGCAGGTGTTCGGCATGGCCGAGGGACTGGTCTGCTACACCCGGCTCGACGATCCGGACGAGTACGTCCTCGCGACACAGGGGCGGCCGATCTCGCCGGACGACGAGGTCCGCGTCGTGAACCCGGACGATCCTCTGTCCACTTCGGACGATGTGGTCGCACCGGGCGAGGTCGGCGCGCTGCTGACCCGTGGCCCGTACACGATCCGCGGTTACTACCGCGCGGCCGAGCACAACAAGACCGCGTTCACCGAGGACGGCTTCTACCGCACCGGCGATCTCGTGCGGCAGCACCCGTCGGGACACCTCGAAGTCGTCGGCAGGGCCAAGGAACAGATCAACCGCGGCGGCGAGAAGGTGGCCGCTGAAGAGGTCGAGAACCACCTGATGGCCCACCCCGGTGTGCTCGACGCCGCCGTCGTCGCGGTCCCGGACCCGTATCTGGGCGAGCGCACCTGCGCCTACGTCGTCCCCGCTGCCGGTGCCGAGCCCGCCGCGGCGGAACTGCGCCGGTTCGTGCGCGAACGCGGCGTGGCGGCGTTCAAGGTGCCCGATCTGGTCCAGGTGGTGCCGGAGTTCCCGGTGACCGGGGTCGGCAAGACCAGCAAACGCGAGCTGCGGGCGGCGCTGGCCGCCTTGGCGAAGGAGAAGTGAGAGTGTCACTGCCCAAGATCGAGCCGTACGGCCTGCCGACTGAGGCCGAGCTGCCCGCCGGGCGGGTCGGCTGGAAACCCGACCCCGGCCGTGCCGCGCTGCTGGTGCACGACGCGCAGCGGTACTTCCTCGCGCCGTACGAGGGAGCCCCGATCCCGGAGATGGTCGCGAACATCGCCGCGCTGACCGACGCCGCCCGCGCCGCAGGGGTCCCGGTGTTCTACACCGCGCAGCCCGGTCACCAGGCCGCCGAGGACCGCGGACTGCTCACCGAGTTCTGGGGTGACGGGATTGGCGCCGTCATCGACGAAGACCCCGCCGCCGCCGATGTGGTGCCCGAACTCGCCCCGAAGCCGGGTGACACGGTGCTGACGAAGTGGCGCTACAGCGCGTTCCAACGCAGCACCTTCACCGAGCAGCTCGCCGAAGCGGGCCGGGACCAGCTGCTGATCACCGGCGTCTACGCGCATATCGGCTGCCAGGCCACCGCCGTCGAGGCGTTCATGCGCGACATCCAGCCGTTCCTCGTCGGCGACGCGGTCGCGGACTTCTCCCGCGAGCGCCACGACCAGGCCTGCGAGTACGTCGCCCAGCGCTGCGGCGCATTGACCACCACGGCCGCCGCGCTCGCCGCGCTGGCCCCGATCCACGCCGGAGCACAGGGATGAGCCTCAGTGTCGAGAAGATCCACGCCGACGTCGCCGAGCTGCTCGGCTGCGATCCGGCCGAGCTGAAGCCGGAGACCGACCTCACCGATCTCGGTCTCGACTCGATGCGGATCATGGGTCTCGTCGAGCAGTGGCGCACCGAGGGCGCCGACACCCTGGAGTTCGCCGACCTCGCCGAGCAGCCGACCCTCGGTCACTGGACGCAGGTCCTCACCGGGAGTACCGCGTGAGCCGCGCCGACCATCGCCACCGGCACCTCGAACGCATCGCCGAGGTGCGCGAGGGAGCGCACGCGGAGAAGGTCCCGTACCCTATCCGCGTCCGGCAGGCCGAAGTCGTCCGTACCACGATGATCGGTTCCGGACTGCTCCGCGTCACCCTCGGCGGCCCGGGAACCGCGGGCTTCGAGGCGCATTCGCCCGACGAGCACGTGAAGGTCCTGTTCCCTGAGCTGGATCCCGAGCCGAAGCTGCCGGTCCAGGACGGCGACATGCTGCGCTGGCCGAAGCCCTCGCCGACGTCGCGCGAGTACACGGTCCGCCGGTACGACCCGGCTTCCGGGGAACTCGACCTCGACGTCGCGCTGCACGAGGGCGGGCTCGGTTCCGGCTGGGCGGAGAAGGTCACTCCCGGCACTCCGGTGCACGTCGCCGGTCCGCCCGGTGGGCTGATCGTGCCGCATACCTACGACCGCTACCTGCTCGCCGGTGATCTCACCGCGCTGCCCGCGATCGCGCGCTGGCTCGAAGAGCTGCCGCGCACCGCCGCGGGCTGGGCGTTCATCGAGGTCGCCGACGCGAGCGAGGAGATCGAGCTGTCCGCGCCCGAAGACGTCGAGGTGCATTGGCTGCACCGTGGCGACGTCGCGCCGGGCGCCTCGGACATGCTCGCGCGCGCGGTCATGACGATCGAGGTCCCCGCCGGTGAACGGCTCTACGCCTGGGTCGCCGGTGAAGCCGGGCAGATCAAGCCGTTGCGCCGCTGGCTCAAGAACGACCTCGGGCTCGGCAAGGACGACCACGACGTGACCGGCTACTGGAAACGCGGCGTCGCGGATTTCGACGACGAGCACGACCACTGATCCCCACTCATCGAAGAACGAGGAAATCCATGCGCACCACCAGAACCCGCCGTCTCGCCGGAGCGCTCGCGCTCGCTTTGACGGTCGTGACCGCGGCCACCGCCTGTGGGTCCGGCGACGCCGGGCAGGCGGACGGCGGTCCGACCCGGGTGTTCGCCGCCGACAACGGCCAGATCACCATCCCGGTCTCGCCGAAGCGGGTCATCGCCACCGGTTACGCCGTGCCCGCCCTGCTCGAAGCGGGCGCGCCGCTGGTCGGGGTGTCCAGCTGGAAGCGCGGCATCCCGCTGTTCAACGAGCAGGAGCGCAAGAAGTACGACGAGCTGGCGAAGGTCGCGGGCGAGTCGGCGGCGGAGACGAACTACGAGGCGATCGCGCAAGCGGATCCGGACCTGATCGTCATCGGCGTGCCGAAGCCGGTGCTCGCCGACATCGACATCAAGCGGCTCGAAGCGATCGCGCCGGTCGTGGCCATCGGCCCGTCGGTGCCGTCGATGTGGCGTGAGCTGTCCCGCAAGCAGGCCGACGCCGCCGGCGCCACCGCCGGGTTCGACGCGCTCAAGACCGCGTACGACACCAAGGCCAAGGGGCTGGCCGAGAAGTACAAGGCCGTGCTGCCGCAGCTGAAACTGGGCCACGTCGGTGCCTACGGCGAGGTCGCCAAGGGCAACTTCCAGCGTGAGTTCAACGGTTCCTGGGGCACCAACATCGCGCAGGACGTCGGCGCCACCTACTACGGCCAGGTCAAGGTCAAGGGCGGCGGCTCCAAGGACGTCAGCGAGTACCCGTCGATCGAAGAGCTGTCGACCGCGTTCGCGCAGGCCGACGCCATCACCTACTCGGTCGCCGCCGACGGTTCCGTGCCCGCGCCGGTCAAGTACGTCCTCGACTCGCCGCTGTGGAAGGAACTCCCCGCGGTGAAGGCGGGCAAGGTCTACCCGTTCCGCTACACCGAGGCCGCCACCTACCGGGCCGCGACGTCCACTTTGGACGCCGTCGACCAGGCGTTCGCGCCGCTGCTCAAGCAGTGACCACCACCGGGCGGTCCGCGCTGCTCGGCGCCGCACTGCTCGGGCTCGTCGTGGTCGCCGTGCTGAGCGTCGGCGTCGGCGCGCACGCCATCGCCCCCGGCGAGGTCGTGCGCGCCCTGCTGGGCGACGGGAATCCGAGTGACCGGGCCGTGGTCCTGGACATCAGGATGCCGAGGGCGGTGCTGGCGATCGGCGTCGGCGCTGCGCTCGCCGTCGGCGGTGTGCTCGTGCAGGCCTTGTCCCGCAACGCCTTGGCCGAACCCGGCGTGCTCGGCGTGACCGCCGGGGCCGGGTTCGCCATCGCGGTGGGGTCCTCGTTCGGGCTCGCCGCGTCGGCGCCCCTGGAGCTGGGCTTGGCGGTGGTGGGCGCGCTCGGCGCTTCGGCGCTGGTGTACGCGGTCGGCAACAAGTCGCCGCTGCGGCTGGTGCTCGCCGGGACCGCGTTGAGCGCCGTGCTGCTGGGGCTCACCCTCGGCCTGCGGCTGCTGTTCCCCGACACCTTCGACGTCTACCGGTTCTGGTCGGTGGGTTCCCTGGCGGGCCGTGAACAGGCGCCGACGACGGTCCCGCTGATCATCATCGGCCTGTCCCTGCTGGGCGCGTTCGCGGTGAGCCGCCAGCTGAACGCGATCGCGCTCGGCGAGACGGTCGCGCACACGCTCGGCGCGAACGTCGCCAGGGTCCGGACGATCACCCTGCTGCTGATCACGCTCATGGCGGGCGCGGCGACCGCGCTGGCCGGGCCGATCCTGTTCGTCGGGCTGATCGTGCCGCATCTGGCCCGGCGGGTGGCCGGCGCGTCGATCCCGTGGCTGATCGCGTTCGCCGCGCTGCTCGGCCCCGTCCTGATGCTGGCCGCGGACGTCGGCTCCCGGGTCCTGCTGCCGACCGGCGAGGTCCCGGTCGCGATCGTGACCGCGTTCCTCGGTGGCCCGGTGCTGATCTGGGCCGTCCGCAAATACGGGGCGGCGCCGCTGTGAACACTGTGAACGCACTCGTCCTGCGGCGCGGGCGGTTCTCCGCCCGGATCGAACGCCGCACCCTCGTCTTCCTCGTGGCGATGCTCGTGGTCATCGCCGGTCTGACGCTGCTCGGGCTCTGTTACGGCGCGGCGTGGGCCAGTCCCGCCCGCGTGTTCGCCGCGCTCACCGGTTCCGGCGGCGGCCCCGGCGTGGTCATCCGCGAATGGCGGCTCCCACGGGTGATGGCGGGGCTGGTGTTCGGCGCCGCGCTCGGCCTGGCCGGGGCGATCTTCCAGAACATCACCCGAAACCCGCTCGGCAGCCCCGACGTGATCGGCCTCGACGCCGGCGCGTACACCGGCGCGCTGTTCGCGATCACCGTGCTTTCGGGGACGTCCACGCAGCTGACCGTCGGTTCGGTGCTCGGTGGCGTGATCACGGCGGCCATCGTGTACGCGCTGTCGCTCGGCGGCGGGCTGTCCGGGCTGCGGCTGATCGTCATCGGTATCGCGATCAACGCGATGCTGACCGCGCTCAACTCGTGGATCGTGCTGCGCGCCGAACTCGAGATCGCGATCGCGGCCGTCGGCTGGAACGCCGGTTCCCTCAACGGGATCGGCTGGGACGACGTGGCGATCCCGTTCGGCGTGCTCGCGGTGCTGTTCGTCGTGCTGTTCACCAGGGCGCCGGCGTTGCACCAGGCCGCGCTCGGCGGCGCGCTGGCGGTCACCACCGGAGTCCGCTGGGACCGGCTGCGGCTGGCGCTGGTGCTGATCGGGGTCGGCTGCACGGCCACGGTCACCGCCGTCGCCGGTCCGATCGCGTTCATCGCGCTGGCGGCCCCGCAGATCGGGCGGCGGCTGGCCCGCACGCCCGGTATTTCCCTGCTGCCCGCCGCCCTCACCGGCGCCGTGCTGCTGACCAGCGCCGACCTGGCCGCCCAGATGCTGCTCGCACCGGAAGCGCTGCCGGTCGGCGTGATCAGCACCGTGATCGGCGGCGGCTACCTGATCTGGCTGCTCACCAAGGAGGTGCGGCGCACATGAGTGCCCGCTTGACCGCCCGGGACCTGACCCTGCGCTACGGCGACCGGGTCGTGTCGACCCGGCTGAGCCTCGACGTGCCCGACGGCGCGTTCACCGCCGTCGTCGGACCGAACGCGTGTGGCAAGTCCACCCTGCTGCGCGCGTTCGTCCGGCTGCTGCGCCCGTCGGACGGCGACGTCCTGCTCGACGGCAAGGACGTCGGTTCCTTCCCCGGCAAGGGGTTGGCGCGGGAACTCGGGTTCCTGCCGCAGGATCCGGTGGCACCGGAGGACGTCCGCGTCCGGCAGCTGGTCGCGCGCGGCCGGTTCCCGCACCAGTCGCTGTTCGCGTCGTGGTCCGAAGAGGACGAACGCGCGGTGATCGAGGCGATGACCGCGGCCGGGGTGGCGGGGCTGGCCGACCGGCCGGTGCAGGAGCTTTCGGGCGGGCAGCGCCAGCGCGTGTGGGTGGCGCTGGTGCTGGCGCAGAAGACGCCGTACCTGCTGCTCGACGAGCCGACGTCGTTCCTCGACATCGCGCACCAGTACCAGCTGCTGAGCCTGCTGGCGCGCCTGCGCGACGAAAGCCGCACGGTGATCGCCGTCCTGCACGACATCAACCAGGCCTGCCGCTACGCCGACCACCTCGTCGCGCTGCGGGACGGCCGGATCGTCGCCGAAGGAGCGCCCGCCGACATCGTCGACGCCGAGCTGATGAAGGAGGTCTTCGATCTCCCCAGCGTCGTCGTGCCCGACCCGGTGACCGGAACCCCGATGGTGGTACCCACATGCTGAATCTCACCGGTGCCCAGCTGGGCATCTGGACCGCGCAACGCCTCGAACCCGACTCGCCCTACTACGTCGTCGGTGACGTGATCGAGATCGCCGGCGAAAAGCCGGTCGACGTCGCCGTCCTGACCGAGGCGATCCGTGCGACCGCCGAAGAGGCGGACAGCCTGCGGTTGCGCGTCTTCGAGACGCCGGACGGGCCACGTCAGGTGGTGTCGGACGACGAGATGCCGCTGCCGGAGATCGTGGATCTGCGCGGTGAGGCCGATCCGGTGGCCGCCGCGCACACGCGGGTGGACGCCGAACGCCGCCGCGTCGCCGAGGCTTGCCGCGGCATGGTCGAGCGGCCGTTGTTCGCCCACCTCGTGCTGCGGCTGTCCGACTCGCAAGTGTGGTTCACCCAGCTCGGGCACCACCTCGTATTCGACGGCTACACCGCGGCGATGCTCGCGCGCCGGACCGCCGCGCGTTACACCGCTTCGGTCCAGGGAAAGGACGTCCCGGCTTCGACGTTCGGCCGGTTCGCCGATCTCGTCGAGGCCGATCGCGCCTACCGCGAGAGCGAACGGTTCGCCCAGGACCGCGAGTACTGGCGGGAGCGGCTCACGCCGTTGCCGGAGCTCGACGACGCCGGAAGCGCGTCGGGTCCGCCCGACCACACCGTGACCGCACGCGCGGTCCTGCCCGCTACGGACGTGGCCCGGCTGCGCGAGCTGGGAAAACGTGCCGGGACGACCTGGGGCGACGCGCTGATCGCCTGCTACGCCGCTTTCCTGCACCGCGTGCTCGGCTGGACCGACGTCGTGTTCGCGATGCCGTTGATGTGCCGCGAAGGAGCCGCGTTGCGGACTCCGGCGATGGCGGTCAACGTGCTGCCGCTGCGGGTCGGCGTGCTGCCGCAGGACACGGGAACCGAGCTGACCGCACGGGTCGCGGGCGCGCTGAAGGAGATGCGCACGCACCAGCGGTATCGCGGTGAGGACCTGCCCCAGGATCTCGCGGTGCCCGGCGCCGGGGCGCTGCTGCACGGCCGGGGTATCAACCTCAAGGCGTTCGACCTGAAGCTCGACTTCGCGGGCTCGCACGGCACGATGCGCAACGTCGCGGGTGGGCCGCCGGAGGACATGGGCCTGTCCGTGCTCCCGACGTCGGACGGCGGGCTGCTGCTCGGTTTCGAGGTCGACGCGCGGACCCACGACCAGGCCGCCGTCGCCGCCAAGCTGACCGCGTTGCGCTGCCTGATCACCGCGCTGACCGAACCCGACGGCCCGGCCATCGCGGCCGCCGACCTGGTGCCGCCGGGGGAGCGGGACACGCTCCTCGAAGCGTGGACGACGCCCGCGCCTGACACCGAACTCCTTGGCGTACCTGAACTTCTCGACCGCCTCGATCCCGAGCAGACCGCCCTGGTCTTCGGTGAAGAACGGCTGACCGCGGGCGAACTCGTCACGCGGGTCCACCGTCTCGCCCGGGCCTTGCGCGCACGCGGTGTCGGAACCGACGACGTCGTCGCGCTGGCCCTGCCACGGTCCGCGGATCTCGTCGTCACCCTGCTGGCGGTGCTCGACGCCGGGGCCGCCTTCCTGCCGCTGGATCTCGCCCATCCCGTCGAACGGCTGCGGGAACTCGCCGCCGAGGCCGGCGCGGTGCTCACCGTGACCCACGAGCCGGAGATCGTGCCGGGGCCTCAGCTGGTGCTCGGCGAGACCAATCTGTCCACACTGGACTCTTCGTCGCTGGACATTCCCCGCCATCCGGAAGATCTCGCGTACGTCATCTTCACCTCCGGCTCCACCGGCCGCCCCAAGGGCGTGCTGGGCCGGGTCGGCGGACTCGCGACGCTGCTGCGCCACCACCGCGCGACCACGGTCGCCGAGACCGAACGCGCCGCGGGCAGGCGGCTGCGCGTCGCGCACACCTACTCGTTCGCCTTCGACTCCGCGCTCGACCAGCTGATGTGGCTGCTGTTCGGGCACGAACTCCACGTCTACGGCACCGACGTCGCCCGGGACGCCGACGAACTGCTGGCCGCGTTCGCCCGCGACCGGATCGACGTCGTCGACACCACGCCGTCGATGGCCGCGCCGCTCGTCGACGCCGGACTGCTCGACGGCCCGAACCCGCCCGCGCTGCTCGTCCTCGGCGGCGAGGCCACTCCGCCGGCGCTGTGGCGCAAGGTCGCGGAGTCGGGTGTCCGCGCCCGCAACATGTACGGCCCGACCGAGGCCACTGTGGACGG
Source organism: Amycolatopsis sp. TRM77291 (assembly GCF_054166285.1). Lineage (NCBI taxonomy): Bacteria > Bacillati > Actinomycetota > Actinomycetes > Pseudonocardiales > Pseudonocardiaceae > Amycolatopsis > Amycolatopsis sp. TRM77291. The sequence goes on along the minus strand of NZ_JBSZHF010000001.1, from coordinate 3,071,210 downwards.
TGCCGGATCCTGGCTGGACGACGGCGAGCCGACGATCGGCACCGCGGTGCCGGGGACGGCGGTCCGGGTGCTCGACGCCGCGCTGCGTCCCGCGCCGGTGGGAACACCGGGTGAGCTTTACCTCGCGGGGCCGCATCTCGCGCGCGGCTACCTCGGGCGCCCTGGCGCGACCGCAGAACGGTTTGTCGCCGACCCGTTCGGCGCGCCCGGCGACCGGATGTACTGCACCGGCGACCTGGCCCGCTGGGTGCCCGGTCGTGGTCTGGAGTATCTGGGCCGCCGCGACGGCCAGGTGAAGGTGCGCGGCCATCGTGTCGAACTCGGCGAGGTCGAGGCCGCGCTGGCAGCCGTTCCCGGCGTGCGGGCGGCCGCCGCCGCGGTGCGTGGGCCCCGGCTCATCGGCTATGTCGTCGGCGAGGTCGTGCCGGACGAGGTCCGTGCGGAGCTCGCCGCGCGCGTGCCGGAGCATCTCGTGCCAGCCGCGGTCGTCGTTCTCGACGCACTTCCGTTGACCTCCAACGGAAAGATCGATCGTCCCGCGCTGCCCGCCCCGCGCGCGGCGGCCGGAAGGACCGCCGCCACCGAACGCGAACGGCTGCTGTGCGCGACCATCGCCGAGGTGATCGGCGTCGAAGAAGTCGCGGTCGACGACGACTTCTTCGCGCTGGGCGGCGACAGCATCACCGCGATCAGCGTCAGCAGCAGGCTGCGCGCGCACGGCCTCGACCTGCGCCCGCGTGACCTGCTCGCCCGCCGAAGCTTCGAGGCGCTGGCCGCGGCGAGCGCGGAGATCGGCGCCCCGGCCGCTCCGCCGGACGAGCCGGTCGGCGTGGTGCCCGCGCCGCCGATCGTCCGCGCCCTGCTCGACCCGCACCCGGACGTCGCGACGATCGCCGGGTACACGCAGTGGACCGCGCTCCGGCTCGACGAGGATCTTCCGCCCACCCTGCTGATCGAGGGCGTCCAAACGCTCCTGGACCACCACGACGTCCTCCGTCTGCATTCAGAGGACGAAATGCGGGTACGGGAACGCGGCACGGTGAAGGCGTCCGACGTCGTGGTCGAGACGACCGGGGAACCGGCCGAGGTCGCGGCGGAACTCGCGGAGTCCCTGGATCTCCGGACCGGGGTGCTCAAGGTCGCGTTGCTGCCGGACCACCTCGTCATCGTCATTCACCATTTGGCGATCGACGGGGTTTCGTGGCGGGTGCTCCTGCCGGATCTGCGCGCCGCGTGCGCCGGTGAGCCGCTCGAACCGGTCGGCACCTCCTGGCGGCGGCACGCGCTTCTCCTGGCGGAGCAAGGCACTTCGGGCGCTAGGCGCGTTGAACTCGACCACTGGCGCGCCGCGCTCGACGGCCCGCGCCTCGGCCACCGTCCGCTCGACCGGACCGCCGACACGGTCGCGACCGCGCGGCGTTCGGTCACCCTCGCCACCCCGGAGCAGACCGACGCGGTGCTCACCGCGTTGCCCGCGGCCTACCGCGCCGGGCCGGACGACGTGCTGCTCGCCGCGCTCGTGCTCGCCCTGCGGTCGTGGCGTGGTGCCCCGGCCGAGGCCGAAACCGTGTCCCTCGAAGGACACGGCCGGGATCGAGACGGCCTGGATCTCTCGCGCACCGTCGGCTGGTTCACCGCCGAGCACCCGCTGCGGGTGCCCGCCGGCGCGGTGGCGGCGACGACGGACTTCGACAGCGCGCTCACCGGCGGTGACGCGGCCGGAAAGCTCCTGCGGGCTGCGAAAGAAGCGAAACGCGCGGTCCCGGACAACGGCGTCGGCTTCGGCGTCCTGCGGTACCTCGATCCGCTGACCAGGGACGAACTCGCCGCCGTCCCACCGCCGGACGTCGTCCTGAACTACCTCGGTCGCTTCGCGGCACTGCCGGGCACCGGCTGGCGACTGCCGGAGGAAGACCCGTTCGCGGTCACCGAACCGGATGCCAAGTCACTGGAACAGGTGCTGGCGCTGAACTGCTTCGTCCGCGAGGACGGCCATCCCCGGCTCGCCGTCGAGTGGACCGCGGCGGGCGAGGTCCTGCCGCCGGAAAGCGTCGAGGCGCTCCAGGAAGCGTGGTCACTCGCCCTCGAAGCGATGGCCGCCCACGCCACCAGGATCGGACCGGACGGCGGCGGGCTCACGCCGTCGGACCTGCCGCTGGTCGGCCTCGACCAGGCCGATATCGACACGCTCGAACGCCTCGGCCGTGTCGAGGACGTCCTGCCCGCGACCCCGTTGCAGACCGGGCTTTCGTTCCACACCCTGGCACGCGGTACCGAGGACACCGACGTCTACGTGGTGCAGGCCGTCACGCTGCTCAGCGGCGCGCTCGACGCGGACCGCATGCGCGAAGCAGCGGAGGAGGTCCTGCGGCGGCATCCCGCGCTGCGTGTCCACCTGCACACCACCGACGCGGGTGAGGTCGTCCAGGTGGTCCCCGCCGGGGTCACGCTGAACTGGCGGTTCGCGCAGGTCCCACCGGAGCAGGTCGAGGCCGAGTGCCGCGCCGAACTGGCCCGGCCCTTCGATCCGGCGACCCCGCCGCTGATCCGGTTCCTGCTGCTGACCCTCGGCCCGGACGAGCACCGCCTGGTGCTCACGAACCACCACGCGTTGCTCGACGGCTGGTCGATGCCGCTGGTCGGCCGCACCCTGCTGGCCACCTACGCCGAACTCGGCGGTGGTCCGGCGGCCCCGGTCGCGCCCCCGCTTTCGGAGTACCACCGCGTGCTCGGCGAACGCGACCCGGACGCCGCGCTGGAGGCGTGGCGTGAGGCGCTGGCCGGGCTCGACGAGGGCACACGGCTCGCCCCGGCGAGTGTCGAGTCCACTGTGGACCGCCCGGAACGCGTCACCGTGGAACTGGGCGAGGAGTTCAGCGAACGGCTGCGCGCCTTCGCCCGCGAACGCGGGATCACCCCGACGACGGTGTTCCAGACCGCCTGGGGAGTGCTGCTCGCCAGGCTGACCGGTCGCCGCGACGTCGTCTTCGGCTGCCCGGTCTCCGGACGGCCGGCCGACGTCCCCGGCGTCGAGCGCATGGTCGGCCAGCTCGGCAGCACGATCCCGGTGCGCGTGCGCTTCGACGCCGCCGACACGGCGGCCACCGTGCTCGAACGTGTGCACACCGAAAGCGTCCGGCTCACCGATCACCACCACGCCGGGCTGCCCGACATCCAGCGCGCGGCAGGCGTCGGCGACCTGTTCGACACGATGCTGGTGATGGAGAACTTCCCGCTCTCCAGCCGCGCGCGCACCACGCTGGCCCCCGGCCTCGACCTCGTCGGCGTCGACATCACCGACGCCACGCACTACCCGCTCACGGTGATCGTGCTGCCCGGCGACGAGTTCACCGTCGGTCTCGGCTACCAGCCCCACGCGTTCACCCGCGAGGAGGCCGAGGCTTACGGCCGCTGGCTGCGCGCGGTGCTGTACGAGATCGTGACCGATCCGGCGCGGCCGGTCTCCCGGCTGCGCGCGCTCGACGCCGAGGAAGAACGCGCGATGCTGCGCCTCGGCGAAGGACCGGAACCGAAGCGCGAACGCGGCGGCTTGCTGGAGGAGTTCGGCCGCTGGGTCCGGGAGACCCCGGACGCCGAAGCCGTTGTGTGCCGGGACCGTCGCCTGACCTACGCCGAACTGGACCGCCGCGCCAACCGGCTCGCGAACACCCTGATCGACGCCGGGGTAAAGCCGCAGGACCCGGTCGCGGTCCTGCTGCGCCGCGACGTCGACCTCGTCGTCGCGTTGTTCGGCGTCATCAAGACGGGCGCCGTGCACGTGCCGATGGACCCGGACTACCCGGCCGACCGGCTCGCGTACATGCTGGACGACATCGCGCCCGCCGCCGTCGTGTCCACTTCGGACGTCGACGGCCTCCCGGTGATCGACCCGGCTTCATTGTCCACTGAGGACACCGATCCGGGCGTGTCCTTGTGTGCGGACGCGATCGCGTACGTCATCTACACCTCCGGCACGACGGGCAAGCCGAAGGGCGTGGCGGTGCCGCATCGCGGCGTCCCGAGCCTGATCGCGCTGCAGGAGGACATCGTCGGGATCGGGACCGCCGAACGGTACCTGCATTTCGCCTCGACGAGTTTCGACGTCGCGTTCTGGCAGTTCATGCTGCCGCTGCTGTCCGGTGGCACGTCGGTGATCGCGCCCGAGGAGGTGCGGACCTCCGGCGACGACCTGCTGGCCTACGCCGCCGAACACCGCGTCACCGGGCTCAATCTGCTGCCCTCGTTCCTCTCCGCGATGCCCGACGACGCGACCGTCGACCCGGACGTGTTCTTCGTCGTCGGCGCCGAACGGCTCGACCCGGAACTGGCGCGGCGCTGGGGGAACCGGCGGGCGCTGTTCAACGCCTACGGGCCGACCGAGGTCACCATCAACTCGGTGACCTGGCATTACGACCCGGCCGACCCCGGGCCGCTCCCGATCGGCCGACCGGACCCGGAGGTCCGCGCGTACGTGCTCGACGGCGGGCTGCTCCCGGTCGGGACGAACGTCACCGGCGAGCTTTACCTGGCCGGGCCGAAACTCGCCCAGGGGTACGTCGGCCGCGCCGCGCTGACCGCGGAACGGTTCGTCGCCGACCCGTTCGGGCCGCCGGGGGAGCGGATGTACCGCACCGGGGATCTGGTCCGGTGGCGCCCGGACGGGCAGATCGTGTTCCTCGGCCGCGCCGACCACCAGGTCAAACTGCGCGGGTTCCGGATCGAACTCGGCGAGATCGAGACCGCGCTGACCGCGCACGACGAAGTGCGTGCCGCCGCGGTGATCGTCCGCGAGGACCGGCTGGTCGCCTACGTCGTTCCCGTCGACGGCGCCGAACCGGACCCGGCCGCGCTGCGCGAGTATCTCGCCGCGGAACTGCCCGCGTACATGGTGCCGACCGCGTTCGTGCCGTTGGACCGGCTTCCGCTCGGACCGAGCGGCAAGCTGGACCGCGCCGCGCTGCCCGCGCCGGAAGCCCGCTCCGACGGCGGACGGGAACCCGCCACCCCGGCGGAAGCCGTGCTGTTACGGGTGGTCCGCGAGCTGCTCGGTCCCGATGTCGGCCTGGACGACGGCTTCCTGGACGCGGGCGGCGACAGCATCGCCTCACTGCGGGTCGTCTCCCGTGCCCGTCGCGAAGGGCTGCACCTGACCGCGCGCGACGTCCTCGAAGGCGGCACGGTCGCCGGGATCGCCGCGCGCTGCGGTGAGCCTGAACAGGCGGAGGAAGCCCACGCCGTCGGCGACGCCCCGCTCACGCCGATCATGCGTGATCTGTTGCGACGCGCGGGAAAGACGGCCGACGGGTTCTGCCAGTGGGTCGAGATCTGCGTGCCTTCGGCGGACGACGTCCCTCGCTGGCGCTCGGTGCTCGACGCCGTTCTCGCCCGCCACGACGTCCTGCGCGCGCATCTGGTCGAAGACGCGCTGCGCGTTCCGGACGTCGGTGCCGTGACCGGTGCCGACGTGCTCACCGCCGTCCGTGTGACCGATGATCCGCGCGCGGCGCTGGACACCCACGTCGAGCAGATCGTCGCGCGGATGGACCCGCGCACCGGCCCGCTGGTGCGGGCGGTGCTGGCCGACGCCGGCGACCGTCCCGGACGCTTGCTGCTGGTGGCGCACCACCTCGTCGCCGATGCGGTGACCTGGCGCGTCCTGCTCGACGATGTCGAACAGGCCTTCCACGGCAAGACCCTGCACCGGCGCGGGCAGTCGTTCCTGGGCTGGGCGCGATCGCTGCGCGCCGCCGCACCGCATCGAGAGGACGAAACGCGGTATTGGCACGGGATCGCCGCCGCGCCGGAGAGCACACTCGGCCGCACCCGGCTCGATCCGGCGCGCGACACCGTGGCGACCGCGCGGCATCACCGGCTCGACATCGGCGAGCGCACCACCCACGCCGTGCTCACCGCGCTGCCCACGGCGTATCGCACCGGCCCGGACACCGTGCTGCTGACCGCACTCGCCCGCGCCGTCGCCGCCTGGCGCGGGACCGGCGCCGATCTGCTCGTCGCCGTCGAGAGCCACGGACGTCCGGGACACACGCCGGACTTCACGGGCAAGGTCGATCTGGCGCAGACCGCCGGATGGTTCACCGCCGTGCATCCGGCGCGGATCGCCCCGCCGGCCGGACCGCTGCCGGACGCGCTACGGGCGGTCCGCGATCACCTGCGCGCGGCGGGCGATGGCCTGGGCCACGGGATTCTCGAGGTCGAGGGCCCGCGGCCCGAGATCGCCTGGAACTATCTCGGCCGGTTCCCCGAGGCCTCGGTCGAGGAGCCCCTGTGGCAGCGCCCGCCGGACGCCGATCCGCTCGGTTCGGGTGGCGGCGCGGAGATGCCGCTGCCGTACGCGCTGACGGTGAACGCGATGGTCCCCGACGGTGGCACGCTCGGCGTCCGCTTCACCTGGCCGTCCGCGCTGTTCACCGAAGACGAGATCGTCGTGCTGGGCGAGCACTTCCGGCGTGAGCTGGACGCACTCGCCGCCGACGTGCCGGGACCCGGCGAGATCATGCCGCTGACCCCGTTGCAGGAGGTGATCCTGCGCGAGTCCCGGGCCGCGGACGAAGACCCGTATCCGGTGCAGGCCGCGTTCACGCTGTCCGGTGACCTGGACGTCGAGGCACTGCGGACGGCGGCGGACGCGCTGGTGCGACGGCAGCTGAACCTCGGCGCGGTGTTCCCAGCGTCGCACGAGGTCCAGGTGATCCCCGCCGAACCGCGGGCCGGGTTCCGCGTCCGCGAAGTGTCCCATTTGGACGCGGCGCTGGACGAGGAACTCGCGGAGCCGTTCGACCTGGCCCACGGTCCGCTGTGGAGGGTCACCGTGCTGCGTCATGGGCCCGGCAGGCAGACGCTCGCGCTGACCAGTCACCATCTGCTGTCCGACGGCTGGTCGGCGCCGCGCATCCTCGGCGAGCTGTTCGCGCTGTACGCGGGGAAGCCGTTGCCGGAGCCGGTGCCGCCGACCCGGTACACCCGCCTCCTGACGTCGGCCGATCACTCGGCCGACGTCCGGGCCTGGCGCAGGGAACTCGACGGCCTGCCCGAAGGTGACCACCTGCCGCGTACCGGCGGCTCGGCCGAACCCGCACTGTTCACTGTGGACAGTGCGCTGGTCGCGGAACTGACCAGGCTGGGCGCGGCACGCGGGCTCACCGTCAACACCCTGCTGCAGGGTGCGTGGGCGGCCGTTCTCGCGAGCCACGCCGGACGCCACGACGTCAGCTTCGGGGTGATGACCTCGAACCGGACGTCCGATGTGGACGGTGTCGAGGACATCATCGGCCTGCTGGCGAACAGCGTCCCGGTCCGCGCCAGGTTCACCGGAACGGTCGCCGAGGCGCTCGCCGACCTGCAAACGCGGCAGCAGGCGATGACCGCACACCACCGGATGGGCCTGCCGGAACTCGCGTCGCTGGCCGGGCGCGAGCGCCTGTTCGACAGTCTGCTCGTGTTCGAGAACTACCCGGTGGACCCGGCGAAGCTGCGCGAACCCGCGCCCGGCCTGACCGTCACCGGGACGAGGTTCCGTGAACGCACGCATCACCCGGTGAGCGTCACCGTCGTCCCGGGCGAGCACGGGTGGGAAGGCGTTCTGTACGCGAGGGAGGCCGACGCCCGGTCGCTGGCCGAGGAGCTGGCCGGGTATCTCCGGAAGCTGCCGTCCTGGCTCGACGGCGACGCCGCCGGGTTCGTGGGGGAGCGGTGACTGCGCGCCCGATCGACGCCGCCCTGTGGCGCACGGCCGCCGTGCTGGTGCTCGGCACGTTCATGGCGACCCTGGACAGCACGATCGTGTCGGTCGGCGTCGACACCCTCGCCGACGAGTTCGGCGCGCCGGTCACCGGCGTCCAATGGGTGACGACGGCGTACCTGCTGGCCGTGGTCACGGCGGTGCCGGCGTCCGGCTGGCTCGCCGACCGTTTCGGCGGACGGCGCGTCTGGCTCACCGCCGTCGTCGTGTTCCTGCTGGCGTCCCTGCTGTGCGCGCTGGCGCCGACGCTGCCCGCGCTCATCGCTTTCCGCGTCTTGCAAGGGCTCGCGGGCGGTCTGCTCCCGCCGACCGGCCAGGCGCTCCTGGCGCGGGCGGCGGGACCGGACCGGATCGGGCGCGTGATCAGCGTCGTCGGTCTCGTACCGCTGCTGTCGCCCGTGCTCGGCCCGATGGCGAGCGGCACGATCCTCGCGGTCGCGGACTGGCCGTGGTTGTTCTACGTCAACCTCCCGGTCGGCGTGGTGGCGGTGATCCTGGCCCGGCGCTGGGTTCCGGTGAGCGAAACCGGTGGCAAGGGGGAACGTTTCGATTTCCGGGGCGCGCTGCTGCTTTCGCCGGGGCTCGCCGTCCTGGTCTTCGGGCTCACCTGGTTCGAGCAGGGCACCCCGATGGTCGCCGGGATCGCCGTCGCGCTCGGCGTCGTGATGCTCGCGGCGTTCGTCCGGCATGGTCTGCGCGCCGAAGCGCCCTTGCTGGATCCACGCCTGTTCACGCGGCCGCCGTTCGGGGTCGCCGCGCTGGCTCTGGTCCTGCTCGGCGCGTCGGTGTTCGGCACGATGTTCCTGCTCCCGCTCTACCTCCAGCGCGGCCCCGGACTGTCCACTTGGGACACCGGCTTGCTGCTGGTGCCCCAAGGGATCGGCGCGGCGGCCGGTTCCGTACTGGTGAACCGCCTTGTCGACCGGATCTCGCCGCGCACCCTGGTGCTGAGCGGGATCGGGCTGGTCGCCCTCGGCACCGCGCCGTTCACCCAGCTCGGCCATGGCCTTCCGGATTGGGTCATCGTGGTCTCCCTGCTGCTGCGCGGTTTCGGCGCGGCGATGATCGGCGCACCGGTGATGACGATCGTCTACCGCCGGGTCGAACCCGCCCGGCTGCCCCGCGCCGCCGGGGCGCTGAACCTGCTCAACACGCTCGGCGGCTCGATCGGCACCGCGGTGCTGGCCGTGGTGCTGCAGGCCCGGCTGGCCGCCCGCGGCCCGGACGTCGCCGCGGCCTTCGCCGACGCCTTCTGGTGTGTTCTCGGCCTCGCCGTCGTGGCGGTGGCCGGTGCGACGCGGCTGCCCCGGGCCGGGACGGCCGCCCCCGACAAGGAGAAAGGTCATGCGGATGCTTGACCAGCTGCCCAGCCCGGCCGAGGTGGTCACGACCGGGTTCGTCCCGGAGGAGATCACCCGGCACCGGCAAACCGTCGCCGACGTCCTCTCCCGCCGGGACTCCCGGCTGCTCGTCGTCGTGGGCCCGTGTTCCGTGCACGACACCGACGGAGCGCTCGAGTACGCGAATCGGCTCGCGGAGGCGTCGCGCCGGTTCGCCGACGACCTCGTCGTGGTCCTGCGCGCCTACCTGGAGAAACCGCGGACGATCGCCGGCTGGACCGGGCTGGTGCCCGACCCCACCTTGGACGGTAAGGGCGATCTCGCGTCCGGTGTCCGCGTCGGACGGCGGTTCCTGGACGACGCCGCCGCGACCGGGCTGCCGCTCGCGTACGAGTTCGTCGACCCGTTCCTCGCGCCCTACTTCGCGGACACCATCAGCTGGGGCGCGATCGGCGCGCGGACCGTCGCCAGCCAGCCGCACCGGCAGCTGGCGTCGTGGCTGCCGATGCCGGTGGGCATGAAGAACTGCGTGTCCGGACGGCTGGACACCGCCGTCGCCGCGGTCCGGGCGGCCGCGCTGCCGCACGTGTTCCCGGGCGCCGCCGCCGACGGACGCCCCCGGATCCAGCGCAGCGCCGGGAACCCGGACGCGCACCTCGTCCTGCGCGGTGGCCCGAAACCCAACCATCACGCGCACGCCGTCGCGGACGCCCTCGACGCGCTGACCGCCGCCGGCCTGCCGCACCGGCTCGTCGTCGACGCCTCGCACGGCAACAGCGGCAAGGACCACAACCGGCAGCCCGTGATCGTCGCCGACCTGGCGGACCAGATCTCGGCGGGCAACGACGCACTGGCCGGGGTGATGATCGAGTCGTACCTCTCCGACGGAAGGCAGGACGTCGGCTCCGTACGGCCCAGGCCCGACTTGAGCATCACCGACGCCTGCCTTGGCTGGGAGCGGACCGTGCCGCTGCTGGAATCCCTCGCCTGCGCGAACGCCGTGCGGCGCATCGCCTCGTGACTGGTGAGGCGAAAACAACCTGAAGCACCGCACGTCCCGGTCACACCGCCTGAGCCCACGGGCGGACGGGTGCGTCGTCACGTTCGTGTCGATGCCGAATCCCCGAGACGGGTCCACCTATCGACAGGGTGGCAGTGGGCCACGGGAAAATCCGACTGCCGGTAAGCGGGCCAGCCCGGCGTTCGCCCGTCGTGATGAGCGGGATGAACCCTCGCGCTAACGCGGCCCCGGCCGGCGTCACACCGCGTCACCGCTGGTGAAAGTACTTGTGGGTAGCCAAGTGGCCTGGCTTTGTAACAGCACACGCGCTGTGAGCGATCCGCTACTCTGATCGCCGCGACCGCGTCCGGCCGCGCCGATCGGCACCACAACGCGCCAGGGTGAGGGTTCGAGGGGTGGACAAGTGACGGATACGAGCAGGCCATGGCTGGCCGGGCTGGACATGTGGGTCACCGACCCGATCGGCGACAACGTCGAACGGGCCAAGGCGGCGGAATCCGCGGCCAACGCCCAAGTGCAACAAGGCGCGCACGGCCCAGGGTTCCGACTCGACCGTGACCACGCCGAAAGAATGGTTCGAAAAGCAACGACCATCTTGGAACGGCTGCGGGACGATCAGCGGATAACCCAGTCACTGGAACGCATGAAATCAGCCGCCGAGGATCCGGTGAGCGTCGGATTCGCGAAAGCGGCCACGTGGAACGCGGACCGGCCGGGGGCGTTCGCGTATGGCGCGGGACATGTTCGCCTCGAGATCCTGTACTTGGAAGAACTGGTCGGACGACTCAACAAGGCGCTCGGCCGGACGGCGGGCAACGACCAGGATTCCGGCAGGGCGATCAAGAACAGCGTCGAAACGGGAGCAGTGTGATGCGGGCGCGGACCTGGGTGATCGGGCTGTCGGTGGCTTCCCTGTCCGTGATCGCGGGCTGTTCGGGGAGTGGCTCCGGTCCCGGTGTGACAGCGTCGAATCCGACGGCGCCGGAAACCGCGCCGGAGCGGACTTTGCCGTATGCGGGTGCGCCGAAAGTGCCGGCACCGTTTCCGGAGTCCGTCTTCGCGGGTGACCCGTGCGCTGATTCCCTCAGTGCCGAGCAGATTCTGCAGGCCGTCGGCAAGCCCTCGGAAACCAAGCGCAAGGACGCGGACTCCATCGGGCCGGGCTGCCAGTGGTTCAACACGGTCACCACCGGCCAGGTCATCATGGCGTACGCGACGAAGTTGCCGAATGGCCTGAGTGCGATCTACGAGAACGTGAAGCCGAAGGCCGAGGTATGGAAGCCCATCGCTTCCTTGCAAGGGTTCCCCGCGGTCGCCTACGTGTCGCCTTCCGGCGGGTCGCCGGACAAGTTCTGCCAAATCAGCATCGGGGCGACCGACAGCACCACCATCGAGGTATCGGTGTTCCTCAGTCTCGACTCCCAGGGCAAGAAGGATCCGTGCGAGTCGGCCGAGGTGGTGGCGGATCTCGTCATGACGAGTCTCCGGGCGAAGGCGGGGGTGTGAGATGAGCTGGCTGTCCAACCTCGCCGACGGTGTCGGGGGGCTGTTCTCCGGGCTGGGCAAGGCAGTCGGGGATGCGCTGAAAGGGGTCTTCAAGTGGACCCGGGATTTGTTCACGGGTGATGTCGGCACGCAGCCCGTTCCTGTTCCGGAATTCGTCGAGAAGGTGCGCGCGGGCAACTCCAGCCCCTGGCACGAAGCCGCCAGGCAGGCCGGGCAGGCCGCGAAAAGCCAGGGCGAGCACGCCGCCGTCCTCCGGGAGATCATCGGTGGCCTGGAGTCCTCCTGGTCCGGCACGGGCGCGGACGCCGCACGCGAACGTATCCACAAGCTCTACACGGTCGCCGATTCGGCGGACCGGTCGATGGCGCGTAACCAGCAATCGGTCCTCACGGCGGCGTCGGGTTTCGAGCACACCAAAGCAACCCTCAAGCCGATGCCCCCGCGCCCCGACAAGAGTTTCGGTGACGTGATTTCGCCGTGGGACACCGATACCGAAAAGGCGATCGCCGACTACAACGAAAAAGCGAAATTCAACCTGACGGTCTACAAGGGCTACGAAAACCAGATCAGGCAGACGCAAAGCGGGTTGCAAGGCGATTACGGGCAGCTCGGCTTCTACGACGGCGCGGACATCGCACTGACGCCGCCGGTCAAGAGGGGCCCAGCCCCGGCGCCGGACCACCCCGCACCTCCGGACGACACGCTGGACCGCGCCGACCTCGACGACGGTTCCGGGTTCACTCCGTCCCCGGCACCCGATCACACCCCCGCGTCCTTCACTCCCGGCGGTGGCCCCCACGGCGGCACGGGGATGGGCGCTGATCACACCACCACCTCGGGTTACGGCCCCTCCACGCGCGATGGGGCGTCGACCCCGGTCGTTCCCGCTCCTTCAACCGGTCCGAGCGCAGGAGGTCGGGCCGACACCGGCTCGGGCTTTGGTAGTGGGTTCGCGCCCGGAGGGCCTGGTGGGCGCACGGGTGGTGTTCCGACCGCGGGGCGTGGCGGCGGCGCGGGTGTCCTCGGTGGCCCGCTCGCGGCCGAGACCGGCCGAGTGAATGCTCGGTCGACCGGTGCCGGTGCGGCGTCGGGCGCACTCGGTGGCGCTATGGCCCCCGGCGCGCGCGGGGGCAAGAACGAGGACGACGAGCACACCCGTAAGTACGGGCCGGAAGAACATCCGGTCGAGATCACCGACATCGATCCTGAAACCGGGTTCACGGTGGTTCCGCCGACCATCGGCACGTGACCACCACTTTCCGTTGATAGCAAGGAAAACGCGCTATGGCTATCCTCGACGCGCCGCTGGTGTTGCCGAAACTCGCGCTCCTGACCGTGTGGGAGTGGCACGCGAGCGACCTGGGAGACCCGCATCCCGTGCTGGGCACCAACGGCACGTTCTACCTGCCCGAAGAGGCGGTGGCGCGGATCGAGTCGGGCACCTGGGAACTCCTGTCCGAGCATCGGCTGGCGCGCGGGGAGCGAGTGAGCCCGCTTCTGCTCGACACGTTACGGATATTGGGTGCGGCCGACCGGGAGTTCTACGGCTGGACCGCCTATCCCCGCTCCAGCGACCGCGCCGGAGACGGGGGCGGGTTCTTCACCGGTGTCCGTGACCGCGACGCGGTGCGCGTACTGGTCGACGACGACGCGGTGATCCTGCAGCCGCTGCCCGATCATCGCTGCCTGGCGGCCGATCTGGTGGAGACGCTGCCGCCGGTCGAGGCGGCAGAGGTGCGGGATCTATCCGTGCCCCGCACGCCTCCGGCGCGGCCCGTGGCGGTCACGGAAGGCCGTAGCCCGCTCGCTCATCCCGCCCCCGAGCCCGGCGACCCGGACCGGGACTTGATCACCGATCTCATGCACTCCCCACGAGACGCTACCCACCAGCTCTATACGGCGGTCGCGGACGCGCGAGGGCGCTCGCGGAGTGTGCCGATCACGGCAGTCGACCTGACCGAGTACGGGCGGCTGGTCACTTACACCAACACCGACGAAGAGGGCACCGAGCACATCCACCTCACGGGGGGCGGCGGGCTGGTGCGGCTGCTGGAGAACACCAGCCGCACCCTCTGACGCAGCCCGGGCCTCAAAGCGCTTCGAGAGCCGCCTTCATCGCCGGCACGAGCTCGTCGCCCATCTTCTCGAACTGCCGGTTCAGGAACGGATCCGCGTGTTTCGCCAGTCCGTGGAACTCGATGGTGGCGTGGTAGCCGATGGTCGTCGTGCCGCCTTCTTCGGAGATCGTCAGGTCGTCGGTGGACGTGGCGGTCTTGTTGCCGCCGACGAAGACGATCCGGCCCCGCTGCCGGTGCGGGTGGACGACGGTACGCACGCTCACCTGCCCCCCCCGCAGCGTGAGCTGAAGCGCGCGAAGGCCCCCATCCCGGGGGAAGGGGGCCTTCACGCGCTACTGGCTACTTCTTCCAGATGATCGGGTCGTCCTTGTACCCGTCACCGTCGTTGAATTCCGCGCCGCCGACCTCGCCACCGTCCCTGATGGCCTGCAGTTCGCAGGTCTCGTAGGTCGCGCCGGCGGTCTTGAAGTCCTTCTTCGCCGACTCGGACTGGCAGTTCGGGGTCTCGCCGGTGATGATCACGCCGGTGCTCTTGTTGTTCGGCCCGACCGCGCGCATCCGCACCGTGCTGTAGGTGAGGTCCGTGCCGCCGACGTTCTCCACCGTCATCCGGATGTACACCGGAGTCATGCCCTTGGCCTTCTCGCCGTAGGAGGCGAGGTCTTCCTTCGGGCCGAGCTCGATCGCCTTGACGGTGATCGCGATGGTGCCGGACTTGTCGTTGCCGTATTTGAACGGGACGACGGCGCGTTCGCCGACCTTGAGTTCGGTACCGGGCGCGGTGGCGTCCGCGTTCGAGACCGGGACGGTTCCGCTGGTCGCCGGCGAGGACGCGGGAGCCGACGTCGGTGCGGGCGACGGCGCGGGAGCGGGACTGCCGCCCTCTTCCTTGCCGCCGCAGGCGGAAAGGAGCAGCACGGCGGCGCAGCCGGTGGCGGACAGGGCGATGCGGTCGAACTTCATGAATCTCCTCGGACTCCCCGCCGAATCGTGCTCCGGCGTTCTCGCCACGCACCGTAGTCGATGCCGGCCTAGAGCTGTGTGGGCCATTCGCACCACGAGAGGTCACGAATGTATTACGCTATTCGGCCCAACGTGGAGAGTGGTTACTTCTTCCAGGTGATCGGGTCGTCCTTGTACCCGTCGCCGTCACTGAACGACACGCCGCCGACTTCGCCACCTTCCTTGACGCCTTCGGTGTCGCAGGTCTCGTAGGTCGCGCCCGGCTTGCTGAAATCCGCCGGCGCCGGCTCGCCCTTGCAGGCCGCGGTGCCACTGGCCATGATCACCTTGGTGCCCTTGCCGTCCGCGCCGACCGCGCGCACCGACACCGAAGTGTCGGCGAGGTCCGTGCCGCCGACGTTCTCGACGACCATCCGGACGTAGACCGGAAGGCTGCCTTCGCCTTTGTCCTTGAACTCGGCGAGATCCTCCTTGGGGCCGACCTCGATCGACTTGACGGTGATCGCGATCGTGCCCGACTTGCCCGCGTCGCTGAACGGGACGACGGCGCGTTCACCGACCTTGAGTTCGCTGCCGGGAGACATGGTGCCGTCGGCCCTGACGGTCTTCCCGCCCTCCTCGCCACAGGCGGAAAGCAGCAGCGCGGCGGCGCAGGCGGTGGCGAGCAGGACGGTACGGGCGGGCTTCATGGATCTCCTCGGACTCCCGCCGGACGAACTCCGGCGTGTTCGTCACGCAACGTAGTCGCAACCGGTGGAGGCCGGAGTGGTCCGTTCGCACCACAACCGATCACAAATCGCTTACGCCGATCAGCCCGTCTTGGATCGCCCGCGCGACGAGCGCGGCCTTGGTCGGCGCGTCCCTGCCCATCTGGGCGTACTTGACCCGGATCCGCTCGAGATGCGAGTTGACCGTGTTCGGCGAGATCCCCAGCCGGTGCGCGACGAAGTCCTTCGACTCGGACTGGAACCACTCGATGAGCACCTCGGTCTCGCGCGCGGAGAGGGCGGGACGCCGCTCGGAGCGGTCCCCGGCCATCGCGCCCGCCAGCGACGGCGGCGTGTACGACCGGTCGGCCGCCGCCGCGCGCACGGCTTCGAGGATGTGTTCCGCGCCTTCGGATTTGGTGATGTAGCTGAGCGCGCCGAGTTCGAGACACTGCAGGACTATCTCGTCGTCGGCCCGCATCGAGTAGACGACGACGCGACGGCCGGCTTCGGTGAGCCGTCGCAGATCACCCATCGCCGGGGTGGTGCTGTTCAGGTGCAGATCGAGGATGACGACGTCCGCCAGGGCGCCCTCGCCGATCCACGCGGCCCGCACGTCCTCGCCCTCGGCCACGACGGTCACCGGCGGTGTGCCCGACGACAGCCAGTGCACGACCCCGGCCCGTACGGCCGGATGGTCGTCGACGACCACCGCGGTCAATCCGGTCGCGAACGCCATTTCGCCTCCATCCACGATCGTTCTCCCAGTGCGTGCCATTCGACGTCGACGGAGCCCGATCCGTTCGCCGTCCGCCCGGGTTCACCGTCCGTGATCGCCGCGACGCGGATCTCCTCGTCGGCGCGCAGCACGCTGACCCTGGCCTGAGTCCGCGCGGCGGCCAGCGCGGTCATCAGCGGACCGGTCAGTTCGCGGCGGACGGAGGTGGGGACGGGCGCCGCCTCGCCGCTGACCGCCAGCGTCACCGTCAAGCCCCGCCGCTCGGCGAGATCGACGCAGGCCGAGACCTCGTGCAGCAGCGGGTCGGGGACGTCGTCGTTTTCCGCGAACAGCCGCCGTAGCTGGGTGGCGGCGAGTGCGCAGCGCTGCCGGACGGCGTCGTCCCGCGGGTCCAGGGTGCGGTCGGCGAGTCCGGCCAGCAGCGGCAGGGTGGCGCCGAGCTGCCCGGCGAACCGGTTCCGCTGGTCGGCCTCCCGCTGCTGGGCGAGCGCTTTGCGGTGCGCCTGCCGGTCGCGTTCGGCCGAGGCCTCGGCGGCTTCGCCCGCCCGCCGGTTGACGACCCTGATCAGCGCCAGTGTCGCGGCCTGGAAGGTGAGCACGCTGAGCCCGGCGATCACCACGCTGCCGATCTCGCCGCGATCGGTGGGCACGGCGCCGAACTGCCGGACGAAGGTGAGCGTCATCTGGAGGACCAGCGCGGCCATCGCGACCGCCGGACGGTCCAGCAGCAGCACCAGCAGATGCCAGCCCGCGAGACCGGACGCCCAGTCCGCGTCGCCGAGGAGATGGTCCGGGGGCAGGGTCCAGATCGCGACCGCGGACGCGGCGAGCACCACGAACGACCCCGCGAGCGCGACCGGCCAGGGGACCGGCTTCCACCGCAGCACCCACCACGCCGCGACGACGAGCACGCCGGCGAGCGCGGCGAACGCGATCCTGGCGGGGGTGTCGTCCAGCCGGGTCAGGCTGAGCCCGAGCTGGATCGCCGCCGTCGCGAGCAGTACCGCGATCCGGCAGCCGCCGAGCACCCGGTCCGAGGTCTCGTTCATGCCGGCCACACCAGTTCGACCGTGGTCCCCGCGCCGGGCGCGGACGTCACCTCGGCCCGGCCGCCCGCCGCGGCCATGCGTTCGACGAGCGAACCACGGACACCTCGCCGCTGGGCCGGGGTCTTCGCCGGGTCGAATCCGCGGCCTTCGTCCCGGACGGTCACGCGGACCCCGTCTTCCACCGTCAGGGCGGCCTCGCCGACACCGGCGTGGCGATCGACGTTCACCAGCGCCTCGCGCACGGCACGGACCATCGCGAGCGCCGCGGACGCCGGGATCGGCGCGATCGGAGACCAGCGCGCCTCGACCTTCACCGGGCTCTGCGCGAGCACGCCACGCAACGACGTCTCGAGGTCGACCACGCTGCCGGGACCGGATTCGCCGGTGAGGATCGCGAGATCGCGGCGAGCGTATCCGGCGACCTCGGACGGTTCGGTCGTTTCGCCGCGCTGGGCCACCGTGAGAAAGGTGGCCGCGGCCGTGTCGTGCAGGACGGCCAGATACTCGCGTTCCTGCAGCCGTCGTTGCACGGCAAGGGATTCCTCGCGGGTCAGCCGGGCCTGGCGCTCGCGCAGATCGTCGATCCGGCGGGTCGTCCGCGACAGCAGGAGGAAGGCGACCCGGGCGAGGGTGGCCTCGATCAGCACGCGCACCACCACCCACGAACCGTCCTCGAGACCGAGAGGGATCACCTCGATCGCCAGCAGGCAGGCAATGGCGGGCACGGTGACATTAGGCGGCCATTCCCATTGGAGGGTGATCGCGGTGATGGTGAGGACGTTGAGCGCCCACTGGTTCAGCTCGGCCGGTTCGGGCGCGGTCAGGAACTGGGTGCCGCAGATCGCCGCCGCGCGGATCAGCGTCAGCGCGAACGCCACCGGCCTGCCCCGGCCGGTCTTTCCCACGAGGTACTCGGCCACGGCGGTGACCAGGGCCAGCGCGAGCAGTCCGAACGCGAGCGGCAGCGCTCCGGACGGCGTGGCGAGCACCCCGAAAACACTGATCACCAGCAGCCCGGCGCCCCTGGCCGGACCGGCGAACCGGCCGACCACCCGTGAGAACTCCGCTTCGACGGAGGTCTCACGATCGGATGGCACGGCAGCAGTCAAGCAGATGCCTTGAGCGTGCGCAGGTCCAGTACCCGCCAGGCCGGGGATTCGTCACAGCACCCCATGAGATTCCGCGGCCCGACTGGAATTCACATGTCCGGGCGACACTGGAATCCCGAGAACCGGGGTGGGTTACCGGCCTCGCCCGGTCGGGGGTAATTCCGGATTCCGATTGTGTTCGGACGGTCGATGGGCACAAGAATCGCCGCATGCGTGCAAGGCGATTCGCGTCCCTATCGGCCGGTGCCGCCGCCGCGGTGTGCGTGGCGGCGCTCGTGGTCACCGACGGCGCGATCGCCGCCCCTCTACCGGGTGGCCTCGGGCCGTGCGTCGGCCCGGCCTGTCCCGATGTGTATCCACCGGTGAACAACAAGGACTACGCGGGCCGGGACAACGGCATCAACGTCTATGTCGGCGGCGAATTCCAGGTACGGGAAGCCGCCGCGGAAGCCGAAGGGCGCATCGTCGTCCTCGGTGATTTCGACATGGCGAAACGAGCGGGCGCGTCCTCCATCTACAACGTGGGCATCGCCGGTGTCGGATCGCGGGTCCCGCCACCGGACGGCGCCGACTTCCTGACCACCGGCGGGAACGTCGGTGTCGCGGCGGGCCAGCGGCTGCTCGCGGACGGCGGGGTCGTGCGGCACGCGGGAACCGTCACCGGGACGGTGACCGGCAAGCTCGAAAAGGATCCCGACGCGGCGAAACCCTATGTGGGCCTGCGCGAGGATCTCCGGGTGGCCAGCAAGTGCTACGCACGCGAAGGCACCACGCCGCGTCCGGCCACGGGCACGGCGGTCAACCAGGGATACCGCACCCTGTTCACCGGGGACGGGAAATCCGCGCTCCAGGTGTTCACTGTGGACTTCGACCTGACCGGCGCCACCGGGGGAATGCAGGGGATCGAATTCGCGGGTATTCCGGCCGGGGCGACGATCCTGGTCAACATGGTGGGAGCCGCCCGGACGATCAACACCTACACCGGCGACCTCAACGACCAGGATCCGCTGAACAAGCTGCGCGAGCGGCTGCTGTGGAACTTCCCGGACGCCACCAGCGTGAAGATCGCCGGTGGGGCCCAGTTCCAGGGGAGTGTGCTGATCGGTGAGCCGGGAAGCACCGCGACCGTGACCGCGTCCGGGATGAACGGCCGCTTCTTCACCACGGGCACGCTGGTGCACACCTCCGAGGCGACCGGCGGTGGGGGCCAGGAGTTCCACGCCTACCCGTTCAACGGCGACCTGCCCGAATGCGGCAGCACGCCGAGCAGCTCCACGTCGTCTTCGTCGTCTTCGTCGAGCTCGGCCACGACGAGCAGTTCGCCGACGAGCAGCAGTTCGACTACCTCGAGCAGCAGCACCACGACGAGCAGCTCCACGTCGACAAGCCCGACTTCGACCACCACCACGTCGGTCACCTCCACCTCGACGGCGCCCACGTCCTCCAGCCAGACGAGCGGCAGCTCCAGCAGCGCGACGTCGTCGAGGCCGACGAGCAGCAGCGCCACGTCGTCGTCGACCTCGACCACCACCGCCGGCAGTACGTCGACCACGACCCCGGGAGCCGGCGTCACGGTGACCACCACGACCGGCCGGCCGGTCGCTCCCGCGCCGGGCGGCGGGCCGTCCGACAGCGGTCCGCTGGCCTCGACCGGCAGCGAGGTCCGGGGCCTGCTGGTCTCCGGTCTGTTCCTGCTGCTCGCCGGTGGCGCGCTGGTGGCGCTCACGATCCGGTCGAGGCGCCGCGAGTCCTAGCCGAGGGCGGTGTCGATGACGTCGCGGCGGTCCGCCAGCAGGGCCTCCGCGGCCGTCCGGCCCGTCGCGGCCAGATAGGCGTCGACGAGCCGGTTGCCGGCCGCGTACCCGGCGCCGGTCGGCAGGCCGACGGGTGTGCCGCCGTAGCGGGCGGCGGTCTCGTCACCGTGCACCCACGCCGTGAAGTTGTGCATGCCTGTGATCTCCAGCCCGGAGACGACCTTCGCGAACACGGCGTCGTCGTGCAGATGCGGCACGCCGATACGGGCGTAACCGAGTTCGTCGCCGTACAACTGGCGGGCGAACGCGTCGGCCAGGCCCTCGGACACGATCTGCTCGCCGACGGTGACCGTCGCCGGATCCCAGATCACGCCACCGGGGCTGTAGCGGAGGTTGTGGTTCAGCTCGTGGACCGCCGTGGCCTCCAGCCGCGCCAGGTTCTCCGGATACGGCCAGAAGCCGAGGTGGATGTAACCGGACACGCTGCCGTTCGCCGTCATCCCCAGATTCGGGCCCATGAAGTGCGCGTCGCCGGGATCACCGAGCACGGTGAGAACGGTGATGTCCGGGACCGTCAGCCTGGGCGTCGCGGCGAGCTGCGCGGTGACGGCGTCGTCGAGCGCCCGCTGGATCCGGTTCCAGGCGTCTGCTTCGTGGAGGGTTTCGAGTGCCTCCAGGCAGCGTTCCTCGTCGCGGTCGAGCGGGAACCCGGAACTCATCGCGTGCATCGCGACGAGGTCCACCTCGCCGGGGAAGTAGCGGTACATCCCGGCGGCGGGTTCGGCCATCGCCTTGAGCATCGCGGCGCGGTCCGCCCGCGGCGCGCGCAGGATCGCTCGCATGGCGGGGTAGGTGTCGAGAACGGTGATCGTCATGGGGCGACGGTAAAGGCTCCAGTGGGTGGAGACTCAAGTCCAAGGGTGCCGCCAGGCCAGGAACGTCTCCAAAGTGGTCAGCCGATGCTCCCGCACGGCCAGTTCGATCTCCCCGGCGGGCGCGTTCCGGTCGAACAGGTCGAGGATCTTCTGGTGCTCCCGCACGGATTCGTGCGCGCGGCCGGGGACGAAGCTGAACGTCGACGTGCGCAGGCCGGCCAGCCGGTTCCAGCCGCGGTTGACCAGATCGAGCACCTGCGGATTGGGGCAGGTGCCGAACAGGACGCGGTGGAAGTCGCGGTTCAGCGCGGTGAACCGCGACGGCTCGAAGTTGTCGAGACACGCCGTCAGTTCCGCGTTGAGCCCCTTGGCCTGGTCGAGCGCCTCGCCGGGCAAGGACGGCGCCGCCAGCGCGGCGGCGTAGCCCTCGACCAGCGCGAGCGTCTGCATGGTGTGCTGGTAATCGCTCTCGTCCGCCATCGCGACCTGCGCGCCGATGTTGTGCTCGTAGGTCACCAGGCCCTCGGCCTCCAGCCGCCGGACCGCCTCGCGCACGGGTACGGTGCTGACGCCGAGTTCCTGGGCGATCTGCCCGAACACGAGGCGGTAGCCGGGGGAGAAGGTGCCGTCGTCGATCCTCGCCTTGATCCAGTGGTAGGCGATCTGCGACTTGCTCTTCGCGGTCCCGTTCACCGCGTCGCCCGTGGTCACGAGTAGTGCAGCCAGACGGATTTGATCTCGGTGTAGGCGTCGATCGCCCACGGCCCCATCTCCCGGCCCCAGCCGGAAGCCTTGTAGCCGCCCCAAGGCGCGGCCATGTCGGGGATCGGCGGCATGTTGACGAACACCGCGCCCGCCCGGATGCCGTTGGCGAACCTTTGCGCCACACCAAGATCGCGCGTCCACACGGTGGCCGCGAGCCCGTATTCGGTGTCGTTCGCGCGGGCGAGCAGTTCGTCCGGGTCGTCGTAGGCGGTGACGGCGAGGACCGGGCCGAAGATCTCCTCGCGCATGATCGTCATGTCGTCGGCGACACCGGCGAACAACGTCGGGGAGTAGAAGTAGCCCTCGCGGTCGACGGGCTTGCCGCCGGTGACCAGTTCCGCGCCCTGCTCGTTGCCGGTCGAGACGAGGAAGTCCACGTGCTCGCGGTGCTTCGCGGACACGAGGGGGCCGAGCTGGGTGGATTCGTCCAGCCCCGGCCCGATCTTGAGGCCTTCGAGCTCGGCCGCCAGTTTCGCGACGAACTCCTGTTCACGCTTGCGATCCACGAAGAACCGGGTGTACGCGGCACAGACCTGCCCGCTGTTCAGGGTCGCGCCCGCGAGGTTGCCCGCGACGGCGGCGTCGATGTCCGCGTCGCCGGCGATGATGCTGGGCGCCTTGCCGCCGAGTTCGAGGGTGAGGCGTTTGAGGTTCGACTCCGCGCTGGCCGCCGTGATCAGCTTCCCGACCGCGGTGGACCCGGTGTAGGACAGGTGGTCGACGTCGTCGTGCCCGCTCAGGAGCGCGCCCACGGCGCCGTCGCCGGTGACCAGGTTGACCACGCCCGGCGGGAACCCGGCCTCCTGCACGAGCTCCACCAGGCGGATGCTGGTCAGCGGCGTCACCTCGCTGGGCTTGATCACCACGGTGTTGCCGGTGGCCAGCGCTGGCGCGAGCTTCCACACCAGGATCATCAGCGGGAAGTTCCACGGCGTTATCAGCGCGTTCACCCCGACCGGCTCGCGGCGGGTGTAGTGCAGCGTGTCCGGGAAGGACACGGGGTTGGTGGTGCCCTGGATCTTGGTCACCCAGCCCGCGAAGTACCGGAGGTGCTCGGCCGCGCCGGTGACGCTGACCTGGCGCGAGACGCCGATCGGCTGACCCTGGTCACGTGTCTCCAGCGCGGCCAGTTCCTCGTGACGCTCGTCGACCAGCGACGCCAGCTTGAACAGCAGCGCGGCCCGCTGGACCGGCAGCAGCCCCGCCCAGGAGGGGTCGTTCAGCGCCTTTCGCGCGGCACCGACGGCGGCGTCGACGTCGGCGGCCGACGCGGTGCCGACCTCCTCGATCACCTGGCCGGTGGCCGGATCGTACGTCGGCAATGACCCGCCTCCCGCGGCGGTCCACTGTCCGTCGATGAACAGGCGTGTGGCCATGGCTAGCTCCTCCTCGACCGGTGTGTGATCGAGTATCGGGCGCCACGAGGTCCCCGGTCTTGCCCGCCAGGGCACGCCGATTGTCGGCCAGCGAACCGAATCCGCCGGACGCCGTCGCGCCTTGCGAGGGTGGGGGACATGGACGTCATCGTGGTGGGAGCGGGTTCGGCCGGTTCGGTGGTCGCCAGGAGACTGGCCGACTCCGGGGCGTGGGTCACGCTGCTCGAAGCGGGCGGGCCGGACACCAATCCGGCCATTCACGACCCTTCGCGGTCCGGGGAGCTGTGGCACGGTCCGGAGGACTGGGACTACTACACCGTGCCGCAGCCGCACGCGGCGAACCGGCGGCTGCACCTGCCGCGCGGCAAGGTCCTCGGCGGGTCGCATTCGCTCAACGCGATGATCTGGGTGCGTGGGGCGCCTGCCGACTACGACGGCTGGGACCTGCCCGGCTGGCGGTGGGACGACGTGCGGCCGGTGTACGAACGGATCGAAAAGGATCTGCTCGACGTCGTGCCGAACGAGCCGTTGCATCCGATCCAGCAGTCCATTGTGGACGCCGCTGTGCAGATCGGCCTGCCGTTCAATCCGGACTACAACGGCGACGAGCTCGACGGCGTGTCCGTGCAGCGCGTCACCACCCGCGACGGCAAGCGGCTCAATACCTGGCTCGCCTACGGGCAGCCCGTCGCCGAACGGATGACCGTCCACACGGGAGCGCTGGTCCACCGGTTGCTCTTCGAGGGCGACAAGGTGACCGGCGTGCTGGCCGAGGTCGACGGTGAACTGCGCAAGGTCTTCGCGGACGAGGTCGTGCTCGCCGCCGGCGCGCTGGCGTCCCCGGCGATCCTGCTGCGCAGCGGGGTCGGCCCGGTCGACGAGCTGGAAGTGCACGGCATCGACGTCGTCGCGGAACTGCCGGGCGTCGGGAAGAACCTGCACGACCATCTGCTGTCGCCGGTCATCTTCGCGACCGATCGCCGTCAGGTCGATCCACCCGCGCCCGGCCGCTCGGTCACGCAGACCCATCTGTTCTGGCGCAGCCGCCCCGGCCTGGCGGTGCCCGACACCCAGCCGATCCACTTCAGTGTGCCGATGTACGAGTCGTGGATGACCGGTCCGGAGACCGGGTTCTCGCTGATGGCGGGCATGGTCACGCCGCGCAGCCGGGGCACCCTGCGGCTTTCGGGGCCGAGCCCGCTCGACGAACCGCTGATCGACCTCGCCGCGCTGGAGGATCCGGCCGATTTCGAGAGCCTGGTCGCGTCGGTGGAGCAGTGCCGGGAGATCGGCCGCGCGTCGGCGCTGGCCGACGACTGGGGTGCCCGTGAGCTGTATCCGGGGCCGGACGCCGACGTCCGCGAGTACGTCCGGCGGACCGCGATCACCTACCACCACCAGGTCGGGACCTGCCGGATGGGCACGGACGCCGACTCCGTGGTCGATCCGGAACTCGCCGTGCACGGGATCAGCGGGCTCCGGATCGCCGACGCGTCGGTGCTGCCGCGGGTGACCACGGGCAACACCAACGCGCCGGCGGTGCTGGTCGGCGAGCAGGCCGCCCGGTTCATGCTCGGCCGATGATGCGGCGCAGCCAGGAGGCCCGGGCGGCGAGCGCGGCCCGGGTCACCTCGCTGTCCGGGGCGATCCGGTCGAAACCGTGGTACGCGCCCGCCCAGACGTGCAGTTCCGTGGGCACACCCGCCCGCCAGAGCCGCCGTGCGTAGTCGACGTCCTCGTCGCGGAAGATCTCGGCCGCGCCGACCTCGATGAAGGCGGGCGGGAGCCCGGCGAGATCGGCCGCGGTCGCCGGAACGGCGTACGGCGAGGTCTGTCCATTCAGGAGGGATCGCCAGCCGAAATCGTTGGCGGCCCGGCCCCATACCCCGTGTTCGGCGAATTCCACTGTGGACGCGGAGTCGTTGCGGCTGTCGATCATCGGGCACAGCAGGAGCTGACCGGCCAGCGTCGGACCGCCGCGATCCCTGGCCAGCAAGGCGATCCCCGCGCTGAGCCCGCCTCCCGCGCTGCCGCCGCCCACGATCAGCCGCGTCGGGTCGAAACCGAGTTCGCTCGCGTGCTCGACCATCCAGGTCAAGCCCGCGTAGCAGTCTTCGACCGGCGCCGGATGCGGATGCTCTGGGGCGAGCCGGTAGTCCACGGTCACCGCGACGAAGCCGAACTCCTCGACGAGGGCGACCATTCTGGGCAGGTCGGCGAACCGGTCGTCCAGCACCATCCCGCCGCCGTGGATGTTGTAGAACCCCGGCGCGTCCTCGGCGTCCCTCGGCTTGACGACCGTGACGACCACGTCGGTGCCGGGGACTTCGTGATCTTCCCAGACGAGATCCCGGTCGCCGATCGCCTCGGCGCAACTCAGGTTCCCGTCGGCCAGCGCCCGCCGGATCTCCGCCAGCGATCCGGCGTCCAGCGGCGGCCCGGAAGGCAGCCCTGCCAGGGCTTCGGCGAGTTCGGGGTCGAAGGCCGTCACGGCCCCTCCGGATCGACGACGTCCCGGTCGGCCCAGTACGGCTCGACGAGCTCGCGGAGCTGTTCCGCGCCCACCCGCTCGACGAGGTCGACGGCGCCCAGGTTGTCCTTGAGCTGCCGGGTGCTCGTCGCGCCGAAGAGGGTGGTCGTGTTGGCCGGGTGGGTGAGGGTGAACGCGAGACACAGCTGCGCCGGTGTCGCGTCCAGCCCGGCCGCGGTCTTCGCCAGTTCCGGGGCGGAGGCGGCGATACGCTCCCGGATGTCGCCGGTGTCGCGGCCGACCTGGCGCGCGCCGCTGTTCTTGCCCAGCAGGATCCCGCCTTCGAAGACGTCCGACGACTGGAGCGTCACCCCGAGCTCGCCGAAGACCTTCCCGAAGGGTTCACCGTCCGGAATGGAGCGTCGCGCGACGCTGTATTTCAGCTGCGCGATCGAGGGCCCGGGAACGGTCTCGGCCGCGGCGAAATCGTGCAGTGCCCGGATCGTGGTCGCGGACCAGTTGTTGACACCCCACTGCCGGATGAGCCCTGCTTCGCGGAGTTCGTTCAGATCGAGCACCAGCCGGTGCAGGTCGGTGCCGTCGTTCCGGAGATCGCCCAGCACCACCAGATCGGCGTGGTCGACGCCCGCGCGGAAGAGCGCGTTGTCCAGCTGGCCGCGGAGATCGTGCTCCGGATACCCCTCCAGCCAGAGCTTGGCCGAGAACAGGTAGTCCTCCCGGCGCAGCCCCGCCGCGCGGACCATCGCGGAGAACAGCACATCGGTGAAGACCGGTGTGGCGCCGGGGAAACCGTAGACGCCGACGTCGAAGAGCGTGATACCGGAATCGACCGCCGTGCGGACGAGGTCCACCGCCTCACGGAAGTCCATCCGGTCGTAGGTGTGCCAGGAGCCGAGCGAGAGCACGCCGGTGAGCGGGCCGTCGCGGCCGATCCGGCGCTGGGGGATGGTCACGGATTCTCCTAGGGAAGACGGGGATCGATGACGGCTTTGAGTTCGCCGAGCCGGGCCATCGACTCGACGCTTCGCGAAGCTCGGGAAAGACCGACGGGCGGGCTGAAGAGTTCGTCCCACGGCAGCCGGTCGGCGAACGTGCGGAAGAAGTCCACCGAGCGGTGGTAGTCGGCGATGTCGCCGTTGAGGGATCCGGCGACCGTGAGTTCCTTGCCCATCACGGTACCCAGTGCCACGGGGGAAGGCGCGGGACCGGTGGAACCGACGATCGCGATCGTCCCGCGCTGGGCGGCGAAGGCGACGGCCTCCTCGCCGATGGTCGGCCCGCCGGCGAAGTCGAAGACGTGGTCGGCGCCCCGGCCGCCGGTGAGTTCCTTGACCCGCTCGACGCGCTCTTCGACGGTGCCGTCGACCGGGATCGTCGCCGTGGAACCGAAACGTTCGGCTGTCTTCAACCGGTCTGCGGGACCGCCGATGGTGATCACGTCGCCCGCGCCGGAGATCCGCGCGACCGCGGTGGCGAACACGCCCAGCGCGCCCGCGCCCTGGATCACGACGGTCGCGCCGGGACGGATCCCGCCCGAGCGCGAGACGGCTCGCAGCACGGTTTTGCCCGCGCAGCCCGACATCGAGGACCAGGTGTCCTTGACGTCGTCGGGCAGGAGCAGCTTCGCCGCGCCAGGAGTCACGTAGCAGTAGCGCACGAGCCCGCCGGTGGCGTACGGGAAGACGTCGGAACGCTGAAGGAAACCGTATCCACGCCTCTCGCAGGCGACCGGCTCACGCAGAATCGTGCAGCCGTAACACTTTCCGCAGGTCGACTCGGACCAGCCGATGCGGTCGCCCTCGGCGATCTCGCGGCCGAGCGTGTCGGTGGTGCCCGGGCCGACGGCCACCACCTCGCCGACCATTTCGTGGCCCAGCACCATCGGGAGCATGCCGGGGAAGGTCATCCGGCCGGACCAGAGGTGCACGTCGGTGCCGCACAGGGTGGTGCAGGTGATCCGGACCAGCGCGGCGCCCGGTTCCGGCTCCTCGGGCAGCGGAAGTTCCCGCAAGGTGAGCGCGGAGCCGTGTTCGGTGAGCACCGCCGCTTCGGTTCTGTCGACCATCGTTTTAGTCTACAGTCGTAGGAGAAAAAGTCCAGATCCTGGAGGAAACCATGCCGTCGCACCATATTCGCCCCGCTTCACTCGTGGTTCGCGGCGGTCCCGTGCTCACCTTCGACCCGGCGGGCACCGTCGTACGGGCGATGGCCGTACGTGACGACCGGATCGCCGCCCTCGGCGATGTCGCCCTGGACCACATCGGCCCGGAGACCGAGGTGATCGACCTGGCGGGGAGAACCGTCCTGCCCGGGATCAACGATTCGCATCTCCACGCGACCTGGCTCGGCGCGCGGTGGCCGGACACGCTCATCGGCGGCACCGGATTCACCGGGGGAGAAGAGAAAACCGTGCGCACCGCGGCCGAACGGCGGGCCGCCATCCTGCGTGCGGGCGAGCTGTGCGCGTCACTGGGCATCACGAGTTACACCGAACCTGGTCTGGGCCCTGGCGAGACAGGCTGTTTCAGTGCCGAGGTCCTGGAGGAGTACGCGACGCTGGCTTCGGAAGGCCTTTTGCGAGCAAGGGTGACCGCGTTGCGGCTGTTCGGTCTGCTCGACGGCGCGAGTTCGCTCAAGGACTTCCGGCGTGGGCTGTTGACTCCGACGCCGGCCGCGAATCCGTTGTGGCTCACCGTGCCCGGTGTGAAGATCTTCGCCGATGGCATCCCGCCGATGCGGTCCGCGTGGACGCACCATTGCTACGCCGACGGCTCGCATGGTGCGTTGCTTGTCGACGGTGCCGACGACCCGGATCGCGCGGGCAACCTCGCCGCGATGATCCGTCTCGCCCACGGCGCCGGGATGGCGGTGGCCGTGCACGCCACGGGAGATCGCAGTATCGAGGCCGCGCTCGGCGCGCTTCGCCGTGGAGACCACCTGGTGCACGGCGACCTGGTGACGGCGGATCAGCTCGCGCGCATGGCTTCGGCGGGCGTCGGCCTGACCACGCAGCCCGCGATCGCCGTGGCGATGCGGGGAATGCTGGCGGACGCGCTCGGTGCCGAGGTCGGTGCTCGCGCCTGGCCGCTGGCGGAAATGCTGGACTCGGGGGTTCCGCTGACCCTGAGCAGTGACGCGCCGGTGGTGACTCCTGATTGGCGGGTGCACATCGCGGCGGCGGCCGCGATGCTGGATGCGTCCGAAGTGGACGCCGAGCTGATGGCCCGGTTGCTGCGCTGCTACACGACCGCGGCCGCCGAGCAAGACGGCGGGGCGGCTTGGAAGGGATCGTTGACCGTGGGCCGCGTCGCGGACTTCTGCGTGCTGGCTTCGAACCCGCTCGAGGTCGCGTTCACGGACCTGCCGGACATCGGTGTCGAACTCACCGTGTCCGGCGGCCGCGTCGTGTACTCAGGTGAGCAGCTGCCCACCGTCGACCTGGAGGCTCACCCCGGTGAGATGGCCGGCGTCGGCGGAGGCGAGGAACAGGACTGACGGCACCACGTCGGCGACGGAAGCGATGGTGCCCAAGGGGATCCTCGCTTCCCACGCCGCGCGGGCGGCGGTGTCCGAGGCGAAACCGGCGGTCATCGGGGTGAGCACCGGGCCCGGCGCGACGGCGTTGACGCGGATGCCGTGCGGCGCCAGTTCGAGCGCGGCCGAGCGGGTGAGGGCTTCGACGGCCGCCTTGGTGGCTTCGTAGTGGCCGAGGCCGGGTGTCGGCTGGCGGGCGCCGATGGAGGTGATGTTCACGATGGCGCCTCTGGTGCCGGCTTCCAGCATGTGCGCGCCGACCGCGCGGGTCATCAGGAAGGTGCCGCGGAAGTTCACCCGCATGCACAGGTCGAAGACGCCGATGTCCAGGCCCACCAACGGCCCGCCGCCCCCGGCGAGACCCGCGTTGTTGACCAGGACCTCCACCGGGCCGAACCGATCGGTGACCAGCGCCAGCGCCGCGTCGACCGAACCGGGGTCGGAGATGTCGAGCTCGACGTGCTCCGCGCCGAGTTCTCCGGCGAGTTCGTGCGCCGCGCGGACGTCGACGTCGGCGATGACCACGCGATCACCCGCGGACTGGAAGGCTTCGGCGACTCCGCGCCCGATGCCACTGGCACCGCCGGTCACCACGACAAGTCTCTTGTTCATTCTACGATCGTAGACTAAAACTGGTTTCCGTTGCCAGCGAAAGGAAAACTCGTGGACGAGAAGCAGAACGGCCTGGGCTTCGCCACTTCGGCGCTGAGCCTGGGATCCTGGAACACCTGGGACCGCATGGACTTCGAGGACGCGGTGCGCCTGCTCCGGTCCGCGATCGATTCCGGCATCACGCTTTTCGACGTGGCCCACTACGACATGGGGCCGCATTCCGAGCAGTCGCGGACGGACCTCCTCTTCGGGGAAGCAGTGCGCGCCGCCGGAATCGAACGCGACGAGTACCAGCTGTGCGGGAAGCTCTGGCTCTGGGACCACCCGAACACCGGGTTCGCCGAGCAGCTCGCGACCTCGTTCGACCGTGTCGGCGTCGAGCACGCGGAAGCCGTCGTGGTCGGTGACTACTTCGAGCGCCCGGACATCCCGCGCATCGTCACCGAAGTGGCGGAACAGATCCGGCTCGGCCGCTTCGACGTCTGGGGGGTGAACAACTGGCAGGCCGCCGACCTCAACCTGGCGCTGGAATTCGCCACGCGCGAAGGCCTTCCGGCTCCCCGTTTCGCGCAGCTGAAGTACAGCGTCGTTCGCCGTTCGATGGCCGAGGGCTCCTTCTACGGCAGGCATTTCGAGGCCGGGCGGCTGGCCTTGCAGGCGTCGGACGTGTTCGAGGGCGGTGTATTGCTGGGCAAGACTCCTTCGCGGAAGATCGGTGCGGACCCGGGCGGCATCCGGGACTCGATCCGCGCAGGCGCCACGCGCGTCGCCGCTGTCGCCGGGGACTTCGGGGTGAGCCCGTCGCAGTTGGCGCTCGCGTTCTGTCTCGCGTACGAGCCGGTGGCGAACGTGCTGTTCGGCGTGAGCCGTCTTGCGCAGCTGGAGGACAACTTGGGCGCCGTCGCGCTGGCCGCTTCACGGGGTGCGGAGGTGCGGGCGGCGCTGGAGGATCTGTGGCTGGACCGGCACGTGGCCGCGGACGGAACCTTCTGATCCCGGGTGGCGTGTCGCGAAAGCCACTTTCGGGACCTCTGGTGTCCCGAAAGTGGCTTTCGCGACGCCACCGAAGCCGTGGTCACCTAACCGAGGAACTCCAGCACCGCGGCCTTGAACTCCGGGCTCCGCAGCGCCCCGCCGTGGTCCCCGGGTACCCGCACCAGCGAGGATCCCGGCACCAGCTCCACCAACGTCTCGATGCCCTGGCTCACCGGATCCTCCACACCCGCCACGAAGCGGGTCGGCACGGAGACGGCACCGGAAACCGGGGCGAAAGGCTCCGCCCGCAGGTCTTCGATGCACCGCGCGAGCGCGGCCGGGTTCCGCCCCGGCGCGGTGATCATATGCGCGATCATCCCCGTCAGCGGATCCGACGGCGCCTTGCCGCCACCGGCGAAGGCCAGCGCGGCCGTGACGTCGACAGCACCGAACGGTTCGAAGGGGCTCACACCGGCGAGCACCAGCCGCCGGACCGGCGCCCGCGCGGGCAGCTCCCAAGCCAGCCGTGCTCCCAGCGAGTAGCCGACGACATCCACTTCGGACAGACCCGAGACCAGCCGGGTCAGTTCGGAGGTGATCGCGACGGCACCCAGCGATCCCGACGGGGCCGGGCTGGAGCCGTGCGCGGGAAGGTCCGGTATGAGCACCTCGCGGCCCGCGGCGGTGAGCGCGGCCGGCCACCCCGTGGTGATCCAGTCGGTATGTCCGTCGGAAGCGAATCCGTGCACCAGCAGCACAGGCGGTCCCACGACGGTTTCGGGAGCGAACCGGCGCACGGCCAGGGAAGTAGTGGCAGACAACGGGATCCTTTCTCAGCTGCCGGAGGGGCGGCGGGTGCGCAGGCGCTGCATCTCGCTCAGCGTCCGCGCGCGGGCGTCGACGGCGATCCGCAGCGACGATCCGATGAGGTTCAGCAGGAACACGCACACCATGATCGTCACGCCGGGCGCGATCACCAGCCAGGGCGCCTGCACCAGATACGAGCGGCCTTCGGCGATCATGTTGCCCCAGGTCGGGGTCGGGGGAGCGATACCGAGACCGAGGAAGCTCATCGCCCCGTCCACGAGCATCGCGGCCGCGGACAGGATCACCACCTGCACCAGCGCGAGCGGCAGCACGTTCGGGAACACGTGCACGACGAGGATCTTCCACCGGCTCATCCCCGAGACCCTGGCGGCTCCGATGTAGGCGCGGCCGGCGATGCCGAGCACCCGGCTGCGGATGACGCGGGCGGTGAACGGCGTGAAGATCACGGTCAGCGCGATCAGCTCGGTCCAGATACTCGCGCCGAGCGAGATCGCCAGCGCCATCGCGAGGATGATCGCCGGGAACGACATCCAGGCGTCCATCACCCGCATCAGCACCGCGTCGGCGGCGCGGAAGAACCCGCTGATCAGCCCGATCACCAGGCCGGTGAACGCCGCGCACAGGGTGATCAGGGCGGACAGCCCGAGCGACGCGCGGCCGCCGGAGACCAGCCGGGCGAGCACGTCCCGGCCGAACGAGTCCGTGCCGAGCGGATGCGCGGCCGACGGCGGGAGCAGCCGGTTCACCGGGTCGGTCGCGCTGACGCTCGGCAGGAAGAACGGCAGCACGATCACGGTCAGTACGATCATCGCCAGCACCGCCGTGGTGATCACCAGCATCCGGTTCCGCCGGAACACCCGGGCCGCACGGCCGGACGACGGCTTTTCGCGCACCGGCGACGTCTTTTCCACGAGAGCCACGCTCACGAGACACGCACCTTCGGGTCGAGCAGCGCGTACGAGAGGTCCACCAGCAGGTTGACCAGCACGAACAGCACCGCGACGAACAGCGTCACACCCTGGATCAGCGGGAAGTCGCGAGTGGACACCGCGCCCATCAGCAGATGGCCGAGCCCTGGCACGACGAAGATGGACTCGATGATCACGATCCCGCCGACCAGCATGGCGAAGTTGCTGCCCAGCTGGGTGATCAGCGGCATGAGCGCGTTCGGCAGGACGTGCTTGGTCATGACCTGCCGTTCCGACAGCCCCTTGACCCGCGCGGTGCGCAGATACGCCAGGGGCAGCTCACCGAGCAGGCTTTCCCGCAGGGTGAGCACGAACAACGCGGTCTGCCCGATGACCAGCACGGTCAGCGGCAGCACCAGGGCGGGCACCGCCGTCGCCGGGTCGGTGAACAGGTTCTCGTAGCCGCTGGAGGGGAACCAGCGCAGGGTCACCGAGAACACCAGCACGAGCATCAGGGAGATCCAGAAGTCCGGCATCGCCATGCCGAGCGCGGAGAGCCGGTCCAGCGCCCGCGCCACCGGATTGCGCGGCGACACCGCCTGCCACGAGGTGATCGCGACCGAGAGGAAGAAACTGATCACCGTCGAGAGCACGGCCAGGGTCAGCGTCGGCAGGATGTGGTCGGCGACCACGCCGAGCACCGGCGCGTGATAGGTGATCGACGTACCGAAGTCGCCTTGCAGAACGTTTCCAGCCCAGCTGAAGTACTGCTCCCAGATCGTCCCGTTCAGTCCCATGCTCTCCCGCAGGGCGTCCACATCGGACGGCCGCGCGGTCGGGCCGAGGATCGCCTGCGCCGGGTCGCCGGGGATCAGCCGGATGACGAAGAACATCATCGTCCCGACGATCACCAGGATGATCACCAGGTCGCGCAGCCTCCGCAGCAACAGACCGGTCATGACGCCAGCCAGGTGTTCCAGAAGACGCGGTAGAAGTCGCCGTAGCCCTTGAGCTTGGGGGAGTAGGCCGCATACAGCTTCGACTGGCTCAGCGTGATCACCGACAACTGCTTCCAGGTGAACGCCTGGAGCTTGTCCACCACCGCTTTCGCCTGCTCGGGCGTGGTCGAGGCGTTGAACTCGGCCATGAGCGCGTCGAGTTCGGGCGACGACGAACCGTTCAGCGTGCCCAGGGTGAGCGCGGGCATCTGCGCCGGCGAAGTCAGCGCCGAGTCGAAGAACAGCGTGGTGATGTCCCAGCCGCCGGGTTCCTTGGTCAGCGTGCCGAGCATGGTGGCGAAGTCGAAGGTGTCGATCTTGGTGTTGATGCCGATCTTCGACAGGCTGTCCTGGATCAGCACCGCCCACTTGCCGAACTCCGGGTACGAGTTCGTGGTGACGATACGGATCGTGGCACCGGTGGTGATCCCGACCTCGGCCAGCAGTCGCTTGGCCTTCTCGGGGTCGTGTGCCTTGTAGACCTCTTCGCCCGCGGTCGAATAGAACTGCTTGTTGTCCGGCGACGCGAAGGCGCCGGTCTCGATGGTGAGGTCCTTGCTGCCACCGGTGGCCGCGTTGATCGCGGGCTTGTCGAGCAGCAGGTTCAGCGCCTCGCGGGCCCGGGGGTCGGCGAACTTCGACCCGGTGTTGAAGTTCGGGATCACCACGTTGTCGTTGCCGCCGGGGAGATTGTGCACGACCACGGCCGGGTTGTTGCGAAGCGGCTCGTATTGGTCGTTCGTGGGCATGATGTGGTCCCACTGGCCGGTCTGGAGGCCGTTGATCAGCGCGTCCTGGTCGGAGACCACCTTGTAGGTCACGGTGTCCAAGTACGCGTGCTTGGCGCCCGCCTGCCCGCCCCAGTCCTCTTCGGACCGGGACTTGTAGCCGTCGTACCGCTCCAGCACCAGTTCACGGCCGATGTCCCAGCTCTTGAGCTTGTACGGCCCGGTCCCGATCGCCTTGTCCTGGGCGAACCCGGTAGGCGCGACACCGGTGAGGTTCTTCGCCTCGTAGATCTCCGTGCCCGCGCCGGCGAGTTCGTTGATCAGCGGGTAGCGCGGCTTCTTGAGCTTGATGGTCACGGTCGCCGGGTCGGCCGGCGTGATCGCCTCGATGTCGGGGGTGACCAGCTGGCCGGTGCGATGCACCTGCTGCCACCGCTTCAGGCTCGCCACGACATCCTCGGACGTCAGCGGATTGCCGTCGTGGAACGTGACGCCCTGGCGCAGCTTGAAGGTGTAGGTGAGCCGGTCCGGGCTGGTGGTGTAGTCCTCGACCAGCATGGGGCGGGCGGTGAAACCGCGGTCCACTTCGAACAGCTTCTCGTACATCATGTTGCCGATATGCGCGGTCACCTGGCCGGGGTTGGCGACCATGTCGAGCGACTGCGGATCGGTGGGCACGGCGACCTTCAGGTTGCCGCCCCGGACCGGCGGTCCGTCGGCGGCCCCACCACCGGCCTGCACTCCCATGCACGAGCCGAGCAGCAGGACGGTCGCCAGGCCGAGCGCGGCCTTGGTCATGGTTCGTCTCATGGGTTCCGCACTCCAATTTCGGGGTTCGCCGCGAGGAGACGGCGGGTGTACTCGTGCCGGGCGCGGAGCCGGATCTCGTCCGGCTCGCCGATCTCGATCAGTTCGCCCCGGTACATGACGCCGACGCGGTCGGCGACCGAGAGCACCAGGCTGAGGTTGTGCGTGATGAACAGGAAGCTGAGCGCCCGGGTGCGCCGCAGGTCCAGCAGCAGGTTCATCACCTGGCCCTGCACCGAGACGTCGAGCGCGGAGGTGGGCTCGTCGGCGACGATGAGGTCCGGCTCGGCGGCGATGGCGCGGGCGATCGAGACGCGCTGCCGTTGCCCGCCGGAGAGCTGTGAAGGCAGCTTCTTCGCGGTGTCGGAGGGGAGGCCGACCTCGTCGATGAGTTCGGTGACGCGGCGGTCGAGTTCGGCGCCGCGGAGGCCGGTGAGTTCCCGCAACGGTTCGGCGATGATCCGGGCGGCGGTGTGGCGTGGATCGAGCGAGCTCTGCGGGTCCTGGAAGATGAGCTGCGCGCGGCGGCGGAACGCGCGCTCGTCGCCGTCGAGCCCGGACGGCGTGCACCGGTGCCCACCGAAGGAGATGGTGCCGGAGGTGGGCGGCTCCAGTGCGCTCACCAGCCGGCCGAGCGTGGTCTTGCCCGAACCGGATTCCCCGACCAGGCCGAAGAACTCGCCGGGAGCGATCTCCAGCGAGACGTCCTTGACCGCGTGCACCTCGGGCTCACGGCTCAGTGAGAAGCGGCCACGACGTCCGTATACTTTGGACACGGAATCGATGACGAGCGCGGTGCCCTCACCGGTGTCTCCGGTCTTCGCGCGGCTCAACGACCTCGTCTCGGTGGCGACCGCCGATTCACCGTTCATCGCGGCTTCCAGCAGTGCCTCGGAGATGGTGGGGAAACCGTCGCGCCTGCTGACCCCGAGCTGGGGAACGCAGTCGAGCAAAGCCTTGGTGTAGGGATGCTTCGGCGTGTACAGAATGTCCTCTGTGGACCCGAGCTCGACGAGTTCGCCGCGGTACATCACCGCGATCCGGTCCGCCACCTGCGCGGCCACGCCCATGTCGTGCGTGATGAAGACGCACGCGGTGCCGTGGTCGCGGCGGACCCGGTCGAACAGGCTGAGGATCTCCGCCTGCGTGGTCACGTCCAGTGCGGTGGTCGGCTCGTCGGCGATCAGCAGGCTCGGATCGGCCATCAACGCCAGCGCGATCATCACGCGCTGCTGCATCCCGCCCGACATCTGGTGGGGATAAAGGGAAAGCACGCGGTCAGTGTCGGTGAGGCCGACCTCCTTCAGCAGGCCGCGCGCCTTCGCCTCGGCCTCGCGGTGCAACGGCGTGCCCTTGCGCGCGGCCTGGCGCGGCAGGGAACCGGGCTTCCGGTAGGCCTCGATCAGCTGTTTCCCGACCCGCTGGCTCGGGTTCAGTGAATCCAAGGCCTCCTGGAAGATCATGCCGATCCGCGGGCCGCGGTACGCCCGCATCTCGTCGGCGGAAAGCCGCGTGACGTCCACGCCGTCGACGGCGACCTCGCCGCGCGTGAACACGGGCGCGACGAACTCCAGCAACCGGATGATCGACAAGGCCGTCACCGTTTTACCGCTGCCGGATTCGCCGACCACGCAGAGTGTCCGGCCTTGGTCGAGATCGAACGAAAGTTCGCGTACCAGCTCGCGTTCGGTCTCGTCGGCGATGACGCCGACGGTGAGTTCTCGTAATTCGAGCAGGGTCATGAATCCCCTTTCCCGAGCCCGCCCGGAGCGGGCCGCACTGCCGGGGAACGGACCTCCGGCGGGGGTAGTTCTACGCATGTTGACACTGGGGGAGTGCGCTGTCAATGGGTATATTCTACGAATGTAGGAAGTTGATATCCGGCGGGTTTTCCCTGGTAGTGGGCGAAAATTCGCACTGGATTCTTTTGTCTACACCTGTAGACTCTCGACCGAAACGAGCTGAGGAGGCACCCGTGAGCGGGTCGACCAAGACTGCCGGTCCCGAGCGGATCGTGGACATCGCCGTGGGCTACATGGCGGCCAAACAACTCTTCGCGGCGAGCCGGATCGGTCTGTTCACCGCGCTCGCCGGCGGACCGCTGACGGCGGCGGAACTGGCGGGAACTACCGGCAAACCGGAGAAGATCACCCGCATTCTCGGTGACGCCATGTCATCGCTAGGTCTTCTGTCCCGTGTGGACGAACGGTACGAGCTGGCCCCGGACGCCGCGGAGTACCTCGGCGGCGGAGACCTCGATCTGGCACCGTTCCTGACGTTCCTCGACACGATCAGCTACCCGCACTGGCTTCAGTTCGGCCACACGGCCGACAGCGGCGAACCGGGCAAGCTGGAGATGGACGACGCGCGCTGGGGCACGTTCATGTCGGGAGTCATGACGTACAACGCCCTGCACGCCAAGATGCTGGCCGGCGCGTTCGACTTCGGCTCCTATCGAAAGCTGCTGGACCTGGGCGGTCTGTCGAGCGCGTTCGCGGTCGAAGCCATGAAGGCCAACGGTGAACTGCGCACCACGTTCGTCTTCGACCCGGGTTTCACCGAGTCGGTCACCACCGCGGCGGCCGAGGCGGGGCTCGCGGATCGGGCGACCGTCGTCGGCGCGGAGACGCCCACCGCGCGACCCGACGGCGAGTTCGACCTGGTGATGGTCAACCACGTCGTCCACCGTTTCGACGCGAAGCAGAACGCGGAGATCCTGCGCAACGCCCGCGCCGCCGCCGCGCCGGGAGCGACACTGCTGCTGCTCGACTTCTTCCTCGACGACGACGCGGTGCAGCGGCCGATCGACGCGCTGCACGCGGGGGAGTACCTGGTGATCGACGGGACGGTCGTCTACCCGGAGGCCGAGGTTCGCGAGTGGCTGAGTGGGGCGGGCTGGCGGGTCACCGACCGGCTCGCGCTGCCGGGCAGCCCGCGGGTGCTGGTCGCGGAAGCGGTGTGACCGTGACCCTCGATCCCGCGGTCAAGGAACTCCTGGCCCGCAGCGCTCCCGCCGAGGCTCCTGCCGGACCTCTGACCGCTCCCGAGCTGCGAGCCGCTTTCGCCGCTTCGTGGCGACGCCCCGAGTCGGTCGAAGAGGTCGCCTCGGTGACCGACCACGTCCTGCCCTCCGGGGTGCGGGTGCGGATCTATCTGCCCGAGGCCGTGGAGCCGGTGCCCGCGTTCGTCTGGATCCACGGGGGCGGGTGGACGATCGGCTCGATCGACGAGAACGAGGTCGCGTCGCGCGCGGTGTGCAACGCGGCGAAGGTCGCCGTCGTCGCGGTCGACTACCGGCTCGCGCCCGAGCATCCGTACCCGGCGGCCCCGGACGACTGCTACGCCGTCGTCGACTGGCTCGCCGCGGGCGGCGCGGGGCCTTCGGTGGACGGGACGCGGATCGCGGTCGGCGGGGAAAGCGCGGGCGGCAACCTGTCGACGGTGGTCTCGATGATGTCCCGTGACCGCGGTGGCCCGCCGATCGCCGCGCAGGTGCTGATCTGCCCGGTCTTCGGTCACCCGGACGACGGGTTCCGGTCCTATGTGGACTACGCGGAGGGTTTCGGCATGACCGCCGGGGCGATGCGGTTCTTCTTCGAGCAGTACGTGCCGGATCCGGCGCGCCTGAACGATCCGTACCTGCTGCCGCTGCGGGCGACCGACCTGACCGGGCTCCCGCCGGCGCTGGTGCTCACGGCCGAGTACGACGTCCTGCGCGACGAGGGGGAGGAGTTCGCGCGGCGGCTGACCGACGCCGGGACCCAGGTCGAGCTGACGCGCTACTCGGGCCAGATCCATGGCTTCTACGGCCTGTACACGGATCTCCCGGCCTCGCCGCGCTCACACCGGCACGTGGCGAGCTTCCTGACCCGGACCTTCGACCGCAGCGTTTAGTCCTCCGGATGCGGCCAGCGGTGTCCAGATGCCGATCTCGCGTGCCATCGGCCAAACCAGGCGTCCTGGGCGCCGTGCCCTCGGTCCGTGAAGGCCTCCTTGCCTACCCTGAGGGTGGTGAAGGAGGCCTTCACCACCGGCCGGCGTGGCCCTCGTGACACCGGGACCGCCGTGACGCCAGACCACTGCCCCGGGAGTTCGTGAAGGCTTCCACCTGGCCGGCTCGTGTCGCGAAAGCCACTTTCGGGACACAGGACGTCGCGAAAGTGGCTTTCGCGACACGCCAGACTGCCTTGCCCCCAATAGAACCGGAACTCGCGTGCTTGGAGGCGTAACTCGCGTGCTTAGGGGCGTGACTCGCGTGCTTAGGGGCGAAACTCGCGTGCTTGGAGGCGCGACTCGCGTGTTGGGAGGCGCGACTCGCGCGTGTGGCCTGATCACGTGAGATACGCCCTGAATCACGCGAGATCGGTGCCCGATCACGCGAGTTACGCCTCCAATCACGCGAGTCGCGTCTGTGGGTGCGGCGACCGCCGCGTTTAGTCCTCTGGATGCGGCCGTTCGCACTACGTACTACCGCATTCAGGGGACGAAACGCGGTAGTACGTAGTGTCAGGGGCGGGTCAGGCGCTCGAAGAAGGATTCGAGGTGCTGCCGCTGCAAGGCGACCGTCGAGAACTCCCCGGCGACCAGGCTCATCACGTTCGCCCCGGCGTTGATCAGCACGACCTCGTCGACCAGCTGCTCGTCGGGGGTCTCGGTGACGATGTCGCCGTCTTCCCGGCCCTCGGTGAGGTACCGGTGCAGCAGGCCCCGCCACGAGCGGATGTGCTCGAGGTACTTGTCCTGCAGTTTCGGGTTGGTCAGCGAAAGCTGCCAGAAGGTGAGCAGGACGCGCCCCGCGGCGATGCGGTCCTCGTCGATCGGCATCGACGACACGCACAGCTCGCGGAGCGCGGTCAGCCCGCGTAACTCGTCCAGCTCCACGTACTCGCGCATCATGCCGAGCGCGCGTTCGTAGGTGGCCTGGATGATGTCTTCCTTGCTCGGGAAGTACAGCTTGAGCGCGCCGTTGGCGAAGCCGGCGGCCGCCGCGATCTCGCGCATGGTGGCGGCCTCGATCCCGCCCTGGGTGATCAAATCCCAGGTGACGTCGACGATATGGCTGCGCCGCTCGTCGTGGTCGATGATCTTCGGCATCGGCAGACCTCCCGCACTGGTTCTTCTACCAGTGTAGGAGATCAGACGCGCTGATACACGCGGTGCCCGGCGAACCACGTTTGCGTCACCTTTGTCTTGACGAGAGCCGACGGGTCGGTTTTGAACGGATCGCGGTCCAGGACGACGAAATCCGCCGACTTCCCGGGGGTCAGCGAGCCGGTGACGTCTCCCAGCCCCATCGCGCGCGCGGCGGCCAAGGTGAAGACCTCGATCGCCTCGGCCAGGGTGATCGCCTGCTCCGGCCACAGCGCGCCGGGGAACGTGCCGGTCGGATCTTGGCGCGTGACCAGGCCGTGGATGCCTTCCCACGCGTTCGGGGACTCGCTGACCGGCCAGTCCGAACCACCCGCGACCAGTGCGCCTTCGTCCAGCAGCGACCGGTTCGGCTGCATCCGCCCGGCCCGCTCGCCGGGCAGGACTTCGGCGATGGCCGCCGGGATGACGCCGGGCACCCACAGGAACGGCGAGATGTCCGCGGCGACACCCAGCGCGGCGAAGCGGGGGAGGTCGTCGGGGTGGACGAACTGGCCGTGCGCGACCTGGAACCGTGCTTCGGCGAAACCCTCGGCGCGCACTTTCTCGACGGCGTCGAGCGTCGCGCGCACCGACGCGTCCCCGGTGCAGTGCACCTTGGCCGAGAGCCCCGCCGCGGCCGCCGTGCGCAACCAGTCCACGAGTTCCTCGCCCGGCATGGTGGTCGCGCCGTGGTGACAGGCCCCGTGCGCGGCGTCCGGCAGGTACGGCTCCAGGAAGGCGGCGGTCCGCGTCGGCGGGACACCGTCGAGGAAGATCTTCACGAAGTCCGGCCGGTGATGCTCGCTCCGGTACTGCCCGGCGACCTCCAGCAGCGGCGCCCCGATTGGGTCGAAACCGAAGATAGGGTCGTTGATCAGCAGTGACGAAACGACCCAGGCGTGTAGCTCGCCCGTGTCGTCGAGCGATTTCAACGCCCGCAGGATGTCCGCGGAGACACCGGCGTCCTGGAACGCGGTGACGCCGTACGAGTGCAGCGTGCCAATCCCGTGCCTCGACGCCGCGACGTGCTGCTCCGCGGTGAGCGTCCGTGTTTCGCTGAGCGCCCGCTCGACGGCGACGCCCGCCGCTTCGAGCAGAACGCCGACCGGCTCCCGGGTCGAGGGGTCGCGGACGATCTCCCCGCCGGCCGGATCGGGCGTGGAGGCGGTGACGCCCGCCAGTTCCAAGGCCCGGCTGCTCACCCAGCGGTTGTGCCTGCTGTCGTCGGAAAGCATGACGGGGCGTCCGCCGGCGGCCTCGTCGAGCGCGTACCTTGCCGCGGCCCGCGAAAGGGTGCCGACCAAAGTGGACGCCCAAGCGCCACCCACGACCCATTCGTCCGGTCCGAGCCCCGCGGCCCTCGAGCGGACGGCAGCCAGGATGTCGTCCAGCCCGGCGTCGGCGCCGAAGTTCAGCTCGAACAGTGCCGCGCGTCCGGCCAGGGCGTGGTGGTTGTGCACGTCGACCAGACCGGGCATCACGAACGCGCCTTCGAGGTCGACGACCTCGGTGCTCGGGCCGCGTTCGATGTCCTCCAGCGACAGCACCTTCCCGTCCTTGATCGCCAGTGACGACGCCCAGGGCCGGTGGCCGTCCACTGTGTACACCGTGGCGTTGGTGAGGACGATGTCGGCGGTCAACGCTCAGCTCCCGGCCGGGTCGTAGGCCTCGGGGTGCACGGTGGTGCTGAGCAGCCTGCCGTGCGCGCCGAAGGTGAAGTGGGTCGGAGTGCTCCCGGTGGCGTCCAGTCCGAAAAGAACACCGTGTGAGCGCAGCCGTTTCGCGTCACGGTGGTCGGCGACGGTCACCGAGGCGCACGGGATCACCTTCTCCCGCCAGGCGAAGACGTAGATCCCCGGCCGCAGCTCGTAGACCGAGTTCTCGTCGGTGTCCGCGAGCCCCCGCTCCGGGCCGGCCAGGCACTGCCACGTGTACCAGTGCGGGCTGAGATACACGTGCTCGTAGGCGTGCTCCGTGCTGTACACCCACAGCACCCGGCGTCCGACCAGCGACGTGGTCGGGGCGAGCGATTCCCCGGTCGGCTCGATACCGCCGATCGTGGCGGCCACGAAGGACTGCGTGACGCGGGGCGAGGTGTCACCGATCTTGCTCAGCACCAAAAGGGCGCGGCCGCGGCGCAGGTCCAGCAGCAGGGTGAACGCCTCGTCCTGCCGGGCCTGCGGATGGAACTGGACGTAGTAGAGGTCGTCGTCGACCAGGAACGTCTCGCAGCGGTCGGTGCCCGTGCCGTGGTAGGTCCACTCGAGCCGGGTGCCGGAGAAGGCCGCGGTGAACGTGGTGCCGTCTTCGCAGGCGAGTTCGAAGGCGCGGCCGTGCAGGTCGCCGACCGTGGGCGCCTTGTTCGCGTCGAAACCGGGGGCGAGACCGTCCAGCGGCAGCCAGGTGGACGTGTCGGACAGGGTCAGTTCGGGCATCGGTGCGGTCCTAGTGCTCGTGGGCGGAACAGTGATCGGCGGCGGCGCCGGAAGGCAGGTCGAGGGCCGGGTTGCGGTCCAGGAAGCCGTAGGGGCGCAAGGAGAAACCGGAATAGTCGACCGGCATGACCGGCCAGTCCTCCGGACGTGGGACGTGGGTCGGCCCGAACACGTGCCACAGCACGAGATCGGTGTCGGTGAGGTCGCGGTCGGCGGCGGTCCAGGCGGGCAGACCCGCGCCGCCCGGATGCGCGTTCGGGCGGTCGCCCGCCGGGAACCGTTCGCCCGCGCGGTACGGCGTCGCCCACAGGTGCCGGGTGGCGAACGTCGCCCGCTGGTGGACGGTCGATTCCGGCTGTGCCATCAGGGTCGCGGACGGCCGGGGCACGAGCTGGTACGCCGTGGGTTTGCCGAGCCGGTTGGTCCGCTCCGCGCTGCGGATCTCCCAGACACGCGCCTTGGCCGGATCCGCGAACCGCCGCGCCTCCTGCTCGGTCCGCAGCGGGGTTTCCTTCCAGGTGAACGCGTTCCCGTACGGGTTCTGCTCGCCAACAGGGATCCGCTCGACGTCGACCTCGACCAGCGAGTTGCGCTCTCCATCGATCGCGACGTCCAGCCGCGCGCAGAACAGGTGCTGGTGCACCGGCGCGAACAGGCCGGGGGCGATCTCGTTGGCGTGCGGGTGTTCCGTGCCGGGGTGCGCGGCGCCGGCGAACACGACGCCGGTG
Source organism: Amycolatopsis sp. TRM77291 (assembly GCF_054166285.1). Lineage (NCBI taxonomy): Bacteria > Bacillati > Actinomycetota > Actinomycetes > Pseudonocardiales > Pseudonocardiaceae > Amycolatopsis > Amycolatopsis sp. TRM77291. The sequence goes on along the minus strand of NZ_JBSZHF010000001.1, from coordinate 3,027,995 downwards.
GCCTTCGCCTCCAGTTCCACGGTGCCGTCGAGGTACAGGTACCAGAAGAAGCCGTAGTCGTAGTTGCCGATGGTGGAGATCGACGAGATCACCAGCCGGCGGGAGCGGCGGACCTCGGCGCGGCCGTCGAGATCCGTGTGCTTCCAGAGGATCCCGTAGTCCTCCTCGTGCATGCAGATCGCGCGCGGGATCTCGACCGGGTGGCCGTGATCGTCGGCGACGAACGCGGGGAAGTAGTGGATGACGCCGAGGCAATCGCAGCCCAGCCGCAGGTCGTTGCCGTTCTTGCCGAGCAGGTACTCGCCCGCGTCGAAGTAGCTGATCCAGAACCGCCCGGGCGCGGTGTCGCCGTAGGGCACCACCATCTCCGGTACCGAGGCCCGGTGGAGCACCGACCGGTCCTGGAACGAGATCCGGTGCAGCGTCAAACCCTCGCGGGCGTTGAAACCGACGCGGAGTTTCCAGCCCTCCCAGGTGACCTCGTTGCCGTCGACGGTGAAGCTCGGGCCCTCCGGCTGGGTGATCTCGATCGGCTTGAGGGTGGTGCGGGCCGGGACACCGTCGTAGCGGCCGTGCTCCGGCGGCACGGGGACGTCGCCCTCGTCCTCCACCCGGATGACGCGCTGCTCGGTCAGGTCGATGTGGACGATCAGGCCCTCGACCGGATGCGCCCACGGGCTGTCGGACGCGTCGTCGCGCAGGAACGTCAGCGAGCGGATGACCCGGCCGGTCTCGTCGGGCCTGCCGAAGAAACCGGGGGCCAGGGGAGCGCAGAAGGCGTGCCCGATCCGGTCGCCGAGCCCGCGCCGCTCCATCGCGGCCTGCCACTCGGGTGACGCCTTGGTGATCGACGCCGCGAGGTCGTACTCCTCGAACAGGTACGCGGGCTGACCTGGGCCGCAGTCCTCGCTGGAGACCACTTCGCGCTTCGCCAGCGAGACGACCACATCACGCGCTCGGCCGGTCGCGGTGTCCAGCAACGTGTACTGGACACGGCGGTCGGGGGCGGCGTCGCCTTTCTCGGGCTCGACCGGCAGGACGGCCGGGAACCGGGTGGTCGCGGCGAGCAGGCCTTCGGCGGCCAGGATCTCGCGGCCTGAGGTGAGTTCGTCGGCGGTCAGCGGGTCGAGTGGATGCGGCCTGGTCATGGTTCGCAGTCTTGCCGGTCCGGCCGGGACTGGAAAGTCCGTCATGCGGCTGCCGACAAGAAGGGTGCACTGACGGCCAACCTCCGTGAAAGGTCCGGACCGGAGGATGACGTCATGGGACTGGATCTCGCGGGCAAGGCCGTGCTGGTGACCGGCGCGGCGTCCGGTATCGGCCTTGCCTGCGTCCAGGCCTTCCTCGCCGAGGGCGCTCGGGTCGGCGCCCTCGACCGGGCACCCGTGCCCACCCTGGCCGACGGCCTGCTGGCGATCCACGCCGACGTGACCGACGAGCCGTCGGTGGCGTCCGCCGTCGACGCCGTGGCCGGCCGGTTCGGCGGGCTCGACGTGGTGGTCGGCTGCGCGGGGATCTCCGGGCCGGTGGGCACACCGGTCACCGAAACCTCGGCGGCGGATTTCGCCGCGCTCATGGCCGTCAACGTCACCGGCCAGTTCCTGCTGGTCAAACACGCCGCGCCCTGGCTCACCGCGTCGGGTGGCTCGGTCGTCCTGCTGGCCAGCGACTCGGCGTTCACCAGCGCGCCCGGCATGGTCCCGTACTGCGCTTCGAAGGGCGCTGTGGTCGCGATGACCAGGGCACTCGCCGTCGATCTGCCCGGCGTCCGGGTGAACTGCGTCTGCCCGTCGGTGGTCGACACCCCGATGGCGCGCGGCGATCTCGGCGACGTGCTCGACGATCCCGCCTTCCCGGTGCAGGCTCCCGGAGAGGTCGCCTGGCAGGTGCTCCACCTCGCGTCCGCGCGTTCGCGGGCGGTCAACGGCCAGGCCGTGCTCGCCGATTTCGGCGTGTCGGCCCGTTCCGGTTTTCCCGCTTAGAAAGGACTCCGCAAGTGAAGAAGGTTGTCGCGATCACGGGAGGCGGTACCGGTATCGGCGCCGCGGTCGCCCGCCGGTACGCAGACGAAGGCGCCCAGGTGGTGGTGCTCGGACGGCGGCTCGAACCGCTGGAGAAGGTGGCCGCCGAAACCGGCGCGCACGTCGTCGCCTGCGACGCCAGCGACCGCGAAGCCGCCGAGAACGCCGCGGCGGAGATCGTCGGCAAATTCGGCCGGATCGACGTCGTGGTGGCCAACGCCGGCGGGCACGGGTTGTCGTCGGTGACCGACACCGGTGACGAGGAATGGGAACTGGCGCTGCGCTCGAACCTGTCCAGCGCCTTCGTGTTCTGCCGGGCAACGCTGCCCTCGCTGGTCGAAACCGGCGGCCAGGTGGTCATCGTGTCGTCGCTGGCCGGACTGTTCGCCGGGCCGAACGTCGCCGGCTACACCGTCGCGAAGCACGCGCTGATCGGGCTGACGCGCTCGATCGCGCGCGATTACGGGCCGAAGGGTGTGCGCGCGAACGCGGTCTGCCCCGGCTGGGTGCGCACGCCGATGGCGGACGGCGAGATGGACCAGTTCGCCGAGGCGGCCGGTTTCGACGGCGGCCACGACGAGGGGTACCGGCGCGTGACCGCGGAGGTCCCGCTGCGCCGTCCCGCCGAACCGGAGGAGATCGCGTCGATCGTGCGGTTCCTGGGATCTTCGGAGTCTTCGTACATCACCGGTGCGGTGATCGTGGCGGACGGCGGCGCGCACGCGGTCGATCTCCCGACGTTGGCGTTCGAACGGGCGGGGATGGGTTCTTAGGGCGGTGACGCGAAAGCCACTTTCGCGACCTTCAGCGTTGCGGAAGTGGCTTTCGCGTCATGCTCCGGTCGGCTCAGCCGCGTGTCCTGAAGGGCACCTTCGAGACATGGCCCAGCGCGTCAGGATTCCCCGAGGTAGGCCGCGTGCAGCGTGCCGGGCGAGTCCAGCAATCCCTGCGCGGAACCCGCATAGGTCACCCGTCCCGAAGACACCACCAGCGCGTCGCTCGCCACGCCGAGCGCGAGCTGCGTGAACTGCTCGACCAGCAGGATCGCCGCGCCCTCCTCGGCGAACCGCGTCACCATCGGCAGCAGCCGCGTGAACACCACGGGCGCGAGGCCGAGCGACATCTCGTCGATCAGCAGGAACGACGGCCGCGCGGCGAACGCGCGGGCCAGCACCACCATCTGCTGTTCGCCCCCGCTGAGCAGCGCCGCCGGTGAATCGCGGCGCTTCTCCAGTTCCGGGAAAAGCTCGAACAGCTCGTCGGCCCGGGCGCGGGTGCGCGCGGTCAGCATCAGGTTCTCCAGCACGGTCAGGCCGCCGAACACCGCGCGGCCCTGCTCGATATGCGCCAGACCCCGCCGCGCGCGGGCGACCCGCGAGTGCTTCGTGATCTCGTCGGATCCGATGTGGACAGTGCCGGCCGACGCGGGCACCACGCCCGAGACGGCCTCCAGCAGGCTGGTCTTCCCGGCGCCGTTCGGGCCGACGAGCGCGGTGATCCGGCCCGGTTCCAGGGTCAGGTCGACCCCGGAGATCACCGGTCCGGCACCGCGGGTGACCGTCAGCCCCGCAATCCGCAACGCGTTCACAACATCTCCGTTTCACCCATGTACGCCTTGAGCACGGCGGGGTCGGCGAGCACTTCGGCCTGGGGGCCGGACGCCAGCACGCGGCCGAAGTCGAGGACGGTGATCGTGTCGCAGACCGAGCGCACCAGGTCGAGGTCGTGCTCGATGAGCAGCACCGAAACCCCGAACCGGGCGGGAACCTGCCGCAGCCGTTCCCCGAACGCGACGTGTTCTTCGTGCGGAAGTCCCGCGGCAGGCTCGTCGAGCAGCAGGACGCGCGGCCGCGCCAGCAGATGCCCGACGACCTCGACCAGCCTGCGCGCGCCGACGTCCACTTGCGACAGTGGCGTGCGGGCGGCGGGGCAGCCGAAGAAGTCCAGGGCGTCGGCGATCTCGTCGGCGGTGAGCCGCCGCCTGGCGAGGAACTTGAGGTACGCCCCGACCGTCAGCCCCGGCGGGACGCGGTCCTGCTGGAACGTCCGGCGCAGCCCGGCGCGGGCCCGGTTCGACGGTGACCCGGTGAGCGGGGCGCCCCCGAGTTCGACGGTGCCCTCGGCGTTCGGCAGGAAGCCGCTGATCGCGTCGACCAGCGTCGACTTGCCCGCGCCGTTCGGCCCGATGACCCCGAGCACTCCGTGTTCCGGGACCGATATGTCCACAGAGGACAGTGCGGCCATGTGGCCGAAGTTCACGCTCAGCCCGCGGACGGTGAGTACCGGTGGACCGGGCGCCTTGGATTCGATGGCCGCGGTACCGGACGCGAGATCGAGTTTCGCCGGTTCCTTCTTGGCCCGCCGGTACCACACCTGGCGCACCGTGGTGCCCAGGTTCCCGCCACTGGCCAGCGCCTGGACGCCGAGCACGCCGAACACCACGAAACCCCAGTCCTGCGGGATTCCCCAGCGTTTGAGCAGTTCCGGGACGCCGACCCACAGCACCGCGCCGAACACGGCCATGTCGATCAGGTGCGCGCCCGACATGATCGCCAGTACGTACAGCGCCAGCGACTGGATCGCGGTGAAACTCGCCGGGAAGGCGAGCCCGACCTGCCCGGTGAGCAGGCCGCCGCTGATCCCGCCGAGGGTGGCGCTGACCGCGAACGCGGTCAGCTTCGACATCCGCACGCTCGTGCCCGCGGCCGCCGTGCCGCGTTCGGAGAACGCCACCGCCTGCCAGGCGCTGCCCCAGCGCCCGCGGCGCAGGAAGTACACGGCGAGGCAGCACAGCACCAGTACCACGACGGCGAGCTGGAAATAGGACCGGTCGTCGGAGAAGGCGTCCGGCCGTTCGACCGAGATCCCGCTCGAGACGCCGGGGAACTGGAGCTGGACCAGTGCGAGATCGGCCGCCGCGGCGAGCCCCAGCGTGACGACGGCGAGGTTGATCCCGCGCAGCCGCAACGCCGGAAGCCCGACGAGCACCCCCACCACCCCGGCGGCGAGCCCGCCGAGCACCAGCCAGGTGAGGAACCCGCCGGGTGCCTGCGCCTCGTTCAGCGCCGACACGGTCCAGGCGCCGACGGCGCCGAAAGTCAGCTGGCACAGGGAGATCATGCCCGCGCTGCCGGTCACCACGCCGAGCCCGAGCAGGGAGATCCCGGCGACGACGGCGCTCATGCCGAGGTAGACGAAATACCCGTCGAGTCCGACGCTCAGGCCGTAACCCGCGGCGATCGCCACGATGGCGACCGCGAACGGGATCCCGCGTTCAGCGAGCCGCATCCCACACCTCCTTGCGCTGCGACCAGAGCAGCAGCGCGACGATCACTGCGAACGGCAGGAAGTACCGCACCACCGAAAGGCCGTCGACCTGTGCGGCCGCGCCCTGGATCAGGCCGAGGCCCAGCCCGCCCGCGACCGCGAGGTCGAGACGGCGGAATCCGCCGAGCAGGGCGGCCGCGGCCGCGGGGACCACCAGCATCGCCAGGGACGTCGCGTCGTTGGACTGCGACGGCGCCACGATCGAGACCACCAGCGTGCTGACCACCCCGGTGACCGCCCAGACCGCCACGCTGAGCCGTTTCGCCGGGATGCCCAGCAGCTCCGCCGTCGTCGGGCGTTCCGACAGCGCCCTGAGCTGGACGCCCGCCGGGGTCCGGCTCAGCACGATCCGGCTGGCCAGCGCCACGAGGACGGCCAGCGCGACCGTGACCACGGTGACCTGGCTGATCACCACGCCGCCGACGGTGACGGCCGGACCGTCCAGGATCGGGTGGAACGGCTGCGGCTTGTTGCCGAACAGGATGAACGACAACGAGATCAGCAGGAGCAGCACCGCCACGGTCACCGCCGATCGCGTGCCGGTGTCCGCCTCGGCGAGCCAGGTGGACACGATCCAGCCGAGCAGCGCGCTGAGCAGCCCGCCGAGCAGGATTCCCGCCACCGTGGCCAGCCACGTCGGCAGTCCCGCGTGGACGGACAGGAACACCGCCACGTAGCAGCCGAACATCCCGGTGGCCGACTGGGCGAAGTTCACCACCCGCACCAGTCGCGACATCAGCGTCAGGCACACCGCCAACACCGCGTACAGTCCGCCGGCGGCCAAGCCTGCCAGCGCTCCCTGCAGCATGTTTCCTCCTGTGTGAAGGGAGGGAGCGGTGCGTGGTGGGGCGCGGTGGTCGTGAGTGGCGTTTCGGGTTCTAACCCGAANGCCCTGCGAGTCCGCGCCTTTCCCCAAATGTCCACAAGGGACGATTTTGGCGGCCTGGTGTCCGCTTGATGCCTGTGTGTGAGGTTTCCTGTGGGGCGTGAGTGGCGTTTCGGGTTCTAACCCGAAACGCCACTCACGACCCACGTGACCCAGCACGCACCAGGCTCCCGTTACTTCTTGGGAATCCGCAGCCAGTCGTTCGCGACGAGCTCCCATTTGTTGGTGCCGGAGGCGAGCTTGATGGGCCAGCCCGCGGTGTTGTCGTGGTGCGTCTGACCGGGGCCGAAGACGTACGGCGTCCCGACCATCGGATCGGTGATCGGCTTCATCTCGCGCAGTGCCTTGGTCACCGACTCGCGGGTGATGTCGCCCTGGATCCCGCGGATGACGTCGAGGAAGTACTTCGCCGCCAGATAACCGCCCTGGCTGAACGAGGTCAGCGGGATGTTGTTCTTGGTCATCAGCTCGCGCCAGTCCTTGTTCTGCGGGCTGGTCGCGTCGGTGAACGGGTAGAACTCGGCGGGCACGTACACCCCGGCGCCGGCGTTCGTGATGGCCTTCGCGTAGTTCTCGCTGTAGACGCTGGTGAGCAGCAGCCACGTGACGTCGTTCCAGCCCTGCGCGGCGGCGGCCTTGAGCTGTCCGATGGAATCCGGCTCGACCGGGTTGACCGTGATCGCCTTGCAGCCCGCGTTACGCGCCTTGACGATGTAGGAGGTGTAGTCGGAACCGCCGTAGGGCACGGTCGCGTCGAGGTACTTGAGCTTCTTGCCGGTGATGGCCGACCATTCGTCGATCGCCGCCTGGTACGACGGCAGCGTGTTGCCCGCGATCTCCAGCAGCGCGCAGATGTCGTTCAGCTTCAACGTTTCCGAGCCGTAGAGCAGGGTCAGCGTCATGTCGTGGTACGGCCCGACGTTGACCGGGGCGATGTTCGGGCTGGAGAAACAGGCCGGGTCGACGCCGATACCCTGCATGGACAGGATCTTCTGCTGCTCGTAGTACTTGTTGTTGATCTCGCACTCGATGAGGCTGGACGAGCCTACGAGCGCCACCGCCTCGTCACGGCCGACGACCTCGCGGGCCGCGGCGGCCGCGGCCGCCGGGTCACCCTTGTCGTCGAGGGCCTTGTACTGGATCTGCCTGCCGTTCACGCCGCCGCTCGCGTTGGCCGCGTCGAAAACGGCCTTGGCCGCCTGGGAGGCCTCGGGGAACGTCGCCGCGCCGCTCAGCGCGTTGACCGAGCCGACCACGATCGGCCCGCTCGAACCGCTTTCGGAGCCGGCGCAGCCCGCCGTGGCGAGCAGGACGGCCGAGGCGAGGGCGACGAGGCGCCGCGCGGGTTTCACCGGTTCCCCATGGCTTCGGCGACGGGCACGGAGTCGACGATCTGCTCGAACGACGTGACCTTGCCGCCGTCGAACTTCCACACATGCGCGACGCGGGCGGTGAACGAGCGGCCGGTCTCGCGGTGCTTGCCCTGGTAGGTACCGATGCCGATCACCGTGTCACCGGCGTCATGAAGGTCACCGAGGGTGAAGGTGTAGCCGTCCCAATCCTTGGCGATCGCGTCGAAGACGTTGTCGCGCACCTCTTCCGGACCGGTGTACGTGCCGGCGTAAGGGAAACCGGCCGCCTCCGTCCAGGTCGTCGCTGGACCGAGCGGGGCCAGCATGCCCGCCAGATCTCCCCGGTCGCTCGCGGCGTAGTGCGCGGCGATGATGTCTAGATTGGACACTGGGGCTCCTTAAACCGGTTGCGCGTCGGGATAGGCGACGGCGCCGAGTGGGTAGATGTGCCCGCCCGCGCGGGAATGTTCCGACCGGCCGTCGCCGGTCAGGCCGAGGAAGACGCCGGTGGTCTTCAGCGCGTAGCCGAGGTCGTGCAGCCAGACGCTGGCCACGGCGATGCGGAATTCGCGGAAACAGAACAGGTAGAGCCCGTCCTGGAACTTCCACACCGTCGACAGGTCCATGTCCCCGTGGCCGCGCTGCACGCCTTCGAGGCATTGCCAGGCATAACGCTGCGAGGACACGTACACGTGCTCGTAGAGGTGTTCGGGGCTGTAGCGGTAGATGTTGCGCTTGCCGATCAGGTCGCGCGACGGGCCGGGGACCTCGCCGGCCGGCGTGCCCGCGTCGGTCGTGCCGGACCAGAACGTCTGGGAGACACGGGGAACGCCCTCGATGTCTTCGGCGCCGATCACCGAACGCACGGCGAGCGCGCGATGTGTCGTCGTGGAGAAGACGACGGTGAGGGCTTCCCCTTCGACGCTGGTGTGTGGGAGATTGACGAAGATGACGTCTTCCCGGACGGCGACCGCGTCGTACGGATCCTTGATGCCGTTGCAGGTGACGGTTTCAGCGTCTTCGAACCGCAGCGCGAGCGTCTTCCCGTCGTCGAGGGTGACGGTGAGTTCGCGCCCCGACAGGTCCGCGTTCGGCAGGCGGTAGGTGGCTATTCCGGCGGCGAACTCGTCATAGGTGCGCCACTGTTCCTCGGGTGCTTCGGGCATGCGGTCATCGTCGGGGCGACCGCCCGCGAAGGGGAAGCCGTCACGCGCTGGGCGGCAACAACCGGTCGCTCACGGTCAAGCCGCGGCGCAGTTCGCTCGGCGAGCAGCCGAATTCCGTCTTGAACACCCGGCTGAAATGCGGCGCGTCGACGAAACCCCACTTCGCCGCGATGGCCGCGACGGGCCGGGAACCGTGCACGGGGTCGAGCAGTTCGCGGCGGCAGTGTTCGAGCCGCCGGGTGCGGATCCAGCCCGAGACGGTCGTGCCCTGTTCGTGGAAGAGACCGTGCAGATGCCGGGTGGAGATGTAGTGCTCGGCGGCGATCTGCGCGGGGCCGAGATCGGTGGAGGAGAGGTTCGCGTCGATGTAGGCGAGCACGCGGCGCATCAGCTCGTGGTGTGGCCCGGCGGTCGCGCGGGCGAGGTCCAGTTCGCTGGCGAAGAGCGTGGCGAGCAGATCGACCGCCGTATGCGCGAGCCGGACGCCCGCCGGCCCGCCGAGCTGGTCGAGGTTGCTGCCGAGTTGCGCGAGGAAGGGCACCACCACGTTGCCCATGCCCCGCTTGCCCGACATGGGCACCGCGGTCAGCTGGCCGACCAGGTCGCGGGGGAGATCGATGAGCCGCTGCGGGAACATCACCACGAGCGTGCGGAAATCCTCTTCGAACGCCAAGGTGTACGGACGGTGCGTGTCGTACAACGCCACGTCTCCGGGGCGCAGCATCGCCTCGCGGTTGTCCTGCACCAGGAGCCCGGTCCCGGACAGGATCAAACTCAGCTTGTAGTAGTGCCTGTCCGCCCTGGCGATGAGCTCGGGCGTCCGTTCGACCACGTGCGCCGACGCGGTCACCTCGGTCAGCTGGACGTCGTCCGCGCCGCACGAGCGGATGCGGCCGCGGAAGTGGTCCCGGTGCTCGCTCGTCACGTGCAGCGGCACGAAGGATTGCGACACCACCGTGCGGAAATCGGTGAAATCTCGCGCGACCGTGGTGGTGGTCGGGTCGGCGGTGGCGGTGGTCACGGGGGTCACCTCGCAGCATCGGGGGTGAATTTCATATACGATAAGCGATACGATGCTACCGGGCAATGATCGCGACGAGGTCAGTCGGCGAGGCGGAACAGGAGGGTCCTCGGGTCGACGTCGACGGGTACCACCGTGCCCGTTTCGTAGCGGCCGACGTCTTCGGTGAGCACACGCGCGCTGAACGGCGTCACCCCCGGCCCGGTGACGACGAGGTCGACGTCGTCCGCGGGCGTGCTCACTTCGCCGACCCAGATCCGTTTGCTGGACACGACTTCGGCGTTGGCGCGGACCCCGGACCGGTCGAGCCCGCGGTGGGCCTCGCGGGCCTTGGCGTTCTGCCGGAGATGCGATCCGACGGTGCCCAGCCCGCCGAGCGTGAACACGGCGCCCATGGCGATGACGACCAGGCGGTCGTCATCGCCGGGCGCGAAGCGGGTGCTGATCCAGAGCAGGGCCGGGCCGATCAGGACCAGGACGGTCATGAAGAAGCCCAGAAGGCCGCCGATGACCGTGAAGGCGGGCAGCTCCGGGGCTTCCTTGCCTTCGCGATCCGTCGTCACGGCCGTGAGGTTACTGGCCGGTTTCCGTCGCTGGTCCGGTAAAAATGCCCGCTTACCCGCGGTTGTGCCGGGCGAGCGCGCCGAAGGACAGCTTGCGCTCGAACCGGTACGGCGAATTGTCGTCGTCCTGCCGTGCGCGCAAGGTTTTCACCAGGCTGTACGAGGCCATGTCGAGATCGAACTCCGGCCGGTCGGGACGATGCGGCAGGTCCGGCGCGATGAAGGTGTACACGTGCGCGCCCCGCAGGCCCGCCTCGGTGAACACGTGCAGCAGGCGGGCGAGGTGGTCGGCCTGTTCGCGTTCGTCCCGCACATGGCCGGGTTTGATCCGGGGCGGGAGCTGTTCGTAGTCGATGATGTCCCAGCCCATCCCGCCGGCCTGGGCGGCGCCGGTGAAGGTGCACGAACCGAACTCCAGCACCATCACCGGTTTGTTCCACCGCCGGTACTGGGCGAGGTCCTTTGTGTACTCGGCATCCGTGGCGAAGTACGGGTAGTAGTCGATTCCGACGATGTCGAACAGGGTCCAGTCGACCGGCTCCGCGCCGCCGATCGAGGCGTAGGTGATCCGGCCGCGGAAGTTCCGGCGTGCGACGTCGGCCGCCCGTGCGAGGAAATCGGCGAGCCGGTCCATGATCTTCGGCCATTCCTCCGGCGGGATCGTGGCCATGTTCGCGATCCGCTCCAGGTAGGTCTCCCCGGGCACGATGCCGGGGGTGAAGAGGAGATGTTCGCATCCGGTCACGAACTTGACGTCGTCACCGTGGCGAAGCCGCTCCGCCTGCCTGGCGGCTTCGGCCAGATGGTCGAGGACCTGATCCTGGGGGTGGTCGTAGAGGCGGGGCTGGACGTAGACCTCCAACCCGCGGCGTAGCGCGGTGGACGCCGTCTCGGCGAGCCTGCCGACGTCGGTGCCGAACGCGGTGATCGACGGGCAGCGCAGCTCGTCGGCGATCACCGCGATCTCTCGCTCCAGCTGGCCTCTACTCCAGCGCACCCGGCTCAGTGGTTCGCCCGCGGCGTGCAGGACGCCGGCGTCGTAGGCGACCCCACCTCGCAGCCGTCGAGGTTTGCCCGCCGCCTCGGCCATGCCCCCGCCGAGACTCGTGACCGCCACCGCTCCCGCGACGGATTTCAAGAACGTCTTGCGACTGATCATGACTGTCCCCTCGCTAGTTGCTCAACTAGGCTACTGTTCATGCAACCAGAAAATGAGCCGGGCGGCCAGGAGCGGCGTTCGTTCATCGAGGAGGCGCGGCGCGCGCAGATCGTCTCGGCGACCATCGAGACCATCGCCGAGATCGGTTACGCGAAGGCGTCGTTCGTGCAGATCGCGCGGCGGGCGGGGATCAGCCCCGGGCTGATCACGTACCACTTCGTCAAACGCGAAGAGCTGATGAAGCAGGTCATGCTGACCGTGCACACCTCGATCGACCAGGCACTCGGCGCGCGGGCCGAGGGCGCCGAGAGCTACGCCGCCGCGCTGCGCGCCCTGATCGAGGGGTTCGTGTTCTATTCCGCCGAGCGGCCGAAGGAAATGATCGCGATCGGCCAGATCGCCGCGGCGTCAAGGGATGCCGAGGCCGCGCGGAGCTGGTTCGAAGAGCAGAACGCGAAGACGCTGGCGGAACTGGAGGACATGTTCCGGGAAGGGCAGCGGGAGGGGGAGCTGCGGGAGTTCTCGCCGCGGGTCATGGCCGTGTCGGTGCTCGCCGCGATGGAGGCCACCCCCGCCGAGCTGATGGCCCGGCCGGACACCGGGGTGGCGGTCTACGCGCGCGAGCTGGCGGACCTGTTCGAACACGCCATGAGGCGTCCGGCCAGCGAGGCGACCAGTTCGTAGGAACGGCGGCGGTCGGCGTGGTGGTAGAGCGGCGTGGTCACCATGAGTTCGCCGGACCTCGTCTCGTCGAGGATCCGCCGCAGTTTCGGGATGAGCGTCTCCGGGCTGCCGGTGAGCACGGCGCCGGAGCGTTTCGCGATCTCCGCGCGATCGTCCGCGGTGTAAGGGAAAGCCGCCGCGTCCTCGGGGCTGGGCAGGCGGATGCGGTGGCCGCGGATCCGGCTGAGCACCTTCAGCCGGGTCGAACCCGCGAGCCACTCGGCGCGTTCGTCGTCCTCGGCCGCGATGACGGAGACGCTGACCAGATCGGCCTCGACCGGCGCGTCCGGCGCCAGATGGTGCGCGAAGGCGTACTTCAGCCCGTGTTCCGCCGCCAGCGCGGCGCTTTCGGGAGAGCGGCCGAGCAACCAGAGCGCCGGCACGTTGCCGCCGAGGACGGGGATCGCCTTCACCTCGGCGTCCTCGGGCGGGTTCAGGTGGTACTGGAGTTCGGTCAGTTGCTCGCCGAAGTCCTTCGTCCTTTGTGGACGGACCGCCGCGGAGGCCGCCTTCGAACCGCCCGGCGCGCGGCCGATCCCGAGGTCGATCCGTCCCGGATGCAAGGCGGCCAGCGTCCCGAACTGTTCCGCCACGACGAGCGGCGGGTGGTTCGGCAGCAGGACACCGCCCGCGCCGACCCTGAGGCGTTTCGTGGCGTTCGCGAGGTGGGAGATGAGGACCGCGGGCGCGGAACTGGCGACGCCACGCATGCCGTGATGCTCGGGAACCCAGTAACGGTGGTAGCCGAGGTCTTCGGCGAGCCGCGCGAGATCGACGGTGTTGAGCAGGGCTTCGCGCGGTGTCGAGCCTTCGACGATGGGGGAGGTGTCCAGCACCGAAAGCACCGCTGAAGCCATTCCGTCGCCTCTCGTGAGTGGTAAGGACGGTTAGAACCGTCTTTACCACTCACGAGTCAGCCGGGCGAGGCGGGAAGGGTCTCGAAGCCGCGCAGGATCCGGGTCTCGCGCCGGCGCGCACCGTCGAGCAGCCGCAGGCCGGGGAAGCGCTCGAAGATCGACCGCAGCCCGATCTCGCCTTCCATCCTCGCCAGCGAAGCGCCGAGACAATAGTGCCGCCCCGCGCCGAACGACACGTGATCCCGCGCGTTCGCCCGTTCGACGTCGAAAGTGGCGGGGTCGTCGAAGATCTCCGGGTCCCGGTTGGCACCCGCGAGCACGGTGGTGACGATCGCGCCGCGCTCGATCCGCGCCCCGCCGATCTCGGTGTCCCGCGCGGAAAGCCTGCCGGTGAGCAGCACCGGCGGGTCGTAGCGGAGGATCTCGTCGACGGCGTTGCTCCACAGGTCCGGGTTCGCCCGCAGTTTCGCGAGTTCGCCCGGGTGCCGGGTGAGCAGGGCGATGCCGTTGCCGAGGAGGTTGACGGTCGTCTCGAAGCCGGCCGCCAGCACGAGTCCAGCGGTCGCCTTGAGTTCCCGCTCGGTCAGGCCGACGCCGTCCTCGCGGGCGGCGATCAGCTTGCTGAGCAGGTTGTCGCCCGGCTTCTTCCGCAGTTTCTCCAGGTGCAGCGTGAGCCACGAGTCGAACTCGGCGAGCGTCGCCTCCACCGTCCGGAAGGTCCGCCACGGCAGGCCGAGGTCGAGGCTCGGGGCCGCGGCGCCGCCCAGCGCGAGCACCTTGTCGCGTTCTTCCGGCGGGACGCCGAGGATCTGGCTGATCACGGTGACCGGCAGGAGCCCGCAGTACCGCTCGATGAGGTCGACGGGATCCGCCGGGTCGAGGCCGTCGAGCAGTTCGTCGGTGATCGCCTGCGTGCGCTCCCGCAGTTGCTCGACGGCGCGGGCGGTGAAGACGCGGGTGACCAGCTTCCGGTAGCGCGTGTGGTCGGGCGGTTCGCTGGCGAGCAGCGACGGCGGCTCGATCGGGTGGATCAGCCCGGACGACGACCATGCGACCAGCCGGTTGAGCAGCGGGTTGTCGGGGACGAACCGCACGGTCTTGAACGCGTCGCTGGTCAGTACCTCCTTGCACGCCGAATGCCGGGTGCTGACGTGCCCGACCCGGGTGGTGGCGATGGCGCCGTGCGAGCGGATCTCGTCGAACAGTCCGCTCAGGTCCGCCCCGCCGCTCGCTTCGACCGACAGCCTGCCCTGGAGATCGCCCCGGCGCGCCGCGACCCGCAGGGCGACGCGGGGGATGGCGTGGCCGATGCTCCAGCGGGTGACCGGTTTGGCGATCGCCTCCGCCTTGTACCGGAAGGGAGCGGTCTTGAGTGCGAACATCAGGACTCCGTCCGTGCGGGTTCCCCGTCGAAGGTATCGGAACGACGTGTCAGTAGCCAGCGGCTCCGATCTCCGCGGAGCGGTGAGTTGCGCCGGGCGCGCCGGGTTGGCAGCGTGCCCGGTGTCCCGCCACGAAGGAAGGTGCCCCGATGCCGCAAGACCAGCCGGATTTGAAGCCTCGTTCGCGCGACGTGACCGACGGCCTGGAGCGCGCGGCGGCCCGCGGCATGCTCCGCGCGGTCGGGATGGGCGACGACGACTTCGCCAAACCGCAGATCGGGGTGGCGTCCTCGTGGAACGAGATCACGCCGTGCAACCTGTCGCTCGACCGGCTGGCCAAGGCGGTCAAGAACGGCGTGCACGCGGGCGGCGGCTACCCGCTGGAGTTCGGCACGATCTCGGTGTCCGACGGCATTTCCATGGGCCACGAGGGAATGCACTTCTCGCTGGTGTCCCGCGAGGTGATCGCCGATTCGGTCGAGACGGTGATGATGGCCGAGCGGCTGGACGGCTCCGTGCTGCTGGCGGGCTGCGACAAATCCCTGCCGGGCATGCTGATGGCGGCGGCGCGGCTCGATCTCGCTTCGGTCTTCCTTTACGCGGGCTCGATCATGCCCGGTCAGGTGGACGGCCGGGACGTCACGATCATCGACGCCTTCGAAGCCGTCGGCGCCTGCCTGGCGGGGAAGATCAGCCGCGCCGAAGTGGACAGGATCGAACGCGCGATCTGTCCCGGCGAAGGCGCCTGCGGCGGGATGTACACCGCCAACACGATGGCGTCGGTCGCCGAGGCGCTCGGCATGTCGCTGCCCGGGTCGGCCGCTCCGCCCGCCGTCGACAGGCGCCGTGACGGGTTCGCCCACCGGTCGGGGGAAGCCGTCGTCGGGATGCTCCGCCAGGGCATCACCGCGCGGCAGATCATGACCATGGAGGCGTTCGAGAACGCCATCGCCGTCGTGATGGCGCTGGGCGGTTCGACCAACGCCGTCCTCCACCTGCTCGCGATCGCGCGCGAGGCGGAGGTCGATCTGCGCATCGACGACTTCAACCGGATCGGGGACAAGGTCCCGCACCTCGGCGACCTGAAGCCGTTCGGGAAGTACGTGATGAACGACGTCGACAAGGTCGGCGGCATCCCCGTGGTGATGAAGGCGCTGCTCGACGCCGGGCTCATGCACGGCGACGTGCTCACCGTGACCGGCAAGACCATGGCGGAGAACCTCGAAGGCATCGCCCCCGCCGAGGTCGACGGCGAGATCATCCGCCCGCTCGACCGCCCGATCCACAAGACCGGCGGGCTGACCATCCTCAAGGGATCGCTGGCGCCCGAAGGCGCGGTGGTGAAGTCGGCCGGCTTCGACGAATCGACGTTCACCGGCACCGCGCGGGTGTTCGACGGCGAGCGGGCCGCCCTCGACGCGCTCGCCCAGGGCCGGATCGTCGCCGGGGACGTCGTCGTCATCCGCTACGAAGGCCCCAAGGGCGGGCCGGGGATGCGGGAGATGCTCGCCATCACCGGCGCGATCAAGGGCGCCGGACTCGGGAAGGACGTCCTGCTCATCACCGACGGCCGGTTCAGCGGCGGCACGACCGGGCTCTGCGTCGGCCACATCGCCCCGGAGGCCGTCGACGCCGGGCCGATCGCGTTCGTGCGCGACGGCGACCCGATCACCCTCGACGTCGCGAACCGGACACTGGAGGTCGAGATCGACGACATCGAGGCGCGCAAGGAGGGCTGGACTCCCAAGCCCCCGGCGTACACGCGCGGAGTGCTCGGCAAGTACGCCAAGGTCGTCCGCAGCGCCGCGCACGGCGCTGTTTGCGAGTAGCGGCTGAAGTACATGAAGGCCCCCTTCCTTGCGCCTAGGTACAGGAAGGGGGCCTTCATGTACTTCGGTAGGGGCGTCACGAACGGGTGATGCGTAGGGCTAAGAGGGGCGAGTACGTAATTCACCCGATGTGCCCCGCTACTCCGGAGTAGCAGACTCGGCGGCCCGACGATTCCCGCTGCTCCGGAGGTCGATGATGACCCTGACCGCGTCCCACGCCCCCGCCCGTACCGCCGCCCTCGTGATCGCCCGCGTGGTCGTCGACGGGATCCGGCACTCGCTGCCGGAGCACGCGCCACTGTTCGACGCGCGAGCCACGGAGTTCGTCGCCTCGGTACTGGAGCATGACGGGACGAACCTGGGCATCGCGGCGGGGGCGGACGCCTTCCGCCGGGTCGGCGTCGCCGAATACGCGGCGGGCAAGGAACTGGAGCGGCTCACTCGCGCCTACCACTCGGCGGGCCGGGCCGCCCTGCCCGCGCTGGCCTCGCTGTCCCGTCAGCCCGGGGCCGGATCGGCGCTGATGGACACCGGGGTGGAGGCCCTGCTCCGCTGCGCGGACGTCCTGATCCGGCTGTCCACCGCCGCCTACCGCGCGGCGCACACGCCGTCGGTCGCCGAAGTGCGGCAAGACCTGCTGAGGGAGATCTTGAGCGGGCGCCCGCCGTCGAAGTGGGCGGGGCTCGCGGCGGAGGCGGGCTGGGTGCCGCCCGCCCGGGTGGTGGCCGTCGCCGCGGAGCCCGGCGCGGTCCGCGCCTCGTTCGGCCCGGAGGTGCTGGCCGACCTCACCGGCGAGTACCCGCATCTGCTCGTGCCGGACGACATCGAGATCGGCGGCGTCCTGGCGGGGACGCGGGCGGCGGTCGGGCCGGCGGTGGCGCCCGCCGAGGCCGCCGTGTCCCTGCGGTGGGCACGCCGGACCCTGGAGCTGGTCCGGCGTGAGGTGATCGAGGACGGCCCGCTCGTGCGCTGGTCGGACCACCTGACCACACACTGGCTCTTCGCCGACGAGGTGCTGACGACCGCGCTCGTCGAGCGCAGCCTCGCCCCGATCGACGGCCTGCCCGCGAACGAGCGCGCCAAACTCGCCGAAACCCTCGACGCCATGCTCTCCGCCCGCGGCGGGGCGCCCGAGATCGCGGACAACCTCGGCGTCCACCCGCAGACGGTGCGCAACCGCCTGCGCCGTCTCCGGGTCCTGTTCGGCGCTCGGCTCGACGATCCGCAGGCGCGGCTGGACCTGAGGATCGCCTTGCGCGCGGAGCTGCTCACGCCCGAACCGGGACGGCAGGCGGCCCCGATGAAGGTGGCGTGAGGCGTCAGGCGGATTCCGCGGCCCGGGTCACCCACGTGGCGACCTGGACGCGGTTGGAGTAGCCGAGTTTGGTGAGGATGTGGTCGATATGGGTGTCCACCGTCCGCCGGGCGATGCCGAGCCGGTCGGCGATCTCCTGGTTCGTCAGCCCCTCGGCGACCACGTGCGCGATCTCGGTCTCGCGTTTGGTGAGCACCTGCGCGGCCTGGTTCCGCGGTTCGGGCGACCGTTCTTCGAGGGCGTACGCGATGGCGTCCCGGGTGGGCATCGCGGCGCCGTCGGTGAACTCCTTGACCGCGACCTCCCAGCCCAGCGCGGCGGTCACGGTCTCGGTGTCGGCGAGCAGCGGTTCGGTGAACGCCTCGTACCGCGTCGGCCAGGCGCCCACCGTGCGCCAGACGTTCATCGAGGCGCCCTGCAGGATCGCGGCCCGGTTGGGCCGTCCCGTGCGGGCGGCGCAGCCGGCCAGCACGGTGAGCGTGAACCCGACGACGACCCGGTCGTCCACCCGGGCGTGCAGGCGGAGGACCTGCTCGCAACAGCGGCTCGCCACCGCGAGATCACCTTGGAGGTACTCGGCGGCCGCGCGCGACCACAGTGCCCAGCCCCGCCAGAAGACCTCACCCCGGCGCTCGCAGCGCTCGACGGCTTCCGCGAGTACCGCCCGGCCGCGGTCGATGTCGCCGTTGAGCCAGATGGCCAGCCCGTGGTTGTAGCTCGCCCAGAGGTCCGCGCCTTCGTCGCCGTGGGTGCGGAACAGGTCGATGGCCGTGCCGAACAGGCGCGACGCCTCGGCCATGTCGTTGCCGATCAGCGCGGCGTAGGCACGGACGTGGAGCACGTACGCGGCGGCGAGTTCGTCGCCGCTGGTCTCGGCTTCGGCGGACGCCCTCTCCAGCATGGAGCGGTGGGCGGGCAGGTCTCCTTGCACCAGGGCCAGGAAACCGGAAAGCCACAGCACGTGTGCCCGCTCGGGAACACCCGGCGGCGCGGCCTCGTCGAGACGGCGGACCCACATCCGGCCCTCGGTGTTCAGCCCGCGGAAGATCCAGAACTCCTTGACGTCGCGCAGCATCCGCAGCCCGATGATCGCGTCCTCGGGAGCGCCGGTGCAGTAGTCGAGGGCGACCCGGAGGTTCGCGTGCTCGCGGCGCAGCCGTCCGATCCAGCCGAGCTGATCGGTCTCCAGCCATTCGGTGGCGTACCGGCAGGCGAGTTCGGCGAACCAGTCCCGGTGCCGTTTGCGGAACTCCGCCGTCCCGCCCGTCTCGCTGAGCCGGTCGACGCCGTACTCGCGCACCGATTCCAGCATGCGGTACCGCACGCCGCCGGGGTATTCCTCGCGCAGCAGGATGGACTTGTCGAGCAGCCCGTCGACGACTTCGAGTACCCGTTCGCGCGGCAGTTCGCCGCCGGAACAGACCTGTTCGGCGGCGTCGAGGTCGAAGCTGCCGGAGAACACGGACGCGCGTGCCCACAGCAGCCGTTCGGGCCCCGTGCACAGGTCGTGGCTCCAGTCGATGAGGGCCCGCATGGTCTCGTGCCGCTCCGGCCGTCCCCGCCGGTCCTTCGTGAGCACGGAGAACTGCCGGTCGAGGCGGTCGGCAAGCTGGCGCAGGGACAACGCCCGCGCGCGGACGGCCGCCAGCTCGATGGCCAGCGGCAGCCCGTCGAGCCTGCGGCACAGCCGGATCAGCGGTTCGGTGTCGGACTCGGTGAGCCGGAACGACGGCGCGACCGCGGTCGCGCGGTCCACGAACAGCCGCACGGACTCGTCGTTCGTCACGCGTTCGAACGAGTCGCCCTGCTCCGGGATCGCCAGCGGCGGCACCGGCAGGACGCGTTCACCCGCCACCCCGAGCGACTGCCTGCTCGTGGCCAGCACGGTCACCTGAGGGCAGGCCCTGACGACGGTGTCGGCGAACCAGGCGCAGCTGTCGACCAGATGCTCACAGTTGTCCAGCACCAGCAGCAACCGGCTCGCCTGAAGCGCCTCGACGACCACCTCGATGGCCGGTTTCGCCGAGCGGTCACCGAAGCCGAGGACGTTCGCCACGGTCGGTACGAGCAACGCCGGTTCCCTCAGCTCGGCCAGCGACACGAACGCGACCTCGTCGCCGGTCGCCTCGTGGTGGGCCGCGGCGACGCGCCACGCCAGCCGCGTCTTGCCCACACCACCCGGCCCGGTCAGCGTGACCAGCGACGACGCGTTCAGCAGGCGCCGCGCTTCACCGGTCTCGGCGTCGCGGCCCACGTAGCTGGTCACTTCGGTGGGATCGGCGGACCACCCCGCAAGCGAGCCAACTCCGTCCGCCATGCGTTCTCCCGCCGTCGACCAGACCCCGCGTTCCGTCCGATGTAGACGGAAAACGCCCGGCTGCGGATACTAGCGGACCGGCGTCCTCCTAGCGGGGCGCTTGCTTGCCGCGATCATGAGCCCAGCCCGCCAGTACCGTTCCCGCGGCCACGAGCAGCAGGAACACAAGCAACCTGCCGCCCCAGTCACCGGGTACCCAGTCGAACGCGCCCCACAACTGGGTCGCGGAATGATCGAAAAGGCTGCGGATGGCGGCCTGCGCGAAGACGGCGATGGCCACCATCCCGACGATCTGCAGCCCCAGATAGCCGCCCTTGGTCATGCTTCCTACCTCCTGGTCCTCGGTCGGCTCCCAGCTTCGCCCGCGCGATCGGGGAGCACATCGGCAGCGCGTCGCGCGTGGCCTCCGACCAAAGTCGAGCCCCGGGTCGTCCTGTGTCCGGCTGCGCCGCCGCGAGCGGGTCGACCATGATGGGCCGGTGATCACCGACGCCGTCGCGCGGCCGCCCCTCCGGCTGTGGGGAGAGGCCTGGCGCCTGCTCGCCGCGGCCGGACTCGGCGTGCTGCTCTGGCTCGTCACGGCGTCGCAGCTGCCGGTGGGCGCGGCGGGGCCGAGGGTCGACTGGCTGATCACCGGCGATCCGCTGATCGCCCTCGCCTGCCTGGTCGCGCTGCTGTGGCGCCGTCGCTTCCCGGTCGTGATCACGACCGCGGTCGCCCTCGCCTCGATGGCTTCGGTGCTGGCGGCCGGCGCGGCGTTGCTGTCGCTCTGTTCGCTCGCCACCCGTCGGCGGCCCGCCGAAACGGCGGTCGTGGCGGCGTTGTCGGTGCTTACCGCAGTGCTGACCGCCGGCCTCTACCCGCAACGCGAGGCGCCGGGGCCGTTGTGGCTGGTGATCAGCCTCCCCACCTTGCTGGTGGGCATCGTGGTGGCGGTCGGCGCCGCGATCGGGGCGCGCCGGGAAGAGGTGCGCTCCCTGCGGCAACAGGTCGAAAGCGCCGAACGGGAGCAGGCCGCGAGGGCGGCCGAGGCACGGATCATGGAGCGGCACCGGATCGCCCGCGAGATGCACGACGTCCTCGCGCACCGGGTCTCGCTGGTCGCGATGCAGGCGGGAGTGCTGGGGCACCGTCCGGATCTGCCCGCCGACCAGGTCGCGGAGCTGGCCCGCGGGATCGCCGACGGCTCCCATCAGGCGCTGGAGGAGCTGCGGGACGTCCTCGGCGTGCTGAGAGCGAGCCCCGAAGAGCTGGAGCCACCGCAGCCTTCGCTCGCGGATCTGCCGGCACTGGTCGCGGACGCGCGCGCACTGGGGCTGGACGTCACTTTGACGGCCTCGATCCCGGGTGAGCCACCCGACGCGATCGCGAGAACCGTCTACCGGGTCGTTCAGGAAGGCCTGACGAACGCGGGCAAACACGCGCCGGGTGCGAGAGTGGCCGTCACCGTCGAGGGGGAAGCCGGGGACGGCGTGCGGGCGACGATCCGGGATTCCGGCGCGGCGCGGGCGGTCGCGGGGCCGCCCGCCTCGGGTTTCGGGCTGCTCGGCCTCTCTGAGCGGGTCGGGCTGGCAGGCGGCGAACTGGGCCACCACACGGAACCGGGTGGCGGATTCGTCCTCACCGCGCGGTTGCCGTGGCCGATCCGCGAAGGGAGCGAGTGAATGGACAACGAGCGGGTGCGGGTCGTCCTCGTCGACGACGAGCACCTGGTTCGGATGGCGCTGCGGCTCATCGTCGACGGTGAACCCGACCTGGTCGTGGTCGGCGAGGCCGCCGACGGCGACGCGGCGGTGACCGTGGTGGGGGAGCAGCGCCCCGACGTCGTCCTGATGGACGTGCGGATGCCCGGGCGCGACGGGCTGAGCGCGACCGAGGAGATCCTCCGGCTGCCGGAACCGCCCCGGATCCTGGTGCTCACGACGTTCGACTCGGACGAGATGGTGCTAGGCGCGCTGCGCGTCGGGGCGCTCGGGTTCCTCCTCAAGGACACGCCGCCGCCCCGGCTCCTCGCGGCCATCCGGACGGTCGCGACCGGCGAACCCGCGCTCTCGCCCGCCGCGACGTCCCGGCTGATCGCCGCGGCCACCGGGCCGCACTCGTCCGATGCGCGCCGGGCGTCCCGGGAGACCGCCCGCGACCTGCTGGCCACTCTGACCGATCGCGAACGCGAGACCGCGAACGCCATCGCGGAGGGCATGTCCAACACCGACGTCGCGCGGAGGCTGGACATCACCGTCGCTACGGTGAAGGCGCATACGAGCAGCATGCTCGCGAAACTCGGCGTCGAGAACCGGGTGCAGATCGCCCTGCTCGTCCGCGACGCCGAAGGCTGAAACTTTTCTCCGGCGCGGTGTCGAATCCGTCGTTCCCCGGACGACGCAGTGTCGAAAGCAGTTGAGAACGACCAAGGAGAACCAGATGCGCACCCTGATCGCCACCGCGTTCGTCTCGCTCGACGGCGTCGTCGAAGGGCCCGGCGGAGAGCCGGGCTACCGCAACTCCGGCTGGACCTTCGACGGTATCGAGTTCGACGAAGCGGCCTACGAGCTCAAGGGGCGTGAGCAGGGCGAGGCCACCGCGATGATGATGGGCCGGGTCAGCTACCAGGCGTTCTCGCCGGTGTGGCCCGGTATGACGGAGGAGTTCGCCGAGTACAACGCGATGCCGAAGTACGTCGTCTCGACCACGCTGCGGGAGGAGGACCTCGTCGGCAACTGGGGTGAGACCACCATCCTGCGTTCGCTCGACGACGTCGCGAAGCTGAAGGAGACCGAGGGCGGGCCGATCATCATCCACGGCAGCGCGGAACTGAACCGGAACCTCGCCGACGCCGGGCTGATCGACCGCTACCACCTGCTGCTGTTCCCGGTCCTGCTCGGCGCGGGCAAGAAGCTGTTCGGCGACACCGACAAGGACAAGCAGAACCTCAAGCTCGTCGAGAGCGAGGCCTACGGCAACGGGATCCAGAAGCTGGTCTACGACGTCGTCCGATGATCGGACCCCGGCCGGGCCCCGGGCCCCCGTCCTGCGATCATGAACCGCGTGACCAAACCCGTCTTCGTGCAGCCGAACCTCGACGGACCGGCGGTGGAACTGTCCGGGGTCGAGGTCCATGTCGGCCGCGTGCCACTGGTGTCGGACGTCTGCTGGCGGGTGGACTACGGCCAGCGGTGGGTGGTCCTCGGCCGCAACGGGGCCGGGAAGTCCACGATCCTTTCGGTGGCCTCGACCCAGCGGTTCCCCAGCGCGGGGACGGCCGTCGTGCTCGGCCACCGGATGGGCGCGGTCGACCTGCGTGACGTGCGGACGCATATCGGCTTCGTCGGGGCGAACCAGCGGCTGCCGGACGCGGAGAACCACGACGCGCACACGGTGGTGATGACCGGGTTCAGCGGAAGCGTGCTGCCGCTGTGGGACCGCTACGACGACGCGGTCCGGGACCGGGCGGCGAAACTGCTCGAACTGGTCGGCTGCACCGAACTGCGCGACCGGCCCGTGCGCGTCTGCTCGCAGGGCGAGCGTGCCCGGGTCCGGCTCGCCAGGGCGCTCATGGCCGACCCGCTGCTGCTCCTGCTGGACGAGCCGTTCGCCGGTCTCGACCTGCCCGGCCGCGAGGATCTGCTGATGGCGCTGGAGAACCTGACGCTGGCGCAACCGGAGCTGGCGACGGTCACCGTGACGCATCATCTGGAGGAGATCCCGGCGACGGCCACGCACGCCCTGATGGTGCGTCGCGGCAAGGTCACCGGCGCGGGCCCGATCGATGAGGTCCTCACCGGGGAGGGGCTTTCCGCCTGTTACGAACGGGACGTCGAGGTCCATCGCATCAACGGGCGCTGGGCCGCGCACGCGGTGCGACGTTCGTGAAGACCCGCCGGCCCGGGCCGAGCCCGGTCAGGCGGAAGGGCAGGGCCAGGCGAGCCGGACGACGGTCCCGGTCGGCGTGCTCGTCACCGTCGCCTCCGGCGCGAAGGCGCGGATGATCGGCAGGCCGCGCCCGCCGTCCGGGCGACGTCCGTCGCGCCAGCGGCCCTCGTCGGCGACGCTGATGCTGAGGTGACCGTCGTCGTGGGCGGCGGTCACCTTCATGACGTTGCCCTCGGTGCCGTCGGGGTACGCGTGCTTGACGACGTTGGTCATCGCTTCGTAGGCGGTGAGCTTGAGATCTTCGGCCAGCTCGCGGGGAAGGCCCCGTCCGAGGGCCCATTCCGCCAGGACGTCCCGCAGCGCGGCGGCCTGCGCGGCGACCGCGGCGACCTCGAGGACCAGCTCGTCGGTGCCGTCGCGCACCGGCTCGTCGATCGGCATCACGAAGCTTCTCCTCGTCGTCCGCCGCGGTCCACGACCGCCGGATCCACCGACAAGGCTAAGGCACCGCCGGGCATCGGGACATGAGTGCCGCGCGAGCGGGCGGCTCCATCGGATATGTTCGAGACTGTCGCGTACCGATCGTGAGGGGTGGATGACGGTGACGAGCGGACACGGCGAAATCCGGGAGGTCCCGTTCTCGGTGACCGTCGCCAGGCCCGATGGCGCCGAGGTCGTCATCGCGGTGGCGGGGGAGATCGATCTGACGACCTCCGAGGATCTCAAGGAGACCTTCGAGGAGGCGCTGGAGCCCGCGCCGGGCAAGCTCGTGGTCGACCTCGAAGGCGTGGAGTTCTGCGATTCCACGGGTTTGGCGACCCTGGTCAGGATCAACGACCGGTGCAGCACGCAGGGGGTCGACCTGAGTTTCCTGCCGTCGCCCACGATCCGGCGGCTGGCTTCGAAGACGGGATTGTCCACGCTCCTGCCGCTCGCCGGATCCTGACCGGGCGGCGGCTCAGCGGTTCGGCACTTCGAGGATCGCGTGGTCGAGGTGCCGGTACACGGGGATATGGCTGTCGACGCCGAACAGCTGCAGCAGGCGCAGTACCGGCCGGGCGTCCGTGACCACCCCGGTCGTGCGGTGTTCGGAGCGAGCGCGGGCCGCGGCGGATTCGATGACCCGTAGCCCGGCGACACCGAGGAAGCCGACTTCGCTGAGGTCGAGCACCGTGGCGGCGGGCAGGCGGCCCGAAAGCGCGCGTTCCAGGCGTCCCGCGGTGGCGAGGTCGATCTCCCCGGCCGCGGCGACGACGAGCAGGTCCTCGTTCCAGCGGATCCGCCGAACCCGCAACAGGTTCTCGGCCGTGGGGCGCGGGCGCGGAATGGTCAGGTGGAGGCCGGCGCGAAAGGAGGGGCCGTCGCGGCTGCTCCGCGTGTACGGAATGCGTTCGGTCATGATGCTGTCTCCCGGATAGCCGGGACGAGACGGACAACGGGAAAGCCTGCACAGCTGCTGCACAAGTCAACTCGCCGCCGCGTCGCCCTGTGAAGGTGCTGGGCCGCGGACATGCGGGTCGTTCGCGCGGGCTGGTGGACTCAACCTCACGTACTTCTCACCGTACGCCGCTCACCGCAGGTGGCAAGACCGGATGCGGTGAACAGTGGGATACCTGATCGTGCATGGTCACTCGCGTAACACCTTTTCCCAGGCGAGGCCCCATTTTTCGAGCGGGTGCAACGCGTCGAGGAGTCGTTCGCCCAATGGTGTCAGGCGATAGCCCTCCCCGCCGGTCTCGACGATGCGGGCTTCGGTGAGCTCGGCGAGGCGGGTGGCGAGCACGCTCGAAGACATGAGTTCACAACGGCGCCGGAGCTCGCGGAAGCCGACCTCACCCTGGCGCAGTTCCCAGATCACCCGCAGGGTCCACCGGCGTCCCAGGAGGTCGAGCGCGGCCATGAGCGGACGGCCGGTTTCGGAGCCGCGGACCGGCCGCCCGGGCCGCGGGATCGGTTCGCCGGGCATGACACCCCCTTGTGCTTCGACTTTCGAAGCAGCATAGTGGTTCTGAAATCGAAGCATGGGAGGTGGTCATGGCCCGGATCGCGCCACTCACCCCGCCGTACGAGGCGGACGTCGAACAGGCTCTCCGTAAATGGATGCCGCCCGGGGTGGCGCGGGAGCCGCTGGCGCTCTTCCGCCTGCTGCAGCTACATCCCGAGCTGGCATCGCGGATGCGCGTCCTGGGCGCCGGTCTGCTCGCGCACGGCGGATTACCCGCGCTGGACCGGGAAATCGTCATCGCGCGGGTGACCGCCCGGTCCGGATGCCGCTACGAATGGGGTGTCCACGCCGCGGTTTTCGCGCCGGTGGTCGGTTTGACGCCGGAGCAGCTCGAAGCGACCGTGTCGGGTGACTCCGGGCATCCCGTCTGGTCGGAGCGGCATAGTGCGTTGATCCGCGCCGTCGACGAACTCCACGACACCGCAACGGTTTCCGGCGACACGTGGGCCGCGCTCACCGAACACTTCCCGGCGCCGCTGCTCTTGGAACTCCTCGTGCTGGCCGGCTGGTACCGGACGATCGCCAACGTCGCCAACGCGGTCGCGCTCGAAGAGGAGCCGTGGGCCGTCCCGTATCCCGGGTAGCTAGGACCGGGGTGAGTCGATTTCCCTGGTATCGCCCCGTTTTCGGTCGGAGGACTTCCAGGCGGCGAGAACGCACAGGAGCGCCGCCGCGAAGCCGACCGCGGTGAGGGTCCCGGCCCAGACGGCACCGGTGCTGGCGAGGAGGTAGAGCTGGATCACCGCGGTGCACGCGTAGACGACCGCCAGTCCCAGCCACAGCCGTTGCGTCATCTTCTCCCGTCTCCGTTCGCCCGGTACGGGGTCAATCGCGGCGAGGCGGGATCGGGTTACAGACTTCGGAAGAAGTCCACGAGCCCGTCCCACGACCGGGTGCTCCGCCGCCGCTCCCACCACGTCCGGAACGGGGCCGACGCCATCGCGTGCCGCGTGTACGACGTCATCACCGCGCGGTACACGTTCTCCGCCTGGTCCCATGTCAGCCGTTCCTTGCGCCAGGCCAGCACCAGCCGCATCCGCATGGGGTCGCCCTTCAACGGCCGGACGACCATGCCGGGCAGTTCGGGTGCGGTGGGTTCGACGAGCTGCACCGCCTGCCCGGCTGCGATCAGGTGCCGTCCACCGCCGTTCGGGTATTCGAACCGGATCCGCGGCGTGAACCCGGCGCGATGTGTCGCCGCGCGCAGCGACGTCAGCGAGCCGTCCTCGGGGCCGGGCGGCCCGATCCACGCTTCGCCGGCAAGGTCCGCCAGGTCGACTTCGAACCCGCCGGCGAGCGGGTGCTTCGCGGGGAGGCCGACGAACACGGGCACCCACGAGAACAGCACCCGGTGCCCGAGATGCTTCGCCAGCGGCACTTCCTGGTCGTCGGACATGGCGATGACGGCGATGTCGAGCGTCGCGCGGGCCAGCGCCTGCGCCAGCACCGTGCTGGAGGGTTCGACGTGGACGGTCACGTCCAGCCCCGGCAGCGCGTCGTCCAGCCGTTCGACGAAGGTGGGCAGACAGTCCATTTGGGACGATCCGAGCCGGACCGGTCCGTCGCCGAGCGCGCCGAGGAGGTCGCTTTCGAACCGGTCGAACTCCACGAGCAGGGTCAGCGCCCGGCGCAACGTCTGCTCGCCGACCGGGGTCGGGGTCACGCCGGTATGGCTGCGGACGAACAGCGGCGCGCCG
This sequence comes from Amycolatopsis sp. TRM77291, assembly GCF_054166285.1. Lineage (NCBI taxonomy): Bacteria > Bacillati > Actinomycetota > Actinomycetes > Pseudonocardiales > Pseudonocardiaceae > Amycolatopsis > Amycolatopsis sp. TRM77291. Next base: position 3,000,505 of record NZ_JBSZHF010000001.1, on the reverse strand, counting down.
ATCTGCCGTTCGAGCCGCTGGAGCAGCGAGGTCAGCGACGGCTGGGACATGCCCAGCGCGGCGGCCGCCTGCGAGAGGCTGCCCGCTTCGGCGATGGCGCAGATCGCCCGCAGGTGCCGGATCTCCAGGGCCATAGGCGGAGTCTATCGCCGCCGGTCATTACGGCCCGGCCGTTCGCGGTGCGAAGGTGCGGCCAGAACCGTGACTACCTGAAAGGGGAGCCGATGACCGGCGACCGAACCCGGCCGGATCTGCGCGCGCTGCTGGCCGCCAAGGGATTCCGGAACTGGATCCGCGACGGCTGGGAGCCCGCCGACGACATCGTCGACGTGCCGGCGGGCACCGCGGAGGCGGCCGCCGCCCATCGCGGCAGGCTGTCGGTGGAACTGCCCGGTCAGCGGATCGCGCTCGCGGCGGGCCGGGCCGTGGTGCGGTCCAACGACACCTTCCACGGCTTCCGCGCCGACAGCGACTTCGTCTGGCTCACCGGCTGTCAGCGTGAGGGCGCGATCCTCGTGATGACCCCGGCGGGGGACGGCCACCACGCCACGCTGTACGTCCCGCGGCCCGCCGAGGCGCACGAGCCCGACTTCGTCGGCGACGCCGACACCAGCCCGCTGTGGGTGGGTTCCGCCGCCGGGCCGGCCGCGTACGAGAGCGCGCTCGGCATCGAATGCCGTCCGCTGGAGGACCTCCCGCACGGTTTGCGCGGACGGAATCCGGGCTTCCTGGTCGGCGCGGGGGTCGACCCCGCGCTCGACGCGTACCGCTTCGGCCACAGTGAACGGCTCCGGACCGTCCTCGCGGAGCTGCGCCGGATCAAGGACGACTGGGAGATCGGCCAGTTGCGCGCCGCCGTCGACGCCACGGCCCTCGGGTTCGCCGACGTGCTGGCCGCGCTCCCGGAGGCGGTCCGCGGTGGCGGGGAACGCTGGCTTCAGGGCACCTTCGACCGCCGTGCCCGCACCGAGGGGACCGGACCGGGCTACACCTCCATCGTGGCGGCCGGGCCGCACGCGCCGATCCTGCACTGGACGCGCTGCGACGGGCGGGTGACGGAGGACAGCCTCCTGCTGCTGGACGCCGGCGTCGAGGTGGATTCCTTGTACACGGCCGACATCACCCGCACCTTCCCGGTCGGCGGTGAGTTCACGAAGGCGCAGCGCGACGTCTACGACCTCGTTCACAAGGCGCACGTCGCGGCGCTGGGCGAGGTCCGTCCCGGCCAGGACTACGGCGCGTTCCAGGCGACGGCGCTGCGCGTGCTCGCGGAGGGTCTGCACGATTGGGGACTGCTCCCGGTGTCGGTGGACGAAGCGCTGTCGCCGGACGGGCAGCAGCACCGCCGGTACATCGTCTGCGGTACCGGCCATTTCCTCGGGCTCGACGTCCACGACTGCGCCGCCGCCCATCCATCGGCGTACCGCGAGGGCACGCTCGCCGAGGGGATGGCGCTGGCGGTGGAACCCGGTCTGTACTTCCACGCCGGCGACCGCACCGTGCCGCCGGAGCTGCGCGGACTCGGCGTCCGGATCGAGGACGACGTCGTGGTCACCGGATCGGGGTACAACCTGCTCTCCGGCGGTTTCCCCTCGACCGCCGACGAGATCACCGCCTGGGTCCAGGCGGCCGGGAGCTGAAGGACGCTTCCCCAGGTCTCACGCGGTGAAGGGGACTTTCCTCGCATGTGATGCGGGGAAAGTCCGGCGGTTTCAACTGGTTGTTGCAAGTGGTGGCGGCTGATAGGGAGGTCGTCATGCCAGGAGCCCGGTTGACGCGCGAGGAGCGGGAGAAGATCCAGAACGGTCTGGATCAAGGTCTTACCCAGGAGGCGGTGGCGAAGGTGCTGGGTAAGTCACCCTCGACGATTTCACGAGAAGTACGCCGCGGTGGTGGACCGCGGTGCTCGCGGCCCGGCACCAAGGTCACGGGCCGGCCTCGCCGCTACCGGGCCGACCGAGCCCAGCGCCTGGCCGTCGACCGCGGCCGGCGCCCGAAAACCCACCTGCTGGCCGGTAGGTTGGCGGCGGTGGTGACCGGTCTGCTGCAAGCGGACTGGTCACCCCGGCTGATCTCCCTGATGTTGCCGAGGTTGTTCCCCGACGATCAGGCTATGCGGGTGAGTCACGAGACGATCTACCAGTCACTGTTCATCCAGACTCGTGGTGAACTACGCAACGAACTCACCGAGCACCTGCGGTCAGGCCGTGACCAGCGCCGGTCACGCACCAGCACCTCCAGCCGCCGCAAGGGCCGGATCGCCGGGATGACCCCGATCAGCGAACGCCCCGCCGAGGCCGCCGACCGGGCCGTGCCCGGACACTGGGAAGGCGACCTGCTCCTCGGGGCAGTCGGCCAGGGCGCGGTCATCACCCTGGTCGAACGCCACTCCCGATTCGTGCTGCTGGCCCCCCTGCCCGACACCCACAAAGCCGTCGAAGTCCGGGAACTGCTCACCAGCATGATCGCTACCCTGCCCACCGAACTGAAACGATCGCTGACCTGGGACCAAGGCAACGAAATGGCCCAGCACGCCCAATTCACCCTCGACACCGGCCTGCAGGTCTACTTCTGCCACCCCCACAGCCCCTGGGAACGCGGCAGCAACGAAAACACCAACGGCCTGCTACGCCACTACTGGCCCAAAGGCTCAGACCTACGCCACCTCACCCAAACCCACTGCGACACCATCGCCCTACGCCTCAACACCCGACCACGCCCTACACTCGGCCTCCTCACACCAGCACAAGCACTCGACAAAGCACTACTTGCAACAACCAGTTGAACCCGCCTCCCCTTCAGCCCACGTCAGTACCAAATGGTGTGCCCGGGAATCTCCTCGCTGGAAGGAAACGGCGGTGCGGGTGACCTGCCTCGCCGGTGACACACCGGTTGGTGATGGAGTTTCCGCGCGGTCCACCATCGCTCCGCCCCATCCGCCGCGGCTGTGCGCTGGCGTCGGGAGGCGTGTCATGATGGCCGCGAACTCGATCGGCAAAGCGAACGAGGTCGTACGGTTCGACGAACGGCAGGGGAGAAGCGGTGCAGGACGAGACGCCCTCGATCCGGGACATGCTGGCGGTCAACCTGCGCGCGGCCAGGGCGGCGCGGGGCATCTCGCTGTCGGAGCTCTCGCGGCGCTCGGGTATCGGCAAGGCGACGCTGTCGCAGCTGGAGTCCGGCGGCGGCAATCCGACCATCGAGACCGTGTTCAGCCTGTCCAGGGTGCTTGAGGTGGCGATCTCCGACCTGCTCGACCACCGGGCGGGCGGCGCGCTCACCGTGGTGCGCGGCGCCGACGTCGAGGTGCTCAGCGGCGAGGGAGTGGATCTCCGGCCGCTGCGGCGCATCGAGGCCGGTGACGGCGTCTTCGAGGTGTACGACCAGGTGGTCCGCGGGGACGCGCCGCAGCGTTCGCAGGGGCACGTCGGAGTCGAGCACACCATCGTGCAGACCGGATCGCTGCTGGTCGAGGTGGCGGGGAAGACCGTCGAGGTCGGGCCTGGGGATTACGTCGCCTTCGACGCCCGTGAGCCGCACTGCTACACCGCTTCGGACGGCCCGGTGCACTCGGTCCTGCTGCTGCAGTACCGCGCCGACGAACGGCTCGACGGCAGGCCGCATCCGGTGCTGAAGGGCTGACCGGCCCCGGGTATTGACACCCCTCCGGGGCGGAACCTACGCTCCGATCGTTCGCTTTACCGAACGCTGGAGGGTCGATGAACCGAACGCGCGTGGTCGTCCTGGGCGCGGGTATCGTCGGCGCCGCGTGCGCCCGTGAGCTGAGCGTGGCGGGCTTCGACGTCGTGGTCGTGGACCGCGGACGTCCCGCCGGGGGAACCACTTCGCACGGCGAGGGCAACATCCTCGTCTCCGACAAGGGACCCGGCGCCGAACTCGAACTCGCCAAGCTGTCGACCGCGTTGTGGCCACAGGTCGTCGCCGAGATCGCCGACGAAGACGCCCGCGCCGCCGCGGCGATCGAATACGACCCCAAGGGCGGCATCGTCGTCGCCACCACGGACGACGGAGCCCGCGCTCTCACCGCCTTCGCCGCGTCGCAGACCGGTGTTCGCGCGGAACCGTTGTCCCCCAAGGAACTCGCCGACGCGGAGCCCGCGCTGACCCGCGAGGTGACCACCGCGTTCCACTACCCGGAGGACGCGCAGGTCCAGCCCGCGGGCGCGGCGCTGGCCCTGCTGGGCTCCGCGCTGCGTCACGGCGCCCGGCTGCGCTCCGGCACCGAAGCCGTCGGCGCGACCGTCCACAACGGACGGATCACCGGCGTCCGGGTGCCCGGTGAAGTGATCGAGGCCGACGTCGTCGTGAACGCCGCGGGCCCGTGGGCGGGCCAGGTGTCGGCGCTTCTCGGCGCCGCGATCGCGGTCCGGCCCCGCCGCGGCGAGGTACTGGTGACCACGCCGATGCCCGCTGTCGTCCGGCACAAGGTGTACGACGCCGATTACGTCGGCGCGGTCGGTGCCGATTCGGGTGACCTGCAGACCTCCGCCGTCGTCGAGTCGACCTGGGGCGGCACCGTGCTGATCGGCTCGTCCCGCCGCCGGGTGGGGTTCGACGACGCGATCCGCCCGGACGTGCTGAGCGCCATCGCGGTCAAGGCGCTGCGCCTGTTCCCGGCGCTCGCCGACGTCGCGATCATGCGCGCGTACGGCGGCTTCCGGCCCTACGTCGACGATCACCTCCCGGTGCTCGGCGAGGATCCGCGGCTGGGGAATCTCTGGCACGCCACCGGGCACGAGGGCGCCGGGATCGGGCTGAGCGTCGGCACCGCCCGCCTGCTGCGCGAACTGCTCATCGGTTCGGAGTCGTCGATGCCCGTCGAAGAGTTCACTGCGGACCGTCCGGCCGTACTGGCGGAGGTGGCGGCGTGAGCGGATGTCTGCTGCCGCGCGATCGCGACCCGGTGGGCCGCACCGACCGGCCGATCCGGATCACCGTCGACGGCGAGCCCTTGACCGGGATCGCCGGGCAGAGCGTGGCCGGCGTGTTGCTCGCCGCGGGCCGGACCTCCTGGCGCACCACCCGGTCGGGGGCACCGCGCGGTGTGTTCTGCGGTATCGGCGCGTGCTTCGACTGCCTGCTCACGGTGAACGACGTGCCCGACGTCCGCGCCTGCCGCCGCCCGGCCGCGGACGGGGACGAGATCCGCACCCAGTCCCGGGAGGAGACCGCGTGAACGTGGTGATCGTCGGCGCCGGGCCCGCCGGGCTCGCGGCGGCCGAACACGCGCTGCGGGCCGGTGCCCGGGTCACGGTGCTTGACCAGGCCGGCACCCCCGGCGGCCAATACCACCGGATGCTTCCCGGGGCGTACGCGGCGCGGCGTCCGGAACGGGTCCAGCACGGATGGGCGGAGTTCGACCGGCGGCGCCGGGTGCTTTCGCATCCACGATGCCGCTGGTGGCCCGGCTCCACCGTCTGGGCGTTCGATCGCGCGGAGAAGGCGGTGCACCTCCTGCGGGGACCGTCCGATGGTTCCGGACGGGAGCGGCTGACCCTGGTCCCGGACGCGCTGATCCTGGCGACCGGCGCGCACGACCGCACCCTGCCGTTCCCCGGCTGGGAACTGCCCGGCGTGTACACCGCGGGCGCGGCTCAGGCGCTGGCGAAGGGGGAGCGGGTCGCGATCGGCGAGCGGGTCCTCGTCGCCGGGGCCGGGCCGTTCCTCCTGCCGGTCGCGGAATCGTTGCTGGGTGTCGGGGCCGAGGTGGTCGCGGTACTGGAGGCGAACCCGGTCTCGACCGTCCGAAAAGGATGGTCGTCCCGCCCGTGGCGCCTGGCCTCCCACGCCGGAAAGGCCGCCGAATTGGCGCGCTACGCCGGGACGCTGGCCCGGCATCGGGTCCCGTACCGGATGGGCCGGGCGGTGATCGAGGCGCGCGGCGCGGACCGCGTCCGCGAGGTCGTGACCGCGGAGGTACGCGCCGACTGGTCGGTCGTTCCGGGCACCGAGCGGACCCACGAGGTCGACGCGGTCTGCGTCGGGCACGGTTTCGTTCCGCAGCCGGAACTGGCTGTCGCCGCGGGTTGCGCGCTGGACGAGGGTTTCGTGCGGGTCGACGCCGCGCAACGGACCACAGTGGACGGTGTCTTCGCCGCGGGTGAGATCACCGGGATCGGTGGCGCGGTCACGGCCGCGGCCGAGGGAGCCGTGGCCGGCTGCGTCGCGGCGGGGGTCGAGCCGTCGCCGGGGCTGATCCGCGCCCGCGACCGGGCGCTGGCCTTCGCCGAACGCCTCGCCACGGCCCACCCCATCGGCGCGTCCTGGAGAGGCTGGCTGCGCGAAGACACGATCGTCTGCCGCTGTGAGGAAACCACGTACGGCGAACTGACGCGTGCGGCCGAGGACGCGGTCCGTCCCGGCCCGCACGCCCTGAAACTCGGCACCCGCGCCGGCCTCGGCCCGTGCCAAGGCCGCGTCTGCGGTCCGACGGTGTCCGAACTCTGCGGTGGTACCGAACGGCATCACCGCCCGATCGTCCAGCCGATCCGGCTGGGCGAACTCGCCGCCCGAACCGAAGGAGAACCTGGATGAGCACCCCCGACCTCGGTGGCGTCGTCGTCGCGACCGCCCTCCCGTACCGGGCGGACGCGTCGTCCCCCGCCGGGCTGGCCGTGGACTACGACGCCTACGCCGCGCACTGCCGGTGGCTGGTCGACAACGGCTGCCGGGGCGTCGGCCCGAACGGCTCGCTCGGCGAATACTCGTCGCTGACCGACGAGGAACGCCGTCGCGTCGCCCGCACCGCGATCGAAACCGTCGGTGACGACGGGATCGTCGTCGTCGGCGTGCACGGGCCCGGCTCGCATCAGGCCAGATACTGGGCCGAGGTCGCGGCCGAGGACGGTGCCGACGGCCTGCTGTGCCTGCCGCCCACGATGTACCGCGCGAACCGCGGCGAGGTGCTCGCGCATTTCGAAGCGGTGGCCTCGGTCGGGCTGCCGGTGATGGTCTACAACAACCCCATCGACACCAAGGTCGACCTCACGCCGGCCCTGCTCGCCGAGATCGCGCAGATCGACAACGTGGTCGCGGTCAAGGAGTTCTCCGGCGACGTCCGGCGGGTGCTGGAGATCCGCGAGCAGGCGCCCGGCCTGGACGTGATCAGCGGCGCGGACGACGTCGTGCTGGAAAGCCTGCTGATGGGCGCGACCGGCTGGTTCGCCGGATTCCCCAACGTGTTCCCCGCCGAGTCGGTGCGCCTGTTCGACCTGGCGCGGGCCGGCAAGCTCGACGAGACCAGGGCGCTCTACGAACCGCTGGTCGCCGCGTTCCGATGGGACTCGCGCACCGAATTCGTCCAGGCGATCAAACTCGGGATGGACCTCGTCGGCCGCTACGGCGGGCCGTGCCGTCCGCCGCGGGGACCGCTGACCGGCGAGCAACGCGAGCAGGTCACCGCCGACATGCGCCGTGCGCTCGCCTCGCTGGGGGTGGCGTAGGTGCGGTCGATCCGGTCGATCACCGCTGTCGACTCGCATACCGAGGGCATGCCGACCCGGGTGGTGACCGGCGGGGTCGGCGTCATCCCCGGCGGCACGATGGCCGAACGCCGCCGGTACTTCATGGAGAACATGGACCACCTGCGGCAGTTCCTGATGAACGAGCCGCGTGGCCATCCGGCGATGAGCGGCGCGATCCTGCAGCCGCCCGCCCGGCCGGACGCCGACTGGGGCGTGGTGTACATCGAGGTGTCCGGCTGCCTGCCGATGTGCGGGCACGGCACGATCGGCGTGGCGACCGTGCTGGTGGAGACCGGCATGGTCGAAGTGACCGAACCGAAGACCGTCGTACGGCTGGACACCCCGGCCGGACTCGTGCACGCCGAGGTCGAGGTCCGGGACGGCCGCGCGGTCCGCGTCAAGCTTCGCAACGTCGCGTCGTTCCTCGCCGAGCGAGACGCCGTCGTCGAGGTGCCCGGCCTGGGCGAGGTGCGTTACGACCTGGCCTACGGTGGAAATTTCTACGCCATCCTCGGACTGTCCCAAGTGGACATCCCGTTCGACCGGGCGGAGAAGGACCGGATCCTCGCCGCGGGGCTGGACATCATGGCGGCCATCAACGACCAGCGGCCGCCGGAGCATCCCGCCGATCCGCTGATCGGCGGCTGCAAGCACGTCCAGTTCCTCGCGCCGGGTTCGGACGCGCGGTCCTCGCGGAACGCGATGGCGATCCATCCCGGCTGGTTCGACCGGTCGCCGTGCGGCACCGGCACTTCGGCGCGGATGGCCCAGCTCCACGCCCGAGGCGAGCTGCCGCTGCACACGACGTTCGAGAACAGCTCGTTCATCGGCACCACCTTCACCGGCGAGCTCGTCGCCGAGACCACCGTCGGCGGTGTTCCCGCGGTGGTGCCGGAGTTCTCCGGACGCGCGTGGATCACCGGCAACGCCACCTATCTGCTCGACCCGGACGACCCGTTCCCCGCGGGCTTCGTGCTCTGACGGCTCCCCAGTGACGGCTGTGCCGCGAAAGCCACTTTCGCGACACGGCGGCGCACTGTCCACCAGGGAGCAATCGCGGGCTCGGCTTCGATCCAGGAAGGGAACCGCAGTGCTTCTCCTGACCTGCGTTTCGTCCTCTGAATGCGGTACTTGCACGCGCAAGTACCGCAAGCAGAGGACGAACGCGTCAGGGGGAGACCACGGTCCCGCCCTGCACGACGTACCGGAACTTCTCCGGCTCGGCAAGGACACCGATGTCCTCCAGCGGATCCCGGTCGACGACGACCAGGTCCGCGTGCGCGCCCGGCGCCAGCGTGCCGATCTCGCCGGTCAGGTTCAGCAGGTCCGCCGCCGTCGACGTCGCGGAGCGGACCACCTCCAGCGCGGACTGGACCTCGCCGCGCAGCCGGAACTCGTGGTTCTGGTGCCGGTGCATCCCGCCGAGCAGATCGCTGCCGTACACGACCTTCACGCCGCCCCTGGCGGCCTTCTCGAGGGCGGTCATGCCCGCGCCGAGCACCTCGTCGACCTTGCGCCAGCTGGATTCCGGCAGCCCGTGCTCACGCCCTTCCTCTTTCAGCGCCCAGTACGTGACCAGGGTGGGCACGAGGTACGCGTCGTGCCGGAGGAACAGTTCGACGCTGAGGTCGTCGATCAGGTTGCCGTGCTCGATCGACCGCACGCCCAGCTCCAGCGCGCGGTTCACCGCCCGGGCGGTGTAAGCGTGCGCGGCGACGTAACGGTTGGCCGACTCCGCCTCCTCGACGATGGCGCGCAACTCCTCGGCGGAGTACTGCGTCGAGTCGATCCGGTCGGTGGGGGAGGCGACGCCGCCGGAGGCCATCACCTTGATGTGGTGCGCTCCCTTGCGCAGTTCGTCGCGCGCCGCGGCGCGGACCGCGTCGACCCCGTCGGCGACCCGGCCGAGGCCTGCGCAGCACGGGTGGTCGTCGCTGGCGTTGGCGCCCCGGGTCCGGCTGTCGCCGTGCCCGCCGGTCTGGCTCAGCGCGCGGCCGCAGAACAACAGGCGCGGACCGCGGAACAAGCCCTCGGCTTGGGCGTCGGCGAGGCCGTAGTCGGCGCCGGAGGCGTCACGGACCGTCGTGAAGCCCCGGTCCAGCATCCGGCTCATGGTGCGGGCGCTGTGCGCGGCCACGTAGGACGGTGACGACACGGGCAGCGACCCGAGATCCGCGGTCGACGCGGTGACGTGCACGTGGGCGTCGACGAGTCCGGGCAGCACGAACGCGCCGCGCAGGTCCTCGGTCCGCGCGTCGTCCGCGGTGAGCCCGTCGCCGATCTCGACGATCCGGCCGTCGGCGCACCGGAGGTCTCCCTCGGTGTACTCGCCGCTGACGGGGTCGAGCAGGCGGGCGTTACGCAGCAGCAGCGATCCGTTCATCGGGTCTCCTCCAGGAGCTCGCGCAGGGCCGGGACGGCCAACGATGCCAGGGATCGGGCGGTCGCGACGGACTCGTCGTCGTAGTTGCCCTCCGCGTCGAGGAGGTTGAGGACGCCGAGCGTGCGGCCGTCGTCCACCACCGGCACGTTGATCACCGCGCCGCAGCCGAGGCTGTCGATGAGTTCGTGGTCGGCGAAGATCTCCCGCACCGCCGCGCGGTCCGGGCCGAAGTAGGGCTCCTGGCCGGTGATGCACCGCTCGAGCCAGCCGGCGGCCACCTCGACGGTCTTCTCGCCGCCGATCGGGTATTCGACGGGGTGGCTGCTGTACACGCGCCGCAGCGCCCGCCGTTCGGGCACCCAGGCCAGGACGGTGAACAGCCGTACGCCGATCGTGGCTCGGGTCTTGTCCTCCACAGTGGACAGCGACACGGTCACTTCGTCATCTCCTTCGCGGTTTTCACGGGCGCGCCGTGTTCGGTCAGTTCTTCCAGGGACCGGCCGGCGGTGGACAGGCCGAACACGACCACGACCACCACCCCGGCCACCAGGACGGCGGTGGTCATGCCGAAGACGCCGGCGAAGCCGAGGCTCGCCGCGGACAGGCCGATGATCGTCGGGGCGAGGATGCTGCCGACCCGGCCGAACGCGCTCGACAGCCCGGTCCCGCTGGCGCGGATCCAGGTCGGGAACACCTCGGGGGTGTAGGAGTACACACCGGCGTAGGTGCCGTTGAGGAAGAACGACAGCACCGCCCCGGCGAGGGTGATCGACCACGGCGCGTCCATCTGGCTCAGCCAGAACGCGCTCACCGCGGACCCGGCGAGGTACAGCGCGATGGTGTGCTTGCGGTCGAGCCGCTCCGACAGCCACGCGGCGGAGAAGTATCCGGGGATCTGCGCCAGGTAGATGATGATGGAGAACTCGAAGCTCTTGGTCACCGTGATACCGCGGTCGACGAGCAGCGTCGGGATCCAGGAGAAGAAGCCGTAGTAGGAGAACGTGATCACGAACCACACGGTCCAGATCACCGCGGTGCGGCGTGCCATCGCCGGGCTCCACAAGAACTTCAGGGCGCTGAGGAGATTGACCTTGGGAGTTTCCGTCGCGGGCTGGGTGTCGGCCGCCGCGACAGCGGGAAGTGCTTGCCCCGTCGCCTTTTCGACGTCCCGCTCCAGCTTCGAGACGATCTTCTCCGCTTCGGCATGACGTCCGTTCGCGACCAGGAACCGCGGTGATTCGGGCAGCGAGCGGCGCCACCACAGCAGCATGACGATCGGAAGCGCGGTGATCAGTTGCGCGACCCGCCAGCCCTCCGGCACCGTCGGGACGACGAACCGGCCGATCAGCGCGGCCATGACGAACCCGAACGAGAAGAATCCGGCCAGCGCGCCGACGAACCAGCCGCGCCGTTTGGCGGGGACGAACTCCGACAGGAACGGCGCGATGATGGCGCTTTCGGCTCCCGCGCCTGCCCCGGCCAGCACCCGCGCGCCCAGGAAGACCTCGTAGTTGGGGGAGAAGGCGGCGACCACCGAGAACACCGCGTAGAAGGCCAGCGCGTACATCATGACCTTCTTGCGGCCGATGCGGTCGCCCAGCAGCCCGGCGGCGATCGCGCCGAAGAGGAAGCCGAACGGCGTCGCCGAACCGATCAGCCCGAGCTGGCCGTTGTCGAGGCCCCAGGCGGCTTTCGCGCTCGGCAGCAGGAACGCGACGACGGCGGAATCCATCCCGTCGAAGGTGTAACCGAGCCCGCCGATCAGCAGGAGTTTGTAATGGGGACGGCTCAGCGGGAGCCGGTCCAGTCGTGCCAGAAGCGTCATGGGGAACGCCTTCCGTGGTTCGGGCGACGAGGAGTCACGAGAGTGCGGACAACGTATACTGCGTTTCGGCAAAACTGCAATGGTTGTTGCAAGTGGTTCGCCGGGCACGATGCGTTACCGTGACGTCGTCGAGGGAGGGTGCGCGTGACAGGGACGGGAACCGACGACGGTTTCGAGGCGTGGCTTCGGGATCGCACACCGGAGCGCGGCCTGCGGCCGAAGGCGGCCGCCGTGCTCGAAGTGCTGGTCTCGCAACCGCGGCGGGCGTCGTTCGGCTCGACGGCCGAGCTCGCCCAGCTGGCCGGGGTCAACGTCGCCACCGTCACCCGGACGGCGCAGGCGCTGGGGTTCGCCGGATGGCCGGCACTGCAACAGGAGCTGCGGGCGCGGTACATGTCGTCGCTGAGCGCGCCGCAGGTGGCCGAGGAACACCGGGACGTCGACTCGCCCGGGTCGGCGTCACTGCGCCGCGACCTCGACAGCCTCGCTCTGCTCAACCGGCGCGTCGCCGAGGACGAGATCCGCAATGTCGCGGAGGCCGTCGCCGGGGCGCGCCGCACGGTCGTGATCGCCGACGGCAGCTACGCCGCGGTCGGGATCGCGTTCGCGCACAACGCCCGGCTCGCCGGATACGACGTCCACGCGATCACGGCCGGAGACGCCGAGCTCGCCAACGCCACGGCGAAACTGACGTCCGAAGACGTGCTCATCGCGATCAGCTTCTGGCGGCTGTACGAAAGCACGGTGCTCGCCGCGAACGAGGCCAAGGCCAGGGGAGCGCGGGCCTTCGCGATCACCGACGCGGCCAGTCCCGCGCTGGCGGCCGCGGTCGAACAGGTGCTGATGGTGCCCGCCGAAGGCGTGACGTTCTTCCCGTCGCTGACCGCGGGAATGAGCCTGGTGCAGGCGATCGTCGCGCAGCTCGCCGCCGTCGATCCCGTCCGCACCGGCGAGTCCATCGAGGCGGCCGAGGCCATGTGGTCGCGGTTCGACCTGCTGCACCGCCGCCCGGGATCGGCCGATCGGACAGTGCCGAAAAGGCCGACCGGTCGAGGCGTCTCCGCCGGATGACCGATCCGCCACCCCCGGCCGGGAGGCGATCCTGGTTCCAGGCCGCCGGAAGAGGCGGCACGGGGACCGAGGAGGCCGAAATGACGATCATCGAGACCGTGGGCGCGTACGCCGGGCTCGCTCTGCTGGCGCTGATGGCGGTGACCCCGCTGCTGGTCGAACTCGATCAGCGCTTCCCGGTCACCCGCCGCCCGAAGGCGGCCGAACGGGAACGCCGGATGCCCGCCGGGCTCGCTTCGGCGTGACGCAGAGCACAGATTCGCTCGAGGACTACCTCACGTGAGTGATTAGGGCTCCGCCAATTCGTAACTTTGTGTCGCGCTATGGAACGCTCTGTGACGTGACCGTGGATTTCTGCACCAACGCCCAGCCCTCCGACACCTTCGCGGAGTTCCGGAGGAACGTCGACGAACTGACCCAGGCGTTCATCGACGCCTGCCGTCAGGGCCGTACGCCGGGCGACGCTTCTCTCGACCTGCTGCAGCGGGTCCATCGCGAAGACCGCAACTGGGTCGTCGTCCACCTGACCTTCGCCATCGCCGCGCTCGCGCATCAGCGAACGCTCGCCCCGGCCGACTCCGTCACCCGCCCAGGTGGTGTGACGGGTGCGCCGGAGCGCGCGTTGTTAACTTCCGCGAGTGACTGATCCGACCATCTCCGCGGTCATCGCGGTGTTCGCGGGCTGCGTGCTCGCGGGCCTCCTGGCCGTCCCGTACATCGCCGCGAGTTACCGGCGGCGCGGGGAGCTCGGGCTCTGGCGGGTCCTGCTGGTGTTCGGGTTCCTGGTCTACGCCATGTCGCTGTGGACCTACACGTTGCTTCCCATCCCGGAGACGACGACGTGCGCCGGGCACGCGGCCGGTCATCTGCAACTGCGCCCGTTCCAGTTCGTCGCCGACATCCGCCGCGAACAGATCGGCGCGGGCCTTCGGGCGTTCCTGCGCAATCCCGCCGTCCAGCAGGCGGTGTTCAACGTCGCCTTGTTCGTGCCGCTGGGGATGTTCGTGCGGCACCTCTTCCGGCGCGGTTTCGCGGCCACCGTCGCGATCGGCTTCGCCGTCTCGCTGTTCATCGAGTGCACGCAGCTGACCGGGGTCTGGTTCCTGTTCGAGTGCCCGTACCGGCTGGCCGACGTCGACGATCTGCTCACCAACACCCTCGGCGCCGCGGTCGGTTTCGGCCTCGCCCCGCTGTTGCGGTTGCTGCCGGGGAACGAACCGTCCGCGCCGCCGGGGGCGCCGCGGCCGGTCACCGCGCGCCGCCGCCTGCTCGGGATGGCCGTCGACGTTGTTTCGGTCGTGCTGCTCGGGACCACCGTCGGCATCGTGACGACCCTGGTCGCCGGCGAACCCAACACCGTGGTGACCGCGTTGATCGGTACTTTCCTGCCTGCGCTGCTCCTGTTGTTCGTCGTTCCCGTCGCGGGCAACGGCGCCAGCTTCGGCCAGCGGGTCGTGCTGCTGCGCCCCGCCGGGCCGGACGGCGGAAAGCCCGCCCTGTGGCGGATGGCCATACGGTTCCTCGCCGGTTCCGGAGGCTATTTCACGCTGCTCACCTTGGCGTCGGTGGCCAACGGCGGGTTCGAGCCCCTGGCGAACCTGCTGTTCTTCGCCAGCGGGATCCTCGCTTTCCGGCCCGAAGGTCACCAGGGACTGTCCGGCCTGATCGCCGGGCTGCGGATGGCCGACGCGCGGGTCCTCGACGACCAGACCGAGCCGAGCCTCGTGAGCGGCAAGGACGCGTGATCAGAGCCGTAACTCGCGTGATCAGACGCGTAACTCGCGTGATCGGAGACGTAACTCGTTGTTCGGCCTCTGATCACGCGAGTTACGCCTCCAAGCACGCGAGTTACGTCTCTGATCACGCGAGTGCGCTCCTGGGCCACGCGCGCTTCGCCCGTGCCACTCACGAGACCCGGCCTGGGAGCGCCACCCGATCGGGTCGACCCTGCGGGTCCTGCGCGTCATTGCGCCCGGCAGGACGCGCGGGCCGGAAGACTCGCCCGGTGGACGTGGAGTCGATGGACGAAGTGGCCGACTGCCTGCTGTCGGTGGCCTGGAGCATCTTCCCGCTGATGGGGAAACCTCCCGCGAGCCCCGGGGACCGGCCGGGGGAGATCCGGACCCTCCTCGTCGACGCCTGCCACGACGCCGGGATGCGAGCCCGGGAATGGGCCGCGGAGCACGGGGCGGGAACCGAAGACGACCGCCGTCCCTTCCTGCGGCTGGCGGAGGTCGGAACGGACGCGAACCTGTTGCTGGGCATGGTTTCCGGCACGCTGGTGGCCGATCACGAGCGGATCCGCCGCCGCTGGGCGGAGATCGAGACGCTGGCCGCCGAGGCCGTCGAGCTCGCCTGCCTGATCGGGGGGCGGCCGGTGGGCCGGCCGCCCCTCGCCATGGGGGATCAGTCCTTTTCGAGCGTCAGGTCGTAGCGGTCGAGGACCTCCTTGACGGGCTGGAAGAACGTGGTGCCGCCCTCGTCGCAGTCACCGGATCCGCCCGAGGTCATGCCCTGCGCCTGCACGAGTTTCGTGCCGGAGCCCGACGAGGGACGGCTGACGAACGAGCCGCCGGAGTCGCCGGGTTCGGCGCACGCGTCGGTCTGGGTGAGGCCCCGCACGATGTTCCCGTTGCCGTAGTTCACCGTCTGGTCCAGCGCTTCGACCCGTCCGCAGTGCCAGTGGGTGGTGATCCCGGACCGGCAGATCCGGCCGCCGACGCCGACCACGTCGGCACCTTCGATCCGCACGTCGGACCCGTCCTCGTACCGGTCGACCCGGGGCGGGGTCGAGACGTCGGAGTGCGTCACCTTGACCGTCCCGTAGTCGTTGCCGGGGAAGGAAGACCTCGCGACCTTGCCGATCGTGCCGCCGGTGCCGCGCACGGTGCCGCCGAGTTCGGTGCAATGGCCCGCGGTGATCACGTAATGGTCATCGTCGTCGTAGGCGTTGAACCCGACCGAACAAGCACCGCCGTCGAAGTACAGGCCTTGCCCGCCGACCACGCTCCACAACGGACGCGGCGCGCTCTTCACGTGTTCCACCCGGACCGGGACCCCGGCGGAGGCGGCCCACGCCACTCCGGCGGGATCGCCGCCCACCACGCTGACCACGACGTCGTTCGACGGCACGTCCACGTACCAGCCGGCGACCGAACCGGGCAGGCCCGCGGATCTGTTGTCCAAAGTGGACTGGATCTGCTTCAGCTCGGCGGCGCTGTGCCGGAGTACCTTCGGGATCGCGCCCGCGGCGCGGATCCGGGAAGACCGGCCCGCGTCGGTGGTGCCGACGATCAGCTCGCCGGTCGTGGTGTCCAGCCAGGAGCCGGCGAACGCGGCGCCGAGCGAGGTGCCGAGTTCGTGCTGGACGGCGGCCACCGTGGCCAGGCCCGCCGCTTCGGTCAGCACCGATGGCGCCGCCGAAGCCGGTGCCGCGAAGGCGGTGACGGCTGTGGCGGCGCCGAGCAGGACGGTCAGGGTGCGCAGAGGACGTCGGATCACGAAAACCTCCATGGGGTGCACGGAATTCGCTGCGAGGTGAGTACGGTGATCGACGTTACGACAGGGTGGCACCGGCCGAATGCCGCCATTTGAGTAGCGCTGGGAATTCGCCTTTCCGGCTCAGCGGAATGGCGGCTCCTCACTCGTGTGAGTGGAGACTGCGCGATTTACCGTCCCCGATCCGCCGACCGGCGAACGACGGTCAGCGACGTGCGTACGCCCGTTCGGGAAATGGCCCTTTCCGGACCGGAAAACGATTGTCACCTGATGGTGTCCGTGCTGAACCCGTTCGTCCGCATCGGTGACGAACGCGTTTCCTTCACCAGCAGGAAACGACCCCCGCCGTGAACATCAGGCCGACGGTCAGCACGGGCGCGGCGAACAACGCCAGCGCCCCGCCCACGACGGCCCGCACCCGTTCCGGGAAGCGCGCCGGGCCGCCCGCGTGCCGGGCGAGCCAGCGCAACCGGAGCGCGGTGTCGCCGCCGGCCGCGTGGATCGACAACAACGCCGAACGCACGGTCTCCGGCCCGTGCCCCGCCGCGGCCGCCCGGTCGGCGGCCAGTTCGACGAGCAGCCGGACCGCGCCGGGGAGTTCGCGCATCAGCGGGACGAACCGCAGTACGCGGCCGAGTGTTTCGGCGCATCCGGAAAGAAAGTGGTGCCTGCCGCGCAGATGTGCGCGTTCGTGGGCCAGCACCGCGTCGAGTTCGCGGGGCGAGAGCCTGCCCGCCAGGCCGTGGCTCGCGACGATCAGGCCGTCGCGGCCGCCGAGGCTGTAGGCGATCGGCCGGTCGTCGGGCAGCCACAGCGTCGGCCCCGGCCGGGCGCCCGACAACCGGAGCACGTCGAGATGGCGCCGGTGCAGCAGCGTGCTGCGTTTCCGGCGGCGGGCGGTGGACACGGCGAGCCGGGCCGCGGCGATCGCGACGGCGGTGCCCGCGAAAGTGCCGGCGAGCGGATCGAGACCGGGCAGGCCACTGTGGCCGACGGCCGCCCAGCACTCGTGGAGGATCCGGGTGATGGCCCCGGCGGGCCCGTGGTCGGGCAGGACGAGGAGAAGGACGGCGCCGAGGGTGCCGACGAGGACGCCGAGCGCGGTCAGCAGCCACCACGCGAGCGCCGTGCCGGGGCTGATCCCACCGGCGGTCAGCCTGCCCAGCAACCGGGGTGAGCACCAGCCGATCACCACCACGCCGAACAGGAGCACCGCCGCCAGGATCATCGCTTGCCGGGCTTCCGTCGCAAGGCACGCCGCAGGATGTCCGACTCCTCTTCGGTGACCGAGCGCGCGAAATGCAACAGCACCGATTCCCGGTCGTCGGAGGCGTCGAGGATTTCCCGCAGACTTTGCGCGGTGGCCTCCTCGCGGGTCGCCACGGCGCGGTAGCGGTACGCGCGATTCTCCATTTCGCGCTCGACCCATTCCTTGCGGTGCAGATTGTCCAGCACCGTCATCACCGTGGTGTAGGCGAGGTCGCGGTCCCGGTTGATCGCCTCGAGGACCTGGCGCACCCGCAAGGGTTCCGCCGCGTCCCAGAGCACGTCCATCACCGACGCTTCGAGCTCGCCCAGCCGTTGCATGACACCTCCGCCGGGAAGGATACTGTGCCGCTCCGGCTCAGCCGACGACGCGCCGCGCGCCCATCAGATGCCCGTCGCCCTTGACCGAACGGACGTCGACCAGCTGGCCTTCGGTGGGCGCGTCGACCATCTTGCCGCCGCCGACGTACATGCCGACGTGGTGGATGGCTCCGGGATTGCCGGTGCCGTCGTCGTAGAAGACGAGATCCCCTGGGACGAGCGCGTCCAGCGGGACGGCCTTGCCCACGGTGTACTGCTGGCGGCTGGTGCGGGGAAGTGAGATCCCCGCCTGCTTGTACGCCCAGGACGTCAGGCCCGAGCAGTCGAATTCGCTCGGCCCGGTGGCGCCCCATTCGTATTGCGAGCCCCGTTTGGACAGCGCCGCCTGCAGCGCGTCGTTCGCGGCGCCGGGCGGGCCGAGGTACGAGCCCTTGTCCTGGACCTTGCCGAGTTTCGCCTTGTCGGCGGCGGGCAGCTGGCCGAGCGCCTGCCGCACCTTGGCGATCTGGTCGTCGAGGTCCTTCTTGCGCGTGCGGACCTGGTCCAGCGCCAAGGTCGCGTCGTTGGCGGCGAGCTGGGCCATCTCCCGGGCGTCCTCCGCGGTCGTGCGCGCTGTCTGCGCCTTCGCGAGCGCGTCGCGCAGGCCGTTCAACGCCTTGGCCTTCTCCTCGGCCAGGACCGACAGCGCGGAGGAGCGGTCGAGGAACTCCTGCCTGCTGCCGCTGTCGAGCAGCAGGACGGCGTTGCCGAGCCGCTCGCCGCTCATCGCGGACCGCGCGATCGCCTCGACCTGCGGCCGGAAGCGATCGATCGCCGACCGCGCCTGCGTGAGCTCGCCGTCGGCGCGGCCGACGGCGGCGGTGGCCTGGTCGCGTTCGCCCTCGCGGGTCTTCAATCGGTCCTGGGATTCCCGCAGATCCTCGTCGGCCTTGGCCGCCTGGGCGCCGAGTTCCTGGTAGCGCCGCATCGGATCCTGGCCGTCCGGCGCGGGCTGCGCGTTCCCGGGGAGCGTTCCGAAGCCGAGGAACATGAGGGCGGCGGTGGCGGCGAGTGAGCGCCGGTGTGGGGTCACGGGTGCCGAATCTCCTGTCGCACAGGGGCAACTATCGCGCTTAGTAGTACGGGGACTGTTGTAAGTGCCCCGTGAAGTCCTACTAAGACCGCTAGTACTAGGGCTCATGGGAGACGTGGTCGATCTTTGCTACGGTGGGAACCGTGAGTGTCTTTCCGGCTACTCTTCGTCGACTCGTCGTGGCCTTGGTGTTGCTGGTCGTGGCGGGTTCCGGTGCCGCCGGCTGCCTGGACGACGGCCACAGCGATGCCCTCGCCGTGACGTCGGCCTCTCATGATTCGTCGTGCCCGCCGCGGGAGGGCCACGTGCATGCCCGTCCGCTCGACGCCGTCGCGGTCCGAAGCGAGGAAACGCCGCCCGTCCCAGCTGTCCCGCCTCACTCGGAACCCGGCTTTTCGCCTGTGGTGCAAGAGGACACCCGGCTGCTCCCGGTGATCCGGAGCGGGCCCCGGATACTCGTCGAGCTGTGCGTTTCGCGGACGTGACCGGCCTCGCGCCGTCCCGTCCTGTCCGTACAGCACAGAAAGACGAATCCTCGATGAACGCAGTCCTGCCCCGGCACACGGCGCCGGCCGTCGGCAACACGCCCGTGCTCTGGATCGACGAACGACTCACCGGCTCCGGTAAGGGTTTCTGGGCCAAACTGGAGGGTTTCAACCCCGGCGGTATGAAGGACCGCCCCGCCTTGCACATGGTGGGAGCGGCCAAGGCCCGCGGTGAACTGGCAGACGGCGCGATGATCGTCGAGTCGACCAGCGGGACGCTCGGGCTCGGGCTCGCGCTGGCCGGGATCGTCCACGGTCATCCGGTCACCCTGGTCACCGATCCCGGGATGGAGCCCATCGTCCGGCGGATGCTCACCGCGCACGGCACCCGCGTCGACCTCGTCACCGAGCCGCATCCGGTGGGCGGCTGGCAGCAGGCGCGCCGGGACAGGGTCCAGCGGGTGCTGGCGGAGCAGCCCGGCTCCTGGTGCCCCGACCAGTACCACAACCCGGACAACGTGGCCGCGTACACGACCTTGGCCGACGAACTGGCCGCGCAACTGGGCCGGATCGACGTGCTCGTGTGCTCGGTCGGCACCGGCGGGCATTCGGCCGGGACCTTCCGCGCGCTGCGGCGGTACTTCCCGCGGCTGCGCCTGGTGGGCGTGGACACCGTCGGGTCGACGATCTTCGGGCAGCCCGCCACCTCGCGGCTGATGCGCGGGCTCGGGTCGAGCATCCATCCGCGCAACGTCGACTACGACGCGTTCGAGGAGGTCCACTGGGTCGCCCCCGCCGAGGCGGTGTGGACCTGCCGCCGTCTCGCCGCCGCCCAGTACGCGACCGGTGGCTGGAGTGTCGGCGCGGTCGCCCTCGTGGCCGCCTGGCTGGCCCGCACGCACGATCCGGACGTCCGGATCGCGGCGATCTTCCCGGACGGTCCCCAGCGCTACTTCGACACCGTCTACAACGACGAATACTGCGCGGGACACGGGCTCCTCGACGTCGTCCCGTCACGGGATCCCGACGTCATCGCGCATCCCGGCGAACGCGTGGTGGAACGCTGGACCCGGTGCCGCACGGTCGTGGACCCCACGCTGTGACCGCGTTCGCCGAGCGGTTCCGCTCCTTCGACCGGCCCAGCAAGGTGTTGATGGTCAACCAGTTCACCATCAACGTCGGCTTCTACATGCTGATGCCTTATCTCGCCGGCTACCTGGCGGGGCCGCTGGGGCTGGCGGGCTGGGCGGTCGGCCTGGTGCTGGGGATCCGCAACTTCTCGCAGCAGGGCATGTTCCTCGTCGGTGGCACGCTGGCCGACCGGTTCGGCTACAAACCGCTCATCGTCGCCGGATGTGTGCTGCGGACGGCGGGATTCGCGCTGTTGAGCGTGACGTCGTCGTTGCCGTCGCTGATCGTCGCGTCCGCGGCCACCGGTTTCGCCGGAGCGTTGTTCAACCCGGCGGTCCGCGCGTACCTGGCGGCGGACGCGGGAGAGCGACGGCTGGAGGCCTTCTCCGTGTTCAACGTGTTCTACCAGGGCGGGATCCTCGCCGGGCCCGTGGTCGGGCTGGCACTGACGGCCGTCGACTTCCGGCTGACCTGCCTGGCCGCCGCCGCGGTCTTCGGCGTCCTGACCGTGGTGCAGATACGTGCGCTGCCCGCGTACGAAAGCGAACGGGGCACGTCGTCGATCTGGTCGGACTGGCGGGTCGTCGCGGCGAACCGGTCCTTTCTGCTCTTCGCGCTGGTCATGATCGGCTCGTACGTGCTGTCCTTCCAGACCTACCTCGCCCTTCCGATGGAGGCACGCCGGATCACCGGCTCGGAGACGTCGGCGACCGTGCTCATCGCCGGGCTGTTCGTGGTCTCGGGCGGTCTCGCGATTGCCGGGCAGCTCAAGATCACGGCCTGGTTCAAGGACCGGTGGCCGCCCGGCACGTGCCTCGCCGCGGGGCTGGTCTTCATGGCCGTGGCCTTCGTCGCGCCGCTGGCGGTCGCCCGGGCTGGACCGGCCGCGGCCGGCGCCGGACTGCTGCTGTCCGCCGCGTTGCTGGCCGTCGGCACGGTCGTCGTCTTCCCGTTCGAAATGGACACCGTCGTGCGGCTTTCGGGCGACCGGCTGGTCGCCACGCACTACGGCTTCTACAACACGATCGTCGGCGTGGGCATCCTCCTCGGCAATCTTTTCACCGGCAGCGTCTTCGACCTCGCACGCCGGGCGGGCTTCCCGGAGATCCCATGGCTGGCCCTGACGGTGATCGGCGCCGTCTGTGCCTGGGGATTACGTGCACTGGACCGGAGCCGCCTTCAGACGAGCTTCGTCCAGTAACTCCAGAACGCCTGCAGGACCGCGACGGTGATGGCGGCGTACCAGACCACGAGAACCACGCTGTGGTACCGGATCGCCGCCTTCACCTCCGGTCCTTTGTGGAGGTTGTGCAGAGTCGTGTACCAGAAGACGGCGATGGTGACCGCCCAGACGACCATGCAGTACGGGCACAGGGCGCCGATGACGTACAGGCTCTGCAACATCAGCCAGTGCACGAAAACGACACCGAGCGCCGAGCCGGTCTGGAGGCCCAGCCAATACCAGCGAGGGAGCCGTGCTCCGCCGAGCAGGGCGGCCCCCGTGGTGACGACCACGCTGAACCCGGCGATCCCCAGCAGCGGATTGGGGAACCCGAGAAGCTCGGCCTGCGGCGTCTTCATGATCGACCCGCAACTGAGCACCGGGTTGACACTGCAGGTGGGGATGTAGGAGAAGTCCTTGAGCAGCGCGATCTTCTCGACCGTGAGCACGAACGAAGCCAGCAGCCCGATCGCGCCGCCGGCCAGCAGCACCCACGGCGTAGCCCGGACGGCGAACGGGGTCATTTCGCGAGCTCCCGGTCGATGACGGCCTTGAGGCCCTGATAGGACGGTGACCCGGAGAACTTGACGCCGTTGACGAAGAACGTCGGTGTTCCCTCGACGCCGATGTTCGCGCCGTCGGTGCGGTCGGCGAGCACCCGGCCGAGCGTGACCGGGTCGTCGAGCGCGGTCTCGAAGGCCTGCAGGTCGAGGCCCAGTTCGCGGGCGAACCGGAGGAAGGTTTCGCGGTGGGAGACCTGCTGGTCGCCCCACTCCGGCTGCTTTTCGAACATCAGGCGGTACATCGGCTCGAGTTTGCCCTGCTTACCCGCCGCCTCCACGGCCCGCGCGGCGAGCTCGGCGTTCTGATGGCTCGGGATGGGGAAGTAGCGCATCACGAAGGTGACCCGGTCGCCGTACTCGGCGCGGAGGCGCTCGACGCCGGGAAACGCGGCGCCGCACGCTTCGCATTCGAGGTCGAGGAACTCCACGACGGTCACCTTGCTGCCCGCCGGGTCGGAGAGCCGATGGCTGTCCGGCCGGACGAGGATCGACGCGGGCACCACCGGGGGTGCGTCCACCTGCGCCGCCGGGGCGTCCTCACCCAGATCGGTGACGACGAGCAACGCGGCCACGACCGCGACGACGACGGCAACGACCGTCAGGGAAACCTTGGTGTTCTTGGTCATTCTGTTGTGTCCTTGGCTCGGTTCCGGCAACTGAAAGCGGCATGGGCGTGCCGGATCAGGTACGGGAAACGCAGAGCTGGACGAGCGGTGGAGTGGTCGTCGACCGCTTCGGCTGGGAGGACGGCGGTACACCCGTCCCGCCGGGGCGATGATGCCGGACGAGCAGGACGAGCGCGGCCAGCAGTGCCATGCCGATCCCCGCGACGTCGTCGAGGTGGTTGCCCGGAAGGGGCTGCTCCGCCGGGCGCAGCCGGGACCCCGCCTGCGCGCATTCGTCGGCCGGGATCGTGGTGTGCGCGGCTTCGGCGGCGAACAGGGGAGCGCAGGGCGAGCCGGCCGCCGCGGCGCCGTCACTGCACAGCGCGCCCTGCAAGAGGGCGACAGCGGTGAGCACGGCCAACACGGCGAAAAGCCGCGCCGTCATCCTCACAGTCCGTCTGCCGGTCACGCGGTGCAGGGTAAAGGTGACCTTGTAAAGCCAGGGCGAACCCGGACGAACCGGCATACAGTGGGCGGCGATCCCCGAGGGAGAGGACGACTGATCTTGCCGACCTTCAAGGATGTCTACGCGGTCCTGCCGGTCTCCGACCACGCCGCCGCGGTCACCTGGTACGAGCGGTGGATCGGGCGGCGGCCCGACACCGAACCGATGGAAGGCGTCGCGGAATGGCGGATCACCGGCAACGCCGGGCTCCAGGTGGCGCACGATCCGGAGACCGCGGGTAAGACCACCGTGGTCCTCGTCGTCGAGGACATCGAGGAGACCGTCGGCAGTCTCGCGGAGCGGGGGGTGGAATGCGGCCCGATCCAGGACTTCGGTTTCGTCAAACTGACCGAGATCGTGGATCCGGCGGGTAACAAGGTCACCTTCGTCTGGGAGAACCCTTCGCCGGAGTAGTTCTTTCCGGGAGATGACGGGATCGCGCGGAGCGTTGCCCGCGGCGGGCCGCCGATGGTCCGATTCCCTCCGTCATCGACACTGGAGGGAATCCCATGAAGCATTCGAGACGCAAGGCCCTCGCGCTGGCGCTGCTGGTGCCGTTCGCCACGCTCGTCACGGTGCCCGCCGCCGAGGCGGCGACCGAACGCACGATCAAGGTCGTCACCTACAACGTGGGCGACGCGGGCGGCCTCAAGGCCGACCTCGTCCGTCTCATCGAGACCGAACGCCCCGCCGTCATCGGACTGCAGGAGGTCGCCGACCGCGAGGCCGTGGTGAAGGAGGCCGCGGCCGCGACGGGGTACGTCGCCATCTACGAGTCGGACCGGCGCGCGGTCAAGCACAACGCCATCCTGGTGCGCGGCAACATGACCATCACCGGCCACGGTGCCGGCGAGATCTCACCCGCGGCCAAAGTGGACCCGTCCACCCCCGGTACCGGCCCCGCCGAACCAGGTGACTGCGGTTGCTGGGTGCCGCCGAAGTACGTCAACTGGGTGCGGGTGGGCGGCGCGGGCTTCGAGTGGGTCGTTGGCGTGGTGCACCTGACCCCGTCCGCGCAGCGCTTCGACCTCAACCGCGAACTGCACAACCTGCAGGTCCGCAACACCGCGGACTGGTTCTCGTCCCGCGCGGCGGAACCGATCGTCATGGGGGACTTCAACGCCGAGCCGGGTTCGGATCTGATGGCGGGGCTGCGGCGCGTGGCCGGCTCCTACAGCGCTCCGAGCCACGGAACCAGGTCCATCGACCACGTGTGGGCGAAGAAGGACTCGACAGGGTCCGAGGTCGACGCCCTCGGCGGCTACGGAAGCGACCACCGTCCGGTGCGCGCCCGGTTGACGGTGACCCGATGATGCGGCGCGCCCTGATCGCCTTCGTATGCGGTGTCAGCCTGCTGACGGCCGTCCCGGCCGCGACGGCCGAGACCGGACCGCGCGACGAGTCACTGGACTTCCGGTTCCCGGCGGCGGATCTGATGCGAGTGCCGGAGACGAACACCTACGTCGCGGTCGGGGCGAGCGTCCCCGGCAAGAAGCTGCCGTACACGAAGGTCGAGTTCAGCGGCGGATCGTTCCAGCGCCGAGGCGCCGTCGACGGCGACGCCTGGGACGGCGTCACGTTCCCCGCGGGCTATTGGGCCAGGCCGGACTCTCCACTGTGGACACCTGCCCTGTTCGCACACCAAGAGGACGGCCGCGTCGTCTACTACGTCTTCTACAGCGCGGCGCTCCCCGGCCCCGAGCCCGCCGGCCAGGCGAAGCACTGCATCGGCTACGCCACCTCGCTACGGCCGACGGGAGGTTTTGTCGCCAACGCCGATCCGCTGTTCTGCCCGGATCGCGGGTGGGCGATCGACGCCGACGTGAGCAGGGGACAGGGCGAGGTCTGGCTGACTCTGCGCAACGGCGCGTGGACACAGGACCGCGTCACCGCCCTGGGGGCGGCGAAACTGGAGTTCGACCGGCCCCGGCACGTGCGGCGGATAGCCGAAGGCGACGCGAAGAAGCTCATCGACAACGCGAATCTCGAGTGGACGCACCACAACAGTCCGTCCGACGACGTCCTCACGATCGAGAATCCCAACGCCGTCCGCATCGACGGTGACTGGTACCTCTTCTACTCGGGGAACAACTGGTACGCGAACCGCTACTCGACCGGCGTCGCCTACTGCGGCACCACGCTGACCGACAATCGGTGCGCCCCGATGGCCGGGCAGCGCGCGTATTTCTCCTACCAGCCGGACCCTGACGGCGAGCCGCGGTTCCGGCCGGGTCTGCCGGACAAGTTCCGCAAGAAGAACCTGCCGGGCAACAAGCGGGGCCCTGGTGCGTTCAACGCGTTCCAAGCGCCTGATGGTTCGTGGTGGGCTTCGTGGAACTACATCACCGACGCGAGCTTGCTTCCGCATGAGGATCCGTCTCCGGAACGGCGGAGCCGGATCGGGAAACTGACGAAAACGGGGAGCGGGGCGACGGCCGAGTTCAGCGTGAGCTGGTGACCAAGGGGTCTCCGCGGCCGAGTCGCCGCGGAGACCCGTCCTGGACGCCACCTGAGGATTGATCTCCGGAGGAGCGGGTAATCGCCTCCTGCCGGCTTCCACCGGCCGGCCGCGACCCGAACGGAGTTGAGGACCATGACACAAGCGATCGAAGAGCCCCAGTCGTCGACCGAACGGGTGACCGTGCCCGAACCGCGCGGCGAGGCCGACGCCTTGGACGAAATGGCGATCGAACTCGAACCGACGATCGTCCTCGGCCGGGAGTGACGGACTGCCGGCTCGGGCGGTGATGGCCGCATGAGCCGGCCTGCTAGTGGCTTCGCCGGGCACGAGCGGTCTCCCGGCGACTGGCCTTCTCGAGCGCCTTGACCAGTTCGCTCTTCGACATGCGTGAACGCCCGCGGATCCCGAGTTCGCGGGCGCGCTGATACAGATGTGCCTTTGCGGCCCGGTAGGGCGAGCCCTACCTCAGGGCGTAGAGCAGCCGTGACGACGAATCAGCAAGCTGCCCCGATGGTCCGGGACGAGGCCGGCCGGGATGCTGGAACCCATCGATCCGAAGTACCCGAACGAAGGAAATGTATGTCGAGAGTGGGTTCCATGCGCCGCAACCTGATTCGCGCCGCCGCGGTCGCACTGGCAGGTGCCGCCTGCGCACTCGCGGTGCCGGGCAGCGCCGGAGCGGTGGTGAACGGGAAGGACTCCACCGAGCGGTACGAGTTCATGGCCTCGATCCCGGAGATCGTGCCCGACATGAACAACGCGAAGGGCGTCTGCGGGGCCGTGCTGGTCCACCCGCAGTGGGTGGTGACCGCGGCGCACTGTGTCGACCCGGACAACAACCCGGCGAGGCCGGAGGGGACCGTGCGGATCGGCAGCGACCGGCGGACGACCGGCGGCACGGTCCGCAAGATCGACCACTGGGTTCGCCACCCCGGTTACCAGCCGGGCGCGCCGAACAAGAACGACATCGCGCTGGTGCGCCTGGACCGCCCGGTTTCCGAGCGACCCATCCGCATCGCCGACCGTCCCGGCCGCCCCGGCACGCCGACCCGCCTGATGGGCTTCGGCACCACGGTCGACACCGCCGATATCACCAAAGTGGTGTTTCCCGAACGACTCCAGCAGCTCGACACGCGGCGGGGAGCGGTGTCGGAATGCTCGCCCGGTTACGCGGACTCGACCCGGCTCTGCACGATCAGCCGCAAGCCCGATGCGATGGCGTGCATGGGGGACTCCGGCGGACCGCAGGTCCAGCGCGGGAAGTGGGGCCGGTGGGAGCTGATCGGCGTCACCTCCGGCCCCGGTGACGACGACGTGCCCTGCGCCAACGGACCCGGCCTCTACACCAGCGTTCCCGCCTACGACGGCTGGATCCACCGCACCATCCACGGACACCGCTGACGTTCCCCGGCAGCGGGCGAGGACTCGTCCTCTCCCGCTGCCGGTGTTTCACCGGGGCGCGAGGGCCTCCAAAGAGGACAGTGACGCCTTGTGCAGGTTCGAGATGATGTTCCTCGGCTTGTCGGCGGCCTTGCTGTAGTAATGCGCGCCGGACTCGTACGCCAGGTAGACGTTGCTGCCGTACACCGTCAGCCCCTCGGACATGCTCGGCGCGCGGAAGCAGTGCTTCTTGGCCGTGTCCAGGTCCTTGTCGCCGGCGCCGCGTCTGACCACGTAGATGTTGCTGCGGTTGTTCCTGCCGTGCGAAGTGCTGTAGATGAACACGTCCTTGGTGACGATGAGGCCCTGCGTCTTCGTCGGCACCTCCCACGAGCCCGGCCGGTAGCTCAGCTTGCCGTCGGAGCCGACGGTGTACGAGTGCATCAATCCGCGCTTGGAGTCTTCGAACTTGCCCGCCCACAGCGTATTGCTCGGGCCGTGGCTGGTAAGGAAGGACGAGGCGTAGACGGTCTGCGCCTTGCCCTCCTGCTCGATGGGCAGCGACTTCTTGATCGCGTTCTTCAGCTTCGCCAGCGAGTACTTGCGGACCGTGTCACCCTTGCCCGACACGAAGGCCCAGCCCTGCTTCTCGAAGACGGCGATCCCGCCGACGTGCGAGTACGCGAGCAGCGCCTGCCCGACCTGCTTGCCGGTCTTGGCGTCGATCCCGATGATGATCGCGCTGCGGTGGCCCGACTCGTACGAGGTGACCAGGATCAGGTCGTTGGACCCGTCCCAGTTCGACCAGGTCGCCGTGCCCTGGGGGATGTTGGTCGACAGCGCGGGGACAGGGTGGCTCTTGCTGAACCGCTTGTCGTAGGCGTAGGAAGCCGATTCCCCATGATAGAAGGGGCCGTCCTTGCCACTGGACTTCGAGTCGCAGGTGATGGCCGCCGCCTCGGCGGACGCTGTGCCCACCGTGGTGAGGCCGAGCATCACCACGCTCGCCGCGGCGGTGATCGTCGCCTTCTTGAGCAGGGTCTTCATTCATCCCCTTGTAGTGGTTGTACGTCCAGTTCTCAACTGGGACTCACCGGACGTGCTCGCGGTTCCGACGGAATAGGGCCGCTGAACCGATGGGCGAGGGCATAGCTCGTCTCCCTGCCGGACCGAGGTCATGGATAGTGTGAACCCGGGATATTCAGTGGGGAAAGGCGTTGTGCATGACGAGTCGGTTCGAATGGGCGACCATCGACAGTGTGGATCCTCGGCGGCTGGCGGATTTCTGGTGCGGAGTTCTGGGCTACGTCGTTTACGAGGACAAGAACGGTGCCGCGGTCGAGATCGGCCCCGATCCCGAGGAGCCGGACGTGCGGCGGTTGGCCGCGTTGCGTGGGGGGCCGGCTGTGCCGAGCATCGTCTTCGTCCGCGTTCCCGAGGCCAAGAGCAGCGTCAAGAACCGGGTGCACTTCGAGATCTGTCCGATCGACACCGACCAGCGGACCGAACTGGAACGGTTGCTCGCGCTCGGCGCGTCCGAAACAGATGTGGGACAGGGGGACGGCCGGTCTTGGGTGGTACTAGCCGACCCGGAAGGAAACGAGTTCTGCCTGGCGCGCAGCCTCGCGCCGGGGGAGTTCGACCTGTAGTCCGGGATCGGCGGATCCGCTGTCCGGGCGGCTTTTCCCGCTGCGGTGGAGCCGCCCCGGCCCGGGAGTTCCCCGGCCGGCTACTGGTGCTCGCCGAAAGGATTTTGTTCGGTACCACGAAAAAAAAGCCGCTTGGCCTGGGCGTTTACCCAGATCAAGCGGCTTTCTGTCCGTCGGGCTGACAGGATTCGAACCTGCGACCCCTTGACCCCCAGTCAAGTGCGCTACCAAACTGCGCCACAGCCCGGACCCGCGCTCCGTGGAGTGCGATGTGAGTACTTTAGCGGGTCCCGGACGGGGGCTTGCAACCAGGGGTCACTGTGTGTCTGAGCTGGGAAAACGGTCCGTGAGGGCCGCCCTGCCGCATTCGGGCGGCCCCCACGGGGTCACTGGGGGTTGCCGGCGTGGGTGAGGGTCTGCCAGGCGACGAACAGGTTGTTGGTACCCGCCGGGCGCTGGCGCAGGGTGAGGGCCTCGGTGTTGCTCATGGTGTGCCCGAGGCGGGTGTGAAGGTGGTTGTAGCCGACCTCGGTGATCGGGCCGAGGCCGAGTTTCAGGCTGCCGCCGCACAGCCACGACGGGACGGCGGCGCCCATCTGGTACTTCGCGTGGAAGCCGAGGCCCTCACGGAGCCGGTCGGCGATCTCGGGGTAGAGGTCCTGGCCCTGGATGCGGGTGGTCTCGGCGAAGTTCGCGATGGCGGCCAGGCCGTAGCCGGTGTGGGTGAAGTCCCGGCAGGTCTCCTGGGAGAGGCCGTTGACGAACGTCGTCTGGCCTTGCCAGTACTTGACGATCTTGTCGCGGGTGTCGAGACCGCTGCCGGGCGCGGTCTTCGGGAGCGCGCCGTCGCTGGTCAGGTAGAGGTAGGCGGGGACGCGGGTGCGGAACTTCGCGACGGCCTTGTCATAGGTCACTTTGTCGTCGAGGAAGACGGCGATGCCGAGCGCGGCCTCGGTCATGCTGAGTTCCCAGTTGCCGTTGCTGTGACTGCCGTTGATCACCTCGGGCAGGTACACGTTCCGGAGCATGGTGCCGAAGCGGCCGGAATTCGGCCAGCCCGGGTAGGTGTGCTTGATGATCTCCGCCGCGCGCGGCCACGAGGAGGCCGACCACGCCGACTGCAGGGGAGCGTTGCTGTTCGTGTGGTCCTTCAGTACCGCGGACCAGGCGTCCATGATCTCGATCGCCTTGGTCGCGTATTTCGCGTCGCGCGTGATGTACCAGGCCAGGGAAAGCGAATACGCGGCGATCGCGTCTTGCCGCTCATCGGTACAGCCGATGTTCGGATTCGAATAGGAACCGCATTCGACGACGGCGCGGGGTTTCGGTGACCGGGACAGCGAGGCGTACGAACTCGACATCATCGCGTCGTACGCCTGTTTCCACGGTTGCGCGCCGGCCTGCACCTTGGTGCGGACGAAGTCCAGTTGCGGGCGGCTGACCAGCACGCCGGGATGGGTGAAGGTGGCGGGCGCGGCCTGTCTGGGGGCGCTGAACAGGCCTAGTGCCAACGGCACGAGCGTGGTCAGGGCGAGCAGTTTCCTCGGTAGGGACATGGGACTCCTCGAGTGGGTGTGAACCAGGTCACCGGCGGCGCGCGCTTCAGTGTCGTGGTCTGAACCAGTTGCGTCAAGGCCTTTGTTCACCTCGAAAATAAAGAAGGTCCGCCCGTTCAGCGGGCTGAACGGATCAGTGCGGCCAAAGGCCGATGAAGGCCGGGCTTCCGATCGGATAACTGCCGACCAGGCGCCAGGTCGCGCGTTCGTAGGCCTGGATCGCGTCGGTGTTCTGCGACGCTACATAACAATGCTCTCCGGCAATTGAGAAGTGCCGCGGCCACGCGCCGGTCGGATGGTCGGCGACGGCCTGCGGGAGCACGCCGTCGAACTTGAATTCCGTGACCCTCTCGGGACCCCGGTTCGACAGGAACAGCCGGTCTTCGTGCAGGACGAGCTGCGCCGGGAGGTTCGGGCCACCGGGTTCGCGGGTCGCGGGAACGGAGTTCTCGACGGCGAACGTGCCCGGCGGCTCTTCGCGCACCGTCACCAGCGAGGCGGCCAGTTCACCGACGACGTACGCGTGGTTTGTGCCGGGACGCCGGACCAGTTGCCGAGGGCCGGTCCCGGCGGGCAGCGCCGACACCGACACGGGGATCAGCTCGCCCTCCTCGCCGAGGCGGTAGCTGCGGATCTCGTCCGTGCCCAAATCGACCGCGCTGACCAGTGTCCCGCTTTCGTCGACGACGGCCATGTGGACGTGCGCGGACTCCTGCCGTTCGGTGTCCGGGCCGCTGCCTTCGTGCTGGACCAGCGCGGTCCGCACGGTGGGCACGCCGTCGGGGCCCAGCGCGAAAGCGGCCAGGCTGCCGCCGCTGTAGTTGGCGCACAACAGGTACCGGCCATCGGGAGTGACCGCCAGGTGGCACGGATCCGCGCCGCCGGTCGGCAGCGAGTTCAGCGCCGACAGCGTGCCGTCTTCGGCGACGGCCACCGCGGTGATCGCGCCTTCGGCCGTCTCGTTCACGGCGTAGAGCACAGGCAGCGCGGGATGTGGCGTCAGCCAGCTCGGCGAGTCCAGCGCGAGGGAACCCGCGGGAGTCAGCTCCCCGGTCCGCGCGTCGCGCCAGAACGTGCCGATGCCCTCGCCATTGCCGTCGCTCGCCGCCGTGTAGGAGCCGGCGACGAGCAGAGTCCGGTCGTCGTTCGCAGAAGTCACGGAACACACTGTGCAGCAAGCCGAGGTGGAGGTGAAGCCCTCGCGCGTGGCTCGCCACGCGCGAGGGCGGCCGTCACTTCAGCGAGTTGTCCACTGTGGTCATGAGGGCCCCGGTGTCACCGGACATCTCCCAGGCCATGACCCCGAGCAGTCCTCTGGTCTTGAGCCAGGCGACCTTCTGCTGGATGGACCAGGCGTCGTCGAAGGTCCACCATTGCCCTCCGTTGCCCGTGTAGCACGACGTGGCCACGGCCGCGGTGTCGTGCTGGACGGCGCAGTTGGGGACACTGGCCAGGAGATTCGCGTAGCCACGAGTACCTGCTTCCTCGGCGAATTGGCCTGGCGCGGCTCCCGTCGCGCTCTGCCATTCGCCCTTCTTGCCGCCGTCGGCGACCCCTTGCCAACCTCTCCCGTAGAAGGCGAGCCCGAGGGTGAGCTTCCGTGGATTGGCCCCGGCCTCGGTGTAGGCGTTGATCGCCGATTCGACGCTGAACTTGAAGTTGTACGGATCGTCCGCGTCGGCGTAGAGGTTCCCCTGGTGGCCGGTGCGGTTCGGCTCCCACGAGTTGTCGCTGCCGGAGCCGTGGAAGTCGTAACCCTGCACGTTCGCGACGTCGAGGTAGTCGAAGATCTTCGGGATCTCCCAGCCGCCCTTCACCTTCGCCGGGTCGGCGGGCGTGAACGCCTGCAGTTCGTACCGTTTGCCGGTGGTCGCGCCGTAGGCGTCCATCTGCGTGCGGAACTCGGCCAGCAGGGCGGTCAGGTTCGTCTTGTCGTTGGCGCTCCAGTGGTTACCGGGATGCCCGTCGGGGCTGCCCGGCCATTCCCAGTCGATGTCGATGCCGTCGAAGATGCCCGCGGCGGTACCCGGGCCACCGGCGCCGCCGTACGGCTTCACGTTCCCCTTGAGGTACGTGTCGATGCACGACGCGACGAACTTCTGCCGGGACGCGGGCGTGGCCGCGACGTCGGAGAAGTACTTCGAGTAGGTCCAGCCGCCCAAGGAGATGAGGATCTTCAAGTTGGGGTACTTGGCCTTGAGCTTCTTCAGCTGGTTGAAGTTGCCGCGCAGCGTCTCCCAGCCGGTGTCGCCGACCCCGTCGACCGACTGTGCCGCCGACATCGGCCGCGAGTAGTCGGCTTCCGCGTCGCCCGCGCCGTCACCCTGGTTCGGGTCCTGCGGGTTCGGCGTGGTGCCCTTGGTGACGCCCGAAAGGCAGGTGTGGTTGACCGGGTCGATGTTCCCGAAGGCGTACAGCAGATGGGTCAGCTTGGCGGCGGATCCGTTGGTCACCAGGTTCTTGACGAAGAACTGGCGGCCGTAGATGCCCCACTGGACGAAGTAGCCGACCCGGGCGTATCCGTTCACGATGTCGCCGGTGCGAGCGCTGACGGCGGCGCTCGCCGCGGAGACGTTGTCGTACCCGTCCCTGGCTTTGACCGTGAAAGAGTACGAAGTGGACGGTGAGAGCCCGGTCACCGTCGCGGTCGTCCCGGTCACCGTGGTGGCGAGGGTCGCGCCGCGGTAGACGTCGTAGGAGACGACGCCGGTGTTGTCCGTGGATGCGTTCCACGCCAGGGAGATCGAGCCCGAGGTGACCGCGGTCGAGCGGATATTCGACGGCGCGGTCGGCGCCTGGGTGTCGTCGCTCGGGTTGTTGGTGGTCACCGCGAGTGCCGGGGTGGGCGGGGACTTGGCGTCCTTCCGGTCCTTGGCGACGACGGTGAAGCTGTACGCCGTGTTCGGCGTCAGCCCGGTGATCCGCGCTTCGGTGCCGGTGACCGAGGCCGCCAGCGCGGTGCCCTGGTAGACGTCGTAGCCGACGACGGGCAGGGAACCCGGCGCGGCGGCGTTCCAGGCCAGCGCGGCGGTCGTGGTCGTCTTCGCCACGAGTCGCAGGTTGGCCGGGGTCGACGGCGGGGCGTCGCCGGAACCGTCGCAGTTGGCATCGTCGATCCGGCAGGTGGTCGGGTTGACCGCGGAGCTGAGCCGGAACGACGGGCTGTAGGGATAGGTCGAACGGCCCGGGGCGAGGGACTTGATGTAGTACGCCGGGGTGAGGGTGACCTGGTTGCCCGTCTGGGAAACCGTGCCGTTGGAGCCGCTGGTGGCGGTCACGCCGGCGGGGACGGTGAAGGTGATGGACCAGTCGGCGACGGTTTCGCTGCTGGGGTTCGTGACGGTGTACTCGCCGGTGGTCCCGGTCAAGGTGAAGGCGGCGCGGAGGCGGCCCGCCGCCAGCGCCGGAGTGCCCGCGGCTACCAGGAGCCCGGCGGCGAGGAGTGTCACGGTGAGTGCGCTGAGTAGTCTTCTTCTGGTGCGTCTCATGGCGGTTCTCTCCAAAAGAGGCGGCGAGACTGACCTGCTCGAAAATGGCGCGTGTGGTCTAGACCACACTTGAATGTAGCGCGGAGCGCATAAAAGGTCTAGACCGATTCGTCGGTCGTGAACCCGATAGGCCCCGGATGCGGACAACGGGTGACACCGGCGAACGACGAAGGGCGGTTCATGAGCTCACCTAGGGCGGATCCGGACGATCTCGACGACGCGGAGTTGATCGCGAGATCGGTGACCGGGCCGGAGTGGTTCTCCGCGATCTTCGACCGGCATGCCGCGCATATCCACCGTTACCTGGTCAGGCGCATCGGACCCACCGCCGCGGAGGACGCGCTGGGGGAGGCGTTCCTGGTGGCCTTCCGCAAACGCGCGGGGTACGACACCGAGCGCCGCGACGCCCGGCCCTGGCTCTACGGGATCGCCACCAACCTCGTGGCGCAGCGGCGTCGTGAGGAGGCCAAGGAGCTGAAGTTGCGGGAAGCCCTCGGCCCGCCGTCTCACGAGGAAGGGCATGCCGAGCGCGTCGCGGAGCAGGTGACCGCCGAGGCGATGGGGAAACTGCTGGACTCCGCGCTGGCGGAACTCGGCGACGGCGACCGGGACGCGCTCACGTTGTTCGCCGGAGAAGGCCTGAGCTACGAGGAGGTGGCTTCGGCGCTGGGCATTCCGCTCGGCACCGTCCGCTCGCGGCTCAATCGCGCTCGCCGGAAGGTCCGAGAGGCGCTGGGGCGCCCGGACACCACGACTTCGAAGGAGATCTCCACCCATGGATGAGCTGCAGTCGATCGCCGAGCGGACCGGCTCGGTCCCGCTCGCGGAATCCGGAGCGCTCGCCAAGGCACGCGCGAGATTGATGGCCGAGATCGCCGAGGCGGGACGGGAAAACGTCGCGCCGCTGAGGAAACGGCGACGCTGGGCGTGGGCCGGGGCGGGGACGCTCGGGCTCGCCGCGGCCATCACCGCCGTCGTCGCGCTGGCACCGGTCGAGCAGGTCGGTCTCCAGCCTCCCGCGGCCGCCGCGGATCCCGTGACGGTGCTCCGGAACGCCGCCGCGGCCGCGCTGAAGTCTTCCGCCACACCGCCGAGGCCCGACCAATTCCTCTACACCAAGACCAAGGATCCCGAGGGTGAGCGGGAATCATGGTTCTCGGCCGACGGCACCCGGGACGGCGTGATCAAGATGGCGGACGGATCGCTCCTGCCGCTCCCGGGCTGCCGGGACGGGAAAGCGCAGGTGTACAAGGGCGGCGAGCCGCTGAAGGGACGCACGGAGCCGTGCGAGCCGACCGTCCGCGATCGCCGCGACCTCCCCACCGGCGCCGACGCGATGTTCGCCTACCTCAACGCCCACCACTCCGGTGAGGACGGCGACTACAACGCGATGGGCAAGGACATCCAGGAGCTGGCGAGTGGGTACTACCTTTCGCCCGCGACTCGCGCCGCCCTGTTCGAAGCCGCGGCGAAGGTGCCCCGGCTCCGGGTCATGGAGCCCGCCCACGACGCCGCGGGAAGGCCTGGAGTCGGGATCACGTGGCCGTTGAAGCCCAGCGACGGTCCGGACGCGGAGCCGATCGTGATTGTCTTCACCGCGGACACGTTCCAGTTCCTGGGCACGAATTCGACCGCGGTGACCGCGTCCGGCGTGGTGGACGCGGTCGGTCAGCGGCCCTGACGGCTCAGCGGCCGGTGAACGTCGCCTTGCCCGGACCGTCGGCGAGGAACGACTTCACCGCGCCGCGCAGGTCCTCGGTGTCGAAGAGTCCGGCGGCGATCGTCGTGATGTGTTCGTTCGCCTCGGCGACGCCGCCGTGCTCGTAGTGTTCGAGGACCTTCTTGGTGGCCGCGTGCGCCTTCGTCGGCCCCTGGGCGAGGTCGGTCGCGAAGGCACGCGCGGCCTCGTCGAAGCCGTCCACGGGGAGCACCCGGTTGACCACGTTCCAGCGTTCGAGGGTCGCGGCGTCGTAGGTCGCGCCCGTCATCACGAACTCCTTGGCGCGGCCGACACCCGCGCGGGCGGCGAGGCGCTGCGTGCCGCCCATGGTCGGGGTCAGGCCGACGACCCGTTCGACCAGGCCGAACTTGGCCTTCTCGCTCGCGAGGATGAGATCGCAGGCGACCGCGACCTCGAACGCCCACGTCAGGCACAGCCCGTGGGCGGCGAACACGGTGGGGAACGGGAGTGCGGCGATCCGGTCGGGGATCGCCAGCATCTCGTCGAAGAGCACCTTCGCCTCGGCCGCGCTCGACTGGGCGTCGAAGAGGGAGACGTCCACGCCGCCGCTGACGATCTTCCCCTCGGCGCGGATCAGCGCCGCGCGCGGCGGCGTGGTCTCCAGTTCGCCGATCGCCTCGCCCAGTTCGGCCTGCAGTTCCGCCGTGTAGAGGTTCAGCGGCGGCGAGGCGATGGTCAGGACGGCGAGGTCGTCTTCACGGTCGAGGCGGATCGAGGCGGCCAAGGCGGTTCCCTCCGATGGGTCGTTTTCCGTGACCCTAGCCCGACGTCGCCACGAGTTCGTCCCATTGCGCCTGTGCTTCTGGTCGCCATTCCACGTGCTTGCGGTGGAACAGGTCCGCCGCGCGCACGCCGCTCCAACCGTCGGGGAGGAGTTTTAGCGGAAGCCGCGGATCGAGGAAGGGGAAGCTGCGCCATTCGTGGACGAGTTCGGTCTGCGCGCGCAGGACGCCGCGTTCGCCGGAAGGACGCAAGCCGGTGAAGCGGTCGATGAAGTCCTCGTAGCGGTCCTTGAGCTCACTCAGGTCCCAGGAGCGCGCGACCATCGTCTCCTGGTCGCCGACGTCACCGTAGGCGGCGGTGAACGACATCGCCTGCGCGTCGAGGCCGAGTTCCTGCACGATCTGCTGGGCCTCCCGCTGGCGGCTGAGATCCGGGCTGACCCAGACGCCCGCCACCGGCGAACCGAAGCCTGCCCACGTCAGGCGGGTGCGCAGCCGGTGCCGGAGATCCCGTTTCGCTTCGGGGACCGACACGATCAGCATCAGCCAGCGATCGTCCCAGGTCTTCTCCTCGTTGCCGAAGGCGTAGATCCGTTCCGCGCCTTCGGTCAAGAGGCGCCTGCCTGGTGGAGTGAGCGACCAGCGCACTCTTCGTCCGACGCGTTCGGAGACGACCCAGCCCTCGGCGGAGGAACGGGCCAGTGCCTGCCGTGCGGACTTCTCCTCGATGTCGAGCACGCGCAGCGCCTCGACCAGCGTCGAGGTCCAGATCGCTTGGTCACGCGGCAGGACGTACTCGCCGAGGATCGTCATCAGCAGCGACCGCGCGCTGGCATGACCTACTTCCCGCCGCCTGCTCAACGTCGGCCTACGGGTACCGCCTTTCTGCTGGTGGACGACGGGGACCGGGGTGGCGGAGTCCGCCATTTGCTGTCACCGACCTCAATGCTCGGGGGTTCGTTCGGGTCCAGAAGAACAACCAGGTTACCCACGTTCCGTGATCGCTTGGATACTTGCCACTCTTCCGAGGGACCACGAGGTGTTCAATCGGCCCCCGTAGACTTACCGATCTCATGAGCGCCACACTCGTTGCCAAGAATCTCGCCGCCGGCCACGGCGACCGCGTGCTGTTCTCCGGTCTCGACCTGGTCGTCGCGCCCGGCGAAGTGATCGGTCTCGTCGGGGTCAACGGCGCGGGCAAGTCGACCCTGCTGAAGACCCTCGGCGGCCTCGTCCCGCCGGAAGAGGGCAGCGTCCGGCTGAACCCGCCGACGGCCACCGTCGGTCACCTCCCGCAGGAGCCGGAACGCCGTGAGGGTGAGTCCGTCCGCGCGTTCCTCTCGCGGCGCACCGGCGTGACCGCCGCACAGGCCGCGCTCGACGCCGCAACCGAAGCGCTCACCGCGGGCGAACCCGGCGCGGACGACGCGTACGGTCTGGCGCTCGACCGCTGGCTCGCGCTCGGCGGGGCCGACCTGGACGACCGGGCGGGCGAAGTCGTCGCGGACCTCGGGCTCACCGTGAACCTCGACCAGCCGATGCTGTCGTTGTCGGGCGGGCAGGCGGCCCGCGCGGGCATGGCGTCGCTCCTGCTGAGCCGGTACGACATCTTCCTGCTCGACGAGCCGACCAACGACCTCGACCTCGACGGGCTCGAACGGCTCGAACGGTTCGTGACCGGGCTGCGCGCCGGGACCGTGTTGGTCAGCCACGACCGCGAATTCCTCGCCCGCACCGTGGACCGCGTCGTCGAACTCGACTACGCGCAGCAGCAGGTGCGGACCTACGGCGGCGGCTACGAGTCGTACCTGGAGGAACGTGCCGTCGCGCGACGGCACGCCCGGGAGGAGTACGAGGAGTTCGCGAACACCAAGGCTTCGCTCGAAGCCCGTGGTGCGATGCAGCGTTCGTGGATGGAGAAGGGCGTCAAGAACGCCCGGCGCAAGGCCACCGACAACGACAAGGTCGGCCGCAAGTTCCGGAGCGAGGCGACGGAGAAGCAGGCGTCGAAGGCCCGGCAGACCGACCGCATGATCGAGCGGCTCGAAGTCGTCGAGGAACCGCGCAAGGAATGGGAGCTGCGGATGGAGATCGCCGCCGCGCCCAGGGCGGGCGCGGTCGTGGCGACGCTGCGCGGCGCGGTGGTGCGACGGGGCGAGTTCACCCTCGGCCCGGTGGACCTGCAGATCGACTGGGCGGACAAGGTCGCGATCACCGGGGCCAACGGCGCCGGGAAGTCGACGCTGCTCGCCGCGCTGCTCGGACGCGTCCCGGTCGACGAAGGCGCCGCGTCACTCGGC
Source organism: Amycolatopsis sp. TRM77291 (assembly GCF_054166285.1). NCBI lineage: Bacteria > Bacillati > Actinomycetota > Actinomycetes > Pseudonocardiales > Pseudonocardiaceae > Amycolatopsis > Amycolatopsis sp. TRM77291. The sequence continues at coordinate 2,961,777 of NZ_JBSZHF010000001.1, read as the reverse complement.
TCCGGTGTCGTGGTCGGTGAGGTCGACCAGGCGCGGAAGCTGTTCCTCGGCGACCTGCCCCTGGTCGAGGCCTTCGCCCGCGAGGTCCCGGAACTGGCCGACGCCGATGTGCGGACGCTGCTGGCGAAGTACGGGCTCAAGGCCGCGCACGTCCTCCGGTCCGCGGCCACGCTGTCGCCGGGGGAGCGGACGCGGTCCGCGCTGGCGCTGCTGCAGGCGCGCGGGGTGAACCTGCTCGTGCTCGACGAGCCGACGAACCACCTCGACCTGCCCGCGATCGAGCAATTGGAGTCGGCGCTGGCGGAGTATCCGGGGACGCTGCTGCTGGTGACGCACGACCGCCGGATGCTGGACGCGGTGGCGACGACGCGGCGGCTGGAAGTCGCCGACGGCAAGGTCACGGAGCTGTGAGCATTTAGTCCTCTGAATGCGCGGCGCATTCAGAGGACTAAATGCGGCGGGGCTGCGGGCCGGATGACGTCCGGCTGTCGCGGAAGCCACTTTCGCGACGTCTAGTGTCCCGAAAGTGGCTTTCGCGGCATCGGCGCTGGGGCGCAGCTGAGCATTTAGAGGACTAAACGCGTCAGCCCTTGGTGGCGCCGCCGGTCAGGCCCTTCACGAACTGCTTCTGCAACGCCAGGTAGAAGATCAGCACCGGCAGCGTCGCCAGGAACATCAGCGCGAACACGCTGCCGAGATCCGCCTGGTACTGCCCGATCGAGCGGTAGATCCCGGTGGTGACCGTCGTGCCCTGGCCGGGCCCGAGGATGATCAGCGGATCGATGAAGTCGTTCCAGATCCACACCCCCAGGAAGATCAGCACACTCGCCGTTGCCGGGCGCAGCAGCGGGAACACGATCCGCCAGAACACCTGCGTCCGGCTCGCGCCGTCGAGCAGCGCGGCCTCCTCGAGTTCCACCGGCACCCCGCGGATGAACCCGGTGAACACGAAGACACCGAACGGCACGTAGTAGCCGACGTTGAACAGCACCAGACCCTGGATCGTCGCCATCAGCCCGGTCAGCCGCAGCACCTCGGTGACCGGGATCAGGATCACCTGGGGCGGGATCATCAGGCCGGCCAACAGGATCAGTGCGAGCACCTTGGTCCATCGCCGGCCGGAGCGCGCGAGGTAATGCCCGAGCATGGCCGAGAGCACGGTCAGCACGATGATCGACAGCAGCGTGACGAGCACGCTGTTCGCCAGGCTCACCCAGAACAGGCCATCGGGCCGCGTGAGTACGGCGTGGATGTTGGACAGCGTCGGTGGCAGCGGGACCGACGCCGGCTCCTGGGCGATCCGATCGCCGGGTTTGAAGACGTTGACGAGCACGTAGTACAGCGGCACGGCGAAGAGTGCGCTCGCCAGGATCGCCGCGGCAGGCCGAAGCCACTTCGTGGTCACAGGTCCACCTCCCGCCGCCGCAGGAACCGCAGCACGATCGTGGTCAGCACCGCCACGATCACCAGCATCACCACGGCCATCGCGGACGCGTAGCCGACGTGGTTCGCGTCGAGTCCGGTGGCGAGGACACCGAACGCGATGGTGGCCGTCGTCCCCGAACCCGGCCCGCCGTTGGTGACCACCTTGACGTGGTCGTAGGTCTTGAACGCCGAGATCAGCAGCACGACGGTGTTGATCGTCAACGACGGCGCGAGCAGCGGCCACGTCACCGCGCGGAACCGGCGCACCGGTCCGGCGCCGTCGATCTCCGCGGCCTCCAGCAGTTCGGCTGGGACACCCTGCAGGCCCGCGAGATACACGACCACGCAGAAGCCCAGCATCTGCCAGCACACGATCGACGCGACCGAGTAGAGCGCGAGATCCGGATCCGAAAGCCAGCCCGGCGGATGCTCGACGCCGAGGGCGCGGAGCGCGTCGTTGACCGGGCCCCGGTCGTCGAGCAGTTTCGTCCAGATGATGCTGACCACGACCGAGCTGAGGATCACGGGCGTGAAGAACACGCTCCGCAGAGCGTTGTACAGCCGGCCTTTCCGGTCGAGCAGCAACGCGACGCCGAGGCCGAGCACGTTCGGCACGATCACGACGATCACGGTCAGGATCGTGGTGACCCGGAGCGCGGTGAGGAACTGTTCGTCCTGGAACAGCAGCCGGTAGTTCTCGAGCCCGACGAATTCCGCGGGCGGGTTGAACGGATTGTGGTTCGTCAGGCTGTAGCCGAAGCTGATGAGGATCGGCGCCATGACGAAGCAGAGGTAGATGACGACGCCGGGCGCGCCGAACGAGGCGAAATGCCATACGCGCGGCAGGATCGGTTTCCGTCCCATCGTGGTGTCAGCGCGCCTTCGCCCATTCGGTGTCCAGGAACGCGCACGCGTCGGCCACCGTCTTGCGGCCGGTGATGACGTCCTGCGCGGCCTGGTAGACCTTGTCCTTCATCCCCGGCAGGAGTCCGTCGTCCGCGGTTTCCCAGCTGAAGGCGTTCACGACCGCGTTCTTCGCGACGGCTTCCTGATAAAGGTCGTAGCCCGCCTTGAAGACCGGGCCGACGTCGGAGGGCGGCGTGTAGCCCTTGATCGCGGGGAACAGGCCGTCGGCCCGGACCGAGGCGTCGATCTGCTCCTTGTCGAGCTGGAACGCGAGCGCGAACTTCCTTGCCGCGTCGAGGTTCCGCGACTTGGCGTTGACGACGATGCCACCACCGGTGTACGCGGGAACGACGAGTTTTCCGTCTTCGGAAGGGAAGTTGAAGACGCCGATCTCGAACGGCGGCTTCTTGGTGTCGGCGCTGGCGGCGAACCAGTTGCCCATCGGATACATCGCGCCCTCGCCGTTGAGGAAGGCCGCCTCGGTAGCCGAGTAGTCCCGCGAAATCTGGGTCTTGTCGAGGTAGCCCTTGGCCACCAGGTCGGCGAACTTGCCGAACGCCCGCTGGAACGCCGGATCGGTGAACTTGACCTTGTCGGCCCGCCGCTGGGAAAGCCAGTCCGGTGTCGTGCCGTAGACATCGACGCTGACCAGGCCGTCCAGCAGCATCGCGGACGGGAACCCCTCCTTGCCGCCGCCGATGGTGAACGGAGTGATGCCCTTCGTCTTCAGTTTCTCGGACGCGGCGAGGAGTTCGTTCCACGTCTTCGGTGCCGACGTGATCCCGGCGTCGGTGAAGAGCTTTTTGTTGTAGTAGATCGGCGGGATGGTCTGGGTGTTGGCGGGCAGCTGGTGGTGGCCGCCCTTGATCGGGTTGGCCGCGGGGAACTGGAAGTCCTTGAGCTCCTCGGGCGTCCACGCGTAGAGGTTGCCCGATTCGGCGAACCCGGCGGAGTCGACGGCGATCGCGACGTCGGGGAACTGGCCGGACTGCAACAGCTGCTTGGCGTAGCCCGTCCGGTCGGTCGACGGGGCGACCAGCTTCTTCACGCTCAGGCCGGGAGTGCGGTCGGTGACGCGTTTGATCGCGGAGTCCCAATAGGACGGTGGCAGGTTCGGCGTCTCGAATGTGAGGAAGGTGATCTCGTCGCCGGAGGCGTTCGTCCCGCCGCCGACGGTGCATCCGGTGAGGCTCGCGGCGAGGAGTAGCGCGGCTCCCAACGCGAAGGACCTTCTCATGCCCCAGTCACCCTTCTCGCGGCGATGCACGGCGTCTCATATACGACGGCATTCGATCGGATGTCTAGGGGGATGTCAAGCGGCTTCGGAGGCTCGATGGCGCCGAAAATGGGCGATACATCTGATCTATCGTAACCTCGTCAACCGGATCACGACGCTGGCGAAATCTCCCTCCGGCAAACCGGGGAACAGGCCGTGTGCCAGGAGCGAGGCCCCGTGCCACACCTTTCCGGTCTCCTCGTCGCGGTAGCGGGCGGAGGGGTCGAGACCATCGAGCCGGACCGGTCGTTCGTGAGTGTGGAAATGTGCCGCTTGCCGGAACACGAACACCACCGCGCGTCCACCGTCGGCCGCCACGTACTGCAGCGCGGAGACGCCGTCGGTGGCAGGTGGCAAGAGACGGTAGAGCCTGCCGTGCTGCACGATGGGCCGGATCTCCTTGTACAGCGCGATCTGTTCGCGTGCGTGGTCCAGATCCTCCTCGGACCACTTCACGATGTCGCCGCCGATGCCGAGCACCCCCGCCATCGCGACGTGGAACCGGAAGCGCAGCGGTGTGGACCGCCGGGTGACGAAGTTGGGATCGTCGGTGACCCACGCCGACATCGCGCGCGCCGGGTACACCTGGCCGTAGCCGTGCTGTATGACGAGCCGGTCGAGCGCGTCGGTGTTGTCGGAAGTCCAGGCCTGATCCGTCCTGGCCATGATCCCGAGGTCGATCCGGCCGCCACCGCCGCTGCACGCCTCGATCCGCAGCCCGGGATGGCGGGCACGCAGGCGGTCCATGATCGCGTAGACCGAGTGGGTGTGCTCCACCCACAGCCGGTCCGGATCGCTGTCGGCGGGCCAGCCCGCTTCGCTGAACGGGCGGTTCATGTCCCATTTCAGGAAGTCGATCCCGTTCGTGCCGACGAGGGAGTCGAGTGTGCCGAAGGCCCATTCGGCGACGTCCGGGCGCGCGAAGTTGAGCACCAGCTGCCGCCGGAGTTCCGACCGTGTCCGATGTGGATGGTGGAGGACCCAGTCGGGGTGGGCTCGGTGGAGATCACTGTCCGGATTGACCATCTCCGGTTCGACCCAGAGCCCGAACTTCATGCCGAGCTCGTGAACTTCCCGGACGAGGGGTTCGAGACCGCCGGGGAACTTGTCCCGGTTGACCTGCCAGTCGCCCAGGCCAGCGTGGTCGCCGTTGCGGGCACCGAACCAGCCGTCGTCCACCACGAACAACTCCACGCCGAGCGCCGCGGCCTTGTGCGCCAGTGCGCGTTGCCCGGCCTCGGTGACGTCGAAACCCGTTGCCTCCCAGGAGTTGTAGAGCACCGGCCGGAGTTCGCCGGGATGCGGGAGGACGTGGCCGATCGTGTACGCGTGCCAGGCGCGGCTCGCGGCGCCGAATCCGCCGTCGGTGTACAAGCCGGCGAAAACCGGTGTGGTGAGCGTGTCGCCGGGTGCGAGCCGGGGGTCGACGCCGTCTTGGCCGAACCCGCCGGTCACCGTGAGGCGGCCGGTGGACGAGCGGGTGGTGGTGATGCGCCACGAACCGCTCCACGCGAGTACGGCGCTGTAGACCTCGCCGTGCCGCTCGGTCGTCTCGCCGTCGTCGAGCATCACCCACGGATTGGCGTGATGACTCGTGATGCCGCGCCTGCTCCCGAACGTCGTTTCGCCGTGGGGGACAGGTTCGCGGAGCAGCTGGCTCTCGGCTGCCCACCGGCCGGTGACGTGGCTGATCCGGTAGCCCGGCCGGTCCGGCACGACCCAGGTCGCCGAATCGGCCCGGATGACCTCGATCGGGCCGTCCGTGCCGTCGTGGCCGAGTTCGGTCCAGCGCTCGATGACGTCGGTGCCCTCCGGGACGCGGTAGCCGAGCGTGATCCGGAGGGGGTAGTGGCGATCGCGGAAGCGGACGCGCAGCTGTCCGCCGTCGATGTCGTGGCCGAGATAGCGCCATTCGAGGGCCCGGGTCCCGTCGGCGAACCGGACCTGGAGGGCGGGGGTCCAGTACCGGGTGCCGCCGTCGGCGGCGAGTTCGTCGAGTCCCTCGTTGGGGTCGTTGAAGGCGTCCCAGCGTTCCTTCGTGCGGGGGAGGACGTCGGCGAGCTGGCCGGCGGTGAGCGCGGGGCCCCAGTAGGCGTGGGAGGGCGTGTCGTCCTCGGTCAGCCTTAGCGCGTAGCTCGTGGATACCGTGCTGATGAGCCAGGAACGGGTGTTCTCGTCGAAAACGATCTCGGCCACGGGGCCATCCTGGCGCCGGACGGTGGCGGCGGCCAGCTTGCTCCCGCTCGGCGGTACACCGGTGTTTCCTGAGTTGGCCGTCCGATCACGAGAGTCCGCCGGAGTACACGAAGGCCCCCTTCCTGTACATAGGCGCAAAGAAGGGGGCCTTCATGTACTGGGGCAAAGTGTGAAGGGCGAGTTTCTTCGGCTGAGCCGCGGGAAGGGGTCCTTCACGCGCTGTCGCTGTGACTGCTGGTACCTGTGGGGCGCACGTGGTGATCACCGAGTCCGTGAAGGCCTCCTTGCCTACCTTCAGGGTAGGGAAGGAGGCCTTCACGGANTGACGGGGATGTACTTCGACGTCGGGAAGGCGAACGTGTACCTGCTCGACGAAGCGATGCGGTCGTTCACTTCGGCCGCGACCCCGGTGAAGTCCTTGGTGATCACCGAGTCCGTGAAGGCCTCCTTGCCTACCTTCAGGGTAGGGAAGGAGGCCTTCACGGACTCGGCCCGGCAAGCGCGGTGTCGAGAACGAAGCGACCTCAGCCGCCGACCTTCGCGATCGCCACGAAACGCTCAGGCCGCACCCGCACGATCACCTTCCCCGGAGAAGTCGCGTAGGCGAGCCAGCCGTCGATGGCCTCCTGCCCCGCTTCACCGAGGTACCGCCGCGCGATCGACTCCGAACCCGCGCGGACGCCGTCCGGATCCGAGACGATCTCCGCGACCCCCTCGACACTCACGAAGGAGTAAGGCGGAGCCGGGTCGTCGGCGACCACCGAGACGCGCGGATTCTCCTTGAGCGCCTTGCCTTTGACGGAGTCCTCGCCGAGGTTGACCAGGATGTCGTCCCCGTCGAGGGCGAACCAGATCGGGACCGCGTGCGGCCTGCCGTCCGGGCGGACCGTCGCGAAGACGGCGGTGCGGGTGCCTTCGGCGAGAAAGGCGCGGCGCTGGTCGTCGGTCATCTTCTCCGGCATGACGTTCCCTCCAGGTCGAACCGTGGGTACACCCTAGGGCCGCGAGGTGAGATAACCACCCATCGAGCGGAAATAGTCGTTGGCGGCCAGTTCGGTGCCGTCCTCGGTCCGGACCCGCTCGACGACGAGGCCGTGCGACCTGCCCCGGCGCGCCTCCGGACCGGCGACGATCACGACACCTTCACCCTCACGGATGAAGATCCGGCCGGGGGTGCCGCCGTAGTGACCCACCGAAACGGACGAGCGGATCACGCGCAGCTGCTTCCCGCGGTGGTAGGTGAACGCGTTCGGGTACGGGTCGGACTGCGCGCGCACCAGCCGCTCGATCTCCTCGGCGGGCCAGGACCAGTCGATCAGGCTGTCTTCGAGGGCGCGCTTGTGGAAGAAGCTGGCCTTCGACCGGTCCTGCTTGACCGGCGTGTAGTCCCCGCTCGCGATCAGCTCGATGGCCTCGGTCGTGATCGGCGCGATGAGGTCGACCGTCCGGTGGAACAGATCGGTCGTCGTGTCCTTGGGGCCGACCGGCACGGAGCGCTGGAGCACGATGTCGCCCGCGTCGAGGTCGGCGTCCATCATGTGGGCGGTGAGGCCCACCTCCTTCTCGCCGTTGATGAGCGCCCAGATCAGCGGCGAGAAGCCGGCGTAGGCGGGCAGCAGCGAGTCGTGGACGTTCAGCGTGCCGTACCGCGGCATCTCGAAGATCTCGGGCGGCAGCCAGGTGCGCCAGTTGTTGGCGACGATCAGGTCGAGATCGGCTTCCTTCAGCTCCGCCAGCAGTTCCGCGTCGTCGGGGCGCTGCCGAAGCAGTGCGCGGATCCCGTTGGCCTCGGCGAGGTCCGCGACGGAATCGGACCAGATCTTCTCGTAGGCGTGGTCACTCTTCGGGTGGGTGACGACGAGGGCGACATCGTGGCCCGCGTCGATCAACGCCCGCAGGGTGCGGTGTCCCCAGGTCTGGTATCCGAACATGGCGACCCGCATGGGACCGGCCTCCTCCTGGTCGAGGGATGAACATCACCACTGAAAGTACTAGTTGAGCCTCACCTAACTTAGGTTAGGGTTCCCTGGTCTTTGTAGCGAAGTACCGAGATGCGGCTGAGCCGCGCTAGGGGTTCAAGATGGCACGAGCAGTGGTCGGTGAACGGGTTCCGGTCTACGACGTGGTCGGGGTCGGGTTCGGTCCCTCGAACCTCGCGCTCGCCATCGCGGTCACCGAGCACAACGCCGCGCCGGGGGCCGAGACCGTCACCGCCCACTTCCTCGAGCGCCAGGCGCGTTTCGGCTGGCACCGCGGGATGTTGATCGACAACGCGACCATGCAGGTCTCCTTCCTCAAGGACCTGGCGACGATGCGGAACCCGACGAGTTCGTTCAGCTTCCTGTCGTATTTGCACAGCAAGGACCGGTTGGTCGATTTCATCAACCACAAGAACCTGTTCCCGTTGCGGATCGAGTTCCACGACTACTTCGAATGGGCGGCGGAAAAGGTCGACGACCTGGTTTCCTACGGCACCGAAGTGCTCTCCGTCACGCCGGTGTTCGACGGCGACGAGATCGTGTTCTTCGACGTACACGCCCGCACCGACGGCGAACTGGTGAACCTGCGCGCCCGCAATCTGGTGATGGGTACCGGGCTGCGGCCGAATCTCCCCGAAGGTGTGACGCCGGGCACACGGATCTGGCACAACAGCGAACTCCTGCACCGGCTGGAGGGGATGGCCGCCGAGGAACCGAAGCGCTTCGTCGTCGTCGGCGCCGGCCAGAGCGCGGCCGAGGTGAGCGCGCTGCTGCACGACCGCTTCCCGCGGGCCGAGGTGTGCGCGGTGTTCGCGCGGTACGGCTACAGCCCGGCCGACGACAGCGCGTTCGCGAACCGGATCTTCGATCCCGAGGCGGTCGGGCGGTTCTACGAAGCACCGGAAGCGGTCAAGGACCGGTTGATGCGCTACCACGGCGCGACCAACTATTCGGCCGTGGACATCGAACTCATCGACGAGCTGTACCGGCGCGTCTACCGCGAGAAGGTGCAGGGGATCGAGCGGCTGAAGCTCATCAACGTCTCCCGTCCCACCGAGGTCACCGACACCGGCTCCGAAGTGCGGGTCGTCGTCGAAGCGCTGGAGACGGGGGAGCGGACCCGGCTCGACGCCGATTTCGTCGTGTACGCCACCGGGTACAGCCCGGCCGACCCGACACCGATGCTCGGTGAGCTGGCGTCGGCCTGCCTGCGCGACGACGCGGGCAGGCTCCGGGTCGAACGCGACTACCGGATCGTCACCGAGCCGCCGCTGGACGGCGGGATCTACCTCCAGGGCGGCACCGAGCACACGCACGGCATCACGTCGTCGCTGCTGTCCAACACCGCCGTCCGGGTCGGCGAGATCCTTCAGTCCATTGTGGATCGCCGGGCGGCAGGCGCGTCCCGGCCCGAGTACGCGGTGAGCGGGACCGGCCCCGCCTGAGGCGCGGACGATCCCGAAAGCTCTGAACGGTGGAGGCGACCCGATGAACCGCGGCTTTCCCCTGACCCCGGCACAGCAGGGGATCTGGCTCGCGCAGCAGCTCGACCCGGCCGACCCGGTCTACACGATCGGCTGGGTCGCCGAACTTCGCGGCGACGTCGACATCGCCCGGCTGGGTGAAGCCGTCCGGCGGGCGGTCGCGGAGGCGGAATGCCTCCACGTCACGGTCGAGCTGGACGGCGACACGCCGGTCCAGCGTCCGGTCGCCCCCGGTGAGGTCGCGGTCCTCGACTTCACCGGCGAGCCGGATCCGGAGCTGGCCGCGGACGAGTGGGCGCGGGCCGAGCTGGCCGTGGTGATCGACCCTGCCCGAGGGCCGCTCACCGCGCACACGCTGCTCGTCCTCGCCGCGGACCGGGTCCGCTGGTTCCAGCGCTACCACCATCTGGTGATGGACGCGCACGGCCAGGCCGTCCTGACCCGTCGCGCGGCGGCGCACTATTCGGGTACCGCCGAGGAGGTCTCCTGGCCGCTCTCCGGGCTGGCCGAGGCTGACTACGACGCGAAAGCCGATCGCGACCACTGGCTCGGTGAACTCGCGGGCAGGCCGAATCCGGTGCGGCTGCTCGGCCGCGCGTCGTCCGGCCGGATCCGGCTCCGGCGGCATTCGTGGGAGCTGCCCGCGGCGAACGCCGGTCGCCTGCGGAAGTTCGCGCTCGACGCGGGAACGAGGCTGTCCCGTGTCGCGATAGCCGCGGTGGCGGCGTACGCCCATCGGGTGACCGGCGCCGAAGACCTCGTCCTCGGCCTGCCGGTCACCGCACGGACCACCCGCGCCCTGCGTGAGCAGCCCGGCATGGTCTCCAACGTCCTGCCCTTGAGGCTCACGGTGCGCCCGGAGACGACGTCGGCGCAGCTCGTCGCCCAGGTCGCGGAGAAGGTCTCCGCGCTGCTGGAGCACAGCCGGTACCGCGGGGAGGACCTCGCGCGCGAGCTCGGTGCGAGCGGCGGGGTGCACGAACTCGTCGGGCTGAGCGTGAACTACATGGCCGTGGACGGCGAACTCGCGTTCGGCGACGCGAGCGCGACGGTGCACAACCTCGAACTCGGGCCGATCAGCGACGTGGCCATCGCCGTGTACGACGCCGGTGAGGGCCGCGGGCTTCGCTTCGACTTCGACGCCGACCAGGCCGTGTCCTCCGACGACGAACTCGCCGATCACCGCCGCCGGTTCGCCGCGGTGCTGGACGCTCTCGTCGCGGGACCGGACTTGCCGCTGGCCGCGATCGACTTGCTCTCCGCCGCGGAACGCGACCGGGTCCTGGCGCTCGGGACGGCGGTCGCGGAGTCGCCGGAGGTGTCCTGGCCCGAGGCGTTCGCCCGGGTCGTGGCGCGGAAACCGGACGCGGAGGCGGTCGTCTGCGAGGACGTCCGGATGACCTACGCCGAGGTCGACGCCGCCGCCAACCGGCTCGCCCGCCTGCTGCGGCGGCGCGGTGTCGCTGACGAGGACGTCGTCGGCGTGGCGATGCCGCGGTCGGCCGATCTCATCGTCGCGCTGCTCGGCGTGATGAAAGCCGGAGCCGCGTACCTCCCGCTCGACCTCGACCATCCCGAGGATCGCCTCGCCTACATGCTTTCGCACGCGGGCGTGGAACTCGTGTTGTCCACTGTGGAGGAATCCGCGCAGCTTCCGTCCGGAGTGGACGTCGAGCGGATCCTGCTCGACGATCCCGAGACCGTCCAAGAGCTCGCGGCGCTCGACTCGTCCACAGTGGACGTCAGCGGGATCGCGCTGAGCCAGGCCGCGTATGTCATCTACACCTCGGGTTCGACGGGCAAGCCGAAGGGCGTGGTCCTTTCCCACGACGGGATCGGCAGCCTGATCAGCACGGCGACCGAACGGATCGGCATCGGCGAGGACAGCCGGGTGGTGCAGTTCGCGTCCACCGGTTTCGACGTGACGGTCTGGGATCTGGTCATGTCGCTGTGCGTCGGCGGGACGCTGATCGTGGTCCCGTCGCATCGCCGCGTCGCGGGCGTCGAACTGACCGGCTACATCGCGGACAACGCTGCGACGCACATGATCCTGCCGCCGTCGCTGGTCGCGGCACTGCCCTCGGACTGCGAACTGCCGAAGGGCGCGGTGCTGATCGTCGGCACCGAGACCGTGCCGCCGGAACTGATCGCGCGCTGGGCCGAAGACCTGCGGGTCGTCGCCGCATACGGGCTGACCGAGGCGACGGTGAACTCCACGCTGTGGGCGGCCCAGCCCGGCTGGACCGGGCCGATCCCGATCGGCGTCCCGGATCCGAACACCCGCTGCTATGTCCTCGACACGGCGCTGCGGCCGGTCCCGGTCGGCGTCGAGGGCGAACTGTACGTCGGCGGGCGTGGTCTCGCGCGGGGCTACGCGGGCCGTCCGGGACTGTCGGCCGAACGCTTCGTCGCCGACCCGTTCGCCGGCGGCGGCGCGCGGATGTACCGCACCGGCGACCGGGTCCGCTGGCGAGCGGACGGGAATCTGGACTTCCTCGGCCGCACCGATCACCAGGTCAAGATCCGCGGGTTCCGGATCGAACCCGGGGAGGTCGAGTCCGCGCTCGCCACGTTCACCGGGGTTGAACGGATCGCCGTCGTGCCCCGCGAGGTCAAGCCGGGCGACCGGCGGCTGGTGGCGTACGTCGTCCCGGCCCCGGACGGATCGCCGACGCTGCTCAAGGATCTGCGAGCCCACGCCGAATCGGCGCTGCCGCACTACATGGTGCCGTCGGCGTTCGTGGACCTCGACCGGCTGCCGATCATGCCGAACGGCAAACTCGACCGCAGCGCCTTGCCCCTGCCGGATTTCGGCGCCGCCGCCACCGGGCGCGCGCCGCGTACCGAGCGGGAACGGATCCTGTGCGACGTCGCCGCGCGAGTCCTGGGTCTGGCTTCGTTCGGTGCCGACGACGACTTCTTCTCGCTCGGCGGTGACAGCATCCTGTCCATCCGCCTGGTTCTGGGCGCGGCGGAACATGGTCTCGCCATCACCCCGCGTCAGGTGTTCCAGCACCGGACTCCCGAGGCGCTCGCCGCCTGCGCGGAAGCCGTCGCCGTCGAGTCCACTGTGGACGAGCGACCGCTGCTGGAGCTGACCGACACGGAGCGCGCGTCACTCGCCGAGTACGCCGACGTCCTACCTGTGACGCCGTTGCAGGAAGGGTTCTTCTTCCACGCGGAGTTCGAAGGCGGCCAGGCCGCGGACATCTACACGGTCCAGGAGGTGCTGGACCTCGAAGGTGACGTCGACGCCGCCGCGTTGCGCCGGTCGGCACAGGCCTTGCTGGAACGGTATTCGTCGCTGCGGTCCGGTTTCCGGCAGCTCGACGGCGGCCGGGTCGTCCAGACGGTGACCCGGCACGCCGAACTGCCGTGGCGCGAGGTGGCCGCCGAGGACGCCGCGGAGGCCTTCGAAGCCGATCGCGCGCGCCGGTTCGACTTCGCCCGGCCGCCGTTGCTGCGGGCCACCTTCACCCGGCTCGACGAGCGTCACGCCAAGCTGGCGCTGACGTTCCACCACATCATCGCCGACGGCTGGTCCGTCGTGGTGCTGCTTCGCGAACTGCTGGCAGGTTACGAAGGAGCGGACGCGCTCCCGGAGCAGGACACCCGCGCCGACCACCTGCGGAGGCTCGCGTCCCGTGATCACGAGGCTTCGCGCGAGGCCTGGCGCGCGGCACTGTCCGGAGTGGAGGAACCCACCCGATTGGTCGATGGCGGGGCCGGAGCGGCGAGACAGCCGTCGCGGCTGCACCTGAACCTCGGCGAGCAGGCGACGAAGGCGTTGTCGGACATGGCTCGCGCGCACGGGCTCACCCTCGGGGCCGTGCTGCACGGCGCGTGGGGTCTCCTGCTCGGCGGGCTCACCGGCCGTGACGACGTGCTGTTCGGCAGCACGGTTTCCGGTCGTGACAGCGGTGCCGCCGGTATCGAATCGGCGGTCGGCCTCTACATCAACACGGTGCCGGTGCGGCTGCGCTGGTCGGGATCCGAGACCGTCGCCGCCGTGCTGCGGCGGTTGCGGGACGAGCAGGCGGCGTTGCTGGATCACCAGCATCTCGGCCTCGGCGAACTGCAGCGTATCGCCGGTGCGGCGCAGGAAGAACTGTTCGACACCCTCGTGGTCGTCGAGAACTTCCCGCGTGACGACGAACGCGCGTCCGGAACCGTCCGCCTCACCGGCGTCGAGGTCACCGACGCGGTGCACTTCCCGGTCGCGCTGATCGTGACCCCGGGTGAAGACCTGGAGTTCAGCCTCAAGTTCGACGCCGCGCGGATCGACGCGGTCGCGGCAGGTCAGCTCGCCGAGCGGTTCGCGCGCCTGCTGCAGACGCTGACCGCGAACCCCGAACTGCCGGTCGCCGCCCTCGACCTGCTGTCGCCCGCCGAACGCGGCCGCCTGGCCGAGCTCAACGCGACCTCGCATCCGGTGCCCGAGCGGACACTGGCCGAGGCCTTCGCCGAGCAGGTCGCCAAGACGCCGGCCGCGACGGCGGTGATCTTCAGGAACACCGAACTGTCCTATGCGGACCTCGATGCCCGCGCCGAGAACCTGGCTCGCAGGCTGCGTGCCCTGGGCGCCGGTCCCGAAGAGGTCGTCGCCGTCGCCGTGCCGAGGTCGGCCGAGCTGATGGTCGCGCTGCTGGGTGTCCTCAAGGCGGGGGCCGCCTACCTGCCGATCGACCTCGACTACCCGGCCGACCGGCTCGAGTACATGCTCGCCGATTCCGGCGCGCGTTTCGTGCTCTCCGAACCCGGGACGGCCGAGCGGATCCCGGTCGTCGCCGGGCTCACGCGGGTCCCCGTCACCGGCGAACCCGTCGACGACGTCCCGGGGGCGGCCGCCGGACCGGACAACACCGCCTACCTGATCTACACCTCCGGATCGACCGGACGGCCGAAGGGCGTGGCCGTCACGCATCGCGCGATCGTCAACCGGCTCGCGTGGATGCAGCACGAATACCGGCTCACGGCCGATGACCGCGTGCTGCAGAAGACCCCGTCGAGTTTCGACGTGTCGGTGTGGGAGTTCTTCTGGGCGCTGTGCGAAGGCGCCGCGGTGGTCCTGGCCGAACCGGACGGTCACCGCGACCCCGCGTATCTCGCCCGGGTGATCCGGGAACGGCGGATCACCACCCTGCACTTCGTCCCGTCCATGCTCGCCGCGTTCCTCGGCAGCGACGAGGTCACCGGCGAGCTCGGGTCGTTGCGCCGGGTCTTCTCCAGCGGCGAGGCGCTGACCGGCGAGATCGCCGCGCGGTGGCGTTCGCTCACCGGCGTCCCGCTGCACAACCTCTACGGCCCCACCGAGGCGGCCGTCGACGTCACCTTCTTCGCCGGCACAGGCACCGAGGGCGCCACCGTGCCCATCGGCCGCCCCGTGTGGAACACGCGGGTGCACGTCCTCGACGGCTGTCTCCGTCCGGTGCCCGACGGCGTGGCGGGCGAGCTGTATCTCGCCGGCGTCCAGCTGGCCCGCGGCTACCACGGGCGGCCCGGCCTGACCGCCGAACGTTTCGTCGCCGACCCGTTCGGCGAACCCGGGCAGCGGCTGTACCGGACCGGTGACCTGGTGCGGCGCCGCGCAGACGGAGAGATCGAGTACCTCGGCCGCACCGACCGGCAGGTGAAGATCCGCGGCAACCGGATCGAACTCGGCGAGATCGAAGCGGTCCTCGTCGCGTTGCCGGAGGTCACGGCCGCCACGGTCGTCGCGAAGGACGGCGCGCTCGTCGGTTACGTCGTCGGCGATGCGGACCCGGAGCGGCTGCGTGCCGCCGTCAGTGAAGCGCTGCCGTCGCCGATGGTCCCGCAGGCCTTCGTCGTGCTCGACGAGTTCCCCTTGACCCCCAGCGGAAAGCTCGACGTCCGCGCTTTGCCCGCGCCCGAGGCCGTCAGGCCCGCGGCCGCGACCGGGAACGACCGGGAACGGACCCTCGCGCGGATTTTCGCGGACGTCCTCGGCCTGGACTCCGTCGGTGCCGACGGCGACTTCTTCCTGCTGGGCGGCGACAGCATCTCGTCGATCGCCGTGTCGAGCCGCGCCCGGCGGGCCGGGTTCGAGCTGAGCCCCAAGGACGTCTTCGAGCTCCGGACCCCGGCCGCGCTCGCCGCCTCCGGCGCACCTTCCGAGCCGGCCGTCGCCGACGGTGTCGGCGCCTTGCCTCTCCTTCCCGAGGTGCTCAGACTGCGGGAACTCGGCGACGCGATCCAGCCGGAGTCCGTGCTGCTGAACGCGCCCGCCGGGGCCGACGTCGAGACACTCGCCGCCGCCCTGCAACTCGTGCTCGACCACCACGACGGCCTGCGGCTCGAACTGTCGCGGGTCGCCTCGGTGCTGTGGTCGCTCGAAATTCGTCCACAAGGGACGGTGCAGGCGGCGGATCTGCTTCGGCACGCGACCGGTTCTCTGGAGGACGAGTACCGGGACGCCGTGGCGAGGCTTGCGGACACCCTGCTGCAGGCCGTCTGGTTCGACGAGCCGGGCAGGTTGCTCCTGGTCGCGCATCCGGTCCTGCTGGACGCGCGGAGCTGGACGAAGCTGGCGGCCGACCTCGCGATCGCCTGGCAGGCCGTGACCGAAGGGCGCCCGCCGGTGTTCACCCCGGCGCGGACGTCGCTGCGGGCGATCGCCCGCCGGATCACCGACGAAGCGCAGGATCCCGCGCTGCTCGGCGAGATCGAGCACTGGGCCGAGACCTTGGCGCCCGGCTCCGCCGAGATTCCCGGCGACGGCGCCGAACGTCGGGTCGCTCTGTCCATTGAGGACACCCGGACGCTGGTCGGCGCACTCCCGGCGGCCGTGCACGGCGACGTGACCGACGTCCTCCTGACGGCGCTGAAAATCGCCGTCGGCGGCGACCTCCTCGTCGATCTCCACGGCAGGGTGGACACCTCTGACACGGTCGGCGCGCTGACGTCGGTCCGCCCGGTGCGGATCACCGCCACCGGCGAACCGCTCGCGATGCTCAAGGCCGTCAAGGAGACCGTCCGCAAGACGCCCCAGGGCTACGGTCCGCTGCGGTACCTCAACGTCCAGACCGGCCCGCTGCTCGCCGGGCTCCCGAAGCCGCGGATCGCGCTGCGCTACGACGGCCGGATCCCGGCCGGGCCGGGGGAGTGGCAGGTCGCCGGGCACACGGCCGTGCCGCCGTCCGGAGACCACGACCTCCGCATCGGGGTCGCCTGCCAGGAGACCCCGGAGGGGCCGAGGCTGACGGCGACATTCGCGGGGACCGGCGCCGCGCTCGCCGAACGCTGGGCCGCCGCCCTGGTCGATCTCGCGGCGGTGGACACGGACGCGCCGGTGGGCCTGACGCCGTCCGACCTCGAACTCGTGTCGCTGACGCAGGAGGAGATCGCTCGCGTCGAGCGGGTCAGCCCGGTGCCGGTCGCCGACGTCTGGCCGCTGTCGCCACTGCAGGAAGGCCTGTTCTTCCACTCCAGCTACAACTCCGACCGGGTCGACATCTACACGATCCAGGAGGCCATCGACTTCGATCACCGCTTGGACGCCGCCCGGCTGCGGGCGGCGGTCTCCGCGTTGCTCCGGCGGGTTCCGAGTCTCGGTGCCGGGTTCACCAGCGAGGGGCTGCGCGGGCCGGTGCAGTTCGTGGCGGCCGAGGTCGAACCCCCAGTGTCCGAAGTGGACCTTTCGGCGCTGCCCGAAGACGAACAGCGGGAACGCCTTGACGCCTTGATGGCCGAGGACCGCGCGACCCGGTTCGACCTCGGTGCCCCGCCGCTGTTCCGGCTGAAGCTGGTGCGGCTCGGTGACGGACGCGACCGTGTCGTCTTGAACCGGCATCTGCTGCTCTGGGACGGCTGGTCCGCCTGGCTTTTCATCGAGCAGCTGTTCGCGCTGTACGACCTCGGCGGCGACGACCGCGCCCTCCCCGCCGCCGGGTCCTATGTGGACTTCCTGCGCTGGCTGGACCGGCAGGACATCGAGGCGGCCACGAACGCGTGGCGCGAGGCGCTGTCGGGTCTCGCGGAGCCGACGGTCATCGGACCGGAAGGCCGGGACCTGGTGCCGGCGACCCCGGTCAACCTGGACGCCGTGCTCCCGCCGGAGCTGGGACGTGGGTTGCGTGAGCAGGCCAGAAGGCACGGCCTGACCGTCAACTCCGTGCTCAACGCGGCCTGGGGCCTGGTCCTTTCGACCATGACGGCGCGCACCGACGTCGTGTTCGGCGCCGCGGTCGCGGGCAGGCCCGCCGCCGTACCCGAGATCGAGAACACCATCGGCCTGTTCCTGAACACCGTGCCAACCAGGGTGCGGCTCGACGCGGCCGAATCCGTCCTGGACCTCGTGCGGCGCTTGCAGTCCGAGCGCATGGACCTGACACCGTACGAGTTCATGAGCCTCGGTGTCCTGCAACGGGAAGCCGGACACCGCGTCCTGTTCGACACGCTCTTCGTGCTGCGCAACGCAGACGGCGACGAACGGCGCGACGGCCTGCGCCACCGGCACGGCATCACCGGCCTGCTGAACATCGACGCCACGCACTACCCGTTGACGCTGGTGGTCACGCCGGGCGAGGAGATCCGGATCACGGTGTCCTACCGGGACGACGTGATCGACGCCGCCGAGGCCGCGTCGGTGCTGGACCGCTTCACGTCACTGGTCGCGCAGATCGTCGACGACCCGGCGAAACCGGTCGCCGCGCTGACGACGGTGTCCGCCGAGGATCGTGCCGCACTGGAGGCGGGCTGGGCCGAGGCCGAGCATCCCGTGGTCGAGGACACGATCGCGGACCTGCTGGCCGTCCAGGCCGAGCGGACCCCGGACGCGACCGCGTTGGTGTTCGGCGAGGAGCAGCTGACCTACGCCGAACTCGACGCGCGCATCAACCGGATGGCCCGCCTGCTGCTGGCGAAGGGCGCCGCGCCGGAACAGGTGATCGCGCTCGGGCTGCCGCGGTCGATCGACATGGTCGTCGCGCTGTTCGCCGTGCTGCGGACCGGCGCGGCGTACCTGCCGCTGGAACTCGACTACCCGGTCGACCGGCTCACGGTGATGCTGGAGGACGCCAGGCCGCTGTGCCTGGTGTCCACAAAGGACGTTTCGGCGACGATTCCCGGCACCACGCCGCGGATCCTCGTCGACGACCACGAGGACAGGGCGTTCGGCGACGGCCCGATCTCCGACGCCGAACGCCCGCTGTTCGCGCGCGGCCGCGCGGACCGCATGGAGCACCCGGCGTACGTCATCTACACGTCGGGCTCGACCGGCAAGCCCAAGGGCGTGGTCACGCCGTACCGCGGCCTGACGAACATGCAGCTCAACCACCAGGGCGCCATCTTCGCCCCGGCCATCGCGTCGGCGGGCGGACGGCGGCTGCGGATCGCCCACACCGTGTCGTTCGCCTTCGACATGTCGTGGGAAGAGCTGCTGTGGCTCGTGGAAGGGCACGAGGTCCACGTCTGCGACGAGGAACTGCGGCGGGACGCGCGGGCGCTCGTGGCGCACTGCGACGAGCACGAGGTCGACGTCGTCAACGTGACGCCGACGTATGCGCACCTGCTCATCGAGGAGGGGCTGCTGGCCGGGCACCGGCCCGCGCTGGTCCTGCTCGGCGGCGAAGCGGTGTCCGAGTCGGTGTGGAACCGGCTGCGGGACACCGACGGGACGTACGGCTACAACCTGTACGGCCCCACCGAATACACGATCAACACGCTCGGCGGCGGCACGACCGACAGCGACACCCCGACCGTCGGCAAGCCGATCTGGAACACGCGGGCCTACATCGTCGACGCGTGGCTCCGGCCGGTCCGCGACGGTGTCGCGGGTGAGCTCTACATCGCGGGCGAGGGCCTGGCCCGCGGCTACCTCGGCCGTCCCGGTCTGACCGCCGAACGGTTCGTCGCCGACCCGTTCGTCCCCGGTGGCGGGCGGATGTACCGCACCGGCGACCTGGTGCGCCGCCGCCCGGACGGGAATCTCGACTTCCTCGGCCGTACCGACGACCAGGTCAAGATCCGGGGCTACCGCGTCGAACTCGGCGAGATCGAGACCGCGCTGAGCCGGTACCCGGAGGTCGCGCAGGCCGCCGTCATCGCGCGGCCGGACCCGTCGGCGCCCGGTCTGCAACGGCTCATCGGGTACGTCGTCCCGGCCGAGCTGAGCGGGGACGCGCGCGCGGAGGCCGAAGCCGACCAGGTCGGGGAATGGCAGCAGATCTACTCCGACGAGTACACCGAGATCCCGACGGCGTTGTTCACCGAGGACTTCGCGGGCTGGGACTCCAGCTACGACGGCGAACCGATCCCGCTGGAGCACATGCGGGAATGGCGGCGGGCGACCGTCGACCGCATCGCCGAGCTGAAGCCGGAACGGGTGCTGGAGATCGGCGTCGGCACCGGTCTGCTCATGGGGCAGATCGCGCCGCTGGTCCAGGAGTACTGGGGCACCGACCTCGCCGCGCCGGTGATCGCGAAGCTGAACCGCGAGCTGGAACAGGATCCCGCGCTCGCGGCCAAGGTGAATCTGCGCGCCCAGCCGGCGCACGTGTTCGACGGCCTGCCCGCCGGCCGGTTCGACACGATCGTGATCAACTCCGTCATCCAGTACTTCCCGAGCGTCGACTACCTGACCGACGTGATCACGAAGGCGATCGGGCTGCTCGCTCCCGGCGGCGCGCTGTTCGTCGGCGACGTCCGCAACCTGCGGCTCGCCCGCGCCTTCCACACCGCGATCCAGCTCACCCGCGCCGACGCGACCTCCGACGTCGCCCAGGTGCGGCGCGCGATCGAACGCGGTGCCGCGCTGGAGAAGGAACTGCTGATCGACCCGGACTACTTCACCGCGCTCGCGGGGCGGATGCCGGACGTCGCCGCGCAGGTCCGGATCAAACGGGCCCGGCTGCACAACGAGCTGAGCCGGTACCGCTACGACGCGGTGCTCGTCAAGGAACCCGCCGAGACGGTGTCGGTCGCTCAGGCGCCAGGCCTGTCATGGGATGAAGTGGGTTCCCTGGCCGCACTGGAGAAGCGTCTTCCCGGCGTGGAAACGCTGCGGGTGAGCCGGATCCCGGACGCCCGGCAGGCTCCGGAGGTCGAGGCGACGCGTGCGCTGGACGCCGGCGCGCCGCTGATCGACGTCCTCGCGTTGTTCCGTGCCTCTCGTGGTGTGGAGCCCGAGGACGTGCACGAACTCGGCGACCGGCTCGGCTTCCGGGTGTACTGCACCTGGTCGGCCGATGGCGCGTTCGAGGCCGTTTTCGTCCACAAGGGACAGGCAGAAGCGCTGGTCACCGGCGTGCATCAGCCGATCTCGCTCGGCACGAACCTGGCCAAGTACGCCACGAGCCCGACGGCGGCCCGTGGCGGCGGTGAACTGGTGCAGCGCCTGCGGGACAGGCTCAAGACGGAGCTGCCGGACTACATGGTCCCGGCCGCCTTCGTCACGCTGGGCGCCCTGCCCCTGACCGACAACGGCAAGCTCAACACCCGGGCGCTCCCGGACGCCGAGCAGACGGTGCGGCTCGCCGAAAGCCGCCCGGCCGAGACCGACGAGGAGGAGACGCTGTGCGCGCTCTTCGGCGAGGTCCTCGGTGTGGAAGGGGTCGGCGTCGAGGACAACTTCTTCGATCTCGGCGGCCATTCCCTGCTCGCCACCCGGCTCATCAGCCGGGCCAGGACCGAACTCGGCGCCGAACTGGCCATCCGTGACCTGTTCGAGGCACCGACGGTGGCCGAGCTGGCCGCTCGTGCGGGCGGCGGCGAACCGGCGCGGCCCGCGGTGGTCCGTGCCGAACGCCCCGGACGGATCCCGCTTTCGGCGGCCCAGCGCAGCCTTTGGCTCGTGAACCGGATGGAGGCGAACGCGGTCGCGTACAACTTCCCGCTGACCTTCCGGTTGCACGGTGACCTGGACCTCGAAGCCCTGCGCGCGGCGCTCGGCGACGTGATCGGCAGGCACGAGGTCCTGCGGACCGTCCTCGCCGAGCATGACGGGGAGCCCTATCAGCGCGTTCTCGACGCGCCGGAGATCCCGTTCGCCGCCGAAGAATGTGACGAGGACGGCCTGGCCGCGCGGATCGCCGAACTCTCGCGGACGCCGTTCGACCTGGCGACGGAAATTCCGGTCCGGCTGCGGGTGCTGCGACTCGGCGACGGTGACCAGGTGATCTCGCTGGTCCTGCACCACAGCGCGACCGACGAATGGTCGGACCGGCCGTTCCTGGACGACCTGACCTCGGCCTATCGAGCCCGGCAGGCGGGTGAGGCTCCCGTGTGGACGGACCTCCCGGTGCAGTACGCCGACTTCGCTTTGTGGCAGAGGGACTTCCTCGACCAGCGCGGAGCCGCTCAGGTCGCTTTCTGGGCCGAATCCCTGCGCGGGGCGCCGGACGAGCTGACCTTGCCGCTGGACCGCGCCCGTCCGCCGCAGCCGACGGGCAAGGGAGGAAAGGTCAAGTCCCCGCTGTCGGAGGAACTGTCGGCCGCTGTACGCGACCTGGCGGCGAAGGCGGGTGCGAGCCCGTTCATGGTGCTTCAGGCGGCGGTGGCCGCCTTGCTGCACCGGACCGGCGCCGGGGACGACATCCCGCTGGGTGTCCCGATCGCCGGACGCACCGACGCGGCGCTCGACGACCTCGTCGGGTTCTTCGTGAACACGCTGGTGCTGCGGACCGATCTGTCCGGCGGGCCGACGTTCGCCGCCCTGCTCGACCGGGTGCGTGAGGCCGACCTCGCCGCGTTCTCGCACGGCGATCTGCCGTTCGAGCGCGTGGTCGAGGAGCTGAACCCGCCGCGGGTGCCGGGACGCAACCCGCTCTTCCAGGTGATGGTGGGCTACCACCGGCAGAGCGACGCGCGCGACGTGCTCGGGCTGCCCGCCGAGTGGTTCGAGATGGACACCGGCATGGCGAAGTTCGACCTGCACTTCACGATGGTCGACGACGGCACCACCGCCACGCTGATGCTGGAGTACGCGGAGGATCTCGCCGACGAGACGACGGCCGAGCGTCTGCTGACCCGCCTGACGTCGCTGCTGGAGCAGGTCACGGCCGAACCGGAGCGCCCCGTCGCGGCGCTCGACGTCCTCGTCGGCGACGAACTCGCGCGGGTGACCGAGTGGAACCGCACGGCTCGTAAGGTCCCGGTCGCGACCTTGCCGGAGTTGTTCGAGGCGCAGGTGGCGCGGACGCCGGACGCTCCCGCTGTGGTGTTCGAGGGCGCCGAGTTGTCGTATGCGGAGTTCGACGCGCGGGCGAATCGGTTGGCGCGGTGGCTGGTCGATGTTCGAGGGCGCCGAGTTGTCGTATGCGGAGTTCGACGCGCGGGCGAATCGGTTGGCGCGGTGGCTGGTCGAGCAGGGTGTGGGCGCGGAGTCGGTGGTGGCGGTGTCGTTGCCGCGATCGCTCGACCTGGTCGTCGCGCTGTACGCCGTGCACAAGGCCGGTGGCGCCTACCTGCCGGTCGACCGTGACTATCCGGCCGATCGCATCGCGTTCATGCTCGAAGACGCCGCGCCCGCGGTCATTCTCGACGAACTGCCTGATTTGGACGGCTACGCCGGGGAAACCCTGGGGCGGGTCGTGGATCCGTCGTCTCCGGCGTACGTGATCTACACGTCGGGTTCGACCGGTCGCCCCAAGGGTGTGGTGGTGCCGCATTCCGGCATCGTGAACCGCCTGCTGTGGATGCAGGACGAGTATGGTCTGACGGCCGATGACCGGGTCCTGCAGAAGACGCCGTCGAGTTTCGACGTGTCGGTGTGGGAGTTCTTCTGGCCGCTGATCACCGGCGCGACGCTGGTCGTCGCCAAACCCGAGGGACACAAGGACCCGGCGTACCTCGCGGAGCTGATCCGCACCGCTGGGATCACCACCGTCCACTTCGTCCCGTCGATGCTCGCCCTGTTCCTGGAAACCGCCGAATGTACTGGCCTGCGGCGGGTGATCTGCAGTGGCGAGGCGCTGCCGTCCGAGCTGGCCGCACGCGTGGACGTCCCGCTGTACAACCTCTACGGCCCGACCGAGGCGTCCGTCGACGTGACGGCCTGGCGGGCAGGTGCCGAGACGACGCCGTCCGTCCCGATCGGACGTCCGGTGTGGAACACGCGGACGTACGTGCTGGACGCGCGGCTGAACCCGGTGCCGCCGGGTGTCCCGGGTGAGCTCTACCTCGCCGGCGTGCAGCTCGCGCGCGGGTACCTGGCCAGGCCGGGGCTGACCGCCGAGCGGTTCGTCGCCGATCCGTTCGGAGGTCCGGGGGAGCGCATGTACCGCACCGGCGACCTCGCGCGCTGGTCGGACGACGGCGTGCTGGAGTTCCTGGGCCGCGTCGACGACCAGGTCAAGATCCGCGGCTTCCGGGTCGAACTCGGGGAGGTCGAGGCCGCCTTGACCGCGTCCGGGACTGTCTCGCGAGCCGTCGTGGTCGCCCGCGAAGACCGGTTGGTGGCCTATGTCGTCGGGTCCACCGATGGCCTGCGGGAGGCGGTGGCGGCGAAACTGCCGGAGCACATGGTGCCGTCGGCGTTCGTCGTGCTCGACGAGATCCCGTTGACCCCGAACGGCAAACTCGACCGCAAGGCCCTGCCCGCGCCGGAGTTCGCGACCGCGGAAGGCCGCGAGCCGCGGAACGCGCGGGAAGAGGCCCTGTGCGCGCTGTTCGCCGACGTCCTCGGTGTCGAGCGGGTCGGGATCGACGACGGGTTCTTCGCCCTCGGCGGGCATTCGTTGCTGGTGATGCGCCTGGTCAGCCGGATCTCGGCGAGCCTGGACGCCACGGTGTCGGTCCGTGACGTCTTCGATGCCCCCACCGTCGCGGCGCTGGCCGAACGACTCTCGGACCCGTCCGCACAACCGGTCCTGAGCGCGGGGAACCGGCCGGACGTGCTGCCGCTTTCGCCCGCGCAGCAACGGTTGTGGTTCCTGTACCGGCTCGAAGGGGTCACGGCCACCTACAACATACCGCTCGCCTGGCGCCTGCACGGCGAGCTGGACGGGGAGGCGCTGAGTGCGGCGATCGGCGATCTCGTCGAGCGGCACGAACCACTCCGGACCGTGTTCGCCGAGGAGAACGGTGTCGCGGCGCAGCGGATCCTGACCGACGCGCGTCCAGAGGTCCGTTTCGAAGCAGCCGGTGACCTTCCGGCGCAGTTGTCCGCCGAGTCCGGCCGAGGGTTCGCGCTCGACGAGGAACTCCCGATCCGGGCCACGGTCTTCGCCGTCTCGCCGCGGGAACACGTCCTGCTGCTGGTGATCCATCACGTGGCGACCGACGAGTGGTCACAGGGACCCCTGATGGCGGACCTCGCCACGGCGTACGAGGCTCGTACGGCGGGTATCGCTCCACAGTGGACTGACCTGCCGGTCCAGTACGCGGATTACGCCCTGTGGCAACGCGAACTGCTCGACTCGACAGCGCCTCAGCAGCTCGGCTTCTGGCGAGAGGCGCTCGCAGGGTTGCCGGACGAGCTGGCCCTGCCCGCCGACCGTCCCCGTCCGGCGGAGTCGAGCCACCGCGGTGGTCTCGTCACCTTCCCGATCGACGGCGGGCTCACCGAGCGGCTGCGTGCCGTCGCCCGGCAGCACGACGTCAGCATGTTCATGCTGGCGCAGGCCGCGGT
This sequence comes from Amycolatopsis sp. TRM77291, assembly GCF_054166285.1. NCBI lineage: Bacteria > Bacillati > Actinomycetota > Actinomycetes > Pseudonocardiales > Pseudonocardiaceae > Amycolatopsis > Amycolatopsis sp. TRM77291. The sequence continues at coordinate 2,936,925 of NZ_JBSZHF010000001.1, read as the reverse complement.
CGCGGCCCTGCTGCACCGGCTCGGCGCCGGGGACGACATCCCGCTCGGCGCGCCGAGTTCCGGCCGCGTCGACGAACGGCTGGAGCCGCTGATCGGCTTCTTCGTCAACTCGCTGGTGCTGCGCACCGACCTGTCCGGGAACCCGGCGTTCGGCGACCTGCTCTCCCGGGTGCGCGCGACCGACCTCGCCGCCTTCGAACACCAGGACCTGCCGTTCGAGCGCCTGGTCGACGCGGTCAACCCGGAACGTTCGCTGGCCAGGCACCCGTTGTTCCAGGTGATGGTGGTCTACCTTCCCGAAGCCGAGGACTCGCTGAAGCTGCCCGGCCTCCGCGCGGAGCAGGAGGAGTTCGCGCAGGGCGTCGCCAAGTTCGACCTCGAGTTCGGGTTCCTGGAGAACGGCAGTGACATTGGCGGGATCTCGGGCGCCATCGAGTACAGCGCCGACCTGTTCGACCACGCCACGGCCGAGTCGTTCGCGCGGCGGCTGGTCGCCGTCCTGGACCAGGTGGCCGCCGATCCGGCGATCCCGGTCGGCGAGCTCGACGTCCTCGGCGAGGACGAGCGCGCCCGGCTCGGGCGCTGGAACGACACCGCGCACGACGTCCCGGCGACCACACTGCCGGAGCTGTTCGAGGCGCAGGTGGCGCGGACGCCGGACGCTCCCGCTGTGGTGTTCGAGGGCGCCGAGTTGTCGTATGCGGTGTTCGAGGCGCAGGTGGCGCGGACGCCGGACGCTCCCGCTGTGGTGTTCGAGGGCGCCGAGTTGTCGTATGCGGAGTTCGACGCGCGGGCGAATCGGTTGGCGCGGTGGCTGGTCGAGCTGTTCGAGGGCGCCGAGTTGTCGTATGCGGAGTTCGACGCGCGGGCGAATCGGTTGGCGCGGTGGCTGGTCGAGCGGGGTGTGGGTGCGGAGTCGGTGGTGGCGGTGTCGTTGCCGCGGTCGCTCGATCTCGTGGTCGCGCTGTATGCCGTGCACAAGGCGGGCGCGGCGTATCTGCCGCTCGACACGGACTATCCGGCCGACCGGTTGGCGTTCATGCTCGAAGACGCCGCGCCCGCGGTCGTTCTCGATGAGCTGCCCGCGCTGGACGGGTATTCCGGCGAGAGCCTCGGCCGGGGCGTGGATCCGTCGTCCCCGGCGTACGTGATCTATACGTCGGGTTCGACGGGGCGCCCGAAGGGTGTGGTGGTGCCGCATTCCGGCATCGTGAACCGGTTGTTGTGGATGCAGGACGAGTACGGCCTGACAGCCGATGACCGGGTGTTGCAGAAGACACCGTCGAGTTTCGACGTGTCGGTGTGGGAGTTCTTCTGGCCGCTGATCACCGGCGCGACCCTGGTGGTCGCCAAACCGGACGGCCACCGCGATCCGGCGTATCTCGAAGCGCTGATCCGAGACCAGCGGATCACGACCCTGCATTTCGTCCCATCGATGCTGGAGGCGTTCCTCGCCGAAGAGCCGTCGTGGCATGGCGTCCGCCGCGTCCTGTGCAGTGGCGAGGCCCTGCCGCCGGAGCTGGCGGCGCGCGTGGACGTCCCGCTGCACAACCTCTACGGGCCGACAGAGGCTTCGGTGGACGTGACCTCGTGGGAGGTCGTGGACGACACTGTCCCCATCGGACGTCCGGTGTGGAACACCCAGGTCCACGTGCTCGACGCCCGGCTTCGCCCGGTTCCGCCGGGCGTGGCGGGGGAGCTGTACCTGGCGGGCACGCAACTCGCGCGCGGGTATCTCGGCCGGGCCGGGCTGACCGCCGAGCGGTTCGTGGCGAACCCGTTCGCGGCCGGGGAGAGGATGTATCGCACGGGCGACCTCGCGCGGTGGCGGTCCGATGGCGCGCTCGACTATCTCGGCCGCGCCGACGACCAGGTCAAGCTGCGCGGCTTCCGGATCGAGCTCGGCGAGATCGAGTCCGTGCTCTCCGCACGCGTGGTCCTGCGCGACGGCAGGCTCGTCGCGTACCTGACCAGCGGGGCCGACGTCGAGGAGACCCGGCGGCTGGCGGAGGCCACTCTGCCGGAGTACATGGTGCCGTCGGCGTTCGTGGTGCTGGACGCGTACCCGTTGACCCCCAATGGGAAGCTCGACCGCAAGGCGCTCCCCGCGCCGGACTTCTCCGGCGAGGTCATCGGTGACGCCCCGCGCACCCCACGCGAGGAACTGCTCGCGTCGCTCGTCGCCGGTGTGCTCGGCCTGGACAAGGTGGGTATCCACGACGACTTCTTCCGCCTCGGCGGGGACAGCATCGTCGCGATGCAGCTGGTCGGCCGCGTGCGGAGCGCCGGGCTGCTGCTGAGCCCGCGTGACGTCTTCCGGCACCGGACCGTCGCGGCCCTGGCCGAGGTCAGCTCGGTGCGGCTCGACGCGCCCGCGTCCAGGAAGCCGTTGGTGGAGCTGGACGCGGCCGAACAGGCGGAGATCCTCGACGTCGCGCCGGACACGGCCGAGGTGTGGCCGCTGACGCCGTTGCAGGCCGGGCTGCTCTTCCACGCGACGATGGACGGCGACGGACCCGACGTCTACACCGTCCAGGTGTCCTTCGACCTCGACGGGCCGCTCGATCCGGCGCGACTGCGGGACGCCGCGCAGTCGCTCGTGGACCGGCACGCCATCCTGCGCACCGGCTACCGGTACCTCGCGTCCGGCCGCCCTGTCGCGCTGGTGGCGCGTTCTGTCACCGTTCCGTGGCGTTACGTGGCCTCGGCCGACGACGCCGAGGCCGAGCTGGCCCACGACCGGCGCCGCTTCGACCCGGCCGCCGCGCCGCTGCTGCGGTTCCTGCTCCTGGCCTTGCCGGACGGCCGGCACCGCCTGGTGTTCACCCATCAGCATGTCCTGCTCGACGGGTGGTCGGTGCCGCAGCTGTTCGCCGAGCTGTCCCAGCTGTACGCCGGGGCCGAGCAGGCGCCCGCGCGTCAGTTCCGCGACCATCTCGGCTGGCTCGGGGAGCAGGACCGGGAGGCGGCCGAAGCCGCGTGGCGGCAGGCGCTCGACGGCCTGACCGAGCCGACGCATCTCGTCCCGCACGACCCGCAGCGGATCCCGGCCTTACCGGACCGGTTGTCGCTGGAGCTGCCGGAGCAGGCGACCGAGGCACTGTCCACAGTGGCCCGATCGCGGGGTCTGACGCTGAACACGCTCGTCCAGACCGCGTGGAGCATCGTGCTCGGCAGGCTGACCGGACTGCCGGACGTCGTGTTCGGCGCGACGGTCGCCGGACGCCCGCCCGAACTGGCGGGCGTCGAGCGGATGATCGGCCTGTTCATCACCACGGTCCCGGTGCGGATCGCGCTCGACCCGGCCGAAAAACTGGGCGACCTGCTCGACCGGGTCCAGGACGAGCAGTCCGGTCTGCTGGCGCACCAGCACTTCGGGCTCGCCGACATCCAGCGCGTCGCCGGGCTGGGGGAGCTGTTCGACACGCTGATGGTGTTCGAGAGCTACCCCGGCGCGGACGAGGACGAGACCGGTGCCGGGTTGCGCGGGGAGATCGTGCGGCACGAGGACTCCACGCACTATCCGCTCACCTGGGCGGTGGAACCCGGCACGCGGCTGAAGCTCACCGCCGAGTACCGCTCCGACCTGTTCGACGCCGGTCTGCCGGAACGGCTTCTCCCGGCGATGGAACGCGTGCTCGCCGCGATGGTGTCCGATATGGACACCCAGGTCGGCAGGGTGGACATCCTGGCCGAGGCCGACCTCGACCTCATCGTGCGGGACTGGAACGGCACGGCGCTCGCCGTCGAACCGTCCACTGTGGCCGGTCTGTTCGAGGTCCAGGTGCGGCGTTCGCCGGACGCGACGGCGGTGGTGTCGGGCGAGGTCGCCTTGACCTTCGCCGAACTCAACGAGCGCGCCAACCGGCTCGCCAGGGCCTTGGTCGCCCACGGCGTGGGGCCCGAGGACTTCGTCGCCTTGGCGTTGCCGCGTTCCGCGGACGTACTGCTGGCGATCCTCGCGGTCCACAAGGCAGGGGCGGCGTACCTGCCGCTCGACCCGGACTACCCGGCCGAGCGGCTGGCCGCGATGCTCGCCGACGCGCGGCCGAAGGTGATCCTGACCGAGCCCGAGCTGCTGGAGTCGCTGCCCCGGACCGAGATCGAGACGCTGGCGCTGTGCGCGCTCGTCACCGAGGACCGGCAGGCGCACGACCTGACCGACCGTGACCGCGTCCGCCCGCTCGACCCGGAACATCCGGCGTACGTGATCTACACGTCCGGCTCGACCGGGACACCCAAGGGGGTCGTCGTCCCGCATCGCGGCGTGGTGAACCTGTTCCACAGCCACCGCGCCACCCTGCACCGGCCCGCGGTCGAGGCCACCGGCAAACCGCACCTGCGGGTGGGGCACGCGTGGTCGTTCTCCTTCGACGCCTCCTGGCAGCCGCAGCTGTGGCTGCTCGACGGGCACGCCGTGCACATCGTGGACGAGGAGACCCGGCGCGACCCCGAACTGCTGGCCGCGATGATCGAGCGGGACGGCTTCGACTTCATCGAGGTCACCCCGTCGTTCTTCGCGCAGATGGCGGACGCGGGGCTGCTCGACGGCGACCGGTGCCCGCTCGCCGTGATCGGTGTCGGCGGTGAGGCGGTGCCCGAGAGTCTGTGGCGTCGCCTGGCCACTTTGGACGGAACCGAGGCCTTCAACCTGTACGGCCCGACCGAGTCCACAGTGGACGCGCTCGTCGCGAGGATCGGCGACAGCGACGAGCCGCTGGTCGGCAGGCCGGTCGCGAACACCCGCGCCTACGTACTGGACGCGGCACTGCGGCCCGTGCCGCCCGGAGTCACCGGGGAGCTGTACCTCGCCGGTTCCGGGCTCGCCCGGGGCTACCTCGGGCGATCGGCGCTGACGTCGGAGCGGTTCGTGGCGGATCCGTTCGGCCCGGCGGGAGCCCGGATGTACCGCACCGGTGACCTCGCCCGCTGGACCGCGGACGGCCGGCTGGACTTCGGCGGGCGCGCCGACGACCAGGCGAAGATCCGCGGGTTCCGGGTCGAACCCGGCGAGGTCGAGGCCGTGCTCGAACGGCACGAGAACGTCGCGCAGGCGGTCGTCCTCGTGCGTGAGGACCGTCCGCGGGTCAAGCAACTGGTGGCGTACGTGGTGTCCGCTGTGGACCGGGAGGAGCTGCGGCGGTTCGCGGCCGAGGCGCTGCCGGACTACATGGTGCCCGCGGCGTTCGTCTCGCTCGACGCGCTTCCCGTGCTGTCCAACGGAAAGCTGGACCGCAAGGCGCTGCCCGCGCCGGACTACACGGAACTGGCAGGCGGCCGGGCGCCCGAGACCGAACGGGAGAAGGCGCTGTGCGCGCTCTTCGCCGAGGTGCTCGACGTACCGGAGCTCGGCGCCGACGACGACTTCTTCGCACTGGGCGGGGACAGCATCGTCGCGATGCGGCTGGTCAGCCGGGCGCGCGCGGCCGGGCTGAAGATCACCCCGCACGACGTGTTCGCACGCCGGACCGTCGAGGCGCTGGCCGAGGTCGCCGAGAGGATCGAGGACGACGGCACGGTCGCGCTCACGCCGATCATGCACGCGCTGCGCGAACTCGGCGGCCCGATCGACGGTTACCACCAGGCGGCGTTGCTGCGGACGCCGTCCGGGATGACCGGTGACCAGCTGAAGACCGTGCTCGGCGCGGTCGTCGCGCGGCATGACATGCTGCGCGCGCGGCTCGACCGGTCGGTGGACGGCTGGGCGCTCCGGGTGGCCGAATCCGCGGACGTGCACATCGACCGCGTCGACGTCGGGGACGGTGATCTGTTCGCGCTGATCGAGCGGCACGCCGGACCGGCCCGCGCCCGGCTGGACCCGGACGCCGGCGTGATGCTGAGCGCGACATGGTTCGACGCGGGGCCGTCGGAGCCCGGACGGCTGCTGCTGATGATCCACCATCTCGCCGTCGACGGTGTGTCGTGGCGGATCCTGTTGCCGGACCTCGTTACCGCCTGGGACGCGGTCGCACACGGCGGGGTGCCGGAGCTGTCCTCGGTGGACACCTCGTTCCGGCGATGGTCGCGGGCCCTGTCCACACAGGATCGTTCCGGCGAGCTGGACCACTGGAAGTCGGTACTGGAAGGCGGGAAGCCCATCCCGCTGGTCCGGCCGCTCGACCCCGCGCGGGACGTGGCGGCGACCGTGAAGAAGGTATCGCTGACGTTGCCCGCCGAGCGGACGGCCCCGCTGCTGTCCCGGGTGCCGTCGGCGTACCGGGCGACCGTCAACGACGTCCTGCTCACCGGTCTCGCCCTCGCCGTCACCCGGTGGCGCCGGGACGGGGGACGGGCGGTGCTGGTCGACGTCGAAGGACACGGCCGCGAGGAGGAACTCGCTGGCGGCGCGGATCTTTCGCGGACGGTCGGCTGGTTCACCAGCGTCGTCCCGGTCTGCCTGGACCTGGGCGACCTCGACCTGGACGACGCGTTCGCCGGCGGTGCCGCCGCCGGGGAGGCGCTCGAACGGGTCCGGGCGCATCTCGCCGGGTTGCCGGACGGCGGTATCGGGCACGGTCTGCTCCGTTATCTCGACCCGCGCACCGGCCTGGAGGTCGCGAAGTTCGCGAAACCGCAGATCGAGTTCAACTACCTGGGCCGGATCGGTGTCCCCGAGGCGACGGACTGGTCGTACGCCGCGGAGGCCGAAGCGGCCGAACTCGGCCCCGACGACGGGATGCCGGTCTCGCACGCGCTCACGGTCAACGTCCTGGCCGAGGACCGCCCCGGCGGCCCCGAACTGGGCGCACACTGGTCCTGGCCGGAGGCCGTGCTCACCGAAGACTCGGTTCGGGAACTCGCGGAAGGCTGGTTCCTCGCACTGGACGCGCTCATCCGCCGGGCTGATTCACCGGCCACGAAGAAGGAGAACAAGGAATGACGAACCCGTTCGAGAACCCCGACGGCACGTACCTGGTGCTGGTCAACGACGAAGGCCAGCACAGCCTGTGGCCCGAGTTCGTCGAGGTCCCGGCGGGCTGGACGACGAAGTTCGGCCCCGCGTCGCGTCCGGAGTGCCTCGAATACGTCGAGACCAACTGGACGGACCTGCGGCCCGCTTCGCTCGTCAAGGCCATGGAGTCCTGACGCGCTGCAGTCCGTGAAGGTCTCTTCGAGAGGCCTTCACGGACTTGCGTTGTTCAGAAGCACGACCGAATCCGGCCATAAAACGTGAGTAGCGTTCGGGTTATGGATCGAAGAGCGTTCATGGTGACCGCCGGTGGTGCGGCGGCGGGGGCGGCGATGCTGCCGGGGCAAGCGGAAGCGGAAGGGAAGCGGGGCCCGCACGGGCCGGTCGTCCGCTTCAACATCCTGAGTGACATCCAGGGCGATCTCACCGATTTCGGCAAGGCGCTCGACGACCTGCACGCGATCAACCCGCGCAGCGCGGGGCTCGGCATCGCGGGTGACCTCACTCCGCGCGGCTACGACTTCGAGTACGCCCAGCTTCGCGCTACCTTCGACAAGCACCCGCATCCGCGCGAGGTCGCGTGGGCGATCGGCAACCACGAGTTCTACGTCCCGAAGTGGCGGGATCCCGACACGCTCGCCCAGGAGACCTGGCCCAACGGGACGACCGAGGACTCCCTCTTCCGCAGCTTCTACCGGTTCGCGGGCCGCAACACCGTCTACAACGAGACGTCGTTCGGCGGCGTTCCGGTGCTCTGCCTCGGCACCGAGCGGTACGCGAAGTACCACGACCCCAAGCTGTGGGACGAGGTCTGGATGAGCGACCGCCAGTTCACCTGGCTCGAACAACGCCTCCGGTACTGGTCGAACCGGCGCAGCCCGGTGATGGTGCTGACCCATCATCCGTTGCCCAACACCGTTTCCGGCACGCACAACAAGCTTTACCGGTCCGACTACCTCCAGCCCGACAGGCTGCTCTCGATCCTCGGCCGCCACCGGGACGTGTTCCTGTTCTCCGGGCACACGCACTGGGATCTGAACCTGTCGGACTGGGTGGTCCGCCGGGTGGTGCCGGGGACCGGCAACCTCGAAGGGTTCACCGTCGTCAACACCGCCGCCGTGCAGACCGGCTGGACGGACGACGGCAAGGGCGGCGAAGTGTCCCTCGGCGGCGCGTTCAACCAGGGACTGCAGGTCGAGGTCTCGCCGTTCTCGGTGGTCATCAAGGCCCGGGACTTCACCACGAAGACCTGGCTGAAGCAGATCACCGTTCCGCTGCACGACTCCTGGGGATTCCCGCACTGAGCGGGCGGCGGTACAGCGTGCCCTGCGTGGTACGTGAAGGCCTCCTTCCCTACCTTCAGGGTAGGCAAGGAGGCCTTCACGGACCGGCCACGCACGAGGTCAGTTGGCCGGCTTGACCTCGGTCTTCGGGTCACCGTCGACCGCGGCGGCGAGCTGCGGGACGATCCGGTCGATCACGAACGGCAGGCTCAGCACGGTCACGAAGGAGACCGCGCTGCCGTAGGTGCCTTCGTTCTCGATGAAGACCTCGCGCTTCTCCTTCGCCACCTTCATGCCGCTGTAGAGCGCGTCCTTGCCGAGGATCTCCTGCGCCTTGGCCGGGGTGTCGATGAGCCACACGAGCGCGTCGCGGTCGAGCAGGTCGGTCCGCTCGGCGCTGAGGCTCTTGCCGAACTTGTCACCGATGGCGGCGTCGAGGTCGGCCGGCAGCTTGAAACCGAGCGATTCGAGGATGTGCGAACGCCCGTCCTGGCTGCCGTAGACGAAGTAGCCCTCGTAGGTCGAGGCCATCAGCGCCGACTTGCCCGCGAACTCCGGGTGGTCCTTGCGGGCCTGGGCGAACTTGTCCTCGACACCCTTGACCAGTTCGTTCGCCTTGGTGGAGCGGCCGACGGCCTGGCCGACCTTCTTGGTCGCCTCGTTCCACGGGATGCCGTAGTCGTTGTACTCCTTCGGCTGCGCGACGACCGGGACGCCGATCTGGCTCAGCTTGTCGTACTGCTCCTTGGTGAGCCCGGAGTACAGCGCGATGATCAGATCCGGCTTGAGCGCGGCGATCTTCTCGTACTGCGGCCCGTCGACGTCCTTGAGGACCTCGGGCAGCGCGGCGCCGCCGAGCTTGTCGGTCGCCCACGGGCCGATGGTGCCGGGGAACTTGCCGAGCCACTCCGTGACACCGACCGGGACCACCCCGAGCGCGAGCAGCGCGTCCTGCTCGGTCAGGCCGACCGTGACGACGCGCTTGGGCTCCTGCGTGATGGTGGTGCTGCCGTACTTGTGCTCGATCGTGGTCGGGAACGCGTTCGCGTCGACCGCCGAGCCGGCGGAATTCTGCGCGGCCGGGGTGGCCGACTCGCCGCCTCCTCCGCACGCGGTGAGCGAGGCGGCCAGCACCAGGGTGGACGCCAGCAGGCCGGCGGTCTTCAGGCGCCCGCGCACGGCGGAGAGGGTGGGGATTCGGGCCATCGTCCGTCCTTCTTGATCGGCTGTCCGGCGGCATGCCGGATTAATCGAGGATCAGGTTTGGCTAACCTAAGACGCTGGCCGGTCGATTGCAACCGGTGACGGTGCGTCCCGGGTCACGTCTGTGAGCGGTTGTCCGACCAGGCCGCCCAAAGCGTTGCGTATTGACCGCCGGAGGCCACGAGTTCGTCGTGCGTCCCGCTTTCGACGATCACGCCCGCGTCGAGCACGACGACGCGATCCGACGCCGCCGCCTGCGTCAGCCGGTGCGCGACGACCAGGCCGGTCCGGCCCTCGAGCGCCGCGGCCGCGGCGGCTTCGAGGGTCTTCGCGCCCGCGCTCCCGGCTTCGGCGGTCGCCTCGTCGAGGATTGCGATCGGCGGATCGGCGAGCACCAGCCTCGCGAGCGCGAGCTGTTGGGACTGGGTGACCGTCAGCCGATGCCCGCCCTCGCCGACCACGGTCGCGAGCCCTTCGCTCAGCGCCTCCGCCCAGTCACGCGCACCGACCTTTTCCAGTGCCGCCAACAGTTCCGCGTCGGAAGCCCCGGGACGGGCGAGGCGGAGGTCGTCCGCCAGCGAACCGGCGAAGACATGCACCTCCTGGCTGATCAGCGCGACCGCCTGCCGCGTGGCTGACGGCCCGAGCTCGTCGAGTGGCACTCCGCCGACGGAGATCGTTCCCGAAGCCGGGGTGTGGATCCCGGCGATCAGCTTGGCCAGCGTCGTCTTGCCCGCCCCGCTCGCGCCGACCAGCGCGACCCGTTCGCCGGGGGAGAGGCTGAGGTCGACGTCCCGCAGCACCGGGTGACCGTCCACATAGGAATGAGAGATGCCCGCCGCCTTCACCGAGGCGTCGACGGGTTTCGCGGGCCGTTCGGGTTCGCGCGGCGCGGGCAGATCGGCGACACCGATCAGCCGGGCGAGGCTCGCGGCGGCCGCCTGCGCGTCGTCCACCAGCGCCAGCGCGCTGTTGATCGGACCGAAGAGGCTGTGGAAGTACAACGCCGCCGCGGTCGCCGCGCCGACGGTCACGGCGTCGGCTCCCACCAACAGGAACCCGGCCGCGAGCACGGCCGAGAGACCGACGAACTCGGCCAGGTTGAGCCGGGCGAAGAACCTCGTCATCAGCCGGACACCGCGCAGCATCAGGTCCATCGCGCCCTCGGACCGCTGCCGGACCCGCTCCACGTGGGCGTCGGCGAGCCGGAACGCGCGGACGGTCTTCGCGCCGCCGATCGTGTCGAGCAGTTGCTGCTGCTGCGAACCCGTCGCGATCCGCTGCTTCGCGTACAACGGCACGGCGTTGCGGACGTACCAGCGCACGGTGTGCAGCTGGATCGGCGTCGCGAGCAGCGCGGCCAGGAGGAAACGCCAGTCGAGGACGGCGAGCGCGCCGAGGGTCAGCACGATCGTCAGCACCGAGCGGCCCAGTTCGGGCAGCGCTTCGCGGACCGCCCTCGCGACCACCGTGACGTCGTTCGTGACCCGGGCGGTCAGGTCACCGGAACCCGCGCGTTCGACCTGTTCCAGCGGGAGCCCCAGCGCCCGGTCGACGAACCGTTCGCGGAGTTCCGCGAGCAGTGTTTCGCCGAGCTTGGCGGTGACTGAGACACCCAACGCTGTCGCGATGGCCTGTGCGACGGCGACCAGAACGAGCGCCACCACGGGGGTGGTCAGCTCGGTCGCCGGCCGCTTCTCGATGACCAGGTCGACGATGTGGCCGAGCAGCCGGGCGGTGAGCAGCCCGATCGCGGTCGCGCCGACGAGCATCGCCAGCGCGCCGGCGGCGCGGGCCTTCGAGGTGCGGAGCAATTCGCCGAGGACCGCGCGGATCCGCTTGCCGTCGGCGGTGGGGAGGAGTTCGCGGGTCATGACAGCACCGCCGCGCGGTAGTCGGCGCGGTCGCGGGCGAGTTCGGCATGGCCGCCTTCGCCGGTGATCCGCCCGCCGTCGAGGACGACGACGCGATCGGCGGCGGCGAGCAGGGCGGGGCTCGTGGTCACCAGGATCGTGGTCCGTCCTCGTCGTAACCGGGCGAGCCCGGTGGCGATCTTCGCCTCGGTCACCGTGTCGACCGCCGTCGTCGGGTCGTGGACGACGAGCACCGGCGCGTCCGCGGCGAGCGCGCGGGCGAGCGCGACCCGCTGCCGCTGGCCGCCGGAGAGGGAGCGACCGCGTTCGGTGACCGCGGTCGCCGTGCCGTCCGGCAAGGCCGCCGCGACCTCGTCCGCCGCCGACGCGGCCAGCGCCTCGTCGGCGGACCGGCCGTCCGCGTGGACGTTCTCCGCCAGCGTTCCTTCGAACAGATCCGCGTCGTGCGCGGCGACCAGGACGACCTCCCGTACCCGTTCCGGGTCCACAGTGGACAGATCGACGCCGTCGACGTGGACCTTGCCCTCCGCCGGATCTCCCGCGCGGCCGAGGCAGTCGAGCAGATCGGTCGCGGCGGCGGGATCCGCGGCGACGACGCCGATCAGCTGCCCGGCCGGGATCTCGAGGTCGACGCCGCGGAGGCTGCCGTACGAGACATCGGTGAACCGGACGTTCCCGCCGGCAGGCGACGGGAGTTCGCCGTCCCCCGAGTCCACGGCGACCGGCGTGGTCAGCAGATCGGCGACCCGGGCCGCCGACGCGCGGCCCTGCGCCAGTTCGCCGTTGACCCACGAGAAGATCAGGAACGGCGTGAGCAGGAACTGGGCCAGCCCCACCGCGGCGACGAGATCGCCGACGCTGATCGATCCCGACGACGCGAGATGCCCGCCGACGAGGGCGACGACCGCGATGAAGACGCCGGTCAGCGCGAGCACCGCGCCGTCGTGCCAGGCCTTGGCCCGTGCGGCGCGCAAAGTCGCCTTGAGCGAGTTCTGGCTCGTGTCGCGATAACGGGCGACCGCGGCGGGTTCGGCGCCGATGCCCTTGAGCACCCGCAGTCCGGACACCAGGTCCGTGGCGACGCCCGAGGCGTGCGCGGACCGTTCCTGTTCGGCTTCGCTACGGCGCTCCAGCGGCTTGCCGATGAGATGCGCCAGATACAGCAGCGGCGGCGTGCCCAGCAGGACGAGCAGCCCGAGCGGAAGCGAGATCCGCAGGAGGGCGACGGCGCTGACCAGCACCCCGGCGAGCGCGGCGATCCCGAACGGCAACGCCGCGTTGACCACCCCGACGCGTTGCGCGTCGCTGGTGCCGATGTTGACCAGTTCGCCCGCCAGCTTGCCCTTGTCGGCGCCGCCACCGGGATGCAGGACCCGGCGGCTGATCGCGATGCGGAGGTCGTGCGCCGCGCGCAGGGACGCGCCTTCGGCGGCGCGCGCGGCGAACCGGTAGCTGTAGGACAGCCCGGCGAAGATCACGCCGAGCACGGCGAGCCAGAACATGAGCGTGCCCACCGAGCCGCCGTCGACCGCCTGATCGATCACCACGCCGATGATCACCGGGACGAGCGCTTCACCGCCCTGGTGGCCGGCGGCCAGCACGGACGCGAGTGTGACCCGCCGTCGCTGCCCGGAAATCGCCTGCCGCAGGACACTCCGGCTGGTGGTGGCCGTTGCGGTCACCGGCGCCTCCGTTCGTGGTGGGGAAGGTAAGGCTAGTCTAAGTAGGTAGCTCGTTGAGGTGAACTCCGGCGTTCGGTTAGCCTCGCCTCACTCGAAGGAGGTTCCGTGGTCGTCACCGAACGCCCGTCCGCTGTGGCGTCCGCGCCCAGCGCGGCGGCACGGACGTTCCGCGCCGGCGGACTGCTGGTGGGGCTCGCCCTGCTGGCGCTGGTGTTCCTGCTCAGCATCTGGGTGGGGTCGAAGAGCATCCCGTTCACCTCCACCTGGTCGGTGCTGTGGCATAACGACGGCTCGACCGAGGCGGTGATCATCCACGACCTCCGCATCCCGCGGACCCTGCTGGGGGTGGTCGTCGGCGTCGCGCTCGGCCTGGCCGGCGCGGTGATGCAGGCGCTCACCCGGAACCCGCTCGCCGACCCGGGCCTGCTCGGGGTCAACACCGGCGCCTCGGCCGCGGTCGTCTCCGGCATCGCGTTCGTCGGGGTCACCGGCGTGCTCGGCTACATCTGGTTCGCCTTCGCCGGGGCGGCGATCGCGTCGGTCGTGGTCTACGTCCTCGGCTCCGCGGGCCGCAGTGCCACGCCGGACCGGCTCGTACTCGCCGGTTCGGCAGTCATGGCCGTGCTCCAGGCCTACATCGTCGGGATCCTGCTGCTGATGCCCGAGACGTTCAACCAGTTCCGCTTCTGGAACGTCGGTTCGCTCAGCGGCCGGAAATGGGACGTGTTCTGGCAGAACTCGCCGTTCGTGGCGGTCGGCGCGATCATCGCGCTGCTGCTGGCCCGGCCGCTCAACGTCCTCGCGCTCGGCGACCAGACCGGCAAGGCGCTCGGCGCCCACGTCGGCCGCACCCGGGTGCTGGGCGCGATCGTGGTGACCCTGCTCTGCGGCGCGGGTACCGCGGCCATCGGGCCGGTCGTCTTCCTCGGGCTCGCCGTGCCGCACGCCGCGCGGATGCTGGTCGGCCCCGATCAGCGCTGGGTCCTGCCGTATTCGATGCTGCTCGCGCCGATCGCGCTGATCGGCGCCGACGTCGTCGGCCGCGTGCTGAACCCGCCGGAGGAACTGCAGGCGGGCATCGTCGTCGCGTTCCTCGGCGCGCCGGTGTTCATCGCGCTCTGCCGCCGCAGGAAGCTGGCCAGGCTGTGACCGCGATCAAGGAGCACCCACGGATGAGCACCCGCGTCCTGCGCACCCCGGGCGGCGGACTTTCCCTTCGCGTCACCCCGCGGGCCGCGATCGTCGTCGCGCTGCTGGCCATCGCCGTGTTCTTCCTCGGCGCCGTCAGCATGACCACCGGCGACTACCCGTTGTCCGTCGGCGAGGTCATCCAGACGCTGTTCGGCTTCGGCGACCGGAGCACCGAGTTCATCGTGACCACCCTGCGGCTGCCCCGGTTGCTGACCGCGCTGCTGGTCGGCGGCGCGCTCGCGGTCAGCGGCGCGATCCTGCAGAGCCTGTCCGGGAATCCCTTGGGCAGCCCCGACTTCATCGGCTTCACCGAGGGCGCGGCCGCCGGGGCGCTGCTGACGATCATCGTGGTGCACGGCGGCATGCTCCAGGTATCGCTGGGTGCGCTGGTCGGCGGCGTCGTGACCGCGGGCCTGATCGCGTTGCTCGCGCTGAAGGGCGGCGTGCACACGTTCCGCCTGATCCTCGTCGGTATCGGCGTGAACGCGATGCTGCTCGCGTTCAACTCCTACCTGATCACCAGGGCCTCCTGGCAGGACGGCCTGGCGGCGCAGGCGTGGCTGGTCGGCGGGCTCAACGGCCGCGGCTGGGAGCACGTCGTCCCGGTCGCCATCGCCATCGCCGTCCTGCTGCCGCCCGCCCTCGTCTACGGCAGAAGGCTTTCCCTGCTGGAGATGGGGGACGACTCGGCCAAGGGACTCGGCGTGCCGGTGCAGCGGAGCCGGGTCGTGCTCCTCGGGGTCAGCGTCGGGCTGTGTTCGATCGCGACCGCGGCCGCCGGCCCGATCGCGTTCCTGGCGCTCGCCGCGCCTCAGCTGGCGAAGCGGCTCACGCGGTCTTCGGGGCCGGGGCTCGCCGCGGCCGCGCTGATGGGCATGCTCCTGCTGGTGACCAGCGACCTGATCACCCAGCGGTTCTTGGCGGGCCTGCCCGTCGGCCTCGTGACCGGGGCGATCGGCGGGGTGTACCTGGCCTGGCTGCTGGTGTCCCGGCGCGGGGTCAGCCGGGCTGCGCGCTGACCGGTTCGATCGGCGCGGGCTCGCCGAAGCGGGCCAGCGCCAGCGCCGCCGAGACCGCGAGCACGAACCCGACCCCTGCGACGACCGCGAACCCGGGTCGCGTGGTGTCGCCCAGTACGAGCACCCCGACCAGGGACGGGAGGACGGTCTCGCCGATGACCATCATCGCGGTCGAGGTCGTGACACTGCCGCGCTGCAACGCGGTGGCGTAGAACAACATCGCCAGCGCGCCCGCCACGCCCAGCGTGTAGGTCGCCGGGTCGGCCAGCAGGCCCAGCGGCGCGAGACTGGTGAGCGCGCGCCCGGAGAGGGCGACCACGCCGAAGCACAGGCCGGCGATCAGGCCCAGCGCCGGCGTCCGGATCCGGCGCGACGCCCGCCCGGCGAACATCCCCGCCGTGCCGAGCACCACGACCGCGCCGATCAGCACGAGCCGGAAACCCAGCCCGGTCGACGCCGAGCCCTCGCTCTCCGCCGACATCCCGAGCAACGCGAGCCCCGCGCAGACGACCGCGACCGCCGTCCACTCGCGACGGCCGAGCCGGACTCCGAGCGTCCGCGCGGCCACCGCCGTCACGGCGAGGCTTCCCGCCAGCGCCGCCTGGACCACAAAGAGCGGCAGCACCCGTAGCGCGGCGACCTGGGCGACGAACCCGACGACGTCGAGCGCGAGACCCGCGACGAACTTCCACTGCCGCAGCACACGCACCAGAAGGCGGGGATCGACGCGGTCTTCCGCGCCCGACGTCGCTTTCGCGGCGATCGCCTGCATCACCGAAGCGACGCCGTACGCACAGGCCGCGAAGAACGCGCACACCAAACCCCACCACATGAACGGTGAGCCTAGCCCTGCGGTGACCACCGGAGATCTCGCGTGATCGGGCACGTAACTCACGAGTTACGCGCCCAATCACGCGAGTTACGCCTTCGAGCACGTGAGTTCGCCGTATGTGTAGGGTGACCGACATGTCGAACACGGGTTCGAGTGCGGCGGAGCCGGTGGCGCGCGCCTGGCCGGACGGGATCGCCGAGGACGAAGCCGGGCTCCAGTGGGACTTCCTGCGTTTCCTCCGCGCGACGGCGGTGAACAAGGTCGCCGGGCTGACCAGGGAGCAGGCGGCCGCGACACCACTGCCGTCGTCCCCGCGGATGAGCGCGCTGGGGCTGCTCAAACATCTGACCGCGGTGGAGCGCTGGTGGCTCTCGATCGAGGCGGGCGGCGCGGATCTGCCTTCGCTGTGGGAAGGCTCACCGGATCCGAGCTGGGACCTGACCGAGGACGACGACCCGCGTTCGGTCGTCGAGGCGTACCGCGCCGAGTGGGCCTTGTCGGAGTCGTCGCTGGCCGGGGTCTCGGCGGACGATCGCGCGCGCGGGTCGGGGAAGTTCACCGTCCGCTGGGTGCTCGCGCACGTCGTCCAGGAAACGGCGCGGCACGTCGGGCATCTGGACATCCTGCGGGAGCTGGCCGACGGAACGACGGGGGAGTAGCGCCGTAAGGTGTCCGCATGGCTGACAGGCTGTACTTCCGGCAATTGCTCGCGGGCCGTGACTTCGCGGTGGGGGATCCCGTCGCGACGCAGATGGTCAACTTCGCCTATCTGATCGGCGACCGGGAGACGAACGAGGCCGTCGTCGTCGACCCGGCGTACGCCGTCGGCGATCTGCTGGACCTGCTGGAGGCCGACGGCATGCGGCTGACCGGCGTCCTCGCCACGCATCACCACCCCGACCACGTCGGCGGCGAGATGATGGGCTTCTCGCTGCCGGGGATCGCGGAACTGCTGGAACGCGTCCAGGTGCCGATCCACGTCAACGGCGCGGAGGCCGAGTGGGTCCGCCGGATCACCGGCGTCTCCGGAACCGATCTGCGGTCGCACGAGCACGACGACGTCGTCGAGGTCGGCGCGGTGCCGATCCGGCTGCTGCACACGCCGGGGCATACTCCGGGCAGCCAGTGCTTCCTGGTCGACGGGAAGCTCGTTTCGGGCGACACGCTATTCCTCGAAGGCTGCGGCCGGACCGATTTCCCCGGCGGTGACGCGGAAGCCATCTACCGGAGCCTGCGGTGGCTGGCCGGGCTGGACGGCGATCCGGTCGTCTATCCGGGACACCAGTACTCGGCGGAGCCGTCGGCGAACCTGTCTCGGGTGAAGGACACGAACTTCGTGTTCCGGCCGAAGTCGCTGGACGAATGGCGGCTGATGTTCGGCGGCTGACCGCATTCAGAGGACTAAACGCGTCGTGTCGTCCTGATGTCCGTGAAGGCCTCCTTGAGGGACCCAGAGCCTCGTAAGGAGGCCTTCGCGGACATCAGAGCGGGACGCGACGTCACCACTGTCCCAGCGTCACCAGGGATCACATCGACGGGTAGTGAAGGGCCCTTTCCTACCGTCAGGGTAGTCAAGGAGGCCTTCACGGCCAGCCGCGGCCGTGACCAGGGGAGACCGCCACGCCACACTCGACTTCCCCTCAATAAACGCGGAAGGGCTTAGCGTCCTCCGCTCGCCTGAGCCCCGGTCGGCGTGTCGCGAAAGCCACTTTGAGGACATCAGATGTCCCGAAAGTGNCGTGACCAGGGGAGACCGCCACGCCACACTCGACTTCCCCTCAATAAACGCGGAAGGGCTTAGCGTCCTCCGCTCGCCTGAGCCCCGGTCGGCGTGTCGCGAAAGCCACTTTGAGGACATCAGATGTCCCGAAAGTGGCTTTCGCGACACGTCCTTCCCACCGCGCCCCGTATCCGCATTCAGAGGACTGAACGCGTCCAGATCGCGGGACGCGAGGCTCGCTGATTGACCAGCCCGGTGCGGGGAGCCGAAGCTCGGAACCGTGACGCCGAAGCTGCATTGGTTCCTGCCCACCACCGGTGACGGCCGGACGATCGTGGAGCACTTCCACGCCAGCCGCGCCGCCGGGGCGTCCGCCGCCCGCGAGCCG
Source organism: Amycolatopsis sp. TRM77291 (assembly GCF_054166285.1). Lineage (NCBI taxonomy): Bacteria > Bacillati > Actinomycetota > Actinomycetes > Pseudonocardiales > Pseudonocardiaceae > Amycolatopsis > Amycolatopsis sp. TRM77291. The sequence goes on along the minus strand of NZ_JBSZHF010000001.1, from coordinate 2,918,823 downwards.
AGCCTCGACTATCTCGCGCAGGTCGCCCGCGCCGCCGAGGCCAACGGTTTCGAAGGCGTGCTGACGCCGACCGGCACCTGGTGCGAGGACGCCTGGCTGACGACGGCCGCTCTGATCCGCGAGACGAGTACCCTCAAGTTCCTGGTCGCGTTCCGGCCCGGGACGGTGTCGCCGACGCTGGCCGCGCAGATGGCAGGCACGTTCCAGCGGATCTCGCAGGGGCGCGTGCTGCTCAACGTCGTCACCGGCGGCGACACGGTGGAGCAGCGCCGGTTCGGCGACTGGCACGACCACGATCAGCGTTACGCCCGCACCGGCGAGTTCCTCGAGATCGTGCGCGGGGTGTGGAGCGGCAAGCCTTTCGACTTCGACGGCGAGCACCTCAAAGTCGTGGGCGCGACCACGCGCGCGGCGCCCGACCCGGTTCCGCCGATCTATTTCGGCGGTTCGTCCGCGGCGGCGCTGCCGGTCGCGGCGAGGCATGCCGACGTCTACCTCACGTGGGGCGAGCCGCCCGCGCAGGTCGCCGAGAAGATCGCCAAGGTTCGCGAGCTCGCCGAGGAGCAGGGACGGAAGCTCCGGTTCGGCATCCGGCTGCACACCCTCTCGCGTGACACGTCGGCGGAAGCCTGGGCGGAGGCGGGAAAACTGCTGGACGCGATCGACCCGGAGCGGATCGCCCACACCCAGAAACAGTTGTCCGCCAGCGAATCCGTGGGCCAGCAGCGGATGGCCGCGCTGCACGGCGGGAAGACCGACGGTGGCGTCCGCGGGCTGGAGGTGTACCCGAATCTCTGGGCCGGGATCGGCCTCGTGCGCGGTGGCGCGGGCACCGCCCTCGTCGGCAGTCACGGCGAAGTCGCCGACCTCATCGAGGAGTACCACGCGCACGGCATCGAGGAGTTCGTCCTCTCCGGCTATCCGCATCTGGAGGAGGCGTACTGGTTCGGCGAGGGCGTGCGTCCGGAACTGGTCCGGCGCGGGCTCGTCGCCTAAAAGCCTTACAGAGTCCGGGAAAGAGCCAAAGCGGCGGTTCGAACCGCGGGCGCGACCCGGTTGGTGTGCATGCGATTCGACCAGCCTGAGATCGACAACGCCGCGACCGCCACCCCTTGCGCGTCGAGTAGCGGGCTCGCCGCGCAGACGACGCCGACGCCGGATTCCTCGCGTTCGAAAGCGATTCCCTCGCCGTGGATCTTGGCGAGCTGACGGCGCAACAGGCCCGCGGCGGTGATCGTCCGGACGCTGACGCGGGGCAAACCGGCGTCGATCACTTGGGACACCACGGATTCCGGCGAGAACGCGAGGATCGCCTTGCCGACGCCGGTGGCGTGCGCGGGAAAGCGGCCACCGATCCGGGACGGCAACGACGGCGCGTCGGGCCCCCGGAGGATGTCGAGGTAGACGACCTCGGTGCCTTCCAGGACCGCGAGATGCACGGTGTTCCTGGTCGCTTCGCGGAGATCGGCGAGATACGGCCGCGCCGCCTCGACGAGCCCCCGGCGCCGTACCGCCAGCTGGCCTATCTCGAACAGTTTCAGCCCGAGCCGCAACGCCGCGCCCTCGCGTTCGAGCAGGCCGGTCGCGATCAGGTGCCCGGTGAGCCGGTGGACGGTCGACTTCGCCAGGCCGGTCCGCCGCGCCAGCTCCGAAACACCGAGCGCGTCGTCACCGGGGCGGAAGGCCGAGAGCAGCGCGGAGATCCGGGCGGCGACGAGGCCGTCCGCTCCGGTTCGTTCCGGGTCGTCGTTCCGCCCAGCGGCACGCATGGGTTGAGTGTGCCCTATCCCCTCGGGGAGCGTCACCTGGCATGGCGCAACGGAAAGCGGTGGCCGCGATCGTCGGTCCCGGGAACATCGGCACCGACCTGCTCGCGAAGCTGAGGCGCAGCGAGCACGTCGAGGTGCGGTACATGGTCGGCGTGGACCCGGAATCGGACGGGCTGGCCAAAGCCACGGAACTGGGACTGGAGACCTCCGCCGGCGGCGTCGACTGGCTGCTGTCGCGCGACGAGCTGCCGGACCTGGTCTTCGAAGCGACCTCGGCGAAGGCGCACCTGGCGAACGCGCCGCGGTACGCGACCGCCGGGATCCGGGCGATCGACCTGACCCCGGCCGCGGTCGGCCCGTTCACCTGCCCCGCCGTGGGCCTTCCCGACCGGCTCGACGTGCCGAACGTCAACCTGATCACCTGCGGCGGCCAGGCCACGATCCCGATCGTGCACGCGGTGTCGCGGGTGACGCCGGTGCCCTACGCGGAGATCGTCGCGTCCGTTTCGTCGCGCTCCGCGGGCCCAGGAACCCGGGCGAACATCGACGAGTTCACCGCGACGACGGCGCGCGGGATCGAACTCGTCGGGGGAGCGAGCCGCGGCAAGGCGATCATCATCATCAATCCGGTCGAACCGCCGATGATCATGCGCGACACGGTGTTCTGCGCGATCGACCCGGACGCGGACTTCGACGCGGTGAGCGAATCCATCCACCGGATGGTCGAGACGGTCCAGGGTTACGTGCCGGGTTACACGCTCAAGGCGGACCCTCAATACGACCCACCGCGGCCGGGATGGAGCGGGCAAGCGCGGGTCGCGGTGTTCCTGGAGGTCGCCGGGAACGGGGACTTCCTGCCGAAATACGCCGGGAACCTCGACATCATGACGGCCGCGGCCGCCCGCGTCGGCGATCTGCTGGCCACTCAGGAGGTGGCGGCATGAGCTGGGACGACGTGAGCCGGCAGGTCCGGATCGTCGACACGAGCCTGCGCGACGGCAGCCACGCGATGGCGCATCAGTTCACCGAGAAGAACGTGCGCGACACCGTCCGGGCGCTGGACGACGCCGGGGTCTCGCTGATCGAGGTCAGCCACGGCGACGGTCTCGGCGGCTCGACGTTCAACTACGGCTTTTCCCTTGTGGACGAACGGAAGCTGATCGAGGCGGCGGTCGACGAGGCGCGGCACGCGAGGATCGCGGTATTGCTGCTGCCGGGCCTCGGCACGGTCGGCGACCTGCGCGTGGCGGCCGACCTCGGCGCGGGCGCGGTCCGGATAGCGACCCACTGCACCGAGGCCGACGTCTCCGTCCAGCATTTCGGCGCGGCTAGGGAACTCGGGCTGGAGACGGTCGGTTTCCTGATGCTGTCGCATATGTCCACGCCCGAGGCGCTGGCGAAGCAGGGCCGGATCATGGTCGACGCCGGCTGCCAATGCGTGTACGTCGTCGACTCCGCCGGGGCGCTGATCCTGGAGGACGCCGGTGAGCGCGTCGCCGCACTGGTGGCGGAATTCGGCGACGAGGCGCAGGTCGGTTACCACGGGCACCAGAACCTGAGCTTCGGCGTCGCGAACTCGGTACTCGCCTATCGCGCGGGCGCCCGGCAGATCGACGGTTCGCTCGTGGCGCTCGGCGCGGGCGCGGGCAACTCGCCGACCGAGGTCCTCGCGGCGACGTTCGAGCGGCTCGGGATCCGCACCGGCGTCGACAAGGACGTGCTGATGGACGCGGCCGAGAACGTCGTGAAGCCCTACATCACCCGGCTGCCGGTGATGGACCGGTCGTCGATCGTGCAGGGGTTCGCCGGGGTGTACTCGAGTTTCCTCCTGCACGCCGAGCGCGCCGCCGAGCGGTACGGCGTCCCGGCACACGAAATCCTCTATCGCGTCGGCGCCGCGAAATACGTGGGCGGGCAGGAGGACATGATCATCGACATCGCCCTGCAACTGGTCGCCGAACGCGGTCAGGGCTGACGGTCGGCCCCGAGTACGAGGCGGACGCAATGCTCGATCAGGCGCTCGCGGCTCACCTTGAGCGAGCCGTCGAGGTAGGCGATGAACACGTTGCTCAGCGCGCCGACCAGCCCGATCGAGGTCATCTGCCGTTCGGCCGCGTCACCGTGGGACAGTTGCCCGCTGACCAGCTCGGCGAACGAGGGGAGGAGCGCGATCCCGCGCGTGGTCAGCGCGGGATCGGTGATCGGCGCGAGCAGGAGCACGCGGCCCTTGCGGGGATCGTCGAGCATCAATTCGACGAAGGCGCGGACCGCGGCCTTCGCCCGTTCGGCGGGTTCGGCCGTGTCGCTGACCGCGTCGACCAGGGCTTGGCGCGCCTGCTCGCCGATGTGCTCGTAGACCGCGACGACGAGTTCCTCGCGGTCGGCGAAGCTCTCGTAGAAATACCGCTCCGTGAGCTTGGCGTGACGGCACACCGCGCGGACGCTCACCCCGGAGCTGCCCTGGGTCCCGAGCAGGTCGAGGCCCGCGTCGACGAGTTGTCCCCGCCGCGCGGCCTTGCGGTCGTCCAGGGTCGTGCCTGCCCAGCTGCGGCCGGCCATGATCGGCTCCTCTTGTTGACTACGGCCGTTGTCAACTTTAACCTGACAACAGTTGTGGTCAATTTAACCAGCTCATTGAGGAGACCGGGGATGACACAGCCGCGGCCGCTGGGACCGGATTCGCTGACCTGGAAGTACTTCGGCGACTGGCGCGGATTGCTCATCGCGCTCTGGGCCGGATCCATGCAGAACATGCACCCCGAGCTGGGCGCGGGCGTCGAGGAGCACTCGCGATTCTTCGAGGAGCGCTGGCAGCGGCTGTTCCGCTCGCTGTACCCGATCGGGGGAGTGATCTACGACGGTCCGCGCGCCCGGCAGACCGCGTTGGAGGTGCGCGGCTACCACGATCGGATCAAGGGCGTCGACAAACACGGGCGGCGCTATCACGCGCTCAACCCGGACACCTTCTACTGGGCGCATTCGACGTTCTTCGTGAGCGCGATCCTCATCGCCGACAACTTCTGCGGCGGCATCGGCGAGGCCGAGAAGCGGAAGCTGTTCGACGAGCACGTCCAGTGGTACGAGATGTACGGCATGAGCATGCGCCCGGTGCCGGAGTCGTGGGAGGACTTCCAGCTCTACTGGAAGCGCATGTGCGAGGACGTGCTGGAGGACAACAAGGCGACCCGCGACGTCCTCGAGATCCACGACATCGCCAAACCGCATTTCCTGCCCTGGCTGCCGGATTTCGCGTGGAACCTGGTCCGCGGGCAGGTGGCGCGGAACTTCGTGTGGCTGACGGTCGGCCTGTACGACCCGCCGATCCGCGAGCGGCTCGGCTACACCTGGACCGAACGCGACGAGCGACGGCATCGCCGGGCGGGCAAGCTGATCAACGCGGCGTTCAAGCTGGTTCCACGCGATCGCCGCTACCACCCGCGGGCCAGGGCGGGCTGGCGCCGCGAGCGTGGCGAACTGGCCCCCGACGCGCCGTTGGTCGAGACTCCCGCGAGGAACCTTCCGCCGCTTTCGGAGCGGGGCAAACCCGAGCACTACTCACCGAACGTCTGACTAGGAGCCTCGATGAAGCTGGGTTACCACCTCGGTTACTGGTCGTCCGGCCCGCCGGAGGGCGCGCTGGACGCGGTTCTGCGGGCCGAAGAACTCGGGTTCGACTCCGTGTGGACCGCCGAGGGCTACGGCTCGGACGCGTTCACCCCGCTCGCCTGGTGGGGCGCGTCGACCAGCCGGATCAAACTCGGCACCAACATCGTCCAGATGTCGGCACGCACCCCGACCGCGACGGCCATGCACGCGCTGACGCTGGATCACCTGTCCGGCGGGCGGTTCGTGCTCGGGCTCGGCGCGTCCGGGCCGCAGGTGGTCGAAGGCTGGTACGGGCAGCCGTATCCGAAGCCGCTCGCCCGCACCCGCGAGTACGTCGACATCGTGCGCAAGGTCGTCGCGCGCGAGGCGCCGGTGACCCACGACGGGCAGCACTTCCAGCTGCCGCTGCAGGGTGGAACGGGGCTCGGCAAACCGCTCAAGTCCACAGTGCACCCGTTCCGCAAGGAGATCCCGATCTTCCTCGCCGCGGAAGGGCCGAAGAACGTGGCGCTGTCGGCGGAGATCTGCGATGGCTGGCTCCCGTTGTTCTTCTCGCCCAAGAGCGATGCCTTCTACCGGACAGCGCTGCAGGAGGGCTTCTCGCGTCACGGCGCCCGGCACGGTTTCGACGATTTCGAGGTCGCCGCGTCCGTGCCGGTGCTCGTCCACGACGACGTCGAGGAGGCCGCGAGCTGGATCAAACCGTCGCTCGCGCTGTACATCGGTGGCATGGGCGCGAAATCGGTCAACTTCCACCACGACGTCTTCGCCCGGATGGGGTACGAGGAGGTCGCCGACAAAGTGCAGGAGCTATACCTGGCCGGCCGCAAGGACGAGGCGACCGCCGCGATCCCGACGTCACTGGTCGAGGACACCTCGCTGATCGGGCCTGCCGGAAAGATCCGTGACGAACTCGCGGCGTGGGAGGAGACCGTGGTGACCACGCTGCTTTTGCGGGGAGATGCCGCGACGCTCACGAAGGTCGCGGAAACCCTCGCGTAGTCGCCTGGTCTCGTGAGTGGACGGTTAGAACCGTCCTTGCCACTCACGAGGAATCCGGTCGGAAGTGATGACGCGAAAGCCACTTTCGCGACGTCTGGTGTCCCGAAAGTGGCTTTCGCGTCACTTGGTGGGTGACCGGCGGGGCGGCGGTCGTGGCCGGGTCCCTCTCGTATCTGGACTCGCTCTCATGCATTGAGCCAGCGGGGCGCCGTTGAAGGTTGCGAAAGCCACTTCCGCAACCTTCAACGTTGCGAAAGTGGCTTTCGCAACGCCGTCTCTTCGCTCGACCATGCCTTGAGCGCCAGCGCTCGACGGCCCGGTTCGCGGTTGACGACCAAAGGGCGCTCTCTCCGCATGCAACGCGGCGAAAGCGCTCTTCGCCGCGCGCGATGCGGGAAAGCCTTCACGCCTTTCGTGGGTTGCGGCAGTGAGGTCCATCACGTAGCGTCCCGGCCACGAACATGAAGTCGGTTCATGTTCGTGGCCGGGAGGTGCGACTCATGACGGTGAGCCGGAGGCGGGTTCTCGCGGGCGCGGCGGCGTTGCCCGTCGCGGCGGGCGTGCTCGGCGCCCAGCAGGCGCAAGCGGCTCCGGCACGGGGTTTCCGCGTCGGCGCCGGTATCTCCGACGTCACCGGCCCGGCCGCCGAGAACGGCATGATGGGCTACTCGATGCCGCAGCAGCAGACCGCCGGCATCCACCTGCGCACCCGGGCGCGCGCCTTCGTGGTCGACGATGGCAGCAAGCGGATCGCCTTCGTCACCGCAGACCTCGGCGCACTTTTCCAGTCCGTCCACCAGGGCGTGCTGCGCAAGCTCCAGGCCGCGTACGGCGACCTCTACACCGAGCAGAACGTCCTCCTCAACGCCACTCACACCCACTCCGCGTGCGGCGGGGATTCCCATTACGCCGCCTACGATCTGGCGATCCTGGGGTTCCAGCAGCAGGTGTACGACGCGCACGTCGACGGGATCTTCGAGGCGATCGCCCGGGCGCACGCCAACCTCGCGCCCGGGTCGATCCGGCTAGGCCGCGCCGAACTGACCAAGGCCAGCGTCAACCGCTCACGCAAGGCCTTCGACCTGAACCCGCGGGCGGACAAGGACCACTTCCCACAGGCGATCGACCCGGCCGTCACCGTGCTGCGGTTCAGCCAGAACGGCGTCGACGTCGGCGCGATCAGCTGGTTCGCCACGCACGGGACGTCGATGAGCAACGGCAACCACCTGATCAGCGGCGACAACAAGGGTTACGCCGCCTACGAGTGGGAGCACGACCACGCCGGCGTGCGGTACCTCGACGGGAACCCGCGGTTCGTCGCCGCCTTCCCGCAGACCAACACCGGCGACATGAGCCCGAACCTGAACCTCGAACCCGGCACGCCCGAAACCGAGTTCGAGAACACCCGCACCATCGGCGATCTCCAGTTCCGCGCGGCGAAGAGCGCTTTCGACGCCGCCGCGGAGGCCGTGACGGGCGGCGTCGACCACCGGATGTGCTACGTGGACATTTCCGACGTCGCCGTCGACGCGAAGTACACCCCGAACGGGCGGCCGCAGCGCACCTGCACAGCCGCTATCGGGGTGTCGATGCTCGCGGGCAGCCGCGAGGACGGCCCCGGCCTGCCGCTCCCCGAAGGCGTGAAGAACCCGTTCATCGACTGGCTCGGCGGCATCGACGCGCCGATACCGCAGGCGCTCGCCGACGCGCACGCGCCGAAGGTGATCGCGGTGCCGTTCGGCGCGATGAAGCCGTACCCGTGGACGCCGGAAGTGCTGCCGCTGCAGCTCGTCCGGATCGGGCAGCTGCATCTCGTGGCCGTGCCCGCCGAGCTGACCATCGTCGCCGGGCTGCGCCTGCGCCGGACCGTCGCCGCGGAACTCGGTGTCCCGCTGGAGAACGTGCTCATCCAGGGGTATGCCAACGCGTACAGCCAGTACGTCACCACGCCCGAGGAGTACGACTCGCAGCAGTACGAAGGCGCGTCGACCCTGTACGGCCGGTACACGCTTCCGGCGTACCAGCAGGAGTTCGCCAAACTCGCGGCCGCGATGAAGGCGGGCACGGCGGTGCCGCACGGGCCGACGCCGCGGGACCTGCGCGGCAAGCTGGTCAACTTCCAGCCCGGGGTCGTCTTCGACAGCCCGCCCGCGTTCAAGAACTTCGGAGACGTCCTTGTCGACGCGAAGAGCACCTACGCGCGCGGCGAACAGGTCGCGGTCGAGTTCGTCACCGGGCATCCGAAGAACGACCTGCGGCGCGGCGGCACCTTCCTGGAGATCCAGCGACTGGTCGACGGCAAGTGGGTCCGCCACGCCGACGACGGCGATTGGGACACGAAGTACCACTGGTCGCGGACGTTCGTCGCCGAATCGAAAGCCGTCGTCCACTGGAAGATCCCCGCGAACGCCCCGATCGGCAAATATCGCGTGATCCACTTCGGAAACTGGAAGAACGGCTGGAACGGGGCGATCTCCGCGTTCAGCGGGACTTCGCGGACATTCGTCGTCTCCTGACACCGGAAGGGTCTTTCGTGCGGAAGCTCGCCGTACTCGCCATCGCCGCCGCGATGTTCGCCGGAACCGCCGTGCCCGCCCAAGCGGCGGTCTCGGTGAAGATCATGGCGTTCAACATCTGGCAGCTGCCCTGGATCGCCAGCCCGAACACTTCGGACAAACAGGCCAGGGCCCGCGCGGCGGAGGACGTCATCCGCGCCAACGACGCCGACGTCGTCGTCCTGGACGAAGCTTTCAGCGCCCAGGCGGAGGAACTGCGGAACCGGCTGAAGGACTTCTGGCCGCACCAGACCCCGCTCGTCGGCCAGTACTGCGGCACGTCACCCGGCTGGACCACGGTGAACGGCAACTGTTCGAATTCCCCCATCGTGGTCAACGGCGGGGTCACCGTGCTCAGCAAGGCGCCGGTGACCGAACAGCACCAGCTGGTCTTCCGCAATTCCTACTCCGGCACCGCGGACTACCTGTCCAACAAGGGCGCCGCGCTCGCCCGGCTGGTCGTCAACGGCAAACCGGTGTGGATCGCGGGGACCCACATGCAGGCGGACGAGGGACCGGAGACGCTGCCGAAGGCGCACGAGATCCGGATGGCGCAGCTCGGCGAGATCCGGGACCTGGTCACGAAATACGCCCCCGCGAGCGAGCCGGTGGTCATCGCGGGCGACCTGAACATCGAGTACTGGGCCGGGCAAGCGCGCAAGGACTCCCTCGGCCGGACCCAGGTCCAGCAGGGCGAAGCCTTCCTCGGCGGCGTCCTGCGCACGACGGGCGAAGGCGCGTACACCTTCGACGCGGCCACGAACCCGAACGCGGCGAAGTCCGTTCCGGCGACCTACCGTGACTCGCTGGACTACGTCGGCGCCGTGCACGCGGGCGGGCGTCCACGCGCCGCTGTCGGCCCGGTACAGCTCGTGCATTACGACGGTGGCACGATTCCCTCCGACCACTACCCGGTGGTGGCCAAGATCCAATACTGAGGCCTTCATCGGGAGAACCGCCTCGAGGAGGATCATGGCATCGCTGCCAGCACGGACGAGGTACCGCTACTCGCTCGGCTCGTTCGTCACCGGCGCCTTCGGCACGGTTCCCGGCCTGCTCCTCCTCAAGTACCTCACCGACACGATGGGCGTCGCGGCGGGCGTGGCCGGCCTGATCGTGTTCGTGCCCAAGGCTTGGGACGTGCTGTTCAACCCGATCGCCGGAAGGCTGTCGGACGCGGACATGGTCCGCACCGGCAGCCGCCGCCGGTTCCTGCTCTACGGCGGAATCGGCGTTTCCGTCCTTTTCGCGGCCCTGTTCGCGCATCCCGGCTTCGGCGGCCCGGTACCCGACGCGATCTACGTCGTCGTCGTGTTCCTGTTGTGCGCCACCGCGTACGCGTTCTTCCAGGTGCCGTTCAACGCGCTGCCCGCCGAGCTGACGGACTCGGCCGAAGAGCGCACGAAGCTGACCAGCGTCCGGATCGGTTTCCTCGCGGTCGCCATCCTGGTCTCCGGCGGTGGCGCGCCCGCGATCACCGACCTCATCGGCGGTGTCGCCGGCTACCGGGTCATGGGTCTGTTCATCGCGGTGGTCATCCTGCTCGCGACGCTCGGCGTGTACTTCGGGCTGAAGGACGCTCCCGTCGGCGCGCTGCGGCCGAACACGGTCAGCCCGCGCGAACTGCTCCGGACACTCGCGCAGTGGCGTCCGTTCCGCTGGCTGCTCGGCGTCTACTTCATCCAGGCGCTCGGCATCGGCACGGTGCTGGCCGCGATCCCGTTCTTCGCCGAGCGGATCCTCGGCAGCTCCGGCTACTCGACGGTCCTGTTCGTCGGTTTCGTCGGACCGGCGCTGCTGACCATGCCGCTGTGGCCTCGCCTCGGGGCGAGCGTCGGGAAGCTGGCCGGGTTCCGGATCGCGACCGCCGCGTTCGGCGTCGGCCTGCTGGGGCTTCTCGGCGCCGAGGTGTTCCCGTTCGCCGTCACGATGGTGTTCGTGGCCTTCTGCGGGGTCGGCTACGCGGGGATCTCGGTGTTCCCGCTGGCGATCCTGCCGGATCTGATCAGTGACGAGGAGGAGCGGACCGGCGAGACCAGGGCCGGGGTCGCGGCCGGCGTCTGGACGGCGTCGGAGACGCTGGGGCTCGCGCTCGGACCGGGGCTGTGGGGGCTGGTGCTGCAGTTCGGCGGCTACCAGTCCAGCCTCGACGCCAAGGTCGCGCAGCCGGACAGCGCGCTCACGGCGATCCTGCTCGGCGCGTCGATCCTCCCGGCCGTGCTGATCGTGCTGGGCATCCCGTTGCTGCGCAGGTCCGTGCTGGAGCGCCGCGCGTGACCGCCGAGGACGTCCTGAAGGAACTGCGGGAGCTGCGCGCGGGGGACTTGCCGACGCACGGGGGCCGGACCCTCGCGTACGTCTACGACAGCGGTCTGTCCGAAGTGGACGAACTCGGCGCGGCGGCGCACGCGCTGGCGTCGTCGGCCAACGGGCTCGACCCGACGGCGTTCCCGAGCCTGCTGCGGATGGAGAACGACCTCGTCGGTACCGCCGCGCGTCTGCTGGGTGGGACGGACGAGACGGTCGGCTCGGTGACCTCTGGCGGCACGGAGTCGTGCATGCTCGCCGTCCTGGCCGCCCGCGACGCGCGTCGCGAGGTGGCCACGCCGAACATCGTGTTGCCCACGACCGCGCACGCGGCGTTCCACAAGGCGGCGCATTTCTTCGGTGTCCGCGTGATCTCGGTACCCGTCGATCCGGTGACCTTCCGCGCCGTCCCCGAGGCGATGGCCGCCGCGGTCGACGACAGTACGGTGCTCGTCGTCGCGAGCGCGCCGTCGTACGCCCACGGCGTCCTCGACCCGATCCCCGAGATCGCCGCGCTGCTGGACGGCGTCCGGTTCCATGTCGACGCCTGCATCGGCGGCTGGGTGCTGCCATACCTGGGGCAAGGCCCGTTCGGCTTCGACGTCCCGGGCGTCACCAGTGTCTCGGTGGACCTGCACAAGTACGCGTACTGCCCGAAAGGCGTGTCGGTCCTCTTGCACGCCAACGCCGAACTTCGCCGTCCGCAGTACTTCGCCAGCGCCGATTGGCCCGGCTACACGATGCTGAACACCACGCTGCAGAGCACGCGGTCCGGTGGCCCGCTCGCCGCGGCGTGGGCCGTGGTGCGCCATGTCGGCGACGAGGGCTACGTGAAGCTGGCTTCGGCGGCGCGGGAGGCGGCCGTCGAGATCCGCGCCGGGATCGAGGCGCTGGACGGATTGCGTGTCCTCGGCGATCCGGTGTCGACCCTGCTCGCGTTCACCGTGGCGGACGGCGCCGGGTTCGACCTGTTCACCGTCGCGGACGAAATGCGCGAGCGTGGCTGGTACGTCCAGCCGCAGTTCGCCCACGAGTCGTCGCCCGCGAACCTGCATCTGACCGTGACGGCCGCGAACCGGGGGAGTGAGGAGGACTTCCTCGCCGATCTCGCCGCGTCGGCCGCAGCCGCCCGTGAAGCGGGACCGGTCGTCGTCGATCCGCAGGTGGCCGTATTCGTCGCGGCGCTGGACCCGGCGACGTTGACGCCGGAGCAGTTCGCCGGGCTGCTGGCGGCCGCGGGTCTCGGCGGCGCGGCCGGGTTGCCCACCCGGATGGCTGAGATCAACGCGTTACTGGCCACGGCACCCGGTCCGTTGCGGGAGCGGCTGCTGCTGGAGTTCCTCGGCGCGCTGTACACGGCTTCCTGATCCACCCTTGACGCAATCAGTCGGTTGCTATACAAAGTTATAGCAACCGATTGATTGCTATTTGAGGAGGCTGTCGTGGGATTCCCCGACCGGATCGAACGCACCGTCGAAATCGCCCACCCGCCCGCGAAGGTCTGGGCCGCGCTGACCACGGCCGAGGGCCTGGGCACCTGGTTCGGCAACCAGGCGAGTATCGACCTGCGGCCTGGAGGTACGGCCGAGATGAAATGGGACGAGGGGCACAAGGCGAACATGCGCGTCGAGCGCGTCGAAGAGCCGGAGATCTTCGGCTTCACCTGGAACATCTACGGTCTGCCCGACGAAGACCCTCGCCGCACCTACGTCGAGTTCACCCTGGTCCCGAACGATGGCGGCACGCGGCTCACCGTCGTCGAGTCCGGTTTCTCCCAGCTGCCGGACGAGGCACACCAGGTCGCGTTCGAAGGAAACACGAAGGGGTGGGCGGCCGAGCTGGGCGAACTGATCGAATACCTCGATGCCGCCTGACAACGAAACGATCGCCGAACAGGTCTTCGTCGCCTTGGCCGACCCGAGCAGGCGGAGCATTCTCGCCGTCCTCGCCTCGGGCGGCCCGGCCACGGCGACCGACCTGGCCGACCGGCTGCCGATCACGCGGCAGGCCATCGCCAAGCACCTCGCGCTGCTCACCGACGCGGGGCTGGTGATCCCGGAGCAAGGGGAGCGGCGCCGCGTCCGCTACCGGCTGCACTCGGCCCCGATGCAGGTCGCCCAGCAATTCCTCGCCGCGCTCGCCCGGGATTGGGACGGGCCGCTCGCGGCTCTGAAAGACCATCTGGAGGGTTCATCATGAGCTTCACGACGAGTTTCACCGTGGACCAGACGCCGAGGCAGGTCTTCGACGCCTTCACCGACGTCCGCCGGTGGTGGTCGGAAGAGATCGAGTTCACCGGGGACGAATTCGAGTATCACTACGAAGAGGAGCACCGCTGCCGGATCCGGATCACCGAATCCGTGCCCGGCCGCAAGGTCTCCTGGCTGGTGCTGGAAAACCATTTCGACTTCACCCGCGACGAGACCGAATGGGTCGGCACCACGATCACGTTCGAGATCACCGAGAAGGACGGCAAGACCGAAGCGCGCTTCACCCATCACGGGCTGGTCCCGGAGTACGAATGCTTCGACGTCTGCCGCAAGGCGTGGGGCTTCTATGTCGGCACCAGCCTGCGCGATTTGATCACCACCGGGGAAGGACAGCCGAACCGGCAAAGCGCCCTGCCCGCGGAGCTGGCGCGATGAACACGGTGACCGCGGCCGAATGGGAAGAAGCGCGCCTTCGGTTGCTGGTGAAGGAAAAGGAGCTCACCCGAGCCCGCGACGCGCTCGCCGCCGAGCGGCGCCGGATGCCGTGGCTCCCCGTCGAGAAGGCGTACGAGTTCGAGGGGCCGTCCGGCCCCGTGAACCTGCTCGACCTGTTCGAGGGACGCCGTCAGCTGATCGTCTACCGGGCCTTCTTCGATCCCGGCGTGGAAGGTTTCCCCCACCACGCCTGCAAAGGCTGCTCGCTGGTGGCCGACCAGGTCGCGCACGTCGCGCATCTGAACGCCCGCGACACCACCCTGGCCTTCGTTTCCCGGGGCGGGCAATCGGATATCGCGCGGATGAAGGCGCGGATGGGCTGGACGATGCCGTGGTACACGATCGCCGGCGATTTCGACGTCGACTTCGGCGTCGACGAGTGGCACGGCACCAACGCCTTCATCCGCGAGGGTGACCAGGTGTTCCGGACCTACTTCGTCAACGATCGCGGCGACGAGGCGATGGGGAGCACGTGGAGCTACCTCGACATCACCGCGCTGGGACGGCAGGAGGAGTGGGAGGACTCGCCGGAGGGCTATCCGCAGACACCCCCGTACGAGTGGTGGGACTGGCACGATGCCTATGAGGGCGCCGCTTCGTCCGGCGGCGGGTGCTGCTCGGGGTCGTGACCCTGGGCTAGGGTCCGGCCGGTGGAGAGTCTGTTCTTGACCCGGGTGCTGGACGCGCTGCGCTCCGGGGGCGACCAGGTGCTGTTCGTCCAGGACGGCGTGAAGACCGGCTACGCGCAGGCGTTCGACCTGGTGCGCCGGATGTACGCGGGACTGCCCGAGGGCGGGGTGGTCGCCATCGACGCCGGCAACCGGCCCGAAACCGTTCTCCTGCAGATCGCCGCACAGCTGCGGGGTGCGACGGTGCTGCTCGTCGCCGCGTCGGCGAGTTCGCCGGATCGCGTCGCCGCGGTCGAGGCGGCCGGGGTCACGACCCTGGTGACCGAGCGGCCGTCGGACTGGCCCGCCGTCGGCGCCCGGGTGATCACGCTCGGCGAACTGATGGACCGCGACGGGACCGACCCGGCCGGACTGCCGGAGTCGGTCACCGTCGTCTTCCCCACCGGAGGCACGACCGGAACGCCGAAACTCATCCGCCACAGCGGGATCTACGACGGGATGGCGCATATCTTCGCGCCGGATCCGGCAGGGCCGGGGCGCACGCTGCTGATCGCGCCGATGACGCATATGACCGGCAACGCCACCGTGCTGGGGGCGATCCTGCGGCGGGAGAGTGTCGTGCTGCTGCGGGGCTTCGACGCGGGCGCCGTGCTGGACGCGATCGTGGAACACCGGATCACCGCGCTGTCCCTCACGCCCGCGCGCCTGGCCGAAGTGCTCGACCATCCGGGCATGGCGTCGGCCGACGTCGGCAGTGTGCGGCAACTTTCGCTGGGTGCCGCCCCGCTACCGCCGAGACGGCTGGCTCAGGCGCTCGACGTGTTCGGGCCCGTGGTGGGGCAGGGCTACGGGCTCACCGAGGCGCCGATGATCGCGAGCATCTCCGCGGCGGAACTCGACGGGCGGCCGGAGCGGCTCGAGTCCGTGGGCCGGATCGTGCCGGGTATGGAGGCCAGGATCGACGACGGGGAGGTCCTGGTGCGCGGACTGTCCATGATGGTCGGGTACCACGGGTCGGCGCCGATCGGAGACGGCTGGCTGCGGACCGGTGATCTCGGGCGGTTCGACGACGAGGGGTACCTCTACCTGCTGGACCGGGCGAACGACGTCATCATCACCGGCGAGCACGGCACGAAGGTGTACTCGACCGTGGTCGAGAACGCGCTCGCACGGCATCCGCTGATCCGTTCCGCGGCCGTGTTCGGCGTGCCGGGCGACGGCGGGGAGGGCGAGCGGGTCCACGCCGTGGTGGTCGCCTCGGGAGCGCTCTCGGCCGAAGAAGTCCGGGCATATGCCAGGGAGTTCTTCGGGCGGGAGCATTTCGTACCGTCCGATGTGGACTTCGCCGAGACACTGCCGCTGACGGCGATCGGCAAGGTGGACAAGCGGGCGCTCCGGGAACCGTTCTGGGCCGGGCACGACCGCCGCATCGCCTGACCGGTCCGCGCCTTGACCTCCAGCCGAGTGGAGGTCGCACGATGGGCTCATGAAACTGGGTGTGATCCTCCCGGCCGGCGACCTCCGCGTCTCCGCCCGGCGGGCCGAGGACGCGGGCCTCGACAGTGTGTTCCTCGGCGATCACCTGATGACCGGCCGTCCGTCGCTCGACAGCACGGTCGGGCTGGCGGGCGCCGCCGCGGTCACGACCCGGATCCGGATCGGGCTGAGCGTGTTCGTCCCGGCGATGCGGCCCTTGGCGTGGGCGGCCAAGCAGATCGCCACGCTGCAGGAGGTGTCGGGCGAACGGCTGATCCTCGGCATCGGCTCGGGCGGGGGAGAAGCCCAGTTCGCCGCGGCAGGGGTGCCGTATGGCGAACGTGGCCCGCGCACCGACCAGGCGCTCCGCTTGCTGCCGGATCTGCTGGCGGGCAATGAGGTGCGGATCGGCGACGCCGTCGTCGAATTGGCGCCGGCGGTGGCGGTCCCGCCGATCTGGGTCGGAAATCGGGGCAGGCTCGTGCTCCAGCGCGTCGCGGAGCACGGCACCGGGTGGTTCCCGTCGCTCCTGCCGCCGGACGCCGTCGCCGACGGACGGCGACGGCTGACGGATCTCGGCGTCGCGAACCCGGTGATCGCGGTCGGCGCCACCGGCGCACTGGGCGGAGGCGCGGATCTGCCGACAGCGGCGGACCTGGCGACAGGGATCAACGATGTCTATGGGATGCCGCTCGATCAGGCGCTCACCTTGCCCCTGACCGGTTCCGCCGAAGCCGTCGCCGAGCGGCTGGCGGCGTACCGGGAGGCTGGAGCGGCCCACATCGTCGTCGGGCTGGCGGGCCCGCGCTGGGCCGACCAGGTGCGGGCACTCGGTCGGGTGAGAGCGCTGCTGAGCTCGTAGACCGGTGCTACGGTCCGCCTGATCAGGCATTTCCGCTCAGGAAGGACCCGGTCATGACCGCCGCGCACACCGAACACGCCGGCCATACGCACGCTCACGGCGAAGGATGCGGCCACGTCGCCGTACCCCACGGAGACCACGTCGACTACGTGCACGACGGGCACCTGCACCGTGCTCACGACGGGCATTTCGACGAGTGCGAGACCAGCGACCACATCCCGCACCAGGGTCACGACCACGCGCACGGCAAGGGCTGCGGTCATGTCGCGGTGCCGCACGGAGACCACGTCGACTACCTGCACGACGGCCACCGCCACGCCGCGCACGGGGACCACTACGACGACCACTGACCCTCGTCCTCGTGAGTGGTAAGGACGGTTAGAACCGTCCTTACCACTCACGAGACTTGACCCCTCCGGTACCGGTGTTTCGCGCCTGTCCGAGTACATGAGGGGCGCCGGGCCTGGCCACGGCCCTGGTGCGCATGTCGCGAAAGCCACTTTCGAGACGTCTGGTGTCCCGAAAGTGGCTTTCGCGACACCACCTCCAGAACCCCAGGCCGGTGCTGTCCGTGACCCCTGGGACAACCGCAGCCGGAAGCCAGTACGTACCTGAGACACCGACGGGTTAGAACCGTCCTTACCACTCACGAGGCGTACTGCTCAGTGGACGTGCACCGCTTCCCACTCCGGGAACGGATCCGCCCCGGCCGGACCGGCGGCCAGACACGACCGCAGCGAGTCCAGCAGAGCGTCCTCCTCCAGCCCCACGCCGATGAATACCAGTTCCTGCCGTGGCGCCTCCTCGACACCCTGCGGCTCGAACCGGGCGACCGAACCCGCCTGCACCACAGCCCGGTCACCCCGGGCCGCGACGCCAGCGAGAAGAACCCCTTCGACCGCAGGACCGTCCCGAACTCCCCGGTATCGAGCCGCCCGACGAAGTCCCACAGCCGCTCCGGATCGAAAGGGAGCGCGGCACGGAAGACCACGCTGGAGATCCCGTACTCCTCGGTCTCCGGAACATGGTCGCCGTTGAGCTCCGCCACCCAGCCAGGTGCCTCCTGCGCCCGCTCGACGTCGTAACGCCCGGTGCCGAGCACCCGGTCGAGCGGGACCCGGCCGTGCGTCGAGACGACGACGTCGGCGGCCGGATTGAGCCGCCGCAGCACCGCCGTCAGCCGGTCGAGGGAGCTGGCCGGGACCAGGTCCGCCTTGTTCAGCAGGAGGACGTCCGCGAACTCGATCTGGTCCATCAGCAGGTCGCTGACCGTCCGCTCGTCCCCGTCGTACTGGTCGAGCCCGCGTTCGGTCAGCGCGTCCCCGGCCGCCAGTTCCCGCTCGAAGTTCACCGCGTCGACCACGGTCACCATGGTGTCGAGCCGCGCGGCGTCCAGGAACGAGAACGTCGCCGCCACGGGCATCGGTTCGGAGATCCCGCTCGATTCGATGAGCAGGTAGTCGAACCGGCCGTCCTCGCACAGCTGTGAGACCTCTTCCAGCAGGTCGTCGCGCAAGGTGCAGCAGATACAGCCGTTGGTCATCTCGACGAGCCGTTCCTCGGTGCGGGACAGGCTGTTCCCGTCCCGCACCAGCGCGGCGTCGATGTTGACCTCGCTCATGTCGTTCACGATCACCGCCACCCGCAGCCCGTCGCGGTTGGCGAGGACGTGGTTGAGCACGGTCGTCTTACCCGCCCCGAGGAAACCGGACAGCACCGTGACCGGGGTCGTCATTCCCCACCCTGGTGAAAATGCTTCATCAGCTTGCGCGGCACGAGTTTCGTCTCGCCGTTCACCTTGATCGGCACCAGATCCGGTACGGCCGCCTTCCACTGCGAACGCCGGGACCTGGTGTTGCTGCGCGACATCTTCCGCTTCGGGACGGCCATTACTTCGACCCTCCGCGGCGTCCGTAGCGGCGGTGGAACTTCTCGACCTGGCCCGCGCTGTCCATGATCCGCTGGTTGCCGGTCCAGAACGGGTGCGACCACGAGCTGATCTCGACGTTCACCAGCGGATAGGTGTTGCCGTCGCTCCATTCGATGGTCTGCTCCGAGGTGGCGGTGGAGCGCGTCAGGAAGGCGTCCCCGGTGGAGAGGTCCTTGAACACCACCGGGTGGTAGTCGGGGTGAATTCCCGGTTTCACTGCGTTTCGTCCTTTCGGTTCGACGCGTTCACGTCGTGCTTCTCAGGGTCGGTTTCCGTGTCCTCACACGGTTCTTCGTGCCACTCGCCGAACGGATCCGGGTATCGGAGCCATTCCTGCTCGCCGGCGGCGAGTTCCTCCTCGGTCAGCAGCGCCCCGTTCAGTGCGGCTTCGATCTCGTCCGGCGTGGCCTGATCCGTGACGACGACCAGTTCCTGCGCGCGGTCGCCGAACAACGGGTCCCAGCGCAGGGAGGCGAGGGTGCGGCGTTCGGGGGAGACGTCGGCCCAGTCCGGACCGTCGGGAGCGGCGAGCCACGGCCCGGCGTGCCCGACGCCGAGACCGCCGCCCGCGGACTCGATCCACAGCGCCATGTCGGGCTGGCTCGCCACCCAGAGCCGCCCCCGGGTGCGGACGACGCCGTCGAGCAGGACATCGATCGCGTCGTGGAGGCGTTCCGGGTGGAACGGGCGCTGCGAGGTGAAGGTGAGCAGCCCGATGCCGCAGTCGGTGTGCAACGGCGGCTGGCCGCGCAACAGCGGCCCGTGCATGTCGGTGACCTCACCGCGCCGGGCGTCGGACGGGACGGCGTCGAGCACGGTCTCCCCGTCCACAGTGGACAACTCGACGCGCGGGATCGACGGCGCGACCCGGTCGAGCACGGCCGAAGCCTTCGCAGCGGACCAGGCATCGGTCGCCGCGCCGGCGAGGACGAGCAGGTCGGCGAATTCGACCTGGGACAGCGCGACCTGCGCGACGGTGCGCTCGTCCTCGGGGCTGGCCCGCAGGTTCCGCTCGGCCAGGGTGTCGTCGCCGGTGCAGTCGCCCAGCCAGCCCGCGCAGTCGACGACCGTCAGCACGGCCCGCAGGTCGACGTCCTCGATCACCGCCCGCTCGCCGACGAGGACGTTGTGCAGCGCCCAGCTCACCGGCTCGGGCTCCATCGCCTCGTCGAGACGCACCACGATGCGCCGCACCTGAGGCATCTGCGAGAGCTTGCGCAGCAGCGGCAGCAGGTCTTCGCGCAGTGTGCACGAGACGCAGCCGTGCGCCAGTTCGAGGACGGTCAGCTGGTCGCGGTCGCCGAGCCGGATCCGCCGCCTGACCACTCCGGAGTGGATCTGCCTCAGGTCGTGATGCACGACGGCGGTACCCGGCTCGGCGAGGCGCAGCCGCTCGGCGAGGTCGGCGTTCGGTCCCGGTGCGAGGCCACTGATCAGGACGAGGGGCACGCGGGGGTTGTCGGTCACTGAAGCTCCGGGGCGTCGAGGGCGTTCGGGTTCGGCTGTGTAGAGTAAATGAAAACGACAACCGATATCAACTTGGGAGGGTGTATGTCCGCCGTGTGCCAGGTCACCGGCCGCAAACCGGGTTACGGGAAGCAGGTGTCGCATTCGCATCGGCGCACGTCCCGGCGCTGGGAGCCGAACCTGCAGGCCAAGCGGTACTTCGTGCCGAGCGAGGGGCGCTGGGTCCGGCTGCGGGTCTCGGTGAAGGGCATGAAGACCATCGACAAGCGGGGGATCGAGGCCGTCGTGGCCGAGCTCCGCGCGAAAGGGGTGAAGCTCTGATGGCCAAGAGCACCGACATCCGGCCGATCATCAAGCTCCGCTCGACCGCCGGCACCGGCTACACCTACGTCACCAAGAAGAACCGCCGGAACGACCCGGACCGCATGGTGCTGCGCAAGTACGACCCGATCGCGCGCAAGCACGTCGAGTTCAAGGAGGAGCGCTGATGGCCAAGAAGTCGAAGATCGCCAAGAACGAGCAGCGCAAGGTGATCGCCGCCCGCTACGTCGAACGACGGCGTGAGCTGAAGGCCACCATCGCCTCGCCCGCCGCGTCGCCCGAGGAGAAGGCCGCGGCCGTGTCGGCCCTGCAGGCGATGCCGCGCGACGCCAGCGCGACCCGGATCCGCAACCGCGACACCGCCGACGGCCGCCCGCGTGGCTACCTGCGGAAGTTCGGACTCTCGCGGGTCCGGATGCGGCAGATGGCGCATAACGGCGAACTGCCCGGCCTCACGAAGTCGAGCTGGTGAGCGCGATGGGCAAGGCAGGCCGCGACCGTCCCTTCAAGCGCAAGACGAACATCTTGCACGCCAACAAGATCACCGAGGTCGACTGGAAGGACGTCGACCTGCTGCGGAAGTTCATCTCCGACCGCGGCAAGATCCGCGCCCGCCGGGTCACCGGGCTGACGCCCCAGCAGCAGAAGCAGGTCGCCACGGCGATCAAGAACGCCCGCGAGATGGCGTTGCTGCCCTACCCCAACGCGGGGCGCTGACGCCGCCGGGGCGGGGGGGGGGGCGCGCCCCCCCGCCCCC
>NZ_JBSZHF010000001.1:2698655-2897338 GCF_054166285.1 Amycolatopsis sp. TRM77291 | reverse complement strand
GGCGGGGGGGGGGGGGGGCCCCCCCCCCCCCCCCCCCCGCGGCCCTGTGGAAGAATCGAGTCCATGACGGAGAACCCCGGACAGGCCGAGGAATTCGATCCCGAACTGCTGGAGTTGTGGGCCAAGGTGTTCGGCTTCGCCCGCTCGGGCGCCACAGCCGAGATCGCCGCGTACGTCGACGCCGGCATTTCGGCGAACCTGACCAACGACCGGGGTGACACGCTGGTCATGCTCGCCGCCTACCACGGACACGCCGAGACCGTCGCCGCGCTGATCGAACGCGGCGCCGATCCGAACCGCGAAAACGATCGGGGACAGAGCCCGCTGGCCGGCGCGGTGTTCAAGAACGAGCCCGAGGTCGTGAAGGCGCTCCTGAAGGGCGGCGCGGACGCGACGGCGGGGGAGCCGTCGGCGATCGACGCGGCCAGGATGTTCGGCAACACCGAACTGCTGGCGCTGCTGGAGAGCTGAGGCGGTTCTCACTCGGATCGCGGTCCGGGGCTCTGAATCCTTACACTGCCCCGCATGGATGACCCGCATTACCTCTCCGGCCTCGACCTGGCCGGCCGTCGTGTCGTGATGATCGGTGGCGGGACGGTCGCCCAGCGCCGCCTGCCGCGGTTGATCGGTGCCGGCGCGCGGGTCGAACTGGTCTCGCCGCACACCACGCCGTCGGTGAGCGCCATGGCCGACGCAGGCGAGATCGTCTGGCACGAGCGCCGCTACACCGAGGGCGACCTCGCCGACGCCTGGTACGCGCTGGCGTGCACGAACGATCCCGAGGTCAACGCCGCGGTCTGCGCCGAAGCCGAGCGCGCGCGGGTGTTCTGCGTCCGCGCCGACGACGGGGACCTCGGCAGCGCGGTCACCCCGGCCTCGGGCAGGCACGGCGGGCTGCTGGTCGGCGTCCTCTCCGGTGGCGAACCGCTGCGGTCGGCCACCGTCCGGGACAGCATCCTCGACGGCCTTCGTGCCGGAACCGTCGCCGACGGCCGTGTCCCCGACGCCGGCGACGAGCTTCCCGGTGTCGCCCTCGTGGGCGGTGGCCCCGGCGACCCGGAACTGATCACCGTCCGCGGGCGCCGTCTCCTCGCCAGGGCCGACGTCGTCGTCGCCGACCGGCTGGCCCCGCGCGAACTGCTCGACGAACTCGCGCCCCACGTCGAGATCGTCGACGCCGCGAAGATTCCGTACGGCCGCGCCGCCAGCCAGGACGTGATCAACTCCACCTTGATCGAGCGGGCCAAGGCGGGCAAGTTCGTCGTGCGGCTCAAGGGCGGCGACCCGTACCTGTTCGGCCGGGGCTTCGAAGAAGTCCTGGCCTGCGCCGAAGCGGGCATCCCGGTGACGATGGTCCCCGGGATCACGAGCGCGTTCTCCGTCCCCGCAGCGGCGGATGTCCCGGTGACCCATCGCGGCGTCGCGCACGAGGTCGTCGTGGTGTCCGGGCACGTCGCACCGGACGACGAGAAATCGCTGGTGGACTGGGATCTGCTGGCGAAGATGCGCGGCACGATCGTGTTGATGATGGGCGTCGAGCGACTCCCGCTGTTCGCCAAGGCGCTCCAGGCGGGGCGGCCCGGCGACACGCCGGTGGCGATCGTCGAGGACGGCACCATGCGCACGCAGCGGGTACTTCGCTCTACTTTGGACAAGGTGGTCGAGGACGCGACGGCGGCCGGGGTGCGCCCGCCCGCGGTGATCGTCTTCGGCCCGGTGGCGGGGCTGGCTCAGCCCTCGTAACCGGGGTCCGAGACGTAGAACCAGTCGGTCCCGTCGTCGCCGGGGGTGTCGAGGTGCCCGGCGCGGACCAGCCCGGCCCGCAGCGCCACCCGTTGTGACGCGACGTTCTCCGGCCGGACGCGCGCGATCACGAGGTCGTCCGGCCGGTGGACGCGGGCCCAGTCCACCGCCGCGGCGGCGGCCTCACTGGCGTATCCGGCACCCCAGGACGAGGGAAAAAAGCGATAGAAGAGATTCAGCACCGGGCGCCGCCGGAAGCCGACGATCTTCACCCCGCAGAAGCCCAGCGGTTCCGCCGAGTCGTGCCGCCGGACCGTCCAGTACCCGAAGCCGTATCGGTTCCACTGGTGTGACCAGCGGAGCAGGAGCAACTCCGCCTCTTTCCGCGTCTCCACCAGGTCCGAGGGGTTGTGCGCGCAGGCCTCGGGATCGGTGTGGAGCGCGAAGATCGCGTCGAGGTCTTCGGGAGCCGGGCGGCGCAGGAGCAGCCGCCCGGTCCGCAGTTCCTCCGCGTCGCGGACCGGCGCCGGGTCAGCGGTCATGGCAACGCGCGGAGAAGTCCGCGATGGCTTCGGTCAGGCGGGTCGGGTCGAAGCGCAGCTCGACCGGGCTGCGGGCCTGGACGAACTCGGCCGCCGGCATGTCCGCGGCCAGCGTGTCGGCGTCGCCGAAAGGGTGGATCGGATCGCGCTCGTGCCCGATGACCAGCGCCGGTGTCTCGATCTTGCGCCGGATCGACTTGGGCGGCGCGATCCGGCCGAAGAGCACGCCGTGCAGGAGTGCGGCCATCGGCGCGGGCTCCTGGGACAGCGTGTCGGTGACGACGTCGACCCACTGGTTGCCGTGCGGCACGAGTTTCGCCGCCAGCGCCACGCCCTGCACGGTCACCGGCAGGAACCGGGCGGCCATGAGCAGCGGCGCGAACGTGATCAGCCCCGCGACGATGGCGTTGTCCAGCACGGGCATCTCGACGACCAGGCCCAGAGCGCGCTCGGGGGCGGCGACGCCCACTTCGAGCGCAACGTTGGCGCCGAGAGACGTCCCGCCGACGACGGCCGCGTCGATCTCCAGGTGGTCGAGCAGCGCGACGGTCTGCTCGGCGAACGCGGGCATCGAGTACAGCCAGGATTCGGTGGGCCGGTCCGAATCGCCGTGCCCGAGCAGGTCGAGGGTCACCACGCGGAAACCGGCGCGCGCCAGCCTGCGGGCGAGCGGGGCGTGCATCCGCCTCGTCAGCATGATGCCGTGGGTGAGGACGACCACCCGGTCACCGGAACCGAACTCGGTGTAGGCGAGCCGGTGACCCTCATGGGTGAAGGATCCCGACAGCTCGATCGGCCGGGAAGATCGTTCGCGCCCGCGCGCGGTGCTCGGAGCGGGCAGGTCGGCGACCGCGGTGGCGCTGCTGGCCGGGCTCATGTCCCACCGTCCCTTCGTCGATCGTCGGTACTCACCGGTAGTACTCGTCGGTATTAGGAAAGCATCTCCGGGGCGGCCAGGCACAGTGGCCGTTGGCAGCCTGTCAATCACATGAGTCAAGATGACCTCATGACCGCTACAGCTGACAGTCTTCCCGATCTCGTTTCGCTCAAGGTGGAGATCGACGGGCACGTCGCCGAAGTGACGCTGCTCGGTCCGTCCAAGGGCAACGCGATGGGCCCCGATTTCTGGCGTGAGCTGCCGATCGTCTTCCGGGCGCTCGACGCGGACCCGCAGGTCAGGGCGGTCGTGCTGACCGGGAGCGGCAAGCACTTCTCCTACGGGCTCGATCTGCCGGCCATGATGCCCAGCTGGGGCGAAATGCTCGGCGGCGACGCCCTCGCGGGCCCGCGGACGAAGTTCCTCGACGAGGTCAAGACCCTGCAGGCGAGCGTGTCCTCGATCGCGGAATGCCGCAAACCGGTCATCGCGGCCATTTCCGGCTGGTGCATCGGCGGTGGCGTGGACGTGATCGCGGCCGCGGACATCCGCCTGGCGAGCGCCGACGCGAAGTTCAGCGTCCGCGAGGTCAAGGTCGCGATCGTGGCCGACCTCGGCAGCCTGCAGCGGCTCGCGCCGATCATCGGCGAGGGACACCTGCGCGAACTGGCCCTCACCGGCAAGGACATCGACGCCGCCCGCGCCGAGAAGATCGGCCTGGTCAACGACGTCCACGCGGATCAGGACACCCTGCTGGCCGAAGCCCGCAAACTGGCGGCGGAGATCGCCACGAACCCGCCCCTGGTCGTGCAGGGGACCAAGAACGTGCTCTCGGCCAACACCGAACGCCAGGTCGCGGACGGCCTGCGCTACGTGTCGGCGTGGAACGCGGCGTTCCTGCCCAGCAAGGACCTCGGCGAGGCCGTGCAGGCGTTCCTCGAGCGGCGCGCGCCCGAGTTCAAGGGAGAGTAGAAAGAACCGGCGGCCCTACCAGCGGACCAGGAGGACGATCGTGAGCGCTTCGGAGGCATACCGCACGTTCCGCGAGGCACGGGACTACCTGTTAGCCCAACGCGAGGACTACGAAACCGCCTATCGCGACTTCACCTGGCCCCGGCCCGCCGAGTTCAACTGGGCGCTGGACTGGTTCGACGTCGTCGCGGCCGACCCGGCCAACCAGGACCGGTACGCGCTGTGGATCGTCGAAGAGGACGGCATCGAGAACCGCTGGACCTATCCGGAGATGGCGCGGCGGTCCAATCAGGTCGCGAACTGGCTGCGCTCGCTCGGCGTGGCCAGGGGCGACCGGCTGATCCTGATGCTCGGCAACCAGGGTGAGCTGTGGCAGACGATCCTCGCCGCGATCAAACTGGGCGCCGTCATCATCCCGGCCTCGACCCTGCTCGGCCCGGCGGATCTCACCGACCGGGTCGAGCGGGGCGCGGCGAAACACGTCGTGATCCGGTCCGTCGACGCGCACAAGTTCGAGAACGTCGAAGGCGACTACACCCGCATCGCCGTCGGGGAGCCGGTCGAGGGCTGGCGGTCCTTTGTGGACGCCTACGAGGAACCGGACACCTTCACCCCCGATGGCCTGACGGCGGCGGAAGACCCGCTTCTGCTGTACTTCACCTCGGGGACCACCGCGAAGCCGAAACTGGTGCAGCACACGCAGGTCTCGTACCCGATCGGTCATCTGTCCACAATGTACTGGATCGGCCTCGAACCGGGCGACGTCCACCTCAACATCTCCTCGCCCGGCTGGGCGAAACACGCGTGGAGCAATGTCTTCGCGCCGTGGAACGCCGAGGCGACCGTGTTCCTGTACAACTACGCGCGGTTCGACGCGGTCTCCTTGATGGCGCAGATGGACCGGTGCGGTATCACCAGTTTCTGCGCCCCGCCGACGGTGTGGCGGATGCTCATCCAAGCGGATCTGACCGTGCTGAAGACGCCGCCGCGCAAGGTGGTCGGCGCGGGCGAACCGCTCAACCCCGAAGTGATCGACCAGGTCGAAAAGGCTTGGGGCGTCACGATTCGCGACGGTTTCGGGCAGACGGAGAGCAGTGTCCAGATCGCCAACACGCCCGGGCAGGACGTCGTACCGGGTTCGATGGGCCGCCCGTTGCCGGGCTTCACCGTGGCGCTCGTGGACCCCGTCACCGGCGAACGGGCGCAGGAGGGCGAGATCTGTCTCGACCTCGAAAAGCGACCGGTCGGCCTGATGGCCGGGTACGCCGACGACGAGGAACGTTCCGCCGCGGCCTTCGCGAACGGCTTCTATCACACCGGTGACGTCGGATCGATCGACGAACGCGGCTACATCACCTACGTGGGCCGCACGGACGACGTCTTCAAGGCCTCGGACTACCGGATCTCGCCGTTCGAACTGGAAAGCGTCCTGCTCGAACACGAAGCGGTCGCCGAAGCGGCCGTCGTCCCCGCGCCCGACCCGATCCGGCTCGCGGTACCGAAGGCGTATGTCGTCCTGGTGAACGGACACGAACCGACGGCCGGCACCGCGGTGTCCATCTTGGCTTTCTGCCGTGAACATCTGGCTCCGTACAAGCGAATCCGCCGGCTGGAGTTCACCGAACTGCCGAAGACGATCTCCGGCAAGATCCGGCGCGTCGAACTTCGGGGCCGCGAGAACGAGGCCGACGGCCGTCCGGCGGGGGAGTTCCGCGAGGAGGACTTCCCGCAGCTGAAGGGCTGACCGGCCCGAACTCCGAACTCGCGTGCTTGAACCCGTAACTCGCGTGTTTGAAGGCGTAACTCGCCCAGCCGGTGAGTTACGCCTCCAAGCACGCGAGTTACGTCTCTGATCACGCGAGTTACGTCTCCAGACACGCGAGTTACGCCTCCGGACACGCGTGACGGACCGGGGGGGGCGTGTGGGTCGAACGACCCACAGCGCGGTAACCGGAACCGCGTTAGCATCCTCGGCAGTGAATCGTTGACAACCCGTGGGGGTCACGGGTCTCACCTTCCCTGCCTTGAAAGGTGTTCCTGTCATGCGCATTCGTTTCCTCCTGCCGATGCTCGCCCTTGTGGCGGGGCTCGGTACCGCGGTGGCCACCCCGGCCGCCGCCGATCCGGGCCCGGTGACGGCGGGCGAAGTCTCCGTCGCCGACGCCTGTTACTCCTGGGGACGCACGTTGTCCGAGGGCGCGTCCGGCGAGGACGTCCGGCAACTGCAGATCCGCGTCGCCGGCTACCCCGGTTACGGGGGCGTGCTCGCCATCGACGGCCAGTTCGGTGCGGGCACCAAGGCCGCGGTCACCCGCTTCCAGCAGGCCTACGGGCTGGCCGCGGACGGCATCGCCGGATCGGCCACGTTCACGAAGCTCTACGCGTTGCAGGACGACGACTGCACGCCGATCAACTTCACCTACGCCGAACTGAACCGGTGCAACTCCGACTGGTCGGGCGGCAACGTTTCAGCGGCGACGGCTAAGGCCAACGCACTGGTCTCGATGTGGAAGCTGCAGGCGATGCGGCACGCCATGGGCGACCGGCCGATCGACGTCAACGGTGGTTTCCGCAGCGTCGCCTGCAACAACGCCGTCGGCGGGGCGACCAACAGCCGTCACCTCTACGGCGACGCGGTCGACCTCGGGGCGGGCTCACAGGGTTTCTGCGGATTGGCGAAGCAGGCCCGTAACCACGGGTTCGCCGAGATCCTCGGGCCGGGCTACCCCGGCCACAACGATCACACCCACGTGGCACACCGGTCGACGCGGTTCTGGTCGGCGTCCTCCTGCGGGATCTGAGTCACTCCCAGCGCCACAACGACGGCGGCCGTCCTCCCTTGGGGAGGGCGGCCGCGTGTTCGGTGGTGCGCCGCAGACCGGGGACCCGCTCCATGGTCCGTCCGAGGTTGGCCGGATAGGGGCGGTCCCCGGTCAGCGCTTCGGTGACGTCCAGCGCCTGTGCCGTCGTGAAGATCCGCCCCAGCAGCCCGGCGGTGAAGGCGACGTCCCGCCACAGCCGTTCGGCCAGCATCGGACGGCAGTCCGCCACGATCCGGTCGTGGTCGAACGCCAGCGGCGGGACCTCGTCCAGCGGCGCCCACACCACGTTCCCCGGCTCGTCGAGCGCGGGATCCACCGTGGCCCACAAGGCGATGGAGAGCGTGGGACCGCGGGGATCACGGTTCGGCTCGTCGAAGGTGGCGAGCTGTCCCGTGGCCGAGACGGCGTCGGGCGGGAGGCCGAGTTTCCCGACCACCGCCCGGCTCGCCGCGTCACGAAGCCGTTCCCCGAGCCCGAGCAGCACCCCGGGCAAGGCGAGTTCCCCCTCGAAGGGCGCGGCGGCTCGCGGCGCGATTCCCAGCAGCACTTTCCTGGTGCCGGGCGCGAACCGCACCACGAGCACGTCAACGGACACCGGCGTCGACTCGATCACGCGTTGATTGTCGACCTTGCCTCCGTGACCCGGTAACCGGCCCTGTCCGGACCGTACCCGGCGACGGCCACCGGAAGCCGCTCGCCGAACCACGTCAGCGGATCCGGCAGGTCGACGGCGGGGGAGCCGTCCCCGGGCACGACCTTCAGGCCGGTCGCGTCGAGGTGCGTCACCGCGAGCGCGTCCACGCCGTCGCAGGCCGCGATCGCATAGTCGAGCAGGGCCGCGTCGAGATGACCGGCCCGCCACGCGCCTTGGAACTCGCCGGTTTCGTTGTGCCGCTCCGGAAAGCGGGCGAGCACGGCGGCGGACTCGGTCGGCAGCGGCCCCGCGCCGTGCCGGGTGAGGTACGTCCGCGTGACACCCAGGACGGCGTGCGGGCGTCCGGCCAGCAGTTCGCGGGCGTTGTGCGGTGTGGTGGTGGACCAGGTCGTATGCGGGTGGAATCCGTGGTGCTGGTCGAGGAGAGCCCCCTGCGCTCCCTCGAAGACCAGCCGCCCGGAATCCGCCAGCCGTCCCGTTTCGTCCCCGTCGGTGATCCGCACCGCGTCCGCGAAATCGCGGTACAGCGCCACCAGTTCGTCCACGCCGTGCGGTGGCGTGGCGAGCGGGGCGTAGAACCGCGCGAGCGCGTCCAGCTTGCGCCGCAACACCGATGGGTCGGCGCAGTCGGCGACCGTGGGCGCTTCCCCTGGCGTCCCGATCACCTCCTGGTTTTCCACCACCTCGCCCGGCACGGCCCCCGGCAGCAGCGAATACCAGACGGTCTCGCCGATCCCCTTGCCGCACGAGCCGTGCCGGTTCACGCCCCGGGCTTCCTCCCGTGCCCGGTTGGCGTGGATGTGGAACGGGGTCGTGAGCAGGGCCCGGCCGTCCACGCTCAGCAGCGAGAGCGGATTCCGGACGCCGACCGCTTCGAGCCGCCGCGCCTCCGCGGCCAGCGCGAACGGCTCGACGAGCACGAACCGCGAGAGATGGGTGGGCACGCCGGCGAACGTGCCCGCCCCGAACTGGCTGAACGTGTGGTGCCGCCCGTCCACGACGACGTTGTGCGCGGCCTGCGCGCCGCCGTTGAAGCGGACCACGGCGGTGGTGGGCCGGGCGGCGCAGAGCGCGTCGACCACCGCGCCCTTGCCTTCGTCGCCGAAGCCGAGCCCGACCACCACCACGTGTCCGTCCAGGAGATTCATCGCAGCACCACGTCGCTCGGCCCGCCCGGCTCCGGCACCGCCGAGGTGACGACCGATTTGGTACCCAGCTTCGCCAGCGCCTTGCCGACCGCCTTGCTTTCGGCGACCGAGCCGACGTCCGCGAGATCGGCGAGCGCCCGGTCGACGTCGACGACCCGCTCTTCCAGCCCGATGGTGGCCGCGATCAGTTCGCACACCGCGCCGGGATCGTCGAGCTTCAGGAAGTTCTGGCCCAGCAGATCGCTCCAGTGCTCGCCGATCTGCGGGTCGTTGTAGTACGACGACTGGTTCGGCAGCACGAAGTAGACGTGCCACTTGCGGGCCAGCTCCCGGTACACCGAGGCCGGGTCGATGTCCTCCCGCACGTCGTCCCCGATCACGCGGCGGATCTGGCGCGCCTCCAGCGCCGGCTTGTTCAGCTCGTCGCCGATGATGAACAGGTAGCCCTTGCGGCCGCGGTTCTGCCACGCGTCGGTCACGACGTGCCGGGCCATGAAGTAGGCGGCCAGTTCGTAGGACTCGCTCTTCTGCCCGCCGCCACCGCCTTCGAGGAAGATCGTGCGCAGCTGCTCGTCCATCCGGTTGTCCGATTCGAACTGCCCGACCTGCAAGGGGACCCGGTCGCTGTCGGCGTCGCCGATCGCGCCGAACATCACCTGAGGGTCGGCCAGGTAGCCCCGGCGCTTCAGCAGGCCGTGCAGTTTGCCGAGCTTGCCCTGCATGACCCGCGGCACCCGGCGCATCGAGCCGGTGACGTCGAACAGCACCGCGATCGGCGTCGAATCGGTGTGGTCGGCCGAATCCCGGCATTCCCGGACCGCGTTCAGCGGGTCGAGCGCCGGTGCGACCTTCCAGTCTTTCGCGGGCTTGGAGCGGAGATCGGCGGTGTAGCCGAAGTCGTCCTCGCCCTTGGCCTTCCGGAAGGTCTTCGCGGCGGCGTAGGCGTTGTCGTCCCAGTGTCCGTGTCCCATGGTCAGGCTCCTGTCTCGGGGATGGTGAAGGGTCGGAAGGTGCGGGGGCCGTAGAGGTCGTCGAGCAGCGCGTCGTATTCGTCGAGCAGATCGGCGGCGTCGGGCCGTTGTGCCGGGTTGTCCTGTGTGCACCACGTAGCGAACTCGCGCTGACGGATTTCGTCCGGTGCCAGAAGTTCCAGCATCATGCGGTGGAGCATGTGGACGTCGGTTGCCGTGGTCATCGGCAGTCCTTTATGGACTTCCGGCGGGTAGTCGACGGAGTTGTCCGCCGCGAGCGGGAGGACACCGTCCTCGACGGCGAAGGACCAGCCGACGACGACGATGCCGTGCCGCTCCGGATGGACGAGCACGTTGTCCGCGGTGAGGTGGCCGTGGACGACACCCGCGCGATGCGCGCCTGCCACGGCACGCAGGAGGCGACGGTGCATCCACGCGTAGTCGCGGCCGTCGAGCCCGCCGGGGAAGGCCTTCCCGACATCGGCGAGGGTGACGAAACCGTCGACGAGTGGATCGAGGACGCTGAACGCGCGGTCGCCCCTGGCCACCGGACCCGAGGTGTCCAGCAGTCGCGGGTAGTAGGGGCGCAGCCACCGGTGCCGTTCGGTGAAGCCGTCGAGCGTGCGCAGCGCCGCCCATTCCGCGTGGATCAGCGGGTTGAGCGCCGGGTCGTGGACGAGTTTCACCAGATATGGCCCGGTGGTCCGGTAGGTCGTCGCGACGCTGCCCACCGCGTGCGGCCCGGTGAGGGTGTACGCCGACGTCGCCGTGGTGACGGTCTGGCGCCGGGCGCGTTTCCAGTCGTCGTGGAGGCGGTTGAGGGTGGCGGCGGCGCGGTGGGCGCGCTCGTCGCCGGGGTTGCGGTCGGGGTGGAGAACGGCCGCCAGTTCGCGGTAGCGATGGCGTGCGAACAGAGCGGCCGCGTCGACCGTGTTCTCGATCATCGTCACGGCGTCTTCCCTGGTGAGCATAGTTTGAGTCTAGACGACTCTTACCCGGATCCGCAAGGGGGTGGGTACAAATCCCGTGCGGTGCCGCCACTTCGGCGAATAGCCTGGAGCGGCCGAACGAAAGGACTTTCTTGTCGGGTGAACCGCGGAGTTCCAGGATGCCCGCCCGGATGCTGCTGGCCGGGATCCCGCTCGTTTTCCTGTTGTGGGTGGCCGGGGGTGCCCTCGCCGACCGTGTCCGCGAACTGGATGCCGGGGAGGACGTCACGGTCACCGACGTCTCCGGATGCGTCGAGGACGGTCCGCCGATGAGCGGCCGGTTTCCCTATTGCACGGCCGAGTGGCGGTTCGACGACGGACGCACCGGTCACGGGAGGATCGACGGCGAAAGGGTCGCGAAGGGCGACAGGATCTTCGCCGGCGACGGATTCGCCTACCCGTCGAGATCCAATCGGGTCTTGAGCCTGTGGATGGTCGTGCTGTGCGGCCTGGTCCTGCTGGGCATGCTGATCGGACTCGGCGTCCTGTACCGGATGGATCGGAGCCGGCGGCGTCGCGAGCGGTGACGCCGCCGGGCGTTCTCAGCTCCGGGTGGCTTCGATCTGGCGCTCGTCCTCGGTCGAGCAGCTCGTCACCGGATCGTTCGGCCCGCTCCCGCAGGTCCAGGGTCCGACCACCACGGGGCCCGGCCCCTGCGGTGACGCCGCCTCGGCCGGCGTCAGCTTGGCGAAGTACTCCGTGAGCACCTGTGTCGCTTCGGCGCACTCGGCCTTGCCGCGGACGACGACCTTGTTCTTCGCGCCCTGGAATCCGGTGACCTCGCCGCAGGGCGTGCCGGCCAGGACCTGATCGGCCGCGGGGGCGGGAGAGGGTGACGGCGCGGCGGCGGGAGCGGGATCCGCGCCGCAGCCGCTCAGCAGGACGACGGCGAACGCGGCGGGGAGCACGGCGAGGCTCTTCATGGGCCCTTCTTCTCGAGGATGGTTCATTCGGTTCATTCCACGGGGACGACGGCGGCGAACACGTTCTGATCGCCCTTGCTGCAACTGGTTCCGCCCTGCGCGGCGGGAGCGCCGGAGACGCACAGCCAGCCGTCCACGGTCTCGCTGACCGGTTCGTCGGAGCCCGCGGACTGCCGTCCGGCGATCCTCTTGTGGAACGAACCGACGATCCCGGTCGCGTCCGCGCACGAGACCCCGGGGCCGTTGAGCACCTGCAGGGTCAGCCCGCTGGCCGCGGTGACCGTTCCGCACGAACCCTGAACCGGTTCAGCGGGTTTCGGCTGAGAGGTGGGAACCGGTGCGGCGGACCGGCTCGGCGCGGTCTGTGACGGGATCGGCGGCACCGGCACGCTGGACACCGCGGTGGGAAGCGAGGGCGGCGAGGCCGACATCAAGGTGACAGGCGGTGGCGGATCTTCGCCCGAACAGGCGGCGAGCGTTCCGACGACGGCACAGACGGCGCAGGCCGCGAACAGGCGCCGCCACGTTCCCATGGTGGTCGAGACGGGCAAGGCGATCCTTTCGTCGGCCGGTCGTGGCCGGCCCATTCTGACCCGGCCGGGCCCGATCCCGTGGCATTGAGCCACGTTCGATTCGCGGGAGGCTATCGCGCCCCCGCCGCCGCGCTTCGCGAGGACCGCCCGGCGACTGTCCATTGTGGATGATTAACATGCCGTTCACAGCGCGACAACATCCTGCTGTCGTTGCGAACCGATCGGACGAATCCGGCGAGGAGCCGTTAACGCGCGGCCCCGTTCTGCCGAAAACAAAGGTAGCGCTCCGGCGTGTCCCAGTCCCCGTCACCGAAACCGTGAGAGCGATGAAGACCGACGAACAGACCGACCCCGCGTCATCCCAGGCCACCGCACCGGCGAGCACGGAGCTGCCACCGACGGCACCGTGCACCGTCGTCTGGTGTGGCGGCCGCCCGTACGTCCTCGAAACCTCCGCCGGCCACAACCGCTGGATGGGCACCGACCACCGGGGCAGGCCCGTGGCGCTGACCAGCGCGGACCTGCAACGCCGCGGCTGGACCCACACCCGGGCCAGCTGACGCGGGAGTACCTGCCGCCGCTGGCTAGGCTGGGCGGGTGAGTACGCCCCCCGAACCGAGCGTGACCAGCGAAGAGCCTTCCCTGCTGCGGCAGGCCCTGAACGTCCCCAACATGCTTTCGATCCTCCGGCTCGCCGGGGTACCGGTCTTCCTGTGGCTGCTCCTCGGCCCGAAGGAGGACGGCTGGGCGCTCGCGCTGCTCGTGTTCAGCGCACTCACCGACTGGCTCGACGGCAAACTCGCCCGCTGGCTCAACCAGATGTCGCGGCTCGGCCGGCTGCTCGACCCCGCCGCCGACCGGCTCTACATCCTCGCCACCCTCATCGCCTTCCTGATCCGCGACATCGTCCCGTGGTGGCTGGTGGTCCCGCTGGTCGTCCGCGAGGCCGTCCTCGGCGTCTGCGTGCTGCTGCTGCGGCACCGCGGGTTCGCCCCGCCGGAGGTCACCTACATCGGCAAGGGCGCCACCTTCGTGCTGATGTACGCCTTCCCGTTCCTGCTGCTCACCCAGGGCGGCTCCGACATCGCCGCGATCGCCCGGCCGATCGGCTACGCCTTCACGGCGTGGGGCGCGGTCCTGTACGTCTATTCGGGCGTGCTGTACGTCGTGCAGACGGCACGGGCGCTGCGAACGGCCGATCCCGCCGAGTTGCGGGAGGCGCCGGGCGCGTGACCCGGCGGGATGCGAAACTGCGCGCGTCGGTTTCGAGCGAGGGCGAGAAAGGGGAGCGGCGTTGTCCACTCCAGAAGAACTGCGGTACACCGAGGAACACGAGTGGGTCTCCGTGCGCGACGGAGGGCTCGTGCGCGTGGGCATCACGGAGTACGCCCAGGACCAGCTCGGTGACGTCGTGTTCGTCGAACTGCCCGAGGTCGGCAAGCAGGTCGGTGCGGGCGACGCGTTCGGCGAGGTCGAGTCGACCAAGAGTGTTTCGGAGCTGTTCGCCCCGCTCGACGGCGAGGTGGTCGCGGTCAACGACGCGGTGACCGAGTCACCCGAGCTGATCAACAGCGACCCCTACGGCGAAGGCTGGCTGATCGAGCTCCGTCTCGACGACGCGAGCTCGGTGGAATCCCTGCTGGAGGCCGAGGCGTACCAGGCGCTGACCAAGGAATAGCCGCAGGCCGCGGCCCTTCGGGAAGAGTAGGGGGAGCCGCGGGCCGGAGATTCGATCAGGCACGGTACGTTTGACTCCACACGTTCTTGAGTAGTGGCAACACACATGCGTTAGGAGAGCTCAGGTGAGCACGAACGACGGGCCCGGCGTTCCCCCGGAGCAGTCTCCGGAGCGGACTTCTGTCTTCCGGGCCGACTTCCTGGCCGACGTCGAAGGCACTGAGGCTCCTCCGGCTGCCGAGGCCCCCGTCCAGGGTGTGGACGCGCTGCCCGCGGGTTCCGCGCTGCTGGTCGTCAAGCGGGGCCCGAACGCGGGTTCGCGCTTCCTGCTGGACCGCGACACCACCAGCGCGGGACGGCACCCGGACAGCGACATCTTCCTCGACGACGTCACGGTCTCCCGGCGCCACGCCGAGTTCCGCCGTGAGGGTGGCGAGTTCGTCGTCATCGACGTCGGCAGCCTCAACGGCACCTACGTCAACCGCGAGCCGGTCGACCAGGCCGTCCTCGCCGGTGGCGACGAGGTGCAGATCGGCAAGTTCCGCCTGGTCTTCCTGACCGGCCCGGGATCCGGGGGCCAGGGGGCACGGTGACGGCGGCCGGGCGGCCTGATCGGGATGCGTCGCAGCGAGCCGGGTTGAGCATCGGGGCCGTGCTGGCACAGCTGCGCGGCGATTTCCCCGATGTCACCATCTCCAAGATCCGGTTCCTCGAGGCGGAGGGTCTGGTCCAGCCGGGCCGGACCCCGTCGGGGTACCGGCAGTTCGCTCCGGCGGACGTGGAGCGGTTGCGGTTCGTCCTGTCCGCCCAGCGGGATCACTACCTTCCGCTGAAGGTCATCAAGGAACAGCTGGACGCGGCGGATCAGGGAGCCGCGCCCGCCGAGCACACCGCGGCGATGCCGCGGCTGCCGCGGAAGCTCGTGTCACTCGACGCCCCCGGGGAGAACGGCGGACTGCCGTCCCCGGGGGATTTCGAGACCGACCGCGAGATCAGGCTGACCGAGGAAGATCTGCTCCGCCAGGCCGGGATCGACGCCGCGACCCTTGCTGAGCTGCGGCAATACGGTCTCGTCCGCCCGGGAGCGGCGGGGTTCTTCGACCCGGACGCGGTCCTGGTGGCGAAGACCGTGAAGGCGATGACCGAATTCGGTATCGAGCCGAGACATCTGCGTGCCTTCCGGGCCGCGGCCGACCGCGAGGTGGGCCTGCTGGAGCAGATCGTGACCCCGGTGTATCGGCATCGTGACGAGGACGCCCAGGCGAGGGGCGACGAGGTCGTCCGGGAGCTGGCCGCCTTGACCGTGGCGTTGCACACGCTCTTGGTGAAGGCCGGAATACGGGCTGTCACAGGCGGTTGAACGGCTTCGGGGGCCGGGAGCCGTTGCGCGGCCACTTGTCAATGCCTGAATGTTCGGCACCCTATGCCGTACCGTGAGAGTTGGGTTTGCCACGGGCGAACCGAGAATGTCGGAGACAGCGAGCACAGCGCTCGGAAGACGGGTAGCGTCGGGACTGCCGTCGCTTGGTCGTCGAGACAAGCGTTGCAGCCCGTGCGCACGAGAGGGAGGCGAAGCCCGATGAGCGAGATGCGCGTCGTCGGCGTGCGGGTGGAGCTACCCGCGAATCAGCCGATCTTGTTGCTGCGGGAGACCGAAGGCGAGCGTTACCTGCCGATCTGGATCGGCTCGGTCGAGGCCACCGCCATCGCCTTGGAGCAGCAGGGAGTCCGCCCGGCCCGTCCGCTCACCCATGACCTGCTCAAGGAGGTCATCGGAGCACTGGGCCGTGAGCTGGAGCAGGTCGTCATCACCGATCTGAAGGAAGGCACGTTCTTCGCGGAGCTGGTCTTCGACGGGGACATCCGGGTTTCGGCGCGTCCGAGCGATTCGGTGGCGCTGGCGCTGCGGGTCGGGGTGCCCATCCACGCCGTGGACGCGGTGCTGGAGGAAGCGGGGCTCATCATCCCCGACGAGCAGGAGGACGAGGTCGAGAAGTTCCGCGAGTTCCTCGACTCGGTCTCGCCGGAGGACTTCCGCGGCGCGGACACCTGATCCCGAGACTTGGACGAAGGGGCGGCGCCCGATGGTGCCGCCCCTTCGTCGTACGTGCGTTTAGTCCTCTGAATGCGTTCACGAATGCTTCTTGTACTTCGGCGTGGTGCGAAGGCCGAGGTTCCTCGGCTGAGCCGGCAAGGGCCCTTCACGCGCGGCCGCTGTGACTGCTGGTCATCCAGGACCACGTCCGGTCGAGTCTTCCGTGAAGGCCTCCCTCACTACCTTCAGGGTAGGCAAGGAGGCCCTCACGGACTTCCGCAGGACGGCCGTGGCTCAGGTGGCGGTCGCCTTGACGAACAGGTCCGCCAGCTCGCGCCCGTAGCGCTCCAGGTCCAGCTTCGGATCCGCCGCGAACTTCGCCGCGACACCGTCGATGGCCTGCGCGATCGACAACGCCATCACATCCGGCGCGAACTCGCCGAAGGCACCTTCCTGCTGTCCCTGCCGCAGCTGACGTTCGAGCCGGCCGGTCCGGAACTCTTCGACCAGCGGCGCCGACATGAACCAGCCCTCGGCGTCCGAGCCGCTCGAACCCATCTCGACCATCACCCGCACCAGTTCCGGGTACGAGCCCAGGAACGCGATCTCCGATTCGATGTAGCCGCGCAGCAGCCCGGCCCGGTCGGTCGTGCCCTGGATCCGCTCCTCGAGGAACTTGTCCTTCATCCCGGTCGCGGTGGTGACCACGGCCTGCATCAGGCCCGCCTTGTTGGTGAAGTGGTACGAGATGATCCGGGTGCTGGACAGCCCGGCCCGTTCCTTGATCTTCGCGAACGACGTCTTGTGGTAGCCGAGGTCGGAGATCGTCGCGATCGTCGCCCCGATGATCTGGGCCCGCCTGGCCGCCTCGGTGACCGACAGCCCCAGCTCCGCCTGGACCTCTTGCATGGCGCTCTGCGTGGAGGGAGTTACTTGCATGAATAAAAAATAACACGGCTGAGTAAAAGTGGCAACGGTGCAGCCGAACGGGGGACTGTGCTCGACAAGCCTCAAGAAGAGCTTGAGGTGGACCGCGCGTCGCGTTGACCGGTTTGCCGGACGCGCTTACCGTCAATGGAGGTGAATCGCCAAGGTGTGATTCGGATGTCTGGGGCATTCGTCTTGACGAGGAACTCCGGTGCGGGCTCACGTGGGTCCGCGCGGCTTTGTTCGCCGGCCGCCAGGTCGGGCGAGGGGAGGCATGGCGTGGTCGAGGCTGGTAGCCCTCAAGAGCCGCTCGTTCCGGTCGCTGACGGCGAGCAGGGCGAGCTGTTCCCCGACTCTTCCCTCCCGGACGAACTCGTCGGTTACCGCGGTCCCGCCGCCTGCCAGATCGCCGGGATCACCTACCGGCAGCTCGACTACTGGGCCCGCACGAAGCTGGTCGCGCCGAGCATCCGCACGGCGCACGGCTCCGGTTCGCAGCGGCTCTACTCGTTCAAGGACATCCTCGTCCTGAAGGTCGTCAAGCGGCTGCTGGACACCGGAGTCTCCCTGCAGAACATCCGCGTCGCCGTCGACCACCTGCGCCTGCGCGGCGTCCGCGACCTCGCCAAGGTCACCCTGTTCTCCGACGGCACCACCGTCTACGAGTGCACGTCGCCCGAAGAGATCGTCGATTTACTCCAGGGCGGGCAGGGTGTCTTCGGGATCGCGGTCAGCGGGGCGATGCAGGAGATCAGCGGCACCATCCACGAGTTCCCGGCCGAGCGGGCCGACGGCGGAGTGATCGAAACGGTCACACCGGACGAGCTCACGCAGCGCCGCAACGCCCGTCGCACCGGCTGATCATGAGGCCGCGGACGCGGCAGGGTAGGCTCACTTCCGCGGTCGACGAATCCGCGCGGGAGAGACCGAGCCGATAACCGTTGAGCTCGGCGCCGAAGGAGCAAGTCCTCCCCGGAACCTCTCAGGCACCCTGGACCGCGCGGAAGAGACGCCTCTGGAAAGTGGTTCGCCAGGTCACAGCCTGGCGGCCCCGCCGACGGTGCAAGCCCGGCTCAACACTCGGGCGAAACTCTCAGGCGCCCCCTCGGGGGTACGGACAGAGTGGGGAGGGCCAGGACAATCGTCCCGGCCCCACCCCCGCGTCTTGGGAGGTCCCCGATGGAGCCCGTTTCACTGGCCGCTCTCGAATCCGGAACCCCCTTCGCGGACCGGCACATCGGTCCCGGCACCGAAGAGCTCGCGCGCATCCTCGACGTCGTCGGGGTCGCCTCCTTGGACGAACTCGCCGAGCGGGCCGTGCCCGCGTCGCTGCGGGAGTCCGCGGCGCCGCCGGAGCTGCCGCCGCCCGCCACCGAGACCGGCGCGCTCGCTGAGCTCCGCGCGCTGGCCGCGCGCAACCGGCCGATGGTCCAGATGATCGGCCTCGGCTACCACGACACCGTGACCCCGCCGGTGATCCGCCGGAACGTGCTGGAGAGCCCGGCCTGGTACACCGCGTACACGCCGTATCAGCCGGAGATCTCGCAAGGCCGCCTCGAAGCGCTGCTGAACTTCCAGACCATGGTCTCCGACCTGACCGGCCTGCCGATCGCCAACGCCTCCATGCTCGACGAGGCGACCGCCGCGGCGGAGGCGATGACACTGGTCCGCCGGGCTGGCAAGGCGAAGTCGAACCGGTTCGTGGTCGACGAGGACACCCTTCCGCAGACGATCGAGGTCCTGCGCACCCGCGCCGAGCCGCTCGGTATCGAGCTGGTGACCGCGGATCTGTCCCAGGGCATCACCGGGCTCGGGCTCGGCGGGGACTTCTTCGGCGTGCTGCTGTCGTATCCGGGCGCGTCGGGAGCCGTCCGCGAATGGGACCACACCATCGCCGAGGCCAAGACACTGGGCGCGGCGGTGGTGATGGCCGCGGATCCGCTGGCGCTGACCCTGTTGCGGCCGCCCGGTGAGCTCGGCGCCGACGTCGCGATCGGGTCGACGCAGCGCTTCGGCGTCCCGATGGGCTTCGGCGGGCCGCACGCGGCGTACCTCGCCGTCCGGCAGGGGCTCGAACGGCAATTGCCCGGACGGCTGGTCGGGGTGTCGAAGGACGCCGACGGCGCGCCCGCGTACCGGCTCGCGCTCCAGACCCGCGAGCAGCACATCCGCCGCGAGAAGGCGACGAGCAACATCTGCACCGCCCAGGTGCTGCTGGCGGTGATCGCGTCGATGTACGCGGTGTACCACGGTCCCGAAGGCCTGCGCGCCATCGCGAACCGCGCGCACCGGATGGCCACCGTACTCGCGGCGGGGCTCGCCGAGAGCGGTGTGGACGTCGTGCACTGCGAGTTCTTCGACACCGTGACGGTCTCCGTTCCGGGGCGTGCGGCGGGGATCGTCGGCACGGCCAGGGAACTCGGGGTCAACCTGCGGCTCGTGGACTCCGACCACGTGGCCGTCGCCTGTGACGAGACGACGACCCGTGAGCATCTTTCCCTGGTGTGGAAGGCCTTCGGGGTCGCGGTGTCCGATGTGGACTCGCTCGACGCGGACACCGCGGACGGCTTCCCGCCGGATCTGCGGCGCACCAGCGACTACTTGACGCATCCGGTCTTCCACGCGCATCGCTCGGAGACGGCGCTGCTCCGGTACCTGAGGTCGTTGTCCGACAAGGACGTCGCGCTCGACCGGAGCATGATCCCGCTCGGCTCCTGCACGATGAAGCTGAACGCCACGGCCGAGATGGAGCCGATCACCTGGCCCGAGTTCGCCGGGCTGCACCCGTTCGCGCCCGCCGAGGACGCTGCGGGGCTGCTCACCGTGGTCAAGGATCTGGAGCGGTGGCTCGCCGGCATCACCGGCTACGACGCGGTCTCCCTGCAGCCGAACGCCGGCAGCCAGGGCGAGTTCGCCGGGCTGCTGGCGATCCGCGCGTACCACCGCGAACGCGGGAACGCGGCACGAGACGTCTGCCTGATCCCGTCCAGTGCGCACGGGACGAACGCGGCCAGCGCGGTGATGGCCGGGATGCGCGTGGTCGTCGTGAAGTGCGACGACGAGGGCAACATCGACCTCGGCCATCTCAGGTCCACTGTGGACGAGCACGCTGACGACCTCGCCGCGATCATGATCACCTACCCGTCGACGCACGGCGTCTACGAGGACACCGTCCGCGAGGTCTGCGCGCTGGTGCACGAGGCGGGCGGCCAGGTGTACGTCGACGGCGCGAACCTGAACGCGCTGATCGGGGTGGCGCAGTACGGGAAGTTCGGCGCCGACGTCTCGCATTTGAACCTGCACAAGACCTTCTGCATCCCGCACGGTGGCGGCGGGCCGGGGATCGGCCCGATCGGCGTCCGCGCGCATCTGGCGCCGTACCTGCCGAATCACCCGCTGCAGCCGGACGCCGGCCCGGCCACCGGCGTGGGCCCGATCAGCGCCGCGCCGTGGGGGAGCGCGTCGATCCTGCCGATCTCCTGGGCCTACGTCCGGATGATGGGCGCCGACGGCCTGCGCCGGGCGACGCTGACCGCGGTCGCGAACGCCAACTACGTCGCGAAACGTCTCGCCGCGTACTACCCGGTCCTGTACTCCGGGCACGAGGGCCTCGTGGCGCACGAGTGCATCCTCGACCTCCGCGCGCTCACCAAACGCACCGGCGTCACCGTCGACGACGTGGCCAAGCGCCTGGCCGACTACGGGCTCCACGCGCCGACGATGTCGTTCCCGGTCGCGGGGACGCTCATGGTCGAGCCCACCGAGAGCGAGGACCTCGGCGAACTCGACCGGTTCTGCGACGCGATGATCGCGATCCGCGCCGAGATCGAAAAGGTCGCCGCGGGGGAGTGGCCGGTGGCCGAGAGCCCGCTGCGCAACGCCCCGCATACCGCGCGCTGTCTCGCGGGCGAGTGGGATCGGCCGTACAGCAGGGAGATCGCGGTCTTCCCGGCCGGTGTCACCGCGTCGAAGATCTGGCCACCGGTGCGGCGGATCGACGGGGCCGCGGGTGACCGCAACCTCGTCTGCTCCTGCCCGCCACCGGAGGCCTTCGCCTGAGGGTCAGCCGGGCATCTTGTCGAGAAAGCCCAGCACCTGCTTGATCCGCCCGTCCTCGACGGTGATGACGTCGAAGCCGATCGCCAGCGGCTCTTCCGCGCCGTCGGGGCCGAGGTACCACTGGAAACGCGCGATGTCGTGGTGCGCGTCCGGAGCCGACGGCAGGCTGAACCGCAGGCCCGCGAACTGGGCCTGGGCGCCGGCGATGAAACCGTCGACGCCGTCGTGGCCGGTGACCGCGCCGAGCGGGTCGGTGTAGGCGGCGTCCTCGGTGAACACTTCGGCGATGAGCGCGCGGCGCTTGTCCGCGTCGGTCTCGTTCCACACGGCGATGTACTGCTCGGCGACGCGCTGGACGTCCGACATGGTGTCTCCTCGTTTTCCTGTGGGGTAACCGATGCCGCAACTTTGTCGGCTGAAGCGGGTCCCGTCGATTACGCGGGAGGTAATGGCGGCGCGACACCCGGGGTGCGTAGGTTCGTGATCGTGACGACCACAGTGACCGCGGGCCGCCCCGTCGGCGAGCTCCTCCGCGAATGGCGTGACCGCCGCCGGATCAGCCAGCTGGACCTCGCCATCTCGGCGGACATCTCCACCCGGCATCTGAGCTTCGTGGAGACCGGCCGGTCCAAGCCCAGCCGGGACATGGTGCTGCGGCTCGGCGAGCACCTGGAGGTGCCCTTGAGGGAACGCAATCAGTTGTTGCTGGCGGCGGGTTACGCGCCCGCGTACGCCGAAAGCGGCCTCGGCGCCCCGGAAATGGCGGCGGTCCGCAAGGCGGTCCGGCAGCTGATGACCAGCCACGAGCCGTATCCGGCCGCCGTCGCCGACCGCTGGTGGAACCTGGTCGACGCCAACGCGAGCATCTCGATCATGACCGGCCTCGTCTCGCCAGCCTTGATGACGCCGCCGGTCAACGTCCTGCGGGTGACGCTGCATCCGGAGGGGATGGCGCCGCACGTGCTGAACCTGGGGGAGTGGCGCGCCCATCTGCTCGGCAGGCTGCGGCGGCAGGTGACCCAGACGGCCGACCCGGCGCTGACCGAACTGCTGGAGGAACTGCTCTCCTATCCGTGCGCGGATCCCGTCCCCGAGGTGGAGGTCCCCGGGCCGGGTGACATCTTCGTCCCGTTGAAGCTGCGGCACGAGGACGCCGAACTCACCTTCTTCAGCACGGTCTCCACCTTCGGGACGCCGTTGGACGTCACGGTCGCCGAGCTGGTGATCGAGTCCTTCTTCCCGGCGGACGCGGACACGGCGGAATATCTGCGCGCGTACGCGGCGCGCGGGGTGGAATGATGCCGGGCAAGAAGTCCCGCCGCCGCCTCCAGTGAGGATTCCTCTTCCATGGCCGTGCCTTCCGTCGTCCTGAACAACGAGGTAGCCATCCCCCAACTCGGTTTCGGCGTCTGGCAGGTCCCCGCGGGCGACACGGCCAAGGTCGTCCGGACCGCCATCGAGGCCGGATACCGCAGCATCGACAC
The DNA here is from genome assembly GCF_054166285.1 of Amycolatopsis sp. TRM77291. Taxonomy (NCBI): domain Bacteria; kingdom Bacillati; phylum Actinomycetota; class Actinomycetes; order Pseudonocardiales; family Pseudonocardiaceae; genus Amycolatopsis; species Amycolatopsis sp. TRM77291. Next base: position 2,874,981 of record NZ_JBSZHF010000001.1, on the reverse strand, counting down.
CGCCGCGTCCTACGGGAACGAAGCCGGTGTCGGCGAGGCGATCCGGTCGGCGGGAGTACCCCGCGACGAACTGTTCATCACCACGAAGCTCCCGAATCCGGGCCACGGCTACGACGAGGCGCTCCGGGCCTTCGACGCGAGCCTCGCGGAACTCGGCCTGGACCGCCTGGACCTGTACCTGATCCACTGGCCGGCACCCGCCCGCGGGAAGTACGTCGAAACCTGGCGGGCGCTGGAAAAGCTCTACGCGGACGGCCGGGCGCGCGCCATCGGGGTGTCGAACTTCCACGTCCCGCATCTGCGGCGGCTGTTCGACGAGACCGGGATCGTGCCCGCGGTCAACCAGGTCGAGCTGCACCCGCGGCTGCAGCAGAAGGCACTGCGGGACTTCCATGCCGAGCACGGCATCGTCACCGAGGCGTGGAGCCCGCTCGCGCAGGGATCGCTGCTCTCGGACCCGACACTGACCGCCCTCGCCGCCAAGTACGGCAAGAGCCCGGCACAGCTGGTGCTGCGCTGGCATCTGCAGCTCGGCACGGTCGCGATCCCGAAATCCGTGACGCCGTCCCGGATCCGCGAGAACTTCGACGTATTCGACTTCGAATTGGCCGAGGACGATCTCGCGGCCCTCGCCGAGTTCGACGACGGGACGCGCACCGGGCCGGACCCGGACACCTTCGGCTCGTGAGTGGTGAGGACGGTTGGCTTGCCGTCGAACTCTCATGTCGTGAAGGGCCCCTTTGAGACCTTCATCGTCTCAAAGGGGCCCTTCACGACATGAGAGTTCGACGGCAAGCCAACCGTCCTCACCACTCACGAGCCGAAGGTGTCCGGGTCNGTTGGCTTGCCGTCGAACTCTCTTGTCGTGAAGGGCCCCTTTGAGACCTTCATCGTCTCAAAGGGGCCCTTCACGACATTCCCACGACGGCGAAACTCCAGTGAGCGCCTGGTACGGGAAAGGCCCCTTCCCGAGCGGTGAAGGGGCCTTTCCCGTGGTTCGAGGGACTCAGGTGGCCTTGATACCCGCGGCGGCGAAGTCGGCCTGCTGGGCAGGTTGCTGCAGGTACTGGCGGAAGGTCTGAGCGGCGCGCATCTGGACCTCGTCGATGCTCTTGCCGGCGAGGCCGACGAGCGGGTAGTCGGCCGAACGCGCCGTCGCGACCGACTGGGCGGGCGACCCGACCAGTGCCGGTTTGGCGGTGTTCAGCTCGGTCACCCAGTAGGTGGACTCGGGGATCCAGGCGGCGGGGAGGCCGCCGATGGAGTCCAGGTTGGTCCGGCCGACGAGGCCATCGAGCACGGAAGCGGAGGACAGCGCGTCGACCTGGATGACCACGCAGTGGTCGCGGACCACGGTCGCGGCGTTGTTCCACCGCTCGGCCGCCGCTCGCACGGGCTTTTCGATGCTGGGGGTGACGATGACCCGCATCGGGGTGTCGCCGGCGCTGCACGCCTTGGCCTGTGCTTCGGCACGGGTGTTGAGCTCGCCGTCGGCCCAGTTCCAGCCGAACACGCCGATCGCGACCAGGACCACGAGGACCAGGCAGGCGATCGGCCACTTGGCGATCCGGCGCCGCGGGGCCTTCTTCCCGACGATCCGGTGTGAACCGGTCGCCTCACCGCGGCCCTGAGGCCGCTTCGGCGGGTCGAGGGGATGCGGCACCGGCTCCTCGACCGCGCTGTGTCGCCCCATCGTTGTCCTTTCGAAACGTGCGCGCTCGCGCTGCGTATGCAATCAAACCGTTATCACTCTAACAGGGGAGGATGTTACGGGGAATGCGACGACTCACAGTTGTTTTCCGCGTGTCGCGGGCACCTTCTTTAACCCGGCGAGGAGCCGTTGGCAATGCGCTATCAGGTGCTCACGCAGCGGCGCCGCCCGGCGGGCGAACGCGGCCTGCGCGCGGGCGTACTCGGCCCGGCCTTCCGGGCTCTCGATCTGGACAGGGTAGTACCCGAAGTCCGCCAGGTCGTACGGGCTGGCCCGCATGTCCAGTTCCCGGATGTCCGCCGCCAGTTCGAAGCAGTCCCCGACCAGCTCGGCGGGCACGAACGGATCGAGTTTGTACGCCCACTTGAAGAGATCCATGTTGGCGTGGAGGCAGCCCGGCTGCTCGAACTCGGCCTGGTTCTCCCGCGCCGGCCGCAGCGTGTTGCGAGGCCGGGCGGGTTCGGTGAAGAACCGGAACGCGTCGTAATGCCCGCACCGGATCTCCAGCGACTCGACCACGCCGTCGGTTCCGGCCGAACCGAGCCGGAGCGGAAGTTGTGAGTGACGAACCTCATCCGCCGATTCCCGGTAAACCATTGCCCATTCATGCAACCCGAAACAACTGAGTCTCGGGGAGCGGGACGCGGTCGCGGAAAGCAGTCCGAGGACGAATTCCGCGGTCTTGGCCCGGCCCTCGGTGAAGCCCGCCGGATCGAGCATGACGCCCTCCGGGGTCTCCAGGTAACCCTTCCGCTCCAGGAACCGCCGGGCGGACGCGCCTTCGAGCACGACCCCCGGACCCGGTTGCCAGCGTTCGAGATGCCCGGGCCGGTGCGAGTAGTAGGTGAAGAGGAAGTCGAGCACCGGATGCTTTTCGCCCCGTGAACGGCGGCGCTGGTGCGGTGTCGTCCAGCGCCGCATCCGCGTGACGTGCTCGTCCTCCCGAGCCAGCCAGATGGGCTCGGGAAGGACGATCGGGCCGGTCATGACATGACGTGGGTACCGTCGCGGACAGTCCCCACGTATTCCTCGACGAGGTCCTCCAGCGCGACGACGCCGACCGCCGCTCCCGCCGGGCTCAGGGCTCGCGCCAGGTGGCTGCCTTCCTTACGCATCGCCGACAACGCCTCGTCGAGTCGCGCGTCGGCGTGCAGTTCGGTGAGCGCGCGCGTCTTGTCCGGCGGCACCACGGTGGTCGGGTCCTCGCCCACGAGGTCGAGGATGTCCTTGACGTGGATGTAGCCGGTCAGCGTCCCGTCGTCGGTGCACACCGGGAAACGGGAGAACCCGGTCGAGGACACCGCGCGCTCGACGTCGCCCAGCGTGGGCGAGCAGGGCAGCGTCGTCAGCTGGGCTGTCGGGACCAGCACGTCGGCCACCGTCTTCTCGACCGAGGACAGCGTCTTGCTCAGCCGCTGGTGCTCGGAGTGCTCCAGCAGCCCCTCGCGCCGCGACTCGCTGAGCAGTTCCGCGAGCTCGTCGGAGGTGTAGGCGGTTTCCAGTTCGTCCTTCGGCTCGACCTTGAACACCCGCAGCAGCGAGTTCGCCACGAAGTTCAGCAGCCAGATGAACGGATTGGCGAGCTTCACCCAGGCCACGTGCACCGGGACCAGCCACAGCGCCAGCCGTTCCGGCTCGGCGATCGCGAGGTTCTTCGGCACCATCTCGCCGATGAGGACGTGCAGGATGGTGATGAACGCCAGCGCGATCGCGAACGAGATCGGGTGCAGCAGGACGTCGGGAATCCCGAACAGCTCGAAGAAGCCGGCCAGCTGGTGCGCGACGGCCGGCTCGCCGAGCCGTCCCAGCAGCAACGAGCAGATGGTGATGCCGAGCTGCGCCCCCGCCAGCATCAGCGAGACGTTCTTGCTCGCGTTGATGACGATCTTGGCGCGGGTCTTCCCCTGCTCCAGCAAGGCTTCCAGCCGGTCGCGCCGCGACGAGATGAGCGCGAACTCGGCGCCGACGAAGAACGCGTTGGCCAGCAGCAGGACCACGACGAGGAAGATGTTGAACCAGTCGTTCATCGGGCGGGCTCCTGCTCGGCGGAAGTCGCGGTTTCGCTGACCCGGCGGACTTCGACCTCGGCGATGCGGAGACGGTCCATCTTGGTCACCGTGAGCCGCCAGGCGTCGAGATCGGTGGCGTCGCCGGGGGAGGGGATCCGGCCGAGCCGCTCGAGGATCAGCCCGGCGATGGTCTCGTAGTCGCCGTCGGGCATCCGGAACCCGGTCTCGTCGGTGACCTCGTCGGCGCGGAGCTGCCCGGACACGAGCCAGTTGTCGGCGCCGACCTGCTGGGAGGAGGGCGCTTCCCGCTCGTCGTGCTCGTCGCGGACGTCGCCGATGATCTCTTCGACCACGTCCTCCAGGGTCACGAGGCCCGCGGTGCCGCCGTACTCGTCGACGACGATCGCGAGCTGGAACCGGGAATCGCGCAGCCGGTTGAGCAGCGAGTCGCCCGGCAGCGATTCGGGCACCGTCGGGATCGGCCGCATGACCGAGCCGATCCGTACCGCGGCGCGCTGGGCGGCCGGGACGGTGAACGCCTGTTTGATGTGCACCGCGCCCTGCACGTCGTCGAGATCCTCGGTGTAGACCGGGAAGCGCGAGAAGCCGGTGCGGCGGGAGATCTCGATGAGGTCGGCGATGGTGTCGTCCACGGTCAGCGATTCGAGCTGGACGCGGGGCGTCATCAGCTCGTCGGCCGTCCGCTCGCCGAAGCGCAGCGACTTGTCCAGCAGTTCGGCCGTGGACGTGTCGAGCGTGCCGCTTTCCGCGCTGGACCGCACGATCGAGCCGAGTTCCTGGGGCGACCGGGCCGACCGCAGTTCCTCCTGCGGCTCGACGCCGAACTTGCGGACGAGGAAGTTGGCACTGTTGTTCATCAGGGTGATCAGCCAGCGGAACAGCGACGAGAACCGCGAGTGATACCCCGCGACGGCGCGCGCGGTCTGCAGCGGCCGGGCGATCGCGAGGTTCTTCGGCATCATTTCGCCGAGGATCATCGACAGCGACGTGGCCAGGATCAGCGCGACCGCGAGCGACACCCCGTCCGCCACGCCCTCGGAGAACCCGACGGCGGTGAACAGCGGGTGGAGCAGGTCACCGATCACCGGCTCCGCGAGATAACCGGTGATCAGGGTGGTGATGGTGATCGCCACCTGCGCGCCGGACAGCTGGAACGAGAGCGTGCGGTGCGCCTTCTGCACGGTGTGCGCGCGTTTGTCGCCGACCTGGCGGACGTTCGCGTCGACCGTGCTGCGCTCGAGCGCGGTGAGGGAGAACTCAGCGGCGACGGCGAGACCGGTGCCGACGGTCAGCAGGAGGAACAGGAGGATGCCGAGAACGGCGAGCAGGACTTCCATCATTCCCTGCCGGCGGGGACGGCGGGAAGATCAGCGGAACAGCCGGGTGTGCCACCCGGCTCGATACTGTCACCAGGTGACTGCGCGTCGCGCACGAAAAGAGTCACTCCTCGATCGGAAACCAACAGACATCGCCGCTGTACTGCGGCGATGGGACAATCTTAACGCGTTCCCCCGGCCGCGTGGGCCCGGTGCCGCCGCACGCTCTCCTCGACCAGGTCGAGGACGGGGCCGAGATCGTCACCCGGCTGGCCCATCGCCAGGTGCGAGACGAGACCTTCGAGTACGAGCTCGAGGTACGCGGTCAGGACGTCGACGTCCACATCGTCACGCAGGATCCCGGCGTCGCGCTGACGCAGCAGACGGCGGCGGGTCGCGGCGGTCAGCTGGTGGGACCGCTCGGCCCAGCGGGCGCGGAACTCGGGGTCGGTGCGCAGCCGCCGGGAGACCTCCAGCCGCGTGCCGAGCCAGTCGGCGGGGTGCTCGCTGCGGTTCGTCAGCAGCTCGCGCATCACCTGGACGAGACCCTGCTCGGCGACGATGTCGGCCATGCGCACCGCGTCGTCCTCGGCCAAGGCCAGGAAGAGGGACTCCTTGTCCCGGAAATGGTGGAATATCGCACCGCGGGAAAGGCCGGTGGCTTCCTCCAGCCGCCGGACGGTGGCACCCTCGTAGCCATAGCGTGCGAAGCACACGCGGGAGCCGTCGAGGATCTGGCGCCGGCGTGCGTCGAGGTGATCCTGGCTGACCCGTGGCATCCTGGAATCCTGTCACCGAGGACCCGCTCAATGCAATCCGTACGTACGTACTGTGACCGGTTCGCGGGATGATCGGCCGCCGCGGGAACCGAACGGCCTCGCGACACGTCGGACTACTCGGCCGGATCGGCTGACACGCCGTCCGCCGCTTGGCTACGCTTTGTCCGTCACGGTGCGTGAATGCTGAGGGGAAGGTGCGGGCGTGAACATCATCGGCGACGCCGCGAGCGCGATCAAGGCCGTCTGGGGTGACCTGACCACGCCGAAGGAGCCGACCGTCTACGGCGGTGGAGGCGGTGGCGGCGGCGGGTTCGAGATGAGCCCCGAAGAGCTGAAGACCGTCATCGGGCTGTGGGAAGACGAGCTGGAGAAGGTCGTGAAGGACGGCGACGAGATCCGCCGGATCTCGGAGGACCTGATGCCGCCGGGAAAGGACGAAGCCAGCTCGAGTTACGTCGATTCCGGGATCACCTCCTTGATCGCCCTGCAGAACCAGAACGACTCGATGAAGGACTACATCGAGGGCTATATCCAGAAACTCGAGCTCGCTCGTACGAAGACGATGGCCACCGATCAGGCCAACACCCTGCGCACGACCTGAGGATGCCGAACGTGTTGAGAAATCGTGCCGCCGCGGTGGCGCTCTTGTTCGTTTCCGCCGTGGTCGCAGGGTGCACGGGGGAGACTCCAGGTACACCGAGCCCCACGCAGGGAACGGCACCGTCCTCGGCTCCCTCGGCCGCACCGGAAGACCCGAACGTCCCGAAGGTGACGAATCCGCTGGACGCCTCGGCGTTCGTCGGTGACGCGTGCAAGCTGCTCCCGGCTGCCGCGGCTGCGGAACTCGGGTTCACCGAGCCCGGCGAGCCGAAGAACGACACCAGTAACCCCGCTTGCAGCTGGGGAATCCGGGGCAAGGCCGACAGTCTGCAGATCATCCTCGGCAGTGGCAACCGCGAAAAGGGCATGGGTGGCCTGGCAGGCCTGCACAAGGCCAAGGAAGCCGGGCAATTGAAGTTCCTGGAGCCCGGCCCCGACGTCGACGGCTATCCGACCGTCTATTACGGACTGCAGGACCGGCGAGCGCGTGGCAACTGCGACCTTTCGGTCGGCGTCGCCGATGACCTGGCGATCAGCGCCCAAGCCGAGGGCTACGAGAACGAACAGGATTCCTGTGGGACCGCGCAGAAGGTCGCGTCGGCCCTGATCAAGACACTCAAGGGGGCATGAGGGTGGACGGCAAACAGATCTTCGAGAACTTCACCCAGGGCGATACCCGCAACCTGCGTTCGGCGGCCGATCGCATCGCGAAACTCTCGGAGGCCTACGTCGAGCGTGGGAGGGCTATCAAGTCCCTGCAGACGCGGATGACCTCCTCCTGGACGGGCTCCGCCGCCGACGCGGCGAACGCCGGCGCGGGCCCGCTCGAGCAGGCCTTCAAGGAGACCGCGGATCCGCTGTTCCAGACCAGGGATTCGGTGACGACCCAGGCCGACAGCTTCGACGACTCGGGGTCGTCGGTCGTGCCCGTGCCGCCGAAGCCGGACAAGCCCAACCCCTGGACCACCGGCCTGAAGGGCGCCATTCCCATCGCGGGGCCGTTCATGGTCAACAACGACATCAAGAACTACCAAGAGGGCGTCGCGAAGCACGAGGCGGCGAACCAGAACAACGTCCGGGTGATGGACCAGTACGACTCGGTCACCAGCAGCACGAGCTCCAGCCTGCCGACCGATTATGGCGTCCTGAAGAACGACGGCGCGAACGTCAGCGTCAAGACCCCCGGCGGTACGCCCCCGATCGTCATCCCGCCGTACCCCCCTGTGAAGCCCGGCAGGAACGGCAGCGGTGACGACGACGGCACCGACACCAGCGGCACGGACGACAACGGCACCAACCAGAACCAGAACAGGCCGGGCGGCGACCAGAACCAGAACAGGCCGGGCACCAACGAGGATCGTCCGGTGCCGCCGAGGGACAGGCCCGACGGCAACATCACGACGCCGACGCGGAAGCCGCCGGGTACCGGCGACGACGACACCACGCGCCCGACCGGCGGCGGCAAGGGCAAGCCGGGACCGACGACCGAGATCCCGGGCAGGATTCCCGGACGCGGACCCGGTGACTCGGACAACGTCATCGGTCTCCCGAACGGTCCTGGCCAGAACTACAACCCCGGCGGCACCGGCCAGAACCCGCCCGGTGGTACCAGCGGACGCAACGTTCCCGGGCCCAACAGCGCGGCCGGGAGGCTTCTCGGCGGCGAGGGCGGCACCGGTGGTCGCGCGGGTGGTCCAGGTGGACCCGGCTCCGGCGGTCTGGGCGCGGGCAGGGGCTCCGGCATGGGCGGGCTCGGCGGCCTGGGTGGCGGAGACCTCGCCGGCGGGCGCGGTGGCGCCGGCCGTGGCGGCGCCGGCGCGATGGGCCCGATGGGGGCGGGCGGCAGGCGTGCCGATGGTGACGAGGATGACGAGCACCAGCGTCCCGACTACCTGATCGAGGCCGACCCCGACGCGATCTTCGGCACCGACCAGCGGACCAGTCCGCCGGTCATCGGCGAGTAGCGGATGACCGTCAGAACGGGCCGGGTGGATGTCCCGGTCGAAGCCTTGGCGGCACTCGCGGAACGCGAACGCGTCGGCGACCTGCACATCACGCTGCGCCCCGAACCGCGCTGGCTGTCCAGGACGGCACGCGCGGAGGCGGACAAGCGAGTGGAAGCGGCGTTGGCGCAGGCCGGGCTGCTGGATTCGAGCGGCCGTGCGTCGGTCGACTTCCTGGACTGGCTTCCGGTGCTCACGAAACCGGCCATCGAGTACTACGGCTGGGTGAACACCGGAGGCCAGACCTACGGCGTCCTCGCCGCCTCGCTCGGCCTGCAGGCGGTGCTGGCCGTGGCGTCGGGCGATTGGGTCGGGCTGCAGGAGATCGATCGCCGGCGGCTGCCGGAGACGCTGATCGAACAGCTGCCGCCCGTTCCGGCGGGCGGCGGCAGGCTTCGCACGGTCCGCGCGTACGAGCTCGAAGAAGCGGCCCGGCGCGGTCCGGACACGCATTCGCTGCCGCCGGTTATCGGGGACATCGTCAGCCTCGTGCAGCGGCCGGTCGAGGGGAGCGGCGAGCTCTACGTCGGCAAGCGGGACGAGATCGGCAGGCATGTGGCCGTCGAAGATCCGCTCCACTTCGCTGACACGGACTGGGGCCGGTACCTCAGCTACACGACCGGGCACGGCAACGACGCGGTGGTCCACATCGGACCCGCGGGCCCGGCGGAGCTGGCCGACGCGCTCCGGCACGTCTCCGGGACCCTGCCAGGCTAGTCACAGGCAAATACGTGAAGGCCCCCTTCACTGCGCTAGACGCAGTGAAGGGGGCCTTCACGTATTAAAAGCACGCGCGCCGAGAGATCCGTCCCGGCTATTGTGACAGCGCTGTTGTATTTTGGGCGCGGTCTGGGAGGACGAGAACGTGACACGGCTGTATCCGGAAATCGAACCGTACGACCACGGGATGCTCGATGTCGGCGACGGGCACCTCGTGTACTGGGAGGTCTGCGGGAACCCCGAGGGCAAGCCCGCCGTCACGCTGCACGGCGGCCCGGGGACCGGGTGCAGTACCGGCCTGCGCCGGTACTTCGACCCGACCAAGTACCGGGTCGTGCTCTTCGACCAGCGTGGCTGCGGCCGGAGCACGCCGCACGCGGGCGAGCCCGAGGTCGACCTCACCGCCAACACCACCGACCACCTGCTCGCCGACATGGAGCTGCTTCGCGAGCATCTGGGCATCGAGAAATGGCTGCTCTTCGGCGGATCCTGGGGTTCGGTGCTCGCGCTGGTCTACGCCCAGCGGTATCCGGACCGGGTCTCGGAGATGGTCCTGATGGGCTTGGCCACCGGCCGCCGGAGCGAGACCGACCTGCTCACCCGCGGCCTCGGTGGTGTCTTCCCCGAAGCGTGGGCGAAGTTCCGCGACGGTGTTCCCGAAGAGGATCGCGACGGCGATCTGGCGGCGGCCTATCTGAAGCTGCTGATGGACCCGGACCCGGCGGTGCACGAGAAGGCCGCGGCGGATTGGTGCGCCTGGGAGGACGCGATCGTTCCGACTTCGCCGCCCTACAAGAGTTTCGAGACACCGGAGTTCCGGCTCGCCTTCGCCAGGCTGGTGACCCACTACTGGAGCCACGGATCCTTTTTGGACGACGGCGTGGTCCTGCGGGAGGCCGGGAAGCTGGCCCACATCCCGGCCGTGCTCGCCGAAGGAAGCCTCGACCTGGGCAACCTCATCGGCACCCCATGGGAACTGGCCCACGCGTGGCCCGGCAGCGAACTGGTGATCATCGACGAGGTCGGCCACAGCACCCAGGACGAGCCGATGCGCGAGGTCCTCATCGGCGCGACGGACCGCTTCGCCTCCTGAGCGAAGGATCGCGCGTGAAGGCCCCTTTCCCTCGGCTCAGCCGAGGGAAGGGGGCCTTCACGCGCATTCTCAGGGGATGACCAGGGCGGGGGCAGTCTCGGGGGTGGTGGCGTCCGAACGGGTGGTTTCGGCGAGCCGCAGGCCGGTGGTGCGCGGGGGGATCCGGTCGAGATTCCACGAGCTCAGCAGCAGCGCCACCTTCGCCCGCATCTCGGTCCGCAGGCGCAGGAACGAATCGGCCGGATCGGCGCCGACCTCGCCGAGCAGGAGCCACCAGGCCCAGGCGGCCGCGCCGGCGTTCGCCACGAAGTCCGGGATCACCGGGATGCCGCGAGCCGCCAGTCCCGCTTCGGCGTCGGGAGTGGTCGCCGCGTTGGCGGCTTCGATGACGACCTTCGCCTTGACCGCGCCTTGGTTCCCGGCGCGCAGCGCGTAGGAGATCGCCGCCGGGACGAGGATGTCGGCGTCCGTCGCCACGATCTCGTCGCGCGGAAGCAGCCGGACGTCGGCGGGAAGCCGGCTGCGGTCGATCTCGCCATAAGCGTCCCGCAGCTCCAGCAGCGCCGGGATGTCGAGGCCTTCGGGCCGGTACAGCGTCCCGGCCACGTCGGCGACCGCGACCACCTTCATCCCGGCTTCGTGCAGGTACCAGGCCGCGCCGCCGCCCATGGTGCCGATGCCCTGGACGGCGACCGTGGTGGTCTCGGCGGCCCATTCCCAAGCGTCCGCGACACCGAGGCAGGCCTGCGCGACGCCGTACCCGCCGATCACGTCACCGAGCAGGAGCCCGCCGGGGACCGGAGTGCTCAACCCGGCCTGCACGCGGCGAAGGGTGTGCGCCGGATCGGCTGAACGGCGGATCGCCGCGTGGTACGACTGCTCGAGCCCGAGCTTCGCGAACACCTCGTCGATCAGGTGCTGGGGTACGCCGAGATCCTCGGCGGTCACCCAGTGGTTGTCGATCCACGGCCGCAGGAACGCGCAGAACCGTTCCAGCACACCGAAAGCGCGCTCGTCCTTCGGATCGAAGTCGATCCCGCCCTTGGCTCCGCCGACCGGCAGGCCGAAGGTCGCGGTCTTGTTCGCCATCCCCCTCGCCAGGTCCTCGACCTCCGACATCGTGCAGCCCGCGCGCATCCGGGTCCCGCCGGTCGCGATACCGGAGACCAGGCTGTGCACTACGAGGTAGCCGGCGGCGCCGGTGACGGGGTCGGTCCAGATGAGCCTCATCAGCGGTTCGGCGTTCCTCGCGGCCATGCGGCCACCTCCTTCGGGATTCGGGGTCGTCCTGCGCCACTTCCGAGGGTGCGCCCTGCCTGCCACGGGCGTCCATTTACCGAATCTGAACGATGTCGTGCAGAGAAACTGGTGTAACGCGCCATCCGGCGTCCGTGACCGCGCCCGATTACGTTGGGGTCATGGAGCTTTCGTTGCACCGCCTGAGGATGCTCCGCGAGCTGAGCCGTCGTGGCACCGTCACGGCGGCCGCCGCTTCGCTGCATTACACCGCTTCGGCGGTGTCGCAGCAGCTGGCGCAGCTGGAACGGGACGTGGGCGCGAAGCTGTTCGAACGCTTCGGCAGACGGGTGCAGCTGACCGAGCTGGGGCTGTTGCTCACCGAGCACGCCGAGGAGATCCTGGGGTCCGTCGAGCGGGCGACGCTGGCCTTGGAAGAGGCGCAGGAGACCGTTTCGGTACGGCTCATGGCCGGGGTGTGGGCGTCGGTCGCTTCGGGGCTGCTCCCGCACGCGCTGACCGCGTTGGCGGGTGCGCATCCGGGCATCCAGGTCCGGACCCGCGAGCTGGCGCCCGAGGACACCGCCGACGCCGTCCGGGACGGCGAGCTGGATCTGTCGTTCGTGATCGACTACTCCGACGCGCCGATGCCGTGGGACGCCGGTCTGGAACGTGCGGTGATCGCGGTCGAACGGCTGCACGCCGCGGTGCCCGCCGGCGCTGTCCCCGCGGGGAGCGCGTCGCTGCTCGAACTGGCCGAGCACCCGTGGATCCTCGCCAGCCCGAAGAGCCACTTCGGCCGCGCGGTGCGCACGGCGTGTCTCCGCCACGGGTTCGAGCCGAAGATCAACCACGAGGTCGAGGAGCAGTCGACGGCCATGGCGATGGTCCGGGCGGGGCTCGGGGTGACCCTCGTTTCGGATCTCGGGCTCGGCCTCCGGCCGCCGGGGATCGACGTCGTCGCGTTGACCACACCGTTGCTCCGGACGGTTTCGATCGCCTACCGGACGACCTCGTCGCGGCGACCGGCGCTGCAGCTGGTGATCGAGGCGGTCCGCGACGCGGCAGCCGCGCTGGGGCTGGGCACGGAGCCCGCTTTGCCCGGAATCGCCCGGTCCTGAGAGGTGGTCGGGGGATCCTGCCTCGCAAGAACCGGCCTGAATTTGTCGGACCCCGCGTGTAGCGTCCGAAGTCAAGGTATCTCAGTTATCGGACAACCGACTGGACGGCGGAAAGATGACTACTGTTCATGATTTCCCCGAGAAGTCCGGGAGCGCGTCGAACGCGACGGCGAAGGTCCTTTCGGACCGCGCCGAGGGCGAGGCGTATGTGGCTTCCGTGTGCTTCAAACACGGCCCACCGAGACTCCTCGGCGTAGAGCTGGAATTCACCGTGCACTACGCCGACGAGCCCGCCCGGCCTCTCGACCCCGACGATCTCGCCTCCGCGCTCGGCCCGCACACCCCGCGGACGTTGCGCCCCGACAGCCCCGCCCTCCCGCTTCCGGCAGGCTCGCCGCTGAGCCTCGAGCCCGGATGTCAGGTGGAGATCTCCGCCCGGCCACAGACCACGCTGCGCCAGCTGGACGCCGTCGTCTCGGCCGATCTGGCCCACCTCGAAAACCTTCTCGCCGCCCGAGGCCTGTACCTGGGTGATTCCGGGATAGACAGGTATCGCGCCCCCGCCCGCAAACTGGGCACACCGCGCTACGCGGCGATGGAACGCCGCTTCGCCCCCATGGGAGCCGGGGGCGCGACCATGATGTGCAGTACCGCGGGCCTTCAGGTCTGTGTGGACACCGGCGAGGCCGGCGACCTGGCCGACCGCTGGGCCGCCGTCCACGCGCTCGGGCCGCCGTTGCTGGCCACCTTCGCCAACTCCCGGGTCCACGCCGGACGCGACACCGGCCACGCGTCCGCGCGCTGGCTGGCCGTGATGGAGACGGAAAAGGTCCGCACCCGGTCGGCGGAACCGACCCGGGATCCGGCGGGTGCATGGGCGCGCCGGATCCTGGACACCCCGTTGATGGTGCTCCCCGGTGGCGACGGCCGCTGGGACGCGCCCGATTCCCTGACCTTCGCCGACTGGATCGACGGACGGGGCGAGGGCGCCGGGCTCGGCAGGCCGACCGAGGAAGACCTGGCCTATCACCTGACGACCTTCTTCACCCCGGTCCGGCCACAGGGGTATCTGGAGATCCGGTACCTGGACGCCCAGCCCGCCGCCAGGTGGCTGCACCCGGTCGCCCTGCTGGCCGCACTGCTCGCGCGACCGTCCACAGTGGACAAGGTGCTCGAACTGTGCGAACCGGTCGCGGGCGGATGGGAGCGCGCGGCCCGGCGCGGCCTGGCCGACCCGGCGATCGCCACCGTCGCGAGCAAGGTGGTGGACCTCGGCTGTGCCGAACTCGGCACCACCGGTCTGCCGCCGGAGACCATCACGGAGATCAGCGAGGGCGTGCAGTCCCTCTTGCGCGGTTCGAGGAGCCACCAGTCATGAGCGTGGAAAGCACCGAGACCAACCCGCTTCGCGCGCTGAGCCCGCAAGACCTGCGGGCGCACGCGGCCGAGGCGCTCACCAGGGCCCGCGAGCGCAGTGTCGCGCTGACGGACGTGGACGACGAAGACCTGGTCCGCCAGCATTCGAAACTGATGTCGCCGCTGGTCTGGGACCTCGCGCACATCGGCAGCCAGGAGGAGCTCTGGCTGGTGCGCGACGTGGGCGGCCGTGAGGCGCTCCGGCCCGACATCGACGACATCTACGACGCGTTCCAGCACGCCCGCGCGGATCGTCCGGCGCTGCCGCTGCTGGGCCCGGAGGAGGCGCGCAAGTACGTCCGCGAGGTCAGGGAGAAATCCTTCGACATCCTGGAAACCGTTCCGCTGCAAGGCAGGCGGCTCACCGAGGACGCCTTCGCCTTCGGCATGATCACCCAGCACGAGCAGCAGCACGACGAGACGATGCTGGCCACCCACCAGCTCCGCAAGGGCGATCCGGTGCTGCACGCGCCCGCGCCTCCGCCGTCGCGGTCCGGGCCGCTGCCCCCGGAGGTGTTCGTACCCGGTGGCGTCTTCACCATGGGCACCTCCGCCGAGCCGTGGGCGCTGGACAACGAGCGCCCGGCGCACGAGGTCGCGGTGGAGGCGTTCTTCATCGACACCACACCGGTCACCTGTGGGGCGTATGCCGAGTTCCTCGACTCCGGGGGCTACGAAGACCCGAAGTGGTGGAGCGAACGTGGCTGGGCGTACCGGAGCGAGCACGGCATCCAGGCGCCGCGCTTCTGGAAACGCGAGCAGGACGGCTGGTGGCGGACGCGGTTCGGCGTCTACGAGAAGGTGCCCGCCGCGGAACCCGTCGTCCACGTCTCCTTCCACGAAGCCGAGGCATACGCCGCCTGGGCGGGGCGTCGCCTGCCGACCGAGCCGGAATGGGAGAAGGCCGCCCGGTTCGACCCGGCGACCGGCCGGTCGCGCCGGTTCCCTTGGGGTGATGAGGAACCCACTCCCGACCACGCGAACCTCGGGCAGCGGCATCTGCGGCCCGCGGAGGTCGGCGCGTACCCGGCGGGTGTCTCACCGCTTGGCGTGCACCAGCTGATCGGCGACGTCTGGGAGTGGACCAGCAGCGGCTTCGAGGCGTACCCGGGATTCGCCGCGTTCCCGTACAAGGAGTACTCCGAGGTGTTCTTCGGCGGGGACTACCGGATCCTGCGGGGTGGCTCCTTCGGCACGGACGCGGCGGCCATCCGCGGCACGTTCCGCAACTGGGATCACCCGATCCGGCGGCAGATCTTCTCCGGGTTCCGCTGCGCCCGGGACGCCCGTCCGAGCGAGGTGGCCTGAGGGGCATGTGCCGTCACCTCGCGTATCTCGGCGAGCCGCGTTCACCCGCCGAGACGCTCTTTCACGCCCCTCATTCGCTGCTCGTGCAGTCCTACGCCCCGCGCGACATGCGGGGCGGCGGTTCGGTCAACGCCGACGGATACGGCCTCGGCTGGTACGCCGACGGCACCGAACCGCTGCGCCTGCGCAGGTCCGCTCCCTTGTGGACGGACGGGGATCTGCCGGCGCTGGCCGGATCGGTCCGGTCGCACGCCTTCCTGGCGGCGGTCCGGAACGGTACGACGGCGATGCCCGTGGTCGAGGCGGCGAACGCGCCGTTCACCGGCGGCGGCTACCTCTTCAGCCACAACGGGCTGGTGCGGGGCTGGCCGGACTCGATGGCCGAGCTCGCCGCGAAACTGCCGATCACCCGCTTGCTGACGTTGGAAGCGACCACGGATTCGGTACTGCTGTGGGCGTTGCTGCGTGAGCGGCTCGAAGCGGGCGAAGACCCGCTCGCGGCCGTCACGTGGCTTACCGGAGTGGTCGAGGAGGCGGGGCCGGGTTCGCGGCTCAATCTCCTGCTGACCGACGGCCGGACGCTGGTCGGTACCGCGTGGACGCATTCCCTGTCCTATCGGGACACCGGAGGCGGTGTGCTCGTCGCGTCGGAACCGTGCGACGACGATCCCGGCTGGACCCCCGTCCCTGACCGCCACGCCGTCCGGGTCACCGGCGCGGGCGTGGAAATCCTTCCCCTCGAAGCCGATCGGAGCCCTGAGGCACGATGACCGAAGTCGACCTCGACGTACACCACAGCGAATCGGATATCACCGAGCAGCTGCGCGCGGACGTCCGCGCCGGCCTGGATGCGGACCAGAAGTGGTTGCCGCCCAAATGGTTCTACGACGCGCGCGGCAGTGAACTGTTCGAGAAGATCACCGCCCTCCCCGAGTACTACCCGACCAGGAGTGAGCGGGAGGTGCTCGCCGCGCGTGGCGGTGAGATAGCCGAAAGCTCGGACGCGCACACCCTCGTCGAACTCGGTTCCGGATCGAGCGAGAAGACGAGGCTGCTGCTCGACGCGCTCACCAGCCACGGCACGTTGAAGGAGTTCGTTCCGCTCGATGTCTCGGAAACCGCGCTCGCCGAAGCCGCGGAAGCCATCACGGCCGACTACCCGTCCCTCGAAGTCCGTGGCGTGGTCGGCGACTTCACCCGGCATCTCGACCTGTTGCCGGGTGACCGTCCGCGGCTGGTGGTCTTCCTGGGCGGCACGATCGGCAATTTCCTCCCCGCCGACCGCGCCACCTTCCTGCGCTCGGTCCGTGAGGTGCTCGACGAGGGGGAGTGGTTCCTGCTCGGGACAGACCTGGTGAAGGACCGGGAAACCCTGGAACGCGCGTATGACGACGCGGCCGGCGTGACCGCCGAGTTCAACCGCAACATGCTCCGCGTGATCAACAACGGTCTCGGCGCGAACTTCGATCCGGCCGCCTTCGACCACGTCTCGTATTGGGACGAGGAGAACGAATGGATCGAAATGCGCCTGCGTGCCCGCGAACCGCAGACCGTCGACGTCCCGGGCGCAGACCTGCGGGTGAAGTTCGACGAGGGCGAATACGTCCGCACCGAGATCTCCGCGAAGTTCCGCCGGGAGGGGATCGCCGCGGAACTGGCCGACGCCGGCTTCTCGGTGGAGAAATGGTGGACGGACTCGGAATCGCGGTTCGGGGTGAGCCTGGCAAGATCTGTCCGTGCCTAACCCTCTCACGTCGCTCGCCCGCGCCCTCGGCACCAAACCGTGGCTGATGGGGCTCGCGGGCGGGATCATCTGGGTGGACAAGAGACTCCACCGGTTGTTCAAGGGGAAGGTGAGCCTGGTCGCGCTGGCCGGGCTCCCTTCCCTGCGCCTGACCACGACCGGCCGCAAGAGCGGGCTGCCCCGCAGCACCAATCTCCTGTACTTCCCGCACGGTGGGGACTTCGTGCTCGTCGGCTCCAATTGGGGGAGGCCGAACGATCCCGCGTGGACACACAACCTGCGGTCGAATCCCGGCGCCGTCGTCGCGCTGGCGGGCAAGGAGATCCCGGTCCAGGCCAGGGAACTACGCGGAGACGAGTACGAAGCGATGTGGAAGCTGCTGCTGGAGTTCTGGCCCGGTTACTCCATGGAGGAGCAAGCCGCTCGCCGTGTGTTACCGATTTTCGAGTTGAAGACAACCACTCGATAGGTTCGTACCATCCTTTCGGCCGGTGACTGGGTTACCGGCTTGTGCGAGGCTCGCTGGGTGTTACGCGCCGTGACGTCGACGGCGCGCCGAGCGACGTGGTCCGTCACGTCGCCAGCCGAGGGAGGAGTCGTTTTGCCGAGATCCACAAGGAGGCCGGTGCGCGGTTTCGCACTGGTAGGGGCACTCGTGGCCGGCGCCGCGCTGACCGGGGCGTCCGGGACGGCGGTGGCCGCGCCGGACGCAGGCCCGCCCGCCGCCCAGGTCGGCGCGACGGCGCCGGTGAACTGGGGCACCTGCACGGCGGACCAGATCCGCGGTGTTCCCGCCGACCAGGCCAAGTTCTACAGCTGCGCGCGGTATCGCGTGCCGATCGACCACGACAACGCGGCGCTCGGCACCATCGACATCGCGATGCTGAAGCGGGCGGCGAAGACGCCCGACAAGAAGGTCGGCTCCCTGTTCCTCAACCCGGGCGGTCCCGGCGGTTCCGGGTTCCGGATGCCGATCGGCGCGGCGAACTACTTCCAGCCGCAGGTGCTCGACCGGTTCGACCTGATCGGGTTCGACCCGCGCGGGGTCGGGGCCAGCAACCCGCTCAAGTGCTTCACCACGCAGGAAGACGCGGACGACGTCTTCTCCGCGCAGATCCCCGTGCCGCTGACCCGGCAGGAGATCTCCGGAACCCTGGCCTCGTACCGCGACTACGGCCAGTTCTGCAAGAACAACGCGGGCGCGCTGCTGAACCACATGTCCACCAAGGACGTCGTGCGCGACCTCGACAAGATGCGGGCGGCCGTCGGCGACCAGAAGCTGACCTTCGTCGGCTTCTCGTACGGGACCCTGATTGGGTCGACCTACACGTCGATGTTCCCGAAGCAGAGCCGGGCGATCGTCGTCGACGGCAACGTCGACCCGGCACTGCGCACCAGCGACGGCGTGCAGTACGACCGCGAGCGCGCTCGCGGCTTCGAGATCGCGCTGGACGGCTTCCTGCGCAAGTGCGCGCAGGTCGGGCCGAAGTGCTCCTTCAGCGCCGGTACGCCGCGGGAGAAGTTCGACGAGGTCCGCGGCTACCTGCGCCAGCAGCCGATCAAACTGCCGGACGGGAGCAGCTACGACATCAACGCGTTCACCAGCACGGTGGCCGGGGTGCTGTACTCGCCGACGTCGTTCCCGCCGCTGGCCGACGACTTGCAGGCGCTGTACAACATCGTCCACCCGCCCGCGGCTCAGACGCAGACGGCCCGGGCCGTCGAGCTGAAGGTGCTGCGGTCGGGGGCGAACGGGCGCGCGGACGCGAACCCGGACAGCCCCTACACCGGCGACGACTCCTACTTCGCCGTGAACTGCTCGGACAAGAAGATCACGATCAAGCAGGAGAAGGTTCCGGAGATCGCCGCGAAGTGGGAGAAGGAATCGCCCACTTTCGGTCGCTACCAGGCGTTCTCGGACATCGCGGGCTGCCCGGTGTGGCCGGCGAAGAAGCCG
Organism: Amycolatopsis sp. TRM77291; assembly: GCF_054166285.1. Lineage (NCBI taxonomy): Bacteria > Bacillati > Actinomycetota > Actinomycetes > Pseudonocardiales > Pseudonocardiaceae > Amycolatopsis > Amycolatopsis sp. TRM77291. The sequence goes on along the minus strand of NZ_JBSZHF010000001.1, from coordinate 2,855,947 downwards.
GACGCCTACCGCGGCCCGTGGCAGGCCAAGACCGACACCCCGGTGCTGGTCATCGGCAACTACTACGACCCGGCGACCCAGTACCTGTTCTCGAAGCGGATGGCCGACCAGCTGGGCAACGCCCGCCTGCTCTCGGTCGACGCCTTCGGGCACTGCATCCTCGGCGACTCGCTCGGGGTGGACAAGGTGACGGCCGACTACCTGATCGACCTGAAGGTGCCTGCCAACGGCCAGGTCTTCCAGCCGAACGTCCAGCCGTTCGAAACCGCCTGATCCAGGGCTGATGAACACGAAGGCCACCGCCCACGGCGGTGGCCTTCGTGGCGTTCGGGACCGGTCCCGAAGGCCCGGCCCTAGTGTTCCGGACGGGGAGGGCCGGATCGGCCGGACGAACTGCTCGTCCAGGAGATCCGGGTGGGTAACCAGGGCACCGGCTTCGGCTTGGTCGCGGCCGCCGGTGCGCCTGGCTCACCCATCGCCCGGCTGCTGCACCTCTGCGGCGAGGGGCGCCGCGATGCTCGACCGCGCGGCGGGTCGCCGCAAGTCTCCGGCCGGCTTCAGACGTTGACGCTCGCGTAGGCGTCGAGACCGTAATTGGCCGCGTACGCGTTCTCGACTCCGACCAGAAGGTCGACGACTTCGAAGTACCGGTCCCAGAAGGGCGTCTCACGCAGCGCCTCGATGAGCAACTGATACGAGTGATGGTCGTCGGCCTCCCACACCCAGACGTCGGTCACTCGCGCGGAGTAGAACTCCGTGTCGAAGAACCGGGACCGGACACCCTTCACCTTGCTCTCGATCACCGGAAGAATTTCGGTCTTGAAGGCCTTCACACGCTGTTCGACGGTGAGGCCGAGCCATTCCGGCATGGTCTTCACCAGCATGAAAGCGGTCACTTCGGACATGATGATTCCTTTCTGTCAGCTACTTGGTTCCGCGGGAAAGTCGTGATTGGAGGACGACGAGCGCCCCGAGGACGAGCACGCTCACGCCGATCACCCGCAGCGCCGTGCTCGCGGCGGTGACGAACGCGGAGAGCACTTCGGGGGATCGGCCGGGTACGGCCGCCAGCGCCTGCGCGACGGTGTGCGGATCGTGGTCCGCGCGGATGTCGGACGGCAGCGCGGTGACGAACCGTCCGGTGAGGACGGTGCCGATGACCGCGACCCCGAGCGCACTGCCGAATTCGCGGGTGGTGGCTTGCAGGCCGGCGCCGACACCGGCCTGCGACGGCGGCAGCGAACCGGAGATCGCGGCGGACAGGGTCGGAAGGGCCAGCGTGACACCGACGCCGGTCACCACCAGCCAGGCCGCGTAGACCGGATACGGCGTCGAAGCGTCGCTTGTGGACAGTCCGACCAGGCCGCCGCCACAGAAGGCGAACGCCATGGCGATGACAGTGTCGACTCCGAAGCGCTGGACGAGCTTGCCAACGTGTCGTGCGCCGAGGACGACGGGGACGGTCAGCGGGATGATCCCGAGTCCGGTCAGCAGTACACCGAAACCCTTGCCGTACTGGAGGAAGGACGCGTTGACGTAGAACAGCGCGAACATCCCGAAGAAGATCGCGGTCATGCCGAGACAGGCGCTGCGCAACGCGGGCACGCGAAACAGCCGGGGATCGAGCAGCGGGTGCTCGGTCTTCAGTTCCACGAACGTCCACAGCGCGAAAAGCACAACCGCACCGGCGAATCCGGCCAGGACTATCGGGCTGCCCCAACCCGCTTCAGGACCCTCGACGATGCCCAGCAGCAACGCGACGGACGCGCCGACGAGCAGGACGGCGCCGAGCGGACTGAGCGGACGGTCGTGCCTCGGAGACACCGGCGCGATCCGGGCGACGAGCACGACGAGCGTCAGCGAGACAGGGATGGCGGCCGCGAACAGCCAGCGCCACGATCCGCCCGCCAGTATCGCGCCGCCGCCGACATTGCCCGCCACACCACCGATGCCCGTCATCGAAGCCCAGGTCGCGATGGTGACGCCCTTGCGTTCGGCGGGGACGGCGTGCAGCAGGACGGCGAGCGTGTTGGGCAGCACCGCGGCGGCCCCGATCCCCGTGATCGCCCGGCCCGCAAGCAGGAAAGGAACGTTCGGCGCGAGCGCCGACAGCAGCGCGCCGAGCGCGAACAGTGACAGACCGGCGAGCAGGACGCCCTTGCGGCCGAAGCGGTCGCCGGCCGCACCGCCGGGGATCACGAGGCAGGCGAAGAAGACGACGTAGGTGTCGACGATCCAGATCAGTGCCGACGCGGACGGATGGAGGTCGCTCGCGGCGAGCATCGGGACGGCGAGGTTGATCGCGGCGACCATGCCGACCATGAGCACGACACAGGCGCACATGACGGCCAGCAGGCCGCGCCGGTCCGTCGCGGCTTCGGGAATGTCGCGGGCTTGAAGTCGGAGTGGCATGTCCACGACGCTATGGGCCTGCCGGTACTTCGTGCCACGCAACTTTGGCAAGCCAGAGTTGCGTACGATGCAACCATGGCCGACCAGCTGGACCTCAACCTTTTGCGCGTGTTCGACGCGTTGCTACGGGAGGGCAGCGTGACGGCGGCGGCCGAACGGCTGCATCTGTCGATCCCGGCGGCCAGCCGGGCGCTCGGCCGGTTGCGGCGGGCCATGGGCGATCCGATCCTGGTGCGCGCCGGCCGCGGGATGGTGCCGACGCCGTTCGCGCTCCGGACGGCCCCGCGGGTGCGGTCCCTGCTCGACGAGGCGTCGGCCCTCATCAGCGCCGACCGCGAGCTGGCGATCGGCGACCTCGAACGCACCTTCACCATCCGCATCAACGACGGTGTCGCCGCGACCTTGGTGACGGCCGCCGCCGAGGCGACCGCCGCGGTCGCGCCGGGTGTCGTGCTGCGTTTCGTCGCCGAAGGCAGCGAAAGTGCCGAGGCATTGCGAGACGGCTCAGTGGATCTCGACATCGGTGCGGGCGACGTCACCGCGCCAGACATCCGCTCGACGCTGCTGTATCACGAACGAGTGGTCGCGATCGTCAGGGCGGACGGGCCGCTCGGCGGCGTGCGCCGACCGACGCTGGCCCAGCTCTGCCGGTATCCGCACGTGTCCGCTTCACGGCGCGGCCGGGGCAGGGGACCGCTCGACGACGTGCTCGAGGCGGCCGGTCTCCAGCGCCGGGTCTCGGCGGTCGTCCCCACCTCCGCCGTCGCCGCGTTCCTGGTCGCGTCGAGCGACTACATCGGCCTCGCGCCCCAGCGGCTCGCCGAGCAGTACGGACGGTCGCTCGGCATCCGCTGGTTCCCGATCCCCGCGGATCTCCCGCCGATCGAGGTCTGCCAGCTCTGGCACGCGCGGCTCGACGCCGACCCGGCCCAGCGCTGGCTACGTGACACGATCCACGCCGCGCTCGGGGCGTCCGGTGGTAAAGTCCCGAAGGTTGATCAACACCGATCGAGTACGAAAGCGAGGTGAGCGGCACATGCCGGAAGACAGTCCTGGACCGGCCGGAAATGGTCGCCGTTCACCCGTGTGCGCGGTGCGCTGACCTTCTCCGGCCTCCTTTCCCTGTCTGGCTTTGTGTACGCACGCCAGAAAAGAGCCGGAATCATGAACACTTTCGAAATGCTGCTCAGGGTCGGCACCGGCGTCGGCCTCGGCGCCGTCATCGGCATCGAGCGCCAGTACCGCGCCCGGATGGCCGGACTCCGCACCAACGCCCTCGTCGCCGTCGGCGCGACCCTCTTCGTTCTGCTGTCCGCCCACGGTTTCGGCGGGCTGAACACCAGCGGTGACGCCGACCCGACACGCGTCGCCGCCCAGATCGTCTCCGGTATCGGTTTCCTCGGCGCCGGGGTGATCCTGCGGGACGGGCTGAACGTGCGCGGGCTCAACACCGCCGCCACGCTGTGGTGCTCGGCGGCCGTCGGATCCCTTGCGGGAGCGGGGCTTTACGGCGTCGCGCTCGCCGGGACCGTGGTGATCGTCGGGGTCAACGTGTTGTTGCGCCCGCTCGGCCGCGTCGTCGACCGCCGCCCGGAGCACCGGGAAGACTGCTCGGAGCAGGAAGACCGCGAGGCCGCATGACGGCGGCCAGGTGCGCGGGCTCCCAGCGGCACCACTCACGAGCACGCCAGGAAATCCAGCAGTATCCGGGAGAACTCGGCGGGTTTCTCCAGATTGATCATGTGCGCGACCCCGGGGACGACCAGTTTCCGGGCGTCGCGTGCTTCGCTTTCGATCTGGCAGGCGATGGCGGCGATATCCGTGGAATCCAGGTCTCCCACCAAGGTCAGCGTGCGCGGGGCCAGCTCGCCGGTACGTTCGATCGCGCGTAGCTCGTCCATTTGCGTGAAGCCGGACAGTCCGTGCCGGACGACCGTCTGCGTGTACATGTCCCGGCACAGGCTCCGGACTCGCTGATCGACGTCCACGGGCGCGCGCTTCGGCCCGTCCACCCACATACGGAGGATGCACTCGATGGCGGCGGGAAGATCACCCCGGGCGCCAGCCTCTTCGAGCTTCTCGGTCTGCTCCAGGACGAAGGGATCCTTTGTCGCCATCGCGCTGAGGCCGGTGGCGACCAGGACGAGGTTTTCGACCAGGTCCGGGTACGTCAGCGCGAAATCGACCGCGATCCGCCCGCCGCCGGACAACCCGACCAGCGAAGCGCGGGGGAGCCCCAACGCGGTCATCAGCTCGCGGAGATCCTCATAGTGCTTGAATCGCGCTGTCGGTGTCGAGGAATCGCCGTGCCCGCGCGCGTCGTACCGGATGACGGTGTGGTGTGGTGCGAGCGCCGTCATCTCGGCGTCCCACATCCGGGAGTCGAGGATCCCGCCGTGCAGCAGGATCACCGGATCGCCTTCACCTCTGACCTCGTACGCCAATTCGCCGTTCTCGACCTGAACTCTCCCCGTGGTCATGCCCGCACGGTACCGAAGAACGACGAAGGGCCCCTTTCCCCAAAGTGCGGGGAAAGGGGCCCTTCGTGTGCCGTGCTTACGCCTGGGTCATCTTCCGCAGGACGTACTGCAGGATGCCGCCGTTGCGGTAGTAGTCCGCCTCACCCGGGGTGTCGATGCGGACGTCCGCGTCGAACTCCACCTTGGTGCCGTCGGTCTTCGTCGCGGTGACGTGGACCGTGCGCGGGGTCTCGCCGTCGTTCAGCTTCGTGATACCCGAGATGTCGAACGTCTCGGTGCCGTCGAGGCCGAGCGACGAGGCCGACTCGCCCGCCGGGAACTGCAGCGGGATGACACCCATGCCGATCAGGTTCGACCGGTGGATGCGCTCGAACGACTCGGTGATCACCGCGCGCACACCCAGCAGGCGCGTGCCCTTGGCCGCCCAGTCACGGGACGAACCGGAGCCGTACTCCTTGCCGCCCAGGACGACCAGCGGGATGTCCCGCGCCGCGTAGTTCTGCGCCGCGTCGTAGATGAACGCCTGCGGGGCGTCGTCCTGGGTGAAGTCGCGGGTGTAGCCGCCCTGCACGTCGTCCAGCAGCTGGTTGCGCAGCCGGATGTTCGCGAAGGTGCCGCGGATCATGACCTCGTGGTTACCGCGACGCGAGCCGTAGGAGTTGAAGTCCTTCTTCTCCACGCCGTGCTCGGTCAGGTACTGCGCGGCCGGGGTGCCCGGCTTGATCGCGCCGGCGGGGGAGATGTGGTCGGTGGTGACCGAGTCGCCCAGCTTCGCCAGCACGCGCGCGCCGGAGATGTCGGTGACCGGGGCGGGCTCCGCCTGCATGCCCTCGAAGTACGGGGGCTTCCGGACGTAGGTGGACTCGGCGTCCCAGTCGAAGGTCTTGCCCTCGGGGGTGGGCAGCGACTTCCACCGCTCGCCACCGTCGAAGACGTCGGCGTAGTCCTTGGTGAACATCTCCTGCGTGATCGCGTAGTCGATGGTCTCCTGGATCTCCTTGGCCGACGGCCAGATGTCCTTCAGGAAGACGTCGTTGCCGTCGGTGTCCTGGCCGAGCGGCTGGTTCTCGAAGTCGAAGTCCATCGTGCCGGCGAGGGCGTACGCGATGACCAGCGGCGGCGACGCGAGGTAGTTCATCTTCACGTCGGGGTTGATGCGGCCTTCGAAGTTCCGGTTGCCCGAGAGCACCGAAACCGCGGTGAGGTCGTTCTCCTGGATCGCCGCGGAGATCTCGTCCGAGAGCGGGCCGGAGTTGCCGATGCAGGTGGTGCAGCCGTAGCCGACCAGGTGGTAGCCCAGCTTCTCCAGGTACGGCCAGAGGCCGGCCTTGTCGTAGTAGTCGGTGACGACCTGCGAACCCGGCGCCATCGAGGTCTTGACCCACGGCTTGACCGCGAGGCCCTTGTCGACCGCGTTCCGGGCGAGCAGCGCCGCGCCGAGCATGACCGACGGGTTGGAGGTGTTGGTGCAGGAGGTGATCGAGGCGATCACCACGGCGCCGTGGTCGAGGATGAACTCGCCGCGGTCGGGAGTGCTGACCTTGACCGGGTTGGTCGGGCGGCCGCTGTGGCCGTTCGCCGCCGACTGGATGTCGACCGCGCCTTCGTCCTTGAACGAGAGGGCGGCCGGGTCGCTGGCCGGGAAGGACTCTTCGACGGCTTCGTCCACGTTGGTGTGCGGGACCTCTTCGCCACCGACGTAGTCGTGGATCGACTTGCGGAAGGAGTTCTTCGCGTCGGTGAGCTCGATGCGGTCCTGCGGGCGCTTCGGGCCGGCGATCGACGGGACGACCGTCGACAGGTCCAGCTCGATGTACTCGGAGTACTCCGGCTCGTGCGACGGGTCGTGCCAGAGGCCCTGCTCCTTGGCGTAGGCCTCGACGAGCGCGACCTGCTCCTCGGAGCGGCCGGTGAGCTTGAGGTAGCGGACGGTCTCCTCGTCGATCGGGAAGATCGCCGCGGTGGAGCCGAACTCCGGGCTCATGTTGCCGATGGTGGCGCGGTTGGCCAGCGGCACCGCGCCGACGCTCTCGCCGTAGAACTCGACGAACTTGCTGACCACACCGTGCTTGCGCAGCATCTCGGTGATGGTGAGCACGACGTCGGTGGCGGTCACGCCGGTCGGGATCTCGCCGGTGAGCTTGAAGCCCACGACGCGCGGGATGAGCATGGAGACCGGCTGGCCCAGCATGGCGGCCTCGGCCTCGATGCCGCCGACGCCCCAGCCCAGCACGCCGAGACCGTTGACCATGGTGGTGTGCGAGTCGGTGCCGACGCAGGAGTCGGGGTACGCCTGGCCGTTGCGGGCCATCACCGTGCGCGCGAGGTGCTCGATGTTGACCTGGTGCACGATGCCGGTGCCCGGCGGGACGACCTTGAACTCGTCGAAGGCGCCCTGGCCCCAGCGCAGGAACTGGTAGCGCTCGCGGTTGCGCTCGTACTCGATCTCGACGTTGCGCTCGAAGGCGTCGGCGCGGCCGAAGACGTCGATGATGACGGAGTGGTCGATGACCAGCTCGGCGGGGGCGAGCGGGTTGACCTTGTCCGGGTCGCCGCCGAGGTCGGTGACGGCCTCGCGCATGGTGGCGAGGTCGACGACACAGGGGACACCGGTGAAGTCCTGCATGATCACGCGGGCGGGCGTGAACTGGATCTCGATCGACGGGTCGGCCTTGGCGTCCCAGTTGCCGAGCGCGCGGATGTGGTCGGCGGTGATGTTCGCGCCGTCCTCGGTCCGCAGCAGGTTCTCGAGCAGGATCTTGAGGCTGTAGGGAAGGCGCTGGGAGCCCTCGACCTTGTTCAGGCGGAACACCTCGTACGAGGCGTCGCCCACCTTCAGCGTGTCTTTGGCGCCGAAGCTGTCCTTGCTGGCGGGTGCGGTCACTTCTAACTCCAGTGGCGGGTCAGTTCGGTGAGTTCTCCAGGCCGTTCGGGTCGGCCGGGAGCGAGTCTTGCGCACCCCCACCGTAGGTCCGGACGCGGGATGGCACACCTCGTTCGTCTCTTCAAACAGTACGCCCGTCCTTTTTACCTGGCAAGCCGACACGCGCGTCACGAAGGTCTCATCCACCTGCGGCCGTTCGAGTGACGAAGCGTTCGTCTGTTCGTCCCCCGTTGAGGGGAAATGGTGCCTACGGTGTGTAAGTTCCTGGTGGTGCTTCTGGTAATGCTGTGACGGCAGTGGCACAGTGAGGTCGTTGTTCAAGATCGGGAGGTGGGTGGATCGTGCGTGGTGAAACCGGGTCTGGGGCCGGTGCCCGCCGTGGCGCGACCATCGGTGCGCTGGGAATCGCCCTGTTGCTCGGGGTGACGGGTACCGCCATCGCGGTACCGCCGCCCCCGCCGAACCCGAGCGACTCCGAGATCAACTCCAGCAAGGCCGAGGCCAACGCCAAGGCGGGTGACGTCGGCAGGCTCACGAACCAGCTGGCCCAGGCCGAGTCGAAGCTCGCCCAGCTCAACGACGACGTCCAGCTGAAGATGGAAGAGGCCAACAAGGCGAGGGTCGACGCGGAGACCGCGCAGGACGAAGCCGCCCAGGCCGATCGCGACGCGAAGGCCGCGCGCACCGAATCCGACGCCGCGCAGGCCGCCATCGACAAGGCCCGCGCCGACCTCGACCGGTTCGCCGCCGCCAGCTTCCAGCAGGGCAGCAAGATCGGCTCGGTTTCGGCCTACCTGACGGCCAACAGCCCGAAGGAGCTGCTCGGCCGCGCCCAGATGCTCGACGCGGTCGGCGGTAGCAGGCTCAACGCGCTCGACACGATGAAGCGCGCGCAGACGGACAAGTCCAACAAAGACGCGACCGCGCGCAAGAAGCTGGAGATCGCGCAGGAGCGCAAGCGCGCGGCCGACGCGGCCAAGCACGAGGCCGACAACGCGCAGAGCGCCGCGCAGCACGCGCAGGACACCCAGGCCGCGCAGAACCAGAAGCTCGAAGCCGACCGGGCGAGCGTCGAGAAGCAGCTTTTCGAAGCGCAGCAGAAGGTCAGCGGCCTGCAGGGGCAGCGGCAGCGTTACGAGGACTGGAAGGCGCAGAAGGCCCGCGAGGACGAGGAACGTGCCCGTCAGGCCGCTCTCGCCGCGTCGAGGCCCAGCCCCGGTCAGGGCGGCGGTGGGCGTCCGACCGGCAGGCCCGTCCAGTCCGCCCCCGCCGGGGCGAGCGTCGAAGCCGTCGTCCGGCGGGCCCTGTCCCAGCTCGGAGTGGTGTACGCCTGGGGCGGTGGCAACACGTCCGGGCCGACGCGCGGTATCCGCGACGGTGGCACGGCGGACCGTTACGGCGACTACAACAAGATCGGCTTCGACTGCTCGGGCCTGATGATCTACGCGTTCGCCGGGGTGAAGTCGCTCCCGCACTACAGCGGTTATCAGTACAACGCCGGGCGGAAGGTGCCGCTGTCCCAGATGCGCCGCGGTGACATGCTCTTCTGGGGCGGCAGCGCGCGGGGCATCCACCACGTCGCGATGTACCTCGGGAACGGGCAGATGGTCGAGGCGCCGCAGTCCGGTCTGCGGGTCCGCATCGCGCCGGTGCGCTACGGCGGCATCATGCCGTACGCGACCCGCTTGATCGGCTGAGCGTGCCCTACGCGGGGATCGTGCTGGCGGGCGGCGCCGCGCGCCGCCTGTCCGGTGTGGACAAACCCGCGCTCCCCGTCGGCGGAAAACCGTTGCTGGCCAGGGCTTTGGCCGCGCTCGCGGACGCCGATCCGGTGATCGTCGTCGGCCCGGAACGGCCTGGATTCGGCGACGTCGTCTGGACAAGGGAGTCCTCGCCCGGAACGGGACCGGTGGCCGCGCTGGCCGCCGGGCTCGCGTTGGTGCGCACGGAGCTCGTCGTGGTGCTGGCCGGTGATCTCGCGGGCGTCCGGAAGTCCACTGTGGACAGGTTGCTGGCCGGCCTCGGGCCGGCCGCGGGCGCGGTGCTTGTCGACGCCTCAGGGGAGCGGCAATGGCTGCTCGGCGCCTGGCGTGCGGAGGCACTGCGCGGCGCTCTGCCGGAGACGGTGGAGAACGCGTCCCTGCGGCGGACGCTGGGCGGGCTGGAAATCGTCGAGGTGCCCGAGGAACCGGGCGAAAGCGACGACATCGACACGCCCGAGGATCTGGACCGGCTCTCCTAGAGCTTCACAGCCGTCATACCGCTGATCGGGTTGGCTACCGTCACGAACGGCTGTGTCACCGACCACTACGGTCACATCCGGACGCATGTACGCAAGCGGGGAACACAGGAGGCACAGTGACCGAGCCCGGCTACGCCGACGGCGCGCAGCAGCAGCCCGGAACGCCGGCGCGGGACGCCCAGTTGCTTGAGCGGACCGTGTTCGAGGTCAAGCGGATCATCGTCGGCCAGGACAGGCTGGTCGAGCGGATGCTGGTCGGCCTGCTGGCCAGGGGGCACCTCCTGCTCGAAGGCGTTCCCGGTGTCGCGAAGACGCTCGCCGTCGAGACCTTCGCGCGCGTGGTCGGCGGTTCGTTCTCGCGGGTGCAGTTCACCCCGGACCTCGTCCCCGCCGACATCCTCGGCACCCGGATCTACCGCCAGGGCGCGGAGCGGTTCGACGTCGAACTCGGTCCGGTGGTGGCGAACTTCGTGCTCGCCGACGAGATCAACCGCGCGCCGGCGAAGGTGCAGTCGGCGATGCTCGAGGTGATGGCCGAGCGGCACGTGTCGATCGGCGGCCAGACCTTCCCGATGCCCGACCCGTTCCTCGTGCTCGCCACGCAGAACCCGATCGAGAACGAGGGTGTGTACCCACTGCCCGAGGCGCAGCGTGACCGCTTCCTCTTCAAGATCGTCGTCGAGTACCCGACGGCCGAGGAGGAGCGGGAGATCATCTACCGGATGGGCGTCACCCCGCCCACCCCGCAAGAGGTGCTGACCCCGGCCGAACTGGTGCGGCTGCAGAACGTCGCTTCGCAGGTCTTCGTGCACCACGCGCTGGTCGACTACGTCGTCCGACTCGTGCTCACCACCCGTACGCCGAACGACCACGGCCTCGCCGACGTCGCGGGCTGGGTGTCCTACGGTGCCTCGCCGCGCGCCAGCCTCGGCATCATCGCCGCCGCCCGTGCGCTGGCACTGGTCCGCGGCCGGGACTACGTGCTGCCGCAGGACGTAGTCGACGTCGTCCCGGACGTCCTGCGTCACCGGCTCGTGCTGTCCTACGACGCGCTCGCCGACGGCGTGCCCATCGACCACATCATCACGCGGGTGCTGCAGACCGTGCCGTTGCCGCAGGTCTCGGCCCGTCCGCAGGGCGGCGCCGGGCAGGGCGGCCCGGTCCCGGCCGGCGCGCCGGTCAGGTAGGGAAGCGTGAAGAACGAGAAGGGCGAACGTCCTTCCTGGGCTCCGCCGGTACTCCGCGGGGAGCGGATGGAGGCGGGCCTGCGCACGCTCGAACTCGACGTGCGCCGCCGTCTCGACGGCCTGCTGCAGGGAAACCATCTCGGCCTGGTGCCCGGGCCCGGCTCGGAACCGGGGGAGGCCCGGCCGTACCAGCCCGGTGACGACGTCCGCCGGATGGACTGGGCGGTCACCGCGCGGACGACGAGCCCGCACATCCGGGAGACCGTCGCCGACCGTGAACTGGAGACGTGGCTGGTGGCGGACGTGTCCGCGAGCCTCGACTTCGGCACCGCGCTGTGCGAGAAGCGCGACCTGGTCGTCTGCGCGACGGCCGCGGTCGCCCACCTCACCGGCGGTGGCGGCAACCGGATCGGCGCGCTCGTCTCCAACGGGGCCGGCAGCATCACGCGGATCCCGGCGCGCGGCGGGCTCCCGCACGCGCGGGGGCTGGTCCGCAAGCTCGCCGAGACCCCGCGTGCCGAAGAAGGTGTCCGCGGGGATCTCGCCGCGGCGCTGGAGAAGCTGCGGCGCCCGCCCCGCCGTCGCGGGCTCGCCGTCGTGATCTCCGACTTCCTCGGCGACACCGAATGGCAGCGGCCGCTGCGCGCGCTCGGCGGGCACCACGACCTCATCGCCATCGAAGTCCTCGACCCGCGCGACATCGACCTGCCCGACGTGGGCACCGTCGTGCTGGCCGACCCGGAGACAGGGAAACAGCGCGAAGTGCACGCTTCGGCCTTGCTGCGCAAGGAATTCGGCGCCGCGGCGCACGCTCACCGGCAGGAGGTCGCGGCCGCGCTGCGCCGCGCCGGTGCCGCGCATCTGGTGCTGCGCACCGATTCGGACTGGATCGCGGACATGGTCCGGTTCGTGGTGGCCCGCAAGCGCCGCTGGTCCGGTGGTGTCGCGTGAGCCTCACCGGATTCGCCTCGCCGTGGTGGTTCCTGCTGCTGCTGGTGGTCGCCGCGGTGGCCGTGGGCTACGTGCTTTCCCAGCGCGCACGGCGCAAGCGCACCATGCGGTTCGCCAACCTGGAACTGCTGGAGAAGGTCGCGCCGAAGAGCCAGGGGTGGGTGCGGCACGTTCCCGCCATCCTGATCGTGCTTTCGCTGCTGGTGCTCACCGTCGCGCTCGCCGGGCCGACGGCCGAGCAGAAGGTGCCCCGCAACCGGGCCACCGTGATGCTGGTGATCGACACCTCGCTGTCGATGGAGGCGACCGACGTCGCCCCGACCCGGCTGAAGGCGGCCCAAGAGTCGGCGCGTTCGTTCGCGCAGAACATGACGCCGGGGGTGAACCTCGGGCTGATCTCCTTCGCGGGGACGGCGACCGTGCTGGTCGCGCCGACCACCGACCGCGGCGGCGTGGTGAAGGCGATCGACAATCTGAAGCTGGCGCAGTCGACGGCCACCGGTGAAGGGATTTTCGCCGCCTTGCAGTCGATCGAGAGCTTCTCGGCGATCGTGGGCGGCGCGGAGGGTCCGCCTCCCGCCCGGATCGTCCTGATGAGTGACGGCAAGCAGACCGTTCCGGACGACCTGTACGCCCCGCGAGGCGGCTACACGGCGGCGCAGGCGGCGAAGCAGGCCCAGGTGCCGATCTCGTCGATCGCGTTCGGGACCACGCACGGTTCGGTCGACATCGACGGCAAACCGCAGGAAGTCAAGGTCGACGTCGAGTCGCTGGAGGAGATCGCGCGGCTTTCGGGTGGCGACTTCTACAAGGCGGCCAGCGCCGAAGAACTGAAACGCGTGTACGACGACCTCGGTGAGCAGATCGGGTACGAGCTCAAGGACGCGGACGCGAGCCGTCCTTGGGTGATTCTCGGGACCTTGGTGCTGATGATCGGTGCCGCGGCTTCGCTGTTCTTGGGGCAGAGACTGCCTTAGTGTCTTGCCCCAGACTGGCCGGCGGCCGCGCGTCGACGTCGCGAAAGCCACTTTCGCGACGTCTGATGTCCCGAAAGTGGCTTTCGCGGCACGGCGGTGCGCCAGAGCCGGGAGCTACGGGGTCGCGAAGCCGTTCTGCCGCCAGGCCTCGTAGACGCTGATCGCCGCGGTGTTCGACAGGTTCAGCGACCGGCTCGACGGCAGCATCGGCAGTCGCACCCGGTCGGTCACCTGCGGGGACTCCTGGATCTCGGCGGGCAGCCCCGCCGACTCCGGCCCGAACATCAGGACGTCCCCGGGCTGGTACGCGACGTCGGTGTGCAGCCGCGTCGCCGAAGCGCTGAACGCGTAGACCCGGGCGGGCAGCAAAGCCGCCCAAGCCGCGTCGAGATCCGCGTGCACGTGGACGCGTGCGAGGTCGTGGTAGTCGAGCCCGGCTCGCCGCAACTGCTTGTCCTCCAGCGTGAAACCGAGCGGCTTCACCAGGTGGAGCTCGCAGCCGGTGTTCGCGGTCAAGCGGATCGCGTTACCCGTGTTGGGCGGGATTTCCGGGCGGTAGAACAGGATGCGGAACACGAGGGTTGATCGTCTTTCGTTCACGGGCGCTTCGCCTGAGCGCGGCCGGGCGGCCATCAAGCCGGACGAGCATGAGGCCCGCCCGTGACCATCCCACCACAGGAGGGCTTCATGCCTTCGCTCCCTCACCCCCTGTCGCGGCGTCGCTTCCTCGGATATGGCTCCGCCGGCGCGGCCGCAGTCCTGCTGGGGACCGGTGCCTGGAACGCCGCCGGCGCGATGCCGCTCGCGAGCGGTGCCGGTAACCCGTTCACCCTCGGTGTCGCTTCGGGCGACCCGTTGCCCGGCGGTGTCGTGCTCTGGACCAGGCTCGCGCCGAAGCCGTACGAGGCCGACGGCTTCGGCGGTATGCCGCGGACGCCGGTCCGTGTCGAGTACGAAGTGTCGCTCGACGAGCGTTTCCGCGCCGTCGTCCGCCGCGGATCCGTGGTCGCCACGCCCGAACTCGGTCACTCCGTGCACCCCGAGGTCCACGGCCTCGCGCCGGACCACGAGTACTTCTACCGTTTCCGCACGGGTGGCGAGATCTCGCCGGTCGGGCGCACCCGCACGGCGCCGGTCGCGTGGTCGTCGCCGCGCGAGCTGAACTTCGCGTTCGCGTCCTGCCAGAGCTGGGAGGCCGGGCACTTCACCGCGTACGACCACATGGCGGCGGAGGATCTCGACCTGGTCGTGCACCTTGGCGACTACCTCTACGAAAGCGGTGTCACGGGTGTCGGCCGCGGAACGCCGGTGGGGCCGCAGTTCAAGGGCGAGACCTTCGACCTGGCCCGCTACCGGCTCCAGTACGCGCTCTACAAGTCCGAAGCGCCGCTGATGGCCGCGCACGCCGCCTTCCCGTGGATCCACGTCAACGACGATCACGAGGTGGAGAACAACTGGGCGGGCGACATCTCGCAGATCGACAAGGAACCGGACCAGGACCGCGCAGTGTTCCGGCAGCGGCGGGCCGAGGCGTTCCAGGCGATGTACGAGCACCTGCCGTACCGCATCGCCCAGCTGCCGAAGGGGCCGGACGCGCGTCTCCACCGGCGGCTGAGCTACGGCACGCTGGCCGACTTCACCATGCTCGACACCCGGCAGTACCGCGACGACCAGCCGTGCGGTGACGGCCAGTCGGCGAACTGCACGGAACGGTTCGACGAGAACCGCACCCTGCTCGGCTCGGAGCAGCGGAACTGGCTGCTCGACGGCTTCTCCCGGTCCCGCGCGCGGTGGCAGATCCTCGGCAACCAGGCGCCCATGGGCCAGACCGACACCGACGCGGGCGAGGCGACGAACGTCCACCTCGACCCGTGGGACGGCTACGTCGCCGACCGCGACCGCGTGCTCACCGCGGCGCAGGACCGCGGGGTGCGGAACCTGGTGGTCATCACCGGCGACCGGCACCAGAACTACGCCTGGGACCTCAAGCGCGACTTCACCGACCCCGATTCGCCCACCGTGGCGAGCGAGTTCGTCGGGACGTCGATCACCAGCGGCGGCAACGGCGCCGACATGACGCCGGCCGGTGAGAACCTGCTGAAGGCCAACCCCCACATGAAGTTCTTCAACAGCCAGCGCGGGTACGTCCGGGTCAACGTCAACCGGCAGCGCTGGCGGAGCGACTTCCGGGTGGTGCCGTTCGTCAACACCCCCGGCGCGCCGATCAGCACGCGCGCCAGCTACGTCGTCGAAGACCGGCGGCCCGGCGTTCAGTCCGCCTGAGCGGGCAGGAGGGCGGCGTACACCTCGCGCACCGACGCGGGTGGCGCCGCCTTCTTGAGCGTCTTCGGATCGACGAAGACGTACCGGGTCTTCACCTCGGTGCACAGGTCGCCGCCGCGGGTGATCTCGAAGTCGATGATCAGCGAGGTCGTCCCGAGGTGGTCCAGGTACACGGCCACGACCAGTTCGTCGTCGTAGCGGCAGGGCGCGCGGTAGCGGAGGCTGGATTCGGCGACGACGACGTCGACACCGCGGGCCAGCGCTTCCTGGTGTGAGCCGAAGAGGACTTTCTCCACTTCGAACATGGCCATGTCCACATAGGCGAGGTAGTGCGCGTTGAAGACGATGCCTTGCCCGTCGCATTCGTGATAGCGCACGCGCAGCGGCATTTCGACGATCGGTTTCCGTGGCTCGGTCACGGTTCCAACCTACGTGAAGGGCTTCTTCCCTTGGTTCGAGGATGAGTGGGCGGCTCGTTCGGTGATTCCGATGGCCTGGCGTCGAGCTCTTGTGTCGTGAAGGGCCCCTTTGAGACCTTCATCGTCTCAAAGGGGCCCTTCACGACATCACGTGAGCGCCTGACTGGAGTCCTTCACGCGCCATTGTCGNGCCACGACAATGGCGCGTGAAGGACTCCAGTCAGGCGCTCACGTGATGTCGTGAAGGGCCCCTTTGAGACCTTCATCGTCTCAAAGGGGCCCTTCACGACATCACGTGAGCGCCTGACTGGAGTCCTTCACGCGCCATTGTCGTGGCTGCTGGTGCAGCCGAAACCAAGCCACCCCTGGTTCCAACCACGCACGACCCTTCGCAAGACGCCCGAATCGTCCCGGCTCACTCGATGAAGTCGATGTTCGGGTGGCGCGGCGACTCGCCGTCGAACAGATGCCGGTCGCGGCCCTTCAGGTGCAGATCGAAGAACGCGCCGATGTAGTTCCGTTGCGCGGCCAGCGAACGGCGGGGATCGATCGTGCCGATGACCGCCTCACGCTTCTCCGGCGCCACCCGCGAGCCGAGCTGCGGCACCACGACCTGGAGATCGCTGTACGCCATGTGCGTGCTTCCACCGCGCAGCAGCAGGTCCCGCTTCCAGCCTCGCTGGTTGGCCCAGAAATCCGCCCAGCTGCGGTCGAAGTCGGGCTGCCGGTGCGTGTGCTCGAGTGGTTTGCCGTTCTCGTCGACACCCTCGGCGCCCATCAGCAGGAACGGCCGGTCGAGACCGCGTTTCGTGACTTCGCCGGGCACGTAGGCACTGCCCGGCGGGTAGCCGAACGCGGTCGCCATCGCGCCGTCCAAGTTGATCCCGGCGTCGATCCTGCGGTCGTGCACCATCGTTTCGCCAGAGGTGAATCCGCCGTAGGAGTGCCCGTAGGCACCGACCCGGGACAGGTCGAGCGACCAGCCGAGGCCGCGGGGGAGCTGCCGCTTCTCCGCGTCGGGATTCTCGCCACGGGTGATCTTCGCGAGCTGGTCCAGAACGAATCGGAAGTCACCGACGCGTGCGTCGAGCGCCTTCTTCATGAACTCGGGTCCCTCGCCCGGCGGGAGAGCCGTTTCGAGCCGACCGCCGGGGAATTCGACAGCGGCGCTTTCGTAGGTGTGCGAGAGCGAGACGACGACGTAGCCGCGGCTGGCCAGATCGTCGACGATCGCCGTATACGTCTCCCGCGGCCCGCCGAAACCGGGGGAGAAGAGCGCGACCGGCTTGGGCGCGCCGTGCGCCGCGGGGACGCCGATCTCGGCCCGCCGCTTCGCCGACGCCCAGTCGATGGAGCCGACCGGGAGGCCGAGATAGTCGTCGCCGGACAGCGCCTGGTCGATGACGGCGCTCATCCCCGGCGTGAGCCACGGAGCGCGCGGTCCGTCGGCGAACCGGTCCGCCGGATAGGTGACGGTGACCATGAGTTCCCGGCGCCGCTCCGGTTTCCACGGGTCGGGCCGGGACGGGTCGACGAGGTGGAGGTCGGTCGTGCCGACCTCGTGGTGGCCGGTGAGGGCCGGTGCGGTGAGTTCGGCCTGGTCGGCCGCGACGGCGGGGGCCGCCGTGGCGAGCCCGCCCGCGAGCGCGAGGCCCGCGATCAGCGCCGAACCCCGCGCCAGCCTGGTGCGTCTCGACGACACTGTCCCCACTGGACCCTGTCGCGACGACCGCATGAATTCGTCCACTGCTGGAGACCTTCCGGATCGGGGCGGCCCGACGGCCGCCTGTTTCCGACCATGGCAGCGCCCCGGTGCGACGCGCATCCCTCTGAAGATGGAGCCCGGATCACCCGTGCAGGGCACGGTAGGCCGAGGCGGCCCCGGGATGCAGCGGGACCTTGCCGGTGCCGATCAGCGTCCGGACGTCGAGGAACTGCGTCCCCACCGCGGCCGCCGGGACGAGATCGGCGGCGTGCCCGGCCAGCACCCGCGTCACCGCCGCGGCGACGTCGTCGGGCAGGGAAGGGGCCGCCAGCAGCAGGTTCGCGACGCCGATCGTCCGCAGCTCGCCCACGCCCTGATAGGCCTGCGCCGGGACGTGGACCTGGTCGTAGACCGGGCCGTAGCCGGCGCGCAGGGCGGGCAGATGGGTGTCGAGGGGGAGAAGGGTGATCGGGGTGGTCCGGTTCAGTTCGGTGAGCGCGGGCGTCGGGATCCCGCCGGACCAGAGCAGCGCGTCGACCTCGTGGGCCGCCAGAGCGTTGATCGCTTCACCCAAAAGCAGGTTCCTGGCCCTCACCGGGACCCCGGCGCGGGCGAAAAGGCGCGTGCTGAACACCGCGACGCCGGATCCGCTCGCGCCCATCGCGACCGGCCGCCCGGTCAGATCGGCGAGCGAGCGCACGCCGCCGTCCACCCGGACGACGAGCTGGTGGTAGTTCTCGTAGACGCGGCCGATGGCCGAGAACGCGATCGGCACGGAGAACGGCTCCGCGCCGGCGAAGGCGGACTCGGCGACGTCTCCGAGGACGAGTCCGAGATCGGCCCGGCCGTCCCGTAGCCGCCGCAGGTTCTCGACACTGGCTTCGGTGGCGACGGCGGTCGCCCGCAGCCGTGGTTCCGCCCGGTTCAGTCGCTGGGCGAGGAGTTCCGCGAAGGCGAGATAGAACCCGCCGCTCTCGCCCGCCGCGATGAAGACCTCACGCTCCGGGCCCTGATAGCCCGTGGCCGAACATCCGGCGATCGTCGCGAGCCCGGCGAGGAGCGCGGTGCGCCTGGTGACCGTCATGCCTTTTCCCCTGCCGCGAGAGGAAGTTCGACGCGGACCTCGAGCCCGTGCGGTTTCGCCTCACGCAGTTCGAGCTTCCCGCCCCTGGCGAGCACGTGCTGGCTCGCGATCGCGAGGCCGAGGCCCGTGCCGCGTGGCGCGCCGTCGCCCCCGGCCCGCCAGAACCGTTCGGTCGCGCGCTCCCGGTCCTCTTCGGACAGCCCGGGACCGTTGTCGGACACGAAGAGTGTCGCTGTCGTGTCGCCGGTTTCGTAGCCGGTGGTGATCGTGGCGCCGCGTCCGGCGTAGTGCACCGCGTTGTCCAGCAGGACATCCAGCACTTGGGCCAGTTCGCTTTCCTCGCACCGCACCGTCACCGGCTCGTCGTGGCCTTCCGACGCCGCGAGGCTCACGCCCGCGTCTTCGGCGGAGGGCCGCCACGCGTCGACCCGTTCGGCCAGCACGGCCGGGAGATCGCAGGGTTCGTCACCGGATTCACCGGCGGCGAGCCGGGTCGCGGCGCTTTCGGCGAGTGCCAGCGCGAGCAGGCCGTCGAGCAGGGACTCCAGCCGTTCGACCTCCGCGACCGTCGCGCGGTAGGCCCGCTGGCCGTCCCCGTCGACCTGCGCGGCCAGCGAATCCACGCGCAACCGCAGGGCGGCCATGGGATTCCGCAGCTGGTGCGAGGCGTCCGCGACGAGCCGCCGCTGCTGTTCGGACGCTTCGACGACGGCGTCGGACATCCGGTTGAAGGACGTCGCGAGCGAACGCAGCTCACGGGGCCCGGCCCGGTCGGGAACCTGGGCGCGATGCCCTTCGGTCACCGCCTGCACGCCGGTCTCCAGTTCGTGCAGCGGCCGCACCATCCAGCGCGCCAGCAGGACCGCGAGCAGCACGAACACCGCCGCGACCAGTACCGCGCCCGCGACGATCGCGGACCAGCGGGCGGCGACGTCGGCCGCCGCCGTGGTCACCGACGCGCGAAGCACCACCACGCCGGCCACCCGGGTCCCGGTGCCGACCGGACGGGCGAAATGGACCGGATCGGCCGACCACGGGCTCAGCTGTTCGGGGCCTTTGGCGGGCTGGTTGCGCAGCGCGGCCTCGACGAGCGAGCGGACCACCGGTTCCGCGGCCGTCATCCCGCCGGTCTCCACCAGCGGCACCCCGCGCGCGTCGACCACCACGACGGCCTCGCCGTATAACGACGAATACCGCTGGGCGTCGACCGCCAGCGCGGCCGGATCGGCGGCGTCGACGGCTTGCTGGGCGAGGACGACGAACCTGTCGACGTCGGCGTTGCGGGCGATCACCAACTGCTGGGTCCGCTGCGCGGCGGTCGACCCGAACAGCGGGATCGCGAACGCGGCGACCACGGTCAGCGCGAGCGCGACGAGGACGACCAGCAGCCGGGTGCGCACCGGTCAGTCCCGGCCGAGCCGGTAGCCGAAACCCCGGATCGTGGTCAGCAATCCCGGCCTGTCGAGCTTCGCGCGCAGCTGGGTCAGGTGCACGTCGAGCGAACGGGAGACGGCCAGGTACGCGTCGCCCCAGACCTCGTCCATCAGCTGCTGACGGCTCACCGCGGTGCCCGGCCGGGCGGCGAGCACGGCCAGCACGGCGAACTCCTTGGCGGTGAGCCCGATGTCGGTCCCGCCGACCAGCACGCGCCGCGCGCCGAGGTCGATCTCGACGTCCTCGACACGGACGACGCCGTCCTGCGGCGTGGCGGAGACGGCGGCGCGGCGGACGACCGCGTCCATCCGCGCCAGCAGTTCGGCCAGCCGGACGGGTTTGGTCAGGTAGTCGTCGGCGCCGAGCCGAAGCCCGCGCACCACGGACCGTTCGTCCCCGCTCGCGGTGAGCACGAGCACCGGCACCGGCGAGACCTGCCGGACCTTCCTGAGCACGTCGAGCCCGTGCATGTCGGGCAGGTTGAGATCCAGCAGGATCACGTCGGCCGCGCGATGCCGGTGCAGCGCGTCGCTGCCGCGGATCGCGTGGGAGACGGTGTGGCCGCGCGTTTGCAGCGCTTCGGCGAGCGCGTCGGCGACACCGGCGTCGTCCTCGACGAGCAGCACCCGCACGGCCACACCTTCCCGCCTAGCCTTCGCGGCCGGACACGAGCTCGGGCTCGGGCTGCTTCTTCTTGTCCAGCTCCGAGGTCTTCGAGGTTTCCCGCATTGTGCCGTACACGATGAGCGACACCAGGACACAGCCCGCGACGTAGTAGAAGAACACCGATTCGTGGCCGGCCCCCTTCAGTGCCTGCGCGATGAGCTCGGCCGTGCCGCCGAAGATCGCCACGGTGAGGGCGTAGGGGAGGCCGACGCCGATCGCGCGGATCTTCGTCGGGAACAGCTCGGCCTTCACGATCGCGTTGATCGAGGTGTACCCGGTGACGATCACCAGGCCGGCCAGCATCAGCAGGAAGGCGAGCACCGGCTCCTTCGTCCCGCCCATCAGCGTCATGATCGGGACGGTCAGCAGGGTGCCCGCGATCCCGAAGAACATCAGCAGCGGGCGACGGCCGATCCGGTCGGACAGCTTGCCCGCGAACGGCTGCAGGATCGCGGCGACGAGTATCGCGCAGAACAGGATCAGCGTCACCGTCCGGCGCGGGATGCCCGCGGTGTTCTCCATGAACTTCTGGCTGTAGGTGGCGAAGGTGTAGAACGACACCGTGCCGCCGAGGGTGAGGCCGACGACGAGCGCGATCTCCTTGGGGTACTTGATCAGCGCCCGCAGCGTGCCCTTGTCGCCCGCGTCCTTGCCGGTGCCGGAGGCCTTGGCCTCCTCGAAGCTGGCCGACTCGTCCATCCCGCGGCGCAGGACCATCACCACGACGGCGGCGAGCGCGCCGACGACGAAGGCGATCCGCCAGCCCCACGAGGTCAGCTGCTGCTCGGTCAGGATGGCCTGCAGCAGCAGCTGGAGGCCGAGCGCCAGCAACTGGCCGCCGTACAGCGTCACGTACTGGAAGCTGGAGTAGAAACCGCGTTTGCCCGGCGTGGCCACTTCGGACAGATAGGTCGCGGAGGTCGAATACTCGCCGCCGACCGAGAGGCCCTGGATGAGCCGGGCCACCAGCAGCAGGATCGGCGCGGCGATCCCGATCGTGGCGTAGGTCGGGGTCAGCGCGATCATCAGCGACCCCGCCGCCATCAACGTGACGGAAAGCACGAGTGCGCTTCGTCGCCCGAACCGGTCGGCGAACCGGCCGAGCATCCAGCCGCCGAGCGGCCGCATGAGGAAGCCGACGGCGAACACCGCCGCGGTGCCGAGGAAGGCCGCCGTCGTGTCCTTGGTGGGGAAGAAGGACTTGGCGAAGTACGTGGTGAAAGCGGCGTAGGCGTACCAGTCGTACCACTCGACCAGGTTGCCGATCGAGCCGCGCAGCACGTTGCCGACGACTCGACGTTCGCTCACGGGCGGCGTGGATTCGCCGATCCGGGTTGTCATCTTTGACCTCCTGTGTTCCGGCTCACGGTGAACAATCCGTGACGGCCGGGCAAGGTTTCGGCGCGCTTCCTAACATCCGCTTAGGACGGTCGCGGTTACCCGGAGGTAGGGGTGGCGCGGCTCCGGCGCGAACCTGGCGAGCCGATAACCTCAGTGCCGTCAGCGCGAAAAGACGAGGCGAGGAGAGCTCTGTGGGACGGTCGGTACTGGTCACCGGCGGCAACCGCGGCATCGGTTTGGCGATCGCGAAGGACCTCGCGGCGCAGGGGCACAAGGTCGCGATCACGCACCGCGGTTCCGGCGCGCCCGAAGGCCTCTTCGGGGTGCAGGCCGACGTCACCGACGCCGAGCAGATCGACGCCGCCTTCAAGCTCGTCGAGGAGCACCAGGGCCCGGTCGAGGTCCTCGTCGCGAACGCCGGCATGACCGACGACACCCTCCTCATGCGCATGAGCGAGGAGCAGTTCACCCGCGTGGTCGACGCCAACCTCACCGGCGCGTACCGGGTCGCCAAACGCGCTTCCCGCGGCATGCTGCGCGGCAAGTGGGGACGCTACATCTTCATCTCGTCCGTCGTCGGGCTCACCGGGTCCGCCGGTCAGGTCAACTACGCGGCGAGCAAGGCCGGTCTCGTCGGTCTCGCCCGCTCGCTCGCGCGTGAGCTGGGCTCGCGCAACATCACCTCGAACGTCATCGCGCCGGGCTTCGTCGCCACGGACATGACCGACGAGCTCGGCGAGGACCGCAAGAAGGAGATCCTCGCCCAGGTCCCCTCCGGCCGGTACGCCGAGCCGTCGGAGATCGCCGCCGCCGTCCGCTACCTCGCCTCCGAAGAGGCCGGTTACGTCAACGGCGCGGTGCTGCCGGTCGACGGCGGCCTCGGCATGGGCCACTGACGTCCCCGTTTTTCCCGTACCGATCGCAAACCCACTCCGGACTGGAGGTCCCGTGCCAGGACTGCTCGAAGGCAAGCGCCTGCTGATCACCGGCGTCATCACCGACGCCTCGCTCGCGTTCCACGCGGCCAAGATCGCGCAGCAGGAGGGCGCGAAGGTCGTGCTCACCGGCTTCGGCAGGCTGTCGCTCGTCGAGCGCATCGCCAAGCGTCTCCCCGAGGAGGCGCCGGTGCTGGAGCTGGACGTCACCAACCAGGAGCACCTCGACTCGCTCGCCGACCGCGTGCGTGAGCACGTCGACGGGCTCGACGGCGTGCTGCACTCGATCGGGTTCGCCCCGCAGTCCTGCCTCGGCGCGCCGTTCCTGGACGCCCCGAGCGAGGACGTGAAGGTGGCCGTCGACGTCTCGGCGTACTCCTTCAAGGCGCTCGCGGTCGCGACGCTGCCGCTGCTCTCGCGCGGTTCGTCGATCGTCGGCATGGACTTCGACGCGCGCGTCGCGTGGCCCGCCTACAACTGGATGGGCGTGGCGAAGGCGGCGCTGGAGTCGGTGAACCGGTACCTGGCGCGGGATCTGGGCCCGCAGGGCATCCGGGTCAACCTGGTCAGCGCCGGCCCGATGAAGACCATGGCCGCGAAGTCGATCCCCGGTTTCGCCGACCTGGAGAACGGCTGGGGCGACCGCGCGCCGCTCGGCTGGGACAGCTCCGACCCGGACCCGACGGCGAAGTCCGTCTGCGCCGTGCTGTCGGACTGGCTGCCCGCCACCACCGGCTCGATGATCATGGTCGACGGCGGCCTGCACGCCACCGGTTTCTAGGTCTTTCAAGCCCGTGAAGGCCTCTTCCCTCGGCTCAGCCGAGGGAAGAGGCCTTCATCGGCGGGGGCACTAGGGTTGCGGCCATGTCCGAAAGTCTCACAAGCCACCTCGCCCAGCTGGAACAGCAGCGAGTCGAGGCGCTGCTCGCCGTCGACACGGCCGTATTCGACGCGCTGCACGACCCCGCCTACCAGCTGTGCAACCCGACCGGGACGGTCTGGGACAAGGCCGAGTACCGGCGCCGTCTGACCACCGGCGAACTGGCCTACAGCCGGCTCGAAACGACCTCCGAGATCGATGTCCTGGCGTCCGAGACGCTCGCCGTGCTGCGCTACCGCTGCCTGATCGCCCTAAGCGTCGACGGCACCGACATCCCCGCCCACGAGTGCCGGCACATCGACACCTACATCCGCGCCGAAGACGGGCAGTGGCGGTGCCGGTACTCGCAGGCCACCGGCATCATGGACGCTGCCATCCCCGCGGCGGCGGGCTAGAGGACGGCGTTCGCGACGTGCCACGAGTCTTCGAGCAGCAGGTACTTGGTGATCAGGCCGTCGTCGTTCACCTCGAACTCGATGGTGAAGGCCGTCTCGATCACCTTGCCGGTGCTGCGGATCGTCGAGCGCAGGCGGCCGATCGCGACCGCGTGCGGCCCGTCGACGAGGACGCGCTCGACGTCGAACCGGTCCTTGACGAGCCCCTTGTCGAGCAGCTCGAAGAACTCGCGGATCTCCGCCCGGTTCCGGCGCGGGCCGATCCACGGGACGAGTTCGGTGGCACCGGGGATGTCCCACGCGACGTTGTCGGCAAAAAGTTCAGTGGCGCCGTCAGTGTCTCCTTTGGACATTCGGCGGAAGAACTCGGCAAGGGTGGATCGGGTTCGTTCGGACATGATTCTCCTTACTGGGTAACGGGTTCACGGAGCAGGCGGGTGTCGTCGGTGCGCTGGACACCGGCGGCGAAGGTCAGTGCGACGACAGTGGCGGCGCCGAGCCCGACGCTCACCCACGCGACGCTGGGATAGCCGAGACCGGCGTCGATCGACTCGCCGCCGAGCCACGGGCCGACCGTGTTGCCGACGTTGAACGCGGCGGTCGTGCTCGCGCCGACGAGGGTGGGCGCGTTGCCCGCCACGGCGAAGGCGCGGACGTTCAAGGCGGGATTGACCCCGAATCCGGCGACGCCGAACAGGAACACGGCGAAGATCGCGAGCGGGGTCGCCGGGCCCGAGAGCGCGAGCAGGATCAGGGCGACCAGTGCGACGGCGAGGCCGCCGTAAAGCGTCGCGAAGGGCCTCGCGTCGGCGAGCCTGCCGCCGGCGGTGATGCCGATCAGCGCGCCGAGCCCGAACAGGGACAGAACTCCCGGCACCCAGCTCTCCGGCAGGCCGGCGACCTCGGTCAGCAAGGGCGCGAGGTAGCTGAAGGTCGCGAAGATCATCGCCTGCGCGAGCGCGATCACGCCGAGTGCCAGCCAGAACCGGCCGCCGCGGTAGAGCCGCAGTTCGGTCGCGACGTCGGTCTTGTCCTGACCGTTCTGTGTCTCCGGGACCAGCGCGAAGACCCCGATCAACGCGACGACGGTCAGCGCCGTGACCGCCCAGAAGGCCGCCCGCCAGCCCGCGTGCTGGCCGAGGAAGGTCCCGGCGGGAACGCCGGCGATGTTCGCGACGGTGAGGCCGCCGACCAGGATGGCCAGCGCGCGGCCACGGCGCTCGACCGGGACCAGTGCGACGGCGGTGGCCGCCGCGACCGCCCAGAAACCGGCGCAGGCGACCGCGCTGACGACGCGCGTCGCGAAGAGCAGGGCGTACCCCGAGCCCAGCGCGCCGACGACGTGCGAGAGCCCGAAGACGACCAGCAGGGCCATCAGGGTGGCGCGCCTCGGCACCCTCAAGGTCGCGATCGCGAGCAGGGGAGCGCCGACGACCATGCCGATCGCGAAGGCCGAGATGAGCAGCCCGGCCTCCGGGATGCCGACGTTCAGATCGGCCGCCATCCCCGGCAGCAGGCCGGTGATCATGAACTCGGACGTGCCGAGCGCGAAGACGCTCAGTCCGAGTACGCAGACTGCCAAAGGCACGGAACTTCCTCCAGTTTTGTATTGATCAGTCCAAAATGTGGGCAGCGTTGCGCACGGGGTTGTTTCGGTCTACTTCGCGGCGATCGCGTCCATCGCGATGGCGGCGACGGCCTCCATCGCCGCTCGGCCGGCACCTCGGCGGGACATCAGTCGGAGGCCGGCGACGGTGCTGTGGGCGAACTCGGCGATCGCACCGGGGTCGCGGCCGCGGTCGATCGTCCCGTCGAGCTGCCCTTCCTTGGCGCAGGCCGAAAGCAGGGCGAGGTGCCGCCGGGTGTCGGCGTCGATCCGCGCCTTGATCTCGGCGTCGCGCTCGCCGAACTCGGCCACCGTGTTGACCACGAGGCAGCCTCGTCCGGGATGTTCGGCTTCTTCGTCGATCGTGTACGCGAACAGGGCGCGGAACCGCTCGACGCCGGTACCGGATTCCTCCAGCAGGGCCGTCCTGGCCACGATCCCGCGTTCGGCGTAGTGATCGAGCGCGCGCACGAACAGTTCATGCTTGCTGGTGAAGGTGTTGTAGATGCTGCTGCGGCCCAAGCCGGTGGCTTCGCAGAGGGCCTGTGTCGACGTGCCCTCGTAGCCGCGTGCCCAGAACGCGTCCATGGCGCGCCCGACCGCGGCGCGCTCGTCGAATTCCTTCGGCCTGGCCATGGATACGACCGTACCAGGTTTTGGATCGGTCGGTTCAAAATGGGCCGGGTCAGCGTGCGGGGCGCCACAGCGGCAAGATGGCAGGGTGGGTTACGACGCGCTGCTTTGGCTTTCGTTCGGTGGTCCCGAGGGGCCCGACGAGGTGATGCCGTTCCTGGAGAACGTCACGCGGGGCCGTGGGGTCCCCCGGGAACGACTGCTCGAGGTCTCGGAGCACTACCAGCACTTCGGCGGGGTCTCGCCGATCAACCGGCTCAACCGGGACGCGATCTCCGCGGTGGAGAAGCAGCTCGCGGCCGCCGGAATCGATCTGCCCGTCCATTTCGGCAACCGCAACTGGCGGCCGATGGTCGAGGACACCCTCGCCGAGATCACCGAGGCGGGCGCTCAGCGCGTCCTGGTCTTCCCGACGAGCGCGTACGGCGGCTATTCCGCCTGCCGTCAGTACGACGAGGACATCGAGCGTGCCCGTGCGGCGGTCGGCGACGGCGCGCCGGAACTGGTGAAGCTGCGGCAGTTCTTCGACCACCCGCTGTTCATCGCCGCCTTCGCCGACGCGGTCCGGGCCGCGCACGCGAAGCTGGACAACAAGCCCGGAACCCGCACGGTGTTCTGCGCCCACTCGGTCCCCGAGTCCGCCGACACCGCGTCGGGGCCGCCGTCGGAAGGCGGACGGCGTTACTCGCGTCAGATCGCCGAGGCCGCGCGCCTCGTCGCCGCCGAAGCGGGGATCGAGACCTACGACGTCGTCTGGCAGTCGCGCTCCGGCCCGCCGCAGGTGCCGTGGCTGGAGCCGGACATCGTCGACCACATCGACGCGCTGCACGCGGAAGGTGTCACCTCGGTGGTCGTCTGCCCGGTCGGCTTCGTCTCCGATCACCTCGAAGTGATCTGGGACCTCGACAACGAGGCCGCCGAGCGGGCCGCGGAGCACGGCATGGGCTTCGCGCGGGCCGCGACGCCGGACACCGACCCGCGCTTCGCCGAACTCGTCGTGGAACTGGTCCGGGAGCACACCGAGGGGCTGCCGGCGCGGAAGCTGTCGCCGTTCCCGTCGGCGGGATGCACGATCAACGGGGCGCCTTGCGCGATCGGATGCTGCGAGCCCGCGAAGAGGCCCAGGCGCTCTTAAGCGATCGGCCTCGTGAGTGGTAATGACGGTTCTAACCGTCATTACCACTCACGAGGCCGAGCCCCACCGCACCACCGCTGCCCTTCCTCCGGCAGTACGTGAAGGACCCCTTCACTGCGCTAGGCGCAGTGAAGGGGTCCTTCACGTACTTGGCGAGGTGTGAAGGTCGAGTTCCTTCGGCCGAGTCGAGGAGAGGGGGCCCTTCAGGTGTGACCGCTGTGGCTGCTGGGACAGGTGGTGTTGCCGGACCCTTCGGATGGCGTCGCGAAGGTCCGTGAAGGCCTCCTTCCCTACCTTGAGGGTAGGCAAGGAGGCCTTCACGGACCTTCGACCAAGGCCGCGTCCGGGAGATACCTCAGGCCCCTTAGTCGTAACCGGCCGATCGTCATCGGGCCGCGATCCGAGACAGGTGCAGGTCGATGAGGGCGATGGCCTCGTCGCCGGACTGGTAGCCGAGCAGCACCGCGTCGCCGAGGCCGGACACCAGCGCGAGCAGGAGGTCGGCCTCCCTGACCGGGTCGGTGGCGGGCAGGAGGTCGCCCGCCTCCCGTGCGACGGAAAGCAGGGCCGCCACCGCGTCGCGGAGCTGACCGTGCCCGGTCCGGAAGTGTCCGGCGATCTCCGGATCCTTGAGCGCGCGCACCACGAAGGCGTTCGCGACGAGCGCGTGGTCCCGGCCCGCTTCATCGAGAGGCAATAGAGCGACGAGCAGGTCCCGGACGCTCGGTTCGGACGGTGTGGCGATGCGCTCTTCGATGCCACCCCGCAGGGTGGTCGTCGAGTACCGCAGCATCTCGTCCCGCGACGAGAAGTAGTGCTGGACGGACCCCTTCGAGATGCCGGCTTCGGCCGCGACCTCGGTCAGGCTCACCCCTTCGAGTCCCCGGTCGGCCGCGATGCGGCGAACGGCCGCGGCGATCTGCCGCCGTCGGTCTTCGTGATCGACTCGTTTGGGCACCCGTACTCCTTTTCGCAGTCCGATCGGATTGCAAACTTCTCACCAACTGTTTACAATCCGATCGTACCGTAAAAAGGAGGGGTGAGAATGAAGGTGGGCGGATTCGCCTCGCCGGAGGCGCGCGCCGAGTACGAGGCCGTCTACGAACGAGGTATGGCGGCCTTGCCCGCGCCGGCCGGGATCCACGACGTCCGGACGGCGTTCGGGGTGGCGCGCGTGTACCGGTTCGGGCAGCCGGGTGCGACGCCGATCGTGCTGCTGCCGGGCCGCGCGGGGACCGCGGTGATGTGGGAACCCAACCTCGCCGCGCTGCTCGCGCACGGCGAGGTCTTCGCGGTGGACCTCATCGGCGAAGCCGGCCGCAGCGAACAGACCGCCCCGATCCGCGACGGCGCGGACCAGGCCGCGTGGCTGAGCACGGTGCTCGCCGAACTCGACCTGCCGTCCGTGCACCTGATCGGGTACTCGTTCGGTGGCTGGCTCGCGACCAACCTCGCCGTCCGGGCGCCGGAACGGCTGAAATCGCTCACCGTGATCGACCCCGTGCTGACGTTCGGCGGGCTGACCGCGGGATTGGTCGTCCGCGCGACGCTCGCCGCGATCCCCGGGATCGGCCGATGGGCGCGCCCATCGTTCCTCGAATGGATCTCCGGCGGCGCGGAGGTCGACGCCACGGATCCGGTCGCGCGGGTGATCGACGAGGGGATGCGGACGTACCGCATTGCCCTGCCGTCACCAAGGTTGTTCACCGACGAGCAACTGCGCTCCCTGCGGCTGCCTGTGCTGGCCCTCATCGCCGGGCGCAGCGTCATCCACAACCCGGACCGCGCGGCGGCCCGCGCCCGTGAGTTCCTGTCGCGAGGTCAGGTCGAGCTGTGGCCGTCGGCGACCCACGCCATCGCCGGCGAATCCGCTGCCGAGGTCAACGCGCGCGTCCTGAAGTTCCTGGCCGAATGCGAGAGGGACTCGTGAGCGCGCGCGGCAAGAACCCCACGCTGTCCTTGCTGCTCTGGGACGTCGCGCTCCCGCTGGCCGCCTACTACGGGCTGCGGCTCGCCGGGCAGAGCGAGCAGGTCTCGCTCCTGGCCGGGGCGGGCGTGGCGGCGGCCCGGATCGCGTGGGTCGCCGTCCGGGACCGTGCCTTCGACGGTTTCGCCGCGTTGCTGGCCGGTGTGCTCGGCGTCGGGCTGGTCCTTTCGCTGGTCACCGGGGACGCGAAATTCCTGTTGCTGAAGGAATCCTTCGCCACCGCGACCGCCGCGATCGTCCTGCTGCTCAGCTGCTTCAGCCGTACCCCGATGGTGCTCGTCGCTGTACGGGCCGGATCCAGCGGGGCGAAACGCGCGGAGATCGACCGGTTGAGCGACGACGTCCCCGGTTTCCGGCGGGCGTTCACCCGGATGTCGGCGGTCTGGGGCGTGGCGCTGCTGCTGGAGGCCGCGATCCGGGTACCGCTGGTCTACACCCTGTCGGCCGACGTGATGAACGCGCTCAGCGTGGTGCTGCTCCTCGCCGTCATCGGCGGGCTTTCGCTATGGTCCGTCCGTTATGCCGAGAAAGTCCTGAAAAAGCACACGGTGGCCACGTAACGACCTACGGGTGCCTGTCCGCCTGCTCGGCGAACACTCGCACCGCTTCGTTGATCGCCGCGTATCGGGCGTTGCGGACCGCTTCGGTCAGCGGCCGCAGCGCCTCCGCCCGCCGGAGCGCCGCCGACGAAGAGAGCGCGCCGCCGGGATCGTCGGCTTCGGCGATGGCGAGGATCGCCGCGATCTCCTGGGAACGCTGGAGCACTCGCAGCGCCCGGCTGGGCATCCCGGCGGGCCACGGGGCGTCGGTGGCGGCCCGGAGCCGCGCCGAGAGTTCCGCCCGCACCCCTGGCCGCTCGCTGGCGACGTCCAGTGACTGAAGGGCCCCCGCGCTCGCGCGGATCGCGTCGGTCAGGCCGTGTTCGGCCTCGCCCAGCGGACGGTACTCGAGGACGCCCGGCATCGGTACCGAGTACACCGTCCACCGCATGAGTCCTTCGGCGATCGCCTCGGGGACCACTCCGTAGCCGAGGTCCGGCAGCAGGACGGCCTCTCCGATCCGCAACGCGGCCTCGGTGAACGGCCCGCCGCCACCCAGGCCCCGCACGTCGCCGGGGACCGGAAGCAGGAGCTGCATGCTCTTGGCCCCCTGCGCGCGCAGGGCGAGCAGCAGCTGGACCGGGGTCGCGGCGCGGTTGAACGCGAGTGGCAGGTCGAACGCCTCGGCGGCCGCCGCGTCCGCGGCGACGAAGTCGTGGGCTTCGCCCCAGACCTGCAGGGCGTCAAGGACGTCGTCGGAGGCGGCGGCTCCGTTCAGCCACGCCGAAGACCAGACCGCGAGGGTCGCACTAGGACGGCACACCGGATTGATTTTAGTCGTGCTCCGGCGAAACCCGGCTATGGGAGGGTTAACCCCGGCTTGCCGTTCGCGATCGCCGGAGCTGGAGTTGCTTCACGTCGACAGGGCCAGACTCGCGACGTAGCGTCGAACGGGTGAACGATGTTCCCGCAAACCTGCCCCGGACCGCCGGGGACCTTAGCGCGGCGGGTCACCTGCCGCGGTCGATCAGCCGAGAACTGCACGACAACCTGCTCGCCAAGCTCCGTGCCGGGGAAGACGCCTGGCCGGGGATCGTCGGGTTCTCGCGCACCGTGCTGCCGCAACTCGAACGCGCGCTCCTGGCCGGGCACGACGTCGTGCTCCTCGGTGAACGGGGCCAGGGCAAGACCCGCCTGCTGCGCACCCTCGCGGGGCTTCTCGACGAATGGACGCCCGTCATCGAGGGTGCCGAGCTGGCCGAGCACCCGCTCGACCCGATCACCCCGGAATCGCGCCGCCGTGCCGCCGAACTCGGTGACGCGCTGCCGGTGACCTGGCGTCATCGCGACGAGCGGTACACGGAAAAACTGGCCACACCGGACACTTCGGTCGGTGACCTGATCGGTGACGTCGACCCGGTGAAGGTCGCGGAAGGCCGCAGCCTCGGCGACCCCGAGACCATCCACTTCGGACTCGTCCCGCGCGCCCACCGCGGCATCGTGGCGATCAACGAGCTGCCGGACCTCGCCGAGCGCATCCAGGTCGCGCTGCTGAACGTGATGGAGGAACGCGACATCCAGGTGCGCGGCTACACGCTGCGCCTGCCGCTGGACGTACTCCTGGTGGCGACGGCCAACCCGGAGGACTACACCAACCGCGGCCGCATCATCACCCCGCTCAAGGACCGGTTCGGCGCCGAGATCCGCACGCACTACCCGCTCGACGTCGAGGCGGAGATCGCCGTCGTCCGGCAGGAGGCCCACCTGGTCGCCGAAGTCGGTGAGCCGCTGCTGGAGGTGCTCGCGCGGTTCGTCCGGAACCTGCGCGAATCCCCGGTGATCGACCAGCGGTCGGGTGTCTCGGCCCGGTTCGCCGTCGCGGCGGCGGAAACGGTCGGCGCGGCGGCACTGCGCCGGTCCGCGCTGACCGGCGAGGAACCCGCCGTGGCCCGCCCGGTCGATCTCGACGCGGTTCCCGGCGTCCTGCGCGGCAAGCTCGAATTCGAGCCGGGGGAGGAGGGACGCGAGACCGAGCATCTCGTGCACCTGCTGCGCCGGGCGGTCGCGGAGACGGCGCGTTCGCGGTTCGCCGGACTGGATCTGCTGCCGCTGGCCGACGCCGTCGAGTCCGGGCATCTGGTGGCCACGGGGGAACGCGTTCCCGGCAAGGACGTCCTCGCCGCCTTGCCCGAATTGCCCGTACTCCACGACGTCGCCGCGCGTGCCGGCGTCGGCCCGGACGAGCCTGCCGGGCGGATCGCGGCCGCGGTCGAACTGGCGCTGGAATCCCTGTTCCTGTCGCGGAAACTCGCCAAGGACTCCGACGACTCGACGACCGTCTACGGCCGATGAGCCTCCTCCCGGAAGGTTATTCGTACGGGCCGTGGGACAACGGCCCGGATCCGCTGGCGCCGCCGGCGGATCTGCGGGACGCGCTCGACGAGATCGGCCGCGACGTCATGGCGGGCGCTTCGCCCCGGTCCGCGCTGGAAGAACTGCTGCGCCGCGGCACCCCGCGCACCGCCGGGCTCGACGAACTGACCAGGCGGCTTTGGCAGCGCCGGTCGGAGATCCAGCGCCGGCACCGGCTCGACGGCACGCTCCAGGAGGTCCAGCGGCTGCTCGACCAGGCACTGGAGGCCGAGCGGCGGGAGCTGTTCCCCGATCCGGACGACGACGCCCGCTTCCGCGAGGCTCAGCTGGACGCGTTGCCGCCGGGGACTGCGGCGGCCGTGCGCGAGCTCGCCGAGTACGACTGGCGCTCGCGGGAGGGCAGGGAGAACTACGAGAAGATCCGCGACCTGCTCGGCCGTGAACTGCTGGATTCCCGTTTCGAGGGGATGAAGGAGGCGCTGCGGAACGCCGGGCCGGAACAGGCCGAGCAGGTCAACCGGATGCTGGCCGACCTCAACGCGCTGCTGGCCGCGCACGCCCAAGGGCGCGAGGACGTCCCGGAGCGGTTCGCGGAGTTCATGCGTGAGCACGGCGAGTTCTTCCCGGAGAACCCGAAGAACGTCGAAGAGCTGATCGACGTGCTCGCCGCCCGCGCCGCGGCCGCGCAACGGATGCTGAACTCGATGACGCCGGAGCAGCGGGCCGAACTGGCCGAACTCTCGCAGCAGGCGTTCGGCGACCCCCGGCTCGCGCAGCAGCTGTCCACATTGGACGCCCAGTTGCGGGCGCTGCGGCCGGGCGAGGACTGGACGTCGTCGGAACGGTTTCGGGGCAACGATCCGCTCGGCCTCGGCGAAGGCGCCCGGGCGATGTCCGATCTCGCCGAATTGGACGCGCTGGCCGAACAGCTCGGCCAGTCCTATCCCGGCGCGAGGCTGGAGGACATCGACGTCGAGGCGCTCGAAAGGCAGCTGGGTCCGGACGCGGGCGTCGACGCGCGACGGCTGTCCGAACTGGAACGCGAGCTCCGGCGCCAGGGCATCTTCGAACGTGCGCCCGACGGCACGCTCCGGTTGTCGCCCAAGGCTTTGCGGCGGCTGGGGGAGACGGCGCTCGCCGACGTCGTGAACGCGTTGCGCGGCAAGACCGGCCAGCGGGAGACGGAGTCCGCCGGGGCCGCGGGCGAACCGACCGGCGCCACCAGGCCGTGGCGGTTCGGGGACATGCAGCCGTGGGACGTCTCCAGGACGGTCCGCAACGCGGTGCTGCGCTCGGTTTCGGTGGGCGAGCGACGGGTCCGGATGGACGTCTCCGACGTCGAGGTGGTCGAGACCGAACATCGGTCGCGCGCGGCGGTGGCGCTGCTCGTGGACACGTCGTGGTCGATGGTGCAGGAGGGCCGCTGGCTGCCGATGAAGCGGACGGCGCTCGCGTTGCACCAGCTGATCAGCACCCGGTTCCGCAACGACGCGCTCCAGCTGATCACCTTCGGCCGCTACGCGACGTCGGTCGAACTGGCCGAGCTGGTGGGCATGGAGGGAACCTGGGAACAGGGCACCAACGCCCACCACGCGCTGCTCCTGGCCGGACGCCATCTGCGGCGGCACCCCGACGCGCAGCCGGTGGTCCTGATGGTCACCGACGGCGAGCCGACGGCGCATCTGGAACCCGACGGCACGGCCGAGTTCGACTATCCGCCGCAGCCGAGGACCCTGCTCAAAACCCTGTCCGAAGTGGACAGGATGGCGAAGCTGGGCGCCTCGGTGACGGTGTTCCGGCTCGGGGACGATCCGCGCCTGACCGAGTTCGTCGACGTCATCGCGCGCCGTTCGGGCGGACGGGTCGTCGCTCCGGATCTGGACGGGCTCGGCGCCGCCGTGGTCGGCGACTACCTGCGGACCAGGAAGCGCTGAACTCCCTTACGCTGGCCCGATGGGGTACTCGGTCGGAAAGGTCGCGGCGCTGTCGGGGGTCACCGTGCGCACGCTGCATCACTACGACGAGATCGGGCTACTGAGCCCGAGCGGGCGGACGGCGGCGGGATACCGGAGCTACAGCGACGACGATCTCGACCGCCTGCAGCGCGTCCTGTTCTACCGCGAACTCGGGTTCGGCCTCGACACGATCGCGGAGATGACCGGAGACCCGGCGGTGGACGCGCTGGAGCACCTGCGGCGCCAGCGGTCGCTGCTCGCCGACCGGATCGGTGAGCTGACGCGGATGGCCGAAACCGTCGAGCGGGTGATCGTGGCGAAGGAGGCCGGCGCCGCGCTGACCCCGGAGGAGCGGTTCGAGGTCTTCGGTGAGTTTCGCGAGCCGGAGGGCTACGCGGAGGAGGCCGTCCGCCGGTGGGGTGACACCCCGCACTGGCGGGCGGCAGCCGTACCGCGCACCAAACAGGAATGGGTCGAGGCGGAGAAGGTCCGGGAGGAGTGGGTCCGGCGGCTGCTCGCCGTCTTCGACTCCGGCGCGCCCGCGGACAGCCCTGAGGCGATGGACCTAGCCGAGGAGCACCGGCGGATGCTCTCGGCGTTCATGGGGGACTGCGACCTCGCGACGCACCGGGAGCTCGCCAGGCTGTACGCGACCGAGCCGGTCCAGCTCGGCTTCCTGGTGCGCGAGCCGGACCAGCGGCCAGGCCTCGGCGAGTACATCCGCGACGCGATCCACGCCAACGCCGGACGGGTCACCGGATAGCGAATCGATTACTCCGGCCGTGTTCGTCTCCCACCGGACGGGAACGGCGCGGCGGCTCCGCTTACAGTCGGGGTATGCAGACTTGGTCATCGGTCGACGTGCCCCGTATCCCCGGCACCCCCCGTCCGCTGCGGCTCCACGACACGGCGACGGGGCAGATCCGCCCCACGGCGCCCGGGTCGACCGCCCGGATGTACGTCTGCGGCATCACGCCGTACGACGCCACCCATCTGGGGCACGCCGCCACGTACCTGACATTCGACCTGGTGAACCGCCTGTGGCGGGACGCCGGGCACGAGGTCCACTACGTGCAGAACGTGACGGACATCGACGAGCCCCTGTTGGAGCGCGCCGAGCGGGACAAGGACGACTGGGTCGTCCTCGGTATGCGCGAGACCGCGCTGTTCCGCGAGGACATGACCGCGCTGCGGGTGCTGCCGCCGCGGCAGTTCGTCGGCGCGGTCGAGAGCATCCCGGAGATCGTCGAGGTCATCGCCAAACTGGTGGCGAACGGCAGCGCCTACCGTGCGGACGACGCGGAGTACCCGGACATCTACTTCGAGCACAACGCGACCGGGCATTTCGGTTCGGAGTCGAATTACGACGCCGAGACCATGGCGAAGTTCTTCGCCGAACGCGGCGGCGACCCGGACCGTCCCGGCAAGCGGCACCCGCTGGACGCGTTGCTGTGGCGGATGGCGCGGCCGGGTGAGCCGTCGTGGGAGTCCGAACTGGGGGCGGGACGGCCGGGCTGGCACATCGAGTGCAGCGCGATCGCGGTCAACAGGCTCGGCCTCGGCTTCGACGTCCAGGGCGGTGGTTCGGACCTGATCTTCCCGCACCACGAGTACAGCGCCGCGCACGCGGAGGCCGTCGCGGGGGACAGGCCGTTCGCGCGGCACTACGTGCACGCCGGGATGATCGGCCTCGACGGCGAGAAGATGTCGAAGTCGCGCGGGAACCTCGTGTTCGTCTCGCGGCTGCGGGCCGACAAGGTCGACCCCGGCGTGATCCGGCTCGCGCTGTTCGCCGGCCACTATCGCGAAGACCGGCCGTGGACCGCGCAGCTGCAGGCGGACGCCGAAGCACGCCTCGCGCGCTGGCGCGAAGCCGTGTCCCTCGGCACCGGCCCGGCGGCGGAGGACACGGTCGCACGCTTGCGTGACCACCTCACCGACGACCTCGACACGCCCAAGGCGCTCGCGGCCGTCGACGCCTGGGCGGAGCAGGCGCTCGACCGTTCCGGCACCGACCCGGCCGCGCCCGGGCTGATCCGGAACGCCGTCGACGCGCTGCTCGGCATCGAGCTCTGACGAACAGTGCCGGGGCGGGAACCCCCGCCCCGGCACTGTGTATAACGCCCTACACGGCGACGCGGCCGGCTTCCAGCCGGAGGTGGTCGCCCGCCCAGTCGCGCCGCAGCCACCGGTCGTGCGAAGCGATGACGACGGCACCCGGCGCGGAATCGAGCGCGGCGAACAACTCCTCGGCCAACGTGAGCGAGATGTGGTTCGTCGGCTCGTCCAGCAGGAGCACCTCCGGCGGGTCGGCGATCAGCAACGCCAGCGCGAGCCGCCGCCGCTGCCCGACCGACAACGCGCCCACGCGGGTCCCGAGATCGCGCGGAGCCAGCAAACCCAGACCGCGCAACGGGGGAGCGTCCTCGCCGAGGGCTTCGGCATAGGTCCGCTGCGCTGTCTTCTCCGGTTCGGCGAACACGACATCTTGAGCCAGCATGCCGATCCGCACACCGCGTCCGGAAAGGACGGTTCCGGAGTCGGGCGTCAGCGAGCCCGCGAGGACGGACAGCAGCGTCGACTTCCCGGCGCCGTTCCCGCCGGTGATCAGGAGCCTCGACGTCGTGGTGACGTCCAAGGTCGCCAGCCGCAACCGTCCGGCGATCTCGATGTCCCGCACGGAGATCGCCGTCTTGCCCTCTCCGGGCTCGCCGGTCAGACCGCCTTGGAACCGCAGCGGCGCGGGCGGTTTCCGCACCTGGTCGCGTTCCAGTTCGGCGAGGCGCAGCTGGGCGTTGCGGACCCGGCGTGAGATCTGTTTCTGCACCCTCCCGGTCTTGAAGTCGTAGAGCATCTTGGCGTTGTCGCGCTGCGGGCGGTTGTGGGCGACGTTGCGCGCGGTGACGGCCACCGATTCGCGCAGTTCCTTGAGCTCGTCCTGTTCCTCGGCGTAGCGCTGTTCCCAGCGCGCCCGTTCGGCCCGTTTCTGGTCCAGGTAGTCGGAATACGTGCCGCCGTACCGGGTCGGGCCGCCCAGCGCCGGGTCGAGGTCGACGATGTCGGTGCACACCGCGTCGAGGAACACGCGATCGTGCGACGACAGCACGAGAACCCCGGTCAGCGACGCGAGATGCTGCTCCAGGAACTCCATCGCGGCGTCGTCGAGATGGTTCGTCGGCTCGTCCAGGATGAGCGTGCCCGGCCGCCGGATCAGCAGTGCGGCCAGCCCGAGCCTCGACCGCTGCCCTCCCGACAGTGTGCCCAGTTCGCGCGCCGGGTCGATCCCGGCGAGCCCGAGGCCCGCGCACACGACCTCGGCCCGCCGGTCGGCGTCCCACAGGTCATGTGCCTGGGCCCATTCGAGGACGGTGCCGTACTCGTCGAGCACGGCTTTGTCGTCGGGACGATCGGTGAGCGCCGCGGTCAGTTCGTCGAGCCTCGCCGCCGCTTGCCGGATCTCGGCGAGCGCGTCGTCGATGACGTCGGAGAACCGCGCGGTGAGCGCGAAAGGCAGCTCCTGCAAGAGGAATCCGACGTCGTCGCCGCGCAGCACCTCGCCGCCGTGCGGCTCTTCCACCCCGGCCAGCAGCCGCAGGAGCGTGGACTTGCCGACGCCGTTCTCACCGACCAGGCCGAGCCGCTGTCCGGCCGAAGCGGTCAGGTCGACGCCGTCGAGGACGACGCGGGCACCGTAGGAGTGGACGAGGTCCTTGGCGATCAGGGAAAGAGACATACGACATCACCGCGCTTCTCGGGCGTGAGGGAACCCCGCCGGGCCTCGTGGCTTACGGGAGCGGTGCTCGACCGGAGCCGCCTCGGAGCGGGGAAGGCGTGATGTCAGTTGTCCATGATGCGAGCAGTCTAACGCAACCTATGTAGCGTTAGTCAACCCCCTTTTCGGATCGCAGCCGAGCGGCCTCCTGTTCGGCGAACGCGCGCCCGTCGGTCATGACCCCGAGAAGCGCGGCCAGTTGGCGGCGGTCGAGCCTGCCGAGGCGGTCGCCGAAGAAGCGGGCCATGGGGGAGTAGAGCTCGGCGACGTCGTCGAGCCGGTCGGGCAGCGGCCGGATCGCGATCCGGCGGCGGTCCGCGGGATCGGCGACGCGTTCGATCAGGCGCTGCGCCTCCATGCGGTCGAGCATCCGGGTCACTGCGCCCGTGGTCATGCCGAGTGCTCGCGCCAGGCCGGTCGGCGAGGCCGCGGCGCCGCTGATGACCAGCTGGAGCCCGTGCAGTTCGGTGGCGCTGATCCCGAGCCGCTCCGCCATGGCCGTCTGGAACAGGACGGTCGCACTGACGAACCGGGGGATCTCCAAGGCCGCCGCGGTGGCGAGTTCTCGCTGGTCAGGCATGTGTTTCCTCGCTCAGTAGTTGAACTGTGCAGTTACTGTGCTGTGCAGCAGCTTCTCCGGCAAGGGTATCGATGCTTACTTGACATCCCGTCGGCCACCTGTGAATCTGAAAGAGAACTTTCGAAAGAGTCCTTTCAGATTGGATCGGGCGATGACCGGGTTGCCGCCGCGTAAGCGGATCGAAGACGTCGAGCTGATGCGGGCGCTGGCGCATCCGCTGCGTTCGGCGCTGGTGGACCACCTCATGGCGGTCGGGCCGCGGACCGCGAGCGAGTGCGCGGCGGCCGTCGGCTCGACGGCGTCGAACTGCAGCTGGCATCTGCGCCAGCTGGCGCAGCACGGTCTCGTGGAGCGGGTCGACGGGGAGGACGGACGCGAGCGGCCGTGGCGGGCGTGCCAGGTCGGCATCGAGTTCGGCGACGACCCGGAGCTGCACGGAGCGCAGCTGGCGGTCGTCGGCACCACCCTCGCGCGGGAAAAGGAGCTGACCGAGCGCTATCTCGACGCCGCCGACCGGCTCGACAAGGAGTGGCGGGACGCGTCGGGGATCAACAACTACTCGCTGCGGGTCACCGCCGGAGAGCTGGAGGAACTTGTCCGGGCGATCGACGCGCTCGTGCGGCCCTACGTCGGTGCGATCCGTGATGACGCTCCCGCGGAGGCCCTCCCGGTCCACTTGGGACTGCGGGCGTTCCTCCGCATCGACGCCGAGGGGAAGCCGAGCAGATGAAACCGTTGAGAGAACCCGCTTTCGCGCGGTTGTGGATCGCCGCCTTCTTCTCCGAGACCGCCGAGTGGATGCTGCAGATCGCGCTGCCGGTGTTCGTCTTCCAGGCGACCGGTTCGGCGGCCACCACGGCGTTGAGCATCGTCCTCGGCCTGGTGCCCGCGGTGCTGCTGAGCCCGATCGCCGGCGTGGTCGCGGACCGCTGGAACCGGCGGCTGGTGCTGTGCGTGGTGTGCGCGGGGCAGGCGTTCGTGGCGCTGCCGCTGCTGTTCGTCGCGTCCGGCGGCCCGGTTTTCGTGATCTACGGGGTGATGGCCGCGCAGGCGGGTCTGGCCTCGTTGTTCGAACCCGCCCGCAACGCGCTCGTGCCCGAGCTGGTCGCCCCCGGCGACCTGATCGGCGCCAACGGCCTGATGAGCATCAACGGCAGCGTCGCCCGCCTCGCCGGCGGCTGGGCGGGTGGCCTCCTGCTCGGCTTCGGCGGTCTGGGCTGGGTCGTGGTGGCGTATCTCGGCGTGCTGGTGATCGGCTCGGCCCTGCTGGCGCGCCCGTTTCCGCGTGTCGCCGCGCCGAAAGCGGCCGGACCGCACGAACCGGTGGTGCGAGCCTGGATCGACGGGCTTCGCGAGATCGGCCGCGAAGGGCGCCTTCGGCTCGCCGGTGTCGTCGTGGTGCTGACGTCCCTGGCGCAGGGGATGTTCTTGGTGCTGTTCGTGGTCTTCGTGCTCGACATCCTCGACGGAACCGAAGGTGACGTCGGCCTGCTGCGCGGCGTGCAGGCCCTCGGCGGGCTGGCCGCGGGGTTCGCCGTCGCCACCGTCGCCCGCAAGGTCGCGCCCGTGGCCCTGCTCGGCTGGGGCGGGCTGGCGCTCGGCCTGTTTTCGGCGGTGATCTGGAATCTGCCGGCGCTCACGGTGTCGCTGCCACTGGGTGTCTTCATCGGACTGTTCGGCCTAGTGGGCGCTCCCGGTGTGCTCGCCGGCTCCGGGCTGCTCTCGCTGGTCCAGACCGCCGCGTCCCCTGAGCGCGCCGGTCGCGTCCTGAGCACCGTCTTCGCCGGGACGGCGGGGTTCACGGCGCTGGGCGCATTGCTGACGGGCGTCCTGCTCGACGTGCTGGGCACCGGCGTCCTGCTGAACGTCCAGGCGGGCCTGCACACCGTCTCGGCGTTGGTCGTGCTGGGTGTCTCGGCGTCGGGCAGGTTGCGCCATGACACGATTCCGGCGGTTCCCCGGTCCGGGTGAAGCTACGGTGGTGGAGTGCCGCATCTCTTCGCCACCAGCGACCTCCACGTCACCCATGAGGGCAACGCCCCGCTCGTCGACGAGGTCGTCCCCCGGACCCCCGACGACTGGCTGCTCGTGGCCGGTGACGTCGCCGAACGCGCCGAATCCGTGATCGGGGTGCTCAGGACCTTGCGCGAACGCTTCGCGAAGGTCGTCTGGGTGCCCGGAAACCACGAGCTGTGGACCACCCAGAAGGATGAATGTCAGCTACGAGGACTGGCGCGCTACGAGCACCTGGTCGAACGCTGCCGCGAGATCGACGTCCTCACCCCGGAGGACCCGTACCCGGTGTGGGAACACCAGGACAAGCCGCTGACGATCGCCCCGCTGTTCGTGCTGTACGACTACAGCTGGCGCACCCCTTCGGCCGACGGCCTGCCCATGCTGGCGGCCATCGAGCAGGCGCGGGAGGCAGGCGTGCTGTGCACGGACGAGTTCTTCCTGCACCCGGACCCGTATCCCAGCAGGCAGGCGTGGTGCGCCGACCGGGTGAAGATCAGCACGGAACGGCTGGAGGCGATCCCCGAGGACCACGGGACGATCCTCATGTCGCACTGGCCGCTGCATCGCCACCCGACCGAGCCGCTGTACTACCCGGAGTTCGCGCTGTGGTGCGGGACGACGGAGACCGAGGACTGGCACCGGCGCTTCCGGGCGGAGGTCGCCGTCTACGGGCACCTGCACATCCCGCGCTCCACGGAGGCGGACGGGGTGCGCTTCGAGGAGGTTTCGCTCGGCTATCCGCGTGAGTGGCGGAAGCGGTCGCGGGGGCCGATTCCGCTGCGGCGCATCTTCTGACGCCTCGTGAGTGGCTAGGACGGTTAGAACCGTCCTAGCCACTCACGAGGCGTGCGGTGGCGCCGCACTCGCGTGCTTGAAGGCGTAACTCGCGTGCTTGAAGGCGTAACTCGCGTGATCAGCGGCGTAACTCGCGAGTGTCGCTTCCAGACACGCGAGTTACGCGCCTGATCACGCGAGTTACGCCTTGACACACGCCGCATACCTTGTGTTCCCAGTCCGTGAAGGCCTCATTGAGGGACCCAGAGTCCCTCAATGAGGCCTTCACGGACTTCGGGCTGGCTCAGCCCCGACCGGGACCGTCCTGGCCGGGACGCCGTCGCCGCAGGTACCGCTCGAACTCGGCCGCGATCTTGTCCCCGCTCACGTCGTCCAGCGTGAACTCGGTCTCCGCGTCTCCGCGCTCCTCGAGCCCCCGGACGTACTCGCTGATCTCCTCGTCCTCCTCGGCCATCTCGGTGACCGTCCGCTGCCACTCCTCGGCCTGCTCGGGCAGGGCGCCGAGGGGGATCTCGACGTCGAGGACGTCTTCGAGCTTGTGCAGCAGCGCCAGCGTGGCCTTGGGCGACGGCGGATGCGAGACGTAGTGCGGCACGGCGGCCCAGATCGACACCGCCGGGACGCCCGCCTGCACGCAGTAGTCCTGCAGGACCCCGACGATGCCGGTCGGCCCCTGGTAGTTGTTCAGCTCCAGGCCGAACTGCGAAGCGGTGTCCTTGTCGTACGCCGTCCCGGTGACCGGGACGGGACGGGTGTGTGCGGTGTCGGCCAGAAGCGCGCCGAGGGTGACGACCGTGGCGACTTCCAGCTGCTGGATGTGCTCCAGCAGTTCGGCGCAGAAGGCCCGCCAGCGCATATTGGGCTCGGGCCCCTGGACCAGCACGATGTCCCGGTTGACGCCCTCCGGGCGGCACACCGAGAGCCGGGTGGTCGGCCAGTCGACCCTCCGGGTGACGCCGTCCACCATGCGCACGGTCGGTCTGCTGACCTGGAAGTCGTAGTACTCGTCAGGACTCAGCTCGCTCAGCGGGGTCGCATCCCAGTTGAGCTGGAGATGCTCGACCGCCCGGCTGGCCGCGTCACCTGCGTCGTTCCATCCTTCGAAGGCGACGATCATGATCGGCTTGCTGTCATCCGGGTGGTCGCGGCCGGGCCGCTGGGTCTCGTCGACGGGCTCACTCACCGGACCAGCCTACGACCAGGCGGCCAGGTGGCGTTGGGCATGTCCGGTGGCGTTTCGCCGGGGTGAACCGCACCGAGCCGACGTAACGCGACATTTCGGGCAGTGACCTCACCGCCGACGTGAATCCGTCTCGGCTACCGTGGGGTCGGAGAAGGCCCATCCGAACGTGAGGGGGAACCGTGACCGAACCGTCCACACTGGACGGACTCGCCGCCGTGCTGTGGGATATGGACGGCACGCTGGTCGACTCGGAGAAGCTGTGGGACGTCGCGCTCTACGAGGCCGTCGAAAGCCTCGGCGGCACCTTGACCGAGGAGCAGCGCCTGAGTCTCGTCGGGTCCAATATGGACGACACGGCCGCGTTCCTCCTCGAAGTGTGCGCCAAGCCCGTGACGCCCGAGTCGATCGCGGAGATGGGGGTGTGGATCCGCCGCCGCACGGCCAACCTCTTCGACGGCCCGCTCCCGTGGCGCCCCGGCGCTCAGGAGCTGCTCGAACTGTTGCGCGCCAACGGTGTCCCGATGGCGCTGGTCACCTCCACCGAACGCTCGCTGACCGAACTCGCGCTCAACACGATCGGCCGCGAGTACTTCGCCGCCACGGTCTGCGGTGACGAGGTCGATGGTCTGAACAAGCCGAACGCCCGGCCGTACCAGCTGGCCGCGGAGTTGCTGGGAGTCCCGGCTTCCCGGTGCGTCGCGGTCGAGGATTCGCCACCGGGCGCGGCTTCCGCTGCCGCGGCGGGCTGCACCGTGGTGGTGGTCCCGAACGACGTCGACGTCGAACCGGGTGAGCGGCGCGTGTTCCGCTCGTCGCTGGTCGGTCTCGACGTGCCCGCGCTGACCGCGCTCCTGCCCTGACCGCCATGTCGCATTTCCGCTAGACCCCGCCCGGTGCGGTCGGTGATGCTTGCCGGGTGCATGAGGATTTCGAGCGCTGTGTCCGGGCGGTCCAGTCGAACGACGCCCGGTTCGACGGCTGGTTCTTCACCGCGGTCCTGACGACGCGGATCTACTGCCGGGCGAGCTGCCCGGTCGTCCCGCCCAAACCGGAGAACATGACGTTCTATCCGAGCGCGGCGGCCGCGCAGGAGGCCGGGTTCCGGGCGTGCAAGCGCTGCCGCCCGGACGCGAGCCCGGGTTCGCCGCAGTGGAACGAGCGCGCGGACCTGGTGGCCAGGGCGATGCGGCTGATCGCCGACGGCGTCGTCGACACCCACGGCGTGCGCGGGCTGGCCGCCCGGCTGGGCTACAGCGTCCGGCAGGTGGAGCGGCATGTGCGCGCCGAACTCGGCGCCGGCCCGCTCAGCCTCGCCCGCGCCCAGCGGGCGCAGACGGCGCGGCTGCTGATCGAGACGACCGGGCTGTCGATGATCGACGTCGCCCTCGCCGCGGGGTTCGGCAGTGTCCGGACCTTCAACGACACCGTCCGCGAGGTCTTCGCGCTGTCCCCGACGGAACTGCGGGCCCGTGTCCGGACCGCGCCTGCCACCGCGCCCGGGACGCTGAACCTGCGCCTGCCGTACCGGAAGCCGTTGTTCCCGGACAACCTGTTCGGGCATCTCGTCGCGACAGGTGTCCCCGGCGTCGAAGAATGGCGCGACGGCGCGTATCGCCGCACCCTGCGGCTCCCGCACGGCCCCGCCGTCGTCGCCCTCAAGCCGGAGGACGGCTACATCGGCTGCCGGCTCACCCTGTCGGACCTGCGGGACCTCTCGACCGCGATCAGCCGTTGCCGCCGCCTGCTCGACCTCGACGCCGATCCGGTCGCGGTCGACGAAGCGCTGGCGGCGGACCCGCTGCTCGCGCCCCTCGTGGCCGCCGCGCCGGGCAGGCGGGTGCCGAGGACCGTCGACGGCGACGAATTCGCCGTACGCGCCGTCCTGGGCCAGCAGGTGTCCACCGCCGCGGCCCGC
Organism: Amycolatopsis sp. TRM77291; assembly: GCF_054166285.1. Lineage (NCBI taxonomy): Bacteria > Bacillati > Actinomycetota > Actinomycetes > Pseudonocardiales > Pseudonocardiaceae > Amycolatopsis > Amycolatopsis sp. TRM77291. The sequence goes on along the minus strand of NZ_JBSZHF010000001.1, from coordinate 2,811,183 downwards.
ACCCACGCCGCCCGGCTGGTCCTCGCGCACGGTGCCGCCATCGACGACCCGGACGGTGGCCTCACGCACGTCTTCCCGGACGCCGCCGCGCTCGCGGACATCGACCCGGAAAGCCTCGCTATGCCGCAGAGCCGCAAGCGGACCCTGCTCGGCCTCGTGGCCGAACTGAACGAAGGCGACCTCGACCTCGGCGCGGGTAGCGACTGGCAGCGAGCCCGCGAGCGACTGCACGCGCTGCCCGGCTTCGGCCCGTGGACCGTCGAGAGCATCGCGATGCGCTCGCTCGGCGATCCGGACGCCTTCCTGCCGACCGACCTCGGCGTCAAGGTCGCCGCGAAGGGTCTCGGGCTCGGCCCGGCCGCGTTCGCCGCGCACGCCGAACGGTGGCGACCGTGGCGCGCCTACGCCGTGCAACACCTCTGGGCGACCGGAGATCACCCCATCAACCGGCTGCCCGCCGCCTGAGTCCCGAGGAGCGCCATGCGCACGCACACCTTCATCGACAGCCCGTACGACAAGCTGACCCTGGTCGCGGACGGCGAGAGCCTCTGCGGGGTCTACATGGTCCAGCAGCGGCATCGCCCGCCCGAGGAGACGTTCGGCCATCCGGATCCGGGCTCGCCGATCTTCGTGGACACCGAGAAACAGCTGAAGGAGTATTTCGCCGGTCAGCGTAAGGACTTCGATCTCCCGCTGAGCTTCGGCGGCACCGCGTTCCAGCGGATGGTCTGGGAAGGTCTGCTCGGGATCCCGTATGGCGAGACGGTCTCCTACGGGCAGCTCGCCGACCGGCTCGGCAGGCCCACCGCGTCGCGCGCGGTCGGCCTCGCGAACGGGAAGAACCCGATCAGCATCATCGTGCCGTGCCATCGGGTGATCGGCTCCACCGGCGATCTCACCGGTTACGGCGGCGGCGTCGAACGGAAGCGGCGGCTGCTCGACTTCGAGCGAGGTGGCGCGGCGCTGTTCTGAAGTGTGACGCGACCGGCACCACACCGGCCCGGGGCAGCGCGGCGCGGGCGCGGATGGAAGGATCTCCAGACTGTGAAGACCTTCGATGAGCTGTTCGCCGAGCTTGCCGACCGCGCCCGCACGCGGCCCGACGGTTCCGGCACCGTCGCCGCGCTCGACGCGGGAGTGCACGCGCAGGGCAAGAAGGTGCTCGAAGAGGCGGGCGAGGTGTGGATCGCCGCCGAGCACGAATCCGACGACAGGCTCGCCGAGGAGATCTCACAGCTGCTGTACCGCGTACAGGTGCTCATGCTCGGCCGAGGACTGTCGACAGAGGACGTGTACCGGTACCTGTGACGCGTTCGCGTCCGGAGAACCAAGGAGAAGCAATGCTGCGTGTCGCCGTGCCGAACAAGGGAGCCCTCGCCGCCGCCGCGTCGGAGATGCTCGGAGAGGCCGGCTACCGCAGGCGACATGAGGCCCGCGACCTGACCGTGCTGGACACCGTCAACGAGGTCGAGTTCTTCTTCTTGCGTCCCAAGGACATCGCGATCTACGTCGGCTCCGGCGAGCTGGATCTCGGCATCACCGGCCGCGACCTCGCGCTCGACTCCGGCGCCCCGGTCGAGGAGATCCTCGGCCTCGGCTTCGGCGGTTCCACCTTCCGGTACGCCGCACCCGCGGGCCGGGAGTGGAAGGCCGAAGACCTGCAGGGCAAGCGGCTCGCGACGTCGTACCCGCGCCTCGTGCGCGAGAACCTGAAGCAGCACGGAGTGGAGGCGGAGGTCATCCGCCTCGACGGCGCCGTCGAGATCTCGATCCAGCTCGGCGTCGCCGACGCCATCGCGGACGTCGTCGAGTCCGGACGTTCGCTGCGCCAGCACAACCTCGTGGCCTTCGGGGATCCGATTTGCGTGTCGGAGGCGGTGTTGCTGCAGCGGGCGGGAACCGAGCACACCCGGCCGAAGGACCAGCTGAAGGCACGGCTGCAGGGCGTCGTCTTCGCCCAGCACTACATGATGCTGGACTACGACTGCCCGCGTTCGCTGCTCGACGCGGCCATCGCGATCACGCCGGGGCTCGAGTCGCCGACCGTCGCGCCGCTGGCCCACGACGACTGGGTGGCCGTGCGGGCGATGGTGCCGCGCAAGGAGGTCAACCGGATCATGGACGAACTCGCCGAGACCGGCGCCAAGGCCGTCCTGGCATCGGACATCCGGGCCTGCCGCCTGTGAGACGTCGTGAGTGGTAAGGACGGTTCTAACCGTCCTTACCACTCACGAGCTCAAGGTGTCAGCGGGGACGGTTGGGTTTCTTGGGCATGAGGTCGTAGAGCTTCTTGCGAGCCCCGTTGTCCTTCGCGCTGCGGGTCACCGACACCTCGGTGATGAAGTCCTCGAAGACGAACTCCTCGTCCGCGGGCACTATCGCCGCGGCCGGATAGTTCTGCAGATAGCCGTCCAGTGTCGCCGCGATCTCCCGGAACGACAGCGCCTGCAAGGTTTCCGGCGCGTAGGTCGTCACCGGGACGCCGTGCGCGGCGGCCTCGTTCATCACGACGCCGAGCGGGACGTGCGACAGCATCGGGATCCCGAACGCGTACAACTCCTGCAACGCCGCCGCCGCGTAATGCGAGATCGGGCGGCGGTACAGACCGGGTACGAGACCGTAGTAGGCGATCGGCGGACGGCCGACGGTCTGTTCGACGTAACGCACCTGGTCCGAGAGCAGGCGCAGGGCACGGATGCTCGTCCGGTCCGGCTGCACGGGTACGAGGATCCCGTGCGAAGCGGCGAGCGCGTTGTTGGTCAGGACGTCGAGCGCGGGCGGGCAGTCGATGATGATGTGGTCGTAGTTCGCGAACTGGATGACCCTGGCCAGCTGCCAGCCCGGTACCCGGAACTGGTCCAGCCGCCGGATCAGGTCGAACATGCCCGGTGAGGTCGGGATGACGTCGAACGCGCCGCCCCGGCCGAGGTTGCTGCGCGGATGCCGCACGGCGAGTTCCTCGATCGGCCCCTTCCACACCTTGGTCAGGGCTTTCGCGAGGCTGGGCATGTCGTGTGCCACCTCGTCCAGCCCGAGGAGTTCGGTGGTCGCGTGGCCCTGTGGGTCGAGGTCGATCAGCAGCACCCGGCGGCCGCGTTCGGCCAGTGCGGCCGCCGCGCCCACGCTGAGTGAGGTCTTGCCGACCCCGCCTTTCTGGTTGACCACCGAGGTGATCTGCATGCCGAAGCGCTCCCTGTGTCTGTTGTTCCGGGAAGGCTATTGGAAACCCGCCGAGAAAGCGCGTCTATCAGCCCGCCTGTCGCGGTCGCACCAGGAGGGCCTGCGCTCCGGAGGCGATCGGGCCCGAGGCGTCGTGCAGCGTGGTGGTCGCCGTGCCGATGCCGTTCGGGCCGACCAGGGTGGCCGCGTCGACGCCGATCCAGTCGCCCAGCGGCGGGCGGCGGAGGTGCACCGTCAGCTCCGAGTTGATGAACCACCACTCCCGCGGGTCCAGGAAGTTCGAGATCCCGTTGCCGGAGTCCGCGAGGACGAACAGCCGCTGCAGCGGGCTCGGCTTCTCCCCGTCGACGAGGGCGACGCGCTGACGGCCCCAGACGGTCGCCGGCCCCGCCGCGTCCAGCGCGCCCTTGACGCGCCGCCACTCGACGGCGTCGAGGTACCCGCCGTGCCAGCCCTCCGGCCAGGAGGACGTCGGCAGCCCCTCGGGCGAAGGCAGCGCCGGACCTTCCGCGGTGGCCACCGCCGTGGTGTCCGAGGTCGCGATACGCCAGGCCGACGCACGGGCGACGACCCGCTCACCGTGGGCGAGCTCGGCCACCAGCCACTCGACCGACCGGCCCGGCCGCTCCACCCAAGCCCGCACCGAAAGCTCCTTCAGCGGCGCGGGCCCGAGGATCTCGACCGTCACCCGCGCCAGCTGACTCGCGTGGGGCGCCTCGACCTCTTCGAGCGCGCGCACCAGCAACGCCGACGGCGGCCCGAAATGCTGCGCGTCCGGGGTCCAAGGGCCGGCGGTGTGCGGGGTCGGGAGGAAGACGCCGTCACCTGACGGCACGTAGAAGGCTTCTGTCACAAGGGCACTCTAGGCCGTGCCCGGTGAGTCCGGTTCGTGGTCTCCGCGCCCACGCGGCCCCTGACGGCACGGGCGGTTCACCCGAGTACGACCGGTACGAGAGAGAACCGCCCGCGCCGCCAAGAACCACCTGGATCACGAAGCCCATCGAACGGACTCACCGGGCACGGCCTAGTCCGCACGGTCCAATACGGACTCTTCGCCGGGATCGGGCTCCGGCCAGCCCGGATACGGCGGGGGAGTACCGCCGTACTGCGGGCAGAGCGCCTGGTGATCGCACCACGCGCAGAGTTTGCTCGGATTGGGGCGGAAATCGCCGGTCTTGCCCGCCTTGAGGATCGCCTGCCAGATCGCCTCCAGCGTGCGCTCGAAGCGGATCAGCTCGCCCTCGTCCGGCGTGTAGGCCAGGGACTGCCCGTCGGTGAGGTACATCAGTTTCAGCTGGCGCGGCACGACGCCGCGAAGCCGCCACAGGACCACGGCGTAGAACTTCATCTGGAACATCGCCTTGGCCTCGCCGATCTCGCGGGGCGCGGCGCCGGTCTTGTAGTCGACGACCCGGATCTCTCCGGTCGGCGCGACGTCCAGCCTGTCGACGTAGCCCCGGAGCAGCACTCCGGAGCCGAGCTCGATCTCGACGTGCAGCTCGCACGCCTCCGGCTCCAGACGGCGCGGATCTTCCAGGCCGAAGTAGGTGTCGACGAGCTGCTCGGCCGACGAGAGCCACGAGGTGACGGCTTCGGGGTCGTCCTGGTCGAACAGCTCGATCCATTCCGGACGTTCCGCGGACAGGTCCTCCCACGCCGGCGCGAGCAGCTCCTTGGCCTGCGGCGGCGTGCGATCGGCCTGGGGAAGGGAGAACAGGCGCTCCAGCACGGAATGCACCAGCGTGCCGCGCAGCTGGGCCTTCGTCGGGATCTCGGGCAGTCTGTCGACCGCGCGGAAGCGGTAGAGCAGCGGGCACTGCTTGAAGTCGCTGGCACGCGACGGGGACAGGGCCGGCCGACGGCGCGGGACTTCAGCGCCGGGCGGCGGATCGGCGGTGACCGTGTCGGTGTCGGGCATGGGGTGAGCGTATCGCCGGGCACCGACAGTTTCGGGACCGCGACGCACCGGAGCGGCATGACCGACACCACCCGGACGGGAAGGGCGGGTTACGGGCAGCCCACATCCGGGCATCTACGCTCTGACACATGGCGGTGACGGGTGAGCAGGGCCCGCCTCGACGAGGCGTGGCACCGGAGGGTGGGCTCCTGCTGTTCCGGGTCTCCGGGATCCCCGTGCTGCTGGCCCCTTCGTGGTGGATCGGCTCCCTGATCATCGTGGTGCTGTACACGCCACTGGTCGGCCGGATCCTGCCCGGCGCGACGACGCTGACCTCCTGGCTCCTGGCGGCCGCGTTCGCGGTCTTACTCGGACTCTCGGTGCTCGCGCACGAACTCGGGCACTGCCTGGTCGCGCTGCGGCTCGGCATCCCGGTCCGGCGCCTGCGGCTGTTCCTGCTCGGCGGCCTCTCCGAGGTCGCCAGGACACCCCGCGAGCCGAGGCAGGAAGGGCTCGTCGCCGCCGCGGGACCGGTCGTTTCGCTGCTGCTCGGCGGTTTCTGCGGTCTGCTCATGTTCGCCGTCCCGTCGGAAAGCGCGGCGTGGCTGCTGATCGCCGAATGCGCCGTCGCGAACTTCGCCGTCGGGATCTTCAACCTCCTTCCCGGGCTTCCGCTCGACGGCGGCCGCCTGGTCCGCGCCGGAGTCTGGGCGGCGACCGGGCGTCGCGAGAAGGGCACGCGGGCGGCGGTCGTCGGTGGCGGGATCGTCGCCGCCGGACTGGTCGTCTGGGCGCTGTGGGGCTTGGCGGCGGGCAGCGAGGACCGCTGGCTCCGGCTCGGTGTCTGCGTCGTGACGGCGTGGTTCGTGGTCCTCGGCGCCCGAAGCGAACTCGCCGCCGAAACCCGCCGGGGGTGGCCGGAAGGCGTACGGCTGAGCGAACTCGTCCGTCCCGTCCTCCAGTTGCCGGCGGAAAGCCCCGTCTCCGACGCGCTGGCCGCTTCGGCCGGCCGCGGGGTGGTCCTGGTGCGAGCCGACGGCGTCGCGGCGGGCCTGCTCGACGAGACGGCCGCCGCGCAGCTGGCCGGAACGTCGCCGCACGCGCCCGCGGAGATGGCCGCCGAGCCGATCCGCGCCGACACCGTGCTGCTCTCGTCGGAGTCGGGGGAGGAGATCGCCGAGCGGGTCCGGGAAACGGCCGCGTGGCAGTTCCTCGTGGTGGACGACGAGGGCAGGCCCGCGGGGGTGCTCAGGCGTGAGGACCTGCGCGCCGCGATGACCCGGAGCCGACCCCCGGCGTAGCGCGGTACGGCCACCTGCGAGGATCGGACGTCGATCATTCGCGCGTATGGAGGTTCAGTGTCGGTCCGAGGGCCGTTTCGTGTTGGTGACCGGGTTCAGCTGACCGACTCCAAGGGGCGGCACTACACCATGGTCCTCGCCGAGGGACAGCAGTATCACACCCATCGCGGCGCGCTGGCGCACGACGACGTGATCGGCGCGCAGGAGGGTTCGGTCGTCACTTCGGCGGGAGGCAGCCACTATCTGGCGCTTCGCCCGCTGTTGCCGGATTACGTGCTGTCGATGCCGCGTGGCGCGCAGGTGATCTACCCGAAGGACGCCGCGCAGATCGTGATGTGGGGCGACATCTTCCCGGGCGCGCGGGTGCTCGAGGCGGGCGCCGGCTCCGGCGCGCTGACTTGTTCGCTGCTGCGGGCGGTCGGTTCGGAAGGGACCGTGCAGTCCTACGAGATCCGGGACGACCACGCCGAACACGCCGAGCGGAACGTCGAGAAGTTCTTCGGGCACAAGCCGGACAACTGGTCGCTGACGGTCGCGGACCTGTCGACGCACACCGGCGAGGTGGACCGCGTCGTCCTCGACATGCTGGCGCCCTGGGACCAGTTGGAGACGGTCGCCGCGCACCTGGTGCCGGGCGGCGTGCTCACGGTCTATGTGGCGACGGTCACGCAGCTTTCCCGGATCACGGAAGCCCTGCGGGACCAGCAGTGCTGGACCGAGCCGGAATCGTGGGAGACCCTCATGCGGCCGTGGCACGTCGTGAGCCTCGCGGTGCGGCCGGACCACCGGATGGTCGCCCACACCGCGTTCCTGCTGACGGCGCGCCGTCTCGCGGACGGCACCGTTTCGCCGCGGGTGCACCGCCGCTCCGGCAAGGGCTGATCAGTAGAGCCGGTCTTGAGTGGAGTTTCGGGCTCGAGCCGAGCCTGTCTCGCGTTCCTGCCGGCTTCCGGCCGCGGTCGAGAACGGCCAGCCCTGGCCCGCGGGTTCTGGAGGTGGTGTCGCGAAAGCCACCTTCGGGACATCAGACGTCTCGAAAGTGGCTTTCGAGACATGATCGCCGGGGCGGTGCCGGACAGACTTTCGCAACCCCTCGGGCCAGGCCCAGCCCTCAGCGGGAACCCGAGAGAAACCCCGGACGTCAGGGCACGCACCACTTCCCGCCCTGTTTCCTGAGCGGGAACGGGGTGTCCTTCTGACCGCCGACGCCTTCGACGTGGACGGTCACGGTGGCGGAATCGCCGCTGACCACCGGCGGATCCGGGACGGTCGCGCTCACCTTGCCCGCCGCCGCCCATTTCCGGCCGAGCTCGGCCAGATCGGCCGACGACTGCTGGACGCAGGTGAGTTTCCCGTACGCCGTCGCGTCGTGGTTGACGATGGCCGCCGCGATCGCCTTGCCGACCACCTCGACCGCCGCCACGTCCGGATCCACCGGAACGGGGCGGGACGAAGCCGGCGCCGGCGAGGGCGCGCCGGTGCTCGACGCGGCCGGGTCGGAGCCGGAGGGGGCCACCAGCAGCAGCCCCACCACGACCCCGGCCACGACCGCGCCACAAACCACCGCCACGGCGGTCAGCTTGTGGCTCACCGTCACGGACAGGTCACTTCTTGTCGGCCTTGATGTCCTTGAGGCACCACAGGTTCGATTCCTTGGCCGCCGTGATGGTGCCTTCCGCCATCTTGGTGCCCTGGGTGGCGCGGTAACGGCCGGTCGCCCGGTCGCCGCTTTCCTTGGCGGGCTCGGTGATCTCGAGCTTGATGGGGTCGAGCGGCTTGCCCTCGTCCTTGGTGTTCTCGCTGCGGCAGATCAGATCGAGGAACGTCTTCTTGTCGCCCGCGCTGTAGGAGGTCGCGGCGCTTTCGAAGACTTCCTGCGGGGTGGCCTTGCCGCCGGGCGCCGGACCGGAGCTCTTGGTCGACGAAGTGCTCGGCGAGCTGGACTTGGTCCGGGTCGAGCTCGGCTTCTGCGACGACGAGGACGGGGCCTCCGACGGGGCCGCGCTGCTGGTGGGCGGCGCGGCGGTCTGGCTGTCGTCGCCCGAGTTCAGCGCGATGACCAGCGCGGTGACACCGCCACCGACCAGCAGGACCGCGCCGATCGCGATGCCGACGATCAGGCCGGTCTTCTTTTTCTTGGGTGGCTCCCCACCGCCGTAACCGCCTTCCTGCGGGTAAGCGTTGAAGCCGCCCTGCTGCCCGTACGGATCCGGCTGGCCGAACTGCTGCGTGCCGCCGGGGTATCCCTGCTGGGGCTGAGGACCGCTCTGCGGGTAGCCGCCTTGCTGCTGGCCGTACGGGTCCTGTCCGTACTGGCCGCCACCGGGGTATCCCTGTTGCGGCTGGGGGCCGCTCTGCGGGTACCCGCCCTGCTGGCCGTACGGATCTTGTCCGTAGCCGCCGGGCTGCTGCGGCGGGTAAGTCATGGCTGGTGCCCCCTAGCTGTTCTGCGAAAATGCTCAACATGACCTGCGGGTCCGCCTCCCCGGCGAACGTCGCCCGATGCTAGCCATCGAGCCGGATCGCCGCTCGATTAGGGCCGAACTGATACCGGAAGCCCGTTTGCACCCGGACGGAGCCGGGTATTCCGCCGCAGGTCAGGGCAGGTGGACGGATTGTGACCATGAGTGCGCCGGACCCGGCACCGGGATGGCCTCTTGCGCGGCGCGAAGGTACGTGCTGGCGGGCCCTCCGGAACGCGACGCGCCGATCTTGTGATGCGGAAAGGCCTTTTATTGTCGGTGATCGCCGGTACCGTGGAATGAAAAGCACTCCGAGGAGGTGCCCGATGCATCATGACCTTCCCGGAGGTCGGCGCGAGGAGGCCGACCCTTCAGAAACGACCGGAGCTGGAACCACGTCCGACGAGCAGGCACGTCAAATCCGCTTCCTCGAGGAGGAAGTCGCCCTGCTGCGCCGGAAGCTCACCGATTCGCCACGTCAGAACCGAGTGCTGGAGCAGCGACTCGCCGAGGCGTCGGAACGCGTGAGCCAACTCACGGAACGCAACACGAAACTGGTCGAGACGCTCCGCGAGGCGCGTGGCCAGTTGCTCGCGTTGCGAGAGGAGGTCGACAGGCTGGCCCAGCCTCCGAGCGGTTACGGCGTGTTCGTGACCGCGTACGAGGACAACACGGTGGACGTGTTCACCGCGGGCCGCAAGATGCGGGTTTCGGTCTCACCCGCGGTCGAGGTCTCGTCGCTTCAGCGCGGACAGGCGTTGCGGCTCAACGAGGCGCTCACCGTCGTCGAAGGCGGGGACTTCGAGCGGATCGGCGAGGTCTGCGCGCTGCGCGAGGTGCTGGCCCCGGACGTCGAGGGCGGCAGCCCCCGTGCGCTCGTGGTCGGGCACGCGGACGAGGAGCGGGTCGTCCTGCTCTCCGATCCGCTGGCCGAACAGCCCCTCAAGCCGGGCGATTCCCTGCTGGTGGACTCGAAAGCCGGTTACGCCTACGAGCGCGTGCCGAAGGCGGAGGTCGAGGATCTCGTGCTGGAGGAGGTGCCCGACGTCCGGTACGAGGACATCGGTGGCCTCACCCGGCAGATCGAGCAGATCCGCGACGCCGTCGAGCTTCCGTTCCTGCACGCTGATCTCTACCAGGAGTACCAGCTGCGCCCGCCGAAGGGCGTGCTGCTCTACGGGCCTCCTGGCTGCGGTAAGACCCTCATCGCCAAGGCGGTGGCCAACTCGCTCGCCAAGAAGGTCGCGGAAGCCCGCGGCGACGCGGCGGACGGGAAGTCCTACTTCCTGAACATCAAGGGTCCGGAACTGCTGAACAAGTTCGTCGGGGAGACCGAGCGGCATATCCGCCTGATCTTCCAGCGAGCCAGGGAAAAGGCCTCCGAAGGCACCCCGGTGATCGTGTTCTTCGACGAGATGGACTCGATCTTCCGCACCCGCGGTTCGGGCGTGTCCTCCGACGTGGAGACCACGATCGTCCCGCAGCTGCTTTCGGAGATCGACGGTGTGGAAGGGCTGGAGAACGTCATCGTCATCGGCGCCTCCAACCGCGAGGACATGATCGACCCGGCGATCCTGCGGCCGGGCCGGCTCGACGTCAAGATCAAGATCGAGCGTCCGGACGCCGAAGGCGCGAAGGACATCTTCTCCAAGTACCTGTCCGACGGCCTGCCGATCCACGCGGACGACCTCGCCGAGTTCGGCGGGGACGTGCGGGCGACCTTCGACGCGATGATCCAGCACACGGTCGAGCGGATGTACGAGGAGACGGACGAGAACCGGTTCCTCGAGGTCACCTACGCCAACGGTGACAAGGAGGTCCTGTACTTCCGTGACTTCAACTCGGGCGCGATGATCCAGAACATCGTGGACCGGGCGAAGAAGTCGGCCATCAAGTCGGTGCTGGAGACCAAGCAGCCCGGCCTGCGCGTGCAGCACCTGCTGGACGCGATCGTCGACGAGTTCGCGGAGAACGAGGACCTGCCCAACACCACCAACCCGGACGACTGGGCCCGGATCTCCGGCAAGAAGGGCGAGCGGATCGTCTACATCCGCACGCTCGTCACCGGCAAGAACCAGGATTCGGGGCGGGCGATAGACACCGCCACGAACACCGGTCAGTACCTGTAGGGCGAACCGAAGGGGCCCTTCACCGCGACACATGCGGTGAAGGGCCCCTTCGTGTCACACGGGTACAGGTTCCTCGACCTTCTTGCGCGGGCTCAGCCGTCCGTGCGCGGCCAGGATTCCCAGGACGACGAGCAACGCGCCGACGGGCTGGTTCCACGCCAGGGGTTCGTCGAGCACGAGAACGCCGAGCAGTACACCCACGACCGGTGTGAGGTAGGTCACGGCCGACGCGTTGGACGCGCCCCACGCCGCGATGATCGAGGCGTTCCACGCGTAGGCGAGCCCGGTGCCCAGGGCGCCGAGCGCGATCATGCTGAGGACGATCGGCGTGTCGAGGCGCACCGGCGTCGTCGCGATGAACGGCGCGAGCACCAGCATCACGACGGCACCGCAGCAGACCTGCCCGAGCGCGATGGTCGGCGCGTCGAGGTTCCGCCAGGAAATGAACCGTCGCACGTAGACGAACGAGATGCCGTAGCAGGTCGTCGCGCCCAGGCAAGCCAGCTGGGCGGTCAGTTCGTGGGAGACGTCGATCCCTTGCCAGACACCGACGATGGTCAGCACGCCGAGGAAGCCGAGGACCAGGCCGGTCGTCCTGGCCTTGGTGAAGCGCTCGGACGGCAGGGCCGCGGCGGCGATGAGCATGGTGATCAGCGGCGTCGTCGCGTTGAAGATACTGGCGAGCCCTGAGGAGATGTACTGCTCGGCCCAGGAGAACAGCAGGAACGGGATCACGCACAGCAGAACGGAAACGACGGCGAGATGGCCCCAGAGCGCCGGATCGCGGGGGAGCGGCTTACGGCGCCACGCGGCGATCGCGATCAGTGCCAGCGCGCCGAGGCAGATGCGGGAGAGCGCCACCTGGGCCGGCGAGAGGCCGGTGAGGCCGACCTTGATGAACAGAAAACTCGCACCCCAGACGACCGCGAGCGCCGCGAACCGGATCGCGATACCAAAACGTCCCAATTGTCCTTCTCCTGAATCCTCAAGTCAGGACCCAGTGAAACCTGGAATTCTTCGGCGTTCCAGCGGTTTTCGGACGATGTGTCCGACGACTCGCGCGTGGCGGTCACCCGAATCACCTGTATAACGGCCTATACTTCGGGGCCGTGAGCGAATCTTCCGGGCGCCCGCGCGCGCCGATCACCGAAGCCGATGTCCTGGCGTGGCTGGAAACGACGGCCGCCGCCGTACGCGCGGGGGAGGTGAGCGCCCCCGAGCTCATCGAGATCCTGGGGGAGTTGCGCCGCGCTTCCGCGGCCTGCGCCGACGCGTCGGACTGGGCACTGCTCGCCGCCAGGGAGGAGGGCGCCAGCCTCCGTCAGATCGCGCCCGTCTTCGGCAAGGGTTACGTTCGGGCTCCGGCGGCGCGCCTCGAGAAGCTCCATCGGCAGGCGCAGAACTCGAGTCAGTGGCTCGCGATCCTCCGCCACAAGAACGAAGGAGCCCGGTGACAGACTCGGAAACCACCGTCGGCGACCGGATCGCCGTCGGGCTCGCGGCGCTCGGCAGGCCCGCGTACATCAACCTCGGCCGGGTCGGCGCGCTGCCGCCCGGACGCGACTTCGAGGCGATGCGCGCGGCGACCTACGACGTGCTGGACGACGCGTACCGCGCGGGCGTCCGCTGGATCGACGTCGCCCGTTCGTATGGTTCGTCGGAGGAGTTCCTCGCCGGCTGGCTCGCCGGCCGCGGCCACCCGGACGTCACCGTGTCGAGCAAATGGGGCTACCGCTACGTGGGGGAGTGGAAGCTCGACGCGGAGGTGCACGAGGTCAAGGAGCACACCGCGGCGCGGTTTGCCGGACAGTGGTCCGAATCCGTCGGTCTGCTGGGAAAGGCGATCTCGCTCTACCAAGTCCACTCGCTCACTGTGGACAGTCCACTGTTCACCGACGACCGCCTGATCGGCGCGCTGGCGGAACTCGCCGCGGACGGGGTGCCGGTGGGGTTCTCGACGTCCGGACCGTCGCAGGCGGACACGGTCCGCCGGGCGTTCGAGCTGGAGGTGGCCGGAACGCCGGTCTTCAGCGCCGTGCAGTCGACCTGGAACCTGCTCGAACCGTCCGCCGGCCCGGCGCTCGCCGAAGCGCACGCCGCCGGAAAACGGGTGCTGGTCAAGGAAACCGTCGCGAACGGACGTCTGGTGGTCGAGCCGCCGTCGCCGCTCGCGCGGATCGCGCGGGAGCACGGCGCGGGTCCGGACGCGGTGGCCATCGCGGCGGTGCTGGCGCAGGACTGGCGTCCGATCGCGGTCATCGGCCCGTCGAGCACCGCTCAGCTCGCGGAGAATCTCGTTGCCGCGAAGGTGAAACTCGCCGAAGACGAACTCGCGGAGCTGGCCGCGCTCGCGGAGGAACCGGTCGCCTACTGGCGGCACCGATCCTGCCTCGGCTGGCATTGAGGGGCTGGACTAGTCTCGCGGCAAACGTCAGGCGGAAGCCGGGAGGGCTCGAGGGTGCGTCATCGGCAGGTGTTCGCGGTGGCGACGGTCGCGCTGTTCGGTCTGTCGGGGTGCGCCGACCGTCCCAACGACCTCGACACCTACTACGACGATCCGACACCGACACCCACGGTCGAGCCGTCGCAGCCTTCGGTCAAGCCGCAGGCCAACCCGGTGCCGCCGTCGTCGACCCGGGCTCCTGTCGCCGCGGCCGTTTCCGCCGCGCTGCTGAGCGACGAGGACGTCGCCGAGGAAGAGGTCGTCCCCGGCGAGGGCAAGGTGTCCGGCTGTCTGACCGGGCTCACCCGGGACACGAGCCGCTCGATCGCGTGGTCGTATCCCAGCGGATCGACGCTGGAACATCAGGTCACCGAGTACACCGGTCGCGCCGCTTCGGACGTCGTCCTCCGGGCGGACTGTGACGGCAAGAAGGTCACTCTCGCGAAGCAAACCGGCATAGAGGTCCAGCGCGCGTGGTGCGACGGCACGACCTGCACGGTGTTGCTCGCCAAGGGGAAGCTCGTCTCAGCCCTCAGTGTCACGGCCGGAACCGAGGCGAGGGCGACGGAGGCGGCGAAGCGGCTGCTGCCGATCGTCGCGCAGCGCCTCCGTTCGGCCTAGCGGGCGTTCTCCCGCCGGAACCACTCCAGCGCGCCGAGACGGCCGTCCGGGATGAACCGGCTCTCCGGATCGTCGAGCCACGAACGCAATTCGGCCAGCGTCAGCCAACGTCCTTCGACGACTTCGGACGGCTGATGGACGAAGGGGCCGTCCCACCGTGTTTCGAACGCGAAGTTGTGGCAGCGGATCGTGTCGTCGTCGGTGACATGGACGAAAAGCGGCCGTAGTTCCGTTCCGTGGACACCCAGTTCTTCAGCGAGTTCCCGGCGCGCGCATTCCTCCGGTGTCTCACCAGCCGCGACGATGCCGCCCGCCCAGCAGTCCCAAGTGGAGGGATAGACGTCCTTCGTGGGCGTGCGCAGGTGCACGTAAACGGAGCTTCCGTCACTCGAACGGACCAACACCACGCCCGCCGCGTGCCAGAGTCCTTCGGCGCGGACCCGGGAGCGAGTGGCCGCTCCCACCACGGTTCCGCCGAGGTCATAGAGCGCAACGAGTTCGTCACTGCCTGACATGGGGGGCATCGTCGCACGGCCCGGACCCCGTAGGGTGGTGGGTATGCGGCGGATCATGGGAACCGAAGTCGAGTACGGCATCGCGGTGCCGGGCGACGCGACGGCGAACCCGGTACTCACCTCGACCCAGGTCGTGCTGGCCTACGCGGCAGCGGCGGATGTGCCGCGGGCAAGGCGGGCACGGTGGGACTACGAGGTCGAATCGCCCCTGCGCGACGCGCGCGGGTTCGATCTGACCGGCCCGAGCGGTCCGGGACACGACCCGGACGTCGAGGACCTCGGCGCGGCGAACGTGATCCTGACCAACGGAGCGCGGCTGTACGTCGACCACGCGCACCCCGAGTATTCGGCGCCCGAGGTGACGAACGCGCGCGACGCGGTCATCTGGGACAAGGCGGGCGAACGGGTCATGGAGGAGGCGGCGCGCAAGGCCGCCACGGTGCCGGGACAGCCGCCGTTGCAGCTGTACAAGAACAACGTCGACGGCAAGGGCGCGAGCTACGGCACACACGAGAACTACCTGATGCAGCGGTCGACCCCGTTCACCGCGGTGATCGCGGGGCTGACGCCGTTCTTCGCGTCCCGTCAGGTGATCACGGGTTCGGGCCGCGTCGGTGTCGGGCAGCAGAGCGAAGAAGCGGGTTTCCAGCTCTCGCAGCGCTCGGACTACATCGAGGTCGAGGTCGGCCTGGAGACCACGCTCAAACGCGGGATCATCAACACCCGCGACGAGCCGCACGCCGACGCGGACAAGTACCGCCGTCTGCACGTCATCATCGGCGACGCGAACCTGGCCGAGTACTCGACGTACCTCAAGGTCGGCACGACGGCGCTGGTGCTGGACCTGATCGAAGCGGGCATCCGGTTCGACGACCTGAAACTGGACGAACCGGTGCGGGCCGTCCACCAGATCAGCCACGACCCGACGCTGAAGGCGAAGGTGTCGCTGGCCAACGGGCGCAAGTACACCGGGCTGGACCTCCAGTTCGCCTACCACGAGATCGCGGCGGCGAACCTGGAGCGCACCGGCGCGGACGAGGCCTCCAAGGAGGTCCTGCGGGTGTGGGGCGAGATCCTGGACGCCCTGGCGCGGGACCCCCAGGAATGCGCGGACAGGCTGGACTGGCCGGCGAAGCTGCGGTTGCTCGAGGGCTACCGCGCGCGGGACCAGCTGGCCTGGGGCGCGCCGCGATTGCGGCTGGTCGACCTGCAGTACTCGGATGTCCGGCTGGACAAGGGCCTGTACAACAGGCTCGTCACCAGGGGTTCGATGAAGCGACTGGTGACCGAGGAGGAGGTGCTGGAGGCGGTCACGACCCCGCCTTCGGACACCAGGGCCTATTTCCGGGGCCGCGCGCTGGAGAAGTACGCCAACTCCATCGCCGCGGCGTCGTGGGATTCGGTCATCTTCGACGTCGGCCGGGAATCGCTGGTGCGGATCCCGACGTTGGAGCCGTTGCGGGGCACGAAGGCCCACGTGGGGAAGTTGCTGGACGACTCCGCGACCGCCGAGGAGCTGGTGGAGGCGCTCACCGGTTCGGACTAGCGGGATTTCCTTTCATCGGGGTTAAGCGATCACGGATCCCGCGGATTGTCGGGACCGCTGGGTAGGCTAGGAAACATCGGCCACACCGGGAGGCGAGATGGCTCAGGAAAAGATCGAAAAGCACGGCGGCGGCGACTCGGACGAAGAGTTCGAGGACGGCGGTCCGGCGGGTCAGGAACGGCGCGAGAAGCTCGGCGAGGACGTCGACACGATCCTCGACGAGATCGACGACGTGCTCGAGGAGAACGCCGAGGACTTCGTCCGCGCCTACGTGCAAAAGGGCGGCGAGTAACTCGTCTTCCGGCGGCCCCGGGCCGGGGCCGCCTGTGCGGAGCCGGCGGATCACACAGATTGGAACTTTGAGCACGTATGGAACACACCTCGGGTAAGTCGGCGCTGCCCGCCGCGTACTTCTCGTCGGCGACCTCGTCGTTCTCGGACTTCCTCCGGGCGCAGGCGCCCGAGCTGCTCCCGGAGCGGCGGGTCTCGGCCGGGGCGGGCGGGCTGGACGCCCCGCACGGGACGACGATCGTCGCGGTCAAGTTCGCGGGCGGGGTGCTGATCGCCGGTGACCGGCGGGCCACGTCGGGCAACCTGATCGCTTCGCGCGACATGGAGAAGGTCCACGTCACCGACGAGTACTCGGCCGTGGGCATCGCGGGCTCGGCAGGGCTGGCGATCGAGATGGTGCGGCTGTACGCGGTCGAACTGGCGCATTACGAGAAGATCGAGGGTGTTTCGCTCTCGCTCGACGGTAAGACGAACAAGCTCGCGGGACTGGTGAAGTCCAACCTCGAGATGGCGATGGCGGGGCTGGCCGTGCTGCCGCTGTTCGTCGGGTACGACCTCGACGCCGAGGACGCGAAGCACGCGGGCCGGATCGTCTCGTACGACGCCACGGGCGGCCGTTACGAGGAGAACGCGGGCTACCACGCCATCGGCTCGGGTTCGCTGTTCGCGAAGGGCTCGCTGAAGAAGCTGTACGACCCGGACGCGGACGCCGAAGCCGCGATCCGGACGGCGGTGGAGGCGCTGTACGACGCGGCGGACGACGACACCGCGACCGGCGGGCCGGATCTGGTGCGCCGGATCTTCCCGACGATCGTGACGGTCACCGCGGAGCAGGGAGCGGTGGCGTTGCCGCTCGAGCAGACGACCGCGGTGGCCGAGGCCATCGTGGCCGCACGAGCCGAGCGCGGGCGCTAGCCGTCCTTCCCCGTCCCTTCCCGATGAGAGCCCGAAAGAGCGGAGCACCACAGTGACGATGCCGTTGTACGCCTCTCCCGAGCAGCTGATGCGGGAGCGTTCCGAGATCGCGCGCAAGGGCATCGCGCGTGGCCGGAGCGTGGTCGTGCTCAAGTACCGCGGTGGCGTGCTGTTCGTGGCCGAGAACCCCTCGGCCACGTTGCACAAGGTTTCGGAGATCTACGACCGGATCGGTTTCGCGGCCGTGGGCCGCTACAGCGAGTTCGAGAACCTCCGCGTCGCCGGCATCCGGCACGCGGACCTGAAGGGCTACCAGTACGACCGGCGGGACGTCAGCGCGCGTGCGCTGGCGAACGCGTACGCCGCGACCCTTGGCAGCATCTTCACCGAGCAGCTGAAGCCGTTCGAGGTGGAGGTCTGCGTCGCCGAGGTCGGCGCGACCGCCGCCGAAGACCAGTTGTACCGGCTGACCTACGACGGTTCGATCTTCGACGAGCCGAAGTTCGTCGTGATGGGCGGTCAGGCGGACACACTCACCACGAAGCTCAAGGAGAGCTTCGAGTCGGACATGGAGCTGGAAGCGGCGCTCGGCGTCGCGGTGAAGGCGTTGCGCGCCAACACCCCCACTCCCGCGAACGGCGACTCGGACCCGGTGAAGCTCGAGGTCGCCGTCCTGGAGCGGGACCGGCGCGGCCGCAAGTTCCGCCGGGTCGCCGGTGCCGCGCTCGACGCGCTGCTGCCCGCCGAGCCGGAGGAGCCGAAGACGGATGACGCCGACGGCGACAAGCCCGACGGTGAGTCCAAGAAGGACTGAGCCTTTCGAAGTACGTGAAGGCCCCCTTCATTGCGCTAGACGCAATGAAGGGGGCCTTCACGTACTTGCGGGCCGCGTTGTATTGAGGGGCAAGGCAAAGGTGCCGGATGCGGTGGGCGGTCAACTCGCGGCTCTTCGCGGCATATGCCCAGGCCGCGAGGCTCACCAACGCGTAGTGAAGGCCTCCTTCCCTACCCTCAGAGCAGGGAAGGAGGCCTTCACTACCGCCGGGCCGGCTTTTCGCGGCGCCCATCCCGCCTGACGTTGCGAAACCTTTGCCTCACCCCTAAGTACACAGTGGACGCGCCCCGCCAGGATGGCGCCTACAGCCGGTAGATGGTGAGCGCGCTGGGCCGCGACCGGAAGCGGAAGTCGTTGCCGAGCGGACCGACCTCGCCGTCGGTGGCGACGCGGCGGTTGCCGTTCAGCAGCCGGACGTGCAGCTCCGGCACGTCGAGTTCCTGGTAGACGTGGCTGGCGTTGAGGCTGTTCGTGATCGTGGCGAGGATGAACCGCGCCCGCGAGTACGGCACGTCGGCGCGCAGGTAGCGGACGTCGAGAAGGCCGGTGTCGAGCGCTGGGCGGCGTGAAGGCGCGAACCCCTTCGGCGAGTAGGTGCCGTTGCCGACGAACAGCAGCCAAATGCTGGTGTGCTTGCCGTTGAGGGTCACTTCCAGCGGCTTCGCGCGCCGGAGGGTGCGGGCGAGCGCGATCGCCGCCGACGGCCACTTCGGGTGCCGTTTCTGCAGCCTTTCCCGGACCCGGACCATTTCCGGGTAGCCGCCGAGGCTGGCCGTGTTGACGAAGTAGCGGTGGTCGTCGTCGTGGTTGATCTCGACCTCGCCGAGGTCGACGCCGACGGCGTTGCCCGCTTCGGTGGCGGCGTCCGCGTCGGGCATCGAGCGCATGCCGACGTCCCGGGCGAAGTGGTTGAGGGTGCCCGCCGGGATGAGCGCGAGAGGCAGGTCGTGGTCGGCCGCGACGGCGGCCACGGCGGCGACGGTCCCGTCACCGCCGGCGACACCGAGCGCGCGCACGGTGTTGTGGCGGGAGGCGATCTCGTCGCAGAGCTGATCGCGCAGGTCACGCTTCGCGTCCGGGTAGAGGATGGTGGCCTTTGGCCAGGCGAACCGGGCTTCCTCGGTCGGATCCTGGCCGTCGATCCCCGAATGCGGGTTGACCAGGACGAGCATGTCCTCGCCGTCGCGCATCTCGGGTGCCTCGGCGGTGTGCGCGGTGCGGCCGGGGACATCGTCGTTCAGCGGCCACCAGTGCCGCGTCAGCAAGCCGGCGCCGACACCGATCCCGATCCCCACGCCGACGTCACTGGGCCAGTGGACGCCGGTGTGCACCCGGGAATAGGCCACGGCGGCGGCCAGCGGCACGAGGGCGGCGCCTGCCTTGGGCGATTCCATCGCGACGGCCGTGACGAAGGCGGCCGCGGACGCCGAGTGCCCGGACGGGAACGACGACGAGGTCGGCCGGCGGACGAGCCGCCGGTGCATCGGCACCTCTTCGGCCGCGGGACGGCGGCGGGGGAACAGCGGCTTGCCGACCAGGTTCGCCGCCGCGCTGGCCCCGGCGATGGCGGCCACGCCGCGGAGCGCTCCCCGGCGCGTCGGCCCCTTCTTCGCCGCGAGCAGGACCGCGACACACCACCAAAGCTTGGATTTGTCCGCACTTTTGGAGAGCGAGGTGATCACGTCGTCGGCCCTGCTCCTCGGCAGGGCCGCACTCCGTGCCATCAGCCGCCGATCGGTCCGTCCG
The DNA here is from genome assembly GCF_054166285.1 of Amycolatopsis sp. TRM77291. Classification (NCBI taxonomy): domain Bacteria; kingdom Bacillati; phylum Actinomycetota; class Actinomycetes; order Pseudonocardiales; family Pseudonocardiaceae; genus Amycolatopsis; species Amycolatopsis sp. TRM77291. The sequence continues at coordinate 2,791,302 of NZ_JBSZHF010000001.1, read as the reverse complement.
ACCTTGCGGAAAGGGCGCTTGAGCTGCTTTAACACGGGTTCCCCACTTCCGGGCCAGGACGTCATGCGCGTGATACCCGATCGGGACATCCCGCACACCTTTCACCGAATGCAACGTACCGACCGCGTGTCGCCGCCCGAACGGCGCACCTTCAGCGCGTCTTCACCGCCTACTCTGGTGGGATGCAGCGGCGGATCTTTGGCATCGAGACCGAGTTCGGGGTCACGTGCACCTTTCACGGGCAACGCAGGCTCTCCCCGGACGAAGTGGCGCGTTACCTGTTTCGGCGTGTCGTGTCCTGGGGGCGTTCGTCGAACGTCTTCCTGTCGAACGGCTCGCGGCTCTACCTCGACGTGGGTTCCCACCCGGAGTACGCGACGGCCGAATGCGACGACCTCGTCCAGCTCGTCACGCACGACAAGGCGGGGGAGCGGATCCTCGAGGACCTCCTGGTCGACGCCGAGCGGCGGCTGGCGGACGAGGGCATCGGCGGCGACATCTTCCTGTTCAAGAACAACACCGACTCGGCGGGCAACTCCTACGGCTGCCACGAGAACTACCTGGTGACCCGGGCGGGTGAGTTCTCCCGGATCGCCGACGTGCTGCTGCCGTTCCTGGTGACCCGGCAGCTCATCTGCGGCGCCGGCAAGGTGCTGCAGACGCCACGCGGCGCCGTGTACTGCCTGTCCCAGCGAGCGGAACACATCTGGGAAGGCGTCTCCAGCGCCACCACGCGTTCGCGGCCGATCATCAACACCCGCGACGAGCCGCACGCGGACGCCGAACGCTACCGGCGCCTGCACGTGATCGTCGGCGACTCGAACATGGCCGAGCCGACCACGATGCTCAAGGTCGGATCGGCGCACCTGGTGCTGGAGATGATCGAAGCGGGCGTCCAGTTCCGCGACTTCACCCTGGACAACCCGATAAGGGCCATCCGCGAGATCAGCCACGACCTCACCGGCCGCCGCCAGGTGCGGCTCGCCGGCGGCCGCGAGGCGTCCGCGCTGGACATCCAGCGCGAGTACCACGCCCGCGCCGTCCAGCACGTCAAGGAGACCGGTTCGTCGCCGCAGTCCGAGCGCGTCGTCGAACTGTGGGGCCGGGCACTGGAGGCGGTCGAGCAGCAGGACTTCAGCAAGATCGACACCGAGATCGACTGGGCGATCAAGCACCGCCTCGTCGAGCGCTACCGCAACAAGCACGACCTCGACCTGTCGAGCCCGCGGATCGCGCAGCTCGACCTGGCCTATCACGACATCCGGCGCGGGCGGGGCATCTTCGACCTGCTGCAGCGGAAGGGACTCGTGCGGCGGGTCACCGACGACGGCGAGATCGAGCTGGCCAAGGACACCCCGCCGCAGACCACCCGGGCGAAACTGCGCGGTGACTTCATCGCCGCCGCGCAGGCCGCCGGGCGTGACTTCACCGTGGACTGGGTGCACCTCAAGCTCAACGACCAGGCGCAGCGGACCGTGCTGTGCAAGGACCCGTTCCGCTCGGTGGACGAGCGAGTAGAGCGGCTGATCAGCTCACTCTGATTGGTCCGTGAAGGCCACCTTGAGGGAACCAGAGTCCCTTAAGGTGGCCTTCACGGATCTTCGAGGGAGAGGTGCGCCGATGCGCCGTGCGTTGCTGGTCCTCCTGGGTGCGGTCGTCCCACTGGCGTTCACCGGCGTCGCGCACGCCGCACCGGAATGTCCCGAGCCCAGGTGGACGGAGACTCCGACGGGCACGGACGCCCGGCTGCGCGGCCTGTCCGCGGTTGATTCCCGGACGGCCTGGGTCAGCGGCAGCAGGGGCACCATCCTGCGCACCACCGACCGCGGCCGCAGCTGGGAGCCCGTCGCCCCGGCGGGCACCGAAGCGCTCGACTTCCGCGACATCGAGGCCTTCGACGCCGACCACGCGGTCGCGCTGTCGATCGGACCCGGGGACGCGTCCCGGATCTACCGCACCGACGACGGCGGCCGGAGCTGGCGACTGTCCTTCCAGAACAGCGATTCTGCCGCCTTCTACGACTGTGTGGCGTTCTTCGACCATCGGCGCGGTCTCGCGATGAGCGATCCGGTGGACGGCAAGTTCCGGTTGCAGTCCACTTCGGACGGCGGCCGCACGTGGAAACCCGTTTCCCCCGAGGGTATGGTCCCCGCGCTCGACGGCGAGTTCGGGTTCGCCGCCAGCGGCCAGTGCCTCACCACATCGGGCCCGCGCGACGCCTGGATCGCCACCGGTGGCGGGGCCCGCGCACGGGTCCTGCATTCCGGCGACGGCGGGGCGACCTGGGAGGCCGCCGACACCCCGTTGCCCAGCGGTGCCTCCGCCGGTGTCTTTTCGGTGACGTTCCGGGATCCGCGGCACGGGGTGGCCATCGGTGGCGACTACGCGGCGCCGAACGCCCCTGGCCCCGCGGTGGCGCTCAGCGCGGATCGGGGGCACACGTGGCGGACCCCGGCCGAGGCCCCGGTCGGCTACCGCTCCGGCCTGGCGTGGCTGGGGAACACCGTGATCGCCGTCGGCCCCGGCGGAAGCGATCTGAGCCCGGACGGCGGACGGCACTGGAAGTCGTTCGACACCGGATCGTTCGACTCGGTCGACTGCGCCCGCGGCGCGTGCTGGGCGAGCGGGGCCGACGGCAGGGCCGCACGGCTCGGCACCGCCTAAGCTCGAAGGACCATGACCGCACAAGCCGAACCAGTCCCCGAGACCACCGACCAGCTGGTCGAGGTGCTGAAGGCGCTCGCCAACCCGATCCGCCTCCAGGTGCTCGGGTGGCTGCGCGAACCGGACCGGCACTTCCCGCCGGAGAACGCGATCGCCGACCAGAACGAGGTCGGGGTCTGCGTGAGTCATCTCCAGGCGAAGCTGGGGCTCGCGCAGTCCACGGTGTCGGCGTACATGGCGCTGCTGCAGCGCGCCGGGCTCGTCCGGTCGACCCGGGTGGGCAAGTGGACGCACTATCGCCGTGACGAGCAGCGGATCGCCCAGCTCGTCGACCTGCTGGGACGTTCCATCTGAGCCCGGCCGGGAATAACGTATCGAAAATCTGCGATACTTCGATACGTTGGACTCGACCTGAGGAGAGACAGATGGAACTGGGGCGTTTCGGGATCTGGACGTTCGACTTCGAGGATCAGCCCGCGAGCATGCTCCGGGATTCGGTGCGGGAACTGGACGAACTCGGCTGGCCCGCGATCTGGATCCCGGAACGGGACGGCCGCGAGGCGCTGACCCACGCCGGATTCCTGCTCGCGTCCACCGAACGCATGGCCGTGGTCAACGGGATCGCGCGGATCGGCTCCCGTGGCGCGTGGTCGGTCCACGGCGCCGCGCTCCTGCTCGCCGACGCGTACCCGGGCAGGCATGTCCTCGGGCTCGGTTTCGGCGGCGCGCAGCCCGGCGTCAAGCCGTTGGAGGCGATGAACGACTACCTCGACGAACTCGACGCGGTCGCCAGCGGGAATCCGCGGCCCGCCGAGCCCATCCGGCGCCTGCTGGCGGCGTACGGGCCGAAGATGCTCGGACTCGCCCGCGACCGGTCCGAGGGCGCGCACACCTATCACGTATCGGTGGCGCACACCGCCCAGGCGAGGGAAGTGCTGGGGGAGAAGGCTTTTCTCGGCGTGGAGCACGCCGTGCTGTTCGAAACCGACCCGGGCAAGGCGCGTGAGATCGCCCGCGAGCATCTGCACGGCTACCTGACGTCGGAGTACAACGTCGCCAAGTACCTCCGCCTCGGCTACACCGAAGCCGACCTCGACGGCGGCCGGGGCAGCGACCGGCTCGTCGACGATCTCGTGTTCTGGGGCGACCTCGACACCGTGACCGCGAAACTGCACGGCCACCTCGACGCGGGCGCCGACCACGTCGGCGTCCAGGTCATCGGTGTCGAACCCGGTGAGTCGGCCATGCCGCACTGGCGGCGGCTGGCCGAGGCGCTGTTGCCGAGCTAGCGGACCTGGCCGGTCGGGCGGACCACGATCTCGTTGACGTCGACCGAGGGCGGCTGCTCCAACGCGAAGAGCACCGCCCTCGCGACGTCGTCGGGGTCCAGTTTCGGCTTGGTTTTCGAGTCCTCGGGGATCATCGAGGTGTCGACCAGGCCCGGCTGGACGACGGTGACCCGCACACCGGTGCCGACGGCTTCCTCGCGGATGGACCCGGCGAGCCCGGTCACCGCCCATTTCGTCGCCGAATAGAGGTTCCCCGGCCGGTGGTAGCGCCCGGCGACCGAGCCGGTGAGCACCAGGTGCCCCTTCGATTCCGCGAGCGACGGAAGGGTCGCCCGCGCGGTGAGGGCGGTGCCGTAGACGTTCGTCAGCACCATGTCCCGCCACTGTCCGGGGTCCACGCCGCCGTCGCCGAAGAACGAGACGACGACGCTCTGCCCCGCGTTGGCGAACACCGCGTCCAGCCGGCCGAAGGTGTTCTTCACCGTCTCGACGGCCGTGGACAGCGATTCCCAGTCGGTGACGTCCGCCGCGACCGCGAGGGCCCGGTCCTCGCCCAGTTCGGCGACGAGCGGGAGCAGCGCCTGGCGGTCGCGGGAGAGCAACGCCAGCCGGAATCCGGCCGCGGCGGTTCGGCGCGCGGTGGCCGCGCCGAGGCCACGCGAAGCGCCGGTGATCAGCAGTACTCGATCGTTCATGACTCCAAACTAGGCGGCGTGTAGCCGTCCCATTCGGGCACCGGTTCGCCGGCGAGGGAAGCGCCGAGCCGGTCGAGGTAGAAATGCCAGCCCTTGGCGATGTCCGAGGTGTCCCAATCGGGTTTGGGCATCCGGTGCACGAAGTCGAGCACCGTTCCCTCGCCGCGAGGGGTGAGGGTCAGTTCCACTCGCCACGTCGGCTCACCGGTGTTGTGCAGGTCCATGACCAGCCGTTTCGGCGGATCGCATTCGTGGATGACCGCGGGACCCGGCTCTGAGCCTTCCTCGGCGGTCATCGACAGCATGATCGTGTTGCCGACTCCGGCTTCGCCGGTCCAGGTGCCGATCCAGCGGGCCGTGCGCTCGGATTCCGTGAGTGCCGACCAGACGTCCTCGATCGGGTCCGGGTACTCGCGCCGGAGTTCGAGCCGGGTCTCCTCGTTGTCCATGATGCGAAGATAACTGTAGGCTTAATTAAGCGTCAACTTATTCGTTGGTCAGGACCAGGCGCCCGCGGAGTCCGCCCTCCGTCAGGCGTTCGTGTGCTTTCACCGCCTCTGTCAGCGGCAAGGTGTCCGAGACCCGGAGGGTGAGCGCGCCGTCGTCGACCATGCTCACCAGCCCGGCGAGCGCCGCGCCGTCGGCGGCTATCCAGACGTGCTCGACCTTGATACCCCGCAACGGAATCGGGGCGGCTCCGGCCGCGAACACGACGAACCGGCCACGGTTCGCCACCGCGTCCAACGCCTCGAGCCCGAGTAGCGCCGTGTCGAGTGCCGCGTCGACGCCGCCGGGGATCACCGCCCGCACGCGATCGGCGAGAAAATCGCCGCGCGGCACGAAAACCTCCGCGCCGAACCCGCGTACCAGCGCCTCGTCGGTCGCGCCGGCGACGGCCACCACGCGAAAACCGCGGGCCTTCGCCAAGGTCACCGCGTAGCCGCCGACAGCGCCCGCCGCGCCGGTCACCAGAACCGTCGCACCCGCTGGCAGGTCGAGCAGATCGAGGGCCTGGACCGCGGTGAGACCGTTCAGCGGCAAGGTCGCGGCCTCCACGAGCGACACCGTCCGCGGTGCGGCGGCGATCGCCTCCGCGTCGAGGACGACGAAGTCGGCATAGGTGCCGAGCGCCGCCGACGGCCGATCCTGGAGTGCGAGCACACTGTCGCCCGCGGCGAACCCGGTTACGCCGTCACCCACGGCGTCGACCGTCCCGGCGACATCCCAGCCGATGCCGAGCACCTCACGCGGCGGGACGATCCCCGCCTCGGTCAGAAAACCCGAACGGGTCGCGGCGTCGACCGGGTTGACCCCCGTCGCGGCCACCTTCACCCGTACCTGACCCGGCCCAGGTGCGGGTACCGGGACGTCGGCGAATTCCAGGACTTCCGGGCCGCCGAACCGGCGGACCACCACTGCGCGCATCGTTTCTCCTTCAAGGGGATCGTTCCCCGCGAACGTATGGGGAGTTACTCTCCTTCGGGAAGTACGCACCTCGAGGTGCCCAACCCACGCGGAGGTACGCGCACCGTGGTCACGCGCACGGCACAGGAACGCCGGGACGAAGAGAAACGGGCCTACGACGCCTATCTCGCGGCCTGTCCCGCCCGGAAACTGCTCGACGAGGTCTCGGGCAAATGGGTCAGCCTCGTCCTCGTCGCCCTCGGCGACGGACCCCAGCGCTACAGCGACCTCGCGCGCCGGATAGCCGGGGTCAGCCAGAAGATGCTCACGCAGACCCTGCGGACCCTGGAGCGGGACGGCCTGGTGACCCGCACGGTCACCGCCTGCGTGCCGGTCCGCGTGGACTACGAGCTGACCGAACTCGGCCGGAGCCTCCGCCGGTTGCTGGCCGGGATCAAGGACTGGGCCGAGACCCGGTTCGACGAGGTCGAGACCGCCAGGGATCGTTACGACGCGCGATCGGCGGCTCTCACCATCGGGTCGGACGGAGCGGGCTAGGGTAACCGGGTGTCCACCGCACGCGCCGAACGTCTGGTCAACCTGGTTCTGGCCCTCCTGTCCACCCGGCAGTACCTCACCGCCGAGCGGATCCGGGGCATCGTGCCCGGGTACGCCGACGCGGCCAGCGACGAGGCGTATTTCCGCATGTTCGAGCGCGACAAGACCGAACTGCGCGAACTCGGCATCCCGCTGGAGACGGGCCGCAACTCCGCGTTCGACGCGATCGACGGCTACCGCATCGCGCGCCGCGACTACGAACTCGGCGAGATCGACCTCGCGCCCGACGAGGCCACCGCGGTCGGCCTCGCCGTCCGGCTCTGGGATTCCCCGGAACTGACCGGAGAGGCGCAGGGCGCGCTGGTGAAACTCCGCGCCGCCGGCGTCGAGGTCGACGACCACGCCCCGACCGTCGTCGAACCCCGCGTCCGCGCCGAACCGGCGTTCGGCCCGCTCCTCGCCGCCGTCCAAGCCGGGCAGGCCGTGCGTTTCGAGTACCGCCGCAGCGGTTCGGCCGAACGCAAGATCCGCACCCTCGAACCGTGGGGCGTGGTGTCGTGGAAGGGCCGCTGGTACGTCGTCGGACACGACAGGGACCGTGGCGCTCCCCGGTGTTTCCGCCTTTCACGCGTGACCGGGAAGGTCGACACCTTCGGGCCGACCGGTGTCGTCGAACGCCCGGAAGGGGTCAACCTGCTGCGGATGGTCTCCGCCAGCAGTGGCGAGGACCCGTCCGCGCCGATCATCGCCAGCGTCTGGGTCGCGGACGGCCGGGCCGCTGGGGTCCGTCGCCGGGGCCGGGTGGTCGGCCGCAGTGACGCCGGGGGAGAAGAAGGCGACCTGGTGGAGATCGAGCTGTACTACCCCGAATCCGCCGCGGACTGGCTCACCGCGCACGGCCCGGACGTCCTCGTCCTCGAACCCGATGTGCTCGCGAAGTCGGTCTTCAGCCGTCTCGAAGCCATCGCGCACGCCGGCGGTGCCCGATGAGCGCCACCGGACGGATGCCGCGCCTGCTCGCGCTCGTGCCGTACCTCCTCGCCCGGCCGGGCATCAAGATCGACGACGCCGCCCACGACTTCGACGTCACGCCCAAGCAACTGCGCAAGGACCTCGAACTGCTGTGGATGTGCGGGCTGCCCGGCTACGGCCCGGGTGACCTGATCGACCTGTCCTTCGAGGGCGACACGATCGTCGTCACGCACGACGCCGGGATGAACCGCCCGCTGCGGCTCACCGGCGGCGAGGCGACGGCCATGCTCGTCGCGTTGCGCGCGTTGGCCGAGACGCCCGGGGTGGTCGACGCCGACGCGGTCCGCCGCGCCATCGCGAAGATCGAAGTCGCCGCAGGGCAGGCTCAGCCGTCGGGGATCGTCGTCGGCGGGGGAGTGCGCGAAGGCAAGAAGACCGCCGGGACGCGCGAAGCCGTCCGGGCCGCGCTCACCGCGAAGCGTGCCTTGCGGATCCGGTACTACACCGCGTCGAAGGACGAGATCACCGAACGCACCGTCGATCCCATGCGGCTGCTCATCGTCCAGGCGGTCGGCTACCTCGAAGCGTGGTGCCGCCGCGCCGAGGGTGTCCGGCTGTTCCGCCTCGACCGCATCGACGAGCTCACCGTGCTCGACGAACCCGCCGTCCCGCCGGCGCACGCGCGGCCCACTGACATTTCCGATGGTGTTTTCCGCCCGCGTCCCGATCAACAGGAAGCCGTCCTGGTCCTCGATCCCGACACACGCTGGGTAGCCGAGTACTACCCCTGCGAGGAGCTCGACGAGCTCGACGGCGGGCGGCTGCGCATCCGGATGCGCTACGCCGACGAATCGTGGATGGTCCGGCTGATCCTTGGGCTGGGCGGAGACGCGCAGGTCGAAAGCCCGGTCGAGCTCGGAGAGGCAGTTCGTCGACGGGCGGCCGACGCACTGGCCCGGGCTCGTCACCTAACGTCAACCTACGAGCAGTAGGGTGACGCCGTGTCGTACCTGCCGAGCATCGCGCTCGCCGTCGCCGGGCTGATCCTGCTCTTTGTTCTGCTAATCAAATTACGCAGAGTCTTGCGCGTGCTCACCCATACGATGAGCATGGTGGCTACGAACACCCGAAAACGGACAGGGCTCCTTCGCGCCCGGTCGGCCGCGCTGCGCGTGGCGATCGCGCGACGACGTGGGCTCGAAGACCGGTAACATCACATACGAGAGATTCGAGAAGGAGGCCGCAAACGATGAACGCGCTGCAGCCGTGGCACATCATCATCCTGGTGCTCGTCGTTGTCCTGCTGTTCGGCGCCAAGAGGCTTCCGGACGCCGCGCGGTCCATCGGCAAGTCCATGAAGATCTTCAAGGCCGAGACCAAGGACATGGCCGGGGACAAGGACAAGGCCGCCGAGACCGAAGAGGTCGAGACCAAGCAGCTGCCGCAGGCCACCACGCCCGCGCCCGCCGCGACCGCGCAGGACAAGCAGGTCGCCGACCTCCAGCGTCAGCTCGACGAGCTCAAGAAGCAGCAGGCCGCCGCGCCCGCTCCGGCCGAGCAGGCGCAGAAGAACGCCAGCTAAGCGATCTTTAGTTAGCCAAGCGGAGCCTGTTCGCGGATGAGCGCGCCGACGTACCGGCGCGCTCATGGTGGACCCTGACGAGAACGGACTGTCCAGTGGCGGATTCCGCCTCCGGTGAGGAGCGCCGCGGCACGAAGCGGCGCAAGCGCAGCCGTCGGGCCAACCCCGACGGCACGATGACGCTCATCGAGCACATCTACGAGTTCCGGCGCCGTCTGGGCTTCGCGCTGCTCGCCATCCTGGCGGGTGGGATCATCGGCTTCATCTGGTTCCAGACCAGGGTGGGCCCGATCCCGTCGCTCGGCCAGATCATGACCGGCCCGTACTGCGGCATTCCGTACCAGCGCAGGCTCGGCGGGGAACCCAACGGTCCCTGTCAGCTGCTCCAGACGGTCCCGTTCGAAGCCTTCATGATCCAGCTGAAGGTCGGTCTCGCCGCGGGCGCGGTCCTGTTCGCCCCGCTGTGGCTCTACCAGATCTGGGCGTTCATCGCGCCCGGTCTCTACTCGAAGGAGCGCAAGTACGCGCTCACCTTCGTCTTCTTCGCGTCGATCCTCTTCGCCGCCGGCGCCGTCCTGGCGTACCTGCTCATCCCGCACGCTCTCGAGCTGCTGATGAACTTCGGTGGAGACCAGTTCATCACCGCCCTCACCGGTGACAAGTACATCTCGTTCATCCTGTCGCTGCTGCTGATCTTCGGCGTCAGTTTCGAACTCCCGCTGTTCGTGGTGATGCTGAACCGCGTCGGCGTCCTGAAGTACCAGACGCTGAAGAAGTGGCGCCGCGGCCTGATCATGGTCGTGTTCGTCTTCGCCGCCTTCGCGACGCCTGGTTCGGATCCGTTCTCGATGCTCGCCCTGGCCGGCGCGCTGGTGGTGCTCCTGGAGCTCTCCATCCAGATCGCGCGCTTCCACGACCGCAAGCTCGACAAGGAGCGCGGCACCGAGGGCTGGGACCAGCTCGCCGACGACGAGGCCGCGCCGTTCGACTACACGCCGAGCACCATCGACGAGGAGCCGTCTGCCGCCACGAACGGCAAGCGCACCAGCACCGACGACGTCACCTGAGCCGGGGATGCACGCGGCGCTGGCCGTCCACCCCGCCTCCGGTGACGGGGCCGCGGGACGGCTGATGGAGTCGGTCGCGGCGCGGCTGCGGCCCGTCGTGGACCGGCTCGACGTCCTCGTCGCCCATACGGTCGAGGAATCCCGCGCGCTGATGACCGACTCGCGCGCGGCGGGGCTGGACGTCCTCGTCGTCCTCGGTGGTGACGGTGCGGCTCACCAAGGGGTCCAGTTCTGCGCCGAATCCGGTGTCGCGCTCGGGCTCGTCCCCGCGGGCACCGGCAACGACTTCGCCAGGGCGCTCGGCATCCCCGAACGGCCGCACGCCGCCGCGGATCTCCTCGCCAGGCGGATCGCGGAGGGGAGACGGCGGAGGATCGACCTCGGCCGGGCCGGTGGTGAATGGTTCGCCACGGTGCTGTGTTCGGGTTTCGACGCCCTGGTCACCGAACGAGCCAACCGGCTGACCTGGCCTCGTGGCCCGCGCCGCTACGACGTCGCGATCCTGGCCGAACTCGCCGCGTTCCGGCCCCGGCCGGTCGTGCTCCGCACGGACGTCGAGACCCTCGAACTCGACGCCACCATGATCGCCGTCGGCAACACCCCGTTCTACGGCGGCGGCATGCCGATCTGCCCCGGCGCGGATCCCGGAGACGGCCTGTTCGATGTCACCGTCGTCGGCGAGGCGACCCGGCGGGACCTTCTTCGCATGCTGCCCGGGGTCCGGTCGGGAGACCACATCGCCCATCCGGCGGTGCGGGTCCTCAAAGCCAGCCAGATCCACCTGGCGGGCAGCGACCTGCCCGTCTACGCCGACGGCGAGCCGCTGGGCAGGCTGCCGCTCGACGTCGCCTGCGTTCCCGGCGCGCTCACCGTCGTCGGGTGAGCCCGGCGTAGTCGCCGGCCCGCCACACCTGCCCGCGGAACGTCGCGGCCGACATGAGTTCGCCGCCCGGGAAGAACACCCCGCCGCAGCGGTGGCAGAACCACGCCCGCCGCCAGTAGTCCAGCGCGTCGGGGATGCCTCGCCGGATCCGCGCGTTGCGCCGCATCCGGAGCACGAACAGGACGGCGAACAAGGCGACCAGCGCGAAGGCACCGACCGGGAAGATCGACGCCCCGATGTACTGCGCGGCCCTGCCGTCGGCGGTCGGCGCGATGTTCTCGTCCAGCACGTCGTTGGCGAAGGCGAGGAACACGAACGCGGGGATCAGCAGCACCAGCGCGAGCGCCAGGAAGCAGCCGCCGCCGCGGGGCACCGGATACGGGTTGAGCGACGCCGCGGTCGCGGTCACCGACACACCGGTGTGCGCCGTCGCGGTGTAGACCACGCCGTCGCCGGCCGGGATGGCCGTCATGCCCCCTCTCACCCGGTAGGTCGTCTGCCCGCTCTGGAACACCGCCGGCACACTCTGCACCTGGTCGACCTGCGCGCATCGCGGGCAAGCGATCTCCATGGGGTCCCCTCTCGATCACGGATCCACCCCTTGGATGACGCGGGGGTGGCGGCCGTTCCCGAGATCGTCACACCGAGTGCGAACTGTCGGTGGGGTATGGAACCCTGACGAAGTGGTCAATAGCCCTTCTCAGACCCCGGCCGAGGCCTACACGGCCTCCCAGCGCCGCGCTCGATACCCTCAGCTGACCCGCTTCGCGGCGGAATCGTCGTTCGAATTCGACGACTTCCAGGTCCGCGGCTGCGAGGCGCTCGAAGACGGTCACGGCGTGCTCGTCTGCGCGCCCACCGGCGCCGGGAAGACCGTGGTCGGCGAGTTCGCGGTGCACCTCGCCCTCGCCGAAGGCCGCAAATGCTTCTACACGACGCCCATCAAGGCGTTGTCGAACCAGAAGTACGCCGACCTCGTCGGCCGCTATGGGCCCGACGCCGTCGGCCTGTTGACCGGTGACACCTCGATCAACGGCAACGCGCAGGTCGTGGTCATGACCACCGAGGTCCTCCGCAACATGCTGTACGCGGGGTCCTCGACCATCGGCGAGCTCGCGTACGTGGTGATGGACGAGGTCCACTACCTCGCCGACCGGTTCCGCGGCGCCGTCTGGGAAGAGGTCATCCTCCACCTACCCGAACACGTCCGGGTCGTCGGCCTGTCGGCCACGGTGAGCAACGCCGAGGAGTTCGGCGAATGGCTCGTCGAGGTCCGCGGCGACACCACCGTCGTCGTCGACGAGCACCGTCCCGTGCCGTTGTGGCAGCACATGCTGGTCGGCAACCGGCTGATGGACCTGTTCGCCGGCCAGGAGGAGAGCGCGCCGGGCGCCGAACTGCGGATCAACCCCAGCCTGCTTCGCCGTACCGAGGAGATCGGCGGACGTTTCGCCCCGGCCGGGCTGCGCGGGCCGAGAGGACGGCGAGGGGCGCCGTCGCGGATGCCGCGGTACCGGCCGCCGTCCCGGACCGAGACGGTCGAGCGGCTGGACAACGCGGGCCTGCTCCCCGCCATCGTGTTCATCTTCTCCCGCGCCGGGTGCGACGCCGCCGTCGGCCAGTGCGTCCGCTCGGGCCTGCGGCTCAACGGCCCCGAGGAGGTCGAGAAGGTCCGCCGCATCGTCGCCGAGCGCACCAAGGACCTCCCCGAGGGCGACCTCGGCGTCCTCGGCTTCTGGGAGTGGCGTGAGGCGCTCGAACGCGGGATCGCCGGGCACCACGCCGGGCTGCTCCCGGCGTTCAAGGAGACCGTCGAGGAGCTGTTCGTCCAGGGCCTCGTGAAGGTCGTCTTCGCCACCGAGACGCTCGCGCTCGGCATCAACATGCCCGCGCGCACCGTCGTGCTGGAGCGGCTGGTGAAGTACAACGGCGAGGCGCACGTCGACCTGACACCAGGGGAGTACACGCAGCTCACCGGGCGGGCCGGACGGCGCGGGATCGACGTCGAAGGCCACGCGGTCGTCGCCTGGCAGCCGGGGATCGACCCGAAGCAGGTCGGCGGGCTGGCCTCGACCAGGACGTATCCGCTGCGGTCGTCCTTCCGGCCCGGGTACAACATGGCGGTGAACCTGGTCGCCCAGGTCGGCGCGGAAGAGGCGCGTGACCTGCTCGAGCAGTCGTTCGCGCAGTTCCAGGCAGACCGGTCGGTGGTCGGGACGGCGCGGCGGATCGAGCGCAACAAGGAGGCCCTGCGGGGCTACACCTCGGCCATCACCGGCGATTTCGACCAGATGCTGGAGTACGTCGATCTGCGGGCGAAGATCTCCGCCCGGGAGAAGGCGCTCTCGCGGCAGAACACCTCCGCCCGCCGCGCGGGGACCGCCGAATCGCTGGAGAAGCTCCGCAAGGGAGACGTCATCGCCGTGCCCGCGGGGCGGCGTGCGGGGCTGGCGGTCGTCGTCGACCCCGGGCTCGACCCGATCCGCGAACCGCGGCCCGTGGTGGTCACCGAGGACCGTTGGTCCGGGCCGCTTTCGGTCTCCGACTTCCCGTCACCGGTCGAGGCGCTGGGGAACATCAAGCTGCCGAAGCACATCGAGCTGCGCTCGCCCAAGACCCGGCGGGACATCGCTTCAAGCCTGCGCAACGCGGGAATCTCCCTGCCCGGCAGGCAAAAGCGCCGTGCGGGGGCCAATGAGGACGGTGAGCTGGCCGCGCTGCGGCGGGCGCTGCGCGCACATCCGTGCCACGGCCTCGCCGAACGCGAAGCGAACCTGCGCTGGGTCGAGCGGTACCAGCGGCTCACGGCCGAGACCGAGCAACTGGAACGCAAGGTCGCCGCGACCACGCACTCGCTCGCCCGCGCCTTCGACCGCATCCTGCGGCTGCTCGGCGAGCGCGGGTACCTCGGCCCCGAATCGAAGGGCGACGGCGAGAACCGCGTCACCGAACACGGCAAGCGGCTCACCCGGCTCTACAGCGAGTCCGATCTGCTCGCCGCCGAGTGCATCCGGCACGGCGTCTGGAAGGGACTGGCGCCCGCCGAGCTCGCCGCCGTCGTCTCGACGCTGGTCTTCGAGGCGCGCCGGGACACCGCGGGGGAGCCCCGCCTGCCCGCGGGCAAGGTGCTCGACGCCTGGCAGGCGACCACGCGGCTCTGGATGGAACTCACCGAGGACGAGCGGCGCCACAAACTGGACCGCACCCGCGAACCCGACGCCGGCTTCGCGTGGCCCGTCTACCGATGGGCGCGCGGTGAATCGCTGGAGAAGGTCCTCACCGCCGCCGAGGCGAACGGGCAGGAGCTGTCGGCCGGTGACTTCGTGCGGTGGTCGCGGCAGGTCATCGACCTGCTGGACCAGATCCGCGACGTCCTCGGGAAGGCGGATCCGGTCGGAGCGGCGGCCTCGGACGCGGTGAAGGCCTTGCGGCGCGGTGTCGTGGCGGCCGGCGGCGCGTGACCGGTCTCGTGACTTCCTGGGGCCGGCCGCCCCTCGTCGCGTCTGGTGCGGCGAAGGACGCGTTCGGCCCGTCAGATCCCGGCTGCGGTTGGTCGCTGGCCGGAGTCCGTGAAGGCCTCCTTGAGGGAACCAGAGTCCCCAAAGAGGCCTTCACGGACTCGACGATCGCCACGTGCGTCACACCTGCACCAGCAGTCACAAGGGGTTGCGCGTGAAGGCCTCCTTCCCTCGGCTCAGCCGAGGAAACTCGACCTTCACACCTTGGACGGAGTACATGAAGGCCCTCTTCCTGTACCTAGGCGCAAGGAAGGGGGCCTTCATGTACTCGGGAAGGACAGACACCGGCAACGAGGCGTTGGGCTGACCGGCGGAGCGGCCACGCCTCCGGTGTGAGCACGGTCGCGGCGAGTTGCCCCGACACCGGCCGGGAACAGTGGGCAGGGGCGCCGTCCTGTGGTTGGATCGCCCACGACGGCCATGCAGGTCGGCCGGTGACGATGGCGGAACAGGCGGAGGCGAAACGATGAGCACGCCGTATGGCGGCAACGACCCGCAGCAGCAGCCCCAATGGGGGCAGCAGCCGGGCTACGGGCAACAGCCGGGCGGCGCTCAACCGCCGAGCGGCCCGCAGCAGCAACCGCAGTGGGGCCAGCAGCCGCAGTACGACCCGTCGCAGACCCAGCAGCAACAGCCGCAGTGGGGGCAGCAGCCCGCACCCTACGACCCGTCCCAGCAGCAGCCGGGCTACCCGCAGCAGCCGGACCCGTCGCAGACGCAGCAACAGCAGCCGCAGTGGGGCCAGCAACCGCAGTACGGCCAGCAGCCGGGTTACCCGCAGAGCGGGGCGCAGCAGCAGCCGGGATATCCGCAGAGCGGCCCGCAGCAGCAGCCCGGCTACCCCCAGAGCGGCCCGCAGCAGCAGCCGCAGTACGGGCAGCAGCAGCCCGGCCAGTACGACTACGGCCAGAGCCAGTTCCCGGGCACCCAGGGCGAGGGGCAGGACAAGCCGAAGTCCAAGAAGGGCCTCTTCATCGGGATCGGCGCGCTCGTGGTGATCATCGCCGCGGTCGGCATCCTCGGCTTCGTCACGCCGGGCTGGTTCAACACCCAGGTGTTCAACAACACGCAGATGCAGACCGACGTGCAGAAGCTGCTCACCGAGACCTACGGGATCAAGGAGATCAGCGCGGTCACCTGCCCCTCCGGCCAGGAGGTCAAGGACGGCGTGAAGTTCACCTGCACCGCCACGATCGAGGGCAAGCCGCAGGAGGTGCCGATCACCGTGAAGGGTGACACCGGCAACTACGAGGTCTCGCCGCCCGCCACCAAATAAACGGCGGGCGCCGGACGCGGCCGATCCTGCATGATCGGGTCATGAGCGACTTCTCAGTGCGGCGGCTGCGGTCCGACGAGGAACGGGCCGCGACGGATCTGTTCAGGCGCGCCTTGCACGCCAAGGAGATGACCGATGAGGAATGGTCGGCCATCGCGCCTTCGATGCAGCCGGATCGCGGGTTCGGCGCGTTCGACCATGAGCTGATCGGCACGCTCCGGTCCTTCGATTCGGAGGTGACGCTGCCCGGCGGCGGCACCACGCCGCTCGCCGCGGTCAGCCTGGTCGGCGTCCGTGCCGACCGGACCCGCCGCGGCGTACTGACCGGCTTGATGCGCGCCCAGTTCGAGGATTTCGCCGCCCGGGGCGTTCCCGCGGCGATGCTGCACGCGTCCGAAGGCGCCATCTACGGCAGGTTCGGGTACGGCGTCGCCGTGCGGGCGAAATCGATCGAGGTCGACAGGCACCGTGCCCGCTTCCGGCCCGAGGCGCCTGCCGGCGGCGAAATCTCCTTGCTGGAACTGGAAAGCACCGTCGAGCAGTGGCCGTCGCTCTTCGACGCGCTCCCGCGCACCCGGCCGGGGATGATCGCGCGGAGCCCGCATCTGTGGCCGGGCTACGAACGTGAACTGCGCCGGGCGACCACACCGGTCACGACCGCGGTGCATCGCGGCCAGGACGGGGTCGACGGCTATGTCACCTACACCGTCGAGAGGGAGCACTTCGGTTCTCCGGCGACCCTGAAGATCCAGTCGTTCCACTACGCGAGTCCCGACGCGTTCGCGGGATTGTGGCGCTATCTGGTGTCCGTGGACCTGGTCGACCGCATCACCGCCGAGAAGCGGCCGCTCGACGAGCCGGTCGAGTTGCTGTTCACCGACCCGAGGCACGTGACCGTGCGGAAGATCCAGGACGAAGGCTGGCTCCGGCTGGTCGACGTCGCGAGGATGCTCGACGCGCGCACGTACCGGGGCGAGCCGGTCGTCATCGAGGTCACGGATCCCTTCCTGGACCACAACTCCGGCCGCTACCGCCTGTCCGAGGACGGCGCCGTCCGCACCACCGACCCCGCGGATCTCGAACTCCACGCCGACACGCTGTCGATGGTGTATCTCGGCGGCTGGCGACCGTCGGATCTCGCGGCCGCCGGCCGGGTCCGTGCCACCGGCGCGGCCGCACTGGAACGTGCGGACCTGCTGTTCGGCACGCGGGTCGCTCCTTGGTGCGGTACCTTCTTCTGACGTTGGATGATCACACCGGTGGGGGTGGAGAAGCTTGAGCAGGCGAGCCGTCTCGACGGTCGGTCTGTGTTGTGCCGCTTTCGCGACGCTGGCGGCGTGTTCGGACACCCCGGCGCCCGCACCGGCGACGAAGACCGTCACGGTCCCGCCGACGACGAGCGCTTCGTCGAACACGTCCGCCACGTCGGGCGGTTCGTCCTCCGCCGCTCCGGGCAGAGTTTTCGACCCGCGGACCATGCAGGCGGACGTGCGGAAGATCCTCACCGAGACCTATCAGGTGCGGGAAGTCGGCGACGTGCTCTGCCCGGCGAACCAGACGGTCAAGGACGGCAGCACGTTCGCCTGCACCGTCCAGGTCGGTGGAGAGGGCAAGACCGTCACGATCACGGTCACCGGGGACGACGGCCGCTATGAGGTCGGCGCGCCGGCCTGAAAACCGGTTGGGTTCGCCCGGCCCTGGCGGCAGGATCGGCGGTATGAGCGAATTCCATGTGCGTGCCGTGGCCGAAGGCGAACAGAGGGCGTGTCTCGACGTCCTGTCGCAGTCCTTGCACGGCAAGCCCCCGTCGGACGAGGTCTGGGCGAAGATGGCTCCGTCCTGGCCTGCGGCCGGGAAATTCGCCGCGTTCGACGACCACGGCACCCCGGTGGGCATCACCAGTTCGTTCGAGGTGGAGCTGACCGTCCCGGGTGGACAGAAGCTCGTCACGGCCGCCGTCGACGGTGTCGGCGTCCGCGCCGACTGGACCCGCCGCGGGATCCTCACCTCGATGATGGCCGCACAGCTGGAAGATCTCGCGGCGTGTGGTGTCCCGCTCGCCGCGCTGCATGCTTCGGAAGCGGTGATCTATGGCCGCTTCGGTTACGGCGCGGCCACTTTCTGCCGAGGTGTTTCCGTCGAACGCCCACGTGCCCAGCTGCGCGACGGCGTGGGCCGGGAGGGCGAGGTCAGGTTCGTCACCCCGGCCGAAGCCGTGGAGCGCGTTCCCGCCTTGTACAACCGCTTCGAGGGAACGCGGCCGGGTTTCGTCTCCCGGCCCGCCGGCTGGTGGCCGGGCTTCTTCGACCGAGTGGTCACCGGGGACGACGGATATCGCGTGGCCATCCACAGTGGACCGGACGGCGACGACGGTTTCGTCGTCTACCAGACCATCGACACTCGCGACCGGCAGGCGCCGGAGCGTGGCGCGCTCCTGGACATCCGGGAACTCCATGCCGCCACGCCGCAGGCATGGGCGGGTCTGTGGCGCTTCCTGCTTTCCATCGACCTGGTCTCGGCCGTGGCGGGCCGGGGCCGCCCGCTGGACGAGCCGCTCGCCGAACTGCTGACCGATCCGCGTGCGGTGAACACCACCGAGGTCATCGACGATCTGTGGCTGCGCCTCGTCGACGTTCTCGCGGCGCTGCGGGCGCGTTCGTATGGCACGGCCGAGCCCGTGGTGCTGGAAGTGCACGACAAGCAGCTTCCGGCCAACGACGGCCGCTACGTCGTCGGCCCGGACGGTGTGGAACGCACGACCGCCGAGGCGGATCTGCGGCTGGACGTCGCCACCCTGTCGTCTCTGTACCTCGGGCACGGCCTGTTCGGCGGTCTGGCCTTGTCCGGCCGGGTCGAGGTGCTGGACGAGGCCGCGGTGGCCCGTGCCGACGCGCTGTTCCACACCGCGCGCACGCCGTGGTGCGGGACGTTCTTCTAGGCACTCGTGAGTGGTAAGGACGGTTCTAGCCGAGGGTGTCTTAGGTACCTACTGGCTTCCGGCCGCCGTTGACCCCCGGGCCCGGTCTGTGGGGCCTGGAGCCGGTGTCGCGAAGGCCACTTTCGGGACGCCAGACGTCTCGAAAGTGGCTTTCGCGACATGATCACCAGGCCTGGCCACGGCCGACGTTGCGAAAGCCACTTTCGCAACCTTCGACGTTGCGAAAGTGGCTTTCGNGGCCTGGAGCCGGTGTCGCGAAGGCCACTTTCGGGACGCCAGACGTCTCGAAAGTGGCTTTCGCGACATGATCACCAGGCCTGGCCACGGCCGACGTTGCGAAAGCCACTTTCGCAACCTTCGACGTTGCGAAAGTGGCTTTCGCAACCCCCGGCCAAGCCTCCGCACCCGGCGGTACCGAGCGCCTCGGGTTCTCGTGAGTGGTAAGGACGGTTCTAACCGTCCTTACCACTCACGAGGGATTGCGGCGAGGCTTGATCCGCACCTGCGGCAGCGCGGGAGCGGGCAGCCACGCCGTGCTGCCCTGGTAGCCCTCCACGTGACCGAACCGGTCCGCCTGTGCCTGCCAAGCCTCGCGGTACTCGGCGATCTCCTCGTGGCTCCGGCCCACGAAGTTCCACCACATGACGAGTTCCTCGGTGAACGGGGTCCCGCCGAGCAGGAGCACCCGAGCCGGTTCGCCGCCGGAGTTCGTCAGTTCGAGCCGTCCGGCGCCAGGCGCGAGGTAGGCGAGCTCCCCGGTGCCCAGCGCGGCCCCGGCGACGGTGACGGAGCCGATGTCCTGCAGGACACCGTGTTCGAAGGCCGGGTCGACGTCGAGCGCCAAGTTCGCCCCGGGCTCGATCGTGAGTTCGGCGCCCAGCAGGGGAGTGAACGCCGGGACCGGCGACGTCGTCCCGGCGAGGCTGCCGAGAAAGACCCGGGCGGTCGCGCCGGGCAGTTCGACCAGCGGCGGCGCGTAGTGCCGGAAGTCCCTTGCGGTGTCACGGTGTTCGTCCGGCAGCGCGATCCAGAGCTGGACACCGTGCAGGACCGAGGTGTCCGATGTGGACACTGTGGTGACCTCGGAATGCGCGATGCCGTGCCCGGCGGTCATCAGGTTGAGCTCTCCGGGCCGCACCACGGCGGTGGTGCCGATGCTGTCGCGATGTTCGATCTCGCCGCTGAACAGCCAGCTCGCGGTCTGCAGCCCGGTGTGCGGATGCGGCGCGACGTCCATCCCGCCGGACTCCGAAACGTCCTGCGGGCCGTAGTGGTCCGCGAAACACCAGGCGCCGATCAAGGATCGTTGGCGCTGGGGGAGTGTCCGGCGGACCCGGATCGCGCGTGGACCGCCGAGCGGGACGTCGCGCGGGGTCAGCACGGTGACGCCTTCGCCCGGTCGTTCGGAGCACAGCAGCTCGGCCGGGTCGGCCTCGGTGTTGCTCATGAATTCGGGAGCGCGGCCAGCAGACGTTCCACCGAACGGCCGAGATTCCAGCGCTCCGCGAGTTCCGCGACCTTGGCCGGGTCGGCGGGCTCGGACGGGACGACGTCCGGGCGGGACTGTTCGACCGGCGCGTCGGCGGCGACCCGGACGACGGTCGGGGCGACCGCGAGATAGTCGGCGGCTTCGGACAGCCGGAGCCGGGTCTTGAGCGGCACCCGCGAGTCGCCGGCGTTGGAAGCCTCGATCAGTTCCTGCAGCGAACCGAACTGGGTGATCAGCTTCGCCGCCGTCTTCTCACCGATCCCGGCGACGCCGGGCAGCCCGTCCGACGGGTCGCCGCGCAGCGCCGCCATGTCGGCGTATCCGGGGCCCGCGTTCGCCGCCGGGATGCCGTACTTGGCGGCGATCTCCTCCGGGCCGAGGACCTCGGCCTTGTTCCAGCCCTTGCCGACGTAGATGACCACCGTGGCCGTCGGTTCGTGGCGGACCAGCTGGAATAGGTCGCGGTCACCCGTGATGACCTCGACGGGGGACTCCTTCTCACGGATCGCCAGCGCGCCGATGACGTCGTCGGCCTCGTACCCGGCCGCCTCGGCCGTCGCGATCCCGAAGGCCTCCAGCAGCTCCAGGATGATCGGCACCTGCGGCGTCAGCGTGTCCGGCACCTCTTCGACGTCGCTGCCTTCCGGGACCTCTTCGGCCACCCGGTGCGCCTTGTAGCTGGGCAGCAGATCGGTGCGGAACTTCGGCCGCCAGTCAGCGTCGAGGCACGCCACGAGCCGGGAAGGCCGCCGGTCGACGAGGATCCGCGCGATGGTGTCGGTGAATCCGCGCACCGCGTTGACCGGTGTCCCGTCGGGGGCGGTCATCGAATCGGGCAGCGCGTAGAACGAGCGGAAGTAGAGGCTCGCGGAATCGAGGAGAGCGAGTGGTCCGGTCACGCGGACAGCCTGCCACGTCCGGCCTCGGATGTGCGTGAAGGACCCGACCCCCAGCCGGGTCCTCCACGGACATCGTCAGGCCGCGTACGGCCGCGCCCGGCGCGCGTCGCGGAGGGCGTTGGCCCACCAGTTCAGCTGATTCAGCAGCGTGGTGGCCGCGGCGGAGGCGCCTTCGAAGTCGTCGTGCGTACCGTCCGGGCCGAAGTGGTTCCAGGCGTACGGGAAGCTGACGGTCTCGCGGATCGTGGCGGCGTGGAGTTCGGCGAAGACCGGGCGCAGGTGCTCCACCGCGCGCAGGCCGCCCGAGATCCCGCCGTACGAAACGAAGGCGACCGGTTTCCCGTGCCATTCGGGGCCGGTGGCGTCGAGCGCGGTCTTGAGCGGGCCGGGGTAGCTGTGGTTGTACTCGGGGACGATCACGACGACGGCGTCCGCGGCGGCGACGCCGGGCGAGAGATCGCCGGGACTTTCGGCGAGGTCGATGACGGACAGGGTGACGTCGTCGCGCTGTTTGGCGCGGTCGAGGAACCAGTTCGCGACGACGGGCGCGAAGCGGCCCTCGCGGACGCTGCTGATCACGACGGCGAGTTGGTAAGTCGGGTTCGTTGTCATGCCAAGACCGTAAAACCTGTACTTAACTTGAAGTCAAACTCCAGAATCGCCGCATATCAGGATCCAATCGCAGAGAACTCTTTGCAGAGAAGTCTTTGCGGTTGTACGGTATGGCGCATGGGGAAGAGTGAGAGGTATCTCGCGCGGGTCGACGGCCGCATCCTGCGGGCGCTGTCGCATCCACTGCGCGTCAAGATCCTGGAGTTGCTGCGGGAGGACGGTCCGGCGACGGCGTCCGGGCTGGCGAAACGGGTGGGGGAGAGCTCCGGGACCACGAGCTGGCATCTGCGTCAGCTGGCCGAATCCGGGCTCATCACGGAGGACACCGAGCGCGGCAGCAGGCGCGACCGGTGGTGGAAGGCGGTGCACGAGGGTGACCAGATGCGCGCCCGGGACTTCATCGACGACCCCGATCTCGCCGGTCCGTTCAACGCGTACGCCCACACGATGATCGAGCGGCGCTACGCCGCCGAAGCGCAGTTCGTCGCCGAAGTGCGGGACTGGGCCGACGAATGGATCGACAAGGTCAGCTTCCACGACTCGCCCCTCTCGCTGACACCGGACGAGGCCGCCGCGCTGAGCGACGAGATCCTCGACGTGATCGCCCGCTACCGCCGTCCGGAGAAGGACGGCGACACCCAGGTCCGCGTGCACTGGGCGGCCTTCCCGAGGAAGTCCCGGCCGGAGACGCCATGAGCCGGACGCCGCTGGGGGCTCTGGTCGTGGCTTCGGGGATCTCCTCGGCCGGAGTGATGATGACGTTGCTCGCGATCCCCTGGTTCGTGCTGCAGAGCACGGGCAGCGGCACCAAGACCGGCCTCGTCACCGCGGCCGAGGTGCTGGGCCTGATGGTCGCCGCGTTGCTGGGCGGCCCGATCGTGGACCGCGTCGGCACGCGGCGGGCGAGCGTCGGCGCGGATCTGCTGACCACCGGCACGGTGCTGCTGATCCCGCTCGCGATGGGCACGACGGGGCTCAGCCTGCCGGGGCTGATCGCCTTGTCGTTCGTGATGGGCGTTTCCCGAGGTCCTGCCGACACGGCGAAGCAGGTGCTGCTCCCCGGAGTGGCCGAACTCGGCGGTGTCGGCGTGAGCCGGGCGGCGAGCGCCGTCGAGGCGGCGATGAGAACCGGCCGGATGGTGGGCGGACCCGCCGCCGGCGCGCTGATCGCCCTGATCGGTCCGGTGCCGGTGCTGTTCGTCGACGCGGGTGCGCTCATGCTGTCCTCGGCGCTGGTGTTCGCGTTGATCCCGGTCGCGGCCGGCCCGCCGAGACCGTCGTCGGGCGGATATCTCAAGCAATTGCGCGAAGGGCTCGGGTACGTCAAACGGGACGCGGTGCTGCGCGCCGTCGTCGGCATGCTGATGCTGACCAGCAGCCTCGACTTCGGCCTGCTCGGTGTCCTGTACCCGGCATACGGAGACCAGGTCCTGCACAGCACCGCGCTCATCGGAGCGATGATCACCGCGGTCGCGACGGGCGCTCTGCTCGGCTCGGCGCTCTACGGCTGGGTGGGCCACCGCGTCTCGCGGCGGACGGCGATCCTCGTGGCCGTGGGGATCGAGGGCGCACCGCGTTTCGCCCTGCTCGCCCTGGAGCCCGCGCCGCCCGTGCTGCTGGCCGGGCTCGTGGTCGCCGGGATCGGCGCGGGCGCGCTGAATCCGATCGTGCTCCCGGCGGTCTACGAACGGGTGCCGGAGGCCGTGCGGGGGCGCGTGCTCAGCCTTCTCGTGGGCGGAGTACTCGCCGCGGCGCCGCTCGGCTCGATGGCCGCCGGGTTGCTGCTGGACGGGATCGGGCTCGTCGGCGCGCTCGGCGTGTTCGGTGGCCTGTACCTGATCGCCACGACCTTCCCGGCGATCTTCCGGGTCTGGCGCGGGCTCGACGATCCCGCCCCGATCGGGGGTGACCGGCCGGTGAGCCAAGGGGCGCGGACCGACTAGGCTCGCCTTCATGTCGCGCCGTTCCCTTCACAACCCAGCCCCCGACGCCGCCAGCCTCCGCGCCCGCCTCGACCGGGCCCGCGCCGCCGCGGCCGCCGCCGGCACCGACGCCCTGCTGATCGCACCCGGCTCGGACCTGCGCTACCTCATCGGCCAGGCCGGGGGCTCCTTCGAACGGCTGACCACGCTGGTGATCCCGGCGGACGGCGTCCCGGCGCTGGTGCTGCCGAAGCTGGAGGCACCCGGCTACGCCGACGTCCCCGCCGACGAACTCGGCATCGAGATCGTCACCTGGGTCGACGGTGACAACGCCTACCAACTGGTCGCCGACCGGCTGGGCAAGCCCGGACGCGTCGCGGTCAGCGACTTCACCCCGGCGCTGCACGTGCTCGCCTTCCGCGGCGCGCTCGGCGACGCGGAGCAGACACTCGCCGGGCCGATCGTGCGCGAACTGCGGATGCGCAAGGACGCCGCCGAGATCCAGGCGCTGCGCGACGCGGGTGCCGCCATCGACCGCGTGCACGCCCGCGTGCACGAATGGCTGCGCCCCGGCCGCACCGAGGCCGAGGTCGGCGCGGACATCACCGCCGCGATCGTCGAAGAGGGCCACACCCACGCGGACTTCGTGATCGTCGGCTCGGGCCCCAACGGCGCCAGCCCGCACCATGACGTCTCCGACCGGGTCATCGAGCGCGGCGACGTCGTCGTGGTCGACATCGGCGGCCCGATCGCCGAGGGCTACAACTCCGACTCCACCCGCACGTACGCGGTCGGTGAGCCGCGTGACGCCGACGTCGCCGAGACCTACGCCGTCCTGCAGCGTGCCCAGAAGGCCGCTGTCGACGCCGTCCGCCCGGGCGTCACCGCCGAGTCGATCGACGCCGCCGCGCGCGACATCATCGCCGAGGCCGGTTACGGCGAATACTTCATCCACCGCACCGGCCACGGTATCGGCCTCGACGTGCACGAAGAGCCCTACATCATCAAGGGCAACGCGCTGCCGCTCGAACCGGGCATGGCCTTCAGCGTCGAGCCCGGCATCTACCAGCCGGGCCGCTGGGGCGCCCGCATCGAGGACATCGTCGTCGTCACCGAGGACGGCGTCGAGCCGGTCAACCAGCGCCCGCACGACCTGATCGTGCTCGACGCATGACCGGTTCCCTGGAGCCGCTGGATCAGGCCATCGTGCAGGAACTGGCCGCGGACGGACGGCGCAGTTTCACCGATCTGGCGGAGCGGGTCGGGCTTTCGGTGTCGGCGGTGCACCAGCGGGTGCGCCGCCTGGAGCAGCGCGGGGTCATCCTCGGGTACACCGCGCGGCTCGACGGCGAGCAGATCGGGCTGCCGCTCACGGCGCTGATCTCGCTGACGCCGAACGATCCGGCGGCCCCGGACGACTACCCGCAGCGTCTCGAGCACATCAAGGAGATCGAGTCCTGCTACTCGGTCGCCGGGGACGAGTCGTACATCCTCCTGGTCCGAGTGGCGTCGCCGCTCGGCCTGGAGGACCTGCTCCGCCGTATCCGCGAGTCCGCGAAGGTCTCGACCCGGACCACGGTGGTGCTGTCGACGCCGTTCGAGGGCCGCTCGCCCACCCTGTGAGACGAGAAAAGGGGCGGGCTTGCGCGGCGCTGGTACGATAAAAGGTATGGCAACACGTAAGGTCACTCTCTCACTCGACAGTGGTGCGCTCGAGTTCGCCGAGCGGGCCGCGAAGGCACACGGGATCTCGGTCTCGTCGTGGTTGTCCAAAGCCGCCCGCAGGGAGGCCGTCCGCACCGGTTACACCCCGCAGCGCGCCCCGGTCGAACCGTCCGCCGAATCGGACGAGGCCGAGCTGACCGCCGCGGAGAAGGATCTGCGTGCACAGGGGTGAAGTCTGGACGTACCACCCTCCGACCGAACCGGCACGGCAGCGCACCGTCGTCCTGCTGTCCTCGGACGGGGTGAACGAGTCCGAGCGGCCGTGGCTGCTCGGCACCGAACTGCTGGACCGTGATCCGCAGGACATCCTCGGCGTCGCCGTCGACGCGCGGTACTGGGTTTCCACGTTGAACCTCACGCGCCTGTACCGGCCGTGGTTCGACGAGAAGATCGCGGAGATCGACCAAGAGGTCCAGGAGCGCATCGACATCGCGTTGCGCGCCGCCCTCGACCTCTAGCCACGCGAGTCGCGTCCCCGAACACGCGTGTTACGTCTCCAAGCACGCGAGTCGCGTCTCCGATCACGTGTGTCGCGCCTTCAAACACGCGAGTTGCGCCTCCAAGCACGTGTCGCGTCTCCCAGCACGCGATTAGCGCGCGATCACCTCGGGCGCGGCGTGCAGTTTGCCGTCGGGGCCGGAGAGGCACGACGCGTTGCCGCCGCGGGCGGCGAGGAATTCGTTGAGGCAGTTCGCGATCTGCGCGTGGCCGTTCGCGTTGGGGTGGAACGACTCCTGCAGCGCGTGGCTCGCGCGGTCCACCTGGCCGAGGTCCCGCAGCTGCAGCGTCAGCCTGCTGAACCACTCGTTCGCCGGGTCGCTGCTGCACGCCTCGTGCCCGGCGCCCGCCCGCGAGAGGTCCAGGAACCGCGCGCTGGTCGCCCTCGACGCCTGCTTGAGCCCGTCCGACAGGACGGAGACGCCGTCGCGGCGCATCCACTCCAGGTCCTCGGTGCGGAACGGGCAACCGTTGAGGCTGCGCAGGGCCTCCGGGATCTGGGGGCCGACAGGCGAGGCGTACGACATCAGCACGAGCTGATAGTCCGCCGGCACGTAACCCGCCTGCGCCAGCACCTTCTTCACGTCGGCGACGGCGTTGGTCACCTTCGGCACCATGGCGTCCACTTTGGACTTCCACGTGGTGCGAAGCGCCGCGCTGCACGGCGGGTTCTGCGGGGAGAACCAGGCCTTGAAGCATTCGTTGACCTGAGCGGAGAACTTCGGCTCGTCGTTCGCGCCGATCGCGATCACCACCGCCGCGACCCGATGGTCCTTGATCAGGTTCGCGAGCTGCTGGGCCTGAGACGGCTCGGTCCACTGCTTGGCTTCGCCGAGGGCGATCTGCTCCGACGGCGCCCCCGAACACGCGAGGTTCACCCGCGCGGTGACGTCGGGGATCTTGATCTGCTCGACGAAGGCGTTGGGGGAGCGGTGGCACCAGTTGCCGCCCTGCCCGTTGGTCGTGGGCGTGTAATCGCCCGCGCCCTCGCCGGACACGGTGCTGTCGCCGATGGCGACGACCGTCAGCGGCCCCGTCCCCGGCGGCCCTTGGCGCGGGGACGGTTGCCCTGGGCGGCTTTCCGACCCGGTAAAGGCAATGAACCCGACGAGAACCACCACGAACGTGAGCGCGAGAGCACCCCACCACCACCGGAAACGTCGCATCGTCACCGGATTCTACGGACCCGTGGCCCGACAGGGTGATCATGGCGGTGTGACGGTCGCGATGCCCCGTCCGTCGGAGCTGGCGCTTGGGGCTCCTTTGAGCCGTTCCACCGCGCTGTCGAGTCAGCCGGCCCAGCGCTGGATCGCGATGTCGAGCAGCTTGCGCGCCTGGTCGGCGGAGGCGTCGGCCCAGGCGATGATCCCGTCCGGGCGCACGCGAGGACCGCCGCCCCTGGCCCGGAAAGTTCGTCCAATGCCGCTGCCCGGCCGGCGATCGACAGCAGGAGAGCCTCCCCGGGGCCGCGGACTTCCGGTCCGGATCCGGCCGACCAGCCGACATCCGTGGCGACGAGCCGGAGCCCGCGCGCCCGCTTGCGCGCCTTGATCGGCGGTGCGTAGCGGGCGAAAGCCAGGGCGTGACGCAACCGGTCCGGCGGCACCTCACGGGGAAACCCCAGCGGGCGCCGGATGTCCTGGTGATGGAGGATCCCGTCGAGCAGCGCCACCCGCCCACCGAACGCCGAGGTCAGGCCGCGGGGGGGGGGGGGGGGGGGGGGNCGGCGGCACCTCACGGGGAAACCCCAGCGGGCGCCGGATGTCCTGGTGATGGAGGATCCCGTCGAGCAGCGCCACCCGCCCACCGAACGCCGAGGTCAGGCCGCGCGGTTCGAGGTGCTCCTCGAACCGCGCGATCAGCTCCTCCGGTGTCCGGCCGGGATTCCGTGCGACACCGAGCGCGTTCATCCGGTTCAGCCGCAGCCCGCCGCGGACGGCCTGGCCTGCCAGATCGCGGAACCGCTGGGCGTCGTAGTCGACGACGTGGGCGACCACCTGCCGGACCGTCCACTCCGAACACAACGTCGGCGCGTCCCAGTGCTCGGGGGACAGCGTTCGCAGGAACGCTGCGAAGTCGGCACGTTCGTCCCGGGCGAGTCGCGCGACAGAGCCCACCAGCGGCCTCCTTGGGTCATTCGTAGTCGAGCCACCCGCAAACGTAGTAGTTCGTGTCCTCGTTCCGCTCGACATACCAGGAATAGACGACGTCGCCCGCGAGTTCGCCGTTGCGCGCGTTCCGCTGCGTGACCTTGGCCTGAACCGTCACGAACTCCTGGTCCGGCGGGACGGAGTACGGCAGCATCTCCCAGCGCTCGACGTAGTGCCCGTGGAGTTCGAACCCCAGGAGCGTCGCCCGCAGCCGCGGGCAGGTACCGCTGCGCAACGCGGTCATGTCGTGATTGGCCAGCCCGTTCATGTAGACCTGGAACACCCGGTCGATCGCGGCGGGTTCGAGACCGGGTGCGGATGACGTCGAGGGTGCCGTGGGCGTCACGGTCAGGGTCTGCGTCTCAGTAGGGGGAGCGGAGTCCGAGGTGGACGTCGCGGATGCGGCGTCGGGACGCGGGATCGTGAATCCGCTCCGGCACGCCGGGAGAGCCGTGCCGAGGCCGATCAGGAGGACGCCCGCCAGGACGCGCGAAGTCAGAGGTCTCACGCCGCTGACGTTATGGAGCCTTCATGAAATTCGCATGAAAGGCACCGGACGGCCGGTTTCGCGTGGTTCCTCAGCAGTTCTCCAGGAAGTGCCGCAGCACCCGGGTGCCGAACCGCAGGCCCTCGACCGGGACGCGCTCGTCCACGCCGTGCGCCATCGCTCGGTACGGAAAGCCTTCCGGCAGCCACAACGGCGCGAAGCCGTAGCAGTCGATCCCGAGCGGGCTGAACGCCTTCGCGTCCGTGCCGCCGCCCATGCAGTAGGGGACGACGACGGCGTCGGGGTCTTGCGAGCGCAGCGCGTCCGCCATCGCGTCGAACCACGGCGAATCCACCGGAGCCTGGACCGGCGGCTGGTGCGCGACGAACTCGCGGGTGACGCCCTCGCCGAGCATCGCGTCGAGCTCGGCGAGCAGCTCCGGTTCGGAGCCGGGGAGGACACGGACGTCCACCTGGGCCTCGGCCGAAGTCGGGATCACGTTCACCTTGTAGCCGGCGTCGAGCATGGTCGGCGTCGTGCTGTTGCGGACGGTCGGCACGACCAGCGCACCGGCGGGCCCGAGCCGCGCGATTGTTCCGTCCACATCGGACAGATCGATCGGGACGCCGAGCGCTTCCCCGGTGCGTTCGAGGAACGCCTGGACCGTCGGGGTCAGCTGGACCGGCCAGCGGTGCGCGGCGATCTCGCCGAGCGCGGTGACCAGCCGGGTCACCGCGTTCTCGTCGTTGGGACGCGATCCGTGGCCCGCGCGGCCCTTGGCGGTCAGGCGCAGGTGCGCCGTGCCGCGTTCGGCCGTCGCCACCGGATAGAGCCGCACGGTCCGGCCGTCGGCGGCGGGGACGTGATAGGTGTACCCGCCCGACTCGCTGATCGCGACCGCGCAGCCGTCGAACAGGTCCCGGTGCGCCGCGGCGAGCCAGTGCGCCCCGTACTCGCCCTTGTCCTCCTCGTCGGCCACGAACGCGAGGACGATGTCCCGCCGCGGCCGGACACCGGTGGCGAGGGCGGCGAGCACCATCGCGCAGAAGTCCTTCATGTCGACCGCGCCGCGGCCCCAGAGGAACCCGTCGCGGACCTCGCCCGAGAATGGATCCACCGACCAGTCGGCGGCGTCGGCCGGGACGACGTCGAGATGTCCTTGGACGAGCAGCGCGGGCAGACTCGGGTCGGTGCCGGGCACCCGGGCGATCACGTTCGCGCGGCGGGGCGCGGACTCGATGATCTTCGAACCGATCCCGAGTCCCGAAAGCAGCGATGCCACGTACTCGGCCGCATCGCGCTCGCCCTCGGAGTCCCCGTCGCCGCGGTTCGTGGTGTCGAACCGGATCAGCCGCGAACAGACTTCGACGACATCCAGGTCGGCGTTGTTCCGGGAACCCGCTCCCGCGTCGGGAAGTTCGCCCCGCGTTTCGAGCTCAGCCATAGATACCCTGCACCGCCCCGGCCGCGATCGCCGTGACGATCTTGAACGCCTTCATCGCTTCGGTCATGTCCGGCGCGTCGAAGCCGACCCGCCGCACGCCGATCTGTTCCACCGTCGGGATCACCGCCGCGGCCTGTGCGAGGTGGGTCGCGTCGAACTCGACCTCGATCCGGTGCGGCGTGGTGAACCGCTCGACCCGGCCCGCCCGGTTCATCGCGTCCGCCGCCGCCGAGCTCAGCAGTTCGGCCGTCCTCGCGGGCGGCAGGCAGATCGCGGCGTAACGGCTGACGCATTCCTTCACCGTGACCAGTTCGGCCTCCGGCGCGTAGTCCTGGGCGTCGTCGCAGGCCTTGTCGTCACCGGAGACGACGAGCACCGGAACGCCGTATTCGGCGGCCATCGCGGCGTTCAGCCTGCCTTCGCTGGCGGGCACGTCGTCGAGCCACACGCCGGTGATCTGGTTCTCCAGGTACGTGTGGGACAGGACGCCGTCGAACCCCGCGCCGGCGTGGTAGCCGAGGAAGACGACGCCGTCCACGCAGGTGTCGATGCCCTGCATCATCGAGAGCGGCTTGTGCCTGCCGGTGAGCATGCGCGCGCGCCCGTCGAGGTCTTCGAGCAGGAGGTTCCGCTGGGACGAATGCGCCTCGTTGACCAGCACGTCGGTGGCGCCGGAATCGAACAGGCCCGCGATGGTGGCGTTGACGTCACCGGTGAACAGGCGACGGAATCGTTGCCACTGCTCGGTACCGGGGATGACGTCCTCGGTCCAGGTGACGCCGGTGGCGCCCTCCATGTCCGCCGAGATCATGATGCGCATGCGGGGCACCCTAGCCGAGGCGCTTTGCCTTCGCCGCCGGGCTCAGGGCCAGGAACCGGACCGCGGGTACACCGCCCAAGCGCGCTCCCAGGCCGCTGCGCGCTGCCGGTCGAGCACCAGCCGGACGACCCGGTGGAACAGGACGAGCGAGCCGACCACCGCGAACCAGAGCCAAAGACCCACGAGCACCGAATCGAACACCGCCGTCGACGCGTTCCTCGGGGCGGCGGTGAGCTCACCGCGGGCGTCGATCCAGATCGGCACCGCCGTTCCCGCGGGGCTACCCGGCGCCGCGAGGACGGCTCCGGTGTGCCTAGCTCCGCGTGAGTCGGTCCAGGTCGCCTGGGTGGTGGAGTCGTCGGTCCCGACGCTCTCGCTGTCGACGATGCGGACGGGCGCGGCCGTCAGCAGATACGCGGTGGCGGCCTGACGCCCGGTCGCGTCGACGGCGGCCGCGGCGACCTGCCTGCCGTGGTTGGCGGAGCCGACGGCGGCCGCGACCGGTATGGCGAGCAACGCCGCGAGGATGACCAGCTTGAGCACCAGGGCTTCGAACCGGTCGGAGCCTCGGGCCAGCGAATTGCGACCAGGGAAGAGCCGTCGCCCGAACCGGGCGATCGGACCGCTGGACCCGTGCACGAGGAACCCCATTCCCTCAGACCGCGAAAACCTCCGTCTTCGATTCTCGGTCACCGGGGCGCCGCTGTCGCGGTATGGGGACACAGACCACTCTGTGAACCCGTACACAACCTTTAATTCGTTTTACCCGTCCGCGTTCCCCCGCTACCGTCTTCGACATGGGGATTTTCTTCACTCTGTGATTCTCGCCTTCGACGCGGCCCTGGCGTAGAGCCTTCGCTCCGCCGGGCCGCGTCCTTCCGCATGTCCTTCTTCCCTTGCGAGAATCAGGAGGACGCCCCTGTGCGTACCCCGTATCGAAATCCCGGAACACAACTCGTGCTCTCCGGTGTCACCAAGCGTTTCGACGACCATGTCGTACTCGACCAGGTCTCCTTCACCGTCAAACCGGGGGAGAAGGCGGGCGTGATCGGCGACAACGGCTCGGGCAAGTCCACGTTGCTGAGGCTGATCGCCGGCCGGGACCTGGCGGACAACGGCATGGTGACCGTCACCGCGCCCGGGGGTGTCGGCTATCTCCCGCAGACGCTGGAACTGCCCGACACCGCCACGGTCGGCGACGCGATCGACCTCGCCCTTGCCGACATCCGGCACCTGGAGTCGCGGCTGCGGGCGGCCGAAACGTCGCTCGAAACCGCCGAAGACCTGGCCGCGTACGGCGACTTGACGGCCGCCTACGAAGCCCGTGGTGGTTACGAGGCCGACGCCAGGGTGGAGGTCGCGCTGCACGGGCTCGGGCAGCCGGGCCTCGATCGAGGCCGCGCGCTGGGCAGCCTGTCCGGCGGCCAGCGGTCGCGGCTCGCGCTCGCGGCCACCCTGGCCGCTTCGCCGGAATTGCTGCTGCTGGACGAACCGACCAACGACCTCGACGACGAAGCCGTCGCCTGGCTGGAGAACCATCTTCGCGGGCATCGCGGCCGGATCGTCGCGATCACCCACGACCGGACGTTCCTCAGCCGGGTCACCAGCACGATCCTGGAGGTCGACGCCGACCGCCGGACCGTGCAGCGCCACGGCGACGGCTACTCGGGCTATCTCGCGGCAAAGGAGGCTGCACGGGCTCGCTGGGTCCGGGAGTACGAGGAGTGGAGGTTGGAGAAAGCCCGCTACGAACGGATGGCGGACGTCAACATCGACCGGTTCTCGGCGATCCCGCGCAAGGCTCCGGCGGCCTTCAGCGGGGCCGGCGCGTTCCGGGCCCGGTCGCGGGCGCACGGGGCGATGAGCCGGATCCGGTCGGCGCGCGAGCGGATCCAGCGCCTCGAAGCGGACCGTGTCCCGCCGCCGCCCGAGCCGCTCCGGTTCACCGCGCGGATCGCCGCGGGGGAGACCGAAGCCGATCAGTACGTCGTGAAGGTGGACGACGTGTCGGTCGACGGCCGCCTGCCTCGGACGTCGCTCAGCGTGTCGCCGGGCGAGCGGGTCCTCGTGACCGGGCCCAACGGGGCGGGTAAGACGACTCTGATGCGGGTGCTCGCCGGCGAGCTGGCTCCCTCGACGGGGTCGGCGGAACGGACGGGCCGGATCGGGTTCCTCCACCAGAACGGCGGACTCGCCGCGGACGCTCGAACCGTTCTGGCGGTCTTCGCCGGGAACGGTGACGAGGACGAGGCGGCCGAGAGGTTGCTGTCGCTCGGCCTGTTCCGGGCGCCGGATCTGCGCAAGCCGGTCCGGGAGCTGTCCATCGGGCAGCGGCGCAGGCTCGAACTGGCCAGGCTGGTGACGGCCACGACCGATCTGCTGCTGCTCGACGAGCCGACGAACCATCTCGTCCCGGATCTCGTGGAGGAGATGGAACAGGCGCTCGCGGAGTACTCCGGCGCGCTCGTGGTCGTCACCCACGACCGGCGGATGCGGCGGACGTTCGAGGGCAGGCGGCTGGAACTGGTCACTTCAGCGGCATGAGCGGTCCGTCCACTTTGGCCGGATTGAGGCAGCTGTCGAGCCCGTCCACAAGGGAACAGGTCCCCGGGCCGCGCTTGAGCCGGAAGCCCTGCGGCACGCCACCCGCCGCCACCAGACCCTGGTAGGCGGGAACGGCGTCCGTGGGGCGCCTGCTCAGCGCGGGATCGGTGAGCGCGTCCACTGTGTACAGTCCGAACCGGGCCCGATAGCTGCCCCATTCGTAGTTGTCGGTGAGGCTCCAGTAGTTGTAGCCGATGAGGTTCATCCCGTCGGCCTTCGCCCGCTGGAGCCAGTACACGGTGTCGCGGACGTGATCGCCGCGGGAGTAGTCCGCGTCGCGGAGCTTCCCGTTGTCGGTCGCCATGCCGTTCTCGACGATGTAGAGCGGCAGGCGCGGGAACCGGTTGTGGTAGCTGCGCAGCGCGTAGTAGATGCCTTCGGGCTGGAGCTTCACGTCCCAGAACCTGTCGCCGGCGGCGGCGAACACGGTCCAGTTGTCGATGCTCAGGCCGTAGTAGTAGTCGATCCCGATGAAGTCGAGCTTGTCCTTGACCTGGTCGAGGAAGAACCAGTCGGCCATCCCGTTGACGCCGGTGATGTAGGCCTGGTTGCTGGTGACCTTCGCGGTCGGGTCGAGTTCGTGGATCAGGTCGTAGGCCCGCCGGTGTGCCTGGACGACGTTGGACTGCGCCGCGAAGTACCGCGTGGCGTTCAGCGCCCCGACCTTCTGTTCGTTCTTGAGGAAGATCAGCGGCTCGTTGAACGTCACCCAGAGGACGTCCTGCCCGGCGTAGCGCTGGACGATCTTCCGGCAGAACTCCAGCCACGCGTCGGCCGTCCGCGACTCGGCCCAGCCGCCCTGATCGAGCGCCCAGCCCGGGTACACCCAGTGGTTGAGGGTGATCATCGGGGTCATGCCCGCGGCGCGGACCTGCCGGAGCACGTCGTCGTAGAAGGCCAGTTCGGTTTCGTCCCACCGTCCTGGCGCGGGCTCGACGCGGGCCCACTCGATGCCGAAGCGGTAGGTGTTGACGCCGAGCCCGGACGCGAGACGGATGTCGTCGGCGTAGCGGTGCCGGAAGTCCACGGAGTCGCGATATTCGTCGACGCCGTCCTTCCCGGCGGACCGGTCCACGAACCGCTTCCAGTTGCTGTCCGGAGCACTGCCCTCGGACTGGTAACCCGACGACGCGACGCCCCAGTAGAAGTCCCGGGACCAGCCGTCGTCCTGCGATGCGGACGCGTCCACCGCCGAAAGTGTCGCGCATAGTGAGACGGCGACCATCGAGGACAGCACCCGGCGTAACCTTCCCCGATGCTCCGGCCACTTCGTCGATCGTTCACCGGCGTCCGTCATCCTCGGGACGCTAACGTGGGTGAACGGCGTAAACAAGCGGCCGTCCGGGGACTTCGACGATGACGTTGGGGAGTTGATCGACTTGACCGGCAGCGCGGTCCGCCATGCCGTCTATCTGCCGCCTTTCGGCCCGTTCGGTGAGCCGGGGGTGCTCGTCGACCTCGCCGTGCGCGCCGAGGCCGCGGGCTGGGACGGGTTCTTCCTGTGGGACCACGTCGTCGCGGACACCATGCCCATCGCGGATCCGTGGACGACGCTCGGCGCCATCGCGCACGCCACCAGCCGCCTGCTGTTCGGCCCGATGATCACCCCGCCCGCCCGGCGGCGGCCGTGGGTGGTGGCGCGACACGCGTCGACGGTCAGCAGGCTCTCCGGCGGGCGGCTGATCCTCGGCACCGGGCTCGGTTCGGACGAATCCGGCGACTTCAGCCGGTTCGGTGAGCAGACCGACCTGCTGACCCGGTCGGCGATGTTCGACGAGGGTCTCGACGTCATCCGCGCGATCTGGTCCGGCAGGCGTTTCGACCACGACGGCGCGCACTATCAGGTCGCGCTCGCCGAGGCCCCGCCCGAGCCGTTCCCGATCCCGATCTGGGTGGCGAGCTCCACCGACAACCCGCGAG
Source organism: Amycolatopsis sp. TRM77291 (assembly GCF_054166285.1). Lineage (NCBI taxonomy): Bacteria > Bacillati > Actinomycetota > Actinomycetes > Pseudonocardiales > Pseudonocardiaceae > Amycolatopsis > Amycolatopsis sp. TRM77291. Next base: position 2,755,886 of record NZ_JBSZHF010000001.1, on the reverse strand, counting down.
TCGTCCGGCGGGCGGCGTTGTGCGACGGGATCTTCCCGAATCCGGAGGACCACACGCCGACCGCCGAGGAGATCGCGGAGACCCACCGCGCGCTCGGTCTCGCCGGGCTGGAGCCTGGGCGCCCCTTCGACGTCGCCGTCGCCGGGAACGCGAGCCCGGCGTGGGAGGAGCCGATCAAGGTCGACCTGCCCGCGCTGGGGCAGGCGGGGATGACGTGGTGGATGGAGTCGCTGATGCATCTCGACCCGCTGGAGCTTTCGCAGAAGATCGTGGACGCGGGCCCGCCTCGGTGGTGACGCGTCCGTGAAGGCCTCCTTCCCTACGTTGAGGGTAGGGAAGGAGGCCTTCACGGACTTTCGGCGGGAAGGCGCCGGACCGCAGCTCTCTGTCCATAGTGGACTTCGGCTGTGCCGTTCGCCGAATACCGTTGCTCCAAAAGCCTTCACCGTCCTTGCGGTGTCGCCTGCCTTTGCTAGCGTCACCGCGGGCGTCCTGCGAACCAGTGACGTCCGTGGGGAGGGGCGGAATGGCTGACGAGCACCACGCGATGCGGCTGGAAACCGGGGTCACGCTGGTCAACGCGTTGACCGGGGAGCATGTCCACGGCAGGCCGAAACCCGCCCTTCAGGGCCAGGACCTGATCCGCGCCGCCACTGAAGCGCTCGGAACCGGAAACGGCCAGGTCGACCTCCTGACCGCGGAGCGGCTGCGGAATCTCGCCTCGCGCCTGCGGGAGATCATCGAGTCGCTGTCCCGGCGGGAATCGGACCGGGCGGCCGGGCTGCTCAACCGGATGCTCGTCGACAGCAAGGCCCGGCCGTCGCTGCATCGCCACGGCGAACAGTCGTGGCAGCTGCGTTTCCACGGTCCTGAGGCCGACCTCGTCCAGCAGTGGGCGGCGGGTCTCGCGGTGTCGGTGGCCGCGGCGCTCGGCGACGACATCCCGCATCGCGTCGGGTTGTGCGCGGCGCCGCGGTGCGACCAGGTGTACATCGACGCGAGCCAGGCGCAGATCAAGCGGTTCTGCGGGCTGGCCTGCCAGAACCGGGTGAAGGCCGCCGCGTACCGCGCCCGACGCTCAGGAGCGTGAGCCTCGCGGTGTCGCGTCGGCGTACCACTCGCGGCTGAACGCGAGACCGAAGAGCGGCGCCGGAAGCCGGGTGATCACGCGCATCAGTGGCGCGAGCCTGCCGTTCCCCTTCACCTGCGAGGAATGGGCGGCTATCGCGGCCTGCTTCTGGCGTGCGAAGCGCCGGATGTCGAAGGTATGCGTGATCTCGGACTTGGCGCTGTAGGCACGGAGAAGCGCGTCGACGTCATAGCGGAACGGGATCCGTGCCAGGCGCACGATCCGCACCAGGCGCGCGACGACGTCGCGGGGGATCGTGGCCTCCAGCAGCCGGACGTCGCCTGCGAGTTCCGCCGCCCGCTTGCCGACCTCGTGCACCTTGACGTGGTCGCGGTGACCGTAGCCGCCGTCGCGGTCGTAGCTCAGCAGAACCGAAGCGCCCTCCTCGCGCAGGATCGCCACAAGCCGAGCCGCCGCTTCGTCGGTGCTCGCGCGGACGAAACGGACCCAGCCCGGCGGGTCCGGATAGAGGATCGCGCCGTGACCGCTGCCGGCGTAGCCGAGATGGACGACCCGCGCGACGCCCAGGATCTTCGCGCTCGCGTCGAGTTCGGCCCGGCGCGACGCGTCAGCGCCCCGCATGCCGATGGTGGCGACGACGAGGACGACACGGTGGCCGTCCGCGGCGGCGCGGGCGAGGGTGCCGCCGGTCAGCAGGGCTTCGTCGTCCGGATGGGCGTGGAAGGCCACGATGGTCGTCACGCTCCGAGCATGCCAGTGGTCGTCGAAACGGTGGGTGGTGGACCCTTGACCGTCCGTCGACCCTGTGGGTAATCTTCCCTTTACTTTCCAATAGTAAGGAAAGTTTCCTATTTAACTCCGCCGCCTGACCGTCGGCGCGCCAACGTCGGTGCCGTCGACGCGAGAGGAGAAGCCGAATGCGTTGGGACAAGATCCGTCTCCGGGTGACGGCCGCACTGGCCGCCGGACTGCTGGCACCGGTCGCGGCCGCGAGCACCTCGATGGCGACCGAGACCGCGGCAGAGCCCGCAACGCAGGCAGCCGCCGCGCTGCCGCCGGGCAGCCCGGCGGCGATCAACGGACAGCTGAAGGTCTGCGGCCTCCAGCTCTGCAACTCCGCCGGCAAGCCGATCCAGCTCCGTGGCATGAGCACCCACGGGATTCAGTGGTACAGCCAGTGCGTGAAGACCGCTTCGCTCGACGCGCTGGCCAACGACTGGAAGGCCGACGTCCTCCGGATCTCGATGTACATCCAGGAAGGCGGCTACGAGACCGACCCGCGCAAGTTCACCGACATGGTGCACGGGTACATCGAAGAGGCCACCAAACGCGGGATGTACGCCCTGGTCGACTGGCACCAGCTCACCCCCGGCGACCCGAACGCCAACCTCAGCCGCGCCAAGACGTTCTTCACCGAGATCGCCCAGCGGCACAAGGACAAGACCAACATCATCTACGACATCGCCAACGAGCCCAACAACGTCAGCTGGGACCGGGTCCGCAGCTACGCGGAGCAGATGATCCCGGTCATCCGCGCCCAGGATTCCGACGGCGTCGTGCTCGTGGGCACGCACGGCTGGGGCTCGCTCGGCATCTCCGACGGCCGCAACGAGACCGACATCATCAACAACCCGGTCCGCGCCAGCAACTTCATGTACACGTTCCACTTCTACGCGGCGTCGCACAAAACCGAGTACTTCAACGCGCTGAGCCGCGCCGCCAGCAAGATCCCGCTGTTCGTGACCGAGTTCGGCACCCAGACCGCCAGCGGTGACGGCGGGAACGACTTCACCAACTCGCAGAAGTACCTCGACTTCCTCGCGTCGAAGAAGATCAGCTGGACCAACTGGAACTTCTCCGACGACAGCCGTTCGGGCGCGGTGTTCAAGCCGGGCACCTGCTCGGGCAGCTCGTTCACCGGCACGGCTCCGCTGAAGCCCGCCGGTGTCTGGATCCGGGACCGCATCCGCACCGCGGACAACTTCCCGACCTCCTGATCCCGGCAGCGCGCAGGTCACGAAGGGGTTCCCTCGAGACGGATCCGTCTCGAGGGAACCCCTTCGTGAATTTCAGCCGAGCGGCTCGAAGTCCAGCGCGGCGAGGCGGTCCGGATCGGCGAGGATGTCGATCGCCGCGATCCTGCCGTCCACGACGGTGAACGCGAAGACCGTCGTCGGGACACCGTCCTTGGTGACCACCATCCCGGCCGCGCCGTTGACCAGCGCGGGCCGCAGCTCCCCGCCCTCGCCCGCCGTCCGGAACATGAGCGCCTGGCTCGCGATCGTGGCCGCCCCGCGCACGAAACGCGACGTTCCCGCCGGAGCGGCGCCGCCCTCGGCGCGCAGGATGACGTCCGGGTCGAGCACCGAAACCAGTGCGTCGAAGTCGCCATCCCTGGCGGCGGCGAAGAACGCGTCGACGACGGCCCGCTGACGGCTCAGATCCGCGTCGGGGACCGTCGGCGAGCCCTGCAGACGACGGCGTGCGCGGCTGGCGAGCTGCCGGGTCGCCGCGGAGGACCGGCCCACGATCGGCGCGATCTCGTCGAACGGCAGGGCGAACATGTCGTGCAGGACGAACGCCAGCCGCTCGGCGGGGTCCAGGGTGTCGAGCACGACCAGCAGCGCCAGCCCGACCGAATCCGCCAGCAGGGCCTGGTGTTCCGGGTCGATCCCGCCCTCACGGCCGATGATCGGGTCGGGGAGCTGCGCGCCGACCGGCTCCTCCGGTCGCGATTTGCGTGAGCGCAGCATGTCGAGACAGATCCGGCCGACGACGGTGGTCAGCCAGCCGCCGAGGTTGTCCACGTCGCCGGAGTCCGACCGGCTCAGCCGCAGCCAGGCCTCCTGCACGGCGTCGTCCGCTTCGCTCAGCGAACCGAGCATCCGGTACGCCACCGCCCTCAGATGCGTCCGGTGCCCTTCGAAGCGCCGTGCCAGCCAGTCGTGTTCGTCCACGGTCCCCATCCTTCATCGATCAGTCGTAACCCTGACGCGTGGGGGATCGAAGATGTGACAGGCCTTCAGCCGCGGCTGACCGAACTCGCGGCGGCGTCCGACGATCGCGGCCACGACGGTTCACCAGCGTCACGGCGGCGAACAGTCTCGATACTGCGCGCGATCCCGGTGAACAGGATGATCGGCACCAGGATCCGGCCTTCTCCGGTGCGCTGCCGGATCAGCAGCGTCTTCGCGGTCCGCGGCCCGGCGGCGGAGCGACGAGAACGCCAGTTTGGTCGCGATCACGCGGAAGGTCCTCCCCAGGCTTCGCCGCCAGATTGGGGAGCGCCTGGCATGGGACAGGCCCGCGGGTGCGGGGCAGGGCCGGTCCTACCGCCGCGGGTAGCCGCCGTCGACCTCCTTCACCGGTTTGTGCGGGAACCGGCGTTCGGCGTAGGCCTTCGCCGCCGATCCCTCTCGCACGTAGAGCGTCTCCACCTTGTCCTGCAACGGTTTCACGACGGTTCCGAGGAAGCCGCGACGGTCTTCGAGGTACGGGCCGAGCACGTCTTCACCCGCCGGGCAGACCGCCATGCAGTACGCGGCCTTGTAGTTCGGCTTGAACGCGAGGCTCTGCCACATCGACACGTTCTCCGAGTCGGTCACCCTGGACCGGAAGTCGGCGGCGTCCTCGCTGTCGGCCACGGTCTGGGCCCAGTCGGTGAAGCCGCTCATGAACTCGCGGTAGTTGTGCGTCGAACAGGCGAGGAAGTCGAATTCGCCGGTCTTCGAGATCGCCCCGATGGGACAGGCGGCGACGCAGAGCTTGCACTCCAGGCAAGGGTTGTAGTCGAGCCCCTCGCCGTAGGTGGACACCTCGGCGTCGACGAGCAACGTCGCGAGGAGCACGAAGTTGCCGAACTTCGGGTGGATGACGTTGCGATGCAGGCCCATGGCGCCGAGACCGGCCGCGACGGCGACCGTCTTGTGCGCGACGACCCAGATCCGGCCGGGATAGTGCTCCATCTCCATCGGGAACGTCGCGGACGGGTTGATCGCGCGGTAGCCGGCGTCCTGCAGCGTCCGGACGATCGTGTGCCCGGCCTCGTTGATGATCTCGCCGGTGCGGTGGAACTCCTGGTTGGCGACGCTGCGGGCGGGGGAGCGGACGTCGTCACGGTTCATCCGCACCACGAGCGAGACGAGGGTCTTGGTGCCGGGCAGGGCGCGCTCGATGTGCTCGCGTTCACCCGCGAGATCCGGATGGCCGAGCGAGACCGCGGCCGCGTCGTCGGCGCCTGCGGCGAGGCAGATCTCCTTGAGCCAGGCCGCGTCGATCACCGGCGACGGCTTGTCCCGCGGTTTGGCGAGCACGGCCCGCACCGACGGATGGTCCGCCAGCTTCTTGGGGAGCCTGCCGGTCACAACGCCTCCAGGATGGTCGCGTTGGCCTGGCCGCCGCCTTCGCACATCGCCTGCAGGCCGTACCGGGCGCCGTGGTGGTGCAGCGCGTTGACCAGCGTGCCCATCAGTCGTGTCCCGCTCGCGCCGAGCGGATGGCCCAGCGCGATCGCGCCGCCGTGGACGTTGACCTTTGCCGGGTCGGCCCCGATTTCCTGCTGCCACGCCAGCACGACACTGGCGAACGCCTCGTTGATCTCGAAGAGGTCGATGTCCGCCAGGCTCAGCCCCGCGCGCCGCAGCACTTTCTCCGTGGCGGGGATGACCCCGGTGAGCATGAGCAGCGGGTCGGATCCGGTGACGGCGAAACTGTGCAGGCGGGCGCGCGGGCGGAGGCCCAGCCGGGCCGCGGTCTCGCTGGAGGTGATGAGCAGGGCGGAGGCGCCGTCGTTGATCGGGCTGCTGTTGCCCGCGGTCACCGACCAGTCGATCTGCGGGAAACGCGCGGCGACGGCCGGATCCTGGAACGCCGGGCGCAACTTGGCGAGCGTTTCGAGGTCGGTGCCGGGCCGGACGGACTCGTCGGTGGAGACCCGGCCCGACGGTGTCTCGATGGGCACGATCTGGCTCGCGAACCGCCCGAGTTCGTGCGCCCGGGCGGCCTTCCGGTGCGAGGCCATCGCGAACTCGTCCATCGCCTGGCGGCTGAGCGACCATTTCGCGGCGATGAGTTCGGCACTGATTCCTTGTGGCACCAGGCCTTCCGGATAGCGCTCGGCGACGCCGGGGCCGAGCGGGTCGGTGCCCGGCAGCACGTTCGACCACATCGGGACACGGCTCATGGACTCGACACCGCAGGCGATGACGACGTCGTACGCGCCTGCCATCACCCCCTGAGCGGCGAAGTGCACGGCCTGCTGGCTGCTCCCGCACTGCCTGTCGACGGTGGTGGCGGGCACGCTTTCGGGCAGCCCGGCCGCGAGGGCCGCCCACCGCGTGACGTTCTGGGCCTGCTCACCGACCTGGTCGACCGCGCCGCCGATGACGTCGTCGATCAGCTCCGGGTCGATGCCGTTCCGGTCGACGAGAGCGCGCAACGTGTGGGCGAGCAACTGGACCGGGTGGACCCCGTGCAGGGCGCCACCGGGCTTTCCCTTGCCGATCGGGGTACGGACGGCGTCGACGATGACCGCGTCGTGCACGGCTGCCTCCAGTAGTGAGTTGGTATCTCCAACTCACTGTGGCATCGAGTGGGTTGGAAATCAAGACTCACTCGGTTTAGGCTGGTCGCATGACCGAAGGACCGAGGGACTGCTCGATCGCCAACGCGATGGAGGTGATCGGGGAGCGCTGGAGCCTGCTCGCGCTGCGCGAAGTGTTCTTCGGTGTGCGGCGGTTCGACCAGATCGTCCGCAACACCGGGGCGAGCCGGGACATCCTGACCGCGCGGCTGCGGAAGCTCGTCGAGACGGGGATTCTCGAGAGACGGCTCTACGAGGAGCATCCACCGCGCTACGAGTACGTGCTCACCGAAGCGGGGCACGCGCTCAACCACGTGCTGCTGAACCTCATGGCGTGGGGCGACGCGTACGTCACCGAGGGGCCGCCGCCGACGGTGTGGCGGCATTCGTGCGGCGAGGTCCTCGCGCCGGAGACCGTCTGCGCGCACTGCCGCGAACCGGTGCGGGAGAAGGACATGACTCTGGTGCGGAGCAGCCGCCGCACCAAGCCCTCGTGAGTGGTCAGGACAGTTGGAATCGTCCTAGCCACTCACGAGGCCTGGTGAGCATGTCGCGAAAGCCACTTTCGAGACGTCTGATGTCCCGAAAGTGGCTTTCGCGACACCGCCTCCGGAACCCGCTCACGAGGTCGGTGTCAGGAGCGGGCAGCCCATTCCCGCGCGATCATCCGCATGAGTGCCGGATAGATGATCGAGTACCGGAACGGCTTGATGAATCCCATGTAGACCCGGCCGAACAGGCCGTTGGGTTTGACCAGCACCGCCAGCTGGCCGCGATATCCGCCCTGCCCGTCTTCGACCCACGCGATGTGCAGGACGCCGTGCATGGTCCGGTTCGCCATCTCGGCGGCGAATTCGTCGTCGAGCCGGTAGAGCGGGGTGAACGGCAGCCAGTCCTCGTCCGGTCCGGTGGGAGTGTCGCGGAGGTCTTCCGGCAGCTTGCCGCGGAGTGATCCGACGCGGGTGTCGAGGCCGGAGGTTCGTTCGTCCAGTCCCAGCAGGTTTCCGAGCTTCCAGCGCAGCGCCCACAGCGCCCGGACGGGGAGCGGCGCCCCGTCCGGGAAATTCCCCGACGAGAACTGCTTCACCAGCTTGCCGAAATCGTCCGGCCCGCCGGGTGTGTCGAGCGCCCAGACGTCTTCGAGGTCGAAGCCGCCGGCGATCTCGTGGATCCGCCACGAGCGGGTGGTGTGGGCCGTGTCCGCGAGTTTCATGCCGACACCAGCTGGACGATCTCGCGCGGGCGGACCTCGCGGTCGTCGAAGGCGACGTCCACGTCCGCCGATGCCAAGGCCTGCATCGAAGCCGCCTGTGCCGCCTCGGATTCCCAGCGCACGATCGACACCACGGCGTCGCCCGCGGCGGTCACCCAGCATTCGGCGGCGAGACAGCCCGGAGTGGAGCGCAAAGCCTCGGCGACACGCCGGACCCGCGAGACGAATTCGTCGTGATGATCGGTGTGCGGGTAATGCGTGGCCACGAATCCGACAGTCATCGTCGTTGTTCCTCCCAGTGAACTTCCGCCATCTATACGGTAGCGTATATATCGTCCTCGTGGTGCCGGAGTGACGGGAGATACGGTGATCCCATGGCCGCCGAAACCCGGACCCCGCCGAGCGCCTGGATCGACGCTGGGCTGCACGCCCTCGCCGCCGGAGGTCCCGACGCCGTGCGCGTCGAGGCGCTCGCGAAAGCCCTGGGCGTCACCAAAGGCGGTTTCTACGGTCATTTCGCCGATCGGGGCGCACTGCTGGAGGAAATGCTCGCCACGTGGGAGCGGATGAGCACAAACCTGCTCTTCGAGAGCGTGGAGAGCGAAGGCGGTGACGCCAGGGCGAAGATCCGGCGCGCGGGGCTGCTCGCCGGCGATCGTCTCCTGCCGATCGACCTCGCCATCCGGGATTGGGCCCGGCGCGACGCGGTGGTGGCCGAACGGCTCCGGCGGGTCGACAACCAGCGGATGGACTACCTGCGTTCCCTCATGCGCGAGATCTTCGCCGACGAGGACGAGGTCGAAGCCCGCTGCCTGCTCGCGTTCTCGCTCCTGATCGGCAAGCACTTCATGGCCGCGGATCACGGCGGCCGTACCCGGGAAGAGGTCACCGAGCTGGCCGGAGCACTCCTTCTCGGCGGCGGGCCCGGTCATGGAATTTGAGGCGGGCCAACGGCTCCTCGCCTTCCTGTGCGAGCTTCAAGCGGTGAAGGTCGCGGATTCGACGTGGAAGTTCGAAGGCCAGGAGTGGGAAGCGGCGGTGGACGTCGTGCCGCGCCGCCGGCTCGCGCTGGCGTTCGCGGCGCTGGACCCCGTGACGGGGAGGCTCGCCACCTATGACATCGACACCGACCTGTACGACCTGACGCGCGACGATCAGCGTGATTTCGCGGAGGAGATCGAGCGCGACATCATCGAGTTCCTCGACAACCTGAGAAAGGGAGCCGTCCTGCGGGGGAACCACGGCAAGAATTTCGTGCTCGTCTTCCCTTCGGACGGTGCCTACATCCGTGTCGTCCAAGGTCGCTTCGTAGGCAGCGCGTCCACGTACCCTGATCTCGCCGCCGCGCTGGCAGGTGGTGATTACGTCCCTCTCAGTCGTCCTCATCCTCAGGCGTAGTGGGGACCTGCTTGCGCGCGACGTAGATGAGCAGCCCGATGATCACCACTGGGCCGACGAAGATGAGGATCTCGTCCCAGCCGCCCTGGTGCATCATCACCACCCGCGCCGCGCTGGTCATGAGCCGGAGACCAGCGCGATCCCGAGCGCGGTGTACCCGATCATCAGCGCCAGCATGGGGTACTGGCCCACCTTGACGTAGTTCGCGCGCAGCACGCCGACGGAACGGTCATGGGCCGAGGTTACGGCCAGCACGTGCCCGGCGACGATCCCGGCGATCTGCACCAGCGCGATCACGCCGGTCGAGACGACCGTGTAGTCGATCGCGCGGCCGAAGCCCTGCTGTCCGGAGAACACGGCGAACGAGAAGTAATGCGCGACCGTGTAGCCGACCATGATCGGGATCAACGACGGCGCGAACGCGGGATACGGGTCGAACCCCCGGCGCAGATACGGCCTGGTCAGGCTGATGGCGCCCGCATAGGCGCCGTAGGTGAGCGCGATACAGGCCGCGAGCCCGGCGGTGCCGCCGGGGACACCGGCGTCCAGCGACGTCCAGAACGGAAGCCGGGTGAGGCCGTCGAACGCCGTCGAGCCGAGTACCACCAGCACCAGCGCGGTCAGCCACGGCGCGGGGGAGATGGTGAGCAGGCCGTCCAGTGGATTACGGATCACCAGGCGCCCGTCCGCCCGCCTGCCGAAAGGGGAAAGCGCCGCGATGAGCCGCGCGTAGACCTCGAAGGCGTCACCGCGGTCGAACCAGCGCGGACCGAACACCGCGCCGAGAGCAATGTGTATAACGGCATACACGGTGACGAACAGGGCGATCGCCCGCGGCGAGTCGGAATGCGGGAACACCAGTTCCAGCCAAAGGAAAGCCAGGAGGCCGACGATAGCGGGCAGATAGCCCGGCCGGTCCGGGAGTTCGCGATGGCGTGCGGGGATCAGTGCCGCGATCGTCCTCAGTGGATTCAATCGCGTCCAGACCGGGCCGAACAGAAGCGAAAGCGGGACCAGTCCGACCCAGAACCAGACGTAGAACCAGGCCGGAGCGGGGTTGTCGGCCGAGTTGCCGGGGCCCGCCCACGCCATCGCCAGAAAGCCTGCGAACAGCGCGACGCCGAGCACGCGCATCGCGATCCGCGAGAACCCGGCGTCGACGAACCGTTGCAGGGGGAGAGGACGGCCGGCGTCGGCGCCGCGGAGTTTGGGCTCCTTCCAAAGCACGGTGAGCGCGAAGAAGGAGACCACGACGGCCGCCGCTCCCGCGTAGAGCGCGAGCCACAGCGGGACCGGCAGGTCGGACCGGCCGCCGAGACCGTGCGCCAGGATCATCCGCTCACCCGGAGCTTGGTCACCGCCGCGCCGCTCTTGTGCAGTTCCACCTCGAAGATCCCGTCGATGTTCGCGGTGAAGGCGACCGTCCCCGGCACCCCGGGCGCCAGCTGGGCGGCCTTGTCGTAGCCGTGGACGTGCAGTTCGTCGGGCTGGTCGGAGGTGACTTCGAGCGCGACGTTCTCGCCGGTGCGCACCGCGACCTCCTCCGGCCCGGCCGTGCGCTTGCCCTCCGTGACCGAGAACTTGACGGTCCGGGTGCCGGTGCCCGGCGCCTGCTCGGAACCGGCCGAACAGCCGGTCACGGTCAGCAGTGCGGCCACGGTGATCGCGCCGATCCTCCGCATCGAGGTGCCTCCAAGTCGTACGCCCCGGCTTGCCCGCCCGGGACCTTGCGCCTATCGTGTTACCCCAAGGTAACAGTTACTTAGGTTAGCAGGAAGGCGAGAACGGTGTTCATGGCTCAGGAGAGCCCGCCTGCCGGCGGCGCGCAATTCGGGCAGATCGTCATCGCGGGCCTGATGTTCACCGCGGTCTTCCTGCCCTTGGCCCTCTTCGTGCTCCGCGAGCGCGCAGGGAAGCGGACGGTCTTCGGCCGCGTCGCGGACTGGATGGCGGAGTTCAGCGGTCTGCCCCGCTGGGCGGCGCTGCCGATGTTCGTCGCCTTCCTCTGCGGGATGTCGGCGCTGATCGGCGTCTACTGGGACGTGCCGATCCACATGGAGCTCGGCCGCGACGAAGGTCCGCTCGCGAACCCGTCGCATTACCCGATCTACTTCGGACTGATGGGCATCTTCGCCAGCGGTGTGCTCAGTGCGACCCTCGCGACGAAGGACCTGCCCAAGCGCACGTTCAAGATCGGCCCGCACTGGCGGGCGCCGATGGGCTCCATCCAGATGATGGCGACCGGGCTGGTCGGTATCGCCGGGTTCCCGCTCGACGACGTGTGGCACCGCCTGTTCGGTCAGGACGTCACCGAATGGGGGCCGACGCACGTCCTGATGATCGGTGGCGGAGTCTGTGTCGTGCTGGGGCTGCAACTGCTGCTCGGCGAGGCGCGTCAGGTCGGCGCGACCGGGCCGGTCGTGCGGCTGCTCGGCCCGGTGCTCGCCGGTGCCTGGATGATGGGCGCTTCGGCGTTCCTGATGGAGTTCGACCTCGGCGTCCCGCAGTTCCCGATGCTGTCGCAGGTCGTGCTCGTCGGCCTGATCGGCGCCTGGACGCTGACCTACGGGCGACTGTCCTGGGGGCCGGGCGGCGCCCTGATCGTGCTCGCGGTCTTCCTCGCGTCCCGCGCTTCGTTCGCGGTCATCCCGCTGTTCGCCGACCTGCACGTGGCGTCACTGCTGCCATACGTCGCCGAAGCGGTGATCATCGAGGTCGTCGCCCTCGCGATGCGTAACCGGAAGGGCTACACGTTCGCCGCCGTCGCCGGTCTGCTCGTGGGAACAGCCGGAATGCTCGCCGAGGCGGCGTTCACCCAATGGTTGATGCCGAACCCCTGGCCTGCCGCTCATCTGCCGTTGTTCGTCCTGTTCGGGACCGGCGCGGCGCTGGCGGGTGCGTTCATCGGTGTCTGGCAGTACCAGCGAGTGGAGGAGACGGCGACGCGGGTGCCCGCGGCGGGACCCCGGCACGTGGTCGGGCTCGTCGGTGCGCTGGGCGCGGTCGCCTTGATGTCCTCGGTCGCCGTTCCGCAGGATCCGGAACCGGGGTTCACCGCCGACATCCGGCTGACCGAATCCGCGACCGGGCTGCCGATCTCGAATCCGCACGGCGGCGGCACGCCCCGCTGGGTCGACGCGACCGTGACGATCTCGCGGCCGGACCTGGCCGACGACGCCGTGTGGCTCAACGGTTTCGCTTGGCAGGGCGGCGACTTCTTCACCGCGCCGCTGGAGAAGATCGGCGACGGGGTGTACCGCACCGCCCAGCCGCTGCCGGTGTTCGGCCAGTGGAAGACCGGGATCCGGGTGCACGTCCCGAACCGGGTGATGGGGCTCGCCCCGATCTACGCGCCCGCCGACCCGGCCGCGAACGCGCCGTCGATCGACGCGACGTCCGGCACGCGCCCGTTCATGTCGGAGATCGAGTTCCTGCAGCGGGAGCGGAAGTCGGAGACGCCCGCCGTGCTGTGGACGGTCGCGTACGTGACCGTCGGGCTCATCTTCGCCGGTATGTGGGCGCTGTTCGCGTGGCTCTACGCGGCCGCGGCCACCGCGCGCCGGCGTGAGGTCTCCGTCGGCTGACTTCTCCCGCGTTTCGTCCTCTGGATGCGGTACTTGCGTGTGCAACTACCGCATTCAGAGGACGAAACGCTTTGCTCTCACTTCGTCGCACGTATCGATTGGGCATCATCGCGCGCAAGGCTTTTGCAAGCCCGCTTCCCTTGAATACCCAGGACAGTGCACGTGGTGCCGCTTCGCGCACCGAAACGGTGACACAGGGCAACGTCGGAAGGACGTAAAGTAGTCGCCGACCACGCGACGGCATCCGCTGTGCACGATCGGTATTGGCGAGTCATTGCGCGGTTACCGCGACATGTGGTTACTTTTCCGCCTCGGGGGTTGGGTCACAGCGAGTTTCGATGGGGTGGTCTTCGTGCGCACAGAGCGTTTTCCCAGGCGACGGCGCGGTCTTCGCGTGGTCGCGGTCCTCGCCGCTTCGGCGGTCGCGACGGTGCCTTTCGTGCCCGCCGCGGCGGCGCAGCAGCAGGGCAAGGTGCTCCGGGTGGCGCTCACGACCGGCATCGACCACCTGAACCCCTTCACCGCCCAGCTGGCGGCGTCGACACAGGTCGGCCGGTTCAACTACGAGTTCCTGACCCTGCCCTCGGCCGAGGACACCCAGCCCACGGGCGGGATCGCCGAGTCGTGGAAGACCTCCGACGACAAACTCACCTGGACCTTCACCATCCGCCAGGGGATGAAGTGGTCCGACGGCAAGCCGATCACCGCGCAGGACCCCGCGTACACCTTCCAGCGGATGCTCGACGACGAGAACGCCCGCACCGCGAACGGCAGCTACGTCACCAACTTCGCCTCGGTGTCGGCGCCGGACGACAAGACGCTGGTCATCAAGACCAAGGCCCCGCAGTCGAGTATGACCTCGCTCGACGTCCCGATCGTGCCCAAGCACATCTGGGAGCCGATCAAGGATCTCAACGCCCCCTCGACCGACGACATGTCCGTCGTCGGTGTCGGCAGCGGGCCGTACCTGCTGACCGAGTACAAGAAGAACGAGTTCGTGAAGTTCAAGGCGAACAAGGACTACTGGCGCGGGGCGCCCAAGGTCGACGAGCTGCAGCTGCTGCAATTCAAGGACGCCGAGGCCGCTGTCAACGCGCTGAAGCAGGGCGAGGTCGACGTCATCAACCGGCTCACGCCCACCCAGTTCGACGCGCTCAAGGGCGAGAAGAACATCACCACGAACAAGGCGCCGGGCCGCCGGTACAACGAGCTCATCATCAACTTCGGCGTCAAGAACGTCCTCGACCAGCCGATCGGTGACGGCAACCCGATCCTGAAGGACATCCGCGTCCGCAAGGCGATCGCGCAGGCCATCGACACCAAGACCATCGTGGACAAGGTGATGAACGGCTACGGCCAGCCCGGGACCGGTGTCGTGCCCGCCATCTACAAGGCCTACACCTGGTCCCCGTCGGACGCCGAGAAGACCAAGTTCGACATCGCGGCCGCGAACGCCACCCTCGACCAGGCGGGTTACGCCAAGGGCGCGGACGGCATCCGCGTCGCGCCCGGCGGCGCGAAGCTGGAGTTCCGGCTCGCCGGTCACGCGAACCGGCCGTTCGACCAGCGTGTCGCGCAGTTCGTCAGCGGCTGGCTCAAGGACGTCGGCATCGGGGTCAAGCAGGAACTCGTCTCCGACGACGAACTGGACGACCGCACCACCGCGGGCAACTACGACCTCGCGATCTCCGGCTACGGCACCTCGCCCGACCCGGACTACGCCCTCAGCCTCAACACCTGCGCCGGCCGCCCGAACGCCGAGGGCAACGGCGGCAGCTCGGCGACGTTCTTCTGCGACCCGCGCTACGAAGACCTGTACAAGAAGCAGCTGACCGAGTTCGACCCGGCGAAGCGCGCGGAGCTCGTCAAGCAGGCGCAGGCCGTGCTGGCCGGTGAGTACGTCGACGTCGTCCTCGACTACGACAACGTGCTCGAGGCCTACCGGTCGGACAAGTTCTCCTCGTTCACCAAGCAGCCGCAGCCCGACGGCGCGATCCTCGAGCAGTCCGGCTACTGGGGCGTCTACGGCGCCACTCCGGCCGACGCGGCCGCGGCCGGTGCCGAGGAGAGCAGCAACACCGGCCTGTGGATCGGCATCGGCGCGGTCGTGCTCGTGGTGCTCGTCGGCGGCGGCGTGCTGCTCGGGCGGCGCGGCAAGTCGGCCGACGACCGGGAGTAAGGACCGCGTTGACCGAAGCACTCAGTTCCCTCGAAAAGCCCTCGGCGCTCGGTGATCCCGACGAGCGCCGGGGCGGGACCGGCACCGCCCGGTTCGTGCTCTCCAAGATCGGCGGCGCGCTGGCGAGCCTCGCGCTCGTCGTCGTACTGGGGTTCTTCCTGTTCCGGACGCTGCCCGGCGACCCCGTGCGGTTCATGGTCCGCGACCGGCCGACCGACCCGAAGATGATGGCCGAGCTCCGGGCGCAGATGGGCGTGGACAAGCCCTTGCTGCAACAGTTCTGGGACTACGTCGTCGGGCTGCTCCAGGGCGACATGGGCGTCTCGTACCTGCAGCGGCGTCCGGTGTTCGACATGGTCAGCGAGCGGTTGTGGCCGACGATCCTGCTGGTCGGCAGCGCGACCGTGCTCGCCGTCGCGCTCGGCCTGTGGCTCGGCGTCCGCGCGGGCTGGCGCCGGGGGAGCAGGTTCGACAAGGTCCAGACCGGGATCGCGCTGACGCTCTGGTCGGTCCCGCAGTTCTGGCTGGGGCTGATGCTGCTGGTGGCCACCAACGGCCTCTTTCCCAGCCGGGGCATGCATTCCCCGGACGTCGAGCCGGGCTTCTTCAGCGAAGGGCTCGACGTGCTCCACCATCTCGTGCTGCCGTGCGTGACCCTGCTGGTGGTGTTCTACGCGCAATACATGCTGGTCATGCGGTCGTCCCTGATCGGCGAGATGAATTCGGACTACCTCACCACCGCACGGGCCAAGGGCCTGCGCGACGATCTCGTCCGCAAGCGGCACGCCGTGCCGAACGCCCTGCTCCCGACGGTGACGCTGGTCTTCATGCAGTTCGGGATGGTCGTCTCGGGGGCGGTCTCGGTCGAGGCCGTGTTCAGCTGGCCGGGGCTCGGGCAGCTGCTCTACGAGGCGCTCCGCGGGCCTGATCTTCCTGTCCTGCAAGGAGTCTTCGTCACCCTCGCGGGTGCAGTGGTGCTGATGAACCTGCTCGCGGAGCTGCTTTACCGCGTGCTCGACCCCAGGGTGCGGACGGCATGACCACAGCGGAAAAACCCGGTTCGATCGTCTGGCGCCGCCGCCGCGAGGCTGTGGCGAAGCGCTGGCACGAGTTCACGACGAACAAGGCGGGCGTCTTCGGGCTGGCCTTTCTCGGTGTCCTCACGCTGCTGGCCATCCTCGCGCCGGTGATCTCGGACGAGTCCGGTCTCGACGTCACCAAGGCCGAAGGCACTTCCCTGGACCCGCCCAGCGGGGAGTTCTGGCTGGGCACCGACATCGACGGCCGTTCGGTGCTGCTGATGACGTTCTGGGGGGCGCGGATCTCGCTGCTCACCGGCTTCTCGGCGGCGTTCCTCTCGGTGCTGATCGGCACCGTCATCGGGATCGCGGCCGCGCATTTCGGCGGCTGGCTGTCCGGGCTCCTGCTGCGGTTCACGGACTTCTTCCTGGTGCTGCCGTCGCTCGTCCTGGCCGTGGCGCTCGCCTCGGTACTGGACCAGGGCACGATGACGGTGATCATCGCGATCGGCGTCACCGCCTGGCCCAGCACCGCGCGTCTGGTCCGCGCGCAGACCCTCACGATCGAGGGCCGCCCGTACATCGAGCGAGCGAAAGCGCTCGGCGGCGGGCACCTGCACATCGTCGGCAAGCACGTCCTTCCCGGTGTCATGCCGCTCGTGCTGGCCAACACCACGCTCGTCGTGGGCAACGCGGTCATCGCGGACGCGACGCTGGCGTTCCTCGGCGTCGGCAACCCGAACACCGTCTCCTGGGGAGCCATGCTGCAGACCGCCTTGAACAACGGCGCGATCAGCAAGGGCGCCTGGTGGAACCTGCTGCCGCCGGGTGTCGCGATCGTCGTGGTCGTCCTCGCCTTCACCCTCGTCGGACGCGCGCTGGAAACCGTGCTGAACCCGCGCCTGAAGGGACAGCACTCATGAGCCCCTTGCTGGAACTGAAGAACCTCGGCGTCACCTACGCCACCGGTGGCGGCGAGGTCGCCGCCGTCCGCGGCGTCGATCTCGTGCTCGAACCCGGCGACACCCTCGGTGTGGCGGGGGAGTCGGGGTCGGGGAAATCGACGGTCGCGATGAGCGTGCTGCGGCTGCTCCCGCGGTCGGCGAAGGTCAGCGGGGAGATCCTGCTGGACGGCGAAGACGTCACCGCCATGAAGTGGGGCAGGCTGCGCGCGGTGCGCTGGGCCGAGGCCTCGGTCGTCTTCCAGGGCGCGATGCACGCGCTCAACCCGGTGCGGAAGATCGGCGAGCAGATCGCCGAGCCGATCCGCCTGCACCCGCCCGGTGGCAAGGCGCTGTCGGACGCCGAGATCCAGGCCAAGGTCAAGGAACTGCTCGAACAGGTCGACCTTCCGCCCGGCCGCGCCGGCGCGTACCCGCACGAGCTGTCCGGCGGCCAGAAGCAACGCGTCATGATCGCGATGGCGCTCGCCTGTTCGCCGCGGCTGATCATCGCGGACGAGCCGACGACCGCGCTCGACGTCGTCGTCCAGGCGCAGGTGCTCGACCTGCTGGGCAGGCTGGTCGCCGAACAGGGGATCGGGCTGATCATGATCAGCCACGACCTCTCGGTGCTGGCCGCCACCTGCCGTCGGATCGCGGTGATGTACGACGGCGAGATCGTCGAGGAGCGGCCGAGCGCCGAACTGATGAGCGCGCCGCGGCACGAGCACAGCAAGGCGCTGGCGGCCGCGTTCCCGACCGTGGGCGATCCGGTGTCCCGCTTCGCGCCCGCGACCAGCACGCCGCTGCCGCCGGAGCCGGAGCGCAGTGCCGACCAGCCCGCGTTGCTGGAAGCCGAGGACCTGCGCGTCAGCTTCCGCGACCGCACCGGGAAGCGGATCAACGCGGTCGCCGGGGTGAGCCTCCAGGTGCGGAAGGACGAGATCGTCGCGCTCGTCGGCCAGTCCGGCTCCGGCAAGACGACGCTCGCCCGAACCCTGCTGGGGTTGCAGAAACCCGACTCCGGCGCGGTGCGATACGACGGCAAACCGGTCCCGCTCGGCGGTGCGGGGCTCAAGGCGTACCGGCGGCAGGTCCAGCTGGTGCTGCAGGATCCGACGAGCGCGCTGAACCCGAACCACACGGTGTACGAGGCCGTCGCGGAAGGCCCCCGCATCCACGGAATGGGCCCGAACGAGCACGAGATCGTCACGAAGGCCCTCGAAGCGGCCGAACTGCGGCCCGCGGCGAAGTTCCTCGACCGGCTCCCGCACGAACTGTCCGGCGGGCAACGGCAGCGGGTCGTCATCGCGGGCGCGCTCGCGCTGGATCCCGGCGTGATCGTCGCCGACGAACCGGTGGCCTCGCTCGACGCGTCCGTGCGCGGGGAGATCCTCGCGCTGTTGCTGCGCCTGCGGCGTGAACTGGGACTCGCCGGGCTGGTGATCACCCACGACCTCGGGCTGGCCTGGAACATCGCCGACCGGGTCGCTGTGATGTATCGCGGGGAGCTGGTGGAAGTCGGTACCGTGGAGGAGGTCCTGCTGGACCCGAAGCACGACTACACGAAGTCGCTGCTCGCCGCGTTGCCCGGTGGGACGGCGCGGGAAACACCCATTGCCGCGCACTCGCACAGGCGCGGTGTGTAACCTCCAATCTCGAAATGGCGACCACGACAGACCCCCAGCAGACGCCCTCGGCCGGTTCCCTCGGCGAGCGGCTCCGGGTGCCTTCCCGGTTCCCGTACCG
This sequence comes from Amycolatopsis sp. TRM77291, assembly GCF_054166285.1. Classification (NCBI taxonomy): domain Bacteria; kingdom Bacillati; phylum Actinomycetota; class Actinomycetes; order Pseudonocardiales; family Pseudonocardiaceae; genus Amycolatopsis; species Amycolatopsis sp. TRM77291. The sequence goes on along the minus strand of NZ_JBSZHF010000001.1, from coordinate 2,737,132 downwards.
CACCATCGCGATGGGAACCATCGGCAGCACGCTGCTGATGCTGGCGGCGCTCGGTGCCGGCGGCACTCTCGTCCGTGACCCGATATTGGGGCACGGACCGCTGTCGTGGATCCGCTACGGCCACGGCCGCATCCTCGCCAACGTGGTGCTCTACACGGGCTTCGCACTGATCATCTGGGCGTGGGTCCGGCTGGGCCGCTACGCGCTCGCGGGTCGCATCGGCAGCCGCCCGATCGTCATCGCCGCCGCCTGCTGGATGGCGCCGCTGCTGGTGTCGCCGCCGCTGTTCACCCGCGACGTCTTCTCCTACCTCGCGCAGGGCGCGCAGCTGCTCAACGGCCTCGATCCGTACGCCAACGGCCCGGCCGAGCTTGCCGTGCTGCCGGACGTCGTGCAGAACGTCCATCCGCTGTGGCAGACCACGCCCGCGCCGTACGGCCCGCTGTTCCTGCTGGTCGCCAAGGCGATCGTCTCGGTCACCGGCAACGACATGATCGCCGGTGTCATCGCGACCCGGCTGGTGCTGATGATCGGCCTGATCGGGATGCTGTGGTCGCTGCCGCGCCTGGTCAAGCACCTCGGCGGCAAGCTGCCGATCACGCTGTGGCTCGCCATCGCCAGCCCGATGACGGTGATCCACCTCGTCGGCGGACCGCACAACGACCTGCTGATGCTGGGCTTCCTCACCGTCGGCGTGCTGGCGGCGCTGGAACGCAAACACGTCGTCGCGATCGTCCTGGTCACCATCGGCATGCTGATCAAACCCACCGCGGCGTGGGCGCTGCCGTTCCTGGTCTGGGTGTGGGCGAACCACCTGCCCGGTGACCGGAAGGTGGCCAACTTCTTCCGCGCGGGCGCCGCGTCGGTCGGGATCTTCCTGCCGGTGTTCGTCGCGGGCACCTGGTTGTCGCTCGGCTCGGTCAACCTCGGGTGGCTGACCGGTCTCAAGGCGCCGACGCTGATCGCGAACTGGATGAACTTCCCGACCGGGATCGGCGAGATCTTCTACTCGCTGGTGAACCTGGTGATCGACGTCGAGGTCTCGCCGTTCGTCACCGTCTTCCGGGCGATCGCGATGGTCGGGTTGTTCGTTTTCGCCGGCTGGCAGTGGTGGCTCGCCCGCGACGGCGGCTACCCGGCGATCCACCGGATGGCGATCGTCCTGCTGGCCGGCGCGATCGTCCCGCCGCCCTCGCTGCCGTGGTACCTGACCTGGGGTTTCGTCGTTCTTTCCGCGTTCGAATGGCGCCGCCGCAACCTGGCGGTCGTCGTCGCGGTGTCGGTGTTCGTGACGCTGGTCTACTACCCGACGGGGGAGCAGGCCCTGTACGACTGGTGGTTCATGGCCGGCGTCGTCGCGGCGAGCGTGTACGCCGCCGCTTCGCTGCTGCGGCCGGACCCGCTGGGGATCATCGCCGCTTGGCGGGGCAAGCCGGTGGAGCAGTTCCTGCCCGCCGAGGCTCCTCGCTCCTCTTGAGTTTCAGTACATGAAGGCCCCCTTCCTTGCGTCTAGCGCAAGGAAGGGGGCCTTCATGTACCTGGGCGTGAATGCTGGGGCTTGGCCTTCACGGACCTCGGGGGAGAGCCGTGCGGTCCAGAAGGGCAAGTTCCTTCGGCTGAGTCGTGTGAATGGGTCCCTCATGTGCTTTGGATGTGAAGGCCGTGACTCCCTGGGACCATCAGCGTTCCGTGAAGGCCTCCTTGAGGGACTCTGGGTCCCTCAAGGAGGCCTTCACGGACTTTTGGTAATCGCCACGCGCCCCATGTACGTCAGCAGTCACAAGGGTTGCGCGTGAAGGACCCCTTCCCCTCGGCTCAGCCGAGGAAACTCGACCTTTCCCCAGTACATGAAGGACTCCATCCTTGCGCCTAGGTACAGGAAGGGGTCCTTCATGTACTCAGGAGGTCCGGCACCGGGGATGTCACGTGATCTACCGGACGACACGCGAAGCGAGCGTGGCTGGTCCACGGAGCGACAGTCTCGCTCACCAAGTGTATAACGACCTATACAGCATGGCAATGCCCCTGTTGCCGCTTCACGGCAACAGGGGCAAAAAGCTCAGGAAGCGCGCCAGCCGCTCCATGAGTGAACGAGCGTGGTCACCACGGCATGCGGAGGAGGCTGCGCCCCGTACTGCGGATACTTCTCCCGCAGCAGCCGCACCGGCAGCGCCTGCTCGCCGGGATCGGTCAGCACCCGGGCGACACCGTCGGCCCGGGCCCACCACAGTCCGGCCCAGTCCTCGTCGTAGTGGTCGGTCAGAAAGCTGACCACCGGGTTCTCCGCGATGTTCCTCAACCGCCGCAACGCCGTCGTGCTCTTGGGTTTGTGGTCGATCGCGAACGCCACCGAGTCGCCTTCGAAAACGAACGTCACCGGCACCACATGGGGCACGCCGTCCGAACCCGTCGTCGCCAGCCTCGCTATCCGCTCGCCTTCGAACCGTGACCGGGCTTCGGCAGGCGTCATCCGCATGCCGTGACGGTACCTAAGCGCGGCGCACGCGGAGCACGTTGTCCGAACGCGTTCCCTGCTGGCCGTCCGGCCCCGGGAAGTCGCGGGTGATCAGCTCCTGTCGTTCCACGGTCCATTCGCCGTCGGCCAGTGCCAGCGATTCGAGCACCTCGGCGGTGGTCGGGAAGTGGACGTCCTTGTGCGGCGGTTCCTCCATCCACGTCGGCCAGCCCGCGTGGCCCGCGACCACCAGCGTGCCGCCCGGCGCGACGGCTTCCGCGGCCCGGCGGAGCGCCTTGTCCCGTTCGCCGTCCTCGGCGACGGGGGAGTGGAAGAATTGTGCGGAGACGAGGTCGAAACGGCCCTCCGGGAACGACTTCGCCAGGTCGTGGCGTTCCCAGACGATGCCCTCGACGCCGGCCTCGGCCGCGTGTGCGGCGGCGCGCTGGAGCGCGACGTCCGAGATGTCGACAGCGGTGACCCGCCAGCCCTGCCGCGTCAGCCAGATCGCGTCGCCGCCCTCGCCGCAGCCGAGATCGAGCGCCGTTCCCGGCGTGAGCGCGGCGACCTCGTTCACCAGGATCGGGTTCGCCTTCCCGCTCCAGACCTGATCCTTGTCCCGGTAGAAGTCTTCCCAGAACTGCTGTGTGGCATCCATGACCGCAAGATGCCCCCGTCCCGGCCGGTTCCGCAAGTTCCGTTGCCGTTATGGCAAAACCAGCAGGGTGCCCGCGTCGGCGTCGAGGGTGGCCCGCGCGCCGAGGGGGATGGTCGGCGACGCCGGAACGTGCCCGACACCGAAATCCCAGGCGATCGGGACGCCGAGCGGACCGAGGCGGTCGAGCATCAGGGCCCGGATCGCCTCCGGATCACCGCAGGATTTCCATGAGCCCAGCACGAACCCTCGAACGCCGTCGAGCCAGCCGGAGCGCAGCAGCTGGGTCAGCATCCGGTCGATCCGGTAGGGGCTCTCGGTGACGTCCTCCAGCAGCACGAGGGCCTCCCGCCCCGAGCCCTGCTCGGGCGTGCCGAGGCCTGCCGCGACGAGGGCGAGGTTGCCGCCGATGAGCGTTCCGGTCGCGGTGCCCGGCACCAGCGGCGACGACGTCGGTGAGGCGATCAGCCGCACGCTGTCCGGTTCGAACAACGACAGCCGCAGATGCCCGGCGGCCACCGCGTCGAACAGGGTGGTCGCGGGCATGGGGGAGAACAACGTCTCCAGTCCCATGTGGACGTTCACAGCCCGGTGCAGCGCGGTGACGTCGCTCGATCCGCCGAACATCTTGGGCCCGGCCGCTCGCAGCGCCGTCCAGTCGAGCAGGTCGAGCATCCGCTGCGAGCCGTAGCCGCCGCGGGCGGCGAGGACGCAGGTGACTCCCGGGTCCAGCCAGGCGCGGGTGAACTCGGCGGCCCGTGCGTCGTCGGAAGCCGACAGATAGCCGGCGGAGGCCGCACGGACGCACTCGCCGACGTGGACCTCGACGCCCCAGCCGCGGAGCACCGGCAGCGCCTTCTCGACGAGGTCCGGCGGGACCGGGCCCGCCGGGGCGACCAAGGCGATCGTGTCACCAGGCCGCGTCTTCGGCGGCCTCACCGGCTCAGCCGGAGCTTCGGCACACCGGGCGTCTCGAAGCCGAGGATCTGACCGTAGAACGACAGCTCCGCTTCGAGCGCGGTCACGATCGTCTCCGCCTTCCGGAAGCCGTGCTGCTCGCCCTCGAACCTCAGGTAGGCGTGTTCGATGCCGCGCCCTTCCAGTCCGGCCACGAACCGGTCCGCCTGCTCGGGCGGGCAGATTTCGTCCTCCAGCCCCTGCAGGAACAGCAAAGGACCGGCGAGGGTGCCCGCGTTGTTGATCGGCGACCGATCCCGGTAGCGCTGCGCGGCCTCCGGCAGCGGACCGACCAGCCCGTCGAGATAGCGGGACTCGAAGTCGTGCGTCTCACCGCCCTCGCCGGTCCATTGCGTGAGGTCGAGGATCGGGTACATCACGGTGCCCGCGCGGTAGGTCGTGGTGGTGGTCAGCGAGGCGGCGGAGGTGTACCCGCCCGCGCTGCCGCCGCGGATGGCCAGCCTGTCGCCGTCGACGGTGCCTTCGGCGGCGAGGGCTTCGGCGACGGTGACACAGTCGGCGACGTCGACCACGCCCCACTGTTCCCGCAGCCGCTCACGATAAACACGTCCGTAGCCGGTGGAGCCGCCGTAATTCACGGTGACGACGGCGATCCCGCGGCTGGTGAAGTACGCGATCTCGTAGTCGAGCACCGCGCTGTCCCGGCCGGTCGGCCCACCGTGCGGGTACACGAGCAGCGGCGGCAGTTCGCCGTCCGGCGCGGCGAAGTCGGCGTTCGCGGGGAGGTAGACGAAGGCGGGGATCCGGTCGCCGTCGTCGGTCTTGAAGATCCGTTCCTCGGGCGTCGACAGGTAGGCGGGCGACGGCGGTTCAGGTGCTGACGCGAGTTCGGTCACCGTCCCGCCGTCGAGACCGACCTTCACGACGGCACCTTCACGCTTCGGTCCCGCCGCGACGCCGACGACGCCGCCCTCGTGGACGGCGAAACCGTTGGTGGACCACGCGGTCAGCTCGGCGGCGGCCGCCACCGGAGTCACTTCCCGCGTCGCTTCGTCGAGGATGGCGAGCCTGCCCGACGCGATGACGGCGAACCTGCCGTCGCCGAGCGGAGTGAACCAGCGCGTGCCGAGTTTCCACTGCGCGCCGCCGATCTCCTGTTCGACCGGGGCCAGGTTCTCGATGCCGCCGTCGAGTCCGACGCGGTGCAGGTTCCACCAGCCGTCCGGGTCGAGCAAGGCCAGCAGGCTGTCCGCCGACTCCCATTCGCCCTGGCAGACGGAGACGTCGGCCGCGCCGGCGAGTACCCGGTGCGGCTCGAACGTCCCGTCCTCGCCGAGTTCGGCGACGCACAGTTCGGTGCCGTCCCAGGGCATCGCGGGGTGGTTCCAGCCGATCCACGCCGCGCGCGCGGCGTCCGGCGAGAGCCGTGGCGCGGTGAGGAAGTGATGGCTCGCGGTCAGAACCCGTTCCGGGCCACCGTCGAGGGGGACCGCGATGAGATCGCGGGTGATGTCGACGCGCCGGGGGCCGGTGCTGCGTTCGCGGACCAGCCACACTTCGCCGGGGAGGCCGGGTCGCAGGTCGCTGTAGCGGATCCCGTGCCGGGTCGCCGGTTCCGGGGTCAGCGGTGTCGTCTCGCCGGTGGTCAGATCACGGCGGTAGACGCGCTGATCCGCCCAGTGGGTGAAGACCAGGACGTCGCCGAGGACGAGCCAGGGCCTGCCGCCGTATTCGTGGACCCGGTTCCGGACGCTCCAAGGAGCGGGAAGGACGTCTTCGACCGTGCCGTCGGCGCGGGACCGCACGAGGGTGACGCGACCGCCTTCACCGGTTCTCGCTTCGGCCCACCAGACCTCGTTTCCCACGGTATCGAGCCATTGCGCGCTGACTCCCGAGGCCGCGACAGCGGCGGCCGACAGGGGAGACGTCCAGGTGCCGTAAGGGGCGATCTCAACCACGGTTGAAGACTAGGTTCGTCCCTTTGCCCGTGACGGCCCGGGGCGCGGCGGTTTCGCCCTGGGCTTAACCTTGGGGCGGCGGATGCCGATCATGGGGCCGTGGCCTAGGGTCAAAGGTGCCATGTCTCGCGTAATCCACGTCTTCCGCCAGCCCGACCGGTTCGTCGCAGGAACCGTCGGTGAGCCCGGCGACCGCACGTTCTACCTCCAGGCGTCCGAGGACGTCCGCACGATCAGTGTGACGATCGAAAAACAGCAGGTGGTGGTGCTGGCCGAGAGGCTCAGCTCGCTGCTGGAAGAGGTCGCCAGCCGGTTCGGCGCGGACGTACCGGACGACGCGCCCGACGAGCTGCTCGACGTCGATCCCCTGACCGTTCCGGTCGAGGAGGAGTTCCGCGTCGGCACGATGGGGCTCGGCTGGGACGCCGAAAGCAGTGCCGTCGTCATCGAGCTGCTCGCGATGACGGAGGGCGAGGTGGACGAAACGGTCGTTCTGGACGACACCGAAGAAGGGCCGGACGCCGTGCGCGTCTTCCTGAGCCCTGGCGCGGCGCGCGCGTTCGCGGAGCGGGCGGACCGGGTGGTCAACGCCGGCCGCAAGCCGTGCCCGCTGTGCGCGGAACCGCTCGACCCGGCGGGCCACATCTGCCCGCGCCAGAACGGGTACCGGCGCGACGTCGACGTCCTCGAGGACTGACGAGGTGGAGGAGTCTTCGCGGGAGCTGGTGACGCGCGGCAAGATCGACGTCGAAGGCAGGCTCGTCGACGCCTCCAACGTCACGCTGTTCTGCACGATCGAGCTCGACGGCGTCACCGGGAACGTCGTGTACAAGCCGGTTTCCGGTGAGCGGCCGTTGTGGGACTTCCCGGACGGGACGCTCGCGGGCCGCGAGGTCGCGACGGCCATGGTCGCCGACGCCTCCGGGCTCGGCGCGATCCCGCCGACGGTGCTGCGCGACGGGCCGTTCGGGCCGGGCATGGTGCAGCTGTGGATCGAGACCACCGACGAGGAACTCGTCGACGTCCGGTCACCGGAGAGCCTGCCGGAAGACTGGCGTGTCGTGCTGCACGCGCACGATCGCGACGGTGAGCCCGCGGTGCTCGCGCACGCGGACCGGCAGGGCATGCGGGAGCTGGCCGTGCTCGACATCGTGGTCAACAACACCGACCGCAAGGGTGGTCACGTGCTCGCCGGCGCCGACGGCCGGATCTACGGCGTGGATCACGGGATCTGCCTGCACACCGACCCGAAGCTGCGGACGGTGCTCTGGGGCTGGATCGGCGAGCGGCTGACCGACGCCGAGGTCGGCAAGCTCCGCGGTCTTCGCGAGAAGCTGGACGGAGAGCTCGGCGACGCGCTCGGCGAGCACCTCACCGGTTTCGAGATCCGCGCGCTGGCCGAGCGCACCGAGCTGCTTCTGGCGGAAGGGGTCTTCCCCGAGCCGGGCGACGACTGGCGTGCCATCCCGTGGCCGCTGTTCTGATCGACGACGAGGCGCGTGCGCGTCTGGTCCGGCGATTCGGCGAGGACGTCGCGACGTGGTGCGACGAGCTGCCCGCCCTCGTGGAGCGGCTGGCCGCGCGGTGGGGTCTCACCGTCGTCGGCGCCGAACCGGGCAACACCGGCCGGACCTTGATCTGTACCGGGGACGACGGACTGAAGAAGGTCCTCAAACTCACCCCGGATCACACGATCGCCGAATCGGAAGCCGCCGCGCTGCGGGCGTGGAACGGCTGCTCGCGGGTCGTGCAGGTGCTCGACGCGGAACTCACCGCCGGGGCGATCCTGCTGGAGGGCATCAGCCCGGGCACGCAGCTGCTGGACGTGGGGGCGAACGTCCCGTGGGCCGAGGTGGGTGACCTGCTGACCCAGATCCACTCGGTGGCCCCGCCGCCGGATTTCCCGCCGCTCGAAGACCGTGTCGTCTTCATGTACGAGCTCGCCGAGCGCGGGCTGCGCGGCTCGGTGGCCGAGGCCACGCTCTCGCTGGAGACCCTCGATCGTGCGCGGTTGCGGGCGCTCGAGCTCGCGACCAGCGGGGGAGGGAACGCGATCGTGCACGGGGACCTGCATCCGGGCAATGTCCTCGACGGCGGGCCCGGGCGGGGAGCGGTCGCGATCGACCCGCGTCCGAGCGTGGGCGACCCGTCGTTCGATCTGGCGGACTGGGTCACCTTGCCGATGCGCGACGGCGGAACTCTCGAAGACGGCTTCGATGCGATCGCCCCGCATTTGCCGGGTTTCGACGCCGGACGAGTGCGCGCGTGGTGTGTCGCGCTCGCGCCGCTGTTCGTGATGCGCCCGCTGGAGCGGGGCGAGCGGACTCCGTTCGTCGACGCGATGCTGCTCATGGCCTCCTGACCGGCGTGGCGGGAAGACGCCGGCCGCGAGCACCGATAGCGTCGGGCGCCGTGCGCTCCCATTCGTACGACGACGTGTTGTCCGGCCCGCGCAAGCGGAAGATCCCCGAGGTGCCCGCGGAGCCGGGGCTCGTGGTCGAAGACCCGGCCAGTGGCTACTGCGGTGCCGTTGTGAAGATCGAGTACGGCAACGTCGTCCTCGAAGACCGGCACGGCAAGCACCGCGTGTTCCCGCTGAATCCCGCGGGGTTCCTGCTCGAAGGCAAGCCGGTGACACTGGTGCCGGCGAAGGCCGCACCGAAAGCCCCGGCACGGCGGATCTCGGCGTCCGGGTCGGTCCAGGTCCAGGGGCTCAAGGCCCGGGTCGCCCGCGATTCGCGCATCTGGGTGGAGGGCAAGCACGACGCCGAACTGGTCGAACGTGTCTGGGGACACGACCTGCGAGTCGAAGGCGTGGTGGTGGAACCACTCGATGGGGTGGACGTGCTGTCCGGCCGCATCGACGAGTTCGGCACCGGGCCCGGCCGCCGCCTCGGCGTGCTGGTCGACCACCTGGTCGCGGGCAGCAAGGAGTCACGGATCGTCGACGCGATCCGTGACGAGAACGTGCTGATCACCGGCCATCCGTACATCGACATCTGGGAGGCCGTGAAGCCGTCGGTCGTCGGCATCCGTGCCTGGCCGAAGATCCCGCGCGGCACGGAGTGGAAAGAGGGCGTCTGCGACGCGCTCGGCTGGGGCGAGCCGTGGGAGGGCTGGCAGAGGATCCTGGCGGCGGTCGGCAGCTACCGGGATCTGGAAACGCCGCTGATCGGAGCGGTGGAGCGGCTGATCGACTTCGTCTCGGACCCGGGCGAAGAGTCCTGAATGCCCGGTTTGCGTGAGGTCACTCAAGGTCACGCGTCGGTCACGTCGGTTTCGCTTCTTCGGTATGAATCGGCGCGATCTGGGAGCATGAACGCATGACAGGCGCTCTCATCTGGCTGATCGCCGGCATCCTCTTGATCATCGCCGAGCTGCTCTCGGGTGATCTGTTCCTGCTCATGGTCGGCGTCGGAGCCCTGTTCGGGGCGGGCTCGGCCGCCCTGACCGGGAACCCCTTCATCGACGTCGCGGTGTTCGCCGTCGCCTCGGTCGGGATGCTCGTCCTCGTCCGGCCGACCCTCAAACGCCGGTTCCTCACGGGGCCGGACATCAAGACCAACACCGACGCGCTGATCGGCGCACGGGCGGTAGTAGTGTCCACAGTGGACGGCGATGCGGGCCAGGTGAAGCTGGCAGGCGACGTCTGGTCGGCACGAAGCATGACCGGCGGGGAACCGATCGCCCCGGGAACATCGGTGACGGTCGTCGAGATCTCGGGCGCCACGGCGGTCGTCTCGGCCGAGTTGTGAGCCGGACGGCCGCACCGCAACAGGGTTTCTACGTAAGGGGAAGGTAGTTGTCAGAGACAGTGGTGTTCATCGTCGTCGGACTGCTCGCGTTGTTCGTGGTCGTCGTCGTGGTCAAGGCGATCATGGTGGTGCCGCAGGCACAGTCCGCTGTGATCGAACGGCTGGGCCGGTTCCGGACGGTGGCTTCTCCCGGCCTGACGTTTCTGGTGCCCTTCCTGGACAAGGTCCGGGCGCGGATCGACCTCCGCGAGCAGGTCGTGTCGTTCCCGCCCCAGCCCGTGATCACCGAGGACAACCTGACCGTGTCCATCGACACGGTCGTGTACTTCCAGGTCACCGACTCGCGCGCCGCGGTCTACGAGATCTCGAACTACATCGTCGGTGTCGAGCAGCTGACCACCACGACCCTGCGTAACGTCGTCGGTGGCATGAGCCTCGAACAGACCCTGACCTCGCGTGACTCGATCAACAGCCAGCTGCGTGGCGTGCTCGACGAGGCCACCGGCCGCTGGGGCATCCGCGTCGCCCGGGTCGAGCTGAAGGCGATCGACCCGCCGCCCTCCATCCAGGATTCGATGGAGAAGCAGATGCGTGCCGACCGTGAGAAGCGCGCGATGATCCTGACCGCCGAAGGTCAGCGTGAATCCGCGATCAAGACCGCGGAAGGCCAGAAGCAGAGCCAGATCCTCGCGGCCGAAGGTGCCAAGCAGGCCGCGATCCTGAGCGCGGAGGCCGAGCGGCAGTCGCGGATCCTGCGCGCGCAGGGTGAGCGTGCCGCCCGGTACCTGCAGGCACAGGGGCAGGCGAAGGCGATCGAGAAGGTCTTCGCGGCGATCAAGGCCGGACGTCCCACGCCCGAGGTCTTGGCGTACCAGTACCTGCAGACCCTGCCGCAGCTGGCGCAGGGCGACGCGAACAAGGTCTGGATGATCCCGAGCGACTACGGCAAGGCCCTGGAGGGCTTCGCCCGCGCGCTCGGCGCTCCCGGCGACGACGGAGTGTTCCGCTACGAGCCGCCGAAGGAAGAGCCGGTCGAGAAGCCGGACCTGGAGGACGAAGAGGTTCAGGGCTGGTTCGACACCTCCAGCGACCCGAAGGTCGCCGAGGCCGTCGCGGCCGCGGAAGCCGTGGCGCGCAAGGAGGTTCCGGCGCTGGGTGTCGCGACGCCGCGGCAGGAGCCGCCCGCTCCGCGTCAGGTTCCGAAGGCTGCTCCGGCTCCCGAGCCGGAGGCCGCTCCGGAGCCGCCGCAGGCCCCGCCTGCCACTCGGTTGCCGCAGGCGCAGCCGCCCGCCGGTCCGCAGGGTGGCCCCTACCAGGGGCCGCCGTCGCAGGGGCCGGGTAACGGTCCGTTCCCGCAGCAGGGGCCGTTCGGTGGTCCGCAGGGTGGGCCGCCGCCGCAGCGCTGACTTGACTCCTCGAAAGTACATGAAGGCCCCCTTCCTTGCGCTGGACGTAAGGAAGGGGGCCTTCATGTACTTCTGGACCTTCACCGCGGTCGAGGTTGCAGGGTGGCGACATGGACCGATCGATCCTCGCGGTACGAGACTTCCTCGACGAGCCGCGCTTGCCCGCCAGCGTCGCCACCACCACCGGGCGCGGGAATCCGGCATTGGCGATGATGTGGTTCGTGGCCGAGGAGGGGCGGTTGTGGTTCCACACCCCGGTGCCCGACGGCCGCCCGTCGCCGTTCTTGACCGCGGCCCGCGACTATCGCGAGGTCGCTGTCATGGTCGCGACCTTCGACCCGCCTGACGACGTCCGCCAGGTCCGCATGACCGGTCCCGCGAGACTCGAAGTCAAAGATGTGGCCCGGATCCGACGCATCTATGAGCGCTACATTCCAGCCTGGTCGACGGACTGGGCGGATCATGCCGCGGCGCCCGGCGCGCGCCTGTGGTCCATGTCCCCTGACCGGGGTATGGCCGTGGCCTACCCCGGTCTCGAGAACCGTCCTGTCTTCCGCTGGTCGAGCGCGGCGGACGGACCGTTCAACTCCTGAGGAACTCGAGCGTCCGGTACTCGTCGACCACCGCGGCGAGCTCGGCGATACGAGCCTGCCCGGCGTCGATGAGCCGTTGGCCCGCCTGTGACCACAATTCGATATCGGAGGACATCGGCGGGATCCGGGCCAGGATCTCCGCGCTTTCGGCGAGGCTGAGCCCGACCCGTTGGGCGGCGACCGCGAGCCGGATGCGGCAGATGGCGTCGATCGTGAACCGGCGTGCGTTGCCCGTGGTCCGCTCCGCGGTGATGACGCGGTACCGCTCGTAGTACCGGACGGCGTTCGCCGAGACCCCGGCTTTGCTCGCGACCTCGCTGACGGTCAGCCGGGTATCGAGCTGGGGGAGTGTCGACGTCGTCATGCTGCGCTCCGTACCGTGGCGGGTTCCGTCGCAGGGGTGGGCCGTGTCCGCAACCTGACCACGAGGGCGAGCACCATGACCGCGAGGACTCCGACGAGTGTCAGGCGATACGCGTCGACGACCTCCCCGGTGAGCGCCGAACCCGGATCGCTCAGCGCGGCGAGACCCTGCCCGGCGGTGGCGGCCGCGATCAGGCCGGTGAACACCGCGCTCACCACCGCGGTGCCGACCGCGCTCGCGATGGTGCTGGCCAAGGGAAGGATCACCGAACCGGACGCGAGATCCGGCCCGCGCAGTTCGCGGCCCGCGCTCACGATGGTGGGCAGCATGATCGCTCCGGTGCCCGCTCCCTGGACCAGTCCCAAGATCCCCAGTACCAGGTATGGAGCGTCCGGCGTGAGGACGAGCGCAGTCAGGGCGGTCGAGACGATCGCCAGGCTCAGTCCCGTCCCGACGACGATCCTCGGGCCGAAGCGTTCCAGGACACGGGCGGCGAACTGGATGGTGAGGCCCATCCCGATCGCCCCCGGGACCATCATCAGCGCGCTGGTCATGGCCGAATCACCGCGCATCGCCTGAATGTAGGCGGGCATCAGCAGCATCGAGCCGAAGTACGGCGCGGCGTACAGGACGAGGATCGCGGTGTTACGGCCGAACGTCCGGTTACGCAGAAGCCGGACGTTCAGCAGCGGGGCGTGATGGCTCCACGACCTTCGGAGGAACACGGCCATGAGCACCAGCCCGGCGACGACGATGCCCGACCGGACGTCCATGCCGAGCGTCTCCTCGCTGAATCCGTACGCCACCGCGACCACACCGGGAACGAGCAGCAGGCCGCCGGCGAAATCGACCGGAGCGCGTTCCGCGGACGGGGTGTCCGCGGGCACCCAGCGAAGCACGCCCACGACGGCGAGCAGAGCGGGTGGAACGGTGATGAAGAACAGCGCCCGCCACGAAAGGCTGTCCAACAGGATCCCGCCGAGCACCGGACCGAGAATCGGCCCGATCAGCAAGGGAAGCCCGGTGATCGCGGTCATCCGGCTCCGGCGTTCCGGGGCCACCGCGCCGAAGCCGATGGTCATGCCCAAGGGGTTGATCAGGCCGCCGGCGAGGCCCTGTACCGCCCGTGCGGCGATCAGCCAGCCCAGATCGCCGGCCGCTCCGGCGGCCGCGGACGCCACCGCGAACACGAACAGCGCGGCCAGGTACACGCGGCGCGCTCCCCATCGTTGCGCGAAAGTAGCCGCGAGGGGCATCGCCGCGACCATGCCGAGTGCGTAGGCGGTCACGATCCACTGGATCGTGGTCAGCGATGCGGAGAAGGTCGTCATGAACCGCGGCAGTGCGACGGCGACGATCGTGGTGTCGAGAACGGCCATCAACCCGCCGAGCGCGACCACCGCCGCGATGCGGAGTTCTTGTGCGGTCAGGCGGTTCATGCCGCGTTCACCTGGTCCGCGACGCGTCCGGCGCGCAGGGTGCGGGCCCACCAGGTCAGTTCGGTCATCGTCGCGGCCAGTGCGCCGCGCTCGCCTTCGGTGCCCTCGTACCCGTTCGGCCCGAGACGGGTCCACGGCGCGTTCAGCAGGACCGCGTCGCGGATCGTGGTCGCGCGCAGCTCGGGGAAGATCAGCCGCAGCTGCTCGATCGCGCGGATGCCGCCCGAACCCGCGCCGTAACCGACGAATCCGACGGGCTTGTACGCCCATTCCGTGAAGTGCCAGTCGATCGCGTTCTTCAGCGCCGCCGGGAAGCTGTGGTTGTACTCCGGGGTGACGACGAGGTAGGCGTCGGCCGCGTGCAGCTTGTCACTGATCGCCGTCCGGGTGCCGCCGGGGCGCGTGCCCTGCAGCGGGAGATCGACGTCGGCGAGGTCGATCGGGTCGACCTCCAGGCCGTCGATCGCGGCGAGTTCGGACAGCAGCCAGCCGGTGATGGCGTCGGCGAACCGTTCGTGGCGGACACTGCCGATGATCACGGCGAGGCGGACGGGGGACTGGGTGGTGGTCTCTTCGCTCATGACGACGACGCTAAAAGTTCGTCCATAGGTGAACTCAAGCTCTTGCGTCCCTGGTCACGAACCCTAGACCTCTATTTAAGTCGAGGTTGTAGAGCTTGACATGTAGGAAATCTCCTACGTATGGTCTCGGCATGAACATCGACCGAATCCAGTTCCTCACCGTGCCGGTCTCCGACCAAGCGAAGGCACGGGACTTCTACGTCGGCAAGCTGGGTTTCGACCTGCTGGTCGACGTCAGCGGCCCGCACGGCCCGTTCGTCATGGTCGGCCCCAAGGGGGCGGACACCGGGGTCGTCCTCGTGGACCGCGCTGTCGGCGACCTGGACCCCGACACCCGTGTGCACTTCCAGTTGAGCACGACCGACGTCGATGCCGACATCGCCGAGCTCCGCGCCCAGGGCGTCGAGGTCGGGGACGCGGAGGAGATGCCGTGGGGCCGCGTGACCTCCCTGAAGGATCCCGACGGCAACGCGATGGGCCTGCTCGAACCCTCGGGTTACGGGAACTGGCCGCGCTAGTGCCGGTCAACGACGACGTCTTCGCCGCGCTCGCCAACCCGGCCCGCCGCGAGGTTCTCGGCATCCTTCTCGACGGCCCGCGGGCGGCGGGGGAGATCGCCGAACGGTTCGACATGCGGCGGCCGAGCCTGTCGGAACACCTTCGGGTGCTGCGTGAAGCCGGGCTCGTCCGGGAAGAGCGGCAGGGCCGAAATCGCGTCTACTCTCTTGAGGCCGCGCCGCTGCGAGTGGTCTCCGACTGGCTTTCGCCGTACGAGCGGTACTGGCGCGGCAAACTGGGCGACCTGCGCGACCTGCTGGACGAGGAGGACTTCTGAACGACGAGGATCCGGCGGTCGTTCACGTCGACCAGTTCCTGGCGCATCCGCCGCGCAAGGTGTGGCGCGCGCTGACCGAACCACAGCTGCTGGAACGCTGGCTTCGGATGCCGAACGATATCAAACCCGTTGTGGGGCACCGGTTCCAGTTGCTCGCCGACCCGGTCCCGGCCGCCGGTTTCGCGGGCGGCCCGGTCGACTGCGAGGTGCTGGCCGTGGAGCCGGAGCGGTTGCTCAGGATCAGCTGGGGTCCGAAGTGGACGGTCACGTGGCGGCTCGAACCGGAGGGCCGTGGGACGCGGCTGTTCCTCCGTCACGAGGGCTTCGACCCCGACGACGAGTTCGAGCGGATGTCACGCCGGATCATGGGCGGCGGCTGGGGCACCGGAGTCCCGAAGGCGCTGGCGCGCGTATTGGACGAGATACCGGGCTAACCTCTCGACAACGGGTCTAGGATCCCCGCTGTGACGGACGAGAAACCGCTCCGAGCCGATGCCCGCCGTAACCGCACGCGGGTGTTGGAGGCCGCGGAGCGCGTCTTCACGGCCAAAGGCACCAGTGCGCCGACCGAAGAAGTCGCCCGCGAAGCAGGCGTCGGGGTCGGCACCGTGTTCCGCCACTTTCCGACGAAAGAAGCGCTCCTCGAGGCAGTGCTCTTCGCGCGTCTGCACCGCTTCGTCGACGAAGCCGAGGCCACGGTGGCCGTCGAGTCGCCCGACCCCGGCGCCACGTTCTTCGGATTCCTGACCGGCTGGATCGAGATGGCGGGCGCCAAGAACGCCTACTTCGAAGCACTGTCGGCGGCCGGGGTCACCGTGCCGTCGGCCGGGTCGGTCATCGGCGTCCGCCTGAAGGACGCGCTAGGCGTACTGCTCGGCAGGGCGCAGGACACCGGCGACGTCCGCAAGGACATCGGTGTCGACGAACTGATCGCGGTGATCATCGGAACGGCGAAGGCGGCGGAGCATGCCGGGCCCGAGTTCCGGGCCCGGACGGTCTGCGTCCTCTTCGACGGGCTTCGGCCGCGTCAGGCGTAGGGCTCCATCGCCGGCCGCTTCGGCGCGAGCGTGTCGCCCGAGGATTCCCCGCGCAGCCTACGTTTGATCCACGGGACAGCGTGTTCCTTGCCCCATTGGAGGTTCTCGGTGCGCCGCGCCTGCGGGCTAAGCAGCGGTCGCGGGCCGAGTTCGGCGGGCGTCAGCTTGTGCGGTTCGCCGAGGGCGTCGAGGACGGCGATGGCGATCTCGTTGTGTCCCAACGAGTTCAGGTGCAAGCGGTCGGGAGCCCACAGCCGCCTGTCGCGCAGCTGCCGCATCGCCCACATGTCCACCAGCAGCGCCCCGTGCCGGGCCGCGATGCCGCGGACGTGTTCGTTGTAGATCGCGACGCGGCCCCGGATCCTGCGGAACAACGCGTCTTCGACCCCGTCGACCCCCGTGAACAGGACGACCCGCGCGCCGGTGGCCACGACCTTGCCGACGGCGACGTCGTAGTCGTCGATGAGGGCGTCGATGTCGACCTTCGGCCGCATCAGGTCGTTGCCGCCGGCGTACAGCGTCACGAGATCCGGGTTCAGCGCGAGCGCCGGATCGAGCTGCTCGGCGATGACCTGCCCGAGGAGCTTGCCGCGGATCGCGAGGTTGGCGTAACGGAAGTCCTGGTGGTTGGCCGCGAGGGTGCCCGCGACGCGATCGGCCCAGCCGCGGACGCCGTTGGGCGACGACGGGTCTTCGTCGCCGACACCCTCGGTGAAGGAATCCCCGAGACTGACTAAGCGCTTGCTCATACCCGGATGTTACCCAGGCGAACGCGGCAGGCCGATTCAGCCCCTGCTCAGGAGCAGAACACGTCGCGCTTCGGCAGCTTCCCGGACAACAGGAAGCTCGTCGTCGTGTTCAGCGCGCAGGCGTTGCCGCCGAGGACGTACACGCCATGACCACTGGCGTCCACGGTCACCAGCCGAGACCGAGCACCGAACTTCTCGTCGAGCAGCTGCCCGCCCCGCAGCGGGGTCGCGGGGTCTCGCCGGTTCTGGACGACCAGCACGTTCTCCAGCCCTTTGTCCTTGACCGCAACCGGAGGCTCGGCCGGCGCGTAAGGCCAGAACGCGCACGGGATGACGTTCGCTCCCGCGGCGCCGAAGAGCGGGTACCGCTCGCGGTCTTCGGCCACGCCACGCTGATAGGTGCGCACGTCCGAGGGCCAAGCGACGTCGTTGCACGTCACCGCGAGGAACACCGACCACGCGTTGTCCGTCGGCGCCGGCGTGGCAGCCAGTGCCAGGCGCTTCGCTTCGGCCGCGGCGCCTTCCGCCGCCACCTTGTCGCCGTCACGGACCGACTGCCACCACTGTGCCGTCTGCCCGTACCGCGTCTTCCCGTAAAGCCCCGCGAAGGTGGCCAGCCGGAACAAACGGCCGTCGAGGCCGTTCACCGCGGTCTTGTCGAGCTTCTCCGCGAGCTCGAAGTACGTCCTGCGCACTTCGGCGGCGGTTCGGCCGAGGCCGTAGGACTCGTGCCGTGCCGCCGCCCACTTCGCGAAGTCGGGGAAGGTCTCTTCGGCGCCGAGCCCGAACCGGCGGAGCCCGTCACGGTTGAGATGGGTGTCGCCGATGTTGCTGTCGAGCACCACCCGGTCGGACCTCTCCGGGAACATCGACGCGTACGCCGCACCGAGCGCGGAGCCGTACGAATACCCCAGGAAATTGGTCTTCTCCTCGCCGAGCGCGGCCCGGAGCCGGTCGAGGTCCCTCGCCATGTTCGCCGTCGAAACGTGCCGCAGCCTGCCGTCCTTGTCGTTCGCGGCACATTGGGCGGCCACCCCCTTCGCGATCTTCGCCTGTTCGGCGACGGCCGCTTCGTCCACCGCGTATGGCGGGATGTTGCCCATGTACTCCTGATCCGCCGTGAATCCGCAGCTCACCGGAGCCGAGTGCACGATGCCTCTGGTGTCCATGCCGATCACGTCGTAGGCGTCCAGGACGCTCGCGGGCAGGCCGTGCGAGGCCAGATCCGCGGGGAACGACAGCCCGGGCCCACCCGGACCGCCCGGGTTCAGCATGAGCACGCCCCGCCGCGCCGCGGGGTTCTTGCTGGCCAGGCGGGAGATCATGATGTCGATCTGCTCGCCCTCCGGCCTCCGGTAATCCAGTGGCACCGGCACGGTGGCGCACCGCAGCACGATGTCCGCGGGCACCGCCACGTCCGCGGGACACGCGGCCCAGGCCAGGCCCGGTGCGGGTTCGGCCGCTCTGGCGGGCGCCGTGCACAGCGGCGCGGTGAGGCCGAGGATCACCGCCAGTCCCACAAGTCGTTTCCGTCTCATCGTCTCTCCCCGATCTTGGTGTGATCACCGACGGACGTATTCGAGACCGTGCCCTCGGGGCACGGTCAAGCCGCTTGACTGTGCCCTTGGGGCACGGTGTCCAATGCGGGAGATGTCCTGGAGCACACGGGAGCTGGCGGAACTGGCCGGCACGACGCTGAAGACCGTCCGCTACTACCACCGGATCGGGTTGCTCGACGAGCCCGAACGGGCGCACAACGGCTACAAGCGGTACCGGGTCGAGCATTTGATCCGGTTGCTGCGGATCCGGCGCCTGGTGGACCTGGGGGTGCCGCTCTCCGAAATCCCGGCGATGGCGGGCTCGGACGAGCACACGGAGCAGACGCTGCGCGCACTGGACGAGGAACTGCGGGCGAGTATCGAGCGGCAGCAGCGGATGCGCGACGAACTCGCCCTGATCCTGCGCCGTCGTAGCCTGGTGGACCTGCCACCCGGCTACGACGGCAACGTCGAGGGAATGCCGGAGGAGGAACGCTCGCTGATGATGATCTTTTCGACCGTGCTGGACCCGGCCACGATGGCTACGCTGCACTCGCTCCAGCCGGCGTCCCGGCCCGTCGTCCAGACCGAGTTCGACGAGTTGCCCGCGGACGCCGACGACGCGACGCGACAGCGCATCGCCGAGGCTCTCGCGCCGATCGCCCGCGAGCAGTACGAAGCCCGGCCCGGATTGCTGGACGCGAAGACGTGGAAGGCCCTCACCAAACCAGTCGTCCTCCACGGCGTGGCCGATCTGTACAACCCGGCGCAGCTGGACGTCCTGCAGCGCGTGAACGCCATGCTCGACCTCAACCCACCGGAAGCGACGTCCTGACCATGGTCAAGAAACTCACCCGACGGTGGCAGCTCTCCAGGGTCAGGTCCGGGGACGGATCCGCGCTGGCCGAGTACCGCCGATGGCAGCTCTTCTCCCGTTCGCTGTTCTTCCTCGATCTCGAAGCACACGTCTACGCGGTCGACGTCCGCTACCTCGCCGACGCCAAAACCCGGAAACAGCACGAAGACGCGGCCGGGAAAAGCCCCGCCGCGCTGTACCGGGACGGTGTCCAGCTCTTCCGGTCCAACCTTCCCGCGGCGTTCCCCGTGCCGGGAGGGGTCATCGAGGTGGCGACCAGCGCGGTCGGACTGAAACGCATGCACTTCGTCGCCGACCACGGCGGCGAGCGAGCTCTGCGCCCTCACCCTCGCTCGCAGGAAGGATTGCGGGCGAGCTTCGGACGGCGGTTTCCCCGTACCAGCGCCACCATCGGCGTGGTCTCGCTCGTGATCCTCCTGATCGCGCTCGTCGTCGGCCTGCTCCAGGGCGCGGAGGCCGTCACGAAGATCCCCGTCGTCGCCGGACACGTCGGTACGTTCACGTCGCCGGTGCTGCTGCCCTCCTGGGCGAAGATCACCCTCGCGGTGGCGGGATTCGTGTCCGCCCTCGAACGCGCGCTGAGGCTCCGGTACAACCGGTTGATCGACTCCGTCACCTCTTGAGGCGGAAAGGGGATTCGACGCTCCGGCGCGCGGGTACTCGGTGAGATCAACAAGGCACCGAGCGCGAGGAGGATGCCGCATGCGGCGGACGGACCTGGAGACCGTGGACGTGCTGGGTGTCGCCTTCCCCAAACCGTCGCGGACGCTGGGGCGGGTCGCCCGAGGGCTGGCCGGCCTGGCCCTCCTGCCGCTGGAAGGAATCCCGGGACGCGGACCGCGGCGGGCGGTCTGGTCGTGTCCCGGGAGGCTCTACGTCGAGATGCACGGCGTGAAAGGACCGGACGGCGCCCGCGTCGCCCGGCGGGTCGAGCGGGCCTTGGCGGAGATCCCCGGCGTGCGGTGGGCGCAGGTGAACGCGCCGACGTCCCGGGTGGTCGTGGCGGTCGAAGACCCGGGCCCGCGGCGTCTGGAGCTGATCCGCGCGGTCGAACGCGCGGAGGCGGAGCCCGCTTCCGAAGCCGAGCGGGTCGAGGAAGACGAACTGCACCATCCGGCGGACGGCACCACGGCGACCCGGCTGCCGTCCACACTCGCCGCCGACGCCGCGGGACTGATGCTGTCGGTGGTTTCGAAGATCATGCCGTGGGCACCGCTGCCGACGGAGGCCGCGGCACTGGCGTCACTCGTCGACCTGCACCCGCGGTTGCGCGACCTGGCGGACCGGAAACTACGCGGCCGGGAGAGGGCGGATTCGGCGACCTCCATCGGTGCGGCGCTGGTCCACGGTCTCGCGGCCCGCAGCGAGGGAACGGTCCTGGACATCATGCTCCGCGGCACCCAATGGCGGGAGGCCAAGGCGCACCAGCGGGCCTGGTGCGAGGCCGAAGCCAAGCTGGTCGGGCAGCGCGAGCACGCCGGCGCCGACTCCGTGGTGAGCGAACGGCTGTGGCCGCTTCCGGAAAGCGCCGCCGACCGGCACGCGCGCCGGTCCATCGCCGCCGGGGCCGCGGCCGCCGCGGCGGCCCTGCCGTTCGTCGGGCCGCGACGCGCCGCCGCGGTCGGGATCTCCGCGCTGCCCAAGGCCCCGTCCCATGGCGCGGCCGCGTTTTCCGCCCAGCTGGGCCAAGTTCTCGCCAGGCGCGGTGCACTGGTGATGGACCGGTCCGCGCTGCGCGGGCTCGACCTGCTCGACACGATCGTCATCGACACCACGGCGCTCGGCGCGGGCGCGAACGTCCTCAGCGATCTGGTCCCCTTGTCCGATGGTGACCAGGTGGACCTGACGGCCGCCGCCTTCGCCTTGTTCGACCCGGAGAAACCCGAGGTGGTCCGGCGGGACGGCGAATGGACGCTCGGCCCGCTCGACGAGCTGGACGTCACCGGTTTCCCCGACCGGCAGCGGATGCTGGACCAGGGCGCCCACCTGGTGCTGGGGCTGGTCCGTGACGGGCGGCCGGCGGGGCTGCTCGCCGTCGCGCAGGAGCGCTCGCCCGACGTCGACGCGTTGGCTTCCGCGGCCGAGGCCGCCGGCCTCCGAGTGGTCCAGACCGATGGTGGGGTGGAGTTCGACGCCGTCCGCGAACTCCAGGCGTGCGGACGCGTGGTCATGCTGGTCTCCGACGATCGCCGGGCGCTGGGGGCATCGGACTGCGGAGTCGGCGTGCACGAGGACGGGACGCCGCCGCCGTGGGGCGCACATGTGCTGATCGGCCGCGACATCGGCACGGCCGTCCTGCTCGTCGAGGCGATCACCGCCGCGAGGGCGGTCGTCCGCGATTCGACGATGCTCGCGACCGCGGCCAGCGGTATCGGCGGCGTGACCGCGCTCGGCGCCCGGCGCAGGCCCGCCGCGAGCGGCCTTCGCGCGGTGAACGCCGGGGCGCTCATGGCTTTCGGTGACGGGGTCTGGCGTGCTCGCACCCTCACCGGCGAGCGGAAGGCGCCCTCCTCGGGCCGCGTCGCGCCACCGTGGCATCTGATGCCCGCGGACGTCGTGCTCGACCGGCTCGGCTCGGGTCGTAGTGGCCTGGACGAGCGCGAGGCCCGACGACGGGCGCCGGCCGATCGTGCGGGCGGCGACGGCAACGCCGGCACGAGCATCGCGAAGGCGTTCATGGCCGAGCTGGCCAATCCGCTCACCCCGGTGCTGGCCGGTGGCGCGGCGGTTTCGGCCGCGGTGGGCTCGCCGGTCGACGCCGCGCTGGTCGCCGGGATCGTCGGAGTGTCCGCGTTGATCGGCAGCGTGCAGCAGGTGCACACCGACCGAGCGCTGGCCGGGCTCTTCGAACGGTCCGCGACGGTGACCACCGTCGTGCGCGACGGTGCCGAGCGGCAGATCGTCGCCGAATCGCTGGTGCGGGGCGACGTCGTGTCGCTGCGGTCCGGCGACGTCGTGCCGGCGGACTGCCGGGTGCTCGACGCGACCGGCGCGGAACTCGACGAGTCCTCGCTGACCGGCGAGTCGTTGCCGGTGCCGAAGGTCCCGGCGCCGGTCGTGGCGGCGGAGCTCGCCGAGCGGACGTCGATGCTGTACGAGGGCACCACGGTCGCCGCGGGAAAGGTGACCGCCGTCGTCGTGGCGACGGGAGACGAGACCGAGGTCGGGCGGGGGATGGCCGCCGCACGAGGTGCCGCCCCCGAGACCGGCGTCGAAGCGCGGCTCGCGTCGCTCACCAAGCAGGCCTTGCCGGTGGCGGTCGGCTCGGCGGCCGCCGTCGCGGGCGCCGGGCTCATCCGCGGCGTGCCGCTGCGGCAAAGCGTCGGGGCGGCGGTGAACCTCGCGGTCGCGTCGGTGCCGGAAGGCCTGCCGTTCCTGGTGAACGCGGCCCAGCTGGCGGCCGCCCGGCGACTCGCCGAAAACGGCGCGCTCGTCCGTAATCCGCGCACCATCGAAGCGCTCGGGCGGGTCGACGTCCTCTGTTTCGACAAGACCGGCACCCTCACCGAAGGCAAGCTCAGCGTCAACCGGATCGACGACGGCACGACCACCGCCTCGGTGAGCCGGCTGCGGAAGAGCCATCGGGCGGTGCTGGCCGCGGCCGTCCGCGCGACGCCCCGGGCCGAGAACCCCGAGGAACTGCCGCATCACACGGATCAAGCCGTTCTCGAGGGCGGCCTCACCGCGGGTGTGGACGCCGGCGGCTGGCAGAAGACCGGCGCGGTCCCGTTCGAGCCGTCGCGGGGATTCCACGCGACCAACGGGAAACTCGGCGAACGGCACGTGGTGTGCGTCAAGGGAGCGCCGGAGACCGTCCTTCCCCGATGCACCCGGCATGGCGACCGGCCGATGGGCACGGGTGCCCGCGGCAGGCTGGAGAAGCGGGCCGGGCGCCTGGCGGCGGCCGGGCACCGCGTCCTCGCCGTCGCGGAACGCCCTGTGTCCACAAAGGACCTCTCGGAGGACGACGTCACCGATCTCCGGTTCCTCGGCTTCGTCGCGCTGGCGGATCCGGTGCGTGACAGTGCCGCCCCCGCGGCGGATCGGTTGCGCGAGGCCGGAGTGCGCACGGTGATGATCACCGGCGATCATCCGGCCACCGGCGAGGCCGTCTCGGAGGAGATCACCGGGCGCAACGGCGACACCAAGGTGCTCACCGGCGCGCGGATCGAGGAACTCGGTGACGAAGAGCTCGATCGGGAACTCGCCGACGTCGACGTGATCGCCCGGTGCAGCCCGGCGCAGAAGGTGCGGATCATCCAGGCCTACCAGCGCGGCGGCCGGGTCGTCGCGATGACCGGCGACGGTGCGAACGACGCGCCCGCCATCCGGCTCGCCGACGTCGGGATCGCGCTCGGGCAGCGGGGTACGGCCGCGGCGAGGGCGGCCGCGGACCTCGTGGTGACCGACGACCGGCTGGAGACGATCGTCGCCGCGCTGGTGGAAGGCCGGGCGATGTGGGCGTCGGTCCGCGAGGCGCTCGGCATCCTGCTCGGCGGGAACCTGGGGGAGATCGCCTTCACCGTGCTCGGCTCGGTCGTCACAGGACGTTCACCGCTCACCGCCCGCCAGCTGCTGCTGATGAACCTCCTCACCGACCTCGCGCCCGCGCTGGCGATCGCGTTGAGCAGGCCGGACAGCGAGTCCGTGCCGGAGTTGCTGCGGGAGGGGCCCAGCGCGTCGCTCGGCAACGCGCTGCGGCGAGACATCACCACGCGCGCGGTGACCACGACACTCGGGGCGTCCACGGCGTGGACTCTCGCGCGGATGACCGGCAGGCGACGTCGGGCGAGCACGATCGCGCTCGTCTCTCTGATCGGAACCCAGCTCGGGCAGACGCTGGCCGTCGGCGGCCGGGACAGGACCGTCCTCGCCGCGGGCCTTGGCTCCGCCGCCCTGCTGGCGATACTGGTCCAGACCCCTGGGATCAGCCAGTTCTTCGGGTGCACGCCGCTCGGGCCGGTCGGCTGGGGGATCGCCCTCGGCAGCGCGAGTGCGGCGAGCGTCGGCGGTCTCCTGCTCGGGCAGCGAGGCGTCGAGCCTTCGCTCGAACACGCGTGATCGGAGCCGTAACTCGCGTGCTTGAAGGCGTAACTCGCTGATCCGGCCCGAGACACGCGAGTTACGGCTCCAATCACGCGAGTTACGGCTCTGCGCACGCGTGATCCGGCTTCTGGCACATCTGCCGGCGTCTTGACAGCGCTCGGCGTCGTTCATACATTCATACAGGTGTTGTCAAAGTGTATGAATGACGCTGGGAGTTGGTCGTATGCGACTCGGCAAGACCGCCGTCGTCCTCGGTGGCAGCGCCGCCGGACTCTGCACCGCGGGCGCGCTCGCGCCGTACTTCGACCGCGTGCTGGTGCTCGAACGCGACGAGCTTCCGGCCGAGGCCGAACACCGGCGCGGGGTACCGCAGAGCAAACACCCCCATTTCCTCCTGAACTCGGGCCGCCGCGCGATCGGGGCGCTGTTCCCGGGATTCGAGGACGACCTCATCGCCGCAGGCGGACTGCATCTCATGCCGTCCATGGACGCCGCCTACCTCGACGGGAAGGGCTGGTCGGCGCGGAAACGCAGCGCGATGACGATGATCTACAGCTCGCGGATCCTCATCGAGCGCGTGCTCCGGGACAAGGTCCGCGGCCTGCCCAACGTCGTCATCCGCGAGGGTGTCGCGGTCAGTGGGCTGACGACCCGGGACGGGGTCGTCACTGGCGTCGGCTTCTCCACGTCTGAGGGCGAGGAGCACCTCGACGCCGACTTCGTGGTGGACGCGATGGGCCGCGGTTCCTCGGTCGGCGCCTGGCTGGTGGCGGCGGGCTGGCCGGAACCCGAAGTGCGGACCCTCGACGCCAAGGTCACCTACACCTCACGCTGGTACGACCTGCCGTCACCCGAGGAGCGGCCGCCGTCCTGGTGGTGGCGGCATCTGGTGATCATGCCGACCCCCGACAAGGGCCCGCATCCGGACGAGCACGAGTTCCTGGTCAACTTCTTCCCGATCGAGGGCAACCGCGTCATCGCGTGCATGGGTTCGTGGGGCATCGAAATGCCGCGCACCACCGAGGCGTTCGTCGAGTCGGCCCGCCGGGTGCGGGCGCCACTGTTCGCGGCCGCGATGGACCGGTCCACCCCGACCTCCGAGGTCCACCTCACCCGGTCGACCGGCAACAAATGGCGCCGCTACGACCGGCTCCGCACCCCGCCGGAACGGCTGGCGTTCGTCGGCGACTCGATCTGCGCGTTCAACCCGTTCTACGCGCAGGGCATCAGTTCCGCCGCCGGTTCGGCGCTGCTGCTGCGCGAGCACCTCGCCCGTGCCGAACGTCTCGACACCGGATTCTCCGCACGATTCCTCGCGGCCCAGCGCAAGCTGCTCAACGTGCCGTGGAGCCTGGCGAGGGACCAGGGGTACGCCTGCGCGGTGGGCACCGAAAAGGCGGGGGAGTGGAAGCGACGCCTGCTCTCGGCGGTGTCCGGCCCGGCGTTCCGGCTCATCGTCGGCGCCGCCCGCGAAGACGACGTGGTCGACGAGCATTTCGCGAAGGTGTTCAACCTCGACGAGTCGCTGCGCGACATGATGACGAACCCGCGGGTGATCGCGGGCCTCGTGCGCTACCGGATCCGGGCGGCGCTGGGGCGCCACCGGATTCCGTTCGACTTCGACGCCCGCGCCGAGCCGCCGGTCACGGACTATTCACCGGAAGGTGGCGCCGCCGAACCGGCGGTCGCCCGATGAGCGCCGTATGCGGGGCGGACGCGGAAGGGGTCACCCGCGCCCTCGGCTTCGACTGCCACGACGTGTCCGCCTGGCTCTCGATCCGTCCACCGTGGACGGCGGGCCACTGGACGATGCCGCTGCTGGAACTGCTCGTCCTCGGCGGAGCCGTGTTCGCGCTGGTGCACGCTGTCCGCCGTCACCGCCAGGGCGACTCGGCCAACCTGGCGCTGTGGTGCGCTTCGCTGGTCTACCTCTTCGTCATCGAACCGCCCCTGTACTTCCCGGAATGGTTCGGCCTCGAGCGGCAGTACGGGTTCATCTTCGCCCACAACCGGTTCACCGTGCAGTTCATGTGGGACCGGCTGCCGCTCTACATCGTGGCGTTCTACCCGATGATCAGCCAGCTCGCCTACGAACTCGTCCGGTCTCTCGGGATCTTCCGTGCGCGCGGCGCGCTGGCCGGGTCGGTGGCGGTCGCCTTCGCCTGCCAGGTCTTCTATGAGGCCTTCGACCACCTCGGTCCGCAGCTGAAGTGGTGGGCCTGGAACGGGAACAACCGGATCGTCAACCATCCGGCGCTGGATTCCGTGCCCATGACCAGCATGCTGCTCTTCGCCTCGGTGTCGATGGGTGCCATGACCTATCTGGTGGTGCGGCTCGCCAGTGGGCCGAGGCGCGGGTGGTCGCTCGTGGCGCGCATCGTGGTGGCCGGTGTCCTCACCCCGTTGAGCATGGTGATCGCCGGGCTCCCGTCGAGCCTCTTCGTCGGCAACGTCACCGTGCAAGCGTGGATCCTCGCCGCCGAGCTGGCGCTGTTGTGGGTGGCGGGAATCTGGCTCTTCGTCAGGCATCGAGGCACCGAAGAGCCGCTGACGCCTTTCGCCCGGTTCTATCCCGCCGTCTACCTGGGTGCGATGGCCGTGTTCTGGCTGGGTGCCGTCATCGAAAACGGCATCACGCCGGGGAGCGGTCTCTACGTACTGGCCTGTTTCGTGGCCGCGGGCCTGATGCTCGCCGCGCTGTACCGCGTGCGCCGCGCGGCACCTGCCACCGTCTGAGATTCCCCGTCGGGGAAGATGAGGCGTATGGGGCACCACGGATGGCGGGGCAATCCGCCCGGGACCGAGCGCGAGGCACGCCGCAGGATCGTCGAGGCGGCGACCGCCTGCATCGACCGGGTCGGCCTCGCCAAGACCAGCCTCTCCGACGTCGCCGCGGAAGCGGGCGTCACCCGGCAGACCGTCTACCGCTACTTCCCGAGCCTCGCCGACATCCTCGGCGCGGTCGCGCTGGACCGGGTCGAGGAGTTCGCCGGGCGGATGGAGCGGCATCTGGCCACGTTCGCCGACCCCGCCGAGGTCGCGGTGGAGTCCGTGGTGTTCGGCGTCCGAGCGGTCCCCGACGAGCCGTACCTGGGGCTGCTCCTGAAAGCGGGCGAGGCGGACGTCTTCACCGTGGCGGTCACTTCGTCGCAGTCGTTCGCGCTCGGCGCGCGGATCCTCCGGAACGTGCCGGTCGACTGGACCGCGGTGAGTGTGACGACCGACGAGGACTTCGAGGGACTCGCCGAAATGCTGATGCGGCTGTTCCTGTCGTTCCTGCAGTACCCCTCGACGCCGCCGCACACCGACGAGCAGTTGCGGGCCCGCGTCCGCCGCTGGATCGGCCCGGCGCTGACCGCACGGCCGTGACAATCGAACTCCGTGAAGTATCAACGCGGATGGTAGTTATTCACCGACAATAGCCAGGGTTCTTGTCTGGTCTTCACGATGCTGCCACCCTCGCCGAAGACGATCATCGGCGAAAGGGGAGTGCATGGACTGGTGGTGGCAGGCATTCTTCGACGCCGCACCGTGGTCGCTGCTCGCCGCCGCGGCCGGTGCGGTCGTCGCCGAATTCGTCGCGCGCCGTCGGGGAAACCGGCGTCGCCGGTACCTGATCGCACTCGATTTCGCTTTGCTGGCATCGCTTTTCGCGGTGATCCCGGTCGTCTTCGTACCGGCGCCGATGGCGGGCCACGGTTCGCCGGTGAGTCTCCATCTGCTTGGGGACGTCCTGCCCGTGTTCGACGACCGCCCGGACGTCGCCCTGTTCCAGCTGACGGGCAATGTCCTGCTGCTGGCGCCGCTCGCGGTACTGGCGCCAGTGCGCTTCGACTGGGCGAAGCCGGTGCCGAGGATCGTCCTGGCGGCGTTCGCCATGTCCGTGTCGATCGAGTGCCTTCAGGTCTGGCAGGGCGCCGGGCGGGTGGGTTCGCTGGACGACGTGCTGTGCAACACGGCGGGGGCCGCCCTCGCGGCCTGGTGCGGAAGCCAGTGGCGTAGCCGGGCGACAGGTGGCGTTCGGGTGTGGCGCCGTTCGGGAATCGAAGTCCGGCGTTCCGGGGCGGTGAACGCGCGCCGTGGACAACGGCTGATCGGCCGCGTGACCCTGAGCGATCTGCCGCCGCTGGCGGAAGGGGCGACCCTCGAGATCACACTGTCCGAATCGGACGGTGGAGCCCTGTTCGTCTCCGCTCAGGCGGAGGTGGCGGCATGAACCACGTGCGCTACCTCGGCCGCACGCCCGCGAGGACCGCGTCCAGGCTGGGAAGCCACCGCTGCCGGGGATCCGGTGCCGAGAGCCATTCCGCGTGGGCCTCGGCTCGCCCGGAGTCGGCGGGAAGCGGGAGCAGCGTGCCCCAAGCGAGTACTTCGACGTGCTGCGGCAGGGACTCGCGAGAGGGAATCAACCCGTCGGTCTCCGCGAGAATGGCCACCCGCGGGCCCTGCTGCGTCAACACCGCCATGGCGGGGCCGTCGCATCCGGTCTCGGCGAGCCTGCCGAGGACCTGGGCGCCGTTGATCTTGGGCAGCGTCACCGCGCAGATCCCGCCTTCGAGCACCAGGAACGGCTGCGGCCCGCGCCATTTGAGCGACCAGCCGAAGAGCCGGCCGTAGAAGGCGTCGCCCCGAGGGCGGATCGAACGTGACTCGACCGGGAGTACTTGGTGGTCCAGCGACATCGTCGGCGCCTTCCGGACGGGGGATGGGGACACGTGCCCCGGGGACTCCGCACAGCGTAACGGCACTCAGTGCCACTAGCAAGGGGCTGCTACCGTCCCGCTATGACCGATTCGCCGCGCCGAGCGCCGGTGACCAGAGCAGGCTCGACCCCCGACGGGAGGCGCCGTCTGCGCCGTGCGCTCGCCGCGGCGGCGGTGGACCTGTTCGTGGCCAAGGGCTATGAGGCCACCACGGTGGACGAGATCGCGGCCGCGGCGGGAGTGGGCAGGCGGACCTTCTTCCGGTACTTCGACGCCAAGGACGACGTGCTCTTCGCCAACCACGACGAGATCGTGGCGGAGATGGAGGAGACGTTCGCCGCCGCGGATCCGGATCGTGATCCCGTCGAGGTGGCCTGTGCCGCCGTCGGCCTGGTCCTCGATTCCTACGCCGCGGAGCTCGACGTGTCGCTCAAGCGGTTCACGCTGACGCGGACGGTGCCCTCGTTGCGAGACAAGGAAGTCGCGACCGTCGACCGCTACCAGCGCGTACTCGCCCGCTACCTGCGGGCGCGTTTCATCGAACAGGGTGACGAGGCGGCGAGCCTGCGGGCGGCCGTGGCCGCCGCGGCGATCGCGGCCGCCAACAACCACGTGCTCCGGCGCTGGCTGCGCAGCGGCGGGCAGGACGACATCGCCGCCAGTGCGGCCGAGGCCTTCGCGCTGGTGATCGACGCGTTCAAGGTCCAGGACGCCGCGCCCGAGACGACCATGGTCGCGGTGATGACCACGGCGACCCCTCTGCACGACGTGATCGCCAAGGTCAACGCCGTCTTGAACGAGCGGTAGGGGAGACCGGCTGGCACTCAGTGCCACGACGATCGTCTTGGGGGAGGGGAGTGCCGCGGTCCCCGGACCCTTGGGTGGCGGGGGAGCGTGCCACCAGGAAGGCGGTCGAGACCAGGCCTTCCTGGTGGCATTGTGAATCCAGCAAAATGTATAACGACCTATACTGCTTGGCAATTAGTAAAAAATCCGGCTATTCAATTGAAAAACCGGCCTCGATGAGGCCGAGGAAGAACTCGCGGATGTCCGCGGCGAGCAGGTCCGGGACCTCCATCGCGGCGAAGTGGCCGCCACGTTCGAACTCCGACCAGTGCCTGACGTCGTACAGCCGCTCGGCCAGTGGCCGCACCGACTGTGTGATGTCCTGCGGGAGCACCGCGACGCCGAGCGGTACCCGGCAAGGAGTGTTCCCCCTGCCGGCGTCGTGGTGGAGTCGCGCGGAGGAAGCCGCGGTCGCGGTCAGCCAGTACAGCGAGATGTCGGTGAGCATCCGGTCGTCGCTGACCGGCGTACGCGGGTCCGTCCACTGTGCGAAGCGCTCGGCGATCCAGGCGAGCTGGCCAACGGGAGAATCGGTCAACGCGTAGCCGATGGTCTGCGGGGTCGCCGCCTGCAGCGCCTGATACGGCGGGCGATTCGCCATGAGCCGCTTCACTTTCTCCAGGCGGGCTTCGTCCTGTTCGGACAGTTCGATCCCCGCGTCCGGATCCGGCCGGGTCGGCAGGTAGTTCACGTGCACCCCGACGACGTGCTCCGGGGCCACCGCGCCGAGTGCCGTCGAAATCCCGGAGCCGAAGTCGCCGCCTTGGGCGCCGTAGCGTTCGTACCCGAGGCGGCGCATCAGTTCCGCCCATGCACGGGCGATCCGGTCGGCGCTCCAGCCGCGGTCGTGGGTCGGGCCGGAGAAGCCGTAGCCCGGGATCGAGGGGATCACCAGGTGGAAGTCGCGCGAGAGCGGCTCGATCATGTCGAGGAACTCCAGGAACGAACCGGGCCAGCCGTGGGTGAGGACCAGTGCGAGCGCGTCCGGGTTCTCCGACCGGACGTGGACGAAGTGGATGTTCTGGCCGTCGATCTCGGTGGTGAAGTGCGGAAGCTCGTTGAGTTCGGGCCTCGTGGGAGCGCCAGTCGTACCCGGTTCGCCAGTATTCGGCGAGTTCCTGGAGGCGGGCGAGCGGGAATCCGTAGTCGAGGCCCGCGTCGGCGACCTCGTTGGGCCAGCGGGTGCGGGCCAGCCGGTCGGCGAGGTCGTCGAGGTCGGCCTGGGGGATGTCGATGTGGAAGGGCTGGATCGTCACGACGGCTCCTCA
Source organism: Amycolatopsis sp. TRM77291 (assembly GCF_054166285.1). Lineage (NCBI taxonomy): Bacteria > Bacillati > Actinomycetota > Actinomycetes > Pseudonocardiales > Pseudonocardiaceae > Amycolatopsis > Amycolatopsis sp. TRM77291. The sequence continues at coordinate 2,706,109 of NZ_JBSZHF010000001.1, read as the reverse complement.
ATTAGTTGGGTCGCTAAACGTTTGGTGGCCCAACGATAGCGCAATCGTTCGGGTACCCAACGATTCGTTAGACTCGTCACATGGAGAACCCCTCGGAGCAGCCGCGCGGCGGCTGGCGGAAGCTGCCCAGCTGGTTGCTCACGCAGACCGCGAACCACGCGCATCGCCTGGTGACCGACGGGTTCTCCGCCGTCGACGCCCGCGGCTACCACTACCGCGTGCTGGCGACGCTGGACGAGTTCGGGCCGGCCAGCCAGGCGATGCTGGGCCGTCGGAGCGGTATCCACGTGAGCGAGATGGTCGCGACGATCAACGAGCTCGCCGAGCGTGAGCTGGTCGAGCGTGCCCCGGATCCGGCCGATCGGCGACGTAACGTCATCTCGCTGACCACCGCGGGAAGGCGACAGCTGCGGCGGCTGGAGAAACAGCTGGCCGAACGGCAGGACGAGCTGCTGGCTCCGCTATCGGCCGACGAGCGGAAGCGGTTCACCGAGCTGCTGTCGAAGCTGCTGGAGCATCACGACCGGCGAAGTGGCGAAGCCTAGAACCCCTGGGCGGAAGCCAGAAACGCTTGGCGTGCGTCGGAAGTGCTGTGCTGCGGCCAGAGTGCTTGCAGGGGGACGTGCACGGGGGGCCGGAGTTCCCGGACGTGGACGGCGCCGCCCGCCGCCGGTCCTGGTGGCGCGGTCACGAACGCGACGCCTTCGGTGTCGAGGACGGCGGTGACCGGTGGCGTCCCCTGGATCGGGTTGCGGCGGACGCCGGGTTCGAATCCCGCGTCGCGGCAGAGGTTGATGAGCAGATCGGTGTATCCGGAGCGGCCGGGGTGTCCCCAGACGGTGATCTCCTCGCCGTCGAGGTCGGTCAACGCGAGGTACTCGCGCTCGGCGAGCCGGTGCCCGGTGGCGACCGCGACGTTGAGCCGCTGCCGGATCAGGGTGGTCCCGACCAGGCCGTGCGCGAGGGTCAGCGCGCGGCCGAGGCCGAGGTCCAGTTGTCCGCCGAGCAACTGCGCGACGAGTTCGTCGGGGTAGCGCTGGTTGACGTCGATGATCAGGTCGGGGTCGGTCTGGTGTTTGCGGAGCAGGGCGGTGACCTCGTCGCCGGTGACGGCGGGGGTGTGGCCGACGCGGAGTCGTTCCGGTTCGCTGCGGCCGATGCGCCTGGCGCGCCGGACGGCGGAGTCGGCGATGCCGTGAAGGAGGTGGGCGTCGGCGATCAGTGCCTGTCCGGCGGGGAGCACGGTGACGCCGGTGGCGCTCCGCTCGAGCAGGGGGACGCCGACTTCCCGCTCGAGCGTGCGCACCGAGGTCGACAGGGCCTGCTGGCTCAGGTGCAGCCGGGTCGCCGCGCGGGTGAAGCTGCCTTCTTCGGCGACGGCGATGAGGTGGTTCAGCTTGTACAGGTCCAGGCCCACCCAGGGGTTCCCCTTCGTGTCCGGTCTACGGCGTCGTGGCCAGCGTAAGGGTCAGCGGGTGGTGTAGCCGCCGTTGGGGAACATCGTCTGGCCGGTGAACCAGGCGCCGTCGGTGGCCAGGAACCGGATGATCGGCACGATGTCCTCGATTTTCGTGAGCCGTCCGCCCATGGCCTGGGATTTGTGGAATTCCACCCGCTCGGGGGTTTCCTGCGGGTAGAAGAACGGGGTGTCCATGGGGCCGGGCGCGACGACGTTGACCGAGATGCCGCGGTCGGCGAACTCCTTGGCGGCGGCCCTGGTGAAGTGTTCCAGCGGGGCTTTGCCGCCGGCGTAGGTGGAGTAGCCGTCGGTGAAGGCGGCCAGCAGGGACGTGCCGAGGCTGATGATCTTGCCGTTGTCGGAGAGGCGTCGTCCGGCTTCCTGGATGAAGAAGTAGGCGGCTTTGGCGTTGACCGCGAACATGCGGTCGTAGTCCGCTTCGGTGGTTTCGAGGATCGGTTTGCGCAGGACCATGCCGGTGGTGTTGATCGCGATGTCGGCGCGGCCGAACGTGTCGACGGCGGTGTCGAAGAGGCGGCGGACGTCCGCGACCTCGGTGAGGTCGCCTTGGACGGCGGTGGCTTCGGATCCGGCGCCGCGGATGGCTTCGACGGTCTTGTCGGCGTCGGCCGCGGAGGCGTCGCCGTGGTAGTGGACGACGATTTTGGCGCCGGCTTCGCCGAGAGTGGTGGAGAGGAGTCCGCCGAGGTTCTTCGCTCCGCCGGCGATGATCGCGACGGTGTCCTTGAGGTTGTGTTCGCTCATGCCTTCGAACGTAGGAGCCGGGGGCGGTGGCTGGGAAACACAAGATCGAGGTGGGGTCACAAGCCTGGTTTGTGGGCTTCCCCACCTGCGCGGGGCCGGGGAATCTCCGGGACCGAACGGCGAGCTGACCCGGCATTGTGGACACTCTGAGCGTGCTCCGAGAAGTCGATGACCTTGATCAGCCCGCCGCTCCCGGGAAGGGACCCCGGCAGGGGCGTCCGGCGCGTGTGTTCGAGGGGCTCCTCGACAGACTCGCCACGTCGCCTTATCCGCGGGCGATCCTGCTGTATCTGGTGATCCGGACGGCGAGTGTCCAGCTGCTCGATCTGCTGGCCGCCCGGCGTGGTGCCACGCTGACCGATCGGCTGACGGCCTGGGACGGCCAGTGGTATCTGCGGCTGGCGGTGCACGGGTACGCGGATCTGCCGGGGACGCTGGACGCGGCGCGGCAGCCGTATTCGGACGCGCCGATGGCGTTCTTCCCGCTGTATCCGAAACTCGTCGGTGCGGTGATGTGGCTCGGGCCGGATGTGGTGACGGCGGCGTTGACGGTGTCGGTGCTGGGCGGTCTGGTGCTGGCGTGCGGGTTGATCCGGATCGGGCGGGCGGTTTCGCCGGAGCGGGGTGACCGGATCGGGTTGCTGCTGGTCGCGTTGTGGGCCGGGGCGCCGATGGCGATCGTGTTCTCGATGGCCTACACGGAAGCGGTGTTCTGTGCGTTCGCGGTGTGGTCGCTGGTGGGTGTGCTGGAGCGGCGCTGGATGCTGGCGGGTCTGTGCGCTTTCGCGGCGGGGCTGTCGAGGTCGACGGCGGTGGTGCTGGTCGCGGTGGTCGTGGTGGCGGCGTTGATCGCGGTCTTCCGGCGTACCGAGGAGCGCTGGTGGGCGCTGGCGGGTGCGGTGGTGGCTCCGCTGGGGGTCGCCGGGTATCTGGGGTTCGTCGCGTATCGGACGGGCAGCTGGACCGGCTGGCAGGACATCGAGTTGCGGGGCTGGAACACCGAGTTCGACTTCGGTGCGGAGACCGTGGATTCGGTGGTGGCGCGGTTGACCGGGGACGAGTCGGTGTTCAGCACGCTGACGGTGTTGTTGCTGCTGGGTGCGGTGGCGTTGGCGGTGGTGGCGGCGTTGATCCGGGTGCCGTGGCCGTTGACGCTGTACGGGGCCGGGGTGTTGTTGCTGGCGATCGGCACGCGGGGGCTGCCGGACGCGAAGATCCGGTTCATCCTGCCCGCTTTCCCGGTGCTGGTGCCGATCGCGATCGGGTTGTCGAAGCGGCGGACGGTGACGGCGGTGGCGGCCGCGGTGGCGTGGGTGGTGCTGGGCGCGTGGTTCTCGGCGCACGCGTTGACGGCGTGGCGGTACGCGATCTAGGGGCACGACGCGGGGTGGGCTATCCGGTTGCCGGTGTCTGCCGGGTGGCCGCCCACGATGCCAGGAGCGCCAGGTTGTCGGCGGTCGGCGTGCCCGCGGGTGCGGTGTAGACGTTCAGGTGCAGGCTGGGTTCGGCGGCCAGTTCCAAGGGCTCGACGTCCAAGTCGAGCCTGCCCACGATCGGGTGGTTCACGCGCTTGCGGCCGGACCGGTGCAGCCGCACGTCCTGAGATGCCCATCGCCGGCGGAACGGCTCGCTGCATGTGGACAGTTCGCCGACCAGGGCGATCAGTTCCTCGTCGTGGGGGTTGCGGCCGGCTTCCATGCGTAGCTTGGTGGCGACAGCGTCGGCGACGTGGTCGTAGTCGACGAAGAATTCTCGGGCCGCTTCGGGGTCGAGGTAGACGAACCGCGCTGTGTTCGCGGGCTGTCGCGGGTCGTCCAGCACCGGTGAATACAGCGCGCGAGCGAGTTGATTCGTGGCGAGCACGTCATACCGGCCGTTTCCGATCCAGGCAGGCGCGTCGGAGATGGCGTCGAGCACCTGCTGCAGCGTGGAGCGCACCGTCGCGGTGGTCCTACGCCGGCGTGGGGTGCCGGATCGGCGCGCGAGGTGGAACAGATGCTGGCGTTCCGCCTCGTCGAGTTGCAAGGCGGTGGCCAGCGCCTCGAGCACGCCGTCGGAAGCGCCGGCGAGTCCGCCGCGCTCCATGCGCACGTAGTAGTCGACCGAGACCCCGGCCAGTAGCGCTACTTCTTCGCGGCGAAGGCCTTTGACCCGCCGGTTGCCGCCATACGCGGTCAGGCCTGCCTGCGCGGGTGTGATGCGGGCGCGCCGGGAGCTGAGGAACTCCCGGATGTCGGCGCGTTGATCCATCGTGGCCATCCCCTCACCGTAGGCCGACGCTCAGGTCCCCGATGCGGTCGTCGCGATGCTGCCGTCCACCGGGATGACGGTGCCCGTGAGGTAGGACCCCGCTCGGCTGGCGAGGAACACGGCGACACCGGCCATGTCGTCGTCGCGGCCGAGCCGGCGTAGAGGGGCCTTCGCCGCGATCGTGTCGCCGAGGGTATCGAGCGTGGCCGCCATCATCTGTGAGGGGAACGGTCCTGGGGCCACCGCGTTCACCGTGACGTGGTGTGGGCCCAGTTCTCGGGCGAGCACCCTGGTGAGTTGATGGAGTGCGGCCTTGCTGCCGGCGTACGAGTAGTTGGGCGATTCGGCGACGTGGATGGCGGCGATACTGCCGATGTTGATGACCCGGGCGGGATCGTCGGCGGTGCCCGCCGCGCGCAGTGCCGGGAGCAGCGCCTGCACCAGCCAGAACGGCGCTTTGAGGTTGAGGTCGAGCACCGAGTCCCAGGCCTCGTCCGGGAACGTCTCCAGCGGCTCTCGCCACATCGCTCCCGCGTTGTTGACCAGGATGTCCAGGTGATCCGAGTCGGCACTGACCAGATCAGCGAGACGCCGGCATTCGTCGTGCCTGGACAGGTCGGCGGGGATCGCTCGGACGTCGCCGAATTCGGACAGCAGACGCTGCGCCTCCGCGCACGTGTCGGCGTTGCGTGAGCTGATGACGACGCGGGCACCCGCCTGGAGGAGGCCGCGCGCGATCATCGCCCCGATGCCCTTGGTGCCGCCGGTGACAAGGGCGAGCTTTCCGCTCAGATCGAACAGTTCCGGGTGAGGGGTGAATCGGTTGTCCGCCATGCGTCTCCTGTCGTCGGCAAGGGTGATTCGACGAGGTTGACAGGCGTTTCGGGCGGCTGGGAGACCGTGGTGATCCAGGTACTGCGAGGGCTCCTTTTGTCTGGTGCGCCGGACCTAGCTCGCTTGCCGGTTCCGGTGGTCGGCGACGTGGACCCGGGTGGCGCAGCGGGTGGAGCAGAAACGGCGGCGGCCGTTGCGGGAGACGTCGACGTAGACCGTTTCGCAGCCTTCGCGTGAGCAGACGCCGAAGCGGTCCGGGGCGTCGCAGACGAGGTGTGCGAGCCCGCCCGCGGTGTAGGCCTGGACGCGGGATGCGGTGCCGGCGTGTGCGTCGACGTAGTGCAGGTGGGGTGCCTTGCCGTCGTGGGTGGAGATGTAGGGCTTCGACGCGGAATCGCGGAGCAGCGCGTTGACCAGGTCGACGCGGGTGGCCGGGCCGGCTTCGAAGACGTCGCGGAGTCGCTTGGTCCAGGCGATGATCTCGGCCGCTTCGTGGTCCTTCACGGCGGCGACGGTCATGCGGTCGCGGAAGATCGCGGTCAGCGTGGCCGGGTCTGCGGCGTCGCCGAGGTTGACCAGGTCGGCGGCGATCTGCGCCGCCGCTCCGCCGTAAGGGTTGAAGTGCATTGACTCATTACAGCACGATCGGGGTATGGAAGCGAACAAGTGCCCGCGGTGTGGGTGGCCGCTGGCCGAACTGCCTGGAAGCGCGACGATGTCCCAGCGGGTCTCCCAGGGGAGGCTGGAGTACGTCCGGTGTCTGTGCGGGAGCTGGCTCGCGCGCGTCGACGGTGTGGTGATCGGGGCGACGAAGTCTCAGCTTTGACGGTGGCGCGCGTCGGCGAGCAGTTGCGCGAGCGCGTGCACGGGAGAGGTCTCCAGCTTGTGGCGATGCGCGTCGTAGCGGTCGCGGGTGGTGCGGATGTCGGCGTGTCCCAGCAGGTCCTGGACCTTCTGCACCGGAACGTCGTTGGCCAGCAGCAGGGTTCCGGTGGTGCGCCTCGCGGTGTGCGGGGAGATGGTGTTCGCTTCGGCGAGTCCGGCGGCGCGGGCCTGTGCCCGCAGGAGGAACCAGACATCCCGTTGTGCTAGGGGTTTTCCGCCGGATTTGGTGCTGTCGTAGCGGTGGGGCATGGTCGCGAGCAGCGGGCCGGTCAGCTCGTCGGGGCGGACGCCGGTGCGTGCGGCGCGCAGTTCGAGGTAGCGGCGCAGCGGGTGCTGGGCGGCGGGGACGAGCGGGACGAAGTCGCGGTGGCCGCCTTTGGCGGTGTAGCGCAGGATCGTGTGCCCGGAGTCGGTGTCGAGGTCCTGCACGGTGGCGGTGGTGAGGCCGGAGACGCGCAGGCCGGTGTAGAACAGGATCGCGACGACGGCGGCGTCGCGCCAGGACGGTTCGGTGTCGTTCGCGCGGGCCCGCTTCTCCATGTGGTTCAACAGTTTCGCCGTCGACTCGCCGCCGAGCGCGGGCAGCGGCGGGGTCTTCCCGGTCTTGGGCCGGTTGACCGCGGACACCGGGTTGCGGTCGGCGATGTCGTTGGACTGCAGGTACCGGTACCAGCTGGAGATGCCGGCGAGGGTGCGCGCGACGGTCGAGTCGGCGGCGGGCCGGGGCAAGCCGTCCTTCCCGGTGACGGTCAGGGTGTTCTTCCAGGCGTCGACGTCGGCGCGGCGCGCCATGAGCGGGTCGAGCCCGGTGCGGGCACACCAGCCGAGCCAGGCCGACAGGTCGGCGTAGTAGGCGCGGCGGGTGTGGTCGGTCTTGTCGGTCTCGAGCCAGAGCGTGGTGATGTGCCGGATCGCGTACCGGTCGAGCGGGTCGGCCGGGGGAAGCGCGGGCAGCAGCGCGACGGCTTCGGCGAGGATCCGCCGCCGGTTCTCGGGCCTGGTCTCCGGAAGCCGGGACGGTGGTTCCGGCGTGGTGGGCACGAGTTCGGCGGACATCGTGATCATCCTAGAGGCCTTCACGGACTGGGAACGCAGGTGCACGGCGTGTGTAAAGGCGTAACTCGCGTGATCAGGCACGTAACTCACGTGTCTGGAAGCGACACTCGCGAGTTACGCCGCTGATCACGCGAGTTACGCCTTCGAGCACGCGAGTGCGGTGCCACCACGAGTCTCGTGAGTGGCGATTCGGGCTAGAACCCGA
>NZ_JBSZHF010000001.1:2537906-2698559 GCF_054166285.1 Amycolatopsis sp. TRM77291 | reverse complement strand
CCCCCCCCCCCCCCCCCCCCCCACACCGGCTCCAGCCCCCAGGCCCCGACAGACCGGGCCAGGAAGTCAACGACGGCCGGAAGCCAGTTGGTACCTAGGACACCCTCGGCTAGAACCCGAACCGCCACTCACGAGGTGTAGTAGCCCTCCACCGGGACCCGGGCCTCGTCGTACAGCGCCGGTCCCTCCAGCCGGACGGGCGGTGCGGCGGCGGGCGGCTTCAGGGCGGTGACCTGTTCGCCGGAGAGGGCGAACACGACGCGGCCGAGGCCGGAGCGTTCGATGGCGCCCTGGCACATTCCGCACGGCTGGCAGCTGGTGTACATGGTGGTCGCCGCGGCGACGGCGGGTTCGAGTTCGCGGGCGGCCCATACGGCGAGCTTCAGCTCCGGATGCAGGCTGATGTCCGATTGCGACACCGTGGTGTTGTGGTCTTCGGCCAGCACCGTGCCGTCGGAGCCGACGAGCAGCGAACCGAAGGGCGGGTCACCGTCCTTACGGGACTTCGCGGCCAGTTCGATGGCGCGGCGGAGGAACTTCTCGTCTTCTTCGGTCATCGTCGGTCCTGTTCGGTTCGGTAGTGGCCAAGTTCCCAGTGTGCGGCCACGGTCGCCAATGCCTGCCAGGCGGCTTCCGGGCGGAGGGTCTCGTCGGGATCGCCGGAGAACGGGTCGAGCACGACCGTCTCGGCGCCGAGGTGCCGAAGGCGCTCGAGGTCCTCGACGATCTGCTCGATCGTGCCTTCCCCAGCCGCACGATCGGGCCCGGTGACCGGGCGTTCGGTGAGGTTGAGCAGGATCCGCGGCGCGAACGCGGGGACCGGCCGGTCCTGGGCGTCGGCGATGGTCTTGACCCTGGTGAGCGCTTCGGTGAGCCAGGGGAGGGTGGCCCGCAGCGGATGCCAGGCGTCCCCGACCCGGACGGCGCGGCGGATCCCGGCGTCACTGTTGCCGCCGACCCAGATCGGGATGTCGCCGGCGCGGTAGTCGGCGTCGTCGGCCCACGCCTTCCGGACGGCGTCGAGGTGGCCGTCGGTCAGCCGTCCCCGTTGCTCGAACGGGACGTCGAGTGCTTCGAACTCCTGCCGGGCCCAGCCGGAGGCGACGCCGAGCACGAGCCGCCCACCGCTGAGCTGGTTCAGGTTCGCCGCCATGCGGGCGATGAGCAGCGGATGCCGGTACGGGACGATGAGCACGGTGGTGCCCAGCCGGATCCGGTTCGTCACGCCGGCGAGCCACGACAGCGTCGTGAACGGTTCGTAGAACGGGGCCGGGTACTGCTCGGCGACATCGGGGGTGACGACGACGTGGTCGGACACCATGAGCAGGTCGTAGCCGAGGCCTTCGACCGTCGTGGCCCAGCCGCGGAGGATCCCGGGGTCGGTCCCCGGTCCGAAATTCGGGACATTGACACCTATTCGCACAGGTCAAGGCTATCGGCGGGGGCCGAATACCGGGAAGGGATCATTCCCGGCATATGCCCGGTTCCGCCGTGGATCTGCCGGTATTCTCGCCGGATGGCCGAGACTCTCGACGCGACGGACTGGGCGATCCTGGTCGAGCTCCAGAAGGACGGGCGCCTGCCCCTCACCGAGCTGGGGAAGCGGGTCAGCTTGAGCGCGTCGGCGACCACGGAACGGGTCAAGCGGCTGGAGTCGGCCGGGGTGATCACCGGTTATCGCGCCCAGGTCGATCTGGAGAAGGCCGGGTACGTGGTGCTCGCGGTGGTGCGGCTGAAGTACCCGGGCAGCAAACACGCGCCGTTGCACAAGCTCCTGGCCGAGCGGACCGAGATCCTCGAATGTCTCCGAACGACCGGTGACGACTGCTATTCGCTGAAGATCGCGGCCCCGTCGACGGGACGGCTGGAGGAGATCGTCAACGAGCTCGCGCTCTTCGGGAGCACGAACACCAACATCGTTTACAACCAGACGCTGCCGTACCGGGGTCCGCAGGGCCCGTGACCACACCGGTCACGGGCCCTGCGGGCTCACGCGGTCCGGCCGGCAATGACCGCCGTTCCCGGCCCGTTAGAGGACTTCGCCCTCTCCGAACCACCGGCGCACGGCACCGACGAGCTCTTGCTGGTCTTCGCCCACCCACGCGACGTGACCGTCCGGCCGCAGCAGCACGGCCGGCACGTCCAGTTCCTTGCTGTCGTCGACGACATGGTCGACCCGACCCGGCCAGCCCCGCACCGACAGCGCGCCGGTTCGGTCGAGCAGAAGACCGCGGCCGCCGCGGGTCAGCCCGTAGAGATGTCCCTGCCCGAGTTCCAGGTCCGGCATCCGGCGGCCGAGGAGCTCGTGTCCTTCGCCGAAGTCGTAGCGGATCGCGGTCGCGGTGATCTTTTCGGTCAGGAACCGGCTCACGTTCTCGAACTCCATCAGTTCCGCCAGCAGCCGACGGACCGCCTGTGAGCCCGGATCGAGCGACATGAGCTGCATCTGCGCGCGGGTGTTGTCCAGCACCGCGGCGGCCACCGGATGCCGTTCGGTGTGGTAGGTGTCCAGCAGGTCCTCCGGTGCCCAGCCGTTGACCGCGGCCGCCAGTTTCCAGCCGAGGTTGAAGGCGTCCTGGACGCCGAGGTTGAGCCCCTGCCCGCCGACCGGCGGATGGATGTGCGCCGCGTCGCCCGCCAGGAAGGCGCGTCCGACCCGGTAGTGCTCGGCCAGGCGGGTGGCGTCGCCGAAGCGGGAAAGCCAGCGTGGTGAGTGCACACCGAAATCGCTGCCCGCGACGGCCTTGAGCTGTCGTTTGATCTCGTCGAAGGTCGGCGGGACCCGCGGGTCCTCGGCCAGGCCCTCGGCGGGCACGCCGACCCGGTACACCCCGTCGCCGATGGGGGAGAGACCGAACCGCAGCTGGGTCTTGCGGACCTCGGTCATCACCGCGAGCACCGTTTCCCAGTCCTCGGTCACTTCCATTTCGCCCAGCAGGGTCTCGGCGGTGGCGGGCTCCCCGGGAAAGCCGATCCCGAGGAGCTTGCGCACCGTGCTGCGGCCGCCGTCGCAGCCGACGAGATACCGCGAGCGCAACCTCGTGCCGTCGGCCAGTTCGACGTCCACGCCGTCGTCGTCCTGGCTCAGGCCGGCCAGTTCGTGGCCACGCCGGATCTCGACGCCCACCTCGGCGGCGTGCTCGGCCAGCAGCCGGTCGGTGACGGTCTGCGGGATGCCGAGGATGTAGGCGTGCGCGCCGTCCAGCGACGGCGGTGGTTTGACGATGCCCGCGAACGAGCCGCCGAGCGGGTACTTCGTCCCGTTCTCGAGGAAGCGCTCCAACAGGCCACGCTGGTCCATCACCTCGATACTGCGCGCGTGCAAGCCCATGGAGCGGACGACCTTGGTCGGCTCCCGATCCTTCTCCAAGACGACCACACGGACCCCGTGCAGCCGCAGTTCGGCGCCGAGCATCATGCCGGTCGGTCCGCCGCCGGCGATGATCACGTCGATCAAGAGTTCCCCCGTTTGTCGAGCTGGAGCCGGTACGGCGGAGGATTCTGCGGCATCACCGGGGTCTTGCCGCAAGCCCCCGGGTGCGCTATACGTTGGAAGTGGCAGGGAGAGTCGATCTCCCTGCCACTGTCGTTTCCGGCATCACGAACATGTTCGTAACGAACATGTTCGGTACGATGGTCGTATGGCACCCGAGAAGAGCCGCCGGGAACGGCCGGCCAAACCCGCGTTGACCCGCGACGGAATCGTCGCCGCCGCGGTCGCGATCCTGCGCGAGGAAGGCCTCCGGAAGGTCACCATGCGCCGTCTGGCGCAGGAACTCGACACCGGCGCGGCCTCGCTCTACGTCTACGTCCGCAACACCGCCGAGCTGCACGCGGCGATTCTGGACGAACTCCTCGGCACGATCAGCCCTCCGCCGTCCGACGGCGACTGGCGTGACCGGCTCGAACGGCTGCTCACGGCCTACACCGCGACGCTGCTCGAATACCCCGGCCTGGCCCTGTCCGCGCTGGTGGCCCGCCCGAGCGGCGAGAACTACCTCGCGCTGTGCGAAAACCTGCTCGCCCTCCTCGCCGAGGGTGACGTGGCGCCCGAACGGCGCGCCTGGGGGATCGACATCCTCCTGCAGCACGCGACGGCGACCGCGGCCGAGCATGCCGACGAGAAGTCACCGGAGGAATGGGACGCGCTGGCCCGCGCCGTGCGGGACGCGGACGAGACGACCCACCCCCAGATCGCCGCCCACGCGGCCGACCTGCTCACCGGAGCTCCCGCGCAGCGGATGTCCTGGGGACTGCAGGTGCTGATCACCGGAATCACCCACACCGGCCTCCCCGCCGAAAGGAACCCCGCATGACCACACATCACCCCATCGCGATCATCGGCGCCGGACTCGGCGGACTCACCCTGGCCCGGGTCCTGCACGTGAACGGCGTCGAGGCGGCGGTATTCGATCTGGACGCCTCGCCGTCCGCGCGTACGCAGGGCGGAATGCTCGACATCCACGTGGAATCCGGGCAGGCGGCGCTGCGGGCCGCCGGACTCCACGACGAATTCCGGGCGATCGTGCATCCCGGCGGCGAGGCCCTGCGCATCCTCGACCGGCACGCGGTGGTGCACCACGAGGAGTCCGACGAAGGCGACGGCGGACGGCCGGAAGTGGCCCGAGGCGATCTGCGTGACCTGCTGCTCGGATCCCTGCCCGAAGACACCGTGCGCTGGGGCGCCAAGGTCACCGGCGCACGCGCGCTCGGCGGCGGCAGGCACGAAGTCGTCCTGGCCGACGGGACGGCGTTCACCACGGACCTGCTGATCGGTGCCGACGGCGCGTGGTCCAAGGTCCGGCCACTGGTGTCCGCCGCTGAACCGGCCTACGAGGGCGTCTCCTTCGTCGAAGTGCATCTGAACGACGCCGAGCACCGCCATCCGGCGAGCGCGGCACTCGTCGGCGGCGGCATGTTCTTCGCACTCGGTGCGGGCAAAGGGTTCCTGGCGCATCACGACACGACCGGCAGCCTCCACGTCTACGTCGCGCTGAAGACCGCCGAAAACTGGATCTCCACCCTCGACTTCACCGACACCGCCGCCGCCAAAACGGCCGTCCTGGACCACTTCGACGGGTGGGACGCGGGACTGCGGAAGCTGATCACCGACGCCGACGGCGAGCTGACCCCGCGGCCGATCCACGCGCTGCCGATCGGTCACCGCTGGGACCGGGTCCCCGGCGTCGCCCTGCTCGGGGACGCCGCCCACCTGATGTCACCGTTCGCCGGAGAGGGCGCCAACCTCGCGATGCTCGACGGCGCCGAACTCGGCCTCGCGCTCGCCGCGAACCCCGGCGACGTCGAAGCCGCCCTCAGCACGTACGAGGCGGCGCTGTTCCCACGCAGCGAGGCATCGGCGGCCGAATCCGCCGAAAGTCTCGCCGTCTGCTTCGCCGAAGACTCCCCGAAGCCCTTGCTGGACCAGTTCGCGTCCTACCGCTGACCCGCCGGCTGCGCGCGCCTGGCATAGGCGCGGGCGGCACGAGCCCGGTCGCCGCAACGCACCGAACACCACTGGCGCCGCCCATTGCGCAGGAAGAACCGCGTGCACGGCGGCGAACCGCAGGCGGCGATCCGCTCCGCGTCCGGCCCGGTCAGCAGATCCGCGGCGTTGGCGGCGAGCGTCGCCAACGCGTGCTCGACGATCTGAGTGATCGGATGCGACGCGGTGCGGTACAGCCCGCGCGCCGGATCCCAGCGCAGAAGCTCCGCGGTGGGCGCCTTGCTCAGCGCTTCGTTGACGGCGTTGAGAGCGCTTTGCGGAGCCGGATCCGAGCACGACCTCGACGCGAGCAGCACCCGCACCTGCTCACGCAACGACCGGACCAAGCCTGCGCACATCTCCTGCAGACCGGCGTCGACCGGAGCGAGCCCCTGGTCGGCGAGCCACTTCGTCGCGGCAGCCGGAGTGCCGAGCAAATCGGTGAACTGGCCGCCGGGCAGCGCGATCGTGGTGTTCGCGAGCGCCAGCGCGACGTACTGCTCGGCACCCGGAGCAGGGGGAAGGGCAGCGGTGTCGTCCACGTGCCCATGGTAAGTCCTCACGGAAGTAGTTGCACTCTTCCGTGAGAACTGGCTAGTGTTCTCACGGAAGATGAAAACATCATCCGTGAGGAGAAATGATGCATCAGCTCGGCGACCAGCTCTCGGTCCAGGTCTCCGGCGGGCCCACCGCGGTGATCGACTACGGCGGCCTGCGATTCCTGACCGACCCGACCTTCGACGAACCCGGCCACTACGGGCGGCCCGACGGGAGACCCGGCCTCACCAAGACCGCGCCCGCCTCGATCAGCCCCGCGGACCTCGGGCGCATCGACGCCGTCCTGCTCTCCCACGACGAGCATCCCGACAACCTCGACCACTCCGGCCGGAAGCTGCTGGCGGACGTGCCCCTGACGCTCACCACGCCCAGCGGAGCGGGCAGGCTCGGCGGCACCGCGAAAGGACTGGCGACCTGGGAAACGATCGAGCTCGACCGGCCCGGCGGGGGAACCGTGACCGTGACCGGCGCGCCCGCGCTCCACGGTCCGGAAGGCTCGGAGAAGATCACCGGCGACGTCGTCGGCTTCGTACTCACCGGCCAGGGCCTGCCGACGGTCTACGTCAGCGGCGACAACGCGTCGCTCGACGCCGTCCGGCAGGTCGCCGACCGGTTCGGCCCGGTCGACACCGCCGTGCTCTTCGCCGGGGCTCCGCGGCTTAAGCCGGTCTTCGACGGTGCCCTGCTCGTCCTCGACAGCGCGCTGGCCGCGGAGGCGACGCGGATCCTCGGCGCCCGCACGGTCGTCCCCGTGCACATCGACAGCTGGGACCACTTCACCGAAGGCCGCGACGACCTGGTCGCCGCGTTCACCGCGGCCGGACTGGCCGATCGGCTGCGGCTGAGCTGAGCTTGATCGTCTACGTTCGGGAGCACACCGACGAGACGAGGAGCACCGCCATTCCCGCCACCACGCTGAGCATCCCCACCCCGGACGGCGCGTCCGACGCCTTCGCCGCCTTCCCCGACGGCGGCGGAACGCGTCCGGGTGTCCTCATGTACCCGGACGCGTTCGGGCCACGCCCCGCCCTGTGGGACATGGCCCGAGAACTGGCCGGACACGGCTACTACGTGCTCGTCCCGAACGTCTTCCACCGGCACCGCCCGGCACCCGTGTTCGATCTGCCCGAGCACATCACCACCGAGAACCGTCCAGCGCTCTTCGAGCAGATCATGCCGCTCATCGAAGCGCACACCACCGAACGCGCCCTGAGCGACGCCGCCGCGTACCTCGACTTCCTCACCTCCCAGCGCGAGGTCAGCGGCGGGCCGGTCGCCACGATCGGCTACTGCCTGGGCGCCGTCCTCGCGATGCGCACCGCGACCGCCCACCCTGATCGCGTCGCCGCCGTCGCCGGTTTCCACCCCGGCGCCCTGGTCACCGGCGAACCCGACAGCCCGCACCGGCAGATCCCCGGCCTCACCGCGAAAGTCCACCTCGGGCTCGCCGAGAACGACATGACACCCGAAGCGATCACCGAGATCAGCCAGGCGTTCGACGCGGCCGGCGTCGGCTACAGCTGCGAGATCTACGCCGGCACCGTCCACGGCTTCACCATGTCCGACACCGAGGCCTTCGATGAAGCCGGATCTCGGCGCCACTGGGAACGACTGCTCGCCCTCCTCGGCAGCACGCTGGGATGACCTGGCCTGAGAAGGACACCCGTCGAGTCTCGCTGCGGAACGGCCAGTCGTTCCTCTGGCACCTCGATGCCGACTGGGAAACGACGACGCGCGCGATCCGCGTCAAGGAAGACGGCGCCGAGGGGCAGATACTCGTTCTCGACCCCTATCACCACGCGTTCCTGCCCACGCGGACGCAGGTCCGTCGCGCCATTCACGACGCCTTTCGCGCCGGCTGGCAGCCCGCCACGAGACGGCCACCGCTCGAGATGAGCTTCGACGGCGAACGCTTCGTTCCCTGAACTTCATCGGTCCCCTGCGGCCAGTACCGCCGCGAGGCCTTCCCGCAGGTCGTCGACGAAATATCCGGGAACCTCCAGCGACGGGAAATGGCCGCCGGATCCGGGAGAGTTCCACCGGACGATCCGCCGGTACCGCTCCTGCGCCCAAGGGCGCGGGCATTTCTCGATGTCGCGGGGATACATGGTGATCGCCGACGGGACGTCGACCCGGAGTCCGGGGTCCAGCGAGTCGTGGCTTTCGTAGTAGATGCGGGCCGCCGACGCGCCGGTCCGGGTCAGCCAATAGAGGGTCACGTCGTCGAGGACGCGGTCCCGGGAGATCGTCTCGAAAGGACTGTCCTCGGTGTCCGACCACTCGGCGAACTTGTCGAGGATCCAGGCGAGCAGCCCGACCGGTGAATCGACGAGTGAGTAGCCGATGGTCTGGGGCCGCGTCGCCTGCTGTTTCGCGTATGCCGCGCGACGGCCCCAGAAATCGCGGGTCTGCTCGGCCCACTCGCGCTCGACCGCGGTCAGCCCGTCCAGGGACGACCCCGGCGGGCCCTGCGCGAACGTCGTGTGGATGCCGAGTACGTGCGCCGGGAACCTGCCGCCGAGAACCGTGGTGATATTGCCTCCCCAGTCGCCGCCGTGGGCCAGGAACCTTTCGTAGCCGAGCCTTCCCATCAGCTCCACCCACGCGGCCGCGATCTTTTCGGTGCCCCACCCCGTGGTGGCCGGCCTGTCGCTGTACCCGAATCCCGGCAACGACGGCGCCACGACGTGGAACGCCGGCGCGTGCGCGTCCTTCGGATCCGCGAGCTCTTCGATCATGTCGACGAACTCGGCGACACTGCCCGGCCAACCGTGCGTCACGATCAGGGGAGTGGCGTGCGCGCGCGCGGCCCCGCGGGGGNCACGACGTGGAACGCCGGCGCGTGCGCGTCCTTCGGATCCGCGAGCTCTTCGATCATGTCGACGAACTCGGCGACACTGCCCGGCCAACCGTGCGTCACGATCAGGGGTGGGGCGGCCGCGCGCGCGGACCGGCGGTGCAGGAAGTGGATCCCCAGACCGTCGACGACCGTGCGGAACTGGCCGATCCGGTCGAGGCGCTCTTCGAACGACCGCCAGTCGTACCCCGTGCGCCAGTGGTCCACGACCTCGACGAGGTCGGCGAGCGGGACGCCCTGTCCCCAGCGGGGCACCGTCTCGGCTTCCGGTAGCCGCGCCGCGGCCAATCGCGCACGCAACTCCTCGAGTTCGGCCTCCGTCGCGCGGGTTTCGAATGCTCGCACCTCGTTGGTCATGAGACCTCCTGCCATCGCGGAACCGGCTAAGACGGTTCTAACCGTACCGGCTAAGGTGGTTCCATGCCCCCTGGGTTTCCCGACTTCCGCCTCGGTAGCGTGCTGGCGACCAGCTTCACGGCCACGCTGACGGAGCGTCATGGCGACGCCGTGGAGCGCATACCCACGCCGCAACGGCTCGTCGACTGGCTGGCCGTGAGCGGCCTCGACGTGGAGACCTGCACCACCGCCGAGCTGGACCTCGCCAGGGAACTGAGGGAAGCGATCCACGCCGCCGCGACAGCGACCGCGCTCCAGGAAGCCCTCCCGGCGCCTGCCGTCCGGGTCATCAACGAGCACAGCGCCCGGGGACGGCCGGTGGCCGTCCTGACGCCCACGGGGGAGCGGCGATGGCGGGTTTCCCGCGTGGAAGACGCCCTCAGCGTGATCGCCGCCGACGCGATCAGCCTCATCGCGGGTGAACGTGACGGACGATTCGCCTTGTGCGCGTCGCCGACCTGCCGGGCAGCCTTCTTCGACGCCAGCCAAAGCCGCACCCGCCGATGGTGTGACATGAACACATGCGGAAACCGCCAGAAGAAGGCTCGATTCAACGCCAGTCACCGCAAGAGTTCCGGATCGGCCCCGTGATGGAGAACGATTACGACGCCTTCGCCGAGGCATACGCGGCCGAGACCGAGAACAGCCTGCTCAACGCCTACTACACGCGACCCGCGATCCTGGACCTCGCGGGAGACGTGACCGGCAGGCGGATCCTCGACGCCGGCTGCGGCGCCGGCCCGCTGTTCGAGGCACTGCGCGAGCGGGGCGCGATCATGACCGGCTTCGACTCCAGCGCCAAGATGCTGGAGCTGGCCCGTCGGCGGCTCGGGGACGACGCGGCCCTTCAGGTCGCCGACATCGGCGCCCCGCTGCCCTTTCCCGACGGCGCGTTCGATGACGTCATCGCGTGCCTCGTCCTGCACTACCTCGAAGACTGGACCGCGCCGCTGGCCGAGATCCGGCGCGTCCTGAAACCCGGCGGCAGGCTGATCATGGCCGTCAACCACCCGCTCATCTTCAAACTGGTCCATCCCGGCGCCGACTACTTCCAGACCGCCAAGTGGTCCGACGAGTACACCTTCGACGGCCGGAAAGCCGTGCTGACCTACTGGCACCGGCCGCTGCACGCGATGACCGACGCGTTCACCGCGGCGGGCTTCCGGACCGCGGTCGTCAGCGAGCCCCCGCCGGCGCCGGGCGCGCATGAGCGCTTCCCCGACGAACTCGCGGGCAAGACCGCCTTCTTGAGCTTCCTGTTCTTCGTCCTCGAAGCCGTTTAAGCCAGTCCAGCCCTAGAGGAAACGGCCGCCGACCGCCGGTACCTGCCGGGCGGGGCCTCGTACTGGCGCTTGAACGCCACGGCGAGCGCGAACTCCGACTGATAGCCGACGGCATCGGCGATGGAGCTGAGCGGCGCGTCGGACTCGCGCAGCAGCCGGGCCGCCGTGGTCATCCGCCACCAGGTCAGGTAGCGCATCGGTGGCAGGCCGACCAGTCCGGTGAACCTTCTGGCGAACGGGGCCCGGGACAGCCCCGCGAGCGCGGCGAGCGACGCGACCGTCCAGGGATGCGCCGGTTTCCGGTGGATGGCGTGCAGCGCGGCCGCGACGGCCGGATCCCGCAACGCCCTCGCCCAACCGGTGCCGGAGCCGGTCCGGCCGTCGTCGAACCAGGCGCGCAGGGCGTAGAGCAGCAGCATGTCCAGAAGTGCGGGAATGGCGGCGTCCGTGCCGAGCCGCGGCCGCGCCGCTTCGGCGCCGAGCAGATCCACGATGGTCCTGAGCCCGGAGAGGCCGTCGGCGCGGGTGTCGAGGTGGATCACCTCGGGCAGGTCCCGCAGCAGCGGGTGCCGACCCTCGGGGGCGAGTTCGTACGCGCCGCACAGGGTGACAGTCGCGGATTCCGGCGGGTCAGCGAGCGCGAGCGGGCGGTCCTCGGCGGGCGGATCGCAGGCCCGCCCGGTCGGCGGCGTGGCCGGGCTGTCGGCCAGCACGTGCCCTCGTCCGTGCGGCAGGAGCACGACGTCACCCGCGACGAGCCGCACCGGCTCGGCACCGGCCGGGACGAGAACGCAACCGCCCCGCACCACCACACGAAAGCCGACGGCGCCGGGCACCGGTGAGAACTCCTGCGCCCAGGAACCTTGCCACGACACGAGAGCCGACCTCGGACGGCCGGCGCGCACCACCGACAGCACGTCGCTCAGCACGTCCACGGAGGCGACCCTACGCGGCCGAAGACGATCGCGAAGGAAATAGGCGGGTTTGGCACATGGTTCGTCTCGCCCGGCGTCCCTACGGTCGAGAACATGAAAGCCGCACGGATTCATCAGCACGGAGACGCGACCGTCATCCGCATCCAGGAGATCGCACGGCCCGTCCCCGCGGCGGGCGAGGTACTGATCCAGGTCGCCGCCACCTCCTTCAACCCCACCGAGGTGGCCCTGCGCTCCGGCGCACTCCGCGACCTGGTGCCCGTGACCCTGCCGCTCACCCTGGGCTGGGATGTCGCCGGCACGATCGTCGAACTCGGTGAAGGTGTGCGCACGCACGTGGTCGGGGACCAGGTCACCGGCTGGATCGACGGCGCAGCCGCGGAGTTCGCGGTGGCCGACGCCGCGACACTGGTCACCGCGCCCACCACCATTCCTCTCGCCGACGCGGCCGCCCTGCCGCTCGCCGGGTTGACAGCGTGGCAGGCGGTCGAGCGCGCACGCCTCGTCCCGGGCGAACGGCTTCTGGTCAACGGCGCGGGTGGCGGCATCGGCGGCTTCGTCGTCCAACTCGCGAAACGCGCCGGCGCACACGTGGTCGCCACCGCCAGTCCGCGCAGCAGGCAAGCGGTCCTGCGGTACGGCGCGGACCTGATCGTCGACTACACCACCACCTCGCTCGAGGGTCAGGTCGATGTCGTCCTGAACCTTGTCGGTCTCGACGAGCCGCGGAGCGCGGCGTTGGCCGCGCTCGTCCGGCCCGGTGGCCGCATCGTCTCGGTCACCAACGAGTTCGAGACGCCGATCGCCGAGCGTGTCGTCGCCCGTAACGACTCCGCCCAGCTCGCCGAACTGGTGGCCTTGGTCGACAGCGGCGCGATCACCGTCGAGGTCGCCGAACGGCACCGGCTCACCGAGCTCGCCTCCCTGCACCGCAGAAGCGAAGCGGGTGACATTCGGGGCAAGGTCGTCGTTCTACCAAGGTCCTGACCAGGCAAAACGCTCTCAGATCGCCGCTGGGCGCCTAATCCGGGCCGTCTGGTGTCTTCGCCCCGGCCTTCTGCGGTCTCCGGACGGCGTATTTCGCGCTCTCTTCCGGGCACTCAGTCATAAGGGGCATTATCACGGGGTATCATTCTTAATTTGATTTCGCGCGTTAGTGGCGCGAAACCGGTTACGCGTATCGCGCTAACGGGCGAAACGGACAGATTCTCGGCGCTCGTGCGACCGGTCAAATGCGTTGTCCGGGCCGAGCGGGACTTCGTAGAGGCGGTTGTTCCCGTAGTCGCCTACGAAGAGCTTGCCCTGGGCGTAGGTGACGTAGCTGTGGGCGGGCGTCGGGACCACGTCGACGGCGTCGACCGGTTTGCCGCTGTCCTGAGCGGCGTCGAGTTCAGCCTTGTCGTAGACGTACACGTATCCGTTGGACGACACCCACACGTGCTCGCCGTCCGTCGCGACACCACCGGTGTGGGTGGGCGCGCCGACGTCACCGTTGCCGTTCAGGTAGACGTTCCCCGTCTCCACTCCGGTCTCGTAGTCGACGTAGGTGAGCCTGCTCGGAGTCAGCCCTGGTCCGATCGGGCTGTCGCCGGAGCCGTCCCCGTCGCCGTCGTGGTACGAGCCCACGAGCAGGTTCTCGCCGTCGTAGGCCAAGCCCTGGGAGGTCCACGGCTCCCCGGGATCGACGCCGCTGATGTCGGCGTTGCCCTCGCCGTCCCAGCCCTCGCCGTCCCAGCCCTCGCCGCTCTCGGTCGTGGCCGCCAGCGCGGTGAGCCTGCTTTCGTAGGTCTGCTGGGCCACGGTCAGCGCCCGGATGGTCTTCATCGCGATTTCCGGCGCTTCGAGGAGGTCGCTCAGGCCGAGCTTCCGCCACGGCCCGATGGCGGCGTCGGCCGACTCCCGTAGCGCGGAGTACGCCTTGGCGGCACCCTTGACGGCCGCCTCAGCGGTCTGGAGTTCGCCGTACACCTCGGCGACGGCCCGCGAGGACGCTTTCGCCTTGCCGACGAACTCGGCGGCCGCCGTGCCACGCCAGGACCGTGCCGCCCGCAGCGCGCCGTCGGAGATCCCGTCCGCGACGGTCTGCAACGACGCCTTGGTGTCGGCGATGGTGGCGCCGACCTCGGCGATACCTGCCGCGTCGCCCGAGGTCAGCTTGGCGTAGAGCGGTTCGGGATCCAGGAACGGCATCGGCTTCTCCTCGGGCAACCCCTGGTCAGGGTGGGTCGTGCGCGTTCAGACGCCGCCAGGTGGACGCCGGTTCCCGCGCATCACCCACCCCGCCACCGGTCAGGCCAGCATGCCGCCGTCCACCCGCAGGACCGTGCCGGTCACGTAGGAGGCGCGGTCACTCAGCAGCCATGCGGCCGCCTCCGCGACTTCCCGGGGTTCGGCCACCCGGCCCAGCGGGGTACGCGCGTTGAGCTGCTCGAGGATGCCCGGCGAGCTCTCGACCCACTCGTTGAACATCTCGGTCAGCGTCGTGCCGGGCGCGACGGCGTTGATGCGGATGCCTTCCGGGCCGTAGGTGGTGGCCGCCGAGGCGGTGAGGCTGTTGACGCCCCGTTTCATCGCCCCGTACGCGGGAAGTTCCGGGTTGGACATCAGGCTGCCCACGCTGGTGTTGTTGACGATGGCCCCGGTCTTCGCCGTGGCCCGGATCGCCTCGATCTCGGCGACCATCGCCAGCCACGGGCCCTTGAGGTTCACCGCGTAGATGTGGTCGAAGTCGGCCTCGGTCACCTGGTCCATCGGGCCGGGCGGCACGTTCGTCGCGCCGTTGTTGAACGCGACGTCGAGCCTGCCGTGCAGGTCCACGGCACGGGAGACGGCCGCGCGGACGCTCGACGCGTCGCCGAGGTCGCACACCACGTGGTCCGCGACGCCGCCGTCCTCGCGGATCTCTTCGGCCACGGTCTTCAGCTGGGACTCGGTGCGGGCGGCGAGGACGACGCGGGCGCCTTCCCTGGCGAACAGCCGTGCGGCGGCGGCGCCGATACCGCGGCCGGCACCGGTGATGAAGGCGACCTTGCCGTCGAGCAGGCCCGGAACAGTCGTTGTAGTGGTCATGGCATCGAGAGTTCCTTCGCCGCAGGCGCGTATCCAGGCACCGGCGGTACCTGGCTGACGTCCCGGCATCGTCCACACTGGAGTGGTGGACAGACGACAACTCGCGGACTTCCTGCGCACCAGGCGCGAGCGGATCACTCCCGCGGACGTCGGCCTCCCGGCCGGGCACCGCCGCCGCACCCCCGGGCTGCGGCGTGAGGAAGTGGCGCAGCTGGCGTTCATCTCGACCGAGTACTACACCCGGCTGGAACAGGCCCGTGGCCCGCGGCCCTCTCGTGAAGTGCTCGCCGGGCTGACCAGGGCCCTCCGGTTGTCCGATGTGGAACGCGATCACCTGCACCACCTCGCCGGTGCGCCGCCGGGACCACCACCCGGCCCGTCCCGAGAGGTCCGGCCGAGCATTCTCGCGCTGCTGCACCGGCTTCCGCAGGCGGCGGCGATCGTGCTCTCGGCGACCTACGACGTACTCGCCTGGAACGACCTCGCCGCCGCGTTGATGGAGGACTTCTCCGCCCTGCCACCACGGGACCGCAACCTGGTGCGCCGTGCCTTCCTCGGGAAGCGGCTTTACGGGGCGTCCGATGTGGACGAGTTCTCCGCGAGCGCGGTCCGCAATCTCCGGGCCGCCGCGGGCCGCTATCCCGACGATCCCGAGGTCGCCGGGCTGATCCGGGAACTACTCGACGGCAGCGAGGAATTCGCCCGGCTGTGGGCCGCGCACGACGTGTGCGCCTCGCCCGCCCCGTGCAAGACCTTCCGGCATCCGGTGGTCGGCCCGGTCAGCGTGAACTGCGACGTCCTCGACATCACCGACCGCGACCAGCAGGTCGTGATCTACACCGCCGACCCCGGAACGCCGTCGGAGGACGCGTTACGCCTGCTGTCCGTCATCGGGACGCAGCGGATGGACGCCCCGCTCTGACCGTTTTGTAGGTTCCCTCGATACCAGCGGATCGATTCTCAGTGCGATCGCCAGCGCGAACCGACCGGCGGGATCGTCGATCGTGCCGCCGAAGAGCGTCCGCAGCTGCCGGATCCGGTAGCGGACGGTCTGGACGTGGACGTGCAGTTCGACACCGATCGCCTGCGGCTGGTCCGGCCGCGCGAGCCACGCCGCGAGGGTCGTGGTGAGCCGTTGCCTCGCCGGTTCCGGCAGACCGGCCAACGGCGCGAGGACGTCCTTCGCGAACTCGGTGGCGAGTTCGGGATCGGCGGTCAGCAGCAGATCGATGCGGTGGTCGACGGTGTGGACCAGCGGACTGTCGCCGAGCGCGCCGGTGCGGGTCAACCGCCACAACGCGCTCGCCCGGTGCGCGCTGAGCGCGGCCGAGCGAAGCGGCACGACCGGGCCGACCCCGGCCTGGTCGTCCCCGAGCAGGTCCCGCAAGCGGCCGAGGTACCACTCGAGCCGGTCGGCGGGCATGACCACCGCGGTCAGGTCGTGGTGACGGCCGATCAGCACCCGGCCCGGCATCCGGCCGAGCAGCTGCGGCGCGGCATCGGCGCTGGTGACGGCGATGACGAGCCGGCCGGGCAGTACCCACGCGGCCTGGTTCGCCGCGTCGTCGAGCTGGTCGCGGCCGGCGGCCGGTTCGGCGAGCAGGAGACCGAGGAGCCGGTCTCGCCGTGCCTGCCCGGCCCGCGCCGCTTGCGACCGTGCTTCGGCGTATCCGTCGGCGGCCGCCGCGGAGAGTTCCGCGATGAAGGCGAACAGCGCTTCACCGAGTTCGACGATCGCCTTGGTCGGCAGGTCCACCGCCGGCGCCGCCGAAGTGAGCTGCCGCCAGACACCCAGCGCCGCCGATTGGTAGAAGCCGAGCATCTCCTCAAGGCTGCGGCCGGCGGTGTGCTGGGCTCGCCCCTGCGCCCGGTAGACCTCCCGGTCGGTGGTGATGCCGGGATGACCGATCTCGCTGAAGAAGGCGTGCAGGGCGACGTCGAGGGTGGCCTGGAGGTTCGCGGCCGTCCGGCCGTCCAGCGGGGTCCGCAGGCCGGCGCGGACCTGGTCCATCGCGGCGGACGCGATCGCGTCGGTGTCCGGCTCCAGCCGTGTCAGCACCGACGCGTCCAGCCTGCGCCAGGGCTGCGGCGACGCCTTCGTCATAGAGGGAACCTACAAAACCCCGATCAAGAACGCGCGCCTCCGTTCTAGTGGTTCTCTCCGGCTCGGCGGACGCTTACCGCGGCATTCGACGACGCATGCAGGAGGCGGCAGTGACACGCTGGGGAAGACTCGCCCGGATCGCCGCGGTGGCGGGCACCGCACTGACCCTCGTCGGACTCGGGACACCGGCCCTCGCCACGGCGGAACGGCAGGTGTATGTCGCGATGGGCGACTCGTTCTCGGCAGGCTCGGTGGTCCTGCCGCAGTCCGATCTGCTCACGTGCGCCCGGTCGGCGATCAACTACGCCGGACTGCTCGCGAAGCAGCTCGACGTCGACGAACTGCGCGACGTCACCTGCGGTGCCGCCACCACTACGCACTTCAGCAACCCGCAGAAGGGCATCGTCTCCGGCACCAACCCGCCGCAGTACGACGCGCTCTCGGCCGACACGACACTGGTGACCGTCGGGATCGGCGGTAACGACGTCGGCCTGGTCGGGCTCGCGACGTCGTGCGTGAACCTGCTGCCGGTGGGCGCCTCGTGCAAGGCGGCCAACACCGCCGGCGGGGTGGACAAGTACGCCACCAGGATCGACGCCTTCGCCGCGACCTACGGCACGGTCATCGAGCAGATCCGCCGGCGCGCCCCGCAGGCGGAGATCGTGATGGTGGGCTACCCGACCGGGATCAAGCCGGGTGGGTGCTGGCCGCTCGTCCCGGTGCTGCCGCAGGACGCCGACTACATCCAGGCCAACATCGACCGGCTCAACGCGCGGATGGCCGAGCAGTCCGCCACGCACGGCGCGAAGTACGTCGACATCCGCACGCCGAGCATCGGTCACGACGCCTGCCAGCCGATCGGCGTCAAGTGGATCGAGGGACTGATCCCTTCGGTGGTGAACAACAGCTTCGCCCCGCTGCACCCGAACGCGGCCGGGCTCGCCGCCGTGGTGCCGAGCATCCGGAAAGTGCTGTAGCGCAACACCTCGCGGGTGTTCGTGCGCTGGCTGCGAGTCCGTGAAGGCCTCCTTGCCTACCTTGAGGGTAGGGAAGGAGGCCTTCACGTACTTCAGGCGGTCAGGTCACGAGGTGATCAGGCGGTCGGCGCCCAGTACAGGAGCCGGTTCGGGGAACCGGAGCCAGGGTTGGTCACCTTGCCGGGCGTCGCCGCGTTGATCAGCGCGGTGGCCACCTGCGCGGGTGTGGCGCTCTTGTTGTTCTGCAGGAACCGGGCCGCGACGCCGACCACGTGCGGGGTCGCCATCGAGGTGCCGCTGATGGTCCTCGTCGCGGTGTCGTTGGTGTTCCACGCCGAGGTGATGTTCGTGCCCGGGGCGAAGATGTCCACGACGCTGCCGTAGTTGGAGAAGCTGGAGCGCGCGTCGGTCTCGGTGGCCGAGCCGACGGTGATCGCCTGGGTCACGCGGGCGGGGGAGAAGCCCGAGGCGTTCGAGTTGGAATTCCCGGCGGCCACGCCGTAGGTGACGCCCGCGGCGATCGACCGGCGGACGGCGTCGTCGAGCGTGCTGGATGCGCCGCCGCCGAGGCTCATGTTGGCCGCGGCCGGTTTGACGTGGTTCTTGGTGACCCAGTCGATACCGGCGATGACCCCGGCGGTGGTGCCGCTGCCGGAGTTGTTGAGCACGCGGACGCCGTAGACCGTCGCGCCCTTGGCGATGCCGTACTGCGATCCGGCGATGGTGCCGGCGACGTGGGTGCCGTGGCCGTTGCCGTCCTGGGCGACGGCGTCGTTGTCGACGAAGTCGTAGCCGTTGCGGGCGCGGCCGCCGAAGGTCTGGTGGCTGATCCGCAAGCCCGTGTCGATGACGTAGACGTTCACGCCCGCGCCGGTGCTGGTGTAGCTGTACTTCTTGTCCAGCGGCAGGTTGCGCTGGTCGACGCGGTCGAGTCCCCAGGACGGCGGGTTGGTCTGGGTCGCGTCCGCGCGGACCACCTGGTTCTGCTCGACGGACGCCACCGACGGGTCGGCGGCGAGCCGCTTGGCCTGCCGCTCCGACAGCGTCGCGGAGAAGCCCTTGAGCGAGCTGCTGTAGACCTGCTCGATCTTCGCGCCGAAGCGGTTCGCCAGCGCGCCCACGACGCCGGTGTCCTTCAGCGTGACGATGTAGCTGTTCGGGATCGCTTCGGCGGATCCGGCGGCGAGGATCCGTCCTTCGGCGGCTTGGGCGGGAGCGGCGGTCACGCTGATCGCCACCGCGACCGCGCTCACCATTCCGGCACGCGACAGCCAACGCGCTTGTCTCGTCTCTCGCATGTGTTCGTCCTGTCGTTCGCAGGGGACCGGCCGGTCAGGACCACAGCGGCGGAAAGCGGTCCGGCACGACCGCATGGGACGGCACCTGCCGGATCCCACGAAAATCGAGGCTATTGAGCGGCCGGGACGTCCGATATCGACTGAACGGGGCAGCACCCGACCTTCGTCTGGCGGCCATTGGCGGCGGGTGCCCTGCACGGAAAGTGCTCTCCGTACCCTGTGGCTGGAACACCTCGCCGATCATCTGGAGCCCGAACCACCGTGCCAGCCCTTTCCAGCCTGCGAGCCGACTGCGAGAACTGCTTCGGCCTGTGCTGTGTCGTCCCGGCCTTCGCGGCGTCGGCCGATTTCGCGATCACTAAACCGGCCGGTCAGGCGTGCCCGAACCTGCGCGAGGATTCCCGGTGCGGCATCCACGACAAGCTCCGCAAGAAGGGCTTCACCGGCTGCACGGTCTATGACTGCTTCGGCGCGGGCCAGAAGGTCTCCCAGGTCACCTTCGACGGCGAGGACTGGCGGAAGACGCCGAAGACGGCGAAGTCGATGTTCGCGGTCTTCCCGGTCATGCGGGATCTGCAGGAACTGCTCTACTACCTCACCGAGGCCGTGTCACTGCCGACCTCCGCCCCGATCCGCGACGATCTCGCCGAGATGATCGACCGGACCGAGCGGATGACGCTGGACACGCCCGGTGTGCTGAGGAAGCTGGACGTCCCCACGCATCGGGCCGCGGTGAACGGGCTGCTGGTGCGTGCCAGCGAACTCGCCCGCGCCGAGGTGCCGGGCAAGAAGAAGGACCGGCGCGGCGCGGACCTCATCGGCGCGAAGCTCAAGGGGGCGAACCTGCGCGGCGCGCTGCTGCGCGGTGCCTTGCTGATCGGGGCGGACCTGCGGGCAGCCGATCTCCGGCAGGCCGACGTCACCGGGGCGGACCTCCGGGACGCCGACGTCCGCGGCACGGACTTCCGCGACGCGCTCTTCCTCATCCAGTCGCAACTGGACGCGGCGAAGGGCGACGCGACGACGAAGCTGCCGGAGTCGCTCGCCCACCCGGCGCACTGGTAGCCGTTCTATCCTTTGTGGACGATCTCCTGCTGCCAGGCGTCCCGTGGCTGGATGTGCAGCCGCCAATAGTGCTCGGCGATGTCGTCGGGGTCGAACGCGGTCCCTTTCGCGACCGGGCCGGCGACGGTCACCGTGGCGACGTGCACTCCCGAAGGGCCGAACTGTGTGTCCAGCAGTGAAACCAGCGTCCGCACACCGGCCTTGCCGAGTGAGAGGCTCGTGTACGCGGGCACGGCTTCGGGCATCCCGCCGGTGACGATGATGGTGCCCGAACCGCGTTCGGCCATCCCCGGCGCGACGTGGGCCGCGGTGGTGATGGCTCCGACGACGTTGACCGACCACGCCGCGAGATGCCGTTCGACGGAAAGCTCTCCGGGGGCGTCGGCCTGGATGATCGCCGCGTTGTAGACCACGACGTCGGGTTCGCCGTGCTCGCGCGCGGCAGTGTCGAGAGCGGATCTAAGGGACTTTTCGTCGGTGACGTCGGCGGTGAGTGCCAGCACGGTCCCGAGCTCGGCGGCCAGCGGCTCCAGCGTCGCAGCGCTGCGGGTCACCACGGTGATCGGCAGTCCTTCCCGGGCGAACCGGTGCGCGACCGAGCGGCCGATACCCGGTCCCGCACCGATGATCACTGCGCCTGCCATGGGCTTCTCCTTCCGGGTGGGGTGTGCGGTGACCGTAGGGCCTGACATCGATGTGAAGGTCAAGCCCGGGCGGCAAAGTGTTCACCGGGTGAGCGGTTTTCCTGCGAGACTGGGCGCATGCGTGCCGATCGCCTGGTGGCCACCCTCCTGCTGATGCAGGCTCGTGGCCGCGTCACGGCTGCCGAACTGGCCGGGGAACTCGAGATCTCGGTCGCCACCGCCCGGCGCGACCTGGAGGCGTTGTCCGCCGCGGGTGTGCCGGTGTACCCGCAGCCCGGTCGCGGCGGTGGATGGTCGCTGGTCGGCGGCGCGCGGACCGACCTCAGTGGACTGTCGGCGTCGGAGGCCCAGGCGCTGTTCCTGCTCGCGGGCCCGGCCGCGTCGATCTCGCCCGAGGTCAAATCCGCGCTGCGGAAGCTGGTCCGGGCCCTGCCCGACACCTTCCGCGCCGACGCGCAGGCCGCCGCGGACGCGGTCGTCATCGACCCGTCGCGCTGGGGCGAGCGCGAGAAGGAACGGCCCGAGCTGCTCGACGTGCTGCAGTCCGGGATCGTCCGGCGCCGCAAGGTCCGCTTCGGCTACGCGAAAAAGGGTGCGGAACCGGTGGAGCGGGTCGTGGATCCGTGGGGACTCGTGGACAAGGACGACATCTGGTACCTCATCGCGGGCACCGAGAAGGGCCAGCGCACCTTCCGGGTCGACCGCATGTCCGACGCCGAGGTCAGCGACCTGCCGGCCGGTCGCCCGGACGACTTCGAGCTGGCGAGGGCGTGGGAGCAGGTGGTGGACCGCGTCGAGGAACGCCGCTCGGGGCTGGACGCGACCGTGCTCATCTCACAACGGCATCTGCCGATCCTCCAGGACCACTTCGGACGCCAGTCCACTGTGGAGGAGACGCTCGACGACGGTCGCGTGCGGGTGACGGTGTCGGCGCCGGTGGCGTGGATGATCGCCCAGCAGCTCGCGGGCTGGGGCTCGATGATCGAAGTACTGGGGCCGCCGTCGGTCCAGGCGGAACTCGCGCGGATCGGCGCGGAACTGGTCGAGCGTTACGCGACGCCGGCGCGGTAACCCTGCGGGCTGACGCCGTGTTCGCGTTTGAACGCGGTGCTGAGCGCGAACGAGCTGCCGTAGCCGACCTGGCGGGCGACCGCGCCGATCGTGACGTCGGGATGCTGGCGCAGGAGATCCGCGGCGAGCGCGATCCGCCAGCTCGCGAGGTACGCCATCGGCGGTTCGCCCACCGCGGCGGTGAACCGGCGGGCGAACGCGGCGCGGGAGACTCCGGTGTCGGCCGCGAGACTCGCCACGGTCCACGGTTCGGACGGCTTGTGCTGCAACAGTTTCAGTGCCCGTCCGACGACCGGGTCGCTGTGCGCGCGATACCAGGCGGGAGCTTCGGCGCCGGGCCGGTCGAACCAGGTCCGCAGCGCGGCGACCAGGAGCAGATCGAGCACCCGGTCCAAGACGGCTTCCTGGCCGGGCGTGTCCTTGACGATCTCCCCGGCCAGCAGCGCCACGAGCGGGTTGTCCCACTCGTCGTCCCGCACGACCAGCAGTGACGGCAGCGCGTTGAGGAGCCGTTTGCTGATCTCACCTTCCAGGGGATAGGTGCCGGTGAGCAGGACGACGGGGCCGTCCGGATCACTGCCCCAGGTGCGGACGCCGAGATCGGACAGCTCGGTGAGGTGCCGGCCGTCCGGGGTCAGGCATTCCTGTCCCGGCAGGATCATCGCCTGCGGAGGCGTGGCCGGGTCGTCCGCGACGAGGTACGGGTCCGGGCCGCGCGCGATGGCGATGTCGCCGGTGCCGAGGCGGACCGCGTCCCCGTGCTCGGGCACGACCCAGGACTCCCCGCGGACCTGCGCCATCACCGTCAGCGGTGCCTCGTCCTCGATCCGCAGCGACCACGGCGGGGTCATGACCGACTTCAGCAGGAACGCGCCACGGGCGCGGGGTCCGTCGAGCAGACCGGCGAGGGGATCCATACCGACCAAGTGTAGACGATGAAACATGGAAAAGAGCCTTTGAGCTATGTTCCGTCTCATTCGGAGACGCTTGACTAGGGGCATGACAGAGACGAAGAACAACGAGACGGTCCTGGTCCTCGGCGCTACCGGCAAGACGGGGAGCCGCGTGGCGCAACGCCTGACCGAACGGGGCATCGAGGTCCGCAAGGCGTCGCGTCCCGGGTTCGACTGGAACGACCGGTCGACCTGGACGGCGGCGGTCACCGGGATCAGCGCGGCTTACCTGACCTACTACCCCGATCTCGCCTTCCCCGGTGCGGCCGAAGCGATCCGCGACTTCTCGAAGCTGGCCGTCGAACATGGCGTCCGGCGTCTGGTCCTGCTGTCCGGCCGCGGCGAGGAGGAGGCCGTGGTCAGCGAACAGGGGATGCGGGACTCCGGTGCCGAGTGGACGGTCGTGCGGGCCAGCTGGTTCGCGCAGAACTTCAGCGAGCACTTCCTGCTGGAACCGGTGCTCGCCGGGCAGATCGTGCTGCCGGCCGGGCAGGTGACCGAGCCGTTCATCGACGTCGAGGACATCGTCGACGTCGTGGTGACCGCGCTGACCACCGACGGGCACGACGGCGAGGTGTACGAGCTGACCGGGCCCCGGTTGCTGGGTTTCGCGGACGCGGCGGCGGAAATCGGCAAGGCTTCGGGGCGGGAGATCCAGTACGTTCCGGTTTCCCCGGCGGAGTTCGCCGCGGGAGCGGCCGAACAGGGTGTGCCGGAGGAAGAGATCGAGGGCCTGACCGACCTGTTCACCCGGGTCCTCGACGGCCGGAACGAATCCCTAACCGGTGACGTCGAGAAGGTGCTGGGCAGGCCCGCGAGGGACTTCTCCGAGTACGCCGCGAAGGCCGCGGCCACCGGGGTCTGGAATCAGTGAAACGAACGGGAATCGGAAGGGAGGCGACAGGAATGGCGACGCTGAGCGAGATCGTCCTGATCGCGGCCGTCATCACGGCGGGGTTGATCGCGGGTTTGTTCTACGCCTACACCTGCTCGGTCATGCCGGGACTGGGCCGGGCCGACGCCCGGACCTATGTGACCGGGATGCGGGAGATCAACATCGCCATCCTCAACGGCTGGTTCGCGATCGGCTTCGGCGGCGCGCCGTTGCTCGCCGCGGCGGCCGCGGCGCTGCACTTCCGGTCGGAGCTGCGGTCCGCTCTGCCGTGGATCATCGCGGGGTTCGTCCTGCTGCTGGTGATGCTGATCGTGACGATGGCGGTCAACGTGCCGTTGAACAACGCGCTCGAAGCCGGTTTCGCCGGTGACGACACCGACTTCGAGGCGCTGCGGGCGAAGTTCGAGGGTGTTTGGGAACGGTGGAACCTGATCCGGACCTTGGCCGCGATCGGCGGCTTCGGCGCTCTGGTGGGCGGGCTGATCGCGCACGTCCGCGCCTGACCGGGGTCAGGTGCGGAGAATCTCCAGCAGCTGCGGTGCGAACGCGGCGGCCTCGGCGGCGAAACCTCCGTGGTCTCCGGGGAAGTAGGCAGGCTCCACCCCGAGGCGGCCGGCGGCGAGCACCGCGGCCTCGTGGGCGGGCTGGCCTGCCGACTCCTTGCCGGCTCCGATGACGATCCGGGTCCCCGACGCCTTCAGGGCCGCGTAGTCCGGGGTGTAGTTCCCGATCATCGTCATCAGGTGCACGACGAAGAACTCCATGTTCTTCCGCATCTCCGGTGGGAGAGCACCCTCGCCCGCCTCGAAACCGGCCTCCGCCATGAACTTCGCCATCGCCGCCTCGATGCCGTGCTCGCGGTGGATGCGCAGTAGCTCGTCGGGATCAACGTCGGGCTGCTCGTCCAGCAGGCTCGTCAGCGGCGGTTCGTGCGCGAAGAGCGTCCGCACCCGACCGGGATGGCGGACGACGAGCTCGAAAGCCTGCATGCAACCACCGCTGGACGCGAAGATCACCGCGGGTTCGGGGCTCACGCTGTCGAGCAGGCGGAGCGCGTCGTCGGCGTGGACCTCGATCCGCTGCTCCTCGCCGGGATCGTCGAGGGTGCTGCGGGAGATCCCGCGCGGGTCGTAGGTGATCACCGTGTAGTGCTCCGCGAGCAGGCCCGCGATCGGCGCGAACATACCGGAATCGGCCGCACCACCGGGGATGCACAGCAGCGCCGGACCACTGCCGGTGACGGTGTGGTGCAGCCGGGCGCCGGGAACGTCGAGAACGGCCATCGGATGACCCCTTCCTCTGTCGGGACTTGTCACCCGACCGACGAACGGCGACACCGGAGACAGACACCCGGCGTCAGGAGATTTCGGCGAGTTTTCCCGACAGGTAGGCGCGCTCGACGTCGGTACCGGCGAGTGCCAGCGCCTCGCGGTAGGCGCCGGCGGCTTCCTCGATGCGGCCGAGGCGCCGCAGCAGGTCCGCACGGGTCGCGGGTAGCAGGTGGTAGCCCGGAAGACTGCCGGCGAGCTTGTCGACCAGCACGAGCCCGGCGTCGGGGCCTTCGGCCATGGCGACGGCGACCGCGCGGTTCAGCTCGACGACCGGCGAGGGCACGAAACGCAGCAGCTCCCCGTAGAGGGCGGCGATCTGGGCCCAGTCGGTCTCGGCCGCGTGGGCCGCGGTCGCGTGGCAGGCGGCGATGGCGGCCTGGATCTGGTACTGCCCGGGGACGCCGCGGCGGAGCGCGGACTCCAGCAGTTCGGTGCCTTCGGTGATCTCGGCGGTGTTCCAGCGGCCGCGGTCCTGGTCTTCGAGCGAGACGAGGGTGCCTTCGTCGTCGACGCGCGTGGAACGGCGGGCGTCGTGCAGGAGCAGCAAGGCCAGCAGTCCGAGGACCTCCGGTTCGCCGGGCATCAGGTCCGCGAGGATCCGGGCGAGCCGGATGGCTTCCGCGGACAGGTCGGGCCGGAGCAGATCGGTGCCGGCGCTGGCCGAGTAGCCCTCGTTGAACAGCAGGTACAGCATGCCCAGTACCGCGGCCGTGCGTTCGGGCAGCAGCTCCGCCGGTGGCACCCGGTACGGGATGCCCGCGGTGCGGATCTTCCGTTTCACCCGGACCAGCCGCTGAGACATCGTCGCCTCGGAGACGAGGAACGCGCGGGCGATCTCGGCGGTGGTGAGCCCGGCCAAGGTCCGCAGCGCGAGCGCGACCTGGCCTTCCAGTGACAGTGCGGGGTGGCAGCAGGTGAAGATCAGCCGGAGCCTGTCGTCGTGGACACCGCTCTCGTCCTGATCCGGTTCGGCGGGGACGTCCAGCGCGGCCGCTTCCCGCAGTTTCGCCGCGCCGACCGCCTCTCGCCGGATCCGGTCGGTGGCCCGGTTGCGGGCCGCCGTGGTCAGCCAGGCGCCGGGTTTGGCCGGGACGCCGTCGCGGGGCCAGGTCCGCAACGCGAGCGCGAACGCCTCCTGGACGCATTCCTCGGCCAGGTCCCAGTCGCCGGTGATCCGGATCAGGGTGGCGATCACCTGTCCCGACTCCTCGCGGAACGCCCGGGTGATCGCGGCGTCGAGTTCGGTCGTCACCGGAGCAGACCCTCCAGGAGCGGCACGACCTTCTCCGGCGGCGGGTACGCGGTGACTTCGTCGCGCAACCGCGCGGCCGCCTCCCGGTAGGACGGTTCCCTCAGCACCGTGGTCACGGCGTCGCGGATGTCTTCCGGCGTGGCTTCGAGGACGTCGAGGACGGTGCCGAGCCCGAGTTCGGTGACCCGGTCGCCGTTGTGGGGCTGGTCGGCGCCCATCGGGAGCAGCACCATCGGCAGCCCGTGGGCGATCGCGCCCAGAAGGCTGCCCGAACCGCCGTGGGTGAGGGCCGCGTCGCAGTACGGGAGGACGTCGTCCTGCGGCAGGTATCTCGTGAGTTGGATGTGCTCCGGTTGCGGGCCGAACTCGGCGGGGTCGATGAGATTCCCGACGGTCACCACACAGGTCGCGTCGACGTCCTTCAGCCCGGCCAGCGCCCGGGCGAACAGGTCACCGGATTCGGTGTTGAAGATCGTGCCGAGGGTGAAATAGACCGTCTTGCGGCCCTCGACGTACCAGTACGGCACCGGCCCACGGCCGGGAACGGGATCGTGGAACAGCTGCGAGGTCGGCGGCAGCGGGAACCGTGGATCGCGGAAGCTCGCGGGGAACGGTGAGAGCACGAGATGGCGGTAGGCCATTTCGAGATCCCGCTGCGGGGCAAGCCCGTGGGCGGCGCGGACCTCGTTGAGCGCGTCGTCGACGAGTCCGGGCCGGATGAGGACGCCCGCCGCCATGACCAGGACGGTCGCGTGGGGGAGACCGAGCTTCTCGGCCGCGATCATCGCGCCGTGATCGGCTTCGTCGCAGACCAGCAGATCCGGTGTCCAGTCCTCGCAGAGCGCCAAGACGTCGTTCGCGCGCAAGGGTGCGGTGCGACGGACGAACCCATCACGGAGGTCGGCGTCCTCGCGGTCCCTGTCGACGGGCAGCAACGGCCGACGGCGGCCGTCACTGCCGAGATTGGGCCCTGACGGGAACGCGGTGAATCCCGTCGCTTCGACGATCGGGACCATGAACGGCTCGCCGGTGAACACGATCCGGTGGCCCGCGTCGGCGAGCGCGTGGGCGAGGGGGAGCAGCGGCCGGAAGTGACCGTTGCCGCCGGCGAAGGTGAACAGGACACGCATGCGATCGACCCTATCGGCGGTCTTACCGGCGTTGCCTCGCTTTTCGCGCGGGCGGGCAGCGCTACCCTGCTGCGGTGATCGATACGGACGCCGACGAGGTCCGGCTGTGCGCGCTGGAAGGCTGCGAGAATCCCTTGCCCCCGCCCGCGGTGGACGCCGACGGGAAACGCAAGGGCGGCAGGCCCTCGGCCTACTGCAGCAAGACCCACGCCGACGCCGCGTCGCGCGCCCGGCGGGCGGCCGCCGTGGCGAGCGTGGCCGATCCGCTGCTGGAGGTCCGCCGGATCGCCGACGAGTTCACCCCGGCCGCGGCGTCGCTGGTGGAATTGCTGGACGCCATGCGTTCGCGATTCGACAACGCCGCCGAAGCCGCGCTGGGACGGGTCACCGAAGCCGAAACCGACGCGGCCGCGGCCCGGCGCGAAGCCGAAGACGCGCAGCAGGCCGCGGCCAAAGCCGACACCGCCCGCGCGACCGCGCTGGCCGCGTCCCGCGACGACAAGATGGCCAAGGCCAAAGCGGAACGCACCGCCGAGCAGGCACTGAAGGACGCGGAGGAGACCCGCCAGCGTTCGTGGGCCGAAGTCGCCGCCCACGAACGGGCCCGGGGCGCCGCGGAAGCCGCCACCGTGGCGGCCGAACGCGCGCGCGACGCGCTGGTCGCCGACCTCCGGACGCTGCGCGAGGACTTCGCCGCCGTCCGGGAGGAGAAGACCCGGCTGGCGGCGGAGCTGGGCGAGCGCGACACGGCACTAGCCCGTGCGGTCGCCGAGCTCGAAGCACTGCTGGACCGGCTCGACGAAGCGAAGGCCAGGGCGACTGTGTCCGAAAAGGACTGTGCCGCCGCGCGGGAGGAATCGGCCGGGCTCCGGGGCGAGCTCGACCGCGTCCGCGCGTCACTTGCGGAAGAACACACGGCCAGGAGCCTCGCCGAAGCCCGGGCGGCGGCGCTGGCCGAAGAACTGGAGCGGGCGCAGGCCCGCGCCGTCGCGGATCAGGCGCGGTACGACGACGTCGTCCGGCAGCTGGCCGAGCTCGCCCGCCCTCCGGTCGTCGAAGAATCGCCCAAATCGCCTGTGGAGGCCCCCGAGCTCAAGTAGAGTCCAGCGGCTGTGAGCGGGTACGAGGTCGAGATCGGTCAGCTGCGGAACGCGGCCAAGGCGGCGGGATCCGCCGCGGACCAGGCCAGGGCCGTGGAACCGGGCAATGGCCTGGACGCGATAGCGACAGCGCTGCCCGGCGGTGAGGCCGCGAAGAACGCGCCCACGCTGGCGTCGACGTTCACCGAACGCGCGAAGGGGTGGGCCGGCGAGATCAACGGCTGGAGCGACTCGATCACGAAGGCCGCGAACACCTACTCCGAAAACGAGAACTCCGCGAAGGAGGCTTTCGGAGGATGACGATCGGTTACGACGACGTCCGCAAATGGGACGCCGAGGCGCTCGACACGACGGCCACCAACCTGGCTGGGCGGCGGGACAAGCTCATCGGGTTGCAGGACGAACTCGACGACGCCCGGAAACTGCCCGACTGGCGCGGCCCGGCCGGCGAGAGCGCCCGTGGTTCGCTGGGCGACACGCGGAACAAGGCCGAGGTGCTGGTCGCGGAACTGTCCGCCGTCGAAACCGCCCTGCAGAACGCGTCGGACGAGGTGACCACCCTCAAGAGCAGGGTCGCCAACAACGACTCCCTCGCCCACACCTACCAGTTCCGCATCGCCGCGGACGGGGCGCTCGTGGACGACAAGCCTGCCGACCCGCCCCCGAAATCGCGGTTCGAGGCCGAAGAGTACGCCGAGTCCCGGCGGCACCGCGAAACCATCAGGAAGCAGCTGGAGCAGGAAACCAAGGCGATCCTCACGGCGGCGAACAACATCGACGTCGCCCTCGCCCGCGTGATGCAACTCGCGCAGGACGGCAAGGTCAGCGACGACGGAGCGACCACCCTCGCGGAAGCGAAGAAGAGCGGGGAGATCGACGCCAAGGTGATCGAGATGGAGCAGTCCCTGCGCGAAGCGGGGCTGCTGACCGGGCCACCCGCGTCCGGGCACTACCGGCAGTGGCTCGAGAACGCCGTACGCCGGGGCGTATCGATCGACACCATCAAGAAGATCGCCGACGAACACGACATCACGCCCGAGGACTTCAAGGTCCTCGACGGCATGGAAGAGATCCGCGAGGACGAAGACGGCGACGGGACCTTCAAGTCGTACTTCCTGATGCCGACCGACATCAGCGGGGACGACGCCGCCAAGGCCGTCCGGATGACCTACATCATGAACGCGGGCACCGACTACGGAACCGAAGGCGAGAAGACCGACTTCGCGCCGACGCCGTACGGATCCGAGGAGCTGCGGCGGATCACCGAGCGGCAGCGGGAGAACTCCTGGAGCTACGACGACGACGTCGGCTTCGTGCACGGCAACGGCGGGCGGCTGGTGACCACCCCGAACGGCATGATGATGGGCCTCGGCGGGAACCTCATCCAGGACCAGTTCAGCCAGCAGGGCGGAACCGCCTGGGGCGACACGTTCATGCTGAACATCGACGACGCGAAGGATCCGGCGCAGCAACTGCGGGAGGTCGTCAAGTCGGGGCACGCCTGGTACGAGGACGACAAAGGCGCGTCCCAGGGTTCGCTCGACCTGGACAGGTTGCTGCACCACGAGGAGCGCCATTCCCAGCAATGGGCGCGCGAAGGTTATGCCGGCTTCCTCGCCTCCTACGCGTGGGAGCAGGTCACCGGCGGCAACGAAACCGAGGAAGACGCGGGACTCACTGATGGCGGATACCACTAGGGCGTCGCGCGTCGCCTGCGCCGCCGTGCTCGTGCTGGCGGTGACCGCGGCGTGCGACACCAAGGCGCAGTTCGCGCCGTCGCTGCCACCGGAGGCCGGGTTCCGCGTGGACGACGGCGTCCTGAAACTGTGGACCGGCACTCCGTGCGAGGGCGTCACAGGCCTGCGGCTGACGTTCGACTCCGGCACCCAGGCGAGCACCGAGCAGGTGTGGGCCGCGCCCCAGCCGGGGGTGCGGGTCGAGCGCCTTGACCTGCTCGGGGTGTCCTTTCCGGACACCGAGAGCCCGCTCCAGGTGCAGACACCGCTGCCCGCGGCTTACGACTGGACCAAGGCGAGTTCGATCAATGTCGCCGTCGACGGCCCGAAAGCGAATGGCGCCAAGGCCGACGTCGCCCAGGTGCTGCGGGAGTCGGCCCAGCATCCGGCCGGGACCTACCTGTTCGGCCGGAGCGGCTGGCTCGACGCGGCGGGCGTCGAGCGGGAGAACCGGAAGTCGTTCTTGACCGTCTGCACGCCCGACCCGGAGTGACCGATATGGAGAGCACATCGCGGACGGTGTTACGACGCGTCGTGCTCGGCGCGTTCGTCTGCGTCGCCGCGGTGATCGTGCTGCTCGTCGCCCGCGTGGTGCTCAGCGCGACCGGCTTGTCCTTCGATCCGCACGGCTACGGGATGTTCGGGGGAATCCTGTTCACGGCGGTCCTGACGCCGGTCGCGCTGGCGCTGTGGCTGGTCTACCGCGTGCTGCGACGACGCGGGAAGTGACGGCTGTACCCGCGAGGGTCCACAAGGGACACTCTCGTGCGGTGAAATGCCTGTCTTCCCGGGGTCGCCGCTGGGGGCATACGTGTCGCGAAAGCCACTTTCGGGACATCAGGCGTCGCGAAAGTGGCTTTCGCGTCGTGAGTGGTGCCGGTGGTCGGTGGGTGAAGGCTCCGTTCACCGCATTAGACGCGGCGAAGGGAGCTTTCACCCCGCCACCGACCGCCGGCATCGCTCACGACGGCAGCTCGATCCCCGAGGCACCGGAGTCGCCGTTCACCAGCTGCTCGACCCCGTCCAGGATCCGCGCCAGGCCGAACCGGAAGGTGTGCAGCGGCGCGCTCGCCGCACCGTGCGTCTCCCCGGCGGCCTGCCCTATGCGCGCCGCGAGCGGGAACAGGCCGGCGTCGGCTTCGGGGATCTCCGCGAGCACGGGCGCGCTGGCCGTCCACCACTCCATGTCCGTCATCCCGGACCGCCGAACGAGACTGGCCGATTCGACCGAGCCGCGTGCGATGCCCTGGACGAATCCGTTGACCATCGCCACGACGGCGTCCATCTCCAGGTCGGTGAGGCCGATCGCGTCGACGGCCTTCAGCTCGCGTTCGTGTTTGGCGAAGGTGTGCGGGCCGAGGGGGAGGCGGCCGGTGGTGAGCTGGAGCATCCACGGATGCCGGTGGTACATCTCCCACGCGTCCTCGGCGAGGATCGTCATCGTGACCCGCCAGTCGTGACTCTCCGGCGGATCGGTCAGTTCGCCGTGGACCCGGTCGATCATCAGGTCGAGCAGTTCGGCTCGGCCGGGGATGTAGGTGTAGATCGTCATGGGGGAGACACCGAGCTTCTCCGCGCCCCGGCGCACCGACAGCGCGGTGATGCCCTCGGTGTCGGCCAGCTCGATCGAGGCGGTGACGATCTCCTCGACGGTGAGCTTCGGCTTGGGGCCGCGACGGGGCTTGTCGCGTACGCCCCAGAGCAGTTCGATGGTCCGCCGTGGATCGCCCGTGCCGGTGTGGTCCGCGTCAGTCATCACGTTCTCTCTACGGTGTACAGAGTTGTGTTATCCTGAACTGTACACCGTACAGAGATTGGGGTTGAGTGGCGTCTCACGACGGTTTCGGCAGTGTCGTTTTCGAACCGAAGAATCCCCCTCGGACCAGCGGATTCGTCTTCTGGAACGCGGACGGGAACACGCCGGGCGCCGGGGAGGTGACAGTCGCCCTGCCCGAGATCGTCACGGTGCCGTGCGTACGGCTCCCGATGGTCGAAGCGCTTCCCGCGCTGCTACGGCTTCGTGAGAGCGACGATCCCTCCGCGCGGTTCTGGAGCACCGCGGCCACGGCCGCGTTGAAGCTCGCTGAGGCGGGCAGGCTGTTGCCTGGTCTCACGGAGTCCGATGTGGACGCTTGGCGCGCGGGCCCGCTGGAACCCGCCGACGCCGCTTGGCTGCGCGAGTTGTCCGAGGCGATGCCTGCCAGGGCGAGGGCGATCCCGGACGAGGGAAACCTGCTCCCCGCGCGGTATCCGTTGCTGCGCGCGTTCCTCGATGCGGTGGCCGACACCCTTCCCCGCACGCCCGCGGCCGCGCAGGCGGCGGGCGTCAAGGCCTTCGCCGCCGCGCCCGCGCATCGTGTCCCGCAGTTACGGGACTGGGCGGCCGAGGTCGCTGCAGGGCTGGACTCCGGGGTCCGGGTCTCGGTGCGGATCGAGGCACCGGGCGACGACTTCACGAGCGGTCGGTTCAGCGGGGTCGTCCAGGTGCACAGTCTCGCCGACCCCGGCGTCCTGATCGACGCCGCCGCGCTCTGGGCGGGCGACGACCGGTTCGGCCCGCGAGCGCGGATCGACGTCATGCTGGCTCTGCGCCGCGCGGCGCACCTGTGGCCACCGCTGGAACCCCTCCTCAGCGCCGCGGTGCCCGACGAGGTCGGGCTCGGTGACGCCGACATCACCGAACTGCTCACCACCGCCGCGCCCCTGCTGGCCACGGCGGGCATCGACGTGCACTGGCCCGCCGACCTCGTCCGTGACCTGAGCGCGAAGGCCGTCGTCGGCGGCGGTGACGCGCCGCCCGCCGACCTCCCGTCGTTCTTCGCCGGCGGCACGCTGCTGCAGTTCGACTGGCAGCTGGCGCTCGGTGGCGCACCGCTCACCGCGGCCGAGATGGACGCGCTGGCCGAGGCGCACCGCCCTGTCGTTCGGTTGCGTGATCAGTGGGTGCTCGTCGACCCGGCGCTGGCGGCGAAGGCGCGGGATCGCGCGCTGAAGCCGCTCACGCCGATCGACGCCCTCGGCGCCGCCTTGAGCGGGACGGCCGAGGTCGACGGTGAACGCGTCGACGTCCTCACCGACGGCTGGCTCGCCGCGCTGCGGGAACGGCTTCTCGCCCCACCGGAACCGCAGGCACCGCCGCCCGGGCTGGCCGCGACCTTGCGCGACTATCAGATGCGGGGCCTGCAGTGGCTCACCGCCATGACCTCGATCGGGCTCGGCGGCTGCCTCGCCGACGACATGGGTCTCGGCAAGACGATCACGCTGATCTCGCTGCATCTACATCGTGCGGACGGGCCCACGCTGGTCGTCTGCCCGGCCTCGCTGCTGGGGAACTGGGAACGCGAGATCACCAAGTTCGCCCCCGGCGTCCCGGTGCGCCGGTTCCACGGCACCGAACGCTCGCTCCACGAACTCGGCGGCGGCTTCGTGCTCACGACGTACGGCACCCTGCGCGCCGACCCGGAACCGCTGGGCGCGGTGAACTGGGGACTGCTGGTCGCCGACGAGGCGCAGCACGTCAAGAACCACCGCTCCGGCACGGCGAAGGCGTTGCGGACGCTGACGTCGTCGGCGCGGGTGGCGCTGACGGGCACCCCGGTGGAGAACAACCTCGCCGAGCTGTGGGCGATCCTGGACTGGACGACACCGGGACTGCTCGGGACCATGGCCGACTTCCGCCGGGTGTGGGCGAAACCGGTCGAGTCCGGTAAAGATCCGGAGGCCGCGGAGAGCCTGTCCCGGCTGGTCCGCCCGTTCCTGTTGCGGCGCCGCAAATCCGATCCGGGGATCGCGCCGGAGCTACCGCCCAAGACCGAGACCGACCGGCCGGTGACCCTCACCGCTGAGCAGGCGGCCCTGTACGAGGCGACGGTGCGCGAGCTGATGGCCGAGATCGCCGGCAGCGAGGGCATCGCGCGCCGCGGCCGGATCGTCAAGCTGCTCACCGGGCTCAAACAGATCTGCAACCATCCCGCGCAGTACCTCAAGGAGCCGTCGGAAGCGGTACTGGACGGCCGTTCGGGCAAACTCGAACTGCTCGACGAACTCCTGGGCACCATCCTCGCCGAGGACGGAGCGGTGCTGGTGTTCACCCAGTACGTCGCCATGGCGCGGCTGCTGGAACGCCATCTCGCGCAGCGCGGCATCGGCACGCAGCTGTTGCACGGCGGCACCCCGGTACCCAAACGCGAGGAGCTCGTGCGCCGGTTCCAGGCCGGTGAGGTGCCGGTGTTCCTGTTGTCGCTCAAGGCGGCGGGGACCGGGCTCAACCTGACCCGTGCCGATCACGTCGTGCACTACGACCGCTGGTGGAACCCCGCGGTGGAAGACCAGGCGACCGACCGCGCGTACCGGATCGGGCAGACCAGGCCGGTGCAGGTGCACCGGCTCATCGCCGAGGGCACGGTCGAGGACCGGATCGCGGCGATGCTGCGGGAGAAACGCGCGCTCGCCGACGCGGTGCTCGCCGGCGGCGAGGCCGCGCTGACCGAACTGACCGACGCCGAGCTGGCCGATCTGGTCGAGCTGAGGAGCCGCCGATGAGCACGTCAGACGACCGCGTCCGCGGTTTCCCCGCCTTCGGCGCCCAAGGTGGGCGTGGCCAGTTCGCCCGCTCGTGGTGGGGCCGCGCGTGGATCAGCGCGATGGAGGACACCGCGCTGGATCTGCGTCAGCTCAAACAGGGCCGCAAGTACGCCGCGGCGGGCCGGGTCGGTCCGATCACGGTCAGCCCGGGGCGGATCGCTGCCGTGGTCGACGACCAGGAGGGCCAGTACCGCACGGAGGTCCGTCTCGCGGAGCTGACCGCCGACGAATGGGACCGGTTCCTCGACCGGGTCGCCTCGCGTGCCGGGCATCTCGCCGCGTTGCTGGACCGGGACATGCCGCACGACCTCGTCGAGGCCGCCGACGACGCCGGGGTGCATCTACTGCCCGGGATCGGTGACCTCGATCCGGACTGCGACTGCCCCGGCTGGGAGCTGCCGTGCCGCCATGCCGCGGCGCTGTCGTTCCAGGCCTCGTGGCTGCTCGACGCGGATCCCTTCGTGTTGCTGCTGATGCGCGGCAAGGGGGAGCGGGAACTGCTCGACGAATTGCAGCGGCGCAACGCCCCGCGATTCGTGCGGACGGGGGACGACGGCATCGACGCCGAGCGCGCGTACGCCGACGAGCCGGGTCCGTTGCCGGATCTCGACGGGTTCGCGCCCACCGGAGGCCCGGCCGTGCCGGGCGCGCCCGATATCCCGGCCGAGACCTTCGCCCTGCTGATCGCCAACGCGAGCCAGACGGCCGGTGCGCTGCTCGCGTCGCAGCCGAAGCTCACCCGTAAGCAGGACGCCGTCCGTCTGGCCGCCACCCGACCGGAGGCCGCCGACAGGCTGCGCCCGGCCGAGAGCGGTGAGGACTTCGACCGCGCGGTGCTCGCGTGGCGGCACGGTGGCCGCACCGGTCTCGACGTCCTGGAGACCACCTGGACCCCGCCGCCGCAGGCGATGGGCCGGGCACGAGCCGCCTTCGCCGAGGTCGTGGACGACCCGGGCGAGGGACTGCACGTCGAACGGAACCACTGCACCGTCCACGGAACCGGCGTGCAGGTGCGGCTGGGCAAGGACGGGCTCTGGTACCCGTACCGGGATCAGTGGCCCGCCGGTCCGCCCGAAGCCGATCCCGGTGCGTTGTTCGCCGCGTTGCTCGGCTGATCCCACTGCCTTCCTCGCCGCAGCTGATCCAGGTGCGGCGAGGACAGGTGGAGGATCTGGTACCGGATCTCGTCCGACTCCGGCGCCTCCCCGGTCCACAGGCTGTAGCGGACGACCTG
Organism: Amycolatopsis sp. TRM77291; assembly: GCF_054166285.1. Taxonomy (NCBI): domain Bacteria; kingdom Bacillati; phylum Actinomycetota; class Actinomycetes; order Pseudonocardiales; family Pseudonocardiaceae; genus Amycolatopsis; species Amycolatopsis sp. TRM77291. Next base: position 2,662,602 of record NZ_JBSZHF010000001.1, on the reverse strand, counting down.
CCACGTCCGCGGATCGACGGCCAGCGCGCCCGAATGCGCGCCGTCCCGCCGCAGGTGCTCGCGCAATCCGTCGAGAGCCTCGCCGAGGAAGGCGACCGGGTCGGTCTCGTCGGGGATCCGCAAGACGTGCTTTCCCGCCGCGACCGGGGCTGAGCCGAACGCGGGTCCCTCCTCGAACCCGAGCACGGTCCAGTGCTGCACGGCGGGACGCCCGAAGGATTCGACGATGCCGCTGAAGGGGCCGCCGAACAGGAAGGCGTTCATCCCGGCGTCGTCGTGCCACAGGTAGAAGGGCGAGTACTGGTTCAGCGTCGAGCCGTCGACGCCGCGCTCGCGGATCCCGTAGACCTTCAGCCCCAGGCCGCCGAAGTCGTCGAGCAGATGCCCGCGCGTGGCGACGCGCTCGCGGATGACGCCCATGTCGTAGTCGGCGGGGAGGGTGATCTCGTACTGCATCGCATGCATGCCGTACATACTAGTAGGTACAGGAACCCGCTACTTCCGGTTGAGCCGGATGATCCCTTCGCTGCCCTGTACCGCGACGACGACGATCACCTGCCGGTTGATCTGGTGGATCGCTCCCGCCGGGCCGGACATCGCCCCGCCCATCCCGCCGGAGGCCGGGGCGAGGCCCACCTTCCCGGCCTGGACCGTGACCGCGAGCGGGCCGGCGCCGCCGTCGTTGGGAACCTGGTCGCCGGTGCGCACCAGCACCTCGCACTCGCCGTCCGCGCAGGCCCTCAGGTCCCGTCCGTCCGCCGCCACGAACGGCGCGCCGGACGGGGCCGCCGCGTCCATCATCGGCACACTCTCCGCGGCAGGCGTCGAACTCGCCGCGGCGAAGATCGGCGTCGGCTCGGCCGCCGCGCAGCCGGCGGCGAACAGCGCCAAGGGGACCAGGGCCAGGCATCTTCGGCGATCGACCATGACCGACGAACGTAGCCGAAGCGCGAGCCCTTGCATGCACCCGAATTCCGCAATCCTGCGGCTGTTCGCCGCAGCACGTGGTCAGGCGGGCACCGAGAGTCCGAAAAGCACGAAAGCGACGGTGAAACCGCCGACTTCGGCAAGGACTCACAGGCCTCCACCGCGCCCCGAACTTCAGATGTCCGTGAAGGCCTCCTTGCCTACCCTGAAGGTAGGGAAGGAGGCCTTCACGGACATCTGAACTCATGATCGGGGCGCGGTCACCAGCCCTGAGGCGTCGTCGTGGAAGGCCGGCACTCCGCGTCGCTCAGACCTCCGCGCGGGCGATGATCGCCCGCGTGTCCACTCCGGACGGAAGCGTCCCGAACGCGACACCCCAGTCGCCGCCGAGCCGCGACGCGCAGAACGCGTCGGCCACCGCCGGCGTCCCGTGCCGCACCAGCAACGAACCCTGGAGCACGAGCGCCATCGACTCGACCAGCCGCCGCGCCCGGTACTCGATGTCCGACAGATCCGACAGTTCCTTGCGCAGCCTGCCCACCGCGTCGTCCAGCCGCGCGTCGGCGCCGGCCGCCTGCTCGACCTCCGTGAAATACGCCGCCACCGACTCCGGCTGCTTCGCCATCGCCCGCAACGCGTCGAGCGCCGCGACGTTGCCCGAACCCTCCCAGATCGACATCAGCGGAGCCTCGCGGTAGAGCCGCGGCATCCCCGACTCCTCGACGTACCCGTTCCCGCCGAGGCATTCCAGCGCCTCCACCGCGTGCGACGGGCCGCGTTTGCACACCCAGTACTTCGTCACCGCCAGCCCCAGGCGCCGGAACGCCTGTTCCTGCTCGTCCTCCGGCCGGTCGGTCGCCGACGCGAGCCGCATCCCGACCGTCGTCGCCGCCTCGGATTCCACGACGAGGTCCGCCAGCACGTTGCCCATCAGCGGCTGATCCACCAGCTTCGCCCCGAACGCCCGACGATGCCGCGCGTGGTGGACCGCCCGCACGGCGCCGTACCGCATGCCCGACGCGCTCCCGACCGCGCAGTCCAGCCGGGTGTTGTTCACCATCTCGATGATGGTGCGCACCCCGCGGCCTTCCTCGCCGATCAGCCAGCCGATCGCGTCGTCGTACTCGATCTCCGACGACGCGTTGGACCGGTTGCCCAGCTTGTCCTTCAGTCGCTGCAACCGGATCCCGTTGCGCGTGCCGTCCGGCAGGACCCGGGGGAGCAGGAAACACGACAGTCCGCCCGGTGCTTGGGCCAGCGTCAGGAACATGTCCGACATCGGCGCCGAGGTGAACCACTTGTGCCCGACGATCACATAGCTGCCGTCCCCGAGCGGACGTGCCGTGGTCGTGTTCGACCGGACGTCGGAACCGCCCTGCTTCTCCGTCATCGACATCCCGGCGATGAGCCCGCGCTTCGAACTCGGCTCACGCAACCCGAAGTCGTACTCCGTCGCCGCCAGCAACGGCTCGTACCGCGCGGACAGCTCCGGATTGAACCGCAACGCCGGAACCGCCGCGTACGTCATCGAAATCGGGCACGTGTGTCCCGCGTCGACCTGGCCCCAGACGTACATCTTCGCCGCCCGCGCCGCGTGCGCGCCCGGCCGGGAATCCCGCCACGGCGCCGCGTGCAGCCCATAGGACACCGCGACGTCCATCAGCTCGTGCCAGTACGGATGGAACTCGACCTCGTCGATCCGGTTCCCGACCCGGTCGTGCGTCCGCAGCACCGGCTCGTTCTCGTTGACCAGCCTGCCCCACTCCTGGGCCTGTTCGCTCCCGGCCAGCCTGCCGAGGGCGTGCACCTCGGCCACCGCCCAGCCCGCGCCCGCCCGTTCCAGCCCCTCCAGCAAGGCCGGATCGGCGGCGGCGTCGTACTCCGCCAGCGGCGGGACCTGATTGGTGACCTCATGAGTGCTCGGCATCGGAACCTCCCAAGGAACGCAGGACGAAAGTGCGCAGCCCGGACACCTCGTCCGCGCTGCCGGTGGTCAACGGGCCGATCAGCACCTCGGCGGCCGCCCCGACGAGCGCCGCCGCCGTGACGTCCGCGTCCTGGGCCGGCAGCACCCCGGAGCGGACGCCGTCGGCCACGTGCTGGGCCACGACGTCACGGAAGGCACGCCGGAACACGAGCCGCTCGGCCTCGATGGGCGCGTCGACGGGCTCGGCCAGCAGCGCGTACGCCATCCGCGGTGTCTTCAGTGCCCGGCTCGCGAAGGTGTCGAAGACCGCCACGACCCGCTCGGCAGGCGTGCCGGGCCGCTCCGACACCTCGCGCACCGCCTCGACCTCACGCGTGACGACCTTGCGGAACAACTCCACGACCAGGTCGGCCTTGGTGGGGTAGTGGCGGTACACGCTCCCGACCGCCACCCCGGCCCGCTCGGCGACCGCCGACACCGAGCAGCCCGCGTACCCGCGTTCGGCCAACTGCTCCATGGCGGCGGCGAGGACGGCGTCGCGCTGCGCGTCCAGACGCTCCTGGACCTTTGGTGTACGGCGATACGGCACCCAAGAAGTGAAGCACTGATTCACACCTTCAGTCAACGCACCCTGGCGAGCTCCTCCACCGCCTTGGCGATGCCCTTCTTGTCGTAGGCACTCGTCGGCATGGTCGCCGCATGGGCATGCCGGACCATCCCGTCCCGGTCGATCAGCACACTGCCCGACTGCTGCAGCATCTTCTTCGCCAGCCCGAACGCCTCATGCGGCGTGCCGTCCCGGCCAGAGACCACCTGAAGCGACAACCCGCGCTTCGCCCGCCACGCCTTGGCCTCCGCCCGGCCCTCGGGAACCGCCACCAGCACCCGCACACCGGCGGCCGCCAGCTCCCCGGACCGCGCCGCAAGGTCCTTCACATGGCCGGTGCACACAGGACACGTGGTCGAGCGCATGAAATAGATCAGCACGCTTGCCGCACCGCGGAACTCCGAAAGCCGCACGACCTGCCCTGTCGTGTCCTCCAGCGCGACGTCAGGGACCGTGGAACCGATTTCGAGCATGAAAACTCCTCAACGGAAGGTCAGGAAGCGGGGTTGTCGAGAAGCGCACGGACCGTCGCCCGCGCACGGTGCAACCGGGACTTCATCGCGGCCGTGCTCAAACCGAGCGCGTCCGCGACCACCCGGCCCGAATGGCCCTGGATGTCACGCATGATCAAGACGCGACGCTGGTCCGCGGGCAACTCGGCGATCGCCGCCGCCACCCGCTGCGCCTCCAGCCGGTCCAGCGCGTCTTCCTCGGCCGAGACCATCGCGACGGACTCCGCCGGAGCCCCGCCACGCACCACCCGGCGGGCCCGCCGAAGGCATTCATTCCGCACGATCCGGAACATCCACGACGCGAGCGCACCCGTGGCCCGCAACGTGCCGATCTTCCGGTACAGGATGATCAGCGCCTCCTGCGCCGAATCCTCCGCGTCCTCCGGCGAAGCACACAGCGACCGCGCGAACCGCTGGACATGCGGATGGGAACCTGAGACCAAAGCGGCGATGGCGGACGCGTCCCCGCCCTGCGCCGCCACGATCAACGACTCCCTCGGCCACTCGGCCTCCACGACAACCTCCTCCTGCGCCGGGCTTGTCCCGGCCCCTACAAGAGCCACGACCCTCGCGAAAGGATTCAGCGCCCTCCACGTGACCCCGCTCACCCCCGCGGGCACACCACGAACCCCACGTCACCCGATGGCATGATCGCCGCTATGACATGGACCGCCCCCGAGGTCACCCGGCCGTCCGGCGACACCGCCGCCGACGAGCGGACCCTCCTGCCCTCCCTGCTGGCCTGGCACCGCGGCACGTTCCTCCACAAACTCGCCGGCCTCACCGGAGAACAACTCGCCACGGCGTCGGTCCCGCCGTCGAACATGACCCTCCTCGGCCTCATCCGGCACCTCGCCAAGGTCGAACGCTTCTGGTTCCGCCTGCGCTACGCCGCACAGGACATCGAACCCCTCTACGACCCCGCCCTCGGCAAGGACCACGACTTCGAAGTCCTCGACGCCGCCAAAGCCGAAGAGGCGTACGACATCCTCCTCGAAGAGATCCGCCTCGCCGACGAAGCCGCCGCCGAAGGATCCCTCGACGACACCTTCGACCTCGGCGGGAACCCGTTCTCGCTGCGCATGCTGTACCTCCACATGATCGGCGAATACGCCCGCCACAACGGCCACGCCGACCTCATCCGCGAACGCGTCGACGGCCACACGGGAGCCTGACCATGGACTACGGATTCGTCGGCGCGGGAGAGATCACCGCCGCCATCGTCGAAGGCCTCAGCAAGGACATCACCAACCCGCCCTCGATCTTCCTCTCACCCCGCAGCCGCAGCGTCGGCCAAGAACTCTCGGCACGCTTCGCCAACGTCGAAGTCCGCGACAGCAACCAAGCCGTCCTCGACAGCGCCACGACGATCATCCTCGCCGTCCGCCCGCCGATCGCCGAAGAAGTCCTCCGAGACCTCACCTTCCGGCCCGACCACGTCCTGATCAGCGCCCTCGCCGGCGTCCCCCTCGACCGGCTGCGCGACTGGGCCGCCCCCGCCCGCGAAGTCGTCCGGAGCATCCCGCTGCCCCCGGCCGCCCGCCGCCAAAGCCTCACCGCGATGTACCCCGACAACCCCGAAGCCCGAGCCCTCTTCGACAGCATCGGCGGCAGCGTCGTCCCCGCCGCGGAGAAGGACCTCGACGTCTTCAGCGGCGCCACGGCCACCTTCGCCGCCCACCTCGACTACCTCGGCACCATCGCCGCCTGGATGACCGACCAGGGCATCGAGGACACCACAGCGACCGCCTTCACCCGGCACATCTTCGGCCAGCTCGGACACGCCCTCGTCCAGCAGAGCGGCTCCCTCGAAACCCTCACCGGCAAGCACATGACCCCCGGTGGGCTGAACGAACAATTCCTCACCGACCTGCGCACCAACGGCGTCCCCGACACCGTCCGCCACGCACTCGACGGAATCCTCACCAGACTGCGAGACGAGTGACCGTCATCGACCGGCTCCGGGCCGCCGGATGCGTCTTCGCCGAAGACGAGGCCCGCCTGATCACCGCCGAAGCCCGCACACCCGGCGAACTCGACACCATGATCCAGCGCCGTGTCGACGGCGAACCACTCGAAGTCATCCTCGGCTGGGCGGAATTCCACGGACTGCGCATCACCGTCGAACCCGGCGTCTTCGTGCCACGGCAACGCTCCGAACTCCTCGTCCGCCACGCCACCACCCTCGCCGGCCCAGGAGCGGTCGTCCTCGACCTCTGCTGCGGCACCGGCGCGCTCGGCGCGGCCATCGCCGCCGAACTCGGCGACATCCGGCTCTACGCGGCCGACATCGAGCCCGCCGCCGTCCGCTGCGCCCGCATCAACGTCGCCGAGGCCAGGGGAGAGGTCTTCGAGGGCGACCTCTACACACCGCTTCCCGCGACGCTACGAGGCCGCGTCGACATCCTGGTCGTCAACGCGCCGTACGTCCCGAGCGACGCCATCGCGATGATGCCGCCCGAAGCACGCGACCACGAACCCCGCGTCGCCCTCGACGGCGGACAGGACGGTGTCGACGTCCACCGCCGCGTCGCCGCCGAGGCCGCACAGTGGCTCGCACCGGGCGGGCACCTGCTGATCGAAACCGGCGAAAGTCAAGCCGCCTGGACCGCGGAAGCCATGGCACACAACGGATTGACCCCCGAAGTGATCACCGACGACGACCTGTACGCGACGATTGTCGTCGGTGCCAGGGGATAGGGTCGCCGCCGTGACCGACTACCTCCAAACCACCCGCACCGCCTACGACACGGTCGCGGCCGACTACGCCGAACTCCTCCGCGACCACCTCGCCGGATCCACCTGGGACCGCGCCGTGCTCGGTGCCTACACCGAACTCGTCCAGGCCGCCGGCGGCGGCCGCGTCGCCGAAATCGGCTGCGGCCCCGGCCGCATCACCGAACACCTCCACCGGCTGGGGCTCGACATCCACGGCGTCGACCTCTCGCCGGAAATGGTCGCCGTCGCCCGCAAGTGGTACCCGCACCTGGACTTCCAGGTCGGGGAGATGCCCGGATTGTCCATTGAGGACGGCGCCTTGGCCGGCGTCGTCGCGTGGTACTCGATCATCCACACGCCACGCGAGCGGCTGCCGGAGATCTTCACCGACTTCCACCGCGTCCTCGCCCCCGGCGGCCACCTGCTCGTGGCCTTCCAGGTCGGCGACGAAGTACGCCACATCGAGCACGCGTACGGGCACGACATCTCCTGCGACGCCTACCGCCTGTCGCCCGAGAAGATCACCGAGCAGCTGGGGGAGGCGAAGTTCAGCGTGCTCTCCACCCTCGTCCGCGAACCGTCGGAGGACTTCGAAAGCACGCAACAGGCCTACCTGATCGCCCGCAAGCAGTAGCTCAAGGACGCCGGGCCTCGACAAGCCAGGCCGCCGAGCCGTAGAAAACGCCTCGATCGGTCTGGTGCTCGGCAAGGTCAGCCCGCAAGGCGGCCACGGCCGCGGCACGCGTGGCCTCGTCCAGGTCGTTCAACCGGCCGCCATGCTGCTCGACGATGAAGTCGGCCGCATCGTCCACGTCCCGGCCGAAGTACATCGGCTTGTCCACCGCGGTGCACCGGACCTCGGAGTACCCGGCCGAGACCAGCAACCCTTCGGTCTCGGCCGGGTCGCTCAGCGCGAGATCCGACGACGGCACCGCACGACCGGCCGCGAAGATCGTCCGGAACGTGGAGATCCACTCGTTGAGCCGCAACGGTCGCCACGTCAGCAGCACCAGACGGCCACCAGGCCGGGTCGCCCTGGCCAGGTTGGCGAACGCCGCCAGGGGAGTACCGAAGAACATCGAACCGTGCCTGCTGATCACCACATCGAACCGCGCCTCGCCGAACGGATGGATCTGCGCATCCACCTGCTCGAAAGAGACATTGGGAACGCGTTCCTCGTCGGCGAGGCGACGAGCGAGAGCGAGCATCTCCCCGGAGAGGTCGACACCGAGCACGGAACCGCCGCTGGCGAACCGCGCCGCGTCCCGCGTCGTCTGACCCGCACCGCAACCGACGTCGAGGACGTCGTCCGCCGGCCGGATGCCGGCCGCGTCGAAGAACGTGTCGCGATAAGCGGCGACACCGTCGTTGAAACGCTGCGCGCGCTTCGCCCACAGAGCGCCGTCGTCACCGTCCCACGCCTGCAACATCCGCTCGTTGGACGGATCGACACGCATTTCGGCAACCCCCAGGTTCGTTTCCGGAGGATGACCCTAGCGCGAACCCCTCAGCGGAACGCGGCGACATTCCTCGCTGCCCAATCGGCGAACGACCGCGGCGCACGGCCGAGAACCCGGTGCACATCCGGGCTCACGCGCAGTTCCGCCGGCGTCGGAGAACTGAGGATGTCCAACGTGTCGTCCGCGAGCTCCGCCGGCATGCTCAGCGCCATACCCGCCTTCGCCTCGGCACGGGTGAGCTCCTGGAACCGCACCGGCGAACCCAGCACGGCGGCGAGAACCTCGGCCTGCTGGCGCGGCGTGATCACCTCCGGACCGGTCAGCTCGTAGAACTCACCGAGATACCGCTCGTCCAGAAGACAAGCGGCCGCGACCTCCGCGATATCCGCCGGATCGACGATCGGCACCCCGGTGTCACCGAACGGCGCCGCGACGACCTGCCGCGAACGGACCGACTCCGCCCACCACAAGGCATTCGAGGCGAAACCACCCGGCCGCAGGACGGCCCACTCCAAACCGGACTCCCGCACGACGTCCTCCAGCGCGCGCATCGCGATCCGCGTCGTACCGAACGGTCGCGTCGCCACACCCAGGGAAGAGAGCAGCACGACCCGGCTCACCCCGGCGGCCGCCGCCCGGCCGATGATGTCGGCCGGGTTCGCCCCGACAGCATGCAGATCGCCGGAAAGCAGCAGGAACAACGCCTTCGCGCCGGTCAGCGCCTGGTCGAGCCCGGCAGGCTCGGCCAGATCGGCCACCACATGCCGCCCACCCGGCGGTGCCGCCGCGACATGCCGCGACACCGCAGTCACCTGTTCGCCTGCCTCGGCCAACGCCTGGGTCAACGGCCGGCCGATGTTCCCGGTCGCTCCGGTCACCACGATCATGAACAGCTCCTTCGTTCGATCTCGACGTGGCGACGCTAAGGAGTGCGGCTTACTTTTCGTAAGTACATACCCGGAGGTAAGCTCCTCCCATGGCAGGAGGCGCGCAGTTCAAACCGGCCGACACGGAGCCGCGGTATGAGGTGTTTCACACCGACTGCGCCGCCAGTGGCGTGGTCGGCCACGTCACCAGCCGATGGGGGATCTGGGTGCTGATCTCGTTGCAGCGCAACGATCTCCGCTTCTACGAACTACGCGAGAGCATCCAGGGGATCAGCGAGAAGATGCTCGCCCAGTCCCTGCGCGCCCTCGTCCAGGACGGCCTGATCTGGCGACAGGTCGAACCCACGACGCCACCACAGGTCACCTACGGTCTTACAGAGTTCGGCCGCGACGTGAGCGAGCCACTGGTGGAACTGTTCGACCGGATCACCCGGCGTCTGGTCCCTCCCGACGAGGAGCAGCGTTGATGTTGACCATCCAGGTGATCCCGAACCTGTCCACGAGCGCGCCGGCCTCATCGCCCCACACCTGCTTCTCCAGAGGCATGGTCACGGTGCCGCCGACGGACAACTTCTCGAAATGGCCACGAAGCTCGCCGTCACCACCGAGGTAGACCGCGACGTTGTTGCCAGGGGAGTGCGGCACGTCCTCGATCTGGCCATCGACGTCACACGCCATCAGCGTGTATCCGTGCGCAGTGACGAGCTCGGCATGCATGACCTTGTCGGCGCCAGGGGCGCCCGGTGAACCGAAATCCGCGATGGTGCCGATCTCCAGCTTCCCGCCGAGCACCTGCTGGTAGAACTCCATCGCCTCCCGTGCGTTCCCGTCGTACCTGATGTACGGGTTGAGTCGAGACCCCATCTGAATTCGCTTTCCCTTCGTATAGGTGGATCGCGAGCATTCCACCGAATACACGACATCCTCTGTCGGGTATTCGCGACAGGAATCAGCCCCAGTAGGCCAGCCAAGCATCCAGCGCCGGTCCCGGCGGGTTCAGCCAACGAGCCCGGACCACGTTGTCATCGTCGTCAGGAACGACCTCGACCAGAACCAGCACGTTCGCGCGAGCCTCACCGACACCGAACAGCCCTTCGTCGGCCAGCCTGCGCAACGCGGTCTCCATCGCGCGCAACCGAAGATCGAACTCCGCCTCGGACGCGTCGTCGTCGGCGAGGTCGAACACCTCCGGCCGGGAGGCGAACATCTCGCGGACGGGCTTCAGGTGTTCCTCGCCCACGATCGAAAACGGGGAATCGGCGTAGGAGTAGCGGACGTCGTCAGCGTCCGCTCGCTGAGCCAGAGCCTCCTGCGACCACGCCGACAGAGCCGGGCCGAACGCCTCACCAGGCGTGGTGAGCGTGACGTAATAGAACGTGTGACCGGGGTTGTCGCGGAACAGGTCCGTGATGGCCGCACGAGCAGCCGCGGTCAACGCGTCGGCGAGTTCGGCTTCGGTAGGAACCACCACGGCATCGAACCACACCAGGCCGCGCATCCGCGGTCAGACCAGCCACTGACCGGACTGCATCAGGGTCCTGCCGCGGAGCTCGGCGAACGAGCGCCATGCTTGCAACCGAGTCGGAGTGAGCTGGAGGTAGACGAATCCGGGGGTATGCCGAGGGTCAGGACCACCGCGCAGCAGTGAAGCGAACGGGTCGGCGATGGCGGGGTCGATCGCGTCGGGCTCGATGATTTCGATCGAGCCGTCGATCATGACCACGTCGTAGTGCCGGCCGACGGCTGCTCGTGCTCGCGCGGTCGCGGCCACATTGGACACCGTTCGGCTGTTCGCGAAGGTCGCGAAGGTGAGCACTTCGCCGTTGTGGTGAAACAGGAGCGGGACCAGATGCGGGCCGCCGGTATCACCCGTGGCCAACCAAGCGGTGGTTTCCGAACACAGCAACTCGAGCACATCGCTCTTGCGTTGCAAGGGATTCCGAGGGGGTGGCATCGTGTCTACGGTCGGGGCCGTCATCAGCGGCCCCCGGTCAGCAGTTGGGCATAGCGGGCCAGGTACAGCGGCCAGCCGGCGTCGCCTCCCACGCCGTCGCTGACGGCGTTCCAGCCCGGTCCGTGGCGATCCAGCTTGCGGTGTTCGAGTTCCACCCGCGTGCGCTGCGCGGCTTCGGCGATGAAGCGGACCTCGACCTCGCTCGTGTGCTCGTGGTCGCTTTCAATCTGCCATTGAGGGCTGATGTCCCAGCTGAAGACGACGCGATGTGGGGGATCGTAGGTGAGTATTCGAGCCCACCGGCACTCGCTGCCGTCCACCCCGCGGTCGAAGATGTGGCCACCCACGCGGGGTTCGAACACGGTCTCGACGATCTCGACCTGAAGGAGATTGTGCTCGGGAGGCTTGAAGTCGCCGAAACGCTCGGTGAAAACGATGAACGCCCGTTCGGGCGGGGCGTTCACGACGATCTCCTTGTGCACCGCCGGGTTCGTTGCCTGGGTCATCGCTTATCTCCTTCGGGCTGTTCGACGGCGTCCTTGTAAGCGGACAGCGCGCGGCTCCAGTAGGTGTCGAGCTGATCGCGCAACGCGCCCACGGCAGTCGCGTTGAGCTGGTAGATGCGCTTCGTTCCGAAAGGGTGATCGGTGACCAACCCCGCGACTTTGAGGGCCTTGAGGTGCTGGGAGACCGCCGGCCGGCTGATCGGCAGCTGGTCGGCGAGTTCTCGGACGGACTGCGGCCGCTCGGCCAAACGCTCGATGATCGCGCGCCGACTCGGATCCCCGAACGCGCTCCACGTGGCGTCGGATATTCGGTAAGTGCCCACGAACCGTAAGTCTAGGCTTACGGAGCTTCGGTGGCAACGGCGGGAGACGAGGGATTCCATCTGCCGTGCCCAAGCCGGCATGACCGTTTGCGGGTCTGCGCATCTCAATCGGGCGGTGGGGCGGATCCGACCGAGCACCCGTGGGGCGCCGGGCGTAAATCCGGTTCATGAATCAGGCGAGAGCTTGAGGAGGTCGGAACACGACCTATCGCCGCAGGCGAGGAGGCGCCGCAGCACCTTACTTGACATAATGTACATTATCGGCACTTTGGCCGACCTGGATAACGATGGTCGAGAGGGGTCCCGAGGTGGACTGAAAGCGTCCTTCGTCGCATGTCATGCAGTGAAGGCGTCCTTCGTCGCGTCAGATGCGGACATGGCTTCCTTCGGCTTCCGGGGCCCCCAAGCAGGTCTCCCGTGACGACCCAAGGCGCCCCCGGGGACGCGAAACGGATGTCCGATCACCCAGCCTTAATACGTCACTGTGACGAATCGATAGGGACCTCGGAGGCCGCAGACGATCAACGGAGGCGTCCGGCGCGGATAGATCACTTCGAGCCAGCCGGCCTCGCTGGTGATGGCTCGGGTTCGAGGCGGTCGCCAGGGGCGTCATGCAACGAGTCATTCAGGGCGTCAAGAGCGAACCGGTTATGGCGCCCGGAGCGGCGAGTGAACCAGGATCCCCCGCAAGGGGTTTCCGGACCCATCACTCCGTTTCATGCATAATCACTATTATGCATGAAACTGAATATAACCGAGTGTAAGACTGTCGGTGCCATGCGGTACAAGATGTTCATGAGGGTTTCCGAGGCACAGCAAGCCTTTTTCGCCGCACGTCGTCCCCGTAAGGATTCGCCTCACACCACCGACGCCTACCGCCGCGACCTCGCCGGCATCACCGCTCTCCTGCTCCGCGAGCTGGGCCGCTCCCCTGACGAACTCACTGTCGAGATGCTCACCGCCCAGGCGCTCCGCAACGCCTTCGGTGCCTTCGCGGACACTCACGCCAAGAGTTCGGTGCTCCGTGCCTGGTCGACCTGGAATCAGTTCCTCACCTTCTGCGTGTCCGACGGGCTGCTCGCGGGCAATCCGATGGGCGCGGTCGCCCGGCCGAAGGCGCCTCCGCTGACGCCGAAACCGTTGCGGGGTGAGGAAACCCCGGAGCAGTTGCTCGCGGCCGCCGCCGACGGCTCACGTCGTACGAGGGATCCGTGGCCAGAGCGGGACGTCCTGGTGATCGCGCTGGGACTGGTCGCCGGGCTGCGTGCCGCGGAGATGCGGGCGCTGACCGCGCGTTCGCTGGTCGGCCGTCAGGGCGAGATGCGGTTGCACGTCCATGGCAAGGGAAGCCGCGACCGGTCGATCCCGGTGCAGCCGATCATGGAGAAGATCATCGAGGAGTACCTGGCCTCCTGTCGCCGCCGGTTTCCGCAGCAGCGGTTCGGGCCCTCCACTCCCCTCCTCCGGGATCGTGCGGGTGAGCCGATCGGCCGCGGCGCGCTGGAGTACCTCGTCAAATCCTGTTACCGGTGGGCAGGCTTGCACGACCGTGTGCCGGTCGGGGCGAACCTCCACGCGTTGCGGCACACCTTCGCGACACGGCTGGCGGAGGACGGCGCGACGGCGTCGGAGATCATGGCCCTGCTGGGGCACGCGAGCCTCGCGACCAGTCAGAACTACATCGAGGCGACGGGACGTGAGCAGCGTGCGGCGGCCGCGAGCAACCGGACGTACCGCGCGCTGGACGGGATCGTGTAGCTCAGCGGAGTTGTTCGAGGTCCTTGGCGGCCTGGGCGATTTCGCCCGCGAGTCCACGGAGTTCGGCGACGGAAGCGCCGTCGTCGGCCGCGGTGACGACGTCTTCGGCGGCGCAGCGGAGTTGGAAGAGCCGGTCCTGCAGGGTGGCGATCTCGGTGTCGGAGAGGACGACCGCGTCTTCGGGGAGGCCGCTGCGCTGGAGGGCGGTGCGGCGTTCGTAGGCGCGCTGGCGGCAGGATTGCCCGCAGTAGCGGCGGCGCCTGCCGACGTTGCCGCCCTGTTCGAGCCGTCGGCCGCACCATCCGCAGTGTTTGGGTGCGCCGGCGCGGCGTAGCTCGGACACCTCTTCGGCGGGCGTCTTCGGGTGTTCGGCCACTTCCCTCACGGGTCAGACCCTAGCTGGCCATCCGGCGATCATGCCGGGGCCACGACCGAAGTGCACACTAGTGGGGTGCCGACACTGTTCCCGTACCTCGCCGACCCGCTACCGCGTGCCTTCGCCCATCGGGGCTGGCACCTCGGTGACCTGGAAGGACTGGAGAATTCGCTGCCCGCATTCCAGCAGGCGGTGGCGGAGGGTTATCGCTATCTGGAGACGGACGTGCACGCGACGTCGGATGGTGTGGTGGTGGTTCATCACGACGCGTCGTTGGATCGGACGACGGACGGCGCGGGGTTGATCTCCCGGCAGACGTGGGCCCAGCTGCGGACGGTCAAGGTGGGTGGCCGTGTGCCGTTGTCGCGGCTGGAGGACGTGCTCGAGGAGTTGCCGGAGGCGCGGTTCAACATCGATGTGAAGTCGAACGAGGCGGTGGCGCCGTTCGTGCGGGCGATCGAGCGGACCGGTGCGTACGACCGGGTGGCCGCGGCGTCGTTCTCCGACGCGCGGCTGGCGCGGATCCGGAAGCTGGCGGGGCCGAAGCTGGTGACCGCGATGGGGCCGCGTGCGGTGGCGGTGATGTGGGCGAACGGGTTCTTCCCGCTGGTGTCGTTGCGGGCGTTGTCGCGGGGTGCGATGGCGCAGGTGCCGGTGCGGCAGGGGCGGTTGAAGGTGGTGGACCGGGCGTTCCTGCGGCAGGCGACGCGTGGGGGTTTCGAGGTGCACACGTGGACGGTGGACGATCCGGCGGAGATGCGGCTGTTGCTGGATCTGGGGGTGCACGGGATCGTGACGGACCGGCCGGATCTGCTGCGTGAGGTGCTTCGGGAACGCGGCGCTTGGCCTTCCTGATCCGCGTTTAGTCCTCTGAATGCGTTGCGAGCGCATTCAGAGGACTAAACGCGGGGGTCAGCGGGGTGCTTTGCCATTCCAGGCGGCGTCCCAGGTCTTGGGTCCGAGCCGTCCTGAGTCGTTGATGCCGTTGGCCCGTTGGAGGGCGAGGACGGCTTCGCGGGTTTTGTCGTAGTAGCAGCCTGTTCCGGTGAAGCCGTAGCCGAAGGCGTTCATCCGGAGCTGGAACTGCTTCAGTGGTGCGGCGCAGTCGCCGTAGGCGTAGACGACGCCGGGCCAGGCGGGTTTGGGTCCGCCGGGCGGTGCGGGCGGGGTGGGCTTCGGCTTGGGCGGAGGCGGCGGGGCGGGTTGTCCTCCCCCGCCGATGTAGGCGGAGTCGGCATAGGACGGGACGCGTTTGCTGCGGCCGTCACTGTCGTTGCGGAAGCCGAGCTTGCCGGCGCATTCCCAGGGTTGCCAGCCGCGCATGCGGTAGAGGTAGAGGGCCCGGTAGTCCTGCTCGCGGGGGGTGGCCTGGTCGGGGCGCCCTTGGCCGCCGACGCTGCGCCAGGTGGGCAGGTCGAACTGGTAGGCGCCGTAGTAGCCGTTGCCGGTGTTGATGTTGTAGCGCCCGCTCGATTCACACATGCGGAGCTTGGCCCAGTGGGAGCCGTGGGGATCCGCGGCGGCGGATCCGGTGGTGGCGATCTGCAGGCCCGTCACGGCGAGGGCGAGCAGGAGCGTTCTCGCCACTACGCGGTGTGCTGTGCGAAGGCGATGGGTCCTCATGAGCGGAACAGTAAGTATCAGTCCCGTGCTTCACAAGAGTCACAAATCGCTCACCAGCCTCACACGAAACACACGCGGATCGTGGCAGCGACACGCCGACGATGGCCGGAAAGGTGTCCGGCAAGGGTTCGTCCCGCGTCGAAACGAACACGGTCCGGACTCGTGCCGGACACGTGGGTGTGATCACCAGTAGTCTCCCGCTGACCTCGATGTTCTCGACTTCAGGAGCAGTGCATGACGGTGGCCGTGACCCGTGAACGCAAGCGGGTGTGGCGGGCTTGGTACCTCTACGACTGGGCCAATTCGCCGTTCTATTCGTCGGTGATCACCGTCTTCGGAGCGCTCTATTTGAGCGAGATCGCGTCCGCGGACGCGAAGGCGAATTTCACCCTTAACGGGGACAGGGCGTGCACCGATTCGAGTGGAGCCTCGAGCACGCTTCAGAACTGCGATGTCTCTTTGTTCGGGCTCCAGTTCCCCGCGGGTTCGCTGTGGGGGTATCTGCTGTCGATCGCGACGGTGACGCAGGTGCTGGTGCTGCCGATCGCCGGCGCGATCGCGGACCGGAGCAGGCACAAGCGGCGGATCCTCGGTGGGTTCGCGTTCCTGGGCGCGGTGGCGTCGGCGCTGATGTTCTTCATCGCGGGGACGAACTGGGAGGTCGGGGTATGGACGTTCATCCTGGCCAACATCGGTTACGGCGGTGCGCTGGTCGTCTACTACTCGTTCCTGGTGGACATCGCGGAGCCTGACGAGCGGGACGCGGTGTCGTCGAGGGGGTGGGCTTTCGGGTATCTCGGCGGTGGTCTGGCGCTGGCGCTGCAGCTCGGGTTCTTCCTCGGGCACGAGGCTTTCGGGGTGAGCGAGTCGCTCGCCGTCCGGATCTGCTTCCTGACGTCGGGGATCTGGTGGGCGGTGTTCACCATCCCGGCGGTGCGGGCGCTCCCCCAGACTCATGTGCCGAAGTCGGGTGAGCGGGGCCTGTCGGTGTTGACGGCCGGGTTCAAGGAGCTGAAGCGGACGATCAAGGACGCGAGGGCCTATCCCCTGACGCTGGCGTTCCTCGGGAGCTACCTGGTCTTCACCGACGGGATCACGACGGTGGTGGCGGTGTCGGCGCAGTACGGCAAGGACGAGCTGAAGTACAGCACCCAGGTGCTCATCGTCACGATCCTGGTGATCCAGTTCCTGGCGTACGCCGGGGCGATGATCCACGGTGCGATCGCGGCGCGCATCGGGGCGAAGAAGACGATTCTGGGCAGTCTGGTGGCCTGGGTGGCCGTGTTGTGCTTCGCGTTCTTCATCGAGGCCGGTCAGCCGTTGCAGTTCTACGCGGTGGCGGTCGGGATCGGGCTGGTGCTCGGCGGGACGAACGCGTTGTCGCGGTCGTTGTTCGGGCAGATGATCCCGGAGGGGAAGGACGCGCAGTACTTCTCGCTGTACGTGGTCGGCGAGCGGGGGACGTCGTGGCTCGGTCCGCTGCTGTTCGCGGCGGTCGGGCAGATCACCGGCTCGTTCCGGTACGCGATCATCGCGCTGGTGATCTTCTTCGTGCTCGGTTTCGTGTTCGTGTGGCTGGTGCCGGTGCGCCGGGCGATCGAGGCGGCGGGTAACCGACCACCGGCGGTGCTGTGAGGGCGGAGCGTGCCGATAGGGTCGGGCGTCGTGACCGTACTGAAGGAGAGTGGCCCGGATCCCACGGACGCGTTGTCGTCGGTGCCGGTGGCGGGTTCACGGCGGGGTGTGCCGGTCGTCGGGAAGCTGAAGTTCTGTTACGGGCCGATGGACTGCGGGAAGTCGACGCTGGCGTTGCAGATCGACCACAACCACGCGCGGCAGGGTCGTCGCGGGATGGTGCTGGTGCGGCATGACCGGTCCGGTGAGCCGCAGATCACGAGCCGGATCGGGTTGACGCGCAAGGCGACCGAGGTGGGGAACGAGACCGACCTGCGGTTGCTGGTGCGTGAGCAGTGGGCGGCCGGGCGGCATGTGGACTACCTGATCGTCGACGAGGCGCAGTTCCTGTCGCCCGATCAGGTGGATCAGCTGGCCGAACTGGCCGATGACGTCCAGATCGACGTGTACTGCTTCGGGATCGCGACGGATTTCCGGAGCATGTTGTTCCCCGGTGCGGCGCGGTTGTTCGAGCTGGCGGACGAGCTGCAACCGGTTCAGGTCGAGGTGCTGTGCTGGTGCGGGCAGACGGGGCGGTTCAACGCGCGGGTGTCCGATGGTGAGGTGCTGCGTGCCGGGGACACCGTGGTGGTGGCGGATACCGAACAAATGTTCGTTGAATCTTCATCGACATCACGTTCTGAGGGCGAACCGAACACGGTCCGTTATCAGGTATTGTGCCGTCGCCACTTTCGACTGGGCGACCTGGGCCCCACCTCGGCCCAACACGGTCAGTTACGGTTGACGTGACAGGCGTACTACTAGCCCATCTGGGGGATATCCGCACCAAGATGGCCGTATTGACGTCACGCCAGAGCGCGAAACCACTCCTACTAGGAGAAGCTGTTGCCACCGGGTGACACAGCTCATCGTGAGCAAGGACATGCTGTCCAGGGAATCCTCTGGCCCTCATCGTCGTTGCATAGGGTGAGCATCACCCTGGCTCCACCCGGAGCTGACTGAAAGGACCCCCATCATGGCCGACCGTGTTCTCCGTGGAAGCCGGCTGGGAGCGGTCAGCTACGAGACCGACCGCAACCACGACCTCGCGCCTCGGCGCACCGTGCGCTACGCCTGCCCCAAGAACCACGAGTTCGAGGTGCCCTTCTCCGACGACGCCGAGATCCCTTCGGTGTGGGAGTGCAGGCTGCACGGCAGCGAGTCCGAGATCGTGGACGGCGGGCAGCCGGAGCAGAAGAAGGTCAAGCCCCCGAGGACGCACTGGGACATGCTCCTGGAGCGCCGTTCGATCCCGGAGCTCGAAGATCTGCTCAACGAACGTCTCGCCGAGCTGAAGGGACGCAGGACCACCCGGTCCGCCTGACGCACGGCACAAGTAGCTAGCCCCACCACGAACCGGCGAAGCCCCCGCGACCTCCCTCCGCGGGGGCTTCGCCGTGTCTCGGGGATCTCGTGAGTGGTTAGAACCGTCCTAACCACTCACGAGACCTGACCGACTCAGCGCAGGCGCCATGGCGACGCGAAGCCGCCGCAAGTGTTCTGGCGGTGATTCGAGCAGAGGGAGCCGGACCGTCGCATGCGGGATGACACCGAGCTCGACCAGTGCCGCCTTGGCCATGATCGCTCCCTGCGAAGTGCGCATGACCGCGTCGGCCAAGGGAAGCAGCGCGGCGTTGACCGTTCGCGCGGTGTCGAGGTCTCCCCTACGGACGGCGGCGATGAGTTCCGCGTTCCGGTCGGCGTAGGCGTTGCCCACGACGCTGACCAGGCCGGTGGCGCCCGAGGCGAGGTACGGCAGGTTGAGTTCGTCGATGCCGCAGTAGTAGGCCAGCTGTGTGCGCGCCATGACGGACATCGCCTCGAACAGGTCGCCTTTGGCGTCCTTCACGGCGCGGATCCTGGGGTGGCGGGCGAGCTCGATCAGGGTCGCCGCGTCCATGGCCGTCCCGGTGCGGGCAGGGACGTCGTAGAGCATCACGGGCAGCTCGGTGGCGTCGGCCACGGCAAGGCAGTGCGCCACGATCCCGGCTTGCGTCGGCCTGGAGTAGTAGGGGCAGACGAGCAGGAGCGCGTCGGCGCCGGCCGCCTCGGCTTCCTTCGCGCGCCGGATGCAGGTGACGGTGTCATAGGTGCCGACGCCGGCGATCACGCGTGCCCGGTTCCCGGCGTGGGTCGCCACGGTGCGGACGAGCCGGGCGGTTTCGGTGTCGGTCAGGGTTGGGGCTTCGCCGGTGGTCCCGCCGACGACGATGCCGTCGCAACCGGTGTCCAGCAGGTGGTCGACCAGGCTGGTGAGGCCGGGTTCGCTGAGTGCGCCGCCGGGTTCCATCGGGGTGACCATGGCGACGAGGTTGGAGCCGAAGAGGGTCTCGGTCATGCGGTCGATCCTGTCGGCGCCCGATACCTGCGGTCCAGCGATGGTTTTTGACCGGTATTGCGTAGCCTGGCTTCATGATCGAGGTCGGAGCGCTGCGGGCACTGCGGTCGGTGGCCGCGCTGGGGACGTTGGCTCGGGCGGCGGACGAGCTGGGATTCACGGCGTCGGCGGTGTCGCAGCAGATCAAACGGCTGGAGCGCCAGATCGGGATGCCCGTACTCGCTCCGGCTGGGCGTGGAGTCGTGCTCACTCCGGCAGGTCAGGCCGTGGTCGACTCCTCTCTGGAGGTGTTCCAGGCGCTCGAACGCTGTGCGGAGGCCGCCCAGTCGGTGGCGGAGGGCGCGCCTCGCGGCGTTCTGCGAGTGGCCGCGTTCTCGACGGGTATCCGCGGTCTCCTCGCCCCGGTTCACCCGCGGTTGCTGGAGCGTTATCCCGACCTCCGGCTGCACATCACGGAGCAGGACCCCGACCAGGCGTTGCACAGCGTCGACGCCGGAACCGCGGACCTCGCTCTCCTGCACGACGCCGACGGCCTGCCCGTCCCGCTCTCCACCGCCCTGTCCCGACGCCTGGTGCACACCGACCTCGGCGACGTCGTCATGGCCGGGACCCATCCGCTGGAACGAACGGAGCCGCCGCTCGACGGCGCCGACCTGGCCGGGCACGCGTGGGTCACCAGTCCGCCTGGCACGGTCTGCCACCAGTGGTTCCGGCGCCTGTTCGCCGGGCTGCCCGAGGAGCCCGACGTCCGGCATCTGGTGGACGACTTCTCCACGCAGTTGTCGCTGGTCGCCTCGGGCGAGGTCCTCGCGTTGATCCCGCGGCTGGCGCGCCCGCCCCTGGCCGAGGGGCTCGTCGTCCGGCCGTTGCGGCGCCCGCCGACGCGCGAGGTGCACGCGGCGTGGCGCCGCAGCGCCGAGGCGAGCCCGGCGATCCGCGCGGTCCTCGCCGAACTCCGGTCAGCTAAGGAACATGCTGGTCACGTGGACGAAGGTCCCGGTGATGCCCATGGCGCCGTCGGAGGCGAGGAACGCCGGAGTGCGGGCGGCCCCGGCGAACAGTAGTACGCATTACGCGGCTTGATAGCCCGGGATGTCTTCGACGCGGTGATAGACCGCGAGCCCACGGGAGAGCGCGATGGCGACGTCCTGATCGGCCCCGGCGGAATCACCCGGCAGCCGCAGAACGGCGTCGCAGTGGTGCAGCAGGCGATCGGCCGTCGGATACATGATCTCCTTCGCGATCGGGTCGGCGACGGTCTTCCCGCCGGCGCCGCGCAGTACCGGGAGCGCGACCCACTCGCCGATCATCGGCACGTGCCCGCTGCGGAAGATCGGCCAGGCGGCCTCTTCGAGCCGGGCGAGATTGCGGGCGAGGAGTTCGGGGTCGTCGCCGGTGCCCGAGCGGAACGGTCCGGCGATGAGGATCATCAAAGGTTTGCTCATGCGGCGGAGCATAGTGTGCAACAATCGGCAGGAACAAGGAGGAACGTGCACATGTTGGCTGCGCAACGACGAGACCTGCTGTTGGAACGACTGAAGACCGAAGGCCGCATCGTGGCCAAGGATCTCGCCGCCGAGCTCGGCATATCGGAGGACAGCATCCGCCGTGACCTGCGAGAACTCGCGGACGCCGGGCTCTGTCAGCGGGTTTACGGCGGAGCCTTGCCGGTCTCCCCGGCCACCGCGGACTATGCGACGCGCATGGCGGTCAGCGTCGCGGGCAAGGAGAGGATCGCGAAACGTGCAGCAGCGTTGATCCACCTGGGATCGACGGTCATCCTCGACGGCGGCACGACCGCGCTCGCGCTGGCGAAGGCGCTCCCCGTCGACCTCGAAGCGACGATCGTCACGCACAGCCCCACGGTCGCGGCCGCACTCGTCACGCATCCGAAGGTCGAGGTGTTCCTCATCGGCGGACGGCTCTTCAAGCACTCCGCCGTCACCTGCGGGGCGGCCGCGGCCGAGGCGGCCGAGGGCATCAACGCCGACCTGTTCTTCCTCGGCGTCACCGGCGTGCATCCCGAGACCGGGCTCACCACCGGCGACTCCGACGAGGCCGCGATGAAACGCACCCTCGCCAAACGGGCCGCCGACACCTACGTGCTGGCCAGTTCGGAGAAGATCGGCGCGGCCTCGCCGTTCACCGTGCTCCCCCTGTCCGACGTCGCGGGTGTGATCACCGACGCGGCCCCGGACGAGCCGACGGTGAAGGAGCTGGGGAAGCTCGGCGTGAGCGTGCTGGGGGTCAGCCCTTCTTGGCCAGCCCGCGAAGCTGCTGCCAGCGACGCTTGAGCCCCCACAGACCGACCAGGACGATCGCCTCGCGCACGACCGAACCGCTCATCTTCGACTGGCCGACCTCGCGCTCGGTGAAGGTGATCGGCACCTCGACCACCTCGAACCCGGCGAGCGCCGTGCGGAACGCCAGGTCGATCTGGAAGCAGTAGCCGCGCGAGGCGATCTCGTCGAGCGGGAGCTTCTCCAGCACCGTGCGGCGGTACGCGCGGAAACCCGCGGTGATGTCCTTGATCTTCGTGCCGAGCGCGATCCTCGCGTAGAGGTTCGCCACCCAGGACAGCGCCTTGCGCTGGAACGGCCAGTTCACCGTGCTGCCGCCGGGAACGTACCGGGAGCCGATGGACAGATCCGCGTCCTCGAGCGCGGCCAGTACCCGCGGCAGGTCTTCCGGCGCGTGCGAGCCGTCGGCGTCCATCTCGACGATGGTGGCGTAGTCGCGAGCGAGACCCCAGCGAAAACCGGCGACGTACGCGGCGCCCAAGCCGGCCTTCTCGGTCCGGTGCATGACGTGGATCCGCTCGTCGGCCTTCGCGAGCTCGTCGGCGACGTCGCCGGTCCCGTCCGGGCTGCCGTCGTCCACGACGAGGGCGTTGACCTCCGGGAGTGCTTCGAGCAGGCGTTCCAGGATCGGGCCGATGTTCTCCCGCTCGTTGTACGTCGGGACCACCACCAGCACCGGGTCGATTCCCTGGGCCCCCCGTGGCGCCTGCGCCATCCGCTTTTCCTCCGTGTTCCGGCGGGTCAGCCCGCCGCTTCCCTCGTTGCCTTGGCGGCGCTCGCGCGCCGGGTGCGGAAACGCAGCACGTACCCGCCGGTAACCCCGGCGATCGCCAGGGCGAGCAGCCCGTACTCCGTCGTCACACCGAGTAGATCCGACAGCGTAGTCTGCTGCCTCAGCGGTACGCGCCCCACCAGGGAGTCTGCGGTGAACAGGCTGGTGGAGGCCGTGATCGAACCGTCCGGCGCGACGATCGCGCTGACCCCGCTGGTGGCGGAAACGATCACCGCGCGCCCGTGCTCGACCGCCCGCAGCCGCGACATCGCCAGCTGCTGGTAGCTCATCTCCCCCGGCCCGTACCAGGCGTTGTTGGTGGGCACGACGAGCAGTTCGGCGCCGTCGGCGACCGATTCGCGGGCCGGGTAGTCGAACGCGGTCTCGTAGCAGATGAAGACGCCGACCTTGGTGCCCGCGACCGACAGGGCGGCGTTGGCGCCGTCACCCGGTGTCATGTTCGCCACGCTGTCGACGAACGGTGTCACCAGCTTCGCGAGCTCACGGGCCGGGACGTATTCACCGAACGGGACGAGCTGCTGCTTGGCGTAGCGCTGCCCAGGCCCCGTGACCGGATCCCAGACGAGCGCCGAGTTCTGCGCGCTTCCGTCGGGCAGCCGGACCAGCGCGCCGATGATCGCCTGTGTGCCGTAGTCGCGGACCATCTGATCGACGCCGGCGTCGCCGGTGCGCATGGCCATCGCGGTCTCGGGCCAGACGAGCAGGTCGACCTTGGTGTTGCTCGCCTTGAGCTTGTCCAGCAGGCGGGCGCTCTCGGCGAGGTGGTTGTTCCGGAGTTCGTCGCGGCGGCCTTCTAGAGCGAGGCCGATGTCCGGGGCGTTGCCCTGCACGGTGGCGACGGTGAGTTCGCCGTCCTGGGCTTCGGTGCCGATCGTCGGCCACACCGCGAGGCCCGCCACCACCGGCACCAAGGTCAGCGCCGACGCCGCCACCAGGGAACGCCGGGGGTCCGCGCCCTTCAGCCGCAGGCACAGTGCCGCGAGGCCGAACCCGGTCGCCACGACGGCGAGACCGACCAGCGGCGCGCCGCCGATCGAGGCCAGCGAAACGAAGGCGCCTTCAGGCTGGCTGAACGCGACGCGACCCCACGGGAAGCCACCGAAGGGGAACCAGGTGCGCGGTGTCTCCAGCGCGATGATCACCAGTGCCGCCCACAGCGGTCCGAGCGGCAGCCTCCACACCACGGTGGCGAAAGCCCCGCCGAAACCCAGGTACACCGACAGTGCCATCGCCAGCCCGAGCCACGGCCACGGCCCGAAGCCCGGCCCGAGGAAGTCCAGCAGCCACGTCAGCAACGGGAGGAAGAATCCCATCCCGAACACGAACCCGTAACCGAACGCACCCCGGAACCTCCGTCCGTGCACCACCAGGGCGAAGCCGGTGAACGCCAGCGGCGCGAGCCACCACAGCGGACGCGGAGCGAAACTGAGGTACAGCGTGAATCCCGACGCCGCGGCGACGAGGAAACGCACAAGCCAGGCGCGGGAGAAGCGCTTCCGGGGTGCCGCTTCGGGGTCCGGGTCGGTCACGGTCGTGGACACTACTGAACCCTAGGCCGTGCGGGTGAACAGATCGTGGATGACCTGTCCGCCGCGGACCGTGCGCAGACACCGGGGCAGCGTCGCCCCCTCCGCGAGGTTCGGCAGCGGGGGCACACCCGCGCGCGGGTCGGTCGACCAGCGCTGCACGCGCGAGTCCGGTGTCGCGACGACGAGGTCTTCGGCGTCCCAGATCGCGTAGTGCGCGGGGGCGCCCGGGACCAGGCTGCCGGTGACGCCGTCGTTGACCCCGGCGGCGCGGTGTCCCGCGCGGGTGTGGGCGGTGAAGGACGCGCGGGCGGACAGGCCCGAGCCCGGCGTGCGGTGATAGGTCCCGGCGCGGACGGTGGCCCACGGGTCGACCGGCGTGACAGGGGCGTCGGAACCGAAGGCGAGCAGGAGCCCTTCGGCGGCCATAGCGGCGAAGGGATTGAGCTTCGCGGCCCGTTCCGCGCCGAGGCGGTCGGTGTACATGCCGTGCGCGCCGCCCCATTCCGCGTCGAACTGCGGCTGGACCGATGCGACGACACCCCAGCCGGCCAGCGCCTTCGCCTGGTCGGCGTCGATCATCTCGACGTGTTCGAGCCGGTGGTGACGGGCGGCCAGCGCCCGGCGTCCGACGGTCTTCTCCGCGAGCCGGAACCCTTCGACGACCTCCGCGACGGCGGCGTCGCCGATGACGTGGAAACCGGCCTGGAGCTCTGCCTCGGTGCAGGCGCTGATGTGCTCGGCGATGGCGGGGGCGTCGAGGTAGAGCGTTCCGGAGGTGCCGTGGGCATCGGTGTACGGCTCGTGCAGGGCGGCGGTGCGGGAGCCGAGCGCGCCGTCGACGAACAGGTCGCCCGCGACTCCCCTGGCACCGAGCGCCCGGGCGGTGTCGATGCCGCCGCGTTCGCCCCAGTAGCCGACGACCTCCGGCAGTCCGGGTTCGGCGGCGAGCGCGAGCAGGTCGGTGAGGTCCTCGGCGCCGGAGATGTCCGGGCCCGCGCATTCGTGGACGCTGACGACTCCGCGCGCGGCGGCTTCGGCGAGGAAGGCACGCTGGGCGCCGCGGCGCTGCTGCGGAGTGATCGCCTCGCGCATCGCCGCACGCACGAGATGGTGGGCATCACGGGTCAGCGGGCCGTCGGCCGACCAGCCCGGCGCCTCGCGCACACCCGAGGCGAGCGCGACGAGTGCGCTGGAGACGAGCGCCGAGTGGACGTCGACCCGGCTCAGGTACACCGGCGCCCCGTTCGAGGCCTCATCGATCTCCGCTCGGCTGGGTAGCCTGCCGTCGGTCCAGCGGGATTCGTCCCACCCGTGCGCGACGAGCACCTGGCCGGGGCGGACGGCATCGCGGACCGCGGCGAGTAGCTCGCCGGCGCCGCGGACGTTCGCGAGGTTCAGCCCGGTGAGGTGGAGGCCGGTCGCGGTGGCGTGGACGTGCGCGTCGACGAACGCGGGCGCGACGAAGGCACCGTCGAGGTCGACCACCTCGGCATCGGGATGCAGGGCCTTGGCCGGGCCGTCCTGCCCCACCCAGACGACGGTGCCGCCCGTGATCGCCATCGCGGTGGCGTCGGGGGCCGAGGGGCTGTAGATACGCCCGCCGAGCAGGAGCGTGGTTCGCGCGTTCGTCACGCTCCCGAGTTTGCAGCGTGCGCGCGACCGCGCGACCAGCGGGTCGGCGAGATTTCGACACACCACGCAAGACAGGAATATTTACGTCTTCCGAACGATGTGACAGGATATTTTCACGCGTTTCCGACGACGAGGAGTACAAGTGACTGCGATCCAGGAACCGACCTCGCCGGTGGCCGCCTACGATCAGCCCTACGACTACACCCGGGTCGAGCTGATCGAACCCGACTGGCGCCGCTTCCCCGGCTGGCACGACGTGACCGAGGCAGAGTGGCGTGACGCGCAGTGGCAGCGAGTGCACTGCATCCGCAACGCCAAGCAACTGCGCGCCCTGATGGGCGACCAGCTCGAGGAGCGCTTCTACGAGGACATGCTCGCCGACCAGCGCGAGATGGCCACGATGTCGATGCTGCTGCCTCCGCAGATGATCAACACGATGGCGCCCAACGCGGGCACCGACCCGGCGAAGGTGACCGAGGCCTGGTACGCCGACCCGATCCGCCGCTACATGCTTCCGGTGCGCAGCGACCGCGACACCGAGTGGCCGAGCCACCCGCACTCCGAACGGGACTCCCTGCACGAGGCCGAGATGTGGGTGGTGGAGGGGCTGACGCACCGCTACCCCACCAAGGTCCTCGCCGAGATGATCTCGACCTGCCCCCAGTACTGCGGGCACTGCACCCGGATGGACCTGGTCGGCAACTCCACCGAACAGATCGAGAAGCACAAGCTCTCGCTCAAACCGGTCGACCGCCAGGACGCGATGATCGAGTACCTGAAGAAGACCCCGGGCGTGCGTGACGTCGTGGTCTCCGGCGGCGACGTCGCCAACGTGCCGTGGCCGCAGCTGGAGTCGTTCCTCATGCGGCTGATGGACATCGACACCGTCCGCGACATCCGGCTCGCGACCAAGGCGCTCGCCGCCCTGCCGCAGCACTGGATCCAGCCGAAGGTCG
This sequence comes from Amycolatopsis sp. TRM77291, assembly GCF_054166285.1. NCBI lineage: Bacteria > Bacillati > Actinomycetota > Actinomycetes > Pseudonocardiales > Pseudonocardiaceae > Amycolatopsis > Amycolatopsis sp. TRM77291. The sequence continues at coordinate 2,635,802 of NZ_JBSZHF010000001.1, read as the reverse complement.
TCGAAGGCCTCGAACGCGTCGCCGGCACCGCGCAGCGCCGCGGCGTCAACCTCGCGATCCACACCCACGTCAACCACGCCCAGTCGGTGACCCCGCTCGTCGCCGAGGCCGCCAGGACCGCGCTGGACGTCGGCGTCCGCGACGTGCGCAACCAGGGCGTGCTGATGAAGGGCGTCAACGCGACCCCCGCCGAACTGCTGGACCTGTGCTTCGCGCTGCAGGGCGAGGCGAACATCCTGCCGTACTACTTCTACATGTGCGACATGATCCCGAACGCCGAGCACTGGCGGGTTTCCGTGCACGAGGCACAGGAACTGCAGCACGCGATCATGGGCTACCTGCCGGGTTACGCGACGCCGCGCATCGTGTGCGACGTGCCCTACGTCGGGAAGCGCTGGGTGCACCAGCTCGCCGAGTACGACCGCGAGCTCGGGATCTCCTACTGGACCAAGAACTACCGCACCGGGATCGAGCACGAGGACCCCGAAGCCTTACAGCGCCGCTACCCCTACTACGACCCGATCTCGACGCTGCCCGAAGCCGGTCAGCGCTGGTGGCGCGAGCAGCCCCGGCAGTCCTGAGCGGCCAGCTCACGAGGGGGCGTTCAGGCTCACGTGCGAGCTTTGAACGCCCCCTCTGCCGCGCAGGCGTTTTGTGCTGGTCAGAACCAGTTCCGTCACGGTCCGAAGTGGACATACGGCGCCCAGATGGCCGGGTTGCGGGGGGCCGAGTCGCGCAAGGCGCGCACGGTGCGGTGGAGCAGGTGGGCGGTGTCGTCGAGACGCAGACCCGAAGGTCCGAGCAGTCCGGTGTACATCATCTCGGTCACCTCGGCCGCGGTCCGGTCCGTGATGGTCCACAGGGTCGCGATCACCTGCCGGTAACCCGCGAGCTGGAGCGCCGCGGCGAGGTGGATGGCCTCGTCGGGCAGATTCGTGCCACCGATCGCCGTGCTGCAGGCCGACAGGTAGGCCAGTTCGGCGTGCTCGAGATCCAGTTCGGCGACCTCGAGCACGGTCAGCGGTTTATCCCACAGGTAGAGGCTGCCGGTTGACGGTTGCCGCAGGTTTTGCCCGCCGTGGCAGGCGAAATGTGCGTAGGCATGGGTGCGCAGGTCGGCGGTTGTCGCGACGTGGGTGGCGGCGTCGGCGACACGCAACGTGCTGTTGAGGGAGGGCGCACGAGAAATGAACTCGGCTTCGGCCCGGGCGCCGGGCAGAGGGCACATGTCCGGACTACCGGGAACCGGCGGGGTCTCCGGCATGCTGACCACGAGGATATGTCGGTCGGCGGGCTCGCTAGCGCTCGCGGTGTTCGCCTTCGCCAGCGCGCGCAGTGTCGGTGTGTAGGACGACACAGCGCGGTCGATCACCGTGCGTCCGGCGGGGGTGTCGGCCGGGTCGTGGTAACCGGCGGCGTGCAGCGGGAGGAGGGTCAGTGATCCGGTCGGGCACCACCACAGTCGTGGCAACGGCTCATCGTGCCCGGTGTGGCCCAACCGGGTCAGCACCGGATCGGCGACGGTGTCCCACAACCATTCCAGGGTCGCGTGCACCGTTTGTTTGGCGCCGGTGGTGGCGAGGCCGCCGGGTCCGCCGGGGTTTTCCAGCAGCTTCAACGCCCGCAGGTATCCCTCTGCCCGTCGTCCGGCCTCCAGGTACGACAGATCAGGCAGCGGGACGTGCTCGACGTCGCGGTCCCGGTGCACGATCAAGGCGTCACATCGGGCTTCGTCGACGTTGAGCAGGACTATGGGACCGTCGGGCAGGCCCTCGCGGAGGGTGGCCAGCGGCGGGATCCGCAGTAGGTATTCCAGTCCGGGCAAGGCGCGTGCTTCGGCAAGTAACCGGTCCCAGTCCTCGGCCAGCTTGATCCGGTCGGACTGCATACGCTGGCTCGGGTCGCTCCACGGATCGGTCGTGGCGGCGGGCTCCGGAATGTCGGGCGCGGTCGTGGCCGCCAGCTTCGTCGCCACGGCGCGCAGGCGATCGTGCAACGCGAGGTCACGTTCCCGCAGCATCGACAGGTCGTCCTTGGTCTGCAGTGCCTGCGACCACAACACGGAGCGGCCCTGCTCGAGCAGTTCCACAGCACGGCCGGGGTCACCGGCCTCCAGTGCCGCGGCGGCGGCCGATCTAGCCAGGCCTTCCCACATCGTCAGCCTGCGCTCACGCGCGTCGCGTTCGATGCCGTGCCAGGCCACATGGGGCAGCAGCGCGACAGCGACGCCGAAGGCCTCCGTCGCGGAGGTCCAATCGCGGTGCCGGACGGCCGACTCGGCCCACAATCTGGCCGCGGCCGCCCGATACGTCGGTGCGGCAGCGGAAGATTCGACCGCCGTTCGGTAGGCGGCGACCGCGGCGTCGGCGTCGCGCCGGCCTTCGACGCGCCTGCGCTCGTGCAGCCTTCCCAGCGTCACCCAGGCCACCGCGACTCGCGGGTCACCGGTGGTCATCCTGTCTATCGCCCGTCTGGCCGACTCGATCGATTCGGCCGCGTCCGCGTCGTCCCCACCGCGGTCGTACCGGGTGTGCAGCACGGTCGAGAGGCTGAGGACGCACACCGGGTACATCGAGTGCGTGACGTCGGTGATCGCGATGGCCTCCCGGACGAGTGCGACGGCCCGGTCCAGTGCGTCCCGGCTCGGACGCCGGTCACGGCGGGTGCGCAGCAGCCCCGCCAGGTTCAGCAGGATCTCTCTCCGGTTCGGGCTCTGGGGCGTGCTGCGGTCCACCGCCTCGTTCAAGGCCGCGACCGCGGCGTCGAGGTCCGCGGTGTCCTGCTTTTCCAGGTACCGGATGTGCAGCGCGGTCCCGAGGTTCATCAGGCATATCGACACCGCCGGATGGTCCGAAGGCGCGGTCGCGACGGCCGATCGCCCGGCGTCCACGGCTGCGTCGAGGTCTGCGGCCGAGCCGAGCAGACCCGCCCGCGTCCGAAGCGCGTTGGACAGGTTGGTCAGCATGATGGGCCGCATGATGTGCCCGGGATGGGCGTCCTCCGCCGCCTCGAACAACGCGTCGATGGCGGCGTTGAGGTCGGAAACCGTTCCGGTCCGATCGAATCGGGACCACAGTGCCAGTCCCAGCGTCATCAGGTTGACCGCCGAAGCGACGTGCCAGTTGGGCGCGCGGGCCGCCTCGCGCCCCAGGTCGACGGCTGCGTCGAGGTCGTCGAGATCGCCGGTGGCCAGCGATCTGGTCAGCAGGCCGACGGCCAGTGCGGTGAACTGGGCACTCCGTTCGGCCGGTGTCGTGCCCGGCAGGGTCGTGGCGCGCTCCGCGGCCTCGATGGCCTCGTCCAGATCGGCGGACTCCGCCAGGATGCTGTACCGGCCACGCAGTGCGTGCGCCAGCTCGGACAACGCGTTCGCCGTTATCGCGTTGTTCGTGCCCGCGGCGGCCACCCCGCGACGCAGCACCTCGATCGACTCGGTCAGCACCCCGACGTCGCCGGTCCGCTCGAACCGCAGGGCCAGCAGGGTGCCCAGCGTGATCAGTGCGTACGCCCGGTTGGTCTCCTCGTCCTGGGTGCGCGGGACGATCTCCCTGCCGATCTCGATCGCTTCGGCGAGCAGAATCTCCTCTCCGGAGTTGAGAAAACGCAGGCGCAGCGTGCTCGCCAAGAAGATCCCGGCCGTGTTCCGGCCCGGGCTCGCCACGGGTAGCCCGTCAGCCGCGACCCGCAGCAATTCGCTCGCCTCGGCGAGCGCGACCTGGTCGTTCGACCACTGCCCGTGAAGCGACAGCGCGATTCCCAGCATCATGCCGGCTTGAACCTTCTGGTCGCGCGATCTGGCCGACGCGAGGCTCGGCCGCAGCACCGCGATCGCCTCGTCCAGATCCGCGATCGAGGCCGTGGCCTGGAAACGGGCCCGGAGGGCATAGCCGAGATAGAACCGGAGCGTCGGCAGATCCGGACTGTCCGGCCGGGCCCGGCCGAACACCGACCGCAGTGCGTCGACGGCCTCGGTGAGATCGGCGGAGTCGCGGGCCCATTCGTACCGGTCGGTCTGTGCGGCCGCGACATTACCCGCCAGCAGCAACGCGTCGGGGTTTTCCCGCAGGGCTGCCTTCCCCCTGTCGATCGCCTCGGTCAGTGCGCTTTTGTCGCCGTGGCGGAAAAAGCGGATGCGAAGCACCTGGACGAGGTTGTTCACGAGCATGAGCCGGTTCAACCCGGTCGCGTGCGCCAAAGCGGACCGCAAGGTCGTGGCCGCCGCCTCCAGGTCCGCTTCGGCACCGGTGTTCTCGTAGCGGGCTATGAGCGCGTTGCCCAGGGTGAGGGTGACTGACACCTTCGGAACCGCGCCGGGTGGTGTCGCCGCGTGGCAGGCTTCTATGGCTTCGGTCAGCTTCTCGGGGTCGCGCTCGGAGGTGGCTGTCGAGCTGAGGATCGCGGCAAGAACGCCGAGTATTCGATAGCGACTTGAGCCGCCGGAGCCGGTAGCGGCGAGCGCCGAGCGGATCAGCCGGGTCGCCGTCTCGCTGTCGGCAGGCTCGCCCCTGGCGTCGAAGCGTTGCAGATGCGCCAACGCGGCGTCCGCCCGCAGGTCGGGCAGTCGGGGGTCGTCCGCGGGCAGGGACTCGACGGCCCGGCACAACGCGGCGACGGACTCGTCGAGGTCGGCGGGGTCCGGATTCCGGCTGTACCGGAGGCTGAGTGCGTCCGCGAGCGCGGACAAACACTGCGTCAACGCGGAGGCGTCGGGGGCCAGCGGCACCGTCGCCCGCAGCGTCTCGATCCGTTCGTCGAGATTAGTGGCCTGGCCGGTGCGCAGGAAGCGCCACCGCAGCAGTTCCGCCAGCTGCCAGAGCTGCTGGCCGCGGATCACCGTGTCATCGGGGATGTCCTGCGCGGCCGCTCTCGTTGTCTCGATGGCTTCGTCGAGCTCACCGTCATCGATCTCGCCGTCGGCGTCCGCCAGCTTGACCGCCTCGTACAGCACCATCGAGAGGGCCGTGAGCATCGGCGTCCGGCCGAGCGGACCGCCTGCGCCGGCCGTCTTCGCCTCACGAAGGACGTCCACGGCTTCCCGGAGGAACTCCTCACCACCGGAGGCCCGGTACTGGCGGCGAAGTGCCTCACCGAGGGACAGCAGCGCAGTCCCCCGAAGCGGGCTGTCCGCGGGCAGAGCCGCCAAGGCCGCTCTTGCCGCCCGTGTCACCTCGGCATGGCCCGCGTCATCGGCTCGGAGCACGGTCGTCAGCGTGGCCTCGACCGCCCACCTCAACGGGTGGCCTTCTCCAACGGCCGCGTCGGCCTCCCTGGCCAGGGCGATGGCTTCGGCCAGATCGGCCTTGTCGGGACCGTCAGGTGTGCTGAACACCGAGGCATACGAGAACCGGGTCTGGAGCGAGCTTGCGAGGTTGAGCAGCGCGGGGACATGCGACTCACAGCCCTCGGGGAGGTTCCCCAGCGCCTCCCGCAGGTACCGGACACTTTCCGCGATGTCGGTGGCATCGCCCGTACGGACGAACCTGACCCGCAGGGCACTGCCTCGCAACAGGAGTGCTTCACCGAATGCCGGGTCGTCCGAAGCGCAGCTTGCGAGGACTTCCCGGGTCACCTCGACGTACTCCTCGACCACGGCGAGCGGACCGCCGATATTGCAATGGGTCTCCAATGCCAAGGCGAGCTGCGACAGACAGGCCACGCGGTCCGGGTCACCGGACGGCAGAGACGACGCCACATCGCGCAGGAGCACCGTGCTGTCGGTGAGGTCCCGTTCCCGCCCTCGGATGCCGAACCGGGTGAGCAGAGCGAGCCCGAGGGGAAACCGGACCGCCGAAGCGATCGGGTGCTCGGCCGACTCGAGTGCCGCGCGGCCCGCCGCCACGGCATCGTCCAGATCCGCCTCGGCGGCCGTCCATTCGAAGCGCTGGTTCAGCAGCGTCATCAGGTTGAACAGGTGCGCCGGACGGTCGACCCCACCGCCGGCGTCGACGGCGGCTCGACACGCGGCTATCCCCAGTTCTGTCAAGCCGGGATCCGCGGCCGTCAAAGCGGCGTCGGTGATCACTGACGCGTAGAACGGACCGAGTTCCGCGGGCGTCAAACCCGGATAGCGGTTTTCCTGAAGCCAGCTGAGCACCGGTGGTGGCACCACACCGGGGAAGGATTCGGCAAGCGGGGCGAACAGTTCCGTACAGATCTGGATATCAGGCCCGATACCGCCGGGCGGCAGGGCGCAATGCCGCAGCCAGTGCAGCATTCCGAGTTCTCGAAGCATCTCGGGAGGCAAGCTGGTACCGATGGCGGGCACGACCAAGCGAGCGGCGTCTGCCACGGCCTCGGGTGTGGTGACCTCGTCGGATTCGTTTGTTTCCAGGCAACGTCGGATGCGTTCCAAGAGCGAGATGCTCACTCCTCCCCTCGCCACCCACTACGGTGCGGTAGACGATTCAGGATGGCACAAGGGAGGGGCGAAGTGGCGGCATTCGACGAGGGACAAGCGCTCGTTCTGTGGTGCACCGCCATGCCGGATCTGCGCCAGGCCGCCATCGCCGGCCGGTGGACCGACCGGCTGGAACGCACCGCCTCCCGCGTGCGCGCGGGAGGTTCGGCGTTGGACGCGTGCCGGCAGTTCGACCTGCTCGATGCCGAGTCGGCGGAGCCGACCAGGAACGCGGGCACTCCCGACCGCATGCCCGTATATCCCAGTACGCGGAGCACCCACCTGCCACGGACCGGACGCGGCGAGTACAGCTGCCCGCGCGGGTTGTGCATGCGCCACGACCATCGGGACGACAACGGGCACCCGCCCGTCTGCGCCTTGTTCGACAACGAGCCGATGCTTCCGACCGGCGCGACGCCATGAACCCCTTCTTATCGTCTCTGAGCGGCAAGCTCGCCGAGCGATGGGTCGCGACCCTCGTGCTGCCGGGGGCGCTGTTCATCGCCGCGGCGGTGTGCGCGGTCCGGCTGGGCCACCGTTCCGCGTTCGACCTTGTCTCGGTGACCGGCTGGATCGTGCGGGAGGCGCCGCGCGTGCCGGTCGCGGCGACGGCGGTCTTCGTGCTGGCCGGTGCCACGGCGACGGCCATGGCCGCGCAGGCGGTCGGCAGCCTGGCCGAGGCGGTCTGGACCAGACCGTGGCGCGGGCCTGCTGCCTGGCTCGCACGGGGGTTGGTGGCCGTACGCGGCAGGCTCTTCGATCGAGCGGCGGCCAGGGCGGGGGTGGACCCGGTAGCCGCCTACCGTCCACGGCATCCGGCCTGGATCGGCGAGCGGTTCCGGCTGCTGAACGCCCGGATCGCCGGGCAGTACCACGGACTCGATCTGGGTTTGGTGTGGCCGCGCTTGTGGTTACTGGTCCCGGAAACGGTCCGCACTCCGGTGCAGGCGGCCGAATCCCAGTTCAGGTCGGCCACCAGGCTCGTCGGCTGGGGCGTGCTGTACCTCGGCCTAGGGATCCATTGGTTTCCCGCGGCGCTGGCCGGAATCGGCACCATCGCGGTGGGGTGGAGCCGGGCCCGATCCACCACCGCGACACTCACCACGTTGATCGAAGGCACCGTGGACACCCATCTCGACACGATCGTCACCGCTCTCGGCCACACCATGCCGGCCGCGGGCTTCACCGGTGATCTCGCCCGCCGGATCAACGACCGGCTGGCCAAGGGCGACTGACCACCGCCGAATGGTTTCAGCCGAGGCCCACGGAGCGCACGGCCCGTGCAAAATGTCCATATTGGACAGACATGCGGCGGGTGCCGTCACCACATCGTCCGGAAACGGTCGGCAGCCGGAAGGAGCGGATGCTGATCAGCGGTGTCGGCGTGGTCACTGCTCGGCGTAGCGCTTGGCGAGCTCCTCCTCTCGGGCGGTGGGCCAGGGGCAGCGGATGTCGCCTTGGGTGGCGGCGAAGAAGAGTTCCATGTGCACGTGCCAGGCGGCGAGGGCTTCGGGGCCGTGTGCGTTCTCTTGGAAGAGGGTCACGGTGGTGCCCTGCAGGTGTTCGTGTTTGAACTCCCAGCGCACGACGCCTTGTGGAACGCCGTCCTGGAGCCACTCGTACTCCAGCAGGTGGGGTGCTTCGGAGCGGGTGAGCCTGCCCGGGGTGATGCCGGGGTGGGCGGCGCGGGTGGGAACGGTGTCGGTGGCGCCTTCGGTGAGGAGGGTCCAGACGTCGTCGAGCGGGGTCCAGACGAGGTCGCGGGCGAAGTGGATGCCATCCGGGTTGTCGGTGCCCTCGTCGAGGCCGAACTTCGCGATGTAGTGCTCGATGCGCGAGAGCCATTCGGTGGGTGGCTTGAACTCGGTGCCGTCGGCGTGGGCGACCAGGGCGTCCAGGCAGGTGATCCAGCCGGGGACGTCGCGGCCGGCGGAGAGCTTCGACGACACCACGGCGGTGAACACCAGCAGGCAGCCGTCGGCCTGCGGGAGAATCTCGAAGCGCAACACGTCGTTCGCCCAGCGGAAGGCGAAGACCTTCGGCGGGTCGGACTCGAGCAGTTCGCCCTCGCCGCCGTCGGCGTCGACCAGGGCGGCGTCCGGGAAGGTGAACCGCAGGGTGCGGCCGTCGATCGTGACCTCGGCCGGGAACCAGTGCTTCATCTCGGCCGGTTCGGTGACCACCCGCCAGACCTTCTCCGGCGAGTGCCGCAACCGGCGCTCGAAGCGCAGCACGGGCTTGCCCTCGATCATCTGCAGTTCCGCGTCCACGGGTCAGTCCCCTTCGATCTCGTCGAGTCGGCGTTCGAGCGCGTCCAGGCTCTTCTCCCACATCGCGCGATAGGGCGCGAGCCAGGCCTCGACCTCCGCCAGCGGGCGCGGGTTGACGCGGTACCAGCGGCGTTGGGCGTCCGTGCGCACCTCGACCAGGCCGGCCTCGCGCAGCACCTTGAGGTGCTTCGACACGGTCGGCTGGGTCAGCGTCAGCCGGTCGACGAGGTCGCCGACCGGCTGCTCGCGTTCACGCAGCAGGTCGAGGATCTCGCGGCGACTCGGATCCGCCAGCACGGCGAAGGTAGATGCCATGACAGTAATATAGCCGAAGTGGCATATTCACGCTCGACGTGGAGGTTCAGTTGCTCAAGGGGACCAGCGTGGTCCACCTGAGCGGGCTCCTCCCCGGACCGAGACCCGGCTACGGCGAGTCGCGTCGTGTGAGACCGGTACACCAACGCCCAGAGCAGGTAGGTGACCTCGACGAGCAGGTCCGCGCCGCCGTCGGGTTCGTGGGTGTCCTCGTCAACGTTCAACTGAATCCGTCACCCCGATGCTTCGGTCCCGCCCGCAGAGCTACCTATGGCGCCGGGTGTGGACCAGTCGGTGATTTCCAGCCGTGTCATGGGCGTGCAGCCACCATCAGGTGCCACGATCGACCACGGGATCGCCTTGACAGGAATGGTGGCGCGGATGACCTGACGGGGATCGGACAACCGACCGCTGGTGGCCGCGAACGTATCGCCGGGGGCGTCGCCTGCCGATGCCCGAGTAGGCCAAAGGGCCAGGCTGGTGCACCCCGTTGATGGGCGCACCACCCTGGCCGAAGTCGATGACTAAGCCTTTGGCCCCGTCCATACGAGTGGACTGTTTCCATTTTCTGGATCGATCATCATGATCGTTCGTCCCATTTCGACCGCAGCCTTGACCGCACCGCTGAGAGCCGAGTAATCCGTATAGACACCTCTACCACCGGGGACTATTTTGACGAACTGCTCGTGACTGAATCCCTTGCCGATGGTCCGGCCTATCCAGTTGTTGTGCAAGTCCATCAGTCCCCGATTATCGGCGTTGCCCTCCTCCATCTCGTGAGCGTCGGTGAACTTCTTCGCATCCGCCTCACCGAAGTATACCGTCAGCAGGGCGCTCCAGTACGCATGCTGAAACGCGTTGCCGATGGCCCCGTCCTGCGTCGCATCTTCACCATTGCCATAGTCATACGATTCTCCGAAAAGTGCCTTCGTAGTGTTTATGGCCTCAAAGTAGATCTCAACATATCTGCCCTTCTTTTCGTTGGACAGCCCTTCAAGCAAGGCCTTTTCCGCAACGGTAACCGGGATTTTGTAGTATGTCGTCTTCGGCGGCCCGTTAAGTAGCGGAAATTCTTCCCTGAACTGGTGATTGATTCGCGCCATCTCAGTGTCGTCCAGTTGCCCGACTCCCGGGGTGCGCTCGGAAGGACTCTTCCCGGTGGGGTCTGTCAGGATGACCGGGTTGTTGTGCACGTAGGTGTGGGTGGCGAGGTTGCGGGGGTTGGTGATGCCACCCGCGACGTCGGAGTCCAGGTACTCAGGCAGCGCCGGATCCGCGCTCGCCCAGAGTTGCGTTCTCGGGTTGTAGTAGCGAGCACCGTGGTAATAGAGGCCGGTCTCTTCGTCGAGTTCCTTGCCGGTGAACTTGTACGGCGTATCGCTCTGGCCTGCCTGCTCCTCCACCCAGGTTTCCCCGAACGGCATGTACTCGAGATGTTCGGTGACGTTGCCTTGCCTGTCGGTGACGTACCCGGAGGAGCCGAGGTGGTCGGCGTGGAAGTAGGACTGGGTGTCTTCGGGGTCGCCGGCCGCGACGGTCTTGGTGGTGAGGCGGCTGTCGCCGATGAAGATGTGTTTGAAGCCGGTCCCGTTACGTTCGCTGTAGCCACGGTTGGGATAGAGCGACAGGCTGTCGCCCTGTTTGATGACGCGTTCGCCGGCCGCGTCGTAGGTGTAGGCGACGGTGGCGTCCTGGCAGCCTCCCGGAGTTTGAGGGACTGTCGCCGTGGTGGTGTCCTGGTTGCAGGCGAGCCGGTTCTCCTCGTCCCAAACGTACTGGCGTCGTTTGCCGTCCGAGGCGGTGTTCACCGTGTCGGTGAGGTTTCCGCTCGTGTCGTAGGCATGAGTGATCGGGCCGACCTTGCTCGGTGCGTGGGGTTTTCCGCTCCCGTAGTCGTATTTGTAGTCGTAGCTCCCAGCAGCCTCGATCGGCCCGGTGGACAGCGGGCCTAGCGACGCCGGGCTCCCTCCGCCGCCACCGACCGGCGACACAGGACTGGACCCGCGGTTCAGCGCCGCCGCCTGAGTGGTCGTGCCGGTGATCTCGTGGTGCTGGGTCTTGCCGGTGGTGTTGTGGATGGAGTCGTAGCTCAACGCCAGGGTGTACTTGTCCTGCTGGTTGCTCTTGGTCGTGTACTGGCCGCTGGCGGAGGTGAGCTGGTACAGGTCGTCGTAGCCGAAGGTCTGGCTGCTCGGACCACCGATCGTCGGGTTCTGTGGCGTGCTGTTGGTCAGCTGCGTGATGTTGCCGACGTTGTCGTAGGTGTAGCCGAGGTTCTGGAACTCGGTGGCACCCGGCGTCTTCGACTTCAGAGTGGCGAGCCTGCGGTCGGCCTGGTCGTAGGTGTAGGTGGTACGTACTCCGTTACCGGCTTGCTGCAGCACCTTCTGGCCGAACTTGTCGTAGTCGAGGCGACCAAGATAGACGTAGTCGGTTCCGTTCTTGGTTCCGGTGGCGCGGGTGACCTGGCCGCCGGTGTCGTAGTCGTAGCGGAGCAGCTCGCCGTCCGGATAGGTCATCTGCAGCACACGGTTGAAGGCGTCGAAGCGCCACCCGGTGGTGTAGCCGCGGTCCGCCTGCCCGGCGATCTTGATGGTGCGGGTCTCCCGGGTGGTCTCGCCCAACGGGCCATAACCACGAGTGAGGGTCCCGGCCGCATCGCGGATCTCGGTGATCCGCCCGGCGCCGTTGTCCGGCGCGCCAGATGCGCCATAGGTGTAGGTGACGTTGTTGGCCGGGAAGGTCGGGTAACGAACCGCGGTGATGCGGCTGTGGTCGTAGTCGTACTCGATCTGCTTGCCGCCGGCGGTGATCTTCGCCGTCGGGTTGCCCGCCAGGTCGAAGCGCGTCTCGGTGCGGCCCGCATCGGGGCTGTCGAGCACCGTCCGGCGGCCGAGGGTGTCGTACTCGGAGCGGGTGGTGTTGTTCTTGTCGTCCACCACGGTGGTGATCTGCCCGAGCGCGTCGTAGCCGTAGCTGGTCCAGATCACCGGTTGTCCACCGGCCGGGTTGAACTCCTTGACCGCGGTGGTCTTCTCGCGCAGGTCGGCGTAGTTGCGCTTCTGTTTGCCGTTGCCGTCCGTCGCGATGGTTTCGAACCGGGTGACACCGGCGCGGTCGGGTCCGAATCCATAGGCCATGTCGGTCGTGACCGCGTCCGGCGCGACCGTCTTGACCGGCCGGTCCAGCACGTCGAACGAGGTGCGGGTAGGCGCCACGGTGTCGAAGGCGGCATTGAACGTGGTGTTGCCGTCACCCTTGGGCTCGGTCACGGGGTGATACTGCTCCACCACGCGGCCGGCGAAATCGACCTTGGTTCGGCCGGAGACGGTCATGACCTGGTCGGGGGTGTCACCGGGATTGTTCGCGACCGACGCGTCCTTCTTGGTCTGGAGAACGCGTTTGAGACCGTCGGTGAAGGTGACGGTGTCGATGGTGTCCTCACGGACACCCGTGGCATCACGGTCGAGGTGACGCGTGGTGGCATACGGAACGATGGCTTCGGGGTGATAGTCGAAGTCGATCGTGACCTTGCCCGACCCGATCTCGTACGGACCGGTGACGGTGTCCAACCGGCCCACGCTGTCGTAGGCGCGCAGCACCTGTTGGCCGTTCTGGTCGGTGGTGCGGTCCGGTTGCCCGTACTTGAGGTTGTGCGTCGCGCCCGACCGCAGCCCGAAGCTGTCCACAATAGACTCGATGTGGACGCCGACGAGCGTGTCGTAGCCGTACTCCAGGCGGTACCGCTGACCGGACTTGCCTGCCGGTTTGGTGACCGCTTTGAGGTTCCCGTCCGGGTAATACTCCAGGTCGGTGTCGGCCGATGTGGTGCAGGTGAGGTACGCGCGGACCTGCCGTACCGCACCGGTCACGCAATCCACTGTGGATTCCCTGTGTCGCGACAGGTCGGCGCCGCCGCGCTGTTCGAGCAGATTCGCGGTACCGACCAGGTTGCGCGCCCGGCAGGCCGGGTCGGACGCGGTGTAGCCGTAGGTGGTCTCCACGTCGTCGGCGACGCCTTCGTCGGCGGCGTCGAACGAGCGGATCAAGTTGCCGAAGTCGTCGTACGACATTTCGGTGTAGGTGGACTTGCCAGGGTTCTCGGCACCTTCGTAAAAGCGTTTGTCCACCCGGGACAGAGCTGCGAACACGCTGCCCGGTGCGGTGTCGCGTAGCTGATAGGTGTTGACGGTTTCGGTGAACGGCCGTCCCGCACCGTCGGTGCCGAGGGTGCGAGCGAGCAATCCGCGGGTATACGGACCGTCAGTGCGGTACTCGTCAGTGGTCGAGCGATAGAGCGCTTCGGCAGCGCCAGGGTCACGCTGTTCGGTGACGACCCTGCCGAAGCCGTGGAACTCGCGTTCGAGCCGGTCGTACTTCCCTTGTTCGTAGCGATAGGTGGTGAGCTGGGTATCGGCTCCGTCACCGCGATGACCGTCGGACACGCTGGTGCGGGACAGCACCCAGCGGGACTCTGGCGTCGCCTGCGTGTTACCGGTACGGGTGTAGTCCAGATCGATCTTCCCGCCCAACGGCCGCGTCACCGTGCGGAGCAGGTTCGTGCGGCCGGTTTTGTTCACCGCGACCAGCAGCTCGTTGTCCCGGGTGGATTTGACATGGTCGGCCAGGCCGTCGCCGTTGATGTCACGCAGGCCGATCTCGGCACGGCTGATGCTCGTGGAGGCGTTGACGCCGGGGTTGAACACGAAGGTGCCGACCGGGGTGGGGACTGGGAACGTGAAGTAGACACCCGCACCGAGGGTGGCGTTCTTGTCGACGGCGATGTCGGTGAAGCCGCCGCGGAACGGAGTGGGCGCGGTGAAGCCGGTGCCGGTGTTGACGGCCACCTTGATCGGATTGGCGCCATCGGTGAAGACGCGGTCGGTGAGACCGTCGCCGTTGACGTCGAGCATGCTCGCGTTGGTGAAAGAAGTGCCCAGTTCGGCGGACAGTCCCCCGGCGAAGCCGTAGTTGTCGACGTTGAAACCGAGGTTGACGCCGAGGTTGCGGGTGGAGGCGTCGTTGATCGGTCCCGCTGACCAGGGTTCCCTGGCGGCGAAGCTGTAGCCGAGGTTGAGCTGGGCGTCGCCGTTGGCGAAGACCTTGTCCGGCAGACCGTCGCCGTTGATGTCGACGAGGTCGACGCGGGTGTCGGACTCGCCGCCGCCGAGGCTGCCTCCGATCCCGAGCGCCGGTTGGACCGGGCCGGAGGTGGCGGTGTTGTTGCTGCTGCCTGCCTCCGGAGCGGCCAGGCCCTGCGCACTGGCCAGTGTCGCTGCCTCACTGCCTGCGGAGTAGGACACGTTGCCGGACAAGGTGTCGGACTCGCGGACGTTGCCACCGAGCGTGCCACGTCGAGCGCCGAGCCCGCCGTTCATGTCGGTGAACTGGATCTCCTTGGCGCCGACGACATCGGGAAAGCGGTCACCGTTGAGGTCGACGTAGTCGACGGAACCCGCGGTGATCCCACCGACGACCGTACCCCCGAACGGGCCGGCGGACAGCGTGCCGGACACCTGACCGGTCACGCCGCGACGCATCACGGTGCGGTCACCGGCGACATCGGCATCGGTGACCACGTCGATGGTGTCCGCGCCGAGCCGGGAACTGGTCGCCATGGTGGAGGTGAACCAGGACGACTCGTCCTGGGCGGCCCAACCGCCTTTGGCCGGGTTCGGAGCGAAGATCGCCAGCCGGGGCATGGTGATCCGGGGGTTCGCGGCGAAACCCGCGACGTCGGCTTCCTTGGGTTCCCGGGGAAGGGCGTCCTTGAAGCTCTGGTCGATCGCGAGTTCGGCCTGCTTGATGGGCTGGGTGGCGCGGTCGCGGTTGGCCTGGTAGCCGATCACACCCCAGCCGCGGTAAGGCTGCGGGAACGCACCCTGCTGAGCGGAGCCGTGTGCCGCGCTCGGCGCCGGGCTGAACGTCGGCCATGGGGACGAGAGGTCGTAGGTGACCTTCGCGGACTGTTCGGCGATCAAGCCGAACAGGTAGGGATCCGTCGTGGCGTGGTCGAAATACAGCTCGTCGCCCTCGGTGACCGGGACGACCACGTCCAGATCCTGGCCGGGCGAGCCGTACTGCCCGTTGACGATGTCGACGACCCGCTTCCCCAGCAGCTGCCCGCCGCGCTTCTTGACGGTGAACGCGATCTTGGTCGCTCCGGGAAAGCCGAAGTTGAGCTTCACACCCGGCCGGACCCGCAGCTTGCCGGTCTTGGTCACCTTGTAGGTCTGCTGCGGCGCCTTGAGGGTATCGGCGGGATACATGTCCACGTCGTACGGCGGGCTGATCACCAGGCTCGGCTGACCCTTGTCGTCGACCAGCGACTCCACCCCCGGCGCCTCCGTGTAGTGCGCCTTCGGTACCCAGGACACCGCGGAAACGTCGATCGGGGAGTCGGTCTTGATATGCCATGACATCTTCTCGAACTGGCTCACCGGTAGGCTCATGTCGATCGTGGTGGTCCCGGTCGACCCGGCAGGCAGGACCTTCCGAAACACCTCCGCCGGAGCGTGTACCCCGTTGCCCTTCGTGATCACCACGGCCACGTCGTCCGAGGTCACCTTGCTCTTGACCACGTCGCCGGTCAGCCGGAGCTTGCCGGTCACCGGCACCATCACCTGCGACGAGCGGCCGCCGAGCGTGAAGTCCGCGGACGCACGGAACACGGTATTCGCCATCCCGTTCACGTCCGTACCGGCCGCCAGGTCGGTGTAGGTGATCGTCGGATCCCAGGCCACCGTGTCGTACTTTCCGTCCAGAATGGACTGTGTGCGGAAGTACAGCGCGTCGCCTTTCTTCACCGCGACCGCCGACACATTGGCCGGGGTGAACTCCGTGTGGTCGTCCGGGCCGATTCGCTGCGCCCAGAGTTCGGTGTCCTTGGCCTGGATGGTGACCCGCACACCGTCGGCCTTGGTGTACGCGGCGCGCGCGGGCGACGGGTCCACGGTCAGCTGCACCCGGCCGTCGACGCGGACGGTGCCGTCGAACGGCGCGACCCAGCGGCGTACCGAGTCCAGCAGCGGCGAGTTGTCGACCTGCTGGTTGAACTGCGCTGTCTGGTCACCGACGATCTCGCCGGTCACCGCCCCACCGCCGACCGGCACCGGGGTGCGGGTGGAATCGGCGGTGTAGGCGGGCTGCCCGTTGGCGTCCAGATAGCCGAACAGCACACCGCCGTTGTTGACCAGGTCAGTGAGGCCGTCACCGTTGACGTCGCTGAAGAACCGGTCCGACGTGGTCGTGGTCCCGATGAAGTCCAGCTGCGCGGCGACAGTGAGGACGAACGCCTCGACACCGATCGTGCCCGACAACGTCCGCTCGGAGGAGATCCCCGGGAGGTCGCGCAACCTGATCGGCGTGTCACCGAACTTCGGCTCACCCCCCGGGGTGCTCAGATTGGGGCGGAAGTGCACTTCGTTGTTCTTGCGGAAAACCTTGTCCGGCAGGTTGTCGCCGTTCACGTCCACCAGCGCCGACAGGCCATCGGACTGGCCGGCGTTGAACCCGACCTTCAACCCGACGCCACCCTGCTTGACCGGTAGCCCCTGCACGTTGTAGCCGGCGAACAAGTGCGCGCCGAATCCGACGGAGGTGTTCGCCGAGATCGCACTCGCCTCACCTTCACGGATGTTCACGCCGAGGTCGTCGTCCGGGACAGACCAACCGGCGGCGCCGGCGAACCCGGTGTAGTTGCCCGCCTGGTCACGCACCTCGTCGAAATAGTCGAACGAGTGCGTGTTGAACAGCTTGTTGTCCTCACCGAATTGCGACACCGAGGCGAGGAGGGATTTCGCGTAGGCACCGGTTCGGTAGTTCAGTTCGTACGCACGGATCAGCTGGTCATCCAGCTTGACCTCCACCCGCCGCAGCAGATCGGCGGTCACCTTCTTGAACCCGCCACGAGCGTCGATCTGCACGTCGCCGCGGCGTGGCTCACCCCGGTCCCGGTCGCGCAGGAACGTCACCGAATACCGGCCCTCGGCGTCGCCATGTCCGGTGTAGGTGATCCGCCGCGGATACAGGGCACTGCCCGGCACCGTCGACTTCTCGGTGCCGCCGTCTTCCACCCGGGCGTAGTGGTAGCGCATCACGTTGTCGTTGGTGTCGCGGACCTCGCGTGCCGCCCACGTCGCCACGTGTCCCGCGGCATCGGTCAGCGTGGTGTTCTCGGCCCCGCCGAACACCGTGCGCGTGCCCGCCTTGTCGGTGACCTCCCACCAGTAACCGGCTGGATTGTCCCCGTGGCGCACGATCCGGTCGAACCGGCTCTCCACGCGGGCGTGGAACACCTTCTCCGCCGACCTCTTCTGCAACTCGCCCCGATGGGCGACCGGCGTGAGCTGCTCACCGTTCAGGAGATAGGTCTCGGTCTCCAGAGCCGCGTCGAACCGCGGTACTCCCCAGCGGGTGTCGACCGTGATCGCCGGCATGGCGACATCCCACCCGACACCCAGCCAGCCGTTCGCGCCTGCGGAGCTGTACGCCACCGCCAGCTTCGGCTCCAGGCCCGCCCGTCCCTTGGGCACCTCGATCGGGTAGGACATCCGCGCATCGCCGGAGCTGTTCGCCGACGGTGGCGCGATCAGGTTTACCCCGGCCCCCGGATCGGCGGCTTTGATGTCCTTGATCTGATTCGGATCGAACGCCGTCCCCTCGGGATGCTCCGGCGCGGCCACCGCCCCATCCGCACCTGACGCCTGCCCCGCCACACGCATCGAGGCGGGCGGGCCCGCACTCGGGACCATCATCGCCACCAAAGCCAGGAACAACAGCACCACCACGGCCTTGTGGCGATGACGAACCGGACGAGCCCACACGAAGGCAGACATGCCCCCGACCCCCTCTGGATCAGCGAATTCGGTTACTTGGACCCGGCAATCCCTGTCTCGCAGGGGATCGAGCGGTGAAGCGTGGACGAAAGAAGTACGATCGAACGGTCGAAACGAACTAGTGCGTTCGGACGAATTCCCGTTGGGGCCACGCATGATCCCCGCAAAAAGAGACTTCGATCTTCGACGGACGCTATCGGCGGGTCATTAAATTTCGATGAAACGCCCGGGAAGCGCTGCTCAGCTACGGCACCTGCAACAGCGGCGGCCGGGAGGTCCGGGTCCAGAGCATCTGCCGGCACGACATCTGTGTCGCCGGGCCTGCTGACCGGCGGGACCGGCACGGCCATCGGCGACAGCTCGCGAAGATGACCGCGCAGGGCGTCCGACAGGAGGCAGGCTCAGGAAGCCGGTTTGTCCGCCAACTGCTCGAGGCGGGCCATCTCCACGTCGAGGGCGGTTTGCGCCCGGCTCAACGTCTCCGAGCTGTACCCGCCACTCGACCGGGCCCGCTGAAGCCGTTCGGACTGCTCGGTGAGGACGCGCAGGCGCAGCCGCAGGTATTGCTGGACGTCCGAAGCCGAGCGGCCGGCCGGCGCCTTGCCCGGAACACGCAGGTCCGAACGCACCCGGTCCAGGACAGTCTCACTGAACGGCCCCTCGGCCGGATCGTCCAAAACGGACTTCGCCGCGTCGGCGAGCTCGGTCATGAGCCGGACGTACTCCTGACGCGCCCGGTCCGGATCCTCCGCGGGCACCCGCGCCGCACGGATGACCGCCGGGAGCGTCATTCCCTGCACCAGCAGCGTCGTGGTCGCCACCACGTAGGCGATCAAGACCAGCAGGGCACGATCCGGGGTGTCCTGCGGAAGGGTCTGCGCCGCCGCGAGGGTGATGGCGCCGCGCATCCCCGCCCAGCCGAGCACCACGCCGCCGCGCCAGCCCAGTGTCTCGGTGAGCCGGAACTCGACGTCGGCGGCGGCGCGATCGAGCCGTTTCCGGAAATGCGCCACCCGTCTCGGTGACGCCTTGTCCAGTCGCTCGGTGACGGCGGGATTCGACTCGTCGCCCCGCAGCACCGCCTGTGTCGTTTCCAGCCGTGGCTTGAAGCGTGCGGCTTTCCGCTGCTCGCGGTACAGGCCGGCGACCAGCGGCCCGACGAAGACGACGCGCGCGACGATGACGAGCGCCGACGCGGCCAGGCCGATGACGAGCGCGCGCCAGACGCTCGAACCATCCTCGTGCGCTTCGTCGATGAGGGTTTTCACGCTGAGCCCCATGAGCAGGAACATCCCGCTCTCCAGCAGGAAAGCCGCGGTTCGCCAGTTGACGGTCTCGGCGAGGCGGTCCGTCGCGCGCAGATGCCGCGGGGCGAGATGACCGGTCACCAACCCGGCGACGACGACGGCGAGCACGCCCGAGGCACCGGCCTCCTCCGCGGGCAGGAAGGCGATGAACGGGACCACGAACGAGATGGCGGTGTTGAGCACGGCGTTGCCCAGCAAGGCGCGCGCCCGGACGTTGACGATCCCGACCAGGATCCCGATCCCGACCGCCACGACGACCGAGAAGGCGAACTCGCCCACGACACCCCAGACCGACACCGACCCGGCGACCGCGGCTACGGCCGACCGCAGCAGCACGAGCGCCGAGGCGTCGTTGACCAGCCCTTCACCTTCGAGCACGGTCAGCAGCCGCGGTGGCAGACCGAGCCTCCGTCCCACGGACGTCGCCGCGACGGCGTCGGTGGGGCTGATGACCGCGCCGAGCGCGAACGCGGCAGGCCACCCGATCCCCGGCACCAGCCAGTGGAACAGCCAGCCCGCCCCCAGCGTCGTCCCCACCACGAGCAGGACCGCGAGGCCGGTGATCGGCCGGATGTTCCGCCGGAAGTCGACCATCGGCATGTTCACCGCCGCCGAATACAGCAGCGGCGGGAGCACCCCGGCGAGGATCAGCTCGGGTTCGACCTCCGGATGCGGGACACCCGGCAGGAAGCTCAGCCCGATCCCGGCCACCACGAGGCTCAGCGGAGCGGCCAGGTTCAGCCGTTCGGAGAACGCGGCCACCACCACGATGATGACGACGCCGAGCACGGCGACGAGAGTCAGGTTCACCGGCACGTGTCCTCTCGCGTCCGCGGCTTTCCGAACGTGTCCATTGGTGACACGACGGCACCGCACCCGCAAGTCGGAGCAGTAAGATCGGGGGATCGCGGAGCCGGCGAGCGCGCTGCCCGGTGTCTTCGCGGCCATCGAGCACATCGGTTCCCGGTCTGGCCGCCAAACCGGTGATCGACCTGATGGCCGCGGCCGAAGACCTCGGCGCCGTCGAACGGCACGAAGACGCCCTCGCTGAGCACGGCTACCGCCGCCACCACAACGCAATGACCGACCGGCTGCTGTACGTCGTCACAAAGGACAGCTGGCCGACGCGGCGCGCTACGCCGCACTCAACCGGGCGATCGTGGCCGCCGGAATCGGCCCCGACCGGTACGCCGCGAGCCGGCCGGCCGGGCCCCCGTGCCCTGGGCCTGCTCTCGAACCCGGTGTGGGAGAGGTGAACGAGGCTCAATGGCTCCCGAAGTGATGGGCGGACCCTGGAACCGCATGTCCTGAAGGTGCCCTTGAAGACGATGAACGTCTTCAAGGGNGGCCCCCGTGCCCTGGGCCTGCTCTCGAACCCGGTGTGGGAGAGGTGAACGAGGCTCAATGGCTCCCGAAGTGATGGGCGGACCCTGGAACCGCATGTCCTGAAGGTGCCCTTGAAGACGATGAACGTCTTCAAGGGCACCTTCAGGACATGGCGGCAGGGGTACCGTGATCGTCTCGCCAGGCTGCGGGCATGATCGTCCGGTCCATCGCGCTCGCCGCGCTGCCGGGTATGTCCCGAAGGCCACCGGGCCGGACGAACACGCCGTCACCGGGCAACCGGTCAGGAAGCCGAAACCGAATAACTGTTCGCCGAGAAGTTCATCCCCCCGCTCGACGACGTGATCTCGAAACCGAACTGCACCTCACCGACCGTCACATCGCCGTACCACCCGCGATTCTTGATCCAGTTCAGCACGGCGAGCACGTCGACCGTACCCGCGTTCGTGTTGGAGGTACGCAGGAACGAGAACACCGCGTTGGCACCGTTGCTCCCCCGATAGACGTCCCAGGTGTGGCCGCCGACCGACACCGTGGTCTCCTTCGAACCGATCGCGCCCACGGCACCCTGCTTGTTCATCCACAGCATGATCTCGTAGGCGTTGTTGTTCGCCCAGATGTCGTATGCCGTCGCGTAGGCACCGCCACCCGGCCGGGAGACGTTGAAGCTGCTGGACAGGCTCCGCAGCCCGCTCAACTGGCGGCCGACGTTCCTCGCCGAATGCGGATACGACTTCACCCCACCGGTGTTCGGGTGGTCCGCCCAGACACCGAAGTTGCTGTAGGAGTTCGCCCAGATCGACTGCGGGCCCGCGCCGCCGCCCCAGACGTTGTTGCGGACGGTGTAGCCGCCGTTCGACCAGCTCCCCCACTTGTCCGAAGAGCTCCAGGTGGCGGCCTGCGCCGTCCCTCCCACCGCCAGGACGGCGACCAACGCCATGACGACACCGCCCATCAAGGATCGTGCTTGCCTACGCATAGCCGGGTTCCTTCCGTGTCTTTTCACCAATGGACCGCTACCGCAGAGAAAACGTGCTGATTCTCGAATCGGAGGTGAAGACGAGGTAGACGTCGTGCCGCCCGCTCGGTCCGGACACCGTCGCGCTGGTGGTCGAGTACGTGTACTTGTCGCCGGTACTGGCGATCCGCGCGGTTCCGACGAGCCTGCCTCGCGGACCGCCGAGCCGGATCTCCACCGTGGACGTTCCGGGTTCGGCACGAGCCGTTCTGGCGGTGAACGTCCTCGCTCCGGACCGGAAGTCCACATCGCCGAAGCGCAGCCAGTCTCCCGCGCCGGCACCGACCGCATCCCCGCGGACCTTGCTCTCGTCGACCAGTTCGACACCCGAGTAGTCGTCGAAGTCGATCGCCCTGGTCTCCCGGGACAGATCGCGCGGCGGGATCTGCTCGCCACGCACGGGCAGCGCCGAGCGCAGCCGGATGTCGCCGGCGGACGCGCCGACCATCACCTCGTGGACGGACGATTCCAGCACCCATTTGCCCCGGGTGACGTCCCAATGCCGGAGGTCGGGCACCGACAGGCGCACCGTCTTGGTCTGCCCGGGCTCCAGGCGCACCCGTTCGAAGTCGCGGAGCCGCTGATTCGGCTGCTTGTCGCGGGAGACGAGCTGATGGGTGTAGAGCTGCACCACCTCGTCCCCGGCACGTTTCCCGGTGTTGGTCACCTTCACCGTCGCTTCGAACGTCCCTTGTGGACCCGGCTTGCCGAGCCGCAGATCGCTGTAGCGGAAGTTCGTGTACGACAGGCCGTGACCGAAGGCGTAGAGCGGATCCCCGGTGAAGTACTGGTAGGTGCTGCCGCGTTTCATGATGTCGTAGTCGAGGATGTCCGGGAGCTCGGCGTCCGAGCGGTACCACGTCTGGGTGAGACGGCCCGCCGGGTTCACGTCGCCGTACAGCACGTCGGCCAGCGCGTTGCCGGTCTCCTGACCGGCGTGTGAGGTCCACACGATCGCCGGGATGTTCTCCTGTTCCCAGTTCAAGGTCGTGGGATAGCTGTTCTCGACCACCACGACGGTGTTCGGATTCGCCGCGCGCACGGCTTTGATCAGCTCGCTCTGGCTCCCCGCCAGCGCCGTCGAGGTGCGATCGTGGTCTTCCCTGCCGTTGATGAACGGCATGCTGCCCACGACCACGACCGCTGTTTCGGCCGATCGTGCCGCCTTCACCGCGCTGTCGATCCCCGACGTGATCCGCTCCTTGTGGAACTTCGTCGCCCCCGCCGCGTTCGGCGAACCCAGGGTCAGCGTGCCGTCGGCGGCGACGGTGAGGTAGCTGTTCGGCCCGTCCCAGTCGTTCGGGAGTTCGTAGCCTGCGTACCTGATCACGACCGTGCCGTCGCCGGCGTCCTCCAGCTTGAACTGCTGATGGACGAACCAGTCCCGCGGCTGCGGTGCCTGGTTGAGGAAGGGGCTGGTGGCGTCGGCGAGGTTCTGCCGCTCGACGTACTTCCCGTTGGCGAAGCTGCGCAAGGTCAGCACTCCGTCACCCCACTCGAAGGCGTCGAACTGCTCCGTGGCCCCGGCACTGGTGACGCCCGTCTTGAGCACCGCGCCCGCATCGCCCGCGCCGCCGCTGAGGTACTTGCCGGTGGCGGCATCGCGCAAGGCGATCCGGTCCACGGCCTCGGTGTCGGTGACCTGTGCCCCGCCGCCGAGCCGCGCGCGGATCCCGTCCGCCGGCGTGACCTTGTACGGCAGTCCGCCGGAGTACCAGTCGGTGTACAGGGTCTTGCCCAGCGGTCCGATGACCGCCACTCCGCGCTTCGGGTCCAGCGGCAGGGTGCCGCGGTCGTTCTTCAGCAGCACCATGGCTTCGCCGGCCGTCTTGCGGGCGAGCTGCCGATGCGCCGGGCTGTTGACCACGTCCTTGCCGATCTTGGCGTACGGCCCGCCGTCCGGGTCGAAGTCGCCGAGCCGGAAGCGGACGCTCAGGACGTGCTTCACCGCCCTGTCGATGTCGGCCTCGGCGAGCAACCCCTTCGCCAGTGCGGACGTGATGATCTTGATGGTCGGGCCGGGGTTCTGGTTGTCGACGGTGAAGCCGTCGAGACCGGCTTTGAGGGTGGCCGCGAAGCCTTCCTCGTTGGTCGCGTAGTACTTCTCCGAGCCTGTCAGGTTGTACGGTGCGGAGGCGTCGCTGACGTTGTAGAGCGTCTTGCCGGTCCAGCTCCGCACGACGTCGTTCAGGTCGGGGTTCACCGTCGCGGGCCGCCCGTTGACGAGGTTGTACGACCCCATCACGCCGGTCGCCGCGTCGGCCGCGATGGCCGATTGGAACGCCTGCTCGTCGTATTCGCGCAGCACTCGCGGACGCAGGTTGGAAGACGTGGTGTCGCGGCGGATCTCGTTGTTGTTGGCCAGGTAGTGCTTCAGCACCGGAGCGGTCTTGAGGTACTGAGGATGATCGCCGCTCATCCCCTTGCCGTACGCCGTCGAAATGGCCCCGGTCAGCAGGGGATCTTCGGAGTAGCCCTCCTCGTTGCGCCCCCATCGCGGATCACGCAGCAGGTTCACCACCGGCGCCCACAGCTGGAGCCCCCAGAATCCGGGTTCCTGCGAGTGGTAGCCCCGTGCCTCGTCACCGACGACCGAGCCGACCTGTTCGATCAGCGTCGGGTTCCAGGTCGAAGCGAGCCCGATCGCCTGGGGGAAGACCGTCGCGTTCGCGGTCACCACGGCGCCGTTCGTGCGCTCCGTCGTCCAGCCGAGGCCGTGGAGCGCCTCGGTTCCCGTCTTGAATTCGGGGATGCCCAGCCGCGGGATCGCCGGCTGGAACTGGTGCAGCAACGACAGCTTCTCCGGGAGGGTCAGCCTCCGCACCAGGTCGTCCACCCGCGTGTTCAGTGGAAGGCCGGGATCTCGGAACGGAAGGGCGTTCAGCTCGTCCGCGACCGCGACCGCGGGTGAGGCGAGGCCCAGCACCAGGGCGACCGTCATGGTGAACATGCCCAGCCGGCGTGGGCGGACGAGGCGAGCGGCTCTGCTCATGAAGACTCCCATCGCGAGTAATCGAAGCGCTTCGACGAAACGGGCGGCGATATTCGGCGAGTTTTCGAGCGGTGGTGATCGAGCGAGAGATTCGATTGTCGAAACGATTCGACAGTCGGGTTACGGCGATGTTAGCGGACAGGACACGGCGAGACAATGTCCTCGTCCGTCTGGCAGTCTCGAACACAGTGGACAGTTCCCAGCGGAAGGAATCCCGTTGACCTCGCAGAACGAACCCACCGGCCTCACCCTCGAACAGAAGGCGTCGCTGCTGTCCGGCCGCGACTTCTGGCACACCGAGGCGATCGAGGCCGCGGGGGTCCCGTCGATCATGCTCTCCGACGGCCCGCACGGCCTGCGGCGGCAGGACAGCGAGGCCGACAATCTCGGCGTGCACGACAGCGTGTCCGCCACCTGCTTTCCGCCGTCGGTCGCGGTGGGTTGCAGCTGGGATCCCGACGTCGCCGCGCGGATCGGTGCGGCGATCGGCCGGGAAGCCCGCGCGGCCGGGGTGTCGGTGGTGCTCGGCCCCGGCGTGAACATCAAGCGGTCGCCGTTGTGCGGCCGCAACTTCGAGTACTACTCCGAAGACCCGTTGCTGAGCGGGGTGCTCGCCAGCGCCTACGTGCGGGCGATGCAGGCCGAAGGCGTGGGCGCGTCGCTGAAGCACTTCGCGGCCAACAACCAGGAGACCGACCGGATGCGGGTCAGCGCGGAGGTCGACGAACGGACCCTGCGCGAGATCTACTTCCCGGCGTTCGAGCGGGTCGTGACCGAAGCACACCCGGCGACGGTGATGTGTTCGTACAACCGGGTCAACGGCGTCTACGCCGCCCAGAACCGACGGTTGCTCACCGACGTCCTGCGCGACGAATGGGGTTTCGACGGTGCCGTCGTGTCGGACTGGGGAGCGGTGAACGACCGGGTCGCCGCGCTCGCGGCCGGGCTGGACCTGGAGATGCCGGGCACCGGCGGCAGCGGCGACGCCGAGATCGTGGCGGCCGTCCGGCGCGGGGAACTGGACGAAGGCCTCGTAGACCGGAGTGTCCGCCGCCTTCTCGCCCTCATCGACCGGGTGGTGCCCGCGGGTGGCGACGTCGATCCCGGCGAGCAACACCGGCTGGCGAAAGAGGTCGCCGCCGACTGTGCCGTCCTGCTGAAGAACGACCGCGACACGTTGCCCCTGACCACGCGGTCGGCGGTGGCGGTCATCGGCGAGTTCGCCGCGAATCCCCGCTTCCAGGGCGGCGGCAGCTCCCACGTCAATCCGACCCGGGTCGACACCGCGCTCGACGCGATCCGGGCACTCGGGGGATCCGTGACCTACGCGAGCGGCCTGGACGGCAACGCCGTCGAGATCGCCCGTGAGGCCGACGTCGCGGTGGTCTTCGCGGGCCTGGGCGAAAAGGACGAATCCGAGGGCTTCGACCGGGACACCATCGATCTCCCCGCGGCGCAGGTCGAGCTCATCAAGGCGGTCGCGGCGGCGAGCAGGCGCACCGTGGTCGTCCTCTCCCACGGCGGCGTGGTGTCACTGGAGGGCTGGCACGACGACGTCGACGCCATTCTCGACGGCTGGCTCCTGGGACAGGCAGGCGGCAGCGCGCTCGCCGATCTCCTCTTCGGGGTCACCAGCCCGTCGGGGCATCTCGCCGAGAGCGTTCCGTTGCGTTTGCAGGACAACCCCAGCTATCTCAACTTCCCCGGCGAGTCGGGCCACGTCCGGTACGGCGAAGGGGTCATGGTCGGCTATCGCTACTACGAAACCGCCGAAGTCGCGGTCCGCTACCCGTTCGGCCACGGCCTGTCCTACACGACCTTCGAGACCGCCGGCCTGACGGTCACGCCGACGGGCGACGATTCCGCCACGGTCGCGGTGAGCGTCACCAACACCGGAACCCGCGTCGGCAAACACGTCGTCCAGGTCTACGTCGCCACCGACGCCGCTCCCGTTCGCAGCCCCGCACGAGAGCTCCGCGCGTTCACCAAGATCTCCCTCGAACCGGGTGAGACCCGGCGGGTCGAACTCACCCTCGATCGCCGCGCTTTCGCCTGGTACGACATCGGGCTGAGCCGTTGGGTGGTCTCACCCGGCGACTACACCGTCCAAATCGGCCAGAGCGCCGCGCGGATCGTCGCCGAAGCGCCCATCACGCTGGCAGGCGACGTCATCATCCCGGTCCTGTCGATCGACTCGACGGTCGAGGAGTGGTTCGGTCACCCGATCGTGGGTCCGGAGCTCGGTCAACTGCTCGCCGCGAATCTGACCGACGGTCAGAGCAAACAGGCCCGCGACAGCGCGGACTGGATGCGTATGGTCGCCTCGATGCCGATGCGCCAGTTCACCAAACTCATGGCCTATCGAGGTGTCGAGCTGCCCACCGACGCCTTGCCGCAGTTGATCGAACTGAGCAAGGGCTGACCCCGTCGAATCGATTCGACTCGCACTATCATCGGCTGATGGTCACCATCGCAGACGTCGCCCGGGCGGCCGGGGTCTCCCCCAGCACCGTGTCCTACGTGCTGTCCGGGCGGCGATCGATCTCGGAGGACACCCGCCGCCGGGTCCAGCACAGCATCACCGAGCTCGGCTACCACCCGAACGCGGGCGCCCGCGCGCTGGCCAGCAGCCGCACCAACGTGCTGGCGCTCGTCGTCCCGCTGCGGACGGACCTGAACGTCCCGGTGGTCATGCAGTTCGTCGCGGCCACCGTCACCGAGGCACGCACGTACGACCACGACGTACTCCTGCTGACCAAGAACGAAGGCCCGGACGGCCTGCGCCGGATCGCCGCGTCCGCCATCGCGGACGCGCTGATCGTGATGGACGTCGAAACCTCCGAGCCCCGCTTGCCGGTGCTGAGATCCTTGCACCGGCCGGTGGTGCTGATCGGTGTCCCCTCCGACCCCGGTGACCTGACCTGCGTCGATCTCGACTTCACCGCCGCCGGCTCCGCGAGCGTCACGCATCTGGCCGACCTCGGCCATCGCGAGATCGCGCTGATCGGTCCCTCCCCGGCGGTCTACAAACGCGGCACGAGCTACGCGGGACGCTTCCTGCGCGGCTTCCGCCAGACGGCCACGAAACGCAAGGTGCGCGCCGGTTCGTTCCCGTGCGCGCCTTCCTACGACGCGCTGCGCGCCTGCCTCGACGACGTGTTCGCCCAACATCCCGGCGTCACCGGGCTGGTCGTGCACAACGAGGCCATCCTCGGCCCGTTGCTCTCCGAGCTGAACCGCCGCGGCAAGCAGGTTCCGCGGGACATTTCGGTACTTGCCGTCTGCCCGGAGGACATGGCCGAGGCACAGTCGATTCAGCTCACGTCGATCGCCATCCCCGCCGCGGAACTCGGCAGCCTCGCCGTCGAGATGGCGATGCGCCGCCTCGACGACGGAGGCCAGGCCGAGGTCCGGCTGCTGTCACCGCGCCTGACCGAACGGGGCAGCACGGGCCCGGCACCTTCTCATTGAGGGGTAACCCAGGTGGCGTGCTAGTCAGCTGGCTCGAAGGGGCTTTCGCTACGTCTCATGCGGCGATGGGCCCCTTCGCGCCCTGCCGGAGACGGTGTGGGTCGCGAAAGCCACTTTCGGGACGTCTGGTGTCCCGAAAGTGGCTTTCGCGACATCCGGGCCCTGTGGCGGCGCGGAGCTGAGGTTGCGGACGTTGCGAAAGCCACTTTCGCAACGTTGAAGGTTGCGAAAGTGGCTTTCGCGNGTGTCGCGAAAGCCACTTTCGGGACGTCTGGTGTCCCGAAAGTGGCTTTCGCGACACTCAGGCGGGCGCCCCAGATGACCCAGCGCGGCCTTCCGCCGGGGAGACCGCACCGCGAATCGTCAACGCGCTCCCTGGCGCGACGATCGTCTCGTCACCCGATGGAAAGGCCACCTGCCATCCCTCGGGCGCGGAGTCGACGTCGATGTGGACGCTGTCGCCCTCCCGGCGCGTGCGGAACGTCGAGCCGCCGACGGTGGTGGTGATCCTGGCGCCGTCTTCGAGCCGGTAGATCCGCAACGTGACGCCGTCGGCGTAGTCGTAATCCGGCCGGTCGTCGACGGCACCCAGCGGCAGAACGGTGTTGGGACGCACGAGCAACGGGACGGTGAGCATGTCGCAGACCGTGGTCACCCACCGCGGCCCCTGGATCTCGTCGCCGGTGAAGAAGTCGGTCCACACCCCGTCCGGGACGTAGTAGGTCACTTCGCCCTCGTCCGAGAACACCGGTGCCACCAGGAGCGAGTCGCCGAGCATGTACTGCCGCTCCAGGTGGGCGCACGCCGGATCGGCGGGGAACTCCAGCGCCATCGCCCGCATCATCGGAGTGCCCTCGGCCGCCGCCTGTTCCGCCGCTTGCCACAGGTACGGCATCAGCCGTGCCTTGAGCTTGGAGAACACCCGCAGGACGTCGACGGCCTCTTCGTCGAACAGCCAGGGCACGCGGTAGGACGAACTGCCGTGCAACCTGCTGTGCGAGGACAGCATCCCGAACGCGATCCAGCGTTTGAACAGCGCCGGATCCGGAGTGCCCTCGAAGCCGCCGATGTCGTGGCTCCAGTACCCGAAACCGGACAGGCCCAGGGAAAGGCCGCCACGCAGGCTCTCGGCCATCGACTCGTACGTCGACTCGCAATCGCCGCCCCAATGCACCGGGAACTGCTGCGACCCGGCGGTCGCCGAGCGCGCGAACACGACGACTTCGCCCTCCCCGCGCCGTTCGCGGAGCACGTCGAACACCGTCTTGTTGTAGAGATAGGTGTAGTAGTTGTGCATGCGTTCGGGGTCTGATCCGTCGAAGTAGACGACGTCCGTCGGCACCCGCTCGCCGAAGTCGGTCTTGAAACAGTCCACGCCTTGTTCGAGCAGAGCGTCCAATTTGGACGCGTACCACGCACGCGCCGCGGGATTGGTGAAATCGACCAGCGCCATTCCCGGCTGCCAGAGATCCCACTGCCACACGTCACCGTTCGGTTTCCGCAGCAGATACCCGCCCGCGACGCCCTCGGCGAACAGCGGCGACCGTTGCGCCACGTACGGGTTGATCCACACCGAGATCCGCAGGTCCCGCGCCTTCAGCCGCTCCAGCATGCCGACGGGGTCCGGGAAGGTCCTCGGATCCCATTCGAAGTCGCACCAGTTGAATTCGCGCATCCAGAAGCAGTCGAAATGGAACACGCTCAGCGGCAGGTCGCGTTCGATCATGCCGTCGACGAACCTCGAGACGGTCTCCTCGTCGTAGGAGGTGGTGAACGACGTCGACAGCCACAGCCCGAAGGACCACGCGGGCGGAAGCGCCGGTCTGCCGGTCAGCGCCGTGTACTTGCGCAGGATCTCCTTCGGGCTCGGCCCGTAGATCACGTAGTACTCCAGGGACTGGCCCACGACGCTGAACTGCACCCGCGACACCGCTTCCGAGGCGACCTCGAAGGACACGTGCCCCGGATGGTCGACGAACACGCCGTAACCGGCGTTGGTCAGGTAGAACGGGACGTTCTTGTAGGCTTGTTCGCTGCTCGTGCCGGCGTCGGCGTTCCAGATGTCGACGACCTGCCCGTTGCGCACCAAGGGCCCGAACCGCTCGCCGAGCCCGTAGACCTGGGTCCCCACCCCGAGGTCCAGCTGGTCGCGGACATGATGCTCGCCGTCGAGGCTCATGAAGCCCATGCCCTTGGCGCCGCTGGTGGTGAGCACCTTGCCGTCCGCGACGAAGTCGACCTTCCACCCCTCACCGCGGTGGAGCCGCGCCGACAACGCGCCCGCCGTGAGCGTGTGCCCGTCCTCGGAGATCTTCGCCTCCTCGTCGACGGTCGACAGCTCGAAGCGGGGTTCTCGCGGCAGGCCGCCCTCGAAATGCGTGACGCTCACCCCGATCACGTCCGGCATCGGCGAGGAGAACCCGACCGTCACCACCGGCCCCTTCAACAGGTCTCCACGGTGGCGGACGGGATGGGTCGGCGCGTGCACCACGATCCGGCCGTCCTCCGCGGTGAGGTCGTACACCTCCACCGGATGCGCCGCCTGTACCCCGTCGCGCAGCAGCCAATAGCCGTTGCTGAACTTCATTTGACCGCCCCTGCCGTGATGCCACGTGTCAACGTCCGCTGGAAGATCAGGAAGAAGGCGATCGCCGGGATGACCCCGAGCAACGCCGAGGCACTGGTCATGGTCGCGTCCATCATCCGCTGGCCCTGCAGCACACCCAGCGTGACCGGGACGGTCTGGGTGTCGTTGGAGATGAGCAGGATCAGCGGCAGGAAGAACTCGTTCCACGTCCAGATGAAGAAGAACACGAACAGCACGCCGAGGGTCGGCCTGCTGATCGGCACCACGACGCGCACCAGGGTCTGCCATTTGTTCGCGCCGTCGAGATAGGCGGCCTCGAGCAGCTCGTGCGGGAATCCGACGAATGTCGAAGACAGCAGATAGGTGCCGAACGCGGCCTGGATGATCGTGAAGATGATGATCACGCCGAGCTGTGTGTCGTAGAGACCGGTCTCGTTGGCGAGGAAGTACAGCGGGTACGCGAGCGCTTCCTGCGGCAGCGTGTTCGCGACGAGGAAGGCGACCAGGATCCACGTCCGGCCGCGCACCCGGCCGATGCCCAGCGCGTAGGCGTTCAGCACCGAGATCACCACCGCGAGCACCGCGACCGACCCGCTGATCACCACGCTGTTGAGCAGTTTCTGCCCGAACCCGACCCGGACCCAGAAGTCGATCAGTCCCTGCAGGTACACCCCGTCCGGAAAGGACAACGGGCCGTCCGCCGCGTATTCGGCCGGGGATTTCAGCGCGTTCAACGCCACGACCAGGAACGGCGCCAGCATCACGACCGCGAGAACGATCAACGACCAGAGCGTCATGTGCCGTTTCACGCGTGCTCACCCCGCTTCTGGACACGGAGGAACACCGTGGTGAGCACGAGGATCAGCACCGTGAGCACGGTCGCGATCGCCGCGCCGTAGCCGACCTGCGTCTTCTCGAAGAAGTTCTGGAACGAGTAGTACGACGGCACGTTGGTGGACCCTCCCGGGCCTCCCCTGGTCAGCACGTAGATCGGCCCGAACACCTTCAGCGCGGCGATCGTGCAGGTCAGCAGGACCACGAAGACCTCGGGGCGCAGCTGTGGCACGGTCACATGCCAGAACCGGCCCCACCACGACGCGCCGTCCAGTTCCGCCGCCTCGTGCAGTGAGGGGTCAGCCCGCTGCATCCCGGCCATGAAGATGACCACCGGATAGCCGACCTGGATCCACACCATCACGCCCATCACGCTCCACAGCGCGAGATCCGGGTCGCCCAGCCAGTTCTGGGCGAGCGAGCCGAGCCCGACGGCGGAGAGGAGCTCGTTGACCGCGCCCTCGGGGGCAAGGATCCAGCTCCACACGATGCCGGCGACCGCGATCGGCAGCACCTGCGGCAGGTAGACGCAGGCTCGCAGCACACTCGCCGCCCGCGTCCCGAAGCGCTTGGCCACGAAATCGAACAACGTGGCCGCGATCACCAGTCCCGCCACGGTCGGCACGATGGCCATCGCCACCACCAGCCCGAGGTTGTGGCGGAACGACGCCCAGAAGACGTCGTCCGCGAACAACCGCCGGTAATTGTCCAGTCCTGTCCACTTCGGATCGCCGGCGCCGGACCACTGGGTGAAGCTGATACCGATGTTCATCGCGAACGGCACCAGGATCACCGCGATCAGCAGCAGCGCGCCAGGGATCAGGAAGAGCAGGTAGTTGCCCCGTCCCCTGGTCATTTGCCGACGTTCGCCAGATTCTCCTCGTAGGGCTTGGCGAGCTCGTCGAGCACCTGTGACGGCGAGGCGCTCGAGGTGATGAGCTTCTGCGTCGCCGAAACATGGACGTCGTAGTACCCGGGAGCCGGCCAATCGGGATAGAACGCGAGCTTGTCCTGTGCGGACAGAGCGGTGAAGTCCTCGACCAGATCCTTCAGCCGCGGATCGGCGGGCGGCGTGGGACTGTTCACCACCGGGACCCCACCGGCCTCCCGCAGCTTGTCCTGAATCGGCTGGGACATCGTGATCGCGATGAAGTCGAGCGCGAGGTCCCGGTTCTTCGCTCCCTTGGGGATGACCCACATGTTGCCCGCGGAACCCGCGGTCATCCCCGGCCACGGGACCGAACCCCACTGGAAGTTCTTGATGCTCTGCACCAGCCTGCCGTACCACCAGCTGCCGCTGATCATGATCGGGTACTTGCCCTGCATGAACGACGTGCCCATGCCCTCGGTGTCCGCCCCGGCCGAATCCTTGCTGATGTACCCCTTCTTCACCCAGTCGGCGAAGGTCGTCGCGCCGTAGGTCCACGCGGTGTCGTGGAAATCCACCTTGCCGGTGTAGCGCTGGTAGCGGTCCACCCAGCCGCGGTCGGCCTTGGTGAGGGCGAGCTGGTACAGGATCTGGTGTGCCGGGTACTCCGACCCACCGACGGCCAGCGGGGTGATCCCGGCGGCGGTGAACTTGTCCATAGCCGCGGTCAGCTGCTCGATGGTCCTCGGCTCGTCGAGCCCATGCTGCGCGAACATGTCCTTGTTGTAGAAGACCTTCAAGTACTCGGCGTAGTTCGGGACGCCGTACCAGTTGCCGGTTCCCATCACGCCGTTCTCGTCGTAACGGGCGGTGGTCTGGAGCGCCGGGGTGAGCTGCTTGTCCCAGCCGCGTTCGGTGACCTCTTCGCTGATGTCGGTCAGCAGTCCCTGCTTGGACAGCAGCCCCGCGGTGGCGTTCCCCTTGTTGTACTCCAGGATGTCCGGCGCGTCGCCCGAATTGAGCACCATCGGCGCCGTCTTCTGGATCTGCTCGAACCCCTTCTCCTCGAAGGCGACCTTGACGCCGGGATGGCTCGCTTCGAACTGTTTGATCGCCTCGGCCCAGGCCACGCCCATCGCGCTGTCCGGCGCCTCGTAGTGCCACAACTTCAGGGTTTTCGGGTCACCGCTGCCGGATCCGGACCCGCAGCCCGCGACGGCCAGGATCGCGACCATCGCGGCGGCCAGTACTCGCTTCGACATCAGAGGTCCCTCCAGAGAAGTCGGTGATACCCGCCGGCCATCGTGGCCTCCTTCGGAATCCGCGGTGACCCGAACTGTCGAAGCGCTTCGATGGACACGATAGGACCGCGCGCCCGGTCAGCACAACGTCTTGACCGGGCGCGCTCCCACCTCTACTGTCAGGGCCTTTTCACCAGGCCCGTGCGTGTGCGTGGCGCCGTAACTCGCGTGATTGGAGGCGTAACTCGCGTGTTTCGGGCCGTATGACCCCTGGAGCCCGAGTTACGCCTCCAATCACGCGAGTTACGCGCTTAATCACGCGTGTTCGGGGTTGAAGCTGATGGGACGGTCCGCGACCGGAGTGGGGTCGAGGGTGCCGGTACGGGCGAAGGTCGCCCAGACGGCGCGGAGGGCGGCGCCGAAGGCGTCGACGTCGGGCCACGGGACCTTGCCGAGCATCGGACTGTCCTGCCAGGCCTGCTCGGTGCCGAGCAGCAGCGGCAGTTCCAGGCAGTGGGTGGCGCCGAACTCCGCCCCTTCGGGCCGCCAGTCGAGCCGGTACGACCAGACGTCGGCGCCGGCCGAGCGCAGGCGGTCGCCGAAAGCGGCCAGCGGTTCGACGTAGATCTCGTCGGTGCCCGCGGCGCCGGGGAACGCGGTCATGTCGTCGGCGTTCCAGCCGTACAGCACGTCGAGGTCGCGCACGTTGTCCGCGAAGGACGCCTTGTCCAGCGTGTCCACGGGAACGAACGCGGGTTCCATCGGGTCGCCGGTGAGCCGCAGGTTGGTCAGCGCGGTTTCCTTCTGCGCGGCCAGGATCTCCGGGATCCCGGCGGTGCGCGGGTCGGTGCCGAGCGCGTCGGCGAACACCTGGCCGAGTTTCGCCGCGTGCTCGGGCTGCCGGGTGGCGAGGCCGAGCGGCGCGCTCTGCAGGATCGCCCGCCGGAACAGGCCGTGAGCCTCGGGCAGGTCCATCAGGAGCCGGATGGAGATGCCGCCCGCCGACTGCCCGGCGACCGTCACGTTGTCCGGGTCACCGCCGTAGGCCGCGATGTTGGCCCGCACCCAGCGCAGCGCTTCGAGCTGGTCGGCCAGCCCTAGGTTGCCGGGGCTGACGCCGTCCAGGTACAGGTAGCCCAGCGCGCCGAGCCGGTAGTTGACGCCGACCACCACCACGTCGCCTTCGGCCGCCAGCGCGCCGCCGTCGTACCAGTCGAGCAACCCGCCACCGCTGGAGAAACCGCCTCCGTGCAGCCACACCAACACCGGCCTGCGTCCGTCGTCCAGGCCCGGAGTGGCGACCGTCAGGTTGAGACAGTCCTCGCCCTGCGGGAGCCGATCGCGCGGCGGCCCCATCACGCGGTCCAGCCGGGACGGTGGTTGCGGGCTGATCTCACCGCTCGACGACGTCCGCTCCGAAACGGCGGCCGGCAGGGCGAACCGTGCCGCTGTGGCATAGCGGATCGGTCCGGTTCGGACAATCGTGGTCATACACACCTCGCGGGTAGGATCGGCTGGTGATCTTGCCTCGCCTGCTGGACGGCCGACTGAAGTTCCGCCACCTCGTCCTGCTCGACGCGCTGGCAAGGCAGGGCACCGTGGTCGGGGCCGCCGCCGAGTTGCACGTGACGCAGCCGGTGGCGACCCGAAGTCTGCACGAACTCGAAGAGATCCTCGACGTGCGGTTGTTCGAACGTGGCCCGCGCGGCATCACCCCGACCGTGTTCGGCGAGGCGTTCACCGGGCATGCCCGCGCGGTGCTCGCCCAGCTCGAACAGGCCGGGCGGCACGTCGCCGAGCTGGCCGACGCCGAACGCGGCACGGTGGTGGTCGGCACCCACCTCGCGGGGTCGAACATGCTGCTGCCGCGCGCGATCGCGGCGATCAAGACCGAACGCCCGTACCTGACCATCGTGGTCCGGGAGGGTTCTCCCGAAGCCCTGCTGGTCGAGCTGGAGGCGGGCCGGGTCGACCTGATCATCGGCAGGCTGACAGCACCTTCGGACGAGCGGATCGAGCGGCGCAAGCTGTACGACGAGTCGGTGGATCTGGTGGTGCGCAACGCGCATCCGCTGGCGGGCGCGACCGGCGTCGAACTGGCCGATCTCGCGGAGTATCCGTGGATCCTGCCCGGCGCGGAGACCGCGTTGCGCCGCGAGCTGGAGCAGTTGTTCACCCGCAACGGCTTCCCGCTGCCCGCGAACCGGGTGGAGACCACTTCGTTCCTGACCGTGCGGCAGTTGCTGCTGGAGACCGACGTGATCGCCGCGCTGCCCAGCCTGATCACCAAGGACGATCCGAGGATCACCAGGGTCTCGCTGGCGCTGGAGCCCATCGGGCACAGCGTCGGGCTCACCCTGCCCGCCCAGCGCACGCTCAGCCCGTCGGTGGACGCGCTGATCCGCAGCCTGACCGACGTCGCCACCGGGATGTCGCATTAGGACGGTCACGAAAGGGACAGGAAGCGTTCGGCGTTCCCACTGGTGATCAGCTGCCGCTCGGTCTCGCTCAGGAAGGCGCTCTTGCGCACCACCTCGCCGACCGGCCGCTCGCCGAGCGGGTACGGGTAGTCGCTGCCGACCATCACCCGCTCGGCGCCGAGCGTGTCCACGAGCAGCCGCAGCGCCCGCTCGTCGAAGACCACCGAGTCGACGTGGAACCGGTCGAGGTAGTGCGACGGCGGGAACTCCGAGGTGCCGATCACGTCGTTCCGCCGATGCCAGGCGTTCTCCATCCGGCCGAGCCAGAACGCGAACGACCCGCCGCCGTGGGCGAAGCAGATCTTGAGACCCGGGTCTATCCGGTCGAAGACGCCGCCGAGCACCAGCGCCAGGATCGACAGATGTGTTTCGGCGGGCATCGCGGTCAGCCACCGCGCCATCCACCGGTCCAGCCGGGGCGAATCGGCCATGTCCCACGGGTGCACGAACACCGGAACCCCGAGCGACGCGCAGTGCTGCAGGAAGGTCTCCACCCCGGCGCTGTCCAGGTCCTGGTCGCCGACGTGGTTACCGATCTCCACCCCGCGATGCCCCGCGGCCAGGCAGCGTTCCAGTTCGCGGCACGCCGCGTCGGTGTCCTGCAACGGGACCTGGCAGAACGGGATCAGCCGGTCCGGTGCCGGCGCGACGATCTCCAGCGCCAGATCGTTGAAGATCCGGGCGATCCGGCCCGCCTGCTCGGCGGTCCGGCCGTAGTTGAAGAAGGCGGGCGTCGGGGAGACCACCTGGGTGCGCACGCCGTCGGCGTCCATGTCCAGCAGCCGGGTCCCCGCGTTCCAGCAGTCCGCGCCGATCCGGCGGAACTCCTTCTCCCCCATCATGATCATCGCCTCGGACTCGGTCTCCGCACGCAGCCACGGCGCGTCCGGCCCGGCGTCCGCGCGCAGATCCGGCCAGCCGTTCGGCACGTAATGCGTGTGGATGTCGATCAGGCCGGTCATCTCAGCCCTTCCCGGGGTGGAGGGCGCCGCAGCCACCGCAGGTGCGGGCCTGTTCGTCGCCGTAGAACGCGGTGAAGACCGGCGGCAGGTCCTCGACGATGTCACGCACCTGGAGTTCCACCTCGTGCACCAGCGCGTTGCATTCGAGGCAGTACCACTGGAACTTCTCCAGCGTGCCCTCCTCGCGGACCCGCTCGATGACCAGGCCGATCGAGTCGGCTTCGGGACGCTGCGGCGAGTGCGGGATGTCGCCCGGCAGCAGCCAGGTGTCGCCCTCGGAGATCCGGACGGTCTTCTGGCCTTCGTCGGTCATGACGTTCACGTGCATGTTGCCCTTGAGCTGGTAGAACCATTCCTCGTAGGGGTCGACGTGGAAGTCGGTGCGCTGGTTCGGCCCACCGACGATCTGCACGATGAAATCCTTGCCCAGCGCCATGGTCCGGTTGTTCACCGGCGGCTTGAGCAGATGCTCGTGCTCGGCGATCCAGGCCTGGAAATTGACGACCTCGGGAATGCCGGTCATCGCGGAACCTCCGTGTCTTTCGGTAGCTGGGCGATCGCCTGGATTTCGATCAGCAGATGCGGATGCGGCAGCTGATGCACGGCGACCGTGGTGCGGGCGGGGCCCGTTTCGTCGAAGTACTCGCCGTAGATCTCGTTGTAGCCGCCGAAATCGTTCATCGAAACCAGGAACGTGGTGATCTGTGTGATGTCGGAGAGGTCGGCGCCGACCTCGTGCAGGATCCCGCGGATGTTCTCGATCACCGCGCGGGTCTGCGCCCGGATGTCCAGGTTCGTGGTGCCGAGCTCGTCCACCTCGACCCCGGCGAACGTGTTGTCCGGACGTCGGGAGCTGGTGCCGGACACGAAGACCAGGTCTCCCGCGACCTTCACATGCGGGAACCGGCCCCTCGGCTTGGCCAGCCCGGAGATGACCCGCCCGCTCATGCCAGCCCCCGCACCGAGACCCGGCCGAGCCCGGCGATGTCCGCCTCGGCGACGCCGGGCGCGAACGGCACCGCTTCGGTCGCCGCCCCGGCCAGCACCACCTGCCCGGCCCGCAACGGGATGTCCCGTTTCCGGCACAGCTCGACCAGCGCGTGCAGCGCGCGGACCGGATCGCCGAGGATCGCCGACGTCGAGCCGATCACCTCGCGGTCCCCGGAGCGCAGCCGCACCGCCCGGTTCGCCGCCTCGCCGAACGCGCACCACGGGCCGAGCACGAACCCAGCGGCCGAAGTGTTGTCCGCGACCACATCGGTGTGGGTGAACCGGAAATCCCGGTACCGGGAGTCGATGATCTCGATCGCCGGGGCCATCGCTTCCACCGTGGACTCCACGTCGAACGCCGGGTCGGCGAGATCGATGTCGCGGGCCAGCCGGTACGCGACCTCCGGCTCCACCTTGGGATGGATGAAGCCCGCCAGCGAGACCTCGCCGCCGTCGGCGACCCGCATCGCGTCGGTGAGCCTGCCGGCGATCACCTCGGACACGCCCATCTGCGCCATTTTCGCCTTGCTGGTCAGCCCCAGCTTCACCCCGAGCACCCGCTCACCACGCGCCTCCCGGCGGGCCACCAGCTCGGCCTGGATCGCGTACGCGTCGGCGATGTCGAACTGGTGATCGTCGGCGAGGCTCGGCGTGTCCACGCGCGACGTCTGCGCGGTGTCCAGCCGATCGGCGAGCGCCGAGATCTCCGCGATGGCCATCATGTGCCGCTCCGTACCAGGTCGAGTGCGATGTCCACGATCATGTCCTCCTGCCCGCCGACCAGCTTCCGCCTGCCGACCTCGGTGAGAATCCGCCGGGTGTCCAGTCCGTAGCGGGCGGCCGCGCGCTCGGCGTGCAGCAGGAAGCTCGAGTAGACCCCGGCGTAACCGAGGGTCAGCGTCTCCCGGTCCACCTGGACCGGCCGCTCCCGCAGCGGGCGGACCAGGTCGTCCGCCGCGTCCTGTAGCGCGAACAGGTCCGCCCCGTGCTCCCAGCCGAGGAGGTCGGCGACCGCGACGAACGGTTCGGCCGGGCAGTTGCCCGCTCCCGCGCCCTGCCCGGCCAGCGCGACGTCCACCCGATAGGCGCCGTGCTCGACCGCGGTCACGCTGTTCGCCACCGAGAGAGACAGGTTTTCGTGCGCGTGGATGCCGATCTCGGTCCGCTCGTCGAGCACCTGCCGGTACGCGTCGATCCGCTCGGCGACCCCGTTCATCGTCAACCGGCCACCGGAATCGGTGACGTACACGCAATGCGCGCCGTAGGACTCCATCAGTCTGGCCTGTTCGGCGAGCGCGGCAGGCGTGGAGAGGTGGCTCATCATCAGGAATCCGGAGACGTCCATGCCGTGCTCGCGAGCCCAGGCGATGTGCTGCGCGGCCACGTCGGCCTCGGTGCAGTGGGTGGCGATCCGCACGCTGCGCACCCCGAGGTCGCGGACGCGGCGCAGCTGTCCGATCGTGCCGATACCGGGCAGCAGCAACGTGGTCAGCGTGGCGTTCTCGATCACCTCCGCGGCCGCGGAGATCCACTCTTCGTCGGTGTGCGCGCCGAATCCGTAGGTCGCGCTGGAGCCGCCGATCCCGTCGCCATGGGCGACCTCGATCGCCGCCACCCCGGCTTTGTCCACAGCGGACACGATCCGCCGGACCTGGTCCACTGTGTACGCGTGCCCCATCGCGTGCATGCCGTCGCGCAAGGTCACGTCCTGGAGGTAGACCTTCATCCGAGCCACCCCCTCAATTCGGCGATCCGCTCGGCCGTGCGCAGCGCCGCGGAGGTCATGATGTCGAGATTTCCCGCGTAATCCGGCAGATAGTGGGCCGCGCCGAGCACTTCGAGGAACACCGAGACCTTGAGCCCGGAGATCTCCCGGCCGAGCTCGGGCACCCACTGCCGGGACACCGCGTCGAACTGCACTTCCTGTTTCAGCTTGTAGCCCGGCACGTACTCGCTCACCCGCTCGGCCATTTGCCCGACCGACGCCGCGATCTTCTCCCGGTCCGGCTCACCCTCGACCAGGCAGTACACCGTGTCCCGCATGACGATCGGCGGGTCGGCCGGGTTCAGCACGATGATCGCCTTGCCCATCGCCGCGCCGCCGACCTCGCGGATCGCGGCCGCGGTGGTCTCGGTGAACTCGTCGATGTTCGCCCTGGTGCCCGGCCCCGCCGAGCGGGACGAGATCGACGCGACGATCTCCGCGTACGCGACCGGGGCGACCGAGGACACCGCGGCCACGACCGGGATGGTGGCCTGTCCGCCGCAGGTCACCATGTTCACGTTCGGTGCGGCGAGGTGCTCGTCCAGGTTCACCGGCGGCACCACGAACGGGCCGAGCGCGGCCGGGGTCAGGTCGATCATCAGCTTGCCGTGCGCCTCCGCTACCTCGGCGTGCCGGCGGTGCGCACCTGCCGACGTCGCGTCGAAGATCACCCGCACATCGGCGAACTCCGGCAGCGCGGCGAGGCCGTCGATACCGCCGTGGGTGGTGGCCACCTTGAGCCTGGCCGCCCTGTCCAGCCCGTCCGACGCCGGGTCGATACCCGCCATCGCGGCCATCCGCAGCGTCTTCGACAACCGCAGCACCTTGATCATCAGATCGGTGCCGATGTTGCCGGAGCCGATGACGGCGACCGGAACCGTTGCTGTCACTGAATCTCCTCCTCGATCACCGCGTCGACCTCGCCGAGTCCGTCCAGCCGCAGCCGGAACCGGCCCGCTCCCGTGACCGGCACCATGGGGCCGAGCGCCCCGGACATCACCACGTCGCCCGCGCGCAACGGCTGCTCGCGAGCGGCCAGCTCCCGGGCCAGCCAGGCGACCGCGGCCACCGGCGAGCCGAGGCAGGCGTGCCCCGCGCCGAACGACACCGGCTCACCGTCCAGCTCCAACGTCATCCCGGTCGCGGCGAGATCCCGGCCGGTCAGCGAGAACGGGGTGCAGCCCAGTACCACCGCGCCGCTGGACGCGTTGTCCGCCACAGTGTCCACAATGGAGAGATCCCAGGCGCCGATGCGCGAGTCGACGATCTCGATCGCGGGGAGCACGAACTCCGTCGCCCGCAGCACGTCCGCGACCGATGCGCCCGGCACGTCCAGATCGCGGCCGAGCACGAACGCGATCTCGCCCTCCGCACGGGGTTGCAGGAACCGCCGGTACGGAACGGGTTCGGTGTGCGCGTACAGCATGTCGTCGAAGAGCACACCGAAGTCCGGCTGGTACACGCCGAACTGACGCTGCACCGACGGCGCGGTCAGCCCGATCTTCGCCCCGGCCACCCTGGCGCCTGCCTCGACCCGCTGGTCACGCAGCCTTCGCTGTACCGCGTAGGCCGCGTCGACGTCTTCCGCGCCGAGGAATTCCCGCACCGGCGGACAGGGGCTCGCGGTGCTCGCCGCCGTCGCCAGCCGGGCGGCGGCCGCCTCGATCGCCGCGGTCACAGCCGCACGCACACATTCGTCGGCTCGGTGTAGAAGTGCAGCGAAGACGCGCCGCCTTCCCGGCCGATCCCGGAAAGCCCCATCCCGCCGAACGGCGAGCGCAGGTCGCGCAGGAACCAGGTGTTCACCCAGGACATGCCGACGTGCATGGCCTGCGCGACGCGGTGCCCCCGGCGCAGGTCCTGGGTCCACACCGAGGAAGCCAGCCCGTATTCGGTGTCGTTGGCCAACGCGATCGCCTCGTCCTCGGTGTCGAACGGGATCAGCGCGGCCACCGGGCCGAAGATCTCCTCGCGCACCGGCCGGTCCTTGTTGGTCAGGCCGGTCCACAGGGTCGGCTCCAGCCACGAGCCGCCGTCGAGTTCCGGACCGAGCTCGGGAATCCCGCCGCCGGTCAGGGTTTCGGCGCCGGTCTCCTCGGCCAGCGCGAGGTAGTCCAGCACCTTGCGCCGGTGCTCCGGCGAGATCAGCGGGCCCGTGGTCGTCCGCTCCGCCGACGGGTCGCCGAGCCGCAGCCCGCGCGCTTGCTCCACCAGACCGGCAGCCACCTCGTCGAACACCGAACGCTGCACGTACACCCGTTCGGTGCACAGA
The DNA here is from genome assembly GCF_054166285.1 of Amycolatopsis sp. TRM77291. NCBI lineage: Bacteria > Bacillati > Actinomycetota > Actinomycetes > Pseudonocardiales > Pseudonocardiaceae > Amycolatopsis > Amycolatopsis sp. TRM77291. Next base: position 2,593,852 of record NZ_JBSZHF010000001.1, on the reverse strand, counting down.
CACACCTGCCCGGTGTTCGCGAACACGGACCGGGTCAGGCCGGCGAGTGTCTCGTCGAGATCAGCGTCCTCGAACACGATGGCGGCGTTCTTCCCGCCGAGTTCGAACGACACCGGCCGGACCCGGGGCGCGACCGTGCGCATCACCTGGGTTCCGGTGGCCGACGAGCCGGTGAACGTCACGCCGTCGATACCGGGATGTTCCGTGAGGTACTGCCCCGCCGAGTCGCCGCCGAACCCGTGCACCACGTTGTAGGCGCCTGCGGGCAGGCCGACTTCGGCCAGCACTTCGGCCAACAGGGTCGCGGTGGACGGAGTCTGGTCGCTCGGCTTGACCACGACCGCGTTGCCGCAGCCGAGCGCGGGCGCGACCTTCCAGGTCAGCAACAGCAGCGGCAGGTTCCACGGCACGATCACCGCGACCACGCCGAGCGGTTTGCGCACCGCGTAGTTCAGCGCCTGCGCCCCGCCGGGCAGATCGGTGACGAACGATTCCTGGCCGGCGGCCGCGATCACGTCGGCGAACGTGCGGAAGTTCGCCACCGCGCGGGCCACGTCCAGTTCGCGGGCCTGAGTGACGGGCTTCCCTGTGTCCGCGACCTCGGCCGCGACGAACTCCTCGAACCGGGCCTCGATCCGGTCTGCCGCCCGGCGCAGCAACGCGGTCCGCTCTCGCACCGGGGTGTCCGCCCAGCCGTTGTGCAACGCCGCGCGGGCGCCGGTGACCGCGCGGTGCACCATGTCCCGACCAGCCTCGTGCACCCGGGCGAACTCCGCGCCCGTCGCCGGATCGACCGCCGGGAACCCCGGCCCGTCCGGCTCGGCGAACTCACCTTCCACGAAGTTGCGGATCCACCGCACTGGCTGCGTCATGCCGTTCACTCTGTCCGGCCGCGCCATGCGGAACAAATGCGTATCTGCTCGCCAGCCATGCCCATACGAACATATCGAAACCGGACGTCGCATGTGATCAGACGGACGACACGTCTCCCACCACGTGTCGTCCGCCTGATCACGCGTGTCGTCCATCTGATCACGTGTGTCGTCCGGGAGGTATACCGGTTCAGGCATGAGAGACCGGCAATTCGGCATTTGTGGCCTATGCCTCACGGTGTCAGGCTTCTGCCCAATCGCCAGCAGCCGCGATCGGCTGTCGCCCGAGTCGATTGGGTTTTCGCAGATGAACGCACCCGCGCCCCGCAAGATCGCCGCCGCCACGCTCGCCGGGACCACTCTCGAGTGGTACGACTTCTTCCTCTACGGCACCGCGTCAGCGCTGATCTTCAACAAACAGTTCTTCCCCTCGCTGAGCCCCACGGTCGGCACCCTCGCCGCGTTCAGCACCTTCGCCGTCGGGTTCATCGCCCGCCCGCTCGGCGGTCTGGTGTTCGGTCACTTCGGCGACCGGATCGGCCGCAAGTCCACGCTGGTGGTGTCGCTGATGCTGATGGGCGTCGGCTCCACGCTGATCGGGTTGATCCCGAACTTCGACGCGATCGGTATCTGGGCGCCGATCCTGCTGGTCGCGATGCGGATCGTGCAGGGCATCGGGCTCGGCGGCGAAGGCGCCGGAGCGACCCTGATGTCGATGGAACACGCGCCCGCCGACCAACGGAACCGGTACGCCGGGTTCCCTCAGATGGGCACCCCGGCCGGGCTGGTGCTGGCGAATCTGCTGTTCCTCGGCAGCAGCGCGGTGATGCCGGCGAGCGCGTTCGCCGCGTGGGGCTGGCGAATCCCGTTCCTCCTGAGCTTCGTGCTGGTCGCGATCGGACTGATGATCCGGCTGAAGATCACCGAATCACCGTCGTTCACCCAGGTGGCCCGGAACGACAAGGTGGTCCGGTTCCCGCTCGGCGCGGCGTTCAAGGTCGGCTTCGGCAGGCTCGCGCTGACCCTGCTGGTCGGCGTGGCGAACTCGGCGGTCGCCTACGTCTTCATGGTCTTCACCCTGTCCTACGGCACCCAGAACCTCCACTACGACCGGCAGTTCCTGATCCTGTCGGTGACCGGATCGGCGGTGCTGTGGTTCGCCACCATCCCGATCTGGACCCGCATCGCCGACCGCCACGGCAGGCGCACCATGTTCGTCGCCGGCTCGGCCGCGCTCCTGCTGTGGTGTCTCGCGTTCTTCCCGTTGCTGAACACCGGCGACACCGGGCTCGCCATGCTCGCCCTCGCGGGGATGGGCCTGGTCGTCCCGATCACCCACTGCGTGCAAGGCGCGATCATCGCGGACACCTTCCCGGTCAACGTCCGGTTCTCCGGTATGTCGCTGCTGCTGCAGGGCGGCGCGATCCTCGGCGGCGGGCTCGCCCCGATGATCGCCACCGCGGTGCTCAACGCCACCGGTTCGACCACCGGCATCACCTGGTACCTTGCCGCGATCTGCGGCGTCAGCATGATCAGCGCGATCGCCCTGTTCCGGCTGCTCCCTTCCCGCGCCGCGGAATCCACAGTGGACGGACCGCGCGACCACGACGCGGTTCCGCTGTCCGTGAACACTCACCCGGCCGGGGTCGACGATCATTAGAGTCCGGTTCATGCCGGTCACCACACGCACGGTCGAGTACCCCGCCGACGGACTGACGATGGTCGGGCACCTGGCGCTCCCAGCCGGTGCCGGCCGCCGTCCCGCGGTCCTGGTCGGGCCGGAAGGGCCGGGGCTGAACGATTTCCAGCGTCGCCGGGCCGATGCTCTCGCCGAGTTGGGGTACGTGGCACTGGCCTTCGACTTCAACGGCGGGCGCTGGTTCTCGGATCCCGAGGAGATGCTGGCGTACGTGATGCCCCTGCTCGCCGACCCGGACCGGATGCGCGAGATCGGCCACGCCGCCCTCGACGTTCTGCGGTCTGAGCCGCGGACCGACCCGAGCCGGATCGCCGCCATCGGGTACGGCACCGGCGGCGCGATCGCGCTGGAACTCGGCCGGGACGGCGTCGAGCTGCGTGCGATCGGGACGATCAACGCATTGACCACCGGCCGGCCGGGCGAAGCGGCGCGTATCCGCTGCCCGGTCTGGGCGGGGATCGGCTCGGAAGACCCGATCATGCCGCCCGCGCAGCGGGAGGCGTTCACCGCCGAAATGCAAGAAGCCGGCGTCGACTGGCGGCTCGTGGTCTACGGCGGCGCGCTGCACGCGTTCCACCACCCCACGGTCGACCACGAGGTGCTCCCGGGCGTCGGGTACCACCCGCGCCACGCGGAACGGGCGTGGAACGACGTCGTCGATCTGCTCGCCGAATGCGTGCCCGTGGTCAGCCCAGCTTGAGCCACCCCAGCGCCAGCGCGACGACGAACCCGCTCGCCAGGACGACGAGGACGCCGATGAAGATCAGCCAGGCGACCGGCATCGCCTTGGACGGCATCGGCTGCGGGTGCGAGAGCCCGGAGGTCTGAGCCGAATCGGGCGGCGTCGCGCCTGGCGAAACGCCGCCTCCTGGTTCGAGGTCGGGAGTCTTCTCAGGGTCCGGGTCGGGCGGCTGCGCTGTCATCGCCGGTGCTCCTTCGGTCGGTCTCCCCTCGGGTACCCGAACGACGGCGGCGAAACCCCTGTCAGCCGAGCTGGGGAACATCGTTCGGGAACGCGATGGGCAGCTGGAACATCCCGCGGGCGGTGCGGCCACCTCCGAGCCACCCATGGAAGTGGATATGCCCGTCGACGACGTCGGCCCCACCCGGTGCGTCGACCTTGCCGCCGAGCAGGTCGGTGGACAGGAGCGGCGCACCGGCTTTCACGAACGGTCCGCTCAGCGAGGGCGCGGAGGCATAGCCCGTGTGGTAGCCGGAACTCTGGAACGTGTCGGCGGAGTAGAACAGCAGGTACTTGCTCGGCGTCTTCACCACCGACGGTGCCTCGACGACGGCGTTCTCCGACACGAGATCGGCGCGCAGCAACTCGATCCGCGGGCCGTCCGGCGTGCGCCCGTCGGCGCGCATCTTCTGCGACCAGATCGCGGCCGGAGGACCGATGGCCGCGCCGTCGCTCTTGTAGAGCAGGTACCGCGAGCCGTCGGTGTCCACAAAGGTCTGAGGATCGATGTCACCGCCGTCGCCGGGGACGCAGATCAATGGACCGTCACCGGCAGGGGTGTACGGTCCTTCGGCCTTCGCGGCGGTCGCGACGCCGATGCACATCTCCCCGCCAGGAGCCACCGCCGCGGAAAAGTAGAGCAGGAACGTACCGTCGGAAAGCCGGGTCACATCGGGCGCCCAGAACCCGCCGTCAGGTTTCGCCCACTTGGGTGCGGCCGCGAGCGCGTCGCCGGCGATCCGCCACGGACCTTCCGGCGCCGGAGCGTGCGCGTACGGCATTTTCGTCGCGCCGGTGCTCGTGGAGAAGGCGAGATAGCCGGAGTCGGTCTTGACGATGTCGGGATCCGGGAAGTCCTGTCCGATGAGCAGTCTCGGCGTGCCGATGGCAGAGGCCGGAGGCGTGGTCACGAGTGTCGACGCCATCACCACGGCGAGGGTCACGAGGCAATGCATGAACTTCATGACCGATTCTGTGGACGGGACGACACGGCCGGCAGTCTCACCGAGGCCATCCCACCGGGAAGCGTGTATTTGGTCGTTCACCCGGTCCTGCGGGATTCAACCGCGCGTCTTGGGGTAGCCCGCGTGGCGTTCCTTGTGGTGCCGGACCACGGCGACGGGACACGGCGCGTGGTGGACCATGGCGCGGCTGACCGAGCCCAGCAGAGCACGGCGCAGCGGCCCGCGTCCGTGACTGCCGACGACGAGCAGCGCGGCACCCTCGGCTTGCTCCGCCAGCGCGTGGGCGGGCCGGTCGACCGCGATCACCCGGTGGACGGGAACGCCGGGATACCGTTCCCGATATCCGGCCAGCGATTCGTCGAGCAGGGGCTTTCCTCGTTCCTCGATGAGCTCCCTGTCGTGCTCGGTAGGCGTCACCGACATGGCTTCGAGAGGGAGATCGGACCAGACGTGGACGGCCACCAGCGCGCGGTCGTGCCGGTCGGCGAAGTCGTAGGCGAACCCGATGGCTTCCCTGCTGGTCTCGGATCCGTCGACGCCGACCACGACCTTTCCCTCCGCCGGTACGTCACCGGCGCGCACGACCACGATGGGCCGGTGATAGTCGTGCAGGAGTTCGTTCGCCGTCGAGCCGACCAGGAGCCTGGGGAGCGCGGTGAGCCCCGACGACCCGATGACCAGCAGCTCCGCGTTCTCCGCGGCGCGGGCCAGCTCGTCGGGTGCGCGCCCGGACAACAGCCGTGTCGAGACGGCCAGCCCCGGCCAAGCGCGACGGCACTCCTGGGCGATGTCGCCGAGCATGGCCTCGGCGTGCCGCTGCGCCGTTTCCTGACCCGCTTCGAGGAACCCCGGTCGCGGCCACGCCCCGCCACCCGGGAGCGCCTCGGGTACGGGCGGGAACCCGACGACGTGGGCGACGACCAGTCCGCGGCCGCGGGCGGCGGCTTCCCCCGCGGCCCAGCGCACGGCCTTCCGTGCTTCTTCGGAGCCGTCGTAACCCGCGACGACCGCTCCCTTGTCCATTGTGGATTCCGGTGATGTCATCACTGTTCACGTCCTGTCAGAGCGACGGTGATACCACCATGAATACCACGTTCGGCGGTCGCCGAAACCTCGCTCGAGAAGGCACTGCCGCGCGGCGGCCCTCGCCAGGCCGAGCACCACCACGAGCCGACCGGGCAAACCCGCTCGTCAGGCGAGTGCCGAGATCAGCCCGATCGCCAGCGCCGTCCGTTCCGGGATATGCCTCGCGAGGATGTGTTCGTCGCGCGCGTGGGCGCCGCCTCCGACGGCGCCGAGCCCGTCGAGCACCGGGCGGCCCAGCGCGGAGACGAAGTTGCCGTCGCTCGCACCGCCCACCGTGGTCTCCTCCAGCTGCCAGCCCTCGTCGGCGGCCACCTTCCGCGCGGTCGCGAACAGCGCCCGTGACGGGTCGTTCGGTGTCATCGGCGGCCGGTTCCACTCCCCTTCGACCGAGACGGTCACGCGGGGGTCGGCGGCTTCCAGGCCGGCGAACACCTTGTCGATCCGGTCCATTTCGGACGGTTCGGCGACGCGGACGTCGACGCCGCAGCCGGCGCTGCCCGCGGTGACGTTACGACCGGTGCCGCCGGAGATGGTGCCGACGTTGACCGTGGTCCCGAGTTCGCGTGAGCCCGCGGACGCCAGCTGCCCGACGATCTCGGCGAGGGCGTGGATCGCGCTCGCACCCGCGTACGGGTCCAGGCCCGCATGAGCCTCGACGCCGGTGACGGTCACGTCGAACAGGCCGACCCCCTTGCGCGCGGTCTTCAGCTTGCCGTCCAGCGACGCCTCGAAGACGAGGGTGGCCAATGCGCCTTCGCTGGCCGCTTCGATGTACGGCCGTGAGTGGGGGCTGCCGATCTCCTCGTCGCCGTTGAAGAGGAACTTGACCGACGGATGCGGAAGGCCGAGCTCGCGGAGGCCTCGCAGGGCCCAGACCGACTGCACCAGCCCGAGTTTCATGTCGAACGCGCCCGGCCCGGTGACGCGGCCGTCCTCGTCGGTGTACGGCCAGCCGGCGAGCGTGCCGGTCGGCCAGACCGTGTCGTAGTGACTCAGCAGCAGTACCGTTCCCGGCGCCGTCCCCGAATAACCCAGTTCCAGTACGTCGCCGCGGACCGTGTCGGTGTGGCGGGCTTCGGTATCGGGCTCGCCGAGGCGGTCGAAGATCCAGGCCCGGATGGTGTCGAGGCCTTTGTCCAGCATCGGCTTGTCGTAGCTGTGCGTCTCCAGTTCGACGATCGTCCGCAGATCATCGAGCATGGCGGGCAGTGCCTGGCGGGACCAATCCGTGTGTGACAAGAGAATCCTTTCTACCGAACGGGGGCGCCGGGGCCGAGCGGGATGCCGAACACCCAGAACACGAAGAACAGCAACGTCCACACCACCAGCAGGGCGAACGAGAGCGGGACCGTCATCGAGAACAGCGTCCCGATTCCCGCCGAACGCCGGTAGCGCTGCAGGAAGCCCAGCGCCATCACGAAGTACGGGCTCATCGGGGTGATCGCGTTCGTGCACGAGTCCGCGATGCGGTACAGCGCCTGCGTGGTCTCCGGCGGGATGTCCAGCAACATCAGCATCGGCACGAACACCGGACCGATCAGCGCCCACTGGGCCGAGCCGCTGGTGACGATCAGGTTCACCAGGGTCACCACGACGAGGATGCCCAGCATGATGACCGGCCCGGACACGCCGGCGGATTTGAGCAGGCCGGCGCCGTTGATCGCGGTGATCTCACCGATACCCGTCCACTTGAAGCAGGCCAGGAACTGTGAGATGGCGAAGAACAGCACCAGGATCGGCGCCATCTCGCGGAATCCGTGTGCCATGAACCCCGGGATGTCGCGGCTGCTGGTCACCGTCCCGGCGACCTTGCCGTAGGCCCAGCCCGCGGCCAGGAAGCCGAGCGCGAGGAAGATCGAGATGGACGTCAGCAACGGTGACTCGATGATGCTTCCGCCCTTGCCGCGCAAGGGCGACGACGCGGGCAGCACCGCCAGCACCAGGGCGATCACGAAGACGGCCAGCGCGATGAGCGCGGCGAGCAGGCCGCGCCGTTCCTGGCGGCTGAGCTGGAGCGAGCCGAGATCGTCCTCCTGCGCGTCGTCGTCGACGGGCATCGCCTCTGCGCGCCGCGCGAGGAGCTTCTCGGTCACGAGCGTGATCACGGCGGCCAGCACGACCGACGAGGCGAGCGAGAAGAAGTAGTTGGCCAGCGGGGTGACCGAATAGGCCGGATCGATCGTCTGTGCCGCCGCCGTGGTCAGGCCGGACAGGATGGCGTCGGTCGGCGTGATCAGCGGGCTGGCGTCGTATCCGGCGGAGATGGACACGAACGCGACCACGATGCCCAGGATCGGGCTCCGTCCCACCGCGCGGAAAGCCAAGGCCCCCAAGGGGATCAGCACCACATAGGCCGCGTCGGACGCGACGTGGGACACCATCCCCGTGAACGCCAGCGCGAAGGTCACCCATCGCGGCGAGACCTTCGAAACACCGGACCGCAGCACGGCCGCGAGCAGACCGGAGCGCTCGGCGACCGCCACGCCGAGCATCACCACGAGGATCGTGCCCAGCGGCGGGAACGACGTGTAGCTCTTGACCGCGTCGGTCACCATCATCCGCACGCCGTCGGCGGACAACAGGTTCTTCGCCTCGACGGACTTGCCCGTGGCCGGGTTCACCGCCGACACGTCGGCCGCGCTGAGCCCCCAGCTGGCCAGCGCCAGCACTCCGCTCAGGATGACGAACAGCCAGAACGGATGCGGCAGCTTGTTGCCGAGCCGCTCGACGCCGTCGAGCGCGCGCAGCAGGAGGTTCATCGGACGTGAGGTCGTTCTGGCCTGGCTGGAACTCACCGGCGCGGCTCCTTCCTGATCGGAGGCCCATTACAAACTCAAGCGAACGAATAGTGCAACCCTGAACTTGATTCCGCACGGATCAGTCACATGAGAGCGTCGGATGACTGATACATTCACCACATGCTGACCGAACCCGAGCTGGACCTGATCGCGGCGCTCCAGATCGCCCCGCGTGCCTCGGTCGCCACGCTCGCCGAGGCGCTCGACGTTTCCGCCAGCACGGTGGGACGACGGCTGCTCCGGCTCGAGGAGCAGCGGATCCTCCGGGTGATCGGCCAGGTCGAGTGGACGGCGAGGGCTCGCGGGAACCCGCGGCACGTCTGGGTCACGACCGAACCGGGCGCGTCCGGCTCGGCGGCGAAGGCGCTCGCGCGGTTTCCCGAGGTCCAGCTCGCGGCGGAGACGGCAGGCCGGTCGGACGTCTACCTGGCCGTGCACGTTCCGGACCGGGCCGAGGCGCGCGAACTGCTCGCCGAGCGCATCCCAGGGGTGCCGGGCGTGGCGGGGACCCATTCGGAGCTGGTGCTGCGGGCGCTCACCAGGGCCGACTCCTGGCGCCTGCACCGGCTGAGCGAGGACCAGCAGAGGATCTTGTCCCGCGAACAGGTGGCGCCTGCCGCGCCGGACGGCTTCGACGCCGACGAAGTGGGCGTCGACGAGCGGCGCCTCATCGGGCTGCTGGCCGGGAACGGGCGGATCACCGCGGCCGAAGCGGGCCGGATCCTCGACCTCAGCCAGTCCACCGCCTACCGGCTGATCCAGTCGACGTTGCGGCGCGGCATCGTCCGGCCACGCGTCGAGGTGGAACCCGCGCAGCTCGGCTACGAACTGGAGGCGGTCATCGCGCTGACCATCGCCCCTGGCGCCATCCAGGCCGTGGCCGCGGAACTGGCACGGCATCCGTCGGCGCGGTACGTCTCGATCGTCGCCGGCACCGCTTCGGTCATCCACCAGGGGGTGTTCCGGAACGAGGACGAGATGGCCGACTTCCTCACCAGGGACCTCGCCCCCTTGCCCGGGATCACCGCACTGCAGGTCTCGGTGGTGTTGCGCATGCTGCGCCGGTACTGGCTGTACCGGGAGGACGGGAGATTCGCCGTCATCGACGAGCCGTCGTGACAGACGGCGACGACGCCAGGGGAACCAGCAGACGCGGCGCTCCGGTGCCGTCGGCGGGCACGGACCAGATGTCGTTTTCCTTGCCGTCCGCGCGCGGCAGGCCGTAGGCGATCGTGTCGTCGTCGAGCCAGACCACCTGGTCGTCGATGCTGCGCGCCTCCGTGAGCGGGGTCTCCCGCATCGTGGTCAGGTCCAGCACATGCTCCCGCCATGGCCGGACGTCGCCGTCGGACACGCGTTTCTTGAACGCGAGTTTCGTGCCGTCCGGCGACAACGACGGGCATTCGGCGTTCTCCCGCAGCGTGCGGGCTTTCCACGCCTCGTTGTCGCCCTCCACGAGATAGGTCCGCCCGCCGGTCGAGACCGTGGCGAAGAACGTCCGCTCGTCACTGGCGAAGGTGACGCCCCAGTAGTTGACGTCCTCGCCGCGGTGGACCTCGTCGCCGATCCGCAGCGGGATGCCCTCGATGTTGCTCGAAAGCTCGTTCCGTTCGCGATCCATGATGGCCGTACGCGTCGAGAAGGTGCCGGGTGTCGAGTACGAGTCACCGGTGACGAAGGTGGTCCAGCTCCCCATCCGGCCGCCGGGTGAGAGCTTCGCGCGGTTGGGGATGCCGGGGACGTCGACGCGCTTGACCTCGCCGAGCGCGGAGTCGACGAATTTGGCGACCGCGCCCGGCAGCGGCGTGGGTTCCTTCGCGAGGCACAGTCCGCCATCCACCGCCGTGTAGAACCGTTCGCACCCGAGCGAACTGATCCGCCGCGGACCGCCGGGTTCGAAGACGGGGACCGACGCGACGTTGCCGTATCCCGGCCCCGGCGCGCCGTTGCGGAACAGCAGTCTCCCCGGCTCCCCCAGCACGACCGGCCCCGAGGAATCCACCGCCACTGCCGCGTCAGCCGTCCGCCGCTCGGGGCTGTTCGCCTTGGCCTGCACCACGTACACCACCGAGGCGGCCGCGAGCACGGCGACACCCGCCATCGCCACGACGAACTTCACCGGGAGCTTCATCCCGTCCCCTTTCCACGTCACCGGCAGGTGTACGGGCCCGCTTTGTCGAGCAGTTCCCCGTTGGTGCCGATGATCTCCCAGGCGTAGGTCTTTCCCTTGAGCACCAGCTTCATCACGCCGTGCTTGCCCAGGATCTTCTCGACGCCTTCACGGGCCTTGTAATCGAGATACAGGCTGTCGCCACCGATACCGGCGATGACCGACCGCACACCGTTGGCTTCGTCGACATGCCCGTTGACGTCCAGCGGCTTCGTCCGCTCGTAATGGTGATCGTGACCGGCGAACACGACGTCCGCCTTCGCCCTGGCCAGCTCGTTCCACAACGGCGCGATGCTCTTCGCGTCACCGGAATTCCCGGAGTTGAAGCGCGGATGGTGCCAGTACCCGGCGATACAGGACTTTTTCGTTTTGGCCAGATCCTTGCGCAGCCAGGCCACCTGCTCGGCGCCGCCGCCGTTGTACACCGGGTCCGAATCGAGCGCGACGAAATGGAAGGCGCCGACGTCGAAGCTGTAGTACGGCTTCCCCTTCGGTGTCGCGATCTTCCCGAAGTACTGTTTGTAACCCGCCAGCTCGTTGTTCCACTCGTGGTTGCCCGGCGTGGGTTTGGTGATCTTCTTGAACTTGCCCCAGGTCTTGTCGTAGTAGGTCCGGAACTCTTCGATGGTGCCGTCGACGTATTGGTTGTCGCCGACCGTCAGCACGTACCGGGGGTTGATCTTGCGCACCAGCTCCGCCGTCCGCTGGTGCTCGGACGGCAGCTCGGCCTTGGCGATGTCGCCGGCGAGCGCGATGACGATGCCGTCGGACGCCGTCGGCCGGGTGGACGCCTTCACCGGCGCGGTCGATCCGGACAGGTTCCCCGCCGCGTCCCGCGCCCGCACCGCGTACTGGAAGTCGAAGCCCGACGCCAGGGAAGTGTCGGTGTAGGAAGTCGTCGCGGACCGGCCGATCACGTTGCCGTTGCGCAGGACCTCGTACTCCGTGACCCCCACGTTGTCGGTCGACGCGGTCCAGCCGAGCGTGATGCTCTCCGTGGTGGACGACGCCTGCCGGAGCCCGGTCGGCACCGACGGCGGCTGGATGTCGCCGTCACCGGTCCGGACGCCGTAGACCTCCAGTTCCCACAGCGAGTACCCGTACACGGTCGCCCGTGCCGTGCCGAAGATCCGGACGTGCCGGGCGGAGGTGTTCAGGTCGGTGAACTCGTCGAGGCCACCGTCGCTGCCCACCACGGTTTTCACGTCCCGCCAGTTCTGGCCGTCGTCGGACGCTTGGACCTGATAGTCCTTCGCGTGGGCGGATTCCCAGAGGATCTTGATCCGGCTGATGTCCGCCGGACCGCCGAGGTCGACCGCGATCCATTGTGGATCGCCCTCCAGGCTCGCCCAGCGGGTGGTCGAATCACCGTCGACGGCCAGCGCGCCGCTGAAACCCTCGCTCTCCACCGTGGAGGTAGTGGTCCGTTTGCCTGCCGACAGCAAGGATTCCGCCGTGGCGCCGGAAGCCGTCACGGGCTGAGCGAGCAGGACGATCGCCGCGATCGCGGCGGTGCCCGGCTTCACCAATCGATTCACCTGTACTCCTGGATGGACCTACGTCGTGTTCATGTTGAGGGGCAAGCAATGTGTCATGTCTTGACCAACAGCTACCGATGAGTGAGTCGGCGGCCAGTCATTAGTGTCCGTTTTGAACACTTCGCGCGGGGGTCGTGAGTGGCAATGAGCGTTTTCTTTGAGCCGAAGGTCAGACGTGTCTTGTCGGGCGGGCGTCCTGAAGGCCACCTTGGGGACGTTGGATGTCTCAACGGTGACCTTCAGGACATCGCTTCTGTCCAGGACCAGACGGCGGCGGCTGTGTCGCGAAAGCCACTTTCGGGACATCAGGCGTCGCGAAAGTGGCTTTCGCGACATGCCTCGGATATCACGCCACCTTGCCTTACCTCGCAATAACCCGAACGCCACTCACAACCGGGTCCGGTGCCGCGCACGGCACCGGACCACGGCCGTCAGCGGCAGGTGTACGGGCCCGCCTTGTCGAGCACATTCCCGTTGGTGTCGTGGATTTCCCAGGAGTAGGACTTCCCGTTCAGCGTAAGCTTCATCACCCCGTGCTTGGCGAGGATCTTCTCCACCCCTTCACGTGCCCTGTAGTCCGTGTAGAGGTAGTCGCCACCGATGCCGGCGATGACCGACCGCACGCCGTTGGCCTCGTCGACGTGGCCGTCGACGTTCAGGGGCTTCGTCCGCTCGTAATGGTGGTCGTGACCGGTGATCACCATGTCCGCCTTCGCCCTGGCCATCTCGTTCCACAGCGGCGCCATCTGCTTCTTGTCCCCGGAGTTCCCCGAGTTGAAGCGCGGGTGGTGCCAATATCCGATGACGCAGGACTTCGTGTTCTTCGCCAGGTCGTTGCGCAGCCAGGTCACCTGGTCGGAACCACCGCCGGTGTAGATCGGGTTCGAGTCCATCGCGACGAAGTGGAAGTCACCGATGTCGTAGCTGTAGTACGGCAAACCCTGCGGGTACGCGATCGCGCCGAAGTACTCCTTGTAGCCCCGGAGCTGGTCGTCCCATTCGTGGTTGCCAGTCGTGGGTTTGGTGATGCTCTTGAACTTGCCCCACGTCTTGTCGTAGTGGGAGCGGTATTCGGAGATGGTGCCCTTGTGGTACTGGTTGTCGCCCACCGTCAGCACGTACTTCGGGTTGATCCTGGCGACCTGGTTCGCGGTCCCCTGATGCGTGGCGAACAGCTCCGGGTTGGCGATGTCACCCGCGAGCGCGAGGGTGACGGGGCCGGTGCCGCCGGGCTGGGTCGCGGCCCTGATCACCGGGCTCGCCGCGGAGACGTTGCCCGCCGCGTCCCGCGCCCGCACGGAGTAGCCGAACTCCACTCCGGACGCCAGGCCGCTGTCGGTATAGGTCGTCGTCGCCGAGGTCCCGACGACGTTTCCGTCGCGGAGCACCTCGTACTCGGTGACCCCGACGTTATCGGTGGACGCGGTCCAGCCGAGGGTGACGCTGTCCGTCGTGGTGGCGTTCGCGGCGAGACCTGTGGGCGCGGTCGGCGCCTGTGTGTCCCCTCCGCCGACGCGGTCGCCGTAGATTTCCAGCTCCCACAACGAATAGCCGTAGGTCGTGCCGCGAGCCGTGCCGTGGATGCGGATATGGCGCGCGGTCGCGTTGAGGCCGAGATGCTCGTCGATACCGCCGTCGCCGCCTACGACCGACTTGATGTCGGTCCAGGTCCGGCCGTCGGCCGAGCCCTGGATCTTGTAGGTCTTGGCGTAGGCGACTTCCCAGTTCAGTCTGACCTTGGTGATGGTCGAGCCGGCGCCGAGGTCGACGGCGATCCACTGCGGATCCACCATCTCCTCACTCGCCCACCGGGTGGTGGTGTTGCCGTCGACGGCGTTGGCGCCGCCGAACTCGGCGCCCTCGACCGACGAGGTCGTGGTCGGTTTGCCCGCGGACAGCAGTGATTCCGCTTGCGCCGCGGTACCTGAAGAGATCAAGGTCTGGCCCAGCAGGGCCAGCGTCGCCACCGCGACACCGGCCAGGGGTGTTCTCCGTTTCATGCGAACTCCTCGACGTTGCGGAGTCGGCGAGTACCGGCGGTGGGCGGCGACGGGTCAGCCGGAGTCGCTTTAGTTAAGTAAGTTTCCTAACGATGCGCAGTGTAAAAGGTTCTTAAACTCACAGTCAACGGGTGAACGCGTCGTGTCCGGCATCATTTGATGGCAGGGTCGCGGCATGGTGACGCTGGATCGGCTCGTGAACGTCCTGGGTGGATACGGGGCTCGGCTGTGGTGCTGCCCCGTGTCGCGCGAGGTGGCCTTGCGCGACGTGGTGATGCACGACGCCGCGGACCCCCGCGACCTGCGTGGAGACGTCTTCCTCGCGGTCGGGACGGACTCGATCGCGACGGCCGTCGACCTGGCCGTCGCGGCACACGCCTCGGTCGTCCTGGTCCGCGGATCGGCGCCGGACGAGCGCGCCGAGAGCGGCACAGTCGCCGTGCTGCTGGTGGACCCGGACGTCTCGTGGGGCCAGCTCGCCGGCGTGGTGTACGGCCTCGTCCTGGAAGGCCGCGAGACCGAGTCGGGCCGCGGTCCGACCGACCTGTTCGCGCTGGCCGACAGCCTGGCGGACGCGCTCGGCAGCGCGGTGACCATCGAGGATCGCCTCTCCCGGGTCCTTGCCTACTCCAGCCGTCAGCACCTGGCCGACCGGGCACGGCTGGAGACGATCCTCGGCAGGCGCGTGCCGGAACCGGTCCGCGAACTGTTCGAACGGCGGGGCGTGTTCGCGCATCTCGCGGAATCGGACGAGCCGTTGTTCGTCGAAGCCGATCCCGAACACGGGCTGACCGGGCGCATGGTCGTCGCCGTACGCGCGGGCCGGGAGCTGCTGGGCTCGATCTGGGTGGAATGCGACCGGCCGCTGACCGACGCCCGGCGAGCGGTCCTGCGGGACAGTTCGCGCACGGTCGGCCTGCACCTCCTGCGCTCCCGGGCGAGCGCCGACCTGGAGCGCCAGGTCGAGTCCGATCTCGTGATCCGGCTGGTGGAGGGAACGCCCGACGCGGCCGCCGTGCTCAGCAGGCTCGGCCTGCCGCCCGGCCGGTTCCGGGTGATCGCGCTCCAGGCCCATATCGGCGACGAGCGCCACGCCGCGCTCCTCCTCGCGTTCGAGCGGGCGACGACCGGTTTCGGCTGGTCACGGCCGGGACGCAGCACGCTGTTCAGCAACACCGTCTACACGGTCCTGCCGGGGGACGACGTCGAAGTGGCCAGGGCATGGGTGCGTTCGATCCGCGAGGCGCTGCCACGGCAGGTGACGATGCTGGCCGGGATCGGCGCGGGTGCCACGTCGGCGGAACTGCCTGCCAGCAGGCTGGAGGCCGACGAATGTCTCGCGTTGCACGCCGTGCGGCCGGGCACGGAATCCGCGATCGCCTACGACGAGGCCTGGGACGACATCCTCGTGCAACGGCTGCGGGCCGCCGCGGCGTCCGGCAGGGCACCGGCGCGCGGGCCGATCACCGAGTTGCGGCGGCACGACAGCGCCAACGCCACCAGCTACGTCGCGACGCTACGCGCCTGGCTCGAAGCACAGGGGGATCTCGCGGAGGCCGCCGAGCGGCTCGAAGTGCACCCCAACACGATCCGCTACCGGCTCCGGAAGATGGCGGAAGTGACCGAACTCCGTCTCGACCAGCCCGCGAAACGACTGGCGATGATCATCGAACTGGCCGTGTCCGAACCGGCCCCTTGACCGTTCCGGCCAAACCGGCCCGCCCGGATTGTCGGAACCGGACAATCTCCGCCGCCCGGATCCGAGCCATCCTGACCGCGACAGCACCACTCGTGCAGCGGAGGAATTCATGGGCGAGCTCGACCGGATCGACGGCGGCCCGCGTTCGGCGATCGTGATCGGAGCCGGCGTGGTCGGCCTGTCGACCGCGTGGTTCCTGCAGGAACGCGGCGTCGGAGTCACCGTGCTCGATCGCGAAGGCATCGCGGCGGGCGCGTCGTGGGGCAATGCCGGCTGGCTCTCCCCCGGTCTCGCGATCCCGCTCAACGAACCCGGCGTCCTGCGCTACGGACTGCGGACCCTGCTGGACCGGCAGGCCCCGTTGCACGTCCCGCCGTCCCCCGATCCGCGGCTGTGGTCGTTCCTCGCCCGCTTCGCCGCGAACTGCACCGGACGCTCGTGGACCCGGGCCGTCGAGGCGAACTCGCCGCTGAACGACGAGTGCCTGGAAGCCTTCGACGTCATCACCGCGAACGGGGTGGACGCGCCGACCATCGAAGCGCCGATCACCGCGGCGTTCGAGACAGCGGACCAGGCCACGGGGCTGATCACCGAACTGCGGCACATCGGCGAGACCGGACAGGACATCTCTTGGACACGGCTCACCGCGGCCGAACTCGCCGAGCGGTTTCCCCAGGCCACGTCCCGGCTCGGCGCCGCCGTCCGGATCGACGGGCAGCGCTACGTGGACCCGGGCCGGTTCGTCGAGTCGCTGGCCAGGGCGGTGGTCGGCAGGGGCGGCACCATCCGCCACAAATTCGAGGTCGCATCGCTGCGCGCGTACCGCCACGCGCTGAGCGTGCGCTCGACGACGGGCCAGACGGTGAACGCCAACGCGGTCGTGCTGGCGACCGGGGCCTGGCTCGGTGACCTGGGCCGGAAGTGGGGAGTCAAGGTCCCTGTCCGCGCTGGACGCGGCTACTCCTTCACCGTGCCGACCGACCGCCCGGTGCCGGGCCCGCTGTACCTGCCGGACATC
The DNA here is from genome assembly GCF_054166285.1 of Amycolatopsis sp. TRM77291. Classification (NCBI taxonomy): domain Bacteria; kingdom Bacillati; phylum Actinomycetota; class Actinomycetes; order Pseudonocardiales; family Pseudonocardiaceae; genus Amycolatopsis; species Amycolatopsis sp. TRM77291. Next base: position 2,577,046 of record NZ_JBSZHF010000001.1, on the reverse strand, counting down.
CGCGTGGCGTGCACGCCGTACCGGGGCGGTCTCCGGGTGGCCGGGACGATGGAATTCCGGAAGCCGGACGCACCACTGGATCCGGCCCGGATCGCCTCGATCATCGCGTCGGCGCGGCCCTTCCTCACCGGACTGGACTGGGAGCGGCGCACCGACGAGTGGGTCGGCTCTCGCCCGGTCACCGCCGACGGGCGGCACGTGATCGGCGCGACGAGCACCCCCGGTCTCTACGTGGCGGGCGGGCACGGGATGTGGGGACTGACCCACGGCCCGATCACCGGACGGCTGCTGGCCGAGCACATCACCACCGGCAAGCAGCCGGAGGCCCTGCGTCCCTTCGACCCCCTTCGCTGATGGCTCCGGACAACGGAACGCCGGCCGACGAACAGTCCGAAGTGGACCGGCTCCGCGCCGAGAACGCGCTGCTGCGCGCGGAGAAGGACCTGCTGCTGAAGGCCGCGATCGGATTCGCCACCGACGCGGGCGCCTTCCAGCGGCGGTCTCGTGAACCCGAGACCCGCTGACCGAAGCGGGACTCATCGAAGGTCTGTGGGGGCTGGGTCCTTTCCGCGCCCGGCCCCCACAGACGTACCCACCGAAAGGCCGATCACCACCATGTCAGGCCCTTGGCTGACCAAGGAAGCGCACGCGCGCCTGGTGCGGGAGCTCGCGACGTTGCGAGGTCCCGGCACCGACGACCGGTACGGCGACGACGAATTCGCGCACCGGACCCACCGGCAGGCACGGATCCGGCAGATCGAGGACATGCTGCGCGGCGCCGTCGTCGGACAGGATCCCCCCGACGACGGGATCGCCGAGCCCGGCATGGTGCTCACCATCCGGTACGACGACGGCGGCACCGAGACCTTCCTGCTCGGCACGCGGGACGAGGCAGGCCACGGCGAACTCGAGGTCTACTCCCCCGATTCGCCGCTCGGCCGCGCGCTCCACGGCGCCCAACCGGGCGACCGGCGGGAGTACCGCGTGCCCAGCGGCGGGGCGGTGCGCGTCACGCTTCTCGACGCCAAGCCTTACGGGCGTCATCGGGAAACCGCGCACTGACGCGCGTCCTCACTTCCGTAGATTGTCCTGTGTGGACCAAGATGAGTACCGCCGCCGGCTTCGCGACGTCCTCGACACGCGTTCCGAGGACGTCGCCACGCGGCTGAGGACGATCGTCAAGGCGATCGGTGACAATGTCGAGAGCTTGGAGATCGAGGTCTTCCCCGACCAGGACGGCGAGGGCACCTTCGACATCTGGGCCCGGTTCGAAGGGCCGGATTCCTACGTCCTCAACAAGCCGATCGACGATCACCGCCACTTGTTCGGCGTCGTCCATCACGAAACCGGCTGGAAGCCCGACGTGCCGTCGCTCCCGCGCGGGATCTCGGCGGACGTCATCGTGGACACGGTCGCCAAGTGGATCGACTCGGTCTGGACCCGGACGTTCGACCGGGCGACGGCGATTCCGGTGGCGGTGTCGTCCCCGGACGGCTACGGCGAGGCCTCCCGGATACCGTTCGTCGTGGAGCCCGGCTTCGAACTGCGCTGACGAGAAACCCGGAGGTTTCATGGACGTCGTCACCCTCGGCCCGGAGGAGATCCGTGCCGCCGTGTCCATGCCCGACGCGATCGACGCGGTACGGAACGGGTTTCTCGCACTACGCCGCGGCGAGTTCGAAATGCCGGCCCGGACGGCGTTGCGCGATGGCGGGTTCCTCGTGATGTCGACGCATCACCGCCCGACGGCCTCGGCGGCCATCAAGACCTTGAGCCTCAATTTCCACGACCGCGTGCCCGCCATCGTCGGGACGGTCGTCTGGAGCGAACTCGGCCACGGCCGGCATCTCGTCGCCGACGCCGCCGAGGTGACCCGCATCCGGACGGGGGCCATCGTCGGCGTCGCGACCGACCTGCTGGCACCGGCGGACGCGAAGACCTGCACCCTCGTCGGCGCGGGCGGACAGGCCGCCGATCAGATCCGCGCCGTGCACTCCGTCCGGCCGTTGACCGAGCTCAGGATCGTCAGCCGCCGGCTCGAACGCGCTGAAGCGCTCGGCGAGGCCCTCGGCACGGAGTTGAACCTCGACACCGTCGTCACCGTCGCCGACGCCGGTCAAGCCGTCCGGGACGCGGACATCGTCTGCTGCGCCACGACGGCCACCACCCCGCTGTTCCCACTCGCCTCCCTGGCCGGGCACGCGCACGTCAACGCCATCGGCGCCTTCCGCCCCACCATGCGGGAGCTCCCGGACGAACTGCTCGCTGACGCGACCGTCGTCGTCGACCAACGCGAAGCGGTCCTCGAAGAATCCGGAGAGATCATCCACGCCATCGAGGCGGGTGCCATCGACGAGGACGACCTGATCGAGCTCGGCACGGCGCTGGCCGAGGGAGCCGGGGAACGGGACGGCCGCACGGTCTTCAAGACCGTCGGAGTGGCCATGCAGGACTGGGCGATCGCCAGTCTGCTCGCTCGAACTTGCCTGGGCTGAACCCGGGAGCCATCGAATTCGGCAGCTCGGCGACTCAGCGCTCTTGGCGACCTTCACGCTCGCGGAGGACGCGGGCCTCCCGGCGGCGGAGGTCGGCGCGTTCCGACCAGCCGTCGATCAGGTCGTACCCCGCGACGCACAGACCGAGAAGACCAAGGATTCCGGTGATCACCGCGGCGGGGATCAGATCGAGTACGGAACACAACACGGCCGCGCCCATCAGGACGGCACCGATGCCGAGATTCCACTTGCCGAAGCCGCTCATGCCGGCATGATGCCGCACGGCGGGCGCGATCGTGGAGATTCGGGACGGCATGTGTCCCGAATCTCCACGATCTCCTAGGCCTCGTCGAGGAGGTCCTCGATCAGGATCGGAATGTGCCGGACCCGGATGCCGGTGGCGTTGTGGACGGCGTTCGCGACCGCCGCCGCCATCCCGACGATGCCGATCTCGCCCAGCCCCTTCGCGCCGACCGAGTTGTGCAGCGTGTCCGGGTACTCGACGAAGTGGACGTCGACCTCGCGGATGTCCGCGTTCACCGGGATCAGGTAGCTCGCGAAGTCACCGTTGGCGTACCGCCCGTTCTCCTCGACCTCCAACCCCTCGTGCAGCGCGGCCGAAACGCCCCAGATCATGCCGCCGAGGATCTGGCTCCGAGCCGCCACCGGGTTGATGATCCGGCCGGCGTCGAACACCCCGAGCATGCGGGACACCCGGATCTCACGCGTCCACTTGTGCACGCGGACTTCGCAGAACTGCGCGCCGAACGAGCTGAACGAATGTTTCGTCAGCTCCTCCCCGGGAGCCGAAGAACCGGTCACGGACAACGACGGGCGACCCAGGGTCCGCAACAGTTCGCCGAAGGTCATCGTCCGCTCCCCGGCCTGTACGCGACCGTCCGCGTAGGCGACCTCCATGCCTTCGAACGGCGCGCCGGGAGCGGACGCCAGCGCGAGCAGTTCGTCGATCGCCTTGGCCGCGGCGATCATGATGGCCGTGCCCGCGCTCGCGGTCGCGGTGGAACCACCGGACATGCCTCCGGGCGGGAGGCTCGAGTCGCCCAGCCTCGGTGTCACCCGATCCGGCGGGATGTCCAGAGACTCCCCGCCCACCAAGGAAAGTACAGTCAGCAGGCCAGTCCCGGGGTCCGCCCCGCTGGTCCCGACGACGGCCGTGTCGTCGGGCAGCAAGGTGATCCCGACCGTCGCCGGGAACCGCAGGGCCGGGAACATGGCGGTGGCCGTGCCCATGCCGACGAGCCAGTCGCCGTCCGTGCGGCCCTGTGGTGCGCGATCCGCCCAGCCGAACCTGGCCGCGCCGACGCGGAAACACTCGTCGAGGTGCTTGCTCGACCACTGCAGATCCTTGCCGGGCGGAGCGGTCGAATTGTTCCGCTGCCGCAGCTCGATCGGGTCCATGCCCAGGGCGACCGCGAGTTCGTCGATCGCGCTCTCCAGCGCGAAGGATCCCGGTGCCTCACCCGGCGCCCGCATGAAGGTGGTCGGCGGGATGTTGAGCGGCACCATCTTCTGGCTGATGGCCAGATTCCGCGTGGCGTACCACTCGCGTGACGTGCCGTGTGACGTCGGCTCGACGAACGACCGGTCCATGGGTGTGCTGCACCACGAATCGTGCCGCAGCGCGTTCAGCGTGCCATCGTGCTCCGCGCCGAGGGCGATCTTCTGCACCGTCGCGGCGCGACCGGCGGTCGCGGTGAAGACCTGCTCCCGGCTGAGCACGGCTTTCACCGGCCTGCCCAGCACCCTGGCCGCCGCCGCGGCGAGGAACGCCGGAGTGGCGGTCCGGCCCTTGCCCCCGAACGCGCCGCCGACGAAGGGATTCACCGCGTGTACCTCGGACGGCTTCATGTCCAGCGCCATCGCCAGTTCCGCCGCCTGGATATCGGAACCCTGGTTGCCGCTGTAGACCGTCAGTCCGTCGGGCCCCCACACCGCGACCGCGGAATGCGGTTCCATCGCGGCGTGGTGCTGAGGCGCGGTGGTGTACGTGGCTTCGACGACCACCGGGCTCTCGGCGAGCGCGTCCTCGATGGACTCGACGCCCTCGGCCAGGACGGCCAGGGCCGACGGCACACCCCGCGATTCCGGTGCGTCCTCGGCCGACGCGAGGCCCTCCTGGAGCGAAGTCACCGCGGGCCGGGTCCGGTAGGAGACCTCGACCAGCATCGCCGCGTCGCGCGCCTGCTCGTAGGTCTCGGCGACCACGAAGCCGATCGGCTGGCCGTAGTAAGTGACTTCCTTGTCCTGCAAGGGAACCCAGGTCTCACCCAGGAACGGCGTGGCCGGCGTGCGCAGCTCCAGCGGATCGAAGGGCGTGTACACGCCGATCACGCCGGGTGCGCCCTTCGCCGCCGTGACGTCCATCGTGTCGATCTCGCCATGGGCGATCGTGCTGAGCACGACATAGCCGTGGACCAGTCCGGGGAAGGTGTGGTCCGCCCCGTACTCGGCCCGGCCGGTGACCTTCAGCGGCCCGTCCACCCGGCTGGTCATGAGCGGCTCCCCTCGGTCAGTTCGAGCAGCGCGCGGACGATGGTCCGCCGCAGCAACGACGGCTTGAAGGCGTTCCCGGACAGCGGGCGCGCGCCCTCGGCGGCGAGCGCCGCGGCGTCCTCGAAGGCGGCGGCCGTCGCGGGCGCACCCCGCAAGGCCTCCTCGACCGCGGGCAACCGCCACGGCACGGTGGCCACTCCACCGGCCGCGACCCGGGCGTCGACGACGCGCGAGTCCTCCACCCGCAGCGCGACCGCCGCGGAGCACAGCGCGAACTCGTAGGACTGCCTGTCCCGCACCTTGACGTAGGTGGAGTTCGAGGCCCAGTCCAGCCGCGGCACCTCGACCTCGGCGATCAGTTCGCCGGGCCGCAGGTCGTTCTCGACCTCGGGGGTGTCGCCGGGCGTGCGGTAGAAGGAGCCCAACTCGACGGTGCGGCTCCCGGTCTCGCTGACCAGGCGGAGCCGCGCGTCGAGGGCGACCAGTGCGACGGCGACGTCGCTGGCGTGGGTCGCCACGCACGAATCACTCGTGCCCAGCACCGCGTGCATCCGGTTGGCGCCGGAGATCGCCGGGCAGCCGCTGCCGGGGACTCGCCGGTTGCACGGCGTGGCGACGTCGCGGAAGTACGAGCAGCGCGTGCGCTGCATGAGGTTTCCGCCGATGCTGGCCATGTTCCGGATCTGCTGGGAGGCGCTGAGCAGCAGCGCGCGGGAGATCACCGGGTACACCCCGGGATGTCCGGCGATGTCGGCCATCCGCTCCAGCGCGCCGAAGCGGAGCCCGTCGGTGGTGTCGATGCCGCGCAGCGGTACCGCGTTGATGTCCAGCACCTGCCGCGGTGTCAGGACTTCGAGTTTCATCAGGTCGACGAGCGTGGTCCCGCCCGCCAGGAACGTGCCCGGCGAGCCGACCGCGTCTTCGACGGTCTCGGGGGCGAGCAGCTCAAAGGGACGCATCGGCCCTCCTCGCCTGCTCGACAGCGGCCACGATGTTCGGGTACGCCGCACACCGGCAGAGGTTGCCGGACATGAACTCCCGGACGTCCTCGACGCCTTGCTCGACGGCGGCGACGGCCGACATGATCTGCCCGGACGTGCAGAACCCGCACTGCAGGGCGTCCTGATCGACGAACGCCTGCTGAACCGGATGCAATCCGTCCTCTGTGGACAGTGCTTCGACCGTGGTCACCGGCTGCTTCACGGTGGCGGCCAAGGTCAGGCAGGAGAGCACCGGCCGTCCGCCGACGTGCACCGTGCAGGCGCCGCACTGCCCTCTGTCGCAGCCCTTCTTCGGGCCCGTGACGGCGAGCCGCTCCCGTAGGGCGTCCAGCAGGGTCACCCCGGGATCGACACCGAGATGCTCCGTCCTGCCATTGACTTCGAGTGAGATGTCCACTGGATCTCTTTCCGCAGATCGCCCGGGCCGGACCCGGACGGCGTAGGTTGAGGTGGTGGGAGTCCGTTCGCGAAAGATGAAACGGATATTCATCCGCTTCAAATTTCAAGTTAGCGGAACACCATCGGCTCGGCAAGGTCGATACCCGCACTGGAGTCGCTCCAGGTCCGGCGGGTTCCTCGGCTACATTCACCGGAGAACCAGGTCGGTGGACAGGAGGGACGATGACGACGGGATCGGTCAATCCCCGGCGTGCGGACACCCGGCGCAACCACGAGCGCATCCTCGCCACCGCGGCGAAGTCGCTGGCCTGTTCCGGTGAGGTTTCGTTCAACGCCATAGCGAAGCAGGCCGAGGTCGGCGTCGGCACGGTGTACCGGCACTTCCCCACGCCGGAGGCCCTCATCCTGGCGGTGTACCGGCGTGAGGTGCGCCAGCTCGTCGAGATCGTGCCGAGCCTGCTCGAGAAGTACCCACCGGAGCAGGCGTTCCGTGTCTGGACGACCGACCATCTGGCGCACTACATGATGACCAAACGCGGCCTGGCCGACGCACTGCGCGTCGCGACCGCCTCACGCGGGGAACTTCCCGCGGGGGCTTACCAGGACATGGTCGGCGCGGTTTTCACGTTGCTGCAGGCCAATGTCGACGCCGGCACCGTCCGCGCGGATCTGGAGCCCGAGACCGTCCTACGTGGACTGGGCGGACTGCTGTACCTCGACCCGAAGGGCGAATGGCGGCGCGACGTCGCGAGCCTGCTCGACCTGCTGTGGCGCGGAATGGGCACCGGCAAGGCCTGACCGTCCACGCGCACGGCGTCAGCCGGGTACCGGCACCCCGCCGCGCAGGTAGTCCAGGTACAGGTCGAGTGCCGCTTCGAGGTGATCAGCGGATCCGGTCGACATCAGGATCGTCACCCCACCCTGGATCGCGGCGATCAACGCGGCCGCGGCGCGGACCGGGTCGACTTCGCGGCCGATCGCCCCACTGTCCCGCATGTCTTCGATCCCGGCCTGGACCTGCCGTTGCCATTGCTCCAGCAGTTGCCTCGTGACCGCCTGCGCGGCAGGGGTATGCCTGCCGATCTCGGTGATCAGCACCCCGAGCGGACAGTGCACCCCCTGCCGCCGGTATCGCCGGACCACCACGTCACGCCACTTCCCCCACGCCTCCCACGAGGTCAACCGCCCGAGGTAGGGCTGCTGATCCTCGATCACCTGCCCGGCCTCCCATTCGGCCACGGCGAGGAGCAACTGTTCCTTGCCCTCCGGGAAGTAGTGGAACAGCTGGCTCTTGCCTGTCCCGCTACGGCGGCAGATGTCATCGAGGGTCGCCGCCCCGACGCCGTGCTCACGGATCTCGTCCGCCGCGGCTTCGATGATCCGCTGCCGCGTCGCGGCGCCCTTCTTCGTGAGCACGCCAGCCTCCCGGAATGTACTCGGCAGTCTATTTTCCCGTATCCGGTCCGCGCCGTGGTCACGGCATCAGCAGTAGTTTTCCCGACGTGCGACGGGACTCGATGTCCCGGTGCGCCTGTGCCGCGTCGGCGAGGGCGTAGCGGCCGCCGATATGCGGGACCACCTGCCCCTTTCGGATGAACTCGAACAGCTCGTTCGCCCGCCGCACCAGCGCCTCACGGGTCGGCACGTGGTCGACGACGGACGGGTAGGACAACAGGATGCTGTTCGGCAGATCCGCCGGACGGAACGCTGGGTTGCCGTTCACGACGCCGTAATAGGCGTGCACGCCGTGGCGGCGCAGCGACCGCTGTGACGAGTGGAACGTCGCGGAGCCGCCACCGTCGTACACGACCTGTGCGCCTTCGCCACCGGTCAGCTCTCGAACCTGTCGCTCGAAGCCGCTTCCGGCGGATACCAGTACATGGTCCGCGCCGGCCTTCTTCGCCACCGCGATCTTCTCCTCGCGTGACACCAGCCCGATGACGGTGCCGCCGCGAGCCTTGATCAGCTGGGTCAGGATGGTGCCGACCCCGCCTGCGGCCGAGTGCACCACGGCCGTGTCGCCCGGCTTGATCGCGTACGTCTCCGTCGTGAAATGGTTCGCGGTCAAGCCCTGCATCAGGACAGCGGCCGCGGTCTCGTCGTCGATGTCGCCGGGCACCCGTACCAGCGAGCCGGCCGGGATGGCCAGCCGTTCGGCGTAGCTGCACTTGTGGTAGCGCCAACCGACCCTGTCGCCGACGGTGAAGTCTTCGACGCCCGGCCCCAGCGCCGTGACGATGCCCATTCCTTCGACGCCCAGCACGGTGGGGACCGACCAGGTCGGCAGCGGCATCTTGCGAGCGCCGGTGTCCATGAAGTTCACGCCGGCCACCCGCAACCGCACACCGACCTCGCCGGCGTGCGGCACCGGGTCCGGGAACTCGGTCCAGGTCATGACCTCCGGGCCGCCGTACTCGCTGATGTGGATCGCGTGCATGAGATCAACGTAGGCCCGGAAAAATGTACCGGCAAGTACAGAAGCAGGCGGAGCAGATTGTACTTGCCGGTACATTTCTCGGTAGGCATTCTCGGCCGGGTCAACCTCCCGGAACGAAGGAAAGCCGATGGAAGACCTCACCCGGCTGGTCGCGGTGGAGGACGTGCGACGCGTGATGGCTCGCTACGTCTACAGCGCCGATCACCATCGATGGGACGATCTCGCGGGCCTGTTCACGCTCGACGCGCCGTTCGTCGCCTCCACAGTGGACGGATCGGACCAAGTGCGAATGACGGGCCGTGACGAGATCGCCGACGGGCTCAAAGCCCGCAACCGAGCCGATTCCGTGCTGGTACATCACCTGTTCTCCAGCGAGATCGACATCGAGTCGTCCGATTCGGCAACCGGCGTCTGGGCCATGGAGGACATCGTCACCACACCGCACGACGGCGAAATGCACGGCTACGGCCACTACCGGGTGCGCTTCACCCGGTCGGACGACCGCTGGCTCATCGCCGGACTTCGTATCACCAGGCTCCGCCTGGACTGGACCCATCCGGACAAGGAGAACCGATCATGACCCTCGAACCGTTCGTCATCGATGTCGAGCAGGACGCCCTCGACGATCTCCGGAGGCGGCTGAAAGCGACCAGGTTCGCACCCGACCTGGACAACGAAGACGAGGCCTTCGGGCTGAGTACCGCCTATCTCAAGCCGATCGTGGAGTACTGGGCCGACGGTTTCGACTGGCGGGCGGTCGAAAGCCGCTTGAACGAGTACTCGCACCATCGCGTCGACCTCGACGGCACTCCGGTGCACTTCATCCGTGAGCCGGGAAAGGGCCCCGCGCCGATTCCGTTGCTGCTCATGCACGGCTGGCCGTGGACCTTCTGGGACTGGAGCAAGGTCATCCGCCCGCTCGCCGACCCGGGCGCGCACGGCGGCGACCCGGCGGACGCGTTCGACATCGTCGTCCCTTCGCTACCCGGCTTCGCGTTCTCCACTCCGCTGACGAACGGCAGGGAGAACTTCGTCAGCATGGCCGACCGATTCCACGCTTTGATGACGGATGTGCTCGGCTACCGGCGTTTCGGGGTCGGCGCGGCCGATTACGGTGCGCTGGTGGGCGCACAACTCGGCCACAAGTACGCCGGTTCGCTCCACGGTCTCCACCTCGGCAACGAAATGCCGCTGACGATCTTCCAGGGCGAGCGCCACTGGGATCTCACCGGCGGCGCGCCGATCGACGGCCTGCCGTCGGGCCCGCGCGCCGACATGGTCAACTTCGTCGACACGTACGTTTCCCATGTCGCGACGCATATGCTCGACGCGCAGACGATCACGCACGGCCTGAACGATTCCCCGATCGGGATGCTCGCGTGGATTCTCAAGCGCTGGAAGAAGTGGAGCGACCAGAACGGGGTCTTCGAGGATTCCTATCCAGTGGACCACATCCTGACCAACGCGACGATCTACTGGGTCAACCAGGCGATCGGCTCGTCGATCCGCGCCTACAAGAACGTCAACCGGCATCCGTGGCGGCCGTCGCACGATCGGACTCCGCCGGTCGAGGCGCCGACCGGGTTCACCTTCCACCTCGGCGACGCCGCGCCGCCGGGAGCCCACGACCGCGAACGCCGCGTCGCCGCGTTCAAGGAAGCGGCCGGCTCCGTCTACGCCGACGTGCGGCAGGTGAACGTCCACGAGAAGGGCGGCCACTTCGGGCCGTGGGAACATCCCGAAGCGTGGATCGAAGACCTGCGCGCCACGTTCCGCCCGCTGCGCTGAGCGGGCGGTTTCACGGCCGCGGGATGTTGCGAAGGTTGGCCCGGGCCAGGTCGATCATCCGGCCGACCCCGCCTTCGAGAACGACCTTGCTCGCGGCCAAGGCGAATCCGCCGAGCTGGCCGGCGGTGATATGCGGCGGGACCGACAGCGCGTTCGGGTCCGTCACGACGTCGACCAGTGCGGGCCCGTCGTGGCTCAGCGCCTCCTTGAGGGCCGCGCGCAGCCGGGTCGGGTCGGTGACCCGCTCGGCGCGCAGGCCCGCGCCACTGGCGATGGCGGCGAAATCGACCGGACGGTGGTCGGTCTGGTAGTCGGGCAGGCCGTCCACCAGCATCTCCAGCTTCACCATGCCCAGCGAGGAGTTGTTGAACGTCACGATCTTGACCGGGAGGTCGTGCAGGGCCACGGTGAGCAGTTCGCCGAGCAGCATGCCCAGCCCTCCGTCACCGGACATCGACACGACCTGACGACCCGGATAGGCGAACTGCGCGCCGATGGCGTGCGGCAGCGCGTTGGCCATCGTGCCGTGCAGGAACGACCCGATGACCCGGCGGCGGCCGTTGGGGGTGAGATACCTGGCCGCCCAGACATTGCACATGCCGGTGTCCACGGTGAAGATCGCGTCGTCCGCGGCGAGCTCGTCGAGGAGATCCGCCGCGAACTCCGGGTGGATGGGCACGTGCCGTTCGACGTTGCGGGTGTAGGCGTCGACGACCTGTTCCAGTGTTTTGCAGTGATCACGCAGCATGCGGTCCAGGAACGTCCGGTCGGTCTTGCGCCGCAGGAGCGGCTGCACGGCTCGCAGGGTCTCCCGTACGTCGCCGTGCACCGCCAGTTCAAGCGGGGTGCGCCTGCCGAGGCGGGTCGCGTCGTTGTCGATCTGCACGGTCCTTGCCTGAGGAAGGAAGGTGTCGTAAGGGAAATCGGTGCCCAGCAGGACCAGCAGGTCCGCGTCGTGCATGGCCCGGTAGCAGGCGCCGTAGCCGAGCAGCCCGCTCATCCCGACGTCGTAGGGATTGTCGTACTGGATCCATTCCTTGCCACGCAGGCTGTGCCCGACCGGTGCCTGCACGGTCCCGGCCAGCTCCATCACCTCGGCGTGCGCGCCGCGCACCCCGGCGCCGGCGAACAAGGTGACGGTTTCGGCGTCGTTGATCAGCTCGGCGAGTCGTGCCACCTGGGGTTCCGGCGGCACGACCGTCCCGTGCTCGGTGACCGGCGTCCCGGTGCCGGTGGGCGCGACGGCGTCGAGGTGCGCGACGTCGCCGGGCAGCACCAGTACCGAAACCTCGCCGCGGGACAACGCGTGCTGCATGGCGATCCGCAGCACCCTCGGCATCTGAGCGGGCCTGCTGATCTGTTCGCAATAGCCGCTGCAGTCGACGAACAGCCGCTCGGGATGGGTCTCCTGGAAGAACCCGGTCCCGATTTGGCCGGACGGGATGTGCGAGGCGAGCGCGAGCACCGGCGCACCGGTGCGGTGCGCGTCGTAAAGCCCTTGCACCAGATGGGTGTTGCCGGGGCCGCAGCTACCCGCGCACACCGCGAGCCGTCCGGTCAGCTGGGCCTCGGCGGCCGCGGCGAAGGCACCGGCCTCCTCGTTGCGGACATGGACCCACTCGATGCCCGGGGTGCGGCGGATGGCGTCGACGACGGGGTTGAGGCTGTCCCCGACCACGCCGTAGATCCGTTCCACCCCGGCCTGCACCAGGACTTGGACGAACTGCTCGGCGACGTTGGGCTTGGCCATCGGGACCCCTTCGATGCTTCGGCGGCGGACCACCCTCATGATCCACGTCCGGCGCCCGCCTCGCAGGTCCTAGCCGAGCTCGGCCGGGGAACCGACGACGACCGCGTAGAGATCACCGATCGTGGCGAGCGCCGCGCGGTGCTGGTCCGCGGCGGCCACCGGGCCTGCGACGGAAGGAAGCGCGCGCGTGGCGCAGGCCGCGGCCACCACGGTCGGGTTGTTCCCACGCAGGAACGCGCCTTCCGCGGTGAACGTGACGCACATATGGGTCATGAACCCGGCAACCACGACGTCCTTGTGCCCGGCGGCATCCACCAGCTCCCCCAGGCGGGTCCCGACGAACGAGTTCGGCGCGGTCTTCACCACGACCTCCTCGCCCGGGCCGGGAGCGACCCGCTCGTGGATGCGGCCGATTTCCTGCCGGAGGTCGTACGGGCTGCCCTCGCCGCCGTCGTGCATGACGTGGATGACCGTCGCGCCCTCGGCGCGAGCGCGCGCCAGCAAGGTGGCCGCTTCGTCGAGCGCCGCCTCCCAGCCGTCGAGTTCCATCACGCCGCGGGTGTAAGTGTTCTGGTAGTCGACGAGGATCACGGTCGCGTCCGAGAGCGTCGCGGGGGTCGTCGGCAAGGTGCTGATTTCGCGGAGCGTGGTGCTGGTCATCGTGTGTTCCTTCGCTTTCCGGTCGGCACGGTTACCATGATCGCTGACCCGATTCGATGGTGAGATACGGATTCGGGTCAGCTGTGACCGGGATCGGCCGACATTCGCGGGAAGGAAACGATGAGCGCTCCGAGTGTGGCCGTCCTGGCGTTCGAAGGGATCAGTCCGTTCCATCTCGCCGTGCCGTCCTTGGTGTGGGGACCCGAATCCCCGGCGGGCGACATGGAACCGTGGCCGATCACGGTCGCCGCCGTCGAAGCCGGCAGGCTCACCACGAGCGCCGGCTACGCGATCGACGTGCCCGCCGGCCTCGGCACGCTCGCGAAGGCCGACATCGTCGTCGTGCCGTGGTGGTCCGACCCGGAAACCTCGACGCCTTCACCCGTGGCCGCCGCGCTGCGAGCCGCACACGAACGCGGAGCCCTCGTCGTCGGGCTCTGCCTGGGAGTCTTCGCCCTCGCGGACGCCGGCATCCTCGACGGACGCGCCGCGACCACCCACTGGAAATGGGTCGAAACCTTCCGGAGGCGCTTCCCTTCGGTGGAGCTTCGCCCCGAAGAGCTGTACGTCGACGAAGGCGACATCGTGACCGGCGCGGGCGCGACCGCCGGGATCGACACCTGCCTTCACCTGCTCGCCCGCACGGCCGGGCAGGTCGTCGCCAACCGCGTCGCCCGCCGGATCGTCGCCGCGCCGCACCGTCCCGGCGGCCAGGCCCAGTTCATCGAGCTTCCCGTACCCGCCGCGGACGAGGATCCGCTCACCACCGTGATGAACTGGGCACAGTCCCGCCTGGACGCGCGGCACAGCATCGACGACCTCGCCACCAGGGCGCATATGAGCCGAAGTACCTTCACCCGCTCGTTCCGCGCCCGTACGGGGACCACTGTCCACAGCTGGCTTGTCGCACAACGCCTCGCGCGGGCACGCCAACTTCTCGAGACGACCGGGCTCGGCATCGACGCGGTCGCCGCGCAGTCCGGGTTCGGCACGCCTGCCCGTCTTCGCGAGCACTTCGCCGCCGCGCTGGGCACGACACCGACTCGCTACCGGGTCGAGTTCTCCGCCACGGGTCCGGCACGCGGACCGCGGTAGCCGGGAGAAATCCTTTTCCCGCCGCTCACGGGAAAGTGGAATCATCATTTCCGCGAACCGGCGGGACTGCGTGCGCGCCCGGAAAGAGCCGTGTCCCGCACTCGCCATTTCGCGTCGGTGAATAGCTCACCCCGGAGGGTGAGCTCAATCGAGTGCATTGTCCGGCGGAACTGGATCGAAGAAGCCGTTCCGGGGCAAGATGACCGGGCACGAGGACCGGGACGACGGAGGACCATGTGGAGCTGTGCGGAACCCCCATCTTCGACTCTCTGGTCGAGGAGACGAGAAGGGCGGCCGCCGGAAATGGCACGCTCCCCCGCGAGGACAATTCCGAATCGAACGAGCCGCGCGTGGATACCGGCGAAGAAAACAAAGGACGATAATCCGGCACAATGAACGATTCGAATAACGCGTTGCCGATTCTCAGTCTGTTTCAGATGAATGAGCGGCGCCGGGAACACCGGCGGAATTCTGCAGATCGCCGAGCAACCCCAGCTGGCCGGTGATGACCCCGGTCAGGATCCCGCGAGCGACGGCGAGCAGTTCGGCGACCGAGGGACTCGTCAGGGAGTAGGAGACGGTCGTGCCTTCCTTGCGCGGCACCACCAGGTTGGCGCGCCGCAGGACGGCGAGCTGCTGAGACAGGTTGGCGGGCTCGATACCGAGGTCGGCGAGCAACTCCGAGACGTGGTGCTCGCGGTCGCTGAGCAGTTCGAGCACGCGGATCCGGACGGGGTGCCCCAGCGTCTTGAAGAGCTCCGCTGTCGCCTGATAAAGGGGACTGTTCATCGGCATCCTTCCCCGCAGGTCCCGCCGTCCGCACAACCCTGATCGTGCCCGATTTCCGGAGCCGCCGAACCCCAGCCCGCACCGTTCGGGCAGGACCACACCCGATCAGGGCATGAAAAGCGCCATTAATTGCATATTTATGCAAGTCTGCATATCAGAGAAGGTGGGAACACCCTGTGAGTCACGGCATGCGGGATTCCGCGAGCCTCCTGTCGATCCCCCGGCCCGCCACGAGGTGCGGACGGTGACCACCCGCCACTCCATCCCCACCGCCGCCACCCGGGCCCACCTCGCCCTCGCCGCGCACGCGGCGGAACTGGCCGATCTCGCCGCGAACGCCGCCCGGGTGGACGCCGCGGCGGAGCAGGACGCGTGCTCGACCCGGGATCATTCCGGCCTGATCGGGATGGCACAGCAGATCCTCGAAGCGGCGGTGGTCGCCGCACGGCTCGACGGGAAGACCTGGCAGGAGATCGCGTACAGACTCGACGGAGCGACACCGCAATCCGTGAGGACCCGATACCGTCCTTCGGTCGCGCGGTTCCGCGCTGATCCCTTTCCGTCGCAGGACTCACGCCGCGACGGCGTACCCGAGCACACCGAGCAGACCGCCTTCCGGCTCCGCAGGCTTCCGGCTCCGGAACAGCGACCGGACGCCGAGCCGGCGTCGGAACCGGACCGTTCGCCGACCGGACACCTCGCCCTGATCACGGTCCCGGCCGAACAGGACGACGACGAAGCCGCGCGGGAGCCGACGGCCGCGGACGCCCGGCTGAAGATCGCGGAAAGGCTGGTCGCCGCCTACGAGCGGATCGCGACCAACGACCGGCAGCCACCGCAATGGATCCTCGACGGGCTGGCCCACGCCCGCCGCACAGCCGCGGAACTCCGTGCTCACACGGGCGCGCCGCCTGAATGACTCTCGGCGGGAAGCTACGCCGAGGTCGCGAGACCGGCTTCGCGGTCGAAGTCGTGCTCGTCCTCGGTCCGCGTCCGCGCCACCATCTGCGCGACCAGGTCGAAGATCGGCGTGGCTTCCTGCGGGAAGGTCACGCTCTGCTGGTTCGCGCTCTCGGCGATCATGAACCGCTACTCCTCAGGGGTGATTACTACAGCGACCGTTCACTCTAACGGCCGCGCCGAGATGACGGGCCGTATTCGGAGTTTTCGGTCGAACGTCACTGAAGTCACCGGATACGGACGTCCGTTGCGGACGCACGCTCGCCGGATATCTCGTGCTCACGCCTGGTGAGCACCAGCGGAGCGCCATCGGTGATGGCCACCGTGTGCTCGGAATGGGCCGTGCGTGAACCGTCGGCCGAGCGGATGGTCCAGCCGTCGTCGTCGAAGACGATCCGGTCGGTCGTGCGGGCGAACCAGGGTTCGAGCGCGACGGTGAGCCCCGGCTGGAGCTTCAGGCCACGGCCCGCCTTGCCTTTGTTGGGAATATGGAGCTCCTCGTGCATGGTGCGGCCGATGCCGTGGCCGCCGAACTCGGTGTTCACCGGATAACCGTAGGCACGGGCGACCGCCCAGATGGCCGCGGAGATGTCGCCGAGACGGTTGCCCGGACGCGCGGCCTCGATCGCGGCCTCCAGCGCTTCCTCGGTGGCACGGACGATCTGCAGGTCCTCTTCCGCTGGCGTCCCGACGATGACCGTGCGCGCCGAGTCGGCCGCCCAGCCGTCGATCTTCACGGCGAGATCCGCGGTGAGCACGTCACCATCGCGCAGCGTGTAGTCGTGGGGCAGGCCGTGCAGGACCGCGTCGTTGACCGCCAGGCAGATGACGTTGCGGAACGGGCCTTTGCCGAAGGACGGCGCGTAATCCCAGTAGCAGGACTCGGCGCCGCGTCGCTGGATCATGCCGCGTACGTGGTGTTCCAGGTCCATCAGGTTGACGCCCACGTCCGCGAGGTCGCCGACCTCGGTGAGCACTTCGGCGACGAAACGCCCGGTCACCTGCATGCGCTCGATCTCGGCGGGCGTCTTCAGTTCGATCATCGGATCCTCGTGTCACGGGGTTGGTATTATTATACCGGCACCCTAGCAGGTGGCGGTATAATAATACCAACCTTCTCCGTCAGCCGACGGGAGAAGGGCTGCCCAGCCGCCCGTCGTGCACCTCGACGATCCGGTCCACGGCGGCGAGATGCACCCGATCGTGCGTGACCAGGACGGTGGCGGTGGCCCGCTCGCGCGTCAGACCGGCGATCAGCTCGATCACCGCGGCTCCGCGCTCGTGATCGAGGGCGCTCGTCGGTTCGTCGATCAGCAGCATGGTCGGTTCGTTCATCAACGCACGCGCGATGTTCACCCGCTGTCGCTGACCACCGGAAAGCTGATGCGGGCGACGTCCCGCCTGCGCCGCGAGCCCGACGGCGTCCAGTAGGTCCACGGCCGCACCGCGTGCCCCGACCGCGGAGCGGCCGTCGATCCGGGCCATGACCTGAAGCTGTTCGGCGGCCGTGAGGGCGGGCAGCAGATTCGGCTGCTGGAAGACGGTTCCGATCTTGCGGCGGCGGAGTTCGGCGAGTTCGCCGCGGGTCAGGCCGGTGGTCGTGGTGCCGTCGACGGTGACGGTCCCCTGGTCCGGGGTGATGAGGGTCGCCGCGACGGCGAGCAGGCTGGACTTCCCGGAGCCGGAGGGCCCGGCGACGGCGGTGATCGTGCCCGGCGGGACGTCCAGCGTGACGTCGTCGAGTGCGGTGAGGCGGGCGTCGCCGTCGGGATAGGTGAGGGTGACGCCGGTCAGGTTCAGGCTCATCGGGCACTCCCCAGTGCGGTCAGCGGGTCGACGGAGGTGATGCGGCGGACGGAAAGCGCCGCACCCAGCGCGCCGAGCAGGATCATCACGGCGGACGGCACGAGCACGGTGGCCGGAGTCAAGAGGAACGGCACGGCGGAACCGGCGACCGCCGTGCCGAGCCCGACGGCCAGACCTGTTCCAATGGCGGTGCCGCCGACGAGAAGGACGATGGCCTGGCCGAGCGCGTCCTTCAACAGGAAGGCGGTGCTCGCCCCCAGCGCCTTGAGGACGGCGATGTCACCGCTGCGCTGGATGGTCCACACGGTGAAGAAGGCGCCGATCACGAGGGCGGAGATGGCGAACAGGAAGCCACGCATCAGTTGCAGCGAACCGTTTTCGGACGTGTAGGAGCCGATCGCGGACAGCGAGTCGCTCTTCGAGACGGTCGTCGTGCCGGCGGCGAGGTCGGTGGCCGCGAGATCGGCGTCGGCCGTGGTGGTCAGCGCGAGCACCGTCGCGCTCGGCTCGCCGCCGGTGGGTGGCGCCGTCTTCGCCCAGACGCCGAGGTCCGCCCAGATCACCGGTGTGTGGCTGAACCAGGCGTCCCTCGCCACGGCGGCGACCATCAGCGGGCGCCCGGTCACGGTGATGGTGTCCCCGCTCCGGACGCCCAGATCGTCGGCGGCGGACGTCGACAGCACCACCGAGTCGCCGGTGATCCTTCCGCCGTCCGGGGCGAGCGCCGAACCGGGCCGGACCCCGAAAACGGAGATCCCGGCGCTGCCGTCGCCCGCGCTGGCCTTGGTGGTGGCTATGCCCAGCGGTTCGGCCGAGGTGACGCCCGGCGTCGCCGCCCACTGCCGTCGCTGTGTTTCGGTGACAGCGGAATTGGCATAGGAGAGGCTCTGCCCGGCACCGGGAGCGGAGAAGACGATCTTGTCCGCGGGCAGGCCGGTGACCGCGGAGATGTTCTGCTCGCCCAGCCCCGCGGTGAGCCCGGACAACAGGCCGACCAGCAAGGTGATCAGCACGACGACGGCACCCATCAGGGCGAACCGTCCTTTGGCGAATCTCAGATCTCTCCAGGCGACGAACACGGCTCGGGTCTGTCCTCTCGGGGCGGGTGGGCTGGCTACCTCTCCACGATCGCCGCCGGTGACCGCGCCGGCATCCGGCCGGAGATGGCACTTCGCCCGCCGTAAGACGGCACGCCGCCTCTACCTTTGGATAGAGGCGCGCGCCGATCCCGCTCCGTAATCTGGACGCACTGTGACCGCCGCGCCCGCTTTGACCCCGACCAGCCGGGTGCTGACCTGGTGTCTGCATCTGCTGCTCGTCGCCCTGCTCGCACTGGCCGCCGTGCGGGCGCTGGCGGACGGCTCATCCGAAGCGGGAGCGATCGTCGCGGCGGCGGTGACGTGTGCCGTGGTGTACGCGGCCGGCCCACTGCTGCCTCGCGTCCGGACGTCCCGGCGGGCCGCCCTGTGGTGGCTGGTCGCGGTGGGCCTCGTGTGGCTGGTGCTGTTGGTGCTGACCGCCGACGGCGTCTGGGTCGCCTTCCCGCTGTACTTCCTGCAGTTGCATCTGCTGCCGCGCCGTCAGGGGCTGGTCGCGGTGATCGTGACCGCGCTGGCGGCGATCACCGCGTTCACCGCCCACCAGGGTGCCTTCGTTCCGGCGGCGGCGATCGGCCCGGCACTCGGCGCCGCCGTCGCGGTCGCCGTCGTCTGGGGTTACCAGGCGCTGTACCGCGAAAGCGAACGACGCCGGGACCTGATCGAGGAGCTCACCGCCACCCGCGCCGACCTCGCCGAAGCCCAGCACGAGGCGGGAGTGCTCGCCGAGCGGGAGCGGCTGGCGCACGAAATCCACGACACCCTCGCCCAGGGACTGTCGAGCATCCAACTTCTGTTGCGTGCCGCGGAAAGGACGCTGCCCGATACCGCGGGGAACGCCGCCCGCTACGTCGAACAGGCTCGTCAGGCCGCCGCGGACAACCTCGCCGAAGCCCGCCGGTTCGTCGTCGCCCTGTCTCCTCCCGCGCTCGACGACACCACGCTGGCCGACGCGCTGGATCGGCTGTGCGCCACCACCAGCGCCCGGCACCGGATCACCGCGCGCTTCCATCTCACCGGCGACGTCGTTCCGCTGCCGACCGCGCACGAGGTCGCGTTGCTGCGTATCGGCCAGGCGGCCCTGGCGAACACGGTCCGGCACGCCGACGCGTCCACCGCCGAAGTCGCCTTGAGCTACGGCGGCGAGCACGTCACCCTCGCCGTCGTCGACGACGGTGTCGGCTTCGATCCGGAACACACCGGCTTCGGGCTCACCGCGATGCGCACCCGGATCGAAGCGCTGAACGGAATCCTCACCGTCGAGTCCTCCCCCGGCCACGGCACCACCGTGTCCGCGCGACTGCCCAAGGAAAGCCCGTGACCGAACCTCCGATCCGGCTCCTGCTGGCCGACGACCACCCCATCGTCCGGGCGGGACTGCGTGCCGTACTGGAAACCGAACCAGGTCTCGTGGTCTCGGCCGAAGCCGCGACCGCCGAGGAAGCGGTGGCCAGGGCCGCGGAAGGCGACATCGACGTCGTACTGATGGATCTGCGTTTCGGTTCCGGGATGACCGGAGCCGAGGCCACCGCGGCGATCACCGCGCGGCCGGACGCTCCACGCGTCCTCATCGTCACCACCTACGACACCGACGCGGACACCCTGCCCGCCATCGAGGCGGGCGCCACCGGCTATCTCCTGAAGGACGCGCCTCCCGAGGATCTGGCCGCCGCCGTGCGGACCGCCGCCGCCGGGCGCACCACGCTCGCCCCGACCGTCGCCGACCGGCTCATGAACCGGATGCGGATGCCCGCCACCGCACTGACGCTGCGCGAGATCGAAGTCCTGGTCCTGGTCGCGGACGGCCTGTCCAACCGGGCCATCGCGGACCGGCTGCACCTGACCGAGGGCACGGTGAAATCCCATCTGGCCCGCAGCTACACCAAACTCGGCGTCGATTCGCGCACCGCCGCCGTCGCCACCGCGACGGACCTCGGCCTGATCCGGCGCTGACCGGCCCGGGCTCCGCGAGGGTCTCGTAAGTGGTGGAAGATCCGACGCGACTACGACTGTCCACAAGGGACCTCAAAGGCGGAGGGGCCCGCGCACTTCACGGGCTTCCGCCAGTCGAACGTGTCCCGAAAGCCACTTTCGGGACATCAGGCGTCGCGAAAGTGGCTTTCGCGACGTGGGCGGCGGCGAGGTGGTCGGTGTGGGTGGTCGTGAGCGGTCAGGTGGGCGTGTTGCGAAAGCCACTTTCGCAACCTTCAAGGTTGCGAAAGTGGCTTTCGCGGCATCGTTGCCGAGTGAATCAGTGGCCGAGGACGCCGCTGACCTCGTTCGGCGTTCCCGGAATCGTCCCGGTCGCGGTCTTCGTACCGGACGCGAGGTCCACCGAGTGGATCTCCTTCTTGCCGGGATCGGTGACGTACGCGGTTCCGCCCCGCACGAAGATCGCCGGACGCGGCTGCTGCCACTCGATCGGCTCCTGCCAGGTGCCGATGACGGCGATCTTCCGCTGCACCGCACCGCTCACCGGGTCGATCACGTGGATCTGGCCGTCGGTGCCCAGCACCAGGGCCTCCCCCTGAGGGCCGCGAGCCAGCGACCGGAAGGTGTAGCTGGTCCCGATGTCGACGTGCTTGAGCGTGGCCTTCTCCGTGTCGATCAGCGAGATCCGGCTCGGGCGTTCGAGCTCGGCCGCTTCGTCGACCTTGTAGTCGCCCAAGGTGATCGGCGAGACGTCCGAGCCCGCCTGGTTGCCGATGCGACCGTAGGGATCCGGGCTGGTCACCTTGGTGATGACGCCGTCGCGGTAGATCAGCGCACCGGTCTGGCAGCCGACCACGACCGCTTCACCGCGCGCGGCGGCTTCGCCGTGCACGCCGGGGCACTGCTCGTTACGCGCGATCTCCTTCTTGTCCTTGTCCAGCACCACGATCCCGGACCGCTTGTCCTTGTCGCCGACGGTGGTGAGCAGTTCGCCGTTCGCGAGTTCGACGGCCACGCCGTGATGCGCCTCTGGCGTCTTGTACTTCGGCGCGGGGAGCGCCGCGGTGCCGATCGTCTTCGGGTCGAAGACGGTAACTTCACCGGTCCCGTCGGCGAACAGCACCGTCTTGCCGGCGTGCCGGACGACGTGTCCCGGCTTGGCCGCCTTCACCTCGTTGTCCGTGAGCACGGCGCCGACGGCGTCGAGGACCCGGAATCCGGTGGAGGTCGAGACCAGGAGGTGCCGATCGTTCCCGGCGGGGTTGAGGCGGTTGAAGCCCTCCAGCGGAAGGTTCTTCGCGACCTTCAAGGTCTTCCCGTCGAGCAGCACGATCCCACCGTCGTAGGTGACGGCCACCGGATCGGCGACGACCGGTGCCGGAGCCGCGTCCTTCGCGGGTTCAGCCGCCGGCTGTTCGGTCCCGCAGGCGGCGAGCGCGAGTGTGCTCGCCGTCGTCGCCATCAGCGCGAGATATCGGGTCTTCCGTGCCATTTTCCTGTGCCTTTCGTCTGTTCCGGTCAGGAACGGGTCAAACCGGTGGTGATCGATTCGGTGTTGGCGCGCATCATTTCCAGATAGGTGGCCGCGCCCTGGCCTGGTTCACTGAGCGATTCCGAGAACAACGGGGCCACCTGGACGTGCAGTCCGGCCTGCTCGGCCAAGACCCGCGCGAGCCGGTCCGGTTGCGAGGAATCGGCGAAGATCACCGGCACTCCCGCCGCGCGAACGGTGTCGGCGAGGGCCTTGAGATCCGAGGAGCTCGGTGAGGCGAGTGTGGTTCCGCCGGGGATCACCGCGCCGACGACCTGGAATCCGAACCGCTGGGCCAGGTACCCGAACACGTGGTGGTTCGTGACCAGTTTCCGGCGTTCCGGCGGAATCCCGCCGAACTTCTCGGCCATCATCTTGTCGAGCGCCTCGATCTCCCCGCGATAGCGTTCGGCGTTGGCGCGGATCACCGCTTCGTCGACCCCGTCGACATGGGCGACGACCTCGTCCGCGATCACCTTCACCGCGTCGCGCACCCGTGCCGGATCCGTCCAGAAGTGGGGATCGGGCTTGTTGTCGGCGTAACTGATCGGGTTCGCCCGCTCCCCGGCGGGCAACGCCGGTACACCGCTTTCCTCGGCCGTGCGGACGGTGCGCAGGATGCCCTCTTCGAGCCCGAGTCCGTTGTAGACGATCAGGCCGGCACGTTCGACCTGGGCCGCCTGCTGTGCGGAGATACCGAAGGAATGCGGGTCCGCGTTCGGTTTCATCAACACCGTCACCTCGGCCTGATCACCGACCACGGCACGAGTGATGTCGCCGAGGATGTTCGTCGTGACGACGACCGACTTGCCGCCCCCGCCGGTCCCGGAACAGCCGGCCGCAGCCAGCAGCGCCACCACGAACAGGGCGAGTACGCGGAGCTTCATCGGCCGGTCTCCACGATGTGGCCCGCCTTGCCGCCGACCTTCAGGGTCCTGGCGCGCCGGAGGTTGTCGTTGTAGTCGATTTCGTACACCTCGGCCGAGAGCGGATTGTTGACATAGGCGCGGGTGGAATCGACCTGGATCGACGGAACGCCGGCGGCGGTCGCCTCCGGGGTCAGGAGCGGGATCACCGTCTGTTCCTTGCCGGCGCCGTCGAAGGAGCGCAGCTTTCCGTCCCGGGCGAGGACCAGCAGCGGGCCGCCCTCGCCGACCGCGTTCACCGCGGCGACCGGGCCGGTCTCGACGTGCTGCCAGCTGCGACGCCCGACGTCCAGTGACCACACCGCGGACTCCCCCGCCCGCGCCGCGAGCGTGGAGCTCCCGGGCCGGTGGAAGAAGGACGTGGCGCGTTCCTGCGCGGTGACAGCGCGCGGGTACGGGATCTTCACCCCGGCGAACGCGCCGTCCTTTTCGGTCACCAGCAAGGCGCCGTCCGCGCAGCCGAAGACGACTCCGCGCCTGGTCACGGCCTGGCCCTGCAAGTCAGGGCACGGCTGGTCGATCTCGGCCACGGCTTTGCCCTGGCGGTCGTCAACGCGCACACCGCGGGCGAGCGGCTTTCCGGCGTCGGCCACCGTGGCGATGATGTGCCCGCCGTACGGGATCGCCACCCCCGCGTGCGGCTCACGCGTGATCTTCCCGAGCTCGGTCACGGAGCCCTTGTCCAGCGCTGCCCGGTCCAGCAACGTGGCCGAACCGTCCGAATAGGACAGTGCGGTGACGGCGGGATCGCTGTAGGCCGCCAGGGGTTCCTTGCCGGGCGCGACGCCGACATCCCGGACCTTCGCCCGGTAGTAGTGGACGTGGTCACCGTGGTCGACCATCCACGAGCCGCTGTCGATCACCCGGGTCGTGCCGTCGCGGGCGGTCAGGTAGCCGAAGCGGCCGTCACCGGTCACGGTTCGCACTCCGTCGACTCGCCCGACCTCGTGCACCTCTTCGGTGATCAGGTCGACGACGCGTACGGCGCCGGTGTCCGTGTCGGCGACGATCAGCCGCGACTGCGCCTCGGCCGCCTCTTCGGCGCCTTCGACGTAGCCGTGCGGGACTTCCGCGGTCACCTCCTTCGGCTGCTCCGAGCCGCACGCCGCCAGGGTCAGCGCCGCGACGACGACCGTCACTGCTTTCAGTTTCATCGTGAGCTCTCGATCTCCGGTGTCAGGGAACGGAATCGCTGTCGTACGAAGGACAGGAAGGCGGAAAGGAAGAACAGGAGGACCGCGCCGGCGGCGATGGTCGCGCCCGCCGCGGTGCCCCAATGCCAGGACACGAGCAGGCCACCGACCGTGGCGGCGATGCCGAGCAGCGCCGCGATGAGCATGATCGTGGTGATCCGCCGCGACCAGAAGAGCGCCGCCGCGGCGGGGGCGATGAGCAGCCCGAACACCAGCAACGTCCCCACGACGCGGAACGACGCGACGATCGTCAACGTGACCAGCCCGAGCAGTACCGCGTTGGCCAGGCGTGGACGAAGTCCCAGTGTGTGCGCTTTGCGGACGTCGAAGGTGAGCGCGGTGAATGAACGATGCCCCGCCAGCGCCACCGTTCCTACGACCAGAAGGGTGATCGCGAGGCCCACCAGGTCACCCGATCCGACGGCGAGTACGTCGCCGAACAGGTATCCGGTGAGATCGACCGCGAACGACCGCGAGTGGGACACGATGATCACGCCGCTCGCGAGCATGCCGACGAAGAGCAGCCCGATCGTGGTGTCCTCGGACAACCGCCGCGAACGGCCGAGCGCGGTCACGCCGAGCGCCATCACCCCGGCGCTGATCGCCGCGCCGATCAGCAGGTTCACGCCGGTCAGCGAGGCGATCGCCACGCCGGGCAGCATGCCGTGCGACATCGCGTCGCCGATGAAGGCCATCCCGCGCAACACCACCCAGGTGCCCACGACGGCGCACACCGCCGAAACGAGCACTCCCGCCACCAGCGCACGCTGCACGAACGACACCTCGAAGGGGATCAGCAACCATTCCACGCGTCACACTATAGTGGTAATGATTGTCATTATCCGAAAGAGGTGTCGATGACCCCGGACACAGCGGCGTTCACGATCGAGCGCGCGCACGCCCACTACGGTTCCCGCGAGGTGCTGCGCGGGATCACCGCCCAGGTCCCGTCGGCGCGGCTCACCGCCATCGCCGGCGCGAACGGCGCGGGGAAGTCGTCGCTGCTGAACCTCGTCGCGGGCGTGCTCCCGCCGACCACCGGCACGGTGACCCGGCGGGACCCGGGACGCGTCGCCTACGTGACCCAGCAGAGCGAGGTGTCGCGGTCGCTGCCGATCACCGTCCGCGCCACCGTCACGATGGGGCGCTGGGCGCACCGCGGGCACTGGCGCCGACTGTCCAAGATGGACCGGAAGATCGTCGCGGAATGCCTGGAGCTACTGGAGATCACGTCGATCGCGGACCGGCTGATCGGCACGCTCTCCGGCGGGCAACGCCAGCGGGCACTGGTCGCGCAGGGGCTGGCTCAGCAAGCCGGGCTACTGCTGCTGGACGAGCCATCGGCCGGGCTCGACCTGCACGCCCGCGGCCTGATCGAAGAAGCCCTGCGCGCCACCCTCGCCGAAGGCACGACCGTCCTGCGCGTCACCCACGATCTGGAGGTGGCGGGCCGGGCCGACCACTGCCTGCTGCTCCAGGACGGCCGGCTCGTCGGCGACGGCGAACCGGCGTCGGTACTGACCCCGGAACGCGTGGCGGAGGCCTGGGGCCTGCCGGCTCGAATCCAGGCACCCGATCGCGCCGATTCCCGCTAGGGTGCTCCGGTGGAAGCGACCTGGCGGCGCATCATGGCCTTGCTGTCCGAACACGCACCCGCCACCGCGCGCGAAATTCGGCCTCCGGCGCCGGCCGCGCACGTCGCGCGCCTGCGAGATCGCGTCGGCCTCGAACTCCCACCCGAGCTGCTCACCTGGTGGGCCCTCATGGACGGCGTCGACGACGAGCGCGTGCGCGGAGCCGAAGACCTGATCCCGAAGGGCTACCTGCCCCTGTCGGTGGCGCGAGCCGAGGAGGAGTACGTCAGGCAGTCGCAGTACCCGGACCCTGGCTGCTGTAACCCGGCAGGAACGCACCACAAGCAGGCGGGCCAGGACGGATTCCCGTACTGCACGGCGAACCTCCCCATCGGCCGGGCCATCGACGGAGGCCTGCTGTGCGTCGACCTCCGGTCTGGCGAGCACCACGGCTGCGTGACGGAGTGGTACGCCAGCGAAGGGATCTACCGGTCCGGCTGGACGAGCGTGGCCGAGATCCTCGACGAGATGGATGAGCGGCTCAGCCGGCCTTGACCCGCGAAAGCCACCGCACGGTGACCTCCAGCGCCTCTTCCGCCGAGTCCCCGAACCCGTGTCCCGCGCCCGCCAGAGAATGCCAATCCGTCCCGGCCCGCGCCAGGGCCGTTTCCCGCGCGATGTCGTGAGAAACGTGCTCGTCTCCCGAGCCATGGACGACGAGCGCGGGAATTCTGGACGTCAGGAAGGCGCCCCTCGGATCGAGGTGGGCGAACTCCTCGAACAGCGTCGCGCCCAGCTCGAACCGGCCTTCGATGTCCAGAAACCCGTTCTGTGCCAACGAAGAACGATCCGAGTACAGCGCGATCCCCCTGGGCAGCTCCGGCTCCAGGAAGGTCCGCCGCAGGTCGAGCACCGGCTGCCAGAGCACCACCCTTCGCACCGGCAGCGACGCCAGCGACAGTGCCGTGCTGACGGCACCGAAGCTCGACGCCACCACCGAGACCGGCCCGTCCACCGCGGCGCGCAGGTCTAGGAGTTCGCCAGCGATGGTCATGTCCCTCGGCCGCCCGTCACTACGGCCGTGGCCGCGGAAGGAGAACCTCAGCACCGTGAAGCCCGCGGCGGCGAGCCTCGGCGCGAGCTCGGTGAAGAGCCCGTTCTCGTCGAGATCCGCGGTGATGCCGTGGACGAGCACAACTGTCTCCGGGCCGCCGTCGTGGCGGACGCTGTCGAGCCGGAGCCCGTCGGACGTCGTGATCACAGGTAGAGCACCGCCGTGAGCACCATGCCGCCCAGCCCGACCAGCCAGGTGTACGGCAGCGTCGAGACCATCGCGCGTTCGGGACGTACTCCGGCGTACTGGGACGCCCATACGGTCTGGGTGCTCGTGGGGTCGGAGACGCTGAACACCTGGTTATAGGACGCCATCAGCCCGACGACGGCCGGAAGCGGGTAGATGCCACCGGTGACCAGCACGCCCGCGACACCGGCGCCGAGCCCGAACACGTTGAGCGGGCCGCGGAACAGACACAGCGGCACCAGCGCCGCGAAGACCACGACGAACCACACCGCCCCGGACGGGCTGATCGCCGCCACGATCGGCGTCAGCGCGCCCTTCGCGCCGGGGAGTTTGACAGCGGCCAGCAGCATCCCGATCGCGACGAACAACACGATCGGCGGCGCCGCGACGTCGAACGCCTTGTACAGCGAGCGCAGGCCACGTCCGCTGAGCTCGCCCCATTTCGTCGTCGTCACGAGTGCGTACACCACCCCGGCCAGCAGGGACGGCACGATCGGCATCGCGAACCCGAGCGCGAGGACGATCGGCAACAGTGGCGAAAGCAACGCGTACCAAGGTGCGTCGCCACGGCGCACGCGCGCCTTCGGCCGCTCCAGTTTCACCGCCCACGTGTGCCGGGCGCCGTGCCGCGTCTGGATGAGGACGTAGGCGATGCCCACGACGAGCGCGAGCGGGAACAGCTTGATCATGATCGACTTCACGTCCGAGACCGGTGCGCCCAGCGCGTCGGACAGGAACTGCCACACGGCCAGTTCGAGCGGTGCGCCAGCAGAGATGCCCATCAGCACCGTGCCACCGGCGGCGACCGGGCTGACCCCCACGGCGATCATCGCGGGGATGCCGACGACGCCCGCGAGCATGGCCGCTGGAGCCGAACCGGTGATGCTGCCGCACAGGATCGACACGGCGAACACGCCGAGGGCGACGACCGACGGCCGTTCCCCGCCGAACTCGACGATCTTGCGCACGAGGGTGCCGGCGATACCGGTCTCGTCCATGAGCGTGCCGAGCCAGGAGCCGAGCAGGACGGCGATCATCGTGGACGCCAGCGTCGCCGAGCCGGTCTGGAGCACTCCGGTCAGGATGCTGTCCTTCGCGCCCGTCAGGGGCGCTCCGGCGAGTACGGCGATGCCGAGCGCGAGCAGCACCAGCGCGAACGCCGTCGGCAGCACGCGGGTGAGCATGAGCACGACGCCCACCGCCATCAGGACGAGAATCGCGATTCCCATGGTCAGTTCCCTCCCGCGAGCGCGGTGGTGATGAGCAGCGGGCTGATGGCCAGGCCGCTGCGGTGGTGGGCGAAGCGGTGCGCGGTGATCTCTTCCGCCCCGGCGACGTGGCCGCGCAGGCGCAGCCGTCCCAGCCGGAACGCGGTATGCCCGAGCCGCCGGTTCAGCTCGCGCACGTCGAGCCGGTGGTGCGCGAGTTCGTGTGCCACGGCGGCCCGGCGCAGTGCTTCCCGGGTGATCGGCCATCCGCGTGCTCGTGCCAGCTTTTCGACTCGGCGCAAGGCGTCGATGTACACGATGACGGAGCCGCGCTGATGCTCGGCGAGCACCAGTTCACCGTCACTCACGCCGCCTTCACGCTCCACGACCTGGAAGTCGCCGGAATCGTTGGCGGCGGCCAGTTCGTCGCCGTAGGCCAGCGCGATCTCCGCCCAAGTACGCAGCTGTCCGTCGGAACGGTTCTCGTGGGTGGGCGTCGCCCGCAGCAGGCCGACCGCCAGATCGACGTCGCTCATCGGCGATCCTGCAGGATCACGATGACCGGCTCGTCACTCGCGCGGGTCTTCAGTTCGGCCCCGGCCAGCGCAAGCAGCTGGTCCCGGTCGAGCACGCCGGACAGATCCGCGATCTTGGGTCCCACCAGCAACCACACCGCCGGAGCGCGGGAACCGCCGTCGCCGTAACGGGTGTGTCGGTCGGCGAGCGTGGCCAGCCGAGCCTGGGCGGCACCGGCGTCGGAGGTCTCGACGACAGCCCCCGCACCGTGCAGCCGGATCACGCCTTCGCCGTCGACGACCCGCACATGCTGGACCGGTTTCGTGAACCGGCCGAGCACACCTTGCCGCCGGGCCGACGCGGCGAAGACACGGTGGTGTGCCGTGCTAGCGACGCGCCTCAACCGATCAGGTCCGACACCGATGCTGCGCGCGACCGCGGTTCCGACCGCCTCATCGTCCACTGTGGAGGCACGGTCCTTGGTGCGCAGCTCGGTCGCGCCGGTGGCGACCGCGCGCACCAGATTGCGCTGCGGGTCGACCGTGACGTCGACCTCGACGCCCGCCGGGTCCGCGCCCTGCGCGACGACGGCCGCTTCGGCTTCGGTCCGTACGGCGAGGACGTCGGCGTTGGTGGGGCTGGGCACGATCCGCTCGACAGACTCCCGGACCAGCGCCAGCGCGGCACCGAGCGGGCTGATCACTTCCGCGTGCGCGGCGATCCGCCACTCGTGCCCGGAATCCTCGCCGAGGAACGGTGTGACCGCGGCCGCCCCGCCTCCGCCGCCGACGAGGGTCGGCCGGTCCAGCCGGTACTCCCGGATCAGTTCGTCGACGACCGCGCGCACCGGCTTCACCGCTTGGCGCATCACCGTCCGAGCGGCTTCCTCGCCTGACGTGCCCATCGCCTCGGCGAGCGGCGCCAGCGCCAGCCGCGCGGATTCCGACTCCGAGCGCGCGTAGGAATCGGCGGGCACGATGCCGAGCGCGTTGGCGGCACACGTCAGCGTGAGCGCGTACCGCGTGCCGTCGGCCGCTTCCAGCGCGACGTAGTCACTCGGATCGTCCGGCCGCGGAGAGACGGTGATCAGTTTCGCCCTCTCCAGCGCCGAAGCGGGCGCGAAACACGCGTACGGCAGGCCCGCGATATGCGCGCTGCGTGGGCCGACGTCGGTCACGGCGCGTCCGGAAAACCGGATCAGGGAACCGCCGCCGATGCCGATCGTGCGCACGTCGAGGGCGGGCAGGTACGTCTCGTGCCCGCCGAGATGGGCGTGCCGCACGAGCACCCGCCCGCGACGGACCACGCTGATGTCGGTCGACGTGCCGCCGGTTTCGAGGAACAGCCCTTCGCTGAGCTTCTCCCCCATCAACGCGCCGGCGACTCCCGCGGCGGGCCCGGACAACGCCGTCAGCAGCGGCCTTCGGCGCATCTCCGGCAACGACATGACCCCGCCGTCGCCACGCACCACCATCAACGGCGCGGTCACGCCTGCCCGCCGCACGCTCGACTCGACCAGATCGGCGGTCGACACCATCCGCGGCATGATCCCCGCGTTCAGCACCGCGGTGCGGGCGCGTTTCGTAAGCCCGTACAGGCCGGTGATCTCATGAGTGGCCGTGGCGAGCACGCCCCGCTCCCGCGCGGCGGCCGCCACCGCCCGCTCCCCCGCCGGATCGTCCACGCTGAACGGTTCGACGGCGACGATCACCTCCGCACCCTGGCGGACCAGTGCCTCGACGGCTTCGCCCGCGTCGGCGAGTTCGCGTACCGGCGCGAACCGCACCGGGAGTTTCCGCCCCGGCGCCAGCTCCATTTTCGCGAAGGCCGCGAGCCGCCGGGTGGCGAAGGCGTCGAAACCGGTGCCCACCCCGGCGATCCCGACCGTCGCCACGTCGCCTTCCAGCAACGCGTTGGTCGCCTGGGTGGTGCCGTGTGCGAGGAACGACACGTCCTCGGCGCCGATGCCGACGTCGGCGCGGAGCTTGTCCAATGCCTCGAGAATCCCGTGTGCGACGCCGTCTTCGTGGTCATGGCTGGTCGGGACCTTGACCTGGCCGAGCAACGCGAACGTGCGGGCGTCGACGGCGACGGCGTCGGTGAACGTGCCACCGACGTCGATGCCGACGCGGACCGGAGTGGGCTGGGACGTCATCGTCCACACCTCCTGGTGAATGGGGGTCAGTAACCGCGGACCTCGGGCCAGCGCCGCTCGACGCCGGCCCGGTCCAGCAGGCGGGCGAACTCCTCGAACCGCGCCGGATCCTCGCGGACCGCGTGCGGCTCGCCGCCCCCGCGCACCGCGAATCCGGCGAGGTGGCCGGCGACCTCGCCGACGTTCCACTCCACGGGGTGCAGCCGGTGACAGCCGTTGGTGATGTGGGTCGTGCCGATGTTCTTGCCCGCGGGCAGCAGGTTCCGCATCCGCCGGGGCAGCAACGCGCCGAGCGGCAGCTCGAACGGGACGCTCGGGACGTCGACGTAGGTGTCGCCCGCCGTCGAGGGATGCAGATCGATCCGGTAGCTGCCGATGCCCACGGAGTCTTCGCGGCGCTTGCGGCCGGTCGGCCCGAGTACGTCCAGCGAAACGTCCTGCTCGACGATCGTCGTCACGGCCCGGATCCGCCGCGCTTCACGCACGTAGGCGGATTTGGCCAGCCCGTCGCCGGTGTCGGCGACGTCCCGGCGAAGCTTCAGGCCGGGGAAGCCGGTGCCGCCGTCGAGCCGCGGTGCCTCCGTCTGCAACCAGTACAGCACCGACAACGACAGCTGTTTGGCCTCGTGATGGGCCAGCGCGACGTCCTCGGCGGTGCTCACGCCGTCGATCTCCACCGCGGGCCTCAGCCAGTAGTCGTTGAGGGGCCAGTTCACCAGCGTGATGTCGGAGTCGAACGCGCCCGGCCGGTGCAGCTTGCGCGCGAGGATCCGGCGGAAGCCCCACAGTTCCTTGTCGCCGGCGTCTGCGCTCTGGTCCGCGCTCACCGCCAGCGGATCGGTGTCCGGGTTCGGATCGAAGGTGCGGCCGACCGGCGCCAACGAACGCGGATCCGGCGCGAGGAAACCGAGCAACGGGCCCGGCCAGAAGTCCGGCTGGTACTCGCGCCAGAAGCCGTACATCTCCGGCCGGTCGATCGTGTGGTCCTCACCCGCATGGTGCGACAAGGCGAAGCAGTAGGTGATCCCCTGGAGGTTGCTGGGATCGGCGTGTTCCGGGGCGTGCGGTTCGCCGTGGTCGGACTGGGCTTCGGCGCCGATCGCGAATTCGGTACCGGTCAACGGCAGCAGATCGCCGTTCTCGGTCGCGTCGAGCACGTATTGCGCACGCACTGCGGTGCGTTCCCCGCCGGGCGCTTCGAAGGTGACGACGTCGACCCGATCACCGCTGACCTCCGCCGCGACCGGCCGGTGGCGAAGCAGCACCCTGAGCCGTCCGGCGGCCCGGTGCGGCGCCAGCATCGCCTCCAGCACGGCGAGCGCCACACGCGGCTCGTGACACAGCTTGCTCACCCGGCCGGCGCCCGGGTTGAGTTCGGTCAACTCCGCCGCTTCCGCGCGCAGCGGATAGTTCCGCCGGTAGTAATCGCGCACGCCCTCACGGAAGGCCCGATACGTTGCTGTGCCGCCGAAACGCTCGATCCACGGGTTCTCGTCCGGGGGAACCGCCTGTGCGGTGAACTGACCGCCGAGCCAGTCGGTTTCCTCGGTCAGCACGACGCGATGCCCCGCCGAGGCGGCGGCGAGCGCGGCGGCGACGCCGCCGACCCCGCCGCCCGCGACGAGGATCTCGGTGCCGATTTCGTACATGGTTCGTCCTATCGGGATCGTGGTGGGCCGACCTGCGCGCCGTCCACCTGTGGGCACCGCAGCAACTGCTGCGGCGTGGTCGTCTTTTCGGTCACGAGGTCGACCAGCAGCCGCACCGCGCGTCTGCCCATCTCCCGCATGGGGACCTCGAAACCGCTCACCCCGGGTGGGCCGCCGAGCACCGCGAGCGAGAGATCGTCCGGAGTGGACAGTCCCGCCGTGTCGACGGCACGCCGCACCGCGCGGTACGCCGCACCGGTGTCGGTCCCCTCCACCACCACGGCGGTGACCCCGTCGGCGATCCAGCCGCGCACGGTCGTCGCGGTGACCTCCGGGCCCTGCAACCGGACGACGCCCGTCCGCGGTGCGGCGCGAAGCACTCCGCGCTGCCGGTCTTCCGACGACGGTGCCTCGTCCGCCTCGCGCACGTACCGGATTTCGCGGTGACCGAGATCGAGCAGGCGCCGCAGCACCAGCGCGGACGCCGTCACGTAATCGGCGCCGATGTAAGGGATCCGCCCGCTGAGCT
Source organism: Amycolatopsis sp. TRM77291 (assembly GCF_054166285.1). Classification (NCBI taxonomy): domain Bacteria; kingdom Bacillati; phylum Actinomycetota; class Actinomycetes; order Pseudonocardiales; family Pseudonocardiaceae; genus Amycolatopsis; species Amycolatopsis sp. TRM77291. The sequence continues at coordinate 2,543,742 of NZ_JBSZHF010000001.1, read as the reverse complement.
CCGGGCGCCGTCCGATGTAGACCAACGGGAAGCCGTCGTCGACGAGCCGTGACACCGGACCTTCCGGAACGTGCCTGCCGAAGAACAGGCAGCCATCGGCCAGCCGGGTGCGGCGGATCGCGGCCTCCTGCCGGGCGCCCGGTCCGCTGGTGCCGGTGAACAGGATGAGGTCCTGGCCGAGTTTGGCCGCTTCTTCCTCCACTCCGGACAGGATCGGGTGGTAGGTGTCGGCCTCGTCGGTCGGGAATGCGCTGCGGAAGGTGTAGAGACCGAGCAGGTTCGAGCGCGAACGCGCGAGCCGGGTCGCGACCGGATGCGGCACGTAGCCGAGATCCTGCGCCACCTCCATCACCCGTTGCCGCGTCGACTCGGCCATCCGCACGGAGCGGTTGCCGCCGAGCACCACGGAGACGGTCGCCTGCGAGACCCCGGCGATGCGGGCGATGTCCGCCTGCCGCGGCGGGCGGCGTCCTGCTGCCATTCCGGCTCCTCGATGTGGGCTAATGCGGTTTAGCCGAGCATCTGTGCGGGATCCGGTGAAATCAAGGAAACCGGCGCATCCTGTCCGGTACCGCCGCTGATCAGGACTAATACGTATTAGCTCCTTGACGCTGCCAACGTGCTGTCCGAATGGTTGGGCTTACCACGTCAACGCCGACGAAAAGGGAGTGTCCGCATGACCGAGCTGTCCCGACGCGCGGCTCTGCGCGGAGCCGCCGGAGTAGGCCTCGGCCTGGCCGCGATACCCGTCCTGGGCGCCGGGCCCGCGGCCGCGGCGCCGGCCGGATTCCCGGAGTACCGGTTCCTGCGCACCGCGTTCGACAAGAGCAAACTGAAGTACAACCCGACCGGCGAGCTGATCTTCCCGTGCATCCGCGGTGTCGCGGGCAGGATCGCGAACCCGTTGGGCCGCTACTACCTGTACTACGCGCCGCACGACGCTCCCGGCGGCATCTGTCTCTCCTACGCCGACAGCCTCGAGGGTCCTTTCATCGAATACGCGAACAACCCGATCGTCAAAAGGACCTGGAAACCGCACTACGACGTCTCGCACGTCTCGTCGTCGCACGTGCTGTGGAACGAGGACGCGCGCGAACTGTGGCTGTACTTCCACGGTGAGAACACCACGACCCGGCTCGCCCGGTCCAAGGACGGCATCCACTTCACCTACGACAAGGTCGTGCTGTCGACCTCGATGCTGCCCGCCGGCACCACCGAAACCTCCTACGCACGGGTGTTCCGGCACAGCCTGCCGTCACGCGGGGCGAAGTACGTGATGGTCTTCATGATCAACGACAGGAGCAACCACCGCTCGATCGGCTGGGGCTGGTCCGCCGACGGGCGGAACTGGACGTTCTCGCAGACTCCGCTGATCCGCCCCGAAGAGGTCGGTGCGAGCAACATCGGCGCGCCGACCATCGCGCAACGCGGCACGTCGACGTACGTCATCTACCACGAGAACATCGAAGCCGGCGGCAACATGCTCATCACCGAGGTCGGCAACGATTTCAGCAAGCGCAGGCATCTCGGCGTCTTCCACGCCCCGCTGTCGGGCGCGCCGGACAACGGGCGCTGCGCGGCTCCGTCGTTCGGGACCATGAACGGCAAGGAGTACATGTTCTACGAAGCAGGCGCGCGCCTGGACGGCTCGATCGCGATCGCTCGGGCGATCTGACCTCGTGAGTAGTGGGGGGGTTCTAACAGTCCTTAGCACTCACGAGGCGAGCCCCACTCGGTACCGCGGTTTTGCCGGGCGCTGGGCTCGGCATCGTCCTGGTGATCATGTCCCGAAAGCCACTTTCGCGACGTCTGATGTCCCGAAAGTGGCTTTCGCGACACCGGCTCCAGCCCCCAGGCCTCCACAGACTGGGCCCGGGATCAACGGCGGCCGGAAGCCAGTAGGCACCTGAGACACCCTCGGTTCTAACCGTCCTTGGTCACGGGCGCTTGAGCAATGCCGCGACCGCGTCGCGCGCCTGGCGGGCAGGCGCCGGATCACCGCTGATTCCCGCCGTCACGATGGCCCCTTCGGCGAGGAGGTAGACCGGTTCGGTCACCGACCCGCCCGCGGCCCGCACCCAGGTGTCGATCTGCTCGCGAAACGCCTGCTTGTGCGCTCGCACCTCCGCCAGGACCGCCTCGGACGACGAGCCGAGCTCGCCGTGGGCGTTGATCCAGGCGCAGCCGCGGAAACCCGGTTCGGCGAACCACTCCGCGAGCCAGTCGAAGACCGAGAGCACCCGCTCGCGGGGATCCGCGACCCGGTCCACATGAGCGGCCAGGCTGCCTCGCCAATGCTCATCACGACGTCTGAGCATCGCCACCACGAGGTCTTCCTTGGCTTCGAAGAACCGGTAGATGCGCTTGAGCGAGAGGCCTGACGCCGCGCGGACCTGGTCCATACCGACCGCCTGAATGCCGTTCTCGTAGAAGAGTTTTTCCGCGGCATCGAGCAGGGCTTCGCGATCCACCCGGTTCTGCTCCTCGGTGACGGCGGCGGGCATCGGGTCTCCTTGACGTTGAGAACGGTCGTTCCCTATCGTAGGCGGCAGACGTAGAGAACGCACGTTCTCCACCTGAGGAGGTTCGACGATGACCGAAGTACGTCCGCCCTGCCCGCCGTTCACCCGCGAGACTGCACTACGGAAAGTCCAAGCGGCAGAAGATGCCTGGAACACCCGGGACCCCCGCAAGGTGGCGTCGGCGAACACGCCGGATTCGGTGTGGCGGAACCGGGACACCTTCGTCCGAGGCCGCGAGGAGATCGTCGCGTTCCTGACCGGGAAGTGGGAACGGGAACTGGATTACGCGCTGCGCAAGAACCTTTGGACGTTCACCGACGACCGGATCGCCGTCCGCTTCCAGTACGAATGGCACGACCGGGCCGGTCGATCGTGGCGCAGCTACGGCAACGAACTGTGGGAGTTCGACGAGCACGGTCTCATGAGCCGTCGCGAGGCGAGCATCAACGACGTCGCCATCTCGGAGAGCGACCGGCGCATCCACGGCCAGCGCCCGCAGGAGGAGCACGGCGCCGACTTCCCGCTTCGGTGAGCCGTTCAGTCCGTGATCGCGGAGATCTCCCACAAGCCCAAGGACTTGTCGGCGTAGGCGCCGTCCTCCTCGGTGCACCCCTCGACCAGCACGGCCAGCGGCTCCGGGAACCCGAACGGCTCCCGGCACAGATTCAGCGGCCGCCAGTCGCCGGTCGCGATGTCGGTGTTGGTCCGCAGTTCGGTGAAGGTCGTGGTCAGCAGGTACCGGGAACCGCTCCGGCGCAGATTGCGCAGGGCTCGCCCGATATCGGCGAAACTCAGATGAACCAGGCAATCCCGGCACAACACGAGGTCGGCCGACGGCAGCGGATCACCGGTCAGATCGAGTACCCGGAACTCGTGGACCGGGTCGTCCCGGAACCGTTCGGCGTTCATCTCGATCAGGTCGGGAACGATGTCGGCACCGATGTACCGGTCGAGATCCAGGCCCACTTCACTGAGCCAGCCGTAGTCGCCGCACGGCAGGTCGAGCAGGGTGCGCACCCCGAAACGATCGAGGAGGGCGGGAAGCCGGTCGCTCAGCTCCCGCGTCTGGACCGACTCCGAACCAGGCCCGGAGACCGAGGAGGAACTCCACAACCGGGAGCGGAAGATGTAGGTGAAACGGTCCTGGGTCCCCATGCTTTCCAGCTCTTCGGCAACCCGCCGGAAGTTGCGCTGCGCCGTGGTGATCGGTCGTTCGTCCACTCCCGCATCGTAACCTCGTGAGTGAGGGGGCGGTCCGATGACAGAATGGGATACCGAGCGCGGCCGGCTGCTGAAGTCGAATGCCGGCGCGCTCGCCAGGACGGCGTTGACGAACGTCGTACGCGAATATCCGCACCACGAGAGTCACTGGCACATCGAAGGCGTACCCATTCGCTCGCCGAAACTGTCGCACCCGTGCTTCCACGGCAGTTTCGACTGGCATTCCTGCGTGGAGATGTTCTGGGTCCTCGTGCGTTTGCTCCGGCACAACCCCGAACTCGTGCCCGCCGAGGAGATCCGCGGGCTTCTCGGCGAGCACCTGACCGTCGAAGCGCTCTCCGGCGAGATCTCCTACTTCGCCCCTGAGGAGCAGCGCAATACCCAGCGCCCGTACGGCTGGTCGGCACTGCTGGAACTCACCTGCGAAGTCGCCACCTGGGACGACCCGGACGCCACGCGCTGGTCAGCGGGCTTGCATCAGTTGAGCGCGGTCTTCGTGAACCGCTACCTCGACTGGCTTCCCCAAGCCACCTATCCCATCCGGTACGGGGTGCATGACAACGGCGCGTTCGGGTTGTCCCGCGCTCTTCCGTACGCGGAGTACCTCGCCGACCACGGCGACCCGCGGCTGCACCGCCTCATCGTCGAGACGGCTTGGCGCTGGTTCGGATCCGACCGCGATTACCCCGGATCCTGGGAACCGTCAGGAGCCGACTTCCTGTCCCCCGCCCTCGCCGAGGCCGAGCTCATGTCCCGCCTGATGCCCCCGTCGGAGTTCGCGAATTGGCTGGACGCTTTTCTTCCTGGCATCGCGGAACGGAAACCCACGCCGCTCTTCACCCCGGCGACCGTGACGAACCCCTCTGACGGACAACTCGCCCATCTGCACGGCCTCAACCTGCACCGGGCGTGGTGCTGGCACCGCATCGCGGCCGCACTCCCCGACCAGGACGACCGGATCCCTTCCGTCCTCGAAGCCACGCACGCTCATACCCACGCTTCGCTCGCGCAGACCACCGACGGCGCCTACATGGTCGAACACTTCCTCGCCTACTACGCACTCCTCCTGCTCGGCTGAGCAGTCACTCGCTGTTGGTGAGCCGAGCGAGGCGACTACGGGTGAACACCCGCCTGTTCGAGTGAACCCACCGTGAGCATGGGATGCTCGAATCTCGCCGACCTCGGGCGAAGTTCGACCGTACTCGGCAGTTGCGATCAGCATTTCGCACAATGCGAGAGCGCGTCGCGCGACCGCACCGACGTCGGCCTCCACCTGCGGACTTCCCTGCCGCCGCAAAGGCCCCGATGACACCGGGAACGCAAGATGCCGGCCCGCGGAGGCCTCCCGGCGGCATAGGTCCATTCGGTCTCACCCACTACTTTTAGTAGTTTTCGTGGTCACCCAGACCGTTGAGCGACGCGTGCATACCGTTCATCGAGACACACGCAGTACTACTGAACGGTCACAGTCTGCTTTCGCCAAGATGTCCTCAGCCGCACCGGTCAAGAACCGGTAACGCACGCGTGGCCCCCTGCTGTCACAGGAGGCCACGCGGATGTCCATTCGCCCGCTCGCTAGAACAAGGACAGGACAGTCGTGACCTTACAGCCCGACAACACGAAGACACCAGACAACGAGCCGCCCCAACGGGTCAAAGTCGTCATCGAACACGCCGAAAGGCCGGTTCGCCGAGTCGCGACGTCCGCGGAGATGATCCGCACGGCGCGGCCGCTCCTGAGGACACCGGGACGCCATCGCAAGGAGCAGGCGCGCGACAGCTGGCTCTGCCTGGCGATGGCGGTCCTCGCCGGCTGGGCCCCGACCCTGCGGATGTGTCTCCTGTTGACGATCGGTGGCGGAATCGTCGTCGGCGTCGTCAGGATCAGCACCCCGCAAATCGGGGTCTCGGCGGGGACCAGCGTCGGTCTCCTGACGCTCTTCTGCGCCTGGATCGTCAAGTCCCGCCAAGGAAAACAGCGGCGAGAGCCGAGTCTGTAGCGAATCGCGCCCCGTGCCCGCCGCATCACGGGCACGGGGCGCCCGGCAATGTCGGAAAATCTCCCCGCGCGCGCGGCGGCGTCCGGTTGAATGA
>NZ_JBSZHF010000001.1:2515198-2537853 GCF_054166285.1 Amycolatopsis sp. TRM77291 | reverse complement strand
CCGGCCGCTTCCGGGGCCGGGGGCGCCCGGCAATGTCGGAAAATCTCCCCGCGCGCGCGGCGGCGTCCGGTTGAATGATCGCGAACGCCCGACATGTGAGGAGATCTCGTGCGGAGAGCTAGAAGACTGGGGGCGCTGGCCGCTTCGGTGCTGGCAGCGACCATGGCACTGGGCAGTCCGGCGACGGCCGGAACCGTGCAGTCGTTCCACACCTCGCTCGACCCCGCTTCGGTGCGGGAGTCGATGCGCTATCTGGTCGAGAACTACCGAGTGAGCGAACAGGAGGCGTTGCGGCGTCTGGAACTCCAGACCGACAGCCTGAAACTGGACGAACTGCTCCGCCGCGACCGCGGCGCGGAGTACGGCGGCATGTGGCTCGACCAGGACAAGGGGCAACTGGTCGTGGCGATGACCAAGCCCTCTGCGGCCGAGCCGTATCTGAGGGCGATGCCCGCGCGCTCCGCCGTTCGCACGCAACAGGTCCAGCACTCGTTGCAGCAGCTGACGGCGGCGAAGGAACGCGTCGCGGCCAAGGTCGGCGCCGGTCCGGACGCGGTGTACTTGCCTTCGGTGAGCGAGTCCGAAAACCGTGTCGTGCTTTGGGAACGCGGCTGGGTGGCGCAGGAGAAGGCGGCCGTGCGGGCCGCGGCCGCCGAAACGAACGCCGCGCACCAGGCCGCGGCGGCGGAATCCGGCATGGTCGTCTCGCGCGTGCTGAAGAACCCGAACGCGCTGTCCACGGCGAACGTGGACCTGGGTTTCTGTCATCCGCTCTACTGCACGAACTACGGCCCGATGCGCGGCGGCCTCCGGCTGGACATGAAGCGCGACAACGGCACCTGGGGTGGTTGCACCAGCGGCTTCAACCTGCGGTCCACCGGCGGCGGTTTCCCCGGCAAGGGCTGGGTGCTCACCGCGGGGCACTGCATGCGGACCAAGACCAACAACACGCCGACGCAGCACAACGGCAACGACGTGCTGCAGCAGCACGGAATCGAGAAGAGCTCGTACCCGTACGACTACGCGGCCCTGCCGTACGTGAACGACGCGGCGGCGACGCAGTGGCTCGAAGGCCAGACCGGCCGCAACCGCGTGCTGAAGTACTGCCGCAACGGCGGTATGGACAGCAACGGTGACACCCCGTGTGGCGCGCAGGCGACTTCGGTCGACGAGTACATCACCAGTGCCCGCAAGCTCGCCGACATCAAGGCCGGGTATGTCGTCTGCGCCTCCGGGACGGCATCGAGCGCGGTGAACTACCCCGATTCCGTCGACAGCGGCGCGGGCGCCGGCTATCTCGTCGGGACCCGGTGCGGACGCGTCCTGTCCACGGACGTCGGCATCAACACCGACCTCTGCGCCCGTCCGGGTGACAGCGGCGGACCGCTGTTCAGCCAGGCCGACCACGCGGCACTGGGCATCCTCGTCGGCAACCAGCAGTCCCGGTCGGGCCCCTGCCAGGCCGGTGAGCTGAACAACTACGCGCCGATCGAGACGATCACCACCGACCTCAGCGAACGGATCGCCGGCCAGGGCTCCACGTTCGCGGTGATCACGACTCCGAACGGCTGACCTCGCAAGGACGTGAAGCCCCCTTCATCCTGTGGAGAAGGGGGTTTCACGTATTTTCACGCGGTCAGCAGAGGACCTTCGTACCGCAGCGAGTCGCCCTCGCCGTACACCCGGACCGTCAGCTCCGGCGGCTCCCACGGGGCGAAAACCTCGTCGACCGTCTGGGGCACCGGACCGAGATCCACGTCCACCGCGAAGGTGTGCGCCACGATCGCGGCCTGGACGACGTCGCCGTCCGGATCGGTCACCTCCAGCCGCGTCACTCCGGTGTCGATCGCTCCGAGCACGCCCGGCCGCCTGCTCCACACCGCGAACCCGCGCTCGCCGGTGTCGCTCCCGTAACCGGTGCTCATGATGTTGAACAGCGTGCGCTCTCCCTCCCGGAAGACGCATTCCGCCTCGACACCGGAATCGTGGTACGCCAGCATCCGCCCGTCCGCGGTACTCGTCCCGATCCGGGCTCCGGTGTGCCACCCCGCGTGTGACACCGCCTCCGTCGATCCCCCGATCTCCGCGGACCGGTGAAGTTCACAGAGCGCCGTCAACTCCGCTATCCATCGTGTGGTCTCTTCATCACTTGCCGGGGCCACTACGCGTGTGCCCTCCTCCCTGACTGTCCACAATGGTCAACTTCGAGGCTGGCACACCCGGCTGCCGGTCACATCGGGGTTCTCCCGGAGATCGGTCCGCCTCGCTGCACGGTTCGGTGCAACCGACGCCGCGCGGTTAGGCCGAGCAGAGCAATCTCGCGGGTATCCCGTCATGGGTGTTCCGGTCACCCGTCGGAGTGTCGTGACCCTCCGACGCGAAGAAGTACGGCCGATGACCGCGCAGCGCACGATCACGGACGAGATCGGCGAAATCGGTGTCTGGCTGATGGGCGAATTCGGTGGCCGCGTGCCCGCGGCCGTGATCAGCCGGGTGCTCAACGCGAGCAAACGCGACCTCGAAGGCCGTATCGACCCTGAGGAGCTGGGCGAGATGTTCTACGCCCTCTGCCGGTTCCGCTTTCAGCGGATCGTGGCCGCGGGCGATCGGATCACCGTCAAGATCCCCGCCGTTCGCCCCTCGTGATGGTCTTGAGCTCCACGTACTGGGCGAGGCCGGCGGCGCCGTACTCGCGGCCGATTCCGCTGGCCTTGTAGCCGCCGAAGGGACCGTCGAAGCCGATCGGTGCACCGTTGACGGTGACGGTCCCGGTGCGCATCCGCCGTGCGACGGCGAGCGCGCGGTCCTCGTCCGCCGACCAGACACCGCCGGAGAGCCCGTACTCCGAGTCGTTGGCGATGCGGACCGCGTCGGCTTCGTCCTCGTAGGGGATGACGACCAGCACCGGCCCGAAGATCTCCTCCTTGGCGATGCGCATCTTGCTGTCGACGTCGGCGAACAACGTCGGCGTGACGTAGTTGCCCTTGTCCAGGCCTGCCGGGACTTCGGAGCCGCCGGTGACCAGCCGCGCGCCCTCGGCGACACCGATGTCGATGTAGTCGCGCACCCGCTGCTGCTGACCGGGCCGCACCATCGGGCCGATGAAGGTCTTCTCGTCGGCGGGGTCGCCGACCACGAGCGATTCCATCATCTCCTTGAGCCCGGTGACGACCTCGTCGTACCGGTCCCGGGGTGCGAGGATCCGCGTCTGCGCGATGCACGCCTCGCCGTTGTTGAGCAGGGATCCGAATTTCAGCCCGGCGATCACGTCCTCGAGGACGGCGTCGGGCAGGATCACGGCCGCGGATTTGCCACCCAGCTCCAGGCTGACCCGCTTCAGCCGCTCCCCCGCCAAAGACGCGATCCGGCGGCCTGCGGCGGTCGAGCCCGTGAACGCGATCTTGTCGACGCCAGGGTGCTTCACCAGATACTCGCTGGTCTCCCGGTCCGCGGGCAGCACGCTGATCACCCCGGCAGGCAGCCCGGCTTCCGCCAGCAGGTCCGCGAGCAGGCTCATGCTGAGCGAGTTCTCGGGCGAGACCTTGAGGACGACCGTGTTCCCCGCGAGAAGCGCCGGAACGATCTTCGCCATCGACGCGGAGAACGGCGAGTTCCACGGGATGATCGCGGCGACCACCCCGATCGGTTCGCGACGCACGATCGAACGGAACGGCGACGAGGGGTCCGAGGGCGTGAGTGTCTCTTCCCACCCGAAGTTCTCGGCCGCCTTCAGGTACGAAAGGGCCATCCGCCCCACTCCGGGCTGCCCGGCCCGCGTGAACCAGAGAGCCGAGCCGTTCTCGGCGGAGATCAGCTTCGCGATCTCGTCCGCGCGAGCCTCCCGCAACGCGTTCAACCGCCGGAGAACCTCGATCCGTTCCTCCGGCGAGGTCGTCGGCCACGGACCTTCGTCGAAGGCGGCCCGAGCCGCGGCGACGGCACGGTCGACGTCCGCGGGCAGCGCTTGGACGACGCGTCCCAGAACCGATTGGTCGTGCGGGGACACGATGTCCAGCCTCGTCGGCTCGCTCGGCGTCGTCCACTCGCCGCCTATGAAGAGCTTGTCGTTCGTGATCACGATCTTCCTCCATAACTGTCACACTGAAGTAGCACTTAGACTCATTAACACCACGCCTGCGTGATACATTCCCGGCATGAGAGCTGACGCCGCCCGCAATCTGGAAGCCCTCCTGACGACCGGCGCGCGGATGCTCGCCCAGGACCCCTCGGCCAGCATCAGCGCGATCGCCGCCGAGTCCGGCGTCGACCGTCGCACCGTCTATCGGCGGTTCGCCTCGCGCGAAGAACTCCTGGCCGCCATCTACGACTCCCGTCTGACCGCGGTCGAAGAGGTCGTCAGCGCAGCCCGGTTCACCGAGACGGCGATTCCCGTGGCGCTGCACCGCTACGTCGAAGGCATCATCGAAGTCAACCGCCGCTGGCCGGTCGAGCTGACCCGGATGCGCGCCGAACCCTCCATCCAGGACCGTCGGAGCCGGCTTTCCGCCGCCGTGGAGACGTTCCTCCAGCGGGCCGTCGACGAGGGATTCCTCCGGGCGGACATTCCGGACGGCTGGGCGGGCCGGCTGCTGATCCAGCTGCTCCACCTCGCGTCGCAGGAGGACATGGACGCCCCGCGTGCCGCCGATCTGCTCGTGGAGACGTTCCTGGACGGAGTCGGCGCTCGCTAGCGCCCACGCCCTCCATGAGGATTGCGTCGCGCCACGTCCTTGCTTCGCGATGAGGCCGCGGCCGCCTCTTGCTTCTTGCGGACTTCGATCGGCACGGGGACTTCCCCTGGCCGAGAAGCGGATCGGTCGCGGCTCACCCGATCAACGATGCTGGGCGGCGCCGTGCCGGACCAGAGCGCGAACCAGGCGTCAATGTGGCGTGAACCCGGCACGCGGCCCACTGCCCAGCATGTTCGCCAAGAACTTCGTCACCCCGCGACCCCCACGGAGGGGCGACGTCACGCAGAGTGTGCGAAGGTGACGGCATGGCCGCTTCGCGCAGACGATTCCCGGTGTCCTGGACCACCGTCATGCCGGTTCTCGCCATAGTCGTGCTGGCGCTGAGCTGGGGCCGTGACCTGGGCCCGCTGCCCGTGGTCATCGTCGCGCTCGCCCTCGGCGGCACGGTGCTTGCGGCGGTGCACCACGCCGAGGTGGTCGCGCATCGGGTCGGGGAACCCTTCGGCTCGCTGGTGCTGGCGATCGCGGTCACGGTCATCGAAGTCGCGCTGATCGTGACGATGATGTCCTCCGGCGGCCCCGAGGCCGGGACCCTCGCCCGCGACACCGTGTTCGCCGCGGTGATGATCACGATGAACGGCATCGCGGGCATCTCGCTCATGGTCGGCGCCCGCCGCTACGGCGAAACGCACTTCAACCCCGAGGGCAGCGGCGGCGCGCTCGCCACCGTGGCGACACTCGCTTCCGTCACCCTCGTGCTGCCGACGTTCACCACGAGCACCCCCGGCCCGGCCTTCAACGGCACACAGCTCACCTTCGCCGCGGTCGCGTCGTTGCTGCTCTACGGGCTTTTCGTGCTCACGCAGACCGTGCGCCACCGCGACTTCTTCCTGCCGGTCGACAGCGAGGGCTCCGTCAAGGAGGAGGAGCACGCCGAACCGCCGAGCAGCAAGGCCGCGCTGACCAGCCTGGGACTGCTGGTGGTCGCGCTGGTCGCCGTCGTCGGCCTGGCGAAGGTCGAGTCGCCCGCGATCGAAGCGGGAGTCCGCGCCGCGGGTTTCCCGCAGTCGTTCGTCGGCGTCGTGATCGCCATGCTGGTGCTGCTGCCCGAGACCCTGGCCGCGACCCGGGCCGCGCGGCGCGACCGGATGCAGACCAGCCTGAACCTCGCCTACGGTTCGGCGATCGCGAGCATCGGGCTCACCATCCCGACCATCGCACTGGCTTCGATCTGGCTGGACGGCCCGCTCATGCTGGGCCTCGGCGCCACGCATATCGTGCTGCTGGCGCTGACGATCGCGGTCAGCGTGCTCACCGTCGTCCCCGGCCGCGCGACGCGGCTGCAGGGCGGGGTGCACCTGGTCCTGCTGGCCGCGTTCCTGGTGCTCGCCGTCAGCCCGTGACACGAGTCCTCTTCGGACGGTGTTCTGTCGGTGGTCCCGGGTAATCTCTGCCCCGTGAACGCTCGGGACCGCATCCAAGAACTCGCCGATCAGATCGTCGTCCTTCGCGACGCCTACTACCGTGGCTCGCCGAAGGTCGCCGACGCCGACTACGACGCGATCGAAGACGAATTGCGCGGGCTCATCGAGGCGAACCCCGAGCTCGCCCCGGATCCGAATCCGCTCGAGCAGGTCGGCGCACCCGCCATCCTGCACGCGCCCATCCGCCACTCGCGTCCGATGTTGTCGCTGGAGAAGGCGACCAAACCCGAGCAGGTCGAGGCGTTCTTCGCCCGATTCCCGGGGCAGCCGGTGGTCGTCATGCCGAAGCTCGACGGCCTCTCGCTGGCGCTGGTCTACGAGAACGGCCGGCTCGCCAGGGCGGTCACCCGCGGCGACGGGACCACGGGCGACGACGTGACCATGCTGGTCCGGGCGCTGACCGACGGTGTCCCGGACAAGGTCGACGCGCCCGGCCGGGTCGAGGTCCGCGGCGAGGCGGTCATGCTGCGCTCGACTTTCGCCGCCTACAACAAGGTCCACCCGGACAAGCCGCTGATCAACCCGCGCAACGCCGCCGCCGGCACCCTGCGCGCCAAGGATCCGGCCACCGTCGCCGAGCGGCGTCTCCAGTTCTTCGCCTTCGACCTCTCCACCGAACCGGACAGCGCGGAAACCGATCTCGACGGCGCGCTCCGGACGCTCGGCTTCGCCGCCGCCGACATGCGTCACTGCGATGACGCCGAGGCGGCCCAAGCGGTCATCACGACGATCGAGCAGCAGCGCAACGAACTCGACTACGACCTCGACGGTGCGGTGCTGCGCCTGGCGGATCGCGACGCGTACGCCGCGGCCGGCACCAGGTCCAGCTCACCGCGCGGAGCGCTGGCGTTCAAGTTCGCCGCCGAGGAGAAGACCACCGTCCTCGCCGATGTCGTCTGGGACGTCGGCAAGACCGGCAAGATCGCGCCCGTCGCGTGGCTGGAGCCGGTGTTCGTCGGCGGGACCACCGTCACCCGGGCGACGCTGGCCAACCAAGAGGTCATCAAGGCCCGGGGCATCAAGATCGGCGACACCGTGCTGGTGCGCCGCGCGGGCGACGTGATCCCGTTCGTGGCGGGTGTTCTCGACGCGGCCAAGCGCACCGGCGAGGAGCGGGAGATCGTTCCGCCGTCGGTCTGCCCGTCGTGCGAAGAGCCGTTGACCGAACAGGGCAACAGCCGGGAACTGTTCTGCACCAACGTCGCCTGCCCCGCCCAGACCGTCCGGCGGCTGATCCACTGGGCGTCTCGCGCGGCCGCCGACATCGATGCGATCGGCGGGGTCTGGATCGAGCGGCTCGCCGAGGCCGGGATTCTCGAGCATCCGTCGGACTTCTATCGCCTCACCAAGGAAAAGCTGCTCGAGTTCGACCGCATCGGCGAAATCTCCGCCAGCCGCATGATCGAGTCGATCGACGCGAGCCGGGCCGTCGGCCTGCGCCGTGCTCTCATCGGGCTCGCGATCCCGATGGCGTCCGAGGGCACGGCCGCGCGGCTGTGCCGGGCGGGGTTCGGCTCGCTGGAAGCGGTCGCCGACGCCGGCGAGGAAGGTCTCGTCGCCGTGGAGGACATCGGCCCGAAGGTCGCCGCGTCCCTGATCGAGCACCTCACCCGGCTTCGTCCCGAGCTCGAGCGGCTGCGGGAGGTCGGAGTCTCGCTGGACGTGCGCGAAGAAGACCTGCCGCCGGTCGTCGCGGCCGGTGCGCCGCTGGAGGGCAAGACGGTCGTGGTCACCGGCTCGATCAGCGACCCCCGTTCCGGCGAGAAGGTGCCGCGCCCGACCTTCCAGCGGCTGTGCGAACGGGCGGGCGCGACCATCGCGTCTTCGGTCTCGGCGAATACGGACATGCTGATCACCGGCGCCGACGTCGGGGCGAGCAAGCTCACCAAGGCCGAGAAACTCGAAGTCGAGGTCGTGGACCAGAGCGTGATCTGGGGCCGGCTGATCGAGGCGGGCGTCGTCTGACCTCCTTCCGCGTTTAGTCCTCTGAATGCGGAAGTTCGTGTCGCGAACTACCGCATCCAGAGGACTAAACACTGGGTTTCGTCCGGTACCGCGGGCTCGTCGAGTGCCATTCGAAACCGCCGCCCATCCACCCACGCAACCCACGCAGGAACCGTTGCAGCTCGTCAGAAGGGACCACGCTCAGCTTTTCGTGCGCGGACTGGAAGTCCCGGACGACGTCGTTGTGCAATTCGACGGTGATCGCCGTGGCCTCCTCGATCGAGCATTTGCGGTCGTCGGCGATCAGCAGGACCGCGTTGCAGGGCGGCGACTCGTCCTCCAGATCCTTGGTGACCGAGTGCACGTCGTTGACCAGCACGGACGCCGTCCCCGCTTGGATCGCCGCCTCCCGGACCCGCGGGTCGTAGTACAGGTTCGAGGTCAGTTCGTAGCCACCGAGGACGTCGATCAACGTCATCGAGGTGTAGAAGCTGTCGTGCTGCCGTGCCGCGAGGTACTCCCACGCCGGTGGGTATTTCCCGCTGTGGCGCCACGCGGCGTAGGCGGTCCAGCTCACGAACATCGCGAAGGTCGAGTAGCAGACGCGCTGGACCTGCGCGGCGGTCCCGGATCGCCGCAGGAAGTCCGTCGCCGAGCCCAGCGCCACCAGAACGCGGTCGTTCCGCAGTGTTTCGTCGAGATCGCGGCTGAATTCGCCCAACGACGGCACCGGGTCCATGGCCGCCATCGCCAGGGCGAGCTTCGGCGGCAGCTCGGCAGGCACGGCGCCGAGGGAGGTGTCGTCGGCGTAGAGGTCGTCGGCCGCCCACCACGCGGCGTTGAGCCGCGCGGAGATCAGCAGCCTGTCGGGATCCTCGCAGTCCGGGTGGGCGAGCATGACCAGCCTGCCGAAGCCCGCCTTCCCGATCTGCTCGCACTCCTCCTCGTCGAACCCGCACTCCCCCGCCCACCGGACGAGCCGCCGGTCCACCTCCTCGGCGAGCGGGTCGTTGATCCGCTCGGTGACGGGGCAGTACAACGGCGGCGCCGACCCGTCACCCCACGGCCGATAGGCGTACGCCGGGTCGAGAGCGGGTTCCGCAGGCGGTGGAGCCGCCTGCGGAACGGCGGTCAGCCGGGACGCCAGCCGGGCGGCGGACGTGCCCAGGCCGCGCGGACCGGCCNCGGCGAGCGGGTCGTTGATCCGCTCGGTGACGGGGCAGTACAACGGCGGCGCCGACCCGTCACCCCACGGCCGATAGGCGTACGCCGGGTCGAGAGCGGGTTCCGCAGGCGGTGGAGCCGCCTGCGGAACGGCGGTCAGCCGGGACGCCAGCCGGGCGGCGGACGTGCCCAGGCCGCTCGGACCGGCCAGCAGTGTGGCGAGCGCACCCTGTTCGGTCATCACTTCGCTCCGATGGTCTCGCGGGATCAGACGCGGTCCGCGGCGATCAGCAGGTAGTGGAAGCTGCCTTCGCGGTAGGCGTCCAGGAACGGCCCTTCGATCCCGGTCGCCACCGACGACTTCGCCCGCAGCTCCCAGTACGGGATCGTGTCCGGCGTGAGATCCACGACCGAGATCGGCACCAGGCCGTTCGCCGTCATGGCCTTGAAGTACTCACTGCGCGGGTGGATGTTGCAGGTGTAGTGCTGGTCGATCTGCGCGACGGCCTTGGACCGGCCACCGGTCACGTCGTTGTAGCACCCGGTGATGGTGACGTACCGCCCGCCGAACTCCAGCTGCCGCGCGTGCTCGGCGAAGAGTTCGTGGAGGTCGACGTACATCGTGCTCTCGTTGTTCCAGATCGCCTTGCGCGAGCCGGTTTCGAAGCCGGTGTCGAGCATGTTGCGGAAGTGGTAGCGCACCCGGTCGGCGACGCCCCTGATCTCGGCCTGGTGATTGGCGAACTCGACCTGCTTCTCCGAGATCGAGATGCCGTCGACGTGGCAGCCGAACCGCGCGTTGGCCATGATGCTGGTCCCGCCGCGTCCGCAGCCGGCGTCGAGGAGCCGGTCGTCCGGCTTCACGTCGCCGAGGTGATCGAGCAGGACGTCCGCCTGCGCGGTCTCCAAGCGGTGCATTTCGGCGATGATCCGCTCGTCGCGGGTGTTCTCGGGACCCTCCAGCACCGACCAGTCGACTTCGCCGACCCCGTAGTGGTGGTGATAGAGCCCGTCCACATCGCCCAGACGCAGGTTGACCGGATCCTTCTCCTTGTTCCAGTACGACGCCACCGACTTCTGGTACTCGGTGCGCAGCACCTTGGCAGGAGCGGGAGTACGGGCGATGGTCACGTGTGTGGTCCTTTCTGGAGCGTTGTTGTTCGTTGTGGTCACCGCGCGACCTCGACGTTCTCCAGGACACCGAGGGCGTCCGGAACGAGCACGGCGGCCGAGTAGTAGGTGCTGACCAGGTAGGAGGCGACGGCCTGTTCGTTGATGCCGTCGAAGCGCACGTTCAGGCCCGGCTCGTACTCGTCGGGCAGGCCGGTCTGGTGCAGCCCGATCACACCGTTGTCCTCGACCCCGGTCCGCATGGCGAGGATCGAGGACGTGCCCCGCTCGGTGATCGGGATCTTGTCGCAGGGCAGCAGCGGCACCCCGCGCCACGCGCCGACGACCTTGCCGTCGACCGTGGTGCCCTCCGGATACAGGCCCCGACGGGTGCATTCCCTGCCGAACGCGGCGATCGCCTTCGGATGGGCGAGGAAGAACTTCGTCTTGCGGCGACGGCTGACGAGCTCGTCCATGTCGTCGGGGGTCGGCGGACCCGACCGGGTCTGGAACCGCGACTTGAGGTCGGCGTTGTGCAGCAGCCCGAACTCGCGGTTGTTGATCAGGTCGTGCTCCTGCCGCTCCCGCAGCGCCGCCACGGTCAGCCGGAGCTGCTCGTCGAACTGGTTCATCGGCCCGTTGTAGAGATCGGTCACCCGGGTGTGCACCCGCAGTGCCGTCTGCGCGACCGCGAGGTCGTATTCGCGCGGTGAGATCTCGTAGTCGACGAACGTGCCCGGGAGCAGTGGCTCGCCGTCGTGCCCTGACGACATCCCGATCTCGGCCTCGCCCTTGGCGTTCTGCGGCTTTCCCTTGTGCGCCAGCATGTCCTGGACGTGACGGCGCATCGCCTCGGACCGGCCGTTGAGGTCGGCGAAGTCTTCCGCGCGCAGGGTCAGCACGATGACCGGCGTGACGGCCTTCGCGGTGAACGGCCAGTTCCGGTCGATACCGGCGAGCATTTCGTCACCGAAGTGGTCGCCGTCGGCCATGCTGCCGACCGAGGCCTCGGCGCCGTACTCGCCGGGCATCACCTTGGCGATCTTGCCGTGCGCGACCAGCACCACCTCGTCGAGCGGAGCCCCGTGGCTGACGATGGTCTCGCCGGGCTGGTACTCGTGCTGTACGAACCGGTCGGCGAGCGCGGTCAGCGTGTCCTCGTCGTCGAAACCCCGCAGCAGGGCCAACTCCGCGAGTTCCTGCGGGACGACCCGGACCTCGGTGCCGACGTTGGTGAAGCTCACCCGCCCGTCGCCGATCGCGTAGGTCAGCCGCCGGTTGACCCGGAAGGTGCCACCGGAGGCCTCGACCCAGGGCAGCATCTTCAGCAGCCAACGCGGCGTGATGCTCTGCATCTGCGGCCGCGTCTTGGTGGTCGTCGCCAGGTTGCGCGCGGCGGCGGGGCCGAGACTGAGCCGCCGGTCGGCCTCCGGCGTCGTGGCGGTCATCCTTCGCGGCCGAGTTCGGCGGCTTCAAGGACGGCCAGCGCGTCCGGGACGAGTACGGCCGCGGAATAGTAGGTGCTGACGAGGTAGGAGATGATCGCCTGCTCCGAGATCCCCATGAACCGGACGTTCAGGCCGGGCTCGTATTCGTCCGGCAGGCCGATCTGCCGCAGGCCGACGACGCCCTGGTTCTTCTCGCCGGTGCGCATCAGCAGGACGGAACTCGTGCTGGTCTGGCTCACCGGGATCTTGTTGCAGGGCAGGATCGGCACCCCGCGCCAGGACGGGACCTTGTGCCCGCCGAGATCGGTTCCGGTCGGGTAGATCCCGCGTTTGCTGCATTCACGGCTGAACGCGGCGATCGTGCGCGGATGCGCGAGGAAGAAGCCGGGTTCCTTCCACACCAGCGCGAGCAGGTCGTCGAAGTCGTCCGGAGTGGGCGGACCGGTGCGCGTCGCGATGCGCTGCGTGAAGTCGGCGTTGTGGAGCAGGCCGAAGTCCGTGTTGTTGATCATTTCGTACTCTTGCCGCTCGCGCAGCGCCTCGATGGTCAGCCGCAACTGCTGCTCGGTCTGGTCCATCGGCTGGTTGTAGAGATCGGACACCCGGCTGTGAACCCGGAGCACCGTCTGGGCCACGCTCAGTTCGTACTCGCGCGGCGAGGTCTCGTAGTCGACGAACGTGCCCGGCAGCAGCGGCTCGCCGTCGTGCCCGGAGGAGATGTCGATCTCGGCCTCGCCGAAGTCGTTGGCGCGTCCGGAATCCTGTGACGCCTGCTCGATCTGCGCCTGCAGCGATTCGGACTCCTCCAGTACGCGCTCGAAGTCCGGTCGGGACAGGGTGAGCACGGTGCAGGCGGTGGCCGCCTTCGCGGTGAACTCCCAGATGCCGTCACCGTCCACGAGGGCTTGCGCGCCGAAGTAGTCGCCGTCCTTGACCACGCCCAGCGCGGTCTCGTCACCGTACGGGCCGGGGCCGGTCTTGGTGATCTTGCCGTGCGCGATGAGATAGACCCGGTCGGCCCGGTGGCCGAATTCGACGAGTACGTCGCCTGCCGCCACTTCCTGCTGTTCGAAGCGGCGGGCGAGTTCGGCGAGTACTTCTTCGTCGTCATATCCCTTGAGCGGCTTCAGTTCTCCCAGTTCCGCCGGGATCACGCTGACCTCGGCGCCGGCCTTCGAGAAGCTCACCCGTCCGTCACCGACCGAGTAATTCAGCCGCCGGTTGACCCGGTAGGCGCCGCCGTTCACCTGAACCCATTCGAGCGATTTCAGCAGCCACCGGGACGAAATTCCCTGCATCTGCGGAACGGATTTGGTGGTCGTCGCCAGGTTGCGCGCGGCGGCCCTGCCCAAACTCAGCTGCGGATTTTCCGGCCCCTGGACACCTTCGGCGGAAGTGTCCGATTCGGTCACGGTCACAGCAAGGTCCACCCTTCGATAGTCGTGTGAACAAACAAGATCCACAATTCGCGGCGCGCCGGTCATGCCCCGAAGTGCGGCCCCGCACGATCAACATATCAAGGGGTTTTTCCCGCACAAGCGCACTTTCAGGTAATGCGACAAGGCCACTCGAATGCCGAATTCCCTTTGCACGGGAAACCTTTTGAAAACGTGACTCGACGTTTTCCCGTGGCCACGCAATCGGGCCAGCAATTGTGCTGAGGTGTCATGCCGAGGCACGCCGGGACTCCCCCGCGTACCCGGGGTGCGACCGTTGGAGTGGCCACACCGGACTCTTTCGGGTCGCTCCGGTGCCCGTGTTCGGCGATGACTTGACAGACCGCGACGAAACAGAGGGTCGCGTCGGGACACTCCGTCGGGTCAATGGTTCAGCCCTTGCTGATATGTCAGCGTTCGCTGTACTGTCCTGGCTGTGCTGACATGTGAGACCCAGGGCGCCGCGCTCGCCCGGCTCGGCCGCGCCCTCGCCGACCCGAACCGGTGCCGAATCCTGGTCGCCCTGCTCGATGGCGTGAGCTATCCCGGGCTTCTGGCCGAGCAGCTGGGCCTGAGCCGCTCGAACGTGTCGAACCATCTCGCCTGCCTGCGGGGTTGCGGACTGGTCGTGGCCACCTATGAAGGCAGGCAGGTCCGCTACTCGCTGGCGGACGCGCACCTCGCCCGCGCCCTGCGGGAACTCGTCCAGGTCGTGCTGGCCGTCGACACCGCCGAACCCTGTATGGACGAGGTGCTCCGATGAGCGTGGAGAACGATTCCTGCGCGGACGGCTGCTGCACCGCGAAGTCCACAGTGGCCCCGGAGCGCCGTGCCGTGCTCTCCCGGCGGGTCCGGCTCCTGGTCGCCGCCACGATCACCTACAACGTCATCGAGGCGGTCGTCGCCATCTCGGCGGGCACCATCGCCTCGTCGACGGCACTGATCGGTTTCGGCCTGGACTCGGTCATCGAGGTCGCTTCGGCCACGGCGGTCGCCTGGCAGTTCTCCGGGAAGGACCCCGAAGCCCGCGAACGCACCGCGCTCAAGGTCATCGCGGTGTCCTTCTTCGCGCTGGCCGCATACGTCACCGTCGAAGCGGTCCGCACCCTGTTCGGCGCCGACCCCGCCGAGCACTCCCCTGTCGGCATCGTGCTCGCGGCGGTCTCACTGCTCGTGATGCCGTTCCTGTCCTACGCCCAGCGCCGCGCTGGGCGCGAACTCGGCTCCGCGAGCGCCGTCGCCGACTCGAAGCAGACCTTGCTCTGCACCTATCTTTCCGGTGTGCTGCTCGTCGGGCTGCTGCTCAACAGCCTCTTCGGCTGGTACTGGGCGGATCCGCTGGTCGCGCTCGTCATCGCCGCCGTCGCGATCAAGGAGGGCCGTGAGGCCTGGCGCGGTGAGCACTGCTGCTGAAAGGAGCGTCATGACCCGGCCCACCCGCTGGAACCGTTACTGGGACACCAAATCCCGCAACTACGACCGGGAGATGCAGTTCCTGGACCGGAAGCTCTTCGGGGATTCCCGTGCGTGGGCCTGCGGCCAGGCCGACGGCGAAGTCCTCGAAGTCGCCGTGGGGACCGGCCTGAACCTGCCGCTCTATGCCGAGGGCGTCACGCTCACCGGCATCGACCTCAGTGACGGCATGCTCTCCATCGCCCGCGCTCGCGCCGAACGTCTCGGCCGTCCGGTGACGCTACGGCGGGCCGATGCCCATCACCTGCCCTTCGACGCCGATTCGTTCGACTCGGTGGTCTGCACGCTCGGGCTCTGCGCCATCCCGGACGACGGCAAGGCGCTGCGGGAGATGGCCAGGGTGCTCCGGCCAGGGGGCAGGCTCATCCTGCTCGACCACATCGCGAGCTCGTCGCGCGCGGTCCGCGGCCTGCAATGGATGGCCGAGAAGATCACCGTGCCGATGGCGGGCGAACACTTCCTTCGCCGCCCGCTCGAGAAGATCGACGGTCTCGGCTTGGCCGTGGAGCACCGGGAACGGTTCAAGCTCGGGCTCGTGGAACGGCTCGTCGCCCGTAAGTGAAGCGTGTCATCGGAATTTCATCGGCGAGGCCGATCCTGATGACGTGACCTACCCTCAGCAACAGTCGCCGATCTGGCAGCAGTATCCCGTCGCGCCGCCGAAGAAGGCCCCGAAGACCGGGCTGATCGTCGGGATCGCCGCGGCGGCGGTCGTCGTCACCGGCGGGGCGATCGCGGTGACCGTGGCGATCACCACGAGCGGCGGCTCGTCCGGCGCCGATGTCCCCCAGGTCGACCCCGACCCGTTCTCCGCGCAGGCCGGGGATTGCATCTCGGCCGACGAAGACGCCGGCAGCAACGGCGCG
This sequence comes from Amycolatopsis sp. TRM77291, assembly GCF_054166285.1. Taxonomy (NCBI): domain Bacteria; kingdom Bacillati; phylum Actinomycetota; class Actinomycetes; order Pseudonocardiales; family Pseudonocardiaceae; genus Amycolatopsis; species Amycolatopsis sp. TRM77291. Next base: position 2,522,237 of record NZ_JBSZHF010000001.1, on the reverse strand, counting down.
TTCAGCGCCAGCGCCGTCCGGGTCCACTGTTCGGACACCTCCGCCAACTACGCGGTGATCGCCCAGCTCGCGTCCGCGTCCGGCTCGGACTGCAACTCCGCGCCCGGCTACGAGTACGGCAATCCCGTCGTCTACGACTTCAAGTCCGGGGAGTCACGGGAGCTCTGCGTCATGCCGAGAGGCTGACGCCTGTCTCCGGGCGAGGCTTTGGGCCTGCCCGGCGTGCAGATCGCTCACCCATTCCCAACCAGGCTTCGCGGACGGCCCGATTCGCGGGTCGTCCGGAGTCCGGCCGTCACGCAAGGCGTGCACGTACGCCCGGTCCAAGTCGATGCGTGCCCGCACCGCACCGGCTCCGCCGACGGCCCCGTGGCCGGGTACGACGACGTCGGCGTCGCCCGCCACGTCTTCGATCACCCGGAGCCCGGCGAGGTAGTCCTCGAGCGGATCGCCGCCGTCGTCGAACATCGGGACCAGGACGTCGGAAAGCATGTCGCCGGCGACGAGCACCCCGCATTCCTCGATCACCAGCGCCGCATGACCGGGGGCGTGGGCCGGGTGCTCGACGATCCGGATTCCCGGGCCGTCCCAAGGAATCCGGGTGGTTCCGGCGGGCAGGCCGGTGATCAGACCGAACAGATCCAGCGGCACCTCACCGGCGATTTCCGGTGGCAGCCCCTCGGCGACGCCGGTCTCCCAGTCCGGCTTGGACCGCAGATCACGCAGATACTCCCCACACCGGGCGGTGCCGTAACGGGGTGCGTCACCCAGCTCGGGGTGCCAGAGCACGTGATCCCAGTCGGGATGCGTCGCGAAACCCGCCGCCACCGGGCGGCCCGAATCGGCCAGATCGTGCGCGAGGCAAGCCATTTCGGCGCCCGTGAGCCCGGGGTCGACGAGCAGAACACCGTCCGCGCCCTCCACGACGACCGCGTTGTTCTCGAGCAACACGCTCTGGTGGACCAGCACACCCTCCGCGATTTGTGTCAGCACGACGACCCCTCCGATTGTGATGTGCAACCGCTTTGCGGTGACGGCAGTCCCAACTGGTGGCAGATTGCAAGCACTAGGCGGGGCCGGTGGCTTCCCAGGCCGCTTCGATCATCCGGAAGATCTCGTTCACCGCGGCCGCCGGATCGGCGGCCTCCCGGCCGAGCGAATAGGCGTCGAGCACGAACCTCGCGATCGTCCGGCAGGCGGTCGCGGACCGCGACGACTCCGGATCCGCCGCGATGGCCGCCGCCAGCGTCTCCGCGTGACGCAGCCGCATCGAGTCCTCGTACTCCCGCAGCGCGGGAGACTCGTCGATCATGCGCCAGATCGGGGCGGCGCCGTCCGCCGTGCAATGGCGCACCATCGCGTGGACCTCGTGACGCAGCGCGGGAATGAGCGGCTCGTGCGGCGCCCTTCCGGTGACCGCCCGCGCGAGGCTCTGCTCGAAGTTCGCGTCCTGCTCGAACACCAAGGCCTCTTTCGAGGCGAAGTGAGAGAAGAGCGTCGTGACGGCGACGTCGGCTTCCGCGGCCACCTCGCGGATACCCACCGCGTCGTACCCGCGTTCCAGGAAAAGCCGCAGTGCGGTCTCGGCGATCTTCTGACGGGTGGCGGCCTTCTTCCGCTCACGACGTCCGGTCGGCACGGTCATGCGGGGACGCTATCAGATCCAAAACAACAACGGTTTCAAAACACTAACCGTTAGTGCTACGGTCGACGACATGAAGAAAGTGATCTTCACCGAGTTCGGTGGTCCGGAAGTCCTGCAGCTCGTCGACGCCGAAGATCCCCACGCCGGCCCGGGCCAGGTGCGCATCGCGGTGCGGGCCGCCGGGGTGAACCCCGTCGACTGGAGAATCCGTGAAGGCCAGGTCCTCGGCGCGCATCCGACCGTGTTGCCGTCCGGCGTGGGCCTGGACGCCGCCGGAATCGTGGACGAGGTCGGCGAAGGTGTCGTCGGAGTCGACGTCGGCGACTTCGTGTTCGGCGAGGGCGCGAACACCTATGCCGAGTTCGCCGTGCTGACGGCCTGGGCCGTGATGCCCGACGGACTGACCTTCGAAGAGGCGGCCGGATACCCCTCGGTGGTCGAGACCGCGCTGCGGCTGATCCGCGAAGTCGGCGCGCGGCCCGGCGAGAAGCTGTTGGTCAGCGGCGCGTCCGGCGGGGTCGGGTCGGCGGTGCTGCAGATCGCTCGCGAACGCGGCATCGAAGTGATCGGCACGGCGAGTGCCGCGAACCAGGACTACCTGCGCGGCCTGGGCGCGCTCGCCACGACCTACGGCGAGGGCTGGGTCGAGCGGGTGCGGCGGTTCGGCCGGGTCGACGCCGCTCTCGACCTGGCCGGCTCCGGGGTGATCGCCGAACTGGTCGAGCTCACCGGGGATCCGGGGAAGGTCGTCTCCATCGCCGATCTCGGCGCGCCCGAGTTCGGCGTCCGCTTCTCCGGCGTGGCCGGGAGCGTGCCCGACGCGCTGGCCGAAGCCGTCGACCTCATCGCGCGAGGGAAGCTGCACATCCCGGTCGAGAAGGCCTATCCGCTCGCCGACGCCGCGGTCGCCCATGCCGACAGCCGCGCCGGGCACACGCGCGGCCGCCGGGTCATCGTCGTCTGAGCCGGATCAGGATCCGGTCGAGGGAAGGGTCACGACGCCGTCGTCGTCGGCGTAAAGCGTGTCTCCAGGAGTGAACGTCACTCCCCCGAAACCGACCGGGACGTCGACAGCGCCGGCGCCCGCCTTGGAACTCTTGCGCGGGTTGGTGCCGAGCGCCTTCACCCCGAGCGGGAGCCCGGCGAGCTCGGCGCTGTCGCGCACCGCGCCGTTGACGACGATGCCCGCCCAGCCGTTGTCGACGGCGGACTTCGCGATCATGTCGCCGGTGAGCGCGCTGTGCAGCGAGCCGCCGCCGTCGACCACCAGGACTGCGCCGTCACCGGGGGTGGCCAGGAGCTTCTTGACCAGGCCGTTGTCCTCGTGACAGGAGACGGTGCGGATCGGGCCCGAGAATTTCCGGTGTCCGCCGAACTGACGGAACTGGGTGTCGCAGACGCGAAGCCGGTCGCCGTGTTCGTCCACGAGGTCGGCGGTGGTGAAGGAATCGATCACGGCGCCTGAGTGTAGGTCCTTCCGACGGCCCGATGCTGTGCCTGAAGGATCAGGTTCGCCACATTCGCGGCATCGGCGATGGCCCTCAGTTCCAGGACCGGAGCTGACGGCGGCCCCACACACCGCCGAAAGTGATCGTGCCGGCGCCTGCTTTCCCGGCTTTGACCTTCGGCGGATGCTGGACGTAACGCAGCCAGACCCAGCGGAATTCGGTGCCGTTGGGTCAGCTCGCGGCGAAGATGATCCGCTGAGTGGTGACCAGGTAGGACAGAGCGCGGTCTCGTGCTCGACATCGTTCACGCGCTGGACGAGAAAAACACCGGCCGCGAGCAACATGCCGGCGTAGAAGGGCAACGCCGAGCCCGGATGCCCGAAGACGATCAGGACGGCGACCATCCCGATGACGACGATCATCACCGTGTACTCGGGAAACCACTTTCGCGGGTGCTGCGCCCGCCCGGCCCACAGCATCGAACCCCTCCCCGGTGTCACCGGGAGTACGTCCGGACCTGACGTCACGTTGCCTCGGGCGGGAACACCGAGTCCAGCACGTGTGTGAGGATCGCGGCGGGGTCGGCGGCCGGTGCGACCGCCTGACGCAGGGCGAGCCCGATGCCCAGCGCGCCCAGCATCACGACGGCCTCGTGGAGCGGCAAGGCGGGTTCGAGGCGGAGCCGCCGGGTGTGCTCGGCGAGCAGGGAGACGACCTCATCGTCGTGACGCCGCTGGATGGCGGCGACGAGGGCGGCGGTTTCGGGCCGCTGCGCCGTCGCGGCGAGCACTTCCGCGGCCGCCGCGCTCCATCTGGCGGCGTCCTTGTCCGCCACGTCGACCGGGGCCAGCGCCGCGATCACGTCTTCCCTGCCGGTGGCGAGGGAAAGGGTCTTCCTCAGCTCCGCGAGGTGTCCTTCCGCGGTGGCTTCGATGATCGCCAGCCACAGCCCTTCCTTGCCGCCGAAGTGCTTGTAGACGGCGCCGCGGGTGTACCCGGCGTCGGCCGCGATCTCCTCGACCGTCGCCGCCAGGAAGCCGCGCCGCGAGAAGACCTGGCGTCCGGCCTCCAGCAGATGTTCGTGGGTGCACTGCTGCTGTTCGGCTCGTGTCAGCCTGGTCATCGCCCGCCCATTCAGTAACAGACCGTTTCTGGATACACGACGTTACTGTATCGTCGGGCGCATGGAGTTCCTGGCACCCGTGGCCGCGTTCCTCAGCCTTCCCCTCTTCCTGGCCGGGTTCGCGTGGTACGCCGCGCGTGCCCGCCGGGCAGGCGTCAGCCAATCGCTGCTGGCGCCGATCGAGGAGATCTGGGATCCGATCTCGCACAAGACCAACATCGAGATCCAGATCGAGGCCGAACGGAGCCCGGAGACGCCGTCGCCCGGTGATCCGCCCCAGCCGAAGTGGCGGCTGTGGCGTCAGTAGCCGACGGTGAAATGCCGGTCCCGGCCGGGATTCTCGAGTTCGTCCACGATGGCGACTGCGAGATCCTCCGCCGAAATCCCGGACGATCCGTCCTCGGCGGTGAGGATGGTCGTCGTTCCCCGCCGGTAGGTCCCGGTCCGGGCACCGGGTTCGAGCATCGCGGGCGGCCTGAGGTACACCCAGTCGCCCGCGTGGGCCTCGCATGCCCGAAGCTGGCTCATGCTGGCCGAGGCGATGGCCCGCTACTCCGTCGGCACGAACGCCGGGTCGTCGATCACCAGCCCGCCGGACGGCGACCGCAACGGCCCGGCGCCGCCGACGACCAGGACGCGTTTGCCCGCCGCGGCGTCGAGCAGCGCCGTGACCGTGGCGGCGACCGTGTCTTCGGCGCCGGGCGCGGGTCTCGTCGCGCCCACGACGGCGTCGGCTCCACCGAACACCGCCCTCATGTGACCGGTATCGGTGCCGTCGCCGCGCACCACGTCCACGCCGGGATGGCGGAGATCCGGTGGGGTGCGGCGAAAGACGGCGGTGACGTGATGTCCGCGGGAAACGGCCTCGGCGACGACGCGGGAACCCGCCATTCCCGACGCTCCGACGACGGCGATCTTCATCGGACGACACCTTCCCGCTTGTTCTTCGGGGTGATCTGGCCGGCCACGATCGAGGCCAGCGCGAGCGCGAAACCGGCGAGCTGGATGGGGCCGAGCGACTGACCGAGCAGCACGGCACCGAGCATCGCCGCGACCATCGGCGAGAGCAGGCCGAGTACCGCTACCGAGGTGACCGGCAGGGACGTGATGCCGCGGAACCACAGCACGTAGGCGAGCAGGCCGCCGACCAGACCGAGCCAGAGGTAGCCGACGGCCGCGTCCGGATCGATCGCGGGTGGCGCGCCTTCGAACAGGAAGGTCACCGGCACCAGGAACAACCCGCCCGCGGTGAGCTGCCACGACGCGAACGCGGTCGGCCCGACGCCGGCGGGGCGTCCCCATCGTTTGGTGAGCGTGACGCCGAGCGCCATGGTGCCCGCACCACCCAGTCCGGCGATGACGCCGACGAGGTCGAAGCCCGCCGCGGGCCCGATCACGACCAGGCCGACCCCCACGACCCCGACGATCCCCCAGGCGAAGCGCCACGCGGACGGGCTCTGACGCAGTACGGCCACGGCGAGGATCGCGACGAGCAGCGGCTGGGCGGCGCCGAGCGTGGCCGCGACGCCGCCCGGCAGGCGTTCGGCGGCGACGAACAGCAAGGGGAAGAACATCCCGATGTTGAGGACGCCGAGCGCGGCGGCCTTCAGCCACCAGGTACCGCGCGGGAGGGTGCGGGTGATGGCGAGCGCGATCAGTCCGGCGGGCAGGGCGCGCATGAGGCCCGCGAAAAGCGGATGTCCCGGCGGAAGGAGTTCGGTCGTGACCACGTAGGTCGTCCCCCAGACCATAGGGGCGAAGGCGGTCAGCGCGGTTCCGGCGAGACCCGCGGCGAGCGGTGTGGTCGTCAGCGTTTTCACGCTTCCCAGCTTCGGTGCCGACAATCAATGAGTCCAACACATGTTTGTCACTTGATCCATCGTGATTCAAGATGAGTCCATGGAGCTTCAGCAGATGCGATACGTCGTGGCCGTCGCGGAGACGAACAGCTTCACGCGGGCCGCGCAACGGTGTCTGGTCGTGCAGTCGGCGCTGAGTCACCAGATCGCGCGGCTGGAACGGGAGCTCGGCGCGCGGCTGTTCGAACGCACGAGCCGCCGGGTGCGGCTCACCGCCGCCGGCGAGGCGTTCCTTCCCGCCGCCCGGCAATGTCTCGAGGCCGCCGAGCGGGCCGGATCGGAGGTCGCCGCGGCCATCGGCGAGATCCGCGGGCGGCTCACCGTCGGCGTGATCCCGACCGTCGCGGCGGTCGACGTCCCGGCCGCACTGCAGACCTTCCGTAGCCGGTATCCGAACGTCCGGATCGGGCTGCGGGTCGGGGCGAGCGGGCAGCTGGTGGAGCAGATCAAGGACGGCGCCATCGAGGTCGCGTTCCTCGGTCTCCCGGTGACCGACCGGCCGGACGGCGTGGCCACCCGCGAACTGGGCCGGGACGATCTGATCGCCGTCGTGGCCCCGGGGCATCCTCTCGCCGTCGAGTCCGAAGTGGACTTGAAGCGGCTCTCGTCGGAGGTGTTCGTCGATTTCCCGGCGGGATCCGCGGGACGGGCCCAGACGGATCAGGCCTTCGCCGCGGCGGGAGTGACCCGGGAAGTGGCCTTCGAGGTGACGGCCGCCGACTACATGGCGCGGCTCATCCATCAGGGACTGGGGGTGGCGCTGCTGCCGTCGAAGTTCGTGCCGAACCTGACCGACGTGGTCACCGTGCCGGTGCGGGACGCGCCCGCGCGGATCGAGCATCTCGTCTGGAACCGCTTCACGGTCACTCCGGCGGCGAAGGCCTTCCTGGAAATACTGGGCGTCGCCTTCGGTCCGGCCTCGTGAGTGGTGAGGACGGTTCTGACCGTCCTCACCACTCACGAG
>NZ_JBSZHF010000001.1:2488885-2515125 GCF_054166285.1 Amycolatopsis sp. TRM77291 | reverse complement strand
GCCTCGTGAGTGGTGAGGACGGTTCTGACCGTCCTCACCACTCACGAGGACTGGACCGGCTCGGCGCCGGTGTCGCGGGCCCGCCCACGTAAGTACGTGAAGGCCTCCTTCACTGCGCTAGGCGCAATGAAGGGGGCCTTCACGTCCTTGGGAAGGCGTGAAGGTCGAGTTTCCTCGGCTGCGCCGCCTCTACTGGGGCTGCTGGGGCTGCTGGGGTTGCGGTGGCGATCGCGTAGTCCGTGAAGGCCTCCTTGCCTACCCTGAAAGTAGGCAAAGTCAAGTTGCAACTGAGGCACCGAAAGCCTTACCGGCATTTCCGCAGCTCAGAGAACCTGCTGTAACGGAGAGAGGTGGAGTAGGCGTGTGCACAACGAGGCACACACCTACTCCACTAGCCTTTCGATCTCATTGACGCGACGCAGGAGCCGCGCGGAGTTCACGTCTGATGCAGCCGCTCGTGCCCTTCGTATGATGACGCGCGCCGCATCTAGCTCCCCTGAGCGAGCGTATGACTCTGCGAGCCACGTCTGATAGAGCGCCACCTCGCGCGCGTGGCCCGCGTCGTATCCATCAATCGCTTCGGTAAGGAGCGGCGCCGCACCCGTCGGGTCACCGAGCTCGATGAGAACCCGCCCGGCCATGACGTTGATTTCGTCTCGTGACATCCAGTAGACCCAATGAGGCTCGGCGATATCCGGTGACCGCGCCTCGTAGGCGTCATCGACCGCATCAAGCGCTCGCTTGGCGCCGTCGCGGTCACGCGACCTCGCGTTGGCCCAGGCGACGCGCTCAAGCAAAAGTGTCCGGGCAACTGGGGGCGCGCCGCGAGCACCGGCTATCGCACTCTTCGCGAGGAGGGCAGCGTCGGCGGGATCGCCGACGTTGGCCATCTGGTAGGCCAACGAGGACAGGAGTTGCCCGGCGAGGACCTTGTCTCCTGCCTCGTCGGCTGCGGACACGCCTTCGAGGTATGCCCGCTGGGCCTCGGCGTATTGCCCGGCGTCGCTCGCGACCCATCCGGCGAGCTGCGACAGCTCTCCGACAACGACGCGAAGTCTCCGACCGATCGCCTCGGTGTAGCTCCCGTGCTTAACGACCTCGGCCGTGTTGGCTAGCTCCCTACGGACGAGCGGGATGAGGTCCCCGCCGCCCACTGTGTCGTCGAGAAGCCGGAGTTCGATCACCCGGTCCTCCAGCTCGCCGGCGAGGCTCGCGCCGACGCGACGGCCAGCCTCCTGGTGCGTGGTCGCGGGATTGTCTGCCACCAGCCACTCGTGCGCCACGCGGAGCGGATCGAGTGAAGGGCCATAGAGCGCTTCGACCGCGACGTTGAGAGCGCGGGAGTAGGCGACGACATGGTCTGGCTTCGCTGGGCGAGCGCCACTTTCGAGCTGGCTCAGATATGGCTTGCTGTAGTGGGTTCGCGCGGCCAGTGCGGACAGACTGAGCCCTGCCGTTTCCCGTGCCGCGCGCAACCGCGCGCCCAGCTCGCTCATGCGCTCCCCGCCATGCTGCAAACCTCTGCAAACGGCTGACCCGTTCACATCACGCCTTGTAACGACGAGGCTACCTGTAGGGCTGCTTCAGACGGAATCCTCTCCCGGATGCTTACCGCACCTGGTTGGGCGGCCCGCATCGATCGACATGGAGAAATGCGATGGACGTGGACTTCGGCCTGCTCGGCGTGCTGCTGGTCGCCGAGATCGCTGCCATTCTCCTCGCCGCGTTCTTGATCGGAGTAGTCCTGCGGTGGATGTCAGATTGGAGACACGGACGGTCACCGGCCCACGGAAAACCACGCCCCATCAGCGAGGTCATCAGGCGGGTGACGAGGCGATGAAGTCGCTCTCCTTCGACGACCTCCTGGCCGAGCTACGGCACCGGAAGTGGGAGCTCTATCTCTTTGGGCCGCGCGAGCGACCGGACCTGTACGTCGCGACATTCAAGTGGCCAGCGTGTGCGGACGTCTTCATCCTCCGAAGTGAGAACGACGCCACGGCCTATCGCACGCCCACCTATCCCGACACCGACGTCTTCTCTCCCGACTTTGTCTTCTGGCACTACCACGGAGACCCTGAGTGGACCCTCCGCGCCGTCCTGACTATCGGCTCCCCGGGCCAGGCCGACGCGCCTTTTCAGTTCCTCCAGGCGCCCCCTCTTTGCCGAATCCCCATCGAGACGCGGCGGCGGGTCACGGTCCGCCCGACCGGTCTCGTCCAACGCCCCACGCCATGAGCGTGGACTTGGTGGCACCAACACAACCGAGAAGGAGAAGGCATGACCATCGCCGTTGAAGACCTTACGGGCCAGGGACTCGTATCCGCAGACCTGTTCGACCGGCTCGTAAATCGCATCGCCAAAGAACACGACATGAATCGCGAGTTTGCAGCTCGGATCATGGACCAAGCGCTGGCGTTCCTCCGTGCGTGCGGCGAGAACCACCGCGCCCCTCTCGGTCCGTCGGAACTTGTTGACATCGGATGGCACACCTTCATCCTCTACACCCGCGAGTACGCCGAGTTCTGCCATCGTTCCGCCGGTCACTTCATCCACCACGTCCCCAATGACGACGGCGAGGGCGAGGGGGACCCGGAGAAGGTCATGACCAGGACCACCGAAGCCATTCGCTCGCTCGGTTTCGCGGTCGACGACGACCTTTGGTTGACTTTCAAAGTCAAGTGCAACGACGGCGACGATGGTTGCCGGGCATCGGGCAAAGACGGCAACGAGAACACTGACACCAACGGCAAGTAGCTCCGGGAACAGGACAACAAGGTGAAGAAGTACAGCTGGGGCGAGTTGCCGGAACCCGTTCGCGAAGGCGTTCGGGAGCGGGCTGGTGACATCGCTGGCAGTGAAGAGATCAAGGTCGGCCAGAGCAGCAACTTCGCCGCGGTTCTGCGCCGCGACGGAGCGGCGCCCTTGTTCGTCAAGGGGGTCGAGGGCGTCTCCCCTCCGATGCGTTGGCTTCGGAATGAGGCCGAACTCGGTGACCTCGCGTCCGGCATCGCCCCAGCTGTGCACTTCTCCGCCGACATCGAGGACTGGCTGATCGTCGGCTTCGAGTACGTGGCTGGCCGACACCCCCGGCTCCAGCCAGGTTCCGCCGATCTTGCGCGAGTGGCCGAGACGGTCAATCGCATCGGCGAGATCCCAGCTCCTGACCTGCGGCCGCTGGAGCAGCGCTGGCAGTCGGCATGGTGGGCCAAGCTCGGCCAGGAGCGGCCGGAAGTCGTCGGCAGCTGGGACCTCGATGAGCTGACGGCCTGGGAGCAGAAGGCCCCCGCGCACGTAGCCGGAGACTGCCTGCTCCATACCGACCTCCACGCGGACCAGTTCCTTTTCCCGGTAACGGGTGACATCCGTGTCATCGATTGGGGCTGGCCAGCACGAGGCGCCGCATGGATCGACCCCGCTTTCATGGTGCTACGGCTCATCGCCACGGGACACCGCGCGGCCGAGGCCGAGACCTGGGCACGGAGGAACACCCGCTGGCGGGAGGCGACTGAAGAGGAGATCACCGCGTTTGCGGTGTACGTCGCCGGACTGTGGAGCTACAAGGCGGCCACCACCGCCAGACTTGCGCGTATCGCGCGCGATTACGTCGGTTGCCGCCTACGGCTGCCGCTCTGACTCCGTCCGCCGTCGCCCCTGTGGTGACGGGCGGCCCCGTCAGCGTGGTCCTGCTGCCGCGCCCTGCTGGGATGCCACGGCGCCTTTATACGCATCGGTAACTCCGCCGTTTGAACGCGTGGCTACGCGGAACCTCGTTGATTAGCTCTCGGCCGCTGCGTCTGTGAAAGCCCCCCGTCGGCCGCAGCGGCCGAGTTCCAGCCCCGCCGTACCTATAGGGACGGCGGGCGCGGGGGCGGCGTGAACCCTGCCCGCCCCCCCCGAGCCTCAAACATTCCTGACCCCGGCTCGATGAGTCGGCATTTCGTAAAAGACGATTCCCAATAGTGAGGAGTTTCAGGGTGCTGGATCGCGTCCAAATACGGTTCTGGCTGACGGAGGGTCACGGCGGGACCGGGGTCACGAACGTCAATGACATGATCAAGGGCTCGCAGGAGACCGGCGACTCCCAGGCGGCGGGCGGCGACGACGAGTGATCACCGTCGAAGAGTTTGTAGCCGCTCTGCCGAATCTCATGTGGACTGACCGTGAGCCCATCGAGATGGCGAACGATTCGTCTCTTGTGGACGTTCCCACGGATTGGTGGCGTACCGAGTCCACGAACCCCCACACCGAAGACGAGTTCGAAGACACCCGTACGGAAGAAGAGCAGCAGAGCCAGAAGGCGGCCTGACTGAAGTGGGGCGCTGGGACCAACAGCGCCCCACTTCCGGCTAGGCCAGTGCGGCGACGAGTGCGATGTACGTTCCGCCGCCGACGAGGAGACCGGCGACGGTGCCGAAGCTGACTTCGGCGGAGGTGTGGTCGCGCAGTTCGACGCGGGACCAGCAGACCCAGGCGACGCCGAGAAACAGCAGTGCGAGCCAGGGGCCGTAGACGCTCATGAGCATCACGGTGGCACCGGCCGCGACGATGGCGTGCATCGAGATCTTGAACTTCAGGCCGAAGGTGATGGCGAGCGCGAGAACGAGGCAGGCGAGTTCGGCGGCCGCGAGGGCGGTCATCTGGTGCGGCGCGTTGCCGACGATGAGGATGACGAACCCGAGCGCGAGCGAGCCAATGCACACGGCGAACGGCACGAGACGCCCGGCGCGGTTGGTGACGTGGTGGCTGTCCCACTTGCCCTGTTTCGCCCCGCGCACGATGACGGCCATCGGGATGAGTGAACCGGTGACGCCGACGATCAGTCCCCACATCAGCGCTTCGCCGAGGTGGTGTCCGGTGACCTGCCAAGCGACGGCGAGCGGGAGCCCGAGGACCCAGACCCATGGGGCGAGGACTTCAGTGGCGATGCGGGCCGCGCGCCGCCGGGTCTCGCTGGTGGCGGTCTCAGTGGACAGGGTCGGCGGCACGACTGCTGGTCTCCTTCAGGATCTCGGCGACGGTGGTGGACGTGCTGTACGCGGTGGCGACCGTCGCGAGCCACGCGGCTTCCTCGCGGTAGTCATCGGTGGCCTCGCCCGGTGTGAACGCTACCGGGTGCTCGGCGTGCACGGGTGCGCCGTGCTCCGCGGTGACCAGGGCCGTGGCGATGGTCACGGCCTGCGCGTGTGCCCGGTTCGCGTTGGAAGCACCAGCCTCGGCCGGCTGGAGTGCGGCGGTGTAGACCGCCGGGTCCAGGTACGGCTGCAACGGTCCGACCAGTACGTCGTTGATCTCGGTCAGTCGGGTGCGGACCAGATCGGTGACGTCGGGTCGTCCGAAGACTCGTCGGGTTGGTGGTGCGTCGTACCGTAGCTCGGGAGCGAAGGTGGTCAGGTCGCGCCACAGTGGTTCGAGTGCGCGGTAGTGGCGGCGGAGCTGTCGGCGAGGGACGACGGCGGGCACGGTGACCCCGGCCATGAGCAGCAGGATTCCGGCCGTGGTGAGCACACGGCTGGCGCCGATGTTGCCGAGTTCGGCCCACGGCGGGTTGAGGTTGAAGTGGACCGCAAGGGAGTACAGGGCTTTGTGGGCGACGAACGCCAGGCCGCAGATGCCGCCCCAGCGCAGTAGGCGAAGACCGGTGCGCAGGTAGCCGCGGGGAAGATCCTTGGCGTGGCGGCCGACGTAGACGACGTCGAACATGGCCAGGCCGAGGTACAGCTCGAACACGGCGAGGTAAGCGACAACGAATGTGTGGTTGCCCGCCTCGGCGGTGATAGCGGGCAGGTTGCCCGGCAGCGGTCCAAGCAGGTACAGCACGCCCAGCGCGAGCTGGGCGCCGATGAGGATGCGAGTCCGGATCCGAACCTTGGCCGGGATGGTGTCGACAGGGTGAGCGAGGTAGAGCACGAAGACCTGAAGCCAATAGGCCGAGGACAAGGTGAGTACGTGCACGATGTAGTTCGGCAGTGTGGGGATGCCGAACAGCCAGTCGTGGACGCCCCAGTCGGTGCCGAGGATCAACGCGACGTCGAGCGCGGCGAGAGCCTTGACCATGGCCAGCAGACCGGGGGTGCGGGAGCGCCGCCAGGATCTGATCCAGTAGAGCAGTGCGGCGGTCACGGCCAGCCAGGTCAGGAGCTGCTGGACCTGGGCGACGGGGATGGGCATTCAGTCCTCCAGGAGGCGGTAGCGCGCGGCGGGCGTTTCGCCGGTCGCGGAAAGGTTGGGCCTGGTGTGGCGCTCGATCAGGTAGGCGAATGTTTCGGCGGCCTGCTCCTGGTCCGCAGCGAAGCCCCCCGCGCGCTTCACCGCGCGGGTGATCGTGGCGTGATCGGGCTCGCCGGTGCCGGCCTCGCCGGCGTCGCCCCCGACGTGTCGGCAGACGATGTGCCCGACTTCGTGCAGGATGATGTGCCGCCGATGGCTGTGCGTGGTGTCTTCCCGGAAGAAGATGAAGTCGGTAGCGGCACCAGAAACCCAGACGCCGTAAGGCATAGGCTCGCCGGTCCGGCGGGCCTCGGCCACGATGTTCGGCGGGTAGGGCTGGATCTGGATGGGGCGGCGGCGCACTGTGGACAGACGGGCGGCGAGCTCGTCAGGCGTGGCGGTGGCGGGCAGATCGAGAGCACTCACCAGCGCCCGGACGTCATCGAGCTGCGTGACCGGCGCACTGCCAGTCACGACGCGTTGACTTCGTCGCTGTCCCCGTCGTGTCCAGTTCAGCAGAACCCGCCTGATGGCGGGCCAGGTCATGTGCTGTGCCCACCGTCCCGGGCTTCGAGTCCGCGCACGTGCTCGGTCAGCTCCTGGATCAGGCTTGCGCTGCGGTCCGATATGGCGAAGCTGCGCAGCATCGTTGACACCCCCGAGCCCACGCGCTGGCGCGGCATCTCAGGTTCGCCGGACAGCTTGCGCCGCCAGTCGTCGTAGACGTCGCGATCGAGAAAGAACCCCGCTGGCACGTCAAAGAACCTCGCCAGCCCCACAATGATGTTGGTGCGCGGGTGTGGCTGCTTCCCCGTTCGCACCTGCCACAGCGACGAGTACGACACGTCGACGCCCGCTGTCGTCAGCGCGTCAGCAACGTCCCGGTCGCTGTGCGGTTTCCCGTCGTCCCTTCGTCGATTCTCGTACAGGAAACTCAGGGCTTCCTGGATCGAGACGACCCCCTCAAGCGTCATCGCATCCTCTTTTTGTTTACGGCTGTCAACACTTTCCGGCGATCTCGCGAATCGCGTTGACAAACTTGCACCTCACCCGGCTATGGTCGGGTTACCGCGCTGCTCGCCAGCACACACGCAAGACTCGAAAGTGTTTACGCCCATAAACATTCTTTAGTTTTCCGGCGCTCGTTCCCCTACGAACGCCCGCCGGTACTCACACACCTTTTGTTGATCAAGTCGTGTCTTAGTTGATCGCAGGTGTCACGCCCTGCGTTAACGAGTTTGAGGGGACCGCTGTACGTGAAGCATGACACACCCACTTGCACTAACGAGCACGCCGACCAGCCCACAAGGCCGGTCGACGCCTTCGCTCACCTGATCGCCTCGCTGCGCCGAATCAAGCGCAAGCAAGCGAAACTGTCCCAGGAACGCAAAGAGCACGAGGCCGTGATCAAGGCCGCCTTGGTGGCGGCCGGGGCCGAGGTCGGCACGGTCAACGGCGTCCCGGTCGTGAGCTTTACCCATGCTTTGCGGATCGCGCTGGATCAGAACCTGCTCAAGGAGCGTTACCCGGAGATCGCGAAGGAATGTGCCGACATTTCGGAGGTCGCCACGTTCCGCCTGCTCGGCGTATGACAGTTCCGTTCGGTGACTTGGTCGCGCTGGCCGGGGCCATGGTGGCCCAGGCCCGCGCGACCAGCCCGTCCGGTGTGCCCGACGACGGCGAGACGGCCGCGACCGTGGCCGCCCTGCTCACGGCCGAACCGCGGAATGAGGCCCAGGTCCTCGCGATCGTGACCGTCATCGTCCGAGACAGCCTGGCCGATCCGTTCCGGGAGACGACCGCCAATCGCTGGCGGTCGCTGCTGCCGAGCTGGGTACAGCCGCAACTGATCGGCTCGACTGTGAACCGTCTTCGCGCCGCCGGGCTGCTGGTTCACACCGGCCGCTACGTGCGCTCGACCGACTCGACAGGCCGCAACGTCGGCAAACTCCAAGCCGTCTACGCCTTCGACGCCGAAGCCCTGCGCGACCACGAGCCACAGGCGCAGGCCACCGCGTCCTGATCTACCTGCTTCACACCGCCACGCGGACGTGTGGCGGTGTTCACCGTGCCCATTTTGTCCTGTAGGGGGATTTCTTCATGGCGCGTGATCACGCACGCCTCGATCTGAACATCTGGGACAAGGATGACTTCCGCGCGCTCTCGCGCGAAGCGAAACTCTTGTATATCCAGCTTTTCTCACAGCGGAAGCTCTCTTACGCCGGGGTTCTCGACCTGGCGGTGAAGCGCTGGAACCGGCCGCACGCGGACCTGGACCTGACGGAGATGCGCGCGGCGCTCTCCGAGCTGGACGCCGCCCGGTTCGTGGTGATCGACCAGGACACCGAAGAACTCCTCGTCAGGTCGTTCATCCGCAGCGACGAGCTGTACAAGCAGCCGAACATGCTGCGCGGCGCGCTGCGTGTCGCGTTCGACATTGAGTCCCCGATTCTGCGGGCCGCGCTCGCCGCCGAACTGCGGCGGTTGCCCGCGCACGTGACCGGCCCGGCCCCGGCGATCGCGGCGAACGAGCTGGAGGCCGGAGCACCTGAGCTACCACCGGTCGTTAAGGCCGCCATGACGGTCCGCCCGTCTGGCCGCCCCTCGCCGGCGGGTCGGCCCCCGCGTCTGGACGGAGCGTCCGAACCGGACTCCGGCGGGGAGGTCACACCTGACATCGACCGGTCCGCGCCCAGCTCACGGGGTTCGGCGAACCCTTCCGGGAACCCTTCGGCGAAGGACCTGGGAGAAGGGAGTAGGGAGCGGGAGACTGGAGAACCTTCCTTCGCTTCTCGTAGGAAGAAAGCGGGGTTACCCGCGCGTGACGCGCACGGCGCCCGCGCGACGCGGATAGCAGCCGAGACCCCGGCGGTGCAAGAGGACAGCCCCGGCGATTCCGCGGGCGCTGCCCCGCCGGGCTCGGTGCGTCGGCGTCGACGGGCCGAGGCCGAGCGGCTGGTGGACTTCTACGGCTCGTCGGTGCCCGCACCTGTCCGGGCCCAGCTCGTGGCGCAGGTGATCCCGCTGATTCGAGAAGGCATCGGCAGCAACGTGATCGGCTCGGGCTTGGCGGCCTGGTCAGGCAAGGCGCTGCCGCCGACCTTCCTGCCGATGCTCGTCGGGGAGCGGATGCGTGCGGCCCGTATCGCGACCGATCCGAAAAAGCGTGCTTGGGACGCGGAGATGGTGGACCGGTACGAGAGCCTGCGCTCAGCCGCGATCGCCGAGGACGAACAACACGGGGTCGGCCTGCTCGTGCGGCAGGCTCAGCCGCAGCACGCGGACGCCGACCAGCTGACCGCGATCCTCGACGCCGCACTCGATCAGGCGATCGCGTGAGCACGCTGCACGCGGTGATGAGCCGCAGCGACGTGCGCGGCCTGCTGATCCGGCACACCGGCGCACACGCGCCGGAGGACGTCGTCTCCGCTTGGGAGTCCGGCCTCGCCGGCTACAGCCTCGCCGAATGCCATCGTGCCTTCGCCGCGCTCGGCCCAGCCGCGCGGCGGGCGACACCGTCCGAGATCGCCGGTCGGTGCGACGCGGCCCGCGACCGCGCCGCGGGCGAACCCGCGCCGGTTCAGCCCGCGGCTTCACCACGCGCGACCAGCCGCGACTACTACCGGCAAGCCGGAATGCTCGGGATCCGAGCGGTGTACGCGGCGATGGGCTGGAAACGCAACCCGGATCACGACCTCGCTCGATCCGTGGCCTGCCCGTTCTGCAAGGCACGGGCCTGGGCGGTGTGCGGGCCGCTCTCGCGCAACCGGGCGGGTGTCCGGGAGATGCGCGACCCCGTGCACCGGATGCACCCCTCCCGCCTCCGCCGCGCCCAAGCCGAACTCGAGCGCGCCAACGGCACCCCCGAACAGGAGACCACCCGATGACCAGCACCCTCACCCCTCACACAGCCGAGGAGCATCAAGCCGACCCGCTGGCCGCGCGGCTGGCCTTCGACGCCGCGATCGATCAACTCATCCAGCCGAACATGCACACCCTGCTCCGCGACTCCGGAGCCGTGGAACGCGCGCTCGCACCGTGCCTGATCGACCAGCTGGTGACCGCGACCCAGCCGGGCACCGAACGCACGGGCGGTTCCGCGCGAGGATCACGGCCACCCGCCTCCTTGAACGCGCTCGCGTTGGTAGCCGAGATCAGTCAGACCCTCCGGGGTGCGCTGGCGGCTCTGGGACACGACCTCTTCGGAACCGGCGCGCGACCGTCCCTCACCGGACAGCTGAGGTTGTGGGCCTCGCACGCGGGGGCCTGGCAGCTGGAGGACGTCGATTACCTCGCCTACGCGGCCCAGGAGGCAGAGCGGTGGGTGGCCGCTGGCAGGTC
The DNA here is from genome assembly GCF_054166285.1 of Amycolatopsis sp. TRM77291. Taxonomy (NCBI): domain Bacteria; kingdom Bacillati; phylum Actinomycetota; class Actinomycetes; order Pseudonocardiales; family Pseudonocardiaceae; genus Amycolatopsis; species Amycolatopsis sp. TRM77291. Next base: position 2,504,577 of record NZ_JBSZHF010000001.1, on the reverse strand, counting down.
GGTACTCAATCCCGCTCCGGCGTATCGGCTGCGCGGGCACGCGTGCCCGACCTGCCAACACACAACGGTTCTCGTGTGGTCCGATACCGAGCAGGAATGGCTGCGCCGACCCGCGCTCTCTGTGGACGCTGACCGAGTGGAGACGGTGTGCGCGGCCTGCGATTCGCGTTGGGGACTGGAACATTGGGCACATCTCGGCCAGGTGCTGGCCAGCCAGCGGGCGGAAACCCTTGCCCTGGACTGTGAATAGCCTTGACACGATGATCACGAACCGGCGATACTGACAGGGCTTGGCGGAGCTATACCCATCAAGCAGTCAGCTTTCTTGAAGGCCCCGCGCTCCCTCCCCCTCCGGCGCGGGGCCTTCTTCATGTGCGGACAGCGGCCACCGGACGCTGGCCCCGGCATCCCTCACTGAGCAGGCCGCACGCGGTGAGCCGCTGTCCGCACAACCCCTCAATCCTCCGGCTGTTCCGGGCCACCTAGAGGCCCCTGAGAGCTGGGAAGCCCCAGGGGGCCGGGAATCCGGCCCCCTGGGGCTGTTGCCGTTCCGTGCAGCTAGGGCCGGTAAGGGCCGTAGTGGTGAGGCAGGTACCCCGACTCGGGCACATCATCCGGTCCGTCCGCCCAGCCTGCCCGCCACCACCGGGCCGCGATCTCGGTCACCGCGCCGTCGCGCCCGATCGGCGTGTTGTACGCATGGACTTCCAGATCGCCTTCGATGTACACCACGAAGGCGTAGACCATGGTCTCGAAGCTGTCCCACAACGCGATCTGCATATACGGCCACTTCCCGAGGTTCCAGCCGTCACGCCCCCACGAGCCGGGGACGTACCAGCCGAACTCCGTCGCCTTCTCGCGCCACTCGTGACCGCCGTAGGAGTCGACGTACTGACGAGGGATCCTGGGAAGCTTCACGGTCTGCGGGTCGAGTTCAGGCATCTCAGACCGCCAGCTTCTCGAACGCGGAGGCGCACAGCTTGGCAGCCTGCCCGAACAAGGTCGACTCCGCGCGGGCCCGCGCGGTCTCGGCGGGATCATCGTCGTTCTTGAGCTCGACGTGCGGCAAGTGCTGCGCAACCGTGAGGATGGCTTGAAGCGCGCCCCAGCGGGTCTTGCCGATTCCCGCGAACATGTCCAAATCGCCATTGAAGATTACCCGCAGCATGGCTTTCCGGCGCTCGTGCTGCTCTTTGAGCCACGTGTTCGCGGTCTCGGCCGGAGGCGTCCACAGCTTCTCGCACACAGACTCGAACTCGGCCAGCGTCATGCGCTTGGCCTTGAGCTTGTTGGCCACTTCGGCGATCTTCTCCGGAGCGGATTCCGCCCAACCCGTGATAACCCTGACGTGGGAGCCGACTTCACCCACGGGGAAGGCGCCACCCATCTGCGATTCGGGCAAGGTGATGATGGGCTGCACCGTGTTCGAGGCCGGGCGCACGATGGAGAACTTGATCACCGACTGGCGACCGGGAGTCAGCGAAGCGAGCAGCACGATCCGCAGCTCCAATTGGTCGACCTTGCCGATCTTGATCGGCTCGGGAATCCGCAGCGACATGAACGCCCCGGTGTTGTTCCACAATGGACCAGCGGCCGAACACTTCGCCTTGAGCTCCTTCGCGATCTCTGCGAGGACGCCCGCGCGGCGCTCGAACGACTCCGGCGTGAACTCACGCGCCACCGCGCCGATCGACTCGATACCCCCGGTCTCAGGGTTGTTCCGCACCAGCGCATACCAGCCGGGGACCTCCACCGACTCCGTGGTGTCGTCGGCGTCCACGAGGCCGTCACTCTCCTCGCCGGGCTCGACCCCGCCAAGGAAACACTTCGCCGCGTGTTTCGTCCCGACCTGCTTCCCGCACTCGCTGCACGTGCCGGTGGGCACCCAGGCGAACACCGGCTCAGGCCGGACATCCCAGCCTTTCAAGCCAGCCTTGCCCAGAAGCTCCAGAGGGGTCCGGGAGCCATTGACCGCCGTTGCTAGGGCCGACCAGGCATCTTTCACCTTGGGTAGGACAGGAGCCGCTACAGGGGTCTCAGAAGCCTTGCTAGCCGCCTCCGGGGCAGCCTTCACCGCACTAGACATGAACAGTTTGCCTTTCCTCCGGGGCCTGACCGGTGTTGCTGCACCGCTCAGGCCCGATGAATCCAACCTCTCCATAGTCTCAGGTAACCTGACACTAGCAACTAGGCCAAATGGGTGAAACCGCAGGTCAGAGCCTACGAGTCAGCGGGAGGCTTGCGGGGCGCGTTCTTGCCGCCCACCACTCCGGCGCGCTTGAGAATGGTCGCGATCGTGTCGTGCGACCAGCCGGTGTCCGCGATCAAGTCCTTCGTGAGCACTCCGGCGCGACGATCGTCGGCCACGATGGCCCGCAGCTCGTCTTCCGCCTCCGCGAGCTGGCGGCGAAGCTCGTCGACGCGGGCAGTCTGACGCTCCCGGCGGGCCTTACGTTCCTGGGCGGTCAGTCGCTGCGACGGCGCGTTCATGCTTCCATCCTCCCTCATCATCCCCCGTCGACGGTCGACGCCCTGAACGCGCGAAAGGCCGACGACGGGAGGGGCGGAGGACCCCCTTTGCCCTTCCCGTCGCCGGCCTCAGCCTTCGCGCCTTAGACCACGGTCACCCGCGCCCAGAGGTCCGCGAAACGCGGGTGCTCCTTGAGCCATTCCATGAGCTCGGTCCACCGATCGAGTGCCGACCGCCCTTGCGGGGTCAGGACGTACACCCTTGAGCCGGAGTGGAACTCGATCATGCCGAACAAGCTGGCTTCACGCTGATCGGTGGATGTGGTAGCCCGGTAGAAGGTGGGCGTGCCGGAGTAGCCCACGGCGATCAGATACAGGATGCGCACCATCTGCCAGTCCCTCTTGAACCACTCGTACAGGGCCTCGCGCAGCTCCGGGTCCTCGCGAACCGCCGCTGCCGTCTCTCTGGCCAACGACTGGCGGGCGACCCGGATCAGTGTGACGCCCTGGAGTAGGCGTTCTGCGTTACGATACTGAGCGTCGGAACTCATTTTCGGTTTGCCTTTCTGGGTTCCGCGCCGTGCCCCCGGAAGGTGTTGCTGCACCGTTTGACCGGGGGCACGGTCACGTCAGGATGGGGTTACGTGGTCGGGCTCAGGTGGTCGCGAGGGGCAGGAACGGCTGAAACCGCGGACTGAGCAGCCGCCGCCACGACCGGTAGATCCAGACCTTCCCGCGCTTTCGGCGGAAGTCCTGCTCGGCCTCGTTGCACAGGAAGACCTCGGCGCCAAAGAACCGGCGGTCGTCCTCGGCACCCTCGCGGGTCCAGTTGTAACGAGACACGAAGGCCGCGAAATCCTCGCGGGCGGCCATCACGAATTTGGGGTCCGCCAGCTCCGCGTCACGAAAGCCGGACACCTCGAAGTCCACGAAGCGGCCGTCGTACACCCAGGCGTTCACGCCGAAACGCTGCCGGGAAACTAGCGGAAACGCCTCCGCGTACTCGTCCTGCATGTCATCTACGATGCAGCGCGCCAACTTTGACAAGCGGCGAATGTTGCCGGTGGCGAAAACTCGGTCGCCAAACGATCTCGCTTGCACCCACTCGGCATGGTTGGGTAAAAGAAGAGAAGACACGGTTCACCTTTCACGGGTTCCGGTTCGGTGTTGCTGCACCAAAGCGGAAATCGAATAACTCAGAACTTCCGGACAACTCCAGTTGTCCACGCAGGATTGCGGTGATCGTCTTCGCTGACGAGGACGATGCTCGCCCTGAAGCGTCGATCTGACAGGTCTTGCAGGTTGCGCCAGTTGTACAGTTCCAACATCTCGGACAGCTGATAGATCAGCGAGTTCGCCCAATCGCTATACCTGTCAGTCCCGATGCTCGCGAAGATCTTCGAGTCTGGGATGCCCGCGATGTAGAGGCGCAGTAATTCACCTTCCTCGACGTGAAGGCTCGATTCGATTCGGCAAGCCGCACCATTGGAGCGCGCCCACAGCGAAGCGGCCGCCTCGCGCCGCAAAGCCCAGATCTCCTCACTCAGGTCTGCGAGGATTCTTTCCGCCAAGACGGGCAAATCCACGAGGCTGGCGGTCGCGTTGTATCTGCTTCCATACTCACGTGTTGGCTTTTCGTCGTTCACTGATTCACCTTTCGATATCGGGGTTTTGCTGAACCCCTGCCGAGCAAAATTGAGAGTGTCAGGCAGCCTGAAACTAAATCAAGAATCTGGGAAAACTTCACCTGATTGGACTAGTTGAAGGTATTGACAATGAATTAGTCGGCAGTCGTAAAGGGGTGCGGCTTGCCTGATCGTCCACGGCGTCCCTGTACCGGTGTCGGCTGCTCGAATTCGACCCGAACCGGCGGCCGTTGCCCCGATTGCAAATCGAGAGCCCGAGCGGCCTTCGGCACCTCCGCGCAGCGGGGGTACTCCGGCGCTCATAGATCCCGGTTCAGGCCCGGAGTCCTCGCTCGTGACCCTGTCTGCCGATGTGACAGCACAACTTGTCCGCATCATGCCGAGACCGAATGCGCTGAACCGTCCACAGTGGCCGATCATTGGCCAGTGATCCGCAGAGACCTTGTGGTTGCTGGCCTTGACCCTGACAACCCGGTGCATGGGAGAGGGTTGTGTTCCCGCTGCCACAGCCGAGTTACTGCCCTCACCGGCACGACGCGCGGCGGCTGGAACCAGCGCTGAACGTTTCGCGATATCGACGGCCGCGTCTCGTGTCGGGCGCGTGCCGTCCACTTGCGACCCCAGGGGGAGGCCCCCTGGGCGGCGTCTCGGCGCACAAGCCCCTGAACCCCGGAGGGGTGGTGCCAGGTTTTGAGCGCCCCTTCCCCTACGTCCGACCCGATCGCTCGCGCCGAGCAGTGGCGCGTCGAACTCGCGCACGAGCTGGAGCGCGCGGCCGAACAGGCGGACGCGTGGCACGCGGAACGAAACCGCCTGGTCATCGAGTTGGTAGCGGCGGGCGAGTCCTACCGCGACACCGCCGTGCCCGCGCGGCTCTCCGCGTCCGGCGTCGGCAAGATCGTCCGCCGCGACCGGGACGGCTAGGCCGGAGAAACCGTTGCCCTGGTGCACATTCGTGCACTCGGTGCCCACCACGAGCTACGGAGGTGCCCGTGATCACCATCGACGGCTTGCCGTCGTCAGACACCATCCTCGGTGAGATGGAGGCCGAGGGAAAACCGGTTCTGCTCGCCTTCTCCCGAGGCAAGGACTCGCTCAGTGCGTGGCTGGCGCTGCGCGAACGCGGCATCCCCGTCGTGCCGTACCACCTGTACAGCGTGCCTGGCCTGCAGTTCGTCGCCGACAGCCTCAAGGTGTATGAGGACTTCTTCGGGCAGAAGATCTACGACCTGCCCCACCCCAGCCTCTACCGGTGGCTGGTCAACTACGTGTTCTGCCCGCCCGAGCGGTGGCGGATCATCGACGCGGCCGGTCTGGCGGAGTTCACCTACGAGGACGTTGCCGCGACGCTGCGCCAGGACGTCGGCCTGCCCGCTGACGCGTGGAACGTCGACGGCGTCCGGGCCACCGATAGCCCGATGCGGCGCATGGCGATGTCCACCCATGGCCCGATCCGCCAGGACACGCGGAAGGTGTCGGCCCTCTGGGATTGGCAGATCGCTGACGTCAGGGCCGCGCTCACCCGGCACAGTTGCCCGCTGCCGATCGACTACGAGTGGTTCGGCCGCTCGTTCGACGGCCTGGACTACCGGTTCATCGAACCGCTGAGCCGTCACGCCCCCGAGGACTACGCCCGAGTCCTGGACTGGTTTCCCCTCGCCGAGCTGGAGTTGCTGCGCCATGACCTCACCCGCTGACGATCCCAATGCCGCGCTGCTCGCGCAGCTCAAAATGTCGTCGTCGGTGTCCGGCATGAAGTCCAACGATGACGTGCTGGCTCTGCTCACGGCCGAGCCGGATCCCGATCCGCTCGCCGGCGTCGAGTACACGGGCGACGAGGAGGATGACGCGAGCGCCGAGCTCGACGCGCTACACCGTGGCTTCCGCGAACGCACCGCCCGCGAGCTGGAACGGATGCAGCTCGCGACCGAAAGCGAGTACTGGTTCTGCGTCTGCTTCAAGAGCCAGGACGACAAGGACGCCTTCCTCGCCGCCGCTGGTCTCGTCGTCATTGGAGACAAGTATCTCGACGGCTACGCCGCCGCGGAACTGCTCGGCGTCTCGATGCCCGAACCCGACGACACCGAGAGGGGGTGAACTGAATGCCTCCACGCAAGCGACAGACCGCCGCCGCAGCCAAGCGACGCGGCGCCGCCCGCAAAAAGGCCACCACCGCCCCCAAGGCCAAGGGGCGCGGCAAGGCGTCCAGCGGCTCCAGCTAGCAACGTCGGCTTACTCAACGGCCCCGATCGCTCGGTAACACCACGTAGCGATCGGGGCGCAGCCCTCGTTGTTGCCAGCCGCGTCTGATCCCTGAGCGGGGAATGGCAGTATGCAACGAGGGGTGCCCTGTTTGAACCGCGACGTCACATACTGCGGCTGTTCGACTAGGTCTCTCGCTGACGTGGGTTGATCTCAACACAACGAGACGCGGCGCTGACAATATCGTCGCCACTCAACTCAATGGTGTGCTCGGCCAGATTTTCGCCTGGCCACGCGAAAATGATAGTTAGGGGACCAGCTGGAGGCAGCGGCCATACGTCCAGAGCCTGTCGAAAGTGCCAGCTACCGTCGGCGGGGCCACCCCCTCCACCCCCGCCGCTCGAAACCAGAGAAAGTACGGGGAACTCGGCCGACAAGCCTCTCTCGTGCGGTCGCGGAAACCCTGGCTTACGCAGGTTGGTTGCGTATCGCCCGTCGGAGAAGATCAGCCCAACCCTTGGCCCGTCAGAACTTGGAGAGGTTTCAGGTGACCGTTGACGGTCAGGAAACAGAAGAAGTCTGTCGTCGTCGATGGGGATGGAACTGTAGATACTCAACTCGATAGTGAGGTTCGAAATCCACGCCTGAACCGCACTCAATGCGACCACAAAGTCAGAGTTTTCGGCTATCACCTGTTCCCAGGGTAAGCTCCTTGGCAGGACGGACGCGCGAGGCGCAAAAGCAGCAGATCGATACGCGTCGATGCTTGGCAAATCCCGAGGCTCGGGCCCTATCTCATTAAAGAAACTCACGCGCACCTCCGAGTATGGCTGCGGATTCGTCCGCATAGTACCAGTGCTTTGCGTCAGAGCCCGCAGCCATACAGCGCAAGTGACGTACTAGCCCGTGGGCGGAATCTCCGTCAGGTCGGTGCCAACTAGGCAACTCACTTCCTGGGGCGCGATCAGAGTGCACTCGGGCGGATAGTAGGTATAGACCCATCCCTCTGGGAGCAACATGTCGAATGTGTTCGCTGATCCATAGAGGCCGTCACAGCGTTCAGAAGAGAAGCATTGAGCCCGTGAACTTGACACTACCGAGACGCAAATAGGATCACTAGGTTGAAATTTCTGACAGCTTCGAGGTGCCGCATCCGGCTCCCGCTTGCCGCCGTTGATATACATCCCGGCGTCAGTCTGAAGGAACGCCATGGTCTCGACAGGAGTCGCGACATCGCAAGAGACCCATGCCTGATACGGGGTGTCCGTTTCAACCAACAAGCCATCAAGGTAGTACGCGGTTGTATTGAAGCTGGTCTCACCCCAGCAGCCACCAGTCGGCGGGTCGTCATACGTGCCCATCGTCGGTCGAATTAAAATCTTGCCCGTCTTTTTTACTACCTTGTACTCCTTGCTTACCTTTTCGGGCAAAGGACCCGGCTTCGACGGTTCGGCGGTCGCTACACCTGCAAGCGTCACAAGTGACACTGCTGCCACCGCAAGAATGGTACCCAGTCTGCGCATAGCGTCCTTCCTTGATCGCGATGGGGCACTGCAAACCCGAAATCGCATAAAATGTACCCGAACACTGCTCGAGCCAGCGTTATCAGGCACACTCCGGCAAGCATCAGGGATGCGACTTAAAGTGCAAGGCCCCCCATGTCGGAACCAACGCGGTTCCCGTCAATCACGTAACCAGTTGGCCGATCACGGCTCAACCTCCGTTCGGGTGAACGCTTGTCAGGGTCGTGTCTGACTGCGGACGAACCGACTGACCTGCGGTGATGCGAACCGAAACAGTCCATAGTGGTGCCGCGTCATATCGCATGGCTAGCCATTCAATATCGCTGATTCCATACGGGAACACCGTTATTTTTGTGGTGGTGATGTCACTTGGGTAAACGTGGCCCCGCAGGGAAGCCGACTTCGCTGCGGATCCTGCAAGGCGACCGCAAGGACCGGATCAACGACGCGGAGCCAGTGCCGCCTGTGGTGGAGGTCGTGCCGCCGGAGTGGGTGTCAGAGAAGGGGCGGGCGATCTGGGATCGGCTCGCGCCGAGCATGATCACTCGGAGGGTCTTGACCGCATGGGACGTCGACGCGTTCGGCGTCTTGTGCGAGGCGTTGGCCCGCTACGCCGTGGCTACTGCCTTAGTGAACGGCTCCGCGCTGCTGGTTCCCGGTGGCGGCGGCTTGGTGCCGAATCCGGCGTTGAAGGTGCAGGCCGATTCGGAGCGCACGTTTCTGACGTTCGCGGCACGGTTCGGGCTGACGCCGTCTGACCGGCAGGCGATCAAGGCCGAGGTGAGCGCCGATGGCGGGACCTCGGGCGACGCGGGCCGCCTCCTCTCATAAACCTCGTTCCCGCACGCGGAAACCCAGTTCCAAGACCGGCACGCCGAAGTCACCGCGGCTTCCGGTGTGCGGCTGGTCCTTCGACGGACGTGCCTGCCGCCAACGCGGCGACCACCTCTGCCATCAGCGCGCCGATCATGCGCAGGCGTTCGCCGAAGAGATCTGCGTGCACACCAAAGACCGGTGGGCACGGACGCCGTTCATCCTCGCCGACTGGCAGCGCGACGACATTGTCCGGCCGCTGTTCGGCGAGGTCCGGTGGGATCCGGAGTGGCAGACCTACGTCCGCCGCTACCGGTCCGGCTGGATCGAACTCGCCCGGAAGAACGGCAAGTCCGAGCTGCTGGCGTTCGTCGCGCTCTACATGCTCGTCGGGGACGGGGTCGAGTCCGCCGAGGTATACGGCGCCGCCCGCGACAAGGACCAGGCGCGGCTGGTGTTCAACGTCGCCGCCCGCATGGTCGCGCTGTCCCCGGTGCTGTCCAAGCGGCTGCGGGTGGTCGAGCACGCCGCCCGGATCGTGGACGAGAAAACCAACAGCGTGTATCAGGTCGTCGCGGCCGACGCGCTGGGCAACCTCGGCTCGAACCCGTCATGTGTGATCTTCGACGAGGTCCTGACCCAGCCGAACGGTGACCTGTGGGCAGCGCTGCGGACCGGCATGGGCACCCGCGTGCAGCCGCTGCTGCTCGCGGCCACGACGGCGGGCAACGACCCCACCTCGTTCGGCAAGTCCGAGCACGACGAATGCGTGAAGATCGCCGAAGACCCGTCCCGCGCCCCGCACCGGTTCGTCTACCTGCGCAACCTGCCCGCCGACGCGGACCCGTGGGACGAAGCGAACTGGTACTACGCGAACCCGGCCTTGGGTGACTTCCTGTCGCTGGCCGCTCTGCGGGAAGAGGCGCTGGAAGCGCGCAACGATCCGGCGCGAGAGAACAGCTTCCGGCAGTACCGTCTGAATCAATGGGTGTCGCAGTCCACACGGTGGATGCCCATGCACCTCTACACCGCGTGCACCGGAACCGAGTTCGCCGAACCGGCGCGGTTGCGGGAGCTGGTTGCTCGCCGGCCAGCGTGGGGCGGGCTGGACCTCGCGTCCAAGCTGGACCTGACGGCCTGGTGCCTGATCGTGCCGGACGGCATCGACGGGCACGTCTCGGCGTTGTGGCGGTTCTGGCTGCCGGAGTCCGGAGTGGAGTTCCTGGACGAGCACACTGACCACCGCGTATCCCAGTGGGTCGACCAGGGCTGGATCACCACCACCCCCGGCGAGGTCATCGACTACGAGGTGATCGAGGCCGACGTCGCCGCCGACTGCGCTGCACTGCGGGTCGCCGATATCAACTACGACGAGTGGAGCGGCGAACCCGTCCGCCAGCGCCTGGAGCGCGTCACGAGAGTACCGATGTACCCGGTACCGCAGACGTTCCGCGGAATGACCCACGGCATGACCGAACTCATGACGCTCACCCGCTCCCGCTCGTGGTCGCACCACGGCAACCCTGTGGCGGCGTTCTGCTTTGACTCGGTGGAGGTGCGCCATCCACCAGGAGAACCCGACCTCATCCGACCCGACAAGCCCCTACGCGGGAAGACCGGCAAGCGCATCGACGCGGTACCCACCGCCGCCATGGCGGTCTCCGGCTGGCGGTTGCGTGGTCAGAAGCCGAAGAAGTCTGGCGCGATGGTCGTAATGTGAGGCTACGAATACACTTGAGATTCGACACCAGCCAATCCCAGATCCATTCTAAAACAGATCTCCAGCGCCTGGCGTCCAGTATATATTTCCTGTGCTACCTCACTGATTTCCTCAACAGTTTGCTTCCTCTTGATTCTGGAATAGTGCTTATAGACAAGCTTGAGCAGCCGGTCGGCAGCATCTTCAGTCTCGCGGCTTCCAACTACTCGAATTCGCGAAACGAGCCTGCGCACACTGGCGGCACGCTCGTCCATCATGTCGATCTCGTCGGCAAATTCCGCATCGGTCGCATCCACAGCCTTCACGGCACCCTCTAGCCAGAGCATCAGGGCATCGTGAAGTTCCGAGTATGCCTCCACCCGGCGATCTCGCCAGTTCATGCGCGACTCATGACTAAGATCTTGACGCCTCTTATCGTCTTCCCTTTGCCAGCGCTCACGCTCTCTTGCTAGCTCCCGAGACCAGCGTTTGTCGTCCCTTTTCGTTGTAATCCAAGCCGCGCCCAATGGTCCAATGAGCGCGATTCCGGCTAGTAGCATCGATACCCAAAGCGGCGTCTGACTGTTCGGCATGTATGAATGATAGCGGTGGTTATGGATGGCAGTTGACTTCGCCGAACTGAGCCCGGAGCAGTGGATCACTCGGATCACTCGACAACACGACGCGCAGATCCCTGGGCTGGAAATCCTCGATGCGTACTACGAGGGCGAGCAGTCGCTGTCGTACATGCACCCGGAGCTGCTCCGCCGCCTGGACACCCGCGTGCGGCAGGTCGTGATCAACTGGCCTGAGCTGGTCGTGGACTCGCTGGATGAGCGCCTCGACGTAACCGGGTTCCGGCTCGGCGGTGAGCAGGCCGCCGACCGGGAGCTCTGGAAGATCTGGGCGGCGAACGAGCTGGGCCTGCACTCCGAGCAAGCCCACATTGACGCCCTGGTGCTCGGCCGGTCCTTCGCGATCGTCGGAACGAACGAGGCCCGGCCGTCGATGCCGCTGGTGACGGTCGAGTCCCCGTTCGACGTCCACGTTGATATTGACCCGCGCACCCGCGAGGTCCGGGCGGCGCTGAAGCGGCAGTTCTCCGAGGACGGGGACGGGGACCAATCCGAGGCTTACGCCACGCTGTACCTGCCGAACGAAACCATCTGGTATTCCTCCGACAACGGCGGCGGGGTCTGGGAGGAGACCGACCGTGACGGGCACGGCATGGGTGTTGTGCCCGTCGTGCCGCTGGTGAACCGGCCCCGCACGCGGCGGCGCCGCAGCGCGCCCCCGCGGCTTGGGCGCTCGGAGCTGGCGAGCGTCCTTCCGCTGTCGGACGCGGCCTGCAAGATCGCCACCGACATGATGGTGAGCGCGGAGTTTCACGCGATGCCGAGACGGTACGCGCTCGGTTTCGACAAGGACGATTTCGTTGACAGCAAAGGAAACCCGCTCACCCCATGGGAGGCCGTCGCCGGCGTTCTCTGGGCGTCCTCGAAATCGCCGAAGGACGACGGGGTGGCGGTCGGGCAGTTCCCCGAAGCCGACCTGTCGAATTTCCACAACACGCTCAACACCCTGGCCAGACTCGTCGCAAGCCTGTCTGGGCTCCCGCCGCACTTCCTCGGCTACAGCACGGAAAACCCTGCCAGCGCCGAAGGGATCCGGTCGTCGGAGTCCCGCCACATCAAACGGGCCGAACGGCGGCAGCGCTCCTTCGGCAGCGGCTGGAACCGCGTGGCGCAGCGCATCCTGCACGTGCGCGACGGCAAGGTGCCCGACGAGGCGCTCCGGGTCGAAACCCAGTGGGTGGATCCCGCTACTCCGACGTTCGCCGCCCAGGCCGACGGCGTGGTCAAGCTGTACTCGGCGGACAAGCTCTTGCCGCGCCGCTCCGCCCGCCGTGCACTCGGCTACTCCGACACGCAGATCCGCGACATGGAGACCGAAGACCGCGAGGCCGACACCCAGCACGCCGACCGAGACGATTCGACCAAGAACGGCCTGACGCAGGATCGCGATCCGGCCGAACTGCCGGACCGTCAGGAACAGGAGCGGCCGAGCGTGCTTGCCGGATCACGGCTCCGACCCGCGCTGGCGGTGCAGTTCCGCGAACCGGCAAGCACGTCGTAACGCTGGCTGGCCATCGTGGACATACCAGGCGCGCGACGTGTCAGCGCAGCTCAGGCCGCATAGCCCGCCACCGGAGGGCGTTGCATAATCGAACACATGTCCGATCGCGGAGGCGTGCCGTACCTGCACACGGTTGACCCAGGTCAACCCGTGTGGGTCGACCTGCGCCGCGTCTTCCCGCTCGGGGCGCCCAAGGAGACTGTCCCCGATGGACTGGACCTCACGGGCCTGGTGCCGGGAACGCTCAGCGCCTGGATCGCAACGACCACCGGTCACTGGGTCGGGTTCGTCACCTTCATGCTCGGAACCCCCGGCTCGGGCGGCACGACACATCGGCAATGGATCTTGGCGGACGCGCTACGTCCGCGTACCGGAGCCTCAATCAAGGCATAGCCAGGTTGGCATATGCGCTGTTCAGAACACGTCAGCGGCGGCTTTGCGGAGCAAACCCCGTGGTTTTCCGCGCGTTTTTTTTGAAGGAGCACCGGCCAGCACGCCGCCTGCGAACGTGATCATGGCGGCCAGCATCCAGGTGAGCTGCCATGCGGTGATTCCGGTGCTGGCACCGGCGATGACTTGAGCCCCGACCGAGCACGCGCCAAGGACAGCCACGGCGGCCTGCGTTCGCGTCGGCTTGGCGTTCACGCCACGAGTTTTTCATACGTGCCTCTGACGGCACTCAGCGCATCCCCATGAGGACAGGTAGTGACTGATTCCCGTATACCCGGCGACAACGCCCCCACCTCGCAGACCCCGCCGGAGCCGAGCACGCCCGCGCCCAGCACCACCCCGCCCGACACCGGGCAGACCAGTACACCGGCCGAGACCGGTCAGGCCGCCGAATTGGATTACAAGGCCCTGTTCGAGCAGGCTCAGGCCAAGCTGAGCAAGGCCGAGAAGACCGCCAAGGACCACAAGAGCAAGGCGGCCAAGCTCGACGCGATCGAGGCCGAGCAGCAGACCGACGCAGAGAAAGCCGCCCAGCGCGCAGAGGCGGCCGAGAAGCAGCTGACCGTGCTGCGGCGTCGAGCGGTGGACGCGGAGATCCGCGCCGCCGCCTCGCGGTGGGCGGATCCGACTGACGCGCCTCGCTACCTCGACGACCGCGACCGGTACGTCAGCGCCAACGGGGAGATCGATACCGCGACCATCGCGGCCGACCTCGCCGCGGTTCTCCTCGCGCGCCCGCATCTCGCCCGGACCGGAGAACCGACTGGTCCTCGCCGGCCTGCACCTGATCCGTCGCAAGGCGCGCGGCAGTCCGGCCCGGCGGGCTATGACTCGCAGATCGCCGACGCGGAGAAGCGCGGCGACTGGGCCACCGCGATCACCCTGAAGAACCAGCGTCTCGCCGAACAGGCAGCTCAGAAGCGCTAACCGCGTCTTGTTCCCGGCCGCATGGGCGGCACACCACCCGTACACCTTTCAGGAGACCGTTATGCCTGGTGTGGCCGCGATCGCCAACACCTACAACGCACCGAATTTCGTCGGCGAACTGTTCGCCCTCACTCCGACCGACACCCCGTTCCTATCCGCCATCGGCGGGTTGACCGGCGGCAAGCGCGCCAACGCCGTCGTGCACACCTGGCAGGTCTACGACCTGCGCGCCCCGGACGCGAACCGGCAGCGGGCCGAAGGCGCGGACGCGCCCAGCCCGGACACCCGCGTCCGGGGCACCGAGCGCAACGTCCTGGAGATCCACCAGGAAACCATCGGCGTCACCTACACCCGCCAGGCCACGCAGCAGATGTTCGCCGCCACCGGTTCGGCCCACCCGAACGCGGCGTCGATCGGCGGTACCAACCCGGTCGTGAACGAAATGGACTGGCAGACCAGGCAGGCGCTAATCCAGATCGGGCGCGACGTAGAAGCCGGGTTCATCACCGGCACGTTCCAGGAACCGACCGATAACTCCAAGGTCCGCAAGACGCGCGGGATCCTGGAGGCGACCAAGACGAACGTGATCACCAACGCCACCCCCGCGCCACTGACGGAAGCGATGGTGCTGGACCTGCTGCAAAAGGTCTGGACGAGCGGCGGCATCCAGGTGTCTGAGACCGCCACGCTCATGTGCGGGGCGTGGCAGAAACGGCAGTTGACGAACGAGTTCATCACGAAGAAGAACTACCGCGAACAGACCCGCAACGTCGCCGGTGTCGCCGTGACGACCATCGAAACCGACTTCGGCACGCTGAACGTGATGCTCAACCGCTACATGCCCGCCGATGCCGTCGAAGTGGTGTCCTTGGACCAGTGCGCGCCGGTGCTGCTCGAGACGCCCGGCAAGGGCTTCCTCTTCTCCGAACCCCTGGCCAAGACCGGCTCGGTGGACAAGGCCCAGATCTACGGCGAGATCGGGCTGGAGTACGGGCCGGAGAACGCCCACGGCAAGATCACCGGCCTCACCGTGGCGGCTGCCTGATGAAGTTCACCAGCACGAAGTACCCGGCGCTGACCGTGCACGACCTCGGCGTCACCTTCGTTGACGGCGAGGCCGAGGTCACCGACAAGGCCACCGCCGACGCGCTCAAGAAACTGCCGCCCGATATCGGCGTCCGTGCGACCGGAGGAAGGCCAGCGAAGGACGTCAGCGTCGGCGAGGCCACCTGACCGGCCACGATGGGCGCACCGCACGGATCAAGATGGCAAGGTCTCGAAGCCCTTTGGTTTCTCCGGTCCGACGGACGATGAAACGTGCGAAGACGAGCACCCACACGCAGAACACAAGGCGGCAGCCAGGCCCGACCACAAGTAGCCACAACATCCACAGCTCCACAACAACTCACCAATCGCCGCCCGCCGGTCCCGGTATCGGCGGGTTGTGGGTTGCCAGTGCTGTTCAGTTGTGAATTACCTTCATGTCTGATGTTCGAGCGGATTCCGGGCCGCTTTCACTATTTCGTTCCATAATTGAACGAACATCAGCCGAAGATGGCTCGACTCGCTTGAGCCGACCCAGCGTTCGCCGCTTAGTGTAGCGGGCCGGGTACCAGGAGCTGGTGCCCATGACCGCTCCATCACCACTTGCGACAGTTGCTGACGTCCAGGCACGTGCCGAGAACGAACTAACCACGGTTCAGCAAGCCCGTGCGGCGGTGCTGCTCGTCGACGCGTCGGCGCGGGGGCGGCCGCCGGGTGCAGGACAGCCGGGCCCCCCCCCCCACCCCACCCCCCGCGGCAAAAGCACACCACGCCGACCGGGGG
>NZ_JBSZHF010000001.1:2312401-2488848 GCF_054166285.1 Amycolatopsis sp. TRM77291 | reverse complement strand
TCCGCCCCGGCCGCCCCCGCCGCCAGACACCACGCCCGGAGTCATCTGCACAGCAGTCCTCCGGGCGTTGGCGTCGCCTCCGGACGGCAACGCCTCCGAGACTGTAGGCGGACATTCCCGCACCGCCGCCCACGCCGGGGGCGGGCTCTACTTCACCGACGACGAACTCGACCTGCTGCGCCCGCCCGTGCCCGCGCCGCGTGCGGCGTTCACCATCTGGACCGTCTAACAAGATGGGGCGGTACGCACCATGCAGCTGCCTCACCGCCTGATCGTCGTGACCCCGGTTCCGGTGCCGGACGAGTACGAGAACCCGGTTCCTCGGCTCACCTACGGCCCGGACGCGCCTCGGCGGACCGTGGCCGGATTCATGCAGCCGGGGAGTTCGACGGAACCGGCCTCTCCCGGCCGTCAGGCGGTGGTCACGGGCTGGCGAGCGTTCACCGCCGCACCGGTCACGGCACGGGAGCGGATCGAGTGGGACGGGCGCACGTTCGAGGTGTCCGGGGAACCGGCGCGGTGGTCACCGCGGTTTGGCTACGTCCACTACGAACTCACCCTGACCCACGTGGAGGGCTGAACAGATGGCCCTGGAACACGTCACGATCGACTACGCCGCCGTCGCGGAACTCCTGCATTCGCCAGAGTTCGAGCAAGAGATTCGGGCGGTTGCGGAGAAGGTCGGCGAAGCCGCCCGCGCGTCTGGGCACGTGGTCACCTCGGGTGAACCGCTGCCGATCGAGGTCTACTCCGACCCCGACACCGACCGTGTGGGCTGGTCGGTCGCCATCCGCCACCCCGCCGGGCTCGGGATGGAAGCACGCTACGGGCTGCTCAAACGCGCGGCGGAAACCGCGGGCCTGTCGGTCGAGAGCGAACAGGACGGCGGGACGTGACAGGTCCTGTACCGGTACCGGTCGACGTCGCCGGGCTAGTCGTGCGACGCCTGCGCGGTCTGCTCGCCGGCCAGGGCCGCGCGGTCGCCGAACGAGTCCAGGTCTCGACCGAGACGGGCACGGGGCCGGACGGCGGACCGCCATCGCTGCCGTGGCTGCTCGTCGCCGAGGACGGCCACACCTGGACCTGGCCCGCCACACAGCGTGCGGTCATCCGGCTGACCGCCTGGCACCACAGCCCGCACACCTCGAAAGCCCTCGCCGCGCTCGCACTCGGCCTGCTCTGCGCACCCACCCCGCCGAGCCCAATCATCCGAGCCGAACCGATCACCGCCCCGCTCGCGGGGATCGATCCACACACGGCCGCACCGCTGGCCACCTGCGCCGCCGCAGTCTTCGCCCGCACCCCCACCACCTGAGGTTTCCCCTACATGGCAATGAACTCCGCGCTCGTCCGCGTCCCCGGCACCGGTGAGGTGTCGCTCGCACCAGCGGACACCCCTGAACCCGCCGACCCCATCGCACCTCTCGCGGCCCCGTGGGTCGGTCTCGGGCTGTCCACCCCGGACGGCACCACCCTGGCTCGCAAAGTCGAAAAAGAGGGCACCGAGCACTGGCAGCAGCTCACCCCCGCCCGCTACATCTACAAGTCCCAGGAACTCACCGTGGCCTCGGTCTTCCAGGAGACCAAAGGCGAAGTGCTCAGCGCGTATTTCGGTGGCATGAAGTTCGCGGCCGTCGGCACCGGAACCCCGAAGGTCTACCGGGCCGAGATCAGCTCCATCCCCAAGGGCGACGTCCGCGCGCTTTGCGTCGACTGGATCGACAACGTCTCCGACACCGAGGTCTACCACCACCGCCTCTACCTGCCGCGCGCCGAGGTCTCCGAAACCGAAGACGCCCAGTGGGGCCGAACCCAGGAAGCGCGCTGGGGCATGAAGTTCTCCGCCCTGGCGCCGCCAAAGGGCAAGACCTACATCGCCGTGTGGCTCACCGACGATCCCGCTGTGCTGTTCGGGGCACCTGCGGTCGCCACGGGAGCGCTCGACGTGATCACCGAGGAGCAGCCGCGCGTGAAGTGACGCTACGCCAGCTCGGCTAATCAGTATCCGCACCGCAACGACAGTTCCGAACACACCTCACTGAAGGAGCACACCAGCTGATGGCGACTCGACAGCGCGCGGAAGCAACCGGCAAGCCAGCCTCGCCCGGCGCGGGCCTGGCCGTGACCTGGCGCGGCAAGCGGTTCACCTTGCCCAGCCCGGACCGGTTCCCGCTCGAAGCCCTCGAAGCCGAGGAAGACGGCAAGCACCTGACCGCGCTGAAACTCATTCTCGGACCCGATCAGTACGCCAAGTGGCGCGGTCTGGCCACCACGGCCGCCGACGCCGAAGACTTCTCGGCCGTGGTCATGAAGGAGCTGGGGCGGGGAAACCCCTAACGGTCGCCCTGCTTCTGGCCGATGAGGCGACCGCCGAAGCTCTCGAAACAGACCTGCTGCGGTACGGGGTCGACCTGCTCGACCTCTACCGCGGCCACTTGTCGTATCGGCGGATCTGCGCGCTGGTCACTCACCTGCCCGACGACGCGGCGGTCTGGCGGCTACACGATCCCCGAGGTGCACTAACCCGCGCCGAATTACTGGTGGCCGCCACTGAACGTCGTGTGACAGCGCTGTGGGCTACCGTTGTCATAGCACTGGGCCAGACAGTCACGGACGAGCAGCTGGCCGGACCGCTGGATACGTGGACAAGGTTGACGAATACTAGGTCCCGAGCTGACGCTGCACCGGACGGTACGAAGCCGAAGTCGCTGCGTGAGATCGCGCTGTGGATGCGTGACGGCTAATACATCGTCGACAAAAGCGCCGACCGCTTCCTGTTAAAAAGGGTGAGCGCATCGTCGACCACAAGCATAGCCATTGAGAGAATCGCAAGGAATGCCTTCTCGGGAGTTTGCAACTTCACTTGCAGAACACTGTTTTCGACCTCGCCAAGTACGGCTTTCTCAAGGAGATCTATCTGCGCCCGCTGGCTACCATGCGCTATTCCGCTAAGGAGACTCCATATGGCCATAATGTGGCCAGGGTTGGTAATTGATAGCCCTGGACCGGCCGCCTCCTTGACAATCGAGGCGTAAGTCACCTTTCGTCCAATTGCGAGAGACCGTTGATCATTGGTCATCTTCTTCCTGGTGGCGACATCAAGGATAGCTTGGCGACTCTTCTCGATTGTACTGTTCTGCGGGGCGCCAAGATCGTTAATTATCCCTTCGCGGTCCAATGCGTCCGCCCAGCGGAGCTGGAGGCGCCGAAGAATCCGCTCATTCCTCAGCGTCGGTCTGAGTAGCCATATTACGGTCGCTCCACTCTCTATCGCAGATCGCATTAGAGTGAACGGTGATCTGGCGTGCAGTGCGCCCGCTTTGACTACGAGCATCCTTATTGTGTGCAGGTGCTCAATTGCGCTTAATAGGGAAGCTTGGGCGGCGTGAGAGAGCTGGTATGGCGCAGTGTCGCGGTCATCGCCAGCCAGTGGGCTGCCGGGATCCACGTCGACCCGGTCTTGAAAAATTTCCCACCATCTATCGATGGCGATAAAACGCTTCTCAAGCGCCTCGGCCAGCTCTCTCGAAATAGGTTCCTCATCAGTCATCCGCGTCTCCTCACTTAAGCGTTGCTCGAAGTGTATGTCTCCGTCATCGCCAGCTCATACCAATTTATGGCGGTGATTGGCGGTGGCGACAGTCGGTCATGCCTACCTGAAGGTTATGCCGAGCATGCAAGGGCTCGGTCGGTATCTGCGGGATCAAGTTCGCGAGGCTGAGCGGGATGTTCCGACAGTGCGGCTTAGCGCACAGGTTCAAACGGCGATCCTGAGGGAGCAACTTCGGGCCGCGGCGCAGGACGGTGACCAAACTGCCGTCAGGCTGCTAGCCGAGCTGGACACGCAACCAGCTGAAACCCGTTTCGCCGCGCTGAAACGCCGTCTCGACGGGCAGAACATCACGCTCAAGGTCGTACTGGACAAGTCGGTCGGCGCGAGTATCCGCGGCTTGTCCGAGGTGGACTCCCGGATGCGGGCCGCGACCGGTGCGATAGCGGTGCACTCGGGCGCAGTCGGTCTGGCCACGTTGAGGTACGGGGCGATGGCGGCCGGTGCCGGGCAGGCCGTGACCGCGCTGGGCGGGCTCGGGTCGGTCGCGGCCACGGCATCGGGGTCGCTGCTGGCTCTCCCGGCGGCAGGGCTCGCTGCCGTGGCGATCCTGCAAACGCTCAAGCTCGGGATCTCCGGGTTCTCCGATGCGCTCAAGCAGGAGGATCCGAAGAAGTACGCCGAGGCGATCAAGGACTTTCCGCCCGCGATGGCGGCGGCCGCGAACGCGGTCCGCGCGCTGCGCCCGGAGTTCCTCGGGCTACGGCAAGAGGTCCAGCAGCGGCTGTTCACCGGCCTGGCCTCGGAGATCACCGTCCTGTCAGGCACGTATCTGCCGTTGCTGCGGCACAGTTTGGGCGGGATCTCCGAGGGGCTGAACGCCGGCGCGCTCGGCTTCGCCGCGTTCGCCCGAGAAGGCCGCACAGTCTCCGACGTCGGCTCGATCCTGGGCAACACCTCGGCGACCATGCACGAGCTCGCGCAGGCGGTGCAGCCGTTCCTGCAAGGGCTGCGCGATATCGCCGCTGTGGGCGCGGAGTTCCTGCCCGGCTTCGGCTCCGGCCTCGCCGACGGTGCGCAGAAGTTCGCCGACTTCATCGCGGCGGCACGCGAGTCTGGGCAGCTCCGCGAATGGCTCTCGGCCGGGCTGTCGGCTGTGGGTGACCTGGTCACGGTTCTGAAGAACCTGGGGCAGGTCGTGTTCGCGGTGTTCTCCGCCGCCAGCACCGGCGGTGGCGGGCTGCTCACGGTCCTGGTCGACGTCACCGGCCAGATGACCGAGTTCGTGCGCTCCGCCGAGGGCGCGCGGGCCTTGGGACAGATCTTCGACGGCTTACACGCCGTCACCACGGGTTTGATGCCGGTTCTCGTCGCGCTCGGCCAGGCCGTCGCCACGTCGATTGCCCCGGCGATCGCGCAGCTGGGGCCGATGATCGGTGCGGCGTTCGCCGCACTGGCACCCGCGATCGCTCCGCTCGGCCAGGTCCTCGCCGCCTTGGCTCCTGTGCTGGGCACGGCGGCTCAGGCGTTGGCGGCGGTTCTGGTTCCGGCGGCTGCCGCGCTGGCCCCGATCGTCGGCGCGCTGGCCCCGGCCGTCGCGGAGCTGGTGGGGCAGCTCGGCGGCGCTCTCGGCGCGGCGGTGACCGAGCTGACTCCCGCCCTGGTGGTACTCGCGCGGACGCTCGCGCCGCTGATCAACCAGTTCGGCGGGCTCCTGGTGCAGGCGCTGCGGCTCGCGGCCCCGGCGCTCGGGCAGCTGCTGACCGCGTTGTCGCCGATCATCGGGCAGCTCGGTGGCGCGCTGCTGCAAGCCCTCTCGGCCGTGCTGCCGGTGCTGTCCGCGCTGGGCGGGGTGTTCACCTCGGTGCTGCTGGCCGCGCTGAACGCGGTCATGCCGGTGCTTCCCGTTGTGGTGCAAGCGATCCAGCAAATCGCCGGTGTGGTGTCGACCGCGTTGCAGGCGGCCACGCCGGTGCTGTCGGAGGTCGGCGGGCTGCTCGGCCAGATTGCCGGGCAGATCCTCGCGGCGCTGCTGCCGGTGATACCGCCGCTGGCCGAGGCGTTCCTCGGGATCGTGACGGCGTTGCTGCCGATCCTGCCGCCGCTGCTGCAGCTCGTGTCCGGGCTGTTGCCGCCGCTGCTGGATTTGGTGACGTCGCTGCTGCCGGTGATCGTGCAGGCCGCCGGGCTGTTCACTCAGCTTGCCGTCGCGCTGACCCCGCTGATCGTGCAGATCAGCCAGCTGTTGATGCCGATCATCTTGGAGCTTTTCGGCCTGGTGAAGGGCAAGTTCTCCGCGATCGTGGAGATCATCTCCGGTGCGCTGACCGTGATCTCCGGCGTCATCTCCGTGGTGACCGGTTTGATCTCGGGCAACTGGGATCAGGCGTGGACCGGTGTGAAGAACATCGTCTCCGGTGCCTGGGGAATGATCAAAGGGATTGTCTCGCACAGCATCGGCGGCGTGCTCGATCTCGTCGCCAGCATTCCCGGCCGCATCCTCGGTGCGCTCGGCAACCTCGGCTCCCTGCTGTGGGATGCCGGGCGGAACGTGATCCGCGGCTTGGTCGACGGTCTCACCTCCGGGTTCGGCTGGGTGAAAGACCGGCTCGGGGAACTCACCAACTGGATCACCTCGTGGAAGGGGCCGCCCGCACGGGACCGGGTCCTCCTCACCGGGAACGGCCGCTTGATCATGCGCGGTCTGCTGAGCGGGCTGGAAGACGGCGAACCGCAGATCCGGGACTACCTGACCGGCCTCACCAACACCCTGCACGTGGACACACCACCCGCTCCTGGCACCGCATCGGCGGTGAACGGCCAGACGGCTGCACCGGTCCGGCCGGTGTTCCCGCCGGGAACGTCCGCGTTGGACGCCGCGTCGATCTCGGCCGCCGTGACGGCGGGGGTGCTGCTCGCGCTGGATGGCGCACGGCTCCGCGTTGATGGGGCGGGGACTGCGCGACTGGTGAACACGGTCAACGCAGCCAACGCCCGACGCTGACGAAAGGGACGGTGGTCGTGGTGGGTGATTCCGTGTTCTGGCTGGGGCCGCTCGGCGCGCTACGGGCGCTGCCGTCACCGTCGCTGGGCGGAGCCCCGGAAATGGTGCCAGTCCGCACCGGCGGGCTGCATCGGTCGATCACGGGGCGCCCGACAATCGACCGGCTCGGGATCCGCCGCACCTGGGTCCTCACCTGGCCTTACCTTGACGAGGACACCCACCGGTGGCTGTCGCTGCTGCACGCGGGTCTGCTCGGCAGCCCGGTGTGGTTGCTGGACCCGACCGCCGGAAACCGGCTACCTGTCCAGGTGGCAACGGCCGGGAGCGTCGAGCATGGCCCGGAAGGTTTCGCCACCGCCGGAGCCCTCACCTGGGAGGCCGCCCCGGTCACCCCTGCCGATCACCCGGTACCTGCGGGGTCCGGGGCTCTGACGTGGACCACGGCCGCCACTGGCGGTGGTCTGCTGCTGACCCGGTCCGCCGTTCCGATCCTGCCGGGCGAGCCGGTGACGTTCGCCGCGAGCGTCGCCTCCACGGTTCCGGTGGCGCTGACCGCGTTCGTGCTCAACGCGGCCGACGTCGTGATCACCACCATGTCGACGACACCGGCCACACCCACCAGTGGCGGCGCCCGGATGCGGTTGACCGTGCCCGCGACCGACGGTGCCGCGTCGGTGCGCCCCGGGTTGCTGCTCGGGCAGGCCGGGACGGTGACCACCTCGGCGTGGTCGCTCACCAGCGGTCCGGAGCCGGTGGTGTGGTCGGCCGGGGGTGGTGCCGCGATGGTGCTGATCGAGTCGATGCCGTGGAAGTACCCCGTTCCCGGGTCGTTCGCGACCACGCTCACCCTGCTGGAGGTCTAGGTGACCCAACCCGACGAGCTGGCGGCGGCGGTCGACGCCGCGCAACGCCAGCCCCGCGCCAAGGTTCGCGTGGACTGGGGCCGGAGCGGCGGGTTCGACCATCCGCTCTCTGATCTGTCCACTGTGGCCGAAAGCCTGGTCATCGAACGGCAGATCTCCGGTGATCTCCCGGATGAGTGCACCTTGATCGAGGGCTACACGACCGCGACCCTGGCTGCCACTCTCGCCGGCCAGCGCGCCGACGATTCCCGCGACATCGCCAGGATGCTCACGCCGTACAGGCCGGATTCCCTGCTGCGCGACACCGACCTCGTCGACGCTCCGCTGACGTGTGACCTGGGGTTGCTCACCGCGTCGGGGCGGGAACTCGTCCGCCAGTTCACCGGCTCCACTCGCACGCTGACGTTTTCGGCGACCGGCCGGTCGGTGGAATTAGCCGCGCTGGACCCTGCCGAAACGCTCCGGGCGTCGGTGACGCTGCCGCCGGTCGCGCAAGAGGAGGAGCAGCACTACAACACCACCGAGTGGCCGTTCCAATGGCGCATCAACACCCAATGGGTCATCGACTATGTGTTGCGGCGCAACGGGATTTTCGCCTCCCCACCACCCCGGCCCGACTGCATGTTCGCGATGACCTGTCACGGCGGCCTGATCGCCGACGTCGGGTTCAACTCCGACTTCGGCTACGGTGAAAAGCTCGACGCGAGCGTGCCCGCGTTCATCCCTGGCCCCTACGGGATGCTCGCGGCGAACGGGACGGCGAAACTGTCCGCGAACATGAACGCCAACGCGGCGTTGGAGTTCTATCCGGGCTGGCCGGGCCGGGGGCACCTGTTCGAATTTCACTGCAAAGCCGGTGCCAGCAACACCTTCGCGCCGAACATGAACGGTGACATCCTCACTATCGGCACCGGTGTCCGGGGCATCTTAGGTGCCATGTTCACCGTCGCGGTGACCACCGCCGGGCGTCTCGTGCTGAAGGTGCAGTCGAATAGAGACCTTGTCACCACGATCAACGGCCCTGCCTTCACGGGTGAGGCCGCGTGGCATCGGGTCGGGCTGTGGGTCCGCTACAACACGACATCCGAGCGGACCATTGAGACTCGTTGGATGGTCGATGGAACGATCACGCCGCTCGCGACCGTGGCCGTGCCCATGATCTCCGAGGAACGCAGCACCGGTGGAACCCCGGTCTTCGCCTGCACACCGGTCCCGGTGAGCTGCCTGCAAATCAGCATCGCGGCCGCGCCACCCGTGGACTGGGGCGCACCGCACACGCCGCGAGCGGAGATCGACACCGGCCTGAACTGGATGACCGGCCTGCCCGACATCGTCAACGCCGACTCCTTCGGCGTCCTCAAACAAGCAGCGGCAGCGGAGTTCGGGGTGATCACTTACAGCGAGAACGGGCGGTTCCGGTTCCTTAACCGCGACACCGTCCGCGCCCTGGCCGCGCGACCAGCGACAGCCACCCTCTCTGCTGCCGGGGCGCTCACGGAACTGTCGCTCTCGACCTCGCTGGACTCGATCCGCAACGAGATCAGCCTCACCGCCACACCCCGGCTGAAATCCATGAAAGACGTCAACGTCTACGAACCCGCGACCGCCGACGAACTCGAAGCCCCCATGGGCACCAGCCGACCGATCGTCACTTTCCAAACCAGATCCAACTTCCGCGGCAACCTTCTTTTGGTGTACCCCCTCAGCACCTACACCAGGGACGATTACACACGGTTCTCCGCGTGCCGCCCGATACGCCGGGACACCGGAGCCGAGGTCACCACCGGCATCACGGTGGCAGCCATGCCCGTCAGCCAGGACCGCGTCAAGCTGGAAATCCAGAACACCAACACCTTTGCCCTGCGCTTCGCCCTCGACGACCGCCGCACGCCAGCCTTGCGCCTGGTCGGTAATCCCGTGATCAACGGCCGCCCCATAGCCCACGTCGCCACCCATGACGCCTCCATCGCCCGCTATGGCCGACGTGTCCTCGCCCTGCCGGACAACCCGTTCCGGCAAACCCTCGACTCCATGCAGGCCATCACGACGTCCCTGCTGGCCGACCTCACCCGGCCCACCACCGTCCTTCGAGACATCGCCGTCGTCGGAGACCCTCGCCGACGACTCCTCGACACACTCCACATCCATGACCCCGACGGGCTCGGCGGCCCTATCGCCGCTGTCGTCATCGGCAGCCGCCGCACCCTCAGCACCACCGACGGCCTCGCCGACACCCTCACCCTCCGGGTCCGCCGCTGAACCCTGGAGCCGCCCGTGACGCCTGACTGGCTCACCGCGCTGGCCGCGACCCTCGGCCCCGCCACCGGTGCCCTCACCGGCCTTCTCGCGGCTCGCCGCGCGATCCGCACCGCTCGTACCTCGGCCGATCACCAGGCGCTGGCCGAGCTGCACGCCGGGTATCAGGCGCTGCTGAAAGACCGTGCCACGCACACCCGTGACGTCCTGGCCGAACTCACGGCTGTGAAGACCGAACTGTCCGCCGTGCGCCAGGAGAACGCGCGGCTGCTGCTCGAAGTCGGCGCCCTGCGCGCCCAGATGAACCGCCCACCCGAAGGACCACCGACCCCTTGACCGACTACGGCATCGATGTGTCGCACTGGAATCCGGTCCACGACTGGAACGCCGTGCGAGGCAACGGAATCACCTACTGCTCGTTCAAACTCACCGAAGGAACCGGCTACACCGACCGCACCAGCGGCCCCCGTGCCCCGGCCGCCCGGCTCGCCGGCGTCGTCCCCGGCGGCTACCACTTCGCCCGACCCGGCGACCCGGACGCCCAGGCGGATCACTTCGCTAACCACCTGCGCCAGAACAGCCTGCACACCAGCGGATCCCTGGCGCCGATGCTCGACATGGAAGCCGCCGAACTGCGCGGCACCGCCAACGCCTTCATTCCGCGGTTCATCGCCCGCCTGCGCGCCGTAACCGGCGTCCGCAAGGTTCTGGTGTACGCGAACCTGGACTGGTTCACCCGAGTCCTCGACCCCGGACAGTGGGCCGATGACGGGGTGCTGCTGTGGATCGCCCGCTACAACGGCAACCCCGGAAACCCCGGCTGGACCCACCCGAAACTCGCGCTGCACCAGCACACCCAGACCGGAACCGTTCCCGGCATCGGCGGCCACGTCGACCGCAACGCCACCATCGGACAGTTCACGCTGTCCGATCTCGTCACCGGCGGCAACGGCCCGGCGCCGCAGCCGGTTCCGCCGACACCGACGCCACCGGCCGACACCGAGGTCTACACCGTCCGCTCCGGCGACACCCTCTCGGGCATCGCCGCGCGGTTCGGTACCACCGTCGCCGCGCTGGCCGCACTCAACGGGATCGCCAACCCGAACCGCATTTACGCCGGGCAGCAGATCCGAATCCGCGGCGGCACATCGGGCGGCCAGCGATACCAGGTCCGGTCCGGTGACACCCTCTCCGGCATCGCCGCGAAGTTCGGGACCAGCGTCTCCGCTCTCGCCTCGCGGAACAACATCTCGAACCCGAACCGCATCTACGCGGGCCAGTGGCTGACGATCCCGTGACCGGCAACGGCGGCTGGCTGCTCCTGCTCGTCCTGTTCGTCTGGCTGGCCTGGAAAACCGCCCGCGCGTTCGTCCGCGCCTACGACTACCTCGATTCCCTCCCACCCCGCACACCCAAGGAGTAAGCACCGTGTCTCGTTACCCCCTGCGCATCGCCGGGTCCATCGTCGGCGCGCTCACGGCGATCGTGTCCGGCCTCGTCGGCTCCGGACTGATCACCACCGACCAGGGCAACGCCACCACCGGTGTCATTACCGGCCTGGTGACTCTGCTGGCAGCGTTCGGCGTCGTCATCTCCACCGAAAGGAAGGTCACCCCGCTGGTAGACCCCCGCACCCGTCAGGGGGCACCGCTGGTGCCCGCTGAGACCGCCGTAGACACCCCGTACCGGGCCGCTGGGGGCCGGGAGACCGGCCGTGGCTGACACCCACTCCGGCACGGCGATCACAGATCCGGCCTCCGTGCTCACACCCGCCGTTCTCCAGGCCGCCCGAGCTGCGGCGGCCACCGCGCCGCCGTTCACCACGGCGCAGCGTGACCGGCTCTCCTGCATCTTCGGCCCGACCGTGCGCCGGGTCCACCTGAACAAGGCAGTCGGCTGACAGCACGTGGCCCCGGCAACCTCAGAGGATGCCGGGGCCACGCTCTATTCGTCTCAGCTGACCTCGGCCAGCACTTCGTCGTCGAACGAGTCGTCCACGCCCGGTATGGCTGCCGGGGCGCCCAGCCAGGTCAGCATGATGTCGTCCGGGTTGAACGGTGCGCGCCCGCCCTTGGTGGGCAGGAGGCGGGGAGTGACGACCGCCCGCAGAACCTCCCGCTGTTGCGACAGCGACAGCCCAGCCCACACTGTCCTGGCGTCCGCGCCGAGCAGGTCCGCGACAACCGGCGACACTCCGATCTGGCGCACGCGTTCCTCGGCCGCCTCGATCTGAGGCACCAGCTTCGCCTCGATCCGCGACAACCGTTCCGGCCCGATCCCGCCGCTGGCGGCCGAGTCGGTGAACCCGTCCAGCCGGGCGCGCAGCTCCCGCGCGGTCGCCACGGCCTTCGTCAGCTCGTCAGCCTGGTCTTCGTAGCGGAAGAGCTCCCGCGCGTCCTCGGACTCCAGTCGAGTCAGCACCGCCTCCACTACGTAGGCGTCGGTGCGTTCCATGTCCCGCGTGAGATGCCCATGGGGGCAGCGGTAGCCGGGCCGTGCACGGTGCAGCGGGGTGGAGCGGGTCGGGGTCTCGCAGATCCCGCACAACAGGATCCCGGTCTGCAAGTACTTGACCCGCGTTCCGTCGCGCACCGTACTGCGGCTCGGATCGCCCAGGCGGGCCACGATCAGCGCGCGTTTCCGATCGCTGATGATCGACTGCCAGACTCCCTTGCCGATGATCTGTTTGCGGAACACCCGCAACCCGGCGATCACAGGGCTGAGCGCGATGTTGCGAACCTTGGAGACATTCCACTCGCCGGGCAGCGGGTGATCCCACTGTTCCCGGTTCATCTGCTGCGCGACCTGCGACGGCGTGTCCTTCCGCGCCCGCACCAGCGCCTCATACGCGGCCTCCTGCTGCGCGGTGGACAGTGAGTCGATGAGCTTCGCCCAGCCGTGCGGGTCCTTCGACAGGTGCTGGAGCTTCTTCACGTGATCCGCACGCCACACGTGACCGCGAGCGCACGGCACACCGGCCTCGATCAGTTCCCGCACCAGCACCGACGCGTTCGGTTCCTCGATCAGCCGGTCCACGATCGCTTCCGCGATCGGCGCCGTCTCCGGATCGACCTCACGGTGTGCCTCGCCCGTGCGCTGGTCATAGACGATCCGGTAGCCGTAGCCCAGCGGGCCAGCCCACAGCCCTTCGAGCGCGCGGGCCTCGACACCTCGGCGGGTCCGCTTGCGGATCTTCTCCGACTCCCGCTCCGCGTCGACGGCGTCCTCGGCTGTGTCGATCCGGTCGTCGGGATCGTTCATGTCATAGATCCGGTCGTCGTAGGCCCAGTAGCCGCCGACCTTCTCCAGGATCTCGCGTAGCCGGGCGAACATCGACAGATTGCGCTGAGCCCGCGAGTTCTCCCAGGTCCACAGCAGATTCGCCCGACCGGTCGACAACAGGCGCAACGCCTCGGTGTAGTCCTGCCGCTCCTCGGTCGCGTACCGCGATGCCGACAGGTTGTTGTCCACCAGGACCGCCACGACGGCGATGCCGTTGTCCTCGCAGAACTTGCGGCCGACCGCGATCTGCGTCGACACCGCGACCTTCCGGGCCTTCGTCTCGTTCGACGCCCTGGCGTAGATCACCGCGAACAGCGGTGGAACCTCCCCAGTGATCGACCGCGACAGCTTGCGGTTCAGTGCCTTACCCACGAACAAACCCCCAGCATCTCGCCGGGCGGTGGTCGCCATTGGACCCCTGTATGTGCATGTCAAGTCTAGCCGACAAGCCACGCGACACAGGAGCATTGATGGAGTGCTGGACCCGCGTTTCCGCAGGTCCAGCACCTTGAACTGCTTGAGTTCCGTTCATGAGTTTGGGAACCTAAGTTGAAAAGCCGCCAAGGAGGCCTTCACGGACCTGCGACCACTGCCGCCACGATCAGTAGGTACCTGAGACACCCACGGTTCTGACCGTCCTCACCACTCACGAGCCACGGGCGCTTACTTGCGGTCCGCCTTGATGATCTCGAAGAGGCTGGTCCACGAGCTACGTCCGTGCCCGGCGGCGATCGCCTGGTCGTAGTGCGACTTGACCGCCTCCGGCAGGACCACGTCGATCCCGGCGTCCCGGCTCGCCTGGACGATGTGGTCGGCCGTCGCGCCCATCATGGTCACGTTGGCGTCGTCGCCGGGGTGCTCGCCCTTCTCGATCTGTTCGGCGGCGGCGTCCAGGTAGAAATCCATCATCTTGAAGTTGTCCTTGGCGTACGGGACGAACTTCTGCGCGGGCACGCCTGCCGAGCGGACCAGCGCGCTCGCGTGCAGGAACACCGAAAGCGAGGTCAGGAAGATGTCCAGCTGCGCCTGGTAGAACAGCTGCGCCAGCCGGACGTCCTCGCCGAGGAAGTCCGGTCGCCCGATCAGCGCCAGCGTTTCGCGGTGCTTCTCGAAGACGTCGGCCGGGCCGCTGTAGAAGACGTACGCCTCGTCCTTGCCCACCAGCTCGGCGGGCACCATCACGCCACCGGCGATGAACCGCCCGCCCCTGGCCTCGACCCATTCCGCGGCTTCGCGGGTCTTCTCCGGGGTGTCCGAGCTGAGATTGACGATCACCTTGCCCGCCAGGGCATCCTCGGCCTTGCCAAGGATGTCGTACATCGCGGCGTAGTCGGTGAGGCTCAGCAACACCAGCTCCGAGGCCGCCACCGCGTCCGCGGGGGTAGCGGCGCGCACGGCACCCGCGGCGACGACGTCGTCCGCGCGGGCGGCGGTGCGGTTCCAGACCGTCACTCCGTTGCCGTTCTCCAGGAGCACCCGGACCATGGCCTGTCCCATCGGGCCGAGCCCGATCATTGTGATCATTGTGTCTTCCTTTACTTCTTGAGGAGTTCGATGACGCCGATGAGGTCTTCGGCGCCGTGTCCGTCGGCGACCCGCTTGTCCATCAGCGACTGGAGCGGGGTGAGCAGTTCGGCGCTGATGCCCTGGTCCTTCGCCGCCTGCGCGAGGTTCGGGTAGGCGGCCGCCTGCATCTCGATGTTCGACACGACGTCGGTCACGTAGTCGCCGTCGTCGATCTGCTCGGCGGAGCGCTCCAGGAAGCCGCTCATCGCGTCGATCCATGCCCGGAGCAGCGGCGCGAATTCCCGCGCCTTGACCCCGGCCGAGCCGACCAGCGCGTACGCCTGGATGACGCCGATGAAGTACCCGTACATCCCGCTGAGCAGCGCGATGTCGTGCAACGGCGCCAGCCCCGGGTCGGCGCCGAGGTAGTTGGCGCCGCCGAAGGTGTCGAGCGCGGTGCGTGCCCGGCCGAAGACCGTGCCCGAACCGCTGTAGAAGATGAACGCCGCGGGAGTGCCGATCATCGGCGGGACGGCCATGATCCCGCCGTCCAGGTACTCCGCGCCCAGTTCTTCGGCCCAGGCACTCATTTCGCGCGCTTGGCCGGGGGTGCCGTTGGTCAGGTTGATCAGCTGCCGCCCCTTGAGCTCGGAAGCCACCGGGCCGAGGACCTCGTGGACCGAGTCGTAGTCGAGCAGGCAGGCGATCACGATCTGGTTCGCCGCGAGAGCCTCCGAGATGGTCGAAGCGACCGAAGCTCCCTTCGCCGCTACCGCCTCGGCGCGGCCCGCGGTCCGGTTCCACACCGTGACCGGATGGCCCGCGGCCAGTAGTGCCTCTGTGAGCGCGGTTCCCATCGCGCCCAGCCCCAGTACCGTCACCGGGGTCTTGCCGTGTTCGCTCATGGGACCACCGTGACGCGGGCCGCGCACGGATCGCTGCGGGTCCGCGCACGGCCTCGCGCACGATCCTGTCGGTGGTCCGCGCTAACGTCGGTTTCGTGCGATTCGGAGTGCTGGGACCACTCGCCGTGTGGACGACCGCGGGCGAGCCCGTCGTCGTGCCCGAGGCGAAGGTCCGCCTCCTGCTCGCGGGGCTGCTCAGCCGCGACGGCAGGGCGGCGTCGGTGTCGTCGTTGACCGACGACCTGTGGGGCGAGCATCCGCCGGGCAATCCGGGCAACACCCTGCAGACGAAGGTCTCCCAGTTGCGCCGCGCGCTGGATCGCGCCGAGCCGGGCGCGCGGGATCTCGTGACGCACCAACCCGCCGGGTACGTCCTCGCCGTCGAGCCGGGCGACCTGGACGTCCATCGGTTCCGCGCGCTCACCGCCCGTGCCCGCGACACCGTCGACCCGCGCGCCCGTGCCGCTCTGCTGGCGGATGCGCTGGCCTTGTGGCGGGGGCCCGCGTACGCCGGGTTCGAAGACGAGCCGTTCGCCGTCGCCGCCGCGCAGCGGCTGGAGGAGGAAAGGCTGCTCGCCGAAGAGGAGCGAGCCGAAGCCCGGCTGGCGCTCGGCGAGCACGGCATTCTCACCGGGGAGCTGGCCGGGCTGGTCGCGCGGCATCCGCTGCGGGAGCGGCTCCGCGGGCTGCTGATGCGCGCGTTGTACGCGGCCGGGCGGCACAGCGAAGCCCTCGAAACCTACGCCGAACTGCGTGCCCGCCTGCGTGACGAATCCGGTCTCGAACCGGGTCCGGAGCTCGCGGCGTTGCACCAGGCGGTCCTCACCCGCAGCCCGGACCTCGAGCCGGTCCGCGTCGCCGGGCCGGTGCGCGGGAACCTGCCCGAGGCGGTCACCGAGCTGATCGGCCGGACGACGGCGGTCAAGGAGGTCGGAGCGCTCGTCACCGACGCGCGGCTGGTCACCCTGACCGGGCCTGGCGGTGTGGGCAAGACCAGGCTCGCCATCGAGGCCGCGTCGAAGATCGCGATGGGCGACGGCACCTGGCTCGTCGAGCTGGCAGGGCTGGACAACGTCGAGTGCCCGACGTGCCCGCCCGAGGATCTCGTCGCCGTCGTCGTGGCGGCCGTGCTGGATCTCCGGGAAGACGCGACATCTGCCGGGACGCTGACCCAGTCGCTGGCCGATGCGTTGCGGGACAAGGAGATCCTGCTCGTCCTGGACAACTGTGAGCAGGTCGTAGAACCGGTCGCCGCACTGGTGGAGAAGCTGCTCGCGACGGCACCACGGCTGCGTATGCTCGCCACCAGCCAGGAGCCGCTCGGGTTGCCGGGGGAGAACGTCTGGGCGGTACCGCCGCTGGAGCTGCCCGACCTGCCGGATTTCGCCGCCGTGCGGGAGTCGAGTGCCGTCCGGCTGTTCGCCGCCCGTGCCGCGGCGGCCGCGCCGGGGTTCGCGCTCGACGCGGAGAACGCGGCGGTGGTCGCGCGGATCTGCCGCACGCTCGACGGCATCCCGCTGGCGCTCGAACTCGCCGCCACCCGGGTCCGGACGCTGGGCGTGCACGAACTCCTCGCCCGCCTCGACGACCGGTTCGCCCTCTTGTCTTCCGGCAGACGAGGCGGGCCGCGTCGTCAGCAGACGCTCCGGGCGATGATCGACTGGAGCTGGAGCCTGCTGAGCGAGCCCGAGCAGATCGTGCTGCGCAGGCTCGCCGTCCACGCCGAGGGCTGCGGGCTCGACGCGGCCGAGTCCGTCTGCGCGGGCGGCGAGATCGCCGCCGGTGACGTGCTGGACCTCTTGTCCCGGCTGGTCGACAGGTCACTGGTGGTCAGCAGGCCGGGCCGGTCGGGCGAACCGCGGTTCCGGCTGCTGGAGTCCGTGTCCGCGTACGCCTTGGGGCACGCCGAGCAGGCAGGCGAACTCGACGACCTGTACTTGCGGCACGCTCGTTTCCACGTCGAGCTGGCCGAACGCGGGGACGCGGGTCTGCGCGGGAAAGAGCAGCGGCGCTGGCTCGACAGGCTGGACGCCGAAGGGGCCAACACCCGTCGCGCGCTGGAAACGCTGCTACGGCGAGGAGAGCATCGGCTCGCGTTGCGGCTGGTGAACGCGACGTCGTGGTTCTGGTACCTCCGTGGACGGCTCACCGAGGTCCGGCGCTCGCTGGACCTCGTGCTGGCCACCGATTCCGGCACCGGAGACGAGTACGCGCAGGCGCTCGCCTGGCGCACCGGGATCGCCGTGCTCGACGGCACCGGCGATGCGGCGGACGAGACCGTGTGGGGTATCGCCGATCCTCTCGTGCGGGCGCGGGCGTTGTGGTTCCTCGGCTACGCGTGGTCCACGGTCGGCGACCTGTGCCGGGCGGAGAAGTTCACGCTCGGCGCGCTGGAAACCGCCCGCGACATCGGTGACGACTGGAGCGCCGCCGCCGCGCTGAGCGACCGGGCGGCCCACCTGATCGCCGGCGGCGACCTCACCGGAGGCGGCCGGATCGCCGCGCAGAGCGCCGCCATCTTCGACGGGCTCGGCGAACGCTGGGGCTGGTTGCAGGCCTCCTTCGTGATCGGCATGCTGGCGTCGATCGCCGGGGACTACGAGCACGCCGCCCGCGTCCATCGGGAAAGTCTTCGCCGCGCGGAGGAATTGGAGCTGTGGCCGGAGGTCTCCTACAAATTGTCGTGGCTGGGCCGGACGGCGCTGCTCACTGGCGACTTCGAAGCAGCGAAGGAGTTCCACGAGCGAGCCAGGACGCTGGCCGTCGAGTACAGCTTCAAACCGGGTGAGGTCTACGCCGAGACAGGGCTCGCGCTCGGCGCACGGCGTCAGGGGCGGTTCGACGAGGCCGAGCTGCGGCTGCTGTCCATATTGGACTGGCATCGCCGCGTGGAGTCCGAAGCGGGCAGCACCCTGATCCTCGCCGAGCTCGGGTTCATCGCCGAGCAACGCGGCGACGCGGCGGCGGCGAAACGGCTCCACTTGGACGGTCTCGCGATCGCTCGCCACAGCGAGGACCCCCGTGCGATCGCCCTCGGTCTCGAGGGCCTGGCCGGCGCGGAGGCGGCGGCCGGCTCGTATCCCCTGGCCGCGCGGCTGCTCGGTGCCGCGGCCGCCGCGCGGCGATCGGTGGGCGCTCCCCTGCCGAAAGCCGAACGGGTCGACGTCGACCGGATCACCTGCGTGATCGTCACGGCACTCGGAGAAACCGCATTCTCGGCGGAGAGTGAGGAGGGTGAGACAACGCCGATCGACCAATTGGTGACGGACAGTCAGTGACAACGCACCCGTGTCACCACAATGGACCAGACCTTACTTCACGTCAGCAACAAACAGTGATTCCTTCCTGTCATCAGAGCGCCGTGACCGGTAGCGTGCGTATCCATGCGGGTGAGGTGGGGGGCTCCCGGCGGGCCCAGGGTGACAATGCCGTGGCGAGCGGCTCCGAAAGCGGCACTGACCAGTCCCCTGACTTTGATCATCGCCGCGGTGACGGCCTTGCTGGCCTGTTTCCTCGGCACCGCCGCCGTCCTGCAGGCCTCGGCCTCGGGTGGCGCGGCCGTCACGTACCAGTCCGGCATCGTGTGCCCGGATTACTACGGGCCGGTCTTCAGCAAGGACAACGTGCCCGCAGCGGTGGCTCCGCAGGTCGTCGACTCGGTCCGCCGGAACGCCCCGGCACACGGCTTCCCCGCGCCGGTCACCTCCCGCTACACGCCGTACCTCTTCGGCACCGAGTTCAACGGCGACCCCAACTACAAGGTCGTGCTCGCCCATCGTGACCAGGCGGCGCAGGGCCATCTCGACGTGACGAGCGGATCCGCGGGCTCCGGTTTCCTGCTCGGCACCGTCGTCGCCGGGGCGGAGAACATCAAGGTCGGGGCCACGCCGAGCATCCAGGGCACCCCGATACCTCCGGTGACCGGGCTGTACCGGGACCTTCCCGACCCGGCACCGCGCTGGTGGTGTTCACAGCAGCGGAACGCCGTCGTGAGCAGGCTCGCCAACGACCCGCTCGACTCGGTCATGTTCGCCAACGACGGCAAGACCTTCGACGACACGGTCCGCGCGCTGGGCATCCCGATGATCAAGACGCTGCACATGTCGTTCTACGAGGCTCCGCCCAAGACGGTGAGCGAGGCCGAGGACCTGGAGGAACGCGGGAAGGCCCTCATCGCCGCGGTCAAGGCGGATCTGGGCTCCCGCGGCCTCGGAGACGCGATCGTCGGGTCGCTACCGTTCGAGCGCTCGGTCCAGATCAGCAAGCAGGCGGAATCGAACGTCCTGATCTCGATCCTGCCGCTCGCGGCCATCAGCATCCTCGTCGGCTGCGCGGGGATCGGCACGGTCGCGTTGCAGTGGTACCAGCGGCGGCACCCGCAGCTGAGGTTGCTGTCCGCGCGGGGCAGCGGTCCCGGGGCGCTGGGGCTGCTCGCGGTCGCCGAACTCGGGCTCCCGATCGTCGCCGGTGGTGCGGCGGGCGCGGTGCTCGCCCGGTTGCTGCTCGGGCTTTACGGGCCACCGGGTGAACTGGACGACGGCGCGACGTTCTGGGGATCGCTCGTCGCGGCCGCGATCCTGCTCGTCTCGCTGGTGCTGCTCGCCGGGGTGATCTCCGTCCGCACCCATCGGGAGTTCGAACTCGGCCGGGTCCGCTCCGGACGGCGCAAGAAGATGAAGTTCCTGGCCTTCTTCCCCTGGGAACTGCTCACCGCCGGTGTCGCCCTGCTCGGCTGGAACCGGCTCGTCGACTACAGCAAGGGGTCGCGGATCGGCAATCCGCTCCCCCAGGTCGACCCGCTCGCGCTCACGTATCCGGTGTTCGTCGTCCTGACGGTCGGGCTCGTCGCCGCACGACTGGCCTGGCTCGCCCTGCACGCGTCGCATCGCGCGCGGCTGTGGTCCCGGCCCGCGTTGCAGCTGGCGATCCGGCGGCTCGCCAGTGCCCGCGCGCCGGTGACCGGTGTGCTCGTGATCGGCACGCTCGCCATCGGGACCCTGGCCACCGGCATCGGCATCGCGCGCGGTCAGGAAGAGGCCCTGCAGACGAAGTCCGCCATCTTCGTCGGGGCCGAGACCAGGGTCGACACCGAAAGCGTCGTCGGCACCGGGAAGGTCTCGCTGCCCGCCTCGCTGGACGGCGGCACCACGATCGTCGGCGAGCTGACCGGCACCGGCAACGTCGTGCTGGTCGTGGACCCGCGGACCTTCCGGCAGGCCGCCACGCTCGGTCCGCTCGACGGCGCCGAGGTCGACCGGTTGATGACCGGCCTGTCGAGCCCTGGCACCGGGGTCCCGGCGATCCGGATCGGACACGACACCGCCCAGAAGACCAGGCTGCCCGCCGGTCTCGCCGACGCCGAGGTGATCGGCGAGCTGCCGATGTTCCCGATCATCGGCACCAAGGCCGGGTACGTGATCTCGCGGGAATCGCTCACCGAGGCGCAGTTGCGCACCGTGCCCAAGTGGAGCGTGCTCTCCAGCTCGTCGATGACGCAGGTGACCGAAGCGCTGGCCTCCGTGGGGGTGATGACGGCGGTCAACCGCGTCACCCGTGAGTCCGCGCTCGACGCGCTCCCCTTCTACGTGGTGTCGTGGACGTTCTCGTTCATGGCCCTGCTCGGGGCCGTACTCGGCGTGGTGGCCGTGCTGTCGCTGCTGGTCGCGGTCGAAGTCCGGCGACGGCAGAACGCGCTCGCCGGGGCACTGGTGCTGCGGATGGGGATGCGGCCACGTGCCCTGCTGGCGAGCCATCTGATGGAACTGGGCACCCTCAGCGGGCTGGCCGTGGTCATCGGCGTCGTATGCGGTGTCTCGGTCGCGGGGCTTTCGGTGCCGCGGTTCGATCCGGCGACGTTCCTCCCGCCGCAATCGGCGCTGCCCGACCCGACCCCGCTCGCCCTGACCGTACTCGCCGTCGGTGTGCTCGTCGTGGCGCTGGCGGGCTGGATCGCGATGCGCTCGGTGCGCACCGCCCGGACCGCGGAGTTGATCCGTGCCTGAGAAACCGATCTTCCGGCTGCGCGGGATCGGCGTCGACTACCAGACGCCGGCGGGCACGGTCACCGGCGTCGAAGACGTCACCTTCGACATCCCGGCGCGCGGGATCACCGTGCTGGCGGGGCCCTCCGGCTCCGGCAAGTCCACCCTGCTGCGGACGCTCGGCCTCTTCGAACAGCCCGTGCGGGGCACGATCTCGTTCCAGGGCAGCGAAACCGGCAAGCTGCGGCATCGTGACCGGCGGGCGCTGCGGCGGACCCATCTCGGCCTGGTGTTCCAGAACCCGACCGACAACCTGCTCGCGTATCTGAGCGTCGCGGACAATCTGCGCGCAGCCGCCGAATCGGCCGGGACCGAATGCCTGCCCGACGACATCCTCGAACAGCTGGGGCTCGGCGGGACCGGCAGCTGGCGGATCTCCGCACTGTCGGGCGGGCAGCAGCAACGGCTCGCGTTCGGCTGCACCCTGGCTCGCCGCTCGACCGTCGTGCTCGCCGACGAGCCGACGTCCCAATTGGACGAAGGCTCCGCCGACCGGGTGCTCGACACCCTGAAGTACCTGGCGGGTCAGGATTTCGCCGTCATCGTCGCGTCGCACGACGACCGGCTCATCGAACTCGGCAGCCGCGTCGCGCGGATGCACAAGGGCAGACTGGAAGAAGTCGAAGAACGGGAGGTCGTGCCGTGATGGCGGAACCCGCCCTCGAGGCCGTCGGGTTGCGCCGCCGGTTCCCCCATCCCAGCGGGGACGTCGAAGTCCTGCGCGGGCTCGAACTGCGGGTGGCCGCGGGCGAACTGGTCACCGTGTCCGGCCGGTCGGGTTCCGGCAAGAGCGCGCTGCTGGCGCTGCTGTGCGGTTTCGACTCGCCCGATTCCGGCAGTGTCCTCCTGGACGGCGTCCCGATAGCGGGCGCGCCGCCGTGGCACACCTGCGCCGTCCTGCCGCAGGCACTCGGCCTCGCGAACGAACTGACCATCGCGGAGAACGTGGCGCTGCCGTTGAGGCTCCGGTCCGACGTCCCCAAGCCCAGCGCGAAGGACATCCACACGCGGGTTTCGGATCTGCTGGAGGAACTCGGGATCGGCGATCTCGGGGACCGCTACCCGCTCGAGGTCTCGTTCGGGCAGCAGCAGCGGGTCGCGCTCGCCAGGGCGGTCAGCGGGCGGCCTCGGGTTCTGCTCACCGACGAGCCGACGGCGCATCTGGACGCCGGGAGCACGCCACGGGTGCTTCGGCTGTTGCGGCGCTGCGCCGAAGAGGGCGCGGCGGTCATCGTGGCGACGCACGACGACGAGGTGCACCGGATCGCGGACCGGCGGGTACGGCTGCTGGACGGCGTCCTCTCCTGAGGTACCGGTCCGTGAAGGCCTCCTTGCCTACCCTGAAGGTAGGGAAGGAGGCCTTCACGGACAGGTGCTCGCCACGTTCACGAGGCGGGCAGGAACTGGTCGTAGAAGGCCGTCTTGACCGCGACGACCGCCTGCTCCGTCTCCCNGTCCGTGAAGGCCTCCTTGCCTACCCTGAAGGTAGGGAAGGAGGCCTTCACGGACCACTACGGAGCGACCGGCCCCGCCTTCCCGTACAACCCGTTCCCCGCCCAGTTCACAAGATCGTGCGAGGGCCGCGCAGGCGGGACAGGCACGAAGTTCGCCGCGTCGTCGACGCTTCCGGTGCCGTCGTACTTCGCTTGCAGCGGGTACGGGAACACCGGCCGCGTGCGGAAGACCTTGCCGTCGGTGTTGCGGCCGGTGGCGATCGTCCGGTCCGGCGCGGTGCCGCGCTCGACCCAGGAGACGAGTTCCTTCAGCGGGTCGTATTCGGTCAGCTTGTCGCCGGTCGCGCAGTGGTACAGGCCGGGCACCATGAACAGCCGCGCCCAGTCCCGCGTCGCGGCGGGGCCGCCGTTGGCGCGGGTGAGCCGTTCGTAGTAGTCGATACTGCCCGCGGCGGGGATCGCCTGGTCCGCCCAGCCGTGCCAGATCACGAGTTTCCCGCCCGCACGCCGGAATTCGCGCAGATCCGTCGACATCGCGTTGGAGCGGACGCCTTCCGGGGTCAGCCTGTCGAATTCACGGGCGGTGAAGCCGAACTTCTCGACCGACGAATGCGGTGTCCCGATCGGGTAAGCCATGTACTTCAGATAGTTGTCGGCGAGCGCGTGCGCGAACGGGATTCCGCCGGTTTCCGGCGACGGGATGATCCAGCCGTACCACGAGAGTTCGGAGCCGACGGTCTGGCCGCCCGGGTACAGTTTGCGGCCGCGTTCGTCGGTCGGCGGCGCGTAGATCTTCTTGGTGGCTTCGACCTGCGCGGTGGTGAGGCAGCCCGCGTTGTCGGTGCCCGGCGGGCAGGCGATCGTGGCCGGGTCGAAGCGGCAGGTGCGCGGATCGTCGATGGCGCCGTCGCCGAGACCGTCGGATTTGTCGCAAGTGGACAGTGCGGCGGCGTGCAGGGCCGGCAGTTTGTCTTCGGTCAGGATCGGTTTGCCGTCGGCGCCGGTGTTCACCTTGGCGAGCCAGGTCTGGTAGACGCCGAGCAGCGGCCCCCAGTATCCGGCCGGCGCGCCGGCGACGATGCCGTCGAAGTCGTGGGGGTAGCGCTGCGCGAGCAACAGCGCTTCACGACCGCCGTCAGAGCAACCGCTGAAGTACGACTTCTTCGGCGGAGCGCCGTAGAAGTGGGTGATCAGGCGCTTGGAGGCCTTCGAGACCACGTGCGGTGCGCGGAAGGCGAAGTCGTCGCGCGCGGCCTGATCGTTCTCTGCCCACTTGCCGTCGTCGACGATGGCCGGGGTCTTGCCGACGTGCCCGTCGTCGGTGGCCGCGACCGCGACGTCGCCGCCGTGCGGGAGGCCGCAATCGGCGAACGGAGGCGTGTTGACCACCCCGCAGAAGCCGCCGCAGCCGAACTGCAGGTACCGCCCCGCGTAGGTCTTGGTCGGCAGCCGCAGCTGGAACCGCACCGCCGGTTCGACGTAGCCGCGGACGTCGCAGTTCTCCGGTTCGGTCGCCGTCGCGGGCACCACGGTCGCGGTCTCGACGTGCGTGACCGCGCCGGGGACGTCATAGGTCCGCACCAGGTCGGCGCAGGTGCGCACCGGGCGGAAGGTCGTCTCACCGGCGGTGGCCGCCGGTGCCGTGAGTATCGAGCCTGCCGTGACGAGCGCTGCCACGCCGAGCATGGACAACCGCCGCATATCCCCACCCCAGTTTCCCGGATCGGCTTCAGTCGTGTCTTCACCCTGGCCCCGGCCTCGTCGGTTGTCCACCAGGTTTCCGGGCATCCGGGTTGTCCAGTTCGGGCCAGGTTTGTCCGGGTGTCTTGACATCGATGTCACAACCGAGTTTTTCTCTCTTGGCGTCACCGGTCCCCCTGTGAGAAAGCATTGGTGCAACGATGCCCCGAAGCGTCAGACCCTGGGTCTGCAGCCTTCTGAGTGCCACGGTCGTGGCGTCCGGGCTGGTAGCCCTCCCCGCCACCGCCGCGGCCGAAGAGGTCCCACCGGACTTCTACTCCTCGTTCGAGCCGGGCGAACCGGAGCCGACGTGGAGCGACACCGTCGACGTCGACCCGTCCGGCAAGCCGAAGGCGTTCGGTGTCGACGGCGCGAACGCCACCACCATCCCCGGTGACATCCGCGGCAAGGTCACCGAGGTCTCCGCCAACAGCGAGAACACCCCGAACGAGGGGGTGGCGAACCTGGTCGACGGGTCGACCGACACCAAGTGGCTGGCCTGGACCCCGACCGGCTGGGCGCGGATCACGCTGTCCGAGCCGACGTCGATCACCCGGTACGCGTTGTCGTCGGCGAACGACTTCGACAACCGCAACCCGCAGGACTGGACGCTCCAGGGCTCGGCCGATGGCAAGTCCTGGACCGATCTGGACCGGCAGACCGGGCAGAAGTTCAGCGAGCCGTTCCAGAAGAAGGAGTACCGTCTCGCCGCCGCGAGCGCCGCGTACAAGTTCTTCCGGCTCGAGATCACCAAGAACAACGGGGGCCCGATCCTGCAGCTCTCGGAGCTGCTGCTGGCCAACGAGGACCCGGCCCCGCCGGCGCTGCCGAACATGCGCAGCTTCACCGACAGCGGCCCGGGCAGCGGTTACACCAGCAAGAACCGGGTCGGGTTCACCGGCCTGCGCGCGTTCCGCTACTCCGGCAGCCACAAGGCGCCGGGGCACGGCTGGTCGTACAACAAGATCTTCGACGTCGACATCCCGGTGGCGGCGACCTCGGAGCTGTCGTACAAGGTGCAGCCGGAGTTCATCCGCGGCGACCTCAAGTACCCGAGCACGAACGTCGCGGTGGACCTGGCGTTCACCGACGGCACCTACCTGAGCCAGCTCGGCGCGGTCGACCAGTACGGTTTCGGGCTCTCCCCGCAGGGCCAGGGCGCGAGCAAGGTGCTCTACACCAACCAGTGGAACCTGGTGCGCTCGCAGATCGGCGTGGTCGCCAAGGGCAAGACGGTCGACCGGATCCTGGTCGGTTACGACAACGCAGACGGCCCGGGGTCGCTGCAGGGCTGGCTGGACGACATCAAGGTCTCGGCGACGCCGACGCCGCCGGCGAGCCTTCGCCCGTCCGACAACGTGCTGACCACGCGCGGCTCGCTGTCGAACGGGTCGTTCTCGCGCGGCAACAACATGCCCGCGACCGCGGTCCCGCACGGGTTCAACTTCTGGATCCCGACGACCGACGCGGGCACGTTGAGCTGGATGTACTCGTACCACTCGCGCAACAACGAGCAGAACCTCCCGGCGCTGCAGGCGTTCTCCGCGAGCCACGCGCCGAGCCCGTGGATGGCGGACCGGCAGACCTTCCAGTTCCTGCCCTCGACCGCGTCCGGCGTGCCGAATCCGGACCGTGAGGCGCGGAAGCTGCCGTTCAAGCACTCCAACGAGACCGCACGGGCGCACTACTACGGTGTCGACTTCGAGAACGGGATCAAGGCCGAGGTCGCGCCGACCGATCACGCGGCGCTGTACCGCTTCAAGTTCCCCGGGGCGGACTCGAACCTGATCTTCGAC
Source organism: Amycolatopsis sp. TRM77291 (assembly GCF_054166285.1). Taxonomy (NCBI): domain Bacteria; kingdom Bacillati; phylum Actinomycetota; class Actinomycetes; order Pseudonocardiales; family Pseudonocardiaceae; genus Amycolatopsis; species Amycolatopsis sp. TRM77291. The sequence continues at coordinate 2,462,451 of NZ_JBSZHF010000001.1, read as the reverse complement.
AACGTCAACAACAACGGCGGGCTGACCCTCGACCCGGCGGGCCGGTCCATCACCGGATACAGCGACGTGAAGAGCGGGCTGTCGGCGGGTGCGACCCGGATGTTCGTTTACGCCACCTTCGACAAGCCGGTGACCGCCGGTTCGAAGCTGTCGACCGGTTCGGGTGACCAGAAGCGGGACAACGTCCTCGGCTACCTGAAGTTCGACGCGGGTGCCGACAAGACGGTGAACATGCGGATCGCGACGTCGCTGATCAGTGTGGACCAGGCGAAGAAGAACATGGAGCAGGAGCTCGCCCCGAACGCGACGCTCGAATCCGTCGCCGACACCGCGCAGAACGCGTGGGACGAGAAGCTCAAGGTCATCGAGGTCGAAGGTGCCTCGAAGGACCAGCTGATCACGTTGTACTCCAACCTCTACCGCCTGTTCCTGTACCCGAACTCGGGCTTCGAGAACGTCGGCACCGTCGAGAAGCCGGTGAAGAGGTACGCGAGCCCGGTGTCGCCCAAGGCCGGTCAGGACACGCCGACCCAGACCGGGGCGAAACTGGTCGACGGCGAGTTCTACGTCAACAACGGGTTCTGGGACACCTATCGCACGGTGTGGTCGGCGTATTCGTTGCTGAGCCCGGACACAGCGGGCAGGCTCGTCGACGGTTTCGTGCAGCAGTACCGTGACGGCGGCTGGATCTCGCGCTGGTCCTCCCCCGGTTACGCGGATCTGATGACCGGGACCAGTTCGGACGCCGCGTTCGCGGACGCCTATCTCAAGGGGGTCAAGGGTTTCGACGTCCAGTCGGCCTACGACTCGGCGATCAAGAACGCCACGGTGACCCCGCCGAACGGCGCGGTCGGCCGCAAGGGCATCGACGAGGGCACGTTCCTCGGATACGCGCCGAACACCGCGGACCACGGGTTCTCGTGGGCGATCGAGGGCTACGTCAACGACAACGCGATCGCGAACATGTCGAAGAAGCTCCACGACGAGGCTCCGGCGAACGATCCGCGCAAGCAGGAGTACCTGGACAACTACGGGTACTTCACCGAGCGGGCCACCCAGTACGTGAACGTGTTCGACCCGAGTGTCGGCTTCTTCCAGGGCCGTGACGCGGCAGGCAAGTTCACCAGGAGCAAGGAGGAGTTCGACCCGGAGGTCTGGGGTATCGACTACACCGAGACCAACGCCTACGGCATGCGGTTCTCGGTTCCGCAGGACGGTCAGGGCCTGGCGAACCTCTTCGGCGGCAAGGCGGGGCTGGCGTCCAAATTGGACGAGTTCTTCGCCAAGCCGGAGCAGGGGCTCAAGTTCGGCACCTACCCCGGAGTCATCCACGAGATGACCGAGGCGCGAGACGTGCGGATGGGCATGTACGCGCACTCGAACCAGGCCGCGCATCACACCCTCTACATGTACGACTACGCGGGTCAGCCGTCGAAGACGCAGGCGAAGGTCCGCGAGGCGCTGGCCAGGTTGTACGTCGGCAGTGAGCTCGGCCAGGGCTACGGCGGTGACGAGGACAACGGTGAGCAGTCGGCTTGGTGGCTGTTCGGCATGCTGGGCTTCTACCCGCTGCAGGTCGGCAGCTCGGACTACGCGATCGGCTCGCCCCTGTTCACCAAGGCGACCGTGAACCTACCCGGCGGCAAGAAGATCGTGGTCAACGCGCCGAAGAACAGCGCGAAGAACGTCTACGTGCAGGGCCTGAAGGTCAACGGCAAGGCACAGACGTCGACGTCGCTGCCGCATTCGGCGATCGCAAACGGCGGGACGCTCGACTTCGACATGGGTCCGAACCCGTCGTCGTGGGGAACCGGCCCGGACGACGCGCCGAAGTCGATCACCAAGGGCGATGCGGTGCCGACCCCGGTGCACGACCTGACCAAGCCGGTCTCCGGCGGGGACGCCGCGTTCTTCGACAACACGTCGCGGACCGAGGCGAAGGTCAAGGCGCCGATCCAGTACCAGGTGCCTTCGACGAACGAGGCTGGTTCGTTCTACACGCTGACTTCGGGCAAGGGCGCGGGTGACGCGAAGAGCTGGGTGCTGAAGGGCTCCTACGACGGGAAGACGTGGGCGGTCGCGGATCAGCGGGCCGACCAGACGTTCCAGTGGCGTCAGCAGACCAGGGCGTTCAAGATCGCGAATCCGGCGCACTACGCCTACTACCGGCTCGAGGTCACCGCGACCACGGGTGGCGAGGCGTCGCTGTCGGAGTTCGAGGTGCTTGGCAAGCCCGACGCGGCGTGCGCGCAGACGATCACCGGCGAGCGCAAGGGTCCGCTGACCGTGCGGAACGGGGTGACCTGTGTGGACGGTGCGACGATCTCCGGTCCGGTGTCGGTGTCGGCGGGGGCGAGCCTGATCGTCCGCGGCGGCTCGATCTCCGGTCCGCTGACGGCGACCGGCGCGGCGCAGGTGGTGCTGGACCGGACGAAGGTGGGCGGCCCGGTGGCGATCACCGGGACGACCGGGACGGTCTCGATCGAGCTGACCGAGATCGGCGGGCCGGTGGCGTTGACGGGCAACAAGGGGCCGGTGCTGACTGCCAGCACGATCGGCGGACCTCTGGCGTGCGCGGCCAACTCCCCCGCTCCGACGGACTACGACCTGCAGAACACCGTCCGCGGCCCGGCCGCCGGGCAGTGCGCGAAGCTGTAGTCCTCCGGTAAGTACGTGAAGGCCCCCTTCATTGCGCTAGACGCAGTGAAGGGGGCCTTCACGTCTATTCGGGGCGCCGGCCGCGGAGGAGGCCGAAGCCGACCAGCGCCGCGGCCAGCAGCGTGAGCGCGAGACCGGCGCAGGTGATCGCCTTCGGGAAGTCGGCCGACTGCCGAGCCGCCGTCAAGGCGCCGGGTAAGACCAGCGCGAGGATGGTGCCGCTGAGCGCGATACCGATCCCGGTGGTGACCTCGCTGGCGGTGTCGACGAGCGCGGCTCCGATGGTGGTCCGGTTCGAGGGCAGGCCGCGCATGACGTTGGTGCCCGCCACGACACCGACCACGCGCATCCCCGCCGCGACGAGGGCGAGCGCGACGGCGATCCAGACGTAGCCGAGCCCGCCGAACACGGTGTAGACCGTGAGCCCGCACACCACCGCGGCGGCGCTGAGCCAGGCGGCCTTGGTGAGACCGACGCGGGTGATCAGCGGGCCGATGAGGGCGCCGCCGGCGATGAGGACGACGACCTGGGGCAGCATCCCCAGCGCGGCTTGGGCGGGTGCCCAGCCGAGACCGAACTGGAGCTGCAGGGTCACGAGGTAGCCGAGCCCGGCGGTCGCCAGCCCCGCCGCGGCTTTGAGCGCCAGTCCGCTGGACACGAGCGGGCGCGCGATCAGTTTCAGGTCGAGCAGGGGGTGCCGGGCGGTCTTCTCGCGGACGACGAAGCAGGTTCCGGCGGTGAGCGCGGCCACGGTGGCACCCCAGGGCAGAGCCGAGGCCGTGCCCGCTTCGATGAAGAGCGTCGGGGCGAGCAGCGCGAGGACGATCGTCGCCGTTCCCAGCATCGCACCGGCGACGTCGATCGGATCGCGGTGCAGCCCGGCGGGATCGTCGGCGGGGATACCGGCCCGGATACCGAGGAACGCGAGCGCGGCGACCGGCACGTTCACCAGCAGCAGTGCGTGCCACGGCGCGACGGTGAGCGCGAGCCCTCCGGCGGTGGGGCCGACGGCGAGGCCGATCAGGCCCACGGTCGAGATCAGTGTGGTGGCGCGGACGCGCAGGACGTCCTCGTCGAACAGGCGGAACGCGAGGGCGAGTGATCCCGGGGTTGTCATCGCGGCCGCGACACCCATGAGCGCGCGGACGGCGATGAGCTGCCACGCGGCGGTGACGAGCAGCGTGGCCAGGCTCGCCATGCCGAGCAGGGCGAGCCCTGTGAGCATGATCTTGCGCCTGCCCACCCGGTCGGCCAGCGCGCCGAAGGCCAGCATCAGGCTGCCGAACACGACGGAGTACGCGCCGGTCACCCATTGCAGGGTGGTGGTCGTCGAGGCGGAGAGTTCACGGCCGATGGTCGGCAACGCGACGTTGAGGATCGAGTTGTCGAGCATTTCGACCAGGAACACGGCCGATAGCCCGGCCAGCGCGGGCCATGCTTCGCGCAGGGAACGGTTCTGAACAGGGGAACGCAAAGGTCGACTCCTTCGAAGTGAAGGAGTGACGGTTCGTTCGATACCGCGTATGCGCGTGCCCAGTCGAGGAGAGCACGTTTCTACCCCGATGCCTCGATCCTACTGCACTCGTGATCAGAAGGACGACTCCTGTGATCAGGTGGACGACACGCGTGATTGGACGGACGACACGGCTTGTCGTCCACCTGATCACGCGAGTCGTCCTCCGACGGCCAACCGTCGAGTGTCGGGGGGGGGGGGGGGGGGGGGGGGGGGGGGGGGGGGGGGGGGGGNGCGCAAGGAAGGGGACCTTCATGTACTCGGCGGGCGGGGTTCTGCCGGGTGCTGGGCTTGGCCGGACCCGGCACCGCCCTGGTGAGCATGTCGCGAAAGCCACTTTCGGGACGTCTGATGTCCCGAAGGTGGCTTTCGCGACAGCACTTCCGATCGGTCTGCCGATCGCGGCAGGTCAGGCGGAAGCGCCCCGTACCGCCAGTTTCTGCACGTCCAGGTACAGGCACCCGGCCGTCGTGGGCTGCGGCGAACAGGTCCTGTCCGGATAGAACGACAGCTGGTTGGACGAAACGGTCAGCCGCACGAACCGCACACCGGTCGCGCTGCCCGGCGCGAGCTGGAGCGCGGTGAGCTTGTTCAGATCGGCGGGCTTGAAGTCACCGGTGCCCGCCTTCACCCATGTCGTGCCGTCCACCGAGGTTTCGACGGTGACGTCCTTGGCCGCGGCGGGCGGGTCGTCGCCGCAGACGTTGGCCGGGTCGATCTCGATGGCGCTGACGTTGACCGGTTTGCCGAGCCGGATCGTGACGAACCGCGACTCGACCGTGCCGTCGGGGCGGATGACCTTGTCGGTCGACCAGCCGCCCCCGCCGAGCACCGACGAGGCCAGTAGATCGCCAGGGCCGCAGCCGTACTGGGTGAAGTCCTCGCCGTTGAACGCGGTGACGCCGGCCCCGGCGCCGCTGGATGCCCAGTTGAACCGCAGCGACCAGTCGACCTTGGTGGTCCCCGACCGCACCGAGACCGCGCGGACCTCGCCGTCCGCGCCACCTCCGTGCGCGTAGACCTTCGGATAGGTGCCCGGGAGCACGCCGGGGATGGTGTAGACGCCGGCCGCGTCGGTGACCGCGGACAGCGAACCGGCGAACCCGGAGTCGTGCCCGCTGAACCGCACGGCGACACCCGCGATCGGAGCCCCGCCTTCGCGGTCGGTGACCTTGCCGGTCACGGTCCCGGTCGGCGTGCCCGCGGGCGGCGGCGTGGAGAAGTCCTCGGCCGGTGCGGTGTCGGCTCCGGTGATCGAACCGGCGAAGTAGCCCATGCCGCGCGCCGCGAACGCCTTCCACAGTTTCGCGTGCGCACGGCCGCCGTTGATCACCGTGTCGGCCTGCAGGATCGAGTTCCGCATGTCCAGGAAGGACGGCGACGCGGGCGAAAGCTCCATCGCGCGGGTGACCAGCGCCCGCGTCAGCTGCACACCCAGCGCCGAGCGGATGTCCCACAGCGCGCTCGCCCAGATCTCGCCGTCGGCGTGGACCTCCGGGAAGCCGATGATCCGGCCGAGGTCGCCGTAGGTGTAGCCACCGGGGCCTGCCCCTGGCGTGCCGGGGCACTGCGGCGCGCCGGCGCCGACCGGGCAGTCCAGCGGCTGGGTGCGGGCGAGGGGGACACCGTTGCTGACGTAGTCGCCGCCGAGGAGTTCACCGGGAGCCGAGGTGTCCTTGACCGCGTTGCGTCCGACGAGGTAATCGAAGGCGTACCAGTCGCTCCACGCCTCGCCCATCGCGCCGGACTGGAAGGAGTTGAGCGTGGAGTTGCCCTGCGCGTCGACGACGAGCCGGTTGGACAGGCCGTGGCCGTATTCGTGGTGGATGATCGTGGCGTCGTCGGCGGAGTTCGCGGCGAGGAACGGGTCGTCGGGATTCCTGGGGTCGTGGAACAGGAACATCCCCATCGTCGGCGGCTGCCCGTCCGGCGGGGTGCCCATGAACGCGTTGTCGTAGTAGCCCGGTTCCTGCGCGCCGAGCAGGGTGTGGACCTGGACGGCGTCGCCGTCGACCTTCTCGAAGTTGCCCGCCTGCCGGGTGAAGCCGATCGGGAAGGACGCGAGGTGGTCGTGGAAGCTTCCGACGTACGCGAGTGCCTGCACGGCGTTCTGTTCCCGGTTCTTCGCCCACGAGCCCGGGGTCTTCGGGTCCCAGGAGCACGGCCTCGCCGCCGAGCACGGCGGGCCGACGACGGCGGTGAAGTCGGTGAACCGGTAACGGAAGGTGCCGTCTGTGTTCCGGCCGATCTCCTCCTGCGGCTGGAATTTCAGGTCGCCGTTGACGTCGGCGGCGACGTGCGCGACGTTGCCGTCCAGGGTCTTGGCGTCGGTGGGCAGCCAGCCCTTCTGGCTCAGGTCGACCTGCTTCTGCGGGCCTGGCTGGGCCTCCCAGGCGAGCCCCTTGGCACCGGCGGCGTCGTCGTTGGCGTGGTTCACCAGGTTCTTGCGGTAGAGCAGCTTTCCGGTGCCGGCGTCGGTCACCTCCTGGAACATCTTGTCCACGGCGGGTTTGGTCAGCGTGTACCAGGCGGGGCGGAGCCCGTCGCCGGTCAGGAACGCGACCTGCTTGGAGTCCGGGGCCGGGGCGGCCAACGTCGTCGCGCCCAGCGAGGCGGGAAGATCGCGCACGGGCGCGCCGTCCAGCTGGATCAGCCTGCCGTCCTTGGTGACGTGCGCCTTCAACCCGTTGCCGAACACGGGGATTCCGCCGACGGACTGGGTGAAGGAGAGATGGTGCGTGCCTTCGACGTCGACGTAGTCCTTGCGCAGGTTCAGTTTCGCGGTGTCGCCGGCGCTGAGACCGACGAGTCCTTCCTTTTCCCGCAGGTAGTTCAGCACGATGTCGTGGGGTGACGCGCCGCTCGGCCCGGTGAGGAAGCCGTCGGTACGGGCCAGGACGCGGGGCGTGCCGGTCAGCTCGTCGAAGTCGAGCAGGGCCTGGTGTCCCAGTTCCGCCCGTGCCTTCGTGACGGACGTCGCACGGGACGCCGTGAGCCGGTCCCGCGCGGCGAGGACGCGCGGGCTGGTTCTCGCCGTGTCGCGGACATCGACGTCTTTCCCGGATCTGTCCGGCGTGGTGTGCACCGCGCCCGGCGCCGGTGCCGCGCCGGCTTGGGGCGCTGTGACCAGCGCTAATACTGTGATGGCGGTCGCGGCGCACAACGAGGCACGCGAACGCGACGAACTTGACGTCACTCCAGACCCCTCTCTCGGTGGTGACGCAGACGTTTCATTCGTACCGATACGGTCACGGTGGCATCAGCGCCGATCAGGTACGGCGATCCCGGTGAGCGGTACCCTCGCCGAAGGGGTGTCCACAGTGGATTGAGCGGGATTCGTAGGGGAAAATGGACGGCGCGACGGAATTCGAGCGGCTGCGGCCTGTCATGTTCGGGCTCGCGTACCGCCTGCTCGGATCGGCCGCGGAGGCGGAAGACGTCGTTCAGGACGCCTACCCGAAGTGGGCGGGCGCCGAACGGGAGTCGATCGCGTCGCCGCGGGCGTGGCTGGCGAAGGTGGTCACCAATCTCTGCCTGAACCGGCTGACCTCGGCCAGGGCACAGCGGGAGCGGTATGTCGGGCCATGGCTGCCCGAACCGGTCCTGACCTCGGACGACGTGCTCGGCCCACTGGAGACCGCGGAGCAGCGGGATTCGGTGTCGCTGGCGATGCTGGTGTTGCTGGAGCAGCTCAGCCCGGTCGAGCGGGCGGTGTTCGTGCTGAAGGAGGCCTTCGCCTACAGCCATCGTGAGATCGCCGCGATCCTCGACGTCTCCGAGGTCAACTCGCGCCAGCTGCACAGCCGCGCGCGAAAGGCGCTTGACCGCTCGCCTGAGCGACGGGTTTCGAACTCGAAAAGCTGGTCGAGAGCTTCCTGTCGGCGGCGCGGGACGGCGATCTGCCCGCTTTGGAGAGTCTGCTGACCGCCGACGTCACGGCGTGGTCGGACGGCGGCGGCAAGGCCACCGCGGCCCGGCGTCCGGTGCACGGCGCGGCCAAGGTCGCGCGGCTGTACGCCGGGATGTTCGCCGGTGTCGGCCAGGTGTCGATCGGGATCCTCGAGGTCAACGGCGAACCCGCGGTGGTCGCGAGGGCCGGTGACGTCCTGTTCGGCATCCTCGGGTTCGAGGTCGTCGACGGGCGGATCCGCGGGCTCCGCGCGGTCGCGAATCCGGAGAAGCTCGCGTTCCTTTCGGGACAGCTGTCACGTTCCGGGTGGCCCGCCGGTTCTTGAGGGTGGAAGCTCTCGTGAACGGAGGACCAAGGTGACGAACCCGATTCTGGTGACCGGCGGTACCGGCGACCTCGGCCGCGAGGTGGTGCGGCGGCTGGTGGCCGGAGGCAGGCCGGTCCGGATCATGAGCAGGCGGCCACGTCCCGCCGATGAGCCGAACGGATGGGCGCGGTGCGATCTGAAGACCGGTGACGGTCTCGCCGAGGCGGTCGACGGTGTCTCGGCGATCGTCCATTGCGCGTCGACGCTGGGGCGCGGGGACGAGCAGGTGACGCGGAACCTGGTCGAGGCGGCGAAGCGGGCGGGCGGTCCGCATCTGGTGTACATCTCGATCGTCGGCATCGACGTGATCCGGTTCTTCTACTACGACGAGAAGCTGGCCTGCGAGAAGGTGATCGAGGAGTCCGGTCTGCCGTGGACGGTGCTGCGCGCGACCCAGTTCCACGAGCTGGTCGCGCGGATGTCGTCGGCGCAGCGGCGGCTGCCGGTGACGATCGTGCCGTCGGGATTCCGGTTCCAGCCGGTCAGCACCGGCGACGTCGCGGACAGGCTGGTCGCGCTGGTGTCGGGTCCGCCGTCGGGGCGGGCGCCGGACCTGGGTGGCCCCGAGGTGCGAAGCGCCCGTGACCTGGCGGAGGCGTATCAGCGGTCGGCCGGGCGCCGGAAGCCGATCGTGTCACTGTGGCTGCCGGGCAAGGCGGCCAGGGCGTTCCGCGCGGGCGGGAACCTGACGCCGGAGAACGCGACCGGCGCTGGCACCTTCGAGGAGTTCCTTTCCTCACGCGTTTAGTCCTCTCGATGCGGCACACCGAGCCGCGCTCACGCGTCCGAGTTACGGTGGCCTGGTGACGATCACCGGGTTCTTCTCCTCCTTCGAAACGGGTGATCCGCAGCCGGTGGATCCGGCCCTGCGCGTCGGTACCGGCCCGGCGTCGTCGCCGACCGCGAAGACCGGTGCCGGGTTCACCGGCGCGCACGCCCTCCGCTACGAGAACACGCTGCGCGCGACCGTGTTCGAAGTGGACGTCGAGGTCACCGCGCGCACCGAACTGTCCTATGTGGTCTTCCCCGAGGCCGTGCCCGACTACCGCGGCACCTTCGTGGCGCTGGACGTCGAGTTCGCCGACGGGACGTCGGCCGGGTTCAGCGCCACGGAGCAAGGCCTGGACAAGACGTTGTACGTGGATCAGTGGAACCTCGTGCGCTGCCGGCTGGGTGAGTTCGCCGGACGGCGGATCGCCCGGATCGTCCTGGTCAGCGAGCCGCCGGACGGCGAGGGCACGGGCTGGGTGGACGACGTCCGGATCGCCGAACGCGCGATCGAGGCCCGCGAGCCGGTCGACCACGTCCGCACCACCCGCGGCACGCATTCCAGCGACAAGTTCTCCCGGGGCAACAACTTCCCCGCGACCGCGGTCCCGCACGGCTTCAACTTCTGGACCCCGGTCACCGACGCGGGCGCCACGAACTGGATCTACAGCTACCACCGGCACAACGACGCCGCGAACCGGCCGGCGTTGCAGGCGTTCGCGCTGTCGCATCAGCCGAGTCCGTGGATGGGCGACCGGCACACCTTCCAGGTCATGCCGGGGATCGGCCCGGTCGAGCCCGACCGGACCAAACGCGCGCTCGCGTTCTCCCATGACGACGAGATCGACCGGCCGCATCACTACGGTGTCCGGTTCGCCAACGGCGTCACCACCCACATCGCCCCGGCGGATCACGCGGCGCTGTTCCGCTTCACCTTCCCGGGTGATCGCGGATGGCTGCTGTTCGACAACGCCCGCAACCGGGGCGGGTTGCGGCTCGACGCGGCGAACGGCGTGGTCACCGGCCACACCTGGGTGCGCAGCCGGTTGTCGGCCGGGGCGCGGCGGATGTTCGTGTACGCCGAGTTCGATGTCCCGGCCGAACGCGGCGCGAGGATCAGGCGTCCGGTGTGGCGCACGGTGACCGGTTTCCTGGAGTTCGCCGCGGGCGAGGTGACGATGCGGATCGCGACGTCGCTGATCAGCCTCGCGCAGGCCAAGCGGAACCTCGACCAGGAGATCCCGGCGGGCACGACCTTCGAGCAGGTCCGTGACCAGGCCCGTGCACAGTGGGCCCGGGTCCTGGACCGGGTCCAGATCGAGGGCGCGACCGAGGACCAGCGCACCACGTTCTACTCGAACCTCTACCGGCTGTTCCTGTATCCGAACTCCGCGCACGAGGTCACCCCGAAGGGTGTCCGTCACGCGAGCCCGGTCGTCCGCCGCCTCTGGCCAAGCACGCGCACCAGGACCGGCGCGAAGGTCGTCGACGGCGAGATGTACGTCAACAACGGCTTCTGGGACACCTACCGCACCACGTGGCCCGCGTACGCCCTGCTCACGCCAGGCCGGTGCGGGAAGATGATCGACGGGTTCGTCCAGCAATACCGCGAAGGCGGCTGGATCTCGCGCTGGTCCTCCCCCGGCTACGCCAACCTCATGACCGGCACCAGTTCCGACGTTGCGTTCGCCGACGCGTACCTCAAAGGCGTGCGCGGATTCGACGTCGAGGCCGCCTACGAAGCGGCGCTGAAGAACGCGACGGTGACGCCGCGCGGGCAGAGCGTCGGCCGCAAGGGCCTGCACGAGTCGATCTTCCTCGGCTTCACGCCGACGTCGGTCCACGAAGGGCTGTCTTGGGCGCTGGAAGGCTGCATCAACGACTTCGGCCTGGCCAATTTCGCCGAAGCGCTCGGGCACCACGACGACGCCGCGTACCTCCGGCAGCGTGCACAGCAGTACGCGAACCACTTCGATCCGCTGATCGGGTTCTTCCAGGGTCGCAACCGTGACGGCAGCCGCCATTTCGCGGCCGAGGGCTACGACCCCGAGGCGTGGGGCGGCGACTTCACCGAGACGAACTCCTGGAACACCGCGTTCTCCGTGCCCCACGACGGTGCCGGCCTCGCCGCGCTGCACGGCGGCACCGAAGCGCTGGAGTCCAAACTGGACGCTTTCTTCGCGACCCCGGAGACCGGCCGCAAACCTGGTTCCTACGGTGGGCTGATCCACGAGATGACCGAGGCCCGCGACGTCCGGATGGGACAGTACGGACATTCCAACCAGCCGTCTCACCACATCCCCTGGATCTATCACTACGCGGGCGCGCCGTCGAAGACGCAGCGGATCGTGCGTGAGGTCCTGCGGCGGCTCTACGTCGGAAGCGATCTCGGCCAGGGCTATCCCGGCGACGAGGACAACGGCGAGATGTCCGCTTGGTACGTCTTCGCCGCGCTCGGGTTCTATCCGCTGGCGATGGGCAGCCCCGAGTACGTGATCGGCGCGCCGCTGTTCACGAAGGCGACCGTCCATCTGGAGAACGGGAAGGACCTGGTCGTCGAGGCGCCCGGCAACACCGGCGACACCGTGTACGTCCAGGGGCTCACGATCGACGGACACCCGCACGACACCAGCACACTCTCGCATTCCGCCATCGCCGACGGCGCGGTGCTGAAGTTCACGATGGGCGAGCAGCCGTCGGACTGGGGCCGCTCCCCCGTCGAGCCCGCCGCCCCGCGACCGCTCACGGACATCACGGTGGCCGACGGTCCCCTGTTCGACGACACCACCAGGACCGAGATCACCTTCCTCGAGCGCGAACCCGTCATCGAGTTCCCTGTCGAGGACGGGTCGCGGGAGGTCGTGATGTACACGCTGACCTCGGGCAGCCGCCGGGGTGACCCGCGTTCGTGGGTACTGGAGGGATCCGACGACGGCGAGCACTGGACGCTGCTGGACCAGCGCGAGGGCGAGAAGTTCCGGTGGCGCCGTCAGACGCGGCCGTTCGCCCTCGCCGGGCCGGCACGGCACGCCAGATACCGTCTTCGCGTCACCTCGTCCACCGCCCGGCGGGTCACCCTCGCCCAAGGAGAGCTGCTCGCCCGATGATCTCCCGCATCACCCAGGCCACGACCGACCGTCTGGTCGCCTCCGATCCCGGTCTGGTCCGGCTCCGGCTCGGTTTCTCGGCCGTGCTCAGCATCATCGTCGCGGTACTGGCGATCCTGCCGTTCCACCAGCCGCTCACGGTGATCCTGGTCGCCGCGATCGCGGCGATGACCTCGGCTTTCACCGTCAACGACGAGACCCCGGGGAAGCAGGCGGTGACGCTGGTGCTGGGGCTCGTCCTCGGTGCGGCGTCGCTGACGGCGGCGAGCGTCGGCTCGGCGGTGCCGCCGCTGGACAGCGTCGTGTTCGTCCTGCTGATCTTCGTCGCGGTCTACGCCCAGCGGTTCGGCTCGCGCGGGATCGCGCTGGGCTCGCTGTCGTTCTTCCTGTTCTTCTTCGCGATGTTCCTGCAGACGCATCTGAAGCAGGTCCCGGCGCTGCTGCTGGCGCTGACCATCGGGATCGCGGCCAACGCGGTGGTCCGGTTCGTCCTGCTGCGCCGGCATACCGACGCGGAGTTCCTGCGGATCCGGCGGGCGTTCCGGGCCCGGCTCGCCGCGGTGGTGCGCGCGGCCGAGGACCACCTGGCGGTGGGCGGCAGCGAACGCACCCGCAAGCGGCTTCGCCGGACGAACGCCCGGATGCACGAGTCCGTGCTCCTCATCGAGGACACCGCTCCGGAGGTGATCGGGGCGGACTCGGTGAACCGGCTCCGCCGCCGGGCGATCGAGGTCGAGCTGGCCGTGCAGTGGCTGACGATCACGGTGCAGCGCACCTGCGCCGAAGATCTCGACGAAGACGTCCGCGACGACCTGATCGCGCGGATGCGGCGGTTCCGGTCACGGATCGAGCGCGACCCACGCGAGCTGCCGCTGATCAGCGAGACCGAAGAGTTCAGCAAGATGCTGGTGGAAGGCAGCCGGATCGACGAGCACGCCGCGCCCGGCGACGGCGTCCGCCGCGCGCTCGCCGAGCTGGCGCTGGCCGACGTGCGGGCACAGCGCGTGGCCGAGCACGACGTGTCCGACGCCGTCGACGATCCCGAAGACCCCGACGAGGAGAAGTCGTCGGCGTTCGCCTACGACAACCAGACGCGCAGCGCCATCCAGGCCGTGGTGGGTGGCGGGCTGGCCGTGCTCGGCGGGGAGCTGGTGTCGAGCCAGCGCTGGTACTGGGCGGTGCTGACCGTGTTCGTGGTGTTCATCGGCTCGTCGACCGCGGGCGCGACGTTCGTCAAGGGTGTGCGGCGGCTCGGCGGCACGCTGATCGGCATCGTGGGCGGGCTGGTGCTGACGCTGCTGGTGTCGGGCAGTGTGCCGGCGACGCTGGCGCTGATCCTGGTGTGCGTGTTCGGCATGGTCTACATGGCGCGCGTGTCTCAGGTGATCATGGCGTTCTTCATCACCAGCATGCTCGGGCTGCTCTACAGCCTGCTGGGGACATTCAGCATCGAGGTGCTCTGGATCCGGGTCGCGGAGACCGCGGTGGGCGCGGCGGCCGGGGTGCTGGCGGCGGTGGTGATCGTGCCGGTGCGCACGCGAGCGGTGATGCTGGACGACGTCTCGGCGCTGCTGGAGGAGCTGGACGAGTTCGTCGAGAAGGCCGCGGGCCTGCTGTCCGGCGCGGAGAACGTGAGTGTCATCGAGAAGTCGCGTGACCTGGACCGGGCGGTGGACAAGGTCCGCACGACGATCGAGCCGCTCACCCATCCGGTGAATCTCAGCAGCCGTCGTGACTACGGCTGGCACGTGCTCACCACGGTGGAGACGATCGCCTTCCGCGCCCGTCACGTCGCGGCGCGGTCGCAGGCCGGGCTGCTGCTCAACGAGGCGGACCGGCTGCTGCTGTACACCGGGCGGATCCGGGAGAACGTCGCGGTGCTGAGGAAGGCGATCGGGGATCCCGGCGGTTCGGGGCACGGGACGCTGATCCGGGACGACGGTACGCCGGTGGCCGACCGGATCGACGATCCGCGGGCGCGTTCGGTGCTCACCAGCCTCGGGCACCTCGACGAGACGGTGATCGCGCTGGGCCGTGCGTTCGGGGTCGAGGCCACCGATCCGGAGCCGTCCGGCAAGCCGTGAGTGGTAAGGACGGTTAGAACCGTCCTTACCACTCACGAGCCGTCAGGGATCAGTTCTTCGGTTTGGGGCAGTTCTTCCACGAGAAATGGTACGTGGTCTTGATGGAACCGTCGGTCGAATCCATCGTGACGAAACTGGTGGTCTTCTTCGGATCGGAAGTGCCGACCGCGGCCCGCAGTTCGGTGTTGATGTTGAAGTTGCGGTCCTCGCCACAGGGTTTGTAGACGATGGCGCCGACTTCGATATTGTCGGTGAACTGCCAGTTGTCCTCGAACGGGCCTTTGAGACTGTGGGTCACATAGGACGTCGGGGAATTGCCCTGGAAGTAATAGTTGGCCCGTTCCAGCCCGGTGGCCCCGGCGGCCAAGGATGCGAAGCCACGGTAATCCGTGCCCGCGATGCCGTAGGTGAATCCCTGCGGCACGTGCACATACAGGTTGAGCTGGCAGTTCTTCCGCAGATCGGTCGGTTTCGCGCCGACGCCGACCTGGGCGGTGTATTCACTGTAGGTGACGGTGAAGGCGGTGTTGTCCGGTGAGACGGAAACGGCCGCCGTACCCGGTTTGCATCCGGTTCCGTTGACGGTCACGACGTCGATGACTATTTTGTCGGACGGCAACGGAGGCGGCACCCAGGCGTTCGGAGTGACGGCCGACGAGGAAAGCATTACGGCAGCAACCAGCGCGTTGAGCATGGGATCCTTCCCAAAGCTTCCACACGGCGGGAACCGGGCGGATTCGAGGTCAGCGAGACGATCTGACGAAACGGTTTCGGTCACCGGGCAGGGGTGACCGCCGAAAACGAGGTCGTCTGGAAGGCTCGTCGCCGCCGGGCGGGCGGCGACGAGCGCTGAGGCCCTCCTTCAGGGCGGCCAAGACCCTGACCGGGCATGGGTGGGACGGCCTTCTTCCGGACCGGGAAGCAGGCCGTCACCCGGGAGCGGCTGTCAGGAGGTCGGGCAGGTCTTCCACGAGAAGTGGTAGGTGGTCTTGAACGCGCCGTCGGTCGAATCCATCGTGATGAAACTGGTGGTCTTCTTCGGATCCGACGAACCGGCGCCGACCCTCAGTTCCGTGTTCACGTTGAGGTTCCGGTCCTCGCCGCACGGCTTGTAGATGATGACGCCGCCTTCGGCCTCGTCACGGAATTGCCAGTTGTCCGAAATCGGCCCGTTGACGGGATGACTGACATGCGCGGTCGGCGAATTCCCCTGGAAGTAGTAATTCGCCCGCTGCAGCGCCTTGGCGCCGGATTCGAGAGACGCGAAACCGCGGTAGTCGGCACTGGCGATACCGTAGGTGAACCCCTGCGGAACGTGGATGTTGAGGTTGAGCTGGCAGTTCTTCCTGAAGTCGGTGGGTTTCGCGCCGACGCCGACCTGGGCGGTGTATTCGCTGTAGGTGACGGTGAACGCGGTATTGTCCTTGGCGACGGCGACCGCGGACGAACCCGGCGGACATCCGGAACCGTTGACGGTGACGACGTCGATGACGACGCGATCCGGCGGCGGTCCCGGCGGCGGAGACATGCTGTTCGGCGTTATTATCGACGAGAAAAGGGATACGGCGGCGACCATTGCATTGAGCATGGGGTCCTTCCCGGAGACTTTCACACGGGGGCGGGGATCTGGGCGGACTCATGTTAGCGAAACGATCTACACGATGCCGCCCGCCGATCGGACGCAAACATCCCGGCAATCGGTTCATGAAATGAAGATGTGGTCTGTAACCGTTTTCCGGAGCCAATGGGAACACCGGCACCCCGGGAAAACACCATTCACTTCGCACGATATGAAAACCGCTTTCGCGGATTCACCGTTGACGATTCCGGTGAGACAGGCTTTCCGTACCGCGCACGGCGTCGTCGAGTACGTGAGCCGGGTCACCCGGCGGTGTGACGTGGCCGCGGACCGCATCGATCAAGAAAACAGTGACTGGACGCACCCGAACGGCGACTCCGGACAGGACTAGCATCTCGGTACAAGTCGATGTCGCCTCAAGCTGGAGAACCGCAATGACCCAAGCCCCTGTCAACGTCACCGTCACCGGTGCGGCCGGCCAGATCGGCTACGCGCTGCTCTTCCGCATCGCGTCCGGCCAGCTGCTCGGCCCGGACACCCCGGTGAAGCTGCGGCTCCTGGAGATCCCGCAGGCGGTCAAGGCGGCTGAGGGTACCGCGATGGAACTCGAAGACGGCGCGTTCCCGCTGCTGTCGGGCATCGACATCTTCGACGACCCGAAGCAGGCTTTCGAGGGCGCGAACGTCGCCCTGCTGGTCGGCGCCCGTCCCCGCGCGAAGGGCATGGAGCGCGGCGACCTGCTCGAGGCCAACGGTGGCATCTTCAAGCCGCAGGGTGAGGCCATCAACGCCGGCGCGGCTAGCGACATCAAGGTCCTCGTGGTCGGCAACCCGGCCAACACCAACGCCCTCATCGCGCAGGCGCACGCGCCCGACGTCCCGGCCGAGCGCTTCACCGCGATGACCCGCCTCGACCACAACCGCGCCCTCGCGCAGCTGTCGAAGAAGCTGGGCGTGCCGGTGACCGAGCTGAAGAAGGTCGCGATCTGGGGCAACCACTCCGCGACCCAGTACCCGTCGATCGCGCACGCCGAGGTGTCCGGCAAGCCCGCGACCGAGGTCATCACCGACCAGCAGTGGCTGGCCGACGACTTCATCCCGACCGTCGCCAAGCGCGGCGCGGCGATCATCGAGGCCCGCGGCCTGTCCTCCGCGGCCTCGGCCGCCTCCGCGGCGATCGACCACGTCTACACCTGGGTCAACGGCACCCCGGAGGGTGACTGGACCTCGGCGGCGGTCGTGTCCGACGGTTCCTACGGTGTCCCGGAGGGCCTGATCTCCTCGTTCCCGGTCACCGCCGCGAACGGCGAGTACAAGATCGTCCAGGGCCTGGAGATCGACGACTTCTCGCGCGCCCGCATCGACGCTTCGGTCAAGGAGCTGGCCGAAGAGCGCGACGCGGTGAAGAAGCTCGGCCTCATCTGAGCCTGAACCACCTCACGAAGGCGGCCGTGTCCCCCGGGACGCGGCCGCCTTTTCGCTGCCGATGATCGTGTCGAGGTTCGCGCGGGTGGTCTCCAGCTCACCGATCGCGTCGTCGATCCGGCTCCGCTGCCGTCGCAGCGCCGGAACAGCCGCGCCTTGATCCGGCCACGGGCGTGTCGTCCATCCAGACACGCGTGACGTCCGCCTGATCACGCGCGACGTCCTTCCAGTCACGTGACATCGCCGGTGCGAACAGCCCGGCCGGAATAGAGGTCGCGAAAGCCACTTTCGCGACCTCTGATGTCCCGAAAGTGGCTTTCGCGTCACTCGGCGGTTCGCCGTCGGAGAACGCGGCTCGTGAAGGCCCGGTTGGCTCTGACCGTCCCCACCACTCACGACACAATGGGCACGTGCAGCTCGACGCGCTCCTCACCGGCCAACCCTCGGAAGTCCTCACCCGGGTCCTCGCACTCACCCGCGCCGAGCGGAAAGCCCTCGTCCCCGAACTCCTGGCCGCGTTCAAGGACAGCAGCGAATTCATCGAGATCAAGCCCAACACCTACGGCGTCCGCAACCCGCTCAGAGGCCAGCAAGCCGCCACCGCGCTCTGGGCCGTCCTCCCCGCGAGCGACCCCCTGCTCGCCAAACTCTGGATCGCCTCACCCACGATCCTCGACCGGGTCCTCCAAGACCGGCCACTCGCCGAACGCAAGACGATCGCGCTGCGCGTCATCGGCCACCAGACCGCCTGGGAAGCCGTCCGCCGCATGATCCTCGACGGCGACCTCGAACCCATCCGGACACCCGAGTACCACGCCGGCTGGTTCCGCTGGGTCAGCCGCTTCGGGGGCAAACCCCTCGCAGAGCGGCTCCGAACCGAACCCGAAGCCCTCACCGAACTCTGGGAACTACTCACGATCGAAGGCAACGGAGACGCCAGCTTCGCCGCCTTCGACAAATACGTCCGCGACCAGGACAAATGGTCCACCGCGCTGTTCGAACTCACCAAGACCGGCGAAGTCGACCGCACCAGACTGCTCGACCTCACCCTGGACATCCTCGCGCGCGACTTCGCCGCCTTCCGCGCCCAGTGGTACGCCGCGCTCCACGAAGCGCTCGCCCCCACCCCGGCCGAACGCAGGAACGCGCAACACCGCTACGCCCGGCTATGCGGAAGCGGCCTCCCGCGCACCGTCTCCTTCGCCGTCAAAGCACTGTCCCTCGTGGACAAACAAGGCACGCTCGACGACGAAGTCGCGCTCCAGCACCTCCCCGCGGCAGCGGCCGGACGCGGCGCCACCACCGCCGAACGCGCCCTCAAACTCGCCGGCCGCATCGCCGACCGACGCCCCGACCTCAGCGGCCTCGCCGACGAGGTCTTCGAAGCGGCACTCACCCATGAGGCATCCAACGTCCGTGCTCTCGCCATCGCCCGGCTCGGCGTCACCCCGGACGAGGCACCCGCCATCGAAACCGCCGAATACCCGGAACCCACGCGACCGCCATGGGACCAGCGCAAGACACTGACCATCCCGCTCGACATCCCCGGCACCCCGGCCGCGGTCGCCGAGGCCTTCTCGTCCCTGCTCGCCGACCCCGACCAAGCCGACCTCCTCCTGGCCGCCCTCGACGGCGCCCACCGCGTCGCGGACGAACTCCCGGACGCCCTCAAACCACTGGTGAAACGCGCGGCCAGAATCGACGGCCAGAGATACGGCCCGGCCGTGCCGAAGATGATCGCCACCCTCGTCCTCGGCCTCACCGGCCACGACGTTCCGCACCCACCCAAGGTCGGCGACTGGCGACGTCCGCTCCACCACCGGATCACCGCCCTGCTCGAAGGCACCGCAGCCCCCGTCTCCTCCGCCACCCACCAAGGCGGCTGGCTCGATCCCGTCGTGTTCGTCTCCCGCATGCTCGAACACCCCGACGCGGCCGAAGACGACGTCGTCGACGCCCTCCTGAGACTCGCCCCGGACACCAGGCCCGAAGCCCTCGCCCTCGCCGCGGAACTCACCGGACCTCACGCCGACAACATCCGTTACGCGCTCGGCGGACCGGCCAGCCGAGAAACCGGCTGGATCGCCCTCGCCGCCGCCCGCGCCCGGCACCCGGAATCCGCCGACCCCGCCGCCGCGCTCCGCGGAGAACCCGGACCGCCGCTCACCTGGACGGCGAAAGCCGGACCCAGCGGCCGCCACAACCTGACCACACTGGACATCGAACCGACTCCGGAAGCGGCCTCACCGAAAGTTCCCTGGCTGGGCGTGCCGTTCGACGGCCCGGCCCCCGAATGGCTCGGCTTCACCGAATGCCACGAAGCGGTCGCCTCCCCCTACGACCGGGACCACATCGAAGCCGCCGTCGCCGGAAACCTCTTCTTCAACAACACCGAATTCGGCGACCCCGTGGAGAAGGCCGCACTGCCGCCGTTCCTGGACAGCCCCTCGATCCCGGGCTTCCCCGGCACGATGCTCCTCGCCACCACCCTCACGCTGAAACGCTCCACCGCCGTCCAACTGGGCACGGACGCCGTACTGACCCTCCTCGACCGACGGATGCTCGGCCCCCGTGCGCTCGGCGCGGCCCTGGGAGTGCTCGGCCCGTACCTCATCGCACCCCGGCTGGCATCCCGGCTTTCGATCATCGCGAACGAACACCCGGTCGCCGTTCTGTCCACACTGGACACTCTGCTGCCGGAGCTGGAGCATTCACAACGCGGTATCTTCGCGCTTCTGGAACTCGCCGCGGACCTCGTGGAACGCGGAGCGGGGACGATCAGCGCCGAAACGAAGGAATGGCTGGCCCGCTTCAAAGGCAGTTCGAAAGCGGCTAAGGCGGCATCACGACTCCGCCGATGACATCCGGGCCGCCAGGACGTGCGAACACGGGCCCCGGGTCTCCTGATGCTTGGCCCACCACGCACACGTGCACCCGGCCGGCGAAAGCCGGACGCGTTGCACGGAGCCGGCGCGCGTGATCTCGTATCCACCGTCCGGCAACAAACGGACCGCTCCGGCGGCGACGAGCTCGCGAGCCTTCGCCAGGCGGCCGTTCGCCGGAGCGTTCCCGCTCGGGAGTTCACGTGGGAACCACGTGCCGTCGACGACGTCGTGACCGGCGCGACCCGCGACGACGTCCGGCGCTTCCAGCCCGGCGGCCAGCGAGTTCAGCCACCCGCCTTCGCCCGAGAAGCCACGGGACGGCTCCGGCGACAATGTGACGACGAGCCGCGCTCGGTCCAGCTCAAGCACCCAGGTGGCGACCTCACTGTCCGGTCGCGTGTAGACGGTCAGCCCTTGGGCGAACCGGACGAGGGGCTCGATCACTCGCAGCCGATGCAATCCGGTCGCCGGGATCGAGTCACGTCCCGGCCGTGAGGTCAGCCGGAGCCCGCGGCCGGACGCGACCACCCACGACCGGCCTACGGCGGTAGGAAGCCGCCTCAGGAAGTTCCGCGTCTCCGCCTTGTCCAGATTCACCCTCTCGACGGCACCCTCCGTGACAGCGGCGACCTCGGCGAATCCCGCCACCCAGCGGTCCGGCAGCGGCACCACGGACTCGTCGTTCCGCCCGTCCAGCGTGCGAAGGCGGATTCCTTCACCACGAACGGTCAGGTGCAAGGGATCCTGGGCCACGACTCCCGCGAGGACGGTCCTCGTCGCGTCGGACAGATCGACGTTCGTGCAGCCCTCGCCGAGGTCACCCACCTCCGGCAGATCGAGCCTGGCGTAAAGCCCGCAGCACGGGGAAAAGGCTTCCACACGCAGAGTCGTCCTGTCCGCGGTGAACACCGGATCGGACTCGGCGATGAGCCGGTTCACCATGGACGGCGGCATCCAGAACCGGGTGCGGGCGATCTTCCCCAGCACGAGCAGCGCTTGGGCCGCCTGCGCTCCGGGTTCCAGGAAACCCTTGAAGAGCACCGGCGTCCGAACGTCCTCTTCGGGCTGCTCCAGCAAGACCTCGGTGATCACTCGGCAACCCTAACCAGAGGCCCCGACAGTCTTTGCGGATCTTTCTCAACTGAATGAAATGATCTTTTTCGACGCCACGCTGAATAGGTCGTTATACACCTTGATAGCGACGAACCGAGGGCGTCGCCGACAAGCCTCGGCGCGGGTTTCGGGACCTGTCGTCTCCCTCCCCCACCCGGAGGCCTTCACCCGTATGAGGTGCTCCCCTCCCCCGGGGCCGAGTGCTGATATTCCGCGACCAAGCCGGGATGGGTGATCGTGGCACCTTGACGGAAGGACACCCGCTCCCCCTGCGACAGATCCGCCCCGCCGTATAGCCGATCCCGAAGCCCAGGCGAGATCAGCCCCGTCCTTGTTCTCGAACCGCACGAGATCAAGGCCTTCGTTCTCGGCGCGAAGAACGGCGAGTTCGACCACGGTGGGACGGAACACCTCAGGAAGTCCCAGCCTGGCGGCGGCGGTAGGCCCGCTGCTGGCAAGCCCTGGAGCAGTAGTCCCGAGGCCTGCCCCGCCCGCCCCCATCCAGCTCCTTGCCACAGACGGCACACTCGCCGAGCTCAGTTTCGTCACGCATTACCTCACGCCCTCGGCTTTCGATGAGCGCTTGCACGCCGTCGAGAGTGCGCTGCAACCCGAATTCGAACGGGTCGACCGGAGCGTCCATCCCTCCGTCCTTCCACAGCCGCTCCAAGGCCGGGTAGGCGTCCATCCGCTCGAACAGCGACTCACGTTCGCTCCACCAGCGCTCATGGGACACACCGGTGCGCCGCTGGAGTTCCGCGGTCTCCCCCGCCTGGCGCGCGACGGACTCCACGAAGCCGCCCACCAGGTTCACGACCGCGATCACCTGCGCCGGCGCCAGACCACTCCGCGAGGCCACATCCAGCGCGTGGTCGTATCCGGCCATGATGTTCGGCCCTGGCAGCCGACGGCTCCCGGCACTGTCCACCAGCCACGGGTGATGGCGATGCATCTCCCATGCCCGCCGCGCCCACCGTTCGAGTCCCGCTCGCCAGCCGAGCCCGTCCGAAGGCTCCATCGGGAACCTGCCGTACACGGCGTCGCGCATGAGTTCGACCAGCTCCGCCTTGCCGGGTACGTACCGGTAGAGCGACATGGTGGTGGTGCCGAACCGTTCAGCGACCTTGCGCATCGACAGGGCGGCGAGCCCTTCCGCGTCCGCGACTTCGACGGCCGCGGCGACGATCCGGCCTAGGCTCAACCCCGGCCGCTCCGGCTCGGGAGTTCCCCACAGCAGTTCGATCGCACGCTCCGGATCCGGCTGCGCGTCGTCTTCCGCCACCCGCACTCCCTTGACGCTCGTCGCTCGTTCGTGTTTAGCTGATAAACCTCAGTATATCCCATAAACCACTTCACAGGAGCGCTTCAGCATGCCTGAGATCAGGTTCTTCGTGTCCCCCGAGGGTAGAGACGACTGGGCAGGCACCGCCGACCGGCCGTTCGGCTCCCCGAAAGCAGCACAGGAGGCCGTCCGCGCCATCACCGCCGGAATGACCGGCGACGTCATCGTCACCTTCGGCGCAGGTGTCCACCATCTTGAGGCACCCGTTGTTTTCGACGACGCACTCGGCGATTCCGGCTCGAACGGTTTCCGCGTGATCTACCAGGCGGATGGCTACGGAACACCGGAACAGGCGAAGGTCGAACTGAGCGGCGGCCACGAAATCACCGGCTGGGCGACGGGCCGCGACGGTATCTGGACGGCACCGGTCGGAGACCTCGCCCCGCGACGGCTAACCGTGGACGGCCGGCCCGCCGCAAGGGCGACCCGCACCACGGGTCTACCCGGGAACGTGACGAAAACAGCGACTGGTTACGTCACGGACAGCACCGTGCCGCAATCGTGGCCGGACCCGTCGGATCTGGAGTTCGTCTACCCCGGCGTCTACCCATGGTCCGAAGCACGCCTCGCGGTCGCGTCGATCACCGGCGACACCACCTCCACCACGATCACCATGGCTCAGCCCGCCTTCGACCGCGCCAACTCCCTCTACGACTCCAAGTGGTACGGCGCGGGCGGAGACGGCACCTGGGACGGACTCGCCGCGCCTTCCCTGCTCGAAAACAACGTGGCCTTCCTGACCGAACCGGGCACCTTCGCCGTCAGCCGTACCGAAGGGGACGGCCACGTCCTGCACTACCGTCCCCGCCCCGGCGAGGAGATCGGCAAGACCAGGGTCGTCGCCCCGATGCTCGAGTCGCTCATCACCGGGCGGGGCGTGCACGACCTCGTGCTGCGTGGCTTCACCTTCGCCGACGCGACCTGGTCCGGCGTCGCCCGCACCGGCGGCTACCTGCACTATCACGGCAACGCCCGCTACGAGCGGGGCGAATTCCAGAAGATCGACCTCGGTGCCGAGGTGGGCTACGTCCATGTACCTGCCGAGCCGGTCCAGCTGCCCGCCAACGTCAGCCTCACGTCGGCGAACCGGGTCACCTTGGAGGGCAACCACTTCACCCGGCTCGGTGCGGGAGCACTCCTGATCGAGGGCGGCACCGATGTCGGCATCCGGGCGAACGTCTTCGACGAGATCTCCGGCAGTGGGATCGCCGTCCACGCCGGTACCCGGGTCTCCATGGAGGACAACCTCGTCCACCACATCGGCACCGAGTACCGCGGCTCCCCCGCCGTCCTCGTCGTCGAGTCCGAAGAGACCACCGTGGCCCACAACGAGATCCACGACGTCCCGCACAACGGCATCGTGATCACCGGCGGGGAGAAGGCCAAGGCCACCCAGGTGCTCTCGAATCTCGTCGAACGCAGCATGGGGAAGCTGATGGACGGCGGCGGGATCTACCTGTCGGCCCCACAGGGCTCGTCGTTCGCGGGCGGGGCGCTGGTCCGCGGGAACGTGATCCGCGACGTCCTCACCTCGTACAACTTCGGGCTGTACGCCGACTACGGCGCGGCGTGGATCACTGTGCTGGGCAACATCGTCTGCCGGGCCGACACCCCTATCGTGCTACAGGTGGGCCCGCCGATGGAGAACGTCGCCTTCGTCGGCAACTTCTGGGACGCCCTGCCCGACGGCTACGACACCCCGCCCCAGACCGTGGCCGTGGCCGGGAACACCGTGCTGCCGAAGGAAGGCTTCGACGACGCCGTCCGCGCCGATCCGGCCGGCGCCGACATCCTCGCGCGAGCGGGGCGCCGCGGTCTGGAACGATGATCACCGCTCCTGCCGGGCGCGAGTCCGGCAGGAGCCGATCCGGCCACGATCCCGAGGAGACCACACGCCATGCCCACCCAGGCGACGGAAGCCCCCGGGATCCGCCGGCACCTCGCGCGGTTCGCCACCGAGGTGCTCGCTCCCTGGGTCTGGGTGCTCGGCCTGCCGCTGGTCGTCGCCTGGAAGGTCACCGCCCACCACCTCGGCGAGACCGTGCTGTGGGGACTCGTCGTCGGCGTGACCGGCTCGCTGATCCCGATGGCCGTGATCGTGCGCGGCGCCCGGAAAGGCAAGTGGGACAGTCACCACGTCACCGATCGCGCCGGACGGCTCGTCCCGTTCGCGGTCTGCATCGGCTCGCTGGCCGCCGGATTCGCCATTCTCGTCGCCGGCGGTTCCCCGCACGAGATGATCGCGCTCGCGGCCGCGGAACTCGTCTGCCTGGTCGCCGCGCTCGCGATCACCTTCGGGCTGAAGTTCAAGATCTCGATGCACGCGATGGTGGCCGCGGGTGCTGCCGTGATGCTCATCCGCGTCTACGGCCCCTGGCTCGCGCTCCTCTTCCTCGGCGTCGGCTGGGTCTGCTGGTCCCGCGTCGAGCTCGGCGATCACACCAAGGCCGAGGTCACGGCCGGAGTGGCCACCGACGTCGTCCTCGGCGGTGGTGTTTATCTGTTCCTGGAAGCGATTTTGTCCTGAGCCGGACTGTATAGGTCGTTATACATTCGGGTCGAGCCGCCGGATGCCTTCGGTGAGTTCGGCGATGTCGGCGGCGGCCGCGAAGTTCAGCCGGAGGAACGGTCCGGACGGCTCGGTGGCGAAGAACCTCTCCCCTGCCCCGACCACAACTCCTCGCTCTCTCGCTACACGAGCGAGCGCGTTCGCGTCACTCCCCGAGGGCAGTCGCACCCACAGGTGAAGGCCCCCCTCGGGGAGCCGCGCGATAGTCCACTCAGGACACTTCCCCGCCAGCGCCGCGGCCGCTTTCACGCATCGTTCCCGCAGTTCTGAACCGAGCCTCCGGACGTGCCGTTCCCACGAAGGCGCGCTGAGCAGTTCGAGGGCGGCCTCCTGCAGTGGGCGGGAGACGAAGAAGTCGTCGACCCGCCGGATCGCCTTCATCCGGTCGAGGACCGGCCCTCGCGCGATCAATGCGCCGATCCGGAGGCTCGGCGCGGCGGCCTTGGTCACCGACGTCAGGTGGACGACCGCGCCGTCGCGGTCGTCGGTGATCAGCGGACGCGGTGCGGCCGCCCCGTGGGAGAGGTATCGGGCGAAGTCATCCTCCAGGACGAACGCGCCCGCCGCCCGGGCGACGTCCAGTACCCGCGTACGCCGTTCGGCCGCGAGCACCGTCCCGGTCGGGTTGTGAAAGGCCGGCTGGCAGTAGAACAGCCGGGCACCGGTCATCGCGAACGCCTCGGCCAGCAGGTCCGGGCGGACCCCGTCCTCGTCGATCGGGACCGGCACCGGCCGGAGCCCCGCCGCCCGCGCGGCGGCGAGCGCCCCCGGATAGGTCGGCGATTCGACGAGGACCGGGCTGCCGGGCGCCGCGATGGCACGGAACGCCATGGACAGCCCGCTCTGTCCGCCGGCGGTGATCAGGACGTCGTCCGGTGACGCACCGGCCGGGCCCGCGAACACCGCCCTCAGCGCGGGCAGACCGGCGGCGGGTGCGCGATCCCAGGCGTCCGGGCGGCGGCCCGCCCGCGCCAGTGCCGCGCTCAGGGAGCGAGTCGCCTGCAACGACCGATGCGGATAGCCGCCGTCGAGCAAGATCGCACCCTCCGGTGGCGGGCCGAGGACACCGGTGAGGGATCTGGTGTCGATGCTGCGATCGGTCAGCGCGACCGTCTGCCACGCCGTGTCGACCGGCTCGCCCGCAGCTGCCGGCTTCGTCGCGACGTACGTCCCGCTCCCGGGACGGGTCACGACCGCACCCTCGGCGGCCAGCAGGGCGATGGCGCGAGAGACCGTTCCCGGGCCGACCCGGTAGCGCTCGATCAGCTCCCGGCTGCTGGGCAACCTCTCCCCCGCGGCCGCCGAGCGGATGAGGGAACGCAACTGGGCGACGAGCGCGGAAGTGCTACTATCCGACATGAAGCAACATGATAGTGCTACTGGAATTCCGGCGGAATCACTACTGGACGTCCCGGCCCTGCGAGCCGATACCCCGGGCTGCGAGAAGGTCATCCATTTCAACAACGCCGGCTGCGGGCTTCTGGCGAAGCCGGTCTTGGCCGCGATGCTCGATCATCTGAACCTCGAAGCCGAGATCGGCGGATACGAGGCCGCCGCGGCCCGCGCGGCCGAGGTCACCGGTTTCTACGACGAGATCGCCGCGCTCATCAACGCGCGGCCCCGCAACATCGCCTTCGCCGCGAGCGCCACCCACGCCTACTCCACGGCCTTGTCGTCGATCCGGTTCGAACCCGGCGACGTCGTCCTCACCACCCGCAACGACTTCATCTCCAACCAGATCGCGTTCCTGTCGCTGCGGAAGCGCTTCGGAGTCGAGGTCGTGCACGCGCCGGACTCGCGGGAGGGCGGTGTCGACGTCGAAGCGATGGCGGCTCTGATGCGCGCCAAGAAACCGAAGCTGGTCGCCGCCACGCATATCCCGACCAACTCTGGCCTCGTCCAGCCGGTCGCCGAGATCGGGCGGCACTGCCGGGACCTCGGCCTGCTCTACCTGGTCGACGCCTGCCAGTCGATCGGACAGTACCCCGTCGACGTCGAGGAGATCGGCGCCGACCTGCTCACCTCGACGTGTCGCAAATTCCTGCGCGGGCCACGTGGTTCGGGGTTCCTGTACGTCTCCGACCGCTTCCTCGACGCCGGGCACGAGCCGTTGTTCATCGACATGCACGGAGCCCGCTGGAGCGCGCCCGGCGCGTACGAACCGGCGAAGTCCGCTTCCCGGTTCGAAGAATGGGAATTCCCCTACGCCACCGTGCTCGGATGCGCCGCCGCCGCGAGGTACGCCCGTGAGGTCGGCCTGGAGGCGATCTCACGGCGCACTCCCGCGCTCGCGGCGAGACTGCGGCACGGGCTCGCCGCCATCCCCGGCGTCGAAGTGCTCGACCGGGGCCCGGAACTGGGCGCGCTGGTGACGTTCTCCATCAAGGGCTGGGAAGCCGTGCCCTTCAAGGCGGCGATGGACGCCCGCCGGATCAACTCGGCGCTCAGCTACCGGGAGTTCGCGCAGTTCGACTTCGGGGACAAGGACGTCGACTGGTGCCTCCGGCTGAGCCCGCACTACTACAACACCGAACGGGAGGTGGACGACGTGGCCGCGGCCGTCGCCGAACTGGCCGCCTGAGCGCGGTTCCCCCGCCTGGACACTGGGGGTGTCCGGGCGGGGGAACCGTCAGGGTCAGGCGCCCGCGAGGCCGCGCCGCTTCAGGAGCGGCTCGATCTCCGGGTCGCGGCCGCGGAACGCGCGGAAGGCGGCCATCGGGTCGACGCTGCCGCCCCGGCCGAGGAGTTCGCGGCGGAAGTGGTCGCCGTTCTCCCTGGTGAGCCCGCCGTTCTCCCGGAACCACTGGACGGTGTCGGCGTCGAGGACCTCACTCCAGATGTAGGAGTAGTACCCGGCGCTGTAGCCGCCGCTGAAGATGTGCGCGAAGTAGGTGGTGCGGTAGCGCGGCGGCACGGCTTCCAGCGCGACACCGGCCTTGGTCAGCGCCTCGGCCTCGAACCGCTGGACGTCCTCGACGTTGTCCTCGGTGCCCAGCGCGTGCCATGCCTGGTCGAGGAGGGACGCCGCGAGGTACTCGGTGGTCGAGAAGCCTTCGCCGTACTGCTGCGACGCCAGGAGCTTGTCGATCTGCTCCTGCGGCAGCGGCTCACCGGTCACGTGGTGCTTGGCGTAGTTGGCCAGCACCTCGGGCCAGAGCATCCACATCTCGTTGACCTGCGAGGGATACTCGACGAAGTCACGCGGGACGTTGGTGCCCGAGAACATCGGGTACTCGACATCCGAAAGCAGCGAGTGCAGTGCGTGCCCGAACTCGTGGAACGCGGTGACGACCTCGTCGAAGGTCAGCAGGGTCGGCTCCCCCGCCGGCGGCTTTGCGACGTTGAGCACGTTCACCACGACCGTCTTCGTGCCCAGCAGCCTCGTCTGGTCGACGAAGTTGTTCATCCAGGCGCCGCCGCGCTTCGAGTCGCGGGCGTAGTAGTCGAGCAGGAACAGGCCGAGTTCCGCACCGTCGGCGTCGAAGACCTCGAAGATCCGGACCTCGGGGTGGTACTTCGGCAGGTCTTCCCGCTCGGTGAAGCTCAGGCCGTACAGCTTGGACGCGGCGAAGAAGACGCCGTCGGTCAGCACCCGGTTCAGCTCGAAGTACGGGCGCAGCGCGGCGGTGTCGACCTCGAACCGGTCCTTGCGGACGCGTTCGGCGTAGAACGCCCAGTCCCACGGCCGCAGGACCGCGCCGGGGATGTCGGCTTCGAGGTACCGCTGCAGCTCTTCGGCCTCCGCCTTGGCGTTGGCGACCGCGACGGGCGCGAGCCGCTCCAGGAGACCGACGGCGGCCTCCGCGGTCTTCGCGGTCTCGTCCTCGATGACGTACGAGGCGTGGTCGGGGAAGCCGAGCACGGCGGCCCGCTCGGCACGCAACCGGACCAGCTGGGCCACGACCTCGTTGTTGTCGAACTCGTTGCCCCGGTTGCCGCGGGAGACCGACGCGGTGAAGATCCGCTCACGCAGCGCGCGGTCTTCCAGCGAACCCAACGCGGCTTGCGCGGTCGGCAGGGTCAGCTTGAGGACGTACTTGCCCTCCTCGCCTGCGGTTTCGGCGGCCGTCGCGATCTCGTCATCACCGAGACCCGCGAGTTGCGCGACGTCGTCGACGACCACGGCCAGTTCGTTGGTGTCCTTGAGCAGGTTCTGCTGGAACCGCGTCGACAGCGTCGAAATCTGTTCGTTCAGCTCACGCAGGCGCTTCTGATCGGCTTCGGGAAGCCCGGCGCCGGCACGGCGCACGTCGGTGTGGTGACGCTCCAGCAGACGCAGCGACTCGGCGTCGAGGCCGAGTTCGTCCCGGCGCTCGAACAGGGAGTTGATCCGCGCGAACAGCGCCGGGTTCAGGTTGATGGCGTCGGCGTGCGCGGCCAGCCGCGGCGCCATCTCGGCCTGCACGCGCTGGATCTCGTCGTTCGCGTTCGACCCGGCGAGGTTGAAGAACACGCTGGACACCCGGGACAGCAGCCTGCCGGACTTTTCGAGCGCGACGATGGTGTTCTCGAAGGTCGCCGGCTCGGCCGAGCCGGCGATTTCCTCGATTTCGGCGGCGTGCTCGGCCAGGCCCGCTTCGAAGGCGGGAAGGAAGTGCTCGTCGGCGATCCGGTCGAACGGCGGAAGGGCGTAGGGCAGCTCACTCGGCGCGGCGAACGGGTTGTCCTGCGAAATCATCGGTGTTGCTCCCGGGTCGTCGAATCTGCTGGTCTGGCCACCTTACGGGCAGCGAGGGGCCGGTGGATGCCGTCCGTGGCGGTGACGCCACGGCGGAAGTGGTCACGCTCCGGTGGTACCGCCCACCACCGCGTCGGAGCTGCGTTTTCCCTTGCCGCGCTTGGCTTTGGCCGGGGGTTCGGGTGGGGCGATACCGGCCAGGTCGCCGCCGTTGTCGTTGACGCGCAACACGAACGGACGAGTCTCGGTGTACCGGACGACCGAGACCGACGCCGGGTCGACCACGATCCGCTGGAAGGAATCGAGGTGCTGGCCGAGCGCGTCGGCGAGGATCGCCTTGATCACATCGCCATGGCTGCATAAGAGCCACACCGCGTTTTCGCCGTGCTTCGCGGTGATCCTCGCGTCGTGCGCGCGAACGGCGGCGACCGCGCGCGCCTGCATCTCGGCGAGCCCTTCCCCGCCGGGGAAGACCGCCGCCGAGGGATGCGCCTGCACGACGCGCCACAGCGGTTCCTTGAACAGATCCTTGAGCGCGCGTCCGGTCCATTCGCCGTAGTCCACTTCGGACAAACCGGGCTCTTTGAGCTTGTCCAGACCGCGTGCCTCGGCCAGCTTCGCGACCGTTTGGCGGCAGCGGAGCATCGGCGAGACCACCAGTTCCGCGAGCGGGACCGGCGCCAGACGCTCGACGAGCGCGGCCGCCTGCGCCCGGCCGGTGTCGTCCAGGCCGACCTTGGGCGTGCGCCCGGCAAGGACGCCCGAACCGTTCGCCGTGGACTTGCCGTGGCGCAGAAGGATCACAGTACTCACGTGGCCCACCCTACGGGTCGTGCTTTGCCCACCCCTGCGTTTCGTCCTCTGGATGCTCGGGATCAGATGTGCGGACCGGCGCCGGGGTCGAGGACACCGGTGAAGATCAGCACGAACAGCAGGACGCCGAGCACGAGCCGGTAGATCACGAACGGCACGAAGCTCTTGGTCTTGATGTAGGACATCAGCCAGGCGATGACGGCGTACCCGACGCCGAACGCGACCAGCGTCGCCAGGATCGTCGGCCCCCACTGCGCCGGGGCGCCGTCCTTGCCGATGTCGGTCAGCTTGTACAGCCCCGAGCCGAACACCGCCGGCAGCGCCAGCAGGAACGAGTACTCCGCCGCCTCCGCGCGGGTGTAGCCGAGCAGCAACCCGGCGCTGGTCGTGCCACCGGAGCGGGAGACACCCGGGATCAGCGCCAGCGCCTGGGCGAACCCGAAGCCGAGGCCGTGGGGCACGGTCAGGTGGTCGAGAGTGCGCTGCTGCTTCCCGATGCGGTCGGCCACCAGCAGGATCAGGCCGAACACGATCAGTGTCGTCGCGGTGATCCGCAGGTCACGGAAGGTTTCGTCGATGGCGTCCTGCAGCAGCAGGCCCAGCACCACGATCGGCAGCGAGCCGACGATGATCAGCCAGCCCAGCCGGGCGTCGGGGTCCTGGCGCCAGTCCTTCTTGTAGATGGAGAAGAACCAGGCGCGGAGGATCTTCCCGATCTTGGCCGAGAAGTACAGGATGACCGCGAGTTCGGTACCGATCTGGGTCACCGCGGTGAACGCGGCGCCGGGGTCGTCCCAGCCGGCGAGCGCCGCGGTGATCCGCAGGTGCGCGCTGGAGGAGATCGGCAGGAACTCGGTCAGGCCCTGGACGAGACCGAGGACCAGCGCTTCGAACCAGCCCATCAGGCGACACCGGCCGTTTCGATCGCCTCGGCCGCGACCTCGAGGGCGCGTGCGGAGCCCTCCGGATCCGGCATGGCGGGCGCGACGGTCAGCGTCGTGACGCCGGACCCGGCGAAGGCCTGCATCCGTTCGGCGATGCGCTCCTTCGGGCCCAGCAGCGACGTCGCGTCGATGAACTCCAGCGGGACGGCCTTCATGGCGCCCTCGTAGTCCCTGCCCAGGTACTTCTGCTGGACGTCGGCGGCTTCGCGCTCGAAGCCCATCCGGCAGGCGAGCTGGTTGTAGAAGTTCTTCTCCCGGCTGCCCATCCCGCCGATGTACAGCGCCGCGTAGCCGCGGACCGCGTCGGCGCAGGCCTTCCAGTCGTCACCGACCACGAGCGGGACGGTGGGCACGACGTCGAAGCCGTCGAGGGTGCGCCCGGCCTTGTCCGCACCGGCCTGGATCAGCTTCAGCTGCTCACCGGCGTGTTCGGGCGAGTAGAACACCGGCAGCCAGCCGTTCGCGATCTCGCCGGTCAGCTCGAGGTTCTTCGGGCCGATCGCGGCCAGGTACACCGGGATCTCTTCGCGAACGGGGTGCACGGTCAGGGTCAGCGCCTTGCCGGGACCGCCGGGCAGGGGCAGCTGGAAGTGGTCGCCGTCGTACCGGACCCGCTCGCGGCTCAGCGCCTTGCGGACGATCTCGACGTATTCGCGGGTTCGGCCCAGCGGCGACGCGAACTTCACGCCGTGCCAGCCCTCGGAGACCTGCGGGCCGGAAACACCCAGGCCGAGGCGGAACCGGCCGCCCGAAAGCGTGTCCAGGGTCGCGGCGGTCATCGCGGTCATCGCCGGCGTCCGCGCGGGGATCTGGAGCACCGCGCTGCCCACGTCGATCCGTGAGGTCTGCGCCGCCACCCATGAGAGCACTGTCGGCGCGTCCGACCCGTAGGCCTCCGCGGCCCAGACGACCGCGTAGTCCAGTTCGTCCGCCTTCTTCGCCAATGCCAGGTTGGCCGCGTCGTTCCCCGCGCCCCAATAGCCCAAGTTCAGTCCGAGTCGCACGGCGTGAATGTATCCACCGGAGAGTCACTCCTCCGTTCAGGGTGTTGACACGGCGATGACCCGCACGGTGGTACTCGATCACGACACGCTCACCTGCTCCGCGTCCCGCACTTGCCTTCCGGCTAGGCTCGCCCGTCGTGGAAAAGCGACAGCTCGGCCGGTCGGGACTTCGGGTCTCGCGGATGGCCCTCGGGACCATGACGTGGGGTGGCGACACCGACTCGGAGGAGGCGGCCAGCCAGCTGGTCGCGTTCGTCGACGCCGGGGGCACCCTGGTCGACACCGCCGACATCTACGGCGAGGGCGAGAGCGAACGCGTCCTCGGTGCGCTGCTCGGCGACCTCGTCCCCCGGGACGACATCGTGCTCGCGACCAAGGCCGTCGCCCGCCGCACCGACGGCCCGTTCGGTGGCGGCGCCTCGCGCGGTGCCCTCTTGAGCGCGCTCGACGGCTCGCTCCGGCGGCTCGGCACCGACCACATCGATCTCTGGCAGCTGCACGCGTGGGACACCACCGTGCCGGTCGACGAGACGCTCGCCGCCCTCGAGTACGCCGTGACCTGCGGAAAGGTCCGCTACGTCGGCGTCTCCAACTACTCGGGCTGGCAGCTCGCGACCGCCGCGGCCCGCAGCTCCGCCGTCGCCCCGCTGGTCTCGACGCAGGTCGAGTACTCGCTGCTGGAACGCGGAGTCGATCGCGAGGTCGTCCCAGCCGCGGAGCACCACGGGATCGGGCTCCTGCCGTGGGCACCGCTCGGCCGGGGTGTGCTCACCGGTAAGTACCGCACCGGGACTCCCGCCGATTCGCGTGGTGCTTCGAGTGTTTTCGCCGGCTATGTCGAACATCACCGGACCGATCGTGCCGCCCGGATCGTGCAGGCGGTCGCGACGGCCGCGGACGGCCTCGGGACGTCGCCGCTGGCCGTCGCGCTGGCGTGGGTCCGCGACCGGCCCGGAGTGGTCGCGCCCGTGGTCGGAGCCCGTGACACCGGTCAACTGACCGGTTCGCTCACGGCCGAGGAGATCACCCTCCCGCCCGCCATCCGTTCGGCGCTCGACGACGTCAGCGCGATCGAGGTCGGGTACCCGGAACGCGGCCTGTGAGCCGTCTCGAATACTGGATCAGGTGACTGTTGGGTGACGCGGACGTGACGTGGTGGAGTTCGTGGAGGATGCTGGACAGGTCCGTACGACGAGTAGCAGGTGGAGGCACCAAGGTGGGTCGGCTGTCCGCCGTTTCCCGGATCGCGATCCCGCTCGCCGGTATCCTGGTGCTCTCGTCCTGTAGTACGGACGACACACCGAACGACACCTTGCAGATCGTGCAGAACCCCGTCGCGGCGACCGCGGCGGTCTCCCCCGCGGTGACGGTCAAGCCCGCGGGGTCGGTGTTCGCGACGCCTGGCGTGAAGGCGCTGGTGACCGACGAGGCGAGCAAGACGCTGGTCGTCGCCGTTTCGGAGCCACCTTCGCTGCGTATCTACGATCTCGCCGCCCTGGACGCCCCGAAGGCGACCGTGGCGTTGCCCGGCCCGGCCGAGCGGCTCACCGTCTCGGGATCCCAGGTGCTCGCCAGTGTCCCTGGCAAGAGCCTGCTGGCGAAGGTCTCGCTGCCCGGTGGCGCGCTGGAGACGGTCCCGGTCGCGGGGCAGCCGTCGGCCGGTCTCGCCGACGGTGACGCGACGCTGGTCTCGGTGCGGGACCGCAAGGCCGTCGAGGTGCTGTCGAAGAACGCGGGACCGAAGACCATCACCGGCCAGATCTACAGCGCCGACGACGTGCTGAACACCGGCGACGGCGTGGTCGTCCTCGACAAGCTCCGCACCGCTCTGTTCGCCGTCGACCTCGACGAGGGCACGATCGGCGAGGGCCTCCGGGCGGGCGACGGCGCGGCCAACGCCGTCACCGACGATCTCGGACGTGTCTTCGTCACCGACGCGCGGGCGGGAGCGCTGCTGGCGTTCTCCACGACGCCGTTGCTGCTGCGCCAGCGTTATCCCGTTCCCGGCGGCGCGTACGGCATCGCCTACGACCGCCCCCGTGGCCTCGTCTGGGTCACGCTCACCGGACGCAACGAGGTCGTCGGTTTCGACGTCCGCGGCGGGGAACCGATCGAGAAGCACCGGTTCCCCACCGTGCGGCAGCCAGATTCGGTCACCGTCGACGAGCAGGGCGGCCGTGTGGTCGTCGGCTCGGCCATCGGAGAAGGGATCCAGGTGATCACGCCATGACAGTCGTGGACGAGGCGGTGGTCGAAGGGGATTGGGAATACCGGCGGTTGCAGCTTCCGCCCGGTGTTTCCCGGCGGGCGGCGGCGACGCAGCTGTCGATCCACGCCGAGTTCGCCGGCTGGGAGCTGTCGACCGTCCGGCTCTACTCCGATGGGACGCGGAGGGTGTGGTTGCGCCGGAAGCGCACCGCCACACCCCTGCCCGGCCTCATCACTTGAACACCCGGCCGAGCCACTCGGCCCAGAGCTTGTCCTGTTCCGCGGAGTCGACGTCGCCGAACAGGTGATGCATCGCGCATATCGGCCCGGCGAAACCGCGGACGAACCTCAGTAGCGCGTCCTCGGTCCGGATCCCGACCGTCTGCTCGTTCGTGAAGTAGACCTGGCCGTCCACAGTGGACATTGGTCCGGTGGACAGCCGGACCCGGTCCCCCTTCTCCGGCCGCCCGGCCAGGCCCAGCTCCCGGCCCAGCGTCAGCCACGCGCTGTCCCACTCCGAGATCATCGGCCCGAACACCGTCACCGGAAGGGCCTTCCGGCCGGCGAAGCGGTTGAGGTACTCGACGAGGGTGCGAAGGAACAGCTGACCGCCGGCGGTCATCGCCTCGAACTCGTCTTCCCAGTCGTCGCCGGGCAGGAAGCCGCTCGTCACGGTCCGCAGCACGGTGCTGCCGCCGGAGCGGCCCTCGATGAGGAACTCGTAGGCGACGAAGCGGCCGTCCGGCGCGGGTTCCGTGCCGTAGACGAGCCGTTCCAGCGGGTCCCACGACGTGATCGCCGAGGTGGGTTCGAAACCGCCGAAAGCGGTCTTCACCGTTCCTCCGACGCCTCCGTCGACCTCGTTGCGCCCCATGAACCACGACGTGATCCCCGGCCCGGTCGCGATGGCGTCCCAGACCTGTTCCGGTGTCGCGTCGACCTCGACGCGGTCGGTGATCTCGAATTCGTGGCCCATTCAGCGCTCCTCGGGCTCGGTGCGGACGCTCGGGTGGACGGCGACGACGATCCGGTGGTCCCGGCCGTGTTCGGCGTCTTCGTCGTGGTACTTGCTCACCAGGTTCGTGATCGCGGCGGTCAGCTCTTCGGCGAACGCGGCCCGGTCCGCGGCGGAGGAGAACCGCACCTCGCCGTCGATCGCGAAGGTCGCGACCCGTTTGCGCGCCTTGGTCGCGCCGGTGATCAGGAGGCCGACATCGCGCACCAGCCTGCCCGCCACGGCGAGCAGCCAGCGCGCGGACAGCCGGTCTGGTGACTGGGCCGGATCGGGTTGCACGGCCGAGAGCGCCGTCGGCGAGATGACGTACGAAGACGCGGTCGCGCGCATCATGCGCTCGGTGACGTTGCCCTTCCGCCTCTCCTCGACGAGCTCGACCAGTCCGTGCTTCTCAAGCGCGCGAAGGTGGTAGTTCACCTTCTGTCTCGGCAGGTCCACCCGCGCGGCCAGCATCGTGGCCGACGCCGGTTCGGCGAGTTCGGCGAGCAGCCTGGCCCGGACCGGATCCAGCGACACTTCGGCCGCTTCCGCGTCCTCGATCACCGCGACGGAAAACATGCCAAGACGGTTTCACCGAAAACAGAACTTGTCAAGACAGGCCGTGTTGTCGGCGAGTCAGCGCCAGAAGGCGGGGAATCACCTGGGGGGCCGCCTCGAGGGGCACGACATGCCCGACGCCGGGCAGCACCACGGCCGTCCCGTTCTCCACCGCGCCCGCCAGCTCCTCGACGTCCGCCGTCGGCACGAGCTTGTCGCGCTCCCCCACGATCGCCGTCACCGGTACCGCACCGACCTGCGACAACGCCGATTCCCGCGTGTAGGCGTCCAGCGCGGGGCGGAACGCGGAGACCGTCTGTGGCCAGTTGCCGCGGATCATCCGCACGGTCAGTTCGACGTCGGCGGGTACCGGGTCGTCGCCGAAGAGCCACCACCGCAGCCCCGCGGTCACCGCTTTGCTCGTGTGCTCCCGCACCAGGCCGATCAGCTTCGTCCCGAAGACGATCTCCAGGTCGCGGCCGAGTTTCCCGAGCGCGTTCGGCCAGATCGCGTCCGGAGTGACGCCGCCCGCCGACATGGCGAGCAACCCGATTCCCGCCACCCGCGCCGCGAAGACGTCCGGGTGGCGCTGGGCGAGCGACAGGATCGCGAGGCCGCCCATGTCATGACCGACCAGGACGACCTTGCCGGCGGGGACCACCTTCTCCAGGACCTCGGCCAGATCGTCGGCGAGGTGCCCCATGGTCGCCGACGAGGCCCGGACCTCACCGGATTCGCCGTGGCCGCGCTGGTCGTAGGCCACCACGGCCAGCGGTTCCTCCGAGGACGCCTCGGCCAGCACGGGCGCGATGGCGCGCCAGCTTCGTCTGTCGAGGGCGTACCCGTGGAGGAGCACCACGGTCACCGGCGCCGACGGATCACCCCAGCGCTCGAAGTGCAGGGGTGTCCCGTCGGCGG
Organism: Amycolatopsis sp. TRM77291; assembly: GCF_054166285.1. Lineage (NCBI taxonomy): Bacteria > Bacillati > Actinomycetota > Actinomycetes > Pseudonocardiales > Pseudonocardiaceae > Amycolatopsis > Amycolatopsis sp. TRM77291. The sequence goes on along the minus strand of NZ_JBSZHF010000001.1, from coordinate 2,425,015 downwards.
CCAGCAGACCGGGCATCAGGCAGAGCGGAGGAAGCGGTCGAGTACCCGCACGCCGAACTTCAACGCGTCGACCGGGACGCGCTCGTCGACCCCGTGGAACAGCGCCGAGAAGTCGAGGTCCGCGGGCAGCTGCAGCGGGGCGAACCCGAAGTTGCGGATCCCGAGCGACTGGAACGACTTCGCGTCGGTGCCGCCGGAAAGCATGTACGGGAGCGTGCGGGCGCCCGGGTCCTCGGCGAGCACCGCGTTGGTCATCGCGTCGACCAGGGCGCCGTCGAAGGTCGTCTCGACCGGCGGCAGCTCCATCCATTCCTTCTCGATGTCCGGGCCGAGGATCTCGTCCAGTTCGGCGTTGAACGCCTCCAGCCTGCCGGGAAGGATCCGGCAGTCGACCGAAGCCTCCGCGACGGACGGGATGACGTTCGACTTGTAGCCCGCGGTGAGCATCGTCGGGTTCGCCGTGTCGCGCAGGGTCGCGCCGATCATCCGGGAGATGTTGCCGAGTTTGGCGACGGAACCCTCGATGTCGTCCTCGGGGAAGTCCCAGCCGGTGATCTCGGTGACGCCGTCCAGGAACTCGCGGACGGAATCGGTCATGACCAGCGGGAAGCGGTGGTTGCCCAGCCTCGCGACGGCCTCGGACAGCTTGGTGACGGCGTTGTCGCGGTGGATCATCGAGCCGTGACCGGCGGTGCCGCGCACCCGCAGCTTCATCCAGCGGATGCCCTTTTCGGCCGTCTCGATGAGGTACGCGCGGACGTTGTCCTTCAGCGTGATCGAGAAGCCGCCGACCTCGCTGATCGCCTCGGTGACACCTTCGAACAGCTCGGGCCGGTTCTCGACCAGCCACTGCGCCCCGTACTTTCCTCCCGCCTCTTCGTCGGCCAGGAACGCGAAAACCAGGTCACGCGGCGGGACGATGCCGTTGATCTTGTAGTGGCGGGCCAGCGCGAGCGCCATGCCGCACATGTCCTTCATGTCCACCGCGCCGCGGCCCCAGACGTAGTCGTCCTGGATCGCGCCGGAGAACGGGTGCACCGACCACTCGGAGGCGTCGGCGGGAACGGCGTCGAGGTGACCGTGGATCAGGAGCGCGCCGCGCGACGGGTCGGCGCCCGGCAGCCGGACGATCACGTTGTGGCGGTTCTTGCCGCCGGACTCGACGTAGGTGATCTCGTAGCCCGCGTCGGTGAGCTTCTCGGCGACGTACTCCGCCGCGGCGCGTTCACCGACCAGCGTGTCCGGGTCACCCGTGTTGGTGGTGTCGATGCGGATCAGTTCACTGGTGAGGGTGACTGCCTCTTCGGCGGCTGCTTCGATCAAATTCGGTTCGGTCACCAGGCATTCCTACCATTGGTGGAGCCCGCCGACCCGCTGCCACCGTCTGGTGGACGGCTTGTGACCGCCCACCAGACGGTGGCACGCGCCTGATCAACGAGCAGGCGCTCGAGTTCGATCGGGTGACCGGTGATCACCGGAGGGACGCACGGTCCCCTTGCCTGCCACCATCGCGATGACAGCCTGCCCGAACGCGGCGACGCACATCAGGACGAGCGGTGCGCGCCAGCCCGAACTGACGGAGTGCAGCAACCCGAACAGCACCGGTCCGACCGCCGCCAGCAGGTATCCGACCGACTGTGCCATCGCCGACAGCGCTCCCGCCCCGGCCGCGTCCTGGGCACGCAGACCGAGGAAGGCCAGAGCGAGCACCAGGCAGGCGCCGCCACCGAAGCCGAGGACGATGGTCCACACCACGGCCCATTCCGGCGCCAAGAGCAGTCCGACGTAGCCGGCGAGCATGATCAGCGAGTTCACCGTCGCCAACCCCCGCTGGTCACGCGCCCGGCGCAGCAACGCGGGTGCGGCCAGACTCGTCAGCACCGCGACGATCTGGAAGAGGAACAGCAGCCATCCCGCCGAGGCAGGGCTGATCCCGGTGTCCTGGACCACCCCGGGAAGCCACGTCACGACGACGTAGAAGCCCAGTGACTGCAGTCCCATGAACGTCGTGACCGCCCATGCCAAGCCCGATTTCCACGGCAGCCGATGTCCACCGCGCACCGCCGCCGCGACCGGCGGCGGGGTCCGCAGTTGCGGCGACCACAGCGTGAACGCCAGCAGCGCGAGCACGATCCAGCAGCCCAGAGCGGTGGACCAACCACCGGGCGCGACCTCGCTGATCGGCACGGCCACCCCGGAGGCCACGGCCGCGACACCACCCATGACGGTGGCGTACGCGCTCGTCAGCAAACCCACTTTCGTGGGGAAGTCGCGTTTGATGAGGCTCGGCAGGAGCACGTTGCCCACCGCGATACCGGCCCCGATCAGCACGGTCCCGCCGAACAGGCCGGCCACGGTGGGGATCCACCGGATCGCGATCCCCACCGTCAGCACCACGAGCGCGCCCGCGAGGACTCGCTCGGGCCCGCGGCGAGCGGCCAGCCCCGGCACCAGCGGGGAGATCACCGCGAAAGCGAGGAGGGGCAACGTGTTCAGCAGACCGGCCACGGCAGCCGACAACCCCAGGTCACCCTGCACTCGATCCAGCAGCGGACCGACACCGGTCAGGCTCGGCCGCAGGTTCGCCGCGATCACCAGCAAACCGCAGAGCAGCAACGCCTGGCCGGAACGACGTGCCGGCTGTCGTGCGTCCAATGCGGAACCCATGTCAGCCATGCGCCCATGTTCGGGCCCTCTCGCGTCGGCGACCAGACCATGCTCAGGCTGGTCCCCACAGGGCTACCCTGAGTCGTGCGCTCAGGGAAAATCGCACCGTAAGTTGATGGCCATGGGTACGCCGTTGGGTGACTTCATCCGGGCCAGACGAGACGCCGTCCAGCCGGGATCCCTGGGGCTGCCGGACCGAGGCCGCCGCCGGTCGCCAGGACTACGCCGTCTGGACCTCGCCGTTCGAGCGGGCATCAGCGTGGAATACCTGGCCCGCATCGAGCAGGGGCGTGACCGCAACCCGTCCACCGCGGTCGTGAACGCGATCGCCGACGCGCTCAGCCTCGCCACCTCGGAGCGCAACCACCTTCGCTACCTTGCGAAGATCACCGGGGACCGATGCTCCGCCGACTTCATGCCCGCCCCGCCGCGCCGTCAGGTGCGCCGGTCCGTCATGGACACGTTGCGCATGCTCGAACCGGGAATCGCCATCGTGACGAACAGGCTCGGCGACGTCCTCGCCTGCACCGGCACGTACGCGACGGTCACCAGCGGCACCGGTCTGCTCGACGCCGAAACCCCGAATATCACGCGCTACGTCTTCACCGATCCACGCGCGCGCACCTTCTTCACCGATTGGGATTCCGTCGCCGACGAGCAGGCGTTCGACCTGTGGCTCGCGCCCTCCGTCGAGAATCTCGAATGGCTCGCCGCCGAGCTGATCCCGCTCGCGGGCACCGACTTCACCCGCAGGCTGAACCGCCATGACGTACCACGACGAGGCGTTCTGCGGCTCAAACATCCGTCCGGCGCCGAACTTCGGTTGACGCGCGAAACGCTGGAACTGCCAGCCGACGATCAGCAGATCGTCGTGTTCCTGCCCGCGGACGACCAGACGGCGCAGGCCGTCGACCACTTGCACAGCCAGTCCCGAGGGCGACTGCGCTCCATCTCATGAGACTTGCCGGGACGGCTCGAATTCGGCCGTTCGGCGGACAAGCGGGCCCGGTTCGTGATTGTTTGTGCACGCACGTGTTCGAAGAAGAGAACTGGGGCTACACAAGTGAAGAAGAAGATCGCGGCGACCGCCGCCGTCCTGGGCGCGCTGGCGTCGACGATCGCGTTCGCGCAGCCTGCCGGCGCGGGTGTCGATCCGAGGTACTACTACGAATCCAGCTGGTCCACAGAGGGTGACTGCCGGATCAACGGCCACTCCGGCCAGCAGAGTGGCCGGTGGTCGGCCTACTTCTGCTCCGCGTCGACCTGGACGTGGGATCTCTACATCAAGCGGTAACCCGTGTGTCTGGCTCCGGTGGGGCGAAATCGCCCCACCGGAGCCTGCCGGGCGCCCTCGGCGCTGAAGTGGCCACCGGTCCGGACCTCGCCGGTGCCCGCGCCTCCCCGTTTCAGGAAGCCCCGGCGATCACCGTCCCGCGATCGGCCGGAGCGAAGCGGCTTCCTTCGAGCTATCGGCCGCGGAGTGCCGTCACCCGTATCGGTGATTCTCGCCGACTCACCATTCGTGGCGTGTGGATCACCAATTCGTGTCTCCCGCCCGCCCACTTGCCGTAGCGGAGGCTTAGCTTCCACATCAGCCGCCTCGCGCTCGCTACGCACAGTGTCATCGCCCGCGAAGCCCACCCCTGGCGCAAAACACGAAAGACTTACGTGTTTATCGTAGGAAGATTCACGACTCGCCGACGGCCCGGGAAATCGTTTTTTGACAGCGTGCCAACGTGGTGAAAATCTTCGATCGCTCCTCGCGAGAGCACAACCGAACACGAAATCCGATACAAGGAGCCCCTCAATGCAGATGTTCACCCAGCACGTGCACCACGGCCACGACCTGATCTCGGGTCTGCTCGCGCACCTGGCCCACGTGCTCGGATGGCTGGTCTGACGCTCTAAGCACAGGGTTTGACGGGGGCCAATCTGTTGGCGCGGGTCGGCCCCTCGTGTTTGCGACCCGGTAAAGGGACACGGTCGTGTCCCTTTACCGGGTTCCGGTTTTTCATCGCCGAAAAAGGAAAGAGCGTCAATTCTCAAGGGTTCCGGGCGGACGCGGGCCGGACCCCCAGTAACCGGCCCGCGCCCGAGTTCCGCGCCACCCGACCATGGTGCGGCCGGGACCGGTCCCCGCGCATGGGTGCCGGGACCCCATATTCCGCTGAAGACTCTCTCGTCCGTCACTCTCCGGACATCTTCGTGCGTGCGCTGAATGTGGGGGTGTGGCCCCCATGTGCGTGTGACCGCGGGCTGAAACCATGGCTTCCGTGACGCCCCGACCATCTGCGACGTCCCTGCCGCCGAGGTGGTGGGTACCCGGCCAGACCCCGCGCGAACGGACAGCGGACAAGCCCACCTGGGCGGTCTTCGCCGAACACGCGATCACCGCGCCTCTGCCGGAGCGTCCCCCAGCCGGTGACTGGCGTGTCGACTTCGCCGGGGTCTTCAGGCCGTTCGTCCACGCCGCTTCCCGTGACGCGGTCCCGGACGATCTCCCGGGCGCCGATGTCGAAGCCCTCCGCCGGGGTTTCGCGGCTCAGCTCGACCAGCATCTGCTGAAGCTCGCGGTCCGGACACTGGTCCTCGAACTCCACCGCGACCGCAAGGCCGGAAACCTCCGGGGTGAGACGCCCGAAGAGCGCTTCTCGGATTTCGCGCGCCGGCAAGCCACTCCGGCCGGGCTCGTCCGGTTGTTCGGGGAGTACCCGGTGCTGGCCCGGCTCGTCGCCCAGGCGTGCCTCCACGCCGTCGAAACCCACGCCGAAACGCTGGCCCGGTTCTCGGCCGACGCCGCCTTGCTGCCCTGCTCGGTCGTCGACGGCGAACTCGGCACGCTCGTCGAGGTCGCGGGTGGGTTCGGTGATTCGCACGCCCGCGGCCGTTCGGTCAAACTGCTCCGGTTCTCCAGCGGCGCCAAGGTGATCTACAAACCCCGGCCGCTGATCCTGCACGAGCGGTTCACCGACGTCGTCACGCTGCTGAACAAACGGCTGCCCGGACTCGAACTGCGGACCGCGGACGCGCTACCGCGTGCGGGCTACGGCTGGCTCCGGTTCGTCGAGCACCGGCCGTGCGCCGATATCGGTGACGTCGACCGTTTCTACCGGCGGCAAGGCATCCTCCTGGCGCTCCTGTACGCGCTCGACGCCACCGACGTCCACTACGAGAACATCATCGCCTGCGGCGACCAGCCGGTGCTGATCGACATCGAGACGCTCTTCCAGCCATCGCCGCCCGATCCGCCGGAGGGCGACCCCGCGGCGGCGATGCTGGCGCGCTCGGTCCAGCGCACGCTGCTGCTCCCACAGCTCTTCGCGGGCGAGCACGGTGCCGTCGACATCTCCGGCCTCGCCGGCCGCGGTGGCAAGCTGCCCACCGACCGCGTCGATTGGGCCGATCCGGGCACCGACCGCATGCGGCTGGTCCGGGTGCCCGGCGAACTCGCGGGCGGGAACAACCTGCCGCGTCTCGACGGCCGCGACATCACGCCCGCCGAGCACAGCGCCGCGCTGCTAGCCGGATTCCGGCTCGGCTACGACGCGATCTCCAGTGCGCGGGACGAACTCGCCGAGCATCTCCGGCGCTGCGCCGAGGATCCCATCCGGGTGCTCATCCGGCCGACGAACTTCTACTTCCGGTTGCTGGACGAGACCACCCATCCCGACCTGCTTCGCGACGCCGCCGACCGCGACCGCGCGTTCGACCTGCTCGAAGAGGATTCCGCCGAGGAGGAGAAGCTGCTCCGCCTGGCGCCACACGAGCGGGACGACCTTTGGGCGGGCGACGTGCCGATGTTCACCTCGAACCCCGGTTCGACGTCGCTGGTGGATTCACGCGGCGAGAACGTCGAAGGCGTGGTCGAACGGCCGTCGCTGGACACCGTGCTGGCGAAACTCGCCGACATGGATCCCCTCGACCAGCGCGACCAGGAATGGCTGATCTCGGCCACCCTCGCCATCAGCACGGCTACCGTGGGCCATCTCGGCGGCGAGACCGCGGAAACGGCGGCGCCGAACCAGGCGCCCGACGCGGAACGATTGCTGGTCACCGCGTGCGGCATCGCCGACCAGATCGTCGCCAACGCCTTCTCCGACGAACACCGCTCCAACTGGCTCGGGATCGAGCTCGTCGACGACCGGTACTGGACCGTGCTGCCGATGGGCGCCGGGCTCGGCGAGGGCTACTGCGGTGTCGCGTTGTTCCTCGCCCAGCTCGCCGAACTGACCGGGATCGCGCGATACCGCGATCTGGCCGCGTACGCGATCAGCCCGCTGCCCGGCCTTTTCGCCACGCTCCGCGCCGACCGGGAGCTGGCCGCCACAGCCGGATGTGGTGGCCTTCTCGGCCTGGGCGGCGTCGCGTACACGATCGCCCGGCTCAGCACCCTGGTCGGCCTTCCCGCGGGCGATCTCATGGAGCAGGCGGTCGACCTGATGCCCGACGCCACCCCGGAAACACCGTCCGGGTTCACGACGGGGCTGGCGGGCGGTCTCGCGTCGATGCGGTCGGTGTATGTCCAAACAGGACTGGACACGGCGCTGGCGCGGGCCGACCGCTACGCCGGAGAGCTGCTCGGCCGTGAACGTCCGCGAGAGAAGTCGTTCGCCCGCGGTGGTGCCGGGATCGACTGGGTGTTGCGGGCGCACGACCGTTCCGGCGAAGAACTTCCCGGAAGGGCGGACGATCGGGTGGAAAGCACCGGCGGCTGGTGCGGAGGTCTCGCGGGTGACGCGCTCGGCCTCGCCGCCCGCCTGCCCGATCCCGGGCACGCCAGGGATCTCGACCGGACGATCAAACGGCTGGCCGACGGGGCGCCGCTGAAGGATCTCAGCCTCTGCCACGGCGAGTCCGGAGTGCTGGACGTGTTGTGCGTGCTGGCGGAGAACGGGCACACTGGCGCCGCCGCCGCGGTGCGCCGCCGGACCGGTCATCTGCTCGCCGCCATCGACCAGCGCGGTGCCCGCTGCGGGACGCCCGGCGCGGTGCCCTCGCCAGGGCTGCTGAGCGGTCTGGCGGGAATCGGTTACGGCCTGCTGCGGCTGGGATTCGGTGACCGGGTCCCCTCCGCGCTCCTGCTCCGCCCAGACCGGCCGCATCCCGCGGCCAGCGTAGTTCCGCCGGTAAATCGAGTATGAGGAGAAAACCGCATGTACGACAGAGAACTGCCCGCCACCGAAGACGTCCTCGGCGCCGTGAACCTGCCGCGCGCCCTCGAGGTCGGCTCGCGCAACCACGCGCTGGCGGGCGGCAAGCCGCGGCTGAGCGCCAACCCGCTCGCCACCCTGTCCACGGACCCCGGCTCGCCGTCCGTCGTCAGCGTCTTCACCGGCGGCTGGATCTGAGACAGGCTCACGGAGGCGGGTTCGCGCCACCCGCCTCCGTGATCATTTCGCGCCGGTGACGCGGGAATCCGCTCGCTATAGTCACGGCGGTGGGTATCCGTTCGTCGCGGGTGATCGGCCGCGACGCCGAACTGGCCGAGCTCTCCGGAGCTCTCGATCGCGCAATCGCGGGTCGCGGCGGCGCGATCTTCCTCGTGGGTGAAGGCGGGATCGGCAAGTCCCGGCTCGCGATCGAAGCCGCCGCACGAGCGGTCTCCGCCGAAATCCCGGTGCTGCAAGGACGGGCCGGTTCGATCGGCCCGCTCGTCCCGTTCCGTCCGCTGGCCCAGGCGCTGTGGTCGCATTTCCGCGGCGGAGGCCCGCCGTCGGCGGCCGAACTCGACCCGTTCATCCCCGTGCTCGCCCAGCTCATCCCCGACTGGGGCCGGGGCGACCGGCCGCGGGAGTCGGGCTCCCTGCTGGTGCTCGCCGAAGCGGTGTTCCGGCTGCTGGCCGTCACCAGCCGCGACCGCGGCGCCCTCCTGGTCCTGGACGATCTCCAGGACGCCGACGCGGAGACGCTGTTCATTCTCGAATACCTCGTCGACAACCTGTCCGCGGCGCAGGTCCTCTTCGTGGGAACGCTCCGCAACGAACCCTCCGACGCCCTCCGCCTGGCGACCACCGGCGCGCAACGGATGAGCTGCGTCGTCGTCGAACTGGGCAGGCTCGGCCTCGCCGACACCCGCGCCCTCGCCGCCGCCTGCCTCGAGACCGAGCCGGAGCGGCTTCCGTCGGCCGCGGCGGACCTGTTGTGGCGCAACAGCGCCGGCCTTCCGTTCATCGTCGAGGAACTACTCCACGGCATGGTGAACGACGGACTGCTGGTCGAGGGCCCCGACGGCTGGCGAGTCATCGGCGAACTCCGCGCCCGCGTTCCCGCCGCGCTGGTCACCAGCATCGGAGCCCGGATGGAGCAACTCGGCGAGCAGGCGGGCGAACTGCTGTCGGTCGCGGCGATCATCGGCCGCCGCTTCCCGCTGACGGTGGTCCAGACGGTCACCGGCACCAACGACCGGACCCTCCACAACCACCTGAGCGCCGCGGTCTCGGCGAACCTGGTGACCACCGACGAGACGACGCCCGGCTGGTACGCCTTTCGTCATCCGCTCACCGCCGAAGCGTTGCTGGCACGCCAGTCACCGGCACGGAAGGCCGCACTCGCCCGTCAGGCCGCCGACGCCGTCGAAAAGCTCTACCCTGGGCTGCCGGGCGACCTGTGCGCCCTCGTCGCGTCGCTCCGGCTGACCGCGCTGGACGAACAGGCGGCCGGTCGCCTGTTCGCCGAAACCGGCCGCCGCGCCCTCGACGCGGGCGCCGCCGACTCCGCGGTCACGATGCTCACCAAAGCCGTCGACCTGCTCGCCGGGGCCGACGCGGGTGATCGGGCCGAAGTGCTGGAGACGCTGGTGCACGCGCTCGGGCAGACCGGTCAGTTCGACCGCGCCGTCGAGCTTTCCGCCGGATTCGGCGAGATCGGCACCCTCGAACGGGCCGCGAAACTGCATACCCAGCTCGCCTGGGCCGCCTACATCGCCGGGCGGCACGACGAATGCCTCGCCCAGATCGAACGCGCCCGCGCTCCCCTCGGTTCGGCGATCTCCCCTGCCCAGCGAGCCGCGCTCGACGCCGTCGAAGCGAACCTCTGGCTGGACGTTCCCGGCCGGGCGGACACGGCGGAACGGCTCGCGCGCCAGGCCTGGAAGGTGGCCGAGGCGACCGAGCAGCCGTTCGTCGTCTGCCAGGCCCTGCAGGTGCTCGGCATGCTCGCGCTGTCGCGGGATCTCACCGAATCCGAGCACTACATGCAGCTCGCGCGGCGGACCGCCGAGGACAACCATCTCCACCATCTGCGCACCCAGGCGCTGGTCCGCCTGGGCGGGCATCGCGTGCTGATGAACGGCGACGAGCAGACCCTCCTGCTCGCCCGCGCGGACGCCCAGCGCACCGGGTCGATCACACTGCACTGCGCGGTCGATTCCGTGCGCACCATGCACGCGATCCTGCGCTGCGAATTCGGCACCGCGCACGCGCTGCTGGCGGAGAATCTCGCCGTGCTCGGCAGGCTCCGGTTGACCGCGCTGCTGCAGTACGCCCATATGACGAGAGCGATGTCCGCCGGGCACCGGGCGGACCGCCCGGCGATGGAGCAGGCGCTCGACGACTTCCGGGAGAGCGGCGGAGAGAACGCGCAGGAGATGGTGCTCAGCATCGGGCTCGCGCGGGTCTTCTGTTCACTGCTCGAAGAGGACTTCGACCGGGCTCGCCGCGAACTCGGCCAGGTCGTCGAGCTGGAGGAACGGCGGCCGAGCCGGTTCCACCTCGCCGGCAGGCACGGGCTCCGGACGCTGGTCGAGACCCTCCACGGCGCCGCCTGCCCCGAGGACGGCTCCGCCGTAAGCGGGATGCGGTGGAACCGGCAGTTCGTCGAATTCGCGCACGCGGTCGAGCACGGCAGACGAGGCGACACGGCGGCGGCCGGACAGGCTGTGGCCTCCGCGCTGGAGACGTCGGCGCCCTATCCCCTCGCCCGGCATCTCGGGCTCCGGCTGATCGCCGAACCGGCCGCCGCCGACGGCTGGGGTGATCCGGCCGGCTGGCTCAAAGAGGCCGAAGAGTACTTCCACCGCAGGGAGATCCCGGCGGTCGCGGCCGCCTGCCGGACCCTCCTGCGCAAAATCGGCGCACCCGTCCGGCAGCGCCGCTCCGGGGTCGACCGCGTCCCGGGGGACCTGCGAGCGTCCGGCGTCACCGTGCGCGAGTACGAGGTCCTGGTGCTGCTCGCCGAGCGGATGGGCAACAAGGACATCGGCGCCCGCCTGCACATCTCGCCGCGGACGGTCGAGAAGCACGTCGCGAGCCTGCTCGCCAAGACCGGGCTCGCCGACCGTGCGGCACTCGCCGCACGCGCCGCCGGACCGCGACCTGGCATGCTGTGATCCATGAGCGACCTCATCGTGTACGGCGCCGGCTGGTGCCCCGACGTCAAACGCAGCCGTGCCCTCCTGGACTCGAAGGGCATCGAGTACGACTACGTCGACGTCGAAGCGGATTCCGGCGCGGAGGAGACCGTGCGGGCACTGCAGAACGGTGAGCGGCGGATCCCGACGATCGTCTGGCCGGACGGCACCCATCTGGTCGAGCCGAGCGACGACGAGCTCACCGCCCACCTGAACCGGTGACCCTGCCGGACGTCCCGCTCGGCACGAGGGTCGTCGTGCGGTACCGGATCGAGGGCGGGTTCACCGACGCGCTCGGCTACCTCCGCTCCCGTGACGGCACGGAATGCACGGTGGAGACCAAACGCGGGCTCGCCACGATCCGGCTGGCCGACATCGTGCTCGCGAAGGCGGTCCCGCCCCCGCCACCGCCGCGGACTCGCCCGGCCTGATCACCCGTTTTCGCCCCGGCGCCACCGGGTAAGCCAAGGAATCCCCAGCAGGAGGTTCCCTTGGCTACCACAGCGAAAGACCCTGACGGTCCCACCGAGTTGTCCCGACGATCGTGGTGGGCGGTGCTCAAGCGGACATTCGTCCAGTTCAACCGCGACAACATGCTGGACTGGGCGGCGGCGCTCACTTACTACGGCGTGCTCTCGCTCTTTCCCGGTCTGCTCGTGCTGACCGCGATCCTCGGTCTGATGGGTCCGTCGACCACCCAGGCACTGGTCGAGAACGTCGGCCGGATCGCGCCCGGTCAGGGCCGGGACATCCTGATCGGCGCGATCGAAGAGCTGTCCAAGACCGGCGGGCTGGCCGGAACCGCGGCGATCATCGGCACCGCGGGCGCGTTGTGGTCCGCGTCCGGCTACATCGGCGCGTTCATGCGGGCGTCCAACGTCATCTACTCGATGCCCGAAGGCCGCCCGATCTGGAAGACCGTGCCGTTGCGGATCGGGCTCACCATCGCCGTGCTGATCGTGCTCGCCCTGTGTGCCGCCGGGGTGGTGGCGACCGGCGGGATCGCCCGCTACCTCGGCGACCTGATCGGTCTCGGGTCGACCGGTGTCCTCGTCTGGGACATCGTGAAATGGCCGGTGATCGCGCTGCTGGCGGGACTCGCGTTCGCGATGCTCTACTGGGTGAGCCCCAACGTGCGGCAGCCGAAATTCCGGTGGCTGACGCCGGGCGGCATCGTGGCCGTGCTGCTCTGGGCCGCGGCCACCGCCGGGTTCGCCTTCTACGTCAGCAACTTCGGCTCGTACAACAAGGTCTACGGCTCGCTCGCCGGTGTCATCGTGTTCCTGATCTGGCTGTGGATCTCGAACATCGCGGTCCTCCTCGGCGCCGAACTGGACGCCGAACTCGCGCGCGGCAAGGAGCAGGCCTCCGGATCCCCCGCCGACGACGAGCCCTTCCTCCCACCGCGTGACACCGCGGCGATGGACGACGACGAAGCGGCCGCGGTCGCCGAAGCCGAAACGAAGAACGCCGACTGACACACGAACTGGACATCGTCGACTGCCTTCTCCGGCTTCTCCGGGCTGTCCACAAGGGACACTTTCCGGGGTATGCCGAAGGGGTCGTGAGTGGCAAAGGGGGTTTAGAACGATCATTGCCACTCACGACCCCCTCACCCCTGTGGCAAGACCGTCTCCCACACATGTGAAGGGCTCCTCCCCTCGGCCGCGGGGAGGAGCCCTTCACATCGGGGTGCTAGCTCTTGCTCGACTTGGTGGCCTTCTTCTTGGCGTCCTTGACCTTGCCCTTGACCGTCCCGACCGCGTCCTGCAGCGGCGCGTAGGTGCCGTAAAGCGCAGGATCGGGCTTCGGAGCGGTGCCCGGTCCGCCGAGCGGCTCGGGCTCCATCAGGTACTCGATGCCGTCTTCGCCGAAGCTCCAGCCGCCCTTCGAACCGTCCGGGCCGTCGGACAGATGCCAGATGGTGTTGTTGTGCTCCTGGTTCTCCTCGTCGAACAACGCCGTCGGCGCGATGTCGCTCTCCAGGCCGTCGGCCTTGAGTTCCTCGATCGCGGCGAGCCACTGCTTCTGGTGCACCGTGTCCCGCGCGAGGTTGAACTGCAGCATCGCCTTCACACCGGGGTCGTCGGTCATGTTGTACAACCGGGCCGTCTGCAAGCGGCCCTGCGCCTCGGCCGCGGCGTTCGCCCGGAAATCGGCCAGGAGATTGCCCGAGGCCACGACGTAGCGGCCGTTCCAGGGATAGCCCTGGCTGTCGCTCGGCGTGGCGCCGCCACCGGAGATGATCGCCTGCTGCGGGTCCATCCCGCCGAGGATCGCCGCGGTGGCCGGATCCTTCGCGGCTTCGGCCACCATGGTGGCGGGCGCGCCTTCGAGCAGTCTGGCGACCATCGTCGCGAGCATTTCGACGTGCCCGATCTCCTCGGTCGCCGTATCCATGATCAGATCCTTGTACTTGCCCTCGATCCGGCAATTCCAGCCCTGGAACAGGTACTGCATGGTGACGGTCATTTCACCGTAGGCGCCGCCGATGAGCTCCTGCAGCTTACGGGCGTACAAAGCGTCCGGTTTTTCGGGTTTAGCCTCGAATTGGAGCGATTTGGTATGACGGAACACAGAAAACCTCCAGAGAATTGAGAAGAGAACGGGTCAGCGCGAGTCGGCGATCGGCGCCTTGGAACCGGAGAGCGGAATGAGCCCGAGTGCGATCATCCCGATGGCGAGCCCGAGGTGCAGCCAGTTGTCGGCGGTGTTGACCGGCACGAAATTCGCCGCCGACCCGTGGTCGATCAGCAGCCCGTACAGCCAGAGCACGAGGTAGATCACCCCGCCTCCGACGAGGAAGGCCTTCGCGCCGCTCACCGTCCGGGCCAGCAGAATGCCCGCGACGCCGAACGCCAGGTGGACGATGTTGTGCAGGATCGACACCTGGAACACGCCGAGCAGCAACGCGCCGGACTCGTGCCCGGCACCGCTCAGCTGGTCGTAGTTCGTGGTGATACCGGGGATGAAGCCGAGAAGGCCGACGAGCAGGAAGACCGCGCCCACGCCGAGGGCGATGAGCTGGCGCGGAGCCCGCCGAACCGCGGCCGGCGATGCAGTCATGATTTCCTCCGATCCAGGTGGAACAGGACTGTCGGACGCCCGATGGGCGAACAGCACGCGAGTACCCGGGGGAAAGCCCGTCACACCGGGAAACGGGGGTTTTCGATTCCGTGCGAATTCGCGTGTAACCCGGCCTGTCCGGGGTAGCCCCTGCGGAGCACACACGTCATCAGGAGGGTGGAGATCGTGGCCGAGGACGACACACCGCAGGCCGGGCCCGCCGGCAGGCTTTTCCGCGCCGGATTTCACGCCCTGGCGGCACTTCGCGGCGCCAGGGCCTTCCACCCGAACGGTCTACTGCTCAACGGTGAACTTCAGGCTTTACGGCGTGATGAGCTCGCCCTGCCGGAGGAACCGGTCGCCGTCACCGTGCGGATGTCCAAGGGCGCCGGTCTCCCGGGACGCGCGCCTGACGCGCTGGGGCTGGCGGTGCGGATCCCCGCCGTCGGAGGTCATCCATGGGATCTCACGTTGACCACTTCGGGTACCGGCCTCATCGGCCGCGTGCTGCCGCGGCCGGCTCGCGCCTGGACCGCCGGCCGCTACAGCACGTTGTTGCCGTACCGCACGAAGGGCGAACTGGTCTGGCTGTCGGCCCGCGCGGAGACGCCACGGCACGCCGAAGCGTCGCTGGACGGATTGAGGCGGCTGGTGGCTGAAGGGCCGGTGGCCTTCCTCTTCGAGACCGTCCGCGCGAACGGACATCGGAACCCCTGCGCGAGGCTGACCCTCGACGAGGTCGACGACGACTCCCCTCGTCCCGCCATCGATCCGATGCTCAACCCACCGCCCGGCTGGGAGCTGCGGCCCGGCTGGATCAGCGGGCTCCGTGAGCGCGCCTACGAGGGCAGCCGGGCAGGCCGCTGACTCACCCCGCGAGCGGTTTGTCCAGCACGGCCTTCACATGGCTGAAGTTGTCGATCGAGTAGCGCCCGTGGTAGCGGCCCATCCCGCTCTCCCCCACCCCGCCGAACGGCAGTTCCGGCGCCGCGAGGTGGATGATCGCGGCACCGAACACCAGCCCGCCCGACGACGTCTCCGTCTCGATCCGGCGCTTCGTCTCCTCCGATTCGGTGAAGGCGTACAACGCCAGCGGCTTGTCGCGCTCGTTGACGAACGCCAGCGCCGCGTCGACGTCGGGGACGTCGATGATCGGCAGGATCGGGCCGAAGATCTCGTCCCGCATCACCGGGTCGTCCGGGGAGACGCCGGTGAGCACGGTGGGCGCGATGTACTTCTCGTCCCGGTCGGCCTGACCACCGACGACGACCGTTCCGTCGCCCAGCAGGGCGGCGAGCCGGTCGTGATGGCGGGTCGAGATGATCCGGCCGTAGGAGTCGCTGGTGGCCGGGTCCTCGCCGAACATCGCGCGGATCGTTTCGGCAAGGTGCTCAGCCAGTTTCGGGCCGGTGTCACCGATCGCGAGGACGTAGTCGGGCGCGACGCAGGTCTGGCCCGCGTTGGCGAACTTGCCGTACGCGAGCCGCTGCGCGGTCACCGCGAGATCCGCTCCCGGCTCGACGATCGCCGGGCTCTTCCCACCCAGTTCCAGCGTGACCGGCGTGAGATGCTTCGCCGCCGCGGCCATGACGATCCGGCCCACCGTGCCGTTCCCGGTGTAGAAGATGGTGTCGAACTTCTGCTCCAGCAGCGCCGTCGTCTCGGGGATCGCCCCCTCGATGACCCGGACGCCCTCGACGTAGTCCGGCAGATGCTCCGCGATCGCCGCCGAGGTGTTCGGGGACAGTTCGCTCGGCTTCACGACCGCGCAGTTCCCCGCCGCCAACGCCCCGACGAGCGGCGCGAGGACCAGCTGCAACGGGTAGTTCCACGGCCCGATGATCAGCGCGACCCCGAGCGGCTCGCGTACGACGCGGCCTTCGCCCGGCCGCAGCGGGTTCGGGAGACCGGCGGGCTCCGGGGTCAGCCAGGCGTCGAGGTTCTCCAGCGTGTGGTCGATCTCGTTGCGCACGAGCGCGATCTCCGCACGTTTGGCCTCGACGGCGTTCTTGCGCAGATCGGCGTAGAGCGCCTCGATGAAGACGTCGGCCTGCTCGGACAGTAGCCTCTTGAGACCCGCGAGCTGCGTCCGCCGCCACTCCACCGGCTTCGTGACGCCGGATCGAAAGAGGTCGCGCAGTTCTTCGACGACGGCTTGGGCATCCCTGCTGATCATGGTCCTGAGCCTAACCTCGGGTGCTTGTCGCCGCTCGGTATAGGGCGTTATACAGAAGAGAAACGTGAAGGACCCCTTCATTGCGTCTAGCGCAGTGAAGGGGTCCTTCACGTACTTCAGGGGACGGACACTACGGGTAGCTCACCAGGTTGCTCGGCCGCGTGTCCGGTGGCGTCACCGCCCCGGCGTCGTTGATCACGTGCGTGATGGTCCCTTTGTAGTTCAACGAAACCGTCACCATGTTGTGGAACCGGACGCCGGAGCGGTTCGGCACCTCGAACGCGTGATACAGGTTCACCGACGGGTTGTCGTTGAAGAAGCAGTAGCTGCCCAGGCCCCACGCCTCGTGGGAGGTCACGTTGTCCCCCACCTTGTACGCGGCGTATCCGTTGAGCCCGTTGGGACTCTTCCAGCCGGCCTGATCCGGGACGTCGTACGGGATCTCGTTCTGGAAGAAGATCGTCCTGCCGTTCTGGCCGTTCCAGATCACCTGGTACTTCTGGTAGTGCTCGACGAACAGGCCGGTGGCCAGCACGTTGTCGCCGTTGACGACCACGCCGGTGTCACCGGTGTTGATCGTCCAGCCGTAGGTGCCCGCGTTGCCGTGGTCGGCCCGCCAGGCCCAGATGTGGTCGATGATCGTGTCACGGCTGTTGACGATCAGGCTGTTCGTCGCCTTCCCTGCGATCTGGCCGCCGATCCGGAAGAACACGTCCTGCAGGGTGGTCGGGTTCGCGGAGTGGTTCGCCGTCGAGCCCGCCTGCCCGACCGTGAGCAGCGACTGCGAGTTGGTCGTCCCGGCGTCGAACAGGAGGCCCTTGATCCGGACGCCGTCCACGTCGGCGACCTTCATCGCGTCGACACCGTTGTCCGGCACCAGCGTCGGGTAGCCGACGCCGAGGACGACGGTGTTCGCCTTCGTCACGTTGAGCGTCTGGTTCAGGTGGTAGACGCCCGGCGTGAAGAACAGGTTGCAGCCCTGGGAGAGCGCGGTGTTGATCGACGCCGCCGTGTCCCCCGCCTTCACCACGTAGAACTGGCTCATCGGCAGCGAGCTGCCCGGGGTGCCGCCGTTGGCCCAGCTCGGCCCGGAAGCGTTGGTGCGCAAAGAAGGCAGGAACACGCGGTACTTGCCGGAGCCGTCGAGGTACAGATACGGGACGTCACGGGACACCGGCGTGGTGCCGAGCGTCGTCTCCGGCGGGTTCGGGAAGGTGTTCGCGGGGGCGCCGCTCGTCCCCGAGAAGACCATGTTCCAGACCCCGCCGTCCCAGCTGCCGTAGCTGCTGTCCCGGGTGTACCACTGCTGCTGCGAGATCGACGCGGTCTGCCCGGACACCTTACTGTCGGCGGTGTAGCCACCGCTGGCGAACCCGTAGCTGGCCGGGTAGAGCTGGAGCCCGCCACGGATGTCCATCCGCCGGAACGGGGCGGCCTGCGCGACGGCCCAACGGGTCGATCCGCTGCTCGGGACGACGGCCAGGTTCTCCGCCGAGCGCCAGAAGTTCTGCAGCGCCACCCCCTTGTCCGACTCGTTGAACGCGTCGACGGTCACGTCGCCGTTGATCACGACGTCGCCCGGGTTCTGCCCGAGCCCCGCGACGGAGGTGTAGTAGCCGACGTTGTCGTGGATGCCGTTGTACACGCCGGGCTTGAACAGGTGCGCGTACCGGCGCTCGGTGAACTGCGCGGTCAGGGTGTCCTTCTGCGCGTTGAAGTCCGCGTCGAGCCTGGCCTGGATCGACGACGCCGACATGCCGGGGTCGAAGATCCGCACGTTCGGGCCGAAGTCCGGGACCTCGGCCTGCGCCGGGCAAGTGGCCTGCGTCGATCCGATCGTGTAGCTCGCCGACGCCACCGGGGAGTTCGCCGAACCGGCCTTGAGCGCGATCGCGGAGATCGTCGAGGTGGCGGAGACCGTGATCGGGCCGGTGTACACAGTGGACGACGCGGTCGGCGTGGAACCGTCCACTGTGTACCGGATGGTCGCGCCGGCGGTCGCGCTCGACAACGTCACCGAGCGGGCGCTCGGATAGCTGCCACCCGGCGGATCGAACGTCGGCGAGGCGACGGTCGTGCCGCTGCCGCCGTGGGTGTACGTGAAGTGCGGGGTGTCGTACTGCGGCCCGCTCTTCTCGTAGGTGAACCAGTAGTCGAGCACCGTGCCCGCCGACAGGGAACCGACGGTGTGCCGCCACGTGCCGCCGTTTTCGGTCATCCGGACGTTCTGCTGCCCCACCCCCGGGACGCCGGTGTAGTGGATGTCGACGTACCGCGCCGGCGTCGACGGCGTGAAGGAGAACTGCGCCTGACTCGTGTTCAAGGAGGCGGCGCTCTGGCTGTAGTCGGCGGCCGCGGCGGTGGCACCGCCCAGCCCGGCCGCGATCAGGAGTGCGGAAAGGCCGGCGGCGAGCACGCCGCGCACCCCTTTCCGCCATGGAGACCGCACAAGGATCCGGTTCACGTCGTGACACCTCCGGCGTTGGAAATCCACGGGCGAAGCAATTCGTTGCGCGCCACAACAAAGTAGCCGTCCGTGCGATATGTCCAGATCACGCTTCGGTAACAGTGGTGGTCCAAACCACTGAATACGCCGGACAGCGGAAGGCCATACGGCCGTTCGGCGCCCTTGCGAGGTGCTATCTGGCGCCGGTCAGCGGTCGGGGACGACGTAGAGCGTCGACGCTTCCCCGCCGTGCATGGCGCTCAGACTGGTCCGGCAGGCCAGGAGGACCTCGCGGTTCGCGACAGTGTCCGGCGGGACACCGCAACCGTCACAGAAGAGCTCGACCGAGCCCGGGAAGGTCTCGTCGACCCGGACTTCGACCGTGCGATCGCAGCGGCGGCACCAGCGGTGCCCGGAGACGACCAGGACGTGCATCGGATCGGAGATGCACTGATGCACCCAGCCGCGATGGACGTAACACGTCGTCCGGACGTGCGCGCTCAGCCCGTGTTCCTCGGCCACGTCCTCCGCGGCGAGGATCGCGGCGAGCCTCCGGTCGGGGATCTCGCTGTACCGGTCGCGGCGCCGCGCCGGCGGGGCCGAGTCCGCCGCCGCGAGCAGTCTGAGATGAGCCCTTGAGGGTGGCTGAGTCCGTAGCACCATGTGGGTCTCGACCTTTCGGCGTCCACCGGAAGTCTTATCAGCTCGTTTCCGATTTCGCCGGAGTGACACCCGTCCGGGGGACAAGGACCTGAGAAAGGTTCGTTTGTACGGCCCTTGTATTCACGCTGCCCATGCTGTCCGGACAACCGAATCCGTTCAGGAGGCAGGAATTGTTGACCAAGGTAGCCGTGCTCGCGACAGCGACCGCGCTCTCCCTCGGCGTGGCCGCCGCACCGGCCGGCGCCGAAGTGACCGCGTTGCCCGCGGCCAGCATGGAAGCGGTGCTCAAGGCCGCGCAGATCGACCCGCGCCGGGCCGACAGCGCGCTGACCCCCGGCGCCAAGGACAGCGTGGTGCTGGTGGAGCAGGCGCTGGCCGACAAGGGACTGCTCGCCCAGCAGTACGTCGACGGCCATTTCGGGACGTCGACCATCACGGCGTACTCCAGCTACCAGAAGTCGCTGGGCTACACCGGGATCGACGCCTCCGGCCTGCCGGGCAAGACGTCGCTCGAGAAGCTGGGCGAGGGCCGGTACACCGTCACCGCGGTGGTTTCGGCGGGTAGCCGCCTGACCTACCACGGCAAGACGATGAACACGCGCACCAAGGCGATGCTGGTTAAGGCCGAGGGTCTGCTCGGCAGGCAGCTCACCATCACGCAGGGCTCGTACAACCCCGGCGGTGTCGGCGCTTCGGCCGGCACGCACGACGGTGGCGGCGCGCTCGACATCGGCGTCGAGGGCATGTCCTCGACCACGCGGACCGACGTCGCGCGGAAGCTGCGTCAGGTGGGCTTCGCGGCTTGGGTCCGGACCCCGGCGCAGGGTTTCGCCTACCACATCCACGCCATCGCGCTGTCCGATCCGGACCTGTCGTCGGGTGCGCAGCACCAGGCCGGTGACTACTACCTCGGCTACAACGGCCTCGCCGGCCGCGGTTCCGACGACGGCCCCGCCGTCACGCCGAAGCTGACCTGGGAGGAGTACCAGCGGTCCTGACCCCGCCTGCCGGAGGCCGCCTTCGCCGATGTCGATCGTCGCGAAGGTGGCCTTCGGGCTGTCCGGGAACCCCCGGGTAGGCTTCGGCGCGACGGCAAAACCAGCGGGAAGGGAACATCGCGTGGAGGCTCAACCGGTCGGTCAGTGGCTCGACGAGCTGGCATCGAAGGCCTCGACGCCCGGTGGTGGCGCGGGTGCCGCGATGAACGCCGCGGTCGGTGCCGCCCTGGTCTCCATGGTGTGCAACCTGACCATCGGCAAGCCGAAGTACGCCGAGCACGAGGTCACCATGACCGAGGCGCTGGCCAAGGCCGAAGACCTCCGTGCGCGCGCTCTCGGCCTCGCCGCCGACGACGCCGCCGCGTTCGACGCGGTGGTCGCCGCGTACAAGCTCCCCAAGGCCACCGACGAGGAGAAGCAGGCGCGCACCGCCGCGATCCAGGCCGCGCTGGTCGGCGCCGCCGAGGTCCCGCTGCGCACGGCCGCCCTCGCCGCCGAGGTCATCGACGTCGCCGCCTCGATCCTCGAAGGCGCCAACACCAACGTCATCTCCGACATCGCGGTCGCGGCTTCGTCCGCCAAGTCCGCGCTCGAATCCGGTGTGGTCAACGTCGAGGTGAACCTCGCTTCCATGTCGGACGAGCAGCTCCGCAAGGAGACCGAGGCCCGCCTCACCGAGTACACCCCCGCCGCCGGGCGCGCCGACGCCCTCATCGCCCAGGTTCGCGAAAGGCTCGCCCGATGACCCTGATCGACGGGCGCGCGATCGCCGCCGCCATCACCGCCGAGGTCACCGAGACCGCCGCCAAGCTCCGCGAATCGGGCACCGCCCCGACGCTCGCCGTGCTCGTGCCGACCGACGACGACGCCACCGCCTGGTACGTGCGCTCGATCGAGCGCGCCGCCAAGAAGGTCGGCGTCGACTGCCGTGTGGTCCAGCTCGAAAAGCCGACCGGCGAGGACGTCACCCGCGAACTCGACGAGCTCTCCGCGGACCCGTCGGTCCACGGCATCATCTGCCAGACCCCGTTGCCAGAAGGGGTCACGCTCGACCACGTCGGCGCGCACATCGATCCGGCCAAGGACGTCGACGGCGCCAACCCGGTCAGCCTCGGCCGTCTCACCGCGGGCCTCCCGACCTACGCGCCCGCCACCGCCGCCGCGGTGCTGGAGATCCTGAAGCGCGAGCAGGTCGCCCTGTCCGGAGCCCAGGTCGCCGTCGTGGGCCGCTCGACCATCGTCGGCAAGCCCGCCGCTCTGCTGCTGCTCGGCGAGCACGCGACGGTGACCGTCTGCCACTCCCGCACCAAGGATCTCGCGGCGGTCACCAAGACCGCGGACGTCCTGGTCGTCGCCGTCGGCCGCGCGCACTTCATCGGCGCGGACCACGTCAAGCCCGGCGCCGTGGTGATCGACGTCGGCACGAACCCGACTCCGGAAGGCGGGCTTGTCGGCGACGTCGACCAGGCCGCGGTCGAGGAGATCGCCGGCTCGATCACGCCGGTCCCCGGTGGCGTCGGCCCGGTCACGACCTCACTGCTGCTGCGGCACACGGTCACCGCCGCGCAGTCCTGATCCACCGAAGGCGGTGAGTCCACTGAGGACTCGCCGCCTTTCGCTTGCCTGTGATCAGGCACCGCACTCGCGTGATTGAAGGCGTATCTCGCGTGATCAGAGGCAGCACACGAAGTTACGCCTCCAATCACGTGAGTTACGCCTTCAAGCACGCGAGTTACGTCCCGATCACCGTCTCCACCACCTTCCGCACCTGTGCCGTTTCCGGCGTCGGTGCGGTGCGGTCGGCGTAGAGCAGGTGCGTGGCACCGATCAGCGTGGCCGCGAGGGTCTCGACGTCGGCGTCCGCCGCGACCCGGCCCTTCGCCCGTTCCGCGTCGAGATAGCCGCCGATCATCACGGCGGCCTGGGTCAGCACCGGAACCCCGGCGGGCCACTCGCGGCGCAACCGGGCGCGCAGTTCGTCGCGGAAGATCACGAGCGGGACGATCGCGACCGCGACCGACCCGAACACCGCGGTGAGCGCCGAGGTGAGGTTGTCCACCACCGTTCCGGTACCGACGGCCTCCCGCAGGCCTTTCTCGTCCAGCTTCTCGATCCGATCCAGCACGAACTCGGCCAGGAATCCGTCGAAGTCGTCGAAATGCCGATGGAGCACGCCTTTCGCGCAGTCCGCCTCCGTGGTCACGGCACGGCTGGTGAGCCCGCTCGGCCCGTCTCGCAGCAGGACACGCTCCGCCGCGTCGAACAACTGCGCACGGACGGCGCGCAGGGCTACTCCGGTCGGCATACGGCTCCCTTGTGTTGACGAGTGGGCAAGTGCCCACTTAAGGTGGGCGCATGCCCACTCTACCGTCGAGACAAGAGCCTCATCGCTATCGACAGGCCGCGGAATCCTTCGGCGTGGACGTCGAACGCTACGACCGGACCCGGCCCGCCTATCCCCCGGAACTCATCGGTCACCTCATCGACGCCGCCCCCGGCCGTGAGGTCCTCGACGTGGGCGCCGGCACCGGTATCGAAGCGCGCCAACTCCAGGCGGCGGGCTGCCGCGTGCTGGGCGTCGAGCCGGACTCGCGGATGGCCGAGTTCGCCCGCCGGAGCGGCATCGACGTCGACGTCGCGAAGTTCGAGGAATGGGATCCCGCCGGACGCCGGTTCGATCTGCTCGTCTCCGGACAGGCCTGGCATTGGGTCGACCCGGTGGCGGGCGCCGCCAAGGCCGCCGAAGTACTACGGCCCCGCGGACTCCTGGCCGCGTTCTGGCACGTACCCGAACCGCCGGAAGAGGTCGCGAACGCCCTGGCGGACGCTTACCGGCGGCTCGTGCCGGATTCCCCGATCGATCTCGACAGCGTGCCGAAACAGCCCTCTGACCCGTACGGGCCACTCATCGTGAAGGTCGCCGACGGCCTGCGCGAAGCAGGCGGGTTCGGCGAACCGGAACGAAGCCGCCACGACTGGGACCGGGTCTACACCCGGGACGAATGGCTGGGCCAGCTTCCGACGTTCGGTTCGCTCACCTGGGTCGAATCCACAGTGCGACAAGAGATCCTCGCTGAAGTCGGCGCGGCGATCGACAGGATGGGCGGACGGTTCACCGTCCGCTACGCCACCGTCGCGATCACCGCGGTCCGGGACTGACCCGCCGGTGACGGGAGCCGCGCCGCTCCCGTCACCGGCGCACGTCACGGTGTGACAGGGATGTTGGTCAGCCCGTTCACCGCCCTCGACACGGTGTTGGACGCGTGGACGACGTTGGGCCGTTCCGAGCACTTCGACGTCGAGGTGATCTTGATGGCGTACTGGCCGACCCCGCCGAGATCGGACTTGTTGTCCCGCCACACGTTCCCGCAGCCGTTCGGGAACGACGGGGTGGTCGCGGGATTGTGCGTCTCGTAGCCGTTCGCGAACGTCCCCGGCGAAGCGAAGGTGCCGGTGTTCCCCTCGATCACGTAACCGGATCCCTTGACGTCGACCCAGGAGTCTGCCGAGTTCTGCCCGGAAACCCCTTGGCCGTCGAAGGTGTTGCCCCGGATGACGCCGTCCACGGTGCCCTCCTTGACATCGATGGCCTCCGCGGCGACGTACGGTCCGATGTGGTTGTCGAGCACCTGGATCCGGTCGCTGCGGTCGGCCCCGCCGGAGTTCCCGTGGCACGCCCAGTTGGAATTCGCCGAGCCGAGGTAGACGCCCTCGCCGTAACCCGCCTGCACGAGGCCGGTGTGGCTGATCGTCGAATCGCGGATGACGCTGTCCGCCGAGGAACGGCGGAAGTGCACGGCCTCCTCGTCGATCCGGTGCACCCGCACCGCCTCGATCACGGTGTGGTGCGAGTTGTCCGCGACGATCCCCTTCTTCGACTCCTGCACGGTGAAGCCCTTGAGGTGCCAGTACGGCGCGCCGTAGAGCCAGAACCCGTACCCGGAGTCCCAGCCCGCGGTCGGTGCCGGGCAGGAAGGCGCTTCACCGGACGGGCCGTCGTTGATCAGGATCGCCGTCGCCGGTCCGGTCACCGTGATCGGCGCGCCCGCCGTGCCGGGTTTCGTGGCCACGAACGAACCCCGATAGGTTCCGGCGGCCAGCCGGATGGTCTGGCCGGGGCTCGCGGCGGCCAGCGCGGCCCGCAGTTCCGTCGCCGTGCTCACGTCGATCACGTCTCCCGCGGGAACGCTGGTGGTCGTGGCCGGCGGTTCGCTCGTGGTGGTGGGCGGGGTCGTCGTGGTGCTCGGCGCCCCTCCCCCGCACGGGCTGCCGTTGATCGTGCAGCCGGTCGGCAGGCCGAGCCCCGTGGTGTTGAAACCGAAGGACGCGGTGCCGCCGGGTTTGATCGTGCCGTTGAAGCCGGCGTTGGTGACCTTGTAGTGCTGGCCGGTCCTGGTCAGCACCGAACTCCACGACGTCGTGATCGTGGTGCCCTCGGGGAGATCGAACTCGATCGTCCACTGTGTACTGTTCGCGTCGCCCGCGTTGGTCAACGTGTACTTACCGCCGTATCCGCTGTCCCACGCCGAACTCTGGGCGAAGGTCGCGGTCAGGCTGGGTGCGGCGGCCTCGGCCGTGACGACGGCGCCGAACAGGCCCGCCGCAGACGCCGTGGCCGCGATCGCGGCGAGCAGTCGTTTCCTCGTCATTCCGTGCCTCCGCATTTCGTTCCGGCGATCGAGCACGCGACCGGGAGTCCCTGACCGGCGGCGTTGAAGCCGAACGTCGCCGTGCCGCCGGGTTCGACGCTGCCGTTGTGGGCCGCGTTCCCGAATCGGTAGTGCTGCCCGGTCCTGGTCGGCACCGAACTCCACGAACCGGTGATCGTCGTCCCGGCGGGCAGATCGAACTCGACCGTCCACGACCCGACAGGGGCCGAACAGGTGTTGCTGATCGTGAAGGCGCCTCCATAGCCGCTGTCCCAGACCGACTTACGGGTGAACGTCGCGTTCAGGCACGCGCTCGGGGTCTGGCTCGTCGGCGAAGACGATGAAGTCGGGGAAGACGGCGGGGTGCCGTCGACGGACTTCAGGAACAGTGACGACGCGGCATCGGTCTTGCTCGCGTCGACCCCGTGCCCTCCGGTGTAGTCCCGCTGCTCGTTCTTCGCCCAGTCGGCGATCGGTGTGCCGCCGATGTCGAGGTGTTTGAACGTGGTGCCGTCCCAGCCGAAGGAGTAGACGCGGTGCCGGTCGGCGTAGAAGTCGTTATACGGGCCGTTGTCCACGAGCTGTTTGGTCATGGCGTTGTTGAAGAACACGTTGCGGTACCCGGAAGCGCCCGACCACTTGACCGCCTTCTTGCCCGCGCCCCACCAGATCGGGAACCAGTTCGAGTCGTCGGGACCGCCGCCGCCCTCCTCACCGCAGTTGGCCCGGCAGTTCCCGGAGCGGTGCGCGTACGGGACCTTGACCGTGTTGAGTTCGAACAAGTTGTTGCGTTCCCATCCCCCGTGCAGGTTCAGGTCGGAGTCGAACGAGTTGCCGATCACCACGTTGCCCGCGGCGGACCACTGGAAGGTGAAATGCCGCAGCAGGGTGGAGGTGTTACCGGCGTAGAGCGAATCCCAGACCCGGGAGCCGCGGAAGTAGCCGTTGCCGCCCTTGCCCTTGTTCCACGAACCGTTGAGTTCGTTGTCGACGATCTGGAGGTTCTTGGCCTCCTCGGTGACGATCGGATGCGATCCGGTCATGTCCGCGCGGATACCGCGGACCCAGGAGTTCGCCGCCCATTTGAAGACGATCCCGTGCATCTCCGCGGCCGGCGCCATGTTCCCGTAGTTGTTGTTCGCCTCAGCGGGGTTCAGGCCCGGCATGTCCTGGGTGAAGCCGAGGTTCTCGAACCCGACACCGAGCACCGGGTCGACCAGCGGCGCCGCCTTCGAGTCGTAGGTGGCACCGTCGATCGGCGCCGAACCGTCCGAAGTGGAGTTCACCGGGACGTCGTATTCGAGCGGTTTGTCCAGGGTGATCGTGCGCGCGGACGTGTCGAGCGCCGCGATCGTGAAGATCTGCTGGCGCATGTGCATGTTCAGCAAGGGGAACGTGGTCGGCGTCGCCTGTTGCTGCTCGTAGAACTTCCGGGAGTTGGCCGCCCTGATGTTGACCAGGTTCCCGGCGGCGAGCGCGGTCAGCGCCCCACTGCTCGCCAGGTGGACGACCTTGTCCCCCGTCCGCGCGGCGAACGCGGTGTCGCCCGGTTTGCCCCGCAGCTTCACCCCGGCCTTCCAATGGACGTTGATCGTGCCCTCGAAGATGTCCTTGCGGTTCGCGGGCGCCGAGGCGTGATCGCTCGAATAGGACGTGTGCACACCCCTGGACTGGACACGGAACAGCCCGCGGCCTGGCCACAGCCAGCCGCCCTTGCCCGCGCCCGAGGTCATCCCGTCCTCGTCCCAGTCGGAACCGTCCGGGGTGAGGGTGTCGTAGAGGGTGTTCGCGTCGGGTTTGTAGACGAACTTCGTGGCGTCCTTGCCCGCACCACGCAGGATCAGGTAGTCGGCGTCGACGTGGATCTCGTGCGTGACGTCGAACCGGCCGGCCGGGAAGGTGATCGTGCTGAGCTTCGTGTAGCTCCCGGACGGCGAGCACGCGCTCTTGATCCCGTCGATCGCCGCCTGGATCCCGTTCGTGTCGTCGGCGCCGTCGTCGGGCTTGACGTTGTACTGGCTCGCCAGCTCGGCCGCGGTGACCTGGCAGGTGGCGTTCGGATTCACCTCACCGGAGCCGGGCAGCGTGGCACCGCCGCGATATCCGGCCTTGGACCAGTCGTAGAGGCCAGGGACCGGCGCGCGGCGGTTGGCCGCTCCGAGGTCGAGGCCGGGCAGCGCGCCGGGTCCCGGTGCCGCGTCCGCCGCCTGGGGCGGTACCTGCAGGAGCGCGGCGGTGGCGACCACGGCGGCGACCGCCGGTAGGGCGGCACGACGAAGAGGACTTTTTCGGGACACCCGAAACCTCCGTGACGGACTGACGGAAGGTGTTGCGGCGTGTACACCCGGACCCCGTCTTTATAGTTCACGTCCCTGTCGCTCGTCAACGGATGTGAATCACGTCCATGTATGTGAACGGAGTCGCACCGGCACGCCCAGAGCGATCGCCCCCAAGGCCGCGGCCATCCCCACCGCAGCGACACCGCCCCAAAACGGGCCCGGCCCCAACGGCAGCAGCAGGGAGCCGAGCACCGGCGCGAGAACCGCGCCCACCGACCAGCTCATCCCGGACACCCCCGCGTACGTGCCTTGTAGCGCGGGCGGCGACAGAAGGGACACGATGGTCGGGATCGAGCCCGCGACCGCGATCTCCCCCGCCGTCCAGACCGCCACCGTGACCGCGAGCCCTCCCGCGTCGCGCACGAAGGCCGTCAGGGCGAACCCGGTGGCCACGATGGCCGTCCCCGCCGCCAGCACCCGGTTGGGATCGAGCCGTGAGAGCCGTTTCCCGGCCAAGGGCTGCACGGCGACGATCAGGACACCGTTCAGCGCCATGACAAGTCCGAAGTGGACACCACTGATCCCTTGGCCGGCCATGGCGAGCGGCAAGGTGGTGAACGCCTGCGCGTACATGGCGCCGTAGGCCGTCGTCACGACACTGAAGGCGAGCATCACCGGGTCCCGGAGCACCGACCCCCAGGCGCCACCCGTCGGCGCGGCCTGCCTGGACTCCGGCACCGCCCGCCAGACGAGCACCGCGAAGGCGACCGCGACGGCGGCGTTGACGCCGAACATCGCGGTCGCACCGCGGTCGGCGAACCAGCCGCCCGCCACCATCGCGACGGCGTAACCGAGGTTCACGCCCCAGAACAGCAGGCCGTACGCCCGCGGCCGGACCGAAGGCGGGACCAGATCGGCCACCATCGCCTGCGACGCGGGACGGTAGGACTCGATGGTGAGCCCGAGCAGGAACGCCGTCACCGCCACGAACGCGAATCCGCTCGCGGCGCCCATGAGGACCATCGACACGGAGGTCGCGAGCATGCCACCGGTCAGGGTCGCCCGGCGGCCGAGCCGGTCGGCGAGCCTGCCCGCGACCACATGCGAAAGCACCGAGCCGACCCCGAACGCGGCCATCACCGCGCCGGTCTCGCCGATACCGAAGCCCTGCACGCGGGTCAGGTAGACGGACAGGAACGGCTGCACCATCGCGCCGGCCCGATTGATGACAATCCCCAGCCACAGCATCCAGAACGGACGCGGGAGCGACCGCGGCCCGGCGAGCGGGGAGGTGTGGGTGATCATGCGGTCCATCGTTGACCGGCGGTACCGGAGCCGATAAAAGTTTCAATTGTGGCTGAATCCTCGTGGGCGGAGTTCGACTTCACGTCGAGCGACCTGGCCCGGTTGCGCTTCGCGTTCTCCCCCGCTTCCGAGGCGATCGCCAGCCTGCGGCTGCTCCAGGACCCCGGCAGGCATGCCGTGCACCTGCCGTGGATCCGCGCCGTCCGCCCGCTCCTCCGCGACCTCGATCTGCGTCTGCTCTTCGCGCTGGTCCCGCTCGGCGCCTACTTCGCGGACTTCCTGACTCCGCCGCCGTCCAGTCCGGTTCCCGACATCGACGCCGAACTCGACCGGATCGCCCGCGCCGATCTCGACGAGGCCGTCGCGGAGGCCTCCCGGGTCCCCGCCGCCGCGAGCGAGGTCGTACAGCGGTTCCTGGCGGACCCCGCCGCGGGGGTCGCGCGTGCCACCGAAGAGCTCCGGCTCTACTGGGACGTTGCGCTGGCCCGGTTCTGGCCGCAGATCCGGGGACTGTTCGAAGCGGAGATCCTCCGCCGATCCCGTCAGCTGGCCCGCGACGGAGCGGGGGCGCTGTTCAACGACCTGCACCCGAACATCTCCTGGGACGACGGACGGCTGCGGGTGCGGACCCGCGCGTGGACCCGCAGCGGGCCGCTGGGCGGCGACGGGCTCATCCTGATCCCGAGTGTCTTCCACTGGCCCGACACCGCGGTGATGGCCGAGCCGTATCAGCCGATCCTGGTCTATCCCGCGCCCGGCGTCGCCACCGTGTGGGCGCGGGACATCGTCCCGACCACCGGCGCGCTGGACGCCCTGATCGGGCGGACCCGCGCCCGCGTGCTCGTGGCCCTCACCGAGAGCGCGACGACGACCGCGCTGGCCCGGCGGCTCTCGATGGCGCCCGGCGCGGTCAGTCAGCATCTGAAGGTGCTGCACGACACCGGCTTGATCACCCGGCGCCGGACCGGGCGCGAGGTGTTCTACGCGCGCTCGGCGCTCGGCGACACCTTGTGCGCCAACGGGTCAGTGCTCACCTGAGCGAAACCGGTCGAGCACGCGGCGCTCCCGTTTCGTCGGACGCCCCGCACCCCGCTCCCGCCGCGCGACCGGAATGGCGGCCTCGGGCGGCGGCGCGGGCGTCCGGTCGATGAAGCAGGTCGCGGCGTCGGCGGCGCCGACCCGTTTCTGGATCACGCGCGTCACTTCCAGGATCCGCGTCGTGTCGTGCACCCGCGCACGCACCTCGTCACCGGCCACGACCGTGGTCGCGGGTTTGGCCGGTTTGCCGTTCACGCGGACATGGCCGCCACGGCACGCCGCCGCGGCGTCCGGGCGCGTCTTGGTCAGCCGGACGGCCCACAGCCAGCGATCAACTCGAGTGGACTCCACAACCGTACATAGTGGCCCATACGTCCGCTTTATTGCCACCCGGCATAGCCGCAGGTATAACTTGTTCTAAATCCCTCAACGGTGAGGAAGATCACGTGAGCGACGAAACCATGCGGAGAAGCGCTTCCGGACAGTTATCCCGCCGCCTCTTTATTGCAGGAACTGGTTCTATCTTGGGCGCGGCCGCCCTCGGCGGGACCGCTTCCGCGAAAAGTTCGATCGCCGATGCCGCCCGAATCCCGGCACTCGTCGTCGGTTCCGGATACGGCGGCTGCGTCGCCGCGCTCCGGCTCGCCGAGGCCGGCGTCAACGTCCATCTCGTCGAACTCGGCATGGCCTGGGACACGCCGGGCACGGACGGCAAGATCTTCGCCAACACCACCAAGCCCGACTACCGCTCGTTCTGGCTGAGGACGCGGACCAAGCAGCCGTTGAGCAACTTCCTCGGCTTCCCGCTGGACAAGGACGTCCCGCGCCACACCGGGATCCTCGACGCCGAGGAGTTCGGCGGCATCACCGTCTACCAGGGCCGCGGCGTCGGCGGCGGCTCGCTGGTGAACGGCGGCATGGCCGTCACGCCGAAGCGCGAGAACTTCGGTTCCGTCCTTCCGACGGTGAACGCCGACGAGATGTACGGCGTCTACTACCCGCGCGCGAACGCGGGGCTCGGCGTCGCCACCATCGACCCGAACTGGTTCGAGACCGCCGAGTGCTACCAGTACGCACGGGTCGGCCGGAAGCACGCGCAGCGGTCCGGCTTCCCGTTCCTGTTCGTCCCGGACGTGTACGACTGGGACTACATGAAGAAGGAGCAGGCGGGCACGGTGCCGAGGTCCGCGCTGGCCGGGGAGATCCTCTACGGCAACAACGCCGGCAAGAAATCGTTGCAGCAGACCTATCTCCCGCGGATCAAGGCGACGGGCCGGGTGACGATCTCGCCGCTGCACCGCGTCACGTCGGTGACGCCCGCGTCCGGCGGCGGGTACACCGTGGTGATGGAGCAGCTCGACACCGGCGGCACCGTGACGGCGACGAAGTCCGTCACCGCGGACAAGGTGTTCTTCGCCGCCGGCAGCGTCGGCACGAGCAAACTGCTGGTCAAGCTCAAGGCAACCGGCGCGCTGCCGAACCTCAGCAACGAGGTCGGAAAGGGCTGGGGCGACAACGGGAACGTCATGTGCGGCCGGGCGAACCACATGTGGGACGCCACCGGGGCGCTCCAGTCGTCCATCCCGACCGCGGGTATCGACAACTGGGCGGCGGGCGGCGCGTTCGCCGAGGTCGCGCCGTTGCCGACCGGTATCGAGACCTACGCCTCGTTCTACCTGTCGATCACCAAGAACCCGCACCGCGCGACGTTCTCCTGGAACCCGAGCGCGAACAGGGTCGACCTCGACTGGCAGACCGCGTGGAAGCAGCCGTCGATCGACATGGCGAAGACGATCTTCGACAAGATCAATTCCAAGGAAGGCACGATCTACCGGACCGACCTCTTCGGCACCTACAAGATCTGGGGCGACCACCTCACGTACCACCCGCTCGGCGGCGCGATACTCGGAAAGGCGACCGACAATTACGGCAGGCTGCACGGCTATCCGGGGCTTTACGTGATCGACGGCGCGCTGATTCCGGGGAACACCTCGGTCAATCCGTTCGTCACCATTACCGCGCTGGCGGAAAGGAATATCGAAAAGATCGTCGCCACCGATCTGTGACGACGATCCACAATAGGCCGGGGCCGCCACCCCGGCCTATTCTCACATTTTCGGAAGAACGCAGACGGTGTCGATCCCCAAAACGTGGTTCAGCCGCCCGAAGGCGAGCCAGGAGCCGATGCTCATGCTCAGTTCGACGATTTCCTTCTGGCTGTAGTGCCCGGCCATCCGCTTCCAGAATTCGTCGTCGATGCCGTGGTGGTCGAGCGCGTAGCGTTCGGCGTACTCGGCGGCCAGCCGGGTCCGCTCGTCGAACGCGTCGGTGGTGCGCCACTCGGTCACCGCGTCGGCGAACTCCTCCTCGACCTTCACCCCGTCGCGTTCGGTCCGCCAGTCCAGGCAGAAGACGCAGCCGTTGATCTGCGCGATCCGCAACCGGGCCGCCTCGAACTCGCGGAGCCCCAGTGTGGTGTGCGAGTAGACCGCGAGCGAGAGTTGCGAGGCCGCGACACCGATCCCGGGCACCATCTCGCCCCACACGTAGCCGATCGGGTCCTTGCCCTCGGGAATGTCGATGTTCATCGCGCGCTCCTTCCGAGCTTGCCGGTCGCCGGTCGCAGGGGGACGTCGAGTGCGTCGTAAAGGCCCGGTTCGGCGTCCACGAGCCAGTCGATGGCGCCGACCAGCCTGCCGACCGCGGTCGCGTTGCCGCCGGCGGACCGGTTCTCGCCCTCGTCGACGGCCTCGACCGAGACTTCGATCCTGGGACGCCCCTCGATGATCACCTTGTGCGCCCCGTCGCCGCTGGGCGGCATCGGCCAGTCCGGCGCGCACGACGAATGGATCCGGGTGACGTGCTCGATGACGATCCGGGGCTCACCGTCCACGATCCCCTGCACTTCGAAGCGGACCGCGCCCTGAGTGCCCTCTTCGAAATCGCCCATCGCCCGCGTGGTCACGGTCTTCTCCAGCGGACGGCGGTCGAGCGTCTCGCGGATCTCGTCCAGGTCGACGCCGAGGCCGCGGGCGATCAGCCGTACCTGCCCGCCCCACACCATCGTGGGCACCGACGGGGCCAGCATCGGCGGCTCGTAGTCCATCGGCTGCCCCATCCCGACGAGGTAGCGGACGGAATCCGGCTGATCGTAGGTGGAGTAGTCGAAGATCTCCTGGCAGCGGACGACGTCCACGGTCGTGCCGAGCCCGCTGATCAGCAACGGCAGGATGTCGTTGCCCCACCCCGGATCCACGCCGGAGACGAACAGTGAGCCGCCGCCCTCCGCGATCGCCGCCAGCACCGGCTCGCGCAGTTCCGCGGGCGCGTTGCGCTGGTCGTACAACGCGTAGAGCGCGGGCGTCACCACCACCGCACCGGCCCGGATCGCACGGACGATGTCGGCCAGCGCGTCGGCGGACCGGATGTCGCCGGACGCCGCGTACACCACCGCCCGGGGGCCTGCCGCCAGAACCGCTTCGACATCATCGGTCGCCGCCACACCCAGTTCGCCGTCGATTCCCGCGAGCGCGGCCGCGTCACGGCCGACCTTCGCGGAATCGTGCACGAGCACCCCGGTGAGTTCCAGCGCCGGATGCGCGTCGACGGCCCGGATGGAGGCACGGCCGATGTTGCCTGTACCCCAGACAACAGTGGGAATCATGAGGTCGAGGTTAACCGAATCCAAGTACCGAAACAATTAGG
The DNA here is from genome assembly GCF_054166285.1 of Amycolatopsis sp. TRM77291. Taxonomy (NCBI): domain Bacteria; kingdom Bacillati; phylum Actinomycetota; class Actinomycetes; order Pseudonocardiales; family Pseudonocardiaceae; genus Amycolatopsis; species Amycolatopsis sp. TRM77291. Next base: position 2,391,676 of record NZ_JBSZHF010000001.1, on the reverse strand, counting down.
AAAAACCGCAGGTCAGAGCGCATTACTCGGGTTCATTCCGGCGGGCAACGAAAGCGTTCCGGTACGCGGAACGGAGCCTGTTCCGATCGGGTTGAGACGCGAAGGCGGACGTGTGTAGTGTGCGTCCCGTGACGAGCCCCGAGTCGGACAGAACCCCGCCGCCGGTCATCCGGCGGCGAGTCGTCGTGTCCGGCCGTTAGGCGCCGGTCCTCTCGCTTCCCGGTGACCGGAGCGCTGTTTCCGTGCGCCCGGCCGGGTTTCCTCCTGCCTCGCGCACGGCTCCTCCTGCTCACTTTCCCTTGGGAGTCGTCCGTTGCCCCTGTTCGTCTATGTCCTCGGCCTTGCCGTCTTCGCGCAAGGCACCTCTGAATTCATGGCTTCCGGTCTCGTGCCGGGGATCGCCGGTGACCTGTCCGTCCCGGTGGGCGCGGCCGCCGCGCTGACGTCGGCCTACGCCGTCGGAATGATCGTCGGCGCACCAGCCATGGCCGTGCTCAGCGCGCGCTGGCCTCGCCGCCGGGCCTTGGCCGGTTTCCTGACCGCCTTCGTCGTGGTGCACGTCATCGGCGCCGTGACGACGAGTTTCCCGCTGCTGTTCGGCACCCGGATCGTCGCGGCCATCGTCAACGCCGGCTTCCTCGCCGTCGCCATGCCCGTGGCGGTCGCTCTGGCTCCGCCGGGAAAGCAGGCGCGGGCGACCGCGGTCCTGCTCGCGGGTATCACGCTGTCGTGTGTCGCCGGAGTGCCGGCGGGTGCCGTGCTGGGCGACCTCGCGAGCTGGCGTTCCGCGTTCTGGGCCGTCGCCGCGTTGTGCGTTCCCGCGCTGGTGCTGGTGTTCCGGTCCGCGCCCGCCGGCGCGGCGGAGCCGCACGAAGTCTCGATCAGGCGCGAAGCACGTGAACTGAAAGCACCTCCCGTGCGGCAGGCGATGCTCCTCGGCGCGTTGGTGAACGGCGCCACCTTCGCGACGTTCGCCTTCCTCGCGGTCATCGCGACAGATGTCGCCCACCTCCCAACCGGGGCGGTTTCCGGCCTGCTGGCGGCTTTCGGCGTCGGCGCGTTCCTCGGTGTCACCGTGGCGGGTCGCAAGGGGGACGGCGAACTCCGGCGCGGCCTGGTGCTCGGGTTGTGCGCCCTGCCGGTGGGCTGGGCGGTGCTGGCGATCGTCGGCACGCACCCGGTCGCCCTGTTCGCCGTGACGGCCGTCCAAGGTGGACTGTCGTTCGGCTGTGGTTCCGCGCTCGTCGCCCGGGTCATGCACGTGGCTCCGGGAGCTCCGACGCTCGGTGGCTCGTTCGCGACGGTCGCGCTGAACGCGGGCGCGTTCCTGGGCCCGATGCTCGCCGGTTTCGTCACGGAGTCGACCGGTGACTACCGGCACGCCATCTGGATCAGCGCGGCGATCACTCTCCTCGCGCTGCCGCTCGTCCTGCGAGGGAAGCGCTCATGAACCGCGCGGGCGGGTGGACGTCGAGCCACCCGCCCGCGCGCTGGGTAGCATCGGCCGCATCATGGAGATGATCACTGTGCCCGCGGGCGAGGTGACGCTGACGGACCGGCGGACGCAACGGAACTGGACCGTCGAGGNGGCGGCCGCCCCCCCCCCCCCCGCGCTGGGTAGCATCGGCCGCATCATGGAGATGATCACTGTGCCCGCGGGCGAGGTGACGCTGACGGACCGGCGGACGCAACGGAACTGGACCGTCGAGGTCGCGTCCTTTCTGCTCGCCCCGGTTCCGGTCACCCGTGGGACCGGCAGGCTGCCCCTTGTCGATGTCTCTTGGCAAGACGCCCTCGCGTTCTGCAACACCCTGTCCGAACGCGAAGGCCTGACTCCCGTCTACCAGCTCGATTCCCTGGCCTGGCATCGGGCCGCGAACGGCTACCGGCTGCCCTCCGAAGCGGAATGGGAGCACGCCTGCCGCGCCGGCACGGCCGGCCCCCGTTACGGGCCGCTCGACGAGATCGCCTGGTACCGCGAGAACTCCGCGGAGTCCGTGCACGAAGTCGGCGGCAAGGCGCCCAACGCGTGGGGCCTGCACGACATGCTCGGCAACGTCTGGGAATGGTGCTGGGACGTGTACGACGCCGAGGTGTACGGCGAGTACCGGGTCCTGAGGGGCGGTGGCTGGTTCGACGAGCACTGGAGCTGCCGGGCCTCGGTCCGGCGCCGCAGCCACCCGACCTTCCGTGTCGACGACGTCGGCTTCCGCCTCGCCCGGTCACTGTGACCCCGCCACCACGACATGATGATCACGCGATTGAATGACGGCACGGACACCCGGCCAGGGTGTCGGACCCTGGAGGAAACCGTGACCGGAACCGCTCCCCGAGACGTCGAACGCGTCTACTCCACCGCCGACGTCGTCGCGAAACTGCGCCGGCTCGCCGACGCGCTCGAATCCGAGACCTCTTTCCGCATCCAGATCGCCGGGGAACGGTTCCGCATCCCCGCCCGCGCGCAGTTCTCGATCGAGCACGAGCGCGGTGACGGCGAGGAAGAGGTCGAGTTCCAGCTGAAGTGGAAGATCGAAGAGACCGACTCGGACGACGACTCCGAGGGTACCGTCGTCTGATCTGTCCATAAAGGACTTGGGCGGGCTCGTGCTTCGGCGGCGGGCCCGCCCGCTTTTCATGCCGCGAAAGCCACTTTCAGGACATCTGACGTCGCGAAAGTGGCTTTCGCGACGCGCCCGGGGCCCGGGATCCGGGCCGCCGCTCAGACGATGCCGCCGTTGGCGCGCAGGACCTGGCCGTTGACCCACCGCGCCGGCCCGGCGAGGAACGAGACGACCTCGGCGATGTCGGACGGGGTGCCGAGGCGTTCGAGCGGGGGCTGCGCCGCCATGCTCGCGATGGTCGCTTCGTCCTTGCCGTCGAGGAACAGCGCCGTGGCGGTCGGACCGGGGGCGACCGCGTTCACGGTGATGTCGCGACCGCGCAGTTCACGCGCGAGGACCAGGGTGATCGCCTCGACCGCGCCCTTCGAGGCGGCATAGGCGGCGTATCCCGGCAGCGCGAGGCCGAGCACCGACGTGGAGAAGTTGATGATCGCGCCACCGTCGCGGACGCGGCGGGCGGCCTGCTGATCGACCACGAAGGTGCCGCGGATGTTGGTGCGGTGCAACCGGTCCAGCTGGTCGAGATCCAGTTCGGCCACCGGCGCGAGGTGCAGGGTGCCCGCGGCGTGGACCACGACGTCGACTCCGCCGAAGGTCTTCTCCGCGGTGTCGAACACGGCCGCGACGGCCTGCTCGTCGGCGACGTCGGCCTGCGCCGCGATCGCCTGACCTCCGCCGGCGGTGATGGCGTCGACCGCGGCCTGCGCCTCGTCCTTGTTGCCGCCGTATACGACGACGACCGCGAACCCGTCGGACGCCAGCCGCTCGGCCGACTGCCTGCCGATACCCCGCGAACCGCCGGTGACGATCGCTACGCGTGCCATGCCAATGCTCCCATCAGGGGTTTCCGTTGATAACGGGATCACTGTATCAGCGATAGCGAACCGTCGCTACCTGATCGGTGTTATCATCGATACATGAGTGCGACGACGAAGGACCGGCTGATCCGCGCGGCGGCGGAGCTCTTGGAGGAGGGCGGGCGCGAGGCGCTGTCGACGCGTGCGGTCAGCGCCGCCGCCGGTGTGCAGGCGCCGACGCTCTACCGGACCTTCGGTGACAAGAACGGACTTCTCGACGCCGTCGCCTCGTACGGCTTCAAGAGCTACCTGGAGGGAAAGCACGCTCTCGGGCAGACCGGCGACCCGGTGCGCGACCTCCGGCGAGGCTGGGACCTGCACGTCGAGTTCGGCCTGCACCAGCCCGCCTTCTACATGCTCATGTACGGCGAGCCCCGGGTCCGCGAAGCGCGCCGGGAGGCCGATGCGATGCTCCGCCGGATCATCGAGCGCATCGCCGAGGCGGGCAGGCTGCGGGTCCCGGTCGAACAGGCCGCGCAGCTGGTGCACGCGACCGGGATGGGGGTGATCCTCTCGTTCCTCGCGAGCCCGCCGGAGCAACGCGATCCGGACCTGCTCATCGCCGCGCGCGAACACGTGATCGCGGCGATCACCACCGACAGCGGCGACAGCGGCGACAAGACGGACAAGGCCTCGGACATCCCCTGCCGCGCGATCGCGCTCAAAGCCGCGCTGGACAAGGAACCCGTTGACGTCCTGACCCCCGCCGAACAGGCGATGCTCGGCGAATGGCTCGACCGGCTCGCGCGCTGAGCTACCGGCCGACCGCCTTCGCCGCCGCGACCGCCTGCCCGGCGTAGGACCGTCCGAAAAGGACGGTGTGCACCAGGAGCGGGAACAGCTGGTGCGCGCCGATCCGGTCGGTCCAGCCGTCGGCGAGCGGGGCGACCTCCTGGTAGGCGGCGAGCACCCGGTCGAGCAGCGGACAGCCGAACAACTGCAGCATCGCCAGGTCGGTTTCGCGATGGCCGCCGTGCGCGGCCGGATCGATGAGCGACGCCTCGACGGCTCCCCACAGCACGTTGCCGTTCCACAGGTCGCCGTGCAGGCGCGCGGGAGGTTCGGACACTTCGGGGAGCCTTGCGCAGGCCTGCTCGATGACAGCGGCTTCATCACCGGTCAGCGTGCCCTCGTCGACCGCGCGACGGACGTAGGGCAGCACCCGGTGTTCGGCGTACCACGTCGGCCAGTCGTCGCCCCGCGTGTTGTCCATCGGGGCCAGGCCGATCCACGCGTTGGCGGGCCCGTCCGGCGGCGCCGCGCCGAACGACGGCGCGCCCGCCGCGTGCAGCTCCGCGAGCCCCCTCCCCAGTCGCTCCGCCGCGTGATGCGTCGGCCGTCCGCCACCGACCAGTTCCGTGACCAGCCATTCGCCGTCGTGCCCGCGAACCTCGGGCACCCGCACCGCGCCGGGCTCCCCCAGCCACCGCAGGCCCGCGGCCTCGGCCGGTGTCGCGTTCGGGGCGTGACCCCGTTTGACGACCACGGTGTCGCCGCTGTCGAGTACCACTTCGGTCACCCCGTTCGACAGGCTCCGCTGCCTGGCGACGGCGCGTCCGGTGATCCTCGTGGCAGCCTCGGCAGGCGTCGAAACCCGGGTCATGCTCGCAACCTACCTCCGCCGATCGGGTGAACGCTCGTTGTACGGCGGGAAATCCGCGTGCGTGTGTTTTCGAGAGACGAACGGCTTCACCGGGGCGGAACGAACAGCCCCGCCGGTTTCCCGGCCTCGGTCGGGCTGCATCCCGTCAGCGCCCGGAATTCCCGGACGAGATGGGCCTGGTCGCTGTAGCCACCCGAATGCGCGACGTCCGCCCAAGAGAGCGACGGCGCCCGGTCCAGGAGTGCCAGCACGCGATTGAGCCGGGCGACCCGTCCGACCGTGCGGGGGTTCAGGCCGATCTGTTCCCGGAACCGGACGTTGAGGTGCTGTCTGCTCCAGCCGATCTCGTCCGCGAGAACGTCGACGCGGACGAGGCCGGCGCAAAGCCGGTCCCACGCGTATCGGACAGGTGCGGCCAGCTCTGGGCCGCGAACGAGCCTCGCCGCGAGGTACTCGTCCAGCAGCCGGAATCTCTCCGGCCAGTCCGCTGCCTCGGCCAGCCGTTCGGTCAACGACGCCGATGGCAGCAGGTCCGACGCCGCGACGACCGAATTCGCCAGTTCCCGCAAGGGAATCCCGAACAACGCGTACGAACCGAGCGGCGTGAGGGTGACGATGATCCCGCGCGAAGCGCCGGCCTGGTCGACTCGTAACGGCCGGTCCCTCAAGCCCAGCACCGGCGAAATGGGGATCTCCGGCCCCCTGGCCGGCGCGTCGATGTCGATCACCCAGGTGAGCACTGACAACGGGGTGACCTGCCAGGAGTTCGTTCCCGCGCCGGGAAGGTCGTGCGCGACATAACTCGACACATGGGCGGCGAGGGCGGGGTGCGGCCATCGGAGAACCCGCTCGCCGGGCGCGCGGACGATGTCCCGCCGCGGCACCACGAGACCCCACCCGCCCATGCGGTCATCTTACTTTCGTTCAAGACCAGGACGACGGTCTTTCCTAGCGTTCCGGTCATGAACAAAATCGGGGCTTTCAGAAATCCCGCGGCCGAAAAACGCTACTTCGCCGCCTATGACCGCGCCATGGCCGAATGCCCGGAACCGGACGCGACCTTCGACGTCGAGACCCGCCACGGCACCACGCGGGTCTACCGCTACGGCGACAGTGGCAGTTCGATCGCCCTGCTGCCGGGATTCATGGCGACCTCGGTCTGTTTCGCGGCGCTGATTCCCGCCATGGCGTCACGGCACACCGTCTACGCGATCGACACTCTCGGCGAAGCGGGCCGAAGCGTGCAAAAGGTTCCGTTCAAGGACGTCCGCGACCGCGCGAGCGCCCTCGACGACGTCTTCGAGAACCTGGGCCTGACCGGCGTGCGTCTAGTCGGCGGTTCGACCGGTGGCTGGCACGCGGTCAACCAGGCGATCCACGCGCCCGGCAGACTCGACTCCATCGTGTTGCTGGACGGGACCACCGTCTCGGCGCCGTTCACCCGGAAGGTGTTCCTGTACGGCCTGGTCGCCGCCGTACTCGACAGCGACCGGCTGTGGCGCCGGTTCTTGACGTGGTCCGCCGGCGAGGACGTCTTCGATCAGCCCGCCGCCCGGCTCGTGCTCGCCGGGATCCGGTGCTATCGCGCCCGGGTGCCGTTCCAGGTCTGCCCGGCCGAGGGGGCGTTGCGGTCCATCGGGGTTCCCACGCTCGCGTTGTTCGGCGGACGCAGCGTCGTGCACGATTCCGCCGCTGCCGCCGCACGGCTGGAAAGCCTGCTCCCCCATGCCGACGTCGAAATCCTGCCGGACGCCGGTCACTACCTCTATCTCCGCCCGCGGGATCGCGACCTGATCATCGAGCGGGTCCTCGACATAACCGCTTAGGCCGCCCGCGCGCCGGCGCCTCGGCGTGCCGCGGCCAAACTCGCGCGACAGGCGGCGATCAGACGGGCAGAGGCGGCGCTTTCGCCGTGACCGCACCGAGGACAGGACATCGTGACGTCGCCGGACAGTTCGTCGACGGAGACGGTCAACGCGGTCGCGCACGAACGGCACCAGCGGTGCCGCGTGATCGGGTTGACGTGCAGCGGGGAAGCCACGCATTGGTGGATCCAGCGGCCGTGCACGTGGCAGGTCAGGCGGTCGTCCGGGGACAGGCGGCCGACGTCTTCGGCGTCGTCCTCCATCGCCAGCAGAACCGGCAGGGTGCGGCTCACCGGGTTCAGCCGCGTGGTCGAGGCCAGTGTCGTGGTGTTCATCGCTTTCTCCTTCCGGCTCTTATCAGGACGTCGAACGGGGAGCGCCAGATACGACACGGCCGGGCAACCTTCTCGCCGAAACCTCCCTCAGCCGGGTGAATTGATCTTGGTCGAATCCGAACCGTTACCCCGTTCGGGTTAATCGCGCGTATCTTTCGATCATGACGGCCGCACTGGTTTCACTGTCCACATCAGACAGTCGCGGACCCGGCTACCTGCTGTTTCCTCCCGCGGGCGGCATCAGCCGGGCGTTCGACGCGCTCGCGGGAGCGGTCGACGCGGACATCCGAGCCCTCGAATATCCCGGACATGGAGAACGGCTCGCGGAATCCCCGGCGTCGTCTCTCGAAGAACTCGCCACACACCTTGCCGCCGCGACACCGAAGGCGTGGTTCTCCCGTTCCGTGGCGATCGGCTTCGGAATGGGCGCCTTCGTGGCGTTGGAGACCGCTCAACGGCTCGGCGTCGCCCCCGGCGCGCTGATCGTCGTGGACGCGTGCGCCCCGCAGCGGCGCTCACCGGACAAGAACGCCAAGGCGGGCGCGTCGGCGATGGGACGGGTGTTCGGCCGCACCGGGCTCACCCCCGTCGCGGGTTACCGCGACTCGCCCGAAAGCTGGGAGTACGCACTGGACCTGCTTCTCGGCGACCTCCAGTTGCTGAACGCCTACCGCGGGCCCGCCAGGACGCGGCTCCCGTGCCCGATCGCGGCGATCCGTGGGACCGACGATCCCGCGTCCGCTTCGGGCGACGACGCCACGGGCGGCTGGCGGGTCTGGACGTCCGGTCCGTTCGTGGGGCGCGTCGTACCCGGTGGATATCTGGGTGTTCTCGAGGCAGGCCGGGAGCCCGAGTTCTGGGCCCGGATCCGCAGGCTGGAAGCGGCCTTCGTGGAGGTCGAGCCGGAAGTCGCTTAGTGACTTACACCGGTGACGTCGTCCGACGGTCGCCGCGCCAGGAGCCGTCCTCCTAATTTCGTCCCGTACCAGACGTTTCGCGGGAGGAATCAAGATGCTCAGCAGGAGAAGGTTCGCGCAGGCCGTCGCCGCCGCCGCGGCGGGAGCCACCGTGGCGGGCTGCTCGGCCCAACCCGCGGCGGCACCGGCGGCCGCGCCCGCCACGACCGGCGGTAACACGTCGTTCGGCCCGATCAAGCAGATCGACGCCGGGGAACTGAGCATCGGTTACGCCGAAGCGGGCCCCGCCGATGGCCCGGTGGTGGTCCTCCTGCACGGCTGGCCCTACGACATCCACAGCTACGTCGACGTCACCCCGCGCCTGGTCGCGGCCGGGTACCGGGTGATCGTGCCGTTCCTGCGCGGCTACGGGCCGACCCGGTTCCTGTCGAAGGACACGTTCCGCAACGGCCAGCAGTCCGCGATCGCCGCCGACATCGTCGCGCTGCTGGACGCCCTCAAGATCGAGAAGGCCGTCTTCGGCGGCTTCGACTGGGGCGCCCGCACCGCCGTCATCATCGCGGCACTGTGGCCCGAACGGTGCAAAGCGCTCGTCTCGGTGAGCGGCTACCTGGTCACCAACCGGGAGACGAACAAGCAGCCGCTCTCCCCGGCCGCCGAGCTCGGCTGGTGGTACCAATATTATTTCGCCACCGAGCGCGGCATCCTCGGCTACACGAAGAACCGCCACGACTTCAACAAGCTGATCTGGAAGATCGCGTCGCCGAAGTGGGCCTTCGACGACGCGACCTACGACCGTTCCGCGGCCTGCTTCGACAACCCGGACCACGTGGCCATCGTGATCCACAACTACCGGTGGCGGCTGAGCCTCGCCGACGGCGACCCGAAACTCGACGCGCTGGAAGCGAAACTCGCGCAGGGGCCGGCGGTTTCGGTGCCCACCATCACCATCGGCAGCGATTTCGACGGCCCGAACACCGACGGGAAGGCGTACCGGTCGAAGTTCTCCGGCAAGTACGAGCACCGCGTGCTGAACGGGATCGGCCACAACGTCCCGCAGGAGGCCCCGGCGGAGTTCGCCAAGGCCGTCCTGGACGTCGACCGGTTCTAGCGTGCCCCGGTGAGGTGTTCGAGGGCCAGCTGGGACAGGCGGATGAAGCCGTAACCGCGTTCCGCGGCCTTGTCCGGATCGAAGTCCTCGAACGCCGATCGGTCGGCCAGCAGATCCGCCGCCGTCTCGCCCTCGCCGAGGGTCGGCGTCGCCAGCTCGGGGACGAGCGCGGTTTCCAGCGCGGCACGCACCTCGGGATCGGCGCGGAACGCGCGGGCGCGTTCCGCGAACAGGAGATAGCTCGCCATGTTGGCCTCGGCACTGGCCCAGACGCCGTCCATGTTCTCCGTGCGCAGGGGCTTGTAGTCGAAATGCCGCGGCCCGTCGTAGCCGCCGTGCTCCAGCAGATCGACCAGGAAGAACGACGACAGGACGTCGCCGTGCCCGAACACGAGGTCCTGGTCGAACCGCGGGCCGCGCTGGCCGTTGAGGTCGATGTGGAACAGCTTGCCCTGCCACAGGGCCTGCCCGATGCCGTGGACGATGTTGAGCCCGGCCATCTGCTCGTGCCCGACCTCCGGGTTCACGCCGACGATCTCGTGGTTGTCCAGCGTGGAGATGAACGCCAGCGCGTGTCCGATGGTGGGCAGCAGGATGTCGCCACGTGGTTCGTTCGGCTTCGGTTCGAGCGCGAGCCGGAGGCCGTAGCCCTGGTCGAGGACGTACTGGGCGAGGAAATCGATACCCTCGCGGTAGCGGTCCATCGCCGCGCGGACGTCCTTCGCGGCGTCGGTCTCGCTGCCTTCGCGGCCGCCCCAGAGCACGAACGTCGACGCGCCGAGTTCGGCGGCGAGGTCGAGGTTCCGCAGCACCTTCCGCAGCGCGTACCGGCGGACGTCGCGGTCGTTGCTGGTGAGGCCGCCGTCCTTGAAGACGGGGTGGCTGAACAGGTTCGTGGTGACCATCGGGACGACGAGACCGGTCTCGTCGAGCGCGCCCTGGAAGCGCTTGAGATGCCGTGCGCGTTCCGCGCCGTCCGAGCCGAACGGGACGAGGTCGTCGTCGTGGAAGGTGATCCCCCAGGCGCCGAGATCCGAAAGGCGGTGCACGGCTTCGACCGGATCGAGCGGCGGTCGGCTCGCCGGGCCGAACATGTCGTTCGCCTGCCAGCCCACGGTCCACAGCCCGAAGCTGAACTTGTCCTCACGCGTCGGTGCCTGAGCCATCTCGCCTCCCAATTAGTTTGATGCCTGAACTTATCGACGGCGCTCCGGCGGGTCAAGGCTTTCGTTCAGGCATCGAACGAATACAATCGCGCGATGATCGGCACGCGCCCGGCGGGACAGCACACCGTGCGGCAGCACAACGCCGCCCTCGTCCTCGGCGCGATCGCGGACGGGCCGGGCACTTCGCGGGCAGGCCTCGCCGCCGCCACCGGACTCACGAAGGCCACCGTGTCCACCGTGGTCGACCGCCTCATCGCGGCGGATCTCGTGGCCGAAGGCGAGCCGGAACAGCGCGTCGGCCCCGGACGGCGCGGCACCGTGGTGTCGCTCTCCCCCACCGGCCCGCATGGGCTCGGCATCGAGATCGGCGTCGACTACCTGGCGTGCTGCCTCGTCGACCTGACCGGCACCGTCCGGGCACAGGAGGTCCGGTACGCGGACAACCGGACCCCGCGCGTCTTCCAGCGCGTCTCGGCGTTCCTGCGCAAAGCACGGAAGCAGGCGGACGCGCTGGGCGTCCCCGTCGGCGGCGTCGGTATCGCGGTTCCGGGCCTGGTCGAATCCGGGCTCGTGCGGCTCGCGCCCAACCTGGGCTGGCGCGACGTCGACCTCGCCGACCGGCTCGGCGAGACGTTCACCGTCGCCAACGAAGCGAACTTCGCGGCCCTCGCCGAGCTCTGGCACGGCTCGGCGTTGCCGGATTTCGTCCATGTGTCCGGGGAGATCGGGATCGGCGCGGGCATCGTGCTGGACCGCGCCCTGTTCGAAGGCGTCCGCGGCGCGGGCGGCGAGATCGGCCACCTGCCGGTGGCACCCGACGGACCGCCGTGTTCGTGTGGCGCGAACGGCTGCCTGGAACGGATGGCGGGACAGGAGGAGATCCTGCGGCTCGCGGGCGTGGACACGGTGGACGATCTCGTCTCCGCGCTGGAATCCGGCGACGACGCGGCTGTTTCCGCGGCGACCACCGCCGCCGGGCATCTCGGCGTCGGACTGTCCACTGTGGTCAATCTGATGGACGTTCCGGCGGTGGTGCTAGGCGGAACCTACGCGCGGCTGGAGCCGTGGCTGCGTGAGCCACTCCTCGCCGAGCTGGAACGCCGCGTGCCCAGCACGGCGTGGTCGCCGGTGCGGGTCGTCCGCTCGGCGCTCGGCACCGGGGCCGCCGTCCGCGGGGCCGCCGGCTCGGTGATCCGCGGCATCCTCGCGGACCCCGAGCACCATCTCACGACTCACTGGCCATCCGATCAGGACGCTCGGGATCGGTGACCCCGGGCAACGAGGGCTCGATGGACTGCGCGCGCTCCTCGATGTCGGCACGCTGGACGCGCCGGGCGTAGGCGATCAGTTCGTCGCGATCCGCGTGCGGGAGCCAGCCCTGCTCGCAACCGGTTTCCAAGCGCACGAGGTACCGCACCAGCTCCACCGATTCGGCACCGAAATCCCGCATGCGCCGCGTCAGCAGCTCCGCCGCGGCGAGGTAGCCGTTGTTCCACGCGTGGACCGCCAGCAACTGCGCCGTCGCGGCGAGGATGTCGCCGAGGTGGAACCCGCCCTCCGCCGCGAGATGCCCCGCGAGGCGGAAACTGCGCCTGCCCTCGCCGACCGGCCCCTCCTCACGAATCGCTTCGAGCAGAGCCCCGATCTGCCGCGTCAGGTAGTCCTGACCCGCGCCCTCCACCGTCACCGCATTCCTCCACCCAGTCGCCGCGATCGTAGGAAGGTGTCAATGGGGAGTAGGTCAGATACATCGAATGCCGAACCGTTATCACCCGAATGGGGTGTTCGGTGGTGCGTCTCGGTCAACAGGGTGCCACGGCTCCGGTCTCGCCCGCGGCGCACCGACCCGGATGACGGCGGAGCCACCGGCCTGGCACCTGCGCCATGATTCCTCCGCCTCCGCCATCGAACCCGCCTGTATTCGGTGAGAAGGCGAAGAGCGTTACAGGAAGGTGCCGGGCCGCCGCCACCAGAACCCGTCCTCACCACTCACGAGGGGCGACGCCCGGTTGCTCCTCGAAAATCAGCCAAGTCCGCGTCGACCGCACGCCGTCCAGCGCCTGCAGCCGTTCCAGCACGACATCGCGCAGCGAAGCGTTGTCCGGGGTCCGTACCAGCAGGAGGATGTCGAAGTCGCCGCCGACGAGCGAAACGTGCTCGACGAACGGGATCTGCCGCAGTTCGGCCGACATCGTCCGCCATGACGTCTGCTCGACGGTGATCAGGATGTACGCGCTCGTCCCGAGTCCGGCGCGCCGCGGATCGATCCTCGCGCCGAAGCCCGTGATGACGCCGTCGGACATCAGCCGGTCCAGTCTCGCGTAGGCGTTGGTGCGCGAGATGTGCAGCCGTTCCGCCAGGGCGCGGACGGCGAGCCTGCCGTCGGCGGTCAGTTCGGCGAGGATCGCGCGATCGATGTCGTCGAGGGCAAGGACCGTTCGTCCCGGATCCGCCCCGTGAGCCACGCCACTACTGGACGGTTGGCCTGACTGAACCGATCCGGCGGACAGTTTGTCGCTCATTTCGCGTGCCTCTTGAACACTGGGACTCCGGAAACCACCATCTCAGCATCATATGTCTGTGAAAGGTGGTGCTGCGCCATGTCGCGGGAGACCCCTGCCGCCGCGTTGCTGCCGTCCGAAGTTCCGGTGCGGTTCCTCGCCGAAGACGGCACACGCGTCGACGAGCACGGTCACTACTCCGAGCCGCCGTCCGAGCGGCTCGTCGAGGCCTACCGGTTGATGGTGCTCGGCCGCCGGTTCGACGCCCAGGCGACCGCGCTGACCAAGCAGGGCCGCCTCGCGGTCTACCCGTCGAGTGCCGGCCAGGAGGCCTGCCAGGTCGCGAGCGCGCTGGCCCTCACCGACTCCGACTGGCTCTTCCCCACCTACCGTGACTCCGTCGCGCTCGTCGCCCGCGGGCTCGAACCGGGCGAGATCCTGACGCTGCTTCGCGGCGACGCGCACTGTGGCTACGACCCCGCCGAGACCCGCGTCGCCCCGCAGTGCACGCCGCTGGCCACCCAGACCCTCCACGCGGCCGGGCTCGCCCACGCGATGCAGCGCCGCGGTGAAGACAGCGTCGCGTTCGCGCTCATCGGTGACGGCGCCACCAGCGAAGGCGACTTCCACGAGGCACTCAACTTCGCGGCCGTGTTCAAGGCGCCGGTGGTGTTCTTCGTGCAGAACAACGGTTTCGCGATCTCGGTACCGTTCGAGAAGCAGAGCGCCGCCCCCGCGCTGGCCTACAAGGGCGTCGGCTACGGCGTCCGCTCCGAGCAGGTCGACGGCAACGACGCCGTCGCCGTCCTTTCCGTGCTGGACGACGCCGTCGCGCACGCGCGGTCCGGTCGCGGGCCCGTCCTGGTCGAGGCGCACACCTACCGGATCGACGCGCACACCAACGCCGACGACGCGACCCGCTATCGCGACCAGGCCGAGGTCGAGAAGTGGCGCGCGGCCGACCCGGTTCGCCGTCTCGAAACCTGTCTCACGTCCAAGAAACTGTTGTCCAACAACGATATCGAGCGATTCCGGGCCGAGGCGGAGACGTTCGCCGCCGGGGTGCGCGACACCCTCAACGCCGACGTCGAACCCGACCCCTTGTCCCTGTTCGAGCACGTGTACGCCGTCCCGACCCGCCAACTGGCCGCCCAACGCGCGCTGGTCGCCGCCGAACTGGAGGCCTGATGACCGAGATCTCGATGGCACAGGCGCTCAACGCCGCCCTGCGCGACGCGGTCAAGGACGACGACCGCGTGCTCATCTTCGGCGAGGACGTCGGCCCGCTCGGCGGCGTGTTCCGGGTGACCGACGGCATCACCGCCGACTTCGGTGAGGAGCGCTGTTTCGACACGCCGCTGGCCGAGTCCGGCATCGTCGGTTTCGCGGTCGGGATGGCGATGGGCGGGTTCCGCCCGGTGGTCGAAATGCAGTTCGACGCCTTCGCCTACCCCGCCTTCGAGCAGATCACCTCGCACGTCGCGAAGCTGCGGAACCGCACCCGCGGCGCGTTGTCGCTGCCGATGGTCATCCGCATCCCCTACGCGGGCGGGATCGGCGGCGTCGAGCACCACTGCGATTCGAGCGAGGCCTATTACACCCACACGCCCGGCCTGCGCGTCGTCACGCCCGGCACTCCGCAGGACGCCTACGACCTCCTGCGCGACGCGATCGACTCACCGGATCCGGTGATCTTCCTCGAACCCAAATGCCGCTACTGGTCGAAGGAGCCCGTGTCCTTCACCCGGGACGGGGCGGCCATGGACCGCGCGGTCGTGCGCCGCGAGGGCAAGGACGTCACGCTGATCGCGTACGGCCCGATGGTCGCGACCGCGCTGGAGACCGCGGAGGCCGCGACGGCGGAGGGCTGGGACGTCGAGGTCGTCGATCTCCGGTCGCTCAGCCCGTTCGACGACGAGACCGTGACCGCTTCGGTGCGCCGCACCGGGCGCGCGGTCGTCGTCCACGAGGCGGCCGGATTCGGCGGCTACGGCGCCGAGGTCGTCGCCCGGGTCACCGAGCAGTGCTTCCACCAGCTGCACGCGCCCGTCCTGCGGGTCACCGGCTTCGACATCCCTTATCCGCCGCCGAAACTGGAACGCCACCAGCTTCCGGACGTCGACCGGATCCTGGACACCGTCGCCCGGCTGCAGTGGAACGACCAACCGGTGGTGGCCGGTGCCTGACTTCCTGCTCCCGGACCTCGGTGAGGGGCTCACCGAAGGCACCATCGTCACCTGGCTGGTCGCGGAGGGCGACACCGTCGGCGTCGACCAGCCCGTCGTCGAAGTGGAGACCGCGAAGGCCGCGGTCGAGGTGCCGGTGCCGTTCGCCGGCGTCGTCACCCGCCTCCACGGCGAACCCGGTCAGTCGCTGCCGGTCGGCGCTCCCCTGCTCACCATCGGCCCCGGTTTCGCCGAACCCGGCGTGACGACCGCGAGCGAAGGCAGCGGCAACGTCCTCATCGGCTACGGCACGACCACAACGACGAGACGCCGCCGCACACGCACCGTCGTGACCGCTCCGGACAAGCCGTCGAAAGCGCCCGGCGTGATCTCGCCGTTCGTCCGCAAGATGGCCGCGGACAACAAGATCGACCTGACGAAGCTCACCGGCAGTGGCCCGGGCGGCATCATCCGGCGCGCCGACGTCGAAGCCGCGCTCACCGTCCCCGAACAGAGAGACGGCGAAACTCGGATCTCGCTGACCGGCGTTCGCAAGGCGGTCGCCGACAAGCTGACGACTTCGCGCCGTCAGATCCCCGAAGCGACGGTCTGGGTCGACGTCGACGCGACCGGACTCGTCGCGGCGCGCAAGTCGCTCAACGCCTCGGCACCGGATCGCCCGGTGAGCCTTTTGGGTCTCGTCGCCCGATTCGCCGTGGCGGGCCTGCGGAAGTACCCGGAGCTGAACTCGCGTGTCGAGGGCGACGAGATCGTCCAGCTGCGGGACATCAACCTCGGTTTCGCCGCGCAGACCGACCGCGGTCTCGTCGTTCCGGTGGTCCGCGACGCGGGCTCATTGTCCACAAGGGAGCTTTCGGCCGCGATCGGAGAGCGGACCACGCAGGCCAGGGAAGGGAAACTCGGCCCGGCGGGACTCACCGGCGGGACCTTCACGGTCAACAACTACGGAGTGTTCGGGGTCGACGGCTCGGCCGCGATCATCAATCACCCGGAGGCGGCGATCCTCGGTATCGGCCGGATCATTGACCGCGCCTGGGTGGTCGACGGCGCACTCGTGGCGCGCAAGATCTGCGAACTGACCCTGGCGTTCGACCACCGGGTGTGCGACGGCGGGACCGCCGGCGGATTCCTGCGGTTCGTCGCCGACTGCGTCGAGTCCCCGGTCACCGCGCTCGGGGACCTCTGAGCGGGTCGCACAACCCGCGGTTGTGACCCGCCAACGACCCGTTGTTCGACTTGCGCGACCCGGCTTGCTTGGATCTCGCGAGTGGGTGGGAGATCGCTGGGGCGACGGTTCGGCTGGCTGTGGGCGGCGTACGCGGCGAGCGCGTTCGGGACCAGGTTCGCGTTCGACGCGTTCAGCCTGATCGCCATCGTGGCGCTGGGCGCGGGCACCACGGAGGTGTCGCTCCTGGCGTCGGCCGGGCTCGTCGCCGGCGCGGTGGTCGCGCTGCCGCTCGGCCCCTGGGTCGAGTTCCGCCGCAAACGGCCGGTGATGATCGCGATGGACCTCGTCCGGTGTGTCGCGCTGCTGACCGTCCCGGTGGCGTACGCGTTCGGGCTGCTCGGTTTCGGTCAGCTGCTCGCCGTGTCCGTCGTCGTCGCCGCGGCCGACATCACGTTCCTCGCCGCCAGCGGGGCGTTCCTGAAAACCCTGCTGCCACGGGAGGACCTGCTCGTCGCGAACGCCCGGTTCGAATCGACGACCTGGACGGCGACCGTCCTCGGCCCGCCGCTGGGCGGGTTCGCCGTCGGCCTGTTCGGGCCGGTGGTCACGATCGCCGCCGACGCGGTCAGCTATCTGCTTTCGGCGCTCGGGATCCGGGCGGTCGGTGGTTCGGAGCCGCCACCCGTGAAACCGGAAGGCCCCCGGCTGACCGGCCGCGACCTGCGGGAAGGCTGGCGGTTCATCCTCACCCACCCGGTGCTGCGGCCGCTGTTCGTCAACACGATCGTGGTCAACGGCCTGATCATGGCGACCGCGCCGCTGATGGCCGTCCTGATGCTCGGGCGACTGGGGTTCGCGCCGTGGGAGTACGCGGTGGCCTTCGCCGTGCCGTGTCTCGGCGGGCTGCTCGGGGCGAGGCTCTCGCGGACCGTGGTCGCCCGGTACGGCCGGGACAGGGTCCTGTTCGTCGCCGGTTGGCTTCGGGTCTGCTGGCCCGTCGGGCTGGTGTTCATCCAGCCCGGTGTTCCCGGTCTGATCCTGGTGATCGTCGTCGAATTCGGCCTGATCACCTGCATCGGCGTGTTCAATCCGGTGCTTGCCACCAGCAGGCTCGAGCAGGTTCCCCTCGATCGTGCGGCGCGCACGCTGTCGGCCTGGTCGATCGCCGGCAAACTCACCACCGCCTCGCTGACCGCGCTGTGGGGCCTGCTCGCCGCCTTCACCGGACCCCGCGTGGCGGTCGGCGTCGCGGGCGCGCTCATGCTGGCGACCCCGCTCCTGCTCCCCCGAAACCGTCGGACCCCTGTGCCAGTATCGGCACATGTCGATCAAGAGAGTGGTAGCCGACCTCGAGACCAAGTCACTTGAGCAGGCAAGGGCCTTCTACGAGCGGGTGCTCGGCTTCGAAGTGGTGATGGACCACGGCTGGATCGTGACCCTGGCCGATCCGGAGCGGCCGGAAGTGCAGCTGAGTCTCATGACCCACGACGAGACGGCGCCCGTCGTCCCGGCCGTCTCGATCCAGGTGGACGACGTCGACGCGGCGTACGAGGAAGCGAAGGCGTCCGGTGCCGAGATCGTGCACGAACTGACCGACGAACCTTGGGGCGTCCGGCGGTTCTTCGTCCGCGATCCCGGTGGTCACGTGGTCAACGTGCTAGCGCACCGCTGAGGGGGTTTCATCAAAATTTCATGACTCGTCCCTAGCGTTCGGACACGCACCGTAATCGAACGAAAGGACGATGGATGAAGAAACTCAGGGGGGTCCTGGCCGCCACCGCGCTGGCCGCCGGTCTGCTCGGCGCCGTCGCGCCGACGGCACAGGCCGACCAGTCGCGCTACTACATCCTCATCGGCGGCACCTGCGACGGGGCCGCGACCGTCTACAACGACGCCTGGTTGCGGGGCGGGATCAAGAAGGTGGTCCACTACCCGGCGGGGGCCGCCGGAGCGCCGAACTGCGACCAGACGCCGATGGACCAGAGCGTCGCGCGCGGGCACGAAGAAGCCCGCCGTGTCGCCCAAAGCTCCTTCGACGAGAACCCCGGCGCCGAATTCACCGTCGTCGGCTACTCGCAAGGCGCGCTGGTCGCGAACCTGGTGCTCAACGACATCGCCGACGGGAAGCTGGCCGTGGACAAGTCGCGGTTCAGGGCGAAGATCTTCGCCGACCCGATGCAGCCCGTCGGTCCGCCGGGACGCGGGATCAGCGCGGTGCTCCCGGCCGGTACCGGGGCGCCGTCGCCGTTCGGCGGCTACGTGTCGTTCGGCCCCGGCCGCACCGACTTCGGCGGTATCCCGTACATCCGCTACTGCATCGAAACCGACGGTGTCTGCCACTTCGACACCATCGAAGCGCCGGGCGGGTACTTCGCCCAGCACCTGTGCTACCAGTGGGCCCGGCCTGCCGATCGGCGCTCGATCATGGAGGACACGATCGCGGACGGCGTGTACACCAACGGATCGCACGCGCTGCCGCGGCAGAACTGCCGTCCGCCGTGGCCGGTGGCCTGACCGGCTGAAGACGGCTGTCACCCGGCGCCCGATCGCCGGGTGACAGCGGTTCGGGCGATGGCCCGCCCACAGTGCCGTGGGCGGGCCATCGTCGAGCTACCGGACCGGTTCCACCGGCGCCGGGGCGTGCCCGGTCGGCCGGGCGGTGAACGTGCCCCGGCCCTGGGTCCGGNGCCGGGTGACAGCGGTTCGGGCGATGGCCCGCCCACAGTGCCGTGGGCGGGCCATCGTCGAGCTACCGGACCGGTTCCACCGGCGCCGGGGCGTGCCCGGTCGGCCGGGCGGTGAACGTGCCCCGGCCCTGGGTCCGGCTGCGCAGCCGGGTCGCGTAGCCGAACAGTTCGGCCAGCGGCACGGTCGCGGTGACCACGGACGTTCCCGCGCGCACCGCCGAACCCAGCACCCGGCCACGCCGGGCCGCGAGGTCACCGAGCACCACGCCGACGGCGCTTTCGGGCACGGTGACGGTCACTTCGGCGACCGGCTCCAGCAGTGTCATCGCGCCGGCACGCAACGCCTCCCGGAGCGCGAACCGCCCGGCCGTCCGGAACGCCATCTCCGACGAGTCCTTCGAGTGGGTGGCCCCGTCGGTCAGCGTGACCCGGACACCGGTCACCGGATGACCGCCGAGCGGGCCCTCCGCCAGCGCGTCACGGCAGCCCGCTTCGACGGCGCGGACGTATTCCCTCGGCACCCGGCCACCGACCACAGTGGACTCGAACTCGAATTCCCCGTCCGCCAAGGGTTCCGTGTCGATGACGACGTGGGCGAACTGCCCGGCGCCGCCGTCCTGCTTGACGTGGCGGTAGACGAAACCGGACACGCCGCGCGCCACCGTCTCCCGGTAGGCGACCCGAGGCCGCCCGACGCCGACGTCCAGCCCGTGATCGCGCCGGATCTTCTCCACCGCCACCTCCAGATGCAGTTCACCCATTCCCGAAAGCAGGGTCTGGCCGGTCTCGCGATCGGTCCGGATGCCCAGCGACGGGTCCTCCTCGACCAGCCGTGCCAGCGCCGTCATCAGCCGTTCCGTCTCGGTTCCCGTCCGTGCCTCGACGGCGACCGACACGACCGGATCGGCCACGACGGGCGGCTCGAGCAGGAGCGGCTCCGACGGCGTGCACAGTGTCGTGCCTGCCCGAGCCGTCTTCAGCCCGACCACCGCGACGATGTCGCCCGCGACGGCACTGTCCACCCTGGTGTGCCGGTCCGCCTGGACCCGCAGGATGCGGCCGACGCGCTCGGCACGACCGGCGCCCACGTCCATCACCGCCTCCGAAGTCCGGATAGTGCCCGAATACACCCGCAGGTACGTCAACCGCCCGGTGGCGGTCGAGGTCACCTTGAACACCAGTGCCGCGAACGGCGCCGACGGATCGGCGGGCCGTTCCAGGGTCGTGCCTTCGTACTCGCCCCGCACCGGCGGCACATCCGACGGCGAGGGCAGGTACGCCACCACGGCTTCCAGCAACGGCTCCACACCGCGGTTGCGGTAGGCCGAGCCGCACAGCACCACGACGCCGTCCCCCGTGCGAGTCAGCTCGCGCAGCGCCGAGACCAGCGTGTCGGTCGACACCGCCGAAGACTCGCAGAATTCCTCCAGCGCGGCCGGATGGAGTTCCGCCACGGTCTCTTCGAGCAGCAGCCGCCGCCGGTTCGCTTCGTCCACAAGGGACTCCGGAACCGGTCCTTCTTCGGCCGTCCCGGCGCCGTCCGCCCAGACGAGCGACCGCATCCGCAGCAGGTCGACGACGCCCACGAAACCGTGTTCCGCCCCGATCGGCAGCTGGACCACCAGCGGACGCGGATGCAGCCGCTCCCGGATGGACTCCACGGCCGCGTCCAGATCGGCGCCCGCGCGGTCGAGTTTGTTGACGAACGCGATCCGCGGTACGCCGTGCCGGTCGGCCTGGCGCCACACCGATTCGCTCTGCGGCTCGACCCCGGCGACGCCGTCGAACACCGCGATAGCGCCGTCGAGGACCCGCAGCGACCGTTCGACCTCGTCGGAGAAGTCGACGTGACCGGGGGTGTCGATCAGGTTGACGAGATGACCGTCCCACGTACAGCTGACGGCGGCGGCGAAGATGGTGATGCCACGGTCTCGCTCCTGGGAATCGAAGTCGGTCACGGTCGTGCCGTCGTGGACCTCACCGCGTTTGTAGGTGGTGCCGGTGAAGTACAGGATCCGTTCGGTGAGGGTGGTCTTGCCCGCGTCGACATGGGCGAGGATGCCCAGATTGCGGACGGCGGACAGCGGGACGGTGCGCATGGCGCGGGCCTTTCGAAAGTGATCTCCAAAGCTCGGAACGCGCGATTCGGGCGAACGCGGGCACGCACCCTCGCCGCCGGGGAACGACGGGAAGAGGGCGCGGAAAAGTCAGGCGTTCGTCAGCGGGCCGGTGCTAGCCGCGCGGCAGGCACCGGACGCGCGGAGACACGAGGATCACCTCGTAGCGGACCGAGGGGACGACGACGGCGTGGTGATGACGCACTGTCCTGTCCTTCCTCGCCGGGATGATTCGCGAGGAGTGTAACCACCCGCAGGCGGGCCGGGAACCGGTTTTCCTCGGATTCGGAGGAAACTGGGCGACGACCGACCAGTTTCCGGCGGCGCCGGTGTCCATCCTTTCGAGGGACACCACAGGAGGAAGGAACCGGCATGGGGGCGGACGAGCTGCTGACCTTGGCGAAGACCGGTGACGGCGAGGCGTTCCGTGATCTCGTCGCGCCGTATCGCCGTGAGCTGCAGGTGCACTGCTACCGCATCCTGGGCTCGGTGCAGGACGCCGAGGATCTGCTGCAGGAGACCTTGCTGGCCGCTTGGCGCGGGATCGGCGCGTACGAGGAACGCGCCTCCGTGCGGACCTGGCTGTACCGGATCGCGACCAACCGCTGCCTCAACGCGCTGCGTGCGGGCGATCGCCGCCCGCACGACCACGCGGCCTACCGACCGGAGGTCGAGTTGCCCGAGCCGTCGCGCCGCCGCCCAGAACCCAGCTGGCTGGAGCCCTACCCCGACGTCCTGCTCGACGGCATCGCCGATCAGCTGCCCGGGCCGGAGGCACGCTACGAGGCCAGGGAGTCGATCTCGCTCGCTTTCCTGGCGGCACTCCAGCAACTTCCGCCGAGGCAGCGGGCCGTGCTGGTGCTGCGGGACGTCCTCGGCTTCCGCGCCGCCGAGGTGGCCGGGATCCTCGACACCACGGAGAACGCCGTGACCAGCGCGCTGAACCGGGCTCGTTCGGCGCTGGCAAAGGAGATCCCCGGCGGCGGACGCGAGACCGCTCCCCTGCCGGATTCGCCGCGGGAACGCCGGATCGTCGACGAGTTCACCCGCGCCTTCGAGGCCGGCGACGTCGACGCCATCGTGGCGCTGCTGACCGACGACGCGTGGCTGACCATGCCCCCGCTTCCCCTGGAGTACCAGGGTCCGGACGCCGTCGGGCACTTCCTGGCGACCGTCGCGTACTGCGATGGCCGCCGGTACTCACTGGTCCCGACCCGGGCGAACGGCCAGCCAGCCTTCGGCTGCTACCTCCGTGATCCGGGGACGCCGATCGGCCACGCGCACGGGGTGCTCGTGCTGGAACTGGCCGGTGACCGGATCACGGCGGTGACCCGGTTCCTCGACAACTCGCTGCTCGCCGCCTTCGGCCTTCCGCGCTCGCTGCGCGGCTGACCGACCGCTCTTCCGTGGCCACGCCCGCCGGGCGTGTGTCCCGTCATGCCCGAAAACCTTCCACCAAGGAGAAACCTTGACACCCAAACAGGTGTGGGTTCTGGGACTCGCCTCACTGGCGTCGTTCATGATGGCGCTGGACAGCCAGGTCGTGACGACCGCGCTGGGCACGATCCGCCGGGATCTGACCGCGTCGATCGAGCAGCTCGAATGGACCGTCAACGCCTACAACCTCAGCTTCGCCGTCCTGCTGCTCACCGGTGCGGCACTCGGCGACCGGTTCGGCCGCCGCCGGATGTTCGCCACCGGCATCACGGTGTTCACCGTCGCCTCGGTGGGCTGCGCGCTGTCGGCCGACATCGGCACGCTGATCGCCGCGCGGGCAGCGCAGGGCGTCGGGGCCGCGATGGTGCTGCCGCTGTCGCTCACCCTGATCAGCGCGATCTTCCCGCCCGAACAGCGCGGCAAAGCGATGGGGCTCTATCTGGGACTCACCGGCCTGGCGACGTTCAGCGGCCCGTTCATCGGCGGTGTCATCGCCGAAGGGCTGGCCTGGCAAGGGATCTTCTGGCTCAACCTGCCGATCGGCGTGGCCGCGGTGCTGCTGACGCTCCGGCGCGTCGACGAGAGCACCGGACCGGCCACGCGATTCGACCTGGGCGGCGTCGTGCTGGTGACGCTGGGATCGCTGGGCATCGTGTGGGGCCTGGTCCGGGGAAACCTCGCGGGCTGGGGCAGTGGCGAAGTACTGGGCTCGCTGGCGCTCGGCGTCGCGCTGGTGATCGCGTTCGTGTACTGGGAACGGCACAGCGAAGCGCCGATGCTGCCGATGCGGTTCTTCCGGCTGCGGGCCTTCTCCACGGCGAACGCGGCGAACTTCTGCGTCTTCGCCTCGCTGTACGGCACGTTGTTCTTCCTGCCGCAGTACTTCCAGGCGGCGCAAGGACTCGGACCGTTCGAGGCGGGACTGCGCCTGATGCCGTGGACCGCGACCCTGATGATCTGCGCGCCCGTCGCGGGCAGACTGGCGGACAAGTACAGCGCGCGCACGTTCGTGGCCGCCGGCCTGTTGCTCCAGACCGTAGGCATGAGCTGGATCGCCCTGGTCGCCGCGCCCGGCACAAGCTACGCCGCCCTGCTGCCGGGGCTGATCGTCAGCGGCGTCGGCCTCACTTCGGCCATGCCAGCCGCGCAGCGATCGGTCGTCGGGGCCGTCCGGCCGCCCGAGATCGGGCAGGCGTCGGGCGCGTTCATGACGTTGCGGATCTTCGGCGGGGTGTTCGGCGTCGCGGTGGCGGTCACCGTCTTCGCCGGCTCCGGAAGTCACGGGTCGCCGGAGGAATTCGGCGGCGGTTTCACCGCGGCGATGGGCACCGTCGTCGCGTTCGCCTTCACGGGACTGCTGGTCGCCTTGGGGATGCCGGGCAGGCGACCGGCCCGAACACCACGGGCACCCGCCCTGTCCGGTACCGATCGAGGAGGAGACCGATGACCGATCTGAACGCTGGAGCCGAAACGCTCCGTGCCCTGCACAGCGGGGAAATGCTGGTCCTGCCGAACGTCTGGGACGCCGCGAGCGCCGAAGTCGTGGCGGAGGCGGGGTTCCCAGCGATCGCCACCGCCAGTGCCGCCGTGTCGGCGATGCTCGGCCATCCCGACGGTGAAGGCGCGCCGTGGCAGGAGATGTTCGCGGCCGCGGGCCGGGTCGCCCGTGCGGTCTCGTTGCCGGTCACCGTGGACGCGGAAGCGGGCTACGGCCTGGCTCCGCGGGAATTCGTGGACCGGTTGCTGGAGACCGGCGCCGTCGGCTGCAACCTGGAGGACACCGATCACCGGACCGGCGAGCTGATCGACGCCGGCCACCACGCCCAGCGCCTCGCGGAGATCCGTTCGGCCGCGACCGAGGCGGGCGTCCCGATCGTCGTCAACGCCCGCGTCGACGCGTTCCTGGGTGATCGCGGGGTCCCGGAGCCGGAAAGGCTCGCCGAGGCCATCCGGCGGGGCAGGCTCTACCGGGAGGCAGGTGCCGACTGCGTGTACCCGATCGGCGTGCGACGTCGCGCCGACATGGCCGCGCTGGTCACCGAACTCGCGTGCCCGGTGAACGGCAACGTCGGTGAGGAACTGGATATGGCCGCGCTCCGCGAGATCGGCGTGGCCCGGGTGTCGTACGGCCCGCGCTTCTATTTCGCGGCCCTGGAGGGATTCCGGGCGGCCATCGAGAGGCTGTAGGGGGTTGCGGAAGCCACTTTCGCGACGTCGAACGTGGCTTTCGCACCTTCTCCCGTCACTTGCAGAACGCGGCGTCCACAGTGGCCATGACCGCTTTGGAACCCTTCTGCCCGTCGCCGAAGGTGCCCGGCATCGCGGTCACGGCGAGCCCGACGACCCGGCCGTCTTCCGTTGCCCCACCACGGGTTTCGAATCCGTGGATGTCCCCGCCGTGCCCCCAGTACACGCCGCCGCAGCTGAGCGGATTGCTCATCAGGCCGAGCCCGTACTTGGTGCCGGGGAACAGCGGCGCGTCGACCGTCTTCCGCATTTCGGCCAGCTGCGCGGCGGGCAGCAACCTGCCATCGAGCAACACCTTGAAGAACTTGCCGAGGTCACTGGGTGTCGAGATCAGCTGCCCGGCGGCGCCGCCCCAGGACGGGTCGAGCTCGGTCGCGTCGATCACCTTTCCGGTGGCGGCGTTGCCGATGGCGTAGCCCTGCGGATGCCGTCCCTGGATGGTCTGGTCGCCGACCTGCGGCCAGTAGGTGTGCTTCAGGCCCGCCTTCTTGATCACGCGTTCGGTGATCTGTTCCTGGATCGGACGTCCGGTCACCTTCTCGATCAGCATGCCCGCCAGCAGGTAGCCGGTGTTGCTGTACTCCCATTCGGTGCCGGGCGCGAACTTCGCCGGGTGGCTCAGGGCCGCGGCGAGCAGCTCGTGGTTCGGGATGTACCGGTGCTGCACCTGCTCGAAGTTCTCCAGGCCGAGGTACTCGGTGTAGTTCGGCAGCCCGCTCGTGTGCTGAAGCAGCTGCCGGACGGTGATCTTGGTGGCGTCGATGCCCTCGCCGCGCACGATCCCGGGAAGGTACTTCTCGATCGGCGCGTCCAGCTCCACCTTGCCCTCGGCCACCAGTTGCAGGACCGCGACCGCCGTGAAGGTCTTGGTGTTGCTGCCCGCCCGGACCGTGCCGTCCCGGGGAACCGGGACCTGGCGATCGATCCGCGAAGACCCCGCGACCAGCGACGCCGTCCGCCTTCCCTCCGCAACGTAGGCGAGCGCGGCCGGGAACTTCTCCTGACGCACCAACGAGTCCAGGCTCTTCTGCAGCTCCGTCCCCTTGGCCGGGGCGGCGTCCGCCGCCGTGGTCCACGCGGCGCCCATCAGGCCCGCCACCGTCAGGACCACGACACCCTTGCGTACCGTCATTCGCACTCCTCGCTCGATCGGATCGACATCTACGACCTTGGCCGAACCGGGCACGAAGATCAGGAGTGCTGACTGCCGAATCCCGGGTAGCGCTGGCGCTACCCCGCCGAAAATTTTCGGACCAGAATTCGTCCCACCATTGTCGGCGCGGGATGCGGCTGACTAAGGTCAGTTCGGAAAGTGGACTAGACCACCCGAGGCCGGGAGGCGACGATGCCCCTCGACGAACAGCAGACCTGGGCACTGCTGCGCGAGCTGGACCAACCCGGCCACTGGGAGGTGCCGCACGACTTCGACGGACCGGCCGAACGGGCCCGCTTCGAGCGACTGGCCGAACGGCTGGGCCACCGATTCGGCTGCACCTGCGAAGTCGACCGCAACGTCCAGGACGCCAGCCACCTCGGCAGGATCGCGATTCCGGCGAGCGCGACCTCAGCCGGAGATCTGGTGACCGTCACGGTCAGCAATTTCGGTGGCCTCGTCGCGGTGACACTGGGGAATCCGGGCAGCTACGACGAGGACGAGGAACGTGAGTTCTTTCCGGCGCCGGTCCGCGAACAGGTCGAAGACGAGCTGGAAGCGCTCGGCTACCTGCCCGTCTCCGAACACCCGTTGTGGACCAAGTACACCGGGATCAGCGGATTCGACGCCCTCTATCCCCCGGACCGGCCGCCGTCGTGGTGGGACCGGTTCTTCGAGTACCTCTAAGCATTGCTCGGCACGAGCGCGCCGGCGAGTTCCGCCGCGTCCGGCACGCTGACGAGCACCTCGTCGAACGGGAGCCCGGCGGCCGCGCGATCGATCTCGATCCGCAACCCCGGCATACCCCTGCGGGCGGACACCAACTGACGGACCCCTGCGCCCAGCCCCCAATAACCCACCTTCAGCACCCCGCTGATCAGCGCGCCGGCCCGTCCCCCGCGCGTTCGCCGCAGGGGCGCGTCGACGTACTCGACGACCTTGATCGCCGCCCGCGGCACGACGACTTCGTCGCGCCACACGGCCAGTCGCTCCCAGGCCGAGAACCTCACCCGCACTCCGCCATCGGTGATGTCCATCGTCGCCATCGTGACCACTTCCCTCCATAGCCAGCTGATGTAGTTGTTATAGCAAGTGTATAGCAGATATCCTTGTGGGGTGTTGCTGACTCTCGACCTCGACAGCGAGGTTCCGATCTACCAGCAGATCCGCGACCGGATCGTCGAAGCCGTCGCCGACGGCGTGCTGGCCGAGGGCAGCGCCCTGCCCTCCACCCGGCAGCTCGGCGCCGATCTCGGGATCAACTTCCACACCGTCAACAAGGCCTACGACCTGCTGCGGACGCAGGGCTTCATCCGGATCAACCGCAAGACCGGCGCGGTCGTCCGGCGGGACGCGTCCTCCGGTCCGGCGGAAGACGGCTACGCGGACGAATGGCAGGAGCGCCTGCGCACCTTGCTCGCCGAAGCCGTCGCTCTCGGTCTCGGCCCGCGCGACGTGACCAGCCGGTGCGAGTCCGTGCTGGACTCTTTCGCCGTGAGCGCCCGGCGATGACCGGACCGCTTTGGCTGAACTTGGCCCTGATCGCGTTCACGGCGGCCACTTTCGCGTCCGCACCCGCGCTGGCACGGCCGACCCTTCCCTTCGGCGTCCGGGTCCCGGCCCGGCGCACCGGCGAGGCCGTCATCCGCCTCGCGCGCCGTCGCTACAACCGGGGAATCGCGGTGGGCGCGGTCCTCGCCTGCGGCGTCGTTCTCATCGGCGGGCTCGACCCCGAGATCGTCCTGATCGGTCTCGTCGCGGCCTATTCGCTGCTCGGCGGCCTGGCCGGTCGTTCGATCGCCGCCGCGAAACGCGAGGAGGGCTGGTACACCGGGACACCGCAGGCGGTCACCGCCGACACGTCGCTGCGCTCGGATCCGGTCCGTCCACAGTGGATCCTGCTGGCGCCGGCGGCGCTGCTCACCGTCGTCACGGCGATCATCGGCCTGTTCGCGGGCACGGCGAACTTCTCGACGGTCCTCACGCAGATCCTGGTCCTGGTGCTCGTCCCGATCCTGACCATCGCCATCTCACGGGCCCGGCCCGAGATCGACGCCGCACAGCCGTCCGCGTCGGCTTCGCGCTACCGGGAGTACCTGCACGGGGTACTCAGCCTGCTCCTGATCTCCGTGGGCTGTGTCAACGCGACCATGCTCGTCGTTTCGCTCCAGCTCTGGCAGGTCGTGGAGACGACGGTGCCGACCACGATCGTGGCCTACCTGCCCCTCGTCGCCGCCTTCATCGCGTGGACCGTCTTCTCCGTCCGGGCAGGCGACGCCGGGCACCGGTTGTCGCCAACCGGCGACGAACCGGAGACCCGGTACGAACAACGCGACGACGACCGCTACTGGCACGCCGCCGGAATGGTCTACCTGAACCGGAACGATCCCGCGCTCCTGGTGCACCGGCGGGTCGGGACCTACTGGACGCTCAATCTCGGGCATCCGATCGCCTGGGTCGTGCTCGCCGCGGTCGCCGTGACCGGGCTGCTCGCCGGGCTCGGCGTCGTGATCCTCCCGGCGAAGAGCGGCTGACGGTACCCTGGCCGTGGGTGAGGAACCGTGGCCGTGGTGCCGGACTTCGTGGGAAAGCAGGCTCTTGACGCCTGGCTGGCCGGGCACGACGCGGGCCTGTCGCTGCAAGGCCCCGATCCGGACAGCCCCCATCCCCTGCTGAACGGCCAGGTCGTCGCGCAGGTGCCCGCGGCCGGGACGCGGCTGTCGCGATGGAGCGTGGTGACCGTCTGGATCACCGGCGGCGGCGACCCCGCCGGCGTCCGTGAGCCGCGTCGGCCGCTGCCGAACCTGCTCGAAGACCAGGCCGAGGGCTGATCACCGGGTGTGATCGGCGGTGCCCGGGCCGCTCGTTACCCTGAGGGAATGACGTCGCAGAAAACCCCTCAAACCATGAAGCCCGCGACAGCGGCGAAGAAGCTGGGTGTGTACCTCGAGGCGACCCCGGCGGAGTTCCAGGAGGGTGTCGTCTCCCGCGACGAGCTGAACGCGCTGCAGGCCGAGCCGCCCGAGTGGCTGCGGGAACTGCGCCGCAACGGGCCGCATCCGCGTCCGGTCATCGCGGCGAAGCTGGGCGTCTCCATCAGCGGTCTGGCGCGGGGCGGGATCACCGGCGCCCTCACCACCGAGGAGATCGACGCGATCAAGAACGAGAACCCCGACTGGCTGCAGCGGGAGCGTGAGACGCAGGCCGAGGTGCGCAAGGAGGAGGCGCGCCTCAAGGCCACCCGCGGCGAAAGCTGACCTCAGTTCAGGCCGTGCCGGAGGACGTCGCGAAAGCCACTTTCGCGACGCCTGATGTCCCGAAAGTGGCTTTCGCGACGTCTTCCGCGACCAAGAGCGGCCCCGGCCACCGGTGCTAACCGCGACGACGGGGCTTGCCGCGCTTCCCGCCCTGAGGAGCGCGGCGATTCCCGACCTGCGGCTTCCGGCCGGCGGGCTGAGGGCGTTTGGCCTTCGCGGGGGTCTTCTTCTCCGGCGCCGGCTTTTCCTGGGCCTGCTGCCGCCCGCGCGTGCTGTTGACCGTGCGGCCGCGCACGATCCCGATGAACTGCTCCATCAGGTCGGAGGTCTCTTCGTCCGGCCAGGACAACGCGACACCGGATTCGAGCGTGCCGGAGATCGGGCGGTAGGTCAGGTCGCGCCGGTGGTGCAGCCGTGCGAGCGACTGCGGGACGACGAGGAGCCCGACACCGGCGGCGACCAGCTCGATGGCGTCCGCCGTGGTGGCGGGGCGCTCCAGCGCGGGTTTCCCCGGCGGCCGCTCCCAGTCCAGCGTGTCGTCGAGCGGGTGCAGCACGATTTCGTCGGCGATATCGTCGACGGAGACCTCGTCCGCGGCGGCGACCAGGTGGTCCTTGGGGACGACCACGACGGTCGTCTCGGTGTAGAGCGGGATCGCGTGCAGCCCTTCGCGATCGATGGGAAGCCTCAACAGGACGGCGTCCACCTCGCGCTCCCGGACCAGCCCGGCGGCCTCGGCCGCGGTCGTCTGGACGAGTTCGAGCGGCACGTCGGGCGACCGCTCGTTCCAGATCCGGCCCCACTTCGAGGGCGTCACGCCGGGGACGTACGCGAGCTTGAAGGAGGCGGGTGTGTCCGGGCCGGTCATGAGCGCAAGGTTACCGGGAGTATCGACGGAGGACTCCGGGGCCCGCGATGCTCGACCATGGCCCTTAGGGTCTTTCGACCTGTATTCGGTGCTTGAGGTAACGGTGGCCGCGAACGGCTCGACTCGTGGTGCAGGGCGTCCACGGGGACGCTGGAACGAAATGAGCGATTCACATGAGCCTTCCGCCCACGATGCCGCCCGCTCCGGAATCTCCGAATAAGCGGAAGAAATGGCCTTGGATCACCGGCGCCGTCGTCGCGGTCTTGTTGATCGTCGCGATCGCCGATGGCGGCAAGACCGATGATCCCGGGCGCACCGCGATCAGTGGTTCGACCTTGTCCAGCCCACCCATCGTGACCACCACGGATCCCGCTGTCGCGGCATCGGTGAGCTCCGCGGCCGAAGCGGCCCGCGAGTCCGTCTCACGTTCGATCGCCGAGTCGGCCGGCCGCTCGTCCGAGGCGGAACGGAAGTCCTCCGAAGCCGCGATCGCGCAGCGAAAGGCGGACGAAGAAGAGGCGAGCAAAGCCCGGAAGATCACTTACAGCGTGACCACCACGGGATCGGGCATCTCGTCCGTCACCTACCTGAAGCCCGGCTTCAATATTTCCCAGGAAACGAACGTCAAAGGCAAGAAGTGGTCCAAGACCATCGAGTCCGACGAATCGGCTCTGGGCATCAACATGAACGCGCAGAACGCGGGCGGGGGCACCATCACCTGCCGGATCAGCAGGGGTGACGGCACGACCATCGCCGAGAACAGCAGCTCCGGTGCTTACGCTGTGGTGAGCTGCGGCTGAGCACCGTCATCGTGGGCGAGCCGGTGTCCCCAATGTCGCATCAGGGACACTGAGCGTCTCAAATGCGACATTGGGAACCCGGCGCACCCACGGCGCGAGACCCGCTACGGCGCCCAGGCCGCGGAGACCGCCCAGGTCACGTCCTGGTCGTACGAGACCGGGTTGTCGAACGGGTGGCCACCGCCGCTGACGGCGACGTACACCTCCTCGGCGTAGTGCCGCATGTTCGTGCCCAGTTCGTTCACCGACGCCAGCCGCACTCCACCGGCCCCGGGCTGGGCGCAGAACGTCGCGTCCTTCC
Source organism: Amycolatopsis sp. TRM77291 (assembly GCF_054166285.1). Classification (NCBI taxonomy): domain Bacteria; kingdom Bacillati; phylum Actinomycetota; class Actinomycetes; order Pseudonocardiales; family Pseudonocardiaceae; genus Amycolatopsis; species Amycolatopsis sp. TRM77291. The sequence goes on along the minus strand of NZ_JBSZHF010000001.1, from coordinate 2,360,479 downwards.
GGAACAGGTCGGTGTTGTCGTTCCCGCCCAGCCGCACCCGGAAGTCCGCGTGCCGCAGGAACTGGCCCGGATAGTTGCGCGCCTCCAGCGAGTAGCACGACGGATCCGCGAGACCGCGCCGCACGACGAACGTCGCGTCCGCCTTCAGCAACGCCGCGCTCCCCGCGTTCACCACGTCCGTCCGCGCGAGGCCGTCACGGTGCCGCAGGAACCGGTCGGTGAAGCCGGGTGTGGTCACCTTGAACGATCGCGCCTGGTCCAGCGGTAAATCCGCACCGCTGCGCCAAAGCGGGACAGACGCCGCCCACGTCGTGTCCGCCGCGAAGCTCGACGGCGTGTCCCACGGGTTCGGCCCGCCGCTGCGCGCCAGATAGACGGTCGCGCCGTAGTGCCGCAGGTACGCACCACGCTGGTTGAAGGACTCCAACGCTGTTCCGCCTGAGCCTTCCCTCGCGCAGAAGGTCGCGTCCCCGGCGAACAGCGCCGAGCCGTCGTTCGCGTCCTTGCGGATCCGCGACGACGCGTGCCGCAGGAAGTGCCCGGGGTAGTTCCGCGACTCGAACGACAGGCACGACGCGTCGGCCAGCCCCTGGCGGGCCCAGAACGTCGCGTCCTCCTTGGCGAGGTCCGCGCTGCCCTCGCCGAGGACGTCGGTCCTCACGAAATCGTCCTGGTGCCGAAGATAGCGATCCGTGTACCCCGCCGTGGTGACCCGCAACGACACGAGTTCGCCCCGGCCCACCTCGGTGCCCTTGGCGATGGCGAGCACCTTCTGGTTGATCTCGCGCACTCGCGCCTCGGTCATCTTCAGCACGCGGCGGTCGTAGGTGTAGAAGCCGTTGACCTCGTTCTCGACGTCGTACGGCTCGGTGTAGACCGACGCGGAAAGCCCGCGGCCGTGCACGAACCGCCCGACCTGCTTGGTGATCTCCACGTACCGGTTCGTCAGCGACGTCTCGTCCGGATACAGCGCGCCGTACGCGAAACCCTTGCCTGGCTCCCATTCGTGCCCGACGACGCGTCGCCCGAGGCCGCCGTACTCACCCAGCACGGCGATCCGGCGCGCGTCGGGTTGCCTCGTACCGGTGGAGACCTGGTACGCGTGATCGTCGATCACGTCGCCGTTGCCCGGGTCCGGATCGGACACACAGCAGTTCGATCCGGAGTTGTGGTTGATCAGCCTGGTGTCGTCGATCGAACGGACCAGGTCCACGATGCGCCCGGCCTCGTACTCGCCCCAGCCTTCGTTGAACGGCACCCATTGCACGATCGACGTGATGCCCTTGTGCTGCTCGATCATCCGCCGCAGTTCGGACTCGAAGTTCGCGTGCCCGTTCGGGACCTCGTCGACCGAGTCGAGCGACGGCATGTCCTGCCAGACCATCAGCCCGAGCCGGTCAGCGTGGTAGAACCACCGCGCGGGCTCGACCTTGATGTGCTTGCGGACCATGTTGAAGCCCAGCGCCTTCTGCCGTTCGAGGTCGAACCGCAGTGCCTCGTCGGTCGGCGCGGTGTAGATGCCGTCCGGCCAGTATCCCTGGTCGAGCGTGCCGAGCTGGAAGACGAACTTCCCGTTGAGCAGCGGCCGCATCACGCCGCCGACCATCGCCTTGCCCAGCGACCGCATGCCGAAGTACCCGGTGACGACGTCGCCTCCCGGCAGCCGGACGCGTAGGTCGTAAAGGAACGGATCGTCCGGTGACCACAGCCGCGCGTTCGGTACCGGGACCCGCAGGTGGGAGCCGACCGCGCCGGTGGCGGTCCCGACCACCTGGCCACCCGAAAGCACTTCGGCGGTCGCCTGCTGCCCGGGTGTGCCCTGGACGACGAGGTCGAGCGCGCCACCAGGAACGTCGGGAGTGGTGTCGAGCCGCGTGATGTGCTCCGCTCGCACAGGCTCCAGCCAGACGGTCTGCCAGATTCCCGACGCGGCCGTGTAGAAGATGCCGTCGGGCGTCTTGCGCTGCTTCCCCACCGGGTACCGGCTTCCGTCGACCGGCGACGCCACGCCGACGACGATCTCGTTCTCCCCCGCCTTGAGCGCCGGCGTGATGTCGAACGAGAAAGCGTCGAAACCACCGGTGTGGCTCCCGATCGACGTCCCGTTGACCCAGACCCGCGTCTCCCAGGTGACGGCACCGAAGTTGAGCTTCACCCGACGACCGTCCCAAGTGGACGGAACGGTGAACGTCCGGCGATAGAACATGTTGTCCTCATGCCGTTTGATCCCCGAAAGCATCGACTCGATCGGGTAGGGCACGAGGACGTTCTCGCTCAGCGGCCTGCCGATCGGCGGCGAGTTCAGGTTCGGCGCGCCGGTGAAACCCCAGGTCCCGTTGAGGTTGAGCCACTCCGACCGCACCAGTTGCGGGCGCGGGTACTCGGGCAGCGCGTTCGACGGGGAGACCTGGTCCGTCCACGGCGTCGGGAGCGGGACGGGGGCGGCTTGGGCGACGGGGACGAGTGTCGTCGCGGCGGCCAGCAGACCGGCCACGACGCTCAGGGCGCGCGCGGTTCTTCGGTGCATGCGATCTCCCTATCTCCGGGCGGTCGTACGGGCCAATGACCGTTGCAGCACAACGACCACCAAGAGGAACGCGCCGCTGACCACCGACTGGTAGTTGCTGTCGAGAGTTCCTATCTGGTTGATGACGTTCTGGATCACCGTTCGGATGCCAACGCCGATGACGGTTCCGAGAATCGTGCCCATTCCGCCGGTCAGGAGGGTGCCGCCGATGACGACGACCGAGATGGCGTCCAGTTCGAGGCCGACCCCGATCACCGTGACACCGGATTGCAGGTACGCCGCGGTGAGCGCGCCCGCGAGCCCGGACAGGACACCGCTCATCACGTAGACGGTGACCTTGGTGCGGGCCACCGGCAGCCCCATCAGTTTCGCGGACTGCTCCGAACCGCCGGTCGCGAACACCGACTGCCCGAACCGGGTCCGCCGCAGCAGCAGCCCGCCGATCAGGCAGAGCGCCGCCGCGATGAACACCGGATAGCCGAACCCGAGCAGCGTGCCGCGCCCGAGTTCGACGAACGCCTCGCCTTCCGGGATCTTGTACGTCGTCGCGCCCTCGGAGGTGATCGCGAGCAGCAGCCCGCGGGCGAACAGCAGAGACGCCAGCGTGACGATGAACGGCGCCATCCCGGTCTTCGCGACCAAAAGCCCATTGATCAGGCCGATCAGCCCGCACACCGCCAGCGGCAGCAGCAGCGCGACGAGGAATCCCCATTGCGACCCGTAGGCGGCGAGGACCCCGCCTAGCGCGTAGACCGACCCCACCGACAGGTCGATCCCGCCGGTGATGATCACGAACGTCATCCCGAGCGCGATGATGGCGAGGAACGAGCTCTGCAACGCGATGTCGCGCAGGTTGTCCAGGCTGCCGAAGCGCGGGAACAGCAGCCACGCGACGGCGACCATGAGCACCAGCGCGATCGCCGCGCCCTGTTTCTGCAGGACCCCGGTCATCAGCTCGCGCCGGGTGGAGTCCTGGGCGGCCATCGTGGGCGCCGCGGTCATCGGCTGCTCCGTTCCCGTGCGACGTACACCGCGCCGACGATGATCGCGGCCTGGATCATCTGCGCGGTCGAATCCGGCAGGTTGTGCTTGATGAGCGTGGCGCGGACGAGCTGCATGAGCAGGACCCCCATCACCGTGCCGAGGATGCGGACGCGCCCACCGGTCAGCGGGGTGCCGCCGACCACGACCGCGGTGATCGCGGACAGTTCCATCAGCAGGCCGGCGTCCGCGGGGTCGCCCGCGCCGAGCCGGGCCGTGGAGAGCACTCCGGCCAGCGCCGCGAGCAGCCCGCAGATCGCGTAGACGCCGATGAGGACGCGAGTGACCGGCAGTCCGGCGAGCACGCTGGCCCGCCGGTTGCCGCCGATCGCGACCAGCCGCCTGCCGAACGCCGTCTTCCCGACCAGCGCCGCCATCAGCACGGCGAGGACGGCCGCGATGAGCACGCTCACCGGGATCCCGAGCACCTCGCCGGTGCCGAGCGCGAGGAAACCCGGATCGTGCAGCTGGATCAGCTGGCCGTCGGCGAGCACCAGCGCGAGGCCGCGCCCGCCGACGAGCAACGCCAGCGTCGCCACGATGGGTTGGATCCCGACTCTGGCCACGAGAACCCCGTTGAACGCCCCCGCCGCCAGCCCCGCGGCGAGCGCGATGGCGACCGCGGGCAGCGTTCCGTAGCCGAGATAGAGCGGGACGAGCGCGGCCGACAGCGCCATCACCGCGCCCACCGACAGGTCGACGCCCTCGGTGCCGATCACCAGCGCCATCCCGAGTGCGACCACCAGTACCGGCGCGGCCTGGATGAGCTGGGTGCGGAAGTTGCCGACGGTCAGGAAGTTCGCCGTGAACGCGATGTTGAACAGCACGAGCGCGACGACGGCGACGTACACGCCGTACTCCTGCAGCCACCGCGCCGCCCGGGTCCGGTCCACCGTTTTCGCGGTATCCGTCATGGTGCTTCCCGGATCCTCTGTTCGTTGCCGGGTGCTAGTCATCCGCGCCTCCCGAAGCGATCGCGGCCAGCACGTGGTCCTGGGTCAGCTGCTCCCCCGCCAGTTCCCCGACCACCGCGCCGTCCTTGAGCACGATCAGCCGGTCGGCGCCGTCGAGGAGTTCGTCCATCTCCGACGAGATCAGCAGGACGGCGAGCCCGTCCTTCGCGAGTTCGTCGATGAGCGCCTGCACCTCCGCCTTCGCGCCGACGTCGATCCCCCGGGTCGGCTCGTCGAGCAGCAGCACCTTCGGTTCGGTGCAGAGCCAGCGGGCGAGCAGCACTTTCTGCTGGTTCCCGCCGGAGAGCTCCGCGACCTTCTGATCCGGGCTGGACACCTTGATCCGCAGGCGTTTCACGAACGTGTCGACGATCCTGTCCTGCCTCCCCCGGCTGACCAGGCCTAACCGGGAGAGCTTCGGCAACGCGGCGAGCACGATGTTCTCCCGTACCGAGAGATGCGGGATGATGCCCTCGGTCTTGCGGTCTTCGGCGAGCATGCTGACCCCCGCGCGCATCGCGGCGGCCACGTTCCCTTGCGGGACTTGCCTTCCGCCGACGAGGACGGTGCCACCGGACAGCGGCAGATCGCCGACGATCGCCCGCGCGGTCTCCGTCCGGCCGGAGCCGAGCAGCCCGGCGAGGCCGACGATCTCGCCGGGTTTGATCTCGACCGAGACGCCGCTGAGCCGGTTGCCGCTGGTGAGGCCCTCCGCGCGCAGCACCGGCTCCCGGCCCGCCTCGTGGTCGCCCTCGAACGCCGTCGCGCCGTGCGAGCGGATGTCGCCCACACTGCGGCCGAGCATCATCGACACCAGATCCAGCCGCGGCAGGTCGGCGAGCGGTCCGGTGTGGACCCGCTTGCCGTCCCGCAGCACCGTCACCCGTTCGCAGATCCGGTACAGCTCGTCCATCCGGTGGCTGACGTACACGATCGCGATCCCGCGTTCGTGCAGCCTGCCGATGACCTCGAACAGCGTCTCGACCTCACGCGGCTCCAGCGAGGACGTCGGCTCGTCCATGATCACGACGTCGGCGTCGACCGACACCGCGCGGGCCAGCGCCACCATCTGCTGCGCGCCGACCCCGAGTGTCCCGAGTGGACGGCGGACGTCGGCGTCGATGCCGTAGTCCTTCAGCAGCGCCGCCGCGGCGGCGTTCATCCGCGCCCAGTCCACCAGCCCGAACCGCTTCCGCGGCTCCCGGCCGAGGTACACGTTGCTCGCCACGCTCATCAGCGGGATGAGGTTGACCTCCTGGTAGATCGTGGAGATCGCGCCCCGCGCGTGGATCGTGCCGGAGTCCGGCTTGTGCACGCCGGTGAGCACCTTGATCAGCGTCGACTTCCCGGCGCCGTTCTCGCCAACCAGCGCGTGCACCTCGCCCGGCCGCAGCGCGAACGACACGTCGTCGAGCGCGCGCACCCCGGCGAACGTCTTCGTCACGCCTTCGACCTCGAGAACCGGTTCCATCGTCAGTACGCGTTCCCGAGCTTCTGGGCCGCGTTCGCCGAGTCGTACTGGTCGTCGGAGATCACCACGGTCGGCGGGATCTCCTTGCCGGCGGCGAAGTCCTGCAGCGTGGAGAAGGCGAGCGGGCCGAAGCGCGGGTTGGACTCGATCACCGCGTTGTAGCTGCCGTCGGCGACGAGCTGGACGGCGTTGCGGGTGCCATCGATCGAGACGATCTTGACGTCCTTGCCCGGTGTCTTGCCCGCGGCCTTGAGCGCGGTGACCGCGCCGATGCCCATCTCGTCGTTCTCGGCGTAGACGGCGGTGATCTCCGGGTTGCTCTGGATGAGCTGCTCCATGACCGCCTGGCCCTTGGACCGGTCGAACTCGCCGGTCTGCTCGGCGACGATCTGGATCCCCGTGGTCGCGGCGATCTCGTCCTTGAACCCCTTGGTGCGGTCGGTGGTCACGTTGTTGCCGGACGCGCCGAGCAGGATCGCGACCTTGCCGGTGCCGCCGGTGGCCTTCACCATCTCCTGCGCGGCGCGCTTGCCCTGCTCGACGAAGTTGGAGCCGATGAAGGTCAGGTAGTCGGTGCACGGCTGGGAGGTCACCTTGCGGTCGATCGTGACGACCGGGACCTTCTTGGCCTTCGCCGCGTCGAGGGCGGGCTGGAGACCGTCGGAGTTCAGCGGGGCGACGATGAGCAGCTGCGCTCCCCGGTCCAGCAGCGACTTGATGTCGCTGACCTGCTTGTTGAGATCGCTCTGCGCGTTGGTGATCAGGAGTTTGTCCGCCGGGACGCCGAGTTTCGTCGCTTCGTCCTTGATGGACTGCGTCTCGGCGATGCGGAACGGGTTCGCCTCCTTCTCCGACTGCGAGAAGCCGATGACCGCGTTCTTCACGTCCACCTGCGGGTAGCCGGTCTTCTCGCGGGCACATCCCGGCCCCGCGGCCTGGCTCGGCGCCGCCGAGGCGGCCGGTCCCGCCCCCGATGGGGCGGATTGCTGGTTCTCGCGGCTGGTGCAGGCCGTCAGCGCGAGCGCGAGGCCGGTCACCAGGAGCAGGGTGCGGCGGATGGGCAGGGACATCGATCGCTCCTCGGGGAAGTCGAGCACACGGATCTGCGGTGACCCATGTCACTCATAGGGACGATGCCAGATTTACATCGTTGGTACAACGTTGTAAATCCGCCGTTCGCGCGGCTAGGCTGTGCCGGATCTGTGCCGGAGCACTGCAGAGGGGAGCGAGGGTGGCCACGCTCAAGGACGTCGCCAAGCTTGCGGGCGTCTCGGTCAAGACCGTGTCGAACGTGGTCAACGGCTACGACTTCGTCAAGCCGGAGAACCGCAAGCGCGTCGAGGAAGCACTGGCGTCGACCGGATACCGGCCCAACCTCGGTGCCCGGAACCTCCGCCGCGGCCGCACCGGCTTCCTCGGGCTGATGCTGCCCGAGCTGAGCATCCCCTACTTCGGCGAGCTGGCGGGTCTGGTGCTGCAGGCGGCGCAGGAACACGAGTGGAACGTCCTCATCGAACAGACCCTCGGCACCAGGGAGCGCGAGCGCAACGCGCTGTCCGCGCTCGGCCCGCATCTGATCGACGGCGCGATCATCAGCCCGGAAGCGTTGCACACCAACGACTTCGAGGATCTGGCGCCAGGCGTGCCACTGGTGATGCTCGGCGAGCACGTCGTCGACGTCCCGATAGACCACGTCGGCATCGACAACGTCCAGGCCGCCCGGATCGCGGTGCGGCACCTGATCTCGCTCGGCCGCCGCCGGATCGCCGCCATCGGCGCGCATCCGCAACGCCACACCGCCGCGCAACGGCTGGAGGGCTACCACTCCGCGCTCGAAGAGGCCGGTCTCACGCCCATTCCCGAACTGGTCCTGCCCGCTTTGCGCTACCACCGTGCCAACGGCGCCGAGGCGATGGCGCATCTGCTCGCGCTGCCGGAACCGCCCGACGCGGTCTTCTGCTTCAACGACCTTCTCGCCATCGGCGCCCTGCGCGCGGCGGCCGAACGCGGCGTCCAAGTGCCGTCGGACATGGCGATCGTCGGCTTCGACAACAACGAGGAGAGCGCGTACAGCCTGCCTTCGCTCACGACGATCGCGCCGGACAAGGCGGCGATCGCGCGGGCCGCGGTCGACCTGCTTCGGCGGCGTATCGCCGGCGGGAGCGACCTGGAACCGGAAGACGTCCAGACGCCGTTCTCGCTGGAGATCCGGAACAGCACCATCGCCTAACCCCCGCATTTCGTCCTCTGAATGCGGTAGTTGCGTGTGCAAGGACCGCATTCAGAGGACTAAATGCGGGAGTCGTGGCATTGTGTGTCCGTGAACCGGGCCCTGGCCGTGCTGACCCTCGTCGCGTACGTGACGTTGCCGCTCGGCTCGGCCCGATACGAGACGCTCGTGCTGCCGACGCTCCTCACCGGGCTGGTCTACGCGGCGATCGCGATCGCCGGCTTCCCCTGGGTGCAGAAACACGGGCGCGCGTGGGCGATCGCGTACGTCTGCGTTCAGTTACCGCTCGGTTTCACCCTGTTCTCGCTGTCGGGCGCCGCCGTCGGTGCCGTCCTCCTTCTCGTGGTCCTCGTCTGCCACACCGTGTTGCTGCTGCCGCTGCCGGTGGCCTTCGGGGTCGCGGTGGTGATCCCGTTGATCCACCTGCCGATGGCGCCGCTGGACGGGCTCCGCGAGGGACTAGGGACGCTGGCGGTCATGGTCTTCGCCGCCGTGGTGACCGAGCTGGCCGTCCGTGAGAAGCGAGCCCGGGAGGAACTGGCCGAGGCGCACGAACGTCTCCGCGACCAGGCCGCGCAGGCCGAACAACTCGCCACGATCCAGGAGCGCAACCGCGTCGCGCGCGACATCCACGACGGGCTCGGTCACCATCTCACCGTCGTCCAGATGATGTTGCAGGCCGCCCGCGCGGTGATCGGCACCGGCGACACGGAACGGGCCGACGGGATGCTCGCCAAGGCACAGGACCAGTCGCGCGAGGCGCTGGCGGAGGTCCGCCGGTCGGTGTCGGCGTTGCGGGAGCCGCGTTCCGAACCGCTCGCGGACGCGGTGCGGGCGCTGTCGGAGGAGACTTCCGCGGCGGGCGTGCCGACCGGGTTCGAGATCAAGGGCACCGCGAGGGACACCCGCGCCGATGTGGAGGAGTCGCTGTTCCGGGCGGCTCAGGAGGGACTGACCAACGTGCGCAAGCACGCGCGGGCGACCGCCGCGACAGTCGTGCTCGACTACGATGTCACCGATCGGGTCCGGCTCGAAGTCCGCGACGACGGGGTCGGATTCGCCGGGGATCCCCCGCCGGACAAGGGTTTCGGTCTCGTGGGACTGCGCGAGCGGATCGCCGGGCTCGGCGGCAGCGTCTCGGTCGACTCCGAAGAGGGGCGTGGCTCGACGCTCACCGTGGAGGTGCCGGGGTGAGCGTCCGGGTGCTGATCGTCGACGACCAGGCGTTGTTCCGCGAAGCCTTGGCGACCCTGCTGGAGGTCCAGCCGGAGATCGACGTCGTCGGTGAGGCGGGCGACGGCGAGGAGGCCGTCCGGCTCTGCGCCGAACTCCGCCCCGACGTCGCGTTGATGGATCTGCGGATGCCGGTGCTCGACGGAATCGCCGCCACAGCCCGGCTTCGGGCCGAACAACCGGACGTGCGCGTCCTGGCGTTGACGACGTTCGACGACGACGAGGACGTCTTCGCCGCCTTGCGCGCGGGCGCGGTCGGCTACCTGCTCAAGGACGTCTCCTCGACGCGGCTGGTCGAAGCGCTGGTCGCGGCCCAGCGGGGCGAATCGGTGCTGCAGCCGTCGGTCGCGGCGAAACTCGTCGCGCACGTGGCGCGGCTCCCCGCCGAGGCACCCCGGCCGTCGACGACGCCGCTTTCGGAGCGTGAACTGGAGGTCGTCCGGCTCCTGGCGGACGGCCGCAGCAACCGCGAGATCGCCAAGACGCTGTTCCTCGCCGAGGGCACCGTGAAGAACCTCGTGACGAGTGTCCTGTCCAAGCTCCAGGTGCGGGATCGCACCCAGGCGGCGCTGCGCGCGAAGGAACTCGGCCTGTTCTGAGCGGTGGGTCGTGACCGGATGGACGACACGCGTGATCGGACGGACGACACGGTCACATGACCTCGCACATGACTTCCGGCACCTGCCCCCGTGACCCGACCCGGCCGAACATTGCTCCCGTCGCACCGAACGAGGGAGCTGGAAATGAAGCACACGACCGAACCGAAGACCCGCAAGCAGGCCGTTCTGCACTTCGTCCGCCACGCCGTGGAGATGCTGATCGCGATGGTGGCCGGGATGATCGTCCTGGAACCGGTCTGGTCGTTCGTGTGGCCGGGCCTTCCCGGGAACGTGACCGCGAACGCGCTGGTGATGGCGACGAACATGTCGCTCGGGATGGCGCTGTGGATGCGGATCCGGCGCCACGGCTGGGCTTCGATCGCCGAGATGTCGGCCGCGATGTACGTGCCGTATCTGCTGTTCATGCCGTTCTTCTGGACCGGCCTGATCTCGGGATCGACGCTGATGACGGCGGGCCACGTGCTGATGGTGCCCGCGATGCTCGCCGCCATGCTCCGCCGCCGCGCCGAGTACGGGCTCTGACCATGCGATCCTTCCTGCGTGTCACGCTGACCGCGCTGACGTTCACCGTCGCCGCACTGGCCCTGCCGGTCACCTTCGGCGCGGTCACCCTCAACGCCAGCTTCGAAGACCGCTACACGCCGAGAAGCGACGGCATCGCGCCGCGCCCGGCTCACCGGCCGCACGATCCCGCGAAACCGACCGCGGTGGTCGTGGTGGGCAACGAGGGTGCTGTCGTCTCCGACGCGCTCGCGCCCTACGAGGTCCTGGCCGCGTCCGGCGCGTTCAACGTCTACACCGTCGCGCCGGAGGTCCGGCCGGTCACGCTGACCGGCGGGCTCGACCTCATCCCGGACCTGGGTTTCGCCGACCTCGACAGGCTGCTCTCGTCGGCCGCGCCGGATGTCGTGGTGGTGCCCGCGTTGCCGGATCTCGGCGAGCCGACCACGCGGCCGGTGACCGATTGGCTGAAGCGGCAGTCGGCTCGGGGCTCGCTGCTCATGAGCGTCTGCAACGGTTCGGGCGTGCTCGCCAAGGCCGGGCTCCTCGACGGGCGGAAGGCCACCGCGCACTGGATCCGCATCGACGGCTTCGACGACGAATTCCCCTCCGTGGACTGGATTCGCGGCACGCGCTACGTCGACGACGGGAACATCCTGACCACGGCGGGGATCCTCTCCGGGATCGACGGGGCGCTCCGGCTCACCGAGCGCTTCGCCGGCACCGAGGCCGCGCGGAGGGCGGCGGAAGCCGTCGGATGGGCCCGCTACTCCCCCGGCTCCAGCCCGCCGATGGAGCAGAACAGCTTCGAAGCGGCGGACACCGTGGTCGGGTTCAACACCGCCTTCCGGTGGGACAAGCCCAGGCTGGAAGTCCTGCTGACGACCGGGATCCGTGAGCTGGAACTGGCCGCGGTGTTCGACACCTACGGCCAGTCCCTCGCGGTCGAAACGCGAGCGGTCGGTCTCGACGGCACGCCGATCCGGTCCCGGCACGGCCTGACCTTCGCGCCGCGCGGGACCCCCACCACCGAGCTCGACCGGCTGATCGTGCCCGGCACCGACGCGGCCGCGAGTCACGCCGCAGACCGATACTCCGGGCTCTCACCGGTGTACCTGCACGCCGGACCGGGGTTCCCGTTCGACGCCGTGCTCGAAGACCTGGCCCGTACGACGGACGCCGCGACCACGCGATGGACGTCGAGGACGCTGGAGTACCGGCCCGCCCACCTCGCGGCCGGCGGCGAGGCGTGGCCGTGGTCGGTCACGCTCCGGCCGTTCGGGCTGGCCGCCCTCGGCCTGCTCACGGCCTTCGGGATCCGCGCCGTCAGCCGGCGATTCGCGGGCCAGGGCCCGTCTCCCGGACGACGCGGTAGCGGGGATTCGCGCTGACCAGCGACTCGACCTCGCCGGGCAGGCCGTCGAGCGCGGCTTGGATGGCCGCGAGCCGTCCCGCGGTATCCGAGGTCTCTTCGAAATGCCGGTAGTCCGCTTCACTCGCCCAGCTGACGACGTTCACGACCCTCGTCCCGTCCACGCTCGCGTGGAAGCGGGCCGAAACGTAGCCCGGGTAGAACCGGACCCAGCGGTCCTGGATCTCCGCGAAGGCCTCGACCAACGCCGCCTGGGTCTCCGGTCCGTCGACCGCGTACTCGATGATCGAGTAGAAACCCTTGTCCTCACTCATGTTCACTCCTCGAAGCAGATGGTGAACCCGAGCCTTCACCCTCGACCTCGGTGGAGATCAAGAGTGACCTGCCCGACATGTTCCTCCGGCCGGGTCTGGCGGACGGACGCCCACTCGACAAGGATCGGCCGATGCGCGAGAGCAAGACGTTCGGCCTGATCGCCCGAGGCGGGCTCGTCTGCTACGCGATCGTGCACCTGCTCGTCGCCTGGCTCGCGGCGCAGGTCGCGCTCGGCGACAAGGCGAAGGCGGACAAGGCGGGCGCACTGCAGATGGTCGTCGCCGAGGGCGGCGCGTGGCTGCTGTGGCTGATCGCGGCCGGTCTCGCCGTCCTGGCGTTGTGGCAGCTCAGCGAGGCGATCACCGGGCACCGGCACGTCAAGGCGCGGCGGCGGACCGTGCGCAGGATCGTCAGCGCCATCGAGGTCGTGCTGTACGGCCTCGTGTCCTACAGCGCGGTGAAGCTCGCCACCGCGGGCGCCGACGACGGGCAAGGTTCCCTCGTCGCCGGGATCCTCGCGGAGTCGTACGGACCGGTCCTGATCACCGCCGCCGGGATCGCCGTGGTCGCGGTGGCGGTGTTCCTCGCCCAGCGCGGATTCCGGAAGACCTTCGTGCGGGAGCTCGACTTCGGCGGCGCGTCCGGGCCGACCCGCACGACGACGATCCGGCTCGGGCAGATCGGCTGGATCGCGCTCTCCACCGCGTACGGCACCATCGGCGTGCTGACGGTCGTCGCCGCGGTCACCTTCGATCCGGCCAAGGCGAGCGGCCTCGACGCCGCGTTGAAGACGCTCTCCGCCCAGCCGTACGGCGGCCCGATGCTCCTCGCGCTCGCGGCCGGTATCGCCGCGTTCGGCGTCTTCGCGCTGCTGGACGCGCGTTTCCGCAAGATCTGATCTGCCCGCCCGCTCGACCTGTGGCACCGTGAACGACGTCTGGAGGTCGTGATGGCAGGTGTGATCGAACTGATCCGCGAGGGCGGCGAGGACGACCGTCAAGCGCGGATAGTCGAAGTGCTGGTGGACGCCTTCGAGGACCTCATGCGCGCGGACGGCGACGCGTTCCGCCGCAAGTTCCGCAAGATGGCCGCCGCACCGTTCGCCTTCTACCGCGGTTCGGCGTGCCTCTTCTACGCGGACATGGCGCACGAGGACGACCCGTGGGCGAACGCGGAGACCGGCCGCGTGTGGATCCAGGGCGACCTGCACGCCGAGAACTTCGGCAGCTACATGGATTCTTCGGGGACGCTGGTGTTCGACGTCAACGACTTCGACGAGGCGTACCTCGGCTGCTTCACCTGGGACCTCAAACGACTCGCCGCCAGTGTCGCGCTGCTGGCGTGGAGCAAGGCGATCTCCGACGACGACATCGAGACGCTGATCGGCACCTACCTGCGCGCCTACGTCAAACAGGTCCGCGAGTACGCCGAGCGTCCCGGCGACGAACTCGTCCGCCTCCAGCTGGACAGCACCGAGGGCGCGCTGCACCAGGTCCTGCTGAGGGCCCGGCTCAAGACGCGGATCGACCTGCTCGACGAGCTGACCACCGTGGAGGATTACGACCGCAGGTTCCGGCACGGCCCGGGCGTCCGGGTACTGGACAAGGCCGAGCACGAGATCGCGGCCAAGGCCTTCGAGTCCTATTTGGACACCATTCCGGAGAACAAGCGGTTCGGCAGCATCACCTACCGGGTCAAGGACATCGTCGGCCGGACGGGGTTCGGCATCGGCTCGGCCGGGCTGCCCGCGTACAACATCCTCGTCGAAGGCCGCACCCAGGCGCTGGAGAACGACGTCGTCCTCTCGATGAAACAAGGCAACGTCGCGGCGCCGAGCCGGATCGTGTCCGAGGAGAGCATCCGCGGCTACTTCACCAACGAGGGGCACCGCACCGCCGTCTCCCAGCGAGCGTTGCAGGCGCACGCGGATCCCTGGCTGGGCTACACGGAGATCGACGGGACCGGGTTCGTCGTCTCGGAGCTCTCGCCCTACGTCGACGACCTGGACTGGTCGGATCTGACCGAACCGTCGGAGATGGGGCCGGTCCTCGACTACCTCGGCCGGGCCACCGCGAAGATGCACTGTGTGTCCGATTCGGACTCCGAGCAGACGCTCGTCGACTTCCAGAGTGAAGCGGCCATCGCCGCGGTGATCGGCGACCGCGAGGAGGAATTCGTCCGCACGCTGACCGAGTTCGGGATGGCCTACGCCGAGCAGTCACGGAACGACCACCGGTTGTTCGTGGACGCCTTCCGCGGCGGGAAGATCCCCGCCGTCCGGCCCGCCGCGGAGGGCTGACCGGACGACGGGGAACGCGCTACTCGCGGAGGCCGATCGCCTCGATCGGCTTCGACCGCAAGGCCACGCGGGTGGCGAGGCCGAGAGACAGGACGCCGAGCAGGATCGCCCCGGCGATGACACCGCCGAAGACGGTGATCGTGCCGGACGGGAGCGGCGTGCCGCGCAGGCCGAGGTTGAGCAGTACCAGCGGAACCCCGGCCACCACGGTCCCCAGCAGTGCCGCGACACCGACGGTCGTCAGCGCTTCGAAGCGCATCATCCGCACCACCTGGCGTTTCGACGTGCCGACCAGGCGCAGGAGAGCGAACTCCCGGGAGCGCTGCGCCGTGCTCATCACCAGCGTGTTCGCCACGGAGATGACGACGTAGCCGAGGATCACGCCGACCGCGACCAGGTTCACGTAGAACTGGGCCTGCTGCTGCCCGCCGGCGGGAGCGGCCACCGCCGATCCCGGTGTCACGGCCAATCCCGGGTAGCGGGTCGCGAGATCTTTCAGCGCGGAGGTGACGGTGGCGGCGTCCGCGTCGGGCTGCTGCCGCACCAGCACCGCGTCGTCCATCCGGTCCCCGGTGTGCGCCCTGGCGAGGTCCGCGGGCAGCACGTAGCGGCCGAATGCCTGGTCGCGGGTGTAGGTGGCGACCAGCCGCAGTTTGGCCGGGGCGCCGTCACCGAAGTAGAACTCGACCTCGTCGCCGACCTTCTTCTCGTACCAGCCTGCCTCCGATTCGCTCATCGCGACGGTGTTCCCGGTCAGGTCGGTGATCTTGCCCGACACGACGCCCAGTTCGAGGTTCCCGCGGATCTGCGCGCCGTCCAGTCCCTGCGCCGCGTACCGCTCGACGCGCAGGCTGTCCTGTTCCTGCACCGTGTTGATCACCTCGGTGCGGACGACCGGGGTCGCGGCCGCGACGCCGGGGATCCGCCGCGCCGCCTCGGCGACCTCCGGCGAGAGCCCGCCCGTGGCACTGGCGAGCACGTGGTCCGCGGTGGTCGACGCGACGGTCTCCTCCTGGCGCGCGGCGGCCGCGGAGGTCTGGCTGTAGAACATCGTCAACGCGAACGAGACCGCCAGCATCACCGGGGTGACCGCGGCGGCGAGGCGCCGCGCGTTGGCCTGGTTGTTCGCCGCGGCCAGGTAGCCGCTGATCCGCGACGTCCGGTTGAGCACCGGAGCGATCAGGCGCGTCATCACCGCGACCACCTTCGGGCTGACCACGGCGAGCCCGATCACGATGATCAGTGACGAACTGCCCGAAGCCGCGAGCCCCGCGTCACCGCTGAGGAAGATCGGGACCATCGATCCGCCGAGACCGGCCACCACCAGCGCGCAGCCGATGAGGACGCGGACGCGCCCGAGTTCACGCCGCTCCACCGCGGCCTCACCGAGCGCCTCCACCGGGCGGATCGACGACGGGCGCCGCGAAGCCGACCAGGCGGCCAGGCGCGCCGTGCCCAGGCCGAGCGCCAGCGCGGCGACGAGCGGGATCGGGTTGATCGCCAGTTCGAAGTCGGGCGGGATCACACCGATGGCCCCGAACGCGTTCCTCAGCCCGAATCCCACGGCCACACCGAGGCCGCTGCCCAGTACCCCGGCCACCACCGCGACGATCATCGTTTCGGCGCCGATGAGCTTGCGGATCTGCTGGGGGGTCGCCGCGATCGCCCGCAGCAACGCGAACTCCCGGCGACGCTGGTTGATGACCAGCGCCAGCGTGCTGGCCACGACGAACACCGCGATGAGGAGCGCGAAGCCGCCGAACGAGCCGGCCAGCGCCATCAGCAGCATCCGGGTCTGGCTGACGTCGAGGAACTCGACCGTGCTGCGCTCGACCCCGGTCGTCACCGTCACCTTGTCGGTACCGATCGCGTCGCGGACGCGGTCGGCGAGGTCGCCCGGCGTGACACCCGGGTCCGCCAGCACACCGATCGCGTGCGCCTGTCCGGGTGTCCCGGCGAGCTCGGCGGCCTTCTCCGGCGAGAAGAACACCGCGGATTGCCTGGCGAGGCCGTCGCCCGACTTCGGGGCGGCGATACCGGAGACCCGGAACTCCACCGGCGTCGAGCGGACGGCGATCTTCACCCGCTGACCAGCCGACACCCCGCTCCGCGACGCCAGGTCGGCGTCCAGGACGACCTCGTCGGCGCCCGCGGGCGCCCGGCCCTCACGCAGCGAGAACGGCGCCAGCGCCGCGGCGTCCCAGTTGTGGCCCAGCGACTGGCCGCCTTCGGGACCGTTCAGCGTCCGGCCGTCGGCCGTCACCACGGTGGCCGGGAAGCTCTGCTCCGCCACCACGCCACGGACCCCCGGCACCGCGGAGATCGCCCCGGCGAGGCTCACCGGAACCGAAGCCTGCTCGGCGACCTGCTGGGTTTCGAGCGGACCGGAGCCAGGCGGGTCGACCTTCTGCTGACCGCCGACGACGACCGCCGCGTCCGCGTACCGCTGTGTCGGGACACCCGCGCGCAGACCGGACTCCATCAGGATGCCGCAGCCGGCGACCAGCGCCGTCCCGCACAGGATCGCGACGAACGCGCCGACGAAACCGCTCAGGCGGGTCTTGATCGTCTGCCAAGCCAAATCCCACATGACGTCACCACTCCCCGAGGTGGGTCATGCGCTCAGCGACCCGTTCCGGGGTCGGCTGCGGGAGATGGCCCGCCAGCTTGCCGTCGGCGAGGAACAGCACGCCGTGCGCGGCCGAAGCGGCGACCGGATCATGGGTGACCATCAGCACGGTCTGGCCCATGCTGTCCACAATGGAGCGAAGCAGATCGAGGACCTGGCGCGCGGTGCGCGTGTCCAGTGCCCCGGTCGGTTCGTCGGCGAGGACGACCTCGGGCCGGGTGATCAGCGCACGGGCGATCGCGACCCGCTGCTGCTGGCCGCCGGAGAGCTCCGACGGGCGGTGTTCGAGCCGCTTCGCGATCCCGACTCCCTCGACGATCTCGCGCAGCCACTGCGGATCCGGCTTCTTCCCGGCCAGCCGCATCGGCAGCGTGATGTTCTGCAGCACGTTCAGCGACGGCAACAGGTTGTAGGCCTGGAAGATGAACCCGATCCGGGTCCGCCGCAGCTCGGTGAGCGCTTTCTCACGCAGCCTGTTCAGCTCCGTGTCCCCCAGCAGCACCCGGCCGGAACTCGGCTTGTCCAGCCCTGCCGCGCAGTGCAGGAAGGTGCTCTTGCCCGATCCCGACGGTCCCATCACCGCGGTGAACGAGCCCTTGCGCACCTCGACGGTCACCCCGTTCAAGGCCGTGACCGCGCCGTCACCGGATCCGTAGACCTTGCTCACGGATTCCAGCGCCAAGGCGCGTGTGCCCCCTGAATTCATCATTTCCCCTTAACCGGTGGTGATCTCTCTCGATGAAACCTACGGCCGGCGAGGGTCCGGATCGATCCCGCGTGAGGGAAGACTCGTGGTAGCGCTGGCACCACCATGACGCCGGTCACCCCGGCCTGCGGGCGGTGTGGCCACCGGCTTTCTCCAGCGCGTGCGCGATTCCGAGAGCACTCAGGTCGGCGTGGTGTGCCGTGACCACCTGGACCCCGACCGGCAGTCCTTCGGCGGTGAAGCCCGCCGGGACGGCGGTCGCCGGGCATTCCGTGGCGGAGATCAGGTAGGCCGCCCGCATCCAGTGCAGGTAATCCTCCACTTCGGACCCGCCCACCGTCTTCGGGTATTCCAGTTCCGCGTCGAACGGAAGTGCCTGGCTGGCGGGAAGAACGACGGCGTCCACATCGGAGAAATAGGCGCGGACGCGATGGAAGAGTTCGGTGCGCAGCCGGGTGGCCGTCGCGACGTCGGCGCCGGTGAGCGCGCGTCCTTTCGCGACATTCCAGTGGATGGCCTGCTTCACCTTGTCCGGTTCGCCGTCGACGAGGTCACCGACACCTTGCGCGTAGTACAGGGCGCGGAAGGTCTGGAAGACCTCCTCTGCTCCGGTCAGGTCGGGGCAGCCGGAGACGACTTCGGCACCGAGGCCGCGCAGGACGTCCACCTGGGCTTCCACGATCGCCGCGACCTCGGCGTCGACAGGCACCCGGCCGTCCAGGTCGGGTGAGACCGCGATCCGCAGGCCGTCCAGCCGGGACGGCAATCCGGAGCCGAACACGGCCCCGGATTCGGGCAGCGACAGCGGCGCGCGCTCGTCCGGTCCCGCCTGGACGGACAGCAGCAGGGCCGTGTCGGCGACCGTGCGCCCCATCGGGCCTTGGACGCCGAGGGTGAACCAGGCGTCTTTCGCCGGCCACGCGGGCACTCGCCCCGGACTCGGCCGGTGGCCGACGACGTTGCAGAACGAGGCGGGATTCCGCAGCGAACCGCCCATGTCGCTGCCGTCGGCCAGCGACGTCAGCCCCGCCGCGAGCGCGGCGGCGGCGCCTCCGCTCGAACCGCCCGCGGAGCGGTCCGGCGCGTACGGGTTGCGGGTCAGGCCGAACACCGGGTTGAAGGTGTGCGAACCCGCGCCGAACTCGGGAACGTTCGTCTTGCCGAAGACGATCGCCCCCGCCGCCCGCATCCGGGCGACGACGAGCTCGTCCGCGTCGGGCACGTTGTCCTCGAACGCGGGCGAGCCGAAGGTGGTGCGCATCCCGGCGGTCGCGTGGAGATCCTTCACCGCGAGCGGGAGCCCGTGCAGTGGCCCGAGCGACCGGCCGGCCGCGTGCGCTTCGTCGGCCGCCGCGGCGGCGGCCCGCGCGCTCTCCTCGTCGATACTGACGACGGCGTTCAGCACCGGATTCAGCTCCGCCACGCGGTCCAGGGTGGCGTGGAGCAATTCCCTCGCCGACAACTCGCCGGAGGCGAGCATCCGGGCCTGGGTGGTGGCGGGCAGATCGTTGATCGCGCTCACGCGCGGACCTCCTCGGGGTCGGGGACTCGGTAGGGAAATCCTTCAGTCCGGCAGCGGGTTCCTCCAATAGGCGGGGCACACGGAGCTTCCTACGTTGGGACGAACGTTGCCGGGGAGGGGCGCAACGTCGACCGTCCCGTCACCGTTCAAGGAAGAGCGCATGACAGCATCCACCGCTCCATCCAAGACCACCTCCGCCCAGACCCGCAGGCTCGCGATCGGCGCGGGCGCCGGAACCTCGCTGGAGTTCTTCGACTTCTCGATCTACACGGTCGCCTCCGCGCTGGTCTTCCCGAAGGTGTTCTTCTCCGGCGACACCGATCCCTGGTTCGCCTCGTTCATGAGCCTGGCGACCTACACGATCGGCTACGTCGTCGCGCCGCTCGGCGCGATCGTGATGGGCTGGGTGGGCGACCGCTACGGCCGCCGCCGCGCCATGCTCATCACCTTCTACCTCATGGGCGCGGCCACCGTCCTGATGGGACTGCTGCCCGGCTACGCCACGATGGGGGTGGCCGCGCCGTTGCTGCTCGTCCTGTTGCGCCTCGTGCACGGGTTCTCCCGAGGCGGGGAACTGGGCGGCGCTTCGGTGCTCGCCGTGGAGCACGCGCCACCGTCACGGCGGGCGGCGTTCGGCGCGTTCGTCGCCTTGGGATCGCCGGTGGGGGCGCTGCTGGCGAACCTGGCCTTCGTGCTGATCTTCTACTTGCCGCAGGGGGTGATCACCAGCTGGGGCTGGCGGATCCCGTTCATCGCGGGCGCGGTCGTCCTGGCCATCGGTGTCTGGGCGCGGCGTGCGCTCGAGGAATCGCCCGTGTTCCACGAGCTCGCGGCGAGCAAACTGGACAAGAAGATCGTCAAGCTGCCGATCTGGAACGTCATCCGGGACAACTGGGGCAAACTGCTGCTCGCCGCGGGCGCGAACACCGGGCTCAACGGTGTCATGTTCGTCCTGGCCGGGTTCATGCTCTCCTACGCCGCCGGGCCGGCGCCGAAGGGCCTCGGCCTGGACATCCAGGACGTGCTGTGGGGCACCCTGCCCGGTCTCGCGCTCCACGCGGTCACGGTCGTGATCGGCGCCCGGTTCTCCGACAAACTGGGCCGCAAACCCGTGATGCTCGCGTCGGCCGTCGCGGTACTGGCGTACATGTTCCTGCTGTTCCCGATCGCGCGGATCGGGACGCTGACCGCGTGGGCACTCGCCATCGCCGTCGGTTTCGCCCTCACCGGGTTCCTGTTCGGCCCGCTGATCACCTACCTGACGGAGCTGTTCACGCCCGAACAACGGCAGTCCGGCGCCGGGCTGGCCTACCAGCTCGGCGCGGTGCTCGGCGGTGGCCTCGCGCCGTCGATGGCGAACCGGCTCATCGAATGGACCGGCTCCTCGACGTCGGTCGGCTACTACCTCGCCGGCGGGATGGCGCTGACCGTCGTCTGCCTGCTGGCCCTCCCCGAAACCGCACCAGTGAGGACCCGCCGATGAAGGACGAACTCGCCGAACTGCGTCACCGCGTCGAGGTGCTGGAGGCCGAGGCCGAGATCCGCCGGATCCAGGCCCGCTACATGTTCCTCTGCGACACCCCCTGCCCGGAGTACGGCGTCACCGGCGACGACCACCGCATCGAGCTGATCCTCGGGCTGTACACGGAGGACGCCGTGTGGGAGGGCGTCGGCGAGTACTACGACGGGCAGTTCGGCCGCGCGATGGGCAAGGACGGGATCCGGGCGCATTTCGAACGGTTCTGGGGCGAGAAGCGGGATCCGGCGCTGGTCCTCAACGCCCACTACCTGACGTCCGAGCAGATCCACGTCGACGGCGACCGGGCCGAGGGGCAATGGATCCACGTCCAGCCGTGGCTGTACGCCGACGGCACCGGCCTGCTGCGATCGAGCAGGCTCAACAACGCGTTCCGGCGCCAGGACGGCCGCTGGCTCATCAGCCGCACGCGGACCGAGAACGTCTTCATCGCGCCGCTGCCCGCAGGTTTCGCGTCGGACTTCCCGGTGTCGTCGGTGCTGATGGCGCCGGGCTCCGCTGAGGGTTCGTGATCGAGAGCGTAACTCGCGTGATTGGAGGCGTAACTCGCGTGATCAGACGCGTATCTCCGAGTTACGCCTTCAAACACGCGAGTTACGCCCTCAAACACGAGAATCGCGCCTAGACGGTGACCTGGTGCTGGAGGACGTCGCGCACCAGCGTGCCGAGGCTGTCCGACTCGGTCTTGGCCTTGATCCGGGCCCGGTGCACATCGACGGTCTTCACGCTCGTGCCCAGCTGCCGCGCGATCAGCTGGCTGGGCAGGCCGTCGATCACCAGCCGCAGCACCTCCCGCTCGCGCGGGGTCAGGGTCGCGATCCGCTCGGCGACGGCTTTGCGGCAAGCCGCCGCGGAGAACCGTTCCGACGCGACCACCAGCTGCGCCTGGACGACTTCCAGCATCCGCTGCGGCTCGTACGGCTTCTCGAGGAAGTCGACGGCGCCCAGCCGGAGCGCCCGCACCGACATCGGGATGTCGCCGTGCGCGGAACAGAAGATCACCGGGGCCGGGAATTCGCGCGCGACGAGCTTCTCCTGCAGCTGCAGCCCGCTGAGCCCGGGCATCCGGACGTCGATGATCAGCACGCTCGGCTCGTCGGGGTCGAACTCGTCCAGGAACGTCGGCCCGTCCGGGTAGACGAGCGCCTGGATGCCGACGCTCTCCAGCAGGAACACCAGGGATTGGCGGATGGCCTCGTCGTCGTCGACGATGTAGACCACCGGCGACGTCTCGCCGCCGGGCGCGGAATCGGTGGTGACCATGGAGAGCTCCTTACCATGAATTCCCGGCGAGCGTCCGTTCCACCCAGCAGGCGTGTCCGAGCAGTTCGGCATCCCCGCCGTGGCGCCCGACGAGTTGAAGCCCGAGCGGCAGGCCCGCCCGGTCGGTGAATCCGGGCAGCGCGACCGCGGGCAGGCCGAGCGCCTGCCAGCCCCGGCTCAGCACGGGGTTCCCGGTCGCGTCCAGTCCTCGTGGCGCCGCGCCGGGAGCGGCCGGGCCGAGCACGACGTCGTAGGAGTCGAACACCTCGGCGAGCCGGATCCCGCCGCCGGCGATGGTCGCGCGGGCGCTCTCGTACTCGTCGGACGAGGTCGCGGCACCGGTCCGGAGCAGCTGCGCCAATGGAGCGCTCAACCGCTCGGCCGCGGCGAGCTCGGCGGCCCTTTCGCGGGCCGCCTCGTAGGCCATCACCACGGGATGTGCGGCCGTGAGCTCGGCCATCAGCCGTTCGTCGAGGAAGGCCGAGACGGTCGCCCCTGCCTCCCGCAGCCGCTTCGCCGCTTGTGTCACGGCGTGCCGCATCGGCGCTTCGACGACGTCGAGCGCGTCGGCGGACCACACCAGGATCCGCGGCGGCCGAGGTTCGGGATCGGGATCGGCGGTCAGCGCCGACCAGGCGATCGCGAGGTCGGAGGCAGTGGCCGCGAAGACGCCGTGGCTGTCCAGGCTGGGGCTCAGCCCCGTCACCCCGGTGACCGGATACCGGCCATGGCTCATGACCAGCGACGCGACCCCGCAGTACGACGCCGGTCTGGTGACCGATCCGGCGGTCTGCGAGCCCAGCGCCAGCGGGACCTGCCCGGACGCGACGGCGGCGGCCGATCCGCTCGACGAACCGCCCGGGGTATGGCCGGGCGCCACGGGATTGCGGGTCGGGCCGGGGGCGAAGAACGCGAACTCGGTGGTGACCGTCTTCCCGAGCGGCACGGCGCCGGCCGCGCGCCACGCGGTCACGATCGCCGCGTCCGAGGCCGCCGGAGCGGCTTCCGCGCGCAGCGCCGAACCGCACCGGGTGGGCACGCCCGCCAGATCGATGATGTCCTTGACCCCGAGTGGCACGCCCGCGCCCGGCGGGAAGTCCGTCCGGTCGACCCAGGCGTGCAGATCCGCTTCCGTCTCGGCGATCCGGCCCAGTGCGCGCCGGTAAGCGTCCTCCGGAGTGGTCCGCCCCTCCCGGAGATCCCGGACGAGTTCCCGCAGCGACCACGGGCGCGCGAGCCTCATCGCTCCACCCACGCGGCGTCCGCTTCCCAAAAGTCCACGCCGCCGGCGCTCACCCCGTGCCGCCACTCCGAGGTTCGCCTCAGCAGGGGCTCGACCCGCGCGGTCACCTCGTCGGCGGCGTCGGGACCGTCGGCAGGGACCTGCCAGTGGACCCACTCCAGTTCGCGGCCCTCGGCGTCGTGCACGAACAGGTCCACATGACGCCAGCCGTACCCGTGGTTGTCGTTGTAACACATCAACGTGGTGCGTTCGCTCATGGCGTGATCCGGTGGAATTCGCGGCGGAAGTAGGCGAGGCCCCCGGCCTCCTCGTCGACGAAGACGTCCTCGACCTCCACGAAGAGCACGGTGTGCGTGCCCTGGGTGAACTCGGCGCCGACCTGTCCGATCAGGACGGCGGCCGCGTCGCGGACGACGGGGATGCGGAACCGGTCGTGATCCCAGACCTCGAACCGGAACCGGTCGAGCATCGGCACGTCCGTCGCACCGGCGAACTGCAGGGCGAGGTCCTTGTGCTGGGGCGCCAGGACGTTGATGGCCATCCGCCCGTTGGTGCGGAAGATGTCGTGCGTGTAGCTCGACTGGTTGACGCAGACCAGCAGGGTCGGGGGTGAGTCGGTGACCGAGCAGACCGCGCTCACCGTGATGCCGGCGCGGCCGCTGACGCCGTCGGTGGTGACGATGTTGACAGCCGTCGAAAGGTTCGCCATCGCCGCGCGAAACCGTCGCTGGGTCGTGGTCAGCTCATCGGGCATACCCCGACGCTAGAGCCGTGGCCGAAACCGGCGATATCCCGAGTTCCACCGCGCCGCCTGAGGATTTCCCTTACGTGGCCAGCGGCAGCGCGAACCCGAACCGGGAGCCGCCGCCGTCGCGCCGCTCGGCCCAGATGCTTCCGTGCTGCCGCGTGATGATGCGGTGGCTCAGCGCCAGCCCGATACCGCTGCCTCCGGGTTTGCTGGTGAACGACTCGGCGAAGGGATCCCTGGCGACGCCACGGCCGTGATCGTCCACGGTGAGGACCCCGACGCCCTCCTTGGCGCGGGTGCCCACCGTGATCCGCCGTTGCACCGGTTCGCATTCCGCGGTCTCGTCGATCGCGTTGAGGCACAGGTTCATCACCACCTGACCGGTGAGGACGCGTTCGCACCGCACCAGCACCGGCGCCGGATCGAGCCGGACGCGAACCTCCACGGCGTGCGGCGCGGCGCTCAGCTCGATGAAGTACAGGCACTCCCGGACGATCTCGTTCAGATCGACCATCTGCTCGACCTGCTCCAGATGCCCGACGAAGGACCGCAACGAACCGACGATGTCCTTCGCCCGGTCGATCTGGCGGGCGACGCTGTCCAGGCCGTAGCCCATCTGCTCACGCACGTCGCCGCCGGTCGCGATCGTGGCGGCACGCGCGCGGATGCCCGCGATGAAGTTCGCGGCGGCGGCCAGCGGCTGGCCGAGTTCGTGCGCGATCGCCATCGCCATGTCCCCCATGGCGTTGTAGCGGGCCAGATAGTTCTCGTGCCGCAGTTCCAGCTCTCGCCGCACTTCGCCGCGCACCCGCTCGGAGACGTCGTGCAGGATCATCAGATACGCGTCGACCTCGGACTCCGACAGCCGCTCCAGGCTCCCTTCCAGCCAGGTCGCGTTCTCCCCCGGCAACTCCAGCTGCACCGGCCCGACCGGATCCGCGCCGGCCACCACCTCGGTCCAGCGCACCGGCCTGCCGCCCAGATGCAGCCGCGCGTACGCGGTCAGCGGCTCCCCGGCCAGTCGATCGTCGTCACCGGTCAGGCCGAGGAACGTCAGCGCGCTGTCCGTGGCGAACCGCACCGCTCCGGCGGCGTCGAGCATGAACGCCACGGTCGAGGTGTGCCGCGCCAGCGCGTCGACGTACGACGTCGTCAGCTTCAGCTCCCGTTCGACCTCCTCCGCGCGCTGGATGTCGCGGAACTGGACCATCACCGCGGGGCCCCGCTCCAGCTCGACCCGGATGGCCACCGCGTCGGTGGGGATCACGCGGCCGGATTTGCTCCGGTAGTGCCACACGATGCGGCTCGAACCGTGTTCCACCGCGGCCTGGAGCCAGGCCCGCCCGATGACCCGGTCGTACTGCTGCGCGGAACTGCTCATGTGGTTGGCCTTGAGCGGGCGCAGCTCCGAAAGGCTGAATTCGAGCATCTCGCACGCGGCGGGATTGGCCCACAGGATGTTCTTGGTCGCCGCGTCGTGGACGAGCACGCACACCTTCGAGGCGTTCATCATCGCCACGAAGTCGCCGGTGGCCGGCTCGGGCGCGATCGGATCGACGTCCACGGCCTCAGCATAGGAGTTCGCCGCCGGACCCCCGGGTAAGGATTTCCCCTACCGCCCTGCGTGGGAATCCCCCGCCGCCGGCAGGCAATGACCAATGGCCACGCGTGGCGGTGGTCCCTAGCGTCGGAGACATCTTCCCTACGACGCGAGGAGCGCCAGATGGCCCAGATCCAGGAGAGCCCGGCCACGACGCTCGAGGATGTCCTGGCCGAACTCCTCGAGCGCCGTCAGGAGTTCCGCGACCAGCGGTACGTGCCCCGCGACTTCGTCACCCGGCTCAAGGAAGCGGGCGTCTACCGCTCCGCGACGCCCGAACGGTTCGGCGGCGAGCCCCTTCCCCCGGCCGACTTCCTCCGGATCGTGGAGCGGATCTCCGTCGTCGACGGATCCACCGGCTGGGTGGCGAGCTTCGGTTCCGCGCTGGTCTATCTCGCGGCGCTGCCCGTCGAGACGCAGGCCGAGCTGTACGCCGACGGTCCGGACGTGTGCTTCGCCGGTGGTCTCTTCCCCGTGCAGCGGGCCGAACCCACCGCGTCCGGCTTCCTGGTCGACGGACGCTGGAAGTTCGCGAGCGGCTGCATGGGCGCGGACGTCCTCGGCGTGGGGATCCCCGGTGACGACACGACCGCCGGAAAGCCGCGCACCGCGCTGCTGCGGCCCGAGCAGGTCAAGATCATCCAGGAGTGGGACGTCGTCGGGATGAAGGGCACCGGTTCCTTCGACCTGGTCGTCGACAAGGTCGAGGTTCCGCGCGAATGGACGTTCATCCGCGGTGGTGAACCCACGATCGACGAGCCGCTGTACCGCTACCCCACCCTCGCCTACGCCTCCCAGGTGCTGGCGGTCGTCGGCGCGGGAGTCGCCCGCGCCGCGCTCGACTTCGCGACCGAGGTCGGCAGCGGCCGTTCGGGTGTCACGGGCGCGCCGAAACTCGCCGACCGCGCCTACTACCGGACAGGCCTTGCCGAAGCCGAGGCGACGATGCGTTCGGCGCGCGCGTACTTCTACGAGGTCACCCATGAGGCATGGCAAACGGTGCTGGACGGCGACCCGGTGACGCGGGGGCAGAACGCGCATCTCCGCCTCGCCTCGACCCATCTCGCCAAGACCGCCGCGGAGACCGTCAACCGGGTCATCGGCTTGTCCGGTACCGGCGCCATCGCCAACGACCACCCGCTGCAGTGGCTGCTCGGCGACGCCCTCGTCCCCCAGCAGCACGCCTTCCTCGGGCCGGCCATGTACGACGCCGCGGGTGCCGTGCTGATGGGGCATCCGCCCACCGTTCCCGGCTTCCAGTGACCACCACCGACCGACGAGGAGTTGGACCACCACCATGAGCGATACCCCGCTGCGCGTGCTGTTCTGCATCGGTATCAACCAGAACTTCTTCGACCTTCCCGAAGGCGGCGTCGCCGCCGGCGACGTTTGGACCGCCTTCGTCGCGCTGATGGACGGCATCAAGGGCCTTCCCGGCGTGGACTTCATCGGCGACATCGACGACGACTCGCATATGGTCGGCCCGTCCGACGGCTGGCCGTGGACGTGTTACCTGCTCTGCGACGTCGACACGCAGGAGACCGTCAAGCAGGCGTGCGACTTCCTGCGCTCCACGCCGGTCGGCGACAGCCCGTGGAAGCTGTGGAAGTACGCCAAGATCGAAGCGCGTATCGGCCGCGCCCTCACCCCGCGCGAATACCGGGGCTGATCGCGATGACGACAGAATTCACCGCCGCCACCGTGCACGACCTGCCGCCCGCCGATCTCGTCCTCGGCGACCGCGTCGCCGGCCGGGTGTACACCGACCCGGCCATCTTCGACCAGGAGATGACGAAGATCTTCGAGCGGTCCTGGATCTGGGTCGCGCATGAATCGGAACTGCCCAAGGCGGGCAGCTTCAAATCGACCCACGTCGGACGTCATCCGGTCATCGTGACCAAGGACCGCAAGGGCGAGATCCGCACGCTCGTGAACCGCTGCCGTCACCGGGGCGCGTCGCTCTGCGAGAAGAAGACGGGCCACGCCAACGGGTTCACCTGCCCGTACCACGCCTGGTCCTACGGCCTGGACGGCAAACTGCGCGGCATCCCGTACCCCGACGGGTACGAGGGCGTCATGGACAAGGCCGATCTCGGCCTGAAGACCCTGCGCACCGAGTCCTACGGCGGGATGATCTTCGCGACCTTGAACGCCGACGCCGAACCGCTGGCCGATTTCCTCGGCGACGTCAAACTGTGGATCGACCGCTTCATGGCGCAGGGCGGCGGCTACCCGGTGAAGGTGCTCGGCACACACCGGTTCACCTACCGCGGCAACTGGAAGATCCAGCTGGAGAACACCACCGACGGGTACCACTTCCCCATCGTGCACCGCTCCTGGATGGCGTCGGTCGACGCGGAAACCGCCGAGATGATGTCGTTCATGACCGATCCGACGGCGGTCACCCACGATCTGGGGAACGGCCACTCGGTGATGCAGATGGTCCCCGAGCACTCCGATCTGGAGGCGGACGACGGCAGCGAGCCGCTCCAGCCGCGGTTCGACGGACTGGTCGCCCAGCTGGAAGCCGCCGGAGCGGACGAAGCCGAAGTCCGGAGGCTCGTCCATGCCGTGCACGGCACCGGGTTCAACCTCAACCTGTTCCCCAACGTGTCGATGTCGATCTCGTTCTTCCGGGTACTGCGGCCGATCAGTGTCGACGAGACCGTCATCGAGCACGTCGCGCTCGGCAGTGACGGCCCGCCCGAGATCGTCGGCCCGGTCAACCGGGAGCGGTTGCGCGCCCACGAGCATTTCCAGGGCCCGTTCGGTTTCGGCACGCCGGACGACTCCGAAGGCTGGGACCGGGTCCAGCGCGGCGCACAGGGCGCGCCCGAGATGCCGATCATGGTCAACCGCGGTCTCGGCCGCGAAAAGCCCTCCGCCGAGGGCTGGCCGACCAGCCACGTCACCGACGAGACCGGAATGCGGGCGGCGTACGCCCAATGGAAGCGGATGATGAGCGATGACTGAGACCCTCACCGATCCGCGGGTGGTCCGCGCGATCGAGCTGGCCTGGCGCGAGGCCGCGTTGCTGGATGCCAAGGACTACGAGGCCTGGCAACGGCTTTACGCCGACGACGGGATGTACATCATCCCGATCGACCGTGACGCCGAGGACTTCGACGACGTCCTCAACATGGTCCACGACGACGCCCGGATGCGCGGGCTGCGGGTGCGGCGGATGACCGAGGGCTACGCGCTCGCCGCGGTCGACTCGGCGATCACCGCGCGGACCGTCTCGCGTTTCATCCCCGCCGACGTCGGCGACCGGTCGGTCACGCTCAGGGCCGCCCAGATCATCGTGGCGTACAAGCGCGGCCGCCACGACTTGTGGGCCGCGGACGTCGATTACGTCGTCCGCCTCGGCGCCAACGGCGACGAGGACCGCTTCGCCCGCAAGGTCGTCCGGCTCGTCAACGCCGACGAAGCCGTTCCCGCCGCAGGATTCCTGCTGTGAGCGGCACCGCGCCGGTCGCCGTGGTCACCGGCGGGGCGACCGGGCTGGGCGAGCGGATCGCCCGGCGCCTGCACAGCGGTGGCCATCGGGTGGCGATCGCCGATCTCGACGAAGCGGCCGCGAAACGCCTCGCGACCGAACTCGCCCGGAGCGGGGCACACGCCCAGAGCTACCGCGTCGACGTCGCCAGCCGTCCCGACATCGACCAGCTGCTCGCGTCGGTGCTCGGTGACTTCGGGGGTGTCCAGGTGCTGGTCAACAACGCCGCGCGCACCCAGGCGCGGCCGTTGCTGGAGATCACGCCGCAGGAGCTCGACGAGGTGATGGCGGTGAACTTCAACGGCACCTTCCACGCCTGCCAGCTGTTCGGCGCGCATATGGCCGAGGCCGGGTACGGCCGGATCGTCAACATGGCCTCCCTCGCGGGGCAGAACGGCGGCACCACGACCGGCGGGCACTACGCGTCGTCCAAAGGCGCGGTCCTGACGGCGACCAAGGTGTTCGCCCGCGAGCTCGCCGCCAGGGGCGTCACCGTGAACGCGGTCTCCCCCGGCCCGCAGGACAGCCCCATGGTCCACCGGCTCGTCGGCGAGGAGAACCTCGACCGGCTGACAGCCGGGATCCCGGTGGGGCGGCTGGGCAGTATGACGTTCATCGCCGAAATGGTGGCGTTGCTCGCCTCCCCCGAAGCCGCCTCCGTCACCGGCGCCTGCTGGGACGCCAACGGCGGCCTGTTCATGCGCTGACCTGGAGGCACCTGGATGACGAACGTCCTCTTCCGCGTCGTAGAAATCACCGAAGAGACGCCGGAAATCCGTACCCTGCGGCTGGTCCGGCAGGACGACGAGCCGCTGCGCGTCCGGTACCGGGCGGGGGCGCACGTCGACGTGGTCGGCCCGACGGGGGTGTTGCGGCAGTATTCGTTGTGCGGCGCCCCCGACGATCCGCGTTCGATCCTGATCGCGGTCAAACGGGAACCGGATTCGCGGGGCGGATCCGCGGCGATGCATCAGGTTTCGGTCGGTGATCACCTGAAGATCAGCGAGCCGCGCAATCTGCTGACCGTCGCCGAAGACGCGGACCGGCATGTCCTCGTCGCCGGCGGTATCGGTATCACCCCGCTGCTGTCGATGGCCTACGAGCTCTACACCTGGGGC
This sequence comes from Amycolatopsis sp. TRM77291, assembly GCF_054166285.1. Lineage (NCBI taxonomy): Bacteria > Bacillati > Actinomycetota > Actinomycetes > Pseudonocardiales > Pseudonocardiaceae > Amycolatopsis > Amycolatopsis sp. TRM77291. The sequence goes on along the minus strand of NZ_JBSZHF010000001.1, from coordinate 2,330,052 downwards.
AGCGAGTTCGAGCTCCACTATTTCGCGCGCTCGCGGGAAACCGCGGCGTTCGTGGAACTGCTGGAAGAACGCGTGGAGTTCGCCGACCGGATCCGGCCGCATTTCGGCGTCCCCCGCGGCGAACATCCCGCCGTCCTGCGGACGATCGCCGAAGACCTGACGCCGTCGGCCCACGTCTACACCTGTGGGCCGGACGGTTTCATGCGGCAGGTCGGTGACGTGCTCGGGCCGGTCGTAGGCGCGGACCACGTGCATGTCGAGCGTTTCGAAGCCGCGGAGGTGGACACGTCGGCCGACCGCCCGCTCACCGTCGAACTCGACACCGGTGAGGAATTCGAGGTACCGGCAGGGAAATCCATCCTGTCGGTCCTCGAGGACAACGGCATCGAGGTCTTCAAGTCCTGCGAGGAGGGCATTTGCGGCTCGTGCGTGTCCGGCGTGCTGGAGGGCACCCCGGACCATCGGGACAACTGCCTGACCGCCGCCGATCGTGAGAGCCAGATGGCGCTTTGCGTCTCGCGCGCCCTCACCGACAGGCTTGTCATCGAGCTGTACTGAGCGCAACTCGTCACCGAATGGCGAATAGCCGGGCGAAGGGGTCCGCTGGCAGGGTGGATTCGGTCCGCTCCGCCGAGAAAGGGTGATCCCCGGTGACGCGTCCCCTGGTGCTGGACCCGAACGGCCACGACATCCACGCCGAGAACGAGCGATTACGCGAGCTCGGCCCGATCACCCGGGTGGAGCTGCCGGGCGGTGTGGTGGCGTGGTCGGTGACGGGTTACGAACTCCTGCGAGACCTGCTCAGCGACTCGCGCGTGTCCAAAGACGCGCGTCAGCACTGGCCGGCGCTGGCGGAGGTCAGCGCGGACTGGCCGTTGCTGGTGTGGGTCTCGGTGCGGAACATGTTCACCGCTTACGGCGCCGACCACAAAAGGCTGCGCTCGCTCGTGACACAGGCCTTCACGGCGCGCCGGATCGCCACGCTGGAGCCCTGGATCACCCGGATCGTCGACGGGTTGCTGACCGGGCTCGAAGCCCTGCCCGCCGGCGAACCCGTTGACCTGCGGGAGAATTTCGCCTATCCCGTGCCGATCGAAGTGATCTGCCACCTGTTCGGCGTACCGGACTCGGCGCGCGGCAGACTGCGCCACTCCGTCGACGTCTTCTTCCGGACCTCGGCGAGCCAGGAGGCGATGCTGGCGGCGTATCAGGACATCCACTCGATCTTCACCGAACTCGTCGCCGAGAAGCGGGCGAATCCCGGCGAGGACCTCACCACCGCGCTCATCGCCGCGCGGGACGACGGCGCGCGGCTGGACGAAACCGAACTCATCGATACCTTGATCCTGTTCATCTCGGCGGGCCACGAGACCACCGTGAACCTGCTCGACCAGGCCATCACCGCTCTGCTGACCCATCCCGCCCAGCTCGCCATGATCCGCGACGGCCGGGCCACGTGGAGCGACGCGATCGAGGAAACGCTGCGCTGGCAAGCACCCGTGGCCAACCTGCCCTTGCGTTACGCCGTCGACGACATCGCCGTCGCCGATGTCGTCATCCGGCAGGGCGACGCGATTCTGGCCGGCTACGCCGCCGCGGGACGCGACCCGGCGGTGCACGGGCACGACGCCGGCGCCTTCGACGTCACCCGCAACGACAAGGCGCACGTCGCGTTCGGCTACGGCGCGCATTACTGCATCGGCGCTCCGCTGGCGCGGCTGGAAGCGGCGATCGCCCTTCCGGCCTTGTTCGCACGATTCCCGGACCTGAGCCTCGCGACCTCCCCGGACGCGTTGCGGCACCTCGACTCGTTCATCTCCAACGGGCATCGCGCCCTGCCGGTGATGCTGAACCGCCGGGTGGCCGCCTCGTAGCTCAGTCCTGGTGCTCGCGTCGCGAAAGCCACTTTCGGGACGTCTGATGTCCCGAAAGTGGCTTTCGCGACATCTTTGCCGTACGTGAAGGCGCCGTTGACCGGACCGCGTCACGTCCTCTTCGACTTGCGGTTCAGGAACGNTGTCGCGAAAGCCACTTTCGGGACGTCTGATGTCCCGAAAGTGGCTTTCGCGACGTGCTCCCGAAGCCGCCAGGGCGTCAGCGCCGCCGGAACCGTGCGGCCAGCGCGGCCATCGGCGACCGCCGTGCCCGCACCGGCAGCCTGCCGGACGTGATGTCCTCCAGCAGCGTCGCCACGGTCTCCCGCGCACAAGTGCGGTTCGCGCCGATACCGCCCGAGGGACCACGTTTGATCCAGCCGACCACGTAGGCGCCGCTGAGCCCGTCGACGCGGCCCGCGGTGTTCGGGATCGTGCCGCGGTCGTCGTCGAACGGGAGACCCGGCACCGGAACACCCCGATAGCCGACCGCGCGGACGACCTGACCCGCCGCGATCTCGACCGGCTCGTCCCGGCCCGTGACGCGAAGGCCCCGCACCTGGGTGTCGCCGATGATCCCGGTGGGCGCGGAGTGGAAGCGCAGGACGATCCGGCGTGCGTCTGAGCCCGGCGGAACGGTCCAGTCCACGGTCTCGCGGCCGAGTTCGCGCAGCAGAGCCGCTTTGCCGGTGCCCGCGTCGATCGCGGCCGCGGTGCGCGGGTCCGCGTCGTCGACGACGAGCGGCACACCGGCGCGCCCCGCCAGCGCGAGCAGCTCCGGCGAGGTGTACGCCGCGTCCTCCGGCCCACGCCGGGCGAGCAGCACGACTTCCCGGATCTTGCTGGTACGCAAGCATTCCAGCGCGTGCGGGGCGATCGTGGTCCCGGCGAGGTCGTCGGGGTCGGCGGTGAGGATCCGGGCGACGTCGAGCGCGACGTTCCCCGTACCGACCAGAACGACCCGTTCCGCGGACAGGTCCACCGCGTTCGCGGGCACGTCCGGATGCCCGTTGTACCAGGCGACGACGGTGGTCGCGGCGATGCTGCCGGGCAGTTCCTCGCCCTCGATGCCGAGACCTCGCGCGGATGAGGCACCGACCGCGTAGACGACCGCGTCGTGGCGCTCGGCCAGTTCGTCCACGGACACGTCACGGCCGACCTCGGTGCCCAGGCGCATCCGCAGCCGCGGATGCTCGTGAAGACGCGAGAACGTCTCGCCGATCCGCTTCGTGGCGGGGTGGTCCGGGGCGACGCCGTAGCGGACGAGCCCGCCCGCGACCGGCAACCGGTCGATCAGGGTGACCCGCGCGTTCGTGTGGAGGAGCAGGTCCTCCACCGCGTACATGCCGGCCGGGCCGGTGCCGACGACGGCGATGTCGGGCGGCGCGAAATCGCTCGGGATGGCCCGGTCGAACGTCGGCGGCGCCCACCGGTGGAAGTTCGGCGCGGGATCCGCCGAGGGGGCGGTCTCACGGCCGGCGTAGAAGGCCGCGTTGATCCCCGCGTAGACCTCCAGCGGCCCGGTCAGCAGATCCGCCGGGAAGATCGCGTCCACCGGGCAGGCGTCCGCGCAGGCTCCGCAGTCGATGCACGAGGCCGGATCGACGTAGAGCATCTCGGTGGTGCCGAAGTCGGGCTCGTCCGGCGTCGGGTGAATGCAGTTGACCGGGCAGACCGACACGCAGGTGGCGTCGTTGCAGCAGGTCTGGGTGATCGCGAAGGCCATGTCAGATCAGGTTCGCCCGCTTGTAGAACACCAGTGCGGGGCGGGTGAGCAGACCGCACGAGCCGAGGAACTCCATCAGGCCCGCACAGCTCGACCGCATCATCGCCTTGTGGTGCTCGTTGGCCTTCGCCTCACGCAGGGCGCGCTTCGTGTCGAGCCCAGCGTTCTTGTAGACGTCGCGGTTGATCATGCTGCTGACGATGAAGTACGACGCGATCGCGATGACCAGCGCGTTGATCCGGCGGCGCACGAAACCCGCGCCCTCCAGCTGTTCCCGCGTCTCTTCACGGGCGAACTTCATGTGCCGCGACTCTTCGACCACGTGGATGTTGTTGATGGTGCGCACGAACGGGACCACGCGCTCGTCACGCATCCAGTCGCGCTGCATCACGTCGAGGACCTCTTCGGCCACGAGGATGGCCGCGTACGCCGCTTCGCCGGTGGCCGTCGCCTTGAAGATCCGGCCGAGTTCGACGGCGAGCCTGCGCGGGCGGTACGGGGGCGCGCCGAGCTTCTCGGCGCCGCGGGCGAACATGATCGAGTGACGGCATTCGTCGGCGATCTCGGTGAGCGCCCACTGGAACGCCGGGTCGGTCGGGTCCTTGGCGTAGAAATCCCGGAGCACCATCTGCTGCAGGATCATCTCGAACCAGATGCCGGTGCTCGCGACCGAAGCGGCTTCCTGGCGCGTGAGCTCCTTCTGCTGCTCCGTGCTCATCTCGGCCCAGTAACTCGTGCCGTAGAGCGTGCTCCACTCCGGGCTGGCGCCGTGGAAGTTCTTGTCCAGCGGCGTCTCCCAGTCCACCTCGGTGGCGGGGTCGTAGGACAGCATCGCGGACGAATCGAGGAGCCGCTGCGCGGTCTCGTGGCGGCCTGCCCCGGCCGTTGCCGCGGTGCGTGGCACATCGGTGCTGGTCATACGGACCTCCCTGACGACGTCGACAGAGTGCGCGGCTACCTGTTACCGCGATTCACTGTTACTCAAGGTAACATATAGGAGCAGTCCACGAAAGAAGGGGAACCGCCCATGACCGCACCCCGCCGCATCGCCACCTTCGACCACGACGGACTCATCTTCGACGTGCGGGACACCGGCCCAATCGACGGCACCCTCGTCGTCCTGCTGCACGGTTTCCCGCAGACCGGTGCCTCCTGGACAGAGACCGCCACCCTGCTCCACCAGCGGGGATACCGCACGATCGTGCCCGACCAGCGCGGCTACTCACCTCGCGCGCGCCCACGAGGCCGCTACGCCTACCGGTCCGGCCGTCTCGTGGCCGACACCGTCGCCCTCATCGAGACCCTCGGCGCCGGGCCGGTCCACCTCGTCGGACACGACTGGGGGGCCGTCGCCGCCTGGTCGACGGCGGCACGACGACCGGACCTGGTCAGTTCGCTGACCACCGTTTCGGTCCCGCATCCCGGAGCGTTCCTCCGCGCGATGCTCACCAGCGACCAGCTCGTCCGGTCGTACTACATGTTCCTGTTCCAGTTCCCCTGGCTGCCGGAATTCGTCCTCCGGCGCCGGCCACGCGTACTGGACCGCACGCTGACCGGCACCGGGATGACGCCCGCCCAGGTCGAGCAGGTCCGCCGGGACATCGTCCACGGCGGAGCCCTCACCGGCGGGCTGAACTGGTACCGCGCGATGCCCTTCCAGCACCCGGGCGCCCTTCGCACCCGGGTCACCGTGCCGACCACGCACGTCTGGAGCGATGGCGACACCGCGCTTTCCCGGCGAAGTGCCGAACTCGCCGGCCAGTACGTCGACGCCGCCTACCGGCTCGAAATCCTGACCGGCGTCAGCCACTGGGTCCCCGAGGAAGCGGCCACGGCACTCGCCGCGATCATCGACCGCACCGCCACGGGCACCGCTAGTCGACCGGCGTGACCTCGGCCATCTCCGACCACGCGTCGCCGTCGAGGTTCTGGTAGTTGATCCGCGGTTTCTCCGCGACGACGGTCGCCATGAACGGGAAGAACTCCTGGGCGTGCCGCGTGGCGACGTGCGCGTCGCCCGCGGCGCTGTCGGCGAAGACCTCGACCAGGACGAACTCGTTCTCGTCACCGGCGTTCTGGTAGTAGTCGAACGAGATGTTCCCGGGTTCGCTGCGCACCTGCTGCGTGTAGCGCTCGATACCCGCCAGCCATTCGGCACGCTTCTCGGGACGGATCCGTGCTTTGAGGACGATGAGGATCATGGTCCGAGTATCGCAAAGCGGGCCTTCGCGCGCTCCGCTCCGAGGCCGGATGAAAGACTGTCCCGGTGATCACGCGGCTCAAGTCCTGTTGGTCCGCGATCCGGTACCTGGCGGTCGGCGCGGCCTCCTCCATGATCGCCTGGTTCGTCCTCGTCGGCATGCTGTTCGTGCTGCTGATGTGCCCGTTCGGCGTCGGGATCCCGGCGTTGCCGATCGCGCTCCAGCTGATCCGCCGTCCGGTCAACTTCGAACGCCGCCGGGCCGCCCGCCTGCTGGATGAGCCGATCCCCGAGCCGTACCGGTCCGGCAACCCGGTGACCGATCCGGCGTCTCGCCGCGACCTGGGCTGGCTCCTCTTCCACGGCGCCACCGGTTTCGTCGTCGGCATCTTCGCCATCGCCCTGCCGCTCGGCGGGCTCCGGCAGATCGTCACGGCGTTCATCTGGCCGATGGTGCCCGGCGGGGTGGAAAGCTCGCTCGGGTTCATGGTCACGTCGTGGCCCATGGCGGCGCTCAGCGCGATCACCGGTGTCGGCATGGTCGCGCTGATCTTCCTGTACCCCCGCGTGGCTCGATGGCAGGCCTTCGTCGCGCGCAGGCTGCTCGCACCCGCTCCCGGCGTGGTGCTGACCGACCGCGTCGTCGAACTGGCCGCGTCGCGTGCCGCCGCGCTGGAGGCGCACGGCGCCGAACTCCGCCGCCTCGAACGAGACCTGCACGACGGGACGCAGGCGAGGATCGCCGCGGTGGTCCTGCAGCTGGGGATCGCCGATTCGCTGTTCGACAAGGACCCTCAGCGGGCCCGGGAGCTGCTCGGCAAGGCGCAGGACACCGCGACCGGAGCGCTGGCCGAACTCCGGACCGTCGTGCGCAGCATCCACCCGCCGTTGCTGTCCGACCGCGGTCTCGACGGCGCCGTCACCGCGCTGGCCGATCGCTGCCCGGTGCCGTGCAGCGTGGACGTGCGCGGCCGCAGCCGCCGTCCCGCCGCCGTCGAAGCGGCCGCCTACTTCGTGGTCGCCGAGATGCTGGCCAACATCACCAAGCATTCCGGCGCCGAACACGCCTGGATCACCCTCGACGGCACCGCCGACACCCTGCTCATCGAGATCCGCGACGACGGCCACGGCGGCGCGGACGAAGCCGCGGGCAGTGGTCTGTCCGGGATCCGCAAACGGGCCGAGGCGTTCGACGGGACCTTGAAACTGTCCAGCCCCGCCGGTGGGCCGACCGTACTGAAAGTGGAGTTGCCATGCGGGTCGTGATCGTCGAGGACGACGCGCTGCTGCGCGAAGGCCTGGTGATGCTGCTGAACACCTCGGGCATCGACGTCGCCGCGGCGGTGGACGACGTGGAAGAGTTCCTCGAACTGGTCGCCAAGGATCGGCCCGACGCGGTGATCACCGACGTCCGGCTGCCGCCGACCCACACCGACGAAGGCCTCCGGGCCGCGGTCAAAGCACGGAAGATGTACCCCGGGCTGCCCGTGCTCGTGCTGTCCGCGCACGTCGAAACCGGCTACGCGGCGGAACTCCTCGCCGACGGCAAGGGCGCCGTCGGGTATCTGCTCAAGGAGCGGGTCGGGAAGGTGGAGAAGTTCCTCGACGCGCTGGACCGCGTCGTCAAGGGCGGGACGGCCATGGACCCCGAGGTCATCACCCAGCTGATGGCGCACCGCCGGGCGACCGACCCGCTCGAAGGACTGACCGCGCGGGAGCGCGAAGTGCTCGGGCTGATGGCGGAGGGCTACAACAACACGACCATCGCCGAACTGCTCGTGGTGAGCGACGGCGCGGTGCACAAGCACATCCGGAACATCTTCGCGAAACTCGGGCTGCCGGAGGACAGCGGGCACCGGCGGGTCCTGGCGGTGCTGGCCTACCTGGGCGGCAAGGGCTGAGGTCGTCGGAGTTCTTCCGCCAGCCCGACGACGATGCCCTCGGGACCCCGGACGTAGCAGAGCCGATAGATGTCCTCGTACCGTTCCACCGCGCCCACGAGTTCCGCGCCGTGGCCACGCAGGCGGTGGACGACGTCCTCGATGTCGTCCACCGCGAACATGATACGGCGGATCCCCAGCGTGTTCGCCGGAGCGTCCTTCGGTTCGGGCGTGATGGCCTTGGGCCGATGGAACTTCGCCAGCTCGATCCGGCCGGGACCGTCCGGGACCCGCAGCATCGCGACGTCCTGGCGGACGTCTTCGAGCCCGACCACCCGTTCCGCCCCCGGCCAATCGAGTGGCCCCTTGCCCTCCAGTTCCATTCCCAGTTCGACGAAGAACGCGATGACCGCGTCAAGGTCTTCGACGACGATGAGCACGTTGTCCATCCGCTGGATCGCCACGCTGGGTCTCCTTCGCTCGGCGCGGTGGTAGCGCCAGCACCACCTCGCGACGGGGGCCACTCCCCTGTTCGCCCGCGCTGCCCGACCGTAGCGTCTTTCTCATGAACGACACCGAAAAGTCCGGCGGCGCACTGGTCGCCGCCTCCCTCTGGCTCGTCCTCCTCGTCAGCGCGGCCACCAACGCGATCGGCCAGTTCGTCGGGATGGACTGGACCTTACGCATGATCGCCGGCGGCATCGCGATCGTGTGCATCGTGCTGCTGATCATTCGCCATCTGGCTCGCCGGAAAGCCTGAGCCATTCGACGGCCCGCGCCGCGGCGAACCCGATGAACGCGTCCCGCTCCGGCACCCGGGACCGTGCGTCGACGGCGTCGGTGAAGACTCCGACCGCGTAACGGCCGCCATCGGGATATTCGACCACGCCGACCTCGTTGCGCACCGACGGAAGCGTCCCGGTCTTGCCGCTGACGCGGATCCCGTCGTCCGGGAATCCGGAGCGGAGCCGGTGCGGCCACACCTGGAGTTCCATCCAGCGCCGGACGTCCGCGCACGCGGACGGCGACGCGGCCTCGTCACGCCAGATCATCCCGAGCAACCGGGTGATCTCCTCGGCCGTCGTGGCACAGGTGTGCTCCGGCTGGAGCGCACGCAACGCCGCGATGCGCTCCATCGGGAGCTCGGTCAGCACCTTTTCGTCGTCCTCGTAGGAGATCCCGAGGTCGTCGCCGATACCGCGGAGCACCTCCCCGCAGTCCTGTGCCACGGTGGTGTACTCGAAACCGAGGCCGCGCAACGTCTTCTCCGTCGCTTCCTTGCCGACGCGGTCGAGGATCAGGTCGGTGGCGACGTTGTCACTGATCCCGATCATCAGGATCGCGAGGTCGTACCAGGACATCGAGATCTCGTGCCGGAAGGTGGCGAGGCCGTACGGGCTCGGCGTGGGGTGTCCGGGTGGGACGGTGACCCGCTCGCCGAGGTCGAGCCCGCCCTCGGCGCCCTGCTTCGCCAGTTCCAGCGCGATCGGGACCTTGAAGACCGACGCCGTGACGACGGGGGCGTGCTCGTCGACGCCGATCCGCCGGGTGCCGTCGATTTCGGCCGCGTGCAACCGGACGCGGACACCGGCCTCCTTCGCTCGTTCGGTGATCGTTTCGACGACTTCGGACTCGGTGGGCATGGGACTCCTGTCTGTTCGAGGCGAGGTGGGCAGGGGGCGCGCCGTGGGGGGGGGGGGGGGGGGGGGGGGGGGGGGGGGGGGNCCGGCCTCCTTCGCTCGTTCGGTGATCGTTTCGACGACTTCGGACTCGGTGGGCATGGGACTCCTGTCTGTTCGAGGCGAGGTGGGCAGGGGGCGCGCCGTGTCGCGAAAGCCACTTTCGGGACGTCAGGTGTCCCGAAAGTGGCTTTCGCGACACGCGTCGAGCTACCGATCACTCATGAGGACGAGCTGGATTTCGCTGGAGCGAAGGAGAACTGCCCTGGGTTCTGCGGCACCCAGAACGCCATCACGGCGGTGAGGAACGTGGTACCGATGAGGAATCCGAACGCGGCCGTGTAGGAGAAGGTGTCGGCGAGCCACCCCATCGCGACCGGGGCGACAGCGCCCGCCACCTGGCCGCCGAAGTTCATCACTCCCATGCCGATCCCGGTGACCGCGGTGGGGAGAACCCGCAGCGGCAGGCCGAAGACGGCCATCGTCGCCATACCGAACACCGCGAGGGCGAGCGTCTCGTAGAGGGTGAACTCCGCGGTGCTGTCCGCGTTCACCATCAACGTCAGCAGCACCACGGTCACCAGCGAGATCGAGCCGAGGTACCAGCGGCCGTGATCGTGGAAGTACCGGTCGAACAGCCAGCCGCCGAGAATGGTCGTGCCGATGCTGACCAGCATCGGGATCGCGGCCAGGATCCCGGTCTGGCTCAACGACAGACCCCTCGACTCCAGCAGGTAGCTGGGCACCCAGGTGATCATCCCGTAGTTGAGCATGTTGGTGACGCAGAACAGCAGGGTGAACTTCCAGATCACCGGCGACTTCAGGACCTGTTTCCGGGACACCTCGGGGGTTTTGACCTCGTCGCGCGGGAGGCTGCTCAGCCTTTCGGGCAGTGCCTTGGGCAGGATCGTCCACACGGCCACGCCGATGAGCGCGCCGACCCCGGCCATCCAGAAGAACGTGTGCCGCCAGCCGACCGCCATCAGCAGCGGGCCGACGATCAGCGGCGCCAGGCCGGCGCCGATACCGCCCGCCGACAGCATCACGCCGGTCACCGTCGCGCGATTGCCGGGGGTGGTCCGTTCGGCGATCGCCTTGAACGACGCCGCCGGGAAGAGTCCTTGGCACACACCGAAAAGGCCACGGACGACGAGCAGCATGCCGAAGGTGCCCGCCATCCCGGTCATCGCGGTGAACGCCGACCAGAGCAGCAGCGTGACCAGCATCGGCCCGCGTGAACCGTACCGGTCGGCGAGGAAACCCGCCGGGATCTGGCAGACCATGTACACCAGCGCGAACACGGTGACGAGCCAGCCTTGTTCGGTCTTGCTGAGCTCGAATTCGGCGCCGATCATCGGCAGCGCCATCCCGATCGAGAACCGGTCGATGTAGTCGACCGCCCACGCGCACACCATCACCACCATCGTGATGAGCGCCGTCCGGTTGATCCGCCGTGCTGTCCAGGTGTCCTCGTTGACCACTGCCGTCATGGCGCCTCCGCGGGATCTTCGGGAGAGGAAGGGAGAACGGCGCGAGCGTGGCGCCGATCACTCATTCTGAAACGCGGTCGCCGGACGGAGTTCGTGCGATCACACGAACATCGGCCGTCCTTTCGGGACGGGAGACCAAGGTCAGTCTTCGGCGCCCGGCGGCCCGGTCCGCGCGTCACGTGGCAGCAGCCGCAATTGCAGCATCGCGGCGAACCGCTCCCCCGCGTCGTCGAGGTCGATCTCGCCGACTTCGGCGAGGCGCCGCAGCCGGTAGCGGAAGGTGTTCGGATGGACGTAGGCCGACGCGGACGCGGCACCGATGTCACCGAAGGCGTCGAGCCAGCACCGAAGGGTGTGCACCAGTTGTGACTGGTGCTGGGCGTCGTAGGCGAGCAACCGCGCGACCGGTCCGGTCGCGACGTCCCCTCTGGCCGCGGCGAGGTCGGCCAGCTCCAGCATGAGCGCGTCGACGTGGACGTCTTCGGCGGTCGCGACGCGTTTGGCGCCACCGTTGGTGAGGAGCACGCGCAACGCCCGGTCCGCGCCGTCGCGGGAGGCGTGGAGTCCGGACGCGTCGAGCGCCAGCGGTCCGATGCCGATCGCGGCGGCCGCCCGGCGGCCCGTGCGCTCCAGGAAGGTCGACGCGACCCGCACCGAACGCTCCTGGCAGTCGGTCTGACCGCCGGGCATCGGGAGGATGCCGTAAGCGACGTCGCCGACCAGCGCGACGGCCGAACGAGGCTGGACGGCGCTCAGGTGCATGGCCAGCGCGTCTGCGACCCGCTGACGGTCCGCGACCAGCCGGAGATCGTCCTCGGGGTCGGGTGCGCCGAGCAGGCCCATCGCGAGCACGATCGACGGCTGGCCGAGCAATCCGAGCCGGGCGATGGCCTCCGGCGCACCGGAGCCTCCTTCGAGTGCCGTGCTCACCAGATCCGCGCGCAGCCGCCGTTCGACGTCGGCGCCCGCGCGCAACCGGAGCAGGTGCAACGCGACGAGTTTGGCGGCGTCGATCAAGGCCTGCGTGCGCTCCGCGCTGAGCGGTTCCCGGACCGCCGCCCAGATCGAGCCGAGTACCTCGTCGCCGGCGCGGACGGCGAGCGCGACGCGGGGAAGCGCGATGGCGTTGTCGTCGTACCGCTGGGGATCGACGTACACGGGCGCGTGGTCCCGGTACAGCTTTTCGAAGACGCCGTCCTGTTCGAGGCCGCGGGCGAACCGCTCCGGCACCTGCCTGCCGAGGATGGTTTCCACCCGCGACGGGTCCGCTTCGTCCTGGCGCCCGGAGAACGCGAGAATCCGGTTGTTGCGATCCTCGATGGTGACCGGCGCGTCGATGAGCGCGGCGATCGCGTTGGCCAGCGCGAACAGATCACCCGAAGGCATTCCGCCGAGGGTTTGCGGCGAGACCTCGCCGACGTCCTCTTCGGCGAGCAAGGTCCTCAGCATGGCGGCGAGCTGCGCCCAGGACGCGCCGCGCGCGAGCCCGAGCAGGGCGACGCCGGACGACTCCGCGGCTCGCCGGAGTTCCGGCGCCGGGGTGACGGGAGACCGGACGACGAGCGCCGCCGCTCCTCGCGCACCCACGTCGTGCAAGAGGCGGACGACCTCGTCCCGGTCCCGCACCCCGACGCCGAGCACGACGGCCCCGCCAGGGATTTCGGATTCGTCGTGCGGATCGTGGATGACCACCCCGCCGAGCTGCTTGCGGGTGGTCCGGCCGACCACGACCGGCTCCAGGAGCACGTCCCCGAGGTCTTCGAGGACGCGTCCCAAGCTCGTGTGCGGCTTGCTGGGCACCGGTGTCAGCACCCCCCGAAGTTAAACCCGGCCTCGCCGAACCGACTGGTCCGATCCGACCAAATCTAGCCTCGGATTTCGTAGTCCGCTACGAACCGATCCACGCTTTCTCCATGGTGACCTCGTCCAGAAGATCGGGAATCGGAGTCACCCCGAGTCCCGGTCCGGTCGGCACCGGCAGGTGCCCGGCGTCGAGCACGAACGGTTCGGTGATGTCGGTGCGGTAGAACCGGCCGGACGCCGAGGTGTCACCCGGCAGCGTGAACCCGGGCAGCGAGGCCAGCGCGACGTTGGCCGCCCGGCCGAGCCCGGTCTCGATCATCCCGCCGCACCACACCGCGACCCCGTGCGCCGCGCAGACGTCGTGCACCCGGCGGGCTTCGAGGTACCCGCCGACCCGGCCCGGTTTGATGTTGACGATCTGGCAGGCGCCGAGCTTGATCGCGTCCGCGGCGGCCTTGGCCGAGACGATCGACTCGTCGAGGCAGATCGGTGTCCGGATGCGTTTCGCCAGTTCGGCGTGGCCGAGCACGTCCTCCTCTTCGAGCGGCTGCTCGATCAGCAGCAGGTCGAACGGGTCGAGCCGGGACAGCAGCGGCGCGTCGCCCAGGGTGTACGCGGTGTTCGCGTCGACCTGCAGCAGCACGTCGTCACCGAAGCGCTCACGCACCCGGCGGACCGGCTCGACGTCCCAGCCGGGTTCGATCTTGAGCTTGATCCGGACGTAGCCCTCGTCGAGGTAGCCGCCGACGACGTCGAGCAGGTGCGGGATCGAGTCCATGATGCCGACCGACACCCCGCAGGCCACGGAGTCCCGGGTGGACCCCAGTTCGGCCGCGAAGGACCGTTCGTGCGCGCGGAGTTCGGCGTCGAGGACCGCCATCTCCAACGCGCCCTTCGCCATCCGGTGGCCTTTGAACTTCGCCAGCAACGGCGTCACCTTGTGCGCGGTGACGTCCTCGGCGGCCAGCAGAGCCGGGATGAGGTGGTGGCGCAGCACGTGCTCGGCGGCGTCGTTGTACTCCGACGAGTAGAGCGGCGCCTCCATCGCCACGCATTCGCCCCAGCCCTCGCCCGCCGGGGTCACCGCGCGGACGAGCAGCAGCTCCCGTTCGGCCTGCGTTCCGAACGACGTCCGGAACGGGGCCACGAGCGGCATCCGGACCCGGCGCAGTTCCACACCGCTGAGTTTCACGACTGCTCCTTGGAGATCACGTACCAGCCGGCACGATCGAAACCGGCGACCCGGGCGTTGTCCGCCATCAGTCCGCCGAGGACTTCGCGTAGGGCGGCGCGCCACGCGTTGCCGCGACCGGGATCGGTGCGGCGTAACCGTTCGATGTCGGGCGGGACGGCGACGAGGACGGTCGGCCCGTCGGTGGATCCGATGCTCGGGCCGCCGTCGGGGCCGACCGTGAGCGCCTTCGCCGCGCCCAGCGCTTCCGCGTCGATCAGGACCGGTTCGCCGAAGGCGGCGGCGCGGACCTCCGGGCTCCGGAGGTCCCAGCCGACCATCAGCCGGTCGGTGTCGCCCGAACCGTTGATGTCGTCCTCCATCGGACCGTAGAAGTCGCGTAGGTAACCGATCGGTCGCGCGCCGAGTTTGCCGAGGTTGAAGTAGGCGTTGCGCCGCACCAGCGGGTCGAACGTCCAGGTGATCACCGAAACGTCCTGCAGCAGTGCCCACCCGCGCTGGTGCAGTTTGAGCGCGTGCCCGATCCCGCGGCCCGCGCCCGCCTTGGCGACACCGGCGATATGGCTGTGCAGGCTCGCCTTTCCAGGGCTCCCGAAGAAACCGAAGCAGGCACCAAGCAGTTCACCGTTCGCGAACGCGCCCGCGACGTAGTTCCCGGCCGTGGACATCGCGCGGAGCAGTTCCGTGCTCACCGGTCTGCCGCCCGGCCCGGACCGCCAGATCGACTCGAACAGGCCGACCACCGCGGCCAGATCGGCGATTTCGGTCAGTTCGCGGATTTCGACGCCCGAAGCCACGGCCGCGGCCCGCGCGGCGGCGACAGCCTCGTCACGCACCACCGCCGGCGCCGGGCTGTCCGCGTTCGTAGCAAGATTCGTCACGGGGCAATCCTTTCCCGGCGCGTCGGCCGAGTCACCGTCGTGCCCTACCAGATTCGCCCGCGGGATTCGTCGCGCCGGACGGACCCCGCTTCGCGAGGACGTTCTCCACGAGCGCGGCCAGCAAAGCGGTCCGGCGCGGCAGTTCGGCCACGACGACGTGTTCGTGATCCGCGTGCGCCCCGCCACCGACGGCGCCAAGGCCGTCCAGGGTCGGGACCCCCATCCCGGCGGTGTAGTTGCCGTCCGAAGCACCACCGACCGACGCGGAGATCAGTTCTCCGAGACCCAGTTCCTCCGCCAGGTCCTGAGCCAGGGCGAACAATCCCGCCGACGAGCCCGCTTCGAGCGGCGGCCGGTTGATCCCGCCGGTCACCCGGACCTCGGCGTCCGCCAAGACCGGGCGAAGTTCCCGGATGGCCCGGTCGACACGGAGTTGTTCCGCCTCGTTCCAGACACGGACGTCCACGGCCACCCTCGCCGCGGCGGGAACGGTGTTGACCGTCGTACCCGCCGACACGACGGTGGGGGTCACGCTGGTCCCGGCATCGGGGTCGGCGAGCGCGGCCACCGCGAGAATCTGGTGGGAGATCTCGATTCCCGCGTTGACGCCTTTCTCCGGTTCGAGCCCGGCGTGCGCGGCGCGGCCGGTCACCTCCACCCGGTAGTGGGAAACGCCCTTACGGCGGCACTTCAGCGCGCCGCCGTCCGCCGAGGCCTCCAGCACGAAGGCCGCGTCGCACCCCGCGGCGGTCTCCTCGATCAGCGCGCGGGAGGACGGCGAGCCGATCTCCTCGTCGCCGGTGACCAGAATGGACAGTCCGTCGCGATCGGGCACGGTCGCGGCGGCGTGCAGAGCCATCACGACTCCCGCCTTCATGTCGAAGCATCCGGGTCCGCGCAACACTCCGTCCCGCACGGAAAACGGATGGGTCTCCAGAGAACCGTGCGGCCACACCGTGTCGTGGTGACCGAGCAGCAGGACACGCGGCGGTCCCGCGCCGAAGCTCCAGCGGAGATGGGTGACGCCGTCGACGACGATCCTCTCCGGATCCACGCCGAACAGTCTCCGGCCGAGTCCGGCCACCACTTCAGCGCTGCGGGCCACCGCTTCGTGGTCCGACGACGGCGATTCGCAGCGGACGAGCGTCTCGATGTCCGCGAGCAGGTCGCTCATCGCGGCTCACCCCGCAGCGGCTTGCCGGGGAAGGCGTCCGTACGCAGATTCCCGTCGGTGACGACCGGGACACCCGAGACGAACAGGTGCCGGACGCCGACGGAAGGCCTGGTCGAATCGAAGTAGGTGGCCGCGTCGGTGATCGCGTGCGGGTCGATCACGACGATGTCGGCGTCGGCACCGACGTTGAGCCGTCCCTTGGCCAGCGCCGCGGGGGCGACCTCGTCGAGTACCCGCGCGGGCAGGTAGGAGCAGCGCCGGAACGCCTCCAGCCAGGTCCAGGCCTTGCTCTCGCGCACCATCAGGCGCAGCGTCTTGGCGTAGGTCCCGGCCGTGCGCGGATGGGTCGCGCCGCCGGGCGGAAGCGGCCATTCGGTGCTCTCGCTGGTGCCGTTCTTCCAGTACACGGGCAGCGCGTCGCTGGCGACGATGGCGTCCGGGAACGCGAGCGCCTGCCGCAGGAGGCCGAGGTCGTGCGGGCTGCTCTCGTCGAGGAACTCCAGGATGCACGGCGCGCCGGGATCCTCGGCCCGCACCTGGAGCAAGCGGCCTTCGTCGGCGATGCGCTCCCCCGACTCCAGCATGATCACGCTGGACGGGGACAGCCCCTTCATCTTCAACCGCTCGGGCGAAAGGAAGGCGGCGCCGATCCCTGTACTGCCCGCCCCATACGGATAGGCCTCGACGGTCACCCGCGACCCGGCCGCCCGTCCCGCTTCGAGCGCCGCGAGCACCCGCTCGATCTGGTGGCCGGACGTGCTGTTCACGTGACAGTGGTGCATCGCGGCACCGGTCTCGGCCGCGACGATCGCGATCTCGGCCGAGCCGTCGATCGGTGTCTCCGGGTTCACCTCGACCAGTTCACGGACGTGCGTGTACGTCGGTGCCCCGGCCTCCTTCGCCAGCCGGGCCAGCGCGAGGAACTCGCCGGGGTCGGTGTCGGGCGCGTAGCCGAGCAACACGCCGACGCCGAGCGCGCCCGCGGCCAGTTCACCGTCCACAAGGGACAGCCAGGCGGCGAGCTCCGTCGGTGACGAAGACCGTTGCCACACCGGGTTCCCGAGCACGGCGAGGCCACTGTCGATATTCGCGTCCGGCTCGATTCCGGCGAGCACCTGCGCCCGCGCGGCACCCCAGGACGCGGAAAAACCGTAGTGCAGCGGGCGTCCCGCGGCCGCCGCTTCGGCGTAGGCCCGCTCGATCGGCATCAACCCGGCCTCGAGGTCGAGCGCGGTCGTCACCCCGTCCATCGCCTGGAGCCGCTGGCCGGCGATGGTGTGCACGTGGCTGTGCAGGTCGATGAAACCCGGCCCGACGACGAGCCCGGCGACGTCGATCTCCACGTCGCCGGGCTCCGCGGTCAGCCCCTCGCCGACGGCGGTGACCACCCCGTCGGATACCAGCACGTCGGCCGTGCCGTCGAACCCCGTCGCCGGATCGATGACACGACCGCCACGCAAGAGTGTCCGCATGCTTCGCCTCCTAGGATCGCCTCGTTCATGGCGACACTAGGAGGTTTCGGCGGGCGTCCGTTCGTACCGCGCGACGAATCCGGACCCCTCGATCCATCCGCCCGCACGAACCGTTCGCAAGTGACGAGGACGGTTCGGGCCGAGGGGGTCTCGGGTACCTACCGGCTTCCGGCCGCCCTGATCCCGGGCCCGGTCTGTGAGGGCCCGAGAGGTCTGGGGCCGGGGTCGCGAAAGCCACTTTCGAGACGTCTGATGTCTCGAAAGTGGCTTTCGCGACATG
>NZ_JBSZHF010000001.1:2038445-2312310 GCF_054166285.1 Amycolatopsis sp. TRM77291 | reverse complement strand
GGCCGCCCCCCCCCCCCCCCACCACTCACGAGCCTGCTTGCTGTTCCCAGCCGGCGAACAAGCCGGGTCAGCGGTTCCGGTGCTCGGCGATGATCTCCGCGTACCGGTGGCCGCTCGCCTTGACCGTGCGGACCTGCGTGTCGTAGTCGACCCGCACGAGCCCGAACCGCTTGCTCAGCCCGCTGTCCCATTCGAAGTTGTCGAGCAGCGACCAGGCGAAGTAGCCCTTCACCGGAGCCCCCGCTTCGGCGGCCCCCGCCACCGCGCCCAGATGTTCCTCCAGGTAGGCGATGCGGTCCGCGTCGTGGATCGATCCGTCCTCGGCGACCTTGTCGTCGAAGGCGGCCCCGCTCTCGGTGACGTAGATGGCGCGGGCCCCATACTCGTTGGCCAGCCGGTGGATCAGGTCCGCCAGCCCCTGTCCGTGGATCTCCCAGCCCATCGCGGTGGTGGCGGCGCCTTCGACCGGCACCTGCCGGGCACGCGGGGCCGGCCCCTCCGGGTCGTCCTCGACGATCTGCCGGAAGTAGTAGTTCAGCCCGTGGAAGCCGACCGGCGCCGAGATCACCTCCAGGTCGTCACCGACCACGGGTGGTTCGACGCCGTAGACCTCGATCATGTCCGCGGGGTAGCCGCGGCCGTTCGACGGGTCGAGCCACCAGCGGTTGACGTGCCCGTCCATCCTGGCCGCCGCCTCGACGTCCGCGGTGGAGTCCGACGCCGGCTCGATCCCGCTGAGATTGACCACGAGGCCGATGTTCGCGGGTTGGACGGCGTTCGCGGTGATCGCCTGTACCCCGAGGCCGTGCGCGAGCAGGAGATGGTGCGACGCGTGGACGGCCTGCTTGAGTTCCTTGACGCCGGGGGCGAAACGCCCTTCGAGGTAACCGAGCCAGGCCGAGCACAGCGGTTCGTTGACCGTGTTCCAGTCCTTCACGCGGTCACCCAGCCGAGCC
The DNA here is from genome assembly GCF_054166285.1 of Amycolatopsis sp. TRM77291. NCBI lineage: Bacteria > Bacillati > Actinomycetota > Actinomycetes > Pseudonocardiales > Pseudonocardiaceae > Amycolatopsis > Amycolatopsis sp. TRM77291. The sequence goes on along the minus strand of NZ_JBSZHF010000001.1, from coordinate 2,311,354 downwards.
GCCACGGCGGCGGCGTAGTCGGCGTAGGCATAGGCCGTGTCACGCTCGGGCCAGCCGCCTTCCAGCGCGGAAGGCAGGTCCCAGTGGAACAGCGTGGCGAACGGCCGGATCCCGGCTTCGAGCAGCGCGTCGACCAGCCGGTCGTAGAATTCGAGACCCGCCGCGTTGACCGCGCCGCGACCGGTCGGGATCACCCGCGGCCACGCGACCGAGAAACGGTAGGCGTCGAGCCCAAGCTTCTTCATGATGGCGAGATCCTCCGGCCAGCGCCGGTAGTGATCACACGCGACGTCGGCGGTGTCGCCGTTGAGGACGGCACCCGGGACCCGGACGAAGTCGTCCCAGATGGACGGGAGGCGGCCGTCGGCGTCGACGGCACCTTCGACCTGGTACGCGGCGGTGGCCGCACCCCACAGGAAATCGGCGGGCAGGTGCAGATTCAAGGCGGACCTCTCTGTACGGAGCGACGGGCGGGTCATTTCACGGCACCGGCGGTGAGCCCGGCGACGAGATAACGCTGGAGCAGCAGGAATCCGGCGACGACCGGGACGGAGACGATCAGGGACGCGGCCATGACCTGGTTCCAGTACACCTGGACCTGGGTGGAGTACTCCTGGAGACCGACCGCGAGGGTCCGCGTGCCCGAATCGCTCATCACCGACGCGAACAGCACCTCGCCCCAGGCCGTCATGAACGAGTAGATCCCCACCGCGACGATGCCCGGCATGGCCGCGGGGATGACCACCCTGACCAGTGCGCCGAGCGGCCCGGTGCCGTCGACCATCGCGGCCTCGTCGAGTTCCTTGGGGATCGAGTCGATGTAGCCGGCGAGCATCCAGATCGCGAACGGCAGCGAGAAGGTCAGGTAGGTGATGATCAGCCCGAGCCGCGAGCCGTACAGGACGATGCCGGTGGTGTTGCCGATGTTGACGAAGATGAGGAACAGCGGCAGCAGGAACAGGATGCCGGGGAACATCTGCGTGGACAGCACGGTCACCTTGAAGAAGTTCTTGCCCCGGAACCGGAAGCGGCTCAAGGCGTAGGCCGCGAAGATCGCGATCACCACCGAGAGGATCGCGGCCGAGCCGGAGATGACCAGGCTGTTCACGAAGTATTCGGCGAGCGGGATGGTCTCCCAGATGTCGAAGAACGGCTGGATGGTCAGCGTCGTCGGCACCCATTCCCAGGCGCCCTGCACGTCCCCGAGCGGCTTCAGCGACGAGGAAACCATCGCGTACAACGGCACCAGCGTGAACAGGGCGAGGAAGCCGAGGACGAATCGGCGGGCCCACGGGACCCAGCGGGGCTCAGACAACGGCGTTCCTCCTCCGCGCGGTAAGTCCCAAGTAGACGGTGCTGACGATGAGCAGGAACAGCAGCAACAGCACCGACATCGCCGAGCCGAGGCCGAAGTTCCAGGTCACGAAGGAACTCTGGTAGATGTGGATCGAGATCAGCGACGCCTCCTTCGGCGCGGACGCTCCGAAAAGGACATACGGCGTGTTGAAATCGTTGAAGGTCCACAGGAACAGCACCAGCAGCAGCACCTGGTTGACCGGCCGCAGCATCGGCTGGGTGATCGCCTGGAACTGGCGCCACCAGCCCGCGCCGTCGATGGCCGCCGCTTCGTACAGTTCGCCGGGGATGTTCTGCAGCCCGGCCATCACGATCAGGAACGCGAACGGCCAGTTCCGCCAGACCGAGACCACCACCAGCGACCAGAAGCTGTTGTCCCCGATGAGCCAGAAGGAGTCAGTGCCCAGCAGGTCGTTCACCAGGCCGGTGTCCTTCTGGAACATGAACGACCAGGTGATCACCGCGGCGTACATCGGCAGCGCGTACGGCACCAGGAACAGGGTCCGGAGCAGGCCGCGTCCCCGGAAGTTCTTCTGCATCAGCACGGCGGCCGAGGTGCCGAAGAGCCAGCAGAACCCGACCGAGAGCACGGTGTAGAGGACGGTGATCCAGAACGAGCCGAGCAGCGACTTGCCCGCCGCCGAGTCGAAGTCCAGGACGAACTCGTAGTTGTCCAGGCCCGCGGCCGGGGCGGACGAGAAGTCGCGGATGTAGAACTGCGTCAGCTTGAAGAAGCTCATCACGAGCCCGGCGATCATCGGGATCAGGTGGACGAGCAGTTCGAGCAGGATCGCGGGCAGCAGGAGCAGATACGGCAGCGCGACCATCCGCCGTTTGCGCCGGACACGCCGCGGCCGGGGCGCCCCGGCCGCCTTCACGGCCGGGGCGTCGTCGAGAGCGGTCGGCATCAACTACCGGCCGCGATCTGCTGGTCCGCCTGGTTCAGCTGGTCACGGATCTTGGCTCCGTCGACCGGCTTGCCCGCGGCGACGTCGGCGAACATCGCCTTCATCGCGGTGCCGATCAGGGTCTCGAACTGCGACTCCTGCGGAACCTGCGGCATCGGCTCCGCCGAGTTCGCGAGCACGTTCTGGAAGACCTTGACGTCTTCGGTCTGGAACGCGGCGTCGCTGTACGCGTCCTGGACGGTCGGCAGCGAGCCGTAGGTCTTGTTGAGCAGCGCCTGCTCCGGCGCCGAGACCATGAACTTCACGAAGTCCAGTGCGGCGTCGGGATTCTTGGTGTTCTTGAAGACCGCCATGTTGATACCCGCGACGAAGCTGGTGACCTTCCGGCCGTTCGGCGGCGCGGCGGCGGGCAGCGGGATCGGCGCGACGCCGAGGTTCGCCATGTCCATCCCGATGTTCTTGAACGACCCCGCGGAGGCCTGGTTCATGAACATCGCGGCCTTGCCGTCCGACAGGTCCTTGAGGGATTTGGCGGTGTCCGCGTACTCGGCGTTGGCCGGATCGACGATCTTGTCCTTCTGCATCAGGTCGACGAACTGCTGCACGGCCGCGACCGACGGATCCGAAGCCAGCTGCGGTTTACCCTCGGGCGTGAAGAACTGCGCACCGTGCTGCGCGCCGAGGATCGCCGCGTGGTGGCTGTTCTCGGTGACCTGACCGGCCTGGAGCGACAGCCCCCACTGGCCCTTGTCGGGTTTGGTGAGCTTCTTGCCGTCCTCGACGAGCTCCTCCCAGGTGGCGGGCGGCTTGGTGATGCCGGCCTCCGCGAAGAGTTTCTTGTTGTAGTACAGGCCGTACGCCTGGCCGTAGAGCGGTACGCCGACCGGCGGCTGCCCGCTCGCCCCGGTGGCCGCCAGCGACGGGCCGAGGAAGCGCGATTTGCCGCCGACCTTCTCCAGCGCGGCGTCGTCGAACGGCAGGAACGCCCCGGTCGCCTGCAACGAGGCGGACCACGTGTTGCCGATGTTGAGCACGTCCGGCCCCTTGCCGGAGGTGGTGGCCGCGAGGATCCGGTTGAGCAGATCCGTCCACGGGACGACCTCGAGCTTGACCTTGATCCCGGAGGCCTTCTCGAACTTGTCGAGTTCGGGCTGCAGGACGGCCTTGTCGTTGTCGAGACTGGTGCCCTGGTTGGACGCCCAGTACACGAGCTCCTTGGGGGCACTGGACGACGTGTCGCCGCCGCCGCACGCCGTCGTGGCGGCGGCCGCCAGCGCCAGGACGAGCGCGGGAGCGATCTTTCCGATTCGCATCGATGGTCCTCGGGGTGAGTGGCCAAGCCGCGTCCGGACCTGTGACCCGGGACACGTCTTATTTCAGGGCTTGAGTTAAGCCTTGGCCAACCTTGCCGTCAAGACCTTGAACGCCAATTCGTCCGGCTCGTTCACTCCCCGGTCAGAACGGCGAAGGCTTCGCCGCGATGGACGGCGAAGAGTTCGAGCGCCTTCTCGCCGTCACGGGCACGAAGAGCGGCCGCCAGCCGGCGATGCTCGGCCGGGATGCTCGCGAGGTAGCCGTCGGAGCTCACGCCGATCCGGGTCAGCAGGAACAGGTGCACCTGCGACCGGATCGCCTGCCAAGCCTCGATGAGCCGCCGATGACCGGACGCCGCGTAGACCGCGTCGTGGAAGTCGATGTCACAGCGGACCATCTCGTGCTCGTCACGCGCCCGGTCCATCCGGTCGACGACCTCGTCGATCACGGCCAGGCCCGCCTCCGGCGCGTTCGCGACCACGAGCCGGACGGCCAGCTGTTCCAGCGCCGACCGCAGGCTGTCCAGTTCCGCGACGTCCACATCGGACAGGGTCGTGACGGTCGCGCCGCGGTGCCATTCGCTACGGACCAGGCCCTCGCGCTCCAGTTTCAGCAGCGCTTCGCGCACCGGGCCGCGGCTGACACCGAGCGCCTCCGAAAGCTCGACCTCGCGAAGCTGGGCGCCAGGCGGATAGGCGCCGCCGAAGATGGCGTCCCTGACCCTGTCGGCGACCTCGTCCGCCAGCCCGCGACGACGTGCCGGCACCACCCTGCCGGGTTCGCTCATCCTCATCCTTCCCACCGGAACGCCCGATCCTAGCGACACCCCTCTTGTCCTAATGTTAACATTGCGACAACCACTGTCCCGCTGGAAAGGATGCCCCGGATATGACCGTCCTCGACTCCCCCATCCCCCGCTTCCACCTCGCCATGCCCGTCGACGACCTCGCCGCCGCACGCAGCTTCTACGGCGAGGTCCTCGGCCTCGAACAGGGCCGCAGCTCCGACACGTGGATCGACTGGAACCTCCACGGCCACCAGTTCGTCACGCACCTCGCCCCGGAGCGGCCGCGGCGGATCCACAACCCCGTGGACGGGCACGACGTTCCCGTGCCCCACTTCGGATTGATCCTCACCGTGCCCGAGTTCCGGAAACTCGCGGACCGGCTGCGCGCGGCGGACACCTCGTTCGTCATCGAGCCCTACGTCCGCTTCGAGGGCCAGACCGGGGAACAGTGGACGATGTTCCTTCTGGACCCCGCGGGCAACGCCCTGGAGTTCAAGGCTTTCGCCGACGACTCGCAGGTCTTCGCCGCCTGACCACTGATCGATAACCCGAGGATTATCGATCAGTGCGGCCTTCCGCGTTGATCAAGGCCTGATGCCCGGAGAGAGTGGTCCTGTCAGATCACGAAGGACCAAGGAGACGCGCCATGTTCGACCCCATCCTGCTCCGAGCCGCCGACGCCGAGATCGTCAGCGACGCCCCGGGCAGCGAGATCACGCTGCTGGCCGACTCGGACACCACCGACGGGGGCTTCACCGCGAACCGCGCGACCCTGAAGGACGGTGTCTTCGGCACCCCGGCCCACTTCCACACCCGGGCGACCGAGTTCTTCTTCGTGCTCGAAGGAAAACTCCAGGTCCTCGTCGAGGAAACCCTGCACACGCTGGAGAAGGGCGACTTCCTCGCCGTGCCGCCCAAGGTGCCGCACGCGTTCGGCCCCGCCGCCGGATCGGACGCCGACGTCCTGGTCACCTTCACGCCGGGCATGGCCCGTTTCGACTACTACCGGCTCCTCGACCGGGTCGCGCGCGGCGAAGCCGACCCGGCGGAGATCGCGGCGTCGTCGAAGCAGTACGACAACCACTACGTCGACAGCCCGGTCTGGCGCGCCGCGCGCGGCCGGTGAACGCTCAGTCGACGACCGCGGTCGCCTCGACCTCGACGAGGTGCTCGGGCACGTCGAGGGCCGCGACCCCGATCAGCGTTCCCGGCGGGACCGGGGTGCCGCCCAGCTTGGCGGCCGCCCGGTCCACGCCTTCGAGGAACTGCGCGAGTTTGTCCGGCGTCCAGTCGACGACGTAGACGGTCATCTTCGCCACGTCGTCGAAGGTGGCGCCGGCCTCGGCGAGCGCGGTGCCGATGTTGAGGTAGCACTGTTCGACCTGCGCGGCGAGGTCGCCCTCGCCGACGAGGGCGCCGTCGGCGTCCCAGGAGACCTGCCCCGCGACGAAGACCAGCTTCGACCCGGTCGCGATCGAAACCTGCCGGTAGGCGGGGATCTCCGGCAGTCCCGCGGGGTTCACCAGGGTGATGCTCATCCGTACTCCTCGTTCGTGGTCACTTGTGGTTACCCAGGAACTGTAGGAGAGTGTGCGACGACCTGGAAGAACGCACTTTTTCGTGACTGGGGAACCTCATGGTGACCAAGCAGCTCAACGGCTCGGACGACGCCGATGTGATGCGGGCGGACTCGCTGGCGCGGGAGATCTTCTCCGACGTCGCCAACAAGTGGGCGCTCCTGATCATCGAGACGATCGGTGACGACACGCGGCGGTTCACCGAACTGCGGAACGACATCGAGGGCATCAGCCACAAGATGCTCACCCAGAACCTGCGCATGCTGGAGCGCAACGGCCTGGTCGGGCGGACGGTGCACCCGACGGTGCCACCGCGAGTCGACTACACCCTCACCGAGGCGGGGCACGGCCTGCGCGCGACGGTCGACGGGATGTGCGACTGGACCCATCGGTTCCTCGGCCACATCGAAGACTCTCGACGGCGGTTCGACGCGCCCGTCGACGGTTGACGGGGTCCAGCACCGGCCAGTCACGCGAAACCGCCACCCGCGCACCGGCGGCGGGTACCCAGAACACTCACGAAACCCGAAGCCCTACGGCAAACGCACGACCCGCAGGAAGGCGGGCAACAGCCACGGTCGCGGACCGCTGACGACGATCTTGCGCGTCAGCGCGGAACGCACCTTGCCGACCCGGTGGAACAGCATCAGGTTCAGCGTCGGCGGGTCGAACGAGATCCGCACGTCGACCGGCCCGCCGGGCTCCTCGACCGTCACCCGTCCCCGCTGCAGCACCAGCACGACCGGGGACGTGTACGCCGACCGGAACGCCACGGCGATCCGCCGATCCCGCGGTGGTTCTTCGGTGTCGAGAAGGTGCCCGGCGTCGTGGTTCAGCACACCCACCAGGAACAGATCGAAGAACAACGCCGCGTCGGCCGGGTCGATCGTCCACGGCAGCTTCAGCGCCTTGGCGATGTCCCAGCCGTGGATCTGCAGTTCGTCGACGAGGTGCGCGAGGACGCCGGCCAGCGGCACCTTCGAGCCGCCGAGCCAGTCCAGCGGGGTGCCGGGGTCCGCGTCCTCGGTCACGCGCAGTACTTCCTCGATGTCCGCGAGCAATCCGTCGACGAGCACCTTGGTGTCGCGTTCGGGAAAATCGCGCAACACCAAGGTGTTCAGCACGGAAACCGTGTCCACAGTGGTCTTCTCCACCTGGTTCTGCCCGCGGGCGTCCAAAATCGACGCGCTTTCCGGCCGCACCAGGGAGGTGTACATCTTCGCGATCATCGCGACGTGGGCGACGGTTTCGGCCACCGTCCAGTCCGCGGTGACCATCGCGTCCGGATCCGGAACGCGGGCGACCAGTTCGGCGAATCGAGCGCCCGTCACCCGATAGGCTCGTCGCACCGAATGCCACCGATCCGCCGTGATCGCTCTGGTCACCTCACGATTTTATCGTGTCGCCACCGGAAATCCGTTCCGCTCGCGTGCGGTCCGCGCTGCCCGAAAGCGCAGTGACCGTACTCACTACGGAAATTCACGTGACACACACCGACCGGCACAGGCAGACTGAACGAAAGACTCAGCCTCGCCTTCGCTGTCACCGTTGCCGGCGCCGAAGGCGGCCAACGCGGACCCGCGCCCTTCCAGGAGCCCTTCACCGATGACCGAGACCCTGCCCGAAACCGCCCACGACCAGCAAAGGGCACCGGCGAAAGCCGGGCTCCTGATCGGGGTCCTGGTCCTTTCCGCGTTCGTGATGATCCTCAACGAGACCATCCTGAGCGTCGCGCTGCGAGACCTGACCGTCGACCTCCAGGTCCCGACCACCACCGTCCAGTGGCTGACGAGTGGCTTCCTGCTCACCATGGCGGTCGTCATCCCGACCACCGGGTTCCTGCTCGAGCGGTTCACCCCGCGCCAGGTGTTCCTCGCCTCGCTCACCCTGTTCAGCACCGGCACCCTGGTCAGCGCGCTCGCCCCGGGCTTCGCCCTGCTACTGACCGGCCGCGTGATCCAGGCCTGCGGGACGGCGGTGATGCTGCCGCTGCTGATGACCACGGTGATGCGCCTGGTCCCGGTCGAGAAGCGCGGCGCCACGATGGGCACGATCACCATCGTCATCGCGGTCGCCCCGGCGATCGGCCCGACCATCGGCGGCGCCGTGCTCTCCTCGCTCGGCTGGCGCTGGATGTTCTGGATCGTGCTGCCGCTCTCGCTCGCCGCCCTGGTGGTCGGCATGATGCAGCTGCGGCTGGACAGCGACACCCGCAAGGTGCCGCTCGACGTGCTGTCGGTGGTCCTGTCCGCGCTCGGTTTCGGCGGCGTGCTGTACGGCCTGTCGGTGTCCGGCGAATCCGCCGGCGGGCATCAGCCCGTGCCGCCGTGGGCCCCGATCGCCGTCGGTGTCGTGGCGCTCCTGGTGTTCACCTGGCGCCAGTTGCGCCTCCAGAAGGAAGACCGCGCGCTGCTGGACCTGCGTCCGTTCACCCACCGCAGTTTCGTCGTCTCCCTGGTGCTGACGGCCCTGCTGTTCATGTGCCTGCTCGGCGCCGCGGCGATCCTGCTCCCGCTGTACCTGCAGACCGTCCTGCACACCACCACGTTCGTCAGCGGGCTCGCGGTGCTGCCCGGCGGCCTGGTCCTCGGCCTGCTCGGCCGCCCGGTCGGCGCGCTGTACGACCGCTTCGGCCCGCGGCCCTTGGTCATCCCCGGCGCGGCCGCGATGGCGATCTCGCTGTGGCTGTTCGCCCTGCTCGGCGCGGGATCGCCGCTCATCGCGGTCATCGCCATCCACGTCCTGCTGATGAGCGGGCTCGGCCTCATGATGACGCCGCTGATGACCGAGTCCCTCGGTTCGCTGCCCGAACACCTCTATTCACACGGCAGCGCGATCCTCGCCACCCTTCAGCAGCTCGCCGGCGCGCTCGGCACCGCCATGTTCATCGCGGTGGCCACGGCCAGCACGACCACGGCCGGGGCGGTCAGCCCCGACGCGGGCGGTATCCGCACGACGTTCATGGTCGCCGGTTGCGTCGGTCTCGCCGCGTTCGTCGGGTCGCTCTTCGTCAAGAAGAGCGCCGGCACCGGCGCGGTGGCCGCGCACCACTGACGTTCGCCTCGCGCCCGCCGTCACCTCCGCCGGAGGTACGGCGGGCGCGCGTCGTCCGATCACCTTCCGGCCGTAGGCGATGGCGGGCTGTTCGACCCAGCGGCGCAGCGCGCAGGCGAACACCAACGCGACACCGGTGGTCGCGGCGGCCTTGGCGAGCCCGCTGGGCAGCAGCCAGCCCGTGACCCCGGCCGCGCCGGTCTGCGCGAGGTAGAGCGCGTACGAACGGTCTCCGACGAAGGTCAGCGGCCTGCTAGAGAGCAGCGTCCGGACCGGGCCCGGCGACACGACGGCCACGAGCAACAGTGCCGAGCCCGCCGCGTAGACCGGCACCACGGATTGCCAGTGCCCGCCGAGCGCCTTCGCCAGCGGGCCGACGGAGAACTGCAGCACGACGAACCCGCAGCCGATCGCCGTGGCGACGGCCGGGCTGGTCAGCGGCCGGACGAGGGCGAACCCGCGCGGATGGTGGAGCGTCATCGCCAGCAGGCAGCCGATGACCAGCGAGCAGTAATGCACCGAAAGGCTCGCCCACGTGTGCGAGGGCGCCAGCGGCAGCGCGTACAGCACGACACCCAGGACGGCCGAGGTGCCCAGCAGCAGGCGCAGCGCCGTCTTCCCGCTTCGCGCGAACGAAGTCAGCACCAGCAGCGCGGGCCAGACCAGGTAGAACTTCTCCTCCACGCCCAGCGACCACGACGTCGGATAGGGCGTGTTGAAGTCGACGAGTTCGTTGCCGAAGACGAGGTAGTACGGCATGGCGTCGGCGAGCCTGCTGCTCTGGTAAGTCCCGCCGAGCAGGACCGCGACCGTGGTCAGCGCCAGGAGCAGGAAGTACACCGGCATGATCCGCAAGACCCGGCGAAGGTAGAACCCGCGCAGCGAGATCCGGCCGTCACGGTCTTCCTCGCGCTGGGCCAGCGTCGTGATGAGGAAGCCGGACAGCACGAAGAACAGTTGCACGGCGATCCAACCTTGGAGGCGGTCGACGACCGGCCCTCCGTAGTGGAAGAACACGACGGCCACGGCGGCGAGCGCGCGTACGCCGGTGAGACCGGGGAACCACGACGAGGCCAGGTAGTCGGCGTGGCCGAGGGGGCGCCACCACGAGCGGCGTGCGGGAACGAACATGCCCCGAAGATTCGTGCGCGGACGCTGAACCGAAGCTTAAGGAAGCTGAAGACGTCTTCAGCTTCGCGGTTTCGCCAATGGCAGACGGACGACGAGCCGGGCGCCGCCATCGTGGTCGGCGACCTCGACGGTGCCGCCGTGCGCATGGGCGATCTCGGCGACGATCGCCAGCCCCAGACCCGCGCCACCGTCGTCGCGCGCACGTCCGTCGTCGAGACGCACGAAGCGATCGAACACCCGCTCGCGTTCCGCGGCGGGAATGCCCGGCCCGTCGTCGGTCACCGCGACCACGGCGAATTCGTCCATAGTGGACACTCGCACTTCGACACCGGTGCGGGTATGGCGTTGCGCGTTGTCCACCAGGTTGCGCAGCAACCGCTCCAGCCTGCCACGGTCACCGAGGACCAGCGGATCCTCGTCGATCTCTGCCACGACACGCCGCCGGCCGGAGAGACAGGATTCGACCACTTCGGACAGTCGCACCGGCGTGGTCCGTTCCGGTTCCGCGTTGTCCAGCTTGCCGAGCAGCACGAGATCCCCGACGAGATCCTGCAGCCGGGTGATGTCGAGCAGCGCGTTGCGGCAGGCGTCACGCCAGTCCAGCCGGTCCGGATGCGCGAGCAACACCTCCAGCTGGGTCCGCAAGGAGGCGAGCGGAGTGCGCAGTTCGTGCGACGCGTCCGAGGTGAAGCGGCTCTGCCGGGTGACCGCCGTGTCCAGGCGGGCGAGCATCGTGTTCATCGTTTCGGCGAGCTTCGCGATCTCGTCGGCGCTGTCCGGGGCCGGGACCCGGCGTGAGAGGTCGTGCGCGCCGATCTCCGCGACCTCCGAGCGGATCGCCTCGACCGGCCTCAGCGAACGGCGTACGGCGAGCCACGCGACCGCCCCGATCAGCAGCGCGATCACGGGGACACCCACCAGCAGCGTCACGCGCACCGCGTCGAGCGCCGCCTGCCCGGACTCGTCGACCACGGCGGCGCCGTAGATCCGGTACTTGCTGTCACCGCTCGTCTCGGCCGCGACGTGCACGCGTGTCTCGGTGGTCTCGACATCACGTCCGAGCACTCCCCGGCAGCCGACGGAGCCCGCCATCGACTCGTCGACCGCGCCCGCCTCGAGAACCGACACGGAATCACCGCGCTGATAATCGTCCGCCTGGACCAGCAGGCCGTGCCGCAGGCCCGGGCACCCGACGACGCGCCGGCCGGATTGGTCGACCACCTCGTAGGCCGAATCCCGGACGAGCAGGAGCAGATCGGCCGGTGCGGCACCGGTGTTCAGCAGCTGCACGATCGCCGCCGCGCGCGCCCTCGCCAGCTGCGCGGCCCCGGCCCCCAGCCGGTTCTCGGCGTCGAGCACGAGCCAGGCCGAAACGACGCCGAGCGCGACGAGCGACGTCACGAACGACGTCAGCGCGACCCGGAAGCGGGTCGTCCGCAGGAACTCACGCACCTGAGCCCACCACGTGATAGCCGGCGCCGCGCACCGTGCGGATCGTCTCCACCCCGAACGGCAGGTCGATCTTGCGCCGCAGCGCGCTCACGTGGACCTCGACGAGATTCGCGGTCGCCGACGCGGCGAAATCCCAGAGGTTCTCCAGCAGTTCGGCCTTGGTGACCACCTCACCCTGCCGTTTCATCAGATACGCCAGCAGAGCGAACTCCTTGGTGGTCAACGGGATCTCGGCCGTGCCGCGACGGCAGACGCGGCTCGCCTGATCGAGTTCGAGATCGCCGAGCCGCAGCGTTCCCGGCCGGGTCGCTCCCCCGCGCCGGATCAGCGCCCGGAGCCGGGAGAGCAGGACGCCGTAGGAGAACGGCTTCGGGAGGAAGTCGTCGGCGCCGGTGTCCAGCGCCTCGATCTCGTCGTCCTCGCCGTCCTTCGCGGTCAGCATGAGGATCGGGGTGGTGTCGCCCCGTTCGCGCAGCCTCCGGCATACGCGGTAGCCGTTCAGCCCCGGCAGCATGATGTCGAGGATCATCGCGGAATACGGATGTTCGGCCGCGTACCAAAGCGCGTCGCGGCCGTTGTGCGCGACGTCCACGGCATAGCCCTCGGCACTCAGCCCCGCGCGCAGCGACTCGGCCAGCCGTCGCTCGTCCTCCACGAGCAAGATCCTCATCCGCTCACGATCCCATACGGCCCGGCCACATTCGGTCACCGCCCGCCCGCTGTCCGGGTGAAGGCTTCGCCGCCGTCAGGACGAGTCCTCCGTCGGTCGGCTCAGTCCTTTGGTCGTATTCCGGGAGCGATCCCACATTTCGGATCGCTCGGCCTTGTCACGGCCCGGCCGCCCCTTTACGGTCCTCAATGGGAGCGCTCCCACAAATCGGATTCCGGTCGCAAGGAGGCGACGTATGAGATTCCGCAGAAAGGGTGTTTCGGCACCATCGGCCGTCTGCGCGGTACTCGCGATGGTGGCGGTGCCGGTGGTGCTGGGCTCGAACGCCGAAGCGGCGCCGGGCTGCAAGGTCGACTACACGATCACCAACCAATGGGACACCGGTTTCGGGGCCACCGTCACCGTCACCAACCTCGGCGATCCGATCAGCGGCGGCTGGACGCTGAGCTGGGACTTCCCCGGGAACCAGCAGGTGCAGCAGGGCTGGAACGGCAGCTTCGGCCAGCAGGGCGCACGGGTGACCGTCCGGGACGCGGGCTGGAACGGCTCGCTCGGCACCGGCGCCACCGTCTCCCCCGGCTTCAACGGCACCTACTCCGGCACCAACGCCAAACCCGCCGTGTTCACCTTGAACGGCACCACCTGCACCGGTTCCACCGTCCCCACGACCACCACCCCGACCACGACCACGACGACCCCCGGTCCCGGCGGCCCCAAGGCGGACAACCCCTACGCCGGCGCCGGCGTGTACGTGAACCCGGATTGGTCGGCGAAAGCCGCGGCCGAACCGGGCGGCGCCCGGATCGCGAACCAGCCGACCGGCGTCTGGCTCGACCGGATCGCCGCCATCGAGGGCACGGCCACGAGCCGCGGGCTGCGCGGCCATCTCGACGAGGCGCTCCAGCAGGCCGCCGGGAAACCGCTGGTCGTCCAGCTGGTGATCTACAACCTGCCCGGCCGTGACTGCTCCGCGCTCGCGTCGAACGGCGAGCTGAAGGCGGACGAACTCCCGCGCTACCAGGCCGAGTACATCGACCCGATAGCAACGATCCTCGCCGATCCGAAGTACGCGGCGTTGCGGGTGGTGACCGTGATCGAGATCGACTCCCTGCCGAACCTCGTCACCAACGTGACACCGCGGCCGACGGCCACGCCCCAATGCGACGTCATGAAGGCCAACGGGAATTACGTCACCGGTGTCGGCTACGCGCTGGCGAAGTTCGGCGCGATCCCCAACGTGTACAACTACATCGACGCCGGGCACCACGGCTGGCTCGGCTGGGACGACAACCTCGGCCCGTCCGCCGCGCTGTTCGCGCAGGCCGCGAAAAGTTCCGGCAGCACACTGGCCAATGTGCACGGCTTCATCGCGAACACCGCGAACTACGGGGCGCTCAAGGAGCCGTACTTCACCGTGAACGACAGCGTCGGCGGCACTTCGGTGCGGACGTCGAAGTGGGTGGACTGGAACCGCTACGTCGACGAACTGTCCTACGCGCAGGCGTTCCGGCAGGAGGCGATCCGGGCGGGTTTCCCGGCGGACGTCGGCATGCTCATCGACACCTCCCGCAACGGCTGGGGCGGCGCCGCACGGCCGACCGGCCCCGGGCCGTCCACCACGGTCGACGCCTACGTGAACGGGAGCAAGACGGATCGCCGCATCCATCTCGGGAACTGGTGCAACCAGGCGGGCGCGGGACTCGGCGAGCGCCCCAAGACCGCGCCGGAACCCGGGATCGACGCCTACGTCTGGATCAAGCCGCCGGGTGAATCCGACGGTGCCAGCAAGGAGATCCCGAATACCGAGGGCAAGGGTTTCGACCGGATGTGCGACCCGACGTACACCGGCAACCCGCGAAACCAGTACAACATGTCCGGCGCGCTGCCCGAGGCGCCGCTCTCCGGGCACTGGTTCTCCGCCCAGTTCCAGGAGTTGCTGAGGAACGCCTACCCGGCTCTGTAGGCCGTGGGCCTCGTGAGTGGTGAGGACGGTTCTAACCGTCCCTGCCACTCACGAGGCTTCTCCTTGCGCCGCACCGGTGATGTTGCGGACCATGCCACCGAAGACGACACCGTGGAACGGCGCGATCCCCTTCCAGTACGCGTGCCCGGCCAGCCCGTGCGGCTCGAACACCGCCCGTTGCCGGTACACGGTCCGACCGTCCTCATCGGACTCGACACCGAGTTCGAGCCAGGCGCGCCCCGGCAGTTTCATCTCGGCCCGGAGCCGCAACAGGCGCGGCCGGTCGAGGTATTCGACGCGCCACCAGTCCAGCGCCTCGCCGAGGTGCAGCCGCCGCGGATCCCGCCGTCCGCGCCGCAATCCGACGCCGCCGACGAGCCGGTCGGCCCACCCGCGGACCGACCAGGCCAGCGGGAACGAGTACCACCCGTGCTCCCCGCCGATGGACTCGATGACATCCCACAGCGCCTCCGGCGAGGCGTCGGTCCGCTGTGCCCGATCGTCCTCGTACACCGTTCCGCCCGCCCACTCCGGATCACTCGGCAGCGGGTCCGAAGGCGCCGCGGCGCTCGACGCGTCCGACCAGCGGGTGGGCACGTCGGCGTTGCGGACCCGGGTCAGCGCCAGTTCGACGGCGTGCTCGTAGTGCGTCAGCCCGGCATCGGGGTCGGGGATGTGCTCGGCGATCGAGTGGTCGTGACAGACCACCTCGTGCACCAGCGATTCGATCAGCGGTACGGCGATCGACTTCGGCACGGGAGTGACCAGGTTCACCCATTGCGCGGACAACCATGGAGTGAGCACCGGGACCGGTACGACGGCTCGCCTCGGCAGACCGGCGACGACGGCGTACCGGCGCATCATGTCCAAATAGGTCAGCACGTCCGGCCCGCCGATGTCGAAGGCGCCGTTCACCTCGGCCGGGAGATCGGCCGCGTGCACGAGATAGTGCAGCACGTCCCGGATCGCGATCGGCTGGATGCGGTTGCGCACCCAGCGCGGGGTCACCATCGCCGGGAGCCGCTCGGTCAGGTAGCGCAGCATCTCGAAGCTCGCCGAACCCGAGCCGATGATCACCGCGGCCTGCAGGACGATTGCGGGCACTCCGGAATCCAGCAGGACCCGGCCCACTTCGGCGCGCGACGCCAGGTGCGGCGACAGCTCCTCGTCGTCCGGCACGATGCCGCCCAGGTACACCAGCCGACGCGCGCCCGCCGCCTTGGCCGCCTCGGCGACCGCCCGCGCCCCTTCCCGGTCGACGTCGACGAAGTCCTTGCGCGCCAACGAATGCACGAGATAGTAGACGACCTCGCAGTCGCTCAGCGCCGTCTCGATGGAGGCCGGATCGGTGACGTCGCCGCGTGCGACCTCGACGCGGTCACGCCACGGCTCCTCGGCGACCTTCTCCGGCGAGCGCGCCACCACGCGCACCTCGTGACCCGCGTCCAGCAGTTGCGGTACCAGCCGTCCGCCGACATAGCCCGTCGCTCCCAGCACCACACATCGCATGCCCCCGAGTGTTCACGGTGCCAGGCGACCGCGCACTTCGACGGTCGCGGCGATACTGCTCCGGAGGAACCGGGCGACCGTCCGCCGCTCGTCCTCGCCCATGTCCCGCCACGCTTCGGCGTAGCTCCGCCCGAGCGGCTGGAAGAACTCGGAGCCGATCTCCCGCGCCTTCTCGTGCATCCGCAGTTCGACCTTGCGCCGGTCGGTCGCGCTCCGGTCCCGGAAGAGGTGCCCTGCCCGCTCCAACCGGTCCAGCACCGCCGTCGTCGCCGACGCGCTCAGGTGCAAGGCGCTCGCGAGCCTGCTCGGGCTCATCGGGTCCCCCATGCGGGCGGCGTCCATGATCACGGCGAGCGCGTTGAGGTCGGTCCGGTGCAGGCCGTGTGCCTCGCCGAACATCTCCGCGAACCGGTCCGACTCGACCGTCAGCTGCCGCAGCAGGAGAACGAGCAAGTCGTCCGTGACGGGCTCCGTGTCCTCAGGCATGTCCGGAACCTCCCCTCACGCTGCCCCGTCCGGGCGACCACTCTACTATTTCGATGGTCGAACTATTCACTCGTCGAAGTAGCACTGCCACGGGAGCCATCCGTCCATGATCTCGGAAGTCGAACGCCCCGCCCGCACGCGGTCACGTCTGCGCTGGCTGCTCCCCGCCCTGATCGCGGTCGCGTGGCTGATCTTCGGCGGGTTCAGCGGCCCGTACGCGGGCAAGCTGAGCCAGGTCACCGAGAACGACAGCAGCAGTTTCCTGCCGGCGTCCGCCGAAGCCACCGAGGTCGGCGAACTCCAGAAGCAGTTCTCCAGCGCCGCCGTCATCCCGGCGATCGTCGTCGCCGAACGGCCCTCCGGCCTGACCGAGGGCGACAAGCGGTTCCTCGCCGACCGGACGTCGAATGCCCGGCTCTTCCCTGCTCCGCAGAGCGACGCGGGCGCGCAGGTCGTCGTGCTCCTCGACGCCACGGGTGACCCTGGGGACGGTGTCGAGGCGCTGCGAGAAGCGCTCGCCCGTGACACCCCGGACGGGTTGAAGGTGCTCGTGACCGGCCCGGCCGCGCAGGTCGCCGACCTGAAGGAGGCGTTCGGCGGGATCGACGGCCTGCTGCTCCTGGTCGCGGGCGCGGTGGTCGCGGTCATCCTGATCGTCGTCTACCGGAGCCCGCTGCTCCCCCTGCTCGTGCTGCTGTCGGCGGTGTTCGCGCTGGGAACGGCGAGTCTCGCGGTGTACCTGCTCGCAGACCACGACGTCCTGGCGCTGAACGGGCAGAGCCAGGGCATCCTGTTCATCCTCGTCTTCGGCGCCGCCACCGACTACGCGCTCCTGATGGTCTCGCGGTATCGCGAGGAACTCCGGACGACCGACGACGCGCGCCTCGCCCTCCGCACGGCCTGGCGCTCGACCATCGAACCGATCGCGGCGTCGGCCGGGACCGTGATCCTCGGCGTGCTCTGCCTGCTGTTCAGCGATCTGAATTCGAACAAGGGACTCGGCCCCGTCGCCGCCATCGGCATCGGCGCCGCCTTCCTCACGACCATCACGTTCCTTCCCGCGGTCCTGGCCTTGTGCGGCCGCAACGCTTTCTGGCCTTTCCGCCCGGTGGTGTCTCCGCCTCGCGAGGAGAACGGAGGACTCTGGAGCCGCGTGTCGGGCTGGGTCGCCCGCGCGCCGCGCACGATCTGGATCGTCACCACGGTCGTCCTGCTCGCGGGCGGTGCGTTCCTCCCCCAGCTCAAGGCCTCCGGTACCGCGCAGTCCGACGTCTTCCTCACGCCGGTCGATTCCGTCGCGGGGCAGGAAGTCCTCTCGCGCTACTTCCCCGGCGGCTCCGGTTCGCCCACGGTGATCATCACCCCCGCCGGCCAGGCCCCGGGGGTCACCGCGCTGGCGCGTGTCCCCGGTGTTTCGGACATCCGCCAAACCGGCGAAGCGGGCGGGCTCGCGAAGATCGACGCGGTCCTCGCGGATCCCCCGGACTCCGACGCGGCGGTCGCGACCGTTCAGCGGATCCGCGAAGCCGTGCACACCGTCGACGGCACCAAGGTCGGCGGCCCCACCGCCACGCTGCTCGACACGAGGGAGACCTCCGAGCACGACCGGTTGCTGATCATCCCGATCGTCCTGGTCGTGATCTTCCTCGTGCTCGCGCTCCTGCTGCGGTCGCTGCTCGCGCCGCTGCTGCTGATCGGCACCGTGGTGCTGTCCTTCGCCGCGACGATGGGCGTCTCGGCGCTGGTGTTCAACCACGTCTTCGACTTCCCCGGCGCCGATCCGGTCGTCCCGCTGTTCGGCTTCGTCTTCCTTGTCGCACTGGGGATCGACTACAACATCTTCCTGATGACCAGGGTCCGCGAGGAGGCGGGCAGGATCGGCATGCGGGACGGGACGCTGCGCGGTCTCCGCGTCACGGGTGGCGTGATCACCTCGGCGGGAGTCGTACTCGCCGCGACCTTCGCCGCACTGGCCGTCCTGCCGATCCTCTTCCTGGCCCAGCTGGCGTTCATCGTCGCGTTCGGCGTCCTTCTCGATACGCTACTGGTGCGCTCGCTGCTGGTACCGGCTCTGGCGGTGGACGTCGGACGGAAGATCTGGTGGCCGTCGAAGCTGGCGAAGTCCGGCCGGGAATGAACGCGGCGATCGCCGGCGCGACGAGGTGTCGAGGTGACATGAGCACTGATCAGGACTCCATCGACGAGCGGATCCAGGACGCCGGGGAACGTGGCGACCTGGACGAACTGCGGCGGCTGGCCGACGCCGGCAGCAGCGACGCGGCGGACCAGCTGATCGAAACGGCGACCGAACTCGGCGCGCTGGACGAACTGCGTCGACTGGCGGAACGCGGCAACCGGGACGCCGCGGAGCAACTGGCCGAGCTCACCGAGGAGTAGGCCGGTCCCGCATCGCCGGAATCAGCACCGGAAGCGCGGCCAGGAGCGCGAGGCCCCGTACGACACCGGCGACCGGGTACGGGACGCGGAGCCCGAACCTGTGCGCGAGCAGTCCCCCGGTCAACGCGCCGAGCGGCATCAGTCCCCAGCCGAGCAGCCGGTAGACGCTGTTGACGCGGCCGAGCAGCGACGCGGGGACGTCTCGCTGCCGGACGCTGACCGTGACGACGTTCCAGATCGTCGTCACGAAACCGCTCACCGCCAGGAGCCCGCCGAGCACGGCGATGTTCGGGCTGAACCCCATCCCGACGAAGACGGCGGCGTTCACGGCGAGCGAGACGAGGAGGGCGCGGAGGTCACCGAGCCGGGCGGCCAGCCGCGTGATCACCAGTCCGCCCACGATGCCGCCGAACGCCGCACCGGCGAGCAGCAGACCGAACACTCCCGCGCCGAGATGCAGCACGTCGGTCACGAACAGGACGAGAGTCGCGTTCCCGAACTGACCGCAGAACGTGTTGACGCCCAGCAGCAAAGCGAGAGTGCGCAGCAAGCGGTGTTCGCTCAGCCAGCGAAGTCCGTCGAGAACGTTCACTCGTTCCGAGGGCGCAGGTCGTCGCTTGGGCAACCCGGCCAGAAGCAAGGCGGCGAAGACGAAGGACGCGGCGTCGACGGCGAACGGGAGCGTCCAAGCGAACGCGAAGAGCAGGCTCCCCAGGGGCGGGCCCACGAACTGCCTGCCGACGACCAGCGCCACCTGCTGACAGCCGTTCGCCTGGTGCAGCAGGCTTTCCGGGACGAGGTCCGGGAGTGCCGTCTGCGCCGCGTTGTCGTAGAAGACGTCGCACGACCCCAGCGCGAACGCGAGTACGACGAGCACCGGCACGGTGACGGCCTCGGCCGCGACGAGCGCGGTGAGCACGCCGACGATCAGGGCTTGGAGCGTCTGCGTTCGCCACATGAGGGTGGCCCGGTCGACCCTGTCGACGACGGAGCCGGCGGTGAGGGACAGCAGAAGCCACGGCAGGTACGTCGCGGCGGAGACCAGGGCGATATCCCGCGCATCGCGGCTCACCGTCACCGCCAGCAACGGCAGTGCCGCCGTGAAGACGCCGTTCCCGAGACTGTCGATTCCGGTGGCCCACCACAGTCGTCGGTAGGCGCGGGGCAGGTTGCGCATGATCGGATCGTGGCCGGGTCCGGCGTTCCGGAGACACCATTTAGCTCCTGCCTACATACTCGGGCGATGCCGATGACCATCGAAGTCGGTGTCGCCGAACTGGCCGCGACCCGGTTCGCGATCTCGCCACTGTCCGAGACCGTGGCCGGCGTGCAGCAGCTCGCCGGGATCGACCGGAAGGCGGTCAACCTGCCCTGGCTTCGGTGGGCGCGCGAAGAACTCGATCGCGAGCCACTCGGCCTTTCGCGGACCTGGCCGTTGCTCGTGACCGGCAGGCTCGGCTGGCCGGAGTTCCTCGTCCCCGCCCCGCGAGACTCGGGGGATTCCCTCGAAAACGACCTCGACGCGTTGCGGCGAACCCCTGCGGACCGGGTGAGGGCGAGCCTCGGCCGGGTCTTCGGCGTGAACCTTCCGCGTGCCGTCGCCGCCCTCGCCGACGACCCCGCGTCCGTATTGCGCGAGGTCGCCGAGGAACTGCGCGCCGCCCACGACCGCCTTGTCGCCCCGCATTGGCCACGGATCCGGGCGGTGCTGGACGCCGATGTCGGGTACCACGCCCGTGCGCTGACCGCGGGCGGTGCCGAGCGGTTGTTCGCGGACCTGCATCCGGATCTGCGCTGGCACAACGACCGGGTGATCCTGGCCGGCGAGCGGTGGCGCGATCAGCATCGTGTGGTCGCCCGCGGGCCGGGCGGTCTCGTGCTGATGCCGGTCGTCCTCGGGTCGCCGTATGTCCTGGTCAAGGAGAACACCTCGACCCAGACCACGATCCGCTATCCGGCGAGGGGAACCGGCACCCTGTGGACCGCCGGAACCCGGTCGCCCGGGTCCGCCACGGTCCGGCTGCTGGGGCGGACGCGGGCGGGCCTCCTCTCGGCGCTGTCCTCCCCCGCGACCACGACCGATCTGGCCCGGGCGCTCGGCGTGACACCGAGCGCCGTTTCCCAGCACCTCAAGGTCCTGCGGGACAGCGGCCTGGTCGCACGGGAACGCTCCGGCCGCAGCGTTCTCTATCTCACGACACCGCTCGGCGAACGCCTGCTCTGACGGTCAGAGGTCGATCAGCTCGACGGTCACCTTCGCTACATCACCCTCCTCGATCCCCTCGGCTTTACGAACGGCTTTCTTCACCGGCAGCACGTACGCGCCTCGTTTGGCGTCCGGGAAGATCGACGTCTTCCATTTGCTGCCACCGATACCGGCCTGGACCCGGACCGCGCCGAACCCCCGGCGCGGGCCGTCGGTGATCTCGCGGATCTCCTCGGAGACGTCCTGGGGCAGGCTGACAAAGGTCCAGGTCTCCCCGCGGCGGGCGTCCCAGACCCAGAGCTCGGCATCGAACACGACGATCATCGGTGGAGCCTCGCACACGGGTCCGACAGTTTCCGCGTCGTGGCCGCCAGGTCCACAAGGGACAGCAGGTGTGGCCGCGGTGTCCGACCCGCGGCCTTAATCCTGCGGAGGATGCCGCAGTGACCGAGCCGTCGTCGCGCCGAGCACTCGCGAAGCCATCCACGCCAGCGCGTCGGCCGTGCGCGCCGGGGTGTCCGACGGCTGCATGATGTGGCTCAGCACGGTCCGCACCACGACGTCGATCGCCACATCCAGCTGCGAAGCGTCCAGCGGCGGGCCGTAGGCGCGGACACGACCGCGCAGCATGACCGTCGCTTCGCTCAGCAGGCTCCCGGCCCGCGACGTCAGCAGCGGCAGCAATTCGGTGTCGGCACCGTGCGTCGCCGAGACGATGGCGCGCAGCAGGAGGTTGTCGTCGGCGAGTTCGAGGACGCCGCGGACAGCGTCGTGGATCGCCTCGACGAGGTCTTCGGGGTGCCGTTCGAACGCTTCCCGGACCACGGAGAGGAACCGGGCGAGTTCGTGCGAGATCATCGCTTCGGCCAGCCGGCTCTTCGAACCGAGTTCGTTGTAGACGGTCTGGCGGCTGACGCCGACGATCTCCGCGAGTTTGCTCATCGTCACCGAGGACCAGCCGGAACGCACGGTCAACTCGATCGCCGCCGAGACGATCGGTTGACGGTACGGACCTCCCGTGACCGGTGCCTCACTCATGATCGTCATTCTAGGCGGCCGTCCCCGCCGCGAACGCCAGCGCCTCCGGCCACGGCGCCCGCCCCGCGATATGGCGGCGGTACTTCATGATCTCGCGCGGCCGGTCGATCGTCAGCGCCCCGACGACCCGGTCCCCGCGCCGGTACAGCGCGGTGAAACCGCCGGCCTCCGGGACGGCGGCCACCACCTCGTCCGCCCGCGGGGTGCCGACGAATTGGATCCGGTGGTCGTACCAGTCCGACCAGAAGTACGGCACCGGCGCCAGGTCGCGGGCCGACTCCGGGGCGAGCGCGTGCCGAGCGGCCGCGGCACCCTGCTCCGCGGCGTTCGTCCAGTGCTCCAGCCGCATCAGCTCGCCGTCGAACAACGGGTTCGAGGCATGCGCGACGTCCCCGGCGGCGTACACACCGGGGATTCCGGTCCAAAGCGTCGCGTCGCACACCACGCCACCGTCGCGCTCGTGGAGCGGGACTCCGCTCCCCGCCAGCCAGCCGGTGGCCGGGACGACGCCGATGCCGGCGACCACGAGATCCGCGGGCAGCACCTCACCGGTCGAAAGCCGGACACCGGTCACCGCACCGCCGCCGGATTCCAGGCCGGTGACCGTCGTGGACAACCTCAGTTCGGTGCCCGCCTCCCGATGCAGCGAAGCGCACACCGCGCCGGCCTCGGCTCCGACAGACCTGGTCAGCGGGACGTCGAGCGCCTCCACGATCGTCGCCGGCAGCCCGCGTTTCCGGGCCGCGGCGGCGACTTCCGAGCCGATGAAACCCGCCCCGATCACGACCGTGCGCGCGCCGTCGTCGAGCGCGGCACGGACGGCGAGCGCGTCCTCGGCGGTCCGCAGTGTGTGGACCCCCGCGATCCCGTCGCTTCCGGGGAGCCGCCGCGCGGTGGCGCCGGTCGCGATCACCAGCGCGTCGTAGGAAACCGTCCTCCCGCCGACCGACAGCTCGCGGGTGGCGGTGTCGAGCCCGTCCGCCGGCGCGCCGAGCAACAGTTCGACGCCGAACTCGTCGCGCAGCGCGGCTTCGGTGTGGAAGGGGTCGACCCGCTCGGGGCCTTCCATGTCCAGGAAGGATTTCGACAGCGGGAGCCGGTCGTAGGGCGGGCGGTCCTCCGCGCCGATCAGCACGATCCGCCCCCGGTACCCGTCCCGGCGCGCGGCCTCGACCGCGCGCAGTCCGGCCAGCGACGCTCCCACGACGACGAGTGCCACGGTCAGTCCCGCAGCCTCAAGGCGAGGACCGGGCAGGCGTCGACGGCGGCCGACAGGTCCTGGCGGTGTTCCTCACCGGGCCGCTCGTCGAGCACGACGACCGTCCCGTCTTCGCCCACCTCGAAGAAATCGGGCGCCATCGCCTCGCACATACCCAGCCCGTCGCATTTCGCGCGGTCCGCCTCGATCCTCATCATGCTCCGACCCTCCCCGGTGCCACGAAATCGACCTTCTCCCGCACGCCGCAGTCCGGGCAGCACCACGAATCCGGGATCGCCGACCACGGCGTTCCGGCGGGGAAACCCTCGCGCGGGTCGCCGAGTTTCTCGTCGTAGACGTACCCGCAGCCCGGGCACATCCCGCCTTCGGTCGCGTCGCCGTGGGTGTCGGCGACGACCCGGGAGGGCGCGGTGACGCGTGTTCCGTAGCGCGCCAGGATCTTTGCCCGTTTCGAGGGCTGGATGTTCGCGAGGGACATGTCGCCGTCGAAATGCGCGAGGACGCGCGGGTCCATCACGCGCCGCCACACCGGCGGGAACAGCGCCAGCACGATCATCCCGGCGTAGCCCGTCGGCAGCACCGGCGATTCCGCGAAATCACGCAGCGTCTGGTAGCGGCGGGTCGGGTTGGCGTGGTGATCGCTGTGCCGCTGCAGGTGGTAGAGCAGCACGTTGGTGGCGATGTTGTTGGAGTTCCAGCTGTGGCTGGGGTCCACCCGTTCGTAGCGGCGCCGGTTCGGCGGGCCGACCTTCTGCCGCCGCATGCCGTAGTGCTCCATGTAGTTGACGACCTCCAGCAGCGAGAAGCCGATCACGGCCTGGATCACCAGATACGGCAGGATCCCCGGCCCCAGCCACACGGTCATCGCCGCCCACAGCACCGCCGACATCAGCCACGCGTTGAGCACGTCGTTGCCGATGCGGAACGGATGCCGGTCGCGCCGGGCGTACCGTTTGCGCTCCAGGCCCCACGCGGATTTCAGCGAGCCGAACACCGTGCGCGGCCAGAACCGGTAGAAGCTCTCCCCCACCCGGCTGCTGGCCGGATCCTCCGGGGTCGCCACCCGGACGTGGTGGCCGCGGTTGTGCTCGATGTAGAAGTGGCCGTAGAAACTCTGCGCCAGCGCGATCTTCGACAGCCAGCGTTCGTGGCTCTCCTTCTTGTGCCCCAGTTCGTGCGCGGTGTTGATGCCGATACCACCGATGCAGCCGATCGAGATCGCCAGCCCGATCTTGTCCGCGACGGACAGGTCGCCGCGGGCGATCAGCCAGAACGCGAGCACGAAACCCGCGTACTGGATGGGCAGGAAGGCGAAGGTGATCCACCGGTAGTAGCGATCCTTCTCCAGCCGTTCGATCACGTCGTCGGGCGGATTACTGCGGTCCAGCCCGGCGAGCAGGTCGATCAGCGGCACGATCACCAGGATCACGATCGGCCCGATCCAGAACCACACGCCCCAGCCGGTGGCCGCGTACAGCCCGATGGCCAGGAAGGCGAGCGAGGGGACCACCAATCCGATCAGCCAGAGGTACCGCTTGCGGTCCGTCCACCGTTCGGTCGAGCCCGCCGGGATCGTGCCCGTCATCTCGCTCATCGCACCCTCCTCCATTGGCTGGGTTTACAAAACTGTAGGCGATGTACATCAGGTTTGACAAGTGGTCACCATTTGTAAATCCAACGTTGCTTCATTTCGTGGGAACCTGGCGATATCTTGTATTCGTAAGGAAACTTACTTAACTTGTGAAGACACGCCGCGACCCACTTCGTCCGCCCCGAAGGAGCGCGAATGCCCCGATCAACCCGCCGGATCCGGCCCGCCGCCGTGGCCGCCGTAGCCGCCGCCCTCCTGGTCCTGCCCGCCACGCCCGCCGCCGCGAGCACTTTGGCGAACAGCCCCTGGCCTGGCGCTTCAGCCGTCACGAACGCCGACGGTTCGAACGTCCTCGGCGGCAACATGAGCGGCCTGTCCTTCGGCAGTCCCGATGTCCTGTGGGCGGTCAAGAACGGTCCCGGGACGCTGTACCGCCTCGTGCGCGACGGCGCCAAGTGGCGGCCGGACACCACCAACGGCTGGTCGTCGGGCAAGGCACTGCGCTACCGCGACGGCAAGGGCGACCCCGATGCCGAAGCCGTCGTCGCCACCCCGGACGGCGTGGTCGCGGCCACCGAACGCGACGGCGACAACAGCAAGACGAGCGCCCTCAAGGTGCTCCGGTACGACGTGTCCGGTTCGGCCAAGACGCTCAGTGCCAAGGCCGAATGGAACCTGACGGCGGACCTGCCGAAGGTGTCGGCCAACGACGGCCTCGAAGCCGTCTCGTGGGTCCCGGACAGCGCCCTCACCGCCAAGGGATTCGTGGATCAGCGCACGAAGGCGCCGTACAACCCGAGCACCTATCCCGGCCACGGCACCGGCCTCTACCTCGTCGGCCTCGAAAGCAACGGGATGATCTACGCCTACGCGCTCGACCAGGCGGGCGGGAAGTACACCCGGGTCGCGAGTTTCGCGAGCGGGCTCGGCTCGATCATGGAACTCGAGTACGAGGCTTCGACCGGCAAGCTGTGGGCGGTCTGCGACGACACCTGTGGCGGTGACTCGACGACGCTGGCCGTCGACGCGCAGGGCAAGTTCGCCGTCACGGCCACCTACGACCGTCCGGCCGGGATGCCGGACTACAACAACGAAGGGTTCGCGATCTCGGCCACGTGCGCCTCCGGGAGCAAGCAGGTCGTCTGGGCCGACGACGGCAACGAGGGCGGCCACGCGCTGCGCGCCGGCACCCTGTCCTGCGGCTGAACGGGGCGCGACATGAAATTCGCCTCCCTCGCGATTCTCCCGGCCTTGACCATTCCCCTGTTCCTGCCGTCCGCCGCACTGGCCGACGACGGCTGGGAATCCATCGGCACCGGCATGACGTCCGGCGCCAGCGGTATCGCCGTCCTCGACCGGGACGACGACCGGATCGACGCACTTGTCCTCCGGGACAACAAGAAACCCGGCGAGAATCGCGCCGTCCGGGTTCGTCTCGACCACGGCAAGGTGTCCAAGGTGGACACCATCGACTGGCCAGGAGAGCTACCGGTCGATCTCGAAGCGGCCGAACCCGTACCGGGGAAGAACGGCGAATTCGTCGCACTGGCCAGCGACGGCGAAGGCTTTCACTTCACCTTGAAGGACAGGCGCCTGAAAGTACTCGGCACTTTCCAGGTACCGAAGGGTGATCCGGAGGACAATTACGAGGGTTTCGCGCTGAAAAAGGTGAATGACCGATTGTTCGCGGTCTGGGCGGACCGCGGCCAGGACGCCCGCCCGGCCACGCTCTACTCGGCGGAGTTCTCGGTCTCGAAGCTCTCCTTCAAGAAGCCGAAGTCGATCCCGTTCCGCGTCACGTACCCGGCCACCCACGTCCGGCACACCTCGGACGTGGAGATCACCGCGGACGACCGCGTCCTGATCTCGGCCGCCTCGGACCCCGGCGACGAAGGCCCCTTCGATTCGGCCGTGTACGAGGCCGGCGTCCTCCGTTCCGACGGTTCGATCGCCCTCTCCCCTGTCCCGGTGAAGATCGGCGACTTCCCCGGCCACAAGATCGAGGCCATGACGTGCCTGTCGCGCTCGTGCGGCAGCCTGCTCTACGGCACCGACGACGAGGCCGCGGGCGGTAGGCTCCGGATCGCGACCAGGACCGACCCGGAGGACCAGTGATCAGCGAAGACCTGCGCGAGCGCCGCCTCAAGATCATCGAAGAGCACATGGACACCGAGGTGGCCCACGAGTTCGACCGCACGCTGGGCACCTTCAACGGCCATCCGCACTACGAGATCATGGCCACCGGGCAGATCTTCGACGGCGACGAAGAGGTCATGGCGTACTACCGCATGACCCGGACTGCGTTCCCGGACCAGCGGCACGACAACGTCCGGTATCACTTCGCCGACGAGTCGGTGATCGTCGAATTCGACCTGCTCGGCACCAACCTCGGTGAGTTCTACGGCCGCCCGCCCACCGGCAAGGCGTTCCGGGTGCCGATCATCGCGGTGTTCTTCTTCGACGAGGACCGGATTACCAACGAGCGCATCTACTTCGACGCCGCCAGCCTGATCACCCAGGCCGGGCACGCCGAACTGCTGAGCTTGCTGGCTTCCGGCGAGGTCTGATCGCCGATCACCCGAGGTGGGAAAGGCCGAAAGCGGTCAGAAAGCCCGCGACCGTGATCAGCCCGGTCCACAACTGCGCGTCCTCGAAGGCTTCGGGGATCATCGTGTCGGCGATCATCGCGAGGATGGCACCTCCCGCGATCGCGGTGATCACCGCGAGGGTGGCACCGGAGGCTTCGCCGAGGACGCCGTAGCCCAGCAACGCGGCCATACCGCTGAGCACGGCGATGCCACTCCAGAGCGCGAAGACATAGCGCGGGCTCCGGCCGGCCCGCTTCATCCCCGCGGCGCTGGACAGCCCTTCCGGGACGTTGCTGATGAACACCGCGGCCACGGTCACGACGCTGACACTTCCGCCGCCGAGCAGGCTGGTGCCGATCACCATCGATTCCGGGATTCCGTCCAGCAGGGCGCCCAGCGCGATGGCGGTTCCGGAGCCCGCCTGCTCGGCCTCGGACGGTTGCTGGTCACCCGAGCGTTTGCGATGCCGGGCGCCTCGCCGGGCGAGCCCGACGTTCGCGACGGTGTAGACCAGCGCACCGCTGAGCGCACCGAGCGCGGCCGGCAGGAAGCCTCCCCTTTCGTGCGCCTCGGCGATCAACTCGAAGGAGACGGCGGAGATCAGCACGCCGCTCCCGAAGGCCATGACGCCTGCCACCACCCTGCCCGGAATCCGGATCAGGAAACCGGCCACGGCACCGAGCAGCAACGCCGACCCGGCCAGCAGACCCCAGCCTCCCGCCGCCAGCAGATCCGGCACCCGTTCCTCCCGCTCACCGCTCGCAACCCGGATCCCAGTCTGGCCGAACCGGTGGCCGGCCGCGCGCCGGAAGCCGAGGATTATCCCCGCACACCAGGGGTACCCGGCGGACATGGAACGAGAAGACACGGCGCGCGACTCCCGCCCCTCGGACCCGGCCGAAGGCGCTGACCCCGGCGACGACCCGAACTCGCCGTCGGAACAACGCAAGAGCGTCGAGCAGGACGAGACCCGGGAACCGGGTGGTCGGGAATCATGACCGCGACCGCGCGGCGCCCGCCGCAAGTGGCCGCGTTGGCCGTCGGCGCGGTCTTCCTCGTGGTCGGCGTCCTCGGCTTCATCCCGGGCATCACCACCGGCTACGACGGGCTCGAATTCGCCGGGCACCATTCCGAAGCCCGGTTGTTCGGCGTCTTCGCCGTGTCGATCCTGCACAACCTGGTGCATCTGCTGTTCGGCGTGGTGGGCGTGCTCGCCGCGCGCAAACGCGCCGCTTCCCGGATCTTCCTGATGGTCGGCGGCGGGAGCTACCTGCTTCTGTGGATCATCGGCCTGGCGATCCCGCAGAGCAGCCCGGGGAACTTCCTGCCGTTCAACGTCGCCGACAACTGGCTGCATCTCGGCCTGGGCGTCGGCATGATCGCGCTGGGTGTCTTCACCACCGCGCTCGAACGCAAGGCGGGCGACTACCCGGAACCGGATATGCAGCACCAATGAAAACGTCCGGGCCCGCCGCGGAATGCGACGGGCCCGGACGTTCGGATCAGCTTCAGACCAGGTCGTACCGGTCGAGGTTCATGACCTTGTCCCACGCGGAAACGAAGTCACGGACGAACTTCTCCTTGGCGTCGTCGCTGGCGTAGACCTCCGCCACCGCGCGAAGCTCGGAGTTGGACCCGAACACGAGGTCGGCGCGGGTACCGGTCCACTTGACCTCGCCGGTCGCGGAATCGCGGCCCTCGAAGGTCTCCGCGTCCTCCGACGTGGCGGTCCACTGGACGCCCATGTCGAGCAGGTTCACGAAGAAGTCGTTGGTCAGCGACCCCGGCTTCTCGGTGAACACGCCGTGCTTGGACTGCTGGGCGTTGGCGCCGAGAACCCGCAGACCGCCGACGAGGACGGTCATCTCGGGCGCGCTCAGGTTCAGCAGGTTCGCGCGGTCGATGAGCAGGTACTCCGTCGGGAGACGGTGACCCTTGCCGCGGTAGTTGCGGAACCCGTCGACGGTCGGCTCCAGCGGGGCGAACGACTCGGCGTCGGTCTGCTCCTCCGTCGCGTCGGTGCGGCCCGGGGTGAACGGCACGGTGACCTCGAAGCCGCCCTCCTTCGCGGCCTGCTCGACGGCGGCGACGCCGCCCAGCACGATCAGGTCGGCGAGCGAGACCTTCTTACCGCCGGTCTGGGCGCTGTTGAACGCCTCCTGGACACCCTCGAGGGTCCGCAGCACCTGGGACAGCGTCTGCGGGTCGTTGACCTCCCAGTCACGCTGCGGCTCGAGGCGGATGCGGGCGCCGTTCGCGCCACCGCGCTTGTCGCTGCCGCGGAAGGTCGAGGCCGACGCCCAAGCGGTGGAGACCAGCTGCGAGACCGAAAGGCCCGAAGCGAGCAGCTTCTCCTTGAGGGAGGCGATGTCCGCGTCGTCGATCAGCTCGTGGTCGACGGCGGGCACCGGGTCCTGCCAGATCAGCGTCTCCTGCGGCACCAGCGGGCCGAGGTAGCGCTGGATCGGGCCCATGTCACGGTGGGTCAGCTTGAACCAGGCGCGGGCGAAGGCGTCCGCGAACTGGTCCGGGTTCTCGTAGAACCGGCGCGAGATCTGCTCGTAGACCGGGTCGAAACGCAGCGCCAGGTCGGTGGTGAGCATGCCGGGCGCGCGGTTGAGCTTGCCGTCCTCGGGGTCCGGCACGGTGTTCTTCGCCTTGCCGTCCTTCGGGACCCACTGGTGGGCGCGCGCCGGGCTCTTGGTCAGCTCCCACTCGTACTCGAAGAGGTTGTGGAAGAACCAGTTGCTCCACTGGGTCGGGGTCGGCGTCCACGTGACCTCGAGACCACTGGTGATCGCGTCGCGGCCCTTGCCGCTGCCGAAGGTGTTCTTCCAGCCGAGGCCCTGCTCCTCGATCGAGGCGCCTTCGGGCTCGGGGCCGACGTACTTGTCCGGGTCGGCCGCGCCATGCGTCTTGCCGAAGCTGTGGCCGCCGGCGATCAGCGCGACGGTCTCCTCGTCGTTCATCGCCATCCGGCCGAACGTCTCGCGGATGTCGCGGGCGGCGGCCAGCGGGTCCGGGTTGCCGTTCGGGCCTTCCGGGTTCACGTAGATGAGACCCATCTGCACGGCGGCCAGCGGGTTCTCCAGCTCACGGTCGCCGGTGTAGCGCTCGTCGCCGAGCCAGGTGCGCTCGGGACCCCAGTACACGTCCTCGTCCGGCTCCCAGACGTCCGCGCGGCCACCGGCGAAGCCGAAGGTCTTGAAGCCCATGGTCTCCAGGGCGCGGTTGCCGGTGAAGATCATCAGGTCGGCCCACGAGATCTTGCGGCCGTACTTCTTCTTGACCGGCCAGAGCAGGCGGCGGGCCTTGTCCAGGTTGCCGTTGTCCGGCCAGCTGTTGAGCGGGGCGAACCGCTGCATGCCCGCGCCCGCGCCACCGCGGCCGTCCTCGATGCGGTAGGTGCCCGCGCTGTGCCACGCCATGCGGATCATGAAGCCGCCGTAGTGGCCGAAGTCCGCGGGCCACCAGTCCTGCGAAGTCGTGAGGACGGCGTCGACGTCCTTCGCGAGCTCGGTGAGGTCGAGGGTCTTGAACTCGGCGGCGTAGTCGAACCCGGCGTCCATCGGGTCGGACGCGGCCGAGTGCTTCCGGAGGATCTTCAGGTTGAGCTGGTTCGGCCACCAGTCGCGGTTGCCCGCGCCTTCGGTGGGGTGGTTGCGGCGGCCCGACGAGACGGGGCAGCCGCCCGCGCTCTCTTCGTTCATTTCGCCGATGACGGCGTCCGGGCTGTCAGACACGGGAATCCTTCCGGGGAATCAGAACTGCAGGGCTCAGGAACGGGGTTCGATGGCACAGTCGGGACACAGGCCCCAGTAGATGACCTCGGCCTCTTCGATCACGAAGCCTTGGTCGTTCGACGCGGTCAAACAGGGTGCGGGACCGACGGCGCAGTCGACGTCGGCGATGGCACCACAGGTCCGGCACACGACGTGGTGGTGGTTGTCCCCGACCCGGGACTCGTACCGTGCCACGGATCCGGACGGCTGGATCCGCCGCACGAGACCCGCGGCGGTCAGTGCCCGCAACACGTCGTAGATGGCCTGGTGAGAGACCTCGCCGAGTTCCGCGCGCACGGCCCCGATGATCGAGTCGGTGTCGGCGTGCGGGTGGTCGCGTACCGCTGTCAGCACGGCCACCCTGGGACGCGTCACGCGCAGGGAGGCCCCGCGCAGCATCCGCTCGAAGTCCGGGGTCGTGGGCACGGCCGCAGTCTGGCCCATTTTCTGGAATGAATCAAGTTCTTGCGTCCCGGGCGTGTCCCCGCCCACGCCGGCCTCGTGAGTGGCTAGGACGGCTCGGTGGCGCGGACTGGGCTTGACTGGGGTTGCGAAAGCCACTTTCGAGACGTCTGGTGTCCCGAAAGTGGCTTTCGCGACGCCGCCTCCAGACCCCTGGCGCANCTGCGGTCCTGGATCGCATGGCGGGACAAGCAGCAGTCCTGACCCGCTTGGTACCGGGGTTGTGCTGGGCTTGGCCGGGCCCGGGACCGCCTGGTGATCATGTCGCGAAAGCCACTTTCGAGACGTCTGGTGTCCCGAAAGTGGCTTTCGCGACGCCGCCTCCAGACCCCTGGCGCAGGATCAACAGCGGCCGGGAGCCGGCGGACACCGTTGGCTAAGACCGTCGCTGCCTCACACGAGGAGAACCCGTCACTCGTCGCGTGCCAGCAGCTCTCGGACGCGTTCCTGCAGCGCCTCCCTCGGGTACGCGTTCACCTGGGCGCCCGCCATCCGCACCGGGTCGCCGAAGAAGAAGTACTCGTACAGCGACTCCCGTCCGGCGAAGCTCGAGACCGACGCGTCGAACGCCAGCTTGAACAGCCGCGCGCGATCCTTGGCCGGCAGGGTGGCCGACTGGAGGTACGTGTCGATGTCGGGACGGCCCTCGGCCTCGAAGTCCGCTTCACCCGGCAGGGCCATGAGCCCCGAGGCGGAGAACTTGCGAATGATCTCGGTCAGCCGCGGCGAGACCTTCGTGGGGTACCAGTTCCGGGCGGCGTTGAGGACTTCCCACTTGGGCAGGAAGACGCCGTCCTCGCTGAGTTTCCCGTCGGCCTCCGCCGCGCGCAGCACGGCTTTTTCGATCTCGACGTAGGAGATCAGCTCCGACAGGTCCTGCTGGATGTGCTGGAAGCCACCGATGCCGATGGCGGCGGCGATCTCACTGGCGAGGCCGAGGTAGAACTCCGTCTTGGCCAGCGTGCGCGTGACGACCTGGTGGGTCATGAGCGCGCCGGCGCCGGTCTCGGAGTACCAGGCGTTGCACAGTTCCGGGTGTCCCAAGAGGAAGACCCGCTCGTTCGGGACGAAGACGTCGTCGAACACCACGACCGCGTCCATCTCCTCGAAGCGGGAGGCGAGCGGCTCGTCGAAATGCGATCGGCCGTGGTCGAGCCCGGCCCGGCAGAAGTACTTGAGGCCGGGCGCGTCGTTCGGGACGGCGAAAGCGTACGAGTACGGCGCGTCCTCAGGAGTACCGCGCAGAACCGTCGACGGGAAGACCAGGAGTTCGTCGGCGATCGGCGCGATGGTGGCGAGCATCCGGGCGCCGCGGACGACGATGCCGTCTTCCCGTTCCTCGACCACCTTCGCCGACAGGTTGCCGCCACCCTGCTGGCTGCCCGACACCGAACGGTTGACCTGCGGCGGGATCAGGGTGTGCGTCGCGAGGAGGTCGTTCTCGCGGGCCATCTCGTAGTACTTCTGGATGCGTTCGCCGTAGACGGGATCGGCCTGGGAGAAGAACTTCTTCGCGGTCGAGAGCGCGGTGAGCGACGAGTTCATGTAGTCGCCGGTGCGGCCGAGGAAACCGTTGGAGTACTGGGCCCACACGGAGAAGGCGGCGCGACGGCGCTTGAGGTCTTCCTCGCTGCGCGGCACCAGGAACGACGTGCCGACCCGCTCCCCCGTGGTCGGCGATTCGTAGGTCAGGACGTCACGGTGCGCCGGATCGTGCTGAAGGTCGAACAGCTTCGCGTAGGTCAGCGCGTTGTTGCGGAACGCCGGGTGCTCGGCGACCTTCGAAGTCACCTTCTCGCCGTCGACGTACAACTCCGGCGTCATCGCGTTGAGCTTGTCGAGGTACTGCTGTCCGGTACGGGCTCCCATGTCGTGCTCCTTCTCGGGTGGACGTCGTTGTCAGAACAGGGATTCGTGGCCTTGCGCGGATTCGTGGATGGTCGAGAACTGCCCGTTGACGAAGCCGAGCGCGTCGCCGGAGCGGTAGTCGAACTCCTGCACCTCGCCGAGGAACAGGGTGTGGTCGCCACCGTCGTAGGCGGCCCACGGCGTGCAGTCGAACCAGCTGAGGACGCCGCCGAGCCGCGGCGCGTGCCCGCCTTCGACCCACGTCGGCGCACCTTCGGGGGTCGGGCGGCCGGCGAAGTTCATCGCCAGCGCCTCCTGTTCGGCGCCGAGGACGTTGACCGCGAACGGGCGCCCGGCGAGCAGGTCGTGACTCTTCACGGTGCGCTGGATGGAGACGAGCACGAGCGGCGGATCCATCGAGACCGCGGTGAAGGAGTTCACCGTCAGGCCGTGCCGTTTCGTGGCGGCGTCGAAGGTCACGACGGCCACTCCCGTCGCGAACCGGCCGAGACAGCCTCGGAAGAACTGCGCGGGTGGCCGGTACAGGCTCGAACCCGGCGAGAAACTGGTTTCGCGTGACATCGTGACCACCCAGTCGGTTCCTGTTCTATAATCGAACAGCCAGTTCAACTATCGAAATGGATCGTATACAATGATTTCGGAGTCCCGCAAGACCGCGAGCACGTCCCAGACGCTCAGCCGCGGCATCCGTGTCCTCGAAGTCCTTGCCGACGCCCAAGAACCGCTCAGTGTCGACCGGATCGCCGAACGGCTCGGCGTGCACCGGTCGATCGCGTACCGGCTCATCCGCACCCTCGAAGAGCACGGGCTCCTCGCGCGGGAACCCGCGGGGAAATACGAACTGGGCGCGCGGCTTGCCGCGCTGGCGGCGGGGGTCAAACACGATCTGCAGGCCGCGGCCCTGCCGGAGCTGACGGCGGCCGCGAACGAACTCGGCATGACGTGTTTCGTGGCGGTGATGGACCGCGAGGAATGCGTGACCCTGGTCAGCGTGGAACCCCGGCACGCCGTCGCGTCCGTCGCGCAGCGCCCGGGGTCCAGGCATCCGTTCACCGCGGGCGCTCCCGGCCGCGCGATTCTTTCCCAGCTACCGGAAGAGGACTGGCCGGAGGGGATCAAGGAAGTCACCGACCGCGGCTACGCGGACAGCCACGGCGAGGTGATCGAGAACCTCAGCTCGGTGGCCGTGCCACTCTCCCTGCGCGGGCACGCTCCCGCGGCGCTCGCGGTCGTCTACCTGTCCAGCACGCGAACCCCCGCCGAGCTCGCGGAGCGGCTCAAGGCGGCGGCGAAGGCCGTCCGTGACGCTCTCGGCGGGTGAGCGTCACGGACGGCGGGATCACTTCGAGAAGCGCAGCGGGCTGACCGCCTGCTCGGCTTCGTGGTCCGGCCCGAGCGGGATTCCCGACCGGTCACGCAGCAGCAAGGTGGCGATGAGGCCGATGACGGTCATCCCGCCCAGATAGACGGCCACGGACACCGATGTGCCGGTCGCGTCGACCAGCGCGGTGGCGATCGTCGGCGCGAACGCGCCGCCGAGGATCGCACCGAGCGCGTACGAGATCGAAACACCGGAGAACCGGATCGACGCTGGGAACAGCTCCGCGTAGAACGCCGCCTGCTGGCCGTAGGTGAACCCGAGCCCGACACTGAGGATGATCAGGCCCAGCGCCAGCAACACGATGTTCCCGGTGTCCACCAAGGGAAAGAGCAGCGCGACGCCGGCGAGTTGCGCGATCCAGCCGACCACGTAGGTGCGCCGCCTGCCGATCCGGTCGGACACCGCGCCCGCCGCCCACGTCGACAGCAGCCAGGTCGCCGCCGAGGCGGTCACCGCCCACAAGACCGGACCGCGGTCGAGGCCGATCGGGCCCTTCGGGTTGGTCGCGTAGTCCTGGATGTAGCCGCCGGTGGTCATGTAGCCGACGGCGTTGTTGCCCGCGAACACCAGCGCGGCGACGAGAACGAGCACGGCGTGCTTACGGAACAGCTGGATGATCGGCGTCCTGGTCTGCTCGCGCCGTTCGGCGATCTCCCGGAAGACCGGGCTCTCCTCGACGCGGCGCCGCACGTAGTGGCCGACCAGGATCAGCCCGACACTGAGCAGGAACGGGATCCGCCAGCCCCAGTCGAGGAACGCCTGCCCCGGGACGAGCAGGCTGGTCAGCGCCAGGACACCGGAGGCCAGCAACAGCCCGAGCGGGACACCGATCTGCGGCGAGGCGCCGAAGAGGCCCCTGCGCTTGGAGGGCGCGTGCTCGACGGCCATCAGGACAGCGCCGCCCCATTCACCACCCGCCGAAACGCCCTGCAGGATCCGAAGCAGGATCAGCAGTACCGGCGCGAGGACACCGATCTGATCGAACGTCGGGAGCACGCCGATCAGCGTGGTCGCGACGCCCATCAGGATCAGGGTGAGCACCAGGACGACCCGGCGGCCGTACTTGTCGCCGAAGTGCCCGGCGAGGAACGCCCCGAGCGGGCGGAACAGGAAGCTCACGCCCACCGTGGCGAAGGAGACGAGCGTGCTGTTGGCACCGAGGCCGGAGAAGAACAGCTTGCCGAAGACGAGACCGGCGGCGGACGCGTAAACGAAGAAGTCGTACCACTCGACCGTGGTACCGACGACGGTCGCGAACGCGACCCGGCGCCGATCGGAAGACGGTGGAGCGGTCCGGCCGGGCGTGCGTTCATCCTGCGCTGGATTCGACACCTTGACTCCTTTGACATAGGCCTGACGCGAGTGGCGGCCCGCAGGGATCCCGGGCGAGGCGAAGGCCACTCGGTGACCGCCTTGCCACTGTGGCACGGAATCATATACGTTATTAGATACGAAGCAAGGGTTCGAGGATTCAGGGGAACATGGGCACTTACGAGGCACCGTCCGGTCCGACGGCCACCCGGCCGGGCAAGATCATCGCCGTCCATCTCAGCTACGCGTCACGTGCCGAGCAGCGCGGGCGGCGTCCGGCGAACCCGTCGTACTTTTTCAAGCCGTCGAGCTCGATCGGTACGTCCGGCGGCACGGTCGAACGTCCGGCCGGGACCGAACTATTGGCCTTCGAGGGCGAGATCGCCCTGGTCATCGGCACCACGGCCCGGTGGGTGAAACCGGACAAGGCGTGGGACCACGTCGCCGCGGTCACCGCCGCGAACGACTTCGGCCTCTACGACCTGCGCGCCGCGGACAAGGGCTCCAACGTCCGTTCCAAGGGCGGCGACGGCTACACCCCGCTCGGCCCCGGCCTCATCGACGCGCGCGACATCGATCCCTCGTCGCTGCGCATCCGCACGTGGGTGAACGGCGACCTGGTGCAGGAGGACAGCACGGCCGGGCTGCTTTTCCCGTTGCGGCAGTTCGTTTCCGACCTCTCCCAGCACTTCACGCTCGAACCGGGAGACGTCATCCTCACTGGGACCCCCGCCGGCTCGACGGTGGTCTCCCCCGGTGACGTCGTCGTGGTCGAAGTGGACGTTCCCGGCACCTCCCTCAGCAGCGGACGGCTCCACACCACCGTCACCCAGGGCATCCGGTCCTTTTCGGACATCGGCAGCCTGCCCGAGGTCGACGACAAGCAGCGCGCCGAGGCCTGGGGCACGCCCGTCGAACAGGTCGAAGAGAACTCGCCCACGCTCAGCGAGGAACTGCGCGCCAAGCTTCTTCGCGCACCCGTCGCGGGTTTGTCGGCGCAGCTGCGCAAACGCGGGCTGAACAACGTCGCGATCGACGGCGTGCGTCCGAACCTGCCCGGCTCGAAGGTCGTCGGAACGGCACGGACGCTGCGTTTCGTCCCGAACCGCGAGGACCTCTTCAAGTCCCACGGTGGCGGTTACAACGCGCAGAAGCGCCTGTTCGACTCGGTCGGCGCCGGCGAGGTGATCGTCATCGAAGCCCGCGGTGACAAGGGTTCCGGGACGCTCGGGGACATCCTGGCGCTCCGGGCACGCTACCTCGGCGCCGCCGGGGTGATCACCGACGGCGGGGTCCGCGACTTCGAGGCCGTCGCCGCGACCGGCCTCCCGGTGTTCTCGCAGGGCCCGCATCCGGCGGTCCTCGGCCGCAAACACGTGCCGTGGGACACCGACGTCGCGGTCGCCTGCGGCGGGGCCACCGTGCTGCCCGGAGACATCATCGTCGGAGACGACGACGGCGTGGTCGTCATCCCGCCGTCGCTGGCCGAAGAGATCGCCGACGCGGCGCTCGTCCAGGAGGACGAAGACGCTTGGATCGCCGAGCAGGTCGGACAGGGCCGCCCGATCGAGGGGCTCTTCCCGCTGAACCCGTTGTGGCGGGAAAGGTATGAGGCATGGCAGAAGAAGCAGTGAAGACGACCAGCAAATCCGAACTCGCCTACGAGTGGCTGCGTGAGCGGATCGCCCGGCACGAGTACGGACCCGGCTACCGGCTCGTCCTCGCCGAGATCGCCGGCGCGCTCGACATGAGCGTAGTCCCGGTGCGCGAGGCGATCCGGCGGCTGGAGGCCGAACGGCTGGTGACCTTCGAACGCAACGTCGGCGCGCGCGTGGCGATGGTGGACCAGAACGAGTACGTCCACGCGATGCAGACCCTCGGTGTCGTCGAAGGGGTCGCCACCGCGCTGTCCGCGCCGCGGCTGTCCGAAGAGGACATCGCGCGGGCGCGGCGGGTGAACGAGCGCATGATCACGCTGCTGGACCACTTCGACGCGCACGAGTTCACCGCGCTGAACCAGCAGTTCCACTCGCTGCTGTTCGAATGCTGCCCGAACCCGCAGATCCTCGACCTCGTGCACCAGGGCTGGACCCGGCTGTCCGGGCTGCGCGACTCCACGTTCGCGTTCGTGCCCGACCGCGCGCACCGGTCGGTCGAGGAACACGAAGAGATCCTCCGGCTGATCACCGAGAAGGCCGATCCGCTCGACATCGAATTCGCCGCGCGCAATCACCGCTGGGCCACCATGCAGGCCTTTTTGGACGCTCGAGAGCGCGCGAACCGCTGACTGAGGAGGGCTAGTCTTGACCACCACCACTCCCCGGCCGATCCCGGACGGTGTCCCGGAGCGGATCCGGCACTACATCGGCGGCGAACTCGCCGATTCGGCCGACGGCGCCGTCTTCGACGTGCTCGACCCGGTCACCAACGAGGTCTACGTCCAGGCCGCCGCGGGGAAGAAGGCCGACATCGACCGCGCCGTCGCCGCCGCGCGGAAGGCGTTCACCGAGGGGCCTTGGCCGAAGCTGCTGCCGCGCGAGCGGTCGCGCGTGCTGAACCGCATCGCCGATCTCGTCGAGTCGCGGGACAAGCGGCTGGCCGCGCTGGAGAGTTTCGACTCGGGTCTGCCGATCTCGCAGGCGCTGGGCCAGGCGCGCCGGGCCGCGGAGAACTTCCGGTTCTTCGCAGACCTGATAGTCGCGCAGGCCGACGACACCTACAAGGTGCC
The DNA here is from genome assembly GCF_054166285.1 of Amycolatopsis sp. TRM77291. Taxonomy (NCBI): domain Bacteria; kingdom Bacillati; phylum Actinomycetota; class Actinomycetes; order Pseudonocardiales; family Pseudonocardiaceae; genus Amycolatopsis; species Amycolatopsis sp. TRM77291. The sequence goes on along the minus strand of NZ_JBSZHF010000001.1, from coordinate 2,272,575 downwards.
CGGCCGTCAGATCAACTACGTCAACCGCAAGCCGATCGGCGTCGCCGGCCTGATCACGCCGTGGAACACGCCGTTCATGCTGGAGTCGTGGAAGCTCGCGCCCGCGCTCGCGACGGGCAACACCGTCGTGCTCAAGCCCGCGGAGTTCACCCCGCTTTCCGCTTCGCTGTGGGCTGAGATCTTCGAGGAGGCCGGGCTGCCGCCGGGCGTGTTCAACCTCGTCAACGGCTTCGGTGAGGACGCCGGCGACGCGCTGGTGAAGCATCCGGACGTCCCGCTCATCTCGTTCACCGGTGAGAGCGGCACCGGCAGCCTGATCTTCGGCAACGCGGCGCCGTTCCTCAAAGGACTCTCGATGGAGCTGGGCGGCAAGTCGCCCGCCGTCGTCTTCGCCGACGCCGATCTGGAGACCGCGATCGACGCGACGATCTTCGGCGTCTTCTCCCTCAACGGCGAGCGCTGCACAGCGGGCAGCCGGATCCTGGTCGAGCGCGCGATCTACGACGAGTTCGTCGAGCGCTACGCCGCGCAGGCCAAGCGGGTCAAGGTGGGCGACCCGAGCGACCCGGCGACCGAGGTCGGCGCGCTGGTGCACCCCGAGCACTACGACAAGGTCATGAAGTACATCGAGATCGGCAAGACCGAGGGCAGGCTCGTCGCCGGCGGTGGCCGCCCGGACGGCTTCCCGAGCGGGAACTACGTGGCGCCGACGGTGTTCGCCGACGTCAAACCGGACGCCCGGATCTTCCAGGAGGAGATCTTCGGCCCGGTCGTCGCGATCACGCCGTTCGACAGCGAAGAAGAGGCGCTGGAGCTCGCGAACAACACGAAGTACGGGCTCGCGGCCTACGTCTGGACCAACGATCTCAAACGGGCGCACAACTTCGCGCAGTCCGTCGAGGCGGGCATGGTGTGGCTCAACTCGAACAACGTCCGCGATCTGCGCACGCCCTTCGGCGGGGTGAAGGCGTCCGGGCTGGGACACGAGGGCGGCTACCGCTCGATCGACTTCTACACCGACCAGCAGGCGGTGCACATCAACCTCGGCGAGGTGCACAACCCCGCCTTCGGCAAGGGCTGACCCCGTTCCCCGTCCACAAAGGATGACGCAATGAAGCCGATCCCCACCCCGAAATCACCGCCGCCGGACGTCCTGCGCTGCGCGTACATGGAACTCGTCGTCACCGATCTGGCGCGGTCGCGCGCGTTCTACGCCGACGTCCTCGGCCTCACGGTGACCGAGGAGGACGAGACCACGGTCAGCCTCCGTACGATCGACGAGTTCATCCACCACAACCTCGTGCTGCGCCAAGGTCCGGTCGCGGCGGTCGCGGCCTTCTCGTACCGGGTGCGGTCACCGGAGGACCTGGACAAGGCCGTCGCGTTCTACACGGAACTGGGTTGCCGGGTCGAACGCAATGAGAACGGGTTCACCAAAGGCATCGGCGACTCGGTGCGCGTGCAGGACCCCCTCGGCTTCCCGCTCGAGTTCTTCCACGAGGTCCAGCACGTCGACAGGCTCAGCTGGCGCTACGACCTGCACGTCCCGGGCGCGCTCGTCCGGCTCGACCACTTCAACCAGGTCACGCCGGACGTCCCGCTCGCGGTGAAGCATATGGAAGACCTCAACTTCCGGGTCACCGAAGACATCCAGGACGACCAGGGCGTCACGTACGCGGCCTGGATGCGCCGCAAGCCGACCGTGCACGACACCGCGATGACCGGCGGCGACGGGCCGCGGATGCACCACGTCGCCTTCGCCACGCACGAGAAGCACAACATCCTGTCCATTTGCGACAAACTCGGCTCGCTGCGGATGTCGGACCACATCGAACGCGGCCCCGGCAGGCACGGCGTCTCGAACGCGTTCTACCTGTACCTGCGCGATCCGGACGGGCATCGCGTCGAGATCTACACGCAGGACTACTACACCGGCGACCCCGACAACCCGGTCGTCACCTGGGACGTGCACGACAACCAGCGCCGCGACTGGTGGGGCACGCCGGTGGTCCCGTCCTGGTACACCGACGCCTCGCTCGTGCTCGACCTCGACGGCAAGCCGCAGCCCGTGGTCGCGCGGACCGAGGAAAGCGAACTGGAGGTCACCATCGGCGCCGACGGCTTCTCGTACACCCGCAAGGGTGACGACGAAGGCGAACTGCCGGCGTGGAAACAGGGCGAGTACAAACTCGGCAACCAGCTCTGAGGCGGGGACATGCTCGAACAGGAAACGATCGCCGCGATCGCCGACGAACTGGCGGCCGCGGAGGAGGCCCGGGAGACGATCCCGCTGCTGACGGCGCGCTATCCGGACATGACCGTCGAGGACTCGTACGCCGTGCAGAACGAATGGCGGCGCCGGGGTATCGCGGCGGGACGCCGTCCGGTCGGGCGAAAGATCGGGCTCACGTCGAAGGTCATGCAGGCCGCCACCGGGATCACCGAACCCGACTACGGCGCCATCTTCGCGGACATGGTGTTCGAGAACGGTTCCGTGATCGAGCACGGCCGGTTCTCGAACGTGCGCATCGAGGTCGAGCTGGCCTTCGTCCTCCGTGATTCCCTCTCGGGGCCGGACGCCACGGTGTTCGACGTATTGCGGGCGACCGAGTACGTCGTGCCCGCGCTGGAGATCCTGTCGTCCCGGATCGAGATGGCGGGCCGGACCATCGTCGACACGATCAGCGACAACGCGGCAATGGGCGGGATGGTGTACGGCGGCAACCCGGTCGCGGTGGACGCCGTCGACCTGCGGTGGGTTTCGGCGCTGTTGTACCGCAACGAGACCATCGAGGAATCCGGGGTCGCCGCCGCGGTGCTGAACCATCCCGCGAACGGCGTCGCCTGGCTGGCGAACAAACTCGCCCAGCACGGTGACAAGCTCGATCCGGGCGACATCGTGCTGGCCGGGTCGTTCACGCGGCCGATGTGGGTGCACCCGGGCGACACCGTGACCGCCGACTACCGGGATCTGGGGGCCATCACATGCCGCTTCGTCTAGATCCGCCGTTCCGGGATCGGCTGGGCGAGCGGCCGCTGATCGGCATGTGGGTCACGTCGGGCAGCCCTGTCGTCGCGGAGATCTGCGCGGGCTCCGGGCTCGACTGGCTGCTCGTCGACACCGAGCACTCCCCCGCCGGGCTCGAGACGGTGCAGTCGCTGCTGCAGACGATCGCCGCGTATCCCATCACGCCGATGGTGCGAGCCCCGTCCGGTGACCAGGTCGCGCTGAAGCAACTGCTCGACCTGGGCGCGCAGAACCTGCTGGTGCCCATGGTCGACAGTGCGAAGGAGGCGGAGGCCGCCGTGCGGGCCGTCCGCTATCCGCCACGTGGCGTGCGCGGTGTCGGCAGCGCTCTGTCGCGGTCGGCGCGCTGGAACCGGGTCGAGGACTATCTCGCGAAGGCCGAGCAGTTCACGTCGCTGTTCGTGCAGATCGAGTCGACGGCGGGAGTCTCGGCGGCCGCCGAGATCGCCGCTGTCGACGGCGTCGACGGGGTGTTCGTCGGGCCGTCCGACCTGGCCGCCTCGATGGGCCTGCTCGGAAAGCAGACGCACCCCGACGTCACCGCGGCCGTCTTGGGCACCTTCGAGGCCGTCCGCGCGCGGGGGAAACCTGTCGGCGTCAACGCGTTCGACCAGGCACAGGCCCAGCGCTACCTCGACGCCGGCGCTTCGTTCGTGCTGGTCGGCGCCGATGTCACCCTGCTCGCACAAGGTTCGGAGGCGCTCGCGCGGCGGCATCAGGCTTAAGGTCTTGGCATGCTCCCGTGGCTGCTCGACTCGGACCCCGCCCTGCGCTGGCAGGTGGAACGCGACCTCGCGCACGAACCGCCCGAGGTCTGGGAGGCGACGCGGGCGCGGATCGCGACCGAAGGCTTCGGCGCGCGGCTGCTCGCCCACCAGGACCCGGACGGCCAGTGGGCGGGCGGCGCGTTCTTTCCCGCGGGATTCACCGGTGCGGAAGGTGAACAACCGTGGACGGCGACGACGTGGTCGCTGAACACGCTGCGGGAGTGGGGCATGGACGCCGCGGCCCTTTCCGGGACGGCCGAACTCCTCGCTCGGAACAGCCGGTGGGAGTACGACGACCTCCCGTACTGGGGTGGCGAGGTCGACTGCTGCATCAACGCGTGGACCCTCGCGAACGGCCTGTGGCTCGGTGCCGACGTCGCCCCGCTCGTCACGTGGTTCTCGGAGCATCAGCAACCCGACGGTGGCTGGAACTGCGAGTGGATCTCAGGTTCCCAGCGCTCGTCCGTGCACTCGACGCTGAACTCGCTCAAAGGCCTGCTCGCCTTCGAAACCGCGACCGGTGGTACTCCGGCTTCGCGGTCCGCGCGGCGCTCGGGCGAGGAGTACCTGCTGGAGCGGGGGCTGTTCCGGCGATTGTCGACCGGTCCGGAGATCGCGCCGTGGATCACGGTCTTCGCCTATCCGTTCCGCTGGTTCTACGACGTGCTGAACGCGGCCGACTACTTCCGCGAGGCTTCGCTGCACGACGGCACGGCTCCGGATCCGCGAATGGCCGACGCCGTCGAACGCATCCGTGCCGCACGGCAGCCGGACGGGACTTGGCTACAGGCCCACCGGCATGCCGGGCAGGTGTGGTTCGAGGTCGACGTCGCGGCGGGCGAGCCTTCGAAGTGGCTGACGCTGTTTGGCAGCCGGGTGCTGAACTGGTGGGATTCCGCGGCGTAGGGCGGAGTTCGTGGGTTTGGTGGCCGGGTCTTCTGGTTGTGGCTGCGGTCGGCCACCGTTCCGACCTGGCTGTAGCTACACAGACGCGATGATCGCCAGCATCAGCGTCCACCGCGATTCAGGTGGGAAGACCCATACCGTCCAAGGCTCCGTTCTGCCCGTGGGCATGCCGAAGGGCCCGTCGCCGGTGTGGCCGGCGGGCTCGTCGGTGCTCAGACGCGGTGCAGGGTGTTGCGGCGGGGTTGTCGGAGCGGATCTCGGTATTGGGGTGGGATGAACTCGGGTAATCCGTCGGCGGCCATCCGTACTTCCCAGTCACCGTGATGAATCAGCCGATGGTGGAACCCGCACAGCAGCACGAGATTCCGAAGATCCGTCGGCCCGCCGTCCACCCAGTGCTCAATATGATGGGCGTGGCAGTTCTTCGGTTTCCGATGGCAGCCAGGAAAGGCGCAACCGTCATCGCGGATGTTCAACGCGCGCCTTTGCCCTGGGGTGACGAACCGTCTGAGCCGTCCCACGTCGAGGGGTTCTCCAGCAGTGCTCATCACGACCGGCAGCATCAGGCAGTCGCAGGCGGCCAACCGCGCTTCCCTCGCCGTCATCGTTCCGACGAAGTCGAGGCAGGCGGTGCCGAGGCCGGATTTCAGCTCATCGAGTCCGATGGTGACATGCACCAAGGTCCGGTAGCCGCTGGTGCCGGGCTGGTCCGGGCACGCGATGGCCAGGTCGAGGAGTTCGGCCCAGGCGTCGCCCAGGCGTTCGCATTTCATCCCGGGCTGGTCCGGGCACGCGATGGCCAGGTCGAGGAGTTCGGCCCAGGCGTCGCCCAGGCGTTCGCATTTCATCCGCAGGTCGGCTTGGCCGAACTCGTCGAGGTCGAGGAGTTCGGCCCAGGCGTCGCCCAGGCGTTCGCATTTCATCCGCAGGTCGGCTTGGCCGAACTCGTCGACCGGCCGGAGTTCGGCCCAGGCGTCGCCCAGGCGTTCGCATTTCATCCGCAGGTCGGCTTGGCCGAACTCGTCGACCGGCCGCGGCTGGGCGTAGGCCTCGAGTGCGGCGGCGGTGCGGGCGCCGGTCTCGTCATCGAGCAGCCCGGTGAGTTTCCAGAAGCCGTCCCTGCGGCGCTCCAGGGTGAGTTCCCGGCGTGGTTGTTTGGGTTCGGGGTCTTGGGGTTCGGTGCCGTCGGGGTCCAGCCACCCCCAGGAGGTTCGCTTCGGCCTTGGCGAGCTGCTGCGGACCGGCGGTCGGGGCCAGGTCGGCGAGGATCTTCTCCGCGACCGCCCGATCCTCGGCGGAGGTGTCGGCAGGGAGTCTCTTCAAGATCTCCAGGATCTGGTCGATCCGTTCATCCCCGACCAGCCCCTCCGCGGCGACCGCGGCCGTCTCGGGTGCCACGGCCGGGGCTTCGGTGCCATCCAGGTTCCGCGTCGGGTTCAAAGCCGCGGCGACCGCGGCCGTCTCGGGTGCCACGGCCGGGGCTTCGGTGCCATCCAGGTTCCGCGTCGGGTTCAAAGCCGCGGCGACCGCGGCCGTCTCGGGTGCCACGGCCGGGGCTTCGGTGCCATCCAGGTTCCGCGTCGGGTTCAAAGCCACCGCCCGCTTCACCACCGCGGGTGCCACGGCCGGGGCTTCGGTGCCATCCAGGTTCCGCGTCGGGTTCAAAGCCACCGCCCGCTTCACCACCGCCCCCGCCTCAGCCGGGGCTTCGGTGCCATCCAGGTTCCGCGTCGGGTTCAAAGCCACCGCCCGCTTCACCACCGCCCCCGCCTCAGCACGCGACAACCCCGCCAACTCCGCGAACCAGCTCGCCGTACTGCCATACCCGAACAAATCCTTGGCGCCCCGAGACTCGACCTCCGCCAAGAACCGCCCCAAACCCGCGGTGGCCATCCGAATCACCCGCAACGACTGCTGCACACCATGCGCAAGCTCCAGCTTGCCGGCACGCCACAACTCCTGCGGCAACTCAGGAAGGAAAGTCTCGGACACGCCTCCATAATACCGAAAACCATCGAACAGATGTTCGTAATTTCAAGCAACAAGCGAAACGCGCGTACAACACTGGAGAGTGAATCCGTCGCCAAGAGCGGTTCACTCTGAGCGAGTCACGCAATTAGTCGACTAAATGCGAGACAAGGCAAGCGCGTCGAGCCAGCGACCACTCGCCCTGTCTTCGATAAGCGTTGCGAAAGCCACTTTCGCAACGCTCAACGTCGCGAAAGTGGCTTTCGCAACCCCACTGCGAGACCGCCGGAGGCGACGCCATCCGCTCCGCAGGGCACATAAAACGTGTAGCGACCCAAGCAAACCCGCGAACCACCGCAATTAGCCGACTAATTGCATAGGGGTGGCCTCAAGCCACCTCGATCACCCGAGAGCGCCCAGGCAGCCGGAGCGCGGCCACGACACCGCCAACGGCGACAAGACCGATGAACCCGAACACGACACCGAATGCCAAGGCCGGCCGTGATTCGAGGCCCGCCAGGATCGCGCCGGTCGCCGCCACCCCGGCCACCGCACCCACCTGCCTGACCGTGTTGAACAGACCAGAGGCACCGCCCGCGACAGCGGGGCCGACGGACGCCATCGCGATCGCGGACAGCGGTGACCACGCCATCGCGTTGGCAGCGCCCAGCAGCGCGGCACCCACCGAGATCCACCAGGGATTCAGGTTCAGGACCACTACCAGCCCGATGAGCAGAAGGCTCGTAGCGAGAAGGCTCATGCCGAGTATCGCCGGCCGGCGCCCGCCCACCCGGTCGACCCAGCGGCCGGCCGGTGGCGACAGCAGGATCGCGACGACGGCGTCCGGCGCGAGGACCATCGCGGCCTCCATCGGGCCGAAACCGCGGCTGTCTTGGATGTAGAGCATCGTGGGTAGGGCCATCGCGAGAACCGTCGCACCGAGCGACGCCATCGCGAGGCTCGCGGACAGATACCCGGACGAGCGATAGAGCCGCAACGGCGCGAGGGCGTCCTCGCCTTGCTTGCGCTCTCGGAACCAGAAACAGACGAGCAGCGCGACGGCGAGGGCGGTCGCAGGCAGCGAAAGCGGGCTCCATGACAGCAATGCCCACACCAGAAGACTCAAACCCGCCGTACTCGACGCGGCTCCGAGCAGATCGAAGCGTGTCGCACTTCCTTGGCTTCCCGGAATCAGGCGGATGCCCACGACCACGGCGATGACGCAGAGCGGCACGTTGATCCAGAAGATCCAGCGCCAATCCAGGCTCGCTGTCAGTAACCCACCCAGAATGGGACCCAGCAAGGTGGCGGCCGCCGCCACCGAGCCCCAGATGCCGAACGCGCGACCCCGCTCGTCTTCGGCGAAGAGCCGCCGGATCAACGTGAGTGGTTGCGGTGACATCGCGGCCGCCGCCAGGCCCTGCAGGACTCGGAACGCGATGAGCCATCCGATCGACGGCGCGATCCCGCACAGCGCCGAGGCGACGCCGAAACCCGCCATGCCGAACAGGTAGACGCGTTTGGGATCGAAGAGATCGCCGAGACGACCGGCGACCAGCAGCGGAACCGAAAACGCGAGCAGATAACCCGCCGTCACCCAGAACAACGCGGCGACGTCCCCGCCGAGGTCGGCCTGGATGCTCGGGCTCGCCACCGCGACAATGGTCGTGTCCAGCAGAAGCACGAAGAACCCCGCGAGCAGGGCCGCGAGCCCGCCCCACCTCGAGGAACCCATGTCACACACCTTATCCACGCGAAACAGCGAGTCTTCGCCATGACCACTCTTCCGCGCGGCGGACGCCCCGCCGAGGCCTTGGCCGCCGTCGAAGCGAGTATCGAGGACCGTTGGCGGTTGTTCCTCGCGGAATACGGGGTGGCAGCCGGGACCAGCGACGAGATCGACCTCGCCGAATCGGTCGTCACCGACACTTCCGTGTTCGAATGGCGAGTCGTCGACGCCGCCTTCGACAGGTTGACCTGCACCGACTGCGGCAACGGGCTCGGCTCGGGTCCCGTCGGCTGCGAGAAATGCGACCAGGCCGACGGGTTCCGTTTCGCGGCCATCGAAACCGACCGGCCCGCCACACCGCCGGGCACCGAGCACGGGCTCCGCGTCGCCACCGCGGTCGCCCGCACCCGGCACCGCTACGGCGCGCGGGCGCGCTGCGGTTTCGAACTCGGTCTTCCGCTTCTCCTCGACGGCGAACTGCCCGGTACGCCTCAAGCGCAGGCGTACCGGGCAGCGATCAACAGGCTCACGGAAGAGGAATGCGAGCGGGTGACCTCGTTCGACGAGGTCACGCGGCTCAGTAGTCGTCGCGTCCGGTGAACTGCTGCTCCAGCAGCTCCGCCGAGCCCGCGACGAGTTCGAGCGGGTCGGTGAACTCGTTGATGTCGAGGTTCACCAACGGCAGGGAATGGCGCAGCACCAGGTGTTCGCCCATGACCACCAGTCCCCCGACGACGATCGTGTTGCCGATCTCGGTCAGCACGGTCGTGAGATCGACCTGGTCGACGCGTGCGAACGGCGTCGCGATCTGCACCCAGTCCTCGCGGCGGTCGAAGACCTCCCGCGCGATGACCACGGTCTGGGCCCGCTCTTCGTAGTCGTCGTCACCGTAGGACAACCGGATGCGGATTTCGTCCGGTTCGTCCTTCACCACCCGATATTCGTGCCGTACGAACGCGACCAGATCGGCCCATTCCGCCATGAATTCAGTCTCCCTCGCAGTCGAAGATCAAGACTAGCGACTGCGGCGGCGAAGAGGACGGCCTCGACCCGACATCACCCGGACAGCTGTGGCCGTGCGCGTTCCGGCACCGAAGCTTAGCCCCAGAGGGTGAAACGAGTGAGCCGCCAGGTCCTACGACCGGATCACCCCAGGTTCAGTCCGAGAATTGTCGAGCAGACTCACCCCGAGGCCACCTTGATCTTGTTGTAGCATCTTTCGGCATCTTTGACAGGGGAGACCATGTGACGAACCACGATCGCGACCGGTCGGAAACCAACCGGGCGAGAAACGGCAAATCTCCGGATCCGGCGGTGACCGCGGCGCTCGTCAGCCGGCGTGGAGCTATTTTGGCGGCTGTCATAACTGCGACGGTGGGCTTGGTGGGCGCGGTGATCGTGGCACTCATCAACACCAGCGCGCAGCCGGCGAAGGGGGCCGACGGCCGAGGTGCGGCGTCGACGTCGCCGAATGCCACCAGCGCGCAGCAACAGGAGACCAAACCCGCCGAAGCCCCCGCCGAGCAGGTGAGGCTGGACGCGGACATGGGAGTCGACCTCGATCAACCCCGCGCCAACCCGGTCTCCGCATCAGGACCCAACGGCGACATGGACCTCCACTTCAGCGGAAGCTATCTGGCGGCCAATCGCACGGGCCTGTTCTATTACTACGGAACCGAACAGGAAGCAAAAATACAGTGCCCGAAGATCGTTTCCGAGGGAAAGGGGACCGTTCCCGGTCCCACGGTGATATCCGCCGGCGTCCAACATTGCCTGCGGACATCCAAGGGAACGGTCGGGTGGCTCAGCGCGAACGATGTCAAAATCGCCGAGAATTCCGGCTATATCGTGCTCAATTACAAATTGTTCCGCTAGCGGCGTGAGGTGCCGCGAAAGCCACTTTCGAGACATCACGCGTCTCGAAAGTGGCTCTCGCGATCTCCTGAGGTCATCCGCCGGCCGGCAGCCCTGCCCGCGCTTCCTGCTGGGTCAACGGCCGAAGCGACAGCGTGTACTCGTACGTGCTGTCCGGTTGGACCTGGCTGCGTTCCCGCACCGGGTTCGGCGTGTCACCGACACCGGTCACCGCGTGGCTCGCGTGCAGCGTGAACCAGCCCTTGTTGCGCTGCAACTGGAACGGATACCCCGCCCGGTCGAGATCGTCGAACGGTGTCACGCTGACGTCGTTCGCGCCACCGACCAGCAGGCCACCGGTCCGGCCGTCGCTGAGCAGCGCCCACCGGCTGTCGGTGTGGTTGCCGTGGTCCTGCGGCCGGTGGTACTCGACGTACTGCTGGTCCACCGTGCTCGACTGCACGCCGATCGGCGTCCCGTCCTTCCGGTCGACGTAGCTCTCGGCTTTCCGCCCATACCAGGCGAACCGGTCGTATCGGTCCGGCACCGCGAGCGAGACACCGATCCGAGGCAGATACGGGAGTGTGCGCACACTCCCCTGCGGAATCACTCGGTTGCCGAGGCTCAGCGTCCCGGACCGGTCGACGGCGTAGGTCATCGTCTGGTCGAACCACGCCCCGGTGACGTCCGGCGCCGCGACCCGGCTGTCCACGATCACCCGCACGCCGCGCGAGCCGTCCTTCTCGACCCGCACTCCGGTGACCGTGGTCTTCAAGCGATCCAGGCCCGCCTTGCGCCAGTCCTCGCCCTCGGCCCTGCCCCAGGCGAAGGTCTCGTTGCTGATGGGTGCCCGCCACGCGTCGAGCTTCGGCCCGGCCGTCAGCAGCTCCTTGCCCTGGTGCCGGATCGACGCCAGCGCACCGGTGGCCTTGTCCACCCGGTATGTGACGCCGGCCGCCGACGCCGTCACCGAACCCGCGTCCTCGACGACGTCGACGGACTTCCCGTCGAGCGGCGACCGGTCCAGGCCCGGAACCCGCTTCCCGCCGAGGGAGAACTGGTCGTGTGCCAGGACGTGTCCCCGCGCGAGCATCGGCTTGCCCTGGGTGGTCACCGCCTCGACGGTGAGGAACCGCTCCCGGTCCGCGGGATTCGGCGGCACGGGTACGGCGACCCGCCCGGTCGTCCCGGCATCGACTCGCAACGGCTGTTCGCCGCGGGCGACGATCCGGGAGCCTTCCTGGATCCGCCACCGCAGGTTCAGCTCGTCGGTGCCCTTGAACTGCCGTTCGTTGGTCACCGACAGCGAACCACCCGAGTAGGCGAACCGGAGCGGCTGATGCGCCCACGCCATCTGCGCGGTCTCCGGCTGCGCCGAACGATCCGAGTCGATCAGACCGTCCACACCGGACAGACTGGAGCCGTAGGACAGGTGACTCCCCCGGTCCGCGACACTGTCGAAGTCCAGCGCCAGGACGGCGCCGCCCGCCGGGGTGGAGCCGGACAGCTCCGCGGCGGACAGCGGCTTGTCGTAGATGCGGACGTCGTCGACGGCGCCGCGGCCCATCCAGCCGATACTCGACGGGTCGTTCCACGACGTCTCGAAGTCACGGCCGATGTTGACCTCGGCCGAAGACGAGTCGATCGCGCCGGTGAACGGTTTGCTCGCGATCTCCTTGCCGTCGAGATAAAGCCGCAGGGCGGTTCCGTCGTAAGTACCGCTCACCCGGTGCCAGTTGCCGTAGAAATCGGCGGGCACCTTCGCCTGCACCGCCTGCCACGTTCCGCTGTGGATGAAGAACTCCAGCGTGTCCTGCGTCTTCATCTTGAGCGCGTACTGGTGGTCGCCCTTGCCGAGGATGCGGAAATCGCCGGTCCACTTCCCCGGCTTCACCCAGGCGTCGAGGGTCAGCGCCTTACCGGTGATGTCGAGCTTCCGGTCACGGTAGACCTCCACGAAATCGTCCAGGCCGGACAGGGCCAGCGCCTTGCCGCGATGGCCGTCGACCAGCTCCGGCTTCCCGCTGAGATGCGCCGAGATGTCGTTACCCGACGAATCGGGCGTGATCCGGATGCGCTGCCGGATGTTCTGCTCCGCCCAGTCCCAGATGAACCCGCCCTGGGTCTGCGGATTCGCCCTGATCGTGTCCCAGAACTCCCGGAAGTTGCCGAGGCTGTTGCCCATGGCGTGGGCGTACTCGCCGAAGATCAGCGGTTTGGTGGTGTTCTTCGCCTGCTCCTCGAACTTCTCCGGAGACGGATACCGCGGCCCCCACACGTCCGCGAACGGCGCGTCCCCGTCCGGGCTGTTCGACTGGTGGTAGATCGGCCGGGTCGGTTCGTTCGCGTCCAGCCATTCCGCCAGCGCGAAGTGATGCGCGCCGAGGCCTGCCTCGTTGCCGGTGTCCCACAGGAAGACGCTCGGGTGGTTCTTGTCCCGCTCGACCATGCCGATCATGCGGTCGAAGAACGCGTCCCGCCAGGCCGGGTCGTTCGCCTGGCAGTACCGGGCGCAGTTCTCGTGGTTGTGGGTCTCGATGTCGATCTCGTCGTCGATCCAGAGCCCGTGCCGGTCGGCCAGTTCGTAGAAATACGGGTCCGACGGGTAATGCGAAGTGCGGACCGCGTTGACGTTGAGCTGCTTCATCAGCTCGACGTCGCGTTCCTGCGCGCGCCGGGGCACGTGCCTGCCGTGGTCGGGGTCGGTCTCCGCCCGGTTGACGCCCTTGAAGAGCACCCGTTTCCCGTTGACCAGCAACTGTTTGTCGCGGATCTCGATCTCACGGAACCCCACCGTCTCGCTGGTGATGTGCGTTAGACGGCCGTCGGGCGCGGTCAACGTGAGCACCGCCGTGTACAGGTTCGGCGTCTCATCTGTCCACTTCGCCGGATTGCGGACGGGCAGGTTCAGCGCGGTCTTGCCGCCCGCCTCCACCTCGCCGCTCGCGGTCCCGACCTCCTTGCCCGCGGCGTCACGCAGGCTCAGCCCGACACGATGCTTGCCCGTGGTCCCGCCGGGTTTGGTGGCGACCTCGACCGCGGCCTTGAGGGTGGCGTCGGTGTAGGTCGCGTCGAGGTCGGTCGTCAGCCCGACGTCCTGGATGAACGTCCCTGGCGTCGAATGCAGGGTCACCGAGCGGAAGATGCCCGAGTATCGCCACTGGTCGACGTCCTCCAGGTAAGCGCCCGCGCTCCAGCGGTGCACCTGCACGGCGATCCGGTTCGGGCCAGCGCGCAGCGCGGAGGAGATGTCGAACTCCGCCGGCGTGTAGCCGCCCTGGTCGTAGCCGATGTACTTCCCGTTGACCCAGACGAAGTACGCCGACGTGACACCCTCGAAGCGCAGGAAGGTCTCGCGTTCCGTCCAGTCCGCGGGCAGGGTGAAGTCGCGGACGTAGGCGCCGGTCGGGTTGACGTCACGCGGGACGCGCGGCGGGTCGTCGGGCTGGATCTCGGTGGCGATGTTGCGGAAGATCGGGTGGTCCAGACCGTCCGTCTGCCAGGTGTGCGGGACGGACACTTCGCGCCAGCGCGACGCGTCGTAGCCGTCCTCGTGGAATCCAGGCGGGACCTGCGACGGGTTGTCCGCCATCGCGATCCGCCACTTGCCGTCGAGCGACTGGGTGTATGGACTGCGTTCGTCCCGGCGAGCCGCGGCCGAGACGTCGGCGTAGGGACGAAGGAATGCGTGCGGTGGCTCCTGGCCTTCGGCGACTTTGCGTGGATCGTCGAGATAGGACTGGACGTCGGCGGCGGCCGGGGTGACGGCCGCGACGAGGGTCCCGGCGAGCATCGCCAGGACCAGGACGATGGGGCGTGTTCGCAGCACTGCGTTCAACCTCCCAGGGAGTTCAGCTGAGCCGGAAGCTGACCCGTTGACGATCCCGCACCGCGGTACCGGGGCGGAAGACCAAGATCCTTCCCTTGTCGTGGGCCAAATAGGTGGCAGGTTCCCCCGGGAGGCGGAACGACACCGCCAGCCGGTCGGAAAGACCAGGCACCTGGGTGAAACTCGCCGCCCGGCCGTACGCGTCGCTCTCCTCGTACGGATCGATCCGCACGGTCGCCGGGTCCACGACCCGGACGTACCGGTCCGGGAAGTTCACCGACTGCAGTGCGACGGTTCCCGCTCCACGGAACCCCGCGACGATCCGGAACTGCGAGTCGGCGAGCTCGCGGACGTTGGCATCGGCGGTCAGCCGGTACTCGTAGTGCCGCACGTACAACGCCGGATCGTCCAACGGGGACAGTCGCACGCAGGTGCCGCCTTTGCCCACGGGGACACCGAAGCTCGGCGTGCCGTCGACGTTCCAGTACAGCCGCTGGACTCTCGTGTGCCGGTTCGGGTCGTACAGCGGATCGCCGGTGATGTCGCGGTAGTCGCGGGCGTGGTACACGAGCACGTCGGACCCGTCCTCGGCGACGGTGAAGGAATTGTGCCCCGGCCCGTACTGCCGGGTGGCCTCGTTCGTGGTGAACACCGGCTGCGGTGACTTCGTCCACGAACGCGGGTCGAGCAGGTCCGAACGCTCGTCCGCGGTGAGCAACCCCATGCAGTAGCGGGCGTCGGTGGCGCTCGCCGAGTAGGTCATGAACACCCGCCCGTTACGGATGAGCACCGCCGGCCCCTCGTTGACCTTGAAGCCCTGGATCTCCCAAGGCAGGGTCGGCACCGCGAGCCGGACGGGATCGCCTTTGAGGGCCAGCGGCGAGGCCATCTCGGCGAGGTACAGGTTGCTGTTGGTCGCGATCCCGGGTTCGCTCTGCGCCCAGGCGAAGTACCGTTTGCCGCGATGCTCGAACGTCGTCGAATCGAGCGTGAAGGTGTCCCATTTGGTCACCATCTGCCCGCGCAGCACCCACGTGCCCGCCCGCGGATCGTCCGAAGTGGACTCCAGCACGTAGGTCCGGATGCGGAACACGTCGTCGGAGTCACCCGCGGCGAAGTACACGTACCAGCGCCCGTCGATCCGGTGCAGTTCCGGCGCCCAGATGTGACCGCCCATCTTCCCCGACGACGGACGTCGCCAGATCGTCGTCTCCCTGGCGGTGGCCAGGCCGTCGATCGTGGCGGCGCCACGCACGACGATGCGGTCGTACTCCGGCACCGAACCGGTCAGGTAGTACATCCCGTTCACCGGCCGGGTGATGAACGGGTCGGCCCGCTGCTCGACCAGCGGATTCCGGGTGGTCAACGACGCGGGAGCGGCCTCGGCGGCTTGGGCCGTACCCGGCACCAGGCTGCTGACGGCGGTGACGGCCAGGAGCCCGCCTCCGGCTTTGAACAGGTCACGACGGTCGATGGTCATGGTCATCCCCTCACTCGGGCCGGGAACCGCAGGAAGGTCACGGAGTTCGGTGGGAAGGTGTAGGTGAAGGTGTTCGACACCCCGGAGAACCGTGATTCGCGTGGCGCGATCGGCGTGCTGAAAGCGGTGTTGACGTCGTCCGGCGAGCCTTGGAGCGCCGTTACGCGGGCGGTGGAACCCGGCTGGACGCGGGTGCCGAGATCGACCCGGGTTCGGGCGGCGGCGGCCTGGGCGTTGACGACCTTGACCACGAGTTCGCCGGTCTTGACGTCGCGGGTGACGACCTGGCGGAACGGTTCGGCGACCTTGTCGTCGGTGAACGAGCCCCACTTCTGTCCGTCGAGGAACAGCGTCACCTGACGGCCGCGGACCTCGACCCGCAGGTCGTACTGCCTGCCGGTCTCGATCTTGGTGTCGTTCTGGAGCAGGGTCGTCTTGCCGCCACCCTCGGTCTTCTCGACGGCGGAGACGGTGTTGTTCCAGCCGCCGAGGTTCCACCAGTAGTTGTTGCCGGTGTCCTTGACGCCGAACGCGACCAGGAAGCCTTCCCTGCCACCGGTCTTGGTCGCCTTCACCGAGAAGTCGTAGTTGCTCCACGAGGGATCACCCGCGGTCACCAGGGTGTTCTCGGCGGCCTGGTCCGACTGGACGTAGGCCCCGTTCGACACCGCCCAGGAGCCCCGTCCGGCCACCTTCGACCAGCGCGAGTCGTCACCGGAGAAGTCGTCCGAGAACAACTGTGCACCGTCGGCCGACGTGACCTTGACGTCGTCGTAGGCCGCGCTCGTCGCCCAGGTGGACAGTCCGATCGCGCCCGAGATCGGCGCGACCGTGGCGGGCGTGGCCGACGCCTTGCTCGGGACGACGTGGTCACCCACGTTGGTCATGAACAGCTTCTGCGTCTCGTAGCTGGCCGACCCCCACGAGCGCTGGTTGTCGAACCAGATCATGTCCGGTTTCCACTGCACGTAGTCGGTGTTCGCCAGCAGCGGCGCGTACGACGCGAGCTTGACGACGTCGGCGTTCCGCTCCAGCCCGGTCATGTACGCGGCTTCGGCCAGCGCGTTGCCGAACTTGTTGTCCAGCGACGCGTACTCGCCGAGGAACACCTTCGGGCCGTTGCGATCGTAGGTGTCGTACCGCTGGTTGTTCTGCAGGAACCACTGCGGGCTGTTGTAGTAATGCTCGTCGACCATCGAGACCTTCGCGTTCCGGTTCAGGTCCCACAGCCGGTCGAACGTCGTGCCGGTGTCGTCCGGTCCCGAGTTGCTGATCACCGTGATCCCCGGGTACTTCGCCGCGATCGCCTTGCGGAACTCGGTGAAGCGGGTGAAGAACTCGTCGGGCAGGTTCTCCTCGTTGCCGACGCCGACATGCGTCAGGTTGAACGGCGCCGGATGCCCCATCTCGGCCCGCTTCTTGCCCCAGGTCGAGGTGACCGGCCCGTTCGCGAACTCGATCAGGTCGAGGGTGTCCTGGATGTGCCGCCGCAGCAGCGCCGGGTCGTCGGTCGCCTTGTTCTGCCCGCAGCCGGTGACCAGCGCCGGCACCACGGGCAGCGGCATCGCGCCGATGTCCTCGGAGAACTGGAAGTATTCGTAGTAGCCGATGCCGTAGGACTGGTTGTAGCCCCAGAAATTAGCGTTCGTGGCCCGCTGCTCGACCGGGCCGATGGTGTCCTTCCACTGGTACGAACGCTTCCGTTCCCAATTCGGCGCCTCGTAGCCATGGTGGCTGCCGGTGTTGACCAGGCAGCCGCCGGGGAAGCGCACGAAACCGGGCTTGAGCGCGGCGATCTTCTCCGCGAGGTCGGCCCGCATACCGTTGGGCCGGTTCTTGTAGGTGTCACGCGGGAACAGCGACACCATGTCCAGCCGCAACGTGCCACCGCCGGACGCGGTCAGCGCGAGCCTGCCCAGCGCACTCGACTCCCGCGCCCGGAAGGCGCCGGTGTACTTCACCCAGCCGTCGCCGCGGACCTGCACCCGCAAGGGATCGGCGAGCGCCTTGCCCGCCGGATCGGTGACGGCGGCCGTGAGCGGGGTGCCCGCCGCGCGATCTGTCCGTGCGAACACCGAGAAGTCGTACTGCTTGCCCTTCTCGACCCGGATGCCCGAGTTGTAGCCGGAGTTCGCGACGCCGTACTCACCGCCGGCGAGGTCGAGCTTGAGATAGCGGCGGTTCCGCTCGTTGAGCCGCCGGTCGTCGTCGGCCACCGTCGCCGTACCGGTCCCGCCGTTGAGCGACGTGGGCGCCCACGAGGTCAGCGGCGTGTACGACGCGTTGTCGGCCTTGTCGTACTCGAAGGACCGGTTCTGCACGAGTTCGGCGTACAGCCCGCCGTCCGCCGCGCGGTTGATGTCCTCGAAGAAGACGCCGTACATCGAACGGTCGATCGTGGCACCGCGTCCCGCCGCGTCCACGGCGAGGCTGTAGTCGGTCGTCGGTGTCTGGCCCGAAGCGGTCTGGACGGGCACGAGGACACCGGCGGCGATGGTCAGGGACAGCACACTGATCCGGGTTGACCTGCTGCGCACAGCACTTCCTTTCGCGACGTTGCGAGGAATCCGGGGGTGAGACGTGAGTAGCGGCGTTGCGAAAGTGGCTTTCGCAACGTGTCCAGTGAGGCCACGATCGGGGTGAGCATCGGTACGGATGACCGGGCGGGATGTCCCGAAAGCCACTTTCGGGACATCCCGCGTCGCGAAAGTGGCTTTCGCGACGCGGGGGCGACCGTCAGGCGGCGGTCCGGGCCCGCCGTTTCGTCCAGATGTCGTAGGCGACGGCGGCGAGCAGCACGAAACCCTTGACCAGGTTCACGCTCTCGGTCGGCGCGCCGATGAGGGACATACCGTTGTTGATCACGCCCATGATCAGGCCGCCGGTGATCGCGCCGACCACCTTGCCGACCCCGCCCTGCACCGCGGCGCCGCCGATGAACGCCGCGGCGATCGCGTCGAGTTCGAACATGTTGCCCGCGGTCGGCCCGGCCTGGTTGAGCCGTCCGGCCACGATGATCCCCGCCAGGGCGGACAGCACGCCCATGTTGACGAAGATCCAGAACGTCACGGACTTGACCTTCACCCCGGACAACGTCGCGGCCTGGAGGTTCCCGCCGATGGCGTAGATGTGGCGGCCGAACACCGCCCGCGTCGTCACCAGCGAGTAGCCGATCACCAGCACCGACAGCAGGATCAGCACCCACGGCAGGTTCTTGTACCGCGCCAGCTGCACCACCACGAACAGCACGACGGCGGCCGCCGCGACGATCTTCAGCAGGAACATCGGCAGCGGGTCCACCTCCTGCAGGTAGTTCAGCCGGGCCGTCCGCTTGCGCCACCGTGAGACCACCGCGCCCGCGATGGCCAGCGCGCCCACCAGCAGGCTGACCACATCGGCGCCGCCGAGCGGGCCGAGCCCGATGTTGCCGAGGTAGCCGCCGGTGAACCCGTTCGCCAGCGTCCGCACCTCGTCCGGGAACGGGCCGATCCCCTGGTTGCCGAGCACGGTGAGCGTCAGGGCGCGGAAGATCAGCATCCCCGCCAGCGTCACGATGAACGCGGGGATGCCGAAGTAGGCGACCCAATACCCTTGCCACGCCCCGATCACCGCGCCGACGGCCAGCGTGATCAGCAGCGCCAGCGGCCACGCCATGCCCATGTTCACCATCAGCACGGCCGAGATCGCGCCGGTCAGCGCCACCACGGAACCCACCGACAGGTCGATGTGCCCGGCGATGATGATCAGGATCATGCCGATCGCGAGGATCAGCACGTACGAGTTCTGCACGATCAGGTTCGAGATGTTCTGCGGTTCCAGCAGCGCGCCGCCGGTGAGGATCGAGAACAACACGACGATCAGCGCGAACGCGACGTAGATGCCGCTCTCGCGCGGGTTGAACGAGATCCGGCGCGGCGCCCTGGCCGGCCCGGCTCCCTGCTGGTCACCGACACCGGTGACGGTGTCGGCGGAGGCGGTGCTCATGTCTTACTCCTGTTCCCTGGTCATCGCCCGCATGAGGACCTCTTGGGTGGCCTCGGCCCGGCCGACCTCACCGGTGATCCGGCCCGCCGACAGCGTGTAGATCCGGTCGCACAGACCGAGCAGCTCCGGCAGCTCGGAGGAGATGACCAGGACGGCCTTCCCCTCGTCGGCGAGCCGGTTGACGATCGTGTAGATCTCGTACTTCGCGCCGACGTCGATGCCGCGGGTGGGCTCGTCGAGGATCAGCACGTCCGGATCGGTGAGGATCCATTTGGACAGCACGACCTTCTGCTGGTTGCCGCCGGAGAGCGTGCCGGTCACGCTCCGCACGTCCGGTGCCTTGATGTTCATGCTCTTGCGGAATTCCTCCGCGACACGATGTTCTTCGTTCTCGTCCACCCAGCCGCGCCTGGCGAGTTTGCCCAGTGCCGCGCCGGAGATGTTGCGCTGGATGTCTTCGATGAGGTTGAGCCCGTAGCGTTTACGGTCCTCGGTGGCGTACGCGATCCCGTTGGCGACGGCGTCGCCGACCGTGCGCACCTCGATCTCCTTGCCGTCCTTGACCAGACGACCGGAGATGTCCTTGCCGTACGAGCGGCCGAACACGCTCATCGCGAGCTCGGTCCGCCCGGCGCCCATCAGCCCCGCCAGGCCGACGATCTCGCCGCGCCGCAACGTCAGGCTCGCGCCGTCCACGACCACCCGGCCGTGCTGCGTCGGGCTGTGCACGGTCCAGTCCTCGATCCGGAGGACCTCGTCGCCGATCCGCGGTTCCCTCGGCGGGAACCGGTTCTCCAGCTTCCGGCCGACCATCCCGGCGATGATCCGGTCTTCGGTCACCGTGCTCGCGTCGAGCGTCTCGATCGTCCTGCCGTCCCGCAGGATCGTGATCGAGTCGGCGATCGCGGCGATCTCGTTGAGCTTGTGCGAGATCAGGACGCAGGTGACGCCGTCGTCGCGCAGGCCGCGCAGCAGTTCGAGCAGATGCGCCGAATCGTCGTCGTTCAGCGCCGCCGTCGGCTCGTCCAGAATCAGCAGTTTGACCTCTTTGGACAGTGCCTTGGCGATCTCCACCAGCTGCTGTTTGCCCACACCGATGTCGAGCACCGGCGTCACCGGGTTTTCCCGCAGGCCGACGCGCCGCAGCAGCTCGCCGGCCTCGGAGTTGGTCCGGTTCCAGTCGATCAGCCCGCCGCGCGCCTTCTCGTTGCCGAGGAAGATGTTCTCCGCGATGGACAGCTGCTGGCACAGCGCGAGTTCCTGGTGGATGATCACGATCCCGCGGCGTTCGCTGTCGCGGATCGCGGAGAACGCGCACGGCTCGCCGTCGAAGACGATCTCGCCGTCGTACGAGCCGTGCGCGTAGACGCCCGAGAGCACCTTCATCAGCGTGGACTTGCCCGCGCCGTTCTCGCCGCAGATCGCGTGGATCTCTCCCCGGCGCACCGACAGGTTGACGTCCTGCAGCGCCTTGACGCCGGGGAAGGTCTTGGTGATCCCCCGCATCCGAAGGATTTCGTCGGTCACGTCGCTACCTCAGCTGTTCCGCTTTGTAGTAGCCCGAGTCGATGAGTTCCTTCTGGTAGTTCCCCTTGTTGAGGATCACCGACTCCAGCAGGAACGCCGGGACGACCTTCTGGCCGTTGTTGTAGTCGGTGGTGTTGTTGGTCTCGGCCTTGCCGCCCTTGAGCACCGCGTCGGCCATCTTGACCGTGGTCTCGGCGAGTTTGCGGGTGTCCTTGAAGATCGTCGAGTACTGCTCGTTCGCGATGATCGACTTCACCGACGCGACCTCGGCGTCCTGGCCGGTGACCACGGGGTACGGCTGGCCCGGGGTGCCGTAGCCGTTGCTCTTCAGCGCCGAGAGGATGCCGATCGAGAGCCCGTCGTACGGCGAGAGCACGCCCTGCACCTTGTCGCCGGAGCTGTAGGTCTTGGTCAGGAGGTCTTCCATCCGCCGCTGCGCGGTCGCCGCCTGCCAGCGCAGGATCGCGGCGACGTTGAACGCCGTCTGGCCGCTCTTGACGACCAGCGTCCCGTTGTCGAGGTACGGCTTCAGCACCGACATGGCGCCGTTGAAGAAGAACGTCGCATTGTTGTCGTCCGGCGAACCGGCGAAGAGTTCGACGTTGAACGGTCCCTTGCCCTCGCCGGGCGAACCGTCCTCCTTGAGCACCTTGAGCCCGGTGAGCAGCGACGTCGCCTGCTGCACGCCGACCTTGAAGTTGTCGAAGGTCGCGTAGTAGTCGACGTTCGGGGTGTTGCGGATCAGCCGGTCGTAGGCGATGACCGGGATCTTCTTGTCCGCGGCCTCCTGCAGCTGGGTGGTGATCGCGGTGCCGTCGATCGAGGCGATCACGAGCAGCTTGGCGCCCTTGGTGATCTGGTTCTCGATCTGGTTCACCTGGGTGGGGATGTCGTCCTCGGCGTACTGCAGGTCGACCTGGTAGCCCAGCTTCTCCAGCGCCGCCTTGATGTTGTCGCCGTCGTGGATCCAGCGCTCCGACGATTTGGTCGGCATGGTGACGCCGACCAGGCCGCCCGCGGCACCGCTCGTGGCCGCCTGCTGATCGACGGTCTTCTCACTCGAACCGCAGGCCGTGAGCGCGGCACCGAGGCCGACCGTCACGGCCAGTGTGGCCAGTTTCGTGAACTTCATTGTTCCTTCTCTCCGGTGGGGACCGATCAGAATCCTTGTGCGAGCCGGTAGTAGGCCTGGTTCCAGCGCATCCGGTCAGCGATCGAGGCAGGGGTCGTGGTCTGGTCGATCACCAGCAGTTCGACGTCGAGCATGGTGGCGAAATCCCGGATCGTTTCGGCGCCGACGGCCTGCGTGAGCACCGTGTGGTGCGGCCCGCCCGCGGTGATCCACGCTTCGGCGGACGTCGCCAACGACGGCGCAGGCTTCCACACCGCGCGCGCCACCGGCAGATTCGGCAGCGGCTCGTCCGGAGCGACGACCTCGACTTCGTTGGCCACCAAGCGGAATCGGTCGCCGAGGTCGGCGAGGCCGATCACGACGGCGTCACCGGCGGCGGCGTCGAACACCAGCCGGACGGGGTCCTCGCGGCCACCGATCCCGAGGGGGTGGATCTCGCACGAAGGTTTGGCGGCGGCGATGCTCGGACAGACCTCGAGCATGTGCGCGCCGAGGATCTTCGGTTCGCCGGGCCCGAAGTGGTAGGTGTAGTCCTCCATGAAGGACGTTCCGCGTTCGGAGTCGCGGCCCATCGCCTTCACCGCGGTCAGCAGTGCGGACGTCTTCCAGTCCCCCTCGCCGCCGAAGCCGTAGCCGTCGGCCATGAGGCGCTGCACAGCGAGACCCGGGAGCTGCCGCAGGCCGCCGAGGTCCTCGAAGTTCGTGGTGAACGCTCCGAAGCCGCCGTCCGTCAGGAACGTGCGGAGCCCCTTCTCGATCCGGGCGGCGTACCGCAGCGACTCGTGCCGCTCCCCCGCCTTGGTCAGCTCCGGCGCGAGCGCGTACGTCTCGGCGTACTCCTCGACGAGCTTGTCGACCTCGGCGTCGGGCACCGCGTCGACCAGCGCGACGAGTTCGTTGACGCCGTAGGTGTTCACCGAGACGCCGAACTTCAACTCCGCCTCGACCTTGTCCCCGTCGGTGACCGCGACGTCGCGCATGTTGTCACCGAACCGCGCGAGCTTGAGCGAGCCGATCGTCTGGCGGCCGACCGCGGCACGGACCCAGGCGTCGATCCGGTCGGCGACCGATGGATCCGCCGCGTGCCCGGCGATGGTCTTGCGCGGCACCCCGAGCCGGGTCTGGATGTAGCCGAACTCGCGGTCGCCGTGCGCGGCCTGGTTCAGGTTCATGAAGTCCATGTCGATGGACTGCCACGGCAGCGCCTCGTTGAGCTGGGTGTGCAGATGCAGCAAGGGTTTCCGCAGCGCGTCGAGCCCGGTGATCCACATCTTCGCCGGCGAGAACGTGTGCATCCACGCGATCACGCCGACACAGGCGTCGTCCGCGTTCGCCTCGAGCATCACGCGCCGGATCGCCGACGGCTCGGTCAGCACCGGCTTCGCGACGATCCCGGCCGAGATGCGGCCGGTGTCGGCCAGCATCCGCTGGATCTGCAACGACTGGCCCGCGACCTGTTCGAGGGTTTCCTCGCCGTACAGCGCCTGACTCCCGGTGAGGAACCAGACCTCGGTCTTCCGCTGTGTGCTCACTTCTCTCCCTGCTGGCCGTAGACGTTCTGGTAGCGCGCGTAGAGCCGGTCCACGTCCTGTTCGGACAGTGGTTCCGGCGTTCCCAGCGCGGAAGCGATGTGGACGGTCTTCGCGACGTCCTCGACCATCACCGCGGCCTTGACCGCGTCCCGTGCGGTGCGGCCGACGGTGAACGGGCCGTGGTTGCGCATCAGCACCGCGGGCGAGCGGCTGGACCGCAGCGTCTCGACGATGCCCCGGCCGATCGAGTCGTCACCGATCAGCGCGAACGGCCCGACCGGGATCTCGCCGCCGAACTCGTCCGCGATCATCGTGAGCACGCACGGGATGGGCTCCCCGCGCGCCGCCCAGGCGGTGGCATACGTCGAATGCGTGTGGACGACACCGCCGACCTCGGGCATGTGCCGGTAGACGTAGGCGTGCGCAGCCGTGTCCGAAGACGGCGCCAGGTCACCGTGGACGACTTCGCCGTACAGGTCGGTGACGACCATCGTGTCGGCGGTCAGGTCGCCGTAGGACACCCCGGACGGCTTGATCACCATCAGGTCGTGCCCGGGGACGCGCGCCGAGACGTTGCCCGCGGTCCAGATGACCAGTTCGTAGCGGGTCAGCTCGCTGTGCAGCCGCGCGACGGTCTCCCGCAGTTCTTCGAAGGTGTCCGTGATCTCCACGGCGAGGCTCATCGGTGCTGTCCTTTCCTGACGGCGCGGCGGCGGGCGGCGAGCCGGTGCATGACGTCGTTCGTCCCGCGGCCGAAGTAGTCGTGCAGCGCGGCGTACTCGGCGTAAAGGTCGTTGTAGGCCTTGACGTTCTCGGGGATCGGCCGGTGGACCGCCCGGCGGACCGAGCCCATCGCGAGCGCGGCGGCCGGGACGTCTGCGTGCGCTCCGGCGGCGACGGCGGCGTGGATCGCCGAGCCCAGCGCGGGACTCTGCGCCGAGCCCGCCACGGACAGCGGCAGGTTCGTGACGTCGGCGTAGATCTGCATCAGCAGCGGGTTCTTGACCAGGCCGCCGGCGACGATCAGTTCGGTGACCGGCACCCCGGCGCGGTCGAAGGTCTCGATGATCGTCCTGGTGCCGAACGCGGTCGCTTCCAGCAGTGCGCGGTAGGTGTCCTCGGCGCGGGTCGCGAGTGTCTGCCCGACGATCACACCGGAAAGCTCGTGGTCGACCAGCACCGACCGGTTCCCGCTGTGCCAGTCGAGTGCGACGAGTCCGTGCTCGCCGATCTCCTGCACCGAGGCGAGACGGGTGAGCAGTTCGTGGACGGAGATCCCCGCTTCCCTGGCGTCGTCCACATAGGACGCCGGGACGCCGTGTTCGACGAACCACGCGAAGATGTCGCCGACCCCGCTCTGCCCGGCCTCGTATCCCCATTTCCCGGACACGATCCCGCCGTCGACGACGCCGCACATCCCCGGCACCTCGCGCAGTTCGGCACCGTTCATCACGTGACAGGTGGACGTGCCCATGATCGCGACCATCTGGCCCGGCTCCACGGCCTGGACGGCGGGCGCGGTGACATGCGCGTCGACGTTGCCGACCGCGACCGCGATCCCTTCCGGCAGCCCGGTCCATTCCGCCGCCTGGGCGCTGAGGCTTCCCGCCTTGGCGCCGAGAGCGCCCAGCGGATGGATGAGCTTGTCGTCCACAAAGGACCCGAAGCCGGGCGCGAGCTCTTCCAGGAACTCGGCGCTCGGGTAGTGACCGTCCTGGAGAATGCCCTTGTAGCCGGCGGTGCACGCGTTGCGGACGTAGGTCCCGGTGAGCTGCCAGACGATCCAGTCGGCGAGTTCGACCCAGTGCCGCATCCGGTCGTAGACCTCGGGCGCCTCTTCGAAGACCTCCAGCGCCTTGGCGAACTCCCACTCCGACGAGATCAGCCCGCCGTAGCGCGGGAGCCAGGATTCGCCACGCTTGCGCGCCAGCGCGTTGATCCGGTCCGCCTGCGGCTGCGCGGAATGGTGCCGCCACAGCTTCACGTAAGCGTGCGGGTTCCCGGCGAACTCCGGCAGCTCGCACAGCGGTGTGCCCTCGGCCGTGGTCGGCACCATCGTGCAAGCGGTGAAGTCGGTGCCGATGCCGATCACGTCGGCGGGATCCGCGCCGGCGGCCCGGATGGCTTCCGGCACGGCGGTCCGGAGGACGTCGACGTAGTCCGACGGCACCTGCAGCGCCCAGTCCGGCGGCAGACCGTGACCGCTCTCGGGCAGGATCCGGTCGATCACGCCGTGCCGGTACTCCGAAACCGCGCTGCCCAGTTCCGCGCCGTCACGGACGCGGACCACGACGGCCCGGCCGGACAGCGTCCCGAAGTCGACGCCGACGACCAGCGGCTCCCCTGTACTCACTTCTTCTCCCGCATTGTTAGCGTTCACATTTCTGGTCGAAAACCACGATCACGCGTGCTTTAAGCCGTAACTCGCGTGCTTGAAGGCGTAACTCACGTGTTTGAAGGCGATCCGGCTCCGATCACGCGAGTTACGGCTCCGATCACGCGAGTCACGTGGTCCGCCTGCCGACGAGGCGCTGCAGGACGATGAAGGCGAACAGCAGCGCACCGGTGATGATCGAGGTCCACCACGAGTTCAGCGTGCCGTCGAAGGTGATCAGGGTCTGGATGATGCCCAGCACCATGATCCCGAGCACCGTCCCGAGGACGTAACCGGAGCCGCCGGTGAGCAACGTGCCGCCGATGACGACGGCCGCGATCGCGGTCAGTTCCAGTCCGACGCCGTTGAGCGGATCGCCGGAGGACTTGTACAGCACCAGGAGCAGACCGCCGAGCGCCGAGCAGAACCCGCTGAGCGTGTACACCGAGATCCGCGTGCGGCCGACGTTCAGACCCATCAATAGCGCCGACTTCGGATTCCCGCCGATCGCGTACACCGTCCGGCCGAACCGCGTTCCGTAAAGGACATACGCGGCGGCCGCGACCACGACCAGCGCGACGACCACGCCGATCGAGATGTGCAGTTCCCCGCCGAGCGGGATCTGCGTCTGCGCGAGGCTCGCGACCGTCGGGTCGTCGATCGAGTACGCCTGGGTGCTGATCGTGTAGCAGAGCCCCCTGGCGAAGAACATCCCGATGAGCGTGGCGATGAACGGCTGGATCTCGAAGACCTGGATCAGCACGCCCATCCCGAAGCCCAGCGCCGCGCCGATCGCCAGAACCGCGGGGATCACCGCGAAAACCGGCCAGCCCTGGTTCTGCAGCAGGTCGGCGGAGACCACAGTGGACAGCGCCACCACCGAACCGACCGACAGGTCGATCCCGCCGGTGAGGATCACGAATGTCATCCCCACGGCGACGACCAGCAGGAACGCGTTGTTGATGAACAGGTCCAGCACGACCTGCCCGGAGCCGAACGCCGTGTAGCTCGACGCGCCGTAGATGTACGCAGCGACGAGCATCGCCATCGTCGCCAGGATCGGCAGATGCCGCTGCCTCGGCCGATAGCCCTTGATGCGGTCGAGTGTCGTCATACCCCGGCCTCCACCTTCTCCGGCCGCACGGCGGGCGACGGCGGGGCCGCCTTTCGCCGCCGGGCGAGCTTCTTGCGGAACACCGGCGACTGCAGCAGGCAGACCGCCAGCACGACGACGGCCTTGAACAGCATGATCGCCTGCGGTGCGATCCCGAGCGCGTACACGGTCGTCGTCAACGTCTGGATGAGCAGCGCGCCGATCACCGAGCCGGTGAGCGAGAACCGGCCGCCGGTCAGCAGCGTCCCGCCGATCACGACGGCGAGGATCGCGTCCAGTTCGATGAACTGCCCGGCGTTGTTGCCGTCGGCGCTGTGCACGTTCGCGCTGATCATCAGTCCGGCGATGCCGGCACAGAGCGCGCAGAAGACGTAGGTGAGCCAGATCAGCCGGGCCGAGCGGAGACCGGCGAGCCTACCGGCCTCCGGGTTCCCGCCCACCGATTCGACCAGCAGCCCCAGCGCCGACCGGCGGACCAGCACCGCGGCGATGGCGAACACCGCGAGCGCGATGAGGATCGCGCTGGGCAGGCCGAAAGTGAACCCGCTGCCGATCCATTCGTAAGGATGCGAATTGACGGTGATGATCTGGCCGCCGGTGATCAGCTGGGCGATACCGCGGCCCGCGACCATGAGGATCAGCGTGGCGATGATCGGCTGGATGCCCAGCACCGCCACGAGCCAGCCGTTCCACACCCCGAGCGCGAGCGCCAGCCCCAACGCCATCCCGACCGCGGCGAGCGTGCCGCCGAGGCTGTTCTGATCACCGAGTCCGCTGATGTGCAGGCAGGCGAGCGCGCCGCTGATCGCCACGACCGCGCCGACGGAGAGGTCGATCCCCCGCGTCGCCACCACCAGCGTCATGCCGATCGCGATGAGGATCAGCGGGGCGCCGTTCTTGAGGATGTCGATCAGGTTCCCGTAGAGGTGCCCGTCGCGGAACTCGATCGCGAAGAACGCCGGATGGACGATGAGGTCGCCGAGCAGCAGCGCCAGCAGCGCGACGACGGGCCAGAACAGACGATGCTTGGTCATCGTGCGACTCCTTCGGCCATCGTCGCCATGACGCGGTCAGCGGTCAGCGATTCGTTGTCCAGTACGGCGACCACCGCGCGGTCGCGCAGCACGACGACCCGGTGGCTCAGCCGCAGCACCTCCTCGAGTTCGGCGGAGATGAACACGACGGCCATCCCCTCACTCGAAAGCCGGGCGACCAGCCGCTGGATCTCGGTCTTGGCCCCGATGTCGATACCGCGCGTCGGCTCGTCGAGGATCAGCAGCCGGGGCTCGGTGATGAGCCACCTCGCCAGCAGCACCTTCTGCTGGTTGCCACCGCTCAGGTCGCCGACCTTCGCCTCCGCGTTCGCGGGCCGGATGTCGAGCATTTCGATGTAGCGCTCGGCGATCTCTTCCTGCCGCTTCCGCGGGATCGGCCGTGCCCAGCCCCGTGAGGCCTGCAGCGCGAGCACGATGTTCTCCCGCACCGTGAGCTCTTCGACGAGCCCCTCGGTCTTGCGGTTCTCCGAGCAGAACGCGATGCGGTGGTCGAGCCCGGTCCGCGGCGTCTTCAGCGACACCGGCTCACCGTCGATCCGCACGGAACCGCTGTCCGCGTGATCGGCGCCGAACAGCAGCCGCGCCAGTTCGGTGCGGCCCGAACCGAGCAACCCGGCGAGGCCGACGACCTCGCCCGCCCGGATGTCGAGCGAGAACGGCGCGACACCGCCCTTGCGGCCGACGTCGCCCGCTTCGAGGAACACCGGCGCTCCGGCGAGGTCGTGCCGGCTGTGGCCCGCGTCCTCGATGCCTTCGAGTGCTTCGAGTTCCTTGCCGATCATCCTGGTGACCAGGTCGACCGGGGTGATCTCCTCGGTGCGGTACTCGCCGATCAGCTTCCCGTTGCGCAGCACCGTCATCCGGTCCGCGACGGCGAAGACCTGCTCGATGAAGTGGGAGACGAAAAGGATCGCCATCCCCTGCTCCCGCAGTGAACGCACCACGTTCAGCAGTTGCTCGACCTCCCCGGCGTCCAAACTGGACGTCGGTTCGTCGAGCACGAGGACCCTCGCGTCGACGTCGAGCGCCCTGGCGATCGCGACCAGTTGCTGCACCGCGATCGAGCAGCTGCTCAGCTCGGCCGAAACGTCCACTTCGACGTCCAGCCTGGCCAGCAGCGCGGCCGCCCGGCGGCGCGTCTCACGCCAGTCGATGCGGCCGCGCCGTCGCGGCTCCTTGCCGAGGCAGATGTTCTCCGCCACCGACAGGTTCGGGCACAGGTTCACTTCCTGGTAGACGGTGCTCACGCCGGAGCGCTGCGCTTCTCCCGGGCCGCTGAACGCGACCGGGGAGCCGTCGAGTTCGATCGTGCCCGCGTCCACCCCGTACACGCCGGTGAGCACCTTGATCAGAGTGGACTTGCCGGCGCCGTTCTCACCCATCAGTGCGTGCACTTCGCCGGGGAACATCCGGAAGGAGACGTCGTCGAGGGCGACCACGCCGGGGAATTCCTTCCGGATATGGCTCATCCGCAGAATCGCAGGGGGTTCTGTCATCGCTGACCTTGTTCTCGGGGGGGGGACGCGGGTCCGGGATCAGTACTGGCGTTGCGGCAGGGCGGCCTTCGCGGCGGCCTGGTCGAATTCGGTCTCGGTGGTCTCGATGCGCGGGGGCACCTGCTCACCGGCGGCAACCTTCTTCACCAGCTCCATCAGCTGCGGGCCGAGCAGCGGGTTGCATTCGACGACGTGGTTGATCTTGCCGTCGGCCAAGGCCTGCAGGGCGTCGCGGACACCGTCGACCGAGACGATCTTGATGTCCTTGCCGGGCACCTTCCCGGCCGCCTCGATCGCCTCGATGGCACCGAGGGCCATGTCGTCGTTGTGCGCGTAGAGCACGTCGATCTTGGGCTGGGACTTCAAGAAGGCCTCCATGACCTCCTTGCCCTTGGCCCGGGTGAACTCACCGGTCTGCGAAGCGACGACCTTGAACTTCGGGTTCGAGGCGATGACGTCCGCGAAGCCCTTCTTGCGGTCGTTCGCCGGCGCCGAGCCGGTGGTGCCCTGCAGTTCCACGATGCTGACGTCGCCCGCCGCGGAGCCGAACTCCTTGGCCAGCCACTCGCCCGCCTTCCTGCCCTCGGCGACGAAGTCCGAACCGAGGAAGGTCTTGTACAGCGACTTGTCCGGCGAGTCGACGGCGCGGTCGGTCAGGATCACCGGGATGTTCGCCGTCTTCGCCTCTTTCAGCACGGTGTCCCAGCCGGATTCCACGACCGGCGAGAAGGCGATCACCTTGACCTTCTGCTGGATGTAGGACCGGATCGCGGCGATCTGGTTCTCCTGCTTCTGCTGCGCGTCGGAGAACTTCAGCTCGATCCCGGCCGCCTTCGCGGACTCCTGGATCGACTTCGTGTTCGCCGTGCGCCAGCCGCTCTCCGCGCCCACCTGGGCGAAGCCGAGGGTGAGGGCGCCGCCGCCACCAGTTCCACCGCCACCGCCGCACGCGGAGAGCAGGAGCAGCCCGGCCACTCCGGCCACGATCGCCGTCCACGGTTTTCTTGCCACATCGACTCCTAGATCCGCACTGATCAGTTGAGTTAGCGTTAACACTCACACCTTGAGCCTCGAAAACGGCTCCGGTGCTACGAAAGACCGGTGCTCTCCCGCACGATCAGTTCGGGGACCACCAGGTCGCGGTCACGGTTCTCACCGCCGTTCATCCGGCGGCGGAGCAGGTCGAACGTGCGCCTCCCGACTTCGACGAAGTCCTGGCGCACCGTCGTCAGCGGCGGTGTGTAGTAGGCCGCCTCGGGAACGTCGTCGAAACCGACGATCCGCATCTCCCCCGGCACGTTCACCCCGGCTTCGGTGCAGGCACGGAGAAAACCGAGGGCCATCTGGTCGTTCGCCACGAACACCGCGTCCAGCCCCCGTTCGCCGACGAGGGATCGCCCCGCCGCGTACCCGGAACGCGCGCTCCAGTCGCCGCGGATGACGGGCGGGATCCGTGCTCCGTGCCGCTGCAGGGTCTCGCGCCAGCCACGTTCGCGGTCGAGCGCCTCCAGCCAGTCTTCGGGCCCGGCCACATGCCAGACCGTCTCGTGGCCGAGGCCGAGCAGGTGCTCGGTGGCGCGCCGCGCGCCGTCGTACTGGTCCACCGAGATCACCGGGACCGGCGCCTTCTGCCCGCCGCCGACCGCGACGAGCGGCACGTCGCTGGGCGCCGCCTCCAGCGCGCGTGCGGCGGTGACGTGCGGCGCGATCACGACGATGCCCTCGACGGCCTGGCGGCGCAGGCGCTCCACCGCGTCCGCGATGGACGAGCGGCCAGGACGGCTGATGCTGGTTATGGTCGTCGCGTAGCCGGCTTCGCGGGCCGCGTGCTCGATCCCGCTCAAGGTACTGGCCGGACCGTAGAGGTTGGCCTCCAGCGCGACCACACCGAGCGTGCCCGAACGACCGGTGACCAGGGCGCGGGCGACCGAGTTCGGCCGGTAGTCCAGCTGCTCGATGGCGGCGTTGACCCGGACGCGCGTCTCGGCGCGGACCGGCCCGGTGCCGTTGATGACCCGCGAGACCGTCATATGCGAAACACCCGCGAGCGCGGCCACGTCGGTGAGACTGGCCTGCTTGCTCTCGGTGGTGTCGCGCGCCATCGCCTGTCTCCCAATCCCGGTACCGTGTGACGAGTGCCGCAAGTGTTAGCGATAACACGAGCCGGGTCAAGCGCTCACCGAGTCACAGTCGGGTCACGGAGCCGGGGTCGCGTGGCCGCTGGCGGCGATCCGGCTTACGGAGAGATGCGTCGAATGTGGCGTGTCGCGAAAGCCACTTTCCGGACGTCTGATGTCCCGAAAGTGGCTTTCGCGACGCCGCCCCCTGGGCTGTCACGTCCGGCGCGGACGCGGTGCGGCCTCAGCTGGAGGCGCGATGCGTGAGCGAGACCGGCAAGATCCGCTNGCGCCGGCCGCCCCCCCCCCCCCCCCCCCCCCCCACGCCGCCCCCTGGGCTGTCACGTCCGGCGCGGACGCGGTGCGGCCTCAGCTGGAGGCGCGATGCGTGAGCGAGACCGGCAAGATCCGCTGGCGGGGCTTGAGTTCCCGGTCGTCCATCACCGCGAGCAGGGTCTCGACCATCACGCGCACCTGTTCGCGCGGATCCTGGTGGACCGAGGTCAGCGGCGGGTCCATCTCCGGCGCGAGGGTCGCGTTGTCATCGAAACTGACGACGGCGACGTCCGACGGGATCCGCCGTCCGGCGGAATGCAGGGTGCGGAGCGCGCCGAGGGCCATCATGTCGCTGGCCACGAAGACGGCGTCGAGGTCGGGGCGCCGGGCGAGCAGGTTCGACATCGCCTTCGCCCCGCCGGTCAGGGTGAAGTCGCCTTCCTCCATCAGGTCCGCCGGGTCGAGCCCGGCGTCGAGGAGGGTTTTGCGCCAGCCGGAGAGCCGGTCGATCGCCGCGCTCTGGTCCTGCGGACCGGCGATCGTGGCGATCCGGCGATGGCCGGCCTCGACCAGATGTGCGACCGCGAGCTTCGCGCCGCCCTCGTTGTCGAAGTCGACGACGTGGACACCGCGTTTCAGCCCGGCCGCCTGCCCGCCGTACACCACCGGGATCCTCAGCTGCCGCAGCGCCTTGGGCAGCGGATCTGTCCGGTGCGGCGCGAAGACCAGCGCGCCATCGACGTGCCCACCGTCGAGGAACCGGACCGTGCGGTCGAGATCCTCGCGGGTGTCACTGAAGATCAAGACCATCTGGCAGCCGACGTCGGCGAGTTCGCGGTAGCCCGCGCGCATGACCGCGGTGCGGTACGGGTCGTCGAGCAGCCGCGCCTCCGGCTCCGACAGCACGACCGCGACCGCACCGGTCCGCCTCGTCACCAGCGACCTGGCCGCCTGGTTCGGGGAATAGCCGAGTTCGCGCGCCGCGGCCTGGACCTTCTCACGGGAGCGCGCGCTGACGTAGCCGTCGTCGTTCAGCGCACGGGACGCCGTCGACCGGCTGACCCCGGCGGACGCGGCGACGTCCTCCAGCGTCGGCCTGCCGTCTTCCTCTGGTCGAGGCCCCACCCGCGCCACCTTCACTCTTCAGCTCCATCCGGACACCGACAGCTTAATGCTCGGCGGGCGGCGACACTGAGAGCGCTCCCCTGATGGAAACACTCTCATTACAAGCCCTTGACACCGCCATACCTTGGCGACAGACTCGGCGCATCCTGGGAGCGCTCCCATTTTCTCCTCACCCCCATCAGCAAGGGACGCAAGAGCGTGAAAAGAGTCCACCAACCCATCGGCGCAAGGGGTTAAGAACCGTGAAGAGCATCCGGAACGGCCTGGTGCTGGCACTGGGTATCACGATGACGGCGTTCGGCCTGGCGGCGTGCGGCGGTGACGACGGCGGCGCCCCCGCCGCGTCGGACCCGAACGCGAAGGTCGAGCTGTCGCTGGCGACGTTCACCGAATTCGGCTACGAGGAGCTGATCCCCGAGTACGAACGGCTGCATCCGAACATCAAGATCACCCACCGCAAGACCGGTCAGGGCGGGCCGTACCACCAGGATCTGATCACGAAGCTGGCCGCGGGGTCCGGCCT
The DNA here is from genome assembly GCF_054166285.1 of Amycolatopsis sp. TRM77291. Lineage (NCBI taxonomy): Bacteria > Bacillati > Actinomycetota > Actinomycetes > Pseudonocardiales > Pseudonocardiaceae > Amycolatopsis > Amycolatopsis sp. TRM77291. The sequence goes on along the minus strand of NZ_JBSZHF010000001.1, from coordinate 2,238,759 downwards.
CGCCGACGTCACCGCCGTCGAGGAAGGGCACCTGTCGAACGTTCTCGACAAGGGCTCGAAGTTCAACGACCTGACCAAGATCGGCCCGGCGGAGGCGTCGCCCGACCGCTGGCTCGGCTGGAAGTACGAAGCGGCGAAGACCAAGGACGGCAAGATCATCGGCTACGGGACGGATATCGGCCCGCTGGCGATGTGCTACCGCAAGGATATGCTCGAGGCGGCGGGGCTGCCGTCCGACCCCGAAGCGGTCAAACCGCTGTTCGCGACCTGGGACAGCTACTTCGCCGCCGGTGACCAGTACGTCGCCAAGACCGGCGGGAAGGCGTGGTTCGACTCGGCCGCGCAGAACTTCAACTCCATGGTCAACCAGCTCCCCACCGGGTACATCGGCAACGACGACAAGCCGACGCTGGAATCGAACCAGGGCATCAAGGAAGCCTGGACCAAGGTGACCGGCGCCGTCGCGAAAGGACAGTCGGCCAAGCTGACCGCGTTCAGCAACGAGTGGAACTCCGGTTTCAAACAGGGCGCGTTCGCCACGAAGGTGTGCCCCGCGTGGATGCTCGGCGTGATCGAGGAGCACTCCGGCCCCGAGAACGCCGGCAAGTGGGCGGTCACCGCGGCCTTCCCCGGTGGCGGCGGGAACTGGGGCGGCTCGTATCTGACCGTGCCCACGCAGTCGAAGCACCCGAAGGAGGCTGCGGAACTCGCCGCCTGGCTGACCGCGCCCGAGCAGCAGATCAAGGCGTTCAAGGCGAAGGGCACCTTCCCCAGCCAGGTCAAGGCGCTGGAGGACCAGGCGCTGCTGAGCGAGACCGACGCCTACTTCGGCGGCGCCAAGATCGGCCAGCTGTTCGCCGAGCAGGCGAAGAAGGTCGCGAAGCCCCAGTACAAGGGCCCCGGTGACGGCCAGATCCAGGAGAACGCGTCGAGCCCGGCGCTGCAGGCCGTCGAACAGGGCAAGTCCGCGGACGAGGGCTGGACGCAACTGCTCGACGCCGCGAAGAAGATCACGCGCTGACCGATGACCGTCGTCGACAAGGTCGCGCCGGACGAGGAGAAGGCCGGGGTGCGCACGTCGCCCCGGCCCACCCTCCGCCATCGGCTGAGCCGGTGGGACGTCAAGGTCTCGCCGTACCTCTACATCGCCCCTTTCTTCGTCGTGTTCGGGATCGTCGGGCTGTTCCCGCTGCTCTACACGGCGTACGTCTCCCTGTTCAGCTGGGAGGCGGGTGACGACAACCCCGTCTTCATCGGGCTGGACAACTTCAAGGAGCTGTTCGCCGACACCCAGTTCTGGAACGCGCTCGAGAACACGGTCAGCATCTTCCTGCTCTCCAGCGTTCCGCAGCTGATCATCGCGGTGCTCCTGGCGGCGCTGCTCAGCGCCAGGCTCCGTGGGGCGACCGGCTGGCGCGTCGGCGTCCTGCTCCCCTACGCCGCCAGTCTGGTGGCGCTCGGGATCATCTTCGCGAACCTGTTCGGGCCGAAGTACGGGCTGGTCAACGGCCTGCTGCAGACGATCGGGCTGGATCCGGTCGACTGGCAGGCCGGCCGGTTCAGCAGTCACGCCGCGATCGCGATCATGGTGAACTGGCGCTGGACCGGGTACAACGCGCTGATCGTGCTCGCGGCGATGCAGGCCATCCCGAAGGAACTGCACGAGGCCGCGCTGATCGACGGGGCGGGCGCCGCACGCCGGTTCTTCAGCATCACGCTCCCCTTGCTGAAGCCGACGCTGATCTTCGTCACGATCACCTCGACGATCGGCGGCCTGCAGATCTTCACCGAGCCCAAGCTGTTCGACGCGATGCCCGGGTCGAACAATGGTGGTTCGTCCAACCAGTTCCAGACCGTGACGCTGTACCTGTACCAAACGGCCTTCGAGAACTACGAACTCGGTTATGCCTCGGCGATCGCGTGGGTGCTGTTCGTGATCATCGTGCTGATCGCGCTGGTGAACTTCTTCCTCACCGGCAGGCTCACGGCGGTGAAGAAGAAATGACGGTTATCCACAGTGGACTCAAGCGAGGCGTTTCGGCGCTGGGCAAGCCGCGCAGGGCGACGTATGTCGTGCTCACGATCTTCGTGCTGGGCTCGCTCTTCCCGTTCTACTGGTCGTTCCTGGTCGCCAGCCGGGACAGCGGGATGCTCACCGAACGGGTCCCGCCCTTCCTGCCCGGCGGGAACTTCTTCGCCAACGCGGCGAGGGTGTTCGACACGGTGCCGTTCTGGAAGGCGCTCGCGAACAGCCTGATCGTGTCCGGCACGGTCACCCTCACCACGGTGCTGTTCTCGTCGCTGGCCGGGTTCGCCTTCGCCAAACTGCGGTTCCGCGGGCGGAACGGCTTGTTCGTGTTCATCGTGATCACCCTCGCCGTACCGACCCAGCTCGGCATCATCCCGCTGTTCATGGCGATGTCGGAGTTCGGCTGGGCGGGCGGGTTGCAGTCGGTGATCGTGCCCAATCTGGTGACGGCGTTCGGTGTCTTCTGGATGCGTCAGTACACAGTGGACGCCGTGCCGTACGAACTGATCGAGGCGGCGCGGGTCGACGGCTGCAGCATGATCCGGATCTTCTGGAACGTCTGCCTGCCCGCGGTCCGCCCGGCGGCGGCGATCCTGGCGATGTTCACGTTCATGACGTCGTGGAACGACTTCCTGTGGCCGCTCGTGGTGCTGGATGCCGGCAACCCCACCGTCCAGCTGGCTCTGGAGAAGCTGCAGAGCGGCTACTACGTCGACTATTCGCTGGTGCTGGCCGGAACGACCCTGGCCACCATCCCGATCCTCATCGTCTTCCTCCTCCTCGGCCGTCAGATCGTGGCCGGGATCATGCAAGGTGCCGTGAAAGGGTGACCATGTCCGCTCATCCCGACAGTGTCCGGGCGAAGACCGCGCTGCTGTTCCCGCCTGGATTCGTGTGGGGCGCCGCCACCGCCGCCTTCCAGGTCGAAGGGGCGACGACCGCCGACGGCCGGACCGACTCGATCTGGGACGTCTTCGCCCGCCGCCCCGGCGCCGTCGTCGACGGCGACACCGGGGAGCCGGGCGCCGATCACTACCGGCGCTACGCCGAAGACGTCGACCTCATGCGGCGGCTCGGGCTCGGCGCGTACCGCTTCTCCCTGTCGTGGCCGCGGATCCGGCCCGACGGCGGCGCTCCGAATCCCCGGGGTCTCGCGTTCTACGACCGGCTCGTCGACAACCTGCTCGAAGCCGGAGTGGAGCCGTGGGCGACGCTGTATCACTGGGATCTCCCCCAGTCGCTGGAAGACGACGGCGGCTGGGCGGCGCGCGAGACCGCCTTCCGGTTCGCCGAATACGCGGAAACGGTCGTGGCGCGCCTGGGTGACCGGGTGCCGCGCTGGTCCACCCTGAACGAGCCGTGGTGCGCCGCGATGCTGGGTTACGCGCGCGGGATCCACGCGCCCGGCAGGCAGGAACCCCGCGCCGCCGTCGCGGCCGCGCACCACCTGCTGCTCGGACACGGGCTGGCGATGGACGTCCTGCGGCGGCACGCGCCGGCCGCGTCATCGGGGATCACGCTGAACCTGTACCCGGTGTCGGCGGTCGATCCGTCGTCCACGGTGGACTCCGAAGCCGCGCGCCGGATCGACGGCCTGCAGAACCGGCTGTTCCTGGACCCGGTGCTCCGGGGCTCCTACCCCGAAGATCTGCTGACCGACCTGGCGCCGCTAGGCATCGGAGAGCTGGTGCGGGACGGCGACCTCGCGACCATCGCCGCTCCGATCGACTGGCTGGGCATCAACTACTACCGCGGCTACCAGGTCGCGGGCACCCCGATGCCCGGCAGCGAACCGGCGGGTGCCGACTGGCTCGGCTCCCCCGACGTCCATTTCGTGCCCGATGAAGCCGCGCCCCGCACCGACTCCGGCTGGGAGGTCCAGCCCTCGCGGCTCACCGAGTGCCTCCTACAGGTCCATCGCGACTATCGGCCGATCCCGTTGTACATCACCGAAAACGGCGCGTCCTATCCGGACGCGTTGATCGGCGGGGCCATCGCGGACACCGACCGGATCGCCTTCCTGGACTCGCATCTGCGCGCCGCGTACGAGGCGATCGAGGCGGGCGTCGACCTGCGCGGCTACTTCTACTGGTCATTGCTCGACAACTTCGAATGGGCCGAGGGGTACGGCAAGCGGTTCGGGCTCGTCCACGTCGATTACGCGACGCAGCGGCGGACGCCGAAACAGAGCGCGCTCTGGTACGCCCGGGCGATCAGTCTCAACGGGCTGAGCTGACGGCATCGCCGTCACCCGCCGGGATTGCGGTGGCCGCATCCCGGCGGGTCTTGTTATCGTGGATACGGACCTGATCAACGAGCAGTGGAGACCAGACGTGGCAGGTGAAGACGACATCTCCGGGTGAGCCGGAGCAGGCAGGCCACCGGCGTCGACGCCGAGGTGGCCTCTTTGTCGTCACCTCAAGCCACGTCCACCGCGGTGCGGCCTCAAGGCGCCCGCTGTCTTCCACGAGGTCATTTCCATGTCAGACGCCTTCGTCGTCGTGTCCGCCCTCTCCTTCTCCTGGCCGGACGACACCCCGGTCTTCGGCGACCTGTCCTTCACCGTGCCCGGTGGCCGCACCGGACTGGTCGCGCCGAACGGGGCGGGCAAGAGCACGCTCCTCAAACTGATCGCCGGCGAACTGCGTCCGACGTCCGGGTCCGTCTCCGCCCAGGGCGTGCTCGGCTACCTGCCGCAGTCGCTGCCGCTCACCGCCGACCTGACCGTGGCCGAGGTGCTGGGCATCGCGCCGCAGCTCGCGGCGCTGAGCGCGATCGAGTCCGGCGACGCGAGCGAAGAGCACTTCACCACCATCGGGACCGACTGGGACATCGAGGAACGCATCCGCGCCCAGCTCGACCGGCTCGGCCTCGACGGCATCTCGCTGGACCGGAGCCTGCGCACGTTGAGCGGCGGGCAGATCATCTCCCTCGGCCTGGCCGCGCAGTTGCTGAAGCGGCCGGACATCCTGCTGCTGGACGAGCCGACCAACAACCTCGACCTCGACGCCCGCCGCAAGCTCTACGGGGTGCTCGAAGACTGGTCCGGCTGCCTGCTGCTGGTGAGTCACGACCGGGAACTGCTCGACCGGATGGACCGGATCGCCGAACTCGACCGAGGCGATCTCCGGTACCACGGCGGGAACTTCAGCCAGTACGAAGCGGCGGTCAAGGCCGAGCAAGAGGCCGCCGAGCGCAACGTCCGCAGCGCCGAACAAGAGGTCAAGCGGGAGAAGCGGGAGATGCAGCAGGCCCGCGAGCGGGCGGCGCGCCGCGCGGGCAACGCCGCCAGGAACCTCGGCAACGCCGGCCTGCCGAAGATCTTCGCCGGCACCATGAAACGCAACGCCCAGGAGTCCGCGGGCAAGGCGAACGAGACGCACGCCGCCCGGGTCAGCGAGGCGAAGAGCCGGCTGGACGAGGCCGAACGCTCACTCCGCGACGACCAGAAGATCGCGCTGATCCTGCCGGGCACCAACGTCCCCGCCGGGCGCACGATGTTCCAGGGCGAGCACATCCAAGTCCGCTACGGCGACCGGAACGTCTTCGCGGGCGACGGCGTCGACCTGACGATCCGCGGCCCCGAACGGATCGCGCTGACCGGCGGGAACGGCACCGGCAAGTCGACCCTCTTGCGGGTGCTCAAGGGAGACCTCACGCCGGACAGCGGCGTGGTGAAACGCGCCGAAGGCCGGATCGCGTACCTCTCCCAGCGGCTCGACCTGCTGGACCTCGACCGGACGATCGCCGAGAACTTCGCCGCGTTCGCCCCGAGCCTCCCCGAATCGCAACGGATGACCCTGCTCGCACGCTTCCTGTTCCGAGGCGCGCGAAGCCAGCTTCCCGTCGGCGTGCTCTCCGGAGGCGAACGTCTGCGAGCGACCCTGGCGTGCGTCTTGTTCGCCGAACCCGCGCCGCAACTCCTGCTGCTCGACGAGCCGACCAACAACCTCGACCTGGTCAGCGTCGGGCAGTTGGAGAGCGCGCTGGGGGCGTATCAAGGGGCTTTCGTGGTCGTGAGCCACGACGAGCGGTTCCTCCGGGAGATCAAGGTGGACCGGCGGGTGCGGTTGACCGATGGAGCGCTCGTGGAGTCCTGAGGCTCGCGTTCCCTCTCACACCGGATCTGCTCGTGTCTTGAGGCGTTTCCTTGGCTGCGCGAGCAGGTCCGGTGTTCCGGCCTGCAGATCGGGACCCTTTCCTGCCTGCGGATCCGGCATGGCACCCGGCCGGTCACTCGAACGCAAAGATCGCGGCGAGACTCTCCTTGCTCTGCATGGGCTTCTCCCGGGACACCGCGGCTTCCTGGAATACGCGCAATTAGTCGGCTAATTGCTTTAGGGTAACCGTTGCTTCGCCACCAAATCACTCGTCAGTGTTGTTTGCACGTTTCGCTTGTTGCTTAAAATTACGAACATCTGTTCGATGACTTTCGGTATTATGGAGGCGTGTCCGAGACCTTCCTTCCTGAGTTGCCGCAGGAGTTGTGGCGTGCCGGCAAGCTGGAGCTTGCGCATGGTGTGCAGCAGTCGTTGCGGGTGATTCGGATGGCCACCGCGGGTTTGGGGCGGTTCTTGGCGGAGGTCGAGTCTCGGGGCGCCAAGGATTTGTTCGGGTATGGCAGTACGGCGAGCTGGTTCGCGGAGTTGGCGGGGTTGTCGCGTGCTGAGGCGGGGGCGGTGGTGAAGCGGGCGGTCGCTTTGAACCCGACGCGGAACCTGGATGGCACCGAAGCCCCGGCCGTGGCACCCGAGACGGCCGCGGTCGCCGCGGAGGGGCTGGTCGGGGATGAACGGATCGACCAGATCCTGGAGATCTTGAAGAGACTCCCTGCCGACACCTCCGCCGAGGATCGGGCGGTCGCGGAGAAGATCCTCGCCGACCTGGCCCCGACCGCCGGTCCGCAGCAGCTCGCCAAGGCCGAAGCGAACCTCCTGGGGGTGGCTGGACCCCGACGGCACCGAACCCCAAGACCCCGAACCCAAACAACCACGCCGGGAACTCACCCTGGAGCGCCGCAGGGACGGCTTCTGGAAACTCACCGGGCTGCTCGATGACGAGACCGGCGCCCGCACCGCCGCCGCACTCGAGGCCTACGCCCAGCCGCGGCCGGTCGACGAGTTCGGCCAAGCCGACCTGCGGATGAAATGCGAACGCCTGGGCGACGCCTGGGCCGAACTCCTCGACCTAGCCATCGCGTGCCCGGACCAGCCGGGCACCAGCGGCTACCGGACCTTGGTGCACGTCACCATCGGACTCGACGAGCTGAAATCCGGCCTCGGCACCGCCTGTCTCGACTTCGTCGGAACGATGACCGCGAGGGAAGCCCGCCTGGCCGCCTGCGACTGCCTGATGCTGCCGGTCGTGATGAGCGCGGCCGGAGAACCCCTCGACGTGGGCCGGCTACGACGGTTCGTCACCCCAGGGCAAAGGCGCGCGTTGAACATCCGCGATGGCGGTTGCGCCTTTCCTGGCTGCCATCGGAAGCCGAAGAACTGTCACGCCCATCATATTGAGCACTGGGTGGACGGCGGGCCGACGGATCTTCGGAATCTGGTGCTGTTGTGCGGGTTCCACCATCGGCTGATTCATCACGGTGACTGGGAAGTCCGGATGGCGGCTGATGGGTTACCCGAGTTCGTCCCGCCCCAATATCGGGATCCGCTCCGACAACCCCGGCGCAACACCCTGCACCGCGTCTGAGCACCGAGGAGCCCGCCGGCCACACCGGCGACGGGCCCTTCGGCATGCCCACGGGCCGCCACCCAGGTCACGCCGTTCACGGGCCCCTGCTGATCGGACGGATCACGCACGACTGTGTGGATTCGGGACATCTGACGTCCCGAAATCCACACAGTCGTGCGACAGCGGAAGACACCACTGAACCCGAGAAACCGCCAGCCGGCCCCAGCGACGGACCCTCGGCCTGACCGCCACGACGCGATCACACCCGATCCTGAGGCGGCGGTGCCGGCTAAAGCGTGACGTGCCGTTTAATCCTCCGAAGCCGGACCGTACACGCGCGCCCGCAGCCGGACGACGCTAGTTCTCCTGCCGCGACATACAACCACTCGAGCAAAGAGAGACTCCCTCCCGACATCCAAGGTCGGACAACGGCCCAAGGACCACCGCTTCGAAAGCACCGACCACGAAATAGCCCGCCGCCGGACCGGCGACGGGCGAGGGAAAAGAAAAGGTCCCGCTTCCGCTCAGCGAAGGCTGGGGGTTCCTGCGAGCAGGAAGCGGGAGTTTGTGGCCGGTACGGGGGCCGCCTCTCGGCGAAAGGCTCAACACGGCTCCGGCCGGACCGGTATTCCGTGAAGGCGAAGGGTGAGGCCCGGGGGCACCATCCGTACCGACACTCTCTACAACGCACCACCGTTCGAAATGTTCCCCGGCGCCGATCCCGAATAGGTGTGACCCGCGTCTACACTCGAATGCGCCAAAACGTCCGCCTCCGCTCAGCGAAGGCCTGGGGGTTACCTGCGAGCGGAAGCGAACATTTGTCATAACGCGGCGACACACCGAAATGTTCCCATCGAGCGAGTGACCTGGGTCAAGCCGAAAACCGCCGGACGAAAAAGACCCGCTCCCGCTCAGCGAAGGTCTGGGGGTCACCTGCGAGCGGAAGCGGGAGCGAAGGCCGATACGGTGGGCCGCCTCTCGGCGAAATGCACGACATGGCTCCGGCCGGACCGGTATTCCATGAAGGCGGAGGTTGAGGCCCGGGGGCACCATCCGTACCGACATCCTCTACAACGCCACGGCCCGGAAAACGTTCCCCGCGAAAGAAGTGACGCGCGTCAACACCCGAATGCGGTAACCCTCAGCAGGGCGGCGGAACCTGATCGACCAGTTCTTCGGGAGCGGACAGCCGCCATGCCTCGTAGACCAATTCGTTCAGCTCGTCGGATTCGATGCCGTCGAGGTACACCACGACCCAGCCGAATCCCCCGGCCGTGAACTGCACCTCGAAGACGTCCGGCCGCTCGGCCACGAGGGCTTCCTGTTCCGAGAGCGTCTGCTTCAGGCCGACGGTCTGGGTCCGCGGCCAGTAGTAGCCGAACCGCTTCCCGCGCACACTGAACGACTCCCACTCCTTCGCGTCGGATCGCTCGACCTCGGCGAGCGTCTTCAGCATCCGGTGGAACTCGTCACTCGACACGCTCATCGTGAACCCCAAACCCCAGTAACTCCGTCGGCTCCAGTCTAGGGGCCCAGGCCGCCCGTCCTTTGAGGACGTCGATCGGTAGATTCGACAAGGGAGATCCACTCGATCCGGGGAGCTGTGCGATGGACCGTCCGGCCACGGCGGCGGAGTTGTTCGACGCCATCGGTTCCGCCTACGAAGACGTCTTCGGGCGGGCGCCGGTGGTCGACAGGGCGGTGCGGCAGCTGCTGGACGGCCTGCCGCCGTCATCGAGGGTGCTCGACCTCGGCAGCGGCACCGGCAGGCCGGTGGCCGAGGAGCTGTCCGCCGCGGGCCACCGGGTGACCGGGCTCGACGTGTCGCCGGTGATGGTCGAGCTCGCGCGTGAGCAGGTTCCCGCCGCCACCTTCGTCCACGCCGACGTGCGTGACTGGACCTCGCCGCCCGGGTCGTGGGAGGCCGTCTGCGCCTTCTTCCCGTTCCTCCAGATGCCACGCAAGGACACCGAAGCCGTGCTCGCCGACATAGCGCGCTGGCTGGTACCGGGCGGGCTCTTCGCGCTCGTCACCGTTCCGCGTGACGCCGAGGACGCGCCCGCGGAGTTCTTCGGCCGCACCTTCCGCGTGACCAGTTTCGCCCCGGACGACCTCGTCCGGCGGGTCGAGGCGGCCGGGATGGAGGTCACCGGCACCCATACGGAGGTCTTCACCGCGGACGAACCGGGGACACCGCCGGAGGAACACCTCCTGATCACGGCTCGTCGCCCGGCCTGATCATGCGCGTCGTCAGCGTGATCACCCCGGTCCACCCGCCGAGCCTGCCGTATCTGGCCGAGGCCTACGAATCCCTCGCCGCGCAGGAACTCCCGCCGGGGTGGGCCTGGGAATGGCTGGTACAGGAGGACGGTGAGACCGGTCTGCTCGACGGCGTCCTCCCGGCGGACGAGCGCGTACTGCCCGGCTCGGGGCGGCGGGGCGGCCCCGGGGTCGCACGGATGCTGGCCTTGTCGCGCTCCACCGGCGAGCTGATCAAGGCACTCGACGCGGACGACCTCTTGGCACCCGGCGCGCTCGCGCGGGACATCGCGGCGCTGGAGGATCCCGAGGTCGGCTGGACGACCTGCCGGGTGCTCGACCTCTTTCCCGACGGGACCACGGCCGGCGTCGACAGCGACCCGGACGAGGGAAGGATCGAGCGCGGCGCGATCCTGCGCCACTGGCGGCGCAACGGGTACGTGTCGTCGGTGGTGGCCGGGACGCTGTGCATCCGGCGTGAGCTGTTGCTGGAGCTCGGCGGCTGGATGGCGTTGCCCGCGTCGGAGGACACCGGGCTGGTCCTCGCCGCGAACGCCTGCTCCGACGGCTACTTCGTCTCCACGTGCGGCATGTTCTACCGGAAGTGGGCCGGTCAGGTCACCCGGTCCGCGGCGCACAACGACGACGGCGAGCGGCTCGCGCGGATGAAGCTGATCGAGGAGCGCGCCGAGGTCATGCTGGCACGTCGACGAGGTCGAGCAACGCCTTCGCGCACAGATCCCGGATCTGGTCCCGGGTCAGCTTCCGGTACTTGAGCCAGTCGAGGCAGACCGCGACGACGAAGGCCAGCCACCCGCGGACGAGCACCCGCAGGGTCTCCGGCGGCTCGCCGTCCGGGCACAGCACCTCCAGGATCCGGCGTCCCTGCTCGGCGAAGTTGTTGTCCAGGACTTCGCGCACGCCGTCGACGGCGATCGACGTGCCCGAGTGCAGCGCCCGGTAGCCGTCCTCGTTGGCTTCGACGTAGCGCAGGTACGCGTCGAGGCCTGCGGTCAACTGTTCCGCGACGGGGAGCGTGGGATCGGACTTGGTCATCTCGAGCAGGCGTTCGCCCTGCGCCTTGATGACCTCGGTGACGAAGTCCCGTTTGGTCGGGAAGTAGTGGTACAGCAGCCCCCGGGACACCTCGGCGATATCCGCGACCTGCTCGATCCACACGTCGTCGTACGGCCGCTCCGCGAACAGGCGGGCGCCGATCCGCAGCAGCTGTTCCCGTCGCTCGGCGGTGCTCAGCCTGCTGCGGGGTTTCCCGGAGGTACTCGGCGCCATCTGGGCATCGTACTTACTTGACACGAGTTCAGTAACAGGCCAGGCTCGCTATTGGATGCCGGTTCAACAGTGCTCACAGTGCTCATCAGGAGGGGCTCGATGGCCACCGCTCTCCCCCATCCCCCGCGACGGATCCCGCTGATCGGCGACGTGCTCGGCGTATCGCCGAAGACGCCGGTCCAGGACTCGATGCGGCACGCGGCCGAGCTGGGCCCCGTCTTCGAGCGCAAGGTGTTCGGCCGGAGCATCGTGTTCGTCAACGGTGCCGAGACGGTCGCCGACCTCTCCGACGAGAAGCGCTTCGCGAAGCACGTCACGCCCGCGATTTCGAACCTGCGCCCGCTCGGCGGCGACGGTCTGTTCACCGCACACAACGAAGAGCCGAACTGGCGGCGCGCGCACGAGATCCTCGCGCCCGCGTTCAGCCGCAACGCCATGCGGCGCTACCACCCGACGATGCTGGCGATCACCCGCGAGCTGCTGGACACGTGGGACAAGGGCGGCGAGGTCGACGTCGCGGACGACATGACCAAGCTGACGCTGGAGACCATCGGCCGGACCGGATTCGGTTACAGCTTCTCTTCGTTCGAACGCGCCGAGCCGCATCCGTTCGTCGCCGCGATGGTCCGCACGCTGCGTCACGCGCAGCGGATGGCCATCCAGCCGCCGGTCATCGGACCACTCCTCAGCCGCAAGGCGAACGCGCGCAACGAAGCCGACCTGGCGTTCCTCCACTCCGTCGTCGCCGACGTCATCGAGGCGCGCCGGAACGACACGAGCACCGAAGACCTGCTCGGGCTCATGCTGAACACCACGCAGCCGAGCACCGGTGAGGCGCTGGACGAGGACAACATCCGGCACCAGATCATCACCTTCCTCGTGGCCGGGCACGAGACCACGTCGGGCGCGCTGTCGTTCGCCCTTTACTACCTCGCCAGGAATCCGGACGTCCTGGCCCGCGCACGGTCCGAAGTGGACAAGGTCTGGGGCGGGAATCCGGACCCGTCCTACGAGGAAGTCGCGAAGCTCCGTTACGTCCGGCGAGTGCTCGACGAAGCGCTCCGGCTCTGGCCGACGGCGCCCGCGTTCGCACGCCAGGCCCAGGTGGACACCGTCGTCGGCGGTGAATACCCGATGCGGAAGGGACAGTGGGCGCTGGTCCTCATCCCGGCACTGCACCGTGATCCCGTGTGGGGAGACGATCCCGAGTCGTTCGATCCGGACCGCTTCTCCCCGGAACGCAACCGTGCCCGTCCGGCGCACGTCTACAAACCCTTCGGCACCGGCGAGCGCGCCTGCATCGGGCGGCAGTTCGCCCTGCACGAGGCGACGCTGGTGCTCGGGATGCTGCTGAGCCGGTACGAGCTGCGCGGTGACCCGTCTTATCGGCTGAAGGTGCAGGAACTGCTGACCCTCAAGCCAGAGGGCTTCAAACTGGAGGTGTCGCTCCGCGACCGCGCCACGGTGTCCGCGCCCGCCTAACGCGGGGTTACGCACACCGGTCACATCTCCGTGCCGGGATCCGTCAGTGCGGTGAAAGCAAGACGGAAACCCCGAAGGAGAACGAACATGGAAACCCGCATCCCGAATCCCGCCCTCGCGAACCCCGCCACGTTGAAGGCCTTGATCGCGCTGGCGGAGTCGATCGGCGACACCGGTGTCCCGAAGACCACGCACTACCTGATGCACGTCCGCGCGAGCCAGATCAACGGATGCAGCGGCTGCCTGGAGATGCACACCAAGGAGCTGCGCAAGGCAGGCGAGTCCGACGAGCGGATCTTCACCGTGGCGGCATGGCGCGACACTGCCTACTTCACCGACGCCGAACGGGCGGCGCTCGCGCTGGCCGAGGCCATCACCCGGATCGCGGACCGGGCCGACCCGGTCGACGACGAGGTCTGGAACGAGGCGGCCCGGCACTACGACGAAGCGCAGCTGTCGAGCCTGGTCCTCTCCATCGCCGCCATCAACACCTGGAACCGGCTCAACGTCGCCACGCGGCAGATCGCCGGCGCCGCCTGATCGGCCTACTCGGCCTGCCGTAGCTCCACACAGCACTCCGCCGCGCCGGGAACGAGGGCCGCCTCCACGTTCCCGGCGCGCACGCCGTTCAGGAAACCGGCCAGGAAGGCCTGATTGATCCCGCAGACCAGCTCCGGAGCCTCGGCGGCCAGCGGATGGAACGGGCAGTTCCGCAGCCGGACACAGGTCCTGCTGTCCCGGCTCGGCTCGAAGCCGTAGCGGCGAAGCACCCCTTCGGCGACGGTGAGCGCGCGTTCCGCGCCGAGCCTGCCCGGACGGGTTCGCGCGCGTTCCTCTTCACCCGCCGCGAGACCGCGCTCCCCCGCGACCCGCAGTACCGCTTCCCGCGCTGTCTCACCGCTCCCTTCGGCGAGCACGGCCTCGGCGAGGATGCCCGCCAGGATCTCGTGCCGCCGGGCGGGAAGCTGCACCTGGATGGTCTCGTCGACGGGTTCGTAGACCTTCGGCCTGCGCCCCACCTTCACCACCGGGCCTGCCGCGAAGCCGAATCTGAGCAACCCCGCCGCCACGAGCTTGTCGAGATGGAAGGCGGCGAGCTTGCGGGAGATCCCGACCGCCGCCGCGGCTTCGTCACGCGTGACCGGCCGCCTCGCGCGCCGGGCGTAGGCGTACATGCCGCGACGGAGGTCGTCGTCGAGCGCCGCCACCGCGGCGATGGAGGGGGCGTCGAGGCCGTCCGGGTCTAGCGGGTCGGACACTGTCACGTTCACCACGATATCGCCTATCTCAACCGGCGGAACATTCTGGAGTGTCGATCTACCATGTAAGATGAGCCGCCGGGTGGCAAAACACCCAAAAGTCTTGGTTTAATCCACCGGGGGATCGGTTCAGCCTAGGAGGCCCAATGTCCACTCCTGCCTTGCGCGTCGTGCACGAATCCGGGCCGGGGCCGGACCTGGCGGCTGCCGAGACCGCGGCCGCCGATCTCCTCACCGCACTGGGCATCTCGCTGGACTCCGAGAGCCTCCGCGGCACGCCCGGCCGGATGGCGCGCGCGTACGCCGAGCTGTTCACCCCCCGGCCGTTCGATCTCACGACCTTCCCCAACGACGAGGGCTACGACGAGCTCGTGCTCGCCAGGGGGATCCCGGTCCGGTCGGTCTGCGAGCACCACCTGCTGCCGTTCGTCGGGGTCGCGCACGTGGGCTACCTGCCGGGAGACCGGATCCTCGGCCTGTCGAAGCTGGCCAGGATCGTCGAGCATTTCGCCTGCCGTCCGCAGGTTCAGGAACGGCTCACGAAACAGGTCGCCGACTGGCTCGAAGAACAGCTCGAACCGCGCGGCGTCGGCGTGGTGATCGAAGCGGAGCACTCGTGCATGACGTTGCGCGGGGTCCAGGCCGTCGGGTCGAGCACCGTCACCTCGACCCTGCTCGGCACGCTGCGCGAAGACGCTCGTTCGCGCCAGGAGTTCTTCGCGCTCACCGGGATCAACGGCTGACAGCGGGCTCTTGCGCGTAGGCCGCGGAGACGACCTCGCGATCGAACACCCGCCAGGTGAGGGCGGAAACGATCACCGCCACCACGAAACCGGCCCAGTACGGCGTCGTCAGCCCGAACTTCGACGCCACCGCCCCGCCGAGCAGCGCACCGACGCAGTTGCCGCCGGCGATGACGAACAGACTGGTACTGCCGACCCGGCCCAGCATGCCGGGCGGGGTGAGCCGCTGGCGCAGGGAACTCCCGACGATTCCCCACAGGGCGCCGTGCACCCCGAAGAGGAACAACGTCACCCCGACGACCGGCGCGCTCGTGCTCGTCGCGAGCACCAGATGGGTCCCGGCCTCGATCAGCAGCCCGATCCGCAACGTCCAGGTCGGCGTGCACCAGGCGATCAGCCGGGCGCCCATGACCGAGCCGAGCAGCCCGCCCACCGCCATGCAGGTGAAGAGCAGGCCGTACCCGACGGAACCCAGCTGGAGCCGCTCCCTCGCGAGCAGTACCAGGACCGAGGTGGCCGCGACGAGCGTCAGGTTCAGCATCCCGATCAAGCCGATCATGGTCCGCAGCAGGCGCTGGCCGGCGAGCCAGCGGAACCCCTCGGCCACTTCCGATCGCATCGACCGGCGCTCGACCGGCTCGACGGCCCGTGACCGGTACGCGCCGGCGATCAATCCGAGCAGCAGCGCGCTGACCGCGTACGTGCCGGCGTTGACGTAGAACGGGATGCTCGCCGCGACGCCGAACAGGAATCCGCTCAGCGGACCGGAAAGCATGCCGTGGGCGAGCGTCGTCCCGGCGTACAGCCGCCCGTTCGCCCGTTCCAGCAACGACTTCGGCACGATCGCGGGCAGCATCGCCCCGCTCGACGTCCGGAAGACGACCTCGCACGCGTTGATCACGAAGAGCACGGCGTACAGCAAGGCGATGCTGACGTCGCCCATCGAGATCGCGACGGCCAGCAGCGCGACGGCGGGCACGCGGATCCAGTCGAGGGTGATCATCAGCTTGCGCCGGTCCACCCGGTCGGCCAGCACTCCGCCGGGCAGCGAGAAGAGCAGCCAAGGCAGCCACGCCACCGCGAACCCGCCCGAGACCACGAGCGGCTCGTCGGTGCGGGAAGCGATCAGCAACGGCGCCGCCACCGTCGCGAGACCGCTGCCCAGCGCGGACGTCGTGCTCGCCGCCCAGAGCTTCGCGTACCTTCCGTCGAGCCTCTCCCCAGTCATGGGGCCAACGTAGCCACCGGTGACCGAGCGGATGCGGAGTTTCACCCACAGCTGAGCGACTGCCCCCTAGACTGCCCTTCCGTTCGGCCTTGGGAGGGGAGCACGGATGGTGCTGGTGCGCGATGTCGATCCGTCGGTTCTGCTGATGAACAAGGCGCCGGGCACGAAACCGGGACCCTATCTGCCCAGGGATGTAGACGGTCCGCTCAGGTCGGCGCTCGCGACCACGCCGTTCACCCTCCTCGTCCACGAGGTCTACTCGGGTGCGAGGCGTTCGGCCCTGGAAGCCTTGACGACGATGCACGCCGGAACGGAACTGGTCATCGAGCCGGAACTCGACGAGCTCGCGACGGACCGGCACGACAGCGACGCGGTGCTCTGGCTCGACCGGAAACTGCCCCAGACCCTCGGACGCGACCCCGCCGCGGTGGCCAAGTGGCTCGACAAGGATCCTCGGCGCCGCCTTCTGGGGCTGGTCGGCGAAAGCCAATACGATCATCCCGAACTGCGTGCCGCCATCGATCGCCTCGGACCGACCGTCCTCCGTATCGGCCCGGCGCTCTCCGCCGTCGAACGCGAGGAAGCCAAGGCGATGTTCCCCGGCTCGGGGCCCATCCGCACGATCGACGAGATCGCCGTCGCACGAAACCCGGTGAGTTCCGGAAGCGGGGAGCCCGATCCGTTCGCCGCCCACGTCGCGGACTACCGCCCCGACACCGACGACGGCGTCGACCGCCTCGGCATCGGTCCCGACGTGCGCATGCTCGCCGACCTCGTCGTCTCCCGGATGATCACCCCTCCCCTGTCGATCGGCCTGTTCGGCAGCTGGGGTTCGGGCAAGAGCTTCTTCATGCGCCAGATGCAACTACGCGTCCGCGAGCTCGCCGATTCCGCGCGAGTGGCCGAAACCGAGGCAGGCGCGCACGGGAAGTCCGTGTCCTCATACTGTTCGAGCGTTCGTCAGATCAGCTTCAACGCCTGGCACTACAGCGAAGCGAACCTCCTCGCCAGCCTCGCCACGCACATCTTCGACAACCTCGCCGCGAGCGGCGCCGAGAACGACCTTCAGCGTCAGGCCGACCTGCTCGCCGAACGCCGCAAGGCCGAGAAGACCCTGCTCGGCAGGCTCAGTGCGGTCCGCCTCGAACGCAGAACCTTGACCGCTCAACAGAAACAAGCGAAGCGGAGGCGCCGGAAGCCGCGCGAGTACGTCCGCGCGGTGTTCGACAGCCTCACCGAGGGCGGACAAAGCGTGGATCGCGTCCAGGATCGGCGTCGACCGGCCGACCGCCGAAGACCTCGAACGGCTGGCCCAGGAAACCGGCGGGCTGCGGTCGGACGTCGCCGAGTTCTGGCGACGCCTGCGGCAGGATCCGGTCCCGCTGCTGGTCCTGATCGGCGGGCTGGTCACGGTCCTGGTGGTCACGTTGCTCGTCGGCCGGTCGCAGGTGTCCGGCGTGCTCGGCGGGCTCACCGCGGTGAGCTCCGTGCTGACCGTCGTCCTGCGGATGCGCGCCAGCGCGGGCCGGATCCACGAGGCGCTCGGCAAACTCGGCGGACCGTCCGAAGAGGACGAAGAGACCGAGCGGCGGCTCGCCGAACTGGACGCCGAATCCGACCGGCTGGAGAAGGCGGTCGCCGAACTCGCGCCCGGGTTGGATCTCGTGTCGTTCGCCGAGTCCCGGATTTCGGACTACGTCGAGCATCTGGGCGTGGTCTCCTTGCTGCGCAAGGATCTCGAGACGTTCGCGACCATGCTCGCCGAGGTGCCGCACGGTTCGGGGAAGATCGAACGGACCGTGTTGTACGTCGACGACCTCGATCGCTGCCCGCCCACGGTCGTCGTCCAGGTCCTCGAAGCCATCCATCTCCTGCTGGCGCTGCCGGTGTTCGTCGTCGTGGTCGGCGTCGACTCCCGCTGGCTCAAGAAGGCCGTCGAACAGCACTACGAGGAGATGCTCGGCGACGACCCCGAATCCTTCGCCGAGAGCTACCTCGAGAAGATCTTCCAGGTGCCGTTCACGTTGTCCCCCATGGACGATCCAGGGTTCGCGGGGCTCGTGCGCGGGCTCGCCGATACCGAAGTCCCGGAGGCGGGCCCGGCGCCCGCTCCCGCCGGAACGGATCCGGCCACCGGCGACCGTCCTCTCCTGGCCGCGGCCGCTCCGGCTCCTCGCGCGGAAGCACCGAAACCGTCGTCCGAACAGTCCACAATAGACGTACGACCTCCTCGACTGGTGATCTCACGGGCGGAACTGGACTTCCTGCCGACGCTCGCCCCGCTCATCCGGTCCCCAAGGGCCGCGAAGCGACTGCTGAACCTGTATCGCCTGCTGCGGGCGCGTTTCGCCGGTGAAGAACTGGCCGAGTTCCTCGCTGACGGCGACCGCGAGGCACCGTTCCGCGCGGTGCTGGTGCTGCTCGCGGTCCACGTCGGGCATCCGGACGCCGTCCGGTGGTTCTCGAGCCTCGAAGGGACGGACCCCGAAGACAAGGCCGTCGAGATCGTGTCGTCGATGAACGACCACGAACTGCGGCCGAAGCTCGAACGCGGCCTGTCCGGCGAAATGTGGCCACAGCTGGCCGCGTCCTATCAGCGCTGGCTGCCGCTGGTGAACCGGTTCTCGTTCGCCCGCGATCGCTCGATGTCCGGTCCGCGGTAGAGCCGTTCCGGGATCCGCGCCAGTGTCGACGGATGGACCTGCGGGCCGAGGCCGTAGAGCTTCTGGAAACTCATGATCAGCGGCCGCCACCGGTCGGGGTCGATCCGGTCTTCGGTGCCCGGCATCCGCACGTCGTCGTGGACGTGCACGCGCTGCACGCGCACCTCGAACACGAGGACGCCGCCGCGCTGTTTCGGGTCGTCCTCCGCGAGCGGGTGGACGGCCTCGACGACGGCCTCCATCGTCACCGGGCATTCCGCGACCCGCGGCGGCCGGACCGTCTCCGAATCCACCGGGGTGAGGCCCGCCCGGGCGAACTTGTCGGGTTCGTGCCGGTAACCGCGTTCGTGCTTGCGGGCGGGGACCGGATCCGATCCGGTGGTCAGGGCCAGCCTGTCGACGGCGGCGGCCAGCGCGTCGGAAGGGAGATTCAGAACACATTCACGGTTACGCATGAGATTCTGCGCAGTCTTGGATTTCGCGCCCAAGCCGAGCATCCCCCGCCAGCCGAGCCAGAACGCCGACGACATCGGCGCCAGGTTCGGGGCGCCGGCCTGGTCGACCGTGGAAATGAGCACCACCGGGGTGCCGAAGTAGAGGATTCCCGGCTCGATACGGGTGTGCGCGGCCTCGGCCGCCGTCGTGGAAGCTGTCACGTTCGCCAGCTTCGCCGCCTCGCGCGCGGGAGACCGGCGTAAATCGGACGTCGCGATCGGCACCGTCGGCGGACGGCACCGCGCCACGCGAACATCTACCCTTTCCGTGGTGGTTCCCCTTGAACGAACGCGAACCCGCGGTCGTTCGGAGTATTGCGTTCGGCCGATTGCTGGTAGGTTCGCCGGACTTGAACGACGAAGGAGGCGCCGGCAGCGGCCCGGTCAACACCCGAACGCGCGTGGTGAGGCGAATCGCATGCGAGACGATGTGGTCCAGGCGAGCTCGATTCTCGGGCATTCCCCCGGCCAGGTTTGGGAAGTGATCGGCGATCCCGAGTCCTACTCGAGGTTCGTCGCGGAGATCAGCTGGTGCGAGATCCAGCGCCCCGCCGAACGCGGGCGCGGTCCGAAATGCCTCGTCCGGCTGGAGCCGCGGCCGGGCGCACTCGTCGTCGGTGACATCGAAGCCCGCGTCTGGCGGCCGGGCGAGCACGTCGTCTGGTGCGGTGTCGAGGACGACGGGAACTGGGTCTCGGTCGAGCTGCGCCAGGCTCCCGACGGCGGCACGGAACTCACCGCCCAGCTGATGCTTCCGGCACCGCACGCCAATCTGGTGTCCGCCGCGTCCTTCAAGCGCACCGTCCGCGCCACGGCCCGCCGGATCGATCTGCACCTTTCGGGCCGGGCGGCGTCGCCCCAGGAGGAACCGGCGCACACCAAGGCCACCACGCTGCACACGGCGAGCACGCTGATCAAGGCCGGGGTGCTCGCGGCCGCGCGTCCGGACAAGATCGCCCGGCAGCTCACGTCGTTGTCGCAATGGGGCGCCACCGTCGCCGGCGGCTACACGGCCAACGCCGCCCGCGTGCCGGACGACGTCGCGTTGCGCGACGAACGCAACGTCCGGACGTTCAAGCAGACGGCCGATCGCAGCAACCAGCTCGCGAACGCGCTCGCGGCCCGCGGCGTGCGCGCCCGTGACCGGATCGCCTTGCTGTGCCGCAACCACGCCGCGATGGTCGAGTCACTGATCGCGTGCAGCAAACTCGGCGTGGACGCGATCCTGCTCAACACCGGGCTTTCCGCCGGCGCGGTCGCGGACGTGATCGGGCTGCACAAACCGGTCGCGGTGCTTGCCGACGACGAGTTCTCGCAGATCATCGCCGGCATCCCCGGCGATTTCCTGCGGCTGTCCACCTGGCCGGAGACCGAGAACGGCTACCCGACCATCGATCAGCTGATCGCCGGGGTGCCCGCCACCAAACTCAAACCGGTGGACCGGATCGGCAGGCTCGTCGTCCTCACTTCGGGCACCACGGGAACCCCCAAGGGCGCGCGCCGCCCGACCCCGAAGGGATTGTCGACGTCGGCCGCCATGCTCGACCGCATCCCGCTCCACTCCGGGGACCGGTTCGTGGTGGCCGCGCCGTTGTTCCACAGCTGGGGCCTCGCCGGCATGCAGATCGGGATGGCCGTGCGCGCGTCCTTGTCGCTGATCCGCCGGTTCGACGCCGAGGAGATCCTGCGGACCATCGCCGAACACCGCTGCGGTGTGCTGTTCGCCGTGCCCATCATGTTGCAGCGCATCCTCGACCTGCCGGAACGGGTCCGCGCCCGCTACGACCTCTCGTCGCTGCGGATCGTGGCCAGCAGCGGATCCGCGCTGCCGGGCACGATCGTCACCGAGTTCATGGACACCTTCGGCGACGTGCTCTACAACTTCTACGGCTCCACCGAGGTTTCGTGGGCCAGCATCGCCACGCCCGAGGACCTGCGCGCCGCGCCGACGACGGCAGGCCGGTGCCCGCCCGGCACCCGTGTCGCCATCCTCGACGACGACCACAATCGGGTCCCGCCGGGCTGGGAGGGACAGATCTTCGTCGGCAACGACATGCTTTTCGACGGCTACACCGACGGCGCCAGCGTGCCCCGCGCGGAGAACCTGATGGCGACCGGCGACGTCGGCTACCAGGACGCCGCCGGACGGCTCTTCGTCACCGGCCGGGCGGACGAAATGATCGTGTCCGGTGGGGAGAACGTGTCCCCTCGCCCGGTCGAGGAAGCCATCGCCGCCCTGCCCGGCGTCCATGAGGCCGCGGTGATCGGCGTGCCGGATCGTGAGTTCGGGCAACGATTCGCGGCGTACATCGTGCCGAAACGCGGTGCCCGCATGAGCGCGGACGACGTCCGCGCCTACATCCATCACCGGCTGGCGCGCTTCGCGGTGCCGCGGGACGTGTACTTCGTCGAGGAACTGCCACGAAACGCGACCGGCAAGGTACTCAAGCGGCTCCTTCGGGACGAGACCTGGCCGATCGATCAGTAGAATGCCGCTCCCGTAGGAGAAACCGCTGGATCTTCCCGCTGGGTGTCTTGGGCAGCTCCGTCACGAAGTGCACCTCACGCGGGTAGGCGTGCGCGGCGAAGCGGGTCTTGACCAGCCGCTGCAACTCGGCCACCAACGCGGTGTCGGCGGAGGCACCGTCCCGCGCGACCACGTACGCCACGATCACCTCGCCGCGCAACGCGTCCGGGACACCGACGACGGCGCATTCGGCCACCGCGGAATGCTGCTGCAGAACGCTTTCCACGTCGAACGGGCCGATCCGGTAGCCAGCCATCAGGATGACGTCGTCGTCCCGCGAAGCGAAGGTCAAGTAGCCGTCGGCGTCCTTGGCGGCGACGTCGCCGGTGTAGTACCAGCGGCCGTCGGGGCTGAAGCGCGCGGCGGTGCGCTCGGGCGCGTCGCGGTAGCCCCGGAACCACACCAGCGGGCTCGCCGGGAGGTCCACGGCGACGCGTCCCCGCTCTCCCGGCTCGGCCACCACGTCGGCGTCTTCACGGAGGACCTCGACCGCGAAGCCGGGCAGGACCCGTCCCATCGAGCCGGGTTTGACCTCCGAGCGGAGGTCCGGATGCCACGCGTTGCCCACCACCATGCCGAGTTCCGTCTGTCCATAGTGGTCGTAAACGCCGACGCCGAGCTTCGACGACGCCCACTCCAGGACGTCCGGGGTCAACGGTTCCCCCGCCGAAGAACAGTGCCGGAGGCGGAGACCGTCCGGCACCGGGGCGGCCGAGTTCCGGAGCGCGCGATACACCGTCGGAGCGGCCGCGAAGTTGGTGACACCGAACCGCTCCAGTACCGCCCACGTCAGTTCGGCCGAGAAACCCGCGTGCAGCAACAGACTCCGCCTGCCGGTCGCCATCGGCGTCATGATCGCGTAGTACAGCCCGTAGGCCCAGCCGGGGTCGGCGGCGTTCCAGAAGACGTCGTCGGCGCGAACGTCGAGCGCGAAGTCCTGGTACGCCTGGAAACCCGCGAGCGCGCGGAGCGGAATCGGGACGGCCTTGGGCGTTCCCGTGGTCCCGGAGGTGAACAGCTCGACCAGGACCCCGGCCCCACCGGTCACCGCGGCTCCCCGCAGCGGCGCGGCGTCGGCCAGCATCTCCCGGAACGACAGATCGCCCGGCTCGCCGTCACCGACGACCACGATCCGCCGCGAGGGGTCGACCGGCAGATCAGCGGACGGCGTCAGCTTCGAGCGCTGGCCGGCGTCGGCGATGACGACCTTCGTGTCGTTGCCGGTGACGCGCAACGCGATGGCGGGCGGCGCGAACGCGGTGAACAGCGGGACGTGCACCGCGCCCAGCCGCCAGATCGCCAGCAGCGCCACGACCAGCTCCGCCGACTTGCCCATCAGCGTCGCGACGCGGTCCCCCGGCCCGACCCCGAGGCCGAGCAGCGCCCCGGCGAATCGTTCCGACTGCTCGCGCAGCTCGCCGTAGGTGAGATCGTGGCTGGTCAGATCCGCTTCGACCACGGTGAACGCGACCGCCTCCGCCGGATGCCGGTCGCACAACAGCGTCGCCGCGCCGGCCCGCTCGTCGTCGTAGACCTCGAGCAACCGCCGGACGTGAGCTTCGGTCATCGTTTCTCCCGGGACGTTGGCGAAGGCGTACAGTTCCGGGAATCGTGCGGGCGGACCCGATCCGTCCACCACCCCCGATCGAGGGGGATCACCAAGGAGGGTGAGCCGATGCCGGTCGACGACGCCCAGCTCCTCGGCGCGGTCTCGGACCTGCGCCGCGACACCGGCCTGCCGGTCGGCTTCGCCGGGGTCGCCGGCACCTCACCGCGGATGCGGCTGACCGCGTTCCTCGGCAATCGCGGCACCGCGTTGAACGGCCTGTCCGTCCGCGCGGGCCGCGGCCTCGGCGGCAAGGCGTTCGCGCTGACCCGGCCGGTGGTCGCCAACGACTACCACAGCGCGACCACGATCAGTCACGACTACGACGAGCCGGTCCGCGATGAGGGCATCCACTCGGTGGTCGCGATCCCCGTCGTCGTGCGCCGCCGGGTCCGCGCCGTGCTCTACGGCGGCCTGCGCGACGAGGCCACCCTCTCCGACCGGACGATCACCGCCGCCCTGCACGCGGCGCGCGATCTCGAACAGACCTTGGCCGTGGAGGACGAGATCGAGCGCCGCCTGGCGGAAGCACGGCCGCTGGCGGAGCATCGCGAGGACGCCGCGCCGAGGGAACGGCTGCGTGAGGTCTACGGCGAGCTCCGGGCGCTCTCCGGTCAGATCGCCGACGGCGTTCTCCGTGACCGCCTCGACGAGGTGTGCGCCAACCTCACCGGCGCCTCTTCCCCCGTGGTGCGCCTGGCGCCGAGGGAACTGGACACCGTCGCGCTCGTCGCGCTCGGCCTGACGAACGCCGAGATCGCGCACCGGCTGGGGCTGACCGCGGAGACGGTCAAGAGTTACCTGCGGGACGCGATGCGCAAGCTCGACGCGACCTCCCGGCTGCAAGCCGTCACGCGCGCGCGGCGGATCGGCCTGCTCCCCTGACTCAGCCCGCGGGCACCGGCGAGACCGAGGAGATGCAGTACTTGTCGCCTGCCTCTCGCCGCACCTCCATCGTCCCGGTGAAGTTCTCGCTGTAGTTCAGGGTGCCGGTCATGGTCACCACGATCAGGTCCGGGCCTGCCGCGCGCGGTTCTTGCGCGGTGAGCGACGCGTTGCGGTCGCCGTACTCCTTCGCAGCCTTGCGGACGTCGTCCTTGGCGTCCGCGCAGGCCGACTCGGCGGCCTTGGCCGGCTCGTCGCCGAACACCGCGAGGATGAACTTGCCCGCCAGCACCGGGCCCCAATCGAGGTGCAGCGGGGCCTGCGTCGCGCTCGCCGAACTCGAGGATTTGCTGTCGCTCAGCAGGAATCCGGGCGCGACGAACGCGAGGATCACGAAGACGACCACCACGAGCGCGCCGCCTCCGGCGATCAGCCCGATCAGCAGGCCGTTGCCCTTCTTCGGCGGCTGCTGTCCCGGGTACTGTGGCCCGCCGTAGCCCGGCGGCGGGTAGCCCTGCTGCGGGTACTGCTGCTGGGGATAGCCCTGCTGCTGGGGGTACTGCTGCCACTGCGGCCCTTGCGGTCCCTGTGGGTACGACATCGATGCTTCCTTCCCCCTGGCAACCTGTGCGCGAGGAATCTACCGTCCCCTTCGGACAGTCGATCACCGGCTCCGCCGCAGGTCAGGTCTCGTGAGCGGTAATGACGGTTAGAACCGTCCTCACCACTCACGAGTCTCTAGAATCGCCCCATGAGACGGCTGGCCGTGGTGGTCTTCAACGGGGCGTCGCTCGGCGCGATGTCCTTCGCGTTCGGCGTGTTCGAGATGGCTTCGGCCTTCGGGGAGTTGCCCGACCTCGACCTCAAGGTCGTCGGCGGCGAACCGGGGACCGCGCTGCGTGGCGGCGGGCTGACCGTGCCGGTCCCCGAAGACCTCGCCGCGGTCCGGGACGCCGATCTGGTGCTGGTCCCGAACTGGCGGTCGCCGATGGAGGATCCGCCGGAAGCCGCCCTGGAGGCGCTCCGCGCGGCACACGACCGGGGAGCCCGGGTGGCCGGGCTGTGCAGCGGCGCCTTCGTCCTGGCCGCGGCCGGCCTGCTCGACGGGCGCCCCGCGACCACGCACTGGGCGATGGCCCCGCTGCTCGCCGCCCGGTTCCCGGCCGTCCTCCTCGACGAATCGGTGCTGTACATCGACGACGGCGACATCCTGACCGCGGGCGGCGGCGCGGCGGGGATGGATCTCGGCCTGCACCTGATCCGCTCATGGTGCGGCGCGGAGGTGGCGAACCGGCTGGCGAAGGGCATGGTCGTCCCGCCGCACCGGCCCGGCGGGCAGGCGCAGTACATCGAGTCGCCGATGCCGGAACTCGACGAGGGCGACCCGGTGTCGGAGACGATGGCCTGGGCGCTGACCCGGCTCGACACGGTGCTCCCGGTCGACGAACTCGCCAGGCGGGCGCATATGAGCAGGCGCAACTACGACCGCCGGTTCCGCGAGATCACCGGTGCCGCGCCCGGCACGTGGCTCACCCATCAGCGTGTCATCCGCGCGCAGCAACTGCTCGAATCCACCGACCTCCCGGTCGACGAGATCGCCAGGTACTGCGGGTTCTCCTCGTCCGCCGCGCTCCGCCCGCATTTCCGCCGGCAGGTCGGGGTCACGCCGGTGTCCTACCGCGAGACGTTCGGGACCAGGCTGAGCGTGCCCGAACCCATGCTGTCTTGACCGGGCTGTCTCAAAACAGACCCCGGTTGGCGAAAACACCGCTCACGGCCGGCACCTCGGCCAGGCCACGATCGAGGCATGACCGAAGACAGCCGTTCCTTCCTCAACCGCCGGTCCATGCTCACCCTCGGCGCGGGTGCCGCGGCCGCGCTGGTGGCCTCGGGTGGCCTCGCCGAGGCCGGCCAGTCCGGCGCTCCCGACGACGCGGCACTCGCCCGGTCCCTCTCCGGCGGTTTCCGCAGCGAGTACGCCCACGTCAACGGGACGCGGCTGCACTACGTCGCCGGTGGCCGGGGCGAGCCGCTGATCCTGCTGCCTGGCTGGCCGGAGACGTGGTGGCAGTACCGCAAGGTCATGCCGGAGCTGGCGAAGCGGTACCGCGTCATCGCCGTCGACCTGCGGGGCATGGGCGGCTCAGGCAAACCGCAAGGCGGGTACGACAAGAAGACGATGGCCCGCGACATCTTCGAACTCCTGCGCACGCTGGGTCTCCGGCAGGCGCATATCGCCGGGCACGACATCGGCGCCATGGTCGCGTTCGCCTTCGCCGCCAACCACCCCGAGGCGACGAAGACCGTCACGCTCATGGACGTCTCGCATCCCGACGAAAGCCTGTACCAGCTCCCCATGCTGGCTCCGCCCGGACAACCGGTGAACGTCTGGTGGTTCGCCTTCAACCAGGTGGCGATCCTGCCCGAACAGCTGCTGGCCGGCCGGTCGCGTTTCCTCGTCGACTGGATGTTCGACCATCTCGCGGCCGATCCGGCCTCGATCGGTGCCCGGGACCGGGCGATCTATGCCGCCGCGTACGACCGGCCGGACGCGATCCGCGCGGGGAACGGCTGGTACCAGGCGTTCGGAGCGGACATCGAGGACCAGAAGGCCTACGCGAAGATCACCGCCCCGATGCTGGGGCTGGGTTCGGAGTTCAACTACGACTACCTCGCCGCGGTCCTGCCGTCGAAGGCGGCCGACGTCCGGGTGCGGAAGATCTCCGGTTCCGGGCACTTCGTCGCCGAAGAACAGCCGCGGGCGGTCATCGACGAGCTGCGCACCTTCCTCGGGTGAGCCGTATACCCCGAATGGGTCAATGCCGCCCGCCGAACGGACCGATTCACTCGGTCAGGTGAAAGACGCGGCCGCGCGTCATTCTCGCGACGGGGTCCCCTCTTCCCTGGTGTGTCGGTACCGGCCGGGCAGCCCCCCGAACGGCCGGTACCGACATGGAAGTTCAGCTCAACCGATCCACCAGCGGGCCTTGTAGATCCACGCGCCGTGCAGCGCCAGCTCGGCGCGTGGAAAGGCCAGCCGGACGGTGTCCGTGCACCACGTGCACAGGTGCCCGTCCTGCACCGAGGCGGTCACGACCTGCCCGGTCCGCTGGTTCGTCGACACGCTCTTCACATGCGGCCGGTCGATCTCCCGCGCGCCCGCGTAGCGCTGGGTGAACCCGCCGCTCGTCTTCGAGAACTGGTAGACCCCCGTTTCCGTGGTCACCCACAGCAGATCCGGCCGTGCCGGGACGGGCTGAAGATCGTGCCCGCCCTTCGTCGGCACCGACACGGAGCGCTGTTCGGTGAGCACCGGCGCGGCCGGCGTGCCGCCGACGGTCAACGCGACGAGCGCGTCCGTGCCCAGCGCCCACAACACGTTCCGGCCGGCGTCCCACGCCACGCCGTGCGCCCCCACCAGCCGGTACTCGGTGTAGGTCGTCGAACGCTGCCCCTGCGAAGCGGTGTAGATCCGCACCCAGCCACCGGTGCTGGCCGCCACGGCGACGTTCCCGTCCGGCAGCAGCTCGATGCTGTGCGGGTTGGCGGGCCCGCCGACGTTCGCCGCCCAGTACGCCCGGTCGCCCGCCGGATACGGCACGACGGCGGCGAAACCGCCCGATGCCGACGTCAGCAGGTACTTCTCGCCGCCTCGCTCGGCGAGCTTCGCGTCGCTCGGGTTGCTCCACGAACCCGTGAGGTCCGCCAGGCCGTTGGCGGCGTTCGGGGCCCACGCCCAGCTCACCTTCCGGTTCTGCCAGGAGGCCCGGTCGGCGGGCAGGACCAGGATCCGCTTGGACGCCTGCTCGGTGATGACGATCGAACCGCGATCGCGTGCCTCCGCCACCGCCGGCGCGGACGCCGCGACCGAGAGGCCCGCGATGACCAGCGCCACCCAGGATTTCCGCATGATCTTCATAAGGGAGACCGAACCCGCCCCGGGTGACGGGTGGGTGGCGGCGGCCCGAAACGTGGATGTCGGCGAGATGACCCCGATCAGAGGCTCGCTTCGGACCGCCGGAGCAGGACTTCACCGACCTCGCGGCGGGCCGTCATCGGCACCGGGCGGCCGTACCCGAAGCGCACCACGGCGTGCGGCCGGCCGAGGTCGGCGAAGATCCGGTCCATCGCGGCCCGCGTCTCGGGGGTTTCGAACGCCCTGCCGACGAACGACGTCGCGAGCCCGGCGGCCGTCGCCGTCAGCAGTACCCGCTGCAGCACCATCCCCGCCCGCAGATCCGCGGCAGGCCCGCCGTCCGCGGTCAGCACCGCGCCGAGCACCGGCTCACCTCCCTCGGGCTCGGCGGTGAAGAAGGGCTCCTGTGCGGGAATGGGATGGGGCGACGGCGGCCTGGTCGGAGCCGGGACGCCGTCCGGCGCGTGCGGCGTCCGCCTTGTCCACAACGCGACCTCCGCCTGGAACGCTCCGTTGCGTGCCTGCGCGGCTTCGGCCCGATGCAGGACGTGCACGACCGCGTTCGCCCGGTCACCACGCCCGAACAGCTCCAGCAGCCCGCCTTCCACGAGCGCGGCCGCACGCAGCGTCGTCCGCGCCCACAGGGGCACCGGCCGGTCCAGGAACGGACGGCGGTTCGTGTGACGGCGGAAGACGGCTTCGGCCAGCCTCCGCTCCTCCGGCGAGGAGAACCGGTCGCCGTCGATCTCGAGTTCGGCGAGCAGATCCGGCTCGTCCGGCTTCGGCATCGCCCGCAGCGAAAGGGTCTTGCCGTTGGACCGCAACGAAATCATCAGATTGAACATCGCCCCGCCGCACGACAGCCGCGCCTCGCGGGCGTCCGGGTCGGCGATCCGGAGCACCCTCGTACGGTCGAGCCACACCTCGATCCGGTCCCGGTCGGCGACAAACCGCCACGGCTGGGTGTTGAGCGGGGACGGCGCGCGGACGGCGGCCGCCACCGCCTGGTCGACATGGGTCGGCAGCGGGATCTTCATCGTGGCCTCTCTCCGGAACACGAGGGTTGGTCCACCTTCGGCCGGGGTACCCGGCGACCGCAGCGGCCGCCGGTCACGACTTCCGAGGACTTTCGCCCCCGATTCCGGGGAACGAGGACCAAGGACCCTGTGCCACGAACGGCGGTGATGGGAGTCTCGATGACCGGAACGGAGCCGACGATGACGGACAAGTGGACGATCGATGTTTCCCTGCAGCACGAGCCGTACCGGGTGCGCGCGGAAGCGCTGCTCCGGCTCGAAGACGGCGGCGAGTTCGTCGGTGTCGGAATCGCGGAGGCCGGGCTGAGAAACGGTTCGGCCTCGCAGATCGGCTCGTACCTCGCGGTGACGCGGGCGCTCTCGGACCTCACCGCCGAACTGCTGGAGACCGTCGCCTCCGACGTCGCCCGCTCGGTCGAAGTCGACGGGGTCCTCACCACGCAGTCGACGAACTGACCCCGATCAGCGCAAGGGGGCGGACCACTCGATCCTGGTTCCGCCCCCTTTCCGCGTCTCCGCCCGGAAAGCTCCGCCCGCCTTCTCCGCGCGATCGCGCAGGTTCCGCAGCCCGCCGGGCTCGAGGGGCTCACCGCCGATACCGGTGCCGTCGTCGGTGACGACGATCCGCAGAACGTCCTCCTTCACCGCCACGCTCACCGAAACCCCGCTCGCCCGCGCGTGCCGGACCGCGTTGCCGACCGTTTCCCGCACCACCGCTTCGGCGTGTTCGGCGAAGGCGAGCGGAATGGAGTCGAGCGGCCCGGACAGGCTGACCGTGGGGTGGATGGGGGTGCCATCGGTGAGTTCGGTGATCGAGTCGTAGAGCCGGTGCCGCAGCCGCACGCCCTGCTGGCCGGCCTCGCCGCCGTGGAGATCGAAGATCGCCGTGCGGATCTCGTGCACGATCTCGTGCATCTGGTCGATGCTCTCGCCGATCCGCCGCCGCAGTTCCGGCGAGTCCGCCCGGCGGTGGGTGCTCTGCATGGCGAGCCCGACCGCGAACAGCCGCTGGATCACGTGGTCGTGCAGTTCCCTGGCGATCCGGTCGCGGTCGGCGAGCACGTCGAGTTCCCTGGCGGTGCGCTGCCGCGCGGCCAGTTGCAGCGCCAGCGCGGCCTGGTCGGCGAACGAGGCCACCACCGGCAACTGGGAGAGCTCGAACGGGACGGCACCCGGATTCCGGATCGCCATCAGCACGCCGGAGGTCCGCTCCCGCGCCCGGAGCGGCACCACGAGCGTCGGCCCGAGGCGCAACTCCTCCTCGGCGCCGAGGAGGAGTTCGGGCACGCTGCGCGGAGTCCGGTCGCGGTAGACCGCCCCCGGCAACGAGGTGGCGACCCCGATCCGCGTCCCGGTCAGCTCCGCCGCCCGCGCGCCCGCGCAGACGGCGATCGTGAGTTCGTCGGCCTCGTCCTCCTCGTCCGGGCTGACGTCGAGCCTGCCGGAACCGGGCAGTGCCAGCAAAGTGAGGTCGGAACCGGTCAGTTCCAAGGCCCGGCCCGCGATCAGGTTGAGCGCGTCGACCGGATCGGTGCCGCCCAGCAGTTCCGTGGTCACCTCGCTGGTGGCGGCCTGCCACTGCTGGCGGATCCGCGCCCGCTCGTAGAGATGGGCGTTCTCGATCGCGATCCCGGCCGCGGCGGCGAGGGCCTGGACGACCACCTCGTCGTCCTCGGTGAAATTCTCCCCGCGTTTCTCGGTGAGGTAGAGATTCCCGAACACTTCGTCGCGCACCCGGATCGGCACGCCGAGGAACGAGCGCATCGGCGGATGTCGCGGCGGGAACCCGGCCGACGCGGGATGCCGCGAGATGTCGGCCAGCCGCACCGGTTTCGCCTCGTCGATGACGAAACCCAGCAGTCCGTGCCCCTTCGGGAGATGCCCGATCTGTTCCTTCGTCTCGCCGTCGATACCGAGATAGACGAATTCGGCGAGGGAACCGTCGTCCGCTATCACCCCCAGCGCGCCATAAGTGGCTTCGCCGAGATCGATGGCCGCCTGCACGATCCGGCGCAGTGTCGCGTCCAGCTCGAGCCCCGAGGCGACCGCGAGCACCGCTTCGAGCAGGCCGTCCATCTTGTCGCGGGTGCCGACGAGCCGTTCGATGCGGTCCTGCAGATCCCGCAGCACCTCACGAATCCGCAGCTGGGAGAGAGCGCCGGTGATCCGGTCGTCGTTTCCGTCCAGCCGGTCATGAGCCGACATCCTGCCGCGCCTCCGAAGATCGGGACGACTCGCTGCCGCGGTGACTTTCTCCTCTTTCGGCCCCGCACCGCGGGCGGGGACCGTTTCACGAGACAACCTTATTGCCCGTGGCGCGGCGGCGGGGGAAACCATGACCATACAAGTCACCAGGGTCGGACGTTTGAACTCCGAACAGGTGAATTCGGTGCTCCGGTCGGCGACGCTGGCCCCGTCGACGCACAACACCCAGCCGTGGCTCTTCCGGTGCACCGCCACCGGGATCGAAGTCCACGCCGATCCGCGCCGGCTCCTGCCCGCCACTGATCCGGACGGCCGGGAAATCGTTCTCTCGTGCGGTGCGGCCCTGTTCACCCTCCGGACGGCGATTCACGCACTGGGCTTCCATCCGGCGACGACGCTGATGCCGAGCCGCGCCGATCCCGATCTGCTGGCCGTCGTCCGCCCGCTCGCCGAGCGCACACCGGATCCGAAGGTCGTCCGGCTCGCCCGCGCGATCCCCCGCCGCCGGACCAACCGGCGGCCGTTCCTGTCCAACGCCGTCCCGAAGCCCACGCTCACCGCACTCCGCCACGCGACCGAGCTCGAGCACGCGTGGATGTCGAGCCTCGACGCCGACCAATGCCGCCTCCTGCACGACCTCACCTCCCGCGCCCGGCGGGAGCAGCTCTCCGACCCCGCGTTCCTCGCCGAACTCGGCCGATGGACCGGGCTGGGCCCGGGCACTCGCGACGGAGTGCCGTTCTACGCCACAGAAGGCTCCCCCGCCGACGAAGGCTGGCTCCTCGCCGAATTCGGCGAAGACCACAGCGGCACGCTGCCACTTCCGCTCGTGGTGGTGATCGGATCGCTGACCGACGAACGGCTCGACCGGCTGCAAGCAGGCCAGGCGCTGCAACGGGTTCTGCTGACCGCGACCTCAGCGGGCCTCGACGCGTCGTTCATCTCGCCGCCGATCATGGTCCGCGGGGCGCGCGCCGAACTCCGGCGGCTCCTCGGCTGCGGGGTGTGGCCGCAGGTGCTCCTGCGGGTCGGCTACGGGTCGCAGCTGCCGTGGACGCCGCGGCGCCCGCTGGAGGACATGCTGCTCGACACGCTCATCTCCGCTTGAGCCAGGTTCCGTCACGACCATCAACCTCGCGTGAACGGCGATCTCGCGTGATTGAACGGACGACACGCGTGTTCAGCCGGACGGCACGAGGCCGCTCCGGCCGGGCGCTGTGTCGTCCCGCCAAGCACGTGGGCTTACTGCCGCCGAAGTTCCGTGGCCAGCACGGCCGCCTGGGTCCGCCGCTGCATCCCTAGTTTCGTCAGCAGCCGGGACACGTAGTTCTTGACGGTCTTTTCCGCGAGGAACATCCGCTCGGCGATCTGCCGGTTGGTCAGTCCCTCGCCGATCAGTTCCAGCAGGGTGCGTTCCTGGTCGGAAAGCCCGGCGAGCGGCCCCTTCTTGACCGCGTCGTCGCGGAACTTCGCCATCAGCGTCGCGGCGGCCCGCGTGTCCAGCAACGACCGGCCGAGGCCGACCTCCTTGACCGCCGCCACCAGGTCCATCCCCCGGATGTCCTTGATGACGTATCCGCTCGCGCCCGCCATGATCGCGTCCAGCATCGCCTGCTCGTCGGTGTAGGACGTCAGCATCAGGCATTTCAGCTCGGGCATCTTGGAGCGCAGTTCGCGGGCGAGCTCGACACCGTTGCCGTCCGGCAGCCGCACGTCGAGCACGGCGACATCCGGCCGCAACGCCGGAATCCTCGCCAGTGCTTGGGAAAACGTGGCGGCCTGACCGACGACGCACAGGCTGCCGTCCTCCTCGAGCATGTCCGCGACGCCGCGGCGGACCACCTCGTGATCGTCGACCAGAAACACCCGGAGCATTCCGACCTCCACGGTTTCCCCTCCTCGGATATGAGCGTACGGCGCACGGCCGGTCACTGCGACAGGCCAAAGGGCCCTGTTCGGCGCCCGTTCGAGTGGCTGCCACCGGCCGGACCAGGTCCATTTGCATCATTCGAGTCAGGACGTTCTCTTCTTCCGGAGCAGTCCGGCCGCTGCGACGATCGACCTCATGTCCGAGACCACGCTTTCGACGGCCCCTTCGGCCGGATCTCCCGACCCGGCCGACGACCTCGTGGCCATGCGCGACCGCATCCGCTTCTACCGTGCCCGCGCCGAGCAGCTCCAGTACGCGCTCGACAACCGGCTTCCCATCGAGCAGGCGAAGGGGATCCTCGCCGAGCGTTACCAGATCGACGTCGACGCGGCGTTCGAACTGCTGCGCTCCTTCTGCCGCAACAACAACATGAAGATCCACGACGTCGCCAGGACGCTCATCGAGCAGCCGAGCGAGGGCGACCGCCGGATCTCTTGCTGAGTCACGCCAAGTTCGGCGGGGGGCCCGCGACCACCACCGGCGCCACAGACCGCGCGGGCTCGGACCGGGTGATGAACCGAACGCCGCCCTCCAGGCTCCGGGTGCTCGTCGCGGACGACAACCCGGTCATCGGGGACGCCCTGCGGGCCCTCCTGGAATCCGAACCGGACATCGAGGTGGTCGCCGTCGCGGTCGAGGCCGGTGAAGCGGTCGCGCTCGCGGAGCTGCTGGTCCCGGAGGTCGCGCTGCTGGACGTGCGGATCCCCGGCGGAGGCGGCGCGTGGATGGCGCGGGAGATCCGCCGGCGGGTGCCCCATACGCGGCTGATGGCGTTCTCCGCGCACAGCGACACCCGGTCCATCGCCCAGATGGCGTCCGCGGGTGTCACCGAATACCTCGTGAAGGGCAGCCCCAACTCGGAGATCGTCGCGGCCATCCGCCGCGTCTGCGCGAGCGGCGCCAACGGGACCGAGTAGCCCGCCGCTCAATCCGCGAGCCAGCGTTCCATGCACGCCAGCAGTTCCTCCGCGTTCACGGGTTTGGTGACGTAGTCGCTCGCCCCGGCGGCGAGACTCTTCTCCCGGTCCCCCTCCATCGCCTTCGCGGTCACCGTGATGATCGGCAGGCCGGCGAACTTCGGCATCTCGCGGATCGCGGCGGTCGTCGCGTGGCCGTCCATCTCGGGCATCATCACGTCCATGAGGATCAGGTCGATGCCGTCGTCGGCCAGCAGTTCCTCGATGCCCTTGCGGCCGTTGGGCGCGTGCACGACCGACAGTCCGTGCAGTTCGAGCATCCCCGAGATCGCGTACACGTTGCGGGGATCGTCGTCGACGAGCAGCACCTTGCGGCCCTGCAGCCGCGGCCGTCCGGCGGGCAGGCCGGACGGCCGGTCCGACGACGGCACCGTCTCCTCGGGCTGCTGCATCAGCGGCAGAATGCCTTCGAGTTCGCTGGCCGAGATGTGCAGCATGATGCGTTCCCGCAGCATGTCCAGCGACGGCAGCAGCTCGACCGGATGCACTTTCGCGTGTCCGTGCAGCAATCGCTCCTGCGCCGCGCTGAGTTTGCGGGTCGCGTGCGCCAGCACTGGGACCTCGACGGGGTCCGGTCCCTCGGCTAGCCGTTTGAGGAAGCTCAACGCGCTCGTCCCGGGGATGCTGGTGTCGAGGACGACGCAGCGGTAGCTCTCCCGCTTCACTTCCTCGAACGCTTCCGCCGGATCGGCCACCGCCCGGACCTGGACCGAGCCGTGGCTGTCCGCGACGTCGGCCGCGACACCGCGGGCGAGCAGGGTCAGCAGGCTGTTCCGTTCGTCCTCCACGACCAGCACCCGCCGCTCCGCACCGGCGTTGTCCACAGTGGACTCGTCGAGGCTCGCGGCCGCGGCGAACCTGGCCACCGGCAGGTAGAGGGTGAACGTGCTGCCCGTCCCCAGCACGCTGTCCGCGCGGATCTCCCCGCCGAGCAGGTACGCGACCTCTCGGCTGATCGACAGGCCGAGCCCGGTGCCGCCGTACTTGCGGCTGGTGGTGCCGTCGGCCTGCTGGAAGGCCCCGAAGATCGATTCGAGGTTCTCCTCGGCGATCCCGATCCCGGTGTCGATGACGCTGAACGCCACCAGCGCTTCGTGCGGGAGCGCGCCCGACGGCGAAACGACGGTGTCGACCAGTTCGACCCGCAGTTCGACGCTGCCGCGTTCGGTGAACTTGACCGCGTTCGACAGCAGGTTCCGCAGGACCTGCCGGAGCCGCTGTTCGTCGGTGAAGAGCAGTTCCGGCACGTTGGGTTCGACGGTGACCTGGAAGTCGAGCCCCTTCTCCGCGGTCAGCGGCCGGAACGTCGTGCCGACGTAGTCGAGCAGCTGCCGCAGCGGGAACGGCTCGTGGTGGATGTCCATCTTGCCCGCCTCGACCTTCGACAGGTCGAGGATGTCGTTGATCAGCTGCAGCAGGTCGGTGCCCGCCGACTGGATCACCTTGGCGAACTCGACCTGTTTGGGCGTCAGGTTCTGGCTCGAGTTCTGCGAGAGGACCCCGGCGAGGATCAGCAGGCTGGTCAACGGGGTACGGAGTTCGTGCGACATGTTCGCCAGGAACTCCGACTTGTACTTCGAGGCCAGCGCCAGCTGCTGCGCGCGTTCTTCGATTTCCTGACGTGCCTGCTCGATTTCGAAGTTCTTCACCTCGATGTCGCGGTTCTGCCGCGCGAGGAGTTCGGCCTTCTCTTCCAGTTCCGCGTTGGACACCTGGAGTTTCGCCTGCTGCGCCTGAAGCTCCTCGGAGCGGGCCTGCAGTTCCTCGGCGAGGCGCTGGGACTCCTCCAGCAGGGAGTCGGTCCGCGCGTTGGCGATGATCGTGTTGACGTTGACTCCGATGGTCTCCATCAGTTGTTCGAGGAAATCCTTGCGGACGGCGGTGAATTCGCCGAACGAGGCCAGTTCGATGACGCCGAGCACCTGGTCCTCGAAGACGATCGGCAACACGATCAGGGTGACCGGCGGGGCGGAGCCGAGGCTCGACGAGATCTTCACGAAACCCGGCGGCGTCCGGTCGACCACGATCGGTTTCTTGGTCTGCGCGGCCTGGCCGATCAGCGACTGCCCCATCGCGAAATCCGCGGGCGTGTTCGGGTCCTCGCTGTGCCCGTAACTGGTGATCAACCGCAGCCGGGTGCCGTGTTCACCGGTTTCGGTGAGGAACAGCGTCCCGTGCTGGGCGCCGACGAGCGGGGTCAGCTCGTCCATGATGAGCGTGGCCACCACCCGCAGGTCCCGGTGCCCCTGCATCAGGCCGGAGATCCGCGCCAGGTTGGTGTTGAGCCAGTCCTGTTCCTCGTTCGCCCGCGTGGTCTCGCGCAGCGACTGGACCATCGCGTTGATGTTGTCCTTCAGCTCCGCGACCTCGCCCTGCGCTTCCACGGAGATCGACCGGGTGAGGTCGCCGGTGGCCACCGCGCTGGTGACCTCGGCGATCGCCCTGACCTGGCGGGTCAGGTTCCCGGCCAGCTCGTTGACGTTCTCCGTCAGCCGTTTCCAGGTGCCCGAAACGCCTTCGACCTCGGCCTGGCCGCCGAGCCGTCCCTCACTGCCGACCTCGCGCGCGACGCGGGTGACCTCCGCGGCGAACGCGGAAAGCTGGTCGACCATCGTGTTGATGGTGGTCTTGAGCTCCAGGATCTCGCCGCGGGCATCGACGTCGATCTTGCGGGACAGGTCGCCCTGCGCGACCGCGGTGGTCACCTGTGCGATGTTGCGGACCTGGCCGGTGAGGTTGTTCGCCATCGAGTTGACGTTGTCGGTGAGGTCCTTCCAGGTCCCGGCGACGTTCGGCACCCTGGCCTGCCCGCCGAGGATGCCCTCGGTGCCGACCTCGCGCGCCACCCGCGTGACCTCGTCCGCGAACGCCGACAGCGTGTCGACCATCGTGTTGATCGTCTGCGCGAGCGCGGCGACCTCGCCCTTGGCCTCGACGGTGATCTTCTGCGACAGGTCACCCCTGGCGACCGCGGTCGCGACCTGGGCGATGGAACGCACCTGGTCGGTCAGGTTGTCGGCCATGACATTGACCGATTCGGTCAGGCCCTTCCACGTGCCCGACACACCCTTGACGTCCTCGGTCAGGTTGTCGGCCATGACATTGACCGATTCGGTCAGGCCCTTCCACGTGCCCGACACACCCTTGACGTCCGCCTGACCACCCAGCCGGCCCTCCGTACCGACTTCGCGCGCTACCCGCGTGACCTCGTCGGCGAACGACGAGTCCGCCTGACCACCCAGCCGGCCCTCCGTACCGACTTCGCGCGCTACCCGCGTGACCTCGTCGGCGAACGACGAAAGCTGGCCGACCATCGTGTTGATGGTGTCCTTGAGCTCCAGGATCTCGCCGCGAGCGTCGACGCGGATCTTCTGCGACAGGTCGCCTTTCGCGACCGCCGTGGTGACCTCGGCGATCGACCGCACCTGATCGGTCAGGTTGTCGGCCATGACATTGACCGATTCGGTCAGGCCCTTCCACGTGCCCGACACACCCTTGACGTCCGCCTGACCACCCAGCCGGCCCTCCGTACCGACTTCGCGCGCTACCCGCGTGACCTCGTCGGCGAACGACGACAACTGATCCACCATCGTGTTGATCGTGTTCTTCAACTCCAGGATCTCGCCCCGCGCGTCCACGGTGATCTTCTGCGACAGGTCGCCTTTCGCCACCGCCGTGGCCACCTGGGCGATGGAGCGGACCTGGGCGGTGAGGTTGCCCGCCATGAAGTTCACCGACGTCGTCAGATCACGCCAGGTGCCGGCGACCCCGGGAACCTGGGCCTGCCCGCCCAGCGCTCCCTCGGTGCCGACCTCGCGCGCAACCCGCGTGACCTCGTCCGCGAACGACGACAACTGATCCACCATCGTGTTGATCGTGTTCTTCAACTCCAGGATCTCGCCCCGCGCGTCGACCGTGATCTTCTGCGACAGGTCGCCTTTCGCCACCGCCGTGGTGACCTCGGCGATCGACCGCACCTGATCGGTCAGGTTGCCCGCCATGAAGTTCACCGACGTCGTCAGATCACGCCAGGTCCCCGCCACCCCGGGAACTTCGGCCTGCCCGCCCAGCCGCCCTTCGCTGCCGACCTCGCGCGCCACCCGCGTGACCTCGTCGGCGAACGACGACAACTGATCCACCATCGTGTTGATCGTGTTCTTCAACTCGAGCATCTCGCCCTTGACGTCGACGGTGATCTTCTGCGACAGATCACCCTTCGCCACCGCGGTCGCGACCTCGGCGATGTCGCGGACCTGGCCGGTGAGGTTGCCCGCCATCGCGTTCACCGAATCGGTGAGGTCCTTCCAGGTCCCCGAAACCGAGGGCACCGCCGCCTGGCCGCCGAGCTTCCCGTCTGTCCCCACCTCGCGCGCGACCCGCGTGACCTCGGAGGTGAACAGCGCCAGCTGATCGACCATCCCGTTGAAGACGACCGCCATCT
Organism: Amycolatopsis sp. TRM77291; assembly: GCF_054166285.1. Lineage (NCBI taxonomy): Bacteria > Bacillati > Actinomycetota > Actinomycetes > Pseudonocardiales > Pseudonocardiaceae > Amycolatopsis > Amycolatopsis sp. TRM77291. The sequence goes on along the minus strand of NZ_JBSZHF010000001.1, from coordinate 2,200,103 downwards.
CGTCCATCAGCACGTCGTCCACCTGGGGCAACCGGGTGCTGAAATCACCGTCGCGGACGGCTTTCAGCCCCTCCAGCAGGCGTTGCAGGCCCTGGTCGTCGATCGCCCCGCCGACCCGGGCCGTCTCTCTCGGTCCACGCTTGCTTCCCGGTTCCGGCATCGGGATGTCTCCTTCGTTCTGCCTACCCGCGGGGAGGGCCCAGCGGAATCCAGAAGGTCACCGACGTACCTTCGCCGGGTCTGCTGGAGATCCGGAACCAGCCTTGCGCCGCTTCGGCACGTTCGCGCATCGACGCCATGCCGATGTGCTCGCCCGACAACGTTTCGTGCCCGCTCTCGCCGTCCGGTTTCATCCCGTCGCCGTCGTCGGCGACCGTCACCAGCAGACCGCCGTCGTGCCCGGTCAGCGAGACCACGACGGAGGTGGCGTTCGCGTGTTTACGCACATTCACCAACGCCTCCTGCAGGATCCGGAAGGCGGTGACGACGAGATCGGGCGGCGGCCGGACCGCGAGGTCGTGCCGCAGCGTGTATTCGAGGCCCCAGCCCGCGACGACCTCGTCGAGATAGTCGCGGACGCTGGCGATCAGGTCCTCGTCGTTCAACGCGGGCGGCCGCAATTGGGCGACGAGGATCCGCAATCGCCGGATCGCGCCTTGAATCGCTTCGTCGAGTTGCTTCAGCGCGGGATCCCGACGTTGCGCGGCGAGCATCTGCAACCGCATGCTCACCGCGATCATCGACTGAATGGAATCGTCGTGAACATCCCACGCGATACGGCGACGTTCGGTTTCCTGCGCCCGGACCAAATGCGCGAACGCCTGGCGGCGTTCGGTCCTTTCCTCCAGTGTTCTCCGGCGTTCGGTGAGATCACGGGTGACTTTGCCGAAACCGGCGAGGTCGCCTTGTTCGTCCCGCAAGGCGGTGATCACGGTGTTGGCCCAGAACCGTTCGCCGCCGCGCCGGACGCGCCAGCCCTCGTCCTCGTGACTCCCCATCTCGGCCGCGACCAGCAGTTCCGCGGCGGGTTTGCCGGCGGCGACGTCGTTCTCGGTGTAGAAGACGGAGAAATGACGGCCGAGGATCTCGTCCTCGGAATAGCCCTTGATCCGCTCCGCCCCCGGATTCCAGCTGATCACCCGGCCCTCGACGTCCAGCAGGTAAATGGCGTAGTCGACGACGCTGTGCATGAACAACTCGAAGAGCACAGCGCTGCGGTGATCGGGCGCCTGTTCCGATGGCAGCATGGCCATAGTGCAGCTTGGCACTCGGATACGTCTCCCCGCTACGGCCGTTCGAGGAGGCCATTCTTGCGCGCGTGCGCCACGGCTTCGAGTTTCGAATGGGTCCCGGTCTTCACCAGGATCCGCTGCACGTGATTCCGCACGGTATTCCGCGCCAGCCGCAGCTCTTCGGCTATCCGGTCGGTTCCCGCGCCTTCGGCGATCAGGCCGAGCACCTGCCGTTCCCTCAGGGTCAGTACCGGCCCGAGCCTGCCAGGGCTGCCTGCCAGCATGGCCAGCGCGCCGCTGAGCAGTTCGGGATCGATGACCACGTCGCCCGCCGCGATGGTCCGGATCGCCGTGACCAGTTCGTCGAGGAGACCGGATTTCAGCAGCAGCCCGGCCCCGCCGACCTCCAGGATCCTGGCGGCGATGGCGCTGTTCGCGTCGCCGGTCAGCACCAGCACCCTGCTCGACGGCGAGATCGCGCGGAACCCGGCGATCGCCTCGATCCCGTCGCCGTCCGGCAGCCGCCGGTCGAGCAGCACGATGTCGGGCAGCTGCTCCGCGGCCGCGGACATCCCGTGCGCCAAGGACTCCACCGACGCCACCAGGTCGATCTCCGGGAATTCCTCGAAGGCCGCGCCCAGCGCTTCGGCCACCATCTTGTGGTCCTCGACGAGCAGCACCCGGATCGGGGCCGGGGGCACGGGCCGCGGGGAGTTCGGGTTCGGCATGCACCTTCTCCGTCGATCGTCGTCTCGCCGGACCATTGTCCGGCGGATTCCCGGAAATCGATCCCGCCGGCGACCGGCGCATTGTCCCATCGGCTCCGGCCCGGCCGCGGTTTCGAGGCCAACCCGTGACCCGCCGTACCCGCCTGGCGACCGAGTGGGGTCTTTGTGCCCTCGATGGCACGACCTTCGGCGCTGACCGGAACGGCCCTCCGTGGCCCATCGTCGTACGTGAGGAGAGCGCGGGGAAGGGCGGCGGTGACGTGACCACGAGAATCTGCGAGACCCGCCGCCGTTCCGGCACCCACGCCGCCAGACGCCTAGCGCGGGTCGCGGCCGAACCCGGGCGGCTGCCGAGGATCGTGGCGAAACCCGAGACGCACGCTTCGCTGCTCGACGACGTCCTCACCGCCATCCGGCATTTCGACGGCGCGGCACTGGCCACGCGGTCGCGGCGACGTCTTCCGGGATGGAGCCCGCGAGACCGCCGCGTCCAGCGACTGCGCGGCTGGCTCAGCGGCGCACCGGGCTGACCGGCGGGTGACGGTCACACCGGGCGCCACCGGCCGATGTCGGGCTCCATCGGCACGATCCGGGTCAGCGACGAGCGGATCTTCAGTTCCAGCGCCCTGTCCCGGCCGCGGGATCCGCGAGGCGTGTACGGGTAGAAGGTGCCGCGCTCCCGGCGATAGACCATGGTCAGCTTCGGATGACGCATGTCCCGCAGCTCCGCGAAGTCGACCGTCGTGTGCAGCAACCAGGACGCGAACCCGGCCTGAGCCAACCGCTCGTTGACGTCGGCGAGATCGTCGAGCAGCCAGCCGAGATCCCCGTTCTCCCGCCAGCAGCGCACGATCGTCCGCCCGAGCGCGTCGTGATCGACCACGTTGCGGCGGACGGGATCCCCGGCGAGCCCGGCGACGATCTCCGCGTCCGTCCCTCGGCCAGGACGGCCTTCCGCGACAAAGCAGACCGTCCCCGATCCGGTGGCCGCCAACCCGTATCCGGACCGCAGCGTCAGTGCCGCGGACCTCAACTCCAGCAACGGAAGCAGGCTCGGCCGCACCGACCGGCTCCGCCCGCGCAGACTTCCCAGCAACGCCATGACCTCACCGCACCCTTCCGATGCGTGAAGTCTTTCCGATACCGGCCTCAGCCCCCAGGGCCGCACGGTCGCGCGTCGCCCGGGACAAGTCCCCGGTTCCGGTGACCAACGGCCCTACCAGCGTTTCGGCCGCCGTTCCCGGCAGTCCTCACCCAAGTTCCCCGGCGTCCAGCGTGCCGTCGACGACGCCGCGCGCGACCTCCGACAGCTTCCTGTTCGTGCCGCGGGCGAACGAACGCAAGCGATGGAAGGCGGTGCCGACGTCGACACCGCCGCGTTCGGCGAGCATGCCTTTCGCCTGCTCGATGACGACCCGGCTGTCGAGCGCGGTCTGCAACTGCTCTGAAAGCCTCCGATAGTGCCGCAGTTCCCGCTGCTGCAGGAGACACGACGTCGCGACGTCGGCGAGTGCCCGGCCCAGGCGGCGATCTTCGACGCTCAGGACCACGGTTTCGGCACTGAGGAAGGCGATCGCACCGACGGTTTCGTCCATCGCGCGCAACGGCAGCGCGGAAACCGCGGCATAACCCTTCCTCGCCATTCTGGCGGCATAACCCGGCCAGCGCGCGACCTCCGCGGAGAGATCGTGGACGGCGATGTCGTTCCCGGTTTCGAACGACTCGCGCGCGGGCCCTTCCTCCACCACCGCGGGATGCCGTTCGAGTTCCAGGCCCGGCAGGAAGATCTCCGTGGAGGCGATCGGAAGCAGCCGCGCGCATTCGCTGGACAAGGTGTCCACCACCCGGTCCGGCCCGAGGTCTTCCGCGACACTCGCGGTCAAACTCGCGAAGGCGGCACAGACCGCGGGTTCCCGGTCCGCTCGCCAGCTGCTCACCCGAGCGATTCTGGCCTCCACCGCGACCAGCGGCAACGACCAGATGGAGGATCCTGTACCGACGACGTCACGCACGGCGACGACCGTTGATCTCGGCGGGATAACGGGCGAAGGTTCTCAGTTCCGCCGCAACGAAAACGGCGGGACCGTGTTCGCCCTCAACGCGTCCTCGTCCATTGTGGACTCCCCGATTCCCGCCTTGCCGATCTTCTCCGCGACGAGCGCGCCGGGATCATCGAGCACGTCCGCCCTGCCGCTGAGGAACGCCCACTCGTGCTCGTCCGAACCGTAGTAGAGAACGGTCCCGAACGACTCGGTGAACCGGCGCCACGACGAGATCAGCGTCTGGTTGCGCCAAAGCGTCGGGCAGCCCGCCTGACACCCGACCACTCCGCCGCCGGTGAGCAGTTCCGTGCACCGGGCGAGGAAATCGGTACCGTACAACCGGTTGTGCTGCGCCTCCGGATCGTCGTTCTCGTCCGGCAGGTCGATCACGATCACGTCGTAGGAGTCCCCGCGCTCCCGCGCCTCGGCGAGGAATTCCCAGCCGTCGCGGTAATGGATCCGGATCTTCCCCTCCCCGCGCTCGGCGCGGGCCAGATCGTCGAGGGTGTAGCCGTAGGGAAGATGCTCCGCGCAGGCCCGCACCGCTTCGGCGTCGATGTCGACGTGGTCGACCACCTCGGCGCCCGCGGCGACCGCGAGCTCGGAAGCGACTCCTTCGCTGGAGCCGATGATCAATACCCGCCCGACGCGCTCGGCGAGCAACAGCGAGGGAACCATCAGCGCCTCGTGGTAGACGAGCTGGCTCAGCTCGGTGCTCTGCCGTTCGTCGTCGCAGAACAGGGAGATGCCCTGCGCGGTCCGTCCGATGAGGACGTTCTGGAACGCGGTGCGGCCCTCGAACAGGACCTCCTCGACGTCCCAGTTCCGGGTGAGCCCCGCACCCATCGGCTCGACGATCACTCGCTGCGCCATCACTTCTCTCCTCGTTCCACGGTGGACATCCGGACGGTCCCGGCGCCCAGCATCTTCGCCAGCAGCGCGACCGCGCGTTCCGGATCCGCCCGGTCCCCGCAGGTGAACACGTCCACGAACACCGAGCCGATCTCCGGATAGGTGTGCACCGACGCGTGCGATTCCGCCAGCAGCGCGAGCACGGTGACCCCTTGCGGGGCGAACGAATGCGACACGACTTCGCAGACCGTCGCCCCCGCCTCGGTCACCGCTTCGGCGAGTGTTTTCTTGAGGAGCAGGGCGTCGTCGAGCAACGACGGCTCGATCCCCTCGAACTCCGCGAGTACGTGGCGGCCGGCGAACCGGCCGACGAGTGGTACTTCACCCGGCATCGGCGAACCTCCCCACACAATAAGAACGCAACGGCTCGATTCCGTTGAACGCGACGGACGAATAGCTGGCGGTGTACGCGCCGGTGCCCGGGATGTCCAGCCGGTCGCCCGCCTTCAACGACAGCGGCAGCGCACACGGCGTCCGCTGGTACAGCACGTCGTCACCATCGCAGGTCGGCCCGGCGAGGACCACAGGTCCTTGCGGTCCCTTGACGCCGACGGCCTCCAGCCGATACGCGACGGCTTCGTTCTCGCACTCCGCCATTCCGTTGTATCTGCCGACGTCGAGGTAGACCCAGCGGCGTTCGTCGGCGGCGGCGCGGGTCGTCACCAGGACGACCTCGGTCCTGATGAGCCCGGCGTCACCGACGATCACGCGACCGGGCTCCAGCATCAACTCCGGCCCCGGCAGATGCTCGCGGCGGGCGTCGTGGATCACCGCGGCGTAGTCCGTCAGCGACGGCACGGGCTCCCGGTGCTCGGTGGCGAACCCGCCCCCGATGTTGAGCCGCTCCAGCACGACGCCCGCGTCGGCGGCGACCTTGGCCGCGGTCGCGATCCCGATCTCCCAGGCGGCCGGATCCGGCTGCTGCGAGCCGACGTGGAACGCGATCCCCGGCCGCAGCCCGGCTTCCGCGACCTGGCGGAGCAGGGCGGCGGCCACCGCGGGTTCGCAACCGAACTTGTGCCCGAACGGCGTGACCGAGTCCGGGCCGCCGGTCAGGAGACGGACCGAGACCAGCGAACCGGGCGCGTGCTCGGCCAGGTTCGCCAGATCACCGGCGGAATCCGTGGTGAATTCACGGATCCCGCGCCGGTGGGCGAAGGCGATGTCCGCCGGTTTCTTGATCGTGTTGCCGTAGGCCAGGTCCGCCGCCCGCGCGCCCCGGGACAGGCACAGCTCGATCTCCGCCGTGCCCGCCACGTCGAATCCGGCGCCGGTCGACGCCACCGCGTCGAGGACCTCGGGAGCCGGATTCGCCTTGACCGCGTAACGGATCAGCGCGTCCGGGAACGCCGCCGAGACCGCGGCCGCACGCTCCGCGACCAGGTCGGTGTCGACGACCAGGCACGGTGTCGGCGGCTCACGGTCCGTCAGGAAGGCGCGGATCCGGTTCAGGCTTGCGGTCACCCGCCCAGGGTGTCAAAGGCCGATCACCGGCCCGGAACCCGGGGTCACGCCCGGACGTCACCAGAGGATTGCTCCGGCAGTTCCACGCCGTGCTCGGCGGCCAGTCGCTCCAGGTTGGCCAGATCGGCGCCGACGGCCGAAGCCCTGTCCTCGTCCGAGGCCTGTTTGGCGATCTGGACGTCTTCCCTCGCCTGCCGTACCCGGTCCCGCAGATTCACCGCGAACTCGCTCATCGTGCACCCCCGATCTCCCGCATCCTGTCTGCTTTCACCCTAGGACCCTCCGAATCGGTCACCCACGTGATCTGCGTCATCACGGGTTCGTTCGTGTCGGAGTGAAGCAGTATGACGGCAGGCCCCGGGTTTCGCAGATCAGCGGAGCCCGGCTTTTTCGGCGGGATCCGGCGCGGGCACCCGGCGGCCGATCACCGCGAGCGGGACGAGGGCGCACAGCCCGCCCGCGACCGCGACCAGAACGTATCCGCCCAGGCCGAAGAGCTGCCCGGCGAGCAGGCTCGCGGCAGCCGAGGTCCCCCAGACGAAGGCGTCGACCGTGCCCTGCGCCCTCGTCCGCTGAGCCGGCGGGAGATCGCGGCTGAGCAGGCTGCTGCCGCCGACGAACACCAGGTTCCAGCCGTAGCCCAGCAGGAACAGTGCGACCGGGATTCCCACGTGATGCGAAGCGGGAGCGGCGATGACGGTCATCGCCGCGACGGCGAGCGTGCCGATCCCGCCGAAAATGGTCGCGCGGCCGCCCCAGCGGTCGGCGATCCAGCCGGACAACGGCGCCAGCGCGAACATCCCGGCCAGATGGGCGCTCAGCACCCAGCCGACGACTTCGAGTCCCTGACCGTGCTGGTGCAGTTGGACCGGTGTCATCGTCATCACCGCCACCATGGCCAGCTGCGCGCCGACCATCGCCACGAGCGGCCCGAGGATCGCCGGGTTCCGCACGGACATCCGCTCCCGCCTCGGCACCCCTTCCGCCGGGGCGGCGAGGCCGCGCGGCAGGGTGGCGACGGCGACCACGGCGATGGCCACGACGATCGCGCCCGCCACGATCGGGCCGGACAGGGCAGGCAGGTCCGCGGCTTCCGCCTTCGCCGCGGCCGGTGCGATCAGGGCAGGACCCGCGATCGCGCCGACGGTCCCCGCCCAGACCATTGTGGACAGTGCGAATCCCTTGCGGTGCTCGGGCGACAGGTCGGCGGCGGTGTACCGGGACAGCTGCGCGCCGCTGTTGCCGAAGCCGATCAAGGGCATCCCCGCCACCAGCGCGAGCACGGATCCGCCGAGCACGCCGGCGAACGAGATCAGCGCGCCGGCCACCGCGGCGCCGTACATCAGCACCAGGACGAGCCGCCTGCCGTAGCGGGCGGCCAGTGCCCCGGACCACAGCGAACCCGCCGCGGAACCGAGTACCAGCACGGCGTTCGGCAGCCCGCTCCACGCCGCGCCGGCGTGCTCGACCACGATCAGCGCCGCCGTGGTGGACAGGCCGACGACCGCGGTGCTGAGACAGGCGACGCCCATGAAGAGCGCCAACATCGGTTTCATGCTTCAAACCTAAGGATTCCGGGCGCCGCGGCGAATAGGCTGTCGAAGGCCTCGCGGGGGTGCGAGGCGCATGATGGAAGGAATCCGGGCGGTATGACCTTACGATCGGAAAGGGCGCTGGACGACCTCGACTGGCGGCTCCTCGAAACGCTCCAGAGCGACGGGCGGCTCTCGTTCAAGGAACTCGGCCGCCGCGTGAACCTCTCCGCCCCCGCCGTCGCCGAACGGGTCCGGCGGCTGGAGGAGGCGGGGGTCATCACCGGGTATCGCGCCCAGGTCGACGCCAACCGCGCCGGGTACGGCCTGCAGGCGTTCGTCGAGATGCGCTGCTCGCTCGGCAGCTGCCTGCTGCGCACCAGCAAGTCCGAGGACTATCCCGAGGTTGTGGAGCTGCACCGGCTCAGCGGCGACCGCTGCACCATGCTGAAGGTGCGGGCCGTGTCGCTCGAACACCTCGAAGGCCTCTTCGAACGGCTGGGCAAACACGGCGAGATCCGGTCGTCGGTGGTGCTGTCGACGCAGTACGAGGGCAGGCCGGTCAGCCCGCCGGTCGAGGACTACCTGAAGGCGACGAAGAGCGAAGGCTGGAGCGTCTGAACGTCACCGGTCAGGAATCGAGAAGCGCGCGGCCTCCGCACTCACCTAGCGTGACCATCGACGAGGACGAACGGCTCGAACCTGGTTAGATCGAGCCCGGTGAGGCTGACGGACAGTGCACGCGGCCCCCATGAGGATGGAGAGAAGATGCGCAAGACCACCCGGCCGCAGCCGCCCGAGCAGCACCCCGCCGACAGCCACGACCTGATCCGCGTGCTGGGCGCGAGCGAGAACAACCTCAAGAACGTCGCCGTCGAGCTGCCGAAGCGACGGCTGACGGTGTTCACCGGGGTTTCCGGTTCTGGCAAGAGCTCACTGGTCTTCGACACGATCGCCGCCGAGTCGCAGCGGCTGATCAACGAGACGTACAGCACCTTCGTCCAGGGCTTCATGCCGACGCTGGCCCGGCCCGAGGTCGACGTGCTCGACGGCCTGACCACGGCGATCATCGTCGACCAGCAGCGGATGGGCTCCGACCCGCGCTCCACGGTCGGCACCGCCACCGACGCCCACGCCATGCTGCGCATCCTCTTCAGCCGGCTCGGCAAGCCCCATGTCGGCTCGCCGCAGGCCTTCTCCTTCAACGTCGCGTCGATCTCCGGCGCGGGCGCGGTGACCGTCGAGAAGGGCGGGCGGACCACGAAGGAACGGCGCGAGTTCAGCATCACCGGCGGTATGTGCGCTCGTTGCGAAGGCCGGGGGCAGGTCAACGACATCGACCTCAGCGCGCTGTACGACGACAGCAAGTCCCTCAACGAGCACGCGCTGACGATCCCCGGCTTCTCCATGGACGGCTGGTACGGCCGCATCCTGCGCGGCTGCGGCTTCTTCGACCCCGACAAGCCGATCAAGAAGTACACCAAGCGGCAGCTGAACGACCTGCTCTACAAGGAGCCGGTCAAGCTCAAGATCGAGGGCATCAACCTGACCTACTCGGGATTGATCCCCACGATCCAGAAGTCGTTCCTGTCCAAGGACCGCGAGGCGATGCAGCCGCATATCCGCGCGTTCGTCGACCGGGCGGTCACCTTCGCCACCTGCCCCGAATGTGACGGGAGCAGGCTCAGCGAGCTCGCGCGTTCGTCGAAGATCAAGCGGATCAACATCGCCGACGCCTGCAAGATGCAGATCAGCGACCTCGCCGACTGGGTCCGCGGGCTCAAGGAGCCGTCGGTCGCGCCGCTGCTGGAGAAGCTCCAGCACACTCTCGACTCCTTCGTCGACATCGGTCTCGGCTACCTCTCCCTCGACCGGCCGTCCGGCACGCTTTCGGGCGGCGAGGCGCAGCGCACGAAGATGATCCGGCACCTGGGTTCCTCGCTCACCGACGTGACCTACGTCTTCGACGAGCCCACCATCGGGCTGCACCCGCACGACATCCAGCGGATGAACAACCTGCTCCAGCAGTTGCGGGACAAGGGCAACACGGTGCTGGTCGTCGAGCACAAGCCGGAGACCATCGCCATCGCCGACCACGTCGTCGACCTCGGGCCCGGCGCGGGTACCGCGGGCGGGACGATCTGCTTCGAGGGCACCGTCGAAGGCCTGCGCGCCAGCGACACCATCACCGGCAGGCACCTCGACGACCGGGCGTCGCTCAAGGACAGCGTCCGCAAGCCGACCGGCAAACTTGAGATCCGCGGCGCGGACCGCCACAACCTCCGGAACGTGGACGTCGACGTCCCGCTCGGCGTCCTGTGCGTGGTCACCGGTGTCGCCGGTTCCGGCAAGAGTTCGCTGATCCACGGCTCGATCCCCGCCTCCGAGGGCGTGGTCTCGGTCGACCAGACCCCCATCCGCGGCTCGCGGCGGAGCAACCCGGCGACCTACACCGGCCTCCTCGAACCGATCCGCAAGGCCTTCGCCAAGGCCAACGGGGTGAAGCCGGCGCTGTTCAGCGCCAACTCCGAGGGCGCCTGCCCGAACTGCAACGGCGCGGGCGTCATCTACACCGACCTCGGCATCATGGCGGGTACCGCGACCACCTGCGAGGAATGCGACGGCAAGCGGTTCCAGGCGTCGGTGCTGGAGTACACCTTCGGCGGCAAGAACATCAGCGAAGCGCTCGAAATGCCGGTGTCCGAGGCCGTGAAGTTCTTCGGCGAGGGCGACGGGCGCATCCCGGCCGCGCACGCCATCCTCAGCAGGCTCGACGACGTCGGGCTCGGCTACCTCAGCCTCGGCCAGCCGCTCACCACGCTTTCCGGTGGTGAACGGCAGCGGCTGAAGCTCGCGACGCATATGGGTGACAAGGGCGGCGTCTACGTCCTCGACGAGCCGACCACCGGTCTGCACCTCGCCGACGTCGAGAACCTGCTCGGCCTGCTGGACCGGCTCGTCGACGCGGGCAAGTCCGTGATCGTGATCGAGCACCACCAGGCGGTCATGGCGCACGCCGACTGGATCATCGACCTCGGCCCCGGCGCCGGCCACGACGGCGGCAAGATCGTCTTCGAGGGCACGCCGTCCGACCTCGTCGCGAGCGCTTCGACGCTCACCGGCGAACACCTGGCGGCCTACGTCGGCAAGTGACCCTCCCCCTCTCCGCATTTAGTCCTCTAAATGCGGAGAGGCGCGAGCTCGCAGGCGTCGCGAAAGCCACTTTCAGGACGTCTGGTGTCCCGAAAGTGGCTTTCGCAACCCCTCACTCGGCCCCAGCCGACCCGCATTTAGAGGACTAAATGCGGGGAGGTCACTCGCCGTCGGTGTCGAGGCCTTCGCGGTCCGCCCACTCGAGCAGGGTGTCGAGCGAGTACGCGGTGTCGTCGATGCCCGCGTGCAGATCCCCGAGTTCGGCGAAGCGCGCGGGCACGGTGGCGATGGTGAACTCACGCGGTTCGACGTCGTCGATCTCGTCCCACCGGATCGGCGTCGAGACGACGGCTTCGGGCACGCCGCGAACCGAGTACGCGCTCGCGATGGTGTGGTCGCGGGCGTTCTGGTTGTAGTCCACGAACAGCTTCGAGGGGTCACGGTCCTTGCGCCACCAGGTGGTGGTGACCTCGCCGGGCATCCGGCGCTCGACCTCGTGCGCGAAGGCCAGCGCCGCCCGGCGGACCTCCTGGAAACCCCAGCGTGGCTCGATCCGGACGTAGACGTGCAGGCCATGCCCGCCGGAGGTCTTCGGCCAGCCGGTGATCCCGAGTTCGTCCAGGATCTCGTGGACCGTGTGGGCGACCTTCCGCACGGTCGAGAACGGGCAGTCGGGCATCGGGTCGAGGTCGATCCGCCATTCGTCGGGGCGTTCGGTGTCGGCGCGGCGGGAGTTCCACGGGTGGAACTCGACGGTCGACATCTGCACCGCCCAGATCACGTCCGCGGGATGGGTGACGCACAGTTCGTAGGCGTGCCTGCCGGAGGGGAAGTCGACGCGGACGGTCTGCAGCCAATCGGGAGCGCCGTTCGGTACCCGCTTCTGATGGACCTTTTCCCCCGAAACGCCGGACGGGAACCGGTGCAGCATGCACGGCCGTTCCCGCAGCGCCCGCACGATCCCGTCGCCGACGGCGAGGTAGTACCGCACGAGGTCGAGCTTGGTCTCGCCCCGTGCCGGGAAGTAGACGCGATCCGGGTTCGAGACGCGCACCGTCCGGTCGCCGACCTCGATCTCCACCGCCGAGCTTTTCGCCATACAGGGAAACTAACCCGAAAGCCGCCGGTCCGCGTCCGCTCGACGGCGAACCTCGCTCTGCCAGGATGACCGGCATGGCACCACGGACACGCGCGGAGGCACTGTCCCGCGAGCGCATCGTCGAGGCCGCCGTCGAATTGCTCGACGCGGCGGGCGAGCGCGGGCTGACCTTCAAGACGCTGACCGAGCGCCTCGCCACCGGCCCCGGCGCGATCTACTGGCACGTGCCCAACAAGGGCGCACTGCTCGACGCCGCGACCGCGTCCGTCATCGCCACCGCCCTGAGCGTCGAGGCCGGCGGCTCACCGGAGGACGAGATCCTGGCCATCGGGCTCGGTCTGTTCGAAGCGATCGAGCGGCACCCGTGGCTTTCCCCGCAGCTCGCCCTCCAGCTTTCCCGTAGCCCTCGAGGTTCGGTGACCCCGCGCATCTTCGAAGGCATCGGACAGCGCGTCAGCGCGCTGGGCATCCCCGAAACCGCCTGGTTCACGGCGACCTCGGCATTGGTGCATTACATCTTCGGCGCCGCGGGCCAGAACGCGGCGAACTCGCGGGTGGCCGGGCCCGGGGTGGACCGCGCCGAATTCCTCCACGCGGCGGCGAACGCCTGGGAAGAACTCGATCCCGGCGAGTTCCCCTTCCTCCGGGCCGTCGCCGCCGAGGCCCGCGAGCACGACGACCGGGCGCAGTTCCTCACCGGGATCGAGCTGATCCTCGCCGGGATGACCGGCGCCGGTGGATCGCGGCGACCATGACCGCGAGCACCGCTCCGAGGAAGGTCAAGTCCACGGCTGGGACCCAGCGCACCTCACCGCCTTTGAGGACGTACGCGCCGACGGGCCGCGCGGCGAGGATGAAACCGCCACCCTCGCCTTCCTTGTCCTGCTCGGCGCCGTGCCCGCCACCTCCGCCGCCGATCACGCTCGCGGCCGGGATGACCACGACGCCGTCCTTCTCCACGGGCTCGCCGTACACGCGCCGGACGGTGAGGTTGTCACGCATGACGCCGACGACCTTTTCGAGTCCCATCAGGCCCCCAGCCTGTCCGTTCCAGTGCGATGGCGCCCCGCAGGGGCTCCCGCGCCCTCTCCAGCTCCATCGAACCAGAAAGCCGACGCTCGCCGAGTCCCGCCGGGTCAGCCTTCCTGAGGCAGCGCCGACATCACTTCGGACACCGGGCGCAGATGCTCCTCCAGCAGCCGCGACGCCTCTTTGACGTCATGGGCGTCCAGGGCGGCGACCAGCGCCCGGTGTTCCTCGTTGATCACCGTCAGCCGCTCCGGGCGCGCTTCCAGCGCGCGGACCGTGACCCGCTGCTGCCGGGACCGGAGCGTGTCGTACAGCTCGGTCAGGACGGTGTTGCCCGCGGCGTTCACGATGGCGCGGTGGAACCGGCGGTCGAACCCCGAGACCGCGAACCAGTCGCGTTCGGCCCCGGAGCTCACCATCGCTTCGATGAGTTCCGGCAGTTCGGCGGGAGCGCCCGCCCGGTTCGCGCAGAGCGTGGCGATGGCGTGCCCTTCGATCAGCCGCCTGCTCTGGTAGACCTCTTCCAGTTCCCTGGAGGTCACCGTGCGCACCTGGGCGCCCTTGCGGGGCAGGAGGCTGATGAACCGCTCGGCGGCCAGGCGGTGGAACGCCTCGCGCACCGGTGTCCTGGAAACACCGACGACGCCGGAAACCCACATCTCGTCGAGGAAGCGGCCGCCCTCCAGCTCGCCCGAGATGATTCCGTCGCGCAGCCACGTGTAGACCCGCTCGCGCGCCGGGCCGCCCCCTTCGGCGGTCACAGTCATCTCGTTCCCCCTCTATTCCGTCACTTTCCGCGACAGAGCCTACACCTGGACCAGCCAAGTATCCATCATGTATACAAGAGTTCCACTGATTGGAAGGGGTCCCATGGTGCACGTCGCGGTGGCGCAGTTCGCGCCCGGCAACGACAAGGAAGCCAACCTCGCCCGAGTCGCCTCCCTCGTCGGCGAAGCGGCCGACCGCGGTGCGCGGGTGGTCGCCCTGCCCGAGTACTCGCTGTTCACCGTACCGACGATGAGCCGGGAATTCGTGACCTCGGCCGAAGAACTCGACGGGCCGTTCGTCACCGAACTGCGCGGCCTCGCGAAGGACCGGCAGATCACCGTCGTCGCGGGCATCAACGAAGCGCTCCCCGGCGGCGAGCGGATCTCGAACACGCTGGTCGCGGCCGGCCCCGACGGCGCGATCGCCGCGCTCTACCGCAAGCTGCACCTGTACGACGCCTTCGGTTTCCGCGAATCGGAACTGGTCCGGCCCGGCGACATCGAAGCCCCGGAGACGTTCGAGGTCGACGGGATCACCTTCGGTCTCCAGACCTGCTACGACCTGAGGTTCCCGGAGGTCACCCGCCGCCTGGTCGACGCGGGCGCGGACGCGGTGCTGCTGCCCGCGGAGTGGATGCCGGGTCCGCTCAAAGAGGACCACTGGACCACGCTGGTCCGGGCCAGGGCGATCGAGAACACGATCTACCTCGTCGCGGCCGGGCAGGGCGCTCCGGCGGGTTCGGGGCACAGCATGATCGTCGACCCGATGGGCGTCGTCGTCGCCTCGCTCGGCGAGCGCACGGGCACCGCGACCGGCGAGGTCTCCGCCGAGCGGATCTCCGAGGTGCGCGCCAATAACCCGGCGCTGCAGCTGCGCCGGTTCGCCGTCACCCCGAAGTCCTGAGTATCTTCTGACCCGGAGGTCCGTTCGTGAAGACACGCCCTCGGGCGTGGTGACGCGGCTTCCGTTCGCCTGGGTGCCGGGTGGCCGCCCGGCACCCAGGCTCATTTCACGGCACCAGCAGTCCCCAGTGGACGGCCCACGGGACGAACAGCACGGCCCCGGTCAGCAGCAGGCCGACGCGCACTCCCCCGCGCTCCTTCTTCCGCCACCACGAGACCGCGGTCACCGCTCCGGCGGCGACGACCCCGGCCGCGACCAGCTGCAGCGCGAGCCACGGCAACGTCCGTCCTAAAAGGACCGGACCCGGCGCCATCGCCGCCCCCGTCGTCAGCACGACGTAGTAGACGAGGAATCCCACCGTCCCGAGCAGGCCGGCCGACGCCAGCCAGCGTGCGGGCCTGGCGAGCGGAACCTCCTTGCGACGGCGGAACAACGCCGTCACCGGGTAGGCCGCGAACGCCAGCAACGCCAGCGCCCAGACCCCGATCTGCACCCACGGCGCCTCGTACCAGGCGAGCGGTGCCAGCGCGGCGCTTTGGCTCGCCTGGACCGGCGGCGGGTCGGCCGACGGCCCTTCTTTCGCCCCGTTCACCCAGCTCGCGACGAGATCGAGGTAGCCGGGAGCGAACCCGTCGAGCTTGTCGAAACCATCGGTCGTCCGCCGGAGGCCGTGCTGGGCCTGCGGGAACACCTTCAGCGTGTACTGCCGGTTTCCGGCTCGGTCCAGCGTCTCCCGGAAGATCCGGACAGCCTCGCCTGGCGGGGTGAGCCGATCCAGTTCACCCCACAGGCCGAGCACCGGCTGACGCACCTGCTCCAGCACCGGGACCGGGTCGTATCCGGCCTCGGGGAACACGCCGGCGCCCGCGAGGGTGCGCATGTTCGTCGACGACACCATGTCCACCATCGAACCGGTGACCCCGCCGCGGCGCAGGTAGGTCTCGAAGGCCCACGACTGCTGGCGGTCGGGCGAAACGCCGTTGGCCCCGACCGTGACCACGAAGGCGACGTCCTTCGACTTCGACGCCGCCAGCGGCGCGACCCAGCCTCCTTCGCTCAGGCCCCACACCCCGACGCGAGCCGGATCCACCCCCGGATGTGAGCGCAACGCCTGGACGGCGGCAAGAGCGTCGTCGGCCAGGACCGAGTAGTCCCGCTCGAACAGCGAATAGCCCTCGGTCCGCTTGTCGTAGATCAGGGTCGCGATCCCCGCCTTCGCGAAGGATTCCGCCTCGGCTCGGTAATCGTCCCGGTCGTGTTCGCCGGAGCCGTGCACCATGACGATGCCCGGCGCCGGACCGCCGCCCGCCGGCGCGACCACCGTTCCCCGCAAGGTGACCCCGTGGCTGGTGAACGAGACTTCGCCGTCCGGAGCCGCGGCGGGCAGCGGTGACGAGACCGCCACGACGGCCGCGAGCAACGCGGCGATCATCGCCTGCTCACCCGGACGACCTCCAGCGAAGGCGACGCGAGGATGTCCTTCTCGCAGTACCGTTCGGTGACCCACTGCTTGCGCGAGTACAGCTCCGTCTGGTCGCTGTGGTGCGCCGACTTCGGGTTCGCGGACTGCGAATAGGTCGTCAGCGTCGTCGTGTCCGGGCAGCCGGTGCCGTTGAACGCCACGACGTGCAAGTACGTCCCGCCGTGCGTGAACTCGGTGTAGCCACGGGCCGGATCCCACGGCCCGCCCAGCGAGTCGTAGACACCACGTCCGGCGGTTCCGCCGCCCAGCGGGATCTTCCGGCCGTCACGGACGACGTAGTGGTTGTCGCCGTACGGCGCGTCGAGCGGGATCTTCGCCGCCCGCAACTCCGCGACGGCATCGGAAAGCGCCTTGCGGATCGCCGCGTTACCCGTGTCGAGGGTGTTCGGCGTGTGGACCGGATCCTTGACGTCGAACGGTACCTTCCAGATCGACGGTCCCCTGCGATCGACGAGTGCCCAGAACCGGTCGAACAGCAGCGCGCCCCGGCTGTCCGCGTCCGAACGGCCGTCCCAAGCCGCCAGCGCGGCGCACGCGGCCTCCATTCCCGGCATCGTGCGGCACATCGTGACGACGTCGGCCCGGACGAGTTCGGCGGCGTGGTCCCGGTGCGAGAACATCAGGTCCCGCATCGCTTGCCCGGTGAAGCCGCCCTTCTTCAGCTGGTCGGCGATCTCGACGAAACCGCCCCGCGTCCGCATGTTCTGTTCGTAGCGGACCGGGCCCACGATCCGGGGGAAACCGGTCTTCGGCACCGCGGGATTGGGCAGCCAGTAGCTGTCGTTCGAGTTCGCCACGTAGTCGGTGCGGCTCAGGCTCGGCAGGCTGGACGGGCCGAAGACGCCCGGCCGCAGCGCGTCGCGATCCCGGCCCCACGCGCAGGACGTCTTGGCGCCGTCGAGCACTGCCACGCCGTCGGCCTCGAACAGTTCCTTGCCCAGCGGGGTATTGCAGTGCGCCGCCTTCTCGTCGGTGACGTGCGGGACCCCGTGGATCTGGCTGAACTCCACCCGGCCGCGGTCGTCGGTGGCGAGGATGTTCATCCACGGCAGCCCCTGTGTGTCGCGGACCGCGCCGATCATCTCCACCGCCGTCCGGCCGCGGGCGATCGCGAACATCGAGTTCGTCATCCCGAGGTTCGTGGCGTTGGCGTCCGCGATGGCGAACGCGGCCGACGCCGTCCACGGCAGTTCCCGCTGTCCCAGCCGGGTCGTCACCGGGCCGTATCGGGTAGTCCACTGTGGACGTACGACCCGTTCCAGAGTGCCGTCCGCCTTGCGCGACAGGACACTCACGTCGTGACGACGCATCCGCTCGGGCTTCCCGTCGACCAGATACGTCGTCGGTGAGCCGGGCACGAGCTTCAGCTCGAACAGCGTGTACGTACGCGTGGTGTCGGTCGCGGTCCCGCTCCAGGCGGCGGTTTCGTTGTGCCCCAGCCACATGAGCGGAATACCGGGGATACCGGCACCACTGACGTTGAGCTTGCCGGGCAACGTCAGCTGCGACTGCCACAGCCTGGTCCCGCTCAGCTGCCACGGCAGGTGCGGGTTGGCCAGCGAGACGCCACGTCCGTTCGCCGACGCGGCCGAACCGACCGCGATCGCGTTACTGCCGATCCCGGTCTCCCCGAGCATCTGTTCGGTGCCGCCGCCCGCCGGCGGGGCACCCGGCAGCGACGCGGTGATCGAGTCCGCGACACCGCCCTGTCCGAAGATCATGCCGACCGCGTGGGCGTGCCGGTGGACGTCGAGTTCGGTGATCGGCTTCAGCCAGCCGGCGCCCCGGCAGGCCGGATCGGTGATCTCACCGGTGCGCAGGTACTTGTTGACCCCCTCGACGTACCCGCGGATCAGTTCGCGGACCTCCCGGTACGGTCCGCGCGGCGCGGGCGCCGAAAGGAGCCGCTCGATCACCCCGCTGTCGTTCAGGCCTTGGAAGTACAGGTCGCTCGCTAGGTTCGTGCTCGCCTGGCTCACCCCGCTCGTCGGCGGCGCGTCGGGCCCCAGCCAGCGGGAACGCTCGGCCCGCGTCGTGACCGCGACGTCCGCGATCGCGCAGATGTTGTCCTTGGCCGCGGCGAACCCCTGCCCGAAGCCCAGGTCCGCCCAGTCGTTCGCGACGATATGCGGGATGCCGTACTCGGTGTAGCGGATGGTGGCGTCCGGCCGGGATACCCCGTCCGGCGGTTGCGCGGCCGTCGCGGTCCCCGCCGCGAGCAGGCCCGCCGCGGCGCAGACGGCCGCGATCCTCTTCCAGAGCAGCATGCTGCTCCCCCTTGTCTGTGGAGTCGTTCGTGAAGACACGCCGTCCGGCGTGGTGACGCGTTACCGGTGGTCGAGTGGCCGCTCTCCCACCGGTTTCTCACTTCCCTTCCCTCACCTCCCCGTCGGCGTCCGGGAACGCCGCCCAGCGCACGAGCACCTTCCGCGCGTCCGGCCCGGGTTCCGGCCGCCAGTAGCGGCGCAACAGGTCCAGGTACTCGTCGAAGAACTCCTTGAGCTCTTCGAGGTTCAGATGGACCGAGCCGCGGGAGAACACCAGCGCGTCACCCCATTCGCCCAGCTCACCGCGCCGCTCGAGGAAACGCGCCAGCTGCTCGAGGTCCTCGGTGAACGCGGCGCGCTGGGCCTCGTCGAACACGGCGCGCATCTCGTCGTTCTGCTCGCTGTGCCGGGGCCAGCGGATGTCGCGCGGCCGGGCGCGCCACCAACGCTCCTTGCCGTGCGCGAGCTCCGGTGCCTCGTCGACGAAGTCGTACTTCGCCAGTTCCCGCAGGTGGTAGCTGGTCGCGCCCGAGCTCTCCCCCAGTTCCTTGGCCAGCTTCGTCGCCGTCGCGGGCCCGCGGCCCAGCGCCTCCATGATCCGGCGGCGCAGCGGGTGCATCACCGCCTTGAGCACGGCGGCGTCGGCGATCTCTTCGGGTGGCGGCGGACCGGTCATGGCACCAACGTAGCCGTGCAAAGGAGATTGTGCAAAGGTCTCTTTGCATGCGGTTCAGACCACCGCCGCGGAGCGACCGAGGATTCTGCTGACGTTTCGGTGAACTCAGCGTGAAATTGACAACTTCACTACGAAGGTCTTGTGCCGGGCGGACGAAAACTCGACAGGTTCGCGGGTTTTTCGTTGCGTCGTCCCCGAAATTCGGTTGTATCGGATAGTTTTGCCCGGAGTCGACCTAGCGGGAGAGAACATGCCGAAGCACCGCCCTCGACAGACGGACAAGTTGTCCGCCCGGCACCGGACGGCCTTCGCGCTCGCCGGTGGCGCGCTCGCCGTCCTGCCCGCGGTCACCGCGTCGGCGGGCCCGGACGCCCCGGTCGCCGCGCCGAAACCGGCCGCACCGCAGAACCAGGCCGCGGCCTGGCAGCCGCCCGCGGGCACGGTCCCGGAGATCGCCGTCGACGGCAGCCTCCCCCAGCCGCCCACGCCGGACCCGCTGACCGTCCCCGGCTACAGCGGCAACGTCGGCGGCGCGTTCGCGCCTTCGGGCGCGCTCGGCATCCCCGCCAGCATGATGAAGGCGTACAAGAACGCGGCTGACATCCTCGCGAAGGAACTGCCCGGCTGCCACATCGACTGGGCCTTGATCGCGAGTATCGGCCGCATCGAGTCCAATCACGCACGCGGCGGTTACGTCGACGCGAAGGGCGACACCCTCGAACCGATCCTCGGCCCGCAGCTCAACGGCGCCGGGCCGTTCGCCGCCATCCCGGACACCGACGGCGGCAAATTCGACGGCGACACGGTGTGGGACCGCGCCGTCGGCCCGACACAGTTCATCCCGTCGACGTGGAAGGGATACGCCTCCGACGGCAACGGCGACGGCGAGTCCAACCCGAACAACATCTACGACGCGACGCTCGCCTCGGGCCGGTACCTCTGCTCCGGCGGCGTCGACCTGACGTCCGAGCAGACGCAGCGAGTGGCCGTATACCGCTACAACCACTCACTGTCCTATGTGGACACCGTGATCCGATGGGCGGTCGCCTACCGCGGCGGTGTCGCCACCACGCCGGACAGCCAGGTGCCCGTCGGCGCTCCCGATTCCCCGGACGTCGCCGCCGGCACGCCCGGCGGCGAGGTCCCGGTGCCGACCCTGCCCGGCACTCCCCCGCCCGGCACGACCACACCGCCGCCGACCTCGCAGCCCGGCACGTCGCTCCCGCCGAGCAGCACCACACCGCCGAGCAGCACGTCGCCCTCGAAGCCGACCAGCACCCCGCCTTCGTCGACGCCTCCCTCGTCGACACCGCCTTCGAGCACGCCGCCGCCCTCGACGACGCCTCCTCCGTCCAGCACGTCTTCCGCGCCGCCGGCCTCGACCCCGGCCGAGAACACCGGTGAGACGAGCCCGACCAGCACCACCGCTTCCCCCACCCCGTGACGCTCGTGCCCAGTCGGGCGCTCACGTGACCTTCGCCGGTCGTGGGTATGTCGTGAAGGGCCCCTTTGAGACGATGAAGGTCTCAAAGGGGCCCTTCGCGACATAAGAGCAAGGGGAACACCGGCGCTGAGTCGGTCTGACCCTCGGGGGTTCCCGGAATGCCCCGAAGACCGGCCGCGTTATCGCTTCTCGTAGTTCACCAACCGAGAGAAGCGAGACACGGATGTCGTCTTTCGTCATGACCGCCGAAGAACGGGAAGCCTTCCTGAGCGAGGTCCACATCGGGGTCTTGGCCGTGGAGCGGGAAGGCCGGGCCCCGCTGGCCGTGCCGGTCTGGTACGACTACGAGCCCGGCGGCGAACTCCTGATCTGGATGGACGGCGGTTCGGTCAAGGACAAGGCGATCAAGAAGGCGGGCAGGCTCAGCCTGGTCGCGCAGACGGAGACCTTCCCCTACAAGTACGTGACGGCCGAGGGTCCGGTCGTCGCCAACGACGCGCCGCCGACCAGGGAGCAGGCGCTGAAGATCGCGCACCGCTACCTGCCCGGCGAAGAGGGCACGAAGTACGTCGACGGCGCGCTCAGCGACAACTCCGTGCTGGTCCGCGTCCGGCCGGAGAAATGGCTGAGCAACGACCAGAGCAAGGCCTGACCGCATGACGGTGTCCCGGCGGGCGGCCCGCCGGGACACCGTCGTCAGCCCGCGATCGGTTCGAACTCGACGACGCTGTCGAGCGCCTTGCCCATCGCGGCGTTCCCTTCGCGTTCGATCATGATCTCCACCAGCACCGGCCGCGACGTCCGCTCGGCCTCCTTGCGCGCCCACTCCAGCGATGTCCGGATCTCGCCCGGTTCGGAGACGCGGGTGCCGGAGCAGCCGTAGGCCTCCATGACCTTCACGTTGTCCGTGCCGATCTTGTCGTAGTGGATGTCGACCTCGAAGTTCATCTCGTAGCCGGTCTCGGCCTGCCGGATGAGCCCGAGGTACTCGTTGTTCAGCATGATCAGCACGAACCCGACGTCGTACTGCGCGGCGACCGCCAGCTCCTCGACCAGGAACTGGAACGAGTAGTCCCCGACGACGCCGACGACCTCGGCGTCCGGTTTCGCCTTCTTGACCCCGATCGCCGCCGGGATCTCCCAGCCGAGGGGTCCGGCCTGGCCGCACACCTGATAGTGCCGCGGCTTGTGCGCGCGCTGGAACTGCCCGGACCAGATCTGGTAGAGCCCGATCGCGGTGACGAAGTAGGCGTCCTCGCCGTAGAACTCGTTGATCTCCTTGAAGACCCGGGGCGCCTTGATCGGCGTGTCCTCGAAGTCCTCGCGTCGCGGCAGGCTCTCCTTAAGCTCGCCGATCCGCCGCGGCCACGCCCGATCCCGCGCCGGGGAACGCTTCGACGCCGCCTCGATCAGCGCGTCCAGGAAGGCGCCCGTGTCCGAGACGATGCCGAGATCCGGCCCGAACACCTTGCCCAGTTGCGTCGGCTCGATGTCGACGTGGATGAACTTCCGGTTCCCGCGGTAGACGTCGAGGTCACCGGTGTGCCGGTCGCCGAACCGCGCGCCCAGCGCCAGCACCAGATCCGCTTCGAGGAAGGCCGCGTTCGCCCAGCGCTGCGAGGTCTGGATCCCCGCCATGCCGGCGAACAGTTCGTGGTCCTCGGGGAAGGTCCCCTTGCCCATCAACGTCACGCCGACCGGGACGCCGAGCAGTTCGGCCGCGGTGCGCAGCCGGTCGCTCGCGTCGCCGAGCACCACGCCGCCACCGGCGAGGATCAGCGGCCGTTCGGCGGCGAGCAACAGGTCCAGCGCGCGCTCGACCCTGGCAGGCGACGGCGTCGCCTTCGTGACCGGCAACGGCGAGTCGATACTGGAATCCCACTCGATCTCCTGCCGCTGGACGTCGATCGGCAGGTCGATCAGCACCGGCCCCGGGCGGCCGGACCGCGCGATCCGGAACGCCTCACGGAACACCCACGGCAGCTGGGCCGCCTCCTTGACCTGCACGGCCCATTTCGTCACCGGTTTGGCGATCTCGACGATGTCGACGGCCTGGAACGCCTCGGTGTGCAGCTTCCGCGAATCGGCCTGCCCGGTGATGCACAGGATCGGGATCGAGTCGGCCTGGGCGGTGTAGAGACCGGTGATCATGTTCGTCCCGGCGGGTCCGGAGGTACCGATCGCGACGCCGACGTTGCCGGTGGTCCTCGCCCAGCCGTCGGCCATATGGGTCGCGCCCTCTTCGTGGCGCACGATCAGGTGCTCGATCCCGCTGTCCTGCATCGCGTGGTACAGCGGGAGGATCGCGGCGCCGGGGCAGCCGAACGCGGTGTCGACGCCCTCACTGACCAGGACGTCGACGACGGCCTGCATGGCGGGGATTCTTGGCATGCGTCACTCCTTGTTTTCCGCGCCGGACAGCGTTTCGACGACCTTCAGCAGTGCGGAGTGATCGAGCGAGCCGTGGCCCATCGCCCGTCCGGCGGCGACGAGCTGGGCGACCAGCCCGGTGAGCGGTAGCGCGACATCCGCCTGCCTGGCGGCGGCGAGCGCGATGCCCATGTCCTTGTGGTGCAGATCGATCCGGAAGCCCGGCGCGAATTCCCGCGCCACCATGGACTTCCGCTTCAGTTCGAGGATCCGGCTGCCCGCGAGGCCGCCCGCGAGGACGTCCAGCCCGACACCTGCGTCCACGCCGGAGGCTTCGAGCAGCACGATGGCCTCGGCGATCAGCGCGTAGGTTCCGCCGACCACCAGCTGGTTCGCGGCCTTGACGACCTGGCCTGCGCCGTGCGGTCCGACGTGGACGATCGTCTTGCCGACCGATTCCAGGATCGGGAGCGCCGCGGCGAAGTCCTCGCCATCGCCACCGGCCATAATGGACAGTGAAGCCTGCTCGGCTCCGGCCTGGCCACCGGAAACGGGCGCGTCCAGCACCCGGATCTCCCGTTCGGCCGCCCGCTCGGCCACCTCGATGGAGGTCTCCGGCCGGATGGTGCTCATGTCGATCAGCAGGGTGCCCGGTTTCGCCGACTCCAGCACCCCGCCCGCCGCGAGCACGACGGCCTCGACCTGCGGGTGGTTCGGCAGCATGGTGATGACGACCTCCGCGTCCGCCACGGCGTCCGTCACCCCGTTCGCGGCCCGGCCGCCCGCGGCCTCCAGCCTCGCGAGCGCTTCGGCGTTCGTGTCGAATCCGCTCACCTCGTGGCCGGCGGCGACGAGGTGTCCCGCCATCGGCCCGCCCATGATCCCAAGGCCGATGAATCCCAGCTTGGTCATGCCAGTCCCCTTCGTTCGAAAGGCAGCCACGACAGCGATTCCGCGCTCGGCCCGTCGGGTTTGTACTCCACGCCGACCTGCCCGCGGTAGCCCGCCGTCTGCAGCTTTTCCAGGTATCCCTCGATGTCCAGCGTTCCGGTCCCCGGCTGGTGGCGCCCTGGGGCATCGGCGATCTGCACGTGGCCGATCCGTCCGGTGTGGACGGTGATGACCGTGTCGAGGTCGTCACCGTTGACCGCCAGGTGGTACAGGTCGGCCAGCAGCTTCACGTTGTCCCGCCCGAGTTCGTCGAGCACCTTCAGTACGTCGTCCGCGGTCTTGAGCGGGTACTTCTCCGCCCCCGACAACGGCTCCAGGACGATCTCGGCGCCGATGCGCGCGGCCGCGTCCGACGCGAGCGCCAGATTCGAGAGACCGAGCTTGTCCTGCGCGGCCGGATCCGCGCCGTCGATCCGGTTGCCGTAGAGCGCGTTGAACCGGCGGCAGCCGAGCCGCTCGCCCAGGTCGATCGCCGAGGCGATGCCGCGGGCCAACTCGTCCTCACGACCGGGCCAGGTGACCAGGCCGCGATCGCCGCCCGCCATGTCACCGGGGAAGAAGTTCAGCCCGGTCACCGCGACGCCCGCCCGCTCGACCGACGCCACGAAGGCGTCGACCTCGGCGCTGTCCGGCACCGGTGTCTCGAACGGCCACCAGTACTCGACCGCGGTGAAGCCCGCCGCGCGCGCCGCCTCCGCACGGTCGAGCAGCGGCAACTCGGTGAACACCAGCGACAGGTTCAGCACGTAGGGCAGCGCGTGGCGCGAACCGGCAAGATCAGCCATCGAAACCTCTGTTATTTCGCTATGCGGAAACTTTCTTTCGTATATCGAGAATAGCTCGCTGACCTGTCCTCGGTCAACGGGCGACGGACCGCCAAACCGGGAATTGTCGGACCCCTTCGTTAGCGTCAGCCGGCATGGACAGCACGCTCTTCCAAGCCCGGATCCCGGAGGCCGATCTCGAAGACCTCCGCGACCGGCTCCGCCGTGCCCGCTGGCCCGAAGACGAGACCGTCGACGACTGGTCGCAGGGCGTACCCGCCGCCTACCTGCGTGAACTGTGCGCCTATTGGGCGGAGACCTACGACTGGCGGGCAGCCGAGTCGCGGCTCAACGCGTTCCCCCAGTTCCGGTCCGAGATCGAAGGGCTCGGTATCCACTACCTGCACGTCCGGTCCCCGCATCCGGACGCGCTGCCACTGGTGCTCACCCACGGCTGGCCGGGCTCGGTCTTCGAGTTCCTCGACGTGCTCGGCCCGCTCACCGATCCGGTCGCTCACGGCGGGGACGCGGCGGACGCCTTCCACGTCGTCGTCCCGTCCCTGCCCGGGTACGGCTTCAGCGACAAACCCACGCGGGCCGGCTGGTCGATCCAGCGCATCGCCGACACGTGGATCCGCCTCATGGAGGACCTGGGGTACGAGCGTTATGGCGCCCAAGGCGGCGATTGGGGCACCAGCATCACCACGCTCATGGGCCGGACGGCACCCGAGCGGCTGGCCGGGATCCACCTCAACCCACCGCTGGCGGCGCCGGACCCGGCGACGTTCGACGAGCTGACCGAATCTGAACGGAAATCGCTCGCCGACCTCGAGCGAGCCAAGGCCGACGGCTCAGGCTACGCGATCCAGCAGGCGACAAGGCCGCAAACGATCGGTTACGCGCTGGCCGACTCGCCGGTCGCGCTGTGCGCATGGATCGTCGAGAAGTTCCAGTCGTGGACGGATTGCGACGGCCATCCGGAGAACGCGCTGAGCCGCGACGCGATGCTCGACGACATCACGCTCTACTGGCTGACGGGCACCGGCGCCTCGTCCGCCCGGTTGTACTGGGAGAGTTTCGCCGAGGTGTCGAGCTGGTTCGCCGAGTCCACTGTGGACACCATCACCGTGCCGACCGGCTGTTCGATCTTCCCGCGCGAGACCCCGCGCCCGTCCCGCCGCTGGGCGGAGCGCCGCTTCACCGACATCCGGTACTGGAACGAACTCGGCCGGGGCGGCCACTTCGCGGCGTTCGAACAGCCCGACGTGTTCACCGAGGAGGTGCGGTCGTTCTTCCGGCTCGTGCGGTGACCGCTTGACTGTGACACCGTGTCAGGCTGTGCGCTGGGAGGCGTCATGTTCAGTATCGGAGATTTCGCCAAACACGGCCGGGTATCGGTCCGGATGCTGCGTCACTACGACGCCATCGGGCTGCTGCGCCCCGCCCACGTCGACCCGTTCAGCGGCTACCGGTCCTACAGCGGCGAGCAGCTGGCCCGGCTCAACCGGGTGATCGCGCTCAAGGATCTCGGCTTCACCCTCACCCAGGTGCAGGAGATCCTCGACGCGGAGATCGGCGCGGACGAACTGCGCGGCATGCTGCGGCTGCGCCGCGCCGAACTCGAAGCGGCCATCGAGGCCGACGAGGCGCGGCTCAAGGCCGTCGAAGCGAGGCTCCGGTCGATCGAAAGCGAGGGAACCATGCCTTCCGAAGACGTCGTCGTCAAAAGCCTGCCCGCGGTGCGCGTCGCCGAACTGACCGCGACGGCGAGCGGTTACGTGAACACCGAGATCGGGCCCGTCGTCCAAGGGCTCTACAAGGAACTGTTCGGCGCGCTCGGCCCGATCACGCCGTCCGGACCGCTGCTCGCCTACTACGAAGACGACGCCGACGGCGAACGGGTGCTGATCCACGCCGCGGTTCCGATCTCGGCCGAAACCGATGGCACCGAAGGATTCTCGACGGTCCGCCTCGCCGAAGTCGCGACCGCGGCGACGATCCTGCACCGGGGATCGATGGAGACCGTGCTCCCCAGCTACCAGGCGCTGGCGAAGTGGGTCGACGCCCACGGGTATCGCGCGAGCGGCCCGGCGCGGGAGTTCTACCTCGAGTGCCCGGAGGACGGGGACCAATGGGTCACCGAGCTGCAGCAGCCGATCACCAAGGCCTGACCGTCATGAGTCGATGAGCGGCGTCGCGAAAGCCACTTTCGGGACGTCTGATGTCCCGAAAGTGGCTTTCGCGACACGCCTCCGCGGGCGCC
Organism: Amycolatopsis sp. TRM77291; assembly: GCF_054166285.1. Classification (NCBI taxonomy): domain Bacteria; kingdom Bacillati; phylum Actinomycetota; class Actinomycetes; order Pseudonocardiales; family Pseudonocardiaceae; genus Amycolatopsis; species Amycolatopsis sp. TRM77291. Next base: position 2,173,023 of record NZ_JBSZHF010000001.1, on the reverse strand, counting down.
GGAATTCGCCTCACGCCTGCACGATCCGACGTTGCGAAAGTGGCTTCGCAACCGGCCTCCGTTGCGGGAAAGCCCCCTTCACCCCGAACAATGCGAGGCGGTCAGGAACTCGGTCACGGCAGAACGGAACTCGTCCGGCGCCTCCAGCCACGGCACGTGTCCGACCTCCTCGAACCGCACCCGCCGCACCGACGGCAGAGCCCGCTCCAAGGAGTCGACGGCCCACCGGGGCCGGTTGTCGGCCATCCCGTCCACGATCAGCGTCGGCACCCGCAGCGACTCGCAGGCCGAGATCAGCTCCCGCTCCGGCACGGTCCGCATCTCCTCGCTGAGCGCCGCGTTCGCCTCGTAGTTCACCGGGAACCAGGGCGTCGCCATCGCTTCGGCATGGCGCGCACCGCCGGTCACGAAATCCGCGGCCCACTGCCACATCGCGCGTTCGCGCCCTTCGCCGCGAGGCTTCTCCCCCGCCACCCGCTCGAAGTTCCGCTTGAACTCCGCGTGCCAGGCGTGACCGAGGCCGACACCCGACACGTACACGAGAGCACTCACCCGTTCCGGTCTCGCGAGCGCGTAGAGGAGACCGAGATGCGCACCCCACGAATGCCCGAGAACCGGGACGCGGTCGAGGCCGTGCCACTCGCGGACGGCGTCGACGTCGGCGACCATCCGTTCGAGGGTGTACGGGCCACGCGCGTCCGAACGCCCGGCACCGCGCTGGTCCCACCTGATCAACCGGAAACGCGGCCCGAGATCGAGGGTGCCGAACATGTCCCACAGGCCGGGACCGCCGTGGCAGCACAGGATCGGTGCGCCCGGGCCGGTCGCCGAGGTCCACAGCTCGCAGCCGTCGTCGGTGATCATCACGAGATTATCCGGTAGGCGAGGCCGCGGCCGTTGGCTATCTTCCGCGACATGACGACGTACACGCCTCCGCAGCGGACGGCCGCCCTCGCCGACGCTCCCGCCATCGCGGCGCTGATGCGGGCCTCGGTGCTGGAGTTGTTCCCCCGGTTCTACGACGAGCGGCAGACCGCGAGCGCCGCCGACCACATCGCGCGCCTCGACCTCCGGTTGATCGAGGACGGCACCTACTTCGTGCACGAGGCGGACGGCGAGATCGTCGCCTGCGGGGGCTGGAGCAGACGCAACAAGACCCACGCGGGCGCCGGCGACGCGTCGGACGACGACCGTCCGCTCGACCCGGCCACCGAACCCGCGCGCGTGCGCGCCATGTTCGTCCGCGGCGACTGGACCCGCCGCGGTCTCGGGCGCGCGATCCTCGAGTCCTGTCGTCTCGCCGCGAAGGCCGAGGGCTTCACCTCGCTGACCCTGACAGCGACCCTGCCCGGCGTTCCGCTGTACCGGTCGTTCGGCTTCACCGAAGTCGAACGGGTGATCGTCACGACGCCCGACGGCGTCGACGTACCGGGCGCCGTGATGGCCAGGGGCATCGACGAGCCGGATAGCATCCGGACATGATCTCCGGGGCCACCGCACTCTCGTTCGTCCTGATCTGCCTGCTCGGCGCGATGGCACCGGGCCCGGATTTCCTGGTGGTGACCCGCAGCGCGATCCTCGGCGGGCGCAAGGCCGGGATCGCCGCCGGACTCGGGATCGCGCTCGGCGTCTTCGTCTGGGTGGTCGCGATCGCGCTCGGGGTCGCCGCGATCCTCACCGCGTCGGCCATCGCCTTCACCGTGGTGAAGCTGATCGGCGCCGCGTACCTGATCTTCCTCGGTGTCAAGGCGTGGCTGGCGGTGCGCCGCGGCGACTACAGCGAGATCAAGGACAAGGTCGCACCGGTCGTCGCGCCCAAGGAGGCCTTCCGGCAGGGATTGCTCACCAACCTGTTCAATCCGAAGGTCGCGATGTTCTTCCTCGCGCTGATCCCCCAGTTCCTCCCTCATTCGGCCTCGACCGCGCAAACCCTGCAGCTGGCCGTGCTGGCCACCACGGTCGCCGTCGTCTGGACCTTCGTCCTGGCGACGCTGGTCGGTTCGCTGCGGAGGTTCTTCAGCTCCGGCAGGGTGCGTCGCACGATGGACGCGGTGATGGGCACCTTCCTGGTCGGCCTCGGCATCCGGGTCGCGGTGCAGAACTGACCGAAGGCGCCCATCACAGGACGTCAGAGGGATTCGGCGGCGAGGCGCGTACCTTCGACGCGGGCGGCGATCTTGGCGAACGCGATCTCCCGCGACGTCGAGGTGTCGTCGGCGAACGGTGAGAAACCGCAGTCGTCGCAGGTGCCCAGCCGGTCCGGCGGGATGTACCGCGCCGCCTGCAGGACCCTGTCCCGCACCTCTTCGGCGGTTTCGACGCGCGGGTCGATCGGATCGGTCACGCCGACGAAGACCCGCTGCTCCGGGCGAGAGTGCTCGGCGATCACCCGCAGTGCCCGCTCGGGATCCGGCTCGCTGGCCAGCTGGACGTAGACGTTGCCCACCTTCAGCTCGAACAACGTCGGCAGCAGCCCGGCGTAGTCGACGTCCAGGCTGTGCACGGAGTCCTGGTCCCCACCGGGGCAGGTGTGCACGCCGATCTTCTTCCGCTCCTCCTCGGAGAACCGGTCCAGTACGGTGTTGTTCAGGTCCACAAAGGACTTCAGCAGGCCGCCGGACGGATCGAGCTTCAGCGACAGCCGGCCTTCGGTGAAGTCGATCTGGACGCTGTCCGCACCCGCGTCGAGGCTGCGGCGGATGTCGGCCTCGGCCTCGTTCACCAGGTCGGCGATGAACTGTTCTTTGTCGTATCCGGCCAATTCTTCACCGGGATAGACGAGACTGATCGCCGAAGCCGCGATCACCGCCTGCTTCACCGGCCGCGTCGCGTACTTCTTGGCCTCACGCAGATAGCTGTCGGCGTAGGTCTGATAGCGGAACGACCCGGCGGTCAGCCTCGGAAGCTGCCGGGTGTGCCCGTCGGCGAACGGGATGACGACGCCGTCCGGCGCCAGCGAAGCGAGGCCCGCCAAGGGATACGTGGCGAAACTCGGTTTGCCCTGTTCGCCGTCGGTGATGACCGGCGAGCCAGTCGCCTCGAACCGTTCGATGGTCTCCACGAGAGCTTTTTCCTGCGACTCGCCGAGTCCGTCGGCGTCGAGGCGCCCCGCCGCGTACTCACCGAGCGCTTCGACGAGATAGCCGGGACGGGGAATACTGCCGATCGGTTCGGTGGGGATGGTCATCGCTCGCGTCCTCCCAGATGGCGCTGCCGCGGCCGCCCTGGCCACAAGCGTGGAAACTACCGAGCCTTTCCCCTCCTTGACGATCTTTCGGCGCCCCGAAACCCCCAATGGCGCAATGGTTAGGGCTTCGAAGGATCTTCGCTCGCGAGGCGTATAGGTCGTTATACGACGCTTGCTGAAATTCGATGCTTACCCGGCCCTCCCCCTGGGTATTCCGTGGATGTCGACGGCCGGGGCGCGCCGAAGGAGAAACCGATGCTGAGCCATCATGATCGGCAAGAGCTGGAAAAGATCGAGCGCTGGTTCGAGCTCACCGAGCCGGCCCTGGCCGCCCAACTCCGCTCCGGCAGGCCCGCCCGGCCCCCGCTGCTCCGGCTGGCGCTCGTCCTCAGCCTCGACATCACCGCGGGACTGTTGATGCTGCTCGGCATCGTGGTGAACAGCCCGGCCCTGCTCTTGATGGGAATGATCACCGTGACCGCGGCGGTGATCGTGCATCTTTCCCGGTTCGGGCGCGCCTGATCGTCTTCCCGTCCACCGGTAGAGTCCGGCCGATACGTCCGGTTCACTGGGAGGAAGACGCATGCGGTTCATGATCATCATCAAGGCGGACGAGGATTCCGAAGCCGGGAAGCTGCCGCCGATGGAGGCTCTGACCGCCATGGCGAAGTTCAACCAGGAGATGCTCGACGCCGGGGTGCTGGTCGGTGGCGAAGGCCTGCAGGAAAGCTCGAAGGGCGCACGGGTCACGCTCAACGCGGCCGGGGCCACCGTCACCGACGGCCCGTTCACCGAAGCCAAGGAACTCGTCGGTGGCTTCTGGATCGTCGACGTCCCTTCGCGTGCCGAAGCCATCGAGTGGGCGAAGCGCTGCCCCACTCCCCCGACCGGCGACACCGTGCTCGAGGTCCGCAAGATCCTCGAGGCCGAGGACTTCGGCGAGAACTTCACCCCGGAGCTGCAGGCGAACGAGCAGCGGATGCGCGACGAGATCGCCGAACGGTCCTAAGCTCGGTTCCATGGCCGCCGGGGAGTGGGTACTTCACGTCGACCTCGACCAGTTCATCGCGGCGGTCGAGGTCGCCCGGCGGCCTGAGCTGCGCGGTAAGCCCGTCGTCGTCGGCGGCACGGGCGATCCCACGGAACGGGCCGTGGTGGCGACGGCGTCGTACGAGGCGCGGGAGTTCGGCATCCAGTCCGGGATGCCCTTGCGAACCGCCGCGAAACGCTGCCCTGACGCGATCTTCCTCGCCACGGACGCACCCGCGTACCAAGAGGTGTCCGATCGGGTGATGGCGGTATTGCGGGAGTTCCCCGTGGTCGTCGAAGTGCTCGGCTGGGACGAAGCGTTCCTCGGCGTCACCACCGACGATCCCGAAGCCCTCGCCGCCGACATCCGGCGGATAGTGGCCGAGGAGACCGGCCTTTCCTGCTCCGTCGGTATCGGGGACAACAAACTTCGCGCCAAACTCGCCACCGGATTCGCCAAACCCGCGGGGATCTTCCGGCTCGTCCAGGACAACTGGTGGGACGTCATGGCCGAGCGGCCGACGGACGCCCTGTGGGGCATCGGCAGCAAGACGACGAAGAAGCTCGCCGAGGCCGGCTACCACACCGTGCTGGAGCTGGCGGGTGCCGATCCGGCGGACCTAGCGGCCCGATTCGGGCCGAAGCTCGGTCCTTGGTACCGGGTCCTCGCCGGCGGAATCGGCGACGCCGAGGTCACCGCGACTCCGTACGTCGCGCGATCCCGTAGCCGCGAGACGACCTTTCAGCAGAACATCTCCGATCCCGAGGCCATGTCCGCGGAGGTCGTCGCGCTGGCGAAACGCGTCTCACAGGACGTCGCCGAGGAAGGCAGGCCCGCCGCGCGGGTCGCGGTCAAGGTCCGGTTCGCCCCGTTCCGGACCCATACGCACAGCATGACCCTGCCCGCACGAACCTCCGATCCCGCCGAAATCGAGAAGGCGGCGCTGGCCGTGCTCGGCATGTTCGACCTCGGCAGACCGGTCCGCCTGCTGGGTGTCCGCGCCGAATTCCTCTCGACTGCGGAGCGATCCGCGTCGCCTTGACAGCGCTCGCGGCGCTTTGCCATTCTGGTTCCGGGTCGAGAGGCGCTGCGACGGAATTCTTCCGCCACGCTCGGCCCGCCGCGACAGACGTAAGGGCGCCTCCCACTGTGGAGGTGCCTTTGTTGCGTCCGAACCCTTTTCCGGCCTTCGAGGCCGAGCACTGAAACCCCCGCACTGACATCGTCCTTCCCGCCACCGGCGAAAAGGACCGCTCCGCCCTGCCTTCCCTGATGATTGGAGAACCCATGAGCCCGACCCTGTCCAAGGTCAACGGGATCGAATTCGCCGTCGCCGATCTCTCCCTGGCCGAGGCCGGCCGCAAGCAGCTGCGCCTCGCCGAGGTCGAGATGCCCGGCCTGATGGCGCTGCGCCGCGAATACGCCGGCTCGCAGCCGTTGAAGGGCGCGCGGGTCGCGGGTTCACTGCACATGACCGTGCAGACCGCCGTGCTGATCGAGACGCTCGTCGCGCTGGGCGCCGAGGTGCGCTGGGTGTCCTGCAACATCTTCTCCACGCAGGACGAGGCGGCCGCGGCCGTCGTCGTCGGCCCGGACGGCACCGTCGAGAACCCGTCGGGCTCGTCGGTGTTCGCGTGGAAGGGTGAGACCCTAGCCGAGTACTGGTGGTGCACCGACCAGCTCTTCGACTTCGGCGACGGCCGCCTCCCGAACATGATCCTGGACGACGGCGGCGACGCGACCCTGCTGATCCACAAGGGCGTCGAGTTCGAGGCCGCGGGCGCAGTCCCGCAGGCGACCGAGGAAGACGGCGAAGAGTACGGCCTCGTGCTGGAGACGCTGCGCGAAAGCCTCGGCCGCGACACCAGCCGGTTCACCCGGATCGCCAAGGAGGTCCGCGGGGTCACCGAGGAGACCACCAACGGCGTCAAGCGGCTCTACAAGCTCGCAAAGGACGGCGAGCTGCTCTTCCCGGCGATGAACGTGAACGACTCGGTGACGAAGTCGAAGTTCGACAACAAGTACGGCATCCGCCACTCGCTCATCGACGGCCTCAACCGCGGCACCGACGTGATGATCGCGGGCAAGGTCGCGGTCGTCTGCGGCTACGGCGACGTCGGCAAGGGCGCCGTGGAATCGCTGCGTGGCCAGGGGGCCCGCGTGGTCGTCACCGAGATCGACCCGATCTGCGCGCTTCAGGCGGCGATGGAGGGCCTCGACGTCGTGGAACTCGACGACGTCGTCGAGCGCGGCGACATCTTCATCACCACCACCGGCAACTTCGACATCATCATGGCCGACCAGATGGCCAAGATGAAGCACAACGCGATCGTCGCGAACGTCGGGCACTTCGACAACGAGATCGACATGGCCGGCCTCGCGAAGATCCCGGGCATCCAGAAGATCGAGATCAAGCCGCAGGTGCACGAGTGGGTCTTCCCCGCGACTGCGGACCGCGAGACGCACTCGATCATCGTGCTGTCCGAAGGCAGGCTGATGAACCTCGGGAACGCGACCGGCCACCCGAGCTTCGTGATGTCGAACTCCTTCACCAACCAGACGATCGCGCAGATCGAGCTGTTCACGAAGCAGGGCGAGTACACCACCGACGTCCACGTGCTGCCGAAGCACCTCGACGAGAAGGTGGCCCGCCTGCACCTCGACGCGCTGGGCGTCCGGCTGACGAAGCTGACCAAGCGCCAGGCCGAGTACATCAGCGTGGACGTCGAGGGCCCGTACAAGCTGGACCACTACCGGTACTGAGCCCGACCGGCCTCGTGAGTGGCAAGGACGGTTCCAACCGTCTTGCCACTCAGGAGGCCGTTAGGCCGACCACGCCACCGCCGCCTTGCTCTCGCCAACGCGCAAGTCCGTGAAGGCCTCCTTGCCTACCCTGAAGGTAGGGAAGGAGGCCTTCACGGAGAACCGTCCTTACCACTTACGAACCTGACGTCCATTAGGCCGAATGCGTGATAACTTCGGCCGGATGGACCTGTTTTCACCCCGATCGAGGCGGGAATCCCTCCAGTAGCCACACCCCGGCAGCACTCGGGCCGGGCGACTACGAAGGAGAAGGTGTTCCCGTGATCATTCTCGGCGTCATCCTGATTGTCGTCGGTGTCATCGCCAGCATCCCCGTCCTGTACTCGATCGGGATCGCGCTGGCGGTCATCGGCATCATCCTGGCCGTTCTCGGGAACACCGGGAAGGCCATCGGCGGTCGCGCCCACTGGTACTGAGCACCGGACCGAACCGGTACCGAGCCCCCGGTACCGGCGCTGAAAAACGGCCCGGGCACCTGGCGTTCCCCTCACGTCAGGTGCCCGGGCCGTTTTCGTTCCCCGATCGCCGGGTATCCGCCGCGAACGAGGAGAAGGAGGGAGAGCCGATGCCAGGGACGGACCCTCGCCCGTACCTGACGGGCGCGAAGTACCCGTGTGGACGCGACGAACTCCTACGGGCCGCCGCCGCGGCCGGAGCGGGCGACGACGTCCTGGGCCCTCTGGGCACGCTGCCCGCGCGTGACTACGCGGACGGAGACGGTGTCTGGGAGGCCATACGCTCCTACAACGGGGCGCCGATCCACGACACCGCGAAGGAAGCACCGTGACATGAAGGGGTCCCCCGGCTCCGAGGGGGAGGGAGAGCCGGAGGACCCCGTCATAGTTAACACATTCCCGGCCGCGATGTACACGAACGCATACACCTTCGAGTGGCAATCGGGCACGAACTCCCGAATCGGGCCGGATTGGTGTATTGGCCGCCGGTCAAGAAGCCCGTAGCAGCAGCTGGGCCGCCATCTCCGCACACGAGCAGCCTCCGTCGACGTCGAAACAGTCGATCGTCAGCGTGTGCCGGGTGAAGTCGAGGTCGACGCAGCCGTCTTCGCTGCATTCGGTGAAACCACCGTCGACGTGGACCACCAGGGTCCCGTGGCAGTGATCGAGCTCGCCGGCGCAGAACGCGCACTCCATGTTCATGCCGCCTCCCGCGATCAGATCGAAGATCGCTTCGGAAAAGTTCTCCTCGATTGCCTTACTACCATCGAGGGGCGACAAATTTCGGCATACGCGCGGCGTGTCGGGGCACCCGGCGCGGTGACACCGGGCACAACCGTCCACAAAGGAGAGTCAGGCGCTCTTCGGGGTTCGCTTGGCCGACGCGGGTTTCTTGGCCGCTGTGGCCTTCTTCGCCGCCGCGGGCTTCCGGCTCTTCTTCGCCTCGCTCACACTGGCCTGCAAGGCCTCCATGAGGTCGACGACGTCGGCCTTCGCGCCGACGGCCTTCGGTTTCGCCGTCTGGTTGCCCGCGGCCTTGGCCTCGATCATGGCTTCCAGCGCCTCGCGGTACGAATCGCTGTACTTCTCCTGCTCGAAGACGGGCTCCGAGAGCGAGTCGATCAGCGAGCCCGCCATCGTCAGCTCCTGCGGCCGCACCTGCGGCGGATCCTCGTGCAGGAACCCGAAATCGGGGACGCGGACCTCGTCGGGCCACAACATCGTCGTCATCGTCAGGACATCGCTGTGGACCCGCAGGATCGCGAGCGTCTCCCGCTGCCGGATGGCGACCTTCGCGACCGCCACGTGGCTCGCCTTCTGCAGCGCGTCACGCAGGACCACGTACGGTTTGACGGCGTTCTTCTGCGGTTCGAGGTAGTAGGTCTTGTCGAACTGGATCGGGTCGATGGACTCCAGCGGCACGAACTCGAGTACGTCGATCGCCCGCGACGACGCGAGCGGCAGCTCGGACATGTCCTCGTCGGTGAGCACGACCATCTCGCCGTCGGGCAGTTCGTAGCCCTTGGCGATCTCGGCGTAGGGCACTTCCTCGCCGTCGATCGTGCAGAACCGCTTGTACTGGATCCGGCCGCCGTCGGCCTCGTGCACCTGGCGCAGCGAGACGTTCTTGTTCTCGGTGGCCGCGTAGAGCTGGATCGGGATGCTCACCAGCCCGAAGGACACCGAGCCCTTCCACATCGAACGCATCGAGCCGCACCTCCGCTGCCGTCACCGACCGTACTCACACACGGTGACCACGGTAGCCCGAAACGGCGCACCGCGACAGCCCCGCGAACCCGATCGCGGGACTGTCGCGGTCCCGGAATCAGACCTCGGCCAGGTACTTCTCGGCTTTCGCGGGGTCAAGGAACCAGTGCTGGAAGTCGGTCGGATCGGAGAACCCGTTCGCGAACCGCCGCGCCACGGCGGGCTTCTCCCCCGCCGCGCCGATGATCTGGAGCACGTGCGGGGGCGGCGGCTGCAGCATCGCGTTGGTCCAGATCGTCACGTGCTGGGCGTACTCCCAGTACTTCTCGAACGAGGCGGACATCCACTCCTCGTCGAACGGCTTGTCGCCGCGCTCGAGGATCGAGTCCAGATAGGACGCCGCGCAGTGGCTCGCGTTGTTGGAGCCCTGGCCGGTGATCGGGTCGTTGGCCACCACGACGTCGGCCATGCCGAGCACCGCGGTCCCCGAGTCCAGTTTGCCGACCGCGTTCCGCACGACCGGCGTGTACCCGCCCGCCAGCGTCGCCTTGTCGTCGGTCAGCACGGCGTTCCGGGACCGCTCGTACTCCCACGGGAGGAACTGCTTCATCAGCGACAGGATCCGGTCGAGATGCTGCTGCGGCGTCGGCCGGTCGTCCCAGCAGTCGAGCGGGCCGCCGGGGATCCCCTCGAAGAAGAGGATGTCGCAGTTCCCGCTCAGCGTGTACGCGGGGATCATGAACAGCTCACCCACGCCGGGGATGATGTTGAACCGCACCGCCGCCGTGTCCGGGTGCTCGGGCCGCCGCTCGACACCGTGCACGTAAGCCAGCGAGAGCGCGCGCTGGGGTTCGGTGTAGGGCGAACGCTCCGGGATCCGGTCGAACAGCTGGACCAGCTCGCCCTTGCCCGCGGCGATGACGACCAGGTCGTACAGCTTCGCCAGCGGCGCCAGATCCGAGGTGGTGACGCCGTGGATGACGACCTTGCCGCCGCGATCCTCCACCAGCTCCAGCCAGGCGGCCATCTTCACCCGCTGGTCGACCGACTGCGCGTAGTGCTCCAGCGGCCCGAACCAGTCCAGCACCCGGCTGGAGTCCGGCCCCGCGATGGAAACGCCGAGCCCCTCGACCTTGACGGTCTCGTCCTCCCACAGGTTCAGCTTGTGGTCCCGCTCGTGCTGCAGAGCGGAATGGAACATGCACTGGGTCGACATCACCTTGCCGGACCGGATCTCGTCCGGCGTCCGCGCCGACATCACCGTGACGTCGTAGTCGTGGGCGAGCAGGCTCAAGGCCAGCTGCAACCCCGACTGCCCGGCACCGACGATCAGAACCTTGCGCATCCTCTGTGTTCCTCCCGGAAACTGTTCAGCCGAGTGCGGCGAATTCCCGCCCCGGTCCGGAGACCACGGCGAGGGACAGCGTGTGCGACACCAGTTCCTGCAACGTCGCGACCGCCGACTTCGGGTCGCGGGCGTCGCAGGTGACCAGCGGGATGTCCGGGGACAGCGCCAGCGCGTCGCGCACCTCTTCGAGGTCGTGCACCGGCATGCCCTCGAACTGGTTGACCGCGACGATGAACGGCAGCTCGGAGTCGTTCTCGAAGTAGTTGATCGCGGCGAACGACTGGTCGATCCGGCTGGTGTCGACCAGTACGACGGCGCCGAGCGCGCCGCGCGAGAGGTCGTCCCAGAGGAACCAGAACCGGGCCTGGCCGGGGGTGCCGAACAGGTACAGGAGCAGGTCTTCACGCAGGGTGATCCGGCCGAAGTCCATCGCGACCGTGGTGGTGGATTTGGTTCCGGGTGGCACCAGCTCGTCGACGCCGGCGCCCGCCTCGGTCATCCAGGCCTCGTTGCTCAGCGGGGGGACCTCGGAGACGGAGCCGACGAAGGTCGTCTTGCCAACGCCGAATCCACCGGCGACCACGATCTTGGCGGAAATCGCCAGCAGACTGGGGTCAGACCGGGAGGCGCTTGAGTCCATCGAGGATCCTCTCGAGCACGTTCGTATCGTGGTTGTAGGCGTGGGCCGTCGGGTGCACGAAGACCGCACCCTGGGTGGCGAGGTCGCCGACGAGCACCCGGACCACGCCCAAGGGCAGATCCAGTCCCACCGAAAGCTCGGCGATCGACGAGCGATCCCGGGCGCGCTCGTACAGCGAGCGCGATTCGGGCATCAGCGCCTCGGCGAGTGACGGGTCGTAGCGCGGGACCGAGATCAGGGTCTCCACCAGCAGCAGCTGGCTGCTCTTGGTCCGGCCGCCGGTCAGCGCGTACGGCCGGATTCTGCGGCTGCGCATCTTGACGGGCCGGTCCGGAGATTGGTCGCTGGACACGGTCATCCCTTCCTTCTCCGGATTCTCAGGCCTGCGGCCGTCGGGCGGTCAGGACCTGCCGGAGTCCCGCTCGCACCTCGGGGGTGAGCGCGTGACCGGCGTTGGTGATGAACTGGGTCATCTCGTAGGCGACGACCTTCATGTCGCAGTCCGGTTCGGTGAGCACCGCGAGCCCCGCCTCGGCACCGATCCCCATGAACAGGAAGTACCCGCGGGTGAGCCGGATGATGATCTGCTCGCAGTTGCCCTTGCCGAACAGCGCCGCGCTGTTGCCCGCGAGGCTGAGCAGGCCGCTCGCGATGGCCGCGAGCTGCTCGGCGTCGTCGCTGGACACCGATTCCGAAGCGGTCAAAGGGAAACCGTCGACGGACATGATCAGCGCGTGGCTGGCACCGTGCACCTTGCGCACGAAGTCGTCGAGCAACCACGTGAAATCCGTGGTCGCGTCCTGGGCGGTCACTGGGTGTTTCCTCCGGTCTCACGCTCGTGCCGGTCGTCGAGGGCGGCACGCTCGCCGTCGGTGAAGGCATCGAGGTCGGCCAGCAGCGCCTCGTGCCCGTCCGCCGTGTCGGCGGGCGGGGTGGTCGGCGGGGCCGGTTCGTCGGGCAAAGTCCTGATACTGCGGGAAACGCGGCGCGGCAGGCCGCTCGCCGTGGTGCCACCGTCGGCGGGCGGCTCGAAGGCCGTGCGCGGTCGGGGGCTGGGCTTCCGTTGCGGTTCCGGTGCGGCCGAGGGAGCCGGGCGTCGCCGCGGCAGCCCGGACGGTGTCGCGACCGCGTCGCCGACGGGCGCGCCGTTGGTGATCCTGGCCTGCGGCAGCACGACGGTCTGCGAACCGGACCACTGCTTCTCGGCCAGTTCCGAGACCACCGGGACCGGCAGCAGTACAGTCGCGACCGTGCCGTGCGGGGTGCGGCGGTCGAGTTTGACGGTGATCTCGTGCCGGTCGGCGAGCCTGCCGACGACCGCGAGTCCCATATGCCGCACGGAATCGTCGTCGAGCACCGGACCGGCCGCCAGCCGCTCGTTCAGCGCCGCGAGGCGTTCGGGTGGCATGCCGATGCCCTCGTCCTCGATGCGGATCAGCACGCTGCCCTGTTCGGTGAGGTGCGCGCTGACGCTGACCGGCGAACTCGGCGAAGACTGGTTCGCGGCGTTGTCGAACAGTTCCGCGAGGATCCGGCTGACGTCTTCGGCGGCGAACCCGACGACACCGAGCGAAACGACCCGGCCGATCGTGATCCGCGAGTAGTGGTCGATCGACGACATCGCGGCCCGCATCACGTCGAGCACGGACGAGATCCCGGCCGTCGTGTCGTCGGCATCGCGGCCGGCGAGGACGCGCAGGTTCTCGGCGTTGCGCCGCAACCGGGTCGCCAGGTGGTCGAGCCGGTAGAGCTCGGCGAGGCGGTCGGAGTTCTCCTCCCCCGCCTCCATCGTCTCCAGCTGCGCGAGCAGCTGGTCGAGCAGGTTGAGGTCGCGCAGCGCGACATTGGAGCAGACCCCGGCGAGCGCGCCGGCGTCCGGCGCCTCCACGGCGGGCCTTTGCTCCACCTCCGGTTCGGCAGGCGGAGCCGACGGAGCGTGCCGGGGCGGGGCGGCGAGGAACTGCGCCGCGGCGACCCTGGAACGGTCCAGAAGAACCCGTGAGCGGTCAAGCAAGCCTCGAGCCCGCGTCACCATGTGCTTCCACTTCTTTCTCTTCGCATACCCGGACCCGTGTCGCACTCCCCAGCACAACGACGGCCATGCAAGCAGAAGTCACTATCCGTGTCCACAGTCGGTTCCCGTTCAACCGCTGGCAGTGACGTGGTCACGAACGCGTTACGGCTGGTGAGCGCGGCGCGCTAGGCCATTCGGCTGCATCTGCGTGTTCCTCGCCACGGAGGATGGCCGAAAAGTGCGTGCCGCGCATTAATTTGCGCACCCCGCAACTTTTCCCTAGGCTGAACGCATGGCCGCCGACCCGAACCCGCCGCTGGGGCTGCGCGAACGCAAGAAGCGCGCGGCCCGTCGCGCCATGAGCGAGGCAGCGCTCAAACTCGCCGCGGAGAAAGGCGTCGAGCTGGTCCGCGTCGAAGACATCGCCAACGCCGTGGGCGTCTCCCCGCGCACGTTCAACAACTACTTCTCCAGCAAGGAGGAGGCGATCTGCTCGTTCATCGTCGAACGGCAGGAACGGGTGCTGGAAGCCCTGCGCGAAAGGCCACCGGAGGAGCCGTTGTGGGAAGCCGTCAGCGCCGCGACGCTGGAGACCTACGGCCGTGACGGAGAGCCGGACCGCGACTCGGTGAAGGTCGCGCGCTCGATGATCCTGCACCCGTCGGTGCACGGTGAGTTCCTCAAGGCGCACGCCACCGTCGAACGGGTGCTGGCGGAGGGGATCCTCGAACGGGCGGGCGCCGGCCCGGAAAACGCGTTGAACGCCCGGCTGATGGCGGCCATCGTGGAGTCCGCGGTGAAGACGGCGTTCTTCCACTGGCTGATGAACGAGGGTGCCGAGCCGTTCCTGGAGACGGCAGCGGCCCTTCTGCGCGAGGCCGCCGCGGGCGTCCCCTCGCTCACCGGCCCCGAACCGGTGACGAAACCGAAGAAGCAGTAACACCCGACCCACCACTGGGGAGAAACCGTTGTGCTGACCAAGCTGTTGCGCATCCACCTGCGCCCGTACCGGCGAGACCTGTGGCTCATCGTGCTGCTGCAGTTCGTCCAGACCCTCGCCGGGCTCTACCTCCCCACCCTGAACGCCGACATCATCGACAGCGGTGTGGTCACCGGCGACATCGACTACATCCTCGGTGTCGGCGGCGTCATGCTGCTGGTGTCGCTGGTGCAGATCGCCTGTTCGATCGGCGCCGTCTACTACGGCGCCCGGACCGCGATGGCGGTCGGCCGGGACGTCCGCGGCGCGATCTTCCACCGCGTCCAGGACTTCTCCGCCCGTGAGGTCGGCCAGTTCGGGACGCCGTCGCTGATCACCCGCACCACGAACGACGTCCAGCAGGTGCAGATGCTGACGTTGATGGCCTTCACCCTGATGGTGTCCGCGCCGATCATGTGCTTCGGCGGCATCATCATGGCGCTGAACCAGGACGTCACCCTCTCGTGGCTGCTCGTGCTCGCGGTGCCGATCCTGGGTGTCTCGGTCGGGGTCATCATCGCGAAGATGCGCCCGGCGTTCCGGCTGATGCAGGAGCGCATCGACAAGATCAACCAGATCCTGCGCGAGCAGATCATGGGCATCCGCGTGATCAGGGCGTTCGTCAAGGACACGCACGAACGGCGACGGTTCACCAAGGCCGACACCGAACTGCTGGACGTCTCGCTCGTCGTCGGCAGGCTGATGGCCCTGATGTTCCCCATCGTCATGCTGGTGATGAACGCCTCCAGCGTCGCCGTGCTGTGGTTCGGCGGGCTGCGCATCGACGACGGCAGCATGCAGATCGGCGCGCTCACCGCGTTCCTGTCGTACCTGATGCAGATCCTGATGGCGGTCATGATGGCCACCTTCATGTTCATGATGGTGCCCCGCGCCGAGGTCAGCGCCGAACGCATCACCGAGGTGCTCGACACGCACACCAGCGTCGTCCTCCCGGCGAACCCGGTCAGCCCCGGCGAGGTGCACGGACGGCTCGAACTGTCCGATGTGGAATTCCGGTACCCCGGCGCGGAGAAGCCGGTGCTCCAGGAGATCTCGCTGCTGGCCCTGCCCGGGGAGACCACCGCGATCATCGGCAGCACGGGCAGCGGCAAGACCACGCTGCTCAACCTGATCCCCCGGCTGATGGACGCCACCGGCGGCTCCGTGCGGGTCGACGGCGTCGACGTCCGGGAGCTGGATCAGACCGTGCTGTCCGACGCCGTCGGGCTGGTGCCGCAGAAGCCGTACCTGTTCGCCGGGACGGTCGCGAGCAATCTCCGCTACGGCAAATCCGACGCCACCGACGAAGAGCTCTGGCACGCGCTGGAGGTGGCCCAGGGCAAGGACTTCGTCGAGCGGATGCCCGAGGGGCTGAACTCCCCCATCGCCCAGGGCGGGACCAACGTCTCGGGCGGGCAGCGGCAGCGGCTCGCGATCGCGCGGATGCTGGTGCGGCGCCCCGAGATCTACCTCTTCGACGACTCCTTCTCCGCGCTCGACTACGCGACCGATGCCGCGCTGCGGCGGGCGCTCACGGCCGAGACCGCCGAGGCGACCGTGGTCATCGTCGCGCAGCGGGTCAGCACGATCCGCCACGCCGACCGCATCGTCGTGCTAGACGAAGGCCGCGTCGTCGGCAGCGGAACCCATACCGAACTCATGGACACGAACGAGACCTATCGGGAGATCGTGCTGTCCCAGCTGACCGAGCAGGAGGCCGCCTGATGAGCGCGCCCGAATCCACACAGTCTTCTTCGGACACCCCGGCCAAACCGGTGGGCGAGCGCGCGAGCGCCGCGCGGGGACCCGGCCCCGGAGGCGGCAGTCTCGGCCGTGGCCCCGCCGGCTTCATGGGCGGACCGTCCGCCGAAAAGGCCTTGGACTTCAAGGGATCTCTGAAACGGCTGCTGCGCCTGCTGCAACCGCAGCGCGCCATGCTCTACGGCATCCTGATCTTCGGCATCGCCAGTGTCACGCTGAGCGTCATCGGCCCGAAGATCCTCGGGATGGCCACGGACCTCATCTTCGCGGGCGTCGTCGCGAAGGACATGCCCGCGGGAGTGAGCAAGGAACAGATCATCGCCGGGCTGCGGGCGGCGGGCGACAACACCGTCGCCGACCTGTACTCGGGGATCGATTTCGTCCCCGGCCAGCGCATCGACCTCGACGCCGTCGGCCAGGTCCTGTTGTGGGTGCTGCTGCTCTACATCGTGGCGTCGTTCTTCTCGCTGCTGCAGGCCAGGCTGACCACGAACCTGGTCCAGCGGGCGGTGTTCGACCTGCGGGAGCGGATCGAGGAGAAGTTCGCCAAGCTCCCGCTGAGCTACTTCGACCGCCAGCCGCGCGGCGAGGTGCTGAGCCGGGCGACCAACGACATCGACAATCTCGCGCTGTCCCTTCAGCAGACCCTCGCGCAGATCGTGTCGTCGCTGCTGATGGTCGTCGGCGTGCTGGTGATGATGTTCGTCATCTCGCCCCTGCTTGCCCTCGTCGCGCTGCTTTCGGTGCCGGCGTCGGTCCTCGTCGCGGCCAAGATCGGCAAGAAGGCGCAGCCGCAGTTCATCAAGCAGTGGTCCACCACCGGACGGCTCAACGCGCATATCGAGGAGATGTACACCGGGCACTCGCTGGTCAAGGTGTTCGGCCGCCGCGAGGAGGCCGAAGAGGTCTTCCGTGAGCACAACGACACCCTGTACGGCGCGAGCTTCAAGGCGCAGTTCATCTCGGGCACCATCCAGCCCGCGATGATGTTCATCGGCAACCTGAGCTACGTGCTCGTGGCCGTGATCGGCGCGCTGCGGGTGGCGTCCGGAACCCTGTCGCTCGGCGACGTCCAAGCGTTCATCCAGTATTCACGGCAATTCAGCCAGCCGGTCACGCAGATCGCCAGCATGGCGAACCTGCTGCAGTCCGGCATCGCGTCCGCGGAGCGGGTCTTCGCACTGCTCGACGCGGACGAGCAGGAACCCGAGCCCGCCGAACCCGCACGGGTCGAGGATGTGCGGGGGCAGGTCGAGTTCGAGCACGTGTCGTTCCGGTACACCGAGGACACGCCGCTCATCGAGGACCTGTCGCTCACCGTCGAACCGGGGCACACCGTCGCCATCGTCGGCCCGACCGGCGCGGGGAAGACCACGCTGGTCAACCTGCTCATGCGGTTCTACGAACTCGACGGTGGCCGGATCACCCTCGACGGCGTCGACATCGCCGGGATGGACCGCGAGGACCTGCGGGCCAAGACCGGCATGGTGCTGCAGGACGCGTGGCTGTTCGGCGGCACCATCGCGGAGAACATCGCCTACGGTTCGGAGGGCGCCACGCACGACGAGGTCGTCGCGGCCGCCAAGGCGACCCACGTCGACCGGTTCGTCCGCACCCTTCCGGACGGCTACGACACGGTGATCGACGACGAGGGCGGCACGGTCAGCGCCGGTGAGAAACAGCTGATCACCGTCGCGCGGGCGTTCCTGGCGAAACCCGCGATCCTCATCCTCGACGAGGCCACCAGTTCCGTCGACACGCGGACCGAGGTGCTGATCCAGCGGGCGATGAACTCGCTGCGCGAAGGGCGGACGAGTTTCGTCATCGCGCACCGGCTTTCCACCATCCGCGACGCGGACGTCATCCTGGTGATGGAGAACGGGTCGATCGTCGAGCAGGGCGACCACGAAACACTGCTGCTCACCGGCGGTGCCTACTCCCGGCTCTACGCCGCGCAGTTCGCGGAGGCACTGGCCGAGACCGACTGAACCGCATCGGCGTGAAGGCCTCTTTTCCTGCTGTAACCGTGGGAAAAGGGGCCTTCATCGCACGAAAGGACCGTGAACGGCGCTAGGCTTGCGTGACCCGATCCGAAAGAGGGGTGCGCTGGCCGGCCATGGCGGAGAAACTCGGCGAATACCGCCGTAAGCGCAAACCGGGACGAACTCCCGAACCTCTCCCGGATCGCGACGGGGACGCCGGGGCCGACGATCTCTTCGTCATCCAGGAACACCACGCGAGCAGCCTGCACTGGGACATCCGCCTCGAACGGGACGGTGTGCTCGTCTCCTGGGCGGTACCGAAGGGCCTGCCGATGTCGCCGGATCTCGAGCGGCTCGCCGTGCACACCGAAGACCACCCGATGGAATACCTCACCTTCGAAGGCGAGATACCCGCGGGCGAATACGGCGGCGGCACCATGACGATCTGGGACACCGGCCGGTACGAAACGCTGCACTTCAACGACCACAAGGTCGAAGTCGTCTTCCACGGCGAGCGAGCGCGCGGGAAATACCTGTTCCTCAACGTGAAGAAGGACGGCAGGGACAACGGCTGGCTGCTCAAACGGCTCGACCCGGCCGATCCCGGCCGCGCGGAACTCCCCTCCTTCCTCGCCCCGATGCTGAGCAAGCCGGGGCGGCTTCCGTCGACGAGCGAAGACGCGGACTGGGCCTATGAATTCGACTGGTCCGGGCGCCGGACGCTGATCCGGGTGTCCGGCGGACGGATCACCGCCTACGACGATTCGGGCGACGACGTCACCGGGCTGTTTCCCGAATTCCGCGGCCTCGGCGAGCAACTCGGTGCCACGGAAGCGTTTCTGGACGGGGAAATCGTCGTCTTCGACGGCGGGAAGCCGAGTCCGGAAGGGCTCGGGCACCGCGCACGGGCGACGAAGAATTCCGCGAAACGGCTCACGTCCCGGTATCCGGCGTTCTACCTGGTGAACGATCTGCTGCATCTCGACGGCCGATCCTGTGTCGAGACGCCTTATGCCGAACGACGGGAACTCCTCGACGAACTCGGGCTCGCCGGGCCGCATTGGCAGGTCCCGCGATATTACCTCGGGGACGGTGGAGCGGTCGCGCGGGCGGCCCGCGAACACGGGCTCGCCGGAATCGTCGCCAAACGGGCCGACTCCGCGTACCACCCTGGGAGGCGCACCGGGGAATGGCTTTCCATCACCGGAACCCTGGTACAGCAAGTGGTTCTTGGCGGATGGCGGCCGGGTGGCGGCAGCCGGGCGGACACGTTCAGCTCATTGCTGCTCGGCGTCCCGCACGGGGATGGCCTGCGGTACATCGGAAACGTCGGCGTCGGCTTCGCGGGCGACGAACTGGCGGAACTGTCCCAGCGGCTGGTCCGCTTGGAGCGCAAGACATCCCCGTTCCACTCCGTCCCGGACAAACAGGCGCGGGACGCGCGCTGGTCGCGGCCGATCATCGTCGGCGAAGTCGTCTTCGGCGGCTGGACCGACGCGGGCTGCCTGCGCAATCCGCGCTGGCGCGGCCTGCTGCCGGACGTCACGGCCGGCGAGGTGGAGCTCGACGGCGGCCAGGACTAGGGCGTGTTTCGTAAGCCTGTTCGATGGGCGCGAACTTGGCTTATGAAACGCGCCCTAGATGCGCACGTCCTCGAGGTCCCACCGGACGTCGAGATCGGCTCCGACCCCGCTGACGTCCAGAATCCGTGACACCAAAGCGGTCTTCACGATCACCGAGAATCGAGGGGACACCGCGTTCGCCTCCTCGAGCACCTGCAACCCGGCACAGCTGAGGAAGCGGACGCCGGAGAGGTCGAGGATCACGTGCTTTCCTTTGACACAGGCACCGCTGAGCTCGGTACGGAACCGGCCGACCGTGGCGGCGTCGATCTCCCCCACCGCGGTGAGGACGAGGACGCCGTCCTTGCGGCGGCTGCTGGTCACGGCCAGAGGCGGCGATTCGCCGGGTACACGCTGGCCAGGCAACATTGGGGGCGCCTCTCTCCAGACCACCAAGTTCCCTCGACGGTACTCGGCGACGGCGAGAGGTCAACCCGGGCTACCTCATTTGAGCCAATTCGGGCGAGAACCTTTACCCAAGTCTTGCCATTCCGCGGTGAAGCGCCGGTGCGCGGACTCGGCCGCGGCGATCGAGCGGCCGTGCAGAACCCCGAAGGTGAAAGCGTTTTCGTTCTCGGCGTACGCGCGCAGGCCGAGAAGCCGCAGGACGTCCCGGGTGACCACGATGTCGTGATGCGTACCGAGCGTGGACTGCATCGCCTTGACGTTCTTTCGCCATTTTCGAAGTTTCCTGCCGGACACCGGCCGGACCGTATCCGCCGCGTACCTGGCTCGTTTGGCCTTCTTGCGCACTTCGTGCAGAGCGGCGTCCTGCTCCGCGCCGGGCTCCAGCTCGCGCGCCGCGGCGACGGCCTTGCCGAGCTTCCGGCTCGACCGAGCGACCGCCTTGCGTAGTTCCTTCTTGCCGTCCTTGATCTTCCGGGGTTTGCGGACGAGCTTTTCCAGTGCTCGCAGCAGCTCCGTGTACCGCTTGCTGTCGAGCGCCCGGATCACCCGTGCCTTGGCCTCCTCGGCCTCGCGCGCGAAGTGCCGTGTCATCAGCTGCTCGACGTTGCCCAGCACCAGCTCGGCCGGCAGCGCCTTGACCTCGTCGTGCAGGCGCGCCGACATCACTTCCGTGTCCCTCGCCGGCCCGAGTTCACCACCGAGCCAGCGGAGCTCATCGGTCAGCCCGTCGGCGACGTCCGGATCGAGGGACCGCCGGAACGTCCGCAGCGCGCTGCGCAACCGCCTGCTCGCGACCCGCATCTGGTGCACCGCGTCCTCGGCGTCGCGGCGGACCCCGATGTCGTGGCGTCGCAGCGCGTCCAGCTGCTCGGCGAGGTAATCCGCCAGCACCGAACCCGACTTCCCCCTCGCCGAGGGCACGAGCTCGTCGGTCAAGCGCCGGAGCTTCGACGGCCAGCGCGACCGCTCCGCGCCCGCTTCCAGGACCGCGTGGTCCAAGCTGTCGAGCACTTCGGGATCGGCACCGGGCGAGAGCTCGATCTCGATCTCCCGCCAGCGGTCGAGGTGCGCCTTCTCCCCGCCCGCTTCACCGGTGACGACGTCATCGGTCAGCGTCGCGACCTCGCGGCCTCCGGCGTCGAGCAAGGCGTACGAAGTGCGCTCGGTACGCAGATGCGCGGCCTGGACGAGTTTGGCGCCGAGGGTGTGCGCCCGGACCAGCTTCGCCAGCGCGCCCGGCACCTTGTCCGGCTTGCCTCCCAGCGGAAGGCGGAGTTCCTCTCGCCGGTCTTCGCCGACCGGGAGTTTGAGGTGCCAGCCCTCGTCGCTCCCGCCCAGCCGCCGCCGCAGCGTGATGCCCGCCTGGGCGAGGCGGAAGTCGGACGTGTCGAAGTACGTGGCGTCGAGGACGTCGACCCTCGGCTCGGCCTGGTTCGTCACGGGGCCGACCGGGACCAGCGGCGGGATGGGCCGGTCTGCCGCCAGGTCGTACTTCCGCTCGATCTCCGTCTCGGCGACCGGGGCACCACCCTGCGTCTTCGTCACCACGAACTCCTTCTCTCGGCTACCCGGAAGGATTACCCCCTGAAGTGACCACGGGAAACCCCCGGACGGTTCACTCCTCCATCCGGTCGTACCGGTCCGCCCATTCGGCGAGCGTTTGCCGTGACCTCTCCTCGGTCAGGGTATCGCTTTCCAGTCTCGCGACAAGGGAATAATAGGCCTCGACCGCCACCCGGTCGTCGATGAACACACCGGCCGCATAGGAATCCGTGTACACCACCGCCGGATGTTCCGTGAATTCCATGATGGTGAACGAATTCTCGAGCACCGTGCCGACACCGCCGCTTTCCGGGACGATGCGAATGGAGCAATACGGCAAATTCGCCGACAGGACGAGGTGCAGCAGTTGCTCGTGCATGATCCGTGGCCCTCCGACGACCGAACGCAACGCGCGCTCGTGGACGTAGAACCGGCACCGCGGCGGACGATCGCGCTGCAGCAGCCGCTGCCGCTCCATCCTGGCGTTCACGACCTGATCCAGCTGTGCCTGGTCGCGGTTGCCGATCAGCTCGAAGGCGGCGCGGGCGTACTGTTCGGTCTGGAGCAGCCCGGGCAGCGTCAGTGACTCGTAGCGCACCAGGGTGTGCGCGAGATTCTCTTGGATAGCAAGGGATTTCATCGGATCGACGAGTTCGTCGAAGTACGGCCGAACCCAGTACAGGTCTCCGCCGGGCTGGGTCAGTTCCAGCAGCAGGTCACGCTCGGGCTCCGCCTCGCCGCAGGTCGCGAGATACAGCGCCGCGTCCACCACGGACAGCTCACGCAGTCCTTGTTCCCACCTCGTGACCTTGCTCTGCAACCAGCCGTTACGGCGGCTGACGTCGGCTCCGCTGAAGTGCCTGCGCTGCCGGAACGCCTTCATGCGGTGGCCCAGTTCCCGGGTCCGCGCCGTCGAATCCTTCTCAACCATGCGGGCAAAACTAGGGCCGAACTCCGGCCGCGCGGTGATTGCCACGCGGTGATTCACCTCAACTGCTGATAACTTGCGCTCGCGCATTTCCGCGAAGGGCCGCTTCGCGAGCGAAGCACCTTCGCGCGCGAAGCGTTCTTAAACTTTATAGCGGACGAATGGAATGGGGGCGAGTTCTCCGGAAGTGTTTTTCTTGCGTTACGGCACCGGGGTCCGGGCGCGGTCCCGCGTCGGGGCCCATCGTGCTCCTTCGCCGGCCGAAACGTGCCGCGAAAGCCACTTTCGGGACATCAGGCGTCGCGAAAGTGGCTTTCGCGACGCTGGCGCCGGTGGCGAGGAGTCGGGGCGGGTGCTTGGCTCGCGCGAGATCCGGCACCTGACGCTCCGTTTGAGACTTCCATACGCTGCCACCGAGAGAAGTCGGCCAAAGTTTCAACCGAAGCATCAACGATACGCTTGAACCTCATGAGTCAAGACATCCGAGACTTCGTGACCCCCTCCTGTGACCTGCTCGCCCTTGGCGAGCCGACGCACGCGACCCCGGTCTTCGCGGACGTCCGCAACACACTGTTCGCCCAGCTGGTCGACCGCGGCTTCCGCTCGATCGCCCTCGAAACGGATCGCGTGGCCGCGCTCGTCGCGAACGACTTCGTCCGCGACGGCACCGGAACCCTCGACTTCGCGATGAGCGAAGGGTTCTCGCACGTCTTCGGTACCGTCGAGGCGAACAGGCGGCTGATCGCCTGGATGCGCGAGTTCAACGAGAACCGGCCTCCCGAAGAGCGGCTTTCGTTCCACGGCTTCGACACCCAGACCGAGAACACCTCCGCGCCCAGTCCGCGGCCCTACCTCGAGTACGCCCGCGACTTCCTGCGCGTCGACGTCGACATCGCGGGCCCGGCGGGCGACGACGAACGCTGGAGCCGCACCGAAGCCGTCATGGACGCGGCTTCGTCGCCCGGCGGCTCGGCCGACGCTTACCGGCTGCGCGCGATCGCGGCCGATCTGCTCGCCGCGCTCCGCTCCCGGAAACCGGAACCGGTCACGGACGACTGGTCCCGCGCGGAGATCCACCTCATGGCGGGCATCGATCTGCTGCGCTACCACCGGCAATGCGCCGAACCGCTGGAGCCGCACGAGCGGTACACGCCCCTTGCCGCGACCAGGGACGCCATCATGGCGCGGAACCTGCTGGACATCCGCGCCACCGAAGCCGTCCGGGGCAGGACGCTGGTCTTCGCCCACAATCTCCACCTGCGCCGCCAGGCGAGCACGATGCGGGTGGCGGGGACGGAGACCACCTGGTTCCCCGCCGGCGCGCTGGTGGCCCCGCTGCTCGGTGACCGCTACGTCTTCGTCGCGACCAGCCTCGGCCGAAGCGACGCCATAGCGCTCGATGAGCCGGAACCCGATACCTACGAAGGGTTCCTTCAGAAGCACGTCACCACGGACTGGGGCCTGCTCACCGCGTCCGAGGTCCCGCCCGCGAGCGTCCGGACCGACCCCACCCCGCGGCAGGGTTACTTCCCGCTCGACCAAGGGATCCTGAACGACGCCGACGCGATCCTGCACGTCCGGTCCTAGCCGTCGAACCGGGTGACGCCTCCTGCCCTCGGAAGGCGTCACCCGGCCACGAGCACGCGCCGCCACCCCCAGTGCCGCGAATCCGGGGCGGCGCGAAGTCCGCTCACTTGAGCCGCAGTCAACACGCCGGTGCCATAACTTCGCCAAACGCCACGGCCGGCGGTCGTCCACCGGGCTATGCCGGAGTCGCCCCGAAGCGGATCTTCGTCAAGGCTTCACGAGCCCGGTCCCGCTGGCGGCCGCTCTGGTCCACGGCGGAAAGACCTTTGAGCGCGCGCAATTCCCACACCGGGAAGCCCAGTTCACGGAACAGCCCCGCCGCGGTCCGGAGCCCGTCGGCGGCTTCGGACGCGACGCCTTCGTCGGCCCGCAGCCGCCCGAAGCTGAGCAGGGCGTATCCACCGCCCCGGCGGTCTCCGAGTTCACGGAAAGTGCTCATCGCCAGGTTCAGGTGCTCGGCGGCGCGGCCGTGTTCACCCGCCAGGCGTAACGACTCGCCGAAGCTCCGGTGCGTGTACGCGGCGGCATGCCGGTGTCCGACGTATTCGAACAGCTCCAGCGACCGCGCGAGGCATCGTTCGCTCTCCCCCGTGTCGCCGGTCTTCGCGTGGAGATCGCCGAAGCTCCGGAGGACGTGGGCCTCCCAGTGCCGTTCACGCGAGCTGCGCGTGCCGATCAACGCGCTGGTCAGCAGCTCGCCCGCCTCGTCCATCCGGCCGTTCCGGCGCAGGACGTCGGCGTACCGTTTGGCGGACCTGTCGTGCTGCCGCCCGTCCTCGCAATGGAGCGAAAGCAGCAGGCTCGCGTCGAAACATTCCTGTGCCCGCCGGAAATCGCCGAGGTCGTCCCACAGCGAGCCGAACTGCGCCGACGCCATCGCCTGCCCGGCGAGGTCACCGCAGTCCCGCAACAGGTCCAGTGCCTCCCTCAGCGCGTGGACCGCCGCACCGGTCCGCCCGGTGTCTGCGTCGACGTCGGCGAGGGCGATGAGCGCGGACCCGGTGCCGGGATGGTCACCCACGGAGCGGAACCTGGTCTCCGCCAGCGAGAAGCAGGTCCGCGCCCGCGCCAGATCCCCCGCGTCGGCGTGGGCGTGCCCGAGCTTGAGCAGCTTTCCCGCCTCGGCGGGGAGATCGACGCGGTCGCGCACGATGCCGAATCCGAGCCAGGCCGGGGATCCGCCTTTCGCCGGGCCGACGAGATCGCTGCAGGCGTCGGCCAGCCGCATGGCCAGCTCGGTCCAGCCGTGGTTCTTCGCGGTCCGGACGGCGAGTGCGAGGTTCGCCGTTTCCGTGTCACGCCAGCCGATCGGGTCGGCCGCGACGCGATCCGAAACCGCCGCCGGGACGTCCGATCGCCGCGACGGCGGGTACTCGGCGCCGAGGGCCTCCAGCGCGTGTTCGGCCAACGCCGCCATGGCCGTCAGCGCGCGCCGAAGGGCTCCGGGATCCGGCGGTTCCCGGAGCGCGAGCCGGATCAGGGCCGGTAGCCGGTACCGGACGACGCCCATTCGATCGGGCTCGGCGTGCAGCAGGTGGTCGTCCACCAGCTCGTCGAGCAATTCGGCCGCCTCGCCTTCCGACCGGCCGAGCATGGCAGCCGCGAACCAGCCTGCGAACTCGGTGGCGCCGGGGAAACCGAGCAGCCGCAAGGACTTCCGTTGTCGTGGCGACAGCTCGGCGAGCGCGCCGGCGAGCACCGGGCGGACACCGAAGTCGCCGACGGCGAGTTCGTCGAGGCGCAGGCGCTCGTTCTCCAGGCGCGCCGCGAACTCGGCGACGCTCAGTCTCGGCCGCTGCGACAGCTTCATTCCCGCTGCCCGCACGGCCAGCGCGAGACCGTCGCAGCAGGCCAGCACCCGGCGGACCGCGTCGGGTTCGGCGGACAACCGGGCCTCTCCGGCGATCACGCCGAGCAGGTCCCGTGACTCCGCGGCGGACAGGGTGCCGACTTCGACGAATCTGGCGCCGACGAGCCCGGCCGGCCGCCGCCGTGTCGTGACGATCGCCGCACAGCCGGGCCCGGTCGGCAGCAACGGCCGCACCTCGGCCTCGGACCGGCAGTTCTCGAGGATCACCAGCAGCCGCCGGTCCGCGGTGTGGCTCTGCCACAACGAGATCCGCCCGGCCCGGTCGGCGGGGATCTCCGCCTCCGCGAGGCCGAGCGCGCGGAGGAACCCGGTGAGCACGTCGCCGGTGTCGCGCAGATCGGCGACGAGCTGCCCGTCCGGGAACCGCTTGCGCACCCGCCACGCGGCCTGGACGGCCAGCGCGCTCTTCCCCGACCCCGCCGCTCCATGGAGCACGACCGGCGCCGGGCCGCGCAGCGCGCGTCCCACCTCCGCCAGTTCCCCGGCCCGGCCGGTGAAGTCCGGCGTCGCCGGCGGCAGACGGCACGGCGCGCCGCCCGTGGACCAGCCGGTGCCCGCGATCCGGCGATGAGCCGAGAGCAGTTCCTCCCCCGGCGAGACACCGGTGTGCTCCCACAACGCCTGACGGCACCGGTCGAGGACGGCCAGCGCCGCGTCCCGCCGCCCGAGCCCGTGCAGCGCCTCGGCCAGCCACCCGGCCAGACGCTCGTCACCCGGCCAGGCGGCCAGTTCGGGTCCCAACCTTTCGGCGACCGCCTTGTGGTCACCGGCCGCCAGTTCCAGCTCCACGAGCTTGCCCAGCACCGAACTCCGCTGGTCCTCGAGCCACAGCCGGTGCGCCTCCACCAGCGGACCGGCGGGCACGTCGGCGAAGGCCCGCCCACGCCACAACCCCAGTGCCTGGTCGAGCAAGGCCCTGCGCTCGGCTCCGGTCGCCTTCGCGGCCGCGGCGGTCAGCTCGGAGAACGCGGTGACGTCCAGTTCGCCGTCCGCCACCGTCAGCCGGTAGCCGCTCCGGCCGGACCGCAGCCGCTGGCGGACGTCGTCGACCGGCACACCGGGCGACAACGCCTTGCGCAGCTTGGAAACCGCCATCTGCACGACCGCGGCGGCACTCGACGGCGGCCCCTGCGGCCAGAGTTCGTCGACGAGGGTGTCCCGGTGGACGAACTCGTTCGGCCGGGCCAGGAGCACCGCGAGCACCCGGCGGGGCTGAGCCGCCGACGGCAGCGGGACCGAGGCCGCGAGCGGGCCGAGCACCTTGAACTCCACGAACCACCTATCACCTGGACGGATGACCCAGAATGTAACCCGGTGCCGTCCCCGTGACAGCGATTTCTCACCCGGATGGCCGCCTCTTACTTCCCGGTGTGCGCGAGCAGCTTGTCCCGCAACGCGGGTTCGTCCGCGAGTGCCTCGTTCAGCGTGTGCTCCAGCAGGGGCTTGAGATCCCCGTACGGCCGCTGAGACCAGTCGAGCGGGCCCAGCGGCGGCTCCGGGTCGTATTCGATGACGAACTGGATCGTCCTGGCGATCTCGGCGCCGACGAGCCGCTCGACCAGATGCAGCGCGAGGTCGATCCCCGCCGACACCCCGGCGGCGGTGATCACGTTCCCGTCCTCGACCCAGCGCTCGGCGACCGGCTCCGCGCCGAAAGCGCCCAGCAGCTCACGGAACATCCAGTGCGTCGCGGCCTTGCGGCCTTTCAACAGCCCGGCCTGCCCCAGCAGCAGCGAGCCCGTGCACACCGAGGTCACGAGTTCGGCGTTCGCCCCGGCGGTCCGCACGTATCCCACCAGTTTCTCGTCGGCGAGCGCCTTCAGCGTCGGCGCGGCGCCGCCGGGCACGAGCAGCGCGTACGGCGAGGGGACTTCGTCGTAGGTGTGGGTCGCCACGAGCTTCAGCGGGTTGTCGGTGGTGACCGCGTCCTTCGTCTCACCGACCACGACCGTCCGGTACTCCTGCGCCGTGCTCGCCATCCCGTCCAGCACGGTCAGCGGCCCGACCATGTCCAGCGGGGTCATCCCCGGGTACACCACGAACGCGATCGTCTTCTTGTCGTCTGTCATGGGACAACGGTGTCGCAGGCGCGGGACCGCGGTGGCCCCGATGTCCGGATTCCTGCGAACAACGTCCGACGGCCGGGCACTACTGGTAGCGTTCGATCATGCCGGGTTCACCCAGACGAGTGTTGATCGTCGGCTACAGCAACGCCGAGCTGCTCGACATCGCCGGTCCGTCGGACGTCCTGGACGCCGCGACCAAACTCGGCGGCAAGCCGGGGTACGAGATCATGCTCGCCAGCGTCGACGGGCGCGGCATCCGCTGCGAGTCCGGGCTGACGCTGCAGGCACAGCACCGGCTCGACCAGGTGACCGGCGAACTGGACACGCTGATCGTCGCGGGCGGTACCGGGCACGAGGCGGCCGCCGCCGACCCGAGGGTCGTCACCCACGTCCGCAGGCTCGCGCAGCAGAGCCGCCGAGTCGCTTCGGTGTGCACCGGCGCCACGGTGCTCGCCGCGTGCGGGTTGCTCAACGGACGGCGCGCCACCACGCACTGGCGGTTCGCGAACCGGCTCGCGACGAACTACCCGCAGGTGAACGTGGATCCGGTGCCGCTGTACGTGCGCGACGGCAACGTCTACACGGCGGCTGGTGTGACCAGCGGGATCGACCTCACCCTCGCGTTCGTTGAGGCCGACCACGGCCCGAGCGTGGCCAGGGAGGTCGCCCGCATGCTGGTGACCTACCTGCAGCGGCCGGGCAACCAGGCGCAGGTGAGCATGTTCCTGTCCGGCCCGCCGCCGGAGAACCGGCTCGTCCGCGACATCACCGCGTACGTGGCGGAACATCTGGCAGGCGATCTCGGCACCGCCGTCCTCGCCGAACGGGCCGGGATCAGCACCCGGCAGCTGACCAGGCTGTTCGACGCGCACCTGAGCACCACGCCGAGCAGGTACGTACGGGCGGCGAGGACCGAGAACGCGGCGAAACTGTTGTGCGGCACCGAACTTCCGCTGACCTCGATCGCGAGACGATGCGGTTTCGGCTCGACCGAGACACTGCGCCAGGCCTTCCTCGATCACTTCGACACCCCTCCTTCGGCCTATCGCCGTGTCCACCTTCGGCAGGCGTTCGGCTAGGCCGTGTGCGGCGCGCGCCGCCGACTGTGGAGGATGTGCGGGTGAACCGCCGCGACATCTCCGACGACGACACCGGCCCGATTCGCCGGGTTACGGACGCCCCGTCCGATCGTTCGCCCGGAACGTCCCGTTCGCCGCGCCGGACTCCGCCGCCCGAGGGGACGCGGCGCCCCCGTCCCCCGGCCCAGCGGCCGCGGCAGGCGGAATCGGGCCGGCGTCGTGCCCCGGAACCGAAGCCCGAACCGAAGGCCGAACCACCGGTCGGTCACGGGCACTCGCACGGCCACGGGCCGGCGGCACCGGCGTCGCGCCGGGTCCGGCTCCTGCTGATGTGGCTGCTGATCCCGCTCGCCGCCGCCACCGTCGTGGGGATGATCGTGCTCTACCCGTGGGGCGGGGATCCGGCGAAAAGCGTCTTCCCCCAGGGGACACCGGTGAACGCGACGATCACCGGGACGATCACCGGCCCGTGCCTCGCCGAAGGGCAGGTGCAGGTCGGCGAGCCGCCGCCGGACGCGAAGCCGTGTCTCACCAGCGAGCTCACGATGACCGACGGCCCCGGGACCGGGAGGTCGCTGAAGCTCACGCTTCCCATCGAGCCGAGCACGCCGCGGTTCGCCGCGGGCGACGACGTGGTGCTGTCCTACAACGGCGGCGACGTCGCGAACCCCGCGTCGTTCCAGATCGTCGACTTCCAGCGCGGCACCCCGTTGCTGCTGCTCGCCGGGTTGTTCGCGCTCGCGGTGATCGTGCTGGGCCGCTGGCGGGGGCTCGCCGCGCTGGTCGCGCTGGGGCTGAGCTTCCTGGTGCTGGCGTTCTTCGTGCTGCCGTCGATCCTCGCCGGGGAAAGCCCGCTGCTGGTCGCGATCGCGGGCGCGGGCGCGATCATGTTCGTCGCGCTGTATCTGACACACGGGTTGTCCGCGAGAACGTCGGTGGCGGTGCTGGGCACCTTGGTGAGCCTGGTCCTGATCGGCGTCCTGTCCGCGATCTTCTCGGCCGCGGCGTCGCTGACCGGGCTCGACGACAGCACCTCCCAGCTGATCGGTTCGCTCGGGCACGGGATCGACGCGCGCGGCCTGCTGCTGGCGGGCGTCGTGATCGGCGCGCTCGGCGTGCTGGACGACGTCACGGTGACGCAGACGAGCGCGGTGTGGGAGCTCCGGCGGGCGAACCCGTCGCTCGGCTGGCGTGAGCTGTACGGCGCGGGCCTGCGGATCGGCCGCGACCACGTCGGCTCGGCGGTCAACACGCTCGTGATGGCGTACGCGGGCGCCGCGCTGCCGGTGCTGCTGTACACGTCGCTTTCCGGGGTCGGGCTCGGCTCGATCCTCGGCGCTGAGGACATCGCGCAGGAGATCGTCCGGACGCTGGCCGGAAGCGTCGGCATCGTCGCGGCGGTCCCGGTCACCACCGTGCTGGCCGCGCTGATCGCCTCGCGGGAGCCACAAGAGTCCCTGTAGCCACAAGCGCCCCAAAGCGCGGGCCCGCCGCTCGATCACGGGCCGAAGTCGGGTACGAAGAGGCCGCACCCGAGGTTCGCCGCGTGATCGGAGGGGCCATGTTCGACGTGTTCGCCGTCCCCAGACAGCTGGCCGCCGTCGCGCGGCGCGTGCTCGTCTCGACGTGGGAAGCCGTCGAGGCGGTACCCGAGATCGCCGCCGCGCTCGACGACGTCCGGTCGACGCTCAAGCACTCGGAGCGGCTGGTGACCTTCGCCGCGGGCGAATTGCCGGAGATCGTCTACCAGCTGGAGGAGATCAAGGCGCGGCTGGAGAAGCTGGAGACCCGCACCGAAGCCTCGTGAGTGGTACGGACGGTTCCCACCGAGGGTGTCTCAGGACCCGGTCCGTGAAGGCCTAGCCGGTGCCGCGAAAGCCACTTTCGGGACATCAGACGTCTCGAAAGTGGCTTTCGCGGCATGACCACCAGGACGACGCCGCGCCCAGCGCCCAGCGGAATCCCGGTACCGAGTGGGTCTGGTCTAGCCGTCGCGCGGCTCAGTCCAGGGTCGCCACGAACCGGCTGACCGCCTCCATCGTGAACCGCTGGATGTACTTCCCGGCGGGCGCCGCCGAGGCCAGCCGGTAGAGCGGGCGCTCCGCCGCCGCGTCCCCGCGCGCCTCCGATTTCAGCTGGGCCACCAGCAGTTCCGAGAACACCAGGCCGTTCGCGTCGGTGTTGTTCAGCAGCGCGTTCGCCAGCTTGCGCAGCTGCAGGATGCCCAGTTCCCGGCCGCCCGCACCGGAGTAGACGGCCAGGTCGACCTTCGCGACCTTGCGGCGCTTGCCCGCGTTGACCAGCAGGCTGACCGTCCGGGTGCCGCGCACGTCGCTGATCACCAGGTCGATGCGCTCGGCCGCGGTCAGGTCGATCCGCCGCACTCCCCAGGTCCGCACGATGAGCGTGTCGCCTTCGAGCCACACCCGGCGGCGCAGGTTGTAGAACATGATGTAGAGCAGCGGTATCGCGATCACGCCTGCGACCACGAGCCCGGCGATCTCACCGCCGATCAGCCCGGCGATCCCGCCGAACGCGGCCGCGAAGATCACGACGCCGGCGACGCTGGAGCAGCCCCGCCTGCGGCGCAGCTTGGGGTCGTCGTGGAACAGCGGGAGACGTTCGGGGGTCTCCGGGGTCCCGGTCGGCTCGGTCATCACGCGCCCGTCCCGGCCAGAAACGGGTTCCCCGCCCGCTCCTGCCCGATCGTGGTGGCCGGGCCGTGACCCGGGAGGACGACGGTGTCGTCGGGCATCGTCATCACCTTGGCACCGAGCGACCGCACGAGTTCGTCCCCGTCCCCGGCGGACCGGCCGATCGAACCGGCGAACAGGCTGTCCCCGGTGAGCACGATCCGGCCGCCCTCGGCGGAGGTCAGCCCGAACACCACCGATCCGGCGGTGTGCCCCGGTGTACCGGACACCGTGATCTCCAGTCCGGCCAGCCCGAGCGGGCCATCGGCGAGTGGCACGATCCCGTCCTTCCGTTCTCCGGGGTCCCGGCCGAGCAGTGGCCGGTCCGCCTCGTGCAGATAGAGAGGTATTCCGTGGCGCGCGCCGATCTCGTCCGCAGAAGCGACGTGATCGGGGTGGCCGTGGGTGGCGAGCATCGCGACCGGTGTCAGGCCGTGCGTGGAAAGCGCGGCCGCGAGCGGTCCGGCGACGTCCTCCCCGGGATCGACGATCACGCACTCCCCGCCGCCTTCGGGGGCGAGCAGGTAGCAGTTGGCTTCGAGGGGGCCTGCCGGAAAACCGACGACCAGCACGAAACGCCTCCTCAGTTCTTCCGCCGAACAGGTGACAGGATGGCCCTGATCACGATCAAGTAAGCCTAGCGGCCCCTGTACGGGGGCCTCACAGGCTGTGCCAATAGACTCCCGCTACCTCAGACGTGTGACATCGAGTGGAAACCGGGAGGGCGGGTGCCGACCAACCAGCAGCGCCGCGAAGCCGCGAAGCGCAAGCTCGAGCGACAGATCGTGCGACGGGCCGAACAGGCCAAGCGGCGCAGGATCGTCGGCTCGGTAGCGGTCGTCGGTGTCGTCGCCATCGTGGCGGGCGCGGTGTGGTGGATCGTCAGCAGCAACAGTGGTGACGATGCCGCCTCCGACGCTTCCCCGAGCTCGGCCCCACCGACCCCCGAGGTCACCATCCCCACGGAGCGCGCTCCGATGCCGAAGCGGCCGACGCCGCTGGCGAACCCGGTGGCCTGTGACTACAAGGACGACTCCAGCAAGCCGGCTTCGAAGAAGGTGAACAAGCCGGAGGGCAAGGACGTCTCCTCGAACGGCACGGTGAACGTCGTGCTGAAGAGCACCGCGGGCGACATCCCGCTGACGCTCGACCGGGCGCTCGCCCCGTGCGCCGTCCAGAGCTTCATCAGCCTTTCGCAGCAGGGCTACTTCAACGACACCAAGTGCCACCGGCTCGGCACCACCGGCCTGCAGATGCTGCAGTGCGGCGACCCCGAAGCCAGCGGTATGGGCGGCCCGGGCTACACCATGCCGGACGAGGCGTTCAAGGAGATCAAGTACGGCCGCGGCATCCTCGCGATGGCGAAGACGCAGCAGCCGAATTCCGGTGGAAGCCAGTTCTTCATGGTCTACGGCGAGGCCGAACTGTCCCCGGATTACTCGGTCTTCGGCAGCATCTCCGACGAGGGCCTGAAGGTGCTCGACAAGGTCGCCAAGGCGGGCGCGAACGCGCAGGCCGGTAACGGCGACGGCACCGGCCCGCCCAACACCGAGGTCAAGTTCACCGGCGTCACGGTCAACGCCTGACGTGAAGCTGGAAGTCAACGGCGCGCCCGCCCGGTCGGAAGACCTGGCGGGCGCGTTCGGTTACGGCCACTTCACCGCGATGCAGGTCCGCGACGGCAAGGTCCGCGGGCTGGACATCCACCTTCGCCGTCTCGCGACGAGCACGCGGCGCATGTTCGCCCACGATCTCGACACCGAAGCGGTGCGCGGGTACGTACGGCAGGCCATCCAGGGTGAAGACGCCTTGTCCGTACGGGTCCTGATCTTCTCCCGGGCGTTGGACTGGTCCGACCCCGGCGCACCGGCCGCACCGGATGTCCTCGTCCGCGTCGGGCCGCCCCGCGAGCACGAGATGACACCGCTGCGCCTGCGATCCGTGCGCTACGAACGGGTTCTCCCCGAGGTCAAGCACGTCGGCACGTTCGGGCTGCTCCACCACACGCGCGAGGCGAAGCTGGCGGGATACGACGACGCGCTGTTCGTCGATTACCAGGGCCGGGTCAGCGAGGCGTCGATCTGGAACGTCGGTTTCCTCGACGGCGGCACCGTGGTCTGGCCACAGGCGCCGGTGCTCGATGGCATCAGTCAGCAACTGGTGCGACGCGGCCTCGAACGCAACGGGATCCCACAGGAGACCCGTGACGTCCGCCCCGCCGATCTGCCGGGATTCGACGCCATGTTCCTGACCAATTCGGAGTCGGTCGGGTGGCCGGTGGCGTCGGTGGACGACGTCGTGCTGCCGTTCGCTCCGGAGTCGGGGCGGATCCTCACCGAGGCGTACGAAAGCAACCCCTGGGACGTGATCTAGCTCAGCGGTGGGTGAATTTCGGCGGCCGCCGCGCCAGGAACGCGGCCACCCCCTCCGCGTAGTCCTCGCCGTGCAGGGCACCGAGCCGGATCTCGTCGACCTCGGCGTCGGATTCCTGTTGTCCCGCCACGATCTTCTCGATGATCCGGTTCATCCCGCGCACCGATGCCTGCGAACGCGAAGCCAGCGTCTCGACGAACTTCGTGGTCGAGGCCTCCAGCTCATCGGCCGGGAAGACGTCGTTCAGCAGCCCGATCTCGCGCGCCCGGCGGGCGTCGACGAGTTCACCCGAGAGCAGGAAGTACTTCGCGTGCGCCGGGCCGACCAGCGAGACTAGCTGCCTTGTCGAGTCGAAGTGGTAGACGATCCCGAGCTTCGCCGGCGTGATGCCGAAGCGCGAGCCCTCCGCGGCGAAGCGGAAGTCGCAGGCGACCGAGATCTGGCACCCGCCGCCGATGCAGTTCCCCCGGATCATCGCGACCGTCGGCTTCCGTGACGCCGTCAGCGCCGCCACTGCGCCGTCGACGGCCTTGTCGTAGGTCTCGGCCGCGTCGGCGGTCGACCGCAGGTCCCGGAACTCCCTGATGTCCGCGCCCGCCGAGAAATGCGCGCCCGCGCCGGTCAGCACGAGGACCTTGATCGCCGGATCCGCCTCCACCCGCGCCACCACGTCCGGGATCGCCGACCACATCCCGTAGGTGATCGCGTTCATCTTCTCCGGCCTGGTGAACGTCAGCCGCGCGACCTCGCCGTCGCGAGTGAACTCGAACCCGTCAGTCATGCCCGGACTCTAGCCGGGATCCACCGAAGATCACGAAGCCGAAGTGACCCGATACACGTCGTAAACGCCTTCGACGCCCCGGACCACCTTCAGCACGTGCCCGAGGTGCTTCGGGTCGCCCATCTCGAACGAGAACCGGCTGACCGCGACCCGGTCGCGCGACGTCGTGACCGACGCGGACAGGATGTTGACCTTCTCGTCCGCGAGCACCTTCGTGACGTCCGAAAGCAGGCGGTGCCGGTCCAGCGCCTCGACCTGGATCGCGACGAGGAACACCGAGGACGCCGACGGCGCCCACTCGACCTCGACGAGCCGCTCGGGCTGGGCCCGCAGGTCGTCGGCGTTGGTGCAGTCGGTCCGGTGCACGCTGACGCCGCCGCCGCGGGTGACGAAACCGAGGATCTCGTCGCCGGGCACCGGCGTGCAGCAGCGGGCGAGCTTGGCCCAGATGTCGCTGGCGCCCTTCACCACGACGCCGACGTCGTTCGAGCCGCGGCGACGCGTGACGGTGGACGGGGTCGCGCGCTCGGCGAGCTCCTCCTCCGCCTCGTCGACCCCGCCGATGAGCGCGACCAGCCGCTGCACGACGTGCTTCGCGCTGGTGTGGCCCTCACCGACGGCCGCGTACAGCGAACTGATGTCCGGATGCCGGAGCTCGGTGGCGACCGCGCCCATCGACTCGGCGGAGACCAGCCGCTGGATCGGGAGGCCGACCTTGCGGACCTCCTTGGTGATGGCCTCCTTGCCACCTTCGATCGCCTCGTCGCGGCGTTCCTTGGCGAACCACTGCCGGATCTTCGCGCGCGCCTTGGGCGAACCCGCGAATTGCAGCCAGTCGCGGCTCGGCCCCGCCGTCTCGGCCTTCGAGGTGAAGATCTCGATGACCTCGCCGTTCTCCAGCTTGCGCTCGAGCGCGACGAGCCTGCCGTTGACGCGGGCCCCGATGCAGCGATGACCGACCTCGGTGTGCACGGCATAGGCGAAGTCGACCGGCGTCGAATCGACCGGCAGCGTGATCACGTCACCCTTGGGCGTGAACACGAAGATCTCGCGCGAGGCGAGCTCGTAGCGCAGTGACTCGAGGAAGTCCCCCGGGTCCGCCGCTTCACGCTGCCAGTCGAGGAGCTGGCGCATCCACGCCATCTCGTCGACGTCCATGGCGTTGCCGTTGTGGGTGCCCTTGGTCTCCTTGTACCGCCAGTGCGCGGCGATGCCGTACTCGGCGGTGCGGTGCATCTCGTAGGTGCGGATCTGGACTTCGAGCGGTTTGCCGTCCGGCCCGATCACCGTGGTGTGCAACGACTGGTACACACCGAACCGCGGCTGCGCGATGTAGTCCTTGAACCGGCCGGGGACCGGCTGCCACAGCGCGTGGACGACGCCCATCGCGGCGTAGCAGTCACGGACGTCCTCGACCAGGATCCGCACGCCCACCAGGTCGTGGATGTCGTCGAGGTCGCGGCCGCGGACGATCATCTTCTGGTGGATCGAGTAGTAGTGCTTCGGCCTGCCCTCGACCTTGGCGGTGATCCGCGAGCCTTCGAGATTGCTGGTCAGCTCGGTGATCACCGAGCGCAGGTACGTGTCGCGCGAAGGCGCGCGATCGGCGACGAGGCGGACGATCTCGTCGTACTTCTTCGGCTGCAGGATGGCGAAGGCCAGGTCCTCCAGCTCCCATTTGACCGTCGCCATGCCGAGCCGGTGCGCCAGCGGGGCGAGGACCTCCAGGGTCTCGCGCGCCTTGCGAGCCTGCTTCTCCGGCGGCAGGAAGCGCATCGTGCGCATGTTGTGCAGCCGGTCGGCCAGCTTGATGACCAGCACGCGCGGGTCGCGCGCCATCGCGATGACCATCTTGCGGATGGTCTCGGCCTCGGCGGCCGTGCCGAGCTTGACCTTGTCCAGTTTGGTGACGCCGTCGACGAGCTCGCCGACCTTCTCGCCGAAATCGGCCTTCAGGCTCTCCAGCGAGTAGCCGGTGTCTTCGACGGTGTCGTGCAGCAGCGCCGCGACCAGCGTCGTGGTGTCCATGCCGAGTTCGGCGAGGATGGTCGCGACCGCGAGCGGATGCGTGATGTACGGGTCGCCGGACTTGCGCCGCTGCTCTCGGTGCAGCTCTTCGGCGACGTCGTAGGCGCGCTGGAGCTGCGCGAGATCCGCGTTGGGATGCAGCTCGCGGTGGATGACGGCGAGCGGCTCGAGAACCTGCTTGACCGGCGCGGCGCGCTGCGCGGTGATCCGGCGGGCGAGGCGGGCGCGCACGCGGCGCGTCGCGGACGGCGTCGGCGCTGCCCCCTGTCGCGCCGCACCGTTCTGCTCGGTGCCGTCCTTCGAGGACACCGCGGCATCGAGCTCTTGGCTCACCCGCACCTCCTGCGCTTCGTGCGGCCTTCGGACATCAAGGGTAACCGCTCCCCCTCGCGGCTCACTCGGTACGCCCGGTCAACACACCCGGAGGGCCTCCACACGGCGCCCTTCAAGCACGGAACGACCACCGAGCGCGCCGAGTTCCATCACCACCGAAACCCCGGTGACCTGCGCCTTCGCGTCTTCCAGCAGTTTGCAGGTCGCCGCGACCGTGCCACCGGTGGCGAGCACGTCGTCGAGGACCGCGACACGCTGGCCGGGCTCGACGACACCTTCGGGGAGTTCGACGGTCGCGGTGCCGTACTCCAGCGTGTAACCGACCCGCCCCGCGACCCGGGGCAGCTTGCCGGGCTTGCGGATCAGCGCGACACCGAGGCCACGGGCGTAGCCGACGGCGGCGGCCAGCAGGAATCCGCGTGCTTCCACCCCGGCCAGCAGATCGACGTCGGGATCGACGGTGGCGGCCAGCGCGTCGGTGACGGCCTTGAAGCCCGCCGCGTCCGCGAACAGCGGACTCAGGTCCCGGAACAGCACGCCGGGTTCCGGGAAGTCCGGCACGTCGGCGATGAGGTCGAGTGCCTTGTCCAGCTCCATGTGCTTCCTGCTCTCCTGAACACCAGAAAAGGTCCTTCCCTCACGGAGTTCGCAAGGAAAGGACCTTTCCGGGGTTGAACTCGGCTACCTCTTGCGCTTGCCCGACGGACGGCCCTTGTGGGCCTTCTGGTTCCGGGCGGGGACGCTCGCCGCGGCGGCGTACGCCTTCTCCTTGCGGAGTTCGGCGGCCAGGGCGTCCTCGTCGTTCGGGTCGAAGTCGTCGTCGCGCTCGGCGGCCTTGCGGGCCTGGTTCGCGCGCCGCGAAGCGACCCGCTCGGCCTGCTGGCGGAACTTCGGGTCACGCATCTTGAAGTCGACCAGCAGCGGAGTCGCCAGCGCGACCGACGACAGCACGCCGACGACGGTGCCGGTGAGCTGCACCAGCGCGAGTTCCTGCAGGGTGCCGGAACCGAGAAGGAGGTACCCGATCACCAGCAGCCCGAGGATCGGCAGGGCGGCGATCAACGACGTGTTGAACGACCGCATCAGCGTCTGGTTCAACGCCAGGTTGGCCGCCTCGCCGAAGGTTCGGCGGGTGAGCCCGAGCAGGCCGCGCGTGTTCTCGCGGACCTTGTCGAACACCACCACCGTGTCGTACAGCGAGAACCCGAGGATCGTCAGCAGACCGATCACCGTCGCCGGCGTGACCTCGAAGCCGATCAGCGAGTACACGCCCGCCGTCACCACGATGTCGTTCAGCAGGGTGACCAGTGCCGCGGCCGCCATCCGCGGGTCGAAGTACAACGCCAGGAACAACGTGACCGCCAGCAGGAACACCCCGAGCGCGATCAGTGCCTGCCGGGAGATCTCCCCGCCCCAGGACGCGCTCACCGCGCTGTCACTGATCGCCTGGACGCTCGGCTGCCCGTTGGACCCGATCGGGCCCAGTTCCTGGAACAGGGCCTGCTTCACCTTGGCGACCTCGGCCGCGTCCAGGGTGTCCGAGCGGAGCTGGATGGTCGACGAGACACCGGCGCCGACCTTCTGCGCCTCGTCCGCGGGCTTGCCCAGCGCGTCGGCGAAGACCTCCTTGGCCCGCTCTTCGGTGATCTGCCCGCTCTTGCCGTTGGCGGGCAACTGGATCTGGGTGCCGCCCTCGAAGTCGATGCCGAAGTTGAAGCCCTTGACCCCCATCGAAGCGATGCACACCAGCACCAGCGCCCCGAAGAAGAGATACCAGCGCTTGCGGACCCCGACGACGTCGAACACGCCGGTGCCCACGTACATGCGGCGGAAGACGCTCTCGTGCTTGTTCTCGGTGGCGCTCTTCTCGTCGACCACGGTCACGCCTCCTTCACGTTCGTACGGCCGGGAACGGCGCGAGCGGCCTTGCGGTCCGAACCCACTTCCTGCACGGCACCGAGGCCGAGGTTCTTGGGGTTGGACAGGAACTTCGACTTGGACCTGGACACCATCGCGACCAGGGGATGCGTGACGAGGTAGACGACCACGAGGTCGAGGACCGTCGACATGCCGAGGGTGAACGCGAAGCCCTTCACGTCACCGACGGCCAGCAGGTAGAGGATCGCCGCGGCGAGGAAGCTGACCGCGTCCGCCGCGAGAATCGTGCGCTGGGCCCGGGACCAGCCACGTGGGACCGCGGACCGGAAGGTCCTGCCCTCGCGGATTTCGTCCTTCAACCGTTCGAAGTAGATGACGAACGAGTCCGCGGTGATACCGATCGCGATGATCAGGCCCGCCACGCCCGCGAGGTCGAGGGTGTACCCGATCCACCGCCCCAGAAGCACCAGGACCCCGTACACGATCGTGAACGACAGGCCGAGCGACAGGATCGTCAGCAGGCCGAGCAGCCGGTAGTAGAACATGCAGTAGATGAACACGGCCAGCAGGCCGATACCGCCGGCGATCAGGCCGGCCTGCAGCGACGCGAGGCCCAGGGTCGCGGACACCGTCGTCGCGTCCGAGGACTCGAACGACAGCGGCAGCGAACCGTACTTCAGCACATCCGCCAGGTCCTTCGCCTCGGTCTGGCTGAAGCGGCCGGTGATCTGGGTCTGCCCGCCCAGGATCGCCGACTGGATGGTCGGCGCGGAGACGACCTGCGTGTCGAGGACGAACGCGGCCTGCTTCTGGACGTTCTTCGAGGTGAAGTCGCCCCAGATCCGGGAACCCTCGCCCTTGAAGTTCAGGTTGACGACCCACTGGGAGTTCTGGGTGTCGTAGCCCGAGGAGGCGTCGGAGATCTCGGTTCCGGGCAGGAACTCCGGCTCCAGCAGGTACTTCATGGTGTTCTTGTCACCGCAGGCGACCAGCGGCTTGTCGGTGAGGTCGTTGCCGACCAGCGGGTCCGCGATCTTGGGGTCGCAGTTGAGCGCCGCGAAAGCCTTTTCGGCCGCCGCGGCCTGCTTCGCCTGGTCCGTCGACAGCAGATCGGGGTTCTGCCGGAGGTTCCGGGCCTCCTCGATCTCCCGCTTGGTCTTCTCGTCGGAATTCTCGTCCGGCTGCTGCTGCGGCGCGCCGGCGGCGCCACCGCCACCGTTGGCCGGGCTGCTCGGCGGGGCGCTCGCGCCCGGTGAGGCCGGGGGCGCCGACGGTGCCGACGACGGCGCGCCCGAAGCGGGCGGGGCCGACGGCTGCTGAACCGGGGTCACCGGCTGCGACGTCACGACCTTCCGGAAGCCCAGCTTCGCGGTCTTGCCCAGCGTCTTGGCCTGATCGCCCTGTTCACCGGGGACGGTGATGACGACGTTGCTGCCGTCGAGGACGACCTCGGTGCCGCTGACGCCGATACCGTTGACCCGGCGCTCGATGATCGAGCGGGCCTGTTCGAGGGACTCTCGCGGAGGGTCGCCGCCGTCGGGGTTTCGGGCGGTCAGGGTGACCCTCGTGCCGCCTTGCAGATCGATGCCGAGCTTCGGCGTCGGCTTGCCGCTACCGGTGAAGAACACCAGGGCGTACAGCGCCACCACGATCAGGGCGAAGAAGGCGAGATAGCGTCCCGGGCGGAGATGCCCGGCCGGTGCGGCCACTGTGCTTCGGTCTCCTCGGACGGACTGGGTTTTTCCCCAATGGACTTGGCTGTTCACTCACTGGACGGGAGTCCGGCGGTACCGCGAACGAGCACGACTATGACGACGGACACGCACGCAGCACCGAGACACTACTCGGTGCTGCGTGAGCCCGGCGTTGGCCCCGCACCTACGAAAGTCTGGTGTCGGGGATGGCCTTACAAGCGCTACTTCTTGCCGTGCTCCAGCGGAGGAGCGATCTGCGCGCCCGACTTCTCCTCGACGCGCTCGTCGTCCTTCGACTCGACGACCGGCGCCTCGACGACCTCGTCGGTGTCGGTGACGTCTTCGTCGGTCTCGACGACCGGCTCGACCTTCTCGCGGACGGCCTGGCGCAGCCAGGTGGTCACGACGCCCGGAGCGATCTCGAGGTCGATCGTGGTGTCGGCGGAAGCGTCGGCGACGGACGCGTAAAGACCGGAGGTGGTCATCACCCGGTCACCGGGAGCCAGGCTCGCGAGCAGCTCCTGCTGCGCTGCCGCCGCCTTCTTCTGCTTACGGGTGCCCATGACGAGCGGAATCGCCACAACGAGCATCAGGAGCAGCGGCAGCAATAACTGGTTCATGATTCTCCATTTCGAGCGGACGCCGCGCGGTGCGCTGTTTTGTCCGGTTTGGCGGGGTGTGCTCTCTCCGAGTGTGCCAGGTGCCAGCGGAAACTCCACCACCACCCGTCGTCACCACGGGCCTCGGACCGCGTGAACGGTCCGGTCAGTCCTGGTCGAACAGGGTCGGTCCGCCCTGATCGCCGCGCGTGGCGCCGGCCGGGACCGGCAGGCCGAGGTGTTCCCACGCGGCCGCTGTGGCGACCCGGCCGCGAGGAGTGCGGGCGAGCATACCGGCGCGGACCAGGTAAGGCTCACACACCTCTTCGACGGTGGTCGGTTCCTCCCCCACCGCGACGGCCAGCGTCGACACGCCGACCGGTCCGCCGCCGAAGGAGCGGACCAGCGCGGTCAGCACCGCGCGGTCGAGCCGGTCGAGGCCGAGTTCGTCGACGTCGTAGACCTCCAGCGCGGCCCGCGCGATCTTGCGCGTGACCTTGCCGTCGGCCCGGACCTCGGCGTAGTCGCGCACCCGGCGCAGGAGCCGGTTCGCGATCCGGGGTGTGCCGCGGGACCGGCGGGCGATCTCCGCGCAGCCGTCCCGGTCGATGTCGATGTCGAGGATCGTGGCG
Source organism: Amycolatopsis sp. TRM77291 (assembly GCF_054166285.1). Taxonomy (NCBI): domain Bacteria; kingdom Bacillati; phylum Actinomycetota; class Actinomycetes; order Pseudonocardiales; family Pseudonocardiaceae; genus Amycolatopsis; species Amycolatopsis sp. TRM77291. The sequence continues at coordinate 2,130,984 of NZ_JBSZHF010000001.1, read as the reverse complement.
GCGCGGCGGGCGACGAGTTCGAGTTCGCTGTCGCTGTAGAACTCCATCTGGCCGGTGAAACCGAACCGGTCGCGCAGCGGGCCGGTCAGCGAACCGGACCTCGTCGTGGCGCCGACCAGCGTGAACGGGGCGATCTCCAGCGGGATGCTGGTGGCGCCGGGCCCCTTGCCGACGACGACGTCGACGCGGAAGTCCTCCATCGCGAGGTACAGCATCTCCTCGGCGGGACGGGCGATGCGGTGGATCTCGTCGATGAACAGGACGTCGCCGGGCGCCAGGTTCGACAGCATCGCGGCCAGGTCGCCCGCGCGTTCCAGCGCCGGTCCCGAGGTGATGCGGATGGCGGCGTTGAGTTCGGCGGCGACGATCATCGCCATACTCGTCTTGCCGAGCCCCGGCGGACCGGAGAGCAGGACGTGATCCGGCGGGACACCTCGGCGTCGCGCGCTCTCCAAGACGAGTTCGAGCTGTTCACGCACCCGCGGCTGCCCGACGAACTCGTCGAGTTTGCGCGGGCGCAGCGTGGTCTCGACCTCGCGTTCGCCCGTCTGCGGCAGCGCCGAAAGCGTCTCGTCGTCGGCGTCGAATTCCGTCACGGCCTCATAGTCCATGTGGCCGGTTACCGCTTACGCCCGAGGGTGGCCAACGCGGCGCGCAGCACGGACGACGTCGTGTGGCCTTCGCCTTCGCCGAGCACCTTGTCGACGGCCTGCTCGGCCTGCTTGGCCGGGAAGCCGAGACCCGCGAGCGCTTCGACGACCTCGCCTCGCAGCGCACCGGGCGCCACGACCGCGGGCGAACCGTCCGTCGGGCCCGCGAGCGCGGTGACCTTGTCCCGGAGTTCGAGCGTGAGCCGCTCGGCGCCCTTGCGGCCGATACCGGGCACCTGGGTGAGCACGGTGATGTTGCCTTCGACCAGCGCGGAACGCAGCTTGTCGGGATCGAGGACGGCGAGTGTCGCGAGCGCTAGCCGCGGGCCGATCCCGGAGACCGTCTGCAGCAGGCCGAACAGCTCGCGGGCGTCCGCGTCGGCGAAACCGAACAGCGTCAAGGAATCCTCGCGGACCACGAGCGCGGTGTGCAGCATCGCCTCCTCACCGCGGCGAAGCGTCGCGAGGGTGGCGGGGGTGGCCTGCACGGCGAAGCCCACTCCCCCGACCTCGATCACGACGTGGTCGAGACCGATGGAGAGGATTTCACCGCGTACCGAGGAGATCATCGAGCCGCTCCCTGCGTTTTGGCTTGTTTGGCCGCGGCGGCGAGCCTGGCCTTGTGGTTCTTGGCGATCTCGGCCGCCCTGGCCTCGGCTTCGGCGAGCCGGACGCGCATCGGCTCGCGCCACAGGTGGCAGATGGCGAGCGCGAGCGCGTCCGCGGCGTCCGCCGGATGCGGTTTGACCTCGAGGCCGAGCAGCCGCATGACCATACCGGTGACCTGCGCCTTGTCCGCGCGCCCGGAGCCCGTGACGGCGGCCTTGACCTCGCTCGGGGTGTGGAACACGACCGGCAGCCCGCGCCGGGCCGCGGCGAGCGCGACGACGCCGCCCGCCTGCGCGGTGCCCATCGCGGTGCGCACGTTGTGCTGCGCGAAAACCCGTTCCACGGCGACGGCCTCGGGCTTGTACCGGTCGAGCCAGCGCTCGACGGCGTCGGAGATCCCCAGCAGCCGCACGGAGAGATCGGCGTCCGGCGGGGTCCGCACGACGTCGACGGCCACGGCGCGGACGGTGCGGCCCGTGCCGCCGTCGACCACTCCCAGCCCGCACCTGGTCAGACCGGGGTCGACCCCGAGTACCCGCACGCGTTTTCCTCCGCTCCGGCGAACATCAGTTCGAGATCCGAGGCTACCCGGAGCGGGCTCCGGGCAAGATGAGGACATGCCGAGTCCCGACGACTTCACCGCCCATCTGGGTCTCCAGCCGTTGCCCGTCGAGGGTGGCCGCTGGGCACAGAGCTGGCGCGACGAAACCGCGTCCGCGATCTATTACCTGCTGGCGCCGCCGGAAACCTCGGCGCCGCACCGGCTGGACCGGCTGGAGATCTACGCGCACCACGCCGGCGCGCCGGTGCGGATGCTGCTGTTGTTCCCGGACGGGAGTGTTTCGCGGCCGGTGCTGGGGCCGGACGTCGCCGCAGGTCAGCGGCCGCAGGTGGTGGTGCCCGCCGGGGTGTGGCAGGCGTCGGTGAGCACCGGTGAGTGGAGCCTGGCCGGCACGGTGGTGGTGCCGCCTTATACGGACGACTGCGTGGAGTTCCGGTCCGCGGCGGCCTTGGCCGCCGAGTGGCCGGAGGCGGCGGAGGACCTGGCGCCCTGGCTTGCGCCTTGAGGCACGTGCGCGAAAACGTAACTCGCGTGATCAGACGCGTAACTCGCGTGATCAGTCGCGTAACTCGCGTGCTTGGACGGCGCACTCGATGATCGGCCTCCGATCACGCGAGTTACGTCTCCAAGCACGTGAGTTACGTCCCCGATCACGCGAGTTACGGCTCTGAGCACGTGAGTGCGGCGCCCCCGGATGCGATGAACGGTCCTTACTTGCAGGGGTCGCAAGGAAGGACCGTTCATAGCGTGAGCGAGGCGAGCACCTCAGGGGCCGTCGACGCCCGGCGTCCAGCTCTCCGGGTCACCGGATTCGGTCAGCACCGGCTGGTACCGCGCGAAGCCCTCGGGCGCGTCCGCGTGCCACGGGAAGTGACCGTCCGGCGTGGCGACGATCAGTTGCAGCGCCGGGAAGTCCCCGTCCGGGTAGATCAGGAACGCGCTCCCGAAGTACTCGGGATAGTGCCCCTTCGCGACCCGTTCGAAGACCACCGGCGCGCCCTCGAAGAAATCGTCGTACCGCTTGCCGACCTCGAAGATCTCACCGGCGGCCGCCCGGTCGACGTAGGCGTCGAGCAGGACCGGCCCCATGTGCTCGGGCAGTCCGATCACGACCGCCTCCGCGACGTTGTGCAGTGCCCAGGCGCACGCGGTGAAGCAGAAGGGCGCGTCCTCCTCGTCGCCTTCGACCGCGATGACCGCGTTCCCTCTCGCCTTCGCCTGTCCCTCGATCCACTGGATGAGTTCGGTTTCTTCGGCGGTGAGGGCGTCGGCTTCGGAGGTCGTCACGCGCGACATTGTGCCCCACGCGGGCGCCCGCACCTAGTCCCGGGACCGATTTTCCGCGGCATGGCGGGAAAATCGATCAGCCGACCTCGGCCATGACCTCGTCGGACACATCGAAGTTCGCGTAGACGTTCTGCACGTCGTCGCAATCCTCGAGCGCGTCGATGAGCTTGAAGACCTTCTTCGCGCCTTCGACGTCCAGCGGGACGCTGACCGACGGCAGGAACGTGAGATCCGCGGACTCGTACTCGAAACCGGCTTCCTGCAAGGCTTTCCGGACCGGGACGAGGTCGGTGGCCTCGGAGACGATCTCGAAGTTCTCGTCGAGGTCGTTCACCTCTTCGGCACCCGCGTCGAGTACGGCCATGAGGACGTCGTCCTCGCCGGCGTCACCCTTGGGCATGATCACGACGCCCTTGCGGTTGAACATGTAGGCGACCGAACCCGGGTCGGCCAGCGAGCCGTTGTTCCGGGTGAGCGCGGTCCGCACCTCCATGGCGGCGCGGTTCTTGTTGTCGGTGAGGCATTCGATCAGCACGGCCACACCGTTCGGGCCGTAGCCCTCGTAGGTGATGGTCTGCCAGTCGGCGCCACCGGCCTCTTCACCGGCGCCGCGCTTGCGGGCACGCTCGATGTTGTCCTGCGGGACCGAGTTCTTCTTGGCCTTCTGGATGGCGTCGTAGAGCGTCGGGTTGCCGTCCGGGTCGCCACCGCCGGTCCGGGCCGCCACCTCGATGTTCTTGATCAACCGGGCGAAGAGCTTGCCGCGCTTCGCGTCCAGGTTGGCCTTCTTGTGCTTCGTGGTGGCCCACTTGGAGTGGCCGCTCATCTCTCCTCCATCTACTCCTGTGCCCGCCGCTGAGCACAGTGTCGGTTTTGCTAAGCCTGCCGCACGAGGTCGACGAACAGCGTGTGCACGCGTTCGTCCCCGGTGAGTTCGGGGTGGAACGACGTGGCGAGTACCGCCCCCTGCCGGACCGCGACGATCCTAGCGGCCGCGTCCTCGGAGCCCGGCATTTCGGGGACACTGGCGAGTACCTCGACCCCGTCGCCCGCCTTTTCGACCCACGGGGCGCGGATGAACACAGCGTGCACCGGGCCGCCTTCGACGCCGGTGAAGTCGAGGTCGGCTTCGAACGAGTCCACCTGCCGCCCGAACGCGTTGCGCCGGACGACGACGTCGAGACCACCGAGTTGCCGCTGGTCGGGCCGCCCGTCGAGGGCCTGGCGGGCGAGCAGGATCATCCCGGCGCAGGAGCCGAACGCCGGCATCCCGTCCGCGATGCGCTCACGCAGCGGCTCCAGCAGTTCGAAGGTCTCCAGCAGCCTCGACATGGTGGTCGACTCGCCGCCGGGCAGCACCAGACCGTCCACTTCGGACAGTTCGCCCGGGCGGCGGACCGGCAGCGCACGCGCGCCGGCGCGTTCCACCATCGCGGCGTGCTCCCGCACGTCGCCCTGCAGTGCGAGCACGCCGACCACCGGCCGTGCCCCCGTCGCGATCGCCACCCGACCTCCCGAAAGACCTTCCCCCTAGCTTAGGCGCTTCGGGGAACGGCCAGGTCAGGGGACCCCGGCCAGCCGCAGCAGGGCGGCGGTCGCAGCGGCCGCCACGACGACCAGCGCGAACGGCGCCTTGCGCCAGGCGAGCACGCCGCCGACCAGGACCCCCGCGGGCCGGGCGTATCCGGCGAACTCGTGCCCTTCGGTGAGCGCGGCGACAGCGACCAGCGCGGCCAGCAGGACGACGGCCGAACGCGCCATCAGTTTCTCGGCCTTGGGCGACACGGTGAACCGCGCCTTCAGCACCGGCCCGGCGAACCGGAAGGCGAAGGTCCCGGCCGCGAGCACCCCGCCGGCGATGATCAGTTCCAGCGGGTCCATCAGCGCACTCCCTCGGGTTCACGTTCGGCGGGTTCCTTCGCGGCCACTCCGGCCAGTACGCCGACCAGCGCGAGCAGCACCGGCAGCCCCGCGGGCAGGAACGGCGTCGTGGCCAGCGCGACGGCCACGCCGACGAGCACCGGCAGCCGGGCGGCACGGTCGCGCAGCGACGGCAGGACCAGCGCGAGCAGGACCGCCGGGAAGGCGGCGTCGAGACCGAAGGCGTCGGTGTCGCTGATCGCGGTGCCGGCATAGGCCCCGGCGAGGACGCCGACGTTCCAGCAGACGAACAGCCCGATCCCGCAGACCCAGTAGGCCGCCTTGCGCCGTTCCTCGTCGCGCTGAGCCAGGGCGAACGCGACCGATTCGTCGATCATCAGGTGGCTGCCGACGATCCTCGACGACCACCGCTTCCCCAGGACGTCGCCGATCGCGAAGCCGAAGGGCAGATGCCGCGCGTTGGCGAGCAGACCCGCCGCGACGGCCGCGACCGGGCTGCCGCCGGCGGCGATGATGCCGACGAACATGAACTGCGAGGCACCGGCGAAGACCAGCACGGAAAGCAGCATCGGCGCCCAGATCGGGAAGCCGGAGCCCACCGCGATGGCGCCGTAGGAGATGCCGACAATGGTGTCGGCGAGGCAGACCAGCCCGATGTCACGGAGAAGATCGCGCCCCAGGACACGAGTGGTTGTTCGCCATATCGAACGCATAGCGTCATACAATGAACGAACGCAGCCGTGTTCGTCAAGGCGAACGCAACGACCGATGGAGCGAACGCATGTCCCCGACCGCGTCCGACGGCGCACCTCTGGACGTCATCGCCATGTCCCTGCGCCGGGAACGCGCCCGCACCGGGCTGTCCCTCACCGAGGTCGCCAAACGCGCCGGCATCGCGAAGTCCACGCTCTCGCAGCTGGAGTCCGGGACCGGGAACCCGAGCGTCGAGACGATCTGGGCGCTGTGCGTCGCGCTCGACGTGCCGTTCTCCCGCGTGGTCGAACCCGAGCGCCCCCGTGTGCAGGTCATCCGCTCGGGAAGCGGGCCGACGGTGTTCGCCGAACACGCCGATTACGCCTGCACGCTGCTCAGTTCCTGCCCGCCCGGCGCCCGGCGCGACGTGTACCTGATCCGCGCCGAGCCCGGGAAACCGCGGCTCTCCGATCCGCATATGAGCGGCATCGTCGAGCACATCGTCCTCAGCGCGGGCCGCGCCAAGGTGGGGCCGCTGGACGAGCCGGTCGAACTGCTGCCCGGCGACTACATCTGCTACCCCGGCGACGTCCCGCACATCTTCGAGGCGCTCGAACCGGGCACGTTCGGCGTCGAGATCGCCGAGTACACCTGATCAAGCGGGCTCCTCGGCCTTCTCCTCGGTGACGTCGGCGAGCTTCCAGCCACCCCTCCGCCGCAGCACCAGGACGTAGTACGCGATGGACAGCAGGGCGACGCAGGCGGTGACGATCAGGCTCGGCCGCCCCACCGCCGGGTCGAGCAGGTTCTGGTAGACGACGAACACCAGGACGGCGAGCGCCAGCACCGGCGCGACCGGGAACCACGGCATCCGGTACTTGGCGTGCGCGGTGGCGCCGGTGCGCCTTCCGACGATCGCGCCGAGGCAGAGCGCCGCGTAGACCGCCACGATCGACGTACTCGTCACCACCAGCAGCAGTTTCGGGTCGACGAAGCAGAGCAGCGCGGCCACCAGGCCGGTGCCGACCGTGGCCACCCACGGCGTCCCGAACCTCGGGTGCACCGCGGCCAGCGCCCGATTGACCGGCCGGGGCCACGCGCGGTCCCGGCCGCTGCTGAACAGCATCCGCGAGCTGATCAGCACGATCGCCAGCACCGCGTTGATGATCGCGAGCGCGACGGCCAGCCCGAGCACCGTGTCGAGGGTTCCGCCGCCGCGCGAATCGATGAAGTAGGACAGCATGTTCTCCGAGGCGAACAGCGCGTTCAGATCGGGCGCGCCGAGCAGGACCGCGGTCACCGGGATCAGCTCGGCGAGCACCGTGATGCCGAGGGCCATCAGGATCGCGCGGGCGATGCCGCGCGAGGCGTCCTGCGTCTCCTCGCCGAAGTACACCGCCGAGCCGTAACCGTTGTAGGCGAAGATCGCGACCGAGGTGGCGATCGCGATGGCGCCGACCGTGGCCGGGCCGCCGTCCGAGGCGACCGGATGGGCCAGCAGCTCGGTGAACGAGCGTGCCGGGTTCAGCAGCCCGAGCGCGCTGACCACGATCAGCGCGAGGATCTCGATCGCCAGGAAGATACCGGTGACCCAGGCGTTGAGCTTGATGTCGAACACGCCGACGACGGCCGCGACCACACAGGTCACGGCGGCGATCACCGAGCCGGGCACGCCGGGCAGGAGCACGCCGAGGTAGGTGCCGACGCCGAGCGCGATCACCGCGACGATGAGCACCTGCGTGATGATCATCAGGCCGAGTACGGCGAACCCGGGCAAGCGGCCGAGAGTGCGGGTGACGATCGCGTACTCGCCGCCCGCCAGCGGGAACGCCGACGCCAGTTCGGCGTAGACGAAGGCCATGAACACTCCGACCACCGCGGCCGCCACGAAGCTGTAGAAGGCGCCCGTCCCGGCACCGGAGATCACCCCCGGCGCGATGATGAAGACCGACGAAGCCGGGCTGATCGCGGAGAGCGTGATGAGCAGCGTGCCGAGGGTGCGCAGACCGCGGCGCAGGGCGGGAGTGGACACGGCCGACCTCCTACAAGGTGGGTTCCTTGAATCTCCTTCGAAAAACCGTTGAGCACGCATCAAAGGCCTTCGGCAGTGTGACGTCAAGGGTTGATCGCGCTCCGCTCTTGCGTTTTTCGAACGAGATTCGAAGAATGGGTGCATGGCGAGACCCAGCAAGGCGGCGGAGCGACGGACCGAACTGATCGAGGTGGCCAGGCAGGCGGTCCTCGAACGCGGTGTGCTGAACCTGCGGCTGAGGGACGTCGCCGAGGGGGCGGGCCTGTCGCCGGGTTCGGTCCTGTACTACTTCCCCACCCTCGCCGACCTGCTCCAGGAGGTGCAGCGCGAGGCGGTGGCACGGTTCTGTTCGGCGAGGGAGCTGGCCGCGGGCGCGAAGACGACCCCGTCCGGCCGGCTGCTGGCGATGATCCGCAGCGGCCTGCCGACCGGTCCCGACGACGAACTCTGCGTGCTGCTCTACGAACTCGGCACGATCGCCCGCCGCGATCCCGTGTACGCCGCGCGGCACATCACGCTCTACGAACAGCAGGTCCGGATCTACACCGGCATCCTCGAAGCGGGCGCCGCCACCGGCGAGTTCACGCTGACCGCGGACGCGGTGTCGATCGCGCGGAACCTCGTCGCGTTGGAGGACGGCTACGGCCTGCACCTCACGCAGGCCGTGCCGACGCTGGAAACCGCCACGGCCGAAGCGATGTTGCTCTCCTACGCCCGCACAGCCACCTCGAACCCCTTGGAGGACCGTCCATGACCCGCGCCCGCGACCTGGGTGTCCCGCTGCCCGGCCGGACCGGCGAGCACAACGCGCTCACCGACGTCCCCGGCGTCGAGATCGGTTTCACGACCCTCGTCGATGGCGAGTCGGTGCGCACCGGCGTAACCGCCGTCCTGCCTCGCGGACGCGAGGACTTCGCCGTGCCGTGCGCCGCCGGGACATACGCCCTCAACGGCAACGGCGAGATGACCGGCACCGCGTGGCTGGCCGAGACCGGCTCGCTGACCCTGCCGGTGCTGATCACCTCCACGCACGCCGTCGGCGCGTGCCACCGCGGCACGATCGACTGGGTGGTGCGCGAACGGCCCGACGTGGCCGCCGAATGGCTGCTGCCGGTGGTCGCCGAGACCTGGGACGGCTACCTGAACGACAGCATCGCGCCGACGATCCACAGTGGACACGCCATCGCCGCGATCGACGCCGCGCGAACGGGTCCGGTCGACGAAGGTTCCGTCGGCGGCGGTACCGGGATGACCTGTTACGGCTTCAAGGGCGGCACCGGCACGGCCTCCCGCGTCGTGTCCTACGGCGACGACGAGTACACCGTGGGAACGTTGGTACAGGCCAACTTCGGCTCCCGCCGCGAGCTCACCGTCGCGGGCGAACACGTCGGAGCCGAACTCGGCGCCGACAACCCGATGGAGGAAGCCTGGACAGCGCCGGCGGGAGCGGGGTCGGTGATCGTGCTCGTGGGTACCGATGCTCCCCTGCTGCCCGGTCAGTGCACCGCGCTCGCCCGCCGTGTCCCGCTCGGCCTCGCCCGCACGGGAACCGCGGGTTCGCACTTCTCCGGCGACCTCTTCCTCGCCTTCAGCACGGCGAACCCGGGAGCGCTCACCAGCCGGTTCCCGCGGACGGAGGCGGCCGAGTACGAAAGCATGCGTTTCATCCCGTGGGGCAGGCTCGACCCGTTCTTCGAGGCCGTGGTGCAGGCGACCGAGGAGGCGGTGCTCAACGCCCTGTTCGCGAACGAGGAGATGACCGGTCACCGCGGCCACCGGGTCCCCGCGTTGCCGACGGCGCGCTGGCGCGCGGTCTAGGTCGCGATCAGCACCTGCGCGGGGGCCCGCGCGAGGTCCAGCCGGACCCGCTCGGCGCAGATCTCGTCGGAGAGCGAGTCCAGCAGCTCCAGCGCGCGGCGCAGGCACGACATCGCGCTCCGCCGGTCTTCGCGCCGCAAGTACAGCTGGCCTCGCCTGCGCAGGACGAGCGCCGTGCGGTGCGGGTCGTTCAGTTCGGCGCACAGGCGGCCGGCTTCGTCCAGCGCCGCCTCCGCCGCGTCGAGCAGCCCGAGCTCCACGCTCGCGACGGCGTACGAGGTGTGAGCGTGCGCCATGCCGAGAACGTCACCGATCTCCCGGAAGAGGGCCAGCGCCCGCCTCGCGGTCGCGCGCGATTCCTCGGGCCGTCCGGTGGCACGGGCGAGGACGCAGAGCCCGGTCAGCGCCCTGGCCCGCCCGGCGGGGTCACCGATCCGCTCGCTGATCCGGCACGATTCGGTGAGCGCCTCACCCGCCGCCCGGAAGTCGTCCCGGTACAGGTCGATCTGGCCGATTCCCCGTAGCAGCGCGGCTTCCCCGCGTGCGCACCCCGACTCCTTCGCCGCGGCGAGCGCGCTCCGATGACACCGCGACCACTCCGCGTACAGTCCATTGTGGTCGAAGTACGACGACGTCACGACGGCGAGTTCCCAGGCGAGCTCGCCCAATCCGGCCTCCGCCGCTTGCGAGACGGCGGCCTCCAAGGCGGGCAGTTCGGACCGGAACCACGAAAGCGGTTCCGTCACCAGCGTTTCGTCGAGTGAGGTCCGGGTCGCGCCGCCGGCTTCGGGCCGCAAAACGCTCCGGGGCAACCGTTCCGCGGCCTTCTCCGCGAGCCAGAGCCAGCCGCCGAGCACCCTTTCGATCGTCTCCGCACGCAGCCGATCCGGCTCGGCCTGCTCGACGGCGAACGCGCGCAGGAGAGCGTGCAAACGGTACCGGGGTGCGCCGGTGGCCCGCGGAACCGGCTGGACCATGTGCCGATGCCGCAGGTCTTCGAGCGCGCGGGACGTCGCCTCGGGCTCGCCGCCGTCCGCCAGCGCCGCCGCCCAGACCGGGAAATCGGCCGCGGGCAGCAAACCGAGTCTTCGGAACAGCCGCTGCCGGTCCGGCGTCAATTGGCGGTACCCGAGGGACAGGCTGCCGCGGACGGCGAGATCCCCGGTGCGCAGCCAATCCAGCCGTCGCCCTTCGACGGACAGTTCGCCCGCGACGTCGGCGAGCCGCCAGCCCGCGCGGTCGCCGATCCGGCTGCCGGCGATCCGCAACGCCAGCGGGAGCCCACCGCACTGTTCGAGGATCTGCCGGGCGGCGACGGGGTCTTCGTCGGTCTCGGTGAGCTTCGCGAGCAGGGCCGCCGCGTCCTCCGGTGGCAGGAGATCGACCGGGACCCGGCGGCCGAGTTCGAGACCGGCCAGGGAGAACCGGCTCGTGACGATCACCGCGCAGCCGACGGACGCGGGAAGCAGCGGCCGCAGCTGCGCCTCGCCGGCGGCGTCGTCCAGGACGACCAGTACGCGACGGCCATGGACCAGGCTGCGGAACAGGCAGGCGCATTCGTCGACGTCGGCCGGGATCTCGTCGACGGCGACGCCGAAGGCACGCAGGAAACCGGCGAGTACGGCCTCCGGCGGCCTCGGCTCGTTCGTGGTCCCCCGCAGGGCCGCGAACAGCCGCCCGTCGGGGTAGTCGTGCGCGACCCGGTGCGCGAGCCGGATCGCCAGCGAGGACTTGCCGACACCGCCCGCGCCGGTCAGCAGCAGGACGGGCGGGGTGTCGCGGCCGTCGTCCTCGCCGAGGTCGTTCAGCAGGTCCGCGATGAGCGCGTCCCTGCCGACGAAGTCGGGGATCGCCGGCGGCAGCTGGCTCGGCACGGCGGGTTCCTGGTACGCGGGATACTCGCGCGTGGTCCTGCCCTTGCCCTCGCGCAGGATCTCGCACTGCAACGCGCGAATCGACGCCGACGGCTCGACGCCGAGTTCGTCGACCAGCCTGCGGCGCCATCCGGCGTAGACGTCGAGCGCCTCGGCCATGCGGCCGGCGCGGGCGAGCGCGGTCATCAACTGCCCGCAGGCCCGTTCGCGGAACGGGGCCGCGGCGAGCAGGTCACGCAGGCCGGGAACGAGCCTGTCGTGTTCGCCGAGGCCGAGTTCGGCGTCGGCCTTGTCCTCCAGCACCGAAAGGCGCTCTTCCTCCCAGTGCGCGACCACCTCGGCCGCGGCGGGGATCCCGGCGAGCACCGGTCCGCGCCAGAGTTCGAGCGCGTCCCGGAACCGCTGGGCCGCCTCGCGATGACAGTCACGGGCCAGCAGTTCGCGGCCCTGGACGGTGAGGCAGGTGAACCGGCCGGTGTCGGTTTCCTCGGGTCCCGCGTCGAGAAGGTACGCCGCCCCCCTGGTGAGAATCGGCGTTGCGCCGCCCGGCGCGCGCAAAGCCCGGCGAAGACCGGAGATCAGACCTTGGACCTGAACCTTCGCCGAAACCGGTGGCGCCTCGCCCCAGAGCTCGTCGATCATCCGGTCGAGGGGCACCGGGCGCCCCGCATCGATCAGCAGGAGCGCGAAGATCCGGCGCGCCTGCGGTGGGCCGAGTGGCAGGTCGTCGCCCTGCCACTCGGCCGCGGGTTCACCGAACAGACGATAGAAATAATTCTTTTCCTTCACCGGTTTCTCCCCCAGTATTCGAGACACCCTTATTCGAGAGTGTCACAAATACCCCGAGGGTGGCGTCCGGCATTCGAAGGAACGTCTCACTCAGCAGGCGCTGGCCGAGGTGTAAATCCTCAACGAAGTCGCCTGGTCGTTGTCACCGTTGCCCACATACGCCGACCGGGCCCCCGCCTGCATGCAGCGGCTGGTCCCACCGCCGATGTTGTAGTACCAGCGGGCATCGACGCCACGCCGGTTGTACCAGGACGACATCTGGTCGTTGAATCCGTAATCGACCAGATTCTTCAGCCCCGGGTCCCGGAACTGCAATCGCCTACCGGTGAAATCGCGGTTTTCCCAGAGGCACACGTAGTTCGCGGCGCAATCCCCCGGCGCCATGGGTGAGAGCGAAAGCGTGGTCTCCCCGCCGTTCCAGACGACCTCGTCGCCGTCGACCTTCCAGCCGGGGGTGAGCTTCGCCGCGTCGACACCGGCGGCCTTCAGCGTGGCCGCCCCGTCGGTCGCGGCCGAAGCGGGTGTCGCGACGAGTGCCGTCGCGATCGCGGCGGCGCCCAAGGCGGCGGAAACGAACCGAAGTTTGCGCATTGGTCCTCCTAGATCCCGGCGTGCCCTCCGCACGCCGGGATCAAGGTCCCGTGATCCGCTACCCGATGCTTAAGCGGCCGAAAAGGGAACGCGGCTCGGCCGCTTATCGAGGGGCGGGCAAAGCCGACCTGATCGAGCCCGGCGGGGCTCGGCTCGTCCGTGTCTGATGATCAAGACCGTGTCGCGAAAGCCACTTTCGCGACGTCTGATGTCCCGAAAGTGGCTTTCGCGGCACTTCCGCTGGGTCTCGCGCAGGGACACCGCGGAGCGGCAGTGCCCGAAGCAGGGGCGAAGGGGACCTTTCCCACATCCGATGCGGCTGAAGTCCCCTTCACCTTACTCGGCGCCTTTGCGTTACAGCCCCAAGAGATCCGCCGTCGGCCGATCAGAGCCAGTCCGCCTCGATGCCGCGAGCGCGCAGTGTCTCCAGCGCCTCGTCGTTACCCGTGTAGAGCAGCGTCATCGACTTCAGGTTCGGAAAGTGCGCGACGTCGGCGAATTCGTCGACGTCGAACAGGGAGTCTTCGCCGTCCCAGTTCGGCGCGATCTCGAGGTAGATCTCGTTGCCGCCGTCCATCTCGATCTCGGTGATCTTCTCCGCGAACTCCGCGGGGATCTCGAGCTCCTCGAAGTAGGCCAGGGCCTCAGGGACCGCCTCGACGCTGCCGCCGTCGTAGGTGAAGCCCTTCTCGGCGGCGTACTGCCCCAGGTCGAACTTCGGCAGGAGTTCCTGGTTGTACATCAGCTCTTGCACCACGGCGAGCTTGAAGTTGAGGTCGGTGAACGAGATCGTCTGGCTCATGTCCGGACTTTATCGGCCGGTACGTCCAGCCGGGTCCGGATCCGGAGAAGTGGTCACGGGACCGGCCCGGCCGGTCCCGCGATCGTCCGGTTGCTACCAGCCGCGCTCGGACAGGCGGTGCGGCTCGGGCACGTCGTCGACGTTGATGCCGACCATCGCCTCGCCGAGGCCGCGCGAAACCTTCGCGATGACGTCCGGGTCGTCGTGGAACGTGGTGGCCTTGACGATCGCCTCGGCGCGCTGCGCCGGGTTGCCGGACTTGAAGATGCCGGAGCCGACGAACACGCCTTCGGCGCCGAGCTGCATCATCATCGCGGCGTCGGCCGGGGTCGCGATCCCACCGGCGGTGAACAGCACGACGGGGAGCTTGCCCTTCTCCGCGACCTCCTTGACGAGGTCGTACGGCGCCTGGAGTTCCTTCGCCGCAACGTAAAGCTCGTCCTCGGGGAGCGAAGAAAGGCGGCGCAGCTCCGCGCGGATCTTGCGCATGTGCGTGGTCGCGTTCGAGACGTCGCCGGTGCCGGCCTCGCCCTTGGAGCGGATCATCGCCGCGCCCTCGTTGATCCGGCGCAGCGCCTCGCCGAGGTTGGTCGCACCACAGACGAAGGGCACGGTGAAGGCCCACTTGTCGATGTGGTTCTCGTAGTCGGCCGGGGTCAGCACCTCGGACTCGTCGATGTAGTCGACGCCGAGCGACTGGAGCAGCTGGGCCTCGACGAAGTGGCCGATGCGGGCCTTCGCCATGACGGGGATCGAAACGGCCTCGATGATGCCGTCGATCAGGTCCGGGTCGCTCATCCGGGCGACGCCGCCCTGCGCGCGGATGTCCGCGGGGACCCGCTCGAGCGCCATCACCGCGACCGCGCCGGCGTCCTCGGCGATCTTCGCCTGTTCGGCGGTGACCACGTCCATGATCACACCGCCCTTGAGCATCTCCGCCATCCCGCGCTTGACCCGGGCGGTGCCGGTGAGCGAGGTGGTGGCCGTGTTCGTGGAGTCGTCAGACACTGCTGGACCTTTCGGAAAGCGCGCGAGGTGGGGTGACACCTCCGAGGGTAGGCCGCTTTTGGACCTCTGAAGCAGGCCAGTTCGCGGCGATTTCAGCAGTCCACTAGGTGATCCTGCCCGCACTTGGTCCTCTGGATGCGGTAGTTCGCCAGCGAACTACCGCATCCAGAGGACGAAACGCGTCAGCGGGCGAGGCCCTGGCCGAAGGCGAACAGACCGTCCGGGTCGTACTTCCGTGCCACCCGCCGCAGACGCGGCAGGCTGTCGCCGTAGTACGCCTTGGCCCACTCGGGCATCTCCGGGTCGATGTAGTTGACGTACCCGGCCTGCCCGTATTCACGGCCGAGCTCGTCCCGGACCCGGCCGATCACCTGGCGCGCGTACGCCTCGCCCCCTTCCAGGCCGCGGATGATCTGGACACTGCCCAGCGCGGACCGGTGCGGGAAGCACGACTCGCTCGACGGCACCCGCGCGATCGCGCCGCCGTACGCGTCCACGATCGAGTACAGCTGCGGATCGCTGCTCAGCAACGCCGCGAACGCGTCGGGATCGGGCACCGGATGGGTCAGCATCCGCGAAGTGGCCACGTACTCACCTCGCTGCGCGACCGCGGCGGGGAACTCGGCTTCCTTGGCGAAGGTCCGCATCGAGGCCAGGTGGCCCTTCTCGGTCACCACGCGTTCGGTCGGCTGAACGCCGACGCGACGGACCAGATCGTCCAGCAACGGGTTCACCTGCGCGGCGGTGCCCACGAAACAGCCGCCGCAGTTCGCGGCCGTCGCGCCGAGCCCCATCCCGGCCCACAGTTCGTCCGGCATCGCGGACTGCCACTCCTGCCAGGCCGCGACCAGCGCGGCCAGCGCGGCGGGCGGGAAGACCAGGCTGAAGTTCGCCAGCGTCCTGGCCGCCGCCGTCCGGAACGTGAACGACGTGACGACGCCGAAGTTGCCCCCGCCACCGCCGCGCAACGCCCATAGCAGGTCCGGCGCCGTCTCCTCCGACACCAGGCGCGCCTTCCCATCCGCGCCGACAAAGCGCACGGACTCGACGTTGTCGCAGGTCAGGCCGTACTTCCGAGCCAGGACCCCGATACCGCCGCCGAGGGTCAGCCCGGCGATACCGACCTGGGGACAACTGCCGGCGGGCAGCGCGCGGCCCGCCGCGGCCAAGGCCTCGTACACCTGGCCGAGCTGCGCGCCCGCCCCGATCTCCGCCCGGCCTCCGGGCAGGATCCGGACCGCGTTCAGCCGGGACAGATCGACGACCAGCCCTTTGTCCACAATGGAATAACCGGCGTAGCTGTGCCCGCCAGAGCGGGCCGCGATCGGAATCCGCTGCCTTGCCGCGAAATCGACGCAGTGCCGGACGTCGTCCTCGGTCGCGCAGACCGCGACACCGGCGGGCAGCCGATGGTCGTAGAGGCTGAAGAACCCGAGCCTCTTCTCGTCGTACCCCGGGTCGCCGGGCCGGAACAGCTCACCGGTCAACCGGGCGCGCAACCGTTCCCACGGACCACCGCCACCGGGGATCCCCGCGGGCACCGCCGCCATCACCGGGACCGCCCCCGCCAGCCGCAACACGGTTCGCCTGTCGAGCTCCATCGCTCATCCCCCACCATCGGATCCGCCTCCGGGTGTCCGCCATCGAGCATAACGGCGGGTCGACATTCGGGGGTTCCCTCGCCGGTCGCCTTGCCGCGACGCCCGTCGCGGGTGTGTGATCGAGGACACACCTGTACGCGGCATCGTGTGGTGAGGAGACCGGCATGGCCGACAAACAGAGCAAGAACGGAGACTCCGGGGCCGCCGTCGCTGTGGACGACCCGGCGAAGGTCCGCAACGTCGTCCTGGTCGGCCCGTCGGGATCGGGCAAGACGACGCTCGCCGAAGCGCTGCTCGCCGCGTCCGGCACGGTGACCAGGGCGGGCTCTGTCGTCGAGGGCACCACGGTATGCGACCACGACCCCGCCGCGGTCCGGCAGCAGCGGTCGGTCGGCCTCTCGGTCGCGCCGGTGCTGCACCAGGGCCACAAGATCAACCTCATCGACACCCCGGGGTACGCCGATTTCGTCGGCGAACTGCGCGCCGGGCTCCGCGCCGCCGACGCGGCGCTGTTCGTGGTCTGCGCGGCGGAAGGCGTCGACGCGGCCACGATCGCGGTCTGGGAGGAATGCGCCGCCGTCGGCATGCCGAGGGCGGTGGTCGTCTCCCGGCTGGACCATCACCGCGCCGACCCCGACGGCGAGATCGCGGCCTGTCAGGAGGCTTTCGGCGCCGGAGTCCTGCCGCTGTACCTGCCCGCGCGCGACGGGCTCGTCGGGCTCATCACGCGCCGCTACTTCGATTATTCGAACGGCTTCCCACCCCAGGTCGGCGAGCCGGACGAGGCCGATCTCGCGCGGATGACCGAGGCCCGCAACGAACTCATCGAAGGGGTCATCGCCGAGAGCGAGGACGAGTCCCTGATGGACCGGTACCTCGCCGGCGAGGAGATCGCCGAGGACACGCTGATCGCCGACCTCGAGACCGCCGTCGCGCGCGGGTCCTTCCATCCGGTGATCCCGGTGTGTTCGACGACCGGGGTGGGGCTCGCCGAAGTCCTCGACGGGATCGTGCGCGCCTTCCCCTCGCCGCTGGAACACGTCCCGCCGGAGGTCACCTCCCCCACCGGCGAACCGCACGCCGGGCTCCGCGCCGATCCCGACGGCCCGCTGGCGGCCGAGGTGGTCCGGACCGCTGTCGACTCCTACGTCGGCAGGGTGTCCCTGGTGCGGGTCTTCTCCGGGACGCTCCGCCCCGAACGGCCGGTGCACGTCTCGGGCCACGGCCTCGCCGAACGCGGGCACGAGGATCACGACGCCGACGAACGGGTCGCGCATCTGTACTCGCCGCTCGGGGCGAACCTGCGCGAAGTCCCGTACTGCGTCGCGGGCGACCTTTGCGCCCTCACCAAGGTCGGCTCGGCGGAAACCGGCGACACCGTTTCCTCGCCGGATGATCCGCTGATCATGAAGCCGTGGGCGATGCCTGAACCACTGCTGCCGGTCGCCGTCGTCGCGAAAACGCGCAGCGACGAAGACACCTTGGCGCGCAACCTTTCCCGGCTCGTCGCGGGTGATCCGACACTTCGGCTGGACCGCAACGCCGAGACCAACCAGCTCGTACTGTGGTGCATGGGCGAGGCCCACGCCGACGTCGTGCTGTCACGGCTGCGCGCGGGCGGCGCCGACGTGGACACCGAGCCAGTCCGCATCAGCCTGCGGTCGACCTTCGCCGGGCCGGGCCGCGGGCACGGCCGGCATGTCAAGCAGTCCGGCGGGCACGGCCAGTTCGCCGTCTGCGACATCGAGGTCCAGCCGCTGCCGAGGGGGTCGGGCTTCGAGTTCGTGGACAAGGTCGTCGGCGGCTCGGTGCCGCACCAGTTCATCCCGAGCGTCGAGAAGGGAGTCCGGGCGCAGGCACAGCGCGGGATCGTCGACGGCCATCCGCTGATCGACATCCGGGTGACCCTCGTCGACGGCAAGGCGCACAGCGTCGACTCGTCGGACGCCGCGTTCCAGACGGCGGGGGCGCTGGCGCTGAAGGAGGCGGCCGCGGCGGGCAAGATCGCGCTGCTCGAACCGCTCGAAGAGGTGGCGGTGCGGCTTCCGGACGAGCACCTGGGCACCGTGCTGGGTGATCTCTCGTCCCGGCGTGGCCGCGTGCTCGGTACCGAATCGGGTGAAGGCGGCCGCACGGTCATCCGCGCCGAGGTCCCCGCGGTCGAGCTTCTACGCTACGCGATCGACCTGCGTTCGCTGACTTCGGGAACGGCGACGTTCACCCGCAGGCACGCCCGGTTCGAGCCGATGCCGGAAGGAGCGGTGGCCCACTGACCCCGCGTTCAGTCCTCTGAATGCGATCCTTGCGCACGCAAGTACCGCATTCAGAGGACTAAACGCCGGGCGACGAAAAGTCGAAACCGCCCGGACGACCGTTCCGGTCCGCCAGCAGACCGGCCAGGGTGGCGACGGCGATCTCGGGCGGCGTGCGTGAGCCGATGTTCAGCCCGACCGGGCGGTGGACCCGCCCGATCTCGCGGTCGGGGACGTCCAGCGCCTTGAGCGCGGCGACGTGCGGGCCGGCATGGCGCGGATTGCCGAGTACCCCGACCCACCTGGTCGGGCGGTCCAGCACGGCCTTGAGGACCTCGCCGAGCTCGGGCCGGTCATGATCGGTGACGACGACGTCGGCGTCCGGGCCGAGATCCGGCACCGTCGTGAGGGCGTCCAAGCCGTCCTCGACGTCGGTCACCCGTGCGCCGTCCGGCTCGAACAACACCGCCTTGTAGCCGAGATCCTTGCCGTAGCGCAGGAGGAACGACGCCACGGGCGTCGCGAACACCGCCACCAGCAGCCGCTCGCTCATGGGATCGTCCTCCTACAGATCGGGTTCGGCGATCTCGAAGTATTCAGGAAGCCGAGCGGTCCCGGCGAGTCCGAAGTACCGGACCTTCCGCCGCCTCCGCAGATGCAGGGTGTCCCGGACGGCGTCGTTGTGCACGCGCCGCGCGATGACGACGCGGTGCTCGGCGTCGGTCAGCTCTTCGGCCAGTGGCGTCGGCAGGGCCGTCCGGTCGACGCGCGCCAGCCTCAACGTCAGTTCGCTTTCCTCGGCTTCGCGATCCGGCCTCGGCGCCCGCTCGGCCCGCTCGCCCAGCGCACGCAGCTCCTCGTCGCCCAGGATCGCGGCGGCCGCCCTGGCGACGACGGCGCGCCGCGCGAGGGCCGCGTCGAGCGCCGCCCAGCCCGCGTCCGTGCGGACGTGCAGCCGGTCCAGCCTGTTCGCCGTCGCGAGCAGGAAAAGCCCGCCCAGCACGACGATCACGGCGACAAGACCGCCGATCCACACCCAGGTCGTCATCGGCTGAACTCGCGTTCACCCGCGCCGACGCGCCGGGGGTCGGCGGCGATCGCGGTCTCGTACACGCGCAGCACCTGCGTGGTGACCACGGACCAGTCGAACATCGCGACCCGCTCCCCCGCGGCCGCCGCCAGCGACACCCGCCGGGCCGGGTCACCGAGCAGTTCGCGCAGGCCGTCGGCGAGTGCCGCCGCGTCGCCGGTCTCGGTCAGCATCCCGGCCTTGCCGTCGTCGAGCACCCGGCGGAACGAGTCCAGCCCGCTCGCCAGCACCGGCGTGCCCGCCGCCATGGCCTCGGTGAGGATCATCCCGAAGCTCTCGCCGCCCGTGTTCGGCGCGCAGTAGACGTCGACGCTCCGCAGCGCCCGCGCCTTCGTCTCGTCGTCGACCTGGCCGAGCAGGTCGATATGCGGCGCCAGCTCCGGCCCGGCCTCGCGGCGGAGCTGATCGGCGTCGCCACGGCCGACGACCAGCAGGCGCAGTTCCTCGAACTCCGGCAGCAGCATCCGCAACGCCTCCAGCAGTACTCCCATCCCCTTGCGGGGCTCGGTGTACCGCCCGACGAAGCCGACCGTGCCGCCCGCGCGCGGGTAGCCGTCCAGCGGGAGCGCGCGGGAGAAGAAGTCGACGTCGACGCCGTTGGGCACCTCGACCGCGTCGCCGCCGGCGTGTTCCACCTGGACCCTGCGGGCCAGTGCCGAAACCGCGATCCGCGCGGTGATCTTCTCCAGCAGCGGCCGCAGCACCGGCTGGAACGCCGCCAGGGTGCGCGAACGCGTCGTCGCGGTGTGGAAGGTCGCCACGATCGGGCCGTCCGCGACCTTCAGCGCCAAGAGCGAAAGACTCGGCGCGGCCGGCTCGTGCAGGTGCAGGACGTCGAAGTCGCCGTCGCGGATCCACCGCCGCACCCTGGCGTAGGACACCGGGCCGAACTGCAGCCGCGCGACGGAGCCGTTGTACGGGATGCCGAGCGCCTTCCCCGCGGGGACGACGAAATCCGGGACGTCGGAATCATCGTCCGCCGGAGCGAGGACGGAGACCTGATGCCCGCGTGCCAGCAACGCCTTCGCGAGATCGATGACGTGGCCCTGCACGCCGCCCGGTACGTCGAACGAGTACGGGCAGACGATCCCGATCTTCATGACCCGCGCCTGAGCCATCGGCTCAGCTCGCTTCGCCGAGGGCGGCCTGTTCCCCGGCTTCGAAGTCGGAGAGCCAGAACTTCTGCATCATGTGCCAGTCGGCCGGATGCGCCGCGATGTCCCCGGCGAAGATGTCCGCCAGCGCCTGCGTGGCCGCAGGGACCTCGGACCGGTTCGTCACCCGGATCCGCGGATGCAGCCGGATCTGCCAGCCGTCCTCGGTGAACCAGCAGCCTGCCGGGATCAGCGCGGCACCGGTGGTGGCGGCCAGCCTGGCGGGCCCGCCCGGCATCCGGGTCTGCTCGCCGAAGAACTTCACCGGTACGCCGGAATTCGTCAGATCCCTGTCGCCGACCAGGCAGATCGCCTTGTTCTCCCGCAGGCGCTTGAGCAGCACGCGCATCGCGGAACTGTCGCCGGTCAGCGGGACGATCTCGAAGCCGAGCGATTCCCGGTAGGACACGAACCGCTGGTACAGCGACTCGGGCTTCAGCCGCTCCGCGACCGTGGTGAAACCGCCGAGATAGTCCGCCAGCCAGACGCCGGCGGCGTCCCAGTTCCCGCTGTGCGGCAGCGCCATCACCGCGCCGTTGCCCTCGGCGAGGGCGGCGTCGAGGTTCTCCACGCCGGTGATCGACTGGGCGACCTTGCGACTGACCTCCTTGTGGTCCATCGAGGGCAGCCGGAACATCTCGTGCCAATAGCGGGCGTAGGAGCGCATCGCGCGGCGGGTCAGTTCGTCGAGTTCGACGCCGTCGGCCTGCGGTACGACCCTGGCGAGGTTGCGCCGCAGCTGACGCACGCCGCCGCCGTCCCGCCGGACGGCCAGGTCGGCGCCGAGCCCGAACGTCACCGCGCCCGCCGACTCCGGCAGCCAGCGCGCGAGCCGCCAGCCCGCCGCGTACCCGAAGTCGCTGAGCCGCTGGGAGAACCCGCTCATGCCCCGCCCTCCGCGGCGGGTGGCCCGGCCGCCTTGGCGGCCCTCGCCGCCTTGGCCACCGCGGCCGTCCGCTGCAGCAGGGTGATCACCGAAAGCACCGCGAGCAGCCAGAGGGTGATGTCCACGGTGTACGGAACGCCCAGACCGTGCAGTCCGGTTCCCACGAGGGCGATGATCAGGCGTTCCGCACGTTCGACGAGCCCGCCGTCCGCCTCCAGCCCGGAAGCCTCGGCGCGGGCCTTGACGTACGAGATGACCTGCGCGAGTACCAGGCAGATCAGCGCGGCGGCCG
Source organism: Amycolatopsis sp. TRM77291 (assembly GCF_054166285.1). NCBI lineage: Bacteria > Bacillati > Actinomycetota > Actinomycetes > Pseudonocardiales > Pseudonocardiaceae > Amycolatopsis > Amycolatopsis sp. TRM77291. Next base: position 2,109,113 of record NZ_JBSZHF010000001.1, on the reverse strand, counting down.
CGGCAGGGCGGTTGTCGTCGTGGACGAAGCACCACCACGCGATCGCGGCGAACAACGCGCCGTCGACCAGCCTGTCGCATGTCGCGTCGAGGACCGCGCCGAACGCCGTGCCGTACCCGCGGGCGCGCGCCATCGCGCCGTCGAGCAGGTCCAGCATCGCGAAGCCCCAGACGGTGAAGGTGCCCCACAGCAGCATGTCGTTGGGAAAGAACCCGAGCGCGCACAGCACCGCCCCGGCCGTGCCGATGACGGTCATCGCGTTCGGGGTCAGACCGGCGCGCACGAGCACCTTCCCCATCGGGTCGGTGACGCGGGAAACGGAGGCGCGCGCGAAAATGTTGAGCATCGGTTCTTCAGGTGCACCTAAGCAGCAGGGTCGGGTGGCCGCCCGAAGCCTATCCACCCGCACCGACACCCGTCGTCGCGCCCGCCCCCGGACCGGGTTCCGGTCAGTCCGCTTTGGCCAGTTCGGCCGAGTCCTCGAGGTTCGCGAGGGTCTCTTCCCGCAGCGCCAGTTCCGCCTCGGCGGCGGCGCATTTCGGTGACAGCCGCCCCAGGACGGCGGCGCTGATCTCGCCGAGCGCCTTCACCTGTTCGGGGGTCAGCGGGTCGAAAAGGCTCTCGCGGACGGCCTCGACGTGCCCGGGCGCGGCCTCCTCCAGCGCGGCGAAACCCGCGGGAGTGAGCACCGCCCAGGAACCGCGTTTGTCGGTGGGGCACGACTCGCGGCGCACCCAGCCGTTGGCCTCGAGCCGCGCGACCGCGTGCGAGAGCCTGCTGCGCGACGCCTTGCGCGCGTCCGCCAGTTCACTCATCCGCAGCCGCCGGTCCGGCGCCTCGGACAGGGCGACGAGCACTTCGTAGTAGGTGTGGGGCATGCCCGCCTCGTGCTGAAGCTGGCCCTCCAGGTGCGCTTGCAGCATGCGCGTGGCCGCGGAGAAGTCGCGCCAGACTTTTTGCTCCTCGTCGGAGAGCCATCGGGGTTCGGACATGCCACCCATTCTACCCCTGGTTGAACGCTCAACCAAATTGCGCTACAGTCATGGTTGAGCGCTCAACCAGACGAGGGTTCACCACGAACGCACCCAGACTTTTTGGAGATCGACTTTAATGACCACCACCGAGATCCCGGGCTATGTCGCAGGCAAGTGGACGATCGACACCGCCCACTCCGACATCGCCTACACCGTGAAGCACCTCGGCCTGGCCAAGTCCCGGGGCAACTTCACCGCCTTCACCGGTGAGGTCGTCACCGCCGACAACATCCTCGACTCGTCGGTCACCGTCGAGATCGACGCCTCGTCGGTCGCCAGCGGTGTCGACGGGCGCGACACGCACCTCAAGTCCGAGGACTTCTTCCACGTCGACGAGCACCCGGTCATCACGTTCCGCTCCACCGGCATCCGCGAGGACGGTGGCGACTACGTCATCGACGGCGAGCTCACCTGGCGCGGCAAGACCGTCCCGGTCTCGCTCGAGGCCGAGTTCAACGGCATCGGCACCAACCCGGCCAACGACAACGCCACCACCCTCGGCGTCTCGGCCACCGCGACCGTGAACCGTCGCGACTTCGGCATCGGCCCGGAGGGCAACGCCTTCCTGTCCGAGAAGGTCAAGATCGACATCGAGCTGCAGGCCGCGCTCAACGCCTGAGCCACTGCGCGTGAAGGCCCCCTTCCCTCGGCTGAGCCGAGGGAAGGGGGCCTTCACGCGCTTCACGGCCCAGGCGATCTACCAGGCACCCGCCAGAAGTTGCCGGGTCTCCCCCAGCAACTGCGGCAGCACCTTCGTATGCCCGATCACCGGCATGAAGTTCGCGTCGCCGCCCCATCGCGGCACCACGTGCTGGTGCAGATGCGCGGCGATCCCCGCGCCGGCGATCACGCCCTGGTTCATCCCGATGTTGAACCCGTGCGCCGACGAAACCTCCCGGATCACCCGCATCGCGTGCTGGGTGAACTCCGCCACCTCGGCGGTCTCTTCCGCCGTCAGGTCCGTGTAGTCCGCGACATGGCGGTACGGCACGGCCATCAGGTGACCGGGGTTGTACGGGTACAGGTTCAGCACCACGTACACGGTCTTCCCGCGCGCGATGATCAGCGCGTCCTCGTCGCTCTTGCCGGGAAGATGGCAGAACGGGCAGCCCTCGTCGGGCTTCTTCGACCCTTGCACGTAGGCGAGCCGGTGCGGGGTCCACAGGCGCTGCAACGCGTCCGGGACCCCCACACCGTCCTGTCCGACGACTTCAGGGCCATCGGGGCCCGTCACCGGAGTACCGCCTCCAAGCCCGCCACGGTCGGCGAAGCGTTCTCGCGGCGCTGGACCCAGCCGGCGATCGCCTCGACCGCGTCGGCCACCGGGACACCGTTGATCTGGCCGCCGTCGCGGAACCGGAACGACACCGCGCCCGCCTCGACGTCCTTCGCGCCCGCCAGGAGCATGAAGGGCACCTTCTGCGTGGTGTGGGTGCGGATCTTCTTCTGCATCCGGTCGTCGCTCGCGTCGACGTCGACCCGGATCCCCTTGGCCCGCAGCGCCTTCTCGACCCCACGCAGGTGCTCGACCTGGTCCTCGGTGATCGGGATACCGACCACCTGGACGGGCGAAAGCCACGCCGGGAACGCGCCCGCGTAATGCTCGGTCAGCACGCCGAAGAACCGCTCGATCGAACCGAACAGCGCGCGGTGGATCATCACCGGGCGCTGACGGCTGCCGTCGCCCGCGGTGTACTCCAGCTCGAACTTCTCGGGCAGCATGAAGTCCAGCTGGATGGTCGACATCTGCCAGGTGCGGCCCAGCGCGTCCTTCGCCTGCACGGAGATCTTCGGCCCGTAGAACGCGGCGCCACCCGGATCCGGCACCAGTTCCAGCCCGGAGTCCACGGCGGCCGTGCGCAGCACCTCGGTCGCCTCGGCCCAGACCTCTTCGGAACCGATGTACTTCTCTTCGTTCCGAGTGGACAGTTCGAGGTAGAAGTCGTCGAGACCATAGTCGCGCAACAGGTTCAGCACAAAGTCCAAAAGGGACTTCAGCTCACCGGGAACCTGCTCCAGGGTGCAGAAGATGTGCGCGTCGTCCTGCGTCATGCCGCGCACGCGGGTCAGGCCGTGGATCACGCCGGACTTCTCGTAGCGGTACACGGAGCCGAACTCGAACATCCGCAGCGGCAGTTCCCGGTAGGAGCGCCCGCGCGAACGGAAGATCAGGTCGTGGAACGGGCAGTTCATCGGCTTGAGGTAGTAGTCCTGGCCGGGTTTGCGGACCGAACCGTCCTCGTTGTGCTCGGCGTCGAGGTGCATCGCCGGGTACATGCCGTCGCGGTACCAGTCGAGGTGACCGGAGGTCTCGAACAGCGCGCCCTTGGTGATATGCGGCGAGTAGACGAAGTCGTACCCGGCTTCGACGTGCCGCTGGCGCGAGTAGTTCTCCATCTCCTGCCGGATGATCCCGCCCTTGGGGTGGAACACCGGCAGCCCCGAGCCGATCTCGTCGGGGAAGGAGAACAGGTCCAGCTCGACCCCGAGCTTGCGGTGGTCGCGCCGCTCGGCCTCGGCCAGGCGCTCCAGGTAGACGTCCTGCGCCTCGGCGGATTCCCAAGCGGTGCCGTAGATCCGCTGCAGCTGCGGGTTCTTGTCGTCACCGCGCCAGTACGCGGCGGCGACGCGGGTGAGCTTGAACGCCGGGATGAACTTGGTGGTCGGCACGTGCGGGCCGCGGCAGAGGTCGCTCCACACGCGCTCCTTGGTGCGCGGGTCGAGGTTGTCGTAGATGGTCAGCTCGCCGCCGCCCACCTCCATCACCTCGGAGGTGTCCACATCGGACTTGATGTCCACGAGTTCCAGCTTGAACGGCTCGTCGGCCAGTTCCTTCTTCGCCTCATCGACCGAGTCGAAGACGCGGCGGGAGAACTGCTGCGCGCCCTTCACGATCTGCTTCATGCGCTTTTCGAGCGCCTGCAGGTCTTCCGGGGTGAACGGGGTGTCGACGGCGAAGTCGTAGTAGAAACCGTCCTTGACCGGCGGCCCGATGCCGAGCTTGGCCTGCGGGAACTGCTGCTGCACGGCCTGAGCGAGCACGTGGGCGGCCGAGTGACGGATGACGCTGCGGCCGTCCTCGGTGTTCGCCGCGACGGCTTCGACCTCGACCTCGGACTCCGGGGCCCAGGAAAGGTCGCGGAGGTTCCCCTCGGCATCGCGCACGACGACGATCGTGTCCGGCCCCTTGGTCGGCAGCCCGGCTTCGCGGACCGCGGTGCCCGCCGTAGTGCCGGCCGGTACCACCACGCGGGGGGCGGTTGCGGCTGCTACTGACGACGGCTGGGACACGATGGACTCCTCGCGATGAAGGCGGATGTTTCGTGTGATGTTAGTCGTCACCCACCGCGCGGCTCACGCGCATTACCCCAAGCACCACGAAGGCCTCCTTCCCATCGGAAGAAGGCCTTCGCGTACCGGGGAACGAGGTCAGACGGTCTCGACGACCTCGTCGAAGTCCAGCCGCGGCAGGCGGTCGAACCAGGGGTTGTCGCCCGGCTTGCCGACGTTGATCACGACGAGGGACTTCCACGGCTTGCCCGCGAAGAACTCCTTGTCGATGCCCTCGGCGTCGAAGCCGGTCATCGGGCCGGCGGCCAGCCCGGCGGCCCGGACACCGATGATGAAGTAGCCGACCTGCAGCAGCGCGTTGAGCTTGGCGGTCTCGACCCGGCCCGCCTCGTCGGCGAACAGGTCCTTGGCGCCTGGGAAGTGCGGGAACGTACGCGGCAGGTTCTCGTGGAACTCGGTGTCGGCGGCCAGCACGACCGTCACCGGCGCGGCTTCGGTCTTGGCGCGGTTGCCCTCGGACATCAGCGGGGCGAGGCGCTTCTTGCCCTCTTCGGTGCGGATCACCAGCGCGCGCAGCGGCTGGTTGTTCATCGATGTCGGGGCCCATTTGACCAGCTCGTAGATCGCGCGGATCTGCTCGTCGGTCACCGGCTCGTCGCTGAAGCTGTTCGCGGTACGGGCCTCGCGGAACAGCAGGTCCTGAACGTCCTGCGGGAGGTTCAAGGCTTCGGTCGGCTCAACGCTGGTGGTCATGGGTGGATCTTCCTTCCGTACGCGTCCTGTACCCGTCCCAACCTAGTTGAGCGCTGAACTATTTCTCGCTCAACTATCTCTTCGTGTGGGTACGGTCACAGGAAAGCGTCAGTAGGCACCCCGTCCCTGCACCACGGCGCGGAAGGTCTTCCAGAGGATCACCAGGTCGAGGGCGAGCGACCAGTCCTCGACGTAACGCAGGTCGAGGCGGATGCTCTCGGCCCAGCTGAGGTCGCTGCGGCCACTGACCTGCCACAGCCCGGTCAGCCCCGGCTTGACCAGGAGACGGCGCCGCGCGTCCGGAGCGTACTTCGCGGTCTCCTCGGGCAGCGGCGGGCGAGGGCCGACGAGCGACATGCGCCCGCTCACGACGTTGAACAACTGCGGCAGCTCGTCGAGGGAGTACCGGCGAAGCAGACCACCGACCCGGGTGACCCTCGGATCCTTCCGCATCTTGAACAACGGGCCCGCGCCTTCGTTGTCCGCCTGGAGCTCCCGCTTCAGCTTGTCGGCGTTCGTGACCATCGTGCGGAACTTCAGCATCGTGAAGGTGTGGCCGTCGCGGCCGACGCGGCGCTGGCGGTAGATCACCGGGCCGCGGTCGTCGAGCCGGATCGCGACGGCGATCGCCAGCAGCAACGGGGAAACGAGGGTGAGGAGCAGGGCGGAACCGAACCGGTCGAGCGCCTCCTTCACCAGGCGGCGGCCGCCGGTGAACATCGGCGCGGTGACCCGCAGCAGCGGCATGCCGAGCACGCCGGAGACGTTCAGCCGGGGACCGGCGACCTCCATCAGCATCGGCGCGACCACCATCTCGGCCGAGGTGCCTTCGAGGTCCCAGGCGAGCCGCTGCAGGCGTTTCGGGTTCCAGTGCTGATCGGCCGTCACGGCGACCACCCGGTAGCCGCCACGGCGGACGTGGCCCGCGAGGTCGTCGAGCTTCCCGACGATCGGGACGCCTTCCACCTCGCCGCTCCCCCGTTCCGCTCCGGCACCGGAATACGTGCAGACGGCTTCCACCCGCCAGCCGACATGCGGATCGGCCTTGGTGCGCGCGATCAGGTCGGCGACCGTGTCGGGGCTTCCGGCCGCGAGCACCGGCAGCAGGCATTCACCGAGCCGCCTGCGCCGGTGCAGCACCTGTCTCAGCGCGTATCGCTGCAGGAACATGAAGACGGAGATCATCGGGACGACGATGAAGACCCACGGCTGCACGGCGAGCGCGCCGAAGAGCAGGCCGCCCAACGCGACCAGAACGGCCGTGGTCACCAAGCCGCGCCCCAGCGTCCGGTACTCCTCCGCGCCCTCGCCCAGCACACGCGGACTCCAGGCGCGGCAGACCGACAACCCGAACAGGAAGGCCGCGGCGGTACCGAGCGCGTGCATGTCATGCGGATCGGATCGATCGATCAAGAAGGCGCTCATCACGATGAGCACGAAAGCGGTGAAAACGTCACTACCGATGACCCACGCGCGGTAGCGCGATTCCCAAGCCGCGTAAGGCGGCCGTGCCGGCATCGTGCCGACCGCGGCGGCATTGCCCGTATCCCGTTGCGGGGGAAGCGGGACCGACTGGAGGTCGATGTGCTGCGGCGTCCCGTTGACGGTGGACGACGGCCGCACCGACTCTTCCATCAGACCTCCCGGAGTGGGGATTCCCGAACGCCGGATCAACACGCTGAGTAAATGAGAGTGATCTCGAAGAGTGATCGATTCTCAAGGTCTCTCCGCGGCCGATGGGGCGACACACGCCAAGGTATCGGCCACTCTCCGGCCATCGTTACAAGGATTTCCAGCCACACCCTTGGCGAGCATCCGGCAAATGAATGCCGTGTCGATAACAACATGATGACGATGCGTAATAGACCGTATCCTGCGAACAACTACTCAAAGTAGTCACGAATTCTCCTGACTCGCGGCCACTTGGAGCACCGCCTCCCCGATCGGCCGAACAGCCCCGAAAACTCCACAGTGGACTATTCACACGAGTCGATCTCCGGTCGGTCCACTGTGGATTTAGCGACCCCGGTGGACGGCCGCCGGCCGGACTCGCCCACCGCGAGCCGACCTACCTTGTCAATCGGTCACCGGAGTGGCGTTTCGTCACATCACGTCAGCATCACGGCGACCCCGCCGCCGCGGCCGGACAGGTGAGCCGTCCGGCCATGTCCCACATCACCTTTCTTGTGGTCTGGACCTTTCGGCGGACGCTTCGTGCCGAGGATCACAAAGTTGTCTCGATGGCCGGATCATGCGACATTTTCACGACGTGACACGCGGTCTCCGACGAGTGTCCACACCGGCCGGAACGAGAGGCTTCGGAGATCGTCGAACCGCGGCCGTCGACCAGGCGAGCGGATTCGGCCGCGCCGGTGGCGCCGCCCGGGACGGCAGAAGTACCGCCCCCACACAACCCGCGTCCGACCTGGGGATCGAATGCCGCCGGACGGCGCACCCCCGAGAATGAATCAAGGCCCCGGACCATCGGTCCAGGGCCTTCATCCGGTGGGCGATACTGGGATCGAACCAGTGACCTCTTCGGTGTGAACGAAGCGCTCTCCCGCTGAGCTAATCGCCCGCTCGCGGTGTCCGGCAGACTCTACCCCACGACTTTAGGGGGCCTGCAAACGGGTGGTTCCGCCCGACCACACTCCGCTCACCAGCAAATACGGAGCGAACAACCGCGAGCTAGCCGGGGTTGTCCCGGCCGGGGGCCGCCCGCGACGCGTTTCGACATTCGTGCGACGGTGCTATCGCGTGACGACTAAACCGCGCAGTATGTACATGTGGACTGCCTGCAGGGCGCATGGATGGCTGCGCGTCGCGCGGGTGATGATGGGGTGACCGGGGTCCGATGACCCCGTCCGGGTGATCTGCGGCAAAACCGCGTTCCGATCAGCCGGCCGATACGTCACATCATCGCCACTCGGTTCGACCGGGCCGGGAAGGAGACGAAGGGTAGGACGATGCGCAACGATCACGTGACGCTCCGCTCGACGGCGGTGTTCGACCTCCTGGCACCGCGGACCCCCGCGGTTCCGGTCAAGGTTGAACTGCGATACGACACACGCGACCCGTACGCGGTCGTGGCCGCCTTCCGCACCGGCCGCGCCGGCTGGGTCGAGTGGGTCTACGCGCGCGACCTCCTCGCGGACGGCCTCCTGGCCGACGCGGGCGACGGCGACGTACGCATCCGCCCCTCCGTCGAAGACCCCGAGTCCGTCCTCATCGAACTGAACTCGCCGTCCGGGCACGCCATGTTCGAGGCGTCCGCCCAGGAGCTGGCCGACTTCCTCGACCGGACCTACGACGTCGTGCTCCCGGGCAACGAGCACCTCTGGGTCGACGTCGACGACGCCCTGACCCACCTGATCCCCAACGATCTGGCCTGATGACGGGCTTGCGAACAGCAAGTGGCACCCCGGTTGCAGGGCCGATTTCGGGGTCCGATAGTGTTCACACACACCACGGCGACGGGGTGAGGAACAGAACCGCGAGGTTTTGAGCTTCAGCCAGACCGAGGATGTGCGGATGTAGCGCAGCTGGTAGCGCATCACCTTGCCAAGGTGAGGGTCGCGGGTTCGAATCCCGTCATCCGCTCTGCGGATGTAGCGCAGCTGGTAGCGCATCACCTTGCCAAGGTGAGGGTCGCGGGTTCGAATCCCGTCATCCGCTCGGCGGATGTAGCGCAGCTGGTAGCGCATCACCTTGCCAAGGTGAGGGTCGCGGGTTCGAATCCCGTCATCCGCTCGGAAGGCCCTCTCGGGCCTGACACGGTGGAGTGGCCGAGAGGCGAGGCAACGGCCTGCAAAGCCGTGTACACGGGTTCGAATCCCGTCTCCACCTCGCGCGATTAGCTCAGCGGGAGAGCGCTTCCCTGACACGGAAGAGGTCACTGGTTCAATCCCAGTATCGCGCACCATCTGTTTTCGCAGGTCAGAAGCCCTGCTCCTCCTCGGAGGGGCGGGGCTTCAGTCGTTCAATGGCGATGAAATGGCGATGGCCCTCGGAGCCGTCTCGAGCCTGTGGGTGCCGAGAACTGTGTCACGTCATGCGACCTGCTGATATTCGTGGATCAGTCCGCAGAGCCGATCACGCCGACGAACCCGTCCCGTGCCGGTCACGCGGCCGGGTACCAGGACTCGATCGGGCGGCCGTTGGTTCAAGGAGCGATGGGGCCGATGCTGGTTGAAGTGATCGACATACTCGGCCAGCACTTGCTCCAGGTGACGCTGGTTGACGATGAGTATCCGATCCAGACATTCGCGACGCACACTGCCTACCCATCGCTCGGCGATCGCGTTCGCCCGAGGAGCTCGGACAGGGCTCCGCAGGATGTCGATGCCGACCGACGTGAACACCTCATCGAACGCGGCCGTGAACTTCGCGTCGCGGTCACGGATCAGAAACCGCAAACTGTCCACTCGGTCGCCGAGGTCCACCAGCAGGTTCCGGGCCTGCTGCACCAGCCACTCCGCAGTCGGATGAACCGTCGCCCCAACGATATGCACCCGGCGACGATCATGCTCGACGACAAACAACACGTACAACCGGCGCAGCAACACCGTGTCCACGTGAAAGAAGTCCATCGCCAGAATGCCTTTGGCCTGGGCGATGAGGAACTGCTTCCACGTCGGTCCCGATCGGCGCGGTGTCGGGTCCACTCCCCTATCATTGAGGATCTTCCACACTGTCGAGGGCGCAATCGTGTATCCCAGTTCGCCGTGAATTCGCCGGTAGCCCACGACGGATTGTCCCTCGCCATCTCCACCACCAACCGGCGGATCACCACGGCAACAGCCGGCCGACCCCGTCGACCCCCGTAGGTCCACCGACGTCGCACCAGCGCCGCATGCCACCGCAGGATCGTGCGCGGCGACACGATTAACCGCAACCGACGCCAATTCGGTACTTGCCGCACCAACGCCGTCAGCACCGCACGATCCAGCCCAGGTCAAACGCGGCCGCGCCACCTGACGCCGAAGCACCGCGAGCTGATGACGCAACACCAAGATCTCCGCATCCTTCGCAGCATTCGACCGCGAGCACAGCACCAGCAAACCGAACACCCGCGTCACCAGCAAATACAGAAGCCTCATGATCACAGCATGTGATCATGAACCACGGCACCGTCACCCATCAACCACCCGCCCACACGCCACGAATCAGCTCGTCGACACTCATGACAACGTTTCCGGCACCCACAGGCTCGCCGAAGAGCGTCCGGCGTCCCTGTTGGTCGACACGCTCGGCGGTGACGGACTCGTGGCCCGCACTCGCTGGGTCCGCCAGGGAGGCCGCGCCGTGGTGGTGGGGTACGTGACGGGCACCGAAGCCCGCGTCGACCTGCCGTCCTGGCTTCTCGATGACGTGGCTTTGCTGCCGGTCAACATGATCCGGCAGGAACGCCGGGCCCGCGAGGTAGCCGGTGACCTGGTGAAGCGGCTGTCCGCGGGGGAACTCCGGCTGAGGGTCCAGCGATACTGCGGGCCGGCCGGGTTCGCGGCCGTGCCGTTCTCGTCCCGTAGTGCGGTTCGGTCAGCGGAACCGGTCCATTGGCCGGACCGGTTCCGCTGACCGAACCTGTCCCCATGCTTGGCAGTGAGCCCATGACTACGAACAGCTGGCGGAACTGGTGGATGTGTCAGCCGCTGTAGGTGCGTTCCTGATCGGCCTGACACTCACCGGGGAAGCCGCAGAACGCACGCGGACAGTGCTCTCACCCCTGAGGGACCTGTTCGCCGCCGCCTTCTTCTTGGCCATTGGATTCGCCGTGAGCCCCGCCGATCTGCTACCCGTGCTCCCCACGGCGATGGCACTCGCCGCCGCCGGTATCGCGACCAAGTTCGCGACAGGATGGCTTGCCGCGCGACGCGACGGCGCCGGGTCCCGAGGACGGACGAGGGCAGGCACCATCCTGGTCCCTCGCGGCGAGTTCTCGATCGTGATCGTCAGCCTCGCGGGCGCGGCAAGCGCAACACTCGGTCCTATCGTGACCGCCTACGTCCTCATTCTCGCCACCATCGGCCCCGTGCTCACGCGTTGGCCGCGGTCACGAACCCCGCGAACGACCGTCGAGCGCCAGCACAAGCACGTCGCCGACGAAGACCCGCCGCCGCTGCCTCCAGCACCTCGCGCCTGACACCTGCATCCCGAACCGCCCGGTCGCTGGTTTGCATCTGCGGCTGCCATACGGCATCTTTACGCGCGGAGCGCCGGGAAGCCTGGTCGGCATGACCCATCCATGACGGGTGGGCCATTCGACGTGGACGGGGTTGTGATGGCGCTCGCTTTGGCGTTCGGTCTGGTGCTGTTGATCAGCGTGTCGTTGTCCGGGCTCGCGGCCCGGACCGTGCTTTCCACCGCGTTATTGTTCCTGGTCGCCGGTGCACTGATCGGGCAAGGTGGCTTCGGGCTGGTCGACATCCCGTCGAACGGCGCCTTCGTGACCGGGCTCGCCGACTTGGCCCTCTTCACGGTGCTGTTCACCGACGGCCAGCGCGCCAGTCTGCCCTCCTTGAAGGAGGGATGGCGGCTCTCCGGCCGCGCACTCGGATTGGCGATGCCCTTGACCATGGTCGGAATCGCCGTGCCCACCCACTACCTCACCGGCCTGGACTGGACCACCTCGTTCCTGATCGGTGCCATTCTGTCCCCGACCGACCCGGTCTTCGCGTCGGCCATCGTCGGCCGGACCGACGTGCCACTGCGCCTGCGCAGGCTTCTCAACGTCGAATCCGGGCTCAACGACGGTCTTGCCCTGCCGTTCGTACTGATCTTCTTGGCCACCGCCGCGAACCGGGACACCGATTTCGGCGGAATCGCGATCGAACTCGTCGCCGGTCTCGTACTCGGTGTCGCCATTCCCGCAGCCATCGCACTCGCCTGGCGACTGAAAGTCCTGACCGCTGAACCGCGCCTCCAAGCACTGGGACCATTGGCGGTCGCGGTCATCCTCTACGCAACCTGCCACCTCACCCACGCGAACCCGTACCTCGCCGCATTCGCCGCCGGCGCCACATTGGCGACGATGGACCGCGTCTCGGCCGAGCACTTCGAACACTTCGGTGACCTGCTCTCGGAAACGACGAAGTTCGCCGCTTTGCTCGTGTTCGGCGCTCTCATCACGCCCGAGCGGCTGTCACATCTCAGCTTGGGCGACTGGGCCGTCGCGGTCATTGCCATCGTGCTGATCCGGCCCGCCGCGATGATGTTCTCCCTGATCCGCACTCCGCTGCCCGCACGGGAACGATCGGTCGCTGCCTGGTTCGGGCCGAAGGGTTTCGCGTCCGTCGTTTACGGCCTGCTCGCGCTCCAGGCCGGGATTCCCGCTGGGGAGCACGTCTTCGACCTCGTCGCCATCACGATCGCCTTGTCGATCGTCCTGCACTCCTCTACCGACGTCCCCGTCGCCAAGGCACTCAGAATCGAACCACCCGACAACCTGCCGACAGGACGCCCGGAAGCCCAGGCACAGAAAGAAAGTTCCTGATGGGCACCGTCAACCCCGCCCTGGTGTTCGCGGTGCTGTTCATGGTGCTGCTTGGCGGCATTCCGCGGCGTTACTGGTACCTGCAGCTTCCCGCGGTACTCGGCTGGGTTCTCGTCTGGCTCGACAGTGAATTCACAGGACAGTGGACCGACACGTTGGGCCTGGCGATCACAGTCTTCAGCCTGTTATGGCTCGCCCTTACGGGTAAGCGTGCGGGTCCCCGCGATGATCCCGACGGGTGACGCGGCTCGCTCGTTACTGCTGCAGAAGGCGAGACGGCACTGGAAGGCCGGGTGACCGGCGTCGTCCGGCCGGTCCAACCCCGTTGAGAAAACGTCAAGGTCGACAATGCGCGCCTATCGTGTAGGCCCAACCATCCCGACGCGGGAAGGGGAGCTACGGCCAGTGTCCGATCACTCCATCGCGGAGCTGGCCCGGCTGGTCAGTCGACCCACGTGGTCGAAATCCTGGACATCCTGGTCGAAGCCCCGTGTTCCCTCGAGGATCTCCACCGGCGGCTGCGAGTCGGCCGGCAGGCAGTCGCCTCGGCTCTGCGGGTCCTTGCCGCGGCCGGGGCTGGTCCACCGACATGGCCATTCCGGCAGCTGGCACAACCGTCCTTCGCCATCGGTCCGCCATGGACTCACCGCCATGGGGTCAGCTGGAGGTCTGGACCGCGCTCTACCGGCGGCATCTCGATACCGCACCGGCAAAGAAGAACACTGCAGCTCTAGCGGCGCGGTACTGGTCGGGCTTCTCCTTGCCTTCGCCGGAACCCTGCTCCTCGGCAACGCTGAACACACGATCCCGTGCGGCATCGGATCGCTGGCGCTCCTCGCCGCGATGGCATATCGAACCAGCCGCCGAATCACCTGAGTCCACCACAGGAGGAGGAGAGATGAAACTGATCCGTCTGTCCGAGATCGATGCGTCGATGATCGACCTGGTAGGCGGGAAGGCCGCCGGCCTCGGTGAGATGATCAAGGCGGGCGAGCGCGTCCCGGACGGCTTTTGCTTGACCGTCGAGGCGTACTCGTCGAGAGACCTCCCCGAAAACGAGGTGATCGGCGCCTACGAGCGGCTTGGCAGCGGCCAGGTCGCGGTGCGTTCCAGCGCCACTGCGGAGGATCTGCCGGAAGCCAGCTTCGCCGGTCAGCAGGACACCTTCCTCGATGTCAACGGGCCCGCGTCGCTCGTCGATGCCATCCACAAGTGCTGGGATTCCCTGCATTCCGACCGGGCCGTGGCCTACCGCGCCGCCGCCGGCATCGACGACGCCGCCATGGCGGTGGTGATCCAGCGGATGATCGACCCCGTGGTGGCCGGTGTTCTGTTCACCGCCAACCCGATCACCGGTTGCCGCACCGAGATGATCATCGACGCCGCTCCAGGTTTGGGAACGGCGATCGTCGACGGCACTGTCGTGCCCGATCACTATGTTCTCGGGCACGCGCGAACCGTGCCACAGCTGCCCGAAGGATGTCTCGGCACACAAGAACTCGAAAAACTCCGGGACGCCGGCCTGCGCCTGCAACGGCATTTCGGCTCTCCACAGGACATCGAGTGGGCGATCGATTCCGACGGCGTGCTGTGGTTGCTGCAGTCACGGCCGATCACCACCCTGTTCCCGTCGCCACCGGACACCGGTGAGACCCGGCTGTATCTCGAGTTCGGCCATATCCAGGGCATGCTCCGCCCCTGCACGCCGATGGGGATCTCTCTGCTGAAGGCCGGATCGGCGCTGTGGTTCCACGCACACGGGGTCCATGGCGATCCGCGGGATCCGCTGCCTCGTATGGTTCCCATCGGTGGACGGCTCTATTTCGACCTGACCGACTTCGTCCGGCACAAGGCCATGCGCAAACGCTTGTCGACGTCCTTGCAGGTGTACGGGCCGCGAGTGCAGGGGGCCGTCGAGCACATGATGACCGATCCCCGCTTCGCCCCGCGGCGTGGTCTTCCGTTCCGGCTGGGGAACCTCCTCAGGGCCACGGCGTTGCTGGCGCCGAGCATGGTCGCCGGAATCGCGTCGAGCGTCGCCCGCCCGGACGCGGCGCGTGTCCGCTCGTACCGTGCGGTCGAGGAGATCCGGCGCCTGACCGTACCGCCCTCGAACCCGGCCACCACGGCGGAACGACTGAGGTGGGTCATCGAGGACTCACACCGGGCGATCATGAGCCGCGGCATGCTGGGGCTCATGGGGCCCTTGATGGCCGGGATCCTCCTCGGCGCGGCGCCCTCCGGTCTGCTGAAAGGCATCGCCTCCAACGAGGAACTCGACATCGTCCTGGGCGGGATGCCTCACAACGTGACCACCGAGATGGACCTGCTCCTCTGGAACCTCGCGGTGAACGCGCGCAAGCACCGCGACATCTTCCTCGGCATCACACCGGACGAACTGGCGGCGCGGTATCGCACCGGGCGGCTGCCCGACATCGGCATGGCCGGGTTCCTCGACAGGTACGGCATGCGCGCGGCAGCCGAGATCGATGTCGGCATGCCCCGCTGGGACGAGGATCCGGCGCCGTTGTTCGCCACGATCGCCAACTACCTCCGCGTGGATGACCCCGAGCTGGCCCCGGACCGGCGTTTCCGCCAAGCCGCGCACAAGGCCGAAGCGATGATCGAGACGCTGGCCCGCCGGGCTCGGCGCCGGCGGCCGGTCCGCGGGCGGATCGCGACCTTCCTCATGCGCCGGTCGCGTAAGCTCACCGGGCTGCGGGAGATCGGGAAATTCGCGTGGCTGCCCGCTATCCGAGCCTCCCGGCGCCAACTCCTCCTCATCGGTGATGATCTCGTGTCGCGCGGCCTGCTGAAGAGTCGCGAGGACATCATGTTCCTCACACTCGACGAAGCGCGCGCGGCCGTCCATGACGCCACCGACCACCGCCGGCTGGTCGCCTCACGCCGCGCGGACCACCGACGGGAGTTGCGGCGGTCCACTGTCCCGGGCGCCTTGCTCTCCGATGGAACCGACGTGGAAGCGCTTGTCCCGCCGGGGCCGGTCGAAGACGGCGTGCTGACCGGCATGGCCGGTGCGGCGGGCCAGGCGACCGGGAGGGCCCGGGTGATCCGGGATCCGGCCGGTGCGTACATCGAGCCCGGCGAAATCCTCGTGGCGCCGACCACCGACCCCGGATGGACCCCGCTGTTCCTGACCACCGCGGGCCTGGTCACCGAAACCGGCTCACCGGTCGCGCACGGCCCCACGGTCGCCCGGGAATACGGCATCCCCGCCGTCATCTGCGTCCGCNGGGATCCGGCCGGTGCGTACATCGAGCCCGGCGAAATCCTCGTGGCGCCGACCACCGACCCCGGATGGACCCCGCTGTTCCTGACCACCGCGGGCCTGGTCACCGAAACCGGCTCACCGGTCGCGCACGGCCCCACGGTCGCCCGGGAATACGGCATCCCCGCCGTCATCTGCGTCCGCAACGCCACCCACGAAATCACCACCGGCCAGCTGATCACCATCGATGGAACCGCGGGAACGGTGCGGATAGTGAACGAAGACTGACACCTTCACGCGGTCGCCTGTTCCGCGGCGCGTTCCCAAAGCCAGCCGAACCTGTCGATGCGCCACAGCTGGGCCATGATGACGACGACCGCCCCGAAGAGGGTCGGCCAGAAATCCAGCATCACCAGGCCCCAGGTGATCAGGCCGAATCCGGCGAGGCCGAGTACGACCAGGACACGCAGTACCCGGCGATGGTTCGGCGGGACCGACGATTTGTCCTGCGCCCAGACGCGTTCGCCGTAGATCCCGCGGGCGGCCCAGCTGCGCGGCTCGACCGGCGGGAACGCCGACGGGTTGAGGAACAGCCACAGCACCACCGCCGCGATCGGCGCCAGGCACCACCAGCCGATCCAGGTCCTGCTCCAGATCGCGAGCAGCATCAGCGGAATGGCCGCGAAGCGGGTCCACACGCTCCAGGGGTTCGCATGACGGCGCCACGCTTCATCGTCCATCCGGAAGGTCTTCGCGACCGCTTCGGTGAATTCCACCATGATTTCCTTGTCAGGTCAGGGTTTCAAGAAAGCCCGCAGCGGTGGACACACCGTTCTCCGCCCGGATCTGGCGGCCGAGCCGGGCGGCTCGTTCGCGCATCCCGACGTCGCCGGTGGCCTGCCGCAGCGCCTCGGCGAGCCGCTCCGCCGTGAGGTTTTGCTGGCGTATCGGTGCCGGCGCGACTCCGACGGCGTGCACGCGGTTCGCCCAGTACGGCTGGTCGGCGACGAACGGACACACCACCTGCGGTACGCCCGCCGCCAGCGCGGCGCCGGTCGTGCCGCCGCCACCGTGATGCGCGACCGCGCTCATCCGCGGGAACAGCCAGTCGTGCGGGGCGTGGTCGATCACGAACAGATCGCCGGTGCCGGCGTCCGCGGAGATGCCGCCCCAGCCGGTGGCGAGCACCGCGCGGACACCGGCCCGGCCGACCGCTTCCTCGACCACCGCGCGGGTGCCGCGCGCGTCCCGGCCTGCCATGCTGCCGAATCCGATGTGGACCGGAGCGGGGCCGGCGTCGAGGAAGGCACGCAACTCCGCGTCCGGCTCCCAGCCTGTCACCGCCGGGAGGTACCAGAAGCCGGTGGTGTGCACCGAAGCCGGCCAATCGCGGGCGGAGACGGTGATCTGACGGCTGAAGGCTTGCAGGACCGGACGGTCCTTGCCGTGTTCGTCGTGCAGGATGTCGTGGCTTCCCCGGCGGCGCGGCAATCCGAGTTCGGTGGTACGCCACTTAGTGGTGATACCGGCGTACATCCGCAGTATGGCGCCCACGGCGAGATACGTGGCGCGGTTCAGCCTCCTCGGCAGGCGGGGCAAGGGCATCATCGGGCAGGGGAAGTCGCCGGTGGGAATCCAACCGGGTTGCAGCGCGACGACGACCGCGGGCACGCCCAGCATCTCGGCGGCGTGGTGAGCGGGTACCCCGGTCGTGTGCACGACGATGTCCGCGCGGGACGTTTTCGCGACCACACCGATGTTGTGCAAGACCTCCGCCATCAGCGGCTTGACCCGTTGAGCGGTCCGCACCGCGGTGATCTTGCCCCGCACTCCGCGATAGCCTCCCTCGATGGCCTCTTGCACCACCGGGTCGTTCATCAGCCGGTTCGGCCCCTCACCCAACGAAGCGAACTCGACGTCGTACTCCCCCGCGGCGTCGGCGAACGAGTCCGGCGCGGCCAGCAACGCCTCGTGTCCGCGAGCGCGCAGGGCGACCGCGAGGGCGAGCATCGGTTGCACGTCACCCCGCGTGCCGTGGGTGACCAGTAACGCCCTCACTTCGCGCGCTCTTCGCCGTTGATGGCGGCGTAGGCGGACAGCCACCGGTCATCGGCGAACAGGCCGTTGGTCAGCATCTCCAGCCCCGCCTTGGCTCCCCGGACCGCGGTCGCGGTCTCCGCCGGATCCCCGCCCAGCAGCCGTCCCACGTGATCGCCGAGTACGAGGGGTGCCAGCAGCCAGGACACATACACGACGGCGCGTGCCCGGGAGTCGCCCGAGGAACGCACCCATCCTTCGCGCTCACCGTCGGCCAGCCATGCCTCGGTGCGATCCACGATCTCGGTGAACAGGGCGGACGCGCCACTCGACCCGTCCAGGAAGGCCCGGGCCAGATACCGCCGCACCGGCGTGGCGGCCCGCAACACCTCGCCCAGCGCGTCGGTCCCCGCCTCGCCACCGGAACGGATCGCATCGAGCACGTGGTCGTCACACGCCTGCCGCAACCCGTCCTTCGACCCGAAATGGTGCAGCACCAGCCCCGGCGACACCCCCACATCCGCGGCCACCGCCCGCACCGAGGTCCCCGCGATGCCGTCGGCGCCGAATCTGGCCAACGCGGCGTCGCGGATCCGGGCCCGCGCGGTCAGATCAGAAACTGAACTCATGTTCAAAGTATTGAACACTTGTTCAGTCCGGTCAAGCCGACGAAGCGCCGGCTTCCGCACGAGCGGCCAGCTGCTCGACAAGGCGTCGCCCACACCGCCGGGTCGGCTCCTCGGTCGCTGCCGCCGCCGGCCCCACCGTCCCGGCGAGGTTCTCGTCCGAGCCGATGCACGGTTTGGTGTTCTCGTCCGTCGCGGACGTCGTCTCGATCATCACTGCTCACTCGTCCTTGATCAAGACTTACACCGTTTCGCGGACAGTTCCCGGCCTTGTTCGGCGATCGCACGACGTACCGTGGTGGCGGTGAAGGCCAACGCGCCGCCGGCGACCGCGGCCAGAGCGGCCAAGCCCACCGCGTACGAGCCCAACGCGCCGTAGAGGGCGCCCATCACCAGCGGCGGCACGAATCCGCCAAGACCACCTGCTGCGCCGACGATCCCGGTGACCGAACCGACCTTGTTCCCCGGCGCGAGCAGGGCGACGAGCGCGAAGACCGCGCCACTGCCGGCGCCGAGCGCGGCGGCCATGGACAGGAAGGCGATCGTGCCGAGCGGCATCAGGGCCGGGGTGAACGCCGTGACCGCGGCCGCGGCGGTGACCACCGTGAAGACTCCGGCCAAGACCCGCACCGGTCCGATCCGGTCGGACAGCCACCCGCCCGCCGGGCGCATCAGAACTGCCAAGAGCACGAAGCTGCCATGCGGTTGGCCGCGTCGGCCTGAGTGAGCCCGTAAGCGGCCTTCAGATAAGCGGGCAGATAGACGGAAAACGCGACGTAGCCGCCGAAAGCGACCGCGTACAGCGCCGAGGCCTGCCACGTGATGGGCAACCGAGCCGTGTCCGCCAGGCGGCGGAGGGCAGGTTCGGTCGGCACCGTCCGGCCTGGCGCGTCCCGCAGCAACAGGAACGCGACGGCGGCGTAGAGCGCCAGTACGACGGTGGTGATGACGAACGGTGTCGCAGCTCCGCCGGCGTCCACGAGCTGCACCGTGGTCAAGGCACTGATCGCGGTGCCGCCCATGCCCGCCCCGAACACGCCGATCGCCAGCCCACGTCGCTGCGGCGGGAACCAGGCGTTGACGAACGGCGCAGCCTCGGCGGCGCCCACGAACGCGCCGGGACCGACCCCAACATCACCGCGATGGACCCCGACGCGGCGGCACGGGTGAAGTTCGAGTTCGAGAAGACCTTCATGTTCCACCTGCCGCGGATCTGCGAGCACTGTCTCAACCCCGCCTGCGTCTCCGCCTGCCCGTCGGGCGCGATGTACAAACGCGAGGAGGACGGCATCGTCCTGGTCGACCAGGACCGCTGCCGCGGCTGGCGGATGTGCGTGAGCGCCTGTCCCTACAAGAAGGTCTACGTCAACCACGCCACCGGCAAGGCCGAGAAGTGCACCTTTTGCTTCCCGCGCATCGAAGCCGGCCAGCCCACCATCTGTTCGGAGACCTGTGTCGGCAGGCTGCGCTATCTGGGGCTGGTCTTCTATGACGAGGACGCTGTGCTCGCCGCCGCCTCCGTCGAAGACGAGCAGGAGCTGCTGACCGCGCAACGAGCGGTGTTCCTCGACCCGCACGATCCCGAGACGGTGCGCCTGGCGACCGAGGCGGGCCTGCCCGAGGAGTGGGTGCTCGCCGCGCAGGCCTCGCCGGTGTGGAAGCTGATCAGCGAGTACAAGATCGCTTTGCCGCTGCACCCGGAATACCGCACCCTGCCGATGGTCTGGTACGTCCCTCCGCTCTCTCCCGTGTTGGACGCCGTCAATGCCGCGGGGCGCGACGACACGGACGCCGACGACGTCTTCCACACCATCCGTGATCTGCGGATCCCGGTGGAATACCTCGCCGAACTGTTCACCGCGGGCGACGCCGACGCGGTGGCCGGCGTGTTGATGAAGCTCGCCGCGATGCGTTCCTACATGCGTGCCCGCACCCTCGACGGCACCGTGGCCGAGGAACTCTGTGAGGCCGTCGGCATGTCCGGCAAGGAGATCGAGGCGATGTACCGGCTGCTCGCGATCGCCAAGTACGACGAGCGCTACGTCATCCCCGCCGCCTACGCCAAGGACGCCGCCGCGCTCGAAGCACAGGCCGCGTCCACTTCGGACTGTTCGCTGGACTGCACCGGCGGCCCCGGGATGACCGAACCGGCCGCGACCGCCGAGCGGTTCCACCTCGTGACCGAAGACCGGCAGGTCCGCCCAGGCCGCCGGAGCCTGTTCGCGCGCCGCGGCGACGGCAGGCTCGGCCTGACCATCGATCCCGCCGGAGGCCGCTCATGACCGCGCCCGAGAAGTCCTTTGTGGAGGGTGCCGACCGGACCCGGCTGTTCGAGCTCGCCTCGGTGCTGCTCACCTACCCCGACGCCGCACTGATCGGGGCCGGGAAGGAACTGACCTCCGCCGTCGGCGACATCACCCACGACGAGGTACGGGAACAGCTCACCGCGTTCCTCGACTGGTTCCTGACCACCGACTCCCTCCAGGTCGAGACCCACTACGTGGTCGTGCAGGTGGTTGGACACCGCGCCGTCCGGGGCGCCGTCGTGGCCGCGAACCCGGCGGACGGTGATCCGCAATGAGCCCCTTCCAGGGCCCTGCGACAGGGAGTACTGGCGAGGCTGGCGACGGCCGTCGGGCAGATCGACGGCGACCGAAACGTACTGGCCCGGCAGGAAATCCGGGACGGCCGGGCCGTCATCGGGCACCAGCGTGAACGACACCACGTCGACGGCCTCATCGAGGCGCTTGGCCACCCGCCAGCGTCGCCAGAGGTCGGCGGGATCGTGGTCGCCACGTTCGTAGAGGCGGGCCTCGGCCGCGATCAGCCGGCAGGCGAGCAGCCAGTAGACCTCGTGCCACGCCGCGGAGACTTCGGGGGTGACCGCGGCACCGAGGACCGTGCCGACGGCGGTGAGCAAATAGTGACCGACGAGCGGGTACTGCTCGGCCCGGATGCCCAGCGACACGTGCTTGTGCGCGATCCGCTCGGCGACTCGCTCGAACGGCGCGGCGTCGTCGCCGTCGAGCAGGTGCTCGGCGAAGCCGGCGACGGCCGACGCCAGCGCGAGCTTCTGGCGGCCGTCGGCCTGGTTGCCCTGGTTGAACAGGTCGAGCAGTTCCGGATGCGCGGCGAACATCGACGAGTAGAACTCGCCGGTGATTTCCACGGCGTGCGCGCGCACGACGGGCAAGGTGGCGCGAACCACCGCGGCGGATGCTGGGGACAGCAAGGAATTCTCCTTCTTCGGGGAGTAGGACCAGGCCTCGCGAAGGCGCCGATGCGGCCACGGCCGATCTCTCGCCGATCCTGCCGGGAACGCGGTGCGGCACCTAGGGATCTTCGGCGTACTCGGCCGGGGACCTTGGTCCTTACGAAACTCGGCCGATGGCACTGGGACCGGAATTCGAGGGACGGCAAGGTGGGTCACGTGATCAGGCCCGCCCAGTGGGGCGGGGACCTACTCCCGATTCGAGGACACGATGACCGCACCAGACGTGCGACCGGTAGTGGTGGGTGTGGACGGCTCTTCTTCGGCCCTCCACGCGGCGCGCTGGGCCGCGACCGAAGCGGCGAGGCGGAAGGCGCCGTTGTCGATCACGCATGCCTGCATGCTCATCCCGGTACAGCTGCCGCCCGGGGTCGAGTTGCCGAGGCCGTACGCCGACGCGCTGACCGAACAAGGACGGGAAATACTCGCGGCCGCCGCGGATGCGGCCAGGGAAGCCGCCCCCGAGGTCGACGTGACCACCGAGCTGCGCGGCGGGGCAGCGGCCGAGCACCTCATCGGGCGATCGGCCTCGGCGGAGTTGATCGTGCTGGGCTCTCGCGGCCTTGGCGGGTTCACCGGGCTGCTGGTCGGCTCCATCGCGGTCGCGGTCGCGACGCACGGACATTGCCCGGTCGTCGTCGTCCGGGGAACGGACCGGCCACAGGACGCGCCGGTCGTCGTCGGTGTGGACGGTTCGCCGACGAGTGATGCGGCTTTGGCTTTCGCCTTCGACGCCGCCGCGGCGCGCGGTACGCGTCTGGTCGCCGTGCGCGCGTGGTCGGACTTCGCCGTGGGCAACGCCTGGGAGTTCGGCTCCGCGCTGGACTGGGAGGCCGTCCAAGCGGCGGAGGCCCGGCTGGTGGAACAGCGGCTCGACGCCTACCGGAGCGAGTACCCCGACGTGCCCGCCCAGGGTGTCGTCGTTCGCGACCGGCCGACGCACACGTTGCTCGAACACTCCGAGGACGCCCAGCTTGTCGTTGTCGGTTCTCGAGGCCGAGGCGGTTTCCGCGGACTGCTCTTGGGTTCCACCAGCCAGGCGCTGATCCACCACTCCGCCTCTCCGGTGGCCGTCGTCCCGCCCGCCCGACAGTGAAAACCGCACCGGCGAAGGGGCCCGCGACCCGCCAGGTGCCGGAAGTCTCCGCTCCCTGGTCCGTCGAGACCACGGAGCTCGCATCTCGCCTCGGCGTCGATCCGGGGCGAGGTCTGGACTCCTCGGACGCGGGCGACCGGCTCGAGGTGGCAGGCCCCAACCGGCTCGCCGAGGCAACGGCCAGGCCGTGGTGGCGGGTGCTGGTGGCGCAGGTGGCCAGCCCGCTGAACCTCGTGCTCGTGGTGGCGGCCGCGTTGGCCGGCGTGGTGGAGCGGTCGTATCGGGAAGCGCTCGTCATCGGACTGGTCCTCGGCCTGAACGGCGTCCTGGGTTTCGTCCAGGAACGACGGGCAGATCGCGCCGTCACCGCGCTGAAGAGCCTGCTCAGCCCGTCGGCCCGGGTCCGCCGCGACGGCAGGGTGACCGAGGTGCCCGCGGCCGAGCTCGTGCCGGGTGACGTCGTCCTGGTGGAAGCCGGTGACCGCGTGCCCGCGGACGGCCGGGTGCTCTCGACGGTGAACCTGGAAACCGATGAATCCGGTTTGACCGGCGAATCCGCGCCCGTATCCAAATCCGCGGCACCGCGGCAGGGCGAGCTGGCGCTGCCCGATCGGACGTCCATGGCCCATATGACGAGCATCGTCACGAGGGGCCGTGGCGAGCTGCTGGTCACGAGCACCGGCATGGGCACGGAGATCGGCAAGGTCGCCGGCCTGCTGGAGCGCACCGATTCGACGCGGACCCCGTTGCAGCGGCAGCTGGACAAGCTCGGCGTCCGCCTGGCCTACCTCGCCGGCGTGGCGGTCCTGCTCGTGGCGGTACTGCAATTCGCGGCAGGCGGCGGTATCGGTGAGGTGATCACGCTGGCCGTCGCGCTCGGCGTGGCCGCCATCCCGGAAGGGCTGCCCGCGGTCGTCACGGTGACACTGGCGCTGGGAATGCGGCGCATGGCCCGTCAGCGCGCGATCGTCAAACGGCTCCCCGCGGTGGAAACCCTGGGAGCGACGACGGTCATCTGCACCGACAAGACCGGCACGCTCACGCTGAACCAGATGACCGCCCGTTCGCTGTGGTACGCCGGTCGCCGCTACCTGGTGTCGGGTGAAGGCTACGGTTTCGAAGGCGCGATCACCGCCGAAGACGGTGGTGAAGTCCCCGATCTCGGTGAGCTGCTGACCACCGCGGTGCTGTGCAACGACGCGGTGGTCCAGGACGCCACTCTCGTCGGCGACCCGACCGAGGGCGCGCTGGTGACTTTGGCGGGTAAAGCGGAGCTGGACGTCGCGGCATTGCGCGGCGCCGATCCCCGCGTCTCCGAGATCCCCTTCGACTCCGCCCTGAAGTACATGGCGACGTTCCACCGGCACGGGCGAGCGCTCCGTGCGCACGTGAAGGGAGCGGCGGACGTCCTGCTCCACCTGGCCACCCATGTGCGCCGGGAACACGGTGTTGTCCCGCTCGACGATGCCGAACGCAGCCGTCTGCTCACGGAACTCGATCATCTCGCGGGACGAGGTCAGCGCGTCCTGGCCGTCGCCCACGGCGACACGGACGCCGGGGCGCCCACGCTGCCGCGCCGACTGGTCCTGATCGGGCTGATCGGCCTACTCGACCCGCCACGGCCGGAAGCCCGCACCGCGGTGGCCGAATGCCATGCCGCCGGCATCGACGTCAAGATGATCACCGGTGATCACCTGGCCACCGCGACCTCCATCGCCCGCGCGGTCGGCATCGAGGGCGACGGCATGTCGGGACTGGACATCGACCGCCTCGACGACCGTGCCCTCGAACAGGCCGCGACCACCACCGGCGTGTTCGCGCGGGTGGCGCCGGAACACAAGATCCGCATCGTCGACACGCTCAAGCGGCGAGGCGACGTCGTCGCCATGACCGGTGACGGCGTGAACGACGCACCGGCGCTCAAAGCCGCCCACATCGGTGTGGCCATGGGGATCACCGGCTCCGACGTGTCCAAGGAAGCCGCCGCGATGATCCTCACCGACGACAATTTCGCGACCATCGTCCGGGCAGTCCGCGCCGGCCGCACGATCTACGACAACATCGTCAAGTTCGTCCGCTTCCAGGTAGGCACCAATGTCGCCGCGATCCTCACCATGGTGCTCGGCTCCCTGTTGTTCAGTACCGGAACCAGCGTTCTGACACCGCTGATGTTGTTGTGGGTCAACGTGATCGCCGACGGCCCCCCGGCATTGGCGCTCGGCCTGGAACCACCGCGGCGAGCCGTCATGGAGGAGCCGCCACGACGCTCGGGAGCGCAGATCCTCAGCGCTGGACGCCTGACGCGGATCCTGTTGTCCGGACTCGTGATGGTGGCCGGCACCCTCTACGCGTTCGCCCACGGCCTGGACCGCGGCATCGAAGTGGCGCACACCCTGGCCTTCGTGACCTTCGTGGTGTTCCAGTTGTTCAACATCCTCAACGTCCGCGACGAACACGCCTCGGCGTTCGGCAGGCTCCTTTTCCGTAACAGGCGGCTCTGGGCCGCACTGGGTGCGGTGCTCGCCCTGCAGATCTGCGCCGTCTACCTGCCCGCCGCGCAGTCCCTGTTCGGCACGACCGCCTTGACCGCCCTCGACTGGCTCGCCGCCACCGCGATCGCGTCTTCCGTCCTGTGGGCCGAAGAACTACGCAAAGCGGTGTCACGCCGACGGCGGGCTCGCTGACCGAGGCCGATTCAGCGCTCTGTCCGTTCCGGGCTCTGTTCGAGTGGGACCGTCGCTTCGGCGATGCCTTGCGAGATCACCCGCTTCACGTGCGTTTCGTCGAGCAGATCGGCGACCGGCCGATTGTCGGCGAGGTAGGTGACGGTGAACCGATCGAACCCGTTACGCAGAGCCGCGACCGCGAGCCGTCGGATCAGCGCCGACGCCACGCCTGCTCGTCGCCAACGCGGGTCGACGGCCACCGCGATCTCGGCGACGCCGGGATCCTGGGTCGCCTCGTAGCGTGCGACCGCGACTCCATGTCCGTCGGGATCCCTGGCCACCAACGCGTAGCGACGATGGAAGTCGAGCTCGGTCAGGTGCTCGAGCAGGCGGGGCGTCACCTTCGGAGGTGGCCCGCAGAACCTGCCGTGAAGCGTTCCTGCGTCGGCGTGGCGAATCGCCTCCCCCAGTTCCGCAGCGTCCGCCGAAGTGAGTCTGCGGACCGACACGGTCCGGCCGTCCCGCAGGGTCACCTTCGCGGTCTCGTCGACGTCCGCGTCGCGGGTGGACCGCCCGTTCATGAATGGCTCCACCGCCGGGACACCGTCTCCCACTCTCGCTGCCACCGGTCGGTGCGCGCCCGGTCGAGGAAGAACCGGCTGACCCGGTACACCAGCCAGCTGAAGATCAGAACAGCGCCCCAGAGGCCCGCACCGGCCCCGAAGCCGCGGATGGCCGCGGCGGAGCGGGTCAGCGGTGCCTCCACCGGCTGACCGGCCTCGTCGAGCCACACCGGTACCCGGGCGCCCACCGGTGTCCCCCGCGTCGCGGGCACCTTCCCGACTCGAAGGGAGCCGTCGGGAAGCGTCCAGCGCGCCTTCACGGGCGTGGTGTCCGCGGTGGCCCCGGACCGGACCGCGATGGCGACCGGCGCTCCGGCCTCGAGCAGCATCGCGTCGCCCCGGTGCCGGACGGCGGTTTCGGCGGCCGACCTCTCCTTTCCGGCCGCGAACACCGCCGAACCCGCCGCCACGGCGAACGGCAGTCCGGCCATCGCGATCAGCACAGCGAACACCAGGATCAGTCCCTCGAGCCGGTCCACGGACCTGACCAGCGGGCCGTGGCCAGGATGAACGATCCGCCAGAGTCGCAGGAAACGTGCCGGGATGTTCATCGTCGGCCTCCAGCCGCTTCTCTGGGAATGGACGGTTCTCAGCGTCCCCTCACCACGCCGAGGCAACGAGGGGCGACGGTCCCGCCTCATCGGGACCTCCAGCCCCTGCGACGACGCAAGCGCCGTCCCCCGGCGTGGGGTGACGGCGCTTGCGTTCGGCGGTCGCTCAGGCCTTGCCGACCTGGATCTTCACCTGCTTGTCCTGCGGCTCCTCCTTGTGAGGCACGGAGACTTCGAGAATCCCGTCGCTGTACTTCGCGCTGATCTTCGCTGTTTCGGCGCCGGGGGGAAGCGAGACAGTGCGGCTGAACCGGCCGTAGTGGAACTCACTGCGTCCGTGTTCGGCCGACTTCGCCTCGCGTTCGGCGTGGATGGTCAGCAGGCCGTTGTGCGCCGTGACGGAGATACCCTTATCCGGGTCGAAACCCGGGAGTTCGGCGCGCACGACGTAGTTTCCGTCCTCAGTGGACTCCTCGATGCGCACCGGGTTGTGCTCGGCGAACGGCCAGGGGTTTTCCAGCCAGGCGGCCAAACTCGGCAACGCCAGGCGGGGGCTGGACACGAGAGAGGTCATCTTCCTTCCCTTCGTCGCGATGGAAACCTCACCACTCCAGGAAACCCTTCCGAGCACGGTGCCGGAGCGGACGTTGTCCCCGAATGGGCGGGACCAAAGACTCGACCGCCCGAGGACGCCACCGGGATCCCTTCCCGCACTTCGGGTTCATCGGCCGAGGGTGAAGTAGGCCTCCTCCTCCTGGGCGAAGTGGAGGTCGAGGACGGCGTCCAGGCCGTACAGCGTCGCGCGGAGATCGTCGATCTGCTCGGGTTGGATCGTGTCGGGCGACTCACGCAGGTGTCTTCCCAGCCGTCGCACCAACCGTTCGATTTCGGCGTGCTCCCTGCTCATCGTCACGGTGCTCTCGGGACAGCCGAGTACCCCGGCCAGCGCCGGGTAGAGCTGGTTCTCCTCGGCGAGTTCGTGTGGGAGGACGCGTTCGGTGAGCAACCGGAACGCCCGCCGCACCGCGGCGTCGGCCGCGGGCCCGCCGCCGTCGCCGAGCGCGTCGGCCGCCTGCCGGACGGCGGTCCGGGCGGGCAGGAGGGTCTCGTGTTCATCCGCGAACCGGCGCAACAGGTCATCGGGGGCACGACGGCGGCGGAACGACACGGGACCGGTCAACGCTCGCAGCGCGTTCCCGATCACGGCGACGTCGATGCCCTCCTGCGCCAGCGCCCCCAGCACCGGCGGCAGCCTGCCGGCCGCGGCGGCGATCATGGCGAGGACCGAGAGTCCGGTGCCGAGGCCGGCGCTCGCCACGGCGAGCCGTCTGGTCCGGCGGGCGATCTCGACGGCGTCGGCGAGACGGTCGATCCGGTCGTCGACGATGACCGCGTCGGCGGCTTGTACCGCCGCCGTCGACCCTCGTGAACCCAGCGCGATCCCGATGTCGGCGGCCGCGAGCGCGGGTGCGTCGTTGATCCCGTCACCGGCCATCGCGGTGACCGTGCGTTCGCTTTCCCGGCTCACCCAGGAGATCTTCTCCTCCGGCGCGCACTCCGCCCGGACACCGTCGAGACCGAGCAGCGAAGCCACTTCGGTGGCGTTCTCCACCCGGTCTCCGGTGAGCAGCACGATCTGCGCCATACCCGCGGCGCGCAGCCGCCGGATCGTGCGTGCGGCGTCCCGTCGCAGCCGGTCGCGGACCAGGAACGCGGCGATCGGAACGTCGTCGGCCTCGACCCACACCAAGGACGCCAGGTCGAGCCGCCCCCGGCGCTCCACACCGACCGCCCATTCCGGCAGCGGGCCGGTACGCCTGCCGACCCGAACCCGTTCTCCCGACACCATGCCCACCGCGCCGCGCCCGACCTCTTCCGACACCGCCTCCGCGTGGGCCGGCGGCACCCCCGCCGAACGAGCGGCCCGCAGAACGGCACCCGCGAGCACATGCGACGAGTACGACTCGACACCGGCGGCGATGCCGAGTACGTGCTCGGTGGTCCGGTCGGGCGTGCACAGCACCGCGGTGACCTCCGGCTGCCCCGCGGTCACCGTTCCGGTCTTGTCCATCGCGAGGGTCCGGACCCGGCCGAGCGTTTCGAGCGCCGCACCGTCCTTGACGACCACACCCGAGCGGGACATCCGCGACATCCCCCCGGTCACGGCGACCGGGACGGCGAGCAGCAGCGGGCACGGCGTGGCCGTGACCAGTACCGCGACGGCCCGGGCGGGCTCTCCGCTGAGCAGCCAAGCCAGCACGGCGATGAGCAGCGCGACGGGGAGGAACCACACGGCGATACGGTCGGCGAGCCGCGCGATCGGAGCGGTGGAAGCCGCGGCCTGCTCGGCGAGCCGCACCACCCCCGCATAGGTACTGCCCTCGGCGGTGGCCGACGCGCGGAGGTCGACGGCCGCTCCGGCGTTCACCACCCCGCTACGCACCGGCCCGCCCTGGCGGAGCACGGGTTCCGCCTCACCGGTCAGCGCGGATTCGTCGAAAACCCCTTGCTCGCAGACGATCGCGTCGACCGGTACCACCTCTCCCGGTAAGACCACGATCCGGTCACCAGGGCCGACCTCTGCGACCGCGATGGTCTCCATCGGTGCGCCGGCATCGTCGATACGCCGTCGATGGGCCGTGCTCGGGGCCCGCTCCAGCAGCGCGGAGAGATCGCGCCCGGCGCGGCGTTGTGCCGCCGCTTCCAGCACCCTGCCGGTCGCGACCATCGCCGCGATGATCGCTCCCGCGAGGTATTCGCCGACCGCCACCGTCCCGGCCAGCGCGAGCACGGCCAGGACGTCCGCGCCCCACCGGCCCGCCCGGAGGTCCGCGAGCACCCAGATCACGGCCGGGACGAGTGCCGTCACGGTGGCTGCCGCCCAAAGCGCCGAAGCCACGGGCGCGAGGCCGGCCGCGCGAGCGAGCCCGCCGGCGGCGAGCGAAGCGGCCACCGCGGCGAGCAGCACGACTTCCGCGGAAGGACGCCGGTTCACCGCCGCTCCCCTCGGTCGGCGGATACGCCTCCGAGCGTCGTTTCTCGTCCACTTCGGACGGACGCGCGTCCTTCGCCTTGCCTGCCGGCGGTCTCGGCGCCCGCTTCGGACCGGACGACGGCCACCGGGCACGACGCGTGCCCGGTCAGGTCCTGGCCCACCGAGCCCAGCAGCAGTCCGCCGAAGGCGCCGCGACCGCGGCCGCCGACCACGACCAGGCACGCCCGCTCGCCGTATTCCAGCAACACCCGGCCGGGACGGCCACGGACGACAAGGCATTCGAAGGACACTTCCGGGAACCCGGCCGCGACCGCGGACATCTCGGCCTCCAATTCCCGTCGCAGCACCTCGTGCCGCGTCGCCGATCCAGCCGGCGCGGCACTCCGCCCGTCCACCGGCCCGAAGTCGTGCCAGGTCTTGAGAGCCGTCACGGAAGCACCGAGCGCGGACGCCTCCTGAAAGGCGAAGCGCACCGCGGCGGCCGACCTGGCCCAGTCGTCCACTCCGACCAGCACGGGCCCCGATCTCGCCCGATGGCCCCGGACCACCACCAACGGGCAATGCCCCCGGATCGCCACGGCGAGACCCGAGGAACCCAGTAGCAGTCGTCCTATCCCGTTCAGTCCCCGCGAACCGAGCACCGTCACCGCCGCTCGTCTCGACTCGTCGACCAGGACGACCCTCGGGTCACCGGGTCTGATCTCGCTCTCGACGGCCAGCGACGGCGCGACCGTGCGAGCGGCCTCGGTCGCGGCACGCAACCGCTTCGCGCCGGTTTCCCACATGGCGTCACGGACTTCGGCCGCGGTGACCTCCAGGTTCGGATAGTCGTGCCCCGGCGGGACGCAGGCGAAGACCAGCCGCAACGGCAGGTCACGCCGGACGGCGTCTCCGGCCGCCCAACGGACGGCCTGCAGCGCGGAATCCGAGCCGTCCACGCCCGCGACAACGGGATAGCGCCTGCTCGCCATGGCGACCGCCTTTTCCACCGAAGACACTCAGCCGACCGCCCGCAGCGACGCGAAGTGCTCGCCCAGCGAGGCGCCCCAGTCGCGTGCCCTCTGCAACTCGCCGTCGCGCAGCACCGTCTCCTCCTTGTCGATATCGACGAAGAAGCTCTCCGGCGGCACGAGCGGGACGAAACCCAGTCGCTTGAGCCTGCGTTCCGCAGCGGTCGCGGCGGAACCGGCAAGCCAGCGCGGTTTCCCGATCCTCGTGTCGAACGTGGCGATGGGAGTGTCGCCGGACGTCCGATCCAAGGTGCCCAGCCAGTCACGCAAGTTCTTCTTCGAGCGGACCTCGTCCATCGCCTGCCGCGCGGCCTCGGCCCGGCTGGAAGGCCACGAAAGGCCACGCACGTGGGTCGGCCCGCCGACCACGAGCAACCCGGTTTCCGGCACGCTGCCGAAGTCGTCGACATTCACGACGTCGACCTCGGCATGACGCGACAGCCCGTCCGCCACCGCCTTCGCCACACGCTCGGTGTTCCCGAACATCGACTCGTACACGATCGTCGCTTTCATCACAGTGGTCCTTGTCCTGTCAGGGAACGGTGTCGGGAAACGCGAGAGACCGGGATCGCGACCAGCGCGACGGCCGCAGCCAGGCCGGCGGCTCCGATGCTCAGCAGCGACCAAGCCGTCCAGCCGAGCGCGGGAACGGTCACGGCGGCTTCGGCACGCACGTCGAGTCCCGCCGAGCCGTCGGCGTTCATCACCACGACGGTCCAGTCACCCGCTTGGTCCGGCCACGCCACCGTCCGGGTACCGGGGCCGCTCGAGCGCTCCGTCCAGATGTCCGCGCTTTCCGGGATACCGGCCGAACCGGCACCTTGCCGCACGAGAACGGATCCGGACGCCAGGTCGGTGACCGTCGCGTAGGTGGTGCCCGCCAGATAGCGCTGGACGTCCGCCGACGACGCGATCCCGATGAAGACCGGTTTCCCGGTGCTTTCCGTCACCGTCAGCCGGACATCGCCCAGCGCGTTCAGCGCGGGTACGGACTCTCCGGCGACACCGGCGAACCGGACCCGTTCACTGACCAGCGCGGGGGTCTCGGTGCGATAGGAGGTCGAAGTGGAGAGGTAGCCGTTGTCATCGCGGCCGCTCTGATCGAGCCACAGCAGCGCGGCGCCACCGGTCAGCAGCCCCATCGACGCCAGGCCGGCGACGGCCCCCGCGACGACGGAGACGATCCTTCCCGAAGTCCAGCCGGGCTTGCGCGTCGGTGCGGGCCTGTCCTCCATGACGGATTCCGGCTCGGTACCGCCCTCGTCCAACCGGAACGGCGGGTACTCGTCGGTCATGAGCGCGACGTACGCGGCGACCCGGACGACCCAGCGATCCATGCCCAGCACGAAGTCGTAGATCGGCTTCGGGTACTCGCCGGTGAACAGCAGCACGAAGCCCGCGATGACGACGAGCAGGGCGATGAGCCCGCCCGCACCCCAGCTGAAGCCGTCGTCCTCCGGCCGCCACGCCAGCCACAGGCCACCGCCCGCGAACAGGGCGGTGATGAGGTAGTGCGGGATCGCCAGCGCCCACTTCACCAGCACAAGGCCGCGCGAAAGCCGCTCCGGATAGGCGATTTCGAGCCTGGCCGGGTAGGCGGGGACGTCGGCGAGGGTGAACGGCGGGTACCGGTCGGTGCCCAGCGCCGCGTAGGCGTAGTAGTGCACCCGCCAGGTCCAGCGCAGCACACCGACGTTGAATTCGAAGATCGCCCTCGGGTAGCGACCGGTGAACAAGATCGCGAAGAACGCCAGCACCGTGAGAGGAACGAAGGCCAGCCACAGCAACGCGAGCACAAGGTAGTGCGGGATCGCCAGCACCCATTTCACCAGCCACAGCCAGCGGGACAGGCCGGGATCCAGCTCGGCCTCGACACGAACAGACTGATTCACGGCATCTCCTCGGTATGAAGCGGACACCTTGACGATCCGGCTTTTCCCGCCCCGGAAACAGGCACCAAGGACCCTCT
Source organism: Amycolatopsis sp. TRM77291 (assembly GCF_054166285.1). Lineage (NCBI taxonomy): Bacteria > Bacillati > Actinomycetota > Actinomycetes > Pseudonocardiales > Pseudonocardiaceae > Amycolatopsis > Amycolatopsis sp. TRM77291. The sequence continues at coordinate 2,076,470 of NZ_JBSZHF010000001.1, read as the reverse complement.
CCGGCAGGCCCAGTGGCCCTCCGTCCCGATCTCCCGAATGGCGGCCACTGTTCACGTCGACAGCACGAAGGCGGTCATGGCATGAAGGCCCTCTTCCTTGCGCCTGGCGCCAGGAAGAGGGCCTTCATGTACTGGGAGAGGGCATTACCGGCTTCGCGCCCGGAATGCCTTGTGCAGCGTGTCAGCCAGCAAGACCACCGGGACGGTGGCGAAGGCCAGCACCCAGCCGAGCGGACTGGGCACGGCGCCACCGAGCAGCCCCGGCAAGGGCGGCAGCACCAGGAACAGGGCCAGCATCCCCAGTTCGAACACGAGCGCGTACCAGAGCAGCGGGTTGCCGCGGACGCCGATACGGCCGATCCAGCGTGCCTCGCTGCGGCAGGCGAAGGCGTTGGCGAGCTGGCCGAGCACGATCGCGGAGAACGCCGTGCCCGACGCCACCGCCAGCAGCCCGGCGTCGGGCGTTTCGCCGAACCACCAGCCGCCGGTGAGCAGCACGATGAGGAACCCGGCCATCGCCATCGCGGCCTCCACCGGTCCGAGCACGCCGAAGGCGCGGCGGGCCAGCCTGCCGTCGATCAGCGAACCGCCCTTCGCCGGACCGGTCATCGTGCGCTTGTTCGGCGGCTCCGCGCCGAGTGCCACCGCGGGCAGCAGATCCGTGCCGATGTCGAGGGCCAGCACCTGCAGCACCGTGATCGCGAGCGGGATCTGCCCGCCGGCGAGCGCCCACACCACGAACGGCGTCAGCTCCGCGACGTTGTCGGTCAGGTGGTAAGTGAGGAAGCGGCGGATGTTGACGAAGGTGGCCCGGCCGAGTTCGATCGCCGAGACGATGGTGCCGAAGTGGTCGTCGAGCAATACGAGATCCGCGGCTTCGCGGGCGACGTCGCTTCCCGACGCCCCCATGGCGACGCCGATGTCCGCGGTGCGGAGCGCGGGGCCGTCGTTGACCCCGTCCCCGGTCATCGCCACGACGTGACCTCGGGCCTGCAGCACCTTGGCGATCCGTAGTTTCTCCTCCGGAGCGACCCTGGCGACGACCACGCCGTCCACGTCGAGCAGTTCGCCGAGCTCGGTGTCGTCCGCGGGAAGGTTCTTTCCCTCCACGACAAGCTTTTCTCTGCCCAGCAAGCCGACTTCGGCGGCGATGGCGGCGGCGGTGCCCGGGTGATCGCCGGTGATCATCGCCAGCTTGATTCCCGCCCGGCGGCATGAGGCGATCGCGGCGCCGACGTCGGGCCTCGGCGGGTCCTGCAGACCGACCAGGCCGAGGAGCTCCAGCTCACTCTCAGCGTCCTTTGTGGACGGCTGGCCACGGCGGGCGACGGCGAGCACCCGCAGGCCCTGCTCGCTCATCGCGGTCACGGCGCCCTTCGCTCCTTCGGGTACTTCCAGGCACAGCGGGAGAACGCTGTCCGGCGCCCCCGATACGTGCACTCCGTCCCGGTCCTTCACCGACGAACGCCGACGGCGAGGGTCGAAGGGATGCCGTTCGGTCGGCGGCGGTGGATCCTGTACACCGGCGCGGGCGGCGAGGACGTGCAACGCCACCTCCATCGGATCACCGACCGGCTGCCAATGACCAGCCTGCTCGACCGCGTGGGCGTCCGGAGAACACCGCGCCGCCGAGTCGGCGAGGGCGGCCGTCGCCGCCAGCGCCTCCGGTGTTCCCGTCAGATCACCGGAAGGCCGGTATCCCTCACCTGCGACGGCGACGGTTCCGGCGGGCGTCCACACCCGCACGACCGACATCTCGTTCCTGGTCAGTGTCCCGGTCTTGTCGGTGCAGATGAAGGTCGTCGCCCCGAGGGTTTCGACGGCTTCTAGGCGGCGGACCAAGGCCTTGCGCCCGGCCATCTTCTGCGCGGCGCGGGCCAGGGAAAGCGTGACGGTCGGCAGGAGCCCTTCGGGCACGAGGGCGACGGTCACGCCGATCGCGAACAGGAAACTCTCCGTGCCGGTGCGTCCCAACCCCAGTGCGGCGGCGAAGAAGACGCAGCCGACCGCGACGGCGACGAGGGCGATGACCCGGACCACCCGGTGGAGCTGCGCGGTCAGCGGGCTCCTGGGGCGGACGGCGTTCGCCGTGACCGCGGAGATCCCGGCCAGTCGCGATCGGGCACCGGTGGCGGTCACCGACGCGGCGGCGTGGCCCTCGGTCACGTAGGTTCCGGCGTGCACCGTCCCACCCGGTTCGAGCCGGACAGGACGGCTCTCACCGGTCAGCATGGACTCGTCCACCGAAAGCCGCCCGGCCTCGATCAAGCGTCCGTCGGCGCAGATCCTGTCCCCGGCTTCGAGCAGGACGACGTCACCGACGACCAGGTCCGCCGCCTGCACCACCTTGGCCCGTCCGTCGCGCCGCACCGTGGCCCGTACCGGCAGCAGGTCGCGCAGCCGTTCGGCGGCCCGATCAGCTCGGTATTCCTGCGCGAAGGAGAACACCCCGTTCAGCACCACGACCACCGCGATCGCGATGGCGAGCGCGGGCATCCCGGCGATCAGTGCCAGCACCGCGGCCACCCAGAGCATGAGCGCGAAGAAGTGGACGAATTGGCCGGCCAGTACGAGTACCGGGTGCCGCCGCTTCGGAGCGGGCAGGACGTTCGGTCCGTCCCGCCGCAACGCGGTCGCCGCCTCGGCGTCGGTGAGGCCCCCGGCTTCCCGGAGAAGCCCGGCACCCGTCATCGTTTCCCGTCCCCCTGTGACCGGGCGACGATCACCGGGCACAGGGCGGCGGACAGCACGCGCTGGCTGGTCGAGCCGAGCAGCATCCCGGCGACCCCGCCCCGGCCGCGGCTGCCGACGATCAGCAGCCGGGCACGATCGGCGTATGCGAGCAGCTCATCGGACGCCCGGCCACGCGTGAGCACGCGCTCCACCTGTACCTCCGGGTACTTTTCCTGCCAGCCGGCCAGCCGCTCGGCCAATACCTCACCCTCCCGCTCCTCGAAGTCGGAGGTGTCCAGGGTCGTCCGCGACTCGGCGAAGAGTGCCGCGAGGAAGGTGTCGTCCCAGCAGTGCAGGGCGACCAGTGGTGCGCCGCGCCAGGACGCCTCTTCGAACGCCAGCGCCAGCGCGGCCTCGCTCGCCCGGGAACCGTCGACGCCCACGACCACCGGGCCCTCCTCGGGAGCCTCGCCCTCCGCGATATGCGGGCGTACGACCGCGACCGGGCACCGGGCGTGCGTGGTCACGGCGATCGACACCGACCCCACCAGCAGCCGGCCGAGGGCTCGGATCTGCTCGGTTCCCAGCACCAGCAACGCCGCGTCCTCCGACGCCGCGAGCAACGCGGGTGCCGGCCTGTCATGACCCAGGACCGCGGTGATCTTCACCGAGGGCTCCGCCTCCCTCACGAGGTCACGGGCGTGACGCAGCAGGCGATGGCCGCGCGTTCGTGCCTTCTCGACCAGTCCGTCGCCCAGCGGCAACGTCCGCGGGAATTTGAGCTCTTCCTCGTCGATCGCGTGGACCAGCCGCAGTTCGGCATGACGACGGCGGGCTTCAGCGGCGGCCCAGCGCACCGTCCGCGCAGTGGCGTCCGAGCCGTCGATTCCGACGACCACGGCCCCGTTCGAGTATTCCGGCATTGACTTCCCCACTTCGGTAGTTCGGTTCTTCATGGCTAAAGCAGCACGCGCTCGCCCTGACGAGGCACGACGGCGGACCAGTCGTGTTCGTCGCGAAGCCGGCCGGCCACGGTCTCGGCGGCGTCGGGTTCCCCGTGCACGAGGTAGGTGGTCTTCGGCGGAGGACCGGCCGTCGCCCACGCCAGCAATTCGTCGGCGTCAGCGTGCGCGCTGAAGGCGTCGACCTGGACGACGTCGGCGCGCACGGGCACGTATCGGCCATGGATTTTCAGCTGCTTGGCCCCCGAGGCGAGTTGTCTCGCCCGGGTGCCCTGCGCGGCATAGCCGACGATCAGCACGGTGTGGCGGTGGTCGGGCAGCATGTGCTCGAGGTGGTGCAGCACCCGCCCACCGGTCGCCATCCCGGAGGCCGACACGACGATCGAGGGCATCCGTGGCGAGTTCACCCGCATGGATTCCTCGACCGTGCGCAGTTCCGTCAGCGAGCCGGGCGTGAGTGGGTCGTGCCCGGCGAGTTCCGGCCGGATCTCCGGCCAGCGGCCATGCAGTGCCTCGCGATAGATCCGCAGCGCGGCCAGCGCCATCGGGCTGTCCACGTAGACGGGCAACTCGGGTATGCGCTGTTCACGCATCAGCTTCGCCAAGGCCGACAACAGCACCTCGGTCCGGTCGACGGCGAAAGCCGGGATCAGCACACTGCCGCCACGGCGCGCCGTGCGCCGGATGCCGGCGGCGAGCAGATCCATCGACCCGGTGTCGTGGTGATCACGCGCGCCGTAAGTCGATTCGAGGACCAACGCGTCGCAAGCCGGCCGCGGCCGCGGGGGCCGCAACAGGCTGTGTGTCGGCCTGCCCAGGTCGCCGCTGAAGACGACACTTCGCTCGCCGGCCCGCACTCGCACCCACGAAGAGCCCAGGATATGCCCGGCCTGTCCGAATTCGACCGTCACACCCGGCGCGATCTCGATCTCCTCGTCGTACTCGACCGGACGCAGGAGGCTGATCGCCTTCTCGGCGTCGGAGGCGTCGTACAGCGGCAAAGCCGGCCGGTGTTTCGACCAGCCGTACTTGTTCGCGTGCGCCGCTTCCTCGGTCATCAGATGCGCGCTGTCCCGCAGGACGATCGGCACCAGTTCGGCCGTCCCCCTGGTGGTGAACACCGGCCCGCTCCAGCCCGCGCGCACGAGCACCGGCAGGTATCCGCAGTGATCCAGATGAGCGTGCGTGATCACCACCGCGTCGATCTCGGTGAAGGACGCGGGCACCGGCGCCCAGTTCTTTCGACGCAACTCGGCGATCCCCTGGAACAGACCGCAATCCACGAGCACCCGCGCCTCGGGTGTGTCGATCAGGTACTTGCTTCCGGTGACCGTCCCCGCACCGCCGTGAAAGGTCAGTGCGACGGATCCGGCTTCATTGCGCGTGGGCATCGTGGTTTTCTCCTTCGAGGGTCAGGAATCGGCTCGGAAGCCGTGTCCGAGCACTTCGTCGACGGCGCGGCGGGGGCTCGTGGGCACCACACCGGAGGGATAGCCGAACCGCATGAGCGCCTGTGGGAACCCGGGCAGCTCAAGGTCTTCACACAGTGCGGAGCGCACTTCCGGCAGATGCAGGGGCTGGGTCAGAATCGAGCCGGCCAGGCCCCCGTCGACCGCGTCCAGCCACGTCGTCTGCAAGGCGTGGCCCGCTCGGAGATGGTCGTGCCGGGTGTCGTCACGCGTCAGGAACACCAGCAAGGTCTCCTCGGCCAGCCTCCGCCGCAGCACCGCGCTGTCCGGCAGCGCCGTCGAGGCCCGGACGAGTCCGGCCCACGGCAGGGAGCCCGAAGGAAGCGCGGTGGCGGCGAGGCCGACGCCGTACCGGTGGGACACCTCGTCACGGATCGTCCAGAGCGCGAGTTCGCGCTGATATCCGTGATCGTGCTGGAACGACTCCGCCGCGAATTCGAGCAGTTCGGCGACCCGCGACAGCTCCAGCTCGTCCTGGATCGGCCGGGCCTCGACACCCACCGAGGCGGCGGTCGCCACCAGTTCGCGGATCCGTTGACGCGTCACCGGACGCCCGGAGAACCGCTTGCGGTAGCTGCGGCGCCGCTCGATGGCGGAGTACCGGTGCAGGTCGTCGGCCGAGGGAAGGGTGCGCTCGCCCGGCTCCACCGACGCCACCACCTCAGGGCGGCCGGCGTCGGGGAACGTGTCCGTACGGGGCTCGAAGCCGAGTACCCGGACCGCGAGTTCCAGATTCGCGAGAGCGGCCCCGCAGGACATCGCCCGATCCCGGCCCAGCGGGTCGTGTACCGGCAGAGCCAGGTCCCGGCGCTCGATCAGCAGTAGCCGGTCGTGCTCGAACTCGAGAAGCCAAGGCTGGATGTTGTGCACCGAGGGCGCCCGCAACAGGGTCCGCGCCAGCACCTCGGTCTCCGCCGTCGACCATTGCCGCGTTCGCTTCGCCATGTTCCGTCCCTCCGCGCCGGCCGTGTCGGTTTCCACGGTGCGTCAGGAAGGGGTGCCGCGCGCAGGTCCGGACGACTCCGATCGCCGGGACCTAAGCCCCGCCTCGTCCGATTAGGGTCCAAAGTCCCTCCTTGCCGGGACGTCCAGGCCGGTGTTTCCCTGGGGACGGCCAAGTACGGTCACCAGGACGGCCAGGACCCGGCTCAGCAGGAGGACGCACACAGATGACCAAGGTGTTCCTGGTCGACGACCACGAAATCGTCCGCCGAGGACTCTCCGATCTCCTCGGCAGCGAGCCGGACATCGAGATCTCGGGCGAAGCAGCCTCGGTGTCCGAAGCGCTCACCCGGATTCCCGCGAGTGACACCGACATCGCGGTACTGGATGTCCGGCTCCCGGACGGCAACGGCATCGAACTGTGCCGGGATCTGCTATCCACCCAGCCGAATCTGCGCTGCCTGATGCTCACGTCCTACGCCGACGACGAAGCGCTCTTCACCGCGATCATGGCCGGCGCGTCCGGCTTCGTCCTCAAGCAGGTACTCGGCAACGACCTGGTGTCCGCGATCAGGACGATCGCAGGCGGTGGCTCACTGCTCGACAGCAGGACCACCGCCGCGCTGATGAACCGCATCCGCCGGGAGAGCGATCACAGCGATCCCACCGCCGGACTGTCGGAACAGGAACGCACGGTCTTCGAGCTGATCGGCGAAGGCCTGACCAACCGCGAGATCGGGGAACGCATGTTCCTCGCCGAAAAGACCATCAAGAACTACGTCTCCCGCATCCTCGCCAAACTCGGCATCCAGCGCCGGACCCAGGCCGCGGTCCTCGCGACCGAACTGAAGAAGCAGGAGCGGAGCCAGCTGTTCGGTGACCGGTGAACCTCGCCGACGCCCGGGGTCTTGTCACGGCAGGGGAACGCGCCACACCACCCGCGTTCCACCACCGTCCCGCCCGATGAACTCGGCACGGCCGCCGCAACGCTCCGCTCGCTGCGAGAGGTTCTCCAAACCGCTACGCCTCCCCGTCTCGGGAAGGCCAGCACCGTTGTCGGTCACTTCGATGACCAGATCGCCGTCGGCTTCGACGGACACGGTGATCTCGTCGGCACCGGAATGGCGGATGGCGTTGCTCAGCGCCTCGCGCACGACGGCTTCGGCGTGTTCGTGCAACTTCACCGGGACGAGGGTGTCGACGGCTCCGTTGATCCGCACCGAGGGCGTCACCGAGGGGTCGGTCGACAACTCCGTGACCACGTCGAGCAACCGGCGGCGCAGGCTGACCGACTGGTCCGCGCCTGAGGTGTGCAGGTCGAAGATCGACGTCCTGATCTCCCGTACGGTCCGGTCCAGCTGCTCGACGGCCTGTGTCACCCGGTTCCTGGCGAATTCGTCGGGCACGCGCGGCACGATGCTCTGCAGGCTCATTCCGGTGGCGAACAGTCGCTGGATGACGTGATCGTGCAGGTCCTGCGCGATGCGGTCGCGGTCGGCGAGCACGTCCAGCAGCCGCTGGTTTCGTTGATTCTCGGCGAATTCGAGAGCGACCGCAGCCTGGTCGGCGAACGACGACAGCATCGGGATCAGATCCGCCTTGAACTGCGGAGAGCCCTTTTCCCGGCTGACGACCAGAATCCCGCCCACGCCGCCCGCGCTGGTCAACGGCACCATCACTCCCGGCCCACTGAGCGTGAAGTCCTCCGCCGAGGGGAAGACCGTGCCGAGATCGGCGATCAGGCTCGCTTGCCCCGTGGTGAAGACCTCGTCGACAACGGGATGCTCCCCCGAGATCGTCTTGGTGAACGAGCCTGCCCGGTCGGTCGACAAGGCGGTCACGTTCAATGACCGCGAGGCGCTCTGGTCCTCGTTGCCTGCCAGCAGGATCGTCACCTCGCCGGCCTCGGCCAGATCCCGCACGCTCTTGACGACCAGGCTCAGCGTGTCGGTCACGGAGGCACCGCCGAGAAGCTCGCCGTTGACCTTCGCGACCGCCTCCAGCCAGCGTTCACGGGAGCGGGATCGCTCGAACAGCCGTGCGTTGTCGATGGCCACCCCGGCCGCCGCTGCCAGAGCCTGGAGCACGACCTCGTCGTCGGCCGTGAACTCCGCGGCACCCCTCTTCTCCGTCATGTAGAGATTGCCGAACACCTCGTCCCGGACGCGGACCGGGACGCCGAGGAAACTGTGCATGGGCGGGTGGTTCGGTGGGAAGCCCACCGACGTCGGATGCGCCGACAGGTCCGGTAGCCGGACCGGATGCGGTTCCTCGATGAGCAGTCCGAGCAGGCCCCGTCCCTCGGGAAGGTGCCCCATCTTCGCCCTGGTCTCCGGGTCGATCCCCACGTAGACGAATTCCGAGAGCCCGTCCTCGTCACCGAGGACGCCGAGGGCGCCGTACTGGGCGTCGACCAGCTCGACCGCCGCCTGCACGATGCGCTGCAGCGTCGAATCGAGCTCCAGCCCGGTGCCCACCGCCAGCACCGCGTCGAGCAGCCCTTGAAGCCTGTCCCTGGTCTTGACGATCTCCGACAACCGCTCCTGGACCTCATGCAGCAGCTCGTCCAGCCGCAACCCGGTGAGGACCGCCGCGCTCGGTGGCAGCGCGCTCCCAGCCGCTGTCGGCTCTACCGGCATCTCAGGCTCCCTCTCCGCGGACCGTGGCAATTGTCCATCGTATGATCGCCCTCAGCGTTTCAGTCGGCAGCCTCGATGCCAAGGCAGGACCGGTCCAGGCCCTCATCGACGGTGTCCCATGATCTCCGATCAGGGGAAGGCGGTAGCCGCGCGAACCGGGCAAGCGGCCCGGACGCCGTTGCCACGGCAGGCCATCGCCTCGCGACCGGTTCCGGGGTCCAGCCGCCGTCAGGCCGTCGTCCAGTCGTCCGCCACCCGCCGCCATTCACGGCTCCACGCGGCGTCGCGCCGCCTGGCCAGCGCCGAACGCGCGATCAGGAACACCACCGCGAGCAAGGCGACGCAGCCGAGCCAGACACCGACTCCGACTCCGATGCCGTTGCGTGCCGCATCATCCCGGGTGACCGGTGCCGGTACCACGTCGTCCCGCGAATCAAGCCAGATCTTCACCTCTTGACCCGCTACGGCACCGTTTCCGGCATCGACCGGTTCTTCCCGGACGACGTCACCGTCGATCCAGCGCGCCGGGACCCGGGACTTCCCCTCGATCGGCACGCCGTCGAGCCGGATGGCCACCGGTGGCGCGTCCACCAGCAGTATCGCGGTGGCCGGCCGCCGGTCGGCGGCCTGTTCGGCGGCCTGCGCCATCCGGCCCGCGTAGATGTCGGAGCCCATCGCGGCCGCGAACGGTATCGCCAGCAACCCGGCCAGGATCACCGTGAGCGTCAGAGCCGCCTCGATCCGGTCCGACGTCCGCACGAGCGGGCTCCCGTCTGGGCGGATCCGCTGCCAAAAGGCGGCAAGGGTACGCATTGAAGTCTCCTGTGGCGAAGAGGGAATGGGCGTCACGAGGTCTTCTGCCTGATGACCGTCTCGAGGGGACGACGTGGAGTCGGGACACCGGGGTAGCCGTAGCCCAGCCGGAAAACCGTCTGCGGATAGCCGGTTCCGCCGAGCAGCGCACGAAGTTCGTCCCGGGTGGACGGGATTTCCATGGGCTGGGAATAGAACGAGGCGCTCAGCCCCGCGGTGGTCGCGGTGAGCAGCACGCGTTGCATGGCCCGTCCCGCGCGAAGCTGCGCCGACGGACCGTCTGCGGCGGTCGTGAGTACCGCGACGACCGGATCCTGCTCGAACGGCCGGGGAGCGTCGCTGTCATGGAAGTGCCGGACCGGCAGGAGCCCGCCCGCCGAACGCGGCCCGCCGGCGAACGCGGGCACGCCGTCGTCCCGGCCATGCCCACGAGTCCAGGCCCGGAGCTCTTCGTGGAAGGCCCCGTCCTGAGTCTGCATGTGATCCGCGCGCCGGATCAGTGCCGCGGTCGCCTCCAGCTTGCCCACCTCGTCGACCAGGACCAGTCCCGCGCCGTCGGCGAGGGCCGCCCGCCGTACCGCCGTCCGCGCGCCTTCCGGCACGGCCTGATCGGCGAACGGCCGGCGATTGCTGTAGCGGCGCGGAATCGCGGCGGCGAGGCGCAGTTCTTCGATGCCGGGCCGGTGACGGCCGCCGATCTCGACCCTGGCCAGCAGCGAAGGGCGGCCAGGGTCCGGCATTAGCTCCGTCTCCACGAGCCGTCCGGCGGCCGCGATCGTGAGCTCGATGTTCAGCAAGGCCGCACCGCAGGCCAGTCGCGCCTCCCTGCCGTCGGGGTCGCACACCCGGAGCAACCGGTCCTCGTCGAGATGCACCTCGATCGCGCCCGGCTCCAGCTCGAAGATCCAGGGTTGGGTGTTGTGCGGCGACGGTGCCCGCACCGCAGCCTCCAACGCGGTCAGTGCCGGGAAATCGGTGGGCATCATGCTGTGGGCTCCTAGCCGGTCGGTGGACACTTTCAGCCTGTCGCGGGACGGCGCCGGGCGGCAGAGCCGTGGGCCCCGGCCATCCGGGACCTTCGACACCCTCCCGGCGCGTGAGCGCGGAGAGGGTCCTCGGTCCCGGCAGGCCGGGACCTCCAGCGGTTCCGGCCACCGCGATGGGGGCCGCACACTGCGGTAATGCGTGTACGTGAGGTCATGACCACCCCCGTCGTCGCGGTCACCCCGGCCGCGACACTCGGCGAAGCGATCGCCGTGCTGGCCGGGAAGGGGTTCACTTCCCTGCCCGTCGTCGACGAGACCGGCAGGCTGCTCGGCGTCTTGGAGGAAGACGACGTCGTCCTCACCTGTTACGTGCCCGGCCCGCGGTCACCGAGCGACCCCGACGCGGGTGTCCTGCTCGGGGGCCGCACCAAGGTCCGGGACGTGATGCGGACCCCGGGCGCCGGAACGCACCCGGACACGGAACTCACGGACCTGGCGGAACGGATGCTGGAACACCGGCTCCGCTCGGTCCCCGTACTCGACCACGGCCGCGTCGTCGGCGTTGTCACCTGGCGGGACCTGCTGCGCGCGCGAGCCACCGAAACCTCGTCAAGGGATATGCCATGAACCAGCAGTCACCACACGAACGCCGGATCGTCGTCGGGACCGACGGCACCGCACATGGCGAAGAAGCGGTCCGCTGGGCGATCAGCGAAGCCCGGGCGCTCGGCGCTCGGGTCGAAGTGATCCTCGTGCGACCGAAGGACGTTCTCCTGCCCGGAACACCGTTCGCGCTTCAGCCGCATGGCAGGCTCCCGATCCAGGACGGCTATCCCCTGGCGAAGGAGGTCGCGAGGATCCACGACGAGCTCGCAGCGGATCTCGCCGTCGAGACCTCGGTCCGCACGGGTGACCCAACCTCGGTGCTGCTGGCCGCCGCGGAAGGCGCGGACCTGCTGGTGCTCGGCTCGCCTTCCGAAGGGCGTATCGGCAAGCTCGTCTTCGGGAGCGTGGCCGCAGCCTGTGTCCGGCACGCACCCTGCCCGACCGTGCTCGTGACCCCTCAGGCGGCACACCGGTTCAGCCCCACAGCCTCCTGAACACGCGTGAAGGCCCCCTTCCCTCAGCTGAGCCGAGGGAAGGGGGCCTTCACGCGCTCTACCGGGTTTCAGAGCCGCGCGGCGGCCAGGACGTCCTCGGCGTCGCGAGCGAGTTCGACGTCCTCCCCTGTTCCCAAGGCGAAGGCCGTGACCATCGCCCCTTCGGGACTCACGACGCGATCACCCTCACCGAGGCAGCGCGCGGGGTCGACCGCGATTCCCAGTACGCCAAGGGATTCCGCCAGTCGCGCGAGCAATTCCGGCTGGTGAGCGGTGACCCCGCCGGTGAAGACGATCGCGTCCAGCCGGTCGAGCGCCACGGCCATCGCACCGATCTCCCGGCGGAGGCGATGCAGGTAGACCTCGAGCGCGGTCGTCGCGTCGGGATCGCCGGTGGCGGCCAGCGCGAGCACCGAACGCAGATCCCCGTCCGTACCGCTCATCCCGGCCAGACCGGAGCGGTGATAGAGCGCGTCCTCCATCTCCTCGGCCGACATCGGCGCCGTCCGCATGACGTGCAGCAGGAGTCCCGGGTCCACCGACCCGGACCTCGTGGCCATGGCGGGCCCTTCCAGCGGCGTGAATCCCATACTCGTGTCGACGCTCCGGCCGTCGCGGATCGCGGTCACCGACACACCGGCGCCGAGGTGACAGCACACCAGCCGGGGTGCGGCGACATCGAGGAGTTCGGCGGTGCGGCGGGCGGCATGACGGCACGAGAGGCCATGGAAACCGTACCGTCGCAACCGTCCTTGCCTGGTCCACTCCCTCGGCAACGGATACTTCGCCGCGGCGGCCGGAAGCTCGGCGTGAAAAGCGGTGTCGAATGCCGCAACGATCGGAAGCGATGGCCGCAGCCGGAGGACCGCCCGTGCCAGCCCGAGCGCGCGGGGCTGGTGCAGCGGTGCCAGCGGCACGAGCCGCTCGAGCGCGTCGAGTGCCGCGTCGTCGAGCCGTTCCGGGCCTGTCCTCGATCCACCGTGTACGAAGCGCACGGCGACAGCGTCCACTGTGGACCATCGGTCGAGCGCCTGCGCCACCACCGTGGCGTCGTCTCCGGCGTCCGCCAGTGGCCACGCGGCCCAGCCGACCGGGCTGCCGTCGTGCACCAGGGAAGCCTTCATGGTCGACGAGCCGGGGTTCAGCGTCAGAACCCTCATCGGTCCTCCCACGCCCAATCCCGGACCTCCGGCAGGTCTTCGCCGTGCTCGACGATCCAGCGCCGGTGCCGTTCCTGCGCCTCGGCCATTCGCTGCCACACCAGTCCCGCGCCGGCGAGCGGGCCGGGCACACGGTCGATCACGTCGATCACCAGCTGGAAACGGTCCATGCTGTTGAGGACCAGCATGTCGAACGGAGTCGTCGTGGTCCCCTGCTCGATGTAGCCGCGCACATGCATGTTGTGGTGGTTCGTGCGCCGGTACGCCAGCCGATGGATGAGCCACGGGTAACCGTGATAGGCGAAGATCACCGGGCGATCAGTGGTGAACAACGCGTCGAACTCCCGGTCCCCCATCCCGTGCGGATGTTCCGTGGCCGGCTGGAGCCGCATCAGGTCCACCACGTTCACCACCCGGACCGCGAGCTCGGGCAAGTGCTCGCGCAGCAGTTTCACCGCCGCCAGCACCTCGACGGTCGGCGCGTCACCTGCACAGGCCAGTACGACGTCCGGTTCCCGCTCCGGGTGCGTGCTCGCCCAGTCCCAGATCCCGGCGCCCCGTGCACAGTGGATCGCGGCCTGTTCGTCGTCGAGCCAGACCGGGCTGTCGTTCTTCCCCGCCACGATCACGTTGACGTAATCCCTGCTCCGCAGGCAGTGGTCGGCGACGTGCAGCAGGGTGTTCGCGTCCGGTGGAAGGTACACGCGGACGACCTCGGCGCTCTTGTTCGCGACATGGTCGACGAATCCCGGGTCCTGGTGGGAGAAGCCGTTGTGGTCCTGGCGCCAGACGTGCGACGTCAGCAAGTAGGTCAGGGACGCGACCGGCCGTCGCCACGGAATCCTCCGGTGCACTTTGAGCCACTTGACGTGCTGGTTGAGCATGGAGTCGACGATGTGCACGAACGCCTCGTAGCACGAGAAAAGCCCGTGCCTGCCCGACAACAGGTAGCCCTCCAGCCAGCCCTGGCACAGGTGCTCCGACAGCACTTCCATGACCCGGCCATCGGCGGCGAGGTTCTCGTCGACGGGCTCGACGCCTGCCATCCAGGTCTTGGCGGTCTCGTCGAACACCGCGTCGAGCCGGTTGGACGCCGTCTCGTCGGGACCGAACAACCGGAAGTTCGCCGCACGACGGTTCATCGCGAACACGTCGCGCAACCATCGGCCGAGCACCCGGGTCGGCTCGGCGACGGCCGTGCCCGGCCGCTCGACCGGCACCGCGTGAGAGGACACCGCGGGCAGGTCCAGCGGCCTCAGCAGGAGTCCGCCGTTGGCGTGCGGGCTCGATCCCATCCGGCGATCGCCGCGTGGGATCAGCGCGGTGACCTCGGGAGAGGGTCGCCCGTCCTCGTCGAAGAGGGTTTCCGGGCGGTAGGAGTGAAGCCAGTCCTCCAGCTGCCGCAGATGGTCCGGATTTCCTCTGGCATTGGCGACCGGGACCTGGTGCGAACGCCAGGTGCCTTCCACCGGCTTGTCGTCCACAAAGGACGGACCCGTCCAGCCTTTGGGGCTGCGCAGCACGATCATCGGCCAGCGCGGCCGCTCCGGCGCCCGGCCGGAGGCTCGTGCCCGGACCTGGATGCCCTCGATCTCGTCGAGCGCCCCGTCCAGCGCCGCGGCCATGGCCTGGTGCATCAGCGCCGGATCGGCACCCTCGACGTAGCGCGGGGCGAACCCGTGGCCCCGCAGCAGCTCGTCGAGTTCCGCCTGCGTGATCCGGGACAGCACGGTCGGATTGGCGATCTTGTAGCCGTTCAGGTGCAGGATCGGCAGCACCGCTCCGTCGCGGGCCGGGTTCAGGAACTTGCTCGACTGCCAGCTCGCGGCCAACGGACCGGTTTCCGCCTCGCCGTCGCCGACCACGCAGGCGACGACGAGGTGGGGGTTGTCGAACGCCGCGCCGTACGCGTGCGCGAGAGAGTAGCCCAGCTCACCGCCTTCGTGGATGGATCCGGGCACTTCCGGCGCGACGTGGCTGGGAACGCCGCCGGGAAAGGAGAACTGCCGGAACAGCTTGCGGAGGCCGGCCTTGTCATAGGTGACCGACGGCCACGCCTCCGAGTAACTGCCTTCCAGCCACGTGTGCGCATACAACGCGGGACCGCCGTGGCCGGGTCCGGTGACGAACAGTGCCTCGAGATCCCGGTGCACGATCGCGCGATTCAGGTGCGCGTACAGGAAGTTCAGCCCTGGTGAAGTCCCCCAGTGCCCGAGAAGCCGGGGCTTCACGTGCTCCGGCTTCAGCGGTTCGGTCAGCAGAGGGTTGTCCATCAGGTAGATCTGGCAGGCGGCGAGGTAGTTCGCCGCCCGCCACTGGGCGTCCACTTGGGACAGTTCCGCCGGCGTCAGCACGGCCGGGGTGGCCGGGGCGCTGAGCGCGGTCATCGGGTCTTCCTCGGCCGGACCACCATCACGGGGCATTCGGCGTGGCGGGTGAGCGCCTGGCTGACCGAGCCGAGCAGTTGCCCGGTGAAGCCTCCCCGGCCGCGGCTGCCGACGACCACGAGTTGCGCCTTGGCACTCCACTCCAGCAGGGTGTGGCGGGGCCGGTCACGGACGAGTACCCGCTCCACGGTGACGTTCGGGTACTTCTCCTGCCAGCCCGCCAGCCGTTCCGCGAGCAGACGGCGTTCGTCGCCCTCGATGCTTTCCCACTGCGTGACCAGCCGCGCCATGCCGTACACGTCGTCGTAGGTGACGTCCGACCACGCGTGCACGGCCACCAGGGACGCGTTCCGCCGCGACGCCTCGTCGAACGCGGTCTCCAGTGCCTGCTCGCTCAACGGGCTGCCGTCGATCCCGACGATCACCGGTCCGCTGTCGGGATAGTTCGTGGTGCCCTTCCGCCCCCGCAGGACCACCGCCGGGCAGTGGGAGTGGGAGATGACGGCCGACGCCGTCGAACCGATCACCATTCCGGCGAAGAAGCCCTTCCCCGAAGCGCCGACCACCATCATCGCCGCCGACTTCGACGCGTCGATCAAGTACGGCGTCGGCGAGTCGGTGGGCATGGCGGTGTCCACCGGGACACCGGGAGCGACCGTTTCGGCGTCCGCCACGGCCTCCTCCAGCACCTTGCGCCCCGCGGCGGCGAGATCGTCCAGCCACAGAACGGGGCCGGCGAGACCGGCACCGTAGGCCAGCTGCTCACTGTGGAGAGCGTGGACGATCAGCAGCCCCAACCCCCGCTCGGCCGCGAGGGAGGCGGCCCACCTGACGGCGGCCCGTCCCGGCTCGGCCCCGTCGGTTCCGACGACGATCCTGTTTTCCGCGGTGTTCATCGGTCTTCCTCCTGATAAGTCACTTCGGCTTCGACGACGCCGGGTACCGCTTCGGCGATGACCTTGGCCACGTGCCGGTCGGTGTCGTCGTCATAGGCGTCGCCGATGCGGCAGACGCCGTCGGTCACTTCGACGGTCCAGCGGTCCGAGCCGCCGTAGACGGAGAGGTGATGCCGGACGTCCGCGGCGATCGCCGTGTCATCGCGGGCGAAGGCGCGGACGAAGTCACCGCGGGTGAGGATGCCGATCACCCGTGCACCGTCCACGATCGGCATCGCGCGGATCTTCCCGTCGAGCAGCGCTTTGCCCACCTCGGCCAGGTCGGCGCCGGCGCCCATTCCGGTCGCGGGTGAGGTCATCACCTCGCGCACGGTGGTGCCCGGGGTCGCCCGGAGGCCGGAGTCATCGCCGGACCGGATGTCGTGGGGGAACCGGTCGCGGATCAGATCCGCTTCGGTCACGATGCCGATCAGGCGGTCGTCGTCGTCCACCACCGGCAAGGCGGTGAAGCCGTGTTCGGTCAGCACTCCGGCTGCGTGTTTGGCGGTCGTCTCCGGGGTGACGGTGAGGACCGGCCTCGTCATCAGGTCTCGTGCTCGCATCTCGTCTCCTGAACAGGGGGTACGTGGTCATTCCGCCGGGGCCGCGGGCCGGATGACGGCGACCGGGCACTCCGAGTGCGCCACCAGCGCCTGGCTGGTCGAACCGAGCAACATGCCTTGGAACCCGCCGCGTCCCCGGCTGCCGACCACGAGCAGACTCGCCTTCGCGCCGAACTCGAGCAGGGTCCGCACCGGTCGCCCCTTGCGCACGACGAGTTCCACCGCGACGTCCGGGTACTTCTCTCGCCAAGGAGCGATCTGCGTTTCGGCTTCCGTGCGCTCGGCGGCTTCGATTCCGGCCGGATCGACATCGAGGAAATGCGGGCGGATGGTCCCGTGGTCGAACATCTCCGACCAGGTCCGGACGACGACGAGCGCCGTCTTCCGCCGCTCCGCCTCGTCGAACGCGAACGCGAGCGCCGCCGCGCTGGAGGGCGAGCCGTCCGTGCCGACGACGACCGGGCCGGCCTGCGGGACCACACCGTCCGGCTGGTTCCCCCTGGCGACGATGATCGGGCAATGTCCGTGGTGTGCGAGGGCGACGGCGGTCGAGCCGACCAGCATCCCGGTGAACCCGCCGAGGCCGCGCGACCCCAGCACCACCATCGTCGCGCTCAGGGATTCCTGGACCAGCGCGGGCACGGCACTCCACTCGCGGGCCGCCGTCTCGACGACGAGCTCCGGATACCGGTCGAGCACGTCTTTCCGTGCTTCGGCAAGCCACTCGAGGCCGCGGCTCTCGAACCCCGCGCGAACCGCTTCACGGGGGACCGACACGCCGGGGGTGTTCACCGCGGGAACCGTGTACACATGCACGAGCCGCAACGGCAATCCGCGCCGGTGGGCTTCACCCGCGGCCCACATCGCCGCCGTCCGGGCCGACCCCGAGCCGTCGATCCCGGCCACGATGGCTCCTTCAGCGGGCAGCTGCATGATCACTCCTTGAGTTCGCACGGCCGATCTTGTCGGCGATTCGGTTCTGCTCCAGCTTCGCCTGGACCGGCACTCGAATCGCAGAGCCCGACGTCCCGAGGCTCCACGCCGTCGGTCCCGGATACCCGGCCGACCGGTCCCGCACACAGGACCGAAAGGCCCTATTCGATCAAGCGCGTGCGCGCAGATCAGAGCATCGCCGTGGCGAAGCGCCTTCCCAACGCGGCACCCCACGACCGCGCCCGCTCCCGCTCACCGTCCTTCAAGACCGTGCGCGTCCCGTCCGTCTCGACGAGGAAGCTCTCCGGCGGCACGACAGGGACGAAGCCGAGAGCCCGGAGCCGCCGTTCCGCGGAGACCGCCGCGGAGCCGGTGAGCCAGCGCGGTTTCGCCAACCGGGTGTCGAAGGCCGCCACCGGCATGCGCTCCGGCGCGTGGTCCAGGGCACCGATCCAGTCTCGCAGTCCGGTGTGCGACCGGACCGCGCCATCCGTCTCACGGGCGGCCTCGCTCCGGGTGCCGGCACGCGACATGCCGTGTGCGTGCGTCGGACCGCCGACCACGAGCAGATCCGCATCCTCGTAGCCACGTGCCTCGTCGACGTTCGCGACCTCCACCGCGGCGAAGGGCGCCAACCCTTCCGCCACCGCTCTCGCCACCCGTTCGGTGTTCCCGAACATCGATTCGAACACCACTATCACGTGCATCGGTGAGCTCCTTGTGTCATGGCCGGTCCTCAGCCACCTCGCGTCGTCCGGATCTCTCGACGATCCGGCCTACCCGCGCCCGGGAACAGGAACCAAGGGCCCCATGGCCCGGGCCCTCCGGCCCTGCTTCGGCGATCCACGCGAGGCGACCATGAAAAGAACCCCACCGACACGGACCGGAGGATCAGGACATGGACCGGCTCAGCCCGCTGGACGCCGCCTTCCTCGAACTCGAGGACGGTGATCCGAACTCCACGCTGTCGATCGCGTCGGTCGCCGTGCTCGAAGGCCCCGCTCCGGCCAAGGACGAGTTCATCGACTCGATCACCGCCCGGCTGCCGAGGATCCCGCGCTACCGGAAGAAGGTCCACCGGCTCCCGCTCGACCTGGACGCCCCGGTATGGGTCGACGACGACCGCTTCGACGCACGACGACATTTCCACCGGGTCGCCGTCCCCGTTCCGGGTGACGAGAACGCACTCTGCGACCTCGTCGCCCTGCTCATGGCGGAACGACTCGACCGCGATCACCCGTTGTGGGAGTTCTGGGTCATCGAAGGGCTCGAAGGTGGCCGGTGGGCGGTGTTGTCGAAACTGCACCACTGCCTGGCCGACGGGATCAGCGGCACGCGGCTGCTCAGAGCGCTCTTCGACACTCAGGTGGCGACGGCTCCGGAAGCGGCAGAGGCCGAGGATCCGGGGTCGATCGCGCTGCTGTGGGGAGCCATGCGCAAGCTCGCCGCCATCCCCTTCGACGAAACGGCCGCGCTCACCCGTTTGGTGCGCTCACCCGGTCTCGCGGTGCGCCGGATCGCCGACGCCGCGAAGGGTATGGGTGCACTCGCTTCCGCTCTGGTTCCGGCCGCGCGGTCCTCACTCTCCGGTCCGATCGGCCCGGACCGTCGTTACGAACTGGCACACGCGTCGCTCCGCGAGATCCACGAGATCGGCGAAGTCTTCGACACGACCGTGAACGACGTCGTCCTCGCGTCGATCACCGCCGCCTTTCGCGCGCTGCTGTTGAGGCGCGGTGAGGAGCCACGCCCGGATTCGGTGCGTACCTTGGTCCCGGTCTCGGTCCGCCGGGACTTCGCGAGCGTGGACAACCAGATCTCCTTGATGCTGCCGCTGCTGCCGGTGGACATCGAAGATCCGGCGGACAGGCTCACCGAGGTCCACCGGCGGCTGGCCGAGCTGAAGAACAGCAAAGAGGTCGAGACGGGAGCCGAACTGACGGGCGCGGGGCTGCACGTTCCCTTCGCGCCGATCTCGTGGGCGATCCGGTTGGCGGCCGGTCTTCCCCAGCACAACGTCGTCACGGTCACCACGAACGTCCCCGGCCCCCGCGAACCGTTGCACCTGCTCGGTCGCGCGGTGATCGGCCTCTATCCGTACGTCCCGATCGCGTTGCGTCTCCGGACCGGAATCGCCGTCCTGTCCTACGGCGACGATGTCACTTTCGGCGTGACGCTGGACTTCGACAGCTCACCGGACTCGGGGTTCTTCTCCAAAGCCATCGAACGCGACCTCGTCGCCCTCCACAACCTGGCGCGGTGCGCGCAGATCGCCGGTGTTCCGGAAGGAGGGTGATCGGCCGCGGCCCTCACTCTCCTTTGTGGACTATCGACGCCGATGCGGGCCGGTCGCGCTCACGGCTTTGTCTCTCCCTGTGAGCGGGCGACGATCACCGGGCACAGCGCGTACGACAGCAGGTGCTGGCTGGTGGAACCGAGCAGCATCCCGGCCGCTCCGCCCCGGCCCCGGCTACCGACGACCAGGAGCTGCGCGCGGTCGGCGTGGCGCAGCAGTTCGTCAGCGGGACGGCCACGGGTGACCACCCGCTCCACCGCGACATCGGGGTACTTCTCCTGCCAGCCAGCGAGCCGCTCGGCCAGCACCTCGCTCTCGCGTTCCTCGATTTCGCGCGCGTCGAGCGTCCATCGCGCTTCCTCGAACAGTGCCGAAAGGAAGGCGTGGTCCCAGGTGTGGACGGCGACCAGCGGCGCACGCCGCCACGATGCCTCCCCGAAGGCCAGCGCCACCGCGGCCTCACTGGTCCGGGTGCCGTCGATACCGACCACGACCGCACCCTCCGAAGGAGGCTGCTCCTCGGCCACCCGGGGGCGCACCACCGCGACCGGGCACTTCGCGTGCGCCGCGAGCCCGATCGACACCGAGCCGACCAGCATCCGGCCGAGCGGGCGGATCTCTTCCGGGCCCAGCACCAGCAGGCCGGCATCCTCTGACATCGCCAGCAACGCCTGCGCCGGCTTCTCGTTACGCAGGATCAGCTGGACCTCCACGGAGGGTTCGGCCTCCCTGGCGGCCTCCCTGGCCTGCCGGAGCAGACGCTGTCCCCGCATCCGCGCCATATCCGCGAGTTCATCACGCGTCGGCAACGGCTGCGGATACTCCAGTGAGTCCTTGTCGAACGCGTGGACGAGCCGCAACTCGACACGGCGATGACGTGCCTCCGCGGCGGCCCAGCGCACCGCCGTCAGCGAGGACGCCATTCCGTCGACGCCGGCGATCACGGCCTTGTCGGGGAATTCGCTCATGAGTTCTCTCCTTGATGATGGACAACCAGGGGTGGTTGAAGCGGTACCCGCTCAGAACCCGGTGCCGAATAGTTCGTCGATCGAGCGTCGCGGGGAATGCGGGACGTCGCCCGCGGGGTAGCCGAATCGCATGAGTGCCTGGAGCGATCCGGACAGCTCCAGATCCTCGGTCAGGGCGGCGCGCACCTCGGGCAGATGCAGTGGCTGTGTCAGGACCGACCCGACCAGTCCCTGGTGGACCGCGTCGAGCCAAGTGAGCTGCAACGCCCGCCCGGCCCGGAGGTGGTCGTGCCGGGTGTCACCTGGTGTGACGAACGCCAGCAACGTCTCCTCGGTGAGCCTGCGCTTGAGGACCTCACGATCGGGCAGCGCCGTCGACTCANAGGACCGACCCGACCAGTCCCTGGTGGACCGCGTCGAGCCAAGTGAGCTGCAACGCCCGCCCGGCCCGGAGGTGGTCGTGCCGGGTGTCACCTGGTGTGACGAACGCCAGCAACGTCTCCTCGGTGAGCCTGCGCTTGAGGACCTCACGATCGGGCAGCGCCGTCGACTCACGCACCAGTCCCGCCCACGGCAGCGAGCCTGCCGAGCGCACGCTCACGGCCAGGCCGGTTCCGTGTGCGTGCCCTCCGTCGCGAAGCGTCCACAGGGCCAGCTCCCGCTGATAACCGCGATCATGTTGATGGGTCTCGGCGGCGAACTCGAGCAGATCGGCGACCATGGTGAGTTCGATCTCGTCGAGGACCGGCCTGGCCTCGACGCCGTTCGCGGTCGCGGTGTCGCGGAGATCCACGATCTGGTGCCTGGTCAGCGACCGTCCCGAAAACCGGCGGCGATGGCTGTGCCGCCGTTGGATCGCGGAATAGCGGTTCAGGTCGGCAGCGGCCGGGACGGCGGGTCCGCCGGGTACCACGGCGGCCACGACCTCGGACCGGTCCGGGTCGGGGAACTCCGCGGTGCTCGTCACGTGGCCGAGCACCTTGACGGCGAGTTCCAGATTGGCCAGCGCGGTTCCACACGACATGAGGCGGTCACGGCCGTGCGGATCGTGTTGTGGAAGCTCCAGTTCCCGGCGCTCGACGAGGACGAGCCTGCCCTCCTCGAAGTTCAGCCGCCACGGCTGGATGTTGTGCACCGACGGCGCACGCAGCACCGCCCCCGCCAGCACCTCCAGTTCCGCCGGCGACCAGTCCTCCGAAGCCCTTCGTCCGACCATTTCCGTCCTCTCCTGCCACTCTCGCGCTCTCCACGATGCGCCGCCGCGCCGAGTCGGGAGCAGTTACGGAGGGCTCGGATCACCAGGACCAAATACCCGCGCCGGGGTGACGACCGCGTCGGGCCGGAACCCGGAAAGGACTCCAGCCCGGCCTATCCGGGCCTTTCGGCCCCAGAGAGGCGATTCGAGTCGTTACAGACTCGCATTCAACCGACAAGGAACGAAGAACCAGGAGACATCATGGCAACGATCGATCGTGGACAGCGCGAAACCACCAGCGTCCGCCACAACACGAAAGAAGCACACCCTGGCGCCGTGAGCCTCGCGGTCCTTCGCGTCGCCACCGGTCTGCTGTTCCTGTGGGCTTTCGCGGACAAGACCTTCGGCCTCGGTTACGCGACGACCTCCCAGAACGCCTGGCTCAACGGCGGCTCGCCCACCAAGGGCTTCCTGAGCCGTGTCGACGTCGGCCCGTTCGCCGAAACCCTGCACTCCTGGGCGGGCACCTGGTGGGCCGACTGGCTGTTCATGGCGGGCCTGTTCGGTATCGGCGTCGCCGTGACCCTCGGCATCGGACTCCGGCTCTCGGCCATCGCGGGCACGATCATGATGGCGCTCATGTGGGTGGCCGAATGGCCACTCGACCGCACGACCGCCGCGGGCGAGCCGACCATGTCGACCAACCCGCTCATCGAATACCACGTCATCTACGCGCTCGTCCTCATCGCCCTCGCCATGACCGCGGCGGGAAAGACCTTCGGCCTCGGCGAGCGCTGGGCCCGGCTGCCGTTGGTCGAGCACCACAAGTGGCTCCGCTGAGCCGAATACGGAATCAAGTGCGGCGGACGGCACGGGGACGTGTCGTCCGCCTTTTCCGCGTGTGCACCTCGCCCTGGTATTCCGGGCGAACCGCCGAATGACCCGCAAGACGCGGACCTAAGCCCCATGTCACCGCCGGATCGAACGTAGATCCTTTACCTGGAAACACGAACGAAAGATCGGAAAGACCGATGGCACAGCAGGAACAACCGGGAGATCCCGACGGAGCCGCGAACCCGACGAACGGCAAGGAGTTCTCGAACCGGTTCGGCTTGCCGACCGCGACGGCGTTGGTGGTCGGTTCGATCATCGGAACGGGCGTGTTCGCCCTTCCCTCGTCCTTGGCCCCGTATGGCTTGTCGAGTCTTCTGGCCTTCGCTTTGGTCACGGTCGGCGCCTTGGCCCTGGGATTGGTGTTCGGTTGGCTCAACAAACGTGTGCCGGGCTCGGGCGGGCCTTACTTGTACGCACGAGACGCCTTCGGTGACTTCGGCGGCTTCGTCACCGCCTGGGCCTATTGGCTGACCGCTTGGGTGGGCAACGCCGGGATCGCGGTCGCCTGGGTCGGCTACGTGGAAGTGTTCGTCAACACCGCCCACAACCCGTGGTGGTCGATCGCCATCGCGCTGGTCGGCCTGTGGCTGCCCGCCGCGATCAACATCTCCGGCGTCCGGAACCTCGCGTGGTTCCAGATCGTCACCACGATCCTCAAATTCGTGCCACTGGTGTTCATGGCGACCATCGGGCTGTTCTTCATCAAGGTCGAGAACCTCGGCTCGTTCAATCCCAGCGGGTTGTCGTGGGTGGGGGCCATCTCCGCGGCGGCCGCGATCGCCCTGTTCAGCTACCTCGGCCTGGAAACCGCCTCGGTGGCCGCCGGACGCGTCCGCGACCCGCGGCGCAACGTGTCGAGGGCGACCGTGCTCGGCACCCTCGTCTGCGCCGTCGTCTACGTCCTGGGGACCGTCACGGTGTTCGGCACGGTCGGACAGCAGGCGCTGGCCGACTCCACCTCGCCGTTCTCCGATTCGGCCACCGCCATCTTCGGGGCGAGCTGGGCCGGACAGGCCATGGCCGTGGTGGCGATCGTCTCCGGGCTCGGCTGCCTGAACGGCTGGACGTTGATCTGCGCCGAAATGCCGATGGCCGCCGCCCGTGACCGGCTGTTCCCGACCCAGTTCGCCAAGCTGAGCAAGAAGGAGATCCCGGTCTTCGGCATCCTGGCCGCCACCGTGCTGGCGTCGGTGCTCACGGCTTTCGGCTACTGGAACTTCCAGTCCGTGTTCACCAATGTGGTGCTGCTGGGTGTGTTCACCGCGGTGATCCCTTACCTGTACTCCGCCGCCGCGCATCTCTACTGGCTGATCGTCCAGGGTCGCGCGCTGCACTGGCCACATTTGGTCCGCGATCTGGCCGTGACCGCTTTTGCGCTGCTCTTCAGCTTCTGGGCGCTGGCAGGCAGCGGTTATCAGGCGGTGTACTACGGAGTGTTCGCTTTCTTCCTCGGTATTCCCGTCTACGTCTGGATGAAATCCCAGCGCAAGGAGTACGGCGAAACCGTCGTCTCCCCTATCCGCTACCCCGCGGACAGCCCCTATTACCTCTCCCCCAACGGGAACAACGGCGCTGGCGGCAAGAACGCTTCCCCGTCGCCGTCCGAAACGCAGGAGCAGGCATGACTTTCGCCGTCCATTCGGAGGTCGGCCGGCTTCGGCAGGCCATCGTGCACCGTCCCGGCCTCGAACTCAGCCGGTTGACCCCTCGCAATATCGGCGAACTGCTCTTCGACGACGTCCTCTGGGCCAAGAAGGCGAAGCAAGAACACGACGCGTTCGCCGAGGCCCTGCGGGACAAAGGCGTCCGCGTGCACTACTACGGTCAGTTGCTGGCGGAGACGCTCGCACTGCCCGAGGGCCGGGCGTTCGTGCTGGACCGCGTGTGCACCCCCGAAATCCTCGGCCCGGCGCTGGTCGCGCCACTGCGGGCCCTGTTCGACGACCTCGACGGCGAGAATCTGGCCGAGTACCTGGTGGGCGGAGTCCTCAAAGCCGACCTTTCCCCGCTGCGAGCGCGGAGTCTTCGATGGGACACCCTCGCCGCCGACGACTTCGTCCTCCCGCCGTTGCCCAATCACCTGTTCCAGCGTGACGATTCCTGCTGGGTGTACCGCGGTGTCTCGATCAACCCGATGGCGAAACCCGCCCGGCAACGCGAATCCCTGCATACCCGGGCCATCTACCGCCACCATCCGATGTTCGCCGGGGCCGGATTCCACACCTACTACGGTGACGACGACGTCAGTCACCAGCCTGCCACGATCGAAGGCGGTGACGTGCACGTCCTCGGCGAGGGCGCCGTCCTCATCGGAATGGGAGAGCGCACCACGCCCATGGCCGTGGAGATCCTCGCCAAGGCGCTGTTCTCGTCCGGACAGGCACACACCGTCGTCGCCGTGGAGCTTCCGCACTCCCACGCCACGATGCACCTGGACACGGTGATGAGCATGGTCGACCGCGCCACTTTCGTGGTCTACCCCTACTTCGACCGCGGCGCCCGCAGCTGGACCATCACCGCGGGCGAAGAACCCTCCACGTTGAGCGTGAACGCCAACGAGAACCTCTGGCACGCCCTCGCCGAAGTCCTGAAAGTCCCCGAGGTCACCCTGCTCAGCACCGACGAGGACATCCGGGCCGCCGAGCGGGAGCAATGGGACGACGGCACGAACTACCTCGCCGTCGCACCGGGGGTCGTCCTCGGTTACGAACGCAACGTCGCCACCAACACCATGCTGCGCAAACACGGCATCGAAGTCGTCACCATCGCCGGAAGCGAACTGGGACGCGGCCGTGGCGGCCCTCGCTGCATGACCTGCCCGATCGACCGCGACCCTAGCTGAACGGATCCACAATGGCCTTCAACCTGCGCAACCGCAGCTACCTCACCGAACTCGACTTCACCAAGGAAGAGCTCGTCTTCCTGCTCGACCTCGCCGCCCAGCTCAAGTCCGCGGCCTACGCCGGAATCGCGCAAAATCGGCTGGTGGGCAAGCACCTGGCGCTCATCTTCGAGAAGGCCTCCACCCGGACGCGATGCGCGTTCGAGGTCGCCGCCGCCGAGGAAGGAGCGACCACGACCTACCTCGGCCCCCAGGACGCCCACTTGGGACACAAGGAATCCGCCCGTGACACCGCTCGCGTGCTCGGCCGCATGTACGACGGGATCGAATACCGCGGCCACGAGCAGGACACCGTCGAAGAGCTGGCCAGGCACTCCGGCGTACCCGTCTACAATGGACTGACCGCGACGAGTCACCCGACGCAATCACTCTGCGACGTGTTCACGATGCGCGAGCACAGCTCGAAACCCCTGCCGGAGATCGCTTTCTGCTACCTCGGTGATACCCGGAACAACGTCGCTCGGTCCCTGCTGGCGATGGGCGCCAAACTCGGCATGGACGTCCGGCTCGCCGGACCCCGGTCGCTCTGGCCTGATGAAGAGCACCTGGCGACCTGTCTGGCCGAAGGCGCGATCAGCGGGGCCCGGATCACCGTCACCGACGACGTCGAGGAGGCCGTGGCGGGCGCGGACTTCGTCTACACCGATGTCTGGGTGTCCATGGGCGAACCAGCCGAGACCTGGCACGACCGGGTCGAGTTGCTGGCGCCGTATCAGGTCACCGCAAAGACGCTCAGCGCCACCGGCAATCCCGGTGTCCGGTTCCTGCACTGCCTGCCCGCGCTGCACGACCGCGAGACCGAGGTGGGAGCCGAAGCGTTCAAGGAATTCGGGCTGGACGGTGTCGAGGTCACCGACGAAGTGTTCGAATCCCCGGCGTCGCTGGTGTTCGAACAGGCGGAGAACCGGATGCACACCATCAAGGCGATCCTGGTCGCCACACTGGGGAGCTGACCATGCGGATTCTCGTCGCACTGGGCGGCAATGCCCTGCTGCGCCGCGGAGAACGACCCGACGCCGACCTCCAGCAGGTCAACGTGCTCGCCGCCGCCGAGGCACTCGCGGAACTCGCCACCGAACACGAAGTCGTGCTCACCCACGGCAACGGCCCCCAAGTGGGGATGCTGGCCTTGGAAAGCGCGGCGGATCCCGCACTGACCCGGCCGTACCCGCTCGACGTCCTCGGCGCGCAGACCCAGGGCATGATCGGCTATCTCCTCGGCCAGGCGCTGCGGAACGTCGTACCCGGCAAGCAGGTCGCCACGCTGATGACGCAGACACTCGTCTCCGTCGCCGATCCCGCGTTCGGCGATCCCACCAAGTTCGTCGGCCCGGTCTACACCGAGGAGCAGTCCGCCGCGCTGGCCGCCGAACGTGATTGGACCGTCCGCCGGGACGGCCCGTCCTGGCGGAGGGTCGTCCCTTCGCCGAAACCGCAACGCGTGGTGGAAACCCCGGTGATCCGCGCGCTCGTCGAGGCGGGGACGATCGTGGTCTGCGCCGGCGGGGGCGGTGTCCCCGTGGTACGGGACGAACACACCGGACGATTGCGGGGTGTCGAAGCCGTCGTCGACAAGGACCAGACCGCCGCACTGCTCGCCGAAGCCCTGGACGCAGACGCGCTCCTGCTGCTCACCGACGTGCCCGCGGTCATCGACGACTACGGCACCCCGCACGCCACTCCGATCCACCACACCACACCGGCACGGCTACGGTCCCGTGATTTCCCGGCCGGTTCGATGGGCCCGAAGGTCGACGCCGCCTGCCGCTTCGTCGAACTCACCGGCAACATGGCCGCCATCGGTGCCCTCGACTCGCCCGCCGCGATGCTGCGGGGCACCGAAGGCACCGTCATCACACCCGACGGCAAGGCGTGAGCGGTGGGCAGTGGCGCGTTTCGGACGTGGCGTGCCTTGAGGACCGACTCCGTGTCGCGAAAGCCACTTTGGGGACGTCCGATGCCCTGAAAGTGGCTTTCGCGACACTGCCGTTGAAGGGCTTGGGGTGGCGGACGGCCGCGCACACGGGAGCATCCTCTGCGCGCAGGCCGTTGGTCCCGCCAACGGGGTTCCTCGGCCCCTTCTGCACGAAGGAGCCGGCGAGCAAGGTTTTCCCCATGGACAACGACTTCGAGGAAAAGGATCGACCTGCTGTCAACGGAGCACGGCTGTGGGCGGGCGGGGCCGCGACGGCGGTGACCGCCGCCCTGACCGCGATCGTCGGGATCCTGATCGCGCGCGGCCTGGTCAAAGTCGCCGTGCTGGCCCCCAGTCGCGAAGGTGCGTGGGGTGGCGCGAGCAGCCTCACCTACTCCCTAGCGTCTGCGGCCATCGCACTCGCGGCGACCGCTCTGCTGCACCTCCTGCTGCTCACCGCACCGAAGCCCCGGACGTTCTTCGGCTGGATCATGGTGCTGTTCACCGCGATCGCCGTCGTGATCCCGCTCAGCCTGGGTGCCGCACTGGACGCACGTCTCGCGACGGCGATCATCAACCTGGCCATCGGGCTCGCCATCACGATCACGCTGTCCGGCGTCGCGGGTTCGGCCATCCGATCGCGGCGGACGACCGGATCGTTCGAGCACGAAGCACCCTGACGCACGGCCCGTCCCCGGGGCGGGCCGCCTTCAAAGGAATGGAGGAAACCATGACAGCGCGCGAAACAATGAGCGGGCGTCCCGAGGTCGCGGACGTCGGCGTCCTGGCCGCCGAACTGCTCCAGCAGGCCCGCGAACACCGCTCACGGCGTGCCGCCAGGACCCTGGTGGCAGGCAACTCTCAACGGGTCACCCTCATCGCGCTGGCCGAGGGCGCCGAGCTGGCGGAGCACGACTCGCCCCCGGCCGCCACCCTTCACGTCATCACCGGAAGCGTTCGCCTGAGCACCCACGACCACGACCGGCTCCTCGACCGCGGTCAGCTGACCGCCATCCCACCCGAGCGGCACCGCCTGACGGCGTTCCTCGACAGCGCCGTCCTGCTCACCGTCGCGCTCCACTGAGCATCCGGTCAGGCGGTGGTGGTCACCGGCTCGCGCAGACGTCGTCCGGTCACCTTCTCCACCTCGATCCGGATGAAATGGTCGCGGCGGCCGTCGACCCAAGGCTCCAGCCATGTCCCGGACACGTCCACAAGCTCGGCGACGTCCGTGATCAAGTTCGCGTGGCCGACGACGGTCACACTCCATCCGGTCCGCAGATCGGGATCCAGTTCGTCGGCCTGGAAGGCCACCACGATGTTACCGGTCGCGGCGGCCAGTTTCGCTCCGCCGGCCACCCGGATCACGACGTGGTCCCGATTCCCCCGGAAATTGACCGGCTGCACCGCCGGCAAAGCGTCTTCGACGAAGACCAGCCGCCCCACCCGCACTGTCCGCAAAAGGCCAAGGCACTGCTCGCGGTCCAGGACCTCGAGCTGTTGTCGATTCGCCACGATGACTCCCTGAAGACGATGAAGAACAAGCACTTTCGAGCATGAGCGCCGGTTCGCGCCGCCGGTCAGGGCCGGAGGTCCCGGTCTGCGAGGTCCATCGGCGATGACCGTGTTGTTAGTCGCAGCTCCGAAGCGGGTAGCCGTGATTCAATGGGTCACGCACTTCGCTGCGGTGACGAACGCCAGCAACGTCTCCTCGGTGAGCCTGCGCTTGAGGACCTCACGATCGGGCAGCGCCGTCGACTCANGGTCCCGGTCTGCGAGGTCCATCGGCGATGACCGTGTTGTTAGTCGCAGCTCCGAAGCGGGTAGCCGTGATTCAATGGGTCACGCACTTCGCTGCGGTGACGAACGCCAGCAACGTCTCCTCGGTGAGCCTGCGCTTGAGGACCTCACGATCGGGCAGCGCCGTCGACTCACGCACCAGCCCCGCCCACGGCAGCGAACCGGCCGAACGCGCGCTCACGGCCAGGCCGACGCCGTTCCGCTGGCCCTCGTCACGGACCGTCCACAGGGCCAGCTCCCGTTGATAACCGCGATCATGTTGGTGGGTCTCGGCGGCGAACTCGAGCCGGTCCGCGACCCTGGTGAGTTCGATCTCGTCGAGGATCGGCCGGGTCTGGACACCTTCGGCCGCCGCGCTGTCCCGGAGATCCACGATTTGGTGCCTGGTCAGCGATCGTCCTGAGAAACGACGGCGATGGCTGTGCCGTCGTTTGATCGCGGAATAGCGGTTCACCTCCGCGACCGAGGGGGGCAGCGGCCCGTCCGGTTCGACGGCGGCCACCACTTCGGGCCGGTCCGGGTCGGGGAACTCCGTGGTGTACGTCCGGTGACCGAGCACCCGGATGGCGAGTTCCAGATTGGCCAGCGCGGCACCACACGACATGAGACGGTCACGGCCGTGCGGATCGTGCTCGGGAAGCTCCAGCTCCCGGCGCTCGACCAGGACCAGCAGACCGTCCTCGAAGTTCAGCCGCCAAGGCTGGATGTTGTGCACCGACGGCGCACGCAGCACCGCCCCCGCCACTACCTCGAGTTCCGCGGCGACCAGCGCTCCGCCGGCCTTCGTCCGGCCATGTCAGTCCTCTCCTACCACTTCACGTACCTCTACGATGCGCCGTCGCGGCGGACCGGCAGCAGATTCGGAGGACTCGGATCACCAGGACCAAGTACCCCGCGACGGTGTGACGGCTGCGCCGGGCGGAACGGACGAGTACGGTCGAATTCGCGGGCCGGGTATCACGCAGCGAGAGGAAACGTATGACGACCAAGGTGTTTCTGGTCGACGACCACGAGATCGTCCGCCGAGGACTCGCCGATCTCCTCGGCAACGAACCGGACATCACGGTGACCGGTGAAGCGGCCTCGGTTTCCGAAGCACTCGCCAGGATCCCGAAGAGCGACGCGAACATCGCCGTACTCGACGTCCGGCTCCCGGACGGCAACGGCATCGAACTGTGCCGGGAGCTACTGTCCACCCAACCGGACCTGCGCTGCCTGATGCTCACCTCCTACGCCGACGACGAAGCGCTCTTCACCGCGATCATGGCCGGAGCATCCGGCTTCGTCCTCAAACAAGTACTCGGCAACGACCTCATCTCCGCCATCCGCACCATCGCCTCCGGCGGCTCACTGCTCGACAGCCGGACCACCGCCGCGCTGATGAACCGCATCCGCCGCGAACGGGATCGCGACGACCCGACCAGCGGCATGTCCGAACAAGAACGCGCGGTCTTCGAACTGATCGGAGAAGGACTGACCAACCGCGAGATCGGGGAACGCATGTTCCTCGCCGAGAAGACCGTGAAGAACTACGTCTCGCGCATCCTCGCCAAACTCGGCCTCCAACGCCGCACACAAGCCGCGGTCCTGGCCACCGAACTCAAAAAGGATTCCGGCCCCTCGCTGTTCGGCGATCGGTAGGTGTCGCCCTGCACCACGCGGCCACCCGCAACCTTCGCCGCCGGGCTCAAGCGGTCAAGGACCGCCGCAGCCGCAGAGTCGCCGCGCCGAGGAAGAGGGCCGCGAAGGCACCCAGCATCGCCAAGGGCCCCAAGATGTCGACGAGTCCGCCGCCCCGCGACAGGATCGTGGTCCAGGCGTCGACCGCCCAAGCGTGCGGCGTGACGTGTCCTGCCGCACGCACGGCGGGCGGAACGATTTCCAACGGCCAGGTGCAGCCGCCGAGCATGCCCGCCCCGATGCCGACCGCGGGTCCGATGGCCGACGCCTGCTCAGGGGTGCGGAACAGCGCGCCGCTCAGCATCCCCGCGCCGGCACCGACGAGACCCCACATGAAGGTCAAGGTCACAGCCGCGAGCGGGTCGCCCCAGTTCACCCCGAAGAGCAGGCCACCCACCCCGATGATCAGCCCGGATTGGAGCAAGGTCAGCGCGAGGTAGCAGACCGTTTCACCGAGCATGACCTCACTCGGGCGGACCGGCCCGGCGAGGATCCGGGCGTGGATACCGAGCCGCCTGGTCTGGATCAAGGCCGCACCACCGGCGAGCGCGTTGATGAAGACGAAGAAAACGAGCATGGTCGGCGCGCTGTAGCTGAATCCCGGCGGCAGTACGTCACCCGTGCTTCCCACCGTTTCGGCTCGCACGGCGACCTGGGGCACCGTGCGGTCGAGCGAGCGAGCCAGCGGCAACAACTCGTCGAAGGAAGCAGAGGTCCGGCTCGCGGCGAAGGCGGCGGCCTGAACGGTCGCCGCCTGGTCCGCGACCACGGACGCGACCGCCGACCAGGCCCCCTGCCCTGCACTGGAAGCGGCAGTGGTGAGCAAGGGGAGTTCGACCGGCGCCCCGGCCGTCAGCGTCTCGTCCATCCCGGCGGGGATGAGCAGAACCGCGTCGACTTCATTGCGCCGCAAGGCGTCCTTCGCCGCCGACTCCTCGGTGAACGGACTGGCGACCAACGTTCCCGCGGCGGCGAGACGCTGGGTCAGCTCGACGGCGAAACGCCCATCCGCCGCCACGACAGCGACCCTGAACCCGTTCTGACCACGCATCACCTCGCCGATCACCAGTATCACGACGATCGGCAGCAATACGATGAAGAACAAGGCGATCCGGTCTCGCGCCAGCCTCCGGAGCGACACCAACGCGATGGTCACCACGTTCATCTGAACCTCTTCCGGTAGATCGGCACCGTGATGGCCGAAATCACCACGCAGAACAACAAGATCGCCGAGACCGGCTGGACGACGCCGATCCAGCCCGCTCCCCCGGCGAGATCCGTGAAGGCCCGCAACGCCCACCCGTTCGGCGTCAGCAGGGCGAGCTTCCGCATGATTTCCGGTGCACCACCGAGCATGATGAAGTTGCCGCCGAGCAGGACCAGTCCGAAGATCACGAGTGAGGCGATGCCATCTGCCTGCCGATCGCTGCCGGCCACCGCGATCACGAAGGCGGTCAGGCAGACCAGCGTCAGTGACAGCGCGACGATCACCATGCCGACGGCGAGCGGCGGCCCCCACCCCGGGCCGAGGACCAGGCCGGTGATCAACGCGACCGACGACAGGCTGGCGACGCCGTAGACGAAGGTGGCCAGCGCCTTTCCGAGGAGCAGCGCACCGGCGCCGACCGGGGCGACGGCGATCCGGTCGAGGGTGCCGTTCGCGCGTTCCTCGAAGTATCCGCGCGCACCGAAACCGATCGCGAAGAACATGAAGAAGATCCCCATCGCGGGACCGTAGTACCCGGCCGCGGTGAGCTGCTCGGTCCCGGCCGCCTTGGGCACGACCTGCTCGGGGAGCCGCAACCCGGCCATCTCCGATGGATCCACGGATCCGGCTCCGGCGGCCAGCGCCGTCGCCACCGAGAGGCGGTCGGCGTTCAGCTGAGCCATGAAAGACTCGCCGAGGGATCGGGCGACCGTTCCGGCGAGCGGCGAATCGACCCCGGAGAGCACGGTCATCGGCTCGGCCGTGCCACCGTGCGCGGCGGCGGTGAAGCCCTGGGGAATCAGGAAGACCGCACCGAGTTCCCCCTCGTTGATCAGGGCGCGGGCTTCGGCTTCGCTCGTCACGGGGACCACGTCGAGTACGGAGTCCAGCTGTGGTCCGGCGAGAAGAGCCGTGAACGCCGTCGCCAACGCCCCGCCGTCCTGGTCGACGACGGCCACCTTGGTGTGGAAGTGCTCCCCTCCTTGGAAGGCGAGGCTCATCAGCAAGGCCACGGCCACCGGCGCGAGGAATCCGAGCGCCCACGCCGACCGATCCCGCAGCCGCTGACGGAGGTCTTTGGCCGCCACGACGAACGCCGCTTGCATTTTGGCTCCCTCAGTCTCGGAGTGCGGTGCCGGTGAGGTGGAGGAAGACCGCCTCGAGGTCGGGCTCGGTCACTTCGACCGAGCGCACTCCGACCTCGGACCTCTCGGCCGCGTCGAGAACCGCGGGCAGCATGCGACGGCCCTCGCGCACGATCAGGTGGACTTCGTCGCCCGCGGAATCGACTTTCTCGATTCCCGTGACAGAGCCGATCCGGTCCACCAGCCGGGCCGGATCCCCGTCGGTGGAGAGCGTGATGCGGTCATGCTCGCCCAGGCGGTCGATCAACTCTCGGCGGGTGCCTTCGGCGATCAGGCGGCCGCGGTCGATGATGCCGACCCGGTCGCACAGCCGTTCGGCCTCTTCCATGTAGTGCGTGGTGTACAGGACGGCCATCCCGCTCGCGCCGAGCGACCGCACGTTCTCCATGATCGCGTGCCTGCTCTGCGGATCGACCCCGACCGTCGGCTCGTCGAGGATCAGCAGCGTCGGCCGGTGCGTCAAGTCGGCACCGATGTTGAGCCGGCGGCGCATCCCACCGGAGAAGGACTCGACCCGGTCCCCGGCGCGGTCGGTGAGGCCGATCAACTCCAGCACTTCGTCGACCCGCCGGTCCAGCGCCTTGCCGCGCAGCCGGTACAACCGGGCGAAGAACCGCAGATTCTCCCGTGCGGTGAGATCCGGATACAGCGCGACATCCTGAGGGACGTAGCCGATCCGTTCCCGGGACACCACGGCCCCGCCGTCGGCCGCACCCGCGATAGTGATGGTGCCGGCGTCCGCCCGCAGCAAACCGCACACCAGCCGGATGATGGTCGTCTTCCCCGCGCCGTTCGGGCCAAGCAGGCCATAGGTCTCGCCGGCGCCGATCGAGAAACCGACGTCGTGGACGGCGACCCGTTCGCCGAAGCGCTTGGTCAGCCCCGCCACCGCCAGCACCTCGGCCTGCCCGGCGCGCGGTGACTCGGTCATGGGAAGAGTCACCTAGACCGCCGGGGTGATCAGGCCGTAGTGACCGTCGTAGCGGTGGTACAGCACACTGCCCCTGCCCCGCTCGGCGTCGAGGTAGAACAGGAATGGCAAGCCGGTCAGGCCGAGCCGGTCCACTGCCTCCACTGTGGACAGAAACGGCGCCGGCCGCCTGCTGATCGTGAGAGGAAGCTTGAAGGGGCTCAGGTCGTGCGGGCCCGGCGGGACGGTCTGAGCGAGCCGGTGCATGGTCGGCCCGGTGTGGTAGAGAACGCTGTCCTGCCCGGTACCGGTCTCGGTGAACAGATGGAAGTCGTAGTCGAGGAGGTGCATGTCGACGAATGCCTCGTCGACCGTCGACCGGGCCAGCGAGTAGGACTTGTGCCGCACGATCTCTCGTTCCTTCTCCGGCCTCGGGAACCAGGGCTCGCGCGCGGCGGGAACCGACTCGTGGCGCCATTCGCCGGGATCCGGAACAGGACGCCCTCCTCGCCGGGCTTCCCAGTGCAGGGCACTTTTCTCCAGTTGCCTCCGGAGTTTCGCGTCCATCCGATCGATCGCCTCGTCCACCGACGGCGCCGACGCCTGCGCGCGTACCGGCCTGCCGTTCACGTCCAGGGACGCCTGCGCGGTCACCGACTGCTCCCGTGCCGGGTCCCCGTACTTGGTCAGTCGCACCGACGCCGCCAGTACCGGCCGGTGGGCGAGCCTCATCAGGCGCGAAACCTTGGCGGCCGCGCGGCTCGCGGAATCCGGCTCGATATCGCCGCGTACCGCCACCCGCACCTCGGGCGTCGTCATGGTTTCCTTCGTCCGCATCGATCGTCCTTTCCCAAAGTCGATGCTCTAATCGGTACGCCGGTCGACCGGCACGTCACCAGGGACCTAGGACGCCATGGGAGGGGACCTTGGGGTCTCCGCCACGGTCGCCCGGCGGCTGATGCTCGTGTCATGACCTATGCAGTGGGACTCACCGAACTTGACGCCCTCAGCGCCGCGCATCTTCACACCACGACCGCCCGACCTCGGCGAGTGGCTGGGGTCGGGATTCGAAGCGTTGTACGCCCTCGTCGTCGAGGCAGATGCCGCTCCGAACGGCCCTCCCCAAGCGGCCTATCCGGGCGATTTCCAACCGGGCGAAGAACTCGATCTCGACCTCTACCTGCCCATTCCCGGCGGCCTCCCATCGCAGGGCGATATCGACATCGTCACCCTCGACGGCGGACCTGCCGCCCGCACCTCGCATCACGGGCCTTACGACAAGATCGGTGCGGCGTATGAAGCCGTGTACGAATGGGTTCGGGAAAACGGCCGCAGACCCGCTGGAGCTCCACGGGAGTTGTACCTGTGTGGACCGGACAGCACGCCGGACCCCGCCGACTACATCACCGACGTTGTCTTGCCGTTACGGAACGAGTGAGGGCGTCTCTCGGACGATCATGACCAGGCACTTCGCGTGATGGATCAGGGCTTGACTCGTCGACCCGACAGCCAGAGCGTCGAAACCACCTCGCCCGCGGCCGCCTTTCTCGCTCGGCTCGAGCAGGCGGTGCCGAGGCTTGTCCCGGACGACGACTTGGTCGACGGGCACCTGCGGATACTTCTTGCGCCAACCCGCGAGCCGTTGCCCCAGAACGCGATTCTCGGTCTCCCGCACCGATTCGCTGGGAAAGGCGGAGCACCTTCACCGGTGAAGAGCCCCGCTATGTCACCGTCGTGCCACGCATGCAAGGCGGCCAAGGGGACCTTCCCGCTGGCAGCTTCCTCGAAGGCCCAGGCGAGTGCTTCTTCGTTCAACCGACTGCCGTCCACCCCGACGACAACGGGCCCGGCGTCACCGGTCCCCGGACGACCACGACCGGGCAGGCGGCATCCGAGGACAGGCGAGACGCGGACGCTCCGGCGATCTCTCCAGCGGGAGCCCCGATCGCGAGAAGCGAGCCATGACCCGAGATTTCCGTCAACGCGGCGGCCGGGCCCGTATCGACGGCCGCGGTGGTCACTTTCACCTCGGGAACCGCCGACTCGCAGCCCGCGCGGAACTCATGCAGTACTTCTTCGGTGATGGCTTCCTTTGCTTTCAGCCAGGTATCAGGCGGAAACGATCGATTCCCGAAGGGCGCGCCATCGACACAGTAGGCCATCAGAAGCAGCAGTCCGCCTTGTGCAGCAACGCCTCTTCGGCCGCCCACAACGCGGCCGCCATGGAGCACGCCTTCAGCCGATCGGTTCCGGATACCGGCTCCGTCGACGCTAGACACCCGTCGCGGTGGTGATGCGGCCGTACGTCGCTACCCGCAGGGGCTTTGGGCTCTGTGTCGAGCGGCCGCACCGCGACACGCTCGAACCGATGGCCCTTCCGCGAACAAGGAGAGAACATGAAGGCACTCGTTTACGACGGACCGGGGCGGCGGGCTTGGACCGACCGGCCGCAGCCTGAGCTCGCCGCGGCGACCGACGCGATCGTCCGCGTCGACGCGGTCACCATCTGCGGCACCGATCTGCACATCCTCAAGGGCGACGTGCCCGCTGTGGAACCGGGCACGATCCTGGGCCATGAAGCGGTCGGCACGATCATGGAAGTCGGCAAGGCGGTGACGACCTTGAGGCCGGGCGATCGGGTACTGATCTCCTGTATCACCGCGTGCGGACGCTGCGAATACTGCCGGAAAGCCGTCTACGGGCAGTGCCTCGGCGGTGGCGGCTGGATCCTGGGGCACCGGATCGACGGCGTGCAGGCGGAGTTCGTGCGCGTTCCATTCGCCGAGACCTCGACCTACGTGCTGCCGAACGGTGTCGCGGACGAGGCCGCGTTGATGCTGGCCGACATCCTGCCGACGTCCTACGAGGTCGGCGCCCGCAACGGACGGGTCCAACCCGGCGACTGCGTCGCGATCGTCGGGGCGGGACCGATCGGGCTCGCCGCGATCACCACGGCGCAGCTGTTCGGGCCGAGTTCCATCGTGGTGATCGACAAGGAACCCAGCAGGCTCGCCGCCGCGAAGACCTTCGGCGCGGACGTCCTCCTCCAGCCCGGGGAGAACCCGGCCGCGGCCATCGCGGAGCTCACCGGCGGTCTCGGCGCGGACGTCGCGATCGAAGCGGTCGGCGTGCCGGAGACCTTCGAACTGTGCACGAAACTGGTCCGTCCTGGCGGCCACGTCGCGAACGTCGGTGTCCACGGCGCGCCCGCGACGCTGCATCTGGAGGAGCTCTGGATCCGCGACATCACCATCACCACCGGCCTGGTCGACACGTCGAGTACCTCGATGCTGCTGCGGATGCTCGCCGCCGGCAGGCTCGACACGACCCGGTTCATCACGCACCGGTTCGGACTCGACGAGATGGACGAGGCCTACGACGTCTTCGCCCGGCCTCAAGAAAGCGACGCCCTCAAGGTCGCCCTCTTCCGCAGCTGAACACACG
This sequence comes from Amycolatopsis sp. TRM77291, assembly GCF_054166285.1. Taxonomy (NCBI): domain Bacteria; kingdom Bacillati; phylum Actinomycetota; class Actinomycetes; order Pseudonocardiales; family Pseudonocardiaceae; genus Amycolatopsis; species Amycolatopsis sp. TRM77291. Next base: position 2,038,552 of record NZ_JBSZHF010000001.1, on the reverse strand, counting down.
CGGCCGGCCCGGGCCTCGCTCGGTGTTGCGAAAGCCACTTTCACAACCTTCAACGTTGCGAAAGTGGCTTTCGCAACGCCTCGTTTCGGACGCTAGCCCGGCCGAAG
>NZ_JBSZHF010000001.1:1842223-2038378 GCF_054166285.1 Amycolatopsis sp. TRM77291 | reverse complement strand
CGGGCCCCCCCCCCCACGCCTCGTTTCGGACGCTAGCCGGGCCGAAGGCTCCCTTCACCGCATTAGACGCGGCGATGGGAGCCATCACCCCACCACCGTCCCCCACCAGGGGACGTAAGCGGGCCGCGTTTGGTCACTAATGACGCTTCAGCGCCTCGATGACACCGGTCCCGACCGGTTCCTCGATCGGCAAGTGGCTGTCGTCCAGCTCGGCGGTGAGGTGTTCGCGGACGTCCACCACACCGTCGAGCCGCCGGATCAACGCCACGATCACCGGGATCATGCCGGTACGTTCGACCTGACCGCGCACCGTGACGACGCCGTTGTGCACGGAGACCGACAGGGTGTCCGGATCGATCGCCATCGCCCGCTTGACGACCTCGGTGTGAACCTCCTCACGCAGATCCGAATCGGATCGCAGAAAGCCGCGCAGAAGGTCCGCTCTCCCGACGATGCCCACCAGTTTCGCGTCGTCGTCGAGAACCGGCAGCCGATGCACCCGATGGTTCTCCATCAGCCGGATCGCTTCGTCCACCCCGGCATCCTGTGTCACCGTGATCGCGGGCCCGGTCATCAACTCGTCGGCTCGGCTTCCCTCCACCTTGCGCCGTAACCGGGGCCGGAACCGCAGCAGGCGGTGCTGGATCTCCCGTTCCAGCAGATCACGCTGGGAGACGACGCCGACGACCCTGCCTTCGTCGTCCACCACGGGCGCGCCGCCCACTCCCCACGACGTGAGCAGGACGGTGATCGCCTTGAACGGGGTCTCCGGCCGCACGGTGAGCACCTGGCCGCGCATCACCTCGCGCACTCGACGACGTTTGCTCATCTCGATCTCCTTTCCGAAAGTGTCAAGCAGCGATGTCCCGGCGCCTGAAGCCCGCCACACCGGCCGCGAGCAACGCGCAGGCGACCAAGACGAGCCAGGGGATGGACGTCATGCCCTCCGTCGAACCCGGCAGGTTCGGCAGGTGGGTGAACGGCGAGAGGTTCAGGACCACTTGCGGGACGCCGAAGAGCACACCGAACTCGCCGACGACGACGATCGCCACGAGCACCACCCAGATCAGGCCGAGCTTGCGCGGAAACAGTCCGAACAAGGCGCAGGCCAGCCCGGCCAGTACCCACACCGCGGGCAGCTGCACCAGCGCGGCGGCCGTCAGCCTGCCGATCTCGGCGCCGGGGCGCCCGGTCTGCAGGCCGGCGGCGATTCCCGCGCCCAGGCCCGCCGCGAGCATCGGGAGCGCGCTTCCGGCGATCGCGAGAACCAGGTAGCCGGTCAACAACCGGGTTCGTGAGACCGACGAGATGAGGAGCGGATCGACGCGGAGTGCCTCTTCTTCGGTGCGCAGGTGGGTTAAAGCGGACATCGCGTAGACCGCGGCGACGACCCCGGCGATGCCGAACTCCAGGGCGAAGAACGCGTCCGACAGGGCCTTCTCCCCACCAAGCGCGAGAATGAGTTGCTCAGCCCTGGGATTGTCGAGGAATTTGCCGATGCCGTTGGCCAGGTTGCCGATGACAAGGCCCAACACCAGGTAGACCGCCGTCCAGGCGAGCAGACCGGCGCGGTTGAGCCGCCAGAGCAGACCACCGCTGCTTCGCAGGCCACGACCGGCGCGGGCGGGGCCGGCGCGGTCGGCCAGCAGGCCGGCACCGACGTCACGGCGATCGCTCAGCCTGACCGCGATCAGCACCAGCACGGCGGCGAACGCGACGGGAAGCGCCATGACCCACCAGCGATCCCCGGCGAACGGCCGGATCTGCTGCGCCCAGCCGATCGGGGACAGCCAGGACAGCCATTCCGGTCCGGAGTCCCCAATGGCACGCAGCAGGTAGGCGAACCCGAGGGCTGCACCGGCGATACCGGTCGCCAGCCGCGTGGACCGGCACAACTGCGCCGTCACCGCCGCGATGGCACCGAAGGCCCAGCCCACCGTCATCCAGCCTGCCCCCAATGCCACCGAACCCGCCAGGGGCAACCCCGCGGCGACGAGTCCACCGGCGGTCAGGATCGCGACGGCCAGTCCGGTGACGGCGGTGACCGCGAACGCCGCGGCGAGCGGCGCGTGCCTGCCCAGAACGCCGGAGCCGAGCAAGTCCAGCCTGCCTGACTCCTCCTCCGCCCTGGTGTGCCGGATCACCGTGATGATGATCAGCAACGCAATCAGCGCGGCGCCGAAACCGGTCAGTTTGAGCACCGAGGCGGCACCCAGCGAAGTGGGGTCGTAAATGCGGCCGTAGAAGGCGACCAGCGCGGGCACCGCGTTGACCGCCTCGGCGAGAACGGTCAGTTCCCGTTGTGAGGGATAGAGGTCCGCCGTGGCGGCGGCCGCACCCGCGGTGGTCACCGCGCAGGCCAGTGTCCACAAAGGAACACGCAGGCGTTCACGGCGCAGAGCGAGACGGAACAGGACACCGGTCCCGGTCACGGTACTCATCGGGACTCCAGGACCGGCTCGCGGTAGTGGCGCAGGAAAAGCTCTTCGAGCGTGGGGGCCTGACTCGTCAGCTCCAGCACCCTGAGGCGGCTGAGCGCGGCGAGGACCGCACTGAGTTCGGAGTTGTCGACGGTCATCCGGAAGGTGTCCCGGTCGTGGGCGAACTCATGGACGCCCGGCAAGGCCGCGAGTCCGTCCGGCGGCCCGGCCAGCCGCACGGTGAGCGACGTCCGCGTCAGGTGCCGGAGTTCGTCGAGGCTCCCGGTGTCGACCACGCGACCGCCCCGGATGATGCTGACGCGGTCGGACAACGCCTCGGCCTCGGAGAGGATGTGGCTGGACAACAGAACGGTCCGGCCGCGGTCACGTTCCTCCCGGATGCAGCCGCGGAAGGCGTCTTCCATCAGCGGGTCGAGCCCGGCGGTCGGCTCGTCGAGCAGCAGCAGTTCGGCGTCCGACGCCAACGCCGCCACGACGGCCACCTTCTGGCGGTTCCCCTTGGAGTAGGTGCGTCCCTTGCGGGTCGGATCGAGGTCGAACAGGTCCAGATAGCGATCTCGCCGTCGTTCGTCGATGCCACCGCGAAGCCTGCCGAGCAGGTCGATCACCTCTCCCCCGGTGAGCGTCGGCCAGAGCGACACCTCACCGGGCACATAGGCGAGCCGCCGGTGAAGCGACACGGCGTCACGCCACGGGTCCCCGCCCAGCAGCCGCATCTCACCGGCATCGGCCCGAAGCAGCCCCAGCAAGAGACGCAAAGTCGTCGTCTTGCCCGCACCGTTCGGCCCCAGGAAACCGTGGACTTCGCCGGTCCGCACGGTCAGGTCCAGTCCGTCCAACGCCTTGGTGCGGCCGAAACTCTTCCGCAGGCCGCGGATCTCGATCGCGTTCATCGGGCGGCGTCCAGCAGGACCCGGCGTTCCGCGGCCGCGATCGCGCTCCTGGACGCGTCGACCGCGTCGGGGTTGACGGAGATCGAGGTGATCCCGAACCGCACGAGATGCTCCGCGAAGCCCGGCTTCGCAGAAGGCGCCTGTCCGCACAGCGAGGAAGTGATTCCAGCGTCTCGCGCGGTGCCGACGATACGTCCGATGGTATCGAGCACGGCGGGGTCGGCTTCGTCGAACAGTTCCGCGCAGACCGCCGAGTCCCGGTCCACCCCGAGAACCAGCTGGGTGAGGTCGTTGCTGCCGATGGACACACCGTCGATGCCCATCCCGGCGTACTCGGGAAGCCAGTGCACCACGGACGGGACCTCCGCCATGATCCAGCGACGCAGTCCACGTTGCCGTCCGAGCGGGCTCGCGTCGATCAGGTCGAGACAGGCCTCCAGCTCCCATTTCGTGCGGACGAACGGGATCATGAGATGCAGGTTCGGCGTCTGCTCGCGGACCCGGGCGAGCGTGCGGAGTTCGAGGTCGAACAGGTCCTTCTCCCGCACGTAGCGGAAGCAGCCGCGGTAGCCGATCATCGGATTGCTCTCGACGGCTTCGTAGGCCTCGCCCCCGGCGAGCCCGCGGAATTCGTTGCTGCGCAGGTCGGTCGTCCGATAGACGACCGGGCGCGTGCCGAAGGGTCGCGTGATCCGCAGCAGGGACTCGGCCATCGAGTCCACAAAAGACTCCTGTTCGCCCTTGGCGATGAGGTCACGGGGATGACGTCCGCCGAGCGCCTCGGTCAGCAGGAACTCCGCCCGAAGCAGTCCGACCCCGTCGACCTGCCGCGCGGCGACCTCTTCGGCGTGTTCGGGCATGGCGAGGTTGACGTACAGCCTGGTTCCGATCGTCTCCGGCGCGGCGGGCGCCACCGCGGGTTCGGTGCGTGCCGGCGGCCGGACGTAGCCGGACCGCACCTCGCCGGTCGTGCCGTCGACCGTCACGGGTCCACGTCCCGCGAGAACCCGGGTCGCGTCGCCGGTGCCGACCACACAGGGAACCCGTAGCTCCCGCGCGACGACCGCGGCGTGACAGGTCATCCCTCCTCCGTCGGTCACCAGCGCCGAGGCTCGCCGGATGGCGGGTACCCAGTCGGGGTTGGTCATCGGGGCGACCAGCACCTCGCCGTCCCGCAACTGTCCGCCTTCGGCCGGATCACGCAGCACCCGTACCGCTCCACCGCCGATGCCCGGCGACGCGGCCAGCCCGGTGACGAGAACGTCCGGTGCCGGTTCGCGGCCGGGCGGAAGAGTCGTGACCGGCCGGGATTGGACGACCCAGATCTCCTTGCCCGTCATGGCGAATTCGATGTCCTGGGGCGTTTCGTAGTGGTCTTCGATCCGGGTCGCGAGCCGTGCCAGCTCGAGTACGGTCGCGTCGTCGAGGACCCGGCGGCCCGCCGTATGCGCGGGAAGCTCGACCTTGACATCTCCCCCGCCCACCTCGGCGATGATCTTGTGGGACTTGCTGCCGACCCGGGCCGACACCAGCCGCAGACCTTCCTTCGCCACCAGATAGGTATCCGGTTCGACCGCCCCGGAAACGATCGCTTCGCCTTGACCGAAGACCGCCTCGATCACCAAGCGATCCCGATCGCCGGAACGCGGATCCGCGGTGAAGATGACACCGGAACGATCAGCGGTGATCATCCTCTGCACCACCACGGCGATGGCGGGTTCCCCGGTGAAACCACGGCCGGCCCGGTACCCGATCACCCGGGGCGAGAACAACGACGCCCAGCAGTCGACGATCCGCTCCCGGACGGCGTTGTCCCCCCACACGTTCGTGAAACTGGCGTTCATCCCGGCGAACGAGGCTTCCGCGCCGTCCTCCCCCGTCGCCGAGGAGCGGACCGCGATCGGTGTCGACTGCCCGACCCCGTGATAGGCATCGATCACGTCGGTAAGGACACCAGCCGTCATCCCCGCCCGGTGGACCAAAACGCGCAATTGGTCGCACAGCCCGGACAGCTGCTCAGGCGCGTCCGCGGACGCGAGCGCCTTCTCGTGCAGCTCCGCGATCTCATCACGCACACCCGCTTCGTCGAGCGAAGCGAGGTACGCCTCGCGAAGCACGACGAACCCTGGAGGGACGGAGAACCCGGCGGTGATCAGCTCACCGAGATTCGCGCCTTTGCCGCCCGCCGATTCGGCGTCGGCGAGGCTGACCGTCGACAAGTCGCGTACGTAGCTCATCGCTTTCCCTCCGGACGTTGGCCTTCCATGGAATCCATGCTCACCGGAGGTGCGGTCGCCGCACTGCTGTCCAAGGTCCCGGCGCGCCGGGACTTCGTCCTCACGCCGCGGGCGCCCTGCCATCGGGGACTCGGTCATCCGGTTGGCCTGTTCGCCTCGTCGTCCCACCCGAACCGGACCAGACCGACAACGTCGACGACTCCCGTGATCCGGTGCACCAGCGCCGACAGCAGGATGGCCTGGCTCCGCCGTTCGACCTCACCTCGCAGGGTCACGATCCCGTTGCCCACATCAGCCCGCACCTCGCCCCGCGACGGGCGCCGGATCTGTTCCGAGATGTCCCGCAGGACCTCGTCCCGAATCTCCGCGTCCGTCCGGACGAAGGCGTGCACGAGGTCGGCCCGGCTGACGATGCCGGTCAGCTTCCCGTAGCGGTCGACCACGGGCAGTCGCTTGACCCGATTGCCCACCATCAACCGGGCCGCCTCCGCTACCGGTAGGTCGGCTTCGACGGTGATCGCGGGGGTGCTCATCACGTCCGCCGCCGTACGTGCGTCCGATTTGGAGCGGATACCCGGCACCCTCGGGCGCGGTGCGCTGACCGACTCGACGTGTTTGAGCAGCAGGTCGGCCTCCGAGACGACACCGATGACATCGCGATCGTCGTCCACGACGGGAACGGCGCTGATCCCGCGGCCCGCGAGGATGCCGGCGATATCCGCGATCGGAGTGCCCTTCCGCACCGAGTAGACCTCCCGGGTCATGACCTCGCGGACGGCCGTTCCGGTCATGACGGACGCTCTTCGTCCTCTTCGGACGGTTCCTCGCGCTTCTGCGCGCGATAGGACTCCGCGGCGAAGTATCTCCGCATCGCCGCCTCCGCCAATTCACCAGAAGAACGGGACGGGCCGGCCCCGGCGGCGATCGCGTCCCGTGCTTCCTTGGCCGCACGCGCGTTCTCGACATCGTTCATGTTCTTTTTCCTTCCATGGAGTGCTGGTTCCGAATCCCGCCGCGGACCGTGAACCGTCGAAGTGGTCACGACCAGTGCCGCACGGCGATGGCCTCCCGCACGGCCGCGAGCCGGGCGCGCTCCGCCTCGTCTGCGGCGTTCTGCTCCGCCTCCGACACGACAACGGCGTCAGGGCCGGGAAAGACCGTGGACACATGGTCATCCTGTGGCCAGCGCACGACATAGGGCGGTGTTCCGTCCGGATTGCGAACCTCGATGATCAGGGCACGCTGGTCCGGTTTCCCGATCGCCGGCCCTTTGATGACCAGCCAGTCTCCTCGCTGCGCACGCATGGGTTTCCGCCTTCCGCCTCGCCGCCCGATGTGTCCGGTCACGACTCTCTCGGTCGCACGTCGTTCACCGTCCTCCTCACGCCGTCGTCGGTGGAGTGCCGAAGGTCCTCGAGTCTCAGAGCCTGTTGGCGGAGCTGAGCCGAAAGTCGGACGTTCGTGTTCGGGGGCGGGTCGGGTGAGATGAAGGCTTCTTCGCCGCTTCTGATGCGGTGAAGGGAGCCCTTATACCTGGCCAAGCGCGAACGCCTCCTTCCGACGACGAGCAAGCCGAGGTTGTCTCACTGGGCAGGGGCGTCGTCGACGTCAACCTCGCAGAAGCCGTCAAGCCCTTGCCGATCGCCCTGGCGACGACCGAGGTGTTGCCGGCCATCGACTCGAACACCATGAGCACCCGCATCCTGCGCGGCCCCACGGGAGAACAGGAACGAACGGCCCGGCGAACCAGGCCCTCTGGCCCTCCACGACCCGCGGCGTCCGGAGAACCATGAAACACGAACCCTTCACCCACTGAGCAGAGGCAGGTTTCCGATGGACCACGGCCTTCCCGACGACTACACGGTCGAAACCGCGGTGGCCCTGGCCTGCCGCGCCCCCTCGGTGCACAATTCCCAGCCCTGGCAATGGCGCGTCGGAGATCGCACCGTCCACCTCTACGCCGACCGGACCCGGCAGCTGGCCGGGACCGATCCCGACGGCCGGGACCTGATGCTCGGCTGCGGAGCGGCGCTGCACCATCTCCGGGTCGGCTTCGCGGCCTTGGGCTGGCGGGCCGAGGTGCACCGGCTGCCCAACCCGGCGGAGCCGGACCACCTGGCGTCCATCGAGCTGCACCGGCACGAGCCCACCCAGGAGGACATCACGCTCGCCGCCGCCATTCCCCGGCGCCGGACCGACCGGCGCCGGCACAGCTCCTGGACCGTACCCACCGGGCACCTCGAAACCCTCGCCCGGCACGCGGCGGACGAAGGGTCCATCCTGCGCCCCGCTCTCGACGCCGCCCGCTACCACCTCGCGCGCGCCATTTCCGAAGCCGCCGAAGTCCACGCGGCGGACCCGGCGTACCGCACCGAGCTCGCCGCCTGGAGCGGCAGGCACACCGCTCCCGACGGCGTCCCGTCGGCGAACGCACCCGCACAGGACGACACCCCCGGCGCCCTGCCCGCGCGTGCGTTCGCCGACCCCCTGCTCGGACAGCCCGAAGGCGCGACCGGCGAAGCGGACGAAACCGCGCTCCTCGTGCTGAGCACGGCTTCGGACGACGCCATGTCGCGCCTCCGCGCCGGCGAGGCCACCAGCGCGGTGCTGCTCGCCGCGACCAGCCTGGGCCTGGCCACCTCTCCGCTCACCGAACCGCTGGAAGTCGCGGACACCAGGACGAAGGTGCGCGACCTGGTCACCGGCGGCACCTTCCCGCAGATGGTGCTGCGGACCGGCTGGGCACCGGTCAACGCCGATCCCCTGCCCGCGACCCCGCGCCGGAACCTCGACGAGGTCCTCGCACCGCTCGGGACGCCGGTGCTCCGCGAAGTGCGCTACCAGAGCCACTGAACCGAAAGGAACGGCCATGCCTTACTGGCACTACTCCAACGGCGGCTGGGTCAGCATGCTGCTCATGCTGATCACCGTGCTCATCCTGGTCGGCGGCCTCATCACCGTCTCGGTGATCGTGTTGCGCCGCACCACCAAGACCTCGACCGGGCACGACGACGCGGTCAGGATCCTGAACGAACGGTTCGCGCGTGGGGAGATCGACAAGGACGAGTTCGAGACACGGCGTGCCGTGCTCCGCGGGTGACCAGACCCGCGCACGAAGGGACGAGTGGTGTCACGGACGGCCAAGCCCGGTCCGCCCGCCTGGCCCCTCGGGCCGGCGGCACTGGGTGGTTCCCGCGGTCTTCGTGGTGCCCTGAACACGTCGGTATCGAAAGGAGATCACCATGTCGAAGCGATCCGGACTTCGTCACACGACCAATCCAGGACTTCTCGGATTTCTCACCGGGGTCCAGTTGGCTCTGGCCACTGTCGCCTGGACTGATCTCGCACTTCGTCCGGCCGCCGAGATCCGCGGTTCCAAGCGGCGATGGGCGCTGATCATCGCCATCAACTTCGCCGGCCCGATCGCCTACCTCACCTGGGGAAGACGACCGGTGGACCCCGCGACTCACCCGTAGATCGTCCGATCGGCACGCGGCCCATTCGTTCATCCGGGTTCGGCAGGTGCCTTTCCCCTCGCCCGGAACGCGTCGACGACGCTGGGCAGCGTCGGATACAGCGAGCCGGAACCGATGAGCCGAAGAAGGCCCGCGGCCTCCAGATCCTCGCGGAGCTCCAGTTTCACCCTGGCGAGGGCGAACGTGATCCCTCGGTGGCGCAACTCGTCGCAGATCCCCGCAAGGCGTCGGCCGCCGTGATGTCGAGTTCGACGTTGGCTTCGGCGCGCCAGCACCGCCGCGAGCGCTCCGTAGCGGGCCGGATCTCCCGCGGCGAGCGGACCGAGCGCGACGGCCGTCATCAAGGCGGTCGTCGACTCCGGGCCCACCGAAAGCAGCTTCGACGAGCCCAGCACCGCGTAGACCGTCAAAGGCCCGATCACCGCCCACAGGCCGGCTTCCGGCGGTAGTCCTGCGACCTCCGCGTATGCCATCACCTGCGGCACGAGATAGGCAGCGACGGTCACCCCGGCCAAGAGATCACCTCGTAGCCAAGAACGCCGATAGCGCGTGAAGGAGGACTTCATCGATGCCTCCGGGTGACCGCGGAGTACAACGAAGGCGGCAGGCGCGCGAAGAGCTTTCCTTCCTGGGGGAGAGACCTTTCCTCGTCGAGGAAGCGCAGTACCGGCTCGGCCGAGGCCCGGTCGAACAACGCCGCGAAGACCCGTTCGAGCTGAGCCGGGTCACGGGCCACGACGTCGAGGAGCGTGGCGTCGAACAACAGATGCCTCGCTTTGGGTTTCGGCAGTTCGAAAGGATGACCGTGGACCGCCAACGACCTCGCGATCGCCGCGCTGTCGGCTTGGATGCGTTGGTACGCGTAGCCGGTCGACGCCTTGACCAACCCGGCTTTGGTTCCGATGGCGAGGATCGAGCCGCGCCTGCGATCGACGGCCGAAGCCGAGAGCGGCAGGGAAGCGGACTCCTCAAGAGTGACCGTGTACTCCCGCACGCCGAGAATCGTGGCGAGGTATTCACGTAAAGCGTTTCGTTGCTCCTTGGGATACGCCACACCCCGTGAGCGAGGTGGCGCGAAGGACGTGTACTCGACCAGCGCTTCTTGCGGACCACGCGGCAGGACGTAGATGAAGCTGGCGGCGCGGCCCTGGTACGTACGGAAGTCGAAGAAGGTGGGCGCGGCCGAGTCGAACGCCGGAACGGCCGTGCGGACGTGCCAGCCGCGGAAGATCAGCCAGCCGTCCACCTGGGCCGGGCCGGGCCCGAAAACGCTGTCGAACACCCAATCCGCACGGAGGGCTTCGCCGTCCACAAGGACTTCCGCTCCTCGGCCCGCCTGCCGGATCCCGGTGATCCGCCCACGGCGGAAGACGACATCACCGCGTCTCTCCGCGGCCTTGCCGACCGCCGCCGCCAGATCGTCGCCACGGACGAAGCGGTAGTCGTACCGGCCGAGGCCGACGATCCGGCCACGCCCGGCCGCGTACACGCGGAACCGATCGAACGTGCGCGACACCGCCTCGTCGAGGAGCCCCGGCTCGGCGGACCAGGATGCCCATCCCGCGGTCGCGAGCTGACGGCGACCGTCGTCCACGACGGCGATCGGCCCCAGGTGTTCCGGTCGCGCCACCAGATGAGCCACGAGGCTGAGGCCGCTGAGGCCTCCGCCGGCGATGAGGATCGTCATCGATCGAGTGCACAGCCTCATACCGGCGGGCACCAGTGACCAGAGGCGCTCCCGAGGTCCCGCGAATCCAGGACCAACGGCACCGGACCGGAGACGTGCGCCCGCCTAGCGTCGACTAGTAGGGCCGAAGCGAGCGGAAAGGGCCGACGATGAACCGAACCCTCCGGTCGACCGGGCCGATCGTGGTCGGCGCCGACGGATCCACCGGCGCCCGTGCCGCCGCCACGTGGGGCATGCAGGCCGCCGACCGCCACGAGACCTCCCTCGAACTCTGGCACGCCCTCGGAATCCCGGACTCCTACCTCGGTAGTGTGCCGCCGTCCGATGAGCTCCTGCGCAAGGTCAAGAACCGCGCCGAAACGATCCTTCGCGAAGCAGCGGACACCGTGGGCCACGCCTACGGCCCCGCCATAACGACCCACATCGCCGACGACTCCGCGGCCCAGGCGCTGATCGAAGCTTCCTGCACCGCCCGGCTGATCGTCCTGGGGTCCACCGAGCACAGCCGTTTCACCGACCTGTTCGGCGGATCGGTGACGACCGCACTCGCCGGGCACGCGCACTGTCCCGTCGTGTCGGTACGAGGCCGCACCTGGGACCTCCCCGCGGCGTGGAAACAACCGATCGTGGTCGGCGTCGACGGAAGCCCCGCCGCCGAGATCGCGATCGCCTCCGCCTTCGACGAGGCTCGCGCACGGGGCGCGGACCTGGTCGCGGTGCACGCCTGGGAGTACGTCTCGGCTTCCCGTTCCTTCGGTGACCCCGCGGGCAACTACGGCTGGAGTGCCTTCACCGAGTCAGCTCAACGGATGCTCACCGAGCAGGTGTCGAAGTTCCGCGACAGCTACCCCGACGTCGAGGTTCACCAGGTGGTCGTGAACGACGAACCCCGCCAGGAACTGCTGCGCTGGAGCGTCAAAGCGCAACTGATCGTGGTCGGCTGCCGGGGCCTCGGCGGGTTCCGTGGTCTCCTGCTCGGCTCGACCGGACAGAGCCTGATCCATCACGCCGCCTGCCCGGTGCTGATCTCCCGCACCGCGGATTCCTGAGAACGAAGGAGCGATCCCATGTGCACCACCGTTTCCGAGGTCATGACCGTCGACCCGATCGCGGTCGCGCCGGACACCGGCTACAAGCAGATCGCCGCGCTGATGGCGAGGCAGCGAATCAGCGCGGTGCCGGTCATCGACGACTCCGGAGCGCCGATCGGCGTGGTCTCCGAGGCTGACCTCCTCGCCCGGTTCCGCGATCCCCGGCCTGCCTTGTTCGCCGGTCACCATGCCAAGGACGAAACACGCAAAGCGAAAGCCTTGCTCGCCAGGGACCTGATGACCACACCCGTCGTAACGATCGAAGCCGGCGCCTCCCTGTCCGCCGCGGCGATCCGGCTGGCCAGGAAAGACGTGCGACGACTGTTCGTGGTCGACGAGGCGAAGCTGGTCGGTGTCGTGTCGCGCCGGGACCTGCTGTCCTCGTTCCGGCGTCCCGATGAGGAGATCCGTGGCGAGATCGAACGCGACATCCTCGCCGGCGCCCTGTGGGTGACGCCCGGACAGGCGTCCGTCACGGTCGCCGACGGCGTGGTGACGCTTCTCGGCAGGCTGGACAACCGCGGCGCAGTCGAACGCGCGGGCGCCCTGTCGAGCGAGGTCCCCGGCGTGGTCGACGTTCGGAACCGGCTCGACTTCGTCTGGGACGACGACGTCATCCGGCCCGCCTCCCTCGGCATCTGACGTCCTCGGTCACGGTCGTCGACGTCCCGGCACCGTTCCCCGGTGCCGGGACGTCGTCCTCCTCACAGCCGGCGAAGGTAGTGATCGGCCCATCGTCGCGGCCGGACGAGCACCCGGACAGCGCCCGCGGATGCCCCTTCCGTCGACACGAAGACCGGGTCGAGGTCGACGTCGACGACCTCCGGTACCAGCTCCATGATCCGGTCCGTTCGCAGGAGCAACTCCGCGAGGGCGGACCTGTCGAGAGCGCTGTTCCCACCGAACAACGCCTTGCTCGCGCGCAGGCTGTCGATGAGCGTTTGGGCGTCGTTGATGCTGAGCGGCCCCAGGCCGGTCGTTCTCTCGTCGAGCAAGGCTCCGTCGATACCGCCGAGGCCCAGAACGACGACCGGACCGAACACGTCGTCGGACTGGCCGCGTACCAGCAGCTCGCGATCACCGAATCGGCGCCGGGTGACCCGGATACCGAAACTGGCGAGCAGGTCCTCACTGTCCTTCCGGGACAGCCACCCACCGCCTGGATGCGCGGAGAGGTACTCCCCCACCAGCCGGGTCGCCGTCGCGAGATCGACATCGGAGAGATCGGGCCTGTCACCGTCCCCTGCCTCGAGCCAGCGGCTTCGCTCGGACAACTTCGCCATGACGGCCGCGGCTTCCTCGACATCGGCGTAGCAGGGAATCCCGTGGTGCGGGGCGACCGACTCCAGTTGGCCGAGCCGCACGGCGAGGACGGTCTTGCTCTCCGGCACCGCGACCAGCCCGGCCAGCGGATCGCCGACACCGGTGGGTACGCCGGCGGCGATCACCGCGTCCACACCTTCGTCGGCCAGGACCTCGGTCACGCACGAGGCGAAGGCATCGGCCGTGATCGTGGCACTCGTGTCGAGCGGATTGCCCACGCTCGCGTGCTCGGGCAACAGCCGCCGGAGTGCGTCCTGGGTCTTCCGGCTCAACTCGGGCAGAACCAGACCGTTGCGAACGCAGGCCTCCGCCCCCAGGACGGCGGCGCCCCCGGCGTTGCTCACGACGACCACCCGTGAGCCGGACGGCAGCGGCTGCCACGAGAGCGCGGCGAGCAGGCCGAGGACTTCGGTCACCGTGTCGACGACGAGGACACCCGCCTGGCCGAACAACGCGAGTTTGGTCGCGGCCGGGACCGCTCGCGCGGCGGTGTGCGCGGCCGCGGCCCGCTGTGCCGCCGGGGCGGATGCCCCGCGGATGGCCACGACCGGCTTCTCCCTCGCGAGAGCGCGGGCGAGCCTGCTGAACTTTCGCGGGTTGCCGAAGGACTCCAGATACAGCACGGCGATGTCGGTTTCCCCGTCGCCGCGCCACCACCGCAGGAGATCATTGCCGCTCACGTCGTACTTGTCACCGGCGGACACCAAAGTGGACAAACCGAGCTCAAGCCCGGCGAGCGCGTCCATCAGCGCGATGCCGAAACCACCGGACTGGGTCACCACCCCGATCCGGCCTCGCCGGGCGACGCGGCGAGCGAACGTCGTGTCGAGACGGGTCGCCGGAGCGCTGTTGACGACACCGAAGCAGTTGGGCCCGACCAGCCGGATTCCGTACCTGGCGACGAGTTCGCGGACACGATGTTCCAGCGGCGTCCCGGTCAGCCCCGCCGTGACGAGCACGATCGAGCGCACACCCGCCCGTCCGCACTCTTCGACGACGCCGGGAACCGATTCCGCGGGTACACAGACCACGACGAGCTCGACCGTGGCGTCCAAAGAGGACACCGAGGGCACACAGGGGACGCCAAGGATCTCCGTGGCGTTCGGGTTCACGGCGTACGCCTGCCCCGTGTATCCGGCGTCGAGAAGGTTCCGCAGGATCGCCCTGCCCACTGAGTCGTCACGCCTGCCGGCCCCCACGACGGCCACCGAGGCCGGGGCCAGCACCGTGCGAAGACTCGCCACGTCGGCGAGCCGTTCCCGCTCCTCGACGCGCTCGAGGTATCGGTCGGGCTCGCCGAGCTCGATCTCGACGTCGAGCTCCGGTCCTCCCCTTCCGATGACGTACGGGAGGCCGAGGTCGGAGAACACCTTGATCATCCGGGTGTTCTCCGCGAGCACCAGTGCGACGAACCGGTGGATTCCCTGGGCCAGGGCCAAGGACACGAGGTGTTCGAGCAACAGAGTGCCAACCCCGTGTGCCTGGACCTCGCGGTCCACGACCAGGGCGACTTCGGCGGCGTGGTCAGCGTCGTCCGCGGACCATGGGCGATAGTGGGCGATCCCGATGAGGTCTTCCCCTCGGAACGCCCCGATCCCCGGGCCGTCGATCGCCAACCGGCTCAGCAGATCCAGCCTCCCCGGATGAGCGGTGAAGAAGCGCAGATAGCGGTCACGCTCGTCCAGCCGCTGATGCAGGGCCAGGACAGCGTCGAAGTCCTCCGCAAGCAACCGGCGAACGGTGACCATGTCGCCGTCCGCCAGCAAGGCGCTCGTCCCGGCCGTCATGTCGCCGCCGGATTCCGGGTGACCAGTACGACGGCGACCACGCCCGGCACCGTCCGGGCGAGCGCGTCGAGCACCCGCCGTTCGGCTTCGTCCCGGAACTCACCGGCGATCTGCACGTGACCGCCGTCGACCTCGACAGTCCATTTCGGACGGTGCCCGGCGTAGTCACTGACCAAGCCGTGCACCTGTGCCGCGATCGCGTCGTCGGGCCGGACGAGCGGGCGGAGCAGATCGCGCCTGCTCACCACACCGATCAGGACGCTCTCCTCGACGACCGGCAGGCAACGCAGCCGGTCGGCCAGCATCCGCCTGCCGATCTCCGTGACGTCGGTGGACGGTGAGATCACCTCGACCGGCGTGGACATCAACGCGCCGACCGTGATCCCGTCACCGCCCGCGCGGATTCCCCGCAGCGCGTCGAATTCGGTGAACGTCCCCAGCACCCGGCCTTCGTGGTCGACGACCGGAAGACCGGCGAATCCCTTCTCGGTCAGCACCGCCACCGCCTCGCGGAGAGACGTCGCGGGTGTGGTCGCCACCGCTGGGCTGGTCATGATCTCCGAAGCACGCATCGGAGCCTCCTTGTGATCGTTCTCGGTCAAGCACGTGAGCGCAGGAATCCCCTGCACGCTTCGAAGAGGTCTTCCGGCGGACAGGCCGTGACGCGGTCTTCGAAGCCCGGTGGGACCGTGGGGCCACTCGGGTCCCCTGCCGCGGTCATCACGACCGGTACCCTCTTCCGGAGCGCGCACACCACACCGAACTCCCGTGAGGTCAAGCCGGGCTCGGTACCGCGGACGTCGACGGCGAGATCCGGCCGGTCCTCCTCGTCCAGCGGGCACATCCCGCCCGGTGCGAGGGCTCGGCACACTCCGGACCGGACATGACACGGGCTGACCCGGCAACCCAGGTCCCGCAACGCGACCGCGATCTCACGGGACTCGTCGAAAGTGGACTCCGTCAGCAGGATTCTCATCTCGTTCTCCTTTCAGGCCATCCGTTGCCATTCGCGCGTCCACTCGGCGGCACGGCCGCGCCCGAGCGCCGCCCGGCACGACAGGAAGAGCGTCGCGACCAGAGCGAGCCATCCAAGCCACAGCCCCGTACCGACTCCGACGCCCTGGCTCAAGGCATCGGTATCGGTGACCGGCGGCTCGACGGGGTGCCCGCGCGCGTCGAGCCAGATCCGCACCTCGTTCCCGGTCACCATCCCGGCATCGACGGTCACCACGCCTTCACGAATCAGCCCGCCAGGCCCCGTCCAACGGGCGGTGACCTCGACCTTCTCGTCAAGCGGCACACCGTCGAGGCGCACACGCACGGGTGAGGCGTCGGCGAGCAGGACGGCGGTCGTCTCCTGACGATTCGCCGCCTGTTCCGCCGCGCGCTCCCGTCCTTCCGCGTAGGCCACGGATCCGGCGGCCGCGGCGAACGGGATCGCCAGCAATGCCAGCAGAACGGCGCCGATCATCAGCGCGGCTTCGAGCCGGTCGGACCGCCGGACGAGTGGATTCCGCCGCGTGATCACGGTGACGATTCCGGGCCGCGCTTTCATGGCTGTCTCCTGTTTTCCGGCTTTGCTCAGAGGATCGGGCCGGGCTCGTACGCGACGGAGTTCAGCAGCCTGCCGAGTCTGCCTTCCGGAGCCGAGGCGGGCGGCGGGATCACCACCACCGGGCAGGTCGCGTGCCGCAGGGCCGTCTTGCACACCGAGCCGACCAGCAGTTCACGGATCTTGCCCGTGCCATGGCTGCCCAGCACGAGGAGCGCGGCGCCTTTCGAACGCTCGACCAGCGTTTCGCCGGGATCCCCCTGGGGGACGTCGTAGGTGATGTCGAGCGCTTCATGGGCATCGAGCACTTTGGCGGTAGCGGCTTCCAGCGCCTTCAAATGGGCGTCTCTCGCCTCCGCCACGGTCCGGCCTGCCGACGCGTCGTCCAGCATCGCGTCGTGGACCCACACGGTGATCACCTGCAGGGCGGCGCCCTGCCTGATCGCTTGGTCGGCTGCCCAGCGCACCGCCGCGGCAGAACCCGCCGAACCGTCCATGCCGACGACGATCCGGTTCTCCGTCGCACTTTCCGTCATCGTGTCCGTCCCTTCTGTGCCGGTGTTTTCCGAGGTTCTTCGACCACGACGACCGCCTGAGGGAATCCGGGGACATCGTCGATACCGACGAGCGCCCCGCGAACTGCGGGCGCGTCGAAAGGCTCAGTGAAAGCAGTGCCCGCCAGGCCGTACTCGGTGGACGCGAGCAACAACCGCTGTGCGACCACGCCGGCCCGGACGAGCTGCTCCCGGGATTCCGTCACGGTGGCGACGACGAACGCGATCCAGGAGGCTTCCGACGTGGCCTTCCTGCTGATCTGCCCGCCCACCTTGGGCAGATCACGGACACGGGACGGCGAGAGCACCAGGACCCGGATGCCGTCGCCCTCGTTCGCCTCGGCGACGTCTCGTCCCCACGTCGCCATCGAGGTCGGAGCCGGCTTGGTCCTTCGCCCGGACAGAGCGGCGAAACGGGCGAAATCGGCCGCCACGGGACGGACACGACGCCGCGCTGTGACTCTGGCGACCCGATCCAGAGCGACCACGTCGCAAGTCAGGTCGGCGAGCGGTACCCAGCCCAGTATCCTGATCGCACGATCGAGATTCGCCAGCACCGCCCCGCAGACGATCAGCCGCGCACGCCCACCCCGGTCCCGCACCCAGTGGTTGTTCGCGAGACGTTCGTACAAGTCGAGCGAGTCCTTATGGACCGCCAGTGTCCAGACATCGTCGATCCATCGCTTCGGGACCTGGCGTGCGGCCGCCACGAGGATCCGCTTCTCCTCCGTCGACCAGACATGTGCGGGGATCCCGGTGAACGTCGTCATGGCCGATCCCCCGCGTTCCTGTCGCGGGAGACCTCCTCGATCGGACGGCGTGGCGTCTTCACGCCCGGATAGCCGTAACCGAGCCTGAATACCGTCTGGGGATGGCCGGTGCCACCGAGCAGGTCACGCAGTTCCGCGCGGACGGCGGCGATCTCGATCGGCTGGGAATAGAACGAAGCGCTCAGTCCGGCGTCCGTGGCGGTGAGCAGGACTCGCTGCATCGCGCACCCCGCGCGGACCTGCGAGACCGGCGCGTCGTTCGGCATGGTCAGCACCGCGACCAGCGGGTCCTGCTCGAAGACACGGGGAGCGGCGCCCTCGTCGACGTACCGCCCCGGAAGCAGCCCACCCGCCGAACGAGGCCCGCCCGCGTAGGTGGGAACACCGTCATCTTCGGCGGTTTGCCGGGTCCACGCTCGGAGTTCTCGCTGGAAGGCCGCGTCCAGGCTCTGGACGTGGTCGGCTCGGCGGATGAGTCCCGCGGTCGCCTCCAGCAGACCGGCCTCGTCGAGCAGGACCAGCCGTGCCCCCTCTGCACGGGCCGCCTCGCGCACGGCGGTCCGCACGCGAAGTGGCACCGGCTCGTCCGTGAGGGGGCGGCGGTTGCTGTATCGCCGAGGAATCGCGGCAGCGAGGCGTCGTTCGGTCGCGGTCGGACGGTGACGGGGACCAAGCGTAGTTCTCGCCAGCAAGGAAGGCCTCGCCCGTTCAGGCGCGACCTCGACTTCGCTGGCGCAGCCGGCCGCGGCGATGGCGAGCCGCAGGTTCAGCAATGCAGCGCCGCAAGCCAACCGCGCCTCACGCGCCTCCGGATCGCAGGCGTCGAGGATCCGGCTTTCGTCGAGTACGACGTCGATCGTGTCCGGGGCCAGCTCGAAGATCCACGGCTGGGAGTTGTGCGGTGACGGCGCGCGCACCGCGGCGCGCAACCCTTCCGCGACGACCGGCGAACGAGCGAGGACCATCTTGCTACACCTGCCTTTCGATGATCTCAGCGTCGCGCGTGGCGGACCAAGACGGCAGTGGCTGTGGGCCCGGTGTGCCGGGACCTTCGGCACCGCTGGTGAGACGCGACTGGTGAGGCTCCACGCGCAGCGACCGAAGTCCCGGCGGTCGTTGGCCCGGCAGTGAAGGACCTTCGTCTCTACGACGCGCCTCGATCCCGAGCAGATCATCGGTGGACCGAAGGACGACAAGGGAGACGATCATGACGGTACGGCTCGGGATCAACGGCTTCGGCAGAATCGGGCGGGACATCCTCCGCTGTGTGCTGGAGTCGCCGGAAAGCCCGATCGAAGTGGTGGCGGTCAACGACATCACCTCGCCCGAGATGCTGGCGCATCTGCTGGTCCACGACTCCACCTACGGCAAACTCCGCACGCCTGTCGAGATCGTCGACGGCGGGGCTCTCCGCGTTGGCGACCACCTCGTCCAGGTCACCGCGGAGGCCGATCCGGCCCGGCTGCCGTGGGGCGAGTACGGCGTCGACGTGGTCGTCGAGTCCACCGGCAAGTTCCGGACTCGGGAAGCCGCGGGTACGCACCTGGCCGCCGGCGCCAGGAAGGTCGTGATCTCCGCGCCGGGCAAGGACGTCGACGCGACGATCGTGCTGGGCATCAACGAAGACGACTACGACGCCGAAAACCACCACATCGTTTCCAACGCGTCGTGCACGACCAACTGTGTCGCGCCGATGGTGAAGGTGCTGCACTCCGCTTTCGGCATCCGGCGCGGACTGCTCACCACCATCCACAGCTACACCGGCGATCAAGCCCTGCTGGACCGTCCGCACAAGGACCCGCGCCGGGCCCGCTCTGCGGCGGTCAACGTGGTGCCCACCAGCACCGGCGCCGCCAAGGCCATCGGACTGGTGATCCCGGAACTGGCGGGCAAACTCGACGGGGTCGCCGTGCGCGTGCCGGTCGAGGACGGCTCGCTGACCGACCTGACCGTCGAACTCGAGCGTCCGGTGACCGCGGAGCAGGTCAACCACGTGTTCGCCGAGGCTTCGGATGGTGCTCTCAAGGGGATCCTGCGTTACACGGAAGCACCGGTGGTGTCGCGCGACATCATCGGCGACCCCGCATCCTGCGTATTCGACGCCCAGCTGACCAAGGCCGACTCCCATCTGGCGAAGGTCTTCGGCTGGTACGACAACGAATGGGGCTACGCCACCCGCACGGTGGAACTGGTCGAGCTGATCGCACGCAGCCTGCCGCCGCGATGACACGGCCGGGTATCGGCCCGGTTGCGGGCCGGTGGCCGCGCTGATGTGCTGGTTCTCGATGAGGCCATGCGGCTCCCATCGGGGAACACTGGTCGATCGTCAGGCGCCGGCGTCGAGCCGGACGAAGGGAAGAGGCAGCTCCTCGTGAAGAAGTCCTGGTGGATCGCGTCGACGGCGGGGGCAGTGGTGCTCGTCGTCGCAGCGGTCCTGGTCGTGCGAGAACTGTCCGGTCCGACGAACGGGACCGACCCGGCTCCGGCGTCCAGCGAAGCCGCCGCGCCTGATCGCCGGGCGGTACTGGCCGTCAAGATCGACAACGTGGCGGCCGCCCGCCCGCAGACCGGGCTGGGAGCCGCGGATCTCGTGTACGTGGAACCTGTCGAGGGCGGCCTGACCCGGCTGCTCGCGCTCTACCGGGGCCGCCCGCCGGCGGTGATCGGCCCTGTGCGGAGCGCGCGAGCCACCGACCTCGGCCTGCTGGCCCAATTCGGACGCCCCGCGCTCGCCTATTCCGGCGCCGCGCCGGAGCTGTTGCCAGCTCTGCGTTCGGCATCACTCACGAGCGCTTCGCCCACGGAAATCCCGAACGCGTACTTCCGCGACGACTCCCGGCCGTCACCGCACAATCTCTACCTTCGCCCGCAACAGGTCCCCGACGGCGAGGTCGCGCCGCAGGGCGCGTTTCCCACCGCAGGCGCCGCACCCGGACCCGGCACGGCGGCCGCCACCGCGGCGATCCGCTATCCGGCGGCCGCTTTCACGTTCACCTGGTCGGTGGAAATCGGTCGATACCTGATCGGTCTGGACGGCTCGCCACTCACCTCGGTGGACGGCGGCAAGGTCGGCGCGGCGACGATCGTCGAACAACGGGTCGCCGTGCGGCTCGGCGAACGCGGGGAGACCGGCACGGTGCCCAACTCCCCCCATCGCCCAGACGGTCGGCACCGGGAAGGCGACGATGTGGCGGGACGGGCAGCGGTTCGCGGGTACCTGGAGCCGTACGACGGCAACGGCTCCGACCCGGTTCACGACCACGTCCGGCCAGCCACTTCCGGTGTCCGATGGTCCTTTGTGGATTCTGCTCGTTCCGGCGTGACCGGCGCGGCGGTCAGCCGACCCGCAGCACGGCCGCGCCGTTGACCCGGTCCGCCGCAAGATCCGCGAGCGCCCGATCCGCCCCGTCCAGTGGGTACGGCACCGTACTCACCTCGAGGTGGTGGGTACCCGCGAACGCCAGGAAATCCCGCGCCTCGGCGCGCGTGTTCGCCGTGACGCTGCGCACCTGACGTTCCTGGAAGAGGTGCCGCTGATAGTTCAGTGGCGGGATGTCGGAGAGATGGATCCCGGCGAGCGCCAGTGTCCCGCCTCGATCGAGAGCCTCGAGGGCGGGTGGGACCAGTTCTCCGACAGGCGCGAACAGGATCGCCGAGTCCAGGGGCTCCGGCGGCGCCTCGGCGGCCGCGACAGCCGAGGCCGCTCCGAGGGCCAGAGCCAGCTTCCGGGCTTCCTCGCTGCGGGTCATCACGTGCACGGTGGCGCCACGGGCGATCGCCACCTGGGCGGTCAGGTGGGCACTTCCGCCGAACCCGTAGATCCCCAGCCGACCGCCCTCGGGCACTTGCGCCCGCTCCAGCGCGTGGTAACCGATCAGGCCGGCGCACAACAAGGGCGCGAGCTCGTCGTCGGTGTATCCCTCGGGCAGCGGAAGAGCGTAAGCGGCCGGTACGACAGCGAATTCGGCGTATCCCCCGTCTTCGTCCCAACCGGTGTAGCGCGACTCCGGACACAGGTTCTCCCGGCCGCGAAGGCAGTATCGGCACCGGCCGCAGGTTTCACGTAGCCAAGCGATTCCGACCCGGTCGCCTGTACCGAAGCCGGAGACGCCGTCCCCCACAGCGACCACCTCGCCGACCACCTCGTGGCCCGGAATCACCCCTGCCCGATGGACCGGCAGGTCACCCTCGGCGACATGCAGATCGGTGCGGCAGACCCCGCACACCAGCACCTTGACCAGCACCTCCCCGGCGGCCGGTCGCGAAACCGGGATTTCCGCCCAGTCAAGCGGACTCGAAGCCATCGGCCCGGGCCGGGCGACCCGCCATGCGCGCATCTTCACGAACGCCCTCCTACGTCGGGAAGTCCTCCGTTCAGCATCGTGCGCCTTTCGGCCACGGGGAAGGACCGAAGGTCACTGCCGCGCGGCGAGCCGAAGCCTCACTGTGGAAGCGGAAGGGAGAGAAACCATGACCGTGCAGAAGGAAGACCGGCAAGTGACCGAATCCGCGGCGCCGAAGAAGCCGAGCGAAGTGTTCACCGAGAAGGTGCAACGGCTCGTCCGCGAGGGCAACGTCCGGCGCATCGTCGTCAAGGACACCCGGGAGCGGGTGATCCTCGATGTCCCTGTGAACGCCGGCCTGGTCGCCGCGGTTTTCGCACCGGTCGTGACCGCGGCCGGCGCGATCACCGCGGTCGCGGGCCCCTGGTCCATCGCGGTCGAACGCCGCGGCGACCCGGCGCCGGAAGAGAAGCCGTCGTGAAACCCGTTCGCTTCTGGGTCGGGCTGGTCTTGGTCGCCCTGGGCGTGTTGGGGATCCTCGACGCGACCGGCGCCCTCGAGACCGGCGGCCTGCTCAGCGCGTGGTGGCCGGCCTCCTTGGTCGGCCTCGGCATCGTCGCGATGCTGTCCCAGCGGCGAATGTCGATCGGACCGGCCGCCGTGACCGTGATCGGGCTCATCCTCCTCGCGGGCACCCTGGACCTGGCGGAAGGTGGCCTGTGGTGGCCGGCCCTGCTGGCGGTGGCGGGATTCGCCGTGCTCGCAGGACTGCGCCGGGAGCACAGCACCAGGACACCGCTCGTGATGTTCGGTGGAGCGACCACCAGGGAACAGTCCCGCCACCTGCGACACACCGACGTCTCGGCGATCTTCGGCGGTTCGACGCTCGACCTTCGTCAAGCCCGGATCGACGAGGGCGCGACCGTGGACGCCTTCGCCTAATTCGGTGGCGTCAAAGTCCTGGTACCGCGGGGCTGGCGGATCTCACTCGGCGGCCTGCCGTTCATGGGCGGTCTCGAGGACAAGACCGACAGCGCCGGTGACCTCCCGGCGGACGCCCCGGTACTCGCCATGAACGGGACCGCGATCTTCGGCGGCGTCGAAGTCACCAACACCCCGGAGAAATGACGAAGTGACTGCGGTGCCGTCGCGGCCCAGATGTCGCGCCGGTACCGCAGCAGCCGAGCCGCGAAGTGACATTCACAAGTCCGAGCTAGGACAGGCGGAGCGTCGGCGATGCATGGATGCATGCCAACTGAATCGACACCGCCTGAATCCGTGACACTCGGCGGCATCGCCGCCACCAGCCGGGTCGCTCGGGGCTCTACCACGTTGTTCCTCGAACCTGCCCGCCGGGCCAGGCTCCGCAAACGCCTCGATTCAACTCAAACCCGTTGAGGTGAATACCGAGACGAACGCACCGCGCCTTTCCATGGTTGTCGCCGATGAGCACGTCGACTTTTGTATCATCGCTCTCTATCGAGGGGGCGTCGTGAGATCTCTGAACGCTGGGGAACCCACCGAGGTGGGTCGGCACCGGGTGTTCGCCGTGCTCGGCCAGGGCGGAATGGGCCGGGTACTACTGGGCCGTTCGCCCGACGGGCGGCTGGTCGCCGTCAAACAAGTACATCCGGGCTTCGCCCACGATGCCGGTTTCCGTGAGCGGTTCCGCCGGGAGGTCGCTGCTTCGCGGAAGGTGTCCGGCGCCTTCACCGCCGCGGTGATGGACGCCGATCCCGACGCGCCGACGCCCTGGCTGGCGTCGATGTTCGTACCGGGTCCCTCGCTCTCGGAGGCGGTGGCGGCCGGTGGGCCGTTGCCGCCGTCTTCGCTGCGGTACTTGGCCGCCGGGCTGGCGCTGGCGCTGGGGGAGATCCACCGTGCCGGGCTGGTCCACCGCGATCTCAAGCCCGGTAACGTCATTCTCACCGGCGACGGTCCGCGGGTGATCGACTTCGGCATCGCCCGTGCCATCGAGGGCGATTCCGAACTCACCCATACCGGAGCGATCATCGGTTCGCCCGGGTTCATGTCGCCGGAGCAGGCACGCGGACAGGAGATCGGCCCGGCGAGCGACCTGTTCTCGTTCGGGTCCCTGCTGGTGATGGCCGCGACCGGGGAGGGCCCGTTCACCGGATCGTCCACTCCGCACACCCTCTACAACGTCGTGCACACCCGGCCCGATCTGAGCCGGGTGCCGGAGGACCTGCGCCAGGTCGTCGAACCCTGTCTGGCGAAGAGTCCCGGCGACCGGCCGGACTCGGCCTGGGTGCTGCGTCAGCTCGGTCCCATCGCGCCGACGGCTGCCCCGTGGCCGACGCCGGTGCCCCAGCTGATCGACGCGCAGCAGGCCGAGGTGCGGGAACTGCTGAACCCGCCCTCGCCGAAGCGCTCCCGACGCGGGCTCTACACCACTTTGGCCGCGGCCGCGGCGGTGCTGGTGGTCGCCTCCGTCGTCGTGGCGGTGAACCTGCCGCAACGGCCCGGGCCGGCACCCACGGCCGCGTCGGCGCCGCCACCCGGAGCGGCGGTGACCACGCCGGTCAACCCGGATCCGCTCGGTCCGGACAACCTGCGCCGGGTCGACCTGTGCAAGGTGCTGGCGGGCTGGGAGGCGCCCATGCTCGGTGCGCTGGCGGCGTCTTCGCCCGGGCGAAGACTGGACTGCCTTTACGGTGCCCTGAAACTCGATATCGGCCCCAGGTTGCTCGAGGGTGTTCCAGCGGGGGAGCTGGAAGGGCTGCCGTTGTACACCAGCACCTTCAGCGATTCGTGCGCGGCCGCCGTTCCGGTCGCCGGTCTCCAGAGCGTCGTGCTCCTCACCGAGATCCGCGGCTCTCTCTCCTCGGACGAGAAGTGCACTGTGGTGAAGGCCGGCCTCGGCGAGGCGGTGCGGCGGATCCGCGCGGGTGGTCACGGACGCGATATGGCCCCCCAGTCGCTGATCGGGCTGGACCCCTGCACGCTGCTCTGGCCCGAAAGGGTCGCCCGGTTGATCGGCCCCGTGCGGGCCACCGTCCTCGAGGATCTGCACCAGTGCGTCTACCACGGCGACGACATATTCCGGCTGACCGTGGAGCAGGGGTATCCGCCACACGGACCGGAGCAGGCCGCCGCCGGCGGCGTCGTGCCGGTAGACGTCGGCGGTACGACGGTGTATCGCGACGAGCGTCCACCGCAGGGGCCTCCGGCCTGTGTCCTGACCTGGCAGCACCGGCCGATGAGCGAGCGCCTCGGTGAGAACGTCAAGGTGACGTACGAGCGTGGAAGCCGCAAGACCATGCAACAGGCCTGCGCCAAGGCCGAGGAGGTCGTCAGTGCGCTGCTCACCTGGTTGCCGAAACCCTAGGACCAGTCTGTGAAACCCTTGCGTGCCGGTGAATCCCGGCAGGTCGGTCCCCACCGGATCATCGCCGAACTCGGCGAAGGGGGCATGGGCAGGGTCCTACTCGGACTCGCCCCCGACGGCCGGCTCGTGGCCGTCAAGCAGATCCACGCCGAGTTCGCCCACGACCCCGGCTTCCGGGAACGTTTCCGCCGGGAGATCGCCGCCTCACGCCTGGTCTCCGGCGCCTACACCGCCGCCGTCATGGGCGCCGACCACGAAGCCGAATCCCCTTGGCTCGCCTCGGTCTTCGTCACCGGACCCGATCTGCGCACGGCCGTGGAGGCGACCGGCCCGCTCCCCGTGGAAGCCGTTCGCCGGCTCGCCTCCGGACTCGCCGCCGCACTCACGGACATTCACCGTGCCGGACTGATCCATCGCGATCTCAAGCCCAGCAACGTCATCCTCTCCGGCGACGGGCTCCGCGTCATCGACTTCGGCATCGCCCGTGCCACCGAAGAAGCGCAGAACCTCACCCACACGGGCGCCATCATCGGCTCGCCCGCGTTCATGTCGCCCGAACAAGCCGGAGGCGGCCCGATCACCCCGGCCACCGACATGTTCTCGCTCGGCTCCATCCTGGTCATGGCAGCCACCGGACGTGGCCCCTTCAGCGGCGCGTCGGCGCCACAGACGCTCTACGACGTGGTCGACACGGAACCCGATCTTTCCACCGTGCCAACAGAAATTCGGCGTATCGCCGAACCGTGCCTTGCCAAGGACCCGGCCCGGAGGCCCACCCCCGGGCAGCTACAGGACTTCCTCGGTCCTGTTCCGTCGGACACCGAACCCTGGCCCGAGGCCGTACACGCCCGCATCCGGCATCAAGAAGCCGAAGTGCGCTCGGTGCTCTCGTTGCCGATTCCGGCGTGGCAGCCACCCCCGAGACCTTTGCCGGTCAAGAAGCGCCGGCCGGGATTGCCCCTCACCGTGGCGCTGGTGGTGGTCGCGGCCCTGATCGGCACCCTGATCGTCGTCATCCAGGCGATCACCTCACCACCGGATATCGGCACCGCGGCCATGCCGGTGGCCGAGGCGCTGACCCTGGACCGGCTCCGCCGTGTCGACCCGTGCAAGGTGCTCGACGGTCGGTACGCCGAGGACCTCGGCTCGCTGGAGCCGGACTCGAACCCGATGTCACCGGACAGCTGCATGTACAAGAGACCCAAGGGCCGCTATCTCGATCTCCGGCTCGGAGAACCCGTGGTCAACGGCGGCATCGGCACGACGAACCGCACCGCCGAAGGACTACCGCTGCTGCGCGCCTCCTTCAGCGGGGGCTGCCACTCGCTGATTCCGATCACCGACGAGCCGGCGCTTTACGTGATGCTTTACAACGACACTAACGTGGGCGACAAATGTGCGGTCGCGGACAGCGCGCTCACCGTCGTGCTCGCCCGCCTGCGCACCCACGAAGTCGATCGTCAGGACGACGCGGCCGGTGTACTCCCCCTCAACCCGTGCGCTCTCCCTGACGCCACCGTGGTCGCCCAAACCATGACCGACGTCCGGGCGGTCACCGCGGGCCTGCGGAACTGCCGGTGGCAGCGGGAAGACGAACGGCTGGACGTGAGAGTCCAGCGGAGCCTGTACATCGACGACGACAACGGTGACCCCGTCGATCTCGGCAACGGAGTCACCGGTTACGTAACCGGTGACTCCGAGTCCTCCTGTCAGCTCTCCTGGCCGCACCGCACCCTCCCGGACGGTGATGCCGAGTACATTTCCGTGTGGCTGCAGGGATACAGCGGTGAACGGGCCTGCGAGCGGGTACGCGCCGTCGCCGGCTCCGTGCTGAACCGGCTTCCGAAGCGCTAGCGGCCTCGCACCCCTCGCCAAACGTGGCGTTGTGGGTGCCGAAAATTACGTCCATGCACATCAAGCGGCATGTCGGTACTCATGGAGGACTCCGCCGAGTCGGTCCTGTCGGCGTATCACGAGGCGTTCGATCCGGTCAGTTTCAAGGGCTTGAGGCCGGGCTCGCAGGGGCGCCGCGGCGGCCATGATCGGTGGGTTCGATGCTGGTTGTAGTGCTGCTCGCACTCGCGCAACGCGTGCCGAAGGTGGGTCTCATTCCAGATCATGCCAGCGTGACGACGCTCGAAACGAGCAGGAGCCGTTGCGCCGACCGGATCACCTCGGCTGAGGCTCCACGCAGCGACAGCTGCCGGATGGCGATCAGCAGCGCCAGCACTGACAGGTCCACGGCAGGGCGACCAGCGGGGCGACCCAGCTGGATACTCCGACCCGAAGCCCGAAGGCCAAAACGTTGCCGAACCCGAACAGGAACGTCAGCCCCACGATCACGCCGACAATGACCGTGACCAGCTGCAGCACAGCGTCACGCTCAACCGGAAAACCAACTGCTTTGGCAGACACGAAGTAACTCCTCGTAACCAGCATCCCAAGATCAACTGGCGATATTCAGGCGACCGGAACGCGCCGCAACGCGTCCGAAGCCACCCCAACGAGGAGGAACGAGAAACCGCGGACCTGCAAAAACAGAGGAAATGCCTGGTCAGGAACTGGTTCGATCTTCCCTGACACGGAAGAGGTCACTGGTTCAATCCCAGTATCGCGCACCAGCTGTTTTCGCAGGTCAGAAGACCTGCTCCTCCTCGGAGGGACGGGGCTTCAGTCGTTCAATGGCGATGGCCTTCGGGGCCGTCTCCAACTGGCCATCACGGAACGTGCGTGCAGGTGCGGGGAACCACTCCCCAGCTTCGTCCGCTCGCTCGGGCCGAGCGCGACCGACGACTGTCGTAGACCCTCGCGGTGCCTTTCATCTTTTTGACCTAGCCGTGCCGGCCGCGCGACTTCGGGGAAGCCGTCCTCGGCCAGCCAGGTGCTGCGACTGCGCCGCTTCCGCCGACCGCGCGTGTTCAGCGCGGTTACGGAAGTTCGACCGCCGCAACGGTGCCCCCAGCGCTGCGGAGCACGAACGGGAAGCTGTGACCGTCGATCAACTCTTCGCAGAAGACCGCGATGCTCGGCGGCAACTCCACGCTCCGCGTACCAGCCGGGGTCTTCGCCCGGCCCTTTCTTCACCCGGCACACCGAGGACTTCCCTGTGCACTCAAGAAGTCTTGAAGTCGATCGTCGTCGCCGTTACCTCTGAACCGGCTCATCCGTCATAGAGGCGGAAGCGCCCTATTGGCTGAGACCCCTGGAGCCGTGGCCCTATGACTATTGCCTACGTCATCGTCGCCGTAACGACCGTCGCGTACTGCCTGTTTTCGGCCGGTGCCGACTTCGTGCGGTGGGAACGTGTCGGCGTCGCCATGGACACGGTCGGCGTACCTCGGCGGTGGATGCCCTGGCTGGGAGTCCCCAAGGCTGTGGCCGCGCTGGGACTGCTCATCGGTTTCTGGATACCGATGATCGCCATCGCCGCCGCGGCCGGTCTCGTTCTCTTCTTCGTCGCGGCCATCGTGACCCACTTGAGAGCACGCGACTACTCCTTTGGTCTGCAATACCCGTTCCTCCTCCTGGCCATCGCCACTTTGGCCTTGGGAACTGCCGTCTGAGGAGCGCCCCGTGACCGCTCTGTGCCGTGAGAGTGCGGATCCGGCGCGCGGCGCCGCCGAAGAGGTCTGCGTGCTCACCGACCCGGCCTGCCTGTACCCGCTCGCCGGTATCCGCGCCTACCTCGGAGGCGTCCCGTCCTTAGTGGACTGAGCGGCAGGACCTCAGGCCGCTCGACGTTGAAACCACACGAGGTCGGAGATATCGGGCAACGTACGCGACGGTGAGTTGCAGGCATGGAGATCGGCAACAGTGTGGTCGGTTCATTCCGCCACGGCCGTCGATGCCAAGGGCCTCATTTGCCGCGGGCGATCACCGCCCGGCTTGCTCTGGCTCCGCCGGCATCTTGAACCAGTTGTGCGGCGCCGTCGCGCGATCAAACTCCGCCGCCGCCCGAGAGCGGGGACACGTTGAAGCTGAAGTAGTTCTTGTGAGACTCCGACCGGCTCCCGGAATTGTCCGGCGGGAAGATGGCGTCAATGAACAGGCCGCCACCGCAGTCGGGTTCGGAGAACAGGTTGAGCACCGACGACTTGGTCCGGTTCGCCAGGTAGTTGGCCTTCTCCCCGAGCAGGCCATGGACGTTGTAACAAACACGGGGTTTCAGATCGTGGATGGTGACCGGGATCGGCACCGTCGGTGCCGACCAGATGGCACGGTCGGCGGCCGGATGCGCGTTCGCGCTGCCTGCCGTGGCGGTCAGCAATACGGCGGACACGCCCAGCGCGCCCACACCGGACAGAACATGGCGGACGACCATCCCGGAACCTCCCAGATTAGCTTGCCCCTGCCCCGGAATGCTGCCAGAGACCCCCTCCTGCCGGAAGGCCGCTTTCACGGTGACCCATGGATATGCCAGGTGGTGGCATAGAGCTGAGCACGAGGGGCCACCATGCCTGCTTTCGCGTTCGCCGCTGGCGTTCCAGCGGCGCGGATGGCCGGGGCTTTGCCGGGAGCCGCCAGAAACAGCGGACTCTCCCAGCGGGCACGGACGGTCCGCATCATCAGGCGCGAGCGTTCTGCTCCCAGGCCGAAGATCCGCATCAAACTCTCCGCCGAGGTCGGACGTTGGCGCTTCCGGCAGTGGATCGTCGTCGATATCCGACAACCTCGACCGCTTCACGGGCCGCCAGAACCGTCAGTCATGCCTCAGCCCTCGTTAGCGGGCTGCGGCGTTCGAGGAAGACGGTGTCGTGCCAGATGCCGTCGCGTTGGGCGATGCGTTCGCGGATGCCGACGGTGCGGTAGCCGGCGCTGTGGTGCAAGGCGATGCTGGCGCGGTTGTCGGTGAAGATCGAGGTCTGCAGGGTCCAGAGCCCGGCGGCGTCGGCTTCGGTGACCTGTTTGAAGAGCAGCGCTTTCCCCACGCCGCGGCCGCGGTGGGATTCAGCGACATAGACGGAGGTCTCGGCGACACCCTGGTAGCACTCGCGCGATGAGACCGGGGTGGCGGCGGTCCAGCCGACGACCTCGCCGTCGATCTCGGCGACCCAGCGATGCCCGGTCAGCCATTTCGCGTCGAGAGTCTTCCGAGCCGGGACTTCGGTTTCGAAGGTGGCGAGGCCGGTGGCGATACCTTCGGCGTAGATCCTGCGCACCGCGGTCCAGTCGTCATCGCGTTGGGCGCGAAGGAGCACGTCGTCGGGCAGGTTGTCCGGGCAGCAGGGTCGCGGGGCGAGCAGGCCCATGACCGCGTCGGCCGCGTGCGGGAGTCCGCTGCAGCACGCCTGGTTGATCGTCACGACCGTCGCGGTGCCCTCTTTGCGCAGGTGCACGAAACCCACATCGGCCAGCTTCCGCACATGGTGGGAGCAGGTGGACTGGCTGGTCCCGAGGATCTCGGTCAGCGCACCCACGGTGAGACCGCGCGGCGCGGTCGCGACCGCGTGCAGCAGCTTCACCCGCATCGGCTCGGCCAAGCAGGCGAACCAGCCGGCATACGTCGTGGCTTCGCGCTCGGGCAGGAGACCGGCGAGGGGAACGACCGTCGTCATGCCACCCAGTATCGACCAGAATCGATGGTTGCGTCAATCGACTCCCGTCGATACAGTCCCTCGCATCGCTTCAATCGAGCCGTATCGATGAAAGGTGCATGGGGATGAACGAGCTGCCCGTCGTGGTGATCGGGGCCGGGCCGGTGGGGCTGGCGGCCGCCGCCGAGCTGGTGGAGCGGGGTTTCGAGCCGCTGGTGCTGGAACGTGGCGCGCAAGCGGGTGCGGACGTGGCGGCGTGGCATCACGTGCGGTTGTTCTCGCCGTGGTCCGAACTCGTCGCCCCCGCGGCCGGACGGCTGCTGGAGGCGACCGGCTGGACCCGGCCCGACAGCGAGGCGTACCCAACAGGATCGGACTGGGCCGAGCTATACCTGCGACCGCTGGCGGCGGCGCTCGGTGACCGGGTCCGCTTCGGCGCCGAGGCGATCGGCGTCGCCCGCCGGGGGCGGGACCGGGTCGTGGACAGCGGCCGCGACGACGAGCCGTTCACCGTGCACGTCCACGCCGCCGACGGCGTGGAGCAGCGGATCGCGGCGCGGGCCGTGATCGACGCGTCCGGCACGTGGTCGACGCCCAACCCGCTCGGCGGCGAAGGTCTCCCCGCCGTCGGAGAGCGTGCGGCGGCGGAGCGGATCGCTTACCGCGTCCCGAATCTGGGCGACGAAACGGTGCGGGCGCGGTATGCGGGCAAGCACGTGCTGGTCGCCGGGAGCGGGCATTCGGCGCTGACCGCGCTGGTCGCCTTGTCCGGCCTCGCGAAGGACGGCACGCGGATCAGCTGGGTGCTGCGCCGCGGCGCGGTCGGCAACACCTTCGGCGGCGGCGAGGCCGACCAGCTTCCCGCGCGGGGCGCTCTCGGCCTGCGTGCCCGGGAAGCGGTGGAATCCGGACTGATCACGGTGGTGAGCGGCTTCCGCACCGAGGCGGTCGAACGCGACACCGAGGGACGGCTGACCCTGATCTCCGCCGGCGGGCAGCGGATCGAGCAGGTCGACGAGGTCGTGACCTTGTCCGGTTTCCGGCCCGACCTCACCTGGCTGTCGGAGATCCGGCTGGACCTGGACCCGACCCTGCAGGCACCAGTCGCGCTCGCGCCGCTGATCGACCCGAACGTCCACTCCTGCGGAACCGTGTATCCCCACGGCGCCAAGGAACTCGCGCATCCGGAGAAAGACTTCTACCTGGCCGGGATGAAAAGCTACGGCCGCGCGCCGACCTTCCTCGCCATGACCGGGTACGAACAGGTTCGCAGCATCGCCGCCCAGCTCGCCGGAGACCATGAAGCGGCCGGGCGGGTCGAACTGCGCATGGCCGAGACCGGCGTCTGCGGCGGCGCAGGCCTGTTCGACGAACCGGACGACGCACCGGCCACAGGTGGCTGCTGCGCGACACCGGAGCCGGAAATCCTGACCCTGTCCGCGCCATCGGCCGCGGCGCGCTGACCCGCTACCAGCGCCGTCGCACTCGCCCCTGGGCGGGCGCAGCTATCGCGAGCACGCCGCGACACCTGATTCCGGAAGGACCCATGATCGACCACGACGTGATCATCGTAGGCGGCGGCCAGGCCGGTCTCGCCGCCGCCTACGCCGCCCGCGCACAAGGCCTGACACCGGTGATCCTCGAAGCCGGAGCCGAACCGGTCGGATCCTGGCCCCGCTACTACGACTCACTGACCCTCTTCTCCCCCGCCCGCTACAGCAGCCTCCCCGGCCTGTCCTTCCCCGGCGACCCCGAGCATTACCCGCACCGCGACGAAGTCGTCGACT
This sequence comes from Amycolatopsis sp. TRM77291, assembly GCF_054166285.1. Lineage (NCBI taxonomy): Bacteria > Bacillati > Actinomycetota > Actinomycetes > Pseudonocardiales > Pseudonocardiaceae > Amycolatopsis > Amycolatopsis sp. TRM77291. The sequence goes on along the minus strand of NZ_JBSZHF010000001.1, from coordinate 2,005,614 downwards.
ACCTGCGCCGCTACGCCGGTCGTCTCGGCGCCGAGATCCGTACCGATCACCGGGTCGACTCAGTGACCCAGGACAACGGCGCGTTCACCGTGCACGCCGCCGGGGAAACCGCGTTGACCGCACCCATCGTCATCGCCGCGTCCGGTGGCTTCTCCCGCCCCTACCGACCGGCACTGTCCGATTTGGACACCTTCACCGGACACGTCCTGCACAGTGGCGAATATCGAAACCCGGCACCGTTCGCCGGGCAGCGCGTGATCGTCGTCGGCGCGGGAAACTCCGCCGTCCAGATCGCCACCGAACTCGCCGGCCATGCCCACGTCACCCTCGCCAACCGGGCACCGGTGAAGTTCGCGCCGCAACGACCGTTCGGGAAGGACGTGCACTTCTGGTCCGCCGCCGTCGGCTTCGATCACCTGCCGATCGGGCACCTGCTGAAGAGCCCGCCGACCACCGCGGTGAACGATCCCGGCAGCTACAAAGCCGCGATCCACAATGGAAAACCGGACCAGCGGCGCATGTTCACCATTATCGACGGCGATACCGTGCAGTGGCCGGACGGAACCCGTGAACACGTCGACACCATCCTTCTCGCCACCGGCTTCAGACCCGGCCTGTCCTATCTGGACACTCTCGGCGCGTTGGCCTCCGACGGGCGCCCGCTGCAGGATCGTGGCCTCTCCACCACTCATCCGGGACTGGGCTACGTCGGGCTGGAATGGCAGCGCAGCTTCGCCTCCGCCACGCTGCGCGGCGTCGGCCGCGACGCCCGCTACGTCCTGCGGAAACTGACCGGAACCCGTGTCGGCGTCAGTCGTGACGCCATACCTTGATCGCAGACAGCGGAAGCAAAACGATCGTCGGCAGCGACACCGTGCCCACCTCGCCGAGGTGATTCCACGCCACCGCCTCGGCGATGACACGGCCACCAGCCGAGCCCGGTAACGCGGTGATCACCACGATCAGGCTCATCGCCTTGTTCAAGATCACCACGTGAGGCGACGAACCCGAAGACGCTGATCAGCACGGGCAGCCGGAACTCCGCGCCGCCGAGACCGATCATCCCGCCGAGCAGGCCGATCGCGGCGCCCGAACAGAACACCGTGGGCCACGACCGTCGTCCATGGCGGACACCCGAACGCTCGGCGGCGTCGTCATCGGGTTTCTGCTGCCGGGAATACGCCACGAGGCAGGCTGACCGGAGTGCCCCTGCCGTGACAGGAGTCGCCTGATCGTATCGCCGAGTACGGATGAGCCATCATGCCTGCATGACCGAGGTTCACCTTCACACGACCATCGCCGAGTTGCGCGGCGGAGTGGTCGAGTACAGATTCGATCGTCGGACCGGTCCCGCGGTGGTGATATTCCACGGCGGCCACATGAACGCCGGGCTCGCGCTCGGCGAAGACACCTTCGCCGATGACGATTACTCGGTACTCGTGCCCTCTCGACCGGGCTACGGGCGTACTCCGCTCCCGACCGGCAAGACGACCGGCGGGTTCGCGGACGTCACCCGGTCGTTGTGCGCGCACCTCGGCATCGGCCGCGTCGTGGCCGTCGTCGGTATCTCGGCCGGCGGTCCGACCGCGATGGCGATGGCCGCGCGCCATCCTGACCTGGTGGAGCGGGTCGTCCTCCAAAGCGCGGTCGGCCCACTGCCATGGCCGGACCGTCGAACCCGTATCGGCGCTCGTCTCGCGTTCGCGTCCAGCACCGAACGCCTTACGTGGTCAGCGGTGCGCGCACTCATGCGCACCGCGCCAGACCTCGGTTTGCGCATCCTGCTGAGCGACCTCTCCACACGACCGGCCCGTCAGGCCTTGACGAATCTTTCGCCCGCGAACCGCGAGATGTTGCTCAGCCTGTTCGCCCGAATGGGGTCCGGCCACGGATTCCTCAACGACCTCAGTGAAAACGGGAAAACCTGCGGTGAGGTCACGCAGCCGACATTGGTGCTCGCCAGCCGGAACGATGGTTCAGTGCCCTTCACCCATGCCGAGGCACTCGCCGCCACCATCCGCGACAGCAGGCTCGTCGAAAGCGCCGCTGACAGCCACTTCATCTGGCTGGGCGAGGACTGGCCGGCGCTCAGCGCAGAGATCCGTCGATTCCTTGCCGGCTGACGCCACAGCCGACTCGCCACCAGGGCGCTGCTGTCGGATCGGGGGCGGACGCCACCTCTTCAGCCGATTCGCTCGAAGACGAGGTCGTAGTCCTTGCGCCAGGTCGATCCGCGGTCCTCGGAGGCTTCCCAGCGTCCGGCGATCCGGTCGGGTTCGACGTCGGCGACGAAGCGTTGGTACATGTCGGGGTCTTCGCGATCCAGGATCCAGCGTGTGCCGTCGAAGGTCATGGCGAAGACCCGGCAGACACCTCGTTCGTCGTGGTAGAGGGCCGTGTAGGCGTCGCGGCTGTCGCTGCGGCCGAGAACGAGGGTCAGCTCGCTCCCGGCTTGGCCGTTCTCGTCGCCCATAGTCCAGCGTAGAACCACGAAGGCGTCACCGAGCCACTCGACAGTCGCCGAACCCGGCACCTCCTGGCCGGCCGGTTCCAGGAACCAGGCGTCGCTCAGCGTCGTCCGCCACGTCCCGACCAGGATGGCCAGCTGTTCCATGGTCTTGTTGCGCATCGTTTTCTCCTGACGTCGAGTCGCGGTGAGCACATGCCCGACCAGTACATCAGGCTGCTCAGGCGATTGCGTGAGATTCGCCGTGTTGGGCGCGAGGCGATCTTGCCAGTCCACTATGGACGGACGCTGACGGCAGGACCGCTGTCATGTCACCTTGATGACCACCTTGCCCGAGGCGTGACCGTTCTCGACGGTGGCGGGGGCGGCGGAGAGCGGGTGGACCGCGGTGATCACGGGTGCGAGGACTCTCCGTCGAGGGCCAGCCGGGCGGCACGCTCCAGGTTCGCGCGGTCGAGGCGTCTCTCGACGAATCGGCCACCGAGATCGGGCACCGACATGTCCCCCACGGAAATGACGTTGCGAAGCTCCCGTGCCAATGGAGCGACTGTCCGCAGCGAAGTGCCCCCGGCCAGGTCGACGATCCCGTCGAAGCCCTCCGGAACCAGCTCGCGGGCCACCGCGACGATGTCCTCGGCGGTGTAGTCGATGAACCGCGCCCCGATGGCTTCGGCGTGCTCACGTTTCGCGGTGCTCCCGGTGCCGATCACCCGCAGTTCCCGCCCGATGGCCAGCCGGGCGACAGCGAGGCCGACGCCGCCCCCGACCCCGTTGACCAGGACCGTGGCACCCGCCGGGAGGCCGAGCTGGTCGAGCACGTCCACCGCGGTCGTCCCGGCCACCGGCAGCGTCGCCGCCACGGTCGCGGACAGCACCGTCGTCTCGGCGTAAGTACCGCCGCCGGTGAGAGCGAAGCCGAATACCGCGTCACCCACGTCGAGCCCGTCGACGTCCTCGCACAGGGCGAGCACGGTTCCGGCCGCCTCCATGCCCAGCACGCGGGGGAACGGACGCCCACCGTCGAGCCCGGGGACCAGACCCGAGCGCACCGCGTGATCGAGGGGGTTCACGCCGGCGACGTCGATCCGGATCAGGACCTCACCGCGGCCGGGGACGGGATCGGGACGATCGAAGAACTCCTGCACCTAGGGGCCGCCATACCTGCCGAAACCCCATGCCTCTCCCATTTTCCGCCGCCTCCCGGGTGACCGGCCCGGTGGTCCCGGGCGCTGACGTCATCCTCACCGCTGACATCGGTGTAAGGGGCAAGCGGCTGAGGTGCGGGTCACAGCTGGGGGGTGCGGGCCAGTTTCTCCCGGTGCCTGCTGTTGGCTTCGATCAGCAGGTCGAGGGCGTCCCGGGTTTCGATCAGGTGCGCGATGTCGGCGTCGATCCGGTCGCGCTGGCGCATCATCGCCGTGAACGTCTCCTCGGCGACGCCGAGGTCGTCGGGGATGTCCACGCACGGCAGCACGGTCGCGATCACCTGGCTGGACAGGCCCGCGTCGAACAGTTGCCGGATGAGCGACACGCGCTGAACTTCGGCGTCGGAATAGTGACTCTGCCCCGCGCCGGAACGTGAACTGGTCAGCAGGCCTTGCTCTTCGTAGTACCGCAGGGAGCGCGGGCTCACGCCCGTGCGCTTGGACAGCTGGCCGATCCGCTTCCCGGCCCGATGCCACTGACCGGCAAGCGGCAGTTTTGGCGCGCGGGGGTCACAATCGCTCCGCATTCTGTGACACTTTGACGGGCTGTGTCCCGCAGCGACAGCGCGAGAAGGGAATCTGCTTTGTCCGGAATGCTCAACAGACGCAAGGCGCTCGCTCTCGGCGGTGGTGCCGCGCTCGGCCTCATGGCCGCCGGTGCCGGCACGGCTTCCGCCGCGACGGGATGGATCCGGCTGCCGATCGTCACCGCCAACGTCGGCCGCGACAACCTCGGGGCGCGGGAGGCCGCGATCGACGCCGTCCGCAACTGTGACCCCCTGGTGCGGCCTCTGGTCGGCTGGCAGGAGATCAACGAGGGCGACACCGGTGAGCCCGCGATGATCGACCACTACTTCGGGCCCCTCTACAACAACGCGTTCCTGCGTCACAACTCTTCGTTCCGGATCCCGATCTCGATCCCGCAGCCGTGGGAGGTGGCGAGCTCGAAGACCACGTACGTGCACGGCGGCATCACCGGGGTGACCCCGCCGCGCTGGATCAACGAGGTCGTGGTGCGTCACCAGAACCACCCGACACTCCAGTTCGCGCTGATCAACTCGCATTACATCGCGAACGCCTACAACGGCGACCAGCGCGCCGACCTGCGCGACGAGTGGAACGAGCACAAGAGGATCCACGCCAGTCGCGTGCTCGCGCACCACAACGTCGGGCGCCTGGTCTTCTGGACCGCGGATGTCAACAACCCGAACTACTACAAGGCCACCAGTCTGGAAGCGGAGCGCCGGTGCTTCGGCACGGGGATCGACCGCATCAACTGGCTGGCAGGCAACGGCGTCGTCCAGGAGCAGTTCATCGACACCAAGACCGTGGACATGCGCGTGGACGGGCATGACGCCCGGGTCGCCGTCTTCCAGGTCCGCCTGGCCTGACGGCACGCACGGGCCGGGCACCCGCCCGGCCCGTGCCATGGCTGAAATCTCGAGGGAGCAGAGACGCGTCGAGCAGTCGAGACCGGGCCGACGGCATCGAACAGCGCACGGCCGACCACCCGACTACGCGGCACCTACCCGCTCTCCGGAACAGCTCTCCCCCATCTGGCCTGAAATCGTTGCCGACGTCGAGGTGCTCCGCGACGCGGAGTCACCGAAACGCCGAGTATCCCCTGGACCGGCCCCGATTCCGCCCGGTCATCGCGTTCGCGGCGCTGTCCGGCTCGTCCCTGCCACGCGTTCCGGGATCTGAAGCACAGGCGAGCTCAGCTGGGGCCGGCCATCATGATTTCAGGCGCGAGGTCCAGTACCAGCAGTGCGGCCGCGACATGGGTGGGGTTGTTCTCGACCTTGACGACCGAGAGCTCGTTGGCGCGCGAGACTCGACGGTGTTGCGGTGGGCGTAGAGGTTGGCGGCCGCCCGGGTGGTGTTGAAGCCGCACTGCACATAGGTGAGGAGTGCCTGCCGTAGTGCGACGTCGGCTTCGGCCAGCGGCCCCAGGGTCTTGAGGACGAACCTGCGCGCTGGCGCGTCTTTCGTGAGGGCGTCGATCAGCTCGACGTCGGCGTAGGCCGTGAATCGCCGGTCGGATCGGAGCCGCACGATCAGCGCCTGGGCCGATAGAGCGTCTTGGTGGCTGGACCTGAACCCGTCGAGTCCGCGTCCAGGCCTTCCCACCGCTACGCGAACCTCGTCCGCCGTCGCCACGATCTTTTCGGCCGGGTGCAGGTCCGGGGTGTCGGCTCCCGACAGCCATATCCAGCGCGATGTGGTGCTGACACGGGCGACCAGCGTGCTGCGGCCTTCTTCGGTGGAGCGCAGGGCCGTGATCGCTTCGTCCAGCGCGCCCTGCCGATCGGGATCGTCGATCCACAGCACGAGACCCACGTGCCACCGCGCCATCCGGTAGCGCAGGCGTTCCTCGGCGAAGTCCTCCGCCATCGGCGCCCCGCTGGCGATCATCTGGATCAGGGCGATCGCCTCGGCGTCCGCGTTGCCCATCGCGGCGGCGAGGCTGACTTCGCGGAGGGTCGTGACCGAGTCGAGGGCGTACTGCATCAGCGCCTTCGCCGACACGTCCAGGACGTCCACGAGAAAGGTCCCGGTCCGCGCAGTGCGCCGAGCATTCCTCCAGCCACCGGCGCCAGCCGATCCCCAGCGCCGCCCGCCATCCCGCGGCGAAGTCGGATGCGATGCCGCGGGCCACGAGATCGCCGATGTAGGCGGTGATCCGCGGGCCGATGTAGGGCTCCACCCGCCGCCCGGGGTGCTGGATGTTCGAGGTCAGCCATTGGACGAGATCCGAGTGGTTGAGGTCGCGATCCTCCTCGCCCAGCGATGCGTCCCGAGAGTACGGCCGAGTCGTACTGCACCCGGCGCGCGGACGCGGAGAGGGCGTCGGCCAGTACTTCCGCGTCCGGCAGGAGTCGCTGGCACACAGACCGGATCGCCTCGGCGGCTTCGGGGGTCGGCGGGGGCCACAGCTCTTCCATCCCCGGTGCCGTACGTGACCCAACAGCTCGCCGACTACATCGTCGACGGTGAGATGTCGGACGACCTCGCCGGCATCTGGTCGAACACCTCGAAGTACCCGCCGTCGATGTCACTGCTGCTGCAGCCGCTCGTCATCCGAGCCGTCTGGGCGCTGGACCGGTTCAACGACTTCTTCAATGGCAGCAAGACACTGCCCGGCGAACGCTCCGTCGTCGCAGGCGCGAGAACTCCTGAAGCTTTTGAGCAGCGCCCGATCTGCGACAGTGTGGTGTGAGATCGCCACCCGCTACGACAAGACCGCCGAGTCCTCGCCTCCCTGTGCGACCGGCACGGCGTCGTCCTCATCTTCGACGAGGTGATCGCCGGATTCCGCATCGCGCGTGGCGGTGCGGCCGAAAAGTACGGCGTCCTCCCCGACCTGTCCGTCTTCGGAAAGCCGATGGCCGGAGGATTCACCCAGAGCGCCGTCGTCGGACGAGCGGAACTGATCGATCAGGTGACGGCCGGCGTCGTCCACGCCGGCACCTTCAACGCCAACCCGATCGCGCTCGCAACCGTCGAAGCGACAATGCGCGCCCTCACCGACCCAGCGATCTACCGGATACTCGAAGAAGTCTCCTCCGAGTTCGACACCGTCGTCGGCGGCACCCTCGGTTCGGTTCCCGACGGCGGCAGCTTCAACCGCGTCGGCTCACTCCTCCAGTACGTCCCACCGGGCGCGGCCACCGGACTCCACGGCACCGGCGGACTCTGGACCACCATCCTGAAAGGAATGCTGCACCACGGTTTCCTGTTCATGCCCTCCGGCAAGGTCTTCCTCAGCACAGCCCACACCACGTCCGACATCGAGGCCACAGCTGAAGCACTCGAAAAACTGCTGCACCAGTCGTGAACACCGAAACCGGCCGCGATCCTGCCGCCGGTTCAGCTGATGAAACCCCCGGCCTTGAGCCAATCGTGGGCGACCGTGGCGGGCTTCTGGCCGTCGACGCTGACCTTCTTGTTCAGGTCCGTGAGCGTCGCGGTGTCGAGCTTCGCGGCGATCGGCGCGAAGACCTGCTCCAGCTGCGGGTATTTCTGGGCGAGCGGGGTGGCGATCGTGATGGCGGGGTTGTACGTCGGGAAGAAGTGCTTGTCGTCCTCGAGCACGGTGAGCTGCTGCGCGGCGACGCGTCCGTCGGTGGAGGCGACCGAGCCGAAGCCGCACGGGTCCCCCTTGCCGATGCTCGGGTAGACGACGGCGTCGTTGAGCAGGTGCACCTGCGGGTCGGGCAGGGTGAACCCGTAGGTCTTCGCCAGGCCGGGGAATCCGTCGTCCCGGCTCTTGAACTCCGGGCCCATACAGGTCGAGGCCGCGGCCGGATCGCGTTTCACCAGGGCCGCGTAGTCGGACAGCGTCTTGACGCCGGTCCGGGCCAGTGTCGCCGGGTTGCCGGCGAGGGCGTAGGTATCGTTCGCCGGCGAGCGTGCCCACCAGGTGACGCCGTTGGCGATGTCGGCTTGTTTGACCGCGTCGTACTGCGCCTGCGGGTCGCTGATCGGCTTGGTCTGGTTGAGGTAGCTGATCCAGGCGGTACCGGTGTACTCCCAGTACAGGTCGACCGCGCCGCTGGTGAGCGCCTGGCGGACGTTGCTCGAGCCGGTGATGTTGGTCTTGTCCTGCGGACTCGCCCCGGCCGCTCGCAGTGCGACGATGGCGATCTGGCCGAGCAGCAGCTGCTCGTCGAATTCCTTGGAGCTGACGCGGATCTGGGCGCCGTTCAGCGCGTCGATCTTCTTGATGGATCCCGCGCCCACCTGTGCGCCGGTTTCGTCCTTGCCGATCGTGCAGCCTGCCGAGAGCGCCGCCGCCGTGACGAGCGCGAGCACCGCGGCGGTCGCGCGCTGGAGCATCCGCATGGGTTGGTCCTCCTTGAGGTCGGTCGAGCTACATGCCGCGCGGGTGCAGGATCTCCTCGGCGACCAGCCCCAGCCAGTCGACGAAGAGCGCCAGTACGGCGACGATGACGCCGAAGGTCAAGCTCAGCATCGGGCGGTACAACCCGATTCCCGCGACAAGCCCGCCGCCGAGGCCGCCGCCGTCGATGAACGTCGCCAGCGTCGCGCTCGCGACGGTGAGCACCAGCGCGGTCCGGATCCCGGCGAGGATCACCGGGACCGCGAGCGGCAATTCGATCCGCCACAGGATGGCCGTCCTGCCCATGCCCATGCCTCGCGCGGCGTCGACGAGGGTCGGGTCGACGCCGTCGAGCCCGACGATCGTGTTGCGCAGCACCGGCAAGGTCGCGTAGACGACGAGCGCCGTCACCGCCGTCGCGGTGCCCGTGCCGATCCAGAGCGCGAGCAGCACGACGAGCCCGATCGACGGGATCGCCTGCCCGAGATTGCCCAGCCCGAGCCCGATCGGCCTGGCCCAGCGGGCGCCGGCGCGGGTGAGCAGGATGCCGAGCGGGAGGGCGATCGCGATGGTGCACGCCGTCGAGATCGCGGTGAGCCGCAGGTGCGCGCCCAGTTCGGTGAAGATCTCGCCGGCGTTGAGAAAACGCTGCTCGATCGAGTCGAGCGGATGCGCACGCACGATCAGGAAGAGCGTCAACAGGACGAGGCTCAACAAAGCCGGGCGCACCAGAAGCCCGAGCCGCCGCCGTCGAGGCCGCGCGGGCTCCTTGGTGTCCGGAACCACGACAGGCACCTCCGCGGCGGCCGGGATCGCGGGCGCATCGTCAGCCAGGCCGAGCGCCGCGACGAGGCTGGACACGTCGCACACCCCCAGCGGCCGCGCGGTGCTGTCCTCGGTGACCACGACCGAGGTGCTGCCGGTCCGCACCATCACGTCCAGCACGTCCCGCAGGCTGACGTCGGGCCGGACCGGAGGCAGGCCGTCCGACCCGGCCGCCTGCCGGAGCTCCAGGTCACCCACCCGGATCAGCGCGAGCCGCTTCAGGTTCCGCTTCGGGCCGACGAAGCTCGCGACGTAATCGTCCGCCGGCGTGGCGAGGATCGCCTGGGGCGTGTCGTACTGCGCGATCACCGATCGAGGTCGCAGCACGGCGATCCGGTCGCCGACCTTCAGCGCCTCGTCGAAGTCGTGCGTGACGAACACGATCGTCTTGCGCACTTCCCGTTGCAGGCGAAGGAACTCGTCCTGCAACCGGGCGCGTGTGATCGGGTCGGTGGAGCCGAACGGCTCGTCCATCAGCATGACCGGCGGGTCCGCGGCCATCGCCCGCGCCACCCCGACGCGCTGCTGCTGACCGCCGGAAAGCTCACGCGGGTACCGGACGCCGTGCTCGCGGGTCAGGCCGACGACGTCGAGCAGCTCGCGCACACGGTCGGCGACGCGTCGCCGGGTCCAGCCGAGCAACCGCGGCACCACGCCGATGTTGGCGTCCACGCGCAGGTGCGGGAAGAGCCCGATCTGCTGGATGACGTAGCCGGTGTTGCGGCGGTGTTCGTCGAGGTCGAGCGCCGACACGTCGGTGCCGCCGATCGTGACGACGCCCGCGGTGGGCTCGACGAGCCGGTTGATCATCCGCATGGTCGTCGTCTTGCCGCATCCCGAAGGACCGGCCAGCACGACGATCTCACCCGCGGGGATGCGCATCGTCAGGTTTTCGACCGCCGGCACCGCTCGCCCGGGGTAGTGCTTGCTGATGTCCCGCAACTCGATCGTCTCGCCGCCCATTCCGGTGGCTCTCCCCTTCGCCGCCGGAGCCACCTCTCGGAGGGCGCGGGGACGTCGCCGTGTGGTCAGCTTGCCGACCACCACGAAGGCCAGGTCGAACAGCAGCGCCAGCACCATGATCCCGAGCGTTCCGGTGAGGACCTGGTTCAGGGAGTTGACCGAGCCGAACCGGCCGAGCCCGTCGAAGATCTGGTTGCCGAGGCCGGGGCCCTTGACATACGCCCCGATGGCCGCGATGCCGATCGTGATCTGCGTCGAGACCCGGATACCGGAAAGGATCACCGGCCAGGCGAGCGGCAGCCGCACACGGAACAGCAGCCGCAGGCGGCCGAGACCCATCCCGCGCGCCGCGTCCACCACGGCCGGATCGACGCCGCGAAGCCCGACGATCGTGTTGCGCGTGATCGGCAGAAGGGCGTAGAGCACCAGCGCGAACAGGACATTCGTCAGCCCCAGCCCGAACGGGCCGATCAGGATGCCCAGCAGCGCGATCGACGGGACGGTCAGGAACGCCGCCGTCGTCGTGGTCGCCATCGCGCCGAGCCAGCGCCGACGGTAGGTGAGCAGGCCGATCGTCATGCCGACCAGCACGGCGAGTCCCATCGCCGCCAGGGTGAGATCCACGTGCAGGATCGCGTCGTTCACGACGTCGATCCAGTTCTCCCGGAGGTACTCCGACAGGCTCAGGGCGGCACTCCTCGACGTCGCAGGAAGAAAATCGCCGACCACAGCCCAACATGGCGGCGGGGTTCCTGTCCAGTTCAATCAGTGATTGAACTGGTGATGGAAATATGGTGTGCTGCACGAATGCCCAGCACCGACGCCACCACCCGGGAACGACTGCTGACCGTCGCCGAGCGACTGTTGCTGGAATCCGGGCACGACGCGGTGTCCGTCCGCGCGATCAACAGCGCGGCCGGCATGAATCCGGCGGCCGTGCACTATCACTTCGGGTCGAAGGACGCCTTGATCGCCGCGCTGCTGGAGGCCAGGCTCGCGCCGGTGTGGCAGCGGCGGCTCGACGAGATCACGGAGCGGCGGCGGGGCGGTTGGGTGCCCACGGTGGCGGAACTGGTCGACCTCGTCGTGACTCCCCTCGCCGAGCTGGCCGCGGACCCGGTCGGGCGGCTGCGGTTGCGGCTGCTGGCGCGGTTCGTGCTGGGACGGCGGGAGCAGGCTTGGACTTCGCGGTGGTTCGGGCTGGGGCCGTGGATCGAGCTGCTGCGGGACGCGCGGCCGGAGCTGTCGAAGGCGGGTGCGGCACACCGGTGGCTGCTCGCCTTCGGCCTGGTGCTGCAGTTCTTCGCTGACGAGATGCCAGGCGAGGTGCCCATCGGGACGCTGCGCGCGTTCCTCACCGCGGGCTTGGCGGGGTCATGACCGACGTCTTCGCGCCCGCGCGGCTGGGTCCGGTGCGGCTGCGCAACCGGATCATCAAGGCCGCGACCTTCGAGGGAGCGACCCCGGACGCCGTCGTCACCGATCGGCTGATCGAGTTCCACCGGCGGGTTGCCCGCGGTGGCGCGGGGATGACGACGGTCGCGTACTGCGCCGTGTCCCCGGAGGGCCGGACCGACCGGCACCAGATCTGGATGCGCGACGAGGCCGTGCCCGGGCTGCGTCGCCTCACCGACGCGGTGCACGCCGAGGGTGCGGCGGTGAGCGCGCAGATCGGGCACGCGGGGCCGGTCGCGAACGCGGCGTCGAACCGGTCACCCGCGCTGGCGCCGGGGCGGTTCCCGAATCCGCTGGGGATGCGGATGACACAGGCGGCCACGGAGCACGATCTGAACCGGGTCGTGCGCGCACACGCGACAGCGGCGCGAGTGGCGATCGACGCCGGCTTCGACGCTGTCGAGATCCACTTCGGACACAATTATCTGGTCAGTTCGTTCCTCAGTCCCCGGTTGAATCGCAGGCGTGACTCCTACGGCGGATCGCTCGAGAACCGGGCCCGGCTGGCACTGGAGATCGCACGGGCGGTCCGGGACGTGGCAGGCGACCGGATCGCGGTGACCGCGAAGCTCAACATGGACGACGGGGTGCCGGGTGGGTTCTGGCTGGACGAAAGCGTGCGGGTCGCGCGATGGCTGGAATCGGACGGGTCCGTCGACGCGCTGGAACTGACGGCGGGCAGTTCGCTGCTGAACCCGATGTACCTGTTCACCGGTGACGCGCCGGTGCGGGAGTTCTCCGCGCGATTCCCGCGGCCGTTGCGGTGGGGCGTCCGGGCGGCGGGTGGCGCCTTCCTGCGCAGTTACCCGTTTCAGGAGGCGTACCTGCTGGAACGGGCACGCCAGTTCCGCGGGACACTGGACCTGCCGCTGATCCTGCTCGGCGGGATCACGCGGCTGGAGACGATGGAGCAGGCGATGGCGGAGGGCTTCGCGTTCGTCGCGATGGCGCGGGCACTGCTGCGCGAACCCGATCTGCCGCTGCGGCTGCGATCCGGGGCGCGCTCGCTGTGCGTGCACTGCAACAAGTGCATACCGACGATCTACCGCGGGACGCACTGTGTACTGGAGGCCCGGTGACGGCGGCCAGCAGGCGGATTCTCCCGAAGGAGACGTTCGAGCTATTCGGCGGGACGACTGCGTTACGGCGGAGAGTCGCCGGTCAGAGGCTGGGCCCCGCGATGTAGCGGCGGCGCAGCTCGGCGTACCCCCGATCGGTCACGGCGGTGCTGTCGACGTACTGGTCGATCGCCCCGACCGTCGGCAGCGCCCTGACGGCCGGGTCACCGATCGTCGAGACAAGGGCGTCGGTGAACCGGTGCGCGTCCAGAACCCGGAACGGCCGATCGTGGAAGTAGCGAACCGTCGTCTCCAGCGGCTCCGTGAGACCGAGATCGTTGTGCAGGCCCGCGGCGATCTCGTATGCGGGAGAAAGGTGTTGCTCCCGTTCCTGCCAGCTTCGTGCGGACAGAGCGCCGGACAGGTGCGGAGTCAGCGCCTTGGCGCAGGGCAGCGCACCGAACGCGGTGCCCAACCACTTGCTGTAGGGCGGATACACCCGGTTCATCATCAGGCACAGCTTCATCAGGTCGCGGACCTGGCGCGCGGCGACCACGTCCGAGCCCAGGTCGTCGCCGACCTCACCGCAGCGGCCGACGAAGGGCTCCTCCTGGGACAAGCGCATCCACTGACAAGCCAGGACATAACGCCACACGTCGTCCGGATACCAGGCGAGGTGTTCCCGGTAGCGCTCCAACAGGCCGATCCCGTCGTGGAAGACCGCACCACCGGTCAGTTCACGCAGTACTTGGGTCGGGACCGTCAACCAGGCCGAAATCGGCAGGCCGCCGTCCGGGTCCGCGCCGAGTTGCTCGGTGAAGAAACCCTGTAGATCCGTGATGTCCACCCAGTGCCGGGCCGGCGCGTCCGAGGGGAAGGCGAAGCGGACCGGGTAGCCGCGGAACTCGACCGGCAGCTCGCGATCGAGCAGGGCGTCCAGATCGTCGACGCGGGCATGGAAGTCGTCACCGCCAAGGAAAAGCTGCATCCGCGGGCCCCAGGCATGGTCGGTGGAACGCACCGTGTCGAAGCCCTGCACCTCCGAGCCCCACCCGATCAGCGCCGCCGAGTACGGCACCTCGTCCAGCGCCTTCGCCACAATCGGGGCGACGACCTCGGTATAGAACAGCCGGGACAGCTCAAGCCCGGGAAGGAACGATCGTGTCACGTCCGCCACCCTCGCAGGGGTGACGAACGAGAGGCAATCGATATTCGACGGCGGCAGGCACTAGGTTTGCGGGCGGCAACCCCGGTTTCGGCCCGTCCGGCCACGCGCGCGATGCTCGCCCGGGCCGGGTCCACCCGACCGGAACGGAACTCGGCGCGGTGTACCCGGACTCGTACGACGGCAAAGATCGACCCCACTACGTTAGGGCGGCGGCCCAGGAGATCAGCTTGCCCATGTTGGCCACATAGGTACCGGTGCTGATCACCGGCGGCCGCTCCTTCGGCCGGTACGGCGGCTCCTCGGGCGGGTTGAGCGGATCGAAGGGCGAGGTGTCGTACAGGTCGCCCACGTGCTTGCTCATATACGCCTTTCCGGCGTAAGGCGTGGCCGGCGAAGGACCGCGATACGGGTTGGTGATCGCGTCGGCCGGGGTCAGCCAGTAGTCGTTGCCGCCCAGCCCGTCGGCCAGCGCCTTCGCCTCCGCGTCCGACACGACCGGCAGCTGTGACGGCGCGCCGAGGAAGAGGTCGGTGAGCTGAGGCTCGCGCGGGGTGAAGTAGCGCGGGAGCGGGACCCGGACGCCGCCGAGCGGCGAGCGGGCCTTCAGGTCGGCGACCTGCGCCGGGGTGAGCGCGCGCAGTTGCTCGTAGGTGGCGCGCAGGGCGGCGGTGCCGATCACGCGGCCGCCGGAATAATGGCTCAGCGTCGCGCGATGGTCGTTGTCGGTGTAGTAGGCGCCGTTGCGGACGTTCGAGCCGAAGCGGTGGACGAACCGCGCCCGGTTGGTCTCCAGATCCACGAACGTGGGATGGGTTCGCCCGGCCAGCAACGGGTTCTCGGCGTGCTGCCGCGCGGTGAGCGGACAGCTGTCCAGCCAGGCGATGGCTTCGGGAACACGGTCGAGGAACCCTCGATCGCCGGTGAGCCGGAAGTAGTGGAACAGCTGCTGCACATTGGTCTGTGTGGTGTGCGTGGCCAGGGCGCGGGGTTCGTAGGATCGCGCACCCGCCGGAGCCCCTGCCGGCCTGCCACCCGACGCCCTGGCCAGGTGCTGCAACGCCCAGCCCGCCTGCGGCCCCGGCTGCTGCAGGCGGCGCAGGCAGTCCATCGCACGCCGGATCGGCTCGGCCAGCCCCGGTTTGTCCAAAGTGGACATGCACATCAGCAGGAACTTGATGTTCTCGCCGAGGACGTCGTCGTTGAAGGTGACGTGGCCGGTGTAGTCACCGTCCTCCATGCCGTGCCGGATGCCGGTGGGTAACCACGGCGGCAGCACCTCGGGCCACGGCGTGTCCTTCACCGCCCCCGCGAACCGCGGGAAACGCTGCGGCCAGCCACCATCGGCGACCCCTCCGCGGATCTGCGCCTTCACCACGAAGCGCAGGGCGCGATCCAGCGCCGCGCCGAATCGGTGATCGCCGCGTTCCAGGTAGAGGCGCAGCATGAACTGAGCCGCGGAGGACGTGCCCGCGTCGTCGAAAGTCGCGTTGCCGTAATAGTGCTGGAACTCCTCCAGCCGCCAGCCGTTCGCGCCGACGGTGTCGTACCACTGGCGCAGCGACTTCGTACCCGCGAAATCGTGCACGTAGTTCCAGCCGCCGACCGGTAACTGGGCGGCCGCCAAGGCGAGGCCGGTGCGCGAAGCGGCGCGGTAGAAGGATTCGTCACCGGTGGCGTGGTACGCGTCGAGCAGGCTGTGCCCGATCGACGGCGTTCCCGGCGGCTGCACCCAGCACATGGTGCGGTTGGCCGCCATCTCGCCCCAGGTCTGGGACCGGTCGGGCAGGTAGCTCCAGACATAGGCTCCGCGATAGGAGAGCTCTTCGTCGAGGAACGCCGCGGCCCGGCGCATGGCCTCCGGAATTCCCGGCACGGCGGCCTGAACGGCCTGGTTTCCACTCGCGAGGACGGCCACCGGCACAGCGGTGGCGAGGAGTCCGAAGCTGCGGCGCGTGAGGTTCATGATCACATCTCGATTCACATATCTGAACGCCATCCACACTTGTAAACGCATCGTGATAGCTGGGAGCGCTCCCGTCAAGCCCGGGTCGTCCGCCTGGAGCAATATCGGTGAATCGCGGTGCGGCTGGCCTCACGATTCATCAGTGTGAACCGGGAATCGGCGATCGAGGGTTGACGTGACGTCGGTTCGTTGGTCTCCTGTTCTCGGCACTTCGCCATCGGATCCGAATAAATCCTTTTAGGACATTCCGTTTTCATCGACCGCAAGGAGGCGGCGTGATGAATTTGCGTCCTTCTCGATTCCTTTCGATTCTGACTTTGACCGTGATCACTTCGACGGCCGTGGTGACCACCGGCGCCAATGCGGAAATCTCCGCGCAGGCGGCACCGATCGGCTGGGCGAGCCAGAACGGCGGCACCCAAGGCGGCGGTGGCGCGACGCCGATCACCGTGACCTCGGCGTCCGCGCTGAGTTCGGCGATCAGCGGAACCACAGCGGCGGTGGTGCGGGTCTCCGGCACCATTTCCTGCTCCGGCATGCTCAAGGTCGGGTCCAACAAATCCATTCTGGGTAACGCGGGCGCGACGATCGACGGCTGCGGCCTGACCTTGAGCGGATCCAAGAACGTGGTGATCCAGAATCTGTCCTTCCGGGACTGGGACGACGACGCGATCAACATCGAAAAGGCGTCGACCAACGTGGTCGTCGACCACAACACGTTCACCAACGGATACGACGGCGCCGTCGACATCAAGCGCGCTTCGGACTTCATCACGGTGTCCTGGAACCGCGTGCACGGGCACGGCAAATCGATGCTGCTCGGGCACAGCGACGACAACGGGAGCCAGGATACCGGCAAGTTGCGGGTGACCTATCACCACAATTACTTCGACGGCTCGGGGACGCGGCATCCGCGGGTGCGATTCGCCAATCCGGTGCACGTGTTCAACAACTACTACCGGGACAACGAATACGGTGTCGCGTCCACCTGCAACGCCGGCGTACTGGTCGAGAACAACCATTTCGACAACGTCGGCGAGCCGACGCTGGTCGGCTACGCGGGTTCGCCGGCAGGCACCCTGGTGCAGCGCGGGAACCTCTTCACCGGATCCGGTTCACCGGAGGCGAGCGGCACGGTGGCCAAGATTCCGTACGCCTACAGCCTCGAGCCCGCGAGCGCGGTGAAGGGCACCGTGACCGCCGGAGCGGGAGCGGGCAAGATCCTGCCCTGACCGGCCGCCGCCCCGGAGCCCGCGCCGGGGCGGCGTTCCGGTGGGTCAGGAGCGTTCCGATCACGCTTCGCGATCGTGCAGGGAGGCCCGCATTCGAGACAGAGCCCGCAAAACGTCGTCGCGGTTCTTCGCCGATTTGATCCAGGAGGGAAGGCGGCTGGCCAGACTGCCGTTGCGGTTCGGAACCCGCTCGCGGATCCCGGCCGCGACATACCGTTCCAAGTAATCCAGGTGTGCTTCGTGGTAAGCCCAGAGAGTCTCCCCTTTACACGGGGCCTGTAGCCACAACTCAAGACCGCGATACCGGGGAACCACCGGAACAGACGGAGAACACACCGCCGACACCGGAATAGCCGTCTCGGCCCGGCAGTGGCGGCAAAGCACGCTGAGCGCGCGCGGCCGGGCGCGCCGCCATCGCCGCAGCCGTTGCGCCATCGGCCGTCCGCAGTTCCCACAGCGGCCGTTGGCGAAGAGCTCCAGGCGGTCGCCTGCGGCGCCACCGCGTCCGTCCACTGAGGCGTACCCGCACCCCGTGCAACTCACCCTCGTGTCGGTGGCCACCGCCCGGCCGGCACATCGCGGGCAGCGCACCAGCACCTCGCCCGGACGCAGATAGAACATCGGCTCATCGCGATCAGCAAACCGGTCGGACATTCCGTCACTCTGACATACCCCGGCGTCCAGGGCGTGTCCGCGGAATGGGTTCGCCCTTCCTCATGCGCAGGATCAAGGCGACCGCGTCCCGCGAGTGGCCTTGCGGAGCCAGGACCTCCTGAAGGAGCAGGCCACGAATCGCGGCGATGGTGACGGTGGCCGTGGTCAGCGCTTCGTCGGCGTCGAGTCCTTCGCGTTCCGCGAGTGAGGCCAGCATTTTGGCCAGGTCGTCGAGCGAGTCGATGAACTCACGGAAGTCTCCCGGGCTGTAGGCGGCCAGCCCGACGACGTGAAAGAAGCCGCGGACTCGTGACAGTTGCTCCGGGCTGGTGTAGGCCCGCCAGATCGCCATGACGAACTCGTCGAAGGTGCCCTGCCGGGCGGCCTCGAAAAGCGCCTCGTTGTCACGAGATCGCTGCTCCTTGAGCATCGCCGCCAAGACTCCCGGGAGTGACCCGAAGTGGTATCGCAGGAGGGCGTGGCTGGTCTCGGCCCGGGCGGCGATCTCCCGGAGCGACACCTCCGGAGAGGGAAGCGCCTCGCCGAAGGCGTCGAGAAGCCGAGCCAGGAGGCGCTCGCGTGCGTCGCCCTTGCGTTCCGCGCTTGACAAGATCACTCCCACAGTTTATCCATTGGAAAAGAAGAGCCGACAGTACCGTGCCGCGTGTCACACACGTTCAGGCAGTCGGCGTTGAATGTGAAGGGCCTTCGATGAGCACCATGTGGCAGGGCTGCCTTGCCGATACCGACTATTTCGAGCTGCGTTCGGGCGGAGGGCACGACTACGGCGTCTGGGTCACCACTCCCCCGGGGTACGACCCCGCCACGACGCGAGCGCCTGCCGTGTACGTGCTCGACGGCAACTGGGCCGTGGGTCAGACGGCTCCGCTCATCGTCACCCAGGCGGATCCCATGCAGCGGATCCAGCCCTACATCCAGGTCAGCGTCGGCTACGCGGGCGAGGAAGCACAGCACTGGGATCGGCTGCGCAACAGGGACCTCGTGCCACCTGGCGAGCCCATCGCCAAGGAGCTCGTCGACGCCGTGGAGATGGGGGTTCGAATGGGCGCGAGGACCCGTGAGGAATCCGACGCCTACCTCGCCGAACTACGCGACACCCACGCCGACGCGTTCCTGAGCTTCCTCACCACGGAACTGCACCCGCGGATCGAACGCGACTACGGCACCGCCACGAGCGGTCACGGCCTTTTCGGCTACTCCTACGGCGGCCTGTTCAGCCTCTACACCTGGCTCACCGGCTGCACGCTCTTCGAGAGCATCGGTGCGGGCAGTCCCGGCGTCGCCAGTGAAGACAGCCAGGTCTTCGCCCAGCTCCAAGCGCTGGGTGAGCAGGCCGCCAGGCTCCACGTGACCCTCAACGAGCAAGAGTTGCTCGGAGACCTGGCCATCTACCAGAGCCTCACGAAGAACACGGCCGCTCTCCTGCACCGCCTCACCGCACGCGGCGAAGCCGTCACCAGCGCGGTCCTGCGCGAAACGCACGTGACCGGCCTGCAGGCTTCGTTCCTCAGCTACCTCAGGACCTGCCGTGCACCGGGTGGGTGACCTCGCCCGCTCTACGATCACCTTCGGGAGGACCGCCTGCTGACCGGCGGACAGCCATGGACCTCACGATTCATCACCTCCGGTGCTTCCTGGCCGTGGCGGAGGAGCGTCATTTCGGCCGCGCCGCCGCCCGGCTGCACCTGAGTTCGTCCGCGATGAGCGAGCAGATCGCCGCGCTCGAACGACGGCTGGCCCGCACGCTGTTCCAGCGCACTTCCCGCAGCGTCGAGCCGACCGAACACGGCCGGGAGCTGGAGCCGCGGGCACGGGAGGCCATCGCGGCCATGGACGAGGTCCTGGCCTGGGCACGGAAGACGACCGACGAGCCGGGCGTCCGGGTGGGCCTGATGGTCTCCAGCCCGAGGTTCCGCCGGATCATGGCGGCGGTCGCGGACGAACTGCCGCGGGTGCGGTGGCAGATCCGGCAGCTCGGTTTCCTCGGCTGTCACGACGCGCTCGCCGGTGGCGAGGTGGACTGTGCGTTCGTCGCCGAACTCGGCCGGAATCCGTCGCCCGCGTTCGAATCGTTGCCGTTGTGGGAAGAACGGTGCGTGCTGGTGGTGCCCGACCGGCATCCGCTCGCCGCGCGGGAATCGGTACGGCTGGCCGATCTGGACGGCGAGACCTTCGTGTCCGTCGAGGACGAGACGGCCGCGCGGCACTGGTCTTCGCCGCTCACCGAGGCCGGCATCACGCCTCGATTGCTGCCGATCGCCAGGAACTTCGAAGAGGTGCTCGAATTGTGCGGCGCCGGGCAAGGCGTCAACGTCGCCGGGGAATCCGCGCCCGAAACCTACGCGCGGCCGGGCCTGACGTTCGTGCCCATCGCGGACTCCCCGCCGGCGACGACCTACCTGTACCTGCGCCGGGAACGCCGCTCCGGCGCGCTGGAGCGTTTCGTCCGGATCGCCATCGAACTCGGTGACGCGCCAGGCTGATCATCCGGATCCGCCGAACGATCGTGCGGATGATCGCGCTGGTATGTCGTGGGGCCGCCGACGAAGCTTGCGGACATGGCATCTCGCTCCTCGCCCCCGTCCGAAGCGATCCGCGTGGACACCGACGTCGTCTTCGCCCGGCGGGACACCGGAGACCTGCTGCTCGACCTCTACCGCCCGGTCACCGGCGGCACGGTCCCGGTTGTGCTGTGGCTGCACGGCGGCGGCTGGTTCGCCGGCGACCGGACGCTGGCGCCCGACCTCGCAAGGCACGCCGTGGCCACCGGCTGCGCGATGGCGAGTATCGAATACCGGCTCTCGTCGCAGGCCTTGTTCCCCGCCCAGCTGCACGACGTGCGCGCCGCCGTCCGGTTTCTCAACGCGCACGCGGGGCACTACGGTCTGCGCCCCGGGGCCGTCGGGCTCTGGGGCGCGTCGGCCGGTGGTCATCTGGCCGCGCTCGCCGGGCTCACCGGGCACCTCGCCGAGGTACCGGGTGAGCGGGAAAGCGGTGTCGTACCGGTGAAAGCGGTGGCGGTGTCCTATCCCCCGGTCGATCTCGCCGAGGTCGTCGCCGACGCGGAGGCGGCCCGCCCTGGGCTCGACGCGGAGTCCACTCCGGAGGCACGGCTGCTCGGCGGGCATCCCGCGCGGCTGCCGGAGCAGGCCCGGCCGGCGAGCCCCCTCACCTGGATCAGCCCCGGCGCGCCTTCGTTCCAAATCTCCCACGGCACCGCCGACGTGCTGGTGTCCCACCGGCAAAGCGAACGCCTGCACGCCGCGCTCGTGGCCGCCGGCGTGCCGAGCGAACTGCACCTCCTCGACGGCTACCGGCACGGTTTCCTCAATCCTCCCGGCCGCCTCGACGTCGCACCCGGCCGGGTGATGGACGACGGCAGGCTGGCGGCCGAGGGCGAACAGGCCGCGTTCGGCTTCTCCGATGTCCACGACTTCTTCCGGAAGCACCTCATGACAGGAGAAAACCGGTGACCACTCCCGATCCGGAGACCATGCACGGAATCGCGCCCGTGGTCGGCGCCCTTCCCGGCGAACCGGTCCCCTACTACCTGGCGAGCGGCGAGGGCCAGCGGTTCGAGACCGGCGGTCTGTTGTGGACGGTCATCGCCCGGACGCGCGACACCGGCGGCCTTTTCGACGCGGCGTTCGTGCTCGGCCCGCGAGGAGCGGAAATCCCGTTCCACAGCTTCACCGAGCACCAGCGTTCCTTCTACGTCTTCGAGGGCAGCGCTCAGTTCTGGCTGCCGGGCGAGAGCCGGGTGCTGGTTCCCGGTGACTCCGTGCACGTCCCGCCGGGAACCCCGGTGGCCTGCCGCATGCTGAGCCACCTCACGAAGGTGCTGCAGTACTCCGCCCCCGGCGGCGCACTGGACGGGCTGTCCGAGGCGGCGAACGTCGAGCGACACCTCTACGCCGCGGGCGCCACGGTCACCGGCGAAGCGCCGTCGAAGGCGACGCGGCACGACCTTCCCCTGGTGGCCCCGAGCACCGAATGGGACGACACCCTGCCAGAGGGAACCGAGGGCTACTTCCTGCGCTCCCGCACCGGAGAACGGCGGGGCTGGCCGGACGCGGTGAACTCGTTCCTGGCCCGCGGCCGCAACACCGGCGGCCGCTATTTCGCGGTCAACACCCTCGCCGCGCCGCAGCCGTACGTCATCCGGCATTTCCACCGGCGGCACACCGAGAACTTCCTCTGCCTCTCCGGCCGGATCTGGCTGTGGGTCAACGGCGAGGAGATCCTGCTGACCCCCGGCGACTTCCTGCACGCGCCGGCCGGGGCCGTGCACAGCTTCGCCGTCACGGCGCACAACACCCAGCTGCTCGGGCTGCTCACCTCCGACATCTTCGAGCCGTTCTTCGACGTGACCGGGGTGCCGACCGACGACCACGTGCACACCGAAGGGCTCATCGACCCGTCGGTGGTCGTCGGCGGCATCCGGGCCAACCCGGACCTGGACGTGGTCGTGGTGGGCGGGCCCCCGGATCGGATCCGTGCCACCGGGCTGTAGCCGCCGGGCGATCTGTCAGGGGGTCGAGCGGGAGTCAGGCGATGGCGGAACGGTCGAGACGGCGCTGCTCCCGCCCTGATGGCCGCGACCTCGCCCGAGGCACACGGCGCCCGCTCGTACGGCCCCAGTGGACTCGGGCCTCGCGGCAAGGACGACGCCGCCCACGCTCAGACGGCGGTCTTCGACTCGGCCTCCGCTTTCGCCTTCTCGTGCAGGTCGACGCCGCGGGTCTCCGGGAGGGTGAAGACGACCAGGGCGCTGATGACCATGAGCACCATGCCGTAGACGACGAACAGCGACGGATAGCCGTTCTTGGCGAGGAGCGTCTGCAGGTACGGCGCGGTACCACCGAAGGCCGCGACCGCGATCGAGTACGGCACACCCACGCCGATGGTGCGGATGCGGGTCGGGAAGATCTCCGCGTAGACCGCCGGGCCGATGGAGGAGAACCCGGCCATGAAGACCAGCGCGATCGACATCGCCACGAACAGCTGCCAGGCCTGGTCACCGACCATCGCGTTCAGCGGGAAGCTCAGCACCAGGAGTCCGACGATCGCGATGAACAGGACCGGTTTCCTGCCGATGCGATCGGACAGCCTTCCCCACAGCGGCAAGGCGATCAGGAAGATCACGTTCGCGAAGACGCCCGCCCACAGCGCGCCGGTCGGGTCCACGCCCCGCACGGTGATCGCGTACGACGGCGCGGCGACGGCCCACATGTAGTAGATGACCGTGGCGCCGACGGTCAGCCCGACGACCTGCACGAGCAGTTTCGGGTGCTGTTTGATCGTCTGCCAGATCCGGCCTTTCTCGGCCTTCTTCCCGGCGGCGTCGTCCTTGGCATTCTCGGCGAGGAACACGCCGGTTTCCCGCATGCGCATCCGCATGTAGAGCGAGTAGAGCCCGAAGACGCCACCGAGCACGAACGGGATCCGCCAGCCGAACGAGAGCATCTGATCGTGGCTCAGCACCCCGGAAAGGACCGCGCCCAGCAGGGTTCCGGCGAGCACGCCGCAGGTTCCGGAGAAGTAGATCAGGCTCGACCACAACCCGCGGCGGGCGGCGGGGGCGACCTCGGCGATGTAGGTCTGCGCCGAAGGCAGCTCACCGCCGTGTGCGAGACCTTGGCCCAGCCGTGCCACCACGAGGATCACCGACGCCCACACGCCGATCTGGCCGTAGGTGGGGGAAAGACCGATGACGAGGCTGCCGCCGGCGGCGATCGCGACCGTCAGCGTCATCGCCAGCTGACGGCCCTTGCGGTCGGCGATCCAGCCGAAGACCAAGCCACCGAGGGGCCGGGCGGCGAAGCCGACCGCGAAGACCGCCAAGGTGCTCAGCAGCGCCGAAACCTCGTCTTGCGCGTTGAAGAACTGCGCGGCGAAGAACGACGCGAACGTCGCGTAGATGTTCCAGTCGAACCATTCCATCGCGTTGCCCGCGCCGAGCCCGAACAGGGTACGGCGGCGGTCCTTGCCCGCGGTCGCGCTCATCGGGTGGCTCCTTCGGCGAAGCGGTCGAGACGGCGGACGGCGAGCTCGGCGTAGACGGTGGCGGCCCTGGACAGCACGGACGGATCGAAGTCGGCGTACGGACTGTGGTTGTTGGGCGCGGTGTCCGGCTCGAGCCCGGGCATCAGCGCGCCGAGACCGAGGAACGTGCCCGGCACCTCGGCCAGTACCCGGGAGAAGTCCTCGGAACCGGCCACCGGATTGGGCAGTTCGGTGTAGTACTGCTCGCCGATCGTCTCGCGGACGACCTCGGCGCCGAACGCGGTCTCGTCGACGTCGGTGACGGTGACCGGGTACTCGCTTTCGAACACGACGTCGGCGGTGACCGCGTGCGCTCGCGCGACGCCGTCGATCGTCTCGCGGATCGCCGTGTCGAGCAGCGCGCCGGCGGCGTCCGAGAAACAGCGGACGGTGGCCTCGAATTCGGCGGTGGCGGGGATGACGTTGCGTTTGGTGCCGCCGCGGATGACGCCGACGGTGAGCACGGCCGGGTCGAAGATGTCGAACCGCCGGGTGACCATCGTCTGCAACGCGGTGATCATCGCCGCGGTCGCGGAGATCGGATCCTTGGCGCGGTGCGGCATCGACCCGTGGCCGCCTTCGCCGTGCACGGTGACGAGCAGCCGGTACGACGCGGACATCAGCGTGCCGGGACGGCCGGCGAACTGTCCGCTGGGCAGCATCGACGAGAAGACGTGCAGCCCGTAGGCCGCGTCGGCACGCCTGCCCGCGGCGTCGAGCACGCCTTCCCGGAGCATCACGCCGGCGCCGTCCCAGCCCTCCTCGCCGGGCTGGAACATCAGGACGACGTCGCCGTTGATGCGGTCTCGGTGGGTGTGCAGGAGCCGGGCCGCGCCGACCAGCGACGTGGTGTGCAGATCATGGCCGCAGGCGTGCATCGAGCCGTTCGTGGCGGCGAAGTCCAGCCCGGTCGCCTCGGCCACCGGGAGGGCGTCCATGTCCGCGCGCAGCAAGACCGTGCGCGGCCGGGCGGAATCCCGGGCCGTGCCCTCGCCGCGCAGCACCGCGGTCACCGAGGTCGTGCCGGTCCCGGTGGAGACCTCCAGACCGAGCCCGTCGAGTTCACGCAGGACCCGCTCCTGGGTGCGGGGCAGGTCGAGGCCGACCTCGGGCTCGCGGTGCAGGTCGCTGCGGAGCCGGACCAGCTCGTCCTGCAGGCTTCGAGCGTCGTCGTGAAGGTCCACCGGTCGATCTCCTCTTCGTCGGACGTCGGCGTCTTGGTCGTCGAGTGTGCGAATCCGCGTCCGATATCGGGCTAGAATTGTCGGAATCGCTCAACAATCGGCCCCTGGAAGAACAAATGGTGATCGATTCCCTGGATGAGGAGGACTTTTCGCTCATCCACGCTCTGCAACTACGGCCTCGCGCCACCTGGGCACAGCTGGGCGACGCCCTCGGCTCGTCGCCGGTGACGCTGGCGCGGCGATGGGAGCGGCTGCGCGACGGAGGCGGAGCCTGGGTGACGGCGTATCCACGCGTGCCCGGGCGGTCCCGGGTGCAGGCCGCGTACGTCGAGATCCGCTGCGCGAGCGGCCGGATCCGGGAACTCATCCGCGAACTGTCCACCTGGCCGTCGGTCGTCAGCATCGAGGAGGCTTCGCGCGAGTACAGCCTGGTGCTGACGGTGTTCGGTCTCGGCATGCACGACCTCTCCACCCTGCTGCTGGACGCGATCCCCGGGCTTCCCGGCGTCCTCAACATCCGTTCGCATCTGGTGTCGCGGTTGCACGTCGAAGGCAGCTCCTGGCGGGTGGGCGCGCTGGACCGGGAGCGCGTGCAGGCGTTGTCGCAGCTGCCGCCGTCGTCCGGCGGCGCGGGCGGACGGCAGACGGCGCTACAGCCGTGGCACGAGCCGTACGCCGCGCTGACCGAGGCGCTGGGCGAAGACGGCCGCCGCACCGCCGCGGACCTCGCCCGGCTCACCGGCCGTCCGGTGTCGACCGTCCGGCGCCAGCTCGGTCACCTGATCGCCGCCGACGCGCTGACTTTCCGGTGCGAGATCGCGCAAGGGCTCACCCCGTCGCCGATCGTCGTCAACTGGTGGTGCCAGGTGCCCGTCGCGCATGTGCCGACCTGCGTGGACCGGCTGAGGGCCAACCCGGCCATCCGTCAGATCGCGAGCCTGCCCGGCCCGGCGAACCTGCTGGTGACCACCTGGATGCGCTCGATCGAGGAATCGATGCGGATGCAGGAACATCTGGAACAGGACCTGGCCCCGTTGTCGGTCGCCGACTCGGCCCTGATCCTGCGGACGGCCAAACGGATGGGCTGGCTGCTGGACGATCTGGGGCGCAGCACGGGATTCGTCGTCACGATGCCCGCTCGCCGGGCGTGAGGTTGTGCGGGGTAGGCACCTGGGTGTGTTGCGAAAGCCACTTTCGGGACATTGGAGGTTGGGGAAGTGGCTTTCGCAACGTGAGTGGCCTCGGCGCGTGTCGCGAAAGCCACTTTCGGGACATTGGAAGTTGGCAGTCGCATTGCCACTCGGTCTGCGACAGTGGCGGCAGGAGCGGCTCATCCAGGAGATCTCGACTTTCCACAAGGGACTCGATTTGACGCCCCGGGGAGGGGGTCGTGAGTGTCTTGGGTCGTTCTAACCTCCTTTACCACTCACAAAACAGCGCATATGTACATCAACCGGATATCCATCCGTCAGGAAGTGTCCCTTGTGGACACTCTTGGGCTGCACCATCTCGACTTCACCGAGACCCTGACACTGAAGGTGGGAAAGTGGCGTTCGCAACGTGAGTGGCCTCGACGCGTGTCGCGAAAGCCACTTTCGGGACATCACACGTCCCGAAAGTGGCTTTCGCNGGAGGACGCCACGCCGGACAAGCTGTTCAACGATCCGGAGCACGACCGGACGCGGCGGTTCCTCAAGGCGGTCATCGACCGGGCTTGAGGCTCGGCTGTGCATGTCGCGAAAGCCACTTTCGGGACATCACACGTCCCGAAAGTGGCTTTCGCGACACCACAGCAGCCGCGCATCCGATCGGGGCCACCGACCCCGCCCCAGACCGAAGGTCACGTCATCGCGACCAACGTCCGCCGCTTGCCCGTGAACGGCTCCCGCCCATGCGCCATCAGCATGTTGTTGATCACCATGATGTCTCCCGGCTGCCACGTGAACGCGTAGCCGACCTCGTCGTACGCCGCCTTGATCGCGTCCAGGTCCGCCTGCGGGATCGGCGAGCCGTCGGCGAAGAAAGCGTTGCGGGGCAGGTCTTCCACGGGATACAGCTCCAGCAGCGCCTCGCTGACCTCCTCCCCCAGGCTCGACACGTGGAACAGATTGGCCTGGTTGAACCACACCATCGCGCCGGTGTGCGGTTCCTCGGCGAAGGAGGGACGCACGTGCCGCGTGCGCAGGCCCTCGTCGGTCCACTCGAACGTCTGCCCGTTGGCGGCGCAGTAGTCCTCCACCACCTGGCGGTCGTCGGTCTGGAACGCCTCCTGCCAGGTCAGCCCGAGGCCTTCGCGGAACGCCCTGGTGTAGGTGACGCCGCCCGCGAAGCGCTCGCGCAGGTCCTCCGGCAGCAGGCGGTACATCGCGCGGCTGTCGGCGATCGGCGTCGCGCCGCCGGTTTCGGCCGCCGTGTCGCACAGGAAGAACAGGCGGTCCGGCCAGTGCGCCGAGTAGGAGTTCTCGTTGTGCATCGGGATCGACTCGGCGGGCGGATACTCAGTCGAGGTGTAGATGTTGCCCGAGACCGCCGACCGCGGGGTCGACCGTTCCGTGTACGTCAGCAGCGAGCCGCCGATCTCCTCGGTGATCTGGTTGAACACCGTCAGGTCGGCCGGCATCCCGCGCAGCAGGATCGCGCCGTGCTCGCGCAGCCGGTCCTGCAGCACTTCGCGGTGCGCGCGCACCCAGTCCAGGCCCGTGGCCGCGTACACGGTGAGCTTCGTGTGTTCGTTTCCCTCGATGTGGCCGAGGTTCGCCGCGAGTTCGGCGGTCATGACTCCTCCAGTTCGAATCGGATCAGCTTGGCGGCCTCGGCGTGCAGCGCGGCGAGGTCTTCGGTGTCGGCGAACCCCGCGGCGAGCACGTTCACCGCGTAGATCTCCTGGTCGTCGGTGAGCAGCTGGCCGGGGCGCACGATCGTGACGACCTCCAGGACCTCGGGCAGGTCGGCGACCTCGTCGGTGCCGTCGACGCGGACCAGCCGCCCGGTGCCCTCGGCGTAGAAGATCAGGTAACCCACCGGAACCGGCAGGCCAGCACCTCGCGCGGGCGGCGGCGTGCCCAGTGCCAGCGACACGGCTTCGGTGATGACGTCGATGCCGGTCGCGAGTTTCAGCAGCACCGGCTGGGCGCCGCCGGCCGGGCGGCCCGCGTTCACCTCGACGATCGTCGCGCCCAGCTCGGCGTCGTCGATCAGCTCGAGATGCGCGCAGGTGTTGTCCAGGCCCAGCGCGAGCGCGGCGGCCGTCGCGGCCGCCATCAGCCGTTCGGTGTCCTTTTCGGACAGTTCGAGCGGCGGGCAGACCATGCCCAGTTCGAATTTGCGCTCGTCGATCAGCGGCTTCTCCACCACGGCCACCGGTTTCGCGACACCGTCGCGCACCAGGACGTCGACAGCGTACTCCGGGCCGCGCAGCAGGCCTTCCACGAGGAACACCTTCAGCGGGTCGATCGGATCCGGTCCGCCGCCGACGAGCCGGTGGTACCGGGCGTCCTCCGACAGCGGTAGCCGCTCGGCCAGCAGCCGGTACGCCGCCGCCAGCTCGTCCACAGTGGACACCGTGCGGACGAGATTGCTCGCCGCGCCGTTCACCGGCTTGACGATCGCCGGGAGCCCGACCGCGGAGGCGACCGACACCGCCTCGGCGGCCGACGAGATCAGCGCGCAGCGCGGGCCGGGCAACCCCGCCGCGGCCAGCGCTTGCCGGACCGCGAACTTGTTGTGCGTCACGGTGAACACCGACGCCGGGCAGCGCGCGACACCGAGCAGCTCGGCCGCACGGGCGACGCTCGCGATGATCCCTTCGGCGGCGGTCATGACCCCGGCCGGGCTCGCGGTCCGCTCCCGGATCGCCGCGGCCACGGCTTCGGCGTCACGGACGTCGTCGACCACGACGACGCCGTCGACCAGTTCCGCGACCTGTGCCTGCTCGGCCGGTTCGAGGGGTTGCGTGACCAGTTCGACCCTCGGCCCGCTCGCGCGTACGGCGGCCACGAAGTCGGCGATCCACTGCCCTGCGGTCTCGCAGACCACGAACGCGGTGTTCACACGTCCTCCAGTTCCAGCCGGACGAGCTTGCTCGCCTCGGCGTGCAGGGCGGCGAGGTCGTCGTGATCGGCGAACCCGGCCACGACGAGGTTGACCGCGTAGATCTCCTGTTCGTCGGTGAGCACCTGCCCCGGAGAGACGGTGGTGACGACGTCGATCACCTCGGGCAGCTCGGCGATCTCGTCGAGCCCGCCGATGCCGGTCAACCGGCCCGAACCGGCCGCGTAGAGGATCAGCATGCCCAGCGGGATCGGCAGTTTCGCCGGTTCCCGCACCGGCGGCGGAGCGCCCACCGCGAGCGCCGCCAGCTCGGCGAACACGTCGATCCCGGTCCGCAGCTTCGCCAGCAGCGGCATGATCGACCCGGCGGGCCTGCCCG
The DNA here is from genome assembly GCF_054166285.1 of Amycolatopsis sp. TRM77291. Lineage (NCBI taxonomy): Bacteria > Bacillati > Actinomycetota > Actinomycetes > Pseudonocardiales > Pseudonocardiaceae > Amycolatopsis > Amycolatopsis sp. TRM77291. The sequence continues at coordinate 1,976,102 of NZ_JBSZHF010000001.1, read as the reverse complement.
CGTTGACCTCGACGATCGTCGGGCCGCGGTCGGCGTCGTCGATCAGCTCGACGTGGGCGCAGGTGTTGTCGAGCCCCAGCGCGCGAACGGCGGCGACCGCCGCCGTGGCGACCAGCTCGGCCCGGCCGGCGGTGAGCCCGGCGGGCGGGCACGACAGCGCCAGCTCGAACTTCCGCTCGTCGATCAACGGTTTGTCGAGGATCTCGACCGGCTCTGCCACCCCGTCACGGACCAGCACGTCCACCGCGTACTCCGGGCCCGACAGCAATCCTTCGACGAGGAACGTCACCGAAGGGTCCAGTGTCCCCAGTGGACGGTGGTAACGCGGATCCGCGGACTCGGGCAACCGCGCGGCCAGATGCTCGTACGCGGCCGTCAGTTCGTCCACAGTGGATACCGTACGGACGAGGTTGCTGCCCGCTCCGTTGACCGGTTTGACGATCGCCGGGAACCCGACCGCCGACGCGACCGAAGCCGCCTCGCCGGCCGACGAGATCAGGGCGTGCGCGGGTCCTGGCAGCCCGGCCGCGGCGAGCGCCTCCCGGACGGCGAACTTGTTCGCGCACAAGGCGAACACCGACGCCGGACAGCGCGCCACCCCGAGCAGCTCCGCCGCGCGGGCGGTACTCGCGATGGCGCCGTCCGAGCCGGTGAAGATGCCGGCCAGCGCACCGCCGTCGATCTCCCGGACCTTGGCCGCGACGGCCTCCGGATCGTGGACGTCGTCGAGGGCGACGACGTCGTCCACCACGCCGTCCAGCGCCGCCCGCTCGGCCGCGTCCATCGGCGGGGCGAGCAGCACGACGCGGTGACCGGCCGCCCGGATCGCGGGCGCGACCTCGCCGACCCAGTGCCCGCGGGCCTCCCTGACCAGCACTGCCGTACTCATGCGGCTTCCTTCCCGGCGAGCTTGCGCTCCCGTTCCTGCGCACCCACCAGGTCGTCAGGCAGCGAATCGGGCACTTCGGTGTCGAACCGGCGCAGCAGCCGCAGCGAGAACCCGCCCACGTTGATCAGCAGCAGGATCAGCGCGAAGACGACGTAGGCGAGCCCGATGCCCCGGGTCTCGCCGGTGCCGAGCACGGCGCCGACCGATCCGGTCAGCGCGCCGCCCGGCGCCAGCAGCGGCGAGAACCAGCCGACGGCCAGCGGCGCCAGCACGGCGAACCCGATCGGCAGCGTCGACCACGTGATCGTCTGGTTGATCGCGAACACCCGGCCGTGGAACCGCTGCGGCACCTTGACCTGCACCAGCGTCGCGTAGATGCCCTGCGACACCGACATCGCGGCGGCGAGGAGGAACACCCCGGCCGCGACGACGATCAGCGACGGCCTAAGGCCCATCACCAGGCTGCCGAGCGCGATCCCGACGTTGCCGACGAGCACGCCGACCATCCGCCGGTGCCGCGGTCCGCCCCACAGCGCCATCCCGATGCCGCCCGCGACCGCGCCGACGGCCTCGGCGAGCGCCACCTGCGCCACGTCGGTGACCGAACCGAACGACAGCACGAGCGGCGACAGCAGCACCAGGGCGGGGGCGAGGAAGACGTTCGCCAGCGCGAAGTACAGCAGCATCGTGCGGAAACCGCGGTGGTTCCACGAGTACCGCAGCCCGCCCGCGATCGCCGTCAGCAGCGGTTCGCGCGGGCGCCAGCCCAGCATGTCCGGGAACCGCACCAGCAGCAGGCCCACGATCGCGAACGCGTAGCTCGCCATGTCCAGGATCAGGATCCCCGACAGCTGGATCGTCGCCAGCAGCCCGGCCGCGATCACCGGCATCAGCAGCTGGGCGAATCCGGTGGACAGCTGCGCGAGACCCATCGCGTGACCGAGGTACTGCTTCGGCACCAGCTGCGCCACCGAGGACTGATAGGCGATGCGCTGGAACGAAGCGGCCACCGAGCCGAGCGGGATCAGGACGTAGAACAACCACAGCTGGACGTGCCCGGTGATCAGCAGCAACGCCAGTATCAGCTGGATCCCGCCCGCGATGCTGCTGGCCGCGATCATGATCCGCCGCCGGTCGCCACGGTCGACCAGCGCGCCCGCCACCGGCAGGACCAGCACGCCGAACAGCAGCGCGAGCGCCCACAGCAGGCCGAGGTCGGCGACCGAGCCCGTGCGGGTGTAGAGCCAGATCGGCACCGCGAACGACGTCAGCGCCGAACCGGTCGAGGACACCAGCTGCCCGATCGTGATCGTGACGAACCGGCCCATGCTCGGCCGCACCACGGGCTTTTCGTCCACGGTGGCCTTATGGGTCTCGTGCACCGCCCAGCCCGCGTCCTCGCCGCGGACCCGGACGTCGAGTTCGCCGGGATCGTCCAGCGCCGGGTGCACGCGCGTGACGATCTCCGCGAGTTCTTCGGCCCGGTAGCGCAGGAAGAAGTGCCCTGCCTGGTCGAGTACGACGAGCCCGGTGGTGTCGGTGAGGAACTCCCATTCCCGGTACCGCTCGGCGTAGAAGTCGGTGACCGGGTCCTCGGAGCCGACCACCGACACGATCGGCGCGCGCAGCTTGGCCACGCGGGCGTCGAGCAGGCCGCTGAAGTACTCCTCGGCGGCGCGGCTGTCGACGCGCATGTTCGTGATGATCCGGTCGGCCTGCGCCGGGTCGAGGTCGTCGGTGTCGACGCCCATGCCCTTGAGCCAGTTCGAGTAGTACCGGTTGCTGCGCAGCTTCTCCAGCCGGGTGCGCAGCGTGCCCACCGCGCCCTTCATGCGGGCGAACGGGAAAATCGCGCCGATGTAGACGACCTCCAGTTCGCGGCCGCGCTCTTCGAGCATCCGGGCGACGGCGACGGCGAGCGCGTTGCCGACACCGCAGTGGCCGTAGATGGCCAGCGGGCCGTCGATCCGGTCGAGGATCTCGTCGGCCAGCCGCTCGACCAGGTCGTCGAAGGGCAGCGCCTCCTCGGACAAGCCGACGTCGTGGCCGGGGATGGCGACCGAGTAGAGCGAGTAGCCCTCCGGGAGCACGTCGGCCAAGGGCTGGTAGACGATCGCGCTGCCGCCGCCGTAGGGGAAGCAGACATAGGTCAATGTCCGCTGCTTCGCCGGCTTGGTCAGCTCGTAGAGCAGGTGCCGCGGCCGGTCGGTGTCGTCACCGTCCATGAAGGACGCCAGCTCGCGGATCGTGCGGTGCTGGAACAGGTCCATGACGCCGACCTGGCCCGCGCCCGCCTTGCCGATCCGCGCCACCACCTGGGTGGCCAGCATCGAGTGGCCGCCGAGGTCGAAGAAGTCGTCGTCGACGCCCAGCTCGTCCACCTTGAGCACGTCACGCCAGATCTCGGCCAGCAGGGTCTCGACCGGGGTCGACGGCGCGACCAGTTCCTTGGTCGCGTCCCGCGACGCGACCGGAGCGGGGAGCGCCTTCCGATCGAGTTTGCCGTTCGGGGTGAGCGGCAGCTCGTCGAGCGCGACGAACGACGGCGGGACCATGTAGTCGGGGAGGCTCTGCTTGAGCGCCGTCCGCAACGCGCCGGGCTCGGCGTCGCCGACGACGTACCCGACCAGCCGCTTGTCCCCCGGCGTGTCCTCGCGGACGATCACGGCGGCGTCGCGCACGCCCGGCTGGGCGCGTAGCGTCGTCTCGATCTCCCCCAGTTCGATACGGAGTCCGCGCAGCTTGACCTGGTGGTCGATCCGGCCGAGGAACGCGATCGTCCCGTCCGGGCGCCAGTGCGCGAGGTCACCGGTGCGGTACATCCGTCCACTGTGGAACGGATTGGGCACGAACCGCTCGGCCGTCAGCTCCGGACGGTTGTGGTAGCCCAGCGCGAGGCCGACACCGGCGATGTGCAGTTCGCCGGGCACGCCGACCGGGCAGGGCCGACCGGCACGGTCGAGGACGTAGATCCGGATGTTCTGGATCGGCGCCCCGATCGGCACCGACGCGACCTCCGCGAGCGCGGCGGGCGTGCAGTGCCACGCGGTGACGTCGATGGCAGCTTCGGTCGGGCCGTAGAGATTGTGCAGCTCGCAGTCCGGCAGCCGTCGGACGAACTCACGGGCGGCGTCGAGCGGCAGCTCCTCGCCGCTGCACACGACCCGCCGCAGCGCCGTGCAGCTCTCGACGCCTTGTTCGGCCAGGAAGAGCGTGAGCATCGACGGCACGAAGTGCGCGGTGGTGATGCCTTCGGACGCGAGCAGCTCACGCAGGTACGCGGCGTCCTTGTGGCCGCCGGGTTCGGCGAGCACGAGCCGCGCGCCGGTGATCAGCGGCCAGAAGAACTCCCAGACCGACACGTCGAAACCGGCCGGGGTCTTCTGCAGGACCGAATCGGTGCCGTCGAGGCGGTACGCGCGCTGCATCCAGTCGAGCCGGTTGACGATGCCGCGGTGACCGTTGGGCACGCCCTTCGGCTGGCCCGTGGAGCCCGAGGTGTAGATGACGTACGCCGGGTCTTCCGGGCCGGCGAGCGGCTCGGGCGGCTCTGTCGTCTCGGCGAGATCGGCAGCGTCATCTACGACAACGACGGTCGCGTCACCCGGCGGCAGCGTTTCGCGCAACGCCGCCTGCGTCAGCACGACGGGAGCGGCCGCGTCCCGCAGCATGAACGCCAGCCGGTCGGCCGGGTACTCCGGGTCGAGCGGGACGTACGCGCCACCGGCCTTCAGCACACCGAGGAGCGCGACGACCAGCTCGAACGACCGCTCCGCGAACACGCCGGTGAGCACGCCCGGCCCGACGCCGAGGCCACGCAGCCGGTGCGCGAGCCGGTTGGCCCGCTCGTCCAGCTCGCGATAGGTCAGCGACGCGCCGCGGAAGGTCACCGCGGGCGCGTCCGGCGTCCGGGCGGCCTGCTCCTCGACGAGCGCGTGCAGCGTGGTCTGCGGGAACTCGGCCGTCGTGGCGTTCCAGCGCTCCAGGACGAGTTCGCGCTGCGTGTCGTCGAGGATGTCCACTTCGGACAGTCGCCGGTCCGGGGCGGCGACGATCGAGCGCAGCAGTGTGACCAGCCGCCCGGCCATCCCGGCGACCGTGTCCTCGGTGAACAGCGCGGTGTTGTAGACGAGCTTGCCGATCAGCCCGCGTTCGACCTCGATCGCGTGGAACTCGAAGTCGAACCGGGTCGCGGGCAGGTCCATCGGCAGCCAGCGGAAGTCCACGGCGGACTCCCCGGCCGCGCCCATCCGGCCCATCTCGTAGTTCTGCAGCACGAACATCGCCTGGAACACCGGCGAGCGGCTGACGTCGCGGGGCACGCCGAGCGCGTTCACCAGCCGCTCGAACGGGACGTCGGCGTGATCGAACGCGTCCAGCACGTGCCGCCGGGTGCGTTCGAGCAGTTCGGCGAACGTCGGGTCGCCCGCGAGCTGGGCACGCAGCGGCAACATGTTGATGAACATGCCCGCCACGCCCTCCAGCTCGGGAAGGCCGCGCCCGGCAGACGACGAGCCGATCGCGAAGTCCTCCTGGCCCGAGTACCGCGAAAGCAGCACCTGGTAGGCGGCCAGCAGGGTCATGAAGAGCGTGACCCCGTGCTCGCGGCTCAGTTCACCGAGGGCGCGGGCGAGATCGCGTTCGACGAAGAACTCGTGGATCTCGCCGTCGAAACTCTGCTTGGCGGGCCGGGGCCGGTCCGTGGGCAGCTCCAGCGGCTCGACTCCGGCGAGCTGCGCCTTCCAGTGCTCGAGCTGCCGGTCGAGTTCGCCGCCGGTGAGCGTGCGGCGCTGCCAGTGCGCGAAGTCGCCGTACCCGATGCTCAGCGCGGGCAGCTCGGCGGTGCCGCCGGTGCTCAGGGCGTGGTACTGCGCGGCGAGGTCACGGAGCAGCAGGTCGACCGACCAGCCGTCGCCCACGATGTGATGCGTGCACAGGACCAGCAGATGTTCCTCGTCGGACACCCTGGCCAGGGTCGCCCGCAGCAGTGGACCCGTGGCCAGGTCGAACATCTCGGCCGCGGCGGCGTCGACCGCGGCGCGGGCGGCTTCCTCGCCGCCTGCATCCACTATGGACAGAGCGACCGATACCGACGGTTCGATGTGGACGGTCGGCTGCCCGTCCTCCCCTTCCGGGAACCGCATCCGCAGGGCCTCGTGCCGCGCCGGAAGGGAGTCCAAAGCGGACTGAAGCGCGGCGACGTCGAGCCTGCCGGTCAGCCGGATCGGCACCGGGATGTGGTACGACCCGGTGCCCGGCGCGAACTGCTCCATGAACCAGACGCGTTCCTGCTGATACGACAGCGGGACAGCGGCGTCGGCGGGGCGCGGTGTGATGGTCGCGGCCGTCTCCGTGCGCCGTCGCAGCCGTCGTTCGAGCAGCGCGCGGCGCGCGGCCGCGCTGGTCTCGTCGATCGCGGTCATGAGTTCTCGCCTTCGGCCAGCTGGCGCTGGACCTCTTCGTCGCTGAGCTGGTCGAGGTCTTCGGAGAGCCGCCGCTCGATCTCGGCGGCGAGCCCGGCGACGGTGGTGAGGGTGAACAGCCCCCGCACCGGGATGTCGACCTCGACCTGCTTGCGGATCCGGGCCATCGCGCGGATCGCCAGCAGCGAGTTGCCGCCACGGGCGAAGAAGTCGTCGTTCGCGCCGAGATCGTCGATGCCGAGCAACTCGCCGAGCACTTCGGCGACGAGTTCTTCGGCCGCGGTCCGGGGTGCGACGTACGCCAGTGCCTCGCCGGGTTCGGGATCCGGCAGCGCGTCCCGGTCGAGTTTGCCGCTGGCCGCCATCGGCAGCGCGTCGAGAGTCACGAACCTGGTCGGCACCAGGTACTCCGGCAACGTCTTCCGCAGTGCCTCGGTCACTCCCCCGGCGCTGCCGACGACGTAGCCGACGAGCGTGTCGCCGCGGACCGCCACGGCCGCGTCGCGCACTTCCGGCAGCTCACGCAGCGCCGCTTCGACCTCGCCGGGCTCGATGCGGTAGCCGCGCAGTTTCACCTGCTCGTCGATGCGGCCGAGGTAGTCGAGCGTGCCGTCGCGGCGCCAGCGGACGAGGTCGCCGGTCGCGTACATCCGGCCGGACGGACCGTCAGTGAACTTCTCCGCGGTCAGATCCGGCAGGCCGAGGTAGCCGCGGGCCAGCTGCGGCCCGGCGACGTACAGCTCGCCCGGGACGCCCGGCGGCACCGGCTGCCGCCGCTCGTCGAGGACGTACGCACGGGTGCCGGGCACCGGACGACCGATCGAAACGGGTCCGGAAGGCAGCGTGTCCCCGGGTTCGATCCGGTGCACGACGCAGCCGACCGTGGCCTCGGTCGGGCCGTACTCGTTGACGACGAGCGTGCCGGGGTGGCGGTCCCGCCACGGCTGGACGGTCTCGGTGATCAGCGCTTCGCCACCGAGCACCAGCTCGCCTGTGGGAAAGAGGTCCTCAGCGAGAACGGCGAGGTGTGTCGGCGTGGCCTTGACGAACGTCGGGCGGCCGCCGTCGACCACCGCGCCCCCGGCGGTGAGCGTGCCGAGCAGCGTCGTCACGGTGAGGTCGAACGACGCCGACGTGTGCAGCAACGCCCGCCCGGCCAGGCCGGGGTACGCCTCACGCGCCCAGGCCAGGTACGTGTCGACGGCCCGGTGCTCGACCTCGACGCCCTTGGGCCGCCCGGTCGAGCCCGACGTGTAGATCACATAGGCGACGTCGCCCGGCCCGGCCGCCGGTTCCGGGTCTTCGGTGGCCGCGGCGGACCACTCCGCCGGATCGTCCAGTGCCAGCGTCTTGGTGTCCAAAGAGGACTCACCGGCGACCAGCACGAACGGCACACCCGCGTCGGCGAGGATGAGCGCCTGCCGGGGAGCCGGGTTGGCCGGGTCCAGCGGGACGTAGGCCGCGCCGCTCTTCAGCACCCCGAGCACGCCGGTCAGCAGGTCCGCCGAGTTCGGCACGCATACGCCGACGACGGAGCCGGGACCGGTGCCCAGCTCGCGCAGCCGGTGCGCGACGCGGTTGGCACGCGCGTTCAGCTCGCTGTACGTCAGGCGAACCCCGCCGAAGTCGACGGCGGGTGCGTCCGGGGTTCGCCGCGCCTGGTCCTCGAACCTGGCGTGCACGGTCTTCGTGTCCGAAGTGGACACTTCCGGGTTCCAGCCGGTCAGTACCAGTTCACGTTCGGCGTCCGACAGCAGCGGCAGATCCGCGACCGACTGTGCCGGATCGGCGACCGCCGCGGTCAGCAGCCGCACGTAGCGCTCGGCCACGGCTTCGGCGGTCTCGCGGTCGAACAGGTCGGTACGGTAGACGAGGCTTCCGTCCACGGCGGTCAGGTCGATCGCGATGTCGTCCTTCGCGGTGGCCGAGCGGATCGGCTCCAGCCCCGAGTCGGGCAGGAAGTTGAACCCCACCTGGTACAGCGCCTGCACGCCGGGATCGCGCTCGGCCCCGACCGCTTCGGCGACCGCCTGGAACGGCACCTGGCTGTGGTCGATCGCCTCCAGGAGCGTGGTCCGGACCCGGCCGACCAGCTCGGTGAACGCGGGCGCGCCCGAGCAGTCGACGCGCACGGCCATCTGGTTGACGAACATGCCGATCAGATCGGCCAGCTCGGGCAGGTCGCGGCCGGCGACCGGGACGCCGACGACGATGTCGTCCACTCTGGACAGTCGAGACAGGAGCGCCGCATAGCCGGCCAGCAGCACCATGAACGGCGACGCCGACAGCTCCCGGCTCAGCTCGCCGACCCGGTCGATCAGTCCGTCCGGGAGGGTGAAGTGCACCTGGTCACCGGCGAACGTCAGCTCAGACGGCCGCGGCCGGTCGGTGGGCAGGCCGTGCACCGGCGGCAGCCCGGCGAGCTGCTTGCGCCAGTAGTCCAGCTGTTCACTCGACGCTTCGAGCTGCCCGCGCTGCCAGGCCGAGAAGTCCGGGTACTGGATGGCCAGCTCGGGCAGCTTCGGCTCGCGGCCCTCGAACACGGCGTCGCACGCCTCGCCCAGCTCGGTCCCCAGAACCAGCACCGAACCGGCGTCGAACACGGTGTGGTGCACGACGAACGTGAGCACCCACTCGTCGTCGGCCATCCGGCACACCTGGGCCCGCCACGGCGGCGGCGAGTCGAGCGGGATGGCCTCGCGCGACACCTCTCCGACGAGTTCGGCGAGCCGGTCTTCACGGGCGCCGGCGGGCAGATCCCGCAGGTCGTGGACCTCGGGCTCGATCGGCACCTCGGCGTGCACCACCTGCATGAGCGCGCCGCCGTCCATGCGGAAGGACGTGCGCAGCGCCTCGTGCCGCCCGACGATGAGGCCGAGCGCGGCACGCCACTGCTCCGCGGTCAGCGGGCGGTCCAGCCGGGCCTGGCAGTGCAGGTTGTACACCGGGGACGCCGGGTCGAGCTGGCCGGACAGCCAGATCCGCTCCTGGCCGAACGAGGCCGGGAACGTCCATTCCTTCGTGTCGCTCATGATTTCCTGTTCTCAATGTCTGTTGGGGAAGCCGCGACCGCGAGAGGGGAGGCAAAGGTGGCGCCGGTTGGGGGTGTGTGGAAATAGGGACGTTGAGTGTCCCTATTTCCACACAGTGGAAATAGGGACGTTGAGTGTCCCTATTTCCACACACCCCGCCTGAACCGGTCGTTACAGGGACGGTCTCGCCGGACCGTGTGGATTTCGGGTCATCCAACGCCCCAAAATCCACACGGCCCGGCACCGCGCCCCACGCCGCCTTTGCCTTACCCTCGATAACCTTCACCGGTTCATCGCTCGAGCTTCGGGATGGTGGTCCGGGCGGGTTCTTCGGCGGGCGCCTCGGTCTTGCCGGCGCGCAGTTCCTCGATCCGCTCGGCCAGAGTGGCCACTGTGGACGCTTCGAACAGCGTCTTCATCGCCAGCCGCGTACCGGTCGCCTTGCGCACCTGGGCGATGAGCTGGATGGCGACGAGCGAGTTCCCGCCGAGGGCGAAGAAGTCGTCGTGCACGCCGATCTTCTCCACGCCGAGCAGCTCGGTCCACTGCCGGGCGATCTCGGCCTCCAGGTCGGTGCGCGGGGCGACGTAGTCGTCCTCCGACACCATCACCGGCGCTTCGCCCGGTTCGTCCAGCTCCTCGGCGGTGACCCGGTGCTCGATCAGCTCCCGCACCGGGAGGGTGCTGATCACCACCTGCCCGCCGAGGCCGGGGGCCAGCGCCCGGACGAACGCCTCGGCGCCGTCCACCGGCCGGATCCCGGTCGACGTCTTGTCCACAGTGGACACAGCGGACGCGGCATTCAGCCCACCGCCGACCGCCTCCTGATCGACCTGGCGCAGCACGAAATCCTCGATCGTGACGAGCACGCGGCCGGTCTCGTCGCACAGCGAGAGGTCGGCCGCCACCACCTGGTCGCCGCCGGAGTCGCGGTAGCGCAGGTGGCTGCGGAAACTCGCCGGGAGCGCGTCGTGCACGACGATCCGGCCGTAGCTCATCGGCAGATAGGTGCCGCTCCCCCGGCCGCGGCCGAACGCGGTCGCGACGTCCAGCAGCGCCGGATGCAGCCCCCACGCCCCGATGTCGCCCGCCGCCGCGTCGGGAGCCGTGATCGTGGCCAGTTCCTCCTGTGCGCCGATGCGGTGTTCGCGCAGCGCCGCCCAGCGCGGGCCGAAGGCGACCATGCTGGTGCGGCCGGTACCGAAGCCGTGCCCGTCGTCGATCGGCTCGGTCCGCGCGGTCACCGCTTCGATGTCCACAGTGGACGTCGCCCCGGCCGCGACCCAGCCGGCGGATCCGCGGACGTGGGTCCGGCTCGCGCCGGCGACGTGGCTGGTCACGGTGAAGTCGTCGCCGTCGAACTCCACGCGGTACTCGGCGGTCGAGCCGTCCGGAACGCCGAACGGCTCCAGGAACGCGACGTCCCGCAGCTCGACGACGTGTCCGTCGCCGGGTTTCGGCAACGCCGCGGCCACCGCCGCGCGGACGGTCTCCAGGTGTCCCGTCCCCGGAACCACCGGCACCCCGGCGATCCGGTGCTCGTCGAGCAGCCAGTGCGTGGCCGCCGAGACGAGGCCGTGCGCGCCGTCCTCGGAACGCGTGGTGAGCACGGGGTGCTCGACGGGACCGAGCGCCCGCGACCGGGCGGTGCGGATCGTGGTCGGCGCGGCCACCTCCGCGGCCATGCCGACCTCGTCCCAGCCACCCCAGGCGTGCGAGACGAGCCGAGCTCGCCAGCCGTGGTCACCTCGCGCGTAGGCGTCGAGGAAGTTGTTGGCGGCGCAGTAATCGACCTGGCCGATGCCGCCTGCCACCGCGGTGATCGACGAGCACAGCGCGACGAAGTCCATCGGCAGGTCGGCGAACGCCTCGGCCAGCGCCAGCGTCCCGGCGATCTTCGGGGCCAGCACGGCCTCGGCCGCGGCCCGCTCCTTCACCTCGGCGACGCCGCCGCCGGGCAGCCCGGCGGCGTGCACGATCCCGTCGAGGCCGCCGAACTCGCGCTCGGCCAGCTCACGCACCTCACGCAGGCGCGCCGCGTCGGTGACGTCGGCGGCGGCGACATGCACCTCCGCGCCCGCCGCCTCCATCCGCCGGACGGCGAGCATCGCACGCCCGGCGCGGTCGATGCCGCCGTGCGCGGCGAGGTGTGCGTCCCACTCCGCCCGCGGTGGCAGCCCGGCGCGGGTGACCAGCACGAGCTTCGCCCGCACCCGGCGGGCGAGGTCCTCGGCGAGCGTGATGCCGATACCGCCGGTCCCGCCCGTGATCAGGTACCGGCCGCCGTCACGAAGCACCGGCTCGGCGGCCGCGGGCAGTTCGAGCTGGGTGTAGTCCAGCACCCAGCGACGACCGGCCCGCAGCGCGACCTCGGCCGCCGCGTCGGCCGGGCGGAACAGCTCGGCGACGACGTCCTGGGAATTATCCGTGTCAATCCGGCGCACCATCGTGCCCGCGATCTCCAGCGGCACCACCCGCGCGATACCGGCGAGGGTCGCGTGCTCGGGACGGGTCAGGTCGGCGCCGGTGACGTCGGCGGTGCCGGTGCTCAGCACGTCGATCCGCACCGGCTCACCCCAGGCCTGGACGAGGTTCAGCACGCTGAAGAACCCGAGGTCCTGTGCGGCCATGCCGCGCTCCTCCCCGGCCAGCGTCCAGGCGTGCACGACCCGCTCGGGCCGGGCGGGCAGCGCGGCCACGAGCGCGTCGTAGTCCTCGCGCACCCCGGGCCGGACGGTGAATCCGGTCTCCGTCGCGGCGAATCCGTCGCCGGGGCGCACTTCGGTGACCGTCACACCCGCGTCGCGCAGGAGGCCGGGCAGGACGTCGTCGGCGGCGAAGACGAGCGCGTTCGCGAACGGCTCGCGTCTCAGGTCCGGTTCCGCTTGCCGCCACGCCGGGACCGCGAACCATTCGGACAGCGGCAGCGGACCGCTCGGCCGCACGGGCTGGGTCGCCGTGACCGGATCCGGGTCGACCCAATACCGCTTGCGCGCGTACGGGTAGCCGGGCAGCGGCACCCGCTGGCCGGGCGCGCCGAACGTCCGCGGTTCCAGGGAAACCCCGTTCGTCCACAAGAGACCGGCCGCGCCGTACAGCGTTTCGACGTCGCCGATGCGCTCGTTGCGGCCAGGCAGGCTCGGCTGCGGCGCGGGCATCCCCTTCGGAACCTGGCCGCGGGACAGCCCGGACAGCTGATGACCCGGACCGCATTCGACGAGCGCCCAGCGGCCGCCACGCACGAACAGGTTCTTGACGCAGTCGCCGAACCGGACGGCCTGACGCAGGTGAGACGCCCAGTAGGCGGGGTCGGTGGCCTGGGCGTCGGTGATCCACTCGCCGGTGACGTTCGACAGGAACGGCAGCGCCGGCGCGGTGCGGGCGACGGCGGCGACGGCCTCGGTGAACTCGGCGAGGATCGGGTCCATCATCGGCGAGTGGAACGCGTGCGAGGTCACCAGCTCGCGGCACTGCACGCCGCTGGCCTTGAGTGTCCCCGCGAACTCCGCGACCTCGTCCGACGGCCCGGCCACGACGCAGGTGCCGGGCCCGTTCACCCCGGCGATCGCGAGGTTTTCCGGCAGCCGCGTGGCGACGCCCTCCTCGTCGAGCTGGACGGCCAGCATCGCCCCGGCCGGCATCGACTGCATCAGGCGGCCCCGCGTGGCGACCAGGTTCAGCGCGTCCGGCAGGGTGAAGACCCCGGCGACGGTGGCGGCGACGTACTCACCGACCGAGTGACCGATCATCGCCGCGGGCCGCACGCCCCAGCTCTGCCACAGCATCGCCAGCGCGTACTCGACGACGAACAGCGCGGGCTGGGTCACGCGGGTTTCCCGCAGCGCCTGCTCGCCGCCGCGCCCGAAGATCAGGTCGCGCAGCTCCGGCAGCTCGGATTCGAGCAGCCGCAGGCACTCGTCGACGGCGGCGGCGAACACCGGCTCGGCGTCGTAGAGCTCGGCGCCCATCCCCGCGTACTGGGAACCCTGCCCGGGGAAGAGGAACGCCACGTTCGTCTCCCCTGCCTGCCCGGAAACGAGACGCCGGGAGTCGCGCAGGCCGTCGACCGCGTCCTCCAGATCACGGGCGACGACGATCGCGCGATGCGGGTACTCGGTGCGCCCGGCGGCCAGGGTGTGGGCCACGTCGGCGAGATCGAGGTCGACGTCCCCGGCCAGTCGGTCGGCCAGCCGGTCGACCGCGGCCGAGAGCGCCTCCTCGGTGTTGGCCGACAACCGCAGCAGGTGCGCCGGGTGCGGCGTCCGGGACCGCTCGGGGACCGGCGCCTCCTCCAGGACGACATGCGCGTTGGTGCCACCGACACCGAACGAGCTGACGCCCGCGCGCCGCGGCGCCTGGCCCGCCTCCCACTTCGTCACCACACGCGCCGGGAAGAACGGGCTCGCCGGGAAGTCGATACCGGGGTTGGGTTCGTGGTAGTTGATGGTCGGCGGGATCAGCCCGTGCTCCATCACGAGCACGGCCTTGATCAACGAGACCACGCCCGCCGCCTGCGACAGGTGGCCGATGTTGGACTTCACCGAGCCGATCGCGCACCAGCCGGTGTCCTCGGTCCCGTTCCCGTACACAGTGGACAGTGCGGTGATCTCGATCGGGTCGCCCAGCGCGGTGCCGGTGCCGTGCGCCTCGACGTAGCCGATGGTGCGCGGGTCGACACCGGCCATGCCGACGGCCTGCGCGACCGCCTCGGTCTGCCCGGACATACTGGGCGCGGAGAAGCCGACCTTGGTGGCGCCGTCGTTGTTGATCGCGTTGCCGAGCACGACTCCGCGGATGTGGTCGCCGTCCTCGATCGCCTGCGAGAGCCGTTTCACCAGCACGACCCCCACGCCGCTGCTCCAGACCGTGCCGTTGGCTCCGGCGTCGAACGCGCGCACGTGGCCGTCCGGCGAGGTGAAACCGTCGACGCCCATGTAGCCGACGCCGTGTGGCATCTCCACGTTGACCCCGCCGGCCAGCGCCATGTCGCACTCGCCGTTGCGCAGCGCCTCGCAGGCCAGGTGCACCGCGACCAGTGACGTCGAGCAGGCGGTGAACACCGCGAGGCTCGGGCCGCGGAGGTTGAGCTTGTACGACACCGAGGTCGTCAGGTAGCTCGGCTGGTTACCGGTCGAGATGCCGATACCGCCGTGCTGCGAGGCGAGGAGCCGCTCGTTGCGCATCAGGTTCTCGGTCAGGTATCCGGTGCCCCCGGATCCGCCGTAGACGCCGATCGCGCCGCTGAACCGGGCCGGGTCGTAGCCCGCGTCGGTCAGCGCCGCGTGGCACGACTGGAGGAACAGCCGATGCTGCGGATCGGTGATCTCGGCCTCACGGCTGGTCATCCCGAACAGTTCGGCGTCGAACTCGTCGAAGCCGTCGACCACGGCGGTGGCGTTCACCCAGCTCGGATCGTCCACTGTGTCCGGTGAAGCACCGCGGGCGATCATCTCCTCGCGGGTGGCGGGCACGATCGACTCGACGCCGTCGACGAGATTGCGCCAGAACTGGTGCGCGTCTCGCGCGCCGGGCACGCGCACGTCGAGCCCGACGATCGCGATCGGTTCGGCTCCGGGATCGCCGGTACCGGTTTCGGGGTGGTGGGTCACGGTGGTGCTCCTATCAAGGGCCGGTGGGGCCGGCGGTGCGACGGGGTCTTCTGGACTGGGTGCGGCCGCGGCGGGCGGCGACGCGTTCGGCGGCACGGGCCAGTTCGGGGCTGGCGGCGGCACCGGAGTGCAGGTGCGCGGCTAGGGCGCGGACGGTGGGATGGCTGAACAGGTCGACCATCGGGATCCGGCGGGCGAGCCGGTCGGTGAGCTGGGCGTGGACCCGGGCCAGGGCGAGCGAATTCCCGCCGACGTCGAAGAAATTGTCGGTGTGCCCGACTTCGGTGACACCGAGGACGTCGCACCAGGCACGCGCGATCACGGCCTCGGTCGCGGCCAGCGCCGCCGGGTCCGCGGCCACCGTTGGCGGCCGTGCCCGGACGCGGGTCGCCGCGGCCGGCGCGGCGGTGCGGACGTCCGCCCGCGGCAGCTCCGGCACGCTGGTCCCGACCGGCGCGTCCGGCGCCGCGGCCAGCGCGCCGAGCAGCGCGACGTAGTCCTCGGCGAGCCCGGCCATCCGGGCGTGGTCGAACAGGTCCGGGTTGTACAGCAGTTCGACGCCGTCGTCGTGGACGTACACCGTGAGGTCGAACGGCGACCCCGGCTTGTCGACCGGCAACCACGCCGAGGCCACGCCGGGCAGGTCGAGCCGAGGC
Organism: Amycolatopsis sp. TRM77291; assembly: GCF_054166285.1. NCBI lineage: Bacteria > Bacillati > Actinomycetota > Actinomycetes > Pseudonocardiales > Pseudonocardiaceae > Amycolatopsis > Amycolatopsis sp. TRM77291. The sequence continues at coordinate 1,960,493 of NZ_JBSZHF010000001.1, read as the reverse complement.
TCGGTGAAGTTCAGGACGTTGAACATCACCTGCACGAGCGGGGCGTGCGCGGGGTCGCGGGGCACGCCGAGCGCCTCGACGAGCCGCTCGACCGGCGCGGCCGGATGCGCGGTCGCGGCGAGGAGTTCCGCGCCGCCGTCGCGGACGTGCGTGGCGAAGTCCGCGGCGTCGTCGGCCCGCAGCCGCACCGGCACGATGTCCACGAAGAACCCGGCGACCTCCTGGCACTCGGCGAGCTGCCGGTCCGCGACGACCGTGGCGACCAGGTGGTCGGTCGCGCCGGTGAGCCGCCGCAGCAGCTGGCCGAACGCGGCGAGCAGGACCCCGGCACGCGTCGTGCCGGTGCGGGCGGCCACCGCCAGCACCGACTCGGCGACACTGTCCGAAAAGGACTGACGCAGGCTCGCACCACGGTAGGTCTGCACGATCGGGCGCGGCCGGTCGCGCGGAAGGTCCACTGTGGCCGGTGCACCGGCGAGATGTTCTGTCCACCATGCGACATCCACGGCCTCACGGCGTTCGTCGCGTCCGGCCCGCCACACCGCGTAGTCCGCGTAGGACGCCACCGGCGGCGGCAGCGGCTCGTCCCGATAGGCCGCCGACAGGTCGGCGCACAGCAGCTCCTGCGACCAGCCGTCGAACACCGCGTGATGCAGCGTGAAGCCGAGCACGTGCTCCGTCTCACCGAGCCGGTAGAGCCGCACGCGCCAGGGAGCCTCGCGGTCGAGACGCACCGGGGTCGCGGCGTCGGCGGCCAGCCGGGCCCGCAGACCGTCCTCGGTCACCGGTGCCACCGGCAGCGGAACGTCCGACGGCGGCAGGCGATCCGCCACCGGCGCTCCGTCGACGGCCCGGATCCGCCAGCGGAGCACGTCGTGCCGCTCGGCGACCGCGCGCAAGGCGTGGCGCAGCGCGTCGACGTCCAGCGCGCCGGTCAGCCGGAACGCCATCGCGATGTTGTACGGCGCGGCGTCCGGGGCGAGCTGGTCGAGGAACCACAGCCGCCGTTGCTGCGGGGACAGGACGGGCGCGTGCCCCGTGGTCAGTCCCGGCCCGGTCAACGGCGGCGCGGACGCGACCCGCCGGGTGAGCCCTTCGAGCGTGCCGCCGGTGAAGACGTCCTCCGTGGCGACATCCGCGGCCAGCTCCGCCCGCAGTGCCGCGACCAGCCGCATCGCGGCGATCGAATTCCCGCCAGAGGCCAGGAAATCCGTCCCCGCGCCGGAGCCGAGCACGCGGCGCCAGATGGCCGCGACCGCGCGTTCGGCCGGGGTGCCGAGCGGGCCGAGGTCCGCCCGTTGTCCCGCCAGCGCCGCTTCGGCGAGGTCGCGCAGCGCCGGCCGGTCGATCTTGCCGGTGAGCGGGTTGACCGGCAGCCGGTCGAGTACCCGGACCGCGGCCGGGCGCATCGCGGCGGTGAGCCGGTCCCGGCCGAGTTCGTCCACATCGGACGGTGCGGACGCCGGTGCGAGGAAGGCCACCAGCCGGGTGCCCGCCGGCCCGGGGATGGCCACCACCGCGGCGGCGTCGACGTCCGGGTGACTCGAGAGCGCGGCCTCCACCTCGCCCAGCTCGATCCGCTGGCCGCGGACCTTCACCTGCCGGTCGGCGCGACCGGCGAATTCGAGACGGCCGTCGGGCAGCTCGCGGACGAGGTCGCCGGTGCGGTAGAGCCGTTCCCCCGGTGCGGTCGGATCGTCGACGAACTTCGCGGCGGTCAACTCCGGGCTGCCGAGGTAGCCGAGCGCGACGCCCGGGCCGCCGATGAGCAGCTCACCGATCTCGCCGGGCGCGACCGGCCGCAGTTCGGCGTCCACGACGAATGCCCGGTGGTTCGGCGTCGGACGGCCGAGCGGCAGCGGGTCGGCCGGGATGCCGGTGACCTCGTCGGTGACGACCACGACGGTGCTCTCGGTCGGGCCGTAGGCGTTGAAGAACCGCCGCCCCGGCATCCAGCGCGCGGCGAGCTCCGCGGGCACCGTCTCGCCACCGCAGGCTATGACGCGCCAGCCGGGAACGGCCGCGGGGTCCACCATGGACAGCAGCGTCGGCGTGACGAAGCCCCACTCGACGTCGTGCTCGACGAGGAACCGCCGCAGCCGTTCGGGGTCGGCCCGGTCGGCGGCGCTGGTGAGCTGGACCGATCCGCCGTGCGCCAGCGGGACGAACACGTCCATGGTGAAGGCGTCGAAGGCGGGCGACGAGATGCCGAGCGTCCGGGTGCCCGGCCGGATCCCGAGGGCGGCGGGGAACCCGGTGACGAACGCGACCACGTTGCGGTGGCTGGTCAGCACGCCCTTGGGCCGTCCGGTGGAGCCGGAGGTGTAGAGGAGGTGGACGAGGTCGTCCGGCCCGGCGGGGCATTCGACGGGCCCGTCCACGGGTGCGGGCACGTCGAGCGCCTCGATGCCTTCCGTTGCCCCGAATTCGGCCTTCGCGCGGTCACCGACGACCAGCGAGATCCCGGCGTCCGCGGCGATTTCGGCCAGCCGCGCCTTCGGGCCGCCGGGTTCGAGGGGCACGTAGGCGGCCCCGGACAGCAGCACCCCCACGACGGTCGAGATCAGCTCCGGCCGCCGGTCCGCGCAGACACCGACGCGGACGCCGGGTCCGGCACCCCGGGCGCGAAGCAGCCGGGCGACGCCGGTCGCCGAAGCGACCAGTTCGCGGTACGTGAGCCGGGTGTCACCCTGCCGGACGGCGACGGCATCCGGGGTGCGCGCGGCCTGGGCGAGGATCAGCTCCGTGAGCGTGGTGTCCGGATAGGACAGTGGCGGGCCATGGCCGCCCGTGACGGGCAAGGTGTCGGTCACCGAGGGGTCTCCTGGTCGGCTGTGTGGTGCGGTGGTTCGATCCAGTACCGCTCTCGCTGGAACGGATAGCCCGGCAATGGGACGCGGCCGGGATCGCCGTCCGCGCTCCACTCGACGTCGGCGCCCCCTGTCCAGTGGGCAGCGAGTTCCCGCTCCTGCCCGGCCGGGCCCTCGACGTCGGTTCCGTTCGCCAGCAAGGCATCGAGCGCGCCGACCGCCGCCGCGACCGAGTCCGCCACCACGGCGGCCCGGCAGGCGAACGCCCTTCGGCCCGACAGCGTGTACGCCACGTCCCTGAGGTCCGGCGTGTCCGTGGCGAGCCGATCGCGCAGCCGGGACACCGCCTCGCGCAACGCCTCCGGGTCACGCGCGGACACCGGCAGGACGAAGGGGCCGCTCGCCGCGGGCCGTGGCGAAGCGGCAGGCGCCTCCTCGACGATCATGTGCACGTTCGTGCCGCCCATGCCGAACGAGCTGACCCCGGCCACCCGCCGCTCGCGGGCGGGCCAGTCGGCGGCCTTCGCCGGGACGTACCAGGGACCGCCCGCCAGGTCGACCTCCGGATGCGGGGCCGTGAAATGCGGGTTCGGCGGGATGACGCCGTGCCGCACGGAGAGCACGGCCTTGATCAGCCCGGCGATACCGGCCGCCGCGTCGAGGTGCCCGATGTTCGTCTTCACCGAGCCCAGCGCACACGATTCCGGAGGCGCGTCCCGGTAGACGCGGTTCAGCGCGGCCACCTCGATCGCGTCACCCAGCGGGGTGCCGCTGCCGTGGGCTTCGAGCAGCGCGACCTCGTCCGGGGCGACCTCCGCGACGGCCAGCGCCTCGGCCACCGCTGCCGCCTGCCCGGCCGGTCCCGGCACGGCGTAGCCCGCGCGGTCCGGGCCGTCGTTCGTGATCGCCCAGCCGGGCAGCACGGCGTAGACGTGGTCGCGGTCGGCGATCGCGTCCGCCAGCCGCCGCAGCACGACCGCCCCGGCGCCCGAGCTGAACCCGGCGCCCGCCGCGGCGACGTCGAACGCGCGGCACCGGCCGTCCGGCGAGACGAGCCCGCCACCGCGGTACCGCGGCCACGTCACGCTCACCCCGCCTGCCAGCGCGACGTCGCACCGGTAGTCCGCGAGGCTCTGCGCGGCCAGCGCCACCGCCGCGAGCGAGCTGGAGCACGCGCTCTGCACGGCCACCGCCGGCCCGGTGAGCCCGAGCCGGTAGGCGACCTGGCCGGGCAGGTGGTCGGTGAGCTGGCGGCCGGTCAGCCGCCCCTCCCAGTCGTCCGGGTCGACGTCGCCGGTCACCGCCGGGTTGCCGAACAGGTGGAACAGGAAGTAGCGGTTCACCGAGGTCGCCGTGAACACCCCGACCGGCCCGGTCTCGGCGGCGGGGTCGCGTCCCGCGTCTTCGAGTGCCTGCCACGCCGTTTCGAGGAAGAGCCGGTGCTGCGGGTCGGTCCGCGCGGCCTCGTCGGCGGTGAAACCGAAGAACCCGGCGTCGAACTCCTCGATCCCCTCGATCCGGCCGCCCGCCCGCACGTACGCCGGGTCGGCCCGCAGGCCCGGGCCGATGCCCAGCGCCGTCAGCTCGTCGTCGGTGTAGTCGTGGATCGAGTCGACGCCCGCGCAGAGGTTCCACCAGAAGGAAGCGGTGTCCGGCGCGCCGGGGAACCGGCAGGCCAGCCCGACGACGGCGATGAGATCCCCGGCCTGTTCCTCCGCGGTGGCGGGCGTCCGAGTGTCCGAAGTGGACTTCGTGAGCCAGGCGGCCTGCCCGGCGATCGTCGTGCGCTCGAACAGGGCGAGCAGCGGGACGTCCACCCCGAACTCGTCGGCCAGCCGCACCTGCACCCGCCCGAGCCGCAGCGAGTCGCCACCTGCGTCGAAGAACGCCTCGGTGCTGCCGATCCGGTCACGGCCCAGGATTTCGCACCAGATCCGGTGCACGCGTTCCTCGGCCGGGGTCAGCCGCTCGGCCGGGACGGTCGCGGCCGAGCGCGGATCCGGCAGCGCCCGTTCGTCGAGCTTTCCGGTGACGGTCAGCGGAAAGCTGTCCAGCACCGCGACGGCCGCGGGTACCGAGTAGCCGGGCAGGGCGTCCACCAGCGCGGCCCGGAGCACCCGGCCGTCCGGACGCGGGCCTGCCGCGGTCACGTAGGCGAGCAAGTCGCCGTCTCGCACGATCGCGCGGGCTTCGGCGACGTCGGGCTGTTCGGTGAGCTTGGCTTCGATCTCGGTCAGCTCCACCCGGAAGCCGCGGACCTTGACCTGCCGGTCGAGCCTGCCGAGGCAGACGAGGTTCCCGTCCGGCAGGAGCCTGCCGAGGTCGCCGGTCCGGTAGCGGCGGCCGCCGTCGGCGGTCACCCCGAACGCCGGGCTCGGCTGGTCGAGGTAGCCGTCGACGAGGTGCCGGCCGCGCACCTCGAGTTCGCCGCTGTCCAGCACGGTGAGCGTGAACCCGGGCAGCGCGCGCCCGATCGGCAGTGGTCCGTCGGCGTCCAGGTCCAGCTCGGCGGCGGTCGTCCGGTAGTGCGCGGCGAAAGTCACCTCGGTGGCGCCGTAACCGTTGACGAACACGCATTCCGGCGCGAACCGGCCGCGGCGGACGTCGGCGTGGGTCGCCTGTTCGCCGCCGAGCAGCACGGTCCGCACGGTCGGGAGGCCGGTCTCGCCCAGGACGTCGAGCAGGTGCCGGTAGACCGTGGGCGTCGAGTGGTAGACGGTCACCTCGTGCCGGGCCAGCTCGCGCGCGGCGTGGGCGACGCCGTGCGCACGCAGGTCGACCGGCACGAGCGCGGCGCCGGTGAGCAGTGCCGGATAGAGGTCCGGGATCGCCGCGTCGAAGCCGAACGACGCGAGCAGGCTGAGCCGGTCGGCCGGGGTGATGCCGAGCGCGTCGATCTGGTTGCCGACGACGTGCAGGAGGTTGCGGTGGGTCTGCGCCACGGCCTTCGGCCTGCCGGTGGACCCGGACGTGAACAGCACGTACGCCAAGCCGTCCGGGTCGGTTTCGGGCACCGGGAGCGGCGCGGTCTCCGCACCCGAACGCACCAGTCGCGCGGATCCGGTACGGCACAAGAACTCCGCGAGCTCGACGTACTCCGGGTCCGCGAGCACGGCGGTCACCCGCGCGGCCGCGAGCTGGTACTCGAGCCGCTCCCGGGGGAAGGTCGGGTCCAGCGGGACGTAGGTGCAGCCCACGGCGAGGGTGCCGAGGATCGCCGCGATCGCGGCGCTGCCGTGCCCGGTGACGAGCCCGACCCGCTCCCCCGGCCGCACACCGGCGTCGTGCAACCGCAGCGCGCGGCCGCCCGCGAGGCCGGCGAGCCGGGCGTAGGTGATCCCGGTGCCGTGCTCGAAGACCGCGATCCGGTCGGGTGTTTGCCGGGCGTGTACGTCGAATCGGCTGACGCAGCCGGGTCGTGTCATCGGGCGTCGAGCAGTCGCTCCGAGGTTTTTCGGGCGCGCGACAACAACAACGGCGTGGACTTCATCTTGCTCCCCAGTGCAGATTCAGGTGAAGAATCACGCAAGGTTAAGACGACCGGCCGCGCCGTGGAATACGAATTTCGCGGATTTAGTCCGAACGCTCCATCCATATTGGACCATACGTCGCAGTTTTCCGCGGCTTGCGCCCGAATCGGCGCCCTGGCCAGCTCTTCACGACGGTCCTTCGGACACAAACGACACTCGATCGATCACATTCGGTGACACGTCAGGTATTAACCGACACCTTGTCGGAGATACGTTCACCGACCGCAGGCCTGCCGATTTCCGCAATCGATTCAGAAATACGGTCGCCCGGGAAGCCGCCCGGGCGGCTTCCCGGGCGAGGCCACCTCCGACGACCGAATGAAGTCAAAATGCATTTCAGCGATAAAGGAATTCGGCGACGGCGGATAATCACCGTTCAGTCTTCGCCGGATTCGCCCATCACGAGACCTTCGATGGTGTGCTTCTGCGTGATGGGTCGCAGGGTGTCGACGATCGGGCAATCGAGGTGGGCACGCACCGAGTCCGGCAGGGTCGCCCAGTATTCGCGCGTCACGGCGGTGTCGTGGCGGGCGTCGTTACCCGCTCCCGGCCCGTCGAGGCCGAGGACGAGAACGGGACGGCTCTTGGCCGAGTGGTTCGCGGTTCCTCTGTGGACGGTCAGCGCCGATCGGATCGAAATGTCGCCCATACGCGGGAATTTGCGTACGGCCAGCTCCCGGTAGCGCGGGTACGCCTCCCGGGGAGGGAACATGCCGTGCTCGAAGGTGCCGCCGTCCTCCCAGTGCGTGCCGGGCGCGATCTCGAAGGGCCCCATGTCCGGCTCGGTGTCGACGGCGGTCACGTTGACGGCCAACGAGTTCAACCTGCCGTGGCGGGCGGTCTCCTCGGGCATCGGGAAGTCGCGGTGCCACGGCTGATCCATCGCGCCCGCCAGCGGGACGTCGAAGCCGACCTCGACGATCCGGTACTCCGGACCCAGCACGGCCTCGGCGACGGCGGTGATCCACGGATGGGACGCCAATTCGGCGAACCCGCGCAACTGTTCGGGATGGATTTCGACGTAGAACCGGTTGGGTCCGCGACCGACCGCACCGTTCTCGCGGCCGCGCGCTTCGGCGAACGCCGCCTCGATGTCTTCGCCCAGCCGTCCGACCCACTCACGAGTGAACGCCTGCGGCAGACCGATGATGCCCTCCCGGTGCAGGCGGGCGGTCAGGGATTCGAGTTCGTCGGCGGGCAGCGGGGTGGGGGCGGGGGCGGTGTGATTGACGGGCATCTCGACCTCCGGGCGACACGGCACTGTCACTCCAGTTTGCAACGTGGCATGCCACGTTGCAAGAGGTATCCTCGCCGCGAGCGAGAGGACGAGGATGAACCCGAAGCTGCGGGATGTGGCCGAGCACGCCGGGGTGTCCGTGCGGACGGTGTCGAACGTGGTCAACGGCTTCCGCTACGTCGCCCCGGCGACCAGGGAGCGGGTGCAGGCGAGCATCGACGCCCTCGGCTACCGACCCAACATGGCCGCCCGGACACTCCGGCAAGGCCGGACGGGGCTGGTCGCGCTGGTGATCCCGGAAATCGACTCGCCCTACTTCGCCGAGCTCGCCGCGCGGACGGTGCGTATCGCCGAAGCCCGGGGACTGACGGTCCTCATCGATCAGACCGACGGCGACGCCGAACGGGAGACGCAACTGCTGCACGGGCGGCGCAGCCAATTGGTCGACGGCGTGCTGTTCAGTCCCTGGGCGGTGACCCCCGCGGAACTGGCCTCCCGGACCGACACCGCTCCCCTCGTACTCCTCGGGGAGCACGACGGTACCGCCGGGGTCGACCACGTCGCGATCGACAATGTCGCGGCCGCACGCGAGGCCACCGCGCACCTGCTGGCACGCGGCCGGCGCCGGATCGCCGCGGTCGGGAGCCAGCCGCGTTCGCTCAACGCGACCGCCCGCCAGCGGCTGGCCGGTTACCGGGAGGCGCTCGCCGACGCCGGGCTACCGGCCGAACCCGAGCTCGAAGTGACCGTGCCACGGCTGCATCGCGCCGACGGCCATCAGGCGATGCTGCGGCTGCTGGGCTCTCCCCGGCCGCCCGACGCGGTGTTCTGCTTCACCGACGAACTCGCGCTGGGCGCGTTGCGAGCCGCCGCCGACCGCGGCGTCGCGGTGCCGGATTCCTTGGCACTGATCGGTTTCGACGACATCGAAGACGGCAGGTTCAGTGTCCCGGCGCTCACCACCGTCTCCCCGGACAAGGATCGCATCGCCGAACTCGCCCTCGACCGGCTGGCCGAGCAGATGTCGAGCCCGCGATCACCGCGCTCGATCGTCGCCCCGCACCGGCTGGTCGTCCGGGAAACGAGCTGAGCCGGTCGCGGGTCACTGCGGCGCGGGTTCCTTCGAATACCGTCCCAGGCTGCCGATCGCGGCCATGATCAGCACGACCCCCACGACACCCGCGACCGTCAGCCGTTCATCCAGCCAGACGACGGCGATCACGACGGCGGTGACCGGTTCGAGCAGGGTCGCCACCACCGCCGCGCCGCTGGGTGTGGACCGGAGGCCGGTGAACAGCAGCGCGTAGGCGAGCGCCATCGTCACGGCCCCGAGGTAGCCGATCAGCGCCCACGACCCGATGTCGCCGGTCCACATCCCGCCACCGGTCGCCAGCGGCACGATCAGCCCGGCGGGAACGAGGACCATCGCGGCGACACAGGTCGTCGTCGTGGTCATCGTCAGCGTGTCGAGCCTTAGGGACAATGGCCCGGCTGCGTCGGCGGAGAGGGCGTAGGCGGCGCCGGACGCGAGTGCGGCGAGCACACCTAGAACCGGGTACGGCGCTTCGCCGTCAGGGCTGCCAGCAACGCTGACCAGAAGAAGCCCCGTGAGTGCGACTGTGACCGTGAGGAACTGGCCGGCGGAAGCCCTGCGGCGACGCCGGACGCTGCCGGCGATCAGCAACAGCACCGGCGCGAATCCGAGACACACCACGGTGGTGATGCTCACCCCGGCCCATAGGACGGCCACGAAGAAGAGCAGCTGGAAGATCGCCGTCGAAATCCCGACCACGGTCACTCGCCGCCAATGCCGCCGCCCGAGCCGCACGCAGTCACGCGACCGCCGCAGCACGGCGGCGGCGATCACCAGGACGACGACCGCGACGAGGGCGCGGTACCCGCCGATGGCCAGTGGCGAGAGGCCCGAAGCGTCGTGGACGACCGGGATCACCGGGCCGATCGTGCCCCAGAGCACGCCGGCCAGACACACCAGGACCAGTGCTCTCCCCCGGCCGGTGGACGCTTGATCGGGCTCTGTTTCCGTGGTTGCCACAACGGCAGCATGACAAACGGTCTCCGACCCGGTCGACGCCGGATCCAGAACACGCCACCGACTTACCGGTTTTCGTTCTGGCGAAAAGGTGTGTACGGCGCCCGAACCTATCGGTGAGGTGATTCCCACGCCCAATGGAACAGCCGGGCGAATTTCACAAAGCTCAGAGAGGGGTAATTGTGCGTGAATTGCGATTTGTCGGCGTCACGACCGCCGCATTGCTGGCGCTGGGCGCCGGGTCGGCCTCGGCCGCGGACGGCGGGCTGGATGGCCAGAACGAGGACTCCTTGGTCCAGGACAGCGAACGCTACCGGAACTTCGACCTCCAGGAGCTCGGCGGGCCGCTCCTCGCCAGGGTCGTCGTCGACCTGAAGGACCGCGATTTCACCGTGTGCGACAAGAAGGCGAACGGCTACTGGGCCTACGCTTCGTTCCAGGAAACGGTGAGCTCGCCTCCGGCGAAGCCCTTACTACCGGGACACGAATTCAGGTCCGAAGTGCACCCATTACGACAAGACGATCTCGAAGAAGAAGGACATCGTCACGATCTGCCAGTCCGACTCGCTGTGGGACACCTGCATCGACCGCGGCGTCCGGTGGTGGTGACCGTCCACAGATCCGGGCCACGTCGCGAAAGCCACTTTGGGGACACCTGATGTCTCGAAAGTGGCTTTCGCGACGTCGCGAAAGCCACTTTGGGGACACCTGATGTCTCGAAAGTGGCTTTCGCGACGTGACCGGACTCAGACCTTGCGTCCGACGCCGGCGTAGACGTCGTCCGGTTCGATATCGCGGAGACCGGGCTCCGGCCGCCACAGTGGCGCGCTCACCACACCTGGGTCGACCAGCTCCAGCCCTTCGAAGAGAGCGGCCACTTCGGCGTAGGGGCGGAAATACATGGGATCCCTGCTGTTCTTCATCGCCTCGGTGACCGCGGCCATTTCCAGGGGCGCGTGGTCCGCGGTCAGATGCGACAGCGCGACCAGGCTGCCGGCAGGCAGTGCATCGCGGTAGCGGGTGACGATCTCGGCGGGGTGCAGGCTGTCCGGGATGAAGTGGAACACGGCCACCATGAGCAGGCCGATCGGCTCGCCATCGGCCAGCAACGCCCGCGCCGCCTCCGAGTTCAGGACCGCTTCCGGACTGCAGAGATCTTCCTCGACGACACTGGCGTTCGGGTTGCCGTCCAAGATGAGCCGGCTGTGTGCGACGGCGACCTTGTCGTAGTCGACGTAGACCACCCGGCATCCGGGGTCCATGTCCTGGGCGATTTCGTGCACGTTGCCGACGGCCGGGATCCCTGAGCCCAGATCGAGGAACCGGGTGATGCCCTGCCCGACCATGTACTGCACGGCACGGCGAAGGAACGCCCGGTTGGACGCGGCGACCTGGCGGCCCGTCGGCAGGACCGCCATGACCTTCTCCCCGACAGCGCGGTCGGCGTCGAAATTGTGGCTACCGCCGAGCAACCAGTCGTAGACCCGTGCCGCACTGGGCATTCGGATGTCGACACCCTCTGGAACCCGTTCGCCCGCCACGGACACCCCACACCTCGCAACGCATCGGTTCTCGGCACACCCTGTCGCCGGTACGGTACCGACCGCGATACCTCTCTCGAAACCCACATTCGCATCGTTTTAGATGTATCGTTATCGATGTGAAGGCCAGTGAGTTGTATCTTCTCGGCAAGCATCTGATGGAGCTCGCCGCCCGGGGCATGCGTGACGATTCGGATCCGGAGACCCCGGAGATCCACGACGTGCTGATCTCGGTGCTCGTCGAGGAGCCGGGCTTGTCGATCGGCGAATTGAGCGCCCGTACCGGTTTCGCGCAGAGCCACGTCTCCGGTGCCGTCGCCAGGATGCGGGCGGAGGGCGCGCTCGTGACGCGACCTGATCCGGCGGATCGTCGCCGCACCCTGGTCGCCCCGGTCGACGCGTTGGTCGAAGCCGTCGCCCGGCGCCAGCAGCGTGCCGCCGAAGAGATCCTCGCCGCGGCGCTCGCCGAGCTCGATCCGGACGGGGACTCGGTCGCGGACCGGGCCGCGCGCCTCACCCGCGCGGCGGGCGAGCTGTACCGGCTGCTGACCGCTCGCGCGCTGGGGGTGGACGAGGACTCCGCCCTGACACCGTTGCACTCACTGGCCGAGAAGACGACCGGAAGACCGAGGAACGGAGAGGGAACATGACTGGGGCAGCCGAATACCCGTTCACGGACACGGAACCGTTGCGGTGTCCCGCGGAATTCATCCGCCGTCAGGACGAGGAACCCGTCGGCCGGGTGCGCCTGGCCTCGGGCGAGGACGCCTGGCTCGTCACGCGTTACGCGGACATCCGGGGCTTGCTCGGCGATCCGCGGTTCCGCCCCTGGGTACCGGGGACCGGCTCGGCCGACGGCGGAGGACTGCTCTTCACCATGTCGGGTCCCGCGCACGCGCGGCTGCGGCGCATCGCGGCCAAGGCGCTCACCCCGCGCCGGATCGAACTGTTGCGCCCGCGCCTGGAAACCCTCGCGGCGGAGTCGGCCGCGAAGCTGATCTCGCAGGGCAGGCCCGCCGACGCGCTGAACGGGTTCGCGATTCCCTTCTCCCTCGCCGCGCTCAGCGAGCTTCTCGGTGTCCCGCACGCGGTTCGCGACGAACTACGGTCCTGGACCGACAGCATCGTCGCGGTGTTCACCGCGCCGAGCTATGAAGAAATGGCCCAAGCGGCCCAAAAGCTGGGCGGCTATCTCGCGGAATTGGTGGAGACCAAGCGGAACGCTCCCGGCGACGACCTGCTGACCGGCCTGATCGAGGCCCGCGACGACTCCGGCGACTCGTTGCGCCCGGACGAGATCACGCAGCTCGCCTTCGCGATCGTGATCGCCGGATACGTCCCGCCGGCGAACGCGCTGGCTCAGGCCGTACTCCGGCTGGCCGTCGAACCGGCACTCCCCCGCGAACCCGCCGGGATCCCCGCACTGGTCGAGGAACTCCTGCGACAGGACCAGAGTTCGGCCACGGACCAAGGACGGGTCGCCGTCGAGGACGCCGAGATAGGCGGAGTCCCGATCCGTGCGGGCGAATTCGTCCTCGCCCCCTTGCGGGCGGGAAACCACGATCGCAGGCGCTTTCCGGAACCGGAGCTGGTCGATCCCGCTCGTACGCCCGGCCACCTCACTTTCGGGCACGGGCCACATCATTGCCTCGGGGCGGCCCTGGCCCGCACGGAACTCCAGGCCGGACTCACCGCCTTACTCGCCGCCGCACCACGGCTGAGACTGGCCGTGCCGTTCGAAGAACTCGGCTGGCGGCAGATGTTCCTCACCCTTCGCGGCCCCGTCGACGTCCCGATCACCTGGTGACGCTTTTCCCGTCGGGGATCATCCGCCTGTATCCGCAGTGAAGTTGACCCTGACGCAGGGTCAACCCCTCAACATCGCTGCCATGAACACGCGAGACAGCCATTTCACGGTCCACCACGACGGCGTCGCGATCCGGGTTTCGCGCGGCGGCCGGGGGCGGCCGTTGGTGCTGTGTCCCGGGCTGCTCACGCCACAGGCGGATCTGCACGAGCTGATCGGGTTGCTGCGCCGCGACCAGGACGTGGTGACGTTCGACTTGAGAGGCCACGGCCTCTCCTCGCCCGCCGGCCGGTACACCTTCGAGGCGTTCCTCGGCGATTTCGGCGCTGTCATGGCGGAGTCGGGCTACGTCGGCCCGCGGGCCGCGCCCGTCCTCGTGGGGCATTCGCTGGGCGCGGACCTGGCCGTGCACTACGCCGCCGGCCATCCGGACGCCGTGTCCGGGCTCGTCCTCATCGACGGCGCGAACCCGGTGCCCGAACCGTTCCTCACCGAGGCCGACCTGCCGGAGTTCCGTGCGATGGCGGAGGGACTGCGGCACGAGTTCGAGCGGGTCGAGGGCACCGCGCGTCAGGTTCTGCTTTCCCCGCAAGACTTCCTCGACCTCAACGTCGAGATCGAAGCGGTGCGCTCCGGCATCCTCGACCGGTATCGGAGGATCGACTGCCCGATCCACCTGATCATGGCGTCCTCGATGGCCGGGGACAGCGATGACGAGCGTGCGCGGTGGCGCAATGAGAACTGGCGCGCCGGGGTCGAACGGCTCACCCGCGAGCGGCCGCACGTCTCCACGTCGTGGCTCGACGCCGGCCACCGGCTCGCCGTCACCCACGCCCGGGAGATCGCCCGGCTGATCCGCGTTGCCGCACACTGAGCGCATGTTGACCATCGGTGAGCTGGCGTCGTACGCGGGGGTGACGGTGCGCGCGGTGCGGCACTATCACGCCAAGGGCCTGCTGCCGGAGCCCGAGCGCGACCATTCCGGTTACCGGCGCTACAACGCCGGGGCGATGATCGAGCTGGTCAGGATCAGGACTCTCGCCGAAGCCGGTGTCCCGCTGTCGCGAGTGCGGGAACTGCTCCAGGCCGACGAACGCGAGTTCGCCGCGGCGGTCACCGAGATCGACGAGCGGCTGCGCGCCGAAATCCGCCAACGGCAGCGGCATCGCGAGCGGATCGCCCGGCTGGCCTGCGGGGACGCTCTGGTGCTGCCGCCGGAGGTGGTCGAGATTCTCGACCGGCTGCGGGCGCACGGCGTCGACGAGCGGATCGTCCAGGTCGAGCGGGACGGCTGGATCCTGCTGGCCGCGCACTCACCCGAACGGATCCCGGAATGGGCGGCGCGCAAGAGGGCGCAGCTCGCCGATCCGCCGCTCATCGATTTCTATCTCATCCTGGGGCAGGCGCTCGACCGGAGCGACGACGACGCCGAGCTGATCGAGCTGGCCGACAAACTGGCCGTCCACATCACGCGGATGGCGGACGAGCGGAACGAGGCCTATGTCGGCGACACCGACGTCGCACCGCCGTTCGCCGAACTGATGGACGCACTCGCCTTCGACACCGCGCCGCCGGCCCGCCGGCTGATCGAGCTGCTGAGAACGCGAGGCTGGACCGGCTGGACGAAACTCGAACGCGTGACGCCTGCACCGCCGTTCCCGTGAGGTCGAGGCCACCTTTCGGCGGCACCAACGAGCTAGCCGGAAGGCGCGAGGCGGGACCGGATCGACCTCGACCCGGATGAGGAAGGTGCCCAGAACTGACGACTGGGCGGGCTGGCCGCTTCCCGCTCGCGCGTGTTCCCACCGGTGGGTGCCGATGTCCGTGCCCGCGTCGCGAAAGCCACTTTCGGGACACCAGACGTCGCGAAAGTGGCTTTCGCGACCTGCCCGACGTTGCGAAAGCGGCTTTCGCGACGTGCCCGCCCCTCAAGGGAAAACCGGCACTACGAGAGCGCGAATCCCAGTTCCCTCCCCCGCGTCACGAGTTCTTCCCGGGCCGACGGATGCGCGACGTGGTCGACGATCTGCTGCGCCTGTTCGCTCGAATCGTTGCCCCAGATGGTCGCGACGCCGTGTTCGCTCACCAGGAAACTGTGCTGGAACGAGGTCACCGGCCCGGCCAGCCGCGGCACGACCGTCGAGACGTCGGCCTTCGGATGCCACGACGGCAGCGCGATGATCGCCCGCCCGCCGGGTGAGTGCAACGCCCCGACCACGAAGTCGGTCTGCCCGCCGAATCCCGAATAGATCGCGCCTCGTACCCGGCTCGCGTTGGCCTGCGCGAACAGGTCCACTTCGAGAGCGCTGTTCACCGACACCAGGCCGCGCTGCCGGGCGATCACGGCGGGATCGTTCGTCTTTTCCGTGCGCAGCAAGCGAACCCGCGGATTGCGGTCGAGCCAGCGGTACAACTCCGCGGTGCCGAACACGAACGACGCCGTCACCGGCACGGCCGGATCGAGGGCGCCGGCGCGGTCGAGCGCGAGCACGCCGTCGCTGAACATCTCCGACCAGATCGCGAGCCCGCGCCGCCCGGTCACCGCGGCCAGTGTCGCGTCCGGGATCCCGCCGATGCCCAGTTGCAGGGTCGCGCCGTCCTCGACCAGGCCCGCCACCCGTTCACCGATGGTCCGCGCCGTGTCCCCCACCGGCCGCGGGACGGGTGACAGGAGCGGCTCGGCCACGTCGAGGGCGTAGTCGATCTCGCTGACCGGCAGGACTCCGTCGCCGTGGACGAACGGCATCCCCGGGTTGAGTTGCGCGACGACCAGGCCACCGCGCGCCCGCACCGCCTCGACGGCCGCGGGCAGGATGTTCACCTCGGTACCCAGCGACACCATGCCGTCCACCGGTACCGAGGTGTGCAGCAGGACCACGTCCGGCGGCAGCGCCGTCTTGAGCAGTTGCGGCACCAGCGACAACCGCGACGGGAAGTACCGCAGCCCGGCGCGGCCGCGCATCCCGGCACCCACGAACGGCGTCTCCAGCAGCACACCTTCGCGGTCCGGCATTCCGGCCTGCGCGTTCAACGCGAACAGCCGGTACTCCGCCAGCGCCGTGTCCAGCACTTTCAGCGCCCGCATCGGGGTGGCGAAGTTCCCGCTCACCACCACCCGGGGGCATGACGCGGGAACGCCCGCCAGGATGGAACCGAGCTGACTCTCCGACAAGACACGCATGAACCGATCATGCCCGAGGGACCGCATGGCGGGTCTGGAGGAGGTCCCGCACCGCCGCTTCGTCCCCCTCGATGTCGACGAGCCCGGCGACGTCGTCGAGCTTGAGCGCACCCGCCGCCAGCCCGAGAACGATCGCCGCGTCGGCCCGGAGGACGGCGTCGAGTTCGCCACCGTCGTGCTTCTCGACCTCTGTTCCACCGGGCGCCGCTCGCAACCGGAACAGGCTGCCGTCCACCTCGATACCGATCGTCGGCGCCCGCCCGGCGGATCCGCCGGGCAGCAACGCTCGGAGGGCGACGACGAGCCATGTGGCGTCGAATCGATCACCATCCGGCCCGCGCATCATGAGCGGTGTCGACCAGCGGACAAGGCCCTCGATCGGCTCGCGCAGCCCGGCGCCCCATTCCGTGAGGGCGTAGAGGACGGCGTTGGACCCCTCGGCCAGGTTCCGTTCGACCACGCCGGCGGCCTCGAGGTCGCGGAGGCGATCGGCGAGCAGATTGGTGGCCACGCCGGGAAGCCCGTCGAGCAGCTCCCGATAGCGGGCGGGGGCGATCAGGAGCTGGCGGACGATGAGCAGATTCCACCGATCGCCGACGACGTCGAGCGCCCGGGCGAGCCCACAGTACTGGCCATAACTCCGCATTGCTTGCCCTTCTCAAGTGTGCGTGAAAAACTCAAGTATCCCGAGGCCGGAGGAGGCCGCGATGGCCGACATCACCGAGAGCGTCCGGCCCTCCTGGGTCGACGACGACCTGTTCCCGTTCGAGAGCCGCTTCGTCGACATCGACGGGAACAACGTGCACTACATCGACGAGGGCTCGGGGCCCACCCTGGTGTTCCTGCACGGCAATCCGACCTGGTCGTTCCTCTGGCGCGACGTGATCAGTGCGCTGCGCGGAGACTTCCGGTGCGTCGCCCTCGACTACCCCGGCTTCGGGCTGTCGACGCCGAAGCCCGGCTACCGATACTGGCCCGAGGAGCACGCGGACGTGGTCACCGGGTTCATCGACGCGCTCGGCATCGAGAAAGCGACCCTCGTCGGGCAGGACTGGGGCGGCTTGATCGGCCTGGCCGCCGCTCAGCGACGGCCAGGCGCGTTCGATCGGCTCGTGCTCGCGAACACCTGGGCCTGGCCGGTCAACGGGATCCTCCATTTCGAGGCCTTCTCCCGCATCATCGGCGGGCCCGCAGGCCGTTTCCTGGTCCGGCGGTTCAACCTTCTCGTCAACACGTTCATCCCCACCGGCCACCGGCGGCGGAAACCGACCGCGGCCGAGATGACCCATTACCGCCGGGCGCTGGACACCCCCGCGCGGCGGCAGTCTTCCGCCGTGTTCCCCGGCCGGACCCTCGCCAGCCGAGCCTTCTTCACCGAGGTCGAGGCGGGCCTCGCAGACGTCGCCCACCTGCCGGCGCTGATCGTGTGGGGCGACGCCGACATCGCCTTCCGCCCCCAGGAGCGCGAACGCCTCGAAGCGACCTTCCCCGACCACCGGACCGTGATCGTCGAGGGCGCCGGCACCTACGTCGAGTCCGACGCACCCGAGGAATTCGTCGCCGCGATCCGCGACTGGCTGGGAACGGGCTGACTGTCACAAAACGGTGCCGGCCGGGGTCGTATGGGCAAAGCACGACCGATACGACCCCAGCGAGGACCGGCGATGAGTGAACGACCCGAGGCGCAGGGCGCCATGGACCCGGCGACCGAAGCGTTCGTGACCCACCGCAACCTGCTTTTCACCGTGGCCTACGAGATGCTCGGTTCGGCCACCGACGCCGAGGACGTCCTGCAGGAAACCTGGTTGCGCTGGGCGGGCGTCGCACTCGACACGGTGCTGGATCCGCGCGCGTTCCTGGTCCGGATCACCACCCGGCAGGCGCTCAAACGGCTGCGGACGCTCGGCAGGCGCAAGGAGTCCTACGTCGGCCCGTGGCTACCCGAACCGCTGCTGACCACCCCCGACGTCGCCGAGGACGTCGAACTGGCCGCCAGCGTGTCGATGGCGATGCTGCTGGTGCTGGAAACACTCGCGCCGACCGAGCGGGCGGTCTTCGTGCTGCGGGAGGTTTTCGCCGTCGGCTACGACGAAATCGCCCAGGCCGTCGACAAGACTCCCGCCGCCGTACGTCAGATCGCCCACCGGGCGCGGGCCCACGTCGCCGCGCGCAGACCGCGCGGCACCGGGTCGCCGGCCGAACACCGGGCTGCTCTCCAGGCGTTCCAGTCGGCGGTGGAAACAGGCGATCTGCAGGGCCTGCTCGACATCCTCGCGCCGGACGTCGTCGCGCTCAGCGACGGCGGCGGGGTGAAACACGCCCTGCTGCGGCCGATCGTGGGCGCGGACAAGGTGGCCCGGCTGCTGGCCGTCGGCTGGTGGAAACGCGAGGCGGAAAGGTCCGTCGAACCGGTACAGGTCAACGGCGGCCCCGGTCTGCTGATCCGGGTCGGCGGGGAGATCGACGGCGTGCTCGCGGTCCGGGTCGAAAACGGCTTCGTCACCGGTGCCTATCACGTCCGCAATCCCGAGAAACTCGCCAGCGTGACCAGGGAGTTCACGGTGAGCAGGTGATCCGCCGGGCTGAAAGCGTCCTTCACCGGGTCGGATGCGGTGAAGGACGCTTTCAGCCCGTNGAAAACGGCTTCGTCACCGGTGCCTATCACGTCCGCAATCCCGAGAAACTCGCCAGCGTGACCAGGGAGTTCACGGTGAGCAGGTGATCCGCCGGGCTGAAAGCGTCCTTCACCGGGTCGGATGCGGTGAAGGACGCTTTCAGCCCGTCCAGGTCACTCCCGGACGGTCGCCGGGGCACGCTCGGGTTCGTCCGGGACGGGATCGGCGGGCCCGGACGGCGCCTTCGCCACCGGCTTCCCCCGCCGCCGCCGGATCTCGAATCCGAGGAGGATCAACGCGAGCGTCACCGCGCTGAGCCAGAACTGCGAGCGAGTCGACGGCAGCAGCGCCATCGCCAGGATCACCGCGGCCATCAGCGCGATGGTCGCGTAGCTCAGCCACGGGAACAGCCACATCTTGAGTGTGAGCTTGTCCGGATCCTCTCGTTCCAGCCTGCGGCGGAGCCGCACCTGCGCCAGCGCGATCGAGAGGTACACGAACAGCGCCACGGCGCCGTAGGAGTTGACCAAGAACTGGAAGATCAGGTCCGGCGAGGTGTAGGCGGCGATGACGGACACATACCCGATCGCGGTCCCGGCCAGGATCGCGCGCCGCGGCACACCGCTGCGGGAAAGCCTGGTGAAGGCCTTCGGCGCGTCGCCGTTGCTGGTGAGCGCGAACAGCATCCGAGACGAGGTGTACAGCGCCGAGTTCAGGCAGGAGAGCACCGCGGTCAGGACGATCGCGTTCATGATCGTGGCCACGGCCGGGATGCCGAGCACCTCCAGCACCGCCGCGTACGGGCTCACCGCGGTCGCCGGATCGTCCCAGGACTTGATCGCGACGACGAGGAACACCGAACCGACGTAGAACAGCACCACCCGGAAGATGATCGACCGCATGGCCTTCGCGATCGCCTTCTTCGGTTCCGCGGACTCGGCGGCGGCGATGGTGACGATCTCCGCGCCGGTGTAGAAGCCGATGCACGGGACCACCGCCGCGAGTACCGCACCGATCCCGAGTGGCGCGAATCCGCCGTGGGAGACCAGATTCGTCAGTCCACCTCGGGCGCCCGGCCAGAAACCGAACAGGTACAACGCACCCACGACCAGGAAGACGACGATCGCGACGACCTTGATCGAGGAGAACCAGTACTCGAACTCGCCGTAGGACCGGGCCGAGACCATGTTGGTGCCGGTGAGGATCAGGAGCAGGCCGAGACTGAGCACCCACAGTGGCACGTCCGGTACCCACAGCTGCAGGATCCGGCCGCCCGCGACGGCTTCGACCGCCACGACGATGACGAAGAAGTACCAGTACATCCAGCCGACGGCGAAGCCCGCGCGATTGCCGAGCGCCTCCCTCGCGTAGACGTAGAACGAGCCGAGCGCGGGTTTGGCGATCGTCATCTCCGCGAGCATCCGCATGATGAGCACGGTGATCAGGCCCGCGATGAGGAACGAGACCACCGCGGCCGGACCGGCCGACTGGATGACCACGCCGCTGCCGACGAACAGCCCGGCCCCGATGACGCCGCCGAGGGCGATCAGGTTCATATGTCGCTGCTTGAGCCCTGGTTTCAGGCCGCTGCTCTGTGCCGGGTCGGACGCTGAAGTCACGTCTCCTCCTTCTCGCACGCACCGCCGGGGCGGTGGCGCTGGGAGCTCCATTGTGGTTCCGGTCACCGTAGGAACAAGTCGGGCGCTGAGCGAGGGCCAGTTACGATGTGGGAAAGGGGTCCAGTTCCACTCAGGACGGCTTGCGCGTCGCCAAGGCCAGCAGTTCCGCCGCCGGGCCGCCCAGGCGCCGTCCGGCGGGCCACACCGCGCGCAGGACGCGTCCGAAGTCGACACCTTCCACCGCGACGGACACGAGATCGTGGCCGGTGACGTCCAGTGCGCTGATCACCGCAGGGCCGGCGCCCGCGATCACGGCGTTGCGGACGGCGGAGGCGGAACCCAGCTCCAGCAACGGTTTCACCGGCCCCACCCCGGCCCGGCGCAAGGCCGTGTCGACGGTCTCCCGGGTTCCGGAGCCCTGTTCCCGCACCACGAGCGGCGTGCTCGCCAGCTCCGCCGGGGTCAGCGGACGACGTTCGCGCGCCCAGGGATGGGCGCCGGAGACGACCACCACGAGATGATCCCCCGCGACCCTCCGCGACGTGAGACCGGGCAGCGCGCCGGGCGACTCGACGAAACCGAGGTCGACCTTGCCCTCGCGGGCCAGTACGGCGACCTGATCCGAATTCGTGACCTCGAGGCCGAGGTAGAGGCCGGGGTTCGCGCGTTTGAGCTCGCCGATCCAGCCAGGGACCAGATGCTCGGCCAGCGTCATGCTCGCCGCGACGCGGAGTCCCGCCTCGTGCCGGGTCCGCAGTGCCTCGGCGCCGTCGAGCAGCCCGTCGAGCTCGGTGAGCACGCGGCGCGCCCAGCCGGCGATCACGCGGCCGTCCGGGGTGAGCACGGAACCGCGGCGGGTCCGGTCCAGCAGCACCAGGCCGAGTCGTCGTTCCACAAAGGACAGCCGCTCGCTCGCCGACGCCTGCGCGATCCCGAGGATGGCCGCGGCCTGCCCGATGCTGCCCAGTTCGCCGACGAGGACGAGCAGGCGCAGGGAGTCCAGCTCCGGCGCTGTCATAGCCAAACTGCATGACCTACCCGCCGCATTCGCGGCTACCGGCACTGTCCTCTCCGGACGACGCTCGTCACCATGAGCACCACGTATGCGCGGCGGACGAAGCCGCATCTGACCGGTCTCGCCGTCACCGCGCTCGGTGTGGCCGTCGCGTACCTGCTGAGCACCGCCGTTCCGGTGCTCAGCGCCCTCACGCTCGCGGTCGTGCTCGGGGTGCTCGCCGGCTCGCTGCCGGTGCTCTCGGACGGCACCCGGCAAGCCATCGCGAAGGTGACGAAGAAGCTCCTGCGCGCCGGTGTCGTCCTTCTCGGCTTGCAACTCGCGCTCCCTTCGGTGCTTTCCCTCGGCCCTGGCACGTTGCTCGCGGTCGTGCTGACGGTCGGCCTCACGTTCCTCGGCACGATCGGGCTCGGCAGGCTGATCGGCGTCCCGCGCGGTCTCGCGATGCTGGTCGCGACCGGGTTCTCCATCTGTGGCGCGTCGGCGATCGCGGCGATGGAAGGCGTCGTCGAGCGTGAAGACTCCGACGTCGCGACCGCGGTCGCCCTGGTCACCTTCTACGGAGGCCTGGCGATCGCGGCGGTCCCGCTGCTCGGCGGCTGGCTGGGCATGGACGCGCTGCGGATCGGCGGCTGGGCCGGGTTGGGCGTGCACGAGGTCGCGCAGGTCGTCGCGGCCGCCACCCCGGCGGGGACCGCCGCCGTCGCGGTCGCCGTGGTGGTGAAGCTGAGCCGGGTCGTCCTGCTGGCGCCGATGGTCGCGGCGGTCAGCGTGCACGAACGCCGTCGGCGCCCGTCCGCGGGCGGGAAGCGCGCGCCGCTGGTCCCGCTGTTCGTCCTCGGTTTCCTGGCGATGGTGGTGGTGCGCAGCACCGGGATCCTGCCGGGTGCCGCGCTCGACGTCGCCAAGGTGGTCTGCACGCTGCTGCTGGCGGGAGCGCTCTTCGGGCTGGGCTGCGCGGTCCGGATCGGCACCCTCGTCCGCACCGGTGGCCGGGCGCTGCTGCTCGGCCTGTTCTCCACGCTGCTCGTCGGCACCATCGCCTACGTCACCCTCGCCCTGCTCGGCTAGCTTGGACCGCGCTCAGCAGCGCGAGCGTTTCGATGTCGGAGGACGAGCAACCGCGGGAGAGATCGTTGAGCGGCGCGGCGAGGCCCTGGAGGATCGGGCCGAGCGCGACGGCTCCGCCGAGCCGTTCGGCGATCTTGTAGCCGATGTTGCCGGCGTCCAGATTCGGGAAGACGAGGACGTTCGCGCGACCGGCGACCGCGGATCCGGGTGCCTTGGCCGCCGCGATCGACGCCACCAGCGCGGCGTCGAACTGCAACTCGCCGTCCACGGGGAGACCCGGTTCCCGCTGCCGCACCAGCGAAGTCGCCTCGCGGACGACGTCGACGCGCTGATGGGCCGCACTCCCCTGCGTGCTGAACGACAGCATCGCGACCACGGGGTCTTCGCCCGTCAGGCCGCGATGGGTCGCCGCGGCGGCGAGGGCGATGTCCGCCAGCTGCTCCACACCCGGCTCGGGGACCACGGCGCAGTCCGAAAAGGTCAGCCGCCGCCCGTCCGGGAGCAGCAGCAGGAAGCAACTGCTCAAAGTGGACACTCCCGGGGCCAGGCCCACGACCCGGAGCCCCGCGCGCAGGACGTCGGCGGTCGGCCGGGTCGCGCCGGCGACACAAGCGTCCACGACACCCGCCCGCAGGGTCGCGGCCGCCACGAACACCGGATCGCGCCGGGCCGCGTCGAGTTTTTCCGGACGACGCTCGAATCCCGCTGCCAGGGCGGCCTCGATCCGGTCGTCGGCAAGGGCGTCCGCGATGTCCACGATCAGGTCTTCCGTGGCACCTGCCGCGCGAAGGCGCGCCCCGTCACCGAAAAGCAGCGGGCGCACGACTCCCTCGTCCCGGAGCGTCATCGCGGCGCGGACGGCGCGCTCGTCGTCGCCGTCCGGCAAGGCGACGCGGAGATCCCCGCCGCGCAACGCCTCCCGCCAGCCGTCGAGCGTGGCGTCCGGCGTGACCTCGGTGGTCAGGCTCATCGAAGTACCTCCACGGACGAAGCGGGGGCCGCCGGAAGATGGCGGCCCCCACGTGGTGAAAAGAGGATCAGGGCTGGACGGCCTTCTCGACGTCGTTGAGCATCGCGTCGACGCCGTGCAGAAGCTCGGTGAGCACCTCGCGATCGGCGACGAGCGGCGGCGAGATCATCAGCATCGTCGCGCCGCGATCGTCGCCGCGGAGGATGACGCCCGTGCGCCGGAACGCCTCCGGGAGCACCTCGCGAAGCACCTTCAACGACTCGGCCTCGGTCAGCTCACGGCCGCTGTCGCGGTCGGCCATCAGCTCGATGGCGTAGAAGAACCCGGTGCCGCGGACGTCCTTGACGCAGCGGTGCGCGGACTTGAGCGAGTTCAGCGCGGCGAACAGCTCCGGCCCCTCGATGCGCACGTTGTCGAGCACCCGCTCGTCCCGCATCGCGGTGAGGTTCGCGACGGCGACGGCGGTGGCGACCGGATGCCCGCCCCACGTCGCTCCGTGAGTGAAGACACCGCCCTTGGGTGAGTCGTACAGCTCGGTGACCAGCTTCTCGCGCACGATCACCCCGCCGAGCGGCGCGTACCCCGACGTCGATCCCTTGGCGAAGGTGATCAGGTCCGGCAGCACCCCGGTGACGCCGTGCCCGAACCAGTGGCCCAGCCTGCCGAACGAGCAGATGACCTCGTCGGACACGAGCAGGATGCCGTACTTGTCGCACAGGGCGCGCAAAGCGGGCCAGTATCCCTTCGGCGGCACCAGCGCGCCGCGGCCGTTCTGCACCGGTTCGGCGAACAGCGCCGCGATCGTCTCCGGCCCCTCCTCCAGGATGACCCGCTCGATCGCCGTGACACAGTCCAATTCGGACGCCGGGCCGCAGTCTCCCAGCAGTCCCAACGTGTTCGGCACGTGCCGGACGCCCGGCATGAGCGGGCCGAAGGGCTCCTTGATCTTCGCCAGCCCGGTCACCGAGAGGGCGCCGATGGTCGTGCCGTGGTACGCCATGTCGCGGCTGATGATCTTCGTCCGCTCGGGCTGCCCCTGGCTGCGGTGATACTGCCGGGCGAACTTCAGCGCGGTTTCCACCGCCTCCGAACCCGAGTTGACGAAGAACGTCGTCCCGAGGTCGCCGGGCGCGAGCTCGGCCAGCAACGTGGCCGCCTCGATCGCCGGGGTGTGCGCCGAACCCCAGTTGCTCGCGTAGGCCAGGGTGCCGACCTGGTCGGCGGCGGCTTTGGCGATGTCGGCGCGTCCGTGGCCCATGTTGACGCAGAAGAGCCCGGCGAGACCGTCGAGATGGCGGCGTCCTTCGGTGTCGATCAGGTAGCTTCCCTCGCCGCGTACGAACACCGGGAAATCCGAGGCCCAGGTGTCCTTGCGGGTGAAGTGCGGGCCGAGATGCCTGCGGGCCTGCGCTCGCAGCTGGGTGACGTCCACCGGAGACCTCCTTCGAGACACGAGTCTGTGCTTTGACTTTCGCAACCCGGCTGGCACCGGCCCAGCACCAGAGCGGCGGCGTTCGATGGGTCCAGTTGGCCGGGGCCGGCACCTTGGTGGCAGCGGGGCCACGCCTCATGATCACCCGTCACCTTGCGCGCCCCAGGTGTCGCGAAAGCCACTTTCGCGACGCCTGATGTCCCGAAAGTGGCTTTCGCGACATGGCCCGCCCCAAACCAGACCGAGCACGACGGTGGGGCGTTGATGAAGGCCCCAAGCGCGTAAAGGCCCCCTACCCTCGGCTGAGCCGAGGGTAAGGGGCCTTCACACGTAAAACCCGAGGCCTACACGTAGTCCTTGTACTTCTCCAGGAACCGCACCGGCTTGGACAGCGCGTCCCGGCGGAACGGGTCACCCAGCTCGCGGGTGCACATGATCTCGATGACGGTCGTCTTGCCCTCGTTCATCTGCGCGTCGACGGCGCGCTGCAACGCGGGGCCGACCTCGTCGAGCTTCTCCACGACGATGCCTTCCGCGCCCATCGCCTTGGCGATCCCCGCGAAACTCTCGCTTTCCAGTTCACCCGCGACGAACCGCCGGTTGTAGAAGTCGACCTGGTTCTTCTTCTCCGCGCCCCACTGCCGGTTGTGGAAGACCACCGCCGTGACCGGGATGTCGTGGCGGACCGCGGTCATGATCTCGCCCATGCTCATCCCCCACGCGCCGTCGCCGGCATAGGAGATGGCGGGCCGGTCGGGCGCCGCGGCCTTGGCACCGATGATGGTTGGCAAAGCGTACCCGCAGTTGCCGAAGCTCATCGGGGCGAAGAAGCTGCGCGGCTCCTCGAAGCGCAGATAGCTGTTCGCGACCGAGTTGATGTTGCCGATGTCGGTCGACACCATCACGCGCGGCGGCATCGCCTTCTCCAGCTCCCGCAGCACTTCCCGCGGGTGCAGCCAGTTGCCCTCCTCGCTCTCCTGCTCCGCGATCATGTCGAGGCTGAACGGGTCGGTCTCGTGGGTCCAGGCGTCGAGTTCGGCCTCCCACGCGTCTTTCTCCGCCTTGATCTTCGCCGCGCGCGCGTCCTTTGTGGAGTCACAGGCCAGCGTCTTGTCCGCGAGGCGCTTGGTCAGCGCGACGGCCGCGTCCTTGGCGTCGCCGCAGATGCCGACGGTGATCTTCTTGACCAGGCCGAGCATCTTGTGGTCCGCGTCGATCTGGATGATCTTCGCGTCCTTGGGCCAGTAGTCCATGCCGTGCTGCGGCAGGGTGCCGAACGGGCCGAGCCGCGAGCCGAGCGCGATCACGACGTCCGCCTGTGAGATCAGTTTCATCGCGGCCTTGGAACCCTGGTACCCCAGCGGTCCGCACCACTGCGGGTGGCTCGCCGGGAACGAGTCGTTGTGCAGGTAGCTGTTCACCACCGGCGCGCCGAGACGTTCCGCGAGCGCCTTGCACTCCTCGACGCCGTCGGCCATCACGACGCCGCCACCGGAGATGATCACCGGGAACTCCGCCGTTGCCAGCAGCGCGGCGGCCTCGTCGAGGCTCCGCTCGCCGCCGGGACCGCGGTCGAGCCTGGCGGGCTCCGGGATCTCGGCCTCGATCTCGCCGTAGAAGAAGTCGCGCGGGATGTTGAGCTGCGTCGGGCCGAGCTCGGAGTGGGCCCGGTCGAAGCACCGGCCGGTGTACTCGGCCATCCGCTTCGGGTTGTTGACGTGCCCCTGGTACTTGGTGAACTCCTGGAACATCGGCAGCTGGTTGGCCTCCTGGAAACCGCCGAGGCCGGTGCCCATCGTGCCCGCTTCCGGCGTCACGATGACGACCGGGCTGTGCGCCCAGTAGGCGGCGGCGATCGCGGTGACGCAGTTGCTGATGCCGGGACCGTTCTGCCCGATGACGACGCCGTGCCTGCCGCTCACCCGGGCGTAGCCGTCGGCCATGTGCCCGGCGCCCTGTTCGTGCACGACCGGTACCAGCCGGATGCCGGCCGGCGCGAAGATGTCCATCGCGTCCATGAACGCCGACCCCATGATGCCGAAGATGTCGGTGACGCCGTTCGCCACGAGCGTCTCGACGAAGGCCTCGGACGGGGTCATCTTCTTCCGGCCGCTGACGACCACGCGGCCGTCACCCGTCTTCCGTTCCGTCATGTTCCGCTCCTTCGACAGGCAGATTTACAAAAAACGATACGTGGCGTTCCTGAAATCAGGATGCGACCGACGATAGGACGCGGATCGCCGAGCGTCAACGTCGGATTCTGGAAACCGAGACACCATGTGCTACTTTTCGGAACATGGAGCTGCTTCGCGAACCCGATCCGATCAACGGGGACACGCCGACCATGCGGCTGTTCTCCCTGCTGGAGCTGATCGCCGCCAAGGACCAGCTGGTCTCCCTGCAGGGCCTCGTCGAGGAGACCGGTCTGCCGAAACCGACGCTGCACCGCATGCTGCAGCAGCTCGAAGGGGCCGGCCTGCTGGTCCGCCAGGCCGACGGCCGCCACTACGGCACCGGCCACCGGCTGCGACGGCTCGCGGAGAACCTGCTCCTCAACGCGACCCACCACGGCGCCCGGCACGCCGTCCTGCGCCACCTCGTCGACGAACTCGGTGAGAGCTGCAACGTCACCACGTTGTCGGGCAACGAGATCGTGTACCTCGACCGCGTGGAGACGCCGGAACCGCTGCGGTTCTACCTCAGGCCCGGCTCGCGCGTGCCGATCCACTGTTCGGCCAGCGGCAAGATGATCCTCGCGCAGATGAGCCCGTCGCAGCGGCGGAAGCTGCTCGCGCACGCGCCGCTCAAGCAGTACACGAACAAGACCCTCACCGGCCTCGACGCGCTCGAAGCCGAGTTCACCCGCATCCGCCGCGACGGGTTCGCGCTCGACGACGAGGAGTTCCTGCCCGGTTTGGTGTGCGTCGCGGTCCTCGTGCCGGGGCGTGCCAACCTCTGCGTCGCCGTGCAGGCGCCCGTCATGCGGCTGACGCCGGACAAGGCACTACAGACGCTACCCGCGTTGCAGCGCGCGGCCGAAGCGATCAGCCGCGTCGACGCCGAGGGCGCGTCCGAACCGGAAAGTGTTCCGTCGTAAGGAGTTCTCATGGTCCCCGAGCTACGGCTCCCGGTACGCGAAGTCTTCGGCGTCGATTCGGACCTCGTCGTCGGCGCGTTCCGCGAGCGCGGCGAGCACGTCCCCGAGATCGACGAGGCGTACCGCTTCAACCCGGACGTGACCCTGGCCCTGCTCGCCGGATTCACCCGCGATCGCCGGGTACTGGTGCAGGGACTGCACGGCACCGGGAAGTCGACCCATATCGAGCAGGTCGCCGCACGGCTCAACTGGCCGTGCGTGCGCGTCAACCTGGACGGTCACCTCAATCGACTCGACCTCGTCGGGCGTGACGCCGTCGTCCTACGCGAGGGCAAGCAGGTCACCGAGTTCCAGGAGGGCATCCTCCCGTGGGCGCTGCAGCGGCCGGTCGCGCTGGTGCTCGACGAGTACGACGCCGGCCGCCCGGACGTCATGTTCGTGCTCCAGCGCGTGCTCGAACGGGACGGCAAGTTCACCCTCACCGATCAGAACCGCGTCCTGCGGCCGCATCCGTCCTTCCGGTTGTTCGCCACCGCCAACACGGTCGGGCTCGGCAACCTCAACGGGCTCTACCACGGCGCGCAGCGGCTGAACCACGCGCAGATCGACCGCTGGAACATCGTGGCGTCGCTGAACTACCTGCCCGCCGCCGAGGAGATCGCGATCGTGCGGGCGCGGGTCCCCGGCGTCTCCGAGTCGCTGGCGGCGTCCCTGGTGGCGGTGGCCGCCTTGACCCGCAAGGGTTTCCAGGCCGGTGACCTGTCCACCCTGATGTCCCCGCGCACGGTGATCACCTGGGCGGAGAACATCGAGATCTTCGGTGATCCGGCGACAGCGTTCCGGCTGTCCTTCGTGAACAAATGTGACGAAGCCGAGCGGGACCTGGTGGCGGAATACTTCCAGCGCTGCTTCGACGACGAGCTACACCTGCTCTCGGCATGACCGCGGGGCAGGCCGAAACCCGGCGCCGCAACCAGGTCGAGGAGCTGTGCGCGGCCGCGGTCCGGGCGCTCACCGGCGATCCGGCGCTCCACTTCCGCGCACGGCGCCTGCACCGCGGCCGCGACCCGCTGCCCATGCACGCACCGCATCTCCGCCACTCCGCCGACGACGATCTGCTGTCGTCCCGCGGGATCGCGGACGGGATGGCGCTGCGCCTGACGTCCTCCGACGCCGCCCTGCACCGGAGCCTGTGCCCGCGAGACCCGGCCGAACGCGGCATTTTCGAGCTGCTGGAACAGTTCCGCGTCGAATCGCTCCCGCCCGCGGACCTGCCGGGTATGCGGCGCAACCTGCGCCTGCGTCATCTGCGCTGGTCACTGGAGTTCCATCGCTCCGGCCTGACCGAGACCGCACGCGGATTGCTGCTGTACACGGTCGCGCAGATCTGCCGGTCGCGGATCACCGGCGAACCGGTGGCCGAGGAGACCGAGGACCTCATCGAGGCGACCAGATTCGCGCTGGCGCCTTCCCTCGGCCACGACCTCGCCGGGCTTCGGCGGCACCGGACGGACCAGAAGGCGTTCGCCGAACACGCGCTGGCGATCGCCCGGACGGTCGGCGGCCTGCTCGCCGGGACCGAGCAGGCCGCCGAGGACGAGAGTGATCCCACCGATCCGCGGTTCAGCCTCGTGATCGACTTCGACGCCAGCCACGGCGAACAGATTCCCACCGCGACCGCAGGCACCAGCCGGACCTTGGGCGAATCCGGTGCGGCGTACCGGGTTTTCACCACCGCGTACGACCGTGAACGCAGGGCGTCGGACCTGGTGCGCCCTGGGCTCTTGGCCGAACTCCGCGAACGGCTCGACCGGCGTGTCGGCAGGCAGGGGGTCGGGGCGGGACGGCTGGCACGCGACCTCAAGGCGGTGCTGGCCGAGCCCGCGCGCGACGGCTGGGACGGCGGCCAGGAGGAAGGTCAGCTCGACGGCCGCACGCTGGCGCAGCTGATCAGCTCCCCCACCGAACGCCGGATCTTCCGCACCGAACGGATCGAGCCGGTGGCGGACACCCTCGTGACGTTCCTGATCGACTGTTCGGGTTCGATGACCGCGCACGCGGAACCCGTCGCCGCGCTGGCCGACCTCTTCGCGCGGTCGCTCGAACTCGCAGGCGCCACCTGCGAGGTACTCGGCTTCACGACCGGCGCCTGGAACGGCGGGGGACCCGGGCGGGAGTGGAGACGAGCGGGACGGCCGCGCCATCCCGGCAGGCTCAACGAACGCCTGCACCTCGTGTTCAAGGACGCGGAAACCCCGTGGCGCCGGTCGCGCCCGGACCTGGCGGCGCTGCTGAAGGCCGACCTGTTCCGGGAAGGGATCGACGGCGAGGCGGTGGCCTGGGCCTGCGGCCGGATGCGCGCTCGAACCGAGGCACGCCGGATCCTGCTCGTCCTCTCCGACGGCAGCCCCATGGACGGCGCGACGAGCCTCGCGAACGATCCGCACTACCTGGACGAGCATCTGCGGGAAACGGTGCTGAGAGAGGAGAACAGCGTCGAGATCCGCGGGATCGGCGTGGGGCTCGACCTCAGTCCCTTCTACCGCCGCTCCCGGGTTCTCGACACCTCGGTCACGTCCGGGTACGCGCCGTTCCGGGACGTCCTCGAACTACTGACCCTGCGGTGAGTCCTGCTGCCCTTCGCCCGGCTGCTGCTCGCCGCCGGACTCGCCGAGGTAGTCCTTCGCCTTGTCGGCGGCCGAGTCGATCTTGTCCGAATGGTCACCGAAGCGGGATTTCGCGAAATCGGCGGCCTTGTCGACGTGCTCCCCGCTCACCTTGTCCTTCATACCTTCGAAGTCGATACCCATGAGAACTCCTCACGTATTGTGAATACGCCGGCTACCGGCGCATGACACCCATCAAAGTCCCTTCGCGCTCAATCGCAACTTGAGCCGGACGGTTGGGTGAGTCGCGTCAGCTTCACCTCATTTGCCCTTTGCGGACAAGGAAATCGGACTCGACCACCGGGAACGAGCATCGCCGAAGGTAGCTCACTCGGGTGTATTCACCACCGGTCCACCGGAACACGATTGGCGCTTTTAGCCCGTTCGTGTTCGTATCCCTGAGGTCAGCCAAAGCGGACACGGCCAAAGGGAGTTCGAACTTCATGCGCAGGAAAATTGCCCGGACGGTAACGGGCGTCGCGATCGTGGCCGGCCTGGTCGCCGCGTGCGGATCCGAGGGCGAAAACGGTGCGGCTGGGACCTCCGGCGCGAATGGAACCGCTTCAAGCGCGGCCGCCGCGTCGTCCTCCGGCGCCCCGGCTTCCTCGGGAGCGGGTACCGGAGACGCGGGTCAGGCCGGCGGTGAGGCGGCACAGAAGGTGACCGCGGCGATCCAGCAGGCACTCCAGCAGTCGCCGATCACCTTCACCACGGAAAGCGCCGAACTGACCGAAAAGAGCAAGACGGCTCTCGGCGAGATCGCCAAGGCCATGCAGGGCAACGACGTCAAGATCACCGTCGCCACCCATGCGGGTTACCCCGACGCGGAAAAGTCCAAGGCGCTGTCGGAAAAGCGCGCCGAAGCGATCACCACCGCCCTGGAAGGCGCGGGTGTGGCCAAGGACCGCGTCAAGACCGAAGCGACCGGCAACGAGAAGGCGCAGGGCGATCAGGCGTTGGACACGCAGATCACCGTCGCGCAGTGACCTTCGACGGAAGCGCGGGTGGGCGGAGCGATCCGCCCGCCCGCGCTTGTCACTATCTGATCGGCCCGAGTGGATTTCCCAACTACGGCGACGAACTGATCGCGGCGACGTGGCTGCGCCATCTGGCGCGGATCGATCCGGAGGCCGACGTCTGGCTCGACACCCACTCGCCGGGACCCGCGCGAGTGCTCTTGGACGGGCTGCATCCGCGCCTCCGCTGCACGGACACCCTGTGGCGGCTGTGCGGCGAGGCGCCATCGGACGATCCGTGGGAAGTGGCGCGCTGGGTGCAGTCGGCGGTGGACGACCCCGGGCTCGCGCCGCGGTGGGACGCCGGTATCGACCTCCTCGGCCGGACCGACGTGGTGCACCTGATCGGCGGTGGCTACCTCAACGCGTTGTGGCCACGGCATATCGGGCTGATCGCGGGCGCCGCGGCCGCCGCGCGGCGATCGGGCGCCCGCACGGCCATGACCGGGCAGGGCCTGACACCGTTCCCGCCCGGCGCCACCGACCTGCTCCGGTCGCTCACCGACCGGTTCGACGTCGTCGACGTCCGCGACGATCCATCGGCGGAACTGCTTCCCGGGGTCGCCCGGACTTGCGACGACGTCTTCCTGGAACCGCCCGAGCCCAGAGCCGCCGCGCAGGCGCGCGAATTCGTCCTCTGCGTACAGTCCGACATCGGCGCCTTCGAGCCGTCCGAACTGGCCGCCCAGGTGCTGGGTCTGGTGCGGGCGTGGGAAATCCACCCCGAGCAACTCGCCGTCGTCGAAGGGATCCCCCGAGTCGACCGCGCCGTTCCGGCGCTGCTGGAGCACGAACTCGCAGGCGCGGAATTCCATCCGTTCCGTGACATCTGGCGCCACGGCCCGCCGATGGCGCCCGGGCAGACCTGGATCTCCAGCCGGTACCACCTGCACCTCGTCGCCGCGGCGGCGGGCGCGACCGGCCTCGCGATGAGCGTGACGCGCGGGTACTACACGACCAAACACCGCAGCCTGATCGACCTCGGCTCGGGCTGGACGTCGTTCGACGCCGAGACGGGCGGGACGCCGGACCGGCCGGCCGGTACCGGCTTCCCGCCTCATGTCGTCCGGCGGTGCCGCGAGTTGAAGCTCTCGGTCGCGAAGGCGGTGTACGGAGAGCAGGTGCCCGAGGAAGTCACGGCACCTCCGCCCGCGCGGCGTCTCGCCCTGCGGTCGTGGCGGACCCGGTCGAGTTAGCCGGATGATGCGTGTCTGAAGCCGTAACTCGCGTGATTGGAGCCGTAACTCGCGTGATTCAGGGCGGATGACACGCGATGCGCGAGTTACGCCTTCCATCACGCGAGTTACGCCTCTGATCACGCGAGTTACGGCTCTGATCACGCATGATCGCTGTGTCACCGGCTGAGCGAAGGGACCGCCTCCAGGTCCGGGGCACTGTCGGCCGACCGTGCCACCGGGATCCGCGCCTTGCCCGGCGCCGCCAGGCTCCAGATCACCACCACGGCCAGGTTCACCCCGAGCGACACCAGCCCCGCGTTGAAACCGCCGAACGTCGCACCGGTGACGTACAGGGCGATCGCCGTGAGCACCCCGGTGACCATCCCGGCGGCCACCGCGGCCGTCCGCACCCGCCGCACGAACAGGATCGCGAGCCAGCCGGGGACGACCTGGGCGAGCAGGTTGTAGGTCAGGTTCAGGATGGTGAGCATCAGCGTCGACGCGACGAGGGTCAATACCGCCGCCAGTACCAGGAAACTCGCCACCGCGACGACGGTCCACCGCCGTTGCGCCGCGGCCGGGACGTTCGGCGCGAGGTTGCGGCAGACCATGCCGCCGATGGTGAGCGCGGTCGCGGCGAGCACCAGCACGCCCGACAGCGCGGCGCCGGCGGCGACGAGGCCCAGCAGCCAGTCCGGCAGCAAACCCTTGGCCGTCACCATGAACACCGTGTTCGGGTTCTCCAGGTCCGGATGCGCGCGCACGCCGTAGTAGGCGGCCAGCACCAGGAACGGGTAGATCAGCATGTACATCGGCATCCACACCGTCGAGCTCTTCACCGCGCGTTCGGAACGGGCCGGGAACACGTAGGCGCCGCCGAAACCGAGGTAGAACACGATGCTCTGGAACAGGATCGTCGTCATCGCGAAGGTGAGTTCCGAGCCACCCATGGTGGTCTGCGCCGCGCTCAGCACCTCGGGTCCGCTGACCTTCGCGGTACCGCCGGCGGCGATCACGACGGCCACCCCGACGAGCACGACGCCGAGCAGCATGAAGAAATCCTTGAGGATCGAAACGAACGCGGGCGATCGCACCCCGGAGACGGCGATGTAGACGAACGCCACGATGCCCGCCAGCACCACGCACTGCACGGGATCCAGCCGCAACCCCAGATTGCTCAGCACCACCTGGAGGCCGATGAACTGGTACTGCCCCCACGGGACCAGCGCGATCAGCATCGTGACACAGGTGATCAGCTCCAGCCGCCTGCTGCCGAAATGCCGCCCGAACACGTCGGGCACGGTCATCGCGTCGTACCGTTTCGCCGCCCGCCACACCAGCGGCGCCAGGAAATAGCCCAGTGAGTACGCGAGCAGGATGTAACCGAGGAACCAGATCCCGTAGCTCGCGCCATGCGCGTAGATACCGCTCGGGAACCCGATCATCGTCCCGATGCTGTACACCTCGCCGACCGCGAGGAAGTACACCAGCCACGCCGGGAACGACCGGCCGCCGACGAGGAATTCCGAGATCCCGCCGCCGCGTGTCGACCGTCCCGCCCATACCGCGAGCCCGATCGAACCCGCCATCACCACCGCCACGATCGCGATCAGCATCAGTCGTCCTCCGGGTAGTGGGCGCGGTCGAAGAAACGCCAGCTGATCCACAGGCACAGGGTGGTCAGCGGGCAGCAGCAGAACACCCAGAAGAACAGCACCGGGATGCCCAGCACCGATGCCGTCGATCCGGAGAGCACCAGAATCCCAGCCAGGAGGGCGATAGCGGGGAGGAACAGTCCTATGAGGACACTCGGCCAGCTGCGGATCATCGTCGTGCTCCCGTCGTCTCGCGCCGCCAGACGACCTCGCCGCCGCTGACGGTGGCGTCCACGGTCAGCTCGCGGATCCGGTCCGGGTCGACCGTGGTGGGGTCACCGGAGAGAACCGCGAGATCGGCGAGCTTTCCGACCTCCAGGCTGCCCTTGACGTCCTCCTCGCCCGCCAGGTACGCGGCGTCGATCGTGTAGCCACGCAGCGCGGCGTCGACGTCCACGGCCTGTTCCGGGCCGAGTACCTTGCCCTGTCTGGTGATCCGGCGTACCGCGCACCAGATCCCCTCCAGCGGTGGCACCGGGGTCACCGGGGTGTCCGAATGCAGTCCGAAGTGGATCCCGCGCGAGCGGGCCGAGACCAGCGGGCTGATCCGGCGGGCCCGCTCGGGGCCGAGGAAGACGTCACGATGCCGGTCTCCCCAGTAGTAGACGTGTTTGACGAAGAACGACGCGAGGACGTCGTGGGCCGCCATCCGGTCCAGCTGGTCTTCGCGCACCGTCTGGCAGTGCTCGATCCGGTGCCGCCTGCCGGTGCCGCGCGGCGAGCCCAGCCGCGAATAGCCGTCGATGATCGCGTCGATCGCCGCGTCCCCGTTGCCGTGCACGGCGACCTGCCAGCCCGCCGCGTCGAGCGCGGCGATCCGGCGGCCGAGGTCGGCCGGTTCGAGCAGCATCATGCCGTGCTCGTCCGGGTCGCAGGTGTAGCCCTCCGCGAGACAACCGGTCTTGCCCTGGATCGACCCGTCCGCGACGATCTTGACGCCGGTCATCGCGAACTTGTCGTCCGCGCCGTCTTGCGGGGCTTCCGGTTCGCCCTCGGCGAGGCCGGGCAGAAGGCCGTCGAACAGGTAGCCACGCACTCGGACGCGTAGCTTCCCGGCTCGCCTCAGCAGCGCGTACGCCTCCAGCTCTGCCGCTCCGCCGATGAGACCGATCCCGGTGTCGTGCACGGAGGTCACGCCGTTGGCGAGGTATTCCTCGTCCGCCAGCAGCAGGGCTTCGGCCAGTTCTCCCGCGCTCTGGCCGGGCAGCCGGGACGTGACGAGGAAGGCCGCCGTCTCGACGAGCACCCCGGTCGGCTCGCCCCGGGCATCGCGCACGATGAGGCCGCCGGGCGGGTCCGGGGTCTCGGCGGTGATCCCGACTTCGCGCAGGGCGAGCGAGTTCGCGGTGCAGAAATGCCCGGAAACATGGGTCAGGACCACGGGATTGCGACCGGAGACGGGATCGAGGTCCGCGCGTGTCGGATGACGGCCGTCCGCGAGCAGCGTGTCGTCGTAACGGAACCCGCGGATCCACTCCCCGGGCCCGAGATCCTTGGCCGCCTGCGCGACCCGGCCGGCGATGTCGGCGATGGTGTCGTTGGGCGGGCTGCCGGCGTCGACCGGCGCGGCCAGCGTCATCCCGAAGAACGCCGGATGGTTGTGGGACTCGACGAAACCGGGGATCACCGTGCGCTCCGCCAGGTCGAGCACGGTGGTCTCCGGGCCGATCAGCCGCGAGACCTCCCGTTCGGAACCGAGCGCGGTGATCCGCCCGCCGGTCGCGGCCAGCGCGCGGACCCGTCTCCCCGCCGCGTCGAGGGTGAGGACGGTGCCGCCGAGCGCGACGAAATCGGCTGCACGCTGGGGATCTTCTCGAAGGAATTCCACACAGGCCTCCCGGGCTCACGAGGGATCCCCAGACAGTGCGGCACGTCTGGCCGCCTGAACAGGTCCAGAACGCTCCGGCGCGGAGGTACCAGTTGGCCGCTCAGCCGCCGAGCAGGTCGCGGCAGGCCTCGCCGAGCAGGCGGATACCAGGGTCGATGTCGCGCAACGGTACGGCCGCGAAGCCGATCCGGAAGTGGTTGCGCGGCGGGTCTTCCCCGACGAAGAAGATGTCCCCGGGCTCGATCAGGACGCCGTCGCGCTCGGCGCGTTCGATCAGTGCCCGGCAGTCCAGTTCGGACGGCCCGGTCATCCAGAGGCTGACCCCGCCCGGCGGGTACGCCGTCTGCGTCCACGGCAGGTGTTCGGTGACCGCGGCGCAGGTCGCCTCCCATTTCCGCATCAATTTCGTGCGGTAGCGGCGCAGGGACCGGTGGTACTCGCCGCTGTCGATGAGCAGCGCCAGCGCCCGCTGGAGGTGACCGGGCGGATGCCGCAGCACGTACCGCCGGATCTCCCGCAGTTCCCGCACCAGCTCGCGCGGCCCGACCAGGTACCCCAGCCGCAGGCCGGGTGAGAGGAACTTGGAGAAGGTGCCGAGGTAGATCGCGTCGCCGGTGCCGTCGAGCGCCTTGAGCGCGGGTGTGGGGCTGCCGTGGTACCGGAATTCGCTGTCGTAGTCGTCCTCGACCAGCACCGTGCCCGCACTCGCGGCGAGGCCGAGCAGGCGACGGCGGCGGCCGATGCTCAACGTCGCGTTCGTCGGATGGTGGTGGCTCGGGGTGAGGTAGAGCAGGTCGACGCCGTCGAGTGTCTCCGGTGGGCGCAGGCCGCTCTGGTCGACGTCGACGCCGCGCAGCCCGGCGCCGGTGCGCAGGAAGATGTGCCGGGCGTCGAGGTAGCCCGGGTTCTCCATCGCCACGACGCTGTCCGGGCCGAGCAGCGCGCGGCCGAGCAGGTCGAGCCCTTGCTGCGAACCGACGGTGATCAGCACCTCGGACGGGTCGGCCTCGATCCCCCGCGCGGTGAGCAGCTGGCGGCAGATCAGGTCGACCAGCATCGGGTCGTCCGAGCCGACGCTGTCCTGCAGGCTCGGGAACACGTGCGGCCGGTACAGCGCGTCGCGCAGGCAGCGGGTCCACGACCGCGCCGGGAACGCGGTGACGTCGACCTGGCCGGCGAGGAACGGGTACGGATACGTGTGCCAGTCCGGGCGTTTCTCGATATGCGGCACCCCGGCATCCGGGTACCGGCGGACCCGCGCGCTCCAGTCGATGGCCGGGGTGGTGCCGCGCTCCTGCACGGCGCAATGCGGCCGCATCTCCGCGTTGATGAACAGCCCGCTGCGTTCCCGGCTCTCCACGAACCCTTCG
The DNA here is from genome assembly GCF_054166285.1 of Amycolatopsis sp. TRM77291. Taxonomy (NCBI): domain Bacteria; kingdom Bacillati; phylum Actinomycetota; class Actinomycetes; order Pseudonocardiales; family Pseudonocardiaceae; genus Amycolatopsis; species Amycolatopsis sp. TRM77291. Next base: position 1,922,805 of record NZ_JBSZHF010000001.1, on the reverse strand, counting down.
GCGACCAGCTCCTGGTAGGCGAGGTTGATGGTGTTGCGGGAAACGCTCAGTTCGGCGGCCAGCTCACGCGAGCTCGGCAGCCGGTGCGCCGGGTCGAAGGTGCCGATCGCGATGCCGTGCTCGATGGCGCGCCGCACCTGCCGGTAGAGCGGCTCGGCGGACGTCCGGTCGATTTCGATCAACGTTCGCGGCAACGGCACCTCCCTCTCGGCGACGGGACCGGGATCTGAACCTAGCTCCAGATCCCGGCCCGCACCACCTAACCGAGCACGTCGTCCAGCGCGGCCGAGTCGATCCCGAGCGCCTCACCGACCGGCGCGGACGTCAGCCGCCCGTCCACCGTGCTGACCCCGCCGCGCAGCTCCGGGCATCGCGCGAGGGCGCCGGAGAGACCGTTGTTCGCCAGCTCCAGCGCGTACGGCAGCGTCACGTTCGTCAGCGCGTACGTCGAGGTGTGCGGCACGGCGCCGGGCATGTTGGCGACGCAGTAGAACACCGAGTCGTGCACGGTGAACGTCGGTTCCGCGTGCGTGGTCGGCCGCGTGTCCTCGAAGCAGCCGCCCTGGTCGACGGAGATGTCGACGAGCACGCTGCCCGGCTTCATCCGGGACACGAGTTCGTTCGATACCAGGCTCGGCGCCTTGGCTCCCGGCACGAGCACCGCGCCGATCACGAGATCGGCTTCGAGTACGGCCTCCTCGATCGAGTACGCGTTGGTCGCGGCGGTGCGGATCCGGCCCTGGTACATCCGGTCGGCGGCACGGAGCTTGTCGACGTTCTTGTCGAACAGGACGACGTCGGCCCAGGTCCCGGCCGCGCCGGCGACCGCGTTCATGCCCGCGACACCGGCGCCGAGGACGACCACCCGCGCCGGGGCCACGCCGGAGACGCCGCCGATGAGCACACCCCGCCCGCCGTTGGCGCGCATCAGCGTCTGCGCGCCGACCTGCGGGGCCAGCCGTCCGGCGACCTCGCTCATCGGGAACAGCAGGGGCAGCGAACCGTTCGGCAGCTGCACCGTCTCGTAGGCCACCGACGTCGTGCCCGCGTCCAGCAGCGCCCTCGTGCACGGCTCGCTCGCGGCGAGGTGCAGGTACGTGAACAGCAGCTGGTCGTGGCGCAGCCGGTGGTACTCCTCCGCGATCGGCTCCTTGACCTTGAGCACGAGGTCTCCGGTCGCCCAGACGTCGTCGGCGCTGTCGAGCACCTTCGCCCCGGCCGCGGCGTAGTCCTCGTCGCGCACGGAGGACCCTTCGCCTGCTCCGCGTTCGACGAACACCTCATGCCCGGCCGAAGTGAATTCGTGCACGCCCGCGGGCGTCACCGCGACCCGGTACTCGTGGTTCTTGACTTCACGAGGGACACCGATCTTCATCTCACGCTCCCGTCTGTTCCAAAGGCAATGACGCTGAGCGTGCGGCACGGCTGGAACGGCCAGAAGTGCCAGAACCCGCGCGATCGACGGGTCCAGTCAGCGGTCATAGCGATGGGCTATGACGTCCTCGCCGGATACCGGCTACCGGGGTTCGAACGCCGGCTCCACAATGGACCGGTGGGAACCCTGGCCATGACCTCGCTCGCGGCGGCGGCCGGGGTCGTCGCCCAACGTCTGTCGGGTATGGGGCTTTCCCTGCTGTGCGTGCCGTTTCTCGCGCTGGCGCTGGGCCCGCTCGACGCCGTCCGGCTCACCCTGCTGCTCGGCTTCCCGGTCTACCTGGCGGTCGCGATCACCCATTGGCGGGCGATCAGGTGGAAGCAGGTCGCGTGGCTGACGGTGCCCGCGGTGGTCTTCACCCCGCTCGTCGCGTTCGTGGTGCGCGGCGTTCCCGCGCGGCCTCTGCTGCTCGCCGCGGGTGGCTGCTGTGTCCTCGCGGTCGGCGTGCTGGCGAGCGGTGTCACCAGCAGACGGCTGGCGGGCAGGACGGGCGCCGTCGGCGCGGGCGTGCTGAGCGCGGCGATGAACTCCGTCGCCGGACTCTCCGGTCCCGCCGTGGCCGTGTACGGGGCGAGTGCGGGCTGGGGCGCGGACGAGACTCGCGGGACGCTGTCGATCTACTTCTTCCTGCTCGGCCTGGTGGCACTGCCCAGCCTCGGCTGGGTGGAGGTGCCCGTGAGCGTCCTCGTCGCGGTGGCGGGCGCGGCTCTCGCCGGTGATCTGCTGGGACGGGCGCTGAGCCGCCGGGTCGGCGAACGCTCTGTCCGGTGGTCCGTTCTGGTGCTTTCGGCGGCGGGTGGTGCGCTGACGCTGGCCCATGCGGCGTGAGACGCCGCTCGGCTCGCGACCGCGTGGCGGCCATGTCGCGAAAGCCACTTTCGAGACATCAGACGTCGCGAAAGTGGCTTTCGCGACACGTCTCGGCCGGGGAGCCACTCACGACCATCGCTGACATCCGTGAAGGGCCCCTTCACTACCCTCAGGGTAGGCAAGGAGGCCTTCACGGACACCGTCGGCCCGGTCCCGTTGCGAAAGTGGCTTTCGCAACCCGCTCACAGCAGCTTTCGCAAAGCGTCCCGCAAAGCGCCGAGGGCGGCTTCGGGCTCGTCCCAGAAGATCATGTGCCCGGCCCCCGGGATCTCGACGAGTTCCGCCGACGGATTGCGCTCAGCCGCTTCGGCCGCCCCGGCGGCGGTGACGACCGGACTCGCGCCGCCGTACAGGAAGTACGTCGGAGCGGGCACCTTCGGCCAGTCGTCGAAGAAGTCCTCCGATTCGAACCCGGCGTGGGTCGCGGCGATCGCGGAACGGGAACACGAAGACAGCCAGCGAGCACGCAGTTCCTGTTCCCGGCGCGGCCATCGCGGCCAGGACCGGGCGACCTCATCGGCGTCGGTGCCCCGGCGGGCCTGCGCGAGTTGCCCGAGGAAGGCGTCGAGGGTGGTGGGGTACGGCGCCCTTCCGGGGCCGCTCAGCGGCGGGTCGGCCAGCACCGTGCCCCGGTACGGCCGGCCGGTGGCGGCCCGTGCGGCGATCCGCGCGCCCATGGAGTGTCCGAACAGGATCGGATCGCGCAGCCCGAGTCCGTCCACGACCGCCTCGACGTCCGCGGCGTAGCTCGCCAGGTCGTAATCCGGCGCGTCATCGGAAAGCCCGCGTCCGCGGACGTCGAGTACGAGCGGGCGCACGAGGTCCGTGAGCTCCCGCGCGACGAAGTCCATCGTGACCGCCGGGCTGGTGATCCCCGGCAGCACGAGCACCGGAACCCCGTCGGACGGCCCATAGTCGAGCACGTGCAGCCGGACCGATCCCGAGCGCACCCAACGGCTGGTCGCCGGAACGTCGCCGAGATCCGCCAACGCGGGTCGACCGACCGTGCGGTGATCCTGATCCGCGAGGTACGCCACGGCATCGTCGAGGCCGACGACGTCCGCGTATTTCGCTTGCAGGTCGAACAAAGCGGCGTCGTGCGGTCCCCGCGCGCGGTCACCGCAGGCTTCCCGGACGACCAGGGTGTTGAAGCCCGACTGGACGGCATCGACCGCGGTCGCTCGGACGCATCCCGAAGTCGTCGCGCCGCAGACGACGACGGTGTCCGTGCCCAGACTCGTCAGGAGCGCCGCCAGCGAGGTCCCGTGGAACGCCGACGCGCCCTTCTTCAGGATGAGATGGTCGCTTTCACGCTGTTCGAGCCGAGGGTCGAGGGCGATCGCCTCGCTTCCTTCGCGCAGCGCCCGCATCCCGGGGGCTTTCCGGAGCCACGCGACGGCGTCGCCGTCCGCTTCGGCGGGTGTGTAGCTGATCGCGGTGTAGATCACCGGTACGTCCTGCCGGCGCGCCTCGGCGACGAGGGCGGCGGTCGCGGCCACCTCGGCGGTGAGGTCGGCTCCGGACGGGAAGCCGGGCTCGGTGAACCCACGGGTCAGGTCGACCACGACCAGGGCCGGGCGCGATCCGCGCGGCACGCTCGCGCCGAAACCGGCTCGGTCGTACACGCTGTCGAGGCCTTCATCGACGGGCACGCTGCAACTCCTTGATCAGTTTGTCCTGAGTACGGATCCGGCCCAGCAGCCAGCCCTGGAACAAGCCGAGGGCCGCGGCGGCCGCGATCACGCCATAGCGTTTGACGTTGTCGGGCACCAGCATCGCCAGACCGTCGAGGGCCTCGCCGCCGTCGGCCGGAGCGGGTTTCACCGCCGGCGCGGGACGGCCTTCCAATTGGTCCGCGAGATTGCGGGCGAACTGGTCGAGCAGCCGGGTGGAGACGGCGCCGATCGCGCCCTTGCCGAACTGGGCGAGCTTGCCGCGGATCGACAGATCGGTGCGCAACTCGATGGTGGCGCCGCCGGGTGCCTCGCGCACGGTCAGCGTCACGTCGGCCTCGGCGTCGCCGTTGCCGTGGGCGTCCGCTCCCCTGGCCACGAGCCGCAGGCTGCGGTCGGCGGCGGTGACGTCGGTGAACCGCACGGTGCCCGAGTAGGCGGCGGTGATCGGGCCGACCTTGACCTTGACGCGGCCGAGATAGGCGTCGTCCTGCCGTCCGTCGAGGGTCGCGCCCGGCAGGCAACCGGCCACCCGCTCGACGTCGTTGATCAACGCGAAGACCTCGTCGGGTCCGGCCGGTACGGACAGCTGGTTTTCCAGGATCACGCTGTCGCCTCCTTCTCCTTGGCGTGGCATCGGCGGGTCGCGGTCGCCTCGATCGCGTCCACGATGGTCTGGTAACCGGTGCAGCGGCACAGGTTCGCCGAGACGGCCTCGCGGATCTCCTCGCGGCCCGCGTCCGGCCGCTGGGCGAGGAATCCTTCGGCCAGCATGAGGAACCCGGGCGTGCAGAAGCCGCACTGCAGGCCGTGATGCTCGCTGAAAGACCGCTGCAGATCGGAAAGTTCCCCGTCGCGCCCCAGCGATTCGACCGTGCGGATCTCGGCCGACTCCGCCTGGACGGCGAACATCAGGCACGCCCGCACCGGTTCCTCGTCGACGAGAACGGTGCAGGCACCGCACACGCCGTGCTCGCAGCCGACGTGGGTGCCGGTGAGACCGAGGTCGTGACGCAGGACGTCGAGCAGGGTCTTGCGCGGCTCGACGAGAGCCTCGTGCGCCTCGCCGTTGACGTTCAGGACGATCAGGTGCCGGTCGCTCATGATGGGACGCTCACTTCCTGGTGGATCTCCGCGTCGAGCGCGGCGAGCACGGTCTGCGGATGGACCGGGGTCGTGTCGAGTTCGACCCCGGTGCGGCGCAGCGCGTCGTTGATCGCGTTCAGCACCGCGGCCGGCGCGCCGATGGTGCCGCCCTCCCCCGCGCCCTTCGCACCGTTTTCCGTGAAGGCGCAAAGGGTTTCGAGGTGGGTGACGGTGATGTCGGGGATCTCCGTCGCGGTCGGGACGAGGTAGTCGATGAAGCTCGCTGCCGACGGTTCCCCGTTGCCCGCGTAGGTGACCTCCTCGAACAGCGCGCCGGCGATGCCCTGCGCGATCCCGCCACGGCACTGGCCGTCGACGACCTGCGGATGGATCACCACGCCGCAGTCCTCGACACAGGCGTAGCGCAGGATCTTGATCTGGCCGGTGCCCGGATCGGCCTCGACCACCACTGCGTGCGTGGCGTTGGAGAACGTGCCGTCGCCGGGCACGTCGAAGCTCGCCGTGGCCGTCAACGTCGGTTCGACGTCCTTGGGCAGCAGGTGACTGCGCAGATAGGCCACGTCGGCGATCTCCTCGAACGACGCGCGCCGCTCCGGATCGTCGATCTGGACGACACCTCCGTCGCCGTCGAGCCGGACGTTGTCGGGACTCGTCTCGAGCAGGTGCGCGGCGATCCTGCACAACAGTTCGCCGAGCTTGTCTGCCGCGAGTGACACCGCCGAGCCGCCGATCGTCACCGAGCGGGACGCGAAAGTCCCCCACCCGTAGGCGATGCGCTCGGTGTCGCCCTGGCGGAGCTTGACCTGGTCGAGGTGCAGCCCCAGCCGGTCGGCCACGATCTGCGCCAGCGTCGTCTCGTGGGACTGGCCGTGGTTCATGGTGCCGCTGGTGACCACGACGGAGCCGGTGGTGTCCATCCGGATCTCGGAGATGTCGAAACCGGGGACCACCGCCATCTTCCGCTTGGCGAAGGCACCCGAGCCGTATCCGGTCCGCTCGGAGAAGCAGCAGTAGCCGATGCCGATATGCCTGCCCTCGGCGGCGGCACGGTCCCGGAACTCGTACCAGCCCTCGTCCCGGATCGCCGCTTCGGCGAGTTCGAGCGATTCGCGGTAGGTGCCGGGGTCGTAGGTGATGGCGTTGACGCCGGTGTACGGGAACTGCGTGATCACGTTGCGCCGCCGGATCTCGACCGGATCGAGGCCGAGTTCCCTGGCCGCGCGTTCCATGACCCGTTCGATCGCCATCACGTACTGCGGCCGGCTGACCCCGCGGTAGGGCGCCGTCGGTGCCTTGTTGCTCGCGATGGCGCGGGCGCGGACGCGGTACTCGGGCACCTGGTACACGCTCGGCATCTCGGCCGACGCCATCAGCGGCTCGATCCCCGCCGTGAACGGGTAACAGGAGTACGCGCCCATGTCGCAGACGACGTCGACGTCCAGCGCGGTGATCCGCCCGTCCTCGTCGAACGCCGCCAGCGTGCGGTAACGCTGTTCCCTGGCAAGGAATCCGGCCGTCAGCGCCTCACGGCGGTCTTCGATCCACTTCACCGGCCGGTTCAGCCGCCGGGCCGCCGCCGCGACCGCGATCTCCTCACGGCCGACGACGCATTTCTGCCCGAAACCCCCGCCCATGTCCGGGACGGTGACTCGTACGGTGCGTTCGGGGACCCGCAGCGAACGGGCCATCGCCGTGCGCACCTGATGCGGCACCTGCGTGCACATCTGGACGAGCAACTGGTCGTCATGATCGTCCCAGGAGGCGACCACTCCCCGCGTCTCGAGCGGGAGCGCGTTCTGCCGTCCGCTCTTCGTGACGACTTCGACCACGCGGCCGCCGCCCGCGCGGGCTGCCTCGAACGCCGCGTCGACACCGGGTGTGTCGAACATCGACACGTCGACCAGCACGTTGCCGGGCGCCTCGTCGTGGACGAGCGGCGCGTCCGCGGCGAACGCCGACTCCTCCGACACGATCGCGCCGAGCGGCTCGTAATCCACCACCGCGGCTTCGACGCCGTCCTCGGCGCTGTACGGATCTCGCGCGACGACCAGCGCCACCGGTTCGCCGGTGAACCGCACCTTCTCCCTGGCGAGGATGGGCATCGCGGTCGGCGAGAACTCCTCGGGAGGACGGTCGAGCAGGGCGACGATGTCACCGAGATCGAGATCCCGCGCCGTGTAGGCGGCGACGACGCCATCGACCGCCAAAGTGGCCGACAGATCGATCCCGGTGATCGTGCCGTGCGCGACCGTCGAGCGGACGAAGGCCGCGTGCAGCATCCCGGGCAGCTGGATGTCGTCGACGAACCGGCCCCGGCCGGTGAGGAACCGGGGGTCTTCGCGCCGGGGGACGGACGCGCCGACCCAGCGGCCGTCGCGCCCGTCGAACCGCGCGGTCATCGCGTTTCTCCTTTCTCCCAGGCCTCGTGCAGCGCCCGGGTGACGAGGGTGCGCGCCAGCCGCCGTCGGTAGGCGGCACTTCCCGCCGCGTCGTCCGGCGGATCGATGGCCGCCGCCGCGGCCTCCCCGCATTCGGCGAACAGGTCCGGCCCGGGGACACCGCCGTCGAGCAGCGCCTCGGCCTCGGGCACCCGGACGGGCGCCGGGGCCACACCGCCGAGCACGATCCGGCCCCCGTGCTCCGCGTCGATGCTCACAGCGGCGTCGACGATCGCGAAATCGCCGTGACGGCGGGCGAACTCGGTCAACGCGGCCCGGGGCGACGGGCGGGTGAAGCGCACTGCGGTCACGACCTCGTCGGGTTCGACGGCCGTGGTGTAGAAGCCGTGGAACATCTCCTCGGCCGGGATCTCCCTGGGCCCGCGCGGGCCTTCGGCGACGATCACCGCGTCGAGCAACAGGACGAGCAGGCACCATTCCGCGGTCGCGTCACCGTGGACGACGCTGCCCGCCACCGTTCCGCGGGACCGGATCGGCAGATGCCCCACCCACCGCATCGCGCGGGACAGCACGTCGAAATCCGGCCCGAACTCGGCCACCTCGACCGTCCGGTGGGTGACCAGCGCGCCGATCGTGAGGCTGGAACCGTTACGCCGGAACGAGTTCAGCGCCGGTTCCCGCCGCAGGGGGCCCAGATCCACCAGCGCCGTCGGCCGGGCGAGCCGGAAGTTCATCATCGGCATCAGGCTCTGCCCGCCCGCGATGAGCTTCGGGTCCTCGCCCGCCGCGGCGAGCTCGCCGAGCAGGCCGACGGCGTCGGTGACGTCGTGGGCCCGGTGGTACCGGAACGCGGCGGGCTTCACAGAGCCGGCCTGGTCTCGGCGGATGGCTCGACCGGGTCGACGATCCGGTCGAGTTCGCGGCCGCGGGTCTCCGGCGCGCCCGTCATCATGAACAGGACCGCGGCCACCACGAGGACACCCAGCACGGCGAAGGTGAGGGGCAAGCCGAGCACCGGCCACAGCACGCTCCCGAACAGCAGCGGCGCGAAACCGGTGATCGCCCGGCTCGACGACGACGCCCAGCCGAATCCCGAAGCCCGGAGTTCCGTCGGGTACAGCTCGGACACGTAGGCGTACATCACCGGGATGACCACCAGCGCGAACAGGCCGAACGCGCCGATCGCCACGACCGCCGCGGCAGGCGTGTCGAGCAGCAGGGAGAACACCACGAGCGACAGCGCGGTGAGCGGGCCGGCGACCATGATGATCCGCTTGCGGCCGACCTTGTCGACCAGGAGCACGGCCACCGCGACACCGACGATGCCGGTCGCGTTCATGAGCGCGGTCGACGCGAAGGCGGCGATCTCGCCGAATCCCTGAGCCCGCAGGATCGACGGCATCCAGCTGAGCGCGGCGTAGTAGACCAGCATGACGCTGATGAACAGCGACCACGCCACCGCCGTGATCCGCGGGTTGAACGCCCACACCCGGCGCAGCTGGTCGAACGCGGCCGCGACCGCGCCACCACGGGTGTCCTCGACCACCGCGGGCGGGACCGAGTACGGCTCCGGTGTCGCGCCCGTGCGGCGCACGAGATCGTCGATCACGGCCCGCGCCTCCGCCTCGCGGCCCTTGCGCACCAGGTACAGCGGTGATTCCGGGACCCCACGCCGCACCCAGAACAGCAGCAGCGCCGGCAGGATCATCAGCACCAGCATCCAGCGCCAGTTCCCCTCGACCGGGAGCAGCAGCGTCGCGGTGACGGCGGCCAGCGTGGTCCCGATCGGCCACCAGCCGTCCATCGCGGACAGGACCCGGCCGCGATGCTTACGCGGGGAGAACTCGCTGACGATCGCGTAGTCCACCGGGATACAGCCGCCGAGGCCGATCCCCGCCAGGAAACGCAGGGCCAGGAACGTCTCGACGTTGGGGGCGAACGCCCCGAGCACTGAGAACAGCGCGAACAGCAGCAGCGTGACGCTGAACGCCTTCTTCCGGCCGATCCGGTCCGCGATCGTGCCCCAGACGACCGCGCCGACGGCCATGCCGATCAGGTTCGCGGTGGCCACCAGGCCTTTCCCGCCGGCGGACAGGCCGAATTCCGTCCCGACGAGCGGGGTGAGGAATCCGTTCAGCGCGACGTCCCAGGCGTCGAACATGTAGCCCAGCCCGCCGATGAGGAAGATCTTTCCCTGCACGCTCCAACGCCAGGGCAGGTCCTGGACGATCTGATCACCAGTACGCATGAACCGCTCCATTGCGATTGCCGGCCAGCGCGCCTCAGCGGGCGAACTGGTAGTGGATGGACTCGGTGTCGGGGTCGGTGAGCGGGCTGCCGTTCCACAGCCAGTCGTAGGACACGTCGGATTCCCCGTCGAAGCGCCGCAGCTTCTCGTCCCGTTCGCGCTGCTCGGGACCGTCGGGCAGGTGGTAGAAGTCCATGTTCTGCAGCGAGGCGTCCTGCACCATCCCCGCGTGCTTGGCGCGCCGGTCCACGTAGCGGATCAAAGCACCGTCGATCCCGTCGCGGGTCACCCGCCCCAGCTCCTCGGCGAGCACCGCGGCGTCTTCCATCGCCTGCGACGCGCCTTGGGCCTGGTACGGCAGCATCGCGTGGCACGCGTCGCCGAGTAGGGCGACCCGGCCGTCGACCCAGACCGGGTCACGGCGGCGGCGGTACATCGCCCACACCGAGACGTCCTCGTCCTTCGCCTTCGCCAGCATCGTCGGTACCCGATCGTCCCAGTCGTGGTACTCGGCGGCGAGTTCGGCGGCGGTGGCCGGGCCGCTCCAGTCCTTGGCCACGGCTTCGGTGCACGGCACGATCGCGACCACGTTGAGGTACTCCCCGCCGCGGATCATGTAGTGCACCAGGTGTTTGTTGGGGCCGTACCAGATCGTGGAGTGGTACCGGTCGGCGAGGAACCGCGTCGCGGGGTCCTGCGCGATCAGATCGCCTGAGATCAGGGCCCGGTAGGCCATCTCGCCGGAGAACGCGAGGGTGTCGTCGAAGCCGGCGAGATCGCGCACCGAAGACCGGATGCCGTCCGCGCCGACCACGATGTCACCGGTGAACCGCCGTCCGTCGGCGGTGATGACGGTGGGCCGCTCCGGGACCGTCCGGTCGAGGTCGACCACCCGCGCGCCGGTCGCCACCCGCACCACCGGGCCGGGGACGTCCGGATCGAGGCAGGCGTCCAGCAGGACTCCGTGCAGGTCGGCGCGGTGATAGTGCCAATAGGGCGCGCCGTACTGGTCGGTCACGCGCCTGCCGAGCTCCAGCTGGGCGATGATGCTCCCGTCGGCCCAGCGACGGCGCACCTGGTCCTGCGGCTCGGTCCGCACCCGCTCGAGCCGGGCGCGCAGGCCGAGCCCGATGAGGATCCGGCTCGCGTTCGGCGCGGTCTGGATCCCCGCGCCGATCTCGCCCAGCGCAGGGGCGGCCTCGACCACGGTGACGCGCAGACCCCGTTGCCGTAGGGACAACGCGGCACAGAGCCCACCGAGCCCGCCGCCGACGACAACGACCTCAAACGACTGACTCGCGGCCATGCCCGCCTCCCGTCTTCGTCATTGCTTTCGCGCCATCGAGCAAACTGCCGGCACCGGGCACCAGGGGCTCCACACCGAGTTCCGACAGGATCCGGTACGCCGTCGCCGTCGCCGCCGAGAGCACCGGGATCCCGATCTCGTCCTCCACCGGCTGGATCGCGGGCAGTGAAGGCATCTGGACACAGGCGGAAAGCACGAGTGCGTCCACATCGGACAGATTCAGTTTGCGGTGATGCTCCCGCAGTCCCGCCGGGTCGAGCCGGGCGACGGCGAGGTTGTCCGGCACTTCGAGGGAAAGCGCGTCGGCGACCTCGAACCCGGCGTCCTCGATGTAGTCCGCCACCGCCTTGGTCAACGGCTTCATGTACGGCGTGATGATCGCGACCTTGCGGGCGCCGAGCGCGCCGAGCCCGGACAGCAGCGCACCGGCGCTGGAGACGACCGGCGCTTCGCAACCCTCCTCGCGCAGTACGCGCGTGATGTCGTCCTCGGCGGTGCAGTGGTAACCGGGTCCCTGGGCCATGATCGCCACCAGGCACGCGGTGGCGACCACGTCGGGCTTGGCGTCGGCGAGTTCGGCCGCCGCGCGTCCGGCCTGGGCGTTCATCGCCCGCAGCTGTTCGGGTTCGACGTGGCGCATCCTGGCCCGCGCGGAGTGGAAGACGAACCGGTCCCCCGGCTCGGCCTCCTCCCTGGCGCGCAGCATCCGCGGCAGCTCGGTCTCCATCGTGAGGTTCGAGCTGGGGACGATCATCCCGATGTGGTGGTCGCTCATCGGCGGGCCGCCGGACGCATCTCGGCGACGGTCAGCTCTCCGTTGTCGACGATCAGTTCGTCGTCGAGGTAAAGGGAATTGCCGCGCATCGGGATGTCGAAGTGGCAGGGCGTGTCGTTCGGGCCGCCGAGCTCGTTGTTCGGGCCGATGGAGAACATGACGTTGCCGTAGAAACTCCGCAGTTCCATGCCCATCCCGCCGGGGAACTGGGTCAGGCCGTGCCAGTGGGCGCGCTCGTCGAGCCCCCAGCCCACGTGGCTCATGCCGTAGCCGCGAGGATCCTCGAAGCTCTCGATGTACGAGCGCAGCAGATCCGCGTCCAGCCCGGACGATCCGGCGCCGCCGCGGATGTCCCGGATGAATCCCTGCTCGATGGTGATCTCCACCGGGGTCTGTACGTAGGTGTTGAACGGCAGCAGGACATCCCCCGGCGAAAGCACGATCTTCCCGTCGACGCCGTCGTCGGCGCCGCCGGTGAACACGAACGCCGCCGGCCAGTGGTCCCAGCGGCCGGGGGTGTCGGTGTAGCCGTATTCGGACAGCGTCGGGTACACGCCGAGCTGATAGGTGACGTCGGTGCCCGCCGGGCTGGTGATCCGCATCGTGCCCGCCTTGGCGAGGAGTTCCGCGCCGATCTCCACCCGCTCGCGCAGTTCCTTCGTCGGCATGAGCCTGGCCAGCAGCTCGGGCGGTTCGACGGCGGTGAGGATCCGGGTGCCCGCGTCCTGGATGGCGAACTGTTCCTTGCTGAACAACAGGAACGTGCAGTCGACGACCATGTCCACGCTCTTGAGCGCCTCGACCGCCAGCGGGATGTTCCCGAGCCCCGAGTCGCCGACCGCCCACGCGCCCGCTGCGCTGACCGGCGACGGCAGCCGCATGTGGTACGCCGAGGCGCCCAGTTGCTGGGCGGCCCACAGGAAGGCGTCGGCGTACTCCGCGCGCTCCCCGCCGCGGGTCAGCACCACCACGGTCTCGCCCTCGTGCACCCCCGAGAACGTCAACTGGCGCAAACAGATGTCGTTGAACAGGTTCCGGTCCATCGCCGACCACCTCCATATTGATCCGAGCACGTACTATCCGGGTACGGAAGACCGGCCTTCATACGAACACGTACTATCCGGATACGCAAGAGGTGACCGCGGACAGATCTCGGCGGCCTGCCCGTGAGCGACCGTCCGGACACGTAGGATCACCGCGGGGGCCCGGACAGCGGGTTGGAGCCGACAAGGAGCAACGATGGGTGAATCGGCGCGCACGGGCCGGCGCAGGGACGACACGCCGGCCGTCACACCCGCGACGCCGTCGGACCTGCTGGCGGCTCCCGGCTACGGCGCGCGCAGGCTGTACCAGGCGTACCTCGCCGCGTGGAACCGCCACGTGGATCCGGTGCTGACCGGTCCCCAGTTCGCGGTCCTGTCGGCGGTCCGCGCCTATCCCGGCAGCGACCAGAGTTCCCTCGCGGGAGCCGTCGCGCTCGACACCTCGACGATGGCCGACCTGTGCCGCAGGCTCGAACGGCGGGGTCTCATCCAGCGCGTCGAATCCCCGCACGACGCGCGCCGCAAACTGCTTTCGCTCACCGACGAGGGCAAGTCGGTCCTGAGCCAGGTGAACCGCCGCGCCCGCCGCCTGGACAAGGCGCTCCTCGACGGCGACGACGACGTCGACATGGCGGCGTTGCTCAACGCGCTCGGTGCCCGCTGGGAGCGGATCGCCGAGGTCGACAAGCTGCGCTGAGGCCGACACGCCGGGTTCCGGCGCTCCGGGGTTGACCTTGACATCGTGACAAGGTCTTCACTGAAGCGCAGGAGGTGGTTCCCCATGAACCCGACCACGGACACACCGCTGCTCGACGCGCTCGGCGCCGAGGACTCGTCGACGCGGCTCAAGGCCGCCATGGCCGCGGGCACCCGGCCCGACGCGCGCTTCACCGACGCCCTCGTCGCGCGCTGCGCTGTCGAGCCGGACTTCTTCGTCCGCGACATGCTCACCTGGGCGTTGACCCGGCTCCCGCCGGCGAGCACGGTGCCCAGGCTCTTGACGGAGCTCCGGTCCGAGCGGGCGCAGGCCCGGAGCCAGGCGTTGCACACCCTGTCGAAGATCGGGGACCGCACCGCCTGGCCCGCGATCACCGAGTCCCTGTTGCACGACACCGACGACGAGGTCGCGCGGAGCGCCTGGCGTGCGGCCGTCATCCTCGTGCCGGAGGACGCACGGGCCGGGCTGGCCGCGGAACTGGCCATCGAGCTCGGCCGAGGTGACCGGAACAGGCGGCTGAGCCTCAGCCGGGCGCTCGTCGCGCTCGGGGACGCCTGCGAGCCTGCCCTGCGGAAGGCCTTGGAGAGCCGCGACGACGCGGTGCGCGCACACGCCTTCGCCACGGAGCGGCTCCGCCGCGACCCGGAAGCGGGTTTCGACGTGACCGCGGACGAAGCGAAACGGATCGTGGCGCTCGGTCCGCAGGCCGGAGGATCGGCGTGCTGATCGGCGAGGTGGCGCGGCGTTCGGGAGTGAGCTCCCGGATGCTGCGCCACTACGACTCCCTCGGGCTGGTGCGGCCGACGGGACGCACCGTCGGCGGCTACCGGGAGTACCAGGACGAGGACATCCGCCGGATCTTCCACGTGGAGAGCCTGCGCTCGCTGGGGTTGTCGCTGCGCCAGATCTCGCGCGCGCTGGAGGACCCGACCTTCACGCCGTCGACGCTGGTCGGCGACCTCATCCGCCAGGCGGAAGACCGGCTGAACCGGGAACAGGAGCTGCTCGCGCGGCTGCGCACGGTCGACGCGTCCGCGCCCTCGGACTGGCAGGACGCCCTCCGCATCGTGGAACTCCTGCGAGGGCTCACTTCGCCTCACGCGGCACGCCGCCAGCAGGCCGTCCTGAATCCGGCCGAAGACCTGCCGGTTCCCGCCGACCGGATCGCCGGCGCGATCCTGACCGAGGCCGACCCGAACGTCGCCGGAGCCCTGCGCTGGGCTCTCGCACGAGCGGGCGGCGACGGAGTGGCCGAGGTGGCGGCGGGACTGCGTGAGGACGACGCCGACGTCCGGCAGCGCGCGGTGCTGGCGCTGACCGAGATCACCGGCGAGGAAGCGGACAAGGCGCTCACGGAGGCGCTCGGGGACTCCGACGCGAGGGTGCGCGGGCCCGCCGCGCTCGCCCTGGGCGGGAGAGGTACGACCGCGGCCATCCCCGTCCTGGTCCGCATGATCGCCGACGGCACGAACGACGTCGAAGCCGCGGAGGTCCTGGGCGCGCTGGTGGAGAACCCTCGGTCGGAGGAACGGATCGTGGACGCCTTGGCCGACGCGCTCACCGAGGATTCCGCGGTCCGGATCCGCGTGGTCCAAGCCCTGGCGGAGATTCCGGGGGCCAAGGCGGGCGACCTGCTGGGGCGGCTCGCCGGGGACGCCGATCCGGCTGTCGCACTGATCGCGTCCGCCCTGGCCGGCCGGGACCGGCCTGGTGAGGGATAAGCGGCCTTGTTCGTCCACAAGGGACACTTCATGGGGTCCGCTCGTGGCCCCGCCGGCTTTCGGGACAAACTCGGCTCACGCGGCGCTTGCGGCGGCACGCTGGGGTTCGGGTGTTCCCAATGTCGCATTAGAGACACTCAGCGTCCCAAATGCGACATTGGGAACACCCGAGCGGCGAAACGACGTCGCGAAAGCCACTTTCGCAACACGCCACCTTTGCCTTACCCCGCGCCAATCGCCTGAATCGGGCGCTTGCTCATCCACGCGGCTCGTACCGTTCGTGATGCAGCACGGCGTCGAGCGGAAGCCGTTCCCGCCAGCCGTGCCGCTCCAGATCGGGGGCGGTGGGCAGGTCCCGCACCTGGCCGACGCACAACCACGCCACCGGACGGACGTTTCCGGGGAAACCGACCAATTCGCGCAGGAACTCCTCGCGATAGAAGCTGACCCAGCCGACGCCGAGCCCTTCGGCGGTCGCCGCCAGCCAAAGGTTCTGAATGGCCAGGCACACCGAGTACAGGCCGGCGTCGGCGATCGCGTGCCTTCCCAGCACGTCGGGCGCGCCGCGTGCCGGGTCGTAACCGACCACGATCCCCATCGAGGATTCGACGATCCCCTCGATCTTGATGTTCGCGAAGACACCGGCCCGTTCGGCGTCCAACCGGTCTTCGAACACTTCCCGTTCGGCCAGCACGTGCTCGCGAAACCGCTTTCGAAGGTCCACATCGGACACCAGGACGAAATCCCAAGGCTGTGACAGGCCCACACTCGGCGCGGCGTGGGCCGCGCTCAGCACTCGGCGCAGCACCTCTTCCGGAATCGGCTCGCCGGTGAACTCGGCCCTGGTGTCCCGTCGCCGGAAGATCGTGCCGTACAGCGAACCGTCCTCTGTCTCACGCGTCATGCGCTTGATCGTGCCTGGGGCTCAAGGAACGGCGAGGAACGGGGTCAGCAGGCGGAGCAGTTCCGCGGGCCGGTCCAGCGGGATGATGTGGCCGCAGTCCTCGATGAGGTGACCGGTGAGGTCGTCGGCGACGGGACGCAATTGCCGTTCCAGCGCACGGCCGACCGGGTGGGCGCCGATCGTCATCGTGGGCATGGTGAGGCGACCGCCCGCCACCGCTTCGCCGATCTGGCGCGCGGTGTCCGGCATGGCGCGATAGTAGGAGAAGGCGCAGCGCAGGGCGTCCTGCCCGGTGTAGGCGTCGACGAAGGCGTCGCGGATCTCGGGCGGCACGCCGCGGCCGAGCGTGCCCGCCGCGAGGAACCAGTCGATGTACTCCGCCTCGTGCCCGATCAGGACCCTTTCGGCGAGGCCGGGGACGGCGTGGAAGCCGAACCACCACGGCGGGCCGCCCGCCAGGAAGTCCTCGGCGCCGGGCAGCGCACCTGCCAGCGACTCCATCACGACGAGCCGCCGCACCAGATCCGGCCGCCGCAGGGCGAGCAGGAGGGCGACCGGCGTGCCGGCGTCGATGGCGACGACGTCCGCCTTGGATTCGCCGAGGGCGTCGAGAATGCCTTCGGCGTCGGCGACCAGCGTGCCCGCGTCGTAACCGTCCGCGGCGCGGGTGCTGCCGCCGAGCCCGCGCAGATCCGGGGCGATGACCCGGTGGTTCCCTGCCAGCGGGCCGATGACCTCGCTCCAGAGCCGCCAGGTGTGCGGGAAGCCGTGCAGCAGCAGGACCGCGGGCCCACTTCCCGCGACGGCCACGCCGGCCTCGATGCCGTTGATGCCGATCCGTCGTACCTCGGGCACGTCGCCTCCACTGTGGTTACCATTGGTTACCAGAAAACCGTAGGTAACTTCCGGCGTGCCGCCAAGGCGGCACTTTCCCCACAGGTGGTGAGCTCCAGGTGACCTCCGAGCGGACACGGCGCGGCGATCTGTTCGACCCCGAATGCCCCACTCGCCGTCTGCTGGACCGCATCGGCACGAAATGGACGTCGATGGCGGTCAAGGTTCTCGCGGAGGCGGCTCCGGACGAGGTTCGGTTCGCCGAGTTACGGCGCAGGATCCCCGGCGTGTCCCAGAAAATGCTCTCGGTGACCTTGCACAGCCTGGTCCGCGACGGGCTCGTCGACCGCCGGGTGGAGCCCACCGTGCCGCCCCGCGTGCACTACCGGCTGACCGACCTCGGCCGGTCGCTCGACGTGCCGCTGGCGGCGCTCCGGAACTGGGCCGAAGAGCATATGGCCCGGATCGACGAGGCCAACGCGATGGCGGACGACACCCCGGCTCAGAGCGGCTCCAGATAGGACCGCTCGGACCAGTCGTCGTCCTCGTCGTCCCGGGGACGGGGTTTCCGCGCGGGCGGTTCCGGCGCGGACAGCTTTTCCAGCTCCGCGACGGCGTCGTCGACGTCCAAAGTGGCCAGTTCGCCGACCTGCCGTTCCAAGGACGACCAGGCTTCGCCGGCGAGCCGCTGACGTTCCTCGGCGGGCAGCGCGTCGATGATCCGCCACCAGCCTCGCGCCTCCTGGACGAATTCGTCCAGGACCGGGCCGTGGGCCAACAGTTCGTGCGGCCGCCGTCGCCCGGCGAGCACCTCCCCCGCGAAGTCCCCGGCGGCCCCGCCGGTCGCCGCCAGCAGCCGCATGGCCGTCTGCCGTGCCCGCTCGCCCTGCTCGGAGCCGAAGAGCTCGTGCCCCGTCACAGCTTCACCCGCCTGCCCTTGGCCGGGCACTCGGCGTCCCGGTGTTCGTAGTCCTGCGGCCACTGCGGCGGTTCGCCCATCGCGATGGTGGCTTCCAGCAGTTCGTCGAGCGTCTTCTCCCCCGCGAAAGCGTGTGCCAGCCCGAGTGCGGCGCTGATCCAGCTCTGGATGATCCCGACGATCTCGTTGAACGACAGCACCAGGTGGATGATGTCGCGCAGCTCGGGATCCTGGAAGATGTTGACGAGCTTGCCGCGGCGTCCGAGCTCGGACAGTGCTTCGCTGATGATCTCCGCCACCCGGACCCCGCGCTCCAGCCCGAGTTTCTTGCCCTTGGTGAGGATCAGCAGCGCGATGTCGATCGCCGAACTGTACCCGTGCCTGATCTCCTGCATCATGTGGTACGCGAGCTTCGCCAGCGCCTGGATCGCCCGGCACGCGCCGTGGAAGTACTGAGCCAGCTGCAGCACGCAGGCGCGGTAGTCGGCCAGCCAGTTCTTCGCGCGGTCGGCGGCCTCCCCCGCCCACACCCCCTGGATCCCGAACCGGCCCTGGTTGATGTTGGCCGCGATGTTCTCCAGCCCGATCGCGGCGTCGTGGTAGAGCACCGCCTGCTCCTGCAGCACGGTCCAGTCGCCGACGAGCAGGTCGGCGAGCATGGTGATGAAGTCCTTGTCGGACCCGGTGAGCATCTTGATCACCTCGGCGACGTCGCCCAGCGACCCGCCGAGATCGAGCAGTTTCTCGCGTTCCTGCTCGGCCTTCACCGGCCACCAGGACGGATCGGTGATGGCCGCCGGGTCGGGTCCGCCGTACCCGACCAGGACCGCGTCGCGGAACGCCGCGGCCCCTGCCGGGTCGCGCACTTCGTCCGCCGGGATCCGCGCGGCGTCCGGCTCCGGGTTGAGCCGGTCCAGCAACTCGGCCGCGCGTGCGTCCACCACGCCGTACCAGTGCGCGACGCACCGCAGTTCGTGCCCGCCGCCCGCCGCGAGATCGGCCGCGAACCGCGACTGGCTCAGCGCCGTCCGCTGCCACTCGTCCAGCTTCGACCAGGCGGCCGCCAGGAAACCTTCGCCGCGTTCGGTGTCGAACCCGGCCCCGACCAGCCGTTCGAACCAAAGCCGATAGGAGTCCGCGCCCGCGCTCGCCCGCAGGACCAGGTCGCCGAGCGGGCGCACCGCGGCCGGCTCGACCGAGAACCCCTGCCCCATTCGTCCCCCTCGTACTCCGGAAGCGTCTCTTCGACGCTCCCGAAGTCTGACAGGTTGCCGCGAAATGTCACATCACTGGAATGGAGTACCGCGTGCGAAACTGGCCCGATCATCGGCGAAAGGAGATCACGCTGTCTCACCAAACGGCTCGGGCCTGGCTGTCCGAGCGCCGCAGGAGCGGCTTGAGCGCCGCGTTCGCGCTGGTCGTCGCCGCGTTGACGATCGTGTTCCGCGAGGACGTGCTGTCGATCTCGTTGGTCGACGCGGGTGTTCTGGTCCTTCTCGCGTATCTCGTCGGCTACCTCGTCGTGACGGTGGCCGCGTTCGGCGTAGCGACCTCGGAGCAGATCCACGACTGGGCGAGCCGGGAAAGCCGCGGCACGTTCGCGCAGCGGTACATCTTCGGGACCGCGCCGGGGCCGGGGGTGTCGATCGTCATCGCGGCGGCCGCGCTGGCGGTGGCGGTGGTGTGGATGCCGGGGCTCGGCGGCGAGAGCCTGCCGGCGGGCGCGCGCGTCGGCGTCGCGGTGGCGCTGGTCGTCGTCGCGTGGATCTGCGTCCTGGTCTCGTTCGCGATCGCCTACCACGCGGACGACGTGGTCGAACAGGGCGACGCCCTGCGGTTCCCCGGCGACGGACCCGCCGAGTGGTCCGACTACATCTACTTCGCGGTGTCCGTGATGACGACCTTCGGGACGACCGACGTGGACGTCGTCTCGCGGGAGATGCGCAGGACCGTGACCACGCACGCGGTCATCGCGTTCGTGTTCAACACGGTGACCGTGGCGGCGGTCGTGTCCACTTTGAACGGCGGCTGAAGTCTCAGCCCAGTTTCAGCATGATCGGGCTGCCGGTGACGGTGACATCCGCACCGGGTCCCACCGGCGTGCTCCTCCCGTCGAGGTCTTCGGCCGACGTGGCGCCCTGAGCAGCCGGGATCCGCTCGGACCGGTCGATGGCCCACCAGATCAGGAAGTCCTTCCCGCCCTGATCGAAGCGGCATTGCCACAGGTGATCGGGCAATCCGGCCGCGCGCCCTTGCCCGCAGGAATGGATCCGGCTGCCGGCCAGCCAGGTGTGCAGGCGTTCCACGTGTCGCGCCGCCTTCGTGTGCGGACCGCCCGCGGGCTGCAGCACGATGGGGATCTTGGCGCTGCCCCAGTTGTAGAAGTACATGCGGCGGTATTGCGCGTAGAGACCGGAAAGGAAGAACCGGACAGCGTGCTGCGCACCCCGATCCTCGTCGACGGGCCGCTGCCTGTTCACATCGTAGGCCGAGCCGGTGCTCCACAGCCTGATACCGGCGCCGGCTTCATGCAGGACCTTTTCGATTTCCTGTGCTAGCGGCAGCATCGTCTCCGGTGGGTCGGAATCGTTGCGGGGAGCCAGTTTCATCGCGGCGGCGTCGCAATGGTCGTAGCCGCCGAGCGTCGCGAACCGCCGGAACCCGTCGAACGCCACGGGATCCCAGAGCTCGCCCATGGACGGGCAGACCACGGTGGCGGCGGAGTCGGCGGACTTGATCACCTGGCTCGCCCGGCGCGTCATCTCCACCAGGCCGGCCATCGAACCGGAGAAGAAGTCCTGGTGATTGGCGATGTCCCACAGTTCGTAGGCGTCGATCCGGCCTCGATACTGCTCGACGACTGCCCGCACGAACCGTTCCCAGTCGACGAGGTCGTCGGGCGGGCCGGTGCGGGAATCGTCGGTGTAGACGGACTTCGGGCTGTTCGGGCTCGCCCATGACGGGGTGCCGCCGAAGGTCAGGACCACCGGGAAACCGGCACCACGGGCACCGGCCACCAGCCGTTCGAGGGTTTTCCAGTCGTACTGGCCGCGGGCGGGCTCCAGGTTCTGCCACCGGGTGCGCGTGTTCCACAACCGGACGGAGCCCACGCGGAACGTCGGCATCAACCCGGTGTTGGAGTTCGTCGTCACCCCGACGAACTCCGGATCGAGCGTGCGTGGCGCGTTCGTCCACATCGCCGCCTGGACCGCGGGTGCCGTGACCTGCGCCTGCCGGTCCGGCGGGGTCGCCACGGCACCTCCGGCGAGCAGGACCGCCGCGAGGACGACGACGAGCGCGACATGCGTCAGCGGCCGCCTGCGAGCGGGCTCCACCGCGTCGGCGTCACGGATGACCAGCGGTTCGGGCACGGGGGTTTCGCCCAGGTCCGCGCGCTCCCACACCCGGTACAGTTTCGCGAGATCCTCGCGGCTCGCGCCGCATACCGTCGCGATCGCCTCGATCGGCGCGAACGTGGCGGGAACGTTCCTTCCGGTGCAATAGCGGTGCACGGTCGACCGGCTCGAATGCACCTTGCGCCCGAGCTGTTCGTAGCTCAGGCCGCTCCGCTCCTTGTACTCGGTGAGAAGTGCCGCCAGCGTGGCAGCCGCCTCACTCGCCATCCCGCTGCGCCCCCTCCGCGCCATGTCCCGGACGGCTATCAGTGTCCCATCGCGGGCCTTTCGCCGCGCGAATTCGCGAGATCACGTCTCCCGGACCGGCGTCGCCGCAGGTCAGAGGCGAGTTTTCGTCCCAGCGTCCCATTCCGCGTGGTTGCGCTTGCCACGCCGTCCAGCGCTGGGGAGCGTGGACCCGCCGGCAGATCCGGCCATGGGGAGGGAATCGGAATGAAACCGCACAGGAAGAACTTGCTTCGAGGAGCACTGGCAACCGCGCTGCTGGTGGCGGCGACCAGCGTCCCGGCCGCCGCCGCGACGCCGCGGCTGACCACGCGCGCGGACTTCAACACACCGGGCGGCGGCCAGATCGTCGAATACCTCGAAAAGCTGATCCGTGGCGCACCGGAGAACTCGACCATCGAGACCGCACAGTTCCTGATGCGGGACAAGCCGATCACCGATGCGCTCGCGGACGCCGCGGAGCGCGGGGTGCACGTCCAGGTGCTGGTCGACGGGCGGACGACGGACCATCCGAACTACAAGGACCTGAAGAACCGGCTCGAGAAGACCGGCGACAAGAACTCGTGGGCGAAGAACTGCGAGAACGGCCGAGGGTGCAACGGCGGGAACGCGATGCACAACAAGTTCTTCCTTTTCGACCGGACGCTCGACGCGTCGACGGTGGTCGCGACCGGATCGGCGAACTTCAGCGGGAACACCACGGGCGGCACGGGTGGCTGGAACAGCTACTACACCGACGTCGGGAACGCCGCCCTGTTCGCCAGGTACAACGACTACTTCGGCGACCTCCGCCGGGTCGCGGACGGGGGCACGGCCAACCCCGGCTACTACGAAGCCAACCCGCCCGTGATCACCGGGAACACCAAGAGCTACTTCTACCCGAGGCTCAAGGAGGCGGGGAACGACACCGTCGAAAACACCCTGAAGGAGGTCGGGTGTTCGGCGGAGAAGTCCAAGATCCGCATCGGGGTGTGGTCACTCACCCGGATGAAGATCATCGAACGGCTGCGGGTCCTGGCCGCCCGGGGCTGCTCCGTGGACATCGTGGCCTTGCGGATGGCCAAAGGCTCCTGCGAAGCGCTGATGAAGGGGCAGCCGGACCGTGTGCGGCTTCGTGGTTTCAAGAAGGGCAACGAGGCGGGCATCCACGAGAAGAACATGATGATCGAGGGTGACTACCTGAAGCCGGGCACCAAGGTCGTCTTCACCGGCAGCCAGAACTTCAACAACCCGTCCCTGCACGAGAACGACGAGAACGTCATCCGGGTCCTGGACAACGACGGGATCTACCGGAGCTTCGTGCGGAACTTCGAGCAGGTGGCCCAGGCGGCCGACGAAGAGATCAAGTCGCCCGGGGACTGCGGGAAGATGGTGCCGGAGGACTGATCCGCCGCTCGTGAGTGGGCAGGCCCGGAGCACGCCTGCCTCGCGTCGCGAAAGCCACTTTCGGGACATCTGACGTCCCGAANAGAACTACGCGCAGTACCAGACCAAGACCGACCGGGAGATCCCCGTGGTGCTGCTGTCGCCCAAGGCGTAGGGACGCTCAGGTTTCGGTGGTCGTGTCGCGAAAGCCACTTTCGGGACATCTGACGTCCCGAAAGTGGCTTTCGCGACACCTCCGGCCGGACACGGCGCCCAGCTACAGGACGACGAGTACATGACCACCGTGCCCGCCAAACCTCGTGAGTGGTCAGGGCCGCCAGGTGTCGTTCAACGCCATCGTGCAGCCGCTCGAAGCGGTACCCGCCCGATTGGCGCCCGATTCCCACGTGACGGCGCCGCCCTCCTTACGGATGTACTTGTACTGGAAGGCGGCTCCCTTCGGCAGCGTGACGTTCGCCGTCCACAAGGGATAACCTGCCGACGACATCGGAACCGCGTTCGCCGGGTTCCACGCTCCGAGTTCGGGACGGTCGCCGACGACGAAGATGTTCTGGCCCCACGAAGTCGTGGCGTTCACCGTGAACTTCGCCGAAACCGCGGAGCACGCCGCGCTGTAGCGCTGCTTGACCACCGACGGCGTCTCGACCGGGGCACCCGCGTCGATCGAATGCGCCAGCCGCACGAACTGCGCCATCGACCAGGCCAGCGGCGTCGCCGAGCCGGTGCCTTCGCCGAAGGTGAAGCCACCGGCGCTTTGCCGGTCCCAGACCTGTTCCGGGATCAGGAAACCGGGATTCGCCGACGCGGCCATGGCCGCCAGATGCGTCGTCGCCGGGCGTCCGTTGGCGAGCTCGTACTCCCCGCGCTCACCGGTGAGCAGCGGCCACAGCCGTCCGACTCCGGCACCGGTGTACGGGCCGCCGGATGCGGTTTCCCCGTAGCCGTCGTGGTTGTACCGGTACCACATCGGGCCGTTGGGGGTGTTCACCTTCAGCGTGGAGTCCACTTCGGACAGTGAAGCGGCGACGTCCGGATCGGAAGGCGGTTTCACCCCGAGGCGGACGAGGTCCAGGAAGCCCGCGTCGATGATGGCGCGTTCGTCGTGGTTCCCGCCGCCGTTCTGCAGGAAGACGTTCTGGCCGTCGTTGGGGTTGCCGTTGCCGTCGATGCGGTGGAAGTACCGGCCGTCGCCGAGCGGACCGGACGTGGTGAACGTCCAGGCGCTGACCTGTGCCTGCCACCGGTCCGCGGTTTCGCGGTACCGGGCGGCCGCCGTCGTGTCGCCGTTGCGTTCGGCGATGTCGGCGGCGCAGATCAGCCCGGCGATTTCCGCGGCGATGGTGGACGGCGAGTAGCCACCGTTCTCCTCCCAGCGTTCCTGCGGGGTCGAGGGGCCGTTCGCGACGAGGAAGTCCGCGGACTTCTTCACCTTCGCCCACATCCCCGCGTCGGACCGGCCCAGCTGCCACGCGAGCACGACGGGGAAGGCGACCTCGTCCATCTGCAGGCTGGTCCAGCAGTTGGTGCCGTCGAGCCGGGTGTTCTGCGGGAACGAACCGTCCGGTCGCTGCTGAACGGTGAACAGGTAATCGACCGAACGGTTGGCCGCCGCCGAGTCGCCCGCCGCGATCTGCGCGGTCGAGACCTGGTAGAGGTCACGGGACCAGACCGCGTGATACCCGCAGTCCCCCGTGCCGTTCGCGTCCTTCGCCTCGCCCCAGGGATTGGTGAGCGAGGCGACGTTCGCACCCGAGTAGGTCTTGTCTTCGTGGGCCTTGAGGGTCATCAGCGCCACGTTGTACTGCGTGGTCAAGCCGGCGCCGGTGATCGACCGGGGCACCGCGGCCAGCGAGGAGAGATAGCCGCTCCAACCGGACCGGTACGCGGTGTCCGCCGCCCCGAAACCACCGGCGAGCGAGGCCGACGCGTTCGCCGACGCGGCGCCGCGATCACCGCCGAACCCGATCGCGAGGGTGAAGGTGGTGTCGGTCCCCACGGGGATCTGCCCCAGCTGCACCAGGTTCCCGGGTGTCGACGCCGAGTCGTACTGCGTGCCGAGAACGTGGTCGCCGCTCAGGTCGACGTAGCCGTCGCTCGCGGTCCCGCTGTAGCCACTGGTCGCCTTGACGAAACCGGTGGAGGCGGCCAAGGCGCTGGACACCGGCCCGTCCGAAGCGACCAGTTGCCCGCCGGAGGTGGCGCCGGTGTCCCCCATGCCGCTGTTGTTCAGCGACGGGTTGTACAGCGCGTACAGCTGCAGCGGACCACCGCTGAGCACCTCGAACCTGGTCTGGATCAGCACGGTGGACCGCGCGGGGTCGGCGGTGTGGGTCTTGGTGATCCGGTACCGCCCGTTGGTGGCGGTGTTGATCTGCCGGTAGCTCAGGGAACGCGGATCGGTGAGCACCAGCTGTTTGGTGGTGTGATCGCGTTCCAACTGCGTGAAACCGGCACCGTCGGACACCACGTACTGCAGGTCCTGGACGTTGGCGACGTCCACGGTCGGGTAGTAGATCTCGTGGTTGATGCCCTGGCCGAGGGTGAACCAGACCTTCGACGCCGCGTTCGTGGCGGTGCCGAAACCCTCCTTACCCCCGGTCGTCCAGGCCGCGCCGGTACCCGGCGCACCGGGCGCGTCCGCCAGCGGTGCGGCGCTCACCGGCGTGGACGCCAGGAGCGCGCCAGCGGTCAACAGCGCGACTGTCGCGCGACGCCGCTTCGGAGATTTCATGTCGATCCTTCCCACAGGCTTCATCGACGGCAGGATTTGTTGTTAGCGGCAACTTATTCGCTGGCCGTCTCCACCGGCAGGGCCGATCGGAGTAACCCGGACCACCGGCGCCGGTGGTCCGGTCATGGAGCCGGCCCCGTCGCGGGACGCGACGGGGCCGGATCAGGGATTCCGTGGGATCAGCCGACCGGACGCGGCTTCAGGTTCACCTCCACCGTGTTGCCGGGGCCGGAGGCGACACCGCTGACGATGTCGTTGAGGAACCCGCAACCCTGCAGCGGCGGCAGGGTGTAGGTGCCGGTGAGCTTGCCACCGGCCAGCGGGTCGAAGCCGGCCTTCGACTGCAGCGGGATCTGGGCCGGTGTCTTCGTCTGGCAGGTCGGGCTCGCCGAGACCGGGAAGCCGAAGACGCTGACCCGCGGCAGCTTGACCGTCACCGCCGAGGTCGACTTGAGTACCCCGTTGGCCAGGGTTCCCGTGGTCTTGCCCGCCGAAGCGAACTCGATCTTCGCCTTGACCGGGACGAAACCCCAGAGCGTGAGGTTCGCGCTCGTCGGGTTCAGCGTCAGGTCGGCGTCGAAGGTCCCGTTCGCCAGGCTGATCGCGGCGTTGATGCCACCGCGCAGGTCGATCGGGCCCGCGAGCTTCTTCAGCTGCGTCTTTCCGGTCAGGTCGTAGCTGTACTTGACGACCGGGGAGGTGTTCGGCTGTGTCTTCGCCGTGACCGGCGCGCTTGCGGCCGACTTGTTCCCCGCGGCGTCCTTGGCGACCACGGTGAAGGTGTACTCCGTGCCGGCCGTGAGACCGTCCACAATGGCCGAAGTCCCCGCCACCGACTTCACCAGCGTGGAGCCGTTGTAGACGTCGTACCCGGAGACACCGACGTTGTCCGTCGCGGCATCCCACTCGAGGCTCACGCTCGTCTGCGTGGTCCCCGTGGAGCGCGGGTTGCCCGGCACGCTGGGAGCCACCACGTCGGGCGAGGCCTGCGTCCGGACGGTGATGGCGGCGCTCGGAGTCGAGAGGTTGCCTGCCGCGTCCTTCGCGACCACCGTGAACGAATACTCGGTGTCCGGCGCGAGACCGTCCACAGTGGCCGAAGTCCCCGTCACCGACTTCACCAGCGTGGAGCCGTTGTAGACGTCATAGCCGGTGACACCGACGTTGTCCGTCGCCGCGTTCCATTCGAGGCTCACGCTCGTCTGCGTGGTCCCGGTCGAGCGCGGGTTGCCCGGTGCGACGGGCGCCTGGGTGTCGGGCGCGGTCTGCGTCCGCGCCGTCGCGGCGGCGCTGGGCGCCGAAGCGTTGCCCGCGGCGTCCTTCGCGACCACGGTGAACGAGTACTCGGTGTCCGGCGCGAGACCGTCCACAATGGCCGAAGTCCCCGTCACGGTCTTCACCAGCGTGGTGCCGTTGTAGACGTCGTAACCGGTGACACCCACGTTGTCGCTCGACGCGTTCCAGGACAGCGCGATGCTGGACTGGGTGACGTCGGTCGTGGCCAGACCGGCCGGAACGCTGGGCGCTTCGGTGTCGGGGACCGTGGCGGTCCGGGCGGTCACCGCCGCGCTGGGCTCCGACCTGTTGCCCGCCGCGTCCTTGGCGACGACAGTGAAGGTGTACTCGGTGTCGGCGGCGAGGCCGTCGACGGTGGCGTTGGTTTCCGTCACCGACTTCACCAGGGTGGTGCCGTTGTAGACGTCGTAGCCGGTGACACCCACGTTGTCACTCGACGCGTCCCACGCCAGGCCGACGCTGGTGGCCGAGGTACCGGTCGAGTGCAGGTTGCCCGGCACACCGGGAGCCTGCGTGTCGGGCGCGGCCTGCGTCCGGGCCGTGACCGCGGCGCTGGCCGCCGAAGCGTTGCCCGCCGCGTCCTTCGCGACCACCGTGAAGGTGTACTCGGTGTCGGCAGTCAGACCGTCGATCGTGGCCTGCGGTTCCGTGACGGACTTGACGACCTCGGTGCCCCGCAAGACGTCGTAGCCGGTGACACCGACGTTGTCGCTCGACGCGTCCCAGGCCAGCGTCACGCTGGTCTGGGTGGTTCCGGTCGAGTGCACGTTCGCGGGAATCGTCGGCGCCTGCGTGTCCGGGGCCTTCGCGGTCCGGGCGGTGGCGGGCGCGGTGGCGGGCGAGACGTTGCCCGCCGCGTCCTTCGCCTTGACCGTGAACGAGTACTCCGTGTCGGGGGCCAGACCGTCGACCGTGGCCGACGTTCCGGTCACCGTCTTCACCAGCGCGGCGCCGTTGTAGACGTCGTAGCCGGTCACACCGACCTCGTCGGTGGCGGCGCCCCAGGACAACGCGACGCTGTTCTGGGTGACTTCGCCGACCGTCACCGCACCGGGAGCCGAGGGCGGGGTGGTGTCCGCGGCCGCGGTGACGGTGAAGGTGTGCAGCACGTTGGCCTGGCCGTTCGCGGGAGTGCAGTCCGCGACGAACGTGCCGAGGCCGGTCTCCGCGCCGGAAGCCGTCAACGGCGTCATGGTGAGCACCAGATCGTGCACCGAGAGCGTCGCCGTCCCCGGCTTGTCGAACCGCAACGACGGCGCCGCGCCGCTCGCGTTGACGATCAGGTCGTTGCCCGTCGGCGGGATCGGCTGCAGCGGGACGGGTGTCGGCACGCCGACCGCGAGATGTCCCTGCGGGCTGGAGACCAGCGAGGTGGCCAGCGCCGATCCCTTGATCTGCTCGGCGCCGACGAGCCGGAGCCCTTCGGTCGCGGTCTTGCCCGCGTTGGAGACGGCCGTGATGTCGATCTTGGGCGTGAACTGGCCGACCGGGATCGTGTCGGGCAGCGTGGCGTTGATGTCGACCGTGACGTCCTGGTTCCCGATCAACGGGAACGGGCAGCTGTAGACCTGCCGCAGCGGCGGGTGGTTCCCAGTGCCGACAACGGCTTCCGGGGCAACCGGAGAGCCGGTCACCGTGTAGGTCTGCAGGACGGTCTCGGCCCCCGCCGCCAGCGTGCAGTCCGCAGTGAAGGTGCCGAGACCGGTCGGCGTGCCATCGGCCTTCAGCGGGGTCATCACCAGCTGGAGCCCGGTCACCGCGAGCGACGCGGTGCCCGGCTGGTCGAACCTCAGCGCGGGCGCGCTGCCCGTGGCGTTGACGACGAGGTCGTTGCCCGCGGGCGGGATGGGCTGGTTCGGCACGTCGGAGTCGACCTTCACCGTCATCGTGCCCTGGCTGCCGGGCATCGTGACGGTCGAAGTCGCCTTCGCGGTGCCCTTGATGGACTCGGCACCGACGAGCCGAAGACCTTCCGTCGCCGTCTTGCCCGCGTTGGACACGGCGGTGATCTCGATGGCGGGAGTCAGTTTCCCGGTCTCGATCGTCGAAGGCTGCGTGGTCTTGATGGTGACCGAGACGTTCTGATTTCCGATCAACGGGAACGGACACGAGTAATTCTGCGTGAGCTCACCCGGAGCCGCGGCACTGGTGCCCGAGCCTATCGCGAGACCCAGTGCCACCAAGGCCGCCGTGCTCACCACGGCGATGCCCCCAGTGGCCAGTCTTCGACTACGTCTTCTGTGTTTCACAGGTACCTCTCCAACACATAGACCACGCCCGCCGAAACCACTGGACAAATGATTAATGCCCGCTTTCGCGGGCTCTTCCCGGCGGGCGCGTGTGCACATTTACGGGTATGCCACAGGGAATTAACACACCCGCAAGGCTCGCCAGGCAAGGAAAATCACAGAGCCCGCGCGACCATTCTCCGTCTTTGTCATACGCGGTCGATTCGCCGTTCGCGAATCTGTCAGCCGCGCCCCCAAAACGCTCGACCGCACCTCGGCGATGGTGGTTACTGGCCAACAAGGCCGCGATCGGGTCGGCCTACTCGGCGCGCCAGGTCGGGACCC
This sequence comes from Amycolatopsis sp. TRM77291, assembly GCF_054166285.1. Taxonomy (NCBI): domain Bacteria; kingdom Bacillati; phylum Actinomycetota; class Actinomycetes; order Pseudonocardiales; family Pseudonocardiaceae; genus Amycolatopsis; species Amycolatopsis sp. TRM77291. The sequence continues at coordinate 1,893,226 of NZ_JBSZHF010000001.1, read as the reverse complement.
AGCCGAGGCGTTTGCAGACCGTGCCGACGTCGGGATCGGTCAGGCTCCGGCGGTCGGAGAGGTTCGCCGATCGCGGTCCGAGGATCTGCATCCGGTCGACCGCGGTACCCGGATCGCCGATGTCCTTGCGGACCTCGATCAGGAAGTCCGCGTAGAGCCGGAACTGGATGTCGGCAGGCGCCCCGGCCGGGAGCGCCTGCATGAGCCGGGAGTACGCCCGGACGATGCCGTCGGAGCCGTACACGTTCACCCAGGTGTCGAAGCGGCGCTTGTGTTTCAGCTCCTCTTCCGTCGGCAGGTCGTCGCTGGTGAACATCCGGTCCAGCATGTCGACCACGGGCTCGCACATGGCGCGTTTCTGCTCGGAGATCCGCTCGCGGACCTGGTCGGCGCTCTGCACACGGGCTTCGAGACGGCGTGCGGCCAGCGCGAACATGCCGGCGACGACGGCCGCGGAGATCGAGGCGACGGCCGCGATCACGGCGACGACGATGGCGGACATGCGCCCGATCCAACCACGGATCGGCCACGGGCAACGGTCAATCGGCCAGGATCCCGGCCAGCACGCGACGCGCGTTCACCGCTTCCTCGTCGGCGCGGCCCCGCGTCCGGGCGCAGGTGACCAAGGTCTTCCACAGAGCCCAACCACGCCCACCCTCCCATTCCGGGCCGTCGACCGAAAGCCGCTCTCGGAACGCCCGCCTGCCGTCGGCCGTCAGCAAGGTCCAGGCGATGGCCAGGTCGCAGGCCGGATCACCGACTCCGCAGGTACCGAAGTCGATCACGGCCGCCAGACTCCCGCCGCCGAGCAGAAGATTCCCCGGCGCGACGTCGCCGTGGAACCACCGATCGACGCCGTCCCAGGGAACGTCCAGCGCCGACTTCCAGAGAGCGCGGGCCGGGCCGACGTCGATTTCGCCGTCGAGTTCCGTGAGCGCGCGCTCGGTCAAGGCATCGAAGGTGCGCAGAGTGCCGCCGCGGAACCAGTTGTGCTTACCCGGCTGAGGACCGTCCGCGGCATCGATGTTCCTCAACTCCACCAGGAATCCCGCCAGTTCGAGAGCGAAGCCCACCGGGTCGGAAATCCCGTCCGCGCTCGCGGGTTCGCCGTCGAGCCACCGATTGATCGACCAGGAGAACGGGTAGCCGGCGCCGGGCTTCCCCTTCGCCAGCGGGATCGGGACGGGCAGCGGCAGCCGCGGAGCGAGCACCGGAAGCCACCGTCGCTCCTTGTCCACGGCCAGGGCGTATTCGGCGGCGCTCGGCAGCCGCGCCACCATCTCGTCGCCGAGCCGGAAAGTCCTGTTGTCCCAACCGGACTCGGCCACCGGCCGGACCGGAAGACCGGCCCAGTCCGGGAACTGCTCGGCGACCAAGCGGCGCACCTGCGCCACGTCGACGGTGATCCGCCGCGGCGGCGGCCCGAGATCCGGCGTACTGCCCAAGACGACTTCCTTCGCTCGATTGACGCTCTACGCTGCCCGGCGATGTCGCGAAAGCCACTTTCGAGACCTCTGGCGTCTCGAAAGTGGCTTTCGCGACATGCGCACCCGAGCGGACGCTAGCCGAGCGTCCAGTACACCGCGTGGGATTTTCCGGCGGCGTCGGAGGCGGTTCCGACCACACGGCCGTTGTCGGTGATCAGGTACCCCTGCGAGCGGGTGCCGCCGGGCAGCGTGCCGAGCTGCCTGCGTTCGCCGTCGACGAACCAGACCGTCGCCTTGTTCCGGAAGGTGCCTGCCACGGTGCCGTGGGCGTTGACCGATTCGGCATCGGCCCCGAGACCGTCGTCGGCCAGCGCGGCGACGCCGCCGTCGAAGTCCCAGATCAGGGCCGATCGGCGGGGCGGGTTCAGATAGCCGGAGCCGACGACGTAACCGGTCGAGCCGATCCCGTGGATCCAGACCGAATGAGGGCTGGGCCAGTCCAGCGGATGGAGCACGCCGTCCCGATCCCACTTCGCCGGGACCGGAGGCCCGCTGCTGGTCTCGCGAAGGGTTCCGGCGGCCACGCCGTCCTGGTTGATCCGGCTCGCCCCGCTGCTCACACTCTGCGGCGCCAGTTCGGTGATCGGTCCGCCGCTCACCCACCGCACGGCCTGGTTCGCCGCGGAGCGGACGGCGCTGCCGACGATGACGGCGCCGTCGGCGGAGATGCCGTCGGCCATGCTCCAGGTCTCGCCGGGCAACGTCCCGAGATCGGTGGCCACGCCATCCGGATCCCAGCGGAACCCGTGGAACTGGCCGTCCGGCGTCAGCCAGGCCCCGACCACGACGTCGGTGTCGCTGATCGCCCACGCGGTTGCGTTGCGGTAGCCGGGCGGAAGTTGCAGCAGAGTCGCCTGGCCCGCGGCGTCCCAGCGGGCAGGCACGGCGGTGGTCGCGGTCAGTACGTAGCCGGCGGACACCCCGAGGCCGTTGATGGCACGGACCTGCCCCTCGGTGCCGCCCGGCGTCGGCAGCGCCATGATCTGACCGGTAGCGTCCCACCGGACCGGATGGCTGCGCTTCGGGGCCGGGCCCGCCAACGACAGTCCGACCATCTCCCCCGCCTCGTTGACCGCCAGGACCGTGCTCTCGTCGTCCCCGGGCAACGTCCCGAGATCAACCGGCCCCACCGGCATGGCCTGCGCGGTCCCCGTCGCCGCGCCGGTGACCACGACAAGTGCCGCTACCAGCGAAAAGACCCGTCTTCGCGCCACGGGCACACGATTCCTCATCACGATGACTCCCCGATCCCGATCAGTGGTGTGTCATACGCGGACCCCGAAGCGACAGTAATGCACCCGAACGGCCCGGCGGCCCCGTCGCCGGAAACGTCGTCCGGAACTACAAAAAAGCGCACCACGGCAACAAAATCCGTCAGGTGCTCGCGCCGAGCCGTTCCCCCTGCGTGAGTTCGGCGAGGAGCGCGGACTGTTCCCGCCGGTAAGCCTCGACGTTCGCCAGTTTGACGTCCTCGTAGCCGCGGACCAGATCGGGCAGCTCGGCCAGCGCCAGGAGCCTGCCCCTGTCCGCGCCCTCGGCGCCGAAAGCGGCGAGGATCGTTTCCCGGTACTGCCCGACGAGTTCCCGCTCCACCTTTCGGACGTGTGCCTTGCCGAACGGGTCCCAGCGGGTGCCGCGCAGTTTCCGCGCCGCACGCAGTGCGACGAACACCGGCCGGAATTTCGGGCCCAGCGCGATCTTCCGCTTCATTCCCAGCGCGCGGAGCACAGGCGGGTGCAACCGGTAGGCATAGCGGCTGCCGACGCCGAACTCCGCCTCGATCCCGGCGAGCACGGCGGGATCCAGCGAGAGCCGTGCGACCTCGTACTCGTCTTTGTAGGCCATCAGTTTGTGCAGGTTTCGCGCCACCGCCTCGGTGACGGCGGTCGAATCCCCTTCCAGGACACGGACCCGCTCGACGAATTCGGCGTACTCCCGCGCATATCGCACATTCTGGTACCGGACGAGCTCCGGCACGCGGATGTCCAGCAGTCGCGCGAGTTCCGACCCCGGCTCGGCGTGGACCAGCGCGCGGGCGCGCAGCGTGGCGGCCGACGGGGCGGGTGCCGCGGCGACGGCGGGCGGGGCGATCGCGGCCTGCAGGCCGTCAGGATCGGCGACGAGCTGCCTGCCGCGCCGGAAGGCCTGGAGATTGCCCGCGACGGCGACCCCGTTGAGCTCGATCGCGCGCTCCACGCTGGCCGCGTCCAGCGGGATGGCGCCGGTCTGGAGAGCGGCGCCGAGCTGGAGGATGTTGGCGAACTGGTCGTCGTCGAACAGGGTTTCCGCCAGCGCCCGCGCGTCGAGCGCCACGGTCCGCGCCGCGCTGTCGGAGATCGCGCCCCGCACCGCCGCCGCGTCGGGGAACGAAACGGTGGTGTCGACGACCATCCGGCCGGTCGGCACCTCGGTCGTGGAGACCACGGCCGTGGTCCGGCCGGGGTCCGTCACCGTCAGATGCGTGGGGTCCGCGCCGACGAGGACGTCGCAGGCCAGATAGAGATCGCATTCCCCGGCCGCCAGTTTCGGGGCCTGCGGCGTCGGATCGGCGGTGATCTTCAGATCCGAGACGACGGCGCCGCCCTTCTGCGCGAGCCCGGTCTGATCCAGCGTGCGGACCTGCTTGCCCTCGATCACGGCGGCCGTGGCGAGGATCTGCGCGACGGTGACCACGCCGGTCCCGCCGACACCGGTGATCCGCACGGTGAAGTCGGTACCGGCGGTCTCGGGCTCCGGCAGTTCGGCCGCCGCGATCTCCGCGAGCCGCGCCCGGTGTTTGCGCCCGGTGGGCACCACCGTCATGAACGACGGGCAGTCCCCCGCCAGGCACGAGTAGTCCACGTTGCACGACGACTGGTGGATCGCGGTCTTGCGGCCGAACTCGGTACTCACCGGCTGCACCGAGAGGCAGTTCGACTTCTCGCCGCAGTCTCCGCAGCCCTCGCACACCCGCTCGTTGATCACGACCTTGGCGGCGGGGGTGTCCAGTTTGCCGCGACGGCGTTTGCGGCGTTTCTCAGCGGCGCATTCCTGGTCGTGGATGAGCACCGTGACGCCGGGAACGCGGGCCAGTTCCTCTTGCGTGGTCAGCAATTCGTCGCGGTGCCGGACCTCGACACCGTCGGGCATGCGGACACCGCGGAGCCGCTTCGGCTCGTCACTGGTGATGACCACCTTCGCGACGCCTTCGACCAGCAGCAACGACGCCAGCCGGTCCACCGGGAGCCCGCCGACGGCGTCCTGGCCACCGGTCATCGCGACGGTCGCGTTGTAGAGGATCTTGTAGGTGACGTTCACCCCGGCGGCCACCGCCGCCCGGACGGCGAGGCTGCCGGAATGGGTGAATGTGCCGTCGCCGATGTTCTGCACGAAATGCGAGGCGTCGACGAACGGCTCCATGCCGAGCCACTGCGCGCCCTCGCCGCCCATCTGGGTCAGGCCGACCACGTCCCCGACCTGTTCCGGTTCCATGAACAACGCCATGGCGTGACAGCCGATCCCGCCGCCCACCACGGTTCCCTCGGGCACCTTGGTCGACGAGTTGTGCGGGCAGCCGGAGCAGAAGTACGGCGTCCTGGTCAGCAACGGCACCGAGATGCGCTCACGGCGGCGCTGTTGCCGCCATGCGGTCACCGACGGGATCTCGTAGTGGTCGCTCAAGCGGGTGGCCAGCACCCTGGCGATGGAGTCCGGGTCGAGTTCGCCGAGTTCGGTGCACAGGGTGCGGCCGTCCGGGCCGGTCTTGCCGTGCACGGCGGGCGCGCCGACGGTGCCGTACAGCACCTCCTTGATCGCCGATTCGACGAAGGAACGCTTCTCCTCCACCACGACGATCTCGCTCAGTCCGTCGGCGAACCGGCGGACGATCGACGGTTCGAGCGGGTGGATCACGCCGAGTTTGAGGATCCGGATGCCGTGCCGGGACAACGCTTCGGCGTCCAGGCCGAGCAGCCGCAACGCCTGCATGAGGTCCAAATAGGACTTTCCGGCGGTGACGATGCCGATGCGGTCCGCGGGCCCTTCCTGGACGATCCGGTTGACCCCGCTCGCGCGCACGTACTCCACGGCCAGCGGCAGACGTTCGGTGTACAGGCTGCGTTCGAGCGCCATCAACGTGGTGCCGAGCAGCCGGGAGGTGGGCTTGTGCCGGTACGCGGGCAGGGCGAGTTCGGGCGCGGTCCATCGCGGGTGGACGTGGGCGGTGCTCGCGGCGTCGGCCACGTTCGCCACGAGTTTCATCGACGACCACAGCCCGCTCGCCCTGGACAGCTCGACCGCGTGCAGGCCGAAGTCCAGCACGTCCTGGGAATCGGACGGGAAGAACACCGGCATCGCGAGGTCGGCCAGTGCGAGCTCGGAGGCGCACGGCACCGAGGAGGACTTGGCGTTCGGGTCGTCGCCGACCAGCGCCACCGCACCGCCCGCCGGATCGGTCCCCGCGAGGTTGGCGTGCCGCAGGGCGTCCGTCGCCCGGTCCAGGCCGGGTGCCTTGCCGTACCAGAATCCGGTGACGCCCCCGCGGGACGAGCCGACCGACGAGGTGAGCTGACTGCCCATGACCGCGGTCGCGGCGAGCTCCTCGTTCAGGCCGGGACGGTGCACGACGTCGTGTTTCTCGAGCAGGACGGAACGGCGGCCGAGTTCGAGGTCGTATCCGGCGAGCGGGGAGCCCTCGTAGCCGGAGACGAACACGGCGGGCGACGCCCCGGCGGCGCGGTCGTGCCGCACCCGGTCGAACAGCATCCGGACCAGGGCCTGGACGCCGCTGAGGTACACGGCGCCGTCCTCCCGCAGATACCGGTCCTCCAACGTGAACTGCTCCACCAGACCTGCCTCCTTCGGCACCCCCGCGCGACGTCACGACAGGAGACCCGACCCCCGCGGGCCGCCGCAACAGGCGGCAGTCTATTGGCCCCCGGCACGCAAAAAATCCGGCCCATCTTCTCCGCTGGCCGATATCCGTTGCGTCTGCGTACCATCCTGGCTCATGGCGGACCAGCTCATCGACGAGACCGATCGCGAGATCCTCGAACTCCTGCGGGAGGACGCCCGGCGCACGCTGGGCGACATCGGGGCCCGTGTCACGCTGTCGACCGCGGCCGTCAAACGCCGGATCGACCGCATGCAGGAGAACGGTGTCATCGTCGGCTACACCGTCCAGATCGACCACGCGAAACTCGGCTGGGGCATCGAGGCGTTCACCGAACTGCGGTTCACCGGGACCACCAAGGTCGGCGAGATCGTCCGCACCACCACGCGGATGCCCGAGGCCCAGGCGGTGTTCACCATCGCCGGCGACCCCGACGCGCTCGTCTGGCTGCGGGTGCGGGACATGGGCCATCTGCAGCGCACCATCGACGAGATCCGGCGGCATCACCAGGTCACCGGCACGAAGACGCTGATGGTGCTGGACTCCTGGACGCGCGGCCAGCAATGGCCTCACCCCTCGTGAGTGGTAAGGACGGTTCCAGCCAAGGTGTCTCAGGCACCTGTTGGCTTCCGGAGGCGGTGTGGGGGGGGGGGGGGGGGGGGGGGGGCCNATCATCTATCCGGCACTCATGCGGATGATCGCGCGGGAATGGGCTGCCCGCTCCTGACACCGACCTCGTGAGCGGGTTCCGGAGGCGGTGTCGCTAAAGCCACTTTCGGGACACCAGACGTCTCGAAAGTGGCTTTCGCGACATGCTCTCCAGGGTCGTGGCCGGGCCCGGCGTCACCCGCCGCTTCCCCGCATCAGCCGCTCCCCCGTCCGCGCGAGGTATTCGCCGAATTCCGCCGGTTCCTCCACCGTGAACCCGATGTCGGTGAGCAGGAGAACGACGGCCAGCCACTCGAACGAGTCGACATGGGCGACGTACCGGCACCTGTCGTCGCCTTGGGCTTCGAAACTCCCGTCGATCCGATGCAGCCGGGCCGCGGCCTCGTCCGCGCCGACGTCCAGGGTCAGCGTGATCCGCAGCGATTTCGGGCTGTGAAAGCGTTCCTGGAGATGAGCCGCGACGTCGTCGACCGGGAACTCCCGCGGCTCGAACGCCACGTCCGTCGTCTTCGGCCCGGCGATCCGGTCGAGGCGGAAGCTCCGCCAGTCCCGCCTGCCGAGGTCCCACGCGTACAGGTACCACCGCCTGCCGAGCTGGACCAGGCGCATCGGCTCGACCGTCCGTGACGACGGGCCGTCCTTCGCCGTGTACGCGAATTCGAGGCAACGGCGAGCCGCGATCGCCGCGGCGAGGACGTTCAGGACGTCTTGGGTGACCCGCGGTTGTTCGCCGCTCCCGAACTCGACCGCGGCGAGCATTGCGTCGGTTCGCCTGCGCAGTGCCGCCGGGAGGACGCGCCGGAGTTTCGCGGCGGCGCGGTCGGCCGATTCGGCGGTCAGGTCGACGCCGGTGCCGCCCGCCGCGGCGAGCCGCAGCCCGAGCACGGTGGCGATCGCCTCGTCGTGTTCCAGCATGAGCGGCGGCAGCGCGGTTCCCGCGACGAGCCGGTAGTTGCCGCCCGGGCCGCGGCTGCTCTCCACGGGATATCCCAGCCCGCGAAGGTGGTCGATGTCCCGGCGAAGCGTGCGCGGCGGGACTTCCATGGCCGTCGCGAGTTCGGCCGCGGGCCACGCCCGGCCGGACTGCAGGAGCGACAACAGCCGCAGCATCCGTTCCCGTGGTGCCGTCACGACGCCTCCCGTAATTGTGGCCGAAAACCGGCCACATCTCATCGTATCCTCGAGTCATGGCGAAAGTTCAAGCAGACCGTGGCCGGTGGATCACCGTGGAAGGCGCCCGGACGCACAACCTCCGCGACGTTTCGGTGCGGGTGCCGAAGCACCGGCTGACCGTGTTCACCGGCGTGTCCGGATCCGGGAAGTCGTCGCTGGCCTTCGACACGATCGCGGCCGAGGCCGAACGCCTGGTCACCGGGAGCTACCCCGCCTTCGTGCGGAACCGGCTGCCCCAGCATCCGCCCGCCGACGTCGACCGGATCGACGGGCTGGTCTTCACGACGATCGTCGATCAGCGGCGGTTCACCGGCAACGCCCGGTCGACCGTGGGCACGGCGAGCGACATCGCGCCGTTGCTGCGGCTGCTGTTCTCCCGCATCGGCGAGCCGAACGCCGGATTCTCGCCCGCCTACTCGTTCAACGATCCGGCCGGGATGTGCCCGCGCTGCGAAGGGCTCGGCGTGGTCGACGAGATCGATCTCGACCGGCTGCTCGACCGCTCGCGGAGCCTGCGCGACGGCGCCGTGCGCTTCCCGACGTTCGCGCCGGGGACCTACCGGTGGAAACGGCTCGTCCACTCCGGACTCGTCGACCCCGATGTCCCGCTGGACCGGTTGCCGCCGGCGAAGGTCGAGACCCTGCTGCACGCCGAAGGGCTCCCCCTCGACGATCCGGGCGACGACTACCCCAAGCACGGGCTCTTCGACGGGATCGTCCCGCGGCTGCGCGACACGTACCTGCGCAAGACGCCCTCACGGCTCACGGCCGAGGAGCGGGAGGGACTCGCCGGAGTCGTCACCCGCGGTGTCTGCCCGGAGTGCGCGGGAACCCGCCTGTCCGAGGCGGCACGCGGCAGCCTGATCGACGGACGGTCCATCGCGGACTGGTCCGCGCTACCGGTCGGCGAATTGCGCGACGTCGTCGCGAAAGTGTGCGAACCGCCGGTGGCGCCGCTGCTGCGGGCGATCCGCGAACGCCTCGACGCGCTGGACTCGGTCGGGCTCGGCTACCTCAGCCTGTCCAGGGAGTCGAGGACGCTGTCCGGCGGCGAAGCCCAGCGCGTCAAGATCGTCCGCCATCTCGGCAGCGCGCTCAGCGACGTCTGCTACGTGTTCGACGAGCCCAGCACCGGTCTGCACCCGCACGACGTGCACCGCCTTCTCGAACTGCTGGCCAAGCTCCGCGACGCGCACAACACGATCCTCGTGGTCGAGCACCATCCCGCGGTCGTCGCGGCCGCGGATCACGTCATCGATCTCGGGCCCGGCGGCGGTGACGGCGGCGGGCAGGTCCAGTTCGAAGGCAGCCCCGGCGAACTCGTCGCGGCCGGCACCGAGACGGGACGGATTCTCGGTACCCCGCTTCGGTTCCGGGAGCGGACCCGCGCCGCGCGAGGGGCCGTGACGATCTCCGGCGCCCGCAGTCACAACCTGCGTGACGTCACGGTCGACGTGCCGCTCGGCGTACTGACCGTCGTCTCGGGTGTCGCCGGCTCCGGCAAGAGCACCCTGATCACGGGCGAACTCCCCCGGCAGCATCCCGATTTCGTCGTCGTCGACCAGGCCCCGCTGCGCGGTGGCATCCGGTCCACCCCCGCCACGGTGCTGGGCGTCGCCGAGCCCATCCGCGAAGCGTTCGGGAAGGCGACGAAGAAACATCCGTCGTGGTTCAGCGCCAACGGCCGCGGCGCGTGCCCGGTCTGCAAGGGAAAGGGCGTCATCATCACCGACCTGGCGTTCCTCGACGACGTCCAGACCGGCTGCGACGCCTGCGGCGGCACCCGGTTCAACCCGGAGGCGCTCGCCGCGCGCTTGAACGAGCGGACCATCGCCGACGTCCTGGCGATGAACCCGGCGGACGCCGCCGCGCTCTTCGGCGAACACCCCGCGATCGCTCAGCGGTTGCGCTGGCTGGACCGGGTCGGGCTCGGTTACCTGACCATCGGGCAGAGCCTCGACACCTTGTCCGGCGGCGAACGGCAACGGCTGCTGCTCGCCCGCCATCTCGCCGACGCCGGCCCCGCGGACGAACTGCGCCTGGTCCTCGACGAGCCGACCGCCGGGTTGCACGGCAGCGACGTCGACCGGTTGTTGGCCCTCTGCGACGAACTCGTCGACGGCGGTGCGACGCTCGTCCTGATCGAACACGACCAACGGGTGATCGCGCACGCCGACCACGTCATCGACATCGGGCCGGGGGCGGGAGCCGACGGCGGGACGGTGGTGTTCGAGGGCGAGCCGTCGGCACTGGCCGAGGACGCCGCGTCGATCACGGGGCGCCACCTGCGAACGCGTTCCCGGCGCCGGACGGCGCCGGGAACACCCACCCGCCCGGGAACAGTTCCCGGGCGAGCGCGATGATTCCCCATCGGGCTTTGCCCGACACGCCGGTACCGAACAGTTCTTCGCCCTGATGTTCCGCCGCCGCCTGGCACTTCGTCCCGCGGAACGGAATGCTGTGCGGCGGGAGGACGAAATGACCGAGTCACTGCCCCAGCGGATGTACCTGCTCGGCTACGACACCGAAAAGAACCGGCTCGACCCCACCAGCGCCCCGGTGCGAGGCACGCTCCTGCGGGCGGCCGCGGTGACCGAGCTGGTCGTCGCGGGTCTTCTCGCCGATCGCGACGGGAAGGCCGCCCGCACGGCAGCGGCGGGCCTCACTCCGGGAGACCCGTTCCTCGCGAAAGTGCTGGAAGACGCTCGCGAAGAGAAGCCTCGCCGCTGGTTCGCCCTCATCGACCACGACTGGCACAAGGCCGAGAACATCGTCCGCGACCAGCTCGCCGCTTCCGGGACGATCAGGGTCGACAAGCGCCGGGCGATGGGCATCTTCCCGGTTCGCGACATCACCCTGGCCGAACCTCAGCGGGCGCGGGCGCTGCGCGAGCCGATCCGGAACGTGGTGCTGAGCGGCGAAGACCCCGGCACCTTCCCGATCGAGGACGCGGTCCTCGCCATGCTGTCGTACGAGGGCGACGTCCGCACGGTCTTCACCTCGAAGGAGAATCGCGCGAACCGGAAAGCCGTCAAGGCGCTTGCGGCGCATGTCGACACCGCCCTGCCCGGACTGCGGAAGGCGGTTCAGTACTCGGTGGCCGCCCGCCGCTCGGCCGTCAGCGGCTAGCCTCCGCCCTGTCGACGACCTTGGTGAGGAAATGCTGCTGTCCCAGCGTCCACACGTTGGTGGCCAGGAAGTACAGCAGCACCCCGATCGGCACCGGGAAGAACGATCCCGAGACCAGCATGCCGGCCGGTGCCAGGTACATCATCAGCTTGGTGATCCCCGCCGTCTCGGGGGCGGTCGCGGTCTGCCGGGCGAGTCCCGAGCGCATCGAGAAGAACGTCGCCAGGCTCGCGAGCAGCATCAGCGGCACCCCGACGGCGATCATGTGGACGTGATCCGTGCCGAACGCGGCCAGCTCGGCCGCCGGTTGCGAAAGCCAGTTGCCGAGCTTCGCGCCGAAGAGGTCGGCGTTCAAGAACGACCGCACGCCGGCGGCGTCGAACACGTGGTTCGACCGCGCTCCTGGGGTGAAATCGCGCAGAACCCAGTACAGGGAAAGGAAGACCGGCAGCTGGATCAGCGCCGGGAGACAACCGCCCAGCGGGTTCGCCCCGGTTTCGGCGTGCAGTTTCTGGATCTCCTTCGTCATCCGCTGGCGATCCTTGCCGTACTTCTCCTTGATCTCCCGCATCCGCGGCGCGAGCGCCTGCATGCGACGGCCCGCGCGCAAGGCGCCGAGGGCGGGTTTGACCAGCAGCAGGCGCAGGGTGAAGACGAGAAACACGATGGACAGCACCCAGGCCAGGCCGGAGTCGGGACTCCAAACGGCGCCGAAAACCTTGTGCCAGAACCAGAGAACGGCGGAAACGGGGTACAGGAAGACATCGAACATGACCAGGTCACTCCGTCGGTCGAAGGTGGGTGGGCAGGAGTGACTGCCTCACCTTCGAACGGAAGGGTCAGGCAGTCGCGATGCCCGGTGACGGAGCCCGGGGCCGCACGCGGCCACGCGCGTCGGGGTCGCGCAGGCTCAAGAACAGCTGTGCGCGTTCGCGCAGGCTGATGGCGCGCACCCGCATCGCGGCGGCGGCGGGTTCCAGGCGGAAATGCGCCGCGAGCGCGAGCAGGACGGCGGCGAGGGACGCGGTCAGGGCTGCGGCCAGGCCGAGCGGGTTGATCCCGCCGACGACCGGGAGCACGACGAACAACCCGGGCAGGAACAGCGCAAGCATCAGCTTGAGCCGCACGCCGAAGTAGGTTCGCTCCACGTCACCGACACTACCGGAGATATTGCGTTGCGTGACTCCCGATCGCGCGGGCAGGCTGTCGAGATGGGTCACGTCGAGGTCGCACACGTCGAGTACCACCTGCCCGACGGACGGCTGCTCCTCGACGACGTTTCGTTCCGCGTCGGTGAGGGCAGCGTCTGCGCGCTCGTCGGCGCCAACGGGGCAGGCAAGACCACGTTGCTGCGGCTGATCTCGGGGGAGCTCTCCCCCACCAGTGGATCGGTGACCATCAGCGGCGGGCTCGGGGTGATGCCCCAGTTCGTCGGCTCGGTGCGCGACGAACGGACGGTGCGGGATCTGCTCGTCTCGGTGTCGCCGGAAGCACTCCGCGCCGCCGCCCGCGCGGTCGACGAGACCGAACTCGCCTTGATGGAACGCGACGACGAAGCGAACCAGATGGCGTACGCGCAGGCGCTCGGCGATTGGGGCGACGCTCGCGGCTACGAAGCCGAAGTCGTGTGGGACAAATGCACGACGGCGGCCCTCAACCTGCCGTACGAAAAGGCGCGCTGGCGTGAGGTGCGCACGCTGTCCGGCGGTGAGCAGAAGCGGCTGGTGCTGGAGGCGCTGCTCCTCGGCGGGTCCGGCGTGCTCCTGCTCGACGAGCCGGACAACTATCTGGACGTCCCCGGCAAACAGTGGCTGGAAGAGCGGCTGCGTGAGACCCAGAAGACCGTGCTGTTCGTTTCGCACGACCGGGAGCTCCTCGCGCGGGCCGCCAACAAGATCATCAGCGTCGAACCCGGGCCCGCCGGTGGCGACGTGTGGGTGCACGGCGGCGGTTTCGACAGCTATCACCAGGCCCGCGCGGAACGCTTCGAGCGCTTCGAGGAACTCCGCCGTCGCTGGGACGAAAAGCACGCCCAGCTCAAGAAACTCGTGGCCGACATGCGGCAGTACGCCGCGCGCAGCGACGAGATGGCTTCGCGCTATCACGCCGCGCAGACACGGCTGCGGAAGTTCGAGGAGGCCGGAGCGCCCGCCGCTCCCCCGCGCGAACAGAAGATCACCATGCGCCTGCGCGGAGGCCGGACCGGTGTCCGCGCCGTCACCTGCGAAGGCCTCGAACTCCGCGGCCTGATGAAACCCTTCGATCTGGAGGTCTTCTACGGCGAACGGGTCGCGGTGCTCGGCTCGAACGGCTCCGGCAAATCGCATTTCCTGCGGCTGCTGGCGGGCGAAGACGTCGCCCACGACGGATTGTGGAAACTAGGTGCCCGCGTCGTCCCCGGCCATTTCGCGCAGACGCACGCCCACCCCGAACTGCTCGGGAAAACGCTCGTCGACATCCTCTGGACCGACCACGCGCGAAGCCGCGGGCCCGCGATGAACATCCTGCGCCGCTACGAACTCGACGGCCAGGGCGACCAGCGGTTCGAGAAGCTGTCCGGCGGTCAGCAGGCGCGGTTCCAGATCCTGCTGCTGGAGATCGGCGGCGCGACGATCCTGCTCCTGGACGAGCCGACCGACAACCTCGACCTCGCGTCGGCGGAAGCACTGCAGCAGGCGCTGGAAGCCTACGAGGGGACCACGATCGCGGTGACGCACGACCGGTGGTTCGCGCGCTCCTTCGACCGGTATCTCGTGTTCGGCTCGGACGGGTACGTGCGCGAAACCGCGGAACCGGTGTGGGACGAGCGGCCGGTGCAGCGCGCCCGTTGACCCACTCGGGTCGGGAAAAGCGACACACCAACGAGAGGTCGCCTTCGGCGGCTCCGTCGTGTGCTTGAATGCCGCCGCGTGCCGACACCCGAGTGCCCGCATCGTCCCCAGGCTGGAGTTGTCGTGAAGGCCGCTGCAATCCCCTTCGCCATCGCGGCCTTGTGCTGTGCGGCGTTCCTCGTGAGCTTCCTTCGCGACCGGCGCCGGTTGCGGAACGGCTTCTATCTCTTCTTCGCGTTGCTGTTCCTCGGCGTGACGTTCATCGCGTTGCTCGCCTCGGTCTCCCCCGAGGCGGCGGGTTTCGTCGCGGTCGGGGTGATCCTGATGATCGTCCCGACGGTGCTCGCGCTGACGGTCTTCCTGATCTGCAACGGGATCACCATGCTGCGCCGCGAGGGGCGGCGGCTGGCCAACGTCCTTTCGCTGCTGACGGGGCTCGGCATCTGCGCGCTGATCGTCTTCAACGCGACGGTCACCCAACTCGCCTGGGAGCCGCTCGACATCGTCCGGGGCATCCTGAACGGACTCGTCGTCTACTTCTCGTTCCTTTTCGTCTGTTTTCTCCTGTACTCGATCGTCTACGGCCGCATCCGCACCGAAAAGGGCATCGACTTCGTCGTGGTGCTGGGTTCGGGCCTGCTGGACGGGCACCGGGTGCCGCCGCTGCTGGCGGGCCGCCTGAACCGGGCCAAACGCGTCATCGAAGCCGAAGCCCGACGCGGCCGGGAGCCGATGGTGGTCACCTCGGGCGGGCAAGGACCCGACGAGGACCTGCCGGAGTCCCACGCCATGGCCGCCTATCTGGTCGAGAACGGGCTGCCGAAGGAGCGGATCCTCCTCGAAGACCGCTCGCGGACGACGTTCGAGAACCTCACCTTCAGCGCCGAGATCATGGAGCAGCGGAAAGCCGACTACCGGTGCACGGTGGTCACGAACAACTTCCACGTGCTGCGCGCCGCCCTCATCGCCCGCCGCGCCAAGGTGAACGGCCAGGTCATCGGATCGCCGACGGCCTGGTACTTCTGGCCGAGCGCCACCCTTCGTGAATTCGTGGCCATCCTGGTGGACCACAAGTACAAGAACCTGATCGTCTGCGGGCTCATCGTGCTTTCGCAGGTCTCCCGCGCCTTCTATTGAGTGGTGGCTCAGGTGCCGCCGGTGCGCGAATGCGGTTTCGCGTGTCGTCCGTCCAATCAAGCGTGTCGTCCATCTGATCACGGGAAGTCGCCAATGCTGAACCTCGTGAGCGCGCGTGTCGCGAAAGCCACTTTCGGGACATCAGACGTCTCGAAAGTGGCTTTCGCGACATGATCGCCAGGGGCGGCGCAGGGGCCACCCGGCCGGCGGAAGAAACCGGCACGCCGGGACGAACTCCGCGCACCAACGCTCGAACCAGCATGACAAATCCCCCGCATCCGTTTGACAACAGAGTTTTCGCGGGGTCATCGTCCTGCGCATGAGCGCTTACACCCGGCAGGCGATGGCGCGGCTGTTCGACCGGACGGCGGAGACCTACGACGCGCTCGGCGTCGACTTCTTCGGTGCGTTCGCCACGGAACTGCTCGACCGGGCCGGGCTCGTCCCCGGTGAGCGCGTGCTGGACGTCGGCTGCGGGCGGGGCGCGGTGCTGTTCCCGGCGGCCGAGCGGGTCGGCCCGGAAGGATCGGTGCTGGGGATCGACCTTTCCGCTGAGATGATCGAGCGCACCGCGAAGGACATCGAGTCGCGCGGAGTCAACGCCTCGGTTTCCCTTATGGACGCCCAAGAACCGACGCTGGACGACGCCGCCTTCGATGCCGTCCTCGCGTCGTTCGTGGTGTTCTTCCTGCCGGATCCGGTGGCCGGCCTGCGGTCCTGGCATCGCCTCCTCGCGCCCGGCGGCAGGCTGGGCGTCACCACGTTCGGCGCCGACGATCCCCGGTGGGCGGCCGTGCGCGAGGTGTTCAAACCGTTCGTTCCGCCGGAGCTGGCCTGGACACTGGCCGTCAGGTCGGGCCTGTTCGCCACCATCGAAGGATTCGGCCAGGCCGTGGAGTCGGCGGGCTTCACCGGTGTCACGTCCGTGGAACGCGTCTATCCGGTGAAGTTCGCCGACCCCGGGCACTGGATCACCTGGTCCTGGTCGCACGGCCAGCGGATGTTCTGGGAGCTGGTCCCGGAAGACCGCCTCGACGCCGTGCGCCGGGCCGTGCTCGCGGAGCTCGAACCGCTCCGCGAGCACGACGGGAGCGTGGTGCTCGCGCAGACCGTGCGCTACACCCTCGCCCACCGCGGTTGACGGCTCACAACGCGAACCTCGGCCAGGACTCCGTGTCCCGTNGGGGCGCCCCCCCCCCCCCCCCCCCCCCCCCCACGACGGGAGCGTGGTGCTCGCGCAGACCGTGCGCTACACCCTCGCCCACCGCGGTTGACGGCTCACAACGCGAACCTCGGCCAGGACTCCGTGTCCCGTGACAACTGCCGGTCGTGCGTGGCGATCACCACCGCCGCCGGGGTCGTTTCGAGCGCGGCGGTCAGCTCGTCGACGAGTGCGGCGGAGAGGTGGTTGGTCGGCTCGTCCAGCAGCACGACGTGCGGGCGCCGGGCCAGCACCAGCGCCAGGTCCAGCCGCCGCCGGGCGCCGACCGACAGCTCGGCCACCGGCCGGTGCCGGTCGTAGCCGGCGAGGAGACCCAGCTCGCCCAGCCCCGGCCCGGATATCCCGGTCCTGGCGAGCTGTTCGTCGTACAGCTCCATCGCCGTCCGCCTGCCCGGCAGGTCGGATTCCTGGCCCAGCCTGCCGATCCGCGCGGACCGCGAACGTGTGACCGTGCCGGTCCCCGGCTCCAGTTCCCCGGCCAGCACGGCCAGGAGCGTCGACTTTCCCGCGCCGTTGCGGCCGGTGACGACCAGCCGGTCGCCGCTTTCCAGCGCGAGGTCGACCGGACGCGTGAGCCGCCCGGCCACCGTCACCCCGGCGGCGCGGAGAAGCGTCGCGCCGCCGTGCGCCGGTAGCTCGGGCATGGCGAACCGGGCGGGCGGCGGCGGAACGGCGACCACGTGCTCGGCCAGCTCTTCCTGCCGCCGGTGGACCGCGCGGACCAGCCCGGGCGCGCGCGTGGCGCGGACGTGCCTGCCGGTGCCCTTGGGCGGCCGCCAGTTGTCGCGCAACCGGTTCCGCGCCGCGGACAGGTCGTCGGCCAGCCGTTGCCGCTCGGCGATCTGGTCGGCGTGCGCCGACTCCCAGCGGGCGCGTTCGGCCTGACGGGCCTCCACATAGGCCGCGTACCCGCCGCCATAGACGCGCGGCCGTCCGTCGCTCGACGGGTCGAGGTCGATCACCGTGGTGGCGACGTCCGCGAGCAGGGCCCGGTCATGACTGACCAGGACGACCACGCCCGGATGGGCGCGCAACCGCTCGGTGAGGTGGTCGAGCCCGGCCGCGTCGAGGTGGTTGGTCGGCTCGTCGAGCAGCAGGACCGGGTGTCCGGCGCCGAGCAGGCAGGCCAGCCGGACCCGGTGCCGCTGCCCGACCGACAGCGTCCCGAGTGGACGGTCGCGGTCGTCCACGGCGTTCAAGGCGGCCAGTGACACTTCGACCCGCCTGTCGGCGTCCCACGCGTCGAGGGCGTCGGCTTCTTCGAGTGCGGCGGCGAAGGCGTCTTCGGCTCCGGGATGTCCGGCACTGAGTGCCTCGGTGGCGGCCTCGAGCCGGGCCAGCGCGCCGCGGACGGCCGCCAGTTCGAGGTCGATCAACGCGCCGACGGTGTCGTCCGGCCCGAGCGGGATCTGCTGGTCTGCGACGCCGGCCGACCCGGAACGGTGCACCTCGCCGCGGTCGGCGGCCAGGTCACCGGCGAGTACCCGGAGGAGGGTGGTCTTGCCGCGACCGTTCTCCCCGACGATGGCGACGCGATCGCCGGCACCGGCGACGAGGTCGACCCCGGAGAGGACGGGCCGTCCCCCGAAGGAGAGGTGGACGCCGGACAGGCGGACGTGCGCCGCGCGCACAGGCGCGGGCGAAAGAGGGGATGACATGAAGGAACTGCCTCCGGTGAAGTGATGAGCAGGAAGAACGAGATCCGGTATCGCGGCTCGCGGTACCGGTGGAGGCGTCGTTCCTCAGAGGAACAGCAGTTGCTGCATCACGATCACGAGGGTAGGTCACGTCTCCGGAGCCCGCATCCGATTTTCGTGATCACACGTTCGCGCCATCCCCCACGACCCGTGGTCACCTCCCGGAGACCCCCATTCACCTGCGACGACACGCCGCCCCTAGCCCGTGATCGTGGCTTCAAACCACCACTTTCCGGGGTCACCCACAGGTGCACCACGACGGTTGCCATGATCACCGGACCGTTCGACGGTGGGCTTCTCAGCAGGCATCTTCCGAGAGGAGCGGGACCGATGGCGAAGACCATGCAGCCGCAGGAACTCATCGACAGTGCCGTGGTCGACCCGACCGGCAACAAGCTCGGCAAGGTGGGCAACGTCTACCTCGCCGACGCGACTCGCCAGCCGGAATGGATCACCGTGAAGACGGGCCTGTTCGGCACCAAGGAGAGTTTCGTGCCGCTCTCCGGGGCGCACGCGGACCAGGACGGTGTGCACGTCCGCGTCGACAAGGACGCGGTCACCGACGCGCCTCGTATCGAGGCCGACGGCCACTTGTCCGCCGAGGAGAGCGCGCAGCTCTACAAGCACTACGGGTTGCCGATGCCGCGGACCTCGCCGGACGGCCGGATGGACGACCGGGCGCAGGGCCGGGGCAGGGACCGGGACGACGCCGGCCGGACCAGGGCCGGTATGGACACGGGAACGGACACCGGCAAGAAGGGCCGGGACGCCGAGCCCACCATGACGCGGTCCGAGGAACGGCTGAACGTCGGCACCGAGCAGGTCGAGACGGGACACGTCCGGCTGCGCAAGTACGTCGTCACCGAGGATCAGCAGGTCACCGTGCCGGTCAGCCACGAGGAGGTGCGGATCGAACGGGAGCCGATCACGAAACCGGGCGGCGAGCGCGCCGAGATCGGCGAGGACGAGCAGGAAGTCGTGCTCCACGCCGAGAAACCGGTGGTGAACAAGGAAACCGTCGCGGTGGAGCGGGCGAGGCTCAAGACCGAGACCGTCACCGAGGACCAGACGATCTCCGGCAAGGTGCGCAAGGAACAGTTCGAGGTCACCGACGACGACGGCAAACGCCGCAAGTCGTGATCCCGTAGCGGGGGCGGCCCATGGCGGCCGCCCCCGGGGATTCAGCGCGTGTGCCGGGCGCGCGCCGCCGCGACCACGAAACCGGCCGCCACGGCACCCGCGATCGAACAGCCGACACCGAAAAGCACCGTCGGCTCGTGCACTCGCAGGACCGACACGCACAGCCACGCCGTCGCGCCGAACAGAAGGCCGAGCACCGGGCCGCCGACGAGCGCGCCCCGCCAGCGGTGACCGTTCCGGATGGTCCGCAGCCCGGATTCCAGATACGCCAAGGCGAACAGGGCGAGGATCAGGCTGCCCGCGCCGAGCGCGCTCGCGAGCGGATGCTGCCGGGTGACGACGGTGAACGTCCTCGGGACGCCGTCGGCCGTCAAGGTCGCGGTGACGGCTCCGCCTGCGATCCAGCGGGTGAGCCCGGGAAAAGCGAGATCCGCGCGGAATCCCTCGCCCTCGGGTTTCGGCACCGCCGACGCGGAACCGAGCGGGATCCCGGCGGCCGAAAGGTCGAGGGTCACCTGTTCCGGGCGTCCCTCCCCGGTCACCGCGAACGTCTTGCTGAGGTCCAGGGGCGCGGACGAGGCGCCGACGCCGTCGATCTTCAGTGTCGTGGCCTCGTGCGGCAGCCGTTCCGGGGTGAGCAGGGTGAGCACCACGAGCGCGATCGCGGCGACCGCCGCGGCCAGCCGGAACCAGAGCACCGAACCGGGCCGGGAGCCGGGCTCGAAGTTCGCGCGAGTCGCCGACAGCGTCGGATCCGGCGCGGGGCGGTGAACTGGCCGTGTCGGGCCGTCTCCCGTCGGCGTGGGCACGCCGAACGCGGAGATGACCCGAGGGGTGAGGTGCCGCACCGGCACCCGCGAACGTTCCAGCCAGCCCGGTCCGTACACGGCGGTGGCGGCCGAGGCGAGGTCGGCGGCGAAGGTCTCCGCGTCGCGGTACCGGGAGTCGAGCTCGCGCGAGAGGCTGCGCATGACGACCCCGGCGATCGGCGACGGCACGCCGTCGATCGGGCGCGGATCGGTGAACATGTGCTGGCGCATCATGCTGATCGCGCCGCGGGTGTTGTCGAACGGCAGCTTCCCGGACAGCAGTTCGTAGAGCACCGTGCCCGCCGAGTAGACGTCGGCCGCCGGGCTCAGCGCGTTGCCCATGGCCTGCTCCGGCGCGATGTAAGCGGGAGTGCCGAGGACTTCGCCGCCGTGCGTGACGAGGGTGGCGCCCTCGCTGATCACCTTCGCGATGCCGAAGTCGGCCACTTTCATCACGCCTTGGGTGGTGAAGAGCAGGTTCTTCGGCTTGACGTCCAGGTGCAGCACGCCCGCTTCGTGCGCCGCGTGGAGCCCGGCGAGCATCGCCAGCCCGATCGCGCACGCCTGCTCCCCGCCGATCTCCCCGCTGTGGAAGCGGCTGTGCACCGTGCCGCCGTCGAGGCGTTCCATCACCATCAGGTGCTCGCGGCCGGTGCGGACGTAGTCGTACACGGGCACGATATGCGGGTGGTCGAGGCTGGCCAGTACCCGCGCTTCGCGGTCGAAGAGTTCGCTGCTGACGGCGTGGTTCAGCACGTCCCACGGCAACTGTTTGATGGCGACGTCGCGGCGCAGCGAACGGTGGACGCCGGCGAAGACGACCCCCATCCCGCCCTGGCCGATCGCGGGCCCGATCTCGTACTGCGGCAGCGCGGCGACAACCTCGGCGGGTGCGCTCATCGGTTGAATTCCTTGGTGGAGTCGGGAAAGCGGACCGTCTCGTCACCGGCGGGAGCCGGCGCGGGATGCGGCGTCAGGTAGCCGAGCAGGAACGCGATGACGGCGGCGCCGAGGACCACGGGGATCTCGATCGCGGGCTCCGGCGGGACGAGCCGCAGCACCGACAGCGAGACGACGGCGACGAGCCCGGTGCCGAATCCGGCGGGCAGGAAACGCAGACCGCGGCGCCACCTGTTGGCGGGAAGCCGATGGCGGGCGAGCGCGAGCAGGGCCGTCAGCCACGCCAGCACGGTGAGCACGAGCATCGCGAGGCCGAAAGCGCCGTAGACCGACCATAAGGACCCGCGGATGTCGGCGACCGTGGCCGCCTCGCCGAGGGTTCCGCGCTGGGCGTCCAGCAGTTCGACCGTCGACGGGAGCAGTCCGATCGCCTGACCGGAGAGGTCGGCCATATCCAGTACGAAGGTCCTGGTGACGCGGCTGTGCGCGGGGACTTCGAACGGCGCCGTGGTGTCGTAGGCGAAGAAGGTCAAGGCGAGCGCCACGCCGGACACCCGCACGCTACGGATCTTGACCGCGGTCCCGCCGCTGTTGGTCGCCGTGACGGTGAGTTCGAGTGGTTTCGCCGGATCGATCACGACCGTGGCGTTGGTGATCGGCCGGTCGTCGAGGGTGACGGCCAGGTCGAGTCCGCCACCGTCCGCGACCGCCGGTGACGAGCCCAGGAGGACCGCGCACAGACCCAACGCAACCCCTGCCGCGATGACACGTCCCATTTTGCGCATCCCCTGTTCGCGTTATCCGACGGGCCGGAATACTACAGCGAGTACCGACCGGAGAGGGACGTCCCAATGCGTATCGTGGTTCGCCTGATATTCGGCACCGTGACCGGGTTGTTGTTCCTGATTTCCCAGGTGGGAGCGGGAAACGCGCAGCAGTCTCCTTATCTGTCCACGGTTGGTTTGAAACCTTCGAGCGGCCCCGCGGGGAGTTCGTTCACCATTTCCTGGAATTTCTCTCCGTGCAAAGGCCCGATTTCTTTCACCTGGGCAGGAATGGCCATTACGTCGGTCAGCGCCCCCAGCGGACAGATCGGGGCGACGGTGCCCGGCAACGCGACTCCCGGCGGCCACCCGGTCACGGGCACGTGCACGAACGCGCGGACCGGTCAGCCGTTGACCGGCAGCGCGACCTTCCAGGTGACCGGGACCGTGACCACGGCGCCGCCGACGACGAAGGTGCCCGCGACGACGAAGCCGACCGCCCCGGTGACCACTCCGACCAGACCCGGGACGACCACCACTCCGACCACCCCGGTCACCACGACGACGCCGCCCACGACGCCACCGTCCACAACGGACACTCCCCCGCCGCCGCCAGACGTCCCGTCATCGAGCAGCACGCCGCCGGGCCCGGACGACCTGATCCTCGACCGGCCGAGCGTGCGCCCCGGCGACGCGCTGTCCGCGACCGGCAAAGGATGCACGCCCGGCGAGCGGGTCACGCTGACGTCGGATGGCGAGCGCGTCGGCGGCGCCTACGCCGACGGCACCGGTGCCTTCACCGCGGCCGTCGAGTTCACCCGGATCGAGGCGGGCAGGCACACCGTCGTCGCCGACTGCGGCGTGCGGCTGACCGGTGCCGTCGAACAGGTGGTGACCAGTTCATCGGGCGGGCAGAGCGGCACCCTGGTGGTGCTCGTCTTCTTCGTGCTCGCCGGGATCACCGTGATCCGGTTCCCCTGAGTCAGCGCGGCAGTTTCACCACGGTGACGAAGAAGTTGTCGATCTGGCGCACCACGTCGATGAACCGGTCGAAGTCCACCGGTTTCGTGACGTAGGCGTTGGCGTGCAGGTCGTAGCTGCGGAGGATGTCCTCTTCGGCCTCGGACGTGGTGAGCACGACGACCGGGATGGTGCGAAGTTCCGGCGACGCCTTGACCTCGCTGAGCACTTCGCGGCCGTCCTTGCGGGGCAGGTTGAGGTCGAGCAGGATCAGCCCCGGCCGTTGCGCGTCCTCGTACGGTGCTTCACGGCGCAGGAACTGCAGTGCCTGCTCGCCGTCGGAAACGACCGAAAGGGTGTTGCGGATCTTGTGGTGCTCGAACGCCTCCTGCGTCATGAGGACGTCACCGGGGTCGTCCTCGACCAGCAGGATGTGGATCGGTTCCAGTGACTCGGTCATGGTCGCTCGTTTCCTTCGTCGGCGTGCTGCGCTGCGGGCAGGGTGAAGCAGAAACGGGTCCCGGCCTGGACGGTGGTGTCCAGCCAGATCGTCCCGCCGTGGTGTTCGAGGATCTTGCGGCACAGGGCGAGTCCGATCCCCGTACCCGGATACTCCCCGCGGCCGTGCAAGCGCTGGAAGATCACGAAGATCCGCTCGGCGTACTCGTCGTTGATGCCGATTCCGTTGTCGGTGACGGAGAACCGCCAGTCCTCG
Organism: Amycolatopsis sp. TRM77291; assembly: GCF_054166285.1. Lineage (NCBI taxonomy): Bacteria > Bacillati > Actinomycetota > Actinomycetes > Pseudonocardiales > Pseudonocardiaceae > Amycolatopsis > Amycolatopsis sp. TRM77291. The sequence goes on along the minus strand of NZ_JBSZHF010000001.1, from coordinate 1,869,723 downwards.
CCGTCACGTTCCGCGACGATCTCGACCTCCGGCGGCTCCTCACCGCGGAACTTGATCGCGTTGCCGACGAGGTTCTGGAAAACCGCCGTGAGGAGGGTCTTCTCGCCTCGCACCACGGGAAGTTCACCGTGGGTGACCCGGGCACCGGACTCGCTGATCGCGTCTTCGAGGTTGCCCAGCGCGGTCTCCAGCAGGTCGCCGGTTTCCAGGAGGACGTTCTCCCCCGGACGGCGGCCGACGCGCGAAAAGGCGAGCAGGTCGTTGATGAGCGCTTGCATCCGTTTCGCGCCGTCGACGGCGAAACCGATGTACTGGTCTCCGCGTTCGTCCAGTTTCCCCTGATACCGCTTCTGGAGCAGCTGGCAGAAGCTGGCCACCTTGCGCAGCGGCTCCTGCAGGTCGTGCGAGGCCACGTAGGCGAACTGCTCCAGATCCGAATTCGACCGCTCCAGCTCACGCGTCCGGGTCACGATCAGTTCCTGCGCCCGCTCCAGCTCCGCGACCTCGTCGAGGATCCGCGAACGCAGCGACTCCACATCGGACGCGAGTTCGCGCATCTCCTTCGGACCGGAACCACGGACCGCGCGGTGGATGTCGGTCTGCGCGACGTCACGGACCTCGACGGCCAGTTGCCGGATCGGCCGGATCAGTTTCCGGTGCAGGACCAGGAAGACCAGAGCCAGTGCGCCGATGAGCAGGACCGCGATCACGATGAGCATCACGCGCAGGACGTCGGCCGAGGCGGACAGGTCGTCGCGCGCGTCCAGCCGTTCGGCCTCCAGCCGGTTCTGCAGGACGCTCAGCGAAGCGCGGACCTCGTCGAACAGCGGTTTGCTCGCGTCCACCAGCTCGCCGGTGGCCGGAGCGCCGACGAGCAAGGGCTCGATGATCGTCCTGCGCCAGGCCGTGGCGGCGTTCAGCACCCGGTCCAGATCGTCGCCCGCCGCCGTCCCCGGAACGACGCCGAGCCGGCGCAACTCGGCCACGGACACGTCCTGTGCTCGCAATCCCTCCCGGTACGGCTCCAGGAATTCGCTCCGCCCGGCCAGGATGTAGCCGCGGACACCGGTTTCCTGGTTCAGCATCGCGGTCGCGAGGGAGTTGGACCGCAGCACCTGCGGACCGGTGACGTCCAGCAGCCTGGCGCGCGAGTCGGTGAGGTTAGTCAAGGCCAGGGACCCGGCCACGATCGCGCCGCCGAGCAGCAGGACGGCGATCACCCCGGACAGCGCGGCCCAGCGGCTGATCGACCAAACGGACTTCATCGGGCCTGCTCCCCGGAGTCGAACGTGAGCAGCGCCAGCGCGACGTCGTCGTCCAACGGCCCGCCGTGCAGGACGTCCATCTCGCTGATCAGGTGGTCGAGCGCCGAGTCGGAACCGCCTTCGGCCTTCAGGCTGTTCAGTGCGGCGGCGGCCATCCGTTCGAGCCCGACCCGTTCCCCGCTGCCTTCGACACGTCCTTCGAAAAGTCCGTCGGTGTACAGCAACAGTGACCATCGCGGTCCGATCGGCACCGTGAGCTCCTGCCAGCCGATACCCGGCACGACACCCAGCGGCGGGCCGAGTTTCTCCCTGGACAGCAGCCTGCCGCCCGACTCGTCGATCAGGAGCGGCTGCGGATGACCGGCCAGCGCCATCTTCAGCGACCGGCGGTCCGGCGCGACCGTGATCATGCAGACGGTGGCGAACAGCGGGCCCAGTGCCTCGTGTTCCAGCATCTTCTCCACCATCGCCAGGGTTTCCGCCATCGGCAGCCCGGCGAGCACGACCGAACGCCACGCGATCCGCAGCGCGACACCGAGCGCCGCTTCGTCCGGACCGTGTCCGCACACGTCCCCGATGACCAGCTGGAGCGTGCCGTCGGGGAGTTCGACGGCGTCGTAGAAGTCACCACCCAGCAAGGCCCCGTTCCGCCCCGGCCGGTACCGCACCGCGAGCCTGAGACGAGGATCGGTCACCAGCGGGGTCGGCAACAGGCCGCGTTCGAGACGCGCGTTCTCCCTGGCCAGCAACTGATGCTGGAGCAGCTGCTGCTCGACGCGTTCGGCGCGACTGCGTTCCCAGGAATACCGGAGGGTCCGTGCCAGGAGGCTGCCGTCGACATGCTGTTTGACCAGGTAGTCCTGGGCGCCGGCACCCAGCGCCGCCACTCCGGTGGCTTCGTCCTCCTGCCCGGTCAGGACGATCACCGCGGTCGACGGAGCATGCTGTCGCAGCCGGGTCAGACCGGTCAGGCCGGTGGCGTCCGGAAGCTGGAGATCCAGCAGTACGCAATCGGCCGTGATCCGGCGCTCGAGTGCCCGTTGGAGCGTCGTCACCCTGTCGAGCACGACCTGTTCCAGGCTGCCGGCGGCGTCGGCGAGCATCTCTTCGACCAGAAGCGCGTCGCCGTCGTCGTCCTCGATCAGCAGGACATGCAACCGGGTCGGCTGGAAGGAAGACCTACGAGGCGGAGACTGCTCGCCGTAACGCACGGCGTTGGACACGGACAGCCACCTTTCCTCACCGGTTTGTCCGGCGCACGAACAGAAGACGGCTGTCTTCTCAACCTCCCGGAGCCTACCGGCTGTACCGGACATGCCGCCGGTCTGGACGCCCGGCTTGTCCGCCGTCCCAAGATCAGGGGTCGCGTGGCGGCCGCGGTGGCCGCATCGCCCCGAACACCAGGAACACCGCGGCCAGGAAGAGGGCGGCCACCGCAAGATCGATCAGGAAGCCGACGACGAGTGCGGTGATCATCACTCACTCCTTGGCCGTCCGGGCGGCTTCACGGCGGCGCGCGTACAGGCTGGTGAACGAAACCGTGACCAGGACGGCGACGATCACGCCCAGCGAGGCCGGGGTGGGGACCTGCGGCACCGACGGCCAGATCCCGTGTGCCCAGTGCAGGACCAGCTTCACCCCGATGAAGGCGAGGATGATGGCGAGGCCGTGGTTCAGGTGGACCAGCTTCGCGAGCGCCGTGTGGAGCACGAAGTACAAGGCGCGCAAGCCCATCAGCGCGAAGGCGTTGGTGGCGAACACGAGGTACGGGTCTTCGGTGATGCCGTAGACCGCGGGTACCGAATCGACCGCGAACACCACGTCGGTGGCGAACACCGCGACGACGACGACCGCCAGCGGGGTGAGCGCGCGGCGCCCGTGTTCACGCACGGTGAGCCGGGTGCCGCGATAGTCGTCGGTGACCGGCATCAGCCGTCGCAGGAACCGGACCGACCGCAGTTTCGACAGATCCAACTCGTCCTTGCCACCGGACATGGCCTCGCGCAGGATCTTGACCGCCGAGACGAGCAGGATCACGCCGAAGACGAGGAACGCCCAGGTGCCCGCCGACAGCATCGCGGCGCCGGCCGCGATGAACACACCGCGAAGCACCAGCGCGCCCACGATGCCGTAGAGCAGCACCCGCTGCTGCACTTCCGCGGGGACCGCGAAGGCGGCGAGCAGCAGCATGAAGACGAAGAGGTTGTCGACCGACAGGGACTTCTCGACGACGAAACCCGTCATGAACTCCAGCGCCTGGCCGCCCCCGTACTCGAGCCACAGCCAGAGCCCGAACACGACCGGGAGCGCGAGGTAGAAGACCGACCAGCCGGCGGCCTCCCGCATCGACACCTCGTGCGGGCGACGGGTCACGGCGAAATCGGCGACGAGCAGCGCGAGCAGGACGGCGATGCTGATCGCCCACAACCCCGGCGATCCCACGGTTGCCACGGACTCGGGCATGGAGCCTCCTCGAACTCGAAGTTCGAGGTCTCCTTCACCCCTGCGGGGCGGTCTCCCGGGGACACCAGCGGAGCGTCCGTATTGACCGGGCAGACCCTTGGGAAGTACTCCCCTCGCCGGTCCAGTATCGCACTTGGTAAAGAGTTATTAAAGGTTGGGTCAAGCCGGTCCATCCCGCAGCACGCCGCGCACCGCGTCGGCGGACAGGTCGTCCCAGGGAAATTCGGCCATCCACCAGGTCGCGCCCGCCCGTTCGTAGGGCGCTAGATCCGTACCCGCGGGGACACCGATGGCGAAGTCGTACGGCTTCCCGTCGTCCTCGCGCAACGCGGTGATCGTCTCGACCACCTCCGCGAACTCGTCCGCGTGCGGCAGGTGCACCGGGAAGAAGCCGTCGTACCGCGCCGCCCGGCGCATCGGCTTCGCCTTCCCGGGGAAACCCGCCAGCCACACCGGGATCGGGCGCGCCGGCCGGGGCAGGAAGGTGATGTCGTCGACTGTGTAATGCGCGCCGTGGTGTCGCACGGGCTCACCGGACCACGCGGCGGTGAGGATTTCGAGCGACTCGTCGAGCATCTCGGCGCGTTTGCGGTCGTCCAGTTCGTCGCCGGTCTTCGAGAACTCGCCGCCGAAGCGGTCGCTGCCGAGCCCCGCGCCGAGGATCAGCCTCCCGCCGCTCAACTGGTCGAGGGTGGCGGTCTCCCGGGCGAGTTTGACCGGACGGCGGCGGGCCAACGGCGTCACCATCGGTCCGATGGCGAGGTGCTCGGTGGCGGACGCGACGGCGGCGAGGGTGATCCACGGATCGGCGATCGCCCGCACCGGCTCACGCCAGCGGACGTGATCCCAGACGAACAGCCCGTGCCAGCCCGCTTCCTCGGCTTCGGCGGCGAGACGCGCGATGATCACCGGATCGGCCAGTTCGTCGAAGATCGGCAGCCAGAGTGCCGAGCGAAGGGTCATGACCGCGACCGTACTGACCGGCACCGACACTCGCGGCGAGTTCCGGACGTGCGCCAAGCCGTAACTCGCGTGCTTCCAGCCGTAACTCGCGTGCTTGGAGGCGGAACACCCGGCACCACGCGAGTTACGCCTCTAATCACGCGAGTTACACCCCCAAGCACGCGAGTTACGCCTCTAATCACGCGAGTTACGCCTCTAATCACGCGAGTCGCGCCTCACCGCTTGACACGACCACTACAGTTCAACCAGTACGTTGATTAACCTTGTGGTTGATTGCCCCTGCGGAAGAGAACCGATGACCGACCTGACGATCACCCGTCTCCTCGACGCGCCCCGCGACCTCGTCTTCCGCGTCTGGACCGACCCGGACCACCTCGCGCACTGGTGGGGCCCGACCGGGTTCACCGCCACTTCCTGCACCGTCAACCTCGTCGAGGGCGGCAAGTGGCGCATCTGCATGAGCGACGGCGAGACCGACCTGTGGGCGTCGGGTGTCTACCACGAGATCGTCCCGCCGGAGCGGCTCGTCTTCAGCTTCGCTTGGGAAGAGCCGGCAGGTTTCCGGGGGCACGACACGCTCGTCACGGTCAGCCTCTCCGACCTCGACGGCAAGACCGAAATGACGTTCCACCAGGCGATCTTCGAGACCGTGGCGGAACGCGACAGCCACAACGAAGGCTGGCAGTCCTGCTTCAGCCGCCTCGTCACCCACCTCGCGGAGCAGCCAGCAGACGGGAGCGCTCGATGAGGTCGCTCATGCCCCGCTGGAATTCGCGACGCCGCTTCTCGCTCCAGCCGACGGTGAGCTGATCGAAAACCTGTTCCTGCCAACGGTATGCCTGGTCGAGCATCGACCGGCCCGCCGCGGTCAGCGAAACTTCGCGACGACGCCCATCGCTCCGTGACGCCTCCATGGTCAGGTGGCCTTCCTCGATCGCGCTCTTGACCAGTCGCGACACACCGCTCTGGTCGATGCCGATCTCGGCGGCGATCGCGTTCACCGTCACCTCGGCCCCGCGCCTCGCCAGGGAGTGGACCGCCTCGCAGGCCAGGACGAGCCTGCCCTGGTCGGCCGGCTCGCCGTCCGTCGAGCGGCGCGACCAATACCGGACGAAGGCGAACAGAACCTGGCCTGGACCTTCGCCGCTCATTCGGTGGCCGCCATTTCGCGGCAGATGTAGGCCAGTTCGAGCGCCGACTTCAGGTCGGGAAGCCGGAGCGCCGCGGTGACCCGGCCGCCGCCCACCCGGAACACGGTCGCCACCCGGGTCGGCCCCGTACTCTCCGGCCAGGTCGCGTCCTCCTCCACCACCATCAGCCGGTCGCTGACCGGATGCCACGAGCGCGGCTCCAGCCTGATCCCCGACCGGCCCACCCAGTCGGCGAACTGCTCGGACGTGATCGGTCCTGCCCCCTTGGGCCCGAGGACGACGACCGGATCACCGACCGCGTCCGCCGATCGCCGCAGGTCACCGGCATTGACGCTCTCGTGCCATTCGTTGATCGCTGCCTCGATGATCGGCTCCATGTGCGCAACTATATGCGAAACGCATAGATTTAGCTCATTTCTCGCAGGACGTCACGCGCCCGCGCCACCCCGTCCTCCTCCCGCAGCCGCCCGGCGACGTACTGGGCGCCGCGCCGGAACAGCAGGTTGCCGGACAGTTCCAGCAGCCGCGCGGTCAACGAGTCCGCCGTGAGATCCCGCAGCGGCAATGGCCGCGGCCCCGCACCGAGCCGGAACACCCGGTCACCCCAGTACGGCTGATCGGAGAACACCGGGAAGATCAGCGAAGGGACGCCCGCGCGCAACGCGGCCGCGGTCGTGCCCGCGCCGCCGTGGTGCACGACCGCCGCGGTGCGCGGGAACAACCACGCATGGGGGACGTCCCCGATCGTCAGCAGGTCATCATCGCCGGACGCGGCATCGGTACCGAGCAGGCCGCGCAACCTCGCCCGGCGCAGCGCGGTGCGGACGGCGGCGAACGTCCGCTCCGCCTCCGACGGCCGCATGCTGCCGAAGCCGACGTACACCGGAGGCGGCCCGGACGCGAGGAAGTCCCGCAGTCGCGGGTCCGGCCGCCACGCGGCGGGCGCCTCGAGAAACCAGTACCCGGTCACGTGCACCCTCGACGGCCAATCCGCCGGCCGCGGCACGACCGCGTCGGAAAAACCGCACAGCACGGGGGTGCCCGATCGCCGCGGCCCACGGAGGCCCGCCGCGGGCAGGCCCAGTGACCGCTCGCGCCACCGGTCCACCTCCGGCCTCAGCACCTGCCACGCGACGGTGTCGACGGCGTGGAAACTCAGCCATCTGCCGCACGGCCCGGTCCTGGCGGCCCACGGCGCCAGCGGATGCGCGAACGCCCGCGTCGGCACGCTGGGCTGGTAGTGCAGCTCGACGTCGGGGACGCCGAGCGAGGCACCCAGGTGCGCGCCGAGGAAGCCGAGCGTCGGAGCGAGAACGAGGTCGGCACCGGCCGCTCCTTGCCGGACATCGGCGAGCAGACGCTCCATCACCGGGGCGAGCGCGCCACGCAGCCCGCGCAGGAAGGCCGCGGGCGTGCGTCCCTCGGTCCATTCGCGTCCCCCGTCCGAGCCGAGGATCTCGCCCGGGTCGGCGGAAAGCGGCGCGAACTCCAGGCCGTGCGAGGTCACCAGCGTCCGGAAGCGCTCGGCCGCCAGCACCCGGACGCGATCACCGTCGAGACCACGTCCCAGTGCGATGCACGGCTGGACGTCGCCGCGGGAACCCGGGGCGACGATCACGACGAGCCGGGTCATCGCTTCGCCGCCGTCAACCGGTAGCGGAGGCGGAACGGCAGTCTCGCCAGAACCGCCGCGATATGCGCGTCCCTGCCCACCAGGTACCGCGGCGCGACCCGCCGGGCGGTCAGCGCGTGGACCACGACCCGTGCCGCCCGCTCGGGCGGGATACCGTTCCGCGCGGACCTTTCCGCACTGCGTTCGGCCTCGTCCAGTTGCGCCGCATACCTTTCCCGCGCGGCTTCCGGCAGGGCGGCGCGCACCTCCTCGGCGGCGGCGCGGGCGCGCGGCCAGATCGACGTGGCGACGGCACCGGGTTCGACGAGGACGACGCCGATCCCGGACGGCGCCAGTTCGGCGCGCAGGCTGTCGGTCAAGCCGACCAAGGCGAACTTCGACGTGTGATACGGCCCGACCATCGGCCCCGCGATCCGCCCGCCCATCGACCCGACCGTCACCACCCTGGCGGCGGACGCGGCGCGCAGCGCGGGCAGCATCGCCTGCGTGACGGCCAGCTGACCGGTGACGTTGACCTCCAGCTGCTGCCGGAAATCCTCGAGCGGGACGTGTTCCAGCGGTCCCGGCCGGGCCATCCCCGCGTTGTTCACCAGACCGCGCAGCGGGCCCGCCGCCGCGACCTTCTCACCGCACGCCGCGATCGACGCCGCGTCGCGGAGATCCATGCGCAGCACGGTGACCGCTTCGCCGAAAGTGCGCACGAGGTCCGTTTCGTCCGCGTCGGTGCGCACGCCGGCCCAGACGTGGGCACCCCGCCGCACGAGTTCGGCCACACACGCCCGGCCGATCCCGCTCGACGCCCCGGTGACCACAAAGGATGGACGGGTCACGACGCCTCCCCCGCTTTCACCGGCGCGGAAAGCGCCCGCAGCATTCTCGGCCACGTCTTGTGCAACTGGTCCTGCCAGTACGCCCAGTGGTGTGTGCCCGGCCCGTAGAAGTCCGTCATGACCGGGACGCCGAGCCGGTTCAGCCGGTCCGCCATCGCGGTGGTCTGGCCGGAGCACAGGAATTCGAGCAGCATCGCGCCGGGCAGCACGTCGATCGGGAGCTTTCCGTCGAACGGCCCCGGCAGGCCGTTGCCCGTGGACAGATACAGCTCGGTGCCGCGGAGGCGGTCGGCGTTCACCAGCGGGTCGTGCGCGTCCCATCGGGACGACTCGCGCCGCCGGTCACCCCAGAGCGCTTCGGGATCTTGCCGGGCCGAGGCGACGATCGCGCTGGTCAGCAGCTCGCCGTACGGGCCGGTGGGGTTGAGGTTGCCGCTGAACGACCCGGCGAAGCGGAACACCCCGGGCCGCCGGGCGGCGAGTTCCACCGCGCCGTACCCGCCGAGGGAGAGCCCTGCCGCGACCCGCCGCCCATCCCCTCGATAACCGCGGTCGATCAGCTGCGGGATCTCGACCGCGGTGAACGTCTCCCACTGGTTGAGCACGACGTCCTTGCCGTAATTCCACCAGTCGGAAAAGAACCCGGCGGAACCCGAACCCGGCATCACCACCAGCGCGCCGGAATCGTCGGCCAGCTTCCGGATGTCGGTGTTGGCGGTCCAGCCGCGGTAGTCCTGCAGGCGGGTCTCCCCGGCGAGCAGGTACACCGCGGGCCACTTCCGGTCCGGTTCCGCGGCCCACCGCGACGGCAGGATCAGCCGGACCATCGCATAGCTCCCGACGCCGACCGAGCGCACGGTGAGATCCAGCATCCGCGGGTCACCGTCCACAGTGGTCTGGGCGACGACGTGCGAACCGTCGTCGGCACGGGCGTCCGGGACACCGCTCTCGGCCCGCGCCGGTGCCGCGACGACGCTCGGCAGCAAGCACGCCGCGACCGCCAGCGACGCGACGGCCCGCAGCCGCCTCGAAGTAGTGCGCATACGTAATCCTTTGTCCCGATCGTTCGATCGAATTCGAAAATGTGACGGCGATTACCCGGGAAAGAAAATCGGAGGTGGCGACACGTTAAGCGGACAGACCCCTTCCCGGCAATTGTCCTGCCCACAATCCGGGAGGACAATGTGAATGCCAGGGAAACAAGAAATGCGCCCGCATCCCCCATCAGGGTGACCCAGCACTCACGGACAGTGAGCGACTGTGGCACGGTGGTACCAAACTTGGTCGCGCACCAGCGAAAATCCCCGAAGCCGCAGGTCACACCAAGTACACGAAGGACATTTACGTTCTCTTGACACCTTCCGGTATTCGATTTCCCGTCGTAGCCTTCGTCGTGCCGCCCGGGTTCGGCGTCCACTGACGCGACCCGGCGCCCGCGTCCCACCGAAGGGACCAGACCCCATCAGGACCCTTCCGAAAGGGCTATTCATGGCTGCCCGAATTCGCGCTCTCGTCGTATCCGCCGCCGCGGTGGTGACCATTTCCGGCGCCTCCGGAGAATCGATTCAGGCTGCCCCCGCGCCACCTGGGCCCGCTGTTCCGCCCGCCGCCCTGCTGCCTCCGGAAACCGTCCCGGACGCGTCCGGGCGCGACGGCTTCGACGTGGCGGCGGCTCTGTCCACTTCGGACGGCAAACGCGGCAGGGTCGACGTCGGCGGATGCGAGGACGTCGTCCACGGCAGGCTGGTCGGCGACGGCGCCACCGGCCAGGGCTTCCAGTCCGCGGTGCCCGGCGGCCAGGTCTCCGAACTCGTCGCGCGCACGACGAACCCGCCCGATCTGGCGGCGTGGGCCGCGCAGGCCGGGCGGTGCTCGAAGGTGACGGTCGACGACGCGGCCGGTACCGCGGTGTCGACCGTCACCGTCCACCCCGCTCCCGCCGTCCCGGGCGCGAAAACCCTTTCCTACGAACAACTCCTGACGCTTCCCGGCCAGCCCCCCGAGCTGCCTGGGCTGCGTCTGCGCACCGTCGCCATCGCCGCCGACGACGTACTGGTCGTGCTTCGTGACGCCGGAACGACCGGTCTCGATCTCGACGCCCTCGCCGTCGCCGCCTGGCGGCACGCCGCAGGGCCGCTCGGCCGCTGATCCCCCGCACCAACCCCGCCGACCCCCGACCCGAGGAGACGTCATGTCCCTGGCCCCCGGAAACACCCTCCCCGCCTGCCTCCGGCATTGGGCGGACGCCGACGGCGACCGGCCCGCGCTGACCTTCGCCGACTTCTCGTCCGATCGCGCCGGACGGCGGAAGACACTGAGCTGGAAGCAACTCCAGGAGCGTGTCGACGCCGTCGCGGCGGCGCTGCCCGTCCGGCCCGGTGACCGGGTGGCGGTGCTGTGCCCACAGAGCGCCGACTACGTCGTCGCGTTCCTCGGCGCGATCACCGCGGGCGCGATCGCCGTACCGCTGTTCGATCCGGGGCTGCCCGGGCATGCCGGACGGCTCGCCGCGGTGCTGACCGACTGCTCCCCCGCCGCGGTGATCACCACCGCCGCGGTCGAGGACGCGGTCCGCGAGTTCCTGGCGGGCCTGCCCGGCGGCGATCACGTCACTGTCGTCGCGGCCGACAAGGCGGGGCCCGTCCGCGCCTGGCCCGCCCCGGCACCCGCACCGGACGACGTGGCGTACCTGCAGTACACGTCCGGTTCGACCCGTAGCCCGGCAGGAGTGGTGCTGACCCACGCGAACGTCCTCGCCAACGTCGGCCAGGCGGTGCGGGGCCTCGGCATCGACCCGTCGGGGACCACCGTCTCGTGGCTGCCGCTGTTCCACGACATGGGTCTCGTCCTCGGCCTGATCACGCCGCTGGCCATGGGCATGCGGTCGGTGCTGATGGACCCGCTGGCCTTCATCGAGCGCCCGGTGCGCTGGCTGGAGCTGCTCGGTGACCACAACGCGAGCTGGAGCGCCGCCCCCAACTTCGCGTTCCACTACGCCGCGAGCCGCGTGCGGGAGGAGGACCGCGCCAAGCTCCGTCTCGACCGCGTCGCCGCGATCGTCAACGGCGCCGAACCGATCAACCCCGGAGTGCTCGACCGGTTCCATGACACCTTCGCCGAAGTCGGGTACACCCCGGACAAGACTCGGCCCGCGTACGGACTGGCCGAGGCCACCGTCTTCGTCACCACCGGCCCCGGCGTCCCTCCGCGGGTGACGACGTTCGACCGCGCCGCGCTGGGCGCGGGAACGGCCCGGCAGGCGGAAACCGGTCTCCGGCTGGTCGCCTGCGGTGTCCCGGTGGGACAGCACGTCGCGCTGGTCGACCCGGGAACCGGTGTCGCGCTCGAAGACGGCGCGGTCGGCGAGATCTGGGTCCACGGCCCCAACGTCGGCACCGGCTACTGGCAGAAGCCCTTGGAGAGCACCGAAACCTTCGGCGCCCGGCTGACCGGTGACCACGGGGAACTGCCGACGGGCCCCTGGCTGCGCACCGGTGACCTCGGTGTCCGGTACGGCGGCGAGGTCTACATCGCGGGCCGGATCAAGGATCTGCTCATCGTCGACGGCCGCAACCACTACCCGCAGGACGTCGAAGCGACCGCGGCCTCGGCCGATCGCGACATCCGCCCCGGCAGTGTCGCCGCGTTCGCCGTCGAAGGCACCGACACCGAATCCGCGGTCGTCGTCGCCGAGCACCGCGGGCACGGCACGCTGACCACGGAGGACGAACGGGCGCTGGAAGCGTCGATCCGGCGGCTCGTTTCGGACGCGCACGGCCTCGCGCTGCGTGACGTCGTGCTCGTCCCGGCGGGCCTGGTCCCGCGGACCTCCAGCGGGAAGATCGCGCGAAGCGCCTGCCGCGACCGCTACCTCGCCGGCGATTACGGAAAGGCCTTGGTGCGATGAGAAACCCGACGTTCGACGCCCCGGCGCTGCGCCGCTGGCTGCTCGACACCGTTGCCGGGCACACCGGCGTCGACGCGGCCCGGCTCGAAGCCGACCGCCCGCTCAGCGACTACGGCCTGTCCTCCCGTCAGGCCGTCGGTATCGCCGCCGACCTCGAAGATCTGCTCGGCACTCCGCTCCCGGCCACCCTGCTGTGGGAAAGCCCGACCATCGACCACCTGGCCCGCTCGCTGACCGGCGGCACGGATCCCGAACCGGAGCAGACGGGAACGGACCGCCGCCGGACCGACCCGATCGCCGTCGTCGGCCTCGGTTGCCGCTGGCCGGGCGCGGACGGCCTCGACGAGTTCTGGGATCTGCTCCGCAGCGGACGGGACGCCGTCCGGACCGCGCCGCCTGGCCGGTGGGACGCCGAGGCGGCCCCGATCGTGGGCGGCTTCCTCGACGACGTGGCCGGTTTCGACGCCGACCACTTCGGCATCACCCCGCGCGAATCGTCCACAATGGACCCTCAACAGCGGATGCTGCTGGAGGTCGCCTGGGCCGCGCTCGAACACGCCGGGATCGCCCCTGCCTCGCTGCGCGGCAGCCGGACCGGCGTGTTCACCGGGATCTCGACCCACGACTACGGGCATCTCACGATGGCGGGCGGCGACGTCGACCTCTGGACCGCGACGGGTGCCGCCGGGAGTATCGCGGCCAACCGGCTCTCCTACGTCTACGACCTGCGCGGGCCGAGCATGGCGGTGGACACCGCCTGCTCGTCGTCGCTGGTCGCGGTGCACCACGCGGTGCGCGCGCTGCGTGACGGCGAGGCGGATCTGGCCTTGGCGGGCGGGGTGAACCTCATGCTGCTGCCCGGGCCGACCGCCGCGTTCGCCGCCGCCGGCCTGCTCGCCGGGGACGGGCGGTGCAAGACGTTCGCCGCGGAGGCCGACGGCATCGCGCGAGCCGAGGGCTGCGGCGTCGTCGTGCTCAAACGGCTGACGGACGCCGAGTACGACGGTGACCGGGTGCTGGCGGTCATCCGCGCCACCGCGGTCAACTCCGACGGCCGGTCACAGGGTATGGCGGCGCCGAATCCCATCGCCCAGCAGGACATGCTGCGCACGGCGTACCACGGCGCCCGGCTCGATCCGTCCACTGTGGACTACGTCGAGGCGCACGGCACCGGCACCTTGCTCGGCGACCCGATCGAGGCGCGCTCGCTCGGCGCCGTGCTCGGCAAGGACCGCCCCGCCGACGCTCCGCTGCTGATCGGTTCGGTGAAGACGAACATCGCGCACGCGGAGGCGGCCGCGGGGATCGCCGGGCTGATCAAGGTCGTCCTCGCGATGACCAGGGACGAACTGCCGCCCCAGCTCCACTTCTCCGCGCCCAATCCGCATATCCCGTTCGACGACCTGCGCCTGAAGGTGGTGACCGAGCCGACGCCGTGGCCGCGCCGGTCCGGCCGGGCCACGGCCGGCGTGTCCGCGTTCGGCTTCGGCGGGACCAACGCGCACGTCGTCCTCGAACAGGCGCCGCCCCTGGAACCGGTGCCGGACCGCGCCGGCGTCCGGATCGGGCTGCTGTCCGCCCGCACCCGCGACCGGCTCACCGAACGCGCGGCTCAGCTGGCGGACTGGCTGGAATCCACGCCGTCGCCGTCCCTCGCCGACATCACCCATACGTTGTCCCGGCGCGACAACGGCGGACCACACCGCGCCGCCGTCGTCGCGGGCGACACCGGCGAACTGGCGGAACTGCTGCGCGCCGTCGGTTCCGGCGCCGATCCGCTTCCCGCGGGCGCCGTCACCGGTACCGCCGTGAGCGGCGACGGCCCGGTCTTCGTGTTCTCCGGGCACGGCTCGCAGTGGCCGGGGATGGGGCAAGGGCTCTTGCGCGCCGAACCCGCGTTCGCCGCGCAGGTCGACAAGCTGCACGACCTGTTCACCGAGCACACCGGCCGCTCGCTCCGCGCACTGCTCACCAGCACGGAACCGCTGTCCCTGCCCGAAACCCAGACGGCCATCTTCGGGACGCAGGTCGCGCTGGCCGCGCAGTGGGAGGCTCTCGGAGTCCGGCCATCGGCCGTCGTCGGGCACTCGCTCGGCTCCGCGGCCGCCGCTGTGGTCAGCGGCGTGCTCACCCCCGACGAGGCCGTCCACCTGGTCGCGACCCGTGCCCGGCTCCTGGGCACCCTCGGCCCGGGCGGCGCGATGGCGGCGGTCGAACTGGCGCCGGAGGAACTGGATCTGTACCCCGACATCGAACTCGCCGTCGAATCCGCGCCGGGGCAGCTGACCGTGGCCGGGGACGCGACCGTGCTCGATCTCCTCGTCGCGGAACTGGAAGCCGCCGGACTGACCGCGCGGCGACTGCCGGTCGAGGTCGCCGGGCACTCCGCCCGCGTCGATCCGGTGCTGCCCGCGCTCCGGGAGGCACTCGCCGAACTGGGCGGCCGCCGTCCGACGGTGCCTTGGTACGACACGGTTCTCGCCGATCCGCGGGAACTGCCGGACTTCGACGCCGGGTACTGGGCCGCTCACCTGCGCCGTCCCGTGCGGTTCCGGCAAGCGGTGGCGTCCGCCGCCGCGGACGGGCACCGCGTCTTCCTGGAGGTGTCGCCGCATCCGATCCTGCGGGGCTCGGTGGTGAGGACCCTCGAAGCCGAGGGGATCGACGACGCCGTCGTCACGGGAACGCTGCGCCGGGGGCAGGACGAAGTCCGCACACTGGGCGCCGCCGCGGCCGAGTTGTACTGCGCGGGCACCCGGATCACCACCGCCGATCCGGACGACGGTGCCCGGCTGGTCGACGTCCCGCCGATGCCGTGGCGGCACGAACGCCATTGGTACACCACCGCCGAAGCACCGCCGTCGTTCGCGGCACGCACGCCGGAACCCGAACCGGCGCGGACCGCCGGAGGCGACCGGTTGACCGAGATCGTCGCCGCCGTCATGGGGTTGCGTCCCGATCGGCTCGACGCCGACGTCCCGCTGGTGGAGCTCGGACTGGATTCCCTGATGGCGAACCGGATCTCCGAAGCCGTTCGCCGCGAGTTCGGTACGGAACCCGACGCGGTCAGCGTGCTCCGCGGCGCCACCCTCGCCGACCTCAGCCGTGATCTCGCACCCCGGGAAAACGAGGAACCACTGCCGTCCCGAGGTCGCGCCTGGGACGCGGCGGATCGCCTCGTCCTGCGTCTGTGGCAGGAGCACACGGGGACCGAAGCGACCGGCACGCATGTTCGGCTGACCGAGACCGGCACACCCGACCGGCTGGCCGAACTGCTCGCCCAGGGGCTCAGCACCGAACTCGCCAGCCCGGTCACCGCCGCCGAACTCCGGCGGCACGATTCGCTCGCGGCCATCGCCGACGTCGCCCGCGCCATCCTCGACACACGGGAGGAGCGGGGGCCGGTGCACGTCCTCACCCCCGGCGAAGCGGGAGTCGCGCCGCTGCTGCTGTTCCACCCCGGGGGCAGCACCTGCAACGTCCTCACCCCCGGCGAAGCGGGAGTCGCGCCGCTGCTGCTGTTCCACCCCGGGGGCAGCACCTGCACCGTGTACCGGCCGTTGCTGGAGCGGCTGCCCACCTCGGTGCCATGCGTCGGGTTCGAACGCGTTCCCGGGGTCAGCATCGAAGACCGGGTCGAGCACTTGCTGCCGTTGGTGCGGGCGCAGCGTCGCGACCGGCCGTACCGGCTGGCGGGCTGGTCGTTCGGCGGGGCGCTGGCCTACGGCGTCGCCGCGCGGCTCGCCGAAGAGGGTGAAGAGGTCGAGTTCGTCGCGCTGATCGACACCATGCTCCCGCTTCCGGAGCCGGACCTCGACCCGAGGGCGTCGTCCGCCCGACGGTTCCTGCGGTTCACCGGCTACGTCGAAGGGACCTACGGCCGCGAAGTCCGGCTCGGCCACGAGGAGCTGGCTCCGCTTCCCGAAGAGGAACAGATCGAGCTGACCATGCGGCGCGTCGCCGAGGCAGGCCTGCTCAGCCCCGGCGTGCTCCGGCACCAGCGACAGTCCTTTTTGGACACACTCGCGGCCGAACGCGGTACGCCGCGCCGTTACGACGGACGGGTCGTGCTCTACCGGGCGACCGAGCAGTACGCGGCAGGCCTGGCGATGGAACCCCGGTATTCGCGCACCGACCTCGCGGCGGGCTGGGCGGAGCTGTGCCCGGGGCTGGAGATCGTGCCGGTCGAGGCGCATCACCTGTCGGTCGTCGACCCGCCCTGCGTCGATGTCGTGGCGAGGCATCTGACGGGACTCCTGTGACCACGGCCCGGGCCGAGCGAGCGGTCGACCGCGCCTGGCCGCTGCTGGCGGTACTCGGCGCCGGGCTCTTCCTCGTGGCGGTCGACGCGACCGTGCTGCACGTCGCGTTGCCCGACCTCGTCCGGCAGCTGCGGCCCGGCGCGTCGGCTCAGGTGTGGATCGTGGCGATCTACCCGCTGACCGCCGCGCCGCTGCTGCTGCCGTTCGGCACCCTCGGTGACCGGTACGGACGGCGGCGTGTGCTGGTCGCCGGGTACGTCGTGTTCGGGATCGCGTCGCTCGGCTGCGCTTTCGCGCCGAACGTCCCGGCACTGCTGGCGTTCCGCGCGTTGCTCGGCTGTGGCGGCGCGATGATCATGCCGGTGACGATGTCGCTGCTGCGCGAACTGTTCCCGGAGCAGCGGCATCGGCGCACGGCGATCGCGGTGTGCAGCGGGATCGCGGGCACCGGGTCGGTGTTCGGGCCGATCCTGGGCGGAGTGCTCGTCGAGGCGTGGGGCTGGCGGGCGACGTTCCTGCTGAATCCGCCGGTGATCCTGGCGGCGGTGGTGCTGGCGCTGTGGTGGCTCCCGCGAAATCCGCCGGGCCGTGGTCCGTGGGACGCCCTCAGCGCCGCCCTCGCCGCGGGCGGTGTCCTCGGGATCGCTTTCGCCGTCGGGCATCCGGGCTCCTGGACCACGGCCGTCGCCTCGGGCGCGACCGGATGTGTCCTCATCGGACTGTTCCTGCGCCGCCAGCGGCGGACCGATCCGCCGCTGCTGGACCTCACCCTCTTCCGGCGGCCGGGCGTACGGGCCGCGGTGGGCGGGGTGCTGCTGGTGATGAGCACGCTGGTCGGGCTCGGCCTGCTGTTCGCCCAGTACCTGCAGGTGGTGCTCGGGCTTTCGCCCACCGCGGCGGCGAGCCGGTTGCTCCTGGTGCTGGGCGCTTCGGCGGTCGGCAGTGTCGTGACCCCTTCATTGCTGGGCCGCTTCGGCAACGCGCGGGTCCGCACGGCCGGGTTCGCCGTCGCGGCGGTGTCATTGCTGGTCCCTGCGGCGGGATCGGCCGCGCTCACGTCGCCGGTCCTCCTGGGCGTGGGGCTGACCGGGCTGGGCCTCGGGATGGCGCTCGCGCTCACGTCGAGCACCGACACCCTGCTCTCGGCGACCTCTGCGGACCAGGCGGGCGGCGCTGCCGCGGTCGAGAAGACGGGCTACGAACTGGGCGCCGGCTTCGGGACGACGGTGTTCGGTTCCCTGGCCGCCGCGGTGTACGCGGGGCACTTGGCCGTCCCTTCCGGCGTGCCGGAACCGGCGCGGGTGCTCGCCCTGTCGGGCCCGGCCCAGGCGGAGGCGGCCGCGTCGGGTCTCTCCTCGCGATTAGCCGACGAATTGCTCGATGCGGCGAAGGCCGCCTGCACCACAGGGTTGCAGGTGTCGGCGGCCGTCGCTTGTGGACTGTTCGTGGTGGCGGTACTCCTCAGCTCGGGCGGGCCTCGTCGGTGAACTGCCCGGCGAACTCCCCGGTCGGCGGGATCTCCTGGATCACGTCGATCAGCACGCCGTTGGGGTCGGCGACGATGAAGTGCCGCTGCCCGAAGTCCTCGCTGCGCAGGGAAAGCGCCTCGGGCAGGCCCGCCTTCTCGATCAGCCGCCGGTGCTCGGCGTCGACGTCTTCGACCTCGAAGTTCAGCAACAGTCCCTGCACGGGTTTGCCCGCCCCGGCGGGAATGGTCTCGTGCCCGGGCGCGAGGATCGCCAGCTCCCATGCGCCGCGTTTGAGGCTGACGTACCAGTCGGCTTCGAACGTGGGCTCGAAGCCGAAGTGGCGGCAGTAGAAGTCCCGTGTCTCGGCGATCTTCTCGGTCATAAGGACGGGATAGAAGCTGGTCAGACGCATGTGGCCACCTTGCTCGCGAACAATACCGACCGTCGGTTTGTTTCTTCGAAATTAGCCAACCGACGGTCGGTATGTCAAGATGCGGGCCATGACCCGCACGAAACAGCAGCAACGCGAAGAGACGATGGAGGCGCTGACCACCACCGCCCGGCGGCTGTTCGCCGAACACGGGTACGGCAAGGTCGGGCTGGAGACCATCGCGCAGACCGCGGGCGTGAGCAAAGGCGCGCTCTACCACCACTTCAGCAGCAAGGCGGACCTGTTCCGGCACGTGCTCGGCGTCGTACAGCACGACGTCGGCGAGCAGATCGCGCGAGCAGCGGACGCCGCGCCGGACTCGTGGGCCGGGCTGCTCGCCGGCTGCCGCGCGTTCCTCGCCGCGGCGACCGATCCGGAGACCCAGCAGATCATGTTGCTGGACGGCCCATCGGTGGTCGGCTGGCAGGATTGGCGTGAACTGGACGCGGAGTCGTCCGCCCGGCACCTCGCCGAAGCACTGACCGGCCTGATGACCGACGGTGTCCTGGCGAAACGGCCTGTCGAACCGTTGGTACGCCTGCTTTCCGGCGCGATGAACGAGGCAGCCGTCTGGCTCGCCCACTCCCCCGACCCGAAGGCCGACCTCGCCGCGACCATGGACACGCTCACGCCGATGATCGAGGCGCTGAGGCTTCCGGGCTCGTTGCCCGCTTGAGGAAAGGGTTACGGCCGCCTGGCGGATCCTGTCGCGAAAGCCACTTTCGGGACGTCTGATGTCCCGAATTCGGGACGTCTGATGTCCCGAAAGTGGCTTTCGCGACACCCCCGCGCGCCAGAGACGCGAAAAGGCCCCACCCTCGCCGGGTGGGGCCTTCACTGCGGTGGGCGATACTGGGATCGAACCAGTGACCTCTTCGGTGTGAACGAAGCGCTCTCCCCCTGAGCTAATCGCCCGCGGTACGAACTCCGGTCCGCCGGGGAAGCGAACCTGGTGCGCGATACTGGGATTGAACCAGTGACCTCTTCCGTGTCAGGGAAGCGCTCTCCCGCTGAGCTAAACGCGCGTGGTGTGTGTCGTTCGTACTGGCGATAGCTTAGCGGACCCCGTTTCCGGGCCGTCACAGGGGTTCCCCCTCCGCGAAAGCTCAGGGTTTCGGCAGCCTCGAAGCGACCGAGGCCGCGATCTCCTTCGCCCGGTCGCAAGGGCTTCCGCTCCCCTCGCGCCCCAGCAGCCGGACGGCGACGTGTTCGGCTTCGCGGTCCGGCAGCGGGCGATGCCGCCAGGTGACGGCGCAGTTCGAGCCGCCGAACTCCCGCATGTCGCCGGTGACACCGCCGCCGAGGTCGACCGGCGAACCCTCCGGCGCGTAGGAACCTCGCTGCAATTCGATGGTCAGGGTCTCCCCGCCGCCCAGCCACTCGCAGATCCGCAGCGTCCGCGGGGCCGGCTGCGCGTTGGGCATGGTCTTGGCGAGCACCGCCGGATCGGCGATCGTGCACGGATCGAGCGGGAGAAGGCTCGCCGGATCACCCGCGCGGTCGACCTCATGCGTGCGCAGCCGGGTGAGCGCGGCGGTCAGCATGTCGTCGGCGGCCTTGCAGGGATCACCCTCGCGGCCGGGATGGGAGACGACGACGCCGAGCCGCCGGTCCGCCGGCAACTGGGCGACCGAGTCGCATCCGCCACTGATCGTGCTGCGCAGCAACGGAAACCCCTCCGCCGTGCGGTCGGTCCGTTCGAGACTGCTGGTGGACACGCCTTCGCCGAGCCGGAGTTCGAAGGTGACGCCCTTAAGACCGGTGTACTTGCAGCGAGCCGGGTAGATCGGGCCCGTCTCCGGTTTGAGGGTGCCGAACTCTTGCACGAACCGGCCCGCGAGCACCTTGCACGGATCCACCAGGCGCAGGCGTTCCGCGCCGAGCGCCTCGTTCGCCGACAGCGAGGTCGTCCCGGAGTTCTCGGGTTTGGCGTGCTCGGCGACGACGAGGCCGAGCGCGACCATCCCGGCGACGACGAGCAGGACGACCGCGGCGAGCGAGCCGAACAGGATCTTCTTCGTCCGCGGCGCCATCTTCTTGGGCGGCGGACGCCAGATCGGCAGGGGCAGGGCCAGCACCGAGCGTACTTCGGCGTCCTGCCGCTGGATCCGGGCGTGCACGGCGGGCGGCCAGGGCGCCGCGCCCGGCGGCACCGGGCCGAGGAAGTCCAGGATCTGTTCCGGAGTCGGCCGTCGCGCGGGGTCCTTGGCCAAACAGGGCTCGGCGATCCGCCGGACCTCGTCCGGGACGTCGCTGAAATCCGCCGCGGCGTGCACGACGTTATACAGCGTCTGCGGTGCGGTCGGCCCGGTGAAGGGGCCGCGTCCGGTCGCGGCCATGACCAGGATCGCGCCGAGCGAGAACACGTCGCTCGCGCCGGTGATCCGCCCGCTGCCCGCCTGTTCCGGGGACATGAACGCGGGCGACCCGATGATCGCGCCGGTCCCGGTGAGCTCCTGCGCGTCCTCCGCCACCCGCGCGATGCCGAAGTCGATCACCCTGGGTCCGTCACTCGTCAGGATGATGTTGCTGGGCTTGAGATCCCGGTGGATCAGCCCGGCACGGTGGATCTCGGTCAGCGCCGCGGCGAGCCCGGACGCCAGCAGCCGCACCGACTCGACGGGCAGCGGCCCGGCACCGTCCACGGCCTCCTTCAGGGACGGTCCGGTGACGAAGACCGAGGCGAGCCACGGGGTTTCCGCTTCCGCGTCGGCGTCCATGACGGCGGCCGTGTAGGCGCCGGAGACCAGCCGCGACGTGGCCACCTCGCGCCGGAACCGTTCACGGAAGCGGGGATCGTGCGCGAACTGCGCGTGCAGCTGTTTGACGGCGACGAGCCTGCCGTCCGGGGCGAGGCCGAGCACGACCCGGCCCATCCCGCCTTCACCGAGCTCGGCGACGATCCGGTACGGGCCGATCTGCCGGGGTTCCCCGGGGTTCAACGGTTTCACTGGCCAGCCCTAGGGTTTCGGAAGTTTCGGCAGCAGCGCCCCGGCGAAGCCCTTCGCCTTTTCGCAGGCTTCGTCGGCGGTCATCTTGGTACCACTGGTCCCGACCGTCAGCTCGACGTTCTCCCCGTCGCGTTCGCTGACGGACCGATGCTGCCAGGTCAGCGAGCAGGTGGACCGCGCGATGCCGTCGTCCACCTTGGCCAGGTACACCTTGGCACCGCCGAGATCCAGGGTGGCGACCTCCGTGTAGTACGAGTCCTTCGATTGCGCGGGCGGGTACGCGCGCACGAAACTCAGGCGGACATTGCCCGCGGCGTCGTACCGGCATTGGTGCAGGTGTTCGCGGATCGTTTCGACGACCGGCCCGATCAGCCGGTCCGTGGTCGCGGGGCCGAGCAGCGCGCACGGATCCAGCGGAGCCAGGGTGCCCGCCGGGAGTTCGCGCTCGTGACCTCCGGCGCGGATCCGCTTGACCGCGTCGGCGAGCGCCGCCTTCACCACCGAGCACGCCTGATCCTTTGTGGACATCGAGTTGACGTCGACGCTGAGCTTGGTGTTCGGCAGGCCGCTGACCGGGACGGCGACCGCGCACGCGTCCTCGGAACCCTTGATACGCAGCGGAAGCCCTTCCAACTCGCCACCGGCTTCGCCGTCGACCAGGTCGCCGCCGACGCTCAGCTCCAGCCATTTACCCGCGGGCGAGGCGTACGTGCACGAGTCGAACTGGATGTCGATCTCCGTGCTCAGCTTGCCGAACCCGGGCACGTCCCGGCCCGCGAGCACCTTGCACAGGTCGACGCGGCGCAGGTTGTCCGGGCCGAGCGGGTCCTGGTTGACCGGGGTGGCGACCGGTTCGTCCGGCTGCGGCGGCGAACTCGGCGCGATGGCGGCCGGCGGCGGGTCGTCCCCGGAGAGCGAGACCGCCGCGACGGTGCCGCCGGCCAGCAGCACCACGCCGGCCGCGGCCAGTCCCGCGTAGAGGCCGCGCCGGGATCGCTTCGGCGGCGGCGGGTTCAGCAGCCGCCGGACCTCGGCCTGCTGTGCCTCGATGAGCTGCGACACCACCGGCGGCCACGGGCTGGTCGTCGGCGGGACCGGGCCGAGCCGCTCCAGCACCCAGGCGGGTGACGGCCGGTCGGCCGGGTTCTTCGCCAGGCACGGCTCGACGATCCGCCGCAGCTCCGGCGCCAGCTGCCGCAGGTCGGGCTGGAGGTGCACGACGTTGTACAACGTGTGCGGAGTGGACGTCCCGGTGAAGGGTCCGCGTCCGGTCGCGGCCATCACCAGCAGCGCGCCGAACGAGAACATGTCGCTCGCCGGGGTCAGCGGCTTCCCCTCGGCCTGTTCCGGGGACATGAAGCCGGGCGAACCGATGACGGCGCCGGTGTGCGTGAGCTCGGAGTCGCCTTCGACGGCGCGCGCGATCCCGAAGTCGATCACCCTGGGTCCGTCACCGGTGAGGATGACGTTGCTGGGCTTCAGATCGCGGTGGATCAGCCCGGCACGATGGATGTCGCCCAGCGCCAGCGCGAGCCCGGCGGCGAGGTGGCGGACGGCCATCGGCGGCAGCGACCCGGCGGCGGAGACCGCCTCCGACAGCGCCGGGCCGGGCACGAACACCGACGCCAGCCACGGTGTCGGCGCGTTCGGATCGGCGTCCATGACCGGTGCGGTGTACGCGCCGGACACCAGGCGAGAGGTTTCGACCTCCCGGCGGAACCGCTCGCGGAAGCCGGGATCGTGCGCGAAACCCGGGTGGACCTGCTTGATCGCGACCAGGCGCCCGTCGGCGGAGATCCCGAGCAGCACCCGGCCCATCCCGCCCTCGCCGAGCGCGGCGAACACCCGGTACCGCCCCACGCCGGTGGGTTCGCCGGTGTTCAACGGCTTCACGAAGGCCCCCTTGTTCCGAGGGGCGATGGTACAAAACCACCCGCAAGTGTCACGCGGCGCGTCGGTCCGCCCGGCCGAAATCCTTGAGCCGGAGGCTGTTGGACACGACGAGGACCGAGGACAGCGACATCGCCGCCCCGGCGATCAGCGGGTTCAGCAGGCCGAGCGCGGCCAGCGGGATCGCGGCGACGTTGTAGCCGAACGCCCAGGCCAGGTTCCCGCGGATGATCCGCAGGGTGCGGTCGGCGAGCCGGATGGCGTCGGGGACCACGCGCAGGTCTTCGCGGACCAGCACCATGTCGGCCGAGCGCACCGCGATGTCGCTGCCCTGCGCCATCGCCATGCCGAGATCCGCGGTGGCCAGCGCCGGGCCGTCGTTGATCCCGTCGCCGACCATCGCGACCCGCGCTCCCCCGGCCCGCAGCTCCTCGATGACCGCGGCCTTCTCCGCGGGCAGCACTCCGGCACGCACGTCGGAGACGCCGATCTCGTCCGCGACCACGCGGGCAGCGGCTTCGTTATCGCCGGTCAGGAGCACGGTCCGCAGGCCGAGCGCGTGGAGAGCCTCGACGGCCGCCCGCGCCGACGGCTTCACGACGTCCCGGATCGCCAGCCGCCCGGCGAGCCCGCCGTCGACCGCGACGAGGATCGCCGTGGTGCCGTCCTCCGCCGTGAAGTCGTCGGGGACGGCGATCCCGCGTCCGGCGAACAAGCGCGCGTTCCCGACCAGGACCTCCTGCCCCTCGACCTCGCCCTTCGCACCGAGCCCCGGCAGCGCGCCGAACCCTTCGACCGGGGGAAGGTCCGGCAGTTCCGCCCGCGCCGCGGTCACCACGGCCGCCGCGATCGCGTGCTCCGAACCGGCCTCCACGGCCCCGGCGAACCGCAGGAGCTCGCCGCGGGTGAACCCGTCGGCGGGACGGCACGCGGTGACGGTCATCTTCCCGGTGGTGACGGTGCCGGTCTTGTCCAGCACGACGGTGTCCACCGTGCGGCTCGCCTCGAGCGCGTCCGGCCCCTTGATGAGGATGCCGAGCTGAGCACCTCGGCCGACGCCCGCCATGAGCGCGGTCGGTGTCGCCAGCCCGAGCGCGCACGGGCAGGCGATGATGAGGACGGCGACGGCCGCCGCGAACCCTTCGCGAGCGGGTGCCCCGCCGAGCAGCCAGGCCGCGAGCGTCACCGCGGCCACGCCGAGCACGGCGGGGACGAACACCGCGCAGATCCGGTCGACCAGACGTTGCACCGCGGCCTTGCGGGCCTGCGCGCGTTCGGCCAGCGCGGTCATCTGGGCCAGCTGGGTATGCGTGCCGACCGCGGTCGCGCGGACGACGAGCCTGCCGTCCCGGTTCACCGAAGCGCCGATGACCCGGTCGCCGGTGGCGACCTCCGCGGGCACCGGCTCTCCGGTCACCGCGCTGACATCCACAGTGGACAGTCCGTTGTGGACAATTCCGTCGGCGGCGATCGACTCGCCCGGCTTGACCACGAACAGGTCGCCGACGGCCAGTTCGCCGACCGGGACCATCCGCTCGACGCCGTCCCGCAGCACCCGGGCGTCCTTGGCGGCCAAGGCGTCCAGCGCGGCCAGGAGCCCGGCGGCGCTGCGCCTGGACCGGCTCTCGAAATACCGGCCGGCCAGCAGGAAGGTGGTCACCCCGGCGGCGACGTCGAGGTAGATCGCGTCGGCGCCGGCCGCCGTCGGGCCGAAGCCGATCCAGTACCCGGGCTCCGTGCCGCCCGCGAAGGCGGACCACGCCGACCACGCGAACGACGAGAGCACGCCCAGCGACACCAAGGTGTCCATACTGGACGACCGATGACGGAGGTTCCGCAGCGTGGCGCGGTGGAACGGCAGCGCGGACCAGAACACGACCGGAACGGCCAAGGCGAGGCACAGCAGTTCCCAGCCGGGAAACCGCAGCCGCGGCACCAGTGCGAGAGTGATCGAGAGGTTCCCCAGTGGGATCGCCAGCAACGCGGCGACGACCAGCCGTCGCCGGAGATCCCGGACCCGGGCGAAGCCGATGTCCGGATCCTCCTCGCCGCGGATTTCCGCCGTGTAGCCGGATTTGCGGACCCGCTCGATGAGGACGTCGTCGTCCAGCGCTTCGGGCACCTGCACGGTGGCGCGCTCGGTCGCGTAGTTCACCGACGCGCGGACGCCGTCCAGCTTGTTCAGCGTGCGTTCCACCCGCGCCGAACAAGCGGCGCAGGTCATCCCCGACACGGTCAGTTCCACCGTGCGGACGGCGGCCTCCGGCGCGGAAATCGTCATTTCGTGGCACTCCCAGGATTCACCAGTGGTTCCTCGGTGGCGGAACAGGTGTCCGGGTCGTGTCGCGAGGCAGATTACCGCCGCCGGGAACCGGGGCGGCCGCCGGGCCGACTACTGCGGTGGTGGTGGAAACAGGTGCCCAAGTCAGGCTTCGGTACAGCTGGTCGTGAGTGGCGATTCGGGTTAGAACCCGAATTCGGGTTAGAACCCGAATCGCCACTCACGACCACGCGAGCATCAGGCCTGGCGCGGGGTCAGCGTGAGGTCGAAGGTGTTGCCGTCCCCCTGGACCAGGGAGCTCACGTAGGAGGTGAAAGCGCCGCAGCCGGTCAGTGGCGCCAGCAAGTAGGTGCCGCGCAGCGCACCGCCCTTCGCCATGGTGAAACCGTCGCCGGTGCGCAGTTCCGCCGTCGACGGAGCCGACGTCCGGCAACCCGGCCCGGTGCTGACCGGCATGCCGACGAGCGTCACCAGCGGGAGGACGGTGGTGAACCGCGATCGCGCGACGAAACCGGTCCCGGCGAGGTCGCCGCCCTGGGGTCCGTCGGCGACGAACTCCAGATCGGCCGAGCCCGGCAGGAAGCCGAAGAGCCGGAAGTCGGTGTGCGCCTTGTCGAACACCGGGCCGCCGCTGAACACCGTCGCCGCGGTCGGGCTCAGTTCGAAGGTGCCGGTCAGCGGCGCGTCGGCACCGAGTGCCTTGACGCCCGTCTTCCCGGCGATCGCGAACCGATGCCCCGACGGCTTGTCGCCGAGTTCGAAGGACAGCAGGACCGGATCCTGGCCGGGGTCGAGCGTGCAGTCCGAGGTGAAGGAGCCGAGCCCGGTGAAGGAGCCATCGGGCTTCTTCGGGGTGAGGCGCGTGGTGAAGTCGCCGACGGTCAGCGTCGTCTTGCCCGGTTTCGCCAGCGTGATGGTGGGCACGGAGCCGGTCGCCACGGGGCTGAACGTGCCTGATGGCGGGATGTCGGTCTTGGCGACGTTCAGCGGGATGCGCACGGGAAGCGGGTTCGCGTCGCCGTTGACCAGTGTCACGCCGGCCGCCGCGGTGCCCTCGATGGTGGCGGCACCGACGAGGTTGAGCCCGCGCGCCGCCTTGTCCGGCACGGTCACGGTGATGGTCAGCCCGGACGTGGTGAGCGTGCCGCCGGGCGCCGTCGGCACCTCGAAGTCGGCCTTGATGTCGACGTCGAGCTTCTGCAGCCCGATCAGCGGGAACGGGCAGGTGAACGACAGTTTCTTGTCGACGGGCGTACCGGCCGCCGCGCTGCGGACGGCGACGAACAGCAGGCAGCCGGCGGTGATCAGCACGACGAGGCCCGCCGCGAGCAGCATCCGGACGTTGATGCGAAGGGGCATGGTCGCCTTCCTGGACGGCTCGGAAACGGCACCGGTCCCCGTCACGGAACGCGACGGGGACCGGCTGCCTGACTTACTTCTTGGTGAGGTTCAGATCGAGCGTGTTGCCGTCGCTCTTGGCGAACGCGCTGACCCAGTCGTTCAGCTGACCGCAGTTCTGCAGGGCGGACAGCGAGTAGGTA
Source organism: Amycolatopsis sp. TRM77291 (assembly GCF_054166285.1). Taxonomy (NCBI): domain Bacteria; kingdom Bacillati; phylum Actinomycetota; class Actinomycetes; order Pseudonocardiales; family Pseudonocardiaceae; genus Amycolatopsis; species Amycolatopsis sp. TRM77291. Next base: position 1,842,687 of record NZ_JBSZHF010000001.1, on the reverse strand, counting down.
CCGGTGAGCTTCCCGCCCTTGAGCAGGTCGAAGTCCGGACCGGTGGTCATCTCGCTGGTGGACGGGCTGACCGTGCCGCACTTCGGGTCGTTGCTGATCGGGATCCCGAAGATCTGCACGCTCGGCAGGAACACGTTGAACTTGATGTGCGCCTTGAACCCGGTGCCGACGAGTTCACCGGTCTGCTTGCCGACCTGCTCGACCTTGATCTCGGAACGGCCGTCGATGAACCCGAACAGCTTGAACTGGGTGGACGACGGGTCGAGCTTCAGGTCACCGGTGAACGTCTTCGACGCGAGGTCCACGTCCGCGTCGAAACCACCGTTGATCGCCGCGGTGCTGCCGAGCGACTTCAGCGCGGTCTGTCCCTTGATGCCGAACGCGTACTTGATCCCGCCGCCACCGGGGGTGGTGGTAGTGGGCGTGGTCGGCGTCGTGGTCGGCGTCGTGGGGGTGGTGGTCGG
>NZ_JBSZHF010000001.1:1766088-1842158 GCF_054166285.1 Amycolatopsis sp. TRM77291 | reverse complement strand
ACGCTCCGCCCGTCAACCAGCCCACCCCGCCCTGGAGGCCCGGCCGTGCCGACCACGTTCCCCCGCCCGTCCCGCCGGACACTCGCCGTCGCGCTGGCGATCGTCCTGTCCGCCGGTCTCCTGACCGTGCTGAGCGGGAACCCGGCGAGTTCCGCCGCCCCGGCGTCCGACGACTCGTTCTACACCCCGCCGTCCCCGCTCCCGGCGGGGAAACCGGGTGACATCATCCGCTCGCGTGTCTCGAAAGCCGGTCCGCGTAAGGATTCCGTCAACGCGTGGCAGGTGATGTACCTGTCGACGGACGCCCTCGGGCGGCCGGACGCGGTGACCGGGACCGTGCTGGTACCGAAGAACGTGGACCCGGCGAAGGCACCGATCGTCTCGTTCGGTGCCGGTACGCACGGCCCCGCCTTCCACTGCACGCCGTCGAAGATGATCGACATCGGCGCGTTCTACGAGCAGTCCGGCCTCGACGACGCGCTCGACGCCGGATTCGCCGTCGCGCTCACCGACTACGAGGGCTATCGCCAAGATCCGAAGACGACGTACGTGGTCGGGCGTTCGGAAGGGCCGGCGATGATCGACGCGGTCCGCGCCGCGCAGCGCCTGCCGGAGGCGAAGCTGTCCACCGACGCCAAGGTGCTCTTCCGCGGGTACTCGCAGGGCGGCGGGGCGGCGGCCTGGGCGGGCGAACTGCAACCCGCGTACGCGCCGGAGCTGAATCTCGTCGGTGTCGCCGCCGGCGGCGTGCCCGCCGACCTCGTCCAGGTCACCCTGCAACTCGACGGGAAGTTCGGTTTCGGCGTCTTCGCCTACGCCCTGATCGGCCTCGACCACGCCTACCCCGAACTGAAACTGGACTCGTTCCTCAGCGACAACGGCCGCGTAAAGCTGGCGGAAATGCAGAAGAGCGCTTGCACGTTCGAGCTGCTCACCACGTACGCGAACCAGAAGATCGCCGACTACACGACCAGCGCCGGTTACGTGCGGCCGGAATGGGTGAAACGGCTCAACGAGAACAAGCTCGGCGGCACTCCGCCGAAGGTCCCGGTGTTCCTCTACCACGCCACCCAGGACCAGCTCGTGCAGTTCGCCCAGGCCGAGGCGCTGCGCAAGGCCTACTGTGCCGCCGGCGTCAAGACGACCTGGAAGGCCTTCGACACCGACCACATCACGGCGGTCTACACCGGCAACGCCGACGTGCTCGCCTTCCTCAAGGACCGGGTCGCGGGCGCCCCGGCGACGTCGAACTGCTGAGCGGGCGGTGCTCGGAACCGCCCCGGAATCCTTTGTGGACGACGGTGCGCGGACCGGCGGGCGGCGTGAGCTGCTCCGGTTCGCCACCGTCGGTCTCGCGGCTTTCGGGCTCACGCTCGGGGCCAACTACGGGCTGAAACTCACCGTCCTGCCCGAGAAACCGGTCACGGCGCTCGCGATCGCGACCGTCGTGGCGACCGTCTTCGCGTATCTGCTGTCCCGGCGCTGGGCCTTCCACACCCGCGGCGGCAGACGCGGCTTCCCGGAAGCGGTGCTGTTCTTCACCGTGAACGTGATCGCCGTGACGATCAACCTGTGCCCGCCGCTGATCTCGCGCTACGTCCTGCGGCTCGAGGTGCCCGAAGTCAGCTTCCTCGTCCAGGAGATCGCCGACTTCGTCAGCGGGATGCTGCTGGGCACGGCGGCGGGTTCGGCGTTCCGCTGGTGGGGCTACCGCCGCTGGGTGTTCCCCGTGGCGGGAGCGCGTCAGACGTCGGCGGGGCGCAGCCGTTCCGCGCGCAGCGCCAGCTCGATCCGCAACCGCTGATCCGGATCGTCCAGCCGTTCGCCGAACAGCTCCGTGAGCCGCCGCAGCCGCGCCCGCACCGTCTGCGGATGCACGGCGAGCCGCCGGGCGATCTCGGGCGCGCTCCCCCGCGTCTGCACCTGCGTGAGCAGGGTCGCCGCCAGTTCGTCGTGCTGGCGCGGCGCCAGCCCCGACAACGGTTCGAGCGCCTCCCCTGCCAGCCGGTCGAGCAGGAATTCGTCGGCGAGCAACAGCAATGTGGTGATGTGCTCCTCGCACCACAGCACCGGTCCGACCGTCGTGATCATCCCCCGCCGGGTGAGTTCGGACGCACGCCTGGCGATCCGGAACGACTCGGCCGCCTGCCCGGCCGGGACGGACACCCCGACCGTCGCCGACCAGCCGGACGGCAGTTCCCGCAGGCCGTCGAGGTCGGCCTGTGGACAGGCGACCAGCGCGCCGGGCACGTCGGAGACGAGGTCCACCGGAACCGCGGGGGGCAGCAGGCCTGGCGGGAACGAGGGCGCGCCGGGCGCCGCGGTGAAGACGACCGCGGTGATCCGTTCGGGGATCCGCCAGCCGATCGCGACGGCGAGGGCGCCGGCGTCGGCCTGGCTGTACCCGGAGCCACCGGTCAGCAGCCGGAACAGCCTCGCCCGCTGCTCCGCGGGCCCCGTCGCCTCGGCTTGGGCGGCGTTGTATCCGTCCGTCAGCGCCATCGTCACCTCGACGACGTCACCGAACAGGCACTCCGCGGCGCCGTAGAGGACGTCGCCCGGCAACTGGAGCTGTCTGCCGATCGCGGCGATCGAGCGCCACAGCACCCGGCTCGAGACCCGGAACGCCGCCTGCGCGGCCTCCCGGCTGAGCCCTTGCTGGAACGCGATCCGGCCCTGCGCGCGGAAATCCACCAGGAGATCGTTCTGCAGGAGTTCGGGGACGCCGACCCGGTCGATGGCGCGTTCGATACCGCGCCTGGTCAGCTCGACGGCCGCGGCACGGGCCTCGCCGTCGCTGAACACTTCGGCGCATTCGCCGATCTCGGACACCACGGCGTCGACGCAGTGCCGGGCGATCGCCGGGATCCGCGGGCGGACGGCGTCACCGAGTTCCCTCGGGAGGCGTTCCCACAACACGCCGACGGGCTGCCAGCTCACGTGTGCGATCCCCCGCTGTGAAGTAGGCCGACGATTACGGGCACCCATTCCCTTTCGTCCGCGCGCCACCGGCGCACTCGAATGCACGGAGCGTAGAACCGCCGACACATCCGTGTCAAAAGACGTCACACCGAAACGCCCGCTCGTTGTCACGTGGCTGAGCGTCGCGACTTTCCGTTGCAAATTCAACGTCACATTCGGGGTACACGCCGTCCGCCGATCCAGTACAAACGGCCCGCACCGTTCCCGTCGATCCGACGCGGTTATGCAAACGGATTCATGTTTCCTTCCGGCGTTCGAAGAAAATCAAAGGGTGGTCCTGGTGGTGGAGTACCGCGGTTTCGGCATGCTGGCGGCGTTGCCGCGTTCGCTCGGCGAAGAACTGCGTCCGTATACCGGGCACGCCGCGGCCGCCATGGTCAAGCAGGTGCAGCGTTCGGTCACCGCGTATTCGCAGCCGTTGCGCGGTGTCTTCGGCCGCGTCCTGGTCGTCTCCTGCGAACGGGCGGTGCGGCACTACGTCGAGTGCATCGGCGATCCGGACGTGCCCCACGACCGCTGGATCGACTTCTACCGCATGCGCGGGCGGATCGAATTCACCGAAGGCCGCAGCCTGGAACCGTTGCACGACAGCGTGACCGTCGGCGCACGGGCGGCATGGCGGGCGATGCGGCCCGTCGTGCGCGGACTCGGCGTCGGCTCCGACGTCATCGCGCTCGCGGCCGAGTCCGTCTTCGTCTACGTCGACGAACTGTGCGCCACGACGATCGAGGGGTATCAGGAGGCGGAAGCCAGGGCGGCGGGCGCGATCCCGCTCCGGCGCCGTCGCCTGCTCGAACTGATCGCCCAGGCGCCGGAAGGGTCCGCGTGCAGCATCGCCAGCCTCGCCGACGGCGCCGGCTGGCGGGTTCCGGGAGCCGCGGCCATGGTCGCGCTGCAGCGCGCTCCCGGCGCAGCGGAATTCCCGGTCCATCTCCTGGACACCACCGTGCTGGCCGACCTCGACACGGCCGAGCCGTACCTGCTCACCGCGGATCCGGACACCGATCTCGCCCCGCTGAAGGACGCGCTGGACGGCTGGCGTGTGGCGGTCTCCCCCGTCGTGCCGCTCGCCGATGCCCCGGCCGCCCTCCGCACCGCCCGCCGCGCGCTACTGCTGAACAGCGACGACGCGCCCGGCCCGGTCATCTGGTGCCGGGATCACCTCGCCACGCTGTGGCTGCTCGCCGAGGACTTCCTCGGCGCCGAACTCGCCAAGCAGAGCCTCGACCCGTTCACCTCGCTGAGCGGGAAACAGCAGGAGCGGCTCAGCGAAACCCTGCTGGCGTGGCTGGAGACGCGCGGTGGCGCCCCGGAGATCGCACAGCGGCTCGGCGTGCATCCGCAGACCGTGCGGAACCGCCTCCGTCAATTGGAGGACCTGTTCGGCGACCGCCTCAAGGACGCCGACGACCGGCTGAACATGCAGCTCGCGCTCCGCGCGCAACGGCTCATGCGCGCCCACCGCCGCGACGAAGGGCCGCCAGGGAACTGACCCGCCGGACCCGGCGTTCCGGCGGCCGCACGGTGGGGAGCACCCAGCGGAGGCCGCGGCGGGCGCGTTTCGCCCTCGGCTGATCGACGTGGAAGTCCGCCCGGCAGGCCATCGCGTTCTCCGTCGTTACGGGTGTTTACCGACGCTTTCCTGAATACCGGGACGGCAGGGAAAAGTCGATGCGCAATTGCCGGGACCGCGCGGTTTTGGCATCCGGCTCGGGGTCGGCCGAGGCATTCTTGTCACCTGTGTCGCAATTGCCGGACGTGTCCGGCGACACGCTGACACACCCGGCGTTCTACACGTTATTTTGACGCCTGACAACGGAAAGGCGGGACATGGCCCTCGAAGCGCGCACACTGACCCTGCACGGGCGGGAAATCCGGCTACGGGAATACGTTCCGTCCACAACGGACGCTGCGGGCGAACCGCTCGTGCTACTGCACGGGATCTCGGGCAGCGGCGAGACCTGGGTCCCGCTGCTCGACCATTTCGAGCGGACCGGGTTCGGACGCCACGTCCTCGCCCCCGATCTGCCCGGCCACGGTGATTCGGCCGCCCCTCGGGCCGATTACGGCCTCGGCGCGATGGCCAGCGTGGTCCGCGACGTCCTCGCGCTCACCCGGAACCGGCACGCGACCATCGTCGGACACTCCCTCGGCGGCGGGATCGCGATGCAGTTCGCCTACCAGTTCCCCGAGATGTGCGCCCGGCTGGTGCTCGTGGACAGCGGCGGGCTCGGCCCGCAGGTGTCCCCGGTACTGCGCGCGACGGCGCTGCCCGGGGCCAGCGCGACGCTCACCCTCGCGGTCAACCCGGCCACCGTCGCGATCGCCCGCGGGATCGCCGCCGCCTGCCGCTCGTTCGGCGGAAAGCTCTCTCCCGAGACCCGGGAGCTGATCCGTCACTTCGCGTCACTGGCCGACCCGGGCAGGCGGCGGGCATTCCTGTCCATCGCGCGCAGCCTGATCGACCTCAGGGGTCAGCGCGCGAGCGCGATCGACAAGCTCTATCTCGCCAGGGAGGTGCCCACCCTCGTCGTCTGGGGCGCGCGCGACCCGCTCATCCCGGTCGCCCACGGCCGCGCGACCGCCGAAGTGCTGCCGGACAGCCGATTGACGGTGTTCGAAAATGCGAAACACTTTCCACATGTGGCCGACCCGGCCCGGTTCGGCGACGAGCTCGAACGCTTCCTCACCGGGACCGCGCCGGCCCGGCTGACCCTGGACGAGGTCGTCGAGGTGCTCATCCGCGCCAGCGAGGCGGCGGAAGCGCCCGGAAACGTCCCGGAAAAATTGTCATCCGGACGCCATCTCAAGCCGGCCTAAATGTCACTCGTCATCGGATCGGACCACCCGTTCGGGTGTAGTCCATCCAGGTGGCCGATCAAGCTCCCGCCAGCCGTTGACAGTGCCCCCGGGCGATTTTATGTTGCGTGAGCCACAAAATCTGGATCGGCTTCACCGTTGAAGAGGCTGATTTTGTTGCCAGCAAGGATAAAAAACATGACCGACTTGGATACCGGATACTCGCGGCACGATCTGCGGACCGCACGACCCGAACCCGGCGTGCGCCACCCCGCCACCCCGCTCCGCCAGCCACCGGGTCCGGTCCAGCGACCGCGCGCCTTCACGCCGGCACCGAGAACCCCAGTGGAGAACCGACCTGTGCGCAGCACCGGTGCGAATGGACTGTGGGCGTCACTGCCCAGAGACCTGGGCGAGCGGTTCCGGCCGCGGGCCGACCCCTTGGCACGAGCCATCCTGCAGGAGGTGCAACGAGCCGTTCCCGAATACGCGCAGCCGTTGGAAGGCGCGTTCGGACAGATCATCACGCAGGGTATCCGGCAGGCGATCCTGCACTGCCTCGATACCGTCGGTCAGGGGACGGCGCCGCTCGACAAATGGTCGGCGGTGTTCCGCAACCTCGGGAAGGTCGAATTCAACGAGGGACGCAGCCTCGACTGTCTGCAGACGGCCTACCGGGTCGGCGGTCGCGTCGCGTGGCGGCACGTTTCGGAATTCGGGCAGGCGATCGGAGCGGACGCCGATCTCCTGTGCACCGCGGCCGAAGCGATTTTCGCTTACGTGGACGAGATTTCCGCACTGTCCATCGAGGGCTACACGGCCGCGCAGGAGCGGGCCGCGGGCACCAGGGCCAGACGCAGGCGCCGGCTGCTCGAACTGATGCTCTCCGATCCCCCGGCGTCACCGCAGTCGATCGCGTCCCACGCCGCCAACGCGCAGTGGGCGCTGCCTGCCGAGATCACGGTCGTCGCGCTGGAGCGACGGCTCGGCCCGCTGGACCCCGACAGCGCCGACCTGGACGCCGACGTCCTCGTCGACTTCGAGGGTCCCAAACCCTGCCTGGTCACCGGCGACCCGGACAAGCACCTGAAGGATCTCGCCGAACGGCTCCCCGGCTGGCGCGCGGTGATCGGCCCGGCCGTGCGGCTCACCGAAGCGCCGCGCTCGCTGATGTGGGCCCGCCGCACGCTGCGGCTGGTCCAGCGCGGGGTGCTTCCGGACAATCCGGTCACGCGGTACAGCGATCACCTGTCCACCCTGTGGCTGCTCGCGGACGAGTTCCTGGTCCGTGAACTGTGCACGCGCAGCCTCGCCCCGTTCGACGACCTCACCCCCAAACAGCGGGCGCGGCTCGGCGAGACGTTGCTGATCTGGCTGCAATCCCGGGGCAGCGCTCCGGAGATCGCGAAGAAACTCAAGGTCCACCCGCAGACCGTCCGGTACCGCATGCACCAGCTCATCGATCTCTTCGGCGACCGGTTGAACAACGCCGACGACCGGCTCGACATGGAGATCGCCCTGCGCGCGGAGGCCCTGCTCGCCGAGGACTGACCGATCAGCGTTCCCACTCACAACGAGGTGACGAGGTGACCCGACCGCAGGACGCCCGCAGCGGGGTCGAGGCGACGTACGGACCGCTGCTCACGCCTGCCCGGCCGGGTGGGCCGGGCGGGCGCCCGGTGCAGCTCTGGGCGTTGCTGCCGAGAGAACTGGCGACGGTGTTCAGGCCGGTGCTGGCCGACGTGGCCGGGGAGGTGGTCCGCGAGATCCAGCGGACCATCCCCGACTACGCGCGGCCACTGGACGGCGCGTTCGGGAAGGCGCTCAAGACCGGTGTCCAGATGGCGTTCCTGCAGTTCGTGGAGCGGATCGGGAACCCGGACGCGCCGTCGGAGGACCGCCGGAGCGTGTTCCTGAGCCTGGGTGTCCAGGAGTTCCATCAGGGCCGCAACGTCGACGTCCTCCAGGCGGCGTACCGCGTCGGCGCCAGGGTGACCTGGCGCCGGGTGGCCGAAGCCGGCCGCCGCGCGGGTGTTCCTTCGGCGACGCTGTGCCTGCTCGCGGAGGCGATCTTCGCCTATATCGACGAACTGTCGGCGCTGTCGGTCGAGGGTCACGCGGAAGCACGGGAAAAGGCCGCCGGCGCACTGGAGCGCCGGCGGCACCGCCTGATGGAACTCCTGCTCGCCGAGCCGCCGTCACCGCCCGAGGTCGTCAAACACGCCGCCGACCTCGCCCGCTGGCAACTACCGGACCGGCTCGTCGCCGTCGCCCTCGACCGGCCCTCGGACGAAGCACCTACGGCCGCGCCAAGCGCGCTGGCCGACTTCGAGAGCGCCACCCCCTGCCTCCTCATGCCCGCGCCGGAACCGGACGAACGCGACCGATTCGCCCAAGAATTGGCCGGCTGGCGGGCCGCGATCGGCCCCGCCGTCCCGCCCGTTTTCGCGGCACGCTCGCTGCGGGCCGCACGCGAAGCCCTGCGACTCGTCGACTCGGGGGCGCTCGCCGACGAGCCCGTGACATGGTGTGTCGACCATCTTTCGCGCCTGTGGCTGCTCAAGGAACCGTTCCTGGCCACCGAACTCGTCCGGGAACGGCTCGGGCCGCTGGCCGGGTTGACCGGCAAGCAGCATTCGCGGCTGGCGGGGACACTGCTGGCGTGGCTGGAGACCTGCGGGAACGTGCGCGAGGTGGCGGAGCGGCTCGCCGTGCACCCGCAGACGGTGCGGTCGCGTGCCCAGGAACTGGAGGCGTTGTTCGCGGACGGGCTGCGGGATCCTGAGCGACGGTTCGAGATGATCCTGGCGCTGCGGGCCGCCCCTTCGTGAGGTTTGCGGGCTGCTCGGGCGTCCCCAATATGGCATTGGGGACGCTCGGCGAAGCGGCCTCGCGGACCCGCGTGTTCCCAATGTCGCATTTGAGACGCTGAGCGTCTCTAATGCGACATTGGGAACCTCCCGAGATCCCGTGCACGGCACGCGTGAAGGTCCCCGGAGCCTTCAGGAGCGCGGGGGTGGTGTCGCGAAAGCCACTTTCGGGACGTCTGAGGTCCCGAAAGTGGCTTTCGCGACGCGATCGCCGACGGAGGTCGGGTGCCCGCGCGTCACACTCGGTTTCCGTCGCGGGACCTTGGTGACATTGAGTGCGGGGNTGTCGCGAAAGCCACATTCGGGACGTCTGAGGTCCCGAAAGTGGCTTTCGCGACGCGATCGCCGACGGAGGTCGGGTGCCCGCGCGTCACACTCGGTTTCCGTCGCGGGACCTTGGTGACATTGAGTGCGGGGTGTGTGGAAACAGGGACACTCAACGTCCCTATTTCCACACACCCCGCGCAGAACGAACCGGTCAGGCGGCGGCCAGCGCGGTCACCCGCCACTTCCCCTCGGCCCGTTCTGCGGAAACGCTCAGCTGAGCCGCGCCGGTACTACGTTGCCCGTCCCCGCGCACGCCGGTCTGGTCCAGGAACACCAGCAGCGACGCCCGGTCCCCGTCGAGGACCTTCACCCCCGAGACCACAGCCGTCGAGGTCACGACCAGCTTCTGGTCCGCCGCGAGTCCCCGGACCTGCGCGAACAGCTGGTCGTACTGCCCCAGCGCCGGCCCGGTGAGGACCTCCTTCGCGGCTTGCTCGCTCTTCGCCGGGTCGTCGTAGCGGTAGGAGAAGACCGTGCCGAGCGCCTTGCCGATCTGGTCGCTCACCTCCGCGGTGGTGGCGACGTCGGTCAGCGCCGTGTTGTGCGCCAGCACCGCCGTGGTGTCGCGCGCCTCGACGGCGAACCACCCCGCGAGGCCCGCCATCACCAGCGCGACCGCGCCGAACACCATCGCTCCCCGCCGCCGCACCGGAGCGACAACGGCCGGGGCCTCCTCGAGAACTTCCTCGGCGGGCGCTTCGAGAACCTTTGTGCTCCCGCCCATCTTCCCGGCGACCTTCACCGCGCGCCGCGGTGGTTTGACGGCTCGTTTCGTGGTCATCCCGTCCTCCGTCAGGGCTTTCCGGTGTCGGTCACCGGCACCTGGCCGAGCGACGTGACGCGCCACCCGTCCGGTGTCCGGTTCAGGCCGGCGCGGAACCGGTTGTGCTTGGTCACCGCCTCCCCGCCTTCGGGCCGCACCTCGAGTTCGACCGAAGCGATCACTTCGGCAGTTCCACCGCCACTGTCCACTTCGGTCACCGCGGCGTCGACGACCCGGCCGGTGGTGACGGTCTTCGCCTGGCCGATCCGGCCGAGACCACCTTCGCGGTCGCGCGCCAGCTCATCGTGCAACGCACCACCGGACAGGTTCAGCCAGTTCTGGTAGCCCTGCTCCGCCTGCCGGTAGTCCAAAGTGGTCAGAGCGGCGACGGCCTGCCTGCCCACCTGCAACGCCTCTTCGCGGACCGTCGCCCGCGCGACGCCCTCGTCGTGGCTCGCGTCCCACCATGAGTAGCCGAACCAGGCCGCCAAAGCCGTAGCGGCAGCGGCGAGGAACGCGGCGATTCGAGTCATGGCCTTCACCTTCCCGGCACGTTCTGCGAGCCGCGCACGTTCGTGGGGTTGCCCTTGGGCAGGGCACAGCGCGCCGCGGTGTTCAACGGACGCGGAGACGTGTCGAGCCCGTCGCGGTAAGCGGTCCCGTAACCGGTGACGCACGGCGGCGGATCGAAGAACGTCAGCGAGAGCCCGACGCGCGCGCCGTCCGGTCCCATGATCGCGTGCCCCGCGGCGACCGCTTTCGGCGCGGTGACCAGCAGCTGCTCGATGCCGTCCTGACGCGTTTCCAGCACGTCCGCGGTGGTCAGCAGGTTGGCCAGCAGGATGCCGAGACTCGGGCCGGTCTCCCGCAGGAGCGTGCTGACCTCGTTCGCGGCCGCCGGGACGGCCGGGATCAGCCGCCGCAGGTCACCGTCGGAGTTCTTCAGGGTCGCGGCGAGCAGTTTCGCGTTGGTACCGAACGAGCGGATCGCGTCGGCCTGCGAGACCTGGGTGTCGAGCACCGTCTGCGCGTCGGTCACGAACCTGGTCAACGGTCCGACATGCGCGCTCGCCTCTTGCACGAACTCGATCCCCCGCCCGACGAGCTGATCCAGCGCCGGGCCGGCATCGGACGTCGCCTTGTACAGCTCGTCGACCACGGTCCGCAGCGCCGGCTTCGGCACCGAGTTGGCGAAAGAGTCCACACTGGACAGAACGACGTCCACTGGCAGCGGGATCTTCGTGTCCGCCTCGGCGATCACCGAACCATCCCGCAGCATGGCGCCGTCGCCGCGGCGCGGCCGCAGATCGACGTACTGCTCGCCGACGGCGGACCGATTGGCGACGACGGCTTCGGTGTCGGCCGGCACTTGCGGGCCGCCCGGCTCGATTTCGAGATCGACCTCCATCCCGGAGGCCGTCAGCCGCAGTTCGCCGACCCTGCCGATCGGCACGCCCCGATAGGTGACTTCGGCGTTGCTGAAGATGCCGCCACCGGTGGCGAGCCGCACTTTGACGGTGTACCCGCGATCGAGCACCAGTTTGTCCAGCCCCGCGTACGTCGCGCCGACGTACGCGACGCCGAGGACCGCGATGGTCACGAAGACCACCAGCTGCACGCGGACGAACTTGGTCAGCATCAGCGGCCACCACTGTTCTTGAAGGTCAGGAACGTGTTCAGGTAGTCGCCGCGGATGGCCTCCAGCGCGGCGTCGGGGAACGGGAAGGTGAAGATCATCTCCATCGCCTTCGGCAGTTTGTCCCCGGAGTCGGCCAGCTTCCGCAGCAGCGGTTCGAGCGCCTTGAGATCGGCGACGAGGTCGTCCTTGCTGCGGTTCACCGTGTCGACCGCGACCGAGGTCAGCCCGTCCAGCGACTTGAGCATCCCGACCAGCGCCTGACGCTGCTGGTTCAGCACCTCGATCCCGGGGGTGAGCCCGTTCAGCGTCGCCTTGATCTCCTCGGTGTTCGCGTTCAGCGTCGCCGCGAGCTTGTTGACGCTCTCGATGGCGCGAGTGATCTCGGCCTTGTGCTCGTCGAGACCGCGCACGAACTTGTCCAAATTGGACAGCAGACTGCGCGCCGCGCTCTCCTTGCCGCCGAGCGCGTCGTTGAGTTCGCGGGTGATGTTCTGCACCTGCGCGACGCCGCCACCGTTGAGCAGCAGGGAAAGCGCGCCGAACACCTCCTCGATCTCCGGCGTCAGCGACGAGCTGGCCAGCGGGATCACCGCGCCGTCGACCAGCCGCCCGCTCGGCGTCCCCTCGGGCGGCGGCGCGAGCTCGACGAACTTCTCGCCGAGGATGCTCGCCTGCCGCAGCCGTGCGACGGAGTTGGCGGGCAGGTTCACGTCCCCGTTGATGAGCAGGCCCACCACCGCGCTGCGGCCGTCGGGCGCCAGCTCGACGGTCCGCACCTGGCCGACCGGGACGTCGTTGACCTTCACCCCGGACTGGGGCACGAGATCCAGCACGTTCGTGAAACTCGCCGTGACGTGGATCGGGCGCTCGCCCAGCGCGGCCCCGCCCGGCAGCGGGATGTCGTAGACGTCGACACCGCCGCTGCAACCGGTGGCGGCCAGCACGAGGACCAGGACGGCAGATAGTGTCCTGCGCCGGAAGGACGGCACATATCTCGGCGGCCCAGCTTCCCGCCGACCGCGTCGCCGGTCCGCCCGAGTACGACCCGGTACGAGGACGAACCGGCGCCACAGCCGGCGGAAACCTGGATCCACCGATATCCGCACCGTCTTTCCGCCGCAGGACACTGGCCGGGTTTTCATTTCGCCCCCGAGAACTCGGTGAGGTTCCCCCGGCCGTCCAGCGTTCCCGCGCCCTGGTTGTACGCGCCGAGCACGTTCGCCAGCGCGTTCGGCGCGGCGTCGAGTGCCTCGCTCAGCGACTCCTTCTGCCGGCTGAGCAGCTTGGTGATCTCGGCGAGTTTGTCCACATCGGACTTGACCTTGCCGCGGTTGTCCTTGATGAAGCCCTGCACCACGCTGAGCGCCTCGGTGAGTTCGGTCATCGCTCCGGAGAACTGGTCCCGTTGATCGGCCAGGATCTTGCTGAGCGAGGACATCTGCTGGATCGCCTGTTTCACCTTGTCGTCGTTCGACGCGAGCATCGCGGTGAACTTGCTGATGTTGTCGACCGAGTTGAACAGGTCGTCCTTGGAGTCGCTCGCGGTCCTGGCGAACTCGCCGAGGTTCTTGATCGCCTCGCCGAGCTTGCCGCCGTTGCCGTCGAGGTAGGCCGCGGCCTTGGTCAGGACGTCGCTGACCGCGCCGTCCCGGTTGGCGCCCTTCGGCCCCAGCGCGGTCATCAGCTGGTTGAGGCTTCCCAGGAGTTCGTCGACCTCGACCGGGGTGACGGTGCGCTCGGGCGGGATCCGTCCGTCGTCGCCCAGTTCCGGCCCGCCGACGTACACCGGGGTGAGCTGCACGTACCGGTCGGCGACCAGGCTCGGCGTGATCACCACGGCGCCGACGTCGGCGGGCAGTTTGACGTCGGGCCGGACCGTCATGGTCACCTCGACGGTCGTGCCGCGCGGTTCGACCTTGGTCACCGAACCGATCGGGACGCCGAGCACCCGCACCTCGGTGTTCGGGTAGACCCCGACGGTCGCGGTGAAGAACCCGGTCAGGACGCGGTCGGCCTGCCTGGTCAGCAGCGGCCAGGCCGCCGTCACGAGGAGCCCGGCGACGACGGCGAGCGCGAGCCTCCGCACCCAGGCCCGCCGCCGGGCCTGCGCGCCGAGATCCGACAACGTGAAGTGGCGCCCCATCAGCGTCCTCCCTTCCTCGAAGGCATGCAGCTGCCCGGCGTGCCGCCGGTCGGGACGAGCCCGCAGATGTAGGTGTCGATCCAGCGGCCGTTGCCGACCGCGTTGCCGAGCAGGCGGTAGAAGGGCCCGGCCAGCCGCAGGCTCTCGTCGAGCTTGTCCTGGTTCCGCAGCAGCACGGTGGCGACGCGATCGAGCTGGTCGAGCGCCGGGCCGAGCGTCTTCTGGTTGTCCGCCACCAGTCCCTTGAGCTGGATCGACAGGTTCTTCACCCCGCTGAACAGCTTCGCGATGGCGTCCTTGCGCGCGTTCAGCTCCGTCAGCAGGGTGTTGCCGTCGCGGATCAACGCCTCGATCTGCTGCGAGCGGTCCCCGAGCGTCTTCGACACCTTGTTCGTGTTCTCGAACAGCTTCACCAGCTCCTGGTCGCGGGAGGCGAGCGTCTTGGACAGCGCGGTGATGCCGTCGAACGCGGTCCGGACGTCCTGCGGGGTGGAGGCGCCGAGCGTTTCCGACAGCGTCCCGAACGCCTTCGCCAGCTGGTCGGTGTCGATCGCGCCCACCGTGTTCGCGAGGTCGTTGAACACCGTGGTGACGTCGTACGGCGAGCTCGTGCGCTGCACCGGGATCGGCTCGTCCGGATCCAGTTCCGCGTTGCCGACCGGGTCGAGGACCAGGTTCTTCTGCCCCAGCAGCGTCTTGATCTTGATCGCGGCGGTCGTGCGGTTGCCGATCCAGGTGTCCTTGACCCGGAACAGGACCTTGACCCGGCCACCGTCCAGCAGGACGTCCGAGACCTCGCCGACCTTGACCCCGGCCACGCGGACCTCGTCGTTGCGTTTGAGACCGGCGGCTTCGGTGAACTCGGCCGCGTACGTGGTTCCGCCGCCGACCAGCGGGAGGTCGTCGGAGAAGAAGGTCGCCGAGCCCGCCACCGCCATCAACAGTGCCGTGACGGCGCCGACGACGATCGGGTTGCGGCTGCGGAAGGGTTTGATCCTCGGCGCTTTCACCGGCACCGTCCCTGGGTCAGCGGGATACCGACCGGCGGGCCGCCAGGAGCGGGCGGCGCGTCCGATTTCACCGAGCACAGGTAGAAGTTGAACCACGAGCCGTACGAGACCATCGAGCCGATGCGATCCAGCTTCTTCGGCAGGTTCGCCAGGAATTGCTCGAACACGGGGGTGTTGTCGGCGAGGTTCTTCGACAGGTCGCCGAGGGTGTTGATGCTGTCCTTCAACGGCGCGCGGCCGTCCTGGAGCAGATCCGCGGTGGCGGTGGTGAGCTCGCCGAGCCCGCCGATCGCCTGCCCGATCGGTTTCGCGTCACCGGCGAGCCCGGAGACCAGCTGCGCTGTGACGTCGACGAGTTTGTCGAACTGGTCGCCCTGGGAGTTGAGCGTGTCGAGCACCGTGTTGAGGTTCCCGACCACCTGGCCGATCACCTCGTCCTTGCCCGCCAGCGTGTTCGTGAGGGACGCGGTGTGTTCGAGCAGGCTGTCGATGGTGCTCCCCTCCCCCTGCAACACTTGGACGATCTCGAACGACAACTGGTTGACGTCGCTCGGCGAAAGCGCCTGGAACAGCGGTTTGAACCCGTTGAACAGGGCCGTCAGATCCAGCGCCGGCTGCGTTCGCTCCGGCGGGATCAACGCTCCCTCGTCGAGCACCGCCGGTCCGTCCGGGCCGGGGTCGATCGAGAGATACCGCTGGCCGACGAGGTTGCGGTACCTGATGGTGACGGTGGCCCCGGCGGTGAGGCGGCGCTTGTTCTCGATCGAGAACCGCACGTCCGCCAGCCGCCGTTCGACCACACCGACCGAATCCACCTGGCCGATGCGGACACCGGACATCCGGACCTCGTCGCCGGGGTTGACCGACGTGGCGTCGGTGAACCTGGCGGTGTAGCCGACCGTGGTGCCGACCCCGGAATTGGCGATGGTGATGGCCAGGATCCCGGTCGCCACCACCGTGACCACGAAGAAGACCAGGCCCTTGAACGCCGGCCCCGCGATACCCCTCATCGGACGGTCACCTCCGTACCGCGCAAGGCCGGGCCCACGAGCACGCTGCTCCAGTCCGGGACCTCGGCCGGCTTCATCCCGAGCGACGGCGCCAGCAGCTCGGCGACCAGCCCCCGCTCCCCCTTCGAATTGGCCGGGCCGAGGTCCCCATCGGCGGCGAACGCCACCGCCGCCGAAGTCCCGCCGCCGCCGTAACAGCGCGGCCCGCCCTTCTGGTCGAACCTAGGATCGTCCCGGCCCGGCACGTACTTGTCGCGCGGGTCGTGGACGGACAGCGTCACGTGCAGCCCCGGCTCCCCGGTGCCCTTGCCCAACGCCTTCTCCATCACGGGCTTGAGCCGGTTCACCGCGTCGAACAGACAGGGGAACTCGGGTGAATAGCGGGACAGCAGTTCGAGTGTCGGCCTGCTCTTCACGCTGACCCCGATGATGTTGTCCTTGTTCTGCACCAGGAACTTGTTCAGGTCGCCGCTCGCGGTGGTGACGCTGGTGTACAGCTTGTCGAGATCCGCCCGGGTGTCCACAATGGTCTTCGCGGTGGTGGAGAGATCCGAGAGCGCCTTGAGGATGTCCGGCGCCGCACCGGTGTAGAGGTCCGCCACGTCGGCGAGACCGGTGACGTCGGCCTTGAACTGCGGCATCAGCGGATTCACCTGGTCGAGCAGGTCGTTGAGCTGGACGATGCTGTCCCCCAAGGACTTCCCGCGGTTGTCGAGCGCGAGCGAGATCGCGCCCAGTGAACTGTTCAGTTTCTGCGGTTGCACCGCGCGCAGCAGCGGCAGCAGATCACCGAGGACGCGTTCCAGTTCGATCGCGTTGGAAGACCGGTCCTGTCCGATGACGTCGCCGTCGCGCAGCGAACCTCCTGCGGGCCGCTCCGGGAGCACGAGGTTGACGTAACGCTCGCCGAACACCGTCTTCGGCAGCAACCGCGCCGAGACGTTGCGCGGCAGCTGATCGATCTTCGCCGGGTCGATGGCGAGGTCGATCTCCGCGCCCTCCGCGGTGCCCCGCACCGCCCTGACCTCGCCGAACGGCACACCGCGGACCTTGACCTCGGCGGGCGGGGCGAGCTGGTTTCCGACGCGGTCGGTCTTGAGCGTGACCAGTTCCGCGCGTTCGAAGTCCTTGTTGAAGATGGCGACGGCCAGCCAGCCGAGCAGCACCAGGATGACGAGGAAGATCACCCCCGCCGCCTGCGTCCGTGCGCGCGTGCTCATCCGGACACCTTCACGGTCGTGGTGGCGCCCCAGATCGCCAGGCTGAGGAAGAGGTCCAGCACGCTGATCAGCACGATCGACGTCCGCACGGCGCGGCCGACCGCGACCCCGACGCCCGCCGGGCCGCCCGCGGCGCGATAACCGTAGAAGCAGTGCGTGAGGATGACGCCGACACTGAAGACGAGGACCTTGGCGAAGGACCACAGCACGTCTTCAGGCGGCAGGAACAGGGAGAAGTAGTGGTCGTAGGTCCCGCCGGACTGTCCGAAGAAGACGACCGTCGTCACCCGTGAGCCGAGGTAGGAGATCAGCAGGCCGATCACGTAGAGCGGGATGATCGCGATGAATCCGGCCACGATCCGGGTGGTGACGAGGTACGGCATGCTGCGCACGGCCATCACTTCGAGCGCGTCGATCTCTTCGGAGATCCGCATGGCGCCCAGTTGCGCGGTGAACCCGGCGCCGACCGTCGCGGACAACGCGAGCCCCGCCGAGAGCGGCGCGATCTCGCGGGTGTTGAAGTACGCGGTGAGGAAGCCGGTCATCGCGGAGATGTTGATCTGGTTCAGCGCGCTGAAACCCTGCAGCCCCACCGTGATCCCGGTGAACACGCACAGGCCGACCATCACGCCGACGGTGCCGCCGATCACCGCCAGGGCCCCGCTGCCGAAGGTCACTTCGGCGAGCAGGCGCACCACTTCCCGGAAGTAGCGGGTGACCGCCATCGGGATCGCCGCGAGCGCCCGGATGTAGAACAGCAACTGGTCGCCCAGCTCGAAAAGACTGTTGCCGGGGCGTTTGAACGCCTCGCGGGCCCGTTCGGGGACGCTGGTCACGGGATCAGGTTCCCTTCGCCGGGACGAGCTGCAGGTACAGCGCGGTCAGGATCGTGTTGACGAAGAACAGGAGCAGGAACGTGATCACCACCGACTGGTTGACGACGTCGCCCACGCCTTTGGGGCCGCCCTTGGGATTCAGGCCCCGGTAGGCCGCGACGACGCCGGCGAGGAAACCGAAGATGAACGCCTTGATCGAGCTGACCACGAGGTCGGGCAGCTGGGCCAGCGCGTTGAAACTCGCGAGGTACGCGCCCGGCGTCCCGCCCTGCACGATGACGTTGAAGAAGTAGCCGCCGAGGACGCCGACAACGCTGACCAAACCGTTCAGCAGCACTGAAACGCCGATGGCCGCCTGTACACGGGGCACGATCAGCCGGTGGATCGGCGAGACACCGAGCACCTCCATCGCGTCGATCTCCTCGCGGATGGAGCGCGCGCCCAGATCCGCGCAGATCGCCGAACCGCCCGCGCCCGCGATGATCAGCGTGGTCACGATCGGGCTTGCCTGCTGCACGACGGCGAGGACGCTCGCGGCGCCGTTGAACTGCTGCGCGCCGATCTGGCTCGTGAGCGAGCCCAGTTGCAGCGAGATGACCGCGCCGAACGGGATCGACACGAGGATCGCGGGCGTGATCGACACGCTCGCGATGAACCAGAACTGCTGGATGAACTCGCGGACCTGCACCGGGCGGCGGAACATCGCGAGGACGACGTCGATCCCCATGGCGCACATGCGGCCGAATTCGCGCAGGCCCGCGGCGGCCTTCTCCGGCGCGCGGGCGAGCAGGGCGACTGGATTGGCCATCGTCAGGCTCCACATCCGTTGGGGGGCCCGCCATCGCCGACGCATCGCAGCCGGAGGTTGGTGACCAGGGTGTTGCCGGGGCCGGACACCAGCCCGGTCAGCAACGGGCTCAGATCCTCACGCACCCCGCAGCCGGCGAACCCCGGAGTCGTGAAGGTGCTGGTGACCTTCACCGGCGGGGCGGGGAACGCGAGCGGCACCAGCGCTTTGATGTTCACCGCGACCGATTGCGCGGTCCGGCAGTTCGGGCCGACGTCGAGGACCTTGCCGTCCACTTTGACGTTCGTGAGTTTGATGAACACCTTGTTCGTGACGTCGGTGTGCGCGCAGATGTTGGTGCCGACCTCCTTGCAGTCGCCGGTGGCGCCGGTCTTCACGAGGACCGTGCCGGTGGCGTCGCCGTCCGGGATGAGTGCGACGTCACCGGTGGCGGGCATGAAGCGGAAGGACACGAAATAACTCGACGTCGGCGGGATGGCGAGTTTGCCGGTGATCGGCACCTGTCCGGTGAAACCGAGGATCTTGCCGTCGAACCGGCCCTGCGGGAAGGTGATGTCCGATCCGAGTTTCGCGACCCGGCTGGTCGTGGGCTGTTGTTCGTCGCCGACGTAGAAACCGAACGTCAGTCCGGCCTGGGCGATGGCGGGCTCCTGCGCGAGGGCTTCTCGTGTCTGCTGTGTCCGCGCGGGGTCGGCGGACGCGGAAGCCAAGGAAAGCGCGCCCAGCCCCAGCACCGCCGGGAGCAGGAAGGCGCGCAGAACGCGCCCGGTCAGCACTGACATTCGGGCTTCCTCATTTCGACTTATCCGGCCGAACGGCCAACTGGAGCAGCACGCTACTGACGGAATGCCGGAGGGACAAGTAACCCGGGAATAGCGGCTCCGCGAGGGGAAAAGATTGTAATGGGCGTAACTGTTTTGCCTTGGGTCTCGTGAGTGGTAATGACGGTTCTAACCGCCCTTGCCACGCACGAGGCCCTGGGCATTGCGGCCGCACCGAACGCCCCGCTACGTTCGGCGAATGGAGCAGGCTGCCATCGAGGTGTCCGGCCTCGCCAAGCACTACGGTGAGGTGACCGCCCTCGCCGGCGTCGATCTCCGGGTCGGCCGCGGCACCGTGCTCGCGGTGCTCGGCCACAACGGCGCGGGCAAGACGACGCTGATCGACATCCTGAGCACGCGCGTCAAACCGGACGGCGGCAGCGCCAAGGTCTGCGGATTCGACGTCGTGCGCGCCGGGCATCACGTCCGGCGGCGGATCGGGGTCACCGGCCAGTTCGCGGCGGTCGACGACGCGCTCTCCGGTCGCGGCAACCTCGAACTCGTCGCCAGGCTGCTGGGCGCGAACCGGCGTCAGGCCAGGGCCCGCGCGGCCGAACTGCTCGCCACGTTCGGTCTCGACGACGCGGCCGACCGTCCCGCGCGGACGTACTCCGGCGGCATGCGGCGGCGGCTCGACCTGGCCGCCGGGCTCGTCGGCGCGCCCGACGTCCTCTTCCTCGACGAACCGACGACCGGCCTCGACCCGCTCAGCCGCGCGGGGCTCTGGGACGGCGTCGAACGGCTCGCCGCACGCGGCACCACCGTCGTGCTCACCACGCAGTACCTCGAGGAGGCGGACAGACTGGCAAATCACGTCATCGTGCTGGGGCTGGGGCATGTGACCGTCTCCGGGCGGCCATCGGAACTGAAGGCCCGGCTCGGGGAACGGACGGCGACCCTGACCTTCGGCACCGATCTCGCCGCCCGCCGGGCACTGTCCGCGATCCACCGGCTCGGCATGAGCTGCACGGCGTCGGCGTCCGGGCTGGTGATCGGTGTCGCGCTGGCCGGGCCCGCCGACATCACCGTGCTGGTGCGCGCGCTCGACGCGGCGGGCGCGCCGATGAAGGACCTCACCGTCGCCGAGCCGACGCTCGACGACGTCTACCTTTCGCTGCACCGGAATCCGGCGGTCGCGCCATGACCGAGGCACGGCATCGCGCACCGTCCCCGCCGGTGCTGGGTGACCCGTCGACCTGGCCGCCGAGCACCTTCACCACCCAGGTCCGGGTGCTCGCCGCCCGCTCGCTGAAGACGGCCTTCGGCGACCGGCGGCTGGTGTTCTTCGGGCTGCTGCAACCGATCGTGCTCCTCCTGCTGTTCAGCCAGGTCTTCAACGGCGTCAGCACGCTGCCCGGAGTCGCGGCCTACCAGGGTTACGTGAACTTCCTCGTCCCTGCGACGCTGGTGAACATCGCGATGACGACGGCGATGAGTTCGGGGGCCGGTCTGCTCGCTGAGATCTACAGTGGATTCACCGGACGTCTCCGCTGCATGCCCATCAGCCTTTCGGCCGTCCTGGTCGCGCGCACCATCTCGGATTCCGCCCGGCTCGGCGTGCAACTGCTGGTGACCGCGCTCGCCAGCGTGGTACTGCTGGGTTTCCGGCCGACCGGCGGTGTTTTCGGTGTCACCGCGGCTCTTTTGCTCACGCTCGTCGTCGGCTGGTGCCTGAGCTGGATCTTCGTCGCCATCACGACCTGGCTGCGCAAGGCCGAAACGCTGCAGATGGCGTCCTTCGTGGTCATGTTCCCGCTGATGTTCTCGTCCAGCGCGTACATGCCGCTCGAAACGATGCCGACGTGGCTGCGAGTGGTCTCGGCGCTCAACCCGCTGACCTACGCGATCGACGCGACCCGTGCACTCGCGCTCGGACGTCCTTCGGGCTGGTCGGTTCCCATTTCGCTCGCGATCGCCGCCGTGGCGGCCGCGGCCGGTGGGTGGATCGCGGCCCGGACGTTCCGGTCGCCGCGAGGCGTCACCCCGATGGCCTGAACCCCGTATCTCGCGTGATCAGAGGCGTATCTCGCGTGATTGAAGGCGTAACTCGCGTGATTGGAGCCGTATCTCCGTGTTACGCCTTCAATCACGTGAGATACGGCTCCACGCACGCGAGTTACGCTCAGCGCGGCAAGGCTTCCAGGTGGTCCGCCGCCGCCACGACTCCCCCGGCCGCCGCGAACGAGGCCCGCACCCGGGCGGCCGCGGCGGCGTAGGCGGGCTCGGTCAGCACTTCGGTGACCGTGTCGCGGATGTCGGGCGCCTTCACCCGGTCGAAACGCAGCCGCAACCCGGCGCCGGCGGCCTCGACCTGCTGCGCCAGCATCGACTGGTCGTCCCGGATCGGCGCGATCACCAGCGGCAGGCCGGAAGCGAGGGTCTCGCTGACGGTGTTGTGCCCGCCGTGACAGATCACCGCCGCCGCTTTCCGCACCACTTCCGCCTGCGGGATCCGTTTGACCACCAGTACTTCGTCGCTGAGCAGCTCACCGGTGGGGTCGACGACGAGGCCTTGGACCTCCGGCATCCCGGCGAGCGCGTCGACGCATTCGGACAGGAAGCGACGGCCTAGGGCGGCGTTGGCGGTGCCGAGGGTGGCGAGGACGAGCGGTCGGCCGTCGAGCCGGTCCCACGAGAAACCCACCGGGGGCGCGGGGGCCAGCGCCGGGCCGACGAACCGGACCGTGCCCACGTCGGCGATCGGGCCGGTCAGGGACACGGTGGTGAACGCCAGGATGAGATCTTGCGAGAACCGCAGGTCCCCGCAGGACACCTTGTGCCGCGCGCGCAGGTCTTCCTGCAGCCCGCCGACCCAGGCGGCGATCTTCGGCATGGCGCCCAGCGGATCCCCGAGTTCGGTGGATGTCGACGCCGACGTCACCCACGGCAGCGCGCGACGGCTCGCCACGAGGGCGCCGGCGAACGCCTGCTGGTCGGCGACGACGACGTCGGGCCGGAACTCGGCCACCGCCTTCTCGACGCCCGGCACCATCGCGTCCGCCAGCGGAACCAGATACTGCTCCCACAGGTATTTCAGCGCCGCGAACCCGCGCAGCCCCTCGGGACGGCGTTCGACGGCGAACTCCAGCGCGTCCCCGGCCGCGTACACCCGGCCCGCCCTGGTGAGCTCGGACGTCGTGGGTTCCGGACCGCACCAGGCGACGTCATGGCCGCGCCCCACCAGCTCGGCGGCCACCGCGCGCAGCGGCGCCACGTGCCCGGTGAGCGGCGGGACGACCAGCAGGAACCTCATCCGCGTCGCCTCCCGTGCCGCGAGATCCAGTTCAGCAGCAGCTCCCGGACCTCCCGGTGCTGCTCGACGAGCACCGAATGCCCCTGTCCCTCGAACACGTGCAGTTCGCCGCGGGGCAGCACCGACGTCAACGCGGTGAGGTCGTCGGCCTGATAGCCGTGACTGCCCAAAATGGACAGTACGGGGCAGTCGATCCCGGCCACCTGGTCGAGGGTCAGCAAGGGACCGAGCGGGACTTCTTCGGCCATCGACGTCGACATGATCCGCTCGGCCGCCATCCGTGCCAGCCGCCGGTGATGTGCGCTGTAGTTGGCCTCGATCCAGTCGAAGCTCTCCTCGACCTTCAAGAAACGCACGGTGTGTTCGAGGATCTGCGCCATCTTGCCCGCCCACAGTTCCGTGGCGGGCTCCGACTCGATGCACACGATGCTGCGCACCCGGTCCGGTTTCGCCACGGCGTAGCTGTAGGCGAGGGTGCCGCCGAAACTGTTGCCCACCAGGTGCACCGGCCGGTCCAGGTCGAGCTGATCGAGCAGGTCGTCGAGGTCGGCGACGAAGTCCGCGATCGTGTACCCGCGTTCGGGGCGTTCGGTCTTGCCGTGCCCGCGCAGGTCGTAGCTGACCACGTCCACCCCGGCGGCGGCGACCGGCGGCGCGAGCGTGAGGTAGAAGCTCGCGAGGCTGTCGGTGCCCATGCCGTGCAGGAACACCACGGTCTCCGTGCCCCCGCCGGGTACGAGCTGCACGTTGGTGCGCAGCCCGTTGACGGTCATCGTCGGCATCGCCTCAGCCCCGTTCGCCGAGGCGGGCGGCCACGTAGTCGGCGATGTCGCCGACGCGGAGCCCGATCACGTCGTCGAGGTCCTTCTCCGCCAGGAACTCCGCGAGGTTGACGTCCTCGCCGAAGAACTCGGCGAGGATGCTCGCGAAGGTCACCAGGTCGATGCTCTCCAGTCCGAGATCCTCGTGGAAGGTGGTCCGCGGGGTGATCTCGATGCCGAGGACGTCGACGTCCCCGACCAGTTCTCGCAGCAACTCCGCCACGGTGCCGAAGACCGAAGCCGGGCTCTGCTGTTCGACCGTCATGCTCTTACTCCTTGCTCTCACCCGCGGTTCCAGGCCACCACGTGCCCGGGGATTCCGGCGAATTCCGCCCCGATACCGATCTCCTCGGCGAGCCCGGCCGGCTCGCCTTCCGCCCGGATCGCGATCCTGGGCGGCGTCGCGCCCGGTTCACGCACGAGGGCGACCGCGACCTCTCCCGTGGACGCGACGGCGACGTCCAGCGGCGGCACCGCCCGGCCGTGGAGCCCGGTCACCCTGGTCCCGTCGGCGCTCACCCGGAGTTCCGCCGGGTACACGCCGTCCAGGCCGAGTTTCGCGCGCACCGCGTCCTTGATCGCGATCCGTTCCAGCAACCAGCCGCGCTGCCGCCGGGGCGCGCAGGCGGCGAACTCGGCACGTTCCTCCGCGCCGAGATAGATGCCGGCGTAGATGTCCCGCGCGGCCGGGCTCGGCCACCGGTCGGTGACCAGCGTCCAGCCGCCGTGGTGGTCCTCGGAAAGCCGGTTCCGGTCCGGGAAGGCGTACACCCGGTGGGCGGGCCGGTCGCACGGGAACCGGATGTCGCGCCACTGCTCGATCCTGGCCAGCACGGCGCCGTCCAGCACCAGTTCCGCGTCCATCTCCAGCACGTCCGGCCGGGGCAGCCGGACCCGCACGACGCACCGCAGCCGGGTGCCCGGCGGCGGTTCCGGCGCGTACCAGGTGATCCGGCCCATCGACGTCGGGAACGCCAGCAGCGCGTCCGCCTTGGTGGCCATCAGCCAGCAGCCCAGCAGCTGGCCGACGTTGTCCAGCAGCGCGCCGGGCGCCGGCGGCACGACGAGGTCGCCGCGGATATGCCGTTCGCCGAGCCCGATGAGCTTGTCGAGCCCTTGGTACGCGGGGCCGTGGAACATCTCGCGGCGGGTGTAGATCTCGGCGGCGGTCAGCGGCGGGGCGGTTTCCGGCCCCGGTGGCGGGGACGGCCGGGGAGCCGTCGGATACCGCTGCGCCAGATGGACGTCCATACTGGCGTGCGGTCCTATTTGGACACTTATCCGGTCGCCCTCCCGGGTCATCGAAACCGGCACGCGCACGGCGGGGGCGGCGATCAGCCACCGGGAGAACGCCGCGTTGCTCACCCCGGTCGCGACCGTACCCGGCCAGGCGCGCTCCGCTTCCCGGCAGGCCAGGCCGACCAGCGTCGTCGCCGGGACGGTGGGCCGGAAGTCGGCTTCGTCGGGCCAGCCCTCGCGCTGACGGAAGAACCGGTGGTCCACCAGATACGGCATCGTCGCCAGCGATACGTCCACAGTGGACTCGAAGGTGCGCCGCGCGGCCGCGTTGGCGACACTCGCGGCGGCCTCTCTCGTCTCGGCCAGCAGCGCGGTGAACTCCGCGACGATAGCGTCCGGGATCCCATCGGCCAGTTCGGGAACCGCGCCGTCGAACATGCCTTTGACATCGCCCTCGACTGACAGCAGTGTGCCCGCGGTGTCGATGCGGGTGCGGCGCGGCTCCAGCGCCTCGAACGCCGGCCGACCGCCCTCCACCCAGAAGGCGGTGGCGACCCTGCGCAACTGCCCGAGGCCGGGCCTCGTACCGGACGACGCCGGGATGACCAGGTGCGGCTTCGAGCCCAGCGTGTCCGACACGAACGACCCGAGCTGACCGGCACCCGCCTGCACGAAGACGCGCGCGCCGTCGGCGTAGAGCGCGTCGACGAGTTCACGGAACCGGACCTTGCGCACCAGGTGGGCCAGGTACAGCTCGCGGACCTCCACCGGGTCCGCGGGATACGGCCGCGCCGTGGTCGCCGACCAGACCGGGACCCGCGGCGGCTTCAACTCCAGTTCCGCCGCGAGCCGGGTGAACGGGCCGAGCCGGGACCGCATCAGGGGGGTGTGGAAACCGGACCGGAACGGCAGTGTCCTGGCGACGACGCCGTGCTGCGTGCACAGCTTGGCGAGCCGGGCGGCGGCGGCCGGATCCCCGCAGACGATCGTCTGCCGCGGCGCGTTCTCGTGCGAGATCATCAGCTCCGGTTCGGCCGCGAGCAGCGACTCGGCACGTTCCGCGGAGCAGCCGAGTACCAGGAATTCGGCGTCCGGGAGCGTGAATCCCTGCGGCCAGTAACGCTCCAGCATGTCCTCTGTGGACAGTCCTGGGGACATCCCGGCCGCCTGCATCGCGGTCCATTCGCCGACGCTGTGCCCGGCGAGCAGATCCGGTTTGATGGCCAGCCGCCTCAGCGCGGCATCGAGCAGCAATCCGACCTGGGACACGCTCGAAGCGCGCGAAAGCACGCTCGTCGTCGACCACTCCGGCCGGTCCAGGCCGAAGTGTTTGGCGACGTCGGCGCACCGTGGTTCCGCGTCCGCTTCGAGCCCCGGGTAGACGAAAGCGGTCTTCGCCCCGGGCTGCTCCAGCAAGGGCGCGGTCGTGCACCAGATGTCGTTGGGACCGTGCCAGGACCCGCCCTCGGCCGCGACCTTGGCGAGCACCCTCCGCGCGACTTCGAGCCGCTTCTCGTCGGGCCGCACGATCCCGATCCGGCACGGGCCGTGCCCACCGGTTTCCGGCTCCGGCCGGTCGAGCAGAGCGCGCAGTTCCCCGGGCGACGACGCCGCGAGCAGCAGGACCCGCTCGGCTTCCCCGGTCACCTTGGCCCGGCGTGGCCGCGCGGGCGCCGGGTCGGCCTCCTCCAGCACCACATGCGCGTTGACGCCGCCGAAACCGAAGGCGTTGACCGCCGCCCGGCGCGGCACGTCTCCCGAACGCCAGCGCTCGGCGGTGGTCAGGGTACGGAATCGCGTCTTGTCAAGGAGAGGGCTCGGATCGGCGCAGTTCAGGGTCGGCGGCAGGGTCGCGTGGTGCAGGGCGAGCGCCGCCTTGACCAGCCCGGCGGCGCCTGCGGTCGGCATGGTGTGGCCGATCATCGCCTTCACCGCGCCGATCGCGGCGCGGGGTCCGTCCGGCGGGCCGAACACCTCGGCGAGGGTGGCCAGTTCGGCCGCGTCCCCGGCAGGCGTCGCGGTCCCGTGCGCCTCCAGCAGGCCGAGCGCGCCGGGAGCGGTGGGATCGAGGCCCGCCGACGCCCACGCGCGGCGCAAGGCCAGCGTCTGACCGGTGACGGCCGGGCTGAGCAGGCTCGCGCCCTTCCCGTCGCTCGACGTCCCCGAACCGCGCAGCACCGCGTAGACCCGGTCGCCGTCGCGGCGCGCGTCGTAGAACCGCTTCAGGACGACGATCGCGGTACCTTCACCGATCAGCAGCCCGTCCGCGTCCCGCGAGAACGGGCTGATCCGCTGACTCGGCGACAGGGCACCGAGCTGGGTGAACATCGACCAGAGCGTGTCGTCGTGGCAGTGGTGCACGCCGCCGGCCAGCACGACGTCGCAGCGGCGGCGGGCGAGTTCGCCGATCGCCTGGTCCACGGCGAGCAGCGACGACGCGCAGGCCGCGTCCACCGTGTACGCCGGTCCGCCGAAGTCCAGGCGGTTGGCGACCCGCGACGCGGCGAGGTTCGGCACCAGCCCGATCGCGGTGTCCGGCCGGAACTCGCCGAGCGGCTCCAGCAGCGCGTCGCGGAGCCTGTCGAGCATCTCCGGCCGCGCCGACGGCAGGAGCTCCCGGACTGCGCCGGTGATCTGGCGGACCGACCGGACCCGCTGGTCGAACCGCTGGAGCCCGGGCGAGAGATAGCCGCCCCTGCCGAGGATCACGCCGACGCGTTCGAGGTCACCGAGGCGTCGCAGGCCTCCGGCGTCGTCGACCGCCGAGGCGGCCACGGCCAGCGCGACCAGCTGGTCCGGCTCCATCCCGGCGACGGTGCTGGGCGCGATGCCGAGTGCGGTCGCGTCGAAGTCCAGGCTGTCGGCGACGAACCCGCCACGCCTGCCGTAGGTGCGGTCCGGGGTGCGGCCGTCACCGTCGTGGAAGCTCGGGTCCCAGCGGTGCGGCGGGATCTCGGTGATCGCGTCGGTACCGGAGACGATGTTCTGCCAGTATTCGTCCACAGTGGACGATCCGGGAAGGAAAACGCCCATCCCGACGATCGCGACCGGCTCCTGATTGTTCACCACAGCGACGCCGTGTACAGCACCGAGCGGACGTCGGCCGGGCCGTAGGCCAGCTCGCGCAGGAGCGCGGCGGTGCCTTCGTCCGGGTCGATCAGGGCCACCTCGCGGCGTTCGTACTCGCGCGCCAGCTCGGGCGAGACCATGCCCGCGTGGTCGTCCGAGGGTGCCCACGGTCCCCAGTGGACGGTCAGCGCCCGGCAGCCGGTGCGTTCCGCCCACTGCTCGCCGAGGGTTTCGAGCGCGTCGTTCGCCGCCGCGTAGTCGGTCTGACCCCGGTTTCCCAGCACCGCGGCGATGCTGCCGAAGAAGGTCACGAAGCCGGGCCGCACACCGAAATGCTCCAGAGCGTCGAGCAACGCCCGCGCACCGTCCACTTTGGTCCCATAGACCGTGCGGAACGAGTGTTCGTCCTTGTCTGCCATCAGCTTGTCGTCGATCACCCCGGCCGCGTGGACGACGCCGTCGATCCGGCCGTAGCGGGTGTGCAGGTCCTTGACCACCTGCCGGACGGCGGCGGCGTCGCGCACGTCGAGTGACCGGTACGCGGCGACACCGCCCGCCGCGCGGATCTGGTCGAGTGTCCGGGCGATCTCTCGCTGGGCCAGCACGGTGCGCACCCGTCGTTCGATGTCCCCCAGCGAGCCGCCGCGCGCGGCCAAGGCCGAGCGCATCCCCGGCGCGTCATCGGGAAGGTCCTCGTCGCCGGGTTCGGCGGGCCACGGGGTGCGGCCTGCCAGTTCGATCCGGCCGCCGCTGGCCGCCAGCGCGACCGCCGCCCGCGCGGTGATCCCGCGGGCGCCGCCGATCAGCAACAGCACCGAATCCGCGTCGAGGCCGAGCGCCTTGACCTCTCCTCCGCCGGGACCGGCGCCCGCGTACGCGATCGAACCGAGCGAGCCCGCGGCAGGCTCGAACGCCGCGCGCCCCGCCGTGTCGTAGCGGACGGCAACCGGACCGTCGGCGATCACCTCTTCCCGCACGATCCGGGCGAGGTCCACTGTGGACTCCAGCTCGACCAGCCTGGTCGGCTCGCTCCGCTCCCGCGCCGCCGCGCGGACGAGACCACGCAGTCCGGCGGTGTGCCCGGCACCCGGCCTCGCCACCACGACCACCGCGCCCTTGGCGCTCTTGAGCAGGCCGAACACCTGCGTGGCGACCGGTTCCTCGGCGTCCGACAACGGATTCAGCACGACGACGACGTCGGCCTCGTCCCGCTCCCCCGGCACGGCACCCGCGCCGGCGAACACCGCGCGGACCGATTCGGCCAGGTCCTCCTGACCGGGCTCGAAGCTCACGGCGACCGACTTGCCCGCCACCTTGGCGAGGTCGGGTGTGCCGAGCGGGGCGGACACGCGGTCGAGCAGGTACCGGCCGGGGGCGGTTCCGGCGGGTGTCCCGGCGGGGGCCGGCGTCACGGCGGCCGGTTCGAGCCACTTCCGCAGCCGTGCGGCCAGCGCGCTCGCCGTCCGGTCCCGGCTGAGCTGGTCTTGGGCGTCGTCGTGCACACGGCCGGTGAGGCCGAGCTTCGCGAGCAGCGAGCCCGCGATCTCGGTGCGTTTGATCGAGTCGATGGAAAGATCCGCTTCGAGGTCGAGATCGGCGTCGATCATCTCGGCCGGGTAGCCGGTCCGTTCGCTGATCGCGCCGATCACGGTGGCCAGGACGTCCGTGACCGCGGGCTCGGCGACCGGTTCCGGCTCGGGCACGACGACCGGAGCCTCGACCGGCGGCAACGACGCGGGCACGACGGGGATCTGCACCGGGGCCGGGGCGAGCGGCGCGGTGCCGAGGTACCCCAGCATCACGTCCCGTTGCGCCGCCAGCATTTCACGGCTGGTGCGGAGGAATTCGACGACGGCCTGGTCACGTCCGGGCGCGGGCTGGTTCATGGTCGTCCTCGGGATTCGTCGGGCGGGCACGAGCCCATGGGCGGGGACCTCGCCGCCCGGCGCGCGGACGGTCTGGCCGTCCACGGTCCAGGCGGGTTCGGGGAGCGGGCCGACACGGACCCGGCCGCGGAAGAGCCGTTCGGTGCGCACGTCCACGCCGGTGAGCGCCAAGCGCGCGAGGGCGGTGAGGAACCCGCGCAGCCCCGGCCCGCCGGGGTCGCACGGGATCACGGTGTGCGGCCGGTCGCCGAGGATGTCCTTGACCAGCCGGGAAAGCACCTGACCGGGGCCCGCCTCGACGAACGTGCGCGCACCCGCCGCGTACATGTCCTCGACCAGTTCCACGAAGCGCACCGGCGAGCCGATCTGGGCGGCGAGCTCGGCGCGCACCGCGCCTGCCTCGTACGGCCGGGCGGTGCGGTTCGACCACACCGGCGGGCCTGGCTCGCCGATCTCGGCGTTGTCGAGATCGACGGCGAAGACGTCGCTCGCCCCGGCCACCAGCGGACTGTGGAAGGCACACGCGACCGGGATCCGCTTCGCACCGATCCCCTGGCCCCGCAGTTCGCGGACCGCCTCCTCGATGGCGGCCGTCGGTCCGGAAAGGACGGTCTGCCCCGGCGCGTTGTGGTTGGCCAGTACGACGTCCGGGTGATCGAGGGCGGCGGCCAGTTCGTCACGCGAAGCCTTCACCGCTGCCATCGCGCCGGGATCCGCGCCCGCGACTTCGGCGATCGAACGGGCCCTGGCCCGGCTGAGCGCCACCAGGGTCGGCGTGTCGAACGCGCCCGCGACCGACAGCGCGGTCAGTTCACCGTAGCTGTGCCCCGCCAGCAGATCCGGCCGGACGCCGAGGTCGGCGAGCAACCGGCAGACGGCCGACTCGACGAGCCCCAGCGCGGGCTGCGCGACGCGCGTGTCCTTGAGCGCTTCCTCCTGCGCGATGCGGGCGTCTTCGGTGAACGCGCGCGGCGGGAACGCCGCCGCGGCGACGTCGGGGGCGAGCCGCAGGACGTCGGCCAGTTCGGGGAAGTGCACGAACAGGTCCGCCAGCATTCCCGTCCGCTGGCTGCCCTGCCCGGGGAACAGGAACGCGATCGCACCGGCTTCGGTGGCGCCCGCGACGATCCCGCCGTTCCCGGCGGCGTCACGCAGCTCCGCGACGTCACTCGCGACGACCGCGAGCCAGACCGGCTCGGATCCACCCCGTTCGGCGGCGAGGGCCGCGATTTCCCGCAGCGGACGTCCTTCGTTGGCCGCCAGCAGATCTCGCAGGGACGCGCGGGCGGCGTCCACGTCGGTGCCGCGGAGCAGGACCAGCTCGGCGTCCCAGTCACGCGGGCCGTGCCGCCTTCCCGGTGGGACCCCCGGCGCGGCGAGCACGGCGTGGAAATTGGTCCCACCGAACCCGAACGCGCTCACTCCGGCGAACTCGCGTCCGCGCGGAACCGGCGTCGGCCGGGCGCCGGTGGAGAAGGTGAAGGGACTGCGCTCGGCGTCCCAGGCGGGGTTCGGCCTGCTCAGGTGCAGCGTGGGCGGCACGACCTCGTGCCACAGCGCCAGCGCCGCCTTCATCAGGCCCGCCAGCCCCGCGGCGCATTTCGTGTGCCCGATCTGGCTCTTCACCGAGCCCAGCGCGCACGTGCCCGGTTCAGCGCCCGCGGCGAGGAAGAACTCGGTGAGCGTGGTCAGTTCGGTGGCGTCGCCGACGACCGTGCCCGTGCCGTGCGCCTCGACCAGCGAGACGTCCGCCGGGGACACGCCGGCGTCGCTGTACGCGCGGGCGAGGGCTCGCCGCTGCCCCTCGGGACGCGGCGCGGTGAGGCCGAGCGCCTTGCCGTCGCTGGCGGCGCCGACGCCCTTGACCACGGCGTACACGCGGTCGCCGTCGCGTTCGGCGTCGGACCGCCGCTTGAGCACGAGACACGCGACGCCTTCGCCGAGCGCGATCCCGTCCGCCGACGCGTCGAACGGACGGCACCGGCCGGTCGGCGACAGGGCACCCGCCGAGGTGAACATGAGGTAGTCGTTGACGCCGTTGTGCAGATCGACCGCTCCGCACAGGACCATCGAACTCGTCCCCGCCCGCAGCTCCTTCACCGCGAGATCCAGCGCGGCCAGCGAGGAACCACACGCGGCGTCGACGGTGTAGTTGGCGCCGCCGAGGTCGAGCCGGTTCGCGATCCGGCCGGAGATCACGTTGGCGAGGGTGCCGGGGAACGAGTCTTCGGTCAGTTCCGGCAGCTGGGAGAGGAGTTCCTCAGGGACGTCTTCGAGGTAGCCGGGGAGCAGTGCGCGCAGGACTCCGGCGTTCGCCAGGTCTCCCCCGGCTTCGGCACCGAAGATGACGCTGGTGCGCTCGCGGTCGAAGCCGCCTTCGCCGTAACCGGCGTCTTCGAGGGCACGGCGCGCGGTCTGCAGGGAGACCAGCTGGGCGGGGTCGATGCTGCCCATCGACTTCGGCGGGATGCCGTAGGCGAGCGGGTCGAAGTCCACCGGCGGCAGGAAACCGCCCCACTTCGACGTCGACTGGTCGGCGTAGACGTCGGTGTCCCAGCGCTGGTCCGGCACCTCGGTGACGGCGTCCGCGCCGCGCAGGACGTTGGACCAGAAGGCCGGGAGGTCGGGTGCCCCGGGGAACACACAGGCCATCCCGACGATCGCGATGTCACCGTCCACAACGGACTCTTCGGCGGGAGCGCGGGCGGCGAGCAGTTCCGCCGCGCCTTCGGTGACTTCCCGGTGCAGGGCGGCGATGTCGGTGCGGTCATCGCGCAAGACGGTCACCTGACCCGCCATGTACATGCCCTCGGCGAGCTGGCCGAGGGTGTCGACTTCGACGAGCGCGTCGCCATCCCGCCGGATGCCCTTGCTCGCGATCCGCAGCCGCCCGGTGTTCAGCTCCTCCAGCCGCTGCCAGGCCTCCTGCGGCGGGACGCCGTCCGCGCGGAGCCCGGCCTTCAGCGCGGCGAACTCGTCGGTGTACGGGCTGGGCAGGCAGCGGGTCAGGTGCCCGGGCGCGGTCTCCAGGGTGACCGTGGATCCGGCGTCGAGCACACGATCCTGGAAGGTCCCGGTGATGGCGCCGTGGGTCACGGCCTCTTCGGTGAAGAGGTACGCGGTGCCCATCAGGACGCCGATGCCCGTGCGCGGCCCCGCCATCGCCGACACCATCGCGGCGGACCGGGCGTCGTGGATGCCGCCCGCGAACAGGACCTCGACGTCATCGGCGCCGTGTTCGCGCAGGACGTCCAGCTGCTGTTCCCACAGCACGAAGCTCGACCGCGGGCCGATGTGCCCGCCGCATTCGGCGCCCTCGAAGACGAACCGGCGGATCCCGGCGTCGAGGAACTGCCGCAGGAGGATCGGTGACGGCACGTGGAGGAAGGTCGCGATGCCGTCGGCCTCCAGTGACTTGGCCTGCGCCGGTTTCCCGCCCGCGATCAGCACGCAGCGTGGGCGCGCCGCGCGGATCGCGGCGAGCTGTTCGGCGCGCAGGGCCTCCGGGACGAAGCCGAGGATCCCCGCTCCCCAAGGTCGTTCGCCGAGCGCTTCGGCGGTGCGGCCGAGCAGTTCGGCGGTCTTCGCGCCGTTCGCGGTGGCGACCGCGACGAACGGGAAGCCGTCGTTCGCGGCCACGGCGGCGGCGAACCCGGGCTGGTCGCTCACCCGCGTCATCGGGCCTTGCACGACCGGCAGCCGGGTCCCCAGCGTGCGGCACAGCCGCACGCCTTGATCCGCGGGGATCGCAGGCACCGCGAGCGACCGCACGACCGAGCGGACAGCGCTTTCCGCGTCCTCGAAGCGATTCGCGAGCATCGCGCTGAGCCCGTCGTCGGCCCTGGCCAGCTCGACGCGGTCCGCCTCGGGCACGTCGGCCTCGGGGAACAGGCCGAGCCCGTCGAGCACCACGCCCGCCGCGCCGCCGGCGATCGCGGCGACCGCCGTCCTCGGCCCGATGCCCCCGTACGCCCACACCGGGACGCCCTCACCGAACCGCTCCAGCAACCGCTGCAGCAGGACGAACGTGGTGAGATCCGAACCGCCCGCTTCGGCCCCCTTCGCCACCAGACCGGAGGCGCCGGCGTCGAGCATCCGGACGGCCTGCTCGACACCGGTCACCTCGGCCAGCACGGGGAGGCCGGCCCTGCCCCGCCAGACCGCCCCCTCGGCCAGCAGCACGAGCCCCGCGCCGCTTTCCCGCACCTCTTCGTCCCGCACGTGGCGGCCCGCGGGGACGCGGACGCCGAACGGGAACGCTCCGTCCACTATGGACCCGATCGGCACGATCCCGAGACCGCCGCCCCTGGCGACGGCCGCCGCCAGCCCCGGATCGGGACGTCCGAGCGGATTGACGCCGAGTACCCGCGTGCGCGCCGTCGCATGACTCACCGGCGGACCTCCTGTTCGGCTGGGCTGGTCGAACCTCGCCGGGTTCGGCGATCTTTCAGCGGGATTCCCAAGAAATAACCTACTTGCCGCAGAGAGCGCAATAGTCTCGCGCGAAAACTCGGAAAACAAGGGAACGCGTGCTAAAGTCCGGCGCCGGAAACAAATATGTCGACACCCGTGAAACATGGCTCTGACCTGCGCTTTTATCATCCGCGTCGCATATTTCGACAACGCGTCGCTCACCGGCGTAACAAAACAGAAGAATTGTCACCGAAAGCAGAATCGATAACCATGGAGCGCATGTGGAAGTAACAGGACGAGTCGTCGTGCTGACCGGCGCGGCACACGGTATCGGCGCGGCCATGGCCAGGCGGTTCGCCGCCGAGGGCGCCGCCGGGGTGGTCGTCTCCGATCTCGATCTCGACGGCGCGGAGAAGGTGGTCGCCGAGATCACCGCCGCGGGCGGCGCCGCGATCGCGCGCCACGCCGACGCGTCGTCCAAAGAGGACTTGAAGACGCTGGTGACCGACGCCCGCTCGGCGTTCGGCGCGGTGGACCTCTTCTGCTCCAACGCCGGCGCCGCGTTCGGGACCGGCGTGCACGCCGCGGACGAACAGTGGACGCGGTCGTGGGCGATCAACGTCATGCAGCACGTGCACGCCGCGCAGGTCGCGCTCCCCGCGATGCTGAGCCGGGGCCACGGATACCTGCTGATCACGGCGTCGGGCGCGGGTCTGCTGGGCACTCCCGGTGACGCGCCGTATTCGGTGACCAAGCACGCGGCCGTCGGGCTCGCCGAATGGCTGGCCATCACCTACCGTCCGCGCGGGGTGCGGGTCAGCGCGCTGTGCCCGCTCGGCGTGCGGACCGCGCTGCTGGAACCCGGCATCGCGGCCGGGCACCCCGCCGCGCTCGCGATCGCCGCCGCCGCGCCCCTGCTGGAACCGGAGGACGTCGCGGAGTCCGTCGTGCACGGGCTGGCGTCGGAGGAGTTCCTGATCCTGCCGCACGAATCGGTACGGGAGACCTACGCCCGCAAAGCCGCCGGTCTCGACGAATGGATCGACCGCACCATCCTCGAAACCGGCGCGCGGAAGAGGTGACCATGGAGTACCGCAGGCTCGGCGCGAGCGGCTTGTCCGTCAGTGAGATCTCCTACGGCAACTGGCTCACCCACCAGGACGGCGCGGAATGCGTGCAGGCCGCGCTCGACGCGGGCATCACGACCTTCCACACCGCCGCGGCCTGGGACGGCGGCGCCGCCGAAGAGAACCTCGCCGCGGCGCTGAGCCACGCCCGCCGCGACGATCTCGTCCTGTGCACCGGCGTCTTCTGGCCGGAAGGCCCGGGTGTCAACGACGCCGGCCTCAGCCGCAAACACCTGGTCACGTCGCTGCACGGCTCGCTCCGGCGGCTCCGCACCGACTACATCGACGTCTACCAGCTGCTGCGGTTCGACTACCGGACGCCGCTGGAGGAGACGTTCCTCGCGCTGTCGGATCTGGTGCGGCAGGGGAAGATCCTCTACGCGGGCACCGCGGAATGGACGGCGGAACAACTGCTGGAGGCGCGGCCGATCGCCGAGCGGCACGGCGTCCCGCTCATCGCGAACCAGCCGCACTACTCGATGCTGTGGCGGGTCGCCGAAGCACAGGTGATGCCGGTGTGCGAACGCTCGGGGATCGGGCAGTTCGCGTCGGTCCCACTCGCTCAGGGCGTGCTGACCGGCAAGTACCGGCCGGGCGAGATCCCGCCGGGCTCACGGGGCGCCAAGTCGGCCGAGGCGCGGCCGCTGCTCCTGCCCGACCTCCTCGAACGCGTCGGCATGCTGCGCGGCGTCGCCGACGAGGCCGGGCTGACCATGGCCCAGCTGGCGCTCGCGTGGACGTTGCAGCACAACACCGTCGCCTCCGTGGTGACCGGCGCGAGCACCGCCGCCCAGGTGACCGAGAACGCGAAGGCGGCGGGCGTGGTGCTGGACCTCGACGCGCTGACACGGATCGATCACCTGCTGGGCAGTTTCGTGCAGACGGATCCGCGGCTGACCTGGTCACCACCCGCGACCACCTGAAGTCCGTGAAGGCCTCCTTCACTACCTTCAGGGTAGGGAAGGAGGCCTTCACGGACCGTGAAGGCCTCCTTCACTACCTTCAGGGTAGGGAAGGAGGCCTTCACGGACACTCCATGCCTCCGCCGACGTTGCGAAAGTGGCTTTCCCAACGCGCCTCCCTACCTCCTCATGAGGGCAAGGCGGTCCGCAGGATGGCCTCGAAGCGTTCCGCCGTCGGCGGTTCGTCGCGCAGCAATCCCTGCAGCAGCACTCCGTCCACCAGCCCCACCACCATCTCGACCCGGACCGGATCGGCGGTGTAGCGGCGGGCGAAGTCGGCCAGCGCCGCCAACCAGCGATCGGTCGACTCGCGCAGCTTCGGCTCCCTCGCCGCCAAGAGATACAACTCGTATTCCGCCAACAGATGCGCGGGCTTGGCGACGACTTCGGCCATCAAGGCGGCGAATCTCCGCAGCGCGTCCTCGCCCCCGTCGGCCTCGGCGGCGAGTGCCCGCATCCGTTCGGAGTCCTCGTCCATGCACTGGGTGAGCGCGGCGGTCAGCAGGTCTCCGATCCCCCGGAAGTGGTACGCGGCCGCTGTCGCGGGCAAACCCGCTTCACGGGCGACGGTGCGGTGACTGACCCCCGACACCCCGTCCCTCGCGACGATGCGCAGCGTGGCCTGGATCAGTTCCTGTTTGCGTTGCTCACCTTTGGCGAGACGGCCGTCAGTGCTCGGCTCGTTCAGCGTGCCGCCTCCTCGCTGATCGCGGTCTTCCTGCTCAGCAGAGGATACGAGAGGAGGGCGATGAGGATGATCAAGCCACCGGCGACGACCGCCACGGCGAACCCGCCGTCCGGCCCGAACCGGTCGACGACCTCACCCGACACCGCGGCGCCGAGCGCGACACCGATGCTGAGGCCGGTGATCGCCCACGTCATCCCCTCGGTGAGTTTCTCCGCCGGGACGACCTTCTCGATCATCCCCATCACGACGATCATCGTGGGAGAAAAGAACAATCCGGCGACGAACACCACCGCGCACAGGCTCACGACGCCGTCCACGACCAGCAACGGCAGCACGCTCGCGGCCGTGCCCGCGGTGCCGATCAGGAGCAGCCGAGGCGGTGTCATGGCCGGTTTGAGCGTCCCGAAGACCAGTCCCGAGATCGCGGAGCCCACGGCGTAGACCGAAACGACGACGCCCGCCGCCGACGGCGACCCGACGTGCCGGGCGAACGCCACGCTGACCACGTCGACCGTGCCGACGATGACGCCGCCCGCCATCAGGGTCAGCACCAGCACCCGCACCGCACCCAGACGGATCGCCGAGTTCCCGGAAGACCCGCTCGGCGGAAGCACGGGCGGTTCCGTCTCGCGCTGTGCGACGAACAGGAGCACTCCGACGGCGAGGAAGACCACGGCGACCAGCGGCCCGGCCTCGGGGAAGACAGTGGTGCACAGCGCTACCGACAGCGCGGGCCCGATGACGAAGGTCAGCTCGTCGACCACCGATTCCAGCGCGAAAGCGGTGTGCAGCCGGGGCGAGCCGCGGTACAGCCCCGACCACCGGGCCCGGACCATCGCCGCCATACTGGGCATGAACCCGGCGAGGATCGCGGACACGTACAGGGTCCAGACCGGTGCACCGAAGCGTGCGCAGAGCAGGAGCGCGCCGAGCGCCATCACGCTGATCCCCGTGACAGGCAACAGGATCCGGCTCTGTCCACGGCGGTCCACCAGCCTCGACACCTGGGGCCCGAGCAGCGCCATGGACAGCGTGTACGCCGCCGACACCAGACCGGCGAGCCCGTAGTCGCCCCGTGTCTGCGCCAGCATCGTGATGATCCCGATCCCCATCATCGGGACGGGGATCCTCGCGACCAGACCGGCGGCGGAGAAGGCGAGAGAACCCTTCGGGGCGAACAGCTCTCGATACTGGCCTGGCACGGCACACCCCCACAACTTGAACGATCGTTACATTTTGAACGGTCGTTTCACTTTATACACGCGGCAGGCCCGCCCCGCAACGAGTGCTCGCCCGCCGTCTCATCACCCCCGGCCCACCGCTCCCCGAAGACGCGAAAGCCACTTTCGCAACCTTGAAGGTTGCGAAAGTGGCTTTCGCGTCATGCCGGGGCCGGAACCCTAGCGGCGAGGTCAGCTCAGACTCGAGCAGGGCCTCGCATCAGGGTCCTGTGCTCCCTTGGGCACCCACCGCACGTTCGCGAACGAAGCGGAGAACTTCGCGTCCGTGTACACCAGGAACGGCGTGTTGACGTTCTCCAGGTCGAGCCCGTTGGCGAAGCACGACACCGGGATCTTCACCGTCGACTTCGGCGCTCCCGCCAGATCGGTGAACAGCTTGGTCGCGTTCACCTCGGAGAAGCACGGATAGACGCAGTGCATGCTGATCACCGTCCGGCCGGCGGGCGCCTCGTGCACGATCGTGTCGAACTCCAGCGCCGCGTCGGCGTTGAGGTAGCCGCGCAGATCGTTGGTACCGGCCGGGTTCTGGAAGTAGAGCTGCGCCGGCCCGGTGCCGGTCCAGGTGGACTTGAGCCCGTCCTGCTGCACGTTCACGTCCGACTGGACGACGTTGATCTCGGCGTGCGAAGCGGCGCCGTCGGGACCGATCTCGGTACCGCCCCAGTTCTCCGCCGAGCCGATGAAGCCCTTGTACGGCGCGACATCGGTGCGGTTGAACACTTCGAGATCCTCGGTCGCCGTGCCGCCGCCACCGGTCGAGCCACAGGTCACCGGCCCGGCCGTCTCGTCCAGCTGGCCGATGGTGACGCGCTGCCCGGTCTTGAGGCCGTAGCCGAGTTTGAACAGCGGGTCGTAGTCGGCCGAGCCCGCGTTCAGCGGCGTCTGGCACGCGCTCTTCGGCCACGAGTACGGCAGCGTGCCCTTGAAGCCGCCCTTGAGCAGGACGTCGGCGACACCGCCGCCTTCGGTGCCGGGCAGCCAGGCCGCGACGAAGGCGTCGGAGCGGTTGAGCTCCTTGTTCATGTACAGCGGTCGGCCGCCGACGTAGACGGTGACGACGGGAGCGCCCTTGCCGTGGACCTTGTCCAGCACGGCCAGATCCTCCGGGTAGAGCTTCGAGGCCTCCAGCGTCTTGCGGGTCAGGTCGCCGACGCCTTCCGCGTACGGCGTCTCACCGATGACGGCGATGACGGCGTCGTAGCCCTTCGGGTCCGTGTCGCCCTTCTCGTCGAAGGTGACGTTGACGTCACCGAGCTGCTGCTTGAGCCCGGCGAGGATCGACGTCGCGTTGGGGAAATCGGCGTTGGTGTTGCCGGTCCCCTGCCAGCTCAGCGTCCAGCCACCGGTCTGGTTCTGGATGCTGTCCGCGCTCTTGCCGACCACGAGGACCTTCGACTTCGGCTTCAGCGGCAGCACGTTGCCGTTGTTCTTCAGCAACGTCTGCGAAGAACGGACGGCGTCGCGCGCCAGCCAGGTCTCCTTCAGCGCCTCGTCGGAGTTGGCGTAGGACCGGTCGGACGGCTTCTGCGACTCGTACAGCCCCGAACGCAGCTTGACGCGCAGGATCCGGGTCACCGCGTCGTCGATCCGCGAAAGCGGGATCCGGCCGTCCTTGACCTGGGCGACGGTGTTGGCGATGAACGCCTTCCAGTCGTTCGGCACCATCACGATGTCGATGCCGGCGTTGATCGCCTGCGGGCAGGAAGCGTTGGTGCAGCCGGGAACCTGGCCGATACCGTTCCAGTCGGACACGACGAGGCCGTCGAAGCCCATCTTGCCCTTGAGGATCTGGTTCAGCGCCTTGTCGCTGCCGTGCAGCTTGCCCTCGTCGATGCCGAGTTCGGTGTTGGTCCAGCTGTTGAACGACACCATCACGGTCTGGGAGCCCGCCGCGAGCGCACCGTAGTAGCCCTGGCCGTGGACGTTGATCATCTCGGCTTCGGACGCCGGGTTGACACCCTGGTCCTGGCCCTTGAGGGTGCCGCCGTCCCCGATGAAGTGCTTGGCGGTGCCGATCACGCCGTTGTAGCCGATGCGTTTGGTCGATCCGTCCTGGAGACCGTTGATCGCCTCGTAGCCGTAGGCCCGGGTGATCCGCGGGTCCTCGGAGAACCCTTCGTAGGTGCGGCCCCAGCGGTCGTCCTTCACGACGGCCAGCGTCGGCGCGAAGGCCCAGTCCTGGCCGGTGGCGCGGATCTGCCGGGCCGTCGCCGCGGAGATGTCGCGCACCAGGCACGGATCGTGCGCCGCGCCGAGACCGATGTTGTGCGGGAAGACGGTGGCGCCGTACACGTTGTTGTTGCCGTGCACGGCGTCGATGCCCCAGATGACCGGGATCTTCGTCCGGCTGCCCTTCGCGGCGTCCCAGTAGGCGTCCGCGAGTTTCAGCCAGTCCTGCTGGGAGGCGTGCTTGTCCTTGTTCGGCCACGAACCGCCGCCGTTGAGGACCGAGCCGATCGAGTACTGCCGGACCTCGTCGGGGGTGATCGCCGCGATCTCGGGCTGCGTCATCTGCCCGACCTTCTCCTCCAGGGTCATCCCTTCGAGGATCCGGGCGATCCGCCGCTCGTCACCGCCCTTGCCCTTGAACCGGCTTTCGACCTTCGGCCAGTCGGCGAGCGTCGGCAGGCTCTTCTCGATCCGGGCACAGCCGTCCCGGTCGAACGCGGGCTTCCCGATCACCGGTTGTCCGGCGGCGACGGCGGCGGGCGTGGCGACCACGGCCCCGCCGAGCAGCGTGAGACTCATCAAGGCGATCAGCGGACTTCGGCGCGCACGGGCACGTCTTGCCATGGTCTGGTCCATTCTGCGGAAGGCGGGGACCGGCCGATCCTCACCGGACCCGGCGGCCGCGTCAAGAGTTTCCGGCCGGTACGGCGAGTGTTAATTTTTGCCATGAACTAAGACTCGGCGAGTCACCCGGCCACGCGCCGCCGGTTCCGCCGCTTGGCGGTATACGGCAGCGTGAACAGGTAGAGACCGCTGAACATCAGCAGGAAGAGCGGCGGCAGCGGGGTGTAGAGCACCCACTCGGCCGGGTCGCCTTGCGCGACGACCACGAAGCACACCACGACGGTGGCGACGAAGACGAGCGACGTCCACCGGTGGAACGTCCGGATCCGCTTGCTCACGGGAATCTCCTGGAGTCGTTTTGCCCGCGGCGAAGACGCTAGGGATCCCGTGGACCTCGACGCTTCTCGATTCCTGATCGGTCCGCTTGACCTCCACATTACTTGAGCTTTTACCGTCACGGGATACGAAGGGAATCACTCATGACCGTCTTGGTAACCGGCGCCACCGGGAACACCGGCCGCCATGTCGTCGCCGAACTCGTCCGCCGCGGGGAACGCGTCCGGGCACTCAGCAGGAACCCCGCCGCGGCGCGGCTTCCGGCAGGCGTCGAACTGGTGGAAGGCACGCACACCGCGCCGGAAACGCTGAACGACGCCCTCGACGGCGTCACCCGGCTGCACATCACCGTGACGGCGGGGCTCGCCGACGTCGGCGCCGATCTGGTCAAACGTGCCGTGGACGCGGGTGTCCGGCGCATGACCGTCGTCTGGGGCGGCTACGTCGGGCCGACGGAACAGGCCATGGCCGAGTCCGGGGTCGAGTGGACGCGGCTCGAGCCGCAGGAGTTCATGTCCAACGCCCTGACCTGGGTCGACTCCGTCCGCGCCGACGGCGTGGTCCGTGAGCCGTTCGACCTCCCGAGCGCGGTCGTGCACGAGGGCGACATCGGCACCGTTGCCGCCACCGCGCTCGTGGAGGACGGGCATTCGGGCAAGGTCTACAACCTCACCGGCCCGGAAGCGCTGACCACGAGCGAACGGATCGCGATCCTCGGCTCCGGCGTCGGCCGTGACATCGCGCTGGAGCGGATCACGCGGCAGCAGGCGATCGACCGGCTGCTGGCCGAAGGCGTCTCGGTCGCGGACGCCGAGTACGTCGTCGGCTGGCACAGCGATCCGCCGGTGGAGGCGCGCACCGTCGTCGACACGATCGAGAAGGTGACCGGACGCCCTGCCCGCACCTTCGCGCAGTGGGTCGCCGAGCACGCCGGCCGGTTCAAGGCGTGAGCGGTCCGACCGCCTTCACGATCTCCAGCACCGGCGCGGTGTGCACCGTGTGGATCGCGCGCAGCGCGCCGAGCCGGTGCGTGAGGTAGTGGTGTAGCGCGGCGGGATCCGGGCACAGCGCCTGCGCGGCCAGGTTGGTGGGCCCGGTGGTGGCGACGACGACGGCGAGCTCCTCGTGAGTGGCCAGCTTCGTCGCCACCTCGTCGAGATCGGCCGGCGCGACGGCCATCCACAGGAACGCCTGCGTGGTCACGCCGTACAGGGCCGCGCTGATCTCGACGTCGAAGAAGAGCGCGCCCCGGGCGCGCAGATCCGCCAGACGGCGGGCCGCGGTCGCCGGGGCCAGCCCCGCCGCCGCGGCGAGCTCCGCGATGCTCGCCCGGCCGTCGTACCGGAGGGCGGCGATCAGCGCGTGGTCCGCCGCGGTCAGCGGAGTCTCGTCGGCGACCGATTCCGGCGGCCGCAACGCCTCCTGCTGTTCTTCCGTCAGCGCGGCGACCCGCCCGCGCCACGCCGTCGGGCCGCCGAGGTAGGTGTGCAGGATGAAATGCGCGGACACCGCCGTGACGCTCGCGGTGCGCGGGATGTCGTACAGCAGCATGGCGCTCTGCTCGTGTCGCGGCGTATGCGCGATCGTCACGATCTCCGTGCCGCCCGAGGTGAGCTTGACCCAGGACGTGTCCGGCCGCTTCGCCAGCGAACGGGCGAGCGTCCGCGCGGTGGCCGGCTGCGCGCTGAGCCGCACCAGCCACTGCGTCAGACCCGTCCGGTCGGGATCGGGCAGGCCGACGACACGCAATCCGGATTCGGCGCGGAGCCGCTGGTAGCGCCGGGCGACGGTCTGGGTCGAGACACCGAGCACCGCCCCGATCCGCTTGAACGGCGCACGCGCGTCGATCTGCAGGGCGTGGATCAAAGCGCGATCGATGTCG
Organism: Amycolatopsis sp. TRM77291; assembly: GCF_054166285.1. Lineage (NCBI taxonomy): Bacteria > Bacillati > Actinomycetota > Actinomycetes > Pseudonocardiales > Pseudonocardiaceae > Amycolatopsis > Amycolatopsis sp. TRM77291. The sequence continues at coordinate 1,799,220 of NZ_JBSZHF010000001.1, read as the reverse complement.
TCGAGCATGGAATATTTCGTCCATCCAATCCCGGATTCATGGAACAGATGTCATCTTCGCCGCACGCTCTCGATCATGCAACTGACCAAGACCCGATCGGTTCCGCTCGCCACGCTGCTCGCGGCGGAGGCGATGAACGTGCTGGACGCGACGATCACCCAGGTCGCCGGTCCGGCGATCCACGCGGATCTGGGCGGCCCCACCTCCGCCATCCAATGGTTCGGCGCCGCGTACACCCTCCCTTTCGCGGTACTCCTGATCACCGGCGGAAGACTCGGCGACCTGCTGGGCCGCCGACGCGTGTTCCTGTACGGCGTCGCCGTGTTCGCCCTGGCCTCGTTGTGCTGTGCGCTCGCGCCGGGCACCGGCGTGCTGATCGGCGCGCGAGCAGTGCAGGGCATGGCGGCGGCACTGGTGATCCCGCAGACCTTCGGCTTGATCAAGGTCCTGTTCTCCGGTCCGGCGCTGGCGGCGGCGCTGGGCTGGAACGGGCCGGTGGTCGGCCTGTCCGCCGTGAGCGGGCCGCTGCTGGGCGCCCTGCTGACGGACCTGGTCTCGTGGCGGGCGGCGTTCCTGGTGAACGTGCCGATCTCGATCGTGGTGCTCGTGGCCGGACGGCTGCTGCCGAAAGACCGTGCCGGGCAGCCGGTCCGGCTGGACGTGCCCGGCACCTTGCTCGCCTCGCTCGGCATCGGGCTTCTGGTGTACCCGCTGATCGACCGGTGGAGTTGGAGTCTCTTCGCGACCGGCGCCGCCGTGCTGGTGCTGTTCGGATTCCACCAGCGGAACCGGCGTCATCCCCTGGTCGAGCCGAGCTTGTTCGCACACCGCGGTTTTCCCGCGGCACTGGCGGCGTCGACGCTGTTCTTCGCCGTGATGAACGGGATGATGCTCGTGGTGGTCCTGCACCAGCAGCTCGACGAGGGTCTCGGCGTGCTCGCGTCCGGGCTGACGCTGCTGCCGTGGTCGTTCGGACTGGCGGTTTCTTCCTGGGCGGCGGGCAAATGGCTCGTGCCCCGGTACGGATCGCGTGTCGCCTTCGCCGGCCTGGCACTGTTGCTCGCGGGGATCCTGCTGGCGATGGCCGGCCCGCTGTCGTTCGCGCTCGGGATCGGCGGGCTCGGCCTGGGACTGTTCACGGTGCCGTTCTTCACCGCGGCGCTGTCCGTCGTCCGTCCACATGAGACCGGATCGGCGGCGGGGCTGCTGAACGCGGTGCAGCAGGTGGGTGCGACGCTGGGCATCGCGGTGCTCGGCACCGTCTTCCTGCACGGCCATTCCATGGTGCGGGCGTTCTCGCTCGCGGCGGCACTGGTGGTGGCGACCACGGTCGCGACCGCGCTGATGTCCGCTACCCCTCTGCGGACTTGAACCACGCGCCGATCCCGGCGAGCGCGCCCGGACCGTAGTCGCCCCGGACGTCTTCGGCCAGATCCGCGATGGAGACCGCGCGCAACGCCGCCCGCCACTGGACTTCGGCGTTCGCCATCGCGCGGCTGATGGCGCACGGCGTCGTGCACGCCTCGGGCGGCGTCGCCATCGGGCCGCGCTGCCGGATCTCGGTGCAGACGAAGGCCGGGCCCGGGCCGTCGATGGCCTCGACGACGTCGAGCACGGTGATCTCCGAAGGCGGCCGGGTGAGGACGTATCCCCCGGCCTTCCCCTGCACCGATCGGATGAGGCCTGCCCGGGAAAGCGCCTGGAGCTGCTTCGCGAGGTAGCTCGGCGAGACGTCGTGCAGCTGCGCCAGGCGCGCGGCGGGCGCGGGTTCGTCGACCGAGGTCAGCACGACACAGCAGTGCAGGGCCCACTCGACCCCACCGGACATCTTCACCCGGATGACTCTAACCCGCCCCTTGACTCGGACACAATGTATCCGAGTATTATCTCGGACATGAGTTGTCCGGGTTAACCGGGCGGCACCGACGAAGGGCACTGGGTCATGAAATTCGCGATCATCGGCGGGACCGGGCTGATCGGTTCGCAGGTCGTGCGCAATCTGAACGAGGCGGGGCACGAGGCCGTGCCGCATTCGCCGTCCACCGGGGTCGACCTGCTGACCGGCCAGGGGCTGGACAGCGCGCTCGACGGCGCCGACGTGGTCGTCAACCTCACGAACTCGCCGACCTTCGACGACGCCTCCCCCGCGTTCTTCCGGACGTCGATGGACAACCTCGTGGCGGCCGCGAAGAAGGCGGGCACCGGGCACTTCGTGATCCTGTCGATCGTCGGCGTCGACCAGGTGCCCGACCTCGACTACTACCGGGCGAAGACGCTGCAAGAGGACATCCTCAAGGAGAGCGGCGTCCCCTACTCGATCGTCCGCGCCACCCAGTTCATGGAATTCGTCGGCGCGGTCCTGTCCTGGACCTCCGACGAGACCGCGGTCCGCCTGCCCACCACCCCGATCCAGCCGATCGCCGCGGCGGACGTCGCCGCCGCCGTTTCCGAGGTGTCGGCAGGGAAACCGCTGAACGGAACCCTCGACGTCGGCGGCCCGGACGTCTACCCGCTGGACGAGCTGGGCCGGATCACGTTGTCCGCCAAGGGAGACACGCGTCCGGTGACCGTCGACGAGACCGCGGGCATGTTCGCCGCCGTCAAGGGCGACGTCCTCACCACGAAGGACGGCGCCCGCATCGCCGGGACCCGCTACCTCGAGTGGCTGAAGTCATGACCGCCGATCACCTCCACCACCTGGAGAATCCGGGTTCGACCAAGCCGCCGCCGAAGATCGAAATGGTCTCGTCGGTCCCGGCGCCGCCGATGCCTGACGACGCCGAGGCGATGACGATCCTGGTCACCCTGCCGCCCGGGTGCGAAGGCGCGCCCCCGCACCGGCATACCGGTCCCGCGTTCGGGTACGTCCTGAAGGGCGCGATCGTCTTCGAACTCGAAGGCGAGCCGGAACGCGTCGTCAAGGCGGGGGAATCATTCTGGGAACCGGGTGGCGACGTCATCCACTACCAGGACGGCAACCACTTCGACGACGCCGAAAGCCAGTTCGTCGTCACGATGTTCGGCGAGCCTGGACAGCCGATGCTCATCCCGGTGTCCGCGGAGGAGCTCGAAGAACGGCGTGACCGGCGGGCACCACGCCCCTGACCGCGGTCCGGCGCGGTCAGGGAACGCTTTCTTCCCATGCCGGGAGTTACCGGCGCGGGNTGTTCGGCGAGCCTGGACAGCCGATGCTCATCCCGGTGTCCGCGGAGGAGCTCGAAGAACGGCGTGACCGGCGGGCACCACGCCCCTGACCGCGGTCCGGCGCGGTCAGGGAACGCTTTCTTCCCATGCCGGGAGTTACCGGCGCGGCCCCGGTCGAAATGTCCGACCGGGGCCGCCCGAGATCAGCTGGGCAACAGCGCCGGAGCAGCGAGACGGCTGGCGTTCGCCGCTTCGTCGTCCGGCTGGGCCTGGGCGGAACGCTCCGCCTCGACCCGCGCGAGGTAGTTGGCGACCTCGCGCTCCTGCTTGTGCGAGTCCCAGCCCAGCAGCGGCGCCATCAGCTCCGCCACCACCGGCGCCGCCGTCACACCGCGGTCCCGCTCCTCGATCGAGATCCGGGTGCGCCGCGTCAGGACGTCCTCGAGGTGCAGCGCGCCTTCGTGCGAGACCGCGTAGACGACCTCCGCCTTCAGGTACTCCGCGGTTCCCGGGATCGCTTCGCCCAGTTCGGGACGCTCCGAGATCGACTCCAGGATGTCCTCGATCGCGGTGCCGTAGCGCTGGAGCAGGTGCTCGCCCAGTTCGGGACGCTCCGAGATCGACTCCAGGATGTCCTCGATCGCGGTGCCGTAGCGCTGGAGCAGGTGCTCGATGCGGGCGATGGGCAGCCCCGTGCGCTGCACGAGCGAGTGCCGCGCGCCCCACAGCTCGTGGTACCCCGTCGCGCCGACGATCGGCAGCCGCTCGGTCCACGAGGACGGCGCGGGACGGCCGAGGTCCTCCACCGCGACGTCGACGGCGTCGGCGGCCATCACGCGGTACGTCGTGTACTTGCCGCCGGCCACGATCACCAGACCCGGCACCGGATGCGCCACGGCGTGCTCCCTCGACAGCTTCGTCGTCGAAGTCGCCTTCGCGGCCAGCAGCGGCCGAAGCCCCGCGTACACGCCTTCGATGTCGTCGGCGGTGATCGGCGTACGCAGGACCGCGTTGAGGTGATCGAGCACGTAGTCGACGTCCGCCTGGCTGGCCGCCGGGTGTTCGCGGTCGAGGTCCCACTCGGTGTCGGTGGTGCCGACGATCCAGTGCCGCCCCCACGGGATGACGAACAGGACGCTCTTCTCGGTGCGCAGGATCAGCCCGGTGTCCAGGTCGATCTTCTCGCGCGGCACCACCAGATGGATGCCCTTCGACGCGCGCACGGTGAACGGCGCGGGGATGCCCGCCGCTTCGGCCATGTCGTCGCTCCACACGCCGGTGGCCGCGACGACCGTCTTCGCCCGGACCTCGATCTCCGCGCCGCTCTCACGGTCGACGACCTTGGCGCCGACGACGCGTTCGCCGTCACGGATCAACGACGTCACGCGGGCACGGGTGAGGACGGAGGCGCCCTGTTCGGCCGCGGTCCGCGCGATGGTCATCGTGTGGCGCGCGTCGTCGACCTGCGCGTCGTAGTACTGGATGGCGCCGATCAGGGCGTCGTCCGCGAGGCCGGGAGCGACCTTGCCCGCGCCGCGCTTGGACAGATGCCGGTGCCGGGGCAAGGCCCGCGCTCCGCCGAGGGTGTCGTAGAGCGTGACACCCGCGCCGATGTAGCCGCGTTCCCAGACGCGGTGCTTGAGCGGCACGAGGAACTTCACCGGCCGCACCAGATGCGGCGCGAGGGTCTGCAGGAGCAGGCTCCGCTCCTTCAACGCCTCACGGACCAGCTTGAAGTCCAGGTTCTCCAGGTAACGCAGCCCGCCGTGGATCAGTTTGGACGATCGGCTGGACGTGCCCGCGGCGAAGTCACGGGCCTCGACGAGCGCGACGGAGAGCCCGCGCGACGCCGCGTCGAGCGCGACGCCGGCACCGGTCACTCCCCCGCCGACGACGAGGACGTCGATCTCCTCGCGAGCGAGCTTGCGCAGCGTCTCGGCACGGTAGACCGGGGAAAGCGGTACGGGTGTCACTCTGTTCCTCCTGTTCATCGGGCTCACTCGACCTCGACCCAGTCGAGCGTGCGGCCGACGGCCTTCTGCCAGCCCGCGTAGCCCTCGGCGCGCTGTTCGTCCGTCCACGACGGCTCCCAGCGCTTGTCCTCGTTCCAGTTCTGTTCCAGCTCGTCGGTGTTCTTCCAGAACCCGACGGCGAGCCCGGCCGCGTAGGCGGCGCCGAGCGCGGTGGTCTCCGCGACGACCGGCTTCGACACCGGCACACCGAGGATGTCCGCCTGGAGCTGCATGCAGAGTTCGTTCGCCGTCACGCCACCGTCCACACGCAACACGTCGAGCGTCACGCCCGAGTCGTTCTGCATGGCCTCGACGACGTCGCGGGTCTGGTAGCAGATCGCTTCGAGCGTCGCCCGCGCCAGATGCGCGTTCGTGGTGGCGCGGGTGAGGCCGACGATCGCCCCACGCGCGTCGGATCGCCAGTACGGCGCGAAAAGCCCGGAGAACGCGGGGACGAAGTAGACGCCGCCGTTGTCCTCGACCTGACGGGCGAGGCTCTCGCTCTGGGACGCGCCGCTGATGATGCCCAGCTGATCGCGCAGCCACTGGACGGCGGAACCGGTGACGGCGATCGAGCCTTCGAGCGCGTACACCGGCTTCTCGTCGCCGAGCTGGTAGGCCAGCGTCGTGAGCAGGCCGTGCTTGGAGCGCACGACCTCGTGGCCGGTGTTGAGCAGCAGGAAGTTGCCGGTGCCGTAGGTGTTCTTGGCCTCGCCGGGACGGAAGCACACCTGGCCGACGGTCGCCGCCTGCTGGTCGCCGAGCACGCCGGTGATCGCGACCTCGCCGCCGAGCGGGCCGTCCGCACGGGTGACGCCGAAGCGGCCGTTGTTCGAAGACGGCGCGATCGACGGCAGCATCTGCTTGGGGACGCCGAAGAACGACAGCAGTTCGTCGTCCCACTCCAGCGTTTCCAGGTCCATGAGCATGGTGCGCGAAGCGTTGGTCGGGTCCGTCACGTGGACGCCGCCGTCCGGGCCGCCGGTGAGGTTCCAGATGAGCCAGGTGTCGGTGGTGCCGAAGAGCGCGTCACCCTTTTCGGCGTCTTCGCGGACGCCCTCGACGTTCTCCAGGACCCACTGCAGCTTGCCGCCGGAGAAGTAGGTGGCGGGCGGCAGACCGGCCTTGCGGCGGATGACGTCGCCCTTGCCCTCGCGTTCGAGCGCCGAGGCGATCCGGTCGGTGCGGGTGTCCTGCCACACGATGGCGTTGCAGTACGGGCGCCCGGTGCGGCGGTTCCACACGACGGTGGTCTCACGCTGGTTGGTGATACCGAGCGCCGCGAGGTCGGCGACGGTCAGCTTCGCCTTGTTGAGCGCCGTGGCGATGACCGAGCGGGTCCGCTCCCAGATCTCGGTGGCGTCGTGTTCGACCCAGCCCGGCTTGGGGAGGATCTGCTCGTGCTCGAGCTGGTGGCGGGCGATCTCGTTGCCGCCGTGGTCGAAGATCATGAAGCGCGTGCTGGTGGTGCCCTGGTCGACGGCGCCGATGTAGTCAGGCATGGGTTTCGCTCCTTAAGAAACGCGCTCGATGTCTTTGGCGGGCAAGGCTTCCGGTGCCGGGTCAGCGGGCAGGTAACGCTCGATGAAGAACTTGTAGATCGCACCGCCGATCACCGCGCCGATGACCGGCGCCACGATCGGGATCCACCAGTACGGATAGCCGTATTGGTCGGTGAACGCGGTGTCGTAGCCGGTGAGCCAGGACATCAGCCGCGGGCCGAAGTCGCGGGCGGGGTTGATCGCGTAGCCGGCGTTGGTGCCCCAGGCCATGCCGATCGCGACCACGAGGAAACCGACGACGACCGGGGCGAGGTTCGCGGCGGGCGCGGTGTTGCGGAGGTCGGTGATGGCGAAGATCACCAAAGCGAGGATCGCGGTCCCGATGATCTGGTCGCGGAACGCGCCCCAGTCACCCACCGGCAGGGTTCCGTTACCCGGAAGGGTGGAGAAGACACCCTGGGTCTTGATCGTCAGGCCGGGATCGGCGGCGTTGAGCACCTCGGTGTAGTTCCAGCGCACCAGCAGCGCGCCCAGGAACGCGCCGGCGGTCTGCGCCAGGGCGTACGGGGCGACCTTGCGCCACGAGAAGCCCTTGAACACCGCGAGCGCCACGGTGACGGCGGGATTCAGATGCGCGCCACTGATCCGTGAAGCCACGTAGATACCGAGCGTGACACCGATTCCCCACGCCCACGCGATGCTGTCGTGGTCCCCGATGCCCGCGGCGACGACTTGAGCCACCACCCCGCAGCCGAACAGGATGAGGATCATCGTCCCGACGAACTCCGCCGCCAGTTCGCCCGCCAGTCCGCGAGCCTTGAGGTTTCGCACCATTGCTTCCTCCACAAAGGACACCGTTGCCCTGTTGAGGCCGAAGTTAAGTTCGCGGAAACGCGGGGTCAACGCACGCCGGTCGGCATTGTCGAACGCCCGAAAACGATGTTCGACATTGTCGAATCAGGGCCGGTCGGGCTACGGTTGAGCCGTGCCCGGTCCGATCCAGTCCATCGAGCGCGCCGCCGCGATCCTGCGGTTGCTGGCGCGCGGTTCGGGGCGTCTCGGGGTCGGCGAGATCGCCGATTCCCTCGAACTCGCCAAGGGGACGGCGCACGGGATCCTGCGCACCCTGCAAGGGGTCGGCTTTGTCGAACAAGACCGCGACACCGGGAAATACCAACTGGGCGCGGCACTCCTGCACCTCGGCACGAGCTACCTCGACGTCAACGAGCTCCGGTCGCGCGCGATCAACTGGGCCGACGCGCTGGCCGCGCGCAGCGGTGAAGCCGTCCGGATCGGCGCGCCGCTGGAAGGCCGGGTCCTGGTGGTGCACCACGTTTTCCGCCCCGACGACAGCCTGCAGACCCTCGACGTCGGAACACTCCTGCCGTTGCACGCGACGGCGCTCGGAAAAGTACTTCTGGCCTATGACACCGGTCTCGTGGCATCGTTGCGCACCGGCGAGCCGGAGGCCTACACCCGCCGGACCCTGGTCACCCAGACCGCGATCAAACGCGCCTGTGGCAAGGTGCGCGAGGCGGGCTGGGCGAGCGAGAACGGCGAGATGATCACCGGTGAGGCCGGGATAGCGGCGCCGATCCGCGGCCACGGCGGCATCGTGGTCGGCGCGATCGGGGTGTCCGGCGCGACGGAACGGATCTGTGAAGCCGACGGCAGCCCGATCCCCCGGCTGCTCGGCCACGTGCGCGACGCGGCACGCGCGGTCTCCCGCGATCTCGGCGCGTCCCGATGGTGATGGAGGTGCTCGCGTGGTCCAGCGCTACGTGATGTCGATCGACCAGGGCACCACCTCGACGCGGTGCATCCTGTTCGACGCGCGCGGCAGGCTGGTGTCGGTCGCGCAGCGCGAACACCAGCAGCACTTCCCCCGGCCCGGCTGGGTCGAGCACGACGCGACGGAGATCTGGCGCAACGTCGGCCGGATCGTGCCGCAGGCGCTGGCCGACGCCGGCGTCGAACCGGCGCAGGTGGTCGGCCTCGGCATCGCGAACCAGCGCGAGACGACGGTGCTGTGGGACCGGCACACCGGCAACCCGGTCGGGCGCGCGATCGTCTGGCAGGACACCCGCACCGACGCGATGCTCGAACAGCTCGCCCGCGAGCCCGGCGCCGACCGCGTCCGGCGGCTGTGCGGGCTGCCGCTGGCGACGTACTTCTCCGCTCCCCGGATCCGCTGGATGCTGGAAAGGACCCCTGGCCTGCGGGAACGCGCCGAGCGCGGCGACGTGCTGTTCGGGACGGTCGAGAGCTGGCTGATCTGGAACCTGACCGGCGGGCCCGACGGCGGCGTCCACGTCACCGACGTCACCAACGCCTCGCGCACCATGCTGATGAACCTCCGGACGCTGTCCTGGGACGACGAGCTGCTGGAGTTCTTCGACGTCCCGCGCGCGATGCTGCCGGAGATCCGCCCGTCGACCGAGGTGTACGGGACGACGTCGCGGGTGGTGCCCGGGATCCGGATCGCCGCCGCGCTCGGCGACCAGCAGGCGGCGCTGTTCGGCCAGACCTGCTTCGCGCCCGGCGAGGCGAAGTGCACGTACGGCACAGGCAGCTTCCTGCTGCTCAACACCGGCCCGACACCCGTGCTTTCGACCCACGGCATGCTGACCACCGTAGGGTTCAAGATCGGCGACGAGCCCGCCGTCTACGCCCTCGAAGGGTCGATCGCCGTCACCGGGTCGCTGGTGCAGTGGTTCCGCGACGGGCTCGAACTGATCGGCAGCGCCCCCGAGATCGAGACACTGGCGCGGACGGTCGAGGACAACGGCGGCTGCTACATCGTGCCCGCCTTCTCCGGCCTGTTCGCGCCGCACTGGCACAGCGAGGCACGCGGCGTGATCGCCGGGCTGACGTCGTACATCACCAAGGGCCACCTCGCCCGCGCGGTGCTGGAGGCGACCGGCTGGCAGACGCGCGAGGTCGTCGACGCGATGAACGCCGATTCGGGGCTCGCGCTCTCGACGCTCAAGGTGGACGGCGGGATGACCGCCGACAACCTGCTGATGCAGTTCGTCGCCGACGTCCTCGACGTGCCGGTGGTGCGCCCGATGGTCGCCGAGACCGTGTCTCTGGGCGCGGCGTACGCGGCCGGGCTGTCGGTCGGGTACTGGCCGGACCTGGAAGGCCTGCGGCGGAACTGGCACCGCGCCGGGCAGTGGCTGCCGACGATGGACCCGGCCCGCCGCGACAGCGAGTATTCGCACTGGCGCCAGGCCGTGGAACTGACGTTCGGCTGGATGCGCCCGGGCCCGACCGCCGCTCCCCCGGGCTCCGACCTGGTCGAGGTCGTCCTGGCCGACCACCGCCGGATCGAACAGCTGTTCCGGGACCTCCGCAACGACGAGGCCGACCGTCCGGCACTGATCGCGGAGCTGTCGGCGGCACTGGTCGCCCACGCCAACGCGACCGAACGGATCGTCCGCCCCGATGCGAGCGACCGCGGGCTCGCGGACGAACTGCTGGCCGTGCTGGAATCCGCCGATCCCGAAAAAGCGTTGGCGGTACTGGAGAACTCGGTGGACGCGCATATCCGCGCGGAGGAGCGCGGGTTGCTCAACGAATTGCGGCGCACGCTGTCCACTTCGGACCGAACGGGCCTCGGCCGGGCGTTCGTGGCCGAACGGCAGCGGCAGCTGGACCTCGATTGCGGCTCCGCCGCGCACGTCCGCGAGCAGGGTTCCCGGCTACGCCTCTCGTGACGTGCTAGCCTGTCGCCGTGCGCCACTGGACTCGACTCCGCTTTACGCGACTCGTAGTCAAGCGCGCCGGCTGAACCAGGTCGCCGGCGCGCAATCCGGCGACCCCTCGACACGGGGCATCTCCCGGGACCTGGCCCTCCATGGCCTGTACGTTTCCCGCCCTTGGAGTCCACGATGCCCGCTGTTTCGTTCCAGATCCCCGCACCCCGCTCGTCCATGCTGGTCCGCCGCCGGATCGCGACCTACTTCGTCGGTGGCGTCGAGCAGATCCCCGGCCTGGTCGAGGCGCTCGGCTGCCTGGTCCACGACCTGTCCGTCGACGTCCGCGACGGCGTCCGCGAAAGCACCATGACCTGCGCCGTCCTGATCGACGCCGATGAGGTCGAGCCGCTGCTGGACCGGCTGCGCGGGCTGTCGTCGGTCGTCTCCTCGGAACTGGTCTGACTGCCCGCGAAAGTCGTAACTCGCGTGATTAGAGGCGTAACTCACGAGTTACGCCTTCAATCACGCGAGTTACGTCTCCAAGCACGCGAGTTACGTCTCCAAGCACGCGAAGTCGGCGCAAACGTCCCCGATGCCCGATGTCGCTGCACGGTTCCGTGCAGCCGGTCAAGGAAGAACCACCTATGTATTGACTTGGCTAAGAAGCCTTCTTAACTTCTGCTTCATGGCCGAAACTCCACGGAACAGCAGGTCTCAAGCCTATCGTCGGCTCAGCTTGGCCGAGAAACACGACAAGTTCGTCAATCGGTACTCACGGCGGACCCTGTTCCGGGTGGGCGCGGTGAGCGGCGCGGCACTCGCCGCCGGCGGCGTCCTCCTCCCCGGATCCGCCGCGGCCTCCCCCGGGCCGACCGTGCTGCTCAACGCCGACAAGGTCGCGGGGTCGGCGCTGCGCCCGTTCGGACGGCACATCGCCTACGGGGCCGACCCGTCCCAGCAGGTCGTGGTCTCCTGGCAGGTACCCGCGGCGGTGACCGCGCCGTTCGTCCGGATCGGCACGGTGCCCGGCGACTTCAGCCCGCCCATCCCGGCCGAGGTCCGGGCGCTGACCAGCCAGATGTCCTGGCAGCACCCGGTGGAGGAAGTACCGCCCAACAGCCCGAAGACGATCACCCAGTACTACCTCCACGCCCGGATCGACCGGCTCCTGCCCAGCACCACGTACTACTACGTCGTCGGCCACGAGGGTTACGACCCCGCCACCAGGCTGGGCGAAATGGCGAGCTTCCGCACCGCTCCCGCCCCCGGTGGCGGCGGCACGTTCTCCTTCACCGCTTTCGGTGACCAGGGTGTCGGCTACAACGCCGTCGCGACCAGCAGCCTGATCGCGGGCCTCGATCCGGCCTTCCACCTCGCCATGGGCGACCTGAGCTACGCCCTCGAAGGCGAGGGCGGGCACCCGGAGGAGGACAAGTACGACGCGCGGCTCTGGGACTCCTTCTTCGTGCAGAACGAGCCGGTCACCGCGGGGATCCCGTGGATGATGGCACTCGGCAACCACGAGATGGAGGGCTGGTACTCCGCGGACGGGTACGGCGGCGTGCGGGCACGCTTCACCATGCCGGACAACGCCTGGGACGGCTCCACCTGCATCTACTCGTGGCGCTACCAGAACGTCGGGCTGATCAGCCTGGACGGCAACGACGTCTGCTACAACAGTCCGTCCAATCTGGACTACACCAAGGGCAAGCAGCTCAAGTGGCTCGGCAGGACACTCGCCGCGTTCCGCGCCGATCCCACGATCGACTTCATCGTCGTCTACTGCCACCAGTGCACGTATTCCACCTGCCATTCCAACGGCGCGGAACTCGGCGCGCAGAAGGACTGGGCTCCGCTGTTCGACAAGTATCAGGTCGATCTCGTACTCAACGGCCACAACCACATCTACGAACGCACCGACCCCATCCGGGCGGGCAAAGCCGTCAAGAAGGTGCCGTCGCGCGGGACGACCGACCCGGTCAAGGACGGGACGACCTACATCACCGCGGGCGGCGGGGGCGGCAGTGTCTCCGAATTCCCGGCCCCCGACACCTACCTCGGCCACGAGACCGCCAACGACACCCCGGTCCCGATGAAGTACTCGGAACGGGACGGACAGGACCGCACCAAGAAGGTCACCTGGTCCCGTGTCCGGTTCCGCGGCTACAGCTTGGTCGCGGTCGACGTCATCGCGGGCACGGGCACCACACCGCCCAAAATGGACGTCCGCGCGATCAGTGCCGACGGCACCCTGGTCGATCAGGTCATCGTGCAGCGTTCCTGATCGGGCACATCCACCGGAAGAGTGGTGCGCCGCGGCCGCGGCGGCCCCCCGGGTTGCCGGCGGAATCGGCGCCCCAAAAAAGCCAAAACCTTTACAGAAAAAATAGAAAANNTGATCGGCCACAACCACCGTACGGGTGGGCCCCACCGGCCGCGGCGCACGCCCGTTTTCCCGGCCCGTCCGCTGACCCGGGCCGCTGGGGCGACACACTGTCCACAGCGGACGACGTCGCCGCGGTGTACCGCCATAACCTCGGCCTGCCGAAAGCCAAACGGACCGTGGTGCTCGAACCGCTCCGAGAGGCGACGCGCACCGCGGCGGACGGGTTCGGCCGGCATTTCGGCATTCCGCCGGCCTTCCCCGGCCGGCCGTGGGCGGTGAAACAGGTCTGCGCGGCCGGACGAGGTTCGGTGGACGCGCACACGACCGGGCTCGTCGGTGAAGGCGACCGCTACATCGTCGTCATGCTGTCCGCTTTCGCCGACGGCACGAGCCTCGGCGTCGCGACGGCGGCGGTCACCTCGGCGGCCGTGGCCCTGGCTCCCCGTCTGCGAAAGTGACTTCTGCCGCGTTCTCCACGGTCGCTCTGAAAGCGCTTACCATAAGCTCGGCGAAACAGGTCCAGGGAGCCGCCGACACACCGCCGGTCTGGGCTTTGAGCGCGGCCAGCTGCTCGTCCGCCAGCGGCGCGACCCGGTCCATGAACTGCCCGAGGAACCGCAGCGCCGCGGCGGGCGGAACCCCGGCTCCCGCGAGCTCCGTCACCGCGCGCGAGACCGACGGGCGCACGACGGCCGGCACCCCCGCGTCGTCCCGCCCGAGCACGCCGTGCCGCTCCAGGCAGCGGACGACGGCGGGCTGGTCACGGGCGATGTCGGCCATCGCCGCGTCCAGCCGCTCGGCGCCGTCCACTGTGGCCGTTCCGAGCATCGCGGCGATGGACACCAGGTTGAAGCCCTGTTTCTGCAGCGTCGTGATCCGCCGCAGGCGCCGCAGGTGGGCCGGCCCGTAGTAGGCGGTCCTGCCGTGCCGCACCGGCGGGGCGAGCAGGCCCCTGGTCTGATGGGCCCGGATATTACGCGCCGACATGCCGACGATCGTGGAGAGTTCTTCGATCGTGTATCCGGCCGGTCTCGGCGAAAAGGGCTTCACGCCGACCAGCTTAACAATGGTCGGATGAGTGCACCATGAAGTGGCGGCAATGGCGCCACCAGTGTCAACGGGCTGAATCAGCGAGTTGCCATAAGTTGATCGGTTCGCGCGCCCCGACACAAGGCGAAGGCCCGGTTTACATGGTTTCGTGCCAAGTAATGTCGGTTTTGGGGCGTTCCGCACCCGCCGACTGCTCCAGTCAGGCGATCTTGATGGGCCGCGGACTTACCTGCCGTTTAAATGCACCTGAGACATCTGATGTCTCGACTCTGTCGACGCCTGCGGAGCGCCGCTGAACCCGACGGTCGGTCGTCAAAGTTTCAACCTTTTTCCCAGGAGGTTTCAATGTTCTGGAAACGGATCGCGGTCGCGGCCGTTGCCGCGACCGGGCTGGCCGCGGCGCTGGTGGTGTCCCATCAGGACACTCCCGCCGCCGCGGTGGAGCCCGCCGCGGCGGCGGTGCCCAAGTTCGACCACATCGTCCTCGTGATGTTCGAAAACAAGGACTACAAGGAGATCAGCGGCAGTTCGAAGGCGCCCTACTTCAACCAGCTCGCCGCGCAGGGGGCCAAGTTCACCAAGGCGTACGGGACGACGCACCCGAGCCAGCCGAACTACATCGCCCAGTTCGCGGGCTCGACCCACGGGGTCGACAGCAACAAATGCCAGGATCTCGGGAACAAGGAGAACCTCGCGTCCCAGCTGGCGGGAATCGGCAAGAAGTTCGTCGGCTATGCCGAAAGCATGCCTTCCGACGGCTACACCGGCTGCACGAAGGGAAAATACGCGCGCAAGCACAACAGCTGGGTCAGCTTCAGCAATGTGCCGTCGTCGGCTAACAAGCGGTTCTCGGCGTTCCCGAGCGACTTCACCAAGCTGCCGGACGTCGCTTTCGTGACCCCGGATCTGTGCAGCGACATGCACGACTGCCCGGTCGACACCGGTGACAAATGGCTGAAGAAGAACCTCGACGCCTACGCCCAGTGGGCCAAGACGCACAACAGCCTGCTGATCGTCAATTTCGACGAGGACAGCGGGACGTCGGTGAACCAGATCTTCACCACGTTCGTCGGTGCCAACGTGAAGCCGGGCAGCTACAGCGAATCGATCAACCACTACTCGATCCTCCGCACGATCGAGGCGGCGTTCGGCCTGCCGGGCATCGGCAACGCGGCGAACAAGCCGCCGATCACGAACGTCTGGCGGTGACCGGGTGAACCCCGCGGGCGTGTCCACTGTGGACGCGCCCGCGGGCGGCCTTGTCGGGTAGGGCGAAGTCGAGCGAACCAGGACTCGCCTTACCCCAAAACAGTTCTTCGGCTCCTCCGCAGGAAGGCACGACCGTGAACACCCGCACCCGCGTCCTGATCACCATCACCGGAACCCTCGCATTGGCCACGGCCGCCGTGCTCTACGTCGGGGCGGCGGGCGCGCGCAACCAAGGCGCCGCCTCGGCGGGTACCAGCGACGCCGTCACCCTCGAAGGCCCGCGGTTGCTGTTCCGCAGCACCGCCGACGCCGATCGCGGGCACGTGTCCAGCGTCAGCGCGGCCGACCCCGGCGGGCCACGGGCGGTGTCGACCGTGACCTGCAGCCGGGTCCACGCCGCGGGCGGAACCGCGATCTGCCTGCGGCCGGAAACCGGGCTGACCACCTATCAGCTGGCCGTGCTCGACCGCCGTCTCGCGGTGACGCAGGAGATCCCGCTGGTCGGGGTGCCCAATCGGGCGCGGGTCTCGGCTGACGGGCAACGGCTGGCGTGGACGGTGTTCGTCACCGGCGACTCCTACAACGGCGGCCGGTTCTCCACCCGCGCCGGCACCCTCGATCTCACCACCGGCGACGTCGAGGGCACGCTGGAGGACTTCGCCGTGACCGTGGACGGCAAGCCGTACCAGGCGGCCGACGTCAACTTCTGGGGCGTCACCTTCACCCGGCAGCCGAACCGGTTCTACGCCACCATGTCGACCGGCTCGCACCGGTATCTAGTCGAAGGCGACTCGAAGGCCCGCATCGTGCGGACGGTGCGGGACAACGTCGAATGCCCGTCCCTCTCACCCGACGAGACCCGCATCGCCTACAAGTCCGCCATCGACGGCGACCCCGCGAAGGGCTGGCGTGTCTCGGTGCTCGACCTCGCGAGCGGCACGGTGACCCCGCTGGCCGAGACCCGGAGCGTCGACGACCAGCCGGCCTGGCTCGACGGCCGCACCGTCGCCTACGCCCTCCCCCGTACGCAAGGACACTCCGACGTCTGGGCCGTCCCCGCCGACGGGACCGGCTCGCCCCGGCTGCTCATTTCGGAGGCGGAGTCGCCCGCCGCGCTGCCCTAGGCTGCCGCGTATGAGGGCCGCGCTGCTGATCGTCGACATGCAGGAAATGCTCGTTCCCCTGGTCTGGCGCGGCGAGGAGCTGGCTGCCCGGATCGCCGGTCTCGCCCGGCGGGCCCGTGAGAACGGCGTCCCGGTGATCGCGCTGCGGCAGATCGGCGCTCCCGGCACCGACTTCGATCCCGCGTCGCCGGGCACGCGGGTCAGCGCGCTGCTCGGTCTCGAACCGGTCGACGTCGTGGCCGACAAAACGGCGACGGACTCCTTCTACCGCACCGGCCTGGCCGGTCTGCTGGTCGACCGGGGCGTCGACACCGTGGTGCTGACCGGGCTGGCCACCGACTACTGCGTCGACGCGACCGCCCGGTCCGCGCAGAGCCACGGCCTGGACGTCGTGCTGGTCGCCGACGGCCACGCGCCGTCCGCCGACGGAGACCCGACCACAGGCCTGACGGCCGAACAGGTCATCGCCCGGCACAACCTGCTGCTGAGCACGGCGATCCATCCCGGCGGACGAGTGCGCGTGGTGCCGTCGGCGGAGGTCGGGTTCACCGGCTCGTAGGATCGGCCCACCATGATCACGAACTTCCTGCTCGACCACTCCGCCCTCGTGCCGGTGGCGATCCTGCTGGTCGCGCTCGTCTGCGCCGCCCTGGGCTATCTGTTCGCGGGCAGGCGCCGGATCCTGTGGACCCTCGCCGGGGTGTCCCTGGTGCCGGTCTTCGCGCTGACCCTGGTGCCGACGGCGCACACGATCGACGGGGTCGTCTGCACGGCGCAGTTCTTCCTGCCCACGCTCGGCTCGGTGGAACTCCTGGCCAACATCGCGCTGTTCCTGCCCCCGGTGTACTTCGCCGCGCTGGCGTCCCGGCGGCCGTTGACGATGCTCGCGGCGGGTTCGGCACTGTCCGCGGTGATCGAGGCGTTGCAGGCGTTCGTCCCCGCCATCGGCCGCGCCTGCGACACCAGCGACTGGCTGATGAACACCATCGGCGCTCTCCTCGCGACGGGCATGGCGTGGCTGGTGGGCCGCCGCGCTCAGTCGGGCAGTTCGACGGGCGCGATCTCGTCGTAGACGTCCCCCGGCCCAGGGTTCGCCGGGTCGGTCTCGCCACCGAAGTGATGCAGGACGCCCCACACCGCGTTGAGCGCCGTCTGGACGGCGCCCTCGGCCCAGCCCGCCGTCCACGAGACGTCGTCGCCCGCCAGGAAGAGACCGCGGTGGCGCTCCTCCAGCCGGTCCTGTTTGAAGTGGGTGAACAGCCGGTGCTGGTAGCGGTAGTGGCCGGGCAGGTTGGCCTTGAACGCGCCCATGAAATGCGGTTCGGCCTCCCACGACACGGTCACCGGGTCGCCGATGATGTGCCGCCGGACGTCGACGCCGGGATAGATCTCCTTCAGTGACTGCAACATCACCTCGACCCGCTCGGAGACCGAGAGCGGCAGCCACTTCAGCGAATCGTCGGCCCAGGTGTAGGACAGGCAGATCACCGCGGGGGCGTCCGGGTCGTCGCCGAGCAGGTACGTGCCGCGCGGCATGCGGTCGGTGAGCGTCATACTCATCGTGTCGCGGCCGGTCGCCGGGTCCTTGTCCAGCCAGAACGGCCGGTCGACCGGGACGAAGACCTTCGAGGACTCCATGTAGTGCGTGCGCTCGATCGCCGTCCAGTGGTCGATCGGGAACAGCGCCTCGTCGCAGGCGATCTTCGACAGCAGCATCCAGCTCTGTGCGGTGAACACCGCCGCCGGATAGGTGCGGATGCGGCCTTCGGTGTCGGTCACGGTGATGTTGTTCGGCGCGGTGCGGTGCAGCCTGGCGACACCCGGGTTCGGGCTTCCGCCGTGGAGCGAACTCAAACTCGTTCCCGCGGGCCAGAACGCGATGTCCTCGGGCGCGTGTTCCCACAGCCGCAACGGAAGCTGCCTGCTGCCGCCGACGATGCTGCGGTGCTCGTCGTCGGCGCCGGTGTAGACCACCCGCAGGATCTCCAGGATCGAGTTCGGGAAGTCGGTGTCCCAGCCGCCGGTGCCGAAGCCGACCTGCCCGAAGATCTCGCGGTCGCGGAACGAAGCGAACGCGGGCGAGTCGCAGAGGAAACCGTAGAAGGTCTGGTTGTCCAGCTTCGGCACGAGTTCGTTCCACAGCCGCTTAATCGTCTTCACGTCGCGGTCGCGGATCGCCTTCTGCATCTCGGTGAACGCGGCCTGCTCGGACAGCGTGCTGTCCCAGGCGGCCGCGACCTTGCCGAAGACGGCGGGGAGTTCGTCCGCGGTGCGCGCGTAGTGGCTCTCCCCCTTGAGGTCGACGACGGTGCTCGGCGTCCCCTCGGCCAGCGGGTTCGGGAACGGCGTGGTCTCCAGGCCGACCTTGTCGATGTAGTGGAAGAGCGCGGTCGACGACGGCGGGAAGCGCATCGCGCCCATCTCCGCGACGACGTCGTCCGGGCAGCCGGGGAAGTTCACCGTGCGCAGGCGGCCGCCGATCTCGGCGATCTCGTACACGACCGGGCGCAGGCCGAGCTTCATCAGCTCGTACGCGGTGACGATGCCGGAGAGACCGCCGCCGATCACCGCCACCTCGGTGCCGCGGCGCTCGGCGGGAAGCGAGCCGAGCCCGGCGGGGTGGGCGAGGAAATCGTCGTAGGCGAACGGGAAATCGGGGCCGAACATGGTGATCGGGCGGCCCGCCGGTTCGTCGTGGTGGATCGCGGTCGGGAGGGCGGAGGTCATGCGGGAAGTCCTCGGTACAGCTCGGGCCGTCGGTCGGCGAGGTGGGTGTTCTCCAGACGCGACGCGACGAGCGCGTCACGGGTGACTTCGGCGCTGATCAGTTCCGGGCCGTCGCCCGCGCGGGCGAGCACTTCGCCGGTCGGGGCGACGACACAGGAGCGGCCGCAGTAGGTCAGCTCCTGTTCGGTGTCGCACCGGTTCGCGTAGGCGACGAACAACTGGCTCTCGTAGGCGCGGGCGGGCACCAGCGTGTCGGCGACCAGTTCGTACGGGCTCATCAGCGCGGTCGGCACCACGAGCAGTTCGGTCCCCGCGAGCGCGTGCGCGCGCACCAGCTCGGGGAACTCGACGTCGTAGCAGATCAGCAGGCCGACGCGGAGACCGCCGAGCACGGCCTGGACGACCGCCTCGGTGCCCGGCTCGAACCAGTCACGGTCGATTTCGCCGAACAGATGCGTCTTGCGGTAGTTCGCCAGCCGCTGCCCGCCGGGGCCGATCAGCTGGACGCTGTTGTACACGCGGCCGTCGTCGGACTCGGGGTACCCATAGGCCAGCGCGACGCCGGTTTCCCTTGCCAGCGCGGACATCCGCACCGCTGTCGGACCGTCGGCCGGTTCGGCGAGCTCGTGGGAACGGGCGCCGATGTGGTAGCCGGTGGTGATCATCTCGGCGGCGATCACGAGATCGGCGCCCGACACCGCGACAGCGGACGGCAGCTCGGCGTACGAGCCCTGATGGACGGCGACCTTCATGGTGACGACGATATCCGCCGTTCCGGTGCGCCGATAAGGGCTGATCGTTGCGTGGAATATTGACAGACCGTCGAATCAGTGCAGCATTCCGCAATTCAGCGGCGATCTGTTGTCTGGATCACCCTCCCGGCGGTGGTTCCTCCGCGTGGTCGTCCGCCCAGCCGAGGGCCTCGGTGATCGCCTTCTCCGCGATCGCCGACATCGTCGACATGTAGGTACCGCTGACGTGGTTGTCGTCGAGGTAGACGAGCACGTTGCCGATCACCGGCGGGCAGATCTCGGCGGTGCAGAAATAGTCGCTGAAGTCGAGGAAGCGCACGTTCTGCGGCAGATCCGGCACCGCCTCGTACGGCGGCTCCGCCGCATAGAGATCATGACGCGGGGTGGCGCATTCGGGCGCCTCCGCGCCACGGCTCTCGACACACGCCGACGGCGACTGGCCGAAGCGCGGGTTGTCCCGCACCGCGAGCACGGGAATGCCCGCTTCGTCGACCTTGCGCCACTGGGCGATGTAGCCGGCGGGAACCCGTTCCTCGACGCCGACCTTCACGTCCCTGGTGCCGATCGTCATCACCGCGTCGGGCCGCGTCGTGACGATCTCGTCCACGACGGCGGAGTTCCAGTCGATACAGGACTGGTCGCCCGGCACGGTGTCTGAGTCGGTGGAGAACGGGCAGCCGCCGCGGAGGACCGCCGTGACCTCCCAATTCTTCTTCTCGGCGATCGGGAGCAGAGCGCCGAGGAACTGCCCGGCGTGGGAGTCGCCGGCGACCACGATCCGGCGGGCGGGATGCCCCGAGGTCTCCGACGTGCAGACCTCGAGGTCGGCGTTGCGCGGGGAAGGACCGCAGCGGCCGGGGTCGATCCCCGCCCAGTCTTCGGACACCGCGACGAACGACGGGACGAGCGCGGCGTCGGCGGCACCCCAGTAAGTGAATCCTTCGGTGTGCGCGACCGCCCCGGGGTGGTCTGGATCGTCCACCGCGATCGAATAACTCTCCGCCTGGCTCACACTCACCCACTGCCAGGCGCCCGCCGCGGCGAGCACGGCCGCGAGCGTCGCGACGCCGAAACGGTAAGCGCCCCAACCGTTCCGCGTTCCGATCGCGGAACCACGGACCGGCTTTTCGACCAGGTGATGGGTGAGGACGGCGAGGACGAACGACAGCGCGATGATCACCGCGCCGCCGCGCGTGCCCACCTCCTCGCGGTCACGGGCGACGAGGTAGAACACCAGGACCGGCCAGTGCCAGAGGTAGAGCGCGTAGCTCAGGTCGCCCAGGTACTTCAGCGGGCGGCTGCTGAGGAAACGATCCGCGCCGCCCTTGAAGGCGGTGTCGCCCGCGAGGATCACCAACGCGGCGGAAAGCGTCGGCCAGAGCGCGAGGTAGCCGGGGAAGACCGTGCCGACCTGGAGCACCAGACCGCAGGAGACCAGCCCGGCGACCCCGGCCCAGCCGAACACGACGCGCGCCGGCCGGGGCACCGGAACCCGGTCGAGCACCAGCGCGAGCAGGCCGCCGAGTGCGAATTCCCAGACCCGCGTCAGCGAATCGAAGTACGCCAGCGGCTGGTCGACCGCGGTCAGCCACACCGAATACGCCAGCGAAGCCGCGAACACCGTGCCGAGTACGCCGAGGAGCATCGGCCGTACGTTGCGGCTTGTTCGCCTGGCGGCCAGCAGCACCAGACCGACGAGCAGCGGCCAGACCACGTAGAACTGTCCCTGGATCGACAGCGACCAGAAGTGCTGGACGACGCTTGCCGAGTTGTGCTGCGCGAAGTAGTCGGCGGAATCCGCCGCCAGCCGCCAGTTCTCCACGTAGAGCGCGGAGGCGACGACCTCCTTGATCGTCTGGAACCAGCGGTTCTGCGGCAACAGCACCGTGCTCATCGCGACGACGAGCAGCAGCACGGTGAGCGCGGCCGGGAACAGGCGCTTGATCATCCGGCCCCACATCGGCCGGTACTCGATCCTCCCGCGCGCCGTGGCGCGGTAGAGCTGGCCGGTGACGAGGAAGCCGGAGATCAGGAAGAACGCGTCGACGCCGCCGGAGATCCGGCCGAGCCAGACGTGGTAGACGACCACGAGAACGCAAGCGAGGGCCCGCAGTCCCTGGATTTCCGGGCGGAACCGCCGCCCCGTCTCCCGCACACGACCACCACCAAGATCACCCGCCGCCGACGGGCGGGGACCCTACGGCAGGAAGCTGTGAGCGAGCTATGCCCCCCTTGTGGGCGGCGGGCGGTCACCTTGGGCTGGGCGGCGAAAGGCGGCTGGTTGCGAAAGCCACTTTCGCAACCATCGACGTTGTGAAAGTGGCTTTCGCAACGTCGGTGGGCGGGTAGCGCAAGCGCCCTGCCTCCGGGCTGCAACGAAGGCGCGGGGTGTCGCGAAAGCCACTTTCGGGACGTGTGATGTCCCGAAAGTGGCTTTCGCGACATGCACAGCCGAGCCTCAAGCCCGGTCGATGACCGCCTTGAGGAACCGCCGCGTCCGGTCGTGCTCCGGATCGTTGAACAGCTTGTCCGGCGTGGCGTNGTGTCGCGAAAGCCACTTTCGGGACGTGTGATGTCCCGAAAGTGGCTTTCGCGACACGATCGCACCAACGGTCAGGTCGACTTCTGGCCGTCGATGCTCTCCCGCAGGATGTCCGCGTGGCCGGCGTGCTGAGCGGTCTCGGCGATGACGTGCGTCAGCACCCGGCGCACGCTGCGCACCGCGCCCGGCGGGTTCCAGGGCGCGTCCGGCAGCGGGTGCGCCGCGGAGAGGTCCGGGATCGACGAGACGATCTCCTTCGTCCGCGCGGCCACCTGCTCGTAGCGCGCGAGGATCCCCGCGAGCGTGTCGCCGGGCAGCATCCTGAAGTTGTTCTGGTGGTCGATCGCCCACTGCGGGAACTCGCGGGCGGTCCCGGCGCCGAGGTCGGCCCAGGTGACGCCCTCCGGCAGGTCGTAGGTCATCGCGGACGGGCCCTCGACCGCGAACCGCAGCCACATCTCCTCGATCGAGGCGACGTGTTTGATCAGGCCGCCGAGGCTCAGTTCGCTGACCGTCGGACGCTCGTCGAGTTGCTCGTCGGTGAGCCCCTGGACGGTGGTGGTCAGCGCGGCGCGGACGGTGTCGAGGGCTTCGAGCAGGTCGGCGCGCTCGGCGTCGAGGATGGTGGCGGTCATCGGGCCCTCCGGGTTGTCGTTTTCTGGCACAAGACGACTCTCGCAGGGGTAGAGGACAGGTTGTGGCCTCTACTGGAGGCATCATGGAAAACATGCCGAAGACCTCCGCTCGCCTGCTGTCGATGCTGTCGTTGCTGCAGGCCCGCCGCGACTGGCCGGGGGCCCTGCTGGCCGAACGGCTGGACATCAGCCCGCGCACCGTCCGGCGCGACGTCGACAGGCTGCGCGAACTCGGCTACCCCATCGCGACCATCAAGGGCCCAGACGGCGGGTACCGGCTCGACGCCGGGTCCGAACTGCCGCCGCTCCTGTTCGACGACGACCAGGCGGTCGCGCTGGCCGTCGCGCTCCAGATCGCCACCACCAGCGGCGCGGGGATCGAGGAAGCGGCGATGCGGGCACTGCACACCGTCCGGCAGGTGATGCCCTCGCGGCTGCGGCGCCGGATCGACACTCTGCGGGTCACCGCCGTCGAATCGCCCGCGAGCCGATCGGAACCCCGCGTCGACGGCGACGTCCTGCTCGCGCTCGCCGCGGCCGTGCACGCCCGCGAGATCCTGCGGTTCGACTACGCGGACGCGCCGCGCCGGGCGGAACCGCATCATCTGGTCACCTGGCACGGCCGCTGGTACCTCGTCGCCTGGGATCTCGATCGCGCGGACTGGCGCACCTTCCGGGCCGACCGGATCTCGCCGCGCACACCGACCGGCCCGCGGTTCACCCCACGCGAACTGCCGGCTCCCGACGTCGCCACGTTCGTCGCGAGCCGTTTTCGTGGTGCGTCCGAATCCGGCGAATGGCCATGCCGTGGGGAAGTCGTCCTCGATCTTCCCGCGGCCACGGTGTCCCACTACGTCCGCGACGGTGTCGTGGAAGAACTCGGGCCGGATCGGTGCCGTCTGACGCTGGGGTCGTGGTCGTGGGCCGGACTCGCGGCGAGTATCGGCCGGTTCGACGCCGACATCGAGGTCGTCGGGCCTCCCGAACTCAAGGAGGCCTTCGCCGTCCTGGCCCGCCGCTATGCGAAGGCCGCCCGCTGAACACGGATACGACGCCGGGACCGCCCAGGGTCTGGGGACGGTGCCGACGTCGCCCACCGCCCGCGGTCCGGAGGCGGTGCCCTCCGGCACCGGGACCGCCCGGGATCCCGGTCACCGAAGCTTCGAGGCTCCTCACGCCTTGTGGTGCACCTCCTGGAGGCCGTACACCGGCGTCGGGATGCCCTCGTAACGCGCCTTCAGCTGCAGCGCGAGATAAAGCGAGTAATGGCGCGACTGGTGCAGGTTCCCGCCGTGGAACCAAAGGCCTTCCTGCCGCGTGGGCTTCCACATATTGCGCTGCTCCCCTTCCCACGGGCCCGGGTCCTTCGTGGTCCCGGAGCCGAGGCCCCAGCATTTGCCGACGAGGTCCGCCGTCTCCTGCCCGACCAGATCGGCGACCCAGCCGTTCATCGAGCCGTAGCCGGTCGCGTAGACGACGAGGTCCGCCTTCAGTTCCGTGCCGTCGGACAGCACCACCGCGTCCCGGGTCAGATGGTCGACCTGTCCGTGGGCCAGCTTGATCTTCCCGTCGGCGACCAGTTCCGAAGCGCCGACGTCGATGTAGTAGCCGGAGCCGCGGCGCAGGTACTTCAGGAACAGGCCGGAGCCGTCGTCGCCCCAGTCGTGCTGGAACCCGGCCGCTTCCAGCCGCGCGTAGAAGTCCTTGTCCCGCTCGCGGATCGCCTCGTACACCGGGATCTGGAACTGCGGCATGATCCGGTACGGGATCGACGCGAAGATCATGTCCGCCTTGTCGGTGGTGATCCCCGACCGCACCGCGCGTTCCGAGTACAGGTCGCCGAGTCCCAGCTCCATCAACGAATCCGACTTCACCACGTGGGTGGAGGACCGCTGCACCATGGTGACGTCCGCGCCGTGTTCCCACAGTGCCGCGCAGATGTCGTGCGCGGAGTTGTTGGAGCCGACCACGACGGCCTTCTTGCCCGCGTAGGAATCCGGGCCGGGGTGCTGGGACGAATGGTGCTGATCGCCCTCGAAGACGTCCATCCCGGGGAACGACGGGAGATTCGGCTTGCCCGACATCCCGGTCGCGAAGACGACGTGCCGTGGCGTGAGCACCAGCTCCTCGCCCTCGCGGACCACGGTCACCAGCCACTGCCGCTGTTCTTCGTCCCAGGACGCCGAGGTGACCTCGGTGCTGGTCCAGTACGGCACTTCCATCAGCCGCGTGTACATCTCGAGCCAGTCGGCGATCTTGTCCTTGGGCGCGAACACCGGCCAGTTGTCCGGGAACGGCAGGTAGGGCAGGTGGTCGTACCAGACCGGGTCGTGCAGGCAGAGGTTCTTGTACCGCTTGCGCCACGAATCACCCGGCCGTTCGTTGCGTTCCAGGACCAGCGTGGGCACGTCGAGCTGCCGCAGCCGGGCGCCGAGCGCGATCCCGCCCTGTCCGCCGCCGATGACGACGACGTACGGCTGCTGCTCGTAGCCGAGCCGGGTCTGTTCCTCCTCGCGCTTCTCGGCCCAAGACTTCCGGCCGCGCACGACACCGTGCTCGACACCCTTCGGCCGCTGCTCGTTGCGGCGTTCCTCGAAACCCTTGAGCTCGCGCAGACTCGTCAGCAGCGTCCAGGCGCCTTCGTCCTTCAGCCTCAAGTGCCCCTTGGCGCGTCCGGTCGCGGTTTCGAACTCGAGCCACGCCTCGGTCACGCCGTCGGCTTCGGTCGGCGTCTCGGTCGTACGGAATCCGGACGGGTCGATCCGGTCGAGGCACGCGCCGAGCAGGCCGGCCACCTCGTCGCGGCCTTCGACCGTCTTGATCGTCCAGGTGAAGGCGACCAGGTCACGCCAGTAACTGTCGACGGCGAAAAGCGCTGCGGCGGCTTCGACATCGCGGGCGGCGAGGGCCGATTCGAACCGGCTCAACCAGGCGTCCACCCGGGCCTGCGGCGAGCCCGTCGCCTCGATCCGGTCCACCGTCTGTGTCATGGCCACTCCCTGAACTTCGAAGTTCGGCTGTTACCCCGATCACACGCCCCGGGCGGGGACGGGGGCAAAGGTTGCAGCGTGTTGCACCTCCGGCTCCTTGGCGCGCCTCGGCGGGCGGTCCTATGCTGGTCAGTCGACGCGATGGTGCGGAGGTGGCCTGTGAGCTTGTACAGCTCGGTCCCGCCCGGCGCCGACCTGCCGATGCACGCCCGGGACCTGATCCGCATGCACGAAGCCGTGATCGGTGGCGGCCGTCCGCGGGTCCGGCCGCGGCCGCTGGTGTCGCGGTCGTGGTCACGGATGCTGAGCCTCGGGCTCGCCGCCGACGGGGTGAACACCCGGGATTCGGTGCCGCTCGACGAGGTCGCCCGCCGTCGCCGCGCCTCCCCGCTGCGGCTGGTGGTCGAGGACCTCGGGCAGGTGGTCGGCGCGACGGCCGACACCGCGAACATGCTGCTGGTGGTGACCGACGCGGAGGGGATCATCCTCTGGCGGGTGGGCTCGTCCGCCGTACGGCGCCGGGCCGACACCTTGGGCTTCACCGAAGGCGCCGTCTGGACCGAGACCAGGGTCGGCACCAACGCGATCGGCACCGCGCTCGCCGAGGCCGCGCCCGTGGAACTGCTCGCGGGCGAACACTTCGAACAGGGCCAGCATCCCTGGTACTGCACCGCCTCGCCGGTGCACGACCCGCGCACCGGTGAACTGCTCGGCGTGATCGACGTCAGCGGTCCCGCGCTGACCCTGCACCCGGCGATCGGCGCGCTGGTGGAGACCGGGCGGCGCCTGGTCGAATCCGAGCTCTGGCGGCACCATCAGCAGGGTCTCGACCGGCTGCGCCGCACCGCGGAACCGGTGGTCACCGGCGTGGGCGGCCCGGTACTGCTGGTGGACGACGACGGCTGGGTGGCCCACTCCGCCGGGGTCGCCTCCGGCGCGCGGATCGCGGCGCCCGCGGAAGGACAGATCCTCGCCGTGCCGGGACTCGGCGCCTGCCTGCCCGAGCGGCTGACCGAAGGCTGGCTGGTCCGCCCCGCCGACACCGCGCGCCGCGTCCGGCTGGATCTCGAACTCGGTCACGCGCCGATGCTGCGGATGGCGTCGGGCGACGTCGGCTGGGTCCGCACGGTGACCCCGCGGCACGCGGAGATCCTGGTGCACCTCAACACGGCCGGCTCGTCCGGGCTTTCGGCCGAGGCGCTCAGCCGGGCGCTCTACGGCGACGCCGAACACCTGGTCACCGTCCGCGCCGAGGTCTCCCGGCTGCGACGGCTGCTCGGGGCCATTGTGGACACGCGGCCGTACCGGCTGGCCGCGGGTGTCGCCTTGACGGTCCACAAAGGACTTGAAGTGGGCGGCTGAACCCGCCCGGTTGGCGGACGAGCGGCCCGGGTACTCCGGGCGAATGGAGATCTTGCTCGCCGGGGCAGGCGTTCTGGCGTTGTGTGCCGCCGTGCTGCCGAACCTGCTGCACGAACGCGCGCTCTCGATGCCGTTGGTCCTGCTGGTGGGCGGGCTCGTCTTCGGGCTGCTCCCGTTCGGACACCCCTATGGCCAGGGCGTACTCGACCCGCGGTCGCATGTGGGCGCCGTCGAAGTGATCACCGAACTCGGCGTGCTGGTGTCCCTGGTCGGCGCGGGACTGAAATCCGACCGGTTGTTCGGCTGGCGGTCGTGGAACTCGACCTGGCGGCTGCTGGCGATCACCCTGCCGCTGTCGGTCTGCGCGGTCGCCCTGCTCGGCTGGTGGGCGCTCGCCCTGTCCCCCGCCGCCGCGCTGCTGCTGGGGGCCGTGCTGTCGCCGACCGACCCGGTGCTGGCGAGCGACGTCCAAGTGCCCGCGCCGCATACCGACGACGGCCGGGGCTCGGACAACGAGATCCGGTTCACGCTGACCTCGGAAGCCGGGCTCAACGACGGTCTGGCGATGCCGTTCGTGCTGCTGGCCCTCGTCTTGGCTGGGACCGCGAGCACGTCGCCGGTCCCCTGGCTGCTGACGGAGGTCGTCATCCCGCTCGCGGTCGCCGTACTGGTCGGCCTCGTCTGTGGCCGGTTGCTGTCGTGGCTGATGTTCCGGGTGCGGCACGAAAGACTGCGCCTCGGCGAATACTCCGATGGGCTGGTGGTGCTGGCCATCGCGTTCCTGCCTTTCGCGCTCTGCGAATGGCTGGGCGGCATCGGCTTCGTCGCGGTGTTCACCGCGGCCGCGACCATCCGCGCCAGCGAGCGATCACACGAGTACCACGGGGTGCTGCACGAATTCGGTGATCAGCTGGAACGGCTCTTCGTCGCGCTGGCCTTGCTCGGTCTCGGCGTCGCGATGGGCGACGGGCTACTGGACGGGCTGAAGCTCGCCGAAGTGCTGGTGGCGGTCGTCGCCGTGGGCATCGTCCGCCCGTTGTTCGGCGGCCTGGCCCTGCTCGGCGGCACCACCACCCGCCCGGCGGCGACGGCGATCGCGTTCTTCGGTATCCGCGGGATCGGCAGTCTCTACTACCTCGCTTACGCGCTGGGGCACGGCGATTTCCCCATGGCCGACTCGCTGTGGCGGATCACGGCCCTGACGATCGCGGTCTCGGTGCTCGTGCACGGCCTGCTCTCCGGCCCGGTGATGCGCAAACTGGAGGACCGGGGGATGCAGAACTTCGAGTGAGCGGCTCCACCGGTACCGACTGGCTCCCGGCCACGGCCGACATTGCGAAAGCCACTTTCGCAACGTGCGGCCGAGCGAGGGGCACCGATACCGAGCGGGCCGGGTCTCGTGACCGATCGGACGACACGTGTGACTGGACGGACGACACGACCACGGCCGGGGAGAGCCGCTAGCGGTGCCACTCCCGGCCTTCGAGCCGGGCCTTCACCCGGTCCAGCGTGGCGGCGATGTTGGCCCGGTTGGTCCCGGCCCGATCCGGCTCGCCGGTGATGAGGATCGCGAACGGGACGAACCACGGCGGCACGAGCAGCCAGTTCGCCACGGCGAGCCGGGTGCCGTCGCCCTCCGGGACGATTTCGTACTCCCACCGGGAAATCGGCACGAAGAACGGCGTGCGCACCCGGTAGGCGAACCGGCGTCCGGGTTCGGCCTCGACGATTTCGGCGTGGGTCACCCAGCGCCGCCATCCGTTGCGGTTGCTCCCGGAGAACCAGTTCCCGACGCGTGCCTCGGTCGCGCCGCGGATCCAGCGTGCCTTGCGGAGTTCTTCGGCGCACTCCGCCATCGAGACAGGATCGCTGACGAGCCGGTAAACCCGCTCCGGGCTCGTGTCGATCGTGACCTCCCCGGTGGCGATCGGTTCGCTGTAGGTCAGGCTGTCCCTCGGCTTCGTCACCATCGCGCCTCCCAGTCGACTTCGCCAGCCCACCAGCACGGGCCCGCCTGGTCAAGACCGGCGGGGTGAGCACCGCACGGACGCGGAATCCGGGCGGTCAGGTGGCCGGTTCCCCCGGGAAGGTGACCTGGAAGCCCAGCCCCCGCAGCAGTTGGGTGAGCATCGCCCTGGTGTTGGCCTTGGCGCGTTCGAGCAGGCCGGAGTGCCGCGCGGCCTCACCGATGCGTTTCTCCGCGGCGAGGTAGAACGGCCGCTGGTCCTGCGTGGAGACCAGGGCGCCGAGCCGGTCGATCAGGCCGCGCTCCTGACCGAAGACGTAGCTGCGTTCGTTGTCCAAGTTGGGTTTCGCGAGCTTCGGCTCGGGCAGCCGCACCTCGACCGATCGCCGGTCCTCGGACACGGTCAGTGAATTCTCCACCAGCGGACCGAAATCGACGTACGCGTCGACAGAGCCCGCCGCGACGAACAGGGTGCGTTCCCCGGCGATGCTCGCGGGCACCCACTGGACGTCCTTCTCGATGTCGACGACGACCTGGTAGTCACCGACCGCCGCGTGGTACTGGCTCAGATCCCGGACCGCCTGGAGCACCGCGGGCTGCGAACGGTCCACAGTGGACGTTCCGAACGGGTCGAGCTTCGGCAGCAGCCCGGTGATCTGCAGTGCCGCCGCGACGATCAGTAGCCCGACGAGGCCGAACGCCCCGAGACGCACCCAGCGCTTCTTCACGCGCACCACCGCCTCTCCACGGCGTGGGGTACCCGGCGGACGCGGCCCCGAAGCGTCCGGGCCGGTTTACCGTGCGATCGGCCGAACCGGATTTCGCACTTGGAGTAGTTTGGCCGCATGCAGAACGTCTTGCCCGCGCCGGAGAAGACCGGGCTGAACATCTCGGCGTTGCACTGGGCGGGTTTCCTCGGAATCGCCGTACTGGTGCTGGTCACGTCCGGGATCGGCCTCCCTTCGGTGCTGGTGGTGGCGCTGGGCGTCGCCGGGATGGCGACCCTGGTGCTGTCCTGGCTCGGCATCGGACGGCTCGCCGCCGGGCTGCCGGAGCGGCGGCTGTACTGGATCGCGGTGTCGTGGTGCGCGCCGCTGCTGGCCGCGCGCCCGCTGTTCAGCGGCGACATCAACAGCTATCTGGCACAGGGCCTGATCGCGGCCAAGGGGTTCGACACCTATCTCGTGGGGCCCGCCGAGGCGCTCGGCGCCGATTCACCGGTGACGATGGCGGTCAGCCACTACTGGCGGGACACGCCCGCACCGTACGGTCCCGCCTTCGTCGCGCTGGCCCGCACGATCGCCCAGGTCGCGGGAGACGCCTTCGTGCCGACGGTGCTGCTGCACCGGCTGCTGGGGCTTATCGGGATCGTGCTCATGGCATGGGCGCTCCCCCGGCTCGCCCGCCGTGTCGGGGTCTCGCCGTCGATCGCGCTGTGGCTGGCCCTGCTCAACCCGCTCGTGCTGTGGCACGTCGTGGCGGGCGTGCACAACGACGGTCTCATGGTCGGGCTGATGGTCGCCGGGCTGGAACTCGTCCTCATGGGCGCGGCGAAGACCGGCGCGGCCCGGCCCGCGCTGATCGCGGCCGGCGTGATCGCGGTGAGCGCGGCCGCGAACATCAAGATCGTGGCCGTCGCCGGTCTGCTGTTCGTCGGCGTCGGCCTGTTCCGCCGCGCGACGCCCGCCGGCCGGGTGGCGGTCGCGCTCGGGCTGCCCGCCGGTTTCGCCGCCGTCACCGCGGCGATCTCGCTCGGCAGCGGGCTCGGCTTCGGCTGGGTACGCGTGCTGTCCGGCGTTTCCGGCCAGGTCCACAGCTGGATGGCCCCCACCAACGAACTCGGTTTCCTCGTCGGCGGGATCGGCAAGATCTTCGGGGCCGACCTGACCGACGGCGCGATCGAGGTGTTCTCGCTGATCGGTGCGATCCTCGGTCTCGCCGTGGGTGCCAGGCTGTTGTGGCTCACGTACCGCGAGAAGCTGCACCCGCTCTACGCCGCGGGCCTGACCTTCGCCGCGATGCTGGTCCTCGGGCCCGTCGTCCAGCCCTGGTATCTCTTGTGGACGGTCGCCCTGCTGGCCGTGAGCCTGACGACCGACCGCGGACGCTGGATCCTCGCCGTCGTCAGCGCGGTGTTCGGAGTCCTGCTCCCGCCCGCGAACGGTGGCGCCGTGTCGTTGGCGCTGGGCTACCTGATCGCCGTCGTGCTCATCGGCGGCACTTTGTTCCTGCTCAAGCGAAAGGGCCTCCTGCCGGAGATCAGGCTCCGCAAGAGCCGGACGTAAAGGCTCCATCGCGCGGGCTGCCCGACCGTGCCGGTGAGCTCACGCTCGGCACGGTCGAGGCAGTCTTCCAGCAGCGCGTCGTGCATCGGCCGCCACAGCAGCGGATAGGTGAACCAGGCCGGGTGCCGGAGCCGCAGCACCATGAGGTGCGCGAGTTCGGTCTCCCCGGTTTCCGTCGCCCGCAGGGTGAATTCGTGGAACCCGTCGAAGCCGCGGGGCGCGGTGAACCTGAACCGCACGGACCTTCCCGGGTCGTAGGACTCCACGTGGTACCGCACCGGTCCGTGCCCGCCGTCGGCGCCGACCCCGAGCGGCCGGTCGAACCGCAACGGCGGCCACCCCTCGACGGGCCAGAGCCTGTCGCCGTCGGTGGACAGAGTGTCGATCAGTGCTCCGGCACGCTCCTGTGCCACGTCGACGATCCGGTGATGCCTGTTCCACACGCGCATCGCGCCTCCCAGTTCTAGAGACCTTCCCCTAAAACCATAGTAGAGGATAGTCTCTGAAAATGGGACGGCCACCGCGGCACACCGCCGACGACTTCCTCGACGCCGCCGTGCGGATCTTCGCCACCGAAGGGGCCGCCGGGGTGACCATGTCGGCCGTCGCCCGCGAGGTCGGCGCGCCGAGTGGGTCGATCTACCACCGCTTCCCCGGACGCCCGGCGCTGCTCGCCGCCGTCTGGCTCCGCACGGTGACCCGCTTCCAGCAGGGGTACCTCGAAGCACTCGAACAGGAGCCGGTCACCGAAGCCGCCGTCGAGGCGGCCGCACAGGTCGTCCGCTGGTGCCGCGCCCATCCCGCCGAAGGCAAGCTGCTCTACGGCGGCGACAGCGCGCTAGGAGTCGACGACTGGAGCGCCGAAGACCGCGCCCGCGTGGACGCCGCCAACCAGCGCCTGGACGCGGCGATCACCAAGGTCCTGCGGCGGCTTCGCCCGCTGACCGGCCGGAGCACCGACGAACTGATGCTGGCCCTCGTCGATCTTCCCTATGCGGCGGTGCGGCGGTATCTCGACCGCGGCGAGGCGCCCCCGCCGCGCACCGTCGACCTGGTGGCCAGGGCCACGCGCACGCTGCTGGCGGGCTGACCGGCGACACCAGGTGGTGACCCTCGTCAAACCCGCGGGCACCCCGCGCGGGGGTGTGCCATCCTGGTCGTGGAACCTCGTGATCGAGGTCCCCGGACGAGTGGGTGCCGTACCCGGCCAGCGACAAGACGGCGCTCTGGGAGCGCGTCATGTCGTGGCTTGTCCTGATCGTTTCGGGTGTGCTGGAAGCCGTGTGGGCCACCGCCCTCGGCAAATCCGAAGGCCTGTCCCGGCCGGTACCGTCGATGATCTTCGGCGTGACGCTGGTCGCCAGCATGGTGGGTCTCGCGTACGCGATGAAGGATCTCCCCGTCGGCACCGCCTATGCGGTCTGGGTCGGCATCGGAGCTTCGCTCACCGTCGCGTACGGCATGTGGTCGGGCGCGGAAACCGTTTCGGTGGCCCGGATCCTGCTGATCGTGGGGATCGTGGCCTGCGTCGTGGGCCTGAAAGTCCTGCACTGACCCCGTAACTCGCGTGATCGGACACGTAACTCGCGTGCTTGAAGGCGTAACTCGGGTGTCGCGTGTCTGATCACGCGAGTTACGCCTTCAAGCACGCGAGTTACGCCGTGAAGAGGGACCGCCCCCGACGCACGGACGACGTCGGGGGCGGTCGGGGGCGGGGGCCCCCCCGCGGGTGGGCCGGGCGGGGG
>NZ_JBSZHF010000001.1:1646597-1766025 GCF_054166285.1 Amycolatopsis sp. TRM77291 | reverse complement strand
GTTGTTAGGCCTTTTCGGGGCCCCGCCCCGGGCGCCGGGCCGCGGGGGGGGGCGGTCGGGTCCGGGCGCACCCCTGCGTGTGGCCCGGACGGCTAGGCGGTCAGGCGCGCGCCCAGAGCGCTGGGACGTTCGGCGGCTCCCAACCTGCCTGTGCTGTGTGGCCCTGCAGGGCCCGGTAAGTGGCACCGTCGTAGGTGACCGTCGCGCCGACGGCGTAGGTGGTGCCTGCCGCCCAGGTTCCGCCGGGCGGGTTGTTCGACGTCGTGGTGGTCGGCGTCGTGCTGGAGGGCGGGTTCGAACCCGAGGTCACCAGGCGCAGGTTGTAGACGCTCAGGATCTCCGAGATCGGCTGGAAGTAGAACGTGCCGCCCGAGCTGCAGTTGCCGGAGCCACCGGAGGTGACACCCTGCGCCTGGTCGCCCGCGAGCCACGAACCGCCGGAGTCGCCCGGTTCGGCGCAGGCGTTGGTCCGGGTGAGACCGGAAACGGTGCCCTGCGGGTAGTTCACCGAGGCGTTCTTCTGCTGGATGGTGCCGCAGTGCCAGCCCGTCGTGGAACCGGAACGGCAGACCGACGCGCCGATCGCGGCCTCCTGCGAACCCGCCACCGGCACGGTGCCCGGGTAGCGGTTCACCAGCGGACGCGGGGTGTTGCCCGCGTCCACGCGGACCCACCCGTAGTCGTTGCCGGGGAAGCTGGAGCCCGCGACGCTCCCGCTCGGGTTCGACGTCCGCGTCCCCGTGGTGCCGCAGTGTCCCGCGGTCACGAAACCGCCCTCGACCGAGAAGCCGATCGAGCACCGGCCCGAACCGAAGGTGTAGGCGTTGCCGCCGATGACGTCGATCAGCGGAACCGGGCTTTCGGCGCTGGTCTCGACCCGCACCGCGTCGGCGCCCACGCCGGCCGCGGTCGCCCACGACTTCGCGGCCGCCTCGCCACCGGCGTTGGCCAGCACCACGACGGAGTTCGTGGTGGCGTCGACGTACCAGCCGGGCACGGTCTTCGGCGCGCTGGTTCCCTTGGTGTCCAACGACAACTTCGCGGCTTCGAGTTGCGCGGCGCTCCGCGTGACCGTCTTCGGGGTCGCGCCGGCCGCACGGACGACACCCTCCAGCGCCGCGTCGGTGACCGCGACGGTCAACGTGCTCCCGGCCGCGTCGAGCCAGGAGCCTGCGTAGGACGAGCCGAGCCGCGACTTGAGGTCGCTGTCGGCGCGAGCGGCCTTCTGCTCGACGGCGAGGCGGGTCCTTGCCTGATCCGGGCTGATCTTCAGGTCACGCGCCAGTGCGGCGACGATCTCCGACTGGACCTGGTCGGCGGCCGACACGTGCTGGCCCGCGCTGGCGCTCGGCGTCAGCGCGATGGCCGTGACCAGGCCCGCGCCGGTCAGGGCCGCCGCGGCGGCCGCTACGATCTTTCGGTTCATTTCAGGCGTTTCCTCACCGCGTTCCGGAAGAAGATCTCGTTCCAGACCGTACGAGGCGCCCGCTATGAATGGTACATACCATTTAGGTCATATCCACCCCAGTGGACTGGACCTTTCGACCGCTTCCGCGCAGGTCAGCGCATCCCGGCGTCCGTGTAGTCCACGCCGTATCCCGGGTTCAACTCCAGGTACTTCGAGTAGGTCGGCCGTCGGTCGATCAGCTCGCCGTACACCGCGCGGGACAGGGCGATCATCTCCGCGGCGAAGGGGCCCATCTCCCCCCGCTCCGACCAGCCGACGAGGTTCCGCCAGCTCAGCGGATTCCCCGCGATCGGGACCGCGACGATACCGGGGATCTCGTGGAACAACGGCTGGCACAGCACAACCGCGTGTCCCGATTCGACCATCTCGATGCAGGTCAGCACGTCGGTTTCGTACAACGAACGCGGTGTGAACCCCGATCTCGCGCAGGCGGAGGCGAAACAGTCGCCGAAACAGCCGTCACCCGGCGTCGCGCACCACCGTTCGTTCGCGAGCGCGCCGAGTTCGACCTCGGGCCGCTGCGCGCGCTCGTCCCGGGCCGACATCAGCACGAACACCGGATGATGCGCGAGCGTCCGCCAGCGGAGGCCGGGCTCCGGTGGCGGCGCGGCGTCACCGCAGACGCCGACGAAGGCGAAGTCCAGCGCGCCCTCGGCGGTCATGTCCGCGAGTTTGTTGGCCGACCACGACGTATGCGTTGCGACATGGATGTCGGGATGGGTGGTGCCGAGACGCTGCAGGAGCGCCCCGAGCATCGGCCCCGTCGCCGAACCGAGCCGCAAGGTCACCGGCTCGCCGGTACCGGCGTGCTGGGCGAGCCGTGCCGCCTCGTCGTGCAGCGACGACACGGCGGGAAGCACCATCTTCGCCCTGTCGAGGACGAGGAGGCCGAGCGCGGTCGGCCGGGTGCCCGTGTGGTCGCGCAGGAACAGTTTCCCGCCGAGGGTCCGTTCGATGCGCTTCAGTTGTGCTGTCAGTGCAGGCTGCGCCATTCCGAGCGTGTTCGCCGCCTTGGTGATACTCCCGAGTTCGGCGATCGCGCACATGATGCGCAGGTGGCGCAGTTCCAGCTCCATCCCTCTACGTTAGTAGACATAACTGGACTGGACCAGACAAACGATTGAGCCAAATGGCTTCGTATCGCTTGGTTCGGCGATGCCATCGATGTCAGGAATCCCGGACGCGCCAGTGCTCCGGCCGATACTGTCACCACGGAACCGGCGGCGAGGGGAGTTCAGTGGCGGGCGAGCGTGGACGGATCAGGCGGGCGCTGGCGCGCGTGATCACCGACGACAACCTGGATCTGTACGTACTGGGCACCGTCGCACTGGCGTTCACCGTCCTCGGCGCGACCGGGATCTCGGACGTCAAAACGCTTTCGTCCGTGGTGACGGCGCTGCTGGCCCTGCTCGCCTTCTCCCAGATCCGCTCGCGGCGGCTGACCGAGCAGGTACGGGACGCCAGCCGGGGCGGCCCGGCGTCGTTCTTCGAACCGGAATTCCCCGCGGATCTCATCTCCCGGCGCGCGGCGGCGTTCGACATCCTGCTCATCGGCCATTCGATGACCAGGACCGTGCAGGGTATGCGCGGTGACATCCGGTCGATCCTCGAATCGGGCGGACGGATCCGGGTGCTGGTGCTGGATCCGACCGACGAAGAGCTAGTCGCCATCGCCGATCGCCGGATCTCCCAGAGCCTCGGACAGGGCCGGCTCCGGCAGCGGATCCTGGCGACGCTGGACGAGTTGACCTCTTTGAAGAGCAGGACGAGCGGCAGGCTGGAGATCCGGGTGTCGTCGCGGATCTCGTCCGCGGGCTTCAACTGTCTCGACGTCACGGGCAAACGCGGGCTGATCTGCGTCCAGCACTACGAATACCGGCCTGCGGGTGAAGCCGCGCCGGTGTTCACGGTGGAACCGAAGGACGCGCCCTGGTACCGGCTTTTCGCCGACGAGGCGGAACGGCTGTGGGAGGACGGCACGCCCTGGCCGCTGTCCCCCGCGGACCGGATCGGGCGGGCGCGCCGTCCGGTGTTCAGCGAGGACTTCGGCCCCGCGCTCGCCGAGGCGATCGACGGCACGGACGAACTCCTGGTCACCGGGATGGCCCGCAACACCCTGGTGAACAACAGTTACGGCAGGCTGGAAGAGCGGTTGCGCGCCGGCAC
The DNA here is from genome assembly GCF_054166285.1 of Amycolatopsis sp. TRM77291. Taxonomy (NCBI): domain Bacteria; kingdom Bacillati; phylum Actinomycetota; class Actinomycetes; order Pseudonocardiales; family Pseudonocardiaceae; genus Amycolatopsis; species Amycolatopsis sp. TRM77291. Next base: position 1,762,391 of record NZ_JBSZHF010000001.1, on the reverse strand, counting down.
CAGGATGCGGTTCGTGCTGATCGACCCGCATTCTCCCGCGATCGACACGGCCGCCTCGCGCTACTACGCCGTGCGGTCCCCGGAAAGCGCGCGGGAGCGTGTCCTCCACACGCTGCGGGTGCTGGCCGAACTGAAACGCTCGACCGGCGGCGACCTCGCGGTCCGGCTCGTCGCGCATCCCATCGCCACCGGGGTCGTCGTCACCGGTTCGGCACTGTTCGCCGAGTACTACACCTACCAGGCCGCGGGTGAGCCGAAGTTCGTGCTGCAGCCCGCGGACGGCGCGGCGTACCGGACCTTCGCCGGCGAGGCGGAGGCGTTGTGGAACAGCGCCGCACCGCACGACTTGACCGTGGAAGACGTGGAGACCGCGGGCAACTGAGCCGGTAACGGTTCGGGAACGGCGCCCGCCCCGGCCGATTCCACTCTCGTAGAGTGCCTTCTTCCGCGCCCAGGGGAGGGTTCGTGTACATCCACGCCAGACGCCGTTCCATCAGCTTCAGCGGCCGGACGGTCACCATCAAAGCCGCGGTCAAAGGGCTCAACAACAGGAAGCACACGTTCACCGTCGAGAAGATCAGCGGTATCACGAACATCCCGCCGACGGCGTTCAAGCCGGGAAGACTCGTCTTCGACGTGAAAGGCGCCTCCAAGGCCGTCGTCGAGGACGTTCCGCTGTACGCCGACAAGGTCGACATGAACACCTTCACTTACGGCGGCATGAATTCCAAGCACGTGAAGGAGCTCGAGGCGGCGATCAGGAAGGCGATGAGCGGCTGACCGTGGTCACGCGGCCACGCCAGAGGTCAACGCGTGTCGCGAAAGCCACTTTCGGGACGTCTGGTGTCCCGAAAGTGGCTTTCGCGACATCTTTGCCGTACGTGAAGGCGCCGTTGACCGGACCGCGTCACGTCCTCTTCGACTTGCGGTTCAGGAACGCCGAGGCCCCGACACCGTGCGCGGCGACGCTCAGCAGCACGGTCACCGCCATCACGCTCAAGGCGACGTCCGCCGCGTCCCCTTCCAGCGAGTTGAAGGCGAGCAGGCCGAACACGATCGACGCCGCGCCGCGGGGGGCCAGCAGGCCGATGGTCATCCGGTCCTTCCACCGGAAGTCCGTCCGCAGCAAGGTGAGCAGCACCGGGATCAGCCGCGCGACGGTCAGCGCGACGACGCTGACGAGCACGATGCCCCACGTGAGGCCGAAGGACAGCACCAGCACCGCGGTACTGCCGAACACGAACCACATCAGCAGCCCGCACAGCGAACTGACGTCTTCGGCGAGCCCGAGTTCGTCTTCGCTCGGATGCCGGGCGGTCTTGTAGGCGATCCCGCAGATGAACGCGGCGACGAAGCCGTTGCCGCCGATCGCGACGGCCGCGGTGTAGGTCAGCAGCGGCAGGGCGACGGCCGCGACTCGCGCGGAGTGCCGGGTCGACCAGCCGTGCCTGGCCGTCACGTTCATCGCCACCGCGGCCAGCGCGCCGATGACGGAGCCCGCCAGCACGGCCAGCAACGCCGCCGGGATCGCGGTTTGCAGCGCTTCGCCCGGCGTGTTCGCCTGGTGGTGACTCCCCGCGAGCGTGAGCGCGAAGATGAACACCGGGGCGACGACGCCGTCGTTGTAGCCGCTCTCCACGTTCAGCAGGTGCCGCACGCGTTCGGGCACCCGGACGTCGTGCACCACTGAAGTCGCCGGCGCGAAATCCGTCGGGGCGATGATGCAGGCGATCAGCAGGACCGCCGCCCAGCCGAGACCCGGCAGCGCCAGCAGGCCGACGCCCATGACGATCAGGATCGTCAGCGGCAGCGCGATCAGCAGCAGCCGCACCGCGGCCTTGGCGTCGTGCCCGAGATAGCCGCCCTTGACCGCGGTGGCGTCCACGAACAGCAGCAGCGCGAGGATCAGTTCCGCCGCGTTGAGCGCGATCTCGGTGTTGAGCCCGTTGCCGAGATCGTTGCGGGTGGTGAACCCGATCGCCAGCCCGGCCGCGACCATCGCCATCGGCGCGGTGATCTGCCACCGCTCCAGCCTGGCCGCCGTCATCGTCCAGGCCAGCACGACGACCGCGCCGACGAGCACGCTCTGGATCATCTTCCCGCCCCTCGTTCCCGGTGGACTCCCCCGCCACCGGGAACGAGTCTAGAGGCCGGGCCGGGTGCGAAGGTCCACAAAGGAACGTCGATCACACCACCGCGCCGTTGTCGTCACGCTGTCGCGCGGGCGACGCCTTCCTGGCCGGACGTCCGGCCCCGGGCCACCGCTTGTCGAGCAGGATCGCGACGGGACCGGCAGTGGCCACTGTGGACACTGTGCCCGCGACGAGACCGAGCAGGAGCGCGAGGGCGAAGTCGGCCAGCGATCCGTCCCCGAGGAACAGCAGCGCCCCGAGGACGAACAGCACCCCGATCCCGGTGTTGATCGTCCGCGGCAGCGTCTGCAGCACCGCCGTGCCGACGACCCGCGAGAACGGCTCCTTGCGGCGTTGCCCCCGTACCTCCCGCACCCGGTCGAAGACCACCACCGAATCGTTGACCGAATAGCCGATCACCGTCAGCAGCGCGGCGAGGAAGACACCGTCCATGGATTTGCCCAGCCAGGCGAAGATCCCGAGGATGATCAGGACGTCCTGCGCGAGCGCGGCCACCGTGGCCACGCCGAGCCGCCAGTCGAACCGCACCGCCAGGTAGATCAGCTGCGCCAGCACCGCGAGGCCGAGCGCGATCACGGCCTTGGTGCGCAGTTCGGCGCCGAGGCTCGGGCCGATCTGCTCGTCGCGGATCTCGGTGGCGTCGCCCGCGACCCCGGCGACGGCGGTCCGGATCCGTTCGGTGGCGTCCTCGTCGATCGGTTCGGTGCGGACGGAGATGTCCTTCTCCCCGGACGTCTGCACGACGGCGCGGGGGAATCCGGCGTCGGAGACCGCGTCCCGGACCCGCTCGACGTCGGCGGGCGCCGAGGTGCTGTATTCGACGACCCGGCCACCGGTGAATTCGACGCCGAGATTCGGCCCGGCCACGAACAGTCCCGCGATCGCGGCGATGACGATCGCGCCGGCCACCATCAGCCAGCGTTTCGGTTTCCCGAGGAACCCGGGGTCGCGGCGGTTCACCCATCGCCGGACGCGGCCTTCGTGGGTGAGCCCGGACCATCGCGGTCTGCGCGCGACCGGACCCCGCATCGTGAGGTGCAGCAGCAGACGCGTGAGCACGAGCGAGATGAACAACGCCACGACGACGCCGATGGACAGCGTCACCCCGAATCCGCGCACCGGGCCGGACGCCAGCCAGAACAGCAGGCCCGCCGCGAGCAGAGTGGTCACGTTCGAATCGACGATCGCCGACAACGCCCCGCTGAACCCGCGGCCCACCGACCGCGGCAGCGAACCTCCCCGTTTGACGGAGTGTTCCTCTCTCGCCCGTTCGAAGACGAGCACGGTCGCGTCGACGGCCATGCCGATCGCCAGGACGAACCCGGCGAGCCCCGGCAAGGTCAGCGTCGCGCCGACGGCGAGCAACGCGGCGTAGGACACGGCGGCGTACGCCACCAGCGCGCCGACGGCGATCAACCCGGCCAGGCGATACACCGCGAGCAGGAACAGCGCGGTCAGTGCCAGGCCGATCACGGCGGCGCGGGCGCTGGCGTCGATGGCGGCGGCGCCGAGCGTGGGCCCGACGGTGCGCTGCTCGATGATCTCGACCGGCGTCGGCAGCGCGCCCGCGTTGATCAGCAGCGCCAGATCCTTGGCTTCGGCAGGCGAGAACCGCCCGGTGATCTGCGTGCTCCCGCCGACGATCCCGACCCCGCAGGCGACCTGGGGGCTCACCTGCGGCGACGAGATCACCTTGTCGTCGAGCGCGATCGCCACCCGGCGGGTGGGATCACCCGGCGGTGAGCAGGCGGCCTGCCCGGTCAGCCGCTCCCAGGCACGGCCGGCGTCCCCTTTGAAGTCGACGGAGACCAGCCAGCCGCCGCCTTGGGAATCGACCGACGAGAGTGCCTCGTCGACGCCTTCGCCGGTCAGCGCGGCGGGTCCCAGGGTGATCGGCTGCCCGCTCTCGTCGTTGAGGACGCGGGAGTCGCCTGAAGCGGTGGCGAGCACGGGATGAAAGGACAACTGCGCGGTGCGGCCGATCACTTCGACGGCCTCGCGCGGATCCCGCACGCCGGGCAGTTCGACGATGATCCGGTTGTCGCCGGAGCGGGCCAGCATCGGCTCGGCGACGCCCAGCGCGTCGACCCGCCGTCGCAGCACTTCGAGCGTCCGGTCGGTGGTCTCGGCGTCGGCGGTGACGGTGGGCGAATCCTTGGTCTCCAGCACGATCTGCGTGCCACCACGCAGATCGAGCCCCAGTCTCGGGGCGGTGGTCAGCAACAGGTACACGGTCGCGGCGAGGACGACCAGCGAGACGACGGCTCGCCCGGTCATGCCTCGCCGCGCGGTTTCGCGCGGCACGGAGTTCTCCTTGGTGGTTTCCCGGTCCGGGCACGCGAACACGCGCCCGTCAGCTTCAGACGGCTGCCGGGAAAGGAGGAGCGCGATCCCCCAGCGCGAGGCGGTTCGCCGTGCGCGAGGGAGGGGTGACGTCTTCGTGGAGTTCGCTGAGGCGGAGCAGCGTCGTGGACGCCGGACCGTGCGGGACGGTGCCGAAGAGAGGAAGGTCACCGTGACCGTGCACACCCAGGAGGGCGGGTTCGGCGGCGAGCCTGCCCGCGGCGCGCACCGGCGCGACGGCCTTGGAGACCGAAGAGTCGATCGTCGCGTTCGCCCCGCGCGGTTCGTCCGCCGAAGCGGAACCGCCCGAGTGGAGCGCGAAGAGCAGGCCGAGCGCGGTCAGCACGGCGGCGAGCAGCACCGGCACGGCCTGCCCGGCCGTCCTCCGGCTCTCCACCATCATCGACACACTCCCCGCGTCCTCGCCGACACCCTACTGGGATCCGGCCAGCCGCCACAGGCGCGTGATCCCGGCGCGGACGCGGTCCTCCCCCAGTTCCGGCAGCAGCGCCGTCAGATGCTCGGCCGCGAGCGGGGCCAGCAAGGCGTGCGCGGCGTGCTCGGGGTCGGGCGTCCCGTCGAGCAGGAGCGCGACGTGCCGGTGCCAGAACCGGTAGGCGCCGATGCGGTAGCGCGCCCCTGGTGCGGCGGTCTCCGACATCCGCACCAGCGGAAGGTGTTGGAGCACGTAATCGACGTACGCGTCGGCGAAGGCGACGAGCCGTTCGACCGGCGGAGCGCCGGGTCCCAGCGGGGGCGGGCCGTGCAGGATCCCTTCCTGGAGCAGGCGTTCCCGCGCGTCCAGCAGGGCGACGGCCAGCCCCGCCTTGTCCCCGAAGCGGCGGAAGAGCGTGCCCTTGCCCACGCCGGCGGCCGCCGCCACGTGATCCATCGACACCGCTTCGACGCCGTGCTCGGCGAACAGCGCCGCCGCCGCGTCCAGGATCGCGGCCCGATTGCGGGCGGCGTCGGCGCGCTCCTTGGGCGGCGGCGTACGCAGGAGTTCCAGCGAGGTCGCAGAAGCGGACTGCGGTCCGTTATGGTGGTGAGGCACATCCGGACTATAGTCCGATTAACTGGAGGTAGCGAAATGACCGCACTCATCACCCGTGACGAACTGAAGGCCGCGATCGACGCCAAGACCGTGACGGTGGTCGACGCACTGGGTGGCGAGTACTACGCCAAGCAGCATCTGCCCGGCGCCGTTCCCCTGGTTCTCGCCGATGTCGACGCGCACGCCGCGACCGTGCTGCCCGATCGTGGCGCCGCCATCGTCACCTACTGCTCGAACCCCGCCTGCCCGAACAGCGGCCAGGTCGCCGACCGGCTCACCGCCCTCGGCTACACCGACGTCCGCAAGTACCGGGAGGGCATCGAGGACTGGGCGGGCGCGGGACTGCCCCTTGAGTCTCAGCCCTGAGAAAGGACGCGTTCCCGCAGGGCCGGGACCCCGTCGCCGTCGAGTTCGTCGAGGTACGCCGCCCGTCCGGTCATGGCCATGATCAGCGCCAAGGTCGTGCCCGAGACGAGCGGCCCGGCCCCGGTGTCGAAGGGACCATCGGTGGCTCGCAGCCGGAGCCCGCCGATGCGTCCCTTCGCCACCACCACCATGTCCGAGCCCCGGTAGTACCCGGCCAGCGCGGTGAGGACGTCGATCGGGTGATCGCGGCGGATCCCGAGCGGACGGCGGATGTCCTCGCCGTGCACGATCGTCTCGCCGAGCATCGCCATCTTCGGCAAGGGCGGTTTCGTCGTGCTGGTGACGACGCCGCGGAACCGCTCCAGCGTCTCGGCGCCGTCGTCCCCCAGCTGCTCCGCCAGCCGCATGGCGACCTGCTTGTCGAAATCCCACCGGCAGCGGATCACGCCCGCCATCCACCGCAGCGGGGTGAGACTCGCGGCCGAGGTCAGATGCGCGAGCACTTCGCGTACCGTCAGCCCCTCGCAGAGTGACGGCGTCCTCCACCGCTCCTCGGTGAGCTCCGCCAGGTCGTCCGCCAGTGCCGCCCGCTCGGCGTGGATCAGCGGCCAGACCTCGGTCTTCGTTCCTGAATCCGGCATCCGGAGTCCTTCCAGTAGTCGTCGTCGAAGGTGAGACTCACGGCGCGACCCGGAATCATCGGTACCTTGGAGACGATTTCCTCAGTGGACGAGAGAAGGGGACCGATGATCCAGCGCTGGAATCCGGAGACCGTGGCGGCGCCGATCGGCCCGTACAGCCATCTGGTCCGCGTTCCCGCCGATCACGAACTGGTCGTCGTGTCCGGTCAGATCGGCGTCGGACCCGACGGCGAGCTCGCCGGCCCCGACGCCGAATCCCAGACCCGGGCGTTGCTCGCCAACCTCGAGCGGCTCCTCGAAGCGGCGGGCGCCGGACCGGAACATCTGGTCAAGGTGTTCAGCATGCTTTCCGGCACCGAGCACCTCGCCGGGTTCCGCGCCGCGATGCGCGAGACCTTCACCCGCTGGTACCCGGCCGCGGACTGGCCCGCCCAGTCCCTCATCGTGGTGGCGGCGCTGGCGAAGCCCGAACTGGTCGTCGAGGTCGAAGCGCTGATCGCGGTACCGAAGACCGCGTGATCAAAGGCGTAACTCGCGTGCTGGAAGGCGTAACACCGAGTGCTGCCTCCAATCACGCGAGTTACGCGCCTGATCACGCGAGTTACGCCTTTGCGCACGCCGCGCCCGCGCCCCTAGGACTCCCGGCGCCTCCGTCCGGCTAGGAGCAGCAACGCGCCGATGGCCAGCATGCCCAGCGCCAGCACCGTCATCGTCTTCACCGGTGAGCCGGTCACGGCCAGCCCGGGCGGACGCGGGGTCGTCGGCGGCTGCGGGGTCGGCTTCTCCGGCGGCTGCGGCGCCGGAGGCTCGGGCGGCACCCGGGTGTCGGTCCCGCAGTCCGGATTGCCCGAACCCGGCGGGCAGTTGCCGCCGGGAGTGTCCGACGTGACGACGTTGCGGAGGCGGTGGTCACCGGTCGCCGGCTTCCGCACGGTGACGGCGTAGGTCACGGTGGCCTTCTCCCCCGGCTTGAGCTCGCCCTTCCACGTGAGCTTCGGCGCGGAATAGGTGACCACTCCCGTACTGGCCTTCGCCGTGCCGTCGAAGGTGGCGTCGTCGAGCACCTGGGTGAGGTCATCGGTGAACGTCGCGTCGTCCACTGTGGCCTGCCCGGTGTTCTCCACCGTGACGGTGTACGTCACGACCTCGCCCGGTTTCGCCTCCGCCTTGTCGACGGTCTTCTTGATCTTCAGGCTGGACAGCGGCGTCGTCGTCCCGCACTTCGGGTCCTTGCTGCCCGGCGGGCAGTTGCCGCCCGGAGTGTCCGAGGTGATGACGTTGGCCAGCTTGCCGTCGCCGCCGGTCTTGGTCACCTTGACGCTGTACGTGACGGTCGCCGTCTGCCCGATCTCCAGGTCGCCGGTCCAGGTCAGCTTCGGTTCCTCGTAGGTCACCGAACCGATCGTCGCCGCGCCATCCTTCTGGAACACCGCGTCGTCGAGCACCTCGGTGAGGTCGTCGGTGAACGTCGCACCGGTCAGCTTCGTCTTGCCGGTGTTGCGCACGGTCACCGTGTACTTCACGACGTCGCCCGGGTTCGCCGTGGCCTTGTCCGCCTTCTTCTCCAGCGAGATGCCGGGCACCGGGGTGACGGTCGAGCACGCCGGGTCGTCGGACTGCGGCGGGCAGGTGCCCGGGGTGTTGGTGCTGACGGTGTTCCGCAGTTCGTGATCGCCCGTCACGGGGTTCTTCACCTTCACCGAATACTTCAGCGTGGTCGAAGCACCCACCGGGAGATCGCCCGCCCACACCAGGTTCGGCGCGGTGAAGGCGAACGTCCCGGCGACCGGGGCCGCCACGGCGTCGTCGGCGTAGTCGGCGTCGTCGAGCACCTCGGACAGGTCGTCCGTGACCCGTGCGGCGTCCTCGCCGACCAGATCGACCTTGCCGGTGTTGGTGACCGTGACGGTGTAGGTGACGACGTCACCGGGGTTCGCGGTCTGCTTGTCCGACGTCTTCTTGACCGTCAGTTCGCGGGACGGCACGTCCGCGACGCAGTTCGGGTCGGTCGAATCCGGCGGGCAGTTGTTGCCCGGGGTGTCCGAAGTGACCACATTGGACAGTTTCTTGTCACCGGGGTTCGGGTTCTTGATCTTGACCGTGTAGGTCACGGTCGAGGTCTGCCCGATCTCCAGCGTGCCGGTCCACGTCAGCTTCGGCGCCGCGTACGTGACGCCGCCGATCGTCGCCGCGCCGTCGTTCTGGTAGTCGGCGTCGTCCAGGACTTCGGTCATGTCGTCGGTGAAGGTGGCGTTGTCCTGCTTCGTCTGCCCGGTGTTGGTGACGGTGATCGTGTACTTCACCGTGTCGCCGGGGTCGACCGACTTCTTGTCGGCGGTCTTCTTGATGAGCAGCCCGGAGACCGGGGTGGTCGTGCCGCAGTCCGGATCGGTCGAGCCCGGCGGGCAGTTCCCGCCCGGGGTCTCCGAAGTGACCACATTGGACAGTTTCTTGTCGCCGTCGCCCGGCTTCTTCACCTGGACCGAGTAGGTCACCGTGGAGGTGGCGCCGATTTCGAGATCGCCGGTCCACGTCAGCTTCGGTACCGCGTACGACACCTCACCGATCGTCGCCGCGCCGTCGTTCCGGTAGACGGCGTCGTCGAGCACCTGGGTCAGGTCGTCGGTGAAGGTGGCGCCGGTCAGCTTCGTCTGACCGGTGTTCTTGACCGTGACCGTGTACTTCACGACGTCACCGGGGTTCGCCGACTGCTTGTCGACCGTCTTCTTGAGCTCCAGGCCGGAAACCGGGGTTTCCGTGCCGCAGTCCGGATCCGTCGACCCCGGCGGGCAGTTCCCGCCCGGGGTTTCCGACGACACCACGTTCTTGAGCCGGTTGTCACCGGTGTTCGGGTTCTTGACCTTCACCGAGTACGTGACCGTCGACGTGGCATCGACTTCCAGATCACCGGTCCAGGTCAGCTTCGGTACCGCGTACGTGACACCGCCGATCGTCGCGGCACCATCGTTCTGATAGTCCGCGTCATCGAGAACCTGCGTGAGATCGTCGGTGAACGTCGCACCGGAGATCTTCGTCTGGCCCGTGTTCCGCACGGTCACCGTGTACTTCACGACGTCGCCGGGGTTCGCCGACTGCTTGTCGACCGTCTTCTCGATCAGCAGCCCGGAAACCGGCGTCGTCGTGCCGCACTTCGGATCCGTGGAGCCCGGCGGGCAATTCCCACCCGGAGTCTCCGACGTGACGGTGTTGATGAGTTTCTTGTCGCCGGGGGCCGGATTCTTGACCTTCACCGTGTAGGTCACCACCGACGTGGCACCGATTTCGAGATCGCCGGTCCAGGTCAGCTTCGGTGCCGCGTACGACACCTCACCGATCGTCGCGGCACCGTCGTTCTGATAGTCCGCGTCATCGAGAACCTGCGTGAGATCGTCGGTATACGTCGCACCGGTCAGCTTCGTCTGCCCGGTGTTCTTCACCGTGACCGTGTACTTCACGACCTCCCCGGGGTTCGCCGACTGCTTGTCCACGGTCTTCTCGATCAGCAAACCGGAAATCGGCGTCGTCGTGCCACACTTCGGATCCGTCGACCCCGGCGGGCAATTCCCACCCGGAGTCTCCGACGAGACCACGTTCTTCAGCACGTTGTCGCCCGTGTTCGGGTTCTTGACCTTCACGGTGTACGTGACCGTAGAGGTGGCATCGACTTCCAGGTCACCGGTCCACGTCAGCTTCGGCGCCGCGTACGACACCTCACCGATCGTCGCCGCACCGTCATTCTGGTAATCAGCGTCGTCGAGAACCTGGGTCAGGTCGTCGGTGAACGTCGCATCGGTCAGCTTCGTCTGCCCCGTATTCCGCACGGTCACCGTGTACTTCACGACGTCACCCGGGTTCGCGGACTGCTTGTCGACCGACTTCTCGATCAGCAAACCGGAAACCGGCGTCGTGGTCCCGCACTTCGGATCCGTCGAACCCGGTGGGCAGTTACCGCCTGGCGTCTCCGAAGTGACCACATTGGACAGCTTCTTGTCGCCGGGGTTGGGGTTCTTGACCTTCACCGTGTAGGTCACCGTCGACGTGGCACCGACTTCGAGGTCTCCAGTCCAGGTCAGCTTCGGCGCCGCATAGGTGACACCGCCGATCGTCGCCGCACCATCGTTTTGGTAGGTGGCATCGTCGAGAACCTGGGTCAGGTCATCGGTGAACGTCGCATCGGTCAGCTTCGTCTGCCCCGTGTTCCGCACGGTCACCGTGTACTTCACGACGTCGCCGGGGTTCGCCGACTGCTTGTCCACCGACTTCTCGATCAGCAAACCGGAAACCGGCGTCGTCGTGCCACACTTCGGATCCGTCGACCCCGGCGGGCAATTCCCACCTGGAGTCTCCGTCGTCACCACGTTCTTCAGCCGGTTGTCACCCGTGTTCGGGCTCTTGACCTTGACCGTGTAGGTGAACTCCGCGCCGGCCCCCGCCGCGAGCGTTCCCGTCCAGGTCAGCTTCGGCTCCGCGTAGGTCACCGAACCGGGCGAGGCGGTGGCGTCGTTCTGGTAGACCGCGTCGTCCAGCACGCCGGTCAGATCGTCGACGACCTTGAGGTCCGCCGCGGTCACCTTTCCGGTGTTGGCGACGGTGACCTTGTAGCGGACGACGTCACCAGGGTCGGCGGATTCCTTGTCCGCGGTCTTCGTCACCGTGTACGACGGCGGCGGCACCTTCGTCTTCGCGCAGGCGGCGGCGGGATCGTCCGGGCAGCGGTTATCCGGTGGGACGACCGGCGGCGGCCCGATCGGGACGTTCGCGCGGTTCACCAGCTCCTTGCCGATGGCGGCCTCTTCGACCTTCACACGCACCGTCAACGTGGCCGTCTCCCCGACGGCGAGACCGTTCACGGCCCAGTCGATCGGCCCGGTACCGGACGCGGTGCCTTTCGACGGCGTGGAGGACACGTAGGTCGTCCCCGGCGGCAAGGTGTCGCGCACCGTCAGCGCGGGCACCGGGATCACCCCGGTGTTCCGCAGGGTCACCTGGTAGGTCAGGGTGTCGCCCGGGATCGCCTCGGCGAGGTCGACCGTCTTCGTCAGCTGGTATCCGGGCGAGGTGACCGTGTTCCGCACCGTGTTCGACGTGCGTTCCTGCGGCCGTCCGGTGTCCTCGCCGCGGAAGGTCAGCTTGGCGGTGTTGTCGAGTTTGGTGCCGTCCGGCACCGACGCACCGACCTTGACCTTGAAGTCGACCTTCTGCGATTGCTCCGGCCTCAGGTTCCGCAGGTTGCAGGTGACCAGCTGACCGACGGCCGAACAGTTCGGATTGGACCCGGCCACGAACGTGACGCCGTCGGGCAGGGTGTCGGTGAGCACCACGTTCGTCGCGGTGTCGAGGTCGGTGACACTGCCGTCGGCGTGCCGGTTGGCGACGTCGAAGCTGTAGGTGACCTCGCCGCCCTTGGTGACGTAGCCCGGCGGGTTGTCGTCGGTGTTGCCGACCGGGTCGTTGGCCTTGGTGATCTGGAGGTCGGGTTCGAGCGCGTCGGTGACGAGCCAGATCGTCTGCGGGTACAGCGCGTCGCCGACGGTGCCGATCTTCACCTGGAGCGCGGTGGTCCCGGCGGGGACCTTGCCGGTGATGTCGATGCTGCGGGAGTCGTAGCCGACGTTGTTCACCGGGTTGGGCACGCGCGAAGTGACATTGGTGCCCGAACCGGTGGCCGTGACGCGGTCGATGCGGCTGCTGAACGCGTTGTTGGTCGCCACGCCGCCCGGCGCGGGCATGGCGATGGTCTGGAGACTGGACGCGTCCGGGCCGACCTGGAGGTAGTCGCCGGTGATGGGCGCGTCACCGTCACCCGCGACGATGCCGAGTTCGACGTTGGGCTGACGCGAGGTCGGCGCCTTGATCCCGCTCAGCGCGATGGTCGCCGAGCTCGGCGTGGTACCGCCGGCCACCCGCTGCAGACCGTCCCACACCTGCAGGTAGCGCAGCGGCTCGCTGGGCAGTTCGTAGGCGACCACCAGCGACCAGCCGCCCCAGCAGCCGAGGTTCGTCCCGCTGATCGACTGGCCCTGGCAGGCCTGGATGTCGGCCACCGTGTACTGCCCGGCGCCGGCGCTCTCCACGAGAGACGTGACGTCGGCGGCGCCACCGTAGGCGTACAGGGTCGGGAACCCGCCCGTGGTGGTCGCGGGGAACCAGTCGTAGGTTTCGGCGGTGATCCGCTGGTAGGTCCCGGAACCCGGGGCCTTCACGGAGACCTGGTTGCCGCGGTTGCCGTCGCCGGAGGTCCCGCTGCTGGCGACCGGGTTGAACTGCCAGTACAGGCGGGCGTTGAGTACCTTCGCGCCGGCCGGGACGTTCAAGCTCGCCGCGGACGCCGTGTTTCCGGGCGCGGCCGGGTCGGTCTTGATCCACGACACCGGGCTCGCGTTGCTCGCGGACTCGTTGCAGACCACGCCGACGCCGCACTGCACGACGGAGTTGGCAGCCATCGTGATACCGCCGTGCGCCAGCCCGGAGTACACCGGTTCCGGCCCGATCGGCCGTTCGGTACCCGCTCCGCGCGGCTGGATCTGGGCGTTCGCGGGCAGCGGTGCACCCATCAGCAAAACCACGAGCGCCACCGTGAGCACCGCGATGCCCCGGCGCCACCGATTCCGCCCCCGACGTTCCGCCATGCCGCCTCCGCCTCACCTCTCGCTCCCGTCGGCCCAGGTCAGGACAGCGGGGACAGCGAGCCCAAGTCGTGGTCATCCTGGAGCGGCTTGATCGTCGAGGGCAACCGGGACCACCGGTGTCGCCTGGATAAAACCCGTTGAGTGGCCGCGAAACCCCCGGACGGGTGATGAATTCACTGTCCACAACGGACGAGGCCGGTAGTGGCGTTTTCGCCCGGAAAATGGCATCGTCGAACACGTGATCGATATTCCTTATCGCGGCTCCGGCCCTTATTGCTACGCCCATTCCCTCGCGATGATGCTCAGCTCCGAGGCGCCGGGAGCCGACGTGCTCGAAACCGTGACCGGCAGCCCCTTCGGCATGCAGCTGATCGGTGGTTCGCTGCCGTTCTTCGACGCCTTCGGCTGGGATCCCGATCTCGGTATCGGCGAGGCCCTCGAAGTCCTCGGCTGGCGCGCGGAGACGGCGAGCGAGCCGGATCCGGACGTCGCGTTCGCCCGGCTCGTCGAAAGCCTCGCCGACGGCCCGGTGCTGCTCGGTCCGGTCGAGATGGGGCATTTGCGGCACCAGCCGGGTATGACCGGCCCGATCGGCGCCGACCATTTCCTGGTCGCGCTCGCCGCGGACGACGAATCCGTCACCGCCCACGACCCGCAGGGTTACCCGTACGCGCGGATCCCCCGAGCGGATTTCGCCGCCGCTTGGCGCGCCGAAACGGTCGCGTACGGCAAACCTCACACGATGCGGACGAAGTTCGTGCGGCACACCGTCGTCGAGGACGAGTCCGCGATCGTGGCGTCCCTTCCCAGGGCGATCAGGCGGCTCAGCGGGCAGGACGACACCGGCGTCCCGCCCGGCACGCTCGGCAACGGCGACGCGGCGCTCGCGCTCGCCGCGCGGATCGGCGACGGTCGCGACCCGGAACTGCGCGGGCTGCTCGTCCATTTCGTGGTCCGCCTCGGTGCCCGGCGGACGGCCGACGCCGCGGCGTGCCTGCGCCGGATCGGCCGCGACGAGGCCGCCGCCGTCCTCACCACGCAGGCCAGGCTGATCGGCTCGTTGCAGTACGACCTCGTCGTCGAGGACGACGCACGCGCCGCCGCGACCCTCCGGACGCTCGCCCCGACCTACGAAGAGCTCAGGCGGACGCTCGCGTCAACCTGAGGATTTCGCGGCCGATCACGCCGGGTTCGGTCACCGGGATGTAGTGGCCGGAACGCTCCGCGATGACGTGCCTGCCGCCAGGCGAGAGGGCCACCCGATGGGCGTGTGAGGCGTTCGCCTGAGCCCTCATCGCGGCGGAAAACCCGCTTCCGCCGAGGCCGCCGGACACCACGGTGACCGGGATGTTGCCGAGCACAGGCGGATCCTGCCGCCAGAGGGCCAGTTCGTCGAGGAAGGTGCGGGCCTGTTCCCGCTGGGTCGACACCGTCCCGACGGTGAACGCCTCCCGTTCGAGGTCGCGGCGGACGTCGTCCGGGATCCCCTTCAGCAGGCCGCGGAAAAGGAACTTGAGCAGGCCCAGCCGCGCGAGCACGGCGCCGAGCCGGAGCACGACGCGTTCACCGGTGCGGAAGACGCGGCCGAAGAGGACGTCCGCGGCTTCGTCGGTCGGATCGACCAGCACCAGCCCGGCGATCCGCTCCGGGCGGCGGGCCGCGGCCTGCCGCACGATCGGCCCGCCGGCGCTGTGCCCGGCGAGGACGTACTGCCCCTGGCCGAAATGGTCGAGGACGTCGTTGAGGTCGTCGGCCATCCGGCGCAGGGTGCGTCCGCCGGGGTCGGGGGCGCTGCGGCCGAGCCCGGACCGGTCGTACACGATCGCGCGGGCGTGCCGGGCGACCTCCGGCTGGACCGCCGCCCAGGACGAGCGGGCGGCGGCGGCTCCCGCTTCGAACACGACCGCCGGCCCGGTGAAACCCTCCGGCCCGGGGTGCACCATCGCGTGGAGCCGTCTGCCGTCGCGGGTGACGACCCACTCCACGGCACCTTGAGTGTGGGTCATCTCGCGGTGATCCTCCAGCCGGTGGCGTCGATCTGCCGCCGCCAGAACTCGGCGAAACGTCCTTTCCTGGCAAGGAGTTCTTCGACGGTGCCGTCCTCGGCGATCCGCCCGTCCTCCAGGAAGAGCACCCGGTCCGCGTGCCGGATCCCGGCGATCCGGTGGGTGACGATCACCCGCGTCCTCGGCACGGGGTCGGCGCTGAGCGAGCGGACCACGGCGTCCTCGTTCTCGGTGTCCAGCGCGCTGGTGGCCTCGTCGACCAGCAGCACGGGCGCCGGTTTGAGCAACGCGCGGGCGATGGACACCCGCTGCCGCTCACCGTCGCGGTCACCCCCAGCCGGACCGCGACCGCCTTGACACTGAGCCGGCGCATCCCCAGCTCACGACCGGCACGCAGGATGTCGTCCCGCGCGATCGTCGCCGGACGGCCACCGATCTTCGGCATCTCGCCCCCTTTGGAAAGTTATAGGGGGAAACTAAGGGTGGCTTAGTTAGCGTCAAGGCATGGTTCGGCCGGTGGCCGGAAGCTGCCAAGGGGTTGCCGGACCAGGGCGGGGTGTGTTGCGAAAGCCACTTTCGCAACGTTGAAGGTTGCGAAAGTGGCTTTCGCAACNACCACGCCCTACACTCGGCCTCCTCACACCAGCACAAGCACTCGACAAAGCACTACTTGCAACAACCAGTTGAAACCGCCCCACTTTCGCGACCTCTGATGTCCCGAAAGTGGCTTTCGCGACACGCCCCTGCGAACGGACACCGGCGGGACCGCCGAAGCGGCCCCGCCGGTGCTTCCCTCCCCGCCCTGCCGGCGAGCCTCAGTGGGTTCAGAACGTGATGGCGAACCCGTCGATCGAGCCGGTGTCGAACCGGTAGACGTCCTGCGCGCTCAGCTTCCAGGTGCCGTTGGCCGCCTCACCGGAGGCGTCGACCGTGTAGGTCTGGTGCACACCGTCGGCCGATCCGACGCCGCCGGAGTCCTTGAGCCGGTAGGCCTTGCCGCTCGGCCCGATCAGGTCGAGCACGAGGTCCGCGGTGTAGGTGTGCGAGACGTCCACCTTCACCGGCAGCGACGCGGAAGCCCTGCCGTCGCAGCCCTCCTGGGTCACCGAGCTGGTCACCGCCGCCCCGGCGTCCGGAATGGACACCGGCGTGGTGTTCGACTTGACCCCGCATTGCGGGCCGGGGCCACCGCTGCCGATCGAAGAGACGTTCAGCAGCTTGTTCGGCGAGCCGCTGCCGGCGTTCTTGATGACGCCCGCGGTCGCGCCGTTCACCAGCGCGTCCCGCACTTGCTGCGGAGTGGCGCCCGGGTTGGCCGACAGGTACAGCGCGGCCGCGCCGACGACATGCGGTGTCGCCATGGACGTCCCGCTCATCCCCGCGGTTCCGCCGTTGCTCGGGCTCAGCGACGTGATGTTCGTGCCGGGCGCGAAGATGTCGGTGCAGCTCCCGTAGTTGGAGAACGAGGACCGGTTGTCCGAGGAATCCGAGGCGTTGACCGTGATCGCCTCGGGCACCCGGGCCGGGCTGGTGTTGCAGGCGTCGGTGGAGGCGTTGCCCGCCGCCACGCCGTAGACGACGCCCGACGCGATCGACCGCTTCACCGCGTCGTCCCCCACCCCGGGGGCGTCCATGGTCAGGCTCATGTTCGCCACGGCGGGCTTCCGCGCGTTGGCCGTCACCCAGTCGACGGCGTCGATGATGCCCGAGTCCGGCCCGGAGTTGTTGCAGCCCAGCACCTTCAGCCCGACGATCTTGACCTTCTTCGCGACGCCGTAGGTCTTGCTGCCGATCGTGCCCGCCGTGTGACTGCCGTGCCCGTGGCAGTCTTTCCCGTCACCGCCCATGAAATCCTTGCCAAGGCTGGCGCGGCCTTCGTACTCCGGGTTGGACGGGTTGATGCCACTGTCGAGGTCGTACGCGGTGACACCCGCGCCCTCGTTGGGGTAGGTGTAGGCCTTGTCGAGCGGAAGGTTCTTCTGGTCGACCCGGTCCAGGCCCCACGTCGGGTTCGGCTGGGTGCCGGTGCCGCGCGCGGTGCCGTCCTCGTACACCGCCTTGACCGACGGGTCGGCGGCCAGCTTCCGTGCTTCCTTGGGTGTCATGCTCTTGGCCGAGAAGCCGCGTACGGCCGACGTCCAGACCGAACGCACCTCGCCGCCGTACCGCTTCGCCAGATCGGCCGACGCCGACTGCCCCGCGGCGGCGACGTCATGGAGAACGACGATGTACTGGTCGCCGTAGTGCTCCTTGGCCGGGATCACGACGCCTTCGGCCTCGGCGGCGACGGCCGTCCCGGCCCCGAGCGCGAGCAGCGGGCTCAGCAGGCCGAGCGCCAGCAGGGTTTTCGTCTTGTCACGCATGGGAAGTCCCCTCTGTTTCGACGAAGATCACTGGACGGTGAGGGTGTACGTGGTGGTCGCGGTCTTGCCGCCGCCGTCCTTGGCGGTCACCGTGACCGGATACGTGCCCGGCTGGAACGGCGCGAAGACCTG
The DNA here is from genome assembly GCF_054166285.1 of Amycolatopsis sp. TRM77291. Classification (NCBI taxonomy): domain Bacteria; kingdom Bacillati; phylum Actinomycetota; class Actinomycetes; order Pseudonocardiales; family Pseudonocardiaceae; genus Amycolatopsis; species Amycolatopsis sp. TRM77291. The sequence continues at coordinate 1,744,704 of NZ_JBSZHF010000001.1, read as the reverse complement.
CATGGTCGAACTGCCGCCGCTCGACACGCTCTGCGGCGAGAAGAACGGGTTGATCGGCAACCCGGATCCGCTGGCGGACAGCGTGATCGAGCCGGTTCCGCCGGTCGCGGTGACGGTCGCGCTCACCAGTGAACCCGCGCGTCCGGATCCCGAAGACGGGTTCACGGTCACTTTCAGATCGCCGGCGGGAGGTTCGCCGGCGCCGACGGTGAGCGACAGGCCCGCGGTGGCCGTTTCGGTGGTTCCCTTTCCGGAAATCGTGACCTGGTAAGCCTTTTCCGGAGTGCCGGATGCGGTCTCGATGGTCAGTTTCGCCACCTCGCCCGCCTTGATCGTGGCGGGCTGGAACGTGGCTTTGGCCCCCTCGGGCAGGCCCGACGCCGACAGCGTGATGTTTTCGGCACCGTTCTTGCCCGGCTTGCTCGTGACACTCGCCGACACGTACTTGCCCGGCTGTACCTTCACGGACGAAGGCGAAGCCGCGAGGGTGAAGACGTCGCCCGGCTGTTCGCCGCCGATCTGCTGGGCGACCCAGTCCCCCATCTCGTTGTTGAGCCTGCTGTAGACGCTGTACCAGCGGAAGTCGCTGCGGCTCCACGAAGCGACGCCGACGACCTTCCCGTCGACGACGAACGGGCCGCCGCTGTCACCGGGGAGGATGGTCTTGCGGCCGTCGGAGTAGCCGGCGCAGATCATCGTCTTCGGGTCGACGCCGTTCTCCACGCCGGTGCACTGGCTCGCGTTCACGATCGGCAGGGTCAGCTTGTGCAGCGTGACGTCCTGAGTGGAGTCGTTGATGTCCTTCTTGCCGTAGCCGAGGCTGAACCCGTCCTTGCCAGGCGTCTCCAGACCGGTGTCCGCGGAGGTGGCGACCTTCGCGTAGCCGCCGGGCGGGACCGGGATGTCGCCGTCGACGGTGATCACCGCGACGTCGTAGCCGTACCAGGGCTGGGTGAACTCGGGATGGATCTTGTAGTCGACGGCCTTCAGCTGGGTGCCGCCCGCGCTCTTCAGGTCGTCCAGTCCGTAAAGGACACTCTTCTCGCCTGCCAATTCCCTGCAGTGGGCCGCGACCAGCACCTTCCGCGGCGCGATGACGGAGCCGGAGCAGCTCTGCCCCTTCGGCCGCGAACCGCCTTCCCGCAGCGCGGCGATGACGTACGGGTAGTCCTTCACCGACGCGGGCGAGCCACCGATGCTCTGGCCGTGGACGCCACCGGTCGGCAAGGGTGCGGCGTCGGTCGGGGTGATGGCGCCAAGGGGGTCCGACGGCGCCGCACCAGCTAGACCCGCCGCCGGCGCCAGCGCGGCCAAGGTCAGGGCGACCACGCCCAAGATCCGTTTTCTGCTCACGGTGATTCCTTTCGAGGAAAGCGCGACTGCCCGACAACTGTCGATCGGCGGCGAAAACGGAACAATAGTGGAATACGGCGATCGCCCCACTATTTAAAGAAACCACCCCTGACCAGCGGTTTCTTAAGCCTTACCCAGCGAACGGACGAATACGTGCCCTTAGGGAATGTCGCTGAGCAGATCAGCGGTCAGGACGGTGCGCGAAGGCAGCCCCAATTTCCGGAGCGCCCGTCCGACGTGGATTTCGACCGTCCTCGGCGACAGGAACAGCCGCTCGCCGATCTCCCGGTTCGTGAGGTTCTGGGCCGCGAGCCTGGCGACTTCGAGTTCCCTCGGGGACAACGCTTCGCCGTACCCCTTGCGGCCACGCCGGGGCATCTCCGGATCGCATCGCCGCAGCGACCGGCGGCAGCGGAGCGCGTCCACGGCGGCGCCGAGACCCGCGTACGTCGTCTCCGCGGTGGTGAAGGAGGCCACGGCGCGCTCCTGTGCTCCGGCTTCGGAGAAGCAACCGGCCGCGAGTTCGTCGGCGTATGCGGCGAAATACGGGAGCGGTAGCGCGCTGTAGGCCTGTGCGGCTCCGAGCAGCAGCTCCGCGGCGGGAAGCGTTTCGCCGCGCGCCTGGGTGAGCATGCCCCGGCACAGCAGCGCCGACGCGTTCGCGACCGGGGCGTCTTTGCCGTCGATGCCCTGCCGGTACTCGGCGAGCAGTTCCCGCGCCTCGACGTGCTGCCCGAGCCCGAGCATCGTGCGCACGGCGAACGGCATCAGCTCGGCCGCCCAGACCCAGTTGTTCTTGCGGCGCACGGTCTCCAGGCCGAACTCGGCCAGGCGCCGGGCCGCTTGCAGATCCTTGCCCGCCTGATGGACCGCGACGCGGCCCGCGTACGCCGAAGCCTGCACCGGCACACTGCCCGCGGAAAGCGCGAACGCCGCGTCGAAACTACGCAGGGCCGCCGTCGGCCGGTGCTGCCCGTACTCGTACCAGCCGAGCACGAGCAACGGCTCGGCCGCCAGCGAACCGTCCTTGTCGACCCGCGTCAGCATCGCGCGCGCCTTCTCCGCGACACTCGCCCACTCCCCCATCGCGAGATCCAGGCGCAGTTCCGTGCCGTCGGCGAGCGCGTCGAGATAGGGCTGATGGTCGTCGCGGATCAGCCGCCGCGCCGTCGTGAGGTAGGCCCGCGCCACCGGGTAGTGCCCGTTCCACGCCACCGCGTCGGCCAGGTTGATGTAGGTGCGGGCCACCTGGCGGCAGACCTCCGCCGACTCCGGTGCCCTCGGCAGATCCGCGATCTCCTGCCAGGCGGCCGGATCGGCGATCTGCATACGCGCCGAAAGCCGGTTCGCGGTGATCGCGGCGAGCAATCCGGCGTCGTGCTCCCCCTTGCTGACCTGTTCGGCCTCGGCGAGCCAGCGGAGGTTCTCCTCCACCGGGACGGTGCCGATATGCGGCAGCGCCAGGGTGACCAGCCCTCTGGCGAGCAGCGCCTGCCGCCTGCCGAGATCGGCCGCGCCCAGTTCGATCTCGAGCCTGCCCGCCTCGACCTTGCCGACCTGGTTGATCAGCACCTGCCCGAGGTGGACGCGGATCTCGCCCCGCGCGGCCTTGCTCAGCGGCCATTCGCGCAGGATCTCGCGCAGCAGCCGGACCGTGCCGGCGTGCGCGATACTGCGCGGCAGTTCCCTGCCGAGCCGGACGGCGAACGATTCGCGCGCGGTCCGCGGGAGATCCGTGTCCCGCAAGGCCGCTTCGAGCAGGCGGCTCGCTTCCTCGGTGCGGCCGTCTTCGATGGCGTTGTCGACCGCGACGCCGGTCCACTGTGTCCACGCGGCGATGTCGCCGGCCAGCCGCGCGTGACGGGCGATGAGGGACGCGAAAGGTTCGGCGCTCGCGGCGAGCCGGGCGGCGGCTCGTCCGTGCATCGCGCATCGCTGAGGTCCGGCAAGCAACGCGTAGACCGCTTCGGCGATCAGCGGGCTCCCCGAGACGTAGCGGCTGCGGCCGAGGTCCCGCAGCAGCCCCGCCTCCACCGCTTCGGTGATCGCACCGGAGACCTCCGCGGACGCGCCTGCGACCGCGCCCAGATCCTGTTCCCCCGCGGGCGATCCCAGTACCGCCGCCGCGCGGACGACGTCCTGTGCGGCCGGGCCGATCGCCGCCATCAGCTCGGAAACCCGGCTCCGCACGGCAGGCGGCACGGTCGCCGAGGCCAGCTTGTCCGCCGAAAGGGATTCGGCCGTGTCGCCGACGCTCTGGACCAACGCCGTCAGGTCGACGGCGATCCCGGACGTGCGCCGGTGCGCCGCTTCGGCGACATCCGGTGCGCAGCGGCCGAAAGACGCGTCCAGCAGCGTCCGCACCTGGGCGGCGGTGAACGCCGGGAGCGAGAGTTGCGCGGCGGTCTCGCGCGGCGCCGGGAATCGCCGCGGCCCGCACGCCGCCGTACTCACCACCACGCTCAGCCCCGCGGCCGGGGACGCCGCGAGCCCGCGCACGAACTCCCTCGTGTCGTCGTCCGCGCAGTGGACGTCGTCGAGCACCAGTACCGCCGGACCGCAGCCGGCCAGCACTTCGCGCACGGCTCGGAACTCCTGCTGCCGGACGGTCTCGGCGTCCGCGTTCTCCGGGAACGGCGGCAGCCACGGGGACCATTCGGGGATCAGCCGCCGGAGGACCCCGGTCACCGGTGAGAAGCCCGCCGCGTGGGCGGCGGCCATCGCGCTCCTGGCGAGCAGCGCGTCGACCAACGGCGCCAGCCGGCACGGCCGCGCGAACGAACCGCACCGGGCGGACCAGACCACGCGCGTCGCGATCCCGGGATGGGCGGCCAGTTCTTCGAGCAGCCGGCTCCGGCCCACCCCCGGCTCGCCCTCGACGACGGCGACCGACGGCGGGCGCGTGGCGACGCGCACCAGTTCGGCCAATTCGGCGTCGCGGGCCACGAACACCGGTGCCGTACCGATCGTCGGCATGCCCGGGACCATACCGAGAGGACACCCGCCGAAAGGCGGGAACACGAACAGTGACCAAGAGCCGCGCGCTTTCCGCTGGTCCACACCACCGGAGTCACGACCTCACCGCACCGTTAACTCGAACGGTCGACGCCGACCTGCGGTGACACCGGCCCCCGCCGCGGCAATACGGACCCTTAGGTATTGCCGCGAACCTTGCCACGAGACCACCGGAGGGTGAATCTCAGACTGTTCGCAGTGCCCCTCTGTCACTTCGCCACAGCGCAGACCCCCTGCTCGCGCCGGTCGGCCACTCGTTCGGGTAGCCGGAGTCCCCACCTGATCCCTTACGGGTAGCCGCCCGCGCGTGCTTCGCGTTCGATCATCCAGTTAGGAGTGTTCCGACGATGAAGATCTCGTTCAGGCGCGGGCTGGCCACGGCCTGCGCCGGTGTCGCCGCGCTGGTCGCCCTGCAGGCGCCCGCCACCGCGGCACCCGCCATCACGGCGGCCACCACGATCCCGATCAGGATGCAGGCACAGGAGAAGAGCAACTGGTGCTGGGACGCCAGTGGCAACACGATCGCCGCGTGGTGGGGGCATTCCCTCACCCAGACGAAGTTCTGCCAGATCGCGCACAACGAGTCCGGAACGGACTGCGCGAACAACCAGGGCTACCTGAGCGATCAGCAGCGGGTGTTCCGCTGGCTGGGGTTCAGCAACGTCGGTACCTACAGCTCGTCCGGCCAGACGCTGAGCTTCGCCTCCATCAAGGGCCAGGTCGACGTGCGGCAGCCGATCGGCACCCGGATCGGCTGGCGTAACGGTGGCGGCCACATGCACGTGCTCTACGGCTACGACAACACGAACGGCGCGACGACGGTGTACTACGGCGACCCGTGGGGTTCGAGCCCCCGCTACAACCAGATGAGCTACAACGCCTACCGGTCCAACAACTCGTTCACCTGGACCCACACCGTCTACGGGATCAAGGACTGAAACCATGAAGCGAACCTTCCTCGGCGCCACGATCCTCGCTCTCGGACTGTCACTGGCACTCGGCGGCCAGGCCTCCGCCGCCGACGCCCCCAGCGGCGCGCCCACCGCCGCCGACCTCGCCGCGGTGTCCACAGTGGTCACCAGTGACGCGACCACCCAGCGGCTCGCCAAAGCGCAGTTCCCGGGCGCCGCCAAGGCGGACACGGCGATCGCGGCCAGGACCGCCAAGGCCGATCCGCGGACACCGGTGGCGGTGTACCAGCCGACCGCCGCCTTCATCGCCGGTACTTCCTCGGTCCCGGCCGAGCTCGCCTACGTCGCCACTCCCGCCACCCTGGGCAACGGCGATGCCGCCACCGTGTGGTCGCAGCGCGAAGGCACGGGCTGGTCGGTCTACAACGTCGCCTCGGGTGACGTCGAAAAGCGCCTCGCGGCGCGGGTCGGCAAGGGCTACCTCCTGAGCGAACCTCAGGCGGGCGCCTGGTACGCCGTCGACGGGGACACCGTGACCGTCCTCGACGGCTCGTCGGTGGCGAAGACCGGCGAGACGATGACGCTCGCCGCGTACCGCGAAGCCCTGCAGAGCCGCTACGGCGACAAGCTGCCCGGCTCGACCTACGACCGCACCGGTGCCGCCGGCGGTTACGGTTCCGCCCCGGTGGGCGACAACGAGGTTCCGTGGTGGCCGTACGCGCTCGGCGCGGTCTTCCTCGCCGCCGCGGGCGCAGCTGTCACGCTGCGGCTTCGCAAGCAGTAAGCGTCAAGGGTGCCGGGACCGCGCGGGGTTCCGGCACCCCTCGCCCGCTAGGCGAACGTGTAGTCCTCGATGGGGAAGCTCTGTGCCTCCTTGATGGCGTTCAACGTGGAGGACGGCCGGAGCAGGGTCGCCTCCCCGTGCGGGTTGAAGTAGTAGCTGTTCGCCGGGGCGCAGTTCCCGAGGGTGAAGATCGAGTCGCCGAGGCGTTCGGTCATCCGGTCGAGGAACGCGTCGTTGGCCTCCTGCGTGACTTCGAACTCAGTCGCGCCTCGCCGCCGCATGGCGCCGAAGAGCCGGTCCATATGCCGCATCTGCGTCTCGATGGTGGTGAAATAGGACAGTCCCGAGTAGGAATACGGGCTGTTGAGCGAGATGAAGTTGGGGAACTTCGGGATCGCGACCCCCTCGTACGCCTGGAAACGGTTCTCCCGCCACCACTTCCCGAGGTTCCGGCCGTCGCGGCCGATGATCTCGATCGCCGGGAAATTCGCCTCCCACAGGTCGAATCCGGTCGCCAGCACGAGGACGTCGATCTCCCGCCGACGGCCGTCCGCCGTCTCGATCCCGGTTTCGTCGATCTTCGCGATCGAGGTCGTCTCCAGGTGCACGTGGTCCTTGGTGAAGGCCGGGTAGTACTCGTTGGAGAACGTCGGGCGCTTGCAGCCGAACGAATAGCGCGGCGTCAGTTCGGCGCGCAGCCGCGGATCCCGCACCTGACGGCGCAGATGCGCCTGGCACCACAGCTTGCCGAGCCGGTTCGCCATCGGCAGCTGCTTGTAGTGCAGGACACCGGAGACCATCATCAGTTCCAGCAGCGCCGTCCCGGTCAGCCGGGCGGCCCGCTGGGTGAGCGGGACCGCGGCGAACGCGCGCCGGACCGCCTTGGGCACCGGGAAGTCCAGTTTGGGGCTCACCCAGATCGGCGTCCGCTGGTACACGGTGAGCTCCCGCGCGACCTTCGCGATCTCGGGGATCAGCTGGACCGCGGTCGCGCCGGTGCCGATCACCGCGACCCGCTCGCCCGCGAGGTCGTGGTCGTCGTCCCAGGCGGTGGTGTGGATGACCTTGCCGCGGAACGTGTCGATGCCGGCGATGTCGGGCTTCTTCGGCTGGGATAGGAATCCCGTCGCGGTGAGGAGATACTTGGCGGTGACCGGCCCACCCTCGGCGAGCGAGACCGTCCAATGCGCGTTCGCCTCGTCCCAGACCGCGCCGGTGACCACCGAGCCGAACCGCATGTAGCGCCTCAGGCGGTACTTGTCCGCGACGTGTTCGGCGTACCGCTTGAGTTCCGCGCCCGGCGCGAAGAGCCGCGACCAGTGCGGATTCGGCTCGAACGAGTACGAGTAGGTGGCCGATGGGATGTCGACGGCCAGCCCGGGATAGCGGTTCACATGCCAGGTGCCGCCGAGGTCCGACTCGCGTTCGAGGATGAGCAGATTGTCGTAGCCGAGCCGGTTGAGCTGGATCGCCGCGCCCATCCCGCCGAAACCGGCTCCGACGACGACGGCGTCGTACTGCGCGTTCATGCGTTTTCCTCCCGGTGGGTGTCCTGGTGGAGGCGGGCGCGATAGCCGGCCCGCTCCGGTGGATCGGGCCGCAGTGCGCGGTCGTCGCGGACCAGCCGCCGGAACGCGGCGAGCGCCGGTTCGGGTGTCACGGCCGCGAGGGTGGCGAGCGCGCCGACATAGCCGGGCACGGCGATCTCGGCCGCGCGGGTGCGGACGGAAGCCACGACGGCGTCCGCGATCCGGCCCGGTTTCACCTTCGGGATCGGTCGCATGTCGAGCCCTGAGGCCAGCGCGGTGTCGACCGCCGACGGAAGCACGGCCGAGACGCTCACGCCGTGCGGCGCGTACTCCAGCCGGGTCGCCGCGGTCAGCCCGACGACGGCGAACTTGCTGGCGTTGTAGATCGCCAGCCCCTTGACCGGGAACTTCCCGGCAAGCGACGCGACGTTGACGATGTGGCCGCGACCCCGCTCCAGCATGCCGGGCAGGGCCAGCCGCATACCGTGGACGACGCCGAAGACGTTGACCTCCATGGTCGCCCGGTTCAGTTCGTCGGAGAGGTCGAGGAAACCGCCGTTCGGCATGATCCCGGCGTTGTTGACGAGCACCGCGAGCGGCCCGTTCGCCTGTTCCGCGTCACCGAGGAAGGCGGCGAACGACGCCGGGTCGGCGACGTCCAGGGGATGCGCGGTGCCACCGACGTCGGCGGCGGTCCGTTTCGCGGCTTCGAGGTCGAGATCGCCGATGGACACGCGGGCACCGAGCGCGGCCATGCGTTCCGCGGTCGCGCGGCCGATCCCCTGCCCCGCGCCGGTGATCGCCACGTGCGCGCCGTCGAGGTCGAGCTCCGGGTACTTGCTCATGCGCGCACTCCCTCTCGTGCGAAGGCGTCGGCGACCAGGCCCGGTGCCGTCCTCAACGCCGTGGCGAGCACGTGCTCGCGCCGCCGTCCGTCCATGAAGTTGGCACCCATGGCGGCGAGATCCGCCGGCGCCGGTTCGATCCGGACCACCCGGACACCTGCCGCGCGCAGCCGCCGCACCTCGTCGTCCACACGCCTGGTCATCGCCGCCCGCAGCAGGCGTTCCAGCCGGGCCGCGCCGCGGGCCGGTGCTCCGCCCTCGCTGCTCATCGGCGCGATGAGGACGACCTCGCCGATGTCGCGGCCGAGCAGGAAATCGGCCGACGTCGGGGAGACCGTGCCGCCGTCGAGCAGCGGCCGTCCGTCCACAACGGACGGAGGGAACCAGCCAGGGATGGCCCAGGACGCGGCGATCGCCTCGCCGAGGCGTGCGGGCGGCGCTCCCGGGGAGCCGAGCGCGATCCGCTTCCCGGCCGGATCCGCGGCCATCAGCCAGGTCGCTGGATGCGGGACCCAGCCGTCGGGCGCCAACGCGTCACCGAGTTCGCGCAGCCAGCCGGCGTCTTCCCTGCCTTGGGGTAGAAGACCCGCCAGACCGGCGAGCGGGTCGACTTCCCGGCGCAGCGCGGCCCGGACCAATCCGGCCGCGGGCCAGCGCGGGAACGGCACCGGCGGGAGCCTGCCCGGCATCCGCCGGACGTGCGCGGCGACGACGGCGTCACCGCCGGGCGCGCCCGCCACCGCGTCGAGGATCGCCTTCGCCGGGATGCCCGCACCGAGCATGGCCACCGCCTCGGCCCCCGCCGAGGTCCCGACCAGGACGTCCGCCTCGCGGGGATCCCAGCCGAGCGCGTCGAGGACCGCGGCGGTCCAGGCGAATCCCAGGGTCCCGCCGCAGCCGAGCACCAGCGCCCTCGCGGAATGACGTGTCATTTCCGGAACGGTATGTCATTTGAACGCGCCGGGCAATAAGCTGGCGGGATGACGACGGAGACCCCGGTCAGCAGGGCCGCACGGAAGAAGCAGGAACTACGGCGCGAGATCGTGGAGACCGCGTTCGACTGCTTCGCCGAACGCGGTTACCACGCGACGGGGATCGCCGACATCGCCGCCCGGCTGGGCATCGGGCACGGCACCTTCTATCGGTACTTCCAGAACAAACGGGACATCGTCGACCACGTCATCACGGACCTGGTCGAGAAGGTGGTCGGCGCGCTGGCCGCGGACAACGCGCCGGACGCGGTCAGCAGCCTCGCCGAGTACCGCAGGCAGAGCGCGCGGATCGGCGACGCGCTCGCCCGGATCTTCGGCAGCGACCCGCGGATGGCCCGGTTCCTCCTGCTCGAAGCGGCGGGCATCGACGCCGAGATGCGGGAACGGGTGCTGGACTTCTACGAGACCGCCGCCGAACTGACCGCCGGCTACCTGCATCACGGCGTCCGCCTCGGCTACCTGCACGACGATCTGGACGTCGACTCCACCGCCCGCGCGATCAACGGCATGATCCTCGCGTCGATCCTGTCCGAACTGCGCGACCCGTCACCGGAGAGGCAGGCCGCGATGAGCCGGGCGGTCCGCCGGGTCATGTACGACGGGATCGCGGCCCGTCAGTGATCGGCGCGCTTCAGGATCGCCCTGGCCCGCGCTTCGACCGGCTTGTCGACCATCTGGCCGCCGGCGACGGTCACCGAGCCGTCCCCGGCGCGCGCGATCACGTCCCGCGCCCACTCGATCTCACCGTCCGACGGGGCCAGCCCACGGCTCGCGGCGGCGACCTGGCGCGGATGCACGCACAGCTTCCCGGTGAACCCGACGGTCTTGGCGTGCTCCACATCCGCGGCGAGTGCGGCGTCGTCGTCGAGTGCCGTGGTGACACCGTCGATCGGGGCCGCCCTTCCCGTGGCCGCCGCGGCGACGACGAGCGCGGACCGCGCGTACCGCAACGCCTCGTGTGACCGGTGGTCGACCCCGAGCTGGACGGCCAGGTCGACGCTGCCGAAAGCGGGCCGCACCACCGCGTCCGCGCCGCAGACCTCCACCGCGCCCGCGATCCCGGCCGCCGTCTCCACCAGCGGGAGGATCGGAACACCCGGCAGCCGCCCGGCGAGGGAATCGATCTCGGCACGGTTCTCGGCCTTGGGCAGCATCACCGCGAGCGCGCGCCCGGCACTCGCGACATCGTCGTCGTACCAAGCGGTTCCGGCGGCGTTGATCCGGACGACCGCCTGATGGCCTTCCGCCAGCCACGCCCGGACGTGCTCGCGGGCGGCCTCCTTCCGATCGGGCGCGACGGCGTCCTCCAGGTCGAGGATCACGACGTCGGCCCCACTGGCCGCGGCCTTGGCGAAGCGATCCGGCCGGTGTCCGGGCACGAACAGGAAGGTCTTCGCGGCGGTCAGGAGTTCGTTCACCGGCCGAGGCTCCGCATCGTTCCGGTCGCCGTCCGCCGTCCGTGGCGATCACGCACGGCGGTGCCGGCCCCGTCCGCTCGCACGATCATGCCCTGATGGTCGAACAAGGGCGCGATGAGCCGGTAGTCGAAGGCCAGCCTCCCGCTGCTCCCCCGCCGCCGCGCGGCCTCGGCCATCGCGAGCGCCTGCAACGGGCCGTGGGTGAGCAGCCCCGGATAGCCCTCGACGTCGCGGGCGTAGTCGCGGTCGTAATGGATGCGGTGGGCGTTGTAGGTCAGTGCCGAGAAGCGGAACAACAGCGTCGGCGAGACGTCGATCGCCCATTCGTCCTCGGCCGCCGGCACCTCCGGCTCCTTGACGGGGGCCTCCGCCCGCCCGGCGGCGGCGTCGCGGTAGACGATGTCCTGCTCCTCCTCGACCACGACCTCGCCGCCCTGGACGATCCTGTGCCCGGTCACGACGAAGGTCAGCCGTCCGGTGCGGCCCTGTTTCTCCTCTGTGGAAAGCACTTCCGTGTGCCGCTCGGCGGGCAGCCCGCACCGCAGCGGGCCGAATGTCCGCACCCGTCCGCCCGCCCACATCCGGCGGCGCCCCGGCTCCATGCCACGGACCGGGTGTCCGTCCGGCCCCAGATCGGCCTGCGCGGGCCGGTCCAGCAGGTAGAACCAGTGCCAAAGCAGGGGCAGGCCGTCGCGGTCCAGATCCGGCGGCTCGACGTCGAGCAGCGAAGCCAGCGCCTCCGCGGGACCAGGCTGCAGGATTTCCTTCACGTTCGCACCTCCTGAAGGGCACCGAACTCGGCCCGGATCGACTCGCTGTGCGCCCCCAGCGCGGGTACCGGCCCCATGATCGGCTCCCGGCCGGCGACCTCGACCGGTGGGAGCAACGCCTCCAGCGGCCCGGCGGGGGTTTCCACCTCGCGCCACCGATTCCTCGCGGCCAGCTGCGGATGGCGGGTGAACTGCTCCGGCGTCCGCAGCCGGGCGTTGGCGATCCCGGCGCGCTCCAGCAGGTCTCCGACCTCGTCCGCGGTCAAGCCGCTGAAGGCCTCCTCCAGGATCGCGGTGAGTTCGCCGTCGTTGCCGACGCGGTCGTCGTTGGTCCGGAAGCGCGGATCTTCGGCCAATTTCTCCTGTCCCAACACGTCCCGGCACAGTACGATCCACTCCCGTTCACTTTGGACACTCAGGAAGACCCGATCGTCCCCGGTGCGGTACGGGCCGTAGGGCGAGATCGACGGATGTGCCGCCGCCGTGCGCCGCGGCGGTTCCTTGCCGTAACGGGAGAAATAGGCGGGCTGGCTCATCCATTCGCCGAGCGAGTCGATCATCGCGACGTGCAGGCTCGCTCCCTCGCCAGTGCGCTCGCGGTCGTACAGCGCGGTGAGGACGCCGCTGTAGGCGTACATCCCGGTGGCGATGTCGGCGATCGAGATCCCCGCCTTGGCCGGTGTCTCCGGGGTGCCGGTGGACATCACGAGCCCGGTTTCGCACTGCACCAGCAGATCGTAGGCCTTCTTCGTCCGATATGGACCTTCCGGGCCGTAGCCCGAGATCGAACAGTGGATCAGGTCAGGACGTTCCGCGCGCAGCGTCCCGGCGTCGAGACCGAGCCGTTCCACCGCGCCGGGCGCGAGGTTCTGCAGGAACACGTCCGCCTTGCCGATCATCGCGCCGAGCAGCGCCCGGTCCGCCGGATCCTTGATGTCGAGTTCGACGCTTTCCTTGCCCCGGTTGAGCCACACGAAGTAGCTCGATTGCCCGTGCACCGTCCGGTCGTAGTCGCGGGCGAAGTCGCCCGTTCCGCGGCGTTCGATCTTGATGACCCGGGCGCCGAGGTCGGCGAGCTGACGCGAGGCGAACGGAGCGGCGACGGCCTGCTCCAGCGCGACGACGGTGATTCCCTCGAATGGTGGACGCATGCTGCCTTCCTCGGTGTTCAGGACGGGATGCGGTGCCGTTCGATCAGCTGGCGCGCGATCACTCCGCGCTGGATCTCGTTGGTGCCCTCGCCGACGATCATCAGTGGCGCGTCACGGAAGTACCGCTCGACGTCGAACTCCGTCGAGTAGCCGTAGCCGCCGTGGATGCGGACCGCGTCGAGCGCGATCTCCATCGCGGCCTCGGAGGCGAACAGCTTCGCCATCCCCGCCTCCATGTCCGCGCGTTCGCCAGAGTCGTAACGTCGCGCCGCGTGGTGCACCAGCTGGCGGGCGGCCTCGAGTTTGGTCGCCATGTCCGCGAGATGGTTGCCGATCGACTGGTGCTGCCAGATCGGCTTGCCGAAGCTCTCGCGTTCCTGGGCGTAGCGCAGGGAATCCTCCAGCGCCGCCCGCCCGACGCCGAGTGCCCGGCAGGCGACCTGGATCCGGCCGATCTCCAGGCCCCGCATCATCTGGGCGAATCCGCGGCCCTCGACTCCGCCGAGCAGTGCCGTGACCGGCGCGCGGAAGCCGTCGAAGGAGAGCTCGCAGCTCTCGACCCCCTTGTAACCGAGCTTGGGCAGATCCCGTGAGACCTCGAAACCCGGCCCCTTCTCCACCAGCAGGATGGAGATCCCCTTGTGCGCGGGTTCGGCGGTGGGGTCGGTCTTGCACAGCAACGCGACCAGCTGGGACCGGCGCGCGTTGGTGATCCACGTCTTGCTGCCGTCGACCACGTACTCGTCGCCCTCGCGTCGCGCCGTGGTGCGGAGTGCCTGCAGATCCGAGCCGCCACCGGGTTCGGTGAGCGCCATCGTCGCGCGGATCTCGCCTGTGGCCAGCTTCGGCAGGTAGGTGTCCTTCTGCTCCTGAGTGCCATATGTGGCAAGGAGTTTCGCGACGACGGTATGGCCGCCCATCGCGCCGGCGAGGCTCATCCAGCCGCGTGCGAGCTCCTCCGTCACCAACGCGTAGCACTCCGCGGAGACCTGGGTCTCGCCCCAGGGCTCGGGCACGGCCAGCCCGAAGACGCCCATCGCCTTCATCTGGTCGACGAGCTTCTCGGGATAGGTGTCCGTGTGGTCGAGCTCCCGCGCGACGGGCCGGACCTCACGATCCACGAACCCGGCCACGAGCGCGACGATCTCGGTCTCTTCCTCGGTCATGTGGTTATCATGAGCGATGATGAGACGGTATGTGAAATACCGAATCATGATGCCCGCATACCGGACCGCGATGAGCAGGGGCGACGGTGGACTTCAAGCAGCTCAAGGCGTTGGTGACGGTCGCCGAGGTCGGCAGCGTGACCCGCGCGGCCGAGCTGCTGCACCTGGTCCAGCCCGCCGTCACCCGGCAGATCCGCACCCTGGAGCAGGAGCTCGGGGTGCCGTTGTTCGAGCGGACCCGCCACGGGATGCGCCCGACCGAGGCGGGCGCGACGCTCGTCGAGCGTGCCCGGCGGGCGCTCACCGAACTCGACCGCGCCCGTGCCGAGCTGGCCCCGAAACCCGGTGTGGTCACCGGCATCGTCACGGTCGGCCTGCTGGAGAGCGCCGCCGAACGGCTCGCCGCGCCGCTGACCACGGAAGTGCTCCGCGAACATCCGGGGATCGAACTGCGGCTGCTCACCGCGTACTCCGGGCATCTCCAGCGGTGGATCGACGACGGCGACGTCGACCTGAGCCTGCTCTACAACCTGACCAGCACCCCGTCGCTCAACGTCCGTCCGCTGGTCCGTGAACGACTGTGGGCGGTCGCTCCCCCGTCGGCCGGGCTCGATCCCGCGCGCCCCGTGCCGTTCGCCGAGGTGGCCGCGCATCCGCTGGTCATGCCCTCCGAGGGGCACGCGCTCCGCACCCTCATCGACGGCGCGGCCCGGGAAGCGGGCGCCGAGGCGGAGGTCGCCGTGCAGACCAACGCCATGACCCTGCAGAAACGCCTCGTGCTCGGCGGGCACGGCTGGACGATCCTTCCCGGCATCGGCATCGCCGCGGACGTCGCGGACGGCACGCTGAGCGCGGCTCCGGTGTGCGAACCGGAGGTCTGGCGCACCGTCGTCCTCGGCACGCCCAGGACGGGGCGCGTCACGCCCGCCGTCGACGCCGTCGCGCGGGCACTGGTCCGGCAGATCCACCGGACCGTGCGGGAGGGCGAATGGCCCTCGGCACGGCTCTGGGAAGACCGAACAGGAGAAGAATGAGCACGCTCACCGGCAACGCCGTCGCCGCCGACGGTGCCCGGCTGGCCTACCAGTGGCACGGCACGGGCAGACCGCTCGTACTGCTGGCCGGGCAGGCGAACGACCACACCTGGTGGGATCGCACGCGCGGGGACTTCCCGAGCACGATCACCATGGACTACCGCGGTACGGGTGCGAGTGACGCGCCCGATTCCGCTTACTCCACACCGGGTTTCGCGGACGACGTGATCGCGGTCCTCGACGAACTCGGGGTCGGCGAGGCCGATGTCTACGGCACCTCGATGGGTGGCCGCGTCGCGCAGTGGGTCGCCGCGCGGTATCCCGACCGGGTGCGGCGGCTCGTGCTCGGTTGTACCTCGCCGGGTGGCACGCACGGTGTCGAGCGGTCGAACGACGTGCGGCTGGCCCTGGCGCGGCGGTCGTCCGCGGAAGCACGGGAGACGCTGGAGGACCTGATGTACACGCCCGCCTGGCGAGCGGCCAATCCCGGTCCGTACCGGGTGCTGGGCGCGCACGGCATGCCGCCGCACGCCGTGCGCGGACACCTCGTCGCGAGCAACACCCACGACGCGTGGGACGTGCTTCCGGAGATCACCGCGCCCACGCTGGTCCTGCACGGTGACGACGATCTTCTCGCCCCCGTGGCGAACGCGCCGCTGCTGACGAAGCGGATTCCCGACGCGCGAATGCACCTCTTCGCCGGGGCGCGCCATGCCTACTTCGACGAGTGCCGTCCCGAATCGAGCGAGCTGGTGAGCGACTTCCTCGGGTAGACCATGCCGACCGGGTATGTACCCATCGCGGATTTCTATTTCTCAACCGCAGGGATCACAGCTCATGATGGTCGGCGTTCCCGGAGCGAAGGAGCTTCCCTTGCCGCACAAGAAACCCGGCGTCGTCGCGAACGTGGTCCGCGGCTGCCTCGGCAACCTGGTCGAGTGGTACGACTGGTTCGTCTACGCCTCGTTCAGCATCTATTTCGCGGCCAGCTTCTTCCCCGAGGGAAACCTGACGGCGCAATTGCTTTCGACCGCCGTCGTGTTCGCCGTCGGCTTCCTGATGCGCCCGCTCGGTGGCTGGCTGCTGGGCCTCTACGCCGACAGGTTCGGCCGCCGGTCCGCGCTGACCCTGTCCGTGACGCTGATGAGCTTCGGCTCGCTGGCCATCGCCCTCACCCCGGGTTACGCGTCGATCGGCCTGCTCGCGCCTGTGATCCTCGTGGTCGCCAGGCTCGCGCAAGGTCTCTCGGTGGGCGGTGAGTTCGGTTCGAGCGCGACCTACCTGTCCGAGATCGCCACCCCGCGGCGGCGCGGCTTCTACTCGAGCTTTCAATACGTCTCGATCACCGTCGGGCAGCTTTCGGCCCTGCTGGTGATGATCGTGATGCAGTCGCTGCTCACCGAGGCGCAGATGTACGCGTGGGGCTGGCGGGTCCCGTTCGTGCTCGGCGCCGTCGCCGGACTCGTGGTGATGTACCTCCGCCGCAGCATGGTGGAATCGGAGCACTTCCAGCGCTCTTCCGGCTCGCCTTCTCGCGGCGGCCTGCGGGTCCTGCTGCGTGAGCACCGTCGCCAGGTTCTCGCCGTTCTGGGGCTCGCCATCGGCGGCACGGTGGCGTTCTACACCTTCACCAGCTACCTGCAGAAGTACATGGTGAACACGGCGGGGATCCCGAAGCCGACCGCTTCGCTCATCGGTTTCGCCGCCCTGTTCCTGTTCATCTTCATGCAGCCCGTCGCCGGCGCCCTTTCCGACCGCTGGGGGCGGCGCCCGGTCATGTTCGGCTTCTCCGTCGGCGGCATGCTGCTGACCGTGCCGATCATGACGCTCGTGGGCAGGACGGGGGATCCGTGGGTGGCGTTCCTGCTCATGATCACCGCCATGATCTTCCTCAGTGGCTACACCGCCTTGTCTGCCATCATCAAGGCGGAGATGTTCCCCACCAACGTCCGAGCTCTCGGCGTCGGCTTGCCGCACGCCCTGGCGACCGCGGTGTTCGGCGGGCTCTCTGAGCCCATCGCGCTGGCCTTGAAGCAGGCGGGGCACGAGAGCGTGTTCTTCTGGTGGGTCACCGGTTGTATCGCGTTGACCTTCGTGGCGACTTTGGTGGTGCGGGAGCCTTCGCGTGACTCCGCGCTGGAGATCGGCGAGGTACCTGTGCGGGATTCTGTTGTGCGGTAGGACGTGGTTCCTCTCGGGGTCTCACGTGTTGCGATCTCGCCGTGGCCGAATTTCGGTTACGGGCGGGTGCCACGCTTTCTCGGCTGGGCCGGCGGATGGTTGCAAGGGATCTGGGCCCGGCGGTGTGGGCGTTGCCGAATCTTGGCAACTGTCGCGGGTGCCATGTCGAGGATTGTCGTCGCACTTATCCGTACGGAGGTCTGTCCGTGGGCTCAGCCGTCGTCGGATTTCGGTACTGGGGCGATGTGGTGGCGGGACTGGTGCGACGTCGCCGCGAGGCACCGTCCTCCGTGGCCGTTTTGCGGCGACGGCGAGGACCTGCGTCGGGCCGTAGCCACGAAATGCGAGACAACGCCGCATGGTGCACCGCTCCTGACTCCGTAGCCGAATTTTGGCAACGAATCCAGGCCTGGGCAGCGTGGTCGTTTTTCGGCGACGGGCCTCGGCTCGATTGCGCAACTCGGGTTGTCAGGCGTCAGCCGGATCGTAGCCATGAGGCGACATCACGTGGTGCGCGGTCTGTGGTTCCATCGGCGGATTCTGGCAATGGTCCAGGACTGGGCGCCGTGGTCGATTTTCGGCGACGGGCCGCGGCGTCGATTGCGCAACTCGCGGGGGCGGACGCCAACCGGATCACAACCGCGAGGCGCCATCACGTGGTGTGCGCGATCTCTGGCTCTCTAGCCGGATTCTGGCAATGGTCGCAGGGCTGGGCGGTGTGGTCGTTTTTCGGCGACGGGCGGTGGACGCTGGCTGTATGACGGGCGCGCCCACGAGCCGCGAGGGGCGATCACAGGGTGCGCAGTCCTTGGCTCGGTGGCCGGGTTCCGGCGACGAAATCAGCCCTGCGGGCAACCGTGGTCGTTTTTCGGCGACGGGCCGCGGCGTCGATTGCGCAACTCGCGGGGGCGGACGCCAACCGGATCACAACCGCGAGGCGCCACCACACGGCGCACCGTCCCTAGCTTCGTAGCCCCATTCCGGCAATGGTCGCAGGGCTGGGCGGTGTGGTCGTTTTTCGGCGACAGACGCCGGGCGCTAGCTGTATGGGCGCAGCCACAGGCCGCGAAACGCCATCACAGCGTGCGCAGTCCTTGGCTCGGTGGCCGGGTTCCGGCAACGAAATCAGCCCTGCGGGCAACCGTGGTCGTTTTTCGGNCTCCAACCGCGCGATCCCCTCCGACGCAGCCACCGCGACAGCCACAGCATCCTCATCCTCCAACACATCCAGCACCGCATTGACCTCCCGAAGCACATCAGCCGACGTGATTTCCTTGAGTACCGCCACAACGGCGTCGCGTGTATCCACACACCGAAACTACAACCGACCACCGACAAAAAGACCATTTCCCTTACACAACAACACTAATCGACGTCGAGCAGCCCATCGGCACCATTCTCCAGCCGCCGCGCGATCTCCTCCGACCGTGGCAACATGGTCTTCTCATAAAGCGCAACAGCATCACCGACCGAAGCAGAACCGGCCAGCGCGAGGGCGAGTCCACAAGCGTCGACCATGGCCAGATTGACGCCGACGCCGAGCGGCGGCATCAGGTGGGCGGCATCGCCGAGCAAGGTCACCCAAGGCTTCTGCTCCCACGTGTGCGGAACGGGCAGGACGTACAACGGACGATCGACGTACGGCCCGTCGTTGTCGGTGATCATCCGCAGCATCGAAGGCGACCAGCCGGAAAACGCGTCGAGCAGCCGGCCGCGGACGTCCGCGCCTGACCCGGCCCAGTCCGCGGGCAGCCGCTGGATGATGTAGACCCGGATGTGGTCTCCACTGTTGCGCTGGGCGAAAAGGCACCGCTCGCCGTCGGCCGCCATCGCGCTGCCCTGGCCGACGAGTTCGGTGAGTTCGGGGTGCGCGTTCTCGACGTCGTCGAACCACGCCTCCAGGAAGGTGATCCCGGCGTATTCGGGCACGGCCGCCGAAACCGCCGGTCGGACCCGTGACCACGCGCCGTCGGCACCGATGACCAGATCCGTCTCGACCGTCGCTCCGTCCGTGAACAGCAAGCGCCCGGGAGCTTCGACCCGATCCAAGGTCCGTCCCCAGTGGACAGTGCCCGGCTCCAGCGAGTCGAGCAGAAGCTCACGGAGCTGACCGCGATCAATCTCCGGTTTGAACATCTCCCCTTCGGCAGGAACGTGGTGCTCCAGCAGCCGTCCGAGGGGATCCAGTTTGCGCATCTCCTGCCCTTCCGGGCGAGCGAGTGCGAAGAACTCGTCGAGCAGGCCGGCTTCGCGCAGAGCCAGCTGCCCGTCGTCCGCGTGAAGGTCGAGGGTGCCGCCCTGGTTCCGTGCCCGGGGATGCGGGTCGCGGTCGTAGACCGTCACGGGAACACCGTGTTTCTGCAGGATGCGGGCGCAGGTCAGGCCGCCGGGACCCGCTCCGATGATGCTGATCGTCATGACCCCAGAAAAGCAGAACGAGTTAAAAAGTGCAACGAGTCAACTTAGTGACCGCGACAACCCATGCGGTAGGGTGCGCTCATGGAGACACCGGGACGGCGTGAACGCAAGAAGGCGGCCACCCGCCGGTCGCTGGCGGACGCCGCGCTGAACCTGTTCCTGGCGCGGGGCTACGACCAGGTGAGCATCCGGGACATCGCCGAGGCGGCCGACGTCTCGACGACGACGCTGTTCAAGCACTTCCCCGGCAAGGAGGCGCTGGTCTTCGACGAGTCGCAGGACCGCGAAGAACGCCTGGTCGCCGCGGTCCGGGAGCGCGAAAAGGGCCAGAGCATCGTCGAGGCGCTGCGCGAGTACGTGCTCGCGACGTGGCTTCCGCTCACGACGCATCCCCAGTACGCCGAGTTCACCGCGCTGGTGACCGGCACCCCGGCACTGCAGGAGTACGGCGAGCGCATGTGGACGCGGCACGCCGCGGCGCTCGGCGTCGCGATCGCCGAAGAGACCGGAGCGGACTCCGACGACATCGCCTGCCACGCGCTCGCGCGCTTCGTGCTGGACATTCCGGCCCTCACCCGGGGCCGCCCGGACCCGAAGGAGGACGTCGAGCGGATCTTCGACCTCCTCGAACGAGGCTGGCGTTAATCCTCTTCGGAAGCGGGACGGGATCCGCGCAGCGAGCCCGGATGCGCCTTGGCGGAGGGATCCTTGCGGGTCTTGAGCAGGCTGGCCACCGTCACCACGACGAGGATCCCGATGATCACCGACAGGCTGACCGGCGTCGAGATCTCCGGAACGCTCTCGTCGATGTCCACGTGCGCCCAGTGCAGGATCAGCTTGACCCCGATGAACCCGAGGATCACCGCGAGCCCGGCCGACAGGTACACCAGGCGATCGAGCAGGCCTTTCACCAGGAAGTACAGCGCCCGCAGGCCCAGCAGGGCGAACGCGTTGGCCGCGAAGACCAGGTACGGCTCGTCGGTGACGCCGAAGACCGCGGGGATCGAGTCCAGCGCGAACAGGAGGTCGATCCCGCCGATCGCGAGCAGCACCACGACCAGCGGCGTGCCCACCCGCTTCCCGTCCAAGCGGGTGACGAGTTTGCCGCCGTCGTATTCGGTCGACAGCGGCAGCAGCCTCCGCGCGGACCGCACCACCACGTTGTTCTCGACGTCCGGATCCTCGTCGCGATGCCGGAACAGCTGGACGCCGGTGTAGATCAGCAGCAGCCCGAACAACAGGAACATGAAGGAGAACAAGGAAAGCAGCGTGGCACCGAGCGCGATGAAGATCGCGCGCATGATCAGCGCGACGACGATGCCGAACGTGAGCACCTTGTGCTGATGTTCCTCGGGTACCGCGAAGGTGCTCATGATGATCACGAAGACGAAGAGGTTGTCGACCGACAAGCTCTTCTCGACGATGTAACCCGCGAAGTACTGCTGCCCGAAGTCGCCACCGTGCGCCAGCGTCAGCCAGACGCCGAACGCCACCGCGACCAGGATGTAGCCGACCGACCAGGCCACCGCCTCGGCGAAACCGACCTTGTGCGGCCGCACCGCCGCGAGGATGAGATCGAGTGCGAGGAGCCCGAGCACCAGCCCGATCGTGACGGTCCAGGTGAGGGCATCGATCTGGAGCATCCGCACCCTGTCTTTCCTTCGACGGCTGGTGCCAAGATCCTATGTGCGACTCCCGCGGTCCGCATTCGCATGACCCGGCGCCGCGTCCAGCAACGCGGCGAGCACGGTCTTGAGCAGCGGGTGGTCCGCGCTTCCCCGCCGGACGGCGGCGAACACGCGGCGCAGCGGCGGCTCGCCGCGCAACGGGACGGCGACAGCTCCGTGGACGGCGGCGAAAGCGTTGCGCGGCACCAGTGCCACGCCCTCGCCGGCGGCGACCAGGGTGGTGATCGCGTGGAAATCGTCGGAGACGTGCCGGATCGCCGGGTTGGCGCAGACGATCATCAGCACGTCGCGGCACGGATTCCCGGGCTTCGGCGCGATCCATTCGTCGTCGGCGAGTTCGTCGATGTCCACTTCGGACGATCCGGCGAGCCGGTGCGCGGTGGGCAGCACGACGTCGAAGGGCTCCACGTACAAGGGGAACCGGGTGAGCCTGCTTTCATCCGTCCGTGGCGAGAGCCGGTACTCCTCGGTGATCGCCAGATCGACCTCGCCGTCGAGGAGCAGCGGGATGCTCGCGTGCCCCTCGACGTCCTGCACCTGCATGGAGACCCCGGGCGAATCGGCCCGCAGGGAGGCGATCGCCGGCGCGACGACCATCGTGATCGCGGAGGCGAAACTGGCCAGCCGCACCAGGCCCTGTACGCCGGAATCGAGCGCGGCCAGCGTGGCCCGCGCGCGTTCCAGTTCGGCCGCGACGGCGTTGGCGTGCACCACCATCAGTTCACCCGCGGGGGTCAGCGAAACCCGCCGGCCCCGGCGGCGAAGCAGCTGCTGGCCGCACTCCGCTTCGAGGGCGGCCAGCTGCTGGGAGACCGCGGACGGCGTCAGGTGCAGCGCCTGGCCCGCCGCCGTCACGGTGCCGTGGTCGGCGAGGGCTCGCAGCACGCGCAGCCGTCGCGGATCGATCATTCGTCCATCATGGACCTAGCGGTCACGAACGCGTCGACGGCCCGGTTGACGTCGTCGGTCGAGTGCGCCGCCGACATCTGCGTCCGGATCCGGGCCTTGCCGTGCGGCACCACCGGGTACGAGAAACCGATCACGTAGATGCCCTGGTCGAGCAGCAGATCCGCCATCTTGCCCGCCTTGGCGGCGTCGCCGATCATCACCGGGATGATCGGGTGCTCACCCGGAAGCAGGTCGAAACCGGCCTCGGTCATCCGGCGCCGGAACAGCTCGGTGTTGGCGCGCAGCTTGTCCAGCAGCTCACCCGAGGACTCCAGCAGTTCCAGCGTGGCGAGCGCGGCCGCGGTGATCGACGGCGCCAGCGAGTTCGAGAACAGGTACGGCCGCGAACGCTGCCGCAGCATCTCGACGATCTCCGCGCGGCCGGAGGTGTAGCCGCCGCTCGCGCCGCCCAGCGCCTTGCCGAGGGTGCCGGTCAGCACGTCGACCTTGTCCTGGACGCCGAACAGCTCGGGCGTACCGCGTCCGGTCGGACCGGTGAAGCCGACGGCGTGCGAGTCGTCGACCATCACCAGCGCGTCGTAGCGCTCGGCCAGCTCGCAGATCTCGTCGAGCGGCGCGAGGTAACCGTCCATCGAGAACACGCCGTCGGTGGCGATCATCCGGTAGCGCGCGCCGGACGCCTCCTTCAGGCGGGCTTCCAGATCCGCGACGTCGCGATTGCGGTAGCGCATCCGCTTCGCCTTGCAGAGCCGGACGCCGTCGATGATCGACGCGTGGTTGAGCTCGTCGGAGATGATGACGTCCTGATCCGTCAGCAGCGTCTCGAAAAGCCCGGCGTTGGCGTCGAAACAGGAGCTGTAGAGGATCGTGTCCTCGGTGCCGAGGAACTCCGACAGCTTCGCCTCGAGCTCCTTGTGCGGCTGCTGGGTCCCGCAGATGAACCGCACCGACGCCATGCCGAAGCCCCAGCGGTCCAGTGCCTCTTGGGCTGCCTTGATCAGCTTGGGGTGGTCGGCGAGGCCGAGGTAGTTGTTCGCGCAGAAGTTGAGGACGTCGCCGTCGCCGACACTGACCGAAGCCCGTTGCGGCCCCTGGATCACCCGCTCGCCCTTGTACAGCCCGGCTTCCCGGATCCCGGCGAGCCCGGCCTTGAGGTCGTCGCGCATCGCGCCGTACATCAGTTCTCCGTCCAGTCCAGAATGACCTTGCCGCAGCGGCCTTCCCTGGCCGTCGCGAACGCCTTCTCGTATTCGGTGTAGCCGAACCGGTGGGTGACCACCGGCGAGATGTCGAGCCCGGCCTGCAGCAGCACGGACATCGAGTACCACGTCTCGAACATCTCGCGCCCGTAGATCCCCTTGATCTGGATCATCTTCAGCACAACGGACGCGATGTCGACCGACACCTCGGAAGCGGGGAGGCCGAGCAGCGCGACGCGGCCGCCGTGCGACATGTTCGCGATCATGTCGCGCAGCGCCTCGGGCCGCCCGCTCATCTCCATGCCGACGTCGAAGCCTTCGGCCATGCCGAGCCGCTCCTGCGCGTCGGCGATGGTCGAGGAGGAGACGTCCAGCGCGAGGTCGACGCCGACCTTGCGGGCCAGTTCCAGCCGGTGCTCGCTGACGTCGGTGACGACGACGTTGCGCGCGCCCGCGTGCCGCGCGATGGCGGCGGCCATGATGCCGATCGGGCCGGCGCCGGTGACCAGCACGTCTTCGCCGATGACGGGGAAGGACAGCGCGGTGTGCACGGCGTTGCCGAGCGGGTCGAAGATCGCGGCGATGTCGAGGTCGACCTTGGTGCGGTGCACCCAGGCGTTCATCTCGGGCAGCACGGCGTACTGCGCGAAGGCGCCGTCGGTGTGCACGCCGAGACCCTTGGTCCTGGCGCACAGGTGACGCCGCCCGGCCTTGCAGTTGCGGCAGCTTCCGCAGACGAGGTGCCCCTCGCCGCTGACCAGGTCGCCGACCTTGACCGTCGTCACCGACCGGCCGATCTCGACCACCTCGCCGACGAACTCGTGCCCGATGACCAGCGGCGCGGCGATGGTGCGCGCCGCCCAGTCGTCCCAGGAGTCGATGTGCAGATCGGTGCCGCAGATCCCGGCGCGCAGCACGCGGACGGCGACGTCGCCGGGGCCGACGGCGGGGTCCGGCACGTCGGTGAGTTCCAGCCCGGGTGCTCGGTCGGCTTTGACCAATGCCTTCATGGCGCGAAGTCTGGCCCGGCCGTGCTGTTCAGTCCATCGCGAGTTTCTGAAATCCCTCGTTAGAGCAACTTCACAAGGGGGCCGGAACGCGGACCGACACGAAGTCCGGCCGCGGCACCACCTCGAAACCGATCGACCGGTACAGGCGGATGGCCGAGGTGTTCGTCGCGGCCGCGTGCATCATCGGGCGTTCGCCGCGGGCCCGGATCCCCGCCGCCACCGCGCGGATGAGCCGCGTCGCCAGCCCTTGGCCGCGATACGCCGGGTCGGTGCAGACGGCGCTGATCTCGGTCCAGCCGGGTGGGTGCATCCGTTCCCCCGCCATCGCGACCAGTTCGCCGTCGCGCCGGATGCCCAGATAGGTCCCCAATTCGATGGTCCGTTTCCGGAACGGGCCGGGTTTGGTCCGTTCGACGAGAGCCAGCATCTCCGGGACGTCGTCCGGCCCCAGCACGACGGCTTCGGGCTCTTCGGCGGCTTCGAGCGCGACATCGACCAGCCGGACCCCGGCGATCCTGCCGAGGACTTCCCACTCCGCCGGGACCGGCAGGGTGTTGTGGACGGTGGCCGTCTGGCCGGGACCCGCCAGCGCGGCGACGTCGGCCCACACACCGTGGTCCGGCTCGGGCGGCAGGGCGAAGAAGGGCGCGACGTCGACCTGATAGCGCAGCACCTGCCCGAAACGTTCCGCGAAGTGGGCGTGCGGCCCGGTCAGCGAAGCCCAGGCCGGGTCGTCGAAAGAGGTGACCATGACCGCTCCGACACCGGCGTGCGGGCTTTCATTCCCGCTCCCACATCCTGAGCGCTCAGCCGCCCGGCACCAGCAGCGGCGAATGCGGATCCAGTTCGATCCCGCGTTCGCGGAGCGTGTCGTCGATGACCCGCCAGATCCATCGCACCAGCAGGTCCGCGAGCTCCGGGAGCTCGATGCCGCAAGGGTTCTCCAGCCAGCGCGCGGCGCTCGTGTCGACGAGGCCGACCAGCCCGAAGGCGAGCGGCTCGGCGATCCGGCCGTCCAGGTCGAAGGTGTCGAGGTAGTGCTTGAACAGGATGGACAGCTGCCGGGCGATCGCCGTCCTGACGTCGGTGATGGCATCGCCGCCGCGTCGTCCGGCCTGGGAGTGCCGGGCGAGGTAGCGGTAGAGGTTCCCGTGTTCGGCGAGCCAGCCGGTATGGGCGCCGACCGCCATGGTGATCAGCTGCATCGGCGTCCCGCTCGGGTCCCACAGCGGGGCAAGCTCGGCGGTGATGAGGCGGACGGCGCGGTCGGCGATCGCGCGCTGCAGCTCGGCGGCGTCGTCGAAATGCTTGTACACCCGCGTTCTCGCCACCCCCGCCTCGTCGGCGATCTGTTCGGTGGAGACCTCCGGACCGTGCGCGGCGATCGCGCGCAGCGCCGCGTCGACGAACTCCCGGCGGCGGCGCTCACGCTGTCCCGCCCAGCGCGCCGCGCGGCCGTCCGGCCGAGGCACGTCGGCTTCAGGCGTCATCCCCCAGAGTTTATCGGCGGCCGGTTAACGGGTACACTGCCGTACCCGTTACTTTGGGTATGCAGATCGGCCCGTCCGGGAGACCGCGATGAGGAAAGACGTCGACACCACGGCGGACGCCACGCTGCTCGACGCCTTCCGCGCCGGTGACATCGCCGCCGGCGAGGCGCTTTTCCGGCGGCACGCCGAGCCGCTCCGCCGGATCGCCGCGGGGTGGGTCGCCGAGCCCGCCGAACGGGACGACCTCGTCGCCGAGGCCTTCGTGCGGGTCCTGAGCGTCATCCGTGACGGCGGCGGCCCGCGGGAGAACCTCCGCCCGTATCTCGCGGTCACCATCCGGAATCTCGCGGCCAAATGGAGCCACCACCACAAACGGGTCGAGTTGTACGGAACGACCCCGGCGGTCGAAGAGCCCGCCGGGACGATGGGCGCCGACGAACTCCTCATCCTCCGCTCGAACGCCCGGCTGGCGTGGACCGCCTATTGCGCGCTCCCCGGCCGCTGGCGGACGGTGCTTTGGCGGACCGAAGCCGAAGGTGACTCGCCGAAGGTCGTCGCCCCGCTGTTGGGAGTCTCCCCCAACGGCGCCTCCGTTCTGGCCCTTCGAGCCCGCGAAGGACTCCGCCAGGCGTTCCTGCAGGCGCAGGTCCCCGAAACGGGAACGCCGTGCTGCCAGGAAGCGCGGCGCCGGATGGGCGCGTGGCTCCGCGGCGGCGTGCCGGGCCGCCGGGCGGACCAGATCACCGCGCATCTGGCGGACTGCGAGCCCTGCCGCACCGTCGCCACCCGGCTCGACGAGGTCAACCGCGAGATGCCGCCGGGTGTCCGCGCCGTCTCGGCCTAGGAGATCAACCGGGCACCGGGGCGCCCTCCCCCGCGATCCGCAGCGCCTCCACCAGTTCCCGGTACAGCGTGTCGGTGGCGAGCAGATGCTCGTGGCTGCCGCTCGCGCGGACGCGGCCTTCCTCCATCACCACGATGGTGTCCGCGTCGATGACCGTGGACAGCCGGTGCGCCACGGTGACCACGGCGCCCTCGCGGGCCAGCCGCCGGATGCAGTCGTGGATCGCGCTCTCGGTCCGGCCGTCGACCTGTGCGGTCGCCTCGTCGAGCAGTACCACGTCCGGCGTGCGCAGGATCGCCCTGGCCAGCGCGATCCGCTGCCGTTCCCCGCCGGACACCGACGTCGACGAAAGCGGCGTGTCCAGTCCGTCGTCGAGCGCGGCGATCTTGTCGCTCAGCCGGACTTCGCCCAGAGCCCGCCGCACCTCTTCCTCGGTCGCGTCCGGATGGGTGAAGAGCAGGTTCTCCCGGATCGTCCCCGGCACGATCGGCGTCTCCTGCTCGACGTAGGCCAGCCGGCTCCGCACGTCCGCGTACGGCAGGTCCGCGTACTCGCGTCCGTCCAGCAGCAGCGCGCCCGACTCCGGCCGTACGAACCGCATGATCAGCGACAGCATCGTGGTCTTGCCCGCGCCGGACGGCCCGACGATCGCGGTGTGCCCGCGTCGCGGGATCTTCAGCGAGACGTCCCGCAGTGCCGGATCGCCGCCGTAGCCCGCGGTCACCCCGCGCAGTTCCAGCACGGGGCCGTCCTGTCTCCCTGACGGCTCCGTCCGGGCGGACACCTGGTCCTCTTCCACCTCGAGCGCGTCCATCTCCCGGATCCGGCCTGCCGCGGCGATCCCCGCCTGCAGCGCGGTCATGTTCTGGCTCAGTTCGGTGATCGGCTCCATCAGCGCGAACGCGTACAGCAGGAACGCGATGAGGCTCGACACCTCGAGCAGTCCCGCGTCGACCCGCCAGGCGCCGAGCCCGAGGATCACCAGGGTCGCGGCCTGGATGCCCGTCCAGGCCACCACCCAGGCGACGGCCTCGCGCCGCACCGCCCGGACACCGTGGGTGGCGGCGGCTTCCGCGTCGACCAGGATCCGCTCGGACTGCCGGGCTTCGGCGCGGCTGGCCTTCACCGTGCGGATCGCCCGCAGCGCGCCTTCGAGGACACCGCCGAGACGGCCTACGCGGTCCTGCGCCTTCTCCTGTTCCTTCGCGATGGCCGGCATCAGCCACGTGAAAAGCGCGATGACCACGACCACGGCCGCCACCGTCGTCCCCAGCAGCACCGGGTCGAGCACGCTCATCAGCACCAGGGTGCCGATGAGCATCACCACGCCGTTGATCAGGCCGATCACGCTGGAGGACGCCGCCTCGCGCAGCAGCACCGTGTCCGAGGTGACGCGGGTGACCAGCTCCCCCGTCGGCCGTTTGGTGATCGCCGGGATCGTCGCGCGGAAGAACCGCCGCACCATCGATTCCCGCGCCTTCAGCACCACCCGCTCGCCGACGGTGCCGAGCAGGATCCACTGCCCGAGCCAGATCACCGCGCCGACCACCATCAGGCCCGCCAGCGCCAGCACGGGACCCGCCAGCGACGCCGACGAACCGAGCGAGTCGAGCACCCACTTCGTGACCATGGGTGTGGCGAGCCCGGCCGCCGAACCGAGCAGGGCGAGCAGCAAGCCGACCGCGAGTGCCCCCTTGTGCGGTCGCGCGAACGACCACAGCACCTTCAATCGTGGAGTGTTCATGGTTCTCAATGGAACACGAGTGTTCTAAAATCGTCAAACGAGTTCCATATCGGAAGCGAGGTACGGTACCGGCCATGAGTGAGGGTGTGGTCACCGAGACGGGTGTCCGGGCGAGGACCCGGCGCGCGATCCTGGACGCGGCCATCGAGACGTTGACCAAGCAACCGGGCGCCTCGCTGGCCGACATCGCGGCGGCGGCGAACGTCGGGCGCACCACGGTGCACCGGTACTTCGCGGAGCGTTCGGATCTGATCGACGCCATCAGTCACGACGCGCTGGACAAGATCTCCCAGAGCACCGAACGGGCCAGGCTCGACGACGGCCCGGTCCCCGCCGTGCTGGCGCGGTTGTGCCAGGAGTACTTCGAGCACGCCGACATCTTCCAGCTGCTGTTCACCATGCCGGATCTGGTGACCCGGCCCGAATGGGCGGAAGAGAGCGACGACGACCGCCGCCTGCTCCGGCTCATCGAACGCGGGCACGCCGAGGGCTCGATCGATCCGGCGATGACGAAGGAGTGGTTGCTGCAGCTGCTCTGGAGCATGCTCTACACGGCGTGGGAACTGGTGCGCGACAAGACACCGAAGCACGAGGCACTCACGTTGTGCCTGCGCAGCCTGGAAAAGGTCATCGCGGTCGGCTGAAGTCCTCCGAAGTGATGACGCGGACTCGCGCGTCTTCGAAGATCCTGTCCCGATGACAGAAAAACCGGTACCCGCCTGGGGAATCCTCTTCGGCGGGCTCGCGGTGTTCGTGGCCGCACCCGCGCTGCTGCTGGCGACCGGGCACGACACGATCAAGCCGTCCGCGGATTCGGACAAGGCGCTTTCCCTTGCCGGAGCCCTGATTCCGGCGCTGGCCGGGATTCTGCTCGTCCACGGGATCCCGCTCCACGCGCCGAACCTGCTCCCCGGCGTGCCCGACCGGCGCAGGCTCCGGAAGCAGGCGACGGCCCTGGCGCTCATCGCCTTCCTGTGGCCGCTGGCGTTGTTCCTGGTTTCGGCGGCGGGACACCAGACGCTGGTCCGCGACATCTGGGCGCTCGCCAAGCCGCTCGTGTTCCTGGTACTGCCGTTGATTCTCCTGCGCACGCGAGGGGAACCCGACCCGTTCCGGCTCACGTGGTGGCCGCGGGAGACCTGGCGATGGCTCGCGCCGATCCCGGCGGTACTCGTGTTCGGCTGGCTCTACGTCCTCGGCCCGCTCGCGCCACCACTCCCCACCTCGGAGGATTACCCCGACCCGGTATACCTGGCGGTCGGCGCCACCCTGACGTTCTTCACCGCGAACGTCCTCGAAGAGGTCTTCTTCCGCGGCATGCTGCAGACCCGGCTGGAGGCACTTTTCGGGCGGTGGCCGGGAATCCTGCTGGCGGCGTTGCTGTTCGCCTGGCTGCACCTGCCGACGCACGGACAGGGGTCGCTCCCGCTCACCCTGGGCGCGATCGTGGCGTTCCAAGGGTTCTTCGGCCTGTTCACCGGCTACCTGTGGTCGCGCTACCGCAACCTGTGGGCGCCGATCGCCGCGCACACCGCGATGAACACCGTGCCCCTGCTGCTGATGTGAGCGCTGGGGTCGGGGAGGCGGTGTCGCGAAAGCCACTTTCGGGACACCAGACGTCGCGAAAGTGGCTTTCGCGACATGCTCACCAGGCCTCGTGAGTGGCTAGGACGATTCCAACTGTCCTGACCACTCACGAGGGCTTGGTGCGGCGGCTGCTCCGCACCAGAGTCATGTCCNGTGTCGCGAAAGCCACTTTCGGGACACCAGACGTCGCGAAAGTGGCTTTCGCGACCCTCCGGCCGGCCGGGTCTCGTGAGCGGCAAAGACGGTTAGAACCGTCCTTACCACTCACGACGGGGCCAGGCGGTCACGCGCCGATGGTCGCCGCGTCGATGACGAACCGGTACCGGACGTCGCTGTTCTCGACCCGGTCGTAGGCCACGTTCACCTGGTCGGCCGAGATCGTCTCGATCTCCGCGCCGATCCCGTGCTCGGCGCAGAAGTCGAGCATCTCCTGCGTCTCGGCGATCCCGCCGATCATCGAACCGGCGAGCACCCTGTTCCCGCCGAGCAGCGAGAAGGCGTTGTACGACAACGGTTCGCCGGGCGCGCCGACGTTCACCATCGCCCCGCCGACGCGCAGCATGCCGAGGTAGGAGTCGACGGGCAGCGTCGCGGAAACGGTGTTGAGGATCAGGTCGAAGCGGCCTCGCAGCTGCTTGAACGTCGACGCGTCACCGGTCGCGAAGTAGTCCTTCGCACCCAGCTTCAGGCCGTCCTCCTGCTTCTTCAGGCTCTGGCTGAGCACGGTGACCTCGGCGCCCATGGCGACCGCGATCTTGACCGCCATGTGGCCGAGCCCGCCGAGGCCGACGACGGCGACCTTCTTGCCCGGCCCGGCGCCCCAGCGGTTCAGCGGCGAGTAGGTGGTGATGCCCGCGCACAGCAGCGGGGCGGCGACGTCGAGGCCGATGCCTTCGGGGATGCGGCAGACGAAGGAGTCCTTCACGACGATCTGGCGGCTGTAGCCGCCGTAGGTGTTCTCGCCGTCGAAGCCGACACCGTTGTAGGTCTGGATGTTGCCCTTGACGCAGAACTGCTCCGTGCCCGCGAGACAGTATTCGCACTCACCACAGGAATCGACCATGCAACCGACCCCGACGCGGTCGCCGACCTGGTACTTCGTCACCTCGGAGCCGACCGCGGCGACGACGCCGGCGATCTCGTGACCGGGCACCATCGGGAAGATCGCGCTGCCCCAGTCCTCCTTCACCTGGTGGATGTCGCTGTGGCAGATCCCCGCGTACGCGATGTCGATCAGCACGTCGTCCGGACGCAGGTCGCGACGCTCGATCGTCGTCGGCGACAGAGCGGCGCCCGGGGACGGCGCGGCGATGGCGTGCGTGGTCGTCGTCATGAAACCCTCCGAGAAACAGTGAGACCATGTAAGAGGTCACTTACAACTAGCGTAAGAGGGCTCTTACATATTCCGCGACCGGGACGGTGTGATCCACGACATGGGCGGCAAGTACCATCACGGCGACCTTCGCGCCGAACTCGTGCGGGTCTCGCTGGACCTGATCGCCGAACAGGGGCTCGGCGCGTTCTCGGTCGCCGAGGTCGCCAGGCGCGCGAAAGTCAGCCCGGGCGCGCCCTATCGGCACTTCCCGGACAAGGAGAGCCTGCTCGCCGCGCTCGCGGCCACCGTCGCCTGCCAACTGGCCGACAGGGTGCAGAAAGCCATCGAGACCGAGAGCGAACCCGTCGCCGCGCTCGCCGCGGCCGCCGGCGCGTACACGGAGTACCTCATCGAACGCCGCGCCGGGATGAACATCATCTACTCGGACGGCTTGCAGGGCCCCGAGCACGCCGCACTGCACGAGCAGACCCGCCGCCTGACCGACCAGTTCGTCATGCTCTGCCTGACCGTCGCGGACCGGCCGCAGGACGGGCTCGAACTGATGGAGCAGCTGTTCACCCAGGCCCACGGTTACGGCACGTTCTACCTCGACGGCGTCTTCAAGAAACAGGGCTACTCCACGGAAGTCGTCGTCCGGAAGTCGGTCGAGGCCGCCCGCGCCGCCATCGAAGGACGCACGAAGAATGTGACGTGATTCACGTCTGATTTGTCCGATTACCGGGACTCCCCGCGCCGACAGGATGCGAAGCGCAATCCTTTCGGCAACGAGGAGAACCGCGTGAGCATCGGGCAAGAAGTCGGATCGTGGCGGGAATTGGGCCGCCATACGAGCACGGCGACGGTACTGGCGGGCGGCGTGCTCGTCGGCGCGATCACCATCTACGTGGCGGCGAGCCTCCTGCCGACCGCCGTCCAGGACATCGGCGGACGGCCGCTGTACGCCTGGACCATGACGGCGTTCCTGGTCGCCCAGGTCGTCGCGACGATGCTGGTGGGCCGGGCTCTTTCCCGTTTCGGCGGCAAGGCTTCCTATCTGATCGGTTTCGGTGTCTTCGCCACCGGCTCGGTCCTGTGCGCGGCGAGCCCGTCGATGCCGATCCTCTTGATCGGGCGCGGGACACAGGGGCTCGGCGCCGGCCTGCTGACCGGGCTCGGCTTCGCCCTGACCCATTCGGCGTTGCCGCCTCGGCTGTGGAGCCGGGGCAGCGCCCTGATCTCCGCGATGTTCGGAGTGGGGAACTTCGCGGGTCCCGCGCTCGGCGGTTTCTCGGCACAGTTCGGTTCGTGGCGCGCGGCGTTCGCGGTCCTCGCGGTGGCCGCGGGTGTGCTGGCGTTCTTCGTGCCACGCGCGCTTCCCGCCGCCGAACGCCCGGCCCAGTCGCCGCCGGTCCCGGTCGTTTCGCTGGCCCTGATCGTCGGAGCCGCCGGCGCGGTGAGCGTGGCCGGGATCCTGTCCGGCGTCCTCGCGACGGCGGCCTTCATCGCACTGGGTCTCGTGCTCGTCGGCGCGTTCCTGGTGACGGAAAGCCGTGCGGCGGCGAGTGTTCTGCCCGCTTCGGTCTACCGGCGGGGTTCACGGCCGCGGTGGATCTACCTGACCATCATGGTCCTGGCGTCCGGCGTCGCGGTGGAGACGTTCTTGCCGCTGTTCGGCCAGCGGCTGGGCGGGCTCCCGCCCGCGGCGGCGGGATTCTTCGCCGCCGCGCTGTCCTTGGGCTGGTCGGTGAGCCAGCTCGTCAGCGCTTCGGCACGTAAGGCACGACGGCTGGTACTGGCCGGGCCCGCCTGCCTCGCGGCCGGGTTGGCGCTGCTGGGGCTGTTGCAGACCGAGCAGCCGTCGCTGCCCGTCGTACTCGCCTGGCTGCCGGTGCTCTTCCTCGGTGGCACCGGAATCGGCATCGCGATGCCTCATCTGTCCGTCGCGGCGATGACCTGCGCCTCGGACGGCGAGGGCGGGCAGGCGGCGGCCGCGATCGCGACGATCCTGACGATGTCGACCGCGTTCGGCGCTGCCGTCGCCGGGTTGCTGGTCAACTTCGGCGGCACTTCGCTGGTGACGTCGGCGAGGTGGCTGTTGTTCGGTTTCGCGGCCGTCTCCGCGCTCGGCCTGTTCACCGCGCGCCGCGCGGTCTGAGTCCGGTCAGTTCCGGGAGCGCCTCGTGCGCACGCGCGGGAGCGCTTCCGGACAGCCGCCGCCGCACCGGATGTGCGCCCAGACGATCTTCCCGCCCCGCACCGACTCGCGCCGGACGCCCCACTGCACCGCCACCCCGTCGACCACGAGCAGCCCCCGTCCGCGAGGGTCCTCGATCTGCGAACACCGCGCCCTGGGTTGCTCCACACTGACGTCCGCTACTTCGATACGCACCGCGCAGGGTGTCACGCCACGCCACAACTGGATGTGGCGTGCGCCACCCCCGTGCACGTATGCGTTGGCGACGAGTTCCGTCGCGGCGAGCAGGACGTCGTCGAGGTGCTTCTCGCCGAGATCGGGAAGGCATCTGACCACCCAGGCACGCATGTCCGGCAACGCCCGAGGCGTCGTGGCTCGCAGGTCAAGCACCCAGGTTCCCGGCACCGGATGCTCCGCGATACTGATCATGGAGCCACCCTTCCCGTCGCGCGCGCGACCTCCCTGCTGAAGTCGCACATCCGGGTTACCCAGAACGCCCGCCGATCAACCCGTGCCGGAGTTCATCGGGCCGCGATACCCTCCAGCACCGTCCTGACCACGGCTTCCACCTCCGGCGAAGTGGTCACCGCCGGGCCGTGCGGAAGCAGACCGGAGAGCACCGTCTCATGGCAGACGCCGACCAGCATGGCCGCCGCCGCGTCGACATCGCCGTCCAGCCTGCCGAGTTCCTTTTCCGCCCGCAGGTATCCGGCGAGACGATCGCGCCAGGTCTCGCCGACGCCCGCCCGTTCGCCGAACCGCGCGAGCACGACGGGACGGGCGAGCAGCCCGGCGAACGCGGGCAGGATCTCCTTGTGCAGAGCCAACCCGTACGCCAGCTGGGCGCGGAGATTGGCCTCGACCGTAGCCGAACCGGGCTCGGGAAGCTCGCCGAGCCCGGCTTCCGCTCTCCGTACGTGCTCCGCCAGGGCATCGGCCAGCAACTCCTCCTTGTCGGCGAAATGGTTGTACAGCACGCCATCGGCGACTCCCGCCGCGCGCGCGATCGCCCGCACCGTGAGTTCCGCGGTGCCGTGCGCGGAAATCAGGTCCGCGGCGGTATCGATCAAATGCTCGCGCAGGCTCCGGCCGTCTTCCGTGTGCCGCAGGGCCGCCGCTTTTCTCGGTGACATCAGGATTTCGCCCTGACCAGCCAGGCGGCGCCGCGCAGCCGGACACCGCCGGGGCCCTCGAATGGCCGCAGTGCGACCGAAAGCGCTTCTCGCGCCCTCTCCGCCGCTTCGGCGCTCACCTGGCCGAGGTGGTACTTCACGGGCCCCCAGTCCGCGATGAACCCGGCCGCGTCGGGAACATCGCTCCCCCAGACCTGGTCCGCTTCGACCCGGTCGCAGGCGACGTCGAGGAATCCGGCGCCGGTCAGCACCGAGCGGACCCGCGCCGGGTCGGCGAACGCCGTCGGCCCCGTACCGTCCTCACCGGTCGGGGTCGGCAGAAACGGTGCCAGCGCACCGAAAACGGCACCGAGGTCGGTTCCGGCGAGCGCCGTCATGCACAGGAAGGTGATTTTCCCGCCGGGTCGCATCGCGCGGTGCACGTTGGCGAAAGCGGCGACCGGGTCGGCGAAGAACGTCACCGCGAACCGGCTGAGCGCGACGTCGAAAACCCCGTCTCCGAACGGGAAGACCTGGACGTCGCCCTGCTCGAACACCACGTTCGCGACACCTTCGGCCTCCGCGCGCGCCCGGGCGGTCGCGAGCATCGGCGCGGACAGGTCGATCCCGGTCGCTCCCCCGAGCGGAGCACGGACGGCGGCGAGCCGGGTGACCTGCCCGTTGCCGCAGCCGATGTCGAGCACCCGGTCCCGCTCGCCGATTCCGGCGGCCTCGAACAGGAATTCGTTGAACCCGCTGTTCACCGCGTCGTAGCGCTCGTCGTGCTCGGCCCAATGCCGTCCCTCGTAGCCGTTCCACGCTTCCGCCTGCGCGGTGTTGACGATGCCGGACATACCAGAACCTCCTCCGTTATGAACGTGCGTTCATGAACGCTTGTTCATACTGGAGGAGGTCCGGGCCTCTCGTCAAGCGGTGATACTCCGGAACCCGCGCAGGCGCAGGCTGTTGAACACCACGAAGACCGAGCTGAAGGCCATCGCGGCGCCGGCGATCATCGGGTTGAGCAGGCCCGCCGCGGCCAGTGGCAGCGCGCCGACGTTGTAGGCGAAGGCCCAGAACAGATTGCCCTTGATGGTGCGCAGCGTCCGCCGGGAAAGCCGGATCGCGTCCACCGCGGCCCGCAGGTCGCCGCGGACCAGGGTCAGGTCACCGGCCTCGATGGCGACGTCGGTACCGGTGCCCATCGCCAGGCCGAGGTCGGCCTGAGCCAGCGCGGCCGCGTCGTTGACGCCGTCGCCCACCATCGCCACGACCTTGCCCTCGCCCTGGAGCCGCTTGACCACGTCGACCTTGTCCTTCGGCAGCACCTCGGCGATCACCGTGTCGATCCCGACCTCGGCGGCCACCGCCTTGGCCACGGCCTCGTTGTCACCGGTCAGCAGCACCGGGGTGAGCCCCAGTTCACGCAGCCGGGAGATCGCCTCGGCGGACGACGGCTTCACGGTGTCCGCGACGACCAGGACCGCCCTGGCCTCGCCGTCCCAGCCGACCACGACCGCCGTGCGGCCGAGTTCCTCTTCCGCCGCCTTGGCTTCCACCAGCTTGGGCGTCAGGTGGTGACTCCACTGCTCCAGCAACGCGCTCCGGCCGACCAGGACCGCCGATCCCTCGACGATTCCTTGCACGCCAAGGCCTTCGACACTGGCGAACTCCTCGACGGCCGGGAGTTCCCCGGTGCGTTCCCGTGCCGCGCGGGCGATGGCCTGCGCGATCGGGTGTTCCGACGCGTTCTCCAGCGCCCCGGCCAGCCGCAGCGTCTTCTCCTCGTCGACACCGTCGGCGACATGGACCGCCACCAGCGACATCTGCCCGGTGGTCACGGTGCCCGTCTTGTCGAGGACGACCGTGTCGACCGCGCGGGTCGATTCCAGCACTTCCGGGCCCTTGATCAGGATTCCGAGCTGCGCGCCCCGCCCGGTGCCCACGAGCAGCGCGGTCGGGGTCGCCAGGCCCAGCGCGCACGGGCAGGCGATGATCAGCACGGCGACCGCCGCGGTGAACGCCGCCGCCACCGAACCGCCGGTACCGAGCCAGAACATCAGCGTGCCGACGGCGAGCGCGATCACGATCGGCACGAAGACCGCCGAAACCCGGTCCGCCAGCCGCTGAACCTGCGCCTTCCCGGTCTGCGCCGCCTCGACGAGTTTCGCCATCTGCGCCAGCTGCGTGTCGGCGCCGACCCGGGTCGCCCGGACGACGAGCCTGCCGCCCGCGTTGACCGTCGCGCCCGCCACCGTGTCGCCGGGAGCCACCTCCACCGGAACGCTCTCACCGGTCAGCATGCTCGCGTCGACCGCCGACGCGCCTTCGGTGATCACGCCGTCGGTCGCGATCTTCTCCCCCGGCCGGACCACGAATTCCTCGCCCACCGCGAGTTCGCCGATCGGGACACGCACTTCCTTGCCGTCGCGGAGCACCGCGACATCCTTCGCGCCGAGTTCGAGCAGGGCCCGCAACGCGGCACCGGCCCGCCGCTTGGACCGCGCCTCGAAATAGCGCCCGGCGAGGATGAACGTCGTGACGCCGGCGGCGACCTCGAGATAGATGTTGCCGTCGCCCGCCATCCGCTGGACGGTGAGCTCGAAGGGGTGCGTCATCCCCGGCGTTCCGGCGGTGCCGAACAGCAAGGCGTACAACGACCACAGGAACGCGGCGAGCGTGCCCATCGAGATCAGGGTGTCCATCGTGGCCGCGCCGTGGCGCAGATTCGCCCACGCCGCCTTGTGGAACGGCCAGGCCGCCCACACCAGCACCGGCGCGGCCAGCGTCAGCGAGATCCACTGCCAGTAGGTGAACTGGAACGCGGGCACCATCGCCAGCACGATCACCGGCACCGACAGCACGGCGGATCCGATGAGCCGTTGCCGGAGCGGGGCGATCGGATCGGCCTCCTCGGCAGGTTCTTCCTTTTCCACCGCGGGCAAAGCGGCCGAGTACCCGGCCGCCTCGACCTGTTCGACCAGCTGCCGCGGCTCGATGCCGTCCGGGTAGCTGACCGTCGCCTTCTCCGTCGCGTAGTTGACCGTGGCCGTGACACCGTCGAGCTTGTTCAGCTTCCGCTCGATGCGCATGGCGCACGAGGCGCAGGTCATCCCGGTGATCGCGAGTTCGACCTCCGACTTGGCCACCGAGGTGGTGTCCGTGCTCATCAGTGGCTCCCTTCCCCTGTCGTGACGGTGAATTCGGCGGTGCGGACCTTGCCCTCGTGCTGGAAGTCCAGGAACAGCCGGTAGGTGCCCGCCGTCGGGACCTCGGCGAAGAACGTGACCGCGGGACCCGCCGGGGTCCGGCCGTCACCGGGTTCGCCGTCCGGGTGGACGTGCAGGTACGCGAGGTCGCCGCCGCGCAGCGCGACCAAGTGCCCGTAAGCACCCAGGTACGGCTGGAGATCGGTGACTTCACGGCCGTTCTTGGTGACGGTGAGGGTCACCTTCGACGACGTTCCCGGCTTGAGATCGCCGTCGAGGTGGACCTGGTAGCCGTCGACCTCGGCGACGTGCGCGCTGCGGTACTCGGCCGGGCGGAAGTCCCCGCCAGCGAAGAGGTCCGCCCCCAGGGTGATCGCCTCGCCGCCACTGGGCTTGAAGTCGGCGAAGACGCGGTAAACCCCAGCGTCCCCGACGGCCAGTGGCACGGACCAGGTTCCGTCCGCCCCGAGTTCGGGGTGGATGTGCTGGAAACCCGCGGTGTCGCGGCGGACGACGATGAGGTGCATCCGCTTCTCGTGTTCGACGTCGTAGGCGGTCACCGGCGCGCCGTCGGCGCCGAGGATCCGGAAGGTGAAAGGAGCGGTCCTCCCGGGGGTGAGCGTCGTGGTGGTGGGCGTGAGGGTGTAGCCGCCCTTCGACGACGCGAGCCCGGCGGGCTCGTGCTCCTGCTTGCCGTGCGCCGCTTCCGCGACGGTGCCGCCGTGAGTGTCCGAGTGCCCGGCGTCCTCGCCACCGGGCACGCCGGCCGCGCCGGCGAACGGACCGACAGCCGTGCCCGTCACCCAGCCGCCACCGGCGACCAGGGCGAGTACCGCACCGTAGGCGGAAAGCTTCGCTGCTGTGTTCATCGTGGGAGTCCTTAGTGCGGGTGCCACCCGCGGTCGTGGAGCCGCTCAGGCGGTCAGGTGATATCCGGCTTCTTCGACGGCGGCGCGAACGTCGGCCACCGCGGGTTCACGGGAACCGGTGACGGTCACGGCGCCGGTCGGCAGATCGACCCGGACGTCGGTGACGCCGTCGATCTTGGAGACCTCTTCGGTGACCGAGGTCGCGCAGTGGCCGCAGGTCATCCCGGTGACGGTGTAGGTCGTCTCGCTCATCGTGACTCTCCTCGTGATCCAGGCGGCTCGTGCGCCGCTCATGGAGTTAACGTACATACCCCAGGGGGGTACCGCAAGCACCTGACGGTACCTGGAGGGGGTATGGGGCAGCGACGTGCGTCACATACGGGGTGGGGGTAAAGCCGCACGGGCCGGCATTCCTGGACCGGAGGGTGTCGCGAAAGCCACTTTCGGGACGCCAGATGTCCCGAAAGTGGCTTTCGCGACATGCTTGCCGGGCGGTCAGGGACGCACCGCGGCCGGGCTACCCCAGCCGAAGCTCCCGGCCCGGCAAGGAACGCCGCCGGGCCGTCACCAGGAGCATCGCCAGCGTCCCGATTCCCAGCCACACCGCCAGCTGCACGGCCCCAGACGTCAGGTCGTCGGACCCCGTCAGCAGCGAGCGCAACGCGACCAGCGCACCCGGCGCCCGCGCGCAGGGTCTCGTTTCATCGGGATTTCATGGCTCCGCTTTACGGTTCCGGCACCGGTCCGCGGCCGCGGGCGGAGGTCCACGAGGAGACGTGCATGAGCCCGGCGAGCCGGACCCCGTACAACATGGTGGTGCCCAGGGACGACGCGACGAGTCCCGGGGAACGGGACGGGCTCGCCGGACCGGGCTGGAGCTGGGCGGCGTTCTCCACGCCGTGGGCCGACGGCCGCCCGTCGCCGAAGTACCGCTGGACGTTGTTCGAGACCGCCGCCCACGCCGTCGAAGACCTCCGTCGCTGCCTCGACGACGGCAGCATCGGCAGGCGCGGAGCTCTCTGTGCGTCCGTGCTCCGCAAGCGCGGGGCACCGCGGGAACTGGTGCTGTGCGACGGGGCGGAGTGGGCTTGCGTCGTCCACGAAGTCCGCGCCGGGGTGCACCTGGCCGACGCGGCCGACGCCTACTTCGCGCGCTGGCGGACCAGCATGGCAGGGCACCGCTTCACCATCATCAACGCCGGCGTACCGACTGTCTGGTGAGGTCCAGACCTTCCAGTGCGAGGGTGCGCTGCAGGGGATCACCGTCGGGGCCGATGGTGGTGAGCACCCACTCGAAGTGTTCCCTGGCGGCCACCGGATCGCCCGCGGCGAGATGGGTACGGCCGAGCCGGTTGCGGATTTCGGACTCCATCCCGACGATCGTCTCCTCGGTGACCGCCGTCAGCGCCCGCCGCTGGAGTTCGAACGCCGCGTCGAGGTTCCCCAGTTCCAGTTCCGCGGCGCCCAGGCGGGCGAGAGCGGTCGCGGTCAGCAGGCCGTCCGTGGTCTCCTCGGCGAGTTCGACGGAGCGCCGGAAATCCAGCGCGGCTTCGGCGAAGCTGCCGGTCTCCAGCCGGACGGTGCCGCAGTGGCACAGCACCCTGGCCAGCATCCCCGGACTGCCGATCTCCTCGCTCAGCTCCCGGGCACGGCCGAGGTGGATGAGTGCTTCCTCGTGCTCGCCCCGCAGGTAAGCGAGATAGCCGAGTGCGGACAGCGACCGTTCGGCGAGCCATTGGTCCCCCACCTCCTCGGCCAGGACCATCACCCGCCGCGTGCCGGGAATCGCGAGATCGTGCCTGCCGGCGATCAGGTCCGCCATGGCAAGCCCGCCCAGTGCCCGCGCCTCCACCCCGCGGTCTCCGGATGCCTTGCCCGCCTGGAGCGCCTCGTCGAACCAGCCACGCGCCCGGTCGAGTTGACCTTGCATGGCATAGGCGTAGCCGAGGCAGAACCGCAGCGACGAGACCAGGCGTCCGTCTTCGGCCTGTTCGGCGAGCGGCAGCGCGACCTGCAACGCCGTCCGGCATTCGTGGTACCGCTGCTGGCGCCCGAGATAGTCGACCAGGCCCTCGGCGACCGAGCACGCGAGGTCGTCCAGCCCGGCTTCGGCCGCTTGCGACACCACCTCCGGCAGGTCACCGGCCGCGTCGAGCCAGGCGGAAGCGTCACGCTGCCCGGTGAACGGCCCCCCGGTCTCCAACGGGAATCGCGCCACACCCCATTCGCTCGCCCGGCGAGCGGCACTGAGGTACAAACCGTACACCCGTTTCCGCGCCGCTTCGGCGGCCTCCTCGGGCATCTCCCCGGCGAGCCGCCGGGCGTAGACCGCCACCAGATCGTGCAGCCGGTAGCGGCCGCTCGCGGGCTCCTGCACCAGGCTGGCGTCGACCAGGCTTTCCAGCCGCCGCTCGGCTTCGGCGGGCGAGCAGTCCAGCAGGGCGGCGACCGTCAGCCGGTCGAACTCCGTCGTCGGCGACAGGCCGAGCACGCTGAACGCGTCCTGCTCGGCGGGCCGCAACTGGTCGTAGGACAGGCGCAGCGCCACCTCGACGCTGCGATCCTCGGCCGTCAGTTCGCCGAGCCTGCGCTCGTCGTCCGACATCCGGTCGACCAGGTCCTTGAACGTCCACATCGGACGGTTCTGCAACCGGGCGCCCGCGATCCGCAACGCGAGCGGCAGCCGCCCGCACAGCCCGGCGAGCGCGCGCACGGCGAACCGCTCCCCCTCCGCCCTCGGCGCCCCCACGATGCGGCTGAGCAGTCGCTCGGCGGCTTCGAGACCCAGCGCGCCAAGGGAAACGCGGCGGTCGGCGTCCAAACCGGACAAACGGCGGCGGCTGGTCACCAGCACGCGGCTGCCCGGCCCGGACGGCAGCAGCGGCCGCACCTGGCCCGCGGACTCGGCGTTGTCGAGGACCAGCAGCAGCCGCAGCTGCGCGGTGGCCGCCCGCCATGAAGCGGCCAGTTCGTCGAGATCGTCCGGCATCGCCCCGTCCTCGACACCGACCGCGCGCAGCAACCGCCGCAGCGCTCGCTCCGGCGTCACCGGCTCGCGGCCTTCGGTGTAGCCGTGGAGATCCACGAACAGCGCACCGTCCGGATAGGACTCGCGGATCCGGTGGGCCGCGCGCACCGCGAGCGTGGTCTTCCCCGCTCCGGGAACACCGTCGACGGCGTCGACCGAGACGGACTCCGGATCGCCGTCTTCGACGAGCAGCGCGAGTTCCCGGTCCCTGCCGACGAGTTCGCCGTTGACGGCGGGCAGTTCGTTGCGGATCCGGCGGGACGGCTCCCGGCGCGGCGCGACGCCGAGGAGCGCCTCGTCCCCGCGCAGCACCGCCTCCTGCACCTGCCGCAGCTCCTCGCCCGGCTCGACGCCGAGCTGCTCGATCAGCCGCTCGCGGACGTCGGTGAACACCTCCAGCGCCTCCGCCTGCCGCCCGCCGCCGTAGAGCGCCCGCATCAGCAGCGCGGCCAGCGGCTCGCTCGGCGGATCCGCGGACACCAGCGCCGACAGCTCGCCGATCACCTCGTCGAACCGGCCGAGTTTCAGCTGGGCCCGCAGTTTCCGGCGCAGCAACAGAAGGCGGCGTTCCTCCAGCCGTCGCCGCTCCCCCTGGACGAACGCGCCGGGCAGCCCCGTCAGCGGCTCGCCGTGGAACAGCCGGAGCGCGTCGGCGAAGGTGTCCACCGCGGCCACGAGGTCACCCGACTCCTCGGCGGTGGCCGCGACGGCGGCGACCTCCTCCAGCCGGACCACGTCCAGCCGGACCCCGCCGCTGGCGAACCGGTAGCCGCCGCGATCGGACACGATCACCGAGTCCCGGGGCTTCTGGCCCGAGGTGTCCAGGCATTGCCGCAGCCGCCGGACGTACACCGGCAGCACGTTGGACTCCGGCGGCTTCTCCCAGAGCCCATCGGTGAGTTCGTAGTGGCTGACCGTCACGTCCGGGCGCAGCAGCAGCGCGGCCAGCACGGCCTGCTGCCGGACCGGCCCCAGGTCCAGCCTGGTCTCCCCGTGCCAGGCCCGCAACGGGCCGAGCAGTTCGAAGCGAAGTCGCGAGTCCGGCATGATCCCCCCATCGTTGCGCATCAGCCCGGCACCACGATCCCGTGGTCGAACGCGTATACGATCGCCGCCGCCCGGTCCCGCAGCTGGAGTTTGGTGAAGATCCGGCCGATATGGCTTTTCACGGTCACCTCCGAGATGACGAGGGCCGCGGCGATCTCCGCGTTGGTCAGCCCGCGGCCGATCGCCCTGAGCACGTCCTGCTCCCTCGGGGTCAGCAGTTCCGGCGAGCGTCCGCCACTGCCGTTCCCGGCGGCCTGCCGGTACGCGGCGAGCACCCGCCCGGTGACGCCGGGGTCGAGCCACGCGTCACCCGCGGCGACCGCCCGCACGGCCCGGATCAGATCCTCGGCCGGTGAATCCTTGAGTACGTACCCGGCCGCGCCCGCGCGCAGCGCGTCGGCCAGGAGGTTGTCGTCATCGAAGGTGGTCAGCGCGAGCACCGGCGGATGCCCGCCGGACCGCCGCAGCCGCCGGGTCGCCTCGACTCCACCGACGTTCTTCATCCGCAGGTCCATCACGATGACGTCGACCTCGTGCGCGGCCAACGCCGACGGCACGTCCGCACCGTCGCCGCATTCGCCCGCGATGACGAACCCGTCGCGGCGCCGCAGGATGCGCCGCAGCCCGGACCGGACCAGCTCCTGGTCGTCGACCAGCAGCACCTGGATCTCGGCGGCGGTCACGGTTTGACCCCCGGCACGGTGACCTGCACGATCCACTGCCTGCCGCTGGGCCCGGCGCTGAGATCGGCGCCGAGCTGGGCGGCGCGGACGGCCATCCCCGCCAGT
Organism: Amycolatopsis sp. TRM77291; assembly: GCF_054166285.1. NCBI lineage: Bacteria > Bacillati > Actinomycetota > Actinomycetes > Pseudonocardiales > Pseudonocardiaceae > Amycolatopsis > Amycolatopsis sp. TRM77291. The sequence goes on along the minus strand of NZ_JBSZHF010000001.1, from coordinate 1,701,104 downwards.
CCCGAACCGTCCTCCGCGGCACGCCGGACGGTCGCGGGGAGGGTGTTGCTGACGACGAGTTCCAACCCCGAACGGCCGGCGTTCAGCCGGACCTCCGCGGTCGCGCCGGGGGCGTGCTTGACGACGTTGACAAGTGATTCCTGCACGATCCGGTAGAGGCCCAATCCTTCCGAGGCGCCTACCCGGCCGAGGTCGCCTTCCTGTGTATAGCGCACCGCCAGCCCGGCGCTGCGAGTGCGTTCCACCAGCGTGGCGATGTCCTCCACCCCCGGCAGCGGGGCGCTGCCCGACGGGGAGTCGGCGAGCAGGCCGACCGTGCGGCGGATGTCGGCCATCGCCGCCCGTCCCACCTGCTCGGCTTCGGTGAGCGCTTCGATCGCCTCGTCGACGTCGCGGTCCTGCTGCAGCGCGTGCCGGGCGCCGGTCAGGTGCAGCAGCGTGATGCTGAGCGAATGGCCGACGACGTCGTGCACCTCACGCGCGATGCGCTGCCGTTCGGCGAGCAGCGCCTTGTCGCGGGAGGCGTCCCGGTTGCCGCGTTCGGCGTCCAGCACCCTGGTGTACCAGCGGACCATGAGCCCGCCGCTGAGGCCGAGCAGGATCGCGACCATGTACACCGGCCCGCCGATCAGCCCGCCCCAGATCCCCGCCACGACCAGTACGGCCTCGCTCGCGGCCGTGACGAGGGCGATCGCCCAGGTCGTCCGCAGGACACTGCCCGCTTCGGTGGCCGCGACCAGCAGCAGCAACGGCGCGAAATCCGGCAGCACGGGCTCGAGGAGCAGCACCGAGGCGGCGATGATCAGCGCCGTCATCCGCACCCACGGCATGATCCAGTGGGTGATCGCCCAGATCACCGAAGGCGCGATCACGATCAGACCGGCGAGCGCGATCGGCTCGGGCGGTAGCAGCGCGTCCCGCTGCACCAACGCGACTGCCGTGAACACGAAGCTCACCGCGCTCGCGCACAACGCCCCCCACCACGGCAGGGTCAGCCCGGCCCGGGTGAGACTCGCCTGCACCCGTGCCCGGAACCGGTCCCGCAAGATCCTCAGCACGGCATCAGCCTAGGAAGTCCCGGTGAGCGCGTCATCGTGCGGCGGGCGGCACCCGTCTCCGCCCACGGTAGGAGGCCGGGCGAGCACGGCGGGATGAAATCCGGATGAAACCCGGGCCGGTCATTCCTGGCTGAGCGCCACCCAGTTCAGTTTCTCCTGTTCTCGTTTCGGCAGGCCCGCGACGACGAGGTCGTAGGAGTCCTCGATCATCTCCCGCACGAATTCGTCGGTCAGCGAGCCGTCCAGCTCGACGGTGTTCCAATGTCGTTTGTTCAGGTGGTATCCCGGGATGATCGCCGGATGCTCGGCGCGCAGCCGGACCGCCAGGTCGGGCTCGCATTTGAGGCTGATCCGCAGCGGCTTCGCCTTGAGCGGGCCGAGCGCGAAGACCTTGCCCGCGACCTTGAACACGCTGTTGTGCTCCCCGAACGGGAACTCCTCGCGGGCGCCGGGAAGCCGAGGCAGATCTTCCGGAGAGCAGCAGGCTTCATGGCGTTCAGGCTAACGGCCCCCACCGACAGAAACCTGTCCTGTCCGGGCCGTTGACCGGCTGTCGGTGATTCATTGACGATGAGTGGAGCCGACTGGGTGGAGGCGAACCGGCATGCGCGTGAAGTATCTCGCCGTAGCGGGAATCCTGGTGCTGGGCCTGGCGCCGGGCGCCGCGACGGCGCAAGTGGAGAACACGGCCACCAGCGGCTGGGTGGGCACCTGGGCGGCGGCGCCCGCGGCCGGGGTGGCCGGGACCGAAAACGGCTACCCGGACTTCTCGATCCGCAACATCGTGCACACCAGCGCCGGTGGGCACGAGGTCCGCGTACGGCTGTCCAACGCCTTCGGGCGCGCTCCGGTGCTGTTCGGCAGGGTGACCGTCGCGGTCGCCGCCGGCCCTGACACGCCGCAGGCCGTACCCGGCACGATGCGCACGCTGACCTTCGGCGGGGATCGCGAGGTCACCGTGCCGCCGGGCGCAGACGTCGTCAGCGACGGCGCGGCGCTGACCGTGCCGAGGGACGGCGACCTCCTGGTGACCACGTACACCCCGGAGCCGTCGGGCCCGGTCACCTACCACCCGCTCGCGATGCAGAACTCGTACTTCACCCGGAACGGCGACAAGGCGGCCGACGAGTCGGCGGCCGCGTTCCCGGAGAAGACCGCGGTCTGGCACTACGTGTCCGGAGTGGACGTCCGCGGCACCGGATTGCGCGGCAGCGTCGTGGTGATCGGCGACTCGATCACCGACGGGGCGAATTCGACCTGGGGCGCCAACCTGCGCTGGCCCGATCAGCTCGCCGACAAGATCAGCGCGCGCCTCGGCGTGCTCAACGCCGGGATCAGCGGGAACCGGCTGCTGCTCGACGGCGGCAACTACGGGGTCAACGCGCTGGCCAGGCTCGACCGGGACGTCCTGAACCAGTCCGGCGTGCGGACGGCGATCGTGTTCGAGGGCATCAACGACATCCAGCAGACCCCGCACCAGGCCGATCCGAACAAGATCATCTCGGCGCTGAAGCAGATCGCGACGAGGGCGCACGACCGTGGGCTGCGGGTGCTGGGAGCGACGATCACCCCGTGGAAGGGCTGGGGTTCGTACACGCCGCAGCTCGAAGAGACCCGGCAGGCGGTGAACCGGTTCATCCGGACCAGCAGGCTCTTCGACGGCTACATCGACTTCGACGCGGTGATCCGCGATCCCGCCGACCCGCAGCGGATGAAACCCGAATACGACTCCGGCGATCACCTCCATCCCGGCGACAAGGGCTTCACCGCCATGGCGGACGCCGTCCCGCTGCACCGCCTCCGGCACGAATAAGGGCTGCGCCAAGCGGTTCCGTGGGGCACGATGAACCGATGGCGAGCGACAGCGGTATCCGGGAGACGGCGAGGCTGGTCCGGTTCGCCGAACACGAAGCGCGCGCCGAAACGCTCCGCGCACAGCTCGCGGATCTCCACGGCACGATCCGGCTGGCGAAACGGACGTCGAACCTGTTCCGGGCGCGGACGGCGACCACCACCCCGGGGCTGGACGTCTCGGGATTCACGCATGTCCTCGACGTCGATCCCCTGGCGCGCACGGCCGACGTCGAAGGCATGGTCACCTACGAGCAGCTGGTGGACGCGACCCTGCCCCACGGCCTGATGCCGCTGGTCGTACCCCAGCTCAAGACGATCACGCTCGGTGGCGCGGTCACCGGCCTCGGCATCGAGTCGTCCTCGTTCCGCAACGGGCTCGTGCACGAGTCGGTGCTGGAGATGGAGCTGCTCACCGGCGACGGCAGGATCGTCGTCGCACGGCCCGACAACGAGCACAGCGACCTGTTCCACGGCTTCCCGAACTCGTACGGGACGCTCGGCTACGCGCTGCGGCTGAAGATCGAACTGGAGCCGGTCAAACCGTACGTGCGGCTCGAGCACGTCCGCTACGACGACTCCGAGGAGTACTTCGCGGCGCTGGGTGAAGCCTGCCGTGACGGTTCGGCGGATTTCGTGGACGGCACGGTCTTCGGGCCGGGCGAGCAGTACCTGACCCTGGGCACGTTCACCGCCTCGGCGCCCGCGACCAGCGATTACACCTGGCTCGACATCTACTACAAGTCGATCCGCTCCCGCGAGACCGACCATCTGAGCGTCCGGGACTACCTGTGGCGCTGGGACACGGACTGGTTCTGGTGCTCGCGGGCGTTCGGCGTGCAGCACCGGCTCCCCCGGCTGCTGCTGAGCAGGCGGCTGCTGCGGTCGTCGGTCTACTGGAAGGTCGTGGCGCTCGACCGCCGGTTCGGGATCGCCGCGAAACTGCTCAAGCTGCGCGGGCTCCCCCCGGAAGAGACCATCGTCCAGGACATCGAAGTACCGCTCTCGCGGGCCGCGGAGTTCCTGGACTTCTTCCGCCGCGAGATCCCGATCAGCCCGGTCTGGATCTGCCCGCTGAAGCAGCGGCCGGGCGGCGTGAACTCGCCGCTGTACGAACTGGACCCCGAAACGCTGTACGTCAACTTCGGGTTCTGGTCCGCGGTCCCGCTGGACCCCGGCGAGGAGCCGGATACGCACAATCGGCTGATCGAGGCCGAAGTGACCCGGCTCGGCGGGCGGAAGTCGCTGTATTCCGACAGTTTCTATACCGAGGACGAGTTCTGGCAGCTGTACAACGGCGACGCCTACCGGAAATTGAAGACGGCCTACGACCCCGACGGCCGACTGCTCGACCTGTACGCGAAATGCGTGCGGCGGCGGTGACCCGGGCCGGAAGAAGAGAGACGACCATGGCTGAGACGACGACCGTCGGCGAGATCTTCGAGCGGTTGCTCGGCCCGAGCACCGAAGTGTCCATCACCGCCTACGACGGCAGCACGAGCGGGCCCGCGGACGCACCCGTGTCGATCGAAGTGCGGTCGCCACTGGCGTTGACGTACCTGATGTCGTCGCCAGGCGACCTCGGTCTCGCGCGGGCCTACGTAGCCGGCGCGCTCGACGTCGACGGCGACCTCTACACGGCGTTGCGCGCGCTCGTTTCCCAGGTCGATCAGCTCAGCGCCGCCGACCGGTTGTGGCTGCTGCGCAAACTCGGCCCCACGCATCTGCGCCGCGTCGCCCCACCCGCCGAAGAACTGCCGAGCCGGGCCAAGCGCGTCTTCGACGGGTTGCGGCACTCGAAAGCGCGAGACAGCAACGCGATCTCCAATCACTACGACGTCTCGAACCGGTTCTACGAACTGGTGCTCGGACCGTCGATGGCCTACACCTGCGCCGCGTATCCGTCCGCCGACGCCTCGCTGGAAGAGGCACAGGCGCACAAATTCGACCTGGTGTGCCGGAAACTCGGCCTCCGGCCGGGGATGCGGCTGCTGGACGTCGGCTGCGGCTGGGGCGGGATGGTCGAGCACGCCGTCGCGAACTACGGCGTCGAGGCGCTGGGCGTCACCCTTTCGCGCGAGCAGGCGCAATGGGCGCAGAAGGACATCGTGACCAAGGGGCTCGCGGACAAGGCCGAAGTACGGCATCTCGACTACCGCGACGTCACCGAAACGGGTTTCGACGCGGTGTCCTCGATCGGGCTCACCGAGCATATCGGCGCCCGCAATCTGCCGTCGTACTTCCGTTTCCTCGCCGGGAAACTGAAGCCGCACGGGCGGTTGCTGAACCACTGCATCACCAATCCGGACACTTCCGTCGCGCACCGGTCGCGCGGGTTCATCGACCGGTACGTCTTCCCCGACGGCGAACTGGAGGCGGTCGGGGAGATCACCACCGCGATGCACGACAGCGGGCTCGAAGTGCGGCATTCGGAGAACCTCCGCGAGCACTACGCCACCACCCTCGGCGCGTGGTGCGCCAACCTCGACGCGAACTGGGACGCGGCCGTCGCCGAAGCGGGCGCCGGGCGGAGCCGCGTCTGGGCGCTGTACATGGCCGCGTGCCGCCTCGCCTTCGAGCGGCGGGAGATCGAACTGCACCAGGTGCTCGGGGTGAAGGTCGGTCCGGACGGTGACTCGGGCATGCCGCTGCGGCCGGACTGGGGCGTTTAGCCGGCTCAATGCCGGAAGGCCTCGGCGAGCCACCACGAGCCGCCGTCGTCGGCGATCTTGGCGTCGACGACGAGCGGCGCGTCCCTTGGTCCGTCCAGCCATTCCTTGACGGCGGCGAGATCGTCGACCGAACGCACGGTGATCCCGGCGCAGCCGAAACCGCGGCCGATCGCCGCGATATCGGTGTCGGGGAACCGGACCGTGGTCATGTCCGCGTCGCCGAAATGGTGGATCTCGGCGCCGTACGCGGCGTCGTTGTAGACGATGATGACGAGCGGGATACCCAGTCGCACGGCGGTTTCGAGTTCGGAGACGGCCATGTGGAAGCCGCCGTCACCGACTCCGAGCACCGGTAGCCTGTCCGGCCGGGCCAGCGCCGCGCCGATCGCCGTTCCGAGACCGAGCCCGATACTTTGGAACGCCTGGGTGAAGCAGAAGCCGTTCTCGTCGGGAACGGACAGGTACGCGCTCGGATAGCCCATGAAGTTGCCGGAGTCGACCGAGACGACGCGTTCGGCCGGCAGCATCTCGTCGAGACGGCGGCTGAGTGTGCGCGGATCGATCCTCCCGTCGCCGGATAGGTCGTTATACGGCACGTCGTTCCATCGGGTGCCGGTTCGTTGCCTCTGAGCGCGGTGGCCACGCCTGTCGAGTTCGGCGCGAACGTCCACGGCCGTGCTGGTGACGTCGCCGACGACGCCAAGGTCGATCGGCCGGTGCGCGCCGAGCGCGGCCTGGTCGACGTCGACCTGGACCAGCCTCGCGTCCGGGCCGAGCAGCGTGCCGTGCCGCGTGGTCCACATGTTCAGCGCGCAGCCCCAGCCGATCACGAGGTCGGCGTCCTTGATGAGATCCGCCGCCGGTGGCGACGAAAAGCCGCCCGCGATCCCGATCGAGAAGGGATCGTCGTGGAAGAGGCCGTGGGCCACCGCCGAAGTCGCCAGCAGCGCGCCGGACACTTCCGCGAGTGCCTTGAGGGACGTGGCACTCGCCCGCGCACCGCGACCGGCGATGAACACCGGCCGCCGCGCTTCGACGAGGAGGCCGGCCAGCTTCGCCACCGCCTCGGCGTCCGGCCGGATCGGTGCCGGACCGGGGACCTTCGGGATTCGGGCCGCCTCGGGCGCTTCCTGGGCTTGGACGTCGAGCGGCAGGTTGAGCGCGACGGTGCGGCGTTGCTGCACCGCCGTCCGGTAGGCGCGGACGGTGTCGGCGACCGCGGTACGCGCGCCGTGCACGCGTTCCGGAACGGCGCCGACGGCGGCCGCGAGCGCGTCCTGGTCCACCCGGAAGTTCGACAGCACGGACGACGCCGCGGTGTCACCGGCCAGGACGATCATCGGTGTCCGGCTCTTGGCGGCCTCGGTGATCCCGGTGAGCGCGTTGGTCAGCCCGCAGCCCTGATGGACACTCAGCACCGACACGCGGCCGCTCATCCGCGCGTACGCGTCGGCCATACTCGCCGCGCCGCCCTCGTGCCGCGCGGCGACGAACCGCACCCCGCCGGAGCGCAATCCGTTGGTGGCCTCGAAATTGCCGCTGCCCACCACCCCGAACGCCGCGCCCACCCCGAGCTCCGCCAGCGTGCGGCCGACCAGCTCCGCGACGTTCATGCCCGTTCGACCAGCGCGTACACCCTGGCGGGGCTGCCGGAACCGCCGACGATCGGCAACGGGCTGACGACCAGCAGCGATCCGGTGGGCGGCAGGCTCGCCAGGTTCCGCAACTGGGTCAGGCCGTGCTTTCCCGCGCCCAGGAGGAGTTCGTGGCAAGGGAAGGCAGGCTCGAGTGCCAGCGCCTGCCCCGCGTCGGTGCCCACGGTCTCCACCCCGAACCCGGTGATCGGCGCCTCCTCCGCCAGCCAGCGGGCACACTCCGCCGAGACACCCGGCGAATGCGGACCGTTCTCGTCGTTGTTGAGGAAGGCATCCTGATCATGCGAACGGGCGTCCCAGCCCGTGCGGTAGAGCAGCCAGCCACCGTCGGGCAGCGGCCCGTTCACGCGCTCCCACTCACGGATGTCTTCTCTGGAAAGCAGGAAGTCCGGGTCTTCGGCCGCGCGGGCCGTCGCGTCGAGCACCACGGCCGGGGCGACCAGCGTGCGCAGCGGCACCCCGGAGACGTCGTGACCGTCCTTTCCCGACACCCAGTGCACGGGAACGTCGAGGTGGGTCCCGGTGTGCTCGCCGGTGTGGATGTTGTTCCAGTACCAGCGCGGCCCGCGTTCGTCGTAGCGGCTGATCTCCTCCAGGCCGAACGGGATCGTGTTCGCGAACGGCTCCGGCAATTGGAGGATCGGGGTGCTCGCGCTCAGCGGGGCGGTGAGGTCGACGACCTCGATCGTGCCCGTGGTGATCGCGGTGTTCAGCTGGGCCAACAACGACATGCGTGCCTCCCGGGTGACTGCGGCGTCTTCGGTCACTTTAAGCGGATTCAGGGTTTGATGGCTGCCGGGGACGTCGCCGATATGCTGAGGAGGAGATCGATGGTCCAGGTGGCACTGCGGCCGGTCGAGGATCGTGACCTCGACCCCCTGTTCGAGCTGATGCGTGACCCCGAGTCGGTCCGGATGGCCGCGTTCATCGCCAGGGACCCCGACGATCGCGAAGCCTTCGACCTGCACATGACGAGGTTGAGGAATGCGCCGGATCTCATCCTGCGCGCGGTGACGGGTGACGGGCGATTCCTCGGTACCATCGGCAGGTTCTTCGTGGACGGTGACGCCGAAATCACCTACTGGATCGACCGTTCGGTTTGGGGCCGGGGAATCGCCAGCCGAGCACTCGCGCTCTTTTTGGACATGGTCGAGGTTCGGCCTTTGTACGCGCGCGCCGCCAGCGACAATCTCGGGTCGCTTCGGGTCCTGCAGAAGGCGGGCTTCAGTGTCATCGGCACCGAGACGGCCTACGCGTCCGCCAGGGGTGCCGATATCGAAGAAACCGTTCTGCGCCTTGATATTGGGTCACTGTCCGACGCATGATCTCGCGCTTCCAGTCTTGCGTTTCCGTTTCTTCTCAACAAGATCTAGTTGTCCCGCCTCGACCATCGCCAATATCCGAAACCGTTTCTGGAGCACTTTTCATATTCGCACACCTGTTCGATTGCTGGTATTCTTGCGGGGTGTCCAGTCAACGCATCCTCGAACCGCCACAGGATTTGTGGCGTGCCGGTGCGCGCGAGCTCGCGCACGGTGTGGTCGAGCGGTTGTCGGTGGCACGGCAGGCTTTGGCGGAGGTCGGGCAGTACCTGGTCGAGATCGAATCGCGCGGCCCGATGGAACTCTTCGGGCACGGATCGACGGCGGGCTGGTTCGCCGAAACCGCCCGCATCAGCCCCAAAGAAGCCGGCGACACCGTGACGCGAGCGCTGGCGGTAAACGAGAGCCGGAACCTCGACGGCTCCCCCGCTCCGGCGTTCGCGCCGATCGCCGGAGCCGCGGCCGCGGAGGGCGATCTCGGGCATCAGCAACTCGACCCGATCCTCGCCGTGCTGAAGAAAATCCCCGCCGAGGTGTCGGCCGAGGACCGGTCCGGAGCGGAACAGATCCTGGTCAACCTGGCCCGCCACGCCGGGCCCCAGGAGATCACCAACGTCGGCGCCGAACTGCTGGCGCACCTGGATCCCGACGGCAATGAACCGAAGGACGAGGACCTGAAACCACCCTCACGCGAGGTCCATCTCCGCAAGCGCGACGACGGCTGGTGGCGATTGAACGGCCTGCTGGACCCCGAATTCGGGGCCCGGGTCAACGCCCTGTTCGACACCTGGGGACAACGAAGACCCATCGACCAGGACGGCAACCGCGACCCCCGCACGCCGGGCGAGCGCAATGGCGACGCGTTGTTCGACGCCATCCACTACGCGATGACCAACGAGAAGGCGCCTACGTTGTCCGGGGACCGGACCACCATCGTCGTCACCATCCCCTTGGAAACCCTGACCTCCGGACTCGGAGCGGCCTGCGTAGACGGAGTCACCCAGATCACCGCACGGCATGCGCGGATGCTGGCCTGCGACGCGAGAATCATTCCCGCGGTCCTCGGCTCCGAGAGCGAACCACTCGACATCGGCCGCGCCACCCGGTCCGTCAGTCCCGCCCAACGCCGCGCGCTGAACCTCCGCGACCACGGCTGCGCCTTCCCCGGCTGCCATCGACGCCCCAAACACTGCGAAGCCCACCACATACTGCCGTGGGGCCAACTCGGCGACACCGACCTGAACAACCTCTGCCTACTCTGCCGCTACCACCACATGGTCATCCACGGACAATCCGGCTGGAAAGTCCAAATCACCAACGGCCGACCCGAATTCATCCCACCCCAATACCTCGACCCATTACAAACACCACGCCACAACCACCGCTGAAACCGAAGAACCCGCCGCACACCACCGGCGACGGGCCCTTCGGCATGCCCGGAGAACGACACCAACCACGCGAGAGACATCAAGTGATCGCTGTCCGTTTTCACTCCCAGGCCCCCGCACACTCCGCGTGCCTCGCTCAGTTGAACCACGTACCGAACATCGAACTCTGCAGACAGATGTAGTCGGTGACGGCCCGACCGCGTCAAGCGTTGGAGAACTCTTGGCCGTGCCGTCATGTGCGTTGTCGCGATAGATGAACCCGGAACCGGACAGGAATCTTCGGGCTGAGCGAGCCGATGATCCTCTTCTGAACTTCCTGCTGTATCGCCGGCGGCCTGTCGATCACCGACAACTCATCGATGATCGTGTCCGCTCATCCCGGACACGGAAGTCGTAACGTTCACCGCAACCCGGCTCAGTCCACCATCACCAGATCCAGCCCCCGCAGCCGTTCCCGATCCGCGATGACGTCGATCTCGCTGATCTTCCCGTCCACGAAGGCGAACGCGAGCACCACCGAAGGCCGTCCCTCGTCGGCCATCACGAGGCCGATGCCGCCGTTCACCAGCGCGAGCTGAGTGACCGCCGCCCGCACCGAAGCGGCGGCCGCACCACGAGCCACCACATTGGCGCCCCGCAGGAAGATCGGCTCGCGCGAGGGGCCTGCCGCCTTGTCTGCGCGGAGGACGACGTCGGGGTGCAGGAGTTCGAGGAGCGCCGCGAAGTCGCCGCCGCGGGCCGCGGTCAGGTAGGCGTCGACGACTTGGCGTCGTCGGGCGACGTCCGGTTCCGTCGCGACGGGACGGCCCTGGACGCGGCGCCGGGCGCGGCTCGCGAGTTGCCGGGCGGCGGCCGGGGTGCGGTCGATCAGCGGGGCGATCTCGTCGAACGGCACCGTGAACATGTCGTGCAGGACGAACGCGAGCCGTTCGGCCGGCGTGAGTGTGTCCAGGACGACCATCATCGCCAGCCCGACCGAGTCGGCGAGCACCGCGTCGACGGCGGGATCGGCGGAGGCGTCGATCGGTTCGGCGAGCCGGTCGTCGAGCGGTTCTTCCCGCCGGTGATCGCGCGAGCGCAGCACGTTCAGGCACACCCGCGCCACCACCGTGGTCAGCCAGCCGCCGAGATTCTCGATCTCCGCCGCGTCGGTGCGGTGGAGCCGCAGCCACGTCTCCTGGACGGCGTCTTCGGCCTCACTGACCGAACCCAGCATCCGGTACGCCACCGCCCGCAGCCTGGTCCGGTGTTCCTCGAAACGTTCAGTCAGCCGATTCACGGCTCATATCTAACAACCACCGAGGTCGTCGGCGAACCGCACACCCGAGGACCGGTACGACGCGGCCCGTTCCGCGGCGGCCTGCGGCGTCAGGACCTCGTTCTTCGCGTAGTAGACCCAGTCGACCTGTTCGAGGTAGGTGCTCGTGCCGCCGCTGTGCCGTGTGAGGTCGATGAACCACTGATTCACGTTGAGGGACATGTTCTGCCGCGGGTACACGTCGAACGGGCCGCTCCGGTCGTGGTCGGCCACCAGCGCGCCGTCGATGTAGTACCGCACATGGCCGCCGGACACGGTCGCGACGACGGAATGCCAGCCGTCGATGCTGCGGCGCTGGCTGTCGCTCTTGTTTTCGGCGTACCACGGATCCGGCGTGTAGGTGTGCCAGCTGGTCTGGAAGTTCACCGGCCCCGCCTCGCCCCAGCCGCCGTTGGGCAGGTACTCCGAGAAGTCCAGCTCGCTGTAGATCGGGTCGTTGTCGTAGCGGAGCGGGCTGATGGTGAAGAACGTCTGGTTGATCCGGTCGCCGTCCGGGCCCGACACCGGTGCGTCGGAGAAGCGGATCCGCGCCGCGTAGGTCCCCTCGAAGAACCGCCGGTCGGGTTGCATGATCTCGGTCTGTGTCGTGCCCGCGGGCGTGCCGTCAGTCGTCGACGCGAGTTGCAGCACCTTGTCCCCGTCGGACGTCGGGAACGTGATGCCCTCCGGAGCCCAGCGCGCCCCGCCGACACCGGGGCCGCCGGCGCCGGAGCGCACCTGCCAGCCGTGCTGGGCGAGGAGCCCGTCGGTGTGGGAGCCGTAGTGGAAATCGTCGAACAGTGCCCCGCAAGCGGCCGCCCCGGCCGCGGCACCCGGCGCCACCGCCAGCGCGGCGACCGACAACGCGGCGACGGCGGCGGCTCGGAACTTCCCTGTGTTCGACATCGTCGTCTCCTTTACCACTGGTCAGTTTCTTCCACGGTCACCCGGTGAAGTGGTAAAGTCAATAGGTCTAGACAACTTGTCCACCAGCCAATTCACGCTGACCACTGGGTAGGCTGTGGTCATGCGGCGAACAGAGGTCAAGGACCGGCTACGCCAGCTCATCGAGCGGCGGCAGCCGGGCGAGGTCCTGCCGTCGGAGCGCGCGCTGAGCAGTGAAATCGGCGTCTCGCGCCCCACTCTGCGGGCCGCGATCGACGAGCTGGAGCGCGACGGTCTCGTGGTCCGCGAGCACGGCCGCGGCACCTTCACCGCGCCGCGCAAGATCTCCCAGGACCTCGTTCCCGCCACCGGCGGCGAGCAGTTCGCCCCGCCCGCCGAGGGGCACTGGACCAGCCGGGTGATCGAGTTCGCCACCACCCCGGCGGGCGCCCGGCTCGGCAAGCGGCTGGAAGTCTCCCCCGGCCACACGCTGGTGGCCGTCACCCGCGTTCGCGTGGTCGAAGACGCGCCGATGGCGATCGAACGGATCATGGTCCCCCGGGACCTCGTGCCGGACATCACGGCCGCGGGCTTCGAGTCCGGTTCGTTCTACGAACTGCTCCGTTCACGGTACGAGGTCGTTCCCGCGACGGCCGTGCAGATCATCGAGCCGACGGTCACCGACGCCGACGAATCCGGGCTGCTCGGCGTCCCGCAGCACTCCCCCGCGCTGCTGTTCGAGCGCACCACGCGCGACGCGGGCGGCCGGGTGATCGAGTACACCCGCTCCATCTACCGGGGCGACCGCTACCGGATCACCTCGCATCTGAAGTTCGACCACACCTCAGGCTGACTCCGGCGCGCCGGGACCGTCCATCCGGGAGTCCGTGCGAGACTCCCGGGCGATGTACACCCCGTCCGATCTCGCCGACCTGCTCGAATGCGAGCACCGCAGCCTCCTGAACCAGGCGCTGGCCGCCGGCCTCCCGGGGGCGCCGCGGCCGGGCTCCGGGCCGGATCAGCTGGCGGTCACGCACGGGCGCGCGCACGAGGCCGCGACGCTGGACAAGCTGCGCGGTGAACGGAGCACCGTCGTCGAGATCGACGAACGCGACCCGGTCGTCGCCGCGAAGGCCACCGAAGAAGCGCTACGGGCCGGTGCGCCGGTGATCTACCAGGCCGTCTTCCATGACGGTGAGTTCTCCGGCCGCGCCGACTTCCTGATGCGGGACGACGAAGGCCGCTACGAGGTCTACGACACGAAGCTGGCCAGGCACGCGAAGCCCGCCGCGGTCGTCCAGCTGACCGCGTACGCCGACGCGCTGCGCCGGGCCGGCTGGCCCGCCGGTCCGCGGATGCATCTGCTGCTGGGCGATCACAGCACGCGTTCGTTCCGCGTCGACGACTTCCTCCCGCTGGTGGACCGGCTCCGCGCCCGGCTGCGGGACCGGCCGCCGACGCTGCCGGTCCCGCTGTGGGCCGATGAGCGGCCCGCGTGCGGTGGCTGCTCGTACGCCGCGCACTGCGCGAGCGCCCGCGAGGCCGATCGCGATCTTTCGCTGGTCGCGGGGATGCGCGGCGACCAGCGGCGCAAACTCGTCGCCGCGGGCCTCGGCACCATCGACGCGCTCGCGGCCGCCGCACCCGAAGACCGGCCGCGCGACATCTCGGCGACGTCGTTCACCACGCTGCGCGCCCAGGCCGCGATCCAGGTCCGGCAGGACGCCACCGGGCAGATCGCCTACGAGGTCATCGATCCGGACGCGCTGGCCGAACTTCCGCCGCCCGCCCCGGGCGACGTCTTCTTCGACATGGAAGGTGACCCGTACGCCTTGGCGGGTGAAGGGCTCGAATACCTCTTCGGCGCCGTGACCGCCGAAGAGGGCACGAAGTTCACGCCGTTCTGGGCGCATAACCGGTCGCAGGAGAAACGGGCCTTCGAGGAGTTCGTCGACTTCGCCACCGCGAGGCTCGCCGAGCATCCCGGCTCGCACGTCTACCACTACGCCCCGTACGAGGTCACCGCGATCAAGCGGCTCGCCGCCGTGCACGGGACCCGCGAGGACGCCGTCGACCATCTGCTGCGCAGCGGCGGCCTGGTGGACCTGTATTCCGTGGTGCGCAAGGCACTCCGGGTCTCGCAGCGGTCGTATTCGATCAAGTACCTCGAACCGCTCTACATGCCCGAAGCCCGTGACGGCGACGTCAAGACGGCGGTTTCGAGCATCGAGGCCTACGAGGAGTACCTGACGCTCACGGCTTCCGGCGAGACCGAACACGCGGACGAGGTGCTGCGCGGGATCAGCGACTACAACGAATACGACTGCGTCTCCACGCTGCGGCTTTTCGAATTCCTCCACAAAGTCCGTGTGGAGGAAGGGATCGCGCTCGCCGAGCCGCCCGAAGAGTCCGATGTGGACGCTCTGCTCCGCCAGACCGAAGAGGACGTCGCCGCCCAGAAACGCGCCGAACGCGCCGCGCAGCTCGCCGCGCTGGTCGATCCGCTGCTGGACGGGCTTCCCGACGATCCGGCCGAGTTCACCGGCGAGGATCGCGCCCGCGCGCTGCTGGCCGCGTCCGTCGGCTACCACCGCCGCGAGACGAATCCGGCGTGGTGGGAGTACTTCCGCCAGCTGGCCGCCCCGCTGGGCGATCTGGAGACCGACAATGCCTGCACCGTCCCGATCTCGTTGGAGGCCGGGGAATGGGTGCCGCCGTCCGGGCGGGTCCGCAAGGCGAAACGCTCGCTCGTGCTCCGCTGCGACCCGGACCGGCCACATCCCTTCGCCCCGGGCGACGACGTCCGCCTGCGATACGGAGCGGCCGCGCGGGACGCGAAGGTCGTCTCGGCCACCGCCGTCGAGCTGACCCTAGAAGAGAGCTGCCCGCCCGACGAGACCACCGCCGACCGGCCGGTCGCGGTGCTGCCCGGGAGCCCGGTCCGTCCCTCCCCGAAGGACGACGCGGTCGCGGATCTCGCCCGCCTCGTCGTCGACGGGTTGCCGGCCCTGCCCGCCCATCCCGGCGTCGATCTGCTCCGGCGTGCGTCACCGCGGCTGCGCGACGACCGGGACCTGCCCGAACCCGGGACGGACCTGGTGAGCACGGTGATCGAGGCCGTCGAGGCGCTCGACGGCTCCACGCTCGCCGTCCAGGGCCCGCCCGGCGCGGGCAAGACCTACCTGGCAGGCAGGCTGATCGCGAAACTCGTGCGCGCGGGCAAGACCATCGCCGTCACCTCGACCAGCCACAAGGCCGTGGAGAACGTGCTGTCCGCCGCGCTCAAGAACGCGCCGGATCTGCCGTGCGCCAAACGCGCCAAGCGGACCCCGGATCCGGCGGCGCCGTGGGAGCAGCCGAAGACCAATCCCGCGCTGGTGAAATGGCGCGAGGAGCACGACACGGGCCATCTGGTCGGCGGGACGGCCTGGACGTTCGCGAACGCCGCGATCCGGGAAGAGCCTTTCGACCTGCTGATCATCGACGAGGCGGGCCAGTTCGCCCTCGCCGACGCGCTCGCGGTGTCGATGTGCGCCAAGAATCTCCTGCTGCTGGGCGATCCGCAGCAGTTGCCGCAGGTCGTGCAGGGGACGCATCCCGCGGGCGCCGAAGCCTCCGCGCTGGGGCATCTGATCGGCGAGGCGGACATCATCCCGGCCGAGCTCGGGTACTTCCTCGACGAGACCCGCCGCATGCATCCGGCCGTCTGCGCGCCGGTGTCGCGGCTGTCCTACGCGGGCCGCCTGCACTCGCATCCCTCGGCCGCCGAGCGGGCGATCGACGGGGTCGAGGCGGGCCTGTACCTCGCCGAGGTCGACCACCACGGCAACACGACGCGGTCGGTCGAGGAGGCCGACGCGGTCACCGCCCTCGTCGCCGAACTCCACGGCCGCGCCTGGACCGATCACGGCGAGCCCCGGCCGCTCGGCGACGAGGACATCCTGGTCGTGGCGCCGTACAACCTGCAGGCCAGGGTCGTGGCCCGCGCGCTGGACGAGGCCGGGCACCCCGGTGTCCGGGTGGGCACCGTGGACCGGTTCCAGGGGCAGGAGGCGCCGGTGGTGATCACCACGATGACCTCGTCCTCGGCGGTCGATCTGCCGCGTGGCCTGGACTTCCTGCTCTCCCGCAACCGGCTCAACGTGGCGCTCTCGCGGGCGCAGGCGCTCGCGATCGTGGTCTGCTCGCCGCGGCTGGTCGAAGCCGACATCCGCACGGTCGACCAGATGCGGCTGGTTTCGGGCATGCTCGGGTTGATGACCGAAGCCGTGCCGTGGCACGCAGGACGGAGTGGACGATGACCGAGAACAAACCGGACAAGGAAATCCTCGACGCCGAGATCGTCGAGGAGAGCCCGACCGCGCCCGTCGAGGTCCCGGAGCCGGATTACAGCGAGGGCGGCGTGCCCTCGTTCGACCACGTGCGGGACCGCATCGAGCAGCGCTACACGACGTCGCTGGGCTCGACCGAGCTCGCCGGGCTCGGTGGCAAGGAAGACGTCGCCTCGCTGGACAAGAAGATCGCCGACCGGGACAAGGCCGCCAAGGACAAGCTGGCCGAGATCCGCCGCGCGATGCGGGAGCAGTGAGCTAACCCCAATGCGGTGAACCGGCCTTCGCCGCGATGGCCCGCGCCTTCCGATGGTGCTCGGCGGCCGCTTCCCGCCGGTCGAGGGCGGTGGCCAGCTCGCCGAGGTAGTACGCGACCGGGCGGAGGGTGAGCATCCCGCTCCCCGCGCCGGCGATCTCTCCTTCGGCGGGCAGGAGCTCGGCGTAGAGGCGTTCCATCGTCGTCCGGTCACCGAGTTCGATCGCGACGACGGCGTGCAGACAGGCGCGGGCCTCGAACAGCAGATCCCGTGGCGAATCCGGGATCGGGAGCACCGGGCGGCACCAGCTTTCGTAAGCGCCGTAGTCGTCCTCCAGCGCTTCGGGCGGCAAACCACGCTGGAGCCGGTCGCAGTACAGGGCGAGCGCGAGGATCCCGTTGTCCACACCGGACATGGCGGTTCCCGCGAGACCCGCCGCGGCGGCGCGATAGGCGGCTTCCCCACCGGGGCCGGTCATCGCGGTCCGCATCGCGCGATACCACCGGGTGAACACGCCGACGAGCGGAAGGCCGTAGCGCTCCCCGAGTTCGTCCGCCGACGCGGCATGCCGGTCCGCGGCGGCGAAATCCGCGAGCGCGCTCTTCGCCTGCAGGAGCACGAGATGCCCGAGCACCTCGAACGTCACGAGCCCGTGCCGCGTGGCGAGGTCGACCAGTTCGGCACCGATCGCGGCCCGCTCCGGGGCGAGACCGGCGCGGTCGAAGGACTGCAGGAACCGGGCGTTGAGCGCGAACGCCAGCAGAGCGGGATCTTCCAGCGTCCGCGCGATCGTCTCGGCTTCCCGGGCCGCCTCGCGTGCCCGCCGGCCGCCCGCGTTCCGCAGTTCGACGGCGAGGGTGGCCAGGAGGCGGCACCGCTCGGCCACGCGTTCGGCGGGCAAGGAGGCGAGGGTGCGCTCGACGGTTTCCGCGATCCGGGAAGCGAGTTCCCGGTCGTCGCTCTCGGTCCAGCTGGCGGGGACGTCGAAGGCACCGATCACCCGCGCGGTCAGCAGCGGATCGTCCAGCTTTTCCGCCAGTTCCAACGCTTCGGTCCGATGCCGCCGCGACTGGCCGAGCCCGCCGGCGACGGCCGAAGCGCGGGCCTTGCCCATGATCAGCTCCAGCCGCTTCGCCGTGTCTGAGGCGCCGGAGCGGTCGTACGCGGTGAGTGCGGCGTCCCAGAGTCGCGCCGCTTCCACTGGCGCGAAACGGCTTTCGGCGCGTTCGGCGGCGGCCTGCGCGTACCGCGCGGCACCGTCGTCGTGCTCCCCCGACAGCAGGAAATGGTGCGCCAGGGTGTCGACGTCGTCCGGGCGGAGCCCTTCCAGCGCCTCGGCGATCTCGCCGTGTTCGCGGGCGCGCCGCGAACGGGAGAGATCGTGGTAGAGCGTGTCCCGCACGAGCGCGTGCGCGAACCGGAACCGGCGCGGCGCCCGCTCGGTCAGGAATCCGCGCCGGACCGCGATCTCTGCGGCGTCGAGCGCGGTCTTCCCCACCAGGGCTTCGAGAACGTCCAGATCGACGCCCGTCCCGATCACCGCCGCCCGCCGCACCACGCCGCCGACGTCACCCGGCAGCGCGTCCACCCGGTGCCGGACGACATCGCGAACGCCCGGCGGCACCGCGTCCAAGGCGGCCGCGCCCTCGGTGGCCAGCAGGCGGGCGAGTTCACGGACGAAGAACGCGTTCCCGCCGGTGCGCCGATGAAGCACCGCGGCGGTGGCCGGGTCGATCTCTTCCCCGGTTGTGGCGCGGACCAGGCCCGCGACTTCGCTCTCGGGCAGGCCGCCGAGATAGATCCGCGCCGGCTCGTGGCGGGCGGCCTTGGCGAGGAAGTCCGTCAGCCGGGCGGGCGGGTCGATGCCGCGATAGGTCGCGATGATCGAGACCGGCTCGGCCAGCACGGAGGTCAGCAGCGCCAAGGTCTCTTCGCCCGCCCAGTGCAGGTCGTCGAGGACGAGCAGGAGCGGCGCCGCGCCGGACAGATGAGACGCGACGGCGCGATGCCACCGCCAGCGGGCGGCCAGTGGGTCTTCGGTCCCCGGCTCCGCTGTCGGCGCCGGGCCGTACCCGGCTTCGGCGAGTGTGGCCAGGATCCGGGTCCAGGCGTAGGCCGGTGGCGCGCCCTCGTCGTCGGGATCGCTCCCCCAGGCCGTGGTCCAGCCCCGCGCGGCGAGACGGGCGGAGAACGCCTCGGCGAGCGCGGTCTTCCCCACCCCGGCGTCGCCGGAGACGAGCACCAGCCGCGACCGCGTCACGGCTTCTTCGAGCTCGGCCAGCTCCGCGTCGCGTCCGACCAGCGGCCGCTCGGCGATCTCGGGCGCGGAAGGCTCCAGACGGGGCGCCTGCGCCAGGATGTCGGCCTCCAGCTCCCGCAGGGCGGCGCCGGGATCGATACCGAGTTCGTCGGCGAGGTGCTCGCGCGTCGTGCGCAACACCGCCAGCGCGTCCCCCTGCCTCCCGGCGCGATACAGCGCGAGCGCCAGCAGCCGGGAGCCGTTCTCCCGCAACGGATGTTCACGGACCAGCGGTTCCAGCTCCGGGACCGCCTCGGCGGCGCGTCCGAGCGCGAGGAGCGCCTCGGCACGGAGTTCTCCCGCCAGCGAACGGAGTTCGGTCAAGCGGGAGACTTCGCCGACCGCCCAGCCTTCCTCGGCGAACTCGGCGTACGCGGGACCACGCCAGAGCGCGAGCGCGGTGTCCACTTGCGACAGTGCCGCGTCCGGCCGCCGGGTGTCGAGCAGTTCACGGGCCGCGGCGACGGCGTCCTCGAAGTCCCAAGCGTCGACGGAATCGGCGCGCAGGGCGTAGCCGCGGGCGACCGTGACGAGCAGCCGCGCTGGCTCACGGGGCGCGCGATCCGGCTCCAGCGCCCGGCGCAGGGCACCGACGAACGTCTGCACGGCGCCGACCGCGCCCTCGGGCGGGCGTTCCCAGAGGTCGTCGACCAGGCGTTCCACCGGCACGACCCGGCCGCGGGCGATCAGCAACCTGGCCAGCACCGCGCGGTGCCGAGGCCCTTTGAGCCCGACCTCACCGCCGTCGTCCTCGGCCACGAGGGGGCCGAGCACCCCGAACCGCATCGTCACCTCCTCGCCTCGACGGTGATCATCGTGCCCCGGCCGCTCGGCCGCCGCTGACCGGGTGCTGATCCGGGCCGGGGACGCTGACGATCGTCACTGAACGACCAGGAAGGTACCCATGCGCATCACCGGATTCGACTACCAGCGGGTGCCCGTCGCGGACGGTGTGGCGGTCAACGTCGCCGTCGCCGGGACGGGCAGCCCGATCGTGCTCTTGCACGGTTTCCCCGAAACCCATCTCATGTGGCGGCACGTCGCGGCGGATCTGGCGGCCGACCACACCGTCCTCTGCCCTGACCTGCGAGGATACGGCGAAAGCGACAAGCCCGCCGACACCGGCGAGACCTACTCGAAGCGCTCGATGGCGGCCGACGTCGTCGCCGTCGCGAAGGCCTTCGGTCACGACCGGTTCGCCCTCGCCGGGCACGACCGGGGCGCGCTGGTGGCGCTGCGCGCCGGCCTCGACCACCCGGACAAGGTCAGCCATCTCGCGATCCTCGACGTGCTGCCGACGCTGGACATGTGGGACGTCCTGCACGGCACCTCGGCCGCGGTGGGCTTCCACCTCTATCTGATGGCCCAGCCGCCCGGCCTGCCCGAGCAGCTGATCGGCGCCGCGCCCGACGCGTTCTTCGGTCACTTCCTCGACGCGTGGACCCAGCGCGGCGACGCGATCCCCGCCGACGTCCGGGCCGCGTACCTCGAGGCGTCACGCAACGCGGTGCCCTCGATCGTCGCCGACTACCGCGCGTCGGCAGGCATCGACGTCGAGCACGACCAGGCGGATCGCGCGGCGGGCAACCGGCTCACGATGCCGCTCACCGTGCTCCAGCAGGACTGGGGTGCCGCACTGGGTTACGACGCCGTCGCGCTCTGGCAGGCGTGGGCGGCGGATCTGGACCACCGGACGGTGACGGCGGGGCACTTCATGGCCGAGGAATCACCGGCCGAGGTGGTGAAGGCGCTGCGGGACCTGCTCACGCGCTAGGCGAAAGGCCGTGGCTCCGACAGGGTCACGGCCCCTATCGTCACCCCATGCCCAGGCTCTTTCCGGTGGTGGAATCCTTGCCGCCCAGCTATTCGTCCTTCGCGCTGTGGCCGTTTCGCGGCCACGATGGCGAGTGGATCCCCCTGCACCGCGAAATGCCCTCCGACGACGTCGGCGCGGTCGTGCTCTCCCTGCTCGGGCACAGCACGAGCGGTGAGCTCGGCCGGCCCGACCTCGGGACCGCGTTCGACGAGCTGATACGGCTCGAGCGCACCTTCCTCCCCGGCGGTCTGCAGCTCGAGGCCGAGGGCATCGCCGTGACTCCGGGTTGCTGCGCCGACCTGACCGACTGGCCGGACTGGTACGGGCTGGCGGACGGGAACGGACCCTATCTCGGTCATGGGCCGGGGTCGGTGTTCGAGTTCGACGGCGAGATCATCCGGTTCTGGCCGGACACGGACGACGAGGACTGGGGGTCACCCGACGGACGGCGGCTGGAGATCCGGCGTCAGGACCTCCCTGGCCTTCTCCAAGGCGTGAATCGGGATCTCGCCGGTTTTCTCGACGCCCTCGAGGTATGGGTGCGGAACCTCGAACCGTCTCGCGCGGATCAGGTCGTCACCGCCGTGCGCGGCTACCTGAGCGTCGGAGAGGGTCCAACGGGCTGAGCCGAACGGAGCAATCCGGACCGCTACCCGCCCCAATCCGGGTTTAACGCTCGTTACCCGGGGTATCGGGAGTCGGCACGACGAACGAGGGGCCCGACATGACACCCACTGCCAAACGCGCGCACACCGTCGCCCTTGATCTCCTTTCGCTCACCAGATCGGGTGAAGCCGACCAGCTCGCCACCGCACTGGTCTCCATCGCTTCCTCCACCCGGCGCGCACCGGCGTTCGGCGACGTCGTCGGACGGCTGGTCGACACGTTCTCCTTGGCGGCCAAGGATCGCCGCCGGTCGCTGCGGATCGGTGAACCCTTCACCCTGCGCCTGCGGGATCACGCGGGTATGACGGTCCGGCCGGACCGGCTCGACCCTGGCGTGGCCGCGATCGTCCGCGCGATCGCCGCGAACGTCCGCGACGACCGGGACACCTGCGCCGACCAGATCGGCGAGGCCTGCGAGAACGCCGATCTCGACCAGCGGATCCAGGTGCTCGCGCACTGCCTGGTCTGGACGTCGGATCTCCTCAGCACCGACACCACCGCCTATCCCCCGGTGCTGTCCTGCTTCAAGGTCGCGTCCGCCGGTGTCCACAGTAGACATTGAGCGGTTCGGATGACTTCCGGCCCGTCGTGTGGACATCCCTCGCGGGGAACGGCAAGCTGGACAACCGCGCACGAAGTCCCGGCCCCCGATGACGGGCGCACCTTGGCGGCAGTTCCCCTGAACCAGGAGTGCAGACTTGGACGAGGTAGCGCCATCGACGGTCCCCGCGGATTCCCGTGCCGCGGCAACGGCGGGACGGCTGCCCAACCCGGACAGCCGGGTGGTCCGGGCGGCCGTGGCCGGTGATCCGGACGCGATCCGCGAGTTGAGCCGTTTCCTTTGCCCGCACGTGTTCCGCTACTGCGCGAGCAGGCTCGGAAGCGGCGGAACGGGCGCTTGCGACGCACAGGACTGCGCGCAGGAGGTGTTGCAGGCGGTCTTGATCGCCTTGCCCCGCTACCGGTACCGCCCGGACCGGTTCCTCGCGTTCGTCTTCGGGATCGCCGGGCACAAGGTGGCCGATCTGCACCGCCGCCGCTCCCGCGAACCGGTCGCCTCCGTCCCGGAGATCGAGGACGGGCTGCCGTTCTGGGCCCGCCGCGACCCGGACGAGATCGAACGCCTGGAACACCGGCTGCAGGCCGGCGTCCTGCTGGCGAAAGTGCCGATGCCGCACCGGCAGGTGCTCGCGCTCCGGTTCGTGTTCGGGCTTTCGGCCGAGGAGACCGCCGAACGGCTCGGCCTGCCGAGCGCGGGGGCGGTCCGCGCGGCCCAGTTCCGCGCGCTCGCGCGGCTTCGGGCGCTGCTCACCGAGCGGAACGCCCGGTACGCGACCGATGTCCCGATCATCGGACCAGCCGCCGAACCGGAGCTCGTCCCGGTATAGAACCGTCCACTTCGGACGATCGACTTCTTGTACGTGCCTTGTACGGCGATCCACCATCCTGTCCCCCTATTCGGGGAAACCACTGGAGGACAGAGATGAAGATCCGATCGAGGATCGCCAGAGGCATGACCGGCGCGGTGGGCACGATCGCCCTCGCCGGGGCGATCATGCTCGGCGGCGCGGGCGAGGCGCTCGCGGCGACGGGCACGGTGAACACCGACTCCGGGGCGGCGGTGACCGTGCGGTCGAGCCCGAGCACCAGCGCGAGTTCGGTCGGCACCGTCGCGAGCGGCACCGCCGTCACGATCGACTGCCAGACGAACGGCTCGACCGTGACCGGGAAGTACGGCACCACCGACATCTGGGACTACGTGCCGTCGAAGGGCGGCTACATCAGCGACGCCTACGTCTACACCGGTTCGGACGGCCGGGTCGCCCCGGACTGCGCCGGCAGCACCCTCTCCTGCTCCACCGCCGGCACCGGCAACCCGCGGACCTGCGCCGAAGCCATCGCGTGGGCGAAGGCGCACGTGCACACCCACAACGACCCCGACTACTACCGCTGGTGCGACCGGATCAACGCGTGGGCCTACGGCTGGAACGCGAGCGGCTCGGAAACGGCCTACGTCCACTGGACCCAGATCCCCGGTTCGTTCAAGCACCCCGGTGACACCCAGGTCCCCGCGGGCGGGCTCGCCTTCTTCAGCAACGGCGGCACCGGGCACGCGATGTTCTCCATCGGCGGCGGCAAGTTCCTGTCGAACGACATCCACGGCCCCGGCAGCTTCACCGAGACCACCATCGCGGAGATCAAGAACGCGTGGGGTTACACCTATCTCGGCTGGTCGCAGCCGTGGTTCAAGATCAACCACTGATCGCGCGAGTGGCCTCGAAACGCTGCCGGACGAAGGGGTCCTCGTCCGGCAGCGTTTCCTCCGCCCGCCACGAGAAGCTCTCACCGGTCAGCTCGGAGAAGATCCACCGGCGCCGGACGCCGTCGGTGTCGGCTTCGATCTCGAAGCCGTCCTCGGTCGGTTTGCCGAGGAACGGGATCACCCAGCCGTTGCCGGGGCCGAGCCAGGTCGAGCGGAAGGCGTCGACCCTTTCGTCGTAGAAGCGCAGGCTCATCCCCCACTCCCCGTCCGACCCGTCACGCCGGCTCGCCCTGGCGGGGCTGATCCACACGTCGGCCAGCGCGCGGCCGTCGAGCGCCCAGCCGAAATGCCATTCCCCGTCGACGGTCCGCACGGTCCCGTCCTCGGCGTAGTTGTGCACCACGAGGTCCCAGCTGCCGATCAGCGGCTCGAACACGGCCAGCCGTCCGGCGAGTTCGGGACGCGGCCCCGGGGCGGTGAAGACGGCGGCGATCCGTTCCATGACGTCCATCCGGCCAGGATGACTATTTGACAGTATGCTGTCAAATATGACCGATCTCGTCCACGACTACCGGCTGCTGATCGCCGACGTCTACGAACTGGCGGGACTGAGCCGCCGGATCAGCGAGCGGGAGGCCGCCGGACAGGGCACGACGGTCGCCCGCTGGCACGTGCTCAGCACGGTGTCCGGTGAACCGCTCGCCGTCCCCGCCATCGCGCGACGGCTCGGCCAGGTCCGCCAAGCCGTGCAACGCGTCGCGGACGACCTCACCGAGGCGGGCCAGCTTCGCGCGGAACCGAATCCGGCACATCGCCGCTCACCCCTGTACGCCATCACGCCCGAGGGCGCGCGGCTGCTGGAGCGGCTGTGGGTCGCGAGCGGATCCCGGCGGCGCGACCTGCTCGCCGACAGCGGTGTCACCCCCGATGAGCTGCGGCAAGCCCGCGACACCCTGCGCAGGTTGTCAACCGCGCTCAGCTCGTGAAACCGCCCTTTCGTCGCATCGTGATAAAAAGCGGCCACGGATGCGGGTTAGAGTTGACGGATGGGCACCGAAGCTCTCGCTACTCCCGCACCCCGGGAGCAGCGTGTGCTCATGCAGGCGATGCTCACCCGGCTGCCCGAGTTCAGTGACCGCCTCGCCCAGCTCCTCAGCGACGAGGACGAGTTCTATCACCAGGTCGACAGCACCGCGCCCGACGAGTTGCGCAAGGTCTGCCGGGCCAACCTCGAGCGTGCGCTGACCGCCCTCGTCGAGGGGCGCGGGCTCCCGCTCGACGCGGCCCGCAAGACCGGGCTGGCGCAGGCCAGGCAGGGTATTCCGCTGCCGTCCGTGCTCCGCGCGTTCCGCATCGGCGGGATCTTCGTCTACGAACGCCTGCTGGAGCTGGCGGGCCCCGGCTTCATCAACCCCGCCCGCACGGTGGAGATCAACTCCAACGTGTGGAAGACCATCGACCTCTACTCCGACGCGCTGACCACCGCGTACAGCGAGGTAGCCGCCGAACTCTCCCACGAGAAGCTCGCCCTGCTCGACGGCCTGCTGCACGGCCGCTTCGCCACCCAGACCGAACTCGAGAACGCCGCCAAGGATCTCGGCCTTCCGGCGGCGGGCACGTTCGTCGCCGTCGTGACCGAGCCCGTCGACGCGGACGAACGCCCCGGCGTCGAGGCCTTGCTGCGAGCACGGCGCTGGAAGTCGGCCTGGCGGCCCGGCGCCGAGGTCGGCCTGGTCGTGATCGACCGCGTCGAGGACGTCCGGCGGCTGCGCGACGTACTGGGCACCCTGCCGCTGGCGGTGGGGATGAGCAGGCCGTTCAACGGATTCCTCGAGGTACCGGACGCGGTCCACCGGGCCCGGATCGCCCGCCGCTCGCTGACCACCGGCGCCGCCGGTGTCGCCGTCTTCGGCGACTCCCCGGTCACCACGCTGGTCGCGAGCGCGCCGGAGATGTCGCGGGACGTCCTGCGCTCGGTGCTCACCGGGGTCCTGGTGCTGCCCAAGGCGGAGCGGCAGGTCCTGCTCGACACGCTGGTCGCGTGGTTCGCCGGGCACGGCTCGGCCAAGGAGGCCGCGGACCGGCTGTTCGTCCACCCGAACACGGTCCGCTACCGGCTGCGCCGCGTGCAGGAACTGACCAGACGCGACCTGTCAGACCCGGTCGACGTCGGCGAGCTCTATGTCGCGCTGGAGGCGGTCCGGCTGGCGGACGCTTAAGCTTTTCTGTCCGGCGCCATGTCGGCGTCGATGATCCTCGCGAGGTCCAGCAGCGTGTGCCCGAGACCGGGCCGCGCGGTGAGCCGCACCGCGAGGGTCCGGCCGCGCGCGGTCGTGGCGACCGGCAGGGTCACCTCGGGATTCGCCGACCTCGTCCACTGTGGACGTCTGCCGGCCGCGGACAGGACGATGTCGGGATGCGGGGACCGCCGCCCTGGCCGCCACCGTGATCTCCTGGCGTCGAGATCACGGATCACGTTGCCGTGCAACGAAAGCAGCGCCGCGACGTCGGCGACGGCGTCGCGCAGCTCGACGTCGGTGATCGAATCCGAGTAGGCGCCGATGTCCAGCGCACGGGGATCGTTCGGGTCCTGCGGCACAGAGTTCCTTTCCACGCACCGGAAGTCGTCCGATGGTGGTCCCGCTCACGTTGTTCCCGGGAACAAACATGTTTGGCTGCTTACGCCGAATGGCGGCGCGCGTACCGCCTTCCGGTGGCACGACGTTCCTGTGACCCTCGGTCACACCTTTGACGCTGACCGGCGGGCGGGCCAGTATCTGGCGACTGATTACCGATGGGTAATGTGTCTCACCAGGAGGACCGTTGCGTCGAGCGTTGAGCCTGATCTTCTTGGCACTAGGGGTGTTCGCCATCGCCGGCGCGGTGCTGCTGCCGACCTACGTCAAACCCGAACTCGCCAAGGTGCCGCTGAACCAGGAATCGACGTCGATCCTCGAAGGCACCGCCTCCAAGGTGCTCGCGGTGAAGACCGTGGACGGCAAGACCGTCACGGAGATCCGCGACGACGCCAAGCTGAAGGCGACCGCCCGCGTGGTGGCGAACTTCGCGCCACCGGAGATGCGGGAGGGCACGGACGTCGCCGTCTGGTTGATGGCCGTCTCGGTCGTCGACACGAGCGACCAGACCGTGGTCAGCGCGAGCAAACGCCAGGTCTGCTTCGACCGCCGCACCGCGGAAGGCTACGTCCCGCCGGGCGGCGACCAGGAGGCGAAGTGCTCGGCCAACAGCAGCTTCGTCACCAAACTCAAGGACAAGCCCGAAAAAGAAGGCGAGAAGCCCGAGGAGGTCCAGGAGTACAAGCCGCAGCCCGGCCTGAACTTCAAGTTCCCCTTCGGCACCGAGCAGAAGGACTACCAGGTCTACGACGACAACACCGGCCGCGCCGTCCAGGCCCGGTTCAAGGGTGTCGAGGAGATCAAGGGCGTCGAGGTCTACAAGTTCGTCCAGGAGATCCCCGCCACGAAGATCTCGACGAAGAAGGTGCCGGGCTCGCTCATCGGCGCCACCGGCGACTCCGTCGAAGCAGGCCAGTTCTACCAGGGCACCATCACGAGCTGGATCGAGCCGGTGACGGGCATCCAGGTCAAGCAGGAGCAGCAGTCGCACCAGGAACTGCGGTCGGCCGCGAATCCCACGCCCACGGTGGTCTTCGACGGCAAGCTCGCCTTCACCGACGCGACCGTCGAAGCGATGGTCAAGCAGGTCGACGAGAACAAGGGCAAGCTGGACTTCATCGGCAGCACCGGGCCGATCGTGCTCGGGGCCGGTGGAGCCGCCTTCCTCGCGCTCGGCGTCTTCCTTCTGGTGAAGCGGCGCCCCGCCCCCTCGCGTCACTGACGCTTGCGCAACACCATCACGAGGTTCCACGACGCGACTTCCCGGACACCGGGGACATACGCGATCCACTGGGCCCAGGAGGGGTGGTAGCGCGGATAGACCTCCTGCAGATCGGCGTACGGCGCGGCCTTCCCCCACCGGATGGCCGCGCCAGCCGAAAAGGCGAAAAGGCTCTCCCCGAATTTGTTCTTCGGCTCCTTGCCGTTCTTTTCGAGATAACGCCGCCGGGCGTAGTGGCCGCCGAGGAAATGCCACGGCGCCGTCTCGTGGCCGCCCCACGGCGAATACCAGGGTGTGAACGAGGCGAAAATCGTGCCGCCGGGTTTGGTCACCCGGCACATCTCGGCCAGCATGACCTCGGGTTCGGAAACGTGTTCGAGGACGTTCGACGAATAGCAGACGTCCACCGATGCGCTGCGCACCGGCAGTTTCGTCCCGCTGCCGCGGACCATGTTCTCCCCGGCCTCTCCGCGCGCCGTCAGCTCTCCGACGTCGGGATCTATGCCGAGATACGTGGCTCCGGCGGCGCGGAACGCGTCGGAGAAATAGCCCGGCCCGCCACCGACGTCGACGATGGTCCGTCCGTTCAACGGAGTGTGCTGCGCCAATTGGCGGACCGAGTCGCCGGCGAGCACCGAGTAGAAACCGTCCGGATCCGTCTGTTCGGTGAGAAAAGCCCGGAACAACGTCACCGATCTGCGCAAAGTGGCGCGATGAGGCATCGTTGCTGGAGTCACCGACCGATTACCGACCATCGAACCATCGCTTTCCGAGAATGATTCATCTACCGTGTACGCACCGGTAACCTAGCATTGTCGCTAACAGGTTGGGAGAACCACGATGGAAAGGCCACGTGTGCTGCTCGTCAACTGGCGCGACACCGGGCATCCGGAGGGCGGCGGCTCCGAGCGGTACGTCGAGCGGATGGCCGAAGGGCTCGCCAAGGCCGGATACCGAGTCGAGATCCAGTGCGCGGCATACCCGGGCGCGAACGCGGGAGAATGGCGTGACGGCGTCCGCTATCGCCGCCGTGGCAACAAGTTCGGCGTCTACCTCCACGCACTCCGGGCGATCCGGAAGGCGCACGCCGACCTCGTCGTCGACGTCCAGAACGGGATGCCGTTCTTCGCCAGGCTCGTCGCGGGCTGCCCGGTTCTCGTGCTGGTGCACCACGTCCACAAGGAACAGTGGATCAGCGCGCTCGGCGAGCCACTGGGCCGTATCGGCTGGTGGATCGAGTCGAGGCTGGCGCCGTGGCTGTTCCGGCACTGCCGCTACGCCACGGTTTCCGAGATCACCAAGGGCGAACTGGCCGGACTCGGCGTCGAAGGCTCGCGGATCACCGTGGTACCCAACGGCTTGGACACTCCCCCGCGCGGCAAGGCCGTCCGCGAACCCGAGCCGACGCTGGTGGCGGTCAGCAGGCTGGTACCGCACAAGCGGATCGAGCACGCGATCGACGTCGTCGCGGAGCTGAGCCGTCGCTGGCCGACGCTCCGGCTCGAGATCGTGGGCCAAGGTCCATGGGAAGAGGTCCTGCGCAAGCACGCCCGCGACCGGGGCGTCGAAGACCGCGTCCGGCTGCACGGCTGGGTCGACGAGCACGAGAAGCACGAGATTTTGGAACGGTCCTGGCTGCACCTGTGCCCGTCGGTCAAGGAAGGCTGGGGAATCGTCATCATGGAGGCCGCCGCGCACGGCGTGCCCTCGGTCGCCTACCGGTCGGCCGGCGGGGTGGCCGAGTCCATTGTGGAGGGCAAGACCGGGCTGCTGGCCGACGACTTCGCCGATTTCACGGCGCAGGTCGAGGGACTGCTCGCCGACCGCGCACGGCGGGACGAGATGGGCAAGGCAGGCATCACCTGGGCAGGCCTGTTCGACTGGGAACACAGCGTGAACCGCTTCGAATCACTCGTGCGCGACGTGGCCGGGGTGGCCATCCCCCATCCCCGGGTGCTGATGCCTGTTGGCGGAGCTGAGGTTTTGTCCGGAACGTGACCACAGGCGTGAACCCGCCCGGCCGAAGGCCCCGCTATCGCGGCGGCAGGGCGCCTTCACCATTCTCGCGACCCGGAACACCAGGTCGCGCCCTGTCGACGTCGATCGCGGACGCGGGTTCACCTACAGACACTGACGCCGCAGCGCTTCCACGAGCCCGTCGGCCAGGTCGGCCGTGGCGGCGTCGTCGAAGTCCTTGCGGCGTGCGCGCACGGTGACGGTGCTCGTCTCGCCGACGGTCACCGCGCCGAACGCCACGCCTGAGCGGCCGCTGGCGGCGGGATAGAACGCGATCGAGGTGACCGCGTCCGCCGCCGAGACGACGCCGAGATTGGAAACCAGGTAGGTCGAACCGAGCCTGCTCGCCAGCAGCCGGGTGCCCAGCCGGGCGATCCTGCTGCTGCGGGCGGGGAAATCGGGTTCCGGCGGCTGGGCGGCCAGCAGCGCGCCCACCTCGGCGACCGTGGGTTTCCCGCCGAGCCTCAACCGGAAGAACGCGCTGTCGTGCAAGGGTTCCGGCGCGGCTCCGCTGCGCCATGACGCGCCGACCGCGGCGACCACTCTGACGGCTTCCTCGCCGTGCCGGGCGTTCCACGTCTCGGTCAAGTTGGCTGCTGCCGCCGCGAAGGCCGAGGAACCGAACCGCGAGCGAGGGAGGATCCTCGCGCTGAACACGTCCCCTGGGCGACTTTCGGCCCGTTCCGGGGTGATCCTCGCCGGAGGCGCGAAAAGCGCTTCAGCGAGGCGCTGGAAGGCGGACACGAGAAACGATCGATCGGCCGTGCGGGCGCCGATTCCCTTGGCGGCGGACGAGATCGGGACGTCAAGGGCCAGCCCGAGGACGGCGAGCAGGCCGAGCCCGTCGAGGGCGCCGTGGTGCGCGGCGATCAGCACGACGGGTTCGTCGACGCCGACCGCGACCCGGAGCAACGGCGCGCCGCGCTCGTACGAGGTCTCGGCGAAACGATCGCGGATCGCCGGGAGTTCTTCGCCGGACACGGCCAAGACCTCGGGAGCGGCGCCGAGCCACGGCCGTTCCTCGACCGCGACCGCCAGCCGCATCCGCGCCTTTTCCGGTGTCAGCGACGAAGACAGCCTCGCTTCCAGGAGGATGCTCCAGGAAACGGTGGGGTCGCCGTAGAGCCCGACGACCCGGCCGGCGTGGTCGGAAGCGAGCTCGGACACCGGCTCAGCGGTTGCCGTAAATGACGTGCTCGGGGCTCGAGTTCGGGTTGAACTGCTCCTTGATCTTCGCCTGCACCTGGGGTGCGGCGTCCGGATCCGCGGTGGTCGTCAGCGCGTAACTCCCGCCCGCGGCCGTCGCGAGCCCGATGATTACGGCGGCGGCCGCGCCGATGAGGGTGCCCAAGACCTACTCCTTCCGAGACAGGGAATTCCTGCGTCGGCTCAATGTACGCACCGGTAACTTGAGGCACAACAGTGCGACCGCGATCGACACCAGCGCTACTCCGTTTGCCAGCACCACAGGGATCGGTGATCGCGTCCCGGTCACCGCGGGCTCACCGGGAGTGCGGTAAAGCGTGAGCCAATCACCGGACCACACCGGTTGCGCGCCGGTCAGCAACCGCGGGTCGATCCGCCCCGGGGTCCCGTGTTCGACCAGGATCCAGCCGATTCCCGCCGCCGACAGCTCTTCCGGCGACTTCGCGGCGCGGACACGGTCCATTCTGGAATCCTCGCCCGCGATCTCCTCACCGCCGACGCGCAATGTGTCGTCGGCGAGGACGGTCTCGGGCAGCGCGCGTGGCGCCGGGTCCAGCTGGGTCCGATGGTCGTTCCAGGCGAAACTGCGGAACGTGGACAGCGGCAGCGCGACGACGTCGCCGGGCCGGTCGCCTTCCGCCAGCACGCGGTGCACCTCGCTCCAGTCCGCCGGGTAGCGCACCGCTTCGAGCCTTCCCCAGCCGCCCCAGGCGAGATCGGGCATGGTGAGCAAGGGAAAGAGCGCGGCGGCCGCGACGATCGCCCTGCGTGCCGCCCCGGTCCGCAGGCGTGCGGCGGCGGCTTCGACCGCCAGCGCGAACCCGAGCGCCACCGGGAGCGCCCACCAGGCCACCCATTTCTGCGCGTCCCGCAGCAGACCCGCGCCGGGAACGTGCCCCATCGCCCAGGAGAGCACGGGCTCGCCGAACGGCAGTGTCGCCAGGGCGGCGAGCACGACACCGAGAACTCCCAGCAGCAGCAACGCTCTCGCCGGCGGTGTCCCCCACTTTCGCGCGAGGGGGCGGAGCCCGGCCAGTGCCACGGCGACCGTGACGAGGATCAGCACCGGGGCCATCGGCGCGCCCCGGCTGCCGGGAACGACGTCACCGTTCCAGATCCCGCCGAGCCCGAGCACGCTCAGGATCGCCGGGCCCCAGCTTTCCGCGCGGGCGCTGAAGGCGGGCACCCCGGCGGGATCGGACAGCGTGCCGCCGTCGTGCAGGAACGCCGGGACGAGCCACGGCAGGTTGAGCACGACGGCGAGACCGAGGGTGTGGCCGAGTTTCCGCGGTCCGGCCAGCGCGATCGCGGTGAGCGCGGCCAGCACACCACCGGGTGGCGTGAGCACCGCGGGGGCGCAGGCGAGCACCAGTCCCGCGAGCGCCCTCGGTTCGTTCCGGCGCAGGGAAACCGCGGCGCCCACGATCCACGGGAGGCAGGCGTAGGTCAGCAGGAGCGGCCAATGCCCGATGAACAACCGCTCCGCGAAATAGGCCGTCCACGCGTAACCGGTGGCCGCGACGATCCGCGTACCGAGTTGCTCCGTCGGGACCAGCCGACCTGCCCCGTATGCCGCAAAGAACAGCGAGAGCAGCAAGATGATTTTCTGGACGATGTCACCCGAAACCACGGCTGTCGCGAGCGCGATCACGGCGTCTGCGGGGACCGATCGCGGCAGGGCGGACCCGAGCCCGAGCGCGTCCGGGATCAGCGACTGACGCTGGGCGAACACCATGTCGTAACTCAGGACGAAGCCGCGTCCGAGCACGGGCAGGAACACCAGCGTCGCCAGCGCGGCCGACACCGCGGCCAGTACGAGACGTTCACGCCGTGCGTCCAACTGCTCTTCCCTTTCCGCCGCGATCACGGTTATGGTCGCGGAGATTACTCGCCGGTAATGGGAGCTCTGTTGAGCGTAGACGTCGAGGTCGAACAGACCAGGACCGACAAGCGTGTCGCGGCGATCCTCGTTTCCCTGGTGCTGGCGGCCAACAACGCCGGCGCCTACGTGCTGAGCATCGTCGCCGCCCGCCTGCTCGCTCCGAGCGCGTTCGGTGAGCTGAGCTCGCTGCTGGCGGTACTGGTGATCGGCGTCGTCCCCGCGATGGGGCTGCAAACCGTGGTCGCGCTGCGGGTGGCCCGCAAACCGCAGGACAGCGGGACACTGCTCGCGCTCGGCCTCACCACGAGCGCCATCGTCGCGACCATCGGGCTGCTACTGGCGCCGGTGCTGGTCTTCGTGCTGCACCTGGATTCCGTGGTGCCCGCGCTCCTGCTCGCCGTCACGCTCGGCCCGCTGACGCTGCTCGGCCTCTTCCACGGCCTGCTCCAGGGCAGCGGCCGCTTCACCCGGCTGGCCGGGCTCATGGCGCTCGAAGGCGCGGGCAAGGTCGGCGGCTCGCTGATCGGCCTGCTCATCGGCGGCGATGCCACCGGCGCGCTGGCCGGGACCGCGATCGGCTCGTACCTGGTGATCTTCTGCGGCTGGATCCTCTGTGGACGGCAGCGCCCGCGAAAGACGGGCCGGCACGCGGGCGAAGTCCTGCACGCGGCGCAGGCGATGCTGGCGCTGGTCCTGCTGGTGAACCTCGACCTGGTGCTGGCGCGCCACACCCTCCCCGCGACCGAGGCCGGTGAATACGCGCTCGGCGCGATCGTCACGAAGATCGCCTACTGGCTCCCCCAGGCCGTCGGTGTGCTGGTGCTCCCGCGTTTCGCGAACGGCGACGACCGGCGCCGCATCCTGCCGGTCGCCTTGGCCGTCTGCGCCGCTCTCGACGCCTTCGTCCTTCTCGTGTCTCTCGTTTTCGGGTCGCGCTTGCTTTCGTTCATCGGCGGCTCCGGTTACGCCGCCAGCACCATGCCGGTCTGGCCGTTCGCCCTCGCCGGCTCGATGCTCGCGCTGGTGCAGATCCTGCTGTTCTCGCGCCTCGCCGCCGGTGACCGGCGGGTGACCTTGCTGATGTGGACGACCGTGGTGGTGGAGACGGTGCTGGTGACCGCCTGGCTGCACTCTTCGGCTGTCCAGGTGGTGACCGTCGCCGCTTGCTGTGCCGGGGGTTTGGCCTTGTCCGGCGCCGTGTTGGAGTGGCGGTCGCGTCGCGCTTGAGCGGCACTGTGTGGATTTCTGGTCATCCAACGCACCAAAATCCACACAGTCGCGCGTGAAAGGTCCGGTCACGAAGCCGAGGCGCCGGGTTCTGTCGGTGGTCGGCTCCATGCTGATCCGGTGCGTAGAGGCGAGTGGGCGCGCCACCCATTGATCATCGACGGTCCACCGGTGATCGCGGCGAAACAACTCGAGACCATCGGAGTATCGCGGAGCACGATCTCGCGACGCTGCGGGCCCGGCGGGACGTGGCGGATGCTGCTGCCCGGCATAGTGCTGCTCCAGAACGGCGAGCCCACCGACGAGCAGAAGATTCACGCCGCGCTGCTGCATTGCGGCCCCGGCTCGCTACTGACCGGTGTACGTGCCTTGCAGCGATACGGGCTGCGCTGCCTTCCGGAGAGCCAGGAGGTCCACATCCTCGTTCCCGCGGAACGCTCGGTCACGAACTGCGGCTTCGTCCGCGTCGAAAGGACACGGCGCATCCCGAAATCCAGACCGCGAGGCGGCGTCCCGACCGCTCCTGTCCCCCGCGCGGTGATCGACGCGGCGCGAAGGACACCGGACAGGGACGCGATCACGGCGATGATGGCCGAGTCCGTCCAGCGAGGTTTCTGCCTCCCGCGTGCTCTCTCCGACGAGCTCGCCGAAGGCCGAACAGGCAAAGCACTCCTGCGTCGCGCACTGACCCTGATCCTGGGCGGCGCGCGGTCGGTCGCCGAAGCCGATGCCTGGCGGCTCTGGCAGCGATCGGATCTCCCCGAGTTCCGCTGGAACGTCAAGATCTTCGCCGCGGACGGCACCTACATCGCGCAGCCGGACGGCTGGTGCGACGAACTGGGCTTCGCCTGGGAAATCGATTCCCTCGGGCACCACGCGGGAGAGGCGGGCTTTCGGGACACCCTCGCCCGCAACGCCCGCTATGCCGCGGCCGGGATCGTCGTTCTCCAGACGCTGCCGTCCCGGCTGCGTTCGGAACCCGGCAGGGTCATGGCCGAGCTCCGGGCGGCACTGGACAGCGCACGCCTACGACCGCGGCCCGACGTCCGTCTCGGGTGACCGTCCAGCGAACCAAGGCACACAAGTCGCCATCATCGCCGCCGCCGCCAGCAGCAGCGAAGCCTGCGTCACCGGACCATAGGCCCACTCCTGCCCGTGCCCCAGCAGCCGCCCCACCACCGCGACGAGCGTTCCCACGACCATGCCGCCGAAAGCGAGGTACCGCGGCGCGCGTTCGCTGAACTGGCGGGCCAGCAGGACGGCGATCAGCAGCACGATCGGCAGCATTCCGCCCAGGACGGCCAGCAACCCGATGAGCACCACCGGGACCACTCGTCCGGAGCCCGCCTCGACCGGGACACGTCGCCGCCGGACCGGCCACAGGGCACCGATCAGCACCAGCAGGATCGCGACCGCCCCGATCAGCAGACCCGACCGGTACTTCCAGTCCGGGGCGAACTCCAGCTTCACGACGCCACCGGAGCCGGCGGGCAGGATCCACGCCTGCTGCCAGCCGTCGACACGCGTCTTCACCAGCGGAGTCCCGTTCAACGAAGCGGTCCAGCCCGCGTTCGCGTTCTCCGGAACGGCCAAAATGGACTCGTCGCCGCCCGCCACGGTGACCGAGCGGGACGTCGCGTCCCAGGACTCCACTGTGACGGCGCGATGCGCGGCGGGCGCAACGGTCCGACCGGCGGGTTTCAGCCACAGATCTTGGACCACAAAGGACTCGGATCGCTCGGTCCGCAATTCGTGCCCGCCCGCCGCCAGGTCGACGCCGCCCGCCGAATCGGGGCACGCGGAGAGCGTCAGCGGCCGGTGCGCGACGAAGTCGGCGAGGGTGCCGCGCACGGAAGTGTCGTAGTCGAAGCCGTCCAGGCGGACGTTCGGACCCGATCCGCAGGGCAGCGTGAACTCCTCAGCGGGGGCGGGAAGTTCGGCCCCGGTCAGGGACAGGCTCCCGATGCCCAGCGAATGCCGCGTCCGCTGGTCGTCGTCGAGACCGGCGAACGCGATCTTCAGCTGCGAAGTCTCCAAGGGCGGGAACGTCGCCGCGCCGGAAGAGTCGAGCTCGACGGAGCGGCTCGACGTCGGTGTGGTCAGTTCCAGCCGTGCGGGCGCGCCGGTGTCGGCGGCGACGCGGATCCCCGAGATCGTCTGGGGTTTCGCCCAGTCCAGGGTCAGCGCCGGCCGCAGGTCGGTGACGTCGGGCAGCCAGGTGGTCGCGGGATTCCCGTCCACCGCGGCGAATCCGCTCGCCGACGGATCCCCGCCCAGTTGCGAGGTCGCCGACACCTGCACGCCGGGCAACGTCACCGGGAACCGGCCGCCGCCGGCAGGCAGCACGGTGCCGCCGAACTCGTAGGCGCTCGGCGACGTCGTCGAGAACAGCCGCCGGATGCCGTCCGGTTCTTCACCGTCGCGGCCCGCGTTGGCATCGCAGCGGACGCGCCCTCCATCGGGCACGCACGCGTAACGCGCTTGCGGGCCCCGGGTGAACGCGAAGCCCGGCGCCGCACCGGGGCCGAGGTCCGCGGGGACTTCGAGAGCGCGTTGCGGGTCGACGTCGGGGATCTTCAGTTCCGAGATCCCGACGTTGCCGTCCTGCCTGCCGACCACGAGCGACAGCAACGTGACCCGCACCTTCCGAGTCACCCCGGCGGGTGCCGGGTAGGTGTGCGCCCCCGCGCCCCGGACGACCTGGTGATTTACCGAACCGTTGTCCGTGGTGATCCGGATCCGGGTCGGCGGCCAGCCGACGCGGATGTCGTCGACCATCGCGAGATCGACCGAATTCACCAGCCTCGGCGTATCGAGCTCGACTTCGAGCCATTCGCCGATCGGACCGGTGAAACTCGACGAATGCCAGGCGGTGCGCGGATCTCCGTCCAGTGCGGCGAACGGCTGGTGGCTCGGGTCCGAACCACCGAACGCGTCCGCGAACGAAGCCGCCGTCGACGCGTCGACCGAACGGATTCCCCGGTACGCGGCCACGGTCTGGTGCTGCTCGCCGGGAAACGGCAAGACGTCCAGCGCGGCTCGTTGCTGCCGCGCGGATTCCCCGGCGGTCAGTGTCTGGCTCAGGTTGTCCCGCACCCCGCCGACGTTGCGTTCGGCACGCCGCAGCCCGTCGGTGACCAGCCTCGGCCCGGACGGCGAACCGCCGTCACCGGTCAGCACCGTCGGCGTGCCGGGGTCGAGCTGCCCGGAGTTCATCAGCGGCAGCAGGTTCTCCGGACCACCGCTCACCGTCGGGACGTCCTTCGCGGACGTCGCGGTGACGAGCGGCACCGGCCGTTTCACCTCGAAGACCTCCAGCGGCCCGAACTGGGCCGACTTCTCGATCCCCGGCGAACCCGCCAGCCCGGCGCGCAACGTCGTGAAATCGGGCGCGCCGACCTTGGCGCGGTCGATGTCGCCGCGCAGCACCAGGAACCGGTAACCCGATCGCGCGAGCAGCGCCGCGAGCCCGGGATCCCCCCGGCCGTCGGCCAGGGCCGCGTCGATCGAGTCCATCAGGCGGGTGTTGCCCTCCGAACCCAACGGGACCTGGTTGCGCACCGCCCACGGGCTGTCCGCGATGGCCTGCGCCGGTTCGTCCACCGTGCGGCCCCAGCCGTACTCGCCGAATCCGGTCGCGGGCAGCAGCAGCGTGCGCGCCGTCGCGTCGGTCTTGGCGACGTGTCCCATCGCGTCGTACCAATATCCCGGCACTTCGTCCCAGCCCGGCCCGGGCCGCAACGTCAGCAGCCATACCGGCGCGGCCATCGCCACCACCAGCAAGGCGCCCAGCGCCGGACGCAGATTCCGCCGGAGCGCGGGCGCGGCGCTCGTGATGCCGTGCACGAACGCCAGCATCAACGGCAGTCGCAGCACCGGTTCGAATTTGTGCACGTTCCGCAGCGGTGCGAGCGGTCCGTCGAGCAGCTGCCGCACCGGTTCCGCCAGCGGGCTGTCGAGCGTCCCGACATAGCCGACGGTCAGCAGCGTCAGCCCGGTCAGGACCCCGAGCACCAGGAAACGCCGTTCCGGCAGGCCACGCCTCGCGAGGCCGAGCAACCCCACCGCGGCCACCAGCCCGGTGGCCGCCATCAACACGGGATTGTCGATCAGCGCCCAGCCCGACGGCCACCACGGCGTGCCCTGCACGACGTAGGCGACCCACTGGTTCGTGCCGCGCAGCACCTCGAACAACGACATCGGAGCCGTGGTGTTGGTCGCGGATTCGATGTAGTCGAGGAACGGCAGGCTGTACTGGCCGAGCAGCACCAGCGGCAGGAACCACCACAGCACCACGCCGACGACGACGACGAACCACCAGATGACCAGCGCGACATGCGTGCTCCGCCATTTCCGGGTCAGCAGCCACAACCCCGGGAGCACGAGGGCCATCACGACCATCGCGCCGTTGATCCCGCCCATGCACAGGACAGCGAGCGCGGACAACCCGGCGGCACGGCGCGGCGAGCCGACGCGATCGGCGAGGATCAGCGGCAGCAGCACCCACGGCAACAGGACGGCGGGCAGCATTTCCGAGGACAGCGAACCGATTTCGGTGACCATCCTCGGCGCGAGGGCGTAACCGACTGCTCCGATCAGCCGAGTACGTTCGTTCCCTATTTTCAGCGCGCGGGCCACCAGCAGGGCGCCACCGAAGGCGACCGCGAGCAGGATCGCGCACCACAACCGCTGCGCGATCCACACCGGGATCCCGGCCGCCTGGCACAGCGCGAAGAACGGTCCCATCGGGAACAGGTAGCCGTACGCCTGGTTCTGCAGCTCCCCCGCCGTCGCCTGGGGATTCCACAGGTGCAGCGCCCGGCCGAGGAAGGCGAGCGGATCCACGGCCAGATCGAGTTTCGTGTCGAACGTCGTCCTGCCGGGACGCTGCACAAAGGACAGCACGGTGAGCACCAGCACGATCCACGTGCTCGGCCGTTTCACAAGCGCCCCGGGGGTTACCATCCGGTAGATACTAGGCGGAAACGTGGCTACTATGCGCCCTATGACAGACGGTTTCGAAGATGCGTGGTCGCTCGCCGAACCCGTCAAGGGCTGGATGACGCGGGAGCAGGGCCTGTCCCTGTGGAACGCGGCCCGCCGGTTGGACAAGGGCGACCTCATCGTCGAAATCGGCAGCCACCAGGGCCGTTCGACGATCGTGCTCGCCAGTGCCGCCCGCACGGTCGGCGCGCGGGTGGTCGCCGTCGACCCGTTCGTCGACGGCCGTCTGTTCGGTGGATCGCCGACACGCCAACGGTTCGAGGCGAACTTGCGGAAGGCCGGCGTCGAGGACGTCGTGGAGCTCGTGGCGGAGTACAGCACGAAGCTCCGCCCGAGCTGGGATCGTCCGATCGAGCTGCTCTACATCGACGGCAAACACGACTACTGGACCTACACCGACGACCTGCGCTGGTCGGCCAACCTGGCCGACGGCCGGGAAATCCTGGTCCACGACTGCTTTTCGTCGATCGGTGTCACCCTCGGCACGATCGCGAAAGTCCTCTTCGGACGGCGCTACACCTATCTCGACCGCGCGACGTCGCTGGCGCGATTCCGGCTCTCCCCACCGTCGTTCAAGGACAGAGTGCGCGTCCTCACCCAGCTGCCGTGGTTCCTGCGCAACGTCGGGATCAAGATCCTGCTGCGGCTCCGGCTGGCGCCCGTCGCGAGGGTCTTCGGGCACGACAGTCCGTACGACCCCTACTGAGTGAGCGGCTTGCCGACGTCGACCTTCGCGAGACAGACGGGAGCCCCCTTCGCGGACAGCTGAAAGCCGATCTTGTCGAAAAGTCCCTCGATCGGCAGGTACATCGTGTGCAGGCCGGGCTGGAACCACACGGGCACGCGGGTGCCGTCGCGGTCCACGAACCCTTCGCCGCCGTCCGAGGTGAAGTAGTCGATCCGCAGCAGGTAACGGCCGAGAACGGGCGTGTCCAACGGAACGCGGACCAGTTGTTCACCGACGGTGTACCCGCAGCCCGCCACCGGGCCGGGCACGCCGCGGGAAACCGGCTCCACTCCGGTGATCGTCCGCGCGGTGCCCGAATCGTCCAAAAGGGACATCCGGCTCGTCGGCTGGTCGAACTGGAAACCCGGGATCAGGCCGACCACCCTGGACGTGCGGGCGTTTTCCCCGAACCACCCGTGCAGGACGTCGTTCGGCACCGCCGTGTCGAACAGCACGAGATCGGGATCCCGTTCGATCGAGGCACGCGCATTGGCGAGGAACTCCCGGGAGTGGTCGAATCGCAGCCCGGGCGCCAGCCGGGAGAATCCCCCGGCGGAACTCGCGAGCAAGGCAAGGCACAACGCCAGGGCGATCGGCCGTTTCGCCGTGGACGCCACGGTATCCGAAGGCCGGTCGAGAGGTTTGGGCTCGAGAAAGGCGAAAGCGAGACACAGCGCGGCGACGAGCGCCAGGTCGGCGCCGTAGCGGGGATCGCTGCCCAGTTCCGGGCCGACCTCGGTGAGCCGGGTGGCCGCCGAAAGCCCGATGTCCGCCACGAACACCAGACCCAGCAACAGCCACGCCTTCCTGGCCCGGAGCCCACCCACGCGGATCCCGGCGACCAGCACCGCGACTGCCAGAAGCAGCAGCGGAATCCGCACCGCCACGGGGGAAGCGGCGAACGTCGCACCGGGACCCGGGCCCGACCAAGGCCCGCCCACGAGCCCGGGGATCAAGGTGTCGCCGAGCATCCGTCCCGTCATGTCCGCGACCGTGCCGACGGTGACCGCGCCGCCGCCCTGCCCGACCTGGCTCGTGGTCAAAGCCAGGAAAACGACGGCGTAGCTCGCGAGGACGGCGGCGAGGACACCCATGAGCACGAGGTGCCGCCGCAAGGAAATCCCGAGCAGCACGGTGATCCCGGCGATCAGCACCGGGATGAACACGGCCTTCTCGTAGAAGGCCAGCCCGAACACCGTCCAGGCCACGGTGGCGAACGCCCAGCGCCCGCCGTCGGCGAGATACCGCACATGCGCGTGGAGGGCGGCGGTGGCGGCCAGCAGCACGGGCGCGATCTGGATGGCGTACGCCCACCACAACGTCGGGACGAGCAGCAGGGTCGACGTCGTGAACATGGTGAACGGGACGAGAATCCCCCACCGGCGCCCGAAACAGCGTACGAGTACCGCCCACAGCAGCACGGAGGACGCCGCCTGCATCACCAGGACAGGCGCCATCAGCACGGCGAAGTTCAGCGGCGCCCACGCGGTCAGCACGTCGGCGAGCAGGAACCCGCCCGGCGCGAGATGGCCGTGGTAGTCCTGGAAGAAGTAGCCGAAGTCGAACGGGCCCGACTTCGCGGCGTGATACGTGATGACGAAATCGTCCTGCGCGAGGCTGCCGCGCAGCGCGGCCCACACGTGCAGGACGAACGGGATCGCGCCGGCGGCCAACGCGGCGAGCGTGACCGGCGAAGGTCTTTTCCCCCGGAGGAGCACGGATCGCCTCAATTCTTGCAGGTCGGCGGCTGGCACATGATCTTGCTCAGCGCCTGGTAGAAGACGTCCGAGATCGTCCTCGGATCGGGGGTGGTGAACGAATCCCCGCCGGTGGCGGTGGAAACCTGCCGCAGTTCGGACGCGTCGATATCCGGCCCGATGCCGATCCCGATGACGGGCAGCGGTTTCCTCGGGTCCTGGAGTTCACCCAGTTCCTCCAGCAATCGCGGCAGCCCGATCGTCTCGTTGTCCTCGTTGCGCCCGTCGGTGAGGACGACGACCAGGTTGATCCGGCCGGGTTTCCAGTTCTGCCTGGCGTTCTGATACGCGGCGAGGATCGAATCGTAGAGCCCGGTCGCGCCGCCGGCCTTCGGCCGCACGGCCTGAAGCCGCTCGACCCCGCCCGACGACTTCTGCTCGGCGATCGTCTTCATCGGCAACAGGATCCGATGGTCCTTGTCACCGTCCAATTTGGTCGAGAACAGCCACAGGCCCAGTTCGGTGGAGGGTTTGAACAGCCCGAGGCCTTGCGTCGCGGCCTGCAGGGTGAGCTCCATCCGGCTCTTCCCCGTCCCCGGCACGGCGGCGGACATCGATCCGGAGACGTCGAGCAGCACCTGGACCCGGGCGCTCAGGTTCGTCCCCGCCCAGGCCTGCAGCGCGGCGTACAGGTCCGTGACCGGCGGAGGCCCCGGCGGATGTGGCGCCGGGTCGGTCCGGCTGTCCCGCGCCCGCGGCACGGCGAATTGACCGGTGGGCGCCCGGAATCCCTCGTCGGCGAAGATGCTGCCGGCGAGCGGATCGAGCAGCAGCCGCAGGAAACGTTCCGCCGCGGTCCTCGACGCTTCGGAGGCCTTGGGCAGCACGACATACGGATAGTCGAACCCCTGCACCGGGACGCCGGGATACGCGGCCACCAGATTCCGTGCGAGTGCCGACTGTTCGGTCGTCGGGGCCTGCCCCGACGCGGGGTTCAGTTTTCGCATGGCGGCGGTGAAGGCCGCGGCCGGGTCGGGCTCCTTCTCGGTCAGCTTCCGCAGGGCGAGCAGGGTGCCGACGCCGAGCGGATCGCGCGCCGGATCCGGGATCCCGACCGGGGAGCCGTCGAGGATCTCCTGCCAGGAGGGCGCTTTCCCCGGCCAGCCGAACCGCCGCGCGGTTTCGTCGGAAAGTCCCAGTACCACCGGGGAATTCGCCACCGACTGACCGGATTCCGGCAGGTTCCACGCGCCGGCGTCCCTCGCCTGCGACAACATCGTGCTCGACTCGGGAACCCAGACGTCGGGCCCGCCGGAAGCGGTGGTCCCGAGCAGATCGGCGACCTCGGCCGACTCCTTCGCGGTCACGTTGACGCTGAAGCATTCTTCCTGCGGCACGGTCTTCGCGAGCCGCGTGAGCACCGGTGTCACGTCGGGTGCCGCGGTGATCTCGACCGGCGTCAACGCGTCACAACCGTTGCCCGCCAGCCGTGCCCGCAGATAGTCCACGCCCCACCAGGCGCCGAGCGCGATCACCAGCAACAGGCTCAAGACGACGACGGGCGCGTTGAAACGCCCGCCACGCCTCGGGCCTACCTGCATGTGCATGCCTCCGAGGTGCGGGGTGAGGACCTGGGATGTTGCCCAATCCGCCCGCGAACGTCAACCCTCGGGTAACTTAGCGCGTTCCGCTGCGGCAAACGGCCTAACCGAACTCGCGACTCGCGTGATTGAAGGCGTAACTCGCGTGATCAGAGGCGTAACTCGTGAGTTACGCCTCTGATCACGCGAGTTACGGCTCTGATCACGCGAGTTACGGCTCTGATCACGCGTGTTCGGCCGAAAGGCCTAACCGAAATAACGTCCGGCACCGATGTGGGCACCGGCGTTCTGCCACCATCCGGCGTCACCGGTCGAGTCGATCCCGTCCGCGATCACCGTCGCGCCCGCCATCTTCGCGGTGTCGATGAGGTTCCGCAGCGAACGTTCCGCCAGTGGTTCCGTCCGCCGCTCCGCCAGCCGGGGCGCGATCCGGACCGTCCGCACGGGCACGTCGACGAGGCAGACGACGTCACCGGCCGCGCCGAAGTCCTGCAGTTCAGCGTCCACGCCGATCTCGGCGAGGAGATGCAGGTTGTCCACCGTTTCGCCGAGTTCGGCGAGCACGGCACCGGCCGGGAAGCCCAGCCGCAGCCGTGACGGCCCGAGCCCGGTCGTGGTCAGGATGGTCCGCACCGACCCGACGAGATCGGGGTCCGCGGCCTGGTGCGGGGTCAGTCCCACGACCATCGGGAGCCGGTCGTCCGACTCCTCGCATGCGGTGCGGATGAGCCATTCGCCCAGCGGCACGATGAGACCGGTCTCGTCGGCGAAGCGGACGCAGGTGTCGTGACCGATCCGGCCGTGGCGCGGGTGGTTCCACGCGAGCCTGGCCTCGATCCCCGCCGGCCTGCTGCCGGCCAGCCACGTCAGCGGCCGGAAGCCGACCTCGAGCTGACCGGTCTCCCAGGCGCCCGCCATGGAGACGGCCAGGCCGAACTCGTGCCGTTCCCTCGTGTCGAGGACGGAGTCGGACAACGCCCACTGGCGGTAGCCGTTGGCCTGCGCCCGGCGCAGCGTCATCCCGGAGACGCGCAGCAGCTCGTTCGGCGCGATGTCCCTCGGTGGCCGGTGCACGACCCCGATACAGGCGGAAACCGCCACCCCGCTCCCGCTGTCGAGGTAGACCGGTTCGGCGAGCTCGTGGTTGATCATGCCGATGACGGTGGCGACGTCCGGGCTGGCCGCGGTGTTCTGGATGAGGATGCCGAATTCGTCACCGCCGATCCTGGCGACGAGCGCGTCCTCGCCGCCGACGACGGCCCGCAGTTTCGCGGCGACGTTCTTCAACAGGTCGTCGCTCTGTTTCTGGCCGAGCCCGCCCGCGATCAGGGAGAAACCGTCCAGGTCGAGGTGGTAGACCGTGACGCCGAAGGACGGGTCGGCGTGCCGGAGCGCCCGTTCCAGGCGGGTGCC
Source organism: Amycolatopsis sp. TRM77291 (assembly GCF_054166285.1). Classification (NCBI taxonomy): domain Bacteria; kingdom Bacillati; phylum Actinomycetota; class Actinomycetes; order Pseudonocardiales; family Pseudonocardiaceae; genus Amycolatopsis; species Amycolatopsis sp. TRM77291. The sequence continues at coordinate 1,656,713 of NZ_JBSZHF010000001.1, read as the reverse complement.
GAAGCACTGCCGGTTCGGCAGGCCGGTCAGCGGGTCGTGCAGGGCCTGACGGCTCAGCTGCCGCTGCAACAGGGAGACGTCCGTGTCGCCGGCGACCAGGGTGATCAACTGCTGGGCTTCGCCCGCCGGGTCGCGGATGACGGCGCCGGTGAAACCGGCCCACGTCGGTTCCTCGTCCTCGGCCACGAGTCTTCGCGACAGCTCGAGCCGCTGGCTCTCGCCGTCGAGCAGCTTCCGGTAGCCCTCGCGCAGGCCGCCGGCGTCGTCCGGGTGCACGAGGTCGTAGAGGTTGACCCCGGTCAGGTCGGCGACGGGCCGGTTCACCATTTCGGCGAACGCGGGGTTCACCCGCTGGACGCGGCCGTCGACCCTGGTGACGGCCACGCCGGTGGCCGAACCGGTGAAGAGCTGCTCGAAGCGCGCCTGGGTCAGCACCAGCTCACGCCGGGTCTCGCGTTCGAGCGTGACCATGGTGCGGCTCAGATCCTCTTGCTGGGTCTGGATGCTCTCGCGCAACGCCTCGCCGTAGCCCGCCGCGAGCGCGCCGAGCACCTGCAGTACCCGTTCGGGGAGCGATTTCACGCTCTGCAGCTCCGGCTCGTGCAAGAGCCCCTTGCCGAGCACCTCCATCGTGCGGCGGAGGCTGTCCGGGCCGACGCATCTGAGCGCGACGAGCCGCGCGCCGGCTTCGGTGGCCTGCGCGGGCTCGGCGTCTTCACTCAGCACCGCCGCGAAGACCTCGTCCAGGAGAGCGGCGAAATGCTCTTCGATCTGGGCGTGGGTATACGGAAGATACGCCGTACCGGTGACCAGGTAGGCCCACTTGCGGGCCAGCGTGGCGCGGCTCGGCGCGGTGTTCTTCCGCCTCGGGGATGCGGAGGATGAAGTTCTCTTCGGGGCGTCCGGCGATACGGGGAACTCATCGCCGTCCGGAAGTGGGGCAGTCACGTCCGCCGGTCCTGGGGTCGCTTTCGTATTCCGTGGTGGAGAAACATCTTCCACGATTCTCTAACCGTACTCACGGTTCACCGATCATCCAATCGGGTGGTCACCCTACGGTACTGCAACTCCCACCTTGTCCCTCAGCCAAACCCGGGTGGCGTCCCGATATTCGGACGCGTTGCGATGCAAGGCCAGCGAATGTCCGGCACCGGACAGAACATACGTGGAAAGCCGGGCCTCGGGCCGGAAGAACGGCGCTTCCGCCGGACGCAGGGTCTCGCCGCTCGAACAGTCCCGAAGCGCGAAAAGGCCGCAGAACAGGACGTCCTTCGATCCGACCGCCTGGAGAACCGGTACGCGGATCGCTTTCGTCGCGGGCAGCACGATCCCGAACACGGCGACCGTTCCCATTCCCGGTACCGAAACCTGATCCTTGGTGGCCTCGTCGGCTTCGATGACCCGGGGGTCGGTATTTTCCGTCGCGTAGAACAGCCCGGCACGTGCTCCCGGTTTCGTCGTGAAATACAGCGGATCGCTACCGAGCGAACCGAGCTTGCCGTCCGTGAACGCGGGTTGCAGGCCGAAAAGCACCCCGAGGGCCAAGGCGGGGACCGATGGCAGATGCGTCATTCCGGTGAGGATCACGCCGTCCACGTCCTGATACGTCGAGGCCTCGGCCGCGACGATGCCGGAACCGACCGAATGCCCGACGATCACCACCTTCTCGAACGGCGTGCCGCCGACCCGGCCCGCGCGCAGATGGCCGACCACCTCGTGCATCGAGCGTGCCAGCACCGGCAGCAGGAGCGGAAGGCTGGGTGGTTTGCTGCTCCCGCCCGTGCCGAGCTGGTCCGCGGCGAAGGTGGCGTGACCGTGCTTGGCCATGTCCCGCTGATACGAATAGCGGTCCGGGTCGTAGGGCAGGTCCCAGTAGGCGCTGTTGTAGGTACCGCCGTGCACCAGCAACTGCACCGCGCCGGGCGCCGGACCGCCGGGCAGGCAGAGCCGGCCGTGGACCGTGGCGGGTTCGCCGAGCGGGCCGGTGACCGGCAGATCCAGATCGGAACAGCGGACGTCGACGGCTTCGGCCGGTGCCGCGACCAGGAAACCGCCGAGGAGCACGCAGCAGGCGGCCACCGCCGTGGCCAGTTTGAGCGGCATTCTCACAGAACCTCTCCGGAATCGGGACGCTCGGAAGGAGCATGAACCCTACACGGGGTGATCGGACACTCACGGTCAGCCCGGGGTTCTCGGCCGCACGATCATCGGCAACCGGTTCGGCTGCATCGTCGCTTTGATCCTGGGAAAGACCTTCACCCCCGGTACCGGTTCCAGCCGCCACCGGGCGCCGATCGTCGCCGCCACCAACGCGATCTCCGTGGGAGCGAACCGATGGCCGGGGCACAGCCGGGCGCCGGCACCGAACGGAATGAACGCTCCCTTCGGCACCTCCGCCGCGCGCTCCGGCTCCCAGCGATCCGGATCGAACCTGTCGGGATCGGGGAACCAGCGCGGATCACGGTGCAGCGTGTGCTGGCTGACCGCGACCTCGGTCCCGGCGGGGATGCGCACTCCGCCGAGTTCGACGTCCTCCCGTGCCCGCCGCATCAGGATCACCGGCGGGGTGCGGCGGACGACCTCGTTGATGATCCGGTGCGTGTAGATCAGGCGCGGCAGGTGTTCGAACCGCGCGGGCCCGCCCGCCAGCACCTCGTCGACCTCGGCGTGGAAGCGGCGTTCGATCTCCGGCCGCGCCCCGATTTCGTGGAAGAACCACGCGAGCGCGACGGCCGTCGTCTCGGCGCCGGTGGTGAGGATCGTGATGACCTCGTCCTCCACCTGGCGGTCGGTCATCTTCTCGCCGGTCTCGTCGTCTTCGGCCAGCAGCAACATCGACAGCAGATCGCCCTGGTCGCCGCCCTTCTCGCGCGCGCGGACGACGGCGTCGCCGATGACCCGCCGCAGCCGCGCGGCCGCCGCGTCGAACTCGCGGTTGGCCGGGATCGGCAGGCGTTCCACGAACTTCGGCGAGAACGCCCTGACCATGACGTATTTCAGCATGATCGGGATCGACCGCCGGATCTCGGTGAGCGCGTCGTCGCCGAGTTCGGTGGAGAACAACGTGCGCCCGGACACGGTCAGCGCGAGATCCTGCATGCGCCGGTCGAATTCGACCACCTCGCCGGGTTTCCACGTGTCCGCAAGCTCTACAGCGACCTTCGTCATCGTCGTTTCGGCGTAGAGCGCGATCCGGCTTCGCTGGAAGGCGGGCAGCATCATCCGTCGTTGCCGCTGGTTGAAGGCTCCGTTGGAGGTCGCGAGCCCGTCGCCGAACAACGGCCGCATCTTGTCGAACACGATGCCTTTGTCGAACTTCGCCGCGTCGACGGCGAGCAGCCGCCACGCCAGTTCCGGTGTGGTGATCAGATAGACCGGCATCGGGCCGAAGTCGAGCCGTACGACGTCGCCGCGCGATCGCAGTGAGGACAACAGTTTCACCGGATCACGCAGCATCGGCACGGTATGTCCCAGCACCGGCCACCGGCCTGGAGCGACGGCGACGTCCCGAGGTGGTGCCATCGTGCTCGCCTCCCGGTGCCTGGGCGCTGAACCCGGCCACCTTAGGGCCATGAGGCCGCGGAGCGGGGTCCATCGCCGGGCATCCACACGATCGGACGATGGCGGCCCGCTCCGGTGGGGCCGCTAGACTCCTGTGCCCCAACGGATCCTCGACCGAACGGCGGCGACCACGGTGACTTCGAACCTGAGCTGGGTACCCCCCGAGGTCGACACGACCGTGCCGAATCCCGCCCGGGTCTACGACTACTGGCTCAACGGCGACCACAACTTCCAGGCCGACCGCGTCCTCGGTGACCAGATCCTGAAGATCATGCCGGGAATCCGCGACGCGGCCCGGCTCAACCGCGCGTTCCTCCGGCGCGCCGCGCTGCACATGGTGGACGCGGGCGTGCGGCAGTTCCTCGACATCGGCTCCGGCATCCCGACCGTCGGCAACCTCCACGAGATCGTCCAGCGGATCGACCCTTCCTGCCGGGTGGTCTACGTCGACCGCGAGTCCGTCGCCGTCGCCCACGCCAAACTGCTGCTGCGCGGCAACGACCGATGTGCGGCGATCCAGGCCGATCTCCGCGACGTCGACGGCATCCTCGACGCGCCCGAAACGAAGGAACTGCTGGACCTCGACCAGCCGGTCGGCCTGTTCATGTTGCTGCTGCTGCATTTCGTGCCGGACTCGTGGGAGCCGCACGCGATACTGGCCCGCTACCGGGACCGGATCGCGCCCGGGAGTTTCCTCGCCATCTCGCATGTCGCCGCCGACGCGGACTCGAGCGGCCTCGACGAGGCCATCGAGGCATACAAGAGCACCCAGAACGACCCCATCCCCCGCACCCACGACGAGGTGCTGTCGTTCTTCGACGGATTCGACGTCATCGAACCCGGCGTCGTCGGCTGCGCGATGTGGAACCCCCAAGGCGCCGGCGACATGTCCGAAGATCCCGAGATCAACGCGCTGCCGTACGCCGGGGTGGGCCGCAAACCTTGAGGCAGCCCTCGTGAGTGGTAAGGACGATCAGAACCGTCCTTACCACTCACGACCCCCTCAGGGCAGTACGTCGGTCACGGTGTCCTTGATGACCTGCCACTTGCCGTGCTCACGCACCAGCGTCAGGCTGATCGTGTAGTGCCGGTCGATGTTCTGCGACGGAGCCTTGTAGTACGCGTCGAGGATCGCGAAGCCCATCTTGCAGTCCTCGACGACGGTGTGCGTCACCGTCCACGGCATGCTCCACTCGTACGGCAGCTTGAACTGCACGTCGATCACCGGATCCACGTTGGCGTCGTAGCCGATGATCGTCTGGCCCTTGCGGCCGATGGTCACCATGTTCTGGTGGATGATCGCCCGGTAGCGGGCCGCGTCACGTTTGTTGAAGCTGTCCATGTCCTCCCAGACCGCGCGGTCGAACGCGCGCTGGCAGGCCTGCCGCTCCGTCTCCGCCCGCTGGTCACTGGCCGCCGCGGCGGCGGGTACGGCGATTCCCGCCGCCGCCACGACCGCCCCGGCCAACGCCGCGTAATACCGCTTGCGCATGGGATTCTCCTCATCACGTCCTGTATTCCGTCCTCGCAGGTTCTCCGGACGGCGCATCACAGCTGCATCACTTCCGCACCGGCGCGGGCGGACCGCCGGTTAACCTCGCGGTAGGGGGTGCGATGGAGTTTCGGATTCTGGGTCCGGTGCAGTGCCGCAGCGGCTCGCGGGCGCTGAAGCTGGCGGGCTCACGGCAGGAGCGGATCCTGGCCGCGCTGCTGCTCGGCGCCGATCGCGTCGTCTCGGTCTCGCGGCTGGTGGACGTCGTCTGGGACGAGGACCCGCCCGCCACCGCCACCCGGCAGATCCGCAACCTCACCACCGCGCTGAAACGCGCACTCGTCGCCGAGGGCGCCGCCGATGACGTCCTGACCGCCGAGGGGCCGGGCTTCGTCCTGCGCCCGCGCGTCTTCGATCTGCGCACGTTCGAGGATCACGTCTCGCGAGGCGAGTTCCGCGAAGCACTCGCGTGCTGGCGCGGCCCGGCTCTGTCCGGTGTGGACAGTATGGCACTACGCGGTGAGGCCGAAGAGCTCGACGAGCGTCGTCTGTCCGTTGTGGAGCGTTGCCTCGACGAGGAGATCTCCGCCGGGGAGGACACCGTCGCGGAGCTGACGGCGCTGGTCGCCGAACATCCGCTCCGGGAACCGTTCGCCGGGTTGCTCATGCGCGCACTGCATCAGCAGGGCAGGCAGGCCGACGCGCTGAACGTCTACCGGCAGGCACGGACGCGGCTGGTGGAGGAACTCGGGATCGAACCCGGGCCGAAGCTCCGCGAGCTCTACGAACGGATCCTCCGCGACGAGCCGGAATACGGCAAGACCCGGTGCTTCCTCCCCTACGACGTCCCGGATTTCACCGGCAGGGAAGCCGAGATCGGCCGCCTGCTCGACGCTGTCCGGCTCGGCCGCCCGGTGACCGTCGACGGGATGGCCGGGGTCGGCAAGACCGCGCTCGCCGTCCATGTCGCGCACCGGCTCGCCGCCGATTTTCCCGACGGGCAGCTGTTCGTGGATCTGCACGGGCATTCCCCCGCCCGGGAACCGCTTTCACCCGAGGCCGCACTCGAAGCCCTGCTCGGCCAGCTGGACGTGCCGGCGAGCAGGCTCCCCAGCGGCGCGGACCGCCGGGCCGAGCTCTGGCGCGCCAGAACGGCGGGGCGGTCACTGCTCGTGGTGCTCGACAACGCCGCGAGCGCCGAACAGCTGAGACCGTTGCTGCCGGGTTCCGCCACGATCGCGCTCGTGGTCACCGGCAGGCGCCGCCTCGCCGCCGTGGACGGTGCCGCGTCGATCAGTCTCGAAGTCCTGCCCGACGAACAGGCGGGCGCCCTGTTCGCGGCCGCGTCCGGACGACCCGATGCGGGCGTGGCCGCGTTGTGCGGGAATTTGCCGCTGGCGATCCGGATCGCCGCGGCGCGGCTCCAGAATCGTCCACAGTGGACCGTGTCGACCCTGGCCGAACGGCTGGGTTCCGAACACGACAGGCTGGCCGAGCTGAAGGTCGCCGGACGCGACGTGGCCGCGGCCTTCGCACTGTCCTATCGGGAGCTGGACTCCGCACAACAGCGCATGTTCCGTTTGCTGGGGCGGAATCCCGGCACCGACATCGGGGTACCCGCGGCGGCCGCGCTGGCCGGTGTCGGTGAACCCGAGGCCGAACGGCTGCTGGAGGACCTGCTCGACGCTCATCTGCTCAGGCAGCCCGCGCTGGGCCGTTACGCGTTCCACGATCTGATCGCCGAGCACGCCCGCAGCGTCGCGCGCGACGAGGAATCGGGTCCGGCGATGACCAGGCTGCTCGATCACTACCGCGACGGCGGCGGCCCCGGCTGGTACCGCGGGGAACGGGCGAACCTGGTCGCGGTGACGCGCCACGCGTTCGACGCCGGTCTCGACGAGTACGCCTGGCGTATCGCCGAGGACACCACCGAAAACCTCCGGGAGAACGGGTATCTCGACGAGTTGCTCGCCGTGGCGCGGACCGGGGCCGCCGCCGCCCGCCGGATCGGGGATCCGCACGCGATCCAGCTGAGCCTGGCGGGCCTCACCCTGGCGTTCTGGGAGAACGGGCGGCTCACCGAGGGGATGGACTGCGCCATGGAGCGGCTCGACGTCGTCCGGAGATCCGGCGATCGGGCGGCCGAAGCGATCGCGCTGTCCCGGGCGGGCGCCCTGCACAGCATGCTCGGCCGTTACGCCGAAGCGATCCGGTTCTATCGGGAAGGCCTGGCTGTCTCGGGTGGCAGCACCGACGCCGCCGCGACGCTGTGGACCAACCTCAGCAACACGCAGGAGGTCCTCGGCGACCTCGACGACGCGCTCAAGTCGGCTCGTCGATCGGTGGCGCTCCGCGAAAACGACCGCGGCATGATCCTGAGTTCGGCCCAGCTCGGTCTCGTCCTCGCCCGGCTCGGCCACTTCGACGAAGCTTTCGAGACCATCCAGCGTGCGATCGCCACCTCGCGGGATCTCGGCTACCTGTTCGGCGAGGCGTGGAGCCGGATCGACCTCGCGGAGGCCCTGCTGCTCGCCCACCGGCCGGGCGACGCGCGCGACCAGGCCGAACGCGCGTGCGCGATCCTCGGTCGGCTCAACCATCCGCTGCTGCTGGCCATGGCGGCGAACAGCCTTGGCACCGCCTGCCTCGCCCTCGGCGAGACGACGGCGGGCCTCGACCGGCACCGGCTCGCGCTGGAAACGGCGAGGCGGATCGGCTACCGGCTGCAGGAAGCCCGCGCGCTCGCCGGGTTGGGACAGACCCGCGCCGCACGAGACCACTACTCGGCGATGGGCCTGTGCCCCGAACCGCTGAAGGTCGTCACCTGAGGAATCCGGTGAGCAGGTCGCGCAAGGTGTCCGGCTGGTGGAGGACGCCGTGGTCCTGCCCCTCGACCGTGGCATAGCGGGCGCCGGGGACCGTGTCGGCGACCGCGCGGGTGCCCGCCCGCATCCAGGCGTCGCTCTCGCCGCCGTTGATGACGAGCGTGGGGACCTGGATCTTGGCCAGCCTGTCCGCGGGCAGCACGTTGCCGGGACCACAGAGCGCGAGGTCATAGGGCAGCGTGTGGGCGAGGCCGGTGAACCACGCCCAGAACGCGTCGTCCCGCATCCCCTTCACGACCTCGGCCGGGGTGGCCGTCCCCTCGACCAGGAAGAGCTCGGCCGCGCCGTCGCGGTCGCCGTCGGCGATCAACGCCCGGACGCGGTCGAAAAGGTCTGCCGCGGGCCGCGTACGGCTGTCGTCGACGACATACGGCGGCTCGTACACGGCGAGGCTGGTCATGGCGACGCCTCTCGCGGCGGCCTCCAGGCCCAGCACGGCGCCCGAGGAGTGCCCGAACACCGCCGCCGAACCGCCCACGTGCTCGACCAGCGCCGCGAGATCCTCGACCTCGCGCTCCACCGAATAGACCGCGCCCGCGCCGCTGTCGCCGCGTCCGCGCCGGTCGTAGGCGATCACGGTGTGGTGCGGGGCCAGCGTCGCGGCCAGGCCGGCGACGGTCGTCCGGTCGTTGAACGCGCCGCCGATCAGGATCACCGGCGCGCCCTGCCCGGTGCGATCGAAGGCGATCGAGGTGCCGTCGGCCGAGGTGACGGTCTCGAACGAGGTGGTCATCAGGTCCTCCAAGGGGTCTTTCGCACTTTAGCTTCGTCCCTGGGTCGGAGCCGGCGACCACCGCTCGACATCACTTCCGGAGATTTCCGAAGAATTCCCGGAGCTCGGCCACCACGTCGTCCGGAACGGCCATCGCGACCATATGGCTGGGGCTTTCGTGATCCGCCCAGCGCACGATGTCGTTCTTGCGGGTGGCGATCGTGCGCAGCGCGGACGGCCCGCCGTGGGACACGCCGGTCGGCACCGCGGTCTGGTCGATCGGCATCGCGGCCGCGCCCTCGTAGTACGGCCACAGCGAGGTGCCGCCGGTCCCGGTCAGCCAGTACAACGTCGCGTTGGTGAGCAGGAGGTCGCGCTCGATCGGCTCGGCGGGCGCCGCGCCTTCGGGCCAGCCGTCGAACTCCTTGAACCGTTCGACCAGGTACGCCAGCTGCGCGACCGGCGAATCGAGGAAGCCGAAACTGAGCGTCTGCGGCCGGTTCGTCAGGTACGGCGCGTATCCGCTGCCGCCCGCGAACCGCTCCAGCAGCCCCGCGAGATCCGCCTGATCCCGTTCGGTGAGCCCTTCGAAGTCGGCCGGGTCTCCGGTCGGCACGCCGAGCCCGGACGTGATGTGCGAGCCGATGACGTGCTCGGGCGCGTGCACCGCGAGACAGGGTGTCACCAGCGCTCCGGCGTCGTTCCCGTGCGCGCCATAGCGTTCGTAGCCGAGACGGCTCATCAGCTCCGCCCAGGTCCGCGCCACCCGCGCGATGTCCCACGGGCGCTCGTCAGCAGACTCGGGGAACGGCGAGAAGCCGAAACCTGGCAAGGACGGCGCGACGACATGGAAGGCGCGCGACGGGTCGAGGCCGTGGGCGCGCGGGTCGGTGAGCGGCCCCAGGACGTTCAGGAACTCGGCGATCGAATTCGGCCAGCTGTGCGTCATGATCAGCGGGATCGCGTCGGGTTCCGGCGACCGGACGTGGAGGAAGTGGATCCGCTGCCCGCCGATGATCGTGGTGTACTGCGGAAACTCGTTGAGCCGCTTCTCGTATGCGCGCCAGTCGTAGCCGTCTCGCCAGTACTCGGCCAGCTCCTTGAGGTACGCGACGGGAACGCCCCTGCTCCACTCGGCACCGGGCAGCGCCGACGGCCAGCGGGTGCGGGCCAGCCGGTCGGTGAGATCGTCCAGATCGGACTGTGGGATGTCGATGCGGAACTGCTCGATGTCGGTCATGAGGCGACCGTAGGGGCCATTCAGGCCAGATCCTGACCTAAATGCTCGGAGTCAGTCGACTAAACGCGGACGCGGTCGTCTGTGAAGGCCTCCTTGCCTACCCTGAAGGTAGCGAAGGGACCCTTCGCGTTGAGGCCAACGTCGTTCATGACGGCGTGCTCATGGCCGAGCGTGTCGCGAAAGCCACTTTCGCGACGTCTGATGTCCCGAAAGTGGCTTTCGCGAC
>NZ_JBSZHF010000001.1:1452321-1646497 GCF_054166285.1 Amycolatopsis sp. TRM77291 | reverse complement strand
CCCCCCCCCCCCCCCCCCCCCCCCCCCCCCCCCACGGCCCCCTGGCAAGCATGGAGAGGCGAAGGGAGCTTTCTTCGCATCGGACGCGACGAAAGTCCCCCTTCACCCCAACCCAAGCCCCGCATTCAGTCGACTAAACGCGGACGATCTGCGTGGCGCCGAAGGTGTCCTTCACCGGCACCTCGACGGTCTTGCGCCGCACGGTCACGCGCAGGACGTCCTGCCGCTGCGTCGGATCCGAAACGGCCAGCTTCCAGCCGTCGCGGGTCCGGCCCAGCGCCACCGACGCCGGACCGGACACGGACACCTCGTCGACCGAGCCGGCGGCGAAGAAGTTCGCCAGCAGCGTCGCGTCCCACAGCCGGACGGCCTGCACGGTCGCGGTGTTGGACCGCACGCGCCACGACCAGGCCGAGGCGATCGTCTCCAGCACCGACGCGGTGGGCAGGACGGCGTACGCGTAACTCGCGTTCGAGGGTTTCGCGCCGTGTTCGATGACCAGCTTTTGATAGCGCCGGGTGTAGGGCACCGTCGTGCCCTTGGTGTTGGCGCCCTTGTCGATGTCGCGCCAGGTGCCTGTCCGGTCCTCGCGCAGCGCGGTGACCTCGGCGTCGTCGAGCAGGACGTACCCGCCGACCTTCTCCAGGTGTAGCCATCGCTTGCGCCGCAAGGACTCCGAGCCGCCGACGAGATGGCCGTCGGCCAGCAGGACACCGGAGCCGCTCTCGCCGAGGTTGCGGTTCTCGATCGTGGTGCGGATCCGCTCCCCGGAGGAGTCGGTGATCCCGGCACCGAGGCACAGCACGCCCGAGGGTGTGAAGAACCACGACTTCTTCGCGGTCAGCGTGCCGTCCTGGGAAACGAAGTCGAGGGCGTGCGCGCCGTGTCGCGCGTCCCAGCGGACACCGCCGCAGTGATCCTTGCTCGTCAGCGGGACCGACTCCAGTTTGGGGGTCGGACCGGTCTTGGTGGTCGTGCCGGGCAGCAGCAACGGGTCCACCGTCGGCCAGTAGGCGTCGGTGAAGTGCCCCTTCGCCTTGGGCAGGAACAGATACAGCGACCCGTCGCCGACGTACCAGCCGTGCAGGTTCATCGAGTTGATCGATTCGTACCGCGAGATCCGGGTCGAGGCGACGCCGAGCGAGGCCGACCAGCCTTCGGTGACGTGCACCATCCGGTCCTGCTGGCCGAACACGCGATGCGTCGCGACCGTCCGCGCCGGCCGGACCCCGGTCGCCAGCAACTCCTGCGCGAACTCGATACCGGGGATGCCGACGAGATCCGGCCCTGGCGCGAACCGTTCGGGATCGGGGATCTCCAGGTACGGCGCGAACGTGTCTTCGGTGATCCACTTCGCGGCGAGGCCGCCCAGCTCCTCCTTGCGCCGGCCACTCGCCGACCGCGCCAGCAGGACCACCGCGCCGGTGAGCTGATGTCCGATGTCGTGCGCTGATTCCCCTTGCCGCGAAAGGAACCGGCCGCGGACCGACTCCATCATCGCGCCCGCGTGGACGAACGGCGCGAACGTGTCGGCGACCAGCGCGTACGCGGCGTCGCGCACGTCGGCGGGCAGCGCGAACTCCGTGCCCTGGGTGACGTGGATCGCGGACGCGACCGCGGTGAGCAGGATGATCCCGTAATGCCCGGGATAGGGCACCGAGTCATGCTGCAGGAACGAGCCGTCGGTGTGGAAACCGTCGCCCGCCGCGCGATGGAGCTTGGCGATGACGCTCGCCGCTCCCCCGCCTTCGACGTCGGTGAACGCGCCGACACCGCGGTGGATCCGGTCGACGTCGCCGAGCATCGCGCCGGAGACGATCGAGATCATCGACTTGTCCGCGCGGTTGGCGCCGGTCTCGACGACGCTGGGGTTGTTGGTGCGGCGATTCGGGTCGCCGGAGAACTTCAGCACCGGCTTGAGGTACTTGGCGAGCTCGTCCTGGGTCAGCTCACCGGCCACTGTGGACAAAATGTGCAGCAGGTAGAGCGGGATACCGATCTCGTAGGTGTACCAGTTGCCGATCTCGGCGGTCTTCTCGCTGTACTGATCGCTGGTGTACAGCAGTTCCAGCGCGCCCTTGATCCGGGCGAGGACGGCCGGGTCACCGGCGAGCGCGCCGCCGGGGGTGCCCCAGTTGACCGTGACCGCGCGGAGCCGGGCGTACATCGACGTCGTGAACTCGCTGCCCGGGCCGAGCGGAAGGTCCTTCCACAGTGGACCGCCGCCGACCGTCATGCTGTCGTGGTAGGCCTTCGCGACCCTGTCCAGGTTCGCGAGCGCGGCGGTGCGTTCGGCCGACGGCCGGTCGATCCCCGTCTGCAGCTCGCGATAGCCGGACACGATGGACGACGAGCCCCGGGCCGCGGGTTGCGCTGATGAAGAGCTCGCGAGAGCTGACGTGAGCGCCACCGAAGCGGCCGCGACCGCGCCTCCCCGCAAAGCCGTTCTCCTGTCGAAGTGACCGAATCCGGACATGACGGTGCCTCCCAAGGGGTCGAAAGACGGCGACTAGGGGCGGCGGCGGGTGCTGGGGCTCGTGAGTGGTAAGGACGGTTAGAACCGTCCTTACCACTCACGAGGTTTTACTGGTGCTTCCCGTCGGTCCTGCGGGGCAGGTCCCACGGGTTGTTCTCCTGCAACGGTTCCGGCAGCAGCGCGTCGGGGAAGCCCTGCCAGGCGATCGGTCGCAGGAACCGCTCGATCGCGGCGGTGCCGACCGAGGTGCTGGTCGGCGCGGTGGTCGCCGGGTAGGGACCACCGTGTTCCTGTGCCCAGGTGACCGTGACGCCGGTCGGCCAGTCGTTCCACAGCAGACGGCCGGCGACCCTGGTCAGCGACGGAAGTACCGGGCGGATCCAGTCCACATCGGACTCTTCACCCTGGATGGTCGCGGTGAGACCGGGTTCCATCACGCCGAGCAGGCTGATCAGTTCGTCCTGATCGGCGTAGGTGACGATGAGCGAAGCGGGGCCGAAGCATTCCCCGCGGACGGTGTCGGCGTCCGCCAGGAAGGCCTTGGCGGTGGTGGCGAGCAAAGTCGCGCCGTGTGAGATCCCTTCCGAGCCACCGGATTCCGACAGCACTTCGACGCCGTCGACCTCGCTCAGCTTCGCCAGCCCGTCGGCGAATCCGGCCGCGATCCGCTCGTTGAGCATCGGCTGCGCCGGGATCGCCGCGACGGCCTCGCGCAGCGTGTCTTCGAGGCCGTGTCCCTCGGGCAGGAACAGCAGCCCCGGTTTGGTACAGAACTGCCCGGCACCGAGGGTGAACGAGCCCGCGTAGCCCTTGGCGATCGCTTCACCGCGCGCGTCGACCGCGGCCCGAGTGACGACGACCGGGTTGACGCTGCCGAGTTCGCCGTAGAACGGGATCGGCGACGGCCGCGAGTTCGCGATGTCGAACAGCGCGCGCCCGCCCGGCACCGAGCCGGTGAACGACGCCGCCTGGATCCTCGGGTCCTTCAGCGCCGTGACGCCGTTCTGCTGGCCGTATATGACCGCGAAGATCCCTTCCGGCGCACCGGCGCCGACCAGCGCTTCACGCAGGACCTCGCCGGTGCGGGCGGACAGCTCCGGATGTCCCGAGTGTGCCTTGAGCACGACTGGGCAGCCGGCGGCCAGCGCCGACGCGGTGTCCCCGCCCGCGACACTGAACGCGAACGGGAAGTTACTGGCGGCGAACACCAGCACCGGTCCGATCGGGGTGAGCAGCCGCCGGATGTCCGGCCGCGGTCCCATCGGCCACGCGGCGTCCGCGTGGTCCACGGTGGCGCCGAGGAACGCGCCGTCGGCCAGCACCTCACCGAACAGGCGCAGCTGGAACGTCGTGCGCTTCAGCTCTCCCTGCAGTCGCGGCGAAACCGGGAGATGGGTCTCCCGGTTGGCCAGCTCGATCAGCTCGCCGGCGGCGGCGTCGAGGGCGTCCGCGGCCGCGTTGAGCCATCCGGCGCGCTGGGCTGGGGTCGCGGCCGCCGCCGTGCCTGCCGCATCGGCGGCGGCCGCGAGGATCTGGTCGAGCGTGGCGGGATCCGTTGCCTGGCTCATTTTTCTTGCGTCTCCTAGAGTTCTTGCGCGGCGCTGACGGCGGCGATGAGATCCGCCCAGCGCCCCGGGCCGGCGAGGCCGAGGTGGTACAGGTGCAGCTCGGTGGCGCCTGCCTTGCCGAGTTCGATGGTGTAGGCCTCGATGTCGGGTACCGGGCTCGCCGCCACCGCGGTGATGTAGCTGCCGACGGCGACCTTCTCCGGCAGTTTCGCCCGTGCCGCCGCGACGGCGCCGACGCTGGGACGGCCGGGTGCCCAGTTCTGCAGCACCACCGCGTCGACGTCGTCCGGGGCCGACGGCGTCAGCCCCGGCAGCGCGCCGGTGACCCACGGGTCCATCGCGCCGTGCAGCACGATCCGGGGCCCGGACGGGATCTTCGCGAGCACCTCACGGCGGAGGGCGTCGGTCGCCCGCTGCCGCGTGTCGAGCAGGACCTGCCGCAGGGTGGGCAGGATCTTGTCCTCGGTCGCCCGGAGGTCACCGCTGTCGATCAGCCGCCGGACCTCGGCCCGCAGCTTGCCCAGCGCCTTCGCCGGGTCCTGCCCCGCCGCGGCCCAAGCGTCGAGACACTCATCGCAGCAGCAGATCGAGAGCAGCCGGGCCACCGCGGGCGACCAGACGCCGTCGGTCTTCTCGTGCTGGTGCTGGTGCACGGCGCCGAGCGGACCGCAGGCTTCGAGGACGACCGTGGCGAAGTCGAGCCCGGCGAGGCTCTCCGCCGTCACGTTCGCCGCGTATTCGCGGACGGCGGGCTGGCCGGGGCACAGCGCCCACGGGTACCGCTCGCCGAAACAGTTGCGCACGGTGAAATCCGGGAACTCCGTGCCCAGCTGCGAATTGTGGGTCAGCACGAGCCACGCCGCGGCCGGGATCCCCGCGTCGTTCAGCATCCGGACGGCGTCGCCCGCGCTGTCGCGGCTTTCGACCCAGTCCGGCTCGGCGGGCTTCAGCTCACCCCACGCCTCCTCACGCACCGGCCGGTACAGCGCCGCGTGACGCGCGACGACCGAAGTGCGCTCGGGCGACCAGGGCGTCGCCGCCCGGGCGCTGTGGTACGACACGGCGACGGCGACCTCGTCGACGCCGAGTTCCCGCACGCGCTCGACGAAGCCGGGATCGTCGACGACGTCCCAGGGGTAGGCGTATCCGGTGACCTTCACCTCGTCACCACCGTGCCGTGTTCGGTTCGAAGCTTCCGACGAACTTCCGCATATAGGTCACGTCATCCCGTTTGGTCTGTCCACTCCGGACATAGTCTTCATGGGCCCGCGCCAGCGCGTCGGGGTCGAGCTCGACCCCCAGCCCCGGCTTGTCGGGCACCGCGACCGCACCGTCGACGAACTCCAGCGCACCCGGGGCGATGACGTCGGCCGTCTTCCACGGCCAGTGGGTGTCGCAGGCGTAGGTCAGGTGCGGCGTCGCCGCGGCCACGTGCACCATAGCGGCCAGACTGATCCCGAGATGACTGTTCGAATGCATGGACAGCCCCACGTCGAAGCATTCCGCCGTGGTCGAGAGGGCTTGGGTGTCCCGCAGGCCACCCCAGTAATGATGGTCCGAAAGTATTACGCCGACCGCCCGCTGCCGGAACGCCGGCTCGATGTCCGCGAAGCGCACGACGCACATGTTCGTGGCCAGCGGCATGTTCGCCTTCTCCGCGACCCGCGCCATGCCCTCGATGCCCGGCGTCGGGTCTTCGAGGTACTCCAGGACGCCGTCGAGTTCCTCGGCGACCCGGATCCCGGTCTCGACGGTCCACGCCGCGTTCGGGTCGATGCGGAGCGGGTGGTCGGGGAACGCGTCCGCGAGCGCGCGGATCCCGTCCATCTCCTGGTCGGGGTCGAAGGCGCCGCCCTTCAGCTTGATGGAGCCGAAGCCGTACTCCTCGACCATGCGGCGTGCCTCGCCGACGAGCGCCTCCGGCGTGGTCACCTCGCCCCACGAGTCCGCTTCGGCGCCGATGTGGGCGCCGAACTTGTAGAACAGGTAGGCGGAGAAGTCGACGGCGTCGCGTGCCTTGCCGCCGAGCAGGTCCACCACCGGCCTGCCGAGGTAGTGGCCCTGCGCGTCGAGCGCGGCCACCTCGAACAGCGAGTACACGCTGGCGACGGTCTTGCTGACGGAGAAGCCGCCGGTGAGGCCGTGCGCGTCGGCGAAGACGACCTCGCCGAGGGTGGTGGCGACCTTCCGGCGGAGGCCGGGAAGGTCGAACACGTCGTGCCCCTTGAGTTCCGGGAGCACCTTCCGGACCTGGTCGAGGAACGCGAGGTCGCCGTAGGACTCACCGAGGCCGACCACACCGTCCTCGCAGATCAGCTGGACGACACCGCGCAGCGCGAAGGGCTCGTGCACGCCCATCGCGTTGAGCAGCGGAGGGTCGGCGAAGGCGACCGGGGTCAGGACGACGTCGAGGACCTTCATCTTCAGGCACCGGCCTCGACGGACTTGAGGACGGCGAACCCGTCGTCGACGATCTTCTCCAGGCGGGCGATCTGGTCCGCGGTGGGCTCGACCAGCGGCGGCCGGACCGAGCCGACCTTGTCGCCCCGCAGGCGCGCGGCGGCCTTGACCAGCGACACGGCGAAGCCCCGTCCCTCGTCCCGCAGCGCCACCAGCGGAAGGTAGAACCCGGCGAGCAGCGCCTCCATGACGGCGTCGTCGTTCTCCGCGAGCGCGCGGTGGAAGCGCGCCGCGATCTCGGGGGCGAAGCAGTGCACGGCCGAGGAGTACCGCGCCACGCCGACCGCGGAGTAGGCGCGCGCGGAGACCTCCGCCGTCGGGAGACCGTTGAAGAACAGGAAATCCTTGGCCCGGTCGGTGCCGGCGGAGCGGATCGTGGTGATGATCCGGCTCATCAGCTCGACGTCACCGAAGCCGTCCTTGATGCCGACCACCGACGGGATGCCGAGCAGGTCCACGGCCGAGTCCGGGGTGAACACGCCGGTGGACCGGTGGTAGACGATCACCGGGATCGAGGAGTCCCCGACGGCGTACCGGACGTGGTCGACCAGGCCGGACGGCGGACCGGTGACCAGGTACGGCGGCAGGAGGAGGACGCCGTCCGCGCCGCCCGCCTCCGCCGCCGCGATCCCGGCGCGGGCCGACGCCGCGCCTCCGCCCGCGCCGACCCACACGGGCACCCGCCCGGCGACGACCTCACGAGCCTTGCGCAGGATCGCTGCGTGCTCGTCCGGGGACAGCGAGCTGAATTCGCCCGTACCGCAGGCGACGAACAGCGCGCCGGCTCCGGCGGCCACGTGGCTCTCGACGGTTTCCGCGAACGCGTCGAGGTTCAGTTCCAGCCCCTCGGTGAAGGGGGTCAAGGGGAACGCCAGTAGGCCGTCGAGTTCGATCTTGCGCTCTGCCATGGATTTCTCTTTCGTTCTTTGTGGATGGTCCCGGGTACGGGCCCGGTCAGGCTGGCACGGTGGTGCCGTCCTGCGACTTACTGGGTGTGACGTCGTCGTCGCGGTCGATCGTGTCGATGATCTCGTCGGTGGCGGCCGTGCGCTCGGGCATGAGGTAGCCGAGCCCGATGAACAGCCCCAGCGAGACCAGGATCGGGGTGGAGACTGTCACCGCGAGGGTGGCGTTGTAGCCGTAGTAGGCGATCGCGTAGGCGATGAGACCGCCGGCCCACGAGATCAGCGCCGCGCGGGAGCCGGATCGGCGGAACCACGGGAGCATGCCGAGCAGCAGTGGCACCGAGATCGGGCCCATCAGGGCCGCGACCCACAGCACCACGATCCCGAGCACACCGCCGAGTTTGGGGGCCTGCGTGGCGACCGCCATGGTCAGCACGATGAAGATCGCGGTCGTGATGCGGGCGGCCAGCAGCCCCTGCGCCTCGGTCCACCGCCGGGTCTTCTTGATCAGCACCGGCAGCATGTCGCGGGTGATGACCGCGGAGATCGCGTTCGCGTCGGACGACACCATCGCCATCGTGTGGGAGAAGATGCCTGCCAGCACGAGCCCGATCAGGCCCGGCGGCAGGAAGGTCGTCGTCATGATCGCGTAGGCGTTGTCCGGGTTCTGGATGTTGGGGATCAGCAGCGGTGCCGCGAACATCGGGAACATCATGAACAGCGGCCACACCAGGTACAGGATCGAGGAGAGCCGCGCGCCCCGGCGTGCCGCGTGCGTGTCCGGCGCGGCCATGTAGCGCTGCGCCAGGTTCCACATACCGCCGTTGTACTCCAGGGTCTTCACCAGCACGTAGACGAGCAACACCACGGTGGTGAACTTCGACGTGGTCGGGTTGAGGTGGCTCGGCGGGAGATCGCCCCACATCGTCCACAGACCGGAGACGCCGCCGAGTTTGCCCAGCACCACCCAGAGCATGGCGATGGCCGCGATGGCCTGGATCACGAACTGGCCGAAGTCGGTGAGCGCGTCGGCCCAGAGACCGCCGACGGTGCAGTAGACCAGCGTGACCGAACCGGTGATGATGATGCCCCAGGTGTAGTCCACCCCGGCGAAGACGTTGAGGATCGTGGCGATCGCGAACCACTTCGCCGCGATGTCGAAGATCTTCAGCAGGCTGCCGCTCCACGCGAGCGCCTGCTGCGTCGGGACGTTGAACCGCCGCGCGAGGTACTCGAGCGGGGAGGCCACCCCCAGCTTCGACCGGAGCCTGTTCCACCGTGCGGCGAACAGCCAGCTGCCGATACCGACACCGATGCCGATACTGGCCATGCCCCAGAAGTAGACGGTGATCCCGCTCGTGTAGGCCACGCCCGCGTAGGCGACGAACAACACCGCGCTGTAGCCGGACATGTGGTGCGAGATCCCGGTCAGCCACCAGGGCATCCGGCCCCCGGCGGTGAAGAAGTCCTTCACGTCGTGGATCCGCTTGTGCGACCACCAGCCGATCACGACCATCAACGCGAAATACGCGCAGACCATCGCCCAGTCGAGTACGTGCACCGCTGACTCCTTTCCGCGTTCACGAAGGCCCAGCCCGACCTGTTCACATCCATGAACGGAGTCTGTTATAGTGATTATGTTCATCCATAAGAACGCTGTTCGGGACGCTAATATGGCCGGAGTCACAAGTCAACGGCCGGATGGAGGAGCGCGGATGCCACAGCAGGAAGCCGCTGTCACCGTGGCGAACGGCGCGCCCGCCGCCGAACCCGCCGGGGTCAAATCGGCCCGGCGGGCGATCGACCTCATCGAGACCTTCGCCGCGAACGACGTGTGGCTTTCCCTGTCGGATCTCCACGCGCGCACCGGTTTCCCCCGGTCGAGCCTGCACGGGCTGCTCCGCACCCTGCTCGAAGCAGGCTGGCTGGAGGTGGACCCGAACACCGCCCGCTACCGCCTCGGCGTCCGCGCGCTGATCTGCGGCACGGCGTATCTGGACCGCGACCCGATCGTCCCGTACGCGACCGAGGCGCTGGAACGGATCCGGGAGAAGACCGGCTACACCGCGCATTTCGCGCGCCGCGAAGGCACCGACGTCGTCTACCTGGAGACGCGCGAGTCCCGGCACTCGACGCATCTCGTGTCCCGCGTCGGCCGCACGCTGCCCACCCACGCGACCGCGCTGGGGAAGGCGTTACTGGCCGAACTGACGCACGACGAGATCGACGGGCTCTTGACCGGAGAGCTGCCGGCGCTCACCCCGAACACCATCACCACCGTCGAGGCGCTGCACGCCGAATGCGCGAAGACCCGCGAACGCGGCTATGCCTCGGAAGTCGAGGAAGGCAGCCTCGGCGTGCGCTGCGTCGCGGCCGTGATCCCGTACCGCATCCCCGGCACCGACGCGATCAGCTGCTCCATGCCGGTCACCGAAGTCACCGACGCCGACGTCAGGCGCGTCGGCGAACTCCTCGCCGAAATCACCGCGGAACTCGGCCAGCAACTGCGCCGCGCCGGTATCCGCTGATCATCCCGTACTTCCTTCACTGACAAGGGGTTCACATGGCAGAGCAGCGCGTCCTGATCACCGGCTCGGCGGGTATCGTCGGCACCCTGATGCGGCCGCGGCTACGCCGTTCCGGCCGGGTGCTGCGGCTGCTCGACCTGGCCGCGCAGCCCGAAGCCGCGGGCGGCGAGGACGTCGAGCTGATCACCGCTTCGGTGACCGACCCGGCGGCGATGGCGGAGGCCTGCGCCGGCGTCGACGCGCTGATCCACCTCGGCGGGCACAGCCGCGAGAACTCGTGGGAAGCCACCCTCGACGTCAACATCAACGGCACCCACACCGTCCTCGAAGCCGCGCGGGCCGCCGGCGTGCCGCGCGTGATCCTGGCTTCCAGCAACCATTCCGTCGGCTTCCGCCGCAACGACGAAGCGGGCGAGGACGGCCTTCCCGCCGACTCCACGCCCCGGCCCGACACCTACTACGGCGTCAGCAAGGCGGCCATCGAAGCACTCGGCAGCCTGTACCACTCGCGGTTCGGCATGGACGTGATCGTCATCCGGATCGGCTCCTGCTTCGAAAGCCCGCTCGTCCTCGGCCCGCGCGGCCTGACGACCTGGCTCTCCCCCGACGACGGCGCGCGCCTGTTCGAGGCGTGCCTGAGCTACCCCTCCCCCGGCTACCGGCTGATCTGGGGCGTCTCGGACAACACGCGCCGGGTCTACTCGCTCGCCGAAGCCGAGGCCCTTGGCTACAAGTCACTCGACAACGCGGAGACCTACGCCGACCAGCTGGCGGACATGCCCGCGCCGACCGGGATCGCGGCGGAGTACGTCGGCGGACCGTTCTGCACCGCGCCATTGGGGGCGTACAACCCGCTCTGAGGTCTCGGTTCACGTTGGGTGACGGGTGTGTGGGAATAGAGACGTTGAATGTCCCTATTTCCACACACCCCTCACCTGATCAACCGGTCAAACCTTCGTCCTTCCCTGAACCCGCCACGTGAAACGTTGCCACCACCTAGGATCACCTCGGCGCGGTCCGGACGTCACGACCTCCGGCGGAAAAGCTGTGGAAGGCAGGCATGTCAACCTTTACGTTCGCGAGCATCGACGTCATCCCGCGGGTATTGCAGCTCGCAGTGGGCCTGCTCGGCTTGATCCTTTCGATCAAAGCCCGCTCCCGCGGAGTCTCCGGCCTGATGGTGGGCGCCTTCGTGCTCATGCTCGTCGCGACGGCGGCGGGCATCGTCTGGCGGTTCGTGTCGGTGAACGTGCCGTCCTGGGCCTCGTCCGGCGGCCTTTCCGTCGACGAGATCCAGTGGATCTTCATGGGCGTCGGCATCCCGCTCGACGCCCTCGCTCTGCTCTCCTGGCTCCTGGTCGCCATCGCGGTCGCCAAGAGCGGGAATCCGTCTCGGCAGCAGCCCGGCTTCGCTCCCAACCCGGGGCCGGTCAACTACCCGACGGGACCACAGCCGGGGTTCCAGCCGCCGCAGCCTGGCTACCCGCAGTCCAACCCGCCTGCTCAGCAGCCGCCGAGCTAGAGCGCGGCATGGCGCGCCTGATCCACCTCAACGGCCTCTCGCGCGTGGGAAAATCGACTCTCGCCCGCCGCTACGCCGACGAGCACCCCGGAACTCTCGCGCTGGATCTGGACGTACTCGCGGGGTTGATCGGCGGATGGCAGGAGAACTTCTTCGCGGCCTTGGAGTTGGCGCGAGGCCACGGGCGGGAGCTGGCCATGCGGCACCTGCGCCAGGGTCACGACGTGATCCTCCCGCAACTGGTGACCGTTCATGACCGCGATCCGGATCCGGCCTTCGAGGCGGCAGCCCGCGCGGCCGGAGCCACCTACGTCGAAGTCGTCCTCCTCATCGACGACCGCGAGCATCTGCGACGTGTACGCGACAAGCGTCCGATCAACGCTGTCGAGGCACGGCTCCAGGCGGTACTGGAAGATCCCGATTCCGACCTGATCGACAGAATTCGCGGTCACCTCGACGAGTATCTGGCCAAGCGCCCACACGCGATCCGGCTCGACACGACCGGCGTCGGGGAAGACCACTCCTACGCGCACCTCATGGAAGCACTCGACGCGACTTGAGACGTCCGTCCCGTTGCGCAAAGCGGCACTTCATGGCTCGCGCAGGCGGAGTCGACCACTTCCAGCACCGTGACCTGCACCGATCCACCTACGACCCCGGAACGAGCCCCCAAAAGGCGCCTTTCCGTTGCATGGCACAGAATTTCGTGCCCCCATGAGCAGGCCGTTAGCTTCGAATTCATGGAATGGAGCTTTCAGCCGGCCGAAGAAATCATTGCCGCGTTGCGCGCCGGCGCGGTGACATCGGCGGAACTGACCGACGAGGCGATCGCCCGGATCGAGCGCGACGACAAGGTGATCAACGCGATCTGTGTGCCGGACTTCGACCGCGCGCGGGCCGCCGCGCACCGTGCGGACCAGGCACGCGCGCGTGGTGAGGACCGGCCGCTGCTCGGCGTCCCCGTGACGGTCAAGGAGTCGTACGACATGGCCGGGCTGCCCACGACGTGGGGAATGCCACCGTACCGCGACCACCTGCCTGCCGAGGACGCGGTTCAGGTGTCGCGGCTCAAGGCCGCGGGCGCGGTGGTGCTCGGCAAGACCAATGTCCCGTTGGGACTGCAGGACATCCAGAGCTTCAACGAGATCTACGGCACCACAGTGAACCCGTGGGATCACGGCCGTACCCCGGGCGGCTCCTCCGGCGGGTCGGCGGCGGCACTGGCGTCCGGGTTCGGCGCGCTGTCCATCGGCTCCGACCTCGCCGGCTCCCTGCGCACGCCCGCGCATTTCTGCGGCGTCTACGCCCACAAACCGACGCTCGGACTGGCCGCCAGCCGCGGCATGGTCCCGCCGTCCGAGCCCGCCTTCCCGGCCGACCCCGACCTCGCCGTCGTCGGTCCGATGGCGCGTACCGCGCGCGACCTCGCGCTCCTGCTCGACGTCATGGCCGGGCCGGACCCGCTGACGTACGGCGTGGCGCATCGCTCGGTGCTGCCGCCCGCCCGCCACGAGCGGCTCCGCGATTTCCGGGTCCTGGTCGTCGACGACCATCCGCTCATTCCGACCGGAGCCGCCGTGCGGGCGGGCGTACGCAGGGTGGCCGACGCGCTCGTCGGCGGCGGAGCCCGCGTCGCGTGGCGTAGTCCGCTGCTACCCGATCTGGCCGAGGCCGCGAAGCTCTACATGGAGTTGCTGATTTCGGGCTCTGTCGCGCGTTTCCCCATCGAATCGCTCGAGCAGCTGCGGGCCGAGGCGGACGACAAGAGCCTCGACGCCGTTCGGCTGGACGCCATGCTGTTCAGTCACAGCGATTGGATGGAGGCGGACAAGCGCCGGGAGGTCCACCGCCACGGCTGGCGGCGGCTGTTCGGCGAGTTCGACGCCGTGGTGTGCCCGATCACGCCGACGCCCGCGTTCCCGCACGACCACCATCCCAACCCGATGGAACGGCATATCGACATCGACGGCGTCGAGTACCCGTACTTCGATCAGCTCGTCTGGGCGGGCCTGGCCACCATGCCTGGCCTGCCTGCCACCGCCATACCGGCGGGCCGGTCCCCCGAGGGCCTGCCGGTCGGCGTGCAGCTCGTCGGTCCGATGTTCGAAGACCGCACCCCGTTGCGACTGGCCGAACTGCTCGAACGGGAGATCGGCGGCTTCGAGGCACCGGGCGACGGCGTGCGATAGGTTGCCGGCCATGACCCGACTCGGTCACGTCGTCTGGCCGCCTGCCCCGATCAAGACCGACCGGCTCGTCCTCCGCGGGTCCGAAGCCCGTGACCGCTCGGCGTTCATCGAGCTCTTCGCCTCGCCAGAGGTGGGCACGTACATCGGCGGCGCCCGACCGCGTGAGGAGCTCGAGCGCACGAGCCCCGCGATTCCTGGCCGGCGACCGGGACTGTTCGTCATCGAGCTCGACGGGTCGCTGATCGGCATGATCACGCTCGATCAGCGGGACGCGGAGCGCCCGGGGCATATCCGTCCGGATGCCGGGGAGACCGAACTCGGGTACCTGCTTTTGCCGCGGGCGTGGGGACGCGGGTACGCCACCGAGGCCTGCGCGGCGGCACTCGACTGGTTCGCCGACGCGCTTCCCGGCGAGCCGGTGGTGCTCTGCACGCAGATCGCCAACGAAGGCTCGATGCGCCTTGCCGCGAAGCTCGGGTTCACTGAAGTGGACCGGTTCGAGGAGTACGACGCGGAGCAGTGGTTCGGCGTCCGGTACCCACCTTCCCGCTGAGCGCACGGACCCTCGTGAGTAGTGAGGACGCTTCTGCTGGCTCCAGGCCCCGGAGGTGTCGCGAAAGCCACTTTCGGGACATCAGACGTCTCGAAAGTGGCTTTCGCGACATGACCACCAGGACGACGCCGCGCCCAGCGCCCAGCGGAATCCCGGTACCGAGTGGGTCTGGTCTAGCCGTCGCGCGGCNGAACGTGTCGCTAAAGCCACTTTCGGGACATCAGACGTCTCTAAAGTGGCTTTCGCGACATGCTCACCACGGCGATATCGTGCCTGGCCATGGCCGACGTTGCGAAAGTGGCTTTCGAAACCCCCGGCAGTACAGGTGAGCTCCGATACGCGACCGCCCTTGGCTAGAACCGTCCTCACCACTCACGAGGCGGAAATCGTGTTCAGCCCACCGCGATCGACTGGAACGTCACGGGGATCCGCGGCGGTCCGGTCCCGTCGCCCGGCCCCTTCGAGTCGTCCACGCCACCGCGTGCGACCTTGTCCAGCGTCTGGAGACCGGCATCCGAGATGCTCCCGAACACGGTGTACTCCGGCGGCAGTTCGGCTTCTCCGTAGACCATGAAGAACTGGCTGCCGCCCGAGTTCGGCTCCTGCCTCTTCGCCATGGCGAGAATGCCCCGCCCGTACCTCAGCCCCGAGAAGACCTCGTCCGGAATGGTGTATCCCGGCCCGCCCATTCCGGAACCTTCAGGGTCGCCGCACTGGAGCATCTGCAGTCCCGAGGTACCGAGCCGGTGGCACGAGGTTCCGTCGAAATATCCCTGCTGCGCCAGCGAGAGGAAGTTCGCCACGGCGCACGGCGCGAGCCCGCGGTCCAGCGTCAACCCGATGTCACCGGCTGTCGTCTTGACCGTGACCTCCGACGCGCCGGACGCCGGGGTCGGGCCCGCCGCGGGCGGGTTCACCTTCTTCGGCACCGAACCGGTGGAATCCGCCGGGTACGCGCAGTCCGTCGGATCCGCCAGCGGCGTGCTCCGCTTCGGCATCGGAACCCTGCTCGAAGGGATGTTCACCGGGCTCTGCGTCGTCGTGTCCTCGGAGCTGGACGTCGGAGCCGGCGAGGACGAAGACGACACGGCCGCGCTCGTGTCCTTCGAGTCCGGCAGGAAGTACCCCGTCACCACGAAGCCGGTGATCGCCACGACGGCGACGATCACGACGAGTCCCAGCGCACCCAGGCCCACCCAGAGCACCGTCTTGTTCGACGACGGCGGCGGCTGTTGCGGCGCGCCGTACCAGTCTTGCTGCTGATACGGCTGCTGCGGATAGGGCTGCTGGTACTGCGGAGCCCCGGGGTCGGGCGCCTGGCCTTCGGGCTCGCCCGGCAGCGGTGGCTGGGACATCTGTGCTCCTGTCGTCCGGAGGAAGTACAGGAACACTCTCGCGTATCGCCGCTCACGACGTCACGGCATCCCCCATGGTGCGCTGGTCCCGTTCGACGGGACGGGCCGGATCTCGAGGTCCGGCCGGTCGCCCGCGCGGTGCACGACGGCCTCCTCCCCACGCCGCAGGTCGACGTGGACGTCGCCGTTCGGCGACCGCCGCCAGCGTTTCGGCCGCCCCCACCGGTCGCGGACGGCCAGCTCGCCGTCCATGTCCGTCCGCAGCACGCACGGCGCCCCCGCCTCGCTGGTGATCTTGACCCAGCGCGTCTTCCCCGCCTGCCGGGAAGCGCTGAGCAGGAACGCGCCCTCCGTGCGGAAGTCGCGCAACGCGGCGTCGGCCCAGGCGGCGGGCACGGCCGGGAACAGCCGGATCACCCCGCCCCAGCTCTGCACGAGCATGTCGTGCAGCGACTGCGCGGCCGAAAGCGGCGTCTCGATCACCGGACCGGATTCCTTGTACATCGTGTTCGGCTGGATGTAGCGCCGCTGCAGTTCGCCGAGGTAGAACGCCGCCTTCTCGCCGCGCAGCATCTGTGCCGACATCGACGCGGCGCCGGTGAACGTGTAGCCCTGCAACGCGCCTTCGAAGCCCACCCAGTGGTCGAGCGAGGTCTCGATGATCCGCCGGTGCTCCGGCCGCTCCCAGGTGATCTCGTACAGCGGGTAGATCTGCAGCAGATGCGAGTAGTGCCGGTGCGATTTCGCGAACGGCACGCCTGCGCCGATCATGTAACCGTTGGCGTCGGCCGGATACGGGACCAGCGTGGCCAGCACCTCTCGCCATCGCCAGGCGAGCGGGTCGTCGAGGCGCAGTTCCGCCGCGGACTCCAAAAGGGTCTTACAGCCCCAGCGGATCAACGCGAGGTCGTAGTTGCAGTCCGGCGCGTTCACGCCGTACTCCGGGGAGAACGTCGCCGGGAGATGCAGCTTCCCGTCCGATCCGGGCGCCAGGAAGTGCAGGTAGTAGTTGATCGCCTTGCGCAGCAACGGGAACAGGGTGTCCCGCAGGAGGCGCCGGTCCATCGTGTGCCGATAGGACAGCCAGACGTTGTGCAGCGCCCAGGTGAGATTGCCGACCTCGGGCGTCGGTGTCGCCTTGCCGGGGATGCCCACCGGGAACCCGGCGTTCGCCCCGGCCGCGCCGTTGATGAGGGTCATGTCGGTCGTGCGCGGGACACCCGCCGAATCGTGCTGGTAGGGCTCGGCGACCTGGCTCATCAGGTTCGCCCGGAACTTGCCGAGCGCGTGGCTCACCGCGTCCAGTTCGAGGTGATTGGACCCGTGGATGAGCCAGTACTCCAGCTGGACGTTGAGGTTCCACCAGGTCGCGGGCCACGGGGTCGGCTCCAGCCACGGTCCGCAGGTCGCCATCACCGGCGCTTCCCGGCGCGCGGCGGAGGCGATCTTGTACAGCTGGATCCAGTAGAAGCTCTGGAGCCGGGTGTCCGGAACGGACAGGAAACCGTGCCGATAGTAGTCATGCCACCAGCGACGGTGCCCGGCCGTCAGCGCGGAGAACGGTTCAGCCCGGCGGACCGTCTTCAACGCCTCTCGCGCGGCCGTCCGCTTCGGGAACGACCACGCCACCGACGTGTACAGCGTCCGCTTCGATCCGCGGCCGACCTCGCGCCACGCCGTGACGTGCTCCCCGCCGGACAGCAGGGTCTGCACGGAAAACCTGGCGTCACCGCTGCTTTCCAGAGTCGCGGGCGGGTTGGCCACATACCCGGCGGGCGGCGGCTTCCCGAACTTCGGATCGGTTCTCGGGCTCACCGCCTCGGCCGGATGGAAGATCCACTCGAAGCCGCGCTCCCCCTCGGACGGCTCGATCTCGACGGCCAGCAGCGACTGTCCGGTGTGGACGATCGCGCGCAGCGAGAGACTGCCCGCCGCCGTGGTGATCGTGCCCCTCAGTTCGGCGTTCCAGAGGTCCATCCGCCAGTCGATCCCGGTGATGGCGCCGACCGGTTCGAGGGTGAAGTACCCGATCGGCAGCCGCGCGAGCCCGAACAGGGAGCCGAACTCCGGCCGGTGATCCTGCACCTCGCTGTGCTGGACGTTGAACCGGACGGCGTTCCGGCCCGGTTCGGCGTAGATGCCCGAGCCGAGGAAACCGTTGCCCAGGAAGGGGCCTTCGTACCAGGTCTTCGGCATACGGCGCCAGATCAGGTCGGCCGCGCCGAGGAAGCCGGGCCAGTCGATACCGCCGAGCGCGAAGTCGTTCTCCACGGCCGAAGCCGACGGCGCGAACCCGGCCGCCGCCACGCCCGCCAAGGCCCCGCCGAGTACCGTCCTGCGAGTGATGTCCATCATCAGATCCCCCATGCCGGAGTTCCACGATCACCAGGAACGTCCCGCGGCTCCAGCACCGGACGTGTGCCGCGTCGCGTGACGACGGCCGTCCCGCCGCGGCCGAGCGGGATCGAGATCGTGCCGGGGCCCGCGTGCCGCCAAGGAAGCCGCCGTCCGCGCCCGTCGCGGACCTCGATGTCACCGGGGATCCCGTGCCGCAGCGTGAGCGGCTCCCCCGCCTCGCTGTGGACGCGGATCCATTCGGTCGCGCCGTTCGCGCGGGAAGCGTCCACGAGAAAGGCGCCCTCCGCGCGCAAGCTCTCGAAGGACGCGTCCGGCCACGTCGACGAAACCGACGGGAAAACCTTGAGCACTCCGTGATCGCCCTGCAGCAGCATGTCCACTATGGACTGAGCGGCGGTGATGGGGCTTTCGATCGCGAGGTTCGCGCCCTCGCGGTACATCGTGTTCGGTGTCAGCTGTGTGTTGGCCACGACGGTCCCGTCGAGGAAGATCTTCAGATACCGCAGGGCCTCCTCCGGCGCGTCCATCACGGAGCTCATCGACGACGCCGCCGCGAAACTGTAGCCGTGCCATTTGGCCTGCGCGCCGGACCAGTGCGCGAAAGTGCGGCGCATGATGTCCCGGTCGCCGGGACGGTCCCAGAGCTTCTCACGCAGCGGATAAAGCCAGAGCAGATGAGAGAAGTGCCGATGCGAGTCGGCCAGCGGGACACCGTCGCCGATCAGCACGCCCTGCGCGGGATCCTGGTGGTAAGGCACCAGTTTCTCGCCGATCTCCCGCCACGCCGGCACCCGCGGGTCGTCGATCCGCAGCTTGGCCGCCGATTCGAGGAGGGTGCGCGCGGCCCAGCTGATCAACGAGAGGTCGTAGGTGCAGTCGGCCGCGTCGGCGTACTCGGGTGACCTCGTCATCGGCAGGTGCAAGGTGCCGTCCGGGCCGGTGGCGAGGAAGTGGCGGTAGTAGTTGAGCGCCTTGGCGAGCGTCGGATACAGCACGTCCCGCAGGACGTGGACGTCCATGCTGTGCCGGTACGCGAGCCAGACGTTGTGCAGGCCCCAGATCAGGTTGCCGGTCTGGTCGTTCTTGGTGACGGGGCCAGGGATCCCGACCGCGCGGGTGCCGCCCGGCCGCAGCCGCCAGTCCCCCGGATGCGAGAGGGCGTACGTGTCACCGTCCCGGTAAGCGGGAGGGACCGAGAGTTCGAGGTTGGCGTGGTCGCGGCGGAACGTCGCGGTGACGGCGTCGAGTTCGGGATGGTTGCTGCTGTTGACGATCGGATACGTGACCTGGACGTTGAGGTTCCACCACACCGCCGTCCAGCTGTTGCCGACCTCCGGGAACCACGGGCCCCATTCGGCGACGACCGGTCCGTTCGCCCGGGTGGCGCAGGCGGTCTTGTACAGCTGGATCCAGTAGAACCGCTGGATCCGTTTGTCCGGAACGGATACGAAGCTGCGGCGGTAGAAGGCGTTCCACCAGCGCCGATGGCCGCCGACGAGCCCGTCCGGGTGCACCGCCGACGCCCGGTGGACCCTCCTGATCGCCTCGGCGGTGTGGGTCGGCTCGGGGAACGCGTACGCGACCGTCGCCACCAGGAGCCGTCGCGTGCCGATCGTCCGCTCACGCCACGCCGTCGTGTACCCGCCACCCGCGTGCAGCGGCTGCTCGCAGTACCGGACCTCGCCCGCACTGGCGAGCGTCGGATCGGGATTGGCCGTGTACTCGGGCGGTTTGCGGATCGTCCTGGTCGTCGCCGATACGAGCGGCGTGAACCCCCATTCCGCGGACGCCTCCCCGGTGAGCGAGACGAGGAGGAGGTCCTGGTCGTTGTGGACCAGCGCGGAGAACCGCACCGAACCCCGGGTGGTGGTGATCGTGCCGCCGAGTTCGGCGTTGTACAGGTCCAGGTGCCAGTCCACCGCGGTGATCGCGCCCTCGAAGGTGAGGGTGAGGTAGCCGATCGGGAGCCGCGAGTACCCGATGGCCGCTTCCCATTGCCCGCGCTGATCCTGGACCTGGGAATGGCCGAGCATCACCTTGAGGACGTTCTGCCGCGCGTCCGCGTAGAACTGCACGCCGAGGAAGCCGTTGGCGAGGAACGGGCCCTCCTGCCAGTTCTTCGGCATCCGCTTCCAGGCCATGCGCGCGTCGTCGACGATCCGGCGGTGGACGTCCTGTCCGGCGAGCGCCGGCGGAGCCCCCTGCGCCCACAGCCCGCCGAGCGCGGCCGCCCCCGCCGTGACCCTCAGCATCGATCGTCTGGACAGCTCGGCCATCGGTCGCCTCCAGATTCATACTACGTTTACCGCAGCTCAAGTCCTGGCGACCGGCATGTTTCCAGAGATAGCCGAGCTTTGGCCACCCCCTTCACTCGCGCAGCCGTACATACATCCGATGTCTTACCGGACAATTCACTAGTTGTTGAGCAAGCGCGCCTTCAGCGTCCGGACGGCCGCGTCGGACACGCCACGCTGCCGGGCCCAGCCCGCGAAGCCACCGAAGTCGTCCTCGACGCTGTCCAGCAAGGCGGTGATCGTGCTCTCCGTGCACCGGAACAGTTCCTCCGGCAAGCCGAGCGGGCGGAACCGCTCGATCACCCGGGGAAGGCTGTACGCGCTGCGCAGGTAGTCATGGACGATCAGCTCTCGCGGCGCACCGGCGAGCCCGAGCGCGAGCGCCGTGACGACACCCGTTCTGTCCTTGCCCGACGCGCAGTGCACCACAACGGGACGGGCCAGCAGGACCGCCAGGATCTCGATGGCGATCGAGAGGTTCTCGTCGTGCCGGAGATGATCGACGTAGATCTCCTCCAGTGCGCTGGACCGTCCGCTTTGGACGGTCCGCAACGGCACGTTCACATAGCGGACGCCGGGTAGTTCCGCCCGGCCCTCGCCGACCGTCTCGGCACTGGAGCGGAGATCGAGCACACTCTCGATACCGAACCGGTCGAGCAGGAGTTCCTTGTCGGTTCCGGTCAGCGCCTGCAGGGTGTCGCTGCGGAACAGCCGCCCCGGCCGGATCGGCCCGCCGCCGGTGTCGCGGAAGTTGAACGCGCCGGTGAGCGCGGAAGCCACCGCGGTCACCGGGAATCCCCCGCCGTCCCGCCGAAGGTGATGGTCCCGGCCGAACCGTCGACGGTGATCACCTGGCCGGTGACGATCCGCGTCGTGGCGCCGGGAACGCCGACCACGGCCGGGATCCCGTGTTCCCTGGCCACGGTGGTGCCGTGGGAGATCATCCCGCCCGTTTCGGTCACCAGCGCGGCGGCCGTCAGGAACAACGGCGTCCAACCGGGGTCCGTCGTCGCGGCGACCAGGATCTCGCCCGGTTCGATCCGCGCCCCGTCCGGATCGTGGATCACCCGCGCCCGGCCGGTCGCCACCCCGGCGGCGGCCGCCAGCCCCGTGAGGTCGCCACCGTCCGAAGTG
This sequence comes from Amycolatopsis sp. TRM77291, assembly GCF_054166285.1. Lineage (NCBI taxonomy): Bacteria > Bacillati > Actinomycetota > Actinomycetes > Pseudonocardiales > Pseudonocardiaceae > Amycolatopsis > Amycolatopsis sp. TRM77291. The sequence goes on along the minus strand of NZ_JBSZHF010000001.1, from coordinate 1,625,155 downwards.
GATTCGAGAGTGGGCGCGGTGCCGTCGGAAAGCACGACCGACGGAACCCGGGGCCGCCGGCATTCCCGCTCCCAGACCTCTCGCCGAGATGCCACGGTCGCGCGGAAGTCCCTGCTGTCCAAAGCTTCGCGGACCTCGGCGAGATCGAGGAACATCACGTCGTCGGCGCGGTCCAGCCGCTCCGCCCGCACGATCTCCTCACCGACGAGGAGCAGTTGCGTCCGGAGGGCGGCGAAACCGCGCATGAGGCAGAACTTGGGGAACTCACGCAGCCCACGCAACCGCCTGGACCGCCGGAGCAGGAACCGTGCGAGCAACGCCCGGTGCAGCTTGGTCACCGGAAGCCGCCCGGTGAGCTCGACGATCCGCGCTTCGGCCGCCGCGGCCGCCTGCTCGAAACGCGTTTCCGCGTCCTGCTCCTCGCCTTCCGCGCGAAGCAGGTTCGACAGCATCGCGAAGACCGGCTCGGGGTCGTCGGACCAGCGAGGTACCCCGAAGTCGATCTCCGAGGTCGCACGGCAGCCGTACTCGCCCAGAAACTCGGCGACGCCTTGCTGGATCACCTCCGGCAGGGTCCCGGCGAGGTGCTTGGCGGCCAGTTCGTCGGGCGCTGTTTCCAGCAACAGCCGGAAGGCCTCGTCGTCGCGCCGGATCGCGGCCGCCGCCCGCCACAACGCCAGGTCCATCTCGGTGGTCGGATTGTGCGGGATCCCCCGGAAGACGGTGGCCACCTCGGCGTCGCTCACGTACCCGCGTAACAACTGCCCGGCCAGCTGCCCGCCGGTCCCGCCCGCGGTGTTGGCGTCGCGAGGGAGGTTCGCCTCGATCCGGCAGACGTCGCTCCGGATGGATTCCACAAAGGACAGACGTTCCTCCGCCGTCGCCTCGGCGGGTCCGGCGAAGGCGGCGATCCGCCGTTCGGCGTCGCGGACGACCGCGGCGCGAGCCCGATCCGGCCACAGCCAAGCCGGGATCATCCGTTCCCAGCGGCGACGCCGTTTCTTCGGCGGGGTGTCCTCCTCGGAACCGGACGCCACCGAGGGGAACCGGCGATCACGGCCGAGCTGCTCGACGAGCCGCCCGGAAGGCGCGGCGAGACTGTCCACGAACGCGGACATCTTCGGCCGCTTCGCCGGGCTCCGCACGCCGTCGGTGATGTCCCAGTACAGCCACCCGTCCACGTCGGTGATCTCGGCGGAGAAGCCGAGCGCGCTCATGTACGCCGCCATCCCGCGCTGGCGTTCGCGGATCATGGACGCGCCCATCGGCGTGAAGGGCCGGCTGATCCCCTGATAGACGTTGACCGACCAGTACGCGCGTGGTTCCTCGCTCTCCGGGACCGGGAACAGCGTGGTGATGTGCCGCGACTGGGTGAGCCACAGTTCGCCGTCACCGTTGAACGCCCACTCGACGTCCTGCGGCGCGCCGAAGTGCTTCTCCAGATGCCTGCCGACGGCCGCGAGTTCACCCAGCCGTGACGGCGTCAGGCAGCCGTCGTCCGGGCCTTCGAGGGGTTCGCCGCCGACGGTCAGCCGGTAGTGGTCCGGGGTCACCGCACCGGAGACCACCGCTTCGCCCAGACCGGGAGCGGCGTCGACGACGATCTCGGAACGCTTGCCCGACACCGGATTCGCCGTGTACAGCACACCGGCGCATTCGGCGTCGACCAGCCGCTGCACGATCACCGCGATGGCGGGCCCGCGATCGGTGCCGTGCGCCGCCCGGTACCTGGTCGCCCGCTCCGACCAGAGCGAAGCCCAGCATCGGCGCACCGCCGCGAGCACCTCGCCGGAGCCCCGGACGTCGAGGAAGGTGTCGTACTGCCCGGCGAAACTGGCGTCCGGCAGATCTTCGGCCGTCGACGAGGACCGCACCGCGACCGCCGCCGGCTCAGTTCGCGAAAGCCGTTCGTACGCCTCGACGATCCCGGCTTCGAGCGGCGCCGGGATCGGCACGGTCAGGACATGGGCACGCAGCCGGTCCGCCAGCTCGGCCAGTCGTCCCTCGTCGTCGGACGGCACCCTGGTCAGCTCGCCGAGCAACCGCGGGCCCTCGCCGTCGGAGAGCACCTGCCGGTACGCGGCGGTCGTGACGCAGAAACCCTCCGGTACGGGAAAACCCGCCGAAGTCATTTCCGCGAGGTTCGCCGCCTTGCCGCCGACGAGGTCGCGCGGGATTCCTCCCGCTCCGGCGAGCTCGAGAATCACTTTCATTACCTCCAGGGGGTGTTTGCTTAGCCTAAGCTTGCATCCTCAACCTGGGTTGAGTTCAAATGATGTCATGGAATCCGCATCGATCAGAGAGGTCGCCGACCGGTTCGACCTTCCGGTTTCGACCCTGCACTACTGGGAACGCCGAGGACTGATCAAGCCGCACCGGCGGTCCGGCTGGCGTTGCTACGACACCGACCAGCTCTACCGGATCGCCCTGATCCGGCTGTGGCGGGACACCGGCCAGCTCAGTCTCGACGAGATCGCGACCGTGCTCGCCGGGCGCACCGCCACGCACGACTGGCGGGACACCGTTTCGGCCCGTATCGAAGCACTGGAGTCCCAGCTCGAAAAGCTCGCCACCGCGCGGACGTATCTGCGCCATCTGCTCCGCTGCCCCGAAAACACACTGGAACGCTGCCCGGAGTTCCGGTCCACAGTGGAGCTGCCGGGCGCTTGACCTCAAGCCGGGTTGAGGGGGCAGGCTACCGGAGTATGACCGCCCGTGGCCTGATCGACACCACCGAGATGTACCTCAAAGCAGCCTACGAGCTGGAAGAGGACGGTGTCGTCCCGTTGCGCGCCCGGATCGCGGACCGGCTCGAGCAGAGCCCGCCGACGGTCAGCCAGACCGTGGCCCGCCTCCAGCGTGACGGCCTCCTCCTGGTCGCGGAGGACCGGCGGCTGGAGCTTTCGCCGGAAGGGCGGCGGATCGCGGTGCGGGTGATGTGCAAGCACCGCCTCGCGGAAACGCTGCTCTATCGGGTGATCGGGCTGGACTGGGTCCGGCTGCACGACGAGGCCTGCCGCTGGGAACACGTGATGTCCGACGCCGCCGCGCGCCGGATCTTCGAACTCTGCGGCGGGCCGCGGTTCAGCCCGTACGGCGGGCCGATTCCCGGTTTGGCCTTTCTCGGCCTGTCCGGCCTCGCCCCGGTGCCGGCGCCGCCGGGGATGCGGCCCGCCACCCATGCAGGAGGGCACGAGGTCCGGCTGCACCGGATCAGCGAACGGATCCAGGACGATTCCGCGTTCCTCGGAACGCTTCTGGCCGCGGGCCTCACCCCTGGCGCGCGGATGACGCTCACCCCGGCCGACGGACGACGGCTCGAAGCGCGTACGGCCACGGCGACCGTGCTCCTCGAGCGAAACCAGGCGTCGAAGATGATCGTCTGCGATCCCCCCGCACCGATTTCCCCGGTCCCGGCGCGCACCCGCTGCGTCGCCGGTCGCTGAGCCGTTCTTTCGCGCATTGCATATCGTTTTTCGAACAGGCGTGCGCGTTCCAGCCGAGCCAGGCAGTAAGATGTCATATGATCTGCCGATCTGATGTCCAGCTCCGGGGGCCGAAGGAGGGAGACCGCCATGCCACTTCGAGCGGCCAGTACAGCGAGACTCTCGTCCACTGTGGTCGACCAGTTCGAGGAACTGATCGAGACCGGCGAATGGCCGGTCGGCTCCCGTATCCCGCCGGAACAGGAGCTGGTCGAACAGCTCGGCGTCGGACGCAGCACGGTCCGTGAAGCCGTCCGCGCCCTTGAGCACGCCGGGTTGCTGGAGCCTCGCCGCGGCGACGGCACTTACGTGAGGGCACGGCACGGGCTGTCCGCGGCCCTGCTGCGGCGAACCCGCGCCGCGAACGTTCTCGAAGTACTCGAAGTCCGCAACAGCATCGAGCGCCAGGCCGCCAGGACCGCGGCGGAACGCCGGAACGCCGAAGACATCGCCCGGATCACCACGGCCCTCGCCGCCCAGCACGAAGCACGCGACGCCGGGGACGAAGACGCTTTCCTCGCCGCGGACAACGAATTCCACGCCGCGATCATCGCCGCCACGCACAACGCGGTCCTGATCGAATTGTGGGAGGGCCTCAGTTACGCGCTCAGCAGCGGGGTGGCGACGGTGATGGCCGAGCTGCGCCGCGAGCACATCGACTTCCCGGATCACGACACCCTCGCCGAGGCCATCACCGACGGCGACGCCGACCGCGCCGAACGGGCCGTCGCGGTGATCATCGACGCCGCCGTCGCGGTGCTGACCAAGGCACAGAACAAAACCGCTTCCCGCAAGAGGAAAAGCACACCGAAGCGCCGTTGAGCGCACCTGGCCGGGTCAGCCGAGACGGATGGCCGGCCGGTACAGATCGAACCAATGATGGAGATCCAGAACCCGGTCCAGGCCGTGTCGCGTCTGGCCGGTCAACGTCGCCGCGTCCGCCTGGACGGCGTCGTACACCCAGTCCCGGTTCACCAGCTGGAAAACCGGCGAGTCGAGGTCCGCGAGCACCTGTTTCGCCTGTGACTGAAGCGCGACCGCGTATCCGATGTCCTGAGTGGACGGATACGGGCTCTTCAACCGCTCGGTGACCGAGGTCGGCAGAAGATGCTTCGTCGCCTGCCGCAACAGGCTCTTCTCCCTGCCGTCGAAGTTCTTGAACGCCCACGGGGTGTTGTAGACGTACTCGACGAGCCGGTGATCGCAGAACGGGACCCGGACCTCCAGCCCCACGGCCATCGACATCCGGTCCTTGCGGTCGAGCAACACCCGGACCCACCTGGTCAGGTTCTGGTGACAGATCACCCGCATCCGTTGTTCGAGGGCGTCGTCCCCCGGGAGTTGCTCGACCTCCGCGACCGCGGAGGCGTACTCGTCGGCGGCATAAGCGGGCACGTCGAGCGCTTCGCGGACGTCACGGCGGAGCAGGTTCTCCCGGTCACTGGTGACCGCGTTGCGGAACACCAGCCACGGGAACATGTCGGTGGTACGGGATTCCTCTTCGAAGAACCACCGGTAGCCGCCGAACACCTCGTCCGCCGCCTCGCCCGACAAGGCCACAGTGGACTGCCGCCGGATCGCCTTGAACAACAGATAGAGCGAGAGGTCGACGTCGCCGAGCCCGGACGGCATGTCCCGCGCCGCGACGCAGGCCCGGCGCACGTCGGGATCGGTGAGCTCGGCGGGGTCCAGCACGACGTTCTCGTGCACCGAACCGACGAGATCGACGACGTCGCGGATGAACGGCGAATCGGGGGCGTCGCGCATCTCGTCCGGGCGGAAGTTCTCCTCCTGCCCGGCGTAGTCGACCGAGAACGTGCGCAGCGGCTCCCCCGACTCCGCGAGCCGCGACGCCGCGATCCCGGTGACCGCGCTCGAATCCAGCCCGCCCGAGAGCAGAACGCACCTCGGCACGTCGGAGACCAGCTGGCGGTGCACGATGTCGGTCATCAGCTCGCCGACCCGCGCCACCGTCGCGTCCTGATCGTCGGTGTGCGGAGCGGTCCGCAGCCGCCAGTAGGTGCGCGAACGGATCCCGCGGTCGTCGACGGTGACGATCGTCCCCGGTTCGACCTCGTGCATGTCCTTCCACAGCGACCAGCCGGGTTTCTTGGTGAACGCGACCAGTTCGCGCAGGCCGTCCGCGTCGACGACACGCGGCGCCCGCGGGTTCGCCAGGATCGCCTTCGGCTCCGAACCGAACAGCACGCCGCCGGGGGTCGCCTGATAGTAGAGGGGTTTCACGCCCATGCGATCCCGGATCAGCACCAGCTTCGCGGTGCGGGAGTCCCAGACGGCGAAGGCGTACATGCCGTTCAGCCGGTCCGCGACCCCCGCTTCCCATTCCAGGTAACCGCGCAGAACCACCTCGGTGTCGCTGTCGGTGTGGAACCGGTGCCCCTTGTCCCGCAGTTCCTTCCGGAGCTCGGTGTAGTTGTAGACCTCCCCGCTGTAGACCAGCGCCACCTCACCGGCCGGGGTACCGGCCGACATCGGCTGCACACCGCCGGGCAGGTCGATCACCGCGAGCCTGCGATGCCCGAGCGCGGCGTGGCGGTCCAGCCAGGCACCTCCGGCGTCCGGACCGCGGCAGGACATCGTCGCCGTCATCGCGTCGAGGATCGGTCGCTGGCTCCGCAGGTCGTCCTCGAACGACACCCAGCCGGTGATTCCGCACATTTCGCCTCCCAGTAACCGTGGTGTCAGCCGAAAACGGGTTCGGTGGTCCGCGTCCGCTTCAGCTCGAAGAAATACTCGAATCCGGTGAGCGCCCGGACGCCGTCGAAGATCCGGCCCGCGGCCTCACCGCGCGGGACCTGGGCGAGCACCGGGCCGAAGCAGGCGCTGCCGTCGATCCGCACGACCGGCGTGCCGAGGTCGGGCCCGATCGCGGTCATCGCCTCGTCGTGGCTCGTGCGGATCGTTGCGTCGAGCGCCGTGTCCGTTCCGGCCTCGGCCAGTCCGGCGGGGAGCCCGGCCGCTTCGAGGGCCAGACCGGTGACCTCGCGGTAGTCCTCGTTCCCGCCGGGATGGATGCGGGTGCCCATCTCGGTGTAAAGGGGTTCGACGACCTTCTCGCCGTGGTCACGGGCGGCGGCCGCGATGACCCGCGAGAGGTACCAGCCTTCGCGCATCATCACTTCGTACTTCTCGGGCAACTGGTGGCCTTCGTTCAGCACGGCGAGGCTCATCAGGTGGAAGCGCAGGTCGATCTCGCGCACTTCGGCCGCTTCGAGCAGCCAACGCGAGGTCTGCCACGCCCACGGGCAGATCGGGTCGAACCACAGGTCGGCCCGGACGGAGGTTTCGGTCATCGCTGTCCTCGTTTCTGGAGACAAGGCGGGTTCGCTGGTTTGGGGACCGGACTGGCGGGGCGTGCCTGCCGGGGTGGTCGCGGCCGTGGCCGAGGGGGCGGCGGTGTCGCGAAGGCCACTTTCGGGACACCGAACGTCGCGAAAGTGGCTTTCGCGACGCGCACCTCGGCCACGGGTTCAGCGAGAGCCACCCTCACTAGGCGAAGGAAGCCGGGGTGTAGGCGCCTTCGGTGCGCGCGGCCTCGAGTACTTCCGGGTAGATGACCGACTTCGGGCGGTCCCCCGCCACGATGACGATCATCAGGCTCTCCTCCGTCCCCGGAGCGGCCGCAAGGTTGGTGAACCGGCGCTGGAGCCCGGCGGGCAGGGAGATCACGTCGAACGGGCCGAGGTCGACGTACAGGTCGTCCTCGTCGTTGCAGCGGAACCGCCAGGTGCCGCTCAAGGGGATGAACGTCTCGTTCGTGTCGTGGTTGTGCAGGATCGTGCCGTTCCCGGGCGTGGCCTTGATGTAGGCGAGGTTGAATCCCTCGGCGATGTCGATCGGCGCGTTCCCCGAACTCTTCGCGCCGATCGGGGAGATCACCTGCTCGTCGTCGGCGCCGTTCCGCTCCGGCGGCCGGAAGCCGATCACGTTGAACATCACCCGCGCGCAGCCCGCGAGCACCGTGTCCGGGGCGCCGCCGTCCGTCCCGGCCAGGTCGGTGAACCTGGCGACCCGGGCGCGGAGGTCATTCTCGCTGAACCGGATACTGGCCATGAGGTCGCTGGACATTCCCGTCTCCGATCTTCGAACGTCGGTCGATCACTGGGGTTTTCCCGTTGCTTCCGGATTCGATGGTGGTGAGCACGAGGCTGTGTGCGGGAACCACGACGCCGTCCCCGATGGTCACGGGGCCGAGCACCGTCGCTTTGGCGCCGACGACCACCCGGTCGCCGATACGCGGATGCCGGGCCTCGCCCTCGGCCCTGGCGTTGTCGCGCCAGAAGCCGATGGCGCCCAGCGTCACCTGCTGATAGAGGGTCACGTCGTCGCCGATGACGGCGGTTTCGCCGATCACGACGCCGTGCCCGTGGTCGATGAAGAAGCGCCTGCCGATCCGGGCACCGGGATGGATTTCCACCCCGGTAAGGATTTTCGCCGCGTTCGACAGCAGCCGGGCGAGGATCCGGTGGCCGCGGCGATGCAGCCGGTGCGCGAGCCGGTGACTCCAGACCGCCGGCAGGGCGGGATGGCAGAGCGCCTCCAGGCGCGAGGTCACCGACGGGTCTTTGTCCATTGTGGTCGCGAGGTCCTCACGCAACCTGATGAGGGACCGCCGCATGTCATCCGGCCATCTGCTCGGCCTTGACCCAATCCTCCTCGGGACCGGCGTCGGCGAACAGGGTCACGACGACCTGGCCGGGGCCGAACCGTTCGGCGACCTTCTTCGCGCTCAGCCAAGCGGCCGCGGCGGAAGCGCCGATCGAGGTACCGGTCAGCTTCCGGTACTCCACCATTCCCCGCAGGGATTCGGCGTAGGTGACGTGCAAGTGTTCGGCGCCGGGAAGCTGGGTGTCGACGAAGGGCTGACGCAGCCCGTTGCCGAACCCGCCCGCCCCGGCGAACCGCGGCTCGGAATGCGGTGCCCGCTCGGTGCCGTACGGCATTTCCGACGGCGTGACCCCGGCGACCACGAGGTCCGGCCACCGCGTGCGCAACGCGCGGTGGACCCCGGCCAGCGTGCCGCCGGTGCCGATCGCACCGACCCATGCGGCGGGCCGATGCTCGCCGAGCTGGTCCAGGATCTCTTTGCCGGTACCGAATTCGTGGGCCGCGACGTTAGCCGTGTTCCGGTGTTGCACGAGCGGGGTGAGCGATGGGTCTTCGGCGGCGATCTTCTCGCACACCTTGATCATCCCGAGCAGGCCGCCCGCCGCGTCGGCGAGTTCGATCTCCGCGCCCGTCTTCTCCATCGCGGTCAGCAGGCTCGGCGGGATGACGGACGGGACCACGAGCCGGGTCGGGATCCCGGCCAGTTCGCCGAGCCCGGCGAGCGCACGGGCCATGTTCCCGGCGGAGGCGTCCAGCAGTTTCAGCGGCTCCGGCCCGGTGTGCGCGGTGATCGCCCGGCAGACCAGCGCGAACGCGGTGCGGTCCTTCACCGAGCCGAACGGGTTGGCGAATTCGTACTTCGCCAGCACTTTCGCGCCGCCCGGCGGGCCGGGGACCTCGACCAGCGGGGTGTCGCCGAGCCGTCCGGCGAACTCCCGCAGGCCGGGATGCCTGCTCAGCGCGATCGAGTGATCCGGCGCCTCGGTGAGCGGTTCTTCCACAGTGAGAGCGATCTCTGGCTGAGCGGTATCGGTCATGCGAGTCCTTCCCCAGGCGCCACTCGAGCAGCGCGACGATCAGCGCGGCGTGGTGTTCGGGTGCGGATCCCCTTCGGCGGCGGATCCGGATTCTCCGGTGGCGGAAAACGCTCGTACCGGTGGTCCGCGGGACAGGGCCGCCGGCTTGACGGCCGCGCGCGGAACCTGGTTCAGGCTAGCAAGTAAACACCTGCTCTGTCGAACATCAGACGTTCAGTCATCCGCTTGCCCGATGGGCGACACGAACAGGTGGTCCGCTTCGCCCGAGTTGACCTCAACCCGGGTTGAGGAGCCAAGGTTAGGCTAACCACATCTGATGGATCGGAGGCTGACATCGGCACCACGTTCCCGCTCCCGCGCACCCTCACCGCCACCGCGGCGGCCCTGCGGGACGGCACGGTCACCAGCATCGGCCTGACCGAGGCGGCGATGGCCGCCGCGGACCGCGGCGACGCGGTTTACGGCGCCTATCTCACCCGCCTCGACGAGACCGCGTTCACCGCGGCGAGACGGGCGGACGCCGAACTCGCCGCCGGGCTGGACCGCGGGCCGCTGCACGGGATCCCGATCGGCGTCAAGGACATCATCGCCACCGCCGAAGCCGCGACGACGGCGCAGAGCCTCGTGCACGACCGCGGCTGGCTGGCGGGAACGGACGCGACGGTCGCCACCCGGCTCAAGGCGGCGGGCGCGGTGCTCACCGGCAAGACGACCACCATGGAGTTCGCCTGCGGGATGCCGGAACAGCGGCATCCCTTCCCGATCCCCCGCAATCCGTGGCGCACCGGGCGCTGGGCGGGCGGCTCGAGTTCGGGCGCCGGGATCGGCGTCGCGACCGGGATGTTCCTCGCCGGGATCGGCTCGGACACCGCGGGCAGCATCCGGGTGCCCGCGGCGTTCTGCGGGGTCACCGGCCTCATGCCCGGGTACGGCCGGGTGCCGAGGACCGGTTGCGTGCCGCTGGGCTACAGCCTCGACCGGATCGGCCCGCTGGCCCGTTCCGTACGGGACTGCGCGGCGGTGCTCGAGGTGCTCGCCGGGCCGGATCCGGCCGATCCCGACTCCGCGGCCCGGCCGGTACCGCGCCCCGTGTTCCGTGGTGATCTCACCGGGCTGCGGATCGGTGTCGTCCGCGACCACCACTTCCCGCCCGGCCGCGATCCCGCGTTGGACGGCGTCTTCGCCGAGGCGCTCGCGGTGCTGGCCGGGCTCGGCGCGCGGCTGAGCGAGGTCACGCTGCCGTATCCGGCCGAGCTGGTGACGGCCGTCCTGGTGACCGTCGCCAGCGAGGCGCTCGCCCACCACCGCGCGGAACTGTGCCATCGGTGGCTCGACTTCAGCCGCGGGACCCGCGGCCTGCTGGCCACCGGCGCGCTCGTCACCGGCGCCGACTACGTCCAGGCCCAGCGCGTGCGGCGGGTCGCGCAGCGAGCGGTCGACGAGCTCTTCACCGAAGTGGACCTCGTCGTCTGCCCGACGGCGTCCGTCGGCGCGCCCCGGTTCGAGTCGCTGCTCTCCCCCGCCGGGCTACCGGAGAACGAGGAGCTCTTCGGCGTCATCCACACGCCGTACTGGAACGGGCTCGCCAATCCCGTCTTGGCGCTGCCCATGGGGTTCACCGCCGACGGTCTGCCGCTGTCGCTGCAGCTGGCCGGACCGGTGCACGGCGAAACGGAACTGCTGGAAGCGGGCGACGCCTTCCAGACGGCCACCGGCTGGCATCTGCGGACCCCGCCGGAGCCGGCATGAGCGAGCCGGAGATCCGCGTTCTGCTCGCGGCCGCGACCCTGCCCGCCACCGAACCCGAGATCGCCGGGCTGGCCGCGCGCTATTCCTGGCAGCGGGCCGCGATCGACGCTTTGTACGACCTCCCCGCGGCTCGCCACGCGCTGCCCGTCCTCGGCTTCCGGACGGGCGACGAAGCCGCGGCAGGAACAGGAAAGGTTTCATGAACACGTCTTCTCCCGCCCGCCGTCGCGACCACCTGGTGCTCGCGCTGGCCTGCCTCGGTTCGTTCGTGGTGGTGCTGGACGCCACGATCGTCTCGGTCACCCTGCCCCGGATCCGCGCCGATCTCGGCTTCTCCACCGCGACGCTGCCGTGGGCGGTCAACGCGTACACGCTCGCGTTCGCGGGCTGTCTGCTGCTCGGCGGCCGGTGCGCGGACGTCTTCGGACGGCGCCGGGTGCTGCTCGCCGGGATGGGCCTGTTCGCGGGGGCGAGCCTCCTCGCCGGGCTGGCCGCGGATCCGGCGCTCCTGCTGGCCGCGCGCGCCGGTCAGGGCGTCGGCGGCGCGCTGCTGATGCCCGCGACGTTGTCCCTGCTCACCGACACCTTCCCGGCGGGGCCGAGGCGTGCCCGCGCGCTGAGCACGTGGAGCGCGATCGGTGCCGTCGGCGCCGCGTCGGGCCCGCTGACCGGTGGCCTCCTGACCGAGTTCGCGGGCTGGCGCTGGGTCTTCTTCGTCAACGTGCCCTTGGGGCTCGTCGCGGTCGCCGGCACCTTGGCCTTGCTGCCCGGCGGGTCCCGGCCAGGCCCGGCGTATCGCCTGGACGTCGTCGGCGCCGCCCTGGCGACGGCCGGGCTGACCGGTGTCGTGTACGCGGTGATGGAGTCCGAGACGATGAGCTGGAACGCGCCGGAAGTGTCCGGCCCGCTGGTCGCGGGAATCCTGTTGTGCGGGCTCTTCCTGGTGCACCAGGCGCGCTGGGCGGCGGCTCCGCTGGTACCGCTGAGCCTGTTCCGGCATCGCGCGGTCCGTGGGGCGAATCTGGTGATGTTCCTGCTGGGCCTGGGTTTCTTCGGTGCTCCCGTGCTGATCTCGTTCGCCCTGCAGTACGTGCACGGGGCAGGCCCGCTCGCCGCCGGGCTCGGTTTCCTGCCCGCCGGGCTGGCGATGTTCGCCGGCGCCAAGGCCGCCGGCCCGCTCACCATCCGGCTCGGTGCCCGTCGCGCGGCCGCGCTGGGCTGCCTCCTCGGGGCGGCCGGTCTCGCCGGAGTGGCGGCCTCGCTGGGCACTGACGGTTCCTCCGTGGCGATGATCGTCCTGCCGAGCGTGGTCTTCGGTTTCGGTACCGCGTCGGCGTTCACCCCGTTGACGGTGGCGGCGACCAGCGGCGTGCCCACCACCTCGGGCGGGGTGGCCGCCGCCGTGCTCAACACCGTGCGGCAGACCAGCGGCGCGATCGGTTTGGCCGTGCTGACCACGATCGCCGCGGCCGCCGCCGGCGGCGGGTCTTCGGAACACGAAGGACTCGCGCACGGGTACGCCTTCGCGTTCGCCGTCTCGGCGGGCTGCGTGGCAGCCGCGGCCGTCGTCGGCATGCTCGTCCTGCCGCCGCGGACCGCGGAACGGCTCGCGGCCGCCACCGGCCGGGTCCGGGGACTCGACGGCGACCCGGTGCCCGGCGCGGTGGTGCTGCTGGTGAATCCGGACGGCGGCCGCGTCGTCCGCACCGTCACCGACGAGACCGGCTGGTATCACGCGGCGCCAACGGCACCGGGGCCGCATCTGGTCATCTGCACCGCGCCCAGCCATCAGCCGTCGGTCGGGCGGATCGTGGCCGACGACACGCCGGTGCGGCACGACGTCGTCGTCGGGCAGGCGGGTTCGTGAGCCGCGCGTCATCGTGCCGCCGCGGCGAGCCGCGGCACGATCCGCTCGGCGGTGTACGCGAGGGCGAGCGCCGACGGGAACGCCAGTGCTTGCGCTTCGGCCTTATCGATCGGCAGATAGGAACCCCGGCGTACCGCGGGAAGCCGCGCGAAAAGCGGCTCGGCCTCGAACGCCTGCCGCTGCTGGACCGATTCGTAGCTGACCAGCATGATGTCCGCGTCGAGCAGGTCGAGCCGCTCCGGGCCGACCGCGGCGACTCCCTTCGTCGTCGTGGAGCGCAGCTGCGTGACCTTGTCCGAGAGGCGCAAACCGAACTGCGCCAACGAAACCGCCAGCACGTCCTCCGGCGTGTTCTTGGTGTATACCTGTCCCCCGCCGCTCACCGAGCTGCAGCTGAACGTCCTCCCCGCGAGTCGCGCGGTGTCCCTGGCCGTGGTGATCTTGTCCAGCGTGCCGCTGATCAGCTGTTCCGCCGCGGGCTCCTTGCCGAGCGCCCGGCCGATCCGCCGGGTGGTCTCCTGCCACGGATCGAGATTCGGCCCGGCGACGTAGCCCAGCACGGGCGCGATCTCGGCGAGCCGCTGGTAACCGGTTTCGAGGTAGTAGTCGCCGACGGCGAGGAAGAGATCCGGCCGCAGGGCGGCGAAGTGTTCCAGTGGGCGGTCCGGTCCCGCCCGTACCAGTTCGGGGCGGGCGGCGCCGAGCCGTGGCGCGATCCACGGCTGGATCCTGTCCGGTGTCGACGTTCCCTCCTGCATGGCCACCGGGACGACACCGAGCGCCACGGCGGCGTCGGCGTCCTGCCCGAAACCGAGGGCGATCACCCTGGAGGGCAAGCGATCCAGCACCGTGGGACCGAGCTTTCCTTCCAGTGTCACCGAAAACCCGCCCGATGGGGCGGTGTCGCCCGCCCTTCCGGGCGCGCATCCGGCGAGTACGAAACCGGCCGCACCCGCCAGGAAGACACGACGGCCCGGCCTGCCGGATAGGTCCTTCACCTGCATCTGCGCACTCCACGAAGTCGGACACTGAACGGAGGTTTCCCGGATCACACCGACGCGGCACCGAAGCGACGGGCAAGCGCGACCTACTTAGGTAAGGCTGCCAAAACATCGGTTGTTGCGCTAGTCATACGTCTGCTGTTAGGTTGAATCCTGCCCGCAATCGGGCGTGCTTCCCTTGCGAAAGGCTCACTGTTCGAGCCGATGCAGCGACGGTCGGGTTCCGGGCTTCGGCGGCTGCATGTTTTCGACGTTCGTCATCCACGCACTTGGGGGTGCAAGTGAACGAGGCCGCCGAAAGTACCAAGCCCCGATATCAGATTCCTTCCGCACGACGGGGATCCGTTGTCGACGAAGAAGATTTCGCAGTGCTCAGAACGGTTCTGCAGAACGATCTCGCGTTGACCGCGGGGCCGTGGCGAGACCGGTTCGAAGCCCAGTTCGCCGCGTACACCGGGTCTCGTCACGCGTTGTCGGTGACCAGCGGCACGGTCGCGCTGGAGATCGCCATCCGGCTGCTCGACCTCCAGCCAGGCGACGAGGTGATCGCGACCACCCAGACGTTCCAGGCGTCGATCCAGCCGCTGCTGGATTCGCCCGCGATCGTCCGGTTCTGTGACATCGATCCCGGGACGCTCAACCTCGATCCCGGCAAGCTGGAGGCGTTGATCACCCCGCGGACCAGGGCGATCATCCTCGTGCACTACGGCGGGAACCCGGCCGATATGGCGAAGATCTGCGCGATCGCGGCGCGGAACGACGTACTGGTGCTCGAAGACTGCGCGCACGCGCTCGGATCGGCCTATCGCGGACGGCGGCCCGGTTCCCTCGGCGACATCGGCACGTTCAGTTTCCATTCCTCCAAGAACATCACCACCCTCGGCGAAGGCGGCATGATCACCTTCGACCGCGACGACTGGGCCGTCCGGGTGGACCGGATCCGGTCGAACGAGGTCGACATGGTCGCCGGCCCGGTCAGCGGGATCCTCGGTTCCCCGCCGGAAACCCTGCCCTGGATGAAATTCTCCGAAGCGGTGTACCGGGAATCGGTCGCCGGGATCCACGGCGCCGGAACGAACGCGACGCTTTCCGAGGTCGCCTGCGCCGTCGGCACCGTTCAGCTGCGGAAACTGCCGTCGCTGGTACGAAGGCGGCGCGTGATCGCGGCCAAACTCGACGAAGTGCTCGGTGGCTACCCGCAGATCCGGCTGCCTTTCGTCGATCCGGGCGACGAACATTCGTACCATCTCTACACCTTCTTCGTCACCGAAGGCGATGATGCCCGCCACGCGCTCATCCGCGCGCTCGACCGCCGCGGCGTCGAGATCCAGTTGCGGTACTTCCCCCTGCACCTCACGCCGGAATGGCAGTCCCGGGGACACGGCCCCGGGGAATGCCCGACAGCGGAACGGCTCTGGTTCTCCGAGCACGTGAACCTCCCGTGTCATCCCAATCTGACCGACACCCAGGTCGCGCTCCTGTGTTCCGCGCTCCGGAGCAGCCTCAACGAGGTCTTCGGCAGGCGAGCCGTGCTGAGCCACAGCTGAGCTGATCCCGCCCGAAAAGATCGGAGCGAGTTCCGTCATGCCCTACATCCATGTCCAGATCCTGGAAAGCCGTCTCACCGAAGAGACCGAGCCGAAACTGATCGCCGCGATCACCGACGCGGTGACCGGAACCTACGGCGAAGACATCCGTGAACACGTGTGGGTGGTACTGGACCCGGTACCCGCACACCGCTGGGGCCTCGGCGGAAAACCCGCCGCGCCACGGCCTTCCTGACCGGCACCCTTCCGAACAGCTGGGAGTACTGGTGAAATTCGGCTTGAACTTCTTCCCCGTCTTCTCCCCCGACCGCAAAACGGCGGGTGACTACTACCGCGAAGTCATCGATCTGGCCGAACGGGCCGATCGCGCGGGGCTCGAACACGTCCAGACCGTCGAGCACCACGGATCCCCTTACGGTGGCTACAGTCCCGACCCGGTGACACTGCTCGCCGCGATCGCGGCGAGGACCGAACGGATCCGGATCACGACCGGCGCGGTGATCCCCGCGTTCCTCCATCCGCTCAAGCTGGCGGGCAAACTCGCCATGCTGGACAACCTCTCCGGCGGGCGGCTGGACGCCGGATTCGGCCGCGGCTTCCTGCCGGACGAGTTCGACTGGTTCGGCGTCCCGATGGACGAAAGCCGGCGCCGCTTCGACGAAGGTGTCGACGCCTGCCGCCGTCTTCTGTCCGAAGTGGACGTCAAGATCGAGGGTGAGTTCCACAGCTTCGGCCCCGTGACGCTGCTGCCCCGGCCGGTGCAGCAGCCGTATCCGCCCTTCTTCGTCGCCTCCGCCTCGAATCCGGAGTCGTGCGCCGCCGCGGGCGCCGCCGGCCATCACCTCCAGGTCGTTCCGTCGATCGTCAGCCAGGAGACGCTGACCGAGATGATCGAGGGCTACCGCACCGCGTGGGCGGCATCGGGACGACGCCCCGAGGACGGCCGGATCCAGATCAAGTACACCTGCTATCTCGCCGAGGACCGGGCGACCGCGCTGGCCTGGGGCGAGAAGTTCGAGAACAACTACATCGAGCAGATGAGCGGCGCGATCGCCTCGTGGGCGTCGACCACGTCGGGCGCGTATCAGGGTTACGAGAAGCTCATCGAGAAGGTCCGCGCGTACGACTTCGAGAAGTCTTTGGCGCAGAACAAGGTTCTCGCCGGGACCCCGGACGACGTCGCCGGGCAGATCGGCTGGATCGCGGAGAATTTCGGCAGCGACCTTTCGGTGAGTGTGCAGCTGAACCCCGGCTATCTCGACCACGAGCACGCGGTCCGCGCGCTCGACCTGTTCACCACCGGCGTGATCCCCCGCTTCGATGCTTGAGCCGGACGCCGACGTCGTCGTGGTCGGGCTGGGCGCTTGGGGCTCGATGGCCCTGTGGCAGCTCGCGAGCCGAGGTGTCCGGGCGATCGGCGTCGAACGCCACGGCCGCGGCCACTCGCTCGGCGCGTCACACGGCGGCAGCCGGATGTTCCGGATCACCTGCCTGGAGCATCCCGGCCTGGTGCCGCTGGCCCGCAGATCCGCCGAACTGTGGGAAAAGCTCGGGCGCCAGGCTGGGAGACCGCTGCTGCACCGGTACGGCGGGCTCCTGATCGGCGCGCCGGATTCGGCGGTGGCAGGGGGGACGCTGGCCGCCGCGAAGGAACACGGCATCGAGGTCGAACGGCTCGGCCGCGCGCAGCTCGCCGCCCGTTTCCCCCAGCACACCGCGCTGGCCGCGGACGACATCGGCGTCTGGGAGCCGTCCGCCGGACTCCTCCGGCCGGAGGAGTCGATCAGGGCCGCGCTCGACGCGGCGGAAACCGCGGGAGCACAGGTCTTCACCGGGACCGAGGTCACCGGGTTCCACCCGACCGGCGACGGCGTGCTCGTGCACAGCGCCGCACGGACCTGGCGGGCGCGGCGCGTGGTGGTGGCGACCGGATCGTGGCTCCCGTTCATGACCCCTTTGCCGGAGCTCCGGGTGGTGCGGATGCCGGTCACCTGGTTCCGGCCCGACGGCGGCGCCGACCGCTTCCGGCTGGCGGAGTTCCCGGTGTTCATGCGGGAACTCGACGGCGGGACGGTGCTGTGGGGCTGCGGCGCGGATCCGCCGTACGACGTCAAACTCGGCTTGGAGCAGTTCGGCGCCACCGCGGTCCCGTTCGATCCGCTGGACACCGACCGTTCGGTGACCCCGGCCGACTGGACGGCGTTGCGCGACGTGCTCGCCGGTCATCTGCCCGGGCTGCGTCCGGAACCCTCGCGGGTGGCGGTGTGCATGCTGACGCTCACCCCGGACGGGCAGTTCGTGCTCGGCTCGCTGCCCGAAGCGCCGGACGTGATCGTCGCCGGCGGCGACAACGCGCACGGGTTCAAACACGCCACCGGGATCGGCGAACTGCTCGCGGATCTGGCCACCGGCCACGAACCGCGGCTCGACTTCTCGTTCATGGACGTCAAGCGATTCCGCTGACGCGAGCATCTTCTGGAGGAAAGCCGTGGACCTCGACATCTGCGGAATCGGCGCCGTCTCGAGCATCGGCCGCGACCCCGAAACGATCCACGACGCGCTGTGCGCCGGGAGAAGCGGACTGGGGCCGCTGCGGGTCTACGACACGACGAAGTTCCGGTCGCGGACGGCCTACGAGATCGACGACCGGCCCACTCCCGGCGAGGACGAACCCGGCCGATCGACGAACTGGCTGATCGACGCGATCACGCAGGCGCTCGAAGGCGCCGGGCTGACCGAGCTGCCGGAGGACTGCCCGGTACTGGTCGGCACGACACACCGGGAACAGCGCACGATGGAGCTGTGGTGGCGCGGCGAAGCGGCCGCGGATTTCGCCGACCTGCATTTCGGCACGGCGATCCGCGAACGGTTCGGCACGGTGGAAACGCATACCTTCGCGAACGCCTGCGCGGCATCGCTGACCGTACTCGGCCTGGCGGCCGACCTGATCGCGGACGGCGAATACGACACCGTCGTCGTGGCCGGGACCGACGGCCTGACCGAAGCCACCTTCGGCATCTTCGACCGGGTCCAGAGCGGCGTACCGGGCGAGGTGCGGCCCTTCGCGAAGGAACGGCACGGGATGATGATGGGCGAGGGCGCGTCGGCGGTGGTGCTCCGCAGACCGGGGCACGGCGGGCCGGTCGCGGCCCGGCTCCGGTCGGTCGCGCTCAACTGCGACGCCGACCATCCGACGGTGCCGGAGCCGGGCAGCGTCGCGAGGGTGGTGCGGCAGGCGCACGACCGCGCCGGGATCGGCCCGGACCAGATCGACCTGATCGTGTTGCACGGCACCGGAACCGTTCGCAACGACCTGGTCGAGACCGGGATGCTGCACGACGTGTTCGCCGGCGCGAAACCGGCGCTCACCGCGATCAAGGCGTCCACCGGGCACACACTGGGCGGCTCCGGGCTGCTGAGCCTGATCGTCGCCGCGATCTCCCTGCGGAAACGGCTGGCACCACCGATCCTCGGGCTGGCCGAGCCGATGGACGAGGCCGAGGGGCTGGACCTCGTCCGCGGCGAACCGCGCGACGGCGAGTTCCGGATCGCGCAGGTCGACGCCTTCGGGCTCAGCGGGATCAACGCCGTGGCGATCCTGGAGGCGGCGTCGTGACCGCCGTGGTCGTGACCGGGACGGGGATCGCCGTCGACGGTCTGCGCGGGCCTGCCGACCTGCTGGAGCCGTACCGGCGCCACGAGGACGGTTTCGATCCGGAGACCGGGTTGCGCGGCAGGCGGCTCCGGCACCGCGACCGGGCCTCACGGCTGGCTTCCCGCGCGGCCACCACGGCGCTGGGCGACGCGGGGCTGCTCGGCGAGGACGGTTCGTATCGCGGGGAATCGCTCCGGACGGCGACCGTGGTCAGCACGAACACCGGGAATCTGGACAGCATCTGCTCGTTCCTGGACACGATCGCCGAAGAGTCCGCGAGCCTGCTGCCGCCGACCGGGCTGCCGAACACCTCCAGCAACGTGTCCGCGGGCTGGGTCGCCATCGACCACGGGCTGCGCGCGCCGAACCTGACGCTGTCGAACGGGCCGACCAGCGGCCTCGACGCCTTGCAGTGGGCGCGGCGGCTGATCCGGCACGACCGGGCGGACGCGGTCGTCGTCACCGGTGTCGAACCCGACAACCGTTATGTACGAAAGCTTCTCGCCGACAACGGCGAGGCGAACTGGCCCGACGCGGCCGCCGCGGTCGTGCTCGAATCCGCCGGGGCGGCCCGCCGTCGCGGTGCCCGCGTCCGGCTCGTGCTCGGCGAGTACCGGCGGGCCGGGACCGCGCGGGCGGCGGCCTCGGCCGTCCCGGGCGAAACCGTCGCGACACTGGCAGAGCCGGGGATCCGGCCGGGTGAGGTGCTCGACCTTTCGGCTTGGGCCGGACGTCAGTCGGGGGCGCTCGGCGTCCTGCAGTGCGCCGCCGCGAGCGCGCGCATCGACGGCGGCGGAGGCAGCGCGCTCGCCGTGTCCTGCGGCCTGCCGGGTGCGGCGGCGGCCGCGATGGCGTTCGCCGGACCGGGCGCGGAACAGCCGTGAACGACCGAAATCGGGGAACACAGACGAAAGAAGGGGCCTTCATGACCGCGAACAAGCTGATCGAGCCGGAACTGGAAGACCTGCGGACGCTGGTGGCCCGGGTACTGGAGGTCGAGCCCGCGGAGGTGACCGACGAGGCGAACCTCGTCGAAGACCTCGGCGTCGATTCGCTCCTGCTGCTCGAAGTCGCGGCGCGGATCCTGCAGCGCTACGGCATCCGGGTGGGCGACGCGGCGATCAGCGAGGTGGAGACGCTCGGCGAGATCCACCAGCTGGTCCTCGCCGGGCAGAAGGGCTGAGCGGGATGCCACAGAACGGGGACTGGCCGGGGTGGCCCGAAGAGGACGCCCGTCGATACCGCGGCGTCGGCCACTGGCAGGGCGAGACCTTCGGTGAACAGCTCGCCGGCTGGGCGGTCCGGTACGCCGACCGGGTCGCGCTGGTCGACGGCGACCGCCGGTGGACCTACGCGGCACTCGACACCGCCGTGCGGCGCCTGACGGCCGGGCTCACCGGGCTCGGGCTGAAACGCGGCGACAAGGTGATCGTGCAGCTGCCGAACCGCGCCGAGTTCGTGCTGCTGTGGTTCGCGCTGACGCGGCTCGGGATCGTGCCCATCCACGCGATGCCCGCCCATCGCCGCAACGAGATCGCGCACCTGGCGGCGATGGCCGAGGCCGTCGCGTACGTCATCCCGGATCGGCACGCCCGGTTCGACTACCGCGAACTCGCCGCGCGCGTCCGCGCCGACGCCGGCATCCGGCACGTGATCGTCGCCGGGGACCCCGGCGGACACGACGGTTTCCTCTCGCTGGCGGAGCTGCTCGACAACGAGCCGGCACCCGATCCCGTCGATCCGCCGGGCGCGGGCGACCTCGCCCTGCTGCTGCTTTCCGGCGGCACCACGGGTATGCCGAAGCTGGTGCCGCGGACGCACGACGACTTCGCCTACAACTCCCGGCGGGCCGCGGAACTCTGCGAGCTGACCGAGGACTCGGTGTACCTCGCCGTGCTGCCCATCGCGTTCAACTACACGATGAGCTGCCCGGGGATGCTCGGTGTCCTCCAGGCCGGCGGGCGGGTCGTGCTCGCTCCCTCTCCAGGTGCGCGGACGTCGTTCGATCTGATCGCCCGCGAAGGCGTCACGATCGCGGCCATCAACCCTCCGCTGGTGCCGCACTGGCTCGCGGAGTTCGAACACGGTGACACGGATCTTTCGAGCCTCCGTGTCCTCCAGGTCGGCAGCGCCCGGCTCGCCGACGACCTGGCGGCCGCGGTCACCAAGACCTTCGACTGCCGTCTGCAGCAGGTGTTCGGCATGGCCGAGGGACTGCTGTGCCTGACCAGGCTCGACGATCCGGACGAACTCGTGCACACCACCCAGGGCAGGCCGATCTCCGCGGACGACGAGATCCGCGTGGTCGGCCAGGACGACGCCGAGGTCGGCCCCGGCGAGACCGGCGAACTGCTCACCCGCGGGCCGTACACCCTGCGCGGCTATTTCCGCGCCGCCGAGCACAACGCGCGGGCCTTCACCGCGGACGGTTTCTACCGCACCGGCGACCTGGTCCAGCGGCTCCCGACCGGTCATCTCAACGTCGTCGGCCGGGCGAAGGACCAGATCAACCGCGGCGGGCAGAAGATCGACGCGACCGAGGTCGAAGGCCATCTGCTGGCCTGCCCGGGCGTGTTGTCCGCGGCCTTGCTGCCCGAAGCGGACACCGTGCTCGGCGAGCGATCGGTGGCGTTCCTGGTGTGCTCGGGCGAACCGCCGTCCACGAGCACACTCCAGGCCTTCTTCCGTGACCGCGGTGTCGCCGCGTACAAGGTCCCGGACCGGGTCGCGGTCGTCGACGAACTGCCGTCGACGGCGGTCGGCAAAATCGACAAGAAGGCACTGGCCCGCCGGTACCTCGGCTGAATCCCGGTTGGAGGAAACGATGTTCTTCCCGTTCTCGGCCGAGTCACCCGAGGGACTGGCGGCCGAAGCCGCCACCCTCGCGGACCGGCACGATCCGCTACCCGCCCTCGCCGCCGAACTCGCCGGACGGCGGCACGGCCCTTGGCGTGCCGTCGTCGTCGGAGAGGACCGGGACTCGGTGACCGGCCGCCTCCGCGCGGTCGCCGACGGGGAACCCGCCACCGGCGCCGCCGTCGGCGAGGCGGTCTCGGCCGGGAACGCGGTCTGGGTGTTCTCCGGCCACGGTTCACAATGGACCGGGATGGGCAAGACACTGCTCGACGGGGAACCCGCCTTCGCCGAGGAGATCGATCACCTGGCGCCGCTGATCTCCGCCGAAGCGGGTTTTTCCCTGTACGACGCGCTTTCCGGGACAGCGGAAGGGATCGAACAGGTCCAGCCCTCGCTGTTCGCCATGCAGCTCGGCCTGGCGGCGGCCTGGCGGGCGCACGGCGCCGGACCGGCCGCCGTGATCGGCCACTCCATGGGCGAGACGGCGGCGGCCGTGGTCGCGGGCGCACTGTCCACAGAGGACGGTGTGGCGGTGATCTGCCGACGCTCCCGGCTGCTGCGCCGCGTCTCCGGCACCGGCGCGATGGCGATGGTCGCCCTACCGTGGGACACGGTCGAAACCGAGCTCGCCGACGTGCCCGAAGTGACCGTCGCCGCGCACTCGGGCCCGACGTCGACGGTCGTCGCCGGCGGGCGGGAGCGGGTGCGCACGCTGGTGGACCGCTGGGCCGCGAGAGACCTGATGGCCAAACTCGTCCCGGTCGAGGTCGCGTCGCATTCACCTCAGGTGGAACCGATCCTGGCCGACCTGAGCACCGAACTGTCCGCGTTGCGCCCCAGATCCGCACGGGTTCCCGTCTACTCGACCGTCCTCCCCGACCCGAGATCCGCTGCCGCCTTCGACGCCGCCTACTGGACCGCGAACCTGCGCCGTCCCGTCCGCTTCAGCGCCGCGGTGCGGGCCGCCCTCGATGACGGCCACCGCGCCTTCGTCGAGATCTCACCCCACCCGTTGCTGGCCCACGCGCTACGGGAGAACGCGGGCGCCGGAAAGGTGGCGGTGCTGTCCAGCATCCGCCGGGGAGGTGACGCGCTGCTGCGTTTCCGGACGCAGGTCGGTGCTCTGCACTGCGCGGGCGCTCCGGTGCGGTTCTAGCGTTCATCCCGCGCGACGCGCAGGCCCAGCGCCACCCCAGGCGATTTCTTCCAGCGCTGAGGCCGGACTTTTAGGAGTCCCTCCTCGGCAGCGGCGGCACGCTCGATGTCCACCCGGCCTCGGGCACCATCCAGGAATTGCTGATCACGGTGCCGGTTCGCCCGGTTCACGCGCCTCTTGTGCCGCGGGATGTTCTTACGGGACGACTTGTCGTTCTCGCCGTAGCGGTTGCGGCGATCACGGGCGTAACTGAGCCGCTTCTTCTCCTGCAAGCTTTTCCGCTCCATCACCACTCCCCTTTCGGCATCGGAAATCCATAGCCAGCCGGTTGGAGCGCCGGCTACCGATTTCCTGGGCACTCCTAAGCCGCGCTGTCCCGAAGGCCTCCTTCAGGACGCACTACCCGGACGCGTGGCCGAGGTCGCGCGGCAGCCGCCTCGTGCGCCGCGCGAAGCTCTTTGGCGACTTCTTCGGGTTCCGACCGGAGCCGGCCGGGCAGGGTTTGCAGCACGGCGATCCCGGCCGCGGCGTATCTGGCGTTTCGCTCCAAGGTCTTCGCGTAGTCCTGTTTCGTGAAGTGGAATTCGTACGAGTCGATCTCCCAGGCCAGTCCGGCCTCCTCGAAGTAGCCGTCGGGCTTGGCGACATATCGTTGGGCTTCGTCGCGGAGTTCGTGGTTCCAGCTCGGTTCGGGCAGGCCGGAGAGCCGCCAGACGGTCATCGCGTCCATCTCCGCGACCGACCGAGCCCCGGCAGTGATGCGCTGAAGTGCCACTCGCGGGATCGCTGTGCCGCGGCTGCTACCCGCATCGAGTTCCTCCAGCAGGGCCGCCGGGCTCAGCCCACCCGACTGCACCGCCTCGGTGAGCAAGGCGGAAACCGTCGTCGGCGAGCGAAGTCTCCGGCACAAGTCGAGCACGGCTCGCGCGAGCGGGGCCACCGGGACGCCGTCCTCGAGAAGCGGACTCGGCATCCGTGTCGTGCGCTCGACGATCACGAAGCCGGAACTGAGAGCTCTGTGTTCATGCGGGACCAGGAGATGCACACGCGCCGGACCGGCGGGCACCGCGCGCAGGCCTGCGCGACGGCAGCCCGCCGCGCCGGTCACCACCGCGTCCCGGCCGCCGTACGACAACGCGGCGTCGACCAGCTGCCGATAGCTGGGCTCGCCCGTGCCGAGCAGCAACACACCCGGCAGCAATCGCTGCCAGGGACGCCCCGGCTGACAGCGCCGGTAGCACGTTCTGGCGGGAACGCCGAGTTCCATGAGCCGCGCGACGGTGATCACACCGCCGCGGCTGTGCCGGTAGAGCCGCTCGGGATCGTCGGCCCATTCTCCGATTTTCACCCCATGATCGTCAGCGACCCGACCACCCGGGCGCCAGTACCTTTCCGGCGGCCTGTGGACAACTCGCCACATCAGCACCACTGTGGACAACTGCCGGATGTCCTGAAGGGCACCTTCGAGACGTTGATCGTCTCAAAGGTGCCCTTCAGGACGGTTGAGCCAGCGAAGCGACGGCCGGGCAGCGAAGCGAACCGGGCCAGCGAAGCGCGTCAGGGAAGCGGAGGCAGCGCCGGAGCGTCCAGCCAAGCATCGAAGAAGGAACCCAGCGACCGGCCGGCGAAGCGTTCGGCAAGCGCCACGAAAGCCGCGGTGGTCACCAGACCGTGCCGGTTCTCCACCGCCCACGCCTTCACCATCGGGAAGAACACCGCGTCGCCGACGGTGCGACGCAAGGCGTGCAGCAGAA
Organism: Amycolatopsis sp. TRM77291; assembly: GCF_054166285.1. NCBI lineage: Bacteria > Bacillati > Actinomycetota > Actinomycetes > Pseudonocardiales > Pseudonocardiaceae > Amycolatopsis > Amycolatopsis sp. TRM77291. The sequence continues at coordinate 1,600,419 of NZ_JBSZHF010000001.1, read as the reverse complement.
GGCCGCCGCGTTTGTACACCCGCTCGTCGAACATCCGCGCCACGCCGGGGTCGGAGAGACGGAGATCCGCGGGCTTCACCTTCATCCGCGCGTGCCAGGTCTTCGCCCACTCGTGCGCGCTCTGCTCGCCGGATTCCTCGGACCAGAGCCATTCCGCGTAGGTCGCGAAGCCTTCGTTGAGCCAGATGTGCCGCCAGTCGGCGACGGTCAGGCTGTTGCCGAACCACTGGTGTGCCAGTTCGTGCACGACGAGCCGTTCGTGGGTGCGCCGCCCGTCGACGTGGTTGGCGCCGAAGATCGACATGCCCTGCGCTTCGATCGGGTCGTCGAGGTCGTCGTCGGTGACGACGACGACGTACTCGCCGAAGGGGTACGGCCCGAACAGTCGTTGCAGCGAGTCCATGATCCGGCCCTGCCGCCCGAAATCGCGCGCGAACGCCCGGCGCAGGCGCGGCGGCACGGCGGCCCGTTGCGGGACGGAGGTGACCACCGAGCCGCCGTCGAGGTTGATCCGGAACGCCTCGACGGATGGTTGCGAGAACCAGCCGGGCTGGGGACCGGAGACGAGCTCGACGTCGTCATACCGTCCTATTTGGACACTCATGAGGTACGTCGCCGTCGGTTCGGGACGTTCGAAGACCCACTTCGTGGTGCTCGCGCGCTCGTGCCGCGCCACCAGGTTCCCGGTGACGGCCACGAGGTACGGCGAAGACGTCGTCAGCGCGACGCGGTAGGTCGCCTTGTCCGACGGGTGGTCGTTGCACGGGAACCACGACGGCGCCCCGACCGGCTGGCTCGCGACGAGCGAACCGTCGGTCAGTTCGTCCCAGCCGATGTCGCCCCACAGCCTGGGAAGGGGCCGCGGGTTGCCGACGTAGTGGACCTCGACCACGAACTCGCTGCCGGGCGCCAGCGACTTCGCCGGCTTCACCTGCAGTTTGTGCGCGCGCCGCAGGTACTTGGCCGGTTTCCCGTTGACCAGTACCCGGTTGATCCGGAAATCGCCGAAGTCGAGTGTGAACCGCGACAGCGCCTGCGTCGCCTCCGCGGTGATGGCCGCGGAGGCCGACAGCCGGTTGGGACCGATCTTGTAGTCCAGCTCCAGATCGTAGTGCCGGACCCGGTAACCGCCGTTACCGTGACGGGGCAGATAGGAGTCGCCGGAGGTGTCCGCGCCGGGCGAGGGCTGCGCGGAGGCCTTCGAAATCACCCGCGAAAGACCCCCAGTCCCTACTTCGTCCAGGCCGAGATGGGATTCCCCAGCCAGCGCGAATCGGCGGGAACCGCGTCGCCCCGGGTCACCAGGGAGCCCGGTCCGACGGTCGTCCGCGCGCCGATGCTCGCGCCAGGCAGCACGATACCGTGCGGCCCGAGCGTCGCCCCCTCGTCCAGGGTCACCGGCGACATCGTCATGATCCGGTCGTGGAACAGATGCGTCTGCACCACGCAGCCGCGGTTGATCGTCGCGCCATCGCCGAGGCGCACCAGATCCGACTCGGGCAGCCAGTACGTCTCCAGCCACACGCCGCGGCCGATCTTGACGCCCATGGTCCGCAGCCACGCGGGCAGCAGCGGCGTGCCGCCGAGCGAGCCGATCAGCCACGGGACGGCGAGCGCCTCGACGAAGGTGTCGGCGAGTTCGTTACGCCAGACGAAGGAGCTCCACAGCGGGTGGTCGACCGCGCGGAACCGGCCGACCAGCAGCCACTTCATCGCGGTGGCGGTCAGCGCGGCGACGGCACCGGCGGCGAGCAGCAGCGGCCCGCCGAGCAGTACCGCGACCACGAAACCGAAGGACGACGCGAGCGCGAAGATCCCGGCGGACACCAGCACGGTCAGCGCGACGCCGCACATCACCGGCACGATGCGGCACAGTTCGACGAGCGCACGCGCCGCCTTCAGCCGCGGCGGCGGGGTGTACGTGCGGCTCGTGTCGGACTCGCCGACCGACCGGCGGACCGGCAGCGGCGGCATCCCGAGGTACGACGAGCCCTTCTTCGCCTTGAGCGGGGCCGACGACAGCACGCCGACCAGACCGCGTTTCGGCACCGAACGCCCCGGCGCGGCCATCCCCGAGTTGCCGAGGAACGCCTGCTTGCCGATCCGCGCCGGCGCGACGTGCAGCCAGCCGTGGCCGAGTTCGTAGGTGGCGACCATGGTGTCGTCCGCGAGGAACGCGCCACTGTCCACCTGGGTCATCTTCGGCAGCGCGAGAACGGTGGACGCCTCGACGTTGCGGCCGACCTTCGCCCCGAGCATCCGGAGCCACACCGGGGTGAACAGGCTGGCGTACAAGGGGAACAGCCCTTCACGCGCCATGCCCATCAGCCGCTCGGTCGCCCAGACCTGCCACGCGACGCGGCCGTGCACGGGGTGATAGCCCTCGACCATGCCGATGCTCAGCGAACGGACGCCGGCGAGCACGAGCAGGGCGTAGGACAGGAAGTACGCGATGGTCGCGAGCGGCGTGAACAGCAGCGCCTGGCCGAGCGCGGCGCCCAGCGAAGCCGTCCCCGCGATCGCGTAACCGAGCACCGCGACCGCCGGAAGCGCGGCGACAGCGGGCAGAAGACCGAGAGCGACCGAAGTCGCGCCGTAGACCGAAGCCCAGAACCGCGAGCGCGGCGGGCGGCTCGACGGCCACTTCAGCGAGTCCTTCGTGGCACGGGCGGCGGGGGCACCGGCCCAGCGCTGCCCGGCCGGCACGTTGCCGCGGACGGTCGACCCGGCCGCGATCTCCGCGCCCTTGCCGATCCGCGCGCCGGGGAAAAGCGTGCTGCGCGCGCCGATCCGCGCGTCGGCGCCGATCCGGATCTTGCCGATGTGCACGAGATCGCCGTCCACCCAGTGCCCGGTCAGGTCGACCTCGGGTTCGATGGCGGCGCCGCGGCCGAGTTTCAGCATGCCGGTGACGGGCGGCGGGGAGTGCAGATCGACGTCCTTCGCGATCCGCGCGCCGAGAGCCTTGGCGTACGTCGTCATCCAGGAAGCGCCCGCGACACTGTCCGCGCCGCTGAACTCGGCGAGCTTCTCCGCCGTCCACAGTCGCAAGTGGACACTCCCGCCGCGCGGGTAACTGCCGGGGCGGACCCCGCGCAGCAGCAGCCGCGAGCCGGTGGCGGAGATCGCGATCCGGCCCGCCGGGCTGAACAACGCGATCCAGGCGGCGGCGATCCACGCCCAGTGCAGCGTCGGCGCCCAGGCGAAACCGGCCAGCGCCAGCACGTTCGACAGCGTCGCCGCGATGGTCGTCCAGCGCAGGCCGACCAGGCCCATCAGCGGGATCATCAGCAGCGACTGGATGATCCCGGCCTTGCGCGGGGTGGGCGCGATGTCGCGGCGTTCGGTCTTCTCGCCGCTCAGCGCGTCCAGCATCGAGGCGAGCGCGCCGAGCTTCGGGTTGGCGTAGATGTCGCTCACCGACACCTGCGGGTGACGGGTGCGGATCCGCGCGATCAGCTGCGCGGCGGTCAGGCTTCCGCCGCCGTTGGTGAAGAAGTCGGCCTTCGGGTTGTCGACCGAGACGCCCAGGATCTCCGCCCAGCCTTCGGCGAGCCAGCTCTCCGTCGGGGACAGGCCGGATTTCGCGGCGTCCACAGTGGACAGCGGCCAGGGCAGCGCGTTGCGGTCGACCTTGCCGGAGGTGCGCGTCGGCAGGTCGTCGATCAGCGCCAGCAGCGGGACGAGCGCGGCGGGCAGTTGCTCGCGCAGCCGGGTCGCGGCCTCGTCGTGGTCGAACTCGACGCCTTCGGCGGGCACGACGTACCCGACGAGCACCTGGTTTCCCGCCTTGGTGCGGCGGACCGCGGCAGCGGCGCCCTGCACTCCGGGAAGCGCCTGGAGCGCGGCGTCGACCTCGCCGAGCTCGATCCGGCGGCCGCCGAGCTTGACCTGCTCGTCGAGACGGCCGAGGAACAGCAGCCCCTCGGCTTCGGCGCGGACCATGTCACCGCTGCGGTACGCGCGGCGCCAGCCCAGCGAGGGCAGCGGCGCGAACTTCTCGGCGTCCTTCTCCGGGTCCAGGTAGCGGGCCAGGCCGACGCCGCCGATGACCAGTTCGCCGGTCTCCCCCATCGCGACCGGCTCACCCGCCTCGTTGACGACGGCGAGCTGCCAACCCACCAGCGGCAGGCCGATGCGGACCGGGCCTTCGCCGGTCATCTGCGCGGCGCAGGCGACGACGGTGGCCTCGGTCGGGCCGTAGGTGTTCCAGACTTCGCGGCCTTCGACGGCGACGCGTTCGGCCAGTTCCGGCGGGCACGCTTCGCCGCCGAAGATCAGCAGGCGGACGTCTTCCAGCGCGTCGGCGGGCCACAGCGCGGCCAGCGTCGGCACGGTCGAGACGACGGTGATGCCCTGCGCGACCAGCCACGGGCCGAGGTCGACGCCGGTGCGCACGAGCGAACGCGGCGCCGGGACCAGGCAGGCGCCGTGACGCCAGGCGAGCCACATCTCTTCACATGACGCGTCGAACGCGACGGACAGGCCCGCGAGCACGCGGTCACCGGGGCCGATCGGCTCCTCGGTGAGGAACAGCTGTGCTTCGGCGTCGACGAACGCGGCGGCCGAGGCGTGCGAAACCGCGACACCCTTCGGCTTTCCGGTCGAGCCGGAGGTGAAGATGATCCAGGCGTCGTCGGTCGGCGCGGGGACGCCTTCGACGCCACCTGGCGAACCCACGACGGTGATCGCGCCGCCATCGGAGACGACGGCGGCGACGTCGGCCTCGCCGAAGACCAGCTCGGCGCGCTCGTCCGGGTCGTCCGCGTCGACCGGCACGTAGGCGGCGCCGACGGACAGGATGGCGAGGATCGCGACGTAGAGTTCCGCGGTGCCGGAGGAGATCCGGACGCCGACCCGGTCGCCGACGCCGACCCCGTTGGCGGTCAGCTTGCGGCCGTAGGCGTCGATCTCCTCGACGAGCTTGCGGTAGGACAGCGTGGTCTCGCCGTCGTCGATCGCACCCGCGTTGGGGTGGCGGGCGGCGGTCTCGGCGAGGATGTCGAGCAAGGTGCGCTCACCGGCTCCGAGACCGGACCAGAAGAGGGCCCGGTCGGCGACGGGGGCGGGCGAGGGAGCGACGGTGACGTCGGCGACACAGGCGATCGGCCGGGAATCGGCGGTCAGTGTCATCGGGCGGTCACCACGGGCAGGACGGAACCATGGGCGCTCAAGCCCATCACACACCTTTCGCGAAGTGCGTCATTCGGGCTCGCTCTCCGAATGAGGCGCCCGCTAGCAGACCTATGACTTTACCGCAGGTGAACGACATATCTCGGGAGGGTCTCGGCAGAGTGTCGAACCTCACCGGCGGACACGCCGAAACCCGAGGTCATCGGCGTGTCCACCCAGTGAACTATTCACCTACATCGTGAGAAATCAACGCGCTTTCGGTTTACCCGCCGACTTTCCGGCCGCTTTTCCGCCCGCCTTGGGCCTTTGCTTCTTTTCGCGGACCCGGACATTCACCCGGACGGGTGTGCCTTCGAAACCGAACCGCTCACGGAACTTCCGTTCGATGAACCGCCGGTAGCCCGCCTCGAGGAAGCCGGTGGTGAACAGGACCAGCGTCGGCGGCCGGATACCGGCCTGGGTCGCGAACAGCACCTTCGGCTGCTTGCCACCGCGCACCGGCGGCGGGGTCGCGGCGATGAGGTCCGCGAGCCAGCCGTTCAGCTGGCCGGTGGGGACACGCTGGTCCCACGACTTCAGCGCGGTCCGCAGCGCGGGCGCGAGCTTGCGCACCGAGCGGCCGGTGAGCGCCGAGATGTTGACCTTGTCCGCCCACGGCACCCGCACCAGGCCGCGGTCCAGTTCACGGACCATGGCGTGACGGCGGTCCTCGTCGACGAGGTCCCATTTGTTGAAGGCGAGCACACAGGCGCGGCCCGCCTCGACGACCATGGTCAGCACCCGCAGGTCCTGCTCGGAAAGCGGTTCCGCGGCGTCCAGCAGCACGATCGCGACCTCGGCCGCGTCGATCGCGGTCTTGGTCCGCAGCGACGCGTAGTACTCCGCGCCGTTGGCCGAGTTGACCCGCTTGCGCAGGCCCGCCGTGTCGACGAACCGCCAGGTCTCGCCGTCCAGCTCGACCAGCGAGTCGACCGGGTCGACGGTGGTGCCGGCGACCGAGTCCACGACGGACCGCTCCTCGCCGGACAGCTTGTTGAGCAGGCTCGACTTGCCCACGTTCGGCTTGCCGACCAGCGCGACGCGGCGCGGGCCGGTGGTGGCGCGGTCACCGTCGCGCGGCATCTCCGGCAGCGCCTTGACGATGGCGTCGAGCAGGTCGCCCGAGCTGCGCCCGTGCAGCGCGCTGACCGGGTACGGCTCGCCGAGGCCGAGCGACCACAGCGACGCGGTGTCGGCGAGCAGACGGTCGTCGTCGACCTTGTTGGCGGCGAGCAGCACCGGCTTCTTCGACCGGCGCAAAACCTTGGAGACCGCCTCGTCGGTGGCCGTCGCGCCGACACTGGCGTCGATGACCAGCAGCACCGCGTCGGCGGTGGCCATCGCCATCTCGGCCTGCGCGGCGACGGAGGCCTGCAGCCCGGTCGCGTCCGGCTCCCAGCCGCCCGTGTCCACCAGCGTGAACCGGCGGCCCGCCCAGAAGGCGTCGTAGGCGACACGGTCCCTGGTCACGCCGGGGACGTCCTGCACGACCGCCTCGCGGCGGCCGAGGATGCGGTTGACCAGGGTCGACTTGCCAACGTTCGGCCTGCCGACGACGGCGAGGACCGGCTGCGCGAGCTGCGCCTCCTCCTCGGCCTCGCCCGCGGCGATCTGCGCGTCGAGCGCGGTGAATTCGGACTCGTCGGACCAGGAGCCGTCGATCTCGCCGACTCCATCTAGCTCTGTCATCTACTCAATCCTGTCGCGTGTCTTGGAGCCCGTGCTCCAAGCGCCATTCGTCCAGTGCCTTCACGAGGTCCGCGAGCGCGATGCGAAGCCGCTCGGTTCCCTCCTCCAGCCCTGTCCTTCCCTTCCCGATCGCGGGAGTGAAAGGTTCGCCGACCATGATGTCGACGCGTGGCCGCCAACGCCTCTTGGCGCCGGCGGGTTTGTACGTCCCCCGAGTGGCGACCGGAACCACGGTCGCGTTCCCGGCGCGGACCAGGAAGGCCGCGCCGCGCTCGAAGTTTTCGGCGTCACCGAGGCCGCGGGTGCCTTCGGGGAAGATCCCCACCGCACCGCCGTCCTCGAGCACCTTGACCGCCATCATCAGCGGTTTGCGGTCCACCGCACCCCGTTTCACCGGGATCTGGCCCAGTTTCGGGAAGAACCAGCCGACGAACCCCCGGAAGAGTTCCTCCTTGACCAGGAACGCCGTGCGGCGCGACAACATTCCGAACAGCAGCTGCGGTTCCACCATCGAGCTGTGGTTGGCGATGAACACCACCGGACCCGACGGCGGCACCCGCTCGCCACCGTGGACCCGGACCCGGAAGGCGGGCCGGACGATGAACTTCGAGATCCCCCTGCCGAAGGTGTGGATCGGGCCGCTCGCGCCTTCGGGCAGTCCCTTCGCGCTCACCTGGCGGCCTCGGCGGGGCAGCCTTCGAGGAGCCCGCGCTGCAGTGCCAGTTCCGCCAGCGCGACGATCACCTGGTCGATGTTGAGCGCCGAAGTGTCCACCTCGACGGCGTCTTCGGCCGCGCGCAGGGGCGACGCCGCCCGCGTGGAGTCCAGATGGTCGCGCCGTTCCACCGCCGCCTTCGCGACGGCATGGGTGGACTCGCGACCGGCCGCGGAGTCCTGCGCGCTGCGACGCGCGGCGCGGACCTCGGCCGAAGCGGTGAGGAAGATCTTGAGCGGGGCGTCCGGCGAGACGACGGTGCCGATGTCGCGGCCTTCGACCACGATGCCGCCGACCCGGCCGAGCACCTCGGCGATGATCTCGCGCTGCCGGGTGACCAGCAGTTCGCGGACCGCCGGGACGGCCGAAACCGGCGAGACCGCGGTGGTGACGTCCGCGCCGCGGATCTCGGCGGCGACGTCTTCACCCGCCAGGGTCACGGTCGCTTCGTCAGGGCTGGTGCCGATGCCGAATTCGGCCTTCCGGGCGACGTCGGCGATCGCGTCCGCGTCGGTCAGGTCGGTGCCGGCGCGCAGGACGGCGAGGGTGACCATGCGGTACATCGCGCCGGTGTCGAGGTAGCCGGCGCCGAGCTTCGTCGCGAGCTTCCGCGAAACCGTGGATTTCCCGGTTCCGGACGGGCCGTCCATCGCGACCACACCACGCAGGGCTCCCGTCACCGAAACTCTCCTCAGCTCATTCGTCGCTCATCTGATCGACGACCATTCTGCCTGGTGGCGCGCGACACGCCTCAGCCGCCCACGGCGAACCGGTCGACGAGCATGCCGATCCGTTCCGCGCGCGCGGGCGCCGGAAGCCGCCGGCTGCGCTCGAGAGTGACCAGGCCGTGCAAAGCCGCCCAGAAGGTCTCGGTGTAGAGGGCCGGGTCGTATTCGCCGGCGACCAGGCCCACGACTTCGAACAGCGCGCCGAACGCGTCCTTCAGCGGCGCCGGACTGTCCGGGCTGGCGAAACTCAGTTCACTGGCGAGGGTGAAGATCGCGTCGTACAGCGCGGGTTTGCGGTCGGCGAAGTCGAAGTAGTTCTCGGCCAGCCGCAGCAGCGCGTCCCGCGGCCCCTCCGCCACCCCGGCCCCTTTCCGCATGTGGACGGCCATTTCGGTGCAGCCCTCGAGCGCCGCGGCCGCCATGATCGCCCCCTTGCCGGAGAAATGGCTGTAGAGCACGGGCTGGCTGTACTCGATCTTCGCCGCCAGCCGTCGCGTGGTGACCGCGTCCCAGCCCTCCTCTTCGGCGATCTCGCGGGCGGTCGTGACGATCAGCTGTTCACGTTGCGAGCGGTCCCGCTCGCGCCGGGGATTGGTGACCATACGAATATGCTAGCACCGCTAGACAAGCTAGCAGCGCTAGCGCTAGTGTCCGTCTCGTTCCTAGCACCGCTAGCTCTTGGAGTCGGAGACCATGACCAGAATCAAGATCGCTTACGTCCTGTCCGCCGCCCTCGTGCTCTTCGTCCTCTACTTCGGGAGCGGCTACGTGTTCTTCCCGGCGACCCAGACGGGCGGATTCGGGCTGCCGGTGATGCCGTCGGAGGGCGACCCGATCCTCGCCGTCAAGGGCGTCCGCGACATCGGTACGGCGCTCGTGGTGCTCGCGCTGCTCCTGTTCCGGAACGCCCGCGCACTGGGCTGGGCGATGCTCGCGATGGCCTTCATCCCGTTCGGCGACATGCTGATCGTGTTGACCCACAACGGATCCGTTGGCGCCGCCCTCGGCATCCACGGCGCGACATGTGCCCTGATGCTCGGGATCTCGGCGCTGTTCCTGATCCGCCCGAAGCGGAACGAACGGTGAGTTACTGTTGACATCGTGAACGTCGAAGTGACCCCGCTCCCCGGAATAGGCGTCCGCAAGGACTTCGCCACCCGCAACGGCCGCCGCGTAGGCGTGGTGACCCATCGCGACGGGCACGTCGAGCTGATCGTGTCCAAAACGGACGATCCCGACGCCTGCCTCGCCTCACTTCCGCTCACCACCGACGAAGCGGGCGCGCTGGGCAACCTGCTCGGCGCGCCCCAGCTGGTCGCCCAGCTCACCGAAGAGCACCGGGACCTGCCCGGCATCAACACCAAGCAGCTACCGGTCAAGGCGTCGTCGCCGTTCGACGGCCGGACGCTCGGTGACACGGCCATGCGGTCGCGCACGAGCGTCTCGGTCGTCGCGGTGATGCGGGCCGGGCAGGTCCACCCCTCCCCCACGCCGGACTTCAATCTCACCGCGGGCGACGTCCTCGTCGCGGTCGGCACCTCCGAAGGTCTCGAGGCCGCCGTCAAGATCTTGAAGTACGGCTGATCGCGGATGGATCACACCGCACTGTCCCTGATCGAACTCGGGGCGGTCTTCTTCGGGCTGGGCGCGTTGGGCCGTCTCGCCGGGAAGATCGGGATGTCCCCGATCCCGCTGTACCTGATCGGTGGCCTGTGCTTCGGGCAGGGCGGGCTCATCCCGCTCGGCGACATCGGCGACTTCACCCACCTCGCCAGCGAGATCGGCGTCGTCCTCCTGCTGCTCCTGCTGGGCCTGGAGTACTCGGCGGCCGAGCTGTTCACCGGGCTGAAACGCTCGTGGGTGGCGGGTCTCGTGGACATCGTGCTCAACGCCGCGCCCGGCGCGATCGTCGCGCTCATCCTCGGCTGGGGGCCGATCGGCGCGATCGTGATGGCGGGCGTCACCTACATCTCGTCGTCCGGGATCATCGCGAAGGTCCTCGGCGACCTGGGAAGGCTCGGTAACCGGGAAACCCCGGTGGTGCTGTCGATCCTGGTGTTCGAGGACCTGGTGATGGCGCTGTACCTGCCGATCCTCACCGCGGTGCTCGGCGGGGTCAGCTTCCTCGGCGGCCTGAAGGCGGTCGGGATCTCGCTGATGGTCATCACCGTCGTCCTGGTGATCGCGCTGAAGTTCGGCCGGTACGTCTCCGCGGCGGTGGACAGCCCGGACCGCGAGGTGTTCCTCCTCAAGGTCCTCGGCGCGGCCCTGCTGGTCGCCGGCCTGGCTTCGGCGATGCAGGTTTCGGCCGCGGTCGGCGCGTTCCTGCTCGGCATCGCGATCTCGGGTTCGACGGCGGAGAACGCGACGCACATGCTCGAACCGCTGCGGGACCTCTTCGCCGCCGTGTTCTTCGTCGTGTTCGGCCTCAACACGAATCCCGCGTCGATCCCGCCCGTGCTCGGCTGGGCGGTCGTCCTGGCGGTCGCGACCACGCTCACGAAGGTCGGCACCGGCTGGTGGGCCGCGCGGAGACAAGGCATCGGGAAGATGGGCCGGGCCCGTGCCGGGGCCGCGTTGGTCGCACGAGGCGAGTTCTCGATCGTCATCGCCGGGCTGGCGGTGGCGGCGGGCGCCGTGACCGGCGAACTCGCCGCACTCGCGACGGCGTACGTGCTCCTGATGGCGATCCTCGGCCCGACGGCCGCGCGGATCGTCGAACCGGTGGCCCGCGCGCTGCAGCGTAAGCCCTTCGGCTCGAAGACCGCCGCTTCCCAGACCGGCTGAACCCCACGCCAGGGACGGTCCTTCCTTGCGAATTCCGCAAGGAAGGACCGTCCCTTGCGTTCACCTAGCCCTGTTCGAGCAACTGGGCGGCCAACGTGTCCTCCGCCCAGCGCTCCCACACGTCCAGCGGCCAGGCGCGGTCCCGGGTGAAGATCAGAAACAGCTCCGGGCTCAGGAGCGCGTAGAGGACGTCCGCCGCCTTGCCTGCGTCGAGACCGGTGACAGCGCCCGGTTTCCCCATCAGGACCTTCGCCGCCGTCGCGTGCACGACGTGGCGCGGATCCTCTTGCTCCGGCCACAATTCGCGCAGCTCGGGATGAGCCGCGAGCGCGGTTCGGACCATGTCCGTGACGGCGGCGACCCGTTCGAGCACGGCCCGGCAGCCCACGACCAGAGCGTTGAGCGCCTCACGCGCGTCCGGCGCGTCCACCACCCGCGCGAACCACGGCCGCTCCATCGTCGCCAGTGGACCGTCGTCACCGGCGATCGCGACGTCGACCAGTTCCTTCAGCAACGCCGGCTTGTTGCGGAAGGTGAAGTAGATGGTCTGGACCGCGACTCCCGCCCGGTCCGCGACCTGTTGAAGCGTGGTCGCGCCGTAGCCGTCGGCGAGGAAGAGCTCCGTGGCGGCCGTGATGATCCGCCGCCGGGTTTCCGCGGCCCGCTCGGATCGGGCGCCCTTGACACCACTCATGACTGGAGTCTATCTCTAGAGTTAACCACTAGAGTCCAACTCTAGTAACGACGGGATGGGGTGGCCGGATGACGGCGATCGTCAATCAGCAACAGGCCGAGGCGTGGAACGGCTGGGAAGGCAGGCTCTGGGCGGATCGTCCGGACCGCTACAACGGGATGATGGAAGCCTTCGACGCGCCGCTTTTCGCCGCGGCGGACATCCGTGACGGCCACGCCGTCCTGGACGTGGGCTGCGGCACCGGGCTCACGACCCGGATATCCGCGAAGAAGGCCGGAAGCGGGCACGCTCTGGGTATCGACCTTTCGGCCCCACAGCTGGAAAGGGCTCGTCTGGACGCGGCGGCGGAGGGAATCACCAACATCGCGTTCAAGCAGGGCGACGCGCAGGTGCACCCGTTCGACGGGCCCGGCTTCGACGTCGTCATCAGCCGGGGTGGCGTGATGTTCTTCGCCGACCTGGTCGCGGCGTTCACGCATCTTCGCGAAGCGATGGCCCCGGACGGGCGGCTGGCCTTCGTGGGACCACGGTCCGGCGACGTCGACAGCGCCTACGCCCGCGCGACGGCGGCGCTCGCGCCCTACCTCCGCGAGCCCTCCCCCGCCGCACGCGGGATGGGTTCACTGCTCGCGTCCGACCGGATCACCGAAGTGCTCACGGCGGCGGGCTTCCGCGACATCGACATCAGCCCGGTGGACGCGGAAATGGGCTTCGGGGCGGACACCCGCGACGCGACGGATTTCGTCTTCTCGATGGCCCCCATCCGGCACAACCTGCGCGATGTGGGCACGGCCTCCGTCGCGAGCCTCCGTGACCGGGTCCGGGAGGCACTCGGCGAATTCGAGACTCCGCGGGGAGTGCGGATCCCCGGCGGGGTGTGGATGGTGACCGCCGGGCGTTGACGCCGCGAACGGTCCGTTCCTCGCGGAATTCGCCAGAAACGGACCGTTCGGCATCAAGGCCTAGCCGCGTTCGAGCCCCGATACGGTCGCCGGAGCGATCTGCGCCGGAGCCGCCGGAAGCGGAGCCGGAACCGCCGACGGTCCCGCGCCCGCGACAGGCAGCGCCAGCGAGGTCTTGCCCAGGTCCACCGTGATCTTCGGGTACTGCGCCGGACCGGAGATGAACGAGCCGTCCGTCCCGCCGATGATCAGCGCGAGCTGATGCCCCGCCGGCACGACATGGTCCGTACTCGCCAGCCGGAAGGTCATCGTGTACGGCTGCCCCGGCGTCAGCGGCGATTCCTGGCTCAGCGAACGGTGGTTGGCCAGATCCGCCCACCCGCGGCTGATGATGTTCAGCCCCACCGAGACCGCGTCGGTGCTCGTGTCCAGGTAGCAGGCGTCGTTCCCGGGCGCGCTCGCGCCCCAGCACGACTGGGTCAGCTCGTTCTTGATGCCTTCCTTCGGCCCGGTGTAGTTCCGGATCGTCGCCGGGCCGTAGTCGACCAGGACCGCCGAGAGCCGCGCGGTGGGCGTCGACGGCGTCGCGGTCACGGTCACCTTCGCCGTCCCGGAGACGTGCAGGTCCTTCGCGAGCGCGCCGGTGCTGAACAGCACGCGCCCGCTCGCGGTCTCCGTCGGCCTCGCGGCCCAACTGTTCGAGGACTGGCCCGACGAGTCCGTGAACGACACCGTGCCCGTCCCAGCGGTCGTACCGAGCGTGCCGACACCCGGCGTGCTCCCGGCCGCGGGGCGCAGGGTGACGGCGCTGCCCGCGGGCCACGCCGGCTGGTCCACCCAGACGTCGGGCTCGCGTTCCACACTCGCGCCCGGGGTCTTCTCGATACCGTTGTCCACGCCGAGCAGGTAGTGGTCGAACCACTTGTGCAGGGTGTCGACCCACGCCGACCGCCGGTAGTCGAACGGATCGACGTGGCCTGCCTGCGTCAGCCAGATCTTGCGCTCGACGTTCAGCGCTTCCCACCACTGCCCGAAGTTGATCGTTTTGACGTTGAGGTCACCGAGGCCGTGCGAAGCGAGCACGCTGGCCTTCACTTTCGAAGCGCTCTGCACGTGGTCCCGGTCGAGCCAGAACGCGTTGTAGTCACCGTTCGAGGTCGCGCCCTCGGTGAGCTTCTGATTCGCCGCAGCGCAGTTCTGCCCGCCGTTGCGCCGCGAGACGGTCTGCGCGAGCCCCGCCGGGCTCCCCTGGCGCAGGTTCGCGCCGTCGGAACGGTAGTAGTCGTACCAGGAGCTGATGGCGCCGATCGGCACGATGGTCTTGAGCCCCTCGACGCCGGTCGCGGCGACGCCGTTGGCCACCGTGCCGTCGTAGGACTTCCCGATCATGCCGACCGCGCCCGTCGACCAGGTCGCGTTCGTCCTGGCCGGACCGGTCGCCGTCGTGTAGCCGTTCGCGCGGCCGTTCAGCCAGTCGACGACCTTGCGCGCCGAATTGACGTCCGACGGCCCGCCGACGTCGGTGCAGCCGCGGGACTTGTTGGTACCGGCCAGATCCACCAGGACCACGGCGTACCCGCGCGGGACGAAGAAGTTGTCGTAGTAGAGCGGGAACCCGACCGGCCTGCCCGCCGAGTCGTAGGTCTTGAGCTCGCTCTCGTTTCCCCGTCCGCAGCACGAGTAGTACGGGCTCGCGTCCATGATGACCGGGACCTTCTTGCCCTGCGCCGCCGGTTCCTTCGGCCGGATGATGTCCGCGGCGACCCGGTCCGAACGGCCGTCGCCATCGCCGTCGAGCCCGATGTCCACCCAAGCCGTCTCGCGGACGGCCTTGGCGAAGTCGTAGACCGGTTCGCTGCCCCGCGGTTTCGCCGCGGCCTGCGGTGCCGCGACCACGGCCGCGGCGACCGCCAAGATCCCTGCCAGCACAACTGTTTTCACCGTTGAGCCCTTCCCCGTCGGCTGAAAGCCCGTCAGGGAGAGCTAAACGCGGTGATCACCTGCGCAGTAGAGCGGAAAGTCTTACAGATCGACGGCGCGGTACAGCGAACCGACCTCGCCGCGGTTCAGCCGCCGGATCGAGCCCGAGCGCTGGGCGCCGAGCTGGACGTCGCCGAGCGCGGTCCGGACCAGCTTGCGCACCGGGTGCCCGGTGGCCGCCATCAGCCGCCGCACGATGTGCTTGCGGCCCTCGTGGATGACCAGTTCGATCTGGGTGCGCCCGGCCAGCATGTCCTTGACGCGGAACTGGTCGACCTTGACGATGCCGTCCGGCAGCTCGAAACCGGCCCGCAGCTCCTTGCCGAGCCCGCGCGGGACGATGCCCTCGACCTCGGCGAAGTAGGTCTTCAGCACACGGAACGACGGGTGCATCAGCCGGTGGCCGAGGTCGCCGTCGTTGGTGAGCAGCAGGAGGCCTTCGGTGTTCTCGTCGAGCCTGCCGACGTGCACGATGCCGGGTGTCTCCTCGTACCGGCCGCGCAGGTAGTCGCCGACGCACGGACGGCCGCGGTCGTCGCTCATCGTGCTGTGCACGCCCTTGGGCTTGTTCAGCAGGAGGTAGACGAGGTCCTCGCGGACCTGGACGCGGGTGCCGTCGACGTGGATCACGGAGTTGTCCGGATCGACCCGGCGGCCGAGTTCGGTGACCACCTTGCCGTCCACGCTCACGCGACCGCGCACGATCAGGTCCTCGGCCGCGCGCCGCGAGGCGACGCCCGCCTGCGAAAGGACCTTCTGCAGCCGAATGCCGTCGGGATGCGGGTCAGATGTCATCGATGGTGTCCACTTCGGGTAGCAACGGAGCGATGGGCGGAAGGTCGGCCAGGGACGAGAGGCCCAGTCGCTCCAGGAACAGCTCGGTCGTCACGTACAGCGTGCCTGTGGTTTCGGGGTCGGTCCCCATCTCCTCGATCAGGCCGCGCGCCAGCAGCGTCCTGATCACCCCGTCCACGTTCACCCCTCGGACGGCGGCGACCCTGGCCCTGGTCACCGGCTGCCGATAGGCGATCACGGCGAGGCTCTCCAGTGCGGCTCGCGTCAGCTTGGAACGCTGGCCGTCGAGCAGAAGCTTCTCCACGAACGGGGCATAGACGTCCCTAGTGTAGAACCGCCACCCTTCGCCGACTCGGCGCAGGTCGATTCCGCTGGTCCGCTCGGTGAACTTCTGCGCCATCGTGCGCAGCGCCACGGTCACCCGCGACACGGGCTGGCCGACCGTGTCGGCGAGGGATTCCTCGTTGATCGGCGAGTCGACGACCAGGAGCAACGCCTCCAGGGCCGCTTCGAGCGCCTCGTCGGAGGTGACGTCGGGATAGTCGCCGTCGCCCGCCGCGACGAGCCCCTCGTCGGCAGGCGGCTCCGCCTCGGACTCCGGCTCGACGGCGGGGGCCTCGGCCGTCTCCGGCGTCTCCACGGTCTTATCGGTCTCTTCGGTGTTCTCCGGGCTCACCCGTACTCCTCGTCCTCAGCGGCGGCGCGATCGTGTTCGGCCGCCACCGACGCCTCCTCCACGGACCCGCCGGTCCAGCGCACGTGCAGTTCGGCGAGCGCCTCCAGCTGCTCGAACTGGACCGTGGCCTCCCGGTACAGCTCCAGCAGCGCGAGGAACCGCGCCACGATCTCGACGGTGTGCTCGCAGTCGTCGACCAGCTCACCGAAGGTCGCTTCGCCCAGTTCCGCCAGCTTGAGCCGCAGCAGCGCGGCGTGTTCGCGCACCGAGACCCGGCCCATGTGGATGTGCGCGATCGACACCGTCGGCGGCGGCTTCGGTTTGAAGACCGCGACCGCGATCTCGGCGAACTTCGCCGGGTCGACACCGAGCATCACCTCGGGCAGCAGACCCATGAACCGCTCTTCGAGCGCGACCGACCGCGGATACCGTCGCAGCGCGCCGGCCTCCAGCTCGCCGAACAGCGCCGCGACCTGCTTGTACGCGCGATACTGCAGCACGCGCGCGAACAGCAGGTCTCGTGCTTCGAGCAGAGCGAGGTCGTCTTCGCTCTCCACCTCGGCGGCGGGCAGCAACCGTGCCGCCTTGAGATCGAGCAGGGTCGCCGCGATGACCAGGAACTCGGTCGTCTCGTCGAGGTTCCACTCCGTGCCGAGCGCACGGGTGTAGGCGATGAAATCGTCCGTGACCTGATGCAACGCGACTTCGGTGACGTCGAGCTGGTGCTGCGAGATCAGCTGGAGCAGCAGATCGAAGGGACCCTGGAAGTTCGACAGGTTCACCTTGAACTTGGACGTGCTCAGCTCTTCACTGGCCAGTCCTTCGGGGACCATCCCGCCGTGCACGGTCTCGTGCACGGCGGGGGTCTCGTCTGCCTCTGTCCGCTCGACCGGCTCTGAGCCGCTGGGAGCAGCCGCGGCCGGGTCGTCCATCAGCTCTCGGTCTCTTTTCCGTCCTCGCTGCCCGCCCGCAGACGCTGGACGAGGACCGAGTCCTCGCCCGCCGCGTCGAAGTCGGCCAGCAGCACGGCCACCGCCTCGCGGACCAGCCTGCCGCGATCGAGGACGAGACCGTGCTTCGCCCGGAGGTTGAGCCTGGCCTGCTCCATCGCCAGCAGTTCGTCGCCGGAGACGTAGACGGTGATCTTCGCGTCGTGTTTGGTCCGCCCCGACCCGCTGCGCGCGGCACGGGCCAGCTGTTCCTTGTGCGCGTTCCCCGTCTCGTTCCCGGAACCGTTCCCGTTGCCGTTCCCCTTCGAGGGGGCGGGCTGCTCGGGCGCGGGCGGGAGATCGAGGGCGGGGCTGGAGGTGATCCTGAAAAGTTCGGACGCTCCGGGCAGGGAAGCTCGCCTGCTCACCGAGCGATCACCTCACGGGCAAGCGCGCGATAGGCCGCCGCGCCCGCTGATTTGGGAGCCCAGGTCGTGATCGGCTCGCCCGCGACCGTCGTCTCGGGGAACCGCACGGTGCGGTTGATCACCGTGTCGAACACGGTGTCGCCGAATGCCTCCACCACTCTCGCCATGACCTCCTTCGAGTGCAGGGTTCTCGGGTCGTACATGGTGGCGAGAATCCCGGTGATGTCCAGTTTGGGGTTGAGGCGTTCCTGCACCTTCTCGATGGTGTCGATCAGGAGCGCTACGCCTCGCAGACTGAAGAACTCGCACTCCAGCGGGATGATCACACCGTCCGCGGCGGTCAGTGCGTTCACCGTCAGCAGGCCTAGCGAGGGCTGGCAGTCGACAAGAACATAGTCGTAGTCGTTCATGACCGGACGAAGGACCCGTAACAAAGTGTGTTCGCGCCCTACCTCTGCGACCAACTGGACCTCGGCCGCGGACAGGTCGATGTTGCTCGGCAGCAGGTCGACGCCGTCCACCCTGGTCTTCCGGATGACGTCGGTGATGGCGACCGAGCGCTCCATGATGACGTTGTAGACCGTCTGGTCCAGCTCGTGCGGCTGAATGCCGAGGCCGACCGAGAGCGCGCCCTGTGGGTCGAAGTCGACCAGCAGCACCCGGCGGCCGCATTCGGCCAGCGCCGCGCCGAGGTTGATGGTCGAGGTGGTCTTGCCGACCCCGCCCTTCTGGTTGCACATGGCCATCACCAGTGCGGGACCGTGCCGGTCCAACGGCGGCGGATCGGGGATCTCGCGGTACGGACGGCCCGTGGGGCCGATCCCGTCCCTCTCGAGTTCTTGCTGCTTGGTTTCTTTGGCGCGCTTGGCCTTGCGGCCGCGGGAAGAGATCGTGTCCTCCGACGGTTCGTCGCCGTCGTGTTCGGCGGGGGTTGCGATGGTCACCTGGCTGAGGCTCGCGGCAGCCGAACCGGCGGACGCGGACGGCTTCGCCGGCTCGTTCGGTGTCGACATAACGCGAAAGCTCCTCTTCGGCAGGATCCTCGGCAGCCTATGCGCGATCCGGGAGTCGAGCCAACGAGGCACGCCGGGACCGACCGGGTCGATTAGCCCAGCGCGCGGGGATGTGCTGTGGCGTAAACCTCGCGGAGCGTGTTGACCGTGACCAGCGTGTACACCTGGGTGGTGGTCACCGAAGCGTGACCGAGGAGTTCCTGCACGACGCGGACGTCGGCGCCGCCTTCGAGAAGGTGCGTGGCGAAGGAATGGCGCAGCGTGTGCGGGGAGACGCCCGCCGTGATCCCCGCGGATTCCGCGGTGTCCTTGAGAACCTGCCACGCGCTCTGCCGGGAAAGCCTGGAGCCGCGGGCGTTCAGGAACATCGCCGGCGTACCCCGGCCGTGGGTGGCGAGCGCCGGCCGCGCGCGGACGAGGTACGCGTGCACCGCTTCCAGCGCGGGACGGCCGATCGGCACGATGCGCTGTTTGCCGCCTTTGCCGTCGAGCAGCACGGTGCGTTCGGCGTCGTCGATGTCGTCGACGTCGAGCCCGACGGCCTCGGAGATCCGCGCGCCGGTGGAGTAGAGCAGTTCCAGCAGTGCCCGGTCCCGCAGCGGGCGTTCGCCCTCGGGCGGTGGGGTTTCCAGCAGTTTCAGCACGTCGCCCACCGGCAGCGCCTTGGGCAGCCGTTTGGCCGCGGCGGGCGGGCGGACCTCGCGGGCCGGGTCGTTCTCGGTGATGCCGTCGGCGTGCGCGAACTTGTGCAGCCCCCGCACCGCGACCAGCGCGCGGGCCGCCGACGACGCGGCGAGCGGCCGATGCTCTTCGTCGCCTTCGCGCAGCGCCGCGCCGAACGAGGTGATGTGCGCCGAGGTGACGTCGCTGAAGCGCTCGACATCGGCGGCGCCGAGGTACGCGGTGTACCGGCGCAGGTCGCGGGAGTAGCTGTCGAGGGTGTTCCTCGCGGTTCCGCGCTCGACCACCAGATGGTCGAGGTATGCGGCGACCACCTGGGCGACTCCGGTACCGCCGGCCCGTGACACACGGACACTCTAGGACGATCGCGACCCGTTCGGGGGATCGCCGCGCGTACGCGTCGCAGGTGTGAAACGGGCTACCTTGGGAGCATGTCCCAGCAACCGGACCCGGACGAAATGCGTGTCGGCACCGCCGAGCGCGAGGAGGCGGCACGGCTGCTCGCCGATCACTACAGCCAGGGAAGGATCACGCCCGACGAGTACGAAGGCCGCGTCCTCGCCGCGTACGAGGCCGTGACGCTCGGCGAACTCCGGCCGCTGTTCCAGGACCTGCCCGCGCCGCACCCGAAGTCACTGGCGCCGCGGTTCGACCCGCCGCCGTTCGTGCCCGTGTACCAGCAGCCCGCCGCGGTCGCGCCGTACTCGCCGAAGTCGAAGATCGCCGCCGGGGTGCTGCAGATCGTGCTGCCGTTCGGGATCGGGCGCTTCTACACCGGCCATGTCGGTCTCGCCATCGGCCAGCTGGCGGTCGTGCTGGTCACCTGCGGCGTCGGGGCGGTCTGGCCGATTGTCGACGGGATCGTGCTGCTGGCGAACGGCGGCACCGACGCGCAGGGCCGCCGTCTCCGCGACTGACCGCCTCTGCTCCGCGAATGGCTGCCGTGCCGGCGTGCATGTCGCGAAAGCCACTTTCGCGACGTCTGATGTCCCGAAAGTGGCTTTCGCGACACCCTCGCCTCTCCCGTCCCGAAATGCCCTGAGCGGTCCGTTACTTCGCAAGCAACGGACCGCTCAAGCGAGCGAAGGGCGTCAGAGACCGCGCGAAGCGAACTTCGTCGGCCTGTCCTCCCAAGGAGCGTCGACCGGCCGCGACGAAGCCGCGCCCGAAAGCACCGCGTGCGCGGCGAGCACGCCACCGACGGTCGACCCGTTCACCAGCTCACCCGCCAGCGCCATCCGCACCGCCTCGGCGAGCGGGAACTTCCGCATGACGAGATCCGCCTCCTCGTCGCCGAGGACCTCCCTGTCCACTTCGGACAGCTCGCGGGCGAGGTAGACGCGGACGACCTCGTCGGTGAAGCCGGGCGACGCCGCGACGTCGACCAGGGTCTCCCAGCGCTCGGCGCTGAGCCCGACCTCCTCGACCAGCTCGCGTTTGGCCGCCTCGACGGGGTCCTCCCCCGCCTTGTCGATCAGCCCGGCGGGCAGTTCCCACAGCCGCCGCCCGATCGGGTGGCGGTACTGGTGGATCAGCGTCACCATGCCGTCCGAGTCGAGCGCGACGACGGCGACCGCGCCGAGGTGCTCGACGACCTCCCGGCGGGCGGTGCCGCCGCCGGGCATCACGACCTCGTCGACCCGCAGCCCCACCACCCGTCCGATGTGGACGTCCTTTGTGGACGCGACGGTGAACTCGTGCTTACCGGGCTCGCTCACCGGGCCGCCGTCTGGGCGGTTTCGGGCAGCTCGACCGGCAGCCGCTCGGCGACCTTACGGTCGACGACGGCCTTCACGAACGCGCTGAACAGCGGGTGCGGGCGGGTCGGGCGACTCTTGAGCTCCGGGTGCGCCTGGGTGCCGACGAAGAACGGGTGCTTGTCGGCGGGCAGCTCCACGAACTCGACCAGGTGGTCGTCGGGCGAGGTGCCCGAGAACACCAGACCGGCGTCGGAAAGGCGCTTGCGGTAGGCGTTGTTGACCTCGTAGCGGTGGCGGTGCCGCTCGGAGACCTCGGTGCTGCCGTACGCCTTCGCGACCTGCGAACCCGGCTTGAGCTTGGCGACGTAGGCGCCGAGCCGCATCGTGCCGCCCATGTCACGCTCGCCGGCGACGACGTCACGCTGGTCGGCCATCGTGGAGATGACCGGGTTCGGGCCGTCCTCGAACTCGGCCGAGTTCGCGTCCTTGATACCCGCCAGGTTCCGCGCCGCGTCGATCACCATGCACTGCAGGCCGAGGCACAGGCCCAGCAGCGGCAGCCCGTGGGTGCGGGCGTAGGCGATGGCGCCGACCTTGCCCTCGATACCGCGGACGCCGAAGCCGCCCGGCACCAGCACACCGTCCACATCGGACAGCGCCGCGGCCGCACCCGCCGGGGTCTCGCAGGAGTCCGAGGGGACCCAGGAGATCTGGACCTTGGCGCGGTGGGCGAACCCGCCCGCGCGCAGCGCCTCGGTGACCGACAGGTACGCGTCCGGCAGGTCGATGTACTTGCCGACGAGCGCGACCCGCACCGTCTCCGACGGGTTGTGCACGCGGTCGAGCAGGTCGCCCCACACGGTCCAGTCGACGTCGCGGAACGGCAGCCCGAGACGGCGCACCACGTAGGCGTCGAGCGCCTCACGGTGCAGCACCTTCGGGATGTCGTAGATCGACGGCGCGTCGGGGCAGGCGATGACGGCTTCGGTGTCGACGTCGCACATCAGGCCGATCTTGCGCTTGAGGTCCTCCGGCAGCTCGCGGTCGGCGCGGCAGACGAGCGCGTCGGGCTGGATACCGATGTTGCGCAGCGCGGCGACCGAGTGCTGGGTCGGCTTGGTCTTCAGCTCACCCGACGGGGCGAGGTACGGGACCAGGGAGACGTGGAGGAAGAAGCACTGGTCGCGGCCGACGTCGTGGCGGACCTGACGGCAGGCCTCCAGGAACGGCAGCGACTCGATGTCGCCGACGGTGCCGCCGACCTCGGTGATCACGACGTCCGGGCTGTTCCCGTCCTCGTCGGCGCCCGCCGCGGCGGTGATCCTCGCCTTGATCTCGTCGGTGATGTGCGGGATGACCTGCACGGTGTCGCCGAGGTACTCACCGCGGCGCTCCTTGGCGATGACCTCGGAGTACACCTGCCCGGTGGTGACGTTCGCCTTGCCGTCGAGAGCCCGGTCGAGAAAACGCTCGTAGTGCCCGATGTCCAGATCGGTCTCGGCGCCGTCGTCGGTGACGAACACCTCACCGTGCTGGAACGGGTTCATCGTGCCCGGATCGACGTTGAGGTACGGATCCAGCTTCTGCATCGTGACCCGGAGCCCACGTGCGGTAAGGAGCTGACCCAGGCTGGAAGCCGTGAGTCCCTTACCCAGAGAGGAGGCAACGCCTCCGGTGACAAAGACATACTTGGTAGCCCGCGACTGAAGTCCCACGGGCTTCCACCTTATCGCACGCCCGCCGGGGCGCTCACCGGCCACGCCGCAAGCGTCCGATGGAGTGGAAAACCGCTACCCTCGCGACGTGACAGACGCGCACGACACCTGGACCGCACCGGTCGCGGAAGGCCCGCTCGACGCGGACATCCGCGTCCCCGGTTCGAAGTCGATCACCAACCGGGCCTACGTCCTCGCCGCGCTCGCCAGCGCGCCGACGCGGGTGCGAACCCCGCTCGACTCCCGGGACGCGCGCCTGATGCTCGGCGCCATCTACGCCCTCGGCGCCCACTCGCAGGGCAGCATCGGCGGCTACCTCGTGCACCCGCTCGGCCCCGGCCGCGTCCATCCCGACGAGACAGTCCGGGTGGAACTCGGCAACGCGGGCACGGTCGCCCGGTTCACCCCCGCGCTCGCCGCACTGGGCACGGGCCCGGCGCTGTTCGACGGCGACGAGGCGATCCGCCGCCGTCCGATCGGGCCGCTGCTGAAGGCGCTGCGCGACCTCGGCGCCCGCATCGACGACGACCGCCGCGACGCGCCGCCCTTCACCGTCCACGGCGAAGGCGGCTTGCGGGGCGGCAGGGTCGACCTGGACGCCTCGGCGTCGAGCCAGTTCCTGTCGGCGCTGCTGCTCGCCGGGCCGTCGTTCCAGCAGGGCGTCACCGTGCGCCTCGTGGGCGGCCAGGTGCCGAGCGAGCCGCATATCGCCATGACCGTCGAGATGCTCCGCCGGTTCGGGGCCACTGTGGACCGCGAGGGCGCCGAGTTCCACGTCGCCCCGACACGGCTTTCCTGCCCCGAGTACATCGTCGAGCCGGATCTTTCGACGGCGGCGCCGTTCGTCGCCGCCGCGATCGCGACCGGCGGCACGGTGCGCGTCGCGGGCTGGCCGCAGCGGACGACGCAACCCGGGGACTGGCTGCGCAGCCTGGCGCCCGTACTGGGTGCCACCGCCGAACTCGACGCGGCGGGCCTGACGGTCACCGGCAGCGGCACGATTCCCGGCGTCGAGCTGGATCTGCACGACGTCGGCGAGCTGACGCCGGTGATCGCGGCGCTGCTGTGCTTCGCCGAGGGACCGTCGGTCATCTCCGGGGTGGCGCATCTTCGCGGCCACGAGACCGACCGGCTGACCGCGCTGGCCACCGAACTGTCGTCGCTCGGCGGCGACGTCCGCGAGACCGAGGACGGGCTGCGCATCACGCCGGCGCCGCTGCACGGCGGGAAGTTCCGCACCTACGACGACCACCGGCTGGTGATGGCGGCCGCGGTGCTCGGCCTCAAGGTCGAAGGGGTCGAGGTGGAGAATCCGGGGACGGTCGGGAAGACCTTCCCCGGATTCGCCGAGGCCTGGACCTCGATGCTCGTCGCCTAGGCGAGCCCGCCGGCGAACGGGGTCTCCCGCCACTGTTCGATCATCGGCTTCAAACCTTCCAGCAGCATCGGCAGCTCCGGCGCCATCGCCAAGCAGGCCACCCCTTGAAGCATGGCCAGCGCGCCCAGTGCCTTCAGTACTCGTTCGTCCGCCTCGCGCAGCCCGAGCTGCTCGGCGGCGGCGTTGTAGGCCGCGACGCCCTCGGCTCCCATGGCCGGGAGATCCAGTTCGATCGGGGCACGGTTGACGAGTTCGAAGTCCGAGCAGAGTTCGCCGTCCGGCGTGGCGATCAGGTTGTACCCGGGGGCGTCACCGTGTACCGGCTGGACCGTCGCGCCGGGGAAGGCCCGGGTGAACGCCGCTTCCGACTCGAACAACGGCCGGAGGACGTCCCATTCGCGCCGGGCCCGGTCCAGGTCGGCCGGTTCCAGCAGATCCGGGCGGTCCGCGAGCTGGTCGAGGCCGTCGGGGACGAACGGGATCAGACCGCCCATGAAGGCCAGGTCGCCGTCGTACTCGCGGAGGGCGGCGTGCAACCGGGCGACGATCCCCGCCCCGCGTTCGGGGCTGATCTCGGCTTCCTTGTCGTGCTCGACGAACTGCCAGAACGTCATCGAGAAACCGTCGCGCTGTACGGGTTCCGCGGGTACGAGCGGGCTCGGCGGGACGACCGGGTGGCCGCGGCTCGCGAGCCAGCCGGTGACGGCCAGCTCACGCCGCTGGTCGATCAGCTGCGTCTCGAGCGTGGTCGTGCGCGGCAGCACGGTCGGCACGCGCACTACCACCGGCAGGGGTGACAAGCGCACGATGACCGAGAAGACGTCGTACAGGATTTCCGGCTCGTCGAAGGACAGTCCGAGGTCGCGGCCCGCGGATACCGCGGCGGCCACCGCCCGCGCGGTGCGGGCGGCCCGTTGTTCGTCGGTGATCATGTCGCGAGTCTGGCATGTCCGGTTCACCCGGCGGAGCGTTCTCCGCCGTCTTCGGGGAACAGCGCCTTCAGCGTGACCTCCCGGTTCACCCGCACATGCTCGACGGCGTGGGCCCGCGCGCGGTCGGCGTCACCCGACGCGATCGCGTCGTAGAGGCGGCGGTGCTCGTCGAGCAGTTCGCCCCAGTGTTCGTTTTGGCTGGTCAGCCAGCGCAGCCTGCCTTCGAGCGGGCGGAGGATCTCGTGCAGCAGCACATTGCCGGCGACCGCCACGATCTGGTCGTGGAAGCGGGTGTTGAGCAGGGTGATCCGGGCCGGGTCGCCGCTTTCGGTCGCGCGGGCGGCGTCGGTGAGCAGCCGTTCGAGCGCGCGGAGTTCCGCTTTGCCCGCCCGTTCGGCGGCCAGGCCGGCGGCGAGTCCTTCGAGCGCCTCGCGGACGTCGAACAGTTCCTCGACGTCGGCCTTGGCCAGCTGGCGCACGACGATGCGCCGCGGCGACTGGACGGCGAGGAAACCTTCGGCCTCCAGGCTCCGGATGGCCTCGCGCACCGGGACCCGGGAGACGCCGAGGTCTTCGGCGAGTTCGCGTTCGACCAACCTGTCCCCCGGCTTCAGCCGTCCGGCGAGGATACGTTCACGCAGCTCGTCGCGGACCCGTTGCCGGGTCGCGGCCAGCGGCTGACGCGGTCCTTCCTCGGCCACCTGAGCCCCCTTCACCACCGCTGTAACAGCTTGTAACACCGAGTTTATCGGCAGAAACCTTGACGACGGGCCACTGCGGGGTGATATTTGGGATGCCAAATTTTGGGATACCAAATCGACCGGACGTCCCCGTCGATCGGAGGCCCGCATGACCGCCGCACCAGCAACCCGGTCCGAAGCGCCTACCACCGAGAACGCCGATCCCCGGCTCTGGAACGAAGACCTCGCCCCGGCGAAGGAACGCCGCTGGAAGGTCTACGACATCTTCGCGCTGTGGATGTCGGACGTGCACAACCTCGGCAACTACACCTTCGCGGCGGGCCTGTTCGTCCTCGGGCTCTCGGCCTGGCAGGTGTTCACCGCGCTGCTGACCGGCTTCGTGCTCATCTACTTCGGCATGAACCTGATGGGCCGGATCGGCCAGAAGACCGGCGTCCCCTTCCCCGTCGTCGCCCGCATCAGCTTCGGCACCTTCGGCGCGAACCTGCCCGCGCTGATCCGCGCGATCATCGCGATCTTCTGGTACGGCATCCAGACCTACCTCGCCTCCGTCGCCATCACGCTGCTCGTGCTCGCGATCGATCCGGGCCTGAAACCGTTGACGGAAGTGGGTTTCCTCGGCCTGCACGCCCTCGGCTGGATCTGCTTCATCGCGCTGTGGCTCGCCCAGGCGCTCGTGCTCACCCGCGGTATGGAGGCCGTGCGCAAGTTCCAGGACTGGTGCGGTCCCGGTATCTGGGTCGTGATGATCGCGCTCGCCGTGTGGATCCTCGCCGCCGCCGACTGGAACATCTCCTTGACCAGCAACCCGAAGGCACTGTCCACAGGGGAGCAAGTACGGCAGTGGTTCGGCGCGGTCGGCCTGATCCTGTCCATCTACGGCACCCTGATGCTCAACTTCTGCGACTTCTCGCGGTTCGCCCCGAACCAGAAAACGGTGCGACGCGGCAACTTCTGGGGTCTGCCGATCAACTCGACGGCGTTCGCGCTGCTGTCGGTGCTGGTGACCGCGGGCAGCCTCCAGGTGTTCGGCGAAGCCATCACCGACCCCGCCGAACTGCTGGCCCGCATCGACAACACCCCCGTGCTGATCATCGGAGCGCTGACCTTCGCGATCGCCACCATGGGCGTGAACATCGTCGCGAACTTCGTCTCCCCCGCCTACGACCTGGCCAACATCTGGCCGAAACGGATCACCTTCACCATCGGCGGGATGATCAGCGCGGTAGCGGCGTTGTGCGTGCTGCCGTGGAAGCTGTACTCCTCCCCCGCGGTGGTCAACTATTTCCTCGGTGGCCTCGGCGCCTTCCTCGGCCCGCTGTTCGGCATCATGATCGTCGACTACTACCTGGTCAAACGCGGCCGGATCGACGTGGACAAGCTGTTCGTGGCCGGACCCGATTCGCCGTACCACTACAAACGCGGGTTCAACCCGCGCGCGATGATCACCTTCCTGCCCACGGCGGCGTTGTCCGCGATCATCGCGCTGGTGCCGTTCTTCGCCCCCGCCGCGCCGTACTCCTGGTTCATCGGCACCGCATCCGCCGCGGCCCTCTATTTCGTGGTGACGCGCAAGCAGCGGGTCGTGTGATGCGGATCCTGGTGACCAACTGCAACACCACCGAGGCGATGACGAAGGAGATCGAGGCCGGCGCCCGCGCCGCGGCGAGTCCCGGCACCGAAATCCTGGCCAGAACCCCTTTGTGGGGCCCGGAATCCGCGGAAGGCTGGCTGGACAGCTTTCTCAGCGCCGCGGCCGTCCTCGACCTTCTCAACGGGCTGGACGAGCCGTTCGACGCGCTCGTGATGGCCGGTTTCGGCGAGCACGGACGGGAAGGCGCGCGGGAACTGCTCGACGTCCCGGTCGTCGACATCACCGAGGCCGCCGCGCATCTGGCCTGTCTGCTGGGAAGACGCTACGGCGTCGTGACCACATTGGACCGGACGTGCGGGCTCATCGAAGACAGCCTGCACGCCGCGGGCGTCGCACAGAACTGCGTCGGCGTCCTCGGTGCCGGGCTCGGCGTGCTCGAACTGACCGACGAGCGCCGGACGGAATCCGCGCTGCTGACCGCCGGACGGCGCGCCCGCGACGCGGGAGCGGAAGTCCTCGTCCTCGGCTGCGCGGGAATGACGGGACTCGATCGACGGATCTCGGCGATGCTGGACATCCCGGTGATCGACGGCGTCGCCGCCGCCGTCCGCCTCGCCGAATCCCTTGTCGCTCTCGGCCTCAAGACCAGCCGGGTCGGCTCCTACGCCCGCCCGCTCCCGAAAACCCGTCTCTGGCCCCGCATTTAGTCCTCTGGATGCGGTAGTTGCACACGCAAGTACCGCATCCAGAGGACTAAATGCGTAAGGGGGCTAGTTGCCGTCGGCGGCGATACCGGGGGCAGGTGCCTGGGCGTTGCCCGCGATGCCGTAGCGGCCCGCACCGCCTTCGAGCTGCTCGCGCAGCGCCAAGATCGTGGTGACCCGGCCCGCCGCGGTCTCCGCGTTGTCCACAGTGGACAGGATCGAGGTCGACGAGGTGTCGGCGCGGACGACGCCGATCGCGCCGGTGCCGTCGGCGGATCCCGCGCCCCCGGCCAGCACGGTGCCCGCGCCGGAGCGGTCCAGCTGCGCGGCGAACCGCGCGATGGTCGAGGCACGGTCACCGGCGCCGTCACCGGTGTACTTCGAACCGGTGAGCACGATCGCGAGCTGCGCGGGCTTCACCTCCCCGCCGGTCTTCAGGAAACCGCCGTCGGTGAGCCCGCCGAGCGCGGCCGCCAGCTCCACCGGCGTGGACTGCGGCTGCGCGTTGTCCTTGTTCAGCAACGCGACCGAGCCGATCAGCGCGCCCGCGAGGGTGCCGGGGTCACCCGCGGTCGGGAACTGGACACCGGCGGGCTGCAGACGCGACACGACGTCACGCAGCTGATCGGAGCGCATCGGGTCCGAGAACGCCTCGGTCAGCTGGATCTCCCCGGTGACGGCGGCACCGGACTGACCGACGAGCTGCTTGAGCGCGTCACGGTCCGCCGGCTTCGCGTCCTCTGTGGTCACCAGTACCACCGAACGCTTGTCCAGCTGCCCGGCGACGACCTTCGGCCCCATCGCGCCGGCGAACGCGTCCGCGTCGCCGAGCCTGGCGTTGAGCGTGTTGCGCTGCGCTTCCAGATCCGCGACCTGGGAACCCAGATCCTCCTTCTGGCCGGCCAGACCCGAAAGCAGCGCACCGTTCAGCGCCGTGGACCCGAGCACCACCCCGATGGCGAGCGCCAGGAAGCAGGCGGCGATGGAAACGATGTGGTACCGCAGTGAAATCACGTGAAGA
Source organism: Amycolatopsis sp. TRM77291 (assembly GCF_054166285.1). Classification (NCBI taxonomy): domain Bacteria; kingdom Bacillati; phylum Actinomycetota; class Actinomycetes; order Pseudonocardiales; family Pseudonocardiaceae; genus Amycolatopsis; species Amycolatopsis sp. TRM77291. The sequence continues at coordinate 1,571,485 of NZ_JBSZHF010000001.1, read as the reverse complement.
GTCCCTTGCCCCAGGCGATGAACGAGTTCCAGGTGTCGCGAATCCAGTCGAGATAGACCGAACCCACGTCGGACACCAGCAGCGCGGCCCCGACGGCCACCAGGGTCGCGACGACCAGCAGGACGATCGCGCCGATGGACACCCGGCTGCGGTGCAGGGTCGCGACCGCCTTGCCGTCGACCAGTTTCGTGCCGAGCTTGAGCCTGGTGAGGAACGTCGACGGGTTCGAACCGGACCGGCCGTGGTCGAGGAACTCCCGCAGGGTCGCCTGGAAACCGACGGTGACCACCAGGCTCGCCTCGTGCGCGTCGGCCAGCAGCAGCGCCAGGTCCTCGGCGTTGCCCGTCGCGGGGAAGGTGACCGCGCCGATCCCGAGGTCCTGGATGCGCTCGACGCCCGGCGCGTGCCCGTCCGGCTGCGCCGGGACCACGACCTCGCCGCCGCTGCGCAGCGTCTCCGCGCCGATCCCGTGCGGGTCGCCGACGATGACGTCCGGCTGGTACCCCTGCGCGCGCAGGGTGTCGGCGCCGGCGTCGACACCGATCAGCACCGGCCGGTGCTCGCCGATGTACTTCTTCAGCTTCTTGAGGTCTTCGGCGTGCCCGTTGCCGCCCGCGACCACGAGGGCGTGCCGGTCCTTGAGCGGAACGCGGATCTCCGGGACACCGACACCGTCGAGGATGAGGCTGCGTTCCCGGCGGAGGAATTCGATCGTGTTCGCGGAGAACGCCTCGAGCTGGGTGGACATCCCGGCCTTGGCCTCGATCATCTGGTCCGCGACGCTTTCCCGCGTCTGCTGGACACCCGAGCCGAGCTGCCGCTCTCCGATGTAGACGACGCCTTCGTGCAGGCGGAGTTTCGTGCCGTCCTTGACCTTGCGCAGCAGTTCGCCGCCGACCGAATCGACCAGCGGGATCCCGGCCTCGAGCAGGATCTCCGGGCCCAGGTTGGGGAAACGGCCGGAGATCGACGGCGAGGCGTTCACCACCGCCGCGACTTCGGCCTCCACCAAGGCATCGGCCGTCGACCGGTCCAGGTCGAGCTGGTCGAGGACGACGATGTCGCCAGGGCTCAGCCGGCGGAGCAGCTCGCGCGTACGCCGGTCGACCCTGGCGACGCCGGTGATCCCGGGGAGGGTCTCTTGGTTACGCGAGAGCAAGCCGGTGAGCTTCATGCGACCGATAGTGACAAATTCGCGCGGCCTTCCGTGTCCGCCACGCCGATGGAAACACGCCGATTAACCCACACCGGTTCGGCCGCGGTCTCCCGCCACGAACGTCGCGAAAGCCACTTTCGCAACCGTCAGCGTTGCGAAAGTGGCTTTCGCAACCCTCACCTGAGTACCTCGGCCCGGCCAGAGCGTGAGAAGTAGTGAAGGCCTCCTTCACCACCCTGAAGGTAGGGAAGGAGGCCTTCACGGACTCACGCAGGCGGAGCTTACTTCGCCTTCTTTCGCTTTCCGCCGCGACGGGCCTTGGGCTTGTCCGGCGCGCTCTTGTCGGCCTCGGCCACGGCGAGCAATTCCTCCGCGTGCGCCCGGCCGGTCTCGGTGCTTTCCATTCCGGCGAGCATGCGGGCGAGCTCGACGACCCGCTCGGATTGTTCGAGCACACGCACCCCACTGCGGGTGACTCCGCCGCTGGTGCCCTTGTCCACCACCAGATGCTGGTCGGCGAACGCGGCCACCTGCGGCAGATGCGTGACCACCAGGACCTGGTGACTGCGCGCCAGCCGCGCGAGCCGCCTGCCGATCTCGACCGCGGCCCGGCCGCCGACCCCGGCGTCGACCTCGTCGAACACCAGTGTCTGCACGGTGTCCGCGTGCGCGAGGACGACCTCGATCGCCAGCATCACGCGGGAAAGCTCACCACCGGAAGCGGCCTTGTGCACCGGAAGCGGCGGCGCGCCGTTGTGCGCCCGCAGCAGCAGCTCGACATCGTCGACACCGTCGGGCCCGGCGTGCACGAGCCTGCCGTCGACCTTCACCGCGTGCGCGTCGCTCTCGTCCACGGTGCGCCGCTCGACGGTGATCTCGATCTCGGCCTGTCCCATGGCGAGCCCGGACATTTCGGCGGTGATCGCCTCGGCGAGCTCGGCGGCGGCCTCGACCCGCGCCTCCGACAACGTGAGCGCGTGTTCCGCCAGCGTGACGGCGAGTTCGTCGCGGCGCTTGGCCAGTTCGGCCAGCGCCTCTTCGGAGGTGTCCATCGTGGACATCCGGCGGCGGGCGTCGTCGGCCCACGCGAGCACGCCGTCCACATCGGCCGCGTATTTGCGCGTGAGCCGCTTCAGATCCGCCTGGCGCGCGAGCACCTTCTCCAGGAGCGCCGGGTCTGCGTCGAGCGTTTCGAGGTAGCTGCCCAGCTCGGTGCCCACTTCGGACAGCAGCACCGAAGCCTCGTCCAGCCGGGGCCCGAGTTCACGCAGCACGGCGTCTTCGGAACCCGTCAGGTGGCGGCTCGCCTCCCCGATCAGCCCCAGCGCGCCGGGCGCGTCCGGATCCCCGTCCGGCGAACCGGCGACGGCGGCGTGCGCCGCGCTGGCCGCCGACCGCAGTTCGTCGACCGCGGCGAGCCGTTTGATCTGCTCGGTGAGCTCGGTGTCCTCTCCGGGTTCCGGCGCGACGGCGTCGATCTCGGCGAGGCCGTGGCGCAACAGGTCGGCCTGCTGCGCCATCTCGCGGGAGCGGGTAGAGCGCTCGGTCAGCTCGGCGACGACGGCGAGCCACTCGTCCCGGACCGCGCGGTAGCGCTCGAGCGGTTCGGTGACGGCCTCGCCGGCGAACCGGTCGATCACCGCGCGCTGCTCGGCGGGCCGCAGCAGCCGCAGCTGATCGTTCTGCCCGTGGACTGCGATCAGTTGTTCGGACAGGTCGGCCAGTACCCCGACCGGCACCGAACGGCCACCGAGGTGGGCACGGGACCGGCCGTCGACCGAGACCGCGCGCAGCGCGATGACGCTGCCGTCCTCGTCGACCTCCGCCCCGGCGTCGGTGACGATCCGGGTGGCACCCTCGGCGCCGCCCAGCTCGAATCGGCCTTCCACGAAGGCCTTCAGCATTCCGGTCCGCACCTTGGACACTTCGGCTCGGCCGCCGGAGAGCAGGTGCAACCCGCTGACGACCATGGTCTTGCCCGCACCCGTCTCACCGGTGACGACGGTGAAGCCCGCGTGCAGTTCCAGCAGGGCGTCCTCGATGACTCCGAGGCCCTGGATGCGCATCTCGGCCAGCACGACGCCCACCGTAGCGGCCCACCCCGACCATTCCCGCACCCGGCACGTCATGAAAGGGGCCTTGACGACGAAAGTTGTCCTCAGCGGCCCCTTCACGACATCCGTCAGCGGGCGTGTCGCTCCCGCCAGCCCTTGATCGGCAACGAGAACTTGTGCACCAGCCGGTCGGTGAACGGGCCTTCCCACAACCGGACCAGGCGCACCGGCACCCGGCCGCAGGTGACCCGCACGGCCGCGCCGGCGGGAAGATCGAAGGTCCGCGATCCGTCGCAGGTCAGGACGGCGGGCGAACCGTCCGGATCGATGGCGACGGTGATCTCCGAGTCCCGCGAGACGACCAGTGGCCGGGAGAACATCGCGTGCGCGTTGCTCGGGACCACCAGCAGGGCCTGGACGTCCGGCCAGATGATCGGCCCGCCCGCGGAGAACGCGTACGCCGTCGAGCCGGTCGGAGTGGCGCACAGGACGCCGTCGCAGCCGAAGGACGACACGGGCCTTCCGTCGACCTCGATGAGGGCGTCCAGGACGCGCTCACGTGAGCTCTTCTCGACACTGGCCTCGTTGAGCGCCCAGGTGTGGACGGTCTCCTCGCCGTCGACGGTCACGACGACGTCGACGGTCATCCGCTCTTCGACCTGGTAGTCGCCGTCGACGGCACGCTGGACGGTGTCGGCGAGCTTGTCCGAATCGGCCTCCGCCAGGAAGCCGACCCGGCCGAGGTTCACACCGAGGACCGGGACACCGTTCGGCCTGGCCAGCTCCGCGGCCCGCAGCAACGTGCCGTCGCCGCCGAGCACGAACACCAGCTCGGTGCCGGCGGCCGGATCCTGCTCCGGCGCCATGACCGTGCAGGGGGCGCCGATCCCGCCGTCGGCTTCCAGCATCTCCCGGACGTCTTCGTCGAGGACCCGGAGCCGCACACCCGCCTTGGCGAAACGGGCCGAAACCTCGCGTGCCGCGTCCCGGGTCGCGTCCCGGTCCGGGTGCACGACGAGCAGCACCTCGCGATCGCTCATTGGGGTCCCTCCAGGACTGCGGTCCGGACGAGCCGCTCGGCGTCGGTGCCGGCGGTCTCCCCCGCCCCGCGGGTAAGCCAGACGAAGTATTCGACGTTCCCCGACGGCCCGGGAAGCGGGCTCGCCACGACGCCGCGCAGGCTCAGGCCCAGCTTTTCGGCCTCGGCGAGCACACCGAGCACCGATTCGGCGCGCAGTTCCGGATCGCGGACGACGCCGCCGCTGCCGAGCCGGTCCTTGCCCACCTCGAACTGCGGTTTCACCATCGGCACCAGATCCGCGCCGTCCCGCGCGCAGGCGGCCAGCGCGGGCAGTACGAGTTTGAGCGAGATGAACGAGAGGTCCCCGACCACGAGGTCGACCTGCCCGCCGAGATCTTCCGGGGTCAGGTTGCGGACGTTCGTCTTGTCAAGGACGACCACGCGGTCGTCGGTGCGCAGGCGCCAGTCCAGCAGGCCGCGGCCCACGTCGGCGGCGATCACCGTGGCGGCGCCGTTGCGCAGCAGGACATCGGTGAAGCCACCGGTCGAGGCGCCCGCGTCGAGACAGCGTTTTCCCTCGGTGGAAAGACCTTGCGGAGTGAAGGCTTCGAGCGCGCCGAGCAGTTTGTGCGCGCCGCGGGAGGCCCAGCCGGGATCGTCGCCGTCTCGCACCACGATCGGCGCGCCGGACTCGACCCCGGTCGCGGGTTTGGTGGCCACCATGCCGCGCACGGTGACCTTGCCTTCGGCGATCAGCGCCGACGCCTGCTCCCGGGAACGGGCGAGTCCCCGCCGGACGAGCTCCGCGTCCAGGCGGGCGCGTTTGGGCACGCGGTCAGACCTTGTCGATGGTGGACAGCGCCACCGTCAGCTCGGTGTGCACGGCCTCGAACCGGTCGACGTGCTCCGAGAGCGGAAGCGCGGCGAGGTCGTCGAGCCCCGCGACCGCTTCGTCGATCCCGGCTCGGGGATCCGTGTCCTGCTGCGCGAACTGTTCGGTCTGGACCGCCGGAGGCCCGGGCACCGGCGGCGGGCCCGGAACCGGCGGTCGCGGCACGGGGTGGAAGTGGTCTTGCACCCCACCAAGTTAGCAGCGCTGGTCAGCCGAGGTGCAGCTCGGCGAGCGCGGCGCGGGCGGTGTCGCCCACACCACGGACCTCGGTGATCCCCGAGTCCCAGGCCGCCGCGCACAATGCGCGCAACAGGTCGAGGGAGTCGCCTTCACCATCGGCTTCGAGGACGTCACCCTGTGCGGTGACACGCCAGCCGTCCTTGGGCCCGATTTCGAGAAGATCCGCCCGGCTGCTCAACCCGGACAGGTCCTGCGCGAGGTAGCGCGGACGCTCCTCGGGCCTCGCCGCGATCAGGGACGCCGCGTCGGCGACGCCGGTCAGGACGCAGAGCGCGTCGATCCCGGCCGCGACCGCGCCCTCGATGTCGGTGTCCAGCCGATCGCCCACGACGAGGGCCCGCTCCGCGCCCGCGTCGCGCGCCGCCGTCGTGAACAGCCCCGGCGCCGGCTTGCCCGCCACCAACGGCTCGACGCCGGTGGCGTGGCGCAACGCGGCCACCATCGATCCGTTGCCCGGCAGCAGACCACGTTCGCTGGGCAGGGTCGCGTCGACGTTCGTCGCCACCCAGAGCGCGCCCGCGCGGATGGCGAGACACGCCTCCGCGAGGGCCGCCCAGGTGTTCTGCGGCGAGTGCCCTTGCACCACCGCGGCCACGTCCGGACCGGCTTCCCGGACCGTCTTCAGCCCGGCGGACTCGATCTGGGCGGCCAGCGAGTCCGTGCCCACGACGAGGACCACCGCGCCCTGAGGCAGCCGCTCACCCAGCAGGGCGGCGGCGGCCTGAGAGCTCGTGTGGACCTCTTCGGGGGTGGCGGGCAGTCCGAGTGCCTCCAGGTGCGCGGAGACCTCCGCAGGCGCCTTGGAGGCGTTGTTGGTCACCCACCGGACGGCCGTGCCGTGGTCCCGAAGCGCCCGAAGCGCTTCCGGTGCGCCCGGGACCACTTCGGTGCCGTGGTAGACCGTGCCGTCGAGGTCGAACAGGACCGCGTCGTATCCGGCCGAGAGGGCGTCAGCCATTCGTGAGCTCCGCGGCGCGCTCGGCGGCGTCGGTCTCGTCCTCCTCGTCGGCCTCTGCCGCGTTCAGGAACCAGCGGATCGCCTCGTCCTTGCGGTCGGCGGCGGCGAGGTTGTCCGCGTAGGCGTAGAACAGCCGGGCGCTCCACGGGTCGCGCTTCTCCGCCTTGAGGTCGTCACCCTGGAGGGAGACGACGGCGGCGTCCAGCTGGCCGAGGTCGCGCCGGGCGCCGGCCGCGACGATCGCGAGCTCGACCTGGGTCGCCTTGGAGAGACGTTCCTTGTCGACCTCCTTCGCGAGGTCGAGCGCCCGCTCCGGACGGCCGATGGCGCGCTCGGCGTCGGCGATGATCGCGATGTGGTCGTCCGTCCGGGTCATCCGGCGGACGGCCCGCAGCTCGGACAGCGCCTCGGACCAGTTGCCCGCGTGGTAGGCGACCAGGCCGAGCGCCTCACGGACGATCGGGACCCGCGACGCCTTGGCCTTCGCGTACTTGGCGTGCTCCATGGCGGCTTCGGGATCCTCGTCGACAAGGCCACCGGCCGCGACCAGGTGCTTGCCGACGGTTTCCGCGAGTGCCTTGGGCAGGGTGCGGAGCTCCCGGCGGACCTCCTCGTCGAGATCGGAGAACTCGATGCCTTCGGGCAGCTCCGGAGCCTCGAGCAGCTCACGCGCCAAGGTCTCGTCGTCGACCGGCCTGTCCTCGGTGCGAGGAGAGGAGCGGAAGTCCTTGCGGCCCTCGGAACGGTCGCGCTGGGGACGGTCGTCGCGCTTGCGCTCGAACCCGCCGCGCTTGTCGTCGTAGCGCTTCTCCGGCCGGTCGGACGAGCGACGGTCGGGACGGTCGCCGGACGGCCGGTACGAACCGCGCTTGTCGTCGCCACGATTGTCGCGGTCGCCGAAGCTCTTGCGCTCGTAGCCACCGCCGCTGGGACGACGGTCACCGCCGGAACGGGAGCCACCGCGGTCGTCGCGATAGGACGGACGCCGGTCGTCGCCGCCACCCCGGTTGTCACGGCTGTCGCGGTCACCGTAGGACTTGCCCTGGGGGCGTCCCTCGTAACGGTTGCCTGACGGGCGGTCGTCGGAGCGGCCGCGGTTGTCCGAGCCATAGCCGGAGCGAGCCGGGCGGCTGTCGGAGCGCTTTTCGTACCGGCCCTCGGAACGGTTGTCCGAGCGACTGTCGGAGCGGTTGTCGTAACGACGCTCGGGACGGCTGTCGGACGACCGGTAGCCGCCACGGTTCTCGGACCGGTAGCCACCACGGTTGTCGCTTCCGCGATTGTCACTGCCGCGGTTGTCCCGGTTGTCGCCGCCGCGGTACCCGCCGCGATCGCCGCCACGGCTGTCGCGGTTGTCGGACCGGTAGCCACCGCGGCTGTCGCCGCCCCGGTTGTCCGGGCGGTAACCGCCCCGGCTGTCTCCACCACGGTTGTCACGGTTGTCGCCGCCGCGGTATCCACCGCGATCGCCGCCACGGCTGTCCGAGCGGTAACCGCCGCGGTCGCCGCCCTTGTAGTCGCGGCTGTCGCGCCGGTCGTCGGAGCGGAAGCCGCCACGACGGTCGTTGTCGCGGCCGCCGGACCGGTCGTCGTTGTTGTAGCGCGGGCGGTTGTCGTCACGCCCCTGGCCTGCGAACCGGCTGCCACCGGGGCGCTGGTCACGAGGACCGTCGCCGCTGCGCGAGGGCTTGCCGGCGTAACCACCGGAACCGCGGGCACCGCGGTCGTCCCTGCGCGGGCGCCCCTGGTAGCCGCCATCGCGGCCGCCCCGGTCCTGCCTGCCGCCGGCGGAACCGCGCCGGTCACCTCGCTGCGCGTCAGACCGGCCTCCGCGGGGACTGTCGTCCCGGCGACCCGACCGGCCGGACGCGCCATCATCTGAGTCACGTCGACCGAACTCGGACACCTGGCCTCCTGCCACTATTGAAAAGTTTCGACACTGGGGCCCACCCGTCAGGTGGGCCAACGGACCATTCTAGTCGGTCCATGGACATGAAAAGAGACAGGGCCCTGACCGGGGAGAACCTGTTGGGGTTCTCGACCCTGGTCAGGACCCTGTCCTGAAGTTAGTCCGGCGGTGTCCTACTCTCCCACAACCCTTCGGTTGCAGTACCATCGGCGCTGTCAGGCTTAGCTTCCGNAAATTAATGCTCTCAAAGGAACCTCAAACGAGGTTCAAATACATAAGCTCTACTGGCTTAGTTCACTAGCACACTGTTGAGTTCTCAAGCAACACACCCCAGATCGCACCGCACGCGGCCTTATCCGAAGCAGTCATTCCTAGCAGTTTTTGGTGAGACACCCACTCAATCGCACTGAGTCTTTCAACTCCGAGGCGAGAGCTTGGTTCGTGTCCCGGTCGGCCGCCCGGTTTCCCTGGCGACTTGGAGAACTTTACACGCCCCGGAAGGGCCCGAAACAGGGGGGTACCTTAACTGCGTTTCCGCAGGTCAGAGCCCCTGTTTCGGGCCCGGGCGGCGATCAGCCTCCGACGCGCACGCCGGCGACGTTGCGCTTGCCCTTACGGACCACGAGCCAGCGGCCGTGCAGAGCGTCGTCCGCGGACGGCTTCCACTCCTCGTCGGCGATCTTCGTGTTGTTGACGTACGCGCCGCCTTCCTTGACGGTGCGGCGCGCGGCGCCCTTGCTGTCGACGAGGCCGGCGGCGATCAGCAGGTCGACGATCGTCGACTCGCCGTTCGGGTCGACCTTGCCGTTGGGCACCTCGGCCATGGCGGCGTCGAGGGTCGGCGAGTCGAGCTCACGCAGCTCTCCCCTGCCGAACAGCGCCTGGCTCGCGGCGATGACCTGCCGGGTCGCCGCCTCGCCGTGCACCAGGGTCGTGAAGTCCTCCGCCAGCTTCCGCTGCGCGGACCGCAGGTGGGGGCGCTGTTCGGTGTCCTCGGCCAGCGCCGCGATCTCCTCCTGCCCGAGGAAGGAGAACATCCGCAGGTAGCGGATGACGTCGGCGTCGGCGACGTTCAGGAAGTACTGGAACCACGCGTACGGGGAGGTCATCTCCGGGTCGAGCCAGACACTGCCGCCGCCGGTGGACTTCCCGAACTTGCGCCCTTCGGTGTCGGTGACCAGCGGCGCGGTCAGCGCGTGCGTGTGCCCGCCGTCGGTCCGGCGGATCAGGTCGACACCGCCGACGAGGTTGCCCCACTGGTCGGAGCCGCCGATCTGCAGCTTGCAGCCGTACTCGCGGTGCAGGTGCAGGTAGTCCTGCGACTGCAGCAGCAGGTAGCTGAACTCGGTGTACGACATGCCGTCGGCCTCGAGGCGCCGCTTCACCGTCTCCCGGTTCAGCATCATGTTGACCGGGAAGTGCTTACCGACGTCGCGCAGGAACTCGACCACGGTCTGCTTGCCGGTCCAGTTCAGGTTGTTTTCGATGACCGCGCCGGTCGGCGAGTCGTCGAAGTCGACGAAGCGCTCCAGCTGCCCACGGATCCGGTCCGCCCATGCGGCGACGGTGTCCAGCGTGTTGAGGGTGCGCTCACCGGTGTCGCGCGGGTCACCGATCATCCCGGTCGCGACACCCGCCAGCACGATCGGCCGGTGACCGGCACGCTGGAAGCGGGAGAGCATCAGCAGCGGGACCAGGTTGCCGGCGTGCAGGCTGGGCGCGGTCGGGTCGAATCCGCAATAGAGCGTGAGAGGTCCTTGGTCGAGGTCTCGCCGGAGTGCTTCGAGGTCGGTGGATTGCGCGATCAGGCCGCGCCAGGTCAACTCGTCAAGGATGTGCTCGCTCACGCCTGTAGATCCTCCCGCACCAGGTCAACCGACTATCGGCCGGGGGCGGCCGCCCGTCGCTTGCCGCCCCGGCGGTAGGTGGAGACCGCGGGCGATCCGTCGATCCAGAACCGCCACGGCGTGTCCATCGCCATCGCGACGCCGACGCGCGGCCCGGTGCGGATGTCCGCTTCGGGAACGCGTTCGCCGGTGAACAACCGGACCGGTGATGCCGGATCGGTCAGGTCGACGCCGTTCTCGGCCCGGTCGATGCCGAGTACCGAGGTGAGGATCGCCGGACCTTTGGCGAGCTCGCCGTTGCCGCGTGCCGACGGCCTGCGCGCCCTGGCGATGTCCGCACCGGACACCACCTCCCCGGCCCGCAGCAGCACGGCGCCCGGCTGCCCGTCTTCGGTGCCGACGACGTTCGCGCAGAAGTGCATGCCGTAGACGAAGTACACGTACAGGTGCCCCGCGGGTCCCCACATGACCGCGTTGCGCGGCGTCTTGCCGCGATAGCAGTGCGACGCGGGGTCGTCGAGCCCCCGATAGGCCTCGACCTCCACCAGGCGGACGGCGACCGTGCCGTCGGGACCGGTCGACTCGATCACCGCGCCGAGCAGGAGCGTGGACAGCTCCACCGGATCCAGCGCCAGCTCGCGCCGGGTGAACTGCCTGCCGGTCTCCACGTTCCGCACTCCCCTTTACCTCGCGTTCTCCCAGGCCGACCTTAACCGGCCCGGTATTGAGCGATCGCTCAAACATGCTCTACAGTGATTTTGAGTGGACGCTCAAAACTGGAGGGGGCTCCATGAGCCGAAGAGCGCTTTACGTCGAAACGGTGATCCGCACCGACCTCGAGACGCTGTGGCGGTACACGCAGGACCCGCGTCTGCACGCACGGTGGGATCTCCGCTTCTCGCAGATCGAGCCGGTCGTGGGTTCGCCGGGACGGTTCCGGTACACGACCGAGTTCCTGGGGATCGTCGTCAGCGGGACCGGAACACACGCCGGGGAGAGCACCCGGCCGGACGGCGGCCGGACGTCCGCGCTGCGATTCGCCTCGGCCGATCCGCTGTCGCTCATCAGGACCGGATCGGGGTACTGGCGCTACACCCCGGTCGACGACGGCGTCCGGTTCGTCACCGGCTTCGACTACATCACTCGATGGGGTGTCTTCGGCAGGTTCGCCGACCTGCTGTTCCGGCCGCTCTTCGGCTGGATGACGGCCTGGTCGTTCGACAGGCTCCGCTTGTGGCTCGAGACCGGCGCGCCACCGGAAGAACTCCCGTTGCTCTCCCCCTCGGCGAGGCGCTGCCGCCGGAGCCCGCGGCCCGGCAAGGACGGCGTCGCGCCCCGCATCCTCGACACCCTGGAGCAGGCATGATCTTCCGAGAAGCGCTGGGCGCCGGCTTCGAGTCCTTGCACCCGCGGATGCGCGAACGGCTGTCGCTGAGTACGGAGAACGGCGTCGGGATGATCGGCGTGGGCGTGATGGACGAGATCTGGCGCGGCGCCGCGTTCACGACGCCGTTCCTGCGGCTCGGCGCGTCGAGGCACATCCTGTTCCCCGAACGGGGCCACAACGTCCCTTTCACCATCGAGAACTATCCGTACGTCGACTCGCTCGGCAGGGAGACGGTCTCGTTCGTCCGCACCTTCGAACTGCCGGAACGGCGACGCCGGTTCGACGCGCAGATGATCTACAGCCGCGATCGCGGGAAGATCGTCGACTACCTGGGCACACATCAGCACCTCGCCGTCGATCTCGACATGACGGTGCGGCCCGACGGCGGTTTCCACATCCGGTCGGAGGAGTTCCGTATCCGCGAAGGCCCGCTTCGGTGTGTGGTGCCGCGATCCCTCGTCGGTGTGGCCGAGGTCGACGAGTGGTTCGACGAGGAGAGCGGACTCTTCCGCATCGAGATCCGGGTGACGAACCGGCACTTCGGGCCGTTGTTCGGCTACCGGGGCGCTTTCGAGGCACGGTTCGTCGATCTGCGGCCGGGGGTGAGCGGCGCGGTGAAGCCCCTGCGTGAGAAGGTCCTGGACTGATGAACGGGCCCAGCACGAAACAGCGGTTGATCGACGGAGCGCTGGAGACGATCCGCACCAGCGGGATCACCGCGGTTTCGGCCAGGACCGTCGCCGCCGCGGCGGGCACCAATCAGGCGCTGATCTTCTACCACTTCGGCAGTGTCGAGGAGCTGATCGCGCAGGCCTGCGTGACGGCGACCGAAAGCCGCGTCGCCCACTTCCGTGACCGCTTCGCCGACGTGACCACGCTGGGCGAGCTTCTGGACCTCGGCCGGGTCATCCATGCGGAGGAACGCGCCGAAGGGAACATGACGGTCCTCGCCCAGGCGCTCGCCGGCGCGCAGGGCGGCGGACGGCTGGCCGAGGCGACGCGGCAGGCGCTGGACAACTGGGTGCGCGAAGTCCGGGTCACCCTCGACCGTGTGCTGGCCGATTCGCCGGTGCTGGAGTTCGCGGAGACCGAGGGGCTCGCCCACGCGGTCTCCGCCGGTTTCCTGGGTCTGACGTTGTTCGAGTCGGTGAATCCCGAGGGCAGCGAACAGGCACTGGCGGCGTTGGAGCAGCTTGCCGTCCTGGTCGACGTCTTCGAGGGGCTCGGCCCGGTCGCCACCCGCGCGGTGCGTGCGAAGCTCCGGAAGACCGCGAAGCGATCTTGAAGCCTCCCTTCCTTGCGCAGGGCGCAAGGAAGGGAGGCTTCAAGTGCAACTCAGCCGAGCCAGGCGCGGTGCTCGGCGACCCGCGCGACCAGCCGGTCCCTCTGCTCGGCGACCCGCTCCGGAGCGGTACCGCCGCGAGCGTTGCGCGAACTCACCGAGCCCTCGACGGTCAGCACCTCGCGCACGGCGGGCGTCAGGGCCGGGTTGATCTTCTCGAACTCTTCGTCGGTCAGTTCGTCCAGGCCGACACCGCGGGCTTCGGCGACGCGGACGCTCTCCCCCGCCGCTTCGTGCGCGACACGGAACGGAACGCCCTGGCGTACCAGCCATTCGGCGATGTCCGTGGCGAGGGTGAACCCGGCGGGCGCCAGTTCGGCGAGCCGGTCGGTGTGGAAGGTCAGCGTCTCGAGCATGCCCGCGATCGCCGGGAACAGCAGTTCCAGCTGCTCGACGGAGTCGAAAACCGGCTCCTTGTCCTCCTGCAGGTCACGGTTGTACGCGAGCGGCTGCGCCTTGAGCGTCGCGAGCAGACCGGTCAGGTTGCCGATGAGCCGTCCGGCCTTGCCGCGGGTCAGCTCGGCGACGTCGGGGTTCTTCTTCTGCGGCATGATCGAGCTGCCGGTCGCCCAGGCGTCGTCGAGGGTGACGTAGCCGAACTCGGCGGTGTTCCAGATGATCACCTCTTCGGCGATCCTGGACAGGTTGACCGCGAGCATCGCGACGTCGAAGGCGAACTCGGCGACGAAGTCGCGCGAGGCGGTGCCGTCGATGGAGTTCTCGACGCTGGTGTCGAAGCCCAGTTCCGCGGCGACGGCCTCCGGGTCGAGACCGAGCGACGAACCCGCGAGCGCGCCGGAGCCATAGGGCGATTCGGCGGTGCGAGCGTCCCAGTCACGCAGCCGGGTGACATCGCGCAGCAGCGACTGGCCGTGCGCGAGCAGGTGGTGCGCCAGCAGGACAGGCTGGGCGTGCTGCAGGTGGGTGCGGCCGGGGAGGATCGCGTCCGGGTGCCGCTTCGCCTGCGAAACCAAGGCGTCCACGACACCGAGGGTGCCCGCGACCACCCGCCGGGCGGCGTCCCGCAGCCACATCCGGAACAGCGTCGCGACCTGGTCGTTTCGCGAACGGCCTGCCCGCAGCTTGCCGCCGAGTTCGGTGCCCGCCCGCTCCAGCAGACCGCGTTCGAGCGCGGTGTGGACGTCCTCGTCGGCGACGGTCGGGGTGAACGCGCCCGACTCGACGTCCTGCGCGAGGGTGTCCAGCGCGGCGAGCATGCCGGTCAGCTCGTCTTCGGTGAGCAGCCCCGCCTTCCGCAGCACTCGCGCGTGGGCCCGCGACCCGGCGATGTCGTACGGCGCCAGCCGCCAGTCGAAATGGGTCGACGCGCTCAGCGCCGCCATCGCCTCGGCCGGCCCGCTGGCGAACCGGCCGCCCCACAGCTGCACCGGCTGCTCATTCCCGCTCACAACACTCCTCGAATCCCTTGGTTCTCTTCAGGCGACTGATCGGTCGAAGGTAGCGCCTGTGGTGAAGTCGTACAGCGCGCGCTCGTCGCGCGCGGAGTTCACGACCGCGTTCCCGCGGTGCAGGACCAGCCGCACCTCGCCGGACACCCGCCCGGTACTGACCTTCTGCAGTTGCTCGTGCGCGGTGACCAGCGCGCTCGCGGCAGGCCCCTCGTAGATCTCGCGTCCTTTGAGCCCGAAGGCGCCGACACGCAGGTTCAGCTGCTGGAAGGCTTCCAGCAGCGTCACGGTCTCCCCGTCGATGGCCACCGGCACCCCTTCGTCGAAGGTGATGACCAGCTTCTCCGGGTCATCCGGGAAGGCGAACCCGTCAGGCGTCACCTTCGGTCTCCTCACCGCCGTCCACTGTGGACGACCGTCGGGCCAGCGCCATGAAGCGCTCGGCCAGGTCTTTGCCGGACAGCGGTTCCCTCGCGATCACCGCGACCGTGTCGTCGCCGGCGATGGAACCGACGACCTCCTCCAGCGCCGCCCTGTCGATGGCGCTGGCCAGGAACTGCGCCGCACCCGGCGGGGTGCGCAGCACCGTCAGGTTGCCCGACGAGTCCGCCGAAACGAGCAGTTCGGCGAGCAACCGCGAAAGCCGGGATGTGCCACCCTGCACCCCGCGTACCGGGCTGCCGTCCTCGGGGATGACATACACCGGCGCACCGGAATCGGCACCCCGGAGCTTCACCGCGCCCAGTTCGTCGAGGTCCCGCGAAAGCGTCGCCTGCGTGACGTCGATACCTTCCGCCGCCAGGAGCTTCGCGAGCTCTGTCTGGCTGCGGATGGCCATCGTGGACACGAGTTCGGTGATCCGTGCCTGCCGGGTGACCCTGCTGCCGGTCATCGTCGCTTCTCTGTGCCAGTGCGGGACACCCACACCCGGTCGGCATGCGCGAGCGAGGCTTCGCCAGTGTGGCTCACGATGCCTCCTTGCCAAGCAGCCACACCAGCAGCGCCTTTTGCGCGTGCAGCCGGTTCTCGGCCTCGTCCCAGACCGCGCTGGCCGGTCCGTCGATGACCTCGTCGGTGATCTCCCAGCCGCGGTGCGCGGGCAGGCAGTGCAGCACGATCGCCTCGTCCGCGGCGCGGCGCATCAACGCCGCGTTGACCTGCAGCTCGCGGAACGGGCCGACCCGGTCGAGGCCATCGTTCTCCTGGCCCATGGAGGTCCAGGTGTCGGTGACGACGACGTCCGCGCCTTCGACGGCCGCGTACGGATCGGTGAAGACCGTGGTGCTGCCGCCGGTCTCCGTCGACCGGTGCTTCGCGTCGAGCATGACCTGCTGATCCGGCTGGAAGCCCTCCGGCGAGACGACGCGGACGTGCATCCCGGCCGTGGTCCCGCCCAGCAGCAGCGAATGCGCCATGTTGTTGGCGCCGTCGCCGAGGTACACCAGGGTCAGCCCGGCGAGCTTGCCCTTGCGCTCGCGGATGGTCATCAGGTCGGTGAGCACCTGGCACGGGTGGAACTCGTCGGTGAGCGCGTTGATCACCGGGATGCTCGCCGCCGAGGCCATCGCGTCGATGCGCTTCTGGGCGAAGGTCCGCCAGACGATCGCGTCCAGGTACCGCGAAAGCACCCGTGAGGTGTCCTCGATGGTCTCTTCGCGGCCGAGCTGCATGGAGCGGCCGTCGACGATGACCGGGTTGCCGCCGAGCTGGGCGATGCCCACCTCGAACGAGAACCGGGTCCGGGTGGAGTTCTTCTCGAAGATCGCCGCGACGGATTTGCCCTCCAGCGCGCGGGAGCTCAGCGGCTCGGCCTTCAGCTGGTCGGCGAGGTCGAGGATCTCGGCCTGTTCGGCGGGGCTGAGATCGTCGTCACGGAGGAAGTTGCGGAGCATGCGTTTCGTCTCTGTCCTAGGTGGTGGTGGAATCGAGCGCCCCGGGAAGGGCTTCGAGGAATCCCGTGGCCTCTTCGGCGCTCAGGATCAGTGGCGGTGCCAGCCGGATGGTGTCGGGTGCGATCGGGTTGACCAGGTATCCCGCGTCCTGCGCGGCCTTGGCGACCGTCGCCGAGACCGGTTCGCGCAGCGTGATGCCGAGCAGCAGGCCCGCACCGCGGACCCCGGACACCAGCGGGTGGCCGAGCTCCTCCACCCGGGAGGCGATGTCCTTGCCCAGCGCGGAAACGTGGTCGTTCAGATTGTCCTTGGCGATGGTCTTGAGCACGGCGAGCCCGGCGGCGCAGCAGACCGGGTTGCCGCCGAAGGTGGTGCCGTGCTGCCCCGGCTTCATCAGCTCCCCCGCCTCGCCGACGCCGATGACCGCACCGATCGGGAGGCCGCCGCCGAGGCCCTTCGCCAGCGTGATGACGTCCGGGACGATGCCGGTGTGCTGGAAGGCGAACCACGCGCCGGTGCGGCCGATGCCGGTCTGTACCTCGTCGAGGACCAGCAGGGTCCCGGTCGCCTTGGTGATCTCCCGCGCGGCCTGGAGATAGCCGTCCGGCGCCGGGACGACGCCCGCCTCCCCGAGGATCGGCTCGAGGAACACCGCCGCGGTTTCGTCGTCCACAGCGGCCCGAAGCGCGTCGACGTCACCGTACGGAACGTGCGTGACACCCGGGACCAGCGGCGCGAACGCGTCCCGCTTCGACGGCTGGCCGGTCAGCGAGAGCGCGCCCATGGTGCGCCCGTGGAAGGCGCCCTCGCAGGCGACGATCTTGGTCCGGCCGGTGAGCCTGCTGATCTTCAGCGCGGCTTCGTTGGCCTCCGCGCCGGAGTTGACGAACAGCACCTTCGCGTTGCCGGACAGGCCGGCGACGTCCAGGAGGGTTTCGGCCAGTTCGACGGCGGCCGGGTTCACGTAGAGGTTCGAGGTGTGCCCGAGTTTCGCGACCTGTTCGGTGACCGCGGCGACCACGGCGGGGTGCGCGTGGCCGAGCGCGTTCACCGCGATGCCGCCAAGCAGGTCGACGTACGGTTTGCCGTCGGCGTCCCAGACCTTCGCGCCTTCACCGCGGACCAGGGTCAGCGCCGGGGTGCCGTAGTTGTCCATGAGGGACGACTTCCAGTGCTCCTGGCCGTCTACATTGGACTTGTACGTGGTCACGGGAGCTCCGTTTCGGGGAAGACCATGGTACCGATACCGCGGGAGGTGAAGACCTCCAGCAAAACCGAATGGGCGATGCGACCGTCGATCACGTGCGCCCGGCGGACGCCGCCGCGGATGGCACGCACGCAGGCCTCCATCTTCGGGATCATGCCGCTGGCGAGGCCGGGCAGCAGCGTTTCGAGGCGGTCCACGCGGATCCGGTCGACCAGCGATCCGCGGTCCGGCCAGTTGGCGTAGAGGCCCTCGACGTCGGTGAGCACGACGAGTTTCTCCGCACCGAGCGCCGCGGCCAGCGCGCCGGCGGCGGTGTCGGCGTTGATGTTGTGCACGACGCCGTCGACGTCCGGGGCCACGGTGGACACCACCGGGATCCGGCCCGCGTTGACGATGTCGAGCACCGCGTCCGGGTTGACCTCGGAGACCTCGCCGACGAGCCCGATGTCGACCGGAACACCGTCCACAGTGGCCTGTTTACGCTCGGCGGTGAACAGCCGCGCGTCCTCGCCGGAGATGCCGACCGCGTACGGGCCGTGCGCGTTGATCAGGCCGACCAGCTCACGGCTGACCTGGCCGGTCAGCACCATGCGGACGATGTCCATCGTCTCGGGGGTGGTGACGCGCAGGCCGCCCTTGAACTCGCCTTCGACGCCGAGCCGGTTGAGCATCGCGGTGATCTGCGGCCCGCCGCCGTGCACCACCACCGGCCGCAGCCCGGCCATGCGCAGGAAGACCATGTCCTCGGCGAAGGCCTGTTTGAGGCTCTCGTCGATCATGGCGTTGCCGCCGTACTTGACCACGACGGTGGCGCCGTGGAAACGCTGCAGCCAGGGCAGGGCCTCGATGAGGATCGACGCCTTCTCGGCGGCGGTCGCGAGCCGCTCGTCCGCGGGAACCGTGGATTCGGAAGGGCTCATGAGGAGTACGCGCTGTTCTCTTCGACGTACGCGTGCGAGAGATCGGTCGTGTAGATCGTCGCCCCGCCTTCACCGAGACCGAGGTCGACCACGATCTGGATGTCCCGCCCCGAGAGGTCCGCTTCGGAGCGGTCCGCCGCGGTGGTGCCCTTGGCGAACAAGGTGACGCCGTTGATCGCGATGGCGACCTTCTCCGGGTCGATCTTCGCGGGCACCCGGCCCAGCGCCATGGCGATACGGCCCCAGTTCGGGTCCGAACCGAACAGCGCGGTCTTGACGAGGTTGTCCTCGGCGATCGTCCGCCCGACGGCGATGGCGTCCGCCTCGCTCGCCGCGCCGGTGACCGTGACGTCGACGTACTTGGTCGCGCCTTCGGAGTCCGCGCGCAGTTGCAGCACGAGGTCGAGACTGACGGCGGTGAGGAGTTCGGTCAGTTCGGCCTCGGTCGGTTCGACGCCGCTGGCGCCGGACGCGAGGACGAGCACCGTGTCGTTGGTGGAGGTCCCGCCGTCGACGTCGAGCCTGTCGAAGGTCACGCCGGTGGCGGCGCGCAGGGCCTTGTCCAGGACCTCCGGCGTGACGACCGCGTCGGTGGTGAGGACCGACAGCATCGTCGCGAGGTTCGGGGCGAGCATGCCCGCGCCCTTGGCGAACCCGCCGACGCTCCAGCCGCTGTCGTGCTTCGCGGCCGCCTGCTTCGGCTTGGTGTCGGTGGTCATGACCGCGGTGGCCGCGGCGAGATCGGCCTCGGCACCGGTGCCGAGGCTTTCGAAGGCGGTGTCCACGCCGGAAAGCAGCGCGTCCATCGGCAGCCGTTCGCCGATCAGGCCGGTCGAGCAGACCGCGACCTCGATCGCACCGGCTTCGAGGAGCTCGGCGACCTTCTCCGCGGTCTTGTGGGTGTCCTGGAAACCGCCGGGGCCGGTGGCGGCGTTCGCGCCGCCGGAGTTGAGGACGACGGCCTTGAGCCGCTGCTGCTTGAGCACCTCTTGCGACCACAGCACGGGCGCGGCCTTGATCACGTTGCGCGTGAACACACCGGCCGCGACCTGGAGCGGCCCGTCGTTGACGACGAGCGTGAGATCGAGCTTGCCCTCGGCCTTGATCCCGGCGGCGACGCCCGCGGCACGGAATCCCTTCGGCTGGGTGACGGTCACGGAGCGACTCCTACGGTCGGTAGTCCGGTGGTTTCCGGGAGGCCCAGTGCGATGTTCATCGACTGGACGGCACCTCCGGCGGTGCCCTTGGTCAGGTTGTCGATGGCCGCGACCACGATCAGGCGCCGGGTGTCGGCGTCGACGGTGACCTGCAGCTGGACGTTGTTCGAGCCGACGACCGAAGCCGAGGACGGCCACTGGCCCGCGGGCAACAGCTGGACGAACGGCTCGGTGGCGTACGCCTTTTCGTAGACCTCGCGGGCGCCGTCGGCGTCGAGGTCGGTCTTCAGCGGGGCGCTCGCGGTGGTGAGGATGCCGCGCGGCATCGGGGCGAGCACGGGGGTGAACGAGACCTTGACCCGCTCACCCGACACCGCGGAAAGGTTCTGCGCGAACTCGGGGGTGTGGCGGTGGGCACCGCCGACGCCGTACGCGGTGGCCGAACCCATCACCTCGGAACCGAGAAGGTTCGGCTTCAGGCTCTTGCCCGCGCCCGAGGTCCCGGTGACGGCCACGACGTTGACCTCCGGCTCGACCAGGCCCGCGGCGAGCGCCGGGGCGAGGGCGATCGAACCGCCGGTCGGGAAGCAGCCGGGGACCGCGATGCGTTTGGTCCCGGCGAGGCGCTCGCGGGCGCCGGGGAGCTCGGGGAGCCCGTACGGCCATTGCCCAGCGTGGTCGCCGCCGTACCAGCGCTGCCAGTCGGCCGCCTCCGAGAGGCGGTGGTCCGCGCCGAGGTCGACCACCAGGACATCCGGGCCCAGCTTCGCGGCGATCGCGCCGGAGTGGCCGTGCGGCAGGGCGAGGAAGACGACGTCGTGCCCGGCCAGGGTCTCCGGGGTCGTCTCCAGCAGGACACGGTCGGCCAGTGGCGCGAGGTGCGGTTGATGCTGGACGAGCGGCGTCCCCGCGGAGCTGGCCGCGGTGAGCGCGCCGATCTGGACTTCGGGATGGGTCAGCAGCAGGCGCAGGAGTTCGCCGCCCGCGTACCCGCTGGCTCCGGCCACCGCGATCTTCACCGTCATACGCATGATTATGCACTCCCATGCAAGTTCAATCAAACAAAGTCGTGTGGCTCACCCGATACGGGACTCGGTACCGGCATCCTTGATCGCATGACCGACACGCCCGCCCGGCTGCTGAGCCTGCTGTCACTCCTGCAAACCCCTCGCGAGTGGCCTGGCAGCGAGCTCGCCGAGCGACTGGAGGTCAGTCCGCGGACCATCCGGCGCGACATCGACCGCTTGCGTGAGCTCGGTTACCCCGTCGAGGCGTCGCGAGGTTCCGAAGGCGGCTACCGGCTGGGCGCCGGCACGGCGATGCCCCCGCTGCTGCTCGACGACGAGGAGGCCGTCGCGATCGCGGTCGGTCTCCGGAGCGCCGCCGGCCAGGCGATCTCGGGAATCGAGGAGTCTTCGGTGCGGGCGCTGGCCAAACTCGAGCAGGTGCTGCCGTCGCGGCTTCGGTACCGCGTCGGCGCGCTGGGCGCCGCGACCGTGCCCATCCCGGGCACCGGAGCCGCGGTGGACCCGGAACACCTCACGGTCTTCGCGGGCGCGATCGCCAACACCGAACGGACCCGGTTCGGCTATCGCACCGGCGACGGGACCGAATCCCGGCGGCACGTGGAACCGCACCGGCTCGTCTCCGCCGGACGCCGGTGGTACCTGCTCGGCTACGACCTCGACCGGGACGACTGGCGGATCTTCCGCGCGGACCGGATCTCGGAACCGAGGGCGACCGGTGGCCGGGCGACACCGAGACAGCCACCCGCGAAGGACGTGGCAGCCTACGTCACCGACAAGATGTACAGCCTCCTTCCCACCTACAGCGCACGCGTGACCCTGTACGCGCCGATCGGCCAGGTCTCCCCCGCGATCGGCGAGGGATCCGGCGAGCTGGAACCGATCGACGACGAGAGCTGTGTTCTCCACGCGGGCACGGACACCCTCGACTGGCTCGCGTTCCGGATCCTCGGGCTCGGCTGCGAATTCACCGTGCACGAACCGCCGGAACTGATCACTCATCTCAGGGAGATGGCGGCCAGGGCACAGCGCGGAACGAAGTCCACAGTGGACTGACGGCGGCCGCGAGGACGCACCCGCCCTCGCGACCGCCCTGGTTCAACCGAGTTCACCTACCTCTCGTCTGCTCGGCGGGATCGGGAGGTACGCGCCCCGGCGCTCCGGGTCGCAGCCGACCCTGGGCAGCCGGGCACGTATCCCGCCCGGTGTCCGCTCGAACCGCCGTGCGATCTCCTCGACGCTTTCCCCGGCCAGCCAACGGCTTTCCAGTTCCGCGTCCAGCTCGTCGGACCACGGCGAGCCCTGATGGGCGGGGCGGTCCGCCGATCTTCGGCGACCGTTCCTTCCGTTGCCCCGCCCGGCGAACGCCAGGAGGGTGTCGGAAAGGACGGTCGCCAAGGCCGGTACGGCTTCGGCGTCCATATCGAGCCTGCCTTCGGCGACAGGCTCCTCCTGCGGTCCGGCTCCGCCGACCATGACGGTCACCCAGCGGTCTTCCCCGGCCGCGCCGCCACCCTCGCGGGCGGCGACCTCGATGCGATAAACGGTGTCCTGCACGCGGATCTCGGTCCGGTGCTCTTCGACGATGGTCATGCCGGGGACGCTAACGGGGGGCGCCGACAGTTTTCCGGCGCGGCGAGAGGATTCGATGCGTGAACGGAACTTTCATCGCATTCGGGGGCGAGAGGGTGCCGGTCACGCACTATCGGCCACCCCTGTTGCCGCACCTAAGTGATCCCGACCGCCGTCAGCCGCGAGTTAGTTTCGTTCACAGACCGGTACGGATCGACGATTTTCGGGGAGGAAACATGAAAACCACAGCGCGTCGGATGTCGCTTTTCGTGACGATGCTCGTGCTCACGATCGGGACCGTCTTCGCCACGCCCGCCTCGGCGGGGACGACAGGTTCCACCACCGCGCAGGCCACCTGCACCGGAGCGGATTCCTGCTGGTTCACCTGGGGCCGCATCCAGGCGGGCGACTGCACGATGGACAACGCGAAGTGGACGCTCAGACGCAACGGCAGCGCTTCGTTCGAAGCGACGATCATCAGCAGCGACAGCAACGACGCGTGGCTGATGTGGGTGAACACCCTGGACAGCAACGGAATCGTCCTCGGGCCCATCCATCACGGCGGTGACACCAAGTTCGTCAAGGGCACCGTGAAGAACGTGTGGCACTGGTGGTTCGCCGAGGGGTCGTTCGACGCCGGGTTCTTCGACCGCATCCACAGCATGCGGATCACGAGCCACTGCTAAGGGGTGCGCGGAGCGGCTGCTCAGTGTTCCCAATGTCGCATCGGGAACACTGAGCGTCTCCAATGCGACATTGGGAACCTGACGACCAAGGCCCTCGACGGCCATGTCGCGAAAGCCACTTTGGGGACGTCTGATGTCCCGAAAGTGGCTTTCGCGACACGCCCTCGGCAGGTCGGGCGAACCATCCACGACCACCGCCGCCGCTCGTTGCGAAAGTGGCTTTCGCGACCACGCCGAGGAGCACCAGAGCAAAGAAACGCCCCGGTCCGAAATCCGGACCGGGGCGTTCTCTGGCGAGAAACTCAGAAAGGCAGCGCCTGAGCCAGCGCCTCCTTCTTCACTTCGGTGACCGCGGAAGGCACGTCGGACTTGGCGGCCGCCGAAGCACCGGCGGGAACCGGCGCCGGAACCGGGGAGCACTGCACGTCCGAACCGTTGCCCGGCTTGCGCACCGGCAGCTTCCCGGTCAGCAGGTAGTCCGCGATCCTGTCGTCCACACAGGACACACCGGACAGCGAACCCGAGTGCGTCGTGCCGCCCGGGGCGCTGATGAGGCTGGAGTTCGGGTAGCGCTTGCGGACCTCGATGCTGCCGGGGTACGGCGTCGCGGCGTCGTTCTCCTCGCTGATCAGCAGGATTCCGGGGACCTTGCTTCCGTCGATCTCCACCGGCTTGCCCGGTTTGGCAGGCCAGTCGAGGCACGGCGCGTTGAACCAGGCGTTGCCCCAGGTTTCGAACGGCGCCCGGAAGTGCGTGACCCAGTTGTCGAACTTCCAGCGGGGCCAGCTCTGCGGCCACGCCACATCGGTGCACTGCACGGCCGCGTACACGGCGTAGCCGTTGTCCTGGCCCGGCGGGTTGGAGCCGTCGTACAGGCCCTTCAAGGTCTGCCAGTCACCCTTGTGCACCCAGCCGGCGAACGCGTTCGCGATGTCTTCCCAGCCGAACACGTAGTAGCCGGCCTGAAGGAAGATGTCCGTCCACTCGGACCCGCCGATGACGCCGCCCGCGGGCTTGTCGTACAGCTTCTTCTGCTCGGCGTACCACAGCTTTTCGACCGCGGCCGCGGTCTTGCCGAGGTGGTAGACGTCGTCGTACTTCGCGATCCAGCCGAAGTAGGTCTTGATGTTCTTGTCGAAGGCGATGTCCTGGTTCAGGTTCGCCTTGTACCAGACGTCGCGGGGGTCGACGGTGCCGTCGAACACCATCCGCCGCACGTTCTGCGGGAACAGCGTGCTGTAGACCTGCCCGAGGTAGGTGCCGTAGGAGAAGCCGTAGTAGTTGATCTGCTTTTCGCCCAGCGCCTTGCGCAGGCTGTCGACGTCCTTCGCCACATCGATGGTCTTGATGTGGTCGAGGATCGCGCCGTTCTTGGCGCACGCCTTCGCGTAGCCCTTCGCCTTCTCACGCCACGCCGTCTCGATGGCGCGCGTGGTCGGCACGTATTGCGGGCGGTTGTAGGAGGCGTAGTTGCCGTCGCAGGTCAGCGACGGCTTGCTCTCCCCCACGCCGCGCGGGTCGAAGCCGATCCAGTCGTACTCCTCACCCGCCTTCTTGGGGACGGCCCTGCCGAGGGTCGAGAGGCCGAGGCCGGAGCCGCCCGGTCCGCCCGGGTTGACCAGCATGACGCCCTGCGACTCGGCGGCCTTGTGCTTCACGCGCGAGACGGCGATCGAGATCTTCTCGCCGCCGGGTTTCGCGTAGTCCAGCGGGACCTCGAGGAAACCGCATTCCGCGCCGGCCTTGACCAGGCTCGGGCGGGTGCAGGCTCCCCAGGAGATGGGCTTCGGATCGAAGTCCGACGCCGAGGCGGCCGTGGCGGAGGGAGCGAGCGCCATCGTGCCGGCGCCGATCCCCGCGACCGCCAGGGCGGCAACGAATTTCTTCACTGTGTTCCTTTTCGTCCGCGTTCGACCCGGTCGGGCCGAAGCTACCGAGAACCGGCTTCAATCTCGCTGACCGACACGTCGGCCGCCATCCCTCTTTAGTCGGTATCCGGCTGGGGGACGGGGTTCGATCCGGGCATATCCGTCTTGTCGGTCCCCTGTCGTACGCTCGCGGCGCCCACTGGGGAAAGGAGAACGCGTGGACGAGGTGAAAAGCCTGGTTTCGGCGGTTCGCAACGGTTTGGCCGGGCTGGCCGATCCGGAGAAGGCTCCGGCGATGCGGGCGTACATGAAGTCGGAGATGCCGTTCCTCGGAGTGGCGTCCCCGCCTCGGACGGCCTTGCTGAAGCGGGTTTACGCCGAGCATCCGCTACCCGATCGAGTGAGTTTTTCGAAGGCCGTTCTCACCTTGTGGCGCGAAGCGGAATTCCGCGAAGAGCGCTATGCGGCGATCGCCCTGTCCGGCCATCGTGCCTACGCCCGCTGGCAGGACCGCGATCTGCTCGGCCTCTACGAGGAGATGATCGTGACGGGCGCCTGGTGGGACTACGTGGACGAGGTCGCCATCCGCCGGGTCGGGCCGATCCTGCGGGCGGAACCGGAGACGGTGACCACGCTGATGCTGACCTGGGCCTACGACGAGGACAGGTGGCGTCGCCGCACTTCGGTCATCTGCCAGATCGGCGCCAAGGGCGGAACGGACACCGATCTGCTCACCCGTGCCGTCGAAGCCAACATCGACGACAAGGACTTCTTCCTGCGCAAAGGGATCGGCTGGGCTCTGCGCGAGTACGCGAAGACCGAGCCGGACTGGGTGCGCGCCTTCGTCACCGCGCATCCGGCACTGTCCACTTTGTCCAGAAGGGAGGCGCTCAAGCATCTGGGAGGTTGAGCACCGGCCTGGGGATGAGGGCGATGAGATCCTCGATCACCCCGCCGAGTTCGGGCATCAGCACTCGGAGCTCCTTGAGATCGTGAAGCAGCTCCAAGCGCGTTTCCTGGGGCGCGCCCTTCTCGAGAAGGGCCTTGAGGTCACGGGTCATTTCGTCCTCGCGCCCGAGCACGAGGAGGTAGAACAGCGGCTGGAGCTGGACGTCCCAGTCGAAGGCGCCGGTCGCGATCCGGGCGTTGGCCTTGTCGAGGCCTTCGTTCAGCGCGCGGCGGGCTTCTTCCGTTCGCCCGGTCTTCAGCCAGACGAGCGTGAGGAGGTTGTGCGCCCAGCCGAATTCCGGTGCGAGCGGGGCCAGAAGCGCCTCCGCCTCGTCGGTCTCCCCCGCGAACAGCAAGGCCTCCCCGAGGTTTTCGCGGTATTCGGCGTCCTCCGGATCCGACGCGATCAGTTCGCGCAGCTCCCGGATGGCCTCCCCGTACGCACCAGCCCGGCGGCGGATCTCCGCGCGGAGGGCGCGGGCGCTCTCGTCATGCCCTGCTTCCAGCGCGCTTTCCGCGTCGGACAACGCGCCTTCCTGATCGCCGAAAAGAAGGCGGTGCCGGGCGCGCCGGTACAAGGCGTACCCGCCGTCCTGTCCCAGCCGCACTCCTTCGTCCAGTGCCGCCCGGGCTTCGTCATGCCGGTCGAGGTCGCCGAGGATGTCACCGCGGGTGGTGTGGAAGAAGGCCATCTCCGGATTCGCCGCGACGGCGACGTCGATGTCGGCGAGGGCGGCCGGGGAATCACCGGAGCGCTGATGGGCCAGCGCACGCCAGGTGTGTGCCCACTCGTTGCCGGGGTCGAGTTCGATGGCGCGGCTCAAGGAGTTCACCGCGGCGCTGTTCTCCTTGAGCCTGCTGAGCATCACCCCACGCTGAAGATGGTTCTCGGCGTCGTCGGGGGCCAGCTCGATGGCCCGTTCGAAGTCGGCGAGTGCCGTGCGGTGCTCGTCCAGACCGTGGTGCGCCTGGCCGCGCATGTAGTACGCCCACTCGTAGTCCGGGTCGATCCGCAGCGCGGCGGTGAAACCGTCGACGGCGAGCCGGTACCGCTCGCCGCGGTGGTGGAACGCGGCCCGGAGCGCGTGTGCCCTGGCGCTGCCGGGGTCCGCCGCGACGATCGCGTCGAAGGCCGCCGACGCGGCGTCCCCGTCTTCCGTCCGCTCCAGGAACAACGCCAGCTCGGTCAGGTAGTAGACGTCTTTGGGCCGGAGGGCGGCGGCCGCGCGGTGACCGGCGAGCGCTTCGGCGTCGTCTCCCAGCTCGGCGAACAGCGTGGCCCGGTAGTGGACGGCCCAGGCGTAGTCGGGGTCGAGCCGGATCGCGATGTCGATCTCGTCGATCGCCTTCCGGATGTCGCCGCGTTTGAAGTGCACCTCGCTCCGGATGGAGTAGGCCCACCTGTGGTCGGGCTGGAGCCGGACGGCCTCGTCGAGATCCGCCATCGCGCCGTCGAGGTCGCCGAGTTCGGCACGGGCGGAACCGCGTCCACGCCATGAATAGGCGTAGCCGGGGTCGAGCTCGATCGCCCGGTTCAGATCCGACAACGCCCGTTCCCAGTCGCCCTCGTTGCGGAACAGGTTGCCCCGATCGCTCCACGGGTAAGGATCGGCGGGGTTCAGATCGAGAGCCCGGCCGAGATCCCGTGTCGCCGCGGCGATGTCGTCCTGTGCTTCGTGAGCCCAGGCGCGCCGCCGGATCACCGTCGAAAGCCGCGCGGCGTCGAGTTCGCCCGCGCCGGCGAGCAGGTCGAGCACCGGGATCTCCCGCGGGCCGTCGCCGTCGCCGATCGCGGCGGTCAGCCGTTGGCCCCAGCCCAGCACCGAGGGCGCGTCCGCGTCGGCACCCGCCTGCTCCATCATGCGCGCCCAAGCGCGTGCGGGCGCGGTGCCGCTGGTGATCATCTCGGCCGCGCCGAGCAGCGCGTCCGGCAGGGCGTCGGCCGGGGCACCACAAAGCCGGTGATAGGTCTGTTCGAGCTTCCTCTTCTGCCAGCGCTCGTCGCTCCAGGCGTCGCGGTGGTGGCTCAGGCCGAGCTCGACGCACCGGCTTTCGTAGTACTCGCTGAGCCTGAGGTGACGTTCGGCGAACTCGGCGGGCGATCGGCCGCGTTCCATGCGCACCATCGGGCCGCGGACGACCGGGTGATAGCGCACCGGGAGCTCACGGCGCCCGACGAACGGCAGTTCCCTCAGCCAGCGGAAGATCTCGCCCGCGCTCTCCTTGCCGGTCAGCACGCCGATGACGTCTTCGTCCAGGAATCGTGGCAGGGACGCCGTGGCCGCGATGTCCTTCCTGGCCTTTTCGGGAACCCAGTGCAGGAACCGCTTGACCGCGTCGTCGCTCGGGTCGCCGACGGCGTCGGCCTCGGCGGGGTTCCCGCGAGCCAGCATGGCGACCAGCACGGGCAGGCCGTCCGTCAGCCGGAGCACGATCTCGACGACCTTCTCGTCGGTGATCCCGTGTTCGGCGAGCAGGCGGCGTGCCTCCGGCTCGGTGAACGGCCGGAGCTCGATCTCGCGCACCAGTGGCGCGTGCCGGTTCCATTTCGCCTCGTCCAGCGGGAGCTGGCCGGCGACGGTGAACACCAGATTCTGCGGGAGATCGCCGTACAGCCCGCCGAACAGGTCGAGCAGCCACGTCTCCAGCACCGGCGCGGTGCGCTCGAAGGTGTCGAAGAACAGCGCGATCTGCCGGTTCTCCGGAATACGCCACAGATCCTCGACGAACGGTTTGGTCAGCTCCTCCGCCGGTTCCAGGAGAAGCTGGACATCGGCCTTCCGCTTGAACTTCGCGGCGAGGTAGACCTGGAGTTGCTCCAGCTGTTTCGCCGTCGCGTCCGCGTCGATGGCGTCGGCGGCGATACTCCCGCCCGGAAGGGTTTTCGCGACCCCGAGCCCGGCCTTGACCACGGTCTTCGTCACCAGTTCACGCCCGGCGGCCGGAGCCTGCGGATCGCGGTGCAGCCGTTCCCTCGCTTTGAGATAGGACTCGTAGCGTTTCTCGAAGCGGCGCATCTCGTACCCGCCGCGAGCGAGGTCCTTCGCCAGTTTGACCAAGGTCGCGGGCAGATCCTGCTGCCGGTCGTCGGCGAAACCGACGGCGGCACGGGTTTCCTCGGCGATACCGCGAAGCTGATCGAGAAGGAAGGACTTGCCGACCCCCGCGAGACCGTGCACCGAGAACAGGTACCGGCGGCGCCGGTCGTCCCCCGGCAGCCCCAGATTGACCCGGAAGTCCTCGCGTTCCCCGACCCTGCCGACGAAACCGTCGCTCAGCCGGGCGCGGGCGATGTCTTGGATGCTGGACCGACCGTCTGGACGTGACACAGGTCCTCACTTTGCCACACCTGAAGCGCGTGAAGGCCCCGTTTCCCTCGGCTGAGTCGAGGGAAACGGGGCCTTCGCGGGACTACAGGTCAGGCGCGCAGGCTCGCACCGAAGCGTTCACCCGCGACCGCGACAGCGGCGTCGCGGGCCTTGGTGGCCTCGTCGACGGTCAGCGTGCGATCCGCTGCGCGGAACCGCAGCTTGTACGCCACCGAGCGCTTGCCCTCGCCCAGCTGCTCACCCTGGTACGAGTCGAACAGCGTAATGTCCTCGAGCAGTTCGCCCGCGCCTTCGCGCAGCGCATCGGCCAGGTCGGCCGACGGGACGCTCGCCTCGGCGACGAGGGCGACGTCGAGCAGCACCGGCGGGTACGCCGAGATCCGCGGAGCCGGACGGCCGTCCGGGATCGGGATCGCGTCCAGGTCGAGTTCCATCGCGACGGTGCGCGGCGGCAGCCCGAGCGCCTCGACGACCTTCGGGTGCAGCTCACCGGCGTAACCGATGGGCCACTGCCCCACCCGCAGCTGCGCGCAGCGGCCGGGGTGCCACGGCGGCTGGTCGGCGGCGGCCGTGGTCAGCTCGACACCGGCGGCCTGCGCCACCAGCCGCGCGGTCTGCACCGCGTCGGCCCAGTTCGCCTGCTCGCCCGCACCCCACCAGCCTGCCCGGGCACGCTGGCCCGCGAGTACGACGGCGACGTGCTGCGGCTGCGGCGGGACCGCCGCCTCCAGCACCGCGAGCTCCTCGTCGGTCGGGCGCCGGTCCACCCCGAGCGAAGGCATCGGGATCGGGTTCGGCCCGGGCAGCACGACCTGTCCGATGTGGAACAGCGAGACATCCTTGAAACCACGGGAAATGTTGCGCTGCAGGATCTCCAGCAGCCCCGGCAGCAAGGTGCTCGCCATCCGGTCCTTGTCCGACTCCAGCGGGTTGCGGACCTTCACGGTGCTGCGGCGGACGTCGTCCTCGGGCAGCCCGAACGCGTCCCAGACCGAGTCCGAGATGAACGGGAAGGGCAGCACCTCGACGTAGCCGTTCTCCGCCAGCGCACGCGCGACCGACCGACGACGACGCTGCGTGTCGGTGAGACCGCGGCCGGCCGGGGCTTCGGGCAGCACCGACGGGATGCTGTCGTAGCCCTCCAGCCGGAGCACCTCCTCGACCAGGTCGGCGGGCTGCACCAGGTCACCGCGCCAACTCGGCGGGACGGCGGTCACCAGTGCGGTGCCGTCCTCGGAGGTGCCGACGTTGACCTTGCAGCCGATCTGCGAGAGCCGCTTGACCGTGACACCGCGCTCGTAGCGCACCCCGGCCACCTGGTCGGGGAGGCTGATCGGCATGGTGACCGGCGGATTCGGCTCGACGCCGCCCTCGTCGGTGCGGCCGGGCAGGATCGAACCCTCGCCGTACTGACGCAGCAGGCGCGCGGCGAGCTCGACGGCCACCGCGCACAGCTGCGGGTCGGTGAAGCGCTCGAACCGCTTGGCCGCCTCGGAGAACAGCTTGTGGCGGCGAGCCGTCCGGCTGATCGACGACGGGTCCCAGTGCGCCGCTTCGAGCAGCACGTCGGTGCTCTCCGGCGTGATCTCGGTCGACGCGCCACCCATCGTGCCCGCCAGCGAGATGACGCCGCTGTCGTCGGCGATCACCACGTCGTCCGCGTCGAGCGTGCGCTCGACATCGTCCAAAGTGGTCAGTTTCTCGCCCGGCTTCGCCTTGCGCACCACCAGATCGCCCTTGACCGAACCGGTCGCGAAGGCGTGCAGCGGATGCCCGAGCTCGAGCATGACGTAGTTGGTCACGTCGACCGCGAGCGAGATCGAGCGGATACCCGCCAGCATCAGGCGGCGGCGCATCCACCACGGCGTCGGCGCGGTCGCGTCGAGGTTCTTGACCCGGCGCAGCACGAACCGCTTGCAGCCCTCGGTGTCTTCGAGGTGCACCGGCCAGGCATCGCTCTCGGCCTCGGGGACCTCGATGGACGCCGGGTCGCCGAACGGGACGTCGAGCGCGTTGGACAGCTCGCGGGCCAGGCCGCGGACCGACAGGGTGTACCCGCGGTCCGGGGTCGGCGTCACCTCGAGGACGGTGTCTTCGAGACCGAGCAGCTTGTTCGCGTCCTCGCCGGGGCTGGCCGTGCTCGGCGGCAGCACCAGGATGCCGGAGTGGTCGTCGCCGATGCCGAGTTCGCTCGCGGAGCAGATCATGCCGTCGCTGAGGCGGCCGTAGGTCTTGCGCGACCCGATCTCGAAACCGCCGGGCAGCACGGTGCCGGGCAGCGCGACGACGACCAGGTCGCCCTCGGCGAAGTTCGTGGCACCGCAGATGATCCCGCGGGTCTTGATCCCCGTGGGGCCGTCGTCCTCGAAAGGACCTTCGTCGTCGTCCTCGTCTTCGTCGAGGTTCTCGTCGGGCTTGTCGGTGCCGTCGTCCGATTCGCCGACGTCGACCCGGCAGAACCGGACCGGCTTCTTGAACTCGGTGAGCTCCTCGATCTCGGCGACGCGGCCGACCACGAGCGGGCCGGTGACCGGTTCGAGCTTCCGGACGTCGTCGACCTCGATGCCGATGCGCACGAAGGCGTCGGCCAGATCCTGGGCCGTGACCTCCTCGTCGACGTCGAGGTGTTCGGTCAGCCAGCTGGCTGGGACCTTCACTCAGGCCTCCGTTCCGAAGGGCAGGGTGAACCTGATGTCGCCCTCCACCATGTCGCGCATGTCCGGGATTCCGTTGCGGAACTGCAGGGTGCGCTCGATACCCATGCCGAAGGCGAAGCCCGAGTAGACCTCGGGGTCGACGCCGCAGGCACGCAGGACGTTGGGGTTGACCATGCCGCAGCCGCCCCACTCGACCCAGCCGGGGCCGCCCTTCTTCTCCTCGAACCAGACGTCGACCTCGGCCGAGGGTTCGGTGAACGGGAAGAAGTGCGGGCGCAGACGGGTCTTCGAGTTACCGCCGAACATCGCGCGGGCGAAGGCGTCGAGGGTGCCCTTGAGGTGCGCCATCGTCAGGCCCTTGTCCACCGCGAGGCCTTCGACCTGGGAGAACACCGGGGTGTGCGTGGCGTCCAGCTCGTCGGTCCGGTAGGTGCGGCCGGGGCAGACGACGTACACGGGCAGGTCGCGGTGCAGCAGCGTGCGGGCCTGCACCGGAGAGGTGTGCGTCCGCAGCACCAGGCCGGAGTCCTCCTCGCCGAGGTAGAACGTGTCCTGCAGCTGGCGCGCGGGGTGGTCCTTGCCGAAGTTCAGCGCGTCGAAGTTGAACCATTCGGCTTCGAGCTCCGGGCCTTCGGCGATCTCGTAGCCCATCGCGACGAACGCGTCGGCGATCCGGTCCGACAGGGTCGCGATCGGATGCCGGGCGCCACGGGGCACGCGATCCCACGGGAGCGTGACGTCGACGGCCTCCTCGCGGAGCACCTTCTCGTCACGTTCGGCTTGGAGCACGGCCCGGCGCGCGTCGAAAGCGGCCTGGATACCCTGGCGCGCTTCGTTGACCCGCTTGCCGGCCTCGGCCTTTTCCTGCTTCGGCAGGGCGCCGATCTCGCGGCGGGCGAGCAGCAGCGGAGACTGGTCCCCGAGGTGGGCGGGTTTGACCGCGGCCAGCGCGTCGAGATCCGCCGCGGCGGCGAAATCGGTCTCGGCCTGTTTGACGGCGGCCGTCAATGTTTCCGGCGCGAGCGTTCCCGCCTGGGGGTCCTGCTTGTCGTTGGCTTCGGACATAACTCCTCGGCGTCCGCTGGGACTGGTCCGGTGCACGCGAGCGCACACATGGGTTTAGCAGCTGCTGAATTCTATGGGACAGCGAACGGCGGCCCCCGATCACCCTCGGGCTGGGCACACCGTCACTCGGAAGTGCGAAAAACGCGCTCTACGCCGTAAACAAGGTGCTGGAACGAACACTGCGTTCCATGAGAGCTCCCTTGGTGTCGTGCTGCGACGGCGTGCTGCCCACGACTCTACGTGGTGACGGCCCGCGAGGCCATCGCATTTGTATACACGCAGATCGCGGCGGCCGTCGCGAGGTTCAGGCTTTCCGCCCGGCCGTACATCGGGATCTTGACCGCGAGATCGACCGTCTCGAGGACGCCCTGTGGCAGTCCGTGCGCCTCGTTGCCGAAGACCCACGCGGTGGGCTCGTCGAAGGTCACCTGATCGAGCTCGGTGTCGGCGTAGCCGTGCGCGCCGAAGGTGCGGAGTCCAGCGGCGGAGCAGGCCTTCAAGGCCGCGTCGACGTCCCGGATCCGGGTGATGGCGGGGTGGAACAGGCTGCCGGCGGCCGCGCGGACGCATTTGCCGTTGTGCGGGTCGACGCTGTCGCCGGCGAGGACGACCGCGTCGGCACCGGCGGCGTCCGCGACCCGGATCACGGTGCCCGCGTTACCGGGGTCCGCGACGTCGACGAGGACGACGACGAGCTTCGCGCCCGGCTTCAGGACGGTCTCTTGTGGACGGTCGACGAGCGCGCAGACCGCGACGATGCCTTGTGGCGTCACGGTCTCGGACAGCCCGTCGGCGGCGCGATCGGTGATCGGCGAGACGGGGACGCCCGCCTCACGCGCGGCGACGAGCAGACGCTCGTGTTGCGCGGCGGCGCGTTCGGTCACGAACAGCTCGTAGACCTTGCCGCCGTGTTCGAGCGCGGCTTCGACCGCGTTCGCGCCTTCGGCCAGGAACCGGCCGGTCTTCTCGCGCTCGGCCCGGCGGGTGAGCTTGCGCGCAGCGACGACCCGGGGCGTCCGTTCGGTGAACGGAGCAGCCCCGGGCCGTGGAAGAGCGCTGTCGCCGGTCAGGCCGACTTCTTCTCTTCGGTGTTCACGTTCGCCTTGGCCAGCTCGGCCAGCGCGGTGAAGGCGGCGGCGTCGTTGACGGCGAGGTCCGCGAGGATCTTGCGGTCGACCTCGACACCAGCGGCCTTGAGGCCCTGGATGAACCGGTTGTAGGTCACGCCGTTGGCGCGGGCCGCCGCGTTGATGCGGGTGATCCACAGCTGGCGGAAGTCACCCTTGCGGGCACGACGGTCCCGGTAGGCGTAGTTCAGCGAGTGAAGCGTCTGCTCCTTCGCCTTGCGGTACAGCCGCGAACGCTGGCCGCGGTAGCCGCTGGCGAGCTCGAGAGTCGCGCGACGCTTCTTCTGGGCGTTGACAGCCCTCTTGACGCGTGCCACTGGGGTCCATCCTGTCGATCTGGGGGCGCGCTGGCGCGCCCGGCGTTTACAAAGTGCGGGGTGTCAGCGGCCGAGAAGGCGCTTGACGCGGCCGACGTCGTTCTTGGCGATCTCGGTCGTGCCTTCGAGGCGACGGGTGAGCCTGTTGGACTTCTTCTCCATCAGGTGGCGGCGGCCGGCCTTCTGGCGGCGCAGCTTGCCCGAACCCGTGACGCGGACACGCTTGGACGTCCCGCTGTGCGTCTTCATCTTCGGCATTACGTTGTCCTCTTCCGTGCGGCGGCACACCGGTTTTGCCCGGTGTGCCGCTGACATGTGCTGGTCGGCGCTACGCGTCGGCGGGCGGCTCGGACGTTTCGTCCTTGGCTGCCTTCGCGGCCTTCTGCGGCTTCACGTTCTTGTGCGGGGCCAACACCATGATCATGTTGCGACCGTCCTGCTTCGGCGACGACTCGACGAAGCCGAGCTCGGTCACCTCGTCGGCGAGCTTCTGCAGCAGACGGAACCCGAGTTCCGGCCGGGACTGCTCGCGACCGCGGAACATGATCGTGACCTTGACCTTGTTGCCTGCCGCAAGGAAGCGCGACACGTGACCCTTCTTGGTCTCGTAGTCGTGCTGGTCGATCTTCGGCCGCAGCTTCTGCTCTTTGATGACGGTGAGCTGCTGGTTGCGGCGGGACTCGCGGGCCTTCTGCGCGCTCTCGTACTTGAACTTGCCGAAGTCCATGAGCTTGCATACGGGCGGGCGTGCCTGCGGGGCGACCTCGACGAGATCGAGATCGTTCTCCTGTGCCAGCCGCAGCGCATCTTCGATCCGGACGATGCCGACCTGTTCACCGGCCGGCCCGACGAGGCGGACCTCCGGAACCCGGATTCGGTCGTTGATGCGTGTCTCGGAGCTGATGGGGCCTCCCTGGTTCGAGGTAAATTCTTCTACCGTTTCGACCTGGTGCCCACATACCTAAGGCCCCGGTACCGTGCGGTACGCGGGGCCCACTCTTTCCGATCGTGTTCGATCTCCAGAACCGAACACACCGCCTCGACGCCCGAAATCGTCTTGGCGAGACCGGACCCGGACACCTGGTGTTACGGCGGTGACACGGGTGGGAGCGGGGCTCCACTTGCCGCCCCCGATCACTCGGGGGCTGGTCGCTCGTGGAAGGGTACCAGACGTGTCAGATGAACCCGTTCAGCAGCCCCCGTATTCCCCGGACGTCCGCGACCTGGAGGACATCCCGAGCGTCGAGGTGATCAGCAGGGCGGCCGTCATGCTGCTCTCCGCCGGCGCCGAACGCCTCGGCCTCGCGGACGAGGACCCGGCCAGCTCACCGCACCGCGACCTCGACGAGGCCCGCCGCCTGATCACCGCCCTCGCCGGGCTGGTCACCGCTTCGGCAGAGTACCTCGGCCTGCACGCGGGCCCGTTGCGCGACGGTCTCCAGTCGCTGCAGAAGGCGTTCCGCGAGGCTTCGGCCGTACCGGACGCGCCTGGCCAGGGGCCGGGCGAGAAGTACACAGGGCCGGTCTACTAGCCCCCGAAGTACATGAAGGCCCCCTTTCTTGCGCCTGAGTACAGGAAGGGGCCTTCATGTACTTCCGCTTCGACTTCAACTAACATTTCAGATGTGAGTGGGTTAGCGAAGGTATCTAGGTCTCTCCTCAGGGACGAGGCCTACGAGAGCATCCGGCGGGCGATCATCGACGGGACGCTGCCGCCGGGCACGAACCTGCGCGACGGCGAACTCGCCGATCAGCTGGGGCTTTCCCGGGCGCCGGTACGCCAGGCGCTGCTGCGGCTCGTCGAGGACGGCCTCGTCGAGTCGAAGCCACAGAGCTACACGCGCGTGGCCGGGTTCGTTCCCGACGACGTCCGCGACGCCTTGCAGCTGGTCCGCGCGCTGCACGAGTTCGCCGTCCGGGCGGGTGCCCCGCGGATGGGCCCGGCCGAGGTCGCCGCGATGCGCGCGGCCAACGCCCGGTTCGCCGACGCGATCGCCGCCGGGGACATCGCGGCCGCGATCGCCGCCGACGACGAACTCCACGACGTCCCGGTGGCCGCCGCGCGCAACCGGGCGATCGCCGCGACGCTGGCCCGCTACACGCCCCTGCTGCGACGCCTCGAATACGCCCGCTTCGGCTCCCTGCCCGCCCACCGATCGGTACAGCGCCACGCGGAGCTGGCCGACGCCATCGAAGCGGGCGACGTCGACGCGGCCTGCGCGATCACCGCCACGATCTGGACCGAGCTCGAAGACCTCCTGGAGACTCCATGACCCTCGCCGATTTCCCCCGCTACCCGCTGCTGTTCGGCCCCTCCCCCATCCATCCGCTGGAGCGGCTCACCGCTCATCTCGGCGGCGCGAAGGTCTGGGCGAAACGCGAGGACGTCAACTCCGGGATCGCGTTCGGCGGCAACAAGACCCGCAAGCTCGAATACCTGGTCGCCGACGCGCTGGCTCAGGGCGCGGACACGCTGATCTCGATCGGCGGCGTGCAGTCGAACCACACCCGCCAGGTCGCCGCGGCCGCCGCGCGGGCCGGGCTCAAGGCCGTGCTGGTGCAGGAGAGCTGGGTCGACTGGAACGACCCGATGTACGACAAGGTCGGCAACATCCAGCTTTCGCGCATCCTCGGCGCGGACATCCGGATGGTCGAGGCCGGGTTCGGCGTCGGCTTCAAGGAGAGCTGGGAGAACGCCGTCAAGGAGATCGAGGCCGGCGGCGGGAAGCCGTACGCGATCCCGGCGGGCGGCTCGGACCACCGTCTCGGCGGGCTCGGCTTCGCGAACTGGATGGTCGAGCTCCAAGCGCAGGAGGCGGAACTCGGCGTCTTCTTCGACACGGTGATCGTCTGCTCGGTGACCGGCAGCACGCAGGCCGGGATGGTCGCCGGGGCCGCGCTTTCCGGTAAGCCGCGCCGGATCCTCGGCATCGACGGCTCGGCGAAACCGGCCGAGACCCGCGATCAGATCACCCGCATCGCCCGCGCGACCGCCGAACTGATCGGTGCCGGCGAGATCGGCGAGGTCGAACTGGACGAGCGCTACCACGCCGGGATCTACGGCATCCCGGACGAGTCCACTCTGGACGCGATCCGGACGCTGGCGCGACTGGAGGGAGTGCTCACCGACCCGGTGTACGAGGGCAAGTCCATGGCGGGACTGATCGACCTCGTGGCGCGCGGTGAGATCTCGCGGGACTCGAACGTGCTCTTCGCGCACCTGGGCGGGCAGCCCGCGCTGAACGGGTACACGAGCGTCCTCTAGCCCTCGTGAGTGGTAAGGACGGTTCCAACCGTCCTTACCACTCACGAGGCGCCGGGTCAGTCCGTGACGGCCAGGACGTCGATCTCCACCAGAAGCCCGGCGGGCAGGCCGACGTACACGGTGGTGCGGGCCGGGTGCGGGGCCTCGCCGATCAGCTTGTTGTAGACCTCGTTGAACGCGCCGAAGTGGTCGACGTCGGTCAGGTACACGCGCACCATCATCGCGTCGGCCAGGCTCGAACCGGCGGCCTCGAGCACCGCCTCGATGTTCTTGAAGGTCTGCTCGGTCTGCTCACCGACGGTCTCGCCGACGATGGCGCCGGTGGCCGGGTCGAAGGCGACCTGGCCGGCCACCTGCAGGATGTTGCCCTTGCGGACCGCCTGCGAGAACGCGGCCACCGGCTTCGGCGCGTTCTCCGTGCTGATCGCGGTCTTGCTCATTCCAACTTCCCCTTTCGGTTCCCCGTCCATCCACTGTGGACGGAAGCTTCCTCGGCGGCGGCCAGCAGCTCGGGCACGAGCCCCATCAGGCCGTCGTAGTCCAGCAGCACCTTCGGCACCGACACCGACGCGGCGGCGAGCACCACGCCGCCCGGGCCGCGGACGGGCGCGGCGACGCAGTGGATGAAGTCCTCGTGCTCGGCGTTGTCCACCGCGTAGCCGCGGTCGGCGACGAGCGCGAGTTCCTTCTCGTAGGCCTCGGGCGTGGTGATCGTGTTCGGGGTGCGGACGAAGAAGTCGATCCTCGACACCACGTCCGCCTGCTTCTCCGGCGTCATGGCCGCGACGAGCACCTTGCCGACGGCGGTGCAGTGCAGCGGCGCGCGTTTGCCGATGCGGGAGTACATCCGCACCGAATGCCTGCCCTCGAACTTGTCGATGTAGACCACCTCTCCGTCCTCATAGGACGCGAGGTGCACGGTGTGCCCGGTACGCGCGTTGAGGCCGGCGAGCGCGGACTGCGCGGTGCGGCGGACGTCGCGATCCTCCAGTGCCTGCTGCGCGAGATCGAAGAGCGCGCTGCCCAGCCGGTAGTACCGCTGGCCCTCCCGGCGCACGAAGTGGTGCGCCTCCAGGGTGCGCAGCAGCCGCAGCACGGTCGACTTGTGCACGCCGATCTCCTCGGCGAGCTGGTCCAGCGTCTTCGGCTCGCGGGCGAGCCCGCTCAGCAGCGTGAGCGCCCTGTCCAGGCTCTGGCTCATCCGCCCACCAATCCCTTGTCCGTCAGCTTGGCCGCCGCCCATGCTGCCTCATCCGCCCCGAGGAGTGTTTCGACGACGGACGCGGGCAGCGGCTGCCCCACGTCGTCGTGGGTCAGCAGGGTGGCCGCGGCCTGCAGATGACCGCGCCGCAGCCGGGTCGCGGGGTCGTCGCCGCGCAGGGTCGCGGCGAGGAAACCGGCCGCGAACGCGTCACCGGCGCCGACCGGCTCCACGACGTCGACCTGGAGCGCGGGCGAGAACAGCGGTGCTTCGTCGCCTTCGATCAGCGTGACCCCGCGTGCCCCGTGCTTGACGACCAGTGTCTTCGGTCCGGGCACGGCGGCGCGCAGCCGTGCCGGGTCACCGGTCCCCCACACGCGCTCGGCCTCGTCCTCGCCCGCCAGCACGATGTCGGCGCGGGCGGCCAGCCCGGCCAGCACCGACGGGTCGCGTCCGGTCCACAGCGCGGGCCGGAAATTCACGTCGAACGACACCAGCGTGTCGCCCCGCGGTCGTTCCATCAGCGCCCGCACCAGGTCGAGGCAGCCGTCCGACAGTGCGGGCGTGATCCCGGACAGATGGATGACGCGCACCCCGTCGAGTTCGAGTTTCCCCAGGAGCCCGGCGTCCATTCCGGACGCGGCGGAGCCCTTGCGGTAGTAGCGCACGGGGCTGCCGTCCGCTCCGCTCTCCTTGATGTAGAGCCCGGTCGGGCGCGTCGGATCGACGACGACCGCGCTGACGTCCACCCCCGCCGCGCCGATCTCGCGCACCAGCGCGCGGCCGAACGGATCGTCGCCGACGGCGCTCACCCAGGCGCTGGTGAAACCCAGCGCGGGGAGATGGCAGGCGACGTTCGATTCGGCCCCGCCGATGCTACGCACCCACTTGCGTACCTCGTCGGGCGGCCCGGATTCGGCCGGCACGAACAAAGCCATCGACTCCCCGATGCACAGAACGTGGGGCGCGCTTGTCACCTTCGCGTCTCCTAGTCGTCACGCCGTTGACCTCCAGCGGACCGGATGCTACACCTATCCCACGCAATATGCGCAACGTCCGTTGCAACATACGCAACCGAGGTGAACCTCATGTTCGAAGCCGGCACCATCGATTCCGCCGCGGTCGCGGCCGTCCGGGAGGAGCGCGTCGACTGGCGCTTCCGCTCGGTCGCGCCCTCGCTGTCCGGTCTCACGATCGGCGAGGCCGCCGCCCGCGGCGCGAAGCTGTTCGACGACGGCTTCCTCGGCCCGTTCGTCGTTCTCGACGAAGAGGCCGTCGAACACAACCTCCGCACGATGGCGGCCTGGTGCGCCGAACGCGGGGTCGCGCTGGCCCCGCACGGCAAGACGACGATGGCGCCGCAGCTGTTCGAGCGGCAGCTGCGGCACGGCTCGTGGGGCATCACCTGCGCGAACGCCGGCCACCTGCGGATCTACCGCGCGTTCGGGGTCTCCCGCATCCTGCTGGCGAACCAGCTGCTCGATCCGTCCGGGCTGAAGTGGCTCGCCGCCGAGCTGGACGCCGACGACGACTTCGAGTTCGTCTGCTGGGTCGACTCGGTCCGCGGCGTCGAGCTGATGACCGAAGCCCTGCGCGGTGCCCGCCGCAAGGTGGACGTGCTGGTCGAACTCGGCGCCGAGGGCGGCCGCACCGGTGTCCGCGACACGGAGACCGCGCTCGCCGTCGCCGAGGCCGCGCACGCGAGCCCCGCTCTGCGGCTGCGCGGGTCCGGCGGCTACGAAGGCGCGCTTTCCCACCACACCGACGAGAAGTCGCTCCAGCTGATCAGTTCCTATGTGGACGGTCTGCGGGAGCTCGTCTTCGCCTTCCACGCCAAGGGCCTGCTCGACGACGCCGGCCAGATCATCGTCACCGGCGGCGGCAGCGCGTACTTCGACCGCGTCGCCGACGAACTCACCAAGGACTGGGGCGGCCTGGACGTCCTGCCGATCCTGCGCAGCGGCGCCTACGTGACCCACGACGACGGCTTCTACCGGGTGATCTCGCCGCTGGGCGAACACCCGCGCATCGGGGGCGTCGCCTCGTTCCGGTCCGCGCTGCGCGCCTGGGCTCAGGTGACGTCGAAGCCGACGAACGAACTCGCGCTGCTCACCATCGGCAAACGGGACGCCTCGTTCGACGAGGGCATGCCCGAGCCGCGCCTGATCCGCAAGGGCGACGGACCACCGTCCGCGCTCGAAGGTCATTCCATCCAGAAGATGAACGACCAGCACGCCTTTCTCACGCTGCCCGCGTCGTCGCCCGTCGAGGTCGGCGACTGGGTCGCCCTCGGCCTGTCGCATCCATGCACCGTTTTCGACAAATGGCCCCTGATCCCGGTCGTCGGCCCCGACGGCGAGACCGTGCTCGATTTCGTCCGCACCCATTTCTGATCCGTCCTCCACCGCCGCAGAGGAAGAATCGCCATGGACATCGTTGTCCGCTCCGCACTGGTCGCCGACGGCACCGGGGATCCGCTCACCAGGCACGACGTGGGCATCACCGACGGCCGCGTCGCCAGTGTCGCCGAACCCGGCTCGCTCGCGGGCCGCCGCACCATCGACGCCGAAGGGCTCGTGCTCGCGCCCGGGTTCATCGACATGCATTCGCATTCCGATCTTCAGCTGCTCGCCAATCCGGATCACCTCGCGAAGCTCTCCCAGGGCGTCACAACCGAGGTGCTCGGGCAGGACGGGCTCTCCTACGCGCCCGTGAACGACGAGGTCCTCGCCGCGCTGCGCCAGCAGCTCGCCGGGTGGAACGACGATCCGGCCGGTTTCGACTGGAACTGGCGCTCGGTCGGCGAATACCTCGACCGGCTGGACACGGGGGTCGCGGTCAACGCGGCCTATCTGGTGCCGCAGGGCACCGTCCGCATGCTCACCGTCGGCTGGGAAGACCGGCCCGCGACCGAAGCCGAGATGAACGCGATGAAGGAACTCATCGCGACCGGGCTGGCCGAGGGCGCGATGGGCATGTCGTCCGGGCTCACCTACACACCGGGCATGTACGCGACCACCGAGGAGCTCGTCGAGCTCTGCCGGGTCGTCGGCGAGCGCGGTGGCTTCTACAGCCCGCACCACCGCAGCTACGGCAAGGGCGCGCTCGAGGCGTTCGGCGAGATGGTCGACGTCTCCCGCCGCTCGGGCTGCCCGCTGCACCTCGCGCACGCCACCATGAACTTCTCGGTGAACAAGGGCAAGGCGCAGGATCTGCTGGAGCTGCTCGACCGGGCGCTCGACGACGGCTGCGACATCACTCTGGACACCTATCCCTATCTTCCCGGCGCCACCTACCTTTCCGCGCTGCTGCCGAGCTGGGCCACCGAAGGCGGCCTCGACGCCACGCTCGCCCGGTTGTCCGATGTGGACACCCGCGAGCGGATCCGCGCCGAGATCGAGGAGACCGGCTCCGACGGCGCGCACGGCGTGCCGATCGACTGGGACGCCATCGAGATCAACGGTGTCCGCCGGGACGAGAACGCCCACCTCGTCGGGCATTCGGTCGCCGCTTCGGCGCAGCGTGCCGGGAAACCGGCCGCGGAGCTGTACTTCGACGTCCTGCTCTCGGAAAAACTCGGCACGTCCTGCCTGATGCACGTCGGGCACGAGGAGAACGTCCAGGCGATCATGCGGCACCGCACGCACACCGGCGGCAGCGACGGGCTGCTCGTCGGGGCGCGGCCGCATCCCCGCGCCTGGGGCACGTTCCCGCGCTACCTCGCGCGTTACGTCCGCGAACTCGGCGTCCTCGACCTCGCCGAATGCGTCGCCCACCTCACCGGCCGCGCGGCACAGCGCCTGCGGCTGACCGACCGGGGTCTCGTCCGCGCCGGATACGCGGCGGACCTCGTGCTGTTCGACCCGGAAACCGTCGCCGACACCGCCACGTTCGACGAGCCGCGGCAGCAGGCCGCCGGTATCCCCTATGTCTTCGTCAACGGTGTCGCCGCCATCGACGATGGTCAACCGACCGGCGCCCTCGCCGGCCATTCACTGCGGAACCCCGGGAGTGCCCGATGATCGACTGGCTCCAACACACGACGGGAGGTCTCCTGACCCTCGCCGCCGTCTCGATCGCGGTGTTGTTGTTCCTCATCATCAAAGTCAAACTCGAGCCCTTCATCGCGCTGATCGTGGTCGGCCTGCTGACCGCGCTGGCCGCGGGCCTGCCGGTCGGCCAGATCGTCGGATCGGCACAGAAGGCGTCGGATTCCCTGCTGGAAAAGGGTTTCGGCGGGATCCTCGGCCATATCGCCGCGATCATCGGGCTCGGCACCATCCTCGGGTCCATTTTGGAGCGTTCCGGCGGAGCGAGGGTGCTCACCGGCGCGCTGCTGCGGGCCATCGGCGAGAAGCGGGCCCCGCTGGCGATGGGTCTCGCGGGTTTCGTCTTCGGCATCCCGGTCTTCTTCGACATCGGCATCTTCGTGCTGGCGCCGCTGGTCTACGTGGCCGCCAAACAGGGCGGCCGTTCGCTCGTGCTGTACGCGCTGCCGCTGCTCGCCGGGCTTTCGATCACGCACGCGTTCCTCCCGCCGCATCCCGGCCCGGTCGCCGCGGCCGGTCTGCTGCACGTGGAACTCGGCTGGATCATCCTGATGGGCCTGGTCTGCGGTATCCCGGCGTTCCTCGTCGGCGGCGTCGCGTACTCGACCTGGATCGGCAAACGCGTCGACGTGGAGGTCCCCGCGGAATTCCTGGTCGCCGAGGAAGAGGGCGAAAAGGAAACGAACCCGCCGTCGCTCGGCCTGGTGCTGGGGATCATCGCCGTCCCGCTGGTGCTGATCCTCGCCGGAACCTTCGGCAG
This sequence comes from Amycolatopsis sp. TRM77291, assembly GCF_054166285.1. Classification (NCBI taxonomy): domain Bacteria; kingdom Bacillati; phylum Actinomycetota; class Actinomycetes; order Pseudonocardiales; family Pseudonocardiaceae; genus Amycolatopsis; species Amycolatopsis sp. TRM77291. The sequence goes on along the minus strand of NZ_JBSZHF010000001.1, from coordinate 1,528,225 downwards.
CATCTGGCTTCCGAAGAATTCGGCGCCCGCCGGCGTCGCCGCGTTCATCGGCACCCCGGCGGTCGCGCTGACGATCTCGGTCCTGCTCGCGTCCTGGCTGCTCGGCCTGCGCCGCGGCCTCACCGGCAAGGATCTGAGCGAGCTTTCGGCGAAGTCGCTGCGCCCGGTAGCGATGATCCTGCTGGTGGTCGGCGCGGGCGCGTTCTTCGGCGCCGTGCTGTCCGCCACGGGTATCGGCAAGGCCGTCGCGGGTTCGCTGGACAACGCCGGTCTCCCGGTCATCCTGGCCGCGTATGTGATCAGTTGCGGGATGCGGATCGCGCAGGGTTCGGCGACCGTCGCGATCGTGACCACGAGCGGAATCGTCGCGCCGACAGTGGCGACGCTGGGCTATTCGCAGATGCAGCTCGCCCTGCTGGTCGTCGCGATTTCGGCGGGTTCGATCATCGCCTCGCACGTGAACGACGGCGGTTTCTGGATCATCTCGCGGTACTTCAACATGACCGTGCCGCAGACCCTGAAAACCTGGACCGTATTGGAAACCGTCCTTTCCGTTTCCGGTTTCGGCGTGGCAGCATTGCTCATGGCAGTGGTTTAAACCACCTGACGACTGGGAGAGATCACGATGACCGGACTGGATCGACGCACCTTCCTCGGCGCCGTCGGAGCGGCTGGACTCACCACCGTTCTCGGTTCCCACCTCGCGAACGCCTCCGAACAGACCTGCGGACCGAAGGGAACCGGGGCCATCTACGTCAGCAGCTACACCAGTTCCGGACACGGACTCGATGTCGCTCACCGGGACGCGGCGACCAACGCGCTCGTCGTCGACCGGACGATCCCGGGAGTCAGCAACGCTTCCTGGTTCGACATCAGCGCCGACCGCAAAACGCTCTACGTGACGAACGAGGACGAGAACGGCCAGATCTCCTCGTTCAGCCTGGCCGATCCGGCGAAACCCAAGCTGCTCAACAAGAAGTCCGCCAAGGGCCAGCACCCGACCCATCTGAGCGTCCATTCGAGCCAGAAGTACGTGCTGGCCGCGAACTACAGCAGCGGCAGCGTCGTCGTCCTCCCGATCCTCGCGGGCGGGAAACTCGGCGACGTCGTCGATCTGGCCCAGCACAAGGGCGCCGAGCGTCAGGCGCACGCGCACCAGGTCGTCAACGATCCGACCGGCAAGTGGGTACTCGCCGTCGACCTCGGCGCGGATTCGGTCTATGTCTACAAACTCGACGTCGCCACCGGAAAGCTCAAGCTGAACCAACAGCTGAAACTCCCGTCGGGTGCCGGGCCTCGGCACCTGGCGTTCCACCCGAACGGCAAGTACGCGTACATCCTCGGCGAGCTGCGTGCCGAGGTGACCGTCGCGGCGTGGAACCCGGCCACCGGGAAACTCACCGCCGGACAGGTCGTCCCGGCCGTTCCCGCGGGCACACCCGGCGCGCAGTACCCGGGTGAGATCACCACGTCCAAGGACGGGAAGTTCGTCTACGCCTCCGTCCGCGGCTCCGACACGATCGCGTCGTTCGGCGTCAGTGAGGACGGGAAGTCCTTGAAACTGCTGAACAACGCGCCCGTGGGCGGCGTGTACCCCCGTCACTTCACCCTCGACCCGACCGAACGCTGGTTCTACGTCTCGAGCGACAAGTCCGGCACCCTCAGCTGGCTGCCGCGCGATCCCGGTACCGGTCTTCCAGGGGCCGTCGCCGGGAAACTGGCGCTCCCCCAGGTCAATTCCGTCTTTTTCGCCTAAGGAGAAAACCCATGAGAACTCGCGTCCTCATCGCGGGCCTCGCGGCCGTCGGCCTCGTGGCAGGCTGCGCGCCGGCCCAGAACACCCCAGCCGCGAGCGGCGGTGACGAGAAGACCGGCACGATCCGGGTCTGGCTGTTCGACGAGGCCAACCGCGCGCCCAAGGAAGCGGCGGTCAAGGAGGCGATCACCGAGTTCAAGGCGGCGCATTCGGGCGTCGAGGTCGACGTCCAGTGGATTCCGGTGGAGGGCCGCGCGGACAAGTTCTCCGGCGCCTTCAACGATCCGGCGAGCGCGCCGGACGTCGCCGAGTTCGGCAACACCGACGTGTCCAGCTACGCCGCCACCGGCGCGCTGGCCGACCTGACCGGCGACCTGTCGTCGTGGAAGGAAGGGGCCGACATCCTGCCCGCGGTACTGGAGACCGCGAAGTCCGGCGGCAAGACCTACGGGCTTCCGTGGTTCACCGGTATCCGCGCGTTGTACTACCGCACGGACCTCTTCGCCGAACTCGGCCTGAAGCCGCCGACGACGCTGGCGGAGCTGACCGAGACCGCGAAGACGATCCGTGCCAAGAAGCCGGAGCTGTACGGCATTTCCGTCGGTGGCAAGTACACCTACGCGATGCTGCCGTTCCTGTGGGCGCACGGTGGCGAGATCGCCAAGCAGGACGGCGACAAGTGGAAGTCCACTGTGGACTCCGAGCAGGCGAAGGCAGGCGTCGCGGCGTACGCGAACCTGCTGAAGGCGGACATCTGCCCACCCGAGCAGTGCGCCAACCTCACCGGCACGCAGAGCATCACGGCGTTCGCCGGCGGCAAGGCCGGGATGTCCATCGGTGGTGACTTCAACCGCAAGGCCGTCGAGGCGGGCCAGGTGAAGGGCAAGTACGCGATCATCCCGATCCCGGGCACCGAGGCGGGCAAGATCGCCCCGGCGTTCGCGGGCGGCAACCTGCTCGGCGTGTTCAACGCGACCAAGCGCAAGAGCCTCGCGGTCGAGTTCACCCAGCTCCTCGGTGGCGCGAAGTACCAGGAGAAGATGTACGTCGCCATGGGCAACCTGCCCACCCTCGGCAGCGTCCAGCAGAAGCTCGCCGCGAGCGACCCGTCGGTCAAGCCGTTCGTCGACACGCTCACCGCGGGCACGAAGTTCGTCCCCGCCACCGCGGCGTGGTCGAAGATCGACGCGCAGAACGTCCTGCCCACCGCGATCCAGCAGATCGCGACCGGCGGCAAGGATCCCGCGGCCGCGCTGACCGCGGCCGCCGCCGAGATGAACAAGGCGTTCGGCTAAGTGGTCACGAAGGAGATCCCCCGCACCACGGCTCCGGCCGTCCCGGCACGGCGGTCGCCCCGCCGTCGCCGGGACGGGCGGGCCGCCCTGCTCTACCTGGCCCCCGGCGGCATCCTGCTGCTGGCGATGCTGGTGTACCCGATCTACCAGCTCGTCCTGATCTCGTTCTACGACTACGGCCAGCCGCAGGCGGTCGGCAACGCCCCGCTGGTGTTCCTCGGCTTCGGCAACTACGTCGAACTGCTGGAGAACCTGCAATTCTGGGAGGTGCTGGCCAAGACCCTCGGGTTCACCGCGGTCTGTGTCGTCGGCAGCCTCGCGCTCGGGACGGGGCTCGCCGTACTGGCGACCCGGGTCCGCGCGTGGGCGCGCGTCCCGCTGTTCCTGGCGGCGCTCGCCGCGTGGGCGACGCCGGCGATGGCGGGCTCGTACGTCTGGCTGTTCCTGTTCGACGCGGACTTCGGCCTGGTCAACGAGGTGCTTTCGGGCATCGGCTTCACCGGGATGGCGAACCACTCCTGGACCTTCGACACCTACAGCACGTTCGGGCTGGTGGCCGCGGAGGTCATCTGGTGCTCGTTCCCGTTCGTCATGGTGACGATGTACGCGGGGCTCAAGGGAGTGCCGGAGGAGGTCGTCGAGGCCGCGTACCTCGACGGCGCGTCGACCTGGCGCACCACGTGGTCGATCACGCTGCCGATGGTGCGGCCGCTGCTGACCATCGCCACCATCCAGTCGATCATCTGGGACTTCAAGATCTTCACGCAGATCTACGTGATGACCAACGGCGGCGGCGTGGCCGGGCGCAACCTCGTGCTCAACGTCTTCGCCTATCAACAGGCCTTCGCCGGACAGGAATACGGTCTCGGCGCGGCGCTCGGAGTCGTGATGACCTTGCTGCTGCTGTCCATCACCGGGCTGTACGTCCGGTCGCAACGCCGGAGCGCGGGATGGGTGTGACCGCGGGCCGCCGGGTCCACAAACCCGGGAGGCTGATCGCCGAGATCATCTGCGTGGTGATCGCGGGGATGGTCGCCTTCCCGGTGTACTGGATGGTGCTGTCGGCCTTCAAACCCACCGGGCAGATCCAGGCGGAGAACCCCCGGCCCTGGACGCTCACGCCGACGCTCGAACACTTCGAACGCGTGCTGAGCGGCGAAGGCTTCGCGATGTTCTTCCTGAACAGCGTGATCGTCGCCGTCGTGGTGGTGGCGTTGTCGCTGCTGCTCTCGTTCCTTTCGGCGGTCGCGCTGACACGGTTCAACTTCAAGGGCCGGACCGTGCTGCTGGTGATGGTGCTGGTGGCGCAGATGGTGCCGGTCGAGGCGCTGACAATCCCGCTGTTCTTCCTGATGCGGTCGGTCGGCGACGTCGCGCCGGCGTTCGGCACCAACCACCTCGGCTCGCTGATCCTGGTGCACCTGGCGTTCAGCCTGCCGTTCGCGATCTGGATGCTGCGCGGTTTCGTCGCCGCGGTACCGCAGGAGCTGGAAGAGGCCTCGAAGATCGACGGGGCGAGCCGTATGCGGTTCACCTGGCAGATCCTCTTCCCGCTGGTGGCGCCCGGTCTGGTGGCGATCAGCGTGCTGGCGTTCATCCACGCCTGGAACGACTTCCTGTTCGCGAAGACGTTCATCATCTCCAACACCGAGAACCAGACGCTCCCGCTGGCGATCCTGGTGTTCTTTAAACCGGAGGACACCGACTGGGGCGCGGTGATGGCGGGTTCGACGCTGATGACCATCCCGGTGCTGGTGTTCTTCATTCTCGTGCAACGACGACTCGTGTCCGTCATGGGCGGCGCGGTGAAGGGTTGACATGCCTGGCTTCGAAACGTTGCTCCCCCGTCCCGTCTCGGTGGAACCCTTGCCGGGACAATGCCCAGTACCGTCCGAAGTGGACGTGCGCCGCGACGACCTCCTGCCCGCCGAGGGTTACCGGCTGGAGATCGATCCGTCCGGTGTGACACTGCACGCGGCCGACGCGGCGGGCGAGTTCTACGGTCGCCAGACACTCCGGCAGCTGATCGGGCCGGACGCGTTCCGGGCCGCTCCGATCCACAGTGGACAGCAGACGATCCCGTGCGGCGTCGTCACGGACCACCCGCGGTTCGGCTGGCGAGGCTGTCTGCTGGACGTGGCAAGGCACTTCCGAACCAAGGCCGAGGTGCTGCGGTTCATCGACCTGATCGCCGTGCACAAGCTCAACGTGCTCAACCTGCACCTGACCGACGACCAGGGCTGGCGGATCGAGATCCCCGAGTTCCCCAGGCTGACCGAGGTCGGCGGCTGGCGGAAGTCGTCCATGGTCGGACGGCACGACGGTCCGGAGCGGGACGGGCGGCCGCACGGCGGGTTCTACTCGGCCGACGATCTCCGCGAGATCGTCGCTTACGCCGCCGCGCGTTCGGTGACGGTGGTCCCGGAGGTCGACATCCCCGGGCACGCACGGGCCGCGATCACCGCGTACCCCGAGCTCGGCCCGGAAACCGACGAGCCGTGGGAGGTGTGGACGAGCTGGGGCATCAGCACGTCACTGCTGAACACCGATCAGTCCACTGTGGACTTCTTCAAACGCGTCTTCGACCACGTGCTGGAGATCTTCCCGTCCGAGGTCATCGCGCTCGGCGGTGACGAGGTCCCTGGTGCGACCGAAGAGCACGGCCGATTCGTCCGCGAGATCGCGCAACACCTGGTCGATCGGGGGCGTCGTCCGCTCGGCTGGGACGAAGTACTCGAAGCGGGCGACCTACCGCCGATGGTCATCGGCTCGTGGCAGAGCGAAGCGGCCGGCGCCCGCGCGGCGGCCGCCGGGCACGACGTCGTCATGTGTCCCGAGGAGCACGTGTACCTGGACCACCGGCAGTCCGATCACCCGGACGAACCGATCCCGGTCGGGTACCTGAGCACGCTGGAGAGCTTCTACGGCTACGAGCCGGTGCCCGCCGATTTCCCCGAGGGGAAGTCGATTCTCGGCGCGCAGGCGCAGGTGTGGTCTGAGCATCTCGACACCGTGCGGCGGGTGGATTACGTCGCGTTCCCGCGTCTGTGCGCCTTCGCCGAGGTGGCGTGGAGCGAGCCGGACGGGCGGGACTACGCCGAGTTCCTGCCGCGTTTGCGGGACCACCACCTGCCCCGGCTGGACGCGCTGGGCGTCGAGTACCGGCCGCTCGACGGGCCGCATCCCTGGCAGACGCGGCCCGGAGTCCCGGGGCGGCCGCGGCAGCGGTGAACGCGTGATCGCCCCCGTCCTTGCGCCTCGCGCCGGGAAGGGGGCCATCATGGGGTGATGAGTGATCAGTGGGTCGACGCCTCCCAGCTTCCTGAAGAACTCGTAGCGCTCATCGGCACCCTCCGCCCCGGCGAGAACGTGCTCATCACCCGGAACGGCGAGACCATCGGGACGATTTCCGCCGCTGCCCGCGAAGAACCTGTGCGTTCGGCGGACTCCGACGACATCACGGTGGTGGCCACCGCCATGAAGCTGTCGGCGACGGCCCGGAATGCGCTGTCCGAGCGGCTCGGCCCCGGCTACCTCGTGCTGGACCTGCGTTCGGCTCCCCCGACCGTCGACGTCCTGCTGGTCCCGCCGGGCAGCCCGCAGTTGATCGGCAATTTCCGCGCGCTGTATCCGAAGGCCCGGATCGTGCTCACGGAGATCGAGGACGCCGAGCTCGGCGTCAAGTACGAGGGCCCGGTGCGCCGCCTGCTCGACGCCGGCGCGGAGGCGTACCTGCCGTCGAGCACGATTCCGCGGCTGGCGGAGCAGCTGGACCGGACCATGAGCCGGCTGAACCAGCTCACCGGTGACTCGCCGGTCCCCCTGACCATCGAAGGGCAGGGAGGCCGCGCGCTCGAATGATCAGTGAAAGCCGAAGTCGCCGATGTTCAACCAGCTCACGCGATCGTCCCAGCTGTCCCAGAAGACCTGTTTCCCGGCGTTCCGGTAGCGATGGCGGTATCCCATCAGCTCGCCGGTATCGAAGCTCTCCTCGACGAGATCGGGCGTTCCGAACACGCCGAGGAACTCGTCACGAGACCGCAGATACCCGAAGTGCGCGAGAAGACCACGCTCGGCACCGTAGAAGGCGAACCCGGAGACCGTTCCGCCGACGATCCGGTAGCTGAATTTGCCGGAAAAGTGAACGATTCCCTCGGTTTCGACGGCGTTCTCGACCACCTCTTCACGAGAGAGGGGCTCACCGTCCGCGCCGTAGTACTCCGTGGCCCGGCCGCTTCCGCCGATCGAGCGGTGGACGATCGGCGAGAGCGTGACCTCGATGACGCTGTCGCGGGTGACGGTGTCGGCGGCTTTCGACCCGTAGCGGGCGCCGGCGAGGCTCAGGTCGCGCGGATCGACATCCGGCCGGGTGAGGACGTCGAGGTCGTCGAGTATCTCGATCACTCGATGAAGCGTAGGGCAGGCGGCCAGGCGACCTCGACGAACCGCGGCCGGTAGATCCGCGCGTCCGCGATGTTGTCGGCGTGATCCAGGCTGTTCACGTTGTACGAGACCGTGAGCTTCCCGGGACGGCTCAACTGCGGATGCGCCGTCGCGTCGTAGACGATGCGCCGGTCACTGGCTTCGGGCGCCCGGTGGAGCACGACGGGACGGCCGAACGGGCCGGTCGGCGAACTCGCGGTGTAGGCGAGCATCACGGGGCTGAAGCCGGGACTGGTGTCCATGGTGATCAGCACGTATTCGCCGCCGACACGGTTCACCGAAAACGCCGTCCCGACCCCGGACAGCATCCGGACCGAGTCCTCCTCGTGGGGCGACCAACCGGCGCCGGTCCAGAACCGCCACGGTCCGCGAAGTCCTCCGCCGGGCACCCTGGCGAGCCTCAGATGGCCTTGTTCGGCACCGTAGATGTAGGTGTGGCCGCCGTCTTCGAGCAGCTCCGATCCCCACGCGACCTTCTCGCTCACCGGGATCACCAGCAGCTCGGACGGCGTCAGCGCGGGCAGCCGGAAGGTGGCCAGCGACGTCCCGGTGCCCCGGAAGTCCAGGCCGCCCGGACCCGTCGTCCGGTAACGGTTGTAGAGCACCCGCAGGACGTCGCCTTGGACGACTCCGTCACCGACCCAGTAGTGCTCGCCGGAACCCGCGAGCCCGATCAGCGCCTCCGGCTCGTCCGGGGTGCCGCCGTGCAGCGTCTCCCCCAGCGTGCCGTCCGGACGCTGGACGACCAGGGTGTTGCGGGCGATCGGGCTGTCCCGGGGGCGGCTGTGGTCGGGATTCACCGTGCCGAGGAACGTGTCCGAGAACAGCCACGCGGTGCGGCCGTCGGGAAGCGGGACCGACACCGTGCGATCCCCGCCGGTCCAGTGGCCGCCCTGATCGCCGTAGTCGTTCCAGAGTTCGTTCAGCCCGGCGACGGGAGCCACCGGCGGTGGCGGCGCGGAGGCGATCCCGCTGCTCGCCACCACGGCGCTGAACAGCAGCGCCGCCGGTACGAGAATCCTCGACGCCCGGCGCATCGGATCATGCTAAAGGCGACGGGGATTTTGTACGACCCTTGTGCGCCATCCGCGGGATGTCCTGAAACTGCTTTCCGTGGCGCTGTCGCGAAAGCCACTTTCGGGACACCAGACGTCTCGAAAGTGGCTTTCGCNCGCATCGGATCATGCTAAAGGCGACGGGGATTTTGTACGACCCTTGTGCGCCATCCGCGGGATGTCCTGAAACTGCTTTCCGTGGCGCTGTCGCGAAAGCCACTTTCGGGACACCAGACGTCTCGAAAGTGGCTTTCGCGACATGCTCACCAGGGCCGCGGCCGGGCCGGGCACCCACCGGCACCGAATGGCACGAGGGACCCGAAGCGTCAGTTGTAGATGCGCTGCATGACACCCGCCGCGACGAGCCCGTTGGCCCACAGCGAGTTCACCCGCGAGACCTCCTGGGCGTTCGGCTTCGCGTTGGTGCAGGACGGGCCGGGGCCACCGCCGGACATCAGCTCGGAGCACGGGCCCTGGTAGTTGTCCGGCAGGCCGAGCGCGTGGCCGGTCTCGTGCGCGGCGATCCGCGTCTGGTCGTACTCCCGCGCCTGCGTGTAGTCGATGAAGATCGTGCCGCGGCCGTGGCCGTCGGTCTCGGCGTACGAACCCGAGGGGTCGTTGCCCTCGGTGTAGCGCAGGGTGGCGCCCGACGAGCTCTCCTGCAGCTTCACGTTGGACACCGAGTTGTTCCAGTTCGCCACGCCCGCCTGGATGGCGGCGCGGAAGCTGGGCGCCCCGGAGGCGTCGTAGTAGACCGTGGTCGCCGCCGCGGTCTGCTGAGCAGGCTGGACCGCCGCCGTGGCCTGGCCCGCGGTGACCGGGACGGCCAGCAGCGCCAAGCTCACGGACGCGGAGACGAAGAACTTCCTTGCCATGGACCCACTCCTTGTCAGGACAACGGAATGGTTCGTGAATTTAGAAGTCCCGGCCGGGGCCCGGCACCAACTTTCGTCGCTTCCGGCAGCTGGTGATTTACCAACACTTTCGCCCTATTGACATGCACGTGTTCGCATACGACTATGCCGGGCTCAAGGCCGGAGCACCAGCTTTCCCGACGTCGCCCGCGCTTCGAGTTCCGCGAGCGCCTTCGGCCCGTCCGCGAGGTCGTACACCGCCGGCGTCCCTGGCACGCAGACCCAGGCCGCGATCAGGGCACGCAGTTCGTCCATCAGCTCCGCGAAGATCGCGGGCGCGTGCTCGATCAGGACGCCGAGATGCAGCCCGATCACGTGGATCTGATGCCGGAAGTTCAAGTCCCGGTTGGTGATCGCGACCTCTCCCCCGGCGACGCCGTAGACCACGACGCGTCCGGTGACCCGTTTGGCCGCCGCCAGACTGGCGGAGAAAGCCGCGCCGCCCACCGATTCGAGCACGAGGTCCACGTCGCCCGTCTCTTCGCCGTAAGCGATCACCCGGTCGGCGCCCAGCGCCCGCACAGAGTCGTGCTTGCCCGGCGACGCGGCGCCGATGACGGTCGCCCCGTAGTGCTTGGCCAGCCGGACCGCGGCCTGGCCGACCCCGCCCGCCGCCGCCTGCACCAGCACGGTCTCACCGGCGGCCAGCCTGCCCAGCGGCTTGAGCGCGGCGAGCGCCGTGACCCAGTTCAGGATCAGCCCGATCGCCTGCTCGTCCGACCAGCCGCCGGGCACTGGTACCGCGCCGGCCGCGGACATGACCATGTACTCGGCGAAAGCCCCGCCGCCGGTCCCGACGACGTGGTCCCCGACCGCGGGCGTGGTCACCCCTTCCCCCAGAGCCACGACCTCGCCTGCCGCCTCGAACCCGGCGACGTACGGGGCTGCCGGGCCGCCCTCGTACGTGCCCCGCGTCTGCATGACGTCGGCGAAGTTGACCCCGGCGGCGGTGACCTTCAGCAGGATTTCACCTGGTCCCGGCACCGGAACGGGTGCGTCGGTGATCAAGTGGAGATCTTCGGGACCGTTCGAGGAGTTCTGTCGCAGCGCGCGCATCGAAGTCATGTCCGCACGCTAAAACCCTCACATTTGCGTGAGGGTCAAGTCGCGGAGGTACGCGTCGAGGGCCTCGCGATTGCGGGTCATGAGCGCGATCCGTCGATCGAGCACTTCCCGCTGCCGCGCGACCTCGCCGATCATGTACTCGCACGGCTCCTTCGGCCGGACCTCCTCCGGTCCGTCGAGGTACGGCAGGACTTCGCGGATCAGCCGCACCGGCAGTCCGGCGTCGAGCATCCCGCGGATCTGCAGGACGGCCTCGACCGAGCCTTCGCGGAAATCGCGATAGCCGTTGCCTTCGCGGCCGGGGCTGATCAAGCCCTCTTCCTCGTAATAGCGCAGCGCGCGGACGCTGACCCCGGTCTTCCGCGCGAGTTCGCCGATCTTCACGATCCCAAGGTAGCCCGCGGGTCGCGGTATAGGTCGTTATACGGTTTTCGGTTTGTACCAGACTTCGGGGCGGCCGACCTGGCCGTAGCGGGGTTCGCGCTGGGCGAGGCCGTTGTCGGCGAGGTATTCGAGGTATCGGCGCGCGGTGACGCGGGAGGCGCCGATCGCGGTCGCGGCCGCCCCGGCGGAGAGGCCGTCCGCGGCCGAGGCGAGGACCTCGGTGATCGACTCCAGGGTCTGCGCGCTCATCCCCTTCGGCAGGACCTGCCGCTCGGTGGTGTGCAGGGTGCCGAGCGCGCGATCGATCTCGGCCTGTCCGGTGACCTCACCCGAAGCGCCGTGGAACTCGGCGTAGCGCTCGAGTTTCTCCCGCAGGGAGGCGAAAGTGAACGGTTTCAGCAGGTACTGCACCACGCCGACCGACACGGCGGCCTTCACCAGCGCCAGATCCCGCGCCGAGGTCACCGCGATGACGTCGATCGGGAGCCCGGCCGCGCGCAGCGACCGGCAGACGGCGAGACCGTGCGTGTCCGGGAGATAGAAGTCCAGCAGCACCAGGTCCACCGGTTCGCGTTCGCAGAACCGCAGGGCGTCGCCGCCGGAGTGGACGACACCGGACACGGTGAAGCCGGGCATCCGCTCGACGTACACCCGATGCGCGTCGGCGGCCACCGGTTCGTCCTCGACGACCAGCACCTTGATCATCGCGCGGACTCCTTCGGCGGCAGGCGAACGGTGAACACCGCGCCCTCGGCACGGCCGACGTCGATCGTCCCACTGTGCCGCCGCACCGCCTGACCCACCAGTGCCAAGCCGAGCCCGTGCCCGTCCTCGGGTTTGGTGGACCAGCCGCGCCGGAACACGTCCTCGACGTCGTCCACGCCGGGGCCGGTGTCGGCGACCCGCAGCCACAGGCCCTCGGGGTCGGACCGCACGGTGACTTCGACGCCGGGCCGTCCACCGTCGCCGGCGTTCCCCGCCGCCGCGTCGATGCCGTTGTCGATCAGGTTGCCGAGGATGGTCACCAGGTCGCGTGGCGGGACACCGGTGTCCGCGTCCTCCATGACGGTGTCCGGCGTGATCGTGAACTCGACACCGCGCTCGCTCGCCTCCGCCGCCTTGCCCAGCAGCAACGCCGCGAGCACCGGTTCGGCGACCGCGCCGACCACGCGGTCGGTGAGTTCCTGCGCCAGCGCGAGTTCTTCGGTCGCGAACTCGACGGCCTGTTCGGGGCGGCCGATCTCGACCAGCGAAACGACGGTGTGGAGCCGGTTCGCCGCCTCGTGCGCCTGCGACTTCAGCGCCTCGGCCAGGCCGCGCACGGTAGTCAGTTCCCCGGTCAGCGCCTGAAGTTCCGTGTGGTCGCGCAGGATCACCACGGTGCCCATCGCCTTTCCGCGCGAGCGCACCGGCGACGTGCTGACGACGAGCACCCTGGCCTCGGTGAGATGGAGTTCGTCGGTGCGCTCCTCACCCGAGGTGAACGCTTCGACGAGATCCTCGGGAATGTCCAATGCGGACAGTTCGCGGCCCACCGGATCGTCGGTGACCTCCAGCAGCGCGCGGGCTCCGTCGTTGCACAGCACCACCCGCCCGTCGCCGCCGACGAGCAGCAGCCCCTCGCGCACGGAATGAAGGACGGCTTCGTGGTACTCGAACAGGTTGCTCAGTTCCTCGGGCGCGATCCCCCTGGTCTGCCGCCGGAGCCGGGCACTCACCAGGTAGCTGCCGATCCCGCCGACCACCAGCACCGCCACCGCGACGCCGATCAGCGGCCACAGCCGTTCCCTCAGTTCGGCGTCGATCGCTTCGACGGTGATGCCGACCGACACCAGCGCGACGACCTGTCCGGCGGCACCGTGCACCGGGACCACGACACGTTCGGACGGCCCGAGCGAGCCGGCGTAGGTCTCGAGCACCCTTCCGCCGCGTTGCGCCTCGCCGATGTTGCCGATGAACGGCTGCCCGATCAGCTCCGGATTCGGATGCGTGTAGCGGATCCCGTTCTTGTCCATGATGGTCACGAAATCCACTTCCGTGTCCGCGCGGACACGCTGCGCGAACGGCTGCAGCGTGGCAGTGGGCTCCGATGTGGACAGTGCGGCCAGCACCCCCGGCGCGTCCGCCACCGCTTCGGCGACCGCGATCACCTTGTCCTCCGCCCGGTCTTCGGTGGCCCGGACGGAATCGAGATAGGCGAAGGTCAGCCCCGCCGCGACAAGCACGAAAAGCACCACGAGCTGGAGAACCAGCAGCTGGCGGGCGAGACTGCCGCGCCTGGTCCGGATCCGCGTCGTCGAGGGCACCCGCTCATACCAGCACACCGTTCGCGGGGCCGCTCGGCGCGCCCGGCCGGAATTCCCCGGAAACCGCTCGCGCGAACTCAATGAACACAACCGTGACCCAGCTCACCTGTCCGGGTGATAGTGACCGGCGATCCCACGGACACCCCCCTGAGCTGGAGGCAAAGGTGCCTACAACGCCGGAAGCGGCGCCACGACGTCGCGACAAGATGCACTACCTGTACCTGGCCGTGATCGCGGCGGTGGTCCTCGGCGTCATCGTCGGGTTCGCCGCGCCGGATCTGGCCAAGGAACTCAAGCCGCTCGGCACGGGTTTCGTCAACCTGATCAAGATGATGATCTCCCCCATCATCTTCTGCACCATCGTCCTCGGTATCGGATCGGTGGCGAAGGCCGCGAAGGTCGGCAAGGTCGGGCTGCTGTCGCTCGGCTACTTCCTGATGATGTCGACCTTCGCGCTCGCGATCGGTCTCGTCGTCGGCAACCTCCTGCACCCGGGCGAGGGCCTGCACCTCGACCCCGCCGCCGCCGCGAAGGCGCACAAGCAGGCCGAAGGCGGCGAAGGCACCGTCGACTTCCTGATGGGCATCATCCCCACCAGCTTCGGTTCCGCGTTCACCGAAGGCCAGGTGCTGCAGACACTCCTGGTCGCGCTGCTCGCCGGATTCGCCGTGCAGAAGCTGGGCACCAAGGGTGAGCCGATCCGCCGCGGCATCGAGCACATCCAGCGGCTGGTGTTCCGGATCCTCGCCATGATCATGTGGGCCGCCCCGGTCGGCGCGTTCGGCGCGATCGCCGCGGTGGTCGGCGAAACCGGCTGGGGCGCGCTGCGCAGCCTCGCCGTCATCATGATCGGCTTCTACCTGACCTGCCTGGTGTTCGTGTTCGGCGTGCTCGGCTCGGTCCTGTGGCTCGGCGCGCGGATCAACATCTTCACCCTGCTGCGCTACCTGGGCCGCGAGTTCCTGCTGATCCTGTCGACCTCGTCGTCCGAATCGGCGCTGCCCCGCCTGATCGCGAAGATGGAGCACCTCGGGGTCTCCAAACCGGTCGTCGGCATCACCGTGCCCACCGGCTACTCGTTCAACCTCGACGGCACGGCCATCTACCTGACGATGGCGACGCTGTTCATCGCCAGCGCGCAGGACCAGCCGCTGGGCGTCGGCGAACAGATCTCGTTGCTGCTGTTCATGATCATCGCGTCGAAGGGTGCGGCGGGCGTCAGCGGCGCCGGGATCGCCACCCTCGCCGGCGGCCTCCAGTCGCACCGGCCGGAACTGGTCGACGGCGTCGGCTTCATCCTCGGCATCGACCGGTTCATGTCCGAGGCCCGCGCGCTGACCAACTTCGCCGGCAATGCCGTCGCGACCGTCCTGGTCGGCACCTGGACCAAGGAATTCGACCGCGACCAGGCCAACCGGGTCTTCAGCGGCCAGGCGCCGTTCGACGAAGCCACCCTGATCGACGACCATCCCGACACATCGCAGGATCCCGAAGGCGACAGGGAAAAGACCGTGGCGCACGCGTAGCGCCCGGCGGTGAACCGGAACCGCGGTGCGAGGGTCCCCCGTCCTCGCACCGCGGTTCCTTCTTTTCTGGGAAACTCACCGGCATGCCGGACGCCATCGACCGTTACGTGGTCTCGCGGTACTCGAAGCTGCTGCACGGCAACTTCGCCGGGATGATGAGCGACCCCGAACGCGAGGCCTTCCTGCGCGACCTCGTCGAGGACGCGCGGAGCATCACCGACGACGAACTCGAAGAGCTGCTCGCGGCGGACTGGCGGCCACGGATCACCGCGGCGTGGCTCGTCGGCGTCGACCGCCGCACCGCGTGGCGAGGCCGCATCCGGGAACTGTTCCTGGAAAGCGGCCTGGTCTTCGCCGGGCAGGGCTACTGTTTCGCGCTCGCCCGGTTCGGCACGATCGCCGACGCCGAGATCCTCGTGTCCTATCTGGACCACTACCTCGCGCAGCCGGACCTGCGCTACGACCAGGAATGGGCGCTCGCGGCCCTGCACCACATCGACGCCGACCTCACGACCGCGTACACGTCACGCTATCTGCGGCCGGACGGGCTGTGGGAAAGCTGGTCCGCGAAGAACGGCACGGATCTGCCGTTCCACAAGATGTACTTCGCCATGCTGTGCTCGCACGTCCAACGCGCCGTGCACGCGGCGGACGTCAGGCGCTGACCTTCTCGTCGTAGACGACGCGGGACGCGGCGATCGAGTCGCGGTGGCGCTCGGCCCAGCTCAGCAAACCGCTCAGCGACGCATAAAGTTCCTTCGCCATCGGCGTGGCCTCGTACTCCACCTTCGGCGGCACCGTCGGGTACACCGTGCGCACGAGCAGGCCGTCGCGTTCGAGGTTCCGCAATGTCAGCGTGAGCATCCGCCTGCTGATCCCCTCCACCGAGCGTTCGAGTTCGGTGAACCGCACCGGACCACGCGTGGCCTCCAACAGGATGCCGATCGCCCACTTGCCGCTGATCCGGTTGATCACCTCGAGCACGGTGCACACCTCGAGTTTTTCCGGATCGACCAGCCTGGCCTGCGCGGTCACATCGGTGTTCCCCTGGGACATGAAAGTGCCTCCTTCCGGCGAGGAACAGAGTCACACAAGATGGGCGCTGTTACAAGTGGTGCACCAAGGCATCACCTGGGGAATCTCGAAGGATCACCATGCGCGCTCTCACCCTCGCCGTCCTTTGCGCCGTCTCGCTGATGGTCGTCCTCGACGGCTCGATCGTCGCCGTCGCGCTGCCCGCGATCCAGAACGACCTCGGCTTCACGCCGTCCACCCTGGCCTGGGTGGTCAACGCCTACCTGATCGCCTTCGCCGGGCTGCTCCTGTTGTCCGGCAGGCTGGGCGACCTGATCGGGCGGAAACGCGTCTTCCTTGCCGGGCTCGGCCTGTTCACACTCGCCTCGCTGCTCTGCGGAATCGCGCAGGACCAGGCGCAGCTCATCGTGTTCCGCTTCCTGCAGGGCGCGGGCGGCGCGCTGGCGTCGGCCGTCGTGCTCGGCATGATCACCACGCTCTACCCGGAACCCCGGGCACGGGCGAAGGCCATCGGCGTCTACAGCTTCACCCAGGCCGCGGGCTCGTCGATCGGGCTCATCGCGGGCGGAACGCTCACGCAACTGCTCGACTGGCACTGGACGTTCTTCGTCAACCTGCCGATCGGCGCGATCGCGCTGGCACTGGCCGTCCGCCTGCTCGCCGACGACCGGGGCCCCGGCCTGCGCGGCGGCACCGACGCCACCGGCGCCGGGCTGGTCACCGGCGGGCTGATGCTGCTGGTCTACACGATCGTCAAGGCCGAGGAGTACACCTGGGCCGACGCCCGCACGCTCGGGCTGCTCGCGGTGTCGCTGCTTCTTCTCGCCGGCTTCGTGCTCCGGCAGGCGAAGGCCCGTCAGCCGCTGCTGCCGCTGCGGATCTTCCGGCTCCGCGCGGTGTCCGGGGCGAACGCCGTGATGGTGCTGATGGTCGCCGGGCTGTTCGGCTTCCAGTTCATCACCGCGCTCTATCTGCAGCGAGTGCTCGAACTCGACGCGTTGAGCACCGGGTTCGCCTTCCTGCCCGCACCGCTGGCGATCGCGGTGATGTCGCTGGTCTTCGCCGAACGGCTGAACCACCGCTTCGGGGCACGAGCGGTACTTGTCACCGGGCTTTCCCTGGTCACGCTGGCGCTCGGCTTCCTCGCCACCGTCGAGGCGGACGGTGACTACGCGACGGACGTTCTGCCCGCGCTCGTCCTGATGGGCATCGGGTTCGGCGCGGCGATGCCGGCACTGATGGGGCAGGCGATGTCCGGCGTCGCCCCCGCCGACGCCGGGGTCGCTTCGGGACTGATCAACACCACGCAGCAGATCGGCGCGGCCATGGGGACCGCCGTACTCGCGACCGCCGCCGCGTCCCGCACCGGCTCGCTCCTGGCCGAGGGCACCGCGATTCCCGAAGCCCTCACCAGCGGCTACCGGACGGCGTACGCGTTGAGCGCCGGACTGCTCGCTCTCGCCGTCTTCTCCGCGACGGTGTTCCTTCGCACCCGGAAGGTTCAGGAAACGATCGTCGCGTAGGCCCATTCGGAGACCTCGCCGCCGAGGCGTACCTCGGCGGCGCCTCCGGGTTTCCAGACCCCGCTGCCGCCGAACGCGACCATCCCGCCGGTCTTGCCGGAATACTGGGAAAGCACCACCCACATCCCGTATCCGGCCGCGACGCCCACCTGGTCGAGCAGCCGCTGTTCCTGGCCGGCACTGAAGAGCGCGCTGAGGACGTAGACCTCGGCACCCGCCTCGGCGAGCTCCCGCGCATGATCCGGATTCGCCGCGTCGAGACAGATCGCGAGGCCGAGACGCCTGCCACCGACCTCGGCGATCACCTGCCGCGTGCCCGGTTCGAACAGCTCTTCCTCGCTGTTGTGCAGGTTCCGTTTCGCATAGGTGGCAACGGTTTCCCCGGCCGGCCCGAGGACGATCGAGCCGATGAGCCGTCGTCCGTCCTCCACGAGCGGAAGGCCGATGACGGCATGGACACCACTGGCCCGGCAAGCTTCCCGGAGCGGTTCGAGGCGGGGATCCTCCGAGGACAGCCAGAGCGCCGGATCGGCGGCGAGCGCCTCGAATTCCAAGCCGGTCAGGGAAAGTTCGGGGAAGACGCAGAGATCGGCCTCCGCGATCCGGATCAGCCTCGCGTGTTCGGCGATGTTCGCGGAAGGATCCGCGGGGACGGTGAACGGCTGCACAGTGGCGACACGCATGGCGCGAGCCTATCCCGCGGACGCCCGCAGATACCCCCGTAATCCGTTGTGACCCCGCCGCATCATGAGCGCGTGGTTGATCCGGAACACCGGCCGCGCTATCCGATCGAGCTTGCGCAGCAACGGTTTCCGCGCCTCGACCTCCTGCGTGATCTCCAGCCTGGTGCCGGTCCCCACCGCCATCAGCGCGCCGGCCAGCGTTCCTTCGAGATCGCCGCTGAGCAGGACCCGCACCCGGCCCTCGCGCTCGTCCTGCCGGTCCCGGTGCATCCGTACGGTCAGCGCGTACGGCAGCCTGGACCGGCAGACGAGTTCGGCGGTGTCCTCGTCCACCTGGCTGACCGATCGGACGTCGCGCCACCACAGCGGATACGCGGCCAGGTCGACGACGGCGTCGAAAACCGCCTTGGGCGAGGCCGGAAGCAGCCACGTGTCGCGGAAACGGTACCAACCGCCTCCGCGACCCGCGAACGAATCCGTCATACGCGCGCCGACACCAGGTTCCGGCCGTCCATGGTCACGACGTCGACCGAGGCCACGTCGCCCGGGGCGACCAACGCGGAACCGTCGACACCGGTCCCCTCGCGCTGCCCCTTCTCCGAAACGAGCCAGCTGCCCGCGTTGACCCGCTCTCCGCTTTTGGTCACCACGATGAGCGAGCACTTCTCACCCTCGCGGACGCCGGTCGCCTTGGCGTGCAGGCGCACCCATCCCGCGGCCGGAACCACCCGTACCGCCACTTGCACTCCCGTGTCCCGGTTGGTGGCCGCGAGATCCCGGGTGCCGGGCACCGGGGCCGCCACCGTCGGCACCGGCAGCGCCACCGTCGCCGGTTCGGGGGATGTCTGCCGTCCGACCAGCACGCCCGCGCCCAGCGCCACGACGACCAGTACGGCGGCACCGGCCACGGCGAGGAGCCGCCGCGGCTTGCGCTCCTGAGTGCCTTCTTCTTCGCGAACCTGACGCAGCGTGCGCTGCAGCAGCAGGTCCCCGCCGTCGGGAGGTCCTTCGAGGAACGCCTCCGGCGGTACCTCGTCGAGGCGGTACCGCAGTTCCGACAGCTCGCGCACCTCGCGACGGCAGGTGGGGCAGTTCGCCAGATGTGTCTCGAACGTGGCCGCTTCCGCCGCGGTGAGCCCGCCGAGGACGTAGGCGGCGAGCTGGCCCTGGTCGTGTCCCACCGCACTCATCGCGCTACCTCCCTTCCAGGTCCCGCCATCACGGCTCTGAGCGCCCGTAACGCGTAATAAGATCTCGACTTAACGGTACCCGGGGCCACGCCGAGGGACTGTGCCGCTTCGGCCACCGTCCGGCCCCGGTAGTAGATCTCCACCAGCACCTCACGATGTTCCGTGGAAAGGCCGTCCATCGCCCCGAGCACGGCCATCGAGTCCACGACGCTCTGCGCGTGATCCCGCTCGACCGCCGGGGTGGGCACCCCTTCCTCCGGCTCCGCCACTTCCGGTGGCCGCGCCGCCCTGGCCCGCGCGCGGTCGGTGATGATGTTGCGGGCCACCGTGAGCAGCCAGCCCCGCACCGATCCCTTCGCGTCGTTCTCCAGGTCTTCGGCGTGCTTCCAGGCCCGGACCAGGGTCTCCTGCACGACATCCTCCGCGGCCGCGCGGTCCCCGGTCAGCCTCGTCGCGTACGCCAGCAGGCTTCGCCCGTGTTCGGCGTACAAGTGCCGGACCAAGTCCTCGCCTTTGGCCTTTTTGGGCCGCCAGCCTCCGATCGCCACTCGCGTCCTCCCGACGGTCTTCTGGGTCGGCGAGGACAGTACTGCAACCCGCAGGGGCAGAGTGGATCGTTCGGCGCGCGCCGCGATCGAACTGTGCATCGGCACCGGCCTCTCCTCGGTTCTCCATGTCCGCCTCCTCTTGCCTCCCACACGGACGGCACGGGGACGCGGTTCAACCGGGGCCTTGTCGATCACCGGACGCGCTCGTATGCTGACGCCTCCGGATTCCGCCGCCGCCTGATTCCCGGGAGGGTCTCGGCGTGCCAAGGAAACTCGTGGCCGTTCTGCTGGCGGTCGCCTTCGTGTCGGGATGCGGCGAGGAGCCCCGTTTCACCGCGACGCTGACGGATCCCGTGAACGTCGACCTGAGCTGGCCCGACGACGATCCGGCCGCCGCGGGGCGGGTCGTCGAGTACACCACCGATCCGCAGGGCGAATACACGATCCTGCAGTTCGTGCCGCCGCGGCAGACGACCTACCGGCATCCGGACCTGATGCCGGAAACACGGTTCTACTACCGGATCCGGCCGTTCTACGGCGCCGTTTCGGACGCCGTCACGGTTTCCGGCCGTGCCACTCCGGCCGCGGCCGGTCCCGCCGCGTCTCTGCGGACGGGTGATCGCAAGGCCGCTCCGGCCTCGTTCCGGGCCGAGCCCGCGCCGGAGGAGATGGTGCGGTTCGGCTGGACGGATCGCTCGACCGACGAAGACGGTTTCCTCGTGGAGATCAAGAAACCCGGCGCCGCCGAGTTCGTGCCGATCGAGGTCTCCGATCCGGGGACGACGTCGGCCGGGCTCGCCACGATGCCGGGCGAAGAAGGCGCCTCGTACCGGCTGCGCGCCTTCTACTACGGGCCCGCTTCTCCGGTGCTGGACCTCGTGAGCGGTAAGGACGGTTAGAACCGTCCTTACCACTCACGAGCCGCTATGCGAGAACGGTCTTCAAGAACTGCCCGGTGTAACTCTCCTCCACCGAAGCGACGTGCTCCGGCGTGCCCTCCGCGATCACGGTGCCACCGCCGGAACCACCCTCGGGACCCATGTCGATGATCCAGTCCGAGGTCTTGATGACGTCGAGGTTGTGCTCGATGACGATCACCGTGTTGCCCTTGTCCACCAGCCCGTTGATCACGCCGATCAGCTTGCTGATGTCCTCGAAGTGCAGACCCGTGGTCGGCTCGTCGAGGATGTAGACCGTCTTGCCGGTGGACCGCTTCTGCAGTTCGCTGGCGAGCTTGACGCGCTGCGCCTCACCGCCCGACAGCGTCGGCGCGGGCTGCCCGAGCCGGACGTAGCCGAGGCCGACGTCGACGAGGGTCGCCAGGTGCCGGTGGATCGCCTTGATCGGCTCGAAGAACTCGGCCGCCTCCTCGATCGGCATGTTCAGCACGTCGGAGACTGTCTTGCCCTTGTAGTGCACCTCGAGCGTCTCGCGGTTGTACCGGTCGCCCTTGCAGACCTCGCACGGGACGTAGACGTCCGGCAGGAAGTTCATCTCGATCTTGATCGTGCCGTCACCGGCGCAGGCCTCGCACCGGCCGCCCTTGACGTTGAACGAGAACCGGCCCTGCTGGTAGCCCCGCACCTTCGCCTCGGTGGTCGCGGCGAACAGCTTGCGCACGTGGTCCCACACGCCGGTGTACGTCGCCGGGTTGGACCGCGGGGTGCGGCCGATCGGCGACTGGTCGACACGGACCAGCTTGTCGACGTTGGCCAGCCCGTTCACGCGGGTGTGCCGGCCGGGGACCTGGCGGGCGCCGTTGAGCTTGTTCGCCAGCACGGTCGCGAGGATGTCGTTGACCAGCGTGGACTTCCCGGAACCCGAGACACCGGTGACCGACACGAGGCAGCCGAGCGGGAACGACACGTCGAGACCGCGCAGGTTGTGCTCGCGCGCGCCGACGACGGTCAGCTGCCGCTTCTTGTCGATCGGGCGCCGGATCGCCGGGACCTCGATCTTGGTGCGGCCCGACAGGTACGCGCCGGTGATCGATTCCTTGTTCCGCAGGATCTTCTTGTACGGTCCACTGTGGACGATGTGGCCACCGTGCTCACCGGCGCCGGGGCCGATGTCGACCACCCAGTCGCTGGAGCGGATGGTGTCCTCGTCGTGCTCGACGACGATCAGCGTGTTGCCGAGATCCCGCAGGCGGACCAGCGTCTCGATCAAGCGGTGGTTGTCGCGCTGGTGCAGCCCGATCGACGGCTCGTCCAGCACGTACAGCACGCCGACCAGACCGGAGCCGATCTGCGTGGCGAGCCGGATGCGCTGCGCCTCGCCGCCGGACAGCGTCCCGGAGGCGCGGTCGAGCGAGAGGTAGTTGAGGCCGACGTCGAGCAGGAAGCGCAGTCGCGCCTGGATCTCCTTGAGCACCGCGCCGGCGATCACCTGCTCGCGCTTGCCGAGCTCCAGTTCGTCGAGGAACTTCGACGCCTCCGCGATCGAAAGGGCGCAGACCTCGGCGATCGACCGGTCGCCCTGCGTCTTGTGCTCCAGGGTGACGGCGAGGATCTCCGGCTTGAGCCGCGTGCCCTGACAGGCCGGGCACGGCACCTCGCGCATGTAGCCCTCGTACCGCTCACGCATGTACTCGGACTCGGTCTGCTCCTGGCGCCGCTCGAGGAACGGGATGACACCCTCGAAGCTCGCGTAGTACGAACGCTGGCGGCCGTAGCGGTTCTTGTAGCGGACGTGGACCTGCTCGTCGACGCCGTGCAGGACGGCCTTCTGCACCTTCGCCGGCAGCTTGCGCCACGGCGTGTCCATGCGGAAGCCGATGGTCTCCGAAAGCGACTCCAGCAGGCGGATGAAGTAGTCCGCGCTCTGGCCGCCCGCCCACGGCGCGATGGCACCCTCGCCGAGGGACATCTCGTCGTCGGGGACCACGAGCTCCGGGTCGACCTCCTTGCGGACGCCGATACCGGTGCAGTCGGGGCAGGCGCCGTAGGGCGCGTTGAAGGAGAACGACCGCGGCTCGAGGTCTTCGATCGCGAGCGGGTGGCCGTTCGGGCAGGCCAGGTTCTCGGAGAACCCGCGTACGCGATGCGGGTCGTTCTCCGGGAGGTCGACGAACTCCAGCTCGATCAGGCCGTCGGCCAGCCGGAGCGCCGTCTCGACGGAGTCGGTGAGCCGCTGCCGCGAGCTGGTCTTCACCGAGAGCCTGTCGATGATGACGGCGATCTGGTGCTTTTCCTGCTTCTTCAGCTTCGGCGGGTCGGTGAGCGGGTGGACCGTCCCGTCGACCACGACACGCGCGTAGCCCTGCTGCTGCAGGTTCTCGAAGAGGTCGAGGTACTCGCCCTTGCGGCCGCGGACGACCGGAGCGAGCACCTGGAAGCGGGTGCCCTCCTCCATCGCGAGCACCTGGTCGACGATCTGCTGCGGGGTCTGCTTGCTGATCGCCTCGCCGCACTGCGGGCAGTGCGCCTTTCCGGCGCGGGCGTAGAGCAGGCGCAGGTAGTCGTAGACCTCGGTGATGGTGCCGACGGTCGAGCGCGGGTTGCGCGAGGTGGACTTCTGGTCGATCGACACCGCGGGCGAAAGGCCCTCGATGAAGTCGACGTCCGGCTTGTCCATCTGGCCGAGGAACTGGCGCGCGTACGCCGACAGCGACTCGACGTAGCGCCGCTGCCCTTCGGCGAAGATGGTGTCGAAGGCGAGGCTCGACTTCCCGGACCCGGACAGACCGGTGAACACGATCAGGCTGTCGCGGGGCAGGTCGAGATCCACACCGCGGAGGTTGTGCTCGCGGGCGCCGCGAACAACGAGGCGATCAGCCACGCCAGGGTCCCTTCAGGTTTCATTCTCAGCTGCGGTCGCCGTCCCGGTCGATAGCTGCACGGGCGGCCGCATCCATGCTACGAGGCACCACCGACAGAAATCGGTTCCGACTCTTTGACCTGCGGTTTTCCCGGCTTTTCGCGTCGATCCCGGCGAGCGGTGAGCCACCGGTGGACCGGTCGTTCAACGCCGGCGGTGATCGCCCAGCCCCCGAACACGGCGGCGGCCAGCACGATGGGGAGCCGCAGCCAACCGGGGACGCCGGCGTTCAGCAGGGCACGGGCCAGGATGTAACCGAGTTCCTGGTGCACCAGATAAAGACCATACGAGATGCCCGCGAGCCAGGTAACAGCCGGGGCGACCCTGGAGATGCCCGGCAGCCGCCAGTCCGGTCCGCGCGCGGCCAGGCACACCAGCAGAAGCATGATCGCGAACCCGATGGCCGAGGGCCAGCGCTCGGGATCGTTCGGCAGGGCCTGGTGGAACGGGAAGACCTGCAGGTCCTGCGCGGCGCAGGCGGCGAGCACGAACAACGCGACGTGCCAGTGCGCTAGACGTCGTTTCGACCACAGCCAGATCGCGATCCCGATGGCGAAGACGTGCACGCGGTGCAGGCCGAGGCCGTAGTAGAAGGTCTCCACGAGCTTCGGCGTGGAAACCGGGTCGAACACGACGAACCGAAGGAAAAGCGGCACCAGGATCAGCGCCCAGAGCAGCCCGACGGTGAGCCGGTGGGTGCGCCACCGGCGTGGCCAGAGCAGGGCGGCGGCGGTGAAGGCGGCGAGCTGGACCGGCAGCGTCCAGTAGGCGCCGTCGAGATAGTAGAAGAGCTCGTACCGCCAGCCCCATTCCTGGACCATGCCCAGGTTGGCGAGCAGATCGGCGCCGGTGGGGACGTACCAGGGCGACGGATCGGACGGCGGGCCCTGCGGCACGCCGAACAGGAATCCGGACAGTCCCGGCGGGAACGGCAAACCGCTGAACCGGATCGTCGCGTACCGGGCGACGACGTAGGTGACGGCCACCGCCACCAGGTACGCGGGCACCAGCCGCGCGACCCGGTTCCACAGCCACCGCCCGGGCCGCCCCTTGCGCAGGCTCGCGCACACGAAGAAGGCGGAAATCACCAGAAGGATGGCCGCGCCGAACTGAGCGGTCACCTGAAAGGGGTACCCCACCAGTTCGGGATGCAGAAGCGCCCCCTGATGGGTGACGTGCCCGAGCATGACCGCGAAGACGGCTACAACGCGAAGGACGTCCCAGCTGATCTTGCGCGAGGCGCGCGGCGAAGCGTCGGGCACGAGCGTCCTGTGGTTCGGCTGGCGGGGCGACGCGAGCCTACGTCCTGCACCTGTGCGCCGCCTGTGCGGGTGGAACCGATTGCAGGCGAACGACTACCGTATGCGGTGTGAACATCGTCGAGACCTACACCGGGCATGTCGACCCCGGCGGCGACGCCGCCCGTCGCACCCTGGACGCGCTCACCATCACGAAGCTGTCGGTCGGCCCGATGGACAACAACGCGTATCTGCTCGTCTGCCGCGCCGAGAACGAAGCGCTGCTGATCGACGCCGCGAACGACCCGGAGCGGATCTCCGACCTCATCGGCCACGGCCCCGACCGGCCCGCGCTGAAGACCGTCGTGACCACCCACCAGCACCAGGACCACTGGCAGGCCCTCGGCGCCGTCGCCGGCGCGAACGGCGCGAACACCGCCGCCCACCCGCTGGACGCCGAACCGCTGCCGATCCCGCCGGACTTCCTCGTCGAACACGGCGACACGGTGAAGGTCGGGCAGACCACCCTCGAGGTGATCCACCTGCGCGGCCACACCCCTGGCTCCATCGCGCTGCTGTACCGCGACCCGAACGGGCACCCGCACCTGTTCACCGGGGACTCGCTGTTCCCCGGCGGCGTCGGGAAGACGAACTCGCCGGAGGACTTCAAGTCGCTGCTGGACGATGTGTCTTCCCGCATCTTCGACGAACTGCCGGACGAGACGTGGTTCTACCCGGGGCATGGGGACGACTCGACGCTTGGTGAGCAGCGGGCGCACCTGGCGGAGTGGCGCGAACGCGGCTGGTGAGCTGAAAGCTGTTGCGAAACGGGGCTGCCTACCCAGTAGGTGGCCCCGTTCGGCATTTCGCTCCGGGGAAGTGCGGA
The DNA here is from genome assembly GCF_054166285.1 of Amycolatopsis sp. TRM77291. NCBI lineage: Bacteria > Bacillati > Actinomycetota > Actinomycetes > Pseudonocardiales > Pseudonocardiaceae > Amycolatopsis > Amycolatopsis sp. TRM77291. The sequence goes on along the minus strand of NZ_JBSZHF010000001.1, from coordinate 1,502,559 downwards.
CTGCACCACGGCGAACAATCTGGATAACCTGCCGCTGGAAGTAATTCCAGCAACTTCTCACACCGAATTCCCGAAGTCGTGGAACTCGGCACATTTCCGAGGGCTTCCATGAAGAAGCCCTTGGCGACGCTCAGATGGCGACAACCTCGACCATGCTGTCCAACCCTTTGAAATCGTCTTCGTTGCGGGTGTAGAGCGGCAACTCCCGCGAGGACGCGATGGCGGCGATCATCAGGTCCATCCGCCGAGGGCGCGGGTCGCGGTTCGCCGCGAGAACCAGCGCCACCAGTGTCCCGTATCGGGCTGCCGCATCGCCGTCGAACGGCAAAGGGGCGAAGTCCACGATCGCGGCGCCGAGTTTCTCGGTGCGTGCCGCACGTACGGCCGGATCTTTGGCCATCGCCACACCTTGATGCAATTCAGCCATCGTGATCGCGGTGATCTCCGGCAAGCGAGGCAACGCCGAGGGGTCGAGAAGACCGAGGTCGATGTACGCGCAGGTGTCCAACACGCCCGTCTCGGGTCGCTCAGCCACGGCGCCGCTCCCACACATCGTCGGTGTCCACCCGGTCCTCAGAGCCGAAGAAGTCGTCGGCTTCCTGCCGGATCTGGGCCGCCTCGACCCGAGGCAACCCTCGGTGCCGCTGAACCAGTTCCTCCGCACTCAGACGGCGCCTACGAGAAAGAGGCCGGAGTTCTGCCACCTCAACGCCGTTGCGGGTGACGTGATACGTCTCCCCTGCCTCGACCGCATCCATGACGGCGGCGGAGTTGTTGCGAAACTCGCGCTGGGTGATCACCTTCATGACGAAGAGTGTAGCGACGCGTAGCACCTCAAGCTACACTGGCCCGAGAGCGGAACCGGCGGCCGGATCGTGGATCCAGCAAAGCTCCCCCGTCGCCGCCTCCTCCCCCAGCGCTTTGACCTCGCACGCCAGCCGCGAAAGAACGGCGGCCTTCGACCCCGGCCAAGCCACGAAGTCGCGATCCGCGCCCACCAGGTCGCCGGGGACCGCGCCCCGGTCCATCAAGTCACCGACCACCGAGAGCAGTACCGCGGTCTTCTCCGCGAACGTCGCACCTTCGCCCGCCTTCGCTCCCGCCACGGCGACCACGACCGAGAGCCCGACCCGGTCCTCTCGCGCGTAGTCGAGCAGCGACTCCAAGCCCACGTCACCGGCCATGTTCACTCCCCTCAGCGAAAAGCGATGCCGTACTGCTCCCGTGGACGGCAAGGCCCCGCGAACGTGTGCTCGACGACGCCGCGCCGGATCTCGAGCAGACGCCGATCGCCGGCGGGCGGCCGGACCACGCGCTCGCACTCGGTCTGCTCCGCGTACCACCAGCAGGCTTCGGGAACGCGGTCGTCGAACGTGATGCTGACGTTCAGCCCTCCGATCACCTTGCCCTCACCGTCGACGGCGCCGGGCGCGATCCCGTGATGGTCGACGTCGACATTGATCCACTGTCTCTCGCCGTCCAGATCGTCGTCGCAGACGAGGGAGACGAACTCGTGCCGTTCTCCTTTGCGCAACGGCTTCGGGAAGCGCAGCACCGAAGTCTCGGCGCGGCAGCCGATGATCGCTTTGACGGGGACCGAGTCCCGGAAGCCGTCGACGCCGTGTTCGCAGGCGATGACGGTTCGCACGGCCAGACGGCGATGGACCTGCCCTCGCCGCATTTCCACGTCCAGCAGCAGGCGTTCCAGGAACACGGGCTGCGTCCCCGCTCGTGACGACAAGAAACTCCTCCTGACCGTGAAAGATCAGAACCGGCGAAGGCTTTCACCGGTCGTCGCGCCCAAGGTGTACTAGTACACCACAAACGAGCGTAACGTTCGACCTCCCCGGCCCGAACCACAGCGCGATGCCGTACTACGGATACGACCCCGGCACCGCGGTCGCCATCGGCGGCCGGTTGCTCGCGCCCGGAATCCCCCGCCACGGCGGATACGGCGAGATCAGCGTGCCGGGTTGGCGCCCTCCGCCGGTCCGCGTGCTCCGTCCAGGTGACAGGGCCGCGCGGCCGATCCGCCGGGCGGTCTGGTCGTTCTGGAGCGTCCCGTACCGGCGCCGGCACGGAAGGCATTGGCCGAGCGACTTCTTCCACGCGTTGTCCTGGATCCTGTCGTTCCGGCTCGCGTCCCGCCTCTTCCCGACGACGGCGTTGGTGACCGACGGCTGGGGACACGATCTGCTCGTCGGGCGGCTACGGCTGCCCTTCGACGACATTTCCCTGACGCTCGACGGACTCGCCGGGCAGGACCCGTCCTGGTGGGCGCTCGGGAAGTTGCACGCGTACCGCGAGCAGCGCGAGCCGTTCCTGCACATCGACAACGACGTGTTCCTCTGGCCCGGATTCCCGGCGCGAGGGCTCGACGGCGAGGTCGTCGCCCAGAATCCCGAGCACGCACCGGCTTCCGATGCGGGCTACTACCGCCCGGCGGCCGCCGTCGCGGCGATCCGGAGCACGGGCGGCTTCCTGCCGAAGGAATTCAGCGACTACACCGGGGAAGCCGCGCTGTGCACCGGAATCGTCGGCGGCACGGCGATTTCCTTCCTCCGCCGCTACGCCGATCTCGCCATCCGCATGGTGGAGTCGGCGGAGAACCAGACGGCCTGGCGACGGCTCGCGCCACTAGAGGACTACAACCTCGTCGTCGAGCAGTACCTTCTCGGCGCACTCTGCTGGAGCGGCGGCACCACTGACGTCCAATGCGTCTTCGCCTCGCAGGACGACAGCTATCGCGAAGACGACCGGAGATTCACCCATCTCATCGCTTCCGCGAAAAGCGATCTCCGCTACATGCGCTGGCTAGCGAAGCAAGTGAGAAACCATTTCCCCGCCGACTTCGAGATCGTTAGACGCGAATTCGGCGATCGGTAACGATCGCGCGAAGAATACAACCTCCCAGCCCTGGAGGCGTCTCTCCGGAAACAACTCTCCGGCAGGAGGTCATCTCATGACCATCACCCTACGACGCGCGCTCGCCGCCACCGTCCTGATGCTGACCGGCGCCGTCGCCGCGGTCGTCCCGGCGTCCGCCGCGGCACCGCAGATCCCCGCCATGACCGGGATCCGCACCGGCCAGAACCCCGGCTTCGACCGGGTCGTGCTCGACCTGACCGCCGGTCCGGCTCCCGCCGTCCGGTACGACCTCGTCGACGAGTTGATCGCCGACGGTTCCGGCGAGATCGTCTGGCTGACCGGGGAATTCTTCGTCGCGGTCACCGCGCCGCCCGCCGCGGCACACGACGACGCCGGGAATCCGACCTATCCCGGACCGCAGAAGTTCCGGACCCGGAATCTGCGCAACGTCATGGCGGTCGCGGTCACCGGCGACTTCGAGGGCACCCTGTCCATCGGTCTCGGTGTCCGATCGAGGACCTCGGTCAGCGTCTTCACCCTGACCTCGCCGAACCGTGTCGTCATCGACGTCCGTCATTGATCACGAGCGGGAATCCGTGAAGGCTTTTCGGCGATCATCCCGTTTTCGGTGAGCAAAATCCTTTTCGGATTCCCGCGGTGAAAATCACGTTCTGCCCCAACGGGCGAATTTTCGGAAAATCAGGTATCTGCCGTCCGGGTTCGCGTTCCTTCCTTCCGTCAGCATCACTGCCGCTGCGAAGGAGAACCTCATGCCGACCCCACGCAATCCCGACACCCCGTCCTTGGGCCCGGGTGGCGACAATCTCGAAGCGGGCCCGGACAGTTCGGGCCTCGGAAGCTTTTCGGACAGCGAAATCGGCGAACTGGTCACCAAGGCCACCGAAACCATGGCCGCGTCCGGCGAGGACGCCGAGCGCAATTACCAGCGGAGCCTCGACCGGCTTCGCGAGCGCGCGGACGACGTCGTCCCGGCGCTCGGAGCGCAGTACGACGCCTTGTCCGAGGAGCAGTACCTGGAGCGTTGGGGCCTGGTCCAGCTGCTCACCGACCTGAGACACCCGGCCGCCGCTTCGGTGCTGGAAAACGTGCTGCGCCAGCCGATCCCGCCGGAGCGTTCAGACGACCCCGCCCACGGGATCAGCACCGTCGGCGAAGAGGTGATCATCCGCACCACCGCCGTGGAAGCGTTGGCGCGCTTGGCATCCGCCGGGGACAGCGCGGCCAAGGAGCTGCTGCTGCGCCAGGTCCGGCACGAGGTGTTCACGGTACGGCGCGCGGCGGTCCAGGCCATCGCGGAGACCGGGGACACCGAGCTCACCGGCCGGGTGCGCGAGGAGCTCAGCGGCACCGAGGACGAGCGCCTGCTGAACATCCGGCGGGTCGACGTCCGCGGGGTCCCCCAGGCCGTCGGCGGCCGGCACGTGAAGGACTCACGGGCCGACGACGTGCCGCCGCCGGAGCCCCCGCGCTCCTGAACCGAACCCATTCCTTCTACAGACAGGTGATCTCCGATGGCCACTTGCAGCTACACCGTGCCCGACAAGAACGTGACCGGGGACAATTTCTACGGCGCCTCGATCTGCAACCAGACCTACATCGACTATTTCTGGAACACCTACGGTTTCGCGGGCAACAAGGACTACTGGGACGACGGCTTCGGCTGGGAAGACGCGTGCAACACCGACAAGCCGCTCGCCCGGACGTTCAACGCGTGCTACCTGCTGACCTATTCGGCGCAGGACTACCAGAACGACGCCTATTCCGGGGCGATGCTGAACTGGGCCCGCCGGTACGTCCGCGACAACTGCGACGACCTCCGCTCGCTTTGCGGCGACGGCAGCGCCATCGCACGTTCGTTCAGCGGGGCGTTCGTCGACGACCGGATCGAGTTGTACCTCGGTTTCTGGTACTCCAAGGACGTTCCCGGCCGCGCCGAGACGCTGATCCACGAATCGCGGCACCAGGGCGGGAAGCCGCACAACGCGAACTTCCCGGCGGGTTCGGTGTTCGGCGCCGGCAAGAGCGGCGCCGACTCCACCTGGGACTACGAGGGCGCCTGGATGTACGGCGCGCTCTACCTGTGGTGGTTCTACGCCCAGGGTGCCCGCACGACGTCGGCATTGCGTGAACGTGCCCGCCAGCGCGGGAACCTCGTGATCGACAACGCCTTCGCGACCCACCCGGGCTTCAACATCTGAAGCACGACCGACACGGCCCTCTCGTACTGCAGACGAGGGGGCCCTGCCTTCAACGTCACGTAATACCTCTGATGACTTTAGCCATGTCCCGCTCATCGGGGCTTGACCACTGACATTTCTGCCGCAATCATCGGATCTCTCGGGAAACCACGCCTTGGATGAGAGCGGATGGTCATGAGAGTTCGAGCGCATCGCACCGCCTGGCTCGCCGTAGTTCTCGCCCTGCTGGCAAGCCTGCTCACCACGACGGCCGCGAGCGCGGAGGTGCACCATCCCCGGCAGAAGTGGTTGCGCGAAGCCACCGCCGGCCTCTTCCTCCATTGGGGCATGTTCACCGCACCACGTCATACCGATTGCGCGGCTTGGGAACGCGCCGTCACCGACGGCGGCTGGAGCGCGGACTACTGGGTGGACGAAGCCCGCAAGCTGGGCGCCTCCTACATCGTGCTCGCCACCTTCCACAGCAGGCTGGGCTACGCGCGGCCGTGGCCGTCTGCGATCCCGGGCAGCTGCTCCACGCGCCGCGACCTCCTCGGCGAACTCGTCGAAGCGGGCAATGCCAAAGGCGTCCGGACGATCCTCTACATGACCGACGATCCCCAGTGGCACAAGGAGACCGGTGTCGAATCACTGGATTCCGCCGCGTACTCCGCCTACAAGGGCAAGCAGGTCGACCTGACGACCCGCCCAGGCTTCGGTGAGTACAGCTACGACCTCTTCCACGAGGTCATGGACCGCTACGCGGACCTCTCCGGGTTCTGGATCGACAACGACAACGACTACTGGGAGAAGAACCGGCTCTACGAACAGATCCGCGAGAAACGGCCGTCCTGGTTGCTGAGCAACAACAACGAGGACACCCCGATCATGGACACCGTCAGCAACGAACAGAAGACCGGCATCACACCGCCGTACGACTATCCGCAGGCCGCCTTCACCCCGATGCCGAGGCTCACCGAGGCCGACTACAAGCTGCCGACCAACGGTGCCTGGTGGTACGACGGCACCGATCAGGCCGTCGACTTCCGGCTGTCCACCGGGCGCTACATCGCCAACGCGGGTTCGTCGATGAAGTCGCTGATGGCCGAGACCCCGATGGTGAACGGGAAGTTCCCGCCGCGGCAGGAGGCGTACAACAACTTCATGGCGAGCTGGGTGCCCCCGATCAAGTCCTCCCTGCAAGGCAAAGAGGGCGGCGGGTACATGTACGGCGGGATGCAGCCCGGGTTCTGGAATGACGGCGCGCACGGCGTCATCACCGTCGAGCCCGGCGCGGCGACGCAGTACCTCCACGTGGTCACGCGGCCGCGCACCGACCTGCTCCGCTTGCGCGACAACGGATACAAGGTGACCGGGGTCTCCGACCTGCGCACGGGCAAGCCGCTGCGTTTCAGTCAATCCGGCGGCTACCTGACCATTGTGGACATCAAGGACTGGGACCCGTACGACACGGTGTTCAAGGTGGAAACGGCCGGGCAACGGTACTTCCACGACTCCCGCACGATCAAGGCGACCGCTTCGTCCGCACGGGACGGCCATCCCGCGTCGAACCTGGTCGACGGGAACTTCGAGAACTACTGGGACGCCGACGGCAAGCAGCCGGTGTCGCTGACCCTGGACCTCGGCAGGCGGCGGACCGCCGCTTACCTCGCGGTGAACCAGCGCGAGATGTCGCCGACGCACGCGCGCGAGTCGTTCGGCAGGCCGGAGGACTCGGCGCGGATCAAGGACTATCGCGTCTACGTCAGTGACGACGGGCGGAACTGGGGTGAACCGGTCCGCACCGGCGCGATGCCGAGCGCCCGCGGCCTGCAGTTCATCGATTTCGGCGAGCGGCAGACCCGGTTCGTCAAACTCGAAGTGCTGAACACCTGGTCCGGGCCGCAGGCGAAACCCTTCTACAAGCAGTTGGCGATCGACGAGATCAAGGTGGCGTACGGCTACCCGAGTTCTGTGCTGGGCGCGCAGGTTCCGCTGGAGGCGGAGTCCTTCCGCAACGACCACGACGGCCGTGCCAAGCTCGGCCATTGCTCGTCCTGCTCCGGATCGTTCCAGGTCACCGGGCTCGGTGGCGGCCCGCGCAACTCGGTCACCTACCCGAATGTGACGGCCACCGAAACCGGAACCCACCGGCTTCAGCTCGACACGTTGGGCGGGCCCGCGACGTCGGTGGCGGTGAGTGTCAACGGCGGCGCCCCTGTCGAGACGGCGATCGACGCGGGAACGCCAGGAGTCGTGGCTTCGACGGCGGTTCCCGTCGACCTGAACGCCGGCGCCAACACGGTCAAGGTGTTCAGCAACGCCACTTCGGGGCCAGGCCTCGATCGGATCGCGATCGCTCCCCTGCCACCGCCGTCCTACACGCCGAAAACGACACTGACCGTCGAACCGGGCGGCCTCCAATGGCTCGCGCCGGGTCGGCAATCCCTTCAGGTGACCGCGAAGCTGCGGCTCGACGCCGACGACACGATCAAGCAGGTCCGTCTGGCGCCCGTGGTTCCGGCGGGCTGGACCTTGCAGGGAGCTCCGGCCACGACGGCGTCCATGCGGGTCGGGAACGAGCTCGAAGCCTCGTGGACGCTGGTCTCCCCCGAAGGTGTCACCGCGGCCGACGTCCCGGTCACCGCGTCGTTCGACCTGCTCGGCCGGGTTCAATCGGTGAGCAAACCCGTCCGCGTGAGCCCTCGTCCCGCGGACCGGGTCTTCATGCGGGAGGCCGAAGACTCGGCGAACGACGTCGGCGACGCGGGGATCACGAACTGCGGGGTGTGCTCGGGCGGGCAGAAGGTCCGCAATATCGGCGGCGACCCGGGTTCGTTCGTGCGGTTCGACGACGTCACCGTGCCCGAGACCAGGCGCTACACCCTCCACATCGATTTCACCGTCAACGGGCCGCGCTCGTACTTCGTCACGGTGAACGGCGGTACGCCGATCGAGGTGAAGGTCGACGGCGCCGGCAACAACACCCAGCTCACGACGTCTTTACCGGTCGAACTGAAGGCGGGGGCGAACACGATCACACTGCACAACGACCACGCGTCCGCCCCGGATCTCGATCGGCTGTCACTGGGGTGAGGTACCGGCTTGACCCTCTCCCCGGGAGAGGGTTCAGGCTGGTCCCATGACGACCTTGATGCCGATCGGCGTGTTCGCGCACGCCACGAGGCTGTCGGTCCGCGCGCTGCGGAACTACGACAGGATCGGGCTGCTGGTGCCCGCCAGGATCGACCCCGGCACCGGGTACCGCCGGTATTCGCTCGAACAGTTCGCCCGCGCGAGCCTCATCCGGCGGCTGAGGGAGCTCGAGGTGCCGCTGGCGGAGATCGCGGGGATCCTCGATGCGGGCGATCCGGACGAGGTCAAGGCCGCGATCAAACGACATCACGACCGGGTGGCGGCACGGGCCGCGGAGCTAGCGGCGATCACCGACGGGCTCGACTCCGTGCTCGCCGAACCGACGCGGTGGCTGCATGTCTACGAGCGTGTGCGCACGCCGCAGCCGATCGCGCGCCTGTCGGTCCGGACCCCGCTGAGCGGCCTGGCGGAGCGGATCGGTCCCGCGTACGCCCGGCTGTTCGCGGCGCTCGGCGCGCAAGGGGTTGTACCGTCCGGACCGCCCGGGACCCGTTACCTCACTGACGATCCCGAGGAGCTGACCGTCGAACTGTTCATCCCCGTCAGCGGGCCGGTACAGGAAGCCGGGGAGATCGGCCCCGCCGAGCTTCCCGGTGGTCTGCTCGTGGCGACCATCCACGAAGGTGGCTACGAAGACGTCGAGATCGCGTACCGATCGCTCGGCCGCTGGATCGCCGAGCGCGACCGCGTCCCCGCGGGGCCCGCTGAAGAGCTCTACCTGGTGGCACCGGGACCGGGCGTCGCGCCCGAGGCCTACCGCACCGAAATCGCCTGGCCGGTGACCTCGTGATCATCGAGGGAATCGCGTCCGCGGGCGGGGAGCACTGTGAGACCAGCACCCTCGACGTCCTCCTGCGGCACGCCGGGATCGAGCTGTCCGAGCCGATGCTGTTCGGGCTCGGCGAAGGCTTGGGCTTCGTCTACTGGGACGGGAAGAACCTGCCGTTCCCGTTCCTCGGCGGGCGGAGCAAACCCGTCGAGATCACGCGAAGGCTGACCGACCGGCTCGGGTTGTCCCTGCGGGTCAAGGAAACGACGTCAGCACGCACGGCGTGGCGGAACGTGACCGAGGAGATCGACGCCGGTGTGCCGGTCGGCCTGCAACTCGACTCGTACCACCTGGAGTACTTCACGTCTAAAGTCCACTTCGGCGGGCACTTCGTCGCCTTGTACGGCTATGACGACGAGCGTGCGTCCCTCGTCGACACGGCTCAGCAGGGTGGGGCCGTGTCGACCTCGCTGGAGAGCCTCGAACGAGCCCGCGGGGAGAAGGGCCCGATGACGGCGAAGAACCGCTCGTTCACCATTGGCGTCGACGCGCCTCTCGTTCCGCTCGCCGACGCCATCCGCGCGGCCGTCCGGGCCAACGCGGCCGAGTTCCTCGACCCGCCCATCGCGAACCTCGGCTATCGCGGGATCGGCAAAGCCGCCGTCCAGGTGCGGAAATGGCTGGAGCGCAGCAGTGATCCGGCGCGCGACCTTCCGCAGGCCGCCATGCTGATGGAGCGGGCGGGGACCGGCGGCGCGCTCTTCCGCCGGATCTACCGTGACTTCCTCGGAGAATGCACAGCGCTCGTCGACGACACCGGTCTCCGCACCGCGTATGAGAAATACCGCGAAATCACTCCACTATGGACAGATGTCGCGGGATTGTTCACCCTGGCAGGGGAAACCGGTGACGCCGGGAAGCTGAACGACGCGTCCGCCCTCCTGTCCGAGCTGGCCCGGCTCGAACAGGAGGCGATGACGGCGCTCGCGACTGTTCAGCCCAGCCGTTCGTAGGGCAGCTTCTCCCCCGCTTCGACCGCGAACGGCAGGTTGTTGCCAGCCGGTGGCAACGGGCACGTGGCGAAATCGGTGAACGCGCACGGCAGATTCGTCGCGCGGGTGAAATCGAGGACGACCGACCCGTCCTCCGCGGGAGGCGGCACCGCGAGCGACCGGTTCGCCGCGTAAGTGGTGACGCCGCTCGTGGCGTCGGTGAACAGGATGAGCAGGCCGTCCTTCTTGCCGTTGAACGCGGTGAGCGTGTGCTCCGCGCCGTCGTGGTCGAAACGCACGATGCCCGGCGAGACGTAGACATGGCTGAGCCCTTCGACGACCGCTCCGACCGTGGTCGGCCGCGGCTCGTCGAAGGGCTCGAAAGTCCCGGACAGCACCCAGGCCGCGTCTGGCTCGTACGCCGGGACACCGCGGAAAGCGTTCAGCACCGGCGCCTTCGGGTCATGCGTCCGGATCAGGTACCCGCCGCGGCGCGCCACCTCGATCTCGATCTCGCCGGCGACGACCCTGGTGGTCGCGCCGCTGTTGACCAGCTCGAAGCGGCGGACACCGGTGATCCGCTCACCGTCGTGCGAAAGATCGGCGCCCTGAGGGTCGAGGTACGCCGCTTCGGCGTCCTGCCACCACAGGCCGGGCAACCCGTCGTACGCGCGCGACTTGTCCTCAAGCCAGTCCAGGGAAACCAGGGCGAGCCAGCCGAGCGGATCGGCGAGATCGCGCTCGCGCTGAGTCTTCCAGTCCTGCCAGTCGTGCGTGAACGTGTCCAGGCTTGTGCTCATCGCCGATCCCTTCCGTGACCTTGCTCTTTCCCCAGGTCAACGGGCGGGCGGTGATGATATTTCCTGTCCCGGTATGTGGGCTACGCCCGGAAATCCCCGGTGGTACCCTCCTCGGCGGAGATCAACTCGGTGATGGGCGCGAAGAACGCCTTGATCCCCGGCAGGTTCGCTCCCTTCTCCCGGGACGCGGCGAAGTCCTCCGATGAGCGCCACCACACGACGTCGAGCCAGGACTCGTCGTCGACCCGGATCAGCTGGGCGTCGAGGAACCCTTCCCGGTCGGCCCGGAAGTCGGCGAGCATCGCGGCCCGGGCCTGGAGCAGTTCGTCCGCGCGGTCGGCCGGGACCTTGAAGCGGGTCAGTTCCACTGTCGTCATGGTGCCTGTCGTCATGGTGCCGATGCTAGGCGACGATCTTCGCGTTCGGTCGACCACTTGCTTCGTACGCATTCAGCCGACTACTTGCGCACGTCCGCCCGCATTTAGCCGACTAAATGCGTCACGTTTTCTTTGCGTGATCTCCCTGCGCAGCAGCATCACCTTCGGTGTTGTTCGCGCGTTTCGCTTGTTGCTTAAAATTACGAACATGTGTTCTATTTGTTCGGGTATTATTGAGGGGTGTCCGAGACCTTCCTTCCTGAGTTGCCGCAAGAACTGTGGCGTGCCGGCAAGCTGGAGCTTGCGCATGGTGTGCAGCAGTCGTTGCGGGTGATTCGGATGGCCACCGCTGGTTTGGGGCGGTTTCTGGCGGAGGTCGAGTCTCGGGGCGCCAAGGACTTGTATGGGCATGGCAGTACGGCGAGTTGGTTCGCGGAGTTGGCGGGGTTGTCGCGGGCTGAGGCGGGTGCGGTGGTGAAGCGGGCGGTGGCTTTGAACCCGACGCGGAACCTGGATGGCACCGAAGCCCCGGCCGTGGCACCCGAGACGGCCGCGGTCGCCGCTGAAGGGCTGGTCGGGGATGAGCGGATCGATCAGATTCTGGAGATCTTGAAGAGGTTGCCTGCCGATGCCTCGGTTGAGGATCGGGCGGTCGCGGAGAAGATCCTCGCTGATCTGGCCCCGAATGCCGGTCCTCACCAGTTGGTGGACGCTGAGGCGAAACTGCTGGGCTGGTTGGATCCTGACGGCAGCGAACCCCAAGACCCCGAGCCCAGGGAACCACGCCGGGAGATCACTCTGGAGCGGCGTCGGGACGGGTTCTGGAAGTTGACCGGGCTGCTTGATGACGAGACGGGTGCCCGGACGGCGGCTGCGCTGGAGGCGTATGCCCAGCCGCGGCCGGTGGACGAGTTCGGTCAGGCGGATCTGCGGATGAAGTGCGAGCGCCTGGGCGACGCGTGGGCCGAACTCCTCGACCTCGCGATCGCGTGCCCGGACCAGCCCGGAACCAGCGGCTACCGCACCTTGGTGCATGTCACCATCGGACTCGACGAGCTGAAATCCGATCTCGGCGCCGCGTGTCTCGACTTCGTTGGGACGATGACCGCCCTGGAAGCGCGGCTCGCCACTTGCGACTGTCTGATGTTGCCGGTCGTGATGAGCACCGCCGGAGAACCCCTCGACGTGGGACGGCTCAGACGCTTCGTCACGCCCGGCCAACGCCGGGCGCTGAATATCCGCGATGGTGGCTGCGCGTTCCCGGGCTGTCATCGGAAACCCAAGAACTGCCACGCCCATCATATTGAGCACTGGGCAGACGGCGGACCCACGGATCTTCGGAATCTCGTGCTGTTGTGCGGTTTTCATCACCGGTTGATTCATCACGGTGACTGGGAAGTCCGCATGGCGGCCGATGGGTTACCGGAATTCATCCCGCCCCAATACCGAGATCCGCTCCGACAACCCCGCCGCAACACCCTGCACCACCACTGAACCCGAGGAGCCCGCCAGCCACACCGGCGACGGGCTCCTCGTCATGCCTAAAACTGTTCAGTACCGGCGGAAACCCCGGAATCGATTGCGCCGTTCGGGCGTATTGGCGCAAGAGTCCTCGATTGTTCCGCAAAAGCCGGAGCAAGATCGCCGTTCCGGACTTGGGAGGGGACGGAGCGCATCATGGTGAATCAACCGCGCGGCCCGGACGGCCGTTGGGTCAAATACAAGTACGGTGCGGGCGCGATGGCCACGGCAGGAGTGGTCGTCGCCGCCACCAACGGCATAGGCGGAGGCACCGCCGCCTCCCTGGATTCCGCCGCGAGCCAAGCCCTCAAAGGCAAAAGCTCCAGCAAGAAATCCGCCCAGAAAGGCCGTCATTCCGAATCATGGCAACGTCTTGGCTGGCGCCAGCTCAAGAAGACCGCCAAACGGGAACTCGAATGCGGACCGCATTCCTTCGGTGAAGTCCAGCGCTTCTTCCTGCGCCATCCTTGCGTCGATCTCGACCGCATGATGGTCATCGTCGACGACGGCGCCGGCAACACCATCACCGTCTCCGTCGCCTGGGTGAAGATGCCGAAGGCAAGCGAGGCGAGCGACCTGAAACGGCTCGTCGACAAGGACGGCACCGGCAACGTCGTGCTCTTCGGCGAGACACCGCCGGGAAGCCGTTTCACCGGCAAGAACTACGACTCCCGCCTGGCCAAGAAGCTGGTCGTGATCGCCGAGTCCGCGCCGGCCTCCGGACGGCCGAGCGAAGCGACGCTTGAGACGGCCGCCGATATCGCCGTCGAGTTCCCCGCACCTTGAACCACCACCGACGAACGGAACGCATGTGAGCAGGAGCGACCATTCCAGAAGGCGACTCGAAAACCAGGCTCGAGAAATACTCGCGAGAACCTTCACCGGGCTGGACTCACTACAACGCAACGTGCTCACCGCCTTGCTCAGCCGGACCGGTACGGGCTGGCGGCTCATGGTCAACGCGGCGCTGCCGTCGGGGGACAGCCGGAGCGCGGACGCCTTCCTGATCGGGCAGACCGGCGTTTTCGCTCTCCTGATCTCGGACAAGGGGCCTGATTTCGAGACCGCGAACCAGATCCTGCGCCATGCGAAAGAGCGCTTCGCCGGAATCCCCGGCCCACAGGGCCGTTCCCTGGCCGAGAGCGCCATCCACCTCGCGGTGATCGGCCAGGGCGCGGGCGACCCCCGTCAGGACGGCGTCCACTGGTCACTGACCGAGTCGAGCCTCGGCCGGATTTTCCGGCGGGACGCGCTCCATCTCGACAAACGGTCGGTCGCCGCCATCGCGGAGCAGGCGGAACGACGGCTGCGCGGCTACCGGTCCCTGGCCGTCCAGCAGCCGGACCGTGAGCCGAGCGCGGGAGGGCTGCTGGACGTCACCGAACTGATCGAAGACCAGCTCGGAGCAGCCCAGCGACGTCCGTTCGATTCGTGGCTCACCTTCCTGCATCCTCAGCAGAACGCGATCGTCAAGCGGGACTACTCGGGACCGGCGCGGATCAGTGGCCCGGCGGGGACCGGCAAGACGGTCGTCGCTCTCCACCGGCTCAGGCATCTGGCCCGGCTCAGCACCGGGCCGCTGCTGTTCACCACCTACGTCCACACGCTGCCTTCGGTGATCAAGACGGCCTTCGACCGGCTCGCGCCCGAGCTGGACGGTCGCGTCGAGTTCACGAACCTGCACGCCTGGGTCCGCCGGTTCCTCGCCGAGCGCGAAGTGCCCGTGCAGGTGGATCGGCCCAAGATCGACACGGCATTCAGCTTCGCGTGGATGGCCCACCGTGAGAAGTTGCAGGTCATCGAACCGAGCGTCGACTACTGGCGCACGGAACTGGACCGGGTGATCAAGGGCAGGGGCATCACGACGCTGGCCGGCTACGTCGCGGTCCAGCGGCGTGGACGTATCCTCCGGCTCGACGCGAGCCAGAAAGCGCACGTCTGGGACCTTTATGAGCACTACCAGCGAGGACTGGCCGAAAGGGGCGTGCACGACTATAACGACCTGATCGAGCTCGGCCGCACCGAACTCGCGAGGCGGCCACTCGAAACGCCGTACGCGGGAGTCGTCGTCGACGAGGTGCAGGACATCCCGCTGTGCGGGCTGCGACTGCTGCGCGACCTGGCCGGTGACGGTCCGAACCGGCTTCTGCTGGTCGGAGACGGTCAGCAGCAGGTCTACCCCGGCGGCTGGCGACTGTCCGACGCCGGCATCCCCGTCCAGGGCCGCGGCGAGATCCTGAAGGTGAACTACCGCAACCGTGCCGAGGTTCTGGGCTTCGCGCGGCGTTTCGACGCGACGAACCGGGTCGACGATCTCGACGGCGCCGACGGGATCGCTCTCCGCGCGGCCGAGTCCGCCAGCGAGGGCGGCACGACCGAGACCTGGCGGGGCACGTCCGGAGAACTGCCCGGCGCGCTGGTCGAAGCGGTCCGGAAACTGCCGGTACGCCTTGACCATTCGGCGCTGATCGTCTTCCACCACAAGGATCTCGGCCGATGCGCCGAGATCCTGCGTGCGGCCGGGATCCCCACGCTGGCACTGGAGCACTACACCGGTGCGGCCGACGGCAAGCTCAAGGTCGGCACTGTGCACCGGGCGAAGGGCTTGGACTTCGAGGCCGTGCTGGTACTGCAGAACACCCACGAGAGCGTGACCGGGAGCCAGGCCGAGGAGGAACGCCGTGAGTTACGCGGCAGGCAGCATCTCGTCGCGGCGACGCGGGCCCGCGACTTCCTCTGGTGGGGCGTGCTCGACGACACCGCGCCCGAGCAGGCCGATGAGCAGGCGAAAGCCGTGAAAGCCGAAGAGGACTGCGTCCACGACATGCCGGTCTCGTGGTGCTCGCTGTGCCGTAAGCCGCCACCGAACGTCCTCTCCCACGGCTTCCGGACCTCAGGGGGAAACGCCAACACAACGACCCGGATTGCACTGGGCTGCGCAAGGGCCAGGGGCGCGCGCATCGGCAGGGCATGAACGTCCACGACGCCACGCGTCTCGCCTGGGGTTCCGTCGCCCCCGGTGAGCTCGAACCGTGCGAGTTCTGCTGCAGTCCACAATGGATGCGACGGCACGGCCACTGACCGAAGAGGACACCCATGAACGAACAGACCGACCTGCCGCCCGGTATCGGCAACCCGGCGACACGCGCCTTCACCGCCGCCGGTTACACCCGGCTGGAGCACTTCACCCGCGCGACGGAAGCCGAGCTCGCGAGCCTGCACGGCGTCGGCCCCAAAGCGCTCCGCATCATCCGCGAAGCGCTGGAAACACGAGGTCAGACATTCAAACCCACCGACTAAATTTTTTGTCTTGACAACTTCAGCCGTCGGAAGGTTAGCTGGGCGCAGCACACCGACCGAAGGAGAACGAGTCATGGCCAAGTTCGCGAACGTCGACGACTACATCGCAGCCCTGCCCGAGAACCTGCGCGAAGTCGCCACCGCGTTGCGCCCGATCGTCAACGCCGCCCTGCCCGGCTCCATCGAGGCGATGTACCACGCCTCCCCGACCTGGAGCGCCGGCGAAGCCGTCGGGAAGAACCTCGTCTGCCTACTGAAGGCCTACTCGTCGTACGTCACCTTCGCCCTGTGGAAGGGCCAGCTCATCGACGACGAGTCCGGCAGGCTGGAGGCGAGCGCGCGGGAGATGGCGCACGTCAAGCTGCGCTCCGTCGAGGACATCGACGCCGACCTGTTCACCGGCTGGCTCAAGCAGGCGCGAGACCTCGAAACCACCGCGGCGGCTCGATGACACAATCGCCGACGTGATCACCGACGAGTCCCGTTGCCCCTGCGGCCTTGGCGAGCCCTATGGCGCGTGCTGCGGCCGCTTCCATCGGGGAGCCTCGGCCGCACCGACCGCCGAACTCCTGATGCGGTCGCGGTTCAGCGCGTTCGCCGTCGGCAACACCGCTTATCTCATGAAGACCTGGCATCCGAAGACCAGGCCCGCCGAGCTCGAGCTCGATCCCGGACAGCGTTGGACGTTCCTGGAGATCCTCGGCAAGACCGGCGGCGGACTGCTGGAAAAGGAGGGCACCGTGGAGTTCCGGGCCCACTACCGGCAGGACCGGCGGGCGGACAGCATGCACGAGAACAGCCACTTCGTCCGCGTCGACGGGCAGTGGATCTACGTGGCACCCGTCGGCTGACGAACCCGGCGCAAGGGTCTGTTCTCCGCGTGCGGTGGCGGCTACTATCTCCCCCACATTGTTAGGGAACTTTCTTAACGATTTCACCAAAGGTCCGCCGCCGTGTGCCCGAGGAGGCGCGCTCGTGAGTTTTCGGCAGAAGAGAACCCGGCTCCCGTTACTGGCCTTGACCGTCACCGCGCTGGCCGCCGCGGTCTGCGGGGTGACCACCGCCCCCGTCGCCACCGGCGCGGAGGTGGCCGTCGCGGGTAACGCCACCCCGATCCCCGGCTACGTGATCCAGTCTTCGGCGCAGGTCAGCGACGATTCGGCGGTGTCGAAGCCGGGCTTCCCCACCGCCGGCTGGTACCCGGTGTCGTCCCGCTCGACGGTCTACGCCGGATTGCTGCAGAACGGCAAGTACGCCGACCCGTTCTACTCGACGAACATGAAGAACGTCCCGACCGCGCAGTTCTCGGTGCCGTGGTGGTACCGCACGGACCTGAACGTCGAGGACACCTCGAAGCGCACGTACCTCGACTTCAGCGGTGTGCTCTCGAAGGCCGACGTCTGGGTCAACGGCACCAGGATCGCGACGAAGGACCAGGTCAACGGTGCCTACACCCGCCACGACCTGGACATCACCTCGCACGTGCGTCAGGGCATCAACAGCGTCGCGTTCAAGGTCTACCCCAACGACCCCGACAACGACCTCTCGATGGGCTGGATCGACTGGGCGCAGACCCCGCCGGACCAGAACATGGGGATCGTGCGCGACGTCCTCGTCCGCCGCAGCGGCCCGGTCGCGCTGCGCAGCGCCCACGTGGTCCAGAAGCTGAACTCCTCGCTCGACCACGCCGACCTGACCGTGAAGGCCGACGTCCGCAACGACACGGCGGACGCGGTGCAGGCCACCGTCGCCGGCACGGTCGCGGGCAAGCCGGTCACCCAGACCGTCTCGCTGGCCGCCAAGGAACGCAAGACCGTGACGTTCCCGGTGGTCGGGCTCGACAAGCCGAATCTCTGGTGGCCAGCCGGGATGGGCGGCCAGCACCGGTACGAACTCGATCTGACCGCGAGTGTCGGCGGAACGCCGTCCGACACCTCGAAGTCGAAGTTCGGTGTCCGCGACGTCAAGGCACCGCTGAACTCCAGCGGCGGGCGGCAGTACAGCGTCAACGGCAAACCGCTGCTGATCCGCGGCGGCGGCTACACCCCTGACCTGTTCCTGCGCTGGAACGAGACCGCGGCGGCCGACAAGCTCAAGTACGTGCTGAACCTCGGGCTCAACACGGTCCGCCTGGAAGGCCACATCGAGCCGGACGAGTTCTTCGACCTCGCCGACGACCTCGGTGTGCTGACGATGCCCGGCTGGGAATGCTGCGACAAATGGGAAGGGCACGTCAACGGCGAGGAGAAGGGCGAGCCGTGGGTCGAGTCGGACTACCCGATCGCCAAGGCGTCGATGTTCTCCGAAGCCGAGCGCCTGCGTGACCACCCGAGCGTCATCTCGTTCCACATCGGCAGCGACTTCGCGCCGGACCGGCGGATCGAGCAGGGTTATCTCGACGCGATGAAGGCCGCCGACTTCACCCTTCCGGTGATCCCGTCGGCGTCGAAGAGGCCGTCCCCGATCACGGGCGCCTCCGGCATGAAGATGAACGGCCCGTACGACTACGTCCCGCCCGTCTACTGGTACGACAAGTCGCAGAAGGACCGCGGTGGCGCCTGGAGCTTCAACTCCGAGACCAGCGCGGGCGTCGACATCCCGACGATGGACACGTTGAAGCGGATGATGTCGGACAGTGAGCTGGAAACGATGTGGAAGGACCCGTCCGCACCCCAGTACCACCGTTCGTCGTCGACGACGTTCGCGAACCTGAAGCTGTTCGCCAACGCGCTCACCAAGCGCTACGGCGCGCCTGCCGACCTGAACGACTTCGTGCGGAAGGCGCAGCTCGCGCAGTACGAGAACGTCCGCGCGGAGTTCGAGTCGCACTCGCGCAACTACACCGACTCGACCAACCCGTCGACCGGGTTGATCTACTGGATGCTCAACAGCCCGTGGACCTCGCTGCACTGGCAGCTGTTCGACGCCTACATGGACCAGAACGGCGCCTACTACGGGGCGAAGAAGGCCAACGAACCGCTGCACATCCAGTACTCGCACGACAACCGGTCGGTCGTGGTGATCAACCAGACGTCGAACGCGGTGAGCGGGCTGACGGCGACCACGAAGCTGTACAACCTCGACGGCACCGAGAAGTACAGCAACACCAAGACCGGGATGTCGGTCGGCGCGCTGGGCGCCAAGGCCACCGCGGTCACCGTCCCGGCGGTGAGCGGGCTGTCGAACACCTACCTGGCGAAGCTGGTGCTCACCGACTCCTCCGGCAAGGAGGTCAGCCGGAACGTGTACTGGCTCTCCACCAAGGCCGACACGCTGAACTGGGCCGGCAGCGACTGGTACTACACGCCCCAGTCGGGTTACGCCGACCTGACCGGGCTGAAGAACCTCGGCCAGTCCGCGGTCAGCGCGACGGCGAAGTCGGTCGCCGGTGGCGACGGCACCACCACGACCACCGTGACGCTGAAGAACACCTCGGGCGGCAAGCTCCCGGCGTTCTACGTCGACTCGAAGGTCGTGGACGCCGGGGGCAAGCCGGTGCTGCCGGTGGAGTGGAACGACAACGCGGTGAGCCTGTGGCCGGGTGAAACGACCACGCTGACCGCGAAGTACCGCACCGCCGACCTCAAGGGATCCAAGCCTTCGGTCCGGGTCTCGGGCTGGAACACCGGCACGCAGACCGTTCCCGCCGACGGCTCCGGACCGGCCAACCCGGTCGACTACCAGGCCGAGGAGGCCACGATCGTCCAGGGCGCGGTGGAGTCGAACCACGCCGGGTTCACCGGCACCGGATTCGTCAACTACGACAACGTCGCGGGCAGCTCGGTCGAGTGGACGGTGAACGTGCCGGCCGCGGGCACCTACGACGTGGTCGTCCGTTACGCCAACGGGACGACGGCGAACCGGCCGCTGGACTTCTCCGTCAACGGCTCGATCAGCGCGTCCGGTGTCGGCTTCGGTGGCACCGGGGCCTGGCCGAACTGGACGACCAGGACCGTCAAGGTCACGCTGGCGGCGGGAGCGAACAAGATCAAGGCGGTCGCCACCACGGCGAACGGCGGCCCCAACATCGACAAGATCACCCTTTAGCGCGGGAGTCACCCGAGGCCCCCTTCGCCACCCGGCGAAGGGGGCCTCTCCCGTGCGGGCGTGGGTTACGCTTTCCGGGTGACCGGCAAACCCGACCCGCGCCTGCGGGACCTGGCGATGCTGCGCCGTGTCCGCGACCGGATCGACCGCGACTACGCGCAGCCGTTGGACGTCGAAGCGCTGGCGCGCGGCGTGCACGTCTCCGCCGGGCACCTCAGCCGCGAGTTCCGCGCCGCGTACGGCGAATCGCCGTACAGCTACCTGATGACCCGCCGGATCGAGCGGGCCATGATGCTGCTGCGCCGCGGGGACATGTCGGTCACCGAAGTGTGCTTCGACGTCGGTTTCTCGTCGCTGGGCACGTTCAGCACGCGCTTCTCCGAGCTGGTCGGCATCTCGCCGAGCGCGTACCGCAAACAGGCGGCGGAAGACGGCCGGGGTATGCCCGGCTGCGTCGTCAAACAGGTCATGCGACCGATCAGGAATCGAGAAGCGTCACCGCCGCGCGCCGACCTACCTTGAGTCGTATGACCCTCTCGATTCAGGCGTCCTACCTTCCCGCGGACGATCTCGAGGCTTCACTTTCCTTCTATCGCGACATCCTGGGCTTCGAAGTGCGCGACCGGGGCCCGCTCCGGGCCACGGTCGGCCCGCCGGGACAGCCGGGGACGTCACTCGTGCTCCACCCGCCCGCCGCCGATCTGGAGATCACCGACGAGGAACGCGCGACGATCGCCGAGCTGATGGCCAAGGGCGTCCACGGCATCATCGTGCTGTCCACGCCGGATCTGGTCGGTACCTTCGACCGGATCCAGGCGGCGGGCGCGGACGTCGTCCAAGAACCGATGAAGCAGTCCTGGGGCGCTTTCGACTGCTCTTTCCGCGACCCGGCGGGCAATCTGGTGCGGTTCGAGGAGCGTTAGCCGGGCCTCGGTGCGCGCGTGGTGACGCTCCCGGGTGATGATGAGCGGCGTGGAGATCGCGGTAGAACTAGTAGCGCTGGTGGTGGCCGTCCTCCTGGTCACCGCCGCGGCGCGGAAACTCGACTGGTCGGCGCCCCTGTGCCTGATCGCCGTCGGGGTCGCCGCGTCGTACGTGCCGGGCGTCCCGGAGTACGAACTGGATCCGGAGGTCGTGCTCCTGGGGCTGCTGCCCCCGCTGCTGTACGCCACCGCGATCCGCACGTCGCTCATCGACTTCCGGCGCAACCGCGGGCCGATCCTGCTGTTGTCGGTGGGTCTCGTCATCTTCACCACGGCCGCGGTCGGGGTCGTGGCGTGGCTGGTGATCCCCGGCCTGCCGCTGGCCGCCGGGCTCGCCATCGGCGCGGTGGTCGCGCCGCCCGACGCGGTCGCGGCCACCGCCGTCGCCCGCAAGGTCGGGATGCCGCGCAAGCTGACCAGGCTGCTGGAGGGCGAAAGCCTGTTCAACGACGCGGCCGCGCTGGTCGCGTTGCGGACCGCCATCGCGGCCATCGCGGGTTCGGTGAGCCTGTTGCAGGTCGGCGGGGATTTCCTGCTGGCCGCGGGCGGCGGGCTGGTGATCGGGTTCGCCGTCGGCGCGCTCGCCGCGCTGATCCGCACCCGCCTGGAAGACCCGGTCACCGACACCGCGCTGTCGCTGGTGGTCCCGTTCGTCGCCTATCTGGCCGCCGAGGCGATCCACGGTTCCGGCGTGATCGCCGTGGTCGTCGCGGGGCTGATCCTCGGGCACAAGGCGCCGAGCATGCTTTCGGGCCGCTCGCGCCTGGCCAGCAGGCTGAACTGGCAGACCATCCAGTTCCTGCTGGAGAACATAGTCTTCCTGCTGATCGGCCTGCAGGTCCGCCGGATCATGACCGAGGTCGGCGACAGCGGGCTGACCGCGCTGGAACTGGTCCTGATCTGCGCCGCCACGCTGGCCGCGACCATCGTCACCCGGATCGTCTGGATGGCGGGCATCGGCCTGGCGCGACGCGTGTTCCACCGTCACGCCTGGCCGTGGCGGTATTCGGCGGTGATCGCGTGGGCGGGGATGCGCGGGGTCGTCACGCTCGCGGCGGCGTTCGTGCTGCCCGCGGACACCCCGCAGCGGGCCGTGCTGGTGCTGGTCGCGTTCGTCGTGGTGGCGGGAACGCTGCTGCTGCACGGGACGACGCTGCCGGTGCTGGTCCGCCGCCTGAAACTGCCGCCGCCCGATCCGGCCGAGGACGCGCTGCAGGAGGCGGCCGTCCTCCACGACATGACCAGGGCCGCGCTCGAAGAACTGGAGAAGATCCGGACGCCCGAGGACCCCGACGACATCGTCGAACGCCTGCGCAGCCGGCTCCAGCACCGCTCGGACTCGGCCTGGGAGGAGCTCGGCAGGCAGAGTGCGCTGTCCGAGACACCGAGCGACGCGTACCGGCGGCTGAGGCTGCGGCTACTCGAAGTCGAACGGGAGAAGTTCCTGGAGGCGCGTGACTCCGGCATGGCCGATGATGATGTCCTGCGCCGGATCCTCGAACGCCTCGACATCGAGGAATCCATGCTGGACAGGGAGGAGGAGACCGTGCCGGACTCCGATCGGGAACTGCGCACCCCCGCCGCGACGGCGGGATCCTGCAAACATCTCACCAAGGAGTGGCCCGCGGTCGAACCCAGCTCCCCCGACGTGTGCGCCGTCTGCGTCGAGAACGGGATGACCTGGGTGCATCTGCGTGAATGCGTCAAATGCGGGAACGTCGCCTGCTGCGACTCCTCACCGGGCAAGCACGCGACCGAGCACTTCCACGACACCCTGCACCCGGTGATGCGCAGCCACGAACCCGGCGAGACCTGGCGCTGGTGTTTCGTGGACAAACAGCTCGGCTAGCTCGGTAGGGTCCGGGGTATGAGCACCCCTGAGCAGGAAGTCGAATACCGCCAGCACCGGTTCTCTCCCCCACCTGGCGCGACCGAGATCTTCCTTGTCCGCCACGGTGAATCCGCTCCGGCGAAGGGCGACCACCCATTCGACCTCGTCGACGGGCAGGCCGATCCGGACCTGGCGCCGGAAGGCAGGGATCACGCCGAGCGGGTGGGGCGCCGTCTGGCGGACGAGCGGATCTCAGCACTGTACGTGACGACACTGCGCCGGACGCCGCAGACCGCGGCACCGCTGGCGGCGAAGCTCGGGCTCACGCCGGAAGTCGAGCCGGACCTGCGCGAGATCCACCTCGGTGAGTGGGAGAACGGGCTTTTCCGGCGCTACACCTACGAAGGTCACCCGATCGTCGAACAGCTGTGGCGCGAACAGCGCTGGGACGTCATTCCCGGCGCGGAGACGATGGAGTCGTTCGGCGGGCGGATCAGGGCGGCCATCGGCAGGCTCGCGGCGGCCAATCCCGACCGGAGGATCGCCGTGTTCACCCACGGCGGTGTCATCGGCGAGGTCTTCGCGCAGGCGAGCGGCGCGAAGAACCGGTTCGCGTTCCTGGGCGCGGACAACGGCTCGATCTCACATCTGGTGGTGTCGGGCGACGACTGGATGGTGCGGCGGTTCAACGACACGTCGCATCTCCAGTCGCCTTTCGGCTGATCCGGCCCGCCGCAACCAGGTGCACGACGACCAGGACCGCGACCGCCTCGGCGGCCAGCAGCCCGATCAGCACGAGCACCTGGGTCACCCCGGCCTGCACCGGCCCGGCGCCACCGAGGAGGACACCGACGTAGGCGCCGGGCAAGGTGACCAGGCCGACCGTGCGGGTCTGGTCGAGGGCGGGGATCAGCGCGTGTCCCGCCGAGGGGCGGCAGATCTCCAGCGCGGCCGGGCGGCGCAGGAAGCCCAGCGCCAGCGCGGCTTCGTATTCGCCGTGGCGGGAAACGAGTTCGTCCAGCGCCCGCCGCGCCGCCTGTGAGGTCGCGGACATCGCGCCGCCGATGACGATCCCGGCGATCGGCACGATCGCGATCGGCCGCCACGGGACCACCCCGGTCGCGAGCACGAGCGTCAGCACCGGCACCACACCGGACGCGATGGCGAGCGCGACCCACGCCAGATCCTTCGCCACCCCGATCCGGCGCGCCGAGGTGACCGCCGCGATCGTGAACATCAGCAGCACGAAACCGCCGGTCAGCCAGCCTGATTTCAGGATCCCCACGATGACCAGCGACACGGCGGCGAGCTGGACGACGGCCCGCCCGGCCGCGAACAGCACCGCCTTGCCCTGCCCGAGCCGCCCGAACTGCACCACCGCAGCGCCGAAGATCGCCAGCACGGCCAGGACCACGGCGAGCACCGGGCCGAACTCGATCGCACCATCCGTCACCCGGATGATCCTGCCGCAGGATCAGGCGGTGCAGGTCACCGGCGCGCCCGGGGCGGGGGCGATGCGTTCGCTGACGACCTCGCCGTCGACGAGGATCCGGCACCGCAGCGCGCCGCTACCCGAACCCTGCGCGGACAGGCTGTAGAACTCGTCGCGGCCTTCTTCGCTCCTGCGCTCGAAGGTGGTGCTCCACGGCGTCGTCACGTCGGTCTTCTGCATGAGTTCCGAGCCCTGCGCGACGTAGGTGACGTTCTGGGCGCCTTTCGCGCCGGAAAGCTCGTAGACGACGGTGTGCAGCACCGTGCGCACGGCGGCCGCGGCTTGTTCGACCTGCGGCGCGGGCGGGCTCTGCACGGGCCTGGAGGCCTTCGGCAGCACGTAGCTGGTCAGGGTGACGGCGACGGCCATCACACCCAGCACGACCACGACGGTCCCCAGCGGCTTCAGCCTGCCGGGGGCACCCTGCCCCGGCGCCGATGCCGGAGGGGTCGCGGTGGGAACACCCATGGAGAGGTCTTCTCTCGTCCGAGCGCACTTCCGTCGAGTGCGTCGACTACTTCTCGCACGAAGGTGACTCCGCGTTAGCCGTTATCGGGAAGAAACCCGATATTCACCCTTTTGGGTGTCCCAGTGAATGGGGAGCCCCTGGTCATACGGCGATCGGCGTAAGCACTGTGAGCCGAACAGCTCACTTTGAGTGACCTGACTAGTCGACGAGACCCGCGTCGGCAAGCAGCCTGAGCACCCGCCTTCCCGCCGGCGGGCAGAGGTGCGCGTCGGCCGACGACAGCCAGGCGGACTCCGCGATCTCACGGCCGGGCTCGGGCTCGCCGCGATGATCGGCGGTGTAACAGGTCATGCGGACTCGGCGGCCGTCCGCGTAACCGTCGGCCTGCTCGTTCAGCACCGCGAAGAAGCGGAAGCTCGGCGGGTCGAGCTCGATGCCGAGTTCCTCCCTGATCTCCCGGCACAGCCCGGCGACGTCGCCCTCGCCGGGTTCGCGCTTGCCTCCAGGCAGGTAGAACTTGGCCTTTCCCTCGGTCCGCACCGACAGCAGACGGCGGTCGCGGACGTGGATCCAGGCCAGTGAATCGATCTCTGCTTCGGACACGGCCCGATTCTGTCGTAGGCCGGGGGCATCATGGCAACCGTGTATCGGGAGACGACGGCACCCGGCGAGCCGTCCGGCGTGGTGCGCTGCCTGTGGGAGGACACGGGCACGGCGCCGAAGCGGATCGTGCCCGACGGCTGCGTGGACCTGGTGGAGAGCGGCGGCGAGGTCTTCGTCGCCGGGCCGGACACCGCGGCCTGGACCTGGGAGACCAGCGGCCCGGCGCGGGGCGTGCGGTTCGCCCCCGGCAGAGCGGGTGACGTCCTGGGCTTGGGCGCCGACGAGCTGCGCGACCAGCGTGTCCCCCTCGGCGACCTGTGGGGCGGGGAGGGCGAGCTGCTGGCCGAACGCGTGCTCTCCGGCGCGGCTTCGCTGATCGACGTCGTCGAGCGGCGCGGACCCGGCCGGGCCGACCGGGAGGTCTCGGAGCTCATCGCCAGGCTGGACGGCGGCGTCGCCCGGGTTTCGGCCGCACTGGACGGCTTCACCACCGGCGAACGGCAGTTGCGGCGGCGGTTCACTCTCGCGGTCGGCTACGGACCGGCCACGTACCTGCGGGTCACCCGGTTCCAGCGCGCCATCGGCCTCGCGGGAACGGCGCCGGATCTCGCCTCGCTGGCGTTCTCGGCGGGTTACGCCGACCAGGCTCACCTGAGCCGGGATTGCCGGGAGTTCTCGGGACTGAAGGCGAGCGAGTTCTTGCGCGCCAGGAAGTGAGCGATGTCCACAGTGGACCGGTACAGGTCACGGTAGTGCGGATAGAACTCGTCGTAGACGTCGGCGTCCGCGCCGGGGCGGACGATCTCGGCGACGGGGTTCCAGGCTTCGAGATCCGGTTTCCTGCCCAGCGCGACCGAGGCGAGGACGGCGTCACCGAACGCGGCGCCGATGGTTTCCGCGGGGATCTCCTGCTCGATCCGCGCGACGTCGCTGACGATCCGTGTCCACACACCGCCCTGTGTCCCGCCGCCGACGGCGACGAACCGGCCGGCGCCGCCACCGGCCTCGCGCATGGCTTCGAGGTTGTGCCGCACGCCGTACGCGGTGCCTTCCAGGGCCGCGCGGTACAGATCCGCACGATCGTGGGACGTGGTGAGCCCGGCGACGATCCCCCTCGCGTCCGGGTCCGGCACGGGTGTCCGCTCTCCCGCGAAATACGGCAGCATCAGCAGGCCGCGGCTGCCCGCCGGTACCTCGGCCGCCGCCGCGGCCAGCTCCCCGAACTCGCCGCCGACGAGTTCCCGCAGCCAATCGGTGATCGCGCCGGAGGTGGCCATCCCCGCGGCGAGCGAATAGCTGCCGGGGAAGGCACCGCGGGTCGTCCACAGCCCCCGCCCGGGGCGGGGATCGGCGAGCATCTGGATCAGGAACATGGTGGTGCCGTACATGAGCATGGTGTCGCCGGGCGCGGTGACCCCGACACTGGTCGCCTCGGCCCAGGCGTCCACCGTTCCCGCCGTCACCGGGATCCCTTGCGGCAAGCCGGTTTCCGCGGCCGCCCCGGCGGTGATCGAACCGGCCACCTCGGTCGGCCACGCGAGCCTCGGCAGCTCGACGCCGGGGGCGATCGCCGCGGCCCGGTCCGGCGCCCAGCGCGCCTCGCGCAGGTCGTACATCGGATCGCATTGGCTCGCCGAATGATGGTCGAGGACGTATTCACCGGTCAATCGCAGCACGAGGAACGAACTCGCCATCAAGAAGAGCTTCGCCCGCTCGAATACGTCCGGCTCGTTCTTGGCCAGCCAGCGCCATTTCGGCCCGACAGCCTGTGAGCCGAGCGCGCTCCCGCCGCGTTCCACAATGGATTCTTCGCCGAATTCCCGGTTCAATTCCAGGATTTCGTCAGATGCGCGGGTGTCGACGCCGTAAAGGATCGCGGGACGCAAAGGTTTGCCGGAAGCTTCGGCCGGCAACAGCACCGGCCCGATCCCGCTGACCGACACTCCGATGATGGGATGATCCCCGGCGGCCGTCGAAAGCTCCCTCGCCAGCGCCACGAAGTCTTGCCACCACACGGTTTCCGCGTCGTGCTCGAACCAGCCGGGACGCGGCCGGGAGGTTTCGTGCGGCCGGGACGCCCGTGCCACCACGGTGCCCCGGGAATCGACGAGGACGCCTTTGGAACTCGAGGTGCCGATGTCGACGCCGAGCACCAGGCCCGGTTCCCGCACGACGCCTCCGAACTCCTCCGCGCGAGTAGCGCGATCAGCGGATGGTAACGATTGTCGGTCAAGCTATTCTTCCCGTGCGAGGGTGTCAACACACCTGCGGAAGGGGAGGTCACGGTGGCCACCATCAACGACGTGGCGGCGAAGGCCGGGGTTTCGACGGCGACCGTGTCGAGAACGCTCAACGGGAAGTCCACTGTGGACCCGGTGCTCGCGGCAAGGGTGCAGGCCGCCGCGGCCGAATTGGGATACCACCCGAACGGGCTCGCGAGGAATCTGCGCCGTCAGGAGACCGCGGTACTCGCGCTCATCATCTCCGACGTGGAGAACCCCTTCTTCACCGCGATCGCCCGCGGCGTCGAGGACATCGCGCAGACGGCGGGCTATTCGGTGGTGCTGTGCAACGCCGACGACAACGAGGAGAAGGAGCGGCGCTACATAGACGTCGCGCTCCAGGAACGGGTCGCCGGCGTCGTGCTCTCTCCCACCGGCCGGGCCACCAACGTCGACCGGCTGACCGAACGCGGCACTCCCGTGGTCGCCGTCGACCGGCCGCTGCTGGAGAACACCGGCGACCAGGTGCTGGTCGACACCCGGCTCGCCGCCCGCGACGCCACCCGGCACCTGCTCGACGGCGGGTACCGGCGGGTCGCCTGCGTCAGCGGGCCGCCCGGGGTGCGCACGGCCGAAGACCGGCTGGCCGGTTACACCGACGCGGTCGGTGAGGAGAACGCGCTCACGCGGCGTGCCGAGTTCCGCGCCGAGGGCGGCAGGCTCGCCGCGCTCAGCCTGCTCGACGAGCCCGAGCCGCCGGACGCGCTCCTGGTCGGCAACAGCACGATGACGATCGGGGTCCTGGAGGCCTTGGCCGCCCGCGGCCTGCGCTCGGGGCAGGACGTCGGGATCGTGTCGTTCGACGACGCGCCGTGGACGACGCTGATCGACCCGCCGCTCACGGTGGTCGCCCAGCCCGCGAACGAGGTGGGCAGGGTCGCCGCCGAGCTGCTGCTCGCCCGGATCGGCGACAGCACGCGCAAGGCCACGACGACCACGCTTCAGGCGAAGCTGATCGTGCGCCGGAGCTCACGACGCGGCTGACACTTGGAGATCCCGGTGCACGACGTGCCTGGGCGACCGGTTCGCACCGGCCGCCCAGGAACGCCCCACCCCCTTGTTCCCCCAAGCCGGCCCCACACCAGCCGGGTTCTCCGAAGCGGTGGGAAGAAATCGTTTACNTTTTCCCCACCCCCGGGCGGTGGTCGGGCCTTGGTGGGGGTGTGGGCGGCACCCACCCGCCCCCACCACTCACGAGGTTCAGAGGTGACGGCCCCACCACTCCAGCACGGCGTCGAACCGCTGCACCCGGTGCCGCGGCAGCCCGGACCGGGTGAGTTCGTGCCCCTCGCCGGGGAACAGCAGGAATTCGGCCGCGACGCCGTTCTGCCGCAGTGCCACGTACATCCGCTGCGCCTGCTCCAGCGGGCATCGCCAGTCCTGCTCGGAGTGCACGACCATGAACGGGATGTCGATCTTCCCCGCGTACGTCAGCGGGCTGCGCTTGCGCTGCTCCTCGATGTCGTCACCGGCGTACCCTCCGGCGAAGAACCAGCCGATGTCGGAACTACCGACGAACGAGTCCCACGCGTTGACCGCGCGCTCGCTCCACGCGGCACGGAACCGGCCGCCGTGGTGCGCGGCGAGCCAGCTCGTCATGAACCCGCCGTACGAGCCGCCCATCACTCCGACGCGGTCGCTGTCGAGATTCGGCAGTTTGAGCGCTTCGTCCAGCAATGCCAGCAGATCGTCCGCGTCCACGGTGCCGAGTCCGTGGACGATGCTCCGGCCGTGGCTTTCGCCGTAGCCGGCGGAACCGCGCGGGTTGCCGAGCACGACGGCGTAGCCCGCGTCGGCGAGCACCTGCGCCTCGTCGAAGACCTTCCATTCGTACGCCGCGAACGGTCCACCGTGGACCATCAGGACCACGGGATGCGGCCCGTCTCCGGCGGGCCGGACGACCCAGCCGTGGACCGGATAGCCGTCCGGGGCGGTCGCGTCCAGTTCCTCCAGCGGCAGGATCCCGGTGTCCCGCAACGCCTTCGAGTAGTCGGTGAGCACACGCTGTCCGCCACCGGAAAGCAGCACGACGTCACCGGAACTCACGGGCGTCCCGATCACCGCGACGATCCGTTCGCCGTCGACGGCGAACGACTTCACCGCGGTGCGTTCACCGGCGAGGCGGCGCAGGGACTTCAGCTCGGCGAGTTCGGCGCCGAGGGGAACGGCACGCAGCTCCGCGGCACCGCGGTTGCTGGCCACGACGAGGACCTCGTCGCCGACGACGACGGGAGGACTGGCCGCGTGGTCGCAGTCCACCGTTTCGACGTCGGTCAGCCGGCGCGGTGCAGAGGGTTCGTCACCGGAGGGCCACGGCGCCTGCCAGAGCCCGGTGTTGCGAGCGACGTCTTCCATACCGGAGAATTCGTTGCCGTAGAACAGGATCGAACCGTCCGGGGCGACGACGGGCCGATCCGCGGTGCCCAGGGACCGGACCAGTGGCCGAGGTTCGCCACCGCCCGCGGGCACGGCGTAGACGTCCGAACGGACGGTGTCTTCGGCGGCCCAGTCACGCGGAGCGGTGAACAGGATCTGCTCGCCGTCGGCCGTCCACGAAGGATGGTCGACGTCGGCCCGGTCGTCGGTCAGCGGCGTGAGCTCGGCGGGCGGCTCCTCGTCCAGCGCGGCGACGGCGTCCACGACGAACAGACGCTGTGGACGGTCGTTGAGGAAACCCACGTCGTCGACGCGGTAGAAGAGGTTCTTGATGTGGCGCGGCGCTTCTTCGCCCGGCTCCGGGGTTTCGCCGTCCGCGTTCTCGGTGCCGTACCGGCCCGGCTCGGGCACGCGGGCGACGAACGCGATCCGCCGGGAATCGGGTGCCCAGACCGGTGCGCCCGCGCCGAGGGGCAGGCCGGTGATCCGCTTCGCGTCGCCGCCGGCCGCGGGCATCACGTGCACCTGCGGCTTGGCCGCGCGTCCGGAGCCCTCTCCGGCCCGGAGGAACGCGACCCACCGGCCGTCCGGTGAGATGGCGGGGGCGGAGTCCCTGGCCCCGTGGGTCCAGGCCTCTTCCCCGCCGCCACCCAGGTCGACCTTGCGCAGGGCTCCGCGGTAGCCGTTCGTCTTCAGATCAGGCCTGCTCACCGCGGTGAGCAGCAGGTCGCCGCGCAGCGCGAGGATGCCGGGGACCGTCAGGGCTTCGATGTCAACGGGACGCACGGCCCCGAC
This sequence comes from Amycolatopsis sp. TRM77291, assembly GCF_054166285.1. Taxonomy (NCBI): domain Bacteria; kingdom Bacillati; phylum Actinomycetota; class Actinomycetes; order Pseudonocardiales; family Pseudonocardiaceae; genus Amycolatopsis; species Amycolatopsis sp. TRM77291. The sequence goes on along the minus strand of NZ_JBSZHF010000001.1, from coordinate 1,471,700 downwards.
GGTACCCGATCCTTAGCAGTTCTAACTACTGATCGAAGATTCCCGCTCAGCGGCTTCCAGCTTCTTCGCCTTCGCGAGGCTGGCCACCGTCGTCACGGTCAGGACCACGACGATGACGCCCAGGGAGACCCAGTTGTTGATGTCCAGCCAGTCCGGGACGACGTGGTACTCGTGCAGCGCGTGCAGGAACAGCTTGGCGCCGATGAAGGCGAGGATCACCGCGAGGCCGTAGGACAGGTACACCAGCTTGGTGACGAGGCCACCGAGCAGGAAGTACAGCTGGCGCAGGCCCATCAGCGCGAACGCGTTGGCGGTGAAGACCAGGAAGGCCTCCTGGGTGATACCGAAGATCGCGGGGATCGAGTCGACCGCGAACAGCAGGTCCGCGCTGCCGATCGCGACGATCACCAGGAACATCGGGGTGATCCAGCGCTTGCCGTCCTTCTTCACGAAGGACTTGTGCCCGTGCCACTCTTCGGTGACCGGGAAGAGCTTGCGCACCCAGCGGGTGAGCGCGTTCTCCTCGTATTCCTCTTCTTCGTCCTTGTTGCGGACCATGCTGACCGCGGTCCAGACGAGGACGGCGCCGAAGAGGAAGAAGACCCAGACGAACTGCGCGATCAGCGCGGCGCCCACGGCGATGAACACGCTGCGCATGGCGAGCGCGAGCAGGATGCCGATCAGCAGCACCCGGTGCTGGTGGATCGCGGGCACCTTGAACGACGTCATGATGATCATGAAGATGAACAGGTTGTCGACGCTCAGCGAGTACTCGGTGATGTACCCGGTGAAGAACTGGACACCGAAGTCGTGCCCGGCGAAGACCCAGACGCCGACGCCGAACGCGATGGCCACGGCGATGTAGAAGATGACCCACCTGGCGGCTTCGCCGGTGGTGACCTCATGCGGCTTGCGATCGACGATGACCAGGTCGAGTGCGATCAGCGCGAGCAGACCGCCGACCGTGGCGATCCATAGCCACAGGGGAACAGACATGTAACCAACCCTCCGGAAAGTGCACAGCAGCAACTAACCGGAGGTCTCTTCCGCCGGTACGAAAACCGGCCGACGGTGCCGGGGGCCTGCGAAGACCACCGTGCTGACGACACCGCCGCGAAGGAATACTCCCCTCACAGCTGGTCCAGTTTGACCTGTCTGTACGCATGACGCCAGTTAAGGTTGCCCTTGTCACCAAGATGATGGCGTAACTCCCGTCACACCCACCTCTTCTCACTACTTGAGTACCCGTTCCGGTGGCGGCCTAACGTCACGCTTGTGTGGTCCGTGTGTGCCGGGGAAGCGGTTCTCAGCTTCGGTGAAATACGGTCGTTCCGTGCCCCGAATCCCGCTCCCTCGCACGCGAAGCGCGAAGCTCACCGCGCTCGCCGCGGTCGTGGTGGTCCTGGCCGCCGCGGCCGTCGTGTGGACGAACAGCGAACCCGCCCCGTCCGCGGTCGAAACCCAGGACGCGACCCTCGACCTGCCCGAAGCCCCGGGCTCGTCCGAGGTCGTGAAGATCGACACGACCACGTACCTGCCCGAACAGACCCCGGCTCCGGCCGTCCTGCTCGCCCACGGTTTCGGCGGTGACAAGAACAGTGTCGCCGCCGAGGCCCGCGAACTCGCCGACAAGGGTTTCGTCGTGCTGACCTGGTCCGCGCGCGGTTTCGGCCGCAGCACCGGGAAGATCGCGCTGAACGACCCCGACCGCGAGGTCGCCGACGCCAAGAAGCTGATCGACGGCCTGGCCACGCGCCCCGACGTCCTCAAAGAGAACGGCGACCCGAAGGTGGCCGTGTCCGGCGCTTCGTACGGTGGCGCGCTTTCCCTGCTGCTCGCCGGGACCGACAAGCGGGTCGACGCGATCGCGCCGGTGATCACCTACAACGATCTCGCGCAGGGCCTCTTCCCGAACGCCGCCGCCCCGGCCGCGCCGAACGCCACGACTCCGGCCGCCGGCGCGTTCGCCGCCGACGGCGTCTTCAAGAAGTCGTGGGCGGGCATCTTCTTCTCCGCCGGTTCCGGCGCGGCGCAGAGCGGCTCCCCCGCCAACGACGCCCCCGAAGCGGGTGACGAGACGAGCGAATCCGGTGCGGCACAGGGCACGGGCGCGGCGGGGGCCGCGGCGCAGTCCCTGCCGCTCGGCGGCCAGAACGGGCAGCGGCCACCGTCCGGCCCGGCCGACCCTTGTGGACGGTTCACCGCCGAGGTCTGCCAGGCCTACACCGAGCTCGCCACCACGGGGAAGGCGAGCCAGAAGACCGTCGATCTGCTCCGCCGGGTCTCCCCCGCGTCCGTGACGGACAAGATCACCGTGCCGACCCTGCTGGTACAGGGCGAAAGTGACACGCTGTTCGGATTGGACCAGTCCGACGCGACCGCGCGGCAGATCACCGCGGCGGGCGGCAAGGTCCGCACGATCTGGTACACCGGCGGCCACGACGGCGGGAAGCCCGGGCAGAAACTGCGCGGGCAGATCGCCGACTTCCTCAAGTTCTCCCTCACCGGGCAGGGCACCGATCCCGGCACCGGGTTCAGTTACGACATCCAGGGCACCCTGCGGGCCAACGGCGCCCCTTCGGTCCGGACCGTCACCGCACCGGCGTACCCGGGAGCGACCGGGGACGCCACCGAACGGCGCCAGTTCACCCTGGCGGGCCCGGCCCAGCCGGTCGTGCGTCCCGCCGGCGGCAACCCCGCCGCGGTGAGCGGGATCCCCGGGCTCAACGGCGCGGTGGCGGGTTCGTCCCGCCTTTCCGGACTGTTCAGCCTGGACCCGCCAGGGCAGGCCGCGCAATTCGCGACGCCGCCCCTCGACGCGCAGACGATCGCGGCCGGTTCGTCGACGGTCCGGCTCCAGATCTCGGCCGACCCCTCCACCGCGGCTCCCCAGAAGGAAGCCGTCCTGTTCGCGAAGCTCTACGACGTCAACTCGGAAGGTGTCCGCACGCTTCCGGCCAACGCCGTCGCCCCCTTCCGCGTCTCGGGCCTGCCCGCCGACGGCAGCCCGGTCGAGGTGACCGTGACGCTGCCGGGCATCGTGCGGCCCTTGGAAGCGGGGCACACACTGCGGCTGGTCGTCGCCACGACGGATCAGGCGTTCGCGACGCCCGTCGAGCCCGCCGTGTTCCGCATCGGGCTGGCGGACGGCGGACGGCTCGGCGTGCCGGTCGTCCCCGGTAACTCGGTCGGCGCGGGCGCGCCCACCGCGCAGTTGCTCGGGATCGCCGGAACGCTGCTCGCGGGGATCGCGATCACCGTGATCGCCGCCTTCCGCCGCCGCCGCGCCCACGACGTCGACGAGAGCCTGGCGAAGACGCCCCTCGTGATCGAGGGTCTGCGCAAGGCCTACGCGGGCGGGTTCGTCGCGGTGAAGGATCTCTCGTTCCGCGTCGAACCCGGTCAGGTGCTCGGCCTGCTCGGGCCGAACGGCGCGGGCAAGACGACCACCCTGCGCATGCTGATGGGGCTCATCACGCCGACCGCGGGCACCATCCGCGTGTTCGGCCACCTGATCGCGCCCGGCGCGCCGGTGCTGTCCCGGATCGGGTCCTTTGTGGAGGGTTCGGGCTTCCTGCCGCACCTGTCCGGCAAGGAGAACCTGGAGCTGTACTGGGCGAGCACGGGCCGCCCGCGGGACAAGGCGCATTTCGCCGAGGCACTGGAGATCGCCGGGCTCGGCGACGCGGTGAACCGGCGGGTCCGCACCTACAGCCAGGGCATGCGGCAACGGCTCGCGATCGCGCAGGCGATGCTCGGCCTGCCGGAGCTCATGGTGCTCGACGAACCGACCAACGGGCTCGACCCGCCACAGATCCACCAGATGCGCGAGGTGCTTCAGCGCTACGCGGCGACCGGGCGCACCGTGGTGGTCTCGAGCCACCTGCTGGCCGAGGTCGAGCAGACCTGTACGCACGTGGTCGTGATGCACCGCGGCATGCTGGTCGCCTCGGGTGAGGTCGGGGAACTGGCCGCGTCCAGCGGCGAGGCGACGTTCCGGGTAGACAAGCCCGCCGAAGCGGCCGAAGCGCTGCGAAAGGTCGGCGGTGTTTCCGGCGTCGACGTCGACGGCGAACTCGTCCACGCGGATCTCGACGGTCTCGCGCGCGCCGAAGCGGTCGCCGCCCTGGTGCGGGCCGGAGTCGCGGTCGAGCAGGCCGGGCCGCGGCGCCGTCTGGAAGACGCGTTCCTGCAGCTGGTCGGAGAGGACTCGAAGGGTGAGTAAGACCAATGGTTCCGGCCCGGCGACCCGGGCGGATCACGGCGTGCACACCGATCCGGCGGCCCTGCTGGAGCTGACCGAGGTCGCGTCGCACGAACCGACCGAGGTCGGCCCGGACGGGGCGGTGGCGGGTTACCGCGCCGACCGGACGCTGCGGCTCGGCGTCGAACTGAAACGGCAGCTCAAACGGCGGCGGACCCAGCTGATGCTGGGGTTCGTCGCGCTGCTGCCGTTCATCCTGGTGATCGCGTTCGAGATCGGGCAGGCCAACCCGAACCGCCGCAGCGGCGGCTTCGTCGACCTCGCCACCGCGAGCGCGCCGAACTTCGTGGTGCTCGCGCTGTTCGTGTCCGGGACGTTCCTGCTCCCGATGATCGTGGCGTTGTTCTACGGCGACACGATCGCGAGTGAGGCGTCGTGGTCGAGCCTGAAGTACCTGCTCGCGATGCCGGTCCCCCGGCATCGGGTGCTGCGGCAGAAGGCGATCGTCTCCGGCATCCTCTCCGCGGTCGCGCTGATCCTGTTGCCGCTGGTTTCGCTGGTGGTCGGCGTCATCTGGTACGGCGCGGGCGACGCGATCAGCCCGACCGGGGACGCGGTGTCGTTCGGCGACAGCCTCGTCGCCATGGGGCTCGCGACGATCTACATCATCCTGCAGCTGGCGTGGGTGGCCGGTCTGGCGATGCTGCTCTCGGTCGCCACCGACGCCCCGCTGGGCGCCGTCGGCGGCGCGGTGATCGTCGCGATCGTTTCGCAGATCCTCGACCAGATCACCGCGCTGGAAGGGCTGCGCGACTACCTTCCGACGCATTTCGCGTTCTCGTGGATGGATCTGATCTCGACCGACATCGACTGGACGAACATGGCCAACGGCATGCTGTCCGCGGCGTTGTACGGCACGGTGTTCTTCCTTCTGGCCGGCCGCCGGTTCGCGACGAAGGACATCACCAGCTGAGAGCGATTCCGTACCGGAAAAGCACCGGGGTCCACCGGGAAGACGAAATCCTCTTCCCTGGTGGGCCCCGGTTTTCACTGGCCGTGGCGACCTTCACCCATTAGCGCCGGTAACCGGTGTTTCATGCGCATGAGAACATCGATTTTCCGATCATCGACTCATTGGGTGAAAACCTCGAATTCAGCTTCGGGCCCCTCCGGGAAATCCTTATCTTCAATGGAAAGGTGCCGACGCGAGCGGAAAGCGGGGATGTCACCATGACCCAGTCAGTCGAGACTCCGGTCCAAGAATTCTCTCTTGATTGGACCATGAGCGCGGGCAAGGGCGGCCGGGTCGGATTCGCCGTCTCCGGCCAGGTGACGCTTCTCGACAACAATCGGTTCTACAAGATCGACGGGGTCCTCTACATCTCCGAGGGCAGCGCCTACTGCCGTGAAATCGGCAACCCGCATCTCTTCGTCCGGCGCAACGGCGTCGAGGAGAGCGGGAGGCAGTGGGGCTGGGAGACGATCTGCAACCGCAAGTCCTGCGCAAGGCTGTGTTCGATGGACGCCTACTTCGTGCGCACCGGCTACTGGGCGCCCGCCGACCGCGCCATCCAGCTCAGCATCGGCGCCGAGACCGGCTGGAACCGCAAGCGGTCCTTCAGCCCGACGGTCACCGTACGGCTGCGGGACTAGCGGTCGCTCCCAGGCTGAGGTTCTCCGGTTCAAGTGAGGAGACGCGCGCGCGTCTTTCTTTCGGCCGGCGGCTCGGGTTTGCGGCCGGACCACGCCGCGGCCCGGCCGCGGAAACCCGGAAGCGCGCTATGAGAGACACAGACTAAGCGGTCCACTGTAGATCCTCGCGGGCTCGGGTACGGTCGGGCCATGGCCACCTCCTCGATCCGCGTGGACGACGAAGGCGGGATCGCCGTCGTCACCCTCCAGCACGGCAAAGCGAACACCCTCGACACCGAGTTCTGCCAGGAATTGACCCTCCGGCTCGAAGACGTGCAGCTGAGCGATTGTCGCGGGGTCGTGCTCACCGGCACCGGCGGCATCTTCTCGGCGGGTGTCGACCTGCGGCGAGTACACGACGGCGGCGCGGACTACATCGAGGACTTCCTGCCCGCGCTGTCGGACGCGTTCCTCTCGGTCTTCGGCTTCCCCGGCCCGGTGGTCGCGGCCGTCAACGGGCACGCGATCGCCGGCGGGGCGGTGCTCGCCGCCGCCTGCGACCGCCGCGTCCTCGCCGACGGCCCCGGCCGGATCGGGATCACCGAACTGCTCGTCGGCGTGCCGTTCCCGTTGGCGGCGCTGGAGATCCTGCGGTCCGGGTTCGGCGCCGACGTCCTCGCCGAACTCGCCTTCCTCGGCGAGACCCACTTGCCCGCGGACGCGCTCCGGCTCGGCCTGGTGAACGAGGTGACCGCCCCCGAGAACGTCGTCGGGCGGGCGGTGGAGGTGGCCAGGAAACTCGCCGAGATCCCGGCGGCCGCGTACGCGCACACGAAGGCGCAGCTGCACCGGCCGTTCCACGAGCGGATCGCCGAACACCGTACCGGCGACGACGCCCACGTCCTCGAACTGTGGAGTTCGCCCGAAGCCACCGCGGCGATCAAGGCCTATGTCGACCGGGTGCTGCGCGGCGGCTCGACCGGATAGGCGATTGCCCACCGGCGGTGACTCTGTGAGTATCCGACAGCTCAACAGGTCCCGATGGGGAGGGCATGGATGCGGAAGCTCACGGCCGCGTGGCCGGTTCTGGCGATCACCGTTCTCGCCTTGGCCGGGCTCGCCCCGGCCGCGCAGGCGGCACCCGGCGACATCGAGGAAGCGCTCGGGCGGGTCCCCGGGCTGACCGTCGTCTCGGAGAACCCGGCGCCGGCCGGATACCGGTTCTTCAAACTCGCCTACACCCAGCCCGTCGACCACCGCAGGCCGGACCGCGGCACATTCCAGCAGCGGTTCACGTTGCTGCACAAGGAATTCCGGTCGCCGACCGTGGTGTACACGAGCGGGTACAACGTCTCGCAATCGCCCAACCGCTCGGAGCCGACACAGATCGTCGACGGCAACCAGCTGTCCATGGAGTACCGGTTCTTCACGCCCTCGCGGCCGGACCACCCGGACTGGGGCAAGCAGCTGACGATCTGGCAGGCCGCCGCCGACCAGCACCGCGCCGTCGAGGCGTTCAAGCGGATCTATCCGGGCAAGTGGCTCGCGACCGGCGGCAGCAAGGGCGGTATGACGGCGACCTACTTCCGTAGGTTTTTCCCGGACGACGTCGACGCGACGATCCCGTACGTCGCGCCCAACGACGTCATCGACTCGCATGACCGCTACAACCGGTTCCTGGCGAACGTCGGCGACGATCCGGCCTGCCGATCGGCGCTGAAGGCGATCCAGCGTGACGTGCTGACCCGGCGTCCGGAGTTCGCGGCGCTCGCCGCCGCCGACGCGGCGAAGAACGGCTACACGTTCAAGACCGTCGGCTCGGCGGACGTGTCGCTGGAGATCTCCGTGATCGACTCGTACTTCGCCTTCTGGCAGTACCAGAGGCAGTCGGACTGCGCGACGATCCCGAAGGCGGGCGCTCCGGCGGCGGAGGTCTATGCCTGGTTCGAACGCGTCGAGAGCCTCAACACCTACTCCGACCAGAACCTCGAGGTCTACGTCCCGTACTACTTCCAGGCGGCCTACCAGCTCGGCGCCCCCGAGTCCTACGAAGGCTATCTGCGAGACCTGCTGCGCTACCCGGGCTCCAACGTGTCGCGGACGTTCGTGCCGGATTCGGTCGACATCCCGCGGTTCGACCATCTGGCGATGCCGGACATCGACTTCTGGGTGAAGTCCCAGGGGAAGCGGCTGATGTTCGTCAACGGCGAGAACGACCCGTGGAGTGCGGAGCCCTTCAAGCTCGGCTTCGGCACGAAGGATTCCTACAGCTACACGGTGCCGGGCGGAAACCACGGCGCCCGGATCTCGCAGCTTCCCGCGGCCCAGGCCGCCGAAGCGACGAACACCGTGCGTCGGTGGGCGGGTCTGCCTCCGGTCTCGCCGGGCGTCAGCACGCGTTCGGCCCCGGCCGGATTCCCGGACTTCGACGCGGACCTGACCATGCTGGAGCGCCGTCGGCTCTGACCCTCACGCATTTCGTCCTCTGGTTGCGATCCTTGCGCGTGCAAGTACCGCAACCAGAGGACGGAACGCGGGTTACTTGATGCCGGCCGCGTCCATGCCCCGGAGCTCCTTCTTGAGGTCCGCGACCTCGTCCCGCAGCCGGGCGGCCAGCTCGAACTGCAGGTCGCGCGCGGCCTGCATCATCTGGTCGGTCATCTGCTGGATGAGGTCCGCCAGCTCGGCGCGCGGCATCCCGGCGACGTCCTTGTCGGCGAGCATCCCGGAGCTGCGCACGCGGTCGCCCTGCTCGGGCTTCTTGCCGCGCGACGAGTTCCGGCCCGAACCGCCGACGGCGACGGACTCCGTGTCCTCGGCCTCGCTGTAGACGCGGTCCAGGATGTCGGCGATCTTCTTCCGCAGGGGCTGCGGGTCGACGCCGCGCTCCTTGTTGTAGGCGACCTGCTTGGCGCGGCGGCGATCGGTCTCGTCGATGGCGTGCTGCATCGAGTCGGTGATCTTGTCGGCGTACATGTGCACCTCGCCCGACACGTTTCGGGCGGCGCGGCCGATCGTCTGGATCAGCGACGTGCCACTGCGGAGGAAGCCCTCCTTGTCCGCGTCGAGGATCGCGACCAGCGAGACCTCGGGGAGGTCGAGACCCTCACGGAGCAGGTTGATGCCGACCAGCACGTCGTAATCGCCCGCGCGCAGCTGCCGCAGCAGCTCGACCCGGCGCAGCGTGTCCACCTCGGAGTGCAGGTACCGCACCCGGATGCCCAGCTCCAGCAGGTAGTCGGTGAGGTCCTCGGACATCTTCTTGGTGAGCGTGGTGACGAGGACGCGCTCGTCCTTCTCGGCCCGCTCGCGGATCTCGTGCACCAGGTCGTCGATCTGGCCCTCGGTGGGCTTCACGACCACCTTCGGGTCGACCAGACCGGTCGGCCGGATGACCTGCTCGACGAATTCGCCGCCCGCCTGCCCCATCTCGTACGGCCCCGGCGTCGCCGACAGGTACACCGTCTGTCCGATCCGGTCGGTGAACTCCTCCCAGGTCAGCGGCCGGTTGTCGACCGCGCTGGGCAGCCGGAACCCGAAGTCGACCAGGTTCCGCTTCCGGGACATGTCACCTTCGAACATGCCGCCGATCTGCGGGACCGTCTGATGCGACTCGTCGATGACCAGCAGGAAGTCTTCCGGGAAGTAGTCGATGAGGGTCGCGGGCGCGGAGCCGGCGCTGCGGCCGTCGATATGGCGCGAGTAGTTCTCGATGCCGGAGCAGAACCCGACCTGGCGCATCATCTCGATGTCGTAGGCGGTGCGCATCCGGAGCCGCTGGGCCTCGAGCAGTTTGCCCTGCTTCTCCAGCTCGGCCAGCCGTTCCTCGAGCTCGGCCTCGATACCGCGGATGGCCTTCTCCATCCGCTCCGGACCCGCCACGTAGTGGGTGGCCGGGAAGATGCGGACCTCGTCGACCTCCTTGACGATGTCGCCGGTGAGCGGGTGCAGGTAGTACAGCTTTTCGATCTCGTCGCCGAAGAACTCGACGCGGATGGCCAGCTCCTCGTACGCCGGGATGATCTCGACCGTGTCGCCGCGGGCGCGGAAGGTGCCGCGGGCGAAGGCGATGTCGTTACGGGTGTACTGCACGTCCACCAGCGCGCGGAGGAAGACGTCCCGGTCGAGCTGCTCGCCGACCTTCAGCTTCGTCGACCGGTCGAGGTACGACTGCGGGGTGCCGAGACCGTAGATGCACGAGACACTCGCGACCACGATGACGTCGCGCCGGGACAGCAGGTTCATCGTCGCCGAGTGCCGCAGCCGCTCGACGTCGTCGTTGATCGACGAGTCCTTCTCGATGTAGGTGTCCGTCTGCGCGATGTACGCCTCGGGCTGGTAGTAGTCGTAGTAACTGACGAAGTATTCGACCGCGTTGTGCGGGAACAGCTCCCTCAGCTCGTTCGCCAGCTGAGCGGCGAGCGTCTTGTTCGGGGCCATCACCAGCGTCGGGCGCTGGACGCGCTCGATCAGCCAGGCCGTCGTCGCCGACTTGCCGGTACCCGTGGCGCCGAGCAGCACGACGTCCTTCTCGCCCGCGTTGATCCTGCGTTCGAGCTCGTCGATGGCCGCCGGCTGGTCACCGGCGGGTTTGTAGTCGCTGACCACCTCGAATCGGCCGCCTGTCCGGGGGATGTCCGTGACGGGGCGGAAGTCCGACTGGGCGAGCACGGGGTGTTCGGTTGCGAAAGCCACGAGAACCAGAGTAAGCGCTGGGTCCGACAGTTTCCGTTTCGCCTGGTCGGATCAGCAGGAACAGTCACAGCAGGAACAGCAGTCACAGTCGCAGTCACAGCTGCTGTTGGGCTTGCCGCTCCACGGGCCGGGGAAGGGATCGCGGCAGCAGAACTGGCACGAACAGCACATGTAGGTCGCCACGGCGCAGCCGAAGAAGAAGTTCCTCGGCTTCGGCGGGACACGGAACTTGGGGACCCAGCAGCCACCGCCCTGACCATCGACCGGTCCGCCCTCGCCGCGGTGCTTGCCCTTCTTCTTCGGCGGCTCCTGCGGCGGGCCTCCGCCACCGGGAGCGCCCGCCGGCGGAGGCGGAGGCTGGTAGCCGCCCTGCGGGTACTGGTGGGGCGGATAAGGCTGGTGAGGATGTTGTTGCGGCTGAGGCCCGGGCCCGATCCAGCCCGGCGGCGGCTGCTGCGGGCCGTGGCCGTGCCCGAAGGCGCGCCGCACCGCCTGCCGCAGTTCGTGGACCAGCAGCGCGTGCACCAGCTTGGGCTGATCGAACGCCACCTCGCGGAGCGCGAGTTCGACACCGAGCACCGCGTCGTCGCACAACCGCCGGGCCTCGGCGAGTCCGGTACCGGTGGCCGCCAGCGGGTTCCACGCGCCGGCGGCCTCGTCCTCCGCGAGGTCCTCGACGGCGTCGAGCAGATGTGCGGCCCGGCCGAACAGGCGTCCGGCCTCGGCCAGCGGCGCCGCGTTCTCCGGGCGGCCCGCCAGGACCGCGGTGTGCGCGAACGCGGCCGCCGTCGCCAGTTCGGCGGGTTCGGTGGCGAGGACGGCCGAATCACCGAGGCGGACGGCGGTTTCGATCTCGGCCTGCCGGTCGACGGCCTCGGTCAGGACGGCCGTGTCGAAGCCGACCCGGATTCCCGTACGGCTTCCCTGGTCCGCCCAGCGCGTCGCGACCCGCCTCGCGGCCAGCGCGACGGAACGCCGCGCGAAGGCGCCGTCGCGGTCCTCGACGTGGTCACTGATCTTGGCCGACGCCAGCACGAGGGAGACCGCCGCCGCGAGCTGGGCACCGCCGCCCTTCGCGACCGACGTCCCCTTCATCGCCCGAAGGGGGCAAGGGCCGGCGTCGCGGCGGCCTTCCGCACGCCGCGACTGCGCTTCGTCGAGTGCCGAGATGATCAGCCCGTCATAGTTCGTCACCATTCGGGCGAGATGTCCGTGTTCGTCCCGCAATGCCAGGCAAAGGCCGCAGAGATGGGCGAGCCACTCCGCGTGCAGACCCGCGGAAAGCCGGTGGCGGCACGGCCTGATGATCCCGAACATACGTCGACTCCCACTCACCCCTATGGCGGAACCAGCGCACCTTATCCGGCCGGGCGGCGCTCCTGCCCCGGAACCGGCAAACCGTGATCGTCCACCCGGTTGGGCGGTGTTCGCGAGCGACGCCGCCTTCCAAGATGGGCGCATGACCGCGCTGCATCCGCCCAAGGTCGAGTACTTCGACCCGGCCGCGAAGACCAACACGGACCCCAAGGGCATCGTGAGGGACGTCGAGGAATACCGCGAAGAGCCCTTCGGCCTCTACATGGCGCGGCCGACTCCGGGACGGGCGCAGTTCCACTACATCGAGTCCTGGCTGCTGCCGGATCTCGGCCTGCGGATCACGGACTTCTGGTTCACCCCCGGCCACGAGCGCGACCAGGACTTCTACCTCGACGTCGTCGACATCCGCCGCGAGGACGGTGTCTGGGTGGCCACCGATCTCTATCTCGACCTCGTCCTGCGGGACAAGAAATCCGTCCAGGTGATCGACGCCGACGAACTCCTCGCCGCGGTCACCGCCGGGCTGCTCTCCCCCGCCGACGGCGAACGCGCGCTCGGCATCAGCCACACGACGGTCGACGGACTGGCAACGCACGGCCACGACCTGCGCGGCTGGCTGTCCACAAAGGACATCACCCTCGGCTGGCGACGGCACTGACCCCTCTGCATCCATCGATCGGTTGATCCCGGCTCATCCCTTGGATGAGCCGATCCTGACCGGCCGATGGATCCCCGGAAGGGCGGCGCCGCGGGACTCTCGATCAAGGGCGTAACCGATCGAGAGGGGGCGGATACCCGTGGTCATGGAGGCCGAGGGACTCCGGGAACGGTCCGATGGACGAGAACGCGGAGAGGTCGCGTCGTTCGCCAGGACACCCGTGCTGGCGATCGCTGGCGCGATGGGGGCGGTCCTCGCGGCGACGGCCGATCGATACGGCTACTTCGGCGACGAGTTGTACTTCCTGGCGGCCGGACGGCATCTGGACTGGGGGTATGCCGACCAGCCGCCGTTGTTGCCACTGCTGGCCCGCCTGATGGATGCGTTCGGCGCCGATTCCCCGTTCGTCCTGCGGATCCCGGCGACGCTCGCGATGGTGGCGGGCGTCGTGCTGACCGCGCTCATCGCCAGGGAACTGGGCGGCGGCCGCAAAGCGCAGACGATCGCGGCGGCGACGTTCGCGGTGTCCATCCAGATGCTCGGCGGCGGGCACTATCTGGCGACCAGCACGATCGACCCGTTCCTGTGGGCGCTGCTGATCTGGCTGCTCACCCGCTGGGTGCGGACCCGTGCGGACACGCTACTGGTCTGGGCCGGCGTGGTGACCGGCTTCGCCCTGAACACGAAGTTCCTCGTCGGGGGCTTCTGGTTCGTCGTGCTGGCCGCTGCGATGGTGTTCGGGCCCCGTGACCTCGTCCGCCGCCCGGCGCTGTGGCTCGGCGCGCTGATCGCCGCCGCGATGATCGCGCCCACCCTCGTCTGGCAGGCGGCGAACGGCTGGCCGCAACTGACCATGGGCGCCGCGATCTCCCAGGAGGTCTCGGCAGGCTGGGGCGGGCGGGTCACCTTCGTCCCGACGCTGGTGCTGAGCGCCGGCGTACCGGTGGGGGCGATCCTGGTCTGCTATGGACTGTGGCGCCTGCTGCGGTCCGAACGCCTGCGGCCGTACCGGTTCCTCGGCTGGACCGCGCTCGGCGTCCTCGCCCTGTTCCTCCTGGCGAACGGGCGCTACTACTACGCGGCCGGGATGTTCGCCCCGCTGTTCGCCGCGGCGGCGGTGGAGATCGAAGCGGGCCAGGCGTCGAAGTACTGGCGCTGGATCGCCACCTGGCCGGTGTACCTCCTGGCCGCGGTGATCGCGATCCCGCAGGCACTTCCGATCCTTCCGCGTGCGCAGCTGGCGAGCGCTCCGGTGTGGGCGCGGCCGATCTTCGCCGTCGAGGAGGTCGGCTGGCGGGAGATCACGGAGTCGGTGGCGCAAGCGCACCGGGCCGCTCCCGATCCGTCCCGGACCGGTGTCGTCACGGCGAAGTACTGGCAGGCCAGTGCCATCGACCACTATGGACCGGAGCTCGGGCTTCCGTCGCCGTCGAGCCCCAACCGCGGCTACGTGACGCTGCCGAGGCCGCCGGAATCGGCACGGGACATCCTGTTCGTCGGGAACGACCCTTCGGGGCTTGTGCCGTACTTCACGCAGGTGCGTGAGGTCGGTGCCCTCGACAACCGCGCCGGGATCGCGAACGTGAGTCAGGGCATGAAGATCTGGCTGGCCACCGGCCGGAACGGGAGCTGGGACACGGTGTGGCCGAAACTCACGGACTGGGGCTTCTGAGCCTCACCGGTCCTCTCGCGACCGACGCGCCACGCCGGTGGCACGTAAGGTGCGAGAGGACCGGCACCCGAGGGATCTGCGAGGAATGGATGGAAGCCGCCCACGCGGCCGAAACGCCGACCGTGTCCAGTGCGGCGTTCGCCCGGCTCCCGGTGGGGCTCCTCGCCGCCGCGGCCGCGGCGGTCCTGATGGCGACGGCGTGGCGGTACGGCTACTTCGGCGACGAACTGTACTTCCTCTCCGCGGGCAAGCGGCTGGCCTGGGGTTACGCGGATCAGCCGCCGGTGCTCCCGGCACTGGCGCTGGCCATGGACACGCTCGCGCCGGGCAACGTCTTCGTCTTCCGTCTGCCCGCCGTCCTCGCGACGGCCGCCGGTGTCGTGTTCACCGGGCTCGTCGCCTACGAGATGGGCGGGGACCGCCGGGCGCAGACCCGCGCCGCCGCCGCGTACGCGATCTGCGGGCAGTTCCTCGGCAGCGGGCACTACCTGGCCACCTCGACGATCGACCCGGCGCTGTGGACGCTCATCGCGTGGCTGCTCGTGCGGTGGATGCGGACCCGCGACGACAACCTGCTGGTGTGGCTGGGCGTGGCGACCGCCGTCGCGTTGAACGTCAAGCTCCTGATCGCGACGTTCTGGGTCGCCGCCGGGGTCGCGATCCTGGTCTTCGGGCCCCGGGATCTCTTGCGCAGGCCCAAACTCTGGCTCGGCGCGGGGATCGCCGCCCTCTCGATGGTGCCGACACTGTGGTGGCAGGCCGCGAACGGCTGGCCGCAACTGGAGATGGGCGACGTCATCGCGCACGAGACCACCGGTGGTTGGAGCGGCCGTGCCGGGTTCCTGCCCGCCCTGCTCACCGGCGCCGGGCTCGGTATCGGTGTCGTCGGAGTCCTTTATGGACTCTGGGTCCTGCTGTTCTCGGCCAGGCTGCGCGAATACCGGTTCCTCGGCTGGACGGCGGTCGGGGTGATCGCGCTGTTCATCCTGTCGAACGGCCGGTACTACTACGCGGCGGGCATGTTCGGCGTCCTGTGGGCGGGCGCCGCCGTCCACTTCGGACAGTTGAGGCCGTCCCGGTGGTTCCGGTGGATCCCGACCTGGCCGGTGTTCCTGCTTTCCGCGCTGTACACGCTCCCGTACGCGCTGCCGGTGTGGCCGTCCGCCTGGCTCGCGGAAGGCCGGGACGTCCCGCGTCCGGCGTACGCGCTGGAAGAGATCGGCTGGCCGGACCTCGCCCGTTCCGTCGCGGACGCCTACCATCGGCTCCCGCCGGACCAGCGGGCGCGCACCACGCTCGTCACGGCCGGGTACTGGCAGGCCGGAGCACTGGACCGGTACGGCGCCGACTACGGGCTTCCCGCCGTGTACAGCCCCAGCCGGGGCTTCTGGTACTTCGGGCATCCGCCCGAGACCGCGGACAGCGTCCTGTTCGTCGGACCGGATCCGGCGCGCCTGCTGCGTTCGTTCACCGACGCCCGGATCGTCTCCCGCGTGGACAACGCCGCCGGCGTCCGCAACGTGAGCCGGGGGATGCCGATCTGGCTGGTCACCGGCCATACCGAAACCTGGGCCACGGCGTGGCCGGGCCTGCGAGAATTCCGGGTATGACCAGCTGGATCCGGTGGCAGGACTCGCTGTGGCCGTCTCCTGACGACGGCGGGTCCCTGTGGCGCCCCTGGGGCGGCCGGATCGAAAGGTATCTGCCGTATGCGCTGCTGGCGCTCAGCACAGTGCTCAGTCTCGTGCTCTCCGGCCACGACCCGCTGTCCACCCTGGGGCCGGCGGGGATCGCGGCAGGCTGGCTCCTGCTCGGTTCCACACTGATACCGAAACGCTGGGAAGATCATCCGGCCGTGGTCGCCGTGTCCTTCGCCGGGCTGATCACGATCGCGGCGGTGCTCGAAGCGCACGACACGATCTTCCTGATCTTCATGATCACCGGGTTCTTCGAAGCGATGCGCCTGCGGCCCGCCCCGCTGGCGCTGGCCGGGATCTTCGTGGTCTCCGCGCTGATCAACACGATCCCCAACGGCGGCCCGCTGCGGGCGTTCGCCGATCAGCCCGCGTTGTGGGCCGTGGTCACGCTGGTGCAGACGGCCGCGGTCGGCGGGGGCGGGCTCGTCTCGGCGGCGATGGCGCGGCAGCACGCGGAGCGCAAACGCGTGCTCGACGAACTGGCCGCCGCACAGGAGGAGAACGCGGTGCTGCAACGGCAACTGCTGAGCCAGGCGCACGAAACCGGTGTCCTCGACGAGCGTCAGCGGTTGAGCCAGGAAATCCACGACACGCTCGCCCAGGGCTTCACCGGGATCATCACCCAGCTGGAGGCGGCCGCCGAGGCGAAGGGCGATCCCGCGGAATGGCAGCGGCACGTCGGGTCCGCGATGGCCTTGGCGCGGGAGAACCTGACCGCCGCCCGGCGTTCGGTGCGGGCACTCGGCCCGCAGCCGCTGGCCGCCGCGACCCTGCCGGACGCGCTCGGCGAGGTCTCCCGGCGATGGAGCGGCCGGACCGGTGTCGAGGTCCGGTTCACCACCACCGGGACCACGCGGGCGCTGCATCCCGAGATCGAGGCGACGTTGCTGCGGATCACGCAGGAGGCGCTGGCCAACGTCGAGAAGCACGCCGCCGCCACGATCGTGGGGCTCACGTTGTCCTACATGGGCGATCAGGTGACCGTCGACGTCCGGGACGACGGGAAGGGCTTCGAACCGGACACGGTCGGCGATGGCGGTTTCGGCATCCCCGGGATGCGGGCCCGGGTCGCCAGGTTGGCGGGAACACTGCACCTCGAATCCGAGCCGGGCGGCGGGACGGCCGTGTCGGCCGATCTGCCCGCGATCGCGCTGGAGGCCAGGGTATGACCATCACGCTGCTGATCGCCGACGACCATCCCATCGTCCGCGACGGGCTGCGCGGCATCTTCACCGCGGATCAAGGATTCGAGGTGCTCGGAGAGGCGTCGTCCGGTGACGAGGCCGTCGCGCTGGCGGAGAAACTCCGCCCCGGCGTCGTGCTGATGGACCTCCGGATGCCGGGTTCCGGCGGGGTCGCCGCGATCGCGACGCTGGCGAAGCTCGGCAATCCCGCGCGGATCCTCGTGCTGACGACCTACGACACCGACACCGACGTCATCCCGGCGATCGAAGCGGGCGCGACCGGCTACCTGCTCAAGGACGCTCCGCGCGAGGAGCTCTTCCGCGCGGTCCGGGCGACGGCGCGGGGCGAGGCGGTGCTCTCCCCCGCCGTCGCCGACCTGATCCTCGGCAGGATGCGCGCACCCACGCCGGAGCCATTGAGCAAGCGTGAGCTGGAGGTCCTCACCCTGATCTCGCGCGGGTCGACCAACAAGGAGGCCGCGAAACTGCTGTTCATCAGCGAGGCCACGGTGAAGACACACCTCGTGCACGCGTACGCCAAGCTCGGCGTGAAGGATCGCGCGGCCGCCGTCGCGACCGCCTTCGCGCGGGGACTGCTCGGCGGCTGAGGCCTAAGGGGTCCAGCCGGTCGAGTCCGCCCACGCGTCGGCACGGGTGAAAGCCGCGTCGACCCAGACCTGCTTCTCGTCGGTGTACTGCTCGACCGTTCCATCGCCGGCGTGCTTCGCGGCCATCGCGTTCTTGACCGCCGCGTAGGCGTCGCGCTCGTCCGGGTTCCGCCGCAGCCATTCCGGGAACAGCAGCGCGAGCCGCCAGGCCGGCGTCTCCTGGGAGCGGACGTGCAGGTTGACCGGACGGCGGGGGTCGCCACCGAAGTGGAACCGCTTGGGCCAGGTGCCCTCTTCACCGTGCGCGTCGTCGTACCACTCCCCCTCCGCCCGCGGGAACCCCGCGTCGGAGAGCGCGCCGGCCAGCTCGTCCGCCTTGTCCAAAGTGGACACGGTCAGCTGGAGGTCGAGGATGTCCTTGGCCGGCAGCCCCGGCACGGACGTCGAACCGATGTGATCGACCCGCACGGCGGCGTCACCCACCACCACGCGGATCCGCGCGAGCGCCCGCTCGGCCTGTACGGGCCAGGTCTCGTCGTACGGCGCGATCTTCGGCGACATCGGCGCGCGCGGCTTGCGGAGCCGCACGTTCGCCTCGAACGGGGTCAGCCTGTCCGCCCACAGCGCGTCGACCTCGGCGAGCACGATGTCGGGCGCCCCGCTGTTGTCGAACCAGACGTCGGCCACCGCCCGGCGCTGATCGGTCGTGGCCTGTGCCTTGATCCTGGCGCGCGCGTCATCCTCGGCCATCCCCCGCGCCTCGACCAGGCGGCGGACCCGGACCTCCTCCGGCGCGTCGACCATGACGACGAGGTGGTACATCGGCGCGAGCCCGCCTTCGACGAGCAGCGGGATGTCGTGGACGATGATCGCGTCCGGCGGGGCGGCCGCCATCAGCTCGGCCGTCCTGGCGCCGACCCTCGGATGGACGATCGAGTTCAGCCGCTTGCGGGACTCTTCGCCGGCGAACGCCTTGGCGGCGAGCGCGGCCCGGTCCAGCGCGCCGTCGGCGCCGAGGATGTCCTCCCCGAACGCCTCGACGAGTTCCGCGAGCCCCGGTGTCCCCGGCTCGACGACCTCCCTGGCGATCTTGTCGGAGTCGATGAGGACGGCGCCGTGCTCGGAAAGCCGGTTCGCCACCGTCGATTTTCCGGCGCCGATCCCGCCGGTCAGGCCCACACGCAGCATGTCGAGCAGCCTAGTGCCGCGAGCCGGGCCGACCGCGCAGGGTCACGGGACGCGCACTTCCGGCACAGACGGATGCAAAAGGCAAGTTCATCGTGACGCGAGACTCAACCTTTATGGGTGACACGCCGGGCGGTTACCGGTCTTCGGGGGCTTGATTGCGTACCGTCCGCGGCGAAGGTAGCCCACACGGAGGAAAGATGGCAGACGGTAAGCACGTCGGAAGGCACCGGCTCGGAACGCCGGGCCTGGTGCACTGTGTCCTCCATCGTCCCGTGGCCGACGCCCTCGCCGAATACCGGCGCACGTGGCTGAGCGCGCTCCTCGTTCCCGCCAAGCACAGCTTCGCCGGACTCCGCCGTAAGGCCCGCGCCGCGGCGCTCGAACGCATCTGGGTGCCGTCGGTCCCGTCCGTCCGGACCGCAACCTCCTGACCCCCGTTCCCCCTCACCGCATTTAGTCCTCTGAATGCGGTAGTCCCAGCGTCGCGAAAGCCACTTTCGGGACACCAGATGTCTCGAAAGTGG
>NZ_JBSZHF010000001.1:809480-1452235 GCF_054166285.1 Amycolatopsis sp. TRM77291 | reverse complement strand
GTCGCGAAAGCCACTTTCGGGACACCAGATGTCTCGAAAGTGGCTTTCGCGACGCCGAAGTCGGCACAGGGTCGCGAGCTCAGCGTGAGATGGCGACCTGGGTGATGAGGCACCGCCACGCTTCCCCACTACCGCATTCAGTCCTCTGAATGCGGTAGTTGCGCGTGCATGGAACGCATCCAGAGGACTAAATGCGGACAAAGACAGCGGCCCCGGTCCGAAGTGGACCGGGGCCGCTGTCTGTCAGCTATTGGCTGAGCGCTTGGATCACGCGCCGCCCGACAGCTTCTCGCGGAGAGCCGCGAGCTGCTCGTCGCTGGCGAGCGTGCCACCGCTCTTGGCCTCGGCCGGAGCGGAGGTGTAGCTCTGCTCGCCCGAGTCGCTCGAGGTGACACCGGTCGCGGCGTCCGCGGCGGCCTCGGCGTCGGCCTCGGCGGCCTTCTGGACCTGCTTCATGTGAGCCTCGTAGCGGGTGTGAGCCTCGGCGTACTGACGCTCCCACTCCTCACGCTGCTTGTCGAAGCCTTCCTGCCACTCCTGGGTGTCCGGGTCGAAGCCTTCGGGGTAGATGTAGTTGCCCTCGGCGTCGTACTCGGCGGCCATGCCGTACTGGGTGGGGTCGAACTCGGTCTCCGGCGTGACGCCCTCGTTCGCCTGCTTCAGCGACAGCGAGATGCGACGACGCTCGAGGTCGATGTCGATGACCTTGACCATCACGTCGCCGTTGACCTGGACGACCTGCTCCGGGATCTCCACGTGGCGCTCGGCCAGCTCGGAGATGTGCACCAGGCCCTCGATGCCCTCCTCGACGCGCACGAACGCACCGAACGGGACGAGCTTGGTGACCTTGCCCGGCACGATCTGGCCGATCGCGTGGGTGCGGGCGAACTGACGCCACGGGTCTTCCTGGGTCGCCTTCAGCGACAGCGAGACGCGCTCGCGGTCCATGTCGACGTCCAGAACCTCGACCGTGACCTCCTGGCCGACCTCGACGACCTCGGACGGGTGGTCGATGTGCTTCCAGGACAGCTCGGAGACGTGCACCAGGCCGTCGACGCCACCCAGGTCCACGAAGGCACCGAAGTTGACGATGGACGACACGACGCCCTTGCGGACCTGGCCCTTGGCGAGCGCGTTGAGGAACTCGCTGCGCACCTCGGACTGGGTCTGCTCCAGGTAGGCGCGGCGGGACAGGACCACGTTGTTGCGGTTCTTGTCCAGCTCGATGATCTTCGCCTCGAGCTCGCGGCCGACGTACGGCTGCAGGTCGCGCACGCGGCGCATCTCGACCAGCGACGCGGGCAGGAAGCCGCGGAGGCCGATGTCCAGGATGAGGCCGCCCTTGACGACCTCGATGACGGTGCCCTTGACGGGCTCGTCCTTCTCCTTGAGCTCCTCGATCGTGCCCCAGGCGCGCTCGTACTGCGCGCGCTTCTTGGACAGGATCAGACGGCCTTCCTTGTCCTCCTTCTGGAGGACCAGGGCTTCGACCTCATCGCCGACGGTGACAACCTCAGCCGGGTCGACATCGTGCTTGATGGAGAGCTCGCGCGAGGGGATGACACCCTCGGTCTTGTAGCCGATGTCGAGCAGGACCTCGTCACGGTCGACCTTGACGATGGTTCCTTCGACGATGTCGCCATCGTTGAAGTACTTGATCGTCTTGTCGATCGCAGCGAGGAAGTCTTCCTCCGACCCGATGTCGTTGATAGCGACTTGCTGGGGCCCGGCGGGGGCGGTCGGGGCGGTGGCGGTGTCGGTCGTCATTAGGCGGGTTGCTCCGGTGGATGGGAAGTAGTGGGTTTGCAGTTAGGGCACCATGGGCTTCCGACATGAGGCGACCGCATAAGCAAACGTCCACAGGGAACGACCGCGAGCATCACCGCATCCGGTACGCGACCCCCTGACCCGGACGCTGAGCGAACCGGGGGAAAGAGTAGCGCGAACCCACTGCGCTAACAGATATCCTACGCGGCCCCCTGTACACGGCACAATCAGGGTCGCCCCCACGATCACGGCGGGCGGATAAACTGTCCCGCGAAGCCCTGACCTGGGGAAAGGATATCGGTTTGAGCCAGCAGTCCGTCACCGAGCCCGAATGGCACGCAGAGGCCGAGGAGCGGCTCGGCACCGCGGGGGTCGCCTACCGGGCGGTCTCGGCGCCGGAGGCGACCGCCGCCAACCTGGCGTGGTGGGACGCCGACGCCGACGACTACCAGGCGACCCACGGCGGCTTCCTCGGCGACGCGGACTTCGTCTGGTGCCCGGAGGGCGTCCGAGAGGCCGACGTCGCGCTTCTGGGTGAAGTCGGCGGCAAGCGGATCCTCGAGGTCGGCTGCGGGCAGGCGGCCTGCTCGCGCTGGCTCGCCGAGCAGGGCGCCGACGCCGTGGCGACCGATCTGTCGGCGGGCATGCTCCGCCACGCGAGGGAGGGCAACGAACGGACCGGCACCCCCGTCCCGCTCGTGCAGGCGACGGCGGAGTCGCTTCCGTTCGCCGACGCGAGTTTCGACGCGGCCTGCTCGGCTTTCGGCGCGGTGCCGTTCGTCGCGTCGGTGGACGTCGTGTTCGCCGAAGTGCGCCGGGTACTCCGGCCGGGCGGCCGCTGGGTGTTCTCGGTGACCCATCCGATGCGCTGGATCTTCCCCGACGACCCCGGCCCGCAGGGGCTCACCGTCACCCAGCCGTATTTCGACCGCACGCCGTACGTCGAGGTCGACGAAGCGGGCGTCGCGACCTACGTCGAGTACCACCGCACCCTCGGCGACTACGTCCGCGCGCTCGCCGACGCCGGGTTCGCGCTGACCGACCTCATCGAGCCCGCCTGGCCGGAGGGCCACTCCCGCACGTGGGGCCAGTGGAGCCCGTTGCGCGGCAAGCTCTTCCCCGGTACGGCGATCTTCTGCACCCAGCGGGGATGACCCCGGCGGCGGAGCGGCAGCGGGCGCGGTTCGCCGCACTCGACCCGATGCTCCCGCCGCCGCCCCCGCTCCCGGCAGGCGAAACCGTCGAGGCGGCCGGCGCCTTCGGGACGATCACGCACGTGCGGTTCGCGGCGGGTTCCTGGCAACGGCTCTGGAGCCCGGCTCATCTGCAGATCCTCTCCGCGATCCTTCCGGCCGACGCCCGCGCGGGGATGAGCGCGCTGCTCTCCGCCTGGCGCGGGCGGATCGCGCTCGCCGACGCCGAACCCGATTCGTCGTGCACGGTCACCTGGCCCAGCCGCGACGTCACGGTGTCACGCGCACTGCTCGACCACGGGCTCGCGCCGCAACTGGCACTGGCCGTCCGCGCGCCCGCGGCGGGTGAGGAGTACTCCGTACCCGGCGTGACGATCCGCGCGTCGACACACGGCGACCTCGAAGAGATCGTCGGCCTGCGCTTGGAAGAACTCCGCTACACCTCGCTGGTCGGCCACGGTGTCGTCCGGCCGGGGGCCGAGGTCCTGCTCGCGGAAGAGGTCCGGCGCGGCATGCAGTTCGGCGGCCGCGTCTGGATCGCCGAAGAGGAAGGCGTCACGGTGGGGATCGTGACCACGGGAAAGCGCTCCCCGAGCCCCGGTGACGCGCTCGCCGGGCGGCTGCCGCCTGGCGAATGGGGCTATGTCGGAACGCTCGCGGTGACCGCGGCCGCGCGGGGCCGCGGGATCGGGCGGGCGCTGACCGCCGTCGCGCACGACGACCTGTTCTCGCCGTCGCTGCGCGGTACCTTCGTCTCGTACAATCCGGCCAATCCGCTCTCCCCGGTGTTCTGGCACCGGCAGGGTTATCGTCCACTGTGGACGACGTGGGCCGCCAGTCCCGCCGCGGCCCTGCGGTAGCGGTCGATCCGGGGGACGGGATGGAAATCGAGAAGACGTTGCTCGACGCGCACCGCGCCCGGTTCGCGGCGATCGACCGGCTCCTGCCCGAAGCCGCGCCGCCCCCGGTCGGCGGCGAGCGCGTGGACGCCGCCACGGCGGCGGGCGTCCAGGTCACCGGGGTGGTGCAACGTCAGCTGCACGGTCCGGACGACGTCACCCTGCTCTGGTCGGCCGCCGACGCCCGGCAGCTGTTCCCGTTCGTCGGCGACACCGGCACCGAGGGCATGGACGTGCTGCTGCGCGCGTGGCGGACACGGATGGACGCCGAAACCCCCGGCGAGGACTCGGCCTGCGTGATCAACTGGCCGAGCCGGGACGCCGAGGCGATCCGCGCCTTCCTCGACCACGGGCTGGTGCCGATGTCCGCGCTCGCCGTGCGCGCCGGGCGCCGTCGCGGCGATCCGGGCGCCGACGGCGTGACCGTCCGCCGCGCCCGGCACGAAGACTTCGACACCTTACTCGCGCTGGCCGTGTCGACGCACGACTACATCGGCCAGGTCGCCACCCGCTACCGCCCGAACGCCGCCGAACTGCTCGCCCCGGCGCTGGAACTCGCCCTCGACAAGGACCGGCCGCTGTTGTGGCTGGCCGAACGGGACGCCCGCATCGCCGCGTTCGCGCACGGCGCCTGGATCACCTCGTCGCCGGGTTCGGCCGAGGCCGAGCTCCTCCCCCACGGCCGCTGGGGTTACGTCAACAACGTGGTCACCGTGCCCGCCCTGCGCGGGAGCGGTCTCGGCCGCACACTGATGGCGGCGGTGCACGAGGAGTTCGCCGCGGGCGGCGCGGACGGCACGTACCTCTACTACAACCCGACCAACCCGCTTTCTTCGGTGTTCTGGCACCGCCAGGGTTATCGTCCACTGTGGACGTCCTGGGAGGTCCATCCGGCTTCGGCCCTGCGTTAGCCGTCCGGTT
Source organism: Amycolatopsis sp. TRM77291 (assembly GCF_054166285.1). Taxonomy (NCBI): domain Bacteria; kingdom Bacillati; phylum Actinomycetota; class Actinomycetes; order Pseudonocardiales; family Pseudonocardiaceae; genus Amycolatopsis; species Amycolatopsis sp. TRM77291. The sequence continues at coordinate 1,447,455 of NZ_JBSZHF010000001.1, read as the reverse complement.
TGCGGTGGTTTCGTCACTCTTGCGTGTGACATGAGCCCCCCACGGTTGTATCCCTCCCAGGTCAGGGCTAACTTTTGAACTGACCAGTCAGTTCAAGTTCCGCGAGTCACCGACCTGGGAGTTCTTCGTGCGGGTTCAAGCCGACAGGGTGTCCGTGACCGGACCCCACGGCACGTTGCTGTCGCCGACCTCGCTCACCGTTTCGGGTGGTGAGCTGGCGATCGTGCACGGCGAGCCGGGGGTCGGCGTCACCGCCTTCGGGCTGGCGCTGGCAGGCAGGCTGAAGCCCGCCACCGGGACGGTGACCGTCGAGGGCGGTGACCCGCGGAAGGTCGTGGCGATCGTCGACTCCCCGGGCGTGAGCGAGCCGGACGGCGCGTTGTCGCTGCAGGTCGTCGTCGGGGAGGAACTCGAACTGGCGAAGCGACCGGCGAACAAGGCCGCCGTCGCGAGCTGGCTGGCCGAGCACGACGCCGCCGCATACGCCACCACCCGCTTCGAGAACCTCGAACCGGTGACGCGCACGCGGCTGCTCACAGCGCTCGCCGCGGACCGCAAGGGGGTCGGCGTCCTCGTGCTCGACACCCCGGACCGGCACACCAGCGACGTCGACAGCTGGGCGAAGCTCGCCCGCGAACACGCCGAGCGCGGCCTCGCCGTCATCGTGCTGACCGCCACCACCCCGGTTTCGGCCCTGCCGGAGAAACCCGCCCTCTGCGGCGCACTCGATCAGCCCGACCCCGTGCGCTGCGCGCCTGTCGAGCCCGAGCCTGCCGAAACCGCGGAGATCGAAAAGACTTCAGGAGACCAGGAATGAACCCCGTCCGGATCGCCGCCAACGAGCTGCGCCGGCTGAGCAGCGGCACCCTGCCGAAGCTCGCCATGGCCGCGCTCGTCCTGGTGCCGCTGCTCTACGCGTCCTTCTACCTCTACGCGAACTACGACCCGTACTCGCGCCTGGACAAGCTGCCCGCCGCCGTCTTCACCGCCGACACCGGCGCGAAGGACTCGGCCGGCGCGGAACGCAACGTCGGCCGCGAGGTCACCGACGAACTGGTCAAGTCCGGCACCTTCCAGTGGCACGAGGTGTCGCCGGAGGAGGCGGCGAAGGGCGTCCGCGACGACAAGTACTCGTTCGCGATCGGCATCCCGCGCGACTTCTCCACCGCGCTGCTGTCCTCGGGCAACTTCCAGCCCCAGCAGGCGACGATCACGCTGACCACCAACGACGCGAACAACTATCTGTCCGGGACCATCGCGAAACAGGTGGCCGAACAGGTCCGCAAGACGATCGCGGAGAAGGTCGGCAGCGAGGCGGCGGACAAGTTCCTGGTCGGTTTCTCCACGATCTACGGCAAGATCCAGGAGGCGTCGACGGGTGCTTCACAGCTCGCCGACGGCGCGGGGAAGCTCAAGTCGGGACAGCAGCAGCTCGCGGACGGCGCCTCCCAGCTCGCTTCCGGCAGCTCCCAGCTGGCGACCGGGCTCGGCACCCTGAAATCCAGTACCGCCCAGCTCCCCGCGCAGACGCAGAAGCTCGCCGACGGCGCCGGCAAGGTCGCCGACGGCAACCAGAAGGTCTCCGACGCCGCCTCGCTCGCCGCGACGGCGTCCGGGGACATCCAGGCCAAACTCGACGGTTACCGCACCCAGCTCGCGCAGGACCTGCGCGCCGCCGAAGTCCCCGAGGCGAAGGTGCAGGAGATCCTGAGCCGCCTCGACACGCTGCGGTCACCGGTCGACCAGGCGAACACGAAGATCCAGGGCGCGAACAGCCAGCTCGCCCAGCTCGCGTCCGGTGCCCGGCAGGTGTCCGACGGCGCGCACCAGCTGGCCTCGGCCACGCCGCAGCTCACCAGCGGCATCGCGCAGGCCGCCGACGCGTCGAACCAGATCCGCGACGGCGCCGCGAAGCTCAACGACGGCGAGAAGTCCGCGGTCACCGGCACGAACCAGCTCGCCGACGGTTCGGTGCAGCTGCGCGACGGGCTCGCCGCCGGGCTCAAGGAGATCCCGAACCCGGACGACCCGACCCGCGCGGCGACCGCCAACACCATCGCCGACCCGGTGGCGGTCAACTCCTCCGGCGTCGCCTCGGCCGGGACCTACGGCGCCGGTCTCGCGCCGTTCTTCATCTCGCTCGCGACCTGGATCGGCGCGTTCGTGCTGTTCCTGTTGCTGCGCCCGCTCTCGACCCGCGCCCTGACCGCCGGCGCGTCGCCGTTCAAGGTCGCGCTCGGCGGCTGGCTGTCCTCGGCGCTGCTCGGGATCGCGCAGGTGATCGTGCTGTTCGGCGCGGTGACCTGGCTGGTCGGCATCGACGTCGCGCATCCGCTCGGCGCGATCGGATTCGCGGTGCTGGTGTCGCTGACCTTCACGTCCGTGGTGCACGCGCTCAACGCGTTCTTCGGCGCCGTCGGGAAGTTCCTCGGCCTGGTGCTGCTGGTGCTGCAGCTGGTCAGCGCGGGCGGCACGTTCCCGTGGCAGACCATCCCGGACGCGTTGTACCCGTTGCACATCGTGCTGCCGATGGGTTACGCGATCGACGGGTTCCGGCACCTGCTCTACAGTGGCGCCTCGATGGAGATCCTCGGTGACATCGGCGTCCTGGTCGCGTATCTCGTCGGCGGGATCCTGGTCTCGACGCTGGCGGCGCGGAAACGGCGCACGTGGACGGTTTCGGCGCTGAAACCCGAGCTCGCGTTGTGAGTCCACGGGGTGAGGCGACGAAGCAGAAGCTGTTCGAGGCGACCCTGCGGCTGTCCGCCAGCCGCGGCCTCGTCGGCCTGACGGTGGACGACATCGCGGCCGAGGCGAAGGTCGCGAAGGGCACCGTCTACTACAACTTCGGCAGCAAGGACGGTCTTGTCGACGCGCTGCTGCGCTACGGCGTCGGCGTGCTCGCGGACCGGCTGCGCGCGGCCACCGGCGACGGCGACCCGATGGACGTCATCGAGTCGCAAGTGGACGGTGCGCTGGAGTTCATCGCCGAATACCCCGGTTTCTCGCAGATCCTGGTGAGCGAGATGTGGCGCACGCCCGGCACCTGGCACGAGACGCTCACGTTGCTGCGTGAGGAGATCATCTCGATCGTGCGCGAACAGCTCCACCGGCTGGACGCCGCCGGGCGGCTGCCCGACGGCGTCCAGATCCCGACGGCGGCGGCCGGGTTGTTCGGCACGATGCTGGTGGTCGCCCTCGACTGGCAGGTGTTCCAGCCGAAGCGGACGCGGGCCGACGTGCGGGAATCGGTGATGGTGCTGATCCGGGGCCTCGGCCGCTAGCCGTAACTCGCGTGCTTGAAGCCGTAACTCGCGTGCTTGGACTCGTAACTCGCGTGATCGGAGCCGGAAGACACGGTGGGGAGGTGTTACGGCTTCAAGCACGTGAGTTACGGATCTGATCACGCGAGTTACGCCTTCGATCACGCGTGATCCGGGTTCAGGCTTCGGTCTCCTTGGCCCACTTCAGCTTGACCTCGAAGTTCCCCTCCAGGCCCGTTTTCGCGATGACCGCGCCCGCCTGCGCGGTCAGCTTGACGCCGAACTTGAGTTCGACCTCGTCCGGTCCCCTGGTCATCGACCGGAAGGTGTCCAGTGCCGCCACGGCCGCGTCCTTGACGTTCGCGAGCGCCGCTTCGAAGGACCCTTTGGCGTCGTCGACCAGGTCGTCACGCCGGGAGACCCGCGAGGTGCCGGGGACCGGGTCGATCTCGACGACCACCGAACCGCCGCCTTCGAGGGGGAACCGCGCCAGGTCGTTCACCGATGCTCCTCACTGTCCACAATGGATTTTCAACCATTCGCCGGGCTGGATGCTCTCCCGGACGTCGTCGAGTTGTTTCAGCAGGATGTCCAGGCGGTCCCGGTTGCTCAGGTACTCCAGGACGGCTCGGTGGAACGCGCCGGTCATCGTCGCGGGCATCAGGTCTGAGGCGTCGAAACACAGCGCGGACGCCGAGGTGATCGTGTCCGCGACCCTCCGGCTCACCTGATCCGGGTAGACGTCGAGGCCGGCCTTCCGGTTGGCGGAGAAGGCGTTCGCGCGAGGTATCGACGGCCAGATCCGCTGCGCCTTCTCCGAAGCGAGGAAGGCGATCAGCTTCCGTGCCCCAGGCGTGTCCTGGAACATCCCGGCGAGGTCGGCGGCGACCTCGGAGACGTCCTGCCCCGGAAAGGTGAGGAAGTCGAAATCGGTGCCGGGCTTGGGGAACGTGCCGTCGGGCCGCTGGAAGTTCTGGTACCGGCTCATGATGAACGACGCCTGGTGTTCCAGCGCGCATCCGGGCGGATCGGCGAACATCGGCTTGCCCGCGTCGCCGAAGTCGGTCAGCAGGGCGGCCGCGGTCCCGCCGCGGATCGCGCTGGGCTCGAGCAGGGAACCCCAGTCCAGCCAGGCCTGTTTGACCTCCGGCGACCTCCATTCGAGGCCGCCGGACGCCCACTGCCGGTACTTCTCGGGGCCCGCCGAGTGCAGCAGGATGTCCTCGATCCAGTCGGTTCCCGGCCAGCCCGAGGCAGGCGGGGCGCCCATCCCGACGCACCAGGGCGTGCCCCCGGCGGCCGTCAACCCTGCCGCGTACTCGCGGAGCCCGGCGAACGTCGTGGGCCGGATCCCGGTCATCCGCGCCGGGTCGTACCAGATCAGGCTCTTGAGGTCGGCCTTCACGGCGACCGCGTACAACCTTTCGGTGCCGATCTGCTGCAGCCTGACCCATTGCGGGCTGAAGGACCGGGTCACGGCGGCGGAGAGATCTTCGTCGAGCGGCAGCAGGTCGCCCGACTTCTGGTACTTGGCGAGCACTCCGGCGTTGGGCAGGACGGCCACGTCCGGCGGCGTGCCGCGCTGGACGTCCGAAGCGAGCACCTGGTCGACGGCCCGGGTGCCCTCGTAGAGGTAGTCGATCCCGGTGTCGGCCTTGAACGCGTCGAGCACCTGGCGGAACGCGCGCTCCTCCTCCCCGGCCCAGGACGCGAGGACGACGACGGGCCCGTCTTCCGCCGACGCCGAACAGCCGCCCGCGGCCAGCGACAGCGCCATCACCAAGGCCAGCAGGCGTTTCACGGGCGGTACCGGTATTCGTCGATCCTGGCGTGCAGGCCGAGCAGGACGAGCCCGCCCGCGAGCAGGGTGCCCGCCGGGATCAGGAATTCCCGCCCGCCGGATTCGGCCGCGGCGGAGGCGTCGGCCGCCACCGCCCTCGCCCCCGCCGTGGCCACCCGCGTGTTGTCGGTCGACGGCGCGGAGGCCTGCCGAACCCGCTCCCGGAACCCGTCGACGGTCACACCGCATCCCTGCTCCTCGTCGCAGTACCCGGCCAGCAGCTCGGCGAGCCGCCGCTGGCCTTCGTCGTCGGCCGCCTGGATCTGCGCGGCCCGTGCGGCGGCGACGCCGTCGAGCCGCTCCCCGACCGAGTCGAGCCGGTCACGGCTGACCAGGGTGAACACCAGGGCGACCCCGATGGCGGCGATCAGCACGGTCGCCGCGAGCAGCGGGACGTTCGCCACGCGGCGGAAACGTTTCCTCAGGTACAGCTGGGTGAAGACCAGCAACACCAGGAGCGCGAGCACCGGCAGAAGCCACAGCGGGAGCATCGCGAGGTTCATCCCGGTGGATGCCAGCTGGCGATCCAGCGCCTCGCGTTGCCTGCCCTGCAACAGGTCCAGCTCCTCCAGGACACCGCCTGGAGCGTGCAGCAACCGCGAGGCGTGCCAGAGGTCGACCGCGCCCAGCACGGCCGCGTCCGGTTGACGGAAATGCACGTCGGCCTGTCCGATGGAGCCCGAGTAGGCCGCGACCTGGCCTTCGATCACCTGAAGCGCGTTACCGCCTTCTTCACCCGCCTGGTTGAACTCCGCGACCCTCGCGAGACTCTGGCTCGCCAGCGCCAGCTGATTCGAGTACTCCTGCCCCGGTCCGGCGAGTTTCGCCTCGCCGGAGGCGAAACTCGCGATCGCCGCGGCGTCGGCGGCCACCAGCGCGGCCCGCGCGGCGGTCACTTCGAGTACCGCGTGCGCGGTGCGGTCGCGGACGGTCTCCGCCGTGTCCTGGACGTTCTGGAACGCCCACAGCGACACCACCAGTACCGCGAGGGTGAGCGCCAGCAGGGCGGTCCGGAGCCGGACCAGCCGCACCCGGGTGGCCGTCACGAAACCGCCTCGCCGAACGGTCTTCCGCAGCCGACGCAGAAGTTCGCCCCGGCGGGCGAAAGCGCGGGGCAGACGGGACAGGTGAGTGGTGCTCCTCCGGGCATCGGCCGATCTTCCTGCGGAAGCGCGATTTCCGAAACCCTCGACGGGATGACGACGTGCAACGCGTGGCTGCGCGTCGCGTCCGGCCGCAAGCGCACGACCCCCTTCTCCGCGTCGATGATCTCCACGACCCCCGAGAGACGGCTGAGCGTCTCTTCGTCGCCCGCCGCCGTGGCCAAGGCGGCCGCCCGGCCCCAGGCCCGCTCGGCCCCGGCCTGGTCGCCCGCCGCGTAGGCGTCGCCGCCGGAGGTCAGCGCCTCGCCGAGATCGGCCTGGGCGGCGTATTTCGAGACCATCGGGTGAATCAGCGTCGGCGGGATCGGGTCGTGGGTCCACCTTCCCGCGATGGCCAGCGCATCTTCCTCGACCGTGGCTCCCGGCACGGGGACGAGTTCGGTCCACGCCAGCTGACGGTCCTGCCCGTGGCTGGGTTCGAGATCCGGATCCAGATCCAGGATCAGCTGGTAGTCCCGCGTCTCGTCGCCCGCGAACGAACCGAGCGACAGCTCCTGCTCTCGGACGGCGACCTCCCGGCACCGGTCGGTGAGGTCGTATTCGTCCGGGAACACCTGCTTGACCGACCGCAGCCTGCTGAACGGCATGGTGCCGACGCGCAGGCGGACCTCGGGCAGCACCTTCGTCATCGCGCCCTCGACCAGCTGCCGGAAGTCCTCGGCGAGTTCGTCGGCCTCGACGACCGAGTCGACGTTCCCGCGCAGCACCCGGCCGATCAGGGTGAGTTCGGCGGGCTCCCAGCCGTCGCCGATCCCCCTGGCGTCGCAGACGAACCGGCCCTCGCAGGCGTTCAGCACGCTCATCAGGTCGGCCCTGGTCTGCGAATCGTTGCGGCCGTCGGTGAGCAGGATCGCGTGGCGGACGGCGTCGGGCACGAGGTCGAAGAGGTCGCGTGCCTTGGCGAGCCAGGTGCCCATCGCGGTGCCGCCGACGGCCGCGAGATGTTCGACCGCGGCGCGTGCCTCCGCCCGGGTGGCCGCGGAGGCGGTCACCAGGCCGTCTTCGGCCGGGTAGATCATCTTCGCGCGGTCCGTGCCCTGGATGACGGCGAACCGCACGCCGTCGGGCAGGACGTCGATGGCCGCCGCTGCCGCCCGCCGGGCCTCGCCGATCTTGGTGCTGGGGAAGCGCATCGAACTGGAGCAGTCGATCATCAGGACTTCGGCGGCCGTCCTGGACGCGGCCGCATCACCGCCGCGGGAGACGACCCGGACGATCGCGGTCATCGCCCGGTCCCCCTCGGCCAGGAACTTGTTCTGGTGCACTTCGAGGCCCAGACTCGGTTCCCTCATCTCTCCCCTTTTCTTCCAGGTGAACCCGCGACCGCGATCGATCTCGGCAAGGCGCTCACACCAAGGTCACCGGTCTCACGGAATTGGCGAGATCGATCAGCACGTCGTGCGTTTCCGCCGTCGGCGCGTGGTGGGCGAGCCGCCGGTACGACTTGTCCAGCACCGTGCGGGCACCCGTCTCGCCCGCGCGCAGGATCTCGCCTTCGGTGATCCCGTCCTGCCCGAGGAGCACGGCGGCCAGCCCGGTCTCGCGCACGGCGGTCACCAGCCTGTCGAGGGAATCGCCGTCGAGATCCAGAGCGGTCAGCCGGACCACGGCGTCGTCGAGTTCGGCCGACGCCGGGAGATCCCCCGTCCCCGGCATCGGCGCGGACAGCACCCGCACCCCGGCGATCCGCGCCGCCTCGTCGTAGCGCGAGAATTCCGGGACCTGGTCGAGGATTTCGACGGCGGCGGCGCGGTTGCCACGCAGCAGCCGGACCCGCGCGAGCCCGAACGCCGCGCTGGCCTGAGACCGGTCTCGCACCCACAGCGCGTCGTAGTACCGCTCGGCGGCGGCCGCGCCATTGAGGTGCTCCTCGCAAAGCCCGAGCGCGAGTTTCGGCGGCTCCTCGCCGGGGATGTCGCGGTACACGGCGGTGAACTTCTCCTTGGCCGCCGCGAAATCGCCGGCGCCGAGCGCGAGCAGGCCGCGGTGCCACGCCACTCGCCAGTCATGGGCGGCACGCTCGCCGAGCAGCCGTTCGGCCTCAGCCACCGCCAGCGCGCCTTCGACGGTCGCCCCGAGCTCCAGATGTGCCCGGCAGCGGCGGAACTCGACCTCGACCGAACCCGGCACCTTGTCGAGTTTCTTCAGCAGCCGCGCGGCATCGGGCGCCCGGACGGCGCGCAGGAAGCTCGCCTGCGGGTCGTCCGGATCCTCGCGCGGCACCGGGAGCCCGACGGCGATCTCCCCGGCGGTCGGGCGCGCGCCGAGCGAGACGGGTGTCCCGCGCGTCCAGTGCTCCAACGGCGGCGCCTGGCCGAGGCCCGCGTCGAGCAGGACCGCCCCTTCGGCGAACAACGTCGAGCCGGCGGGCCGGGATTGCTTGTCCCGCAGAGAAAGGATTTCGCTCAGCACACCGTCGAGCTGGACCAGCATCTCGCGCGCGGTCGCGAACCGTTGCTCGAACGGGGCGGTCGCGCGATCGAGGACCCGGAGGAACGATTCGATGCCGAACCGGACACCCCGCGCGTCGGTGGTGACCGACCAGCCGTCGCTGGCCTGGAAGAGCTCCCGCAGCGTCACGCCGACGGTGTGGATGTCGGACCGGATGGTGAGCCCGTGTTTGACCCGTTCCGCCGGGGTCACCTGATAGTGCTCGGTGCCGACGATCGGGCTCTCGTCGTCGGTGATCTTGCGGATGGCGCCGAAATCGATGAGCTTGATCCGCTTCTCACCGTGGATCACGTTGTCCGGCTTCATGTCGCAGTACAGCAGGCCTTCGCCGTGCAGGTAGTCGAGCGCGGTCAGGATCTCGCGACCGTACGCCACGACGTGCTCGACGAGCAGCCGTCCTTCACTGGAGTCCAGGCCGGCCCGGCCGCGGTTCTTGACCTCCCGCAGGGAAAGCCCGTCGACGAACTCCATGACGATGTAGCGGAGGCCCTCGTGTTCGACCACGTCGAGGATCCGGACGACGTTCGGGTGGTCCAGCGCGGTGAGCACCTGGCTTTCGGTCTCCGCGATCCGGACGGCGGCGGTGTTGTTCGTGTTGATGAGGCCCTTGAGCGCGACGTATCGGTCACCGAGCCCGGAATCCGTCGCCAGGTAGACGAATCCGAGTCCACCGCGCGCGACGCAGCCGAGCACGTGGTACCGGCCGTCGACCACGTCACCGGCCGCGAGCTTGGGCGCGAAGGAGAACGGCGTCCGGCAGACCGGGCAGAACCCTTCGGTGGGCGCGGGTCCGCCGCCGATCGAGCGGCCGACCGGGGTGGCCGTGCATCCGTGCTTGCCGCAGAACCGTTCCTCCTCCGGGACATGCGGCTCGGTGAGCAGACGGCCCGCGACGTCCGGGAGTTCGACGACCGGCAGCGGGACCCGGTCGTCCGCGCTCGCGTGGCCCGCGATCTGCTGGGAACGGGTGACCACCGTGCTGGTGATCCTGGTCGGCGCCTCGCCGGGGCCGGGGATCACCAGGGTCGGTTTCTCCCGCGGCGCGGGCTCTTCCGGTGCCCCTGGCGGCAATCCGCAGATCTTGCAGAAGCCCGTCTTGCCGAGCACACCCGGGCAGCCGTCCCGTCCGCAGGCCGTCATCCGTCGATCCGTTTCCGTACGGTGTCCGCGTATCGCTCGACGGCCGCCGCCGCGGCCGCGAGGTCACAAGGTCCTTCGAAGAGCATCCGCCAGGCTGGTGCGTAGGCGGCATCCAGTTCGACGTCTTCGACGAGGCCGCTGTTACGCGCCATCTCCCCGTACGCGTCGAGCCGGGCGCGCAGTTCCGCGCGCCGCGCGAGGTTCTCGTCGAGGAGGCGGCGGAGGTCGCGGGCGCGCTCGACGGTCTTGGCCACGGCTCGCTCGCAGACCGGAAGCTGCCGTTTCACCCAATCGGTGTCACCGTCCTGCTCCGCCGAACGCAGTTGTGTCAACGCGCCTCTCAGCCGTCGTGCCTTGGGATGGACATGCGGTGCGTCCGCGAAGCGCGGCGCGTCGCTCAGATTGTCCTTCTCCAGACTGTCGAGTTCACCCAACCGGGTTTCCAGCAGGGCGAGGCGGCCCTCGGTGTCGTCCTCGGCGGCGGGCAGGACGTCCGTGCTCGACCGGACCACGCTCACCCCCGGCGAGCTCTCCTCGCGGAAGGCCAGCGCGAGCCGCAGCCCGAGTTCGTGCGCGCGCTGGGCGAGCGGCGCGAGCACCTCACCGACGAGCGCGTCGGGCTCGGCCGCTTCGTCGATCCCGTAGACGACGACGGTGCGGGCGGCCCCGTGGCGGCCGGCGGGCGAATCCGCGGCGACGTCGAGCCGGTCGGAGATCCGGCGGCGGACCTCTTCGGCGGTCTTGCCGACCGCGTCGACGGCGAGCACGACACTGCCCAGCGGCGGGACCGTCGGCCCGGTCACGCTCCGGCCCGCGCCGCGTTCGCGGTCGGCGAGGACGACGGCGCGCCGCAACGAGGCGGCGACGGCGGAATCGTCCGCGCCCATGATGATCACCCGGACGTCCGCCCGGCCGTGGTCGCCGAGCCACCGGGCGAATTCGCGGGCGAACCGCGGGTCGATCGCGGGCGGTTCCGGGTACTGCACGAAGCTGGGGTCGATCGCGGGGGTGCCTTCGGCCCAGCGGCGCAGGGCGGGCAGGTACCCGAGCATGGTCTCGACCGGGATCATCCACGAGACGCGGGCGGCCTCGGTCGCGTACCGGGTCGCGACCATCCCGACGACATGGCCGGTCTTGTCGGCGATCACCGCCGAACCGCTGAAGCCGTGGGTGATCGGCTCGGCGTCCGGAGTGCGGTGCAGCTGGACACGTTCGAGCCCGTGCCCGCCGTCACCGACGACGGTCGCCAACGACCACATGCCGTCCGAACCGGTCGGGAAGCCGTACGCGCGGACCCGCTGGCCGTCTTCGAGGGCCGTCCGGTGGAGCGGGGCGCCGGAGATCTGTTCCTCGGGGTCGCGCAACCGGAGCAACGCGATGTCCCCGCCGTCGTCGCCGATGGGCGCGGCCTGCGCGAGGATCGTGGCGATTCCGGGCTCCACACCGGGAAGCGCCACGAAATCCACGGCGACGTCGTCGTGGCCTTCGATCACGTGAGCGCAGGTGAGGAGGTGTTCGCCGTCGAGCATGGTCCCGGCGCCCAGGATCCGCCCACGGTGATCGCGCAGCCGCACCCGCCAGCGTCTGCGCTCGGAAGTCACCCGGACGACCCTACCGATCGTGAGTGGTGATGACGGTTCTAACCGTCATTACCACTCACGAGGCCTAATGCGCGGCGTCGTTCCACGACCGGCCGTATCCGACCGAGACCTCCAGCGGGACCGCCAGTTCGTAGGCGGAGCCCATTCCCTGGCGCACCAACGTTTCCAGCTGCTCGCGCTCGCCATCGGCGACCTCGAGGACGAGCTCGTCGTGGACCTGCAGGAGCACGCGGCTCTTCAGCTTCGCCTCGGTCAGCGCCTTGTGCACGTTGAGCATGGCGACCTTGATGATGTCGGCCGCGCTGCCCTGGATCGGGGCGTTGAGCGCCATCCGCTCGGCCATCTCGCGGCGCTGCCGGTTGTCGCTGTTGAGGTCCGGCAGATACCGGCGGCGGCCGAAGATCGTCTCGGTGTAACCGACCTTCGCCGCGTCGCCCACGACCGAATGGAGGTAATCGCGCACGCCGCCGAAACGGGAGAAGTACGCCTCCATCTGTTCCTTGGCCTCTTCGGTCGAGATCCGCAACTGCTGCGAAAGCCCGTACGCCGAAAGCCCGTACGCCAGGCCGTACGACATCGCCTTCACCCGGAAGCGCAGTTCCGGCGTGATCTCCTCCGGCGGCAGCGAGAACGCGCGCGACGCCACGAAAGTGTGCAGGTCCTCGCCGCTGTTGAAGGCCTGGATCAGCCCTTCGTCCTGCGAGAGGTGCGCCATGATCCGCATTTCGATCTGGCTGTAGTCCGCCGTCATCAGCTCGGCGTATCCGTCGCCGACGACGAAGGCGTCACGGATGCGGCGGCCTTCCTCGGTGCGGATCGGGATGTTCTGCAGGTTCGGGTCGACCGAGGAGAGCCGCCCGGTGGCGGCGATCGTCTGCAGCAGCGTGGTGTGGATGCGGCCGTCGTCGGCGACCGACTTGATCAGGCCCTCGACCGTGGTGCGCAGCCTTGCCGCGTCCCGATGCTCCAGCAGATGCTGCAGGAACGGGTGCTCGGTCTTCTCGAACAGGCTCTGCAGGGCCTCGGCGTCGGTGGTGTAGCCGGTCTTCGTGCGCTTGGTCTTCGGCATGCCGAGCTCGTCGAACAGGATGACCTGCAGCTGCTTCGGCGAACCGAGGTTGACCTGCTTGCCGATGACCGCGTACGCCTCCTCCGCGGCCTGCGTCACCCGGCCGAGGTAGTGCGCCTCCAGGTTGGTCAGGTGCTCGATGTCGACCGCGATGCCCGCCGCTTCGAGACCGGTGATCACCTGCAGCAGCGGCAGTTCGAGCTCGGCGAGCAGCTGCGCGCCGCCCAGGTCTTCGAGCTCCTTGGTCAGTGCCCCCGCGAGTTCGGCGACCGCGCGGGCCTTGACCAGCTCGGCCTGGATCTCCTTCTGCTCCAGGTCCTCGGCGCCACCGTCGAGCAGCGAAAGCTGCCCGTCCCCGGTGTCGGCCTCGGACCGCAGCTCACGGTGCAGGTACCGCAGGGCGAGGTCGTCGAGCTCGAAGGTGCGCTGGCCGGGGCGGACGAGGTACGCGGCGAGCGCGGTGTCCATGACCAGCCCGGCGAACGTCCAGCCGCGCGCCCGGACGGCGTGCAGCGGGACCTTGAGCTCGTGGCCGATCTTCTGGATCTTCTCGTCGGCGAGCCAGGCCGTGAGCGCCTTGTCGTCTCCGGCGTCCATCGCGGTGACGTCGACATACGCGCCCTCGCCGTCCGCGGCCGCGAACGTGATGGCCTTCAGGTCGGAGCGGACCGACGCCCCGGTGGTACGGAACGCCAGGCCGACGGGCTTGTCCCGGCCGGTGTGCGCGGCCAGCCATTCCGCGAGCGCGCCCGGCGCGAGCTTCGAACCGCTGACTTCGAAACCCTCCTCGGCCTCGGGCTCGGCGCTCTGCAGGGTGGCGAAGAGCCGGTCTCGCAGGACACGGAACTCCAGCTCGTCGAACAGCGCGTGGACGGCCTCGCGGTCCCACGGGCGCAGCTCGAGCATGGTCGGGCCGAGCTCCAGCTCGACGTCGCGGATCAGCTCGGTGAGCTGGCGGTTCAGCATGACGGCGCCGAGGTGCTCGCGCAGCGCGTCGCCGACCTTGCCCTTGACCTCATCGACCCGGTCGACCAGCTCGTTGAAGGAGCCGAACTGCCTGATCCACTTCGCGGCCGTCTTCTCGCCGACCCCCGGGATGCTGGGCAGGTTGTCCGAGGGGTCGCCACGCAGCGCGGCGAAGTCCGGGTACTGCGCCGGCGTGAGGCCGTACTTCTCCTCGACCGCCTCCGGGGTGAACCGGGTCATCTCCGACACGCCGCGCTTCGGGTACAGCACGGTGACCTGGTCGGTCACCAGCTGGAGCGCGTCACGGTCACCCGTACAGATGAGGACGTCGAAACCTTCCGCGGTCGCCTGTGTCGTGAGCGTGGCGATGATGTCGTCGGCTTCGTAGTTCTCCTTGGTCAGCGCCGGGATGCCGAGGACCTTCAGCACGTCCTCGACCAGCCCGACCTGGCCCTTGAACTCGTCCGGGGTGCTGCTGCGGTTGGCCTTGTACTCCGCGTACGTCTCCGACCGGAACGTCTTGCGGGAGAGGTCGAACGCCACGGCGAGGTGGGTCGGCGCCTCGTCGCGCAGCAGGTTGATGAGCATCGAGGTGAACCCGAACACCGCGTTCGTCGTCTGCCCGGTCTTCGTCTTGAAGTTCTCCGCGGGCAGCGCGAAGAACGCGCGATACGCCATCGAATGGCCGTCGATCAGCAGCAGTTTGGGCCGCTCGGCCTGTGCGGTGGCGGGTGTGGCGTTGGCAACGGTCGTGTTCTCACTCGGGCTCACGGGAGCGAGTCTAGGGTGAGGGTCCGACAGTCCTACCTGTCGTGTCTGTTGCGGCCTGTCGGCGGAGCTGCTCAGACCCCCTTGGCGCAGGAAACTCGCCAGGCCGGAGGCAGGACGTGAGAAAAACTCGATGACGTGTGCCCAGTCGACGCGGTCGCGGGTTCACGAATGTTAAGGAGCTCTGCGTGACCGAACAAGCCCTCGAATCCTTCGCCGGGATCGACCCGGCCTACGCCGGACAACAGCTCAACGACAAGCTCGGGCTCGAGATCAGCGAATTCGGTCCCGAACGCGTCGTGGGCAGCATCCCGGTGGAGGGCAACCTCCAGCCCTACGGTCTCCTCCACGGCGGCGCGAACGCCGTGGTCGCCGAGGCGCTCGGTTCGATGGTCTGCGCGCTCAACGCCGGCACCGACAAGGCGACGATGGGGCTCGAACTCTCGTGCACGCACCACCGGGCCGTCCGCTCCGGACGGGTGACCGGCGTCGCGACCCCGGTGCACGTCGGACGCGGGACCGTGACCGCCGAGATCGTCCTGACCGACGACCAGGGGCGCCGGTCGTGCACGGCGCGGCTGACCTGCGTGGTGCGGGAGCGGCCGCCGGGCAGGTGAGTCCGTGAAGGCCTCCTTCACTACCTTGAGGGTAGGCAAGGAGGCCTTCACGTACCTTCAGGACGTGGATCTCGACACGGCCCAGGTGCGCGCGTTCGTCGCCACCGCCGACCACGGCCATTTCGGTCGCGCGGCGGAATCCCTGTTCCTCACCCAGCAGGCGCTGTCGAAGCGCGTCCGGAAGCTCGAAGAAACCCTGTCGGTCCAGCTCTTCCTGCGCACCAACCGATCCGTCGAGCTGACCGCCGAGGGCGACCGGTTCCTCCCGCACGCGCGCGAGCTGATCCGCGCTGCCGACGCCGCCGTCGCCGCGATGGGCCTCCAGGACCGCCCGCCCCGCCTCGACGTCATCGATCCGCGCCTGTCCCCCATGTACATGCTGCGCCGCATCGCCCAGCGGGACCCGGCGCTGGCCGTCGAGCGCGTCGCCGGACGCGGGCTGGCCAACGCCCTCGATCCCCTGGTCCGCGGCGAGATCGACCTCGCGTTCGGCCGCGTCGCGGACCTCGGCCGCGAAGTGCCCGCGGAACTCGAACACCGCCTGGTCCGGCTGGAGCCATTGGTCGCCCTTCTCGCACCGGAACACCCGCTCGCGAGCAACGATGTCCTGAAATTGTCCGATCTCCGGAGCGAGGGCATCTGGATTCCGCAATTGGGCGGCCCGGTCGAATGGCTTTCTTATTTGCAACGCCTATGCAAAGAATTCGACGTCCCGATCGACGACTCCGGTGTCAGTTACGACCTCAGACACACTCTGGAACAGACTCGCTACGGGAAGCAGCGGGTCACGCTCGCCGGCGCCGACATGGACCTCGCCTCCGACCTCAATCTGCGGGTCCTTCCGTTCGAGCCGTCGCCGCTGTTCCCGTGGTCGGTGGTGTGGCGGCGCGGCGAAGGCCCGGCCCTGCGGCGCCTGCTGGCGCTCGCCGGCCGGACCAGCCACGAAGAAGGTTGGTGCACCTACGATCCCGCGCGATCTTGGCTGCCGGACGACGACCTCAGACAGCTAGGTGCCGGGCGAACCAACGCGTGAGCTCGGCGTCGACCAGCTTCGCGTGCGCCGTCTGCGGAGCCGGTTCGAGGCCGGGCGCCTCGGCGAATCCGTGCGCCATCCCCGGGATCGTGACGAGCTCGGATCGCCCCTCCCCTAACGCCTTGTGCAGGGCCTCGGCCGGTTCGGTGATCGAAACGTCGTCCTCCTCGCCGATGACGAGCAGGACCGGCGCGGTCAATTCGTCCGCCCGCCGCACGTAGTCGTACTCGTCGGCGACCGCGCGGGACCGGTCCGACCAGTGGTAGGTGACGTCGTAGACCCGCTCGTTCGCCGCGATCACCGGCGCCAGCTGGGTCACCGGGTTCACCAGCGCGGCCGCAGCCACGTCGATCTCCGGATGGGTCAGCAGCTGCAACGCGACCGCGCCACCCTGCGAACCGCCGACCAGCCCGACCGGTCCGTCCTCAATGGACAGGCGGGAGCGCAGGTCCGCCACCGCGGCCGGGAACTCCGCCTCGACCTGCCTGGTCAGCGGTTCGACGACGTTGAGCACGTTGTCCTCGCTCGCGAGCCGGAAGAAGCCCTCGAAACCGCCCTCGGGAAACCGTTTACCGGTCAGCGGCAACCCGAGGTGCACCCGCCACGCGTGCAGCCCCCGCATCGGCAGCGCCGCCGCCATGGCCGCCTCGCTGAAGGGCGCGCCCAGCAGATGCCAGGTCAGCACCAGCGGCGCCGGGCGTGCCCGGTCCGACGGCGGCACCGCCACGAACGGGACTCCCGCGGCGACGCCTTCGATCGTTTCGACGCTCATCTTCATGTTCTCCCAGATCCTCGTTTTCGGCTCTGGGAACAGCTAATCGCGAGGTCAGGGCCGAGATCCAACAGCCGTTCGGACCGCGACGACAACCATCGGTTGTCATGGCACCAGGGAAGCGGGGGCACCGTTGGCGCCCTTTGGGGCAGCATTGCTACGACGAACGGCCGCCCACGAAGGGGCTGAAAAAGCGGAAGATACGCGGCCGAAACATGATCATTACCCACGAGCATGATCGGCGTGGTAGCGGTGAATCCCCAGCGTGACCAGCGAAGACCCGCCAACCGGCAACATTCGCCTTTTCGTGCAATTCGTTCTGGTTTCGACCGTCACGATGTGGACACAGAGTGATGGGCGTCTGGGCAGATCATGGCGTAGGGGGATATCTTCCTGCCCTAACCTAGCCCCTGTGTCGGGGGCAACGCCTACCGGCGGCTGGTTGGTCATGGGAGGTAGTCGGTGTCAGGAGTGCGTTTTGGACGGGTTTTCGCCGTCGCGGCGGCTGCGTCGCTGGCGCTGGCGGGCTGTGCAGGCGGCAGCAGCTCGTCCGGCAGCGGTGACAGCAGCACGCTGAAGATCGGGTTCATGGGTGACCTCACCGGTGAGAACTCCGGGATCGTGATCCCGCCCCGCAACGGCGCCAAGCTCGCTATCGACGAGTACAACAAGACGAACCCGGCGATCAAGCTGGAGCTCAAGGAATACGACAGCCAGGGCAAGCCCGAGCAGGCGACGTCGCTGATCGCGACCGCCGTCGGCCAGGACAAGATCACCGCGCTGATCGGCCCGGCCTTCTCCGGTGAGTCGAAGGCCATCGGCGGTCAGCTGGAACAGAACAAGATCCCGAGTGTCTCGCCCTCGGCGACCAACGCGGGCCTCTCCTCGAACGGGTGGAAGTACTGGCACCGCGTCGTCGCGAGCGACGCCAGCCAGGGACCGGCGATCGCCAACTTCCTCGTCACGGCGAAGTCGCCCAAGAAGGCCTACATCATCTCGGACGACCAGGAATACAGCGTCGGCCTGGCCGACAACTTCGAGAAGACCTTGAAGGAGAAGAACGTCCCGAGCGAGCGCGACAAGTTCGCCAAGGACGCGTCGGACTACTCCTCGACCGTCCAGAAGGTCAAGGCCGCGAACCCGGACATCATCCTCTTCGGTGGCTACTACGCCCAGGGTGGCCGTCTGCTCAAGCAGCTGCGTGACGGCGGCGTGACCGCCACCTTCGCGACCGGTGACGGTTCGCTCGACGCCCAGCTGATCAGCGGTGCCGGTGCCGCGGCCGCCGAGAAGGCCGTCGTCGGCTGCCCGTGCAACATCCCGGACGCCGGCTCCACCGACGAGTTCAGCACCAAGTACAAGGCCGCGTTCAACGTGGACCCGGCGATCTACTCGAGCGAGGGTTACGACGCCGCGACCGCCATCATCAACGCGGTCAAGTCCGGCGCCAACACCTCGGAGAAGATCAACGAGGCCCTCAAGACGATCGACTTCAAGGGTGCCTCGAAGCAGATCAAGTTCAAGGAGAACGGCGAACCGTCGACGGAAGCGATCAACATCTACCAGGTCACCGGTGGTGTCCTGAAGAACCTCGGCGTCTCGACCGAAGCCAAGCTCAACGGCTGACGGAGCAGATAGGAACACCTAACGGAAGCGGGGGCGCTGTGCGATCACAGCACCCCCGCTTCCCGCAAATGTGGCGAAAGAAATCCTCGCCCCGTCCCGTAAGGCATCCACGTCATGCTTCAAGACCTGCAAGCCCAGTTCCTCGGTAGCACCATCGGCGGACTGGTCGCCGGAAGCATCTACGCCCTCATCGCCCTCGGCTACACAATGGTCTACGGCGTGCTCCGGCTCATCAACTTCGCGCATTCCGAAATCTTCATGATCGGGACGGTCACGTCCCTGTTCGTCCTGATCACCATCGCGGGTGGCACCGCCCCGATCACGCTCGGCGTGTTCGGGATGATCGCCGTCCTGCTGTTGATCATCATCGCTTCGGCCGCCGTGTCCGGCGGCGCGGCGGTGTTGCTGGAGCAAGTCGCGTACCGGCCGCTCCGCAAGAAGGGCGCCACCCGGCTGGCCGCCCTGATCTCCGCCATCGGCGCCTCGCTGTTCCTGCAGGAACTGTTCGGTCTCGAGATCATCGAATGGATCACCGACAAATCCGGCCGTGTGCAACAGAACGCGCCACGGTTCATCCCGCACGAGGAGCTTTTCCACATCGGCAACGGTGTCGTGCGCACGGACCACGTGTTCGTCGTCGTCGGTGCCGTGATCATGATGGTCGTCCTCGACCAGCTGGTCAGCCGCACCCGCATCGGCCGCGGTATCCGTGCCACCGCACAGGATCCCGAAGCCGCCGTGCTGATGGGCGTCAGCATCGACAAGATCGTGCGCCTCACGTTCCTGCTCGGTGGCGCGATGGCCGGTGTCGCCGCCGCGCTGTACGTCATGGAGTACGAGAACACCGATTACCGCATCGGCTTCCTCCTCGGTATCAAGGCGTTCACCGCGGCCGTGCTGGGAGGTATCGGCAACCTGCGCGGCGCTCTGCTCGGTGGCATCGTGCTCGGTTTGGTGGAGAACTGGAGTTCCATCTTCTTCGGTTCGGCTTGGAAGGACGTCACCGCCTTCGTGGTACTGGTGCTGGTCCTGATGTTCCGTCCCACCGGCATCCTCGGTGAATCGCTGCAGCGGGCACGCGCATGAAGGGCAACGAAGAAGTGGCTGAGAAGTCCCCAGAGAACGGAAAGCCGACGCGCGCCGGCTTTCACCCCGTGGACGGCATGCGGGATTGGTGGGCACGCGCCCCGCATTGGCAACGTTATGGCGTGTACCTGGCCCTGATCATCGGCGCGCTGATCCTGCCCGCGCCCGCGATCGGTTCGTTCATGTCGCCGGAATCGGACTGGACCACGGTCCTGATCTTCCCGGTCGGGGTGTACATCCTGCTGGCGATCGGCCTGAACATCGTGGTCGGCCACGCGGGCATGCTCGACCTCGGGTTCGTCGCGTTCTTCGCGATCGGCGCGTACACGCTCGCCGTGATGGGCACCCTGCACGGCTGGGGATTCTGGGGCACGCTCGTGCTCGGTATCTTCCTGGCGGCGATGTCGGGGGTGATCCTCGGCGCTCCGACGCTCCGGTTGCGCGGTGACTATCTGGCCATCGTGACCCTCGGCTTCGGTGAGATCGTCCGGATCACCGCGACGAACACCGACGCCATCGGCGGCGCCCGCGGTATCACCAACATCCCGCACCCGGAGCCCATGTTCGGGACCGAGTTCCTGCTCGACCCGGCGCCGTACTACTACCTGATCCTCGCGGCGATCGTGATCGCGATCATCTTCTCGGTGCGGCTGCACAAGAGCCGCGTCGGGCGGGCGTGGGCGGCCATCCGTGAGGACGAGGACGCCGCCGAGCTGATGGGTGTCCCGACGTTCAAATTCAAGCTGCTGGCGTTCGCCATCGGCGCCATGCTCGGCGGTATGGCCGGTGTGGTCTACGCCAGCAAGGCCGTCTTCATCGAGCCGAACAACTTCCCGTTCATCCTGTCCGCGACCATCCTCGCGGCCGTGGTGCTCGGTGGCGCGGGCAACCTGCCCGGTGTCATGCTCGGCGCGTTCCTGGTCGCCTGGCTTCCGGAACGGTTCCGGTTCCTGTCCGAGTACCGCATCCTGATCTTCGGCGGCGTGCTGGTGCTGATGATGGCGCTGCGGCCGGAGGGTCTGCTGCCGTCGCGGCAGCGCAAGGCCGAACTACACGAAGGAACGGGCGGGATGGGTGCCATGGGCGCCGAGGTCGCGGGTCCGGATTCCGAGGCTTCGGCGGAGGTGACGAAATGAGCGCACTGCTCGAATTCGACAACGTGACGATGCGCTTCGGCGGTGTCACGGCCTTGAAGGAAGTCGACCTCACCATCGACCAGGGTGAGATCTTCGCCCTGATCGGCCCGAACGGCGCGGGCAAGACCACGGTCTTCAACGTGATCACCGGCGTCTACCGGCCGACCGAAGGCCAGGTGCGCTTCGGCGGCACCCGGATCGACGGGATGAAACGGTTCAAGATCAACCAGAACGGGATCGCCCGGACGTTCCAGAACATCCGGCTGTTCCACAACATGTCGGCGCTCGAGAACGTGATGGTCGGTGCGGACTCGCACCACAAGACCGGCGCGATCTCGGCGACGCTGGGCCTGCCCGTGCACCGCAAGGAAGAGAAGCGGGGCCGCGAGCTGGCGAGGGAGCTGCTGGACTTCGTCGGTATCGGCCGGGTCGAGCACAACACCGCGAAGAACCTCTCCTACGGCGACCAGCGCCGTCTGGAGATCGCGCGTGCGCTCGCGACCGACCCGAAGCTGCTGCTGCTCGACGAGCCCGCCGCCGGTATGAACCCGGCGGAGAAGAACTCGCTGCAGGAACTGATCCGCAAGATCCGTGACGACGGCCGCACCGTGCTGCTCATCGAGCACGACATGGGCTTGGTCATGCAGATCGCCGACCGGCTGGCCGTGCTCGACTTCGGCCAGAAGATCGCAGAAGGGCTCCCCCACGAGGTGCAGAACAACCAAAAGGTGATCGAGGCTTACCTGGGGGTGGCGGAAGATGCTTCTTGAGGTTCAGGACATCAACGTCCACTACGGGAAGATCGCCGCGCTCAAGGGTATGACCATCGAGGTCGGCGAGGGCGAGATCGTTTCGCTCATCGGGGCCAACGGCGCCGGCAAGACCACGACGCTGAAGACGATCTCGGGGCTGCGTCCGCTGACCAGCGGCCGGATCCTCTTCGACGGCAAGGACATCTCGAAGACGCCCGGCCACAAACGGGTCGAGCTCGGGATCGGCCAGTCACCGGAAGGCCGGGGCGTGTTCCCCGGTATGACGGTGCAGGAGAACCTCCTGATGGGTGCCTACACCCGTAAGGACGACCTGAAGGCCGACCTCGACGAGGTCTACGAGCTGTTCCCGCGGCTGAACGAGCGCAAGACCCAGTTCGGCGGCACGATGTCCGGTGGCGAGCAGCAGATGATCGCCATCGGCCGCGCGCTGATGACCAAGCCCAAGGTGCTGCTGCTCGACGAGCCGTCCATGGGCCTGGCGCCGATGCTGATCGCGCAGATCTTCGACATCATCCGCGAGATCAACAAACGCGGGACCACGGTCCTGCTGGTGGAGCAGAACGCGCAGCAGGCGCTGAAGCTCTCCGACCGCGCGTACGTGCTGGAGACCGGTCGAGTGGTCAAGAGCGCCCGCGGTGCCGAGCTGCTGGACGACCCGCAGGTGCGGGCCGCCTACCTCGGTGGCGACCTGGGCGTCTGACGCCTTGTTCGAAGGGCCCCGTCGCGTTTTCGCGGCGGGGCCCTTTCTTCGCCGGTGGTCCGGACGGACTGTCCCCGCTTGAATTCCACGGGGGCGAGACCACGCCACGTCCGACGTTCGGCTCGATAGAACGACCAGGTATCGCACGAGCCCCACTTCCCTGTGGATGCTTCAGCCCCTCCAGGTCGGGCTTCTCATGCCAGTTTGATCATTGAGGGGTGCGGCAAAGGTGGAGGTGTGTGGAAACAGGGACGTTGAGTGTCCCTGTTTCCACACNACCAGGTATCGCACGAGCCCCACTTCCCTGTGGATGCTTCAGCCCCTCCAGGTCGGGCTTCTCATGCCAGTTTGATCATTGAGGGGTGCGGCAAAGGTGGAGGTGTGTGGAAACAGGGACGTTGAGTGTCCCTGTTTCCACACCCCCCCACCTGAACCGGCCATGACAGGGACGGTGTCGCCGGACTGTGTGGATTTCGGGTCATCCAACGCCCCAAAATCCACACAGTGACCTGAAACGCCGCTCACGACCCGCTTGAACTGGGCCGAAAGCCCCCTTCACCGCATTAGACGCGGCTAAGGCATCGCGCGAGCCCCGGTCGGGCTTCTCAGGTCAGCTTGATGTCCGTGCCGGTGAGGTTCTTCATGTCGGTCAGCGTCGGACCGCCGAAAGCCCGCAGCACCACGGGTTTCGCCTCCTTCGGGAGATCGAAGTAGAGGTCGAACTCGACCCGCACGCCGCGCCCGAGCTCGAACTTGTCCGGCTGCCGTTTGATCGTCATGGCCTGGTTGTCGACCGCGATCACCGCGCCGGAATCGGTGACGAGCTGCTGGCGCCGCGTGTCGAAGAGGATCCCGGAGAGGCCCTTTCCCGTCACCACCAGCCGAAGCCGGACGAACTGTCCCTTCGCCTCGAATTCGGTGTGGCTGCCGGTGAGGCTGGGGAGCCCGGCGGCCACGCCGATGAGCGAGAACTCGGTCTCCCCATTGAGCGCCGGTGGCAGGTGCAGGGCGGTCTCGTCCGGACGGACCTCACGCGCGGGCAGGTCGTAGACGGGTTTGGCGGGTGGCGGTTCCTGCCCGGCCGAGCACCCCGTGAGCAGGGCCAGGACCGAAGCCGCCGCCGTCAGGCACCTTCTCATCGGACGACCTCCACACTCAAGTACGGCCACCCGTCGACATCCGGCAGCCGCACCGGTCCGACTTCCGCGCCCGGGGAGAAGTGCACCGTCGTTCCCGTCGTACCGTCGTCGGCGATCGGCGTCAGATCGGTGACCGGGACGCCGCGTTCATAACGCTGGGTCCAAGAGCCGTTGTGCCGCCGGTTGGTGTGCACGAGCCAGTCGCTCAAGCCCGCCACGACCGACACCCCGCGACGCGGATGACCGTCCGGAAGCCATTGTTTTCCCGGGAAATCGAAGAAGCGCAGATCCTTGGTCGACATGACCGGTTTCTTCACGAAGCCGCCGTGCCCGTCCGCGCGGGTGTCGGTGCCCCGCCCGTGGTCCGCCACCGAGACCGAGCCGTCGGGGTGGACCGTGACGACGGCCTTTCCGCGGCCGGTGCTTTCGGCTTCCTCCGCCGCGTAGGCGAGCACTTCGAGGACCAGGTGCGCGACTCCGCCGGGGGCGAACTCCTCGGGGTTCCGGCGGATATGCCTCAGATGTCCGGCGTCCACGGACCCGGCCCAGTCGTGCGTGGTGGTACGCCATCGGGCTTCTCCGTCAGTCACGCCGCCATTGTCCTACGAGCTACTGTGCGGCGGTGGAGTTACGACGTCTTCGATATCTGTGCGCCGTGGCGGAGGAAGGGCATCTCACCCGCGCGGCGGAGCGTCTCGGCATCCGTGCGTCGTCGCTCAGCCAGCAGATCATCGCGCTGGAACGGGAACTGGACGCGACCTTGTTCGTCCGGACCCAGGCGGGGATGACGCCCACCGCCGCCGCCCTGGCGCTGCTCCCCCACGCCCGGCGGATGCTGGAGGAGGCCGAACTCGGCGCGCGGGCCGTCCGCGACACCATGGGCAGGCCGCTCCGCGTCGGCGTGACGCCGGGCGCGCCGCCGACCGTCCTCGCGACTCTGTACACCGAAGCGGTGGAGATCGACGACCTGTCCGCCGCGCGGCAGCTGGAACTCCTTCGCCGCGGCGCGCTCGACGCCGGGCTGCTCGCCCTGCCGGAGGACGTGGACGGTCTGCGCGTCGCCGTCGTGTGCGAGAGACCGTTGGGCGCGCTCGTCTCCGACGCCCACTCGCTGGCCCGGCTCGACGAAGTGGGCTGGGACGACCTCATCGGGCTGGACCTCCTTCTGTACGAAAGAAAGCTGGCTCCCGGCTACCACGACAGGTTGCTCGCGGACTGCGCGGCGGCGGGCTGGCGGCCGGCTCACGTCCGCGCCGGACCGCCTCGGCGGTCGCTGTTCGTCGCCGAACTGCGGCACGGTGGCGACGTCGTCGCCTTGCGTCCCCGAGAGGAACCGGCCGAAGGTCTGCGCTGGTTGCCGCTGCGGGAGGCCCCGGTCGTCCGCCACGCGCTCGTATGGGACCCGGCGCACGAGTCTTCGGAGCGGATCGCGGCGCTGGTATGACGGCGCCCACATCGGATCTCCGCGCCGTCCGCCCGACCTCTGCTCTTCGGTGATCCCGGACGGCCGTACGGATCCGCCTCGTGGACGGTGCCCCGTGTTCCGCGATTACCTCACGGTGACCGAGAACGAAGGAGAATCGTCATGCGACAGTGGGGTTTCGTGTACTTGGCCGACGGCTGCGACCCGGCGCGGGATGTGTCCCGTGTGGACACTGGGCGGTGCCTGACGGTGCTGATCGGGGTCGGCCGCGTGGACCAGGTCGTCGCCGCGGCCCGGCGACTGGTCGACGAAGGGGCACAGCTGGTCGAATTGTGCGGCGCGTTCGGTCCCGTGTGGACGGCACGGGTGATCGACGCGGTGGGCAGCGAGGTCCCGGTCGGGAGCGTCCTGTACGGCGCCGAAGCCACCGCACAGCTTCACGACCTGTTCGGCCTCGGCGGCTAGCAGTTTTCGACGTGCGCGGCGTCGACGCAGCCGGCGGGCTCGGCGTGCCCCGCCGCCTGGTACAGCAGGGTGTACAGCGTCTCGCGCTGATCCTTGTCGAGCGCGCCGAGCACCTCGTCTTCGACCGCGGCGAGGGCGAACTCGGCCTTGACGAGCTGCTTCAGGCCGACATCGGTGAGTTCGACGATGTGGCGGCGCCGGTCCGCCGGTGACCGCCGGCGCTCGATCAGGTTCGCGGACTCGAGGTCGTTCAACAGCCCGACGACGTTCGTGCTGTCCATCTCCAGCGTCTTCGCGAGGTCCTGCTGTGAGCAGCCGCCGAGGTCACGCAGCACGGTCAGCGCGACGAGATGGCGGGGCCGCAGGCCGAGCGGGGTCAGGACGGACTCGCTGCGCAGCCGGATCCGGCGGGTGACGTGGTCGAGCAGCGCGCCGCAGCGGTGCGGGGGCTGGTTCACGACCGGGAGTTCGGGCACCCGTCAAGTGTACGTTCCCCATGATGGTCGCCACAGCATCAATGGTTTGCGTTACACAAACTATCTGTGCAAGATAGTAGGCATGACGAACCTGCTGCATATCGACTCGAGCATCACGGGCGAGCACTCGATCAGCCGCCGCCTCACCGCGCGTGCCGCCGCGGCCTGGCGCGCCGCGCATCCGGAAGGCACGGTCACCTACCGCGACCTGGGCACCGACCCGCTGCCACATCTGGACGCGACGGCCAACGCGGCCAAGGCGACGCCGCCGGAGCAGCACACTCCGGAGCAGGCCGCGGCCTGGCGGCTCATCAAGGAGCTCGTCGACGAGGTGAAGGCGGCCGACACGATCCTGCTTGGCCTGCCGCTGTACAACTTCGGCCCGCCGAGCACGGTCAAGGCCTGGGTCGACCACCTGATCGCGCCCGGGCTGTCGCTCGACGCCGAGACCAGGGAAGGCCTGCTCGGCGGCCGTGACTTCATCGTCGTGACCGCGCGCGGCGGCGGCTACGGCGAAGGAACCCCGCGCGAGGGCTGGGACCACGCGCAGGCGTGGATCCCGCACGGTATCTCGTTGACCGGCCTCGAACCGCGCTTCGTCACCGCCGAGCTGACCATGGCGATGGTCAATCCGGCGATGGCGGACCTCATCCCCCTGGCCGAGGCCAGCCAGGCCGAGGCCGAACGGGCCATCGACGCACTGTGGACGCCCGTCGCGGCCTGACTCGTGAGTGGTAAGGACGGTTCTAACCGTCCTTACCACTCGCGAGGACTCAGCCGATGCCGGCGGCGAAGACGTGCATCGCGGTGTTCGACGGAAGCGTCACCGCGACGACCTCCTTCCCGGCGGTCAGCGGGACGGAGTTCGCGAACACCCGGTAAGGCGTGGTCGGATACGCCGCTCCCGTGCGGGTGTTCTTGCCCATCACGGTCGCGACCGTGGTCGCGCCGTACTGGGCCGGATCGGCACAGCACCAGTTGGGGAACCCGAGTTCGGCTTGACCGGTACTGCCGTCTGCATAGCGGACGACGACAGTGCCCTTCGCCGTACCCGTCCCGGTTCCGGTCAGCACCAGTTTGGTACCCGAACCGCGCACCGCGATGGTCTGGCCGGACGCGAGGACGTTGTCCTTCTGCCCGCTACCGCTCACCGGCCAGGTCAGCTGAGCACCGAGCGCGGAGAAGCCCGCACCGGGCTTGAGGCCGGCTTCGGCGAGGCCTTCCGCCCGGAAACTGCTGCCGCCGCCGTCGATGTCCCCCACCGCGACGTGCGCCGCGTCGGTGACGCCGACGTTGCCGTACGCCGAGGCCAGCGAAGCGTGCGGCACGGTGACCGTCACCGAGTCGGCGACCCGGTTCTCCCCGAGCCGCGCCTTGTACGACGCCGACGCGGTGAGCTGGTAGTCGTCCGGCCTGATGCCCGCGTCCGGTGTCACCTTCACCGGGACCTGGACGGTCCTGCCGGGCATCACGAGCCGCGGCCCGGCGGGCACCTCCACACGGAAGCCGTTGGCGGGCAAGGAGAACGAGATGTCGCGGACCGGCAGCGGGGTACCGTTGGTGAAGCTCAGCGTGCCCGTCGCGGTCTGCCCCGGACCGGCGACCGGCGGCACGGAGAGGGCGACCGAACCGTCGCGGTCTTCGGGGAAGATCCCGCCGACCGCGCTCGTGCCGAACAGCCGGACGTCCTGTCGGTCGGCGGCGCCGATCTTGCCGGTCTTGACCCGTACGACCCCGCCGGTGGCCGGATCGAACCACCAGCCCGACGGTGCCGCGTCCAGTTCGGCCTTGCTGCCGTACTGCCGCAGGATCGACGTCCCGGCCAGCACCGTCGCGGGCTTGCTTCCCGTGTGGACGGTCAGCTGGTAGTTCCGCGACGCGGGCTTTCCGGCGTAGGAACCGGAACTCGCGCCGATCCCGACCGTCACCGTGCCAAGGCCGGACGTCGGCGCGTCCACGGTGAAGGTCTGCTTCGCCTGGTCGCCGTTCTTGTAGGCACGCGTGACGCCGTCGTCCTCGGTGAGCGTGAACGAACCCTTGCCCTGCGGGTACACGTCGAGGTCGAGCACACCCTTGTCCCTGGTCTGCCACGACTTCGTGCCCTCGGCCCACATCGGCACCACGGCCCCGGCGCGGACGAACAGCGGCAGCGTGTCGAGCGGCGCGTCGTAACCGTCCACAGTGGTCGGACCGGTGTAGGTCTTGCCGCTCCGGTAGTCGACCCAGGTGCCCTTCGGCAGGTAGATGCCGTTGCGCACGGTCGAGTTCTCGTACACCGGCGCGACCAGGAAGTCCTTGCCGGAGAGGAACTCGTACTTCGCCTTCTCGCCCCAGACGTTCGGGTCGTCCGGGTACTCGAGCGCCAGCGGGCGGACCTGCCCGACGCCGGTCTTGTGCGCCTCCACCGAATGGCTGTAGGTGTAGGGCAGCAGCCGCTCCTTGAGCAGCAGGTACTTGCGGTTGATCGAGGTGTACGGCTCGCCGTAGCGCCACGGCTGCTTGTCCGACGCGGCCCAGCCGTCCATCGTCATCGAGACCGGCAGGAACGCCTTCCACTGCAGGTCGCGGACGTAGGTCTGCGGGCTGCCGCCGAAGATGCCGTCGATGTCGCCGGTGTTGTACGCCATGCCGGACGTCGTGGCGCCGGCGTAGGTCGGGATCTGCCATTTGATGTAGTCGTACGAACCGGCCTGGTCGCCGCTCCACAGCACGCCACAGCGTTGCGCGCCCGCCCAGCTGACCGGCGTCCAGACGAAACCGCGCGCGTCGCTGTTGTCCTCGATGCCCTTGTACGCGGTGTCGCAGGCGTCCAGCGCGAACTCGTACCCCGGGCCGACCCACGCGACGTCGAGTTTGCGGACCCGGACCCCGGCCTTGACCTCCTCGACCTGGTTCGGCACGCCGTTCTCGGTCCACAGCCCGAGCTGCATGTTGTTCTTGCGGAGGCCTTCACCGGTCTGCTGGAGGTTCTCGTAGCCGCAGCCGTAGCCGTCGTTGACCAGCATCCAGCCGTTGGGCATGCCGTGCTCGGTGTAGCCCTCCGCGACCTTGACCGCGTCCAGCGTGTGCCGCTCACCGCGGTTGGCGTTGTGCAGGTAGCAGTCGGCGTCACCGTGTTCGAGACCGTAGAGCGGTGGCAGGAAAGGCTTCCCGACCAGATCGGTGTAGCCGGTGATGACGTCCTTGAGCCCGTCGCCGACGACGTACGTCGCGTCGAAGCGGCGCTCGTCGTGCGTGGTGCGCACCGGCTCGGTGAAGGCGTAGGTGCCCTGCGCGAAAGTGTTGCGCAGCACGCCGTATCCGGCTGTGGAGGCGTAGAACGGCTGCGAGTTCGGGGCTCCGCCGTCGTTCCAGTTGTAGTCGGCGAAGATCCGGATCGTCTGGTCACGGTGGCTGAAGCGGCCGTTCTGCTCGCCGCCGCCCACGAACTGCTCGGTCGCCGTCCGGGCGAGGGTCTGCGTGGTCTGCTTGCCGGTCCACGACAGCGGCGCAGACTCCTCCCAGAGCCGCTTGCGGTCCGCGCCGTCGTACAACGCGAGCCGCAGCGGGTGCTTGTACGCCCGCAGCGTCGCCTTGCCCGTGGAAATCGCCCAGTAGTCCCCCTTGTCCGTCCTTTTCGGCGTGACCGGGGCACCCGTACGCGGCAGCACGATCTTGCTTCCGGCCGGATCGGTGAACGTGCCGTCCGGCGCCAGCCAGACCCGGACGGCGCCTTCGGCCGGGAAGCTCACGCGTACCGCGGCGCTTCCCGAATTCAGGGTGACCGTGGGGCCATCGCCGGAGATCCCGGTGAGATCGCCCAGCTTGCCGGACGACGCCGCGGCCGGATCCGCGTGGGCGGCGACCGGGGAAAGCCCGAGTAAGGCCACTGCGGCCAAACAACTCAGGGATTGCGCAACTCTGCTCATTCGAGACACCTTTCGCGCATGAATACGCAAGATGGTCTCTGTATAGCGCACGGTTCGCGCAAAGTCATCCGCCGAAGCGGTGCTGCCGACTTTCGTCGGGCCGCCCGGAGATCCTTATGTCACAAGGAGTGCGCGAAAGACGTGAAGGCCCCCTTCCCTACCCTCAAGGTAGGAAAGGGGGCCTTCACGGACTTGGTCAGACGGCTTGGACCTCGACGCCCGCGGCCTCGAACGCCCGCAGCACCTTCGGATCGGCGTTGGAGTCGGTGACCAGGGCGTGCACCTGCGGGGTCGCGCAGATCCGCGCGAACGCGCGGCGGCCCAGCTTCGAGCCGTCGGCGACCGCGACGACGCGTTCCGCCCGCTCGACCATCAGCCGGTTGATACTCGCTTCACCCTCGTGGTGCGCGAAGGCGCCCGCGTCGGCGTCGAACGCGTCGACGCCGAGGAACAGCAGGTCGATCGTCAGTTCGCTGAGCACGCGGGTCGCCAGCGGACCGCTGAGCTCGAACGACTGCGGACGCGCGACCCCGCCGGTGACCACGATCTTCACATGCGGCCGGACCGCGAGTTCGTGCGCGATGTTCAGCGCGTTGGTGACCACCGTCAGCCCTGGCGAATCACGGAGACCCGCGAGATCGGACCGCGTGGCCAGCGACCGCGCGACGCCGGCCGTCGTCGTCCCGCCGTTGAGGCCGACCACCATGCCCTGCGCGACGAGCGCCGCCGCGGCGACGCTGATCCGCTGCTTTTCGGGAACGTGCCGCGCGGTCTTGTACCGCAGCGGCAGGTCGTAGGCGAGATCGTTGGCCACCGCGCCGCCCCGGGTGCGGGTGAGCAACTGCTGCTCCGCCAGGTGATCGAGATCGCGCCGGATCGTGGCGGCGGAGACGTTCAACTCCTCGGCCACGTCCTCGACGTCGATCTTTTCCCGCTGCCCCAGCAGGTCCAGCAGGGTGCTCAGCCGTTCGTGCCGGGCCATCGGCGCCACTCCTAGCTCGCTGCGGCCTATCGCGCATACCGGTGCGCTGTTGGCCACTGTTTCGAGCAGTATGCTGCATCGCGGTTGTCTGTCGCGGGCGGCACGCCGGTCGAGTGGCCCGGCCGGTCACTTCATCCGGAAGTCGTGCTGTTCCGGCAGCGGTTCATCGGAAACCGCCGCCCAGGTGTCGGACAAAGACGTTTCCCCTTCCCTGATGTTCGCGACCTCGAAACCGGTGTCGTACACGGCCTTGGCCCCGGCGACGTCGCCGAGGGCGAGCCGGGTGCGGGCGGTCAGCAGGGCGATCCGCCCCTCCACGGGCAGCCCGGCCAGCAGTTCGCTCGCCTCGTCCGCGAGTCCCGCGGCGAGTTGAGCCACGATGGCCTCGACGAGCAGAGGGCGCAGTGACGGCGCGAGGGCGACCGCCCGCCGGTACAGCCAGGCGGCCTCGGGCCCGGCGGTGGCGACCGCGAGATTCCGCAGTGCCCAAGGGTTCTCGGCCGCCGAGACGGACTCGCGCCAGGCGCCGACAGCGTCCGAATGCCGTCCGGCGGCCCAGTGCGCGACACCGCGGTGATACCAGGTCAGCCAGTTCTTGGGGGCGTATTCCATGAGATCCGCCCAGTAGCGGTTCACCAGCGTCGGCGGCGGCACCGCGAGCGAATCCCCGTCCGGCGGCGTCCCGTCGAGCAACGCGAGCCACGGTTCCTGATCCGGCCCGAGCGACTCGTCCGGGAACGGTGTGCCGGGCAGGCACATCGGCGCGCGCCGGTTCTCCAGCGCGCCCCAGCCGGAACCGGTGGCCAGGAAGGATTCCGGGGTGACGTCGGCGATCTTGCGCCATTCGCCGAGGTACTCGTCCAGGGTTTCCGCCGACGGCAGGCCGTCGGCGACGGCTTCCCGGGCCGCCGTCCAGTCCTCGCCGTGCACCGCCGTGGGATCGGCGGTGACCGGACCATAGGCCTCCAGCCAGTCCCAGCTCTCCCCCGGCGGCAAGCGCAGGTGCTCCAGCTGGGTGCGGGCCAGCCCGGCCTGGATCTCCAGGTAGCCGCCCGCGCCGGGAGCCAGCCACTCCTGCCAGCGGCGTCCACCGGT
Source organism: Amycolatopsis sp. TRM77291 (assembly GCF_054166285.1). Lineage (NCBI taxonomy): Bacteria > Bacillati > Actinomycetota > Actinomycetes > Pseudonocardiales > Pseudonocardiaceae > Amycolatopsis > Amycolatopsis sp. TRM77291. Next base: position 1,415,963 of record NZ_JBSZHF010000001.1, on the reverse strand, counting down.
GGATTCGCCCCACAGGAACAGCTTGCGGCCACGCAACCGGCCGGTGGACGACTGCGCCAGCCCCGTGCCGTCCTTCTCGACGGCCGCGACCCACGGCCGCCCGGTCACCTCGAAGAAGTAGTCCGCCGCCGCTTCGGCACGCGCCGGATACGTCAGCTCGCCGGGCACGTCGACCAGGTCTAGGCGTCCCGAGTAGCCGTAGTGCCACGCCTGTGTCGCGGGCGCCAGCACCCGGGTGCCTTCGTTCTGGGACACCGCGATGTTCGACCACCAGTACACCGGGACGTCGTAGGGATGCGGATTCCGCACCCGCACGGCCACGAGCAGGTGCTCCGAGCCGTCGGGCAGCCAGAAGTCGATCTGGTACGGCAGGTCGCGGGTGCGTTCCCATTCCCACAACCGCAGCACCGGCGTGCCGTCCGGGCCCTCGATCTCCGCGGCGAACATCGGTTCGCAGGTCAGCGTCGTATGCCCGGTGCTCCCGAGGTTCCACTCGACACCGCCGGCGAACCACGCGTCCCGCAGCGCGAGGTTCGCGGGCTGGAACACCGGATTGCGGTAGAGCAGCTCGCGCCCGGACGGCTTGTGGACCAGCGAGTACAGCCGTCCGCCCAGCGACGGCAGCACGGTGACGCGGAGTTTGTCGTTCTCCAGCACCAACGCCGGGAGTTCGCGTTCGGCGCGCTCGCGGGTGTAGCCGTCCTGCAACAGGCACGGCAGCGGCGTGTCCAGGCGGCCGTACCCGATGTTCTCCGCCAGGTCCGGCGGCAGCTCGTCCACATTGGACACCGTTGCCACCGCTTCGGGCTTCCGGAGCGGTGGCAACGGGTTCTCCGGCCCGAGTTCGGCGGCGGGCAGTAGCAACCCGGTGCGGTACAGGCGGGTCATGCGTCCGGGAGCCGATCGCCGGTGGCGGCGTCGAACAGGTGCACCGCGCCCGGTTGCGGCGTCAAGGTGATCGGCTCGCCGCGCTGCCACGGCGCCATCCCCGGAGTGCGTACGGTCAGCACGCGGTCGCCGTCCCGGCAGTAGAGGTACTGGTCGCTCCCCAGTTCCTCGACGACCTCGACGACGGCCTCGAAACCGCCGTCCCCGATCGTCCAGCCCTCGGGCCGGACGCCTACGACGATGCCGGGCCCGGTCAGCGCCGAACGCTGTGCCGGGGTCAGCGGCAGCCGCGTACCACCGGCGACGGCACCTTCACTGTCCACAGTGGTCTCCAGGAGGTTCATCGCGGGCGAGCCGATGAACCCGGCGACGAACACGTTGACCGGCTTGGCGAACAACCCCACGGGGGTGTCGCACTGCTGCAGGATCCCGTCCTTCAGCACGGCGACCCGGTCGCCCATGGTCATCGCCTCGACCTGGTCGTGCGTGACGTAGAGCGTCGTGATGCCCAGCCGCCGCTGCAGGGACGCGATCTGGGTCCGGGTCTGCACCCGGAGCTTGGCATCCAGATTGGACAGTGGCTCGTCCATCAGGAACACACTGGGCTCGCGCACGATCGCCCGCCCCATCGCGACGCGCTGCCGCTGCCCGCCGGACAGCTTCGCGGGCTTGCGATCCAGGTACTCGGTCAGGTCGAGCACGGCCGCGGCCTCGCGCACCTTGCGCTCGCGTTCGGCCTTGGCCATCTTCGCCAGCTTCAGGTGGAAGCCGATGTTCTCCCCCACCGTCATATGCGGGTAGAGCGCGTAGTTCTGGAACACCATGGCGATGTCCCGGTCCTTCGGCGGGAGTTCGGTGACGTCGCGGTCGCCGATGTGGATGGAGCCGTCGTCGACGCCTTCCAGCCCGGCGAGCATCCGCAACGTGGTCGACTTCCCGCAGCCGGACGGGCCGACCAGCACCAGGAATTCGCCGTCGGCGACCTCGAGGTCGAGGCCGTCGACCGCGGGGCGGTCCACTCCGGCGTAGAACCGCGTGGTGTCGGAGAAGGTCACGGTGGCCATCAGGTCCTACTTTCCGGCGCCGAGGGTCAGGCCGGTGATGATCCGGCGGGCGAGCACGAGGTAGAGCACCAGCATCGGGAGCACGACGATCGCCACCCCGGCGATCAGGCCGCCGTACTCCGACTGGTAGCTCGCGGCCCCGTAGAAGGTGAACAACGCGCGCGACAGCGTGAAATGCGCCTGGTCCTTGAGGAACACGATCGCCAGCAGCGTCTCGTTCCACAGGCCGATGGCGTTCAGCGTCAGCGCGGTGATCATGCCGCCGCGGGTCAGCGGCAGCATGACCGAGAAGAACGTGCGCGTCGGCGAGGCGCCGTCGAGCGCGGCCGCCTCCTCCAGTTCGTCCGGCAGCGACCGGAAGAAGCCCGTCATGAGGAACACCGTGAACGGGATCGACAGCGCCACGTACAACACGAACAGGCCGTATTCGTTGTCCAGGTGCACCTTGCTGAGCACCACGAACAGCGGGATGATCACGGTCTGGAACGGCACGCCCATGCCGATCGCGACGACGTTCGTCATCGGGCCGGCACCGCGGACACCGAGCCTGGTCAGGGCATACGCGCAGGGCGCCGAGACGGCGACCGTGACGACCGTCGCCAGCCCGACCAGGACCACGGTCGTCAGCACGGCCTCGCCGAAACCGGCGTTGTTCCAGGCGTAGATGAAGTTCCGGAACGGCTTGCCGGCCTTGAACCACTGGTACGGCAGGTCGAACGGCTTGGTGAAGATCTCCACCGGTGTCTTGAACGACGCCGTCAGCAGCCAGTACAGCACCAGGATGTTGCCGGCGGTGAACAGCCACACGATCGTGGAACCCAGTACCCGCAACGGGCTGAACCGTTTGGAACCGGGCGCCGGGCGCGGTTTGCGCGGCGGCTTGCGCACCGGTTTCGGCGACGGGCGCGCGGGCGCCTCGACGTCGGTGACGGACATGTGATCTCCCTCAGAACTGGATCGCGTCACGGCGCATCAACCGGCGGAGCAGGACGACGAGCACGGACACCAGCGCGATCATCGCCACCGCGCAGGCGCACGCGGCGCCGAAGTCGGGGGTGCCGTTCGAGCCGAAGGTCCGGTCGAACACGTAGATCCCCAGCGTCCACGCCTCGTTGGGCGGGGCGTAGGTGCCCGGCCCGGCCAGCACGAACACCAGCTCGAAGATCTTGAGCGCGTTGATCGTCCACAGCACCCCGGCGACCCCGACGACGTCCCAGGTCATCGGCAGCGTGATGTTCCTGAACTTCTGCCACGGCGACGCGCCGCCCAGCTCCGCGTCCTCGTAGAGATACGGCGGGATGCGGTCGACCGCGGCCATCAGGATGGTGATGTAGAACCCCGAGCTTGCCCAGATCAGCGAAGCCGTCACCACACCGGTCACATTGGACGGTGCGAGGAACTTCGCCGCGTCCGCGCCGAGGCTTTCCAGCACGTAGTTCGCCAGGCCCTGTTTCCCAGGCTGGTACTTGAAGACGAAGCCGAGGAACATGCCGAGCGCGACCGGCGCCACGATGTTCGGGAAGAACAGGATCGCGCGGACGATCTTGCCGCCCTTCATGTCCCGCAGCACCATCGTGAACAGGAACGCCAGCGCGAACGTGCCGATGCCGCCGAGGAACACGTAGATCAGCGTGTTGCGGAAGGCGTACTGGAACGAGTCGCTCGCCCACATCTGCGTGTAGTTGGTGACGCCGTTGGGTTCCGGCGTGTCCCCCGCCCCGGCCCAGCTGGTGAAGCTCAGCACGACGGTCGCGATCGTCGGCAGGACCAGGAAGGCCAGGTACAGCACCAGCGCCGGCGCGGCGAACGGCCAGAACAGCCGTTTCTTGCGACTCAGGTGCGCCCCGGCCTTCACGGCCCGCACCGGCGGCGTCGTGACCGTCGCCATCAGCCCTGGTTCTTCCAGAACTCGGCGCCCTTGGTGGCGAGCTGGTCCACGAACTGCTGCGGGGTGATCTGCCCCTTCAGCAGCGCGATGTCGGCGGGGTCGAAGACGTCGGTCTGCCATTTGCCGCCGGCGACACCGTCGATCCCGTCGTACTGCAGGACGTGTTCCTTCTTCGGGTCGTCCAGCGCGGCCTTGACCTGCTTGAGGTCGTCCGGCACGGCGAGGTCGGCACGCGGCACGAGGTTGTCGGCCACGATCGGGATCCCGGCGAGCAGGTCCTTGTTGAGGAAGTAGGCGATGAACGCCTTGGCCGCCTCGGGGTGCTTGGCCTTCTTGGTCACCGAGAAGCCGATCGACATCTGCTCGACGGTGTCGTGCGTGGCGCCTTCGGGCATCGGGAACTGGAAGGAACCGTAGTTGATCTTCGTTCCGGCGCCCTGCTTGTCCAGGTACTCGCGGGTCTCGCTCGGCGCCCAGCTGCCGACGTAGAGGAACCGGGAGTCGCCGTCGGCCCAGCGCTGCTGCACCTGCGGGAACTTCGCCGCGTCCCAGCCGTCGATGAAGTACTTGGGCAGCTTCGCGGTTTCGGTGGCGGCCTTGAGGAAGCCGGGATCGGTCTTCCACGCCTGACCGGTCTTGTCGGTCGCCGCCTTGTAAAGCCCGCCCGCGCCGACGTACCGCTCGGCGAGCTGGGTGTAGAAGTACATGTTGTAGAACGGGATGTCGCCGTCGAGGCTGATGGCGGCCTTGCCGTCGGCCTTCGCCTTGTCGAACAGGCCGATCAGCTCGTCCATCGTCTTCGGCTGCTGGATGTCGCCGGCGGTGTCCTTGTTGAACCACCAGGCGCTCGACTGGATCGTGTACGGGACCATGAAGTTGTGGCCCTCGCGGTCCTTGTTCTGCGGGAAGTCGTACGAGCTGGGCGAAAGCACGTCCTTGACGGTCTTGTCGCCTTCGCCGACCTTCATCGCGAACACGTCGTCGACGCTCTGCGTGCCGCCCGGCGTCATGACCGCCGCGCCGACCTTGCTGACGTCCTGGTCGAACAGGTCCGGCACGGCGTCGGTGTTCAGCGCGGGCACCAGGTTCTGCGTGTAGGCCTTGCGGCCCAGCCACTGCACGTCGACCTTGACGCCCGTCTTCTCCTGGAAGCATTTGAAGGCCTTCTGGAGGACCTTGCCCTGCGGCTCGTCGGCCGTCCACATGGACCAGTACGTGAATTCCTTGTCCGTGGCGGGTTTCACCGCCGCCTCCGGACAAGGCGCGTTGAGGAACTGGTCGACGCCCGGGAGCGCGTTCTCGCCGGTGCCACCGGCGACGTCCCCGCCGCCGCATCCCGCGAGCAGGAGCGCCGCCCCTGCCATCGCTGACACCGCTGTCGTGAGCCTGCCTACCCGCATCCGCCACCACCTGGATCGAAGATCACACAAGTTCTGCTTGTTGTTGCGCAGTTTTGTGAGGTTTCGCGCACATGTCAACAGTCAATCGCGCAAAGTCTGCTCAATCGTCACCTTGACCGGTTCAATCCGATCAAGCTTGAGCACTCCCAGCAACCGCCGCACCTCGACGGCGACCGCGGCGCGCCCGGCACCGAGATACTTTCGCGGGTCGACGCGCTCTGGATGCGCGCGCCAGTCCTCCGCGGCGGCCGCGGTGAACACCTTGTTGAGCTGGGTGGCGATATTGATCTTCGTCATCCCGGCCCGGACCGCCTCGGCCAGCCCGTCGTCGGGCACGCCCGACGAGCCGTGCAGCACGAGCGGCACCGGCACCCGCTCCCGCAGGCGCGCGATCAGCTCGAAGTCCAGCGCGGCGTCACGGGTCAGCATGGCGTGCGAACTGCCCACCGCCACCGCGAGCGCGTCGACCCCGGTGGCCGCGACGAACTCCGCCGCCTCGTCCGGATCGGTGCGCGCCCCGGGCGCGTGGACGCCGTCCTTGCCCCCGACCTCGCCGAGTTCGGCCTCGACCCAGACGCCGTGGTCATGGCAGTACGCGGCGACCTCACGGGTCGCACGCACGTTGTCGGCGTAGTCCAGTTTGGACGCGTCGAACATGACCGACCCGAAACCGAGCGCGACCGCCTCACGGACCAGGTCGGCCGATTCGGCGTGGTCGAGATGCACCGCGACCGGCGTGACGGCCTCTCTCGCCGCGGCGAGCGCCGCCGTTCCGACCGGTGCGAGCGAGCCGTGGTACTTCACGGCGTTCTGGCTCAGCTGCACGATCACCGGCGCTTCCGCCGCGGCGGCGCCGTCGACGATCGCGGTGAGGTGTTCGAGCTGGATCGCGTTGAACGCGCCGCAGCCGCGCCTTGCCGCCGCGGCGGCTCCGACGATCTCCCCGGTTCCCACCAGAGGCATGGCAGTTCTCCTAGTCCGGGCGGGCGCGCACGGCGACCAGCCCCTGTTCGGCTTGGTAGTGCGCGAGGTCGACGTCGCCGGCGAGCGGACCGAGCACGGCCGCCCCGGACAACGCGACGGCCCGGCGCAGGATGTCCGGCCACGATTCGGCGCGGCTCAGTCCCAGCGCCAGCGCGGCGACGACGGCGTCACCCGCGCCGGTGGTGTTGCCGCGGAGCACAGTGGACGGTGCCGCGTGCCAAGTGCCGGAACCGGTCACCGCCAGTAGCCCCTCCGGCCCGAGCGAGACCACGACGGCGCCCGCCCCGGCCTTGCGCAGCTCCCTCGCGGCTGCCACCGGATCCCGCAGGCCGGTGACCTCGCGCAGTTCGTCGGCGTTCGGCTTGACCACGGACGGTCTTCCGGCGAGGCCGGCGAGCAGCGCCTCACCGGAAGTGTCCAAGATGGACGGTGCGTCACCGAGGAGGCCGGCGTATCCCCCGGCTCCCGGCGGCAGGCTGCCCGAGCAGACGAGCACGTCCGGGTTCCTGGCCCGGACGGCCGCCGCAAGCGCTTGCCATTCGTCCTCGGTGAGCCGGGGCCCGGGCTCGTTGAGCAACGTGACCGATCCGTCGTCCGCGAGCACCGTGGTGGTGCGCCGGGTTTCCCCGTCGATCGGCACGACGCCCGCCGGGATGCCCGCTGCCGCGAGCTCGCCAACGACCGCCGTTCCCGTCGGGCCGCCCGCGGTGACGATCGCGCGGACGTCGGCGCCGATCGTGTGCAGCACGCGGGCGACGTTGACGCCCTTGCCGCCCGCCCGGTGCCGCACGGTCCGCGCGCGGTGCACGTCACCGGGCCGCAGACCGTCCACTGTGTACGTGACGTCCAGCGCGGTGTTCGGCGTGACGGTGACGATCACGGCGCGGCCCCATTCGCCTGTCGGTGAACCCGCGACCGCGATCGACGTCGGCAGGACGGAGCGGGTTCACGCGTCTGGTCCCTTTCCGAATACCGCACAGCTCCGCCTACGGGCTTTCAGGTCAGGACGACGGATCGGGTGAGGCTGCGGGGGTTGTCCGGGTCGAGTCCCTTGCGGGCGGCGATGGCCCCGGCGACGCGCTGCGCGCGGACCAGGTCCGCCAGTGGGTCCAGGCCGCTCTCGACGAACAGGCCGCCCGCGCGGGCGACGTCGTCGGCCAGCCCTTCCGGGGCCTGCCCGAACATCCAGGTCACGCGGCCCGGCTCGCTGATGCTGATCGGGCCGTGCCGGTAGTCCCAGGCCGGGTACGACTCCGTCCACAGCAGGCAGGCCTCGCGGAACTTGAGCGCGGCCTCGTTCGCGATGCCCACGGACCAGCCGGTGCCGAGGAAGCTGAACTGCTCCGCGGTGACCAGCTCGTCGGGCAGCGGTTCGGCGAGCACGCGTTCGGCCTGGTCGGCGACCGCCGTCAGGTCCTCGCCGAGATGGGCGCGCAGCATCGCCAGCGCCGTCGTGGCGAACCGGGTCTGCACGACCGAGCGTTCGTCCACCACGGAGAGGTCGACGATCTTGTCGGCGGCGGCCTCGATCTCGCGCGGCACGCCGGTGATCGCGATGGTCGGCGTCCTGTCCCGCAGCTTCGCCAGCAGGGCGTGGACCTCGGTCGTCGTACCCGACCTGGTCAGCGCCACGACTTGGTCGTAGGAACGGCCCTCCGGGAACTCGGACGCGGCGAAGGCGTCGGTCTCACCGAGCCCGGCGGACTCGCGGAGGACGGCGTACGCCTGACCGATGAACCACGACGTGCCGCAGCCGACGATCGCGACCCGCGCGCCCGGCGGCGGCAACAGGTCACTGTTCGCCGAGGCCAGCGCCGCCGCTTCCCGCCAGCAGCCGGGCTGGCTCGCGATCTCCGCCGCCATGAAGGTCCCGCTCATGAACTCCCCATCCGTGCCAGTTGTGCGCAATAGCTGTCACGTTAGGTGCAGTTTTGTGCAACGTCAATGCTCTATTAGCGCACTTTCACGCATTTGCTCCGCGCAGATGTGCAGGATGAGTTGGTCACCTACCGTGGACGGATGCGGATCGTCTCGCTGCTCCCCGCCGCGACCGACTTCGTCGCGACCCTCGGGCTCCTGCCGTCGCTGGCCGGCCGGACCCACGAATGCGACTGGCCGCCCGGCGAGCTGGACGACGTCCCGGTGGTCACGAGCAGCGCGATCGACCACGACGCGCTGTCGAGCCGGGAGATTTCGGCGGCCGTCGGCGGCGAGCATCGCGGCTCGGCCCTGTACTCCCTCGACGCCGCCATGCTCGCGGCGGCCGGACCCGACGTCGTGCTCACGCAGGATCTCTGCGACGTCTGCGCGGTCTCCTACCGGCAGGTCTCGGAGACCGTGCGCACGCTGGACGGCGACATCCGGGTGGTCAGCCTCGAACCGCGAACGCTCGACGGCATCTTCACCTGCTTGGCAACGCTCGGCGAAGTGCTGGGCGTCCCCGAACGCGCGGCTCACGAGACTCGTCTTCTCAAGGAACGCTGGGAGGCGGTCCGGGTTCGCGTCGCGGGACGACCGCGGCCGAGGGGGGCCGCCATCGAATGGCTCGACCCGCTCTGGCCCGCCGGGCACTGGGTCCCGGAGCAGATCGACGCCGCCGGTGGTATCCCGCTGCTCGCCGCCGCGGGCGAACACACCCGGCCGATCACGTGGGACGCCGTCGTCGAAGCACGACCCGACGTGTTACTGCTCATGCCCTGCGGGTTTCCACCGGAGCGGACCGAGGCGGAACTGCATCTGCTGACCGGTCTGCCGGGCTGGGACGACATTCCGGCCGTGCACGTCCTCGACGGACCCGCCTACTTCAACCGGCCCGGCCCGCGCGTCGTCGACGGCGCGGAGATCCTCGCCGAACTCTTCCACGGGTGACCGGCGTCACATCGAGTACTGTCACAACCTCTCCGTCCCCCTCGTCATGTGTGCAGAAACCGACGGAGAGGAAAGATCATGGAACCGCGAATCAACCTGTTCGAGAACGACGTCATCCTCAAATACGTCAAGCGTCTCGGCGCCGCGAACCGGCCGATCGAGGAGTCCTCGCTGCCCCACGCGACCCAGGAACTGGTGAAGCTGCGCGCCAGCCAGATCAACGGCTGCGGTTTCTGCACCGACATGCACAGCAAGGACGCCGCGCACGCCGGCGAGACCTCGGTGCGGCTCAACCTGGTCGCCGCCTGGCGGGAGGCGAACGTGTTCACCGAGCCCGAGCGCGCGGCTCTCGCGCTCACAGAGGAGGGCACCCGGATCGCCGACGCGCACCACGGCGTCAGCGACGACACCTGGGCGCAGGTGCGCAAGCACTACGACGACGAGCAGATCGGCGCCCTGATCGCGTTGATCGCCGCGATCAACGCGTACAACCGGCTCAACGTCATCGCCCGGACGCCCGCCGGTGACTACCAGCCCGGCATGTTCGACTGATCCTCGCGTCCACCGACAAGAGGATCGCTTCGCCGGACAACGATCGAGGTGCGACGGGCTGCTAAACCTGCGGATACCAGCTACCCGGAGGTTTCAGCCCGTGCGACTCGACGTCCGTTTCTTCCCTGTGACCGGGACCCATCCGCTCAGCACCGACCTCGTCGGGCTCCGCGCGAACTTCCATTACGGCTCCGGGAACGTGCTGGAGCAGCACTACGCGGACCGGACCACGATGATCTGGACCGGTGTGTCCGGTGATTTCGCCGGTGTCCGGCAGAAGGAAGCGACACTGCGCGTCTTCGAAACCGGTCCGGCGCAGTATTTCGTCACCTGGTACGAGACCGGGACCGTCGCGACGGCCGCGCACGGCGAGATCTTCGACGGCGGTTATCCCATCGCGGTGATGGCCGATTTCGGCCGCTCGATCGCGACGGCTGCCTATACGAATCCGCGCGAGGACGGCGGGCAGTACTTTTTGGTCGACCAGGCGACCATCGAGATTCTGGGGAAGCCGCACGGGTGGCCTTCCTTTCCCGCGCCGCGCGAGTCTTGAGCGTTCTGTGGAAATACGGCGAACGTGGCGTAGGGGTGTCGCGAAAGCCACTTTCGGGACATCAGGCGTCGCGAAAGTGGCTTTCGCGANGTTAGCCTCGCGCGTCCGGGCGGATCCGGGGCCTTCGCGGAACGGCGGCACATGCGTCGGCCGTGAGTGACGATTCGAGGTGACCGGTCAGTTCGGCCGAACGCGTCGCGAAAGCCACTTTCGGGACATCAGGCGTCGCGAAAGTGGCTTTCGCGACATGGGCGCCGGCGGTGAATGCTCCCTTCACCCACCACTACATGTTCGCCTTAAGCCTCAATAACCCGAACGCCGCTCTCCACCCGATCCCGCCGCCGAAGTTAACCCCAGGCGCGCGCCGGGTATCCGACGGTCATGAGCCGATCGACAGTCGAGCACTCGTCCCGGTCGAACACCCGGCATCTGACCGTGCCGCAGGGCGTCGCGCTGTACGTCGGCGCCGTCCTCGGCACCGGTCTGCTGGTACTACCGGCGCTCGCGGCCAAGGCGGCGGGCCCGGCGTCCCTGATCGCCTTCCTGGTCCTGGTGCTGGTCTCCGCCCCGGTCGCGGCGACCTTCGGCGCGCTGGCGGGACGGTATCCGGACGCCGGCGGGCCGGCGACATTCGCCCTGCGGGCGTTCGGGCCGAAGACCTCGGCCGTGACCGGATGGTGGTTCTATTTCGGCACCCTGGCGGGAATGCCCGCCGCCAGCGCGTTCGGCGCGGCCTACATCACCGAACTGGTCGGCGGCGGCCGGACGATGACGATGTTCCTGGCCGCCGTGCTGGTGCTCATCGCCATCGGGGTGAACCTTTTCGGCGTGCACCTGTCCGGCCGTGTGCAGTTGGTGCTCACCGGTTTCCTGGCCCTTCTCCTGGTCGGCGCCGTGGTGCTCGCGGCGCCGAAAGCGGACACGGCCAACCTTCAGCCGTTCGCGCCTCACGGCTTCGCCGGTATCGCGACCGCGATCAGCCTGCTGGTGTGGGCCTTCATCGGGTGGGAGACCGTGACTCATCTGGCCCCCGATTTCCGGAATCCGCGGCGAGACCTGCCCTTGGCCACGGGAATCTCCATCGTCGTCATCGGCGTGCTCTATCTCGCCGTCGGCGGAATGACGATTCTCGTGCTCGGCCCGCGAGCCGGGGAAACCGAAGCGCCACTGGCCGCGTTGCTCGGCGAAGGGCTCGGTACCTCCGTTCGAGTGGTCGCCGCGGTGATCGCCGTCGTGGTCACCCTCGGGGTGCTCAATGTGTTCGTGGCGAGTATGGCGAAACTCGGCGCGGCGCTGGGCCGTGATGGCGCTCTGCCGCATTGGCTGGCCAAGGGTAGCCGATCGGGTGACGTTCCGAGGCGCAGTCTGCTCGTGGTGACCACCGGGACCGCGATCAGCTTCCTCGTCGCGATCCTCACCGGATTCGAACTGGAACAGGCGTTGCTCGCGGAGAACGCCTGCCTGATCGCGATCTACCTGGTGGCGATGGCCGCCGGGGTCCGGCTTCTGCCGTCCGGTGGCAAACAACGGTGGTTCGCGGTGATCGCGACGGTCCTGGTGTTCGGCGTGCTCCTGCTGGCGGGCTGGTACCTGTTGTTCGCGGCGGCGCTCGCCGTGGGGGCACTGCTCTACCTGAAGTTCTCCAGAAGGCCCGCTGACGCCTGAGCGGACCGGGCCGCGGTCATCCCGGCGAGCCAGCGTTCGAACGCCGGCACACCGTCACCGAGGACGGTGAGCGCGTGGCTGCCGACGATGAAACCGTCGGCTCCCTGCCGCGCGACCGCTGCGACGTCGCCAGCGTCCCGAATGCCGAAAGCGGTGTAGACAGGCAGGTCCGGACGAATACGCCGGATGTCGCCGATCCGGCGGCCGAGCCCATCGTCGATGGTGCCCGCCCGCCCGGTCTCCGCGCTGAGCGCGAGATACACGAACCCGTCGCCGCGGCCGAGCACGCCGGCCTCTTCGTCGGTGATGGGCCCGGCCGTCACCCGCAGCGGCGGCACCAGGGCGAGTCCGCGCCGGCGCGCGCGGGCCGCGTACTCGGGAAACGGCCGGATGTCGTGCTCGCAGAGCAGACCCGCGCAGCCGGCCAGGATTTCGTCACCGGCACGCCAGTCGCCGGCGGCGGGCCAGGCCGACCGGTAGACGATCCCGACCCGCACCGGCGCCTCCGCCAGCCATTCGCGCAGCCGGGACGAGCGCGGGTCCAGGTTGTCCGGCCCCGCCTTCGCCAGCGCCTCCGCGACGACGCTCCCGGTGCTGGCGGAGAAGCCCGCGTCGAGCAGGATCGGGAACTCGACGAAGTCCACTCCCGCGGCCACCGCGGCACGGACGGCGGCGAGGCTGGCGTCCCAGTCGGGGAAACCCGGGATCAGGTAGACGCCGAACCCCAGTCTTCCGCTGATGGCGACGCTCTCACGAAGACCGGCACTCATACCGGTTGCTCCTGCCTGGAGGCGGCGATGTTCATGACCCGCAGCGCACAATAGGTCTCCCACAACGTCGAACCAGGGTTCGTGCTGAACCCGCCGTCGGGTTGCGCGCACCGCTGGACCGCGGCGTGCAACTCGGCCCATGGCCAAGCCAGGTTCAGCAACTGAGCGGTTCGCGCGCCCCAGTAAGCGCTCGCGAGCGACCATTCCGCTCGCGACGGCCGCATCCGGATGTGCCCGAAACCGTCGTCGCACGAAACGACGAACGGAGCGCTCGCCTGTGCGTCGGCATGATCGTCCTCGGTTCCGAGCCATTGCCGGATCGCGACCGAGCAATAGGTCCGTTCGATGTCGGACGGACCGTCGGGCAGGAGCGCACAGCCACGATCGTCGCCGGTACACGCGCGCAGGAACGCACGGATCTCGGCGGCGCCGTCCGGTTCCGGCCGGGCGTCGAGGATGATCAGGGACCTGACCCCGTAGAAGAGGTCGTCCATGTCGACGACGACCCTGCCGCCGGCGACGAGCGCCTCGTCCACCCACCGGACCACCGCGCCGGCATCCGGCACGGGGACTCCGGCGAGCTGATACAGCCGCAAGGCGTAGTACGTCGCTCCTAAGGACGGTGCCCCGCCCCGGAACATCGCGTAGGCGCCACCGGTCCGGGCCGCCGAGGCGAATTCCAGCTCCGGCCGCGTCAGGCCGATTCCCCGCATCGCGCGGATCTCGGCGCCGAACCGGGCGGCCTCGAGGCTGGGACCGCTTTCATCGGTCTCGACGAGCAACCCGTCGCTGTCACGGCAGGATTCGACGAAGGTGAGGGCGTCGGTCATGGTGTGCTTTCCTTTCTTCCTCAGCCGGGCGCTGACCCGAAGATCTCGTTCTGTGGCGGGAAACTCTGGAAGTCGAGTGCTTCGAAGCCATAGTCGGCGGGCAGCTGCTGCGGTGCGGGGGTGTGGAACAGCAGTGAATCGGCGTGCATCCGGTTCCCCGAGGCGTTGGCGTACGCGTTGTACAGCTCCAGCGCCCGGCGCTGCGCTTGCGGAATGGAAGCCAGCGGACCGGCGGCGACGAAGTCGTCGACCTCCTTGAGCACGGCCATGCCGAGACAGAAGGTCAGCAGATCCTGCGGCTCGGCGACCAGGCCGGACTCGGTCCGGACCACCCGGTACGGCTTGGGCATGGCTTCGAGCAGGTCTCCGGCGTAGATGACGAAGTCGGCGACGTCCGTGCCCGCGATGTCGAGTTCGAGGATGCTGGGGCTGAGGAGATAGTTGAGGTAGCCGAAGATCTTGGGGTTACGGCTGAAATAGAACAGGCAGGCGGCTTCTTCCTCGGCGCGTGTCCCGGCGTCGATCTGCCCGGCCAGCCGCGACATGACCGTGCCGTAACAACCGGAGTCGACCAGCGCGACACGTTCGGGCTCGAACCACTCACCGTCCCGCAGCCCGAGCACGTCCGCGAGGGCGCCGTGGTCGGCGCGTGAGGCGTGGGCGAGACGGATGTCGAGCCCGGTGGACAGTTTCAGGTCGAGCCGCCGCGCGGTGAGGTACGTCGTCAGCATGTCGCGCGCGAGGAAGAGCACGTGCCGGCGACGGCGGTGCACGCACCATCGGACGACCCAGTGCGCGAAGGAGACCCAGAGCGGCAGCCACGGCCGGACTCGCCAAAGGAACCGTTCGATCGCCGAGCCGGCGCCGTCCGCGAGGGGGTGGCCGCGGCCGGGATCGATGGCGTGGCACACCTGCGCCAGCTGGACTTCGGAGAGATCGCCTTCCCCGCGCATGGTCTGGATGAAGTCGCGGATGGCGTCGTCCATCGCGGGGGCCGGGGAACCCGTGATGGCGCGCCATCGCGCGATCCAATGCTCGCCTATTCCGGCCCACGCGGCCGACGCGCTGGCCGCGTCGGGGCCGGGGCATTCGGTGAGCAGGCCGGTCAGCCACGCCGGGACGTCGCCGGCCGGCACGCGAGGGGCCGCGGCCAGCACGGCCGCGGCACCTCTTCTTCGGGACGGTATTTCACGCTCATGGGGCATGGCACTGACCCTTCCGTCGGATGTACCGGAAGCGCCACGCCGCATACCTGGTGCAGCAGGGAAGAACGATGTACCGGTGGGTGACGCTCAATTCCACCGTATGAGGGCATAGGGGCCGTGGCGATCACTTCCGCGCACGGTCCTGTCCATCATCCGTACCCCGAGCGAAAAGGCCCGACGAGGCGGCGCAAGGTATGCGAAGGGGCTTCACCGAACCGGTCACGATACGTGGCCGCGAACCGCCCGAAGTGGAAGAACCCGTGCCGTTGGGCGACCTGTGCCACGGTGACCGCGTCGGGTTCGCCCGCGGAAAGGTCGGCGTGGGCGCGCTCCAACCGGACATCGCGAAGATAGGCGTTGGGAGTGGTCGCCAAATGCCGCTTGAACCCCTTCTCCAGGGCGCGCACGCTCACCCCGAGCTCGCGGGCGAGGCTCTTCACCGAATGATGCCGGTGCGGTTGCCCGTCGATCAGCCGGGTGGCCTCGCGAATGGTGCGTGAAGACACGAGTTTCGCTTCGCCGGTCACCACGTCCCAGTAATTGTGCTTCTGTGAGGCCAAAAACGTGGTCATCAAGCCCTGTTCGACGGACTCCGCGACGGCTTCGATTTCCAGCGCGCTGTCCGTGTCGTCCAGCGACCCCACGTAGGCCGTCAGAGCGTCATACCATCCTTTGGCGGGCTGGCGACCGGTGTTCAGCGTCCCCTCGAATCGCAACGGCTGCGGCAGTGCGCGCCCGAGCATCGCGCTCAGCCGCATTTCCAGCACTCCGCGGTCGATGATCACCATCAACTGTGCGAACTCCCGCGACCAGCGGGCCTCCAGCACGGAACCGGGATTGCACACTTCCCCGATGATGGCCGCCCTGCCGGTGACCGGGACCGCGATCAGGAAGTGCTGGCGGGTGCAGCCGATCCGCAGTTCGGCCGCGGCCGGGCAAGCGACGTAGGCGACCGTGAAGTTCTTCGTCCGCCGGGCGTGCACGCGGACCTTCGACGCCGAACGCGCGCGGAACCGGCATTCCCCGAAGAGGCCGGCGAGACAGGTCCGTATCTCCTCCGGGTCTTCCGAAACCAGCAGCATGAACTTTCCCAGCGGTGTGTCCATTCGAGTCCCCCTTGAGGACACCGGAGGCGGATCGTTCCTGACGGCGCTCCTTCCCGTGTACCCGGTCGGGTGGGATGACGTGGACCGGACGGGCAAATCCGACCGAACAGCCTAAGCAGCGAGATCGGTCGAATCGGACTAACCACTCCCGCGGGCTCTAAACGCGTCGATTCCGGTCAACCGGCCTCGGGCGCGGACACCCACTCGGAGCACTCAGCGCTGACGAACAAGCCCCGAGCACGCAAAGGCAAAGGCCGCGCCCACCTCCGCTCCCATACTGGCCGTCCAGCCGAGACGAGGAGCCCGAATGAGCCGTGACGACACGTCGCTCGCCAAGAACGTCCTCGGCGTGCCGGGCATCGTCTTCCTCGTGCTCGCCGCGGTCGCGCCACTGACCGGGATGATCGTGATCGCGGCCATCGGCATCGCGGTCGGGAACGGCGGCGGCATGGTCGCGGCGTTCCTGCTGGCGACGGTCGTCCTGCTGCTGTTCGCCGTCGGCTACGCGCAGATGTCGCGGGTGCTCACCAGCGCGGGCGGCTTCTACGCCTTCGTGGTCAAGGGGCTGGGCAGGACACCGGGTCTCGTCGCCGGGTTCGTCGCGATGCTCGGCTACAACTGTTTCGTCGCGGGCGCGATCGGCACGAGCGGGTTCTTCACCGCCACGGCGATCGACGACGTCTTCGGCGTGAAACTCGATTGGCTGTTCTGGAGCGCGCTTTCGGTCGCGCTGGTCCTCCTGCTCAGCCGCCGGGGAATCGCGGTCAGCGCGAAGGTGCTGGGTGTCTCGCTGATCCTCGAAGTGGCGATCCTGCTGATCATGGATTTCAGCGTGCTGTTCCGGCACGGTTTCTCGTTCGCCGCGTTCAGCCCGTCCGTCGTGTTCCAGGGAGCGGGCGGGCTCGCGTTGTTGTTCGCCGCCAACGCTTTCATCGGGTTCGAGGCGACGGCGCTGTTCGGCGAGGAGGCCAGGGATCCCAAGCGGACGATCCCGCGGGCGACCTACATCGCGATCGGGTTCATCGGCGTGTTCGCCGCGTTCACGACCTGGGCCGTGGTCAGCGCGATCGGCGCCGAGCAGGCACAGGACGTGGCCGCCGCGCATCTGCCGAGCGGCGATCTCGTGCTTTCGGTCGCGCAGGAATACCTCGGCGGCCCGTTGACGAAGGTGATGCTGCTGCTTCTGGTGGTCAGCCTCTTCGCGGCGCTGCTGGCGCTGCACAATTCGGCCACCCGCTATCTGTACGCGCTGGGCCGGGTCGGCGTGCTGCCGCGCCTGCTGGGCAAGACCAGCCCGCGCAACGGCGCGCCGCGCTACGCCTCGATCGTCCAGCTGACCTTCGGTTCCCTGGTGGCACTGGCGTTCCGGCTCGCCGGTCTCGACCCGGTCGCGGACCTCACCGCGAGCATGACCGGCTTCGGCACCCTCGGGATCCTCACCCTGCAGTTGTTCGCGGCGGTGGCGATCCTGGTCTATTTCCGCCGCACGCGGGATCGGCGGGTCGTGAAGACGCTGATCGCCCCCGGCCTGGGCGCGGTGGGGCTCGGGCTGATCGTGACGCTGGCGATCCTCAACTTCCCGACGCTCGCCGGATCGAGCAACGGCGTCGTCCCGCACCTTCCGTGGCTGCTCCTGGTGGTCGCGCTGGCCGGGCTCGCCCTCGCCGGCTGGCTGCGGCGGTTCCGTCCGTCGGTATACGACGCGCTGGAGACCGACCTGGAGCGCGAACCGTCAAACGTTGTTGGTCAGTGAGAGGTTGAACGAATAACGCGAGGCCCGGTAGACGTGCCACCCGTATTCCACGACCTTGCCGGACTCGTCGTAGGTGGTGCGGCGCATGGTCAACAGTGCGGCGCCCGGCTTCTCGCCGAGCAGTTCGGCGTCCTCCTCGGTCGCCTGCCGGGCACCGACGTTCTGCTGGGCTGCGTGCAGACGGACGCCCGCGGAGCGCAGTAGCTGGTACAGGCCCTTGTCCCGCAGCTCGTCGTCGGCCGGGGCGATGAGGCCGTCGGGCAGGTAGTTGTTCATGATCGCCAGCGGCTCGCCACCGGTCGATCGCACCCGCTTCAGGCGCCGGACGTGGGTCAGGCCCGGCGTCTCGAGATACTCGATCGCGTCTTCGCCCGCGGGCTCGACCCGGTTGACGAGGACGACGGACTCCGGCTTGTCGCCGATTTCGCTGAGGTCGTCGAAGAGGCTGCTCAATCGCAGCGGCCGCGCGACCTTGGTGCGCACGACCTGCGTGCCGACACCGCGCTTGCGGACGAGGAGCCCCTGGTTGACCAGCGACTGGATCGCCTGGCGGATGGTCGGCCGCGAGAGGTGCAGCCGGGCGGCCAGATCGAGCTCGTTGTCCAGCCTGGCGCCGTTGGGCAGCCTGCCGTCCTCGATGGCGGCGCCGATCTGCCGGGCGACCTGGGAATACAGCGGCTCCGGACCGTTCGGATCCACCACGATCTCGCCGGGCGCCCAGGGTTTCATGCGCGGAGCCTACCGCGACCGGCCACTATGACCTTATGTCCATATGTCTTGACAAAGTCTCCTGGACCTTGCGATGGTCGGAGGACCACGCGAGCCGGGAGGTACGAAGGTGTCGGACACAGTGCGCCGGATAGTCGCCGCGCGGGTGCGCGATCCGGGGGCCGTCGCGGTGGCCGCCGCCACCCGCGTCCGGGCGAAGACCCCCTTCAACGACAAGGGCCGCACGATGATCATCGCCGCGGACCATCCGGCGCGCGGCGCGAACGGCGTCGGCTCCGACCCGCTCGCGATGGCCGGCCGCGGCGAACTGCTCGACCGCCTCGGCCTGGCACTGGAACGCCCCGGGGTCACCGGAGTGCTGGCGACGCCGGACATCATCGACGACCTGCTGCTCCTCGGCGCCCTCGACGGCAAGACCGTCATCGGCTCGATGAACCGCACCGGGCTCGCGGGATCGACTTTCGAGATCGACGACCGGTTCGCCTGCTACGACGCGGAAACGATCGAGCGGATGCGGTTCGACGGCGGCAAGACGCTCACCAGGATCTGCCTGACCGACCCGGCGACGCCGAGCGTCCTCGAGAACACCGCGAAGGCGGTCAACGACCTCGCCGACCGGAAACTGATCGCGATGGTCGAGCCGTTCCTCGCCGACTGGGTCGACGGACGTCTCCGCACCGACCTCTCCCCCGACGCCGTGATCCGCTCGATCACCATCGCCTCCGCGCTCGGCCGCTCGTCGGCCTACACCTGGCTGAAACTCCCGGTGGTGCAGGACATGGAGCGCGTGCTGGCCGCCTCGACGTTGCCCGCCGTCCTGCTGGGCGGCGAGGTCAAGGACCCGGACGCGGCGTTCGCCGCCTGGCAACGCGCGCTGGCACTGCCGACCGTGCAAGGCCTCGTGGTCGGCCGGTCCCTGCTCTACCCGCACGACGGCGACGTCGCCAAAGCCGTCGACACGGCCGTCGGACTGCTGTGAACACCTGTGGAGGACAACGCGTGAAGACCATCGACCACTGGATCAACGGCGCCGGGACCACGGCGGGATCCACCCGCACCGCCCCGGTGTACGACCCGGCCGCGGGACACGCGCGGGCGGAGGTGCTCCTCGCGGAACCGTCCGATGTGGACATCGCGGTCGCCGCCGCGGGCAAGGCGTTCGAAACCTGGGGCGATTCGTCGCTGTCTCAGCGGACGAAGGTGATGTTCGCCTTCCGCGAGCTGCTGGTGAAGCACGAGGACGAACTCGCCCGGATCATCTCCGCCGAGCACGGCAAGGTGATCGACGACGCGCGCGGCGAGATCGTCCGCGGCCGTGAGATCGTCGAGTACGCCTGCGGGATCGCCGACGCCCTGAAAGGCGGCTTCTCCGACCAGGTCTCGCGCGACGTGGACGTGCACGACTTCCGGCAGCCGCTCGGGGTCGTCGCCGGGATCACGCCGTTCAACTTCCCGATCATGGTGCCGCTGTGGATGCACCCGATCGCCATCGCGGCGGGCAACACGTTCGTGCTCAAGCCCAGCGAGCGCGTCCCGTCCGCGTCCCGGCTGGTCGCCGAGCTGTACGCCGAGGCCGGGCTTCCGGACGGGGTGTTCAACGTGGTCAACGGGGACAAGGTCGCGGTCGACGCGATCCTGGAGCATCCCGATGTCGCCGCGGTGTCGTTCGTCGGGTCGACCCCGATCGCCAAGTACGTCCACGAACGCGCGACGGCGACCGGCAAACGCGTGCAGGCGCTGGGCGGGGCCAAGAACCACGCCGTCGTCCTGCCCGACGCCGACCTGGAGTACGCCGCGAACCATCTCACGGCCGCCGCGTTCGGTTCCGCCGGGCAGCGCTGCATGGCGATCTCCATCGGGGTCGCCGTGGGTTCGGCGGGCGACGGACTGGTCGAGATCCTCGAGCGCAAGGCCGCCGAGATCAAGGTGGGCCCCGGGCACGAGGCGGGCAACGACATGGGCCCGGTGGTCACGGAGGCAGCGCGGCGGCGGGTGATCGACTCCGTCGCCCTCGGCGCGGAGCAGGGCGCGACCGTGGTCGTCGACGGCCGGGACCTCCGGGTCGCCGGGCACGAAGAGGGTTTCTTCGTCGGACCGTCCCTTTTGGACCACGTGACCACCGAGATGGCCGCTTATCGCGACGAGATCTTCGGGCCGGTGCTCGGGATCGTGCGGGTGTCCACACTGGACGAAGCGATCGCGCTGATCAACGCGAATCCGTACGGCAACGGGACGGCGGTCTTCACCGGAAGCGGCGAGGCGGCGCGGCGGTTCCAGCGCGAGGTGAAGGTGGGCATGATCGGGGTGAACGTGCCGATCCCGGTGCCGATGTCGTACTACTCCTTCGGCGGCTGGAAGGACTCGCTCATCGGGGACAGCCCGATCCACGGCCCGGCGGGCGTCCGGTTCTACACGCGGGCGAAGGTCGTCACGACGCGGTGGCCGCATTCCACCGCCGGTTTCCACTTCCCGACGTCCAGCTGACGACCGCGTTTCGTCCTCTGAATGCGCTTCGGGGCGGGGTGAAGGGGCCTTTCACCGCATCTGACGCAGCGAAGGCTCCCTTCACCCCATCCGGCGCCCGCGCCTCACCTGTCGCGAAAGCCACTTTCAGGACATCACACGTCGCGAAAGTGGCTTTCGCGACACGGCTCCGATCTCCAAGCACTCACGAAATCGGTGAGGGGTCAGCGCACCTCTTGCCGCTGCCGCTTCCCGACGNATCTGACGCAGCGAAGGCTCCCTTCACCCCATCCGGCGCCCGCGCCTCACCTGTCGCGAAAGCCACTTTCAGGACATCACACGTCGCGAAAGTGGCTTTCGCGACACGGCTCCGATCTCCAAGCACTCACGAAATCGGTGAGGGGTCAGCGCACCTCTTGCCGCTGCCGCTTCCCGACGATCCGCCAGCCGACCGCCAGCACCACGACCAGCACCGGGATCGAATAGAACGCGATCTTCTCGGCGCCGTCGGAGAAGCCCATCAGGACGACCACCAGCGCGAGGAAGCCCAGCGTCGCCCAGCCGCTGTACGGCGCCCAAGGCATCCGGTAGGACGGCCTTTCCAGCTCTCCGCGCAGTGCCGCCTGACGCAGCCGCAGCTGACAGAAGATCAGCGTCGCCCAGGTGGTGATCACGCCGAGCGAGGCGATCGCGATCGCGATGTCGAAGGCGTCCTTCGGCACCAGGTAGTTGAGCACCACGCCGAGCACGTAGGCGCCGGAAGTGAACAGGATGCCGCCGTAGGGCACGTGACGGCTGCTCATCCGGCCGACGAACTTCGGGGCCTCGCCCTTGTCCGCGAGTGCCCGCAGGATGCGGCCGGTCGAATAGAGCCCGGAGTTGCAGCTCGACAGCGCGGCGGTGAGCACGACGGCGTTCATCACGTCGCCGATGCCCGGGATCCCGAGGCGGCTGAACACGGTGACGAAGGGGCTCTCGCCGCCGTTGTAGAACGGCCACGGCAGGAGCATCGCCAGCAGCAGCACGGATCCCACGTAGAACACGCCGATCCGCCAGACGACCCCGTTGATGGCCTTCGGCAGCACCTTGCGGGCGTCCTTGGTCTCGCCGGCGGCGATACCGACGACCTCGATCGCCGAATACGCGAAGATGACCGCCTGCAGCGTCATCAGCGCGATGCCGATACCGGCCGGGAAGAATCCATTGTGGGCGGTCAGGTTGTGCACGCCCGCCGTGGTGCCGCCGATGTCGGCGCTGGTGAGCACCAGCCCGGCCGCGGTGACCAGGAAGACCACGATGGCCAGCACCTTGACCACCGAGAACCAGAATTCCAGCTCGCCGAACAGTTTCACCGAAAGCAGGTTCACCACGATCAGCACACCGAGCGCGACCAGCGCGGTGATCCACTGCGGCACGTCGGGCAGCCATTTGTGCACGTAGATGGCCACCGCGGTGATCTCCGCGATCCCGGTCATCGCCCAGTTCACCCAGTACATCCAGCCGGAGACGAAACCCGCCCACGGTCCGATGAACTTGCGGGCATAGGTGACGAAACTGCCGGAAGTCGGCTGATGGAGCACGAGCTCACCGAGAGCGCGCATCACGAAGTACGCGGCGATGCCGCAGAGCGCGTACGACAGGACGAGCGACGGCCCGACCTGGTGGAGCTTGCCTCCGGCACCGAGGAACAGCCCGACGCCGATCGCGCCGCCGATGGCGATCATCTGCACTTGGCGGTTGCCCAGTGCTTTTGAGTAGCTTTCACCTTTTTCGGTGAGCAGCGAGGAATCCATGGTTGCCAGACGCTAGAGCGTGTGCGGCAGGTCACCAACAGTGCTAAGGAAGACTTAAGGTGTGCGGGACGTCACTCTGGTGGTTTTACTGGAATTTCCCTTTTCGATTTGACAAGTTCACCGGCGAACCCCGATCTTCGCGCGCGAAGGAGCGCTTCTACGCTACGGCCGTGGACCTCGCAGCGCTGCTGGACCGGATCGCCGACGACGTCGCGCCGGAGATCGGCCGCGGCTCAGTCGCGGACTACATCCCCGCCCTGGCCAGGGTCGAACCCGGACGGTTCGGCATGGCGGTGGCCGAAGTGGACGGTGGACTGCACGGCGTCGGCGACTGGGAGACGCCGTTCTCCATCCAGAGCATGTCGAAGGTCTTCACCCTGGCGCTCGCGCTCTCCCACGGCGACGGCGTGTGGGAACGGGTGGGCCGCGAGCCGTCCGGCAACCCGTTCAACTCCCTGGTGCAGCTGGAGAACGAGGACGGGATCCCCCGTAACCCCTTCATCAACGCGGGCGCGCTCGTGGTGACCGACGAACTGGCGCACCACGGCGACGCGGCGGAGACGCTGCTTCGGTTCCTCCGCGAGGAAAGCGGCCACGCCGGCATCGGGATCGACACCGAGGTCGCCGCGTCCGAGGCCGCCCACGCCGACCGCAACCGCGCGCTCGCGTATTTCATGGCGTCGTACCGGAACATGCGTCATCCGGTGCCCGCGGTCCTCGACCAGTACATGCGCCAGTGCTCGATCGCGATGAGCTGCCGCGACGTCGCGCGCTCGGCGGTCTTCCTCGCCCGGCACGGCGTGCGCAACGACGGCACCCGGCTGCTCGAGCGGAGCGCGGCCAAGCGGGTCAACGCGGTGATGCTGACCTGCGGCACCTACGACGCCGCGGGCGAATTCGCCTATCGCGTCGGGCTTCCCGGCAAGAGCGGGGTCGGCGGCGGCATCGTCGCGATCGTCCCCGGCCGGTGCGCGATCTGCGTGTGGAGCCCGGGACTGGACCCGCGCGGTAACTCCGTCGCGGGCGTGGCGGCGCTGGACCGGTTCACCACCCTGACCGGCTGGTCGATCTTCTGATCGGTTTGAACCCGTGACGACGGGGAAAACGCCGGTGTGCAGACGTTTCTCCCGTACGCCGGCTTCCGGGCCTCCGCTTCCGTCCTCGACCAGCGAAGGCTGGGAAAACAGCGCGTGGAGACGATCCAGGTACTGCGCGCGCTGACGGTGCCGGGGTACGGCTGGCGGCACCACCCGGCCGCGGCGATGTGGGCGGGCTACGAAGAGGCGCTCACCCGCTACGGCTTCGACATCTGCGAAGTCTGGTGCGCGACCGGCCGCCAGGACACCTGCCGGCAGACACTGCGGCTCGACCTGCTCAGCGCCACCGGGATCCACGAGGTCCGCACTCAGGACAGCCTCGCGGAAGCGAAGGAACTGCCGCCCTGGCTCGGCGACCCGGATTTCCACCGCAGCCACCAGTCCGCGCTCGTCCGCAAAGAGCCGGAGCACTACCGCCCGAGATTCCCGGACGTCCCCGACGACCTGCCCTACATCTGGCCGGCGTCGGACCGGCCACGACGAGAAGGAGTGCGATGACCAAGCGATTCCGCAAAGGCGACAAGGTCCGCTGGAACAGTCACGGCGGGCACGCCGAAGGTGAAGTCCTGAAGGAGATCACCGCCGACACCGAGGCGGGCGGACGCACCGTGCGCGCGTCCAAGGAGGAGCCGCAGTACCTGGTGCGCAGCGACAAGAGCGGTGGCGAAGCGGTGCACAAGCCCGAGGCACTGGAGAAGCTGTGAGCGAGGACAAGGACGTCCGGGCCGAGTTCGGCGAAGCGGTCAACATGACCGCCGGCGAACTCGAAAAGTGGCTGAAGACCGACGAGTCCCGCCAGGCGGGGCAGCACAAGAACGGCGGCGAGTCCGTCGGCCACGAGTCGGGTCGCCGGATCGTGACGATCCTGCGCACGAAGAAGGCGGAGTTGTCCGAACAGGACGAAGAGCACATGCGCAAGGTGATCGGCTACGTGCACCGGCATCTCGCGCAGCGCCCGTCCGGCGACATCGAGGACACGCCCTGGCGGTACTCGCTGATGAACTGGGGCCACGATCCCTGCAAGTAGCTCAGCCGCTCGGCCTCCCCATCTCGTGCCCGGGCCGCCCCTCGGTACGCCGACTGCGCTTGATCCGCTCTTCGTGCAGGTGAAGGCGCCCTCCGGTGAGGTCTTCGGCGACGCCCCGCGTCATGTCGCGGTAGGCCGCGTAGTAGCCCTGGTCGTACTCCTCGATCACCTGGAAGGTCCACCTGTCCGGCAGCACGTTGAGCCCGATCAGCTCGGTCTCGATGCGCTCGGCCCAGTCCGCGTGGCCTGCCTTCCGGAGGCCTTCGACGGCCTCGCCGAGCGCGAAGTCGGCGGTTCCCGTGAGGTGGTGGAACGCGTACAGGTGGCCGCGCGCCTGTTCGACCGTTTCGAGCGCGAAGACCAGCTTGCCGACCGCGTCGACGGTCGCCTCGTCAGGTTCTGGAGATGAGTCCGGCATGCCGGTGAATGCCCCGGAGCCGGTGTTTCTACACCCCGGCGTCGTACCGTGCCCTGGCGTCGTTGATCTCGTTGATGTGGATTTCGGCCCAGTCCCGGATCACCGCCAGCGGCGCGGTGAGAGTGCGGCCGAGCTCGGTCAACGTGTACTCGACCTTCGGCGGCACGGTCGGATGCACCGTGCGCGTGACCAGACCGTCGCGTTCGAGGCCGCGCAGGGTCTGGGTGAGCATCTTTTCGCTCACCCCGTCGATCGCGGTGCGCAGTTCGCTGTAGCGCTTGGTCCCCGTGGAGAGGCAGCCGACGATGAGCGCGGTCCATTTGTCCGCGATGCGGTCCAGGACCTGTCGCGAAGGGCATGGCGCGCTGTACACGTCGGCCGGCCGCCCGTCCGGCAACCAGGCCAGCACCTGGCCTGGAGTGCCTGGACGGGGGCGACGGCGGGATGGCTCCGGCATACCTCGACGTTATCCGGTGGCCTGGCCGGCGGCCCAGATCCGGCGTAACGCGGGCGGCAGGACCCGGCCGAACACCTGCCCGGCGAAATGCCCGCCCGCGAGGATCGTCCGGTCGTCCTCGATCTCCTTCAGCAGGCGCTCACGGGTGGCGACACCCTCCGCCGGATCGACATCGAACGCGAACGTCCAATGGCTTTCGGTGATCTGCACCTGGCAGTGCATGACGTCGCCGAGCACGACGACGCGGCGCGGGTCCTCCTCGGCCGGATCGGTGACCACGACGCTGCTGTGACCGGGCGTGTGTCCCGGCGTGGCGAGTATCCGCACACCCGGCGCGACGCTGTCGCCGTCGGCGAAGAACCCGATCACGTCGGCCAGTGGCCGCTGGACGGCGAGCGGATCCGGGCCGACCGGGTCGTTCGTGCCGGACCAGTGCGCCCATTCGCTCTCGCTGACCAGATGCCGCGCCGCCGGGAAGGTCAGCCCGGTCACCGGCTCGGCCGTACCGTCCGGGGTGGGCGCGACGTTCGTCGTCCAGCCGACGTGGTCGTGGTGCAGATGCGTGTAGATCACCGTGTCGACGTCTTCGGGTGTCACGCCCTCCGCGGCCAGTGCGGCGAGCAGGCCGCCGCCGTGGAACTCGGCGGCACCGGGCAAGGCGAAGTCGGCGGCGCCCAGCCCAAGGTCCACCAGGACGGTCCGGTCCCCGGTCCGGATCAGGAAGGAGCCGATGCTGACCGGGAACCAGCCGCGTTCGTCGAGGAACGCGTCGTGGGCCGCCCAGCCGGACGGGAGGCTCGACGGCAGGAAAACGGCGGGGTTGAGCCAGGCGTGGCCGTCGGGCAGGTAGGTGACGGTGGTGCGGCCGACCCGGATCCGGGACCTGGCAGCGGGTCTCGACATGACGTGTTCTCCCTTGTGGACGGTGAGCGATGCTGTGACTCACTTTCGGGGAGCCGCTCTCCCAAGGGAAGTACGCACTTGCAAGTGCGCTCTAGCGATGGTTCTCGATGGCGATCCGCGCGAAGGAGCGGATCAGCGGGTTCTCCCGCGCGGTCACCCAGGCGACGACCAGCGGACTCGGTGGCATGTCGGCCAGCGGCACCCAGGTCAGCCCGTCGGGCAGGGCGTGCCCCAGCGGGGCGATCCCGGCCGAGCCGTTCCAGAGCACGGCCTGAAGACACTCGCCGACAGTGCGCACCACCGGCCCGGTGGGACGCTGCCCGATGGGCGTCGCCCCGTTCCAGTACTCGCGCCACAGCCGGTCTGTGCCCTCCGGCAGCTGGAACCAGGGCCGATCGGCGACGTCGGCCAGCCGGAGCGACGCACGACCGGCGAGCGGATCGCCGGTGCGCACCACCACCCCGACCGGGTCGGATCGCAGGACGCGGACGCTGAGGCCGGTCTCGTCGAACGGCGACCGGGTCAGCGCGACATCGGCCAGCCCGGCGCGCAACCCGGTGGTGGGATCGGTGAAATCCGTCTCGCGGAAGCGGACCGAGACCTCGGGATGCCGTCGCCGGAACGCCGCGGCGAGCCGGGTGCCCGACTCCCCCGCACCGTCGGCCAGGGTGCCGACGGTGAGCGTCGCGGGCCCCGCCGCCTCCAGCACCCGGGCGCGGGCGCGATCGGCCTGGTCCAGCAGGGTGCGGGCCTCGGCGTACAGGGTGGTTCCGGCGGGGGTTGTCTCGACGCCGGCGGCCGAGCGGAGCAGCAGGACGACGCCGAGGTCGTTCTCCAGCTGCCGGATGGCCCGGCTCAGCGGCGGCTGGGTCATGTGCAGCCGCGCGGCTGCCCGGCCGAAGTGCCGCTCCTCGGCGACGGCCACGAAGTAACGCAGCAGACGAAGCTCCATCACCAGCGATGATACCCATCAGGTATCGGGCGGTGGAGATCGGACTTGGACGGTGCGCCGGGACCGGCCCGAAGGTGGGGTCATGCCCTTCGAACCCCTCACCCACGAACCCGCCGTCGAACCCGGCCAGGCCCGGGAAATCGCCGGGGACCTCGTGGTGATCCCGAATCTCGACGTCGACCTCGTCCCCAACATCGGGGTCATCGGCGGCTCGCATTCGGTGCTCGTCGTCGACACCGGGCTCGGTCCTCGCAACGCGGAGAAGGTGCTCGCCTTCGCGGCCGAGCACGCCCGTGGCCGCCGCCTGTACCTGACCACCACGCATTTCCACCCGGAGCACGCTTTCGGCGCGCAGGTCTTCGCGGGCGAGGCGACCTACCTCGTCAACAGCGCGCAGGCGGCGGACCTGGTCCACAAAGGACCGGGCTATCTCGAGATGTTCCGCGGCCTCGGCGCACCGGTCGCACGGGCGCTGGACGGCGTCACCCTGGCCACCCCGGACGTGGTCTACGACGACGCGTACGAACTCGACCTCGGCGGGCGGGTGGTGCGCATGGAGGCCACCGGACGCGCCCACAGCAAGGGTGACCAGGTGGTGACCGTGCCCGACGCGGGCGCGCTGTTCACCGGGGATCTCGTCGAAGCAGGCCAGTTCGCGATCTTCCCGTGGTTCCCGCCGCACGACACCGACGTCTCGGGATCGCGGTGGATCGAGGTGCTGGGACGGCTGGCCGCCGCCGGGCCGGACATCGTCATCCCCGGCCACGGCGACGTCTCCGGACGCCGGATCCTGACCGACGTCCGCGAATACCTCGAACTGCTGCGCGACGAGACCTGGTCACGGCGCGACTCGGCTCTTCCCGAAGAGACCATCGCCGCGGAGATCGAAGCGCTGATGATCGAACGCCACCCCGAGTGGGAAGGCCGGGACTGGATCGCGAAAGGCGTCGGGTGTTTCTGCGCCGATGCCGGATGAATCCGACGTGGTCGCAGGTAGGTGGTTCGCTCGTGGCGCCGTCGGGGCTCGTCGCGAAAGCCACTTTCGGGACATCACGCGTCTCGAAAGTGGCTTTCGCNGGCCGGGACTGGATCGCGAAAGGCGTCGGGTGTTTCTGCGCCGATGCCGGATGAATCCGACGTGGTCGCAGGTAGGTGGTTCGCTCGTGGCGCCGTCGGGGCTCGTCGCGAAAGCCACTTTCGGGACATCACGCGTCTCGAAAGTGGCTTTCGCGACGCGCGTCCAGACCGGCGAGGCGGAAAGCCGACGTTGCGAAAGTGGCTGCCGTAACACGCCACGTTCGCCTTACCTCTCAACGGATCATTTGAAGATCGCGATGGGATGAACGACGAGTTCACCGGTTTCGGGGTCCCAGTCCTCGACCTTGCCGAGACACCGCGCCCGGAACGCGCCGGAGGGCGCGGTGTCGCGCAGGGGTCGCTGGTCACGCAGGTGAAGCGGATCCGCCTGCTCCGCCCCGGATCGTCCGGATTCCCGTACGGTGCCACGAAAACCGTCTCGGTGCCGGTCTGGGAGCGTTTACGGAACAGGCCCTTCACCGAGACGAACGCCTCGACACCCCGCGCAGGACCAGCGTCTGCTGGAACGGCACCACGACGGTGCCGCTCACGAGCAGGACGATCAGGCCGCTCACGGCCAGCACCAGCGCGGGCCCGAAAGTGCGGAGAAAACGACGGCGCAGAAAGAACGCCGAAGGCTTTGGTCGGATGGTGAGCTGGGGTTCTTCACGAAGCGAGCTATCGGTGGTCACCGATTTCCTCCCCGAATGTCCGGCAAGGCCTATTTTACCGGGGCGCACCGACGGAAAAGCACGTCTCGATCCGGCTTCGGGACCCACCCTCACCAGGCCGGGAGGCCGGACGGTTAGGCTCTTCGGTGGCGAAAACCGCCATGCACCACGACGCCGGGAGATCTGAACCGCCATGCTGGACCGAGCAGTCATCGACGCCCTCTTCCCCGCCGACCTGCCCGAGCCCGAGCACTGGGAACAGCGTTACCCCGCCCGCGAGCTCCCCGAGGGCGCCCTGGTCACCCGCTTCGGCCCCTCGCCGACCGGGTTCGTCCACATCGGCGGCGTCTACGTCGCCACCATCGACCAGGACGTCGCCCGCCGCAGCGGCGGCCGCTACCTCGTCCGGGTCGAGGACACCGACCGGTCCCGCGAGGTCGAAGGCGCCATCGAGCAGTTCGAGCGCGGTTTCGCCTACTTCGATCTCGCCGCCGACGAGGACATCCACCGCGGCGGCGATTACGGCCCGTACCAGCAGTCCGAGCGCGAGCAGATCTACCTGACCTACGTCCGCCACCTGCTCCGCAGCGGCCGCGCGTACCTCGACTTCGCCACCAAGGACGAACTGGCGGCGATCACCGCCCGGCAGCAGGCGACGAAGCTGCCGACCGGCTACTACGGCTCCTGGGCCATCTGGCGCGACGCCGACCCCGCCGACGTCCAGGCCAAGCTCGACGCCGGGGACCCGTACGTCGTGCGGTTCCGCGCGCCCGACGACACCGGCGCCCGCGCGCGGTTCACCGACGCCATCCGCGGCCCGCTGGAGGCCGAGGCCAACCGCAACGACGTCGTCATACTCAAGAGCTCCGACCAGAGCCCCCGGCTGCCGACCTACCACTTCGCGCACGCCGTCGACGACCACCTCATGCGCGTCAACCTGGTCATCCGCGGCGACGAGTGGATCTCGTCGGTGCCGGTGCACCAGCAGCTGTTCGACGCGCTCGGCTTCGAGCCGATCACGTACGCGCACATCGCGCCGCTGATGAAGCAGGAGGGCGGCAGCAAGCGCAAGCTGTCGAAGCGCAAGGACCCGGAAGCGAGCGTCGACTTCTACATCGAGTCCGGCTACCCCACCAAGGCCGTCCTCTACTACCTGCGCGGCCTCGCCAACGGACGGCTCGCCGAGATGCCGCTCGACCAGGCGCTGGCCGAGCCGATCAAGCTCGAGGAATGCGGCGTCGCCGGCCCGCTGGTCGACCTGGTCAAACTCGACGACATCTCGGCCGACCACATCGCCACGCTGACCGGTACCGAGATCCTCGAAGAGGTCCGCGGCTGGGCGGAGCGGTTCGACCCCGAGCTTCGGACCGTCCTCGACGCCGAGCCGGAGCTCGCCCTCCGCGCGCTCGCCGTCGAGCGCGACGGCGCCGAGAACCCGCGCAAGGACCTGAAGAAGTGGAGCGAGTTCCGCGCCGTCTACGGCTTCTTCTTCCCGCAGCTGCACGCCGCCGTGGCGAGCGCCGACGACGAGCGGATCGCCGCCCTCGGTGTCGACTCCGAGGTCGTCCGGGCCGTGGCACGGGACTTCGTCGAGAACTACCAGCAGCTCGACGACGGCCAGGAATGGTTCCAGCAGATCCGCGAGGTCGCGGCGAAGCACGGCTTCGCGAAGAACGCCAAGGAGTTCAAGAAGAACCCGGAAGGCTTCCCTGGCTCCATCCGCGAGGCTTCGCAGATCATCCGGATCGCGATCACGGGCTCGACCCGGAGCCCGGACCTGCACGCGATCACCCAGGCGCTGGGGCGCGAGGAGACGCTGGGCCGGTTCTCCGGTCTCGTCGCCGAGTGACTCGGTCCGTGAAGGCCTCCTTGCCTACCCTGAAGGTAGGGAAGGAGGCCTTCACGGACAGGTGCTCGCCACGTTCACGAGGCGGGCAGGAACTGGTCGTAGAAGGCCGTCTTGACCGCGACGACCGCCTGCTCCGTCTCCCGGAACCGTTCCCGCGCCTCGCTCGAGTCGATCAGCTGCACGAGCCGCAAGCCGAGCTGATCGGAATGGGTGAGCGAAAGCGGGGACGCGGCGGCGAGCGGGCGGGACTTCGCGTCGTGCACATGGTGCGGGTAGTAGAAGACGGACCTGCCGCCGAGCACCGGGCCGATCCGGCGCCACAGTTCGCCGTACTCGACCGAAACCAGCACCTCGCCCCAGAAGCGCAGGATGGTCAGCAGTTCGACGTCGGCGTACTTCGAGTCGCCTGCCGAAGCGATCAGCTCCATGGTGGTGTCGATACAAGCCGTCGTGGCCAGTGACCGCCGGGACCGCACCAGCGCTTCCCGCGGGACACCCAGCGCGAGGATGTCCGCCATCAGGTCCTCGCGGTGCGAAGGCGTGTTGCCGGGCGAAGTGTTGTCCGGGTACTCCTCGCGGATGATGACGCGGGCGATCCGTTTGGACTGCTCGTCGGTGAGCAGGTCGATCGCCAGGTCGTAGGCCATGGTGAAGGCCAGCGACAGGAACCGCCGCTGCAGCAGGACGGCCTGCAGGTCCTCCGGCGAGAGCTCGGTGACGCCGCGCAGCGCCGGATGCCGCCGGAACCGCTCGATCAAACCGTCTTCGTACTCGTCGAGTTCGCGCATCACTACACCTCTTGCTCAGAAACGGATCATGTCGATGCTTCGGTTCCAGTCGGCGAGGTCCACGTCGCGGCCGATGTCCCACAGCGTGTCGAGCTCGCGCTGGATCTGTTCGCCGAGCACGGTGTCGTGCGTGCCCTCGATCTCGAACTGCGGCGAGTCGATCGCCAGCTGGCCGTGCAGGAACATGCTGACCAGGTAGCGCCCGTCGGCCCGGTACACCGAGACCGAGGCCTGCGAGTTGAACACCCGCACCTTCAGGTTGGCCTGACGTTTCGCCAGCCGCCGGTGCAGGCGGGCGAGGGTCTCCAGGCACTCCACGATCCCCGTGCTCACGAAGGTCTTGCCCGCGCCGTCGCTCCGGTCCAGTGCCGCTTCGCGCAGCCCCACCAGCATCGAGTTCGGGTGCAGCAGCATGATGCGCACCTGGGCGCGCCGGTCCACGATCGCGGCTTCCAGTTCCTTTTCCAGTCGTTGCAGGTTGGGGATCCAGGTGTTCAGGATCGTCACCTGCTTGGCCTTCGCGATATGCGCCGCGAACTCGTCGTCCGGAAAGCGTTTGTGCACTTCTACGACGCCGCCGTAGTGCGAACGGCGTCGGCTCGCGGCGATGGTGTCGATGTCGAGGCCCGCGAGGCGGTCACGGATGTCCTCCAGCGCGCGCAACGGGGTCAGCTCGATGAGCAGCACCACGACCACTCCGCTGACCATGATCAGCGTCAGCGTGGAGATGCCTTTCGGCGCCACTTTGTCCAGCAGGCCGAGCTGTTCCGCGATCCCGACCGCGAAGCCGGCCACCGCCAACCCGCCGAGACTGAGCAATTCGAGCCAGCGACGCATTCTGCGGGGCATTCACCCTCCGGGATCCGGTGACTTGGCCCTTATGTTCCCACGGTGAGAGAGACCTTTGTGATCGGGGTCACCACCTTTCGTGTGACGCCTTTTCTTCCGCGGAATTCACGCGAAGAATCGAATCCGGCGCGGGATTCCGCAGCACGAAGGGCGCACGTCACAGGGACGGCGTGAAACGCGCGGACACCGACAGACGACTTACCCGGTACGCAAGTACGGAAAGTTGTGGTCGATGAGCGCTGATCGCGTTGTCCAGCTGCGCTGGGAGCCTCGCCGCGTGGCCGACGACGGCGGCGCGGCGTTGTCCTACCCCGGAATCTCCGTCGTCCGGACCAGGGACGGTGAAGTCGTCGACCGCGTTTGGGTGCCGGTCGGGGAAGAACCCACCTTCGCCGACGACGAGGCCTTGATCGCCGCCCTGCGCGCCGCCTGGTGCTGGACGAGATCCGCCGCGTGACTCGCTATTCGTCGCCGGCCCGGTATTTGCGCTGGTGCTCCTCGTCCTGCTCACGCGGCGACTTTTCCGCCCAGCGCCCGTGGACGAGGTCGTTCTCCGTGTAGTCGGCACGTCGCGAGGCCCAGCCCGGCAACATGAATTTGCGTGTCCCGCCCCGGCCTCGGTCGCGCAGGTCGGTGACGACGGCGACGCCGATCACCAACACGAGAATTCCGAGGGCTATCCAGATTCCGACCATGGTCCGCTCCCCCGCAGATCAGTCAGTTTCGACCAGGGTAGCGGTGAACGGCGGCCGGGTGCGTCTCATTTTCGCCGGCGAAGAGCGCGAACATGACGGTGCCCGGTATCCGCGAGGTTCGCGGACACCGGGCACCGGGGGCGGTCAGCCCCGGGCGTTCGGGTCGATCACGTCGCCGGCCAGCCCGGTGGCGGCGTCACCGAAGGCACCGGTGGAGTCGACGACGCCCTGACCGGCCGCGGTGGCCGAGTCGACGGCGTCCTGGCCCGCGGTGGTGGCGCTTTCGGCTAGCCCCTGGCCGGTCTCGGCCAGTCCGCCGGCGGACTGGGTGACCTGGTCGGCGGCGCCGGAAAGGTCGACGCCGGTCAGTTCGCTGACCTTGTCGCCCGCGCCACCCAGCAACTCGGCGGCCTTTTCCTTCAGCGAGTCGAACAGGCTCATCTGGGGTACTCCTCGAAATCGGTCGTGCGCAGGCGGCTGAACGTTCACCGTACAGGACAAAACGGGCACGGTGTGCGACCATCACCGCTCCGGACAGGTGAATACCGAGGACCGCTCAGAGACAGGGCGGCCGGTAGCGGTCGATCGAGAGACCGCGGAAATCGAGCCGGTTCGGCGTTTTGCCGACGAAGACCAGGCCACGCGCCTCGGTCAGCGCCGAGGCGAAGGAGTACCCGGGCGTCCCCAGTTCGGGCAGCGTCGTCCAGGCCTCCGCCTTGAAGCTGAAGAACTTCTTCACGAGCTTCCCGCCGGTCGACGGCACCTTCGTGAGCCACTTGTCGCCACCGCTCCACTTCGAGGCGGGACGCAGCTGGACGTAGAGGTCGTCGGTCGCGCTGTAGGTCATCCAGAAACCGGCGGATTTCGAAAGATCGGCCTGCGCTTCGAACCGATTCCCGAGCCAGACGACGACCACGTGCCATTCGGCGTTGACGAAGTCCACCTTGGCCGCGTAACCGCCGCGTTCCCGGACGAGGAGGCTGCCGGTCGGCGGCACCGTGGTGCCCTCGCCGGAGGCGAGCCACTGCTGCAACCGGTCGATCGACGGGGTGGCGCATTCGCAGCCGTGCCCGCCGGACGCGTTCGCGACGGCACCGGGGCCGATCAGCGAGGCCAGGAGCATCGACACGATCACCGCGAGCGTACGACCGAAAGGAACCCTGGATCCTTTGCGCATCCCCGGAAGTTAGCACAGCGGGCGCCGATGCCCCGCTCATCGGGAATCGTCCTTTGTGGACAGACTGGCGAGCTCGGCGGCGAACAGCACGGCGGGGTCGAACCCCATCCCGGCGAAATGCCCGGCCAGCTCCAGCGACAGGACGCCGTGGATCCGGGTCCAGAACGTCACGGCGCGACGGAGGACCGCGGAGGACGCCGGCAGTCCGCCCGCCCATCCGCGATGATCCTCGACGTGACCGTCGAACACCGTCACCCGCCCGTCGTCCGGAGCATCCGCGTGCACCCTGAGCAGTACGGCCATGATCTCGTTCGAGATCTCCGTGGTGTCGCCGGGCGCGCGATAACCGGGAATCGGCGTCCCGTAGACGAACAGGTATCGCTGCGGATCCGCCAGCGCCCATTCCCTGATCGCGCAGGCGACTTCGGCCACGCCGCCGGACTCGGCCGCCGCCCGGACGACGTCGGCGAGGCTTCGGTAGGCGTCGCGGACGAGGTCCGTGATCAGGTCGTCGCGACTGGGGAAGTACCGGTACAGCGCGGGGCCGCTCATGCCGACGTGTTTGGCGATCGCGTTGAGGGACAACGCGGAGACACCCGTCGTACCCAGCTGCTCCCACGCGTGCCGCTTGATCTCGGCGCACACCTGGGCCCGGTACCGCTCACGCGAAGTCTTCACGGCGACTCCCTCCAGGCTCGTTCAGTTAGAGGCTATCACTTTTCCTATTGACACTCACGGTCGAGTGGTTATAGCTTCTAACTATCGCGATCACCGCCAACAAGGAGCTCGCATGACCCTCCGCCGCACCGCCGTTCTCGCGCTTCCCCTGGCCCTCGGCCTGCTCGGTGGCGTCGTGACGCCAGCGCGGGCCGACACCACTTCCCCCGCCCCGCTTTCGTGCCAGGGCAAGACCATCGACACGAAGGCCCCGATCCACTACCGGACCGAGACCTTGATCAACGCTCCCTTGAGCAAGATCTGGCGGCTTCAGACCGACGTCGAACGCTGGCCGTCCTGGCAGGAGCCGGTGCTGAGCAACGAACGCCTCGACCGGGGCCCGCTCCGCAAGAACTCGCGGTTCCGCTGGACGACACCGGCGCCACCGACGGCCACGACCCCCGCCACCACGCTGTCGATCACCTCGACCGTCCACCAGATCCAGCGCGGCGAATGCCTCCGCTGGAGCGGGCCCGCGGTCGGCGAAGGCCTCAGCATCGACAACGGCGTCCACGTCTGGACCTTCACCGAGGTCGAGGGCGGCGTCCTCGTCCGCACCGAGGAGAACTGGGCGGGCGCCCAGGTGGAGGCCGACGTGCCCACCGCGACCGAATTCCTCGGCTGGGGCCTCGAAGCCTGGCTGAAGGATCTCAAGACCACCGCCGAATCCCACCGCTGACCGCATTCCGAACCCCGGAGGAACCGATGTCCACCCCGACGCTCGACCGTGAAACCACCGTCCGCCGCTTCCCGCGTTCCGTCCTCGTCTCGGCCTGGGCCGTGCCGGTCATGATCATCGGCCAGTTCGCGATGCTCGCCGTCGGCCCGGTCGCCCTGGTCCTGATCGGCACCCTGCGCGACGCCCGGTTCAAGGCGCTCCGCTGGGGAGCGATCGCCCTCACGGCGGCCTACGCCACGCCTCTGGCGCTCTGGGCCATCGGCCCCGAACGCGCTCAGAGTCTGTCCAAGGACATGCATCCCGTCTTCGCCACGATCATCGTCGCCGTGGGAGTGGCGTTCGCCGTGTCCGGCCACGTGGTGAGCCGGAAATCCCGCAGTTAACCGACTAATCGCGAGGTGGGGCGAACGAGGGGAGCACGCCGAAGGAAGCCTTCCGCGAAGCCCGGCGCAACGTCGCGAGCACGGCGGGCCCCAGCACCAGGATCGCCACCGTGTTCGTGATCGCGCGGCCCGTGTCCCAGCCGGCCGTCGAGGTCAGCACGGTGAACACGGCGAACCGGTGCAGGTTCTCCAGCAGCGGGGCGCCGGGCACGTAGGAGATGTGCCCGGCGTGGTACGGCACTTCGGCGTCGGTGATGAACGGCCAGAACCACAGGTTCATCAGGAGCCCGAAGACGTACGCGACGAGGATCCCGTACCCCACCAGCATCGCGATCTCGGCTTTGCCGGTGACGCGGCGCGGCAGCAGTCCCGCGCCCATCCCGATCCACGCCGAGCACATCATCTGGAACGGCAGCCACGGCCCCACCCCGGCGGTCAGCAGCGCCGAAGCGAACATCGACGTGCAGCCCAGCACGAAACCGAAGCCGGGACCGAACACCCGTCCGGCCAGCACCAGCAGGAAGAACACGGTCTCGATCCCCGCGGTCCCCGCGCCGAGCGGCCGCAGGGCGGCGTTCACCGCGGAAAGCACGCCGAGCATCGCGAGCGCCTTGGAGTCCATGCCCCCTTCGGACATCTCGGCCAGCACGATGACGATCAGGATCGGCAGGATCCCGATGAACACGAACGGCGCGTCCTGGCCGTGCTGCATCGACTGAGGCTCGACGCGGACCAGCAGCGGCCAGACGAACATCATCAGCCCCGCGAGCGACGCGAGGCCGAGCACGGTCGCCGAGCGCGGGCCGAGCCGGACCGCCGGGGCCATCGTGGTCACGGGACCTCCAGCGGAAGCGCCGATCGGACCTCTTCGACGGTGAGCCAGGGCCCGCCGAGGATCTTCGCGATCTGGGTGGCGAACGCCGGGGAACCGCCGAGCACCTCGCCGGTCGGACCGTCCGAGACGACTTCTCCCTCCGCCATCACGATCACCCGGTGCGCGATCGTCGCGACGAACTCGACGTCGTGGGTGGCCACGACGATCGCCTTGCCCTCGGCCGTCAGCGAAGCGATCATCCGCGCCAGCGCCGCCTTCGCGGTGTAGTCGAGACCGCGCGTCGGTTCGTCCAGGAGCATGATCCGCGGGGCGGCCGACAGCTGCACGGCGAGCACCAGCGCGAGACGCTGTCCCTCGGACAGGTCACGCGGATGCGACGCGGGATCGATCCCCGGAGCGAGCCGGTCGAGCAGGTCCCGGCAATGCCCCGGCTCCGCACCGGATTCCGCGTCGGCGGCTTCGCATTCGGCGGCGACGGTCTGGAGGTACAGCAGGTCGCTCGCGGTCTGCGGCACCATGCCGACGAGCGCCCTCGCCGCGGCGCTGCCCAGCGTCTTCGGGTCCTTGCCTTCGACGGTGACCTTGCCGCCCTGCCGGGGCCCGGAGCCCTGCACCGCCCACAGCAGCGACGACTTGCCGGAGCCGTTACGCCCCATCATCGCCAGTACTTCGCCGGCGCGCAGGGACAGATCGACCTCCCGCACCGCGACCTTCGGCCCGTACCGCACGACCACCCCGGACGCGGAAAGCAGCTCTTCGCCGACGGTGACGCTTCGCGCGGCGGGCGTCCCCAGGGTCAGCGACGAAGCGCGCCGCCGGGCGTCACGCACCGACATCGGCAGCGGATCCCAGCCCGCCAACCGTCCCAAGTGGACGATCGGGGGCGCGATGGGCATGTCCTTCAACACCTCCGGCGGTGTCCCATCGATCACTCCGCCGGTGCCGGGGACGTGGATCATCCGGTCCGCGAACGGGATCACGCGTTCCATCCGGTGCTCGGCCATCAGCACCGTCGTGCCGAGGTCCTCCACCAGCCTGGCCAGCGTCGCGAGCACCTCCTCGGCCGCGGTCGGGTCCAGCGCCGACGTCGGTTCGTCCAGCACCAGCACCTTGGGGTGGGTGGTCAGCACCGAACCGATCGCCACCCGCTGCTGCTGGCCGCCGGACAGCGTCCGCAGCGCGCGCCTGCGCAGCTCCGCGATGCCGAGGAGGTCGAGGGTCTCCTCCACCCGGCGCCGCATCACCTGCGGGCCGAGGCCGAGCTGCTCCATGCCGTACGCGAGCTCGTCCTCGACCGTGTCGGTGACGAAGCCCGCGAGCGGGTCCTGTCCGACGACGCCGACCAGATGCGCGAACTCGCGCGGCGGCCGGGACCGCGTCGTCACGCCGTCGACGGACACCGTGCCCTCGAGGTGGCCGCCGGTGAAATGCGGGACGAGACCGTTGATCGTGCCGAGCAGCGTCGACTTGCCCGCGCCCGTCCGGCCCGCGAACAGCACGAGTTCGCCTTCACCGATGGACAGCGTCACGTCTGACAGCACCGGTTCGGTGCGGCCGTGGTAGGTGAAGGAAACGTGGTCGAGTTCGATCATGCGCGGACTTCTTCTTCTAGTGCGGCGTAAGGAGGTTCGGGGGCCGGGGTCAGGAACGCGGGCAGCACGCCCACCAGTACCCCGAACAACGGCGCCCACGACAGCGACGGCCAGGACAGGTCGATCAGGGAGGGGTTCATGTTCATCGGGTTCACGCTGGAGGTCACGAACAGGGTCACCGCGACCCCGATCCCGCTGACGGCGACGACGATTTCCGGCAGGTGCCAGCGATCGGGCCGGTACCGCGTGCGCCGGACCCGCTTACCCGCCGACCAGAAGCCGGCCAGCCCGATCACGACTCCCGCCGAAAGCACCGGCGCGGCGAGGTAGCGGGGCGTCGAACCGTCCAAAGTGGCGTAAACGCCGACGCAGACACCGAGCAGGCCGACGATCATCAGCGTTCCCGTGATCAGCCTCGTCCGTGCCTCGATCAGCCCCGCACGGCCGTAGCCGCGCGAGTCCATCGACGCGGCCAGCTGCAACGATCGCGAAAGCGCGTCCTCCAGCACGGGAATGAGGACGGTGTGCAGGGCCTTCATCTTCTTCTTCCCCGAACCGCCGCGCAGTTTGCGGGCCCGACGGACCCGCAGCACGCTTTCGGCCAGCTGCGGGAACACCGACAGCGCGACGATCACCGCCGTGCCCACCTCGTACAACGCCGGCGGCATCGCCTTGAGCAGCCGTTTCGGATTCGCGAGCGCGTTGGCCGCGCCGAGGCAGATCACCATCGCCGCCAGCCGCATCCCGTCGTAAAGCCCGCCCAGCAACGATTCCGCGGACACGTCGCCGAAGAGCCGGATCCCCGCCGCCCATTCCGGCAGCGGGATCTCGGGCAGCCGCAAGATGATCGTGGATCCTTCGGCACCGCCGAACACGATGCGGAAGAACACGCGGATCGCGACGATGAAGGCGCCGAGGTACAGGTAGAGCCGGAACGCCAGCGCCCACGGCGCCTCGCCGCGCCGGGCCACGACGACGTACCCCGCGACCGCCACGATGGTCAGCAGCAGCCACGGGTTCGTCGTACGGGTCGCGGCGACGGCGAGCCCCAGCGCCCACACCCACCACGCGGCCGGATGCAGGTCGCGCGGCAGGAAGTACGACGTCATCAGGCTCCTTGCGCGCGTTTGCGTCTGCGCGCCATCAGGAATCCGGCCAGGCACAACGCCAGTACCGCGGTGGCCGCCGCCCACGGCGCCCAGTCGCTCGCCCCGGACTCGCGTTCGATCGCCGCGTTGACGTCCTCGGCGTGCTCACCGCCGGTGAACGCGACGTTCCACGACGGGTCCGGTGCCTTCGGCCGCGCCGAGGCGCTCGGTCGCGGTTTGGGCGGCGGCAGCGCGCCGGAATCCGTACCCGCGGCGGGGGCTTCCCCCACGCTCGGTTCCGCACCGGCCGTTTGCCGCGGACCGTCCCCCGGCTGCGGTCGCTGCTGCCGCTCGCCGGGATCGCCGGTGGCGGGCTTGGCCTCTTCGCGCGGCACGCAAGGCCGGCTCTCGGTGCCGGGCCGTACGGCGGAGACCCGCGGGACGGGGTTGCTCTTGGCGGTGGCGTTCAAGGAGAACGACCAGCCCTCGAATCCGCCGGGGGTGAAGTCGCGGTTCTTGAGCCCCCACTGGCTGTAGTCCCACGCGCAGTTGTTCGAGGCGTGCCAGTAGGACCAGTAGGCCTGCGCGGGAGGCGTGTCGACACACGGCTCCCGGTACTCCCCGCGGCCGCTGACCGGGATGTTCTCGGCCGCGGACGGGCGGTTCTCGATCCGGCAGACGAACGACTCGCCCCAGCGCTGCACCCCGGCGATCTGGAAACCGGCGCCCTTGAGCGCGTCCAGCCCGGTGCCGCGCGTGGTCTGGGGATTGCAGCGGACGATGGCCGTGCCGCCGAGTTGCTGGAAGTCCACCACCACGGTGACCCCGGTGTCGTCCTTGCAGAACCCGGGATACCCCTTGCCCTGGTCGACGGCGTGCGCGGACGGTGCCGTGGCGGCGATCAGGAAGACCGCCGCCACCACGGGAAGGACCTTCCTCACGGGATGGCCGGGTTCCTCGGCGTGACACCGGGCGACGGGTTGGTCGTCGCCGACTTGTTCAGCGAGAACGACCAGCCCTCGAAGCCGCCGGGGGTCACGGTGCGGTTGAGGGCGCCCGTGGTGCTGTAGGTCCAGGTGGTGCCGGAGCCGTCGGCGTGCCAGTAGCCCCAGTACGCGCCGGGGGAAGGCGTGGTGACGCAGGCTTCCTTGTAGTTCGGGTTGGACGACAGCGGGATGGTCTCCGTCGCGGCCGGGCGGCCTTCCAGGCGGCAGACGAAAGCGAGGCCCCAGCGGGCGGTGCCGGCGACCGCGATCCCCGCGTCCTGCAACGCCTTGATACCCGTGCGGGTGGTGCCCGGCGCGGCGTTGGGCGAGCAGCGGGTGATCGTCGGCGCGGCGGTCCCGCCGTTACCGTCCAGCTCCTGGAAGTCGACCACGACGGTGACGCCGGTGAGCGCGTCGGGGCCGGTGCAGATCCCGTTGTAGCCCTTGGTGGTGTCGACCGCGTTCGCGGGTGCGGCGGAAAGCCCGATCAGTCCGATGAGGACGGACGTGACGGCGAGCAGTCTCTTCATGGTGTTGCCCCCTTTTTCTTGGTGAAACGGCGAAGTACGAAAACCAGGCCGAGCACGGTGAGCAGCAGCAGGACGGCCAGTCCGGCGAGCCCCCAGATCAGCCATGACGGCGGGGAGCCGGACTGCTCCGCGGCCAGTACCGGTGCGGCGGACGGATTCGCCTCGGTCAGCGGCAGCTGGATCGCGGGCGAGAGCGGCGACTCGGCCGCGGTCAGCCAAGAGCGGCCCGCGACTCCTTGCGCGGCGGCCAGACTGGTCGGGAAGTCGGTCTCCCCGGCGGATCCCTTGGCCAAACCGCCGTCGGCTCGGACCAGCTTGCCCAGTGACCGCGCCGTTCCGCTCGCGTCGAGGCCGGCGGCCTGCCGCGCGGCGGCGACGGCGGCGCTCAGCGCGACGTCCGGCTCTCCGTCCTCTCCGGTGACGACGCCCTCGCCGGTCGGCCGGACGCCGAGCGCGCCCACCGCGGAGACGAACGCCGACACACGCCGCTCGGTCCAGCCGTCCGGGCGCCGGGATGGGGGCGCGGCGTCGGTGTGCGGGCGCGCGGCGAGCGCGGTGACCGCGGCTGCGGTCGCGGCGAGGTCGCCGGAGCCGCATTCCACGGTGTCTAGATGCTTCGGGAAGGTTCCGTCGGCGCACTGACGCGAAAGGAGCAGTTCGACCGCGGGGCCGGGATCGGTCGCGGTGGCGAGCACCGCCCAAGCATGCCGCTCGACGGTCTCGTCGGCATCGGCGAACGATCCGGTGTCGGTGAACTCACCGTCGGTGCCGCGCAGCTTCACCAGATCGGCGCGCAGTGGACCGGCGGCATCCGACTTCGCGAACTCGGCGACGAGCACGAGTTTCGCGAGCGGCTCGGCATAGGACGCCTCGCCTTGCTCATACGGCGCGCCGTGGGCATAGGCCTGGACGGCTTCCGGCTTCAGCAGGAACTGCGACGCGCGGGCGACCGCGTCCGGCTGCTGGTCAAGCGCTCGCAGGGCCAGCACCACGTCGGCGGTGGCGTCGTAGTCGACGTAGGTCTTGCCGTCCTCGGTCACCTCGACGTGGTCACCGCCGGCGAGCCGGTTCGCCAGGTAGGCGCCGAGGCGGACGGGCGGTGTCGCCGTGACCGGGGCGGCGATCGCCGCCGGTGGCTGGACGACGGTGGACGCTTTGGGCGTGCCCGCCTTCCTGGGTCTGGGCGGCGGCGTCACCGCGGTCGTGGTGGTGGTCGTCGTGGGAGCCGGGGCGACGTCGGCCGGTGGCCGGACGTCACCCTTCGCGAGCGCGTAGAAGCCGACCTGCGCCAACCCGAGCGAAGCCTGGGCACCCGCGCGGATCCAGGTGTCGAGCCCGCTGATCCCCGACGTGCGCGCGGACTCGTAGTCGGCGGGGTTGTAGGCGATCGCGCCGAGCTCGCCCGCGAGCTTGGTACCGGAGTCTGCGGCGGCGTTCGCCTGCGCGGATTTGAGGTACCGCACGCCCTTGTTCACCGCCGCGTCCGCGCCGCCGGCGTCGGCGAGCGCCTGGACGATCAGGCCGGTG
Organism: Amycolatopsis sp. TRM77291; assembly: GCF_054166285.1. Classification (NCBI taxonomy): domain Bacteria; kingdom Bacillati; phylum Actinomycetota; class Actinomycetes; order Pseudonocardiales; family Pseudonocardiaceae; genus Amycolatopsis; species Amycolatopsis sp. TRM77291. The sequence goes on along the minus strand of NZ_JBSZHF010000001.1, from coordinate 1,373,155 downwards.
CTGTTGGTGTTCGGTGCTTCGGTGCTGACGCCACCACCCCAGCCGCCACCGGCGGTCTGGTTCGCCTTGAGCCACGAGACGGTCTTGGCGATCGGCGCGTCGAGCCCGGTCGCGCCCGCCTTCCGTGCGGCCAGCAGCGCCGAGAGCCCGAGACCGGTGGCGTCGCCGTCCGACGGCGACAGGTCGAGCGGTTTCCCCTCGTCGCAGGTCGAGATCTTGCGTCCGTCCGGCGTGACGTGGTCGCCGGTCTCGTTCGTCGGGATGTCCTTGAAGAAGAGGCGGAAGTAGCCCTCGGAACACTGCTGGGTCAGCAGCTTGTCGATGGCGAGACGTTCGCTCTCCCCCGCCGCGGCGAGCCCGATGACGCCGAGCGCCTGGCCGAACGTGTTCGCGTCGTTGTTCACCGGGCCGGTGTGCTCCGGATCCTTGGAGTAGTCGCTGATCCGGCCCTTGTCGGGGCCCTTGCGCATGATCGCGGCATGGGTCTCGGCGACCAGGTCGTATCCGTCGACGTTTCGCGGGTCCCGGCCGGAAACCTGCGCGGCGACCAGCATCTTGGCGAGCGAGCCGCCGACGACGACCTTGTCGTACCCGCCCCCGGGAACCAGCCCGTCCCAGGTGAAGTAGTCGGTGGCGTGGCCTTCTTCGTCGAGGAACCTCATGATCGGCTCGGCCTTGGCGCCGTCACCCGACGCGTACATCGCGAAAAGGACGTCGAGCATCACGCCGTGGTCCGGCAGTGTGCCGCCGCTGGGATTCTCGAGCGTGCCGTCCGGCTTCAGCTTCGTCGCGAGCCAGCGGGAATTCGCCTTCGCGGCGCCGAGGTCGTTCGCGGCGGCGGCCGTCCCGGTGAGCAGTGCGGCGACCACGCCGACGCTGACGGCGAACGCCATCGCGGCCAGGTACCCGCGGCGCATGGCTCCTCCTTGCGGCGTGACGGAGGACGGCGCGGGACGCCGCGGTCACCCCTGTTTATCGCGACAGTGGTTCGTTCATCCGCCCGTTCGGTATCCCGGCTCGCCCTGGTGAAGGGCCTACGGTTGCGCGACAGCGCCGGATTTCGACCGGCTTCCCCGTCACGGGCGGCGGTGTTCTGTTGTCGAGCGAGGCGAGGTTAACACTCGATCACCTCCGGCAGGCACCGCTGACCAGGTCGGTCATCAGGATCACACCGGTCCTTCGCGCTCGGCGGTACTCTTCGGTTCGTCCGATTCAGCGCGGTCGTGGGGGAAGTCCGGTGAGAGTCCGGCGCTGTCCCGCAACGGTGTGCCTCCAGGCGAGCCCGGTCACCCACGTCGCGCGGTGTCACCGACTCCTGTCGTGGAAATGCGGGAAAGGGTTCTCATGAGACGTTTGGTTTTCGCTGTCGTGCTGCTGTGCGGCATCGGGCTGGTCGCCGCTCCGGCGGCGGCCGCGGCCACCCACAACAAGGCGGACGCCGCCGCGGGCTGGCTCGCAAGGCAGCTGACCGACGGGGAACGGTTCGAGGCCGACTTCGGCGGCCAGAAGTTCCCCGACCAGGGTTTGACGATCGACGCGGTCTTCGCGTTCGCCGCCGCCGGGGTATCGGACACGAACGCGGGCAAGGCGATCGCGTGGCTGGCGAAACCGGAGATCACCACGGCCTACGTCGGCGGTGGCACGGAGGCGTACGCGGGCGCGCACGCCAAGCTGCTGCTCGCCGCGCAAGTCCGCGGCAAGGACCCGGCGTCGTTCGGCGGTGTCGATCTGAAGGCGGGCCTGCTCTCGCTGCTGACGCCGTCCGGCCGGTTCTCCGACCGGTCCGAATACGGCGACTACTCCAACGCTCTTTCGCAGTCGCTCGCACTGCTGGCGCTGGACCGCACCGGCGAGGCGCCGGCGCGGGCCGTGGCGTTCCTCGCGGGCAGCCAGTGCCCGGACGGCGGTTTCCCGCTGAACTTCGGCGAAGCGACGTGCGTGAGCGACGTCGACGCGACCGCGACGGTCGTCCAGGCTCTGCGCGCCACCGGTGACGCGGTGAACGCCGGGGAGGGCACCTCCTGGCTGGTCACCAAGCAGCACCCGAACGGCGGCTTCGGTTTCGGCACCGACGCGCCGAACGCGAACAGCACCGGCCTCGCCGCGCAGGCGCTGGCCGGGCACCGTCCCGCCGCCGCGGTCAAGGCGCGGGAATTCCTGCGGTCACTGCAGACCGGCTGCGCCGGCGCCGAGGCGGACCGCGGCGCGATCGCCTACGACGCCACGGGCCTGAACCCGTCGACCGCCCCGCGCGCGACCGCGCAGGCGATCCTCGGCCTGGCCAGGGTTCCGCTGAGCGACCTGCACGGCGGCGGACGTCCGCAGGCCCCGGTCCTGGCCTGCCCGTAACTCGCGTGATCAGCGACGTGACTCGCGTGTTTGGAGGCGTAACTCACGAGTCACGCCGCTGATCACGCGAGTTACGGCTCCAATCACGTGAGTTACGGCTCCAATCACGCGAGTTCCTCACTCCCCGGCGGCGACGCGGCGCGCGAGTTCCACGCGGGACCGCACCCCCAGTGCCGTGAAGATGTTCCGCAGGTGGTGATCCACCGTGCGATGGCTGATCACCAGCCGCCGCGCGATCTCCTTGTTCGTCTCCCCCGCCGCCACCAGCCGGGTGATGGCGTCCTGCTGCGGGGTGAGCCCGGCGAGCGACCGGTGCGGGGTGTCGACGGTCTCGCCGGTCGCCCGCAGCCCGGCCCTCGCCCGTTCGGCGAACCGGGCCGCGCCGACGTTTTCGAAGCCGCGCAGGGCATCGCGGAACTGGTCGCGGGCGTCGCGGGTCCGGCGATGCCGTCGCAGCAGGGTGGCGTACGCGAACCGGGTCCTGGCGAGTTCCATCGCGCCACCCGCCCGCCGGTGCGCCTCGATGGCCAGTACGAAACGCCGTTCCGCGGTCTCCGGATCCGGCGCGGTCAGCGCGTGACAGCGGTGGCTCAGCGCGAGCCAGCAGGGTTCCGCGCCCGCGAGGGTCCAGCGGTCGAACACCTCCAGCGCGGCCAGCGCGCGTTCGGGCCGCCCGGAACAGACGGCCGCTTCGACGAGTTGCGGCGTGGCCAGCACCCGGATCACCGGCTGGTCGCCGGAGACACCCGAAGCGAGATCTTCGAGCCTGCTCAACGCGTCGTCGGGCCGGTCCTCGGCAAGGTCCAGACAGGCGTTCGCCCACGCGGCGACCGCGGCGGGCCTGCCGAGGCCGCGTTCGGCGATCCCCTCGGCCGCCTCGCCCAGCTCCGGTACGCGGTCACCGAGCAGGGCGGCGGCCAGGCCCAGCAGCGTCAGATGCTCCATCCGCAGGTTGTGCGGTGCGCGCAGCCCGTCGCGGGACGCCGCCCGCGCACAGGGGATTCGGTCGAGCGCGATCGCCGAGAGCGACAGGTAGATCAGCGCCCACGGCAGTTCCGCGTGCCGTTTGCCGAGGCGCGCGCGGCTCACGGCCGCGGCCGCGTATTCGTGCGCCCGTTCGGCATGCCCGCGGGCGAAGGCCGCTTCGGCCGCCCAGACGGCGCCGGCGACGTCCGAGCCGGCCATCCCTTTGGCGACGGCGTCCGTCAACGGAGCGACGGCGTCCTCGTGGCGGCCGGCGTAAACCGAGGTGAGACCGTGGAAATGGGCGGAGGCCAGCTCGTCGCCCGCCGGGACCGTCCGGGCGAGGGCCCGGTAGCCGCTCAGATCACCACCGAGCCTGCGCGCCTCACCCGCCAGCAGGAGCGCGCCCGCCGGATCGGGCAGCAGGTCCGCCGCCGCGCCCAGTTCGTGGGTGGCGACGGCGGGATCGCCGTCGCGCAGCTCGATCTCCCCGTGCAGCAACGCCACCGCGCCCGGTTCGGTGTCGACCCTGGANCGCTCAGATCACCACCGAGCCTGCGCGCCTCACCCGCCAGCAGGAGCGCGCCCGCCGGATCGGGCAGCAGGTCCGCCGCCGCGCCCAGTTCGTGGGTGGCGACGGCGGGATCGCCGTCGCGCAGCTCGATCTCCCCGTGCAGCAACGCCACCGCGCCCGGTTCGGTGTCGACCCTGGACAGCAGCAGCCGTGCCCACCCGGATCTGCCCGCCTGCCACGCCGCGTCCGCCGCCGCCAGGAGCCGGGTCGCCCGGGTCGCCGGATCGGCGGTCAGTGCGGCGGCGCGTTCGAGCTGCCGGGCCGCGGCCGCGTGATCCACCGCCGGTGCCGCGGCGAGCGCGTCCGCGAGCGGCTCGGAGGGCGTGGCCGTCGCCATCGCGCGATGCCAGAGCGCGTCGGGCCCCTCCTCGGCGGAGGCCAGCCGCGCGTGCGCCGCCCTACGGTCGGCCGGGGACGCCGCCGCGTACCAGGTCGCCTTCCTCGCGGAGAAGTCCATGCAGGTGGCGAGAAAACGGAGACGTTCGTCGAGCCGCATCGCTTCGAGTTCGGCCGCGTAGCGAGGCAGCCGCTCCCGCAGGATCGGCGAGACCGGCTCCCGCCCGGCCGCCTGGGCGGGTGTCAGCGAAGCCGCCAGCGCGACCAGGTCGGCCGGGTTCCCGTCTCCCAGTTCGACCAGCTGCGGGCGCACCCCGGCGGGCACACCGCGGTCACGCAGCACCTGATCAGCGGCGGAATCGGCCAGCGGCGGCAGCTCGACGGAGTCGAACTCGTCGGATCCGGACCGCGAGGCGAGCACCATCCCGACCGGCGCGCCCGCCAATCGCCTGGCGGCGAAACCCAGCGCGGCCAAGGATTCCGGATCGACCCAGTGCGCGTCGTCGACCCAGCAGATCGTCGGCGCCGAAACCGCGCCGAGGCGGTCCCGCGCCTCCGCGCCGCCGGAGACCGGCGCGCCGAACATCCGCTGCAGGGCGCCGTAGGGCAGCTCGCGTTCCGCTCGCAGGCCCCGTACACCGACGAGCCGGACGCCGAGGGTGGCGCGCAGCGCGGTGAGCAGGGCCGATTTACCGAGCCCTTCCGCGCCGCGGACCAGCACGGCGCGTCCGGCGGCCGACCGCAGCCCGCCGAAGAGGTCGTCCCTCCCCCGCAGCGGGTACACAGGCATCGGCGCCTCCTCGAGATCCCTCTCGATGAAACACCAGGCGCAAGTGTTTCACAAGGTCCTGCTCGGCACCCGTCCTTCCACGAGCGCGCCGAGCAGCGTCGACGCCGCTTCGAGATCGGGGGTCCGGGAGGCGAGGACGTCCGAGTACAGGAACGCCTCCCCCAGCCGCACGATGGCGTAGCAGAGGCTGTCCAAGCCGACCGCCGGTTCGAAACCGCCGTCCTCGACGTCGCGGCGAAGGAGCTCGACGTGTGCCGCGATCACCCTCGGCTGGACGCGTCCGTGCGGGTCGGTCAGCAGCCGGATCGCCAGCACCGGCTCGTCGTCGAGGAAGCGCCGGAACCCGGCGCTCGCCGCCAGCACGGACCGGTACTCGCGCATGATCGAGAGACAGCGCAGTTCACCGGCCGCGTTGCGCACCACGTCGCCCTCATCGCGCTCCCAGGTGCGCGCGGCGGCCGTCAGGGTGCGCTCGGACAGGTAGTAGAGGGCATCACCGAGCAGGTCTTCCCGGTTGCCGACGCGGCGGAACAGGGTGCTGCGCGAGATGCCCAGTTCGTGGGCGAAGGCGGAGGTGTCGACGCGGACGCCGCGGTCGATCCACCGCGCCGCTGTGCGGACTATGTCCTCGGCTGAGGGATTCACGATCGCCGATCGTACGGGCGGCCGGCCCGGCCGGAACGCTCGCGGAGCAAGACTGGCGATTTCACCGATGCAGTCCCCTCCCGCCCTTTGCCACAGTCCATCACCACGGACCGTGTTCAACGGCGAACGGAGACGGCACCATGCGCAGTACGACTCGGATCCTTTGTGGACTGGCCACCGTCGCGGCACTCACTGTCGCCCCCACCGCGGCCTATGCCGCCGAGAACCCCTACGAACGAGGCCCCGACCCGACGGAAAGCAGCATCGAAGCCTCCCGCGGCTCGTTCGCGGTATCCCAGACCTCCGTGTCGAGCCTGGCCGTCACCGGCTTCGGCGGCGGAACCATCTACTACCCCACCAGCACCGCGCAGGGCACGTTCGGCGCGGTCGCCATCTCGCCCGGGTTCACCGCGACCCAGTCGAGCATCGCGTGGATGGGACCGCGGCTGGCCTCGCAGGGCTTCGTGGTGTTCACGATCGACACCAACACGATCTACGACCAGCCTGACAGCCGCGGTGACCAGTTGCTGGCCGCGCTCGACTACCTGACCCAGCGCAGCACCGTCCGCTCCCGCGTCGACACCACCCGGCTCGCGGTGGCAGGCCACTCGATGGGCGGCGGCGGTTCGCTCGAAGCCGCGCAGGACCGGCCGTCTCTGCAGGCCGCGGTGCCGCTCGCGGCGTGGAACACGCAGAAGTCGTGGTCCTCACTGCGGGTGCCGACGTTCGTCATCGGCGGCGAGTCCGACTCCGTCGCGCCGGTGGCGTCGCACTCGATCCCGTTCTACACCAGCATTCCCGCTTCGTCGGAGAAGGCGTACATGGAGCTGGACAACGCCAGCCACTTCTTCCCGAACACGGCGAACACGACCATGGCCAAGTACACGATCTCGTGGCTGAAGCGGTTCGTGGACAACGACACCCGCTACGAGCAGTTCCTCTGCCCCGCGCCGGACGACCGCACGATCAGCGACTACCGGAACACGTGTCCGCACGCCTGAGTGTCCTCGGTCCCGGCGCGCCCGCGCCGGGACCTCCTCTCTCCGTTGGGAGTTCTTGCGTGACCCTGTCGACCTTCGAGATGTCCGGCGTGACGGTGACCTTCGGTGGTCTCGTCGCCCTGTCGGACGTCTCCCTGACCGTCGCGCCGGGCCGGGTGCTCGGGGTGATCGGCCCGAACGGGGCGGGCAAGACCACGCTCTTCAACGTCGCGTGCGGTTTCGTCCGCCCGGACACCGGCACGCTGACCTGGCGCGGAACGGAACTGCGGCGGCTGCGCCCGCATCGGCTCGCCGGCCTCGGGATCGCCCGCAGCCTGCAGGAGCTCGGCCTGTTCGACCGGATGACCGTGCTGGACAACGTCCTCGCCGGGGCGGGCAGGCACGCGAAATCCGGCTTCTGGTCGTCGTTGCTGGGCTTGACGAAGGACGAGAAGGCGCTGACCGAGCGAGCGATGGCTCAGCTGGAGGCGTTCGACATCGCCGACGTCGCCCACCGGTATCCCGCGAGCCTTCCGTACCCGGTGCGGAAGCGGGTCGCGCTGGCGCGGGCGCTGGTGAGCGAACCCGACCTGCTGTTGCTCGACGAACCGGCGGGCGGCCTGTCGTCGGCCGAGATCGACGAGGTCGGCACGCTGGTCCGCGGCCTGACCGAACGGATGTCGGTGATGCTCGTCGAGCACCATATGGATCTGGTGATGGGCGTCTGCGACGAGATCGTGGTGCTGGACTTCGGCAGGGTCATCGCCCGCGGCACCCCGGACGAGATCCGCGCGGATCCGGCGGTCCAGGCGGCCTACCTCGGCGAGGAGGTGGCCGGTGCTGACCGTTGAGAACCTTTCGGCGAGCTACGGCCCGGTGCGCGCGCTCGACTCGGTGAGCCTTTCGGCCGCGGAGGGCGAGATCACCGCGGTGCTCGGCGCGAACGGAGCGGGCAAGACCACCTTGCTGCGCACCATTTCCGGTCTCGTGCCGCCGGCTGGCGGCGGGATCTCGCTCGCGGGCCGGGACTTGCGCCGAGTGTCCACAGAGGACCTCCCGGCGCTCGGGCTCGCGCACGTCCCCGAAGGCCGCGGCGTGCTGGCCGAACTGACCGTCGAGGAGAACCTGCGGCTCGGCGCGCTCGGGGCGCGCGGCCGCGCGACGGCGGCCGATCTCCGCCGGATCTACGACCTCTTCCCGGCGCTGGCCGACCGCAAGAACGGTCTCGCGCACGTCCTTTCCGGCGGGGAACGGCAGATGCTGGTCATCGGCCGCGCGCTGCTCTCCCGGCCGAAAGTGCTGCTGCTGGACGAACCGTCCTTGGGCCTCGCGCCCCGGATCGTGGCGCGGATCTTCGGCCTGCTGCGCGGTCTCGTGCACGACGAAGGGCTGGCCGTCGTGCTGGTCGAGCAGAACGCGCGCAGCGCGCTGTCCATCGCCGACCACGGGGTCGTGCTCAACCTCGGGCAGGTCGTCGTCCGGCGGGACGCGGCCGCGCTCGTCGCGGACGACGCCCTCCGGCACGCCTACCTCGGATTCTGAAAGGGAACCCTGTGCACCACCCGACCATGTCGCGAAAGCCACTTTCGAGACATCAGACGTCCCGAAAGTGGCTTTCGCGACGCCCCCGCCACTTTCGAGACATCAGACGTCCCGAAAGTGGCTTTCGCGACGCCCCCACGGCTCACCGGTGACCGGCTCGGCGCCTCACCCCCGGAGAAAGGGAGCCCTGTGCAGCAACTGCTGACCACCGCGCTCACCGGCCTGACGCTGGGCGTGGTCTACGCCGCGTTCGCGCTGGCGCTCGTGCTCATCTGGCGGGCGACGCGGATCGTGAACTTCGCGCAGGCGCCGATGGCGATGATCACCACCTACCTCGCGCTGGTCCTCATCGACGCGGGCTGGTCGTACTGGGCCGGTTTCGCCGTGGCGCTGCTTTCGGGCCTGGTGCTCGGCGCGCTGGTGGAACGGTTCGTGATCCGGTTCGTCTCCGGGAAACCCGAGATCAACGCCGTCATCCTCACCCTCGGGCTGTTCATCGTGCTGCACGCGCTGGCGGCGCTGGTGTTCGGCTCGCGGTACCGGTCGTTCCCGGCGCCGTTCGGGCTCACCGGTTTCCGGGTCGGCGACACGACGATCGCGCTGACCGGGTTCGGCGTGTTCACCATCGCCGCGGTCGGGGTGGTGCTGATCGGGCTCGTGCTGTTGTTCCGCGGTACCGATCTTGGCCTGCGGATGCGGGCCGCCGCCTTCGACCGGGAGGTCGCGCGCCTGCTCGGCGTACGGGTCGGGCGGATGCTCACCCTCGGCTGGGCGCTGGCCGCGCTCGCCGGTTCGCTGTCCGGACTGCTGATCGCCGGCGGCGGCCTCGTCCATCCGTCCTATATGGACGGTGTGGTGGTGTACGGTTTCGTCGCCGCGGTGCTCGGCGGGCTGGACAGCCCGGTCGGCGCGGTCGTCGGCGGCGTCGTCCTCGGCCTGTCGCTGAGCCTGGTGAGCGGCTACATCGGCTCCGAACTCGTACCGCTCGCCGCGCTGGCGCTGCTGATGGTGGTGCTGCTCCTGAAGCCCGGTGGCCTGTTCGCGAGCGTCCGTGAGCGGAGGGTCTGACATGCCACGCCGCACCCTGCTGATCGCGCTCGCCGGGCTGGTCGTCGTCGTACTGGTCCTGGAGACCTCCGGACCGTTCCTGACCTCGCAGCTCACCACGATGGCGTACTTCGCGATCGCGGCCGCGGGCCTGACGGTCCTGACCGGGCTCAACGGGCAGCTCTCGCTCGGGCACGGCGCCCTGATGGCCGTCGGCGCGTACTCGACGGCGCTCCTGCTGAAGTCGGAATTCCTTCCGCTGCCGGTGATCCTGGTGCTGGCGATGGTGATCACGCTGGCCGTCGGTGCCCTCGTCGGCGTCGCCGCGGCCAGGCTGCACGGGCCGTATCTCGCCGGGGCGACGCTCGCGCTCGCCGTCGCGGTCCCCGGGATCCCGTTGTTCTTCGGCGAAGCGCTCGGCGGCGAGCAGGGCCTGCCCGTGCGGATGCCGGAGATCCCCGGCTGGCTGGCGGACGCCGCGTACTTCGTCACGGGGCAGGAACTCACGTCGATCCGTTACCTCGCTTACCTTTCGTGGCTCGCGATGATCATCGTGTTCGTCCTGCTGGCGAACCTCTCCCGCGGCCGCGTCGGACGCGATTGGCGGGCGGTGCGCGACGAGGACGTGGCCGCCGAACTGGCCGGGATCGACCTCGGCCGCACGCGGGTGCGGGCGTTCGTCGTCAGTTCGGGATGCGCGGGGCTGGCCGGAGCGCTGATGGCGTTGTCGGCGCGACTGGCGGCGCCGAGCGGATTCGCGCTGACGTTGTCGCTGCTGCTGGTGTCCGCGGTGGTGCTCGGCGGGCTCGGGAGCCTGACCGGAGCGCTCGCCGGCGCCGCGCTGCTGACCTTCCTGCCGCCACTGGTGACCGGCGCGGGAACGGATCTCGGCCTGTCCGACGTGCAGGCCGCGCATCTGGCGCCGTTGATCTACGGCCTGGTCACCGTCCTGATCGTGCTGCTCGCGCCCGCCGGCCTCGCCGGTGGGCTGCGGAAACTCATCCACCGGAGGAGAACTTCATGAAACGCTGGACCAAGGCCGTGGCCGTCTTCCTGGCCGTCACGGTCACCGCCGCCTGCGGCGCGGGCGGCAGACCCGAGGGCGAGCAGAAGGGTTCGACGGTCGGCGTCACCGACACGACCATCAAGATCGGGGCGCATTTCCCGCTGACCGGCGTCGCCGCGCCGGGCTACAGCGAGATCCCCAGCGGTCACCAGGCCTACTACGACTACGTGAACGCGAACGGCGGCGTCAACGGCCGCAAGATCGAGTTCGTGGTGAAGGACGACGGCTACAACCCGACCACCACGAGCGCGGTCACCGACGAACTGGTGCTCAAGGAGGAGATCTTCGCGATGGTCGGTGGCCTCGGCACGCCGACGCACAGCGCCGTCGTCGATTTCCTCAACAACTCCAAGGTGCCGGACCTGTTCGTGTCGTCGGGTTCGCTGCGCTGGGGCGACGATCCGAAGAAGGCGCCGTTCACCTTCGGCTGGCAGCCGGACTACGAGATCGAAGGCAAGATCATCGGCGACTGGGTGCGGCAGAACCTGCCGAACGCCAAGGTCGGCCTGTTCCTCCAGGACGACGATTTCGGCCGCGACGGTGAGAAGGGCGCCCGGCGTTATCTCGGCCAGCAGGTCGTCGAGGTCGCGAAGTACTCGCCCGGCAACACCGACATCGCGCCGCAGATCGCGAAACTCAAGGCCGCGGGTGTGGATCTGGTGCTGGGCTTCACCGTTCCGTCGTACACCGCGCTTTCCCAGCTGGCGTCGCTGAAGATCGGCTTCAAACCGAAGTGGTTCTACAGCAACGTCGGCTCCGATCCCGCGCTCGTCGGTTCACTGCTCGCGCGGTTCTCCGAAGGCAAGGTCACCAACGGCGCGTCGCTCATCGACGGCGTGGTCACCACCGAGTACCTGCCGGGTGTCGACGCGCCGGACAACGCGTGGACGAAGCTGTGGCAGAACGTCTGGAAGGCGCACGGCAAGGGCGGCGACCTGACGAACTACCGCATTTACGGGATGGCGCAGGCGTACACGTTCGTCCAGGCGTTGCAGGCGGCCGGTAAGGATCTGACGCGCGAGCGCCTCGTCGAGGTGATCCAGCAGTCCGGGAAGACGTTCCAGGGACCGGGCCTGGCGCCGTTCCGGTACACCGCCGACAGCCACCTGGGCATCTCCGGCATGTCGGTGGTCGAGCTCAAGGGCGGCGTCGGCAAGGATCTGACGCCGGTCCTGGTGTCCGACCTCGGCGACGCGCCCATCAAGGCGGACGACTCCGCCGCGAACGACGCGCCGCCGCCCAACGGGATTCCCGGCAGCTGAGTGCCGGCGGTGCTCACCGGCCCGTGAAGGCCCCCTTCCCTACCCTCAGAGTAGTGAAGAGGTCCTTCACCACCCCGCCGGCGTGATCCCTAGTGACAGAGGGGCAGCTTTGACGCCAGGTCTCCGGTCACGGCCCATCGGCAACCGGCCACCTGTCGCGAAAGCCACTTTCGGGACATCAGACGTCCCGAAAGTGGCTTTCGCGACGTCTGATGGGTCGTGAGTGGCTACCCCTCAGCGGCAGGCAGAACCGAACCCGGCGGAAACTTCGTACCCTCCAGCGAAGGCGCCTCCTCGAAGGTCGCCACACNTTCGGGACATCAGACGTCCCGAAAGTGGCTTTCGCGACACACCACACCGGTCACAGCCGCCGCATCGGCTCAGTTCGACGGCAGGACGCGCCCGCGCACCTCGCCGAACCCTATCCGCGAGCCGTTCGCGCCGGGCGCGGTCCCGGTGATCACGACCTCGTCGCCGTCCAGCAGGAAGGTGCGCTCCTCCCCCTTGACCGTGAGCGGTTCCTTGCCGCCCCAGGACAATTCGAGGAACGCGCCGCGCTGGTTCTTCTCCGGTCCGGAGATCGTGCCGGAGCCGTACAGGTCGCCCGTGCGCGAAGAAGCGCCGTTGACCGTCAGGTGCGCGAGCATCTGAGCGGGCGACCAGTACATCTCGCGGAACGGCGGGCGGCTGACCTCCTCGCCGTTCCATTCGATGACGAGGTCGATGTCGAGGCCCCACGGCTCGCTCTCCCGCAGGTACGGCAGCGGCTCCGGATCCGTCTGGCCGGGCAGCGGGATCCGCGCGGCCTCCAGCGCCAGGATCGGCACCACCCAAGGGGAGATCGACGTCGCGAAGCTCTTGCCGAGGTGCGGGCCCAGCGGGACGTATTCCCAGGCCTGGATGTCGCGGGCGGACCAGTCGTTGAGCAGGACCGCGCCGAAAACGTGGCGGGGGAAGGAATCCGGGGTGATCGGGGTGTTCAGCGGGGTGCCGGTGCCGACGACGAAGCCCATCTCGGCCTCGATGTCCAGCCGCGTGCTCGGCCCGAACACCGGTGCCGCTTCGGCCGGGGCCTTGCGCTGGCCGCTCGGGCGCACGATGTCCGTACCGGACACCAGGACGGTGCCGGACCGGCCGTGGTAGCCGACCGGGAGGTGCTTCCAGTTGGGCAGCAACGGTTCCGCGTCCGGGCGGAACAACCTGCCGACGTTCGAGGCGTGGTGTTCGGAGGCGTAGAAGTCGACGTAGTCCGCGACCTCGATCGGCAGGTGGAGGGTCACCCGTTCGATCGCGTGGACCGCGCCGTCGGGGAGCTCGCCGGAGACCAGGTCGCGGATCCGCTCCCGGACCGCCACCCAGCGGTCGTATCCCTGCGCCATGAACGGGTTCAGCGCCGGCGCGGCGAACACGTCGTCGCCGAGCGCCGCGGCCAGGTCGAGAACGGAGTCGCCGACGCGCACGCCGACGCGCGGGGAATCGCCGTCGACGGAGAACACGCCGTACGGCAGGTTGTCGATCCCGAACAGCGAGCCTGCGGGGATGTCGATCGTGGTCATGCCTCTCCTCGGGGCGCGTCGAGCAGGCCGAGTCCGGCCAGTTCGGTCAGGGGGTCGGTGATGCTGCAGGTGCCGAACGACGTGAAGGCCGCGCGGAGGGCGGCGACGCGATCCGCGTCCAGCTCCCGGAGCCGCCCGGCGACGACGGCGCCGTCTCGTTCGGCGAGAACGGCTTCGGCGTCGCCATCGGTGAGGACGGCGTCGGTCGCGAGCATCAGGTTGAGGAAGCCGTGCTGTTCGAAGCCGGTCTCCGGATCGGTGTTGCGGAGGGCGTGGTGCAGCCCGGCGGTGGCCTTGAACGGAACGCCCGCCCCGACGGCCGCCCGGACCGCGGCGGCGAGTTCCGCTTCGCCGGGGTACAGCTCGGCTCGGACGCCACCGGTGCGGAATTTCGCGTGGTGTCCCGTGCCGGAAAGGGCGGTCAGCAGCGGGACACGGCGCTCGTCGCGCGGGATCTCGACGAAGACCGGTGCGGTGGCCCGGGAAATCCCGGCGAGCACCTCGTCCGGGCCCATCCCCTCGGGGACGGCGATCTCGAGCGCGTCGAGTTTCACCGGGAGCTTCTCCACGGCGCCGAGCACGCCGTCGAGTTGCGCGGGCCCGCCGGGGAGGGTCACCGAGACCGGCAGCGGGGTCGCCCGGTCCCCCAGCACTTCGGCGAGGTCGCCGTGCGCGGTGGCGGCGATGACGAGCGGGCCGACGAGGCCGGCGTACCAGGCATCGAGGTGCTGGTCGTGTGCCGCGACGGCGTCCGGCAGCGGGGCCAGTCCCGGCGGGAACACCGCGGCGTCGTCGCACAGCCCGGCGAAGAGCGCGGGAATCCGTCCGCCGTCCACCATGGTCTCCTCCTCGCCGATTTAGTTCACGCTTTTACTACCCATCGGGCAGCGTAGTCCGGTCTTCCGCGCGACGGGAAGGCCTACTTGCGGCTCCGGGTGCCGAACTCGGCGCGGCTCGTGATCAGCTTGCCCAGCAGCATCACCAGGATGCGTTGTTCGGTCTCGGTCAGCGCGTTCGTCCAGCCGAATTCGCGCTCGTTGTGCTCGCGGAAGACCGAGACCATCTCCTCGTGCCCCGCCTCGGTCAGCGACAGCCGCACCGAACGGCCGTCGCGCTCGTCCGGGACCCGGTGGAGCATCCCCTCCACGACCAGCGTCTTGACCAGATTCGACACCGCCGCCCGGCTCATCCCGGTCAGCCGGGCGGCGCTCGTCGGTTCGAGCGGCCCGGCGAGCCAGACCACGAACAGCAGCCGGAACGCCGACCACGACCGGCCGCGCGGCCGGTGCACCGCGGCTTCGAGGTCGTAGGTCACCAGGTCGGAGGCACGATTGAGGGTCAGCAGCACCTCGGTCGCCAGCTGGTGCCGGAAGCCGTACTCGTGCGCGAGCCGCCGGTTCGCCAGCGCCACGAACGACCAGAAATCGAGCCCGGCCGCGTCCACGTCCTCCATCGGCGAACCCTAACCCGGCTTCGCGAAAATGGTCAAAGTCGAAACTATCTCACCGCGTAACTCGCGTGCTTGGAGCCGTAACACGATGTTGCGGCTCCAATCACGAGAGTTACGCCTTCAAGCACGCGAGTTACGCCTCGCTCGCCTGGATATTTCTCCACTGAGGCGCCTGGATAGTAGTGATTTCTCCATAGCGGGGCGCCCGCCCACCCCTGTTTGCTGGAGCCATGAGCAGAACGGAAGTGCCACCGGGGACCGCCAAGGCCGTCCGCGTGGACGCAGGGGATCTGGTGCGGGTCATCGACGTCGATGGCGGCCAGGTCGGCGACGTGTTCGCCTTCCGCGACGGCGGCGGGACGGAACTGACCGAGCACCACAGCGCGGCGCATACCCGCGCCGGTGTCGACCGGCTGTTCCCCGCGGTCGGCGAATCCTTCCTCACCGACCTGCGCCGCCCGATCCTGACGCTGATCGAAGACACCTCACCCGGCGAGCACGACATGCTCGTCCCGGCGTGCGACCCGGCCCGCTACGCCGCGCTGGGCGCTCCGGGCCACCGGTCCTGCGCCGCGAACCTGCGTGAGGCGCTGACGACCGAAGGCCTCGGCTTCACCGGGCCGACGCCGCAGCCGATCAACGTCTTCATGCGTGTCCCGGTCGGCGGGGACGGGCGCCTGAACTGGCTGACCGCGAACTCGCGGCCCGGCGACGCGGTGACCCTGCGCGCCGAGATGGACTGCGTCGTCGTGGTCTCCGCCTGCCCGCAGGATCTCGTCCGGATCAGCGACGCCGGACTCTCCCCGCTCGCCATCGAAACCGTCCACAATGGAGGAACCCGGTCATGACGACCACCGTCGAACACCCCGCGCTGGCCCCCACCACGCTCGGCCGCCTCGCGCTGCGCAACCGCTACGCCGTCGCCCCCATGTCCCGCGTCTCGGCCCGCCCGGACGGCACCCCGACCGGCGAGATGGCCGACTACTACGCCGAATTCGCCCGCGGCGGCTTCGGGCTGGTGTTCAGCGAAGGCACCTATCCCGACAGCGCGGCCAGCCAGGGCTACCTCAACCAGCCGGGCCTCGCGCGGGACGAACATGTCGCGGGCTGGCGCGTGGTCACCGCCGGAGTCCGCGCGGCGGGCGGGCGGATGATCGCGCAGCTCATGCACGCCGGGGCGATCGCGCAGGGCCACCCGAACACCGTCGCTCCTTCGGCCGTCCAGCCGCGTGGGGAGATGATGCGCGCGTACGGCGGTTCCGGGCCGTGGCCGGTGCCGCGCGAGCTGACCACCGCTGAGATCGACGATGTCGTCGAAGTCTTCGCGGCAGCGGCCGTGCGTGCCCGTCAGGCCGGGTTCGACGGCGTCGAGGTGCACGCGGCGAACGGATACCTCCTCGACCAGTTCCTCACCGACTACACCAACCACCGCACCGACTCCTACGGCGGACCGGTCGCGAACCGGATCCGGCTGACCGCCCGCGTCGTGACCGCCGTCTCCGAGGCCGTGCCCGAGCTGGTGACCGGCGTGCGGCTGTCGCAGACGAAGGTCAACGACTTCACCTACCGCTGGCCCGGCGGCCGCGACGACGCCGAGGTGATCTTCGCCGCGGTCGCCGAGGCGGGCGCGCAGTACCTCCACATCGCCAGCGAGGGCCGGAACTGGCTCGAAACGGCGAAGCTGGCCGACGGCGGCACCATCACCGCGCTCGCCCGGCAGGTCACCGGGCTGCCGGTCATCGCCAACGGCGGGATGCACGACCTCGCCCGGGCGCACGAGGTGCTCACCGGCGGGCACGCGGACCTGCTCTCGCTCGGGCACGGCGCGCTGGCCAACCCCGACCTGCCCGCCCGTGTCGCGGCGGCGCGGCCACTGGCCGGGTTCGATCGCGCGATGGTCTCCCCGACGGTCACGGTGGCGAACGCGCGCCGTTGGCGGGAGAGTCGGCAGGCGTGACGGAACCAAGCTGGCACGGCGGCGCGGCCGCGGTGGCGACCCTGACCTTCGACGTGGACGCGGAATCCCCGATCCTCGCGCGCGGGCGGGGCTACGCCGACCACCTCTCGACCATGTCCCATCAGGCGTACGGGCCCAGGGTCGGGGTGCCGCGCATCCTCGACCTGCTCGACGAACTGGCCGTGCCCGCGACGTTCTTCGTGCCGGGCTGGGTCGCCGAACAGCGGCCCGGCCTCGCCGCCACGATCGTGGAGCGCGGGCACGAGGTGGCCCACCACTCCTACAGCCACCGGCCGCCGACCGCGATGACCGCGGCCGAGCAGCGCGCCGATTTCGAGCGGGGCATGGCGGTGTTCGCCGCACAGGGCATCGAGATCAGCGGCCATCGCGCGGCGGGCTGGGAGTCTACTTGGGACACTCCGGCGCTGGTGGCCGAACACGAGTTGAGCTACGACTCGTCGCTGATGGCCGACGACCGGCCGTACCTGATCGAAACCGCGGCGGGCCGGATCGCCGAGCTGCCGGTGCACTGGTCGCTCGACGACTGGGAGCAGTACGCGTTCCTTCCCGCACCGCAGGTCGGCTCGGTGATCACGTCCCCGGTGCGGGTGCTGGAGATGTGGCGCGCGGAGCTGGACGCGATGCGCCGCTACCGATGCCTGTTCAACCTGTGCCTGCACCCGTTCCTTTCGGGCAGGCCGGGACGGCTGGAGGCCGTGCGCTCGCTCATCGAGTTCGGGCTCGGTCTCGGCGACGTCCGGTTCGCCCGGTGCCGTGACGTGGCCGCCGCGGCGCTCGCCGACCCGGCGTTGCCCGCGGAACCCTTGCGGCGCCTCGAAATCGACCCGTCGGTCTATCCGGACTGAGCCGCTTCCAGCGCCAGGAACAGGTCGACCCGGTCGGCGGTCCGCCCGACGTCGCGGCCGGTCAGCTCGGTGACCTTGGCCAGCCGGTTGCGCAAGGTGTTGACGTGCACGTACAGCGCCGCGGCGGTGGCCGCCCACTGGCCGTCGTGGTCGAGGAACGCCCGCAGGGTCGTCTCCAGGTCGCCGTCGCGGACGCGGTCGTGCTCGCGCAGCGGACCGAGCAGGGCGTCGGCGAAGGTGTGCCTCCACTGCTCGTCGTGTGATTCCAGGAGCAGGCGATAGCTGCCCAGCTCGGCGAAACTCGCCGCGACCGGGCCGCCGCGCCTGCCCCGGAGCACGCGGCAGGCTTCGCGGCTGCGTGACAGCGGCACTCGCAGTTCGGCCGCGCCGGGCACGGGATCGGCGAGCCCGACCACCACACGGCCTCCCCCGAGCCGGTGTGACACCGCCGCCGCCAGCCGCGGCGCGAAGGCGGCGGGCGACTGCCGTCCCGACCGGAACGGCAGTACCGCGACGACGTCCTGGCTGCCCGCCGCCACGACCGCGGGGAGACCGTCCGCCAGGAGAAAATCCGTCACGGCCTCCGCCATCCCCGCCCGCGTCGCGGCGTCGTCGCCCGCGAACGCCAGCGCGATCACCGCCAGGGGCCCATCCGGGTCGACGCCGAAGGCCCGCAGCCTGCCGGGCACCTCCGCGGCGCGCTGCGCTCCGGACAGGATCATGTCCAGCAGTTCGACGGCGAACCGCATCTCGATCGCCTGCACCGCCTGGTGCCGGGCCACCTCCAGGCTGAGGTAACGGGCGGTCTGCTCCAGCGCGTCCCGCTCCTCGCGCGTCAGGCCTGCCACGGGCCGCAGGCACAGCAGCGCGGCGTCCGCGTCGCCGATCGCGCCCACCGGGAACAACGCCGCCCGCGTCCCCGCGCCGAGATCCGCCTCCAGCGGCGGCGGATGCCCGGCCAGCGCCTCCGCCGCGGCGCGTGCCTGCCCGGCGTCCAGCGCGGCACCGGCGGACGCGAGCTCCCGGCCCATCCGGTCCACGACGGCCAGCGGGAGCTCGTGCTCACGGCGGAGGATCGCGAGCACCCCGGCCGCGCCCGCGCCCCGCGACAGCGCCGAGGTCAGCTCGTCGCCCCGGCGCACCATCGACATCAGCGCGTTCTGCCGGTCCGCGGCCTGGATCGCCGCCGCGGCCCGGGTGACCGCCGTGAACGGCACCGCCACCGAGATCTCCAGCAGGGGCAACCCGGCTTCCCGGCAGGCCTCGGCGAGTTCCGGAGGAGTGCCGGGTTGCTCCACGCGCAGGCCGAAGATGACGCCCGCCGCGCCGGCACCGGCCACTCGCGCGACGAAGTCCGCCGGGGCGACGCGGTCCAGCCACAGGCCGTTGGTCAGCACGACCTCGTGTTCGCGCACGTACGGCCCGGGGTCGGGGAGCTCGGTGTTGTGCACCCACAGCACCTGCCCGGTCAGCGCCCCGTCGCGGCCGGGGACGACCACCCGCAGTTCGAGAGCCGGGTCGTCGACCAGGGCCGCCAAGGTCAGCATGACTGTGAATATATCCAGCCGGATAGGTCCTTTATGGATGAACGGCCATTTCATCGTTTTGTCATGAGCGCTGATTAGCGTCCCTCGAAGACCCCTTTCAGGATTCGAGGAGAACCACTGTGACGGCAGTTTCCCGCACGATCGCCGAGCGCTACACCCTGCTCGAGGAGCTGGGGCGCGACGGGACGGCCGTGCTGTGGCGTGCCGAGGACGGGCCGGACGGCGACCGGGTCGCGATCAAGGAGCTGCGGCTTCCCAGCCACGAGCCCGCCCTCGTCGAGCGGCTCCAGCGCGAAGCCCGCGTCGCGATCGGTCACCCGTCGGTGGTGCCCGTCCACGACGTCGTGGTGACGGACGGGACGGCGTTCATCGTGATGGGCCCCGTGGAAGGGCGGACTCTGGAGGACGTCGCGTCCGCGGGTCCGCTGCCGCCGCGGTTCGTGGCGGACATCGGCGGACAGGTGCTCGGCGCGCTCACCGCCGCGCACACGGCGGGGATCGTGCACGGCGACGTGCGGCCCTCGAACATCCTGGTGGCTCCCGACGGCACGGTGAAACTGACCGGTTTCGGGATCGCCAAGGCCCTCGACCCGGCCGCTACCCCAGCATTCCTCGCCCCCGAAACGATCGCGGGGCACGAAGCCACTCCCCATTCCGATCTCTGGTCGCTCGGCGTGACGCTGCTCGGCGCGAGCGAGGGCGGGAACTTCTTCCAGCGGGCGAACGTCGCGGCCACGCTGTACGCCGTCGTCAACGAGCAGCCGCCCTTCACCCGGACGCCCGCGCCACTCGCGGACGTCCTCCGCGGGCTGCTCGCGAAGGCACCGCAGGCACGCATGCTGCCGGACCGAGCGCTCCCGCTGCTGGCTCAGGCCGCGAGCGGGGTCGAAACCCCGGTACCGCGACCGACTTCTCCCGGGCTCGGCATGCCTTCGGTGCCCGCGATCCTGGCCGGTGTGGCGAGCATCCTGTTCGGCTTCTACGTGCTGACCGACGCGATGATGATCCACCAGGCGTACCTGTTCGAGGTGTTCTGGCCGCCGATGCTGCTCGCCCGCGTCGGCATCGTCCTGGCGGGCGTGTTTTCGATCGTCGGTGGCGGTCTCCTGTTCGCCAGCGTCCGCCGCGGGCAGGTCGTGACCGCCGTCGGCGCGGGGCTGACGTTGCTCAGCCTGCTCCTGCTGCAGACGCTGGACGAACGGGAATACCTGGGCCTTCCCCTGTATCCGGGGCTCGCTCTCGATCTCGTCGCCCTCGTCTTCGCCGCCGTGCTGGTCATCGGCGTATGGCTGGTCCCGGCCAAACGCCCTGCTGTGGGCTGATCCGCTCACAGCAGCGAAACCGGCGGGCGGCCGGGCCCCGGCGGCATGGTCGGGGCATGACCGACAACGAGAAGCAGCCACTCTTCGACCAACGGCTCCGGGAACGGTTCTTCAGCCAGCGTGTGCTGGTCCTCGACGGCGCGCTCGACGACGACAACGGGACGGTCCTCACCACCCAGCTGCTGTCACTCGCGAGCGAGGACCCGCGCAAGGACATCGCGTTGTGGATCCACTCGCCGGGCGGTTCGGTCCCGTCGATGCTGGCCATCCGCGACGTGATGCGGCTCGTGCCGTGCGACGTCGCCACCCTCGCGCTGGGACTGGCGTGCAGTGCCGGGCAGTTCCTGCTTTCGGCGGGCACCCCGGGCAAACGGTTCGCCCTGCCGCACGCCCGGATCCTCATGCACCAGGGTTCGGCCGGTATCGGCGGTTCGGCCGTCGAGGTGGAGGTGCAGGCGGACGACCTGCGCTACACGCGGGACACGGTGCTCGGCCTCATCGCCGACGACACCGGGCAGCCCATCGACCGGATCTTCGCCGACTCGCTCCACGATCGCTGGTTCACCACCGAGCAGGCGCGCGAATACGGCTTCATCGACCACATCGTCGAGAGCCTCGACCAGGTCGTCCCCGTCCGCACGCACAGACTCGGCCTCGGCACGGAAAGGGGTGCGGGCGCATGAGCTCCTACACCATCCCCAACGTCATCTCCCGCAGCCCCGCCGGCGAGCGGATCATGGACGTCTACTCGCATCTGCTGTCGGAGCGGATCATCTACCTCGGGACCGCGATCGACTCCGGCGTGGCGAACGCCCTGATCACCCAGCTGCTGTACCTGGAGGCGGACAACCCCGAGCAGGAGATCAACCTCTACATCAACACCGAGGGCGGCGACCCGTCGGCGATGCTCGCGTTGTACGACACCATGCGTTTCATCAAGGCGCCGGTGGCCACGACCTGTGTCGGCCAGGCCGTCGCGGCGGGCGCGATCCTGCTGGCGGCGGGCGAGGCGGGGCACCGGTTCGTGCTGCCGCACACCAGGGTGGTGCTGCACCAGCCCGCCGCGCAGGGCCGGGGCACCATCCCGGACCTCATCCTGCAGGCCGACGAGGTCGTGCGGGTGCGGACGCAGCTGGAGGAGATCCTTTCCGCGCACACCGGCCGCGCCGTGTCCGATCTCCGGCACGACACCGACCGGGACCGCGTGTTCGACGCGGCTGGCGCCGTCGCCTACGGGCTCGCGGACCGCGTTCTCGACGAGCGTGCCTAGGCGGTGTTCATAAGCCAAGGTTCGCGGTCTTTCGCGGACACTTGCAGCACGAAGCCCATCGAACAGGCTTATTGACGGGTAAGGCGAAGGGGGCGTGGTCGGCACTTCCGCGGGGCCCGCTCGAAGCCGACAGCGCTGGTGCTGATGTCGCGAAAGCCACTTTCGAGACACCAGACGTCCCGAAAGTGGCTTTCGCNAGCACGAAGCCCATCGAACAGGCTTATTGACGGGTAAGGCGAAGGGGGCGTGGTCGGCACTTCCGCGGGGCCCGCTCGAAGCCGACAGCGCTGGTGCTGATGTCGCGAAAGCCACTTTCGAGACACCAGACGTCCCGAAAGTGGCTTTCGCGACACATCCGACAGCGCTGAGACCTTCGGCCACAGTCCCCCATCGACGTTGCGCTGCCTTCGGCTTACCCCTCGATATGAAACACGCTCAAGCGGCCATGAGCACGGGTCCTCGCGGGCGGCGGCCGACCGTGAGCCCCGTGCTGCCGCCCCGGCTGATCGTGCCCGCGATACCGAAGAGCAGATCCGCCAGGTCGAGCCCGAGCGCGCCGGTGACCGCGGCGATCATCTCGCTGGACGGCTCCTTGCGGCCGCGTTCGATCTCGGAGAGGTACTGAGGCGAGATCCCGGCGCGTTCGGCGACGTCGACGAGGCGGCCGCCCTGTTCCTCCCTCGCGGCGCGCAGGCTCTTGCCCAGCACGTCACGCCACAGCGGCTCCGGTTCGGGACGCTTCTGGTGGAAAGGGAGGATGTCCGCCATAGGCTCATCGTGACATTCCGCCGGGGCGCGCGTGCTCCGTTCCGCTCAAGGCGAAACCGAGCCACGGAACGCGCGCCGGTACGCGCCCGGCGTCGTGCCGACCTGATCACGGAAGCGACGGCGGAGGTTCACGGCCGACGTCAGCCCGACGCGGGCCGCGATCACCTCCACCGGTAAGCCGGTCTCCTCCAGCAGGGTGCGCGCCTCGGTCACGCGCCGCGTCAGCAACCAGGCGCCCGGCGTGGTGCCGAGCTGATCGGCGAAGCGCCGGGCGAGCGTGCGGGGCGAGACGTTGAGGTGCGCGGCCAGATCGCCCACCGACAACGGTGTCCCGAGGCGCTCGCCCGCCCATTCGAGGAGACCGTCCAGCTCGTCGCCGGGCGGCGGGGCCGGGACGAACTGCGCCTGACCGCCGTCACGGTGCGGCGGCATCACCATGTGCCGGGCGACGAGGGCGGCGTGCGCGGCCCCGTGGTCGCGCCGGACCAGGTGCAGGCAGAGATCGATCCCCGCGCCCGCCCCGGCGCTCGTGGCGACGTCGCCGTGGTCCACGTAGAGCACGTCCGGTTCCACGCGAATCCGGGGGAATTCCTCCTGCAGCCGGGAAGCACGTGCCCAATGCGTGGTCGCCGTCCTGCCGTCCAGCAGCCCGGTGCGGGCCAGCGCGAAGACACCCGTGCAGATCGTGACGAGCCGCGCTCCCCTGGCGTGCGCGCGCAGGAGCGCCCGGCGCACCGGGGCCGAGAGCGGTGCCTCCACCGGCGACCAGCCGGGGATGAGCACCGTGTCGGCGTCAGCCAGCGCGGACAGGCCTTTGGTCACGGAGATCGTGTACCCGGCCGTGGTCGGCACCGGGCCGGGTTTCTCCGTGCAGACGTCGAATTCGTAGTACCGCGGCACTCCGGCGCGCTCCGTGCCGAAGACCTCGGCGGCGATCCCGAGCTCGAAGGTCGACTGCACCGGCCGCACCAGTGCCCTCACGCGATGCATGGCAGAAAAATACCCCGTGGTGTCTTCCCTGACACCGTCCGGCCGCGAGGCGGCCACGGCACCATGAGGTCATGCACCCCGAGATCCTCGCCCAAGAGGGCTACACTTCCGTCCCCGTCAAGGAATCCCCCGTTCGCGAGCTGTTCCCGGGGATCCGGCTGCGTCCACTGTGGACGGGAACGGACGGCGCGCACGCCAACGTGCTGGAAATGGATCCCGGCACCTCGTGGCCGCATCGCGACGTCCACGAGCCGGGCCCCGAAGAGGTGTTCGTCGTCTCCGGCACCTTCAACGACGGCGCGCGCGACTACCCGGCGGGGACCTTCCTGCACGCTCCGGCCGGTTCGTGGCACGTGCCGGCGTCGGCGACCGGATGCACGCTCTTCGTCTTCTATCCCGAAGGCTGAGCCGCCAGGAACGCCAGGATCCGTTGCCAGGTCAGGGCCGCCGCGTCCTCGTCGTGGTCGGGCAGGCTGTCGTCGGTGTAGAAGTGGCCCGCTCCGGGATAGGTGAACACCCGCGCGTCGGCGCCGGAGCGGGCCGCCGCGGCGAGCCAGCCGGGAAGCGCGGCCGGTGGCGCGAAGCCGTCCGGGTCGGCCGCGTGGAGCTGGACCGGCAGCCCCTCGCGGACTTTCGCGGGCAGGTCGGCGATGGCGTGGAGCAAGAGCACGCCGGCGGTGGCAGGCCGATGAGGGAGCAGGCCCGCGGCCACCACCGCGCCCATCGACATCCCGGCCAGCACGGTGTCGTCGGGCAGCTTCCGGGCGGCGTCGAGCGCACGGGTCGCGACGGTGGACCACCCGATCCGGTCCTTCAGCGCGAATCCGTCTTCCAACGTGGTCGCGGTCTCACCGGCGTAGAGATCGGGAGTGGTGACCTCGTGCCCGGCGGCGCGCAGCCGGTCCGCCGCGGCCAGCTCGGTAGGCCGTAACCCCAGGACCGAGTGGAAGAGGACGACGTTGGTCATCCGACGACCGACAATCCGCTTTCGGCCGCGAGAATCCCCGCGACCGAGACGGCCTGCTCGCCGGTGATCTTCGCGCCGCGCAGGGTCAGCAGACCGCGGACATCGGACAGGCGCGAACCGCGCAGATCGCAGTCCAGCGCGGAGACGGCCGCGAATTCCGTTCCGGTGAACTCACAGTCCACAAAGGTCAACCGGGATAGGTCCCCGGAGAACACCGTCTCCCGGAAAGAACATCCGGAGAAGACGGCCGGACCCTTCGCCCGCTCGACCGTCACCGACGCGTAGTCGAACCGCGCGTTCTCGACGTACAGATCGGTCGCGGAGGTGATCGCCACTCCGAGCCCGATCGCGCGGCAACGGAGGATTTCGACCCGGCGGGCCGACAGTTCGCGGATCGCCGCGTTGGACAGGTCGACGCCTTCGAGGATCACGTCGGAGAGCGTCAGCCTGTCGAGCCGGGAGTTCGCCAGGCTCACGTCCGCGACGACTGAACGCGCGATCTCGCCGCCACCACGGACCCCGCTCTGGTCGCCGCCGTCGAGGCGGACCGAGTCGAAGTCGAAATCGCCCCGGAACACGGCGGGTTCGTTTTCGAGGTCGTCGCGCTCGACCGAAGGGCGGCGCACCTTGATGCCGTCGAAATCCCGGAAGTCCATGATCCGGACCGTACCCCAGGGGCTCGCGCGGGCGCGTGAAGCTGCCTTCACGCGCGAGCCGCCCGTAGGGTCAGTCCCGGACGCCCTTCACCGCGTCCTTGACCTTCTCGCCCGCCTGCTTGACGTTGGCCTTGCCCTGCTCGGCCTTGCCTTCGGCCTGCCACTGCTCGTTGTCCGTGGCGTTACCGGCGGCTTCCTTGGCCTTGCCCTTGAGCTCGTCGATCTTGTTCTCGGCCTTGTCGTTCATCAGGGCCTCCCTTTCGTTGTCCGCTGCCTCCGGATACCCGCCGGCGGGCCGGGGAAACGACGTTTTCGCTGTGGCCCTCATCTCTCCCCACCCGTGTGGCCGCACGGGTACACCGTCTTCACGACGACGGCCTCGCAGGCCGGGCAGTTGTTCAGCGGCCGCTCGCGGCGGCCCCAGTACGGATGGGTCGCCCCGCAGAGCGCCGTGACCGGCTCGCCGAGGCCGGGGTCCGGGTTGCAGACAGGACAGTAGGCGTGGGCCGCCCGTTCGATTTCGGCCGTCATCCGCCACCTCCGGGTGTGGTCGTTCCCTTTCACGGTACGGCGCTCCTCGCACCGTCCCCCGATCGTGGATCGCCGTGGCCCTGAATGGCCGATGTGCCGTTACGCCACCGGTTCTATCGTTCGGACGCATGGCAAGCGACTTGCAGCGGCGCAAGATCTCAGGTGTCTTCGCCGCGATGGACGTCGACGGCGACGGTTTTCTCCAGGAGCGGGATTTCCAGGCCCTGGCCGACCGCTGGGCGCGGCGGCGCGGCCCGGGTGACGAGCGGCGCCTGACCGGCATCATGCTGAGCTGGTGGACGACGCTGCTGGCGGCGTCGGATCTCGACCGGGACGACAAGGTCACCCTCGACGAGGTCCTGCTGGTCGTCGACAGGCTTCCCGGCACGCCCGAGGCCGTGACCGCGACGGCCGACGCGATGTTCGAAGCGATCGACGAGAACGGCGACGGGCTGATCTCCGCGGCGGAGTACCGCCAGCTGATCGAGGTCTGGAACGGCCGCCCCACCGATACCGACGCCACCTTCCCGCTGCTCGACTCCGACGGTGACGGAATGCTGTCCCGGGACGAGTTCGCCGCCCTGTGGCTGGAGTTCTGGGCGGGCAACGACGCGAAGGCCCCGGGCACCCTGGTCTTCGGTCCGCTGGCCGCCTGACGGTTTTCGGGCGGACCCGGCGGCCATACGGGCCAGACCCCGGCCTCCACCGCGTCGCGGACGTCCCGGCCGCTCAGGATGTCAGGCGTGGACGAGGTGGCCGAGCGGATCCTGGAGCGCGTCACCGGCGAGGGCGCGCCCTGCGTCTGGGTGACCGGGCCGGCGGGCGTCGGCCGGACCACGCTGCTCGCGCGGCTGTCCGAGCGGCTTTCCGCGTCGGGGCAAAAGGTTTCGACCGTGCGCTTCACGCAGGACGGCGACCTCGTGCCCGGCGGCGATCCATGGCCTCCCGTCACCGGCGACGGGCACGTGCTGCTGCTCGACGACACCCAATGGATGCGAAACGACGACCTCGCCGTCCTGGCGGCGTTGATCCGCGGCTCGTCGGACAGGCTGGTCTGCGCCACGCGGACCCCGGTCCGTGACGCGGCCGAGAGGCTCGCCGTCGTGCGGCGGCTGCGCGCCGAAGGCCTGGTGGAACCGGTGCGGCTGCTGCCGTTGACGGCGGCGCAGATCACGCGGCCGGTCGTCGAGGCGCTGGGCGCCGTTCCGAGCGACCTGCTCCGGGACCGGCTGCACGAACTCAGCCGGGGAGTGCCCGCCGCGTTGCGCCAGGCGCTGGACCTGCTGCGCGCGCAGGGCGCGATCCGGATCGTCGACCGGCGCGCGTACCTCGTCCCCGGCACGCTGGTGCCGCTGCGATCCATGCAGCTGGCCCCCGGGCGGCTCGCCGTCGCGAAGGCCGCCGCGATGCTGCATCCGCTCGGTGCGGCGATGCCGTCGCTGATCAGCGAGGTCCTCGCGCAGGATCCCGCGGAAACGCTCGCGATACTGGAAACCCTGCGAGCGGACGGGATCCTGCACCGCGGCCGGGGCTGGCGGTTCACCGTGCCGGTGGTGGCGTACGCGCTGATCGCCGAACTCGGCCCCTTCGAACGCCGGCGTATCGCCGCGGCCGCCGTCACCGCGTTGTGGAACGGGACCGCGCACACGTCCGCCCCGTACTACCTTCCCGACCGGATCGCGGAGGCAGGCAAGCTGATCGACCCGCGCCGCGCCCTCGCCGAACTGCTCGACAACGCGGCGTTCCTGCCCGACGACCAGACCACGCGCGGCGCGCGATGGCTGCGTGCCGCGGTCGAGCTGACCGAGGACCGGCCGCAGCGGGCGAGGGTGACCCTGCTCCACACCATGTGGTGTCACCTGAACGGCGACCACGAACAGAGTCTCGCGGGCACGCGGCGGCTGCTGGAGGAATTCCCCGACCGGCTGTCCGCCGACGCCGCGCAGGAAGCCCAGTCGATCGCCGTCTGCGCGCTGCACAACTCCGGCAACACGGCCGAACTGGCGAGGATCGCCACGAACCCGCCGGACTGGTCGGTGGCCTCGAGCGCGATCGCGCTGAGCCTGCTGGACCGCTGGGCGGAAGCGGCCGAACTGCTGGCGGAGAACGATTCCTGGCGGACCGGATCGACGGTTTCCGCGATGCTGGGGGAACTCTTCGGCAGTCTGGCCGAGCTCTGGGCCGGCCGCTCAGCGAGGTTCGGCGCGAACCTGACCGAACGCGAACGGTGGCCGCTGAGGTCGGCGCGGCGGCACCGGAACGACCAGATCACCTCGTACGTCACCGCGTTGCTGGTGCTGGGCGAACGTGCACGCGCGGAGAAACTGCTCGCCGACGAAGACTTCCCCGAAACCGGGCTGCGCGACAGCGAGCGTTCGATGCTCGCGGTCATGCGGGGGCGGCCCGCCCGCGCCATCGACTTCGCCCACCGCAGCGTGGCCGACCGTTCGCGGCGCGGGTACGACACCGGATCGGCCGCGATGCACCTGTCGACCGTGTCGGTCCTGCTGTCACAGGGACGGTTCACCGCGGCACGGGAACTGCTGACCGCCGCCCGCGCCACGGCACCGATGCTGGCGCATCTGCTCGACATCGCCGAAGCCCGGGTCGACATGGCCCTCGGCGAGACCGACCGGGCCGCCAAACGCCTGCACGCGGCCACCTGCGGACTCGCCGTCGGCACGGACATCGCCTGGGCCGACCTCGCCGAACTCGCGTTGCGGAAGAACGACCGCGCCGCGGCCAGGAAGGCACTCGACGCACTGGAGGAACTCGCTTCCGCGCTGCCGACCGGACGGGTGCTGCTGCATCGCCACCTGGTCCGCGCCTGCCTCGGACAGGAGCCGGACGGCGAGTGCCTGTGGCTGGCCAGGGAGCGCGACCAGCCGTTCGAGCTCGCCATCGCGGCCGAACGCCTGGTACGGCACCACGCGACGGATCCCAAGGTGCTCGTCGAGATCTACGAGACGCTCGGTTCGCTCGACGCGCTGCTGTATCGTGCGCGGCTGCGGAATCTCATGCGGGACAACGGGATCGCTCCTCCCGGTGACCCCGAGGAGCCGGCCGCCGAGAACGAGCACCTGCTGGCGCTGCTGGCGGGCGAAGGGCTGACGAACGAGCAGCTGGCGAAGACCCTGCAGACCAGTCGCAAGAGTGTGGACGGACGGCTGAGCCTGCTCTTCAGCCGGACCGGTTACCGCTCCCGGATCGAACTGGCCACGGCCCTGTTGAACGGCCGATACGCCTCGTGAAGGCGCCGGACGTCCGGGTCGCCGTCCACGCGGCCGACCCGGTGACCAGCGCGGGCCTCGTCGGCATCCTTTCGCGGGACACGACGATCGCGGTGGTACCCGGCCAGGGCGCCGACGTGCTGGTGGCCGCCGAGGACCCGGCCGGGCAGGACCTCCCGGTGCTGCGGCGGGCGGTGACCGAACTGGGCGCCCTGCCCGGGATCCTCATCGCCGGACCGCTCCCGCCGTCCGGCCACCGCTGGGCCGCGGACGCCGGCGTGCGCTGCGTCCTGCCGCATCGGGCGGCCCGGCCGGACCGGCTGATCGCCGAGGTCACGGCCGCGCGATCGGCGCCGCCGGCCTCCGCCGACAGGCTCGCCGCCGGATACGGCGCCCTGGCCGAAGGCCCGGCGCTGTTCCACCAACGCGAGATCAACGTGCTCCGGCTGATCGCGGAGGGCAAGGACACCGCGGAGATCGGCGCGGTGATGGGCTACTCCCAGCGCACCATCAAGAACATCCTGCACCACGCGCAGCGGCGGCTGGCCCTGCGGAACCGCGCCGAAGCGGTGGCCGAAGCCATCCGGGCCGGCTTGATCTGAGAGATACGCCTTCAATCACGCGAGTTACGCCTTCAATCACGCGAGTTGCGCCTCAGATCACCCCGGCCCGCACCGCGTACGCGACGGCGTGCGGCCGGTTCTTCAGCTTCAGCCGCCCGGTGATGCCCTGGATGATGTGCTTCACGCTGCGTTCCGAGTAGCTGAGCTCGCCGGCGATCTCGACGGTGTCCTTGCCCTCGGCCATCAGCCGCAGCACGTCGATCTCCCGGGTGGTGAGCCCGGCGGTGTTGACGCCCATCGGGTCGAGCACCTCGCGCTGCAACCGCTCGACGTGCTTGAGCAGTTCGCCGAGCAGGCTCGGCGGGAGCACTCCGCCGCCGGTGGCCGCCGCGCGGACGGCGTGCGCCAGCCGTTCGCCGGTCGTGGCCGAGCGCGGCAGGACCGCCACCACCCGGCATTCGATGGCGGGTACGAGTTCCGCCTCGCTGATCTGGCTCACCACGAGCACCACCGGCTTGCCGTCCTCGGCGGCGAGCCGCCGCAGCCAGAGCACGATCTCCGGCGTCAGGCATTCGGCGGCGAACACCAGGACGTCGGTCTCGGCGCGCTGATCCCAGTCCCGGATGTCGATCCCCTGCTGCGTGCCCAGCTGGCTGGCCAGGCCCGCGGTGGTGATCGGGTCGGGCGCGTGCACCGCCACGGTGATCTGTCGGGTTTCCGTGTCCACTTCGTCCCCTCCGCTTGTCCGCGGCCCCAGTCGGATGGGACACAGTCTGCGAAGGAGCTCTTCACGAAGTCTCCACGAGTTCTCAACGAGGCGTGAAGGACTTCGTGGCCTGCTGAAACGCCTCGACGTACTTGGGCAGCTCGTCCAGGATCTCGCGGAGCCTGCCCTCGGGTCCGGTGTAGTCCGGGTCGGCCAGGAGGGCGTAGCCGAAAGCCAGCGTCCGCCGAAGCTCGGTGATACGCGCTTCGGCCTCATCGGCGTCGAGCACCAGCCTGCCGTTCCTGGCGAGGCTGAGCAGGACATCACCGGCGAAGTGTTCAAGATCCTGGCTCACTGTCACAGCATGCACAGCCTCGCATGCCTTCGACCAGCGCCGCAGGCCTTTCTGCCCCCGCGAACGCCCGGCTTTGCCCGGTCGCCCCTCGCCTGAACGGGGCCTGAAACCCACATGAACGGACATCCGACAGTCCACAAACCGGCTTGTTCCAGGCTCGGCCGCCGAAACCCACACGGTGGGTGCCCGATTGATTGCGAAACCCACATCGCCGCCACTAGGCTTTCCGCTGAGCAGGACACTCTTTTCGGCAGTCGGACGCACAGGCGGCAGGTCATGGACGAGGTTTCCTCGCTGACAGTGCGCCTGCTGGGCGGTTCCCCCGCGCGCCACGGCGAAGGCGAGATCGCGCTGGGTCCCGCCCAGCGTCAGGCGGTGTTCGCCACCCTCGCCCTGCGTGCCGGCCAGTTCGTCTCCCGCAAGGAGATCATCGACGCCGTCTGGGGCGAGCGGCCACCGGACAGCGCCACCGGCATCGTGTACACCTACGTCTCCGCGCTGCGCCGCGCGCTGGAGCCGGCGGGCGGGCCGCTCGTCGCCAGCCGCGCCGGCTACAGCCTCGACCTGCCGAGGCAGCAGGTCGACGTCCACGTCTTCGAAGCCGAGCTGGAGCGGGCCCGCGCGCACCGGCTCGCCGGTTCGCACGAACGGGAGCTGGAGTCGCTTCACTCCGCGCTCGGGCAATGGCGGGGTTCCGCGCTCGACGGGATCCCCGGGCCGTTCGCCGAGACCCAGCGCGCCCGGCTGAACGAGCTGCGGATGAGCGCGCTCGAACGTCAGGCCGAGGTCGCGCTGCACCTCGGCGCCTACCGCGAACTCGTGGGCGAGCTCGCCGTGCTGGTCGAGCGCCATCCGTTGCGCGAAGGCCTGCACCGGATGCTGATCACCGCGTTGTTCCGGTCCGGCAGGCAGGCCGAGGCGCTGGCCGCGTTCGACCGCGCCCGCGAGACGATCATCGAGCAGTCCGGTCTCGAACCCGGGCCGGAGCTGCTCGCCCTGCGGCAACGGGTCCTGGACGACGATCCGGCGCTGCACCACCAGGACCGGCCGAAACGGCATCGACAGGCCCATGCCCCGCCCGAACGGCCGTCCGCTTTCGTCGGCCGGGAGTTCGAACTCCGCCGGGTGCGCCGTCATCTGGCCGCGCTCATGGACGAGGGCCGCGGCGGGACGATCTGGCTGGACGGCGAGGCGGGCGGCGGCAAGAGCGCGTTCCTGGCGGAGGCCCTCGCCTCGGCACGCAGCCGCACGCGCTGGGTCGAAGCCGACGAGCTGACCAGCGCGGTCCCGCTGAGCCTCATCGCCGACTGCCTCGGCGGCGAAGCGCTCGACGACCTCGGCAAAACGGTCACCGAACTGTGCGCGGACGGGCCGTGGGTACTCGTCTTCGAAGACCTGCACTGGGCCGACGAGGAAAGCCTGCTCGCCTGGCAGCGGCTGCACGGGTTCACCGCGCACCTGCCGCTGCTGCTGGTCGGCTCGGCTCGCCCCCTCCCCCGGCGCCGCACCCTCGAAGTCCTCCGCTCTCGGCTCGACGGGGACGTCATCTCGCTGCCGCCGTTCGACGGCCCGGCCGCCGCCGCGCTCGCCGAGGAGACCTTGGCCAGGGATCCGGGCGAAGACTTCCTCGGGTTCGCCGCCGAGTACAGCGCCGGAAATATCGGCTACCTGTGCGAGCTGTTCGCCGAGCTCGCCGACGGGCGCGAGCCCGACGTCACGCCGCACAGCAGGCTCGCCACCGTGGTCGAAGATCATCTCGCCGCGCTTTCCGTGCCGTGCAAGCGAACGCTGAGCTCGGCGGCCCTGCTCGGCTCGTCGTTCACGGTCGCCGATCTGACAGGTGTCACCGGCCGCGAACTGCGGGCGCTCATCGGAGCGGTCGAAGAGGCGCTCGCCGCGCACGTGCTGGAAACCGAGGGAGAACGGCTGCGGTTCCGGGTCCCGCTGGTGCGGGACGTGTTCGCCGCGAACACCCCGCCCGCCATCCGCGCCGTGCTGCACCAGGAGATCGCCGCCACCATGGCGGGTTCCGGCGCGCCGGCGGACCGCGTCGCCGAGCAGTTGCTCCAGGTCGGCGACGAGCTGACGGCCCGCTGGATCCCGCAGTGGCTGCTCGACAACGTCCGCGCGCTGTCCACCGGGCCGGCGGTCGAACTGCTCCACTTGCTTTCCTGCCAACGAAATCTGACCGAGGAGCAGCACCGGAGCCTGGCGGGCGAGCTCGCCGCGCTCCTTTTGCCCGAAACGGGCGCCACGCCCTCCGGGTCCGCGCAGCCCTGGTGCGCGCCGCTGTACGCACTCGCCCGGGTGCGCAACCGAACCGGACCGAGGACGTCCTAAACTGCGGGGACACAGTAGTGATCCGGCCACTTTCGGTGCATGACGAGAAATGGAGCCGGCGTGACGAACGGGCTGCGCGTCGAGCTGCTCGGGCCGCCTCGTGCCTGGCTCGACGACGTCGAGCTGAAGCTCGGGCCCGCCCGGCAGCGCGCGGTCTTCGCCACCCTGGCGGCGCGGCGCGGCCAGGCGATCTCCCTCGGCGAACTGATCTCCGACGTCTGGGGCGAGTCGGCGCCCGCCAGCGCCACCGGCAGCGTCCACACCTACGTCTCCGGTCTGCGCGGCGCGATCCGCAAGGCCGGCGGTGACGCGCACCAGGTCCTGAGCTCTTCCGGGTCGAGTTACGTACTGCGGCTGGACCGGGAAGCGCTCGACGTCAGCCGGTTCGAGCAGGACGCCGCGGCCGCTCGACGGCTGATCGCCCAGACCGATCAGCGGGGGGCGGCCGCCCGGCTCACCACCGCGCTCGGGCTCTGGCGCGGCGAGGCCTACTCCGGCGTGCCGGGCCCGTTCGCCGAAGCGGAACGCGTCCGGCTCACCGAACTCCAGCTCACCGCCACGGAACTCCGCGCCACGGCTCTGCTCGGCATCGGTGACCACCGCGAAGTGGTGGCCGAGCTGACCGCGCTGGTGCAGCGGCACCCGCTCCGCGAGTCGTTGCACGAGACGCTCATGCGCGCCCTGCACGCCAGCGGGCGGCCGATCGAAGCGCTCAGCGCGTATCGCGAGGCCAGGCGGATACTGCGGGACGAGCTCGGCGTCGAACCCGGTGCGCCGTTGCGTGATCTGCACCAGCGCATCCTCGACGGCAGCGAAAAACCTGTCACCCGACCGAAACCGGCTCCGGTCCGCGTCGTGCCGCCGCCGGTCGCCAAGGCGATCGAACGCGGCGGCCAGGGCAGGCTGCCCGGCCGTGCCCGGCAGGTCGAGCGGCTGGACGGTTTCGTCACCGACGTGCTCGCCGGCCGGGGCCGCCCGGTCTGGCTCGAAGGCGAACCGGGTATCGGCAAATCCGAACTGCTGATCGCCGGGCTGTCGGGCGCCGCGGCGCGGGGCTGCCAGCTCGCCTGGACCGCGGCCGACGAGCTGCGCCAACGGTTCCCGCTGCAGGTCATCATGGAATGCCTCGGGGTGCACCACGGCGCGGCGGATCCGGCCAAGGCCAAGCTGGCGGGCGAGCTGCACGCCGAACCCGCGCACGGGAACTGGGGCCCCACCGACCCGATCCTGTCTACTGTGGACAAACTGCTGGCGCTGGTCGACGAGACCTGCGCGGCGGGCCCGCTGGTGCTGGTGATCGACGACCTCCACTGGGCCGACGAGGCGAGTGTGCTGCTGTGGCAACGGCTTGCCGCCGCCACCCGCCAGCTGCCGCTCCTGCTGGTCGCCGCCACGCGCACCGGGCACGGCCGCCGCGATCTCGCCCAGCTCCGCCGCGGGGTCGAGGCGAGGGACGGCGAGATCATGCCGGTCGAGGTGCTGACCGACGACGACGTCACCGCCGTGTTCGAGGTGGTCCTCGGGGCCAAGCTCGGGGCGAGTCTCCGCCCGCTGGTCCGGCGCGCGGCCGGGAATCCGCTCTACGCCAGGGAAATCGCGCACGACCTGGTCCGCACCGGCTCGTTGCGGATCAAGGACGGCGTGGCCGAGGTGACGCTGGACGGCACCGAGAACGCGCCGCGGTCGCTGCTGGCGGCGGTGGCCAGGACGCTGGAATGCCTCGACCCCGCCACGACCGAGATCCTGCGGACCGCCTCGCTGCTGGGCGCGGAGTTCGCCGTCGAGGACCTGGCCGCGCTGGCGGACAAGGGTCCGCTGGAGGTCCTGCGGGAGCTGGAGCCCGCCACCACCGCGGGCGTCATCGAGTACGCCGGCGACAAACTCGCCTTCCATCACCCGTTCCAGCGTCAGGCGCTCTACGGCGCCATCGCCGAACCGGTCCGCGCCGCGTTGCACCGGCGCGCCGCCGAGTCACTCGCCCGGGCGGGCGCGCCGATCAAACGGGTCGCCGAGCAGCTGGCGGCCGGGCCGGTACCGTTCGACCCGTGGCTCGCGGGCTGGCTCACCGCCAACCACGTCGCGGTGTCCAACCGGGCCCCGCATATCGCGGCCGACCTGCTCCGCGGCGCGCTCGACAGCACGGTGCCCACCGGCGAGCAGCGGGAGACGCTGATCGCCGCGCTGGTGCGCGTGCTGTTCCGGCTCGAACTGGCTCCCGAGGCGGAAGCCGAGCAGGCGGTGAAGATCGTCACCGACAAGGCGGATCTGGCGCAGATGCGGCATTTCCTCGCCGCGCTGCGCTACCGGCGGGGCGACACGCCGGGCGCGATCGAGGCGCTCGGCGACACCGCGGACGACCCGTCGATGCCGGAGCTGTGGCGCACCAGCACCCGGACGCTGCTCGCCAACTTCCGGCGCGGCACGCTCGCCGACCTCGACGAGACCGAACGGATCGCACGCGGTCTGCACGCCGAGGCGGCGGAGGCGGGCGAACGCTATCCGGCCGCGCACGCGCAGCAGACGTTGTGGCTCGTGCATTCGATCCGCCGCGAGCACGACCGGGCACTGACCGCGATCGACGCCGCACTGGAGACCACCGGCGACGAGGCCGACCTGGCGACCCTGCGCTTCGACCTGCTCGACAACCGCCTGTTCACCCTGCAGAACCTCGACCGGCTGAGCGAGGCCGACGCCACCCTGCACGCCGGGTACGAGACGGCCGCACGGCACGGCCTGCCGACCGGTCCGCAGGTCTCGGCGGCCGTGCACTACTACTGGACCGGCCGCTGGGACGAGGCGCTGGCCGAACTGGACTCGGTCACCGAAGACGGCCCCGCGATCACCTTTTACGGTGTCCGCGAGCCGGGCGCCGCCGCCCTGCTGCTGCACGGGGTCGCCGCCCTCATCGCGGGTCATCGCGACGAACGCGTCGCCGTCCGCGCCCATCTGGAGGCGGCCGAGGCGCACTCACCGTCGAACTCGTCCGAACGCGAGAGCTGCGACTTCTACCTGGCGGCACAGGCGATGGCCGCCGAGCAGCGCGGCGAACTCGACGACGCGCTGCGGCTGTTCGCGCCGGTGCTGCGCCCCGACTACGCCCGGATGATGCTGCGCCACCAATGGCTTCCCGACGTCGTCCGCGTCGCGCTCGCCGCCGGGAACGACGCCGTCGCTCAGGAAGCGCTCGCCGTCTGCGCCGAGGAGGCGAGCCAGGAGACCGTCCCCGCCAGGGCGACCGCGGCCGCACTCCGGTGCCGGTCGCTGATCGACGGCGACCCCGACGGCATGCTGGCCGCGGCCGATCACTACCGCGAGGTCGACCGCCCGATCGAACTCGCGGCCGCGCTGGAGGACGCCGCCGAACTGCTCGGCCGCGCCGGTTACCTCGAAGCGGCGACGCGCTCGCTCACCGAAGCGTGTGAGGTGCTCGGCGAGGTCGGGGCCACCTGGAGCATCCGCCGGGCGGAAAGCAGGCTGCGCCGCTACGGCGTGCTGAGCCGCGCCGAGCGGAGTCCCCGGCACAGCGGGGCGCTGTCGCCGCTGGAACTGCGGGTCGCGCGGCTGGTGGCGGCGAAGCTGTCGAACCCGGAGATCGCCGCCGAGCTGAGCCTGCCGCGGCGGACGGTGCAGTCGCTGGTGTCCAGGGTCCTGACCAAACTGCACGCCGATTCCCGGCTGACCGTCGGCGACCAGCTGCCGAGACGACTCGCGTGACCACACGACCGAGGAGAACCATGACCCGCGTACTGGCCGGCTTGACGGCCCTGGTGCTGCTGCTGAGCGGCTGTTCGAGCGCGCCGGAAGCCGGCGGCCCGATCAAGCTCACCGTCGCCACCTTCGGCGAGTTCGGGTACGAAAAGCTCTTCGACGACTACGAAAGGGCCCATCCGGGGATCACCGTCGAGGGCCGGGTCGCCGACTTCGAGACGCATCACCGCCAGCTCGCCACCGGACTCGGCGCCGGGCGCGGCAGCGCGGACGTGGTGGCGATCGAGGAGCAGTACCTCCCCAAGTTCCGCCAGTCGACGGACAAGTTCAGCGACCTCTCCGAGTTCGGCGCGCAGGGGCTCCGCGAGCAGTGGCCTGCCTGGAAATGGGACCAGGGCACCGCCGAAAACGGGAGGTTCGTGATGGGCCTCGGCACCGACATGGGCAGCCTCGCCCTCTGCTACCGGCGCGACCTGTTCGCGAACGCCGGTCTGCCGAGCGACCGCGAGCAGGTGGCCGCGCTGTGGCCGACCTGGGAGAAGTTCGCCGAAACCGGCGAGCGGTTCAGCGCCAAGGCACCGGACGACGTCAAGTTCGCCGACTCGGCGGGCACCGTCTACACGGCGATGCTCAACCAGGCGCAGGAGAACTACTTCGCCAAGGACGAGCGGTTCATCGCCGACACGAACCCCAACGTGCGCAAGGCCTTCGAACTGGCGGGCGGGATGGCGCTGAAGAAGGAGACGGCCGCCGTCACCACCTTCACCCAGCCGTGGACGGTCGCGATCAAGCAGAGCCGGTTCGCCGCCATCACCTGTCCCGCGTGGATGCTCACCCAGATCGAAGAGGCGGGCGGGCCGGAGCTCGCGGGCAAATGGGACGTCACCTCGGTTCCGGGCAAGGCGGGCAACTGGGGCGGCTCGTTCCTGACCGTCCCGAAACAGGGCGCGCACCGCAAGGAAGCCTACGACCTCGCCGTCTGGCTCACCGCTCCCGAACAGCAGAAGCGGATCTTCCTGGAAAGCGGGCTCCTGCCGAGCGCCCTGGGCGCGTACCAGGACACCTCCGTGCTTTCCCATACCAGCCAGTACTTCAGCGGTGCGCCGATCGGCAAGATCTTCGCGGCTTCCGCCGAGGCCTTGCGGCCGAACTACCGCGGGCTGCGCGACGGCGAGGTGCGGCCGGTGTACGGACACGCGCTCGGCCGCGTCGAAGAGGGGAAGCAGTCG
Organism: Amycolatopsis sp. TRM77291; assembly: GCF_054166285.1. Classification (NCBI taxonomy): domain Bacteria; kingdom Bacillati; phylum Actinomycetota; class Actinomycetes; order Pseudonocardiales; family Pseudonocardiaceae; genus Amycolatopsis; species Amycolatopsis sp. TRM77291. The sequence goes on along the minus strand of NZ_JBSZHF010000001.1, from coordinate 1,335,590 downwards.
CTGGACGAGGCATGGAACCAGGCCGCGACCGAGGGCCGCGCCGCGGCCGCCAACTGAGTGGGGACGGCGTGACACGCAGGTTTCCGGCCGGGTTCCGCTGGGGCACGGCCACGGCGGCGTACCAGATCGAGGGGTCCACGACGGCGGATGGCCGCGGACCGTCCATTTGGGACACCTTCACCGCGCGGCCGGGTCTGGCCACCGGTGACCCGGCTTGCGACCACTACCGGCGTTACCGCGAGGACATCGGGCTGCTGAGCGGGCTCGGCGTGCCGTACTACCGGTTCTCCGTCGCGTGGTCCCGGGTCATGCCGGACGGCCGCACGGTCGAGCCCAGAGGCCTCGCCTTCTACGATCGCCTTGTCGACACGGTGCTGGAGCACGGCATCACCCCGATGGTGACGCTCTACCACTGGGATCTCCCGGAAGCCTTACAGGCTGAAGGCGGATGGCCGAACCGCGACCTCGCGAGCCTTTTCGCCGACTACGCCCTGACCGTCCACAATGTACTCGGCGACCGGGTGCGGCAATGGACCACGATCAACGAACCGTTCTGCGCCGCCTTCATCGGCTACGGCAACGGCGATCACGCGCCGGGTATCAAAGACGAAGGCGCGGCCTTGGTCGCCGGGCACAATCTCCTGCTTGCGCATGGCAAGGCCGCTCAGGCGTTGCGGGCGAACGGCGGCGAGCAGGAGGTGTCCATCGTGCTCAACTTCGCCCCGGTGCTGACCGATGTGGACGACGCCGCGCACCGCGAGGCCGCGCGCAAGTTCGACTTCCTGCACAACAGATTCTTCCTCGACCCATTGCTGGGCCGCGGCTATCCGCCCGAACTGCTGGCGGATCTGGCGCATCTCGGCACATTGGAACCGGCGATCGCCGACGGCGATCTGGAGATCATCGCGCAGCCGCTGGACGTCCTCGGCGTCAACTACTACGCGCCCGCCCGCGCGGTCCCGCTCGAAGACCCCGAGGCCGACAGCAACTGTCCTCTGCCAGGTCTGCGCGGAATGGACGTCCAGCCGCCCCGCGGCGACCTGACCTCGCTCGGCTGGGAACAGCGGCCCTCGTCGTTCACCGATCTGTTGCTGTGGCTCCACGAACACTGCCCCGGCCTGCCGCTCGTGATCGCCGAGAACGGTGCCGCGTTCGAGGACGAGGTCGTCGACGGACGGGTGCACGACGAGAAGCGCGTGCGATACTTCGCCGAACACCTCGCCGCCGTACACGACGCGATCGAACGCGGCGCCGACGTCCGCGGCTACATGGCCTGGTCGCTGCTGGACAACTTCGAGTGGGCGATGGGGTACACGCAGCGGTTCGGACTCGTGCACGTCGATTTCGAAACGCAGGAACGAGTTCTCAAGGACAGCGCCCGGTTCTACGCGGATGTGGTGGCGCGCAACGGACTTCAGTCGTTCTGACAGCCTGGGTCCTGTTGTTGCCGGAATTCGGCGATGGCTGGTCGCATGCGCGACTTCGACACGATCCTGCACGAAGATTTAGGCATACAGGGACTTCTAGGGGTCACAACAGCTTGACCTGCGCCGAAATTGACGCGCGTCGCCGAAAAACGACGACGCGCTGGCGCGGAGACTGTCGGTGGTCGGTTGCATGCTCGACTTCGAAACGCAAGAACGAACACCCCCGCACAGCATGTAGGACCACAACGACCAGACCTCCGACCGCACCATAGCTCACCGCACGTTACCGAAAACGACGACGCGCTGGCGCGGAAAACCTCGACGGTCAGTCCCATGCCCAACCTCGAAACACAGAAACAAACACCCTCCAGACACGCAGGCACACAACAACCAGATTCACACACATCGCCGAAAAACGACGACGCGCTGGCCCGGAAACTGTCGGTGGTCGGTTGTAGCTTCTATGTGTGGACACACGCAACGCCACTGTGGCGCTACTCAAGGAAATAACCTCGTCTGATGTGTTGAAGGAGATCAATGCCGCCCTGGATTCGTTGGAGGACAACGATGCCGTCGACGCTGCTATCGCGGCGTCGGAGGGTATCGCCCGCCTGGAGGCGGTCCGGTTCCGCGCGCTCGCGCAGCTCAACCGTCACCGTGACGGCGCGTCTAGCGTGGCGCAGGAAGTCGCGTTCGCACTGTCTGTTGTGGACGGTCACGCGGCCGGCCTGGTGTCGACGGCGGCGGCGCTGACCACGCGATTACCTCGGACGCTGGGACTGCTGGATCAGGGGCAGGTGGGTGGTTATGGGGCGCTGAAGGTCGCCACCGCCACCGCGTGGCTGTCGGAGGAGGACGCCCGCGCGGTCGACGAGGTCCTGGAAGACCGTCTGCCGGGCCGGAACTCCGAGCAGATCCGGAAAGCAGCGAATCACGCGGCGATGATGGCCGACCGTGACGGTGCCGCCCGCCGCGCGGAACGGCACCGTGCCGGGCGCCGGTTGTCGATCCGCCAGGGTGAGATCGGCGTCGCCTCGATCGAAGTCGAGGACGGCCCTGTCGAGAAAGTGGCCGCCGCCTACACCCGGATCGACCGTGAGGCACGCGCCCTCAAAACCGGCGGGGAGACCCGGACGCTGGATCAGCTGCGCGCCGACATCGCCCTCGATCTGCTGTTGGGTGGCCAAAGTGGCAAGGCTGAACGGCCCGAAGTGTTCCTCTACATGGACCTCAACACCTACCTCGGCCTGAACGACGAACCCGCCGAACTCGCCGGACACGGCCACATCCCCGCCGCACTGGCCCGGCACATCGCCTCCGGTCCGGACGCCGTGCTGCGCCGGATCATCACCGACCCATTCTCCGGGCAAGTCCTCGACCTCGGCCGCGACCGCTACCGGCCCACCGCCGGACTGGACGAGTTCGTCCGGGTCCGAGACCGGGAATGCCGAAGACCCGGCTGCCACCGCCCCGCCCAAACCTGCGACCTGGACCACTCAGTCCCCTGGCAACACGGCGGCCACACCGCCGACACCGAACTCATCGACCTCTGCCGCCGTGACCACCGGCTCAAGGACGAACCCGGCTGGATCTACCGGCTGGCCGAGGACGGCACTCTCACCATCACCACACCCACCGGCCACAACTACGACAGCACGCCACCGCCACTACACGAACCCCGCACCCAAGAGCCACCATTCTGAAACCGTCGCCGAAAAGGGCCACGGGTCCACAACGAGTGGCGCCAACTCGGTTGCCGAAATACGGCTACGGCACCATCGGGCTGGAGTCCGCTCGTGATCACGCCGCGGGCCGGCCTGACAGCAATCGGGAGCTCCCCAACGAAGACGCCGGAAAACGGCGACAGCCGCGTCCTCGACGATCGGCACCGGCCTGGTCGCCGAAATCCGATGACGCCTCGATCGGGCTGAACTCCACTCCGCCCACCAACACGACCGAGGCCGTACCACGCACCACAACACCCTGCCCTCGCCGAAAAACGGCAAAGACCCACGAAGACCCAGCAGCCCGAACGACACCACCACGGTCAAGCCCGCGGCGCACCCCGCATCACGCCGTCGACCACCTTCCTGGCCAGCAGGATGAACAGCACGATCACAGGCAGCACCCCGATCGTCGCCGCGGTGAGCATCAGCGAGTAATCGGTGAAGTAACCACTCGCCAGCCGCGACAACGCCACCTGGACGGTCGGGTGAGCGTTGGGGTCGAGCACGATCAGCGGCCAGAAGAAGTCGTTCCACGCGGTCATGAACGTCAGCATCCCGAGCACGGCGGCTTGAGGGCGGATGGCGGGCATGGCGACATGCCAGAACAGCCGCACCGTCGAGCAGCCGTCGACGCGGCCGGCGTCGAGCAGTTCGCCGGGGATCGCCTCTTCGCACGCCTGCCGCATCCAGAACACGCTGAACGCGCCGACCAGCCCGGGCACGATCACCGCTTCCAGCCGCCCGTACCAGCCGAGTTCCCCGACCACGAGGTAGAGCGGGATGACGCCGAGCTGGGCGGGCACCATCGCGGTACCGATGACCACCAGGAAAAGCGAGTCACGGCCCGGGAAGCGCAGCCGCGCGAAGGCGAATCCGGCCAGGCTGGAGAGCAGCACGTTCGAAACGGTGACCGTGCCGGCGACGATCAGCGAGTTCTGCATCGCCAGCCAGAAGTCGACGGTCCCGAAGACCCTGCCGACGTTCTCGACCAGGTTGCCGCCGGGCAGCAGCGGCGGCGTGGTCTCACCGAGGGCGGAATTGTCCTTCGAGGACACCACGAACGACCAGTACAACGGGAAGACCGACGCGACGGCGACGGCGAGCAGCAGCCCGTAGACGACGAAACCGGCCCGTTCCCTTGCCGCCACGGTCACTCACCGCCCCGCATCCGGCGCACGAGCGTGAAGTTGACCAGCGCGAACACGGCCGAGCACAGGAACAGCAACCACGCGATGGCCGCCGCGTATCCGGCGTCGAACTCGCCGAACCCCTTTTCGTACAGGTACATGGCGAGGGTCTGGAACTGCCGGTCGGCGCCGCCCGTCCCGTTGACGCCGGTGTCGTCGAACAGCTGCGGCTCGGCGAACAGCTGCAACCCGCCGATGGTCGAGACGACGACGGTGAAGGCGATGGTCGGGCGGATCGCCGGCACGGTGATGGACCAGAAGGTCCGCCAGCGCGAGGCGCCGTCGAGCATCGCGGCGTCATAGCGTTCCTGCGGCACGGATTGCATGGCCGCGAGGTAGAGCAGCGCGTTGTAGCCGGTCCAGCGCCACATCACCATCGTGCTCACCGCGACGTGCGAGGCGAACCGGTCGGACCGCCAGTCCACCGGGTCGATCCCCACCAGCCCCAGCGCCCAGTTGACGACGCCGTAGTCCTCGGCGAACAGCTGGCTGAACACCAGCGCGACCGCGACCACCGAGACGACGTTGGGCAGCAGCACACTCGCCCGCCACACTGTCCTCGCCCGCAAGGGACGGTCGAGGAGCGCGGCGAGCCCGAGCGCGGCCAGCAGTTGCGGGACGGTCGAAAGGATGAAGATGCTGACCGTGTTGAAGAGCGCGTTGTAGAAATACGGATCCTGGAGCAGGACCGCGAAGTTGCCCAGCCCGGCGAACCCGGTGTCACCGTTGACCAGATGCCAATGGTGCAGCGCCACCCACGCGGTGTAGAGCAACGGGAAGAGCCCGAACACGCCGAAGAGGACGTAGAACGGCGCTGTCATCAGGTATCCGGCGAGCCTCTCACCCGAACGCTTCAAACGATGATCACCTTGACGCCTGCCCGGCTGATGTCGTCGATCTCCCGCGGTTCGACACCGCTGTCGGTGATCAGGGTGTCGACGTCGCAAAGGCCCCCGAACCGGGCGAAATGGTCGTCGCCGATCTTCGTGTGATCGGCCAGTAGCACCGTCCGCCGGGCGGACGCGATGGCCGCGCGCTTCACCATCGCCTCGGCGGTGTCCGGGGTGGTGAGCCCCCGCTCGACGGAAAGACCGTTGGTACCGAGGAAAGCGACGTCGACGAAAGTGTCCTTGAGGGCGTCGAGCGCCCAGCCGTCGACCGACGCCATGGTCCGGCCGCGCAGCCTTCCCCCGACCAGCATCAGCGTGACGCCGGGCCGGTTGGCGAGCGTGAACGCGTTCGGCAGCGAAGGAGTGACCACGGTCAGCCCGCGATCGGCGGGGACGAGGTTCGCCAGCCGGGCCACCGTGGTGCCCGCGTCCAGCAGGATCGAGCCCCCGTCGGGGATCTGCTCCAGCGCCGCGGCGGCGATACGGTCCTTCTCCGCGGTCATCACCGCGTCGCGGGCGTCGAGCCCCTGCTCGATACCCAGCCGCTCGACGGGGATCGCGCCGCCGTGCACCCGCCGCACCACTCCGCTGCGTTCCAGCGCCGTCAGGTCACGGCGGACGGTCTCGCTGGTGATCTCGAAGGCCGCCGCGAGCGTCGCCACGTCGACCCGGCCGTTCTGCCGCGCCTGTTTGAGGATGGCGCGCTGCCGCTCTTCGGCGTACAACGGTCACCTCCTGCCTGGCGGACGAGCGGTCATGGCGACAATAGTTGGTTTCTCACCGGTCCGACAACGGAACCCTCCACCCGGCCGCGGCGCTCTGTCCATTGAGGACACAGCGTGTGTGGCGTTTTCGTCGGCGGTTGCCCGAAACTACGACAGGACTGCCCGTTTGGCCCGCAGGAAAGCCCGTTCCGTGTCGTTGGTGGCCAAGGTGATCGCCTCGTCGTAGGCGGCGACGGCGTCCGATGTCCGGCCGAGACGGGCCAGCAGGTTCGCCCGCGTGGCGGGCAGATGGTGATACCCGGGCAGCTCCAGTCCCTCGATCCCGGCCAGTGCCGCAGCCGGGCCGTCCACCTCGGCGACGGCGACCGCGCGGTTGAGCGCGACGACCGGCGTCGGGGTGAGCCGCCACAGCTGGTCGTAGAGCGCCAGTACCTGTGTCCAGTCGGTCGACTCACCGTCCGTGTGCACGGCGTTGATCGCGGCCTGCACCTGGTACGGGCCCGGACGGCCGAGCCGCAGGCATCGCCGCACCAGTTCGTGGCCCTCGGCGATCAGTTCCCGGTTCCACAGCGACCGGTCCTGCTCCGCGAGCACCACCAGCTCACCGGAAGGCCCCACCCGCGCGGGCCGCCGGGCTTCGGTGAGCAGGAGCAGGGCCAGCAGCCCGATCACCTCCGGCTCGCCGGGCATCAGATCGGCGAGCGCCCTGGTCAGGCGCACCGCCTCCACGCAGAGGTCGGTCCGCAGTAGGTCTCCCGACGTGGACGTGTATCCCTCGTTGAAAACCAGGTAGAGCACGGTGAGCACGGAGTCCAGCCGATCCGGCAGCTCGTCCTTCCCCGGCACGCGGTACGGGATGCCCGCGTCGCGGATCTTCTTCTTCGCACGGACGATCCGCTGGGCCACGGTCGGTTCCGGGACGAGGTACGCCCGCGCGATCTCCCCCACCTCCAGCCCGCCGATCAGGCGCAGGGTGAGCGCGGTCCGCGCGAGCGGCGAAAGCGCCGGATGGCAGCAGGTGAAGATCATGCGGAGCTGGTCGTCGCGCACCGGGCCCAGCTCACGCGGCTCATCCGGCGAGTGCAGGAGGAGCGCCTGGGCGTGCCGGGCCTCGCGGGTGGATTCCCGGCGAATGCGGTCGATCGCGCGATTGCGGGCGGTGGTCACGATCCACGCGCCCGGATTGGGCGGCGTTTCCGCCCACTTCTCCACCGCCGTCGCGAACGCGTCCTGGACCGCCTCCTCGGCGAGCGTGATGTCGCCGAGGAGACGGGTCAGGGTGGCCACGCACCGGCCGTATTCCGCCCGGTAGATCCCGTCGAAATCCATCACGGGAGCGACGGGTCGCCGAACGGCCGCACTTCGATCGGCTGCCCGCAGGCGAGCGCGCATTTCTCCGCCCAGGCCAGCGCCTGGTCGAGGTCCTCGACCTGGATCACCCAGAACCCGCCGAGCTGTTCCTTCGTCTCGGCGAACGGCCCGTCGGTGATCGTGACCTTGCCGCCTTCGGGACGGACGACCGTGGAGACGTCCGAGTGCTCCAGCCCGCCCACGAAGACCCAGGAACCCGCGGCCTTCATCTCGTCGGTGACCTTGCCCGTCCTGGCCAGCATCGCCCGGACCTCTTCCTCCGGCGCGTCCCGTTCGCTCTCGTCGAGCTGGACGGCGAGCAGGTACTGCCTCATGACGGACCCCTTCGACGGCTCAGGAGATCATTCCACGGTGACGGACTTCGCGAGGTTACGCGGTTTGTCGATGTCGTGGCCGAGGAGCAGCGCCGCGTGGTAGGCCAGCAGCTGCAGCGGAATGGTGAGCAGGATCGGGTCGAGTTCCGGCTCCGAACGCGGGACCACGAACCGCGGCACGTCCAGATCGCCGAAGTCCACGTCGTCGTGGGTGATGGCCAGCACCTGCCCCTTGCGCGCCCTGATCTGCTGCATCGCGGCCAGGTTGCGGTCGGCCAGGTCGTCGGACGGCACGATCGCGACCGTCGGCAGCTCCTCGTCGATCAGCGCGAGCGGACCGTGCTTGAGCTCCGAGGTCTGGTAGGCCTCCGCGTGCCGGTACGAGATCTCCTTGAACTTCTGCGCGCCCTCCCGCGCCACCGGGAACCCACGGACCCGGCCGATGAAGAACAGGCTCCGCGCGTCCGCGCAGATCTTGGCCTGTTCGGCGATCCGGTCCTCCGCCTCGATCACGGCGGCGACCTGCTTCGGCAACGCGCGCAGCGCCGCGACGATGCGCTGTCCGTCCGCGTTGGACAGATCGCGGACGCGGCCAAGCGCCAGCGCGATCATCGCGAACCCGACGGCCATGTTGGTGAGCGCCTTGGTCGAAGCGACCGCGATCTCCGGGCCGGCGTGCAGGTACAGGCCACCGTCGCAGGCCCGCGCGATCGTCGAGCCGACGACGTTCACGAGGCCGACCACCCGGCCGCCCTTGCGCTTGACCTCTTCGACGGCGAACGCGGTGTCGGCGGTCTCGCCGGACTGGCTGACCGCGATGTAGAGGGTGTCCGCCTCGATGATGGGGTTGCGGTAGCGGAACTCGGACGCGGCCTCCGCGTCGGCCGGGACCCGTGCCAGGTCCTCGATCATGGTGGCGCCGATCTGGCCCGCGTAGTACGCCGAACCGCAGCCGAGGATCTTCACCCGCGCGAAACCGCGCAGATCACGGGGAGTCAGGTTCAGACCGTCCAAACGGGACACTCCGAACCGGTCGTCCAGCCGTCCCCGGATCATCCGCTCCAGGCATTCCGGCTGCTCCTGGATCTCCTTGTACATGTAGTGCTTGTGCCCGCCGAGGTCGAGGTCGTCGGCCTGGATGTCGATCGCCGTCGCGGCCTTGCCGGTGTCGCTCTCGTCGACGGTGAAGGTGCGGTAGCCGGTGGCGGAGACGCTGGCGAACTCGCCGTCGTCGAGGTGCACCACCTGCGAGGTGTGCCGGACCAGCGCGGACAGGTCGCTGGCCACGAACATCTCCCGGTCGCCGACGCCGATGATCAGCGGCGAACCGTTCCGCGCGACCACGACCCGGTCGGGGTGCGCGGTGTCGGTGACGGCGATGGCGTAAGTGCCGGTGACGCGGGAGACGGCCTCGACGACCGCGTCTTCCAGTGTCTTCGCACTCGACCGCGCGATCAGGTGGGCGAGCACCTCGGTGTCGGTCTCGGACGACAGCGTCACCCCGGCCTGGGTGAGCTGCTCGCGCAGCGCGTCGGCGTTGTCGATGATCCCGTTGTGCACCACGGAGATCCGGCCGTCCTCGGAGACGTGCGGATGGGCGTTCGCCTCGGTCGCCGGGCCGTGCGTCGCCCACCTCGTGTGTCCGATGCCGACCTTGCCCGCTAGCCGTTTGGGCAGGGCGGCCGTCAGGTTCCGCACCCGCCCCACGATCCGGTGCACCTGGGCGCCTTTACCGCCCAGGACGGAGATCCCGGCGGAGTCGTAGCCGCGGTACTCCAGCCGCGTCAGCCCCTCGATCAGGATCGGGGCGGCGTTCTGGCCGCCGATGTAGCCGACGATTCCGCACATGACGAGTCAACCTCACAAAAGAAAACGGACGGGCGTGGTCCGTCAGCCGTAGACGATGCGGCGCAGTTGCCGCTCGGACAGGTCGGGAGGCGCGACGAGACGACGGCTCAGCTCGCCGGCGATACGGGGGAAGATCTCGGGGTTCTTCCCGCCCTCGGCCTGCAACCGGGCATGCCGCTCCCGGACGTACTGCTCGACCGGCTGCCGGTAGAACGCCAGGACGTCCTCGACGACACGGGCGGCGATGGCCGTCGACAGACCCGTCGACAAGGCCACCTGCTCGACGATGTCCGCGTCCTCCACGGAGCCCATCATGCACATCGTGATACCGAAGCGCCAGTTCTCGCCCGAAATCGGGCAAGAACTGGCGATCAGCGACCCTGGATCGCCCTGACAAGCCCGCCGGTCAGCTCCGCCCGTTCCGCCATCGACTCGACCAGCAGGTACTCGTGATCGGCGTGCGCGCCGCCGCCGACGGCACCGAGCCCGTCGAGGGTCGGGACGCCGACCGCGGCCGTGAGATTGCCGTCGCTCCCGCCGCCGACGGACACCCCGGCGACTCCGGGCAGCAGTCGTTCCGCGGTCGCGAACAGGTCCGCGGCGGCCGACTCGGGCATCGGTGGCCGGTGGATCCCGCCCCGCACCGTGATCTCCGCCCCGCGCAGGCGCGGGGTGAGCGCGGCGAATCCGGCCTCGACCCGCTCCTTCTCCTCGGTGGTCTCGACTCGCACGTCGGCCACGACGGTCGCGGACGCGGGCACGACGTTGCTCGCCGTTCCCGCCGAGGCGACCGTCGGAGTGACGCTGGTCCCGGCCTCGGGCCGGTCGAGCGCGGCGATCGCCAGCACGTGATGCGCGGCTTCGGTCAGCGCGTTCACGCCCGCCTCGGGTTCGAGGCCGGCGTGCGACGCCCGGCCCGTGACGACGACCTCGAACGTGCCGCAGCCCTTGCGGCCGATCTTGAGCCCGCCGCCGTCGGCCGCGCCTTCGAACACGAGCACCGCGCCGCACGCACGGGCGCGTTCCTCGATGAGCGCGCGAGACGCGTGCGAACCCGTTTCCTCGTCGGCCGTCACCAGGATCTCGACGCCGGAGAGGTCGTCGAGCGCGGCCAGCCCGTGGATCGCCTGCACCAGTCCGCCGAGCATGTCGAACACCCCGGGCCCGGTCACCCGGCTGTCGGTCACGGCGAACGGCCGACGCGCCAGGGTACCGATCGGGAACACGGTGTCGTGGTGCCCCAGGACCAGCACGCGGGGTTCACCGCCGCCGGACCACCGGACGTGCGGTCCCGCCGCACTCTCGACCAGGGTCGCCGTTCCGCCGAGACGGGCCTCGACGAGGGCTTTGACCGCTTCGGCCGACGCGGTCAAAGCCTCGATGTCCCCCGAAGGCGACTCGATCTCGACGAGGGTCCTGAGGTCTTCGATCATCGCGTCGACATTCATGCGAATACCTTCTCAGGCGACTCCGGCGGGGGCGGTCTCGTCCTCGCTCAACCGTTCCGTCTTGGTCCAGCTGTTGCGGCGGGCCGCCACGCGGAACAGCGCGCGCCAGGTCGCGACGACACCGAGCACCAGAAAGCCGGGATAGAGCAGGCCGGCGAGCAGACAGCGGTGAAGTGGTTCCTCACCGAGGCGGAGCCGGTGCACGATCGCCCACACGAGACCGGGAACCAGCAACACGGCCACGCCGATCAAGGCCGCCCCGGGCAACGCCGACGGCGGCGCGATCAGCCCACCGAAAGTGACCCCCGACCAGGAGGCCACCAGCGTGCCCACGAACAACAGGGAAACGATCAGCGACAACGGCACGGTCAGCCACGGGGTCACGAGATAGGCGAGGAAATCCAGGAGCCCGACGCTGCCGACATGCCGGGAAGCCAGCAATTCCCGCAAATGCCTCGCACACTGCAGATTGCCCTGTGCCCATCGGGTGCGCTGCCGGAGCAATCGGCGCAGATCGACCAGCCCTTGTTGCGTGACCCACGCCGATTTCACGTAGCGCATCCGGATTCCGGCGACATGCAGGCGCAGTCCGAGTTCCAGATCCTCGACGAGACAGTCCGACCACGGGGCCGGGTCGAAGCGCCACAGCACGCCGAGTCTCGTGAATTGCCCGTTTCCGCCCATTCCGACACTGCCCGCGAGATCGCGCAGACTTTGCGACGCGTCGGCGACCGCACCGAACTCGAGATCCTGGAGCAACGCGAGCACACTGCGCCGATTGTGAATCCGCACCCGGCATTGCACGGCGCCGACTCCCCGGTCGCCGAACACGTCGGCCACCTCGCGCAGCATGCCGGGACTCCCCCGGCCGTCGCCGTCGATGATGCCGACGATCGTCCTCGCCACACTTCCCTCGGCTTCGCACAGCCGGAGGATGTAGCGGTAGCCGGCGTTCAACGCCTCGCCCTTGCCCTTGCGCGCATGCGGGAGATCGCGGCGCAGGACGTGCAGGCGCGGGTCGGTCACCTCGCGGAGGGCGCCGGGTGTGCCGTCGTCCGAGCCGTCGTCGATGACCAGTACACGGACCGGATTCCGTTCCGTACCAAGCGAAAGCGCGTTCCGGACGGTGTTGCCGACGACCCGTTCCTCGTTGAGCGCCGGAATGACGATCCAGAATTCGAGCCCCTTCCCGCGCGCCGCCACGGACCGGCGCGGGCGCCCGGTGCGCCACGCGAAGGCCGCGAGCAGGAGGTTGTGCGCCGGCCACCACAGGAGCAACAACATCATGGTCGCGGCGAAGGCGGGGTTCGCCATCAGTCCTTCAAGCGAAGGTGCAGCGAGCGCGCCATGAGCAGCAGCGCGATCGCCCCGATCACCACCGCGAGCACCGTGCTCACCGTCGCCCCCGCCATCGTCGCGCCGATTCCGAGCGCGGAAACTTTGACCGGGCCCACCGGCACCATCGACATGTCTTTCCTCCCGGCGGAGGTCGCCACAAAACATCTACTCACAGTTTTCACACGGCGAGTAGCGGGTCCCCCTGGTAAGCGATATTCAGCCTTTCGAGTGGGTACGTTACCCCGTTCGTGTTAGCGTTCGAAGGCGTCGATCCCCCGCGAAGGTGACCATCAGTCAGTGATTCTCGCCTCACCCGCGCCCACTCTCTCGTGACTTCGCAGACGAATTCACGCGAACCGATGCACGAACCCGGAAGAAGGACCAGGTGCGTAACGCACAGAACAAAACCGACGTCATGCCCGAAATCTGGCTCGTCGTGGGAACCCGGCCCGAGGCCGTGAAACTGGCTCCGGTGGCCAGGGCGCTGGCTTCCGGCGGACGGATGCGGCCGGTGCTCATCGCGACCGGGCAGCATCCGGAAATGGTGGGCCAGGCGTTGGCGACATTCGGACTGACGGCGGACGAAAACCTGACCTTGAACCGGCGAACGGGTTCCCAGCCGGAACTGCTTTCCGGCGTCCTCGCCGGGCTGGAGGAAGTGGCGGACCGGCGTTCGCCGTCCGCCGTGGTCGTCCAGGGAGACACGACGACCACTCTGGCCGGTGCGCTCGCCGCGTTCTGGCGCCGCGTCCCCGTCGTGCATCTCGAAGCGGGCCTTCGCTCGTTCGATCTCGGCGCGCCGTTCCCCGAGGAACTCAACCGGAAACTGGTGACCCAGGCGGCCGCGCTGCACCTCGCCCCCACCCCCGACGCCGCCGCGAACCTGCGGGCCGAAGGGGTACCCGAAGAGAACGTGCTGGTCGCCGGGAACACCGTCGTCGACGCGATCCTCACGGTGACGGACGGCTCCACCACGGTGCACGATCGGGAATTGGCGGCACTGCTGGAAAACGCCACCCGCGGCACGGTGAAGCTGATGCTGGTCACCCTCCACCGCAGAGAGTCCTGGGGCGAGCCGATGCGGCGGGTCCTGCGCGCGGTGGCCGAACTGATGGCCACGGATCCGGCACTGCGCGTGGTGCTTCCCGCGCACCCGAACCCGGAAGTGCGAAGGTTGGTCCGCGAGGAACTGGCGGACACGCCGGGCGCGCTGATCACCGGCCCGCTGCCCTATCCCGAACTGGCGGCGACCTTGGCCGCCAGCACGCTCGTGCTCTCCGATTCCGGCGGTATCCAGGAAGAGGCCCCCACCTTCGGCGTCCCGGTGCTGGTGCTCCGCGACGTCACCGAGCGGATGGAGGCGGTGAACGCCGGTTGCGCCCTGCTCGTCGGGACGGACCACGACAAGATCGTTTCGACCGCCCGGCGCCTGCTGGACGACCCGGCGGCCCGCACGCGGATGACGAGCAACGGCAACCCCTTCGGCGACGGCGCCGCCGCCGAACGGACCGAGCGGGCCATCGCGCATCTCCTCGGCCTCGCCGCGGATCCGCCCGCTCCCTTCCGGCCCGCCCGCTCGAACGAACCGGCCGAGGTCTGACCCGATGAAGATGGATGACGGCGGGCGGCGCTTTCGCCTGCCCGCTTGGTTCCGGCTGACCGTCGTCGCGGTCGTCGCCGCCACCGTCGCCGTGGTCGTCCTGGTCCAGGTCACCAAGACGGAACCGGTCACGGCGTCACCGGCCGCCACGCCGGTGACGCTCGCCGATCGCCTTCCCGGCGCGGGAAAGGCCGGGATGCCGGGTCCCGGCGGGGATCCGGGCAGGAAGACCCTCGTGCTCTACGACGACGGGCGCAAGCAGGACGGAACCGGTGCCCCGCCGGAAGAGGTCCGGACGGCCGAGGCGTACGCGATGTTCACCGCGAATCTCGTTTCCCGTGGCACCGCTTGGGAAATGCGGCCCGCCGCCGACTACCGGCCGCGGCAGCTGGAGGCGTTCCAGTCGGTCGTGTACCTCGGCTCGGTCTCCGACGCGGCACTGCCGAAGGCGTTCCTCGACGACGTCGCGGCCATCCGCGCCCCCGTGGTCTGGATCGGCGCCAACATCTGGCAGCTGCGAACCGGCCCGGGGTGGCGCACGGAGGGGTATCGCGACGACAACCCCACCACCATCACCTACAAGGGCACTCCCCTGCGCCGCGATCCCCGGTCGGGTACCGGGGTCGTCGCGATCGACGTCCGCGACCGGACGCGGGTCCAGATCCTGGCCGAGGCGAGCGCTCCCGGTGGCACACCCTCGCCATGGGCCGTCCGATCAGGACATTTGACCTATGTGGCCGAGGTGCCGTACGCCTACGCCGACGCACGGGACCGCTACCTCGCCGCGGCCGACATCCTGCTGGGTGTCCTGTCGCCGCAGGCACCGGACCGGCACCGCGCGTTGATCCGGCTCGAAGACGTCGGCCCGCGGACGAAACCGGAAGAGCTCCGCCGGGTCACGGACTTCCCGATCCAGGAGAAGATCCCGTTCTCCCTCGCGGTCTATCCGTACTACTCCGATCCTCAGGGCCGGGCCAACGACGGCAACCCGACCTCCGCGCGGTTGGTGGACTCGCCGGAACTGGTCGCCGTGCTCAAGGACTCCGTCCAAGCGGGCGCGACGCTGGTCATGCACGGCTACAGCCATCAGAGCGACAGCGGCCCGAATCCCTACGACGGCGTGAGCGCGAGCGACTTCGAGTTCTACAGGTCCAGTGTGGACGGTGACGGCGTCGTGCGTTTGGACGGCCCGATGCCCGGGGATTCGGCGCGGTGGTTCGACGAACGCGTCGCGACCGGCCTGGGTGAGTTCCGGCGAGTGGGTCTCCCGGAGCCGACGATGTTCGAGTTCCCGCACTACGGCGGGTCCGCCGTGGACTACCAGCAGGTCAGCGGGATCTTCCAGGCCCGATACGACCGCGGCAGCTACTACGCGGGCTTCTGTCCCGGTGGCCGTTGCGGTTCGACGGCCACCGCGACGACGGAGCAGGTGTACGGCCAGTTCTTCCCGTATCCGGTGCGCGACGTCTACGGCGCGAACGTCGTCCCCGAGAACATCGGCAACGTGGCGCCCGTCGCGTTCAACCAGCACGCCTCCCGCACCGCCGTCGACATGCTCGCCGACGCCCAGAGTGCGCTCGTCGTCCGCGACAACGTCGCCAGCCTCTTCTACCACCCGTTCCTCGGCGAGAGCGGCCTGCGGGATCTGGTGAACTCGTTACGGGCGCTGGGATACCGGTTCGCGAAACCGACCGAGATCCTCGACGGCTGAGCAGAGGAGTTCCTCGGCGCAGCGGCTCGCCCGCGCAGGAGCACTCACGGGTCAGGACTTCGGTGTCGCGAGCGTGGTGGGCCGGGCGCGGCCCCGCAAGACGACGTCCTCCGTCGCCTTCCACTTCGCGGCCTCGTCCTCGGCGGCGGATTCGATCGCCGTCCACGAAGCGAGCAACCGGGCTTCGACGTTCTTCGCCAGTTCGGTCAGCCGGGCGGCTTCGTTGACCGGGTCGCCGATCACCGTGTACTCGAACCGCCGCGGGTCGCCGACGTTGCCGGCGACCACCTCACCCGTCGCCACCCCGATCCCGGCCGGGCATTCGGGTACCTCCGCCGCCAGCCTGCGCGAGATCGCCCGGCCCGCGGACAGTGCGAGGGTCGCGTGGTCGGCCAGCCGCACCGGTGCGCCGAAGATCGCCAGCGCGGCGTCACCGACGAACTTGTTGACCAGCCCGTGGTTGCGGTCGACCTCGTCGACCACCACCGCGAAGAACCGGTTGAGCAGGCCGACGACCTCCTCGGGCGGGCGGCTCGCGGCCAGCGCGGTCGACCCGATCAGGTCGACGAACAACACCGACACCGTCCGCACCGTGCCGCCGAGTTCGGCCGACGTGCGCATCGCCTCGCTCGCGACGTCCTCGCCGACATGCCTGCCGAACAGGTCACGCAAACGTTCGCGTTCGGCGAGGCCGACGGCCATCCCGTTGAAACCCGCCTGCAGCAGACCGAGTTCGGTGCCGTCGTAGACCGGGATCTCCACGGCGAAGTCACCGGCCCGGACCCGGCCGAGCGCGTGCTGCACCGACCGGATCGGGTTCACCACGGCCCGGGCGGTGAACACGGTCACCAGCAGCCCGAAGACCAGCACGACGAGGCCGAGCGCGATGACCGAGATGGCGAGCTTCGTGGTCGACACGTCGCCTCGCACCCACGCCAGCACCGCCGTGACCACCAGGCCGGCCACCGGCACCCCGGTGCCGAGGCACCAGAACAGCAGCATCCGCAGATTGACCCCGCCGCTGAGCGGCCGGTCCGGCGAGGTGCCCGCGAGGGCGAGGGCCGCGTACGGCCGCAGGATGAACTCCCCGGCCAGGTAGGCGATCGCGCAGACGACCACCCCCGCGAAGGCGACCACGAGCAGTTCGGTGAGCACGACCCGCGGCTGCACCAGCGCGGCCAGCACACCGAAGACGACGGTCGCGATGCCCCACAGCACGGCCTGGACCAGCGTCAGCCGCAACGGGACGCGGAGGCTGGCCGCGCGCTCCTCGTCGCTCGGCGTCCGGCCGTCGGCGGCCCAGCGCAGGGTCCGCAGCGCGCCGCGAGTGCCCCACAGCGCGCCCACGACGACGGCGGAGACCACGTAGACGGGGACCGCGATCGCGGTCACGCGGACGAGTTCGCCGGACATGCCGGGAGCGGGCATGAGCAGCGCCGCCAGCCCGACCACGACCAGCGCGCCGATGACGTTGGTCGCGATCAGCGTCCCGGTGAGCAGTCCCTGGACGCGGCGGCGCAACACGGCCGAATCCTGGTCGAGCGGGCCGAGCAGCCAGGAGCCGAACGGCCCCTGCCCGCGGCCCCGAACAGAGGAGTCGTTGTCTGGTCGCACCCGTGTCCCGCCGTTCACCCCGGTTTGAGTGAACGACTGTACACCGAATTGGGCTCGGCCGTCAGCGGACGGTGCCGGAGCCGATCAGTGTCGTGGCGTCGAGTTCGGTCACGCCCTCGGCCCGCAGGGAATCGAGGTAGCGCTCACGCACCTGCTCGACGACGCCGGGATCGAGGTCGTCGAGCAGTCCCCGGAACCCGGAGCCGATGATGACCAGCCAAGCGACCTCGGGTGTCATCTCCAGTCGCAGCTCGTTCACCACGACGTCCACATCGGACAGATTCCGCTCGGAAAGCCAATCTCCGTAAGGGCCTGCCTGGTCGATGCGGTCGATCAAACCCGGCTCGCGTTCGGGCGGCGGCGCGGAATCCGTCACCGCCGCCACCGCGCGGCCGAGATGGCGACCCGCCGCCACCATCGACCCGCCGCGCCAGATCGTGAACACGGCCCGGCCGCCCGGCCGAGCCCGGCCGATCAGCCGCTCGGTGCCGTCCGTCATGTCGGGGAAGAAGAAGATGCCGAGCGCGGACTGCACGACGTCGTAGCCGCCGGTGCCCCATGCCGTCGCGTCGGCCTCGTGGGCGCGCAACTGCGGCAGATCGGCCGAAAGGCGGCGCAGTTCGCCGATCATCGGCCCCGAGAGGTCGATCGCGTCCACCACGCCCGTGGCACCGACAGCGCGCGCCGCGGGAATCGCCGACGCCCCGGTGCCGCAGCAGGCGTCCAGGACGCGGTCTCCTTCACCGAGCCCGGCCGCCGCCACCGTGGCGGCGCCGATCGGCTCCCAGAGATGCCGCCCGAGCGCGGCGAAATCGGCGGCGGCCGCGTCGAAGGCCCGCTGGGTTCCCACTTTGCGAGAAGACATGCCGCGACGATAGCCGTTTCGCGCCCCGTGCGAACCCGGCTGCGACGGACGGAGGCCGCGGGAACGTCCATCCAGTGGGCGAATCGCGCACCGTCGCGGCCCTAGCGTGGCCGGTATGAGGAAAACGTTGCTCGCGCTGCTCGGCGCGGCCGCCATCTCGGGTGCGATCGCCAACCCCGCATCGGCGAGCACGCAGGAGACCAGGGAATTCGTCGGGCACGGGTCGAGCGACTTCGGCCTCGCGCTCTTCCACGCCCGCCACGACGCCAGGACCCAGGCGGAACGGGCCGGGTTCACCGACTGCGAGGAGTACTACAAGGTGGTCATCTCGCCCTATTCGGCGACGGTCTTCTGGCGCTGCACGCGCTGAGAGCGATCCGGCCCCACTTCTGTCCTATGTGGACCTGCACTCGCGTGGGAAGGCATGTCGCGAAAGCCACTTTCGCGACGTCAGATGTCCCGAAAGTGGCTTTCGAGACACGCCCACCACGCCCAAAGCGGTCAGTAGCGCCCGGCGGTCAACGTNCGCCCCGCGCCCCCCCCCCCCGCCGCCCGCCGTTGGGCCCCCCGCCCCGGGCCCCCCCCCCACACCAGCGCCGGGCCCGGACCGTGCGGGGAAGGCGCGCTCACCTCTCGGCCTCCCGCACCACCAGCGAAAGGGCGGCGGTGCCGTCGAAAAGCGCCCGTGAGCGGGCCGCGATCCCGGCGTCCCTTGCGGCGAGGGCGGACGCGACGTCCTCCACCCGCCGGGAGCGCCGCAGCTCCGGCATCAAGGCCCGAAGCGGCGCGACCCGGTAACCGGCCAGCCGCAGTTGCTGCACGATCCGCGCGTCCCGCACCTGGGCAGGCGTGTACCGCCGCGTCCCCCGCCGATCGCGGCCGGGGACGACGAGCCGTTCCGTGTCCCAGTGCCGCAGCGTCGACGGGCGCACACCGAGCGCCGACGCGAGCTCGGAGACGCTCATCGAGTCCGACCCGCGTACGTCTTCGATCGGTTCGTGCGAGATCACCCGGACCGCTTCCCTGGCTTCCCTGAGATCCGCGCGTTCGGCGTCGAGCCCGGCGTGGGCGGCGTCGAGGAGCGCGAGCACCTCGGGCAGCGGATCCCGGTGCACGGCGCGGACGATCTTCTTGGCCTCGACCGGCCCCACCCCGGCGGCGAGCGCGCGGTAGGCCTGCGCGGACCGGAGGTGGATCTCCCCGTAGCTCCGGTAACCCGAGGCCGTCCGCGACGCCGCCGGGAGCACGCCGTCGCGTTCGAGGTTGCGCACCTGCTGGACGGAGCACCCCGCCAGGCGCGCGACCTCCGCCGTGCGCATCGATTTGAGACTTGACACCCTTCACTCCGTCGAAAACCCGCTCGAACCCTCCACAAGCACTTTAATGCCACGCTTGAGCACATGACCATCGAAGAGATCATCGGCCTCGTCTCGGGCCTCGACGGCGTGCTGACCCTCACCCCCAGGCCCGGCGACGAATGGCCGGAACTCAGCTGGGGCGACGCGTTCTTCTACTACTCCCCCGACGGTGTCGTCCCGACGAACGTCCAGCCGTTCGCGACGATCGTGACCAAGAACTACCCCGGCGACGAGAGCTCGCGGCTGGACCGGCCGGACACGTTCCGCGTGAACATCCACGCCGGTAAGAAGGAGTTCAACCGGCAGCTCGGCCAGGACCCCGCCGCCGCTGACACCCTGGTCGCCCACCCCGTGTACGGCACCGCGGGCTGGCTGGCGGTGGTCAACCCGGCGTCGAACACCGAGACGGCCACCCGCGAGCTGCTCGAAACGGCCTATCGGCTGGCTCGCGCCCGTTACGAGCGGCGGGCGGACTCCTCGCGCGGCCGGTAGACCGAATATCGTGGGGCGGTGGGCCGGAACCTTCAACCCCGCGAGCGGCTCAGGCCGGTCGACCTGGCGCGCGAGCACGGTCTGTCCACCCAAGCCGTCCGCAATTACGAGGCGGACGGCATCCTCCCCGCCGCCGAACGCGGTCCGCAGGGCTATCGCGCCTACACGCCACTGCACGCGCGAGCCCTGCGCGCGTTCCTCGCCCTCGTACCAGGGCACGGCCACGCGACGGCGTCGTCGATCATGCGCGCGGTCAACCAGGACGCGGTCGAGGAGGCTCTCCGGCTCATCGACGAAAGCCACGCGCAGCTGCTCGACGACCGCCGCACCCTCCAGGACGTCGCGGCCGCGATCCGCGATCTCGAACCCGTGGCGCAGGAGCGGGGTGAGATGTTCGTCGGCCCGCTGGCGCGGAAGCTCGGCGTCCAGCCCGCCACGCTGCGCGAATGGGAACGAGCGGGCCTGCTACGGCCCGGACGCGACCCGAAGACGGGCTATCGCGTCTACAGCGCGGCCGACGTGCGCGACGCGAAACTGACGCATCAGCTCAGGCGCGGCGGCTACCTCCTGGAGCGCATCGCGCCGGTGCTCGACCAGGTCCGGTCGGCGGGCGGGGTCGTCCCGCTGGAGTCGGCGCTGCGCGACTGGCACTCGCGTCTCTCGGCGAGGGGACGCGCCCTGCTCTCCGGCGCCGCCGCGCTCGAGAGCTACCTCGACATGGCACTTTTGCGCCAATGACACTTCCGCGCAATTGATTACGCGGGCAATTCACGTTTTCCGCATACGAAAGTAGGTCCGCGATCACGGATCCTACTTTCGGCGCTACGGCATGCCGTACGGGCGCTCGTACTGTGCGTGACGTCGAGATGAACCGCCCGGTCCCCTGCGCTTTCCGAACATATTCCGGCGGTTCGTCGTTCCCTCCTTATCGAAGGAAATTCGCATGCGAATTCGCGGACCCGTCATGCTCACCCTGCTGAGCGTCTGTGCCGGAATCGGAGCGCTCGCCGTGCCGGCGACCGCCGCGCCGGTCACCGCCTACGACCAGACGATGCTCGAGACCCTCGCCGCCCAGCTCAAGGTCAGCCCGCTTCAGGCCGCCCAGAAGCTGGACCACGAGAAGAACCTGATCGCGTCGCTGGAGAGCATCAGAACGCGCGGTCTCCACACGGACGGCGCGTACTTCGACGACGCCGGCGCCCTCGTGGTGAACGCCGACGCCGCCTCCGCCAAGGAGCTCCGCTCGGCCGGGCTCACCCCGCGCACCGCCGCCCGCGGCGAGAACGCGCTGAACGCCCTGTCCGCCAAGGTCGGCACGGTGATCGGCAAGGACGTCGGCCAGGTGCAGGCCTGGGGTCCGGAACTCGCGGCCGACCAGGTCGTCGTCACCGTGCAGCCGGGTGCCGACAGCGCCCTCGTCCGCCGCCTCACGGCACTGCCGGGCGTGTCGGTCCAGACCGGCGTCGCCAACGGGAACACCACGCAGGCCGACGTCATCCCCGGCCAGATCATGGACCTCGTCCCCGGCACCAACTGCTCGCTCGGTTTCCCCGGCACCACCAGCAACGGCAACAACGTGATGCTCACCGCCGGGCACTGCGTCGAAGGCAACCCCGACATCCTCAACCGCAGCGGCGTCCACATCGGCCGCGGTGTCGCCACCCAGTTCCCGTCGGCCGACATGGGCCTGATGGACATCGACGCCGAGGACACCGGCCGCGGCTACGTCGACACCCGCATGGGCACCACGGTGCGGATCACCGGCAGCTCGAAGGCGCCGGTCGGCACCACGCTGTGCAAGGCGGGCAACACCACCGGCTGGACCTGCGGAAAGATCACCGCGTACAACCAGACCGTCCGCTACAGCGGCGAAAGCGTCGCCACCACCGGCCTGGCCAAGTCGACCGTCTGCACCGAGGGCGGCGACAGCGGCGGCGCCTACATCGCGGGCAACACCGCGCAGGGCATGACCTCCGGCGGCCCCGCCGACGGCCACGACTGCGGCTGGAACCAGGGCGCCAACGCCACGGGTTCGTACTCCTACTACCAGCCCGTCGTGGACGCGGCGAACAAGTACGGGGTCACGCTGACCCGTTCCTGACGCACTGAGCGCGATGACCGGGGAGCGCCCGCTCCCCGGTCATCGTCGTCTACCGGGAGCTCAGGATCTGCTCACGCAGGATGTCCGCGTGACCGCCGTGCTGGGCGAGTTCACGCAGCACGTGCAGGTACACCCATCGCAGCGGAAGCGGGCCGCGCCGGTTGCCGTGGAGCAGGTCGTCCAGTTCGAGAGCGGCCGCCGCCTTGCGCGACGCCTCGCAGGCTTCGCGGTACGCCTGCCGCACGGAGTCGATCGTGTCCTCCTCGGCGAGGATGAACGATTCGTCCGGTGTCTCGGGAAGGCCGATCTCGGTCCGCGGGCGGCAGGTGACGGCTTCCACGAACCACACCTTCTCCACGAAGGTCGCGTGCTTAACCAGGCCGAGCAGGGTCGTCCGGGAGGGGACGAGCGACCGGCGGGCCTCTTCCTCGGTCAGGCCTTCCAGTGACTTGTCGAGGACACGACGGTGTTCGTCGAGGAAGACCTCGAACTGCTCGCGGAACGGGTGGTTGAGGACTTCCAGGGTGGACATGGGGGAAGCATCGCAAAGGTTCTCGATCTTGGGCAACTACTTCAAGAACGCGACCAGTTCGGCGCTCACGAACTCCGGATTCTCCTCGGCGAGCCAATGTCCCGCCCTCGGCACCTCCACGGCGCGGGCCAGGTTCGCGACGCGGGGCGCGAGGGTGGCCTTCTGCGGTTCGAGCAGACCTTCCGCGGTCATCAGCAGGGTGGGAGTCGTGATCGGTTTCGCGCCGGCGTTCGCGGTCGCGTCCTGCCCGAGCGTGCGGTAGAGCTCGAAACCGCCGTGCAGGACCTCCGGCCTCGTGTAGGTGCGGGCGTACTCGTCGATCTCGGCGTCGTCGAACGGCGACGGCACTCCTGGCCCGCCGAAGGCCGTCCCGGAGTAGGCGACCTGCGGGTAGAACAGGGACAGGTATTCGCGGACGTCGTCGCCGACGACGGCTTCGGGAACCGTCTTCTGCGAGTGGAAGGCGATGTGCCAGCTCAGATTCCGGTAGGCGGTCGCGTCGAGCGCGGGGCCCGGCAGCGGCAGATCGAGGTACGCGAGTTTGGTGATGTCGCCAGGGAATTGCGCCGCGTACTGGAAGGCGACCGCGGCGCCGAGATCGTGCCCGGCGATCCGGGCGTCGCGCAGGCCCAGTCGTCCGGCGACGAGGCCGTGCACATAGCGGGCGAGGGTCGCCTTGTCGTAGCTGGGCGGCGAGCCGGCGCTGTCGCCGAGTCCGGGCAGGTCGAGGGCGTACACCGTGAAGTGCTCGGCCAGCGCGGGCATGACCCGGTGCCAGCCGTACCAAGTCTGCGGCCAGCCGTGCAGCAGGACGAGCGGGGCGCCCTTGCCGCCGGTGACGTAGTGCATCTTCACGCCGTCGACGTCGGCGAACTCGTGCCGGAACTGACTCGCGAAAGCCGTGTCGCCGCGGGTGACGTTCTCGTAGGGCGGGGCGGCGGCCGGGGGCGGACCGCAGGCCGTCAGCAGGACGAGGGCCACGACGAACGCGGCGGCTCGGTGGAACATGGGGATCTCCGTTTCAGCGCCCGGTGGCGCCATCGATCAGTTCGCGCAGGATGTCGGCGTGTCCCGCGTGCCGTGCGGTCTCTTCGATCAGGTGGGTCAGCGTCCAGCGCCGTGATCCCCGGCGGGGCCCGGTCGCGGCGAGGTCGTCCCAGGAAGCGATCTCGGTGTTCGCCTCGGCGACGGTTTCCCGGTAGGCGGCCAGAATCGACGCCGTCGTGTCGTCCGGGCCCGGCCGGAACGTCGCCTTCCAGTCGGTGACGCGGTGGCCGAGCAGCCAGTGGCGTTCGACGTGGGTCAAATGCTTGACCAGGCCCAGCAGATTCGTGCCGGACGGCACGCCGGGGGCGCGGGCCCGGTCTTCCGGCACCCCTTCGGCCTTGGCCATGACCGCGGTCCGGAGATAGTCGAGGAATCCGGCGAGGACGTCTTTCTCCCCGGCGCCCGTCGAAGGCGGCCCGGCGTCGCGTTTGCGGCTCATCGGCCTGCCCGCCGGAGCACCAGGACGTGGTCGACGACCATCGCGGTCCGGCCCGCCGGGCCGGTGGCCAGGCGTTCCGCCGCCTCCGCGCGGTCGATCGACCAGCCCGCCGGGTCGAGCTGCAATCCGGCCGCCACCTCGGCAGGAGTGGGGTATTGGGCGTCCTGGTCCCACGACCAGGGCGCGGCGGAGCCGTGGTCGACGACGACCAGCCGCCCGCCGGGGTTCACCGACCCCGCGGCGGTGCGCAGGACGCGGGCGCGGTCCAGCTCGAACGGTGTGTGGAAGTACTGCGCCGACACCAGATCGAAGGTGCCGCCGGGGAAGTCCTCGGCGAGATCGACGCGGAGCGCCGTGATCGGCCCGCCGCGTTCCCGGAGCGAGCGCACGGCCGCTCCGGAGATGTCGACCGCGGTCACCCGCCAGCCTCGGGCGGCCAGCCACACCGCGTCTCCCCCGCCACCACAGCCGAGGTCGAGCGCGGTGCCCGGCGTCAGCGGGCCCGCGATCTCGGCCAGTCTCGCGTTCACCTTCGGCGTTTCGGCGGCGCGCCGTTCGTAGAGTTCGTCCCAGAATTCCGTCGCGTTCATGATCGCCACCCTCGCCTCAGCGCAGCCGATTTGGCACGAAAACTTGCCGACCTGGCAAGATCGGCGACATGGACGAGACGGACGAGGTACTGGACGCGGTCGGCCCCCGCCTGCGGGCGCTGCGCAAACGCCGGGGCCTGACCCTGGCCGAGCTGTCGGCGACGACCGGGATCTCGGAAAGCACCTTGTCGCGGCTGGAAAGCGGCGGCAGGCGGCCGACGCTGGAGCTACTGCTGCCGCTGGCCCGCGTGCACGGCGTGCCGCTCGACGACCTCGTCGGCGCTCCCCGGACCGGTGATCCGCGCATCCACCTCCAGCCGATCCACCGCCACGGCATGACGTTCCTGCCGCTCACCCGGCGCGCCGGCGGGGTGCAGGCGTTCAAGATGCTCATCCCCAGCAGGGCCGAACCGGCGGAACCCACGCCGCAGACCCACGGCGGCTACGAATGGGTGTATGTCCTCAATGGACGGTTGCGGCTGGTGGTCGGCGACCGCGACATGGTCCTGCCACCCGGCGAGGCCGCCGAGTTCGACACCGCGCTGCCGCATTGGCTCGGTTCGGCCGACGGGAAGGCCGTCGAAACCCTGGTCCTTTTCGGACCGCAGGGGGAACGCGCGCACGTGCGGGCTCGCTAAAGCCAATCGTGCTCGCGGGCGTACCTGGCGGCTTCGTGCCGGGTCTGCGTCTGGGTCTTCTGCATCGCGTTCGAGAGGTAATTCCGCACCGTGCCCTGCGCGAGGTGGAGCTGCGCGGCGATCTCGGCGACGGAATAGCCCTCCCCGGTCACCCGCAGCACCTCCAGTTCCCGCTCGGTGAGGGGGCAGTCGTCGACGACGGCGAGCGCGGAGACGTCCGGGTCGATCCAGCGTTTGCCCTGGTGCAGGGCGCCGATGACGAAAGTGATGTGCGACGGCTCGGCGGCCTTACTCACGAAGCCCTGGACGCCGAGTTTGAGGGCCTTGCGGAGCACCCCGGGTTTCGCGTGCCGGGTCAGCATGAGGATGACCTGGTTCGGCCGGGTGCGGCGGATCTCCGCGACCGCGCCCAGCCCGTCCACCCCAGGCATTTCGAGGTCGATGACGAGCACGTCGGGCTCGTGCCGCAAGGTGGCCTCGACGGCCTCTTCGCCGTTCTCCGCCTCGGCGAGGACGGTGATCTCGCCTTCGAGCGGGAGCAACGCCGCCATCGCCTTGCGCAGCAGGGCTTCGTCGTCGGCGAGCACGACCGTGGTCATCGTCCCTCCCGGGCGGGGAACGACGCGGCCGTCACGAACTGCCCGTCTTCCTGTTGCACCGTCAGTTCACCACCGTCCGCGACGACACGTTGTTCGAGCGCGGCCAGCCCGCGTAGTTCGGGCAGCGGCGCTCGCTGGGCACCGTCGTTGACGATACTGATGCTCCATTCCGACAGCGTGATCCGCACGCGGCTCGCCTGCGCGTGGCGCAGGATGTTGGTCGTGGTCTCGCGCAGCACCTGGCCGAGCAGCCTGCCCGCCGCCGGATCGACGTCCGCCTCCCGGTTGACGCGCACGCGGATCCCCGCGGCCTCGAAGAGGTTCCTCGCGTTCTCCAGTTCGGCGGAGAGGTTGAGCCGGCGCTGGGCGTAGGCGAGTTCCTTCGTCTGGGTGATCGTGTCGGCCACGAGCGCGTGGATCTCCCCGAGTTCCTGTTTCGCCCGCTCGGCGTCGATGTCCACCAGCTTCCTGGCGAGCGCGGTCTTGAGCTTCACCACGTGCAGCGTGTGGCCCTGGATGTCGTGCAGATCGCTCGCGAACCGGACGCGTTCCCGGATCACGGCCAATTCCGCCTCCCGCTCACGCGACTCTTCCAGCTCCTTGACGACGTCGTAGAACCGCTTGTTGGGGAACATTAGGCCGAGCACGACGGCCGTGATCGCCGCCGGGACGAACACGAAGCCGGTCAGCTCACCGGAGACGTCCTCGTGCGAGACCAGCGGCCTCAGCGCCCCCACCGCCGCGATGTACGCGACCAGCGCGACGGCCGCCGCGATCCGGTGCCGGGGCAACTGGGGGACGACCAGGGAACCCACGAGGAAGACGCCGAAGAACGACGAACTCCCGCCTGCCACCAGCACCGAGAACGGCCACACGGCCGCCGAAACGACCAGGCACGGGATCGCCACCCGCAGGACCTCGCCCGCCGCCCACCGTACGAAGGCGACCATGGCCGCCAGCACGCCCGCGCTCAGGACGACCGCGTGCCACCAGGTCCGCGCGTCGGACGCGACCACGATCACCCCGCCGACGACGAGCAGCGGGAAGAACATGGTGAGGTTGAGCCGGCGCAGCTTTCCCTTCGCCGGCTCGGTGTCCACAGCAGACATGAGCCCAGTATCGGCCCTGCGCGAAGGCGGGCACCAGTGACACTGCGTCATACCCGTTCGTGACGTGAGCACACTGGCCGGGCCGCGGCCGGGCGGCTGGAATCAGGGCATGACTTCGACAGCAATCGACGTTGACCGCCTGAACCTGAAGTACGGCGACTTCCACGCCGTGAAGGATCTGTCCTTCCAGGTCCGGCAGGGCGAGTTCTACGCCCTGCTCGGCACGAACGGCGCCGGGAAGACCTCGACCCTGGAAACCCTGGAAGGACACCGGAATCCGACGTCGGGCACGGTGCGGGTGCTGGGGAAGAGCCCGAGGGACCGCGTCGCCGTCCGCCCCGAAATGGGCATCATGCTGCAGGAGAGCGGTTTCTCACCGGATCTGACGGTGAGGGAATCGATCCGCCTCATCGGGAGCCTGACGCGGCGCACGGACCGGTTCGAACGGGTGCTCGGCATCGTGGACCTGACCCGCAAGGCCGACACGAAGGTGTCGCAGCTTTCCGGGGGTGAGAAGCGGCGGCTCGACTTCGCGACCGCGGTGTACGGCTCGCCGCGGCTGGTGTTCCTCGACGAGCCGACGACCGGTCTGGACATCCAGTCCAGGGACGCGCTGTGGGACGCGGTCGACAAACTCCGCGAGGACGGTTCGACCATCGTTCTCACCACGCATTACCTCGAAGAGGCCCAGCAGCGCGCCGACCGCATCGGCCTGATGCACCGGGGCACCTTCCACCGGGAGGGCACGGTCTCCGAACTCACGCGGACGCTGCCCGCCGTGATCCGGTTCGCCCTGCCGCCTTCGGCCCCCGCGCTGCCGCTGCAGGGCAGGACCGAACACGACGGGAAGTTCGTCATCGAGACCTTCGGCCTGCAGAAGGATCTGCATGTCCTGCTGGGGTGGGCGCAGGACAACGCCATCGAACTACGGGATCTCGAAGCGGGCCCGACCCGGCTCGACGACGTGTTCCGCGCCATCGACAACGACTAGCCACAAAGGACTCTCTCATGCTTTCGATAGCCCGCAGCGAGCTGATCCAGATCTTCCGGAACCGCTCGGTCCTGATCACCAGCTTCGTGATGCCGCTGGCCATCTCCGCGTTCTTCGTCTACCAGCACGAGGTCTTCGCCAAGATCGGCAGCCTCGGATACATCGCGGCGATCGTGATGTTCACCGTCTGCGCGTTCGGCCTCTACACCAGCGCGGTGACCACACTGGCCTCGCGACGGCAGAACCTCTTCCTCAAGCGCTTGCGCTCCACGGCGGCGGGTGACGCGTCGATCCTGGTCGGCCTGGTGCTGCCGGTCACCGTCATCTCGCTCGTCCAGGTGGCGGTGATCATGATCGTGCTGGGCTCGATCACCGGAACGCCCGCCGACGTCGCCCTGCTGGTGGTGGCGGTGCTCGCCAGCGTCGCCATGATGATCGGCCTCGGCCTGGCCACCGCCGGCCTGACCAACTCCCCCGAACACGCCCAGGTCACCACCTTGCCGGTCAGTCTCGGTGTGATCGCCGTCGCCAGCTGGGTCGGCATCTCCGGCACCGACGAGCTGACCCTGGTCAAAAGGCTGCTGCCCGGAGGCTCGGCGACGGAACTCGCCGTCAACGCCTGGAACGGCGGCGTGGCCATTGCCGACTCGCTACTCCTGCTCGCCCCGACGCTGGCGTGGGTCGTCGTCGCCGTCGTCCTGGCGACGCGGCTCTTCCGCTGGGAGCCGCGCCGATGACCGTCCGAAGTGGAATGAAACTACTTCCCGTTCTGGTCGCGGTCTTGGTGACCACAGCGGCCCCGGCGGTAGCGTCGGCCTCACCTGCGCCGAAATGGGGACCGTGCCCGGAAGAGGCGGCGGGCCTCAGCCTGGAATGCGGCACGATCCAGGTACCGCTGGACTACCGCGATCCCGGCGGGAAGACCATCGAGATCGCGATCTCCCGGCTGGCGAGCACCAAACCGGAGAAGCGCCGCGGCGTACTGCTGACGAACACCGGTGGCCCCGGTGGCGAAGGGCTGGCCTATCCGGCCACGCTCAAGAAGCTGAACATCCCGCAGGCGGTGCTGGACGCCTACGACGTCATCGGCATGGACCCGCGCGGCGTCCACAACAGCACGCCGGTGACGTGCGGGCTGTCCCTCGCGGAGCATCCGACCAACATCCCGAGATACGCCCGGAATTCGGCCGACGTCACGAGCGAGGCGCAGCGGGTCGCCGCCGTCGCCGCGAAATGCGGTTCCTCGGCGACCGCCCCGCTCCTGCCGTACATGACGACCGCCAACACCGCCCGCGACATGGACCGGGTGCGCGAGGCGCTCGGCGAGCGGAAGGTGAACTACTTCGGCATCTCGTACGGCACCTACCTCGGCTCGGTGTACACGTCGTTGTTCCCCGAGCGCAGCGACCGGTTCCTGATCGACAGCGCGACCGGCCCAGGCGGCTGGGACGCCTCCTTCTCTCGCCTGTTCGGCCAAGCGTCGAAGACCGCTTCCCGGACTTCGCGAAGTTCGCCGCCTCGAAACCCGAATACGGCCTGGGCCGGACGCCGGCGCAAGTGACGGCGAAGTACTTCGAGCTCGCCGCGCGACTGGACCGGACACCGAGCCCGGACGGCTACAACGGCCAGGTGTTCCGCCACGTCACGTTCGCCGATCTCTACTACGACAGCAAGCTGCCGCACCTGGCCGAGACCTGGCGCGCGCTCGACACCGGGAAGCCCGTCCCGACGCCTTTGTCCGGTGCGGGCTACCCGCCGGACAACTACATCGCGAGTCAGCTGCACGTGATCTGCAACGACTCCGACTGGCCGGAAGACGTCGGCACGTATCGACGCAACGTCGCCATCGACCGGTTCCGCCATCCGCTGTTCGGCGCGGCGGCCGCGGACATCACCCCGTGCGCGTTCTGGCCGTCCGAACCGATCGAACCGCCCGTGAAGATCACCGGCCGCGGCCCGTCGAACGTCCTGATCGTGCAGAACCTCCGCGACCCCGCCACACCGCTGGCAGGAGCACGGACGCTGCGTCAAGCGTTCGGCGACCGCGCCAGGATGGTCACCGCCGACCAGGGCGGGCATCTGGCGTACCTGTTCAAGGACAACAAGTGCGCGAACGACCTGGCCACGGAGTTCCTGGTCACCGGGGCACGGCCGCGGCACGATCTCGCCTGCTGATCCGTCACGAGCGGCACACCCGGTCCGCGGGGAGTTCGCCGCCGAGCAGGTAGTCCCGCACCGCCGCGTCGACGCACGCGTCACCCTTCAAGAACACCGAGTGGCGGTACGCGCCTTCCAGCGTCACCATGCGCGATCCGGCGAGCACCCTGCGCATGGCGAGTTGCCCGGCGTAGGGCGTCGCCGGGTCGCCGGTCGAGCCGAGGAGCAACGCCGGTGAGCCGTTGTGGATCCGGGTGGCGGGTTCGGCGGGCGTCACGGGCCAGAACGCGCACGGCGTGATGTTGCGGGCCAGCGGGCCGAACAGTGGCTCGGCCTGCCGATGCGACTGGATGTCCCGGTAGTACTCCGCCGGCGCGCGGGAAGCCGCGCGATCCGCGCAGACGACCGGCGTCCCGGCCCGGTCGGTCGCGGCGCCGGATCCGGTCGTCAAACCGTCGAGGAGTTCGTTCAACGACGGCGAAGGCGTCACGGGACGGCCCGCCGCGGCATCGCGGAGTGTCCGCACGGTGGCGGCGAACTCGGCCTGCGACGCGGGCCTGTCGTCGTAGAGGTGCGCGAAGAACAGATACGGCGCCAGATGACCGTCCAGTGTGTACTTTCCGACCCGGAACGGCCGCCGCTCCGCCGCTCGCGCGATGTCCCGCACGGTCTGCTCGCCCAGCTCCCGGCCCGCGGCGGACTTCGCCCAGTTCTTCAGCGCGGCGTCGAGCGCCGGGGCGGTCGACCGGAGCAGGCCCGGCCCGAACACGCCGGGATCGACCGCGGAGTCGAGCACGAACCGGTCGGCCCGCGAACCGAACATCTGGAGATAGACCGCGCCAAGATAGGTCCCGTAGGAAGCGCCGATGTACGAGATCTTCCGCTCGCCGAGCGCGGCACGCACGACGTCCATGTCCCGCGCGGTGTTGCGGGTCGACGCGGCCCGCAGAAGCTCGTGGTCGTTGCCCGAGCAGCCGCGCGCCAGCTCCTTCGCGAAGGCCACGCTCTCACGGAACGACCTGGCGTCCGGCCCGGCCGACCGCGCGAACGTGTCGGTGTGCCAAGCGCACCGCAGCGGTGAACTACGCCCGACGAACCGGGGATCCATGCCGACGAGGTCGTACCGCGCGGCGATCTCCGGCATCGACGGCCCGGCCAGGACCAGCTCCATCGCGGGCCCGCCGGGTCCGCCCGGATTGAGCAGCACCACGCCGCGGCGGCGCGCCGGATCGGTGGCCTTGATCCGTGACAGCGCGATGGTGATCTCGCGGCCCTCCGGGCGCCGGTAGTCGACCGGCACGACGACCTCGCCGCATTGCGCGCCGGCCTTGTCCAGTTCCGCGCCGAGCCGGTCGCCGGGGCCGGTCGTGCAGCCGTGCCAGGTGATCGGCGCGGCTGGTGGCGTCGGCGCCTCCGCCGCGGCGGGCGTCGCCGGGGTCAGCGCGGCGGCGATGACGAGGGCCGCCACGATGGCTTTTTTGTCGGGCAACCCGGACTCCTTGATGTCGAACGGAATGTGTGCGTTCAGGCTAGGAGCCGGACCCGTGCGCGGACGTCCGTCTGGAGTCGGACGCGGCTAGCGCGCTGGAGGGTTTTCGGCGCGTTGAAAGACCGGCGCCCCGGACCGGAACAGAACGTTCCCGCCCGGGGCGACCCCCAGTCCGACGTCTCAGCGGTCGCGTTCCTTGGCGAACAAGGACTTCGACCACACATACCCGACCGCCGAGAGCAGGACGCACCAGCCGATCGCGAACCAGCCGCTGCTGCCGATCGGCGTGCCGAGCAGCAGTCCGCGAAGGGTTTCGATGACCGGCGTGAACGGCTGGTAGTCGGCGAACCAGCGCAGCCACGCGGGCATCGAGTCGGTGGGCACGAACCCGCTGCCGAGGAACGGCAGCAGCATGAAGATCAGCGGCGTGTTGCTGGCCGTCTCCACGCTCTTGGCCGCCAGGCCCAGCGCCACCGAAAGCCAGGTGAGCGCGAGGGCCAGCAGCAACAGCAGGCCGGCGACCGCGAACCATTCGCCGACTCCCGCCGTCGGCGAGAAGCCGACGAGCAGCGTGACCCCGAAGACCACGGCGAGGGCGATCGTCGTCTGGATGAGCGCGCCGACGACGTGCCCGGTCAGTACCGACGCCTTGCTGATCGCCATCGTGCGGAACCGCGCGATGATGCCTTCGGTCATGTCCGTCGCCACGGAGATCGCGGTGCCGAGCGCGGCACTGCACACGGTCACGAGGAGGATGGCCGGCGTGACATAGCCGACGTATTCGGCTCTGCCGCCTCCGCCGCCGAGGCCGTTCCCGAGCGTGCCGCCGAAAACGTAGACGAACAGCAGCAGGAACACGATCGGCTGGCCGATCAGCATGATGGTGAGCGACGGATACCGTTGCATATGCCGGATGTTGCGGCGCAGCATGGTCGCCGAGTCGCGCATCGAAAGGGACAGGGTGCTCATCGGGCCATCTCCTTGGTGGCGTCGGTCCGGTGACCGGTGAGGCTGAGGAACACGTCGTCGAGATCCGGCGTGTGCACGGTGAGGCTGTCGACGGCGACGGATTCGGCTTCGAGGCGGTCCAGCACGGCGCGAAGATCGGCGACGGTGCCGTCAGTCGGCACGCGGAGCGCAAGCGCGTCTTCGTCCGAAGTGGACACTCGAAGCACGCGGGTCGCGTCACGCAGCGAGACCGTGTCGGGGAACTTCAGCTGCATGTGCCCGCCGGGCACGCGTCGCTTCAGCTCGTCGGGTGTGCCCAGCGCGACGATCCGGCCGCCGTCGAGGACGGCGACGCGGTCCGCGAGCTGATCGGCCTCCTCCAGGTACTGCGTGGTGAGGAAGATCGTCACGCCACTGTCGACGAGGTCCCGGACGATCTGCCACATCGTGCGGCGGCTGCGCGGGTCGAGGCCGGTGGTCGGTTCGTCGAGGAAGATGACCTTCGGGTCGCCGATCAACGTCATCGCCAGGTCGAGTTTGCGGCGCATGCCACCGGAGAAGGTGGACGGCGTCTTCTTCGCCGCGTCGGACAGTTCGAACCGTTCCAGGAGTTCGGCGGCGCGCTTGCGCCCCGCCCGGCGCGGCAGATGGTGCAGATCCGCCATGAGGAACAGGTTCTCCTCGCCGGTGAGGAGGTTGTCGACGGCGGAGAACTGGCCGGTGAGGCCGATGGCGGCGCGGACGCCGTCCGGGTCGGTGCCGAGGTCGGCTCCGGCGATGGTCGCCGCACCGGCGTCCGGAGTGACCAAAGTGGACAGGATGTTGACCGTGGTGGTCTTGCCCGCGCCGTTGGGGCCGAGCAGCGAGAAGACGGTGCCCGCCGGGACGTGCAGATCGATACCGTCCAGGACGACCTTGTCGCCGT
Organism: Amycolatopsis sp. TRM77291; assembly: GCF_054166285.1. Taxonomy (NCBI): domain Bacteria; kingdom Bacillati; phylum Actinomycetota; class Actinomycetes; order Pseudonocardiales; family Pseudonocardiaceae; genus Amycolatopsis; species Amycolatopsis sp. TRM77291. The sequence continues at coordinate 1,302,110 of NZ_JBSZHF010000001.1, read as the reverse complement.
AGAATTTACGCAGTCCGGTGGCGGAGATGGCCGGGTTTCTCATCGGGGATCCCCTTCAGGAACGGTGGACGACGATGTCGCCGACGGAGGTGCCGGCGTGGACCTCGACCTTGTCGGTCGCGTCGCCGGGCGCGGTGGCGGCGGCCATGTCGTTGATGACACGGCCGAACCGGGTGTTCACGTCGAGCCAGGCCGCGCTGCCCTCGCGGATGCCGACCTCGATGTCGCCCAGCGACGTCTCGAGGGTGAGTGTGCCCCTGGCCGCGTCGAGTACGCGGACGGAACCGTTGGCGGTCTTGGCTTCGACGCCGCTTTCGGCCTTGTCGACGGTGATGTCGCCGTTGGCCGAACGGATGCGGATCGAATCGGCGACGGCGCCGATCGTGGTGGCACCGTTGGAGTTCTTGACCACCGCGGTGCCGTCGATCCGGCCGACGTGCACCCGGCCGGAGCTCGTGCTGATGTCGGCGTTCCCGTCGGCGTGCTCGACGACGATGTTCCCGGACGCGGAGTGCAGTTTCAGCTCCCCGGCCTGGTCGAGGTGGATGTGCCCGGTCCCGGACCGGTAGCGGCAGCCGGCGATCCGCCCGGTCACGGTCAGGTCGCCGAGCCCGGTGCTGCCCTGCACCCGGGAACCGGCGGGCAGTTCGATGGTCACGTCGATCGACCTCGTCCGGTTGGAGAAGTCGAGCAGGCGCATCTTCGGCGCGCGGACGGTCAGGGTGCCGCCGGAGAATTCGACGACGGTCCGCTTCGCGGCGTCGACGTCGGATTCGCTGTTCTCGTCGAGCGGCGCCACTTCGACGACCGTGTCGGCGCGGTCGCCGGCGACGATGCGGACGTTGCCGACGACCGGCTCGAGGTCCGCGAGAATGGGTTCCGGGGTGGCGAAAGAAGGCATGGTTGTCCCCTCGAAGGTGGTGTGATCGGTGTTCGTGCTGGCAGGCGAGGTCTAGCTGACCCAGCCGGTGTAGCGCTGCGCGCCGCGACGACCGCCGCTCGCCGGGGCGGGCGGCGCGGCCGGCTCCGACGGGTTCAACGCCGCGGACGCGGCGCGCACGAGCCACGCGTTGACCGAACGGCCTTGCGCGGCCGCCGCTTCCTCGACGCGTGTCTTGAGGTTTTCCGGAAGCCGGAAGTTGATCCGCGCGGTGGCTCCTTCGTCCTCTGTCAGCGGCGCCGCCGGAGGCTCCGGCGCGGCGGCCGCGACCGGCTGGGCCTGTTCGACCGCGGGCAGCGTGACGGCGAAGCTGGCTTCCCCGGCACGCAACCGGACCTCGACCGAACCCGGCGCGAGGTCACGGGTGATCTCGTCCGACGCGGCGGACAGCGCGTCCAGCAGCGCGAGACGAATGGCCGACGCGAGCGGCGCGGTCAGGCGTTCGGCGAGCGCGCTCGCCTCGGCTCCCCCAGCCTCGGCGGCGACGGCGAGTTCCCGGCGAACGTTGTCCACAAAGGGCGTCAAATCCATGATGCCATCATGGCACCAAGGTGGCGCCATTGCAAGGCCAACCTGGCGTCACATTGCGCCAAAGTGGCGTCACCGCAGGTCAGGGCCGAATTTGCCCCTTCGGCCAGTCTCAGTTGGCGGGGAAAGCAGGAGGCGGGCGAACGCGTTGCCGGGGCTGTTCGCGGCGGGCGAGAATCGCCACGCGCCGCACGAAAGGAAGCGACCCGCCATCAGAGTGTGGGGGTCACCCGAGGCGGGCCGCTACCCGGAGCCCACCGTACAAGAGCTCCGCCCGCTCATGCGGGCAGCGCTTTTTGTCCTTGCGGCTCTTGACAAATCGAAGATCCACAGTGGACAGAAGAGGGTATATGCGACCAGTCCGGGTGAGCGTCTGCGCACTGGACCCCATCACGAAGGCCGGGATGGCCGACCTCCTCGAGGCACGCGCGTCCGTGCAGGTGGTCGAGGGCCGGGCGCGGGACCAAACCGATGTCGTGGTCGCCGCGTTCGACCGGCTTTCCCCCGACGCGGTCACCGCGTTGCGTGCGGTCGCCGCCGAAATCGGCAGGCCGATCGTGCTGGTCACCGACCGGATCGAGGAAGGTGGCCTCGCGGCGGCGGTGGCATGCCGGGTGGTCGCCATCCTGCCGAGGTCGGCGATGACCGACTCCCGCGTGGCCGACAGCGTCCGGGCCGCCGCGTCGGGCTCCGTGTACCCGCCGCGGGATCTGCTCGGCAGGCTCACCGAACACGCGGAGCGGCTGCACCGGGAGATGCTCGCGCCCGAGGTACCCGCCGGGGTGGCGCTCTCCTCGCGGGAGATCGACGTCCTCCGCCTGATGGCCGACGGGTTCGACACACAGGAGATCGCCACCGAACTCGCCTATTCGGAGCGGACGGTGAAGAACGTCATCTACGCGGTCACCGACCGGCTGCGGCTGCGGAACCGGTCGCACGCGGTGGCCTACGCGATCCGGGAAGGGGTCATCTGAAAGCGCTCAGATGAGCCCCTCTCGCAGCGCGTACGCCACGACATGGGTGCGGTTGCGCAGGTTGAACCGGCTGAGCAGGCCGTGCAGGATGTTCTTCACCGTCCGGTCGGAGTAGGCCACCCGACGCGCGATCTCACCGGTGTCGAATCCTTCCGCGAGCAGGCGGAGCACTTCGGTCTCGCGGGGCGACAGACCGCTGAGCGTGAGCTCGCGGGGCTCGAGAACTTCCTTGTGCAGCCGCGAAATCCCCCGGAGCAGGCTGCCGAGCTGCTCGGCGGGCAGATCGCCGCGGCCGGCGTGGGCGTCGGCGACCGCGCGCAGCAGCCGCGCCGGCGTCGCCTCGGAGCGCGCGACGACGACGGCGAGCCCGCGTTCCACCGCGGCCCACAGTTCGGCCTGGTTGGGGTGATCGGCCACCAGCACCAGCCGCGCGGACCCGGCCGGGATACGCCGGGGGTCGTCGTCCGCGACCGCGACGAGGACGTCGGCCTGCCGCGGGTCGTCGCGCAGGCTGATGCCGGGCCCGTCGCCGAGCGCGCTGCGCAGTCCCGCCCGCACGAGCGGGTCGGCGGCGTGCACGGCGACCCGGATCTTCTCGGCCCGGAGCACCGGGCGCACGGGCGTCGTCATGATCGTCGACATGCCTTCCAGGTAACCGGCCCCCGAGAACGCCGGACAAGCGGAAGCAGGGGGCAGCTTTTCGTCGCCGGAAGCCTGCCGGTTGAATGGGCCGCGGTGGAGGCGAACGAGAAGCGGTCGGTGTTCGGCAAGCTCCTGCTCGAACACCGTCGGGCCGCGGGGTGGACGCAGGGGCGCCTGGCCGAGGCCTCCGGTATCAGCGTCCGTGCCCTGCGCGAACTGGAACGCGGCCGCGCGCGAGCCGCCCAGCAACGCTCCGCCGAGGTGCTGGCCGACGCGCTCGGCCTGACCGGCGGCGACCGGGAGTTCTTCCTCACCGTCGCCAAACAGGGACGTCGCCGGAATCCGGCGCTGGCCGCCCAGATCGCGGCGACCTGCGCGCTGCCCGCGCCGACCGCGGATCTGTCCGGCCGCGAAAGCGAGCTGGAGCAGCTGTCCGCGAGGGTCGCCGAAGGTGGCGGCGTGGTCGCGATCGTCGGGCAGGCCGGGGTCGGGAAGACCGCGCTCGCGGTGACCGCCGCGGATCTGTGGCGCGCGGAGTTCCCGGACGGGGGCTACGCGGTGGACCTGCGCGGGATGGACGAACGCCCGCTGAGCGCCGGGACCGCGCTCGACCGGCTGTTGCGCGCGCTGGACGTCGCGCCTGGGCAGGTGCCCGCCTCCGACGCCGAACGGTCGGCGTTGCTGCGGATGCTGCTCGAACGCCGCAAAGTCTTGCTGCTGCTCGACAACGCGGCCGACGAGGCGCAGCTCCGGCCGCTGCTGGTCACCGGGCCCGGTTCCCTCACCCTGATCACCTGCCGCAGGACGCTCGCCGGGCTCGAAGGCGCCCGGTGGCTCGCCCTCGAAGCGCTTTCGGACGACGGCGCGACCGGCCTGCTCGCCAAGATCGTCGGAGCCGACCGGGTGGCCGCGGAGCCCGCCGCGGCACGCGAACTCGCCGAGCTGTGCGGATATCTGCCGCTCGCGCTCCGGATCGCGGGCAACCGGCTCGCCACCCGGCGGCAATGGTCCCTGGCCCAGCTGGCCGACCGGCTGCGCGACGAAAGCACCCGCCTGCGCGCGCTCGCGGCGGGCGATCTGCGGCTGCGCTCGGCTTTCGACCTGTCCTATCGCGCGGTCTCGCCCGAGGCCCGGCGCCTGTTCCGGCTGCTGGCGACCGTGCCCGGCGCCGACTTCGGCCTCGAACTCGCGGTCGTCGTCTCCGGCGCGCCGCCCGCCGACGTCCGTGACCAGCTCGACGAACTCGTCGACGCCAGCCTCCTGCAGAGCACGGCGGAGCCGGAACGGCACCAGTTCCACGACCTGATCCGCCTGTTCGCCGAGGAACGGTTCGAGGCGGAGGAGGACCCGGCCGCGCGGGACACCGTGCTCGCCCATCTGCTCGGCAAGGCGGCGGAAGCGGCGAGGCTGTTCTACCCCGGGGCGCCGGAGAACGGCCGGTTCGGCTCACGGGAGGAAAGCGCCCGCTGGCTGGACGTCGAAGGCGGGAACTGGGTCGCCGCACACCGGATCGCGGCACGGAAGGGTCTCCACCGGGAGGTCCGGGACCTCGCCGTCGCACTGCACTGGTATTCCGACGGGCGGAGCGCCCAGCGGCCGTGGTGGGAGATCTTCTCGCTCGGCGCGGCCGCGGCGAACGCGCTCGGCGACGCCGGGGCCGAGGCGAAACTGCTCAACTTCGTCGGCTGGGCCGCCAGCGTCTGTCTCGGCGACGACGAGGGTGCCGTGGCGGCGCACCGCCGCGCGCTGGAAATCGCCGCCGGGATCGGCGACCGCGTCGAGCAGACCTGGGCGTCCATCTACCTCGGCCAGGTGCTGCGGCTGACCGGGAAGACCGACGAAGCGTTCGAGTTCGCGAAGCGCGGGTACGAACTGGCGGGCGAACTCCCGTTCTGGGACGGGCAAACCACGGCGCGGAATGTCTACGGGCGCGCGCTGCTCAACGCCGGACGGCACGCCGAAGCGCTCGCCGTGCACCGGGCCGTGCTTTCCGACGCCGAGCGGCTGGCCGCCGACACGTATCCCGCTTTCCACCGGCTGCTGAAGGCCTTGACCCTGCGCGCCATCGGCGACGTGCTCGGTGATCTCGCCGAATGGCGGGAGGCGGCGGGCCACTACCGCACCGGCCGCTGGCTCGCGTGGGAAGGCGGTTTCGACGCGCTGGAGGCGACCTGCGCCGTCCGTGAGGGGCGGGCCTGGCGGGAGGCCGGTGCCTTCGAGGAGGCCAGGGAGTGCCTCGCCATGGCCGTGGACCTCTCCGAGGGGCCGTCGTTCGGCGCGCTGCGCGAGCAGGCTTCGGCCGAACTTGCGCTCCTGCCCGCGGAGCGCCGACTAAGCTTCGGGCCGACAGAGCGGGAGGACCGATGACGGACGCGGACGGGAAGAGCCCGCGGGAGCGCTATCGCGACCAGGTGCGCGCGGAGATCAAGCAGCACGCGTGGGAGCAGATCGCCGCCGCCGGGGTGCCCGCGCTGTCCCTCAACGCGATCGCCAAACAGGTCGGGATGAGCGGTCCCGCCCTGTACCGGTACTTCGCCAGCCGCGACGACCTCATCACCGCGCTCATCCGCGACGCGTACCGGAGCCTCGCCGACACCGTCCGCGCGGCGTTCGACGGCGGCGCAGATCTGGCCGGGCTCGCCGTCACGATCCGGGACTGGGCCCGGAGCGACCCGCAGCGCTACTTCCTCATCTACGGCACGCCCGTCCCCGGCTACCACGCGCCCGAGGACACCACCGCCATCTCGAGCGAGGTCATGGCCGTGCTGCTCGAAGCGTGCCGCGCGATCACCGTGGACAAGCCGGAAACCCCGTTCGACAAGCATCTGGACGGCCATCGCGACTGGGCGGGCGACGACCCTGCCCCGTCCTCGACGCTGCACCGCGCGATCGCCTTCTGGACCCGCCTGCACGGCGTGCTCTCACTCGAACTCGCCGGCCATTTCACCGGGATGAAGTTCGACCCCGACCTGCTGATCGCGGACGAACTGGACGACCTCACGTCCCGGTGACCCGATCACCTTCGCAGTGAACCTTTCCCGCCTGCCGGGCGTCTTGCCCTGTGACGCCGCTGCCGACCGCGGTTGACATGCGACGTTGGAACGTTATAGCTTCTAAGTATCGCAATAGCTATTAACGCTGCGCTTCGGACGGGGACTTCGCATGATTCACGGGGAGAAGCTCAGCAGGAGGACCGATCGCGTCAGAGTCGCCGTGTACGCCCCGGATCCGCTGGCCGGGCTCGGCACGACGAGCATCCTCGGCGCCGACGAACGGCTGGACGTACTGTCCGGCACCGACCTCGGGTCCGCCGAGGTCGTCGTGACGGTCGGGGATTCGATCGGCGACGGCGTTTTCGCCTTCCTGCGCCAGGTCCGCGCCGCGTCGTCACTCGCGACGCCGCCGAGATGCGTGATCGTCACCGACCATTTCCCGGTCCAGGTGCTGATGACGGCGATCGAATGCGGGATGGCCGCGTTGCTGCCGCGGCGCGATCTCGACGGCGAGCAGCTGGCGCGGACGATCCTCGCGGTCAGCCAGGGCGCGGGCGCGCTGCCGCCGCGCCTGCAGGGCAGCCTGCTCTCCCAGCTCGAACGGATACAGGAAGACCTGCTGGCGCCCAACGGACTCGCGCTGTCCGGCCTGTCCGACCGGGAGCGAGAAGTACTCCGCCTGCTGGCCGACGGCCATGGCACGGAAGAGATCGCGGCCAAACTCGCCTATTCGGAGAGCACGGTGAAGAACGTCCTCCACCGGGTGATGTCGCGATACGGCCTGCACAACCGCACGCACGCCGTCGCCTTCGCCTTGCGCACCGGCTCGATCTGACTCGGTCCGAATGGACGGAAGAGAATCCGTTCCCGCTCAGCGAAGCCGGACGCGGGCCAGCAACCGGTCCACCAGCTCGGGAAGCGACTGCTCTTCCGGACCTTCCAGCCACAGGACGTTCCCCGTGCGCAACGTGGCCAGGAAGGTCGCCGCGGTGAGCCTGGCCAGCTCCTGATCGAGGCCGTGCCCCCTGGCGAGCAGCACCGCGATCAGGTCGCGTTCGAGGGCGAACTGGTCACCCGCCTGCCGGGCGAGCAGCGACGGGTGCCGCCGCAGCAGCCGTAGCTGCGCCACCCATTCGCGGTCGGGGACGGGGTGCGCCCGGTACAGCTCACGGGCGGCCGCTCGCAGCGCCTGCCAGGGCTTCTCGCCCGGCGGCCTGCCCTCGACCAGCGTCACCAGCAGGCCGGTGCGCTCGCGGTCGGCGTGCAGGATCGCGTCCTCTTTGTTCGCGAAGTAGTTCGAGAACGTCCGCCGGGACACGCCAACCGCGTCGGCGATGTCCTCGACGGTCACCCCGTCCAGCCCGTGCTCCATCGCCAGCCGGAGCGCGGCCTCGTGCAGCGATTGCCGCGTCGCCGCCTTCTTGCGGGTGCGCAGCGTGTCGAGGGCGTCCACCAGGACAGCGTAGCGAGGGGAATAAAGTTCTCACTGTGCAAGTTTGCACAATGAGCAACATTGCCGCTCGAAAGGACGCCATGAAGACCGAGGGAACGACGGCGGAGGCACCGTCAGGGGCGATGGGGCACCGCCAGGTGCTCGAATCGCTGTCCGGTCTGCTGCTCGCGCTGCTCGTGGCGATGATCAGCTCGACGGTCGTGTCGACCGCCCTGCCGTTGATCATCGGCTCGCTGAACGGCTCGCAGACGCAGTACACCTGGGTGGTCACGGCCACCCTGCTGGCGGCGACGGCCACCACCCCGATCTGGGGCAAACTCGCCGACCTGTTCAACAAGAAGACGCTGGTCCAGATCGCCATCGTGATCTTCGTGATCGGGTCGATGATCAGCGGATTCAGCCAGAACACCGGGCAGCTGATCGCCGCCCGCGCGTTCCAGGGCATCGGTGTCGGCGGTCTTCAGGCGCTGGTCCAGGTCGTGATCGCGGCGATCATCCCGCCGCGGGAACGCGGCCGCTACAACGGTTACCTCGGCGCGGTCATGGCGGTCGCCACCGTCGGCGGGCCGCTGCTCGGCGGCCTGATCGTGGACGTGCCGTGGCTCGGCTGGCGCTGGTGCTTCTTCGTCGGCGTGCCGATCGCGGTGGCGGCGTTCATCGTGCTGCAGCGGACCCTGAAGCTGGAGACCGTGCGCCGGGAAGGCGTCCAGGTGGACTACCTCGGCGCGGGCCTGATCGCGGCGGGCGTGAGCGTCCTGCTGATCTGGGTCTCGTTCGTCGGCAACAGCTTCGACTGGCTGTCGTGGCAGACGGCCGTGATGGTGGCGGGCGGCGCCGTGCTCCTCGCCTTCGCCGTGCTGGTGGAACGGAAGGTCCGCGAACCCGTCGTCCCGCTGCACATCATCACCCAGCGCACCCCGGCGCTGGCGATCATCGCGAGCCTCGCGGTCGGGATGGCGATGTTCGGCGGCGCGGTGTTCCTCGGCCAGTACTTCCAGGTCGGCCGCGGCTACTCCCCCACCGAAGCCGGACTGCTGACCATCCCGCTGATGGGCGGCGTGCTCGTCTCCTCGACCGTGTCCGGGCGCCTGATCAGCCGCACCGGACGGATGAAGCCGTACATCGTGGCGGGCACGATCACCCTGGTGATCGGTTTCCTCGGGCTGGGCACCGTCGACCACGCCTCACCGCTGTGGCTGGTCGGTGTCGCGATGGCGATCGTCGGCGTCGGTGTCGGCATGACGATGCAGAACCTCGTTCTCGCGGTGCAGAACACCGTGCCGCTGCGGGATCTGGGCGCGGCCAGCGCTTCGGTCACGTTCTTCCGGTCGCTCGGCGGCACCATCGGCGTCTCGGTGCTGGGCGCGGTGCTCGCGAACCGGGTCACCGCCGACCTCTCCACCGCGCTGCACGTGCCGGCGGGCCAGGCGTCGACGGGCAGCGTCAGCGCGCTGAACCTCAAGGCGCTGCCGCCGGAGGTCCAGACGATCGTGCACACCGTGTACGGCGACGCGACCGCGCACATCTTCCTGATCTCCGCGGCGGTGGGCGTCGTGGGCGTGATCGCGGCGCTGCTGCTCAAGCCGCTCACCCTGCGCACCACCCTCGACGTGGAGACGCCGTCGGAAGCACCGGTCGCGCGATGAACGAGAACGCCGCCGGGGCCTTCGAGTCCACTGTGGAGCGTTTCGGCCCGCCCCGGCACCATCCGGGGCGGGCCATCCTGGCCGGGGTCGACGGCTCGGACACGGCGATGCGGGCGGCCGCCTTCGCCTTCGGCATGGCACGACGCGAGGGCGGCAGGCTGATCGTCGCCTTCGTCTGCCGTCCGGCGCTCGGTCCCGCGGTCGCGGCGACGATGGAACACGACACGGCGGTGCAGCTCTACACGGAGATCCGCGAGCAGATCCGCGAGGCCGCCGAAGAACTGGACGTGCCGGTCAGCTTCCTGAAGACCTACGGCGATCCGTACACCGTGCTCCGCGACACCGCCGACCGCGGCAAGGTCGACACCGTCGTGGTCGGCGCCTCACAGCAGGCCGGTCACCGGTTCGCGGGGTCGGTCGCGACCAAGCTCATCAGGGCCGGGCACTGGCCGGTGCTGGTCGTTCCCTGACGACCGGCCGCCGAGGAACGACACGACCCCGACCGCGGCGACTCACTTGGATACGACGTCCGGCCGGCGCACGGATGGCGGGTTCGCGTGACCAGACGGACGACACGCGTGATTGGAGGGACGACACGCGTGATCGGGCGGACGACACGCGGCGAAACCCCGGCCACGCTCGTGTCGTCCATCCAGACACGTGTGTCGTCCCAGACACGTGTGTCGTCCGCCCGATCACGGGAAATCGCCGGTGCTGAACCTCGTGAGTGGTAAGGGCGGGGGTCAGCGGCCGCAGAGCGCGTGGTCGATCACCGGGTCCAGCGGGTTCCCCGGCGGCGGTTCGGAACCGGGGTTGAGCGGCGTGAGCGTGTTCAGCGAGACCATCACGCTGCGCTTGCCGTCCTCGGTCACCCCGTTGCCCGTCAGGTAGCCGGGCAGCGCGCCGCCGTGGCCCCAGTAGTCACCGCAGGAAGCGGTCGACTTCACCAGGCCGAGCCCGTACGCGCCGAGCCCCGGGGCGGGCACGGTCTTCTTCATTTCAGCCAGCATGGACGGCGGGAGCACCTTGCCACCCAGTAGCGCCCGCAGGAACTTGTTGCCGTCCTCGGTGGTGCTGTTGATCGACCCGTCCGCTCCCCCGCCCATCGACGGATTCATCAGCGTCACGTCCACCCGCCGTCCGAGCCGCGGCGGATTCGAGCCCTCGACGACGAACCGGTCGTACCCTCGCGCGTGCGGTGCCGGGATGAACGGCGACGTATACGGCAGGGTGGTCTCGCGCAGGTCCAGCGGGCGGACGATCCGGTCGATGATCTCCTGTCGCCAGTCCCGCCCGGTCACCTTCTCGGTCACCATCCCGGCGAGGACGTAGTTGGTGTTGGAGTAGCCCCAGCTCGTCCCCGGCGCGAACTCCGGCGGCTTTCCGACCGCCAGCTTCACCGCCTCGGACGCGCTCAGCTCGTCGAACCGGTGCCGCAGGAAACCCTTCTCGGTGAACATGTCCAGTTCCGCCATGTAGTCGTGCAGCCCGCTGGTGTGCTGCAGCAGCTGCCGGACGGTGATGGCCTTGCCGTCGTTGCCGTTCCCGCTCACCACCCCCGGAAGCCACCGGTCCACGGTGTCCTCCAAGGAAAGCCGTCCCTCGCCGACGAGCTGGAGCATCGTCGCGGACAGGAACGTTTTGCTGAAACTCGCGATCCGGAAATGACCGTTCCACGGCACCGGGGTCCGGGTCCGCAGATCGCCGTGGCCGCTGCGCACCTTGACGCCGCCCTTCGCCGTGCTGACCTCCATGAGCACGCCGGGCGACCCGTTCGCGACGAGCGTGTCGGCATCGCGCTGCAGTGTCCGCTGCAGCGATGGCGCCGCGGACGCGACGGCCGGGGTGACGAGCGTTGCCGCGCAAAGCACGGCCATGACGACTGAAGTGCGTTTCATACCGGCAAAACTACGAAGGCACGGGCACACCGGGCATCGGCTTGGAGGACGACACCGCCTCCCTCCCTGGTACTAACGGAGCACAGGGTCCTCTCAGGGTTTCAGGTCCATCCGGAGGAATTCGGTGAGGCGGAGCAGTTTCGGCGGACGGGTCACGCCGTCGGGGAATTCGTCCGCCCCGACGAGCCGCGGGCGGGTGAGGTCCACTTCCCGTCCGCCGATCCGGAGCCGCGCTTCCCCCGCGGTCAGGATGTTGCGCACCCAGTCCGCCTCCGGGCCGTACACCGGGACGAACAGGTAGCCGCCATCGACGGGATGCGCGTCGAGCGGCGTGTGGCGGGTCTTTCCGGAACTGCGGCCGACGTGGATCAGCACCGGATACTTCCCTCCGGCGATCGCCCGGGGGTTGAACACCCGCTTGTTGATGTGGCCCCACCATCTCGGCATCGGCATCGGTCTCTCCTCTCGATGGCCTTACACCCGTAAGGCTGTCTTACACCTGTAAGGTTGTCAACGTGCCGCCTCGCCGATCACTCACCAGGGACCGCGTACTGAAAGCCGCGATCGAAGTCGCCGATCGCGGTGGCGTGGAGGCGATGACGATGCGCCGGGTCGCGCAGCACCTCGGCGTGGAGGCCATGTCGCTCTACCACCACGTGCCGAACAAGGACGCGATCCTCGACGGCGTCGTCGACGCGGTGTTCGCGGCGATCGAGCTGCCGGACCCCGGCGCCGTCGATTGGCGCGAGGCGATCCGCGCGCGGGCTTCGTCCGCGCGCGCGGTCCTTTCGCGGCACAGCTGGGCGCTGGGCCTCATGGACTCCCGGCGGAATCCGGGGCCGGCGACGTTACGCCACCACGACGCCGTCCTCGGTGTCCTTCGGCGGGCGGGATTCACGGTCCCCATGGCGGTGCACGCCGTCTCGCTCATCGACAGCTACATCGGCGGATTCGTGCTCCAGGAGTCGAACCTCCCGCTGAGCGAAGACGTCCCGGAGGTCGCGGGCGACATCCTGGACGGCCTGCCGCGGGACGAGTTCCCGCATCTGGCCGAGGTGATCACCGAGCACGCCCGGCGGCCGGGTTACGACCACACGAAGGAATTCGCCTACGGCCTCGACCTCATCCTGGAAGGGCTCGAAGCCCGCAGGAAATGAGTCAGCGGGTCACTCCCGGCAGCACGAGGGCCAGCCGCGCCACCGGCGGCAGCGGCGACCGGTCCGGCACGGCCCGGAAGGCCTGGATCGCGAGCGCGGCGAACCGGCGGGACGCCGCCACCTGCGCGGCCGCCGAAGCGGCCTGGATCCCGTTGTTGGCCATGAGCATGAGGATCAGGTCGTCGAGGACGAAATCGGGGCGCAGCTTCCCGGTGTCCTTGGCCCGGCCCGCCAGTTCGGCTATCGCCTTGAGCGCGTAGTCGCGATCCGCGGTGAAGTCCACCGCCTTGGGGAAGGCGGAGACGAAGGCCGCCGTGAAGCCCCGGTCGCGGGAATGCAGCTCGCAGATCCTCTCGATCACGGAACAGAAGCCGCGCCACGGATCCGGATCCGCGAGCCCTTCGTCGACGACGGCGTGGCAGGTGCGCATCTGCTCGGCGAACGCCTCCGTCGCCAGGATCTCCTTGGTCGGGAAGTGGCGGTACAGCGTGGCGGGGCCGACTCCCGCGCGGCGCGCGACCTCCCGCAGCGGCACGTTCAGGCCCTCGGTGGCGAACAGCGCGCGAGCCGCTTCGAGGATGCGTTCCCGGTTGTCCACGGCGTCGGAGCGCGGGATCCGAGGCAAATGATCGGTCACCGCTCTCAGTTTAGCCAAAACGGACGGGGGCGTCCGTTAACGTCCGCCGGACCAGTGATCGACGACCAGGAGACGAAATGCGCGCAGTCGAGATCCGGACGTTCGGCGCCCCCGAGGGCCTTGCCGTGATCGACGTCCCCTCCCCCGTTCCCGCCGAGGGAGAAGTGCTGATCGACGTGGAAGCGATCGGTGTCGGCGGGGTCGACACCGTGATCCGCAGCGGCGCTCTCGCCGGCCTCGGCGGCTTCCAGGAGGGATTCATCCCCGGCAACGAGGTGGCCGGAACCGTCAGGGCGGTCGGCGGCGGCGTCGATCCGGCCTTGGCCGGGCGGCGGGTCTGGACGTTCACCGGCGAGGGCGGCGGCTACGTCGAACAGGTGGCCGTCCCGGCGGACAGGATCCTCCCGTTTCCCGGCGACCTGCCCGCCACCGACGCGGTGGCCATCGGGACCTCCGGCATGGTGGCCCATTTCGCGCTCGCCCACGCCCATTTCGCGCCGGGCGAATCGGTGCTCGTGCGCGGGGCTGCGGGCAGTATCGGGATCATGACGGTGCAGCTCGCGGCGCGCGGTGGCGCGAGCGCGGTGGCGGTCACGACGTCCTCGGCCGAACGCGGCGAGCGCCTGCGCGAACTGGGAGCGACCCACGTCCTCGACCGGTCCGGCGAGGGGGACGGGCCGTCGGGGTACGACGTCATCATCGACATCGTGTCCGGTGTGGACATGCCGTCCTTCTTCGACCGCCTGAATCCGAACGGCCGCATGGTCCTCGTCGGCGTGGTCGCGGGCATGCCCCCGGCGGATTTCGGCGCGAAGCTGATGGCGACCTTTCGGAAGTCCTTGTCGTTCGCGGCCTTCAGCGCGGACTCGATCCCCGAGCCGGATCGGCGGGCGGTGAACGCGGAGCACTTCGGCGCGACGGTGCGCGGTGAGCTGCGTCCGGTGGTGCACGAGGTGCTGCCGCTGGAGAAAGCCGTTCTGGCGCACCGGAAGATGGACGACGGCGAAGTGTTCGGCCGGATCGTGCTGACGCCGTAGCCAGGTCCATTGTGGAGTGCCGCGTCACCCGGTCAGTGCAAGTTTCCCCATCGCGTGCGCCGTCGCACTAGGCTGCCCACTCGTGCCCGATCCGATGCCCGAGGGACCCGGCTTCACGGCGGTCGGCCTGCGGCCGCTCACCGGCGGCGAGGGCACCGGCGCCTACGGCGTGAACGACGCCGGGGTGATCGTGGGCGAGTCGGGGTCACGGCCGGCGCGCTGGGATCGCGACGGGCATCCCACGCCGCTGTCTCTCCTCGACGGTTGCTCCGGCGGACGCGCGGTCGGCGTCAACGCTTCGGGCGTCATCGCGGGTTCGCTCCTCGCCCGCGAGTACCTCCGGCCCGTGTGCTGGCGGCCCGACGGCCGCGTACACGCGCTCGAACTCCCGGCCGGGGCGCTCTCCGGCACGGCGTGCCGGGTGAACGCGCGCGGGTCGATCCTGGGGAACGCGATGTGGCCGGGCCACCGCTGGCGGGCGCTGCGCTGGGCACCGGACGGCGAGGTCGTCGAACTCGCCGCCCTGCCAGGGGACGGCGAGACACAGGGGCAGGACCTGAACGGGCTGGACGAGGTCGTCGGATCGGCCAGGAACGGCTCGGGCGTCCGCACCGCGGTGCGCTGGACGCCGTCGGGGAAGATCAGCACCCTGCCCCCGCCCCGCCGCACGACGGCGTGCGGGATCACCGACGCCGGCGCCATCCTCGGCGACGGTGTCGTGTGGCACCGCGACGGAGGCACCGTCCTGCTGACCGGTGAACCGGAGTTCTCCGCGGGGCAGGTCGTCCGGATCACCGGGCGGGGTGTCGCGATCGGCTGGGGCCTGACGCCGGACCGGCGCGGCGTCGGCGCGCGCTGGGATCGCGACGGACGGCCCACCGTGCTCCGGCCCCTGCCTTCGGACACCGCCAGTACGTGTTTCGACGTCGACGAGGCCGGGACCGTCGTCGGCGAGTCCGTGCGCGGGGGAATGGTGCGGCCGGTGCGCTGGGACGCGGACGCGACGCCCCTCCCGCTCCCGTCACCCGCCGGTATCACGGCGATCGTGGCCCAGCACATCAACGCGACCGGCACCGTCGTCATCGGCTACGGCTTCGCGGCGGACAGCTCCGCCTACCGCGGGATCGCCTGGCGCCGTTCGTGAAACCGCCCGGTCAGGCCGTCGCGCGGCCGATCGCGCGGCGCATCGCCTCGTCGAGCGGAGTGCCGAGGCGGAGGGCCGTCCGCCCGGCCGCGAAGACCGCCCCGGTGGCGGCACCGACCAGCGCCGCGGCGTCGACCTCGTCGATCTCGCCCGCACAGGATCGGCACAGCGCGGCCGAAAGCCGCTCCTGAGCGTCGAAGGCGCGCTGCAGCATCGTCGCGCGCAACGACGGCACCGACGTGATGAGGTCCAGCCGGATCCGCTCGGGCTCGGCCGCCGGATCGCGGAGCCCCGCTCCGGCCTCGGCGAGCATCCCGAACATCGCGCGCCGCAGAAGCCCGGCGGGGGTCTCTCCCACTTCGCGCGCGGCGAGCACGTCCAGGCCCACGCGCAGGATCTGTTCGCCGTCGTCGGTGAGAAGGAGGTCTTCCTTCGTCGCGAAGTGGTTGAAGAACGTCGCGGCGGACACCTCGGCGGCCGCGGCGATCTCGGCGGTGGTCGTCCGGTCGTAGCCCTGCCGTTCGAAAAGCCGGTACGCCGTCTCGATCAACACCTTCCGGGTGCGCCATTTCTTCCGTTCCCGCAAACCCACCGGCTCGGTCATGAGGTCAGCATACTGGATCGGCACCAAAATTAGAGCTACTCTATTTTTAGAGTCGATCTACCCAAGGAGGCCCCATGATCCTCGACGCGTTCCTCGACCGGCTGGAGTACCGCGAGCCCGTCCGGCCGGATCCGGCCACGCTCCGGAACCTGCACCGGGCATGGCGGTTGCGCGTGCCCTACGAGAACCTCGACCTCCAGCTCGGCAGGACGCTCCTGCTCGACCAGGAGGCCCTGCTCGACAAGTTCACGCGCCGCGGCCGGGGCGGGCTCTGCTACGAGATGAACGGCGCGCTCGCCCTTCTCCTGCGGGCGGCGGGATTCGAGGTGACCGTCGTGGAGGGCGCCGTCCTGCGCTCGACCCGCGGCGAAGGCCAATGGGGCAACCACATCGCCCTGCTGGTCGACGTCGACGGGGAGACCTGGCTCGCCGACACCGGGATCGGCGACGCGTTCCTCGAACCCCTCCCGGTACGAGAAGGCACGTACTGGCAAGGGGAACTGCCCTTCCGGATCGAGCGTCTCGACGACGGAACCTGGCGGATGCATCACCATCCCGGTGGCACGGTCGGCTCCTGCGACTACCGCACCGAGCCCCGCGAGGTCACCGAATTCGCCGATCGGGCCGAGATCAGGTCCCCGGACTCCCCGTTCGCCAAGGTGCTGGTGGCACAACATCACCGTGACGGCCGCGAGCTGGCTCTCCGGGCGCGCACGCTCAAACGCGGCGACGGCGACCGCCGCACCCTGACTTCTCTCGACGAGTTCGCCGCGACGCTGCGCGAGTTCCGCATCCCGGTGGAGGACATCGGCACCGGCGAACTGGCGGCCCTCTGGGCGAAGACCGAAGAGCAGCACGAGTCCTGGCTGTCCATGCGGGCGAAGTAGATCTACGGGATTGAATCCGCCCGTCCGGGGTATGTCCTGACCATGGAAGTCGACGCCGTGGTGATCGGATCGGGGCCGAACGGCCTGGTCGCGGCCAATCTCCTGGCCGACGCCGGCTGGGAGACGCTGGTCATCGAGGCCACGGCCGAGCCCGGGGGCGCGGTACGGACCAAGGAGCTCACCGCGCCGGGTTTCCGCAACGACGTCTACAGCGCCTTCTACCCGCTCGGCGCGGCGTCGCCGGTGCTCGCCGGGCTGGAACTCGAGGGATACGGCCTGCGGTGGAGGCACGCGCCGGCGGTGCTGGCGCATGTGCTGCCCGACGACCGGTACGTCCTGCAGTCCCGCGATCTCGACCGCACGGCCCGTTCCGTGGCGGAGTTCGACGCGCGGGACGCGGACAACCTGCGGGCCGAGCACGCGAGCTGGCAGCGTCTGCGCGAGCCGCTGCTGGACGCGATCGTGCGCCCCTTTCCGCCGGTGCGGTCGGGGGCGCGGCTGTTCAAGACACTCGGCACGGCGGAATCGCTCCGGCTGGCGAGGATGCTGACCCTGACCGCCCGCGGCCTCGGCAAGGAGAAGTTCGACGGCGAGGGCGCCCGTCTGCTGCTGGCGGGCAACGCCATGCACACCGACCTCGGCCCGGACCAGGCCGGGAGCGGCGTCTTCGGCTGGCTGCTGACCATGCTCGGCCAGGACGTCGGATTCCCGGTGCCGGAAGGCGGGGCGGGTTGTCTGACCGACGCGCTGGTGAACCGCCTGTCCGCCAAGGGCGGCGAGGTCGTCTGTGGCACGCCGGTCACCGAAGTCACGCTCTCGGATGGCCGGGCGGTGGGTGTGCGGGACGCGGACGGACGACCGGTTCGTGCCCGCAAGGCCGTGCTCGCCGATGTCCCCGCTCCGGTGCTCTACCGGGATCTGGTCGGCGCCGCGCACCTTCCCGCGCGGCTGGTGTCCGATCTGGACCGGTTCGTGTGGGACGACGCCACGATCAAAGTGGACTGGGCGCTGTCCTCGCCCATTCCGTGGAGCGCCACCGAAGTCGGCGAAGCGGGCACCGTCCACATCGGAGCGGACCTCGACGGCCTCGCCGGGATCGCCAACGATCTCGCTTGCGGAAGGGTGCCCCTTGATCCGTTCCTGCTGCTCGGGCAGATGACCACCGCGGATCCGACCCGCTCCCCCGCCGGGACCGAATCGGCCTGGGCCTACACGCATGTGCCGAGGGGCGAACCCTGGTCCGCTTCCCGGTTGCGCCGCCACGCGGACCTGATGGAAGAGGTCATCGAGAAGCACGCGCCCGGTTTCCGCGGCCTGATCGCGGGCCGCGCGATCGCCGGGCCCGCCGAACTCGAGGAAGGGAACCACAGCCTGGTGGAAGGTTCGATCAACGCCGGGACCGCGGCCATCCAGCAGCAGCTCTTCTTCCGTCCCGTCCCCGGTCTCGGCCGGGCGGACACGCCGATCGACCGGCTCTTCCTGGCGTCCGCGTCGGCGCATCCCGGCGGCGCGGTGCACGGCGCGCCCGGCTCGAACGCCGCCAGGGCGGCCCTCGCCAGGGACGGCTGGGCCGGTTCCGTCTATCGCGCGACGGTGCGTGCCGCGCACCGCGCCGTCTACCGATGAGGACTCGCGGATGAAGATCGTCGTCACCGGAGCGAGCGGGAATATCGGGACCGCGTTGCTCCGGGCACTGGCCGGAGACGGTCACGACGTGCTCGGAGTGGCACGCCGCCACCCCGACACGACCGTCGCGCCCTACTCGTCGGCCCGCTGGGTCCAGCAGGACATCGGGGCGAACGACGCCTGGCCGGGGCTGACCGAGATCTTCGGCGGCGCCGACGCCGTGGTGCATCTCGCGTGGGCGATTCATCCGCGCGCCGACGATCCTGCCATGCGCCGGACCAACCTGGCGGGCAGCGCGAACGTCCTGCGCGCGGCCGCCGACGCCGGTGTGAAGCACATCGTGTGCGCGTCGTCGGTCGCCGCCTACACCCCGGCGGACCGCTGGGCCGAGGTGGACGAGGAGTGGCCCTGCGGCGGTCTCCCCGAAAGCGCCTACAGCGCGGGTAAAGCGGCTTTCGAGTCCAAATTGGACGAATTCTGCCGTGATCACCCCGAGATCGGGGTGGCGCGGATCCGTCCGTGCGGTGTCGTGCAGCCGGACGCCGCGGCCGAGTTCTCGGGGTGGTTGCTCAGCCCGCTGGCGCCGCCGTTACCGCTCGGCGGCAAATGGCTGCCGGTGCCGTTGTGGCCGGGGCTGCGGATGCAGGTCGTGCACTCCGACGATGTGGCACAGGCGATCCGGGCGATCCTCGACCGCCGCGCGACCGGTGCGTTCAACCTCGCCGGCGAACCCGTCCTCGACAGCCGCGACCTCGCCGGACTGGCGGGCGGGTTCCGGATTCCCGTACCGCTGCGGCTGCTGACCGGGCTGGCCTGGCCGAGCTGGCGGCTCGGCCTGCAACCACTGCATCCGTCCTGGCTGCGGCTCGCCGATCGGGCGTCCCTTGTGGACACCCGGCGCGCGCGGGAGGAACTCGGCTGGCGGCCCCGCCACGACGCGGCGGCCACGATCAAGGAACTGCTCGCCGCCATCCGCGCCGGCAGACGGGGAGACAGCCACCCCCTCGACCCGCCGCGCGACCGGATCCGGCTCGGGCGGCCGAGCCACCAGGATCAAACCGGCGGTTGAGCGGCTTCGCGGCCCTTGGCGAGATCCGCGAGACGTCGCAGGGATTCGCGGTTCCGCGGCACCAGGAAAAGCGCCTGCGCGGCCTCCGGCAGCAGACGTCCCGGCCCGCGGGTCGCCTGCTCGGACATCAGGATCTCCGTGGTCGCCGCCGCGGTTTCCCGCAGCTCCAACCGGATCCGCGCGGTGCCGAACGGCCAGGCGCGCGCGTCGAGTTCGAGCAGCCTCGGCGGGTCGGCGACGTGCACCTTGGTGACGTCGTCGAGCAGGAGGGGCCATGACCCCACACAGTGGTGGATCCGCGTCCCCCGCGCCGGCCAGCCCGCGTCGACGTCACGGATGTGGGATGCCCCCACGACCCACGCCGCGTACGTCCAGCCGTCCGCGAGCACCTCGAAAATGCGCTCGAGAGAAGCGTCTACCGTCATCTTCACGTCGACCATGAACCCATCCGCCCTGGATACCCGGCCGGCTCGTTCCGGCTCGCCTCACCGAGCCGGATACCCCGCGGCGGCAAGGGCAAACCCGGCGGGTTCAGTCGCGCCAACGGTTGTTGAGGAAGGCGTCGTCCTCGTCGTCCGCCGGTGCCGGGCGGGCGCGGGGAGCGCGCCGGGGCGTGTCCCGCCCCGGGCGGGCAGGCGGCTCCGAAGCGAACGGAGCCGCCATGTCCACGGGCTCGTCTTCGAACGGCGACGCCGCCCCCGGCTGCGCGTGCGACCGATCGGTGCTCCAGCCCGACTTCGTCTTGCGCTGCCCCAGCTCCCGCCGGTGCTCGACGTACCGCTGGGCGGTCGCGACCTGTTTGGTCATGAACTCCTGCGAGCTCGCCTTGATGTCGTCGGCCCGCTTGTCCCGCAGCGCCCGGCGCTCCGACTGCTCGCGGACCAGGCCGTCCAGGGTCGCCTTCATGGCGGCGGTGTCATCGGCGCTCATCTGTTCTCCCCTGCCCCGGCTCACCGCTTGCGGGTGACCGACTGATCCTCGTCGTCCAGCAGCGAACCGGTGATCCGGCCGGTGGGTTCGTTGATCTGGTCGAACACCTCGCCCTCGATCCGGTACGCGCGGTTGGTCCGTTCCTGGTCTCCGCCCTGGCCGCCCGCTCCGCCGGCACCCATGCCCATCGGCGGCATCGCACCACCGCCGAACGACTGACTCGCCGGGCTGCCCATCGGAGCGGACGGGGCGCCCGCGGCCACGGGCTGTGGCTGCTGTGTCCCACCGCCGCCGGTGTGCACGCCTTCGCTGAGCGATTGGCCCGTCGCGGGGCTCGCGGTCTCGAAGGGCATCGACGGGGCACTACCGCCACCGCCTCCGAAACCACCACCGCCACCGCCTCCGATGTCACCGGCGCGGATCCCGTCGGGGACGGTTCCGCCACCACCGTGGTGCGGGGTGAACTCCGGTTTGGAGTCGGGCTGCGCCGTCCCGGTGACGGGGGTCGCCGGATGTGCCGCCTTGTCCGTGGAGGGCTTGTCGGTGGAGGGCTTGTCCTCGCCGAGGGTGTACGTCGTCGGCTTGCCGGTGCCGTCGTCGACGGTGACGACCGTCGGCCCGGAGGGACCGTCGGGCCGTTCGGCGGTGATCTTCACATCGCCGTCCTGGATGTGGATCTTGCCGTCCGGACCGGGACGGTGGACACCGTCCTTGTCCGGCTTCCCGTCGTCCTGGCCTGGGGTCGAGCTCAGCTTGGACTCGTCGCCGTCGCCGGTCCAGTCGAGCTTGAAGTCCTTGGCGGGCCCGGAACCGTCCCCGACCTTGATCTCCATCTCGCCGTCTTTGTCCGGCTCGGTCATCTCGAAGGTGGTGTCGCCCTGCTTGACCTTGAGGGTCTCGCGTTCGCCGTCCTCGGCCTTGCCGCCGTCCTCACCGGGCTTGTCACCGGTCAGCTTGTCTTCGCCGGAAAGCTCGTCGTCGAGCTTGTCCAAGGCGTCCGACGCCTTCTTCTTCGCCTCGTCGGCGGACTTCTCGCCGTCCTTCGAGTCGCCGTCCTTGCCTTCGGTGTCGCCCATGCCGCCGGGGGCGTCGCCCAGCTTGTTCAGCGCGTCGGAAGCCTGCTTCTTCGCCTCCTCACCGGCCTTCTCGGCCGCCGCCTTGGCTTCGGCCGCGGCGTCGGTGTTTCCACCTCCACCGGGGCTCGAACCGCCCGGCCCGGAGCCGCCGGAACCACCGAGGTCGGCACCGGCCGGACCGTCGCCCAGCTTGCCCAGCGCCTCGGACGCCTGCTTCTTCGCGTTCTCGGCCGCCGCGGCGGCCTGCTTCTTCGCCTCTTCGGCCGCGGCCTTCTGCTCATCGCCGTTCGACGGCGGCGGGGTCACGCCCGAGGGCGACGTCTGATCCTTGTTCGCGTCCGGACCGCCGCCGGAGCCGCCCGGAGACCCGGAGCCGCTCTCGGGAATCTTCACGTCCGGGACCGGCGGGGGTTTGACGTCGCCCGTCGGACCGGTACCGCTCCCGCCGGGACCGGAACCACCGCCACCGGGGCCGCTGCCGGAGCCGCCCTCGGGGCCGCCGCCGCCCGGACCGCCGCCGGTGCCGCCGGTGAAGTCCGGTCCCTGACCGGCGCCTGGTCCGCCGCCCGTGCCACCGGTGAAGTCCGGGCCCTTGCCCGAACCGCCCGTTCCGCCGCCGCCAGGGCCGCCACCCGGTCCGCCGGTTCCCGAGCCTTCAGGACCACCACCGGGGCCACCGCCCGGTCCGCCCTGGCCACCGGTGAAGTCCGGACCCTGACCGCCTGGCCCGCCTCCCGTGCCGCCGGGACCGCCACCCGTGCCACCAGGGCCGCCGCCCGTGCCACCGGCGCCACCGGCGCCCGCGCCTTCGAACTCGTTCTTGACCTTGCCCATGACCTTGTCGAGCTCGTCGTAGGCCTGGTTGACGAAATCCTTGGTTTCCTTGCATGACTTGGCGAATCCCTCGTAGATGATGGTCCACATCTCGGGGATGAACTGGTTCTGGATCCACTGCTTGGCGAGGTTCTGGCCCGCCTTCTTGAACTCGTCGTCGTCGCAGCAGCCGTCGTTGTTCAGCTGCTGGACCAGGTTGGAGCCGAAGTTGACGTCCATCCAGCCCGCGATCGCGCCGAGGTCCTCCTTGCCGCTCTTCTCGCCGGCGGCGATGGCGATGACCTTCTGCGCCATCGTGAAGTCCGCCTTGCCGACGATCTCCTTGTAGAGATCGACGACCGTGTCGGCCTTGCCCTTGCACAGCTTGAAGACCGTGGCGGTGGTGTGCAGCGTGGCTTCGCTCGCGTTGTCGAGGGTCTGCGAGAGTTTCTTGGCCTTGGGGAGGATCTTCTCGTTGTAGTTGGCCGACGAGGCGTCGGCGGCCTTCCCGGTCCAGGTCCCGTAGAGCGTGGTCAGCTGGGAACCGGTGTCCTCGATGGCCTTCTCGACGGTCTTCGCACCGGTCTTGAAGTGGGCGGCGTCGTCGACGAAGTTCTTGAAGCTGATCCCGCGCTGCTCGTCGAACGGCTTCTTGATGTCCTTCTCGAAATCGAGCGCGCGAGAAGCTCCACGGCAGTCTTCCGGGACCTTCGCCAGCAGCGAGCCGAAGGTCTGGAAGACCTTGAGCGCGGGCGCGGCGGCGTCGAAGATCTCGTCCGACGTCTTGGTCCCGGCGCCCTCGGCGGTGGGTTCCTTCACGCCGTCGAGCTTCTTGTTGCCTTCGTCGACGGCCTTCGTCTCTTCGTTCTGGTTGAAGCTGGCCTGATCTCCGGCCTTCTTCGCCTCGTCGTAGACCTTGCCGACGTCGTCCGACGCCAGGAACGGGATGGCGTTGTAGGACGCCGCGTACTTCTCGGCTTCCTCGCGCTTGCGCTTGATGTCCTCCGGCTCCTGGTCCGCCGACCACGGCGGGGGCGCCGGATGCGTCCGCATCCACGAGCCGATGAGCTTGGTCTTCTGCTCGGCGGGAACGGCCGGGTCGTCGAGGACGGCCTTGACGTCGGTCCAGGTGGTTTCGGTGGCCACTAGCGCATCCCCGTCTCGGTGATCTTGTTCTTCTGCTCGTCCTCGTTGGTGCCGTAGGCGGTGGCGGCGGTACCGAGGTTCGTGCCGAACGAGCCGAGCGTGGTGCTGTACCCCTGGACCGACGCCCACAACGCCGCCACGCCGTCGGTGTACTTCTTCGCGTGGTCGCCGTGCGCCTGGCCGAAGCCCGCCGCGTTCACCGGAGTGTTCGACAGATCCGGATTGTCTTCGAGCAGCTGTTCCGTCAGCTTTCCGATGTTCTTCGACGCCGATGAAAGCGCATCGGTCGCCGCGGTGAAGCCCCCGCTCATTCTTTTCAGCGCCTTTCGTCGGATCCGTCGGCCTTGACGCCGAGTGCCTCTGCGAGCACCTCGGCCACCGACCCGATGTCGGTGAACCGGTCCAGCTGGTCCAGATCGATTCTCACGTCGTGGTAGATCTCCAGCGCCGACAGGAGTTTTATCCGTCCCTTGGAGTCGATACCCAGCTCTTCGAGCGGCGCGTCGGACTCGATTTCGGCGGGATCAAGCCGAAAAGTCTCACTGACGACCTTCACGACCTCCGCGCGGTGATCACCCACGAGGCCGACTATAACGCGCCCTCGCCGCGGCTCGCGCGACCTTGCCACTGGAAGTGCGCGGAAGGTCACCGGAGGGAACCAGACGTACCGATCGCAGCGTCAAATCATGTTCCCTGGAAACGGCGCGCAATACCACTCTCGTCACTTCTTTGACATCCGCCTCGGCGTTTTTTGCCCATTCGGCTACCAACATCGCCCCTTCTCCCCTTTCGTCCGTGACACCGAATGCGGCGACGCGGTCGCGGCGGATCGCCGGATGCGCCTCACCCGCCACCGCCTCGATGTCCTGCGGGTGGAAGTTGCGGCCGTCGATGACGATGAGGTCCTTGAGCCTGCCGGTGATGTAGAGGTCGCCGCGGTGGAACACGCCGAGGTCACCGGTGCGCAACCAGCCGGCGACGCCGTCGAGTTCGCCGTCGAACGCGGCGGCGTCGCCACGGCCCCAGTACCCCGCCGCGACGTTCGGCCCGTGGATCCAGATCTCCCCGGCGATGCCGTCGGGCTGCGCCACCCCGTCCCGGACGATCCGGACCCGCTGGCCGAGCGGCCGGCCGACCGAGACGAGTTCCTGACCTTTCGCCACCTCGATCGCCCGGCCCTGCGCGAGGGCTTCGCGGTCGAACACCGCGCTACGCGGCCCTTCCGCGTCCGCGCTCGCGACGTACACGGTGGCCTCGGCCAGGCCGTAGGACGGACGGTGGGCCTCGGCACGGAATCCGTGCGGTCCGAACGTCTCCAGGAAGCGCGCGACCGTGTCCGGCCGCACCGGCTCGGCGCCGTTCAGCGCGATCCGGACGTCGGAGAGGTCGAGGTCGTCCCCCGCTTCTCCGGCCGCTTCGACGGCCAGGTCGAACGCGAAATTCGGCGCGGCGGTGAACACGGCCGGGTGATCGGCGAGCTGACGCAGCCAGCGCACCGGACGGTGCACGAATTCGGCGGGCGACATGAACACCGATCGCGCCCCCGCGTGGACCGGCAGGCACAGCAGCTGGATCAGGCCCATGTCGTGGAAGAACGGGATCCAGCCGGCGCACGTCGTGCCCTCGTCGACGGCGTAGGCCCGGCTCGCCTGCCAGCAGGCGGCGGCCACCGCCCGGTGCGAGATCACGGCACCGGCGGGTTCGCGGGTCGACCCGGACGTGTACTGCAGATACGCGGGACTTTCCGGCGCGACGGGGAGCGGATCGGCCCCCGGCCCGGACAGTTCGTCGACCACGATCAGGTGGTCCGGCGTGCCCGCTTCGCGGACCTTCGCGGCCGCGGCCGAGGAGGTCAGCCAAACCCGTGCGCCGCTGTCGTCCAGCACACCGGTGAGCCTGGCTCGCTGGGATGGGCTGCCGGGTGCCATCAACGGCACGGCGATGAGCCCGGCGGCGAGCGCACCGAAGAACGCCAAGGGGTAATTCAAGTCCTGGCCGGTGAGCACGGCCGCACGATCACCCGGCCGTGCGACCTGGCGCAGTGTGCCCGCGACCAGTCGCACGCGCGAGACGAACTCCGTCCAGGTGACCGTGCTGTCCACACCGGCGCTGTGGTCCTGGTGCGTGAACAGTGGGCGCGGGTCGGCTTCACGAGCGAACAACCGCTCCACGATCGAGGTGCGCAGCACCTGCTCCGGCACATCCTCCGGCGACGCGGTCATATCCGGCAACGTACTGGAACCCCGGCGAGGGCGCTCGGACGGCCCGGGCGGCCATCCGTCCTAAGTAGACAATGGATGGTCCGGTCCGCCGGAATTCGCTCTTGTGAATTCCGGACAGAAGACCGGACAATCCTCGCCCTTTCGTGGACCCGGGCCGCACACTCGGCGGGCAGTGTGTTTCTTTCCCCCGGCCTTGGAGGACTAGACCATGCGTCGAAGAATCGCCCTGGCAGTCGGTGGCGCCGCCGTCCTGACCGCGAGTCTCACATCCGCCGCTTTCGCTCCCGTCGCACAGGCTTCCCCCGGATTGATCGCCGCCATGCAGCGGGACCTGGGGCTCACCGCCGCGCAGGCCTCCGCCAGGCTCACCCAGGAGATGACCGCGTCGCGGGTGCTGCCCGCCGCCCAGCAGGCCGCCGGTGCGGCGTTCGGCGGCGCCTGGTTCGATCCGGCGCGCGGCAAACTCGTCGTCGGGGTGACCGACCCCGCCGCCGCTCCCGCCGTCCGGCAGGCAGGCGCCGAACCCACCGCGGCCGCGATCAGCGCGGCCCGGCTCGACGCGGCCAAGGCCGAAATCGACAGGTCGGTCGAGACCGAGCCCGCCCCCGCCGCCGTCAGCGGCTGGCGCGCCGACCCGCGCAGCGGCAGCGTCGTGGTCGCGGTGCGGCCGGGCGCGCACGGTTCCGACGTCGACGACTTCCTGGCCAGGGCGAGGAAATCCGGTCCGGTCACGGTGGTCACCGCCCCCAAGGCCGAACCGTTCGCGGCGGGTACCGTCGGCGGCGACCCGTACTACATCAACGGGAACACCCGCTGCTCCATCGGTTTCTCCGTCCACGGCGGTTTCGTCAGCGCGGGCCACTGCGGCGGCACCGGCAGTTCCGTCGTCGGCTGGGACGGCTCGGCGATGGGCAACTTCGCCGGTTCTTCCTTCCCCGGCAACGACTACGCCTTCATCCGGATCGGCAACGGCTGGTGGACCGCGCCGGTCGTCCTCGGCTGGGGCACCGTCAGCGACGCGCTCGTCCGCGGCTCGTGGGTCGCGCCGGTCGGCACCTCGGTGTGCCGGTCCGGTTCGACGACGCACTGGCACTGCGGCACCGTGCTGGGGCACAACGAGACGGTCAACTACTCGCAGGGCGCGGTGCACCAGATGACCCGCACCAACGTCTGCGCCGAACCCGGCGACTCCGGCGGCTCCTTCATCACCGGTGACCAGGCGCAGGGAGTCACTTCCGGCGGCTGGGGCAACTGCGGTTCCGGCGGGGAGACCTGGTTCCAGCCGGTGAACGAGATCCTGCAGAACTACGGTTTGTCGCTCGTCACCGCTTGATGCGCGTGAGGGCCCCCTTCCTTCGGCTGAGCCGAGGGAAGGGGGCCTTCAGGCCTACGAGCCGCCGGTCTCCAGCATGGCCTTGATGTCGGCGACCGCGGCCCGCGCGGTCATCCCGACACCGATCAGCGTGGCCGACGCCGGCCCGGTCCAGTCGCCGTAGCCGAGAAGGTGCAGCCGGGGCTCGGCCACCACTCGGGTGCCTTCGGTGGGGATGCGGCCGCGGGTGGTCCGCAGCCGCAGCGACGCGAGATGGCTCAGCGCGGGGCGGAAGCCGGTGCACCAGATGACCGCGTCGGCGTGCCGCCGGGTGCCGTCTGTCCACACAGGACCTTCGCTGTCGAGTCGCGCGAACATCGGACGTGGCCGCAGCAGTCCGGCGTCACGCGCCTCGCGGACCGGTGGGACGGCGACGATGTCGCCGAGCCCGCCGACTCCGCCGGTGTCGGACTGGCCGGTTTCGAGGGCTTGGCGGCGGCGGGTGGCGACGTCGAAGAGGGCTTTGCCGTCGATGTGGTCGGGCAGGTAGCGGGGTGGGCGGCGGGTGACCAAGGTCAGGTTCGCCGTGCCGGCGAGGTCGGCGGCGATCTGGGCGCCGGAGTTGCCGCCGCCGACCACCACGACGTCCTGGCCCGCGAACTCCTCCGGACCGCGATAGTCCACGGTGTGCAGCTGGCGACCGGTGAATCCGCCGGGCATCAACGGCAGGAAGGGCCGCCACCAGGTGCCGGTGGCGCTGATGACTGCCTCGGCGCTCCACTCCCCCGTATCGGTGCTCACCGTGAATCGACCGCCGTCATGGGACACGTCGGTCACCGGCTCCGAGCGGCGGATCGGGAGTTCGTAGCGCTTCTCGTAGGCGGCGAGGTAGTCGACGACATGCTCGGCGGTCGGATACCCGGGCCCTGGGAAAGGCGGCATCGGCCACCCGGGCAGTGAACTGTGCTGTGCCGGGGAGAACAGCCGCAGCGAGTCCCAGCCGTGGATCCAGGCGCCGCCCGGCTCGGTCTGGGCGTCGAGGATGACGAAGTCCAGCCCGGCACGGCGCAGGTAGTAGCCCGCGGCGAGACCGGCCTGGCCACCGCCGATGACCACTACCCGCGCCGAACCGCTCATGCGGAGGGAGCCTTGGCGGTCCAACGCTTGCGCAGCCAGAGGCTGACGTAGACCAGGGCCACCAGCACCGGTACTTCGATCAGCGGGCCGACGACCCCGGCGAGCGCCTGCCCCGAGGTGACGCCGAAGACGCCGATGGCGACGGCGATCGCGAGTTCGAAGTTGTTGCCCGCGGCGGTGAACGCCAGCGTCGTGGTGCGCTCGTAGGAGAGACCGGAGGCCTTGCCCAGGAGGTAGCCGCCGATCCACATGACCGCGAAGTACACCAAGAGCGGCAACGCGATCCGGGCGACGTCGAGCGGGCGGGAGGTGATGTTGTCACCTTGCAGGGCGAACAGGATCACGATCGTGAACAGCAGGCCGTAGAGCGCGATCGGCCCGATCTTCGGAAGGAACTTGCCCTCGTACCAGTCGCGCCCCTTGCTCCGCTCCCCGATGCGGCGGGAAAGGTAGCCGGCGGCGAGCGGGATGCCGAGGAAGATGATCACGCTGAGCGCGATCTCCCACGGCGAGAAGTCCAGTGTCGTGGTGTCCAAGCCCAGCCAGCCGGGCAGCAGATCGAGATAGAACCAGCCGAGCACACCGAACATGATCACCTGGAAGACGGAGTTCAGCGCGACCAGCACCGCCGCGGCCTCGCGGTCACCGCAGGCGAGGTCGTTCCAGATGATCACCATCGCGATACACCGGGCGAGGCCGACGATGATCAGCCCGGTCCGGTACTCCGGCAAGTCCGGCAGCATCAGCCAGGCGAGCGCGAACATCAGCGCCGGACCGAGAAT
Source organism: Amycolatopsis sp. TRM77291 (assembly GCF_054166285.1). NCBI lineage: Bacteria > Bacillati > Actinomycetota > Actinomycetes > Pseudonocardiales > Pseudonocardiaceae > Amycolatopsis > Amycolatopsis sp. TRM77291. Next base: position 1,273,457 of record NZ_JBSZHF010000001.1, on the reverse strand, counting down.
CCAGTTCAGCACCAAGGACAGCACCATCGTGCGCTTGTCCTTGGTCACGGTGTCGAGCTTGTCGTAGCGGACCTTCGCCAGCACCGGGTACATCATCAGCAGCAGACCGAGCGCGATCGGCAAGGAGACCTGCCCGATCTTCACCGCGTCGAGCACGCCCTGCAGGCCGGGGATCACGCTGCCCAGCAGGAGTCCTGCCCCCATGGCGACGATGATCCAGACCGGCAGGAAGCGGTCCAAAAAGGACAGTTTGTGCAGGACGTCGGTGTCGGTCTCTTCGGCGGTTCGGGTCACGGGGCTGGTCTCCAGAGGTCGGAAGCGAAGGTCAGGCGTCGAGGATTTCGGCGACCAGGCCACGGACGCGGCGGTCGATCTCGTCGCGGATCGGGCGGACGGCGTCGACACCCTGGCCCGCGGGATCCTCCAGCGGCCAATCCAGGTAGCGCTTGCCGGGGAACACCGGGCAGGTGTCACCACAGCCCATCGTGATCACCACATCGGACGCTTCGACGTCCTCCGTGGACAGCTTGCTCGGTACCTCGGCGGTGACGTCCAAACCCCACTCCGCGAGCGCCGCGGCGGCGGCCGGGTTCACCTTGTCCGCGGGTTCGGAACCCGCGGACCGGACGGCGATCCGGCCGAGCGAGTAGTGCTGCAACAGCGCGGCGGCCATCTGCGAGCGGCCGGCGTTGTGCACGCACACGAACAACACCTCGGGCTTGCGGGTCATACCAGTCCGCCTTTCTGCGGTGATCAGTCGATGAGTTCGTCGAGCAGGTGCCGGACGCGGCGGCCGATGTCGTCCCGGATCGACCGGACCACGCTCAGCGGCTGGTCCACCGGGTCGGCCACGTCCCAGTCCAGGTACCGCTTTCCCGGGTAGACCGGGCACGCGTCCCCGCAGCCCATCGTGACCACGACGTCGGCCGCGCGGACGACCTCGTCGGTCAACGGCTTGGGGTAGGCATCCGTGAGCTGGATGCCCAGCTCCGCCAGCGCCTCGGTGATGACCGGAGGGATCTCCCCGGCGGGCCGCGATCCGGCGGAGCGGACCATCACGTGCCCGAAGGCGTGATGGTCGAGCAGTGCCGCGGCCAGTTGGGAACGGCCGACGTTGTGCACGCACACGAACAGCACCTGGGGCGCGGTCACCAACGTGAGCCCGCCGACTTTGGCGAGGTCGACCAGCCGTAGCCGGGCGAACCGGGCGGTCAGCGCCGGAAGGTGGACCTTGACGGTCGCCGAGCGATCCAGCAGCCGGTACGTCTCCTCGACGCAGTGTTCGACCGTCTCCCGGCCGTACGTGCCGCGGAACCGATCGGCCAGCTCGTCGGTGATCCGGTCGAGCTGGTCCAGCGCCGCGCGGCCGGGCAAGCCCTCGGTCGCAGGGTTCATCACGTCTCCTCGGTCCGGGCGAGCTGGATTGAAGTATCTCGATCCAAATTGAAGAGCCTGGATCGAATTTTGTCAATTCAAGGGGTACGCTGGGCTCGTGACGAGCGAGAACGGACGCACCCGGAAGCCGGTCGCGGTGACCCTGCTGATGGCCGAACCCGCGGCGGTCGTCGATCCCGGGGACGCCGAGACGGCCGCGAAGCTGTTCAAGGCGCTGTCGGATCCCGTCCGGATCCGCTTGCTGTCGCTCGTGCGGCACTCCCCCGGAGGCGAGGCGTGTTTCTGCGACCTCGCCGAGGAGTTCGACATGCCCCAGCCCTCGCTCAGCCATCACCTGCGGGTGCTGGTCTCCGCCGGCATCCTCGAGCGGGAGCGGCGTGGCACCTGGAGCTGGTACACCGTCGTCCCCGAGCCGCTCGAAACGCTGGGGACCCTGCTCCGCTCGGGCGGACCGCTCGCCGACCGGCCCGCCCGGCTCACCAAGACTAGGTGCTGAACAACCGGTCCAGCGCCGAGCGGCTTTCTTCGGCCATGGCGCGATAGATCACCAGCCGCTGATCCTGATCCTGAAGCGGCGTCAGCACTTCGAAATGCAGGTCGAGCACGCCTGCCTCGGGATGCCGCAGCACCTTGCGCCCGCGGCCGTTGACCTTGACGTCACGTTCGGCCCACAGCCGCGCGAATTCCCCGTCGCTGGTGAATTCGGCGATGAGATCGGCCAAGGCCTGGTCGTCCGGATGCGCCGCCCAGGCGGCGCGCAGATGAGCGATCCCTTCCCGCACCACGCGTTCACGGTCCGCGTAGAACTCGCGCACCTCGGGATGCTTGAGGCACAACCACATCGCATTGCGCTGCGACGGCGGCAACGTGGCGAAGTCCACCAGCAGCCTCGCCATCTCGTCGTTCCAGGCCAGGATGTCGTAGCGGTGGTTCAGCAACATGGCGGGCAACGGCGACAGATCGGCGACCAGCCGGGCCAATGGCGGCGCCGCGGTGGTGGCGAGCTTGTCGGCGTTGCGGGGTCGCTGCCGGGCCAGGTCGAACAGGTAGACACGTTCGTCGGGGGCCAGGCGCAACGCGCGCGCCAGCGCTTCCACCACGTCCGCCGAGGGACGCAGCCCGCGTGCCTGTTCCAGCCGCACGATGTAGTCGATGCTGATCCCGGCCAATTCGGCGACCTCTTCGCGGCGCAGACCCGGGGTCCGCCGGGACCGGCGGCGTGACGGCAGGCCGAATTCGTCCGGGTCCAGGCGTTCACGCCGGGTCCGCAGGAACGCGGCCAGCTCCTGGGTCGTGTCCACGGTGGGGGTCGTCATGCCCGGTCCAACAGCGAGGGTGGGACCGGTGTTCCCAGGATGTCTCCTCCCTTAACCCCTGCTCGCGGCGGTCGCAGACTCGTCTTCGACAACGGATCACGAGTACAGGAGGACACGATGTCGCTCACCCTCGACACCTATCGGCTGCTGGGCCGGTCCGGGCTGCGGGTGTCCCCGCTGGCGCTGGGCGCGGCGACGTTCGGCACCGAATGGGGCTGGGGCGCCGGGCGGGACGAGGCGCGCGAACTGTTCGACACCTACGTCGAACGCGGCGGCAACTTCATCGACACGGCATCCACCTACACCGACGGCAGCTCCGAGCGGCTGCTGGGCGAATTCGCCCGTGACAACCGCGAAAGCCTCGTGCTGGCGACGAAATACACGACCCTGCGGCGTCCGGACGACCCGAATTCCGGGGGCGGCCAGCGAAAAAGCCTGTTCGCGTCGGTGGAATCCAGTCTGCGGCGGCTGAACACGGACTACATCGATCTGCTTTATCTGCACGTGTGGGATTTCACGACCCCGGTCGACGAGATCCTGCGCGGGATGGACGATCTGGTCCGGCAGGGCAAGCTTCTGTACGTGGCCATCTCCAACGCGCCGGCCTGGGAGGTTTCGCGGATGCAGGCGATCGCCGACCTGCGCGGCTGGTCGCCACTGGTCGCGCTGCAGATCGAGTACAACCTGATCGAGCGCACCGGGGAACGCGCCCTGATCCCCATGGCACGCGAGATGGGGTTGGGAGTGGTCCCCTGGTCACCGCTGGCGGGCGGCGTGCTCACCGGGAAGTACAGCCGGGACGACCTGACCGCGGTGCCGTCCGAGGACGGCACTCGCAAGAACTTCAACTTCGCCTTGGGCACGCTCACCGAACGCAACCTCGCCATCGTGGACGTGGTGAAGGAGGTCGCCGCGGAACTCGGCCGCACCCCCGCCCAGGTCGGGCTCGCCTGGACGTTGCAGAACCCGAGCGTGACGGCACCGATCATCGGCGCCCGCACACCAGCCCAACTGGAGGACAACCTCGGCGCGCTGGAGGTCGAGTTCACCGGCTCGCAACTGGCCCGCCTCGACGAGGCCAGCGCGATCGATCTCGGTTTCCCGCACGAACTGCTGTCCCGCGCCACGACGCTCGCGTTGACGCGCGGCGACATGACCATCGAACCGCGACGCTGGGTCCGGCGCCAAAGCGACGCAAGTAGTCGGCTAAATGCGGCCGGGCAACGCCTTCAGTTGCGGATGATCCTCCGTTCCGTGGCGACGGCGACCGCACCGGCACGGCTGTCGACGCCGAGTTTGTCGTAGATGTGGACCAGGTGTGTCTTCACCGTGGCTTCGGAGATGAACAGCCGCGCGGCGATCTGCCGGTTGATCAACCCCTCCGCCACCAACTGCACGATCTCGGTCTCACGGGGGCTCAACGCGGGGGCGGGAGCCCGCATATGCCCGAAGAGCCGGGCCGCGACCTGGGGTGCCAGCACGGTCTCCCCGCGCGCGGCCGCGTGAATGCCCTTGAAGAGGTCCTCGGGCGGTCCCGCCTTGAGCAGGTAGCCGGTGGCGCCGGCGGCCACCGCCCTGGTGATGTCCAGCTCGGCGTCGTAGGTGGTGAGCACCAGCACCTTCGGCGGCTCCGGCAGAGCGGTCAGGCGTTCGGTGGCGTTCACGCCGTCGGGGCCGTCGCCGAGTTGCAGGTCCATCAGCACGACGTCCGGTTTCTCCGCGGTGGCGAAGAGCACGGCCTCGTCGGCGCCCGCGCATTCGCCGATCACCTCGAATCCGGGCTCGCCCGCCAGCAGGGCGGCGATTCCCGCCCGCACCACCGGATGATCGTCGACGATCAGTACCCGGACGGTCATCGGAACTCCCTGGTGGGCACGGCGACGGCGAGCGCGGTGCCCTCTCCCGGCGCGCTCTCGACGACCATCTCACCACCGAGTTCGGCGAGCCGCTCGCTGATCATCCGCATACCGTTCCCCCGGTCGCCGCTCGCGCGAGTCGACGCCGGATCGAAGCCGACACCGTCGTCGCGGATGTCGAGGACGACCTTGTCGGCCAGGTAGGTCAGCGTGACGGCGGCCTTCGTCGCCTTGGCGTGCTCGCTGACGTTCGCCAGCGCGCCCTGTGCGACCCGGAGCAGAGCCGCCTCCACCGCGGGCGGCAGCGGATACGGGTCTCCGCTGGTCTCGAAGCGCACCGCGTGCATGGCGGCGAACATGATCTGCTCGGCGAGTTCCTTCAAGGTCTCGGCGAGATCCCCGGCGTCGAGCCGCGGTGACCCGAGGCCTCTGACGAACCGGCGCGCCTCGGCGAGGTTGTCCCCCGCCGCCTCGACGGCGCGGGACACATGGGCTTTCGCCAGCTCCGGGTCCGTGTCCCACGACCGCTCCGCCGCCTGCAACAGCATCCGCATACTCGAGAGCCCCTGTGCGAGGGAGTCGTGGATCTCTCGCGCCAGCCGCTCCCGTTCCTTCATCATCCCGGCCAGTCGCTGGCTCTGCGCGAGATCGACCCTGGCGCCCAGGAGTGCCTTGACGGCTTCACCCAGCTCCCTCCGGCCCCGGTCGAGTTGCAGGAAGGTCATCGTGGCCATCAGCGCGACCGCGACCGGCGCGAGCACGAGGCTCGGATCGAACCCGCTCGCGATCCTCAGCTGGGCGAGAATGGTCGCGGCGGTCAGCAGGACCACGACCGCGACCATCACCCGCGGGCGCAGCATCTGCAGGCAGACGAAGAACAACGGCACGGCGCACCAGGCGAAACTCGGCGCGGCCACCACCAGCGCGAGCCAGACCCCGATCACCGCCGTCAACCACACCGGACGCCACCGGCCCAGCGTTTCCCAGCTCAGTATCCCCGCCACGTACACCAGCGCGAGCGCGCCGGTGAGCACGAGGATCAACGGTGTGGCACCGCTCAAACCGTGCCCGGCGACGAACCTGGCCACCGACGCGGCGAGCAGCAGGAAGAACCCGGCATGCATCGCGGCGTTCAGCCGGGTGGCCGCGCCGAGGTGCGATTCCATTCGGTCCTCCCTTCGTCGTCGATGATCGTAAGCAGGGAGGCGGGGTGTTCCGCATCAATCGTTCGGTTGATGCCCCCACCGATCACTCGGCGTCCGATCGATGTCCACTCTCCCGATTCGCCGCGCCCCGCCGGACGGGAGAGTCGTAGGGGAAGGCAACACCCCCTCACCGCAAAGGAAATCCGATGAACGCCAAGCTCCCCCGCACTCGTCTCCTCCTCGGTATGACGGCCGGTCTCGCGACCGTCGCGCTGGCCACCGGCGTGGGCGCGGCGCAGGCACAGGACCGCAAGCCGCAGCCGCCCGCCCAGCAGGCCGTCGTGCAGACCAGCGTGCTCGGCGCCGACGCCGCCATCCGCGCCGCGCAGGCCGCGCTGGACGCCGCCGAGAAGGAGGGCCAGCGGGTCACCGTGGCGGTGGTGGACCGCTCGGGTGACGTGCGTGTGCTGCTCAAGGGCGATGGCGCCGGGCCGCAGACGGAAGAGTCCGCCAAGCGCAAGGCCTTCACCGCGGTCTCCTTCGGACAGCCGACGTCCGCGCTGGCCAAGAACGCCCGGGGTGACGGTCCGACCATCCGCGACATCCCGGGCACGCTCTTCCTCGGCGGGGGTGTGCCGGTCGCCGCGAACGGCGGCCCGATCGCCGGGATCGGCGTCGGCGGGGCGCCCAGCGGTGACCTCGACGAGCGCTTCGCCACGGCCGGGCTGCGCGCCATCGGGGAACTCCGCTGATGATCGGTGAGCGGGCGGTCGTGGCGTTGCTCGCCGCCCTCGTGCTCGGTGCCTGCTCCCCCCAGGCACCGAGCGCACCACCCCGGACGGCTCCGAGCACTGCCCCGCCGCCCGCCTCGTCCCAGCCGCCCCGGCAAGGAGTCCCCGTGAGCCAGCTTTTCGAAGCCGACGTGAACCGCGTACGGCAGGCCGTCGAGGCGGGCGCCGACCTGGAGACCCGCGTGACGATCGCGGCCGGACCCCGTTGCTCGTCGCGGTCACCGAAAACCGCGTCGACGTCGCCGAGGTCCTGGTGCGGGCGGGCGCCGACCCGGACGCGCTCGACGGACGGCACGACACGCCGTGGCTGGTCACCGGAGTCACCGGCAGCGTCCCGATGGCGAAGCTGCTGCTGGAGGCCAAACCGGATCTGACCATCACCAACCGGTACGGCGGCGTCTCGCTGATCCCCGCCTCCGAACGCGGGCACGCCGAGTACGTGCGGTTGGTGGCCGGCAGCGGGATCGACGTCGACCACGTGAACGATCTCGGCTGGACCGCGTTGCTGGAAGCGGTCATCCTCGGCGACGGCGGGCCGCGTCACCAGGAGGTGGTCCGAGCACTCGCCACCGCCGGGGCCGACGTGAACCTGGCCGACAAGGAGGGCGTCACTCCCCTCGCCCACGCCCGGTCCAAAGGCCAGGCGGGCGTTGTCCGGATCCTCACCGAAGCCGGGACGCACTGACCCATGCCGCCCTGGTTTCACGGACCACCACGGTGACCGCTGCTGATCCTGTGGCTACCGTGGCAAGGCGAAGCCCGAGAGCCGCACAGTGTGAGGTAGTGGCTCGTCGATGAAGGAACCGGGACACTCGATGTCCCAATTCCTTCATCGACGTGGCCAGGCGCAGGCACACAATCGAAGGCCCACCGCCGGCAGCGACCTCACAACCGGCGGGCGTGTCTCGTCGTACCCGGGACAACGCACGAGACCCAGGGGGCGACTTCCCATGACCGAACGCACGCAAGGCCCGCTCGACCCGGCGTTGAAGGCGATAGTGAGTGAGCGGCGTCAGCTGATCGGCCTCGCGTATCGCCTGGTCGGTTCGCTTTCCGAGGCCGAGGACGTGGTGCAGGAGACCTACACCCGCTGGTACGCCTTGTCCCCGGCACAGCGGGAAGCGATCGACTCCCCCGGCGCCTGGCTGACCACCGTCGCCGGCCGCATCTGCCTGGACCTCCTCGGTTCGGCCCGCAAGCGGCGGGAACGCTACGTCGGCGAGTGGCTGCCCGAGCCGGTGCCGGGACATGTCGAGTGGACGACCCTGCGCCCGCCCACCGACGATCCGGCCGATCGGATCACTCTCGACGAGTCGATCAACATGGCGTTTCTCGTCGTGCTCGAGTCGCTGACACCGGCCGAGCGGGTCGCGTTCGTCCTGCACGACGTCTTCCGCTATCCCTTCGCCGAGGTCGCGGCGATCGTCGGCCGCAGCCCGGCCGCCTGCCGTCAGCTGGCGACCTCCGCCCGCCGCCGCATCCGCGCGTCGCGGCTCGTGCCCGCTCCGGTCGCCCGGCAGGCGGACCTCGTCAAGGAGTTCAAGAAGGCGTGGGAGGCCAAGGACATCGAAGCCCTCATCGGTCTCCTCGATCCGGACGTCAAGGCGGCCAGTGACGGCGGAGGTGTCGTCAGGGCCGCGCTGCACCCGTTCGAAGGGCGCGAGGAGGTCGCGTCCTATCTCCTCACGGTGGCGCACCTGACGTCCGGCCTCGACCTGGTGGAGCGGGAGGTCAACGGGCTGCCCGGCCTCGTCCTCCAGCAGGCCGGGCAGACCGTCGCCGTCTTCGCGTTCCACGTCGCCGAAGACCGCATCCAGCGGATCTGGGGGATGCGGAACCCGGAGAAACTCCGGCCGTGGGCCGACGCCTGACCGCTACGCCGCGAGGGCGCCGAGTTGCCGCAGCTGGGTGAGGACGTCGACGACGCCCCAGATCTCGGCGACCCGCCCTCCGGCGAAGCGGAGGATGAAGATCTCGCTGTAGGAAACCGGCTTCCCGGTGGCGGGCATTCCCCGGTATTCGCCCTCATGGGTGCCGGTGACAGTGTTCCGGCAGACGATCTTGTCGCCGTCGGCGAGCACGTCCTCGGCAGTGACCCGCAGGTCGGGAAACGCGCGAAGCAGCACCGTCCACACCTGTTTCAGCGCCTGCGCCCCCGTCGTCTCCATCGGCACCGGCGCGTGGAACACCACGTCCGGCGCGACGACCTCGTCGATCATCTTCTCGATGACGTCGTAGCTGCCACTGTTCGTCGCGTCGTGGAAGCGGTCGAACGCCGCCCGGTTGCGTGCCGTCTCGGTGCTCGTCATGCGAACTGCCCGACCCGGTAGTCGCCGCCGGGGTTCTGGATGATGGCGTTCATCCGGTTGAAGGCGTTGATCAGCGAGATCACGCCCACCAGGGCGGCGAGCTGGTCCTCGTCGAAGTGCTTGGCGGCGTTCGCCCACGCCTCATCGGTGACGACGCCGCCGTCGGCCATCCGGCAGGCCTGCTCGGTCACCTCCAGGGCGGCACGCTCGGCCTCGGTGAAGCAGTTCGCCTCCCGCCACACGGCGACCAGGTTGATCCGCACGTCCGTCTCACCCGCGGCGGCGGCCTCCTTGGTGTGGATGTCCAGGCACACCGCGCATCCGTTGATCTGGCTCGCGCGCATCCGTACCAGTTCCTGGATCGTGAGCGACAGCGGCGAGTCGACCAGCCCCTTGTTCGCCGAGACGAGAGCCTTCACGAACTTTCCGCCGACCTGGTTGCCGAAGTAGTCGAGCCTGGCGTTCATCGCGATCTCCTTGCGTTGGTGGATGTTCCTGTCCAACCGACGAGGCAGCCGCGCGGAATGTGAGGCCGGGCCCGAAAACACGTGTGGAGGGCGGACCTGGAACGGTCTCACCCTCCACACGGGATACAGCCGGTCATCGCAGCACCGCCGGTTCACCTCCGCCGGTCTCGCTCGGCTCGGGCTTCGGGACGCGCAGGGTGGCCATGGCCAGGAAGCCACCGGCGACCGCGATTCCCGCCGCCCCGAGGAACGCGGCCGAGTAACCTCCGGTCAGCGCGACCGGGTCCCCGATCCGCCCCGCGCCGGACGACACGCCGACCGCGGTCATCGCGGCGAGGCCGAGCGCCGAACCGATCTGGTACGAGGTGTTCACGATCCCCGACGCCAGTCCGCCTTCCTCCGGTTTCGCGCTGGAGATGGCCGTGCCGAGCGACGGGATGAACGCGAGCGCCTGGCCGAGTGCCGCGACCAGCGACGCGGGCAGGACGTCTACGACGAAATTGCCCGTCGGGCTGACGAACGACAGCCAGACCAGACCCGCGGCGAGTGCCCACAGGCCACCGATGATCATCTTCTTCGGCCCGAACCGGCCGATCAGCCGGGGCGCGACCGCGACCATCAGCACGACGATCAGCACGGTCATCGGCAGCAGCGCGGCACCGCTGGCGAAGGCGCCGTATCCCAGGACCTGTTGCAGGTACAGGTTGAGGAAGTACCACATCGGGATCCACGCCGCGCCGAGCAGGAACTGCGCGAGGTTCGCGCCGCCGAGGTTCGGCGTCCGGAAGATTCCCAGCCGTACCAACGGAACCTCACGCCTGCGCTGGATCAGCACGAACACCGCGAGCAGGGCGACCCCGCCCACCAGCGCGCCCCACGTGCCCGTCGAGTCCCAGCCCGCTTCCGGTGCCCGGACGACACCGAACACGGTCAGCCCGAGGCCTGCGGTCGCCGCGATGGCACCGGCGATGTCGACCGAGCCACGCCGTGCGGGCGCGGACGGCATCAGCTTGCCGGTCGCCAGCACGGCGATGAGCGAAATCGGGACGTAGAGCCAGAAGATCCACGGCCACGACAGCCATTCGGTGATCACGCCACCGAGGAACACCCCGGCGGTGCCACCGGCGGGCGCGGCCGCGCCGTAGAGCGCGAGCGCCTTGGTCAGCTCACGGGGTCGCGCGCCGAACAGCATCATCAGCAGGGTCAGCGCGGACGGCGCGATCAGCGCCGCTCCCGCGCCTTGCAGTACCCGGCCGAGCAGTTCGACCCACGCGGTGCCCGCGACCGCGGCGACCACGGAACCGCCGAGGGTGACGGCCCAGCCGGCGGTGAACATCTTCCGCGCGCCGAACAGGTCCGAGAGGCGTCCGCCGAGCAGCAGGAGCCCGGCGAGCGCGATGACGTAGGCGTTGAACACCCACGACAGGTCCCCCGGGGAGAACCCGAGGTCCTGCTGCATGGCGGGTAGTGCGACGCCGATGATCGAAGTGTCCATGATGACCATGAACTGGGCCAGTGCGATGAGTCCCAGCGCCCACCACCGTCGTGGGTCCGGGGTTGTCTCCGCCATGACGACCGTCCTTTCGAGAACTTGATACCCCTAGGGGGTATCTGACGGAGACGAAGTTATGCCCGGCGCCTCACTCGGCGCAAGTACCCCTAAGGGGTATCTATGTAGCGCTGGTCACAGCCGCTCCGCGACCCGCTCGACCTTGCCGACCAGGAGGACGTAGGACAGGATCCCGGCGATCGTGATCACGGTCATGTAGGCGAACCCGGGCGCGAAGCTGTCGTCGGTGACGATCAGGCCGATGACGATCGGGGTCGCGATCGAGGACAGGTTCCCGATGAAGTTGAACATGCCACCGGTCAGCCCGAGCAGCCGTCGCGGGGCCAGCGCCGAGACCAGCGACCAGGTGATCGACGCGAGCCCGTTGCCGAAGAAGGCGATCGACAGGATGACGATGACCAGCGTCGTCGAGTCGGTGAAGCCAGCGGCGACCATCACGGTGCTCAGCAGCAGACCCGCGATGATCGGCCCCTTCCTCGCCACCCCGAGCGAAGCACCGCGGCGCACCAGGAAATCCGACAGGACCCCGGAAGCCAGCACACCGACCAGCGCCGCGATGAACGGCAGTGACGCCAGGAAGCCGGATTTGATGTAGTCCATTTCCCGGTATTCGACGAGATACGTGGGGAACCAGGTGAGGAAGAACCAGAGTGTCGAGGTCAGGCAGAACTGTCCGAAGTAGATTCCCCACAGCTTCCGGCTGCCCAGCACCGTCGCCAGATCCGCGCGGGTGATCCGCGCCCGCTCCGGCCGTTCACGCGGCAGATCCACCAGGCCGCCGCCGGTGCGGATCAGCTCGACCTCGGCCTCGTTGGCCCGCGAGTCGCGCGGCTCCCGGTACTTCGCGTACCAGAGCGCTGCCCAGAGGATGCCGACCAGACCGGTGGCGATGAACACCCAGTGCCACGAAAGCACGGTTTGCAGCCAGGACAGCACGGGAGTCAGCAGCGCGAGACCGATGAACTGGCCCGAGGTGTAGAAACCGATGGCCGTGGCGCGTTCGCGTTCCGGGAACCAGACGGTCGCGATCTTGCTGTTGATCGGATAGGCGGGCGCCTCGAAGACGCCGACCATCAGCCGCAACGCGATCAGCGCCACGAATCCGCCGATGATCCCCATGAAGAACGTCGCGAGCGACCACAGGATCAGGCACGCCGGGTAGAGCAACCGCGGCGGGATCTTGTCGACCAGCCAGCCGCCGGGCAGCTGCAACGCGGCGTAGGTCCAGCCGAAGGCCGACAGCAGCAGGCCCTGTTCCGCTTTGGTCAGCTCGAGTTCGCCGGCGATCGCGGGCATCGCGATCGACAGGTTCGAGCGGTCGAGGTAGTTGATGACGACGGTGACGAACAACATCACCGCGATGAGCACCCGGAACCGGGTCGGGCGCACAGTGGTCTGGACGGAAGTCGTCATCGCGCTCACCATTCCGCGAACGAGCCGTCGGTGTGCCGCCACACCGGATTCCGCCAGCGATGTCCCTCGGCCGCGCGTTCGGCGACGTACTCCTCGTTGATCTCGATGCCCAGCCCCGGCCCGCGGGGGATGACGACCTGTCCCTCGTCGTAGGCGAAGACCGACGGATCCGCCAGATAATCCAGGAGATCGTTGCTCGTGTTGTAGTGGATGCCGAGGCTCTGTTCCTGGATCGTCGCGTTGTAGCAGCCCGCGTCGATCTGCAGGCAGGCCGCCAGCGCGATCGGGCCGAGCGGGCAGTGCAGGGCCAGGCCGACGTCGTAGGCCTCCGCCATATGCGCGATCTTGCGCGCTTCGGTGATGCCGCCGCAGTGTGACGGATCCGGCTGGATGATGTCGACGGCGCCCGATGCCAGCACCGCCTTGAAATCCCACCTCGAGTACAGCCGCTCGCCGAGCGCGATCGGGATCGGCGAGTTGCGCAGGACGTCGGCGAACCCGTCGACGTGCTCGGACAGCACCGGCTCCTCGACGAACATCAACCGGTACGGCTCCAGTTCACGCAGCAGCACCTTGGCCATCGGCTTGTGCACGCGGCCGTGGAAGTCCACCCCGATGCCGATGTCCGGGCCCACCGCCTGGCGCACGGCGTCCACATTGGCCACGCAGCGGTCGACCTTGTCCCAGGTGTCCAGATAGGACAGTTCCTCGGTGCCGTTCATCTTCACCGCGCTGAACCCGCGATCGACCACCTCACGCGCGGCGCGGGCGGTCTCGGCGGGGCGGTCACCGCCGATCCACGAGTACACCTTGATCCGGTCGCGCACCCGGCCGCCGAGCAGCTCGTGCACCGGGACGCCGAGTGCCTTGCCCTTGATGTCCCACAGCGCCTGGTCGATCCCGGCCAGCGCGCTCATGTGGATACCGCCGCCGCGATAGAACCCGCCGCGGTAGAGCACGGTCCACAGATCCTCGATCCGCGAAGGATCCTTGCCGATCAGGTAGTCGGAAAGCTCCTCCACGGTGGCGGCCACCGACGCGGCCCGGCCCTCCAGGACCGGTTCACCCCAGCCGGTGACGCCCTCGTCGGTTTCGATCTTCAGGAACGACCAGCGCGGCGGCACCTGATATGTCGTCATTGACACGATCTTCATGGATTTCTTCCTTAGTCCTGGTGCCAGATCTCAGAGAATTCGCGAGCACGGACGCCGACCGCGTCCGCGTCGTCACCCGGCCGGTAGAGGCAGGAACCCAGCCCCGCCCCGGCCGCCCCGGCGGCGGCCCAGTCCGCCAGGTTCGTTTCGTCGACGCCGCCGACCGGCAGCAGCCCGATTTCGCACGGCAGCACGGCACGCCACGCCTTCATGCCCCCGATCCCGACCGCGCCGGCGGGGAACAGCTTGAGACTCCGTGCTCCCGCGGCCACCGCGGCGAAGGCCTCGGTGGGCGTGGCCACGCCGGGATACGGCGTCATCCCCTCGGCCACGGCGGCGGAGATCACCGCGGGATCGGTGTTGGGCGCCACGATCATCCGCGCCCCGGCCGCCCGCGCCCGGCCGACGTCTTCGGTGGTGAGCACGGTGCCGGCGCCGATCTCGCACCATTCGCCGAACGCGTCGGCGAGCAGGCGGACGCTCTCGAACGGCTCGGGCGAGTTCAGTGGCACCTCGATGGCGGGGAAACCCGCGTCGACGAGCGCCCGGCCGATGCCGACGACCTCGGCCGGGGTCACTCCGCGCAGGATCGCGATCAAACCGGTCACGGCTTCAGTGTCCTTTCGAGACGGTCTTCGAACAGTCCGGCGGCCGTCGCGATACGCCACAGCCCCCGGACGGTGATCTCCTCGGAAAGCACGGTGGCCTCCACTCCCCTTCCGGCGAGAGCGGCGGCATAACGGCGGCAGAGTTCGCTCGCTCCACAAAGGACGACGTGCGTGTCCGACGTACGCAGCAGATGGGAGACCTCGTCGGCGATAAGGACGCCGGAGAGGTAGTCGGGCAACGACTCCGGCTCCAGTACGCCGTCGAGCACGAGCGGCCGGGCGCCGAACGCCTCGGTGGCGAGCCCTCGCGAACGCCGTCCCGCGGCCAGGCCCCGAGAGAAGGCCGCGTCGTCGGTGACCGGATCGGCGGCCGTGCGGGCGAGGATGCCGTGCGCGGTCAGCAATCCGTACAGTTCGCCGGTCATCGCGGTGGTGAAGCCGGTGACCATCCCGTTCTCGACGCGGACCCATTTGCTGTGCGTGCCGGGGAGCACCACGGTGAGCTGCCCGCCGGGGTGCCCGAGCGTCTCGAGCGCGCCGACGAGTTGCGTTTCCTCGCCGCGGATCACGTCGCCCGGGTCGTCACCGGACGGGATCCGCAGCCCCGGCACGAGATGGAGCACGCCGTCGCGATGGGAAACCGGGACGAGCGAAGGGAAATCGAGCGGCGCCGGGACGGTGCGATAGCCGGAGTCGGTCCAGCCCTGCGCGCTGCCCACCATCCCGGAGGCGAGCGCGGGAAGCCCGGGGTACGCCGTCAGCCAGTCGCCGCAGGCCTGCCGGAAGGCCGACTCGTAGGCGGCCGCCCTCGCTCGCGGGTCCCGGAGGTCCACGTCCTCGGTCGTGGTGAGCAGTCCGCGCCCGGTGTCGCGGGCGCCGAGGATCTCGCCGTCCCTGCCCAGCAGCCAGGCGCGCTGACCGGAGGTCCCCCAGTCGAGCGCGATCAAGGCGGGTTCGGTGTCCGTCACGAGCGACATCGTGCGGTCGCCTTCCCGATAATGCGATCGTCGTCCCTATATGTAGGATCCAGTCATGTCCGACACGGCGCCGCCCGGCACCCAGACCCTCGCCCGCGGCCTCGCGGTGATCCGCGCGGTCGCGAACGGCGCGACCGACCTCCGTGCCCTGGTCGACCACACCGGCCTGGGCCGCAGCACCGCGCACCGGCTGGTCCAGCTGCTGGTCAGCGAGGGTTACCTGCGCAGCGGACGGGACGGCTACACCCTCGGGCCGACCTTGATCGAGCTGGGTTTCCAGGCCCTGCACGGAAGTCCGCTGCCGGTGGTCGCCCGGCCGGTGCTGGAGGAATTGGCGGAGCAGTTGCGGGACACCGTGCACCTGGCCGTCCGCGACGGGGATTCCGTGCTGTACCTGGACAAGCTGCCGGGTTCACGGGGCGCGGAGATGCGCTCCCGCATCGGGCACCGGATGCCGTTGACCCGCACCGGGGTCGGCATGGCGCTGCTGCTGGACTCCGCGCCGGAGTGGCGGGAGCTGTACCTGGCCGAGACACCGGCGGAGCCCGGCCGGGTGCGGCCGGAGGACGTCGACGCGTTCCTGGCGCGGATGCGCGAGTACGCGGAATCCGGGGTGGCGATGGATCTGGAGGACAACGAACCGGGGATCCGCTGCGTCGCGGCGCCGATCCGGGACGCCACCGGCGCGATCGCCGGCGCCATCAGTGTTTCGGCCACCCGGCCGTACATGCCCGCCGCCCGGATGCGCGGCCTGAACCGCGTCATCGGCCGCGCGGCGCGGCAGGTCTCCGCCGGCCTCGGCCACCGCGAATCCTGAGGGTTCGCGTCAGACCCCCAGCGCGCCCACGAGCAGCGCGCTCACCGCGTCACGGTTGGCGGGGACGTCCTCCCAGCGCAACCTCCGGCCGGCTTCGACCACCACCCCGAAACCCGCGTGCACGAGCACCCTCGCCTGACGCTGGCCGAGTTCCGGCCTGGCCGACCGTAATTCCCTTTCCCAGACGGCGATGTGCTCGCGCTGCGCGCTGACCAAGGGCCGCTGGAGAGCGGCCGGGAGGCCCGCCAGTTCCGCGTTGGCGACGCTCGTGAGCGCGGTGTGCTCGAAGCTGTACGCCACATACGTCCGCGCCAGTGCGAGCAGGGCTTGGCCAGGGTCGTCGACACCGCGAAGGTTCTGTTCCACCGCCTGGGCCAGAATCCCCGCGGCTTGCAAACAGGCCGCGGCGAGGATGTCGGCCTTACCGGGGAAATACCGGTAGAGCGCGGACGGCACCAGCCCCACGGCCTCGGCGATCCGGCCGTTCGTGACGTTGGCGAAGCCGTCCTGTTCGAACAGCGGGATGGCGGCCGCGATGATCTCCGAACGCCGGGTACGCGACTCCGGGCTGGACGGCAGCTCGACGGCGTGCGTGCTCCCGCCACCCGTCGCCGGGTCGGTCGCGGCCACCCGCAGCGCCGACTCCAAAAGCACCTCTTCGACCCGGCGCTGGGCGATCGACGTGCGGTGCATCGTGATGGACCCGATCACGCCGAGCGCGGCCACGGCCCGCAGGCCCGCGTCGGGGAGCGGGTACTCCCGCCGCACCGCGTCGGCCACCCGGTCCACGACCTGACCGAACTTCAGCGCGAGCGAATGCCGGTCCTCGCGGTCGAGATACCGGGATTCCCAGCGGTACAGGCCGCTCGACGCCCGATGGGTGACCGTGCCCCGTGTGACGGCGGCGAGGACCTCCGCCAGCGGCGCGCCGGGCGCGACCTCGTCGAGGGTGGCGACGAGCCGGTCGGCCATGACGTTCGCGCACGCGGCGAACAGCGCGTACTTGTTCGGGAAGTGCCGGTACAGGGCCGCCGCGGTGATGCCGACGTCGGCGGCGATCTCCTCCATCGACGCCGCGTGGTAGCCGTGTTCGCTGAAGATCCGGCCGGCCGCGTCGACGATCGTCTGCTTGCGGTTGCGGGGCCGGACGGCCGCGGTCGAGTCGGCGCTCATCGCGGGTGCCGAGCGGCTGCGGACGGGAACTGGGCCATGCGGGGAAGTCAACCACGAACCGGATCACCGGCACGGGAACTGACCGGCGAGGACCGGGCCCTGATGTGATTCCCGATTAACTTATGGGTTCTCAACCGGCACTTTGGCATGCATACTGGCTTCGCGACCAGTCCCGTTCCGACACCTGAGGATGGCCATGTCGACCGCTTCGGCTCCCGCCTCGTCCTTCCGGCACCACTGGATGGCGCACGCGGCGACCCACGCGATGATGCGTCCGGACAAGCCCGCCCTGCGGTACCTCGGGGAGACGACCACCTGGGCGGAGCTCTCCGAGCGGTCCCTGCGGTTGGCCGCCGGGCTCGCCGCGCACGGGGTCGCCGAAGGCCATCGGGTGGCCACGCTGACCTTGAACCACCCGTGGTTCGTGGAAACCGTGTTCGCGGCGAACAGCCTGGGCGCCATGGCCGTCCCGCTCAGCTTCCGGCTCGCGCCGGCGGAGCTCGACCACATCCTCGCCGACTGCACACCGTCCGCCATCGTCGTCGACGAGCGGTTGCTGCCCCTTCTCGACGCCGCGCCGAACGCCGCGTCGATCGGGACGGTGCTCGTGCTCGGGGAGTCGTACGAGGAATTCCTGACCGCGCACGAGCCGCTGGAGCTGCCGGACGTCAGCGAAGAGTCGACCGCGCTGATCATGTACACCTCGGGCACCACCGGCAGACCGAAAGGGGTGATGCTGTCCCATCGCAACCTGCAGATGCAGGCGATCACCTGCATCCGGGCGATGAAGATCTTCGACGACACCGACGTCGCCTTCCTGACCGCGCCCTTCTTCCACATCGCGGGCCTGGGTTCGATCGTGGCGAACTTCCTGGTCGGCGGCGTGGTCGTGATCCATCCACTGGGCGCCTTCGATCCGCGCGCGGTGCTCGACGCCTACGAGCGCGAAGGCGCCACGGTGGTGTTCAACGTCCCCCAGCAATGGGACCTGATCTGCGCTCAGCCGGACATCGCCGAGCGTGAGCTGAAACTGCGGATCATCAGCTGGGGCGCGGCTCCCGCGTCCAGGGCGACACTCCTCGCCATGGCCGAGAAGTTCCCCGGCGCCCTCAACGTGGCCGTGTTCGGCCAGACCGAGACCTCCCCGATCACGTGCGTCCTCAGCGGCGAGGACTCGATGCGCAAACTCGGCTCCGTCGGAAAACCGATCCCGACCCTTCAATACCGCGTCGTGGACGACGACATGAACGACGTCGCACCGGGCGAGGTCGGCGAGATCGTCTATCGCGGTCCGACGGTGACCAAGGGGTACTGGAAGAAACCTCGGGAGACCGCGGAAGCCTTCGCCGGTGGCTGGTTCCACTCCGGCGATCTGGTCTCCCAGGACGAAGACGGCTTCATCTGGGTGGTCGACCGCAAGAAGGACATGATCATCAGCGGTGGCGAGAACATCTACTGCGCCGAACTGGAGAACGCCATCTCCGCGCATCCGTCGGTGGTGGAGGTCGCCGTGATCGGCAGGCCCGACGAGCGCTGGGGCCAGGTGCCGGTCGCGTTCGTCACCACTCCGCCCGGCGGCGGACCGTCCTTGGCGGAACTGGCCGAATTCCTCGAAGGCAGGCTCGCGTCCTTCAAGCTGCCCAAGGATCTCGTGGTCGTCCCCGAACTCCCGCGCAACGCGGGCGGGAAGGTGGTCAAGGGTTCGCTCCGCGACCTGGACGAGAAACGCGTACGTCACTAGCGAATCACTCATCGGATGCCTACCAAGGAAGTTAGGTCAGTAAATGAGCGATCTCAGCAGGAGGAACGTCCTGTCCCTCGGTGTCGCCTTGGGGCTGGTCGGCGCGGCGAGCGTCGCACCGGCCTGGGGTGCGACGCGATCCGGTTCGGCCGCCGACCCGTGGTGGGTCTGGGACGACGAAATCGACCGCATCATGGCGAGGATCCTCGAGGCGGGCGAGGTTCCAGCGGTCAACACCGCGCTGAAACCCTGGGTGGACAACAACGATCCGCTGCCCGGCGGCCTGCCCGCCGATCTCGCCGGCTACCTCCAGGGCGTCCACAAGCTGCCGTCCTGGGCCG
Organism: Amycolatopsis sp. TRM77291; assembly: GCF_054166285.1. Lineage (NCBI taxonomy): Bacteria > Bacillati > Actinomycetota > Actinomycetes > Pseudonocardiales > Pseudonocardiaceae > Amycolatopsis > Amycolatopsis sp. TRM77291. The sequence continues at coordinate 1,254,384 of NZ_JBSZHF010000001.1, read as the reverse complement.
ACCCCGCGAAACTGCGCCGCGCGGCCGATTTCAACCGGCGCAAGGACACCTATCTGTTCATGTTGTACGGGCTCGGCAGCGGCATCATGAGCACCGTCATCCCACGTGAGGCCAAATCGGTCTACTGGTCCGCGGGCGGGGCCGACATGCAGGACCGCGCGGCCAAGACGTTCACCTTCGGCTACGACCTGAGCGACCTGAACGCTTTCGAACCCGACGGCCAGTTCGTGGTCACCGCCAACAAGACCCGGCTCGTGCACGCCGCGGTGCGGCATCTGCTGCCGCAGTCGGCGCATTGGAAGGCCGTCGCGGACGAGCGGATCCCGATCAGCAACGGCGACATCCTGGTCACCTTCCACAGCCTCGGCACCTACGTGCACCGGAAGCTGCGCGAGTGGAAGGTCCCGATGTCGGCCGCCGACGAAGAGGCCTTCCTCCACATGTGGCAGGTCGCCATCCACCTGCTCGGCGTCCGGGAGGAGTTCATCCCGAAGACGTGGGCCGCGGCGCACGCACAGTCGGCGCAGGTGCTCACCCCGATCCTTTCCCCATCGCACGAAGGGAAGGAGCTCGCCGAAGACCTGCTCGGGCTGACCGCGCAGATCGATCTGGGCGTCACCCGCGGATTCCTCAACGAATTCGTACGCTACGTGCTGAGCGACGCGATCGGCGACTGGCTCGGACTGCGCCGCGACTACGCGTCCGCGGCCCTCATCCGCACCGCGTGGCCCGCCTACATCGCCTTCCGCGAGGGACTGATCCCCGTCATGCCCGCCGGCTTCTACATGTTCGACCAGCTGGTGCGCGCGCTGGCGATGCTGTTCCTCAACAAGGGCACCTCGCCGACGACCACCCCCATCACGATCCCGACCGGGAACCGGCCGGGAGCCTGACCGGTGGCCGGAGGGGCTTTGCAAAGGTGACGTGATGCGAAAGTGGCTTTCGCGACGCCTACGCGCCAGACCGCTCGGCTGATGCACGCGGCCCCGCGAACGCGTGTCGCGAAAGCCACTTTCGGGACATCGGACGTCGCGAAAGTGGCTTTCGCGACACGCTCCCCATCGCCGCCCCCGCAACCAGAACAGATCTCACCATTCACGAAACCGGAATCCACCTCGGCGTGACAATTTTCCGGCACTCAGTAGTTTCCACGACGCGCGTCTCCCCGGAATCCCGCTATATCTGGGAATCCGTTCCGGCCTCGGGACGGTTCTTCCGAGAGGACATGCGCAATGAAGCGTGGATCACAGTGGGGCGCCGCGGTTCTCAGTGCGGTGACCGCACTGCTCGTGGCGGCGGTACCGGCCGCCGCCGAAGAGAGTCCTTATGCCCGCGGCCCGGCGCCGACGAAAGCCAGTATCGAAGCGGATCGCGGCACGTTCCAGACCGCCACCGAGAAAGTCCCCGCCGGGCAGGGTTTCGGCGGCGGGACGATCCACTACCCGACCGCCACCGGCCAGGGTACGTTCGGCGCGATCGCGATCGCGCCGGGCTTCCTGGAGTCGGAGGCGGCGATCGCCTGGTACGGCCCGCGGCTGGCGTCCCAGGGTTTCGTCGTCATCACGTTCTCGACCAACAGCCTCTGGGACACCCCGGACAGGCGCTCCGACCAGCTGCTCGCGGCGCTGCGTTACGTCACCGATTCGAGCCAGGCCAAGAGCCGTGTCGACCCGAACAGGCTGGCCGTCATGGGGCATTCGATGGGCGGCGGCGGGGCGCTGATCGCGTCCCAGAAGGCGCCCACGCTGAAGGCGGCGATCCCGCTGACGGGCTGGAATCCGAACACGACGTTCTCCGACCTGAAGGTCCCCACCTTCGTCGTCAGTGCCCAGAACGACTTCATCGCCCCGGACGGCTCCCATTCCCGGCCGTTCTACCAAAGCCTTCCCGCGTCGCTGGACAAGGCGTACATGCTGCTGGCCGGGGCCGGCCACATGGTGCCCACAAGCCCGAACGTGACCATCGCGAAGTACAGCCTTTCGTGGCTCAAACGCTTCGTGGACCAGGACACCAGGTACGAACAGTTCCTGTGCCCGCTTCCGGCGAACGACCCGAAGATCGCCGTATACCAGGGAACCTGCCCGATCGACTGACGCCGGGCGTCCCGCGGCCGCTGTGCTCCCCGGAGGTCACAGCGGCCGCTGCTCGACCCAGACGGCCAGCTGGGTCCGGTTGACGAAGCCGAGCTTGTGCGAGATGTGCTGCAGATGCGTCTCCACCGTGCGCCGGGCGATGACCAGCCTCGCCGCGATCTCCCGGTTGCTCAGCCCGGCCGCGACCAGCCGCGCGATCTCCGATTCGCGGGGCGTCAGCGGCGCGAGCACGGCCTGCTCGCCGACGGGCTCGGACGGCGGGCCGCTCAGCGCGTCGTGCGGGTTCCGCCGCCGTCCCTCGGCGAACGCGGCGTCGAACCGTGCCGCCCCCAAAGCGTCCCGGGTGGCCTTGTGGAACATCCGGTGGGTCGTGGTGACGGCCACGTCGGGCTCGGCACTGCACCGCTCCCAAAGCGTGGCGGCGGTCCCGAACAGTTCCGCCGCACGGACCCAGTCCTCGCGGCGCGCGGCCACCCAGGCCAGGCCGTCCACCCGATAGGCCGCGGACAGCACGTCGGAGGCGCGGAGGTCGATCTCCAGCGCGGCACGGACGCACCGTTCACCGTCGTCGAGATCTCCTCCGTAACAGACTTCGGCGACCCCGAGCCCGAACAGGGCCATGGAGCGATATCGGTACTCCCCCGCTTCTTCGCACAGCCTGCGCATCGAGCCCAGCAGCGCCCGCGCTCCCGGGAGATCGCCTCGGTAGGCCAGCGCGACCCCCTGGATGAACATCGGGTGCATCTGACGCCGGACGTCGCCTCGCTCACCGAAGATCCGCACGGCCTCCGCCGCACGGACCATGGTGTCCGGCTCGATCGCCAGCATCCTCACGAAGGCACTCGCGTGGGCGACGTAGGGAGCCGCGTCTTCGTCTTCGATCGCCTCGGCGTCGGCCAGCCGCCGCCGGGCCCGCGGCAGATCCGCGTGCAGCGCGGCGCACAGGGCCGCGATCGCCAGGCCCCTCGCCCGCCCCGGCGTTTCCGGCGGCGCCGCGTCGAGCGCGCGATCGATCCAGTCCCGTAGTTCCCAGGCCGCGCCACGGGCCACCCAGTATTCGATCGTGCCGGTGGCCATCTCCAACGCCACCGGGCTTTCGCCGGAGGTGCGCAGCGACCACGACAACGCTTCGCGGATGTCGGCGTGCGCGGCCGACAGGCGCTCGAAGGCCTCGTCCTGCTCCGGCCCGAACCAGGTGTCGGCGGCCTGGGCGATGAGCCGGGCGTAGTGGTCACGGTGCTTCCTCGCCACGGCGAGCTCGTCTCCGGAAACGGCGAGCTGCCGTCCGCCGTATTCGCGGAGGAGCCGGAGCATCCGGTAGTGGACCCTGTCCGTGCCGTCGATCCGGCTCAGCACCGATTTGTCGACCAGGCCGTCCACCGCGTCCAGTACGGCCAAGGAGTCCAGCCCGTCTTCCCCGGCGCAGACGGCCTCGACGCCCGCCAGGTCGAACTGCCCGGCGAACACCGAACAGCGTGCCCAGACGATCCGCTCGGTCTCGGTGCAGAGGGAGTGACTCCACTCGATCGTGGCGCGCAGCGTCCGATGCCGCTCGACGGGCATCCGGAGGCCGCTCGCCAGCACCGCCGAGTTCCGCTCGACCCGATCGGCGATCTGCGACGGCGACAAGACGCGGATCCGGGCCGCCGCCAGTTCGATCGCCAGCGGCAGTCCGTCGAGGCCGCGGCAGAGGCGGACGACGTTCGCGACGTTGCCTTCGGTGACCTTGAACGCGGGCAGGACGTTGGCGGCCCGCTCCGCGAACAGCCGGACCGCGCCGAAGGTGAGCGCCGTTTCAGGAGTACTGATCCCGTCGTGGGGCACGGCCAAGGGCGGGATCGTCAGGACCTGCTCACCGGCGAGCCCCAGGGAGCAGCGGCTGGTGGCGAGGACCACGAGCTCCCGGCATTCGCGCAGCAACGCCGTCACCAGCTCCACGCTGCCGTCGCGGAGATGCTCACAGTTGTCCAGCAGCAGCAACGACCGCCGGGGACGCAGATACGCGACGACGGCGTCCAGGTCGGTGCGCCCCGCCGTGTCGTGCAGGCCGAGGCTGTCGGCGACCGCACGCGGGACGAGCCGTTCGTCCCGCAGTTCCCCCAGCCCGGCGACGGCGACGCCGCCGGGGAACTCCCGGGTGAGCGAACTGGCCACCTGGGCCGCCAGGCGGGTCTTGCCCACCCCGCCGGCACCGGTCAAGGTCACCAGACGTCCCGCGCCGAGCAGCCGCCGGACCTCGTTCTCGTCGTCCGCACGGCTGACGTAAGTCGTCAGGGGCCGCCGCCGGACGTTCCGGACGTCACTGTCGCTCGTCATGCCTCATCACCCGCCGCACCGTCGATCGCCTATCGAAGCATGCCCTGCCGGGGCGACGTGGGCTGTTCACACCACAGCCCGGCCCGCATAATGCCCTGGACCGGAGAGACACGTGGGGGCACTCGATGACCGACCAGCTCACCGCCGCGAGGGAACAGGTCGAACGCACCCTCGGCCCGAAGGTCGCGAAACGACTCGCCAGATTCGACGACGGGACCCTGTACGTGTCGGCCGGCGGGTGGGCCGAGTTCCTGGCCTGGCTGGTGGACTTCGCCGTCTACCTCCTGGGCACGGCGATCGGTTTCATCGTGTTCGCGGTCGCCACCCGGAACAGGGTGATCCCCGACAGCGCGGCGCTGCTGACGCTGCTCGGCCTGCTGATCGGTGTCCCGGTGCTCTATGGCCTGTTCTTCGGCAGCGGCCGCGTGCTCGGCGCCGCGTTCACCGGGACCCGGCTCGTCCGGGTCAAGGACGGCGGGCGGATCGGCGCGGCGGCCTGCTGGGCCATGGTCGTGCGCACCCTGCTGTTCCCCCTCCTGCTCGCCGCGATGGTGCTCACCGGATCGGGCGGCGTCGGCTCGGTCAGGCGGGTCAGCATCGACGAAGAGGCGACCCGGCGGCTCCGTACCGGCTAGGCGGCGTCCCACTCCGGCGCGTCGACGAAGTGGACGTCGTACCGCTCGTGCAGGCGATCGACCTCCTCCGGCGCGACGTTCCCGCGCAGGATCTCGGGCAGGACGCGGAAATAGCCGAACCGGTCGACGCCCGGCGCCAGCGTGATGAGGACGTCGGCGCCCCGGTCCGGCGGCGCGGCGAAGGCGTGCCGCATCCCCGGCGGGATCACCACGTATCCCCCTCGTTCGACCGTCACCGTTTCCGCGCCCACCAGCATGCGTAGCGCTCCTTCCAGCACGTAGAAGGCCTCCGCGGATTTCTCGTGGTAGTGCGGTTTCGTGCCGGGTTCCCCGGCTCGGAGCGACAACCGGTTGGCGCCGAGAAACCCGCCCGTGTGCTCGCCGTCGGCCAGCAACCACAACGCGGGCTTCTCGATGACCTCCGCGTCCTTCTCCTGCATCACCCAGGCTTCGTTCGTCATCTCGTTCCCCATCTAGTTGAAGTCTTCAACCAAAGCTAGCCCGAAGTGGTTGAAGCCGTCAACTGTTACGGTGTGTGCCGTGACCGACTGGCTCGACCCGGAACAGCAGCGCGACTGGCGGGCGTTCATCGAAGGCTCCGTGCGCTTCATCGACCTGCTCGACCGGCGGCTGCGCGAGGAGCACGGCCTTTCCCTGGCCGAGTTCGAACTCCTGGTGCGGCTGTCCGAAGCCACCGGCCGGTCGATGCGCATGGCGGACCTCGCGAAATCGGCGTACTACTCGCGCAGCCGGCTGTCGCACCGCGTCGGCGGGATGGAAAGCCGGGGCCTGGTCCAGCGGGAATCGACCGCCGACGACGGCCGTGGCGTGCGGGCGCGGCTCACCGACAAGGGGTACGAGACCTTGCTGCGCGCGGCGCCGGACAACCTCCGCACCGTTCGCGACCACTTCGTGGACGTGATCGCGCCGGAAGACCTCCAGGCCGTCGGCCGCGCCATGCGCGCCGTCGCCGCGCGACTCGAATTGTGACTCGCGCCCGGTGTACTGCCCGCCGTGGCCGCGCCCGGTAATGTCCCGATCATGAGCGACGCGCCGCCGACCCCTTCCGAGGCCTTCGACCTTCTGCTCTCCGGTAACCGACGTTTCGTCGCCGGAACCCCGGAACACCCGAACCAGGACGCGGTACGCCGCGCCGAAACCGCTCCCGAACAGAGCCCTTTCGCCGTCCTCTTCGGCTGTTCCGACTCGCGACTGGCCGCCGAGATCATCTTCGACCGCGGGCTCGGCGACCTGTTCGTCGTCCGCACCGCCGGCCACGTCGCCGGTGCGGAGGTGCTGGGCAGCATCGAGTACGCCGTCAGCATCCTCAAGACTCCCCTGGTCGTCGTCCTCGGCCACGACTCCTGCGGCGCCGTCGCCGCGACCCGCGCGGCGCTGACCGACGGACTCGGCACCAACAGCTTCGTCCGCGACGTCATCGAGCGGGTCACCCCGAGTGTCCTCGCCGCCCAAGCCGCCGGGCTCACCGAGAACGACGACATCATCGACGAGCACATCCGCCACACCGTCGACCTCCTCGTCGACCGCTCCAGGCTGCTCGCCGACAAGATCGAGGCAGGCGAGACCGCTGTCGCCGGGCTGTCGTACCACCTGGCCGACGGCAACGCGCGTGTCGTCACCACCCGAGGGCTGAACTAGCTCGGCAGGAGCGCTCCCGCCAGCGCGAGAACGGTTCCGGCACCCGCCGCGACCAGGATCGTGGTCACCACTCCGCGCCGTAACACGAACAGCAGGACCCCGGCACCGGCGAGTACGGCGTACTGCCATGCCTGGGTCAGGCTGAGCGCGAGCGGGATCGCCGAGCCGAGGATGGCGCCGACGGCGGCAGGCCCTGCGCCGTCGAGGAACGCCCGCACGTTCGGGTTGCCGCGGAGCCGGTCGAAATGCTTGGCACCGAGGAGAATGAACAGGAACGACGGGGCGAAGGCGACCAGCGAGGCGAGGATGCCGCCGGCGAGCCCCGCCGCCGCGTAGCCGACGACGGCGACGGTCTGCACGACCGGCCCCGGGGTGACCTGGCCGAGCGCGACCGCGTTGAGGAACTCCCCCGCGGTCATCCAGCCGTAGGTGTTCACCGCGTCGTCCTGCATGAGCGGGATGATCACGAAACCACCGCCGTAGGACAGCATCCCGACCTTGAGCGACACCCACGCCACCGACGCGAACACCCCGGCGCCCGCGGCCGCGGCGGCCCAGGATTGAACGGGGACGGCGAACAGGGCGGCGGTCGACTCGCCGCGGCGTGCGCGGTTCACCGTCAGCTCGATCAGGCCGCAGCCCAGCAGGACGAGCACCAGCCACGGACCGAGGAAGGCGGCCGACGCGACACCCGCGACGACGTACAGCGCCCAGCGCACACGCCCCGTGGTGGCCGCGCGCCGCCACCCCGCCGGGATCAGGCCGACGCCCGCGTGCACCGCGACGGCGGCGACCGCCGCACCCGCTCCCGCACCGGCGCCGCGGACCCACGCCGGCGGCGAACCGGTGAGGAACAGCGCGGCCAGCGCCAAGATCACGATGAGGCCGGGCACGATGAACGCCGCGCCGCCGACCAGCGCGCCCGCCCGGCCGCGTACCCGCCACGCGGTGAAGATCGCCAGCTGGGTCGACGCCGGGCCGGGCAGCAGGTTGCAGGCGGCGATCGCGTCCTCGAACTCCTGATCCGACAGCCAGCCCCGGCGCTGCACGCACAATTTGCGCAGCAGGGCGATATGCGTCGGCGGGCCGCCGAAACCGATGCAGCCGATCCGGCCCCATTCCCGCAGGACTGTTCCCAGGCCGGCGTCCTGAATGGACTTGGGCGGCATCGCGGGCTCCTGTTCGCCGTGCGATGTCACCGGGCCGCCGGCTGGAACAGCTCGACCGGATTGCCCGCCGGGTCGTCGAACACGATCTGACGGCCGCCCGGCCCGGTCACGATGTCACTGCGGAACGCGATGCCCGCCACACGCAGCCTCGCGACCTCGGCGTCGATGTCCTCGACGACGAGATGGATACGGTTCCAGCCGCCGGGCGCCGGTTTCGTGCCGTCCGGCATCGGACGGCCCGCCGAACTCGCCGGACCGCTGAGCAGCAGCCGGAGATTCCCGCGCACCACGTCCGCGAACGCGGGCAGCACACTCGAGCGCACGCTGAAATCCAGGTGCCCGGTATAGAACTCGACGGCCGCCGCGACGTCGTCGACCAGGTAACGCACGCTCACCAGGTCCGAAGTCATGTCCTCTTCACCTCGTCGTTCCGGTTCTTCAGCTGGGCGGTCATGAACCCGATCCGGCGGTCCAGTTCGGCGGCGAGGCGGCGGAACGCCGGATAGGTCTCGCCCGCGTCGTCGATTTCCCTCGCCGGGTCCGGCAGGCTCCAATGGACGACGCGCGGATGCCCGGGAAACTCCGGGCAGACCTCGCGGACCCGGTCGCAAAGGCTGATCACCCAATGGAATCGCCTGTTCCGGAGACCGTCCACATGGGACGGCTCATGGTCGAGGACGATGCCGCGCTCGGCCATGACGCGCACCGCGTCCGGATGCAGCGGTTTCGGACGGCTGCCCGCACTGGCCACCTCGACCGCCGGTCCGGCCCGGTGCCGCAGCAGCGCCTCGGCCATCGGCGACCGTCCACTGTTGCCGGTGCACACGAACAGCACCTTGAGCCGGGAACCGGTGGCTTTCGCGTCCGCCGGGTTCGGCACGAGAGCGGGATGCAGCGAGCCCCCCGCCTCGGCGAGCGCGTCCGCACACCGCCCGAGGTCCAGGTGATAGTAGGTGTCGCGGCCGTCGAAACTGCTTCTCCGCGCCTTGACCAGCTCCGCCGCTCGCAGCTTGCGCAGGTGATAGGACACCAGGTTCTGCGGCTGCCCGACCAGTTCCACCAGCTCACGCACCCGGCGGTCGCCGTGCGACAACTCGCGCAGCAGCCGCCAGCGCAGCGGATCACTCGCCAGCCGCACGAACGGCGGCGGATCGGATATCCCGGCGGTCGCCATGCGAGGAAGATACATCAATACAGGTTGATATACCTAGCCCTCGGCGTGCGGGGCGGTTATCGTCGTGAGGTGCCGTCTCCCGAGATCGTGGAGTTGTCATGACCGCTGACCCGCCGCACCTGCCGCCCAGCGACGAAAACCTCGAGAAACTGATCGACGCGCTGATCGAGCGCTTTCCCGCCGGTCGCGAGGAGGTCGAAGCGATCGTCCACCGGAACTTCACCGAGCTCAGTTCCGACGCTCCGGTGGACGCGTACCTCCTCCAACTGACCGAAGGCAAGGCCGCGGACGAACTTCGCGCCCGATATCCGGCGCATCACTGAGGTTCCTGCCCGGGAGCCACTGGCTTCCGGGCTGCTTTCGGTCCCGGGTTCCGCTCCGCTCTGGAGGCGGTGTCGCGAAAGCCACTTTCGGGACGTCTGATGTCCCGAAAGTGGCTTTCGCGACCCCCGGACAAGCGCCCAGCTAGCCCCTGCGAGCAAGAAACACGGCAGAGCGAGCCCCGCATGGACGACACGCGTGACTGGACGGACGACACGACCGCGGCCGGATTCCGCCACGTGCCGTCCGCAGGAACACGCGTGTCGTCCGACTGATCACACGAGTCGTCCGACTGGTCACGCGAAAGCGCCATTCCGCGCAACCGCGGTAGGTCTTTCAGGCCACACGGCGGGCGCGTGACAGGGCGAGCCATCCGACGATCGTGGCGAGCAACCCGAGCACCAGCGCGATGAACCCGCCGACGATTCCGTAGCCGGTCCCGGGACCACCCTCGGCGGCGGCCACGACATAGCCACCGCACGCCATCCCGAGCAGCCCCGCCGTGAGCGCCACCAAGGCCCCGCGCCGGGCGTTGCCGGAGCGCAGGCGAGCGAGGGCCAAGCCTCCGGCGATCAACCCGATCACGCCGGCCAGCGCGGCCACCAAGGACCAGAGACGGCCTGAGGTCATGGAGGCGGCGGCGATCGGCTCGGCCAGCAGATGGACCGACATGGGGTGCTCCTTCGTTCGATGAGTGGGTCTTCCTGGATGGTGTCCGCCCGGACCGCCTGGGTCGTCCGGTGAACGCAGGCAATCCGGGCTACCGCCGATGCCGCAGGAGAGCGCGGACTACCACGGCCGCGGTAGTCCGCGGATGGTCCGCGCGGACGAGTCGCTCCGGCGGGCGGCTGGCTAGGGTGCACGCATGAGCAGGGTCTGGGACTGGGTGATCGCCGCCGGGGTGACGGCGGTCCTGCTCGTCACGGGACTGTCCGGTGTGGACTCCACGACGAGCCTCGACCCGCTGGGCCACGTGCTGCTGGCCGCCGGTGGCCTGGTGCTCGCCGCCCACCGGCGGGCGCCGATCACGGTGCTGGCCGTGACCGGGGTGTGCGCCTTGGGATACCAGGCCCTCGGTTTCGACGTTCCCGTCGTCGCCTATCTGGTCGCGGTCTACGCCGCCGTCCGGGCCGGTCACCGGATCGTCGCCGTCGCGGGCTCGTTGTTCATGATCGCCGCGCTCCCGCTTGCGCTCCTGGCCTCCGCCAACGCCGTCACCGTGAGCGAGGCGCTCGCGCAGAGCCGGGACGCGCTCCAGCTGGCCTGGCTGATCGCCGCCGGTGCGGCGGGCGAAGCGCTGCGACAGGCCGAACGCCGGGCCGACGAGGCCGAACGCACCCGCGAGGAGACCGCGCGGCGGCGGGCCGACGAGGAGCGCCTGCACATCGCTCGGGAGCTGCACGATTCGCTCACCCACCAGATCTCCGTCATCAAGGTGCAGGCCGAAGTCGCCGTCCACCTGGCGGCGAAACGGGGTGAACCGGTGCCGGAATCCTTGCTGGCGATCCGGGAAGCCGGTCGCGAGGCGACCCGGGAACTGCGGGCGACCCTGGAGGCCTTGCGTGACGACGGAACGCATCCGCCGCACGGGCTCGACGGGATCCCCGATCTGGTGGAACGGGCGAAGTCGACCGGTCTGGACGCGACGCTGATCGTCGGCGGGCAGCGGCACGACCTGCCCGCCGCGGTGGACCGCACCGCGTACCGCATCGTTCAGGAGTCGCTGACCAACATCGCCCGGCACGCCGCGGCCAAGGCCGCGTCGGTGCGGATCGACCACCGCCCCGGCGCTCTCGCCATCCAGGTCGACGACGACGGCGAGGCCACTCCGGACACCACGCCGGTGCCCGGTGTCGGGCTGCTGGGTATGCGCGAACGGGTCACCGCCCTCGGCGGCAGTCTCCACGCCGGACCACGGAGCACCGGCGGCTTCTCCGTCCAGGCCGAACTTCCCGTGGAGCGAACGTCGTGATCCGTGTCCTGCTCGTCGACGATCAGCCGCTACTCCGCAGCGGCTTCCGCGCGCTGCTCGACATCGAGGACGAGATCGAGGTCGTCGCCGAAGCCTCCGACGGGAGCGACGGCGTGGCGCTCGCCAGGAAGCACCTGCCCGACATCGCGCTCATCGACATCCAGATGCCCGTGGTCGACGGGATCGAGGCGACCCGGCGCATCGCCGCCGATCCGGCCCTGTCCGGCGTGCACGTCGTCATCCTGACCAACTACGGCTTGGACGAGTACGTCTTCGACGCGCTGCGCGCGGGCGCGGCGGGTTTCCTGGTCAAGGACATCGAACCCGAGGACTTCCTGCACGCCGTCCGCGTCGCCGCCCGGGGTGACGCCCTGCTCGCGCCGTCGATCACCCGCAAGCTGATCGACCGGTACGTCACCCTGCCGCCCCGCGCCGGGACGGGTGGCGGGCTGAAGGAGCTGACCAACCGCGAACGCGAAGCCGTCGCCCTGGTCGCCCGGGGCCTGTCCAACGACGAGATCGCCGTCCGCATGGTGATCAGCCCGCTGACCGCGAAGACCCACGTCAATCGCGCCATGACCAAACTCCACGCCCGTGACCGCGCGCAACTCGTCGTGCTCGCCTACGAATCCGGCCTGGTCGTCCCGGGCGACGCGGGCTAGCCCGATCAGGGCCAGCTGCCCGAGCCGCCACGGGCGGACCGGACCGCTTTGCCGGTACCGCGCGGGAAACCGTGTTTGCCGAGCCGGACCTCGGCGAGTTCGTCCGCGCTGGTCATCGTGAAGAACAGGGCGAGGAACAGGCTCAGCACGAGCGCGCCCACCACCGGCGCCACCGGTAGCGGCGTCAGCGTCACCAGGAGCACGAACGCGGCCACGAGCCACGGCAAGGCCTCGAAACAGATCCGGGCGGCGAAACGCAGCAGCCACGTCCGCGCCGTCGCGTCGTGCAGGACCCAGTCCCGGTATCGCTCGGGCAGCCGGCGCCCGTAGACGTACTGCACCCAGCGGATCGGACCCGGTCGCTCCATGCGAATCACCTCTTGGGAATTACCCCTTTTCGCCTCGATTCATGTACGCGTCCGTGGTTGCCGGAGAACCGGGCCGGGTAGCCCATCGTCAATGGAGCGAGATCGAGGAGGATGCCCGATGGCCGCCTGCGAAGTCTGCGGAAACGACTACGAGAAGACATTCGAGATCCACACCGTCGATGGAGGGGCGCATACTTTCGACTCGTTCGAATGCGCCATCCACCAGCTGGCGCCGATCTGCGACCACTGCGGTTGCCGCGTGGTCGGGCACGGCGTCCAGGTGGAGGACCGGTTCTTCTGCTGCGCCCACTGCGCGCGGGAAAGCGCGGTGGCCGGCGGCGGGAAGGCACGGGACGCCGTCGCCACGTCTTGAGCACTGCCCCATTCGAGTGACATGGGGCTCCTCCGGGGTAGCGCGAAACGGGGTGGGGGTACCCGGCAGGCCACCGCCCTCGGAGGAGGCCCCATGATCACCCGCATGGTCATCGACCGCGACGGCACGACCCTCGAATGCGAGCGGTGTGGCCGCCCCACGGTGCACGTCGCCCGGCTCGTCGCCGACAACGGTGGTGAGGTCGGGCAGACCCTCGTGTGCACGTTCTGCCGACCTCACCGCGCGGACCAGGCCACCCGCGACGGCACCGCCGCGGGCTGAGTCAGATCACGAACCTCAGGATCGCGCCGACGCCCTCGGCCAGGCCCTCACCGCTGACGGGGACGAGATCCGCGCCTTCGGCCAGCACGGCCGCCGGAAGCGCTTCGTCCGCGCGACACCGCCTGAGAGCCTCCTCGGCGGCCCCCGAAACGTCGAGGTCCTCCTTCGTGGTCGCGACCTGCGTCGGGTCGCCCGCGACCCAGACGAGCCGGTCGGCCAGCGACTCACCGTCGATCAGCAGCGTCTCGACGGCGGCCGACCGCAGGGCCGCCGTCGTCCGGGCGAGCCCGTCCACCGCCAGCCCGCCGTCGCGCCCCTGTCCGGCGCGGAAGCGGTCGATCACGTCCTGGCGACGGCGTTCCGCGTGCTCCGCCAGCACTCGCCGCACCTCGGCTTCGAGCGCCTCCGGCGCGCTCCCTTCCGCCCGGCCGCCTTCTTCGAGCTCGACGACCTTCTCGGTCCCCCGCGGCGGGAGTTCGTCGCGCACCAGCGCCCGCGCCTGCACCTCGCCCGCGAGGACCAGCACCGAGGCGCTGACGGAGTCGGCGAGCTTGACCGCCTCCCGCGCGACCTCCGCGGCGTTGCGTTCGGCGACGGCCTCCACGCGACGCTGGATGTTCCAGTAGGCCGAGCCACCACCACGCACCTTGTGCACCGGGTGGTCCTCGCCCTCGACGGTCCGCTCTTCGGCGCCGTCCTCTCCGACGGCGTACAGATCGGCGCCCGTCTTGTCCACGACCACCACCACATGCGGCACGACAGGCGGGGTGAGCCGCAGAAGCGGGAGCAGGTACGGCTGCGGCGCGACCCGGGCGACCTCGCGGGGCGGCGGCTCCACGAGCTCCTCGTCGAGCACGACCTCGCCGCCCTCCGCGACCAGGGCGCGCCCGGCCGTGCCCTCCGAAGGCGGCGCGGCGGCCACCGCCTCGTCGAGGGCGGTGAGCGTCCGCTCCTCGGCGCCCTCGTCGGCCAGCCGCTTGCGGAGCGACCGCCAGCGCAGGTCCAGGCGCGCGGCGGCGTCCTCGGTGTTGTGCGAGTTGTCGAAGTAGACCGACGCGAACGGTCCTTCGCGCACGGTGACCTGCCGAAGCGTTGAAGTGTGCACGGTATCTCCTGTCTCGTCGGTTCCGTTTTCGATCTTCGGGTACCCGGGAGAAGGCCGGTGAATCATGACGTCCTGGCGTCGACGGCGAATTCTTCTTCCCGTGCCAGAGGGGTGCGCCCATAGAATGGGATGATGGCGGGGGACGAGCCGAAGAAGACCGACGACGAGCCGGACTACAAGAAGTGGGGCGTCATCATCGGCTCGATCAGCGGGGTCTTCGCCATTCTGGCGGCCGTCAACACGCTGACCGGGTTCAATCCGCTGAAGGGCCTCGCGCCCTCCCCCACCAGCCAGACATCGGCTTCACGGCCGCTCGCCGTGGCCACGAGCGTGCCGCGGGCCACCGCGTCGCCGCCCGCCCGCGAGCCGGCGCGGACCACGAAGAAGGCGCCCACCACCCGGACGACGCCGCCCGCCCGGCCCGATTTCCAGGTCCGCTCCTCACAGTGGAACGGTCCGTGCGACGACAAGGCCTGCTCGATGAGCGCCGTCTTCCGCAACAACGGCGGCACGGGTTCCGGAACCGCGACGTTCTTCGTGCTGTGGCCCGACAAGTTCAGCTATCTCGCGCAGTGTTCCGTCGTCCTGCCCAGAACGGGGGAGAACGAATTCACCAGCGCCGGATGCGTCGCGAGCAGCGCGCAGCTCCAGAACTATTTCCGCACCCATCGCGGCGGAACCGTGCGCCTGTACGTCAAGGCCGAAAGCTGACCGGTCTGTGAAGGCCTCCTTCACTACCTTCAGGGTAGGGAAGGAGGCCTTCACGGACATCACGACCGGTTAGGCCGTCTTCGGCGTCGCGCGCACGCCGTAGTGCATGTACGGCTCACCCGTCGGCAGCGTGTAGAACGTGACCGGCATCCACGTCCGCGTCCCTGGCTCGCGGCACACGAACAGCGAATCGGTCACCGGGACCAGCTCGAACTCCTGTGTCTTCTCCACCAGGAGTTCGGCGAGCGGTCCGGTGGCGGTCTGCCGCAGCCGCAACCCTTCCCCGGCGGCCAGCACGTCCATCCGCGCGCCCGCCCGTTCGTAGACGCCCACATGCCTCGATCCGTCGACGGTGACCGGGGTCGCGGGCGGTTCGAGCGGCCGGGGCATCGCCACGTCGGCGAGTTCGGCGACGATCTCCCGGTACAGCTCCACGTACAGGTCCCGGGTGTTGCCACCGTTGGTGAGCAGGGTGATGGCGAGCCCCTGGTCGGGCAGCAGCCGGAGGAACGCCGACTGGCCGATCGTGTTGCCGTCGTGACCGATGACGCGCTGCCCGCCCCAGGTGTCGCGGATCCAGCCGAGTCCCCAAGAGTCGCCGAGCGAGTGCTTGTCCGGGATTTCGGTCTGTTTCGCGGCCATCGCGGTGACCGAGTCCGTCGTCAGGATCCGTTCCCCCGCCGGGGTCAGCCCGCCGGTGAGGTGCAGCCGCGCGAAGCCGAGCACGTCCTTCGCCGTGGCGGTGATCAGCCCGGCGGGCCCCATGCTCCGGGGCAGTCCCCAGACGGGCGCGGGCGCCGGGTCCTCGTCCCCGTCGGTCACGTGACCGACGGCCGCCCGGAAGAGCAAGGCCTCCTCGGGCAGGGTCACGGTGTGGGTGAGACCGAGCGGGGCGAACAGCTTCTCGCGCATCGCCGCGTCCCACGTCAGCCCGGTGAGCTTCTCGATCACCCGGCCCATGACCACGAAACCCGAGTTGCAGTAGGAGAAGGTCTCGCCGAGCGGATGGTTCTGCGCGGCCTGGTCGAGGACTTCGACGTAGCGTTCGAGACAGTCGTCGCCGCGGCCGGTGTCGGTGAAGACGTCGCCGTCGATACCGCTGGTGTGCGTCAGCAGGTGCCGCATGGTGACTTTCCCGGCCACGCCCGGGTCGGCCAGCCGCAGGTCCGGCAGGACGTCCGCGATCGGCGCGTCCAGTTCGAGGAGCCCTTCGTCGACCAGCCGCATGACCACGGTCGCGGTCCACACCTTGGAGATCGAGCCGATCTGGAACACCGAGTCTTCGGTGACCTCGACCCCGGTCTTCGTGTTCAGCACGCCGTAGGAGGCGAGCACCTCGGCGTCTTCCCCGATCCGGGCGATACCGAGAGCCGCACCGGGAACGCGGTGCTTGCGGGCGAGTTCGGCCAGCCGCCGTCGCCAGTGCGCGGCCTCGATCGGCACCCGGGACGGTCCGTCGGCCCGCGCCGTGTACTGCTCGACCCAGTCGAGGACGCGCCGGTTGAAGTCGAGCCGGTGCGACGGCGGCCCGTCGAGGATGAACAGGTGCGACGCGTCCGGGTACAGCACCAGCCGTGACGGGACGCCCCGTGCGCGCAGGGCGCCGAACCACTGCTCGGCCTGGCCGACCGGGCATCGGTCGTCGTTCGCGCCCTGGATGACGAGCGTCGGCGTCCGCACCTGCTCGACCTGGGCGAACGGCGAGAAACGCTCGTTGGCCTTGTCCCACGCCGGACCGCCGAGTTCGCCGACGGCCAGGTAGTGCCCGGCGTCGGACGTGCCGCCCATGCTGGTCAGGTCGCTGACCACGCCACCGGCGACGGCGGCGGTGAACCGGCTGTCGCGGCTGGTGAGGTAGCAGGTCATGAAACCGCCGTAGCTGTAGCCCGCCACCGCGAGCCGGTCCGCGTCGGCGATCCCTTCGGCGACAAGGTGATCCAACGGTTCCAGGAAGTCCGCCGCGTCGGCGACGCCCCATCCGCCGACGGCGGCGGTGTAGAAGTCCTCGCCGTAGCCGTCGCTGCCCCGCGGGTTGATCAGCAGCACCGCCCAGCCCCGCGCGACGAGCGCCTGGTGATAGAGATGGATCGAGTCGGCCGCGCCGTTCCAGGCGTTGTGCGGACCACCGTGGATGTCCAGCAACAGCGGCGCGGCACCGGATCGCGCCGGATCCCGCAGCAGCCAGCCGTGGACGACGGTGCCGTCGCCGATGGTGAATTCCCGTTCCTCGTGACGGAAAAGCTCGACCTCGGCCACGGAGGCGCCGTGCTTCGTGCGCACGTCGACGGCGCCGGTGGCCCGGTCGACGACGGCGACCTCGCCGAACGAATCGCCCGTGGCCAGGACGACCACGATCCGCCCGGCGGAGATGTCCATTCCGGACACCACGCGATCCGCGCCCGCCAGCACCGCACGCGGGCCGTCACCGTCCACTTCGTACAGATGGGTGCAGCCGCGGTCCCGGACACCGAACAGCACGGCTCCGTCTTCCGTCGTCTGCGGAAGGGCCCCCGGATAGCCGGGGCCTCCGGCCATCACGTTGCGATCCAAGGACGCCGTCAGCTGGACCGGATCCCCGCCATCGAGCGGAACACGCCACAGCCCGAGATGACCGACCCGGGTGTCGGCCCGGCCGACCACCAGCAGCGCGGCGCCGTCGGCGGTCCAGCCGACCGTGCCCGCCATGCCCTCACCGGAGCCGACCAGCCGTGGCTCCGCGGTCTTCGCGGTCACGTCGAGAACGTAGGCGCCGGAACGGAAGGTCAGATCGGCGTCGCCGTCCTGTCCGGACGAGAAGGCGAGGTGCGTGCCGTCGGGCGACCAGGCCGGATCACCGGCGTGCCAATCGCCGAAGGTGACCTGCCGGACTTCGCGCGTGGCGACGTCGAGGACGTGCAGATGCTTGCGGACGGTCTTGATCAGCCCGGCACCGTCGGCCTTGAAGTCCAGCCGATCGGCCACGACCGGCGCGTTCGGCGCGGCTTCCCCGCCGGCCAGGTCGACCGCGGCCGAGAAGGCGATCTTGCCGCCGTCCGGGCTCCAGACCGGCGCGCCCGCCCCGAGCGGGAGTTCGGTGATCTGCTCGGCCTCCCCGCCCGACGACGGCAGGAACCACACCTGCGGCGGCCCGTCCTGGGCGCGCAGGAACGCGATCCGCGTGCCGTCCGGGGCCCATTTCGGTGCCATGTCGGCGGTTCCGTGAGTGAGCCGCCGGGCTTCGCCGGTGGTCGCGCCGACCTCCCAGAGCGCGTGCACGGTCCGGTCCTCGTCACGGTCGGCGGTGCGCAGGACGTAGACGATCCGCTCACCGTCCGGGGACAGCGACGGCTGGCTGGGGACGGCGATGTCGTACAGGTCGTCGAGACCGAGACGTCGGGTCATGATGCGCTTGCTCCTCTGGAGGTCGTGAGCTCGTTTTCGCTGAAGTGGCAGGCCGCCGAGTGACGCCGCTGTGCCGCTCCGCCGGCGGGATCCACGCGGAGGCAGATGTCGCGGTCGGCGCGCACGAGCGGGCCGACCGGGCAGCGTGGGTGGTAGCGGCATCCGCCGGGCGGATGGTGCGGGTCGGCGGGTTCGGCGTCGGCGATCACGTCGTCCGAGCCGGTGCCGAGCAGTGACGTGGTCGCCGAAGGCGCGGCGGCGAGCAGGTCACGCGTGTACGGATGCCGCGGGTCGGTGAGCACCTGTTCGGCCGGGCCGACCTCGACGATCCGGCCGAGGTACATCACGGCGACGATGTCGCTGAGATAGCGGATCACCGCGAGGTTGTGCGAGATGAACAGCATCGACAGGCCGAGCCGCCGTTGCACGGACCGCACGAGGTTGAGCACCGCGCCCTGCACCGAGACGTCGAGCGCGGAGGTGATCTCGTCCGCGATCAGCACTTCGGGTCGTCCGGCCAGCGCGCGGGCGAGCGCCACCCGTTGCCGCTGGCCGCCGGAAAGCCTCCCCGGCAGGTGGCCCGCGCGTTCGGGATCGAGGTTGACCAGCTCCAGCAGCCGGGCGACCTCGTCCCGGCGTGCCGCGCGCCCGGGGAGGACGCCAGGCGGGATCGCCTCGGTGATCGATTCCCCGATGCTCATCCTGGGGTCCAAAGAGGAATACGGATCCTGGAACACCATCTGCAGCGGTGGGCGGCGGGGCAGCTCGCGGACGTCCACACCGCCCAGCAGTACCCGTCCGGCGCTGATCGGCGAGAGCCCGACAGCGGCGCGCGCCAGCGTCGACTTCCCCGAGCCCGATTCACCGACCAGCCCGACGACCTGTCCGGAAGGGACGGTCAGCCCTACTCCGTCGACGGCGGTGAGCCCGCGACGGCCGCCGTAGCGCACGCTCACCGCGTCGAAGACGAGATCGCTCACTCCGCACCTCCGGCGGTCACGGTTTCCTTGACGGGCTGGGAAAGCGGCGCCGGATACCAGCAGGCGACGCGATGCCCGGGTTCCACGCGCTCCAGCGCCGGATCCTCGAGACGGCACCGATCGGCCACCGCCGGGCACCGGTCGGCGAAAGCGCAGCCGGCGGGCACGCGGTCCGGTTCCGGCGGACGGCCGGGGATCACCGCGAGCGGCGCGTCGCGATCGGTATCGAGGTCGAGCGTCGCGGCCAGCAAGGCCCGCGTGTACGGATGCCGCGGTGTCCCGGCGCTCGGCAGATCCTCCACCACCCGGCCCGCGTACATGACCAGCATCCGTTCGCACGTCTGCGAAACGACCGCGATGTCGTGGCTGATCAGGATGATGGCCGTGTCCCGTTCGGCCCTGGTCCGCGCCAGCAGGCGCAACAGCTGCCGCTGCACGGTGACGTCCAGCGCCGTGGTCGGCTCGTCGGCGATGATGAGCTTCGGGTCGCCCATCAGGCCCATGCCGATCATCGCGCGCTGCCGCATCCCGCCGGAGAACTCGTGCGGATACTGCCGTGCCCGCCGTTCGGCGGCGGGGATCCGCACCGCGCGAAGCCGGTCCACCGCGCGCTCGAAGGCCTTGGCACGCGGGAGTCCCTGATGCTGTTCGGCGACTTCGGCCAGCTGGCGGCCGATCCGCCTGGTCGGGTTGAACGACGTCATCGGATCCTGGAAGACCATCGCCAGCGAGGTGCCGAGCAGGCCGCGCAACTCCCGTTCCGGGGTCCTCAGTAACGGTTTCCCGGCGAATTCGAGCTTGTCCGCGGTGACCACGGCCGGCGCTTCGACCAGCCGGGACACCGCCAGCCCGGTCAGGCTCTTGCCCGAACCCGACTCGCCGACGACACCGACGGCCTCGCCGGCGTGGACGGTGAAACCCACCCCGCGCACCGGAACGGTCCAGCCCGCCGGGTTCGGGAACGCGACCTGGAGGTTCTCCACGACCAGCACGGCGTCGTCGCGGGACTCGGCGGCGTCCTCCCTGGCCGGAGCGACCGGCCGCGGCGCGAATCTCCGCAACCCGGTGCGCACGCCGATCACCCCGGCGACGGTCTCCCCCACCAGGTTGAAGGCGAGCCCGGCGAGGACGACCGCGACCCCGGGCGCCAGCGCCGCCGCCGGATTGACGTAGATGCCGTTGAGTCCTTCGCCGAGGATCCGTCCCCAGTCGTATTCCGGGGCCTGGACACCGATGCCGAGGAAGGACAGCCCGGCGAAGGCGAGCAGTGCCGCGCCGGCGCCGATGGTCGCGTTGACCACCAGCGGTTCGCCGATATTGGGCAGGATGTGCCGGAACAGCAACCGGATCCGGCCGACGCCGGAGATCCTGGCCGCCGCGACGAAATCCCGTCCCGCCACCGAAGCGGCCATCGTCTGCGCCAGCCGCGCGAACGCCGGTGCCAGCGCGAAACCGACCGCCAGCACGGCGCCGTGCGTCCCGACGCCGAAGATGACCGAGAAGAACAACACCAGCAGCAGCCCGGGAAAGGCGACCGCGATGTTGACCGCCGCGATCACCAGCCGGGCGAGCGGACGGGGCAGCACCGAGGGCAGCGTGCCGAGCACGAGCCCGGTCACCACGCCGAGCGCGGTGGCGAGCAGCGCCAGCACGATCGACAGCCTGGTCGCCACCAGCACGCGATAGAGGATGTCGCGGCCGAGGTCGTCGGTGCCCAGCCAGTGCGCCGCCGACGGTCCTTGCCCGATCGCGTTCGTGTCGATCTCGAAAGCCTTGTCCTGCCACAGGATCGGGGCCAGCACCGCGAGCACGATCACCAGCGCCAGCAGCGCGGCCGAGCACGCGCCCAGCGGGGTGCGCAGGGCCGCGAGCCATTTCGCTCCGCGCGGATTCGCCATCTCAGTCCTCCCGGATCGTCGAACGCGGATCGAGGACGGCCAGCAGCACGTCCACCGCCAGGTTCACCAGCAGGACACCGATGCCGTAGACGAGCACGATTCCCTGTACCTGCGGATAGTCCTTCTGCAGGATCGACTGCGTGATGGTGGAACCGAGGCCGGGCCAGGCGAACACGTTCTCCACCAGCACCGTCCCGGCGACCATCCCGGTCAGCATCAGCCCGCCCATGGTCAGGGTCGCGGTCAGCGCGTTCGGCAGCGCGTGCCGCAGGTAGACCAGCCGCGCGGGCAACCGTTTCGCCCGCGCGGTGCGGATGAAATCGTTGCCCAGCACGGAAAGCGTCTCCACCCGGACGATACGGGAGAGGACCGACGCCGGACCGAGCGCCAGCGCGATCACCGGGAGCACGAGCGCGCCCGGTGCTTCGCTGCCCGCCACCGGGAACCAGCCGAGGCGGACCGCGAAGAACGCCACCAGCGCCACCGCGACCAGGAACTCCGGGATCGCGGCCAGGAGGACCGTCGCCGAGGTGAACGCCAGTTCCCCGCCGCGACGGCGGCCACCCCTGGTCAGCACGGCGAACAGCAGGCCAAGCGGGATCGCGACCGCGATGACCACCGCGAAGGCGGGCAACGCCAGTTGCAGCGTCGCGGGGAGCCGGTCGCCGATGACGTCCGCGACCGGCACCCCGGTGGTCATCGACGTTCCCCAGTCGCCGGAGAGGAGACCGGCGAGATAGTCGGCGTACTGCTTCCAGAGCGGGTCGTCGAGGCCGAGCGCGGCCCGCCGGGCGTTCACCAGCTCGGCGGGCGCGGTCAGCCCGAGCGCCGCGCGGACCGGGTCGCCGGGGATCAGCTGGATCATCAGGAACGCCGTGGTGACCAGCACCCACAACGAGACCGCGAACCGGCCGAGGCGGCGGAGCCCGAACGACAGCCAAGGACTGGTCCTCGGGCCCGCCGTCGCGACGGCGCTCGTCATCAGGAGTACATCCGGATCGACGACGGCAGGATCTGCCCCTGGTTCATCTCGAACCGCGCGCCGTTAGCGAAGGTCGGGACGGTCGAGTTCACGAACGGCACCACGTCGAGCCGTTCGAACAGCGCGGATTCGGCGGCCAGCCAGTCACCGCAACCGGATTCGCCCGCCTGCGCCGACGCCTTGCCGGCGAGCTCGGCGTACCGGGGGTTCTCGATGTACGCGAAATTCGTGCCCTGCGGCGGTTTCGCTCCGGAGACGAACGGAATGGCCTGACTGGGCAGCACGAATCCCAGTGGTGCCAGCGAAACCTCCCACTCGCCGGTGCCGAAAAGCACCTGGCTGGTACCGGGACCGTCGACGGCCTTGATCGTGGCCTCGACCCCGATGTTCTTCCACGACTGCAGGATCAGCTCCGCGGCCGAGACCATCGTCGGCCCGACCTGGGTGCCGTAGACGACGGTGAGCGCGAGCCGTTTGCCGTTCTTGACCCGTATTCCGTCCGGGCCGGGCGTCCACCCCGCGGCGTCGAGCCCGGCCTTCGCGGCGGCGAGGTCGAAGGCGGGCAGCTTGCCGTTGATCGAATCACCCGGGCACGCCAAGGGTTCTCCGGTGACGAGTCCCTTGGCGGGCTGCCCGTTGCCGGTGGTGAGCACCTTGCCGATCTGGCCGAAATCGAGCGCCTGGGTCAGCGCACGGCGCACCGCCTGGTCCTGGCCGGGCCTGCCGGGCGCCTGGTTGAAGAAGATCTCGCCCATCGGCACGACGATGTCGGCGTGGAACAGCTTCTGCGACCGCAGCCGCTGCTGGTCCTGTCCGGTCACCGCCGCCGCGCTGAGTTCGCCGGACAGCAGCAGGTTCGCCGTCGTCGTCATGTTCGGCACGACCCGGAAGACCACTTTCTCAGGCAGCCCAGGCTGTTCGGTCTTCCAGTCGCCGGGGCCCCAGGTGTAGTCCTTGCGCCGGGTGAGGGTGTAGTGGTCGTTCGGCACGATCTCCGTCATGGTGAACATGCCGGTGCCGTGCTGTCCCTTCGCGGCGGACGCCCGGTCCGCCAGCCCCTTGGCGCAGACGATCGGCACCCCGGCCACGTTGCGCAGCAGGAACGAATCCGGTGACCCGCTGGTGACCGTGACGGTCCGGGCCGCGTCGTCGGCGACCGCCTTCGTCCCCGCCTTGACACTGACACCGGTCAGCGGGGACTTGGTCGCCGGATCGCCGACGTGGTTGATGTTGGCGGCCACGTCCCGCGCGGTCAGCGGCGAACCGTCCGCGCATTTGACTCCGTCGCGCAGGGTGAAGTTCGCCGTGGTCGTCGTGGCGTCCCATTTCTCCGCCAGCCCCGCGACCGGTTTGCCCGCCGAGTCGAGGTGGATCAGGCCGTCATAGAGGAACCGCCCGATCTGCCTGGCGATCGACAGTACGGTGACGGCCGGGTCGAGCGTCCCCGGATCGGTCGCGAGGCCCATCGTGAAGGTCTTGCCGTCGGTCGGTTTCTGGTTCGCGGTCCGGTCCTCCCCGGATTGCGACGTCCCCCCGCACGCGCTCACGGTCAAGGCCACCACACCCGCCATGGCGGCGGTGAGCCGAGCTGTCTTCATGCGGTTCTCCTACGGTTCGACGGAAAGTGCGCGAAGGTGGTCCACGGCGAGGCGCGCCGCCGTGCCGATCGAGGCGTCGACCGCCGGCTGGCGGTCGGCGAGGGATTCAGCGCGGGTGAACACCGCGACGGCGTACCGGCGACCGTCCACATCGGACACGACACCCGCTTCGTTGCGGACGGCGGGAAGCGTCCCGGTCTTGGCCGCGACCGCCACCCCGGCGGGAAAACCGGACGACATCCGGTGCGGCCAGATCTGCTGGGCCATGATCTTCCGCACGCGTTCACAGGCGACCGGGTCGCCCGCGCGGTCGGTCCAGATCGCGTCCAGCAGCGCGGTGATCTCCCGCGGCGTCGACGACGTCGTGCGTTCCGGGTCGAGCACAGAGAGCTTCCACAGCTGTTCGGGCGTGGCGGCGGCGAAGACGGCTTCCAGGTCGTCGTCCGGTTTCGCGCCGAGATCCGCGATCACCGAGGCGAAAAGGTCTTCGCAGCAGCCGATCAACCGCGTTTTGGCGAGTCCGAGATCGGCGAGCACCCGGTCGACGGCCTTCTGCCCGACCCGGTGGTAGACGACGTCGGTCGCGGCGTTGTCGCTCATCGTCAGCATGAAATGCGCCAGGTCGCGCCAGCTCATCTCGACGTCGTCCGCGCAGCCCGCGGTGCCGATGCCCCCGATCCGGTACCGGGCGGTGACCCGGGTCCGCTCGGTCTCGTCCAGCCGCCCGGCCACCACTTCCCTGGCGTAGGCGACGGCGACCGGGATCTTGAAGACCGACGCGAGCACGACCGGATCGTCCGCGCCCACCGCGACTTCGGGCCCGCCGGAGACGCCGACCTCCCGCGCGTGCAGGAATCCCCGAGCCCCGGCGGCCGCGAAGACCGCTTCGATCTCGTCGGCGATCCGGCTCACCGGCCCACCCGACGGTCGGCGCGCCCGGTGTGGAGGTACAGCGCCCGCCCGTTCCCGTCGTCGCCGACGAACGCGTGCGGCATGTGCAGGCCGGGGTGTGTCTTGTAGGCCGCGACGAGCGTGTGGTCCTTGTAGGCAAGCAACTCCGCCTTCTCGGCTTCACCGCCCGTGTCGGCCATGACCCCCTTCGGCACCCGCTCGATCCACAGTTTGCCGTCTTCGTCCTGGGTGACCACGGTGTCGGCCACGCGCGACGAGTACTCGCCGACGTACCTGGCCGGGTCGGCCGGGGCCGCCGCGGCGTTCGGCTCCGGCAGGGCGGGGAACTCGACGTCGGCGAGGTCGCCGAGCACCTTCCGGAAGATGTCCGCGTACAGGTGGAGCGTCTCGCCTCCGTTGGTCAGCAGGGCGACCGCGACGTTGCGGCCCGGGACCACCCGAAGGAAGGCCGACTGGCCGATGGTGCCGCCGTCGTGACCGATCACCGGGCCGCCCGGCCAGTCGAAGAGCATCCAGCCCAGTCCCCACGCCCCGCCCAGCAGGCCGAGGTCGGGCAGTTCGACCTGGCGCTCCCACATCGATCGCACCGTTTCCGGCCGGAGCACCTGGGTGCCGTCGTCCGCCCGGCCCTCGGACAGGTGCATCCGCGCGAAGGTGAGCAGATCGCGCGGCCGCATCGAGAGCATCGATCCGGCGGGAGCGTTCGACCGGGTCAGCGCCCAGATCCCGGCCGGCCGCGGGTCACCGTCCGGTTCCGGCGCGAGGTGCCCGATCGCGGCGCGGTACCGGATCGCGTCGTACGGCCCGGCCGCCGCGTGCGTCAGTCCCAGCGGGGCGAAGAGATGGTCACGCAGGCAGTCGTCGTAGGACTTGCCCCGCAGCACCTCGACGACGCGGCCGAGCACGCAGTAGGCGGCGTTGTTGTAGGAGAACATCTCCCCCGGCGGGAACAGCTGTGACACGTCCGCCAGCGTCGCGACCAGCTTCTCCACGCAGTCGTCGCCGACGCCGGTGTCGGTGAAGATGTCGCCTTCGAATCCGGACGTGTGGCAGGTCAGCTGCCGGACGGTGATCCGCGACGCCGCGTCGTCGTCGGCGAGGACGAACTCCGGCAAGTAGTTCCGGACCGGCTTGTCGAGATCGAGGAGACCTTCGTCGACGAGCTGCATCGCCAGCGTCGTCGTCCACACCTTGGTGATCGAGCCGATCTGGAACAACGAGTCCACTGTGGACTCGACACCGGTGTCCTTGTTCAGCACGCCCGCCGCGTGCTCGATCACCTCGCCGCCGGCGAGGACCGCGACGGCCGCACCGGGAACCCGGTGTTCGGCCAGCAGGGCGGAAAGGTTCTCTTCCAACCAGGCGTCGATTTCGGAAAGTTTCGCCATGTTCCACCTCGTGTCCGGGAAGCGTCGGCCGCAGTTCCCGGGATGCTATGCCGGGGACCGGCGCCACCGATTCGTGCGGAACGACGAGAGCGACGGGAAAGTTCATCCGTGCTGACGAATCGATCGCTTCCCGCCGCCAGAGCCTCGCTTCGGGCGCGCCGCCGAAGTCGCGGCGGTGGGGGGGGGGGCCCCCTNGGCGTTGCCGTCCGGAGGCGACGCCAACGCCCGGAGGACTGCTGTGCAGATGACTCCGGGCGTGGTGTCTGGCGGCGGGGGCGGCCGGTGAGGGACCAGCGGCCGGGCCCCCCCCCCCCCCGCGCCCCGGCACCCACGGCACCTCCCTCACTAGGCTGCGATTGATAACCGCTGTTTATCAATAGGCTGTAACCAAGTCTTTGTCTTCGATGATTCCGCTTCGTACCGTGGACGGATCGGCGGCAGAGGCAACGGAGGGAGGCGTCTCATGGAACTTCGTCACCTGCGCTACTTCGTCACCGTCGCTGAGACCTGTCACTTCGGCCGGGCGGCCGAGCGGCTGCACGTCGCGCAGCCCGCGCTCTCGCACACCATCCGCCAGCTGGAGGAGGAACTCGGCGTCGTCCTGCTGGCCAGGACGACCCGGCAGGTCCGCGTGACGCCGGCGGGTGAGTTCTTCCTGGCCGAAGCCCGGCGCGTGCTCGCCGGGCTGGATGTGGGAGTCCGCGGGGTCCGCCGGATCGGCGAGGGCAAACGGGGCCTGCTCCGGGTCGGCTTCACCGGCACCGCGGCGTTCTCCCATCTGCCGCGGCTGGCCAGGGCGCTCGCCCAGCGCGTGCCGGACGTGGAACTGGAGATCCGCGCCGATCTCCTGACCGCCGAGCAGTGCGAGCGCCTGCGCACCGGGACGCTGGGCATCGGGGTGCTCCGCCCGCCGGTCACCGGGGACGACATCGGCTTCCGGGTGATCGAGAGTGAGCCGCTGGTCCTCGCCGTCCCCGCCGACCACCGGCTGGCCGCCGAACCCGTCGTCGCGATGGCGGACCTGCGGACCGAACCGCTCGTGACCTACGACCGGCGCAACTCCGTCGTGTACGACGCCGTGGCCCGCAGCTGCCGGGAGGCGGGACTCACGCCCCATCAGCTGCACGAAGCCTCCGGGACCGCGGTCCTGCTGGCGCTGGTCGCCGGCGGCCTCGGGGTCGGCGTGGTGCCCGCCTCGGCCCGGGCGCTGCCCCTGGCCGGTGTCGTGTTCCGCGACCTCGCCGGAGCGGCGACCGTGGAGCTGGCACTGGCGTGGCACCGCGAAACCCCGTCCCCGCTCGTCACGACGGTCCTCGACGCGCTCGAGGACGTCTTCCCCACCGCAGAGGGCACCTGATGAAGATCACGCGAGTCGAGGCGATCCCGTTCGCCATCCCGTACCGGAAACCGCTGAAGTTCGCCTCGGGCGAGGTGCACGTCGCCGAGCACGTCCTCGTGCGGGTGCACGCCGACAACGGCGTCGTCGGCGTGGCCGAGGCGCCCCCGCGGCCGTTCACCTACGGCGAGACGCAGGCGGGGATCATCGCGGTGATCGACTCACTGTTCGCCCCGCAGGTGGTCGGCCTCAGCCTGCTCGACCGCGAAACGGTGCACACCAGGCTCGCCCGCACGGTCGGCAACCCGACCGCGAAATCCGCGATCGACATGGCCGTCTGGGACGCGCTCGGGCGCAGTCTCGACGTGTCGGTCACCGAACTGCTCGGCGGCTACACCGACCGCATGCGCGTGTCCCACATGCTCGGTTTCGACGAGCCATCGGCGATGGTCGCCGAGGCCGAGCGGATGCGGGAGACCCACGGCATCACCACCTTCAAGGTCAAGGTCGGCCGTCGTCCGGCGTCGCTCGACACCGCCGTCGTGCGCGCGCTGCGAGAGCATTTCGGCGACGCCGTCGACCTCTACGTCGACGGGAACCGCGGCTGGACCGCCGCCGAATCGGCCCGCGCGATGCGCGAGATGGCCGACCTCGGGCTGCTCTTCGCCGAGGAGCTGTGCCCCGCCGACGACGTCCTCGGCAGGCGCTGGCTCGTGCGGCAGCTCGACGTGCCGTTCATCGCCGACGAATCCGCGGTGACCCCGGCCGACGTCACCCGCGAGATCCTCGGCGGCTCCGCCACCGCGATCAGCATCAAGACCGCCCGCACCGGTTTCACCCGTTCGCAGCGCACCCACCACCTCGCCGAAGGACTCGGCCTGGAAGTCGTCATGGGCAACCAGATCGACGGCCAGCTCGGCTCGCTGTGCACGGTGGCGTTCGGCTCGGCCTACGAGCTGACGTCCCGCCGCCCCGGCGAGCTCTCGAACTTCCTCGACATGAGCGACGACCTGCTCACCGAGCCGTTGCGGGTAGTCGACGGCGAGCTCACCGTCCGGCCCGGTGCCGGTCTCGGTGCCGAAATCGATCCGGACAAGCTCCGGCACTACCGCCAGGACCACTGACGCCCACCACGAATCAAGGAGGATTCATGACCGCCATCCACGAGTCGGCCACCGCGGCCGCGTCCGGCGCCAACGCGACGGAACGGTTCAAGAGCGACAAGTTCGCCGGAGTCGCCGGAAAGCCCAAGGAGCGCGTCAGCCTGCTGGCCCGGGAGGTGCTCGAAGCCGTGCACGGCACGATCCGGAAGCACAAGGTCACCTACGACGAGTACAACGCGCTCAAGTCGTGGCTGATCGGCGTCGGCGAGGACGGGGAGTGGCCGCTGTTCCTCGACGTCTGGGTGGAGCACGTCGTGGAGGAGGTCGCCACCGAGCACCGCGAGGGCAACAAGGGCACCATCGAGGGGCCGTACTACGTTCCCGGCGCGCCCGAGCAGGGAGCCCGCGGCCCGGTCCCGATGCGGGAGGACGAGCCCGGCACCCCGCTCGTCTGGACCGGCCGGGTCACCTCCACCGACGGCACGGCGCTGAGCGGCGCGAAGGTCGAGCTGTGGCACGCCGACGCGGACGGCTTCTACTCCCAGTTCGCGCCGGGCATCCCGGAGTGGAACCTGCGCGCGAGCTTCACCGCCGACGCCGACGGCCGCTTCGAGATCCACACCGTTCGGCCGGCGCCGTACCAGATCCCGACCGACGGTTCCTGCGGCAGGCTCATCGCCGCGGCGGGCTGGCACGCGTGGCGCCCGGCTCATCTGCACGTCAAGGTCTCGGCCCCTGGCCACGAGCTGCTCACGGCCCAGCTGTACTTCCCCGGCGACGAGCACAACGACGACGACATCGCTTCGGCGGTCAAACCGGAGCTCGTGCTCGACCCGCGTCCGTCGGGTGATGGCGAGACCGTCGAGTACGGCTTCGTCCTCGACCCCGAACGTCCCTGACCGCCATCCACTTCGGAGTGATCGATGCTCTACCACGTGCGCATGGACGTCCGCCTGCCACCCGCTCTCGACGCGGCGGAGCGTGCCGACCTCATCACCCGCGAAAAGGCGTACAGCCAACGGCTTCAGCGCGAAGGAAAGTGGCCGCAGCTGTGGCGGATCGCGGGCGAGTACGCGAACTTCTCGATCCTCGACGTCGCCGACCACGACGAGCTGCACACGCTGCTGTCCGGGCTGCCGTTGTTCCCGTACATGGACATCGCGGTCACGCCGCTGGCGGCGCATCCGTCCAAGGTCGGGGACGGCGGCTGAGGATCAGTCCTTTCTCTTCGCGAAGAGAGGCCCCTTCGAAAAGATCATCCCGATGCCGAAGCCCAGCACCGTGATCCCGAACATGAAGAGGATGAAGCCGCCGATCTTCGCCTCGGCTTCGGTGTCCGGGCTGCGCGACGATTTCGACGAACGGGAGATCACGGCGTCCGGATCGGCGATCGCGTCGACCCCTGTGTAGAACAGGGCGATCGACGCGAGGATCAGGAAGATGCCGCCGGCGATGCGTTTGCCGGTCCGGCCCGGTGGAGCGGCGCCTTGGCTGTCCTCAGTGGAGTTGGACTCTGGCATGGGCCGCAACATAGCAGCCGTCTAGACGAAGGTGAGGTGAGAACGGCGCCGCAGGCGGAAGCCGGACACGACGGCGACCGCGCCGAGCAGGAGCACGAACGCCGCCACGCCGTGCGCGACACCCCGGGTCAGGTAGCCGATGTCCGTGTGGTCGATGGCGTAGGTGCCGATCTCACGGCTGGACCAGAACGGCAGCAGCCGCGCGATCAGGCTCGACGGATCGGCCATCATCTGGAGACCGACGACCGCCAGCAGGACGAGCGTGCCTTCGAGTTCCCTGGGCAGCGCCGCGCTGAGCAGGAGCCCGAACGGCGCCGACACGGCGACCGTCAGCACCATGACCACGGCGACCGAGCCGTACCGGACGTCGTGCTGGTCGACGAGGATCAGCACGAAATACGGGGCGGACAACAGGAATCCGACCGTCCACAGAGCACTCAAGCGGCCGAGGTACAGGTCGCGGGAGCGGTAGCCCGAAAGCCGCAGCCGGGGCTCCATGGCCCGGCTCGCGCTGCCGGCGAACAGCGCGGCGGTGCTCAGCGCCCAGCCGAGGCCGAGGCAGACGAACCGGATCGACTGTCCGAGGTGGTCACCGCGCCTGCTCAGGTAGAACACCAGCGGCAGCAGCAGGAGGATCAGCAGGACCGACCGGCGCCGCAGCAGTTCGCGCAGCGACATCTCGGCGACCGTCAGGATCTTCTTCACGCGACAGCCTTCCTGGCCGGGGAGAGTTCGAGCACCGTGTCGACGCGGTCCAGCTGGTTGAGCAGGTGGGTCACCACCACGATCGCCTTGCCCGCCTCGCGCCATTGCCAGACCTGGTGCCAGAAGTCGAGGTACGTGCCCTTGTCGAAACCCTGGTAGGGCTCGTCGAGCAGGAGCACGTCCGGTTCGCCGAGCCCGGCGAGCACGAGGTTCAGTTTCTGCCTGGTCCCACCGGAAAGGTGCCGTGCCTGCGTGCCCCGTCCGGGCGTCCAGTCCAGCGCCGCGGCACGGGCGGCGCCGATCCGTGCCGACTCTTCGCGGGCCATCCCGCGTCCGGCGCCGATCAGGACGAAGTGCTCACCCGCGTCGAGGAAGTCCGCGGTGCCACCGTCCTGCGGGCAGTAGCCGAGCGAGCCGCGGACGCGGACCTCGCCCTTGTCCGGGCCGGTGATCCCGGCGCAGATGCTCAGGAACGTGCTCTTGCCGCAGCCGTTCGCCCCGATCACCGCGGCGATCTCGCCGGAGCGCACCACGAGGTCGACGCCGTCCAGCACGGTCCGCCTGCGGTATTTCTTCGTGATTCCCCTGGCTTCCAGCAACACCTCGCCAGGACGACGCCGGGGGCGTCCCACACTTTCGGCCACGGCCGAGGCGTACGCGGCGGGCGGCCCGAAGACCCGCACCGGGTCTCCGCCGCTCTCCCGCAGATGCACGGCCGCCTCCGCGACCACCTGCCGCGCCGCGTCCCCGCCGACGCCCCGGCGACGCAGTTCGTGCGTCAGCGCGGAAAGCCATCCGTCGTGGTTCATCTTCCCTCCCGCAAGATCGAGGCCACCCCGGCGGAGAACTCCTGCCAGTCGGAGGTGGCGTGCCGCAATGTTTCCCGGCCTTCCGCGGTGATCCGGTAGTACTTGCGCGCGGGCCCGGCCGACCCGTCCCGCCAGCTCGCGGTGACCAGGCCGAACCGCTGCAATCGCAGCAGCACCGGATACAGCGTGCCGCCCTGGATGGGGCCCAGCCCCGCGGCGTCGAGCGACTGGGCCAGCTCGTAACCGTAGGACTCGCGCTCGGCGACCAGCGCCAGCACGCACGGCGCCAGCACGCCCTTCAACCACTGGCCGCGCCGGTCCTGATCCACGCCGAGCAATGTAGCAGTCCTATCTAGGTAGCGCTACAAGCTAGTCGCCAGCCGTGCACGACGGCGTAACTCGCGTGATCGGAGGCGTAACTCGCGTGTTTCCGGGCGTATCTCGCGTGTCTGGGGCCGGATGACTCGAGATGGACGAGTTACGCCTTCAATCACGCGAGTTACGCCTTCGATCACGCGAGTTCGGTCGCGGGGCGAAACCGTCACGGGTAGGAAGGGGACATCGTGGGTACCCAGTGCCATGACGCCGGCGGCCATGGGGGACGCGGGCGAACAGGAAGGAGTAGATCGTGTATCGACATACTCCCGATCCGAGCATGGAGACGAGTGACGCCGACGTGGCCGACCCGAAGGCCGGTGCCGTCATCGGCGCACCGATCGACCCGGCCGTGAAGTCGGCCTTCGAGGAGCTCGTCCCGGCGCTGGCCGGCGAGGTGGCCCTGCTCCGCCGGAAGCTGAGGGACTGGCTCGACCCGTTGCCCATCGACGCGAACAGCAAGTACGACATCACCATCGCCACGTACGAGGCGCTGGCCAACACGGCGGTGCACGCCTACCCCGGCGGGCGAGGCTGGGTCCGGCTTTACGCCGACTGGGCGGGCGACGCGATCACGGTCACCGTGACCGACACCGGGGACGGCATCCCCGCATCCCGGTCACGTCCGGACAAGCCTGCTTCCGGGGGCCGTGGCCTGAACCTGATCGACGAGCTCACCGACCAGACGACCATCGACACCGGTGCGCACGGCACGCGGATCGACATGGTGTGGCGGCCCGCCGCACTCCGGCAGGACACGGCGTCCTGACCCCTAGCGCGAACCCACCGAGACGGCGGGAGTGGGTCCCGGGCCCGAAAGCGGTGTCGGCCCGAACCAGTCGAGGCACACCACCATCGCGTCGTCCTCGGCCTGCTCGCCGCGGCGGCGGGTCGACAGTTCCCTCAGCACGGACCCCGGGACATGCGCGGCCGGCAGGTCGGCGGTCGCGACGACCGCCTCGGCGAGTTCGTGGTCTCCGTAGCGTTCACCGTGCGTCCCGGCCGCGTCGTAGACGCCGTCGCTGACGAACACGAACCGGTCCCCGTCGAGGGCCTGGAATCGCTGAGCGGTGTAGAGGGTGTCCTCGAATGTACCGAGCGGCAGCTGTTCGTCGAAGTGGACCTGCTCGGCCTTCCCGTCCCGCAGCCGCCACAGGCGTGGCGACCCCGCGTCGACGACGTCGGCCATTCCGGTGGCGAGGTCGAACTCCAGCAGCAACGCCGAGACGTGCTGCGTGCCGCGATAGTGCGCGTAGAGCGCCTGGTCGGTGAGTTCGGCCTGAGCGTCGAGGGCGACGCCGGCGCGGCGGGCGTTGCGCAGGGCGTTGACGGCGAGGTTGGTCAGCAGCGCGGCTTCGCTGCCCTCCCCCATGCCGTTGATGAGCGTGACGGCGAGTTTGTGGGCGGAGGCCGACCAGTCGAAGCAGTCGCCGTAGATCGCGTACGCGGGTTCGAGCTGGCCGCCCAGCGCGAATTCGGCGCGGGTGCAGGCCCGGCCGGGCAGGAGCTGCCATTGCATCTCCGCGGCCAGCGTCAGCCGCGAAGAGCGCCGGGCCTGGATGTAGAGATCGGTGTCGCGATCGGCGACGAACAGTTCGTGCGCCAGCGCTTCGGCGAACCGTTCGAGTTCGGCCCACACCGGCGGTTCGGGTTCCTCGGGGAGGGTGACCGCGAGGATTCCGAGCCGGTCACCGCGGACGCTGACCGGCAGGTACCCGGTCACGCTCGCGCCGTCGTGGTCGAACGTGGCGGCCTGCGCGACGAAGGCCGCCCCCGGCACCGTGCCCTCGACCGGGATCGGGTCCGACGTGTAGGGCAGCGTGCTCACCTGGCACAACTCGGTGAGGGCGTAATCGGCCATCAGGAGTTCGACCGCGCGCGCCCCGAAGTGCTCGGACAGCGCCGAGCGCAGGGCGGCCGGCAGGTCGTGAGGAGGGACATCCCGCAGAAGACGCTCCACCGCCAGGGATCTGTCCAACGCCCCGCCTCCCGCTCACCCGGATCGCGCACCGGGCGGCACACGTTGTGTCTGTCGAGTCTGCGCCGCTCCGGCGTGCCGGTCTACGGCGATTCGCGTGAGCTGTGCTGCAGGGACGAGCATAAGGATGCCAGAGTGGACACCGTGGATCGGTCCCGCGAGCAGCCAACCCCGGAGGGGACGGCTGCGGTGTTCGACCTGCCCGGCCTCGTCGAACTCGTGGTCGAGCGGGTGCAGGACGTCTCCCCGCGGCCGCTGTCGACCGCCCAGCTGCGCGCGGTGATCGCCCTGGACCACCACGACGGGCTCAACCTGCGCACCCTGGCCGAGCTGCTCGGCTCGACCCCGCCGCTGGTGAGCAGGCTCTGCGACCGCCTCGAAGCGGTCGGCTTCCTCGAACGCCTGCCGAGCACCCGCAGCCGCCGCGAGTTGACGCTGCGGTTGAGCGAACGAGGCCGCGCCTACCTCCGGGAGATCCGCGCCCGGCGGCGGGAGAACGTCCAGGCGGTTCTGGAAAAGATGACCCCCGCCGGAAGGGCCGCGCTGGCCGCCGGACTGCGGGAATACCACGCCGCCGGCACCGGGGACGAGGTCGGCAGCGGGGCGCCGTGAGGCCCCACTGTTGCGGGAGTACTCTCAAACTGTTGCTATATGACAATAGTTAACCGGCGTACAGCAGAGCGCGCCCCCGACCGCAGGAGGACACGGTGCTGGGGACGGACGATGCCCCCGTTCGGGAGCTGCTGACGCAGACCCTCGACGACGACCACACCACGCTGGTGGACGACTGGGTCCGCCGTCAGCTCGAACCGCCCGCCGCGGCGCACCCCGAGCAGGATCTCCGCCGCGAGGCCGCCGAACTGCTCGAAGCCCTGCGTGCCGCGCTGGGCACGGCACTGCCCGCGGACCGGATCGTGGCGCGGGACGGCGCGGTCCGCGACGCGCTGATCTCCCTTTCGCAGCGCCGGGCCCGCGCGGGCGCCGAGCCGTCGGCCACCGCCCTGGCGATCTTGTCGCTCAAACGCGTGATGCTGGCCGCCGTCGAGCGGCACACAGAGGACGCCGGCCTGCGCTACCGGGCGGCGCTGCTGGTCAGCGAACTGCTCGACAGCGCGGGCGTGCTGACCTTCGCGGTCTACGTCACCGGGCGGGAGCAGATCATCCGCCAGCAGCACGACCAGATGCTCGAACTGTCCACCCCGGTCGTGCGGTTGTGGCGGCACGTGCTGGCGGTGCCGCTGATCGGCACCCTCGACAGCGCCCGCACGCAGGTCGTGATGAACAACCTCCTCGAGGCGATCCAGACCAACGAAGCCCGGGTCGCGATCATCGACATCACCGGCGTGCCGACCGTCGACACCGCGGTCGCCCAGCACCTGCTGCAGACCGTCAGCGCGGTCCGGCTGATGGGCGCGGAATGCGTCGTCAGCGGCATCCGCCCGTCGATCGCGCAGACCATCACCCAGCTGGGTATCGACCTGTCGCATATCGTCACCCGCGGTTCCCTCGCCGACGCGCTGGCCACCGCCATGCGGTTCATCGGCGACAGCGCGCACGCGAGCACGGTGACGGTGTGAACGCCCAGGCGGGATTGCCGATCCTGCGGCTCGGCGACATCCTGCTCACCGGTCTCCTCAGCGACCTGGACGACAAGACCGCCCTGCGGTTCACCGAAGAGCTCACCGCCCGTATCGCCGACGAAGGCATCCGCGGCGTCATCATCGACATCTCACGGCTGGAGATCATCGACTCCTTCGTCGCCCGGGTCCTCATGCAGCTCGCCGACACCGGGCGGCTGCTCGGCGCCACGATGATCGTCGCCGGGATGCGCCCCGCGGTCGCGATCACGCTGTCCGAACTCGGGCTCCAGCTCACCGGCGTCCGGACCGCGCTCAACGCGGAACAGGCGATGGAACTGCTGGGCTGGCGCCGTCCCCCCGAGGCGCCTCATGCTCCCTGACGAACTCACCGGCCCGGGACGCGAATTCCCGCCCTGCGAGCACGCTGTCCGCGCCGAAGCGGATCTGCTCACCGCCCGGCACGCGGTACGGTCCAGCGCCGTCGCCGCGGGGTTCTCCATCGTCGACCAGACCAAGATCGTCACCGCGGCCAGCGAACTGGTCCGCAACGCCTACATCCACGGTGGCGGCGGAACCATGACGATCACCATGCTCCGCGACGACCGCGGCAGGCTCGGGCTGCGGCTGCGGGTCCGGGACGACGGGCCTGGTATCGCCGACGTCGCCCAGGCGATGACCGACGGTTTCAGCACCGGCGCCGGGCTCGGCCACGGTCTCGGCGGCACCCGCCGCCTCGTCGACGAGTTCACCATCGACACCGTTCCCGGCCGGGGCACGACCATCACGATCACGCGCTGGAAACCATGACCGGCATCGTGGTTCCCCCGCCCTCGCGCCACCTGCGCGTCGACCACGCCAGCGCCGTCTACGCCGCCGCACGGACCGCCCGCGAAACCGGACGGGCGGGCGGGCTGCCGTCGGTGCTCACCGAACGCGCCGCCGTCGTGACCTCGGAGCTGGCGGGGAACCTCGACCGGCACGCGATCAACGGTTCGATCGTCGTGCAGCGCCCCGCGATCGGGCTCGGCATCGACGTCCTGGCGGCCGACGACGGCCCGGGGATGGCCGACGTCGGGCATTGGCTCGTCGACGGCAACACCACCACCGGCACGCTCGGCACCGGACTCGGCGCGGTCGGCAGGATGGCCACCGTCTTCCGGATCCGCTCGGCGCCCCGGTCCGGCACGCTCGCCGCGGCCAGGGTCCTCGTCCCCGGGACACCGGCCGGGCCCGCCGCCGCGGTCGGCCATTTCTGCCTGCCCCGCGACGGGGAAGACCACTGCGGCGACGCCGTCGCCCTCGCCGAACTGTCCGGGGGCTGGGCCGCGGTCGTCGTCGACGGCCTCGGCCACGGGCCCGAAGCCGCCGAAGCCGCCGACACGGCGATCCGCGTGTTCCGCCAGAACCCCGATCGCCCGTTCCCCCATCAGCTGGCGACCATGCACCGCGCCCTGCGCACGACGCGGGGCGCCGCCGTCGCGCTCGCCCGGATCGCCTCCGGCGGGCTCGAATTCTGCGGCGTCGGCAACATCAGCGGCACGACGCTCAGCGGGGACGGCCGATCACGCTTGCTGCTCAGCATCCCCGGCGTCGTCGGCTACGCCCTGCCCGCCGCGCAGGTCCGGCACGCCGCGCTCACCGCCGGCGACCTCGTCGTGCTGCACACCGACGGCGTCGACCACACCTGGCGCGCCCCGGCGAGCGCCACGCAGCCGGCGAACGCGCTGCTCCTCGCCGCCCTTCTCGCTCACCGTCATCGCAATCCCCGCGACGACGCCGCCATGATCGCCCTGCACCCGGACCAGCTCGGCTGATGCACCCACACCTCGCCCGGCTCCGCCGCCGCCTCCGTACCGTCTGCGCCGAAGCCGGCGTCCCCGTCGAAGACCGCGCCCGGCTCGTCATGGCCGCGACCCTGCTCGCCGAACCCGCCTTCGACACCGGCACGGAAGTGACGCTCGAAAGCAGCACCGCAGACGGCCTGCTGGCCGTCACCGTGCGGCTCCCCCGCCCGGTCGAACGGCCACGGAGCAACACCCTCCCGCTGCTGCCCGACGCCGAAGACGACACGAGCCTCACCTGGCACCTCCCCACGGGAACCCCCCGGCATCCCGTCCCGGCCACCGACGACCGGGCCACGGACGAGGAGACCCTCGCGCTCATCGCCCGCGCCGACGCGCTCGCCCAGGAACAGCGGGAGCTCAAACACGAACTCGCCGAAACCAACAGCGGCGTGCTGGCCATGTACATCGAACTCGAACAGCGCGACGAACAACTCCGCCGCGCGCACTCCGTCATCTTCCGCGAACTCGAAGACGCGCTACGGCCAGGCCCGCCCGCCGTGCCGGGGCTCGAACTGGCCGTCCACTACTCGCCGACCGACCAGGACTCCCCCACCGGCGGCGACCTCTACGACTGGTTCGTCCTTCC
The DNA here is from genome assembly GCF_054166285.1 of Amycolatopsis sp. TRM77291. NCBI lineage: Bacteria > Bacillati > Actinomycetota > Actinomycetes > Pseudonocardiales > Pseudonocardiaceae > Amycolatopsis > Amycolatopsis sp. TRM77291. The sequence goes on along the minus strand of NZ_JBSZHF010000001.1, from coordinate 1,216,569 downwards.
CGGCGGCCACCTGCACATCACCCTCGTCGACGCCGTCGGGCACGGGGTCACCTCGACCCGCCACGCTCTCACCGTCACCCACGCGATCCGCACCCTCGCGCTGGAGGGCCATCCCTTCCCCGACCTCATCGCCCATACCGCGCGCACCCTCGCCACCATCGAACCCGATCTCATGGCGACCGTGATCCTCGCCAGGATCGACCCCGCGACCGGCGAACTGACCCTCGCCAACGGCAGCCATCCCGCTCCCGTACTGGCCACTGTGGACGGTCAGGCGCGGTTGCTGCGCGCCCCGGTCGTCGGCCGCGGGATCGGCTTCCCCGACCCCGGCAGCCCCGAACTCCGCCACCACACCCTCGACCCCGGCGACACCCTGCTCCTCTACACCGACGGCCTCGTCGAAAGCCGCAAGGACCATCTCGAAGGACAGGACCGGCTCCTGGACCTCGCCCCCGCGCACGCCGCCCTTCCCATCGGCGAGCTTCCCCGGGAACTGGCCGTCCGGATGCACGACGTCGTCCTGCACGCCGACGACACCGTCGTCCTCGCCGTCCGGCGGCCACGTTCCGATGGTTGAGGAGAAGGACCTGGTTGCCGCCCCGCCCGCGTGCTACTCCTGCGAATCGGCGAGCAGTTTCAGCGCGAGTGCCTTCAGTTCCGGACTCGCCTTCGCGGCGTCACCCGAGTCGAACGGCGGCCGCGGGTCGTATTCGACGGCGAGCTGGATACCGCGGGCGATCCGCTCCCCGGCCAGCAAGGAGGCGAGATGGAACGCGAGGTCGATCCCGGCGGACACCCCCGCCGCGGTGACGACCTTGCCGACCTGGACGTACCGCTCGGCCACGTAGCGCACTCCGAAGGTCTTCTCCAGGTAGTCCGCCGACGCCCAGTACGTGGTGGCCCGGTCGCGCAGCAGCCCTGCCGCGCCGAGGATCAAGGACCCCGTGCACACCGACGTGGTCCAGGTCGTGTGCCGGTGGACGCGCCGGATCCAGTCGAGCAGGACCTGGTTCTCCATGGCGGCGACCGTGCCGCGGTTGCCCGCGCCCGGGACCAGCAGCACGTCCAGGCGGTTCACCTCGGCCACCGAACGCTCCGCCATCACCGCGACGTCCCGGGTGTCGGTGCGCACCGGGCCGCGGTGCTCCGCGATCATCGTCACCGTCGCGCCGGGCAGCCGGGACAACACCTCGGCGGGGCCGGTCGGATCCAGCAGGCTGAAGCCGTCGTAGAGCAGGATGCCGATCTTCAATCCTGAGCTCTCCGCCTGGGCCGTGCCGGTGCCGAGGCCGAACGCCGCGGCCGCCGCGGCTCCCGCCAGCACTGTCCTGCGCGTGGTCTTCGCATCGTTCATGCCGCGAATCCTGGAGCGGTCAGGGGACGATCGGGCGTGGCATGTCCGGCATCCTGCGAAGCTTGTCCCCGGAGAGCCCGTAGTGGTGGCGGAACGCCGTGCGCAGGGTCTCCGCCGAGGCGAACCCGCATTGCCGGGCGACCGCGGCGAGCGGCAACGCGGTGGACCGCACCAGCTGGGCCGCCGCCTCGGTCCGCGCCGTGCGCACGGTCCTGGCCGGGGTGCTGCCCAGCTCGGCGGTGAACAGGCGGGTGAGATGCCGGGTGGTGACCCCGGCCCGCGCCGCCAGCGCCGGCGGGCTCAGATCCTCGGTGAGATGCGCGGAGATGTAGCCCAGCAGATCCAGCACGACCCGGTTGCCCGGTGGCGGAGCGGCCAGGAACGTGCTGATCTGCGCCTGGTCGGCCGGGCGGTGCAGATAGGTCACCAGTTCACGGGCGACTTCGCGGGCCAGCGTCGGACCGTGGTCGTCCTCGATCAGCGCGAGCGTGAGATCCAGCGCGCTGATGACCCCGGCCGAGGTGATGACGTTCCCGTCGCGGATGTAGAGCGGGGCGGGATCCACTGTCACGGCGGGAAAAGCCGCGGCGAGCTGCTCGCTGTATCCCCAGTGGGTGGTGACCCGCCGGTGGTCGAGCAGCCCGGCGGCCGCCAGCACGAACGTCCCCGTGCACACCGACGCGACCCGCCGGCTTCGTTCCGCCAGCCGCCGCACCTGCGTCAGCAGTCGCTCGTCCTTGGCCGCCGCCTCCGTTCCCGCGCCCCCGACCACGAGCATCGTGTCCATCCGCCCCGGCACCTCGGCCAGCCGCCGCACACCGGCGAGCAGGATCCCCGACGAACTCCGCGTCGTCCGCCCGTGCACCGTGGCCAGTTCGACGGCATACGGCGGCGCGGCACCGTGCGAGTTCGCGATCTCCAACGCCCCGCTGGGACAGGCGACATCGAGTATCTGCGCGCCGTCGAAGGCGACGATCACCACGCGGCGCACCGATTCCGTTCCAGACCCCACAGGGCGAACCTACTCGCCGGCTGCCTGATCCTGGGCAGGCTTTCCCCACGCTGGACGACACGTCGCCGCGCGATGACCACAGTGGACACCCGCCGCGAATGCTCCGTTCGCCGTATCCGATGCGGCGAAGGACGCCTTCGTCCCGGCAGGGCTCAGTCGGCCGCGAGGATTTCGGCCAGCCGGACGGTGTCCTGGAGATAGCGCTCGTACGGAAAGCCCGCCGCGATGAGCCCTTCGCGCAACTCGTCGTAAAGCGGCTTTCCCGCCGCGTGGAAGGCTTTCCGGCCGAGATCGGTGAGCCGGACCAGCCGGCGGCGCGCGTGCTCGGGGTCGACGGTGATCCGCACCAGACCGTCCGCTTCGAGTGGCCGCAGGGCCCGGCTGATCGCCGGGTCGGACACCGACAGCGCCTGGGCGAGCCGGTGCTGCGTCGCCGGCTCGATTTCCTCGAGCGTGCCCAGAAGCCGTATCTGGCTGTAGGTCAAACCGCCGGGGTCATCGGCGCGCCGCCGGGCGGCTTCGCCCATCAGCATGACCACCCGGTGCAGCAGGTCCGCGAGTCCGTCGTCCACGGCGTCACCCTACCATCAGTGTTGACGGGTTAATATTAACCAGGTAAGACTGATGCCATGAACTACTTCACCCAATCCGCCTTCCCCCTGGTCTGGGTCGTCGTGCCCGCCGCCGGAGCGTTCCTCCGCGCCCGCCACGCGACGTCGTCTCAGGAGCGGCTCGAAATCTGGCAGCGCTGGTGGGCCATCGGCGCCTTCGGCTGCGGCAGCCTGTGGATGACGGTCGCTTTCCTCGCCTTCCCGGACGTCATGGCCACGGCGATCGGCTTCGAGCGGACGCCGTTCATGTTCGAGATCGCCTTCGCCAACCTCGCCCTGGCCGTCCTGGGCTTCCGGGCCGCCTCGGCCTCCGCGCGCGAACGCCTCACCATCGGCATCGCCGGCGGGATGTTCCTCTGGGGAGCCGCGATCGGCCACGTCTACCAATGGTTCGCCAACGGTGACCACGCCCCCGGCAACACCGGCGGTGTACTCGTCACCGACGTCCTGCTCCCGGCGGTCATGATCGTCCTGGCCCTGCGATCGCGACGCCTCGCCGCGAAGATCGCCGCCTGAGGCCCTCATCATGACGACACAGACCGGCCACGCGATCGGGAAGGCCGCCGCCGAGCGGCTCGGCATCTTCGTAGACGCGGTGATCGCGATCGCGCTCACCTTGCTGGCGCTGGACCTCCCGATCCCCCACGGCGACACCACCGGCGCCATGCTGGGCTCGATCTCGGCCCACGGCAAGGAATACATCGCCTTCGCGCTCAGCTTCGTGGTGATCTCCGCGCACTGGCGCGCGCACCACGAGATCTTCCCCTACGTCCGCTCGCTGAACGGGCGCCTGATCAGCCTCACCCTGGCCTGGTTGTTCATGCAGGTCCTGATGCCGTTCGCGACGCGGGTCATCACCGCCGAGGGAGCCTTCCCGCTCCGGTTCAGCGTGTACGCCACGGTGCAGGTCCTGGCCTCCGCGTCGTTCGCGCTGATCATCCGGGAGATCCGGCGCGGACACCTGTACGGGACCGGCGGGCCGCCGAAGGTGTTCGCCCAAAGCCTGACGCGCAGCGTCTGCCTGGCCGCGGTGTTCGGGTTCTCCGTACCCGTCCCGTTCCTGACGAACGGCGCCGCCGCCTACCTGTGCTGGCTCGCGGCGCCTGTCGCGCTCGCCGTCGCCCGCCGCGTCCAGGACCACCGGCCGTCCGCCACTTGAGCGGCCGGATCGGGGTCAGCGCAGGGCCACCAGGACGTAGTCGTCGCCGAACTGCCATACCGGGGCCACTTCGGCGAAACCCGCTTCCCGGAGCAGCCTGGTGTGTTCCTGCGGGCTCAACCGGTTGCCGTAGCCGGTCGAAATGCCGCGCAACTCGTCGGCCGTGAACCGCTCACGCAGCGCGGGATCCGCGGCGACCGCGGCCCACCAGGCCTTCCATTCCTCGTTGGCGCCGACCCCGGCACGCTCCGCCCGCCGGTTCTTGACGACCTCGGCGAGTTCGCGGATGGCAGGCTGTTCGTCGTAGAAGTGATCACCGTTGACGAGCGCTCCGCCCTCCCTCAGCGCTCCGGCGAGGTCACGGTAGACCTCGGCGAGCCGCTCGGGACGCAGCCAGTGCAACGCGGTCGTCGAGACCGCGGCGTCGACCTGCCCCCACTTCAGCCGGCCGCTCTCGGCGAGGTCCGCCTGGAGGTACTCGATTTCCGTCTCCGGCGGCCGGGTGGCCCTGGCGAGCGCGAGCAGGAAGGGGTCGTTGTCGACGCCGACGATCCGCGCCCGCGGGAGCCGCCCGGCTAGCCTCGTGGCCAGCGATCCCGGGCCGCAGCCGAGGTCCAGCACCAGCGGGTCGGCGACGTCACGGCATACGTGCTCGACGACGTCGATCAGCACGGCGAAACGTTCTTCGCGGTCGGCGACGTAGCGTTCCTGCTGGATGTCCCACCGGCGCACCCAGTCCGCCGCGAGTTTCCCGTCCACCGGCCTCCCCTTCGTGATCTTGATCCTGTGTAGCACATCCCGGTCATGGGTTACCGTGGGCGCCACAACGCAAGAAGGTGCCCGTCGGGGGAAGCCGGTGTGAATCCGGCGCTGACCCGCAACCGTGATCGGCCTGGGAGCACTCCCGGTGCCGAGAGCCGGACTGCCCGCCGGGTACTGCCAGCCCCAACTGTCGTGGAGTACGGAGCGGGGTCCCGTTCACGTGCGGCCGCGCGCCCGGGACAGTGCTCGATGTCCCGGAGGTTCCTATGACGCGTCATCCGCTCACCCGACGGCGGCTCCTCGCCCTGGCCGCCCTCACGCCGTTGGCCGCGTGCGGGACCACGCCGGCGGACACGGGCCGGTTGAGGGTCGCGTTCGCCGCGGGCGGCTCGAAGGAGACGCTGGACCCGGCGCAGGTCTCCCTTTTCGTCGACCAGGCGCGGGCCAAGGCGCTCTTCGACACGCTGGTCGCCTACAACGCCGACACCTCGTTGCGGCCGCGGCTCGCCGAGTCCTGGGAGAGCGACGATTCGGGCACGCGCTGGCGGATCCGGCTGCGGCGGGCGGCCTTCCACGACGGCCGTCCGGTCACGGCGGACGACGTGCTCTACACCTTCCGGCGGATCGCCGATCCCGCACTGGCCTCCTCGTCACGGCAGTACTTCGCGAAGGTGGATTTCGGCCGCAGCAAAGCGGTGTCCCCCACCGAAATCGAGCTGATCCTCGCCGCCCCCGACTTCGAGTTCCCGTCGGGCTGGGGAGCTCCCGGCGCCGAGATCGTGCCCGCCGGGACGACGGACTTCACGGCGCCGGTCGGCTCCGGCCCGTTCCGGTTCGTCTCGTTCACCCCGGGAGGCCCCGCCGTGTTCCGCAGGAACGAGTCCCATTGGGACGGTGCGCCGAGTATCGACGAGCTGGAATTCGTTCCGGTCAACGAGGAAGCCGCACGCGTCAACGCCTTACTTTCCGGGCAGGTCGACTACGCCCACGACCTCGCGGCCGGAACCGCCGCCCGGTTGGCCGGTGACGCGCGCGTCTCGCTGCTCGAAGCCAAGGGAACGACGATGCAGGGCATGATCCTGCGCGTGACGCAGCCGCCGTTCGCCGACCCGAGGCTGGTCCGCGCCGTACTGTCCGGAGTGGACAGAGAGGCGCTGAACCGCGTCGCGCTGGCCGGCCGCGGCGAGATCGGCAACGACCTGTTCGGCAAGGGACTCCGCGGGTACGCCGCCGGCATCCCCCAGCGCGGACGCGATGTGGAACTGGCCCGCTCGTTCGTCCGGGAGGCGGGCGCGGAGGGGCTGGCCTTCGCCGTCGAAACCAGCGACGTCGACCCGGGTTTCGCCACCGCGGCCACGCTGATTTCCCGGCAGCTCGGGGAAATCGGGCTGAAGGTCACCCCGAACACGCGCGGGTCGAGCACCTATTTCAGCGAGATCAAGACCAAGGGTGTCGCCGCGCTCACCCGCACGGCGACCCTGCCGGTGCCGACGTTCCTCAACCAGCGCTTCCGGACCGGTGGTTCGAACAACGTCAACGGTTTCGCCTCGCCTGAGTTCGACGCCCTGATGGACCGGGCCGCGGCCACCGCGGACGAGGGTGCCCGGCTGGCGCTGTTCGGTGACGCGCAGCGGATCGTGCACGCGTCCGGAGGTCTGCTCGCCTGGGGGTTCAGCACCTGGACGATCGGCGTGTCGAAGCGGGTGTCCGGACTGGTGACCGCGCCGCCGAACACCTTCGACTGGGCGAGGTTCGACCGCGCCCGGCTGTCCTGACGTGCCGGGTTACACCGCCCGGCGGCTCGGTTTCGCGGTACTTCAGGCGATGTTCGTCCTGGTCGCGACGTTCGCCGTGACCGCGTTGCTCCCCGGTGACGCGGCGTCGGTCGTGCTCGGTGAGCAGGCCACCGAGGAGCAGGTGGCGACCGTGCGCCACCGGCTCGGCCTCGACCAGCCGGTCCTCGACCGGTTCGGGCACTGGCTTTCGGGGCTGGTCACCGGCGATCTCGGCCGGTCGCTCGTGACCGGTGCCCCGGTGACCGACGAGATCACCCGCCGCTTCGCCACCACCGCCGTGCTCGCCGGGGTGACCCTGCTCGTGCTCGTACCGCTCGCGCTGGGCATCGGGGTGACCTGCGGGCTGCGCGAAGGGTCGCGGACCGACCGGGTGCTCACCGCGGTCACGCTGTTCCTGCACGCGATCCCCGAATTCGTCCTCGGTCTGCTGCTGGTCGCCGGATTCGCCGTCTACACCGGACTGCTCCCGGCGACCGCGGCCGGTATGGACCTGACCGCGCGCCCCGAGGTGCTCGTGCTGCCGGTGATCGTGCTGGTCGCCCGGCAGCTGTGCGACGTCGCCCGGCAACTCCGGATCGGGATCGCCGAGCAGACCCGGGGCCAGGTGGCCGGGCACCTGCGTCTGCTGGGCCTGCCCGAACGCTCCGTGGTGCTGCGTCATCTCCTGCCCGCCGCCGCGGCGCCCGCCGTGCAGCAACTCGCCCGCGCCGTGGAAGGGCTGCTGACCGGCACGGTGATCGTCGAGTCCCTGTTCGCGATCACCGGGCTCGGCACGGGTTTCGTCGAAGCCGTGCAGAACCGGGACATCCCGCAGGTGCAGGGATACGTGCTGCTGTTCGCCGGGGTGGTCGTGCTCGGAAACCTCGTCGCGGACCTCGTGGCGCATCGGCTCACGCCGCAGCGGGAGCGTGCCACGTGGTGAAACGGATACTGGGCTGGTCCCTCCTCGCGGTGCCGCTGGCGCTCGCGATGGCCGGGCCGGTGATCGCGGGCCCCGTGGAATCGGTCGGGGCGCCGTGGCAGGCACCGGGCGGCGCCCATCCGCTCGGCACCGACGTCCTCGGCCGTGACGCGCTCACGGTGATCCTCGCGGGCGGGTTCCCCGTGATCGGCATGACGGCCGCCGCGCTCGGGCTCGCCTATCTGATCGGGGTGCCGCTCGGTCTGGTCGCGGCCGGGCGCGGACGGCTGGCCGACGAAACCGTGATGCGGTCCCTCGATCTTGTGCTGGCCTTCCCATCGCTGCTCGTGCTCATGGTGCTCGCCGCGACCGGGCACCGTGGGCCCGGCGTGCTCATTCCCGTCGTCGCCGTGCTCCAGCTGCCCGCGATCACCCGCGTGGTGCGGGCCGCGGCGCTGGCGCCCGGCTGCCGTACCGCCGTGGAAGCCCTGACCATGCAAGGACAACCGTGGTGGCGGATCCAGCTCGGGTACGTCGCCCGGCACCTCACCGGTCCCGTCGCGACCGACGCCGGCACGCGGCTCGGCGTGGTGCTCTACCTGCTGGCGTCGGCGAACTTCCTCGGTCTCGGCCTGCCCGCCGACTCCCCGGACTGGGCCGTGGTCATCGAACGCAACAGCGACGCGCTCTACACCTCGCCCGCGGTGGTCCTCGTGCCCGCCGCGCTGCTGATGGCGTTGTGCGTCGGCACGAACCTCGTCGCCGACCGGCTGCTCGCCGCCAGGCGGGTGATCCCGTGACCGTCCTGGAGATCAGCGGACTGTCCGCCCGCGCCGGGGAAACCGTTCTGCTCGACGACGTCTCACTATCCCTCGAACCGGGCCGGGTACTCGTCGTACTCGGCGCGTCCGGCACGGGAAAGACCACCTTGGGTCTCGCCGCGACCGGACAGACCCGCCCGGGGATCACGCTGTCCGGGTCGGTGGTGCTGGCGGGATCCCCGCTGTTGAACCGGACCGCTTCCGAACTGCGACGGGCGCGGGCCGGCGTCGTCGGCCACCTGCCGCAGCAGCCGTCGGCGGTACTGGACCCGGTCCGCCGCTGTGGGCCGGTGCTGGCCGAACTCGCCGCCCTCCGCCACCACGGCCGTGCCGCGCGGTTGGCGGCGGCCCGCACCGCGTTGGCGGAATCGGGGCTGGAACAGGCTTTGTGGCGACGGTTCCCGCATCAGTTGTCCGGCGGGCAGCAGCAGCGCATGGCCCTCGCCACCACTCTCGTGAACCGGCCCCGGGTGCTGGTCCTCGACGAGCCGACCAGTGGTCTCGACGCGGCGAACAGGGCCGTGCTCACCGCCCGGCTCGCGGAGCTTTCCCGGGCCGGGACGGCGTTGCTGATCCTGACCCACGACCTCACGCTGGCCCGCGCCCTGGACGGCGACGTCGCCGAACTCCGCGACCACCGCTTGGTACCGTCCCCGACGCTGCCCGACCCCGTACGCTCCGACAGCCCGCCCCCTTCGCCGTCTTCGCCGGTGCTCGTCGTCCGCGGGCTCACCGTGCGCGCCGGGCGGAGGACGCTCGTCGAGGACTTCGACCTGGAGCTGGGGGCCGGCAGCCGCACCACGCTCACCGGCGTCTCGGGCGCGGGCAAGACGACACTCGCCCGCGCGCTCGCCGGTTTGACCCCGCCGAGCGCCGGCACGATCGAAATCGACGGCGTCCCGCTCCCCCGCCTCGCCCGTCGTCGGACCCGCGCGCAACTGCGTGCGATCCAATACGTCCATCAGGACAGCCGCGCGTCCTTCGACGAATTCCGCGACGTGCTAGACCAGGTGGCCGACACCGCCCGTCTCCTTCGCGGGCTCAGCCGCGCGGACGCCCGGCTCGAAGCGACGGAAACCCTGCGCTGTCTCGGAATCGACGCGGCCGACCGGCGGCCCGGCCAGCTCTCAGGTGGCCAGCTCCAGCGTTGCGCCGTGGCCCGGGCGCTCCTCGCCCACCCCACGGTGCTGATCTGCGACGAAGTGACGTCGGCGCTCGACGCGGCGAACCGCGCGCGGCTGCTGGATTTCCTCGCCGCCGAGGCGACGCGGCACGGGACGGCGCTGCTCATGATCAGCCATGAGGACGCCTCGGATCCGTTCGCGATCACGATGCCTGAGTCACCTGGGTGACCTACTGTCCACAGGGGACAGTTTCCTGGTGCCTTTGACTTTACGGGCGGGTGGCTGAGGGGCGCGCGTCCGAGAGGTGCACCACGGCCGGACCCCACCCAGCCGTCCCCCGACGTTGCGAAAGTGGCTTTCGCAACACGCCCCCTCGACAACAGAGAACCCGCACGCCACCAACCGACCCAACCCACCGCCGCTCGTGTCGCGAAAGCCACTTTCGGGACACCAGACGTCGCGAAAGTGGCTTTCGCGACATGTACTTCAAGCGGCGAGCAAAGGGCGGCGGAGACGTGGTCGGTCAAGTCTCGTGAGTGGTAAGGACGGTTAGAACCGTCCTTACCACTCACGNGGCGCCAGTGTCGCGAAAGCCACTTTCGGGACACCAGACGTCGCGAAAGTGGCTTTCGCGACACGCCACCCGAACCGGCACACCACGACCCGACCCCACCCAGCCGCTCGCCGACGTCGCGAAAGTGGCTTTCGCGACACGCCACCTCGACCTCAAACCCCGAGAAGCGTCCTATGTGGACACAAACGACTCAGCGGTATCCCCGCACCGTCTCCCGACGCGACCGGAAAGCCCAGCCGAAGAGGCCCGGAAACGACCACTCACCACCAGGCCATTCGACCCCCGCCGGCCGCCGGCCGAGCAAGGTCCTCCTGAAGACCACCTCGACCTCCCCATCGGCCAGCGCCCGCGCGAACGCCGCGAACTCTTCGTCGTCTTCCGGCGAATCCACTTCGAACGCGTCCAGATCGTCGAGGAACAGGTCCCCCGGTGCTTCCGGTCATGCGCAGCAGCAGGCGCGGCGCACCGGGGACGGCTGGCTCGACCCGGACGACCGTCTCGTCGCCATCGTGTTCGACGCTGAGCGAGACCGCCCCGTTTTCGATCAGCCGTCGGTACACGGCTTCGAGCGAACCCACGAACCGGTCGGCTGATGGCTGTCTCATCGTCGTCCTTCGGTCGGCTGGTAGCGCGACGAGCCTACGCCGTGGGGTTACGCTGCCAGCCACTCCGATAGCAGGTGTCCCAGCCCGCGTCGTCCACGCAGACCACGACGCGGACCCGGCTGAGCTTCGTTCCCGAGCTGTACCGAAGGTTGCTCCAGGTGATCGTGGTGCCACATCCGCTCTGGTTCCAGCGGTACGGCGTCGGGTCGATGGTCCCCATGCCCAGGTCGGCCTCGAAGTGCACGTAGACCGGATTGCCGTCGCATTTCGTGTCCCGCACGGCCATGTTGATGCTCTTCATCCCGCTGAGCGTCCAGGTCCAGTTGGCCGATCCGTAGACCTCGCTTCCGGATCCGGTGGCCGCGCCCGTCGCCGCCGACGCGGTGCCCGTGAACGCCAGCGTCGCCGCCGACGCCACCACGGCCGCCGTCGCCACCCGCCGCAGGTTCCTGCTCCGAAAACGCTTCATGGTCCCCTCCGATGTGATAAATGAATGACGACTCCAGGGGGAGGCGTCATGCTTCGTGTTCACTTCACCGACCGTGACCTGGCCCGTGTCCGCGTGGCGGCCGCACCGGATCCGCTGTGGGAAACGGTTCTGGCCATGCAGAAACTGACGCTCGACGGCATTCCCGCCTTCGCGCGCTGGCGGCGCCGGGTGCGGGAAGGGCTGCGGGAACGCGACACCCGGACGGCGGTGCGTTTCCTGCAGACGATCGCGCCACCGGCCCGGTACTTCCCGGACTTCCTCACCCCCGCCGAGTCCGAGAACGGGCTGAAGGCGGGCCTGGCGGCGCTCCGTGGAACCCCGGCGGACCGGCTCGGGCGCGAAGTCGGGCTGATGGCACAGCACCGTCGCCTGCCCAGGTGGACACACGGACTCGCGGCAGGCACGGCGCTCGATCAGGTCACCGAGGCGTTACGGATCGCCCACGACACCCTGGTCGCTCCACAGTGGACTACCGTGCGCACCCAGGTCGACACCGATCGGGCCGTGCGGTCACGCCTCGCCGGCGAAGGCGGCGCACTCGGCCTGCTCGAATCGCTCCGCCCGGCCTTCCGCTGGGAGGCACCGGTCCTGACCGTGCGCTACCCCATTGACCGCGATCTTCACCTTCGCGGACGCGGCATCCGGCTCGTCCCGTCCTACTTCTGCTGGGACACCCCGGTCGCCCTCGCCGACGACGACCTTCCACCGGTCCTCGTCTTCCCGGTGTCCCACGAGCACGAGCCCGCTCCCCTGCCGAAACACCTCGCCACCCTGCTCGGCCGGACCCGCGCCGCCGTCCTGTACGCGGTCGCGGGCTGCCCCACCAGCGGCGAACTCGCCGACCGGCTCGGCATTTCGGCGGCCGCGGTTTCGCGGCACACCACGGTGCTCCGCGACGCCGGGCTCATCACCAGCCGACGCCACGGAGCCGTGGTGCTGCACAATCTCACGCCGGTGGGCGCCGCGCTGCTGGGCTGAGCCGTCAGCGCACGATCCGCCACGGCGTGCAGCTGTCGTCTCCCGCGTCGTCCTCGCAGAGCCGGAACGACGTCACATCCGGGATCGTGGCGTGACCGCAGCCGATCTTCGAACCATTGTTGTCGCGAAGAGTCAGAAACCCGTTCTTCTGCCTGTACTGGGCGTAGACGCCGTTGCCGTCCTGCTCCTCGTCGCAGACCTCGGCGAAGTCACGGTCGGCCAGGTACTGCGCGTAGTCGTGTCCCTGCTTGATGAGATAGCTCGCCGCCTCCGCGGTCGAGGTCCCCAGCACCAGCGCGGAGATCATCGCGCCACCGACGAGCATCACTTTCCGGATCATCGTTCCCTCCCCTTGTGCCCTCCCCTGGGCACGGGAACAGCCTGCCGCCTCTCCCCACCGGCCGACGACACTTTTGCGCCAGAGCGGAAAACCCCAGGCAGGGCGCGGCGAGCGCCACCGGAATCCGGTCAGCCGACGTGGATTCCCGGCCGGAGCGCCGGGTCGCGTTCGCTGGTGCGGATGATCTCGCGGACGACCGGCGCGGTATCGCCGCGGCCGAGGATCAGGTAGCGGAACAGGTGCCCGAGCGGATTGCCCTCGCTCCACTCGAAATGGCATTGAGGCCGCACGCCGGTGGCGTCGCGCAGCGCGAGCAGGACCGCCGCGATGGCGTTCGGCGCGGCCGGGCTTTCCACCCGCAGGACACGGAATCCCTCGATCTCGACGCCGCGGACCTTCAGCACGTCGCTGAAGCCGGACGGGTCGATGACGTCGATTTCGAGGAACAGGACGTCGGCGGCCCCCGGTACCGGGTTCAGGCCGCGCTGTTCGGCTTCCTTCGCCCGGTATTCGTCGGCGTCCCCGGCCTGGCGCCGGTTCGCGATGATGGTCAGCGCGCCGTCGTGCGCGATCGAATCGGTGACGAACCGGCGCGCGGGCTCGTCGAACTCGATGTGGTCCACCCGCAGTTCCGTGGTGCGGGTGACCCGCGAGACCAGCGACACCACGATGATCCCGAGAATGAAGAACGCGGAAATGGTGAGGCCGTCGGGTTTCTCGATGACGTTTTCCACCAAGGCGTAGATCAGGATCAGGGTCAGCACGGCGAACGCGATCGCCGCCTTCCGCTGCCGTTTCTTCGCCGCGGAGATGGCCACCGCGATCGACGCCGACACCATCATCGCGAGGATCCCGGTGGCGTACGCCCCGGCCTGTGCGTTGACGTCGGCGTTGAAGATGATCGTGACCAGGACGCAGATCGCGGTGTAGACCAGCACCACCGGCCGGACGGCGCGGGCCCAGTCCGGCGCCATCCCGTAGGCGGGCAGGTAGCGCGGAACGATGTTGATCAGCCCGGCCATCGCCGACGCCCCGGCGAACCACAGGATCAGGATGCTGCTGATGTCGTACGCCGTGCCGACCCACTCGCCCAGCAATTCGTGCGCGAGGTACGCCAGCGCCCGGCCGTTGGCCTCGCCACCCGGTTTGAACGCGTCGGGCGGGATCAGGACCGTGGTGACGAAACTGGTCGCGATCAGGTACACCGACATGATCAGCGCGGCGGCGGTGAGCAGTTTGCGGGTGTTGCGGATCCGGTCCACCAGTTTCCGTTCGGCGTTCTCGCCCTTGGCCGCCACCAGCGGCATCATGCTCACACCGGTCTCGAAACCCGACAAACCCAGTACCAGCAAGGGAAACGCCAGGATCGCCGGGCCGATGACGCCGCCGAACCCGCCTCCGCCGGAGGTGAGCGCGTCCAGCCAGCGGTCGAACGCGGCGGGATCCGTGACCACCTCGCCGATCCCGGCGACCACGACCACCGCGTTGAGCAGCAGGAAGATCGCGACCAGCGGGATCGCGACCCCGACCGCCTCGCTGAACCCGAGCAGGAACACCCCGCCGAGGATCAGCAGGAGGACGACCGTGATCAGCACCTCGTGCCCGTGCAGGAACGACGGCGCGATCGGATTCTCCAGCGCGTGCACGGTCGCGTCCGCCGACGACAGCGTGATCGTGATGATCCACGACGTGGCGACGAAACCCAGTAGTACCAGGACGAAGATCTTGCCGCGCCAGAACGGCAGGAGATTCTCCAGCATCGCGACCGAACCCTGACCGTGCGGACTCTCTTTCGCCACCCTCCGGTACATCGGCAGCATGCCCAGCAGCGTCAGCGCCACGATCAGCAACGTCGCCAGCGGCGACAGCGCGCCCGCCGCCAGCGCGGCGATCCCGGGCAGATACGACAACGTGGAGAAGTAGTCCACGCCGGTGAGACACATGACCTTCCACCACGACTGCGGGGTGGTGTGCTCCTCGTGACTTTCCGGCCCCACCGGCTGGACCCGGTGCTCCATCAGCCACCGGCCGACCTTCCCCGACGGCGCCGCCTGCCGGACCGGACTCTCCACCCGCTCCGGAACAACCTGCTCCGGTACCTCGGTCATTCCGTGCCCTCCCGATCGCGCACCCGGCAAGCCACCCTGCCCGTGATGGCCGCACACCGACGCGGACACTAATGATCCAGCGCTAAGAATCACGGCCCCGGCCGTAAAGAAAACGTAAGTGTCGTAAAAGCGCTCGTCCGCCCCAGGCCTCGCCCGCCATCCGGTAGGCGCCGTCCTCCAGGCGCCGGATCAGCCGATCGGTCCATTCGACGCGGTGCCCGGCGGTGTGCAGCCACAGCCCCACGACCTCGCCGACCGGGCCCCAGTCGTCGAGGTCGGCGTCCGGCGGCAGATGCGAGGTGATGCTCGCCTGCCACTGCCGCATGGCCTCGGCGCGTTGCCGGAGCAGGTCGATCGCCTCGGCGCGGGTCAGGTCTTCGATGAGACCCACGGCGGCGGCGAGCATGTCCAGGCGAGGCTCGCGACTGCCGAGTGCCTTGCGGAGCAAGGTGAAGTAACTCTGTTCGCCCTTCGCGGTGATCTCGTATTCCATCCGCGGCGGCCCGCCCGCCTCGCTGGGGACGGTTTCGTGGAGAACGAGCAAGTCCTGCCCGGTCATGGCCTTGAGCGCGTGGTACACCGAACCCGAGGTCGCCGTGGACCATTCGTGCGCGCCCCACGACTCCAGGTCGGAGCGAACCTGGTAGCCATGGGCGCGGCCACGCCGCCGGACCGCGCCCAGAACCAGCATGCGAACCGTCGACACGTGGTCAGCCCGGCGAATTCGTGCTGAGCCACCACAACGTCCCGAACGGGTCGACGAAGCCGCCCATCCGGCTGCCGTCGTCCTGCGCCGTGATCCGCATGGCCGGCTTCGCGCCAGCCTCGACCGCCCGCGCGAAGACGTCTTCGGGATCCGGCACGGTGACCCACAACTGGACGTGCACCGGATCCGACGGCGACTCCAGGCAGCGCATCCCTCCGGCCCCGGAGTCGGCGAAGAAGACCACACCGGTACCTATCCGCGCTTCGGCGTGCACCATCCGCTCCGGGTCCTCCGGTAGCGGAATCACGTTCGACACCTCGGCGTCGAACGCGTCTTCCAGAAACCGTCCGTAGGCCTTCGCGCTGTCCACCATCACATAGGGCGTAACCGACATCAGCCTCTCCCTACTAGCCAAATTTAGCTACTTGGACTCTACCCGCAGACCGCCCATGGGTGAACCACCCGATTCGGGCCACTAAGCTGTCGGGGAGAAGTACTTATCGGCGGTCTCGACCCGGCCGACCTGGGAACGGAGCTCGGAGATGATGGTGGCCGCCGGTGGCGGGACGGACGACCTGTCCCGGGCATCGCGGAAGACACCGAGCCTCTTCCGGTACATGAATCCGCTGAACGAGGGCATCCGGTCACCGTGAATCCGAGCACGACGGCCGCGGATACCGACCCCTTCGTCCACCCGGCGCTGTTCTACCGCGGGCAGGACGACTACCTGACGGGCACTGTCCCCTTCATCCGGCAGGGCCTTGACAATGGTGAACCGGTCGCGGTCTCGGTGCCGGGTCCCAACCTGGAACTGCTGCGGACCGCGCTGGGCGAGGACGCCGAGCGGGTACGGCTGCTTGACATGACCAAGGAAGGCCGTAACCCCGGCCGGATCATCCCCGGCGTCCTCCGGGCGTTCGCCGACCGCCATCCCGCACAGCGCGTCCGCATCATCGGCGAGCCCATCTGGGCCGAGCGGTCGGAGCTGGAATATCCGGCGTGCGCCCAGCACGAGGCCTTGATCAACCTGGCGTTCACCGGCCGCGAAGTCACCATCCTGTGCCCTTACGACGTCACCCGTCTCGACGCCCGCGCACTGACCGACGCCGAAGTCACCCACCCGCTCCTGATCGACTCCACCGGTGAGCGCGCAAGCGCCGGCTACGACCCCGACCGCATCATCACCGGCTACAACACCCCACTGCCCGAACCGTCCCCGACCGAACCCGCCGCGCACACCACCCTCGACGCCGTCACGGGCAACACGGCCTCCCTGGCCCGAGCCCGTGCGTTGGCCCGCGACCAGGCGCAGAGGGCAGGCCTCACCGACGATCGAGTGGACGACGTCGAACTCGTGGTCGCCGAACTCGTCGCCAACAGCGTCGACCACGGTGGCGGACAAGGACGGCTCAGCATCTGGCCGGAGGCCGGCCTGCTGGTCTGCGAAGTCCGTGACACCGGTCACCTGACCGATCCGCTCGCCGGACGACGGCCCGCCTCCCCCGGGCAGCTGCGTGGCCGCGGGCTCCTGCTGATCAACCTCCTGGCCGATCTCGTACGGCTTCACACCGGGCCGCAGGGCACTACCGTCCGCGTCTGCTTCACCACCGCGTAGCGCTCCCGGCAGGGTGCTGGGTGTCGCGGGTGGGTCGGTTCGTCGCATGGGGTCTCGCTGCCCAGGCGCGTGTCGCGAGAAGCCACTTTCGCAACCTTCAGCGTTGGGAAAGTGGCTTTCGCAACACCGACCGGGGCAAGTGACCACGCTCGACGCGGTCAGTCATGGCGCATCGCTCGAGCGCGTGTCGCGAAAGCCACTTTCGCGACCTCTGATGTCCCGAATTCGCGACCTCTGATGTCCCGAAAGTGGCTTTCGCGACACCAGTGCCGGCGGGCGGGCGGTTCGCGACCTCTCGCGTCCCGAAAGTGGTGAGGTCAGCGGCCGAGGCCTCGCAGGGCCGTCTCGATCTCCGCGTCGGCGAGGCGCCGGGGGCTGACGTAGTAGAGCACCGAGCCTGCCGGGAGATCGCCGTCCCACGAAGGATTGACCACCAGGTCGTCGCCGGTCCGTGCGGCCAGGACCGTGGCGCCGAAAGCGCGGCCCAGCGCCATCCGGCATTTCTCGGTGCTCAGTGATCCCAGCGACTCGGGCAAGGTCACCGAGTACGTCGCCGCTCCGCCCGCCGTCATCAGCTCGGAGTAGACCTCGGTGATTCCCGGGGAGGTCAGTTCTTCCGTGACCATCCGCGGCGTATGCCATTGCACGCACTTGATCCGCGGATCCACGTAGCGGACCAGCTCGGATTTCTCCATGTCCCGCAACGTCACCACGACATGCGCCGACCGGTTCGCGTGGTCCACGGTCACCGCGACCGCCAAGGCCTCGTTGTCGTCGCTCATGTCGACCAGGATGGTGCCCGCCTTCGCCACGGCGGCCCGGGCGAGCACTTCGGCCGCGGTCGGGTCGCCACGGACGAAGTCCACCGGTTGCGACGGCATGGGGTGCACCTGCACTTCGTCGCTCGCGCACAGGACGAGCCCGGTCACGCCGTCGGCGATGAGCTGGGCGACGATGCGTTCGGTGCGGCCCGGCGTGTAGCCGATCAGGAGCGTGTGCCCGCTCGCCCGTACGGCTTCCATCCCCTGCATCCGCCGTCCCTTCGCCTGTTCGAGCCTGGAAGCGAGCTTGGTGAACACCGTGGTGAGCGTCGCGATCCCGCCGATGATGACATAGGCCCCGACGAAATGGCCCGCGGTGGTCTCGGGCGAGAAGTCGCCGTATCCGACCGTCGCGGCCGTGACCACGAAGTACCACCAGTAGTTCCCCGCCTGGACGAGCTCACTGCCCTCGGGCTCGGCCAGTGTCATCAGCGGCCAGCTGGTCGCGAAGACGAAGATGACCACGACGACCGGAAGCATCCAGCCCTGCTGCAACACCCAGCGGGTCAGCAGCCGCGCCAAGACGAACGACACCCCCGCCTCCTCACCGGCCGCGACCGTGAACTCACTCGAACCCCGCTCCACCTGGCCGCGGGTTCCGATACCAGACCACACCGTTCCCGCCGGCGCAACGGACACCGCTATGGCGGATATCGTCGAATGGGAACAGGTGTCTGAAAAGGACTGTCCACTGGCGACGCTTTGCGGCGTCGCGGGTCGTGTCAGTCCTTGAGCGCGAGAGCGATCGAGTCGGCGATCGGCGTGGTGGGCCTGCCGATCAGGCGGCCGAGATCGCCGCCGGTGCCCGCCAGTTCGCCCTTTTCGATGGCCAGCTCCACCCCGGTCAAGGTCGCGGCGAGCGGCGCGGGGAGCCCGGCGTGATCGGTCAGGATCTCCGAGAAAGCCTCTGCCGAGACGGGCTTGTAGGCGATTTCGCGGCCGGTCTGCTTGCCGAGTTCGGCCGCGAACTCGGCGAAGCCCCATGCGGTGTCGCCACTGAGCTCGTATGTCTTGTTCTCGTGGCCTTCACCGGTGAGCACGGCGACCGCGGCGGCGGCGTAGTCGGCCCGGGAAGCGGAGGCGATGCGCCCCTCGCCGGCAGCTTGGGTGACGGTGGAGGTCTGGAGCACCGGGGCGAGCCGCTCGGTGTAATTCTCGTTGTACCAGCCATTACGCAGGAACACGTACGGCAGGCCGGATTCGAGGATCGCGGCCTCGGTGCCCCGGTGGTCGTCCGCGAGCGCGGCGGTCAGAGAGCCGGGCGCGCTGGTGTACGCGAACAGGGTGACTCCGGCCGCACTCGCGGCGTCGAGGACGGTCTTGTGCTGCCCGACGCGGCCCTTGTCGAACTCGTTGCCGGAAATGAGGAGCACCTTGTCGCCCGCCGCGAACAGGCCGTCGAAGGTCTCCGGGTCGTTGTAGTCGGCGATGGCGATCCGAACCCCGCGGGCCGCGAGACCGGCGGCCTTCTCCCGGCTACGGGCGACGGCGGTGATCTGCTCGGCCGGAACCTTCTCCAGCAAGCCCTCGATGACGAAACGGCCAAGGCTTCCGGCTGCGCCGGTGACGACGATGCTCATGTTCGTACTTCTCCTTCTGGATCGCTTCGGCCTAACCTTGAGGCCGCGCTCACCGCTTGGGAAGTACCCACCTTGAAGTAAGGTACTGGCATGGACGTAAGTGGAATGACGCTGGTGGACCGCGTCCGGCTCGCCGGGGGCGACACGATGTGCCCGCAGCGCCTGGTCCTCGAACACGTCACGAGCCGTTGGGGCACGCTCGTCCTGATAGCCCTGCTGGATCGTCCGTACCGCTTCAACGAGTTGCGGCGGCAGATCGGCAAGGTCAGCGAGAAGATGCTCGCGCAGACACTCCAGACCTTGGAACGCGACGGCCTGGTCCACCGCGACGCCAAACCGGTGATCCCGCCCAGGGTGGACTACTCCCTCACCGAACTCGGCAAGGAAGCCGCCGACCAGGTGAACGGCCTCGCTCGCTGGACGGAGCAGCGGATGACCGCCGTCGAGAAGGCACGAGAGGACTACGACGCCACGAAGGCGGAACTCGGCTGACCGCATCCGGGCCTGCCACGGCTATGGTGCGCGCATGGCAGAGTTACCGGTCGGCTCGGTCCTGGTCCGCACTTGGTTCGGTGACGACAGTGCGTGGGAGTCTCTGGTCCACGAGGTGGGGACACCCAGCGATGAGGGGTTCCAGGCGAGTGTCGCCGTGGTGAACGACCCGGCTTTCGCCGGTTTGAGCGCGGAAGCGTTGCAGGCAAAGCAAACCGCTGGAGCGATCGTCTCCTTCCTGGCGGACGAGACGACCCTCACGAGCGCCGGACACCCCATCCTCGCCGTCTGGGTGCTCCCGCGTCGGGGTGATGACCACCAGCCGTTCCGGGTGGTGTCCGCCGAACTGTGGAGCGTGGAGAACAACATCAACCTGGGGAACATGGACTGGGAAGACTTCACGAGGTCGTTGAGCGGCGACGGCGTGTTCCGAGGGTTCTGAAGCTGTGTGGATTTCCAGTCGTCCAAAGCACCAAGATCCACACAGTCCGGCGATGGATCAGACCGGCTTCCGGTTGACCGCGATCAAATGGCTGCTCAAACCGAGCAGGGACGGTTCGCTTTCGACAGCCCGGACCGCCTGGATAATGACTTCGCGGTTTACGGGATTGTCCCACTGCTCCGCGAGCTCCGGCAGCCAGCCCGCGAGTCCCTCGATACCCAGCACGTCGAGCACGTTCAGACCCGCGTCGAGGCATTCTTGGCGCAGTTCGTCGGGATGATGGAAGTAGCTGGTGGTGAACCAATGGGGATGGTCACCTTCGTTGCGATGCTGTCCGGAGGTCAAGTCGGTGCTCACTATCCGCCGGAATTCCGGGTCGAAAAGAAAGCCGCGGGCCAGGCCGTCGAACAACGAGGCGAAGCGGGAGATCGCCGCGACGAATATCCAGCCGCCGGCGCGGACAGCACGGCGCGCTTCGCGCAAAGCCTTCAACCGGTCTTCTCGGTCGGTGAGGTGATAAAGGGGACCCAGCAGGAGCGCGGCGTCGAAGCTTCCGTCCGGCACCGGCAATTCGCGGGCGTCCCCCAGGGAAGCGGTCATCCCCGGTGTCCCTTCGGCCAGTCGCCGTGCAGCGGCGACATGTTCCGGAACGATGTCGAACAACGCCACCTGATGGCCGTCCGCGGCGAGCCAGGCCGCGTGCACCCCGGTGGCTCCACCGATATCGAGCACACGTTGGGGACCTGCGGGCAGATGGCGACGTACGATCTCTTGTGTCCGTGCGAATTCCAGGCGGCCGGAGGCTTCGGTGAGTCGCGTTCCCTCGTCGGCCGCCCGATAGTGCTCGAGTATCTCGTGCGGTGACTCCATCACCGCGTGAACACTACGGCCGGTCGCCTGCCGGCGCATCGCGATTTCCGGTCGTCATCCACGAGCGGAAAGATCACGGCGTGCGGCCCAGACGGCGCGTTCGGTACGCACCATCAAATCGTCGCGCCGCATAATGCCATCGGAGTCGAGTAGCCGGTCGAGCGCCGCGAGATCCTCCGGGGAAAGCGTTTCGGCGGCGGCACCGCGGACGCGCCGCAGGATTCCGAGCGCGTAGCGGCCGATCGCGTCGCTACGAGAGCCCTGGATGTTCACCGTGACGGTGCGCTCGCCCTCGACCGTGAATCCGGCCGCGGTCAGCATCGGCCCCCAGTCGGCGCCGCGGTGGGTCGGGTGTCCGGCGTGGAGGCGATCGGCCGCGGCGTGCACGCGCTCCTCCAGGCCGGGCGCGTCCTCGGGAGCGGTTTCGGGCAGGAACCGGGGCTGACCGGCCAGCTCGACGACGGCGAACAGGCCGTCGGGGGCGAGCGCGTCGTGGACGGCTCGCAGGGCCCGGTCGGGGTGGGCCATGTGGTGCATGGAGGCGGAAGCCCACACCAGATCCGGTGAGCCGAGTTCGGGCCACGCGGTGTCGTCGAGGTCTGCGTGCACGGTGTGCACGCGCTCTTCGATGCCCCGTGCGCACGCCTTCTCGCGGACGCGCTGAAGGTAGGCGGCGGAGGCGTCGACGGCAGTGACGTGCGCGTCGGGGAAGCGGTCGATGAGGGCGAAGGTGCCCACCCCCGTGCCGCAGCCCAGATCCACGATCCGACGTGGAGGCGTCTTCAACGGCAGCCACGCGGTGATGGCGGCCGTGTGCTCGGCGAGCACCTCGGCATCCAGGTCGAGGATCTCCGTCAGGTCTGCGTGGGCGTGGTTCATGACTTCACCGTAGAGCGGCTATGCGCCTAAAGCACAGTCTATCCCGTTTTACGCAAGACGATGTCGTCTGAAGCTGCCTGAGACGCAAGACCCGGCTCATTCGAGGTCGTTCTCCTGCCGGTGACCGCGACGCGCGTCACGGTCGTAGATGCCGAGGACGTCGCACGGACCGCCCTCGGCGCCGATCGCGTGCGGCATCATCGTGGGGAACTCGGCGGCCTGGTTGGTCTCGACGCGGATGCGGCGGTGGCCGAGCATGAGCACCGCGGTGCCGGACAGGACGACGAGCCATTCGCGTCCCGGATGCGCGCGCATCCGCGCCGGGTTCTCGGGCGGCGGTTCGGTCATGCGGTGCCGCATCACGGTCATATCGGGGTCGCCCTTGATGGTCCAGCGCATCCGGCCGTGCGGGCCGTCGATCGACGGGCTGGTGACCACGTCGTCGGTCGCGGTCTCCACCAACTGGTCCAGCGTGGTGTCCAGCGCGCGGGCGAGCGTCACCAGCTGGTCCAGCGCGAGCCGGCGCTGCCCGTTCTCGATCCGGCTCAGTGACGACTGACTGAGGTGCGCGCGGGCGGCCAATTCCTCCAGTGACCAGCCCTGCGCCACCCGCAGGGCCCGGATGCGTTTGCGCACGAGGCTGTCCAGATCGTCATCTTCTTGCGTCATGAGCAAGATTGTATGCCTTGCTCGCAAGAGGCGGTTAGCTTCGGCTTCGACTCGACCTGCCGTCCGAAGGGAATCCATGAGTACGAACCAGCTCGCCCCCGCCGCGGAAGCCGATGGAGGGGCGACACCGGACGCGCGCCGGCTGCGCGCGATCCTGATCTCCGTCTCGATCGCGCTGATGGCGGTCATCGCCTCGGTGTCCGGACTGAACGTCGCGCAAACCCAGCTGGCCGTGGAGTTCGGCGCCTCGCAGACCACGATCCTCTGGATCATCAACATCTACACGCTCGCGCTCGCCGCGCTGCTGCTGCCGTTCGGCGCCGTCAGCGACCGGCTCGGCCGCAAACCCATGCTGATCACCGGACTCCTCGTCTTCGGTGTGGCCACCGTGGCCGCGGGTCTGGCTCCGTCGGCGGGGGTCATGCTCGCCGCGCGGGTGACCAGCGGCGTCGGCGCCGCGATGATCATGCCCATCACGCTGGCCGTCATCACCTCCACCTTCCCCGAAGACCGGCGGGGCAAGGCGATCGGTGTCTGGACCGGCGTCGCCGGAGGTGGCGGCATCCTGGGCATGTTCCTCTCCGCGCTCCTGGTCGACGTCGCAGACTGGCGCTGGCTGTTCGTCCTGCCCGCCCTCCTGACGGTCGCGGCGCTGGTCACGACGCTGACCTCGGTGCCCAACTCGCGCGAGACCTCGGCTCACCGCTTCGACACCGTCGGCGCGCTCGTCTCCGTCATAGCCGTGGCCGCTCTCATCTTCGTGCTGCAGGAAGGTCCCGAACGCGGATGGGCCTCCCTCGCGACGCTGATCAGCCTCGCCGTCGGGGTCGTCGCCGCGATCTGTTTCGTGGTCTGGGAACTGCGCCGCCGCGATGCCTCGCTCCTGGACGTGCGCCTGTTCCGGGAGCGCGGCCTGGCGGGTGGCTCGATCACGCTCCTGGTCGTGTTCGGTGTCCAAGCGGGTATCGCCGTGGTGCTGTTCCCGTTCTTCCAGGCGGTGCTCGGCTGGTCGGGCCTGCTGTCCACGGCGGCCCTGATGCCGATGGCCGTCGCGATGATGCTGACCTCCGGGCTGGCTCCCAAGCTCGCCGCGCGGGTGGGCGGCCGTTCGACCATGGCCACAGGGATCGCGCTGGCCGCCGCCGGACTGGTGTCGATGGCCGTGCTCGTCTCCGTCGACGGTGGCTACCTGACGATCCTGCCCGGCATGATCGCCATGGGTATCGGCATGGGCCTGTCGATGGCCCCGTCGACCGAGGCCATCACCGCTTCCCTGCCACGGGCGAAGCAGGGCGTCGCCTCCGCCCTGAACGACGTCACCCGCGAGTTCGGTACCGCGCTCGGCGTCGCCCTGCTCGGAGCGTTGGTGGCCACCGGCTACCGCGGCGCGATCGACGGCCGGTTGACCGGCATCCCCCAGGAAGCCGCGGACGACGCCCGCGAGGGTGTCGCCAACGCCGTCGCGGCGGCGGAGCACGCCGGCCCGCGCGCGCAGGAGCTGATCCACGCCGCCCAGCAGTCCTTTGTGGACGGCTGGCAGCAGGCCATGTGGGCGGGCGCCGCCGTGCTGGGCGTCCTGTTCGCCTACATCGCCGCCCGTGGTCACCGGAGACTGTCATGAAATCCTAATACCGTGTCGGGCACGCTGTCCGCTGACAGCACAAGCACGCCACGGGGGGACATCCGATGCTCTTCCAGCTCCTCGGACCGATCGAGGTCACCGTACCCGGCAGGCCGCCGCTCGCGATCAAACCGGGCAAGCCGACCACCGTGCTGACCGCGCTGCTGCTCGACCGTGGCAAGTGGGTCGGCGTCGACCGGCTGATCGACGCGGCCTGGCATGGCCGGACCGCGCCGGCGTCGGCCGGGGGCAACCTGAAGTCCTACATCTGCGGGCTGCGCCGCGCACTGGCACCCGCGGCGGACAGGACACGCATCGAGAGCAGGCCCGGCGCGTACCGGATCGTCGTCGACCGCGAGGACACCGACGTCGACCACATCGGCCGCGACTTCGCCGAAGGCCGCGAGGCGCTCCGCGAAGGCGATCACGAGCGGGCTGCCAAGCTGCTCACCGACGCGCTGGACCTGTGGCGCGGCACGCCGTTCGATGGCCTGCGCACCCCGGACGCCCTCGCCGAAATCGCCAGGCTGGAACGTCTGCACACGCAGATCCGCGAGGATCTCGCCGAAGCCGACCACGCGCTCGGCAAGCACCTCGACGCGGTCTCGCTCCTGCACGGCCTGATCGACGAGGACCCGCTGCGCGAGCACGCGTGGGCGAGGCTGGTGACGGTGCTGAACGAAACCGGTCAGCGCAGCGAAGCGCTCGCCGCGTTCCGCCGCGCCCGCGCGATCATCGTGCGGGAGCTCGGGGTCGAACCGGGAGCCGCCCTCACCGACGCTCACCGGACCGCGTTGCTGGGCCACGCCACCGGATACCGTCAGGCCGCCTGACCTCCACCTCGTGAGCGGCGATTCGGGACCGATCCCGATGANTCGTGCGGGAGCTCGGGGTCGAACCGGGAGCCGCCCTCACCGACGCTCACCGGACCGCGTTGCTGGGCCACGCCACCGGATACCGTCAGGCCGCCTGACCTCCACCTCGTGAGCGGCGATTCGGGACCGATCCCGAATCGCCGCTCACTGGTTCGTGCTATTTGACCGTGACCGTGGCGCTGGACCAGGACGAGCCGTCCGGGCTGGACGTGGTGACCGTCCGGGTCTGGCCCGGCTTCAGGCCCTTGCTGTCCACCGATACGTGCCCGGTGCCCGTCCGCTTTTCGGTCTGCTTCCGGCTCTCGCTGCTCTTCCCCTTGTCCTTGCTGTGCTTGTGCTTTTCGGACTTGAGCTTCTTCAGCTCGCTCTTCGCCTTGTCCAGCTCGCTCTTGGCCTTCTTGACCTCGTCGCCGGCCTTGTCGACGAGCTTCTTGGCCGTGTCCAGCGAGCCGTTGGCCCTGGCGACCGACTCGATGATCTTCTTCGCGCTTTCCCGCACGACGGGAGCGGGCTTCTCGACCACGATCATGCGGGGCCGGAGCTCGGCGCGGCTGTCCTTGGTGACGGCCGCCTTGACCACCGGGAGCCGCGTCTTCTGGCGTTCCACCTTCTTCACCGTCACCGCGGCGGGCTTGATCTTGGCCACCTGCTTGACCGGAACCGGTTTCGCGGCCGGAGCCGCGGGGATCGCGGCGGGCGGCGCGACCTGCTGGACGAGCGGGTTGACGGGGGCGGCCTGCTGCTGCGGGACGGCGGCCGGTTTCGGCGCGGTGGCCGCGGCCGGGGCGGGGGTGGCGGACGCGGTCGCTTCGTCGGCCCCGTCGAAGGCGCCGAAGGTCCACGCTCCGACGGCGGCGGTCGTCAGGCCCGCGACGCCGAGCACGCCTGCACGCTTGATGTTCATGGGATACCTCGATTTCCTGTTGCCCGCCGTGACGTTCACAGCTGGGGCTCGTCTTCGTGACGGCGTTCGTAGAACTCTTCGGCCAGGGAGCGGCCCATCAGGCCGCCGAAGATCCCGGCGGCCACGCCGACGGCGATGCCGACGGGGGTGGCGATGACCAGTCCGGTGGTCACCCCGAAGACCAGTGACGCGGTCCCACCGCCGAAGCCGGTGACCGCGCTCTTGCTGAGCGGCTTGTCCTCGTGTTCCAGGTAATAGTCGTACTCGACTCGTTCGTCGTCCTCGGTGTCCGGAGTGGACGGTCGCTGGTTCAGCCACGCCTCCTCCGGGATCACCAGATACCGGGGCTGCGGGGCGCGCGGGACGGAGAACTTCCGGAAGGCCGCCCACAGCGACAGTGCCGGTCGTTCGGCGAGGTTCGTGGTCATGGCGTTCAGCCCCGGTCGCCGGTCATGATCTTGACCGGCTTGTCGTGATCCTTCATCTTCTTGGCGCTCTCCCGGAGCTTCTTCAGCTCGCCTTTGGCCTTCTTCAGGTCGTCCTTGGCCTTGTCCAGCACCTTGCCCGCCCGTTCCACCGCTTCGTTCGCGGTGTCGACGGCCTTGGCCTTCTCCCGCAGATGCTCGGGGATCGTGCGCGGAGCCGTCTCGGCGACCGCGGCGCGGACGACGAACTTCTTCTCCGGGAGGACGTTCGCCAGTTTCGGCACGGCCGTCTTCACCACGCGAGGTTTGACGACCGCCGCCTTCTTCACCACCGGTACCGGCTGGGCCGGCTTCTTGACCGGCTGCGCGGCCTTCACTGTGCGCTGCACCGGAACGGCCTGTTTGACGACCGGGGCCACGGACACCTTGGCCGGCACGACCGGGGCCACGGGCACCTTGGCCGGCACGACGGGGGCCGCCACCGCCGGCGGCGGGGTCGCCTTCCGCGGCGCGGCCGGTTCGGTCCGCGGCTCGGCTTTGGGCTGGGGTGCCGTCTGCTTCGGCATGGCCGGAGCCTGGACCTGCTGCGGTTCGGCCGCCTGCGCGGTGTCCTGTACCGGTTTCTCGTCGGGCCGGTCGTCCACCATCGCGTTCGCGGTGGTGGCGCCGATGGCCGCGGTGGCGAGACCGGCGACGCCGTAGACGGCCGCCCGCCGGAGATTGTTCTTCTGCTTCATCCGTCCCACCTCGCTTGTTCCGTGGCGTCGCTGCTGAGAAGCAGCGTGGCGCGGGACGGTTCAGCGCCGGTACATCGGCGGTTCATCCGCACTCCCGCGATCGCGTCCTCCGCATTACTCTGCGGATATGCGACCGGAGGACGGGGAAGCGCTCGGCAGCGGATCGGCCGGTGCCGTCTTCGCCCTGCCGTCGGACGAAGGCGACGTCGCGTTCAAGGTGTTCCCCGGCAGGCTGTACGAACGCACCCGCCTCCGGCTGGAACACGAACTGGAACGGCTTTCCACGTTGGACGGGCAGATCCTGGTACCCGAAGCCATCGAGGAACTGCCCGACGGCCGGTGCGCCCTCCGCAGCGAACTCTGCACCCGGTCACTGCTCGATCTGGTCGAGAGCACCGGCCCGTTGTCGGTCGCGGACACCCTCGTCCTCGGCTCCGCGATCGCGTCGACGCTCGCGAGGGCGCACGAATCCGGGATCGTCCACGGCAGGCTCACCCCCGCCAACGTGCTGTTCCGCGCGTCCGGGGAACCCGTGATCAACGACTTCGAACGCACCCTGCGCCCGGTGTTCGTCCGGGATCCGGACCACGGAAGCGATTTCCTCGCCCCGGAAGGCCCCCAGGGCGAAGGCGCGGATCTCTACGGGCTCGGCGCCGTGCTCCATTTCGCGCTGACCGGCCTGCCGCCCGGGCCGGACCGGCCGGAGCTTCACCGGGTCGACGCGCCGATCGATCTCCTCTCCCTCACCGAGAACCTCCTCGCCGAAGACCCGGGTTCCCGTCCTTCCGGGATGGCCGTGGTCGAAGAGATCCTCATCGCGCTGACCCCCGAACAGTCCACTATGGACGAAGAGCCACCCGTCGTGGTGTCGCGAGGGATCGAGGGATATCCGCTCCTGACCATCGGACCGGAACCGGCGACGGCACCCGAGCCCCGCAAGAGGTCCGCCTGGCCGGTGCTCGCCATCGGCGCGGCCACCGTGCTCGCGGCCGCCGCCTGGTTCCTCATCCCCGGTTCGCCCGAACCGGTGCCGCAGGCACAGGCGAGTCCGGCGAAGACGAGCACGAACCCGAAACCCGCACCCCGGGTGGAACTGGACGCACCGATCGACCACGGCTCGATGGTCGAGCTGACCTGGCGGGCGCCCGCGGGATTCGACTCGGCCGTCGTCGTCGCGGACGGCACCGGCGAGGCCAAGACCACGATCGTCCGGCAGCAGCGGACGATGAAGTTCCCCGTCGACCCGGGCCGGAAGTACTGCTTCCTCGTCCAGATCACCGACGGCGGCGACGTGCAGGAGAGCGCGCCGCGGCCCATCCGGGGCGCGGTCTGCCGGAAGTGAACCAGGCCCTGTTGTACCGTGGAGGGGTCCACGGTGGAGAGGGGATCCGGCCGTCGTATGAGCAGCGCCTCCGCCACCATCGTGCCCGGCCCCGGCGATACGGTCCTCAAGGTGTACCCCGGTTCCCTGGACCGGGAGACCCGGGCGGCGCTGGACCGGGAACAGGCCGCGCTCTCGAGAATCGCGTCGATCCTGCGGGTGGAGGAGATCGGCAAGCTCGCCGACGGCCGGACGGCGCTGCGCATGCCGCGCTGCGACCGGTCCCTCGCCAGCTTGGCCGAACCCCTGCCGGTCCAGGACGCGCTGATCATCGGCGAAACGGTCGCGCGGGCGTTGGCCGCCGCGCACCGGGCCGGCGTGGTGCACGGTTCGGTGTCGCCCGGGAACGTCCTGATCCGGCGCACCGGCGAACCCGTCGTCGCCGACTTCGGAGTGGCGCTCCGGCGGCGGTTCCCCCGGGACCCGCTGCACGGCCTCGAGTTCACCGCCCCGGAGACCGTGCGCGACCAGACCATGGACGAGCGGACCGACCGCTACGGCCTCGGCGCCGTCCTGTACCTCGCGCTGACCGGCGAGCCTCCACACAGGACGGTCGTCGGCGAGCAGCCGGGCACCCGCATCCACCGCGTGCTCACCGAGCCCGTCGCACCCATCACCCGGCCGGACGTCCCGGACGAACTCGTGGCGCTCGTCGGCGAACTGCTCGCCAAAGACCCGGAGCGCCGGCCGGAGGACCCGGAAGCCCGGCTGGAGCATCTGCACCGGAAACTCACGGCGGCCCGGACCGGCATCCCGCTCGACCTGCCCGCGGAACCGATCCTCGTACTGGAGCCGTCCCGCCCGGAGCAGCCGCCGCCGGAAACCGCGGCATCGAAGCGGAAGTACGTCATCGCGGCCGCGGTCCTGGCCGGGATCTGTGGCGCCGTCGCCGTACCGTGGCTCCTGTCCGGCAGTGAGGAGGCCCCCTCCGCGCCGCCGCCCACGGCCGCTCCCCCGTCGAGCGGCGTCGCGATCCGGCTGTCGCCGCCCGTCGACCACGAAAACTACGTCGAACTGTCGTGGACGTCGAACGCCGAACTGGACTTCGCCATCATCCTCGCCGAGGAAGGCCGGGCGGAACCTCAGGTGATCCTGACGCAGCGGACCAAGCAGCGCCGGGTCGACGTCCGGCCAGGCCTGCGGTACTGCTTCCAGATCCAGGGCAGCAGCCCGCAGGGCACCTACGAGAGCGAGTTCCAGCCGCTCCGCGGCGCCGTCTGCAAGCGCTGAGCCGCACCGCGCGAGGCTCCGTTGAAGGTTGCGAAAGCCACTTTCGCAACGTGCCTCTCCCGGTGGTTTCGCGTGACCAGATGGACGACACACGTGATCAGGCGGACGACTCGCGTGCCGTCCGTTCAATCACGCGTGTCGTCCGTCTGATCACGCGGCGCGGGGCGGGAACAGGACCCGGACGTTGAGCGCCGCCCGCAGCCTCGCCGCCCAGGATCGGCGCCGGAGTCCTTTTCGGACGGTCCGCACCGCGGCCCAGGCCTCGTCGGTGACGTCTGGTGCCATCCCGGACCACAGCGCGGCGTCGACGGATCTCGCCAGCGAGTGCAGACCGTCCACTGTGGACTGATCGCCGAAGACGCGCGCGGTGGCGGCCAGATCCCGCACGGTCATCCCGGCGGTCACCCGGAGACCGTGCGCCCGCAGCCGGTCCCTGGCCTCGGCCCACGCGCCGATCACCGCGTCCCGGCCTTCCTTTCGACGTCGTCGCCAAGCGCGGAACGCGGTCACTCCGGGAACACCCACGCCCCACAGCGCCAACAGGACCACTAGCGCGACAGCGGTGATGATCGCCGCCGTCCGCCAGTTCCCCGCGCCCGACGCGGTGTCCTCTTCGGACTCTCCGGGCGGTAGCGGCGGGTTCTCCATCTTCTGCACCGGCGGCAGCTGGGTCCGCACCTCCGCCACCGCGGCGGCGATCCCGTTCGCGGCCGCGGATCCGCTCTGCGCGGCGGCGCCGGACGGATCGAGCGGAACCCAGCCCACCTTCGCCACGGCGACCTCCGGCCACGCGATGATGTCGGAGTTGCGGACGACGTGCGCGCCGTCGGCTTCGGCCCGTTCCGGCGCGCGGTAGCCGACGACGAGCCGCGCCGGGATCCCCTTCAGCCTGGCCAGCACCACATACGCGGCGGCGAACTGCTCGCTCGTGCCCCGTTTGTCGCCGTCGATCAGGAACCGGCGCAGCTGCGGCCAGCCGTGCCCGGTCGGCAGGTCGTCACCCGTGGCGAGCCGGTGGTTTCCGGCGAGGTACCGCTCCAGCGCGACGGCGGTCTGGAACGACGGCCGCAGGTCGGGCGGCAGCACCCGGTCGGCGAGTTCGCCGATCTCCGGGGGAACCGTGCCGAGACCGCCGAGACCACCCGGGAGCGCGGGATCCGTTCCGGCGCCGATCAGGTCTTCCGGGCCGACCTGGGGTTCCCACCAGCCGAGGGTGTACCGGGGTGGCGACGGCTCCGTCGTGACAAGGGTTCCGCGTGTCTCGTCGACGAGCGCGTCGACGCCGGTGACCGACGCGGGCGACGTCTGGCCGGGGAGCCACGGCCCGGACGGAGCCGACATCTCGATCGTGGCCTGGCGCCTGGCGGCCGGGACCCGTTCTCCCGTACGAGGCGGGATCTCCGCGCCCAGGCGGCGGAAACCACCACCGGGCAGCCAGTTCGAGCCGTCGAACTCGTCCAGCACGGCCAGCGGCCAGCGCCGGGAGGCCGGGGTGTCCCCGGTGTAACGGAACACCTGCGGCGACGGATTCTTGGTCCGGTAAGCGATCTCGGACAGCGGGCTCGTGACGGACTCTTCGGCGAGCGGGACGGATTCGTCGTCCTTCAAGGAGTACGCGGGGCGCGCTAGCGGATCGGCCACGGCCAGCGCGAGCGCGCCGACGACGCCGAGCACCAGGGCGGGCGCGACCAGCTTCAGCAGCCGGGGCACCGCGATCCCCCCGCCGCTGACCAGCAACAGTCCGGCGATGACCGCGTAGCCGATGCCCGTGGCCACCGCGGCGGCACCGGTCACCGCGACGTAGGCCTGGCTCAGCACCAGGACGAGCAGCCCCGGGACGAGCGCCAGCAGTGGCCGGCGCAGCCGGTGCAGCAGTTCGATCCCCAGTACGGCGGCGACCAGGACGGCCAGCGGCACGAACGAGATCAGTTCCGGTTCCGGCCGGGCGGGCCAGGTCGTCCGCAGGGTCAGCTGCCAGCCGTCGACGGCCCCGGCGGCGAGCACCGCGAGCGTCTCCCCCGTCGGGATCCCCGCCGCGGTCGTTCCGGGCAGCGCCGTCTCGATCACCGCGAGCAGCCCCGCCAGTACCGCGATCACCGGCCGCCACGGCACCGTCTTCGGGAACCGCCTGCCGAGTTCGGAGACGCCGTACGTCACCAGGACCACCGCGCCGATCGGCAGGAGCAGCGCGGTCAACCCGAAGACCGGCGCGAAGAGCAGTCCTCCGATCGCCGCCGCGGCGAGTACGGCGACGTCCGCGATCCGCGGGGTCACGACACCAGCTCGTTCCACCGGTTCACCGCCTCGGCCGCGTCCGCCGCGCTGACCCTCCGGGCGCGGGGGACACCCTCGACGCCGTGCACGCCGAGCCCGTCCATCCCGAGGCCGTGCGTGCCGACCCCGAGCACGTACACCGACGAGAAATGCGGCCGGACGGCCGCGAGCCCGCGCAGGTCCGGCCCGGCCCTGCCGGTCACGACGACCAGGCAGCCGCCGCGGACTCCCTTGCGGGACAACGAAACCGGGATCATCGGCCGGTCGGCGGCCGGGTCCTGGCCGACCTCGCACAGCACGTCCAGCAGCCGCCTCGCCGCCTGCGCGCCGCCGAAGGTCGTCAAATCCTCGCCGGTCGAGGTGAGCAGACGGCAGCGGTGCCCGGCCGTCGCCGCCGCGTTCACCAGTGACGCCGCCAGCTCGGCGGCCTCCTCGAATTCGTTCTCCGACAACACCTTCGCCCGGGTGTCGAGCAGCAGCGTGAACCGGGGGTGGTCGGGATCGACGTAGTCCCTGACCATCAGCTGCCCCGTCCGGGCCGTCGCCTTCCAGTGCAGGTGACGGACCTCGTCCCCGACGACGTACTCGCGCACGTCCCGCAGATCCGCCGAACCGTGCAGCGAATCGTCGGTCGCCGGCCCGTCGTGGTGATGGCGGGGATGACCGGTCGCGAGCGCGCGCACGGGATGCAGTTTCGGGTAGACCCACAGCGTCGCGGTGTCACCGGCCGGAAGATGGCGGCGGACCAGCCCGAGCGGAT
Organism: Amycolatopsis sp. TRM77291; assembly: GCF_054166285.1. Taxonomy (NCBI): domain Bacteria; kingdom Bacillati; phylum Actinomycetota; class Actinomycetes; order Pseudonocardiales; family Pseudonocardiaceae; genus Amycolatopsis; species Amycolatopsis sp. TRM77291. The sequence goes on along the minus strand of NZ_JBSZHF010000001.1, from coordinate 1,183,653 downwards.
CGGCGCGCTCCAGGATCAAGGGCCCGACCGTGAACCGCCCGCGCCGCCGCGTCGGCAGTTCGTAGTGGTACGTCGCCTCGCCGCCCGGTGGCAGCGGGCGAACCGTGACGGCCAGTTCGGCACCGTGTTCCCCGTGCTCCCGCGCCGTGAACCCGGCCTGCCGCCGCGTCCCCGGGTTGCCGACCAGCAGCCGGGCCATCGCCGGACGCCCGCGTTCGACGCGGTCCGGGAACACGTCGCGACGCACCTCGACCCGCGGGCGCCGGATCGCCAGCGCGATCCCGGCGAGCAACGCGCCCACCGCGGCCCCCGCGAGCACACGCAGCAGTGGGTGGCCGGCCAGTTCGCCCGCGCCGTAAAGCAGTACGGCGGCGACCAGCAGCCCGGTACCGCGTCCTGTGAGCCGCATCCTCGCTCAGACCGCGTTGATCGCGGGCGCGGGCGTCGCCGCCAGCGCCTCGTCGACGACGTCGGCCGCGGAACGCTGGTTGAGCTCGGCGTCGGCGGTGAGCACCAGACGGTGGGCCAGCACCGGTTTCGCGATGAACTTGATGTCGTCCGGCGTCACGTAATTGCGGCCGTCGGTGGCCGCGATCCCTTGCGCCGCACGGACGAGGGCGATGCTCCCACGCGGGCTCGCGCCGTACCGGACCGCCGCGTGGTCCCGCGTCGCCGCGGCCAGCCGAACCGCGTACGAACAGATCGCGGGATCCAGGTAGGCGTCCCGCACCTGGTCGATGGCACGGCGCAGGGTCTCCAGGTCCACGACCGGGCCCAGCTCGTCCGGGCTGACCCGCGCGCAGTCGCTCATCAGCACCCGGACCTCGGAGTCGTGATCGGGATAGCCGACGGAGATCCGCATCATGAACCGGTCGAGCTGCGCTTCGGGCAGGCGGTAGGTGCCCTCCATCTCGATCGGGTTCTGCGTGGCGACCACCAGGAACGGATGCGGCACCTCGTGCGGCACCGAATCGACCGTCGCCCGGCGCTCCGACATCACCTCGAGCAACGCGGACTGGGTCTTGGGCGTGCCCCGGTTGATCTCGTCCGCGAGGACGATGTTGGCGAAGATCCCGCCGGGGTGGAACTCGAACTTCTCGTTGTTCTGGTGGTAGACCATCACCCCGGTCACGTCACCGGGCAGCAGGTCGGGCGTGAACTGGATCCGGTTCCAGCTCCCGCCGATACTGCGGGCGAGACAACGGGCCAGCGTCGTCTTCCCCAGGCCAGGGACGTCTTCGATCAGCAGGTGTCCCTCGGACAGCAAAGCCGCGATCGCGAGCCGGACGACGTCCGGTTTACCGCGCAGCACGCGCTGCACGTTCTCGGCGACCGCCTGGTAGACCCCGGTCGCGGCCGGCTGGTTCATCGTGCCCCCTGTTTCGTGCCCGTCATTTCCAGATGATGGTCTTCGTGATCGGCTCGTAGCCGTTGGGATACAGCGTCACGGTGACCTCATCCCCCTTGGCGCCGGGATAGCGGAAGAGATCCGTGCCGGTGTTGTGCTGGCCGGTGAGCTTGACCCTGAACTCCTCGTTCACGCCGGGTCCGCTGACGACGACGCGGAGCGTGGCGTTCCAGTTCGAGCTCTCGGTGATCGTCCTGGCCACCAGCCGCACCATCCCGTTCCGCTGCGTCACCTCGATATCCGGCCGTCCCTTGGGAATCGTCGGATCGTCCCCGGCCGGGCCGTTGCCCGCGGCGCTCATGGCCTCGACGTAGAACCGGAGTTCGGTGCCCACCAACAGGAAGTCGGCCACGTACTGCCGAGCCGACGGCCCCACGGTGTCCTCGCCGCAGTCCGGTGGGTCATGCGGTTGATTCGGGCCTTCGCTGTCCGGGCACCAGTAGATCCGGTAGCCGGTGATCGGCGAGCCGTTCGCCGTCGCGGGTGTCCAGGTGATGAGCGCGCCGCCGTTGCCCTGCGGTTGCGCGGCGACGTTGCCAGGGGCGCTCGGCGGCTTGGGGACCGCCGGAGTCACCGGTGCGGAACTGGCACCGGGCCCCGTTCCCGCGCGGTTGATCGCCGCCACGGTGAAGACGTAGGAGGCACCGTTCGTCAGCCCGGTGATCGACGCCGTCCGCGTGCCGCCGCCGACCGTGGTCTCGCCACCGGACCAGGTCACCCGGTAGCCGGTCACGGCGGCGCCGTTCGCGGCCGCGGCGTTCCACCGCACGGTCGCGGAGGCGTTGCCCGGCGTGGCCGTCACCGACCGCGGCGCGCCCGGTGGGCTCGCCGCGACGGGCGGGGGCTTCTTCGTCGGCTGCGGCACGACGGGCCGGTCCGGCTTCCCGGCCGGCGCGGGCGGCGGCTGGGGCTGCGTGACAGGTCCTCGCGTGTCCGGAGGGTTCTGGGGCGGCGGCGGAGCCACCGGTTTCGGATCCTGGGCGGGATCGGGAGCACCGGTCACCGGGACCTCGTTCACCGCACCGTCGTGCTCCACCACCAGCACGTGGGATCCGTCCACGCCGTCGACGTAGACCCTGGAGTCCTGGCCGCGCACCGGGGGCCTGCCGCCCTCGCCGGGGATCGGCTTCCTGTCCCGCTCCCGGCCGTCACGGTCGTAGGTGCGCAGTGTCTTGCTGGTGCGGTCGACCACCGCGACGGCGGTCCGCGAGGCGGCGACGCCCGCGTAGTCACCCGGCGGAAGGCCGACGGTCACCGGAGGGGCCTTGGCCTGCGGCGCGGCGTCCACCAGATGCAGCCGCGACCCCTGCGGGTCGAGGATCGCCACCCTGCCCTCGACGTCGTTCGACGCCGCGACCGCGGTCTCCGGGACCTCGACGCCGAGCTTCACCGGATCCCCGAGGCCGGTGACGGCGACCGTCCGCGCGGTGTCGTCGGTGGTGTCCACGAACATCGCGGTGTCACCGACGACGGTGAGGGAACCCTTGTGTCCCTGGGGAATCACGAACGGGCAGGACAGCCGCTCCGAACCGGGAGCCAGTTCGCACAGCAGCCCGGTGTCGAGCCGGTGCAGCCAAAGGCGCCCGTCCGGGGTCGCGACCGGGGTCCCCAGCGGTCCCCCGGCCTTGACGGTGACGGCGTGCTCGCCGAAGCGGCTCACCGTCCCGGCTGCGCGGTAGACGGCGTACGGCCCGCCGCGGACTTCGAGGGTCACCGGACGTTCGGGAGCGGGCGCGGGATGGCTGCCTTCGACCGACAACGTCGACTTGCCGAACTCGATGTTCTTCGAAGGGCCGACGACGTATCCCTGGGTCGGGCCCTGCACGACCTGGCTGTCCTTGTCCGCGCCCGGGACACTCACTTCGGCGTCCGCCCGTTTGCCCGCGCCGTCGATGTGGAACGCCTTGCCGAGCACGGAGTTGTAGATCCAGTGCCCGGTCGGCACCACGTCCAGCCCGGGCAGCGGTTTCGATGCGCCGCCCACGGCGATGCCGACCACCGCGACACAGCCCGCGACGATCAAAGCGATCGGAGCCCTTGCCCGCCAGCGCGCCCCGGCGGTCCCCTTACCTGCACGGATCACATCCGGCAGGGTAACCCGTTCGTTCGGCGTCATGGCTTGTCCACCGGTCCCATCGGCAACGCGAGCTCGAAGATCGCCCCGCCCTCGTCGCGGTTGTAGAGACGCAGCGTGCCGCCGTGGATGTCGGCGACCCACTTGACGACGGCGAGGCCGATCCCGGTCGATCCGCCGCCGCTGACGAAACGTTCGAACAGTTCCGCCGCCCCCTCCGGATCGACGCCGGGACCGCGGTCGGCGATGATCACCCTGCCGTCGAGCACGGTGACCTGGATGTCGGCCTCCTCGCCGGGCGCGCGGCCGTGGTTCACCGCGTTGCCGATCAGGTTCGCGACCGCACGCCGCAGCAACGTCGCGTCGCCCTCGACGCGGGTCGGCACGGAGGTGACCGAGATCCGGGCGCCGTCGGCGGGCATGTCCTCGACGACCATCTCGACCAGTTGATCGAGCATCAGCGGCCCCATGGCCGGTTTCTCGACCCCGGCGGTCATCCGGGCACGACTCGGCCAGAGATCGATGATGTCGCCCATCATCGAGGCGAGCCGGATGGTCCTCGGCAACATCTCGGCCTGCGCGGCCGGGTTACGCGACGCCGTCTCGGCCAGCGCGCGCAGGCCCGCCACCGGCGTCTTGAGGTCGTGCACGACGCCGTCGAGCAGCTGGGAAACCCCGTCCAGCAACGACTTCTGCTGTTCCAGCGCCGCGGTCGCCGGCCGCATGGCGCGTCCCGCGATGAAGTATCCGGCCGCGCCGAGCCCGAGCACCAGGAGCACGCAGCCGCCGATCACCAGCAGCGTCCACTCGTCGTGCCGCTCGTCGACGCCCTCGGCGTCGGCCACCACGACGACGGCGCCGACGATCTGCTGCGAGGTGTCCTTGATCGGATCGGCGGCGACGTAGACGGACCGGCCGGCGGCCGTCTTCTCGTAGCCGGTCTTCGAAAGGTTCGTGCCGGTGGCTTCGGTCGCGAGCCGGTTCAGCAGCGCGTCGTCGACGGGGACGCACTCGAGTTTGCCGCGGTAGGGCTCGAAGCGCGGGGCGGTGCCGGGGAGGACGGCGAACTGCGGGCACTGTTCGTTCACCGTGTCGGTGCCGATGTAGGCGGTGACGATCGCGCCGCCGTCCGCCGCGATCAGCCTGGCCAGCGTCGCGGAAACCTGGCGGACGTCGCTGTCGAGCCGCTGCCTGCCCTGATCGGCGTCCGCCTCGATCAGCAGCCACGCCAGCACCACCAGGCCGACCGCGTTCATCGCGGTGAACAGCAGCGTCAGCAGACCGCGGAGCCGTCGCAGCCGCCCGGTGGAGGTGTCGGTCGAAGTGTCGGTCACGAGAGCCGGAACCCGACTCCGCGCACCGTCTCCACCGGATCGGGCTCGCCCAGTTTGCGGCGCAGCCGTTTGACGACGGCGTCGACGACGTTGGCCGTGGGCTCGTTCTCGAGGTCCCAGCAGTGCTCGACGAGATCCGCCCGGGACACCGCCATCCCGGGACGGGTCGCGAGGTACTCGAGGATCGCGAATTCACGGTTGCTCAAGGAGAGCAGCACGCCGCCGCGGCGGACCTCGCAGCGCGCGAAATCGACTTCGAGGTCGGCGTGGCGCAGCACCGGTGGCCTGCTGTCCCGGCGGCGGCACAGGTTCATCACCCGGGCCAGCAACTCCGCCATCACGAAGGGTTTGACCAGGTAGTCATCCCCGCCGTGTTCGAATCCCTCGATCCGGGCGCTGCTCGAATCCAGCGCGGTCAGGAACAGCACCGGCACGGCCCAGCCCTGCCGCCTGCGCTCGTCGACGAAACCGATGGCGTCACCGTCGGGCAGCATCCGGTCGAAGACCGCGCAGTCGTGCGCTCCGGTCGCGTCGAGCGCCGCGGCCGCGGCCGCCAGCGAACCGGCGGCGTCCACGGTGAACGAGGCGGCGCGCAACTCGGCGGACACCGCCATCCGGATGTCCTCGTCGTCCTCGACGACCAGCACCCTCGCGTTCATCGGCATCCAATCCTCGCACCAGAGAGGGAGGTCATGGGGTCACCGTGGGAGATTAGCGCCCCGCGCTCCGCTGAACGGGCGATCACCCCGATCCGGCCGTCCGGCGGCTCGGCTACCTTGGCCGTGTGCGGATCCTGGTCATCGAAGACGACGAAGCGCTCCGGTCGTCTGTGCACTCGTCCCTGCGTTCCGCCGGGTTCGCCGTCGACGCGGTGGACGATCTCCTCCCCGCCGACGAGGCCCTGTTCGTCAACGCCTACGACTGTGTGGTGTTCGACCGGATGCTCCCCAGCGGTGACGCGCTGGACTACGTCGAGCGGAAACGGGGCACCGGCTGGACGACCCCGGTGCTGTTCCTGACCGCGCTGGGCGATCCCGATCAGCGCGTCGCCGGATTGCGGCGCGGCGGCGACGACTACCTCGAAAAGCCTTTCGCCATCGCGGAAATGGTGGCGCGCGTGCGCAGCCTCTGCCGTCGCGGCCGGGTCCCGCTGCCGTCGGTGCTGCGGGCCGCGGACCTCGAACTGGACACCGGCAGGCACGAGGTCCGGCGCGACGGTGTCCTGCTGAGCCTGACCCGCACGGAATTCGCCGTGCTGCGATGCCTGCTGGAGAACGCGGGCCGTCCGGTTTCCCGTGAACAGCTCATCAGAGCGGGCTGGGACGAGGTGGCCGATCCGACGTCCAACGTTCTCGACGTCCTGCTGACGAATCTCCGGCGGAAGCTGCTGAAGCCGCCGCTGATCACCACGGTGCCGAGGGCCGGTTACCGCATCGGCTGACCTCGCCGTCCGGACGTCATCGCTGCGCAACTCGTCACCTGTTTCGTGAACCTCGGGCCGATACCGCCGTCGGGGGCGGTGAATCGTCTCGATGATGACGGACGCCGGTTCATCGGCGGTTCATTCACGGCCGGCGGCCTCCGCGCGAGCCCCCGGCGGAGGTGTCGCGAAAGCCACTTTCGGGACATCAGACGTCCCGAAAGTGGCTTTCGCGACATGCACAGCCGAGCCTCAAGCCCGGTCGATGACCGCCTTGAGGAACCGCCGCGTCCGGTCGTGCTCCGGATCGTTGAACAGCTTGTCCGGCGNAAAGATGTCGCGAAAGCCACTTTCGGGACATCAGACGTCCCGAAAGTGGCTTTCGCGACACGCCTTGGCCGGGAAGGCACGCGTTGGCGAGGTGGTGAAGGGCACCTTCCCTACCCTCAGGGTAGGCAAGGAGGCCTTCACGGACGAGCGGCGAGACGGGCCGCGAGATCGGCCAGCGTGCGATGGCACGTCTTGCCGGTACGGCCCAGCGGAAGCTCGGGAAGGGTCACCAGGAGTTCCGGCAACTTGCGCACGGCGAGGCCGTTGGCGGTCAGGAACGCGGTCAGCTCGGGCAGCGTCGGCGAGTGACCGTTCCTGGGCGCCACGCAGGCGCAGAGCCGTTCCCCCAGTTCGGCGTCCGGTACCGCGACACAGGCGACCTCCCTGATCGCCGGATGTTCGCCGAGCGTGCGCTCCACCTCCGCCGGGCTGATCGTGTACCCGCCGCGGATCACCACGCGTTTGCTCCGGCCGGTGACGTGGAGCCTGCCGCGCTCGTCGAAACGGCCGTTGTCGCCTGCCCGCACCCAGCCACCGTCGGGCCGGTACGCGGCGTCCAGTTCCGGCGCGGCGACGTAGCACAGCGGTGTCATCGGGCCGCGCGCGTGGATTTCGCCGTCGACGATCCGGATCTCGCACACCGCGGGGTCCGGTACGCCCACGCCGTTCTCCGGTTCCGTCGTATGACAGTTGACGCCGTCGGACGAACCGTAGACGTCGATCATCTCGACGCCGAACCGCTCACGGCACGCGGCCAGCGTCGAAGGGGGCAGCGTGTCGCCGCTCGACACGATGGCCGCGAGCCAGGCGGTGTCCACCGTGGCGGGATGGTCGGCCATGCGCCGCCACATCGCGGGCACGGCGAACGCGTGGGTCGGGCGGTGTTCGGTGATCAGGCGCAGGGCCGCGCCCGCTTCGAAGCGGCGCGTCAGGATCAGCGTGCCGCCGAGCCGGCACAGCGTCACCGGCACCCCGAACGAGCCGAATCCCGACGTCGGCGAGACCAGGACGAGATCGCGGGGAATCACCGTCCCGCCGTGGACGGCACGGAGGTAGTTCGCCCGCCCGCCGGCGAAGGCGTTGTGCGAATAGGCGACCATCTTCGGCGCCGACTCCGAGCCGGACGACACCAGGATCCGCGCAGGGGCCTCCGGATGCGGACGGACGACGCGCGTCGCTCGGCGCGATTCACCCGCCACCCGCCCGTTCTCGACGACGAACCGCACCCGCGCGCGGTCGAGGAGGTCGTCAGAGCCCGGCGGCAACGGCAGCACGACGGCACCGAGCGCGAGGACCGCCAGTTCCGCGACCACCGAGGCCCGCCCGGCGGGTTCCCGCACCCCGACGATCTCCGTCGAGCCGCATCCGGTGGCCGCCAGACACGCTGCCAGCTCCCGTGCCGCGTCATCCAAGCGCGCGTAATCGAGCGGGCCCTCGTCGTCGATCACCGCCGTGCGAAGCGGATGTTCGCGCACCCGCTCGCCGAAAAGCGAGTACAGGTCCTTGTCCGGGCAGTGTCCACATCGGACCCATTCGCGGCGGAGCCCGGCGGGCACGAGGTCGCGCAGCACCACCCCGGTCGCGGAAACCCAGGTCATGACGTGAATTCCCACGGTGACGCGACGAGCACGCAGTCGTCGTGGATCAGCGCGCGGGAAAACCGGGGATCCGCGGCGAGTGCGGCGAGGTCGTCGCACACCGGCACGGTCAACGGACGGTCACAGCGCCGCCGGGCGCCCGCGTTGAGCCTGCTCGCCGCGGACAGGAGCGACGAGTCGACCCGCGTCGCGCCGCGCGCCAGGGCCGTCACGACGCCGTGTGCGCAGACGACTCCGCCGAACACGTCGACGATCGTCATCAGCGACGGCGGGACGCCCGCGTGGGCCTGCACGACGAAATCCGTGCCCACCGGCGGTTCCGGCCCCAGCTCGGCGCCCCAACCCGACGCGTGCGCGTACAGGATCCCCGGCCGGGCACGCGCCAGATCGAGTGCGTTCAGCGACCACCGCCCGGCCTTTCCGGGCGCCCAGTTGTGCAGGAACACGTCGGCCCCGACGGCGAGGTCGAGCAAATGGCCCCTGCCGTCCCGGGTGCTCAGGTCGATCTCGACGACCTCCTTGCCGTCGTTGAGCGCGCGGAACCTGGCCGACGCGTCGCCGGCGATCGGCGGGACCCACCGCAGCGGATCGCCACCCGGCGGCTCGATCCGCCGCACCGTGGCGCCGAGCAGCCGCAGCAGGTGCCCGGCCAGCGGGCCCTGGACCCGGCGGCAGGATTCGAGCACCACCAGACCGGACAACGGCAGCGGCACCGACGGCCGGGCGGGCCGGTGTCCGCGGCCCAGCCCGCTCACCACGAACGCGGGAAGCCGGTCGAGTCTCCGATCCGCCACCCTCATCAGCGTCATCCCGGTTCGGACCGCGATCCGCTCCGCCGCCGCGATCGGGCGTGCCGCGAGCGCTTCCGACAGCCGAGGCGGCAGCGGACAGGTCGCGGTCGCGAAGCGCTGCACGAAGGGCCGCCAGGCACTGGACATCACCCGCCCGTCGACGCCGAGTTCCCGCCAGAACCGTTGCCACACCGCCGGATCGAGCGTCTCGATCTCGTAGGCGACGCCGTCGGCCGAGCGGAAAGGCGGTCCTCCGGGGAAGAAGTCCTCGGCATGGTCGTCTTCGGCCGTCGCCGCGGCCAGATATTGGGAAATCGCCAGCAAAGCCGCCTGCGCCACCGAAGTGGACACGCCGCGCAGGGGGATCCCCCGGTCACGAGCGAGCCCTACCGCGACGCCGCCCAGCTCGGCGAGTTCGGCCGCGAGGATGGACGCGTAGTCGAGTCCGAGCGGGGTCGGCCTGCCGAAGCGCCGCCCGTGTACGTGCATGATCCCGCAAGCCGCCTGCGCGTCGAGCTCACCGGCCAGCGGCAGGTCGACCGGACCCGCGACGGTCACGGCGTCCACCTCGGTGATCATTCGGGGCGCCTTCCCTGCACGGAGTACAGCACGCACGACGAGGCCCGGAACCCCGGATCCGCCATGACCGAACGCACCTCGGCGAGTTCGCCGTCGGTCATCCCAGCGGCGAGCAGCCGGTCCCGCAAATGACGGGTGTGGTGGATCAGCAGCCGCAGACCGGGCGAGCCCGCCCGCCAAGGGAAGATCAGGGGAACCGGGTCGACGTCGACCAGGCCCGCCTCGGCCATCGACGCGGCGACCCGGCGGCCCCACGTCCCGTCCCCGCCCGCGGTCTTGAACGTCTTTTCCTTGGCCGCCAGGAACTTCTCGTAGACACTCGCCGCACGGGCGTCGGGTGCGAGCAGCACCGGGCCGTAGGAGATGTCGAACTCGTCGATCTGCATCCAGCCACCCGGCTTCAACGCCTGAGCCAGCTTGAGGAGGACGGCTTCCCGCTCCGGCAGATGCTGCAGGACCAGCCGGGCATGGACGAGGTCGAAGTCGCCGCCCGGCAACGGATCGTGGACGACGTCGTGCCGGAGGACGGTCAGTCCCGGCCCGGTCCCGATGTGGTCGGGTTTGATGTCGGTCGCCAGGACCGACCCGGTCGGCGCCACCCTCGCGGCGAGCCACCGCGCGACCCCGCTGCCGCCCGCGCCGACTTCGAGGCAGGACCAGCCCTCTCGCAAGCCGGTCCGCTGCAGCCGCTCGAAGGTGGCCGGGTCGTACGCCTCGGAGAGGCACCGATGCTGCTCGGTCGCGTGCCCGCTGTGGTTGTCGAACACGTAGGCCGTCGTCACGTCCACCTTCCCGATCCGTTCGTGGCGGCCGTCCCGGTCAGCCGCTCCAGCAGTTCCAGCCGCCGCACCTTCCCGGTGCCGGTGCGCGGGACGTCGTCCCACGCGAGCGTCACCGGCTCCCCCATCGGCGGCAGATCGGCCACGGCGGCCCGCCACCGCGCGGGATCCAGCCCGGTGTCGGTCACGACGACCGGGATCGGCGCCCGTCCCGCCGCGGAAAGCACGACGCATTCGGCGATGGCCGGAAGGCGGTCCTCGATCGCGTCCTCCACCGAGAGGCAGCTCAGCCCGGGGACGCTGTCGACCTCCCGGTCCAGCAACGTCACCGCCCCGGTCCGGCTCACCACGCCGAGGTCGCCGGTGTTCCACCACGGCCCGTGCGCCTTGGCCGCCCAGCGGTCCTGTTCGCCCACATAGGCCACGCAGCGAGCACGAGTGCGTGCCAGGAGAAGCCCCGGTGTGCCTCGCGGGACCGGCTCGACGGTCTCCGGATCGACGACCCGCAGCCTGGCGAGACCGGGAAGCGGCCTGCCGATGTCCCGCGTCGCCCGCACGGAGTTCCTGGTGAAGAACCGGAACGAGAGGGGGCCGGTCTCCGATTGACCCCAGCCTTCCATCCACAGTGGACGGTTTAGGCGGGTGGCGTTCAGCATGGTCCTGATCACCGGTGGATGCACGGCGTCGTAGGTGCTGACGAACCGCCGCACCCGGCGGAACGGATTCTCCGGTGACCGCGCGAGTGGCCGCCAGCGCACGAAGGTCGACGGGAGGGCCTCGATGACCGTCGGCCGATGCCGTCCGAACACCCGCGCCGCCGAGGTGGGCTCGCTCAGGATCACGATCTCCCGTGGAGCGAGGCACAGCGCCGACGCCGTCCAGCAGAACGTCCGGCCGTGCGCGTAGGCGCTGACATTGCCCAGCACGTCGTCGCGCCGGACGCCGAGGACGGGCCAGCGGATCGCCTCCGGGCGGGCCAGCCGGTCGATGATCGTCCGCGTCGTGTGGACCACCAGCTTCGGTGTCCCGGTGGTCCCCGACGTATGGCAGATCAGCAGCGGTTCGTCGGGGTGCCTCCGGTACGGCTCCGGCGGCGGGGCGGCGGCGAAACCGTCGATGGGCAACACGCGGTCTCCGCGCAGCGACGGCCGGTCGGTGACCACGACCGCGGCGTCCAGCCGTTTCAGCAGGATTTCCAGCGTGTCGTCCGGCAGATGCCCGGACAGTTTCGCCGCGACCGCCCCCAGCCGCGCCGCGGCGCACGCGAGCAGGTCGTAGTCCCAGTGGTTCCGCTTGACGATGGCGACCCGGTGCCCCGGCCGCACACCGGCTTCGGACAGCCATCCCGCCGCGTCCCGCACCAGCTCGGCGAGACCCGCGACCGAGTGGACGGTTCCGCGCCCGGGCGCGATGTCGAAGGGCCGGTCGAGGCGCACCGTCGTCCGCGTACGCGCGCATTCGTCGAACAACGTTCCCATGTCGTGCGGTTTCATCTGGATCGCTCCTCCTGCACGGGACACGCGAGCCGCTCGGTCAGGCGCCGCGCGGCCCGGACGCCCGAGCGGACGGCCGCTTCGCTGCACGGGCTCAGGAACACCCAGTCGCCCGCGTAGTCGACGACGCCCCGGCCGAGCCCCGCCTCGAAGGCGGAACGCAAGGCAAGCGCACGCGGCGTCGCCTCGGGCGCCGCGTGCCGCACCCGCCGGACGAGGGCGCGGCGAGTCGCCGCACGCAGGCCGGGGACGAGGCGCTCGGCCGCGTCGTTCAGACGGGTCACGACGTCCTCGTCGGTGGCGGCCAGCAGCTCCGGCACCAAGGCCGGATGGGCCATGACCGTGACCAGGCCGCGGCCCGCGGGCGCGCGGCCGGGATGCTTCAGATGGTCGAAGATGATCGTGGCCACCGTGCCGTTCTCCGCGGTCGGCACGATCACGGCGTAGTCGGGACCGCCGAGCGGGCGATCGAGCAGCAGATGCGCCTTGACCACCGGCGTGAACGAGCAGGCGGCGAGGAAAGCCGACCCGTGTCCCGGGTGCAGCTCGGCCGCGACGGGGGCGGGCACGGCCAGCACGACGGCCTTCGCGCTGATTTCGCTCGTACCGCTGATGATTCGCGCCGCGGACCCGTCGTCGACGACCTGATCGACGCGGAAGCCCGTGCTGACGTCGACCTTCTCGGCGAGGGCGCGGGCGAAGGTGTCCATTCCGTCGCGGTACGCCCGCCACGTCGGCGGCGGGCCGACCGAGGTGAGCAGGGCGAGCAGGGGCGCGGCCGCCGAACGCCCCGGATCCCAGCCGAAGAAACCGGAGACGACCGGTTGCAGCAGGTAGTTCAGCAGATCCGGGTGGTGCGGCGCGGCGAAGTCGGCGACGGTGCGGCCGCCCAGCCGCGAGATCTCCGGCCGTTCGGTGTCGAACTCGCCCCGCATCGCCCGTACCCCGGCCAGCCGAGCCCGCAGCGACAACCCCGCTCCGGTGAGCAGTCCCCTGGTCTCCGCGACGCCGGACCTGGGCCTGCCTCGCCACATCGCGATGCCGCGCCCGATCCGGGGTGCGGCGTCGTCGCCGATGCCGAGCTCCGCCAGCAGCCGCCAGGTCTCGCGATAACCCCGTTCGGCCATCTGCTCGGCGCAGGTGTCGATCAGGAAGCCGTCCTCGCGCACCGTCGTCATCCGGCCGCCGACCACGTCGGCCGCTTCGAACACCCGCACCTCGCGCCCGGCCTTGCCGAGCTCGTACGCGGTGGTGAGCCCGGCGACGCCGGCGCCGACCACCGCCACTTCGATGTCGGTCACGTGATCACCACCAGGTTCACCACGACCAGGCTCAGCACGGTGATCCGGTGGACGCGGATGCCGAGCAGCCGGGCCCGCATGATGTCGCCCAGCGCGAACCCGAGCCAGACCTGCCGGATCCGCGCCACGAGGGTCGGGAGCAACGCGAGCGGGAACCACCACGGGCCGCCGAGCGCGGGCACGGCGAGGATCAGCGCGAACTCCGCCGCCGACACGGCGATCACGAAGAACATGTTGCCCCGCGGCGAGGTCAGCGCCGCGACCGTCGGCCTGCCGACCCGCCGGTCACCGTCGACGTCGTTGGTGTTGGAGTACACGCCGAACAGCAGCGGTCCCAGCCCGAAGAGCAACGCCTGGGCGAGCGCGAACCCGGTGAACTCGCCGGACGCGAGGCCGTATGGCGCCAGCACCAGCGCCCAGCCGAGCGCCGCGATGAAGAACTCCTGGAAGCCGTGGTAGCTGAGCTTCACACCCCAGGAGTACTGGAGCGAGAAGAAGTAGGTCACCGCGATCAGCACTACAGTCCACAAAGGACGATGTGGTGCGATGGCGATGGCCGCCAGCCAGAGCGCGGCGCCGACGACGGCGGTCGCCCACGCGAACCGGAGCACCTGGCCTTCGTCGAGGGTGCCCGCCACCAGCGGCTTGCGGTACCGCTTGCGCTTTGGGTCGTCCGGCGAGTAGTTCGTGATGTCGCTGCCGTCCCGGTATCCCGTGAGGTCGTCGAGGGCGACCATCGCCGCGATCACGAACACCTCGCCGAGCAGGAAGACGCCGACGGAGGCCAGGACACCGCCGTCGAACCTCGCCGCCGGCGCGAGCAGCGTCCACACCACGATCACGCCGAGGTAGTAGTCGACGATGTCGAGTTTCGCGAGCCGGAAATACGCCTTGCCGCGAGTCGCGGCCAGTGTCGCGGTCATCGCCCGTCCAACGCGATCAGCGCGGCGAAGGACCGGTCACCGCCGTAATGCAGGTCGTGCCGTTCGAGCAGCCGGGCGCCGGGGAGCAGGGCCAGGTACTCCTCGACGGTCCGCAACCGCGAGAACCTGCCGACGGGGATGTCCGCCTCCTCGTACTCCACGAGCACGAGATGGCGGGCCGCCGCGGCGATCGACCGGCACGCTTCGGCGATCTCGTCGTCGTCCAGTATGTGCATCAGCACCCACACGCAGACGGCGACGTCGAACCGCCTGTCCCGCCACGGCAGCCGCTGGACCGTCGTGCGCACGAAGTCCACAGTGGACAGATGCGCGCAGTTCTCCCTCGCCAGCGCGAGCATGCGCGGCGTCATGTCGATCGCCGTCACCGCTCGGGCGTGCGCCGCGATCGCCGGGGTGAGCCTGCCCATCCCGCAACCGATCTCCAGCGCGGCCCCGGCATCGCCCAGGGAACCCAGGAGATGGGTGACGAGCCTGATGGTGCGGGCGGTCGTCTCGGCCGCGAGTTCGGCGGGCTGCGAGGCGCGCATGACGCGGGACAGCCCGGCGCGCTCCGCCCGTCTGTGCCACTCCTCGGCGACCTCGCTCGGCGCGGGCGTGCTGGTGATCTGCTGCATCACGGCTCCTTCGCGAACTCGCACACCGCGTCGGCGATGCGTTCCACCTGTTCGTCCGTCAGATGGGGGTAGATGGGTATGGCGAGAGTGCGCCGCGCGGCAAGCTCCGCCGCGGGCCAGGTGTCCGACGGCCGGGTGTACCGCGCGAACGCGGGCTGCCGCGGCAGCGGGGCCGGGTAGTAGACGTGCGAGCCGAACCCCCGCGCCGCCAGGTGCGCACGCAGTTCGTCCCGGCGCTCGGCGAGCAGCGAATAGACGTAGTAGCACCGTCCGTCCTTCGCCGGGGGCGGCGCCAGCACCCCGCAACCCGCAAGGTCGGCGAAGCGCTCGGTGTAGTACTCCCCGATCCGTGCCCGGCGCGCGAGGCGCCCGGCGAGGCCGGGGAACCGGTACAGCTGGAACGCGGCCATGATCTCGTCGAACCGGCTGTTGTAGCCGACGCGGTGGTAAAGGAACCGGTTCTCGCCGTCCTGGCCGTGATTGCGCAGCATCCGCACCGCCGTGGCGAGTTCCGGATCGTCGGTCACGACCATGCCGCCCTCACCCGGCATCCCGAACGTCTTCACCTGGACGAACGAGTACACGCCCGCGTCGCCCCATCTCCCGGCGGGCGTGCCCGCGAGGGTTCCTCCTTGCGCGACGGCGGAATCCTCCAGCAGCCGCACGCCCGCCGCGGTCGCGATCCGGCGCAGCGCGGGCATGTCCGCCATGACCGAGAACATATGCGCCGGCATGATCACCTTGGTCCGCGAAGTGACCAGGCCGGCGACCGCTTCGGGATCGACGACCATGGACCACGGGTCGATGTCGGCGAACACCGGTGTCGCGCCGAGCAGGGCGGGCGCGGCCGCGAGTGGCGCGCAGCCGAACGCGGGCACGATCACCTCGTCCCCCGCGCCGACGTCCATCGCGCGCAGCACCAGCGTCAGCGCCGAAGTCCCGCTGCCGCAAGCGATCGCGTCGGCCGCGCCGACCGAGTCACGGATCGCCGCCTCGAAGCGGGCCACCTGGTCGCCGAGGATGAATTTCTGCTCCGGTGCGACGCCGACGCGGCGGACGATGTCCAGCAGTTCGGCGCGGTCTCCGTCGAAGAGATCGGGCGGGAAGAACGGCAGTGTCATCCACGCCGCCCGCGGTAGAACGCGCGGATCGAGTCGCAGACGCGATCACAATCCCCGGTGGACATGTCCGGGTACAGCGGGAGCGCGAGGGTGCGGCGGCAGGCGTTCTCGGCGTTCGGGAACTCGCCCTTCCGATGGCCGAGCGCGGCGAAGCAGGGCTGCAGAGGCAGCGGCGCCGGGTAGTAGATCTCGGTCTGCACGCCATCCGCGGACAGATGCGCCGCCAGGTCGTCGCGCGCGTCGACCTCCACCACGTAGACGTAGAACACGCTGTCCGGCCTAGCCGACGGCAGTTTGCGCACCCCTTCCACGCCCGCGAGCGCCGCCGCGTACCGGGCGGCCAGTTCCGCGCGGCGAACGATGTCGAGGTCCAGCCTGGTGAGCTTCGCGAGGAGGACGGCGGCCTGGATGTCGTCCATCTTGCTGTTCACGCCGGGCAGGCCGGTCGCCGTGGAGATGGCGGGGAAGTCGGCGATCGTGCCGCCGAACCGTCCGTGGTGGCGAAGCGCGTCGACGGTCTCGGCGATCCGCCGGTCGTCGGTGAGGACCGCGCCCGCGTCGCCGAGCGCGCCCAGTGTCTTGGTCGGGAAGAACGACAGCACCCCGCCCGCGCCGAAAAGCCCGGCGTGCCTGCCGCGAAGGCGCATGCCGATGGCCTCCGCGCTGTCCTCCACCACGGTGAGCCCGAGCCGCCGGGCCACGCCGAGGACGCCGTCGATGTCCGCGAGTCGCGAGAACAGATGCGTCGGCATGACGAAGCGGGTGCGCTCCCCCGCGACGTCCGCCACCGCGGCGGGGTCGATGCCGTACCCGTCCGGCTCGATGTCGGCGAAGACCGGACGGCCGCCCGCGAGCACGACCGAGGTGGCCGACGCGCCGAAGGAGAAGGCCGGGACGACCACTTCGTCGCCCGGCCGCAGACCCGCCGCCCGCAGCAGAAGGACCAACGCGTCCGTTCCGCTGTTGACTCCGATGACGAACTTCGCGCCGGTGTAACCGGCCAGCGCGGTTTCCAGCTCGGCCACCTTGCGGCCGTGCGAATACTTGCCATTTTCGAACACGTCGAGAATATGTCGCCTGGCACTTGGCCACGTTCGCTCGAATGTGCTCGATTGGTTGAAAAATGACACCGACAGCGTACCCACCTCCGGTGGCGTTGAGACCCGTTCCTGAGCGTAGGTCAGCAAAACCGGACCCCCGGGAGGTTCGCACTTCCTGGTCAACCCAAGGGGAAAGTATTGACAGTTGATCATGGCGGATGTCAGTTTTGCGGTGGATTCCGAATGGAAACTCTGAGGAGCAGGCTCACCAGTGCGTTCACTCATTGTGGGACTCGGCCGGGCAGGCGCGGGTCTGCATCTGCCGGTATTGGCCAAACTCCGTACCCGGACCCCGATGCTCTTCGACGACGCTCCCGTCACCGCGTGCGAACCGCGGCCGAACGTCGCCGCGCGGGCGGGTCTCGAGGTCGTTCCGACCATCGAGGCCGCGGCCACCGGGCTCGACCCCGCTTGCACCGTCGCGCACGTCTGCACCCCGCCGACCGAACGCCTCGCCGTGCTCTCCGAACTGGCCACGCTGGGCTTCCGCAAGGTGATCGTGGAGAAGCCGCTCGCCGCGGACATCGACGACCTCGCCCGGATCATCCGCCTGCGCCGCAAGTACAAACTGCACGTCGAGGTCGTCGAACCCTGGCTCGCCAGCACGCTCACCGCGCGGTTGGTCGAGCTGATCCGCAGCGGCCGCTTCGGCGCCCCCAAATCCATCGACATCGTGCAGAACAAACCGCGGTTCCGCCGGTCGCTCGTGACGCCGGGACACCCGACCGCCTTCGACGTCGAACTGCCGCACGGGGTCGCGCTCGCGCTGCGGCTCGCGGGCGCCGCGCGGGTCACCCACGCGTCCGGGACCGATCTCGAGGTCGAGGGGAACGTCGGCCCCCGGATGGGCGGCGCCAGCGTCGGTCTCCGGCACAATTCGGGAATCCACACGGAGATCCGATCGGATCTGACCTCGCCGGTGCGGGAGCGGCGGGTCACCGTCGACTTCGAAACGGGCACCGCGGTCGGGCATTTCGCGGTGAGCGGCGACGACCACCATTCGCAACTGACCCTGCGGTCGACCGGCCGGTCCGAGCACATCGTGCTCCGCGACGACGCCATGACCGAGTGGATGTTCCAGGCCTACCGGAAGTTCCAGGTGGACGGGGAGCAGACGCAGAGCTTCACCTTCGCCACCGAGGTGGTGCAGCTGCTGTCGGTGGCCAAGAACATCTGCGCGGAACCGGTCTCCCGTCCCGAACCCGACGCGGTGGCGGCCCATGCCGACTGACCCGGTGTTCGCCGGTATCACCGACGAGGCGGCCGACGACCTCGGCGGCCAGATCGCGGCGCTCGACGCACTGGGATGGCGGATGATCGAGCTGCGCACGGTCGACCGGATCCCCGTCGCCGACCTCACCGACGAGCGGTTCGACAAGATCGCCACGACGCTGGCGGACGAGGCGATCGGCGTGGTCTGCCTGGCGTCCCGGATCGGCGGCTGGGGCAGGCCGATCACCAGCGATTTCCAGCGCGACCTCGCGGAACTGGACGTCCTCGCCCGGCGAGCGCGGTCGGTCGGCACGCGCTATCTCCGGATCATGTCGTATCCCGGCGACGGCCTGCGCGAGGACGACTGGCGCCGCCGGGCCATCGCGAGGATCACCGTGCTCGCCGAACACGCCGAACGAAACGGCGTGACGCTACTGCACGAGAACTGCTCGGGCTGGGCGGGCACGAGTGCCGAGCGGATGCTCGAACTACTGGACGAGGTCGCGAGCCCGGCGCTGAAGCTGCTGTTCGACACCGGGAACGGCGTGCCCCACGGTTACGACGGGTTCGACCTGCTCGCCGACATCGCCGGCCACGTCGAGCACGTGCACGTCAAGGACGCGGACGAGCACGGCTTCACCCTCCCGGGGGCGGGTGCCGCACGTGTGGCGGACTGTGTGAAGTTGTTGCAGGCCAAGGGGTATCGCGGCGCCTGGTCGCTGGAACCCCATCTCGCGCTCAAACCCCATGAGCCGGGTGTGCTCGCCGGCGACGCGGCGGCCACGTTCGTCGCCGCCGGCCGGGCGATGGCCGGGCTGTTCCGGTGATCCGCGAGGATCGGGAACTGCTGTTACGGCTGCTCGCCCTGCCGACGGCCGGCCCGCTCGAAACGACCGGCGAAATCCGCCTCTGGGAAGCGATGCGGGCTTACGCCGACGCGGCGGCCGGGATCGGTTTCGAGACGCTGTACCTGGCCAGCCCGGAACCCTCGGTGCTGGACCGGCCGGGTGTCCCGGTCGCGGTCCGCGAAGCCGGGCCGGACTTCCTCGCCTGCCAGCCGAGCCTGGTGCTCCGGCTCGGCCCGGCCAGTCCCGCCGTGATGTTCAACGTCCACCTCGACACCGTGGCGCCGTTCGAGCCCGCGGGTTTCGACGGCGCCAGGTTCACCGGCCGGGGCACGATCGACGCCAAGGGGCCCGCGGTGGCGCTGCTGGCCGGGATCCGGGCCGCGGTCGCGGCGGATCCGGCGGCCGGCCGGGACGCCGGCGTGCTCATCCAGGCGGTCTCCGGCGAGGAAGGCGGCGCGATGGGCACGTTCGGCACGCGGCCGCTCGTCGAGGCGGGCTTCCACGGCGAGCTCAACATCTTCTGCGAGCCGACCGGCCTGCGCTACCTGCCGCGGTGCTCGGCGTCGATGACCGCGTGCGTGCGGGTGCGCGGGGAAGACGCGATCGACGACGAACCGCACCGAGGGCACAACGCCACCGTCCTGCTCGGCTTCCTCGCCCAGCACCTCGCGCTCGACCTGGCGGACCATGGCCGGGTCTGCGTGGCGGGGCTGCACACCGGACGCCTGCACAACAGGGTTTACGGCAGCGGGGAGCTTCTGCTCAACATTCCCTACGACAGCCGGGAAGCGGCGGCGAAAATGACCTCCGCGCTGGAGGACGGCCTGCGGTCGGGCATCGCCGCGTTCGTCACCCGGTTCAGTGACGCCGCCGCCTTCGCCCGTACCGCGGCCGACGCCGCGGCGATCACCGGCGTGCGGTGGCTCAAACGCGACCTGCCCGCCCTGACGGCGCGGGACATCCCGCTGCTGGACGAGTTCGTCGCCCGCTGGCCCGACGACGAACCCGGCTTCACCTGCGACGCCCTGTGGCTCGCCGACGTCCCCGGCACCCGGACGGCCGTCCTCGGCCCCGGTTCCCTCGGCGGCAACAACGCGCACTCCGCCGGGGAGTACGCCGACGTCGCAGAGCTCGACAAGTTCTCCGACGTCGTCCGCGAGATCGTCGTGCGATTCAGCCGGAACGGAGGAGCATGACCGTGCTGATGCCCTATCCCGAGCTTCTCTCCCTGGTCACCGCGATCTTCGTGGACCGCGGCGTTCCACGGGACCGGGCGGCGATCGCCGCCACCGCGTTGTGCCACGGCGACCTGACCGGGGTGACCTCGCACGGACTGGTCAACCTCACCCGGCTGTACCTGCCACTGCTCGACGAAGGACGCGCGGATCCGGCGGCGGACATGGTGATCCAGACCGATCTCGGCGCGTGTGTCCTCGCCGACGCCCGTCGCACGCTGGGGTTGTGGTCGGCGTCGCAGGCCATGGAGCTGGCGTGCGCCAGGGCTTCGCGGCACGGGATCGGGATGGTCTCGCTGCGGGGCGCCACGCATATCGGCTGTGCGGGCCACCACGCGGCGCGCGCCGCCGCCCACGGCATGATCGGCCTCGTCGCGTCGAACTGCGGCGGGCAGCGCATCGCCCCGCCCCCGGGTGGCGCGGCGGCGATGCTCGGCACGAACCCGCTCGCGCTGGCCTGTCCCGCCGGTGACGCGCATCCGTTCGTCCTCGACATGAGCACCACCGTCGTGCCGACCGGCCGGGTGCGGGCCGCGGCGAGGGAAGGCCGCGCGATCCCGCCGGGGTGGCTCGCCACCGCTGACGGCGCGCCGGTGACCGACGCCGCCGCGTTCGACCGCGGCGACGCCCACCTGCTGTGGCTGGGCGGCGACCCCGAAACGGGCGCCTACAAGGGATTCGGCCTGGGCCTGCTCGTCGAGGTGCTCGGCGCGCTGGTACCCGGCGCCATGCTCGGCGCGCTGTCCGCCGACGGGGACCGCGACGACGACATCGGCGTACTGACGCTGGCGATCGCACCGGAACTCCTGCGCGGCGGATTCGCCGACGACGCGACCGCGCTCTTCGCCGCCGTGCGCGGCTGGCCCGCCCGCGACCCCGCCGCCCCGGTCGTCTATCCGGGCTGGCACGAGGGTGAACGCGCGGCCCGGTTCCGCGCGCACGGGGTGCCGGTGCCCGACGAGGTCCACGAAGTGCTGCACGCGGTGCGGGTAAGGGCGGCCGGATGATCCGGGTCGGTGTCGTGGGGCTCGGCGTCATCGCACGCTTCTACCTCGCCGCGGTGGAACGGTCCCGGGCCTACGGGCTCGCCGCGGTCTGCGATCTCGATCCGGCGGCGCTCGCCGGGATCGGCGTGCCCGGCTACCGGGATCACCGGGAGATGCTCGCCGCCGGAGGGCTCGACGCGGTGATCGTGACCGCGCCCAACGACGTCCACGCGACCTTGTGCCGGGACGTGCTGGACGCCGGCCTGCCGGTGTGCGTGGAGAAGCCGCTCGCCACCGGGCTCGCCGACGGCGAGGATCTCGTGGCTAGAGCGGCGAGGCGCGACGTCGCCCTGTTCACCGCGTTCCACCGCAGGTACAACAGCAACGTGCGGGCGCTGCAGGAGGACCTCGCGGGCCGGGCGCCGATCGCCTCGCTGAGGGTGCGATATCTGGAGCGGATCGAAGAACACGTCGGCGGTGACCGCTGGTACCTCGACACCGCGCGCTGCGGTGGCGGCTGCGTGGCGGACAACGGACCGAACGCGCTCGACCTCGTCCAGCTGTTCCTCGGGTCGGTGACGCTGCGGAGCGTGCGGGTCACGCGGGACGCGCGCGGCGTCGACAGGCAGGCGACACTCGTGCTCGACAACGCGGTCGTGGAACTCGATTGGTCGTTTCCGGGAGAGGTCAAGGACGTCGAAGCGACCCTGACCGATGGCACCGTCCTGCGCGCCGACATGCTCGCCGGGTTCCCGGCGTTCAAGGAATCGCTGTGGCACGAGTACGACGGGTTGCTACGGGAGTTCGAGGAAGCCGTGCGCAAGGGCGGGGCCTGGCGCGACAGCGGTCTCACCACTCTGTCCATAGTGGACGAGTGTTACCGGAAGGAGCGCGATGCGCGAGGACGGGCCGAAACGGGAGATCACCGGCACGGTGGTGAAGGTGCTCGTACATCACCGTGACGACCGGGGAATGAGCCTGGAGCCCTTCGCCAGCCGATGTGTTCGCGCCGGCGAGATCCACGAACTCGTCACGACCGGCCACGAGGACACGGAGCCCGGAGCGCCGATCGACCGCGTCGGCTTCCTCGGCTTCGCCGAAATCGAGCGGGCGGGAGTGATCGACCGAGGCGACGAGGTGTGGATCGGCGGCGAACTCGTCGGCACCGTCCTCGGCTTCGACGGATGCCACTTTCCCAACCACTACAACATTCTCATCCACACCACGCCGCCGGTCACCGGTGAAGAGCTCGGCTTGAAACCGGAGCTGGAGGTGCGTTTCCGCGGCCGGTGGTGAGTGTTCCCGGCCCCGGGAACACTCACCACTTCGCCGCTACTTGCCGAGCAGGGGCACGTCCGATTTGCCGAGATGGTAGTCGCGTACCGCGTGCACGAGTTCGTCGACGGTCAGCTTGCCGTTGCCGTTCACGTCGATCGCCCGGAACGCGGGGGCCACGGCCGAGGACTCGACCCCGATGGCCGCCAGCCACTTGGCGAACTCCTGCTGGTTGACCTCGCCGTCGCCGTCGGTGTCGCACAGGCCGACGATCGCGGCGATGGTCGGCCGGACCACGCGGTCGAATCCCGAGTCGCCCTCCTGGAAGATCTGCGTCTCGATCACCTCGGTGAACTGCTGCTCGCTCAGCGCACCGTTCGGGCCGGTGCCCGCCTTACCGGCCAGGTACTCGTACATCGCCACGAAAGAGTCCTTCACCGCACGCGCCTGTGGCGAGGCGGGGTCTTCACCGAACGCGTTGATGATCCGGCCTGCTTCGGCCTCGAGATCGGACTTTTCGATCTTGCCGTTACCGTTGACGTCCCACTTCTCGAAACGCTTCTTGAGCCTGTCGTTCTTGACCGCCGTGGTCATTCGTGGACACTCCTTTTCGCGTGAACTCGGAAGAATCTGCGGTACGCGCGTGTCCGGCGGCTCTCGACCCGCCGGGCACGGTCAAAGACGGACGACCTCCTCTCCGGGCACCTGACCCGTCGCGTCGAACAGCAGCCTGGCCGTCGAGGTCAGCCGCCCGAGGTCGTAGGCGCGGTGCGCCACCAGCAGGACGGTGACGTCCGCGGCTCGGAGCACCTCGTCGAGGTCGGCGGCCGGTGGCCCCAATTCGGGTACGGCCGCGGCCACCGGGTCGTGGTAGGCCAGGTCCGCGCCGAGCGCGCGCAACCGGACGGCGATCCGGATGGCGGCGGACTCGCGGGTATCCGGCACGTCGGCCTTGTACGCGACACCCAGCAGCAGGACTTTCGCTTCACACAACGGTTTTCCCCGCTCGGCGAGCAGGCGCGTCACCCGGTCGACCACATGCTCGGGCATCCGGTCGTCCACGAGCCGGGCCGCGTGCACCACACCGAGCGGGGTTCCTTCCCGGTCGGCCTTGTCCAGCAGGTATTTCGGGTCGACCGGGATGCAGTGCCCGCCGACCCCCGGTCCCGGCACGAAGGGCATGAAGCCGAAGGGTTTGGTCGCGGCGCAGTGCACCACGTCCCACACGTCGACCCCGATCCGGTCGCAGAAGATGGAGATCTCGTTGACCAGGGCGATGTTCACGTAGCGATAGGTGTTCTCCAGCAGCTTGGCCATCTCGGCCTCCCTGGTACCGCGCGCCACCACGACCGTGTCGACGAAGCGCCCGTAGAAAGCCGCGCAGTATTTGGCGCACAACGGGGTGTGCCCGCTGATCACCTTCGGCGTGTTCCGGATGCCGAAGCGGCGGTTGCCCGGGTCGACCCGCTCGGGCGAATAGGCGAGCGCGAAGTCCTCCCCCGCGGTCAGACCGTGCTTCTCCAGGATCGGGCGGACGATTTCGTCGGTGGTGCCGGGAAAACTCGTCGACTCGAGGACCACCAGCGTCCCCGGCCGCAGCTGTTCGGCCACCGTCTCGGCCGCCTCACGCACCGCGGCGAGATCCGGCCCGCCATCCGGATCCAGCCCGGTCGGCACGCAGAGCACGATGGTTTCCGCGGTGGCGAGTACACCGGGGTCGGTCGTCACGGTGAAACCGCTCGCCCGCATGGCCCGCAAACGGCTCGTGGTCACGTCGGGCACATGCGAACGTCCCGCGGCGACGGCGGCCGCGACCTCCGGCGAGTTGTCGTACCCGACGACCGACAACCCCGCCTCGCAGGCGGCTTCGGCCAGCGGCAATCCGACATAGCCGACTCCGACCACGACAAGTTCGACAGACACGGGACCCCCTCAGTCTCGATGTCACACGAAACGATCAGCTGACCGAGAACGACCCGGTGCCCGGCGGGACGTGGGAGCCGTGACCCGGTTGGACGCGCATCCCGGGCGACAAACAGAGCGGATCGCCGTAGACGACCACGTCGGCCGAGGTCAGGTTGGCCAGGACATGCGCGGCCATGGGGAGTTTGTGGCAGCCCTCGGGGTTCCGGTAGGTGTCCAGACGCTGGAACTCGGTCGAGAAGACCACCACTTCCCCCGCCGCGGCCTGGGCAGGTGGGCTCGCGACCATCAGCAGGGCGCCGGCGGACACCGCGCTCAACGCGGCGATGACAAGACGGTTCATCGTATGCCTCCTCCACATCCAAGATCATGACTTCACTCCGCACGCTAACAGTCACTCTTGGTGAAATAGGGGTCTCGCCGGAACTTCACGCGCGCAGGTTGCGGTCCGTTCCGGCGGGTCATTCGGATGGCGGCTCCAAGCACTCTTCGCGTGATCTCCGGGAGCGTCCGGTTCACATGAACGAGTGGCGTGGACAATGAAGTCAGGGACGATCGACGGCGAATCGAGACGCTGAGTGTCCCGGGCCCCCATCGACCGGAAAAGGTTTGCGCGGCCGGATGTTCTCGCCCCGCCGGGACTTCTCGCGCCGCCCTCGCTCCGTGCCACGATCGGGCTAAGCCGAGCCTTCGCTCCGGCCAGCGGCTCCGTCCCGCACGGGTCAGCCCTTACAGTGCCGACCATGTCGGAGGAGGAACGCGCGCGGGCGCGACGTGTGCTGGCCTTCGCGCTCGACGTGGCGATGCAGATGTTCCGTCAGGGCATCGAGACCGCCGTCGTCGTCCGCACGATCCGCCGGCTGGCGAACGCGGGCGGTATCGACGATCCGCGGATCTCGGTCGGGGTGCGGACGGTACATCTGCAGTACTGCCCGGGCGGAGGCGGCGAGCCGGTGGTGCTGCTGGGCAGCGTCGAAGCGAACGACACCCGCGACATCGGCCGGATGGGCGACCTGGAAGCGCTCGCGGTCCGCGCCGGCACGGGCGCCACTTCGCCCGAGGAGGCCGAACGCGCGATCGCCGGACTCGCCAAGGCGGGCCCGACCTGGCCGTGGTACGTCAGCCTGCTCGGCGGATGCCTCCTCGCGGCGATGATCTGCCTGCAGGCCAACGGCACCCTGCTCGCCGCGGTGGTTTCGGCCGCGTTGTTCGTGCTCGCCAACCGCGTCGGCTGGGCACTCGGCACGATCGGCATCGCGGAGTTCTTCCAGGTCGCGGCCAAAGCGAGCACCGTGCTCGTCGCCGCGATCTCCCTGCTGTCCCTCGGCCTGCTCGACGGGCACGAGGCCGCGAGCCTCTCGGCGGCCAACCTCGTGCTGCTACTGCCGATCCTGTCCCTCGTGTCCCTGGTCGAAGACGCCGTCGGCGACTTCCACCTGATGGCCGCCGCGCGGATGGTCACCGTCCTGCTGCTCACCGGCGCGATCGTCACCGGGGTGATGGTCGTGGTGTCGGTGGCCAACGACCTCGACATCCTCGGGGAGGCAGGCAGAGTCCACCTCGCCACGCTCCCGCTCGCACTGATACCGGCGACGGCGCTGGTCGGTTCACTGGGCAACGCGATACTGATGGGCACGCCCGCGCGGTGGTGGCCGCTCGCCTGCGGCGCCGGGGTCGTCACGTCACTGGTGAACTGGGCGGGGCACTCGATACTCGGCCTGGCGACCCCGCTGTCGATCTTTCTCGCGACCACGGTGCTCGGCGCACTGGCCGGCGCGGCGGCCCGGACCTCGCGAGTGCCGACCGCCGTCGTCACCATCCCCGGGCTGACCGGCGCCGTACTGCCCGGCCCTGCGCTTTACCTGAGCCTGTCGCAGGTCTTCGCCCGTGTCCCCGGCGCGTGGACCGCCGTGGCCGAAGCGGTCGTCTCCACCGCGGCCATCGGCGTCGGCGTCGTGCTCGGTCTCCAGCTCGCCGCACTGCACCGCACCGGGCGCCGTGCTCTCGGCGCTCGCTGATTTCCGAAGTGTTTTCCGCCAAAAGAAGTTCTTCCGATCCGAGTGTCCTTTGTGGTCCGAATGACCCCTGCGTTCGATGTCGGGCCCGCATTACCGTCGGGCAACTCGAACCGAAGGGAACGCAATGCCCCGTTTTTCGCGCATTCTCGCGCCAGTCGCGGCGACAGCGCTGGTCTTCCTGTCACAGATGATCGCCACGCCCAATGTCGCCGCCGCCGATTACACGAGCATCGACGTCGGACCGGTCAGCATGGCCACCTCGATGGATTGCCTGGGAGAGCGCAGGTCCGTTGGCGACGCCTGGGTCACGCTCAACGGGGACCGCATCACCGTGCGGGACCACTGTGCCGACGGGAATCCGGTCATGGCCAGGGTGCAGATGACGGTCAACGGGGCTGCCCGGTATTGGATGTGTTACAACACCACCGGCGCCGGAACCACGAAAGTGTGCGACAACGATTGGCCCGAAGGATTCGTCGGTTTCAAGACGGTGATCTTCTTCGCGTGGGACGGTATCCGCGAGTACAGGATGGGCACTCTGAGGCACTGGCGGGACGGATGATCGCACCGATAGTCCATATAGGACACTGAGCTTTTTCTACGGCGGCGCGCGGGATCGTGTCGCGAAAGCCACTTTCGGGACGTCAGGCGTCGCGAAAGTGGCTTTCGCGACATGTCTCGGCTGTTCGCGGGTGCGCCGTGCCTGTGGTCGCCCGGTCGAGGGCGCCGTCGGCACCGGCGGACCCGCGCCGCCCATCGAGCGGCAGTTTGCCCTTTATGACTTCCCTGGCCGTCTCCCGGCTCCGTAGCGTCGCGCACTGGCTGATTCGCCGCGTTCACGGAGAAAGGGAACTTCGTTGAGAAGATTGATGGCCGTACTGTTCGGCGTGGCACTGACATTGAGCAGCACTCTCCTGGTCACCCCGGCGGCGCAGGCCGCGACGGCACGGAACGGCGTCTGCGAGGACGGCGAGTTCTGCTTGTACTACAACAGCAATCAGCAGGGATCGGTCAGCGATTTCGACGCGTCGGTCGCCAACTACGGCACGGGTTCCGACTGCTATCACTTCCTCGGCGTGGGCGCGGGGAGGGGCCTGTGCGTGAAGGGCAACGCCGCCTCGGTGTGGAACCGGCGGGACGCGGTCGTCACCGTGTTCTACAAGAACGGCTGGACCGGGCCGATCGACTCGTTCCCGCACGGCGTCAAAGGGAACTTGAGCTCGACGTACAACGAAAACGCCGGGCACCTGCTCGGCCTCGTGGGGAACGACTGGCTGGAAACCGGGCTGTACCACAGTGATTCCGGGCGCATCACGTCCTATTTCGACGGCTACGTGAGCACGTCGGGCAGGCACGAGGGGATCGACTTCGCGCGTGGCTTCGGCGTTCCCGTGTACTCGATGACGCAGGGCTACGTGATCAGGAAGACCGAGGGCAGCAACGGCAGCGGTGGCCTGTCCACGTTGGCGATCTACAATCGTGACCGGGATTTCACCATCATCTACCTGCATCTCAACCCGTCGAATGGGCTCGCGGTAGGTGAGTTCGTGAACCGCGGCCAGCAGATCGGCACCGAGGAGTACCGCGGCGCCACCGCCACGCACACGCATGTCGAATACCGGCCGGGCAGGCACGAGAGCGCCTCGGACAGCACCGGCGATCCGGTGCTCGACAACCCGGGCCCGTCGATGTTCTGGCGGAACCACGGCTACAACATCTGCTGCGGATAGCGCCGCCGAGCCCGCTCCGCTCACCCGGGCCGGGCGGGCTTCCCCGGTCACGCACCGTCCGCGGAAGTCGAACCGGCACTTTTTCGATGAAGTTTCCGGTTGTCCCTCTTCCGCCGCTTTCCGACCATGATGCGGCATCGGTGACGTGAGTCGCTGAGCGAAGCGGAGGACGCCAGTGACTCGAGGTGTTCACATCGGCCTGTCCGGCAGGCAGGCGATCGTGCTGGACGTATTGCTGCTCAACGCGAACCGGGTGGTCGGCATCGACCGGTTGGTCGACGCCGTCTGGGACACCGAACCGCCCGCCACGGCGCGGACCCAGGTGCGGCTCTGCGTGTCGGCGCTGCGGGCGAACCTGGGCGGGATCGGGCTGCCCTCGACCATCGTCACCAGGCCTCCCGGATACCTCATGCGGGTGGCCGAAGCCGCTCCGGCGCTGGAATCGATCAGCCCCGCGGATGAGCGTCCGGCCCGCTTCGGCGAGTTGCTGCGGAGCCACCGGCAAAGCCTCGGCGCGACCCAGCGGCTTCTCGCCGCCCGCTCCACCGTCAGCGTCCGGGCGATCAGGGACCTCGAACACGGCCGGGTCAGCAGGCCCCGCCGCGACACGGTCCGGCTCATCGCGGCCGGGCTCGGCCTCACCGGCCAGGCGCGCGCCGACTTCGAACGGGCGGCGGCCTCATCCCGACCGACCACCGGCACGTCAGCGCCGGGAAACCACCGCAAGAGGAGATCCGTAAGAAGCATCCGTGGAGAGCGGCGCTGGCCGCCACTCTCGCCGCTCTCGCCGCCTTCGCCATCGGCGCCGTGCCCGCCGGCGCCGACGTGACGCCGCAGGCCGACACCCTGCCCCCGCTCGCGATCGAGGACTTCAACTACCCGCAGGCCGTGCAGATCCAGGCGGAGCGCGGATTCCTGCTCAAACGCGGTGACGGCCACATCGTGCTGCTCGCCACCTGCCCGGCCGACTCGGCGGATCCCGATCTGCTGCGGATCGCCGAGCGTGGCCAGCCCGCCCCCGGCTACGTGTGCTTCCGCGTCTCGGGGAAGACCGGTCACCTGACCATCGAAATGCCGTCCGTGTACGGCGTGGACACCGGGAACTTCACCAGCGAGGTCGTGCTGACCCCCGACGACGGGGCGACGAAGAAGACGTACAAGGTGCCGCCGAACAGCTACGCGGGCGTCGGCGAGACCGACCCCGGTGGCACCGGCGGCGAGTACATGCTCCTGGAAAGCAAGGTTTCCCGTTGACCGGCCACCGCTTCCAGCACCGTGCGAGGAACTCAGTCATGAAAAGACCCACCCGGGCCCGCTCGACCAGACTGGCCCTGGCGACCGGCCTGGCACTGGCCGCCACCACGGTGGCGACCGCGCCCGCGGCTGCCGTCGTCGGAGGCAACGGCGACCACGCGTTCGTCGTGCGGCTGGACATCGGCAACGGCGCCCGCGCCTGCTCGGGCGCGCTGGTCGCGCCCGGCTGGGTGCTCACCGCCTCGAGCTGCTTCGCGGCCACCCCCGGCACCGGCCTCCCGCCGTCGGGCGCACCTCCCCAGCCCGTCACCGCGACCGTCGGCCGCCCCGATCTCACGACCACCGCCGGTGTGGTGCGGAACGTGCTCCGGCTCTCGGCGTCGAGCTCGCCCAGCAGGAGGGGCGGGCCGAGGCGGACGAACGGGCAAGGATCGCCCGGCAGCAAACGCAGCTCGCACTGACCGACGAGGCCACCCGCAGCTTGATCGCCGACGCCGAAACCGCGTTGCGCGCGGGCGACACCGGCCGGGCGGCCTCGCTGGGGCGGCAGGCCGCGCTCCAGCTGATCACGAACGGGCTCACCATGAGCTGGACGAAGTCGGCGGCGGAGTTCGCCGTCGCGGGCGGCGACGAGGACGTGCTGGCCTGGCTGGGCACCGACCGGCTGCTGTCACAGCGGCAGGACGACGCCGAATCCGTCGCCGCCGTGGCCGGTGTGTCGACGACGACGGTGGCCAGCGCCGCCGCCCAGGTGCTGGGCTCCGACGATCCCGCGGCGGTCACCGAGTTCCTCACGACCGGCGCGATCAACGCCGCGGCGGAGGACAACCGGCGGACGATCTTCGCCATTCTCGCCGACAATCCCGGGACAGCGGTGCGTACCGCCGCGGAGGCGGCGCTGAACGACGGATCGGCCGCGGCGTTGCACCGGTTCCTCAAGGTGGCCATCGTCGACGCGGCCGCCGAGGACGACCAGGTCGAGGCGTACCGGCTGCTCAACGAAGGCGGCCCGTACACGAAGGCGGCCGCGAAGATCGCGCTCGCGGGCACCACGAACATGCGGCGCAGTTTCGTCGCCGGTACCCGGTTCGACACCGCCCGGCTCGACCACGACTGGGCCACGCACGTCGCCGCCATCCGGGCGGCCATCGCGCACGCGGCCAGGATCGCGTCGAACGCGCTGGCGGACGCGGCCCTCGCGTCCAAGGCCGCCGCCGAGGCGAGGAAAGCCGCCGCCGAAGCGGTCACCTGGGCGAACCGGGCGGCCGGGTACGCGGCGGACGCCCAGCGCTCCGCCACCGAAGCCGCGAACAACGCCGCCGCCGCCGAGCAGTCCGCCGTGGACGCCCGGCGCTCCGCCGACCAGGCCGCGGCCGCGGCCGCCGTCGCGAACAAGGCCCGGCGCTCGGCGAACTCCTCGATGCTGCGCGCGTTCGACTGCGCCGACCGGGCGGTCAGCTTCGCCTACCAGGCCCAGTCCTCCGCGAACAGCGCCCGCGCGTCCGCCATCCAGGCGGGCAAGGACGCCACGGCGGCGGCGGAGGCGGCGAGCCACGCCCGGCACATCGTCGTCATGGCCGCGGAAGCCGAGGCCGCGCTCGCGGCGCAGAGAGCGGCGAGGGACGACAGCGAGGATCCCAACGCGAACGGTGACTCGTCGATCATCGGGATGTGGCAGAACAACCCTGATCGGCTGCTGGAAGAATCGGCGAAGTTCTTCGACCGCCTCTCGGACTGGGCGGGCCTGCTGTCCACCGGTTGCAGTATCGGCGCGTTGATCTTCGCAGGAGCGCCGCCGGTCGCCGCCGTCCTCGCCGCCATCGGCACCGCCGCCAAGATCGTGTCCGTCGCCTCCGGATTCCTCGCGGCAGGAGCGTCCGGCATGCGTTATGGCTGGGAGAGCAGCGAGTTCCACACAGCCCTCGGGAAGGCGATGGTGAACACCGTCTTCACCGGAATCGGGGCGATCAAGATCAACAAGAGGTCGTTGCCGGAGGGTTGGTCCGCTATCCCACAGACGTTGCTCGAGCGCCATTACGAAAAAATCGGCTCAGTGACGTGGGACGCGTTCGAAGGCACCTTCGGCTGGCTGCACCGCCTCTTCAACCCCTGATCTCCCGGTGACCGGACTGGCCGGGGGTCCCTCGCTCGCCGCAGGACCCGGCCAGTCGGGCGTTTTCGACCAATTTCGATCAAAATCGTCGGCGAACCACGGATTTCGGCGTCGCAGCCGCTCTATCATCCGCGAAATGGACCCTCGTCCGAGTTCGCTACTGAGTGAGGCGCGGCGGGCCGCCGGGCTCACGCAGGAGGAGTTGGCGGAACGCACCGGGCTGACGGTGCGGAGCATCAGCAACATCGAGCGCGGCCGGGTCGCCCGGCCGCGCCGCCATTCGGTGGAGGCACTGGCGCTGGGGCTGGGTCTCCAGGGCGAGCAGGCGAGCCGGTTCGTACGGCACTACTGCCCGGACGCGGTGTCGCCGACGAGAACGCCGGTCGTCTCGGTGCCCGCGCAGCTGCCCTCGGGCATCACGTCGTTCATCGGGCGGCAGCGGGAGATCGACGCGCTCGACGCCCTCCACGGCGAACGGGCGGACGAGGGCGTCGTCGTCGCGGTGCTGGAGGGCATGGCCGGGGTCGGCAAGACCTCCTTGGCCGTGCAGTGGGCGCAGCGGGTCAAACAGGACTTCCCCGACGGGCAGCTGTTCGCGAACCTGCGCGGGTACGGGCCGGGGGCGCCCGCCGACCCTGGCGAGGTGCTGCGGTCCTTCCTGCGGGCGCTCGGCGTGCCCGTGGCGGACGTGCCCGCCGACCTCGACGACCGGGCCGCGTCGCTGCGCAGTGTGCTGGCCGGCCGATCGGTGCTCATCGTGCTGGACAACGCCCGCTCGGCGGACCAGGTCCGGCCGCTGCTGCCGGGCCACGCGGGCTGCGCGGTGGTGGTGACGAGCCGCGCGGCACTGCACGGGCTGACGATCAGCGCCGACGCGCGCCGGGTGCCGGTGCCGCTGCTGACCGAGCAAGAGTCCTTCTCCCTGCTCGACCGGTTGGCGGGCCCAGGGCGGAGGTTCGCCGACCGGACCGCGCTCGCCGACATGGTGTCGGGGTGCGGCGGCCTGCCGCTCGCCCTGCGCATCGTCGGTGAGCGGCTCGCGCACAACCGGAACCTGGCGAACGTGGCGTCCTCGATGCGCCCGACCGGGAACCGGCTCGCGGCGCTGACCACCGAAGAGAAGACCACCTCGCTGCCTTCCGTGCTGTCCTGGTCCTACGAGGCGCTGCCCGGCGACGTGGCCTCGGGCCTGCGTCTGCTCGGGCTCCATCCCGGCCCGCACTGGGACACCGCGGCCGCGGCGGCGCTGCTGGGCGCGGACCCGGCGGAGACCCGCCGAGTCCTCGACGCGCTCGTCGACAGCCATCTGCTGCTCGCGCACCGCGTGGACGGCCGGTTCGAATTCCACGACCTGGTCCGCGATTACGCGCGCGGCCGCGCCGACGAGGAACCGGCGCAGCGTCGATCCGCGGCCTTGCGCCGCCTCGCCGAGCACTGTGTGGCCGGGGCGGCCGACGCGGCCAGGGCGATGACGGCCGGTGACCCCAACCGAAGACCGCTGCTCACCCCGGTCGCCGGGAACGTCGTGTTCACCGGCGCCGAGGACGCGGCGACCTGGCTGGCGGCGGAGCTGTCCACCTTGATCGCCATCGCGGAACAGTCGTCGGCCACCGGCGGCACCTACGCCCGGGACCTCTCGACCGTGCTGTGGCAGGCGTTGCGGGTGAACGGTCACTACGGCGCCCTGCGCACCCTGCACCGGCTCGCGCTCACCGAGGCACAGCGGGCGGGCGACGCCATCGGCACCCAGCAGGCGCTCGTCGACCTGGCCGCGATCTGCGCCAGGCTCGGCCATTTCGACGAGGCGGTGACGCATCTGACCCGCTGCCTCGACGTCGACGGGAGCCCGGTAGTCGCCGGCCGCGCGCTGAACACCCTCGGCACCGTGTACGCGCAGCTGGGCCGGTACACCGCCGCGGCGGACCATCTGAGCAGGGCGGTCACGGTCTCCCAGGAGACCGGGGACCGCCTCAACGAGGGACGTTCGCTGTCGAACCTCGGCTTCATCCACGAACGCCGGGGCGATCTGGACGCCGCTCTCGGCTGCTACCGGCAGTGCCTGACCATCGCCAAGAGCATCGACGACCGGCTGAGCGAGGCGATCTCGCTGCACAACCTCGGCGACGTCTACCGCGCGCTGGGCCGGTGGGCGGAAGCCCGCGACCACCTCGACCGGTCGCTGGCGGTCAGCAGGGCCGAGGGTCACCGCGAGGCCGAAGGGTACGCCCTGGCGTATCTCGGGCTGGTGCATCTCCGGCAGGGCGACCTGGCCGCGGCCCGCCTGCATCAGGAGGCGGCGCTCGACATCGCGGTGGCGACCGGCATCCGGCCGCTGGAAACCCTCGTGCACAACGGGCTCGCGGACAGCGCGCTGGCGTGCGGGGACCGGTCGTCCGCGATGGCGCACTACACGCGGGCCGCCGACCTCGCCCGGCTCACCAGCGAACCGCACGAGGAGGCCCGCGCGCTGACCGGGATCGCCGCGACCCACGACGACGCCGGTGATCCGGACAAGGCGAGGCCGTTCCGCGAACGCGCGCGGACGCTGTACGACGCGATGGGCACCGCGATGGTCTCGTCGTGACCGGAACTTCGTCCGGCGAATAGTTCCGGTCGGGCGTTTTCGAACAACTTCGATCAAAGCCACCACTCAAGATCACTAGGCGTTTCCACGCGTTGTCGATAATGTCTGACGTGGCCCCACGATCGGCCGACAGAAATCAACATTCGGGCAAGTCGTCTCCCCTTCTGGTACACGGCTTCACCCTGCGGAAAACCCAGAAGGCCGGCGGCCAATCGAACGCGGAAGAAGGCCAGGCGGAATTCGCCGTGGCGTTCGAGCCGAACGACGAGAAAGAGAAACACCAGTGAAGAAATGGACGACACGGGTCACGACCGGCCTGCTGGTCGCGGGAATGGCACTCGCCGTGCAGAGCGCGCCGGCGATGGCCGAGGAAGAGGCGGACACCGCCACGACCGAGGTCGCACTGACCGACGTGACCACGGAGGGCATCGACGCTTCCTCAGACTGCGGCGGATGGCGGGGCGGTTTGGCCAGCTACGGCCGCTGGAAGGTGGACAAGGCGGGCTGCGGCTACATCAGCCCGGACTCGAAGAAGAACCCGCAGCACCGCCGCTACACGTGGAAGCTCCCGCCTGGCAGCAACAGCAGGATCTGTGTTCAGGCGGAGGGCCACTACTGGAGCACCAAGAAGAACAAGAGCGTCAAGACCTGGAAGACGGCGGGATGCGGAACCGGCGGCACCGTTGTCGTGCGCTGGTCGGGCCCGCCGAAGAAGGGCGGCGGCTATCTCGGTCTCGCCTCGACCCCCAGGGTGCGGGCGAAGGTCCAGCCGGGCTTCGGTGGCGTCGCGTACAGCTGGAAGTGAGCCGGCTCGCGCCGGTGTGACCAATGGCCACCACGGATCCGGGACACCGCCACTCCCCCTCGATGGCGCCCCGGATCCGTGGTGCACCGGCCGCGTCCCGCATGAAGCGAATTGGCGGGGGCCCGTTTGCCGGTCCCGTCTGCGTGATGTCGCGAAAGCCACTTTCGGGACATCGCACGTCTCGAAAGTGGCTTTCGCGACACGCGTCCCCGCCACCTGGGCAGGCCTGTGAGGTTGCGAAAGCCACTTACCCCACCTCCAACGTTGCGAAAGTGCCTTTCGCAACACCCCACATTTGCGTTACCCCCGCCGGAACGACCATTGCCACTCACGACTCGCCGTACACCGGGGCTAGCGCAGACCGATCTCCGTGAGCAGGGCCTGCGCCTTCCGCCCGTGATCGTCGGCCATGCCGGTGTCGCCGGCGACGGCCGCTCCGTGCCCGATCCCTTTGTGCGCCTGCGCTTGCTCATAGCGGTCACCGAGTTTTTCGGCGACCGCAAGCGCTTCGCGGTGCCGGGCGATCGAACCCGCCGCGTCGCCCAGGTCGCCGAGTGCGATACCGATACCGTTGAGCGCTTTGATCTCGAACTCCCCCAAGCTGTTCCGGCGTGCGCGGTCCAGTGCCTCGGTCAGGTGCGCCAGGGCGTCGTCGTGCTCGCCCAGCCGCGCGAGCAGCGAGCCGATGTGGAGCAACGCCTCGGTCTCCGGGAACGGATAGCCGAATTCGCGTGCGGTCGCGAGCGCCCGCCGGTAGTGGCCGAGGGCCTCGGCGGAGTGACCCTGCTGCTCGTGCACCGTGCCGAGGTTGCCGTAGGTCAGGCATTCCCCCACCCGGTCCCCACCTCCAGCATGATCGCCAAGGCCTCGTCCAGGTACCCCTCGGCCTTGTCCCAGTCGCCGACGCGCATCGCGCTGTTCCCGAGGTTGCCCAGCGCGCGGCTTTCGCTGGTGCGATTGCCGGTCTCCCGGTGCACGAGCAGCGCCTGCCGGTAGCAGTCCTCGGCCGCCGCGAAGTCGCTGAGCCGGTCGAACGCGTTGCCGAGGTTGTTCAGTGCCCGTGCCCAGCTCGCCCGGTCGCCGCCCGCGTCGTACCGCGCGAGCGCCTGCTTGAGCTGGTCGATGCTCTCCTGGTAGCGATTGGAGCGCAGGTAGACCGCGCCGAGGCTCATATACGCGCTCGCCTGGACCAGCGGGTCGGCGGCGCGGACCGCGATACCGTGCACGATCTCCGCGTCGGCGAAGTGCAGCGCGTTGTACAGATACCGGTTCAGGATCGGCGACATCGTGGCCGCGTCCTCGCGTCCGCCCTGTTCCCCGGTCAGCACGGTGATGCCGACCAGGTTGTGCCGCTCGGCGTCCAGCCACGCCGTCGCCGCCGCGACGTCGGCGAAATCCGGCGCCGGAACGTCCGAAGTGGACACGACAGGTCTGCGGTCGCACTCGTGCGGGGCGTAGCGGTCCATGGCTCGGCAGGCGGCGTGCCGGTAGTAGCCGAACAACCGGCCGAGTGCGGCCTGCCGCGCGGAGGCGGCGTCCACGTCCCGCGCCAGTCCCGCCGCGTAGAGACGGACCACGTCGTGCAGGCCGAACCGATCCTGGACGCTCCGCTGCACCAGGCTGCCGGCGACCAGTTCACCCAGAAGTGCCTCCGCCTTGGCTAGCTCCACCCCGGCGAGCGCGGCCGCCGCCCGCGTGTCGACGTCGCGGCCGGGGTGGATCGCGAGGAGTCGCAGCAGCAGCGCGGCATCGGCGGGCAGGTCCGCATAGGACAGGCCGATGGCGTTCTCCAGCTCGTCCTCGATCCGCAGGCTGTCCCGGCGTTCCGCGAGCCGGGCGGCGTGGTCGCGCAACGTCCAGTCGCGCCGGTTCCGGATCCGGCCGGCCACCACCGTCAACGCGAGCGGCAGATGGCCGACCAGCTCGGCGATCCGCGCGGCGGCCTCGGTGTCCTCGGCGACCTTCGTTTCGCCGACCAGCCTGCGCAACATGTCGAGCGACTCGGTCCCCGGAAACGCGTCCAAGTGTACGAGCCGCGCACCGGCCAAGCCGGTCAGGCGCCGTCTGCTGGTGATCAGCACGATGCCGCCCGGCCGGTCCGGCAGCAGCGGGCACACCTGATCGGCGTCCGCCGCGTTGTCCAGCACCACGACCGGCCGCCGGTCCGCGAGCAGCCTGCGATAGGTCGCCTGCCTGCCATCGGGGCCGAGGCGGTGGATCTCCTTGCCCGGCACCCCGAGCCGCCGGAGGAACTCGTCCAGCACCGCGAGCGGATCGGCGGGCGCGCGGTCGGCGTCGTAGCCAGGCAGGTCCGCCCACAGCCGGACCTCGGCACCGTCCCGGTGTGCCAGCCGGTGCGCGGCACGGACGGCGAGACTGGTCTTGCCGACCCCGGCCATCCCGTCGATCACCACCACCGGCGCCCGCTCGTCGCCCCCGGTGATCGCGGCCAGCTCGGCCTGTCTGCCGACGAACTCCGTGCTGTCGGCGGGCAGCTCACCCGCCACGGTCACCCACGACGAGTCGGCCGTGAGGCCCGCGATCACCTGGCACCCCTGCCGCCACCGCGCCACCACCGCCTCGTCGGCGGCGAGCGCGCGCACGATGTCCGCGACGAGGTCCACGTCCATCCGCCGCCTGCCCGGTTGCAGGCAGCGGTAGACCGTGTTGAACACCGGCAGGTCGGGGTTGCCCGCCGTCCGCCGCGCCCGTACGACCCGACGGTGCAACTCCCGGTAGGACACGCCGGTCCAGCCGCGCAACAAGTTCAGCCGGGCCGCCAGCTCGTCGAACGAACCGGCGCCGACCGGCTCCGGCGTTCGGTCGGGATTCATGCTCGAAAAGGGTGAACCGTGCGTCCGGCCGGCACTGTCCAAACGGGAGAAATCGTCGGTCGCCGAGTTCGACGGCCCGGCCCACCGGCTCGCCGATCTCGACTATGGTCGGGCGGCATCCGGCCCGGGAGTCACCGCCGGGCGGATCGGTTCACGTGTCCAGGGGGTTCCTGTGCCGGAGGAACGGCCGCCGAGTCCGATCGGGGCCCGGTCGTACGACGAGCTCTCCCAGCGGCTGCGGCAGGCGCTGGCCTGGGCGGGATTGACCCACCGGGAACTGCACCGCCGGGTGCGGCGCCTGCGCACGGCCAGGGGAACGGCCGACCTTCCCGCCTACAACACCGTGTACCGCTGCCTGCTGCCGGGACGCAAACGACTCGACGTCGAACTGGTCGTCGACATCGCGGCCGTGCTGCTCGGCATGGACGTCGCGGCGGAATGGCGGCAGGCGCACCGGGTGATCACCGGGCACGCCACCGAGGCGGCCGTGATCAGCGTGGCCGATCACCTGCCCGCTCCGGACGGCGGGTTCGTCGGCAGGCAGGCGCAGTTGCGCCGGATACTGGACGCCGAGCCGGACGACGCCGGCGTGTGGGCGATCTCCGGGATGGCCGGGGTCGGCAAGACCCGGTTCGCCAGCGAGGTCGCGCGGCTGCTGGCCGAGCGGGGCCGCTTCGCCGACGTGCGGCTGGTGGTGAATCTCCGCGGTTTCGACGCGGATCGGCCCGCCGCGGACCCGGCCGCGGTGCTCGAAGGCTTCCTGCGCCGGCTCGGGGCGTCCGGTAGCGAGATCGGCTGCCTCACCCTCGCCGGCCGGAGCGCGCTGTTCCGGCGGCTGCTGGACGGGCGGCGCGCGCTGATCCTGCTGGACAACGCGGCGTCGGTCGACCAGGTGCTGCCGTTGCTGCCCGACCTGCCGACCTGCCTGGTGCTGGTCACCAGCAGGCGCCGCCTCGCCGGGCTGGACACCGCCCGGCACGTGGCGCTGGACGTGTTCACCCCGGAGGAGTCGGTCGAGTTGCTCCGCGGCGGGATCGGCGACGAACGCGTCGACGCGGAGCGGGGCGAAGCGGCCGAAATCATCGAACTGGTCGGCCGGTTACCGCTGGCCCTCGCACTGGTGACCCGGCGGCTGGCCGCCTCGGACGAGTGGACGATGGCCGACCACCGGGACCGCCTCGCCGACCTGCGGACCATGCTGAGACTGGACGACGGGGTCGAAGTCGCGCTGCGCACGTCGTACGACGAGCTGGCCGAAGCGGACCGGATATTGCTCGGCTTGCTCGCCATCTATCCGGGACGCGATGTCGACGACCACGCGGCCGCGGCGCTGGCGGGCGTCGAGGTCGGCGCCGTCCGCCGCCAACTCGACGACCTGGTGGCGGCCAACATGATCACCGCCCGCGCGTCCCGGTTCGAACTGCACGACCTGGTCCGGGTGTTCGCCGAGAAACGCCTCCGGGAGAACCTCCAGGCCCGGATGCGCCGGGCCGCGGCCGTGCGGCTGCTCGACTTCCAGCTCGCCACCACCCGTGCCGCGCTCGTCACCTGCTATCCCCATGAGGCGGAGCGGTGGGAGGACCTGCCCACCCCCGCGGCGCGGGCTCTCGTGTTCGACGGGGCGGACGAGGCGATGGCCTGGCTGGACACCGAGCGGGTCAACCTCGTCGTCGCGTCCGGCTGGGCGCTGAGCGAGGGACGCGACGACCACGTGACGCGGCTCGCGTGCGTGATGACCAGCTATTTCGAGGCCCGCGTGCACGTGAGCGACGCGCAGGCCCTGTTCGGCAACGCCGTCCGGGTCGCGTCCGGTGTCACCCGGGGGCACGTCCTGAACGGGCTGGCCATGACCCATTGGCAACGGGGCGACGCCGCCGGGGCGCTCGTCGTCCTGGAAGACGCGATCAGGGAGTTCTCCGCCGCCGGTGAATCCGATTACGTCGTCAACCTGTCGGGCAACGTCGGCCTGTTGCTGACCGGTCTCGGCGACTATCGTGCCGCGTTGCCCTGTTTCCGGCGGGCCATGGAGTTCGCCGTCGTGCGGAACAACGAGTCGTTCCGGGCACGGCAGTTGTGCAATATCGGCCTCGCCGAAATGCGGCTGGGGAACTATCCCGCCGCCGTCGGCAATTTGTCGCAGGCCCTCGACGTGACCAGGGCGAGCGCGGACCACCTCTGCGAATGCCGGGCCCTCGACGGTCTCGGCACCACGTTCTGGCGAATGGGAAAGGAAACCGAGGCAGGGGCCTATTACGAGCAAGCGCTCTCCGTGGCGAGGCAGTCGCACAACCGGGCCGACGAGGGCAAGGTGCTCAACCATCTCGGGGTCCTGCTCGTCGCCGCCGGGCGGTTCGACGAGGCGTTGGCGCATCACCGGCAGGCCATCGAGCTGGCCAGGGAAATCGGCAGCAGGGAAGGAATGCTGGCCGCGAGCAACGACATGGCGGCGACCCTGCTCGCCGCCGGGCGGGCCGACGACGCCGTGCGTTGCCTGCGGCAGTCGATCGAGTCGGCGACCGCGGCGGACAGCCGTTACGAACTGGCCAGGGCCCAAAGTGGACTCGGCGACGCACTGTCCGCCGCCGGTGATCCGGTCGCCGCGCGGAAGCACTGGCGGACCGCGCACGCCGCGTTCACCGAGATGGGTGTGCCGGAGGCCGTCGACGTCCACGAACGTCTCGTGTCGGCCGCGACGGCGGCGTCGTAAAGCGGCTCGTTGGAGCGCAGTCTCGCCGCTCCAACGGATCCGGTCAGTCGTCGAGGGCGTCGAGCACGCGTCCGAGGTCGACGAACTTGAAGTTCGTGGCGTCCCGGCCCGGCTCCCCCGGCTTGTCGTCACCGTCCTGGACGACGAGCAGGCCGTTCGGGTACTTGCCGCCGAGCGGCTCGTTGAGGACGGCGGCGCCGTCGCTCTCCTCGGTGCCGTCGAGGGTCGCGGACACGGCGGTCACCCGGAAGCCGCCTTCGTACTCGTTGTCTTCGTCGAGTTCGCGGTCGTAGGCCGCGAAGGTGTCGTCCCCCTGGCTGGAGGCGAGCAGGTAGCCGTCGCCGTCCTTCTGCTTGAGGAGGGTGAGCCCTTCGACGTCGGCGGACAGGCGCTTGCCACCGTAGCCCGGGTCGGATCCGGGTACGCATTCCTCGGTCGCCTCGTCGTAGGTTCCGGGGATGCCGTACTCGCGGACCTTGTCGATGAGCTTCGGAGTGCCTTCGAGGTCGGCGTCCAGCCGCCAGATTCCGACATCCTCCTGCCCGGCATAGAGAGTGCCGTTCGCGGCATCGACGACCATGCCCTCGACCTGGGGCAGTTCATCCGGCTCACCGCACGGAGCCCACGTCTTGCCGTTCGGCAGCCGGAACTCGGACGGCAACACGAGCGAGCGCACCTTGCGGTAGGAGACCGTGCCTCCGGCGCCCGCGGTCAGCTCCAGCAGGCTGAGAGCGGTGCGTTCCCGCTGGCTGACCACCGCGTACGAACGGCCGCTGGCGGGATCGGTCCACGTGGCGAGGCCGTAAGCGGTGCGCTGGTCGTTGATCTCCTCCTGCGACGAAGAGAAGATCGCCGGCGCGGCGGGATCGGTGACGTCGGTGAGCGGGGCGCCGGGGTTTCCGCCGTCGATACGGTAGATCCGCAGCCGGTCCCGGCCGCGATCACTGGTGACGGCCAGGTCGCTCACCCGGGAGCCGACCTTCATGCGGTGCACGAGATCGACGTTGTTGAACCGGCCGGGCGCATCGTCCGGTCCGGGCGCTTCGGGCGCCGGTATCGACTGCACTTCGCGGCCGTCGAGGTCGTAGACCCGCAGGCCGCCCTCCTTGACCGTGGCGACGACGAGGCTCCGGTCCGGAGCCGCCGGGTTGCGCCAGATCGCCGGGTCGTCGGCGTCCGCGTTGCCGCCTGCTTCGTCGTCGTACACGGCCGGGGTTTCGGTCGCCGGCTTGACGCCGGGCAGCGCGTCGGCCGCCGCGGCCGAAGGGGGCAAGACCGCGGAGAGCGCCGTGACCAGCACGAGCCCGCCGACGGTGACACGGGCTCTGGAGGCCTGAGCCATGAAGGTTTTCCTTCCTGGAGCGAATCGGACAGCCCACTATGAAGTCACCGCGTGACGAGTTACCCGAAAGTAACGGCACATCCGGGTGACCAGGACGTGAACACCGCCGCCCCTTCACCGCCGTGGGATCATCGGTCCGTGCGCGCACTGAACCGCCTCCTGCTGGTGCTGTGCTCAGGTCTCGTGGTGGCAGGCTGCGAGCCGGATGGTCCGGACGTGTCCCAAGCGGACACGTTGCGCTCCTACCAGCCGCGCTTCGAGGAGGTCCGGCGCAAGCTGGCCCAGACCAAATCCCTGCTGCCGTCGGCGAAGGTCGGCTCGGCCTCCTGTGCCGTACCCACCCCGTTGGACCCCAAGTTCACGTACACGACCGAATACGACGTCCGGACCGGGCAGAGCGCGAACAACGTCGAGATCATCTCGGAACGGGCCCTCACCGACCCGGACACCCGGGTCAAGTACATGGACACCTTCGAATACGACCCGACCCAGCTGATCGAGGCGTTGCGCTGGACCGGGCCGCACGGCCCGCTCGGCGACGGCCGGATCGAGCTCCTTCCACCGGCGGCGACGTGGGACGAGGAGGACGACCGCAAGCTGCGGGCCGAACTGGACGTCGGACTCGGCACCCGGTACGCCCTGGTCCTGCGCACGATCGAATACACGCCGCCGCACCGGATCGACGAGCCCACCAGAAAGGAGTTCTACAGCCGTGTCGTGACGGACGCCTTCGTCGTGGATCTGCGGCGGCCGGCACTTCTGTGCTCGTTCACCGCGGACGCGAAGTACTCCGATCTCGCCGTGATGTACAACAGCCGCACGAGCTGGGCCGCCGCGATGTACGAGAACATGTCGGACAACCTCGGGTATCAGATCGTCCGGCAGCTGGAGACGCTGACCGGCGGCACCGCCAGCAAGCCGAAGTGACCCCGCTCGCGCCGGCGCTGTCTTCACCGGTGGCGATCGGTTTAACCTGGCCGCATGCCCTCGCCTGATCGTCTGGCCGCTTTCGCGCTCGCGTCGTTCGTCCTGATCCTCGTCCCGGGCCCCGCCGTGCTGTTCGCGATCAGCCGCGCCTTGGCGTACGGCCGTCGGACCGCGCTGATGACCGTGCTCGGCGGTGCGGCAGGCAGCTTCACCGCCGCCACGGCCGTCGCCATCGGCGTCGGCGCCATCATCCAGACCTCCGCCGTGATCTACACGGTGATCAAGCTCGCCGGCGCCGCTTACCTCGTCCACCTCGGTATCCAGGCGATCCGGCACCGCCGGGCGCTACGGGACGCCTTCGAGGCGCGAGCGGTCCCGATCAGCGGCGGACGCACCCTGGTACAGGGTTTCGTCGTCGGCGTCACCAATCCCAAGACCGTGGTGTTCTTCGCGGCGATCCTGCCCCAGTTCGTCGACCCCTCGGCCGGGCACGCCGGTCTGCAAATGGTGGTGCTGGGCGCGGTGTTCGCCACGATCGCCCTGGCGATGGATTCCGTCTGGGGGATGGCGGCCGGGGCGGCCCGCTCCTGGTTCGCCCGCTCGGCGCGGCGCCTCGACCTGATCGGCGGCGCGGCCGGTCTCACCATGATGGGGCTCGGCGTCGGCCTGGCCGTCAGCGGCCGCAAGGAGTAGCGCTCAGCCGAGGTGGTCGTTCTCGCCACTGGCCCAGGCGGCGTATCGCTCGGCGGAGCGGAGAACGGCGTCTTTCGCGCCGGCCCGCACGATGCCTCCGGTGAGGCCGTAAAGCCGCTCGAACTCGTAGGGCGCGAGCCGTTCCGCGATCCGCCGCACCAGCCCGGCCGAAAGCGGGATCGCGTTGGGATAGCTGCGCATGAAGCTCACCCAGCCCGCGGCGGCCACCGGCACGATGGTGTCACCGACCAGGAGCGAGCCGCCGTCCGTGGCGACGTGGGCGACCGCGGCCCCGGGAAAGTGCCCGCCCGCCTCGACAAGGGTGACCCCGGG
Source organism: Amycolatopsis sp. TRM77291 (assembly GCF_054166285.1). NCBI lineage: Bacteria > Bacillati > Actinomycetota > Actinomycetes > Pseudonocardiales > Pseudonocardiaceae > Amycolatopsis > Amycolatopsis sp. TRM77291. Next base: position 1,139,948 of record NZ_JBSZHF010000001.1, on the reverse strand, counting down.
AAGGACCCGCTCGACACCTCGCCACTCCCGGATCACCGGATCCTCGCGCCGCACCCACCGCCGGTCGGCGGAATGCACCAGGACCGGGACGTTCCCGAGATGATGACTCAGACTCACCTGCGAGCCGTACATATGCGGATGGCTCGCCACGATCGCGGCCGCCCCGCCGAGTTCGGCGATCTTGTCGAGCAGGGGCCGGTCGAGAGCGTTGGGCGGATCCCACAGGAGATTGCCCTGATCGGTCTGGACCACGTACGTCCACTGGCCGATCGCGAACTCCGGTTCCCGGTGCAGGCGATGGATTCCCGGCTCCGGTTGTTCGTGCACCAGCTCGTGTGGCTCCGCGGCGAGTTCGTCCACTGTGGTCCAGGACTGCCCGGAGGCGCGGACGTACTGTCGCTCGTCCGCGCAGATTCCGCAGACCCCGGCCGGTGGTTCGTCGGTGTCGGGATGCTCGACGCCGCAGGTGCCACAGATCCAGATCGTCATGGGTCCAGCTTGGAACCTTCAGCCGGCTGGAGGTCAAGGGCCCTGTAAGCGGTTGGTGGTTCAGCGAGCTCCGGGTAGCTCGACCAGTAGGCTTCACCCTTGAGCGCGAGCATCGCCCAATGCCATGCCTCGTCATGGAATACCAAGCCACGGAAGGGATTGCCGGACTCTTCATACGGATACCGGCGGACGGCTGCGTCAAGGGATTGGGCCGGCGTCATGGAGCCGTAGACGCGCATGACCCAGGCGTACCGTTCTCGTTCGCTCGCGAGGCATCGTGCGTATTCGTCCTCGGACCACTCGCCCGCCGCTGCCATGGCGTCAGCCTAGACGCCGTCTCCGAGCCACGAGTTCGAGCATCGCGACCGGCAGCAAGTGATTGCGCGATCCCGCCGCCGCGGTCTATCTTCCTACGTGTCCGGATAGCGTTCCGCAGTGTCCGCATACCGGACACGTGCCTGTCCGGCCGACTCGACGAGGAGCGAAAGTGACGAACGTGCCCGCCTCGCACGAAACGGCCGGTTCGAGGTCTGGCGGCGTCAGCCGGTCGGCGTTCCGGCGGGTCCTGGCGGGCAGTACCGCCGGCGCGGTGCTGGAGTGGTACGACTTCGCGCTCTACGGAATCCTCGCGGCCACCGTCCTCGGGCCGCTGTTCTTCCCCGGCGGCGACGGGTTCGCCCAGTTGCTGCTCGCGCTGGCGACACAAGGGCTCGGTTTCGTCGCACGCCCGATCGGCGGCATCGTGTTCGGGCATCTCGGTGATCGCCTCGGCCGCAAACCCATGCTGGTGACCACTTTCCTGTTGCTCGGGCTGTCGACCTCCGCGATCGGGCTGCTCCCCACCTACGCTCAGGCCGGTATCGGGGCGACGATCTCGCTCGTCGTGCTGAGGCTGATCCAGGGATTCGCCCTCGGCGGCGAATTCGGTGCGGCCGTGCTGATGGTCAGCGAGTACGGAAGCCCGAAGCGGCGGGGCTTCTGGTCGGCCTGGCCGCAGGCGGGAGCGCCGCTGGGCACGGTGCTCGCCACGGCCGTGGTCGGCGGGATCGCCTTGGTACTCCCCGAAAACGCCTTCGACCAATGGGGCTGGCGAGTCGGTTTCCTGTTCGCGATCCCGCTGCTGGCCATCGGTTTCTGGATCCGGCGGCGTATCGACGAGTCACCGGTGTTCCAGGAAGCGCAGGCGCGGGCCACGGCATCCGCGGACGCCGTCCGGGAGCGGTCGAGCATCCTGGAGACGCTCGCCCACCCCGGTCCCGTCCTCCGCGGGCTCGGCGTGCGGCTGGGCGAGAACGTGGCCTTCTACGTCTACACCGTTTTCGTGGTCGCCTATGCCACGAAGACCTTCGGCTACGACAAGTCCGACGTCCTCCTCGCCGTGGCCGTCGGGTCCCTGCTGCAGTTCGCGGGGATGCTGGCCGGCGGCCACTGGTCGGACCGCGTCGGACGGCGTATCGCCATGCTGGTCCCCGCGGCGGGCCTCGCGGTGTGGGCACCGGTCTTCTTCGCCATCGTCCAAGCCGACAATCTGCCGTTGCTCCATCTCGGCATCGGCGTCGGCGCGGCACTGCACGGACTCCTGGCCGGGCCGGAAGCCGCGTGGATCGCCGAACTCTTCCCGACCCGCCGCCGTTTCGCCGGTGCCTCCCTGGTGTTCCAGGGTTCCTCGATCATCGCCGGCGCGCCCGCACCCCTCATCGCCGTGTGGCTGGCCGAAAAACAGGGCCCGACGGCGGTCGTGCTGTACCTCGTCGGCACGATCGCGGTCACCCTCGTCGCGTTGCTCCTCAGCGCCGAAACCCGGGGCGCCGACCTGAATTCCGACAACAGGTGACCGGCGAAATCTCGGAATATGCTGGAACGCCGCGCTGGCGACGGTGTCGAACAAGGTCAGGACCAACCGCGCCGAGATCGTCGGCTACTTCCAGCACTTCCTGGAGAACAAACCCGTCGGCAATTCGAGTGCGGGAAGCCGGGACGGCCGCTACGGTCCTGACCATGACGTCGGATGAGTTCGTACCGGCCGGTTTCGTCCCTCCGGCCTCGCTCGTGACCGAACGGTTCCGCCTCGAACCGCTGGGGCCGCAACACAATTCGGCCGACCACGCCGCGTGGATGTCGAGTATCGAGCATATCCGCTCCACTCCCGGCTATCCCGACGGCGACTGGCCACCCCGCGACGGCATGACTCTCGAAGAGAACCTCGAGGATCTCCGCCGCCACGCGGCGGACTTCGTGCGACGCACCGGGTTCACCTTCACCGTCCTCGACCCGGCGGACGACGTCATCGGTTGTGTGTATCTGTATCCCCCGGACTCCGGAGAATGGGACGTCACGGTGCAGTCCTGGGTACGGGCCGACAAAGCGGACCTCGACGCGGCACTCGCCGACGCCGTCGCGCGCTGGCTCGCCTCGGAATGGCCGTGGAAACGCGTGGACCGCTGCGGCCGCCGTTTCTGATCTGTCGCTTCTCAGCTCCAGGCGAACAGGTCCTGCTTGAGGTCCATCGCCGCGAACAGGTGGTCGCGCGACGCTTCGAGTTCCTGGCGCAACCGGGTCAGATCCGCGTCGAGCAGCCGCCCCTTCCACTTGCGCACCTTGCCGGCGACGATCACCGTCTCGACGTTGGTGCGGTCCATCAGCGACACGATCGCTCCCGGCACGCTGTTGAGCGGGGCCACGTTGAGCGCGGTCGCGTCGAGCACGACGATGTCGGCCTCCTTGCCGGGAGTCAGGGTGCCAGTCCTGCCGTCGAGGCCGAGATGCTTGGCACCGTTGACGGTCGCGTACCGCAGCACATCGCGGACGGTGAGCAGCTCTGGCGTTCCCGGGGCCGGCGTCGGCCAGTTGCCCGGCGGTACGAGGTCGCCCTGGTCGAGGATCATCTGGTTGACGATCATGCGCTGCATGATCATCGCGGAGCGCATCAGCGTGAACGGGTCCGCGGCCATCGTCGTCTCGACGTCGGAGCTCAGCGAAGGCTCCATGCCGAGCTCCTGCATCTTGAGGATGGGCGGCGTGCCGTGCCGCATGGTCATCTCGATCGGGAAGGCCAGCGAGACCTGCGCACCGGCGTCCCGCAGCCGTCGCCAGGTCCGGTCGGACATTCCGGTCATGTGGATGAACAGGTTGTCCGGCCCCACTTCGACCCCGGCGGCGCCCTGGGCGAGGTCGTCGAAGACCGGCCGCATCCCCCACGAGCCGACGGCGTGCGCGGCGATCTTGAGATCCAGCTCGCGGGCGATCGCCCAGGCGCGGGTGTACACCTGCCTGCCGAGGTGGAGCTCCCCGCCCATGACCATGGTCACCAGCCGGTCGTTCGAGGAGAACCATCGGTCGCGGATGCGGTACGCGTCCTGCGGATACCGGGCACCCGTGCGGCCGTCGCCCTCGAAGAACCCGAACGCCGAACGCCGCCCGGTGTCGACGAGCGCCTGGATCGCCGCGTCGGTGTGCTCTGGTGAATGGTGGATCTGCGAGACGTCCAGCACCGTCGTGACCCCGGCGTCGAGCTGGGAAAGCCCGGCGAACAACGAGTTGACGTAGACGTCCGCCGGCCGGTAGGCCCGCGCGAAACCCCGCAGGATGTGCTCGCCGTAGTTCGGTCGGGCGCTCGGCGAGCCCGAGTGGTCGTCGAGGAGCAGGCCGTTGGCGAGGAACGCGCGCTCCGCCGTCTCGAACAGATGGTGGTGCGTGTCGACGAAGCCCGGCAGCACGATGCGCCCCCGTGCGTCGATCTCGCCGGCGTTATCGGCGCGGATATCCGGCCGGATCTCGACGATCTCGCCGCCCTCGACCAGCACGTCGGCGGTCGCGAAGTCGCCGACGTTCGGATCCATGGACAGCACCGCGCCGCCACGGATGACGTAGCGGCGTCCCGGCCGCCCGCTGTCTTCCGGTGGCTCGCCCTCGTCACGTCTTTCGGTCATGGGGGTGCCTTCCTTCGCACGAGCGCTTCGAGTTGATGTATCAACTGATACTCGCCGTTGAGTTGATTTGTCAACTCATAAGGTAGGGTGACGTCATGAAGCAGCAGGAGTTGACGGAACACGAACTCCGCGCGTGGCGGGTGTCCTTCCAGATGCTGGAGCTGCTGCGGACCCGTATCGAGCAGCAGCTCCAGGCCAGCAGCGGCCTGTCCAACGCCGACTACACCGTGCTCGCGCTGCTGTCCGAGGCGCCGGACGGGCGGATGCGCGTCTACGAGCTCGGCCGCGCGGCCTCCTGGGAAAAGAGCCGCATGCACCACCAGCTCACCCGGATGGGCAAGCGGGGCCTGGTCACGCGGGAACGATGCGGCTCGCGCGGCATGGAGGCGGTGATCACGGCGAACGGCCTCACCGCGCTCAAGCAGGCCGCGCCCAGCCACGCCCAGGAGGTCCGGCGCCTTGTCGTCGACCGCCTCACTCCTGAGGAACTCGACCAGTTCGCCGGTATCGCCACCACGATCCTCGAGCACCTGAAGGAGGACCAGCCACCCGCGTAGCGGCTTCACCGATCAGAAATCCTCCGCCACGTCGTCGGTTCTGGTGGCCCCCTCACACCGGTGGAAGGATCGACGACCATGACCGACGCCCGACCGCACGGCACCGACGAAGCCACGTTCATCGCGGTGGCGCGCTCAGGCGATACGGCACGGTTCGCGCTCATCACGGAGCGCCACCGGCGCGAGCTGCAGGTGCACTGCTACCGGATGCTCGCGAACTACGACGACGCCCAGGACATGACGCAGGAGACGTTCCTGCGGGCGTGGCACAAGCGGGAGTCGTTCAAGGGCCACGCCACGCTGCGGACCTGGCTGTACCGGATCGCGACGAACGTCTGCCTCGACTTCCTGGAGAAGCGCGACGACCGCACCCCCGTACCGGCCGACCTGGCGGGCTCCGAGCTGGGCTACCTGCAGCCGTTCCCCGACCGGATGCTTCCCGAGGATCCCCAGGAATCGGTGGTGGCACGGGAGACGATCGAGCTGGCGTTCATCGTCGCCGTCCAGCGGCTACCGCCGCGGCAGCGGGCGGTGTTCGTCCTGCGGGACGTCCTCGGCTGGCCGGCGCCGAAGGCCGCCGACGCCCTGGAGCTGACCGTCGCCTCGGTGACCAGCGCTCTGCAGCGAGCGCGCGTGACGATGCGCGAGCAGCTGCCCGGCCGCCGCCTCGACTGGCGGAGCCCCGCCACCCACGAGCTGTCGAACGACGAGCGCGGCGTGGTGAAGTCGTATATCGACGCCCACGAGCGCAACGACCTCGACGGCCTGATCTCCTTGCTGCGCAACGATCTGCGCTTCGCGATGCTGCCCGATCCGGGCACCGTGACGAGGACGGCCGGGGACGCGGTGGACGGCTGGATCTCCGGCGGGCTCTTCCAGCGCGGCCACGACGACTGGCGCGGTATCCCCACGACGGTCAACCGCATGCCGGCCGCCGCGCTGTACCTCCGCGCCCCCGACGCCCCGGACTACCGGCTGTTCGCCATCGCGGTCCTGCGCGTCGCCGACGGGAAGATCGCCGAACTCACCGGATTCGACGTCACCGGCAAACCATGGCCGGGCCTTCCCCCGGCACTGTGATCACTCAGCGCCTCGTCTCGTATCGGGTCAGCACCACGCCGCCGGGGAACGTGCGCGTCTCCACGAGGTTCAGCTTCACCCAGCTGTCCAGCGCGGTGAAGAACGGCGTGCCCCCGCCCACCAGGACCGGCACGGTGACCAGCAGGTACTCGTCGATCAGCCCGGCCCGCATGGCGGCCCCGGCGAGCGTCGCGCCGCCGATGTCCATCGGGCCGCCGTCCTCGGCCTTGAGCCGGGTGATCTCGGTGACCGCGTCGCCGGTGACCAGGCGGGTGTTCCAGTCGACCGTGCCGGTCGTGGAGGAGAACACCACCTTCGGCATGTCCCGCCAGCGGCGGGCGTACTCGATCTCCGCCGGGGTCGCGCCGGGCCGCTGGTCCGCGGTCGGCCAATCGGCACTCATCACCTCCCACAACTTGCGCCCGTACAGCGCGAGTCCCGTCGCGGCCACCCGGTCGGACCACCACTGGAACAACTCGCCGCTCGACGACGAGTCCGGTCCGTCACCCCCGCTCCAGCCGAGGTCGTCGCCGGGCGCGGCGATGTAGCCGTCCAGGGACACATTCATGCCGAAGGTCAGTTTTCGCATGGCGTCAGCCTCCCGTGAATAGATCTCACACATACAGACGGACGGGGCGGGAAAACCTGATCGGTGCCGGCACGGACCACTAGACTCCGCGGCGTTCCAGGTTGGACGGCTGAAGGAGCTCGGGTGGCGGTCGATTCGGAGGGTGCCGGATCCGGGGCGCCCTTGCCGTCGCCCGTGACGGATTGCGCGGTGTACGTCGACGGCCGCCGCTTGCCGGGCCTGCGCGATCACGCCGAGGCGCTGGCCGAAGTACGCCGCCGCGGCGACGGGTTCGCCTGGGCCGGGCTCCACGAGCCGGACGCGGCGCGGATGCAGGGCGTCGCCGAGGTGTTCGGGCTGCACGAGCTGGCGGTCGAGGACGTCGTTCACGCCCACCAGCGCCCCAAACTGGAGCCCTACGGCGACACGTTGTTCATGGTGCTGAAGACCGTCCGGTTCGTGGAGCACGAGTCGCCGACCACGGCGAACGAGATCGTGGAGACCGGGGAGATCATGGTGTTCCTCGGCAAGGACTTCATCGTCACGGTGCGCCATGGGCAGCACTCCGCGCTCCGGAGAGTGCGCTCGGAGCTGGAAGCCATCCCGGAGCGCCTGGCCGCCGGGCCGTCCGCAGTCCTGCACGCGATCACCGACCACGTCGTCGACGGCTACCTCGACGTGAGCGAGGCGTTCGAGAACGACATCGACGTGATGGAGGCGCTCGTGTTCGCCCCCGGCAGCCCGATCAGCGCCGAGCAGATGTACCTGGTGAAACGGGAGATCGTCGAGCTGCGGCGGGCGGTGATGCCGCTGGCCACCCCGCTGCGGCGGCTGGCCGAGGGCTCGAACCCGCTCATTTCCGAGCAGGTCCGGACCTATTTCCGCGACGTCGACGACCACTTGACCACCGTCACCGAACGGGTCGCCGGGTTCGACGAACTGCTCACCACGCTCGTCGACGCGACACTGGCGAAATTGTCGCTGCAGCAGAACAACGACATGCGCAAGATCACCTCGTGGGCGGCCATCATCGCCGTACCGACCATGGGAGCCGGGGTGTACGGCATGAATTTCGACTTCATGCCCGAACTGCACTGGAAGTACGGCTATCCCGCCGTGTTGGCGGTGATCCTGACCGCGTGCCTGGTCCTCTACCGGATCTTCAAAGGCAAGAAATGGCTTTGAACGCCCGAGCCTGCCGGCCTGCCGAGACCAGGAGAAAGCTTTGTCGAAACTGAAGAAGCCCACGTTCTGGCTCGTCGTGCTCCTCCTCGGCTGGCTCACGTTGATCGTCGTGCAGATCTCGCTGGGAATGGGCGGCGCCCCCTGAACCCGCGGAGGTAACTGGACCGACGTCCGTCCAATGTGGCCTCCGTCGCCGTTGGCCGGAAAGTCGGCCACGGCCCGATCGTTCTCCGCGGATCACCGTGGCCGCCCGGGCGGGATCGTCCGATACAGAGGGGAATTCCCGCCCAGGCGGCACCGCCGAGGGCTCACGACCGCCGGAAACCCCGCACACGAATCCCTTCGTTCCGGCGGTTTCCGGTCAGTAGTCACGTCCTGCGGTCATGACACCTCCTTTCGCCCTTCGCGACGCCACTTCCCGGCATCGCTCGGGCAGGACCTTAAGTCGGGTGACGCGACAGCGGCTGTCGTCGCACTTGCACGGCTCTGTCACCCGCCCGCGGCGACATCGCCGATCGTCAGATAAGCGATCAGGCCCGCGTCGACTTCGAACCGGTAGCGCAAAGTGACGGTATTGCCGGGAAAGTTCCCGTCGAGCCGGATCCGCACGACGGGCCGCGTCGTGTCGGCATCGGTCTGCCCCATGCGGGTGCTGGTGTACTCGTACTCACCGGCGGAGCGTTCGATCCACGCGCCGATCTCGTCGATACCGCGGTAGGTCTTGCCGTCGTCGATGACCGTGGCGTCCTTGGCGAAGGTGGCCTTCGCGTCGTCGTGGCGGCCCTCGTCGTGAGCATCGAGGTACGCCAGTACGACGGAGGGCAGCAGTGCTGGGTCATAAGCGGTGTAGCCGTCGGTCATGGAAATCTCCGCTCTATAGATGGGTTTTGAGGTCAGATCGTGCGAAGGGTGCCGCCGTCGACGACGATGTCCGCCCCGACGATGCTGGAGGCGCCCCCGGAGACGAGGAACGCGACCGTCTCCGCGATCTCCTCGGGCGTGGCGAAGCGGCCCAAAGGCACACCACCGAGCGCGGCCATCAGCGAGTCCTGCGCCGCCGCCCGGTCGCCGTCGAACCGCTCGGCGAGACGATCGACGAGGTGGTCGGCGGCGTCGGTCTGGATGCCGCCCGGGGAGACCGTGTTGACCCGGATCCCGTGGGAGGCGAGCTGGCCGGCCAGTCCCTTGCTGTAGGCGCGCAGCCCGGCTTTCGCGGCCGCGTAGGCGAGCGTGCCGTCCCACAGCGGCATACGGGACTGGATCGAGGTGACGTGCACGATCGCCCCGCGCCCTTCCTCGATCATGGCGGGGACGAGCGCACGGTCCAGGCGCACCGCGGCCATCAGGTTCAGATCCAGCTCCTGCTCCCAATGAGCCTCTTCCAACGCGGCGAAGCCCCCGGCCGGCGACTGTGAACCGCCGGCGACATGGACGATCACCTCCGGCACGCCCTCGGCGAGAACCTCACCGGCCGCCCGGGACACATCGGCCGGATCGGTCAGGTCGCACGCGAGGAAACGCGCTTCGCCCTCACCGGCGGTGCGGGCGATGACGGTGACGTCCATCCCCTCCCGCTGGAGTCGGCGCGTGACGGCGGCACCGGTACCACGCGTTCCACCGGTCACCACGGCGCGGACGAGGGATGCCTGCGAACGAGTCACTTCTAAATTAGCAGTCATAGTAACTGCTAGAGTAGCAGTAACCTGAGTTCCGGAGGAGGACCCCTTGGCGGCACGCGTCCGCGCCGAAGACCGGGAGTGCCCGCTGTCGACGGCGATGTCCTACGTCGGGGAGTGGTGGACGATGCTGATCCTGCACGACTGCTTCGACGGCTACACCCGCTTCGACCAGTTCGAGGCCAACATCGGCCTGTCCTCCAGCATGCTCACCGCCAGGCTGAAAACCCTGCTGGAGAACGGCATCCTGACCAAGCGGGCCTACCAGGACCGCCCCGTGCGGTACGAGTACGTGCTCACCGAATTCGGCCGCTCACTGCGCCCGGTCCTGGTCGCCATGGCCGCCTGGCGCAACGAGCAGCTCGCGCCTGAGGACCGGGCGATGATCCTCGTCGACGCGGTCACCGGCCGTGAGGTCGAGCCGACGGTCGTCGACCCCGCGACCGGGCTGCCCGTCTCGGATCCGCGGTTCGTCTACACCGCCGGGCCCGCCGCGGGCGAGCAGATGCGCGCACGCTATCGATCGCGGCCCTGAAGTGCGCGCATGAGGACATTCGCAACGGCGCGGAGGACCGCGTGACCTCGACCGTGGAGGATGTCACGGAGGCAGGCGCGGTCGTTCCGCGAGTTCCTCACCCGAAGTTCCAGCGCCACCCTCGTCCACGAAAGGCGCCGTCCATGACCGAGACGCCCACCCCCGCCGATCCCGGCAACCCGCCCGTGCCGCCCGGCAAGCTGTTACTGGAGCTGGTGCCCGTGCCGGTCACCGACATCGAACGGGCCAAAACCTTCTACCAGGACCGGCTCGGGTTCCGCCTCGACGTCGACGTCAACCCGAAGCCCGGCGTCCGCATCGTCCAGCTCACCCCACCCGGTTCGGCCTGCTCGATCACCCTCGCCGAAGGCCTCCCCACCCTCGACATGCCTCCGGGAACACTGCGCGGACTGCACCTGGTGGTCGCCGACATCGAGGCGGCCCGCGCCGAACTCGCCGAACGCGGCGTCGAAATCAGCGACGTCGAAGACCTCGGCGGAGTGTTCTACGCGTACTTCGCCGACCCCGACGGCAACACCTGGTGCCTGCAGCACATGCCCTGGCGCTGACCCGCGGCATAGCTCACGCGACCACTTGGCCGACAGGGGTGAACGGCGCGTTCATAACGAACGCGCCGTTCACGACGAACCGATCAGGGCGTGAAAGCCCTTTCAGTACCCGCCCGGACGAGACGTCCGCATCAGGTCACTCAACTGAGGTAGAAGCCGCCGTCGTTGCGGAGGACCGTCGCCACGATCGGGAACCGCCGGGTGCCGTTCCACCAGTGGTAGACCGCGTGGTACTGGCCGTTCGCCGCCTGGAAGAAGTCCATCCCGCCCGGGCCGGGGTGGTTGCCGGGCAGGCCGCGGTAGGGGTTGAGGCCCCCGGTGCCGGTGTACCCGAAGTACGGCCGCTCGCCCCCGTTCTGCCGCGGCGTGCAACGCGTCGACGGGAGCGGGCCGGTGCCACACCTGGCGATGCCGGTCGCGTACCGCGCGCTGTCCCAGTTGTTGCCGGAGTAGGCCAGGTACCAGTAGCCGTCGGCGGATTTGAACATCGACGGGTTCTCGACCACGTGCGTGCCGCCGCTCATCCGGATGGTCTCCCAGCCGATGTCGGTGCTCTTCAACGCGTCCCGGCGGGTGTCCCAGTCCGCCATGCCGTTGGAATGGGTGCGCACGATCGAGATGCCGGTTTCCGGGTACGAGGTGATCGCGTCGTCCCGGTAGGCGACGTACATGGAACTGCCCGAGACGAACGGGTTCGCGTCGATGGCCCAGCGGCCGCTGCCCGGGCACGCCCACTCGACGGGGTTGGTGAACGGTCCCCGCGCGCTGCCCGAGACGGCGCGGCCGAGGCATTTCTGGCCGCTTCCCCGCTTGGACGCGGTGTAGTACATGAAGTAGGTGTCGCCGAAGCGGACGACGCCGGGTGCCCAGACGTTGCCCTCCGCCCAGCTACCCGGCCCGTTGGGCAGTGCGTCGGCGGACGCGCATGTACCCACACCGACGGTGTTGCCGGAGCCGTGCACGAGCACCGGCACGAACAGGTGGCCGGTCACGCCGCACCGGGCGCCGACACCGGCGCCGACCGTGGTGCCGTAGGTGACGTACGAGCCGTCCTTCGCCTGGACGGTGTCCGGGTCGGCGAGCGGGAACGTCGACTCGGCGGCCGCGGTCGAGACACCGTCGGCCGCACTGGCCGTGCCGGCCGCCACGACGGCGGCCGCCGCGGTCGTCGCGAGCACGCCCGCCACGAGTAATCTGGTCGTCCACTTGCGCATACTGAATCCCTTACTAGGCAAGGAGAGTAGGGTCGATCACAAGGCGCACCCGGCCGACGGCGGTCGAGGCGGCAAGCCCTGCCGCCTCGACGCGGAACAACGATTCGCCGGGGTGACCGGCCGGCCTCCCCGGTGACTTGTGGACGGACAAGTGCGCCAGTCGGAAAACTATGTGACCCCCGTCGTCGAAGCGACCGAAAGCGCGGAAACTGCCGCTCGATACATCCGTACGGCCCATCCGGCGGAGCCGTTCGAGCTACCCCATGCGCCGCGCGGTGATCCGATCCCGCCGGGCGGATCCGGGGACTCACGCGAGGCCGCCCCGCGCCCGGCTCGGGTTGCCGAACACCACCAGCAGCAAAGCCTTCGCTGTTCCGGTACTAATCGCGTCGTTCAGCTTTGCGCGAGCGAATCGCCGCGCCCAACAGGGCACCGGCCGCGCCACCGATCAGGGGAAGCCCGATCGAAGGTAGCTCGTTGACCCAGAATACGACTCCGGTCCCACCCAGCACCATCAAGAATAGGAAGGCCGCGCCCTTCTTGGACATTTCATCCAATCTGCCGGCCTGAACAGCTCAGCCTGCCGCGCTAGTGGAAGTCGTTGGGATTGTTGCAGAGACAGCCTTTCCGGTGCCCGTAGGCCGATCAGGCGAGACTCGACAAATGAATGTCGGCGGGCACCGAGAGGCACCCGCCGATATTTTAGCTCGACTCAGGAAGTCGCGAGTTCGTAGGCGCGTTGCGGGACGAACTGGCCCGCCGACGCGATACAGCCGTCGGCCTCGCCGGGCGGCTTCACCCACAGGAACGCGTCGATCCGCCCGTCCCCGGTGTTCGTGGTGCTGGCCGTCCCGATCCGGCGGCCCGGCGGATCGCACCACTCGCTCCCCGCCGGTCCGTTGCCGTTGCGGCTGGTGTCCACGACCGCGCGCAGCCTGCCGTCGCCGATCCCGCCGAGCACCGCTCCCGCGAAGGCCACTTCGTCGGCGGTCCTCCGGTAGTTGGAAACGTTGGTGGAGATGCCATCCGCGGCGACGGAGACCTGGGCCGTCCGCAGCCGCGCGGCGGCTTCACCCGGCGACAGCCACGCGGAGTGCCCGATGTCGAAGTACACCTTGGCCGCCGCCGACCCGGCCTTCAGCCGTTTGCCCGCGTACGCCATGGACGCGCTGGTCTCGGCCTGCTGCCCGGCGTTCTGGCAATTGGTCATCAGGGGCAGCACGTCCGGTTCGAGCACGATGGACGCCGGCCGCCCGGCGAGACCGGCCGCCACCTCGTCCACCCAGGCGCGGTAGGCGGCGTGCGACGGCGCGCCACCCGAACTGGCACCACCACAGTCGCGGTTCGGGATGTTGTAGACCACCATGATCGGGATCTGGTTCGCGGCCGCCGCGGCGCCGACGAAGGCGTCGACCTGCGCGCGCACCGTGCCGGTGTTCGTCGTGGTGAACCAGCGCGCCTGCGCCACGTTCGCGATCCGGTCGCGGATGACCGCGGCCCGGCCGTCGTTCGGGTTCGCGGCCACCCACCGGGCGGCGTTGGTCTGCGGGTCGACGTAGAACCCGGCCGGCGCGCCCTGCGCCGTCCCCGCGGCCAGTGGGACGACCGCGAGCGCGGCGATCACCGCGGCCCCTGTCTTGAGCGTCATTCCTACCTCCGGAGAATCGTCGGGAAACTCAGGCGGACACGCATCGCCGGCCGTCGACCACGAACTCCGACGGCGACCGATGGGCGCCGGTGTTGTTCGCGTTGAAGCCGATGGACACCGACGCGCCGGGTGCGACCACCGCGTTCCACGACGCGTTGCCCGCACGGACGGCCGCGCCCGTCTGGCTCCACGCGGCGCTCCAGCCGTGCGTGATCCGCTCCTCACCCCCGAAGGCGAAGGTCAACGCCCAGCCGTCCCACGCGGTCGTACCGGTGTTCTTCACGGTGAGCGCCGCGGAGAGCCCGGTCTGCCAGGTCGACGCCGTGTACGTCACCTGGCAGCCCGCCGCCGGCGGCGCGGCCGAGTGTTCCGCCACCCAGTTCGACAGCCACGCGAACGCCGAGTTCCAGTTGACCGTCACCTCGTTGAGCGAATAGGCCTCGATGTGGTCGGCCCAGCACCGCTGAGGGGCACAGCCGGGCAGCAGCCGCTGCGCGACCGGGTCCTGCAACGCGCTGTTGGGCCCGCCCGACAGCGCACCGGGCGGCGCGGTCGGCAGCGACGGGTCCTTCTGGTTCGCCCAGTGCCGGTGGTGCACGTTGCGCACCGGCCGGTCGCCCCACCCGGAGACATAGGAGAAGTCGACCGGGTTACGGCCCAGCAGATAATCCATCGTGGCGAAGGCCCCGTTCCGGTACTTCGCCGCACGGGTCAGGTCGTGAGCGAGGCCCAGCAGCATGCCGTTGTTGGCCACCAAACCGTTCGAACCCCACTCGTACCCGCCGTCGCCGGTCCGGTACGGCGCCGGGTGCCCGGCGGACGCCATGCTCGCGAGGTGCGCGTCCGCGGTCGTGACGATCGCGGACCGGATGTTCTCGGTGGACACCCCGCGCGGGGCCAGCACCAGGGAGATGTCGCCGAGCGCGCCCGTGGCACCCCAGTCGAAACCGCGCGCGTTGAAGCTCTTTCCGCCGAACAGCGGGGAATCCGTCACGTCCGCGCGGTACCGGCCGGTGGTCACGTACAGCTCGGCCGCGGCCCAGTAGAACTCGTCGGTCACCGTGGGATCGCTGTACGAACCGCCGCCGACGCCGTCGTTCGGGTCGGCGATCATGCCGGGGTGCGCCTTCGCCGCCGCGTAGGCCTTCTCACCGGCGGCCAGCGCGCGGGCCGCGAACTCGGCGTCGTAAGGAGCCCACAGTCGCGACGCCTGTGCCGCCACCGCCGCGAGGTTCAGGGTCGCCGCGGTACTCGGTGCGGACAGCCTGCGCGGCTGGGCGTCCTGATGCGGCAAGGTCGGCAGGCCGGTCCACTGCTCGTCGTGGATCTTGTGGTGGGCCATCCCGGACAACGGCCGCCCGTCGGGGACCTGCATGCTCATCAGGAAGTCGAGCTCCCACCGCGCCTCGTCGAGCACGTCCGGCACTCCGTTCGACCGCTCGGGAATGGCGAGGGCGCCGTCGCCGAGCGCGGCTTTGTCGCCGAACAGCGCCGCCCGCTCGTAGCCGTTCTGCAACTGCCACGCCGCGATGCCGCCGTTCACCACGTACTTGCCGTGGTCACCGGCGTCGTACCAGCCGCCGCGCACGTCGAGGGTGTATCCGCACTCCAGGTCCGCCCGGCAGGGGACGTCGTCGTCCCCTTGGTTCGGCGCCACGTTCGCATGTCCGGCCGGCCGCGCGTAGTCCTCCCCCACGTACCGCGCTTCGATCGGTGTCCCGCTGCGCTGGTGATAGAAGAACGCGAGCGAGTCTTGCCGCAGCCGGGTCATGACCGTGGGGGAGATGTCGAACGGGCGGCTCACGTCGTCGCCGACGCTCAGCGTGTAACCGCTGCCCTGCCGGTCGTAGGACGAGAAGTCGATGGTGTGGACGTTCTCGTCCGACGCGGCGTCGTGGCCCTTCGGAATGGTCTGGCCGGTCGCGACGGACGCACCCGCGCCGTCCCGCAGCGTCCAGGGCAACGGGGTGGTCGAGCCGGTCGCGAGGCTCGCTTGTTTGGGCAGGCCGGGCACGTAACCGACCTGGTTCACCCGCAGCGGCCCGGCGGGTTCCACGCCCGGTGGCGGCAGCACGCCACCGACGAGCGAAACGTTGTCGACGCAGACGGTGTTGTCGAACGGCTGGCCGCCGAACCAGAACGCGAACTGGCCGTTGCCCGCGGCCGGGAAGTCCAATGTGGACTCGAAGGTCAGCGTGAAGGTCTGCTTGACGGGTGTCACGGTCACGTCGGCGCGCGCGATCTGCCGGTACGGATCGACGGCCTCTCCCGCGACCGCGGACAGCGGTTGCGCGACGGTCGCCCGCGCGTCGAATTTCAGCGTGTAGGACCGGCCGGCCTCGTACGGCACGCCGTTCTGGCCGGACAAGGCGTCGTACCCGTTGGTTGTGCCGCCGGTGACATCGACGCAGTACTCGCCGTCCGTCACCGAGCCACGGGTGTTCGCACCGGCCCACCAAGGGTCGGCACCACCCGCGGAGAAGTCGCCGTTCACGATCCGCTCGTACTCGGCCGTCCCCTCCGCCGCCGAGGACAATGTTCCGGGAACGGCGGCGACTGCCGCGACGAGCACAGCGGGAAGCAGCACACGCCAATTGTCGATCACCACGTCGTGATCCTTTCGGAGGCCGAATTTGGGAGCGCTCCCACAATTTAGCCCGATGGCCACCCGACAGGGAAGACCATTCCCTGAAATCGCCGATACCGGACGTTTCTCACTCGTTCGGCCCTGTTCCCCCGGCGCCGGGCCCACGCTATGGTGCCGACACACTGGGAGCGCTCCCAGTCTTGTCGGAAAGAAGGCGCGATGACACACAGAAAGGCAATGACCGCGATACTGGCCGTCGTCACCACGATGGTGGCCTGTCTCGTGACCGCGACACTGAACGCTCCGGCCGCGTCGGCACACGGCGCACTGATGAAACCAGGCAGCAGGACTTTCTTCTGCTGGCAGGACGGACTGACACCACAAGGCAACATCGTCCCGAAGAACTCGGCGTGCAAGGCGGCCGTCGCGCAAAGCGGTGAGAACTCGCTCTACAACTGGTTCTCCGTACTCCGTTCGGACGGCGCCGGCCGCACCGAGGGGTTCATCCCGGACGGGCAGCTCTGCTCGGGCGGGAATCCGAACTTCGCGGGTTACGACCGCACGGGGAACTGGCCGGTGACCCATTTGACGGCCGGCGCGTCGTTCGGCTTCTCCTACAACGCGTGGGCCGCCCACCCCGGCTGGTTCTACCTGTACGTGACCAAGGACGGGTACGACCCGAGCCGCGCACTGCGCTGGGACGACCTCGAGGAACAGCCCTTCCTCACGGTCGACCACCCGCAGGTGAGCGGCAACGTCGGCAGCGTCGACGGCCAGTACAAGTGGACCGGCAACTTCCCGGCGGCCAAGTCGGGCAAGCACGTCGTCTACTCGGTCTGGAAGCGATCCGACAGCACCGAGACGTTCTACGGCTGCTCCGACGTCGTGTTCGACGGCGGCAAGGGCGAGGTCACCGGGATCGGCGTCGTCGACGATCCCGGTGATCCCGGGCAGCCGCCCAACGGCGCGTGCACGGCGAAGTGGACGACGACCGGTAACTGGAACGGTGGGTACCAGGCGGAGGTGACCGTCACCAACCCTGGCACGACGGCGCTGTCCGGCTGGCGGGTCGGCTGGACCGTTCCGGCGGGACAGACGATCAACAGTGTCTGGAACGGCACCCTCACCCTGGACGGCGCGCGGGCCACCGTGGGCAACGCGGGCTGGAACGGGTCGCTACCGGCGGGCACCACCCGTTCGTTCGGGTTGAGCGCCAACGCGACGGGGAGTACCGCCGCACCGGAGCTGACCTGTTCGAGCACGTAGCACCCCGGGCACCATTGGAGTGGCGGTTTCAGTGGTGCCCGTGTCCGTGCTCCGGGTTGGCGAAGACGCACCCCGCCACGTCCGAAGGCACCTGATGCACCCTGGGATCGACGTTCCCGCACCGGAAGTAGTACAGCCCCAGCTTGCCGACACCGAGAAATCCCGCGGAGACCGCGAATCCGTTGCCGAAGGCGAAGGTCGGCCCGTCGGCGATCTCGCCCGCCCTCATCGCCGCGTGCCAGGATTCCTGCAATTTCCGCTGCTCATCACCGTCGAAGAGAAGGAGCCCGACGACCGGGAATTCCGGTGACACCCGGCAGGTGGCCCACTCGGCCACATGCGGTTGAAAGCGCGCGGCGATATCCGGCCCGACGAACGTGCGCAGCTCTCCGATCTCCCGGCGGGATACCGCGGCGCAATCCCCCGCGGTCTCGTCGATCCAGTCGACCAAATCGTCCATTGTGGACAGACGGGCGCCGAGCGCCTCGGCACCGGCGGTGGCCGTCGGCTCAGGCGCGGAACAGCCGGCGAGTATTCCCGCGGAGATCAACAATGTGGTGACGAGTCGCCTCATGCTTTTCCGCTCTACTCCGAAAACGGCCGGATCACAACACTTCGCCGAAAGACGCCCTTACAAATCGGACGGTCCGCCGCTACTCTCATGAGAGCGCTCTCAGACTCATCCGCTCCCGTTACCCCGGCTCAGGGCCATTGCCTGCCCACGTGGCCCTGGGCCGGTTCCACCTCTTGAGGTTGCCGGAAATCCGTTCGGACGAGGAGGACCTGTGAGATCACGACCATTGGCGCGCTCGACGAGAGCACGTCCCGTCACGGCGCTGGCCGCCACCGTGGCCATCGCGGCGGCGGTCACCACCGGCGTCGCGCCGACGGCCACGGCGGCCGCGGTGTCCTGTACGACGACGTACAAGATCAGCAGCGAATGGGACAACGGCTTCGGCGCGACGGTCTCGATCCGCAACGAAGGCGGCGACGCCATCCCCGACTGGAACCTGACCTGGAGCTTCGCCGACGGCCAGCGGATCACCCAGCTGTGGAACGGCACGTACACACAGTCCGATGGTGCGGTGAGCGTCCGTGGCGCGGACTGGCAGCGCGGTATCGAGCCCGGCGCGTCCGTCCAATTCGGCTTCAACGCGGCGAAGACCGGCGCCGCGAACCGGGCGCCGGTCGACTTCAAGGTCAACGGCGTCAGCTGCGCCGGCCCGAACGCGGCACCGACGGTGCGGCTCACGAAGCCGGAGAACAACGCGGCGTTCGCCGTGTCGTCACCGATCGATTTGGCGGCGTCCGCCGCCGACGGCGACGGTTCGGTGTCCTCGGTGGAGTTCTACGCGGGCACCACCCGGCTCGGCTCCGATACCACCGCACCGTTCGAGTACACCTGGACCGGCGCGACGGCGGGCGAGTACTCGGTCACCGCACGGGCGATCGACAACCTCGGCGCGGCAACGGTTTCCGCGCCGGTGTCGGTGCGGGTGCTGGCCGCGCCGTCGGTCGTCGCCACCCCGTCGACGGTCCGCGTCAAACAGGGCGGCTCGGCGGGAGTGGACGTGAAACTGGCGACCCGGCCGACGGGCCCGGTCACGCTGAACGTGGCACGCACGGCGGGCAGCGCGGACCTCACGGCCACGCCCGCGACGCTCACATTCGACCAGAACACTTGGAACACGGCGAAAACCGTGACGATCGCTTCCACGGCGAACGGCGGTGCGCTCGCCACCGCCGCGTTCTCGATCACCGGGCCGGGCCTCACCGCAGCCACCCTCGACGTGGCGGAGATCGACGCCTCCGCGTCGGACTACCGGGCCGCCTTCCTGGAGCAGTACCACAAGATCAAGGACGCGGACAGCGGCTACTTCCGGAATTTCGACGGTCTGCTCGTGCCGTACCACTCGGTGGAGACGCTGCTGGTCGAGGCGCCGGACCACGGGCACCAGACCACGTCCGAGGCGTTCAGCTACTACCTGTGGCTGGAGGCCGCGTACGGACAGCTGGAGGGTGACTGGGCGCCGTTCAACCAGGCGTGGGCGTCGATGGAGAAGTTCATCATCCCCGCGCACGCGGATCAGCCGACCAACGACAAGTACAACGCCGCCGACCCGGCGACCTACGCGCCGGAGCACCCGCGGATGGACCGGTATCCGGCGGTTCTGGACGGCGGCGTCCCCGTCGGCTCCGACCCGATCGCGGGCGAACTGCGCCAGGCCTACGGCACGTCGGACGTCTACGGTATGCACTGGCTGCTGGACGTCGACAACACGTACGGTTTCGGCCGCTGCGGCGACGGCACCACCGCGCCCGCGTACATCAACACCTACCAGCGCGGGTCCAGCGAATCGGTGTGGGAGACCATCCCGCAGCCTTCCTGCGACACGTTCGCGCACGGCGGGCCGAACGGCTACCTCGACCTGTTCACCAAGGACGCGAGCTACGCCAAGCAGTGGAAGTACACGAACGCACCCGACGCCGACGCCCGTGCCGTCCAGGTGGCGCACCTCGCCAACCAGTGGGCGACCGCGCAGGGCAAGGGCGCCCAGGTGGCCGACGTGGTGAAGAAGGCGTCGAAGATGGGCGACTATCTGCGATACGCCATGTTCGACAAGTACTTCAAGAGGATCGGTGACTGCGTCGGTCCCAGCACGTGCCCGGCGGGCAGCGGCAAGAACAGCTCGCACTACCTCATGTCGTGGTACTACGCGTGGGGTGGCGCCACCGACACGTCCGCGGGCTGGGCGTGGCGGATCGGTGACGGCGCGGCGCACCAGGGCTACCAGAACCCGCTCGCCGCGCACGCGCTCGCCAACGACCCGGCGCTGAAGCCGGTCTCGGCGACCGGCGCGACGGACTGGGCGGAAAGCCTGGACCGGCAGCTGGAATTCCTGCAGTGGCTGCAGTCCGCCGACGGCGGCATCGCCGGTGGCGCGACGAACAGCTGGGACGGCCAGTACGCCGCTCCCCCGGCGGGTTCGCCGACCTTCTACGGGATGTACTACGACCATCAGCCCGTCTGGCACGATCCGCCGTCCAACCGGTGGTTCGGGTTCCAGGCGTGGGGCCTGGAGCGGGTCGCCGCGCTGTACCAGCTCACCGGCGACGAGCGGGCGAAACGCATCCTCGACAAATGGGTGCCGTGGGCCATCGCCAACACGACGGTCGGCTCCGGCGGGGACTTCCGGATCCCGTCCGACCTGGAATGGACCGGCAAACCCGACACGTGGAACCCGGCCACGCCGGGAAGCAACGCGAATCTGCGGGTCCGGGTGCTCAACCACAGCCAGGACGTCGGCGTCGCGGCGTCGTACTCGAAGATCCTGCTGAACTACGCCGCCCGGTCCGGGAACGCGCAGGCACGGACGGTCGGCGAGGGCCTCCTCGACGCGATGCTCGCACACACCGACTCGATCGGCATCGCGGTCCCGGAAACACGTACGGACTACAACCGGTTCGACGACGAGTACAACTCGTCCACCGGCGAAGGTGTGTACGTGCCGCCGGGCTGGACCGGGACCATGCCCAACGGCGATCCCATCGCCGCGGGCGCGGACTTCCTGTCCATCCGCTCGTTCTACCGGGACGACCCGCAGTGGCCGAAGGTCCAGTCCTATCTGGACGGTGGAGCGGCGCCGACGTTCACCTACCACCGGTTCTGGGCGCAGGCGGAGATCGCGACCGCGTTCTCCCTGCACGTGCAACTGTTCGGCTGAGTCCATACCCCAGGTCCCGCCGGCCGCCACCGGCGGGACCTGGCCTCCCCCGCAAGACGAGAGGATGGCGATGAGGAGACCAGTGGCCGTCGTGGCCGCGCTGACAGCCGCCTTGGCTGCCGTCGTGAGCCCGCCGGTTTCCGCGGCACCGGTCGGATTCCACGTGTCCGGCGGCGAACTGTACGAGTCGAACGGCGCCGAGTTCGTGATGCGCGGGGTCAACCACGCCCACACCTGGTATCCGCAGCGGACGAGCGCGCCGGCGGACATCAAGGCCTTGGGTGCCAACACGGTGCGGGTGGTGCTCGCGTCCGGCCGGCGGTGGGCGAAGAACGACACCGCGGACGTCGCCGACGTGGTGTCGTCGTGCAGGCAGAACCGGCTGATCTGCGTCCTGGAGGTGCACGACACCACCGGTTACGGTGAACAGTCCGGCGCGGCGACCCTCGCGCAGGCGTCAAGGGTGGTTTGGGAGTGTCGCGAAAGCCACTTTCGAGACGTGTGATGTCCCGCAAGTGGCTTTCGCGACNGCAGAACCGGCTGATCTGCGTCCTGGAGGTGCACGACACCACCGGTTACGGTGAACAGTCCGGCGCGGCGACCCTCGCGCAGGCGTCAAGGGTGGTTTGGGAGTGTCGCGAAAGCCACTTTCGAGACGTGTGATGTCCCGCAAGTGGCTTTCGCGACACGAAGGCCGACTGGGTCACGAGCTCAAGAGAAGTCCGGGGCCAGCACCCGATCGAAGCCGACCTCCCGACGCGGACCGGTCAACGTGCAGCCGAGCGTCGCCACGATCCGCGCGCTGGAGGTGCCCACCCGCAGTTCGACGTCCCCGGGCTCGACGAGCCGCGTGCCCGCTCGTCCGGTGTAGGAGGTCAGATCGGCGTGCAGCCCGATCTCGACCACCTCGGTCGCGCCGGGAGCGACTTCGACCCGTTTCGCCGCGATCAGCTGCTGGACCGGCCTCGCGACCTCGGCCACCGGATCGTGCAGATAGATCTGGACGACCTCCGTCGTGGTGCGGTCGCCTGTGTTGCTCAGCGTCACCCGGACCCGGCAGCGTCCGTCCGTCGGCCACGCCGGGTCCGCCACGGAGACGTCGTCCCAGCTGACGGCGCCGTAGGAAAGCCCGTGCCCGAACGGGAACAGCGGTGTCGGATCCACCGTGCTGACCTCGCTGCGCCGCCCCAGCGGAGCGGTGAGATAGGTCGACGGCTGGGAGGCGTTCTCGCCAGGGAAGCCGACCGGAAGCCTGCCTGAAGGGTTGATCCGTCCACTGAGGACACCGGCGAGCGCCACCGCGCCCTCTTCACCGGGGTAGAAACCGCATACGATCGCCGCGAGCCTGCCGGCCTGCCGCGAAAGCTCGTACGGCCGTCCGGACAGGAGCACCAGTACCACCGGTGTCCCGGTCCCTAGCAGGGCCTCGAGAAGTTCTTCCTGCCGTCCCGGCAGTTTCAGGTCCGGCACGTCGCAGCCCTCGCCCGACGTGCCGCCGCCGAACAGGCCCGCGCGGTCACCGAGCACGGCGACACAGACTTCCGCGTCCTCGGCGGCGGCGACGGCTTCGGCGATGTCCGCGTCCTCTCCGCCGAGCACAGGGCAGCCGAGCGCATAGGTGACTTCGTGGTATTCACCGAGCGCGTCGAGCACTGTCGGAACCGAGACCCCGAACGGCACCTCCGGATGGTGCACGCCGACGTGCATCGGGAACGAGTAACAGCCGAGCATCGCGCCGGGGTCGTCCGCCCGCGGCCCGACGACGGCGACCTTGTGGCGGGGAGAGAGCGGGAGCACGCCGTCGTTCCGCAGCAGCACGATCGAGCGTTCGGCGATCTCCCTTGCCAGCGCACGGGATTCCGGGTCGTCGAGGTCGATCTCGTCGGGGACCTCCGGCACCCAGTCTTCGTCGAGCAACCCGAGTTCGCATTTCTGCCGAAGCACCCGTTCGAGGGCGCGGTCGACGACGGCGGTGCCGACCGCCCCCTCCTCCACCGCCGCGAGCAACGGCTCGCCGTAGCAGTCCACTGTGGGCAGTTCCACGTCGATCCCGGCGGCGAGAGCTTGTCCGGCGGCGTCGCCGCGATCGGCCGCGACACCGTGGAGTTTGTGCAGGAACGCCACGGAGAAGTAGTCCGCGACCACGGTCCCGGAGAACCCGTAGGTATCGCGCAGAAGATCTGTCAGCAGCGCCTTGTCCGCGGCGGCGGGGACCCCGTCGTTGTCGACGTAGGCGTTCATCACCGACCGGGCGCCCGCTCGCAACGCCATCTCGAACGGCGGCAGCAGGACGTCGGCCAGTTCCCTTGGCCCGACCGACACCGGGGCGAGGTTGCGGCCGGCGCGTGAGGCCGAGTAGCCGGCGAAATGCTTGAGCGTCGCGATCACCCCGGCCGACTCCAGACCCGCGACGTAGGCGCTGCCGATCATGCCGACCAGATGCGGATCCTCGCCGATGGTCTCCTCGACGCGGCCCCAGCGCAGGTCGCGTGCGACGTCCAGCACGGGCGCGAGACCTTGATGGACACCCAGCCGCCGCATGGTGCCGCCGATCCGCGCCCCCATGCGGTACACGAGGTCCGGGTCGAAGCTCGCTCCCCAGCACAGCGGGGACGGATACACCGTCGCCTGCCAGGCGGCGAGGCCGGTGAGGGTCTCCTCGTGCACCAGCGCCGGGATGCCGAACCGGCCGTTGGCGACGATCTCCCGCTGCGAGCGGGCCAGGCTGTGCGCGCCGGTCACCGGATCGACGGGCCGGGTGCCGTACACCCTGGTCAGCTGGCCGATCCCGTGGCGTACCAGTTCGCCCCAGTCCAGTGCCACTTCGGCGAAGTCGTGCTGGTGCGGGGCCATCTCGCCGCCGGAGTCGATCCCGACCCAGACGCCGTAGAGCTGGGCGACCTTCTCCCGTAAGGTCATCCGGACCATCAGCGCGCGGACGCGATCGGCGGGATCCGCGGCGGTGTCGTGCCATGGCCGGGGCGACTCGCTGGGCTGGGTGGTCAAGGTCGTCCGCCCTTCGTCGAGGCTCCGAGGGCACGCGTCGAGCGGCGCACCACGAGACCCGTGGACAAGGTGATATGGGTTTCCTTCTCGGGTTCCCCGCTGATCAGCGAGATCAGGAGGGTGATGGCGCGGTGGCCCATTTCGCGGATCGGCTGGTCCACTGTGGTCAGTGGCGGGGTGCAGAGCGCCGATTCGGGGACGTTGTCGAAACCGACCACCGAAAGGTCGTCCGGGACGGACAGGCCGAGTTCCGCCGCGGCCCCGACAGTCGCGATCGCCGAGATGTCGTTGGCGGCGAACACCGCCGTCGGCCGGTCCGAGCCGGTCAGCAGTTCGCGGGCGGACCGGGCGGAGATCTCCGGATCGTAGGCGCCGAGCCGGATCAGGTCCTCGTCGATCGGGACACCGGCGGCGGTGAGCGCCCGCAGGTACCCGGTCTTGCGCAGTTCGGCCGATTCGAGATCCGGCCGTCCGGCGAGGAAACCGATCCGGCGGTGGCCGAGCTCCAGCAGATGCTCGGTCGCCAGCTGGGCGCCGCGGAGGTTGTCGGAATCGATGGTGGGCACCGTCGAAGGACCAGTGTGCGGGTCGACCGCGACCACCGGCGTCCCCGGGACGGCTTCCAGCGAAGCCACCGGCGTCACCAGCACCGCGCCGTCGACCAGCGTGCCGGAAAGCCTTGACAGGTAACGCTTTTCCCAGCCCGACGGGTCCCCGACCCGGCCACCCGCCGAGTAGACGACGAGTTCGTAGCCGGTGCCGCGGATGGCGTCGGCGGCACCCTTGAGCAATTCGGTGGAGAACGGTTCGAGGTCGGCGACCAGGATCCCGATCACGTTCGTCTTGTGGTTGCGCAGGCTCTGGGCGACCAGGCTCGCCTCGTAGCCGAGTTCGTCGATCACCGCGCGGACCTTGGCCAGGGTCGCGGCGGCGACGCCGTAGCGGTCATTGATCACCTTGGAAACCGTGGCCACGGAGACGCCGGCGCGGGCGGCGACATCACGGATAGTGACCCTCGAACTGGGCTGCATACGGTCAGACTAGCGATGTAAAACGTTATCGACAACGATTGACATCGGAAATCCGGGCGCGCAAACTCATCGCCAGTCCGGGCGCAGTCACGCCCTGTCCTACTCGGCCGAAGTCGTCAGGAGTGGACTCACCATGCTTTCGAACCGCCGAATCCCCGCCGCCGCCGCCGCGCTGGCGGCGGCCATCCCGCTCGCGCTCGCCGGCTGCTCCGGGGGTACCGAGCCCGCGGCCGAGCCCACCGGACCGGTCACGCTCACCTGGTGGCACAACGGCACGACCGATCCGCTCAAGTCGATCTGGGCCCAGGTCGTCGCGGATTACCAGAAGGCGCATCCCGAGGTGACGATCAAGGGGCAGCCGCTGCAGAACGAGGAGTTCACCACCAAGGTCCCGCTCGCCCTGCAGTCGAACGAGCCGCCGGACGTCTACCAGTCCTGGGGCGGTGGCGAACTGGCGTCGCAGGCCACCTCGGGCAAGGTCGCCGACCTGACCGACGCGGCCAGGGACTGGCTCTCCACGGTGGGCAAACTCGCCGAAAGCTGGCAGGTCGACGGCAAGCAGTACGGGATCCCGTGGGAGCAGCATTTCGTCGGTTTCTGGTACCGCAAGGACCTTTTCGCGCAGGCGGGTGTCACCGCACCTCCGTCCACTTTGGACGAGCTCAACACCGCCGTCGCCAAGCTCAAGCAGGCGGGTATCACGCCGATCGCGGTCGGCGGCAAGGATCGCTGGCCGGACGCGTTCTACTGGAACTACTTCGCGCTCCGGACCTGCTCGGCGGACACGCTGAAGCAGTCGGTCAAAGCGGTGAAACTCGAGGATCCCTGCTGGACCAAGGCCGGGCGTGACCTGCAGGCGTTCCTGGCCACCCAGCCGTTCCAGCCCGGCTTCACCGCCACCCCCGCGCAGCAGGGCGCGGGCAGTTCGGCCGGGCTGGTGGCCAACGGCAAGGCGGCGATGGAACTGCAGGGCGACTGGGAACCCGGCACGATGTCGTCGCTCACCGAAGACAAGGACCTCGACTCGAAGGTCGGCTGGTTCCCGTTCCCGGCGGTCCCCGGTGGCCAAGGTGATCCCGCGGCGGTGCTCGGCGGCGGCGACGGCTTCTCCTGTACCACCCGCGCGGTCAAGGCGTGCGTGGACTTCCTGCGTTACCTCGGCAGCGAACCGGTGCAGAACCAGCTCGCGGCGAAGGGCGCCGGGCTGCCGATGTCCGCGTCGGCGGCCGCCTCCCTCAAGACCGAGTCGCTGAAGTCCGTCTTCGACTACGGGCAGAAGGCGCCGTACGTGCAGATGTACTTCGACAAGGCGTTCCCGACCGCGGTGGGCGCCGCGCTCAACGACGCCGTCGCGAACTTCTTCGCCGGGCAGGGCACCCCGGAAGGCATCGTCGACGCGGTGAACAAGGCAGCGGCGGGCGACAAGTGACGGCGACGGCCACGCGGGTGCGGGCGGCGGCGCGGCCGTCCGCACCCGCCATCCGGACGCGGACGCGGGGAGTGCGCAAGAAGCTGGAGCTGACCTTCCTGCTCGGGCCGGCGCTGGTGCTGTTCGCCGGGTTCGTGCTGGTCCCGATCGGGATCGCGGCGTTCTACAGCCTTTACGAGTGGAACGGTTTCGGTCCGCTCGACGATTTCGTCGGCCTCGGCAACTACGCCGACGCCTTGTCCGGATCGGTGTTCCAGGGCGCCATCGGGAACAACCTGATCATCGCGGGGCTGTCCCTCGTGGTCCAGCTTCCGCTGTCCATCGGGCTGGCGCTGCTGCTCAACCGCAAGCTGCGCGGGCGCGCCGTCCTCCGCGCGCTCGTGTTCGCGCCCTACGTGCTGTCGGAGGCGATCACCGCGGTGATCTGGCTGCTCATGTTGCAGCCGAACGGTTTCGTGGACCAGATGTTGCGCGGCGTCGGCCTCGGCGGACTGGTCCAGCACTGGCTCGCCGACCCGGGGATCGTGCTCTACACCCTGTTCGCGGTGATCACCTGGAAGTACATCGGCTTCGGCATCATCCTGCTGCTCGCCGGGCTCCAAGGCGTGCCCGCCGAACTGCGGGAAGCGGCCGCGCTCGACGGCGCGTCGGCCTGGCAGACCACCCGGCACGTCGTGCTGCCGCTGCTGGGGCCGACCATCCGGATCTGGGTGTTCCTCTCGGTGATCGGCTCGCTGCAGCTGTTCGACCTGGTGTGGATCATGACCCTCGGCGGGCCCGCCAACGCGTCGGCGACCATGGCGACCTATCTGGTCGACCACGGGTTCAAACGCTACGAATTCGGTTTCGGGAGCGCGGTCGCGGTGATCCTGTTCGTGGTCTGTTTCGTGTTCGCGTTGCTGTACCAGAGGTTCGCGTTGCGCCGGGACACCGATGGCGCGCTCACCAGGATGGTGGACTGATGCGCCGCGCCGGGACGCCGATCGGTTACGTCGCCGCGATCGCCGTCCTCGGGATCACCGTGGTGCCGCTGCTGTTCGTGATATTGGGCGGTTTCCGTACCACCGCGCAGATCAACGCCTCGCCCGCCGGCCTGCCCGGCCCGTGGGTCTGGGACAACTACGCGGCGATCCTCGGTTCGCCGGCGTTCTGGACCTTCCTGGGGAACAGCGCGCTGATCGCGGTGATCGCCACGGCGCTGACCGTGGCGCTGGGCTCGATGGCCGCGTACGCCCTGTCCCGCTACACCTTCAAGGGCCGCGAGGGTTTCTACACCCTGTTCACGCTCGGCCTGCTGTTCCCGCTCGGCGTGGCGACCTTGCCGCTGTACCTGTGGCTGCGGCAGCTGGGGATGCTGGAGAGCTTCTGGGGCGTGGCGATCCCCGAGGCCGCGTTCTCGCTCCCGGTGACCATCGTGATCCTGCGGCCGTTCATGCGGGCGATCCCCGGCGAGATCGAGGACGCCGCCGTGCTCGACGGCGCGAGCAGGCTCGGCTTCTTCTGGCGGATCCTGCTGCCGCTGTCCGCGCCCGCGCTGACCACCGTCGCCGTGCTCGCGTTCGTGACCAGCTGGAACTTCTACCTGCTGCCGCTGCTGGTGTTCAACGACTCCGCGAACTTCACCCTGCCGCTCGGCGTGGCGACGTTCCAGTCCCAGTACTCCCAGGACACCGCGCGCGTGCTCGCGTTCACCGCGCTGTCGATGATCCCAGCGCTCGCCTTCTTCGTGCTCGCCGAACGCCGCATCGTCGGCGGGCTGACCGGATCCGTGAAGGGCTGATCCAACCGTTCGGTTTCCGAAAGGAGTTCCACGATGAACACCATTTCCATGAAACGAACCGTCGCTCTTTTCACCGCTTTGGCAGGTGTCGCGTTGCTGAACGCACCACCGGCCTCGGCGGCGGGCCCGCTGAAGGACATCACGAATCGCTACGTCGGTAGCGCCGTCGCCGCGAACCACCTGGCCAACGAAGCCGACTACCGTTCGGTGCTCAC
The DNA here is from genome assembly GCF_054166285.1 of Amycolatopsis sp. TRM77291. Classification (NCBI taxonomy): domain Bacteria; kingdom Bacillati; phylum Actinomycetota; class Actinomycetes; order Pseudonocardiales; family Pseudonocardiaceae; genus Amycolatopsis; species Amycolatopsis sp. TRM77291. Next base: position 1,111,459 of record NZ_JBSZHF010000001.1, on the reverse strand, counting down.
CCGGGAATTCGACAACGTCACCCCGGAGAACGAGATGAAATGGGGCGTCGTCGAGGCGAACCGCGGCCAGTACAACTGGTCCGGCGCGGACGCGATCGTCGACTACGCCCAGCGGAACGGCAAATCCGTCCGCGGGCACACGCTCGTCTGGCACAGTCAGCTGCCCGGCTGGGTCAACAACCTCTCCGCCGGCGACCTGCGGTCGGTGACGCAGCGGCATATCGCCACCGCGATGGGGCGTTACAAGGGAAAGATCCGGGCGTGGGACGTCGTGAACGAGATGTTCAACGACGACGGCACCCGCCGTGCCTCGGTGTTCCAGCAGAAACTCGGCGACGGCTATGTCGCCGACGCGTTCCGCTGGGCACGGGCGGCGGATCCGTCGGCCAAGCTGTACATCAACGATTACAACACCGAAGGACTCAACGCGAAGAGCGACGCCCTGTACAACCTGGTGCGGACGCTGAAGCAGCAAGGCGTGCCGATCGACGGCGTCGGCTTCCAGGCACACCTCGCGACGCGGTACGGCTTCCCCGGCGGCTACCAGGCGAACCTGGCTCGCTTCGCCGCGCTGGGCGTCGACGTCGCCATCACCGAGGCCGACGTCCGTATCCCGATGCCCGCCGACGCGACCAAACTGGACACGCAGGCGGGCTACTTCAAGCAACTCTGGGACGGCTGCCACGCCGTCACGCGGTGTGTGGAGTTCACGACGTGGGGCTTCACCGACCGCCACTCGTGGGTGCCGGACACGTTCCCGGGCGAGGGCGCGGCCTGCCTGTTCGACACGAACCTGCGGCCGAAGCCGGCGTACACCCGGATCAACCCGTGAGGTAGGCCGGTTTCAGCCGGACGACACCGGCCCCTCACCTGGTTTCCCTGGTGAGGGGCCGGTTGGCTGATCGTTCCGCGTGCCCCGGACAGGGCCCCTCGGAAAGGTCGTCGGCGTTGTGACAACGCGGTATCCGAGCCCACAACGTGAAGCTCCTTCGGCTCCGCGAGCTGGGCATACCGTGTCCGGCCCCGGTACCCCTTCACTGGCCTCCGCGGTGCAACAACGGCAAGGGGGCGATTACCCGGCCGCCGATCCGGGTACTAGAAGGATCATGTGGATGGTGCTGATGATCCCGTTGCTGGTCATGTCGTTCGCGCTGCTGATGGAGCGGGTCGAGGCGAATGTGCCCGAACGGGAGCACAGTCGCGCCCCTGAACCCGTCTGAGTGACGGAACCGGGGCGCACGTGGTCGTCCGGACCGCGCGCCGAAGGTTCGCCCCGCGCCCGCAGAGCCGCCCCCGCGCACGGCGCTCCCGGGCGGGGCCTCGCGGGTACTGCGCCGTGGCGCGACTCAGGTGCTGGAGGCCCGCTGGATGTCGAGCAGGGGCGGGTCGGTGGCTTCGAAGTGGTCGAGCAGCGCTTCGACGCCGTCGCTGGCGGACTGGGCGACTTCGGCGCTGGTGAGGGGGATCAGGGTCATCAGCTCGACCAGGACTTTCCTGTCCGCATCGAAGACCACGTCGAAGTCGTCGAGTAGAGGATGGACGCTGACGAGGACGCCGGTGATATCCGTGCGGGCGAGCAGGGGCTGATCGTTGCGGATCACCTGGTTGTTGACGACACCGCGGCGATTTTCCTGGATGATCTTGAGGGTGGCCTCCACCAGGAAGAGCGCGGCGCCGTCCTGGCCGTGCTCGACGGAGCACACGAGTTCTTGCGGGTAAACCGCCGTGACGGGCTGACCGGCCAGGCCATGGGTGGCGACGGTGACGAACTCGGGGCGTTCGTGCCGCCAGATCTCGACACCGCCGACGTCGGCCTCTCGCCTGCCCTGGCCGAGGTATCGGGTGAGATGGTCGTCGAGAGCCTGCTCGGTCATGGTTGCAGCGCCTCCGTCAGCTCGGCGGGGAATCCGTACTGGCCCTTGGTGATCTCGGCCGGGGTGTGGCCGTTGGTCTCGGTCGCGGTCTTGTCCGCACCGCGGTCGAGCAGGAGCTTGATCATCGCGCCGTCGGACGCTTTGCGCCATCGGATGACCGCGAGGTGCAGCGGCGTCGCGCCCGGTGAATAGACGGCGTGAATGTTCGCGCCCGCGTCGAGCAGCGCCCGTGCGGCCTCGACCTTGCCCTCTTGGACCGCGAAGTGCAGTGGCGTGTAGTTGCTGCGTTTCTCGGTGATGTTCACGTCGACGCCGTCCGCCAGGCGACGCCGGATCGCGGCGACGTCGCCATTCTGTGCCGCGTAATGGAGTTCGTCGCGTCCTTCGCGGTCCAAGCTGGTCATCACACCTCGTTTCCGTTGTACCGTATGCTACCTGGCCTGGTTCGCCGGTTCACGGTGGTAGTTCGTATTTGTGGCTGCGGTTGGCCGCGGGTGTTTCGAGACGGTAGCGGCCGGGATCGTTCTGGTCTTCGATGACTTTCTTGCGGGTGTAGTCGCCCGCTTTGGCTTCGGTTTTGTAGCGCCACCATTCCGATCCTGGCTGGTGCCCGAATTCGAATTTCCCCGGCTCGGGGACGGTTATGCCGGCGGGGTCGGGTTTGCCGGTGTCGGGGTTGATCCTGACGAGGCTGCCGTCGGGATTGCGCGCGGCAGGGATCCGTTCCCGGGATGCCTGACACACGAAGTCGCCGGAGCCGTCCGGCTGCCGTTCGGCGTCCCGGTAGATCGCTCTTTTGGTGGACTGGCGGAGCTTGACCCGGTTCCGGATCGGTTCGTGCACGGCTTGCTGGGGCGCGGGGCGGGCTTCCAGTTCATCGCCGGGATCGTCACGGCCGAGGGTTTCGTCGGCGCCGTCCTGCCCAGGTTCGACGCATATGTTGTGGGTCAGAAGGTCTGCGCCGACCGAGCCCCCTTGCGCCCGGACGTAGTAGGTGTGCAGGCCCTCGACGGTGAGGTTGTGCACCTGTTGTGGCTGAATCCAGGTGTGCACGTCGATGACCTTCACCACACGGCCGTCGGGTGTACGGAGCAGGTGGCCGCGGTCCAGGTCTTCGGCGTCGGTCCAGCGGCCGGTGTCGGCGACCCAGAAGGGGTGTTCGTCTGTGGCGGTGACGGTGCCGGTGGCGTCGCCATGGTCGCCGTCGGTGTCGACGGTGATCCGTACCAGTTCCTTCATACCCTGGCCGGGGATGAGGTTGATCACCGGCCGGGCCTGGGTGAGGCCGGTGACGGGGTCTGTGGCCAGTACCTGGTCGCCGAGCCTGACCTGTTCGATCGGTTTGTACGTGCCGTCGGCCAGCAGGACGGCGGTGCCGGGCACGAAACTGTTCGCAGGGCATCGGTCCGGCTGCTCGGCCGCACCGGTCCGGTCGTTCACAGCGCGGCCGGAATCCCGTTCGGCGTCTCGATCTGTCACAGGCTTGTCGCTCGGCCGGGTACCGGACGTCCTCGACGGCGCGCCTGCCGATTCGCGGGCGTCTCGCCTGGATGAGCCGCCCTCCGGCGTCGAGTCCTTCGATGGCCGATCGGCCGACCGTCCGGGGCGCGAGAGGTTCGGAACTTGCGTCACCGGCATCGGCACTACGACCGGGCCACTGCCGGCGTTGTCGTCCGAACGCCGCGCATCCGTCATCGTGCTCCGCGGGTCCCGCCCGGTCGCGTCATTCGGCTGACCGCCGGCAGGCGCGAGCGTGCCTGGTGCACCACCCTCGTCAACGGGGTCCGACGCTCGTTCCCTGTCCCGATCGGGAGTGACCGCGTCGACCGCCTTCAACGGTCTGGCGAACTTGCCCGGCCCCACGACATCGCTGAGGATGCCGCCGATACTGGAGGCGGGGGCGTCCTTGAAGTCCTCGACCGCCTTCTCGGTGCTTTCGACGGCCCGGTTCCACGTCCCCTGTGGGTCGTTCCAAGCGTCGGTCGCGGTGTTCGCGATGCCTTCGGCGGCGTCCTGGGCGTACTTTTCGATCTGCCGCTGTGCTTCCGGATCGCCGTCTTTCGCGCGGTTGAGCAGGTCCAGGGCTTTACCGGCCTGCTGGGCGCCGTCGTGCAAAGACGCGTAGCCGCCGGCCGCGGCACGCCGTCCCAAGGTGAGCCAATCGGCGTTCTTGTCCTCGGCCGCGCGTTCCCGGTCGATCTCGTCCTGGGCCCAATCCCTGGCCGTGGACAGCGCGCCTCCAACCGTGTCCTCGACGGACTCCTCGACCTGTGCCAAGACGCTCTTCTCCGGCGGGCGGACCGGCAGGGGTCCTGCCGTGCTCGACCCGTCACGCGGGACGGGCTTGTCCGATCGCGGCATCAGGAGCGGGTCCGTGTGCTCGGGCTTGTGCTTTCCATAGAGCAGTTCACGAAGATGCTCCGGCATCCGCACCGGCGCACGAGCCCCCTTCTCGTCCTCCCTTGTCACCTCACGATCCGCAATAGCAGACGACCCCGCCACCCGACCACGCCGCCGCTCCTCCGCATCCTTATCCCTCTTCGCAACATCCCGATCCGCAATCGCCGACGAACTACTCCCCTGACGCTTCCTCTTCTCCTCGGCGTCCTTTTTTAACTTGTCGGATTTTTCTACTTTTTTCTCGGCCGCGTTCGCGGAGCCGCTGTTGTTCGCTTTTTTCGGCGGCGCTTTCCTGGCCGGCGCGCCGGAGGGTTGGCCGGCGGTGTTCCTGGGCTCCGCTTGCGCGTCCGCGGATCCGAGCACACCGAATACCGCGGTCAAGACACCACCAGATACCGAGTAAAGGATCGCCCTGGTCAGATCCGGTTTCCTATTCACGACTTTCCCACCCTCCCGCCTCCCGGAAGCCTGTCGGATTCCTCACCGCGACGCCCACCCCTTCGCTCGACTTCCGCAGCCGACATCGAAGGTTCCCAGCGGAAGGTTCAGCGGAGGTTCATTCGCGATACACCGGCTACCGAGCACACCCCGACAAGCGACACGCGGCGCACGGAACGGGACGACTACCAAGATCTCCGGCCACAGCCGTCCACCACGTGCTGCGCCCCCGATCACCACCACTTCGTCCATCTCCTCGCAGCGATCCTCGGCTGGAGGTGGACGTGGCGTGATCGATACGCGGGGTTCGTATGCAGACCCAATGGGTCAGCCGGGCATCGCCATCCGATCACCGCACTACGCCCGCCGTAGCACCCGCACCGGGATGCGTTCACACGTTGTGGCGAGCGCAGCCGGCCAAGTCAGCTGTGAGAACGTTCGCGAACTCCACGCGACCACCCGTGATCGCCGAAGCCGACACGGCGCGATCTTCCTTCGGCGCATCCGCGTACGGCAGAACGGCTGTGGACTCCCGAACTGGTCCCCGCCTGCTCGTCGTGCGTACCAGAAGCGTTGCTGGCGTTGGCGTTACGCACCGGATGCCGGGTCTCTCCCGGGTGACACGCTCGATGAAGCCGTCGCAGCGGTCATGTCCGCCCCGAAGCCGTGGCGACGTCGTCAGCGACGAAGAAGCTCAGAGCAGCCAAGAAGTCCTCGCCGACGGCGTTCTGTTCAGCCATGCCGCCTTCCCCTAGCCGCGGAGGGTTGGCTCCCATCAGTTCGCCGCTGCCGCCCGAAGGATCGCCGCGGCCGAGCGCTCGACGTCGGACTCGGTGGTCGACCAGTTGGAGACCGAGATGCGCAGATAGCGACGACCGCGCCAGGTGGTGCCGCCCAGCCAGCAGGTGCCGTCCCGTTGGACCGCGTCGATGATCGCGTCGGTGCGGTCGTCGTCGCCGAACCCGACGAGCACCTGGTTCAGGACGACGTCGTTGGCGATCTCGGCACCACCTTCGGCGAGGATCGTGGCGAACAGCCGCGCAAGCCTGCAGCAGCGGTCGACGAGGTCTGCCACACCATCGCGCCCCAACTCCCGCAAGGCCGCCCACACCGCGAACACCCGTGCGCGACGCGATGCCTCGAGCGTGAGGTCGCCCATTCGGGAGAGCTCGGCAGAGCCGGCAAGGTAGGGAGCGCGATAAGCGATCGCCTCGGCGTGCAGCGCCGGGTGAGCACAGAACGCGAAGCCGGAGTCGTAGGGGACATTCAGCCACTTATGCCCGTCGCACGCCCAGGAGTCGGCCAGCTCCAGGCCGTCGACCAGCGCCGCTGTCGCGGGGTTGGCGCCGGCCCAGAGTCCGAAGGCACCGTCGATGTGGACCCAGGCATCGTGGCCCTTCGCGAGTGTGCAGGCGGCGCGCAGGTCGTCGCAGGCACCGGTGTTCACGTTTCCCGCCTGCAGGCAGACGATCGTGGGGCCCTCGCCCGCAGCCAGCACCCTGGCCAGGTCCTCGACGTCGATCGCGCCCTGCGGACCTGCGGCCACCGCCTCGATAGCCCGGGTTCCGATACCGAGCAACCTCAGCGAGCGGTCGATGGTCGCGTGCCGCTCGGCACTTGCGACGACCCGGAGCGCGGGCGCCCCAGCCAGACCGTCCCGTTCGACATCCCACCCGGCTCGAGCGAGGACGTGGTGACGTGCCACCGCCAGCCCGACCGTGTTGGCCGCCTGGCCCCCGGTGACGAATCCGGTCGACGCGGTGGCCGGAATGCCAAGGAGATCCCTGAGCCACCTGCCGGCGACGTCCTCCGCGGCGGCCGCTGCCGGTGACAGAGCGGGATTGAAGCTGTTCTGGTCCCATCCCGCCGCCAGGAAGTCCGCCGCGACCGCGGACCTCAAGGCCCCGCCGATGACCAACCCGAAGAACCGCGGACCCGCCGTGGCCACGAGCCCTTCCTCGGCGACGCGGGCGAGTTCCTCGATGACGGCTTCCGGAGGGCTGGGCTCCCGGGGGGAGTTCTTCACCGAAGGCCTGCCGCAAGACCGCGAGGTCGACAGGCTGCGCGACAGGCCGGTCACCAAGACCGGCCACATATTCGGCAGCCAGCTCCGCGGCCCGCGTGAAGAGAGAGTGCTCCTCGTGCATGAACGTCCTTCCGGCAACGCCACGGCGACTTAGCCTGTCAGACCACGGTACGGGTCTCGACCGCAGCGACGGCTAGATCGCCTCGATCAGCAGCCCGGCGAGCTCGACGGGCATGGTGATCATGCAGTCATGGCCGGTCGGCAGTTCCCGCACCCGCTCGCCTGCCGGGACGGGGCGCCGGGTGATGCCTGCCGGCCCAGCCCCGACGCAATGGATGTGCGTACGCGGAATCGTGCGCGCGGCCGGGTGGTCCGACCGGACCGGCTCCTGAAGGCACCGCACCGGATGGTCCGACAGCATCGAACGCAGCCAGGCGACATCCTCGGGATGAGTGACCCCGAACAAGCCGAGCGGCGGCGGCTGCTCCGCCATCGGCGGAACCCGCCAGCCGTCCACGGCGAGGTCGATGAGCCGCTTGGTGACCGGAAGGACATCGACCGCGGCTTCGCCGTCTTCGGGCACCATCGCGTCGAGGAACACCAGATGCGCGATCCGCTCCGGGACCCGGTGAGCGGCCCCCGATATGACCATCCCGGCGTAGCTGTGCCCAACGAGCACGACGTCGTCGAGACGCTCGCCGTCAATCAAGCCGACGACGTCGTCGATGTGGGTGCCGAGGCCGACCTCGGGGCCCAGCAGATCTGCCTTGTCGCCGTAACCGGTCAGCGACGGCGCGAACGCCCGGTGCCCGGCCGACTCCAGCAACGGGACCACCCGGTCCCAGGCCCGCCCGCTGTGCCAGGCGCCGTGTACCAACAGAAAGGTGGCCATAGCCGCGTGGTTCCTCCTCGTGCCTCGGTACCCTTTGATAACCGAGCCCATCGTGATCCACACGACGCGCACCGGGCAATACGGCACTTTTCGGTGCCCCGGTTCTCAGGAGGTAACCATGCAGGACCCGTGCCAAGCCCGCGAAGTCCTCGGGATCGTCGGGGACAAGTGGGCGCTGCTGATCGTGCGCATGCTCAAGGACGGGCCGCGACGCTTCACCGAACTCAAGCGGGCCATCGACGGCATCAGCCAGCGCATGCTCACAGTGACGCTGCGCGACCTCGAGCGCGACGGAATCCTGACGCGCACGGTCCGCAACGTCATGCCACCGCACGTCAGCTACGAGCTGACCACGATGGGCCGGACCCTGCGCGAGGCCACCGCACCGCTGCTCGACTGGAGCATCGAACACCTGCCTCACATCGACGCCGCCCGCGCGGCGTACGACAACCGCTAGTGCGCCGCGTTTTCGGCCACCAATGCGCGCCGCCCTCCAGCGGGGAGTCCACATCGTTCTCGATACGAATAGTTCGGTTGGCCATGTCCCATCTCGCGTGACGCCGGACTCGACACTGGAGTGCGGCGGCCGACCCTGTCTCAGGAACACGGCGGACTGTACGGCAGCTCGGCCGACACGAACTTGTCCCACATCTCGCGAGTGAGCGTGTTCCCCGTGACGGCGCAGATGCCGCGCACGGCTTGGAGCACGGTCATGTCCCACAGCCGCACGGTGTGGTCATGGCTGCCGGTGGCGAGAGTGGCGCCATCGGGGCTGAACTCCACCGTGTTGACGTGGGCCTGGTGCCCGGTGAGCGGCTGACCCGACTGTGTCCGGTCGGCTGTCCGCCAGAGCCGCACGGTGTTGTCGGCGCTGCCGCTGGCCACCGTGTGACCATCCGGGCTGAACGCCACCCCCGAGACGGGGTTGGTGTGGCCGGCAAGGGGTTCGCCGAGCGGTGTGGCGTGAGCGGGATCGGTGACGTCCCACAGCCGCACCTGCTCGTCGTCGCTGCCGCTGGCCAATGTCCGCCCATCCGGACTGAACACGACCCGGCGTATGTCGTCCCGGTGCCCTTTGAGGGGTCCGGACAGCAACGTCGGTTTGGCCGGATCGGAAACGTTCCACAACCACACCGCGACGTCGCTGTATTCGGTGCCCGTCGCCAGAGTTCTTCCGTCCGGGCTGAACGCCACCGCCAGGGCGTTGGCGTCCCGTCCGATCACGATCCGGGACAGCAGCACGGGTTTGGCCGGATCGGCGACGTCCCACAACCGCGCGGAGTTCTCGTCCTTCACATCGCCGCCGGTGACCAGGATGCGGCCGTCCGGGCTGAACGCCATCGACCGGACGTCGTCGGCATGCCCGGTGATCGGCGCGCCGATGGGCGTGGGGCCGGCCGGATCGGTGACGTCCCACAGTCGCACGGTCTGGTCGCCGCCGCCGGTGGCCAGCACGCGGCCGTCCGGGCTGAACGCCAAGGCGTTGATGGCGTCCTGGTGGCCGGTGAGCGGACGGCCCAGCTGCCGCCGATCGGCCAGCGTCCACAACCGGACGGTCCGGTCGCCGCCGCCGGTGGCAAGGATGCGCCCGTCCGGGCTGAACGCCAACGCGTCGACTTCGCCCGTATGTCCATTTAGGACAGTGTCGGGTATGTGCCACAGCCTGACCGCCCGGTCGTTACCGGCGGTGGCCAGGACGCGGCCGTCCGGGCTGAACGCCATCGACCGGACGCTGTCGGCATGCCCGGTCAACGGCGCGCCGATGGGCGTGGGGCGGGCCGGATCGGTGACGCCCCACAGCCGCACGGTGCAGTCATCACCGCCGGTGGCCAGCGTCCGCCCGTCAGGACTGAACGCCAGCGACCGGATTGCGCTGGCATGCCCCGTGATCGGCCGGCCCAGCGCCACCGGGCGAGCCCGGTCGGCGACGTCCCACAGCCGAACTGTCCGGTCGTTGCTCGCGCTGGCCAGCGTCCGTCCATCGGGACTGAACGCCACCGAATGGACAGCCCCGGTGTGTCCGGTCAACGGTGGCCCGAAGGGTTTGGCTCGGTCCGGCACGGCGACGTCCCACAGTCGCATTGTCCGGTCATCACCGCTGGTGACCAGAGTCCGGCCGTCAGGACTGAACGCCACGGAGTGGATGGTGTCGGTGTTGTCGGCCACCGGTGGGCCGAGTGCCGTGGGCCGGGCGAGGTCGGTGACGTTCCACAGCCGTACGGTCCGATCGTCGCCCGCGCTGGCCAGCGTCCGCCCGTCAGGACTGAACGCCAACGACCGGATCGTCTTGGTGTGCCCCGTGATCGGCGGGCCGAGCGCCTCAGGGTGGGCTGGGTCGGTGACGTTCCACAGCCGCACCGTGTTGTCGGCGCCGCCAGTGCTCAGAGTGCGTCCGTCCGGGCTGAACGCCAGCGCACGGGTTGCTTCGCCGTGACTGATGGTTTCGTTCAGTAGCACCGGGCGGGCCAGATCGGCGACGTTCCACAACCGCACGAGCCTGTCACCGCTGCCGCTGCCGGTGACCAGCGTTCGCCCATCGGGACTGAACGCCACCACGCTGACGTCCTTGGCGCCCGAGGGCAACGCGGCGGACAGCGGCGCGTTCGCGTCGACGATCAAGTGGGTGCCCGTGTCCGGATCCGCCGGGCGCATGCGGTGGGCGACGAGATCGAGCTGGGCAGCCAGCGACACGTCGATGGTCCGTATCCGGTTCGCCTCGGCGGTGACCTTGTTGAAGATCGCGGCGTCGCGTTGTTCCTGGGCGATGTCGCGTTGCTGGAAGGCGTAGACGGCGGCGCTGGACGCGACAAGGCCGAGAACGGCCAGCATGGTGACCGCGGTTCGACGGACTCCGGCCCGCCGGCTTTCGTGCCGGATCGACGCGCTGAGGAAAGCCGCTCCGAGCGGTGTGAGGGCGGCGCGGTGCTCACTCCTGGACTGCCACCCCCTCGCGGTGGCCAGCCGATCACCGCGATACAGCGATCCGACCGGTTTCCCTTCCCTCTCCCACTGGTCGGCGGCCTCGATCAACTGCTGCCGGATGACCTGATCGTTGCGGCCCGTCTCGATCCAGGCGCCGAGCCGCGGCCACGCCCGCAGCAACACTTCGTGGGAAAGCTCGACGGCGTTGCCGTCCAGCGTGACCAGACGTTTCTCGATCAGCCAGCCGAGCACTGTCTCAGCCGTCCGCGGTGCTTCGAAACCTTTGACAAGGTCGGCCGGATCCGCGCGCCGCCTGGCAGGCGGCGCGTCGTGCCTGACCACGACCAGGTGCATGAGGATGTGCTGGAAGATCATGCGCTGCTCGGCCGTGGAACAACGCGCGTAGGCCTCGTCCGCGGTAGCCACGATCGCGCCTTGGATCCGCCCGGTCCGGTCGTAATCCGCCAAGGTCAGCTTGTCGCCCGTGCGTCGCTGCCAGGTGACGGCCAACGCGTGGGCCAGCAGCGGGAGCCCGCCCGCATCCGTCCCGATCTCGTGCAGGAGGACCTCGACCAGACTCGGCTCGACGTCGACGCCGATCTGCCGAGCCGGCCGCTCGATGGCCGCTCGCAACCCGGCCGGAGTCATCGCCTGGAGGTTGAACTGGCTTGCCGGCAGGAAAGCTGCGAGCTGATCGTCAGCGAGGCAGTGGCCGTAGAAGTCGCCCCGCACCCCGAGAACCGCACGCATCGCGATCAGTGCGGCGATGAAACGCCGCCGCTCGGCCTCGCCGGCGCACAGGGTGAACACCTCTTCGAACTGATCCACCACGATGACAGTCCCGTCAGGCAGCTTGCTCGCCAGCAGGGCAGGATCAGATCCGACCGCTGAGAGCACGCCGTCCACGCTGTCGTCGATGAGCCGCGCGACCTGCTGTGCCAGTGTCTCGCAGGGCTCCTTCGCCGGGGTGAGCAACAGCCATGGGCGTCCACTGCCGGCGACCGCGGTTATCACGCCGGCTCGAAGCAGCGACGACTTGCCGGCACCGGACGGTGCGACGACGAAGACCGGCCCGCCGCGGTGATCGATCTTGTCCATCAACACCGACAGGGTCGCCTCGCGGCCGAAGAACCAACGCCCTTGGTCGGGTTGGAACGCCCGCAGCCCCGGATAGGGGCAGACGTCCTCCGGCCACTCCGCCTGGCTGACGTCGGGCGGGTACGGGTCGTCCGGCAGGCAGATCCACCCCACCGTCTCCGTTTCCTTGACCCGGATGCGTTTGGGCCGATAGCGGGTCTCATCGGCAGCGCTGTGCCAGACCACTTCACGGAACAACCAGTCGGAGGTGATCACCGCGAGCACACCGGCCGACCCGGCGAGGGCGTCCTTCAACGGCGCCGCGTCGAGCAACCGGAACGTGTGGTTGATCGCGACGCCGGTCGCGCCGTGCGCGTCGAGCAGAACCTCCCCGGCGTGCACCGCCATCCTCAGCCGGACCTGTTCGCCGGTCCCGTGGGCCCGGTTGTGCCTGTTCAACGCTTTCACCAAGCGACCGGGCACCTGCTCGACGAACAGCTGCTTCGGGACATCCGCCGGCGCCAGAAGAAGCACGCCGTCACCCCGGTCTTCGTGATGGCAGATGCTCCAATGCGAGCCGAGCGCCTGAGCCAAGGCCGCATAGACGGCGTTGCGCACAGTCCTCTGTTCCGGGTTCTTCCGGCCGCTGAATCGCTCCACGTCCACAACCAGAACCGTGCGATGCAGCGCATCAGGCGACACGAAACCTCCCCGGATCACGCCACTCGGCGAAAGATGCCGCCATGGTCCCCGCAGCCGCACAAAGCCTCAGGGGCTTTCACTCGTTCGCGTGAACCGATTGGCATTCAGCGGGGCGGAGGCCGGAAGCGGGTCAGGTGCTCCTGAACAGCCGGTCCAGCTGCACGTCGATCGCGGCGAGCGCGTCCTGGGGCTCGATCACGTCGAGCTCGATCAGGGAGGTGAAGCCGGTGAGGNCTCCCGAAGCCGTCGCACTCTCCCACGAACTCCAGGAGGCATGGGTCCGCTTCGTCACCACCGGCGACGCCGGCTGGTCCGCCCACCGGCCCGGCGAGCACCTCACCCGCGTCCTGGACACCGAATCGAAGACTCTGCCCTACCCCGAACAGGCATCCCGCCAGATCTGGAAAGGCCACTTCCCCGCCCCGTTCGATCTCCCGTAATCGTCCGGGCCGGCCCCTACGACGGTGACGCTGCCCCGACCCCGGTAGCGGTGGAACCGCGGTAATCGATATGCGAACCCGCAGGCCACCGGACTTGCCGCCGGACCGGGAAGCCGAGCTGTGGCGGCCGGCTGACACGGCACCCGACGATCGAGGTCGTCTGCCCGGACCGCGATCAGTCCTATATCGACAGTGCGAAACCGTTGCGCCGCAAGCGCGTCGGAGATTCACATTTCGACGCCACCCCTGAGCAGGCGGTGCTTGTGCGAGCCACGAAGCGCCGAGTCGGCACAATCGGCGAGCAATCGGGGCAAGACTCAGCGCCCGGTACCAGCACGCCTGCGAGTCGGTACCGGTACCGGACGCTCGTCGAAGGCCTTACAGCGTGGTCGGCTCGACCTCGGCTACCGATCGAATGAACGCGATCATGCGCGAACGCAGACCCTCACTGCGCTCCTTGATGGCGTCCTCGACCGACGAGTCGATGGGTCGGCGCACCGGCTTGCTGCGAATAATCGCCATGCAATCGAGATCAGTGCACAAGTGAAGACCGCGGGCGCTGAGCCGTCGACGCTTGTCCCGGGACGAGCGTTGAGCGGTGAAGAGCGAAACCTCGTTGAACCGGCGACTGGACCGGCACAGGTCGCACATCATCGCGCGCGACGCGAGAAACGCGTGATTCGGGGCCTGGCGCAGAAGCACGCCGAAAGCCTGATCATCGGTCGCGGTGACAAGATAAGCCCGTTTCGGGGCGCGCAGGTCTCGCCATCCGAGGTAGTCGATCTCGTGCCAGGACACGTCGTCGAACCAGGCCGGTAGCCGAACCCTCTTCTCGGCTGGTTCCAGGTTCACGATCGCACCGCGCACCTCGTCTCGGGTCATGGGACGCATGGCGTTCTCCTCGCAAGATCGCACCAGAGGTGCAGGAGTATTGGTATAGGTCATTGGCCCCGAGCGCATCGGCTTTCGATGACGAAGCCCCCTCGGGACGGGCGCAGGAAACCGTCACGGCGTCGGCATACCGGAACACGACATTTTCGGGAAACGGGTTATCGACCACCGTGCGGCCTCGACACACGGGCCGTCATAAATCCGCGACTCGACACGCCGTCACCATTCGACACGGACGCAAGAGTGACAGCACTCCGGATAACCTGGAAATGCCCTCGCGAACGATTCAGCGGCATGCGTTCACACGAACGCGCATAAACGCCGAGAGCTGTACACGTCGGCCAAGAATTGGCACACGTGGAAAGTCCCATCAGGACATGCGGCTTCTCGGTCCGGTGAGATGAACAGAACCGAACGATAGCCGAATCTCATGCCTCTGTACGGATCACCGCCCCAAGCGACTCACACGATCGTGACGCGACTTGACGGCTGTCCGGGACATAATTCACCACTTTCCACCTGAGTCTCGTACACCACGTCGCCCGACATAGAGCCATGGTTCGCAATTGCCTGACGCGACCGCACCAGACCGACCCGGCTCATACGAGGAGACTTCAGGCAGTGTACCGCAGCAGTCAATATCGACGTACAACCTCCGCGCTCGTGGAAATTTGCGCGGAACCGCCATCTTCGCGACATGCGGCGTCTCTCCACCACGACTCGAAGACGAACTCGCCGACCGGCAACGACCGGGTCGTCTGCAGTCAGTGGCAGCCTCACTCAGGCGCATCAACCCCGCCGTCATTGGTCACGGCCCCGAGAGTGCCGCCGACGAGAGGGTTCTGGTCGAGCACAGCGGCAATTCACCCCGCCCGGCGGTCGTCGCGCGCCTTCCTCGTAAGCGACCTGCTGACGTAGACCAGGCCGCCGGCCAGGACCACGATGTCGTCGAAGTACACCGGGTCAGGCAACAAGTCGAACGGGAACACCGTGTAGGCCAGGGAAACCCAGTAGGCGACCTTGGTCGGCACCGGCGTGCCCGGCTGATGGACCTGACGATGCTTCCGCACCAGTTTGACCACAAGGAACAGCGCGACCAAGACGAGGACGATGACCACCACCACGGCCACGACGCCGAGTGTCGTCCACAGAGACTCCATGTGATCCTCTCTCATCAGGTCACGCCGAGGCGGATGCCGAAAGGCGGGCCGCGAAATCGACGGCGCCGTCTCCGGACAGGCGAGGGAGAGCGGCCAGGCGGCCGGCGCAGACCAGCAGCAGCGCGCTCATCGGGCCGCGGACCTCCGGACCCGCGCCGGTGGACCAGGAGATGTCGGTGGCGGTCAGCCGGAACCCGGCCACCTTGCGCGCCGCCGGAAGGGGAGGCGGCCAGCGCATGGACAGCACCCGGTCCGCGGCGACGGCCGCCGCGTCCGGCGGCATCTCGTGGCGGAGGCCGAGGGGGATGGCGATGTCCTGGGCGTGGATGAGGATGTCGGCGAGCGTTTCCAGGTAGGTGACGCCGAGGGTGTGCCGCCGCGAGCCGGCCGTCGCGCGGATCTCGGCGGTGATCCGGGCGGGCGGCAGTTCCGCGGCGCGCCGGCGGGCCGCGTCCTGGATGGTCCGGTCCATGTTGCCGCGCCAGTGGGCCATCGTCGCGATCAGGTCGCGGAGGCCGAGCTGCTGCAACGTCAAGTGCGCGGCGACCTCGCGAACGGTCCAGCCGTCGCACAGCGACGGCCGGCGCCACTGGTCGTCGGACAGGTCGTCGAGCAGGTCCGCCAGGCTGGTCCGCTGGGCGGCGATGACCCGCCAGATCGCGTCGCGGTCCGGCGCCGGTCGCTTGCCGGTCATATCGGGACCTCCTCGGTGCGGGGGCGGACGACGCTCGTCACGAGCGCCGCGATCTGCGGGTAGGGGTCGAACGCCGGGTCCGGGATGGCCAGCTCGTGCAGCACGATCCCGGTCCAGTGGTTGGCGATGATGGGCGCGTCCCGATCGGGATCGGTGGAGCCGGCGGCGCGCAGCCAGTTCATGAACCAGGAGTTGACCCGGGCGCCGGTGGCCAGCAGCTGTGGCCGCAGCGTGGGGTGGATGCCGGCCTCGACGAGGATCGCGTACCGGGCCAGGGTCAGCGTCCGGTTCGGGCCGGTCGCCTCCCGGGCGAGCCCGGCCATCGCCTGCGCCAGCTCCTGCGGGGTGACCGGGTAGTACGTCGTCGCGAGGGCTTCCCAGCTCGCCCGCTCCCGGTGGGACGTGCGTTCCACGACCGCGTTGAGCAAGGCGTCCCGGGTGCGGAAGTGATTGGAGGCCGAGCCGGTGGGCAGCCCGGCGGCGGCGTCGATGGCGCGGTGGGTCAGACCGTGGATGCCACGCTCGCCAAGGACCGAGATCGCGGCGTCGAGGAGTTCGTCACGTCGTGCGGACACCGCCACAAACTACTCCCGCAGTAGAAGTCACTGCAATAGTAGTGTTCGGGACTACTATCGTAGTAACTTTCTGCCGAGGGCTTAGAAGCCGTTGCCGAGGACTTCGTCGACCGCACGGCAAGGACTCGGGGGCACCGGCGAACTGCTCGGAGTGCTGGCCGAAGAGGATCTGGTCCGGGCGAGTCATCTCCACGACCACGACCCAGACAGCGGGGTCATGCTCAGCGGGCACACCAAAGTGAGCGCGCTGATGCGGCGACCGGCAGCCGGTGCCCATCCCGACGGCGACTTGACCGACCTGGCGGCGAAAATGCTGGAGCGACGGCTCCGCTCCGTCCCGGTCGTCGAACACGGCCGCGTGATCGGCGTCATTTCCTGGCAGGATCTTCTCCGTGCCGGGCTCTCCGCACGAAGGAGCCAGGCATGAACACGAGCCCCGGCAACAGCGGATTGTCCATCAGGTAGAGCCGGGGGGGGGGGGGGGGGGGGGGGGGCCCCCCCCCCCCCGCCCCGGCATGAACCCGAGCCCCGGCAACAGCGGATTGTCCATCAGGTAGAGCCGGCGGGCGGCGAGGTGGTTCGCCGCCCGCCACTGAGCGTCCGCTTCGGACAATCAGGCGGAAGTCGGCACCGCGGGAGCACGGAGAACGGTCACCGCGGCTTCTCCGGCCGGACCACCATCACCGGGCACTCCGCGTGGTGCGCGAGCGCCTGGCTGGTCGAACCGAGCAACTGCCCGGTGAACCCGCCCCGCCCCCGGCTTCCCACGACCACCAGCTGCGCCTTGGCGCTCCACTCCAGCAGGGCATGCCGCGGCCGGTCCTCGACGAGGACCCGCTCGACCTTGACGTCCGGGTACTTCTCCTGCCAGCCCGCGAGCCGCTGGGCCAGCAGCCGTCGTTCCTCGTCCTCGATCGACTCCCACCGCACGACGAGCCGGGCCATCCCATAGGAGTCGTCGTAGGTGACGTCACGCCACGCGTGGACAGCGACCAGGTCGGCCCGCCGCCACGCGGCTTCTTCGAAGGCGGCTTCCAGTGCGCGCTCGCTCAGCGGGCTGCCGTCGATTCCCACCACGATCGGTCCCTCCGCCGGATACGCGGTGGTGTTCTTCCGTCCCCGCATGACCACCACGGGGCAGTGAGCGTGCGCGACGACCGCCGACGCCGTCGAACCGATCGTCATCTCCGCGAAGAAGCCCTTCCCGGTGCCGCCGACGACCGCCATCGCCGCCGACTTCGACGCGTCGATCAAGGCGGGGACCGGGGAATCCGCCGGCATTCGCGTGTCCACCTCGACCCCGGGTGCCACCGAACGCGCTTGCGCGACGGCCTCTTCCAGCACTCGTTTGCCCTCGTCGGCGAGTACGTCGTACCAGGGCGTGGGCCCCGCCAAACCGGCTCCGTAGGCCAGCTTGTCGACGTGCAGGGCGTGCACGACGAGCATCTTCAGCAGTCGCTCCTCGGCGACGGCGGCGGCCCACCGGACGGCTGCCCGCCCCGGCTCGGTCCCGTCCACCCCGACGACGATCTTCCGGTCGGCCGCGTTCATCCTTCGTCCTCCTGATAGGTCACTTTCGCTTCCACGACACCGGGAACCGCCTCGGCCAGCAGCTTGGCCACATGACGATCGGTGTCGTTGTCGTAGGCATCGCCGACCCGCACGACGCCGTCGTGCGCCTCGACCGTCCACCGGCCCCGGCCCGCCGTAGATCGACAAGTGATGGCGGACGTCCGCGGCGATCGCCTCGTCGGATCGGGCGAAGGCACGCACGAAGTCGCCTCGTGTCAGGATTCCGACCACCTTCGAACCGTCCACAATGGGCATCGCGCGGATACGCCCGTCGAGCAGCGGGCGACGGTCAGTCCCGGCCTCGGCCGTGCTTCGTGGCCAGTGCCCGAGCGGACGTCGTGCGGGAACCGGTTCCGGATGAGGTCGGCCTCGGTCACGATGCCGATCAGCCGGTCGTCCTCATCGACTACCGGCAACGCGGTGAAACCCCTCTCCGCCAGTAGTTCTGCCGCGTGCTTGGCCGTGGTCCCGGGGGTCACCGTGACGACCGGCGCGGACATCAAATCCCGTGCTCGCATGCTCCTCACTCGCCTTCGGTCAACGCTGGGCGAACGACGGCCACCGGGCATTCCGAATGCGCGACGAGTGCCTGGCTCGTCGAACCGAGCAACATCCCCTGGAACCCGCCACGACCTCGCGACCCGACGACCAGCAGCTGGGCGCGTTCGCCGAAACCGAGCAGGACACGAACCGGGCGACCGCGGGCGATCACCGTCTCCACGCGCAGTTCCGGGAACTTGGCCGGCCACGGCGCCAGCTGTTCGTCGGCCGCTCGCCGCTCCGAGGACTCGACCTCGTCCGGATTCACTGTCAGGGCCGACTCGTGCTCGGCGACCTCGTTCCACACCCTCACGACGATCAGATCCGTGCCACGGAGGGACGCTTCCTCGAAGGCGAAGGCCAAAGCGGCGTCACTCGACTCGGAACCGTCCGTGCCCACGACGACGGGACCGGCCTCCGGTGGAACGTCTTCCGGGCGTTTCCCTCGCGCGACGACGATCGGGCAATGACCGTGCTGCGCCAACGCCACCGCCGTCGATCCGACCAGCAGACCGGTGAAACCGCCCAGCCCGCGGGAACCCAGCACGATCACGGACGCCGCCTGCGACTCCTGGATCAGCGCGGCCACCGGCGCCCATTCGCGCGCCGCGGTTTCCACGACCAGGTCCGGATAACGCTCGGCCACCGCCTCACGGGCCTCCGCGAGCCATCGCGTCCCCTGCGCCTCGAACGCCGACCGGATCGCGTCGGCCGACGGCACCACCCCGGGCATCCTCACCGGCGGAACCACGTACACGTGGACCAGCCGAAGCCGCTTCCCTCTCTTCGCGGCCTCACCCGCCGCCCACACCGCGGCCCGCCGGGACGAGCCCGAACCGTCGATCCCCACTACGACCGCACCTTCAGCCACGCTCGACATGCCCACTCACCTCTCTTGTCCGACCGGGCTCGAGGGCGGCGACTTCGCCCGTCCAAGCCCGCACCGCCGTGGACCTGAGGGCCTCGGCGTGCTCGCCGATGACGTCTCCGGCCGCCGCTACGAGGATCTTCATTTCGCTCTTCCGTCTGGTCACTTCCCAGCTTCGACCAGCGCGATGGCTGGGAGGAGAGACCGAAGTCCCGTCGTGCCGGGCCCACGGTCCCGGGCTGATCAAGGAGGCTGACGGTGGCGTTCGTGTGCCACAGGGGGGGCAGACCATCGCCGACCTCAAGGCCTCGGTGGGAATGCGATGCGCCCGCAGCTGGTTGCCGGTTTCGAGGTTCGAAATTTTCGTGACGGAACCAGTTGGAGGACGTTCACATGGCGCACGAGATCATCAATCCGGCCGGACTGCACGATCCGGTGGGCTTCGGCTACAGCCACATCGCAACCACGGCCGGGGAACTCGTCTTCATCGCCGGCCAGTACGCCTCCGATGGCAGCGGCCAGGTCACGTCCGGCGATTTCGCCGAACAGGTCGAACAATCGTTGGAGAACTTGAAGATCGCGCTCGCGGAGGTGGGGCTCGACTTCAGCCACGTGGTACAGCTCCGCACCTACATCGTCGGACATGACGCCGCCAAACTGGAAACCATCGGCAAGGCCATCGGCCGGATCTGGGGTGCACGGCCACCCACGCAGACGCTCCTCGGCGTGGCGGCGCTGGCCCTGCCCGAGATGCTCTTCGAAGTGGACGCCATCGCCGTCCGCCCATAGTTCTCCGCACGACCCGGCACGCTTTGTGCCGGACAGGAGCGAGATCGGACCAGCCCTCTGTGGCGTGTGACGACGAGGAAGCCGTCCTCAGCGAGGACGCGGCGCAAAGATCAGCGAAATGCTGGGACGGCTTTCTCGGCGGCACAACCCACAGGTTCCCACCCTCCCCAGGTGTCGTAGACCATGGTGTCCAGCGGCAGTCGCACAGACGGGTCGTCGGCGGCGACCGCCTTCATCACCTTTTCCGCGTCCAGCGGCGGTTCGCTGTCGTTCGAGCCCCGCTCCGCCTCAGCCGATCATCGACACCTGCCGCGATGACCCTCGCAACCGATACGAACGGAAACCTCCTCGGCGAAACATCGGTCAACTACATCGCAATCGCCTGGGGTGCCACACCAGCCGAGACATCCTCGTCGAATCGCAGAAACCAGTGTTCACGACGTCGCGGTTCATATCCGCGAGGCGCAAGACACGCCTGACCTGACCTTCCCGCCCTCACCCACACCGAAGAGAATCCCCGGCGAATACTCTTACGAGAGCCCAAAGACAACGGGCTCCGGCGCATCCCGAAACAGACGAAGGTCCCAACCGTGCCGTCGTGCGCAAGCCTGCGACCAGCCCGGACCCTCAACCGACGCGGTACGCACTTTCGATCAACGTGCACTGACGCCGCATCCGGGCGCCGCCTCGGCGGGTCGCGTGCGGCCCGGTTGAGTAGTTCTACCCGTGGCAAGCAGCGAGAAGCAGCGGCAATATCGGTAAGGACCCGCTCCGCCGAGAGCGGCCGACACTGGGGGTTCCATGAAGTTTCCTCGTGCCATCACCACACTCGCCATTGCCACCGGCCTGGCCACCGCGCTGACGCCGACCGCGGCCGCCGAAACCATCGCGACCCTCGACTTCACCGCTGAACAGGGGCGCCCACCCCGTCAGCGACAGAAGCGGTCATTGGACCGCCTCACCGGAGAACGAAGTGCGATTCCGGGAGAACGGCACAACCCTGCGGGTAGACGCCGAGACCGACCACGGATTCGACCACATCGCGCTCGACTTCACCGCACCATCCGGACCCCTGCGAGCTGGAACCTACAGCCACACGGAGGGAGCGCACATCCTGGCCATCTCCAACGGCCTAGGCTGCGCCGACGACTATTCGACATTCACCATCGACCACATCGAACGTGGCACCGACGGACTCGTCGCACTCGACGCGACGTTCGAACAGCGCTGCGGCAGCCCCACCTCACCAGCACTGCACGGTGAGATCCACTACCGGCGCTGAGCCGCAGACGACGGCCGCGACCCACGAAGCCGTGTCGCGGCCATCGTCGTCGAGCCGCCGATCGCGGGCCTGCATCAGGTCCCCTTCGTCCCTAACCGTTTGCCGAGCTGTTCCAGAGCACGTGCCTCGCGGCGGTGATCGCCAATGCTTGATGTCGAATCGCTGGTAGTTCTCGCCTCGCCCACGGGGGACGCGAGGTCCATGCGCCCGGACTCGACGGTGAGGCAACAATGGCGCGCGGCCAGAAGCATCATGACCAAGCACGCAAACCACTAACTCGAACGGGAACACCGCTCCAAGCTAGGCTCGTCGGCGCTCAGCTCCCACAGCATTCCGCTGACAGGTGCCGAAAGAACGGGCCGATACCTCCGCACACGGGGAAGCAAAGCTTGACCGAGCCAAACTCTACGCTGCTCCAGTGTGCGGCCTGCCGGCATCCTTCCGAGGCGAAGTCACATCGACCGCGATACTTGACCGGTCGAAGCCACCAAAGCCGCGCAGCGTGACAGCGAAATGTGCCGACGACGCGCCATCTCCCTCAGCTCGCCACCAGCCCGCTCACGGCTGACACCCCGACCGACCAGAACGGCCTCCGCCCGCTCGACATCACCAACGGGCACGATCGCTTTCCTGCGAAACAACACTACGTTCCTCCGGCAGCACTTCACGACGACTCAAGGGGTCTACCCACGAGCCGCGGACTTCAATCGTGGAACCTGACGACCGCGGCCTCGATTCCCCCGCACGAACAAGAATCCGGCTCATCGGCGTTTGCCGGGACGCCAATGCGGGCACTACCGACCAGTCCCCATCGTGGCCGAAGATTCGTTTCGGCCGCTCCAGGAAAGTGAGTCACCATGATCGTGCTCGGAGTCATCATTCTCGTGATCGGCCTGGTCGTCGACATTCCCGTGCTGACCACCATCGGCGCCGTTCTCGCCGTCGTGGGCGTGGTTCTCGCGATTCTCGGCGGCACGGGACGCAAGGTGGGCGGCCGCGCCCACTGGTTCTGAGCCGCCAGACGTTCCAACCGTCGGCCCCGGTCCACGTTCGACCCGGACCGGGGCCACGGTCTTTCCCCATGACACTTCTTGTTCACCGCACCTGCGAGGACCACGATGCCTGAGCCGACGACGCCGGAACCCGTCCCGGCCGAACTACGGGCCATGGCCGCCGAGGCCGACGCTCTCGCCGAGCGGACCGCGGAAATGGCCGCTCGACTGGAGGCCTCGGGCGACGGGCACTTGCAACGGCTCGCGCAGCCGATGAACAAAGCCACGGACGATCTGGCCGACTACACCGGCGAGATCGCCAGGACCGCCGCATACCTGACCCGCGTCCGAGTGGCCCGCGATCCCCATCTGTGCGACGTTCCCTGGGGCATCTGCCCCACCCACGGCGTCACCCTGCACTCGCTCGGAGACCGGGCTTGGTGCACCACCGCGGACTGCGGCAACTCCTGGAATTACGACCGGCTGCACACCCCCTGCACGGAACCGGCCGCGGCGATCGCCACCGATCGCGACGGGGCGACGGGCTCGCTCTGCTCGGCCCACGCCTCGGACGCCGCACAGCGACTGGACGGATGCAGCATCGAATATCTCGATCACCGGGCGACGAATGGCTGACCGACTTCCCGAGGCCGAAGGCGCATAGTGAACGACGGTCGACCGGCTCCCTGGTCGTGCCGGCTAGGCGGTCCGGCCACCGGCGATAGCGAGAACCAGCACCGCCCCGGCCGCGAAGGCCCCACCGAGCCACATCACCGCGGTGGTCCCGGCCGCGTCCGTGGCCAGCCCGCCGACCAGTGCCCCAGCCGCGATCGCCGCGTTGAACACTCCAGCGAACAGAGCCGACGCCGCTTCACGAGCCTCCGGAGCGGCCACCAGCATCCATGATTGCGAGGCCACCGAGACACCGCCGTACGCCAGGCCCCAGGCCACCAACAGCGCCGCCGCCGGCGGCATGGTCAGGCCCAGGATCGGAACCAGCGCCATCGTCGCCGACAAAGTCACCCCGAGCACCAGCAGGGTCGCCCGCGGCGATCGCGCCGCTCCGGCGCCCGAGGCGAAATTGCCCGCGACCCCGAAGAGCCCGTAGACCAGGAGAAGCGTTCCGATCTGTCCCGCACTCACCCCGGACACCTCTTCCAATACCGGCCGGACATAGGTGTACGCGGCGAAATGTCCGATGACGATCAGCGCCACCACGGTCAGCCCGAGGCGCACCCGCGGCACACCCGCCAGCCGCAGCATCTCGCCCAGCCGGACGGCCCCTTCCCCGGGCAGGGGCGGCAGCGACATCGCCAGCGCGGCCAGTACCACCAGTGAAAGACCACCGGCGCCGAGGAAAGCGGCCCGCCAGCCGACCAATTCCCCGAGGTAGGTGCCCGCCGGCACGCCCAGCACGGACGCCACGGCGATTCCGCTGAAGATCAGCGAGGTCGCGGAGCCGACCGACCGCGGTGGAACCAGCCGCACGGCCAGGCTCGCCGCGATCGCCCACACTCCGCCCATGCCGATCCCGACGAGGACCCGGGCGACCAGCATGACGCTGAACCCGGGCGACCACGCCGCCAGGAGATTCCCTGCCACCAGCAGAGCCATCAATGCGAACAGCACGGCCCGCCGGTCGAGATTCCTGAGCACCGGGATCAGCAGTGGAGCGGAGACGGCGGCGACCAGACCGGTGACCGTGAGCGTCAGGCCCGCCGCGCCTTCGGTGACCCGCAGGTCACGGCTGATCGGGGTCAGCAGACCCACCGGCAGCATTTCCGAGGTGACCACGGTGAAGGTCGCCCCGGCGAGAGAGCTCACCGCCGGCCAGCCGTTTTTCCTCTGTCTGGATTCCTTCAACGCCATGTGTTCCAGGCAACCGTCGTCCGCTGCCGGGAACAACGGCCGATGGCTCATCCTTCTATGAGCGGGATTACTGGATCCACGGGATGGAGGAGACCCGATGAGCGGCCTGGAGATCCGTGAGCTGGAGGCGTTCCTGGTGCTCGCCGAGGAGTTGCACTTCGGCCGGGCAGGCGAACGCCTGTACGTCTCCCAGAGCCGGGTCAGTCAGCTGCTCCGCTCACTGGAGGGACGGATCGGCGCGACGCTCGTCGAGCGCACGAGCCGCAGGGTGGGATTGACACCGCTGGGCGAGAAGTTCCTCGCGGAGCTGCGTCCGGCCTACGAGGCGCTGCGGGCAGCCGTCGAGCACACGCGCGCCGCCGCGCGAGGGATCGGCGGCGTGCTGCGAATCGGTTTCCAGGGCATCATCGACGACCACCTCGCGAACGCCATCGGCGGTTTCGAGAAGCACCACCCGGACTGCGCGGTGGAGCTCACCGAAATCCCCCTGGCCGATCCGTTCGGCTCGCTCCGCCGTCGGGAGATCGATGCCGCGGTGGTGCTGCTTCCGGTGGAAGAGCCGGATCTCGTACTCGGACCGGTTTTCTCTCGTCAACCGCAGATGCTCGCCGTCTCGCCTCGGCATCCGTTCGCCCGCAGAGAGTCCGTCACCGTCGAGGAGCTGGCGGAATGCCCACTGATCGGGATCCGCGGCCCGGCGCCTGAATACTGGCGCCACGCCCAAGCCCCTGAAACCACCCCCGGAGGCCGCCGGATACCGCGCGGACCGACCGTCGGCACACTGCAGGAAGGCATGGGTCTCGCCGCGGCGGGCCAGGGCGGCATGCTGCTGTGCCGCTCGACGGCCGAATACCAAGGACAGCGGGATTCGGTCGTCTTCGTGCCGCTCACCGGACTTCCGGAGTCGGTGCTCGGCGTGGTCTGGAATGCGGACGACGGCGGCCGCGCGCGTGCCTTCGCAGGGGAGATCGCTGTCCGGGCTCGAAGCTGACCTCGACATTGTTCACGCCTGGCGGGCTTTTCCGAAAGTCACTCACGCCGCGTCCTCAAGCGTCTCCCGGCTCCCCCCTTTCCGGGCCGCCCTCATCGAATGGTGTCGCGCGTCACGCGGATACCGCGCATTCGTGGAACGTTCGGGTAGCCGGAAGGATCCGTTCGGGCAAGTTCGCGCAGTGGCACCCGTGGCATCCCGATGCGTCACTATCCTTCCCCCGTTGATCTCCACAGAGGTTTCCGGGTTTGATTGTCGGGGTTGGTCGGTTTGAGTAATCCATTGGTCGCGCCGGTGCAGGATTCGACGACGGCGTATTCCGGTGTGCCGTTGGCCGAGAGTGCGATGGACCTCAAGTCCGCCATCGAGAGCGGTGACTGGGCGTCGGTCGCGATGGGCGCGGTCGGCACCGCGCTCGACGCGCTGTCGATGGCGATGGACCCCTTCGGCTCGATCCTCGCGGCAGGGGTCGGCTGGCTGATCGAACACGTCGGTCCGCTGAAAGAGGCTTTGAACGCCCTGACCGGTGACGCGGATGCGATCGCGGCTCAGGCTCAGACCTGGAGCAATATCGCCAAAGAGCTCGGCGACGTCTCGGTCGAGCTGACCGATCTGGTCAAAAAGGACCTCCAGGAATGGAAAGGCGAGGCCGCCGACGCCTACCGCGAACGCGCCGAGGACGTCTCCGTCCTGCTGACCGCGGCGCAAAAAGGCTCCGAAGGCGCGGGCAGCGGGGTCAAGACCGCCGGCGAGGTGGTCGCCGCGGTCCGCACCCTGGTCCGCGACATCATCGCCGAACTGATCGGTCATCTGATCTCCTGGGCACTGCAGGTCGTGTTCACCCTCGGTATCGGGCTGACCTGGGTGGTCCCGCAGGTCGTCGCCGCGGTGGCCAAGACGGCGTCGAAGATCGCCGGGCTCACCACCAAACTGGTCAAGGCGCTCAAAGCCCTGATGCCCCTGTTGAAACGCGCCGACTCGCTCTTCGACGACGTGGGGAAGGCCTTGAAGGGCCTCAAGGGCGGCGCCGTCAAGCCGTCCGGTAAACCCAAGGACATCGAGAACACCCCGAAATCCGGTTCCCACGACGGCGGAACCTCCGCCTCGAGTGACAACTCCGGACCGTCGAAGAACAACAACGAGCACACCACCCCCTCCGGCGACCGCAACCCGCCACCGAGGAGCGAGACGGATGCCCCGGGTGGCTCGCCGAGGAGCGGCCCCGGCAACGACGGCAACGGCGCACCCGGCGGCAATGGCGGAGGGAAAGGGAAAGCCGACCCCAAATCGAACAACCCCGGCAATCCCCGTGACACGTCGAAGTGCACCCGTGTCGGCGACCCGGTCGACATAGCCACCGGCGATGTCATCGTGGAAGAGCGTGATCTGGAGCTGACCGGGGCACTCGACTTGGTGTTCGACCGCACGCATATTTCGTCCTACCGGGCGGGGAAGTGGTTCGGTCCGAGTTGGGCCTCCACGATCGACCAGCGGCTGGAGCTCGATGGCGACCGGGTCTGTTACTACGCGGCGGACGGCATGGTCCTGGTGTACCCGCACGCCAACGCCGGGGTGCCGGTGCCGCCGGTGGACGGGCCCGGCCTGCTGCTGACCAACGCCGGGAGCGACGGCTATCTCCTGACCGACCCCGTCCGGGACCGGCGACTGCACTTCGGCTCCCTTGGCGACCAAGGCCGCACCGAACTCGCGCTGCGGGCGATCACCGCGTCCGGCGGCGAACGCGTCGACATCGACTACGACCCGCTCGGGGCGCCCCGGCTGATGAGGCACTCGGCCGGCTACCAGGTGGCGCTGGAGACCGGCGTCGGCCGGATCACGGCGATCCGGGTCCTCGATCCCGGACAGCTCGCCGAGGTACAGGTCCGGCGATTCGGCTACGACGAGCGGGGCCGCCTGACCCAGGTGGTCAATTCTTCCGGGGCGCCTTATCTGTACAGCTACGACGCCGACGGCCGGATCACCGGCTGGCGGGATCGGAACGGGGTCTGGTACCGCTACGTCTACGACGCTGAGGGACGCTGCATACGCAGCATTGGAGACCAGGGGTTCCACGACAGCACCTTCGCCTACGACCGCGTGCGGCGGGTCAACACCTACACCGATTCCCTGGGTCACACCAGCGAATACCAGTTGAACGAACAAGGCCAGGTCGTCCGCGCCGTCGACCCGCTCGGCAACGCCACACTGTCCACATGGGACCGCCACGACCAGCTGCTCTCCCGTACCGACCCGCTCGGGCGCACGACCTCGTTCGCCTACGACGAGCGAGGCGGGCTCGAATCCGTGACGCGGCCCGACGGCTCGGTGCTGCGTGTCACGGAGGATGCCGCCGGGCTGACCATCGAGACCGACGCGGCCGATGGCACCGTGCTTTCCCGCTTCTACCCGCGGGACGAGGCGCCGGACCCGTTCACCGAGATGCTCGGCGTCGCGAAACCGCTGACTTCCGAGCAAGCCGCCTGGACGCGAGACGAAGAGGACCCGACACCGACGGACCGGGACATGTTCGGGCGACCGCGTTCGGTGCTCAACCGGTCCGGGCGGAACGTCGCGCTCGGCTGGACGGTCGACGGCCACGAACGGTTACGGGTGCGGCCCTCCGGGGTGCACGAGACACGCGCCTACGACGCGGAGGGCAACGAGGTCGAACACGTCAACGGCGCGGGGCTGACCGAAAGGACGGAATACGGCCCGTTCAATCTGGTGACCGCGACGATCGACCCGTCGGGTGCCAGGACGAACCACACCTACGACACCGAGCTGCGCCCCCTCACGGTCACCAACCCGCTCGGGCAGACTTGGACCTACCGCTACGACCCGGCCGGACGGCTGATCGAGCAGACGGACTTCGACGGACGCACGCTCCGGTTCGGCTACGATGCGGCCGGGCGGCTCGTCCGGTCGTCGAACGGAGCGGGCGAGACGACCGAGTACGTCCACGACGTACTCGGCAACGTCGTCGAACGCCGCTCCCCCGCCGGGACGACCAGGTTCACCTACGACGCGGTCGGCAGGATGACCGCCGCTGTCATGGCCGACGTGGAACTCCGTGTCGTCTACGACGGCGAAGGCAATGTGCTCAGCGAATCCGTGGACGGCAGAACCTTGACCTGCGCCCACGAGGCCGACGGCACCGTGCGGTGGCGCGCACCGTCCGGAGTGGACAGTGTGTGGAGGTTCGACGGGAGCGGACGGCCCGTGTCGCTCGTCATCGCCGGCCACACCGTGCGCTTCGAACACGACACCGGCGGCCGGGAGGTCGCCCGCACCGTCGATGGTGGCGCCACGCTCACGCAGGTCTTCGACATCGACGAGAACCTGGCGGGCCAGTCGGTGCTCGCCGCGGGGATGCCGCCGCGGCACCGCCGGTTCACCTACCGGCAGGACGGGCTGCTCACCAGGATCGACGACGACGTGGCCGGGCAGACCCGGCTCGTGCTCGACGCCACCGGACGGGTGGTCGAGACGCATAGCGCCGCCGGCACCGAGATCTTCCGGTACGACGCGAACGGAAACGTGCTGGAGACCCGTGAAGCCGGCTTCGTGCCGAGTGCGGGCCCGCGCCGCTACGTGAACAACCGGCTGATCTCCGCGGGCGCCGTCTTCTTCGAGCACGACCTCCAGGGCCGGGTGATCACCCGGAACGAGGGCGGCCGGGTCTGGCAATACCGTTGGGACGGCCAGGACCGGCTGCTCGCGGTCGTGACCCCCGAAGGCGACCAGTGGCGGTACCGGTACGACCCGATCGGCCGCCGGATCGCCAAGCAGCGTGTGGTCACCTCGGCCACGGGGGCACTCGTGGTCGCCGAGTCCTACGAGTTCACTTGGAGCGGCGCGCTGCTGGTGGAGCAGGTCCACGTGGACGTGGCGGGCAACCGGCGCGTCACGATCTGGGCCTACCATCCCGATGACGACCGGCCGGTCGTCCAGCTCGAACGGTCGGCGACGCTGCACGAGCGGTTCTTCGCGATCGTCACCGACCTGATCGGCAGGCCGACCGAGCTCGTCGACGCGACGGGATCGCCGGTGTGGCGCGGGAACGCGGGTCTCTGGGGCCGGGAGGCCGATCAGGCCGCGACTCCGCTCCGGTTCCCTGGACAGTACGCCGACGCTGAATCGGGGCTTCATTACAACGTCTTCCGTTACTACGACCCGTCGACCGGCCGTTACCTGAGCCAGGACCCGCTCGGGCTCGGTCCGGCTCCGAACCCGGCGGCCTACGTCGACAACCCGTTGGCGTACCGCGACCCGCTGGGTCTCGTGTGCGACAAGAAGGGCAAGGGCAAGGGGAAGAAGACGAACGACCAGCCCGGTGGCGGCGACAACGCGGGCAACATCCCCGGTGGCGGCAAGGGCAAGGGCAAGAACGAGAACACGCAAACCAGCGGTTCCTCCGGCAAGGGCGACACGCACTCGTTCGGCAAGCACGACGGCGTCGAGGTGCAGGTCGATTCACACCAGGGCAAGCACCAGGCGGGCAATACGAGCTTCGGCATGAAGTACACCGGCGGCTCCGGGACGAAGTTCCCGCCCACCGTCGACGACAAGTGGCACAAGGAGTATTTCTCCAAGGAGGTCGCGAAGTACTCGAACGACCCCCAGCACGCCAAGCACGGCACCGAAGGCAAGAACCCTGGCTCGATCGACCAAGGCATCGACTCGAAGAAGAAGGATCTCGACTCGAGGCAAGACAGGGTCGACGAACTCGAGTCGGAACTCCATGCGAAGAAGGCGGCCGTCAAGAACGCCCCGGAGCAGGACAGGCCCGCGCTCATCGAAGAGGGAAAACAACTCAACAAAGAGTACAAACAGGCCCAGGCCGATCGTGACAAGGCACAAGCCGACTACGACTCGGCCAAAGCGGACCGCGAAAGCTACGACGGCAACCGGAAGTCGATCCAGTACGACAAGGCCGCGAAACCCGATGGTGTCCAGTACGACATGACCTCCCACTGGAAACCGGACGGAAACGGCGGTGGCAACTGGGTCACGACCTACCACTGCAATCCGGACGTCCCCAAGGGCGGGGACCCGAAAGTCGACTGGTGGACACCGCACGGCAAGGACATCGCGAAGAAGCACGGGCTCTGACCTCGCCGCCGGCTGGTCACCGGCTCCGCTGTGCGGTCTGGAAGCCGAACGTGAACCGGCACAGTCGCTGTGGGTTCTCGCCGTTCGTGTCTGGTCGATCTTGGCGACGCCGTCGGTGTCCAGCACGGCCTTGATGTCGGCGACCGGGGCACGCGCGGTCGTACCGGCACCGATCAGCGTGGCCGAGGCGGGACCCGAGGGTGCCTTCGGTGGGATGCGGCCGCGGTGGTACGCAACCGCAACGGAGCGAGGTGGCCCGGCGCTGGGCGGAAGCCGGTGCACCAGATGACGCGTCCGCGGGCCCCACAGGCGTACGTAGACCTCGAGCGGCAAGCAGCGCGCCTGGCGTTGACGCCACCGGCGACGACGCCGTGGCCTAGCCGCCGGCAGTCGCGGGAGGCTTCGATCCGATCCCGGCGAAGACCGCCTCGATCACGCGGTCGACGTAGTCGTGGGTCAGCGGTTGCCGGGCGATCAAGACCTGGAAATAGAAGGGGCCGGACAGCGATACTGGCCTTCATGACTCCAGCGAACCGCCCGGACAAAGTCCACTTGAGGGCGTTCACCGAGGCCGACCTCGCCTTTCTCGACCGCCTCTGCACGGATCCCGATGCGCTCGGCGAGTTCGAGTGGCCCGGATTCGGTGATCCGAGGGCACGCCGCAAGCGATGGGAGATCGACGGGTATATCTCCGCCGAGTCCGCGGCGGTCGCGATCGCGCGGGCCGACGACACGGCTATCGGCATCGTCTCCTGGAAGCCCCGCGGCTTCCCCTCGGGTGTCACCTACGAGATCGGCGTGGGGGTGCTACCCGAGCATCGTGGACAGGGGGTGGGCACGGTGGCGCAGAGGCTGCTCGTGGACTACCTGTTCGGCCGCACGACCGCGAACAGAATCGAAGCCCTCACCAATGGCGGTAACCTCGGCGAGCAGAAAGCCCTCGAACGCCTCGGGTTCCGCCGGGAAGGGGTCATGCGCGGCAGGTCCTTCCAACACGGCGAGTATGTCGATGTGCTCGTCTACGGTCTGCTCCGCTCACAGCATCGTCCCGGAACGCCATGAGCACTCCTCCCAACCTGTTCAGAGTGAGGTTTGAAGAGGCTCACTGATTCATTAGGCCGGTGGTTGAGGTCGTTCCGCGGCCGCGGAATGACCTCAACCACCGGCCTAATGACTGCTCGGCTTAGCCGATTCCATTCGTTCATATAGGCGCGGCGACACTTCTGAAGCGGAACGTATTCCGCACGTCGACCCCAAGGTCACGGGCCCAGTATTCCAGCCGAAGAAAGCACAGGTCGGGATTGCCGATGTTGTCCTCCGCTAATTGTTGCGAACGGACGTATCGCTGCCACACGAGGTGCCGAGTCTCGCTCGGTGGAGCGATAAATTCCTGGCTTTGCCACCGCCCCAAAAACTCGAATTTCACAGTCATTGTAAACCTATGAGACTCGCCGGCTGTCAAGCTCATCGGTTCTTGACTGCAAGGCCGAAAGGTCAACGGGTTCAGGTCCGGTCAGGAAGTCCACCATGGGCTGCGGGGCCAGGGCCGATAGAGGCCGAAAGCCTCCTGAGTCCGTCGTCGAGCCGTACTCAGGAAGGTCGCAGCGAATCAACACCGTGAAGTAGACCGATCCGGGCAGGTCATCGCCAACTCGCCAGCGGACGACGGCGTGGGGCAAGCCTGCACTCAACGGCGCCGGCCGAGGTGGGCCGTGGGGGTCCGGTGGGTCTCGGGTCCGGCTAGCGCGGCGATCGACGCCAGGACGGCGATTCCGACGCAGATCCAGACCGAAGGGAGCCAGGTGCTCGATCCCGTGCTGATCGCTTGTGCGAGAGCCGGGGCGAAACCGGACGCCAGCAGTCCGAGCATCAGGCCCACCGCCATTCCGGTGTAGCGGACCTGGGCCGGGAACTGCTCCGGATAGTAAGCGGCGCCCACCCCGACCGGCATGATGTAGAAGACGCTGATCCCGACGACTCCGGCGACGAACACGAGCGTGATGTTTCCGGCGTCGATCGCGCTGAACAACACGAACAGGGACAGGCTGGAGCCGAGCGCGCCGAGCACGAACACCGGCTTCCGCCCGATCCGGTCCGACAGCCGGCCGGCCAGCGGCGCCATCACCACAGCGCCGAGGTTTCCCAGCGACACCACGGCAAGCATCACCGGCTTGGGCACGTCCGCCGCGCCGGTCGCGTAGGTCAGGGCGAAGACGTTGAAGATCGTGCCGACGACGTTGATCCCGCTGCAGACCGCCACCCGCAGGGTGGTCGCCCAGTGCTCACGCAGGAGGGTCGCGATGGGCAATGAGGCGCGCTCGTCACGCTGCCGCATCCCGGTGAACACGTTCGGTTCCTCGAGCTTGCGCCGGAGCAGATACGCGATGAGCGTCAACGGCCCGCTGAGCAGGAACGGCAGCCTCCAGCCCCAGGACAGCAACTGTTCCTGGGGCAGGGCGGCGACCGGCACGAACACGAGGCTGCCCAGCGCCATCCCCAGTTGCATCCCGCTCATGGAGAAGCCGGCGTAGTACGCGCGCTTGCCGTCCGGCGCGTGTTCCACGGTCAGTGAACTCGATCCCGGTGACTCCCCGCCCGCCGAGAGCCCCTGCACCAGCCGGAGCAGGACCAGCAGGATCGGCGCCGCGACACCGATCGTCGCGTACGACGGCAGCAATCCGATCGCGAAGGTGGCGACGCCCATCAACCCGATCGTGAGGACCAGCGCCGTCCGTCGCCCCAGCTTGTCGCCGACGTGTCCCCACAGCACGGCGCCGAAGGGCCGCGCGATGTAGGCGACGCCGAACGTGCCGATCGACAGCAGCGTGCCCGCCGCACCGCTGTCCGGGAAGAAGACCTTGGTGAAGACCAGGGCCGCGGCCGAGCCGTAGATCAGGAAGTCGTAGTACTCCAACGCGCTGCCGAAGAACCCGGAAATCGCGGCGCGGCGCGCGTTCCTGGTTCTCTCCACCGCGGTCGTGCCGGAAACGATCGTGGACATTCGTGGCTCCTGCGGGGGATCAGAGGGTGATGGGATCGAGGCGGATGGTGCGGGGACCATCCGTGGAGTCGAAGGCGACCGCGTACAACCCGTCCGGGCCGCCGTTGTAGGTGATCTCTACTCCCAGGTCCGTGGGCTCGGCGACCTCGCCGAGCCAGGACCGGAGGCCCGCCTCGGTACCGCCGATCTCGATCGAGACGACGCCGGTGCCCCGCACGTCGCCGGTGCCGGGCTGGCACGGGAGCAGGCTGGAGTGCGCCGTCAGATCGGGGACGTGGTAGATGTTGGGTTTGCCCAGCCGCCACGAGTTCCGGAAGTCCGGTGCGTGCACCGACGGTGCGGTCCCCTGCGCCGGGACCATCCGGACCTTCCCGCCATCGATGTCTTCCGTCGGCGCGATCCCGTGGTGCCGGGCGAAGGCGGCGATCTCGTCGAGGTCGTCGCTGCGCAGGCACAGCCCGGCGAAGCAGTCCCCGTTCGCGGTCTGGCGTTCCAGCTCCAGCGCCATCGGGGAACGCCTGGTGATCATCCGGTGTTCGACGATGCTCTCGACCTCGATGTAGACGTAACCGCCGAGGGAAAGCACCTTCTGGCCGAGTCCCAGTCCGGGAAAGTAGCCGCCGTCGGCGCTACCGAGTCCAGTGGCCCGGCTGAGGTCGGCGGTGGTCCGGTAGAGGTTGTCCGACCAGACGGCTATGTGGTCCAGTCTGATCACGGCGTGCTCCTGTCATTTCGTCATGTCCACTGTGGATGGTGCGGGCACGGCCCTGCCGTACTGCCAGGGATAGCTCTCCGTCAGCCGCCGCGGGGCCAGCCGCGCCATCGCCCGCAACGGCCACGACGGGTCGCGCAGCGCTTCGCGGGCGAGCAGCACGACGTCGGCGTCACCGTCGCCGACGATCGCTTCGGCCTGTTCCGGATCGGTGATCAGCCCGACCGCGGACACCGCTACGCCGGGTACGGCGGCGCGGACGCGGCGCGCGAACGGCACCTGGTAGCCGGGACCCACCGGGATCCGCTGGTCGGGATCGAGGCCGCCGGTGGTGACGTCGAGCAAATCGACGCCGCTCCCGGCCAGCCGCACCGCGAGCTCGACCGATTCCTCCGGGGTCCAGCCGCCGTCCACCCAGTCGGTGGCCGGGATCCGCACCAGCAGTGGCCGGTCGTCCGGCCAGGTGGCACGGACGGCGTCGACCACCCGCGTCAGCAGGCGGATCCGGTTCTCGAACGGGCCGCCGTAGGCGTCGGTGCGGTGGTTGGCCAGCGGGGAAAGGAATTGGTGCAGGAGGTAGCCGTGTCCGGCGTGGATCTCGACGGCGTCGAATCCGGCCTCCACCGCGCGTTCGGTGGCACTGGCGAAGTCGGCGACGATCCGGTCCAGTTCGGTGGACGACGCCGCGACCGGTGTGGCGAACCCGCGGTACGCCGTGGCGGACGGGGCCAGCGCGGACCAGCCGCCCTGCCCGGGCGGCAGCGATCCTCGCCCGTGGCCTGGCACCATGGTCGAGGCCTTGCGACCGGCGTGCCCGAGCTGGACTCCGATCGCGGTGCCGTGGGCGTGGGCGAAATCGGTGATCCGCCGCCAGCCCTCGATCTGCTCCGCCGACCACAGTCCGACGTCCGCCGCGCTGATCCGTCCCTGCGGGGACACCGCTGTCGATTCGGTCAGCACCAGTCCGAACCCGCCGGTGATCCGGGCGCCGAGGTGTACCAGGTGCCAGTCGGTGGGGACGCCGTCGGCCCCGGCGCTGTACTGGCACATCGGCGACAGCCAGGCGCGGTTCGGCAGCTCGAGCCCGCGCAGCCGCAGCGGTTCGAACAGGGCGCTCACGACCGCGATCCGAGGAAGGCGCGGGCGTTCGCGCCCAAGGTCGCGACGTCCAAGCCGCCGCTGGTGGCGAAGCCGACCGGGTCACGCTGGGCCATGTCGAACGGATAGTCGCTGCCGCAGACGATCGCGTCCTTCCCGGCGTGCTCGGTGAGCAGCCCGAGCAGCGCCGGATCGTGCGTGACGGTGTCGAACCACAGGTCGCGCACCGCCTCGCCGGGTGGCCTGGCCGAGTCGCGGCGGACGTCCGGCCGGGTGCGCCAGCCGTGGTCCCAGCGACCGATCAG
Source organism: Amycolatopsis sp. TRM77291 (assembly GCF_054166285.1). Classification (NCBI taxonomy): domain Bacteria; kingdom Bacillati; phylum Actinomycetota; class Actinomycetes; order Pseudonocardiales; family Pseudonocardiaceae; genus Amycolatopsis; species Amycolatopsis sp. TRM77291. The sequence goes on along the minus strand of NZ_JBSZHF010000001.1, from coordinate 1,076,237 downwards.
TCCCGGTGTGCAGCCGCCGCCGTGGACGAAGCAGATCCTCAGTCCCGGCAGGGCGTCGAGTACCCCACCGAGGAGCAGTGACGCCACCGCGGTCGCGGTCTCCACCGGGTTTCCGATCAGGTTGGCCAGATAGTGACCGCTCCACTCGGGCCGGGGCAACTGCATCGGGTGCACCAGCACGGAAAGCCCGAGCCGGGCACACTCGCCGAGCACGTGCCGCAGGACCCCGCCGTCCAGTGACTCACCGCCGAGCAACGGCGGGATCGCGACTCCGGCGATCCCGGGTACCGACACCAGCCGCTCCAGCCTCGTGGTGGCCGCCGCGGCATCGTCCAGGGGAACCAGCCCGAGCCCGAGCAGCGCGCCGGCGGAGTCGGCGACGACCGTCGCGAGCGCGTCGTTGAAAGCATCGACGTACTCCGGGGCGGGACCCGCCACCGGAAAGGCGAACGGCGGCGCGGAAAGCACTCGGACCGCGATCCCGGCTTCGGCCATGTCGGCCAGGATCGCCGGGACGTCGCTCATCGCCCGGGTGGCGATCGACAGTGGCACGTCACCCAGGTGCAGCTGCCCGTCCCGGTCCCGCAAGGGTCCATACGGCGCGCCTGACGGGAGTCCGAACAGGTCCTCGGGCAGCCAATGGGCGTGCACGTCCACCGGTCCCGCGGCGTTCATCGCCGGTCCAGCGGGAGCGGCGCGTTGGCGCTGTCGAGGTGCTCGACGGTGGTGAAGACCAGCTCCGTGTCGCCGATGTTCTCGATGTCGTGCAACAGATACTGCCCTTTCGTGAAGGTGAAGTGCCGGGTGTCACCTGCTTCGTAGGAGACCTCGCGGGTGGTTCCGTCGCTGGTGTGCTGGCGGCTGCGCCCGGCGTTGACGGCGGTCCAGAAGTAGTCGAGGACGTGCCGGTGGGCGTGCCAGCGTTCGCCCGGTGAGAGCCGGATCTCCCAGACCCGGACGCGGTCGTTCGCACTGAGCAGTCGCGAACCGACCTCTCCGTCGTGTGCGTGGGCTTCGAATTCGGCGCGCAGCCCGGGGCTCCAGCCCGCGTAATCGGTGCCGGCCAGGTCGCCGGCCAGCGGCAGGTCGGACAGAAATCCGGTGTCGGTCATCTGAGGGTTTCCCTTCGGATCGGTGCTCAGCGGACGGGGCCGTAAAGGCCGAAGCGCAGGTTCGGGTCGCCGGGCGTCCAGGTGTTGTGGAACTGCGAGCGCTCCCCCATCTCCTTCACCCGCGCCAAGAGACGGGCGCCGAGTTCGAGCTGCCCGGGTTCCCATTTCCTCAGTGCGGCGGGAATGTCGCCGTCGGCCGCGGTCAGCGCGTCCGCCAGCGCCCAGGCGTCGGCGGCGGCCTTGGCGGTACCGGCGGCGGCGTGGGGGCGGGCGGCGGAGGCGGCGTCGCCGAGCAGGGCGATCCGGCCGTCCGCCATTTTCGCCGACCGGACGTCGGAGACCACCTGGACGTAGGGCTGCTCGGTGGCGGTGACGACCTCGGCCGCCGCCGGGGCGAGCAGTTCCGCGGCGGTCGCGCGCATCTCGTCGACGTACCGGTCTTGGACCTGGCCCGGATGCAGGGAAACGGCGCCGGTGAAGCCGCGTTTGTCGATCAGCATCTCGGCCAGCTCGGCGCCGGACGGGACGTTGCGGTACCAGACGTAGTTCAGCAGCCGGTCCTGCGGGCCGGTGCCGGTCTCGCCGGGGATCGGGTACAGCGTGATGTGCGAGTGCGGTACGACGCTGTAGGAGATCGCGTTCCCCAGCACCGCCCTGGTCGCGCCGGGCAGCAGGTGCTCGGGCACGGTGCCGCGCCAGCCGACGTAGCCGGAGTACTCCAGCTCGGCGTCCGGGTCGAGCGCCCGCCTGCCGATCGAGGTGATCCCGTCGGCGAACACCACCAGTTCGGCCCGTGCCCGCTTGCCGCTGACGAACCGGACGGTCGCGTGGTCGGCTTCCTGGGAAACACCGCAGGCGAACTCGCCGAGGTGGTAGTGCTCGGTGCCGAAGTCGGCGAGCAGCGCGCGGTAGAAGGTGCCCCAGGAGGTGTAGGTCCATCGGCGCCGTTCGCGGTGCAGGATCTCGTTGTCCTGCCCCAGATACTGGACGTACTCGGTGGCGGTGGACAACGCCTCGGGGTGCTGCTCGCTGCGCTCGGCGAACCAGCGGACGGTGTCGGGCTGCAGGACGATGCCGCCGCCGCGGCCGTCGAGCGGTGTCGGGGTGCGCTCGTAGACGTCGACCGCGAAACCGAGGTCTCGCAACAACAAGGCCGTGGTGAGCCCGCCGATCGAGCCACCGATCACGGCGGCGCGGGCGTGGGTGTACTGGGACATCAGAGATTCTCCTCGGAACGGGCCGCGGTCCCCGGGGCGGGGACCGGGACGGGGTCCGGATCGGACGGAAGGGGCAGGCCGCGCGTCTCGGGCGCGAACAGCAGGCCGACGGCGCCGAGCAGGCCGACCGCGACGACGCAGCTGGTCGCCAGGCCCAGATCGCCGCCGAACCACGAAACGGCGATCACTCCGGCGACCAGCGGGCCCGCCGCGGTGAGATAGCGACCGATTCCGTTGTAGAGCGCCATTCCGGTGGCCCGGACCGACGGCGGGAACAGCTCCGGCCCGTAGACCAGGATTCCGGAGAGCGCGCCGTAGAGGCCGAATCCGGCGATCGGGATGATCGCCAGGAAGGCACCCCAGCCGGGCTGGAACGGGAAGAGGAACGCCACGCTCACCGCGGAGATCGCGAAACTGGTGAGGAACGCTCGGCGGCGGCCGATCGCGTCGGCGAGGAAGCCCCAGGTGGCGTAACCTGCGACACCTCCGGCGTTGAACAGCATGGAAGCGAGCGCGACGCGGGAGTTCGCCACGTCCGGGCTCAGCTGCGCGGCCGCGGTGGCCTGCCGGATCACTTGCGGATACCAGGACGAGACACTCCAGAACGAGACCAGTGAGCCGGTCGCCAAGGCGGTGCCGATCAGCGTGGGACGCAGCAACGGCGGGGTGAGTAACCTGGCCAGTACGAATCGGTCCTGTTCGGTGCGGTGGCCGCTGGCCCGGCGGGCGCGTCGGGCGGCGATCGTGCCGCGGATCTCGGGCGGCTCAGGCACGTGCCGCCGGAGGAAGTACACGAGCAGCGCCGGGAGGACGGCGATGCCCATCATCAGCCGCCAGCCGTAGGCGCCGAGAACGGCGTAGGACAGCGCGGCGAGGAAGAATCCGAGGGCGTAGCCGGACATCATCACGCCGCAGGCGCGCGCCCGGTAGCGGTTGCGCCATACCTCGGCGACGAGGGCGGCGCCAACCGGCGCCTCGACGCCGGAACCGAGACCCGCGATGAAGCGCAGCACACCCAGCTGCCACCAGGTGTCCGCGAACGCCGCCAACGCGGTGAACACCGCGTAGGTCACGATGCCCGCCGACAACACCCGGACCCGTCCGAAGTAGTCGGCCAGGATTCCGAACAGGATTCCGCCGGTGCCCCAGCCGAACAGGAAGAGCGCGACGGTCAGGCCGCCGTAGAGCCCGATGGAGCCGGAGTCCGGCAGGATTCCGCTGTGTGGCAGCAATTCGGTCATCGCCGGGCCGAGGATCAGCGCGTACAGGCTGCCCGCGAACCCGTCCAGCGCCCAGCCAAGGGTGGTGCCAGCCAAGACGAGCCATTGGGTGCGGGTGATCTCGGTGCGCCAGTTCCCCGGCGCGGGGGTGGGGGGATTCGACATGAACGGCTCCTTTGCCGGAGGTCGAACGTGCTCGGGGTGTCAGTTGAGGCGGCCGGGGGTGTCGGAGCCGTACCAGTCGACGTCGTCGTCCGCGGTGCGCACCACGACGGTCTTGAGCCAGGTGAAGTCGTCGAACGATTCGATGCCGGCGTCTCGGCCGGCCCCGGATTCCTTGATGCCGCCCCAGGGCAGCGACGGCTCGAGCCGGTGATGGTCGTTCACCCAGACCATTCCCGCCTGGATCCGATCGGCCACACGGTGCCCGCGGGCGAGGTCACGGGTCCAGACGCCCGCGCCGAGTCCGAACCGGTTGTCGTTGGCCTTGGCGATCGCGTCGGCTTCGTCGTCGAAAGGGACGACGACGGCGACCGGGCCGAAGATCTCTTCACGCGCCACCCGCATGTCCATCGTGGCGTCCGCGAGCACGGTGGGGCGGACGAAGAATCCGCGATCCAGCGGCGCGGGCAACTCCGGGACGCCGCCGCCCGCCACGACCCGTACTCCTTCGGCGCGGCCGGCCTCGATCAGGGCGAGCACCTTGTCGCGTTGTGCCGCACTGACCAGTGGGCCGATCTGGGTGGCCGGATCCGACGGGTCGCCGATCCGGATCGCCTCGGCCCGGCGGCCGAGCGCGGCGACGAAACGTTCGTAGTTGGCGCGGTGCACCAGGAATCGCGACCCGGCCACACAGGACTGCCCGGCCGCGACGAACGCGGCGAACGCGGCGCCTTCGGCGGCGACGGCAGGGTCGATGTCGTCGAAGACGACGATCGGGGTCTTGCCGCCCAGCTCGGCGGTCACCCGGGCGAACCGATGCGCGGTCGCGACGGCCGCCGCCCGTCCGGCCTCGGTACCGCCGGTCAAAGTGATCTTGGCGATGTCCGGATGCCCGGTGAGCCGCTCGCCTACCTCGCGGCCACCGGTCACCACGTTCACCACGCCGTCGGGGATCCCTGCCTTCGCGAGCAATTCAGCGAAGGCCAGAGTGGACAGCGGGGTGGTCTCGGACGGCTTCACCACCACGGTGTTTCCGGTGGCCAGTGCCGCGGACAGGCTGCGGGCCAGGATGAGCAGCGGGTGATTGAACGGGGTGATGATGCCGCAGACACCGAGCGGAGACCGCCGCTGGTAGGTCAGGTAGGGGCCGTCGGAGGGCAGCACCGCGTCCCGCTGGGCGGTGAGCAGTCCCGCGTTGTAGCGGAACCACTCCGGCACCCGGGACAGCTGGGCGCGGGTCTCGGTGACCGGCCGGCCGTTGTTGCGGGTCTCGAGCCGGTAGAGGTCGTCCGCGGCCTCCTCGATGACGTCCGCCGCGCGCAGCAGCAACCTCCCCCGCGCGGTGCGGGTCAGCGCGGGCCACGCGCCGTCGAGGAAGGCCGCGCGTGCCCTGGCGACGGCCGCGTCGACCTCGGCGAGCGAGCTGTCGGCGACGGCGCGGATGACGGCACCGGTGGCGGGGTCGATCACCGGGCGGCCGTCGCCGGTGACCTCGGGCGAGTGAGTGGGGGACGTGGCGGTCGTCGTCGGCATTCCGGCCCTTCCTGAACTGATCCGGCGGCAGAGTGCTCACGAGTCTGATCCACGCCGACACGTGAAACCATGTCGCGGGATACACAAATCGACGGATGATGTGTCTCATGAAACACTCCGCACTCGTGGACGATGAATCCGAGCTGCGCGCCTGGTTGAGCGCGATCGGCACATTGACGTCGGCGGTGAACTCCGGTCGCGGGCTGCGCGAGGTGCTCGACCTCGTCGCCTCGACCGCCCGGGAACTACTCGGCCTGGACTTCTGCGGCGTCCTGGTACCCGACGCGGAAGAACGCAACCTCGTGATCGCCGGCTGGGACGGCCTCTCCGCCACCTACGTGGCCAGGGTCAACTCCGATCACCCCGTCCCGCTGGAACCCGGCGCGGACAGCGGCGCGCCGTCCAGCCGTGCCTACCGTTCCGGCCGTCCGGCCGCCGTCAGCGACATCTCCCGCGAACCGGGCTTCATCTGGGGCGGCGTCGCCCACGACCAGAACTACCGGTCGATGCTGTCGGTCCCGCTCGTCACGGCGTCCGGCGTGATCGGCACCCTGAACAGCTACCGCTCGGCGGTGCACGAGTTCGACGCCGAGGAGACCGGGCACCTGCAGTTGCTCGCCGAACACGCCGCGATCGCGATCACTTCGGCCCGGCTCGTGGCGGACCTGCGCGAACAGCACGAGCTGGTGACACGTTCGGAACGGATCCACGAACGACTGCTCCGGGTATCGGCCCGCTCCGGCGGGATGGCGGGCATCGCCACCGCCCTGCACGACCTGCTCGACACCGCGGTGGTGTTGCAGGACTCGCGGGGCGAAATACTGGCCGCTGCCGGGCCGGTGGCCGAGCCACCCGGCGGCGGCTGGCCGCGCGCCGAACCGCCACCGGACGCCGGGCTGGTCCGAGAGGAGGCCGGGCACGTCGTCGCCGACGTCGTCCTCTCCGGCGAGGTCCCCGCCCGGGTCTGGCTGCCCGGCCACGCCGGACGTCTATCCACTTTGGACCGAAGAGCGCTCGAACACGCGTCGGTGGTGCTGTCGCTGGAATTGCTGCGCCGCCGTACCGCGCTCGAGGTCGAGCAGAACCTGCGTGGGGAGTTGCTCGCCGAGCTGCTCGGCGGCGCCGATCCACGAGCGGACGCGCTGCGACACCGCGCCCGGTTGCTCGGCCACGACCTGGCGTGCCCGCACTACGCGCTGGTCGGCGAAATCAGCACCAGCGGCCAGAGCGCGCACGCCCGCCGGCGCGCGACCGAAGAGGCGAACCGGCTCGCGTCCACCGTCAGCCCACGGCCTCTGGTGGCGCAACACCGGGACGCCGTCGTCGCGCTCTGGCCGGTGTCGGCGACCGGATACTCCACCGGACCGCATATCGCCGAAGCATTGCGCAAAGCCCTGTCCGCGGCCGTCGGCGTCACCGCGGTGACGGTCGCGGTCTCCGAGCCCACCGAGCACGAGTTCGCCGAGGCATACCGGATCGCCCGAGGCGCGCTCGCCGTCGCCCGACGGGACGAGCGCGCCGACGGCATCGTCACCCTCGAAGGGCTCGGCGTCGCCGGCCTCCTGCTTCAGCTCGACGATCCGGCACCGCTCTGGGATTACACGAACCGGGTCCTCGGCCCGCTCATCCGGCACGACGAGGACCACGGAACCGCGCTGGTGCGAACCCTCCGCGCGCATGTGGCCCACCGGCTGGACCGCCAGGCCACCGCCAAGGCACTCGTGCTGCACCCCAACACGATCAGCCAGCGGCTACGCCGGATCGAGACGCTGACGGGGTTGGATCTGCGCGACCCGGCCACCGCGTTGGAGGCCCGTTCCGCCTTGACGGTGCTGGACGTCGCGCACGGGTTGTCGCGAGACGACATGTCGTGAGAACGGTCGGTGTCCCTCCCCGACGATGAGTTCCCGCGACTCACGATGCCCGCGATGGTCACCCAGCACCGGATGCACCTCGCCGGCGAATTCTCGAACCGGATCTTCGCGCGCTGAACGAATCCGCGCCCGCGGACCGCGTAGGATCGTCCGCCCGGCGTAAACCCCGTGTCGATCGACTTCGCCGGTCGAGGAGGCTGCTGATGATCGAGGCGAAGACGACGTCGTTCGCCAGTAACGACCTCGGCCGTACCGAACAGTTCCTGACTTCGTCGTACGCGCCGATGCGGATCGTGCGCGCCCCGGGTGGCACGGGGACGCGTATCCGTCGGGTGGCGGCGGGCACGTCGAGCGTCGATCTTCTCGACCTGGACCTCGAAATGACCTACGACGTCCAGCCGCTGGGCAAGGTCTGCCTGTGCGACATCACCTCCGGGACCATCCGGGACCACCGGGTGGACGGCGGGGAAGCCGAAGCCTTCGGTGCCGGGGAGATCTTTTCGTTGTCCCCGCCGGACCGGCCCTACTCCGGGCGCGTCTGCCAGGCCGGTTACAGCATCACCATGTTCGATCCGGCGTTGCTGGCGCGGACCGCGGGGAGCGACCGGCCGGTGGAACTGCTCGATCATCGTCCGGTCGACGGCCCGGCCGCCCGTCATCTGCGGGCCGCGATCGGGCACCTGCGCCGTGACGTGCTCGCGGTCCCGGAGATCAGCGAGAACGCCTTGGTCGTTTCGGCCGCGTCGCGGAATCTCGCGGCCGCCGTCCTCAACGCCTTCCCGCACAGAACTCTCCCGGGTGAGTCGGCACCGCACCGCCGGGACAGCCATCCGGCGGCGCTGCGCCGGGCAATCGCTTTCATCGAAGCGAACGCGCAGGGCGACATCGGCGCCGCGGAAATCGCCGGCGCGGCCCACGTGTCCGTGCGCGCTATCCAACTGGCCTTCCGCCTCCATCTGGACCTGACACCGATGGCCTACGTCCGGCGGGTCCGCCTCGACCACGCACGCGCGGAACTCAAGGCGGCGTCCCCGGACGACACCACGGTCACGCGGGTCGCCGCTCGCTGGGGCTATGGCCGTCCCAGTGTGTTCGCCGCCCAGTATCGCGCGGCCTACGGGGAACTCCCGTCCCACACCCTGCGCTCATGCTGACGCGATCTTCGTTTTCGGCGCATAAGTCTTCGTTTCGGCGGCTAGCGCCATGACCGCCCTGCCGGTGAGCTGACCGGGAGCTCATTCGGCCGGACGGAGAGGCGGCGCGTGACGTTCCCAGGGGCCACCCAGTGCCGGGAGAAGCCGGAGTGGACGGCCATCACCCGCGAACTGCTCGCCGTGAAGACGATCCCCGACGCGGTGCGCGTCATCGCCGAAACCGCCGGGCGCCTGATCACCTCCGCCGACCTGATCACCGTCGCCTTGTGCGATCGTGACGCGGTGGCGTCCGTCCCCGGCTGGCGGCGGCCACTGGCCGCCGCGCTCGACCTGGCACAGCACCGCGACGGCGGTCCGGCCGCGGCCGCCATCGACCCGCGTGGTCCCGGTTTCGCCGTGAGCGACGATCTTCTTCACGACACGCGCTGGCCCGCCTTCGCCGCACTGGCCGGCGGCCACGGTCTCCATGCGGTCGTGTCGGTGGAATGCCGGAAGTCCGCTTCCGGTCGCCCCTCCGGCTCGCTGACCGCCTATTCGCACCGTTCCGGCGGCCTGACCGGGCAAGACCGCAGAACGGCCTTGGTGCTCGCCTCTCAAGCGTCGCTGACGCTCGCGCGTCTCCACACCTCCGAAGAAGCCGAACGGCGACGGAGCCGGCTGCTCGGCGAACTCGAGATCCGCGACATCATCGGCCAGGCGGCGGGAATCCTGATGAACCGGCATGGCTGCACCGCGGAGGTGGCGAACGGCATGCTGCGCCGGTGGGCACGCGAGCTCGGGATGGATCTGCCCGACCTCGCGCACACCCTGCTGGAGATCGGGCACTCCTGACCACCGGGGCGGTGGTTCAGCGTTCCGGGACGACCCACGGATTCGGGCGGCAGACCGCGCCGTCCGCGGCGACGTTGGCCGCCGCTCCCGGCTCGGCGCGGTTGAGCTCCGCGACGTAGGTGTTGGACAGTCCGAACGTCTGCTGCATCATCACCGGCGCCGCCGCCCCGGTGGCCGGGCAGCCGACGTGGCCGTGGCCGAGCGCGTGGCCGACTTCGTGGTTGATCGCGTAACGGTGGTAGCCCGCGAGATCGCCTTGGTAGGCGTGGGCGCCACGGACCCAGCGGGCGAGATTGATCACGACCCTGCGGTCGCGAGTGAGATAGCAGGACGACTCGTACGGGATGGCGAAACCGCAACGGTCGGGGCGATGGCTCGTGGCGGGGCTGGTCAAGCTGATCCGGAACGACGGCGCGGCGCCGATACCGTCGACCCGGCGGAACGACACCTGCCCGAGCCCGCTCCAGCCTCGCGGATCCGCGAGGATCGACTCCACCTCCGCGGCGAACGAAGGGTCGTCGACACCTTCTTCGATTTCCACCGTGTACGACAGTTCACGTGCGGAGCCCGGTGTCGTGCGCTCACCTGAGCCCGACACCACCCGCCAGTTCCCCGAACCCGCGGGGATGACCGGCGCACCGTCCGGCAGGGCGGCGGATTCAGCGGGCCGGGCGACCGGGTGCGCCGCCACGGCCGGCCGGGGCGGCGGCGATCCGGGTGCCGGCGTGCCGCGCAGAACGCGTGTTTCGAGGGCGAACGGCGTCACGAACAGGGTCAGGCACAGCGCCAAGGCCAGCGAGATCACGATCGACGGCCACCACGTCCGGCGGATCCGGCGCGGAACGGAAAGATGCTTTTTCACCGGAGCCGCGTGCGACGGCGGTTTGCGCCCACCGGTGACCGCCGGTGGCAGGGATCGTGGTTGCGGCAGCCAGTCGACGACGACACCGTCGCGGCGTACGTGCCGCGGTTCAGTACGCAAGGCTCACGCCCGCACAGCCTGCCGCGGGCGCCGGTGCCGTCCGCGGGTAAGAGACCGTCGCCGGATCACCGTCCGCCGTGTACCGGCGGCCGGCGGCGGAACCGAGTTCGTCGAGCCACCGCGCGGAACCGTATTCCGCCCCGGTGCCCGTGGCCTGCGAGCGGATCCGGGGAATCGACGCGGGATCGAATTCGCGAGAACAGGGGGAAGGCGCCGGGCCGGCTCCGACGAGCAACACGCCCGCGTAGGAATACCCCGGTCCCCGTAGCGCCGTCTCCGCCCGTCGCGGTCGCGCTCCGTATGGCAGCGCGAGCGTACTCGGCCGGTATCCGGGGACCGCCCGCCTGATCAGGGTGTCCCCCTCCACGATCGCCGCCGACGCCGCCGATTCCGCGGCACGCCGCAGGTTCGTGTGCCGCGCGGTGTGGTTGCCGATCTCGAACCGATGCTCGGCCAGCCACCGCAGGGCACGCTCGTCGCCGCCGAACGGATGTTCGTTGACGTAGACGCTGGCGACCGGCCGGAACCGGGGATGCGCGGCCGCGACGTCCAGAAGGATCCGCACGGCCGTACCCGGGGCCGGGGCGCCTTCCGGAGTGAGCGCGAGGACGGACGGATCACCGTCGTCGAAGGTCAGCACGACCGGATGCGTGCCCGCGGGCAGGTCGAGTTTCCCGGACACCAGGTCGGCGGTCGTCACGGGTACGTAGTCCTCGGCCGCGAGCCGCTCCAGTTCCGCCCGGAAATCAGCGGGAGTGCGGTCGTAGGCCGATCGGGGCTCCGCGACGACGCGGTGGTACATCAGGATCGGTATCCGGCCCAGTTCGTCGGCACCCACGCGCCGCGCATCGTCCGCCGTGACACGCGCGGGCACGGGCGCCGGGCTCGTAACCGGTGCGGCGGGTGCGGCGGGCGCCGCGGGCGCGGGTGTTCCACAGGCCGACACCAGTACGACGGCCAGTCCGGCGCCGAGTCGCGGGAAGGAACTCATGCGGGCAGTGTGCTGCCGGAACCGGTGGTACGAACCAGGATCCACCAGGTCGGGTGAGGGCGAACAGCTTTGCCCATCCGGGAAAATCGACATCTTTCCTGCTGGAGGCGCTGGGCGGGAAACCGCCTCCGGCACGATCCGGTGATCACGGAAAAACCGGTTTACCCCAAGATCAACACGGGTATTTTCCCGCTCTGGCAAGAAAAACCGGCCTGTGTCGCAGCCACGAAGGAGCTCGGATGCCTCATCTCAGCCGCCGCCTTGTCCTCACCGCGGGACTCGCTGGACTCGCGGCCGGTGCGTGCGGAGCGCCCAAACGCCCCGAACCACTCGTCGCTCCGCTGGCACTGGCGCCCGCCGTCGAAGCCGCGCCTGCCCCACCACCGGCTGATCCCTTGGCCCAGAACCTGCTCGTCGGCTTCTGCGGAGCGCCCGGGTCGAAGGCACTGGGCAGGATGACGGGCGACCTGGACGCGGCGAGCCGCGCGCTCCGTCAGCAGATCGGGACCTTCCCCGCGATCAGGCCGATCACCCCGGTCGTGGAACTGATCGCCACCACCGTGCATCGCTCCCCCGGCGCGGACGGTATGTACCGCAGCCGGTGCGGCGACGAAACCGTGCGGGCCTATCTCGCCGCCGCCCGCGCGCTGAACGGCTTGCTGTTACTCGACATCCAGCCGGGCCGGGCGGACTTCCTGCCCGAAGTACGGGCGTACGAGCACTGGCTGAAGGAGCCCGACGTCGGTGTCGCGCTGGACCCGGAGTGGGCCGTCGAGCCGGGCGTGATCCCCGGCCGGAAGTTCGGCCGGACCACCGGAGCCGAACTCGACGAGGTCGCCCGATATCTCGGAGGACTCGCCAAGGCGCACCGGCTGCCCGCGAAGGTCATGGTCTACCACCAGGTGGCCGCCAAGGTGGTCCGCGACGAACAGCTGCTGCTCGCCCATCCGGGAGTATCGCCGGTGAAGGTCGTGGACGGGATCGGTTCGGCCGCGGCCAAGAAAGCGACGTGGAGGACGTTGATGCCGACGAAGCCGGCTCACGTCCGGGCTGGATTCAAGCTTTTCTTCGAAGAGGACACCCGGAACGGCGCGCCGCTCATGAACCCCGCCGAAGTCCTCGCCCTCACGCCGACTCCGTCATACGTGCTTTACGAATAATCCACCGAGGAAAACGTAGAAGAGAAGGCTTCTGCCGACGTTTTCCGGGCAACGAGAATAACTCCACGCCACCCCGGGGCCGACACTCCTGGTGACGATTTCCCGGCGTTCGCCTCACCGGAAAGTGTCCTTGTTGCACAAGTACGTCACAGGGCGCGACAACGAAGCCGGTCGCGCCGCGACCGAACCACCCGTTAGTGATGTTTGACCTCACCGATCCAAGGGTAACCATTCAGGTTTCCTTCCGCCGGAAATACACCCTTAAGATGGGCACTCCACCCGGGAACTTCTCCTGGGGCGAAAATCTCGCTAATCTGGTTCGCGCAAGCAAAGAGCCAGAACGAAAACGGCTGCCCGGCGCGTATCGCACCAGGCAGCCGTTCGAGGGGAGATCAGACCGCCTCTGGGAAATCGCGCTCATTCACCCGGAGGACGTCGCCGCGGTTCCGCCGGCGGATACGTGTTGACGGGCGGGGTTTCCGCACCCGAAGCCGGATAGCCCGCCATCGCACCCGCCTTCGGGCCCCGACGGGCCAGTCCGCCGAGACCGACAAGGCCGAGCAGGCCCAGCAAACCCCACAAACCGCTGTCACCACTGGAATTCTCCCCGTCGTCGCGGGAGACTCCGTCGCGGTCGGGAGCTTCCTGGGTCACCGTGGTCGTGGGAGTCGTAGCGTTCTGCGCCGAGGCCACTCCCGGCAGCATGACGAACGCCCATACCGCGCACGAACTGATCGCCAGCCGTGTTTTCCGATTCACGTCGCGCCTTCTTTCGCTTCGTTGGTGGATGTTCGATCATTTTCGGCGTACCCGCGATTGCGCCGTTCACGCGTCGCTTCACGGGAAAGTGTGGATTTCCCTTGGATCACCCCGGTTTTCCCGGAGGAGACCGGTTCACTATCATGGTCAGCGGTTCAGCCAAGAGCCGCGGGAGTGCAGGCGTGGCCCTTCGATTCGCCACCGGCTCCCCTCCTTTTCTTCGTACTCGCGTCCGAGTACCCGTCATCGACGCATGTGGTACACGCCAGTGGCCTGGGGGAAACTTGCCCGAACAACACCTGATAGCGCCCTTGGGCGCGCCCTTCTCGACCCGGATGATCTGCACGGCCGGGGATCGGCTGATCCATCCGGCCGACAACCACAACGAACTGGCCCGTATCGTGACGCGCTGGTCACGAGCCTGGGTTCCGGAAACCTGGCCCGCCAGGCAATACTTCACCGCGCTCGGTATCGGCGACGACGAAAACCCGCGCTATACCGACGAAAACGTCGTCGGCTGGCTGCTCATCCAGCCCCGGCCGGATTCGCTCGCCTGGCGGGTCCGGACGGGAGCGATCGACGTCACGACCGCCCTCACCGCCGAAGCCGAGGCCTGGCCCGACTGACACCGACGGCAAAAGAGCCCTGTGCCACCGCGAAAACGACGGCACAGGGCAATTTGTCGTGTCCGATTTCCTTGACACATAGGCACTCCTGATTCGAGGATCGACTGAAGTGCTTATCGGCCAAGGGGGTCCCGCCTAACCCGATCGGGCCACACGATGCGCGGTCAGCGGGCCGCGGTACCCACACGATGGGTGGTCCCGCCTGGAAAGCGCCTCCGATCGTCAGTACGTTTTCCCCACCGGACGGAAGCACACCTTTCCTGCCGTCCGGTCCGACGTAATCGTCGAATCAAGGAGTTCACGAATGTTGAAGAAAATCGGTTTCGTCGCGGCCACCATGGCCGCCGGAGCGATCCTGAGCGGCGGCATCGCTTCCGCCGACACCCCGGACGACCACGACGGCTACGACCACAGCGGCCAGGTCGGTCTGGTCAACTTGAACAACATCGACGCGCTGCACAACGTCAACGGCACCCTCGGCCTGTGCGGCAACGACGTGAACGTGCTCGGCGTCCAGGTGCCGATCCGCGACTCGCTCAACGGCATCGGCGTGCCGATCCTGTCGCCGGGTTCGCACGAGGCCGAGGGAGACTCGCCGTACAACTGCGCCGCGGGTGCCATCACCGACGGTGGCACGGTCCAGGACAACTAGAAAGGTCTCCTTGCCCGGGACCGCCCGACGTGCACGGAAGACGGCCGGGTAAGGGTCCGGCGATCGCGTCGACGTCGTAGTGCGTGCCCGGAGCACGGAGAGAGGTCGCACTCCTGCTCCGTCTCCGGACACGCCGCGACGCACGGCGACGCCGGCGCGGGTGGGGCCGGTCACCAAGCCCAGGGGAAGCCGGCCCCACCCGAGGTATACGCACGATAACCGAGACCACCGGGCGCGGCCATCGCAGACCGCGACGTCCCGGACATCCCGCCCGCCGGCACCTGCCGGCGGGCTTCATTAGGAGTTTCTTCAGTGATCAAGCAGCTCGGCTTCGTCGCCACCGCCCTTGCCGCCGGAATGGCGATCGCCGGCGGAACCGCCTCCGCGGCCGGCGTCACCGTCGCGGGCCACCCGGTCGACCACAACGACCAGCTCGGGCTCGGCAACATCCAGAATGTCGACGCGGTCCACAACCTCAACGTCGTGGGCGGCGTCTGCGACAACAACGTCAACGTGCTCGGCGTCCAGGTCCCGGTCCGGGACGTGGCCGAAGGTATCGCCGTGCCCGTCCTCTCCCCCGGTGAGACGGAAGCCGAAGGCGCCACCCCGGACAACTGCGCCGCGGGTGTCATCCAAGACGGCGGGACCGTCCAGGAAAACTGAACCGTCTCCTCAGCCGAGCCGCCGCGCGGTCGCCCCACCGCGCGGCGGCTTTCCCTTGTACGCGAAGATCCGCGTCGCGGGACCTCGTGAACACCGACGCAAATCGTTACATGCTCCGCAAGAGCGGCGGTATTGAACGACCTGCCCCAGCTCGCTTGAGCGGTACACGAGCCTGCGAAGGCCCGGCGCGGATCCCGCGCCGGGCCTTCGCAGGGGCCGCCCGTCCGGGGCCCGGCCGGACTATCCGGCCGGTACGGGAAGCCCGCCAAGGAGATCGTTCACCAGCGAGGACAGGCTGATCAGGAGCCGCTGCACCAGAGCGTTGAGCAACGCCGTCACCGGCGGCAGCCCCGCCTCGGTCTCCATGCGAGCGGCCAGTTCGTCCACTCCTTGACGCGCTTCGGCGTTCTCCTGCCGAGCGGTGACCGCGGTTTCCTTCGCCTGCGCCTGGATCACGTAACGCTCGCCACGCGCCAGGTCGGTGAGCACCGGCGTGAGTTCCCCAAGGCTCGCCTGGGCGCCCGGCACGTCTCCCTTGTCCACCCGAGAGACCAGCGCGTCACGCATGGTCTGAACCACTGCCGCCGCACTGGTGGTACTGGACGAACCGTTCCCGCCGGGGCCAGTCGCCTGCGCCACGCCCACGCCCGCCAGCGCCACCGAGGCCGCGGTGGCGAGCACCGTGAACGCCCGCGTCAGTTTACTTCTCATTTCGCAACTCCTCCGGATTTCCGACTGCCGACTCCGCTCATCGTGAACCTTCTCCGCGAATAACGCGAATGTGCGGGCAACGCGGAAGGCGGGCTTCAATTCCACTCAGTGCACGGCCATTCCGGAATCGGCGACACAAACGTCGAGTTCGCGTGAAACGCATCCCGATGAACCACCGCCGGAGGGAACGCTGCGTAGCCGCCTCACCTGGTCGAGCTGCCACCGGCCACCGATCGGCTCACTTTTCCGCTTTCTTCTCACCCAAGGTGCGATCACCATCGCCCGTATCGGCCACAGCCGATTCACCCGACAGTGCCGTTTGCCTTCGAACGCTCTTGGGTAACCGTGGCGTTTCACATCGGCAGAAAAGACACTCTTAAGAATGGCATCGGCATCGATCACTTCTTGCCGGGGCGAAGCGTCGTTAATCTGGCCACACGCTGAAAGTCCGATATCGCCCGGCGCTGGGACCTGACACGAAGGCACCGGTTCGACGACATCAGCCAGAGGGGCGCCCCGGAGGCCGAAGCGCCGGGGCACCCCTCGAACACCCCAGCCGCCGAGCCGACTGATGCGTCGCGGTATTCAGCGACGAAGTTCAGTGCCGGCTCCGCGTACACGGTCCTCCGCGCAGAGGGGGAACTCGATGCCGCCACCGCCGAGCGGCAGGCGCCCATCTCTCGTGAACCCGCACACGAGGCCCGACGCGATCGCCGTCGACGCCGCACCAGTTTCCTTTTGCCGCATACCGGCATTGAAGACGTTGATGAAATCAAGTGCCGAAGCACGTTCTCACGGCGCCGGTTTCGCCATCGACTCCCCGCTATCCACCCTTTCCGCCCCGCGGTCACCGAAGCCATGAACACGTTGCACCACAACGGGTCAAGCCCGCCAAGGCAACCCAATGGACAGAGGTATCGAAAGGGTGCGATGGCCGTGACACACTTTTCTTCGCGTTGATCAAGAGTACTGTCCCGAAGCGGGTGGGGATCCACCCGAGGTCGATTCAAGTGACCATATTCGCGTCAGGTATCACCAACTCGAAAGGATCACGAACAATCATGACTGAATTGCGTCGATGGGCGCTCGCGGCGGCAGCCGTCGTCCCGCTATCCCTGGTTTCCGCGGGCCTCGCCTCCGCCGACCCCGGTGACGGACCCGGCACCGCCGACTTCGTCGAGACCTCCGCGACCTTCGCCGGAATCGGCGGCGCCGGAACGATCGACACCGTCTCCGTCTCGGGCCACGATCACGACGGCCATTGGTGGGCCGAGGAAAGCGCGGTGCTGGCGGGCCCCACCGGAGCCGCCGTGCTGCACACCGAAGAGTCCGGCTCCGACGACGAGGCGGAAGTCCTGCCCGTCGAAGACAAACCCGGCCGCCCGTCCACGACGCACGGGAAACGACCGGTCGCCCACACCGACGGGGACAGGAGTCCCTCCCTGCACCGCCCTTCGAAAGCCCACCACGACCATAAGCCCCACCACGCCCAGGTGGCTTACACCGCCTCGACGAAGACCGCGGACGTCACGGGCGCGACCTCGTCACACGTTGCCAGCCAGGCCGGTGACGACTACGCCCTGTACGAAGCCGCCGACCTTTCGGCGGGTCCGGAAGGCGCCGTGTCCGAAGGCGTGCAGGCGGCGGCCGTCCCCCAGCACGCGCACTACCACAAGTGGTACACCGCGGCAGGCGAAGACGGCGCCGTCACCCACGAAGTGAGCGCGGTGGCCGACGCGATCGACCGGCGAGGACACCACCACGCACACGATCGCCGATGAACCGGTGGGCCGGGCCGCTCAGCCGGCCCGGCCCACGCCGTTTGACGCGTTCGCGGGGAACCCTCTTGGAGCGGCAGGCACTCCAGCCACCCGGCGTTGGCGGCATCGGTCGCACTAAGGCAGAGCCGCTCGCGTGGTGTCCAGGCCGGCGAGCAGGTCTCCGTGGTCGTCGACGCGGTCGAGGACGTCGTCCGCGGTGAACACCAGTTGCGCCGGGCGGCGGCAGGCGCGGACTTCGTCCCAGGTGATCGGGGTGGACACGGTGGGGTGGTCGCGGCCGCGCAGGGAGTACGGGGCCACGGTGGTCTTGGCGGGGTTGTTCTGGGACCAGTCGATGAACACCCGCCCGGTCCGCTGGGCCTTGGCCATCACCGCGGTCACCCGGTCCGGTGTCTCCCGGGCCAGGCGTTGCGCGAGTTTCTTGGCATACGCCGACGGTGCCGTGGAGTCGCCGGTGGTGATGGCGCAGTAGAGCTGCATGCCTTTCGAGCCGGAGGTCTTCGCCAGCGGCGTCAGTCCGTCCTCGGTCAGTGCGTCGCGGAGGCGTTCGGCGACACGGCAGCAGTGCACGATCGAGGTTCCCGGGCCGGGATCGAGATCGAACACCAGCCGGTCCGGTGGGAGGCGTATCCCATCGCCATCGACTGTCCATTGGGGAACGTGGAGTTCGAGCGCGGCCATGTTCGCCGCCCACACCACGGCCGCGAGTTCGTCCAACAAGGCGTACGTGATCGGCTCTCCCGAACCGCGGGCCCCGCTGCGAGCGATCCGGACGGTGGGCAACCACGAGGGCGCACCGTGCGGAACGTTCTTCTCGAAGAACTGCTCGCCGCCGACACCATCCGGGAAGCGGATGAACGTCACCGGCCGCCCGGCCAGATGGGACAACAGGACCGGGGCGACGCGGGAGTAGTAGTTCGGGAAGCGGATGAACGTCACCGGCCGCCCGGCCAGATGGGACAACAGGACCGGGGCGACGCGGGAGTAGTAGTTGATGACCTCACCCTTCGTCACCGGCCGCCCGGCCAGATGGGACAACAGGACCGGGGCGACGCGGGAGTAGTAGTTGATGACCTCACCCTTGGTGAACCCATCCGGATACAAGGCCTTGTCCAAATTGGACAACGTGAGCCGCCTGCCACCTGCCTGGACGGTGATCTTGGTCCCGGCCACCGGTGAGGCCGCGGGCCGGTCCTCGATCACCGGTTCACCTTGTGCCTGCCCACGCGGACGCGCGGCATCCCGAGAAGGTGTCTCCGTTCGAGCCTCGGCGGAGACGGGCTCTCGTCGTTGCGGGGCCAGGACTTCGCCGGGCTCCTTGTCGTCTCGCAGTCCACGCCACGCGGTATGCCGCAGGCGGCCGGCGCCGCGGGTGAACTGCCGGTACACCACCTCGCCCACCAGCTCCGGTTTCACCCAATGCGCCCGCGCGGTGTCGGCCCTGGGTGGCGTCACCGCGAACGGGTGCCGCTTCCGCTCGAGGACGTCGAGCCGGGCCTGCAGGCGGCTCCGTTCGGCCTCGGTGAAGCCGGTGCCGACATCACCGACGTAGACCAGGTCGCCGGTGCCGGGGTCGTGAGCACCCAGCAACAGTCCGCCCATCACCCCGTTCAGCCGTCCCTGCCCGGGCCGGTAACCGCAGACGATCACCTCCGTCGTCTGGATCAGCGGGTGCTTCAGCCAGGCGTTGCCGCGACGTCCCGGGGTGTACGCCGCGGTGCGGAGCTTCGCGACCAGACCCTCATGACCGCTGGCCTCGACATGCTCGAGCAAATGCCGCGGGGTCCGGCGATCGGCGGCCAGATCGGTGAAGGTGAACCCGCGCACCACCTCCACCCGGTACGGATCCGGCATCGGCAGCGCGGTCAGCTGCCGCCGACGCTCGTCATACGGCTCGCGCAGCAGTGAGGTGCCATCAAGGTGCAGCAGGTCGAACGCAAGAAACCGGACCGGGACGTCGTCGAACGGCTCATCACGGCGAGCAGAGCTGCGATGAGTCTGATAGCGGCCGCGCCGTTCTTGCAGTAGCCCGAAGTCGATCTGGCCCGCGTCGTTGTAGACGACGATCTCACCGTCCAGCACCGCGCTCCGGCCGTCGAGCGCCTCGGTCAGGACGCCGGCCAGGTCCGCGAACTCGTGGGTGAAGTCGACCTCGTTGCGGCTGGTCAACACCGTGGTTCCGTCGGCGGCGACCCTCATGCACGCCCGGTAACCGTCGAGCTTGTACTCATAGGCCCACTCCGGCCCCTCCCGCAATCGGCCGCCGTCCGGGCCGGCCAGCATCGGGCTCACCCACCCCGGAACACCGCCTCCCGCCGGACCCCGCACCGCCTTCCGCGCCATCACGAGCTCCCGTCACCCCGCCATTCGCGGTTCGACCGTAACCCGCTTGGCCTAACAGCGCCGGATAAACGCAGGTCACGACGGTGTGACGTAACGTTTGCTCAGCGTGCACCATGCCGATACACCCTGGCTTTCCTGCCCGGTACGAGTGAATGAGCCGCACGATCGGGGGCCTCCTCGATTGAAAGCCGGCGGAGGGGACACCCGTTTTCCACCGGTTACGCAGGGAAAGAGGACGACGATGACGACGTGGTGGGGACTTCTCGGCCTTCTCGGACTGCTCGGCGGCTATGGCCTTCTGCGAATTCGGCACCGAAGCAGTCCTCCGGCCGGCGACGCGTTCGCGCGCTATCCCGTGGCGAACGAGCCCGCTGTGCCGAACGCCGATGCCGCCCACACCCCGCTCATGAACCCGGCGATCACACCCGACATGCTCGACCGCGGCCGGCGAAGGCCTCGGCGAGCCGCTCGCTCAGACGGCGGACGAGGCAAGCGCACTCCCCCTCCATCGAGGGTGCCGCCTCGGAAGAATCTCACGCAGCCCCGCCGGCGACCCGCGATGACCCACGCCACCCCGGAACCGGCCCCCGCTCCGAGCTCCGTGCCGGTCGCGGAGTCAGAGGGACACGTGCCGTCGTCGGCCGAGGATTCCGTTCGACCCGCCCAGGGCGCGAAGGAATCAGGATCGATCACCGGAGAACTGGCGACTCCGTCTCCCGCCCCTGAGCGGAGGCAGACGGGCGACTCCCCGCGCGCGAAGCTCGCGAACATCTTCTCGGCACATCGACAGCGACTCGACCCCCGGCGCGTACTCCAGCCTGCCTTGCTCAGGGCCAAAAAGTTCCTTCGTCGAGATTGAGCGTTCGCCCGCCGACGGCCAGCGCGGTGGTAGCCCGCACAAAGGAGTGCGGTGAAATAGAGGACATGACGGCACACGAGGACATCAAGGACCCCTCGGTCGAGCGGGACCAGCTGCGCCGGGCGATGGAGACCCTGCCGGTGATCGAACAGGCCAAGGGAATGCTCATGTTGTTACGCGGATGGTCGGCCGAGCAGGCTTTCGCGGCGCTGAAGTCGATATCCCAGCACACCAACGTCAAGCTGCACGACGTGGCGACGGTGATCGTCGCCTCGGGAGGCCACGCCGAGCCGTCCCTGCCCGATCGCGAGGCGGTGCGGGCGGTGCTGGACGAGACCCGAAGATCTGTGCTGGGCTCATCCTTCGGAGAGTGAGTGACCGCGTCCCGCCGGACACAGGGACTGGACCGGCGGGACCGGGCGCCGCTCTTCTCTGAACGGCACCGTGCGCCATGAATGTCCATTTTCGGGCCGGTTAAACGGATGCGTCCACAGGTCTTCATCGAACGTTCCGCTGGCCGCCCTGAACGCAGGCATCGATGTCACCGATAACAGAGGGAAACCCGGACGGGTGGTTTCTCGCCCTTGGACGCAGGGGTATACCCACAGCGATCCCAGGATGGGGTTACCTGGCCGCGGCGCGACCCTCCCCCTTGTTCACGCCGCCTGGCCGCCGTGGCCGGTTCACGGTGCGACGTACACCGTGAACCGGCTTCATTCACGGTGCGACGTACACCGTGAACCGGCCACTTCCATCCCTGGTCCGCGTGGACGTCGCGGCGAGCTGCTCGAAGGCCTGGCGCAAACGAGGTGTAAAACGCGGTGACACCGGGAAAACACGGGCATGACGAACATTCACGCCGGCATGACCGAGACAGCCGGACGGCCCGGCCAGATCGCCGCCTTGCGAAGGATGTTGCTCGCCTTCGGAGTCGGCGGGGCACTGGGCTGCCTGGCATGGATGGCGATCTGGTTCGCGATGCAGTTGTGAATCCGCTCTGTACCGCGGACTCCTCGGCCCGCTTTCCGCCCGGGCCCGGCCAGGGGCCTGAGCCGGCTCGGATTCAGGCCCCTGGCTCGAAGAAGATTACTGGCCCGTCTGCGTTTTCGGAGAGAGCAGGGTCGAGCCGAGCGGAGCCAGCGTCGTGTCGAGCGCGGACGCATCCGGTACCACCGAGGCGATCTGCTCGATCGTGGGCAGCTGGCCGCTCACGGGCATATCGACCGGAAGCGTGGAAGCGCTCGGCGCCCGCAACACACTCGCCGGAGAAATGACGGACTCCTGCCCGAGACCGGCGCTTCGCGAGGTGGCGGACCTTCCCCGTACCTTGTGGCTGCTCCCCAATTCCGGAGCGTCGGCGTTGACAGCGGTCACGCGGGTGCCCGCGCCGGGGTCGAGCGGATCGGTGACCACAGTGCCGCTGAGCGGAAGGGAAGGCGTCTCTGTCTCCAGCACGTCCTCGGTGACTGCGAGCGGCTTGGACCGCAACGACGTCACCTGTGCCGGGTGGACCGGCCCGGCCGGTGTCGCCGCGCCAGGCGCTCCCTTGGCGGTGTCGGCGACCGGCTGAATCGCGCGTCGGCCCCCGGTTTCCAGCTGCTGCAACGGTTTCGCTTCACGCAGAGAGTCGCCAAGGACCACTACCGCGGGGGTGACGACCTGCTGGTCCACCAGTGACGCAGGCAAGTCGGGGTCCACGTTCTCCGTCGCCGACGCGACACCCGGCCCCACCATCAGCAAACCGCCACTGACCAGCGTGGTCCGGACGACGAATTTGACCCAGTTCTGCATTAGAGATACTCCTTAGTTCTTTGAGCAAATGATTCGCGGCGGGATCAAGACCCGTCACATCCGGGCGCGACGGCACCCGGGCCCGGTACGAAGCCGTCGTCCGGCTAGGAAGCGGCTGTCGTTTCCCGGCTCCGGCAGCGGATGACCCACGCTGCCGGCGGAAATACGCGGCAACGACGAAGAGCCCGGTGCGCCACCGCCGAGCGGCGCACCGGGCACGTCTGTCGATCGCGAATCGTCGAGAACCCGTCTCTGGTCCTGGTTCCCGCACACCCACGGGAACCCGGACTCAGTTGTGCTGGTTCGTCCCGCCGTCCAGCACGCCGCCCGCGGCGCAGTTGTAGGGCGATTCACCGCTGGCCTCGTGCGACCCCGGCGAGAGGATCGGCACGCCGATGCCGTTGAGCGAGTCACGGATCGGGACCTGGACACCCAGGACGTTGACGTTGTTATCGCACGCACCGACCACGGCGTTGACGTTGTGCAGCACGTCGATGTTGTTCAGGTTGGCCAAACCGACCTGCTCGCTCACGTCGTGGACGGGGTGACCGTGACCTTCGTCGTCCGGTGTTCCGGCGGCCGCGATCCCGCCTGTCAGGAACGCCCCGGCCGCCACGGCGGCGGTCACGAACCCGATCTTCTTCAGCATGAACACTCCTCGAATAGGAAATGAGACGGCATCGACGCCGAAAAGGACACCGGCGTGCCGCGACGCAAAAGCTACCGACAACGGCGAGCGGATCACCAGCTCGTGCCATCATCGTGTGGTTCGAAACCCTGCCTGACCGAGATTGTTGTAGCCCGAACGGGGAATCGGCCGCCGTCCGCGCCCTTCGCAAACGGTGCACACGAACGACTCCAGAGCCCGCCAAGCCGCCCCACGCCCCGGATTCGGCTACACACGGTGCCCAAAGGCGCGCATGAGTCTCGTGCCACTCCCCTTGTGAACCACAACAACGGATACGAAGAATTCCTTTGAGTGACCACTTTCCCGGTTCGGTCCTTCGAACGTGGCGAGTTCTTCACGTCTCTACGCTTCCGGACATCTCTATGAGGTGGCCGAATCCGGCCTGTTCGTGCTGTGGCGAGAAGGAGCCGTTCGTGGTCGCTTACGGGATACTCGTCATTTCCGCGGCGCTGTACGCGATGGGAATCGTCGCCCAGAGTGTCGCCGCCCGACGGGCCGAACACCGGCCGGGAACGAGTCTGGGGCTGCTCGCCAGGCTGGCCACCGACCGGATCTACGTACTGGGTTTCGCCGGACAGGCGGGCGGTTTCGCGTTCGCCTTCTTCGCTCGCGAGTCCTTGCCGCTGTATCTGGTCCAAACGGCGTCGTGTTCGGCGATCGGGCTGGCCACCGTGTTCGGTGTCGTGGCCTTGAAGTGGCGGATACGGATGATCGAGGGGGCGGCGCTGACGGTGATGGCGGCCGGGCTGATCGTCCTCGCCGGTTCGTCCCAGCCCTCAGTCGCGGAAGATCTGTCGCCGGGCACCGTCCTGGTCTTGTCGGCCGTGCTGATCGGCGCCGTGGTGGCGACGACACGGACGAGCCGGCTGGACACCTTCCTCGTCCCCGCCGTCGTTTCCGGCGTCTCGTTCGCGGTGGTGGCGATCATCAGCCGGGCGCTGGCCCACCAGGAAATCCTTTCGCTGCCCGCGAATCCGTTGACCTGGATGATGCTGGCCGCCGCCGTCGTCGGACAGGCCTCGATGGCGGCCGCACTGCAGCGTGGTCTCGCGACGACGGTCGTGGCGATCGCCGAGGCCACGACCATCGCCCTGTCCTCCGTCGCCGGGCTCACCGTGCTCGGCGACCGAGTCGCCGCCGGGAGCGGGTCTTGGGTCGTCCTCGGGCTGGCCGCCGTCGTGGCCGGTGTACTGGTTCTCGGCTCGCACGCGCGGTCGACGACGTTCGCGCCCGGCGTGACGGGGAAGACCGCATGACCGCGCGCCCGCTCGCCAGCGTTTCGATCGATCTCGACAACCTGTGGGCGTACCTCAAGACCCATGGCGATCCCGAGTGGGACCGGTACCCCAGTTTTCTGCCCTCGGCGGTGCCGCGGTTGCTCGAAATCTTCGGGGATCTGCGGTTGACGACGACCGTGTTCGCCGTCGGCGCCGACGTCGTCCGTGAGGACGGCGCCAAGGCCGTCAACGAGATCGTCGCGGCGGGCCACGAGATCGGCAATCATTCGTTCGGTCACGAGCCTTGGCTCCACCGCTATTCGCGAGCCCGTCTCGAAGAGGAACTGCGGCTTACCGACGACGCGATCGTCGCCGCCGGGGGCCCGCTTCCCCTCGGCTTCCGCGGTCCGGGCTTCAGCCTCACCCGCGAACTCGTCGAAGTCCTGGCCGAACGGGGATACGCCTACGACGCCAGCACACTCCCTACCTGGGTCGGCCCCCTGGCCCGTGCCTATCACAATCGGACGGCTTCCCGAAACGACGACGGCGACGGTCGCGACGAGCTGTTCGGTGGTGTGGCGCGGGTGCTGGCTCCAGTGCACGCGTATCGGTGGCGGACGATCGACGGCTGTTCCCTCGTGGAACTCCCGGTGACGACGATGCCGCTGGTACGGACCCCGATCCACGGCTCGTACCTTCTGCGGCTCCATGAGGTCTCCCCACGGCTCGCTCGCGGGTATTTCAAGACGGCCCTGCGGTTGTGCCTGTTCCGGGGGGTTTCACCGTCCCTTCTGCTGCATCCCACCGACGTCCTCGGCGGCGCCGAGGCCCCCGGCATGGAGTTCTTCCCCGGAATGGCCACACCGGGCAGCCGGAAGGTGGCTTGGCTGGCGTGGGTCCTGCGGACGCTGCGCGAGCATTTCGACGTCGTCGGCACCGGCGAACACGTGCATCGGACCGATCCGCGCAGAGAGCGCTCGGTGACCCGGCTGGACGCCGGAAGATGATCGTCTCCACGGTGCCCGGAAAGGACACGCGGGCGGCGGCGCTGCGCGCTCTCGCGTATGCCACGGTGGCGTCTGCTCCCCTCGAGGGCTATCTGACAGCCGCGAATCCGCATCTCGGCAAGGTCTTGCCCGCGCTGTTCGTCGCCACGTGGCTGGCGGTCCGCGTCCAGGAACGGCGAACCCCAGGACCGGCACCGCTGCACGTCGTGGTGGCACTGCTGGGCACGGTGGTGACGATCACCGCGGCGGCCCATTCTTCGGGCGCGTTCACCGCGGAGTACACCGCACGCTGGCTGCCGTTCCTCGTTCTCACGGTGGTGCTGGCGGATGTCGCCCGCCGGGAGGTGCCGATCCGCGGCGTGCTGCTGGCCATGGCCGCGGGAGCCGCCGTGGCCGGGCTTGGCGCGTTGTACAGCCTTTTCGTCGACGGGCAGGCACGCGCCAGCGGCCCGTTGGAGGATCCGAACGATCTCGCCTACTTCCTCGTCGCCGCGGTACCGCTGCTCTGCCTCGTCCGCCGGGACACTCCCCGGCGAATGGTCGCCGTGCCCCTCGTGTGCGCGGTGGTGGTGGCCGGCGCGACGGCGACGTTCTCGCGCGGCGGCGCCTTGGGTTTGGCGGCGGCGGCAGGCTGGCTGTTCCTGCGCCGCGTCCTGTCCTGGCGGTTACTCGCCGTCGCGGCCATCGCGGCCGGCGTGCTGTGCCTGGCGGCGACACTGTTCGCCGGACCGCGGATCGAGCGGGCGTTCCAGGAGAAGACCCATATCGCGGCGTCCAATGTAGACACGCGAGAGCTGCGCTGGCAGGCCGCCGCCCGGCTGGTGGCCTCCCATCCGGTGCTGGGTGTCGGCCCCGGCGGGTTCCGTGAAGAGTACGCCGCGGCGTCGCACAACGCGGAGCTCGACGAGCAGACACCGGTGGCGCACAACATGTATCTCGAGGTGGCCGCCGAGCTGGGCCTGCCGGGTTTCGCGCTGTTCGCCGCGGTGATCGGGATCGCCGTGACGGCGAGCGAACGGACCGTCCGGACGGGCACCCCCTCCGCCCGGACGGAAGCGGTCGTGATCCAGGCGTCGCTGCTGGCCGTGCTGGTCACCTCGACCTTCCTCTCCGAGCAGTACTACCTGCCGTTGTGGGCACTGGCCGCGTGTGCCGTGGCGGCCGAGAACCGGGTTCACGGAAGGAAAGGCGGTTCCGATGCGGATCCTGCACGTGATCAGTGAGATGGGCGCCGGCGGGGCCGAAACCCTGGTGGCGGAAATGGCGGGCCGCGGTACCGGGTACGGCTGGACGTCCGCGGTCGCCAGCGGTGGCGGGTTCCGGGCCGACGAGCTGGCCGCGCAGGGCGTGGCGGTTTTCCCGATTCCGCTCGCCCTGCGCAGCAGGCGAGGTGTGCTGCGGGCGGCATGGGCGGTCCGGCGGGCCATCGCCCGGTTCCGCCCGGACATAGTGGTGGCGCACAACGTCGGCGCGAGCCTGGTCGCCCGCCTCGCCCTCGCCCCTGGACGGCGGCGGCCGCTGGTGACCGTCTTCCACGGCGTCGCGGACGACGAAGTGGCGGTGGCCGCGCGGATCGTCCGGCGCACCTCGGACCGGGTGGTCGCCGTTTCCCCGGCGACGGCCGACCAGCTGGCCGGAGCGGGGGTGAGGCGGCCGGTGGTGATCCGCAACGCCGTGTTCACCAGGCGTCCCCACTTCGGCCGGGCGGAGGTGCGGGCCTCGCTCGGCGTCACGAACGGGACTCCGGTGGCGCTCTGCCTCGCCCGGCTGGAGTCGCAGAAACGTCACGACGTGCTGCTGGACGCTTGGGCACGGCTCGACGGTGACGCGGTGCTGTGGCTGGCCGGAGACGGGAAACTTCGCGCCGCGCTGGAGGAGCACCACGAGAGGGTGGGCGGAAAGGTCAGGTTCCTGGGCACCCGCGAAGACGTTCCCGATCTTCTCGCGGCGGCCGATCTGACGGTGCTGACCAGCGACTGGGAAGGCCTGCCACTGGCCGTGCTCGAATCGATGGCCTCCGGTCGCCCGGTGGTCGCGACCGACGTCGGCGGCGTCCGCGACGTGCTGTCGGGCGGGGCCGGGGTGGTGGTGCCGCCCGGTGATCCGCAAGCCGTCGCGGAGGCTCTGCGGCCGCTGCTGCGCGACAAGTCCACTCGGGATTCCCTGGGCGCCGAAGGCCAACGGAAGATCCAGCGGGAGTACGACCCGCACACGGTGATGAAGGCCTACGACGAACTGCTCCGCACGACGCTGGAAGGCAAGCGGTGAAACAGCTTCTGACCAGGATCCCGCGTACCGTGGCCTTCAGCGCCGCAGCGGGGTTGTTGATCGGCTCGTTGGTCTTGACGGTGGGCTTGTCGCGCGGCGAGCAGTACCAGGGACGTATGAGCCTGCTGGCCGAACCGGCGATCGAGGCGGAGGGCTCGGCCGCGCAGTACGGCGAAGTCGTCTCACTGACCCTGCCCGCACTCGTCGAACTCGCCCGTAGTCCCTCGGTGCTTCAGGCGGTGGCGCCGCTCTCCGGTCACTCGCCGGAGGAACTCGGCCGGCGTGTCTCGGTCGAACTGGTGCCCGCGTCCGGTCTGGCGCGCTTGTCGGTGCGGGCGGCGTCACCGGAGCAGGCCGGTGCCACGGTCACGGCGCTGGGCAAGGCGCTGGCCGAAGCGCGCCTGCTCGCTCCGGCCGGCAGGCTGCGGCCACTGGACGCCAAGGCCGACGTGGCCGCGGTCTCGCCCGACGGTTCGCTGGTGACCGGGCTCGCCCTGGTCGCCGCCGTGGCGGCCGGACTCGCGGTGGCCGCGCTCTGCCGGCTTCCTTCGCCGCGGTTCGGTGGTGGACGGGGGTCCGTCCGCCGCGCGCTGCTCGCCGCGGGGATCCACCGGCCGGTGGCGGTGCTGCGCGGTGACGATCCGGCGGCCGCCGACCGGCTGGCCGTTCTCGGTCTCGCGACGGGCCGGCCGCTCCGCGTGGTCCCGGTCGCCCCGGAATTCAGTGAGGCGGCCGCCAAGCTGGCGGCCACGCTTTCGGCGGACCGCGACGGCACCTCGGTGGTGGCCGTCGCCGGACGACGACGGCACGACGAGCTGACCTCGGTGGCCGGTGTACTGCCCGCCGACGCCGTACTCGTCGCGGTGGTGCTGACGTGACCGCGAGAGAGCGGTCGGTCCTCATCGTCGCCGCGATCGCCGGGTCGCTGTGCGCCTGGCACGCGCTCGCGCCGTCGTGGCAGGTGCCGGTGCCGGGGCGAGCGGATCCCGCCGAGCAACGCACGCAAGACTTCCGCGACGCGCTGTACTACCCGATCCGGGAGTTCCTCGCGGGCGGCGTCCCCTACGACCCCGCCGCGATGTTCGCGCATTGGCCGGTGCGGCAGGATTTCAACCTCTACCAGCCCTACCACCTCGTGGCGCACCTACCGTTCGCGCTGCCCGGTTACCGGGTTGGCGCGGTGGCCTTCTCGGTGTTCTCGTTGCTGTTGCTGGTGGCGCTGGCCGCGCTGACCGCGTACGCCGTCCGGCGGCTCGTCACCGTCCCGTTCGTGGTCACGACGGTGGTGGTCGCGGCCCTGCTGGTGGCCAGTCAGGTCGGGAAGGCCCAGCTCTACGTCGGCCAGGTGAATCCGCTGATCGCCGTCGGTGTGGCAGGGGCTTTGCTCTTCTGCCGGGACCGTCCGGGCTGGGCGGCGGCGGCGCTCGCGCTCGCCTGGCTCAAACCGCAGTTCGGGTTTCCACTCGCCATCCTGCTGTTCGCCCGTGGCTCTCGGCGGGTGGCGCTGGCCGGGACCGCGATCGCGGCGGTCGCGAGCCTGCCGGTCGTGGTGCTGCTGGTGGCCAGGGCCGGCGGGATCGGCGCGTTCGCCGACGTCGTCGCCGCGAACCTCACCCATGCCAGGGGTACCGCCTACGGCGCGGTGGATTCCCCGACCGCGCAACGGATCGACGTCGCGGCGGTGCTGTTCCGGGTCACCGGCTGGGCGCCCGCGGGCATCGAATTGGCGGTTCTGGCGGTAGTGCTCGTCACGAGCGTGCTGCTCGTACGGCGACTCGACCGGGCGTCGCCGGTCGCGGATCTTCTGACGTGTCTGGCCGTGGTGGTCTGCGTGGTGCACCAGCCAGGGGACGTGCTGATCGCCGTACCCGCGACGGCGGCGGTGGCCGTGCTGTGGTGGCGCCATCGGTCCGAGCCGGGGTGGGGCACGGCCGGGCTCGCGGTGCTCGCGGTGGCGGTTCCGTTCGCGCATCTGTACACAGTGGACTCCGCGTTGGTGACGCTGTTCGGACCGCGAGTGGCGGTCACGGTCGACGGTCTCGCCGTGGTGTTCGCGTGGTGCGCGTCGAGTTGCGCGGCGGCGCGGCTGTCCCGGTCGCGCCTCGCCCCGCCGATCGCGGCCGGTGGCGGCCGATGACCGGAGGGCTCGGTACGAAGGCCGCCCGCGGCTCGCTGTGGCTCGGCGCGGTCAACCTGGTCAGCAAGGGCAGTCAGATGCTGGTCACCCTGGTACTGGCGGCGCTGCTGACGGAGGGCGAACTCGGTGTCGTGGCGCTGGCGGTGTCGCTGGTCAACCTCGGCCAGGTGGTGCAGTCGATCGGCGTGTACGACGTGATCAGCCGTACCGAACGGGATTCCCGCCGGATGGCGGGGACCGTGCTGACGCTGAGCGTGGGCGCCGGCCTGCTACTGGGGGTCCTCCTCGTCGCCGTCGCGGGTCCTGTCACGGAGGCGCTCGGCGTCCCGGACGCGGCCGGTCCGGTCCGCCTGGCCGCGCTCGGCCTGCCGTTCGCGGCGGCGGGCGGGGTCCAGCTGGCTCTGCTGCACCGGGAGCTGGACTTCCGGCGGCGGATGGTGCCCGACGGCGGGAGCGCGGTGCTGGGGGCGGCCGTGACGATCGTGTTCGCCCTCGGCGGCGCGGGGCCGATGTCGCTCGTGGCCGGTTTCGTCTGTGCCTCGGTCGCCCAGCCCCTGCTCGGCACGCTGATGGGTGGCGGGATCCGGCCGTGCTGGGACTCCCGCGCGGCGGTGGAAGCGCTGCGCTGGGTGGCGGTCGTGGGACCGGCCGCCGTCGTGGCGGCACTGCTCGTGAACCTCGATTACCTCGCGGTGGGACGTCTCCTCGGGCCGGAAGCGGTCGGCGTCTACTCCCTGGCCTACCGGCTGGCTTGGGTTCCTTACATCACCGTGGCGATCGTTCTGGGGGCGGTGGCCTTCCCGGTGTTCACGCGGTTGTGCCGTCGAGACGGTCCGCTGCGGGAGATGGTCTCCCGGTTCACCCGCGCCGTCCTCGTGCTCACCGGCGGTCTGTATCTCGCCCTCGCCGTGCTCGCCGACCGTGTCGTGCTGCTGGGCGCGCGATGGGCGGACGCGGCGGGGCCGCTGGTCCTGCTCTGCGGCTACGGCCTGGGGATCTGCCTGCTGCAGATCTGGTACCAGGCGGTCAAGGCGACCGGCCACGCCCGGCGGTACCTGGCGCTGGAGAGCGCTCATCTGGGGCTGCTGGTCGCCGGGCTGGCCCTGCTGACCCCCTTCGGAATCGAAGCGGTGGCCGCGGTCCAGTTCGCCGCGGCCTGGCTCATGCTCCCCATCGCCTGGCACGTCCTGGCGCGGCTCGAAGCCGCGCCGCCGGTGCAGGAACTCACCGGGATCGTGTCGCGTGTCCTGACCGCGTGCGTGCTCGGCGCGCTGCCCGCCGTTCTCCTGGACCAGGCGGGATCGTTCGGACCCGCGGACTCGGTGCCGGGCGCGCTGGGCGAGGGACTGGTGCTCATGGCCGGGTACACGGCGGCGACGCTGGCCTTCCACCGCCATGAACTTCTCGCGCTGCGCCGGGGACGGCCGCGGTGAGGATCGTGCATGTTTCCCAGCCGGTGACCGCGGGAGTGGCGGCGGTGGTCCTCGAACTCTCGGTGGCCCAACGGGATCGCGGCTGGTCGGTGACCGTGGTCTGCCCGCCGTCGGGCTGGCTCGCCGAACACTCGCGGTCGCACCGGATCGCGGTACGCGCCTGGGAGGCGACCCGTTCTCCCGGCCCGCGAGTGATCGACGAAACGGCGAGCTTGCGTCGCGTTCTCGCCGAACTGCGGCCGGATGTCGTGCACCTGCACAGTTCGAAGGCCGGGCTGGCGGGAAGGCTGGCCCTGCGCGGGTCGCGGCCCACGGTGTTCCAACCCCACCTGTGGTCCTTCGAAACCGTCCGCGGGCCCCTGCGGAAGGCGTCCACCGCGTGGGAACGGCTCGCCGCCCGCTGGACCGACCTCGTCGTGTGCGTCAGCGACGACGAACTCGCCGCCGGCCGGGAAGCGGGGATCACCGCGGACGCGGAAGTCGTCTGCAATGGCGTCGACACGGCGAAGTTCGCTCCACGCGATCGGGTCGCCGCGAGAAGACGGCTCGGTCTGCCCGACCGGGCCCCGATCGCGGTCTGCCTCGGCCGGTTGGCCGAACTCAAGGGACAGGACCAATTGCTGTCGGCCTGGCCGGAAGTGCTGCGCCGCGTGCCCGACGCGCTGCTCGTCCTCGCCGGGGACGGGCCGATGGGTGCCGTGTGGCGCGACCGTCACCCCGTCGCGTCCCACCGATCGGTGCGGTGGGCGGGCCATACCGACGACCCCGCGGCGTTCTACGCGTCCGCGAACGTCGTCGTGCTCCCCTCCCGTGCCGAAGGTATGGCACTCGTCTCCCTGGAGGCCATGGCCTGCGCACGGCCGGTGGTGGCCTTCGACGTCGGCGGAATGCGCCAAAGCGTCGACGGCGCCGGAGTCGTGCTGCCTCCGGGCGACCTGAGCCTGCTCGCCGACGCGGTGGCCGTCCGGCTCACCGAACCCGGACCCGCCCGGCTCGAAGGCGAACGCGGGAGACGGCGGGCCGAACTGGCCTTCGACCGCGGCCGGATGACCGACCAGATCTCCGTCCTCGTCGAAAAACTCGCCTCGAAGGAGCGAATCCGGTGAAACGCGTCGCTTATCTGCTGACCCAGGACCGGGGCGGCCCGGTCGACGTCACCGTGCGGCTCGCCGCGACGATGCCCCGCCAGGATGTCCAGGTGCGGGTCTTCGGCCCCGTCCCCGCCAGGGACGCCGGCCTGCTGGGAGGCGACCATGAACGGCTTCTCGTCGCGGACAAGCGGGATCTCGCGGCCGCCGGTCGCGCGCGAGCGGCGATCCGCGCGTGGCGGCCGGACGTGGTGCACGCCCAGGATCGCCGCTCGGGCCTCATCCTCGCGGGTATGCGTTTCTCCCGCGGGCCACGGCCACTTCTCGTGCAGACCTACCACGGCGTTCCGGACGACGTGACCGAGCCGTGGTTCCGCGGCGAGCGCGGAGCGGCCGGGCCGTCCGCCTACACCCGGGCGGTTCTGGCGGGCGACGCGACCGTGGCCCGCGTGCTCGACCACACCGTCGTGCCCGCCGAGCCGATGGGGCGGTTCCTCCGTGACCGGCTGAGGATCCCCGAGAGCCGTTTGGCGCGGATCGACAACTGTGTCGAGCCTGCCGAAGCGAAACCCCCGCGGGGTCCGGTCCGGCACTTGATCTTCGTGGGCCTTTTGGTGGAGCGGAAGGGAATCCTGAACCTGCTCGCCGCATTGTCCGAGCCGGGCGCCTTCCCGCCCGGCACCGGGCTGACGGTGGTGGGTGACGGCCCGCAACGGGCGGACGCCGAGCGCGCGGCCCAAGCGCCTTCGTTGCGGGGACGGGTCACCTTCCTCGGATTCCGCCCGGACGTCCCCGCGCTGCTGGCGAAGGCGGACGCACTGGTGCTGCCCTCGGCCATGGAACAGCAGCCGCTGGTCGTGGCCGAGGCCATGACCGCCGGAAAGCCCGTCGTCGCCACGGACACCGGCGGGGTGGCCGACATGCTCGGCTCGGCACCGCTGGCGCCACCGGGTGACGTCCCCGCGCTCGCCGAACGGCTGCGCGCGTTGTTCGCCGATCCGGATCCGGCCCGGACCGGCGTGCTTCTCGCCGCCCGGGCCCGGCGGTACACGCCGGAGGTCTGCGCGCGACGGCACCTCGACCTGTACGCGTCGCTGCTCCACCGATCCGCCCTATCCCTCACCGGGTTCGACCATCACCACCGCGTCGGCGGCGGCCAGTGAGATCGGAGCGGGCGGTGCCGGGGACGAAGGTGGCGCGGTCGACGAAGCCTTGGCCGGAGAAGTCGCGGCGGTCCGCGGACCCACCACCACGAGACCTTCGGGAGGCGTCACGGTCTGTGTCGCCGCCGTCGGGTTCACCGCCACCCAGCCGTTGGTGAACGTCCGGGTCCACACCCCGTTGGGCTGCCGCCCCGCGGCGTCGACGGCTTCGCCGAGGCCGCTGTCCTGCAGGGCGGACCACTCGGGGTCGCGGTAGTCGTCCGTGGTGGCCGGGGTCCAGCACGTCCGGGGACCCGCCAGCAGAGCGGCACTCGCGTACCCTGCCCGGGCCTGCTGGGCGGATCTCGTCCGGGTGACCAGCAGCAGCAACGACTCCCCGAGCGCGGCTTGGGCACGCAGCTCCTGGAACTCGTTACCGCGGAAGGTGAGCAGGCCGCCGGTCCCCCCGTCTTCGCGGAAGCCGAAGTTCTCCTCCATCGCGCCACCGAAGCGGGAATGCGCCGTCCACCGTCCCGGCATGAGATGAGTCTCCGAAACGTTCGGCACGAACAACTTCCCCGTCTTCTGCACGGCTTCCCCGATCAGCGACAGGAAGGCGTCGAGCCCGTCACGCAGCTTCCGGTCGGTTTCCGCCGCGGTCGTGGTGCCGGCGAGGAGCGCCGCCGAGTAGTGGCTCAAGGAGTTGAAATCGTTGTCCGCCAGTATCCCGTCCCAGCCCTCCCTGGTCACCTCGGCCACCACGGCGTCGACCCAGGCCTTCTGGTAGGCCGGATCCCAGACCGTCATCTGCCAGTGCTTCGGGTAGCCCTGCCACTCGATCCGCCGTCCGCGCGTGTCGGTCGCGAACCATTCGGGATGGGTGCGCTGGGCCGCGACGTACCCGATCCCGCTCGGCAGGAACTCGGCGTCCTCGCCGCCGATCACCGCTCCCGCGTAGTTGCGTGTACTGGACAAGTCCTTGTACACCAGCACCTTGATGCGCGGATTGAGCTCGCGCAGCTTCCGCATCGCCGCGCCTTGGTCCGCGTTGAGCACCACCACGTCGTATCGTTTGGCGGCCAGTTCCAGTTCGCGCGCGGTCGGCGGTTGCCCGATCCCGTACCACCAGGCGCACGGTGCCAGTGGTTTCGGCGGTGGAGCCGCCTTTTCTCCGGCCGAGCTGGTCACGCATCCCGCGGTCAGTACCAGCGTGGCGCATCCGACGGCGAGCCGGACGGCGACCGGATGTGCGCGCCTCAGCGCTGCCTTCGGCAAAACAGTTCTCCCACCGTGAGAATGACGATCTTGAGGTCGAGCCAGAGTGACCAGTTGGCGATGTAGTAGTTGTCGTAGCGGGCCCTGTCCGCGATCGAGGTGTCACCGCGCAGGCCGTGGACCTGGGCGAGACCGGTCAACCCGGTCGGTACCCGATGGCGGGCCCAGTAGAGATCGTGGACGGCGGAGAACTCTTCGACGAACACCGGCCGCTCCGGACGCGGACCGACCAGCGCCATGTCGCCGCGCACCACGTTCCACAGCTGGGGAAGTTCGTCCAAAGAGGACTTCCGCAGGAAGCGGCCGACCGGCCCGACGCGGTGATCTCCCGCCACCGACCAGCGCGTCGCCGAGTCGTCGACCGACTCCTGCCGGACACTGCGGAGTTTGTAGAGCAGAAAGGTACGGCCGTCCACGCCGACGCGTACCTGACGGAAGATGACCGGGAACCCGCTTTCCACCACGACCGCCAACGCGCACAGCGCGATGAGCGGCGCCAGTGCCACGAGCGCGAAGGCGGCCAGGACCGTCTCGATCACCCGCTTGACCAGCCAGCTCGGCCGGCGCGTCGGCGAGCCCGTCAATCGCATCAACGGATAGCTGCGAAGCCGGTCCACTCCGAACCGGTCCGGGCAGAGCGCGAACAACCGGGGAAGCACGAGGGTGACGCAGCCGAGCCGATGCGCGGTGACGGCCGCGTCGACGGTGGAACCGTCGCCCTCCCCGTCGTGCGCGAGCACGACCGTGCCCGCGCCGTGGCGGATGATGGCTTCGGCCAGTCCGTCGCGGATCAGCTCCACCGGAAAGGGAAACGGTTCCGTGACCGGGCCCGTGGGAACGAATCCCACCGGCACGAGGCCGAATTCCGGATGCCGTGACATGGTGCGGACCAGTTCGCCGCCGCTGTCGCCGTCACCTACCACGATGGCGCGGTCGCAGCGGCGGAACCGTCTGCGCCCCCACCGTCCGAAGGCGAAGACCCACGGCCGGGCGCATTCGCTCAGCACCGCGAACCCCACCACCAGTCCGTGCATTCCCGAGATCTCCGGCCGGGTCGCGGGCTCGAGACACGAGACCACCAGGAACGCGATCCCCGAAGTGGCCACCGATCGCGGCAGATCCTGTAGCCAGGACAACCACAACCGGCGCCGGTGCACCCGTCCGGCGACCCGTGCGCCGCCGAGAATCCCTCCGGCCAGCAACGCTTCCGGCACGGTCACGTCCGCCGTCCGCGCGGCCACCAGCCAGGCGACGACGTCGACGGCGACGAGCAGCACCATGACGGCATTGACCCGCGCCAGCAGTGGCCGTCTCCGGCGTGTGGCGGCGAGTCGCCGGTACGACCGGGCACGGGCCGGCCGGGGAAGCGACGGAGTTCTCAGCTCGGTCACCGCGCCGACTCTCCCCGGTGAACGCCACGGGACGATTTCGTCATCACGATATTTTCCACCTTCATCACAAACCAGCCGATCGAACCAAGTCCGATTCGGTCCGCTGCCTTCTTCCCTGCTTTCCGCGCGGCCGACCCGATCGGACGAACGCCGCGAATGCACCTTTCAGGGGATACCGGTGAGCGCATTGTGTTTTCAGGACCACCCCTCCTTTCGGGGGACGTGGGACGCCACTAAAGAAAGGGATCAACATAGCCGAAAATGAGCAGGCGGCCGAACCGAGGTTTACGGCCCGCGACCATTTCAAGGAGTCGAAGGGGAAACGTGGCAGTGAATGAAACCGTCCTGGCCACGAGGGCGGACCCTGACCGCGGAGAGGTGCGGACGGGCGGCCGGGCGCATGTGGTCCTGCCCGCGTTCAACGAAGAGAAGGCCTTGCCGGTATTACTGGAACGCCTCGCCGAGACCGCGCTCACCGAGCGGCTCACCGTCTGGGTGGTCGACGACGGTTCGTCCGACCGCTCCGCGACGGTGGCCGAATCCGGCTACGGCGGGCTCGAGGTACGCGTCGTCCGGCACGACGTCAATCTGGGCCTGGGGCGCGCCGTGCAATCCGGTCTCCGCGCCGCACTGGAGGAATCCGGCACCGACGACATCGTCGTCGTGATGGACGCCGACGACACGCACGATCCCGGCCTGATCCGCCGATTGCGCGAAGAGATCGCTGCCGGGGCGGATGTCGCGATCTGCTCACGTTTCGTGCCGGGCGGCGACGACCGGACCGCGCCGCCGGTCAGGCGGCTGCTTTCCCGCGGCGCCGCCCGGCTGTTCCAGCACGCGCTGGCCGTCGAGGGGGTCCGCGACTTCACCAGTGGCTATCGCGCGTATCGCGCCTCGCTGTTGGCGAGGGCTTCGGCGCACTGGGGCGACCGGCTCATCGAAGAGCAGGGTTTCGCTTGCATGGTGGAACTTCTGCTGAAGCTCCGCCACTGCGGCCCGGTGATCAAGGAGATCCCGCTCGTGCTGTGCTACGACCGCAAGCAGGGGCCGAGCAAGCTGAAACTCCGGCGCACCCTCGTGCAGTACCTCAAACTACTCGTCCGCGACCGGCTCAGCCCGGCCCCGTACCGGAAGCTGTGATCCGCCGGTGACGACCACGTATTCCCCGCACACCGCGGTGATCGGGGGCGGGATCTGCGGTCTGGCCACGGCGCACCGGCTCGCCCGGAACGGGGTCCGCGTCACCCTGCTGGAAGCCGGTGAGCAGCTCGGCGGCCTTGGGACCTTCTTCACCTACGGAGATCAGGCGGTGGAACGGTTCTACCACTGTGTCATGCCGACGGACGACGATCTCCTCGCCCTGCTGGACGACGTCGGCCTGGGTGACGCCGTGCGCTGGCGGAAAACGACGATGGGCATGATCGTCGGCTCCCGCCGTCACCGGTTCAACTCCCCTCTCGACCTGTTGCGGTTCACGCCGTTGCGCGTTCACGAGCGACTCCGTTTCGGCGCCGTGTCCTTGCTCTTACGGCACTTGGGAGCAGGACGGGACCTCGACGTGCTCCGCACCGAGGACTGGCTCCGCAGGCTCTACGGCAGCCACATCTGGGAAGAGTTCTTCGCTCCGATGTTCGGTTCGAAGTTCGGGCCGTCCTTCGGCGACGTCCCCGCCCTGTATCTGTGGCAGCGGCTCGGGCGTGAACGCAATGTCGCGACGCGCGGTTACCCGGAAGGCGGTTACAAGGCGATCATCGACGCGCTGCGGGTGGCGATCGAGGACGCGGGGGCGACGATCCGTACGTCGTCGCCGGTCCATCGGTTGCGCAGCACCGCCGAGGGATGCTCTCTCACCTTGGCGGACAATACCGTGCTCGAAGTGGACGACGTGGTGTCGACCGTGCCGCTGCCGCAACTGCGCCGGCTCGCCGACGCCGACCTCGCGCCGTGCCTGCCGCCGGGCGACCTCCGCTACCAGGGTGTGGTCACCGGCGTGTACTTCCTGCGCCGACGGCTGAGCGGGCACTATTGGACGCCGATCCTGCGCTCGGGTACGGAATTCGACGGCGTGGTGGAGATGTCCTCGCTCACGGGTACCGAAGTACACGGAGGTGCGCATCTCGTCTACGTCATGCGCTACACCGGCCGTTCTTCGCGCCTCTACCGCGACGAGCCGGACCGGATCGCCACCCGGTGGACGGTTCAGCTCAGGGAACTGTTCCCCGAACTTCGCGCGGAGGACATCGAGTCCGTGCGGGTGTTCAAGGCACCGTTCGTCGAACCGGTGTATCCCCTCGGATACCTGTCCGCCCGGCCGCCGGTCGCGGTACCCGGCACGCGCCTGCTCCTGGCGACCACCGCCCACGTGTACCCGGATGTCACGAGCTGGAACTCGAGCGTCAAACTCGCGAACCACGTGGCCGACGGGCTTCTCGGCGAGCTCAGCCGCCGGAGGGCCGGTGAACCGGTGCCGTGAAGCCACGTTCCGCTGGGAACATCGCCTCGACCGCCTCCACGATCCGCCGGCAAGCGGAACCGTCCCCGTACGGCGACGGAAGGCCCCGCAGCCGTTCGCGGTGTCCCGCCACGTCGTCCAGCCACCGGTCGGTCTCCGTGCCGATCCTCGGGCCGGGCGGTACGAGCGTGCCGAAGACCCCCGAGATCTCCGGCCGCTCGGTGCTCCGGCGGACCACGACCACCGGCCGCTTCAGCACACTCGCTTCTTCCTGGATGCCGCCTGAATCGGAGATCAGGAGCGCCGACTCGGCGGCGAGCGCGAGAAAGGAGGGATAAGCCTGAGGTTCGAGTACCAGAAGGGGAATCAGAAGCCGGGACAGACCGAACCGCTGCACGCACCGGCTCGTACGGGGATGCAGAGGGAGCACTACCGGGAGCGGAAGCCTGCCGAGTTCGCGCAGGATCTCCGCCAGCCTGTCGGGGTCGTCGACGTTCTCCGGCCGGTGGAAGGTCGCGAGAACGTACTCGTCCCGCCGCAGGCCGCGAGCGTTCAGGAGCTCGGCGCGGGCCGTGGCGGGTGGAAGACCCGCGGACAACGCCTCGACGACGGTGTTGCCGGTGACCGTGATCCGGGAAGGCGACACGTTTTCGGCGAGGAGGTTCCGATGATTGAGCCGGGTCGGAGCACAGCAGAGATCGGCGAGGTGGTCGATGAGGACCCGGTTGTGCTCTTCGGGCATCGCGCGGTCGTGGCTGCGCAACCCGGCTTCGATGTGCACGAGAGGGATTTCGCGCGCGTTCGCCGCCAGCGCCCCGGCGAGTGCGGAGGTGGTGTCCCCCTGGACCAGGACCACCGGACTCGAAAAGTCGGCCAGGGCTTCATCGACGGCACCGATCGCCTTGCCGAGTTGCGCGCCCCGGCCGTCGGCGGTGACGCCGAGTTCCCGGAATCGCCCGCACGACGGCAGATCCGCCCGGATACGCGCGTACAAGGAGTCGTCGTAGTGCTGTCCTGTGTAGACGATCGCGCAGTCGTCACCGAGATATCGGGTCAACGGCGACAGTTTGATGAGTTCCGGCCGTGTGCCGCAGACGAGTACCACGCTGCCTGCCACCCCTCGCCGCGACGACCGGCGGGGCACGTCCGTGCGTTCTTCGGATGGCGTGCCCACACCGATGGCGATCGACATACGGAAGTCCTTTCAGCTCGGCCTGCACGCACGCTACCCATCGTCGCCATCGGCGTCGCCACGATCAATCCATTGTGTGACCCCGTCGCACCGTCCACCGGAAACGGCCCACTCGAACAGGGCGAGCAGGCCCAAGGCTCACCCGGAATGAGGTTCTCTTGTTCAAGAAGTACTTCGCTCTCGCGGCGGTGGCACTCGCCGCCGCCACGACCATGCCCGTCCCCCGCTCCGACGCGTCGCCGAACCTCCTGCTGCCCGATCTGCGCCAAGCGCCACCGGGATGCCCGGGCGGATTCGCCGGCGCCTTGCCCGATTGCGCCGCCTGGGACGTGTGCCCGGTGGTCGACCCCGCGGCGCCGAACGGGCGCTGTGTTCCTCCCACCGCGGCGAAAGCCTTCAGGATCCGGTTCACCAGCTCGGAGGAGAACATCGGCGACGGCCCCTTGCTTCTTTACGGACGGCGGAACGATGTGAAGCAGCCTCGCATGTCGGTCCGGCAGGCCTTGCGCGACGC
Organism: Amycolatopsis sp. TRM77291; assembly: GCF_054166285.1. Lineage (NCBI taxonomy): Bacteria > Bacillati > Actinomycetota > Actinomycetes > Pseudonocardiales > Pseudonocardiaceae > Amycolatopsis > Amycolatopsis sp. TRM77291. Next base: position 1,036,012 of record NZ_JBSZHF010000001.1, on the reverse strand, counting down.
CAAGGACGGCTCCATCCCGGCCGACTACGCCGCCGCGCAGCGACCGACCCGGACCTTCACCTACTACGAACCGGCGATGGCTCATCAGCATTGGCACCTGATGAACTTCGAACACTTCTCGCTGATCTCGAAACAAGGCGACGTCGTCGTCACCGACCGCAAGAACGGCTTCTGTCTCGGGGATCGGTTCCCCATCGCCGACACGGTCAAACCGGCGCGGGTCCCGGGGGCAGGCGGCCCGGACGCGGAACTGGCCCGGCGGCTGCGCGCGAACAACTGCCGCCACCACGAACCGGACGCGCTCGACGTCCTCGAAGGGATCTCCGTCGGATACGGCGACGACTACAAGTACGACGTCGATTTCCAGTGGCTGGACATCACCCATGTGCCGTCCGGCCGTTACACCTTGGTGAACACGGTGAACGGGGATCGCACGCTGGCGGAGAAGGACTACGCCAACAATTCCTCGTCGGTGGCGTTGTCGATCGAATGGCCGGACGGCTCACCCGGCCTGACGGGAGTTCTCCCTCGCGGTCCCGTCGTCAAGTTCCTCCGGAGTTGCCCCGGGCAGGCACACTGCGACTGAGGCGGGAACGTCACCGACTGGCGGCGATCACGATCTCTGACAAGATCGATTCCAGTCGCCGATCGGGGCGGCGAGACGATGGGGCCGGGCTACCCGGACCGTGCCGGGCGCCCGGCCTCATCCCACGCCACAGCGGACCGAGGCACGACGAAAGCCGCCGCGCGGAGAGGTTTCCGCGCGGCGGCCGTACGACGGGGTCGGTCAGTTTCCTTGGACGGTCCCGCCGTCTTCGATGATGCCGCCGGCGCAGTTGTCGGGGGTGGCACCCTCGGCCTCGGTTTCGCCGGGCGAAAGCACGGGGACGGCGATGCCCTCGGCGACGTCACGGACGGGAACCTGGACGCCGAGCACGTTGACGTTGTTGTCGCAGACGCCGCCGACCAGGTTGAGGTTGTGGACCGCGTCGACGTTCTGGATGTTGCCGAGCCCGAGCTGGCCGTTGTGGTCGACCGGCTGGTCGGCGACGGCGGCGGAAGCGGATCCGCCGGCGATCGCCATGCCGGCGGCGAGAGCGGTGGCGACGAATCCGAGTTGCTTGATCACTGAAAAGACTCCTAGGAATACCTCGCCGGACGGGCCGGCGGGTGAGTGTTGCGGACCGGCGGCACCTTGCTCGCCGCGTCCGGTGGTGTCGGTCGTGCTGACGACGGGAAGGTCAGTTGTCCTGGACCGTGCCACCGTCGGTGATGGCACCCGCGGCGCAGTTGTACGGCGAGTCTCCCTCGGCCTCGTGCGAACCCGGCGACAGGATCGGCACGCCGATGCCGTTGAGCGAGTCGCGGATCGGCACCTGGACACCCAGCACGTTCACGTCGTTGCCGCACACACCGAGCGTGCCGTTGACGTTGTGCAGCGCGTCGATGTTGTTCAAGTTGACCAGACCGACCTGACCGCTGTGGTCGTAGCCGTAGCCGTGGTCGTAGTCGTCCGGGGAGTCGGCGGAGGCGACACCGCCACCGATGAAGGCTCCGGCGGCGACCGTGGCCGCGACGAAACCGATCTTCTTCAACATTTGTGAGCTCCTTGATTCGACGTTCTCGTCGGACAGCAGGGCGGTACCGGTGGGTTTGCCCTGCGCCGAGGGAAAAGTACTGACAGTGAAGGATCTTTTCCACGTCGCGCCACCATCGTGTAGGTACCGCGACGCCCTGAGCACGCCGCGAGTGGCCCGATCGAGTTACGCGCTTTCCCTGCGCCCCAAGCGAGTCTTCCGCTGGAAGCCCTCCTGCCTGGCGAACTTCGGAAACTCTCTTAGTCTGGAAACCTTGGAATTACACCGAAAGAGGCCTCTCGCGACGCACGAACCTGGGGTTCCGTCACTCGGTAGGATCGCCGGCCTCCCCTTCGCGCCCCGGAACCGCGAACGGCACCGATCGCCTCCCACCCCGCTGACCAGGCAGAATCTGTTCGCTGCCGCAAGACCTTTCAGGCCGCCCGATTTCCGCGTGTGTACTCTGCGAACGAACGCCGCACCTCCAACGGTCGAGGTTGCCGCGACCCCCCTTTGCGTATCGACACTCAGACCCATGGAGGGCATGGCGATGAATGCCCTTGTCTTGGACGGCCGACGCGAACCCCGTGAGCGCATGGTTCGTTTGCTGGCCAACGCGCCGGGGATACGGCGCGTGGATTCCGCCGCCACCAGCGCGGAATTGATCACCAAGTTCCGCATGCTGCCGGCGGGCACGGTCTTCTTGAGCGCCCGCGTCCGGCCGGACGCGCTGGCGGAGACGATCGACACGTTGGTGAAGCTTCAGGCGGGGACAGCCATCGTGGTGTTCGGCGCGCCGGAGCTGTCCGCCGTCGCGACCGAGGCGATCCGCATGGGAGCCGCCGCCTTCCTCGCCTGCGAAGCGAGCGGTAGCGGCTCCTCCTCTCTACCCAAGCCCCGCGAGACAACGGAGCAAGTACCGGCGTTGTCCAAAAGGGAGATCGAGGTCCTGCGCGGGATCAGCCTCGGGAAGACGAACAACGAGATCGGCAGTGACCTCCACCTCGCGGAGGACACCGTGAAAACCCATGCGCAGCGACTGTTCAGAAAGCTTGCCGCCACCGATCGCGCGCATGCCGTCGGGCAGGCTATGCGAAAGAATTTGATCAACTAGTTTTCAGCGCTTTCGAATACCGTATCGCGGGACGATTCCATTCTCTCAGCGCTTCTTTCAGGCGTGAACGGTCCCACCCTCGGCATCCTTGCCTTGCCGCGCTTGCGCTCGATAGTGGTACGACACAGCCTCCGGTGACGGTGCGTGTCGGCACGACGGCTCCACACCCTCCTCACTTCACCCCTTCGTGATGTTTCATCTCCTCACGTCGCGGGTAAACAAAGCGGTTCGACATTCGGCTGCAATACACCCATAAGACGGAAGCTCGCACAACCTCTCCCTTTTTCCACAAAAGGGGTTCCGCACCCTTCCGAACCTGCCCTATGCTCCCAGCCGGTTCAACAAAGAGCCATGGAAGCGAGCGAGACATGTCCGCCCTTCCGCTTACGCACAGTTCTGTGCCCAGCACACGAAGAAGAGGCTCGCTTCGCCGAGCCGGGGGAAAAGTGAACAACCACCTTGTGGCCGCACCCTTGGGCGCGGCGTACACGCCGCGACTGGTCTGCACGACCGGTGACCGTCTCATCCATCCGGCGGACAGCCGTAACGACCTTGCCCGCATCGTCGTGCGCTGGGCCCGAAGATGGGTTCCCGAAACCTGGCCCGCACGCGAGTATTTCGACGCCTTGGGCATCGGCGACGCCGAGATCCCTTGCTACGACGACGATTCCGTAACAGGCTGGCTGCTCATGGAGCCACAGCCCGACTCATTGGCATGGCAGGTCCGCACCGGACGGATCGACATCGCCACCGCGCTCACCGCGGAAGCCGAAGCCTGGCCCGCTCCCCAGGAAACACTCCGGTCACAGCTCGCCGACCCGGCCCGCTGACCGGCCGTATCTCCCGGTAACGGAATACAGCCACTCTGACTTGAGCGCCGGTAGCAATTCTGGTTACCAGTCATGGATGCCGGGCGGTGAGTCGTGACCTGCTCAGGCCGGGACCGTCGCCTCGGCCGACAAGCCTTGCCACTGCGGCCGGAGTGGTGGCGAAAGTCAGCGCGAACGCCACCACCAGGTGCACGACATCGTGGAGGCATTGTCCGAGATCATCTCCGCCACGCGCGGCAGGTCTGCTCGTAAGGACGGCAATGACGGCTCGTAGCCAGTCCCAGCCACGGTCGAAATCTCGCGACAGGACAAGTCCGCCCTCGGCGTGCTGCATACGGTCGATCTTCCAGGCACCCAGATCAATTAGTGTCGTCCCCGCACAGGCGGGCTTGGTCCCGGGAAGACGGTCCGTCAGCGCCTGCACGGGCTGTCGTCCCCGCGCGTGCGGGGAGCTCTAGCTCGCTCCTATCCGACTTGCAGCTCGAACACGGATCATCCCCGCTTTCGCGGGGAGTACACTTGCTGAACTGCAGTGATGGTACGCCGTTAGGTCTGTTTCTTCGGTTTGTTTGACGACCGGCCACCACAGCGCAACCGGCTACTTTCCCCGGCCACGGGACACCACGGGACCCGCACCCATCAGTAGGGGCTGGTGAACGCCTCGGCGGCGGCACGGGAGCTAGCTCCGGGATGAAGTCCTGCAGGGTCGCAGTGGAACGCCATTTCTGGTCTCATGGCGGCCATGACCCGGACGAGGCTTCCTTATCCCTCCGCTCAACCGGTCTATGCCGCGGCGCAGCTGTGGCGTGACCGGTGCCTGCTCGACGATCTCAGTCTCTTCGAAGACGACCGCGTCTCGACTCTGGAGAACGCCGAGGTCCTGGTCCGGGACTACGTGCACCAGCCGGACCTGGGTGCAGGCACGTTCCTCGGCAAGCTGAAGGGACAGCTGGCAACCTCGCCACCGGGCGCCGTGCGGCTGGCCGCGGAACTGTTGTACGTGCATTTGCTGATCGCGCGTAGCTCGGCGATCGGCGGCCAGAAGAAGCTCGAACTGGTCCGCGGTGTACTCGGCTTCGTCGACGGCGGCCATGACGTTCCCGAGGATCTCGCCCACACACTCGAGTCCGGCCTGGTCAACCCTGGCCAGGGATACAACAACTACCGCTGGCGCCAATACGCCTACCTGATCGAGGCAGTCGCCACGATCAAAAGGCTGCCTGAACCGGACCGTCGCCGCGTGCTGGAGGAACCTCGCGCGTTCGTCGAGCTTCTGGATAGCCTCGAGGACAACGGCGCGGCGATCCAGCGGTACTCCCTGGAGCACCTGCTCTTCCCCGAAGTGTTCGCCCCAGTCGTGAGCCGCGAGCACCGCCAGAAGATCCAGGCGACCTGGCCCGATCTGGCGGGCTCTGCCACCGAACCGGCGTCCTTCCGTGTCGGGTCAGTGGCCAATGGCCTGGCCCCGAACGGGCGCTGGGGTTCTGGCGAGTTCGTCAATTTCTACCGGTCGCCCTACGTGTGGGACTGGGGCAAGGTCAACGACCGCTGGAGCGCCCTGGTCCGGTGGGGCCAGCGGATACGCCAGTCGATCGACCTCGCGGGTCAGGAGCGCGACTACAAACTTGAGGGTGCCGCGGCGTTGCAGGCCGCCCGCGCATCGGGCGCCACTTCTGACCTCGCGTTTCTCCGGCGGCACAACCTGGTCGACTGGCGTGCCGCCGACAGCTTCTTCCGCTGGCTCGACGAAGCCGAAGACGGGTGGACAGTCCTTGAGGAACTCTGGGTGGACGCAGGCCCTGAGTCGGTGGACCGCTTCTTGGCCGGGCTTCCGCGTTCCGCCGCGGATGGAACCGGGGCGCGGCTCAGCCTGGCATCAGTGCTGCTGGGAGCGGACGATGTCATCCGCTATCCGCCGTGGCGGGCGCGGGCAATCGACCTCGCGTACCGCCTCACCGGCTATACCAAACCGGAGCCGGCCGCGACCGATGGTGAGCGGTACGAGGTGTTCCTGGTCTTCCTCGATCAGGTCTTGGACGCGTTCCGCCGCAACGGTGTCCCCTTACGTGACCGGCTTGACGCACAATCGGTCATCTGGGCGTTGATGACCTACGACCCGCCCGAGACGTGGACCGAGGAGGAGATCGCCGCGTTCCGTGATTGGCGCCGCGGCACCGGCGCGCTGCCGCCGCAACTCCCGGGCACACCGGTCACCGATGACGAGGCCGGACCTGTCTCTGTCGAAGAGCCCGAGAGCCCGTTGAGCGAAGTCGCTGAGCGCCTGTATCTGGACGAGGCGTTCCTCGACAAGGTCGTTGCCCTGCTGAAAGACAAGAAGCAGGTGATCTTCCAGGGTACTCCAGGTACTGGCAAGACCCACGTCGCCCAAAAGCTCGCCGAGTGGCTCGCTCGCTCAGCGGACCGGGTCCGGCTCGTGCAGTTCCACCCCACATACTCCTACGAGGACTTCGTCGAGGGCTACCGCCCGCGTCAGGACGGAAACGGCTTCACCCTCATCCAGGGCCCGCTGCTCGCCATCGCCGAGCAGGCACGCAACAATCCGGACCACGACCACGTCCTGATCATCGACGAGCTCAATCGTGCCAACGTCGCCCGCGTGTTCGGCGAGCTCTACTTCCTCTTGGAATACCGCGATCAGTCCGCTCAGTTGATCTACCGTCAGCAGCCGATCTCGCTGCCGCCCAACCTGCTGCTGATCGCCACGATGAACACCGCGGACCGGTCGATCGCCCTGCTCGACAGCGCGCTGNGCCCGCGTGTTCGGCGAGCTCTACTTCCTCTTGGAATACCGCGATCAGTCCGCTCAGTTGATCTACCGTCAGCAGCCGATCTCGCTGCCGCCCAACCTGCTGCTGATCGCCACGATGAACACCGCGGACCGGTCGATCGCCCTGCTCGACAGCGCGCTGCGGCGCCGGTTCTACTTCGTGGACTTCGCCCCCCACACCGAGCCTGTGGCCGGGGTACTGCGCCGCTACCTGGACAAACACCAGCACGAGTACCGGTGGATCGCCGACGCTGTCGAGAAAGCGAACGAGAAGATCGCCGACCCGGACGCGGCCATCGGCCCGAGTCACTTCTTCCGGGACACGCCGATCGACGATGCCTGGCTCGAGTTGATCTGGGAGCACGCCGTCCTCCCGACACTGCGCGATCACTTCCACGGCCGGACGCACAACCTGGAGGAACTCTCGCTCGCGGCTTTGCGCAAGGAGGTGACAGGCGGCACCGATGAGGCCACTCCACTTTCATGAGCACCGAAAGCGGTACGACGTACCGCTCACTCCGGCCGAAGTCGCCGTCCTGCGCACGATGTTCAGCTGCGTCGTCACACGAACCGACAGCGGAGACGGACGTTACGACGTGCATGCCCAGGACCGGGTCGGCACGGCCATCGTCGGCGACACCGCCATCGTCGTGGCACCGAAGTTGCCCATCGCCCGGGTGCTGTTCCTGATCACCCATGCCGTGGACCCGTCATGGGTGAACGAAGCCGCGCTCGGCACCGCCGGGTCCCTGACCGACGCCATGGCGGCTGTCTTCACACACATGTGCGACCGCGCGGTCCGCACCGGCCTGCTCCGCGGATACCGCGACCACCACGAGCGACTCCACACCGTCCGCGGCCGCATCGACTTCGCCGAACAACTGCGTGTCTCACCCGGGCGTGACCTCCCACTCGCGGTGACCTACCAGTCGCACGACGAGGACATCCCCGAGAACCAGATACTGCGTGCAGCACTCGACCTGATCGCACAGGTCCCGGTCGAGTCACACAGGGTCCGCCGGTCGATCGCCCGCCTGCGGCGCATGTTCGAGTCAGTCACACCGCTCCCCCACAAGCCTCAGTCGCTGCCGGCAGTCCGATGGACCCGGCTCAACGAGCACTACAGGCCGGCGATCGAGCTCGCCCGGCTCATTCTCCTCGGTACCGACCCGGAGCTTGGCCCAGGCAGCACCACGACACCCGGGTTCGCCGTCAGAATGACCGACGTCTTCGAGAAGTTCGTCCGCACCAGCACCAGGCGCGCGCTCGACCTCGCCGAACACGACTTCCCCTCAGGCGCTGGCTCGCCCGCACTACACCTCGACCACAAGCGGGCACTCCATGTCCAGCCGGACCTGAGCCGCTGGGTCGACGGCCGCTGCCGCTTCGTCGGCGAACTCAAATACCGACTGGACACCGGCCGCGGCGACGCACAGAACCTCTACCAGACCCTCGCCTACGCGACCGCGGCCAACCTGCCCGACGCGACCCTCATCTACGCCGACGGTCCCCACAACGGCACGACCCACGTCCTGCCCAACGCCGGAATCCGCATCCACGTCCGGCACCTCGACCTGAACGTGGAACTCGACCAGCTACTCGCCCAGATCGACGCACTCGCACATCACATCAACGAACTCGCCACTCGCCCCTGAGCCCAGGCCAGATCCCGTTCTCGATGAGCTACGGGCCGCGGTTCAGCGGCTGGCTTACCTCGTGGGCTTGATCCTGGCAGACGACCCCGGCGCGGGAAAGCCGGTCACGTTGTGTCGTGCTGAACGGCGGTGCGGTGGCCGCCGCGGCTCGGGCGACGTGGAGAACGGCGGGTGAGCAAGGAGGGCCGAATCGATGATCGCCGTGCCGGATCGAGTGTCGGCATGGCCAGTCTCGCTGCCCTCGACGGCCCGGTAGTGGGTGTCTACGGCGGTCTCAGCGGGTTGCAGCAGTGCTCCCAGGCGGACACGAGGGTTTCAGAGTGAGGTTCACGTGGAGAACGGCCGCGCCCGTCCTTCTACTCCTGACACCAGCCGAAGCCGGGATACCCCTGATCAACGTGCCTTCAGCGCAGCTCAGGCGAATAGGCCAGGTTGGCTGGGTATCCGTCGGGGTGCCAGCCTTCCATCGGGCAGTTCTCGGCGAGCAGCCTCACGCCTCGACGTCGGACTACGGCCGCCGGCTTGGGAGTTCGTCCCTTCGGGCACTATGCGACCCTCGAGGCGGCGACATCCACCACTCGCGAACATTGACCAGCTACGGCATCGTCATGCGTCGCGACGATGATGGTTTTGCCAGATTGGTTAAGGCCGTGGAGTAACCCGAGGACGGTATCGCGGTTTTCGGCGTCGAGGGAGCCGGTCGGTTCGTCCGCCAAAACGATGTCGCACGGCTTGAGCAACAGCCGCGCCACGGCGACCCGTTGTTGTTCACCACCGGACAGGGAAAAGATCTTGCGGTTCTCTGCTCCCGGGAGCCCGACCTGCGTGAGCGCCGCGGCGATGCGTTCCCGCTTCGGGGTGCCGCGACCTGCGTAGGTGAGGGCTATGTCGAGGTTGTGCGCGACCGACTCACTGTCGATGAGTGCGAAGTTCTGGAACAGGTACCCCAGGTGTGAACGGCGAAGTCGGTTCGCGGCGCGCGTGTGCGGCCCCGGTGCCTTGGTGCCGAGCAGCCGGACCTCTCCGGCATCGGGGGCGTCGAGTAACCCGATCATGTTGAGGACCGTGGACTTCCCCGTGCCGCTCGGTCCGGTGAGCGCGATGAACTCGCCCGGCTCGACGCGGAAGTCGAAGTCGTCCAGGACCCGGCGCGCGCCATACTGTTTGCGCAATCCCAGGAGTTCACAACAGAATCCCACCATTACAGCTCCTTCAATCGTTTGACCGCGTTCCGGCGTTCCACGAGGCGCGCGGCCGCCACCACGAGCAGAGCCTCGACCGCCAACGACGCGAGTACCACGACCAGCAGTTTCGGTAACTGGGCGTACGGATGCACCTCGACGCCCGGCATCGACGTCGTCTGCGTTCCCAGCCACACGACCACGACGGCGGCAGCGAGGCTTTGCACGAGCCACGTCCCGCCCAGAATGAGCAACAACTCCCGGTAGGACCGGATGAAACCGATGCCGTGGAGCCTGCGCACGGTGAGTCGTCTCCGTAGCCGATCGGAGCCGATGACCACAGTTGTCGCGTTCAGGACGACCATGACGAGCAGTGCGCCTCCCGCGAACGCGATGGCCTGCGTCATCGCGCTGCGCAGCTCATTGATCTGTGTGCCCATGGCGTCGTGCACGCTCACCAAGTGCGGCAGGTTGTCGTCGAGCTTGAGCTCACGCAGCAGCGGGGTGAATGTGGTGAGCATGGTTGCGGGGTCACCGTCGACGCGGACTTTCAGTCCGGTGTCCAGGTCACCGGTGATCGCGTTCAGCCGATCCACCGTCAGGCTGTTCGCGGGCGTCATGACCTCGATGATGGGGTCGGTGATCATGTTCCCGTGGCCGGGGTTGACCTTGGGGTCGAAGCTGAACACGTCTTGCCCCGCAGCCGTCCAGATGATGCGGACTTGCTGGTCGGCGAACCGCTCCGGCGCCTTTTCGCCGGCTATCCGCCTCTCCGCCTCGAGGACGCCGGTGATCCCGGGGCCTCCGGTGCGCATTTCCTGGAACAGCTCCGTGAGCGCAGCCTCTCGCGTCTTGAAGTGCTCGGGCACAGCGACCACCCACGCTTGTTCGTCATCCGCCACATCGATCGGCTTCCGGGATTCATCCAGAATCGGGTATTGCTTCAGGTAGTTGTTGTTCACACGGATGGGCGGCACCGGCCACGGCGAGGACGGGTCGCTCGGTGCGCCGGCTTGATAGTTGACGGAGTCGATGTAAAGCGCACCAGCCTTTTCGAGGACGGGATACAGGCCGCGAGCCTCCGCGATCGTCGAAGCGTTGCCGCCGATTTCCAGCTCTTGCTGATCGTCACCGATGAGACGCGGGTGGAAGATCGCATAGTTCTGGACGTTCTCCCAAGGAGCCATCGACTCCTGTCGCTGGGCCAGGTCGGTGAATTGTCGCCATACCACTACGACCAAGACGGCCAGCACCACACCACAAACGACCTTCACCGCGGCCGGTACCGCGATCGCAGAGCCGAGCGACGAACGGTTTCGATTGTGGCCGGCGCTCAGCTTCTGATCGTTCACTGCAGGCTTCCTTTGATGAGGTCTGAGACTCGTACGCGATTGATGATGGCCAGCCCGACGCCCAGTGTGGCCACGAGCGTGACCGCCGCGACCTGGCCGAGCGTGATGGTGAGCGCGCACAGGAACGACGTATCAGCCCCAGGGACCGCGAGCGAGACTGCCACGCAACCGACCAGCCCGGTGAGGAACGAAGCGAATTGCAACCGCCCCACAACCTCGTACCAGATTCTCAGCGCGGGGAACCCGATCAACCTCAGAACACCGATTCGCTTTCCCTGGCGCAGAAGGGTAAAGGCGATGATCAGCGTGACCACACCGGCCAGGATGTACGCCAGGACCTCCAGATACCCGCTGCCCTCAACGGGAACCCAGCCGTGCGCGGGCGTAAGGTCCGCGATGCCCAGTCCATCGACCCCCGCCTCGACCAGCCGCTGGTGCACGATGGCAAGAAAGCGGCCGGCAGCGGCGCTGTCGGGTGACTCGACCACATACCTGCCCGGGCTGGGCAAGGAATCGAACCCACGGCGCAGCGGTGCGAACGTAAGTTCGTACCGATCACCGAAGACCGCAGGGACCCCCACGTTATCCTGCTCACCAGCCCGCACCGAAGAGACCGTCGCCGTGCCGTCGCGCGACTCGGCCGGGCTCAGCCAGCGCCCCTCCGTGAGAACGAACCCGTCGAACAAGGCAGTGCCATCACGCCCCAGTAAGACGTAGTGCCTGATGCGCATCTGTCCGGACCGGGATGTGGTCACAGTGGTGCGCAGCACGTTCGAATCGGTCGCCGTGGTCGCCTCAGCGAGCACGCGCAGCGCCACCTCGGGGTCGGCCGCCCGCGGATGCTCCGGCCAGACGAACTGGGTGCCGACGCGATACGCCGCAGTTTCGCCTTCCGACTCCCGCTCGAAGACCGCATCCGCCAGGACCACCGCAGGGATGGCGAGGAGAACTCCCACGAAGAGGACAATGAGGGGCAGCCGCACCGATGCTCGTTCTCCTTCACACGCAAAGACACGCCACAGCCCGGCGGTTGACTCGTCACGCTCACCTGGCCGAATGGACATGACCGCCCGGTCTGGACGATTCTCCTCCGCCAAAACCGGTACCGGGCCGGACATTCGCCGGACCCGGCACCAGCTCACCACCTGCTCCATCTACCTCACGACAGGATCAGGCGTTGGGGTTGTAGTAGGTGTTGCACGTGTACGCCCAACCTGCCGTGACGGCGGCCTTGGCCCAGTACCCCGGGTTGGCGTAACGCTTACTGGTCCCGCCCGCCATCGCCGCGGTCGCACTGTGGTAGTTGCGATTGTGGACATAGTTCGAATAGCACTGCTTGAGCGCGCCGTCCGGCTGTGTTCCGTGGCACCACGTCCCGCCACCGACGTTGTCGCAGCCCTGAATCGACACACCCGGGGCAGCCGCTGCCCCGCCGTTCGGAACCGCCTGCGCGACCGACGTGACCCCCACAGTCATGAAAAGCGCCAGCGAAGCGACCGAAGCCGCCTTCACGGCCCTGACCTTAGAAGTTGACATGACCATTCCATACCTCCCCTAATCGACCACTTCCTGTGATGACGCGAGCCGATCGCACGCGACACATAAACATTCACAGCAAGCCGTCACTATCACAATTCCGGCCCACCAGGAACCACGACCAGCGAAACCACTGGGAAACCACAATCGGTTAACTGAGCAGGCATCGGCACGACATCTTCAGCACGCGCGACACCGCAAAAAACGAAATAGCCCCCCGGTCAGCCCCCTCTGACTTCGACGATCCTCGACAGATCATCACCAATCAAGGTACCAACACGCATATCGGCCATCAAGCATCCTGCCGCCACGTTCACCCGATCGATCGACCAATCAGACCATTCTTTCGCCATCCGCAAACAGCCGTTCCGGAAGACATGAGCGTTCTTCGCCACCCGGGAGAGCCGAGGGAGCATCGCCAAGGCGGCGCACGAGCATGAACTCCAGCAACCCGTTGATTTTGGTGATACCGCTGGCTTCGCCGTTGCATCGCCGGACCAGGTCTTGCACACCGACTCGCCAGCCGTCCCGTCTTGGATATGCGCCCCTGGTCGCTTGGGCGCCGCGCTCGAAGGCTGGCACGACGCAGATTCCGCGCCCATGACACGACCTGAAGCGATACCCCGCCCAGATGCAAGACCGCGAGCCACCTCGACCTACAGTGTGCCCTACCTACGCTTACACCTAGAAAGGCGCCGCTACCGAACGTTATTCGATGCACGACCGGCATTATTTTGATCTTTTCAGTGGCCGCGCCGAGATGAGAGGCCGCTATTCCGTGCGATCCACGCGCGAAATAGCGCAGGCGGGCTTCGGCCATCCACCAACGACGGGGCATACGAGGATTGTTCACGTCCTAGAACATCCAGCACGCCAATGCGACAGGAACACGCTAGCCATAAGCGCCTCGATTCTCCCTTTCGCTGCGGTCAGCCTGAGTTTCGACCGTTTGCCATTTGCTTCGACGCGGCGTAGCCGGGCGTCGCGTCGAAGCAGCACCGCGGCAGTGCCGACTCATGGCCCATGCGACCCCATACACGACCGCCTGCAGCGTCACCACGGCATGCGCAGTCTGTCCGGGACGCCTACAACAACGACACCCGGATGGAACTCGACGAAACAGACCGCGACGTCAGCGGGGCGACAGGTGGAGCTTCCTGGCATCGCGGAGTCACTCGACAACTGTTCTGGCGCTCTGTTTGTGCGTGACGAGGCGGGCATCGGCGAGTCGGCGCCGCTGGCGTACTGCCGCGGTGAGCACGTGCTCCGCACGGGGCCGGTTACCCGAGTTGCGCTGCCGCCGTGACCTGCCCGGCGTCCACGATCCGTACCCGCCGAGTGGATCGCCCTCGGAGTGTTGCGCGAATTCAGTCGGGTGAACGACGGTAACGACGTATGCGAGTCGTGCGACGTACTGACCGTATCGATCGCACGAAGCCGATACGTCGCACCAGGGTGGCCGGTTCAGACCTCGAGCCGGTCACCGAGGCGGATCGATATCGGTAATGATCGCGGCCCAGGTCTGTTGCGCGGCGCGGCGGGCGGCGTAGTCCGGAGTAACGCTGGGCAGGCCGCCGGATTGCTCGGCCGGGGCGTGCCCAGATGCTCGACCAGAGCGATGGCCAGATCACGGAGTTTGATGTTGAAGTGCCGGCTCGCGATCTGCAGGTGCTTGAGCCCGCCACAGGCGGCCGCGTTGGTAGTAGGAGTGGTAGAAGTTGTCGGTCACCGCCGACAGCGCGTCGCCGTGAGATCGCCGCCGAGGAACGTCGTGTAGCCCGCGTACTCGGAGTTCAGGACCCCGGCCGCGACACGGGCCCTGCCCGCCGGATCGCCTGTCCGGCAAGTCATCGAAGCCAGAGGACTTAGGTACTCGGAAGGCCACCCGGGATGAACAATTGCAGGCCTCGGCTAGACGACTCGGTTCGGTAGCGCCGCAATGGCGGACGGCGGCGGTGCTCCAACGATTCTTGCGGCGCCTCGCGCGTCACGACTTCTGGTCGAGGCCGAGGATTCCGGTCAGCTCGCGCAGGCATTCTTCGTACACGGGCTCCAGGTCGGAGTAGGCGAAGTCCAGCTGGTGCAGGACTTCCATGCACAGCAAGCCGTACAGCCGGGTCCAGCAGGACAGGAAGACGTGCGCGGCCTCGGGTGGGAGTTGTCCTCCGATGGTGGCGGAATAGGCGGTCAGCTGCTCCCACAACGACTCGGGCAGGTCACCTCGCTCGGGTACCGGGAACGGGCGTGTCCGCCATAGCTCGACCGTGAGATCCCGTAGCACCTGCTCGAACCGTTGTGCGGCTTGGTGGCGTTCCGAGTCCGGCCGCCGGTTCGACGGGGTGATCGGGCTGGCGAAGATCCAGCGGAATCACCATGCTGACCGTCTGCTGCTCTCGCGCCACTTGCAGGTCTCGTACTGCGACTCGATCGGTGCTATCGCTCCAAGTGAATGAACGCCAAAAGGGGTTTTCCCAGCGTGTGACGTGGTGGAAGAATCTTTCGCCGCTTACCATGCTGGTGCGGGGGTGGCTGAGATATGTGGTTCGAGGTGTTGGGTCCGCTGCGGATGCGTCGGGGCGGCGAGGTGGTCACGGTGGCCGGGACCTTGCGCAGGAGTCTGTTGGCGGTCTTGCTCGGGCGGGCGAACGAGCCGGTGTCCGCGGATGTCCTCGTGGACGCGCTGTGGGGCGCCGGGCCAGTCCAGGGAAGCCTGCAGCGGCTCCAGGTCCATATGCACAGAATACGGGCGTTGTTGGACGTCCCCGAACGGCTTTCCTTCGGATCTGACGGCTATTGCCTGCGTGTGGGGCCCGATGAGCTTGACGCCCATCGGTTCGACGTTCTGCTCGAAGAGGCGAGCAGGGTCGCCGCGCGGGACCCACGTCGGTGCGCGGAGCTGATCCGTGAAGCGTTGGGGCTGTGGCGTGGCACGCCGTATCAGGGAGTGGATGTTCCCGAGCTGATCGGGGAGGTCCAGCGTCTTTCGGAGCGCATGCTGCTCGCGGTGGAGGACCTCTACACTGCGGAGCTTCGCTGCGGGAGGCACGGCGAGATCACCGGTGAGCTGACCGAGCTCGTGCGGCGGCACCCGCTCCGGGAGCGGCTGCACGGATTGTTGATGACGGCGTTGTACCAGGGTGGCAGGCAGGCGGACGCCATGGCGGCCTATCGCCACGCACGGGGTGTCCTTGCCGACGAACTCGGCCTTGATCCGGGGCCGGAGCTGCGGGCGCTGGAAAACCGGATCCTGCGGGGCGACCCGATCGAGCTCTCCACACCGGAGCCTGCGCCGGCCCGAGTCCCGGCGCAGGTTCCGCACGACATTTCCGGATTCGTCGGACGCGAATCCGACTTGTCCGCACTCGACGAGCTGCTCGCCGAGGTTGACGGCAAGACCCCGGTCGCGGTGGTCACGGGAACCGGCGGCGTGGGCAAGACAGCGCTCGCAGTGCGGTGGGCCCATCGCGTCAAAGACCGTTTCCCGGATGGTCAGCTGTACGTCGACCTGCGTGGATATGGCCCCGATAGCCCGATGTCTCCCGAGGACGCGCTGGCCTCGTTTCTGCGCGCTTTCGAGATGGACAGCAGTGCCATCCCCCAGGAACTGACGGAGCGCGCGGCACGATTCCGCTCCGTGGTCGACGGGAAGAGGCTGCTGATCCTGCTCGACAACGCCCATTCCGCCGCACAGGTACGTCCTCTCCTTCCCGGAGCGCCCATGTGCCTCGTGGTGGTCACCAGCCGGGACTCCCTCGGCGGGCTCGTGGCGCGCGAAGGTGCTCACCGCGTGTGCCTCGGACGCATGTCCTTCCGTGAAGCCCGGCTTCTGCTCGTCGAACGACTCGGCGACCGCTGCACCGAGGAGTCCGCAGAAACCACCCAGCTGATCGAACGCTGCGTGAGATTGCCGTTGGCCCTGCGCATCGCCGCCGAACGGCTTCGCGAGCATCCGGATCACTTGGCCGCCCTCGTCACCGAACTCGACGATGAGCACGCCCGGCTGGACCTGCTCGACAGCGGCGACGACCCGGACGCGTCGGTGCGTGCGGTGTTCTTTTCGTCCTACCGCAACCTTGCCCCCGAGACGGCTCGGCTGTTCCGGATGTTCGGTGTCCATCCCGGGCACGACGTCGACGCGTATGCCCTCACCGCGCTCGCCGGGAACGGTGACCTGAGGACCACCCGGCGCCTGCTCGACACCTTGGTGCGGGCCAACCTCGTCGACGTCACCGATGAGCACCGCTATGTCCTGCATGACCTTCTCGCGACCTATGCGGCCGAGCTCGCCGGGACAATCGACACCGCGACCGAACGCGTTTCCGCGCTCGCCCGGTTGCTCGACTACTACCTCTACACCGCGGCGATGGCCGTGCGTTTCATCGTGCCCAACGGTCTGGAGATCAGCGAACTGACCGTCAACGCCGACGTCACCGCGGCACCGAACCTGTCCTCCTACGACGCCGCGCTGCGGTGGCTCGACGCCGAACGCACCAACCTGCTCAGGGCGGCCGCGGCGGCCAAGCGGGATCTACCCGCGTACACCACCAGCTTGTCCAGGGTGCTGTCGTGGTATTTCGACGCCGGTATGTACCTCGACGAGGCTTGGCAGCTGCAAGCCAACGCCCTCGACACCGCGCGCGAGCACGGCGATCTCGTCGCCGAGGGCATCTCGCTCCGCACCTTCGGCCTGGTGAGTTTGTGCGCGCACCGGTTCGACGATGCAGCACGATACTTCGAGGACTCCCTCGCCCTGCACCAGAAAGCAGGTGCGCCGCTGTTCCAGGCGGCAACGCTGCACCACTTCGGCGCCCTGTGCGGGTTCGCGGGCCGGGTAGAGGAGGGAATCGGTCACCTGCTCCGATCAGCGGAGCTGTTCCACGAACTCGGACACCGGCTGATGGAACAGTGGCCCCTGACCGCCCTGGGCCAGCTCCACTTGCGGCAGGGACGGCCCGACGTCGCGCTCGAGTACTTGGCTCCCGCGTTCGCCACGGTCGACAGGCACAACTACCGAGCTGGGCAGTTCCAAGCCTCGTACGGTCTCGCCGGGGCATACCGCGACATCGGCCGGTATTCCGACGCACTCGCCTTCGCCCATCGAGCACTGACCTTCGCGCGAAGCACACGTTTCCCAGTGTTCGAGGTCATCACGTTGCACCGCCTCGGCACGATCCACCTTCGGCTGGGTGACCATGAGCAGGCAGCACGGCACCAGCACCAGGCGCTGGCGATGGCGGAGAACTTCACCGACACACAGCTCAAAGCCACGACGCTGAACGGGCTGGGCGAGACCTACGCCGCCGCGGGAGCTTCGACCGAAATCACCCGCCGGTATCACTTGGAGGCACTGGCTGCGGCCACCGACATTGGTGTTCGCTACGAGGAAGCCAGGGCACTCGACGGCCTCGGAGACGTCCACCACCGTCGCGGCGAGCACGACAAGGCCATCGACCATTGGCAACTCGCCCTCACCTGCTACCGGGAAGTTCGAGCACCGAAAATCATCGAGCTCCAGGAAAAGATCGCCAACGCCCAGCGAGAGACCGCAACCACAGAAGTCTGAACCCCAGCGGCGACCAATGCCACGTCCGGTCCGCTTACGCGTTGGCGGACCGTTGTCCCCTGGTGCAGACGAACTGGTAGAACCAAGCGCGAAACCTCGGGTCGAGCATCAACTCGCGATAACGCCGCAACTCCTCGGCGGTCACCCCCGCTGCCACCAGCAACGGTTCCGCCTGGATGTTGAGATTTCGGTGGAGCAGACACGCGGCGTCGCCGCCGACGGTCGTCTCGGAACGCTCCAGGCTGCGGACGTTCACCAGACCTGCCTCTGTCATCCGACCGCCGACCTCGTGCGCCCACTCAAGGTTGATTCCCCGGGCGGTGCCCACGATGTCGTGGGATACGTGCTGGATGCGTACCCACAGTGCCTTATCGGCCTCGCTTGGAGCCGACAGCGGAGTCAGCGGGCGTCCGGAGAACTCGCCGATCACCAACCAGCCTCCAGGTGCGAGGGCATCGACGAGGGTCTTGAAGACTTCGTCTCGCCATGGCAGGTGAAGCAGGAGCAGACGAGCGTGAATGACGTCGTAGGGCCCCTCGTCCGGAAGACCGTCGTTGATGTCGTGACGATACACCTCGACGCCGGCCTTTTCGGTGATGTAGTCGGGGGCCAGATCGACGGCGACTACCCTTCCCTGCGGCCCGGCACGGTCTGCCAGCCACCGGGTGATCGAGCCGCCTCCCGCGCCGAGGTCCAGGCAGCGGGAGCCCGGTTGCGGGTTCACCTTCTCGAGGCACTCGACCGTCGGGCCGTCAAGCAGCTGCTCCAGGTAGTCCATGTGCAGGCGGCCCAGTTCAGAGCCAGTACCGAAAATGTAGTCGTCGCTCATGAAAGCGGTCCTTCGCGTCGGGTGAGCTTGCTCCGGTGAATTGTCGCGCCACCCGCTTTCACGCCACTTACTTGCGCGGGAGATCACCGGTGAAGCGCGATGCACACGGACTGTCGCGGCATTCCCCGCACACCATGTAAGCGAGGAGAAAGTGCCGTGGTGCAGTATTCCGGCGTGCCACGGCAAGGAGGATGAATTGAGCACGGACGGCTCGGCACGCCCATGGTTCCGGCCACATGTCGCGATGTTCGCGGTGGTTCTGCTGACACTGGTTTCTGCGTCTGCGGGGTGTGCGGCACCAAGGCATACCCGGCCGCCTCCGGTTCGGGAGCCGGACCGGTTGCCCGTCGACACGGTGGCCGGCGATGGCGACACATCGAACTCGGGTGGCGGTGATGACGCAGGGGATACCGTGCTCGTGGACGGCGGCGAACCGGCGCGGTCCGATCGACCGGTTCCTGCGTGATCTCGGCACGTGGACCCAGCACATCACTTCCGGCCCGGTGCTCCTGCAGAACTGCGGGAACCGGCTCAACGGAGCGGAACCCGAACCGAGCTGGGAGTTCCTCGACCTCGTGTCATGAGCGGCACGCCCCGGATCCCTGGCGGAGACCCGGGGCGTGTTCCCCCTTCATCCCCCGATCAGACTCAGGACCTGCCCTTGGCGAGCTTCTTCGTGCACACCGCGTTCGGCGAATCCGACGTACACGCCTGCAGGTACACCGTCTGACCCTCGTCGTAGGACCCGTCGATCACCCGCTTCGTCCCGTCACCGTGGGCATAGAACACCGCCGGGCCGCTGCTACCGACCCAGAGCTTGACGATCGCCTTCCGGCCGTTCTTGTGGTGGTCCCAGATCGTCACGACCTCGTCGTACGCCGTGAACTGCCCCATCACGTATTCGTCGGTGCCGTCCTTCGAAGCCTGCTCGTAGATCGAGATGCCGCCGTCGTCCTTGGGGTCGTTCCACGCCGCATGCGACTTGTGCCAGGAGGCCGAGGGATCGGCTGTGGCCGTTCCCCCAAGTACCCCCATACTTGCGACCCCCAGCGCCGCGGCCACCACTGCCTTCTTCATCCGATTTCGCATAACTTTCCCCTCTAATCCGGTTCGTTCAGGACACGCCCTTGGCCTGCCTCTTCGTGCACACCGCGTTCGGCGAATCCGACGTGCACACCTGCAGGTACACCGTCTGGCCCTCGTCATAGGACTCGTCGATCACCCGGGTCGTGCCGTCGCCGTGGGAATAGAACACCGCGGGACCACTGCCGCCGACCCAAAGTTTCAGGATCGCCTTCCGGCCGTTGTTGTGCTCATCCCAGAGGGTGAGCTTCTCGTCGTACGCGATGAACTGCCCCATCACCATTTCGTTGCCGCTGGTCTTGGCGGCCTTTTCGTAGCTGGAAACACCACCCTTGTCGTTGGGGTCATTCCACGACGCCCCGGACTTGTGCCACGTCGCCTCGGGCTCGGCCACAGCCGTTCCCCCGAAGATCCCCATGCTCGCGGCCCCCACGGCCGCGACCACAACTGCCCTTTTCATTCGGCTACGCATTTTCGTTCCCCCTCTATCAGGTCCGGCCTTTGGCCTCTTTCGGCGAGCACTCCGCGTTCGGCGAATCCGAGGTGCACACCTGCAGGTACACCGTCTGGCCCTCGTCGTACGACAGCGGCACCGCGCGCTCGGTCCGGTCTCCGTCGCCGTAGAACACCGCAGGGCCACTACCGCCGACCCAGAGCTTGACGATCGCGCGCCGGTTGTTGTCGTGGTAATCCATGATCGTCAGCGTCTCGCCGTAAGCCTTGAACCGGCCCAGGACGTATTCGGTCTTGCCGCCGCTGACCGGCTTGTACCTCCCCTCGTAGAGGGAGATCCCGCCCTTGTCCTCGGGATCGTTCCACGAGCCGTACCTCGAGTACCAGGAGGCCTCCGTGCCGGCGACCGCCGTGCCGGCGGACATCCCCAGACCGGCGACCGCCAAGGCCATGGCGACCATCGCCTTCTTCGTGCGACTACGCATTTGTTCCCCTCGAGCCGGACCGTCGATGGCGTAATCGGAGCGGCCCGGCCACAGCCCCGACTACCTTCACCAGTGAGACCATGGCAGCCGCCGCTTTCCCCGCACTTACATCGCGCTTTCCCGGCCGCCGCGGCGAGGATCCAGTCACTCACCGCCTTCGCTATGCCCCCAGCCGAACCACCGGGTGCAGCGATCCACGCTCACCTTGCGGTGGGAGCTGATGCTGTTGGGCCATCAGTC
This sequence comes from Amycolatopsis sp. TRM77291, assembly GCF_054166285.1. NCBI lineage: Bacteria > Bacillati > Actinomycetota > Actinomycetes > Pseudonocardiales > Pseudonocardiaceae > Amycolatopsis > Amycolatopsis sp. TRM77291. The sequence goes on along the minus strand of NZ_JBSZHF010000001.1, from coordinate 1,015,326 downwards.
CTTTGTTCCGCTGTCGTCGCCGTAATACTGCGGCGCGTTGACCCACTCACCGATCCAAGGCAGAACCGATCGCCCTTTCCCGCAGATTCCGGCACCCGCCCGTGCCGCCCGGCAAGCTGTTACTGGAACTGGTGCCCGTGCCGGTCACCGACATCGAACGGGCCAAAACCTTCTACCAGGACCGGCTCGGGTTCCGCCTCGACGTCGACGTCAACCCGAAGCCCGGCGTCCGCATCGTCCAGCTCACCCCACCCGGTTCGGCCTGCTCGATCACCCTCGCCGAAGGCCTCCCCACCCTCGACATGCCTCCGGGAACACTGCGCGGACTGCACCTGGTGGTCGCCGACATCGAGGCGGCCCGCGCCGAACTCGCCGAACGCGGCGTCGAAATCAGCGACGTCGAAGACCTCGGCGGAGTGTTCTACGCGTACTTCGCCGACCCCGACGGCAACACCTGGTGCCTGCAGCACATGCCCTGGCGTTACTCCCTGGGACACGGCATAGCCGTCGTCAGCTTTCGCACGTACTCATCGGCTCCACCGGCTGACGTCACCGCCCGAACCGAAAGCGCCCCTCTCACACATCCGATGTGGTGAAGGGCGCTTTCCCCGGCAGCTCACCCCGTTCTCGCACCTGTTCAGGTTGACAGAGCGTCCTCGAACGGGAAGGTCGTCAGTTGCTCTCCCCTGCCGGGTCGGATCAGGTACGGGTTTTCCAGTTTGACACCTTCGTTGCCGTCATCAGCGGTCACATAGCTTTCCACGCAAATGATCATTCCGGTTTCGAATGTACCGTCGTAGGATGGTGTCCGCGCTTCATACACAGGCGGCACCTGGGGGTATTCCACCGACATCCCCACACCGTGCACATAGCCGAAACTATGCTCGCGATAGCCTTCGGGTGGCAGCCAGGCCCGATCACGAAATTCCCGAAAAGTCAGGCCTGCACGCAACAGAGCGGCGTTGTGCTCCAATTGCTCCCGAGCGAGAGCGTAGAGGGTTCGTTGCGTTCCGCTTCGCCGTCCGCCCCCGGCGAGAAAGGTCCGGGACACATCGGCGTTGTAACCGAACGGGCCGATCATGTCGGTGTCTAAGCACACCAGATCTCCTGCTTCGACCTTACGAGGCCCGGCTTCCTGATACCACGGCCTGGTCCTCGGCCCCGAGTTCAGCAACCGCGTCTCGATCCATTCCCCACCTTGTTCGGCGTTCACGCGGTTGAGGATCGCCCAGAGTTCGTTCTCGCTCATACCAGGACGTGAACTCGCCTCAGCCACCTCGGCGAGGGCATCTTCTGCCACCTCCAGCGATGTGCGCATGCACGCGACCTCTTCACCGCACTTGATCATCCGGGCGCGCTCCAGCACACTCTGCCCGTACCGCACCTCCACGCCGACCTCTTGCAGCGCAGACAGCTCCGGCACACTGGTCCGGTCGATCGCAAGCGGGCCTTGCCCGTCCACCAGATCGGCGATTTCGGCGGCCCAGTCCCTTGCCCGGTCGGCCACCTCGGGACCACCCGATATGTGATTGACCGCGACCGCCTGCCGCACCTCTCCGATGGTGTCCAACTCCTCGCTGAGGTGGTCGGCGTCGCGGTATTCGAACAGGATCGTAGGCCCGCTGGCGGGCACATACAGATATCGGCTCGGGAAGTGCATGGTCCACAACTGCATGTTTCGCGCGTCAGTGGTGTATCGGATGTTGACCGGATCGTTGAGCACGGCGCCCGCGTAGCCCGCCTCACTCAGCGACTGCTGAACACGCTTCAATCGGTACGCCCGCATCCGAGCCAGCTCAGCAGCCCCGGGTGACGTCGATTCGGCCTTCTCGATCCGGGCCATCCCTTTCCTCTCGTTCGAGGGCCCCAACAGCCCTGGTGACCGACGAAATCCACCATCCGGCGCATACCCCGTTCGGCCGCCATCGATGCACGCGCGCGGGACAGACGGCTCGCCCCGCTGTGGGCTCTGACCCGCATGGCCTCCTCACGCTGTCCGAGGTAGACACATTGACCACTCGCCGATTGTTCAGTGCCGGGCACGGACGCATCCACGGAATCGGGGTCTGCAATGGGAGTTGGAGACAGCGGCGGAGCGGCGGCCGGATGCAGGCAGGGATCGGGTGGAGTGTTTCCCGGCGCACGGATGTACCGGACATGGCGGGACATCGGAGTCCGCGGCTATCGACCGGATGGATTGCCGGAACCGACGTTTCGCGGTGCACAAGTTGCGCGCAACGCCGCTTACGCCGACACGATGGTCCGCACCTCTACGAAGAACGCATCCGGCGGGCTCACCGTCGAGAACACCCGACTCGCCAACGAAGTCGCTGCCCGCTCCGGCGCCGCTGGCCTCTCCCTGTACAAGCCGTGACACGTCACCGGGCCGGCGAACCCGTCGCCTTGGCAGGCGCCCGGTCGACCCGCGGGGAGCAGCTGATGCGGGCGAGCCACTCAAGCACTCTGACACGCCGATGTGGCCGAACGCGCCCACCGGAGTGACCGACCTTGCACGCTCGGCGTCGTCGCGCCCTCATCGGAGGTCGAGGCACCAGACTGAAGAATGCTTCGGAGCTCGGCCAGGAGCCGCTGGGTACGCACATGGGCGGCGATGTGAGCTGCTCCAAGCGGCCGCCGCGTTCGGGTCGCCCATCCGGGTGGCTTCGACGGCCAGAAACTGCTCGGTCATCTCCGCGACCCGCCGCTCCTGCACGGAGGCCGAGATGCCGGCCTCCGTGCTCGTCGATGCCCGTGTCGTCACAGCATCAACAGTCATCCCACTCCGTGCTCATCCCGCCGGACCTCAGCCCCGGCGTGTCGGTTCGCATCCACGGGACTTGAAGTACCGACCTCAGCCGTGTACATACGGCACGGGATAATCTTCAATATCGTCGCGGTTGCTTTTCTTAACGTGTTTGTCCACCGATCCGCCGTTCCCGTCACGGTCACCGTTAAGATCGGGATCGTCTTTCAACGCCTTCAATATTTCTTCATTGTCGACCTCGACGCCGACGTATGTACGGGCCGCACCATAAAGCCGCTCGCCTGCTTCATAGTAGCGCGCACACGTGGTTTTCAAGAATGAAACCAGAGCGTCTTTGACGTCTATCAGCTCCTTGTCCAAGCAAGCGGAACTTTCCGATGGCGCACAAAGTCCACGGTGGTGCCGTGATGCCGCGCCGATTCAGGGTTTGCACCGAGGTATCCGCCGAGATCAGCGTCATTGGGATGAACAGGCTCCAGCGGTTGCACAAGCTGTCGGCCAGTACGCTGGCACAGAAACTGGTTGACGTGTCCGACATCGTTCGGCGATCAGGTACCACTGCTCGTCCGGCTTGCCGCGCTAACCCGAAGCTGCATCCGGAGTATCTCGGCGGAGATTGGACGCCGGCAACGTCGCCAGTGGTCAAAGTCCGCGCGGCGAGCACGCTCCGCGAGCTCCCATCGAGAACAACCGTCCGACGGGATCCCACTGCTACCTGCTGGCTACGCCGAAGGGATCGGCACTTGCGGCTGCCGGCGATTTCGGCCGACCGGACTGAAACTCAGCGCGGACTGAGGTCGAACTTGCGTCCGCACAACTTCCAGCGGCCATCGGCCCGGTTCGCCTCGATCGACAATTCGCGGTGTGCCCGACCCTGTTTCTCGAGCGACATGGTGACGTTGCCTTCGGCGCCGCCGCTGTATTGAGTCACCGCCTGGACACTCAGCCGCAGCCCGTACCGCTGCGCGGTCCCGTCCTTCAACTGCTGAGCGACCTCGTCGTGATTGGCGGCGCACACGTAGTCGTCGAGCGGAAGCGCAGCCGGATCTGAGGAATCGACCGCCTTGTTATACGCCTGGACGAACCTTTCGGCGGTGGCGAGCATGTCACCACCGGACTCGGCCGCGCCGCCCCCGCCGTCGTTCAGGGTGACGACCAGCGCGGTCACAGCGCCACCCGCGAGACCTAGCACCCCCACCACGATGCCGACGATCAAGCCCGCGTTGGACTTCTTCTTCGGCGATGCTTCCTGCTGCCACTGTGGTTCGATCACCGCACGAACGTTAGTGCGCTCTGATGAAAACTTGATGACAACGATCCAGCACGGCGAAACGCCGTGGCCGAAGCGATCGTCTGGTCAGTCAGTCTCTCCGGGTGGCGTGGACGATTTCACCGGGGCGGCGACCGCCGGCAGAGTGCGCATCGCCTTGACAGCAAGCATCGTGAGCGGCGTCGCTATCACCAGTACCGCCGCGGCCTGCACGGCGGCGATCGCGATCATGACGTCCAGGTCCGCGGTTCGCGCGGCGAACTGGAGGTAGTCCATCAGCGTCACGACACGCTGCCCCAGTGCGGTGAGCGCGAACAGTGCCAGTGTCGTCGACCAGGACACCGTGGCGCTTCGCCAGCTCATCCCGGGCACGCTCAAGTACATGACGGCGGCGACGAAGACAGCGGTGCAGACCACGCCTGGCCAGTCCACCAAGGCCGGAGCAGTGAAGGAGGTGAGCAGCAGCGCGATCGTCAGGAGGGAGACACCGACCGGCAGCGCGATGAGCCAAGGCCGTGCTTTCACCGGTGAAGCCGGCCGGTGGAACGCGGCCAGCGCCAGCACCGGCATCGCGTCCACGAGGAGCCCGGTGACCCGGGCGAGGCCGTACGCCCCGTCGACGGTCGCGAAATCCACGGCGAAGAAGACCACGGATTGGGCCAGTGCCAGTGCCGCGAGCAGGCGCGCCGAGCGCCATCGCCCGGTCACCAGGGACAAATAGGCCGCCACCCACACCAACCCGAGCAGGGCCTGCACGTCGGCGACCTGATCGACGGCCACCACGTTCGTCACCCAGGGAGACCACAGGCCCGCCCCCAGACCGGCGAGAGCCGCCACCGCTTGCACGAGCAGCCCCACCAGCGCGAGCCGCCGCACCGTCTCACCCCAGGCGAGGTAACGGGGCGGCGAGCCGTCACCCCCGAGCCGCAGTCGCACCGCCAGTGCCACGACACTGGCGACTTCCGGCAGGCTCGGCCGACCGTAGTCGGCGGCGAACTCCGCGTCTTCGGCGTCCTCGGGTTGCTCGCTCTGCAGGAAAGTGGCGACCATGTCCTCTTCCCACGCCTGCCGGTAGGAGGCGGGAAGCAGTCGCAGAACCCGCCGGTATCGGTCCTCCAGGCGGTTCATGCCAGGCCCCCGGTGTCCGCGGGCCGCCACGCGCGCAGCCGTTCCGCGGCGGCACGGGCGTTGGAGGCCTGCCGCTGGACCTCGGCCGCGAGGGCTGTGCGCCCGGCCTCGGTCAGCCGGTAGTACCGGCGGAGCCGCCCGTTGGCGACCTCTTCCCGGTCCGGCTCGACCAGGCCGTCCGCGACCAGCCGGTCCAGCACGCCATACAGCGTTCCGACCTTCAGCCGCACACGGCCGTCCGAAAGATCGCTCACCTCGCCCACGATCCCGTACCCGTGACGCGTCGTGTCCACCAGCGCGGTGAGGACGAAGAACGCCTGCTCCGTCATCGTTCGACCTGCCATGGAACGCAATATATCGCGAACCGATATATTGTGTCATGCGGAAGCCGGTGTACCGGCGTCGCCGGCGCCGGATCGAAACACGGCACCGGCGAGCGCGTTCCCCATGAACGGCGCGTCGACCCGCGATCGAGCGGTACAGACTGGACCAGAGCGCTGCTACCTGCTCAAGGCCCCGGAGGTCCGGAGCTGATCGGCGCCGACCCCGTGTCGGCGCAGCCGGTGCCCCGCGGGCAAAAGCCGTGGTCCACGAACGTCCCGAGCACTACGCCCACCGCCTTGGCGAGCGGGTAGGCCAGCACCAGGAGGGCGAGCAGGGGCACCGAGGAGAACCAGTTCGACGCGGCCGCGCATCGATGCCCGGGTCCGCTTCAGGTACCCAGCCGGTAGCCGGCTCTCCTGGCTGCTGCGGTTCAAACGCCTCGGGCTGCGCCACGACCGGACCGAACGCACCACGCTGGCCTACTCACGCTGGCCTGCACCGTGATCAACGTCCGCCGGCTCATAAAGATCGAGCTCTGCGACCAGGTCTAACGCATCCATTCACTCGTTTGGGATACATCGGTAGCTCTGTGTCGCCGGGTGGGGGTGACTGGTGAGCTTCTGAGCGCGGAGCAGGTCCTCGGGTCGACACAAGGCCCCCGTCACCACGAGGGAGATCGATCTCCTGGAGGAGGCTGCAGCCGCGTTGCTGACGGCACCATCGACGGGGATGAACGAGTACTCTCGTCGGGAAGTGATCAGCCATCGGTGGGGCCGCCTCTTCAGAGGCGTTCGATACGGTCGGCCTGCGGGCCCCGGTCGCTCTGACGCACCGCGTACCGGACCCGGTCACCCTTCTGCAGCGGCTCCGACCCCATGATCACGGACGCGTGGACGAAGAGATCGTCGCCACCTGCGTCCGGGGTGATGAAGCCGAAGCCGCGGTCGCCGTCGTAGCGCGCGACGACGCCCTCGCCGCCTCGTACGGGCACGTCCCGCGCCGCCGGCCCTGCGGCCGAGGCAGGTGCCGACCGCTGCGGCGCCGTCTGGGGCTCGGCGCCCCGGACCAGGTGCACGTCGCGGGCCTGCGGGCCCTTGTCTCCACTAGCCACCTCGTAGGCGACGCGGTCGCCCTCCGCGAGCCACGTCAGCCCCTCGGCCAGGGCCCGGGCGTGAACGAAGACGTCCCCGGCGCCGGAGTCGGGGTTGATGAAGCCGAAGCCCTTGTCCTCGTCGTACCAGGCCACCGTGCCGTCGGCACCGTCCGCGATACCAGCCGCAGCGGGTGAGCCGGCCCCTGCTCCCAGCGGGATCACGTGCCCGGCCTGCGGGCCGCGCTCGCCTTCGACGATCAGGAAGGCCACCCGCTGCCCCTCGGTGACCACGCCGCCGGTCACGATGGCGGAGCTGTGCACGAAGATGTCGGCGCCGCCGCCGTCCGGCGACGCGAAGCCGTACCCCTTGCCCGGCTCGTACCAGTTGACGGTGCCGAGCAGGCCCACGGCGCTGCCGGTGGCCGCATCGGCGGTGACGCGAACGCGCAGCGCCTGGGGCCCGCGGTCGTTCTCGCCGACCTCGAACACGACGGCCTGACCCTCGCGGAGCACTTTCGCGCCGCCGTCCCCGACGATCTCGGAGGCGTGCACGAACACGTCCGGCGAGCCGTCCTCGGGCGCGAGGAAGCCGAAACCCCGTTCGGCGTCGAACCAACGGACAGTTCCTTGCGGCATCAAAGGCTCCAGGTCGAGAGGGCGGGCACTGGCCCCCAGTCTCCCTGACAGACCTCCGGTCCGTCGGGCCGGGCCCACAGGCGGGCGGTGCGGAGCCAGGGGCGGGCCGTAGGTTCACCTAGCGACACGCCGAGTTTGAGACCAGATCTAAGACGCCGCACGCCAGATGGGCGTTACCAAGATCCCGCAAGGCTCCAATGTCTGCCGAACCCGCGCCGGACCCCTGGCGCGACCCCGAGACTTTTGCCGTTCGCAGGAGAACTACAGCGCTACACGGCCCTTAACGAGACCTCCGGAGAGTGGTTATCGGCCGGTCCACGCACGCTGACGGAACGTGCCCAGCCCACGCCTCTTGGCTTCTTCGTCCCAGACCTCGGCGCTAGTGGCTCTCATCGCGCGGTCGGAGCGCACACCCCGGAACCACTGACCTGCCCTCGCGGCGCCGCGCCCGTCATCGATCATGAACTGAACCCAGCCGAACCAGTAGCCGGTCGTGCTGCGGCCAGCATCGGGCTCACCCATCCCGGAACGCCGCTCTCCGCCCGGCTGTGCACCACCTTCCGTGCCCTCGCGAGCTCCTGCCCCGCGCACAGGTATCCACGTGCGCACCGTTCAATAGCTCCGACGGTAAACCCGCTTGGCCTAACAGCGCTGGTATGCACTGGCCAACCCCCAGGACGGGTTGGGCTTCGAGGAGACAGCGGGTCAGGACACGAACTCCGAAACACCGACCCGGGCACTGGAGCGGCTCGGAGCCGGCGAAAAACCTCGCGATATCGTCCTGGACCTGATCCGGACCGCGATGCTTGCCGCCGAGGGCCGGGTTGCTGATCCCGCATCGCTCTCGGACATCCTCAAGAACTCACGACGCCAGGCCGGGGAGAGCCGTTCTGGGGAAGAGGATTCGCTTGACACAGCTCGCCCTGGAAGCCGTCGGATGTTCCCACTTTGAGGATCTGGCCCCATGGTAACGCGGTCAGAACTTCCCAGCCGGTTTTGAGCAGGCTGCACGCGGCGGCCTGCCCGGCCGTCCATCATCGCCAACTGAGCGTCAGTAGTGAAACCGGCCAGCCCTCGATGCCGCAGACCAGCGATCAGACCGATCATGAACCAGAAGATTCTCTCCCAAGCAGATACTCGAACTTCTCAGAAAATACTTCCAAGTCGAATCGGGTCGAGAGCCCTGAGAGCGCAGCCTCAGGAAGGTAAAACAGATCTCCGTCTCCAAGATTGTCTAGCCCCAGCAGCAACCTAACATCATCGTCTGAGCGCCCCGTGAGCTTGTGTCGCCCGCAAAGACGCCCCGACGACTGATCAAATCTCTCCAGCACCCATCTGGCCATCAGCCCCCGGCTTACGTCCAGGAACCGGCTTTCCCTGGTAGCCGACTACCCGAATTGGGATCAAACTCACCCATATGCTTAGCGTTGTTTTTCCGTTTACCCACATTTCAATAGCGCCAGGCGCGGAATCCCATTCAAGAACCCGACCATCCGGCATCGACCAACGAGCTCGATACCCTCTACCTGATTTCGGGGAACCCTTACCGACATACTCGGCGTCAGGAAAGCCCGGAAGGTTCTTATCTGGTCGCCTGCCCCTGTGCATGAGCCGCTGATCCCGAAGTGGATGTACGACGCGATCAACGCGGGCCGGAAGTTCAGCCAGGGATCGAGGGACGCAACCGAGCCAGCGAACAAACAGCCGGCCACAGCCAGGACCTATCTGTTCCGCGGGCGAATGTTCCACGAATGCGGAAGACGGATGTTCGGCGACTCGCGTCATGACCGGGCGTACTACCTCTGCCGACCGAATAACAACAACAGAGCCCGTGCAGACAAGTTCGCCGACCATGAAAAGGTCCTCTACCTTCGCGAGGACGCCGTTCTGGACGCCGTGGCCAAGTTCTTCGCCGACCGAGTCTTCGGCCCCGACCGGAGGACGATCTTGGAGGCCGACCTGGCCGACGTCGACGATCATGCGACAGCAGAACGAGAGTCCGGGCGAGACCGTGTTCAGCGCAAGCTGGCCGAGATAGCCAAACAACAAGCATCGATCCTGAAACAGGCGCAGCGAGGCGACCCTGACGATCCCTTCACCGCCGCACTGCGGGATCGCTACAACAACCTCCCCAAAGAGGAGAAGCAACTCCAGGCCAAGATCACTGAGCTGGACGAAGCGGACCTTGCAGCGACGCCGTAGCGGAAAGGATCACCGACGTGACGCCCTCCCACGAACTCCCGCGCCGGAGCTTGTGGGGATGTTGTCTGTGCCCCCGGCGCGGTTCCAACAGGTACCTCACGGACCAAAATGCCCCGTGAGCTTCGGATCTCTGCGACGACCGTGATTGAGCGGCGACGTCGCACGGCCAGGTGACGGCCATGAGCAACTCAAACGGAGCAACGCTGTCCGACGCACGGCGCGACCTGGCGCTGATCGTCCAATGCGGCTGCACAGCCCTCGTCGCCCTCGGTGCCGCCTACGCCTCCTACCGCCACGGACGAGACTTCGCCCTCCAATTCGGCGCCGACCACACCACCGCCGCCATCNAGCAACATCGTCCGGCCCGTGGCGCGAACCGGCTCTTGCCGTGCAGTGCGGCTGCACTGCCCTGGTCGCCCTCGGCGCCGCCTACGCCTCCTACCGCCACGGACGAGACTTCGCCCTCCAATTCGGCGCCGACCACACCACCGCCGCCATCTGGCCACTCATCGTCGACGGCCTCCTCACGATCGCCACCGTCGAACTCTGGAAACCCGCCGACACCGACCGAACACAAGGCCACTGGACCGCATGGCTCACGTTCGTCTTCGGCATCTCACTCTCACTCTGCGCCAACGTCGGCTCCACACCAGACCTCAGCATCCTCGGAGTGACCGTGGCGGCCTGCCCTCCCCTGGCCCTGATCCTCGCCGTCGAACTCCTCAACCGAGCACTCAAACGACACCGCGCCGAACCCACCGATCTACAGCTCGCACCCCGCGACCAACCCGCCACACCACCCGAAACGACAAGCCTATCCACGCTGGCCCCAACTGAGCACCAAGCGGCAAGACCAGACGAACCGGACCGCCCACACACCGCAACCGCCGAACAACTGATGTGAGCTCACTACCTCCGCGAACGCTCACAAGGCCGGACACCGTCCGGAGCCGAACTCGACCGCATCGCCGGAACCCACAACTACGGGCGCCGCATCCTCCGAAATGGCGCCAACAGGGCGCGATCCCGGACACAACCCCAATAGAACCCGAGTCAGACCATCCACACGAAACGCCGCCCAAGCCCCCAGCGACGACACCACAGAACCCCACGGCCACACGTCGACACACCAGAACGAGGACTCGTCGAATCAACACCCCCGACGTTAGAGCAAACCTCACGGTCACCAACCGGCTCGACTCGCGACGCGGGTCTTTTGCGATCAGACCTGTCGGACCCCGGTCGTACCCTGGGAGTTGTCACAGGGAGGCGCCGATGTCGACGTTGGTGCGCTACATCAGAGCCGGAGAAGGCCGGCTGTTCGATCTGGCCAAGCTCTGCCCCGAGGGCCTCACGCTGATCGAGGATTTGCGAGGAGCGATCGACCGTGGTGATCGGGTCCTGCTGTGCCGGCAGGCGCCAGACGATGACGACGGCGCCGAGATGTTCGTCCGGTTACGCGGCGGCCGGTTCTGGGCGGTGCACTTTCCCGGCGGTTCCTGCAAGGAACAGCATGCGATCGGCGGAGAGCCCGACGAGCACCGTCGGCAGAAAGAGTACTGGCAGCGCGCCGCGGAGGATGCCGGCTACCGGGTACTCAGCCGAGCACCCGACCGGACGCGGCACGGGGCTCGATGTCGCGATCGACGGCCCGTACCGGACCGGGATCGATGTTCAGCACTCGGCGATGAGCCCAGCCTGGTGAAGACGGGAACCACGAAGTCGTTCGGCGCGGGCTGGCTGCCGGTGTGGTTTCTGGATTCCGACGGCACGCCGCCCTGGTTCTCGGCGGTGCCGTCCCTGCGCTGCGACAACGTGCCGTGGAGCACGGTGCAGGAACAGGGACCGCGACCGCGATCGGTCCTCGGACGATGGTCAGGACGAAATGCACGATCAGCGCCTTCGACGGACGATGCCCGCTGGGGAGCCGGAGCAGACGTGCTCGCCCGACGAGGCCGTGCGGGCAGTGGCATCCGAAACCGAAGGTACGTAGCGGGTTGACCGTCGACGACGTCGCCGGGATGCTGCCCGCCGGCGAACTCGTCGCGATGAGAGACCTGCTCGGTCACGTCCGGCTCGTCTCCCCCGCTGACCTGCGCGTGTTCCAGGAGATGACCGGGTTGACCGGGCAGTACCGGCCCGGCGGCCACCGGCGCGCCCCCGGCCGCTCGGCGACAGTCCCGATCGGGCCTGGAACTCAGGAAACCCATTCGGCGACGGGGGGTCTCGCCTGGCGGCTGAAAGTACTCACCGCCGAACCATGACTCCAGGCACTGGGGCCGTTAGCGGCGCGGTGATCCTGTACGCGACCTGCCACCTCACCCACGCCAATCCCTACCTCGCCGCGTTCGCGGCCGGCGCCACACTGGCCACAATGGATCGGGTATCGGCTGAGCACTTCGAGCATCTCGGCGACCTGCTGTCCGAGACGACGAAATGCGCCGCTCTCCTGGTGTTCGGTGCTCTCATCACCCCGGAACGGCTGTCTCACCTCAGCGTCGGTGACTGGGCGGTCGCGGTGATCGCGATCGTCCTGGTTCGGCCCGCCGCGATGATGCTCTCCCTGTTCCGCACCCAGCTGCCCGTCCGGGAACGGTCGGTCGCGGCCTGGTTCGGCCCCAAGGGATTCGCCTCCGTCGTCTACGGACTCCTCGCACTACAAGCCGGGATCCCGGAGGGAGAGCATGTCTTCGACCTTGTCGCGATCACCATCGCACTGTCGATCGTGCTGCACTCCTCAACCGACGTCCCCGGTCGCCAAGGCACTGCGCATCGAACCACCGGACAATCTGCCCACCGGCCGACCGGAAAAGCTGCCGCAGAACGAGAGTTCCTGATGGGAGGCGTCACGCCCGCCTGGTGTTCGCGCTGCAGCTTTCCACGGTGCTCGGCTGGGTGCTGGGTGGAACTACAGTGCGCTTACCGGTCACTGGACTGATTCGCTGGGTGTGGCGATCACCGTCTTCAGCCTGCTCTGGCTGGCCTTGACATGGAAGCGTGCCCGTTCCGGCACCGACCCGGACGTGGCGATCACCGTCTTCAGCCTGCTCTGGCTGGCCTTGACATGGAAGCGTGCCCGTTCCGGCACCGACCCGGACAGGTGACGGGTTCGTCACAGCCTGCTCTGGCTGGCCTTGACATGGAAGCGTGCCCGTTCCGGCACCGACCCGGACAGGTGACGGGTTCGTCAGAGTTTTTCGGCGTGAACGGTTCGTTCCAGGTCCGAGACCGGTGTGGACCGTCCCGACGGGCGGACATATCGAGCTGTGAGTTCATCGGAGCCCACTTGCTCGAGTTCACGCCAGCCGTACTCGGCGAGGAACCGGTCGACGTCGTCCGGATTCAGCCCGAACCGCCAGATCCGGTCCTTCTCGACGAACTGCCGGTGCAGCGCCTCTGCGCCGTACATCGCGGTTCCGTCGAGGAAGTCCTTACGCACGTAGGTGAACAGCAGCCGACTTCCGGAACCGGCCTTGGCCACGACATCGAGCGTCTTGCGGACACCGACCTCGGTCAGGTACTGGGTCACTCCTTCCCAGACGAACATCGTGACGCCGTCCGGCCGGTATCCGTGTCCGCTGAGGACGGTCTCCAGGTCGTCGTTCTCGAAGTCGATCGGGACCAGCGTCACCGCGTCCGGCACCCGGATCCGTTTGCGCTTGTCCTCGACGTTGCCCGGGAGATCCACTTCGAACACCCGGACCCCCGCGGGCACGGCCAGGCGATAGACACGTGTGTCGAGACCGGCGCCCAGCACGACCACGGCGTCGACGTCCTCGCGCAGGTCCTCGGTGAACATCTCGTCCAAATAGCGCTTGCGGCAGGCGATGCCGCCCCAGATCCCGGGAGCCTTCTTCTCCGACGCAGCGACCAGCAGATCCCGGACCACCCGCCACTTGGCCAGCCGGGCAAGGAATCTCACGGCGGCGGGGAGAACCTGGATCGCCATCTCATCCTGCACCAGGCGCCGTCGCGCGGGATGGTGCTGCTCCACGGCCGCGATCACCATCGGCCCGACCGCGGTCCCGGTCACCGTGCCCGTCATCGCACTCCCCCATTTCCTGGTCAGGTCAAGTCCGCCACTCGTTCGACCTCGGCGGTCCGTCCGGCGACGATCAGCACGTCGCCCCGGTTCACCACGGTGTCCGCAGTGGCGTAGGTGAAGCCTTCACCGGGTCGTTTGACCCCGGCCACGGTGACGCCGTACTTCGACCGCAGCCGGCTGTCACCCAGCTGGCGCCCGACCGCCTCTTCCGGCGCACGGGTCTTGACCATCGCGTAGTCGTCCTCGAATTCGATGTAGTCCAGCATCCGGCCGGTCACGAGATGGGCCACGCGTTCGCCCATCTCGTGTTCGGGCAGCACGACATGGTGCGCGCCGATCCGTTCGAGGATGCGGCCGTGCTGGCGGCTGATCGCCTTGGCCCAGATGTTCGGGATGTCGAAGTCGACCAGCAGCGCGGTGGTGAGGATGCTGGCTTCCAGATCGGTGCCGATACCGACGACGGCACGGAAGAACTGGTGCACCCCGAGCTGGCGCATCACGTCCGGATCGGTGGTGTCGGCGACGACGGCGTGGGTGAGGTCGTCGGCGTGCCGCTGGACGATCTTCGGGTCGGAGTCGATCCCGAGCACCTCTGACCCCCGGGCGACGAGTTCTGACGCGAGCGAGCTGCCGAACCGGCCGAGACCGATCACGACGACACGGGAAACCTGCTTATCCGACAATGGGTCGCTCCTCGGGATATTCGTAGCGCCGCGCGCGTTCACGCAGTGCCAGTGCGGACGCCAGCGTGATCGGGCCGAGTCTGCCGAGGAACATCAGCACCATCAGCACGATCTGGCCGGTGACGGGAAGCTGCGCGGTGATACCGGTCGACAGGCCGACCGCGCCGAACGCGGACGTCACCTCGAAGAGAATGTCGTCCAAGGGGAACGAGGTGACCGACAGCAGCACCAGAGTGCCCGCCACGACGGCACCCACACCGAGCAGAGCGATGGTCAAGGCCTGGCGCTGGACCTGGTCGGCGAGCCTGCGGCCCATGACATGCACGGTCGGTTCGCCGCGGATCTCCGCGTAGATCACGTATCCGAGCAACGCGAACGTGGTGACCTTGATGCCTCCGGCCGTGCCCGCGCTGCCGCCTCCGATGAACATGAGGATGTCGTTGACGAACAACGTCGACGGCTGGAGCTGGCCGACATCGAGGCTGTTGAACCCGGCGGTGCGCGGCATGACACCGTGGAAGAAGCCGACCAGCAGCTTGTGGTGGAAGTCGAGCTTGCCGAGGGTGTTTCCCCACTCGAACAACAGCGCCGCCACGGTCCCGATCAGCAACAGTCCGAAGTAGACGGGCACGGTGATCTTAGTGTGCAGTGACCAGCGCCGCCGGTGACGTCGCCGGAGTACCTCGAACAGCACCGGGAAGCCGAGGCCGCCGGCGATCACCGCGAGCATGATCGGTACACAGATCCAGGGGTCGGTCGCGAATCCGATCAGGCTGTCGGTGTACAGGGCGAAACCCGCGTTGTTGAACGCCGACACCGCGTGGAAGATCCCCAGATATATCGCGCGCCCGATGGGTTCGCCGTAGCCGGTGGCGAACCGGATGGTCAGTGCGGTGGCGATGATCGCCTCGATACCAAGGCTGACGAGGATGACACCGCGGATGACCGTGCGGACGTCGCCGAGCCCGAGTGTTTTCGTCTCGGCCTGAGCGGTGAGCTGCATCCGCAGACCGATCCGTCTCGACACCAGCAGCGTCAGCAGCGACGCCAGGGTCATGATGCCGAACCCGCCGACCTGGATGAGGCCGAGCACGACGAGCTCGCCGAACGTCGACCAGTAGGTGGGGGTGTCCACCACGACGAGGCCGGTCACGCAGATCGCCGACACGGCGGTGAACAACGCGCTCACCACGCCGGCGGACTCACCGGACTCTGTCGCGATCGGGAGGGTGAGCAGCAGCGTGCCGACCACGGTCGCCATCCCGAAGCCGAACACGACCACGCGAGCCGGGTGCCGCCAGCTCGGCATCAGCCGACGCCACCACGGCCCGGTACCGAGGAACGAGTTCACCACGGCCCACCACGAAGCTCGATCGGTTTCCGGACAGTCACGAAGCCGCCATCGCGGCGGTGAGCTGGCCAGGTGTGATCGGACGGTGCCCGACGTAGTAGAGCACCGTCCCAGTGGGGAGAGCGGTCTTCCACGGTGGGCTGATCAGCAGCTGATCGGCGGTCCGGACGGCGAGCACGGTCGCGCTGTGTCTCCATCCGAACGCTGCCTGGCAATCGCCGAAGGTCGAGGGCTCGGTCAGCCGTAGCGTGTAGGTGTTGCCACCGCCATGGGTCATCAGTTCGGCGTAGACCTCGGTGATTCCCGGTGCCTGGATCTCTTCGGTCACCATATGCGGGCTGTGCCATTGGACGCACCGGATTCCGTCGTTCACGTAACGGAAATGCGCCTCCTTGCCGAGGTCGCGAAGAGCGACCACGATATGCGCCCCTGCCGCGACATGATCGACGGTGACCGCGACGGCCAAGGCCTCGTTGTCGTCGCGCGCGTCGATCAGCACGCTGTTCGCCCGGTGCACACAGGCGCGCCGCAGGACGTCGTCCTCGGCGAGATCACCACGGACGAAGCCGATACCGCGGTCGGCCATCGGGTGGGTGTCGACCTCGTCCCACGCGGCGAGCACGATCGAGCGGTCTCCACCCGCGACCAGTTCGTCGACGATGCGCTGGGTCCGCCCTGGCGAGTACCCCAGCACGACGACGTGGTCTTCGATGTCCAGCGTGACCGCCCCCTGCATCCGGCGCCCTTTCGTCTTCTCGATGATCTCCGCCAGCTGGGCGAACACGGTCGTCAGTGTGACGATTCCGCCCACGATGACATACACGCCGATCACGTGCCCCCACGACGACTCCGGATAGAAGTCGCCGTATCCCACCGTCGCGGCGGTGACGACGAACCACCACCAGTAGTTCTCCGGTTCTGTGATCGGGTTGCCCGATGGCTCGGCAAGCAGCATCAGCGGCCAGCTCGTCGCGAAGACGAACACGATCACGACCAGCGGCGGCAACCCGGTCCGCAAGCGTACGAACTTCCGCAGAAGCCGCATGAGAATGATCGGCACGCAACTCTCCCACCAGCACGAATCCGCCCATGTCGTGGGCCACCGTAGCCCTTATCCGGAAGAGCCGGACATAACAACACGAAATTGATGGCCTCGCTGCCACCGGCAGAATCCGCCTGCACCGGCAACCTCGCTGGATCAATTTTTGCGATATTTTGACGCCCGTCGCGTGCTCGACCTGGGGCTATCAAAATCGCGTCAGGAACCGTTGGCGCATGCGGACAATTCAGGCGTGTCTCACTAGGGTCCTCGCGGAGGTCCTGAATGCACGGTCAGACACTGGTGGTCGGGTTCGGTGTCACCGGCTCCAGCGCCGCTAGTCATCTGCTCGCCTGTGGCGCTGATGCCGCTGACCTCGTCGTGCTCGATGCCGACGCGGACGCGGTCCGGTCGGCCACCGAACTGGGCGCCCGTGCGTTGCGTGGCGACGGGACCGATCGCGTCGCGTTGGCGCGGGTGGCCTCCGTAGAGGTCGATCGGATCGTCATCGCCTTGGTGCCGGATCAAACCGCGGTGATGTCGACGATGCTGGCACGTGAACTGTGCCCGTCCGCGATGATCGTGACCGCTGTGCGAGAAGACGCTCACGTGCCCACTGCCCGCGCGTCGGCGCCGACCACGCGGTGGTCACCGCCGAGGCCGCCGGCCATGCCTTGGCCGGAGTTTTGCTCGAGCGCCGCCGTCCGTCGCGCACACCGTGGGCGATCGCTCAACGACCGGCTCGGTCATCCGAGGTGGGACGAGAGCTGAGGACCATCGACCCGACCGCCGTCGGACTGATCCGCGACGGTCGACGTCACTGGGGTGCCCGCACGGCCGGAATGCGTGTGGCGCCCGGGGATCAGATCGTGCTCCTCCGGACACACACCCTCACAGAAAGCTAGGCCGCGCCCTCCATGCCCACATTCGCCTCTATCGCCAAGCGTCTCCTGGTCGGCAGGCCATTCCGTAGCGATCGCCTGTCCCACACGCTGTTGCCCAAGCGGATCGCGTTGCCGGTGTTCGCGTCCGACCCGATGTCGAGCGTGGCTTACGCGCCCGAAGAGATCCTGCTGGTGCTCTCGGTCGCGGGGGCGTCGGCGTTCGTGTTCAGTCCCTGGATCGCTCTTCTGGTCGCCGTGGTGATGATCTCGGTCGTCGCCTCCTACCGGCAGAACGTGCGCGTCTACACCTCCGGCGGCGGCGACTACGAAGTCGCGACCGTCAACCACGGCCCCCGCTGGGGTCTCGTGGTCGGCAGCGCCCTGCTCGTGGACTACGTGCTGACCGTGGCGGTGTCGATCGCCTCCGCCGCGGCCAACATCGGATCGGCCGTGCCCTTCGTCGGGGAACACAAGGTCGAGTTCGCCGTCGGAGCGATCCTGGTGCTGACGGCCATGAACCTGCGCGGTGTCAGGGAATCGGGTACCGCGTTCGCCATTCCCACCTACGCCTTCGTGTTCGGTGTCCTCGCCATGATCGTCTGGGCGCTGGTGCGGGTTTTCGTGGCAGGCGACGAGATCCGGGCGGAGAGCGCGGACTTCACGCTGGTCGAAGAAGGCGGGCATCTCGCCGGTCTCGGCTTCGCGTTCCTGATCCTGCGCGCGTTCTCCTCCGGAAGCGCGGCGTTGACTGGGGTCGAGGCGATCAGCAACGGCGTCCCCGCCTTCCGCAAACCCAAGGGCCGCAACGCCGCAACCACGCTGCTGATGATGGGCGTGCTCGCGATCACGATGTTCCTCGGCCTGATCATGCTCGCCCGGCTCACCGGCGCCCAGGTCGCCGAAGATCCCGCACACCAGCTGATCGGCGCCCCGGAGGGCTACGAGCAGAAGACCCTCATCGCCCAGCTCGGCAACGCGGTGTTCGCCGGTTTCCCGCCGGCGAGCTGGTACGTCATCTTCTTCACCGGCCTGATCCTGGTGCTGGCGGCCAACACCGCTTTCAACGGTTTCCCGGTGCTCGGCTCGATCCTCGCCCAAGACCGCTACCTGCCCCGGCAGCTCTACACCCGCGGCGACCGGCTAGTGTTCTCCAACGGCATCGTCTTCCTCGCCGCGGCCGCGATCCTGCTCGTCGTCGCCTTCGACGCCGAGGTCACCCGGCTCATCCAGCTCTACATCGTCGGCGTGTTCATGTCCTTCGTGATCAGCCAGAGCGGAATGATCCGGCACTGGAACCGGCGGCTGCGCACCGAAACCGACCCGGCCGCGCGCCGCCGGATGCGCCGCTCCCAGTCGATCAACGCCTTCGGCTTCTCCATGACCGCACTGGTCCTCATCGTCATCCTCGTCACCAAGTTCACCCAGGGCGCGTGGATCTCCCTGGCCGCCATGGCCGCCATCTACCTGCTGATGACCGCGATCCGCCGCCACTACCAGCGCGTCGGCGACGAACTCCACGACAGCGACGAGGACGAGCCCATCGTCCTGCCCTCACGCAACCACGCGATCGTCCTGGTCTCGAAACTGCACCGCCCCACCCGGCGCGCTCTGGCCTACGCCAAAGCGGTACGGCCCGACGTGCTCGAGGCGATCACCGTCAACGTCGACAACCAGGAAACCCGCGAACTCCTCGACCGATGGGCCAAGCAGCCCTTCTCCATCCCGCTCAAGGTCATCGAATCCCCCTACCGGGAAATCACCAAACCGATCCTCGACTACGTCAAACGCATCCGCACCACCAATCCGCGCGACGTGGTCACCGTGTTCATCCCCGAATACGTCGTCGGCCATTGGTGGGAAAACCTCCTGCACAACCAGAGCGCACTACGGCTCAAAGGACGCCTCCTGTTCCAGCCCGGCGTCATGGTCACCAGCGTGCCTTGGCAACTCGACTCCTCCACGAAGGTCCGGCACCGGTCCGAACTGGCTCCCGGTTCGATCCGTCGTGGCCTCTACACGAAGGACACCAACGGCGAAGACCGGCACAACCCGTAAGCCTATTGGCACACCGGGATCGCCTGACCGGTCCAACGCCGTAGAGAAAGCATCAAAATACGGCGGTGCGGCAGCACATCGGCCGTGCGCGTCGCGCCTTCACGCCTATCGTGTGATGCCGAACATCCCGACGGCGGGAAAGGGGGACCACGGCCGGTGCCCGACCACCCCACAGCAGAGCTGGCCTGGCTGGTCAGCCAACCCTGCGCGGTCGAGATCCTGGACGCCCTCACCGACGTGCCTCGCCCGTTCGCGGACTTGCGCGGGCGGCTGAGAGCGAGTCGGCGCACGATCTCCTCGGCGCTGCGCGTCCTCGCCGCGGCCGGGGTTGTCCGCCGTCGCGGGCACTGTGGCAGCTGGGACAGCCTGCCTCCTCCGTCGACCCGTTATGAGCTCACCGCTACCGGTCGCGAGTTCACTCGGCAGCTGAATCGGCTGGAGGTCTGGACCACGCTCTACGAGCACTATCTCGATACTGCGACCACCAAGAAAAGGACGAAGGCCATGTGGGCGCCGATCTCCATCGCGCTTCTCCTCGCCTGCCTCGGAAACATGATGCTCGACCATGCCGGACGCGCGATCCCGTTCGGCATCGCGTGGCTGGTGCTCATCGCCGCGGTGACGTATCAGGTACGGCACCGGACCACCTGAGCGAAGAGGACGAGGGATGAAACTCCTTCAGCTGTCCGAGATCGATGCTTCGATGATCGATCTGGTGGGAGGGAAGGCCGCCGGGCTCGGTGAGATGATCAAGGCGGGCGAGCGTGTGCCGGATGGCTTCTGCTTGACCGTCGAGGCCTATACGTCGCGAGATCTCCCGGAGAAAGAGTTGCTCGGCGCCTACGAGCGGCTCGGCGGCGGCCGGGTCGCGGTGCGGTCCAGCGCCACCGCCGAGGACTTGCCGGACGCCAGCTTCGCAGGACAGCAGGACACCTTCCTCGACATCGCCGGGGCCGACGCACTCGCCGGCGCCGTTCGCGAGTGCTGGGACTCCCTGCATTCCGATCGGGCGGTGGCCTATCGGGCCACCGTCGGTATCGACAATGCCGCGATGGCGGTGGTGATCCAGCGGATGATCGACCCCGTGGCGGCCGGTGTCCTGTTCACCGCCAACCCGATCACCGGTTGCCGCACCGAGATGGTCGTCGACGCCGCCCCCGGGCTGGGGACCGCGATCGTCGACGGCACCGTCGTTCCCGATCACTACGTCTTCGACCACCGTGCGCGGACCATGCCGCACCAGGACGAGGGATGCCTCGATACCCGGCAGCTCGAGCAGCTCCGGGGCGCCGGACTGCGGCTGCAACGGCATTTCGGCTCGCCGCAGGACATCGAATGGGCGATCGATTCCGACGGCGTGCTGTGGCTGGTGCAGTCCCGGCCGATCACCACCCTGTTCCCGCTGCTACCGGACACCGGCGAGACCCGGCTGTACCTCGAGTTCGGCCACATCCAGGGGATGCTCCGCCCGTGCACACCGATGGGGATCTCCTTGCTCAAGACCGGATCGGCGATGTGGTTCCAAGCGAACGGCGTCCGAAGCGACCCGTGGGATCCACTGCCCCGGCTGGTGCCGATCGGCGGGCGGCTCTACTTCGACCTGACCGACTTCGTCCGCAGCAAGGCCATGCGCAAGCGGCTGCCGACGTCCCTGCAGGTGTACGGGCCGCGGGTCCAGGGCGCCGTCGAGCGCATGATGACCGATCCCCGCTTCGCCCCGCGGCGCGGCTTTCCGTTCCGGACAAGCAACATACTCAGGGCCACGGCGAAAGTGCTGCCGAGCGTGGTCTCGGGATTCGTGTCGAGCCTGGCGCGCCCGGACGCGGCGCGCGCCCGCGCCTACCGGGCGGTCGAGGAGATCCGGCGCCTGACCGTCCCGCCCCTGGACTCGGCGACCACGGCTGAACGGCTGAGATGGGTCATCGAGGACTCGCATCGAGCGATCATGAGCCACGGCATGCTGGGGCTCACCGGGCCGTTGATGGCCGGGATCATCCTCGGGATGGCGCCCTCCGGCCTGCTCAAGGGCATCGCCACGGACGAGGAACTGGACATCGTCCTGGGCGGCATGCCCCACAACGTGACCACCGAGATGGATCTTGCCCTGTGGGGCCTCGCGGTGAACGCGCGCGAGCACCGGGAGCTGTTCCTCTCCACCCCACCCGGCGAACTGGCCGCGCTATATCGCGCCGGGCGGCTGCCCGACATCGGGATGGCCGGATTCCTGGACAAGTACGGCATGCGCGCCGCGGCCGAGATCGACGTCGGCATGCCCCGCTGGAGCGAGGACCCGGCACCGCTGTTCGCCACGATCGCCAACTACCTCCGAGTCGACGACCCCGAACAGGCACCCGATCGGCGATTCCACAGAGCCGCGGAGAAGGCCGAGGCGATGATCGAGACCCTGTCCCAACGAGCGCGACGACTGCGTCCGGTCCGCGGCCGGGTCGCGACGTTCCTCATGCGCCGCTCGCGCAAGCTCACCGGCCTGCGGGAGATCGGGAAGTTCGCGTGGCTGCCCGCGATTCAAGCGGCTCGCCGGCAACTCCTCCTCGTCGGCGACGACCTGGTGTCGCGTGGCCTGCTGGAACGCGGCGACGACATCATGTTCCTCTCCCTCGACGAAGCACGCGCGGCCGTCCACGACGCGACCGACCACCGCCAGCTGATCGCCGCGCGGAGCGCGGACCACCGGCGAGAGTTACGACGGCACACTGTTCCCGGCGCCTTGCTCTCCGACGGGACCGACGTGGAAGCCCTTGCCCCACCCGGGCCCGCCGAAGACGGCGTACTGGTCGGGATGGCCGGCGCGGCGGGCCAGGCGACCGGGAGAGCGCGCGTGATCCGCGATCCGGTCGGCGCGTACATCGAGCCCGGCGAGATCCTCGTGGCGCCGACCACCGACCCCGGATGGACCCCGCTGTTCCTGACCACGGCCGGCCTGGTCACGGAAACCGGCTCACCGGTCGCGCACGGCCCCACGGTCGCCCGGGAATACGGCATCCCCGCCGTCATCTGCGTCCGCNGCGATCCGGTCGGCGCGTACATCGAGCCCGGCGAGATCCTCGTGGCGCCGACCACCGACCCCGGATGGACCCCGCTGTTCCTGACCACGGCCGGCCTGGTCACGGAAACCGGCTCACCGGTCGCGCACGGCCCCACGGTCGCCCGGGAATACGGCATCCCCGCCGTCATCTGCGTCCGCGATGCCACCCGCGTGATCACTACCGGTCAGCTGATCGCCATCGACGGAACCGCGGGCACGGTACGGATAGTCGACGAGGACTGACGCCTTTCACGCGGCCGCCTGCTCCTCGGCCCGTTCCCAGAGCCGGCCGAACCGGTCGATCCGCCACAGCTGAGCCATGACGACCACCGTCGCGCCGTACAGTGTCGGCCAGAAGTCGAGCGCGATCAGACCCCACGTGATGAGCCCGAAACCGGCGAGGCCGAGCGCGACCAGGACACGCAACACCTGACGGTGGTCCGGCGGGACCATGGATTTGTCGTGTGCCCAGACGCGTTCGCCGTAGATTCCGCGTGCCGCCCAGCTGCGTGGTTCGACCGGCGGGAACGCCGAGGGGTTGAGGAACAGCCACACGACGACGGCCGCGATCGGCACGAGGCACCACCAGCCGATCCAGGTCCGGCTCCAGATCGCGAGCAGCATCAGCGGGATCGCGGCGAAGCGGGTCCATACGCTCCAAGGGTTCGCGTGGCGGCGCCAGGCTTCGTCGTCCATGCGGAAGGTCTTCGTCACCGCGTCGGTGAGTTCCATCATGGTCTCCTTGTCAGGTCAGGTTTTCGAGGAGGTCGACCGCGGCGGATACGCCGTTCTCCGCGCTGTTTTCCCGGCCGAGCCGTTCGGCCCGTTCGCGCAGCCCGGCGTCGCCGGTGGCTTGCCGCAGCGCCGCGGTGAGCCGGTCGGCCGTGAGTTGCTGCTGGCGTATCGGGGGCGGCGCGACGCCGACGGCGTGCATGCGGTTCGCCCAGTACGGCTGGTCGGCGACGAACGGGCACACCACTTGCGGTCTGCCCGCGGCCAGCGCGGCACCGGTCGTACCGCCGCCCCCGTGATGCACGACCGCGCTCATCCGCGGGAACAGCCAGTCGTGCGGCGCGTGGTCGAGCACGAACAGATCGCCGGTCCCGGCGTCCGCGGCGATACCGCCCCAGCCCGTGGCGAGCACCGCGCGCACCCCGGTCCGGCGGACGGCCTCCTCGACCACCGCACGGGTACGGCGTGAGTTCCTGCCCGCCATGCTGCCGAATCCGATGTAGACCGGAGCGGTGCCCGCGTCGAGGAAGTCCTGCAACGCCGCGGGTGGTTCCCACCCTGACGCGGCGGGGAGGTACCAGAAACCGGTGGTGTGCACGGAATCTGGCCAATCCGTGGCCGAGAGGGCGACCTCACTGCTGAATGCCTGCATGACCGGCCGGTCGCGGCCCTCCGCGTCGTGCAGGATGTCGTGGCTCCCCCGGCGGCGCGGCAGCCCGAGTTCGGTCGTGCGCCAGGTGGAGGTGATCCCGGCGAAGGTGCGCAAGATCGCGGCCACCGCGAGATACGTGGCGCGGTTCAGAATCTTCGGCAGGCGGGGCAAGGGAATCATCGGGCACGGGAACTCGCCGGTGGGGATCCAGCCGGGTTGCAGCGCGACGACCACCGCGGGCACGCCGAGCATCTCGGCCGCGTGGTGGGCGGGCACCCCCGTCGTGTGCACGACGACATCCGCGTGAGAGGCCTTCGCGGCCACACCGACGTGGTGCAGGACCTCCGCCATCATCGGTTTGACCCGCTGCGCCGTCCGCAGGGCGGTGATCTTGCCCCGGATGCCCCGGTAACCGCCCTCGATGGCCTCCTTCACCACCGGGTCGTCCATCAGCCGGTTCGCGCCCTCACCCAGCGGGGCGAACTCGATGTCGTACTCCCCCGCGGCATCGGCGAACGAGTCCGGCGCGGCCAGCACCGCCTCATGCCCGCGAGCGACCAGGGCGACCGCGAGAGCCAGCATCGGCTGAACGTCACCGCGGGTGCCGTGGGTGACCAGCAGCGCCCTCATTTCGACCGCTCCTGGTCGTTGATGGCGGTGAACGCGGTCAGCCAGCGGTCATCCGTGAACAGGCCGTTGGTCAGGATCTCCAGCCCCGCCCTGGCACCGCGGACCGCGGTCGCGGTCTCCGCGGCCTCCCCGCCGAGCAACCGGCCCACGTGGTCACCGAGCACGAGTGGCGCCAGCAGCCACGACACATAGACGACCGCGCGCGCACGCGAGTCGTCCGACGGGTGCACCCAGCCCTCCCGCTCGCCGTCGGCGAGCCACGCTTCGGTGCGCTCCACGATCTCGGTGAACAGCGCCGACGCCCCACTCGACCCGTCCAGGAACGCCCGGGCCAGATAACGCCGCACCGGCGTGGCCGCCTGCAGCACCTCCGCCAGCGCATCGTCGCCGGCCTCACCTCCGCCCCGGATCGAGTCGAGCACATGCTCGTCACAGGCCTGCCGCAGCCCGTCCTTCGAGCCGAAATGGTGCAGCACCAAACCCGGCGACACCCCGGCATCGGTGGCAACCGCACGCACCGAGGTCCCGGCAATGCCGTCGGCACCGAACCTGGCCAGCGCCGCATCACGGATACGGGCCCGTGCCGTCAGATCAGAGACTGAACTCATGTTCAGAGTATTGAACACTTGTTCAGCCACGTCAAGGCAAGGCCGCTTGACGAGCAGTCAGTTCGACGAGAGGACGAGTTCCAGCAGCCGGGACGCCGTGATTACACCGATCATCGTGCCGTCACGCAGTACCGCGGCCAGCGGACAGCGCAGCCGGGCCATCATCGCGGCGACTTCCACGATGTTGTCGTCATGATCGACAACAGCCAGCTCAGGAGGCCGAGCGGGAAGGAGGTCACGGACCGTCTTGCCGCCCAGCTTGCCCGCGGCCCGGTCGGCCATCGATTCCGAGAGCACCGCGGCCAGCGCGGGAGCCTCCTGGACATAGGCGGGCACCAGGAACTTCACCACGTCCGAGGCGGGCAAGACCGTATAGGGCATGCCGTCGGCCGCGGTGACAACAAGTCCGGGCAACCGATTCTCGGCCAGAAGACGAGCCGCCTGCAGCGCGAGCGAATCGAGACCCACCATCGGGAACTCCTCGGCCATGACGTCGGCGCGCATCTCCACAGAATATGGCAAATCGGTCATTTCAACCATGTCGCGGACCACCGAGCGTCGGTTAGGCCGTCGGCGTGATGATCTCGACCGTCAAGCCTCCTTTACTGGACCTTTACACTCTTTTAGGGCATCTTTACGCCCAGGAGTGCCGGGAAGTCTGGTCGGCGGCTTGGCCCACCGAGGGCCGAGTTCAACGCATGCCGACGAGCGGGGACCGATGCTCCAGCGTTTCGCCAGAGAACTTCTTGCCGGACTGACCGTGGCCATCGTGGCGCTGCCACTGGCCATCGCCTTCGGCATCACCGCGACCGGCACCTCCGAGGGCGCGCTCGTCGGCCTGTACGGCGCGATCTTCGCCGGATTCTTCGCCGCGGTCTTCGGAGGAACACCCGCGCAGGTGACCGGTCCGACCGGTCCGATCACCGTGGTCGCCACCGGTGTCATCGCGGCGCACGGACTCGAGGGCGCGTTCCTCGCGTTCATCATGGCGGGTGCGCTTCAGATCCTGTTCGGCGTGTGCCGGCTCGGTTCTCTCATCCGCTACATCCCGCACCCGGTGGTGTCGGGGTTCATGGGCGGGATCGCGCTGATCATCATCCTGGGCGAGCTCGACCAGCTGCAGAAGAGCTTTCTGGTGGTGGCGGCCACGATCGTGCTCATGCTCGTGGCCGCACGCTTGGTCAAATCCATCCCGGCGAGCCTGATCGCGCTCGTGATCATCACCGGCATCCTGTCGTTCGCGGAACCCGTCCTGCAGAACCTCCGTATCGGCCCGGTTTCGCTCAACAGCACGGTCGACTACATCGGCCAGATCCCCGAATCGATTCCCTCCATCACCCTCCCGGAGTTCAGCGGCTCGCTGATCCTCACCCTCGTGCTGCCCGCACTGAGCATCGCGCTGCTGGGCTCCATCGATTCACTTCTGACCTCGGTCGTGATGGACAACATCACGGGCCGCCGGCACCGCAGCAATCGTGAACTGGTCGGCCAGGGTCTCGGCAACATGGCCAGCGGGCTGTTCGGCGGCTTGGCCAGTGCGGGAGCGACCGTCCGGTCCGTGGTCAACGTCAGAAGCGGCGGTCGCACCGCGCTGTCCGCCGCGACCCACAGCGTCATCCTGCTGGCACTGGTGGCGGGTCTCGGCGCGGTCGTCCAGTACATCCCGCTCGCCGTGCTGTCGGGGATCTTGATCCTGACCGCGATCGGCATGTTCGACTGGGAAAGTCTCCGCAAGACCCATGTCACTCCGCGGGGCGACGTCGTCGTGATGTTCGCGACGATGATCATCACCGTCCTCGTCGATCTGACCGTGGCGGTCGCGGTCGGCGTGGCCGTGGCACTCGTCGTGCATTTCGTGCAATCGCGGCGCAGCAAGGCTTCGGTCATCTACGACGAGACCGGCACTTACCACGTCGAGGGACCGCTGTCGTTCCTCTCCATCGACCGCGTCTTGACCAGACTGCGCGACGACGAGCCGAAACTGTCGCTCAGCCTGCGGAAGGTGAGCTACATGGACATGTCCGGGGCCAAGGGACTGCTGACCTTCATCGATCACTCCCACAAATCCGACGTGGAACTCGACTTCAAGGACCTGCCGCCACATGTCGAGCACAAATTGACCGCGCTCGCGAACGACGAACAGCGCGGCAAGCTCACGACCGTCATCAGGAACGCGCCCAGTGCCGCGAACCGGCCGAACGATGGGAAGTCATGACCGCGATCGACGTACTGCTCAAGCGCAATGACGAACTCGGCGACGCGGTGCCAGGCGATCGGCGCTCGCCCCGGCCTTCCCTGCAGGTGACCATCCTGACCTGCATGGACGCACGCGTGCGAGTGTTCGAGATCTTCGGCCTCATCCAGGGCGAAGCGCATGTGCTGCGCAACGCCGGCGGCGTGGTCACCGACGACATGATCCGCTCGCTCGCGTTGAGCCAGCGGAAGCTGGGCACCCGCGAGGTCCTGATCGTGCAGCACACCGACTGCGGGTTGTCGCTGGTGACCGAAGACGACTTCAAGGACGAACTGGAAGCCGACACCGGGCTGCGACCGACGTGGTCGGTCGAGGCGTTCCGCGATGTTTCCGACAGCGTCCGCCGTTCGATGCAGCGCGTGAAGCGGTCGGATTTTCTCCTGCACACCGACAATGTCCGTGGCTTCGTCTACGACGTGAAGGCCGGAGCGCTGACCGAGGTCAGCTGATCACCGTGGGGCGAGCGCCAGCTCCAGGAGGCGGGACGCGGAGATCACGCCGAGCAGCGTCTTGTCCTGCATCACCGCGACCAGTGGACAGTGCAGCCTCGCCATGATCGCGGCGACTTCGATGATCGTGTCGTCGGAGTTCACCCGGGGCAGTTCGGCTGGCTCCTCCGGAAGCAACGACCGCACCTTGCGGCCGCCCAGTTTGTCGGCGACCCGATCGGCCATCGACTCGTTGAGGACACCGGCGAGCGACGGGTCGTCCTGCACATAGGTCGGCACCAGGAAACGGACCACCTCTGAAGCAGGCAGGACCGACTGAGGGCAGCCGCTCCGGTCGGTCACGACGATTCCGGGCAGGCGGTGCTCCGCGAGAAGCCGCGCCGCGTCGAGCGCGTCGGAATCCATGTCCACGACCGGGAATTCCTCGGCCATCTCGCTGGCTTGCATGGCGCAAGACTACGGCCGTCCGGGCAGGTGCGCCCGGGTCAGCCGTCGTTACTGTCCGATTCTTTACGGCCCGACGTGATTCCTGTGCTCTTCGACGATTCTCCGCGCTCCTGCCGCAGGTGTATTACGCGGAGGGCAGCCATCAGGACGACGAATACGGCGATCAATGCGAGAGGACCGAGCAGTCCGGACATAGGCTCCCCATCTCACATCACTGTGATCACCGGCACAGTCCAGGATACAGGACGACCCCAGCACCGAATCCACTGGACGGGTCGCAATTGTCCGAGTTGCCTCTGCTTCTCATTTACGGCATCTTGACGCGTGGAGCGCCGGGAAGTCTGGTCGGCATACCCGTCCCTGATCGGGCCGGGGCGGTCGGCATGGACAGGAATCGGTGAGAGCACAAGTGATCTGGCAGCGTCTTCGGCCGGTATTCGTCCTTGATTCCGCTCCCGGGGACGTGGCATGAGCGCCGTCGTCGCGATCGTCGTTTTCGTGGTGGCGTACCTGTTCATCGCCACCGAGAAGATCCCGAAGATGGTCACCGCCCTCGCCGGTGCGGGCGTCGTCCTCGGACTCGGCGTGCTCGGCTCCGAGGACGCGTTCTACTCCCACGACACCGGTGTCGACTGGGACGTCATCTTCCTGCTGCTCGGCATGATGATCATCGTCGGAGTCCTCAGGAAGACCGGCGTCTTCGAGTTCACCGCGATCTGGGCGGCCAAGCGCGCCAAGGGCTCGCCGCTGCGGATCATGCTGCTGCTGGTGCTCATCACCGCGGTCGCTTCGGCATTCCTGGACAACGTCACCACGGTGCTGCTGATGGCACCCGTGACCCTGCTGGTCTGCGATCGGCTCGACATCAAGCCGGTGCCCTTCCTGATCGCCGAAGTCATGGCCTCGAACATCGGTGGCGCCGCGACCCTGATCGGTGACCCGCCCAACATCATCATCGGCAGCCGCGCCGGCCTGACGTTCAACGACTTCCTCGTCAACATGGCGCCGATCGTGGCGATCGAGCTATTCGTGTTCTGTCTTGTACTGCCGAGACTCTTCCGCGGTTCCTTCACGGTCGATCCAGACCGGGTCGCCGACGTCATGGCCCTCAACGAACGCGAAGCCATCCACGACAAGCGACTGCTGATCAAGTGTGGCGTCGTGCTCCTGGCCGTCTTCACCGCCTTCATCGGCCACTCGATCTTCCACATCGAACCCTCGGTCGTCGCCCTGCTCGGCGCCGGCGCCCTCGTGCTGCTGGCCCAAGCCAAGCCGAAGGACTATCTCGCGAGCGTCGAATGGGAGACCCTGCTGTTCTTCGCCGGTCTCTTCATCATGATCGGCGCCCTGGTCAAAACGGGCGTCATCGGCGACCTGGCCAAACTCGCCGCCGACGCGACCGGCGGAAACGCGCTCCTCGCCGTCATGCTGATTCTCGGCGTCTCCGCGCTGCTGTCCGGTGTCGTCGACAACATCCCCTACGTCGCGACGATGAGCCCGCTGGTCCTCGACCTGACCAACAGCATCGCAGACCCCACCCACTCCGAAGCTCTCTGGTGGTCTCTCGCCCTCGGCGCCGACTTCGGCGGCAACGCCACCGCCATCGGAGCCAGTGCCAACGTCGTCGTTCTCGGCATCGCCGCCCGCGCGGGAAACCCCATCTCCTTCTGGGAATTCACCAAGAAGGGCGCTCTCGTCACGCTGATCACCGTTCTCGTCGCGGCGCCCTATCTGTGGCTGCGCTACTTCGTCTTCGCCTGACCTCGCGCGCTCAGTCAGGGGGCGCCAACGTGTGGGTGGGCCAGTCGAGCAGACGCGCACCCAACACGGCCGCTTCCAAGGTGAATCGCTGGGCGGGGTCACGCGGGTCGTAGCCCGTGCTGTGCTTGACGCGGTCGAGCCGGTAGGTCACCGCCCGAACGCTCAAGAACAACGTCCTCGCCGTTTCAGCAGCGACCCCGCCGGAGGCGAAATAGGCTGCGAGGGTGTCCAGCAACGGCCGTGCACCACCGCGAGTGTCGTTCAACGGCCCCAAAACGGTGTTGACCAGTTCGATGATCGCGGCCCGGTCGCGGAACAAGACCTGATACACCAACAGGTCGCTGGCATTCAGGACGGACTCGGTGAGCCCCAGGGACTCGGCGAGGTCGAGAGCGCCTCGCGCCTCCTCGTAGGACCGGAGAATGCCTCGGGGCCCAGGATGCGTCCGGCCGACCCCGATCTGGAACCGCAGGCGTGCGGACAAGCCTGCCTCCACCTGCCGGGCGAACTCCGCGGGGACGTCAGGAAGCGCGCCAGGGGCGATGCAGAGGAGCGTGCCGTCCTTTGTGGTGGTCATGACTTCGCGGGAATCGAAGCGGCCTGACAACGCCGCCTCGATCCGCTGCGCCGTGGCGTCTCCGTCGACGAACACGTGGTCGGCGCGGGCGACGGTCACGACATAGCTCGCGGCCAGACGAAGGCCGAACCGGTCTGCGCGCTCGGCCAGGCGACCGAGATCGCTTCGCCCGTAGAGCAGATCATCGAGGAACTCACGTCGCTCCGCCCCCTCCCGCCGCAACACCCGGCGCTGAGCGCTGTCGTACCCGTCGGCCAGCGCCACGATCGCGTCGTCCGAGGCACGCAGGATCGCCTCCGCGATTGCGCAGACCTCCTCCTTCCCGCTCGCCTCCACCACCGCGGGCAGCTTCCGCCAGCACATCCAGTTCACGCTGAGATAGAGATCGACCAACGACCGCAGGGAAACACTCCGCTCGGCCGCGGCGGCACCGAGCTCACGGCGGGAATCGAGTTCAGCACGCGACAACCGGCGTTGCGTCCCGCTGACGCCGTCGAGCATCTCGAGGTAACCGTCGAGGAATTCCGGGGATACGCCGCCGGCGTCACGCGCGGCCCGATCCGCGAGGGAGGCGATGTCCAGCCTGGGGCGGGCACGTCCGGTCATCGCAGCACATCCTGCCTGAGTCGCATTGCCCACTACCGGCAATCGGGCAAACCCAATCGTAACCGTTTCCCGGAACCGCTGGCGACGGTCTTGCCGGGCTCCGGCAACCAACGGGTGCCGAACCTCGCCGGGCAGCCACCTAGGCCAGGAGCGACTGGGAAGCGACGATTGACAGGACACGGAGACCATCGACGGATCGAGGTGTCAGATGCTCGATTGGCATATCTGGCTGATTCTCGCCGCGGTGCTGGGAGTCACCGAGATCTTCACACTGACGGCCTCGCTCGGGATCCTCGGCGGAGCCGCGTTGATCGCCGCCGGATCCGCCACCGTCGGGCTGCCGGCGCCGTTCCAGCTTCTGGTCTTCGCGATCGCCGCGACCCTCGGCCTCATCCTCCTACGACCCGTCGTCCACCGGCACATGCTCCAGCCGCAGCTGCAACGTTTCGGGGTGGACGCGCTGATCGGCAAATCCGCGCACGTCGTCCGCGAGGTGAACGGTATGGACGGGCTCGTCCGCATCGGCGGGGAGGAATGGACCGCCCGTGCCTACGACGAAACCCTCGTGATCCCGGAAGGCGCGGTCGTCGACGTCATGGAGATCAGCGGCAGCACCGCACTCGTCTACCCCAGGGAGTAACCCATGGAAGTATCCGCTCTCCTGATCGTCGGTCTGATAATCGCCCTGCTCGCCGTCATCACCGTGCTGAAGGCCGTCCGCATCGTGCCGCAGGCACGCGCTCGCAACGTCGAACGGCTCGGCCGGTACAACCGCACACTGCAACCCGGCCTCAGTTTCGTCATCCCCTACATCGACCGGGTCTACCCCGCCATCGATCTGCGCGAGCAAGTCGTGTCGTTCCAGCCGCAACCGGTCATCACCGAAGACAACCTGGTCGTCGAGATCGACACCGTGCTCTACTTCCAGGTCACCGATCCGCGCGCCGCGGCCTATGAGATCGCCAGCTTCCTCCAAGCCGTCGAACAGCTCACCGTGACGACACTGCGCAACGTGGTCGGATCGATGGACCTCGAAAGCACCCTCACTTCCCGCGACACGATCAACAGCCAGCTGCGTGGCGTACTCGACGAGGCCACAGGGAAATGGGGGCTTCGTGTGAACCGAGTCGAAATCAAGGCGATCGACCCGCCGAGCACCATCAAAGAAGCCATGGAAAAGCAGATGCGGGCCGAACGTGACAAGCGCGCCGCCATCCTGAGCGCCGAAGGACAGCGACAGTCCCAGATCCTCACCGCCGAAGGCGACAAGCAGGCGTCGGTCCTACGCGCCGAGGGCAATCGCGCCGCCGAAATCCTCAAGGCCGAAGGCCAGTCCCGCGCCATCGACCAGGTCTTCCAGGCCGTCCACCGCAACGACCCCGACCCCAAGCTCCTCGCCTATCAGTATCTGCAAATGCTGCCCCAGCTCGCCCAAGGACCCGGCAACACGTTCTGGGTGATCCCCAGCGAAGTCACCTCAGCCCTGCAAAGCGTCTCGACCGCGTTCACCGAAGCCCTCCCGAAGTCGCCTGCCACCCGCGAGGCCACTCCGGCCGACACCGTGGCCGAGGAGGCCACCGAGGACGCTGCCCGCGCCGCCGAAGCCGCGGCCCAGGCGGTGGCCGACGCTGCTGAACCCGGCCCCGTTACTCGCAACAGCAGGGCGAATCACACCGGCGAGGCCGTTTCCTGACGCGATTCGCACTGCTTCCCAGCCGTCTACTCGATACACTCGTCGGACGAAGGCCCCGCGCTCCCTCCCCCTCGGCGCGGGGCTTTCGCCACACTCAAGCCGTGCGTGCTTCCACCGCCGTCGCCTGGGCGCGGCTGTCGGCTTCCCGCGCCGCCGCTTCATGCCTTCGTGCGGCCGCTTCGTTTCCGACCGTCCTCGCCGTGTAGGCCGCGGCACGTTCATGATGCGCTTCCGCGCGACGGATCGCCGAGAACGACCTGTCGAGCAGAAGCGTCCATTGTGGAGACTCGCGGGGATGCGCCTTGGCCGCCGCTCGGGCCTCGGCCGCATTGGCGAGTTCGTGATACGCGAATCCGTGGTGCGCAGCCACCTCGCCCAGCAGGCGCTGCATCTTCGCGCGCCGGAACGCATCGGGCCCGCTTCCCGCTTCAAGCTCTACGGCCAGATCACGATGCCCGGCGGCGACGGACCACAACCGGTCCGCATGGTCACGCTTCCGCCGCACCTCCGGATCGAGCTTCGCTCCGTTGACCACTCCAGCCTCTGCCGTCAATACCTCGGTCATGCAACCCACCCTCACATGAAGAAAGGCCGTCGCACCTGACGAGTGCCTTACGATCAACGGTGGTCGATCCGAGAAAGGGTTCCAGCGCGGCCTGATATCGTCGGCCGCGGTGTGCCGGGAAGTCTGGTCGGCGGAAAGGAGATGCCGACTGTGTCCACTCGCGTACTGCTCGTCGAAGACGACGCGATGATCAGCGAGGCCCTGAGCCTGGCGCTCGCCGATGAAGGTTTCGACATCGAGTGTGCGGCGACCGGCGAAGACGGTCTCGAACTCCTCGAACGTATCCAGGTCGACGTCGTCCTGCTCGACCTCATGCTGCCGGGCATCGACGGCCTCACGGTCTGCAGGACCGTGCGCGACCAAGGGGCACTGCCGATCATCGTGATCACCGCCCGCGCCGACACTCAAGACGTGATCGCCGGCCTCGAAGCCGGCGCGGACGACTACGTCACCAAACCACTGGTCGCCGGCGAACTCGCGGCACGGATCCGGGCGTTGCTCCGGCGAACGGCGCCGCCTCCCCCCTCGCTGTTCACCGTGGGCGAGCTCGAGATCCGGCCCGACGAGGAGAGCGTTCATCGCGACGGGGCACCGGTGCACCTGACCCGCACCGAGTTCCGTCTGCTGGCCGAACTCACGGCGGCCGAGGGAAAGGTCGTCACCCGCGAGCAGTTGCTGCACCGTGTGTGGGGGCACGACTACTTCGGCGACACCAGGTTGCTCGACGTCCACATCAGACGGCTGCGCCGTAAGATCGAGCCGGATCCAGACAATCCGACGCTGGTGCTGACCGTACGCGGACGCGGCTACCAAATCGCGTCCGGGTCATGACACGTTCGGCCGTTCGTTCGGCGTTGCGTCGGCTTTCCCTGCGCTGGCGCGTCGCCGCCGCTTTCGGCCTCGGGCTGGCGCTGGTGATGACGGTGCTCGGTGTCGCGACCTGGAACCTGACCACCGGCTACATGCTCGACCAGCGAGAGCAGAGCACCACTCGTCAGTCCGAGGTCAACGTCGGCCTGGTCGACAAGGCATTGGCGGAGCACTCGGACAACCTCGACGAACTGCTGACCGGGCTCGCCAGCGGACCCGATTCGTCGATCTTGTTGTCGCGGCCGGACGGCTGGCTCACCAGCGGCCGGCAGATCGAGCCAGGAGCGATACCCGCCAGTCTCGTGGAGAGCGCGCGCAAGGGTGTCGCGGCACGGCAACGCTTCATCGCCGATGGCATTCCCGTCCTCGCTGTCGCGACTCCGGTCGGAGGTGGCGACAGCATCTACGTCGAGCTGTATCCCTTGCTGGAGCTCGATCGCACCTTCCGGTACCTCAGCTTCCTGCTGATCACCGGCACCGTCGTCGCCGCGCTGTTCGGAGTCGCCCTCGGTGCCTGGGCCACCAAACGAGCCCTTCGCCCGCTCGCCGCGCTCCGAGGAGCCGCGTCCCGCGTCGCACGAGGAGATCTCACGACACGGCTCCCTCACCAGAACGACCCCGACCTCGCCCCGCTGGCCACCAGCTTCAACACCACGACCGAGCAGCTCGAACAACGGGTCCGCCGCGACAAACGCTTCGCCGCCGACGTCAGCCACGAACTCCGCTCACCCCTCACCACGATGATCAACGTCACCGAGGTGATGGTCCGAAGGCAGGACGCCATGCCGCAGACCGCCCGCAAGGCCTTGGGACTGCTCAGCTCGGAACTGCACCGCTTCCAGCGGATGGTCGTCGACCTGCTGGAGATCTCCCGGGCAGACCAGGACGACACCGAAGACTCGGCCGAACTGGTGGACCTCGACGCCCTCGTGCGCAACGTCATCGACAGCAGGAACGCCGCCGGGATACGTATCGAAACCGATCCCGAAACCCCCCTCGTCTCCGCCGATCGCCGCCGCATCGACCGGGTCGTCACCAACCTGCTCGACAACGCCGACCGCTACGGCGAAGGCGCCGTCGCCGTGACCGTCCGCAGGAACGGTGATCGGGCGAGGATCGAAGTGGACGACGCCGGCAGCGGTGTCCCGCCCGCGCTGCGCGAACGCATCTTCGAACGCTTCGCACGCGGTCTGCACGCCGGACGCCGCGACCGCGAAACCGGCAGCGGCCTCGGACTGGCCATCGTCGCCGACCACGTCCACCGCCACGGTGGCACGGTCTGGGTCGAGGACCGGCCCGGCGGCGGTGCCCGCTTCGTCGTCGAACTCCCGGAGGCCACGACATGAAGCTCCGCTCGTCCGTACTCGTCTTGGCCTCGCTGGCGTGTCTCGGCGGCTGCGGCGTGACCGCCCAGGACGAACCCGAACCGATCACCACCCTCGTACCGACCACGACCCCGACGGTCACCAGCCGATCGATGCCGCCGACACCCTGCACGCCCCCGCCGCAAACGTCAGACACTCGTCAGGTGCAGTCCCCGCCACCACCGACACAATGAAGGAAGTCGTCGTAAGGAGGAGGGACATGACCGTCCACGACCACCGGACCGACGACATCACCGAAGAAGTTCGCGAGTGGCTTTCCCGCGAATTCGCGGCCTCCCTCCCGGAGTCGGCCGTCGACGACATCGTGCGGTCAGCCCACGCCGACCTCGACGGTCAGATCCGGCCCGATGCTATGGGGGAGATGCTGCACCGTCTGGCCCGGTTTCGCGTTCTTCGGGCGCTTGAGAACCACTGAGAAGGTCTCTTCAACGACGCTTCTGTAAGGCAGTTTCGATTTCCACGTCAGTGAGGCGCCGGGGGCTGACGTAGTAGAGCACGGCCCCGACCGGGAGCTCAGCATCCCAGGCGGGATTGACCACGAGGTCGTCGTCGGTCCGCGCGGCCAGTACTGTGGCCCCGAAAGTACGCCCCAGTGCCATCCGGCATTTCTCGGTGCTCAGCCTCCCCAGCGACGTCGGCAACGTCACCGAGTACGTCCCGGCCCCGCCCGCCGTCATCAGCTCGGAGTAGACCTCGGCGATTCCCGGCGAGGTCAGTTCTTCCGTGACCATCCGCGGCGTGTGCCACTGCACGCATTTGATCCGCGGATCCACGTAGCGGACCAGCTCGGATTTCTCCATGTCCCGCAACGTCACCACGACATGCGCCGACCGGTTCGCGTGGTCGACGGTCACCGCGACGGCCAAGGCCTCGTTGTCGTCGCCCATGTCGACCAGGATGCTGCTCGCCGCCCCGACCGCGGCCCGGGCGAGCACGTCGGCCGCGGTCGGCTCACCACGGACGAAGTCCACCGGCTGCGACGGCATGGGGTGGACCTGCACTTCGTCGCTCGCGCAGAGGACGAGCCCGGTCACGCCGTCGGCGAGAAGTTGCGCGACGATACGCTCGGTGCGGCCGGCCGTGTAGCCGATCAGGAGCGTGTGCCCGCTCGCCCGAACGGTCTCCATCCCCTGCATCCGCCGTCCCTTCGCCTGTTCGAGCTTCGAAGCGAGCTTGGTGAACACCGTGGTGAGCGTCGCGATCCCGCCGATGATGACATAGGCCCCGACGAAATGGCCCGCGGTGGTCTCCGGCGAGAAGTCGCCGTATCCGACTGTCGCGGCGGTGACCACGAAGTACCACCAATAGTTCCCCGGCTCGACGAGCTCGCTTCCCGCGGGTTCGACCAGGGCCATCAGCGGCCAGCTCGTCGTGAAGACGAAGAGGACGACTGCGACCGGAAGCATCCACCCCTGCTGTAACACCCAACGCGCCAGCAGCCTCGACAAGACGAATGGCACTCGCCTCTCCTCACCGTCCGCTATCGACGCCTCACCGGAAGCCGCTCCACGTATCTGCGGAACACCGTATCCGCGAACTGTCCGAAATGGAACTCGCACTGTCCACTAGCGACTACCATCTGCGGGTGTGCTGGTGGAACCTGAGCTTCCAGCTATCGTCTCGGCTGACGTAGACGCTGCTCACCTGCGCCGCGTAGGGTGTACCGTCCTTGGTGGCGACCATGCCGTAGCTGACGAACCCGACGGCAGGACTAATCCGTGTCGCGCTCAAGCCGTCAAGGCGACAGGCATCCCACTTGTCACCGCATAGTGCGCTAAGCGCCACTTCTCGCTCTTGGATGGGCGACCGGTCGGCGAGCAGGACCACGATCCGGTCATCGAGAATGGTCTCGTAGAACGAGCGTGCGGCAGCCGGGTCGGCCGTGAGTACTCGCCAGGCTCGCTGTTCCAACTCGGTCAACACGTCCATGACCGCTGCCGCCTCACTCTCACCGGCGGCGACCAACGCGGGATTTTCCAAGCGAGGAAAGACAGGCCGAGAACGATCGTTCCTACAACCATGTCAACGATCGCCACATCGGACTCGGCTCCGCCGCTGTGATACGAGAGGAAGAAGGGGGTACCGAGCAACCAAAGCCCGGTGACCGACTGGACCGGTCGCCAGATCTGGTACTCGGCGAGCTCGAGAAGAGAAGCCGCACCGCAGAAGATCAAGGCGGCTCCGGCGACACGTTCGTTCCAATAGCCCGAGGAGCCACTTTCGTTTCCCCCGATGTCCGGTATCGATGGTGACAACGCAAGCCAGAGCCCGGCCAGGAAGACCATGCCGTGGATCGCGGCGGGAACCAGGCTGTGCCGCACCACGCGAACATCAGCTTCACGGTCCACGTCGGGACTCCACTGGTCCATGCGGTGTTGTGCTCCTGTGCCGTCAATTCACCGTCCTCCGGCATTCGCCGGACGGCGACCACCTTGCCGCATGATGGCGTGAACGAACCTGACAATCACCTTACGATCCGACCGGCCTGGTCAGTCGCGTCGAGCCGGCGAAGTGCTCAGCCCGGCGGCGTGGTTCGCGAGCCCTGTCGCCATACCCTGCATCACTCGCTGAACTTGCCGTTCGGAGGTCCACCGCGACATCCCGCGAGGCGAATACGTTCCATGCCAACGAATCTGAGTTCCACCACCGAGGACTTCGAGAAGATCGACCACTGCACTGTGGTCTGCCATCTGCGGGTGCTCCACGCTCTCGTAGGCGAACCGACGTCCTGGCGTGAGGCCAGTTATCCGATCAGTGGCGACGCTCCTCCCGACGCGGAAGGCCCGTATGGCGCCGACACCGTCCCTGTTGTTCACCGAGAGACCACTCGAACCCCCCAGGTCCAAGGAGTCGATGTGCGACCACGCAGGCCAGCTCCTCGGGTCCAGCAACAACGTCCATACCACGGCCGTTGGCGCAGCCGACTGGGCCAGGACGTCGTACGACCGCACTGCGGAACTCCTCATATCGTTCGACGGCTCCCTATGGCGCGAACCAGGGAAGCCTCCTGTCACGATCCAGATCGTGCCACATCCGGGGAGCCGATTGGGGCCATGTGCCGAAAATCCTTGAGACATGAAGGAAAATCACAAATGGCGACCCCAGCCTGAGGTCAATGAGTCCACTATGGACTTTTCGCAACGGTCGTCTTTGTTCGTCCTCGAAGTGATCAATACCGCGGTGAGCGCCTGGACGGCCGTACTCGACACCCGCCACCCTCTGGCCGTCGCCCGCACGCTCGGCGCCACCCCAGGGCAAACGGGACTGGGTCTCGCCATGGCTCAGCTGCTTCCCGCCCTTCCCGGCGCCGCCGGGATCCCCTTCGCCTGGCGCAGCCAAGTCCAGTACCTGCCCGGTTCCTGGCTCCCGGACTGGGGAACCTGCTCACATCACTGTTTTCACGGCCATCCCCGCACTCGCCCTCGCACGAGAACCAGTCGCGCAAGCACTCCAGTCAACCCCGCTCCGACAGTCGGTCGAACAAGAACCATCCACGCTGTCAGCTGACTCGCCACCGTCCTGCCCGGAAGTGGTCGTCGGCTCGGACGTCACACCGACGATAAGGTGCCAGAAGGCCGGATGTCGTGCTCGAAGAAGCCGGTGCGAGCCAACTGATGCCGCATCGGGGAACGTGTTCGCGGAGGTTTCGTTCCGAGCGCGTCTCCGCCTTGCCCATGAGTGCGCGGATCACCACATGCGAACACGCTCAGGATCGCCACCGCCAAGCCAACCCGGATCAGTGCATTGGAAGGTTGATCATATCTCATATACAATGCGTTCCCGCGAAGAACTCGTCCGCTCATGGTCGGCGGTCACCGCCCCGAAACGACATCGCGAAGACCGGGCTGCCGCACACCACCGCCTGCGTAGCTCGATTTCCTCGGCGTCACTGTCCGCGCGAGTGGCTTACCCGAGACGTGGGGATGACATACCAGATGAGCAGCAGGAACACACCGACCGCGATATCGCTCGTCGTGACTCCGGGTGCTGGCATTCCGTCGTTATACTCCAGCACAAAAGGCGCTACGAGCAGCCATAGGCCAAGAATCGGCGGCACCGAGAACCACCATGAAGCCGCGCGAGGTTCCACCAGGGGCGCGGAACCGATTGCGATCAGCGCGATGCCCACGAGCACATCGTTCCAGTGCCCGTCGAATCCGCCTCCGGTGCACTCATGATCGAGCACAAACGGTGAAAGTATCAACCAGACACCGGCGAGAAAGGTACACGCTCCCGCGACAGCGGGAGCCAGGCGGCTCGTTTCGTCGGCTTCACTATCACTCCTGTCGCTTGTGATTGCCTTGGGCCGGCGTGGCTTCATACTTATGAGGAAACTCCTGTCGTCCGGCATCCCCCGCCAAGCCGACGGGGGGCCTTCCACCTCAAGTGTGGCGACTGCCCAAAGAGCTTGACCTGACGATTCCCTTGCGATCCGGCGATGCCGCCGCCGATGTGATGACCACGCGAACGACAAGTCCCAAGCCAGCCAGAAGTGATCGATAGTCAGGGCCGCCGCCCACCTGTCGCGCCGAACATGTCTCTGACGTAACGGTTTACCAAGGTAGGAATCGAACACCGGACACGGGTAAGCCATCAGGACCTCCCGTCACCACTCATACCGATCAGAAAGGAATTCACATCATGTTGAAGCCAAGTCCGAAATGGACCTTGGCCATCACGGCGTCGGTTTGCACTCTCCTTTCCGCCTGCGGTGATGATGGAACGACACCGGCTTTGACCGGTGCTCCCCCTGTGTCCTCGACAAGCAGCTCCATCGGGTCGACCTCGGCGCCACGGACGCTGGAGACCGAGACGGCTTCAGATGGTCTTTGCCAATCAGACGACGTCACCTTGGCGCTCGGCAAAGGAGATGGTGCCGCCGGTTCCGTCTACCGGCCCCTTCTGATCACCAATTCCGGCAATGAGTCATGCCGGATCCAAGGCTTCCCCGGAGTGTCCTATGTTGCCGGTGACGACGGGCACCAGGTAGGGAAACCAGCCGACCGCGCCGGCGACAAGGGCGGCGTGGTCGAGCTGCGCCCTGGGCAGGTCGCGGCCGCCGACATCCGGTTCGTCAACGTCCACAACTACGATCCCGCTACCTGTGACCCGGTGCCGGGTCAAAGGCCTGCGGATCTACCTGCCGCAGGAGACCGAATCGAATTTCGTGCCTGCCGACGGAACCGGCTGCGCGAATCCTGACATCCCCGGCGATCAGCTGACGGTCAGGTCGGTCCATCCAACCTGATCCGGGCGATGGGAACTCCGCCGCCGAACGACCTGTGGCCTGCCCACCGCAGGCGGAGGAATCGCTCGCCATGACAAACCCTTCCTGTGGCCAGGGCTTCCGGCTGCGGTGCTCGCCGCGCTCGCCCTGGGTATCAGTAAGGCGTTGCAGCATCACGCGACCCAGACCGCGCCGTGCTGGCCGGGACGACGCTCTGCGCGGCAGAGCTTGGCGCCTTTCTGAGCTTCGCCAGGCCGGCGCCCGGCGACAACCAGCTTACCGACCATGAACTCGCGATAGCCGGGTTTGCTCTCGCCGTGATCCTGGTCTGTTGCCTGGCCCGGGGGCCGCACGGGGCGTCCGTGCCGGCCGGGCTGGGTCGGGTACGGGGCGGGGCGGCCGGTGAGGAGTTCCCATCGATGCACGGCGACGCCGTACTCGCCCCAGTCCACCGGCCCGGGTTCACCGTGTGCTGCGCGGCGGGAGCGCGGTACGCGGGCGGTCGTCACGGTCCTTCACCTCCTTCCGCGCTCGGGACTTCGGTGCGGGTGTGGTGACGGCGATGACGACCGAGGGCAGCATCAGATCGCCCTTCGATCCGCGCTGCGCGGGACAGCCTTTGGTGCCGTCGGTCGCGCGCGGGGTCGGCAGAAGTCGTGGAGTGTCCATGAGAGCTGGGCCTCCTTGTCATCGGTGTGGCGGAGAAGTCGGTGGACGAACGGTGCCGGCGGCCGGGCCCCACGCACCGGGGGAAAGGCAGCTATCGATCCCTGCGCTGTGGGCCGCGGCGCACCGCGTTCCGTCCGGCGGTGGCGTCGGTGTGCTCAGGGCGCGGGCGCGGTCGGGAAGAGACGGTCCGCCGTCGTGTGTGTCGTGGGTGCAGTTCTTCGCGTCCGAGGCGGTCGGGGTCGGCAGCAGCCGCACCGAGTCGGTCAGCGTCACGCAGCCGGCCGGGATCGGGCGGCCCGGCTTCTGCACGGTCTGGATCGCCGACGACCGCGAGGTACGGGCGTCGCTGCGCCAGCGGCCATGCAGCGAGAGCTCGGTAGAGGCTCCGTTCCCCAGAACCAGCTGTCTCATGAGACTCCAGTGACCGAGCCGTTACCTCTCCTGAGAGTCGTCACAGTTAGCGGCGGCCATGATCTCGGTGAAGATGATCGTGAGAACGGGGAGATGACCGTGAGCGGGAGTTCCGAACCACCTGGGGGCGCGAGCTGGAAGGTGTGGGCCAGGCGGTGGCGCGGTCGGTGTCCGAGGTGCGGGCAGAAGCATCCAGGGGTCGGCGACGGTCCGCTCGCTCACCCCCGCGCCGGCATCGCGTCGAAGCGGACACGGCGGACGGTCTACGTCCTCATGTGCGGGCTGCTGCCGTGGGCGGGCGTCAAGACGATCTGGACGCTGGGCGGTGACGCGCTCGGGGTCACCGCCGAGGGATGGCGGGAAATCAACGCCAGCGGGCCGGGAGCGGTTGAGGCGCTGGCAGCGGTGGGCATCGATGTGACGGTCCTGGCCGCGGCGGCCGGGGTGTTACTGCTGTTGGGGCTCATGTACCCGTGGGGCCAGGTGTTCCCGCGCTGGACGCTGGTCCTCGCCGGGCGGCGGGTCCCCCGCCTGCTGCCCCTGCTCCCCGCGTGGCTGGCAGCCGTCGGTCTGTCGGTTTACGGGATTTTCCTCCTGATCTTCGCACCACTCACCGCCGTGGGCGTGCTGCCAAGTCCGGCGATCGCGCCGCCGTTCACCACCACTTCCGGAATCACGTGGATGATCGCCTTCGGTGGCCTGGCCTTCGGTGGCCTCGGCCTCGGGCTGGTCGCGGCCGCCAAGTCCTACGCCACTCGCACTCGACCGGTCTGCGCGGCACACCTGTCCGGGCACAGCCCCGCCGACGCCTTGCAGCTCGGCACTTCCACCCGAAGCGGCTCGCCCGGTCGATGACACGGTTCTCGACGAGCTGGAGAACCACCGGAATCCAGCGCCCTCTGCCCCAACGCGCGAGGCAGGGTGCGGCGCCCGGCCAGGCGCTGGTGCGAGACCAGCAGCGGCACCCTGAGATCACGAGCGAGCCAGGCGGGCTGGTGGGTGCCGAGAAAGAACCTCACGACGCCACCTCCCGCCGCCGCGACCACAGCGCCAGGACCACGCAGACCACCGCTGTGGCGGCGGCTTTACCCGCGAGCTGCCCGGGCAGCAGCGCCCACGATCCGAACGCGAAGGGCACGAACACCGCGCTGTCCACGATCAGGCCGGCGAGATTCGAGGCAGCGATCGCCGCAGCTCGTCCCCGCGAGCGCCACCTGCGTGTGAGGCCTACTCCCTAACTCCCGAGCGCAGAACTGCGGCGGCGCAATCACGCATACGACCTAGCCATCCATGAATATCAGCTGCCAGCCTCACGATCTTCCGATGCCGCACCGGGCACGCCGACGCTTGCGCTCGCTCTCTGTGGTCTCCAAGGCCCAATCGGCAAGGCTGGCCATGGCCAACGGTGAACCCGCCGCCAACACGCTGACAACCCGAGACCCGAACCAAAGACGCACTTCGGTTCGCTTGCCTGCGAGGGAGGTCCAGTCCCGTCCCTGGTCGTGGTCACCCAATCCTGCGCAAGACCTGGGACTCCAGCACGCTACAAACACTTCTGACTAGGGCACGTATTCATCGCGACGTAGTCGAGCCGAAAGCTTTCACTCCGTCAGCTAGTTAATGCACCCGCCGCGGTGCGCATTCGACGGTGCCCTGCGAGCTGGAGGCTCGCAATATGGTTCCATATCAGGATTAAAGCGATGCCAGTAGCTCCGCGAAGAACTTGCTTAACATGGACGGTGCATCAGGTTGGGTCAACTCGAACCCACCAAATCGATAGACCTCATACCCGCGCAGCCGGAGTTGGCGATCCTCCGCGACCATCTGCGAGTACAGCTGTGGAGATGCCTGATCGCCGTCGGCGTAGTGTTGCTTGCCGTCGACCTCGATCACGACACGTCCCCCGTTCGGCGCCAGTAGCAGGAAGTCCATCCGTTCCCGTGCGAGCGCGCCTGGGCGCCCACCGCGCTGCTTCCACGTCGACGGGTC
Organism: Amycolatopsis sp. TRM77291; assembly: GCF_054166285.1. Classification (NCBI taxonomy): domain Bacteria; kingdom Bacillati; phylum Actinomycetota; class Actinomycetes; order Pseudonocardiales; family Pseudonocardiaceae; genus Amycolatopsis; species Amycolatopsis sp. TRM77291. The sequence goes on along the minus strand of NZ_JBSZHF010000001.1, from coordinate 971,281 downwards.
GTAGTGAAGATAGACCTGAGGTAGAAGAGCAGGCACGGACGAGCCTTGTTCGGCACCGTAGCGCTCACAGTAAGCTCGGAACAGCGCACGCTCGACCTTGTTGTCACCCAGCGACGCAGCGAGGCGGCCATACAGGTTCAGCGCGACCTCCCGCTCCGGGGCACCACCAAGGTTCTTCGTCATGCGCCACCAGTCGCACAGCTGAGCCCAGGTCAAGCCGGACGTGTCCAGCGGATGGTCGTAGAATAAGCAGTACTCGGCGTTCCTGGTGACCTCGATGACGTTGTCGATCGCGTCTCGCAACACGATGTCCGGTTTCGGCCCTGTAGACGCGAAAATGAGATTCCGGGGCTGGCCGTCCACTCCGCGCAAGCGTGAACGCCCGCCACGCTCGTCATCGAGGTCGTCCAGCCGAGTGAATACGGGGTTGAAAACCTCGCTGAGGTACCCGCGCCTAGCACCCCATCCGCCAGCTCCGCTCATCCCTCGGGAGCTCCAAAACCCATGAAAGCCCTTGAAGTCCCTGAACGGCAGGTCGAACGGAACACCGAGACGCTTGAGGACGGTGCGTAACGTTCGTAGAACTGCTGCGATTTCGTCGTCGTCGAGCCTCTGCGTACCGTCGGTGCCGAACAACTCCAGTTCGCCATGCGCGAGGCGGCCCAGATCAACCGCCGCGTCAATGTCGCTTGGCTCCTGTTGCGGCGTACGGCGAACAAGGTCAAGCCGACCGAGATGGAGGACCTCTGTAAACCGCGAGCTAGACCATGGGTCGCCATTCATGTCCCAGGCCGGGTTCTCCTCCGGCACAAGAAACCAACTCGATCGCACCCAAGTCAAACTAGCCGATGCGCCCGCGAAGACTCCTCCCGCTAGCGCGAAGCCACGTCAAGCCGGTCGTACAGCGCACCACCGCCGCGACGATACGGCGCGGCACTGGCCAAGAAAGGTCGCCTAACCTGCATAGATTGACCCGTTGCGACCAGCGGACGACGAGTACACCCGACGTCCCGAACAGATCGAACTCGCCAAACACCAACGCGGCGCCGAGCTCATGACTCCCATCGAGTACGCCACGCTCTACCTCAAGTTCACCGCCTGACGTGACCGCGTCAGTTCCAAGTGCGCAGGGCGAGGGTAAAACCGTGGACATCACTGGCCTTCTGCTCGAGAACACAGATCACGCCCAGCCGACCTGCGACCACACCCAGCTTGTCCAGTTGCGGAAGCAAAGAACTCCAAACCTGCTGAAGTCCCCACCCCAGCGGTCGTGACGAACAAGCAGAAGGCTGCTACGCCACCACCCGGCTCCGCAGAACACTCCTCCACCTATGAGCACACCGGAGCAAACGGAGACATAATGGAGCCCAGTCGCGATCAACGCCGAGGCGAAATTGCCGCCGAAGGGCCAACATTTCTGCAGGTCGGCAGCGGTATCGATGTTGTGGGCCGGGTCGGGCTCGAACCGACGGCCAAGGGATTATGAGTCCGCTGGCCATCGTTGGGTGACGTGCTCTACGTCGGCTCGCCAGCGGTTCCGGCAATCCGTTGCCACAGTATGGCGACGAGGCGGCACAGGGCGATGGCGGCGCCGGGGCCGAAGATCGCCAACCAAAGTCCGATGATGCCAGGTTCCTCGTGGCTGACCGCGGCCAAACTCAACCCTGTCACCACTGCGGCCGATACGAGCAAATGGGCCGACAGCGCGATGAGCCTGGCTCGTTGCGTTGGGTATGACCGACCGGCGAGGTAGATGGACATGATGAACGCGGGAATGTAGACGAGCCCTGCTCCGGTCATGTTGACTCCTTCGCTCCGCCTATCAGCAGGCTAACCGGATCAGGGCTCGACATGTCAGCCGTCTCCGACTGTGTGAAAGATCTGAGTCGCGACCAGCTGACGGGCAACGCACACGATGAACGGCCGATCCCGCGATGAGACCGCCCGTCCGCTACCTCTTGCCCAAGGCATCGCTTAGAGGGAGACCACCGTCCATCCAGACCGGGCGCCATGATCCGGGCCAGCTCACGTGCCAGGATATCCTGTCTCGAGGCGCCGCCTCCTCCGCGTAGTCGGGAATTGTCGGTGCCGACTGCCATGATCTCCGCGCCCGAGATCCGCTTGGGCTGGGTGGGTAACCCGGCTGGGCGGCGTCGCTTCCACACAACGCCGCCCAGCACCCACGCCATCGGGCCAGTAGCAGGGAGCGCCCCTTCGCCGAGCCATGGTCTCTTAGATGGCCGGCTGGGTCGCCAGTCTCGAAGGGCCCTCACCCGGTGCTCACCGCCCAATCGTGCCAGGATTCTCCAGATGGCTCCGCGTTCCCTCCCCCTCGGCGTGGAGCCACCCTTTTCCTCGCAGTTGCTGCGCGCTCCCGACATCGCCTGTCGTCATTCACACGAATTTCCCTGGGGCAAAACTGGGGCACGAGGAGGTCCCGAACGGTCTTAAACTGCATCCAGCAGCGCTGAACCACAGCGCTTTTCCTGCGGTTTCTCCGTTCCCGCAGGTAGAAACCCCCTGCGCACCTCACTGGCAGTGAGGGGGTCAGGGGTTCGAGTCCCCTTAGCTCCACAGTACGAAGACCCTCCCGAATCAGCGGAACTCCCGCAGGTCAGGGAGGGTTTTCTCGTTGGACCGATGATCTTCGGTGATCACCTGAAGATCCGCTGCGGATCGATTCAGGAACCCTTGCTGGAGGATTTCTGGAGGATCGATCTTGCCTGTTCTGCCTGCTCGATGATCAGCAACAGGCGCCAGGCCGAGGACACGTGGGGCTCGCGGTGAAGCGAGGCAGGAAACCTCTCAGCTGCCGCAGGTTCTCACCCCTGCTTTCCCACCACCGCGGCGCGCGGTGGGGGTCAACCAGCGTTCGCGCAGATCCGGCCGGCTGTGGCGCGTTCGGTAGGCCAACGGCCGTGCGGGCTTTGCGCCAGCGGCGCTCGAGACAGCGGAGCAAGCGTCGTTCGACTTCGGGGGCGACGTGGCTGTAGGTCTCCACGATGCGGTTGTCGAGCCGGTGCCCGAGCCGTCGGGCTTGGGCGATCTCGGGGATACCGTCGGCGATCATCCACGTCTTGTGGCTGTGCCGGAGTCCGTGGAACGTCAGCCCCGGCCGGACCGGTTCGATCGGCACAGCAGCGTCGGGACGGTGCAGGTTTCCGTCCACCGCGGGGCGGAAGACCCGCCGATCGAAGTCACTGCGGCGCAACCAGCAGCGACGCGGACTCGCGAACACGACGTCACCATCATGACCGTCCAGGTGATCCCGCAACAGATCGATCAGGAACGGTGGCAGCGTGATGGTGCGTGCCGACGCGGGCGTCTTGGGCGGCCCGAGCCAGAGCCGGTGGTTGCCTTCATGCAAGCAGCCGGTGTCCGGATCGATGACGATGCAGCCGTCGTCGAGGTGCGTGTTGACGCGGCGCAGACCGGTCAGTTCGCCCCAGCGTGCCCCGGTCCAGCCCGCGGTCACCACCAACAGCCCGTAGCAGCGGCCGCCGAGCAACTCCGCGTTGTCGGAGATCCGGACAACTTGCTCGGGCGTGGCCCAGACCCGTTCCGCGGGAACAGGCGACCGCTCACGGCGCCGACCACGCCGCGCCCTCCTGCGCACAGGATTGACGGCGATGAGGCGCTCGTCGACAGCGTCGTCAAGCATCATCGAGAACACCGTGACAACGCCGGCCACCGTCGACCGGGCGTAACGGCGCCGCAACTCCTTGACCCACAACGTCACCGCCAGGGCGGTGATATCACCGACCGCGGTACTCCCCCACCGAGGTTCGATCTGGTTACGGATCCGGCTGCGATAGTTCTCCTCAGTCCGGACCTCCACATCGAGAGTCTCGCTCCACAAGGCCACCCAGGCGGACACGCTGGTCTTCGCCGCCTGCGGGTCCAACCAGATACCACGCCGTTGATCGGCCTCAATCTGATTGGCATAGTCATCAGCCAACTTCTTAGTACCGAAACCAGAACGCGACCCGATCCTGCCATCAGCCGTGGGATAACGGACACGCCACGAGCGCTGGCCGATCTTCTCTGTCCAAGCCATACTGACCTCCCGGGCGCCAGCGTCAAAAGTGGACAGACCCGGTATGCGCCACCGTTTGACAGTTCGCAACTCGGCTATTACCAGTGCAAACGCGACGAAGGCAAGCAACGCCACGTCGATGAGCCGCAGATTCCTTCGGGTTACAAGTCCCCTCCGCTATAAGGTCAGCCAGCGCCGCGAAGTGTCGAATTTCTACCATCTGCGCAGGTCAGCATGGGTCTTGCACCCGTCCGAGCGGCAGGCTGTATCGGGCCGTGTCGGGCTCTGCTTCGGCAACGGAGACCAATCGGAGACGGCGCAAGCGCGGCCTCGCTGCTGTACAGCGGCTCCCTGCCACCTACGAGTGCCTGGTTTACCCGGCAGGGTCACTGGGTGATGCTGGTGCGCTGGCTGACGGCGGCGAAATGAGTCACATGAAATGCCAGTGGCGACCTCCGAACAGGTAGACAACCAGAGGTACCGGTCAGGAGGCTGCGTAACTTGCCCGTCAACGCTCGTGCTGGAGCGCCTCCTGCAGCCCGTATGCCCCGACATCGGCCAGCTTGTCGACGACGTTGAGACATCTATCGCGCATTGCCGCGTCGCCTTGCCGATAGAGCCGGAGCACGACGGTGACAATGTCACGGCTGACAGCCGCGGTGGCTCTACTCAGATCACCGAGTTCGGCACCAGCGTGTTCGACGGCGCGTTCGCAGGCGATGATCGTGGTCGAGGGCAGTAATCGCAGGCTTTGCTCAAGCGCGTGGAAGAGGACACCGAAGCTGTCTGGGAAGCCTCGGCTGGCCGTGTATGCCGCCACGACGCGTTCAGTGATCGAGGCAGAGTCGGTTTCGTGGAGGACTCTGATCGCTGCGGCGGCGGCTTTGCGGACGTCCGGATCCTCGTCGTCAAATAGCCTTACGAGTTCGTTGGCAGCAAGATGCGGTGCTGTGGCCATGGTTTGCGCGGCTCCCTGCCGCGCCAGGTTCGGTAAGTCGAGGACGTCGGAGAGGCATGCCTCCGGTAGCTGGTCATTCAAAAAGGCATTGGCCCAGATGTGCCCCGCGCTTACCGCGATGGAACTGCCTGCTTCGAGCGCACGGTCGAGGTGCCGCGCGAAACGCGGGCCTGCCTCGCAGACGGCGTACAGCATCAGCTCGTTAGCAGGGTTTGAGAGGTGAATCTCAATCGTGCTCGTAGAGAACAGTGCGTCAGCGATATCGAGCGCCTGCTCCAGGTGGCTTTCGAACAGCGCCAAAACAGGGCGAGCGGCTTCCGCGCGTACAGACAGGATTGGATCCTGTGCGAGCTCCGCCACGACCGGGAGCAGCCGAGGTGCATGCGTCGGATCAGCAACGAGAATCTGACCGATTGTCGCAGCGGCGACTCCTCGAGTCGAGTTCAGCCCTTCCGTTGCCAGATCGAACTCGTCGTCGGGCCGTCGGCCCGCGCGTTCCACCGCAGGATCGACCGCGCGGGCGTAGTGCTCGAGTAGGCCGATCAAGGCATCCGTGGCTTCCTCGGCGGTGTTTGCTATGGCTCGGCACACGGCTTGGCCTGCCGCTTCCCCTGCGAGATGCCTCGCGTGTTCACACAGTTCAGTCAGTTTCGCGGTGGTGACCTTGCCAGCGACTGCGTTGACCACTTCGATGATGTTGGATGTCGGAATCTGTTCGTCAAAGGTCAAGGCGAGTTCGGTGAAGCGTTGCGGTTCGATCGTGGCACGGCGACCGAGCAGTTGGGCGAGTTCTCGCGAGCCTCCGACCGCAAAGTTCCGACGAGCGAGTTCCTCCCTCGAACTGTACTTGGCGATAGCTCGCAACCAGTCTTCGTCGGTCATGTGTTCGCCTGCCTTTTCGGGCACCGGCGGGCCAACGAAGTGAGCTTCAACAGGCTCAGGTGGCCGGATAGCGGCGCGGGTGAACTTGCGCTCGAGTTCACCTAGCCTGCGCCTGACAGCAGGTGTCAGACGACTTTCGGGCAACGCCGACATCAGCACGTACTGGGTGTACCCCCAGGCTCCACTTCTTCCGGGCTTCCTCTCCCAGGTGGGGTAGTGGGCAAGGAGCTTCGTGTCTAGAGCCTCGAGTTGGGCATCGCCGCAGTGCGGTGTGGCTGCCTCGATGAGTAGCCGTGATGCCCAGACGTTGCTGCCCTGCCAGCCCAGTTTCAGGTTTCGGTCGTCCGATCGCAGCCAGTCGATCGCCTCGTCCGCTGCTGACTCGGCGATGACTGCGTAGGCACGGCACGCGAGAAACCGCGCGACCTCGTGATCACTGCTGCACAAAGTGGGGATAATCGAGCTCGAGTTGCTCCAAAGGTCGTGCGCAGTCGCGCGTAGGGCGATATCGATGCCGTCTAAGACTGCTGCGGTGACTTGATGAGATCGGTAGAACCTGTGCGCCCAAGGACCTCCGGTCTTTCGCTCGCTATCGGCGTCCGTGGCAGTGTCGTCCAATACTGTAAGTACGAAGGGGAGCACGTGCTCCAGGTACTGCTGTGGCGCTGCTGTGGCGATCTCGACGATCGTCTTGTCGCCACCGGCGCCTCCTGCCTGGTCGATGTAGTCCGGAAACGGGTCGGCGACACCGTCGGCTTGCGCTCGTTCTCTGGCGCGGTTCAGATAGGCACCGATCACCCGCGCCGCTCCTGCGGGATCTTCGTCGTTCAGGCCGACGATGATCGACCAGAAGTTGCTGTTGACCGCGATCGGCCCTCGAGCTCCGTCCAACAAGCCGCGGCGGAGCAGCTCAACGGTCAGGTCGACCAGGCCTGGCGACAGAAACCACACGACCATGGACCGCAGTCGAAGCGTCCACTCGTCAGAGTTGCCGATGAACGGCTTGACCAGTTCAGCGACGCGTTTCCCACGCTCCCTGGCCGCCCTGATCAGCACGTTGGCTGTCGGTGTAGCCGTCGCAGTCTCCGCGAGCAGCGGCTCCCAACGACCGGCCGAGTCGGCAGCATCGAACCAAGCGGGCTCCATCAGCAGGGCGAGGAGCCGCCCACTACGACGTGAGCCGCTGAATGCGAACGGTTCGATCGCCAGCCAGTCGTCTGCCGCAGCCGGCAGGGAACTGAGGACCCCGATCACGACGTCGAGAAGGTTCGAACGAATCGCGTCGCTGGTCAAGAGCCGGACCGCGTCTGTCCGGAACCGCCGTCGATTGACCCCGATGAGGTGTTCGAGGACCTGGCGCAGCTGGGCGCGCCGGAACAGTTGCTGACCCGAGTTCACCACGAAGTCGTGCAGATCTTGCCCCTGGGCGACGAATTCTTGTGCGAACAAGAAGTCGAAGTAGGTCTCATGAAAGAACTGGACGGTGTCGCCGTCATCGCGGACGATCCCCGCCGAAGCCAGTGCTGGCCGTGCACGTTGCGGAAGCCGATCGAGGAGCGCAGCTGGTGCATGCAGGGTCTCGTGTTCGCTCATGTAGGTCACGAGAGGTGCGATCGCCCCGTGCCAGCCAGCCGCCCCAAGGTCGCCTTCGACCAGCGAACGGAGCTGGCCTGTGAACTGTCGATACAGGTCCGGAAGTGTCCGGTACGGCAGCTCACGAGACTTGGCTTCCAGCCGGAAGAACACCGCCAGGTGCAGAGGGACTCGCAACAAGTCGAACGTATCCGCCGCTAGTGAGGTCGCGTCGACGCTAAACTCAGCGAGAGCAGCACGTACCGCCGTGGCATCAAGGTCCCCGACCTCGAGCTGCTCGACCTTGTCCTCGTCGAGTAGCAGAAACCTCATTCTCGGATCATCCAAAAGGTCAGCTGTACGCACGACGAGGACGACCTTCATTCGGCCGTACCTACTCGCCTGTTCGACCACCTCGGCGACAGCGTGATAGCTGTCGGGGATGCGGCCGCTGTACGTACTCACCGCATCGAGCTGATCAATGACGAGTACGGCCGGTCCACCGCCGGCAGCCGCAGCCAGGACGTCCACGGGGGATGACCGCAGGTCTGCTGCCTTCCCTAGTGCCGCGGCGTTTCGGCAGACACTGTCGATCGCGTCCATGCGCACTACCGCAGCCGTCCAGCCAGCCTCGGTCAGCTGTTTCACAGCCTCGGCCGCGACCGTGCTCTTGCCTGAACCGGCACGACCGTGCATCACAACAACTGGACGGCCATCATCTGCAGTCAGTCGGTCGGCCAGAAGTGGCGCTCCAGGATGGGCAGCCATGACCGGCGGCCGCGTGATCCGGTTCCGCCGGTAGTTCCTGTCCACGGTATCGCTGATCGCCTCATTGTCCCGTGCTGGCGCAACGACGCCGTGACCCTCGGGGCAATTAACCACGTAGGTGTTGTTTTGCGTGTTGTGATCGCCAACCTGCACGCCTTCGCTTTGGCTGACGTCTACACGCCGCGCCAGCTCCGACGGGGTCGGACTGCGGTCCTGTCGATCTCGGGAGAACACTGTTAACTACCGGTCGAAGTGGTTGGTCTGTGTGTTGTGGTCACCGATCTGGACCCCACGACCGTCTCGAACTTCGACCGTATACCTTCCGGCCACCTCGGTGGCTGGTCGCGTTGCAGCCCCACCCTCGGTTCTGTGTTCGCGCTGCAGCTGGCGTAGCGAGACAATCAGAGTGATTGCCCCGAGAATCAGTCCTGCGATGCCTGCGACCCAGCTCAGCGCTTCGACCACCGGCCGATATGGATGGTTTTCCTCCCACAGCCAGTTCAATGCGCCAAGCTGCCACGCTCCCCAGAGCACCAGGCCGACAGCAGCCATGCCTCCGAGCCACCAGAAGCGGCGTCCAAGCCTGCCCATACGACCTCCCCAGCCGACGCTTCGCCACCGACTTCGTTCCAGAGTAATCGTTGGCTGCACGAAGATCGCTACGGCGCTACCAGACGTGTAGATCGAGCCTCAGATGTCTCTGACGGCACAGCTTGGCGGGCTCTTGCGCTAGCCAGCCGCCGGAGAACGCGATGTGATGGTCCGGAATAGCTCAAGCGGTGCCTGGCACTCCGATGCGAGTGCAAGTTCGTCTACCTGGGTTTCGGTGCGAATGAGTTCGATGGCGCGAGGTAACAAAGACGGCCGCTCCAGCAAGGGCATCGGACCAGGCTCGCGGCGCCGCCATCCTCTGGAAGACACCGTGACCATCGCGTTGCGATAGGTGACGTCGTTCATGACGCCGAGCGTTCGCGCCCGGAACAAGAGTGCTTGCAGGCTGACGTTCCAGTGCTGCTTGAGCTGGCCGAGTCGTCGCCAGTCCGCCCTGCTTGGCAGCTGTTCGGCGATCTCATCCGCCGGCATCAAGAACTCCGCGGCGAAGCGTTGCGCTTGATCCTCGACGATCCGGCCCCCTGGCTCGGCATCCACATGCATCACCAGGTGCCCGAGCTCGTGTGCCACGTCGAAGCGTTGGCGGTAGTAGTCGTCCTTCAACGGATTGAGCAGGATAATCGGCCACTCGGGCGTGTCGAAGGAGTAGGCGTCGACCGTCGCGTTGTCCAAGGGGCTGAACACGATAAGGCTGCCATGACTTTCCGCCAGCCTGACAAGATGTCCGACTGGTCCCGACGGCATTTCCCATTGCTTTCGCAGGAGTAATGCCGCCTCCTCCGGGGCGCGACCACCGGTTTCTTCCGTTGATACCGGGTAGCTGGGCAGATCGCGTTTCGGGAACTCGACATGCCGCTCGATCGTGGTCGCGATGTCGACGGCGAGGCATCCGTAGGAGTAGGCCTGATCCCGCGAGATCTGACTGGTCGATCTCAATGACCGGAAGTGCGGGGCGGTGGCAGCGATCGGGAACGACTGCTTCCTGGCCAGAAAGAATCCCGGGTCTACCTCCAATGCGATCGCCAGAGCGCCCACCGTGGCCGGCGCCGGTCGCTTCATCCCGCTCTCGTATGCCGCGACCGCTGTAGGCGTCTTCTGGATCAACCCCGCCAGAGCGTTCTTCCGCAAGCCCGCCAGTTGTCGAGCCAGGGTTAGGCGACCGCCGTCGAAGAAGGCGGCGATATCACCCAGCCGTTCAGTCATACGTCACCAATAGCACGCGGTCCGCCATCACCGCGCGCCGACCTCCGAACTCGCACATCCGCGTCAGCAGCATCTCCGGACGGCGGGAGAATCGGGTCGACCGGCTGAGGCCGCACCCCGCTCCGCTGGGGCCCAGGCGGCAGATCCAGCAGATTCTCCCGCCATACCCAGGCATCGCCACGGTCAGAGTTCCACCGGATACGACCGAAGAACAGCTCGAAGTCGACGGTCACCGGGTCCATCGCATGCGCGAGAACCAAGGTCTTCCGGAGATCACGCTCGTCGTCCGGAAGACCTTCCAACGGCGGCAAGCCGGGGATCGCCGTGACTGGGAACAGGCCACCGTCGTCCTCGGAGTGAGGTTGACGCGCAACTGTCTGCTTCGTGTCGCTCTTCTCTGGCCAGCGAATCTTCCTGACCTGCCCGAACTTGTACGAGGCCAGCAACCACCGCCAACCATCGACCACCCAGCCAGGAGATCCGTTGAGGTCATGTCGGACCACGGTGCCCGCCGGCAGCAACGGTATCGACTGGAAGTCACGGCCGGCGATGCCATCCGCCAGAACGTCACGCCCCACCGACTCCTCCCCCGGCAGTGCCGCGAAGTCCCCGCACTGAAAGACCCGGTCGAGACGATCCAGCAGGTAGATGTAGGCGTTGTATCCGATCCAGGACTGCTTGTGGCCACCTGCGGGGTTGTAGTCCTGACGCACCTGCTGGTAGGCCGACCGGTGCGCCCAGGCGATGCCGTCCAGCACGCCAGAGCCACGCAACATCCCCAAAACCCTCGCCTGCTCAGTCACGAGTCTGAACTCTACCCCAACGCAGTATCAAGTGCGTGAAAATGAACCAGCCGAGCTTCTGGACTTGCCCATGCCGACGAACGTCGCTGCTCACCGCGCTGCAGAAGTACGACGTCAAATTTGTACGATCGCCGACTCTGCCCCTCACGACACCTCTCAAACGGTGGAGGCGGCACCCGCTGATGACAGTTCTCAGCCACTGCAGCGGCTGAGCTCACCGTTCCGGACCCTGCTGGTAGCTCAGAGTTCGTACCTGCCGTGTCCTGAGCGCCTCCGTTTCCGCGCTTCCTTCTCTTCCCCTTTTGGACGGCACTGGAACAGCGCGGCCTGACTTCGCTTGACGAGGTCGGACGCGACGGCGGCCTCGTGCAGCCTCTGCAAGTAGAGAACGCGCTGGTTCGAACACAGCGGCGAACACAGCAGCGATCGCGGTCAGCAGCACCGATGCCGCGACCAAGAGGCATTCACCCCTGTTAAGCTCGCGATGTTGAGCAAGTCGTCCTCCGGTCTGCCCCACCAAACCAGTCGATGGGCACTCCTATCGAGGCTAGTGGCGCAAGAATCAGGAGGCCGCGTGCCTCGGTAGAGCAGTACACCCGGCCTGCCCCACGTGGCGATCCTGTCGTGCCAGGTGTATTCGACCAGGATGACGTTACGCAGCTCGGACTGGCTCAACGCGTCGATCGAGGCGGGTTTCTGGCCGGTGTCGAACCAGACTCACGTTCTGCCTGTGGCGCGTCACCCACCGCGGCCTGGTCGCCGTCGGTCTCGTCCCTGACGGGGGGCAATGATCGAAGCAGATTCAGGAGCGGTTGAGGGATGAATCGCAAGCAAGCACCGCACCCTTCGCCACTAGCCCAGCTCAGTCGGCGGACCTCCAGCCGTCTCGGCAGAAAGAAGGCCGATCGCGTTGAAGAGGGCTGTCATCTGTTCCTCGACGAGGTCGCTCGCACCAGGGCCGTGCAAGGCCCCGTCAGCGTGCGGGTGCAGGCCGAGCAGTGTGATCCCGATTGCGTCGTCCAATCCGGGGTAAGGGCTGATGCGACCTTGCAACAGTTCCTTCGCGGCGTCGAGGAGATCGGCGCCCCAGCTCTGAACGGCGTCCTCGCCGGTGTCGAGGATTTCGGCTCCCTCCTCACCCGTCAGTAGGCCGTCCTCCGCCAGCATCTGAAGGGTATGTTCGAGCTCGAGCTTGCCGTCGGCCAGCCGCAGGTGGCGAGTGACCGGATCGTAGGCGACGGCCAGGCAGTGTTCGTCGCGGCGGAAGTGGCCTTCCTCGATTCCGCCGTCCCAGGTTGAGCGGCCAAGGTCCGCCCAGCCTTCGGCGGCGAGTCTCGCCTCGGCGATATCGAGAACCGTGTCCAGGTAGTCGGTGTCCTGGCTTCCGTAGAGCTGCCGATATGTCTGCTGGCCCTGCGTGCGAGCCAAATCGGCCGCCATGCCAGAGAGAACGAGCGGCCGGAGAAGCGCTTCCAGCTCCAGATTGGGTTCCATCGCACAGCCACCTCGACGGCACCAGCCCTCACCAGGGCAGGACAACGTGTACCGGTACACCGCATCGACCCCGTCCTGGGTGGCCACCGATCGGGAAACGCACAACAGGTAGCTGTGCAGGGGACTCGGCGCACCGAGAACGCCTTTGTGCTCGTGGAAAGCACCCCCGTCGACATACACCACCAGGCCACTTCGCCCGGCTCCCGCCCAACCGGCGATGGCCGCGCGAGCGGCAGCCGACGTCATCGCGTCCTGGCCTGGTTCCCACGAGTCGAGCCGCCACAGCGGGCTGTAGCGCCAGTCACCAGCCGCTGCCACAGCATCGATCACCGCCAGAGCGACCGCGGGTGCCGACTCCTCGACAAGCTGGTCTCCCAGCGTCGCCGACGTCGCGAGCAGCTCACTGGCCACACCTGGGTCGTCTGCCGCCGACCGACCTCGCAGCGGTTCACGTGTCCACCATCGAGCCGCGGCCGGCACGAGCGCCTCATTCGCTTGCGCGTCGAGCGTGAGTTCCGCTCGCGGATCCTCGTTGCAGGCACTGCCCAGCACCGTGTGCAGCACAAGTTCCAGTTCCCCGATACCGCCTGTTTCCATGGCCAGATCCGGGCGATCCTCGTCGGCCGGCAGCTCCACGGTGACCTTCCCGAACTCGGGGAAACCCGTGACGGCGACGGATCGCCTGCCCGGCTGCCGGTCGTCGAGCGACTGCTCCGCCGGCAATGGATCGCCGTGGTGATCGATCCTGGGGATCCAGGCCGGTCGCTTCTCCTGCCGATGCCGGATCAGATCCACCTGCTGTAGCAACTGTCCCTTGGTGGGATAGGAACGTAGAAATCCCTCCGCTGCGGGCCTCACCAAGGCATCCAGTTCATCCCTTGTCAGACGCTCAGGATCATCGGGGATCTCGATAAAGACCTCCGGCTGGACCATCTCCGCGACGCGGGCTTGGACCGCCGCACGGAAGCGGGCGTCGAACCCGCCCATGGTCGTCTGGAACGCGGTCCGCGCTCCTTCGATGTCAATCCCATCGCCGACCAGTTCGTCCAAAAACGCCAGCAAGATGTCGTTGCCCGCGACAGAAAGCGCCATGCTCCGACAATAGCTCTCACCCGGTCCGCAACATGAATCAGCCGTAGTCACTCACGCACCGACCACGGTTCAAGCACACGCTGACTTACACCATTGACTGCCTTCCCCGCCGCGTCCAAGCGGCCAGGACGCGGCCTGCGGCGGTGATCACCGGCGCAGCGACGCCGCTCCGGCACGCAGGAGAGCCGCGGGTGCCGTTCTCCGGACTTGGACAGCCAATGACCATTATTTGTGCATTTCTAACGGGCAAAAAGAGGTCAGAATCAGCCCCACTGAACCGCAGTCCAGCAAGGCTGGTACAAACGAGTGGCTTCGAATGATCCTTTTGATGAAGACGGCGCGCGAAACACGGTTCGAGTTCGCCGGTCTGATTGCATGTACACCCGTGCGCACACCGGAAGGGAGGCTGGACGATGCGGCGCGACTCCGGCGATCGGCAGTCACTGTTCGCCTACGTCACTGCGGACGAGGCGCCCGAGTACCGCGCTATCGTCAGCGTGCTCTTCATCGCCGCGGCCGAGTACCGATCCGACCTCACGCTCGCCGACGTCGACCAGGCGTTGCGCGGTGCCGAGTCTCCCCTGGTTCTATCCCGAGAGGTGTTGACCCGCAGGCTGACGCAACTGTGCAAGTGGGGCAACGTCGATCCCGTCCGCGACGAGAGCTGGGCACACGACCTGCGTTCGTACGAACTTCGTGCCGACGTCTACAATCTGAGCGCGGGCGGTGAGGCCGCGCACCAAGCGGTGGTGGCCCTCGAGGAGACGCTGCTCAAGACGATCGGCCTGCAACGGGTGGCTCTGCTTCGCGTGCACGCCATCATCGAACAGTTCGTAGCCGAGGCGTTGAAAGACGCTCCGGACGGGGACATGGTCTATAACCTGGCCGAGGAGCTGCACGGGGCGTTCAAGGCGCTGGCCGGAAATGCCGGCCGGTTTCTGCAACGGGTGAACCAGATCCTGAACGCACCCGCCGTTCAGGTCGAGGACTTCCTGTTGTTCAAGGTCGACACGATTCACTATCTGGCGGAGTTCACCGACCACCTCGATGACGTGTCCGAGGCCGTCGCCCCGCTCTTCGCTAGCCTGGAAAGCGAGGCTGCCAGGTATTCGGCCGCACTCCAGGCGGGTGCGAAGGCGTCCGGAGAACAGTTCATCGACCAGGCCGACCGCTTGGAGTCGTGGGCCGTACGCACGGCGACGCGGATGGACGGGATCCGGCGCTGGTTCGTCCCGGCCGGCGAAGGGCTGGCCGCTGGGCAGCAACTCCACCGCATGGTCCGCCGTGCGGTGCTGGGGATCGGGGCGGTGCTGGATCGGGTTCGCGACGCTCGCCTGATGCGCACGGGCAGCGCCTCCGATCTCCTCCGGCTGGCCCGCGGGTTCTCCGGTTCGGTGACCGATGAGCACGCACACGCGTTGTGGCACAACGAACTCGGCCTGAGCAGCGCCCGCCACTTCAGCGAAGACGTGGTGGACGACGCCTCGCCACCGTCCCACGACTGGTGGGACGCACCGGTGGTCCGCCACACGATCAAGCTGCGTGCCGTCTCGTCGCCGGACCATGTCGGCCGGGCGAGCCGGACACCGAACCACTCGGCAACGAAACACCTGCTCGCCGAGGCAGTCCGGCAGCGGATCGCCGAGGCCGAGAACGCCTGCGCCACGCTGGTGGGGCTCGGCCGGGTCAGGCTCTCCGCCGTGCGGCGATTTCCCGACCACACCACGCTCACCCTGCTCGCCGGTCTGGTGGCGCAGGCGCAGCGAGCGACAGCGGACCTCGGCTCGGGCGAGCGTAGGGCAACGAGCGTCGACGGTCGGCTGCGCATCACGCTGCTTGAGCCGCCCACCGGGCAGGCAGCCCGCATCGACTCTCCGGCCGGCCGCTGGACGCTCCCGGACTACGAGATCCACATCGTCTGGACGAGGGAGCTCTGATGGTCTCCGGCGTTTCCGCCGAGCACGACGCGGCCGACCGGGCGCGGGCGATCAGGGCCTTGTTGCGTTCACCGGTGCTGGATCGGGCGAAATCAGGGTTCGACCTGGTCGCGAATCACGAGGACTGGCTGCGCCGGTGGTTCCTCGGCACCTGCGACTGGCGGCTGGTGGTCGACCGGCGCCGAGGATTCGCTCGATTGCACAAGGTTCCGGACCCGGATTCCCGTCCACGGCCCCCGTTGCGTTCGCTCCGCTCGGACGCCAGGCCGTTCGACCGCAGGAGATACGTGCTGTTCTGCGTGACCGCGGTCGCGATCGGACAGTTCCCCCGCGGTCAGGTCTCGCTTCAGGACCTGTCCGGTCGCGTCGCCGACCTAACGGGCGCCGACGAGGAGTTGACGCCGTACGACGCCTCCGACAAGGCGGAGCGCTTGGCCCTGGTTGACGTGCTGGACCTGCTCCGCTCGTACAGGGTCCTCACGACCCTCGACCAGCGCGACGACTACGAGACCGACCAAAACGCGAACGCCCTCTACATCATCGACGACCGCAGGCTGTCGCAACTGTTCACCCGGCGTGATCCCGACGCTGAGGAGAGCTCCAGGTTCAGTGTGATGCGGCGCCTGCTCGATGACCCGGTGCTGCTCCGCGACGACCTCGACGGCGAGCAACGGGAGTTCCTCGCCGGCTCGTCCCGGTCGATCCGCCGGCACCTCGCCGAGGCAGGACTGCTGCTCGAACGCCGGGCAGGAGGCTGGTGCGCCGTGGATCCGACCGGCGAGTCGACGGACCTGCGGTTCCCCCAGCCCAACACCATCACGCACCAGGCCGCGCTGCTGGTGATCAGCAAGCTCGGCCGCAGGCGGGAGGACGTCACGGACTGGGTGCCGGCCACCAGACTGCGGCACCTGCTGGCGGATCTGATGGCCGAGCATCCCCGCTGGGCCAAGGGACACCGGGTCGACGGCGGCCTCGACAAGCTCGCCACCGAGGTGCTGGACGTCCTGGACGCCTTCGGCCTGATCCGGCGCGACGAGATCGGTTTCGAGCTCACCCCGGCCGCGGGCCGCTTCCGCGACGTCGTCGTCACGACCACCGGAGAGAAGAAATGACCACCACAGCGGCCGAGTCGCTCTTCGGCACCGCACACCCGACCCGTCGCCGGTGGGAACCGTTGCGGGCGGGCATCATCGGGCTGTTCCACTACGACGAGCAGGTGTTCACCTTCCACCGTGGCCGGTTGTTGTTGCTCGGAAACAACGGATCGGGCAAATCGATGGCGCTCGAGGTGCTGCTCCCCTACGTGCTGGACGCGAACCTATCGCCCGAACGGCTGTCGACGTTCGGCGTCCAGGATCGCGGCATGTTCCTGTGGCTGCTCGGCCACGACTCCAACCAGGAGCGCACGAACGCCCGCGGCTATGTGTGGGTCGAGTTCGGCAGGCTCACCGACGACGGTGTGGAATATTGCACGGTCGGCGCCGGCTTGCAGGCCACACGGGCCGGCAAGCGCGTCCTCTCTTGGTACTTCACCACTACAGGCAGAGTCGGGATCGACTTCGAACTGGGCCCCGCGGGCAGCGAGCCCAAGAGCAACGTCCAGCTCGTCCAGGCGCTGGCGGACCTCGGTTCCCGCGGCCTGCCCGGTCAGGTCCATCCGACGCCGGACGCGCACCGCAAGGAGGTCAACCGAGTCCTCTTCGGGCTCGACGACCGCCAGTTCGAGTCACTGCGCAAAACGTTGCTGCACCTGCGCAAGCCGAAGCTGTCCGACAAGCTCTCTGAGGACAAGCTCGACGAGTTGTTGCGCGACTCCCTGCCGCCGGTCAGCGAGGTGGTCACGAACGAACTTGCCGACGGGTTCGAGCGACTCGACCGGCACCGCGATGTGATCGCCGAGCTCACCACGGCCCACGCGGGCCTGAGCGAACTGCACCACGCCTATGCGACCTACCTGGAGGTCGTAGTCGCCAGAAGAGCGGCGGAAGTCGTCGGTGCGCTGGGCCGGGTCGACGAGAAGGCCAAGCTCGCGGGGGCCGCGTCCGGAGCTCAGCGGCAGGCGCAGGACGACCTGGCCCAAGCCCAACACCAACTGAAGTTGCTGCGGCAGGAGGTGCGTTCGCTCGGGACCGAGATCGAAGCGATCAAAGAGCTCGACTTGTACAAGAAGGGCGGTCAGCTCGTTCCGTTGCTGGAGAAGGCGGTGGCGCTGCGGCACGCCGCAACCGGCAGCCGTGCCCAGGCGGACCAGCTCGCCGAGACCGCCGCCCGGTTGCGGGAAGAGGCGACCGCCGCGGAACAGGCCACAGCCGCCGCGGTGGTGACCATGGACGAACGTGCTGCCGCGGCTGACCGCATGGCGGGACGCCTGGCGCACGACCGGCTGGCCGCGGTCGCGGCGGACCTGGTCGCGAATCTCGACCCCTCGTCGCCCGACGGCGGCCCTGCCGTCGCGACCTTGCGCGGATCCGTGCGGGAACGGCTCGACGAGCTCGACCGGTTGCTCGGCCTCGTCCAACGGATGCGGTCCGCGGCACAACGCCTCAATACCGCCCAAGAGGCCACGGTGAGGATGAAGCAGCGGGTCGAGCACGCGGAAAATGAGGCCGAGAAGGCCCGTGAGTTCCGGCGCGAACTCCTGACCGCCTACCTCGATTCGGTCACCGACTGGGTCGGTCACAGCCCCCAACTGGTTTTGGGTGCGTCTCCGCCACCGTCCTGGCCGCTCGACCTTCCCGGGCAGGCGGTCACCGAGTGGCGGCGGCGAGCGGCGGAGGTGCGACGGACCGCGCTTGCTGCCGAAGCGAACGCCCTGGAGAAGATCCCACCCATCGTCGAGTCTCTCGGGCATCGCGCGGCGGAGCTGATCGGCCGGTGCTCGACGCTGTCGGCCGCGTGGCCGGGTGTCTGGAGCAGTGCTCGTGACACCCGTGACACGAAAATCGCCTTCGCCGACGAGGTCCGGGCCTGGTCGACGGGCCTGCGTGAACTCTCCGCCGCCGCCGAGGTTCCGGAGTTCCTGCTCAAGCCCGCCCCGCGAGCCCTCACCCGGATGAGCGTCGTGGAGTGGGCCTCGGGCGCGGCCACGACGCGTGCGCAGGAGATCGAGCGGGAGGCGGCCAGCATCCGGACCGAACTCACGACGGCCACCGGCACACTCGACGACACGCTGGCGGAACACCGGCGGCTCGCCAGTGGCGGACTGCCCGTCCTGCCCGTACCGCACACCCGTCTCGCGGAACGCCTCGATCGCGAAGGCTTACCGTTCTACCTGCTCGTCGACTTCGTCCCCGGTCTGTCGCAGGAGCCCGGTCAGCGCGCTTTGCTGGAGGCCGCCCTGATCGGCTCGGGGCTGGCGGACGCCTGGGTGTTCCCGGACGGCACGGTCGCGGCAGGACCGGACGACGAGCCGCTGCTCGACGTCACACTCACCACAGGCACCGTGCGGGCGTTCACGCCGCTGTCCGCAGCGTTGTGCCCGGACCCCGCTCTG
The DNA here is from genome assembly GCF_054166285.1 of Amycolatopsis sp. TRM77291. NCBI lineage: Bacteria > Bacillati > Actinomycetota > Actinomycetes > Pseudonocardiales > Pseudonocardiaceae > Amycolatopsis > Amycolatopsis sp. TRM77291. The sequence goes on along the minus strand of NZ_JBSZHF010000001.1, from coordinate 952,431 downwards.
CCGCCGGACGGGCCGGTGTCCGCCGAGGTGGTTCGCGCTGTGCTGGCACGGATCGGGCTCTTGGACTCCGCTCACGGAGATACCGACGGACTCACCGTGGCCTGGGACGGCTCCTGGTCAGCGGGCCCGTTGCGGGGCGCCTACCGCAAGCAGAGCGTCGACCTCATCGGCGCCGGCAGCCGTGAAATCGTGCGTCTGCGGCAGATTGCTCTATTGGAGAAAGAGATCGCGACTCTGGAGCGTGTCTGCTCATCGTTGCGGGACCGGCTTCGCAAGACGGCGGAAGCCGCTCAACGGGCGGAGGAGGAACGGGCGGCGATTCCCGCCGATGACTCCGTGCACATCGCGGAGGCAGCGCAGGCACAGGTGATCAGCGAAGCGCTCGCTCTCATCTCCAGGATCGCCGAGGACGTGAACGCGCTCTCCTCCGCCGGCCGATCGGCGATCGCGACCGCCCAGGCCACGTTCGACGCGCTCGGCCTGGGATTCGACCGGCAGGCGTTTCCCGACGTCGAACTGCCGGGATTCGAGCGCGACGCCACCGCAGCGATCACGGCGATGCCCGGCCTGGTCTGGTCCGGTCACGCCGAGGGACCGGACACCACCGCGCTCGACGTGGCGGCTAGCGTCGTCTCAACGGCTTCTGCTGGATGGCAGGCCTTGAGCGACCACGCCGTCGAGGCTCTCTCCGCAGTTGCTGTGCGCGTGAGCGAACTCGAACGCCAGATCCAGTTGCAGCCCTCGGACAAAGCGGTAAACGACGCCTCTTACGAGGTGAACGTCAAGGTCAGGATCGTCCAGGACCGCGCCGCCGATCTCACCTCCGCTCAGCGCGACGAGTCCACGGCCGAGAAGGGGCACGAAGACGCGACCCTGTTCGCAACGACCGCACTCGATATCGCCGGGCTCGCCGAGCACGGCGAGCGGCTCGACGTCATCCGGACCGACACCGAGCGGTTCCGGTCGGCGGCCGAGGACTGGATCAACGCGACGGTACACAGCCTCGGCCTCGCCCTCGTCTCCGTGACGGCCGTCAGAAACGCCCGCGCGGCCGAGAAGATCTCCGGCGATTCGATCGCACTCGCGGCCGAGGCGGAAGAAGCCGCCCTGCTCGCCAGGAACAAGTACGACGATCTCAACAGGCAGATGGGCAAACCGCATCAGGATCTGATGGCCCGTCTAGACGGGCTTCAGTCCACGTTAGGCGATCGCGCCCGGTCGGTGGACACGCGAGCCGCAGCGGAACTCGAACTAGGACGTGCCGTGGAACGCACGAAACACGAGGCCTGCGCCGCACAGGACAAGCTCAAAGAGGCTCGCGCACAGCTGTCCGCTGCCGCCGAGTCTCTCGCTGACGTGCACCGGCTCGGCCTTCTCCACCTCCCCGGTGAAACCGAGCCACCACCGCCGTTCGGTGAAACCCTGCGCACGGACCAGATCGAGACCGTATGCGGTTGGGGACGAGCGCTGGTTTCCAAGGCGCGCCGGGACGTCACGCACGAAGAGAGCGCTCAAACGACGGCCGGACGGGTGCGCACCAAGGTGGAGCCGGCCCTGTCCGGACACATCGTGGTGCGCGAACGAGTCGAGCACGGCGTCCTCGCCTTGTCTGGCAGCCTCAACGGAAAGGAACGTTCCCTCCGGGACACGCTCGCCGCACTCACCCGCGACCTGAACCAGACAGAGGAGCTGCTGGAGAAGGAGGAAGCCGAGCTCTTCGAGCGCTTCCTGTCCGACGAGGTCCGTCTTGAGGTCGGTGAACGGATCCACGCGGCACGATCTCTGGTGGATCGGATGAACGCGCTCATGAGCGCGCACTCCACCACATCGGGGTACACCTTCAAGCTGTGCTGGGAGCCCGCACCGAAGTGCGACGTGCCGGCGGACATGATGGAGCTCCTCCAGAAACCGGAAGGCACGCTCTACCGCAGCGAACGCGACCGGCTGTCGGACTTCTACCGGCGCCGCATCGCGAGCACACGGGTCACCCCTGCCTCCGAACCGTGGCGCGAGCAGCTGGCGACGATGCTCGACTATCGGTTGTGGCACAGGTTCGACCTCGTCACAAAGCAGAGCGGCAGCACTTCGTGGACGAAGCTGGACCGTCGCCGGCACAACGCGATGTCCGGTGGGGAGAAGGCCGTGGCCCTGCACCTGCCGTTATTCGCCGCGGCGGCAACGCACTGCGAGGCGAGCAGAATCGTGGTGCACGAGAACGGCCGGGCCGGTCCGGGATGCCCACGATTGATCCTGCTCGACGAAGTCTTCGCCGGTGTCGACGCGAAGAACCGCGGCGCATTGTTCGACCTGATCACGAAGCTTGACCTGGACCTGGTCGCCACGAGCGAGTCGGAGCTGGGGCTGCACCCTGAACTCGACGGCATCTCGATCTACAACCTCGTCGTCGAGGACGCCCTGCCCGGCGTGCTCGCTTCGCGCAGCATTTGGGACGGGACAATCAGTCATAACATGCTAGATCACGATCTGGACGCGCTGACATGACCGAAATACCCGAGGTCCTGCGCACCCCGAGCTGGGCCTGGTTGCGCACGACGGTGCGCGAGCGGCTTGAAACCGACGGGAACGCGGCGTCGGTCCGCATCGACCTGAACGAGCTGACACCCGAGGAGTCACGGGTGTTCCGCTGGCTTCTCAAGGTACCTCCGACACGAGCAGGCGAGATGCGGGTCGCGGTGGACCGGCTCGACAAGGCGTTGTCCCAGAAGGTAACCAACGGCGTCGGCCTCCAGGAGACCCTCGCCTTTCTTAAAGGCGGGCCGCTCGGCGATCACCGGGCGGCCCGCCGGCAGGCGCGGGCCGACCGGATCGCCCGGGACCGGCAGAGATACGACGAGATCCTGAAGCTGACGTCCACCGTTCCCGAGCTGGAATACGAGTACAACGCGCTGCTCGAGACGCCACCGGATCCGGTGCTCCGCGTCCCTGCGGGATCCCGGAGCGGAACGACCAGGTGGACGCTGTACGAGTTGGCGCTGCGCGCCGCGATCCTCTGGCACACCGACACCCGGGCCGGGCACCGGCTGAAGGCCCAGCAACTGGCAGGCAGAGCCTGGAACGACACCAAGGCTGAGTGGACGCTGCCGCGCAGGTTCGCGTTCGGCAACCTGATCGGTCAGTCGTTCGAAACGGCCGTCGACATGGCGGACACCGAACTGCTCATGCGCGGCCCGTTCACGTGGATCGCAGAGGACACCATCGCCGAGGCTTCCACGACCGAACCCTGGATCGGCCTGCCCGCCAACGGGTTGCGGACGCTGGGAGACACCGACTTCGCAGCCAGGGGCGTACTCCTTGTCGAGAATAAGGAAGCGTTCCAGGCCGTGTGCGAAATGCCCGAGATCGTGAGCACATGGCTGTGCGTCTGGGGCCAAGGACAGGCAAGCGACGGTCTGGTCGGTTTCCTTGAAACACGCGACGTCCCCATCGCGGCGTGGCAGGACCTGGACGCCTACGGGATCGACATCATCCGCAACCTGACGAAGCGCCTCGGCCGCCGCGTCGACCCGATCGGCATGTCGGTCGAGCTCTGGAAGAACGGCGTGAAGCTGACGCAGAGCGAGAAGAAGCTCGCCCTGGCCCGTGATCTAGCCCGGCACCTCGCGGTGCACGGTCCCCCACAGCTACGTGAGCTCGCCTCCCACATCGCCGAGACCGGTGAAGCGTGTGAACACCAGACGCTCTACCGGGAAGTGCTGCCCACTCTCCGGCAGGATCTAACCGCGCTCGAGGAGGCCTACTACTCCTGATCGGCACCAGGCGGCGGAGCCCACCCCGAGCCGTCGAACATCGGATTGGCTCCCGCCTGACGGCGTGGGTGCTGTCGACGGAAAGTCAGCCGCCACGCCGAGTCTTCGTCAGGCTCGCGCGGCGAGCGGCCTCGCTTCCTGGAGCGCGGCCATTCGAACGGGAGCGTTGACCACGCCGAAACCGTGATAGCCGCCGACGCGCCCGGTCTGCTCAGGTACCCACACATGCGCAGGGAGGGCTTCTGTCCGGAGCGTTGCCACCGTTCGACACGTTCGGGGGTCCAGAGCACCACTTTCGGCCGTCGTCCGGAGGGCAGTTCGACGTAGGAGGCAGGGGTAGGAGGCGATGGGCAGTCGTGGGTCGCGAATGGCAGCGTTGATCATGGCGCGGAGAGCGGCGCGGGAGCGCTGCACGATGGAGTCGCTCGGCATCTGCGAGCCCAAAGAGTCTGAAATAATCCAGAACCAGGCGACATACCCCGACACAGCGACTGACCCTCAACCAGACAAAAAAGTCTCGTTCAACATCACTCGATACCGTCCGACACGTCAAATGTCGACTTTTACCAACTGGTTGCCAGCTGCCGATTCGACAGACTGAGGGGCTGTCCCAACTCGAAGATCATGGTCGCCTATCCTCTTGTCGTTGAGCTGCCCTGAACTCTCACACTAATTTCCCTGGAGCAGATCTGGAGCACAGCGTCAACCACAACAACGCCCAACTACGCAGAGCCGCATCGAGCAGACTACAACTGCTCCAGCCGACCAGCGGGTTCTCGATAACCGCAGGTCAGTGCCTTGCTCGAACCTGACTGGCAGTGAGGGGGTCAGGGGTTCGAGTCCCCTTAGCTCCACAGTGACGAAACACCGCCCACCTGGCAGATATGTGCAGGTAGGGCGGTTTTTTCGTTCCGGCTCACTTTGAGAACTGGCGTGCCGAACTCCAGTTACTTTTCAGTAGCTGGAGCAAATCTGGAGCACGCCGTCTCTCCACTGCCAAATGGGGTCACATCCTCTGCTCCAGCTATGTAGCCCAACTGGGTAGTTCTTCGTAGGCGCATCGCAGCGTTACGTCTTCCGCGTCTCCAGCGGTAGCTCGGCCAGCGTCTACCTTTGGCTCGTCGATGAGGTCGCTGGCGACGGTGAGGACGCAAAGGCCATGAAGGATGTGCGGGGCGCGACATCGGAGAGGCCGCGCAGCCGCTGCGCGTGGCTTTCGTCGACTGTCTAGGTAAGTGAGCGTCGTAGCGCGAGAAGGTCCTGGCCGGTGCCCCAGTCGTCGCACGACACCCAGCCGCCGCGTAGCGCCGACAATTGTGCAGCCAGCACCACTCCGAGCGATTGACCCGGCGACGCGCACATCCGACTCGTGTGGGCTGCCGGCGAGCGTCGCAAGGGTGGGTTCGTCGAGCAGTCGGGCTGGTGTCGCTCAGCTCCGTGAAATGCCGTGCCGCCTCCCAGACTCTCTGCGCTGGTCAGTCGTTTCCGGCCGGTGGCGTTTTGTTCCGGACAATACGCCGGTGGAACAAAGGTCGCTGGGACCTGCTGAGGCAACCGCGACAGCGTCCCGGGCGTACTGAGGGCATGACGTCATCGAGGTCCCGGCTGCCCGGAATGGCCGTTTTGTGGCTTCCCCTGATGCTGCTGGTCGGCGGTCTCGCCGAGCTGGGGTTCGGTGTTTCCATCGCCGCGGATGTCAACCGGTCGGCTGGGCTCTTCCCCGGGCGGGTTGTGGCGACCGCGTCTCGGGACCGCGTGACCGCGGAGGTCATATACGTCGGACCCGACGGGGTGAGGACGGAAACCTTTGAACACCATAAGCCGCGCACGGTCCACAAAGGAGGCCGGGTACACATCCGGGTATGGCCGGACGAGCGACGCGCGGAACTTGACGAAGGCGACAAGCACACCTTCGCGATCGTCATCGGCAGCGTGCTGACTCTGCTCGGCGCGGGCGCCACCGTACTGGTGGTGCTGTGGCATCACGGCGTGCGGATGGAGAAACCCCGAGAACGGTTCCACCTGTGGTGGTGCTGGTTAGTGTCCTTCTGGCGGTGATACCCCACGGCCGTGATGACAAGCAGCACCAGACCTGCCTCCCACCGCTTCCGATCCCTCCTTCTCCCGCGCTGACGCCAGCACGCTGCCACCCTTGAGGTGACCGACCACGAGGGCTTGGCAAGCCAAGGCGCTGTCGTGTCGTCGCAAGCCCGCCTACGGCGCTGATCGGCCATCCACGACGGCGGCGGCCAGTTCCCCCAAGGCTCCGGATCGCGTCGCGGATCCGCGCCCGGCTGCCGTCGTGATCGAGACTGGCGTAGCTCAATTCGGCGAACCGCCGCGTGTAGCAGCCAAGCCCGCGGCCGTCAGAAGTCTCGTCGCAGACTATCTGGATGCGGCTGGGGGCCGGCGCGTCCTCGAACACCGTGTCCCGCCCGTCGGCGTCGGTCACGATCGTGAACGCGCGCCCCTGAGCGAACCCAACCCAGGCACCGGGCCGAACACGGGGTCGGGGACGAACGCGAGATTCGGCAACAGCACCAGCCGCGCTCCGAAGTGCAGGACCCGCAGGGTGCGGGACCGCTGGTCGGTGCGGTCCAGCAGCCAGCGCAGTAGGCGATAACGCGATACGCGGATCGCCCCGTCCGCGCTCGAGCGCCTTGTGCGCGTGTTCGTTGACCACAAAGGCCATCCCGGCCGATTGATCACGACGCAGCACCGCCATGCGCCGCGGTTGCACGTCTGCTCGGCATAGGCGCCGTCCATTAACAAGTCTAGAACTCCAGCCCGCCGAATGTGCGGTTCGACACCGCGGTATCTTCAGCCCGGCATAAGGCGGCCGCGTCGGCACGGATTTTGTCAAGAGTGTCCATCGTGGTCACATCATCTCCGTTCGTGGGCAGATTCTGGCGCTCGCTGGTAAGCCCACGCGAGGATGTGGGTCACGGCACACACGATGTGACGAGCGTGCGCAGCAAGGACCAGCACGGTCCAGGCCGATCGTTCGATCCCGGTCATAGCCTGCCACCCTGTGCCGAACTCCACCGGACCATCGGGCCAGAACTCCGAACAATCCAGCGCACCGACCCGGCGGCGGAACTGGAAGTCACCGGGCTCGATTGCAGCGGAAGTCGCCTCTGAGCTCCGCGACCGCGGAGCCGCTGATCAGCGATCCGAAGCCTCGGCCCCGCCGCGAGCACCATGGCGAGCTGATCCGACGGCACGGTCCGCCACCGGGGCTCCAGCTCGCGGGCGACCCACGCCGCAGTCCGCAGGCGATCGCGGACATGGCTGAGCCCGTACCCCTCGAACACGTCCGCCGACAACTGGAGTACCAGGCTGGGGTGCAGGAAAGAGACAGGCCCCCGGCCCAGGGGCGTGTCATAGCTCGTCCCGAATCCCTTCGCCATGTCCCGGTACACCGCGCGGGGCGCGCTCGACCGGCGCGGTACTCCGCAGGATCGCGCCGATCCCGGAACGCACCATGGTGTCATGTTTCCTCGCCGAGGACGTCGCGGATGTTTGCCACCAGACGCTCCCGGGCTTCGGAGGTCAGCGGGGAAGCCAGGGTGCTCTCGTATCCCGATGCGCCGTCGGCGGCCATCCGGGCGACCAGGCAACGCAGCGCGACTGATCATCCATGTCTTCGACGGACTGCTCGCCTTCGGGGAACCAGCGCCGGGCCGTACACCTTTCCGATCCGGCGGCCGAATTTGGCCCTGCCTGAAGCAACTTCGGCATCACTTCGGGAAGATGGACGACTTGGCGGCACCGTTGCCGCACACCGAACTGCCCGGACCCCATCGGAAACTGGGCAACCGCCATCATAGAAGCACAATGCGGCCACCCTTGGGTTCTCATGAAAGAGAACTAGACAGTCAGACACCCGAGGTGTTGACACAGAGGCGCCATGCGCGGCTGAGCAAGCATATCCAGCGCGGAAGTCGCAGTGCGGGCGCAAAGCCAACATGCTTATGCCGACTACTCTAGAAGTACCTGGTTCGTAGCGTGCTGACGGACAGCTTTCAAGTCAATCGAGGCAGCGTCCATCACAACGAATTTCCAAGCGACGACATCGTTGACACGGGACGACGCATCACGAGAAATGACCTAAACTTATCCGATGACGGCAACGCGCAAGTGCGCGGCGTGCGGCGAAGCACTCTCGCCGAACGCCCGGGCCGACGCGAAGTATTGCTCCACCAGCTGCAGGTCACGACATTGGCGCTGGGTTCGCCGAGCCCAAACTCGCATAAAGATCTTGCGTGCGCGCGACGACGCCAGCACGTGCCCGGTCTGCAGTGATCGTTTACCGGCCATACGACGGCGGTCCGATGCCATCTACTGTTCCGCTTCGTGCAGGACAAGAGCCTGGCGAAATAGGCTAGCCGTTCGAAGTAAGCGTCAACCGTGACAACTACGGCAAACGGTTAATCGCAAGACTGCCCCCCTCGCGAAGACCCCTTGCCTTTCTGGACTAGTCGGAGCACGATGAGCGTTCTCCTCGTCGCTGCGCCGACGCCGAGTTTCGACAAGACGGTGATCAGATGAAAGCATTGATCGACAAAAAGTAACACGGCACGCCGCATAGTCACCTACGCCACCCAGCCCGGTCTTTACCCGGCTTGAGCCCTGCTTCCGCGACAAGTCTCGCCATACCAAAATTAAGGAATGCCATGACAACAAAGGTTGGAAATGTTACCCAAAGACGCTATCAAAAGCTCGTGGAGAAAGCCGTAAAGACAGTTCAAACTCTGACGGACTGCCAGTTCGAGATCGGCTACATTGCGGTCGAAATTGAACCTATCCAGCCGATCGGCGGAACACATGGCGCCGAGGTCTACGACACGCTCAGCAAGTTCGCGGATGAGATCGGGATCGAGTTCAATACGCTCCTTACCTACAGGGAGGTAGCGTCACGCTGGCCGAAGTCGAAGCGCTCCAAGAATGCGTCGTTCACGGTGCACAAACACCTTGCCCACCTGCAGAATCGCTTCGAGTTGATTCGCCAGCAGCCACCGCCCGAGCTCGGCGGCGGCAACCGCTGGACTTGCGACGTCGCGGCACGGGCTGCGGGCCAGACGCCGCGGAACCCACAGACCAGCCAGGAACGCGTCCATCGAATTCACGACCTGGCCAGGGACGATATCGTGGCCGCGGAAGTCGCGACCGACCTCCTGCGGCGCCCGGAGGTCGCACATCGCGTCATGGGCGACCACACCGCTCGCCACATGGTGAACAGTGTTCAGGCCGAGCGGAGCCGTCAAGCGCAAAATGTAGCTCGCGAGCGGACCCCCACCATTCGCCGAGTCGAGCACCGCATGGAGATCGTCAATCTCCTTGGTGCTTGCGCCGCCTTCGTATCCGCCGTCAATCGAGTCGTCCCAACCCTGCACGGAGAACACCTCACGACGAACGAGCAAGAAGCGGTGTTCGACAACCTGCAACGAGTCCGCGCTGCCGCGGACTGGTCTCAGACTGTCGTCGAGACCGGCGACACCAGCATGGATGAGCAGCTCGAGCAACTCTTGCGTGGCGACTGACCATGGCAGCGCCGATACCACGGCACGTCAGCGGCGAGCTCGTCCGAGTCGCCTTAATGCAGGCCAGGCCCGGCGCGCTGAGCACCGTTCAGTTGGTCGAAGTAACCGACCTGACCCCTAGCCAGGTAGCGAACGGTATTCGCTGGATCCGAGAGACCGCCGCAGCCGCCAACCTCACGCCGTTGATCTGGACCGCTCGAGCCGGATACGAGTTCTCGGACAACCCTGTCGACTGGATGAACTACGAGATCAGTGTCTTTCGGCGAGTGCTGACCGTACTGCTGCGCCTGCTCCAGGGGACTCTCGACCCACACCAGGCAAAAACACCTCGTGACCGCTACGCCAAAATGGCCATTAGTCACGTCAATACCATGATCGAGTCCTTGGAGTACATGACTCAGCACGAGCGATGATTTCCAGCAAAGGGATGCCAGGGCGCGATGTTCTGGTTCGAGACGCCGTCGTCGCGGGGGCACGTGCGCCGGAGGTACCAGTGACCATTTGGGCTTGACCCGTTTTGGCGGACATCCAAGATCAGGGGGCGTGTGCCTCCGGAAGGATGTCCGTCATCATGGAGACTATGGGCAAGAAGAAGCCTCGGGCTCGGCGTTCGTTCACACGGGAGTTCAAGGCTGAGATCGTCGAGCTGTGCCAGCGCGGGGATCGCTCGATCGGTCAGGTCGCGAAAGACTTCGACCTGACCGAGACCGCCGTGCGGCAGTGGATCGCGCAGGCCGAGCGGGACGCGGGGGCCCGCGCCGACGGGCTGAGTACTGACGAGCGGGACGAGCTGGCCCGGTTGCGGCGGGAGAACCGCCGGTTGTCCGAGGACGTGGAGATCCTCAAACGAGCGACGGCTTTCTTCGCGAAGGAGATCCGGTGAACGTGTACCCGTTCATCGAGGCGGAGAACGCCGGCACCACCGGCAACGTGAAACGTTCCTGTGAGCTACTCAAGGTCTCCCGAGCCGCCTACTACGCCCATCGCGACGCCGAATCTTCGGCCCGCCAGCGACAGGATGACGAACTGACCGCCGAGATCATCGCGATCCACGACGAGTCGAAAGGCACCTACGGAACACCCCGTGTCCACGCGGAGCTGCGCGCCCGCGCGGGCGGCGGCATTCCCGCAAGCGCGTCGCCCGGCTCCTGCGCGCCGCTGGGCGAGCGGGCAGGGCTCCGAAACGATGGCGCACCACGACGGTTCCCGACCCGGCAGCGACCACTTCAGCTGATCTTATCAAGCGGGACTTCTCCTGCAGCGCAACAGAAATCAACACCCGGTGGTGTGGCGACATCACCTATATCCACACCTGGGAGGGCTGGTTGTATCTGGCCACGGTGATCGATCTCAGGTCACGGCGGGTCGTCGGGTGGGCCACCGCGGACCACTTGCGCACCGAGCTCATCGCCGAGGCACTCGACAACGCGGTCGCGCAGCGCCGGCCCGAGCCCGGGGTGATCTTCCATTCCGACCGAGGCTGCCAGTACACCTCTGCCCAGTTCGGTGACCTCGCCGAGGACCATGGGGTGCGTTTATCGGTGGGGCGTAAGAGACAGTGCTGGGACAACGCGGTCGCCGAGTCCTTCTTCGCCACCATCAAAGCCGAACTGATCGACCGGCAAGGCTGGCCGACGCGGACCGTCACACACAAGGCGATCTTCGAATACATCGAAGGCTGGTACAACACCCGCCGACGACACTCCAGCCTCGGCCATCTCAGCCCCAACGCCTACGAAACAAGCAACCTGACAACCGAAGACACCTCCAGTCGTCAGGTAGCCTGACACCACCTCATCGACCCTGTCCGTCAAAACGGGTCAACCCCACTGCGCGTGGTGCGACACCCCACATACCCATGACCCAACTCGGTACGATCTCGCCGCCGAGCAGCGAGTTCTCTCGATCGACGACATCCTGTCCTGGCTTGCCTCCACTCCCGCCGATCTGCTGGTGATCACGGGCGGCGAGCCGTTGCTACAGCCGCGCGCTCTGGAGCGGCTGCTGTGCACGATCCGAGAGCGTGCGCTCGCCGCCGATATCGAGATCGAGACCTCCGGCACCATCCCGCCTACGGACTTGCTCACCTCGGCGGTGACACGGTTCAACGTCTCACCGAAGCTCGCGCATTCGGGGCTGCGCCGCCATCAACGCGTCCGCCCAGCAGCACTGCGCCACTTCGCCGGCACCGGGAAAGCCATCTGGAAGTTCGTCGTCCAAGAGACCAACGACTTGGACGAGGTCCAAGAGCTCGTCGGGACCTACGACCTCAAGCCGGTCTGGATCATGCCGGAGGGCACCGACAGCGCCACTGTGCTGGCACGGATGCGGCTGCTGGCCGAGCCAGTGCTGGCCCGCCGGTGGCACCTATCTACCCGACTTCACACTCTGTTGTGGGAGAACGATCGTGGCCGCTGATACCGAGTTCACTGATCCACGCCTAGTCAACGGTCACACAAGGAACGGCCCGACGGTATCCGTCAGCAACGAAGCATCTGAGGGATCAGATGGCGCAGCGACCTGATCTCACGTTCGCGCTCACAGCTGCGCACAACGCCATGGATCTCGCTGTGGAGCATGTGCTTCGCCACCCTCCACGCCAGATCCGCTACAAAGGTGACCGCGATCCTGTTTCGGACGTCGACGAGACCGTCGAACGACTGATACACCAGCGCTTGACCGGCGCGGACAGCACCAGCATTGGGTTCCTTGGCGAGGAGACTGGACCAGTCGGAAACCGTGACACCTACTGGGTTCTCGATCCCATCGACGGCACGGTCAACCACCAGCACGGCAACCCACTCTGCGCAATCGCCCTCGGCCTGGTCCACAACGAGCAACCAGTGCTAGGAGTCACCGCACTGCCCTTTCTCGGGCACCGATACTCAGCAACGGAAGGCGGCGGCGCCTTCAGCGACGGCGAGCCGATCACAACATCGAACACCGACAAGCTCAACAAAGCCTTGATCGGCTTCGGTGACTATGGCAGCGGTACCGACACGGGCCTGCGTGACGTCCTGTGCGCGTCCCTGGACCACTCCCTTACCGCACGCGCACAGGAACTTCGCCGCTATGGATCCTCCGCACTCGACCTGGTCTGGGTCGCCGACGGAACCCTCGACGCCTGCATTCTGCTCGGCAATCGCACCTGGGACACCGCAAGCGGCGCTGTCATCGCCCGAGAGGCCGGAGCACTGGTTCTCGACTCGGACGCCAGCCCACACTCCGTGCGTTCCCGCTGCGTCGTCGCGGTCAGCCCAGGACTCCCCGAGGAACTGCTACCCCTGCTACACCACCTGCGCGGCAGCCGGTTCTGGCCCGGCAACTGAACGAGTGCCTGATGCCCCACAGCAACCGGACCGACGATGAACCCGGCCCTGCCCGTCGGCCTCGTGACCGTCCTGCTGTTGGCTGGCGCGGTGCTCGCCATGCGAGCCCGCGCCCGCCAACGGCGTCGGCGCTGGAACTCCCGCCCAGACTCGGTAGCGGGTATCACCGCCCGCATCGCGGCCGAACATCAGCGACGTCGCCCGGTCTGGCCCGCGTCCGACCGCGACCTCCGGCGAACCACCGCGGATCACGACCAGCAGACCCTCCAGCTGCCCCGCATTCTTACGCCGCAGACGCGACGAAGGCCCAGTCCACGGCCGCGCTAGTAACGCCTCCCGCACCGCCTGCTGTCCTCGCACACGGTGAGGCGGTGGGCTAGGTGAGCTTGCTCCGCCGCGCGTAGACCACTCCGGACGCGGGCCGCCATACCGCAGGTAGCGACTCCTTACTGCGCAGTTCAAGCCCCTTCATCGACTAGAAAGACAGCTCCTTGCACAGAAAGACTTTGTCGTTCGCAGCTGCCGTAGCGGTGAGCATCGCCACCGCGTTGACTGCCCCCGCGGCGACGGCCGTCGCCGACACACCACCCCCCCGGGTCGAGCCGTTGCTGATCGGTGCTCACCCGGCCGCGAGCGCGCCGCCGGGGATCGCCTCGCTGCAGTACGACGCACCCGAACACGGTGAGAAGTACGTCGACTACCACACCTGTGGCGGCGNCGGCCCCCGCGGCGCCGGCCGCCCCCGACACACCACCCCCGCGGGTCGAGCCGTTGCTGATCGGTGCTCACCCGGCCGCGAGCGCGCCGCCGGGGATCGCCTCGCTGCAGTACGACGCACCCGAACACGGTGAGAAGTACGTCGACTACCACACCTGTGGCGGCGGCCTGGTGTTTCGCGGGTGGGTGTTCACCGCCGCGCACTGCGTCACGGATCCGCCCGCGGGACCTGCGGCTCGATCGACGGTAAGTCAGTGGTTCAACACTGATGACGCGCCGATTCCGACCGCGGACAAGCGATTCCACGTCCGGGTCGGCAGCCTCGACCGGCTCTCCGGCGGCGAGACCGCGAGCGTCAGCAAGATCGTCGTGCACCCCGGCTGGCAATGGGGACAAGGGGCGCCAAAACAGAAGGTCGTCGACGCCGCGATGGTCAAGCTCGACCATCTGCTCCAGCAGCCGACCGTGCAACTCGCCCGCGACCCCGCCCGACGTGGTGACAAGATCACTCTGTACGGGTGGGGCGTGACCGAACCTGACAGCACCCGCTCCGGCCTACCGAGGCACCTGCAGAAGCTCAACACTCGTGTCACGGCGCCGTCGCGCTGCGCTGCAGCGCTCATCTCCGCCGGAGAGATCTGCACCGACAATCCCAGCGGCACCGACGGCAGCTGCTATGGAGACTCCGGTACACCCGCCCTGGCCACCATCGACGGAGTCCCCCAGCTCGTCGGAAACGCCAGTCGTTCCGCCGACCCCCAGTTCTGCGGCGTCCAACCCGACGTCTTCACCAGCTCCCCGGAGCTGCGGGACTGGATCTACCACGTCGCCCGCACCGGCAACGCCACCTAGTCACCGATCTCGGGGTGCCGCCTCCTCTCGAGAGGGGGCGGCACACCCCACCATCCAGGACATCGGCGTTGATGAACGTCTCAACCAGAACACCACCGGACGGGCAGGGACGGTGATGGGTAACCGGACTACGCGCGCCGTCTCGTCACGACGTCGCCGAGACTCACGTCCGCCGTTGGGGCTGAGCGTCCGTTATCAGGCCGGCGCCACCTTGCGCGACCTCGCGGTTGCGTACCACTTGTCCGTCCGGGCCGTGCGCGCCTTCCTGGTCGCGGACGGAGTCCAGATCCGACGTCCTGGCCACAGAGTCCGAACCTCATCCGTGTCCGCCACCGCGGCAGCGGACCGGCATCCCGTACGAGCGGGAACAGCGAAGCTGGCGACCGTGCACCCGTTGCGCACGCCTGCCCGCGATTCGGAGCCGCAGCTCGGCGTGGACGCGCTGTTCTGGCCGCCCTGCGACCTCGACCTGCCGCACGAACCGGGCGCCGGCCATCTCGTCGCGGCAGCTACTCCAGGCCAGCCATGTGTCGGCGTCACTTCCCCGTATGTCGTGCATCGGGTCAACGAGAAGCCGATACCGACCAAGTCCGGCGAGTACACCGCGGTCCTGACTCGATGCGCACGCATCGGCCTCGTCGACGCTCCCCTGCCGCCGGACGCCCAGCTCTGCACCGAATGCCACCGTGAACCGACCACCCCGTGAGAGACCAACCGTGCCGAACTCGCTCCCGTACGACCCGACGGACGACGAAGACGCCGAGCACTACATCCGCGAAGCCCTCACCCCATCTCACCGCGGCAGGTGGGAAGCCCTGCTCGCCGACGACCGCGTCTCTCAGACCTACCGCGTACTCAAAACTATTGAAGCCCAGGCGAGCCACACGGCCACATGCCGCCGCGACCAGATCAAGCTCGCCGAGAAGCAACACGACGCCGGGCTCATGACCGCTGTCGAGCACACCAGCCAGTATCGCGAGTTCATCGCCTGGCGTGAACGAGCCAGCCTCTTCCATATCGTCGTGCACCAATACCTCGCCCTGGCCTCCGACCGCGTCCGCCAGGTCCATCGCGATAGCGTCGTGGAGTCCCTACAGCGCTCGCTACTGGCTCTGGCGGTCGCTGTTGACGACCACCGCCAGGCCCATGCCGGCGAGGAATCACTCGCCGACACCGCACTCTGGGCGCGGCTACAGCTTCTCCCCTGGCCCAACTCAGCCAACGCCAGCTACCGGATCGCTGACGCGGTCGCCGCCGAACGAGGCCGCCGCGGTGCCGCCCGCCACAGCAAGAACGGACTCATAGAGGTCCAGGGCACGCCAGTCTCCGGCGAGACCGTGGACGTCGCCGACGTCCTCCTCGAGATCACCGACCACGCCCAGCCGACCTGCGACCGCACCCGACTTGTCGAACTCTGGCATCAGCGAACCCCGGACCTGCTGCACTCACCCGCCGCACAAGTCGCAGCAACAAAACACAACGGCCGCTACACCACCCACCGGCTCCGAACGTCACTCACCTACCTCGAGCTACAAGGACTCATCACCCGAACGACACGCGGGAACAAGCCCGAGATCACGGTCCTCAATCGAGCCGCCCTGATCGCGCTACGCCGCCAATGGGACAAAGAGCACTTCCCACTCGACGACGCCGACTTCTAAGGATCGGAGCCCCGCTCTAGCGCTTACCTCGTCGCACACTTGGAATAGTGGCGGCAGCTGCAAGTCGGCACGCGAGCGCAGCAAAAGACCCGGCAGCGAGGGGGAGGGGCTGCCGGGCCACTACCTAGGTCGCCGATGGCTCGGCGGGCGTTACCGCGTTCCGTGGCCTTCCCGCACCTCGCAGAAGACCGCATTCACCGCGATGTAACCCGCCGCCGAGCCCCGACGACGCAACTCCGGCACACCGGAACGGCGGGAATCCTGAGACTGATCCGTCTTGCCGGTCCGCGGGCGAGCGACCAGTGCTCCCGACCCGGTAACCGGCGCAGTGCCGAGTTCCTGCGTCGTCGGGTCATGACCATCAACGCAGCGGAAATCGGCAGAGACGACGTCGCAGACCAGGTACGACGCTGGTGAAGTGCGTTGCTGCGGGATGATCGACCAACGTCGGCTGACGCCAGGGTCAGACGACTTACCGAAGGGCTTGATCCATGGCCGGCGAGAACACCATCAGACTCGCAGTACTAATCGACGCAGACAACGCACGACCGTCGATCACCGAAGGATTACTAGCCGAGGTCGCCAAGTACGGCACCGCTCACGTCAAACGCGCCTACGGCGACTGGACCGGCACCAACCTCAAAGGCTGGAAAGACCACCTGCTGGCCCAGTCCATCCAGCCCATCCAACAGTTCGCCTACACCACCGGCAAGAACGCCACCGACGCGGCGATGGTCATCGACGCCATGGACCTGCTCTACTCCGGACGCTTCGACGGATTCTGCATCGTCTCCAGCGACAGCGACTTCACCAGACTCGCCGCACGACTACGCGAATCCGGCCTCACCGTCTACGGCTTCGGCGAACGCAAAACACCCCAACCCTTCGTCGCGGCCTGCGACAAGTTCATCTACACCGAGAACCTCACCCACCCTCACAATCCCGCCGCGCCGGCGGAAGCGGACCCCAAGCCCAAACCCGCTACGGCAGCGGCACAACTGAAGGCCGACACAGCACTGGTGAACCAACTGCGCAACGCCGTCGAGGCAGCCTCCGACGACGACGGCTGGGCCGCACTCGCCGCAGTAGGCAGCATCATCACCAAACAACGCCCAGACTTCGACCCACGCAACTACGGCTACCCCAAGCTCAGCGGCCTGATCACCGCCACCACCCTGTTCGAACACGACCGGCGCACCCCCGGCGACGGCAAGCCGGCAGTCATCTACATCCGCGACAAACGACGCCGCCCTACCGAATAACCCGCACGTCCCCGGAGCAGTAAGCAGATCGTCGGCCGGAGCGAGCGGCCGATGTGCCCCGACGGCACCTTGACCGACACGCCAGGTCGAGTTCTGCGGAGCGCCGAGCCGGTACGTCCAGCTCACGGACGCACCCGGCGAATCTAGGAGCCGATTGCGCTAGAGATGCCCGCCGACTTTGGCCAGAGTCACCACTGTCGTCGGATTCAAAAGCAGAACGAAAGGGCGCCACAACCGGTCTGCTACCGGACAGCGCCGTCTCGTTGTGATGGCAGGGTGTATGCGAGCGCGGCCACGATGACCATGAGTGCCGCGATCACCACGAACGCGCGGCTGTAGGCGGCGGAAAGCGCTTCGGCGCCGGCGGTGTGGCTGCCCGCGACGGTGACCAGGACGGCCAGGCCGAGCGCACCGCCGACCTGTTTGGTGGTGTTCATCAGCCCTGAGGCGGCACCGGCGTCCGCCGTGTCGACCCCCGAGGTGACAGTGGTGGTGATCGGCGTGTTGAGCAGACCTCCGCCGATCGAGAACACGATCGCCGGGCCGAGGATCCCGGACAGGTATCCGCTGTCCGGTGTCAGCAGGCTCTGCCAGGCGAATCCGGTGGCGGTGAGGAGGGCGCCGGTCGCGATGAGGGTCCGGCTGTCGACGTACCGCATCAGCCACGGGGTGACGCGGGCGGCGACCAGGATGGTGACGACGGTGTGCGGCAGGAACGCGAGGCCGGTCAGCAGCGGGCTGTAGTGCAGGACGTTCTGCATGGACACGGTCAGGAAGAACCACATCGGGTTCAGGCAAGCCCCGGCCAGCAGCATCACCAAGTTCCCGAGACTGATCGCCCGCGCCCGGAACAGGCGCAACGGAATGACCGGGACCGCGGCGAAGCGCGCCTCGACCACGACGAATCCCGCCAACGCCGCAGCCCCTGCCAGCAGGCTCACCACCGTCACCGCCGCGTCCCAGCCCGCGTCATGGGACTGCGTGATGCCGTAGGCGAGCGCGGTCAGCCCCAGTGTCGCCAGGACCGCGCCCGCCAGGTCGAGCCGTGGGCGCGTCGCCGGACGACCGCCACCGGAGAGATACCGCAGGGCGAGCATGATGGCTCCGGCGCCGATCGGGACGTTGATCAGCAGGATCGATCGCCAGGAGAGGTACTCGGTGAGCACCCCGCCGAGAAGGTTTCCCGCGGTACCGCCCGCGACGCCGACCGCGGTCCACAGCGCCAGCGCGCGAGTACGCCCAGGGCCTTCGGGGAAGGTGGCGGTGAGTACCGTCAGCGTAGCCGGAGCCAGAACGGCGGCACCTACGCCTTGAACCGCACGAGCGGCGACAAACAACCCCGGGGTATCCGCCAGACCACCCACCAGGCTCGCACCAGAGAACAACGTGAGCCCGGCGAGGAACACCCGCCGACGGCCGTAGAGATCCGCCAGCCGCCCGCCGAGCAGAAGAAGCCCGGCGAACGTCAGCGCGTAGGCGTTGACCACCCACTGCTGACCCGCGGCGTCGAAATTGAGCGATCGCTGGATCGACGGCAGGGCGACGTTCACCACCGAGATGTCGAGCACGACCATGAACTGCGCCGCACACACCAGCGCGAGAACCATCTGCGACCCAGTGGTCCTCGACGACGGACCACCGCGGTCGGTGTCGCGGAAACCCACCGGACCTCCCGAGCCACTTCGTGATACAGCTGTATCATATACGCTCGTATCATAACCAACGAGTGCACGGAGGCGCGTAGTGCCGAGGACGGTCGATCATGCGGAGCGGCGCGCTCAGATCGCCGAAGCACTGGTCCGGGTCGCAGCCCGGGAAGGACTGCACGCCGTCACGATGCGGGCGGTGGCCGCCGAATCGGGAGTGTCGCTGCGGCTCATCCAGTACTACTTCGACACCAAGGAACAACTGCTGCTCGGCGCGCTGAGACAGCTGGAACAGCAGAGCCGCACACGGTGGGCGGCACGTCTGGCGGAGCTACCGGATCCGGTGCCACCGCGGGACTTCATCGAAGCGTTCCTCGCCGAAGCGCTGCCGTCGGACGAGGAAAGCCGGGTCTTCCATCTGGTCGGCGCCTCGTACGCGGTACTGGCGATGACCGATTCCCAGCTGAGCGCCGAACCGTTCGCCTCCAGCGTGGACGACCTCCACCAGCAGCTCGCTAATGCGCTGCGTCGCGCACAGGCCGGCGGGCAGCTGGCGCCGGGCGTGGACGTGTCGCTGGAGGCGGCCCGCCTGGTGACGCTCAGCCATGGCCTGGGCACCAGTGTCCTGATCGGACAACAGGATGTGGACGGCGCGACCGCGGTGTTGCGCTATCACGTGGATACCCTGTTTTCGGCGCACAACGGGGAAAGCGTGGCGACCCTGTCACACTCGACCACCGCATCGAACGAGTGAGGGCGGAGCCGTGACGGCTCCGCCCTCACTGTTCGGCCTGTGTCAGTGGCTGCCGGCGAGTTCGCCGGAGAGCTTTCCGTGCATGTGGGCGCTGTGTTCGTTCAGCCCGACGATCTCGACGGTCTTGCCCCGTGACGCGTATTTGGTGGTGATCGCGTCGAGTGCGGCGACGGTGGAGGCGTCCCAGATATGGGCGTCGGTGAGGTCGATGACGACCTTGTCCGGGTCGTTCGCGTAGTCGAATTGGTAGACCAAGTCGTTGCTGGAGGCGAAGAACAGCTCTCCGGTGACGGCGTAGACGACCTGGGTGCCGTCGGGGTCGACCACTGCGGTGACGTCGACCAGGTGCGCGACGCGGCGCGCGAAGATCACCATGGCGGTGATCGAGCCGACGACCACGCCGATGGCGAGGTTGTCGGTGGCCACCACGACGGCCACGGTGACGACCATGACGATGATCTCGCCCCACGGCATCCGCTTGAGTGTGGCCGGGGCGACGCTGTGCCAGTCGAAGGTGCCGAACGCGACCAGCACCATCACGGCCACCAGGGCCGCCATCGGGATCTGTGAGACCAGCGGACCGAAGACGATGCACAGGATCATCAGGAAAGTTCCGGCCAGGAACGTCGACAGCCGAGTCCGGGCACCGGCGGTCTTCACGTTGATCATGGTCTGACCGATCATCGCGCAACCGCCCATACCGCCGAAGAAACCCGTGACGATGTTCGCGACACCTTGACCGATCGCTTCACGGGTCTTGTTGGAACGCGTGTCGGTGATGTCGTCGACGAGCTTCGCGGTCATCAACGACTCCATCAGCCCCACCAGCGCGAACGCGAGCGCGTACGGCGCGAGCAACGCGAGCGTGCCGAGGGTGAACGGCACCTCCGGAACACCGGGCGTGGGCAGCGAGGAGGGCAGGACACCCTTGTCCCCCACCGTCGGGACCGCGATCCCCGCGGCGATCGTCAGCGCGGTCAAAGCCACAATGGACACCAGCGGCGCCGGAATCACCTTGGTGAGCTTCGGGAACAGCACCATGAGCACGAGCCCACCGGCGAACAGCGGGTACACCGGCCACGGCACGTCGATCAGCTCCGGCACCTGCGCCAGGAAGATCAAGATCGCCAGCGCGTTGACGAACCCGACCATCACGCTGCGCGGCACGAACCGCATCAGCCTGGCCACACCCAGCGAGCCGAGCACGATCTGGAACAGACCACCCAGGATCACCGTGGCGATCAGGTAGTTCAGCCCATGCTCACGCGCCAAGGGAGCGACCACGAGCGCGATCGCCCCGGTCGCGGCGGAGATCATCGCCGGACGACCGCCCACGACCGAGATCACCACCGCCATGGTGAACGACGCGAACAACCCGACACTCGGGTCCACGCCCGCGATGATCGAGAACGAGATCGCCTCCGGGATCAACGCGAGCGCGACCACCAGACCGGCGAGGATCTCAGTACGAGCGACCTTGGGCGACAACCACGAGGGGCGCGTGAACACCTGGGGCACAAGACTCGGCACAGACGGACAACCTGACTTTCTCGGGCGCCACGCGGGCGCGGAACCACCGCACGCCACCACGGCGTACTGACAAGACCCTGCGGACGTGCCGGCCAGGGGCATCCTCGACCAAGGTGCGGGAGCTGGGGCACTGATGACCCGGCGGCATGGTCCACCACCCGCCAGGCAACTCTCACCTTACGTTAGAGTAGAGATGGTCCGACCCGAAGGGTCCGGGGACGGAAGAGGGCAAGGTCACCCCCGACGCCGGCCGGAGCCCGTGTCGGTGGCGTCGTACGAGCGCAACAGGGCGGCGAACTCCTCGGCGATGGTCAGCCTCGCACGCAGCTCCACGCAGGCTTTCTCGGCGGTCTCACTGAATTCCCCAAGACGAGCCGCCGGGTCCGCGATCTCGGGACTCCCCGGGATCGGGTCAAGGATGGCCAGCAGGTCGCGCATCTCCTCCAGCTGGAACCCCAGCGGCTTCATCCGCTTGATCAGTTCCAGCCGGTCCACGTCCGGGTCGGTGTACAGCCGGAAACCGCCCTGACTGCGAGCGCTGGGGACCACCAAGCCTACTTCCTCGTAATAGCGGATCGTCCGCAACGACAGCCCGGTGCGCTCGGCCACCTCGCCGATCTGCATCTGCTCACCCACACCGGTTCCCCTTCACGTGCCACCACATCGAGGCTCGATTCGCCGCGCCATCGACCACACTTTCACGTAAACAGTACTGTCCCCCTTCGCGTCGGCCACACACTCAACCGCCTGACGGGAAAGAGGGCGACCACCATCGCGCCCCCAGATGTGCCGTGTTTGTCAAAGTCGCGTCCAGACAGTTAGACGACGGCTGATCGGCATGAACGGCCCATTCCCAGCGTTCTGGTGCGGTCAGAGGTTTCGGGTCAGGTGGCCAGGTCCCGGCGGCCGTAGCCGGCCAGGCCCGCGAGCACGAGAAGTCCCGATGTCACGAGGAGGACGATGATGGCGCTCCAGTTCGGCGGCTCGGCCGGGACCGAGGCGAGATGGCCGAAGGGTGTCAGGTAAGTCAGCCATGGCGGAGCTTCGACGCTTTGCAGGACGACGTTGAGCAGGAAGCCGCCGACGACGGGGAGCGCGCCGAGCACGGCGACCGCACGCGGCGCCCAGCCGAGGGCAAACACCGCGGCGCCGAGCGAGAGCAACGCGACCGGTGCCGCGTTCCACGCGCCGGTCAGGGCGGCGACCAAGCCGAGTGGCGCGGCCGCGATGGTGGCGCCGGTCCAGAGCGACAGCCCGGCCGCGGCGAGAAGCGCGAGCAACGCGACCACCGACACGGTGATCTCCGCGAGGGCGAATCTGTGGCGTGGAATGGGCAGGGCGAGCAAGGGTGTCCACCTGCGGTCGGCCTCGTCCGCGGCGAAAGCCGCGATCCGGGTGGCGCCGTAAAGACCGGCAGGGATGGCAAGGAGACCGAACATAGCGGCGGCGAACCCTTCGGCGGTTCCGAGGCCGGCGAACCCGGCCGCGCCCGCGAGCTCCGCGAACCGCTGGTTCTCCTGCAGGAAACGGAGAACGGACGAGATCAAGATCCCGACAAGGAAGAAGTACGCGACGATTCCGAGGGCCCATCCCGCCGTGGCACGCAAGGTGCGCCGCACGGCGAAGCCGGTGATGGAACCGAGCAGCCGTGTCCGCGGCCGGCGACGGCCGGACGGGTTGAGCAGGCCACGGCCGACGTCTCGGTGAACGGCGGCCACACTCGCGCCGGCGGTGAGCACGACCGGGAATGCGAAAAGCACAAGCAGCGGCGCCGCCTTGTTGCCCGCGTATGGCGACGCTTCGCCTGTCAAGCCGAACGGGGTGAGCCACGCGACCCACGAGAGCGTCTCGGCGCCGTCCGCGAGCATGCGCAGGAGCAGCCCCGCGCCGAGAACAGCGACGGCAAGGCCCGTCGCCGCCGAACGGGTAGGCAGGACCTGAGCCGCGAGCACTCCCGCCGCGGCGAACGTTAGGATCACGCCGAGCAGACCGGCGGCGTGGATGAGCGCACCGGCGGGCCTGGTGCCGGTGAGCAACAAGGCCAGTGCCACGGCCGAGGCGATGACGACCGCCGCGGCACCCAAGGCGATCAGGCACCGGATCACCAGGTCCAGCGGCCGGAGCCGGCCTGCGAGCAGCAGGTCGGCGCGACCGGCGTCTTCGTCACCACGGGTCAGCCGGGTCGCGGTCAGAAGCGCCCACACGGCGACCAGGACCTGTACCGGCGTCCCCGTTCGCCACACGGTGAACCCACCGGGATCGTCGAGCGCGACCGGTGGCCCGAACAGGATCCGGATGGCCGGATTCTCCGCCAGCGCCCGGAGCGCCGATCCGTCGAGTGCCCCGGCGAAGGTGCTCTGGTATTGGCCTGCCACGAGAGCGGACATCCCGGCCGCGGCGAAGGCGACGATCAGGGCGCCGCGGCGCGTCCTGCGGGCGAAGTGACGGGTGACGGCCAGGTTCGCGCTCTCCTGCCCGGCAGATTCTGTCGTGGTCGCAAGGGTTTCCGCAGACGCTGTGGTCATCGCGCGTTCTCCCCGTAATAGTCGAGGAAGATCTCCTCGAGCCGCGGTTCACGCATCGATATCGTGGTGACGTCGGCCGCGGCGAGCGCCCGCAACGCCGGCCCCGGGGGCCCGGACAGGGTGAACCGGACGCGATCTCCGTCCAGTCGTTCGACCTCGATGACACCAGATATGTCCACTAAGGACGGCTCCTGCCCGCGGAAGGCCACCTCGGCGGTGGTACGGCGCAATTTGCGCAGCTCCGCGATCCCGGCGATCTCGACGAGCCGTCCGGCGCGCAGGATCCCGACCCGGTCGCAGACGGCCTCGACCTCGGCGAGCTGATGCGAGCTGAGGAAGACCGTCTGGCCACGCTCCCGTGCTTCGCCCACACAGCGCTGGAATTCCTGCTCCATCAACGGATCCAGACCGCTGGTCGGCTCGTCGAGGACAAGCAGGTCCGCCCGGGCCGAGAACGCGGCGACCAACGCGATCTTCTGCCGGTTGCCGGTCGAATAGGTCTTCGCCCGCTTGTCCAGGTCGAGCGCGAACCGGCTCACGAGTTCCGCGCGATAGCGGGTATCGACGTCCGGGCCGACCCGGCCCAGCAGCTCGAGGATTTCGGCGCCGGTGAGCTCCGGCCACAGCGCGACGTCGCCAGGAACATAACCCAGCAGCCGGTGTGCCCGGCGAACATCCGACGCCGGAACGCCGAACACGGTGGCCGTCCCGGCCGACGGCCGGATCAGGCCGAGCAGCAGCCGGATCGTCGTGGACTTGCCCGCGCCGTTCGGGCCGAGGAAGCCGAACACCTCGCCGGCGGGAACGGACAAGGTGAGGTCGTCGACCGCGACGGTACGACCGAACCGCTTGGTCAGTCCATCGACGTGGACGGCAGGAGGGCGGGTCGCGGCTACGGATGACATGGGAGCCCTTTCGCGGTCGGCGAATGCTGTTGCCGACCAGGCTTCCCGGCGCTCCTGCGGGCAATGTACTCCCCCTGCGACGCGAGGCACCAGAGGAATCGTCAGGCAGTCGTCAGGTTCACTCCAGCGCGGAACCGGAAGAATGGCCGGAGGTCAAGGGCACGCGAGGAGAGTGATGAGCGTAGAGACCCCGAGCGCGAAGGACGTCGTCGAAGACGTTTCCGTCTGGCTGGCCAGCGAGTTCTCGACGAAATTGTCCCCGGTCGCGGTCGGCGCCATCGTCCGCGCCACCCACCGAGAACTCCAGGAACAGATCGTCCCCGAAGCGCTCGGTGAGATGCTTCACCGGATGGCGCGGCACCGGATCGCCCGTCTCGTCCAGGTGCTTTGATGCGCTACGAACAGCACTGCCCGATCGCGCTGGCGACCGAGGTGGTCGGCGAACCGTGGACGCTGCTGATCGTCCGGGAACTGCTGCGCGGCAGCACCACGCTTCCGGACGTCGCCGCGGGTGTTCCGGGAATGTCCACCGGGTTGCTGATCAAACGGCTCAGGGCCCTGGGAACCGCGGGAATGGTCGTCCTTCATCCGGCGAACCGGCCTCAGCGGGTCGAGCTGACCGAAGCCGGCCGCGATCTGGCGGCGGTCGTCGAATCGCTCGGCAGCTGGGGTGCGCGCTGGTTGCCGCCGCCACGGCACAACGACCTCGATCCTGCCCTGCTGTTACGCGATATGTCCCGGGAGATCGACCGATCGGTCCTTCCGGACAAAGCAGTGTCGGTTCATTTCCGGTTTACGGAGTCGCCCGGGCCGCGTTGGTGGTGGCTCGTACTCTCGCGGGATGTCGCGGCACCGACCATCCACGATCCACGGCTGCCACAGGCGATGCGGATCGACTGCACGCTCGGCGCGCTGGCTCAGGTCTGGCTCGGCCACACGGACTGGCTGGAAGCCTTGCGGGACAAGGCGATCGTGATCTCCGGACCCCGGAGCGCCGTCCGCGAGGCGATCACGTGGCTCGGTACGAACCGCTTCTCCGGCAGCAGAAACTCTACTGATGCGGGCGCGCCCACACTGTCCTCATAGGAGGGTTCCCTCCTGGATGTCCCGCGTGGGTCGGAGGTACCCGTGAGACTTGCCGGTTGAGGGGTCGCGGCTGAGGCGCTGTGCGTCGCGGCGGCGCGGGCGGGTCCGGCCGATTCGCCCAGGAATCAAACAGCAGGACGAACGCGGCGAAACCCACCGGGGCGAGTCCGAGCAGCCATAGCCCCTGGGTGGCCAAGAGGGCTCCCACCAGCATGGAGGGGACGACGGCAAGCAGGCAGAAGGGATCCAGTCGGCCGAATAGGGGCCGTCCGCGTTTCTGGGGATTCATGGCACTCCTTGGTTCACTCCGGCTTGTGCCTCCAGAAGTTCCGCCGCGCGAAGCTCGGCGATTCTCGCCTTCTCCTCTGCCTCCTCCGCGAAGTGGCGGTGACGTGCCGAGACCGAGTTGTCGCCGCGGTGCAGGATGACTTCGCCGCGCTCACGATGGCCCTCCGCACGTCTGATGGCCGCGAACGCGAGGCAAACTTCGATCTCCTGCGCCGTCGACCCGCGTGCGAGCCGCCGGGCCCTGCTCCGACGTTCCGCCGCCATGGCGAGTTCGTCATAGGCCATGTAGTGGCAGGAGGCCCGTTCGGCGAGGTCCCGCTGGCGCTGCGCCAAGAGCGGCTTGCCCTCGGCGACCGATTCGGCCGCCTTTTCGAGGTGCTCGCCCGCGATTTCGCGGAGACGCGCCGCGTGACCACGCAGCCGACTCGCACGCGACAGTCCGCTATCGCCGGAGCTCTCCGCAGTCGGTGTTCCAGATGGCTTCCCAGTGTCCCGATACAGCAGCTCGGTGAGCGCCCTGCTACGCAACCTGACCGTCGGCGCCATCACTTCTCCTCGTCCACGACCAGATGCCCGCCACACGCCGAGCCTGTCACGGAAGGCAGAGGGCCGACCTGACGAAAACCTTACGATCGATCACGGAAGCACACGGTGCACACAACGGTTGCGCCGGCCGTAGCCGCAGTAAGGATGAAGCCATGGACGTCAACGAGGTTCTCCTGCCCGGTGTCGGGCTTCGCTACGAGTTCGTCAACGCCGACGGCGACCGGATCGGCATCGTCGCTCGTAGATCAGGCACCTTCGAAGTGATCGGATACTCGACGACCGACCCGGACGAAGGTGAGCTCCTGTTCAGGCTCACCGCTGCCGAAGCGGACACGGTCGCGGAGATCCTCGGGGCGCCGAGGATCGCGGAGCGCTTCGCCGACCTGACCAAGGAGGTACCCGGCCTCAGCGCGGGCCAGATCGTGGTCCCGGCGGCCTCCGACCACGTGGGACAGCCGCTCGGCCACACCAGGGCCCGGACCCGCACAGGAGCGTCCATCGTCGCCATCGTCCGCGGTGGCGAGGTCATCGCATCACCGCCGCCGGACGAAGTCCTTCGCGGCGGGGACGTTCTAGTGGTGATCGGAACGCACGAGGGGATCACCGGCGTGCGCGCGATCATCGAAAGCTGACCATGCACACCTCGCTCGCGCTCCTGCTCGAGCTCGGCATCATCCTCTTGGTGCTCAGCGTGCTGGGCGCGTTCGCACGCCGCCTGTCGCTCTCACCGATCCCCCTTTACCTCCTTACCGGCCTGGCCCTCGGCGAAGGCGGAATCGCGCCTATCCCGGCAGCCGGAGACTTCGTCCAGACGGGCGCCTCGATCGGCGTCGTCCTCCTCCTGCTCACCCTTGGCCTGGAATTCGACGCCTCCGAGCTCCGGGACAGCCTTCGCCGCCATCTTCCCTCCGCCGTCGTCGACCTCGTACTGAACGCGGCGCCGGGAGCGATCGCGGGATGGCTGCTCGGCCTGGACTGGGTGGGGGTCTTCGCCCTCGCCGGGGCGACCTGGATCTCGTCCTCGGGCATCATCGCCCGGCTACTCGCCGATCTGCGACGGCTCGGTAACCGGGAAACCTCCGCGGTGCTGTCGATCCTCGTCATCGAGGACTTCGCCATGGCGTTGTACCTCCCTGTGCTGGCGGTCATCGCGTCAGGAGGTACCTGGGTCGAAGCGATCACCGGTGTCCTGATCGCGATCGTCTGCGTCGCCGCGGCGTTCCTCGTGTCCCATCGGTGGGGACATCACGTCAACCGGTGGCTCGCGCATCCCGACTCGGAACAGCTGATGCTGCGAGTCCTCGGCTCGACCCTCGTCGTGGCCGCACTGGCAGAGTTCGTGGACGTGTCCGCGGCCGTCGGCGCCTTCCTCGTCGGTTTGACCCTCACCGGCGACGCGGCCGAACGCACGAGGACAGTGCTCGCACCGCTGCGCGACCTGTTCGCCGCCGCGTTCTTCCTCTCGATCGGGTTCGCGGTCAGCCCGGCGGGCTTGTTGCCCGTCCTGCCCGCCGCGCTGGCTCTCGCAGTGGCGGGGATAGCGACCAAATTCGCGACCGGCTGGCTGGCCGCACGCCGGGACGGCGCCGCACGCCGAGGACGAATCAGAGCCGGGACGGTCCTGATCGCGCGCGGGGAGTTCTCGGTGGTGATCGTCAGCCTCGCGGGCACGGCGAGCGCCGCGCTCGGTCCACTCGTCACCGCCTATGTCCTCATCCTCGCCACAGCTGGGCCAGTGCTCACCCGCTGGCCACGACGGATACCGAGAACGCCCGAAGTCGGGGGCAAGGACCCGCCGGTGTCCCCGACTTCGGCGTGACGGGGACGGCGGTTTGCGTCCGCCGCGCCTATACGGCATCTTTACGCGCGGAGCGCCGGGAAGTCTGGTCGGCACGACCCACCCCACGAGGGGTGGGTCATTCGACGTGGACGGAGTCTTGATGGCGCTCGCTTTGGCATTCGGCCTGGTGCTGTTGATCAGCGTGTCGCTGTCGGGGCTCGCGGCACGCACCGTGCTGTCGACCGCGCTGCTGTTCTTGGTCGCGGGAGCTCTGATCGGGCAAGGCGGATTCGGCCTCGTCGACATTCCCTCCAACGGTGCCTTCGTGACCGGACTGGCCGATCTGGCGTTGTTCACCGTGCTGTTCACCGACGGCCAGCGCGCCAGCCTGCCCTCCCTGAAGGAAGGATGGCGACTCTCCGGCCGCGCGCTGGGCCTGGCGATGCCCTTGACCATGGTGGGCATCGCGGTGCCGACGCACTACCTCACCGGCTTGGACTGGACGACGTCGTTCCTGATCGGCGCGATCCTGTCACCGACGGACCCGGTGTTCGCCTCCGCCATCGTCGGCCGCACGGACGTGCCACTGCGGCTGCGCAGGCTGCTCAACGTCGAATCCGGGCTGAACGACGGCCTCGCGCTCCCCTTCGTGCTGATCTTCCTCGCGACCGCCGCGAACCGGGACACCGACTTCGGCGGCATCGCCATCGAACTCGTCGCCGGCCTCGCGCTCGGCGTCGCCATCCCCGCGGCCATCGCGCTCGCCTGGCGGCTGAAAGTCCTCACCGCGGAACCACGGCTACAGGCGCTGGGGCCGTTGGCGGTCGCGGTGATCCTGTACGCGACCTGCCACCTCACCCACGCCAACCCTTACCTCGCCGCGTTCGCGGCCGGCGCAACACTGGCCACAATGGACCGTGTATCGGCCGAGCACTTCGAACACTTCGGCGACCTGCTGTCCGAGACGACGAAATTCGCCGCACTCCTGGTATTCGGCGCGCTCATCACACCGGAACGGCTGTCACACCTCAGCATCGGCGACTGGGCGGTAGCGGTGATCGCGATCGTGCTGGTGCGGCCCGCCGCGATGATGCTCTCGCTGATCCGCACCCCGCTGCCCGCACGAGAACGGTCGGTCGCGGCCTGGTTCGGGCCCAAGGGCTTCGCATCCGTCGTCTACGGACTTCTTGCGCTACAAGCGGGAATCCCGGCGGGAGAGCATGTCTTCGACCTGGTCGCGATCACCATCGCACTGTCGATCGTGCTGCACTCCTCCACCGACGTGCCCGTCGCCAAGGCACTGCGCATCGAACCGCCGGACAACCTGCCCACCGGACAACCGGAAAAGCTTCCGCAGAAGGAGAGCTCCTGATGGGAGGCATCACACCCGCCCTGGTGTTCGCGTTACTGTTCATGGTCCTGCTCGGCGTCATCCCCAGGCGCTACTGGTACCTGCAACTGCCCGCCGTGCTCGGCTGGGTCCTGGTCTGGATCGACAGCGCCTTCACCGGTCACTGGACCGATTCGCTGGGCGTGGCGATCACCGTCTTCAGCCTGCTCTGGCTGGCCTTGACATGGAAGCGTGCCCGTTCCGGCACCGACCCGGACNTGGTACCTGCAACTGCCCGCCGTGCTCGGCTGGGTCCTGGTCTGGATCGACAGCGCCTTCACCGGTCACTGGACCGATTCGCTGGGCGTGGCGATCACCGTCTTCAGCCTGCTCTGGCTGGCCTTGACATGGAAGCGTGCCCGTTCCGGCACCGACCCGGACAGGTGACGGGTTCGTCAAAGCTTCTCGGCGTGAACGGTTCGTTCCAGGTCCGAGACCGGCGTGGACCGTCCGGACGGCCGGACATATCGAGCTGTGAGTTCATCGGAACCCACTTGCTCGAGTTCACGCCAGGTAACGAGATGGATGCTCAGAGAAGTCCAGCTCGTTGGCGTTTGTAAACGCCTTGCGGATCTTCTGCAGCGATTGCTCACGGCGAAGATGCACGACACTACGGAGAGCTACCACGTCACGGTACGAGTAGAGCAGGTACGGCTCTGTCGCCACCTCGGGTACTAACAGGCCCGTCCTGTTCCAGCTACGCAGCTGCGCTACCGAAGCCCCGGACAGCACGGATGTGAGGCCAGTCGGAAACATACTCACCCCCTTTTCGCGCTGACACTTCCTGCCCGACCACGAGTATGGCAGGAGGAAAACAGATCGCCTCGCATATCTACGTCGCATCTTCAAGCGTTACCAACCGTAGCCGCACAAAGTAACGACCACCCGAACGGACGAATATGATGCGAAGACTTGACTCTAGGAGCCGCTGTGGTCCCAAGACTGAGTCAAGTCGGGGTCGCATCGGCCATGTCGAGCGCCGCCGCTGCTGCCGAAGTCGATAGCCTTCGAGCTAAGGAAGAGGAGGCTGCGGTGGATGACGTGGAGACCCTGCTCGCGCAGGTATGGAATCCGGAGATCCGGACGCTGGCCGAGGAGGCATGGCGTACCTACAACGCAGGCGCGTTTCGTGCGTGCATCGCGGCGACCTGGACAGCCGTCACCGCTGACATCATCAGTAAACTCGTCTCCCTAGCCGATACAGGCGACACCCAAGCGGGTACGTTTCGCGACCAACTTGCCGCCGCCCAAGCAAAAGGGCTCACCTTCGACGGCGTGCGCGCGATGCAGGTCATCGAAAGCAGCCTTCTGACCAACGCTATGCAGTTGGAACTCATCGACACGATCGACCAACGAGAGCTCGACCGCCTCCGGGAAGACCGCAACCTGTGCGTCCACCCGTCGCTGCGCAGCTTCGGCGAGGTGTACACCCCACGTCCAGAGTCCGCCCGAGCACATCTCGCCGTTGCCCTGTCAGCCTTGCTCACACATCCGCCGACCCAAGGCAGCCAGGCGCTAGAGGCATTTCAGAACTACACCTGCGACCCCTCCTTCGTGCCTGAGATCGCACACATCCAGACCCTCTTCTACGACCGTGTGCGTACCAAGACCCGAACCAACATTGCCAAAATCGCCGCCAAGCACGCACTACGCGAAATCGACCCCGCCGGCCGACTCAACCCTGTCGAGTACGCCAACCGCGCCGCGGTCGTCCTCTTCGCTCTCGCGGGACGGGACCGCACGATGGTCACGTCAGCTGTGGAGAGCCAACTGGAGCCCTTCCAGGCACTCGTCGGGGAGGTTCAGCTACGCGCGATGGCTCGCCTGGGTGACCAGGACTTCTTCTGGGCCATGGTGGACAACGCCCTGTCCGGGCGACTACAGCAACTGCTCCTGGCTCTGCCCATCCCCGAGCAGTGGGAGCCACTGCCGGTCGACGTGGCGATCTGCCTCGCTGTCGTACGCAGCGAACTCGCCCGATCCCGGCTTCCTCAACTCGAACAACGATTCACCACGTTGAGCAAGGTACATCGGATGAACGTAGTCGCGGTCGCGCCCGCACCATATTTCATCCCTACTGTCATCGAATTTCTCAAGGAGGCGTGGAACTTCCGGACCGGCGAGCAGATAGGCCAATTGCTCGTTCAACATGCCAGCCTTCTATCTGTCGACCAACTTACTAGCGCACTCACAGCGTGGGCCGATAACGACCAGTGCCGATTGGCCGAGCGAATGACCGGCTTGGCCGTCACACTGTACCGGGCCACAGCACACTTGGGGGCTGGCCAGCCAGAGGCGTTCACGTCCTTCCTCCACGAAGTCCAATCAAAGACCACCGCGGACGACAGCTACTACCGGTACCCCGAACTCGAAGGTGCACTCCGTGCCGGGGGCTACCTCGATTAGACAAGAGGCCCGGAACGCTCATGACAAGTCGCTCAAAATGAGCTGTCATCTGCGTCAAAGCCAAGGCCGACAGCGAACAACCGCTGTGACCGACATGTACAACAGCGGTCTGTTTAGGAACTTACCTTTGCTGCCGCGAGCGTTGGTCCGCGCCATTCTGAACGCACCACACGAGTCAGGATCCGGGAACGCTCTGCCCCAACACTTAACGCTTTTCGAAGCGCTTCGGCCGAGATTGGCCGCTGGTGCAACTCTCGATGCCGGGCATCAATCTGCTTCGCCCGCTCCACCAAGTCGTCGTCGACACCTGACAGGCTCTCGTTCGCCGCCTCCGACGAAACTCTCAACACCGTGTTCGTCGATGCAACGACAGCAGGAGACTGCATGGCTTGTCGCAGATCAGCGAGCGCCTGCAGCAAGCCCGGTCCTACGTCGGACCAGCCGATCAGCAACAGCGGTCCTACCGCATCGAACAGCGCCTTGCCGATCTCTCCCGCGATCAGCGGCTCGGCCACGTTCAACGCCAGTGTCACCGCGCTCGCGAGAACCAGGAGCCGCCGCGCCGAGCGCTGCACCTCAGGAGCTGCTCCATGCGCCGAGAGGCGGCGGATCGCCACAAGCAAGGCCACGACCGTCAGGTCCACCGCGGGCGCGACCAACGGTGCGACCCACACCGGGACACCGAGTCGAAGAGCGAGCGCGAATACATTGCCGAACCCGAAGAGGAACGTCAGCCCGACCACGATCCCCACCATCGTGCTCACCGCCGACACAACCGGATCGCGCCGATCCCCCACCGTCATCGTCCACACCACCCGGCAACGCAGGCATCCAAGGCGGCTGGACCAAGCGACAGAATCCGGCATCCGCGAGCCCGAGACGAGCCCGAGAGGTCCGAAACAGTCCGGCACCAGGCGACACACCCCGACACCATGGATGCGCCGCGACCAGACGAAAAGGTCTTGTTCGACATCACTCGGCACCATCCGACACGGAGTGTCGCTGGCTCTTAACCAGCGGGTTCGCGGGACAGGCCAGCAGCAGGCCCTCGAGACTCATATGTTAGTGTGAGCACCGCTAGCCGTTTGCCTTCGCTCCCCTCTCAGAGCAACTTCGCCAGAGAGGTAGCACCGCGCTCCCAAGGCCGATCGTTGCAAGAGTGCATCTTCCCGCGGCCGTGGGGGAATTTTCGGCGTTGACTGCCGAAAGTCCCTACACGGCCCTAGCACCAGCCGACGTTCCATCGGTCGATCTGATATGACATGCCGCCGCCCCAGAGCGTTGCCCAGATCTGGAAACCACCGAAGTCGTGTATGTCGTATACGCCCTGCCCTTTGTTGGAGTACCCGAGGATTACACCGTGGTACCAAAGTGGCGTGTTGTCCTGGATAATGCACTGATAGAGCTCCTCGCGCGGCGACGCAGAAGCTTCTACACCACCGACTCCCAGGGCGGCGACACATGCGAGGCCGGTGAAAAGAATTCTTGTCACGATAGACATGGGGTTCTCCTAACGGTCTGTTGCCTTCGAATGGAGGCGAGACCATGCCTATCGTGACGTATTCGGGTGAGTGCAACGTAAATCCCTGGTGAGTCTGCCTTCACTGGGGCCCGAGCAGGGTGTCCACTAGCGCGGCGGTTTCCACGTCGAGGTCGACATCGAGCGCGGCCGCGAGATCGGTCAACTTGTCGGCGGTGGCTTTCACCGCAGCGCGGTTTCCCGCTCGGTGCTCCACACGAAGAAGATCTCGATAGAGGAGTTCGCTGACGGGTTCGGCGAGAAGACCCCGGAGGATCGCACGGCGAGCCCCTGATAGATCGCTGGCCCGTTGGCAGAAATCGGCCAGGGTGTGGGCGGCGTCGACGATGGCATCGATCATTTCTCGCTGATGCCACGAGTTCCAGGCGTATCGGCCAGGACCGATGTTGCTGAAGGGCATTCCGGTGACGAGCGCGAGTGCCGCTTCGAGTCGAGCCCGCCGATCGGAGGTGTCATGGTTCGTACCGGCGCCGGCAAGCTGCCTGAAACGATGCCAGTCACTGTTCATCGACTTCGACAGGCGGTAGCCGCCTCCGTCCCCCGCGACGTTCGGGAGGTAAAGGTCACCGTTCTCGTCGTGACCGAGCCAAGTCCGCAGGCGGGAGATGTAGCCCTGCCTCGTCGCCGGGGACCACGGCCGGGTGTCCGTCCCGAGCTGCCGGGAGATTTCGTCGGCGGTCGCGCCCGGGTGGAGGAGCAGGAACGCAGCGAGTTCGGTGAGCCGGTTGATCTTCTTGCCCTCGACCTTCGTCGGGTCGACGTTGTGCAGCCCGACCGGTCCGAGAAGCCTCAGTTCGGGTCCCGTCGTCGACGGTGGTTCAGGCGGGACATCCGGATAGTCCCTGGCGGGCACCTGTTCGGCCTCGGCCTCGGCAGTGAGCGTCGCGACGAGTTCTTCCGCTTGACCGGCGTCAAGGCGCTGGAGCTCGACTTCGATGCCGAGTTCGTCGATCAACGTGGACTTCGCGGAAACATCGAGCCTCCAGCCATCCGAGGTCGACGTACCCGCAGCGACCACCGCGGCAAGGCACTCGTGCTGCTCCACGTCGAAAGGATCAGCGGACAGAACCACGCTCGTTGGAGTCACGGCTGCCTCAGAAAGCCCGTCCACCGACGTGAAGTGACGGAAGCGAGCAGGATGGTGCGCAGCGGTCGAACGCCCGAAGCCCACCAATGTCACGACGACGGACTCGGACCAAGCTGACGTCGCCAGTTCCCAGGCCATGGCCAACAGGACCGGTTCGACTTCTTCCGCGCTCCCGTCGAGGACGATCGTGCCGACCTCCGCGAGGTTGACCATCACAAGGTCGCGACGAGAGTCATGGCCGACTGTGACAAGAGCCGGATAGGGCGCTGGAGCTCCGTCCAGCTCATCGACATCCAGCGAATCAGCAAAGGATTCACTGTGTCCCGGCGGGTGCAGGACCACGCTACGGCTGCCTACCACTGCGGACCGGACGACAGGCAGCGGGACACCCTCTTCCCGGGTGCGATAGGCGAGACTGCGCAGCGCGACGTCGAGAGCTTCGGCCGTGGCAGGTTCTTCTGCTTTCCTGAGTGCAGTCTCCAGGTCTGTGGGCGGTGGACGGCGGATTCGTGTTCCAGGACGACGACGTCGTTGAGCGAGCATCCTGCGCCGGGCAAGGGTCGCCAGAACGCCGGCGGCAAGAAGCCCTCCGAGCCCGACGGCGACGAGGGGTACAACGCTGTCGTCGCTCACAGGAGCGACCTCGACGGGCGCCGGAGCGGGGGTCGACGCTGGCACTCGCTCCGGCAAAGGCAAAGTCGGTTCCGCAGGCCGGGCAGCTGGCGGTGCCGGCTCTGGCCCACAGCCAGGCGGAGCGATCTGAGCCGAAGTCGAGCTTCCAGACGCTGCTCCCCCACCGTGTTCAGGCGCTGCCGCTCCAGGAAGTTGTAGGACATCGCCAGGATAGATCCGATCCGGGTTGTCCAAAACCCGGCCGCCAGGCAGTGGTCGACCTCGATTGAGTTCGAAGATCTCGACGTACCGGGAAGCGGAGCCGAGGTGCTTCTGCGCGATCTGTGTCAGCGTGTCACCTGCGCCGACGACGACTTCGACGCACTGCGACTCGGTAGGTAGCGCAAGATGCCAACCGGGCTTGATCAAGTCGACGCTTCGAAGAGCTGCCCCGTCTGCCTGACGTCGGCCCCGGTTCAGATTGAAGATCTCCTGGTAGCGACTCTCGTCGCCGAGGTGCTCAGCCGCGATGCTCATCAGCGAGTCGCCGGGAACGACCGTGTACCCGTCGGCCACCGGAGGATCGGCGTCCTCCGCGGTCTGGTGGATTCTCTGTTCGGAGACCTGCGGGGCGACGATGGTGGTCGGGGCAGCAGGCTGCGCGGCCTCCGCAGCCGTCGTACCGACCACCAGACCGAAGAGGACACCGGCTACGAGTCGTTGAGCCCAGCGGAATCCAGGCAGTCGCGGCGCTGCGACTCCACGCGCGAGTGCGACGCATTCCAGCACGACAGCGACGACAAGTTGCAACCAGGCGATCGCCCCTACGACCGCCACCACGAGAAGGAACACCTGACCGGTATCTCGCTCGGTGATCCAGGCGACGACTTCGGGGAAGGCCGGGACGTGGTCTGGCAGGAAGACCGGCCTGAACGTCCAGAGGAGGAGCGGCGGCCCGACGATGAGCAGAGCGAGACCCATGACACCGAGGAGGATTCGCGCGAGCCTTCTCATAGCGGTGCTCCTATCCGTCGGAGACCAGATCCGCGGCGCCGTGGCCGCGCACGGAGAACTCCGATACTCCGATGACGCTGAGGAAGATGGTGGTTCTGGTGATCGTGGTGTCGACGACGATTCGGTTGCTCTGTACGGCAACAGTTCCGGTAGTGGCCATCGCCGCGAGATAGCGCTCTGCTTCGGCGACGGCTTGCTGCGGGTTGACGTCTGCGACTTGGCCAGCGGCGAGAGCCTGAACGCGGAGTGCTTGCCCCGCTGCGCGCGCGGCTTCTTCGGCGATCGACGTCGCCTCCGAATGAGCTTGAGCTTTTCGACTGCCGTCGACCGCCCATCCGATGGCGATGATCAGAGCGAGGCTCAACCCTACCAGCCACACCGAGACTGAGCCTCGTTCACCACGCAAGCGGATCATCGACGGGCTCCATAGCGATCGATGGGTGATCGGAACTCGGAAACAGCCAGTCGCGAACCCGGGATCAAGAGATCACCGAACGAGATCTCACAGCTGATACTGGCGATCACGTAACCGGTCTCGCCCAGCGGCCTGGCGAAGTCTCGAGCATCGACAGCGATGTTGAGCTGGGCGCAGTTCAAGCCCTGCTGAGCGATGACAGCTCGCGCCCGCACCTCGGCAACCGACGCTGCGGCATGGCCGTCACGGGCGATGGAAGCCGCGCGTGCGGCAGAGCGGGCAGCCTCGTCCACTGCGGATTCCGCGGTGATGACCCGCATTCCGACCAGTGCGAGTGCGAAGAGGGCGATCAACGCCGACACGCCGATCGCGACTTCGACGTTCACATCGCCGCGGTCCCCGCGCATCATGGCGTCAGCTGCTCGATCGGCCCGGACGCGCGTTGGCTCACCGAGAACCGTGCGAACGGTATGAGTGAGGCGGCCTCGGCGGTGACGATGACGGTGACGTTCCTGCCGTCGCTGGTGGCTTCGGAATCCACATTGGACAGCCAAGTTCCGGTCACCCGGCTGACGTAATTCTGTGCGTGCTGCTCGGCGGCCACCACGTCGACGGGCGGCAGCCGTGCGGCGTTGACACCGTCCCGCGCTGCTTCCAAGGCCACGTTTCGTCCCAGGAAGAGCACAACGGCTTGCAGGACGAACCACGTGACCAGAAGAAGTGCTCCTAGGCCGAGGATGGCCGACACGTTCTCGTCGCCGCGCTCGCCGGTCAGCTGGGCAGTGCGGCGCCGGAGGTTCATTGCCCTCCGATCAGTGGCAGCTTGCCGTTCACGAAGGCCGTGACCGCCCCGGCGATCGCGGTGGCCAGCACGAGACCGAGTACGGCGTAGATGGCTTTGGTGATGTTCTCGTCGCCGCGCTCGCCTTGTCGCGCGAACTGCGCTCCGCGCTTCTGCAGCACGCATGCGATCGTGAGTACCGCGAACTGCAGGCGGGTCACCACTGTTTTGAGCATGGGCTTCTCCTCTGTTTCAAGTGCCGAGCATCGTGAAGATCCCAGGGAAGGCGAGAAAGACGATGAACGCCAGGCCCATCACGGCGATCGGCATGCCCATCCGATCCGAACGGATCGACGAGCCGGCCTTCTGATCCGCCAGGCCTTGCTGGGCAATCGATGCCGCTTTCGAGCGCAGGGTGTCCGCGATACTCGCTCCGCCCTCGCTCGCGCTGGTGATGATGTGGCCGAGATCCCTGAGTTCACGGACACCCAGCTCATCGGCGAGGCGCTCAAGACCTTCCCAAGGCATCCGGCCACGCAGGGACGCTTCGTTCATCGCCAGCCGGATCCGGTGAAACGCCCAGCCTTCGCCCAACGAAGCCGGATAGCGCATCGCTTCGACCGGACCGCGGTCACCGAGACGCCCGAGAGCGACGAGGTGCGCGTAGGCGACCAGAGCCCCTCGGAACGCCGCCCGTGCCTTCTGCGCCTTGGCGCGAAGCAAGAGCCGCGGAAACGCCCAGCCGCATGCTGCCGCGCACAGCGACATCGCTCCCGTCAGGAAGACCGGTGCCCCAGCGCCGAGGGAGACGAGTACCGCGCTCGTCAGCGGAACCGCCAGGGCTCCCGTGGACGCATAGCCGATGCGGTTCAGCATAAAGGATTCGCGTGTCTGGCCGACAAGGTCGAGATCTGTAGTCGGCGTCCTTGCTCCGCAGCGGTCGGCGAGCCGGATCACGGCTCGTAAGGCCGGATTCAGCGACGAGCTGTGCGAAACGACAGGCGGACCGTTCAGGACATCGCCGAGCCGAAGACGGCCGGGCACGCACGCCGCGACGATCAGTGTCGTGCCGCCGGCGATTCCCAGCGCCAGCAGGATGAGTTGGCCGAACGTATTCATGTCCGCCGCCGGGCGAGGAATCGGGCGGCCGGCGGCTCGAGACCCAACTGCCGCAGCCATACCGCAGAGGCACCTACCAACCCGAGCATCACAGCCAGGACAACCTGCCCAACCGGCGTGGCATAGGCCGAGGTGTACATCGAGCTACCGAAGAGAGCGACCCCCACGAACATCGCCGCCCAGATGCCGAGCAGGACACGCGCGGTGGACCGCCTCCGGGCCCGTTCGGACTCCGCGGTCCGGCGAGCGACGATGTCCTCGGCAACCTGGCGAGCGAGCGCACGCAGCAGATCGGCGACCCCTGAGCCTTGGCGGTGTGCGACGCAGAGGCCGGCCACCGCGGCATCCCCGATCTGGTCGTCGATGTCGTCGGCGAACTCGAGCAAGGCTTCCTGCACGTCCCAGGTCCGCAGGCGATGCGCCAGCGTGGTCAGCTCGCGGGCGAGGCAAGCAGGCGCTTCACGGGTGGAACCCTGTATGGCGCTGACGAGCCCCGTGCTGCCCGCCGCCATGACGTCGCTGAGACGTCGCAGCCACGATTCCAGCGCTTCCAGTCGCTCGATACGCTGCTTGGCGATCGCTCCCGCTGAGAAGAGCCACGGCAGGAAGACGATGAAGATCGTGATGGCCACCCCGGCGATCGGCCAGCCGGAAACAAACCAGACCAGAGCGCCGACGGCCAGCGCGAGCGGTCCTCGCCAGCGCAGGCCACGATGCCGCCGAAGTACCTTCGGCTGGAAAACAAGCTGTCGCCGTCGGCCGATACCGAACCATCCGGCGACGACGAGGGCCAAGCCGCCGGCGAGACCGACGCCGAGCAGAACAAGGACGAGTTCAGGCATGGGCCCACTCCCCATCGCTGCCACAGGTCAGCCAGTTCCGGTCGAACCCGGCACGCTCGTAGTCCTCGACGTCGGTCGGCAGATTCCCGGTAGGAACCGATCGGCGACCTGCAGCACGTTGGAAGAGATAGGTCCGCGCGGGTCGCCCATACTCACCGGCCTCGACGGAGATGATCTCGGCAACGTAGCGATCGAGGCTGCTTCCGTCGGCGACGAGCTCGACATGCACGATGAGATCGATCGCGTGTGCCACGGTTTCGTGCGCCAGTTCGGGGGTCCATGCCGAGTTCCCCTCCAGGCAGAGGCGGGCCATTCGGTTGATGGCGTCCCCCGCGTTGCGGGCGTGCAGCGTGGACAGCGAGCCCGACCCGCCTGTCGACAGCGCGTCGAGCATCGGAATGATCTCGCGGCCGCGAACCTCGCCCACGATCGTGCGCGTGGTGTGCATGCGCAGCGACTGCCACACCAAGTGCGACAGGTCGGCGACGGTGCTGCCGGACCGCTCCGAATTGCCGATCCGTTCTTCGAACGCGACCACGGCAGGAAAGCGATCGCGATGCCGGTGCAAGCCGAGTTCGAACTCCGTCTCGAGTGTCGCGAACCGTTCGTCCGGAGGAATCTCCCAGCAGAGGGCCCGCAGGAGCGTCGTCTTCCCCGCCCGTTGCCGGCCACAGACGACGATGTTCTTCTCCGCTCGCACTGCCGCGCGCAAGAGCGCGAGCTGCGCCGTCGAGATCATCCTCCACTTGTGGAGGTCCGCCAGCCCGGTCTTGGACAGCCGGTGCCGTCGGATGGAGACGTGCGGGCGGTCGCTGACTTCGGTGGTGGCGGCCAGGCGCTCCCCGCCCGGTAGTTCCATGTTCAGCAGCGGTGACGTGCTGTTGATGGATCGCTCGGTCCGGCCGTGGCGAGCGGCCAGGCGCTGCAGCCAGCGAAGCAAGGCTTCATCGGTCGGCGCGATCCGGGGTGCACGCATGACCGTGCCGTCCGCATAGGACAGCCAGACGGGCTCGTTGCCGATGATGTCGATGTTCTCGACGCCTTCCTC
Source organism: Amycolatopsis sp. TRM77291 (assembly GCF_054166285.1). Taxonomy (NCBI): domain Bacteria; kingdom Bacillati; phylum Actinomycetota; class Actinomycetes; order Pseudonocardiales; family Pseudonocardiaceae; genus Amycolatopsis; species Amycolatopsis sp. TRM77291. Next base: position 911,986 of record NZ_JBSZHF010000001.1, on the reverse strand, counting down.
GGCCAGCAACGGTTCCAACCGTCCCAGGCCGAACATCTCCGCCATCACGGCCTTCTTGACGAACCACTCCTTGCCAGGATCCAGGAACGGCCGGCCTCGGCCAGCCCACTCCTTGATCGCGGCCGAGAGGACTTCGTCGATCAGTTTTCCTGCGAGTGCACGCTCGTAACTTCCCGATTCCGGCTCGCTATGGCGTGCCATCTCTTCTTCGACCTGTTTCGCGAGAGCCTGTTGGACATGATCGACAAGTTCGTCCGCTCCTGCGAAGTCCTGTTCAACCAACATGGCGGTCCCCTTCGCCAGCAGACGCGGCGGGCCGCGGGATCGAAGGTGGGGGCGGCCTCCGCACGAGTTCACGTCGTGGCCTCTCTTGCCTGGCAGGGGCCTGCTCATGGATCGCACGCCCTCGAAGCCTTCGCGACCGAGTGAAGGCTCGCTTGCCGATTTCGAACCCGAGCTTCCGGGACGTTTCAAGCAACGACGAGGTCTCGAAGCGTTTGCCTGGCTTGAAAGTGTCCGTGAACTGCGTGGCGGAGGACGGATCCCACGGCATCTCACCGACCACCGGCAGGCCGAGTTTCCCGAACTGCCTCTCGATCTCCTTGATTGGAAACCCAGCGGGAGTAGCCGCAACAACGACCACCAAACCGTCGTCCGCTGTGCCGAGTAGGCCGATCTCTTCGCGAACCAAGTCCACAGAGGACGACAATGCTCGGAGCGAATGCCGGTCGTTGCGTACGACCAGCACCGTCAGGTCGGCGTTCCCCAGGACAGCATGCGGCATAGCGCGAGAACGAAGTCGACCACAGTCCGCCAGGACGTCGACCGACTCCCAGGTCCGGAACGCCAGCGCCAGTCGCTGCCATTGCAGGCTTTCCGCTATCCGAGTCGTTTGCGGCCCAGGCAGGAGAAAATGTCGCCCGGTGCCGTCCGGCAGCGTGATCGCCTGCTGCCACAACGCCTGCGGCAACGGCATCGTCCGCGCGGCCAGCATCGCTTCGAACATCCCTCGGTGGCCGAGCGAGCCACCCGGGTCGAACACCGCCAGCGCCTGGCCGCCGGACGGATCGCACTCCGCGGCGACAGCGTGGCGCGGCCAAGCCCAAGTCAGGGCCAGCGTCGCGGCAGACGTTCCCGGACTTCCGCGTAGGGAAGTGAATGTGATCAGCATGGATGGCTCAACTCCCCGGCAGCAGAACGATCGCGACCGTGCCCACGGATCCCTTGGTCGCGAGCTTGGGGCCCTGCTGCTCGGCCACGACGACATCGACAACGCGGAGTCCGGTCTGATCCCGCTCCCCCACGCGGACGACCGTCCCTTGCACCGGTTCCCAGGTTTCGGTCACTGTGGCGCCCTGGCCGGAGGGAACGAGGAGAACAGGCTTCAACGGCTCCAACGGAGTCGCCGGGAGCTGAGCCGGCTTGACAGCGATGCCCAGCAGTTGCTCTCCCGGCCTGGGTGGGAGCTCTCCTCCGACCGCTTGCGCGGTCAGCACGCTCCCCGGCCAGAGATTCGTGGTGGCCTTCCGCCCGATGAGGTGCGAACGGTCCCTCCACAGCACCGGCGTGACGCCAGGATCAGGTCGGACCTGGACCTCGCGCACGGAGCTGTCGAGGACGACCTGCCCGTATCGGACAGGAGCGGCGACACCTACCGCGGCGATCGTCGTGTCGATGTTCCGGTAGATGAACACGGTCCCGGTCGCGCACAGCGCTGCCAGTACGAGCCCCACGAGGATCAGGAGCTTCGAGGGGCGCCGCCGAAGTGGGCGGACCTCTGGCGCGAGCGGTGGCTTCTCGAGTTGAGCCGGGTCATTCATGGCCGTCCTCCCCGGAGTTCAGCGTGCGGATTTCGCGGACGGGCAACCTGGCGCTCGATGTCAGGTCCATCGCCTCGGAATCGGATATCCCGCCGCCGGACCAGCTGATCTCCCAGTGGCCGGTCGCGGCGATGGAGAAGGCACCGGACGAAGCCTTTGCCAGGTAGACGTGCCCGCAGTCAGGTGACGCGAGGCCAGCTTTGTCTTCGGTGAACGGCGTGCCCGGTCCAGCACAGGCTTTCGTCGCGCCGTCGCCCATCGACCAGGTGATGCGAGCGAGCCTTGCGGTGGCCATCACGCTGACGGTTCCGGCGGTTGCCGTCCGAGTGACCGGACCGGTGGTTGCCTCGCTTCGTGCGCTCCACATCCACACCGGAAAGCCGATCGTGGCTCCGTGCGGCGAATCGGCGGGCGGCGCCAGCCTGATGTCGGGCGCGGAGAGTCCCATCTGGTCGATCGCCTGCTGAGCGAGTTCGGCGGGCGAAACCTGCGGGACAACGGGAGCCTCGGTTCCGTTAGGCACATAAGCCACACGAGCCTCGCCGGGATACCCACCGCCGGGCCCTCCGACGCCGCAGATCATCACGACCAGCCGCCCCTTCGACGGGTCCTTTCCCGCCCACATCGGGTCGCCGCTCGCTGGCTGTGGAATCGCCATCGGAACGCATTGAGGTGCCGGTCCGGCGCGCTTTCCCGAGCTGGCTGGTCCGATCCCCGGCTGGCCTCCCTCGCGGCCCGGCCGGCCGGGATCCGTCGCACCGACCCAGCAGGTCCCGCGCACCCCCGAGGATTGGCAACCGCCTGGGCCTGGCGCCGGGCTGGCCCAGGCCGCCGCCGGGCTGACCATCGCGGTCACCAGCAGCGCCGAGCCGATCGTCTTCGTCAGCATGGCTTCTCCAAGGCGGCTTCGACGACCTGGACCAGCCACCGGTCGTTCAGACTTGCGTACCGGGCGACCTCGGCACGGAACTCGTACCGCCGCGGCTGGTCCGGGTTGTCGAGAACCCGCCCCTGTTCGCCCGGCTTGTCGCTGACCAGGTGGAGTCCAGTCCGATCCAGACAGTCGGTGATCTTGATCCGGGGATCGCGCTCGTCGAGCGACACCGCGGTCACCGCGGGGGACCGCCGGTAGTCACCTTCCATATGCGACGGCACGGAGGCCAGGTTCTGGATTTCCGCGAGGTGACGCGTCAGCTCCGGGTCGACGAGGTACTCGCCCAGCGTTGAGCGCCAGTCCTTCGATTGCGGCGCCTTCTCCGCAGCGGTGCTGACGCGCCAGTAGCCTTCGTAAGCCTCGAGCGCTTTCTGCTTCGCCACGTCCTCAGCTGTCGGGGCCTGGCTTGACGTCGGGGAAACCGTAGGTGCGGCCGGCGCGGTCGAGGGCGTATTTCCACTCTCACTGCACCCGGCCGTGCTGGCCGCGATGAGCAAGGCGATCACGAGCTTGGACTTCATGTCATGCTCCCCTGAGGCTGATGATCACGGACCCGCTTGCCGCAGCCAGAGCCGGACTGATGTGCTCGGAATCGACGATCACGTCGACCACGACCGTCCCGTCAGAGTCAGGTGACCCGACTCCAGCGACCCTGGCGACGAACGCGTTTCCCGCCGATGGGAGCGAGTCACAGGGCAGCGGTTGCGGCAGAGGCGACACACAGACCCGCGCATGCGGCCAAAGAGGCTGACTCGGTCGGTGGCCGGCTTCGACCCGCAGGCCGACTACCTGAAATCCGGTTCCCGGTACGCCCTCCGGTATGAGGCTGGCCGCGGCGAGGAGCGTCCCCTTCTGAAGGCCGACGGCGGGCGCGCGACCGATGACAGCGGCTCGGTCGGCCGCTCGGATGAAGCGGACGTCGTGGTCAGGGACCAGGTCGACAGCGGCCAGGTCTGCCTCGGTGAACGGCTGAGTCGCGCCGACATCCCTAGCGAGCACAAGCGCGGGCACCGTCCTGTCTCTGAGGACCGCGACGAGATGGACGATGACCAGAGCGAACACCAGGGCGACGACCACCGTGGCGAGGTTGAGCCAACGCGACGAACTCTTCGACGGCGGCCTCGGATCGGACACACGTCGTCGAGCCTTCCTCAACCGCTCGGTGAAATCGGTGACGGTCATCCTCCGACCTCGGCATCCAGATCGGAGGGATCCACCTGCTCGATGACGCGCCGCCAGATCCGGCACTCGTCACACCAGACGTACCGGCTCAACAGTTCTTCCTCTTCTTCGCCCGCGGGGAGCTTCGCTCGATCACCGCAGTCGAGAACGTATTCGGCTGACATCCGGCCTCCCTCCGTGGACCTACCTGAAGGCGAAGGCCGGCTGGAACTGCCCGAGGCGCTTGCGAGTTCCTCGAGCGAGGGGAGGTTGTCCAGCCGGCCTTCGTTTCTTTCTCCTGCGTCGCCAGGCAGTCCGTTCCTGGCAAATCAGGAATACCGCTTTCCGGCCCGGTGAGGGCAAGCTCAACACCGGGTGAGCCTTGGCTCATCAGGGGCTTTGTCACTCGTCCGGGTGTAGGAATAAGTAGAATTGCTCGCGCGCAAGCGGTGGTGAATCGTGTTAGCTGGTCGGTATGGACGGGTGGGAAATGCCGTACCGGCACAGCGTTCAGATCGCCTTGGATCTCTTGAGAGGCAGGTGGACCGTCGCCGTCTTGGCCGGGCTTGCTCGCGGTGAAACGCAGTTCAAGGAACTGCTGGCAGCGATCAACGACGTCGAAAAGCGCACCGACCGAGATCGCATGCTGTCGAATCGAGTACTGAGCGACACTCTTCAGCGCGCTCGCGAGGACGGTCTCATCGAACGGCACGCCGCATCGGGCAACTTCGCGACAGTCTCTTATGTACTCACCCCGACGGGACGCTCGCTGCTCCGCGCCGTCCGGCCGCTGGCCGAGTGGGCTCAGGTTTATCAAGCGGACCGCCAAGCTGACGAGGCCGACCGCCGAGGCGCTTAATACGCCCTGGCGGATGCCGTCCGGCGAGGATCCGGAATCAACGAACGAACCCTGTCCCGGCCCGCATCCTTCGCTGCGAACAGGACGTTGTCCGCCGCCACGAGCACATCGTTGAGAGCTTCGCCCGCTTCCGGATAGGAAGCTACGCCGATTGAGACACTAAGGCGTAAATCACCCAATTCGTCATCGAACCTCATCCCGCGAACGGCCTCGCGGACACGATCCGCGATGTCGACCGAGGCCGTCGTATCAGCGCCCGGCAGCAGAACGACGAACTCTTCTCCTCCGAATCGCGCGGCGATGTCGTACGACCGAACGTTTTCGACGATCGCCTGTGCGATCTCGCGCAGGACCCTGTCCCCGGCAATGTGTCCGAAGGTGTCGTTTACCGACTTGAACTTGTCAACATCGATCATCAGGACGCCGATCGGCGCATGGTGATGCCGAGCTTTGGCCACCTCGTTCTCCGCGAGAGTCTTCCACGTCTCGGCGTTGAGCAAGCCGGTCTTCCTGTCCGTCGTCGCCGCGGCTTCGAGCTGCCGAACGAGAACGCTGCGCGTCAGCACATACAGCGGCAGCATGACGAAGACCAGCGCGAGCGGATGCCAGACCATCAACAACGTGACCAGGACGCCGACGCACAATGTCGCGAATTCGAGGCTGTTCTCGCTCCAGCTGCCGACCAGTGTCCCGACCGAACGCTTGCCGGGCGACAACGCGATCACCCCGGCGACCAATGCCGAGTTCACCAGCCAATAGCAGACGACCACCACGGCCAGACCCAACAGGGCGCCGTCGTCGATGCGTTCGAGAGCTTGGACAGTGGGGAGCAAGCGGGCCACCGCGATGGCCGAACAACAGGAGATGACCACCGAACTCGCGCTGAACACCACCCGGTAAAGGCACATACCGGACACTCGACGCCAGCTGCGCCACCACATGTGCCCATAGAGGATGACCGCGATCGCCGCCGCCAAAGCCGGCGTGACCAGCAAGGCCGCCGCGAGTGTCCAGACCGAGCTCATGTTGACGTGCGGAGTATCTGAGAACCGGCGCCGCATCTGCTCGACAGCCCGGGTCACTTCCGCCGCGAGGAGACCGAGCACCACGAGGACACCGAACCGGAAGAGATCGGATCGGTTCACCGGCGTGAACCCGTCCAGCAGAAGCGTGAAGACGACCGCGACGATCTCGACTGCCAGAACGAAGGTGATCACCCGTCCCTGCAGCGACCAGAGCTTCCACCGTGTGACATTCCAAATACGTTCTGTATCACCGGAGGCCTCCCTGGTCACAGTGGAGGCCCTGACCTGCATACTTGAGTCGCTTGCGTCCCCAGGCGGTCCTCCGGCGGACGCCGTCGTCGGGGTGTTCTCAGCGGGCGGGCCGTCCAGGCAGTCCGTTCGCTGGGAGGAGGGTTCATCGATGACCAACAAGGACTGGTGATCTCGCGCGTCCTCATTCGCTGAACCACGCTCGCTCCCGGCGCGCCGCCGGGAGCGGGTAAGGGCCCACAGCACACTGATCCCCGCCGCCGCTCCGATCGCGACAGCGCCCGCGGCGGCAACGGCTCTGAACGGCCCGAACTGCTGCGCGGCCAGCCCGCCGCCCAGGATCGCGACGCCCTGCGAACACTGCAGGCACGTCGACATCCGACCCATCACTCCCCCGCGCCGAGCATCCGGCACCAGGTCGACGACGACGGTCTGCACCTGGATGAGGAAGGCGGTCGAGACGGCACCGGACGCTGCCCAAAGGACGATCGAAGTGACCACTCCCGGTTCGAAGACGCAGGCGGCGAGAGGCAGGCCGGCCACCACCGCGAACAGCAACGCGGTGAGCGGCGTAGCGGGCAAGCGAAACCGCGTCGTGAGCCAGGCACCGATGGCGCTTCCCAGCGGGTCGGCAGCGAGCAGCAAACCGATGCCGAAGGCGGAGATCCCCAGCGCGTGTCCGTACGGCACCGCCAAGCCCTCGGGCACGACGTAGACACCCACCAGCAGGACCAGGGCGTAAAGCAGGAACCACGTTCGGGCAGGCGCTTGCGCTGGCTCCGCTTGCTCGATGTCGGTTCCGCTGACCGACCTCGATGACACGCCTTTGAGGATGATCACGGCGCTCAGCATGAAGGTGCCCGCGTTCACGAGCATTCCAAGATGCGGCTCGATCAGCGTCAGCACGAGCCCGCCGGATCCGAAAGCGACCACCTGAGCGACCTGACCGGTGAACTGCCGCAGTGCGAGCCCGGCCGGGAAGTCCTCGCGTCCGAGGACCTGTGGCAGCAACGCTGACTGCGCCGCTTTGAACGGGCCCGCCGCCGCGCTGAGCACCGCGACACACGCCCAGAGCACAGGCAGCGGAAGCCCTGGCAGCGCCATGGCCGCAGCGAGGACCGCGCGAACGACGTCGGTGACGACAAGGATCGCTCGCCGCGGAAAGCGGTCGGCGAGACCGGACAGCAGGAAGCCGCCGAGTACGGATGGGATGAAGGTCAAGGCGTAGGTCAACGCGGTCAACGCCGCGGACGATGTCTCCTTGAACACCAGCAACGACAACGCGACCCGGGCGATCTGGTCGCCGCCGATCGACAGCAGCTCGGCGACCCAAAGCGCCCGGAATTCCGGGTTTCGCAATGGCACGGCAAAGCCGGCACGGCGGCGCTCCGCCATATCCGTTCCCCCTACACGCAACTCCCAGGCGACAACTCAGCATGCGGTCGCGCGGTCACGCTCCCGCCGGACTGACCATGCCGGGTCGTTCGTCCCTCTCCCGAAACTCACGGTATGCCCGGAGTGTCGTCAGGTGACCACGATCAGCAACTTTTCGCCCGTTTGTAGTACGTGACTACCCAAGGTGATCAACTTGTGAGTTGCCTGGTCAGAGGCGCTTTCGCGCGACGATGACGCCGCCGCGGCAGGAGATCGTGAACTCGCCGTGCCGGTCGATGTGCTGGACGAGCAGCTCATGCGCGCGATCGATCGTCGCGCCGAAGGGAACCCCGCCTTCGTCGGCCCAAGCCCGATACGAACGGAGGTGCGCGAGCACAGGGTCGGATTCGCGGACGGTGATCACGCCGGGAAGATCGACCGCGGTGACCTGCTCGAAGTATGGCTCGAGGAAGCGATGCGCGTCTTCGAGCGCGAACCGTTCGCTGAGCGCCACCCGCCTCGGTCCGTTGTCGATGCCGAGGACGTCGCCGGCGGCCGCTGACCAGAGGTCGTCCAGCTCAACCTTGTCGCTGTGCGCGTTCGTCGAGACGAACACGAGGCCGCCGGGAACGAGCGTCCGGCGGATCTCTTCGAGCGCCGCAGGCAGGTCGGCGACGTGGTACAGCATGTGCAGTGCCAGGACGACATCGAACCGTCCGGACGCGAACGGCAGGGCCGCCGCGTCCGCCGCCACGGTCGGCGGTGGCAAGGGCGCCAGGATTCCCGGCGAGATGTCAGCTCCGATGACGAGCGCCTGCGGACGCTCACGCCGGATGCGGTCGAGGAACTTCCCGTTCCCGCAGCCCAGGTCGAGCACGCTCGTCGCTGACGCCGGCAGGTGTTCGAGGACGATGCCAGGCAGGTCGTAGCGCGGCTGCTGCCAGCTGTATAGCGACTGCCGTGCGGCCAGATCGGCCTCGTCCTTGTACGCACTTCCAGCGAGCTTGGCACGGCTCGTCGTGTCCACACCTTCAGGTCGCGATGTCACTTCGCGACCACCGCCGATCCGGGCGGAAGCGCGGGTGGCGGCGCGCAGAACTCCCGGATCTCGTTGCGCAGCCCCTTGGCGCTGGCCGTTGTCAGGTACTTCGTGGAGCTCAATCGATCTCCGATGTCGCGGGCCCTCTTGATGATGCTGGCCGTTCGGCGCACCTGAGGCGCGGCGAGAACGGGAACCAGGAACGACTGCGTGGCATCCAGATCGCCCAGGACCATATGTGCGCCAGCCAAGTCGAGGCGGGCAGCGAAGATGTCTCCCGCGGAACGATCGGCGGGGGCCGCCGCCTGGTAGACGTCGAGCGCGAACTGCGACTTTCCGATGGCCTGTTTCGCCAGTGCCGGACTGCTCTTCAAGGTCAGCAGCGTGGTTCCGGCGTACACCGACTGCTTCGCCGCCGGAAAGGTGAAGACGCCGGAGTACTCGTCCATGGTCGCGTCGGCGCGCGCGGTCTCCGCGACATCGAGTGCGGTCAGCGTTCCCTCTTCGTCACCGCGTGCCGCGCAGGCCCGCGCTTCCAGACTCGCCAGGCGAGCTCCAGTCGTTCCACGGGGCCGAAACAATGCTCCTTCCCGTGCCCGTTCGACAGCGTCCTCGAGCCGGTCATCCCAGTAGGCGATCAGGCTCTGGAGCGCCTTGATCCAGCCGAGCATGTCCTGATGTCCGGCGAGTTTGGCGTACAGCCACGCGGTCTGTGCGTGGATGTCGGCGGCACGGTAGTCGCCGAGGTCCAGCGACACGTGTGCCTGCAAGCCGCCGAGCCTGCTCGCGTGCAGATAGAGGTCACGAAGCTGGTTCGGGATCCGGTTGCTGTCGAGCAGCCGGAAGACCTCTTGGCGTAGTTCCCGAATTTCGCCGAAGACGTCGACCAGCGGCCGGGAGATGTAGGCCGCGGCGATCCTGCGGATCTCGGAATCGAACTGCTCGACGGCCTCGTTCGTCGTTCCCGAAGACGCGATCATGCGCGCAGTCCGCGCGGCATCGCGTGCGTCCTCGGCGACTGCCTGCCGGCTGAGTTCCGCATCTTCAACCCCTTCTGGCGAACTGGTCAGGACCGTAACTTGCGCCAAGCGACGACGAACCTGTTGCTCCTCCTTGGCTTCGCGCCAAAGCGCGCACAGCCGCCCTGCGGCACCAAGGGCCTGATCGAGCGCCTCGACGAGGTTCTGCGACGGGAGATTCCCACCGGCCCGCTCGGCCATGGAAACGTAGTTCCGGGTGTATCCCACCCGCTCACCCAAGCCGGACTGACTCAGGTCGGCCGCACCCCGGAGCCGCTTGATCTCCCCAGCGAGACGGGCTTGCGCCGTCTCGGCGGTGACACTCTCGTCGGCCATGTGGTCTCCGGCTCTGCCAGGGGGTAAATGAGGGTAAGTACCAAACGTAGCGACGTTACCCCGTTACGTAACTATACCGGTCACGCCAGAGTGGTGAAAGTCCAGGAAAACCACCCGCGTCCGGAGGTCAGCAATGACGACAACCGTCTGCAACAACTCGATGCGCCGCCATTCGAAGCGCCGGATGCCGTTCTGGCCGACCAAATCGCGAGCCAACCGATCGCAGGATCCTGAACCCGTCCAGTTGTATAGCTTGCTGACGCTGTATCTCGCCGTACACGCGCCTTTCCCCGACACCGTCCCGCTCCACGGCCGATGCTCGTGCTGCGGACAGATCTGGCCGTGCGTCTCCGTCAGGCTGGCCTACCGGCTTCGCGAAGGCTTCTAAGCGAATGCCGTCCAGGAGGCCGCCATGTCGATGTTCTGGTCCGTCAGCGCTGCCGTAGTCACCGTCTGCCTGATCTGGCTCATCATCAGCCACATCAGAAGGCGCCGACGAATCCACCTGTTCCAAGGGCAGCCGTACTGGGCGGCTTTGGCGATCGTCGCCAGGGTCAGACGGCGGCGAAAGGATGAGGAAGTCGAATGGCCTTCGGCCGAGCCTGAGTTGCTGGACGACGAGCCGACCGAAGTCATCGTTCTCCCGCCACAGCCACGGCCGTACCTGGAAGCCCTACTTCCGCTGCCACAAGAAGGCAGGAGGCCGTAGGGCGGCTTGCCGCGCGGCCCGAACAAGACTTACCCATTCCCGTGACGACGCCGAGGCGGGTGACCCGGTCATGGACGAACCACCACCGATCCGGTCGTGGAGCTGCGTGATCGTCGACAGCGACAGCCCGTTGGGCAAGGTCGCCTCCTCGGTATGCGACCTGACCGCACATCTGCCCGACCCCGACGTCACGTTCCGCTGCTCAATCTGCTTTGGCCAGCAGTGGCCGTGCGAACGGTTTGACCTCGCTGCAAGGGAAGTGCTCACCGCCCGGCTCTCGCTGGCAGCACTCGTCCCTCCCGAACTCCACCACCGACTCTGGCCACAAAGTCCCTCAGTGGCCGTGACCAAGCCCGACTTGAGAAAGTGATCCGTCGTGTTCAAATCGGCACCTGAACCACCCGCACGATCCAAGCGTGCCGAGGAGTCAACAGCCAAAAGCCGAGAGCTCGGCGCCGCGTTGCGGCGCGCACGAGAAGCTTCCAACCTGGCTCAAGTCGATATTTGCCGCCCACTCGGCTGGGGAGCTCCGAAAGTCTCTCGCATGGAGAGCGGACAACGCGAGGGATCTGTTCTAGAGGTCGTCGCCTACTTGGCGAAGGCTAAGACGGCACCGGCCGAGTTCGATCGCCTGAAGAAATTGGCCGAGGCACCAGCCAATGGCTACGACCTCCAACGCCACCCGGAGAACATGCCTGATCTGCTCCCGACCTTCGACTTCCTGCACGCGAGCGCCAAGACCATGACGTTCTATGAACCGCGGCGGATCCCTTCATTGCTGCAGAGCGAGCAGTACGCGGAAGTGATGCTGCGACACAACCGGAACCCCAAGGACCCACTCGTCAAGGAAGCCGTGCAGGCACGACTCTCGCGGCAGGAAGTACTCAAGGGTGCGAGGTATGGCTTCGACGCCACCTTCTACATCGATGAGATCGCTCTCCACGACCCGACGATGCACAGCGTCCTGGATGAACAACTCCTTCAGTTGGTGATCACCTCGAGCGTCCCGCACTGCAACATACACATCATTCCGTCCGACAGCTTCGATGAAGACCTTCAAACAGCATTCGGCCTCTTCGAGGACTACGACGGCAACTCCGTCCTCGTCGTTCACACTGCCACCGCGATGCTGGTACTGGAAGGCACCGAAGACACAGCGCCGTATCTGCGAAAGCTGAATGAGCTACGCGAGAGCGCCCTGAGCGAAAAGGCGTCCATAAAAATATTCACTTCGACAACCCGCCTATGATGCAGAGGGCCGCTCCACCGAAATAACGCCCCCTTCTACGGCCAAGACGATCCAGACCATTGCTCGAACTCGTCGATGACAAGCAGTTCGCCAGGTCGAGAATGCGTATCCAAAGCCAGCCTCGAAGACCAACCGTCCTGACCCGCGGTCGCAGAGGCGAGAAGGGGCAGCGTGGCGACGCGATGACCGTGCTCTCCAAGCCACGCCTGAACAGCACAACCTCGACGGCGTCAGCCGGCGTTCCACGGGCCGCAACTGCCCCGGAAGCCGGCTTCATCGACGTCACGCCGGCTGCTACCGCTGCTGACTGACCAGTAAATCCGCAAGTTCAGGCACGAACTCTCCCGCAGTGCTGTTCGGGGCGGCTCCACACGGGCCATCCGACACACCAGGTGTGGTGAGCCACATTCGCTGCACGGTGCCCGGGTCAGGGTCCAAATGCAGCCATGGACCGACCCTTGCCTCCCGGCGATTGCAGGAGTTCTGTCCGCTGGCTCCGCTCCGACTCGAGTCCTGAAGAGCCACGAGACGACCGAGTTGGATCTTAGACACCATCGCCTCGACCTCCGCATCGCCCGCGTTGAGACCGACGTTGACCGCGATTCCGGTGAGGTTCTCGACGGCGACCGTGGCGAGGAACCGCGTCACCGCCGCCGGCTCCTGCGCCGCGAGATCGCTGACGTCGAGGACGATCCGGACGTTTCCGGCTGTCGCACGCAGTTTCGACACGACTTCATCGGTCAGGCGCTGTCGGACTTCTGCGGGGAAAACCGGCTTGCAAGCCGTTCCGCCCAGCCGGAGGACAACGATCACGTCACGGTTACCGATCGTGGTCCCCAAAGCGCTCCCCCAGTTGGAGTAGGCAGTGGGTGAGGTCGTACCGCAGGCAGCGCCGGCGTCGGTATCGGCCAGCAGAATCGCCTGCCGACCGCTGACTCGTGCCGCGTCGAGATACGGCGTGACGTCAGCGGCGACGCCGGATTCAGGGGCCTTCACCAGATGCGCGTTGGGCTTGCCGACGATGCGATCCCGCACAGTCGCGGCGAGCGGTGAACTCTGATTGCGTTCGACCCAGACCGCCGCCGGATTCGATGTGTCGATCGCGAAGTCACCCTTCGATCCCACGAGCGGTATCGGCTCCGGCGGCACAATCGGGTCGATGGCATAGCCATCGCTGCAGCCCACCACCGTGGCGGCAACGAGGGCAACGAGGGCCATCTGCCGACTACGCCTCACCATTACCGTCACGCATCCACCGTATCGGGCCCTTCCGGTAACGCACCGGGTATCCGCGTAACATCTGCGGCCTGCTCTCCTCCGCATCGGGCTCAGCCGTCATGAGCCAGATCGCCCAGCTTCGCCCCTCCATGATGAAGCCGCCGCCATCGAGCGTGGTGTCCCGCAGCACCATCTCTTCGAGCCAGCGCCGGTCTTCGTCGGACGGCCCACCACTGTCGTTCACCCTCCGATTACCCCCTGGGTCACGATGGTCGGCACCGACTTTAGCCGGTTGAGCACGGAGGCGCACACCGCTTGATCATTCATGTAGGCCAGGATCTGGTCGTAATTCATCCCCAGCGTCTTCTTGATCACCTGCTGGTAGATGTCGGCGAGTGCCTGGGACTCCTCGGTGGTCATGTGCATTGCCGCGCCGTTGATCGCCTGCGCGGTATCGTCGAGATGTTCCTGCTTGACGACGTTCGCTGGGTCGCGAGGGTTGTCGAGTACCCCCTTTACGAATCCATAGTACTTGTCGTAAAGGGTACGCGCGCCCGCCTTCTCGTAGTTGTTCGTCGGCGAGACTTCGGCGCGGGTGCGAACCGTTTCGGCATTGAGATAGAACAGGTCGATCAAGAGGCTGCCCAGACGCGTCAGTGACAAGAAGTCGTCACGGATCCGGTCTGCATATGGGACCTCCGACGCCACCGGAAGATCGTACATGTTCCCGACCGCGCCGAGAATTGCGCAATCGCCGTCGGGATTGTTTAGCGGAACCCAGTCGTAGCCGGACCCACCGAGGCTGACGAGGGATCCGGAATCTCCAGGCCATCCCAGCCTCCCGGTGCCGATGCAGTCCACGAAGTTGATCCTGCGACCGTCGTGATAGGTGACCTTGACACTGGCGGAGATATCGTCGATCTGCGTGGACGAGTACCCGCTGCGCGCCCCCACTTTTTGAATATTCGCCTGATAACGGTACTCACCTGCAAGGAGCGCCGAATTCGGTGTCAGCAGCTCGATACCCGGCCCCAAGGCCGCGAGAACATTGTGGATCTTGCAGATCCATCCTGTGGAGCAATGTTCGTTCCCCGCGAAGAACAGGCCCACCGCCTTATGCTCGGGCGACAGCGGGTGCATCCGCGGATCCAACGGTGCCACGTTGTAGTTCTCCGAGTCGGTGAGCACCGCAGTAGCGACATCGGCGATGTTCCTCGACAAGACCCCACCCTTGAAAGGCACACTTCGTTCAAGGGTCGCGACACGGTTGGTCAAGTTGCCGTCACTGTCCCAGGTCGGTCCCGGCTGAGTTATGTCCCTTTCGGTATTGGCACTGTAATCGACAAGCACGTGCGCATTCGACAGGATGGAAAGCCGTCCGTTGTCGCGAATGAAGCAGCCGAGCGTTCCCCTGCTGTGACCCTGCTCGGTATCGTTCCCGGCGTTGGCCACTGCGAGCCCAGGGCGCATGGGACGCATTGTGTAGTCGAAGGTCCAACCAGGCGGTGACTCATAGGAGATCGCTTCGCCGACTTCCACGACGTCCACGGCATAGGTCTTGCCGTCGATGTCGATGGTCGAGGGCAGCATCTCGTCGGATCGGACGTGGGACGGCTTTCTTTTCTTGGCGACCCCCACCCGGACCGCGGGCTGATCGGTTCGTTCACCGGCCCGGAATCGCGTGCTGATCCCCACGGAAACGATATTCCTGCCCTGCCAGAAGCGGCCGAGTATTTCGGACTTCCCGCGCTCAAGGTCGCCGAGCGTCCGTGCGTCGTCGAGCAATGTTCCTCCCCATTGTCCTGCGTGGCGCGTCAGGCGACCGCTCGATATATGTTCCAGCCCGTGGCCAGCACCTTCCGGTTCGTGGTGTCGAAAACGGTCGCTGGCGAGGCCGGGTTCCAGTTCTTGGTATGCAGGGCGACTTCCAGCTGACCGGTCGCCTTCGTCCGGGTGACCAGGTCGGGGAAGCCGTCGTCATTGACGTCGGTCGTCAACCGGACATCGTGGACAGCCGCGCCGGTCGCGGCGATCGTGTACCACTTCGCGACCCAGTTCCCGCTCGCATCCTGTTCGGCGAAGAAGTCCAGCAGGCGGGTGCTTCCGTCGGTGAAGGTCGTGTAGAAGTCGGGGAATCCGTCGGCGGTCACGTCGGCGACGGCGATGCTCGTCACGGCCTGCGCGTTGTTGAGCAGCTTTCCCCAGCTGAAGAAGGTGATGTTGCCATTGGCGTCGACACCTTGGTTGACGTAGAGGTACACGCTGTTGTCGGTCGGCACGCGGAAGAGGATGTCGGCCAGCCCGTCGAGTTCCGTCGGGTTTTCCTTGTCCTTGCCCAGAAAATCGGTGAACGTCAGCAGTGCGGCGGTCTGCCACCCGTTGGCTATGTTCTTTTCCGGGCGGAAGGTAGCGGCGCCGTTCACGGTTCCGCTGTGTTGCGCGAAGTAGAGCGCACCTCCAGTACTGAGGCTCATGACGTCGTTGTAGCCGTCGCCGTTCAAGTCGGCCTGGCCGACGTAGCGCCGATCGGCGGCGATACTGCCGACGCCGACCTTGGTACCAAAGGCCCCGGCGCCGGCGGCGGCTCCCGTTCCGGCGTGCGCTTCGAGTGCGTTGCCACTGGCCGTTACCGTGAGCACATCGGCGATGTGATCCCCGGTGAGGTCCGGGACCGGGTGCGTGGCTGCCAGTAATCTCGAGTGCTTGGCGGCTTCTCGTACCACCTGCGCCGCGTCCGCGGACAACGACGGAAGCGTGATCGTGTCCGCCGCCGCGGCCGGCGCCACGTTGAGTAGAGCGAGCCCTCCCCAGACAGCGGTGGCCAGAACGACCAGACGAGGAATCTTCATTCTTTTCTCCCTTTCCGTAGAACCGGTCCGGCTATTTCGGAAACGATTTCTTCGAAGAACGCGCGTGTGACGCCTGTGCCGACTTCTCGCAGAAGGACCATCGCGCGACCGTATGCTGCGGTGGCTTCCTGTCGGCAGCTGTCTCGAAAACCCTCTTGGGCCACCCCGTCGACAAGTGGCGGGACCGTGGACAACCGCGCGGCGCGGAGTCCGTCGAGTGTGGTGTCGAGGCGGGTCTGCTCGCCATTCAGCGCGAGAGTGTCTTCGGTGTACACGAAGGCGATGCCGCATTCGTAGCCGATCTCCCTGAGCCGCGCGGTTTCTTCGCTGTTTGCGCCGGCCAGCCCGGCGCCGATTCTCGCCGGGAACTCGAAGAGCGCCCCGAAGAACGAAGCGGCCCAGCAACCAGGCTCCGCGACCTCCCTGGCCCGAAGCTCGACGAGTTCGTTCATCCAAGCGGCGAACGGCCCCGAAAGGTCAGGAGCGTTTCGGGCGATCAGCTGCGCCCCCTTGGACAGCAGGAAGTCTCCGGCGAGGATCGCCGTGGCGGACGACCAGTCCATGCCGGTAGATTCCGCGGCTATCGTCGATTTCGTGGCGGTCAAGGCGAGCATGCCGAGCCCGACGAGTTCGATGGCCGCCGAGACGGGTGCCCAGGCCACCTTGGGCCTGGCTCCGCAGGCGAGGACGGCCGCGACGAACAATGCCGCCGGTCGGAGGGTTTGCTGGTCGTGGTCATCGCGTCCGGCCGCCAAGGACGCGAGAAAGGGCCAGTGCGGGCGCACCGACACCATGAGCACCTCCGCGCACGCGAGCATGAAGGGCTCGGCCCGTTCGGCGCGGATCGGCAGTGGCGGGGTGAGCTGACCGAAGCCTCCGGGCAAGAGGACCGCTCGGCGCCCTTGCGCGAAGAACGGGTTGTCCTGGGTGGCGGTATGGGCGAGCATGCGCCATGCAAGGTGATAGCGGCGGGCGGCGTGCTCTGCGGTGCCCAACTGCCCGACGAAAGTCCGCGAGAGCGACCGCGAGTACCGGGCAGCAGCACCTTCGCCACCGGCGAGCGCCTGGCTCGCCAGGCGGGCGCTACGAACCGCGTAGCTGATCCCCTCACCGGTGAACGGGTTGACCAGCCCTGCGGCCGAGCCGATCCGCAGGCCAGGGGATTCGATGGCGGCCTCCGGGTCGAAGGCGCCGTTCACCGCGCTCACTTTGAGATCACCGATCGGTTCGAGCCGCGAGTACCGGCCGTCCGCTGCCACGAGCTCCTCGACGGCACGTTCGATCAGGTTCGCGGGCGGGTTGGCGGCCAACGTCGTCACGGAGATCGTCACTGTTGTGCCGTCGCCGGACGGTAGTACACGGATCGACCAAGGCGCGCTGTGTGCGTCATGGTGGTCGGGGGCCGCTAGGTGGAGGGTGACCTGGTCGTCGTCGATTCCGGTGAAGGCCTGCGCGCAGGCGATTCCCCCGGCTTTGGCCGAGTAAGGCCCGGCGCCGGCACCGGTCGCCAGCACTAGGGCATCGGCTTCCAGGTCTTGGCGACCGCCGCCGAGCGACACGGCCAATCGCCATCGATCCTCGGCCGGTTCGATCGCGTCCACGGTCGCCGGGACATACCTTGCCCCTGCGTCGACCGCCCGAGCAACCAAAGCCGACTCCATGACGTGCCTGTCACAGATCGACAACCCGGGGGTCTGCCACCGAACCGAGCTTTCCTTCCCGAACCGCACGAGATAGCTCGCGACGTCCCGCTCGCCCACCCCCCGCACCGGAAAGCCCGCAGGCAGCAGCAAGTCGTAGGTACTGCCCGCGGTCGGCGAACCGATCAACGTGACGGGACGGCCCCCTCGCGCGATCTCTTCAGCACAGATCGCACCCGCGACACCCGCGCCGATCACCACGACCCCGGTCATTTCTGCCACATGGCGTCGGTCAGTCCGACAAGCACCGACCCCGCAGCGGTGTTCGCCAACGGCCCCAGACCACGAAGCGCGCGACCGTAATACTCGCGAGCGACGGCCGTCGCCTTGTCAACCCCGTCCGAGTTCGCGACGAGTTCTCGGATGATGTCGAGGTCTCCGGCGTGCAGGCCTGGGGACAGCAGCAGTTCCTTCAAACCGGGGACCCCGGCACGCAACGCATACAGGGTCGGCAGCCCGAACAGCCCCAGCAAGTGGTCCGTGCCACGAGATTTCCCCGAGGTGGCCACCCAGAGATCGAGACAGTCATCCGCGATCTGGAACGCCACACCGGCTTGCTCACCGAACACGGCGAGACGGTCCACGAGTTCCGGTGCGATCCCAGCTTCTCCGGCCCCGAGCACTGCGGCGAGCTTGAACAGCGCTCCGGTCTTGTGCGACACCAAGCTCAGGTAGTCGTCGTCGCTCAGGTCGGTGTCGAACGCACGCTCGATGTCGAGCAGCTCGCCGTAGGCCAGATCCGCGGTCGAGTCACTCACCACTCGGCTGACGACTTGCCCGAGGCCGGCCGCCTCCTGCCCAACCAACGCCATGCAGCCGACACCGGTCAGTACGGCGATCTCGTTGCCCGCCTCGACATGTGTTGCCGGGCGGCCGCGCCGAACGGTCGCCCGGTCGATCACGTCGTCATGCATCAGCGACGCCAAGTGAACCAATTCGATCAGGGAACCCATTTTCACCAGTCGCCGATTCTCCGGGTGACCGAATCGCGAGCACGCATGAAGCATCCGGATACGCAACCGTTTACCAGAATTGTTGGCGAGATCCAGAGCGCGAGATCGTAATAAAGGTGGCAAATCCCCGACGACGTCACTCAAATACGTGCCAACCTCGGCGATAAAGCGATCAGCGGCGCCTGTCATTCAGCGGTTCGCATACGATATTTGTCCGCGAACGACAACCACAGCTCCGCTGCAGCGTCGGAGTTCGGATCGAA
Organism: Amycolatopsis sp. TRM77291; assembly: GCF_054166285.1. Classification (NCBI taxonomy): domain Bacteria; kingdom Bacillati; phylum Actinomycetota; class Actinomycetes; order Pseudonocardiales; family Pseudonocardiaceae; genus Amycolatopsis; species Amycolatopsis sp. TRM77291. The sequence goes on along the minus strand of NZ_JBSZHF010000001.1, from coordinate 893,229 downwards.
GTTCCGCGACAATGTAGCCACAGCTAGCCCAACAGGAGCCTTGACTGCCGCCGGTCCGTGATTGCGGACGAAATCTGCGACCTTGAGCACGATCCGCTCGTGCTCTACCTCGCCTTTCAACGCGCTCACAGCGAGGGCACTCACTCCCTGCCGTACCGCCTTCAGCCGCTCGGGCGCCAACCGGCCCGCGGCGGCCATCAACCGCGGGGACGTCGCATGTGTCGTCGCCGGACTGGCTTCTCCAAAGGTAGGGAACGGCACAGGCACGACGGAGATGACTCGCGCCAGTGTCAATATCGTGCGCTCTTCCAATTCGTCGAGCAGCGGCTCCGCCCCGCCGGGGACAGAGCTTACGAGCAATAGTCCCGTCGTCGATGCGAGCAATGCAAAGGTTCGCCTACTGAAGCTTCCTCTATCAGATTCCTGATCGTCCACGCATCCCCCTCGAGACCGACTTAGACCATGCGCCATCTATTAACCCAACCACCCAGAAGATCAGCGATGTCCGTTCATCGTTGCTACGACGGCAATCTATCAACCTGTCGCCAAGTAATGCCGCCAACCGCCACTCCCCCTCTCGTCACGCGGTCGCCATGCGAGCTCATCGATAGCCCATCCGACTCACGCAACTTGCAACACAAATCTTCCCCAGTTAAGACAACTCTGCCTGACCTTCGAGGGAGCACAGAAGCCTCCAACAGAGTGAACGATCACGCGTTGTCCACAGCGCATTGCTGAGGCTACATCTGGATACCGGCGGAAAACTTATCCGCCGTAATCTTGAACCAAAAGAGCAGATCTTGACGCAAGATCGCCATCACAGTGCGAATTTCGAACCCTGACGAACAGCGTGAGTCAGCTCACATCTACTGCGGAAGGTCGACTTACGTAGCCTTCCTCGGCCGACCGCCACCTGCACCCTGGCCCGGCCGCGCCCGCTCCCACGTCCGGATCTCACCCTCGCGCGAGGGCGACCAGCCGGGTGTCCGACCGACGACAACGTCCGGCTCCGGAAACGGGTGATCCACGACGTAGCGCCGCCGCCACAGGGCGACCGTCCGGTGCGAGACCTCGAACCACTCTCCGATTTCGACCATCCCGAGGTATCGAAGGGTCAGTCCTTCGCCAGCCGGACGGCCATCTTCCACCCGATGGTTTTCGCCGCTCACCAGGCTGAAGTTAACAGGGACCTGCACGCCCGGCCCGGACCAGCGGCAACGCGGCATGTCTCGCCTCGAATAAACCTTGTTGACTAAGTGTGCGAAGTTTGCTTACCTTGAACCTTGTTCACTCAGTAGTCGAGGTTTCTAGGAGGCACCATGCGACACACCAACACGAGGTCGTTGGCTGTTCGGAAGCGGTTCGAGGGGCGTCACCATGGCCGAGCACGCTGAAACAGCCTGGCGCCCGCCCGAGCCGCGTGAGCTTCCCGCCTTGCGCGAGCATCTGGCCGAGTACCTCACGACCTTCGCCGCTCACCTGTTCACCTCGGCGCTGATACGCGAGGGGCGAGGGACGCTTCGCCCGGTCGGTGATCCGGACATCGGCGCCGAGCTGATGCTGGCGGACGAGTACCGGCGGCTCCATCAAGCGCGGCTGTTCTACGTCACCAGCGACATCACGCCCCTCGTTCACCATGCAGCCCGGAATCTTCGAGATCGCTGGGACATCGAACCTCAAGACTTGCCCGCGCTGACCGGCTTCATGCTCTTCGCCGAACCGCTGGCGACCTACGCCAGAGAAGACGGCAAGGAGGTCGCCATCGTCGCCGTCTCCTGGGGAGAAACCACCCTCATCAGCCATCCCGACGGCGGGCTCTGGCTGACGTTCTGGAGTGCCACCGACTTCGCGGCGATCATCGCAAAGTTCCGCGCGGTGGGCTTCCCAGTGGCCGAAGCGACCCGGCTCGCTCACGCACAGAATGCGGAGCTGACCTGGGACAACGAGATCTACATGCCCTGGGGAGCTACCCAAGCCGTCGTTCCCGATGAGCCCGGCGGACGAGCCCTCGACCCGACCAAGGTTGCCGCCGCCACGACGACGATCGACTGGCTACGCGTTGTCCACGCCGGTTGGATCTTCTGCCAGCCGAACGGCTTCACGGAAGTATCCGACGAGCACCTCCCGAAGACGTTGCGGAAGCGGTCCGCGCGAGCCGGTCACTCCACTGATCCGGTCCGAGTGCTCTCGGTCAGCCGGAAGGCACCTCCTCGACCGGCACGGGCCTTCGAGCCGACCGGGCGCACCGTAGGTGTCCGCTTCCCCGTCGCACCGTTCCTGCGAAGGCAGGCATACGGACCCAACCACTCGCTCCGACGCTGGAAAGTCGTGTCCGGCCACTGGCGCGGCCCGGCTGACGCACCCATCCGGATCGGCAAGAAGGTCAACCTGATCGACATTCCCCCACCTGGACAACAAGGCAGGAAATCATGATCGCAGTCAAACGACCGAATCCGACCGACGACGTCATGTCGGCGGCGCATCACTGTCTCGCGGCCGAGAACTTCTTCGCTCGCGCCAAAGAGCTTTTCGACGAGATCGCAGATGTTCCGCAGAAGCGGAACGGCTTCCATCGTCGCCTGGCCAAGAAGCTGGAGCGCTCGTACAGGACCTATCTGGAGTGGGCACGTTTCCACCTCCAGATGGCAGAGGTGATCACGCAGGGCAGCAACCTCGTGCTGACGTACAACCGCGCCTCGTCCACTTTGGATCCGCGGCTTCTCGGTAGGGACGTGGCCCACGAGGTGGTTTGCTGGGATGGGTTCATCGGCGGACAGCCGCGCGACGGCCGGGAACGATGGCTATCGAAGCCGGGCACGGCTGACGCCGAATATTGAGCCGGTCAGCTCACAGCAGGTCTTCGTAACCGAGGTCCGCGGCGACGTCTTCGACGAAGTCCTCACCTGGAACACCGGGATGTTCGTTCTCCACGTCCCAGGCCGCGTCGCCGACGGCGTCGCCACCTTCTTCCAGTGCGTCGACGACCATCTCGACCAACCCACGGGCCTGATCATCATCGAGGTCGAAACGCTGGGCCGCGTTCGATGCGGCTTGTTCGAGATCCTGGTCGTACCACGGAGGTTCGTACATCGGCGGGCTCCTTCGCTGGTGTCTGAGCCCTCAGAACATGGCGTTCTCCCCGTGCGTTCGATTCACGCGGCCAATGTCGCGCTCAGAACGGTGGCGGCCAGCATCGGCGGCGCGAGCGGCATACGACCGTCACGAAGACTCCAACGCTTCACGAGCAGGCCGAGCCCGGCGAGCAGGGCGGCCAGCAGATAGGAACCGACGATCCCGGTCAGGAGCCACTTCCACCCCAGCCAGCCAAGCAGCATCCCCAGGGTCGGTGCCAGCTTGACGTCGCCGGGGCCTGGATCACCGGTGAGGACGAACGACACCAGCAGCACGCCGCCCCACACCACGGCGCCGACGAGCGCCATGGTCAACGACGGCGCCGAATCGGTGATCAGCGCCCCGGTGACCAGCGTGATGGCCATCCCCGCGGCCAGGGGCGCGGTGAGCCGGTCCGGTACCCGGTGTTCGACGACGTCGACAGCGGCGGCCGGCACGCCGATCATCGCAAGGAGGGCGCCTGCGGCGACCAGATTGGGCGGCCAAACGGCGGCAGCCGCTCCGACCACGGCGGCTGCGGCCACGATCGCGATGTAGTGGGGGCGCTTCGGCGCCGTCTTGAGAGTGGCGCGGAACAGCAGTGCCGATACCGCGGCCAAGCCACCGCCGAGGACGAACCCGACGACGATACGCAGGTCAACGTTCATCTAACGGTCGGCACCCTCGTCCATCCGATCATCGTCACACGAGCCAGGAGGCTGGCCCGCCGAATCGGCCTTCACGTCGCTCGACCGTGTGAACGCCTTGCCCGTAGGCCGAACCGGATCTCGGCGCCGTACCAAGAGCCGGCTTCATTCGAACGTGCACGGCGGTAGTGCCACCCCGGATGATTCGAGACCGCGAGCCCTCGACGGCACTCGCAGGTGGTCACGCACCACCACCCGGGCCGCACACGCAACCCAGCCTGGCCCACGGGCGGGAAGTGTCCGGCAAGCGCCCCGGTCGCCTTCGTGATGATCTCGCCGAGCGAGGAGCCGCGAACAAGCAGCTGACCGTGCGCCTCGTGGTGTTCGGCGACCCATTCGACGTCGCACAGCTGAGGTTCTGAAGTCGCATTCATACCCGAGACAAGCCGCGGTGATCAGCGGCTTGATGCGGTGAAGCTCAGTCGTGGTCGAGCGCCTCGAGGCCCTCGCGCTCGCCGGCGGGGATCGTGGTCATCCAGGTGTCGAAGTCCTGCAGGACGGCGAGCCGGCCGGAACGCGCCGGCTGCACGGTCGCCGTCGCACCACCGACAAGGTCGAGCCGGAGCCGCGGGCCATCGAGCCGTGCCGCGGTGACCTGGAGCGCCCGACGTCGGATGATCGCCAGATCGAAGACAGGTAGCCGCGTTTCCGGGTCTTGGAAGGCCGTGCTCAGTGGCCGGACCCAGAAGAGAGCGGGCTCATCCGTGTCCCGACGTACGTGCCTGGCCAGCGCGACCCGTTGGCCGCCGTCGATGACGAGTTCGGCGCCAGGCAGCAGGTCGTCGGCCCGCTTCTGTGCGCGGCCGGCGACCAGGTTCTTGAGGATGCGCTCGGCCTCGTCGAGGTCGATCTCACGATTCACGGGTCATCTCTCCTTTCATACCTTCAGAACGTCGTCGATCGGTTTGCCGGCGATATGCGTGATGCCTTTGGCCGTGAACATGGCGTGGATCTCGTCCCGCTGTTTCTTGCTCTCGCAGAGGATTCTCGACGGTCCTTCGGCGCCCAGCAGGTCGATTCCGTCGCCGAACATGACCTCGTTGGCGGGGCTGGAGAAGCCGGCGATCTTGAAGGGATCTCGTGTGGACGACGCGTACTTGCCGGTCTTCGCAGGGTTGACGGCCCCGTAGGTGTCCGCGTTCGCGCCGTAGTAGTCCGCGCGGTGCATCAGCCGCTCAGGTTGGTCCCACACCAGCTTCGGGCCGTCATGCGACGGTGGCGTGCCCAGCACGCGCAGGAAGACGGAACTCGCTCCCCCGGTGAACTTGTCCTGGTCTTCGCTCATGCCGACGCCGCGGCTCACTCCCATCAACGTCCGGCGCTCGGTGGAGGCGAGCACACCGTTCGCCAGCATCGCTTTCAGCCCCGATGCCGACGTGGCGTGGACCAGAGCCTTGCCCTTGAACGCAGTGGTCAGCTTCGGCATCGAGTTGCCGACATCGAATCGGTTCCACGTCAGCCAGCCTCCGGACCGCCGGGGAGCCGGGTCGTAGCCCGCGGTGGCGGCGAGTGCCTCGCCGGTCTGGTGCCCTGTCACCTTCGCTACGGCTTCGCGCAGCACCTTCACCCTCGTCGGTAGCGCCTGTGTGTGTGCGTCCAGCTGGATGTCTTTGGCAAACCGCGCGAGCTGAGCGTCGTCCAGGCCGACGGCGAGGTGAGCACGCTCATGGAAGAGCTCTTGGCGCGTCATCTCCTCGAGCTGATCACCGGTTGCGATGGCTGCCTGCACCTCGGTCTTGCCTGTCAGGTTCTGTGCCTTGACGTTCGCGGCGAGGTAGCCGTATTCGCCTTCGGCTTGGGTCATGGGGCGGTTGGCCAGGTTGAGCTGCCCGAGCCGTTTGACCACGTCCGGGCCGTGTCCTTCACCGGCGGGCGCGACGATCTCGAGCCTGCCGCGCAAGGAGAACTCCGTCGTCTTCGGCGAGTTGACGCTGTAAGGCCGGTAGACGGCCTGGAATCCATCGCCGAGGTTGATCACGTACTCCTTGCCGGCGACCTTCTCCCACCGCGCCATTCCGTTCCAGCTGGCCTGGCCGGTCTCAGAGTCCAGGGTCGGCTTGATCCGGGTCGCGTCACGCAGGAGGCCGGCGACTCGGTGGTCGCCCTTGTCGCTCGCGAGCACGGGCATCGTCACGGTGACGGTCGCGACGCCTTCGTGCAGGTACGGGGTGACGTGCCCAACGTTCTTCGCTGCGGCGGCCGCTGCCTCGACGTCGGCCAGCTTCGCCGCGTAGTGCGTGAGCATCGCGGAGTCCGCCGACCCCGGACTGTCACCGATATCCGTTGCCGCGGCAGCCATCGCCGCCTTCGCGTCACTGATCTTCTGTTCCGTTGTCGACGGGAGACTCCCGACGGAGAGATCTCCCTCTTTGATGTGGTGGTTCACGCTCTTCGCGGCCGCGATGATCTTGTCGGCGAGCTCGTGCTGCTCGTCGACCGGCAGCCGGCCATGGAGGACCTGCTCGACCTGGACAGGCGCCGTCTCCTTGGTGACGTTGATGGCGTCAAGCAGTTTCTCTTCTGCTTCCTCGCTTACGAGTGCGTGCAGAACGGTGCGAGGACCTTCGGCGCTGGCATAGCTCACCAGGGTGGCACTCGATGCGTGCAGATCGGTCCCGCCCACCAGGATCGGCTCACCGAAGGGCTTACCGACGTCCGGCGTATCTGGGATAGGCGTCAGCGGTTGAGCGCCCGGTTCCGTGGAGCTGTCCGCTTCGGCCGGCGCATGTGCATCAGCGGAGACCACCTCTTCAGGAGGCTCCGGCTCTGCTGCCGGTGTCGAAGGCGTGATCGAATAGCTCGCGTGAGCCGTCTTGGAGTTGGTACCCATCAGGTCGTCCCCGCGTGCTGAAGGGCCGCGGCGTTCTCCAGCTTCAGCTCACCGAGGAAGAACGCCGCGAAATCCTTACGCAGGTTCTTCTTGCGCTCGACCGCGTAGTCGAGGAAGGCCTCAGCGACCTGTTTCGTGGTCACCGAGGTTTCGGCAATGCCATGGTGTTTGGCCGCCCTCGCACGCATCGCCGGAGCCCACTTCATCTGCTTCTGCGCGGCGCCGGCGTAGGCCGCCGACCGCAGCAGCCCGCGCCACTCCGCGTCTGGAACCGATTCGAGGTGCTTGATCACCGAGTGGGCGGCCGCGGGGTTGACCCGGACTCCTTTGGCGAGCTTGCCCGCCTTGAAGGCGTCATACGCTTGGTGGTAGACGGCCGTCGTGTTGTTCGGCCGGAACGACATCGACAGCTTGTCCTGACCGTAGAACTTGAACGATTGCCCGTGGTCGATCGGGACGAGACCGCTCTCTCCGGTCCGGAGGATGTTGCCGGTGTGCGGGTCGTGGTTCCCCAGAGCCCAACTTGCGACGTGCAGGCGGACGATGTCGTCAACGTCGGTCTGCGACCAGGTGGAGGGGTTGCTGGACATCTCGGTCGCGCCGACGAGCATCGGCTGCACGGAGACCGGTTTTCCGTTAATCTTGGTGGCGAATACGGGGACCACGGGCAGACCTGCACGTCGAAGTGCTCGCGAAGTAGCGGCCTCGGCCGCGATGACCGCGCCGCCTCGTGGAGTCGCTTCTCCTTTCGCGAGCCAGGTTTTGCCGTCTGGCCCGGTATGCAGCGTCTTCGGATGTGTGCCGCCGAGGTGTGCAGGTTTACCCGCTCCGAAGTCCCAAGCCTCGACAGCAGCCGGATCGACCGACTTCGGCAAGGCCGAGAGAGCGGCTTTGGTCTGCTTCAGCGCTGAGAGCATCTCGGCGTGCTGACGGCCGAACGCGCTCCTCGGTGCCGCCAAGATCGGCGCCTTCGCGGCCTTGGGTGGCAATGATTTCGTGCTGTTCTTGAGAGCCACCTTCTCTTGCAAGCTGTGCTTCAGTGACGCAACCGCCGCAGTGGATCCATCGGCTTGGTGGACCAGCATCGACTTGCAGAGAGACTTCGTCGCAACCGCGGCTTGATCGGTCGTAAGGAGGCCGGTGGAGACAACGAAGGCTCGCAGGTTCTTGAGTTCCTGTTGGTCCGCCCACGGCGCGATCTCGGTGTGCGCGACTTGGAGCGTCACGTTGTGCGCGAGTGTCGGCTCGACCGGTTTCCAACCGCCCAAGTCCATGTAGGCGACGCCCGCCTGGTGCGAGTGGTCAAGAAACTTGGTCATCGCCGCGATGCCGCCTGGTTCGGCGAGGCTGGGCAGGTCACCGGCACCGAGCGCTTTTTGCAACTCAGCGATGTTGGCTTCGAACGTCACTTTCGTTGCTGCGCGCTCGACGGCGAGGTGCTCGAGGTCGAGCCGTTCCTGCTTCTCGGTCGACGCACGCAGCAGCTTCAGAACCTGCTGGGCCTTGAGTACCTTGGTCTGAAAAGGCGCGATCTGATCGTGGTCCTTCGCGGCCTGTATCGCGGCGGAGAGTTCATGTGGACCGATATCCGTGAACGCCTGGTCGACTTGATGCTTCGCTGCGGAACGTATCGTCTCCAAGTCATCCAGCGCGGGATTGTGGGCCGTCGCCAGCTTGTTTTCCGCGGCGATGAGAGTCGCGACGAGTTCGGGGTCAGCCCACGAGCCGTTGACCTTGGCTGTCTCGACAGCATCCGCAGCCGAGTTGATCGTTTCCTGCGCCGCCTGGACCTCGGCGGCGGTCGGCGTCCAGGACGTGAATCCCGGAGGCACGCTATGGCTTGGCGTTGCGACCAGGCTCGGGTCGACTTGTTGCCACTGCTCCAGGGTCTTTCCTCCGACGGTTTCGCCGGAGTACAAAGCCATGAATCTGTTGACAGCGACGCTTTGGATCGTCTGCTTCGTGATCGCGTCGTCTGGATAGGACGGATCGAGCCAGTGCACCAACGGGTTTCCGATGGTCTCGGACAGTCCCACCAGCGCTGGATGCTTGAAACCGTGCGCTTCTGCGAGCTCCTTGAGCTCGTCCTGGGTCATGCCGTTCAGGAACAGCTCGCACTGGGTGTGCAGGGCATCCTCGAACTCAGTTGGATCACCGCTGAGTTTCGCGATTTCCGCTTGCGCCTCGTGGACCGCCTCCACGAACATCGCGTACCGCTCTTCGATGTCGTCGGGCAGGTCGAGCGTCGTCGGCTCGAAGGGGTTCTCGGGATCAACTCCGTTGAGAGCGAAGCCTTCTACGACCGACAAGGCGATCTCAACATCAGTCCACTTCGGACCGTCCTCGAGCGGCGACTCTTCCGACGCCGACGGGCCGACAGTGTAGGCTGCGTGCTTGGTTTTGGAATTCGTTCCCATGGAGACTCGATCAGCCGGCGCTACCGAGCAGGTCGTCGAGCTGGGCCTGGACAGCGGCAGCGAGATCAGGCGCCGAGGGGATGGGATCGGTGCGTGCGGCGGATGCGGTGAGCGAGTTCTCCCAGATCTCCATGTGAGCGGGGAGGTCGTCCGCCGAGGTCGAAGCGATGCGTTCGCGCCAGGTGAGGCAGCGTTGATACTCCCGCGGGACCCATTCGATGTGCCGGTCGATCCGACCGTCGTCTCCCTGATCGATACCGAGCACCGCGACGACGGTCGTGGCAGCGCCGTACTCGGGTGACCAGCCGAGCAGAATCCACAGTGTCCGCTGCATCAGTTGCCTCCTTCAGGCAAGAGCGACGCCAGGTAGCGCACGGAGCTGGCGAAGGCGTCGGGGATACGGGCTTTCAGGTCCTTGCGCCCTTCCGGAGTCATCACGGCACCGTGGAGCGCGTACTGCGCCGGGTTCTGGCTGACGAGAATCAGCCTGGTGTCGAACAGCTCGACGGCGGTGGCGATGCGGTCTTGGCGGGACAGGCCGGTGATGATGACCGGGAGGTCGTCCGGGATGTTCTCCGCGAGCCAGGTGAGGCCGGGCAATGCCCAGGTTTCCCAGTTCTTGTTCTCGCGCACGGTCTGGAGATTGATCGCGATGGCAGGCGGTGCCGTGTCGGCGATCCACGCGGCGTACCGCTGGAGGTCCTCGAGCCGGAACCAGTAGAGGTTCGGGACGGCCGGCATACCGGCCCGGACGAATTCCTCCGCGAGCAGCAGCGACCTGCGCATGTTGATCAGGTGTTCGGCGCGTGGCCAGTTGCCGTAGATCGAGTAATTGGGGGCCAGGACGAGATCGAACTCGAGCGTCGCCAGCCGGTCGAGCAGCCGATCGCGGTGCCGTGCGGTCCAGAACGCCTCGACCAGCGGGTCCTCCCCGTACCCCGAGAGGACGGTCAGCGCCGTGGCCGGGAGACCTAGCACTTCGGCGGACGTCACTGCTTGATCCCACCGCGGATAGATGGCGTGCGTCTGCGGAGAGAACACGCGACGGAGACCGACAGCGTAGGCAGGCCAGCCCAACGCGGCATCGAGGTCGCCGGCACCGGATCCGTCGACCTGCGGGATGAGCGAGGGCAAGCCTTCGGGCAAGCGGCCGCGGAGGACGACGTCGTCGAATTCGAGGGTCTCCCCGACGTCGGTCATCCACGCCTTGATGTCGGTTCGGGAACCGCATCGAACCGGGCAGCTCGAGCACGCGGTTCCCGTCTGCGCGGTCTCTGCGCGTGCACAGCCGCAGTAGCTGCAGTCCGAGTTGCACCCGGAACAGAGTGGCGCGATCACCGCACCGGGCTCGGCGTCGGTGCCCGCGTACCAGGGGCAGCGCCTGCAGTCGCACCGCGCGGCCGGCGCAGTGGCGGTGGGCAGGCCGAGGAAGACGGACACGGGGATTCACTCCTTTCTGTCGAGCTGATCGGTCAGAAGACGGAGCGATGCCAGATCATGCGCGGAGAGGCGAGCACCGCGAGCCAGCGCGGCGGCCAGGACGCGAAGGCTGGCGAGGGTGTTGTCGACAAGTCGTTGTTCCACCATCGGAACGGGGTCAGCAGTCACCGGTGAGTCGGCGCGGAGCTTGTCGGCACGAGCGCTGTCTGCTTGTTCATGCAGGTGCTCTGCTTCGGCAAGAGCTTCCTCGGGAGTGACCGTCGGGTCGGCCGCAGCGGTCAAGGCCGAGCTCAGCAGCCGGGTCCGGTTGGTCTTCTTCACCGCGGCCCAGATGTCCTGTGCGGCCTGCGCTCGCCCGCGGTTGAGCTCGATGAACCGGATTCGGGTATTGAGGCTGATCTTGGCCTCGTCCATCTCTTCGGCGATCTCGCGAGGCATCTCTGCGAACGCGCGTACCAGCTCGCGCGCCTTCCGCGGGGTCAGCTGCAGGCCGAGTCGGGACAACACCTGAGACCACGGCGCCGCGCATTTCTTGTCGGCGCCACGGATCCGCTCCATGGCGGAGAACCGGGCGATCGGATCATCGATGGCGTAGACGTCGGCGGGGACCTTGTAACCGTGTGCGATCAGCTTGCCCAGCAGCACCGCGCAGCGATCGAGGACGAGTGCGGCCGCCAGTTCGCCGGGGCGCAGGTTCTCGCGAGCGAGATTCTCGACCAGCTGCCAGATCCGGCGTTCCTCATCGGAGAGCGGTCCGGGGCAGATGACTGCCGGGAGTGCGGCGAAGTGCGGGTTGTCCGGCTTGTGGACCGCGCCCCACCGGCAGGCCCTCAGGCGCCGCTCCCCCGCCGTGAGCCTCATGGCGGGCGCCTTGTCTGCGACGTCTATCTCCTCGACGAGAACCGGTTGTAGGACGCCGACGGTCGCGATGGAGGAGATCAGGTCAGCGAGTTCTTCCGGCGCAGTGCTGTCGCCGGGCGCTCGTCCCTGCGAGTCCGTGAATGGAGTTCCTTCGCCTCGCAAGGGAAGTAAGGTGAACCGACGCTGGCGCAACCGGGACGAAAACCCGAGCTGCTCGACGAGGTCAACGGGCTCGTCCATCACGATCCACCGCCGGCCTTGGGCCAGGCGAACGCGGATACCGGCGCGCCGTTCTCGGCGAGCAGCGGCAGTGCGATGTCGGCTGCCGGTCCGTGGTCTCGAAGTCTCCGCAGCGTCGTCCCCAGCGCGCACACGCGATCGCCGGCGAGCGCCAGGCCGTGCATCGCCTGTGCGTAAGCCCGCAGGTCCGCGAGCCGCCGCTCAAGGACGTGCTCGGCAGCGCCGGATAGGACGACGAGGAGCCGCGGGAAGCGCGCGTACCGGCTTCGCCATGCGGGACGCCCACCTGAGTTCGGCTTGCCGGGGATGTAGTCGTGGTACTGGATGTAGGAGCGAAGTTTCTGCGCCAGCCGGGCGACGGGCATGGTCGCGCGGTCCAGCTCGATGAAGAACGTGCGCTGTGACCGCCGCCCGGCGTCGTCAAGGACGTAGTCGAGGACCGCGTCCGCGATGACAACGCCCTGGCGCCGTCCACGGCCGTCACGAAACCGGTGTGCGACCTCCGGAATCCACGACAGCGGTCCGCACTCGTCCCCACGCCGGCGGGCCGTCGTCGTGAAGGCGAGCCCGGTTTCGACGACGTCGAGCGCATGATCCTGCAGCAGCTCCACCGCAGCCGCCCGCGGGATTCGGTACGGGCGGGCATCCACTCGCCCGGACTCCTCGACCAGTTCCGCGCCGCTCTCGGTGACGTACCAAGTCCGGGGAGCATGGTGCCGATGCAAGCCATCGGCAAGCCCATCTGCTTGTAGGGCAAGGAGCTTGTGCTGCACGGTGCGAATCGGCCTCGTCGGCGCGATTAACCGCCGCACTTGCTCCGTAGACACCAAGCGGTGCCAGTAGAGGACTACGAGGGCCTCGCGCTTGAACGGGTCGAGTCGCTGCATCGGTCACTCCACCGTCGACTCGGGCGCCGGCAGCTCGATGCCTGCGCCGCTCCCGCGGGACGGAGGCCGCCCGCGCCGCGAACGAGGTGCCGGCTGGTTGCCGCGCAAGGCGTCGAGGATGCGGTCATCGAGGTCCTCGAGTTCGTCGAGGACCTCGCCGATCGGCCTGCGGGTGAGGTTCCGGTCGAGGCACCGGTCGACGTCGCCGTTCCACTCGGGGTGAAAGTGCTCGGCGAACTCGTCATCCACATGGAGCCCGCGAATCTTGAACGGCGTGGTGCGCTGGCCGCCGAGCGTCACAGTGACGACGTGGTGGAACTGCTCGAGCTCGGTGATCGTCGCGGGCTGGACGAGGCCTCCGTACTCGCGGGCCACGGTCCGGGCGCCGTCGATCGCCGCGGCGCTGGTCATCAGGAGCGACTGATTCTGCAGCAGCGCCCTGCGGGTCTCCGGCGCGAGACGGTCAGGCATCTGGTTCATCGCGTGCAGCGCGACGCGGTACTTCCGCAGCTGTTCCAGGATCGCGGCGAGGTAGCCGCGCGACGCTCCGTCGACCGCGGCGAGCTCGTCGACGAAAGCGTCGCACCTGCGGCGCTGATCGACCGGAGTGTCCGCGCGCGAGCGGCCGGCGCGGAACAGGTCGTAGATCATGAACGAGGTGATCAGCTTGTTCGTCTCGCCGGTGCCGGTGGTACAGACGAAGACGATCTTCCCGGTGTCCATGGCCCGGCGGACGTTGTACGTCGTGACCGACGAGCCGAGGAAGGCGGACAGCGTCGGGCTGGTGCGCAGGCGGTTGATGATGTTCGTGACGACCGTGGTCGCGTCCGGTGCGAGCTTCGTGAACGAATCCGTCCAGTAGCGACGGATGCTCGGCTTCAGTACGCGCAAGACCTCGTCACGCCAGGAGTCGTCGTCGAGGAGCGTCGGGATCTGGAAGATCGTGGGCGCGCACTCGGCAGGCAGTCGCATCGCGAGATAGCAGAGCGCCTCGCACGCCTTGGTCAGAATCGACTTCGCCCGCGGCGCAGAGTCTCCCCATCCCAGCGCCGTGGCGAAAGAGGTGACCACGGCGTCGACGCGGTCCTCGATGTCCTCTTCGGAGAAGCCCTGCATGCTGAGCGGGTTCCAGCCGGGCAGCCGCTTGTCTCGGCCACGGACGTCGAGGTTGACCTCCCACAGCCGATTCCGCAGTTGAGGATCCGAAAGGTACGGTTTCGCGCGCTTCCAGCCGTCAGCATGCGGATCCAGGAACCAGACCCCGCCACCAAGCCGGGCGATCTCAATCGCCTGCGCGAGCGCTTCCTCGGTCTTGCCGAAGCCGGCCTTTCCGAACCTCGCCGAGAACAGCAGCTCGCGGACCGGCACGCCGACGAGCCGGTCCTCGCCGTTGAGGTCGGTGACATAGCCGAGCCGCACCAATCCCGCGCCGGGCTTGTACCGCGGGATCTCCCTGGGAGCAGGCATGACCCAGCCACGGCTCCGGGCGATCACCGGCGACAGGCAACGACCGGATGGCGGCTTCAGCAGTGCCGCGATCTCGCTGGCCGTCACGTAGGACCGGCTGCGTGGCTTGGCCAAGCCGGTGTCGAAGCGCCGGTCGAAAAACCTGCGGATCAGGACCGTGTCCGCGCCGAAATGCCAGCCCAGCACTCGCGGCCCTCGAGCTCGCCAGTAGTTGTCGCCGCGGTAGACGTCGAAGGCGCCGATCACGCTGCGCAGATGTGCCTCGGCTCGGCCGGGGATCTCCGAACGGCAGCGGATCAGCAGCTGGACCGCGAAGACCGGCTCATCCGTGGCGAACTTGTTCGGTACCGGCGTCAACGTTCGCGACGCAGGCCAGCGGCCTCCGCGCGCCGTCGGCACGAACTCGCCGATAATCTCGCCGGCGACCTCAACGAGCGCTCCCGCTACCGTCCCTTCCTGCTTTGCGGTCTGACGAGCAAGGTGGCGGATCCTCGCGGGAGTCAGCGGAATCAGGTCGAGGCAGACGTCGACCGTCTCGCCGAGGTCGGGCCGGACGTCGCCGAGCGCGTTCGCCAGAGCTTGCAGCGGGTCATCCGGCCGGAGGGGCAGCGCCTTCAGCGCGCGGTGGGCCGGTCGCGCGAGAACGAGCTCGGCGCGTGCTACATGTACCTGCGCTCCCTCAGCGGAAGGAGACGTCTCCCCGCTTCGGCGTACCCGGAGATCTCGCAAGAAGTTCATCGTCCTCCCCCGCCCGCACGGAGGTCACTTCGCCCTCGTCCGTGGTCCCGGGAGGTATCTCCTCGGTCGTGCACGTTGCGGCGGATTTCGACTTCGGGGTAGGTCAGCTTGTTGATCACGCCGGTGATCGATTCCCGGCCTTCCACGCTCATGGTCAGCTTCCCGAACGTCTCGTCGGTGCTGAACCGCACCCGGACACCGACCGCGGCCTTCGGCACCCAGCCGTGCACCGGGCGCACGCGGCCGAGCTGGTGCGCGAACGCCAGGACGCCCTGGAGCGACGGGTCGAACGTGGCGGTCGGGAGGAGGTCGTAACTGACTCTGGAGCGGAGGTGGTGGGAACGGAAGTGTCGGTGGAGGACGATGACCGCGATCAGGATCGCGACCACCGCCGTGGTCACCCACCACAGCGCGGGCTCGGCGAGCACGGGGTGGAGATCGAGCGCCTTCGGCGCGCTGGTTCCCTGGATGGCCTGACGGCCATGGGGGAACAAGTCGGCATTCCGAACAGGACGTGCCCATGTGGTCTGACCAGCACCTCTGTCACCAGCCAACAAAACCGCGAGCGAACGGCCGCCCGCTGGGTCGACCGCAACGCCTCGATGTACAAGCAGCCCAATACTCATGAACAAGGCATGCGCGTGCGGCCACGTTTTCATGCAGGCGACGTCGCCTGCCAAGCGATTGCCCTGCCGGTCCGACCACTTCCAGCAGCGGCTGAGGTGCCCGTAACGCCTGGTTCGGCCCCTGTCGTCTTGTCGCCCTACAAGCCAACTTCAGCCGGCACCGGACGGCCGATCTTGGTCAACCGTCAGACACGGTCGCGTGGGCAGGCTCGATTCGCGCTGTGTGACAATAGGACGTGTCACACGATCCCGCGAGCGGCGAGATCCTTCAGGCTGCGTACAAGGTCGACTGGCGCGGCTATTCGATGCCGCCCTCCGAGCAATGGTACCGATCTGACGACGTGCCCGCGGCGTTCAGGCTCCTGGTGGCCACCTCCAACCAAGAGGAAGGGCGGGATGCCTACAACAGGATGCTGTTCGTCATTGGCAACAACCACGCCGGATGCCTCTATCCGGCCGCCGTTCCGGCCGTTCCACTACTCATTCGTGTGGTTCGTGAGCTACGGGGTTGGCCGCGCTGGTCTGCCCTGGAAATCCTCATTGAATGCCTGGCATTCGACGTAGACCGTGAGGAGTTCATCGATCCCTCAGGATCGACGGTCCGTACCAAAGACGCGATCGTCGCTGCCGTGCGCAGTGCCCGTGAAGATATCCAACGTTTAGCACGGGACCAGGTCGTCGTCCCGACCTCCACGTCCGCACAGGACTTACTGGAGCAGTTGGACGACGAATCGTTGGTAGCAGAGTAGCCGACGTATGTCGGTTCGAGTCACTACCTCAGCCTCAATGAACTGTACAAGGTGAGGTAAGCGAAATCAGTGGTTAGCGCGTTAGGCGACTACCGCCTGCATATTCATCCACAACAATTTCGTCTATTCGGACTTCGGAGCCCGAATAGGGCGCGTTGATCATCTTGTTGTCGCCGACGTAGATACCCACATGATGGATAAGGCCAGGGCTATAGAAAACTAGGTCTCCCGGATGCAGAGAATGCAGCCCAGCTTCCTTCGGCACACGTGTTCCTAAAACGAACTGTGCCCGGCTGTTGTGTGGCAAGGTGATGCCGACCTTGGCGTAAGCGAAGAGGACGAGACCGCTGCAGTCGAAGCCGATCTTCTTGTAATCCCCGTGCCGGTCTGCGACACCGCCGTCCCGGATCCCGCGGCTCGGTCCTGCGGCTGTGCCTCCGCCCCAGGCGTACGGCACGCCGAGCTGCGACATCGCGGCGTCGATGACGATCTTCGCTGCCCCGGAAGCGTTGACGGCAGGTTGGAGATCAACCGCGTCGTAGCGCTCGATTCTGGCGAGGACCTGGGTGACGTAGGTCTGGCTGGCGTTGTACCGGAGGAGCGCTGCCCGGAGCTGCCCTTCGTCCTTCAGGTCTCGAGGACCGGTTCCACAGAGATAGGCAGCCGCGCCGAGAGCGGCGTCGAAGGCGTTGTGCGGGTTGCGGGCGCCGTCGTCGTTGCCGTCTTGTTCGACGCCGGCCCAGGTGGTCGTGAGGAACTGGAACGGGCCAACGGCGCGCGCGAAGGTCCCGTCGGGATTTCGGATGGGAGTGCGGTTGCCGCCGACCCCGCTGCCGTCGAGAGCCGGGCCGAGGATCGGTGGGCTGATGTCCCCGTTGGGCGCGATCGTCCGGCCGGACGCGTGGCGGGACTCGACTTCGGCGATGCCTGCGAGGATCGACCAGCGCATCCCGGCACAGGCGGGCCTGATGCCGCCGATGCGCTGAGCACCCTGCTGGTAGGCGGTGAGCATGATGTCCGGGATGCCGGGCACGTGTCCTGGCGTCGAGCGTGAACCGTCTGCTCCCCCGGCGATGACGACGATGATCAGCACAGCGACGAGCACGCAGGCGATGACGGGTCCGAACAGGAGCAAGAGAGCGAGACAGCCCCATCGTTTCGGATGTTCGCGGACCTCGTTGCGGACGTGTTCGGCGACTTGGAGGGCGAGCAGCGGGTTCATGATCGGTGCTCGTTCAACCGGCTACGCAGGCGTTGCGACCACGTCGGCGTGATCGGCAGCATCCCCGGCGGCAGCGGTGTCGGGTCCGGGCTCTGGTTGCGTGGCCTTCTCGGTCCTGTGCTGTCGGGAGTGGGAGCCGCGAGGTCGGTCCCGGTGAATTCGGGAGTGGCCGAAGTCCTGGCGGGCTGAGGCGCAACTGGCGGCTCGCCAGATGAACGGCGGCTACCGAGAACCGACGCCGCGGTGGTCGCGACATTCACCAGTGGGCTTGCGGCGGCGCCGATGTTTCCGGCGTAGGTAGAGGCGTACGCCTTCACAGCGCCCGCCTTCCGCCCAAGCGCGGCCTTCGCGGCGGTGCCCCGTGCGGTGAGGACGGTGTGCGCGCGGTTGGCGGCGGCTGGCCAGGACACCGGGGCACCCAGGGTGAAGGAGACGGCCTTGCTGCCGACCTTCCCGCCCACTTTGCTCGCAGTCACCAGCCGATTCTTCAGGTCATTCGCTGGGGCGATGGCTTCGGTGAAGGCGCCGGCGCCGGTCTTGATCGTGCGGCTGACCCGGTGCGGTCCAGGCTCGACGATGGGCGAGGGCAGGAGTTTCGGCCCGCTACGTGGCCTGCCGAGTCGCTGGACACCGGTGTTGACGCCGGATCGGATTCGCTGAATGTTCGCCATGAGCCTTTTGCGGAACAGGAAGCCGGAGAAGACGACGATGTCGATGACGGCGAACTTGACCAGTTGCGGGCCGAGGTCGGCGAGCATGAGGGACCGCAGGAGAACGGTCATGACGGCGATGAAGAACATGCCCATCAGGAGCTTGGCGATGGTTCCGGCTATCGAGCTGATGCGGTAGGCCAGCTGGTGTTGCAGTGTCGGGATCAGGGCTGCGAGCAAGGCGAGGCTGAGCAGGAGGCCTTCGAAGAGCAGGAAGTACGGGGCAAGGATCTGGATCGCGTTGAGGCAGATGGTGAGGATCGCGAACAGGATCATCGCGATGGCGTACAGCCAGGCACCGAGCATGCGGTCGCCGTCGGCGACCTCGTTGTACTTGCCGTACTCGCCGGGGCAACCGGCCAGCTCGCGGGCCGGCGTGCTGTCTTTGCCGGACCAGGGGCCCTGGTCGAGGATCTGTTTGATCGAGTACTGGCAGCTCCCGGTGCCCTGTTTGCCGGAGACCGGCGTCCCGTAGTTGAGGGTCTCCCAGGGCGCGATGAGCAGGTTGTCGATGAGGGCTTGCCCGATCGGCGCCGCGGGGTTTCCGGTGCCGCCGGGTTGCTTGCCCATGATCACGGCGCTGACGTCGGCGCCGAGATCGCGGCTGAGGCTGAGCACTCCCCCGTCACCGACGAGGAAGTCGACGGGATGGGTGATGATCGCGATGGCCAGGACGTTGATCGCGATCGTGGACACGGTCTCGCGCCAGGCTCGGGTGGTGAGACCGCGCATGAACAGCAGCCCGAGGTAGCAGGTCGCGACGAGCAGGGCCAGTTCTCGAAGCTTCAAGCCCCCGATGACGGTGGTCTGCCAGATCTTCTCGAGGTCCTGCGCAGGTGCCTTGATCCAGTCGACGACGCCGGCGGTCATGGACCATTCGGTGAACCAGACGGAGAAGCCG
This sequence comes from Amycolatopsis sp. TRM77291, assembly GCF_054166285.1. Lineage (NCBI taxonomy): Bacteria > Bacillati > Actinomycetota > Actinomycetes > Pseudonocardiales > Pseudonocardiaceae > Amycolatopsis > Amycolatopsis sp. TRM77291. Next base: position 874,323 of record NZ_JBSZHF010000001.1, on the reverse strand, counting down.
AGCGCGTACTTACCGACAGCGAAGCCCATGTTCGCCAGCCAGAGCCAGATCGTCGGCATGGGGTTGCTGACCAGCCAGGGCAGGTTGGCGAAGAGGTCGTAGTTGCGCAGGTCGCGGCCGTAGCCGTCGTCGATGGTGAACATGCCCTTCAGGTGGGCTGCGTGTCCGGGATCGTCCTGTAAGGGCAGGGTCGGCGCATCCGGATCGGGGCGGTCCAAGGTCGGCGGGGTCGGCTGCGGAGCGCGGGGATCGGGAATGACAAGGCACAGCGGGTACGGCTGGCAGGGCCGCGGTTCGTTCGGCGGCAGCGGCACGACCTGAGCTGTGGCGGGCGCGGCGTTACCGAGCAGCAGGACGAGCGCGATGGTGGCGAACGCGAGAGCTCTCGCGGCACGCGCGTTGAGCGTCATGAACGTCTCCCGAGATCGCACCGGTGGTGTCCGAGACATGGCGTGTACCAGCGGGTTTGATTCAGGGGCGCCGGACGGTGGGCGTCGTGAGGACGGCTTGAGGCAGCGTCCGATAGGGCTGGGTCAGAATCTTGACCTTGCCGACCCGGCTGGCGTGGTCGCGGACCAGGAACTCCCCGGCGCGCGCTCGGCGTTCGTCTTCGCCGCCCGCGGGATTGAGCGGTGAGAGGTCTTTGGTGACGATCTCCTGGTAGCGGCTGTCGGCGGGATCGATGCCGAGCCACGCGAGTCCGTGTCGAGCGAGACCGCTGTCGCGGTGCCGGCCGAGCATCCGGACGGCGATCAGGCCACGAAGGACTTCGTCACCGAGGTCGCTTTCGGAGTGCGAGCCGAAGGCAGCGTCGGCGCCGTGCTTGCGCCCATCTCGGACGAACTCCAAGGCGATCTGCTGTCCTTCGGGGGTGCCGGTGACGTTGTAGGCCTCATCGCAGATGAATTGGCCCCACCGCTGGGTTCCGAAGCAGATCTCCTTGGCGATCGCGGCGATCAGGAGATGGAAGGCACGGCCGAAGAGCTTCCTCGGCGGGATACGGGCGGCCATGCGCTCGTTGCTCATCTCCAGGGTGTTCGGGAGCGGGACTTCGTTGGTGCAGAAGACCACCATGTCGGCACCGAGCACGGCGACGGGCTCAAGATCGGGGTCGAAGATCGGCTGGGTGATCGGATCGCGGCGAAGGCGCCGTAGTCGGTCGGCGAGGCCTCGAGACGCTGGATCTACGGCGCCATGGTCGGTGAGGACGTCGATGAGGGCGTTGCTGGACGCGGTCGGTGAGCCGCTGACCTGGTCGAGGGCGCGGCCGAGCGCGTCGCGTTCGGCCGAGTTGGATTCCAGGTCCAGCCAGGAGGCGAAGAAGGTTTCGGCGATGCCGGTGCTGGACTTCGTCTTGCCTCGGAAGACCCGCAGGGGATCACAGGAGTGCCGGAGCTCGGCGTTCGCGGCACGCTCGTTGTCGAGCGTGGGATCGATGATGTCGACCACCTGGCAGTTGCCCGGGAGCGCTTTCGCGACCGGTTCCCATTCGCGGCTCCGTGTGCGGTCGATGGCGATCACACGACCGTCGAGCATCAGCCGCACGACGGCAGCGATGTTCTTCAGTACGACCGATTTCCCGGAGCCGAGTTCGCCGATCACCGCGACGCCCCCGGACGAGTCGTGGGTGGGTCCGTAGGTCGGGTCGAGCAGGAACGGGGTGATCGCGCCGCCGTCCAGGACCATGCCGAACAAGGCGCCGCTGGGGTCGCCGAACTCAGCGGACGACATCGGAAGCAGCATCGCGCAGTCGCTGGCGAGGAGGTTCTGGCTGCACTCCCTTACTACGAGCGGCGTCCGGTATCCGGGGAGCAGCGCCTGATAGAGCTGCTTCTGTCCACCGAGCGGCCGCTCCCACTTGTACTCGCCGCCCAAGAACATCTGCCGCAACGTTTTGGCCCGGGCGTCGCACTCGTCGGCGGTATCGCCCCACACGCACGCGACGACGCCGACCTCGAGTTCGATTTCGGTGGTGCTTGCACCGAGGCGGGCGTTCTTGTGCTGGATCTCCTCCTGAGCGGAGTGAACGTCGGCAGGTACACCTGCGGTGTCGCCGCCGTGTTCGTCGTCCTGGCTCATCAGGTCGCGGGTGCGGCGCCGGTTCGCCGCGCGAGCCTCGTCGTTCGTCTTCGCCGCGATGCGCAAGGCGTAGTCGACTCCGAAGCCGATGTTCGCCAGTCGCGACAAGATCTCGTGCCCGGGGAAACTGAAGGCGCGGGGCATCTCCGCGAGAACGAGATAGGCCTGGTAGCTCTCGATGAGCCCGGCGTCGTCGGGCGTGACGCACTTGAGGAACCGCTTGTTCAAGACCTGCAGCGGGTTTCCCAGGCGCTTACCTTCGTCGCTGCGGGCGCCTTCGTCGAACACGGTCCCGCGCAACGTCACCAGCCGAGCGCGGCTTCGGCCACGTGACAGGGTCACGCCGGTGTTGTGCACGGTCGACGCACGTTCGAGCTGAGGCTCGCGAACACCCCGGACCGGGGCGCGGCACAACCACCACAGCAGTTCGGCTTCAGTCGCCGGGCGAAGCGGGATCGCGCCGCCGAGTTCATGCTCGATGACGCGCGCCAGTTCCTGTGCCTCAGCGACGGCTTGAGGCGACGCGGGTCGCGGCGGGAGGCCGAGGCCTGCGCTCAGTGCGGCGCCTGCTGCTCGGAGCAGGGCACGGCCTCCGTCGCGCCAACCGTGGCCGGCGAGAGGTTTGGCGATCCAGTAGCTGCGGCCGAGCACGTCGAGGTCGTCGAGCTGGTCCCAGGCGTTGTGCACCGTTTCCGCCCAGTGCGGGTTCTCGTCGAGGTCGATACCGCCGAGGCAGCGCCGGATGATCGCGTGAGGCTGGACCTGTTCACACAGCGACGCCAGCATCACCTCGCCGCGCAGGGACTTCATGAACGTGACAGTGCGGTTGTAGAGCTCATGCAGCTGCTTGCCCGTCGAGCGAGCACTTTCGCGCGGATGTGCCCGCCACACCGCCCATACCGACCCATCCGCGCAGAACACCAGGTTGCCGCTGATGTCCTGGATCTGGTTCTCCATCACCGGGCTCCGGCGAGCAGCCGCTGCAGGGACGACTTGGGCGCAGGGTTACCCACAGGCCATTGAGCCTTGTCCACAGCGTGCAGGTGGAACCGCAGCGTGCACGACACCGGCCGCTCCGGCCGGTAGGTCCGACCTGCCAGCATTCCCGGGGTCGGCGCGAGCAGATGCGTAACGAGGCCGATCAGCCAGCTAGCGGGCGTCCGCGACTCGATCCGCGCGCGGCGGACGGCTATCGCGGACAACGGCACGCCCCAGCGCGCTGGGCCAAGCCAATCCAGGAGCGGCAGCTTCCAGACGACCAGCAGAAGAACGAGGAAAACCACGCCCTGGGTGAGCGTGTACGGGCCGCCAGGCAAGTATCCACCGTCCCGGCCCGGCATCCGCCCGAACATCCGCGGAAACCGGCGCGACCTCGTGTACGACCGTCCAATCAGGACATCCCCGCGTGCGCGTTGCGCGGTCATTTGGTGAACCAGTCGCCGAACATTCCCGAGACGCCATCGAGGTTGAGCAGGATGCCGAGGAAGACCGCGGCGATCACGCCGTACTTGATCGCACGAGTGAAATTGCCCCGCGTCCCGATCAGCAGGCCGATGCCGCCCACGACGGCCACGAGCAGGATCAGGCGGCGAACAGCCTGGTCTCCCCAAGCGAGGTTGGTGTCGATCCAGGTCTTGACGTCGGCTGCGAGCACGAAGGTCGACATCTCGTCTCCTATTCGCCAGGCAGCTTCGAGAGTGTCGCCGGTGTCCCGGCGAGGAGCGGTGCCGGGTCGATCCGGCTGACCTCCCAGCGCCCGGCCCGCGCGGTGAGGGTCAAGGCGTAATCCACGGTGGTGACCTGACCTATGGCGTCGTAGCCCCAAGCACGCGCCGTCGCGTGGATCTCGGTTCCGTCCAGCGGCCGGGCCGCTTGCCCGGGTTCGAACGACTCGTGGGTTCGTAGCTCCAGCAGCTGAATCTGGGCATACAGCGGCGGGACTATGGCGCCGATGTGTGCGCCGGACGAGATGTAGCGTTCCAGCTCACCTCGACCTGCGAGAAACGCAGCGAGGAAGCCATGGACCGACTGCCCGACCGGCCCATTCAGCTCGGCGGTCTCTGCATAGCCGAGTTCGGGCGCGGCGAGAGCGGGCGGGCAAGCGACCGGCGCCGGCAGCGACGCCGCGACGTAGCCCTGACGACCACCGACGAGGCTGACCTGAGCACAGGCCAGCCTCGCGCGATGTTTTCCGTCCGGCTGCTGGGCCAGCATGTTGGCCGCGACGATCACTGTCCACGAACCTGGCCGCGGTGACACGACCGACAGCGTGCTCGTATCGACCGGAATCTGTGTCCCGACAGCCCGGGTAGACTTCATACCCGCTGGGTAGAAGGCCTCCAGCCCAGCGGAGTCGTCACGGCTGGACGAGAGCCATGCTCGGACGTACATCTCAGCCCAGCCCTGCGGTTGCCCAGCATCGAACGGCTCCGCAGCATGCGGGGTTTCAGGAGGTGCACTCGGCCGCAGCAGCGCCATGCCCACGATCACCGCCAACGGGCTAGCGATGATCACGCACCAACCCAACATCCGGCCGCACCTGCGAGTTGCACCACGAAGGACTGAGTCCAGCCGGGCATCTGGGATCATCCGCGCAATGGGATTCTCGGGATGCTTCATGGCCGCGCCTCGATGCCCATTACCTGATGCAGGCGTTTGCGGAGTTCTCGATCATCGGAATCGGCGAGCGAGTCCAGTACCTCGCAAGCCGGAAACCCGACCTCATCGAGGAAGCGCTGGAGCTCCTCGTATAAGTGCCGATCGACCATCGTCGATAGAAGCCGTCGTCCCAGGTCCCTCGCTCGGACTCGAGCGTGGGCGAGGAGGAGTTCACCGGGGGCTAGGTCGGGACGGAGTCCGGTCACGGAGGCTCCCTGGGGTGTCGGCGGGCTGCGGCACTCAAGGCACGCCCCGATCCACCGACCTTTGATGCACCCGACCGCCGCGTTAGCGCTGTTGCTGCCATTCGCGACCAGCGGTCGCCAAGGTGTCGAGCGCCCGGTTCCTCCGGCGTGTGGCTGTCGGCTGGCTCACCCCGAACATCGCGCCGAGCTGCCGATCGGTCGCCACGCCGTCCCGGCCCATCTGGTCGCCGAAGTATCGCGCGGTGAGGATTGCCGCTTCCTGCTTGTCCAGCCACCGTTGCTCGACCGCCCATGACAGCAGCTCCAACAGTTGTTCAGAAGCGTCCTTTTCAGTCTGTGGCTCCGCCAAGGGGCAGTAGACCGCGTCATCGTCAATGTTCACGACGTCGGCGGCGGCCTGGCTGGTGGCGACACCGAGAGCTCGAAGAGCTGACCGTTGGGTGTCACAAACCAAGTTGGCGGCGACGTGGTGACGTCGGCGAAGGGGGTAACAACGAATCTGCTCCCACAAATGCCCGATGACCGCGGCCTGGACATCGGCATTCGTTTCGTTCAGAGAGACGCCACCTCCGGTCACCCCACGGCGAGCGCCGAAAGTCCCGACCGCGGCTCGGCTCGCGCGAATGACCCTGGCGACAATGCCGGGCACGGCGGCCACCATGGCGTTCAGTACGAGTTCCGCTGCAACGGCTCCTCCGTTGCCGTCGATAGCGGCCCGCTGCAGCAAGGCGTACAGGACTTCGTCGTGGCGTTCGTAGTCGCGGCTGTCCAGGACCTCAGTAAGCCGGCTGTGTGAACTGACGTCGGCCAGCGCCAGGTCGTCCCCCGACCAAGAACTCAGAGCTGTGTCGAACCTTTCGAGCGATTTAGGCCGAGTCAGCTGCCGCTGGAGTGCGGTGAGCGGACTGCAGGCAGATGCGGAGGCGGACATCGCGGTGGCCTTTCGAGCGGCGACAAGATCGCCACGAGGCTCGAAACCACCCCTCGCCCTTTCCCTGGCTCAGATGCTTGCCCTGCGCCGGGGCAAGGCAGTACATCACTCGATCGGGCGTACATGAGGGAGCTCCGTGTCCTCCACGGTGAGAACACGACATCTTCGCGCAAGACTTGACGCCATGCCCGAGACCAGCATCGGCAGCGGTCTCGGAGTCTCCAGAAGCCGACGAGACACGGGTCGCGTGTGGGGCTTGCGATGCGTCAACCCCGGTTGGCGGAATGCAAGCCTGTGTATGCCTTTTGCGCCAGAGGTCTTTTGGGCTCCACTCGACAGTCCCCCTAGCGCGACGAGGTCTCGCCATTGGTCAAAGCTAGTCCTCGGCGACGTCAGGCTGACGGCTAAGCCGTCGATGGTTTGAACTACCGCCATGCGGCGTGCCCCACTGGACGCAACATCTCAAAGGTGCGTCGTCCGACAGCGGGACTACTCTCGACGTCACATCGAGATTTCATCGCGGCGCAAATGGCAAAGTCCCACGCCAATGAATTGTTCGGCACCGATAACGCACATGTCTTCAGAGACATCTTCGGCCCGGCGAGACTGGCCGTGAGACCAGCGAGACCCACACCAGTGCAGGTCTCGCTACCGCGTTGGCCGCCGGGATCACGGTCTCGGAGGGATGATGGGACAAGGAGCCGACGACGAGGCGACCGACCCAACATCGTCCTCCGAAGAGGCCGCGTGGTGCTACGCTCAACCGAGCAAGCGCGGCATTGATCGCACCTTTTCCGGTCACATAGACCGAGTCCACGGAACCGAAGCCGAAATGGTCCGGAAACGACTTTCCGCCGCCACCACTGATCTCTTGCGCTGGGCACGCGAAAGCGCCCATAGCGGATTACACGAGGACGGCGATCCCGCATGATTTCACCCGACGAGTTGACCGCAGCCGCACCGGCTCTGCTGTCCACGCCTGATGGACGCATGACGCAAATTCCGGTATCGGGCCCCTCCGGCTTGTCGGACTACGCGGTGTCACCGCTGGGCATGCCCACCGCGCTCCTCCGGGACGAAGTCCGTGTCGCCTTCCTCGCACGTACCTCCACCGAAGACCAACAAGATCCGCGCCAGTCCATCCTGCGCCAGCTCGGCAACTCCAAGGCCGCCATCCCCGAATCATGGGTGATCGTCGCGCACTTCTACGACGTCGAGTCTGGACGCATGGACCTCGCTTCCCGCGGACGAGGCGAGAACTACGAACGGTTCGATATCCCGATCGCCCGCGACGGCGGCATCACCGACCTTCTGACCGAGGCCGCCAGCCCGAAACGCAGGTTCGACGTCGTCATCTGCGAGAACATCGCACGCGTCGCCCGACGGGCCTTCGAAGGCCTGTCGGTCGAGCGCGAACTCGAGCGAAACGACGTGCCGCTGTTCGCCTCGAACGAGCCGATCACGGTCTCGGGCAGCCGCGCTCAACGGATCCTGCAGCGCCGCATCAACCAATCGGTGGCCGAGTACGAGGTCCTCAACACCCTCGAACAGTCCTGGGGCGGTCTCTGCACTCACGTACGCGAGGGCTGGAACATCGGCAAGCCGTGCCATGGCTACAAAGCGAAAGTCTTCAAGCATCCGAACCCAGCGAAGGCAGCCAAGGGCTACACGAAGTCACGGCTCGAACCTGACGGCCTCAGGGGCGAGACAGTCACTCAGATCGCGTTGTGGCGATACTACGAGCGCCTCGGATGCGACACGATCGCCGACAGACTGAACGCGGACCTGGACAAATACCCGCCTCCCGAGCCGCCGAGCAAGCAACGCGCACGCGGCGTCTGGGGACGATCCAGCGTGTACGACATCCTGCGGAACCCCAAGTACACCGGCTACCAGGTCTTCAACCGACGTGCGACCCGATCGCGCCGGGGTAAGCACAATGATCCGATCAAGTGGATCTGGTCACCGGCGCCGGTGCATGAGCCCTTGATCCCGAAGTGGATGTACGACGCGATCAACGCGGGCTGGAAGACCAAACAGGGGTCACGCGACGCAGAGACACCGAGCACGCATCCAGCCGCCGCCAGGACCTATCTGTTCCGGGGGCGGTTGTTCCATGGTTGCGGCAGGCGTTTGGTCGGTGTACCGCGGCACGACCGGGCGTACTACCTCTGCAGGCCCAGCAACAACAACCGCGGCCGCTCGGACAGGTTCACCGACCACGAGAACGCTCTCTACCTTCGAGAAGACGCCCTGCTCGACGCCGTCGCCAAGTTCTTCGCCGACCGCGTGTTCGGTCCTGACCGTCGCACGGTCCTCGAAGCCGACCTGGCCGGTGCCGACGATCACGCCGCTGCTGAACGAGAGGAAGAACGAGCCAGGATCCAACGACAGCTCGCCGAGATCGCCAAGAAGCAGGCATCGATCCTGAAGCAAGCACAGCAAGGGGACCCGGACGACCCCTTTACGGCCGCATTGCGAGGCAGCTACAACGAACTGGCCAAGGACGAAAAACAACTCCAGGCGAAGATCGCCGCCCTGGACGAGGCGGACTCTGCAACGCCTCGGGGAATGACAGCCGATGAAGTGCCTCTGATCGATGCGCTTCCCTATCTCGCGACAAACCTCGCAACGGCGCCAGAACCGTACCTGCGGGCCCTGTTCGAAGCCGTCCAGCTCGCCATCGTGGTCCACGACGACGGCGAACATGCGACAATCACGATCAAGCTCCCGGCAGACAAGCTGCCGGAGATCGCTCAGGTAGCGGAAAGGATCACCGAACCCATGAACCCTCAAGACCTCCCGGCGCAGCGCGCCGGTTCGGCTTGTGAGGTTCCTGTTGGTGCCCCCGGTGAGATTCGAACTCACACTGGACGGGTTTTGAATCCGTTGCCTCTGCCAGTTGGGCTACGGGGGCGGTGCCCGGTGAACTTTACGGGATCACGGGTGCGCGCCTTCCGCCGGGCCCGGGGTGTGATGCCCGTCTGACGTGGTGAACGCCATCTAGCCGTCTGGATCGTTCCCGGTAGGCTTCAGGTTCGCGGACAGACCGCGAGCCGAACTGCCCGACGACCTTCAGGAGGACCCCGGTGACCGAGCAGGCTGCCGAGGCCAATGGTGCCGTCGCCGCACCCCAGCGGCGGGTGCTCGTGGCCGAAGATGAGGCCCTCATCCGTCTGGATCTCGTCGAGATGCTCCGTGAAGAGGGTTATGAGGTGGTCGGTGAGGCCGGGGACGGCGAGCAGGCCATCAACCTGGCCACCGAGTTGAAGCCCGACCTGGTGATTCTCGACGTCAAGATGCCCAAGCTCGACGGTATCGAGGCCGCCTCCAAGATCACCGGCGACCGGATCGCGCCGGTCGTCATCCTGACCGCGTTCAGTCAGCGCGACCTCGTCGAGCGGGCAAGGGACGCGGGCACGATGGCGTATCTGGTCAAGCCGTTCGCCAAGCGCGACCTGGTGCCCGCCATCGAGCTGGCCGTGAGCCGGTTCGCCGAGCTCCAGGCCCTGGAGTCCGAGGTCGCGGGCCTCACGGACCGGCTCGAGACGCGCAAGGTCATCGACCGCGCCAAGGGGCTGCTGATGAGCCGCCAAGGGCTCACCGAGCCGGACGCTTTCCGCTGGATACAGCGCACCGCGATGGACCGCCGGACCACGATGAAGGCGGTCGCCGAGGCAGTCGTCGAAAGCATCGGCTGACCGGCATCCGTGAAGGCCACCTCCGTCGCCGGAGGTGGCCTTTTCCGGTTCAGAGGCCGCTTGCGGCCCGCATCACCCAGTGGACGTCGGTGTTCTCGACGGTGCCACCCAAACGGGTGGCGCCGGGGCCTTCGGCGGTGACCGGGGTGTCGGAGCCCGTGTGGTCGTGGGTCGTCCAGTCGACGGTGAACCGGAGCTTCGAACCGGGGACGTCGAACGGGCCGTCCTGGTCGGGGTCGGTGTCGGAGGCGTCGTAGTTCTCGATGGCCAGCCCACCGGTCTCGTGGTCGCCGCCGATGATCACCAGCGTGTCGGGATGCGTGCGGACGAACCGCATGACCTCGGCGACGGTGGCGTCGAGCGCGCGGCCCGCGTCGATCACGCCGTGCGCGTTGTTCTCGTGCGACATCCCGTCGGTTCCCTCCTCCTCCAGGAAGAGGAAGAAACCGCGCGGGTTCTTCGAGAGGGTGTCCAGCGCCTTGCGCGCCATCTGCTGGAGCGGCACCCGCGGCGCGTACTTCCCCACACCGTCGGGGCCGTAGTCGACCATGTCCTCGTTCGCGAACAGGCCGAGGATCCGGTTCGCGCGGGTGTTCCGCAGCTCGTCGCCGTCGCGCACGTAGGTGTAGCCCGTCCGCTGCGCGCGTTCGACCAGGTTGCCGTACGGGCTGCGGCTCTCCTCCCCCGGCTTGTCCGGCCAGAGCCCGGGGTTCCCCTTCGGGTACCACCAGTCCTCACCACCGCCGAGCAGGACGTCCGGGCGGCTGTTCTCGATGTACTGCTTCGCGATGTCGCTCTGCGAGTCCCGGCTGGGCACGTGCGCCGCGAAGGCCGCGGGCGACGCGCCGGTCACCTGCGCGGTCGTCACCAGTCCGGTCGACTTCCCCGCCCGTTTCGCCCGTTCGAGGATCGTTTCCAGCGGGCGCCCGTGCACGTCCACGCCGACCGCGCCGTTGCGCGTCTTGTGCCCGGTCGCGAGGGCGGTGGCCGCGGCGGCCGAGTCGGTGACGATCTCGCCGGGGTCGTCCGAGGACGTCCGCACGAGGCCGGTGACGGCGAGCCCGTCCATCGCCAGCTCGCCGTTCTTGCCCTTGAGCGCCAGGCGGAGCAGGTCGCGCTGGCCGAGGCCGAGGCCGTCGCCCTGGATGTAGATGATGTTGCGCGCCGCGCGCGCCCCGGACCCCGCCGTCGTATCCGCGACGGCGGCCGAGCCGCCGCACAGGACCACCAGAACCGTCGCCGCCGCCAGACCTCGTCCGCGCACATCGCCTCCCATTAGTTAGGAACCTTTCCTAACAGAGATGTCACGTGAAGGCCAGTGCCCCCGTGGTCGGTTCGCGACCTGAAGGCATACCCGCGACCGGTGAGATCCAGACCACACGATCGTGTCGTGACGATCTTCGCGCGGCTGGGTCTATGGAGTGTGGGAGCGAAGAACTTCCACCGCAGGCAACGGAATCCGAACCGAGGAGATCGCGATGACGAACACCGCCACCACCGCCAAGCCGAACTCGAACTCCACCGCCCCGGCCGAGAACAGCGCGCTCGTCTCCACGCAGGGCGTGACCACGATCGCCGACACCGTCGTGCAGAAGGTCGCGGGCCTCGCGACCCGCGAGATCACCGGCGTCCACGCGCTGGGCGGCGGCGCCGTCCGGGCGTTCAACGCGCTGCGTGAGCGCATCCCCGGCGCCACCGCGTCCGCCGGGCAGGGTGTCTCCGTCGAGGTCGGCGAGCGCCAGGCCGCGGTCGACCTGCAGATCGTCGTCGAATACGGCGTCGCGATCGCGGATCTCGCCAAATCGGTGCGCCGCAACGTGATCGGCGCCGTCGAGCAGATGACCGGGCTCGAGGTCGTCGAGGTCAACATCAACGTGTCCGACGTGTACATCCCTGGCGACGACGACGCCGACGAGAACAACGAATCCACCCGCGTCCAGTGACCACCGGCGCCGGTTCGCGCCCGACCACAAGGAGAACGTTCATGAACGCCACCCATCTCGGCCTGTTGACCGGTCTCGTGCTCGGCGTGGCCGGCGCGTTCGGCGGCTTCGGCGCCTTCCTCGTCGTGCTCGTGCTCGCCGTCCTCGGCCTGCTGGTCGGCAGGTTCCTCGACGGCAAGCTCGACCTTTCGGCCCTGGCGGGCCGCGACAGGGGCTGATCGCCATGACGACCATGACCGCCGCCGCGCCCGCATCGGACGGGCGCGGCGCCCTGACCGTGGCCGACGGCGCCGTCGAGCGGATCGCCGCACAGGCGATCACCGAACTCGACGGCGTCGGCGGCGCGGCCTCCCGGGTGCTCGGGATCGCGGTCGGCGGTGAAGACCTCGACCAGGGCGCCAAGGTGAGCGCGCACGTCACCGGCTCGACGGCCACTTTGGACGTCCGGCTCTCGGTGAAGTACCCGCTTTCCGTGCGCGCCACCGCCGAAAGCGCGCGAGAGCATCTGATCCGCCGCGTGGGCGAACTCTCGGGCCTCGCCGTCACGCGGGTCGACATCACCGTCACGGCCCTGCATTCCACGGAGACCGAAACGAGGAGGGTCCGATGAAACGGCGCCCCCGCCGCACCGTCCCGGCCGTACTGGTCGCCCTCGTGGTACTCGCCGGATGCGCGCTGGCCGCCATCATCGCGATCCAGACGATCATCGGCGAGAAAACGTGGATCAGCTACGACACCGTCGCCTCCGCCCTGCACGACACCCGGTGGAGTGATCCGCTTCCGGCGATCGCCGGCGGCGTGGTCGCGCTGCTCGGCCTGGTGCTCCTCGTGGCCGCGATCGTCCCCGGGCGGCCCACCGTGCTGCCGCTCGGAGGCGGCACGGACTCCGGTGCCTCCCGGCGCAGCTACCGGTCGACGCTCCGCACCGCGGCGTCCACTGTGGATGGTGTCTCGGCGGCGAAACTGAAGGTCAAACGGAGCAAGGTCGTCTCGGTGGTCACCACCGGGCGGACGAACACCGCGGGGCTCGCCGACGCCGTCCGCGCGGCCATCGAGCACCGCCTCTCCCAGATCGGCCCCGCCACGGCCCCGGCCGTGCGGGTCCGCGTCAAGGCCACCAGGAGCGCGTCATGACCGACCTCAACCGTCCCGCCCGGCTGAACCGCACACTGCTGGTGCTCACCGGGATCGTGCTGCTCACCGTCGGCGGGTTCGCCGTCGGTACCCATTTCGGCCGGATCCCGCTGCTCGATCCCGGTGCCACGCTCGTCCCCGGCACCGCCATGCCGCCCGGATGGGTCTGGTACGCCGTCGCCGGGGCCGCGGTGGTCGTCGGGCTGCTGGCGCTGCGCTGGCTGATCGCGCAGCCCGTCCGCAAACCGAAATCCCACACCTGGCGCTTCGGCCAGGAGACCGGTGAGACCTCGCTGGCCGCGAGCACCGCGGTGGAACCGTTCACCGCGGAGGTCGCGACCTATCCCGGTGTCCACGCCGCGCACGCCACGCTCGGCGGAACGCAGGACGCGCCGGTGCTGGCCGTGGTGCTGAGCGCCGAGCAGGACGGCGATCTGGCCGCCATCCGCGAGCGGATCGCCGACGAGGGCCTGCCGCGGCTGCGCCAGGCGCTGGATCTCGCCGGGCTTCCGATGACCATCGAGTTCCGTTTCTCCGCGAAGACCGGGTCCCGCATTCAGTGACCCGCTAGACCAGGTCCACCATGACCACCGCCGGAACGGTCGGGGCAGGCGAGCCGCCGGCCGGTTCCGCGGTGATGCCGACCCGGTCGATCGCGCCCGGCAGGTCCGCGAGGAGCGGGCGAGTCCGATGTGGACCGTCCGGCGCCAGCAGCCCGGCCGAATGCACGCCGCTCGCCCCGAGGAGCCAGACCTGATACGTCTTGCCGGGCGCCAACGGCGGGAGGTCGCCTGCCAATACGACGACCTTGCCCTGGCTCCGCGAGGTGACGACCGTGGTGGTCTTGGACTCGGCGCCCTTGACCGTCGAGGCGTCGGGCGCGGTGAGCACGGCGTTCACCGAGGCCAGCTGCTGCTGGGCGGGGTCGGCTCCCGGCTCGGTGGTCGTGGTGACCAGGCTGAACACTAGCGCCCCGACGGCGGCCGCCGCGGCGCCCCACAGGGCGATCCGCGTCTTCACCGGCCCGCCCTGACGCGCGACAGCGACCAGCGGAGGCCACTGACGGGTGCGGGCGACCTCCTTGAGCGTCGCTTCCCGCAGCCTCGGCGGTGGCGGGGTGGCGAGTGCCGCCCCCAGCCGGGTGGCGGCCTCCCGCAGCTCCCGGACCTCCTGGCCGCACGCGGGGCAGCCCCGCAGGTGCTGTTCGAAGGCCGCGGCCTCTTCCTCCGGGACGGCGTCCACGGCGTAGGCCCCGGTCAGCGTGTGCAGTTCCGCCGTCATTGCCCGACCCCCAAGCAGTCGCGCAACCGGATCAGGCCATCGCGGATGCGGGTCTTCACCGTCCCGGGCGCGGTCTTGAGCACTTCCGCGACTTCCGGGTACGTATAGCCGTTGTAATAGGCCAGCACGACCGATTCCCGTTGCAGGTCGGTCAGCGCGGACAGGCACTGGCGCACCCGTTGCTGCTCCAGGTTGCTGATCGTCGACTCGGCGACCTCGTCGAACGGCCGGCGGAAGTCGAGCCTTCCCGCGCGATCGTCCCGGTCGAGCGCAGCCTGATGCGAACGCACCCGGTCGACGGCCCGCCGATGCGCGATCGTGAGCACCCAGGAAAGCGTGCTCCCCTTGCCCGGTTTGAACCGGGCGGCCGTCCGCCACACCTCCACCAGGACCTCTTGGGTGACCTCCTCGGCGAACGTGCCGTTGCGGACGACTCTGTTCACCACTCCCCACACCGGTCCCGCCACGACGTCGTACAGGTCGGCGAACGCCTGTTCGTCACCTGCCGCGACCCGTTGCAGCAAACTCGCCTCGGCGGGCTCCGCTCCGGTGCCGCCACTTCCGCGCGGACTCGCCCGCACTCCCTCGACCATCAAGCCGCCTCCACCTCACCCGACGCCCGGCTACGCGGTGCCGTGACGTCCGGGAGGGATTCGGTGCCGAGGGCGGATCGGACTGGTCCGGGTCACCCCTGTTCTTCGAGCACGCTGTCCATTGTGGACTTCAGATGCCGCAGGAAGGCCTCGAACCGTTCGATCTCCTCCGCCGGGTACTCCGCCACCAGCGCCGCGAGCCCGGCGCTGAACGGGCCGAAGAACTCGCGCGCCGGCCCCTGGATGTCCGGGCCGCTGCGCAGGGTCACCCGCCGCCGGTCGGTGTTCTCCCTGGTCCGCACCACGTAGCCGAGGCTTTCCAGCCGGTTCAGCAGATTCGTGGTCGCGCCGGAGGTCAGCGCGATGCGTTCGCCGAGCCGGGCCGGGGACAGCGGTGAGCCGGTGTCTTCGGCGTAGAGGATCTCCACCAGTGCGGCGGCGTCGGTGGCGTGCAGGCCGAGCCAGTCCGCGAACCGCCGGGTGAACTCGGTGTAGTTCGCCCCGAAACTCCGGAGGCCGTCCAGCAGCGACGCGCTTCGCGCCGCGACGTCGTCCTCCATAGCCCCTCCTCGGATCCGTGCTTTGACAACTTACCGGCCTCGAATATACCTTCACCGTGAAGATACTTTCTCATGAAGGAGTTCTAGTGCTCCCCGATCCGTTCGCCGCGACGACCCGCGGCATCACCGAACCCGACCCTGTCCGCCCCGCGCTGCGGGCCGCCGGCCCCCTCGTCGAAGTGGCCGCCCCCGAGGGCGGAAGCGCCTGGATCGTGACCGAGGAGAAGCTGGCCCGCGAGGTCCTGACCGACCCGCGCTTCGCGAAGGATCCCGCGCTCGCCCCGGACGGATGGACCGGGCTCGAACAAACCGCCGCCGAACAGCCGTCCCTCACCACGTTGGACGGTCCCGGCCACGCGCTCTTGCGGCGAGCGCACGCTCCTTTGCTGAGCGCCAAACGGATCCAGGCGCAATCCGACCGGATTCACCGGATCGCGCGAACACTGCTGGCGGATCTCGGCGACGGCACGGTCGACCTCATGGACGGGTTCTCCACCCGTTTCCCGCTGACCGTCCTGCTCGATCTGCTCGGCATCCCGCTGCACCTGCTCGACGCCGCGGTCGACGCCTGCCGGCGCATGTCCGACCCCGAACCGGGCGCACAGGGCAAGGCCATCGCCGCGATCGCGGATCTCGCCGCCGCCGGACTGACACCGAACCGGACGGGGCTCGCGACGGAACTGCGCGACAGCCTCCCGCCCGAGACGTCCGAAAAGGACCTGGGATATCACCTGTTCGCGTTGATCTTCGCCGGGCAGCTGACCACCGACGCCTCGATCGGTTTCCTGATCTCGCGGCTCCTGAACGGGGACGACGCCTCCGTGAACGATCTCGTCCGCGAAACGCTCCGGGAACATCCGCCCGCGCCGTTCACGCTCTGGCGGTTCACCACCGTGGAACTCGACCTGGCCGGGATCCGGCTCCCCACCGGGGCCCCGGTGCTCGTCGACATCCAGGGCATCAACACCGACCCGGCCAGGAAACCGGGCCCGGACCTGACCTTCGGTGCGGGCCCGCATTTCTGCGTCGGCGCCCAGCTCGCGCAGCTCGAACTGCGGGCGGTCGCGACGCTTCTGCGCACGGACTTCCCCGAAGCCCGGCTGGCCGTGCCCTACGGAGAACTCCGGCAGACGTTCCTCGGCGGCATCCAGGGGACGCGTCTCACGAGCTTGCCGGTGGTCCTGCGCGACTGAAAACGGGCCGGGGCGCGGAAATCCGCTGCCCCGGCCCGGAAGGACTGTTACTTCTTGAAGGTGTCGCGGATCTTGTCCGCCGCGTCGCCGACCGCGTCCTTCACGTTTTCGACCGCGCCCTTGAGACCGGTCTTCGCCTGGTCCGCCTGACCTTCCGCGCGCAGTTCCTCGTTCCCGGTGGCGTCGCCGGCGGCCTCCTTGGCCTTACCGCCGAACTCCTCGGCCTTGTTGCTGATCTTGTCACCCAACGACATCGTGTCCTCCTCAGGATCGAACGCCTTACCTCCGAAGGACAGACGAAGATCGCGATTCGTCACGCGCACGGACGGGTGATCGGCCTCACCCGAGCAGCGACGCCACCGCGGCCGCGAACGCTTCGGGGGCTTCCTGCGGGACGTTGTGCCCCACCCCCGGCAGGACCCGATGCTCGTACGGCCCGGTGAAGTACTCGCGGTCGCCCTCGGCGCTCGGGCCGCCGATGCCGTCGTCCCCGCTTTCCAGCACCACCGTCGGCACCGTGATGGCCGGCTCCTCCGCGATGAGGTCTTCGAGCGCCTGATACCGCGGATCGCCTTCCGCCAGGCCGAACCGGTGCCGGTACGAGTGGATGACGACGTCGACGAAGTCCGGGTTGTGGAGGCTGGGGGCGCTGGCCGGGAACGCCTCACCGGCGCCGGCCCAGGTCGGCGACCAGGTGCGCCACAACAAGGCGCACAGCTCGTCGCGGTTCTCCGCCAGCCCGCGACGGCCGCGCTCGGAATGGAAGTAGAACTGGTACCAGTACGTGCGTTCCCACTCCGGCGGCGCGGGTTCCCCCGCGTAGGCGAGATTTTGGACGTTGTAGCCGTCCACTGAGACCAGCCCGCGCACGCGCTCGGGCCGGAGCGCCGCCACGATGCACGCCGCGCGGCCGCCCCAGTCGTATCCCGCGACGACGGCCTTCTCCAGCCCCAATGCGTCCATGAAATCGAGCAGGTCCTGGGCGAGGGCGGCCTGCTGTCCGGAGCGCGGTGTCGCCTTGTCGAGGAAACGTGTCCCGCCGAACCCGCGGAGATACGGGACGTACACCGAGGCTCCGCGCGCCGCGAGGAGCGGGGCGGCCTCGTCGTAGGCCCGCACGTCGTACGGAAAGCCGTGGAGCAGGACCACCGGCGGTCCGCCCGCTTCGCCGGAGTGCTCATACTCGATCTCCAGGACCGGTGTGGTGACGCGCTTCGTGGCCATCAGCCGGACCAGCCGCTCAACCGGGTCAAAAGCCGTTCCAGGACTTCGGGATCGGCGCCGACGGGCTCGCCGGAGACGGGTTCGTCCACCAGGGTGCGGCGGTCGCCCCGCCTCGGCAGCCGGACCTGCCCGGCCGACAGGCCACCGGGCAGCGGCAGCTCGCACCAGAGGGTCACGCCGCCGGTCTGGCTCGGCGCCACCCCGGTCCGCTCACCCGGTGCGGGCGTCGGCACGGGAAGCCCGTCCAGCTCGTGGTCGACCTCGATGACCAGCACGCCCGACCGCAGGCGCAGTCTCAGCGTCAGGAAGGGCGGCTCCTTCGGATCGGCCGCGTCGACCAGCGTGCCCACCAATCTGGCGGCGGCGGTCTTCGCCTGATCGAGCAACGGCCGCAAGGACCAATCCGACAAGATGAGACGGACGAAGAGCTCGGAACACAACACGGCATTCGGTTGTGCCACCAGCCGGAGGTCGTCCACCTGGGAAGTGCGCGCGCTCAAACCAAGGCCTTCCTCGTCGACGTGCGAGCGTGCATCATGCCACTCCATCCGGTGAACCCTTCACGCCGGGCTTTGGTCCTGTGGAGTCACGCGTGTTTGGCTCTGTTCGTCGGACCAAAAAGCGCGCACAGTGAGCTCGTGAGCATCGCCTTCCTGATCACCACGCTGGTCGTGGTCGCCACGCCCGGTACCGGCGTGGTCTACACCCTTTCCGCCGGGCTGGCCCGGGGCAGAAGCGCGAGCGTCATCGCCGCGCTGGCGTGCACCCTCGGCATCATCCCGCACATGATCGCCGCGATCACCGGTCTCGCGGCACTGCTGCACGCGAGCGCGGTGGCGTTCGAAATCATCAAGTACCTGGGCGTCGCTTACCTGCTCTACATGGCATGGGCGACGCTGAAGGACCGCGAAGCGATCGTCGTGGACGGTGATCCCGAACCCGCGTCGACCCTGCGGACGATCACCTCCGGCGTGCTGATCAACGTGCTGAACCCGAAGCTGACACTGTTCTTCTTCGCGTTCCTGCCGCAGTTCGTCCCGGCGGGCGAGCCCGGTTCGATTCCTCGGATGCTGCTGCTGAGCGGGGTGTTCATGCTGGCGACCTTCGTGGTGTTCAGCGTGTACGGCGTCCTCGCCGCCGGCGTGCGGCACCACGTCCTTTCCCGGCCGCGCGTGCTCTCCTGGCTCCGGCGGGTCTTCGCCGGTTCCTTCGCCGCGCTCGGCGTCAAACTCGCGTTCACCACCCAGTAGACAGGTTCAGCATGAAGCTCCAGCACCACCCGGAAATCCGCGCCGCTCACCCCGATCTCGCCGTCGGCACACTGCAGGCCACCGGCATCACCACGGAAATACCGGTCGACCTCGAGAAGTTCCTCGCGCGGGCGACGCGGCGGCTCGCGGACGGGCCCGAATCGGAATTCCCCGAGATCCAGGCCTGGCGGCGGGCGTTCGCGAAGATGGGCCTGAAGCCGACGCAGTACCGATGCGCGTCGGAGTCACTGCTGCGCAGGCTGCGGAAAGAAGGCACGCTCCCCCGGATCCATCCGGTGATCGACCTCTGCAACGCGGTCTCGGTCGCCTACGCCATCCCGGTCGCGGTGCTCGACGTCGCGAAGATCAGCGGCTCGCTGGAGGTCCGCCACGCGCGGGGCGACGAGAAGTACGTGACCTTCGCCGGGACCGTCGAACAGCCGAACCCCGACGAGGTGATCTTCGCCGACGAGGACGGTCAAGCCCACGCGCGCCGGTGGACGAACCGGCAGAGCGGGCACTCCGCGGTCTCCGCCACGACGTCCGACGTGCTGATCGTTTCCGAAGGGCTGCACGCGACAGCGGCCGAGGACGTCCGGCTGCTGATCGAGGCCATCGCGAGCGAACTGGCGACGGCGGGTGTCGTCACGACGCTTTGAGCGCCTTCTCCAGACCGGCGCGCGTCATCTTCGACCGCCCCTTGATGTTCCGCTCCCGCGCCAGCTTGTCCAGATCCGCCTTCGACAGCGAGGACAGGTCTTTCGCAGCAGCCTTCTTCGCCGCGGTCTTCTTCGCGGCCGGCTTCTTCGCTCCGGATTTCTTCTTGGCCTTCCCGCTCTCCACGCTCTTCGAAAGCGCCTCGAACAGGTCGACGACCTTCGTCGGCTCGCCGGGTTCGGTCGCGGGCGTGATGGTGTCGCCCTTCTTCTTGGCCTTGATCAGCTCCCGCACTCGGTCGGTGTAGGTGTCGCGGTAATCTTCGGGCCGCCAGTCGTCGCTCATCGCGTCGATCAGGTTGACGGCCATGTCGAGTTCCTTGCCGCGCGCCTTCGCCTTGCCCGGCAGGTCCGGCAGCTGCTCGGCGGGATCCCGCAGGTCGGCGGCGAAATGCAGGGTGTTGAGCACCATCACGCCGTCCCCGGAGCGGACGAGCGCCAGGTACTCGCGGCCGCGCATGACGAACTTGGCGATCCCGGCCTTGCCCGACGAGTCCATCGCCTCGAGCAGCAACGCGTACGGACGCTCGAACTCGTCCTTCGCGGGCGCGAGCCAGTACGTCTTGTCGAAGAACATCGGGTCGATCGCGTCCAGCTCGACGAAGCTCTCGATGTCGAGCGACTTCGACCGGCCGGGGGCGATCTCGTCGAGCTCCTCGGGTTCGACGACCACGTACTCGCCGTTGTCGAGCTCGTATCCCTTGACGATGTCGTCGTAGCCGACCTCCTTGCCGGTGCGCTCGTTCACCCGCCGGTACCGGATGCGGTCCTCGGTCCCGCGCTGGAACTGGCGGAAGTGCACCGTATGGTCCTCGACCGCGCTGTACAGCCGGACCGGCACCGTCACCAAGCCGAGCGAAAGCGAACCGCTCCAGACCGGACGCATGGGCACTCCTCTCCTCCAGCGGGCTGGTACCCGGAATCGCGGCGGATCACACCTGGTCAGAGGCTGAACGCGAGGGACTGCAGGAGGACGACCCCGAGGAACACGAGGGTGAAGGCGAGGTCGAACGCGACCCCGCCCGCCCGAACCGGGCGCACGACGCGGCGGACCGGCGCCAGCACGGGCTCGGTCAGCCGATGGGCGATCCCGCGGGCGCGGAAGGCCCAGCCGGGCGGACGGGTGGCGAGGTTGACGACCCAGTCCAGCACCATGCGGACGATGAGCACGATCAGGAACAGGGTGAGCAGGTAGCCCAGCAGATCACCTAGAGCACTCATGGCGGCACACTCCTCTTTGGTCCAGTGTGCCGCGCTTTGCTGGGAGCAGCCTGTGACGGAAAGAAAGGGCTACCAGGGCGGTTGGCCACCCCCAGTTCGAAGGCCAACCGCCGCGGAGCCCCTACCCGCGGTTCGGCGCGCTGCCCCGTCGCTCCGACCCGCCAGCTGTGCCCTCAGCTTTCCAAGGCCCTGCATCGGAATTACATCGGCTCTCCACCGCATGGCATCCGCGCAGTTCAGGAGTGGCCCGGCGTAGAATCGAACCGGTTTCAGGGCAGCCCCGTGCCCGTCCGTTAGGCCGAATGCCGTAAGGCGCGCACCGCGCCGACCTGGCTGGCGGCCGAAGCGGTGGGCTAGGGTGCCGGTCAGCCGCCGAACGGACTGGAGGTAGTGCGTGAGCACGCTCACGGTCTCGGACGACATAGTCGCATATGACCGCTGATCGTTTACCCGATTCGGCGGGATCGCCCACCGGCGGCCCATCCCAGCTCAGCTTCTCCGTTCTCGGCCCGCTCGAAGCCGAGGTCGACGGTGTCCCCGTCCGTCTGGGCGGACGCCGCGAACAGCGCCTCCTCGCCGCCCTCCTGATCAACGCGGGCAGGCTGGTCCCGGTCTCGTACCTGATCGGCACGATGTGGCCGGAGAATCCGCCGAAGACCGCGGTCCGCCAGGTCAGCAACGCGATCGCGCGGTTGCGGCACGACCTCGGCGTGGCCCGGTCCGCCGTGGTCACCACCGGATCGGCGTACCGCGTCGTCGTCAGCAGCGCCTCGCTCGACTCGGTCCGCTTCGAAGCGGACTACAACCAGGGCGCCGAACTCCTGTCCGCCGGGCTGATCTCCCAGGCGGCCGCCAAGCTGGCGGACGCGCTCTCGCTCTGGCGCGGCCCGGCTTTCGACGGTCTCGAAGGCGACGCCATCGAGCAGACCGCGCGACGCCTCGACGAAGAACGCCTGGCCGCCAGCGAGCTCCTCATCGGTGCCAGGCTCCGGCTCGGCGAAACCGAAGCGGCTGCTCGCGAGGCCTTCGACCTCGCCGCCTGGCATCCCACGCGCGAGACCTTGCAGTGCCTCACCATGCTGGCGCTCTACCGGGCGGGCCGCGGCGCCGACGCGCTCCGGACGTTCGACCGGACCAGGGTCGCGCTCGCCGAGGAGCTCGGCGTCGACCCGAGCGCCGAACTGAGCGCGCTCCACCAGCAGATCCTGCGGGCCGACGCCGAGCTGATGACGGACGGCGCCCTCGTCCGCTACGGCGTCGGCGGGCTCCGGGCCGGAATGGACACCGGCGGACGGCGCGAGGACGCGGACGCGCAGAAGGCGCTGTTCCCCCGCCCCGCGCAACTTCCCGCGGATCTCCCCGCGTTCGGCGGCCGTGCCGCGGAACTGCGGACCGTCCTGGAGATCGGCCAGGCGGGCTCCTCGGCGGGGCCAAGACTGATCGCCATCGACGGGATGCCCGGGGTCGGCAAGACCGCGCTGGCCGTCCACGCCGCACACCGGCTCGCGCCGCTGTTCCCCGACGGGCAGCTCTTCGTGAACCTCGAAGGGTTCTCGCCCGCGGGCGACCCGGTCGACCCGGGGGCCGCGCTCGAAGCGCTCCTGCGGTCGCTCGGCATCCAGGGTTCGGACATTCCCACCGGGACCGAACAGCGCGCGGCGCTCTTCCGGAGCTGCCTCGCCGGCAAACGCGTACTTCTGGTGCTGGACAACGCCATCGGGGCGGCGCAGGTGAACCCGCTGCTGCCCGGCTCGGCGAGTTGCTGCGTGCTGATCACCAGCCGAACCCGGCTCGTGGACCTCGACGGCGCCGAGCTGCTCTCGCTGGAACCGTTCAGCCGGGCCGACGCCGTGGAACTGCTCGGCCGGATCGTCGGGCCGTCGCGGCTGAGGAGGGAATCCCCGGACGCGGCCGACCAGGTCGCGAGCCTGTGCGGTGATCTCCCGCTCGCACTGGCCGTCACGGCGAGCAGGCTGCGCGCGCGGGCGTCGTGGACGCTCGACTTCGTCGCCAGGCAGCTGCGCGACGAACGGAACCGGTTCGGCGAGCTCACCGCCGGGGAACGCGACGTCGCGGGCGCGTTCCGGGTGTCCTATCTGAACTTGACCGAGACCGAGCGCCGGGTGTTCCGCCGGCTGAGCCATCATCCCGGCGCCGCTTTCGATCTCCACTCGACGGCGGCCCTGGCGGAAGTGAGCCTCGGCGAGGCCCGCCGTCTCGCCGAACGCCTCGTCGACGTGAACCTCCTGCGCCAGCCGTCGATGGACCGGTACGAGATGCACGACCTGCTCCGTAGTTACGGTCGCGAACTCCTGCTCGCCGAGGAGGCCGAGCACCAGCGCGAAGCGATGATGCGGAGGCTGTTCGACTACTACCGCAGCACCGTCGCGGCCGCGATGGAGTTCATCGACCCGGACTCCGAAGACGAGCCGGGCGGCCTGGAGGTCCCGAAGAGCGAGTTCGGACAGTCCTTCGCGGACTACGACCAGGCGGCGCACTGGATGGACGCGCAATGGCAGAACGTGCTGCCGGTGGCCGTCGCGATGAACAACCACCAGCAGTACTCCGACCTCGTGCCCTTCTGTTCGGCCGTGTGGCGCTACTTCGACAACCGCGGCTACTACCGGCAGGCCAGGGAGCTGGAGACCCTCGCCCTGTCCGCGGCGCGGGTCACCGGGAACGTGGTCCTCGAGTACCAGGCGCTCCACATGTACGCGCTGACCCTGTGGCGGCTCGACGAGTTCACCGAGGCGAACCGGCTGTTCAACGAGGTGTTCGAACTGGCCGCGACCACCGGCGACATCCGGATGCAGTGCCGGGCCAGGGGCAACTCGGGGGTCACCCACTGGCTCAAGGGCGAGTCGGACGAGGCGATCGAACACCTCGGCTGGGTCCGCGAGACCGCCCATGCCCATGGCAGTGTGCTCATCGAAGCCCGCGCCAGGCACCGGATCGGGCTGATCCACACCGAGAACAGGCGTTATCCCGAAGCCGCCGAGGAACTCGACAAGGCGCTGAGGCTGGCGCAGGAGAACGAGTCGCCCGATCTCGAGGCGGAATGCTTTCTCGCGCTCGGTATCAATTCGCGCGGACTCGGTGACGGCGCGCTCGCGGTCAGTCAGTTGACGACCGCGGTGGAAGTGCTCGAATCGACCGGGAATCGCAGCATGCTGCCCATCGCCCACAAGGAGATGGCGTTCGCGTTCGACATTCTCGGTGAGCGACTGAATGCGGACCGTCATCGCCGGTTCGCATTGCGCCTCTACAGCGATCTCGGCATTTCGGAGTCGCCAGAGGTTCGCGAACTCAAACAGCGCCTGAGCGATTACTCGGCGTAATTACCCATCTGCTCCGGTACTCTGTTGGTGTGGGTATATTCGCTTGACCGGAGTAACCACTCACGGAGAGGATCGACGGCATGCACGACGAGGATGACGACGAGTTCTTGTACGAGCTCGAAGCGGAGTACAAGGCGCAGAGCACTTGGGGCGGGTTCGAGCCGCCTCCGCACGGCGGGCCTCCTTTCCGCTCGCGACGCTGAATGACCTGACGTATTCGGAACGTATTACTGGGGACTGGGGCACAAGACATTCGATGCTGGTCAGGGTTTCCTCGTGCGGAACGCTTTATTGGTCCGATGGTGACGTCGTCTGGGACGACCATCTCGGCCATCGCCAGCTGAAACTCGCCGAAGGAACCGAGCGCGTCCTGCGTTGGTTCAGTTCTTGGCGAGAACCGGAATCGATCCGCACCGCGGACGAGAATCCCGAGATCGGGGAAAGGCTCGTCCGTATCGCGCGAGCGATGATCCGGTACGACGTGCTGGTGGTCAAAGGTTCTTCCCGGCAACAACGGGAAGAGGAGATCCTTCGGGATTGGGGCCCTTGGGGAACGTCCGCGCGGGCGTTTCACTTCGGCACCCGCTCCTTGCGGGAGACCGAGTTCACGACCAGCGAAATGACGGCGAAAACCTTGCTGGAGAAGGCGAAGGCCAGTCCTCCGCCTTCTCCGGTGAGGCCATCCGGCGAGCACGACGCGATAGCGCTGCCCGAACCGTCACCGGAACCCTTGAACGCGATCGCGCTGGGCGCCGCGCTGAACCAGCGCAGAAGTGTCCGCGAGTTCGGCGAGGAACCCTTGCGGCTGCGCGATTTGAGCACTCTCCTCACCGCGGCCAGGCCGACGAGGCCCGAAACGCATTCCGACATCCCCGCCACCGGGAACGTCTTCAAGACGAGCCCTTCGGGCGGAGCCCGGCACCCGACCGAGGTGTACGTCTACGCGAGGAACGTCGATGGCCTGGATCGGGGCGCCTACCACTACGACGGTTTCCGGCACCGCCTCACGCCACTGGACGCCAAGCTCGACGACGACGAACTGACCGCGCTCGCCGGCGACCAGCAGTGGACCCGGAATGCCGGCGCGCTGCTGATCTACACCAGCGTCATCGAACGGAACCAATGGAAGTACCCGGTGAGCCGCACCTATCGGGTACTGCTGATGGACGTCGGCCACCTGAGCCAGACCGTGTACCTGATGGCGACCGCGCTGGGACTGAACGTCACGTTCACCGCGGCGCTTCGCGACGAACTGGTCGAGGACCTCCTCGGCTGCGATCCTGCCAACGAGCTGGTGCTGGGCATGTCGGTGCTGGGCGCTCGCCTGTGAATGCCTGATGCTGTAGGGCTTTGCCGTATTTCGGCGATGGGGCACTTTGGCCGCCGGGAAGGACGACTATGGTGCGCCCGGTGCGGATGAACCCCAGGACCGCATGCGGCGCGACAGCCGCAGCGAGTCCTGTGCATGCGCTCGGCCGTTGCCGTGACTCGAGCAATGCGGTGGGGGCCATCGACCCGGTGGCCGTCATTCGGCTATGGCGCTTCACCGGGGCACTGTCGCCACTGTGAACCTCAGTGCCTGTTCGCGGCCCCGCCATTTTTCGGCAACGCCTACGCCAGGCAGCAGTTCCTCCACCTAGCGGCGCAAGGATGGCGCCCAAGACCACACGGCCGCACCGAGTCCTGTCGGCGCGCCGGCCATCACCGAGTTTCGGCAACGAGGTGGCGGTAGCCCCGCGACTCGGCGAACGAGCCACATATCGACTCCCGTGGCCGTCATTCGGCAATGGTCCCAGCCCTGGGCAACCGTGGTCGTTTTTCGGCGACGGGTTCAGAACGGTGGGTCGTCGGTGCGGGGTTCGTGCAGGGGTGGTGGTGTGCTGTCGTAGGTCTGCCCGGTGGGTGTGGTGATGGTGAGAGTGCCGTCGGCGCCGAGCCGGTAGACCCAGCCGGGTTCATCTTTCAACCGGTGATCCCGTCGGCACAGATCGATCAGGTCGGTATCGCTGGTGTGGCCGCCGTGCTGCCACGGCACCGCATGGTCAAGATCGCAGGCCTGGGCGACACGATGGCACCCGGGTCTTCGGCATTCCCGGTCCCGGACCCGCACGAACTCACCCAACCCCGCGGTCGGCCGATACCGGTCACGCCCCAGATCCAGCACCTGCCCCGAGAGCGGATCAGTGATGATCCGCCGCAGGACGGTATCGGGCCCGGTGGCGATGTGCCGGGCCAAGGCGGCCGGGATGTGCCCGTGGCCGGCGAGTTCGGCGGGGTCATCGTTCAGCCCGAGGTAGGTGTTCAAGTCCATGTACAGGAACACCTCGGACCGTTCACTCCCACCCTGCCCGCCCAGCAACAGATCAAGGGCCACATCGGCACGTAGCTGATCGAGGGTGCGGGGTTCGTCGCCGGTTTTGAGGGCGCGTGCTTCACGGTCGATCCTCGTGTAGGCGGCGGCGACTTTCTCGACGGGGCCGTCCTCGACCTCGATCGACGCCACCCCGGTGTCGCCCTGCCGGATCGACAACCGGCGCCCGGCACGATGACGCTCCGCACGCCGGGCGGCGCCCTCGCGGTCGGCCATCATCGCCGCATGATTCGCCGCCTTCCGGATCTGCTCGGAGTTCCGGCCCGGCAACCGATCCTCCAAAACCGCGTCCACCGCACGGGCGTCGTCATCAGACAACCACGCGGTCGCGGAGGCGACCTTCATCGCCCCGTAACCACCCACCTTGCCGAGATCCAGGAGCCCTAGGGTGCACGGGAGCCGCGTGGTCAACGCCTCGGCAGTGGAAACCAGCCCGGCGGCGTGACCGTCCACAACGGACAATGCCAGCGCGACCTCCTGCACCACACTGCCAGCGCCGTCACGGTGACGGCTCAGCTGCACCAACGCCCGGAACCGCACCGCCTCCAACCGCGCGATCCCCTCCGACGCGGCAACCGCAGCAGCGACAGCATCGCCGTCCTCCAACGTATCCAACGCCGCATTGACCTCCCGAAGCAGATCAGCCGACGTGATTTCCTTGAGTACCGCCACAATGGCGTCGCGTGTATCCACACACCGAAGCTACAACCGACCACCGACAGTTTTCGCACCTACGAGCTTTTCCTTTGACCCACAACGGTTCCGGCACCATGTTGCCCTGTCGTCGAATTTCGGCAACGGCCCGAACCCACCCACCATAGAACCGGAAGCCTTCAAACCACCGTGTACCACAACGCTTCCAGCACTCCTTTGCCCGTCGCCGAATTCCGGCAACGCCCAGCCCACCTCACGCCAGAGCACAACAACCACCGACCCCCGTCGCCAAATCCCGGCAACGACCACCTCACACCACCCCCGAAGCCAAGAACTGCGGCACAGCCACCTCCCCGACCTGATCCGCCAGCCAGATCTCCCCCTCCGCCACCGAAATCGCCCCCGCACGAACAGCCACCTCCACCAGCCCACGCAAGAACCCCACCCCACCGAGGAACCCGACCACTCCCTCGACCGACACCTCACGAAACCCGCTCCCGACAAGCAACCGCCGGAACCCACGCGCGATCCGCGGCGCGGTGATCACCGAAGCCCGCGCACGCACGATCTCCCGGGTCAGCGCCGGATAGTTGGAATCGATCACCAGCGCCTCCCAGTCGGGCCCGGACAACACGATCCGTCCACCAGGGACCAGAACCCGCCGAGCCTCCGCGAGGGCGGCCTCGGGATCGGCGAGTTCATGGAACACCTTGTCCGCCCGATAGCCCGCGAACCCACCCTCGACCGGCAACGCGTAAGCGTCCCCGACCAGGAACTCCCGATCGGGTGAACGCCGCCGGGCCTCTTCAACCATCTCGGCCGCCAGGTCGACACCGACGGCGCGGAAACCCAGCGACGACAACTCGGATACGGCCAGCCCGGCACCGCAGCCGACGTCGATCACGGCGGCGCCGGGTTCGAGGCGGAGCAGTTCGTAGGTCCGGGCCCGCAGTTCGGCGGCTCCCGGCAGGGCGTCGGCGGCGTCGAGCCGCTGCAACATGGACATACCGGGGATCGTCCGACTTAATGACGACATGAAGTCAAGCACCTTGAGCGTCGGCGAGGTCGCGGAGCGCTTCGGCCTGGCGACGCACGTCTTGCGCCATTGGGAATCCGTCGGCCTGCTCGAGCCGGCGAGAGCGGGCGGCCGGAGGCGGTACGACGACAACGACCTCCACCGGATCGCGATCATCCTGCGTTCGAAGGAGGCGGGCCTGAGCCTCGACGGCATCCGCGAGATGTTCGGCAAGCCCAGCGAGCGCGAAGCGATCCTCAAGCGCCACAAGGAAGAACTCGAACGACGTATCGCGGCCGCGCAGGCGTCGCTCACCATCGTCGACTGCGCGCTCGGGTGCGAGCACGACGACTTCACCCGGTGCGCGCACTTCCGGGAGGCGGTGGCGCGAGCTCGGCCCGCGCCACCGTCCCGGCTCAGCCGAGCAGTGCGCGCATCTCGGTGATCTCGGCCTGCTGACCGTCGATCACCTTCTGCGCCAGCGCCTTGACCTCGGCGTTGCTGCCTTGCTGCAGGGCGGTCTTCGCCATCTCCAGCGCGCCTTCGTGATGTTTGACCATCATCTCGAGCCACTGCTTGTCGAACGCGGCGTCCTTGGCCTTGCCGAGCTTCTCCAGATCGCCCTCGGTCATCATGCCGGACGCCGAGCCGTGCCCGGAGTGGTCGCCCGACGGCGCCACTCCCCAGCCCTTCAGCAATCCGTTCAGATGCTGGATCTCAGGATCCTGCGCCTTCTGGATCCGCGCGGCGAGGTCGACGATCTTCGCGTTACGAGTGCGGCTGTCGACGAGTTTCGCCATCGCGAGCGCCTGTTCGTGGTGCGGGATCATCCCTTGCGCGAACGTGACGTCGGCCTGGTTGTGGCCGGCCCGCTGGGGTTCCGGCGCCTTCACCGTGGACATGGAATGTCCGGTGGACGCGGTGTCGGAGCTGGCACAGCCGGTGAGCACGGCGAAGGAGGCCAGGGCGGCGAGCGCGGCCCCGGCCAGTTTCCTGCTGGTCATGGTTCTTCCTCGAAAAATCGGTCGTGGTCAGGACGGGACGAACCCGCCTGTCACACCCGCAACACGCAGAGAAGCGACAATCTTTCGGGCACCGGTCTCCAGCGCGGCGGATCACGGCCCGACGCCGAACCGCCGCGCGGACGCGATTTCCAGGTCGTCACCGTCCGTCCTTTCCGGACGAGCAGCCAGGAGACGATCAGGAGCACGGCCGCGACCAGCACCGCGAGGCACAGGTGCAGTCCACTGTGTCCACCATGTCCAACGCCGTCGTGCGAAGACGTGTCCGCGCAACACGGATCAGCCATCGCGACGGCGGAGTGCCCAGCGTCGTGCCCGGATTCGGCGACGACGTGGTGCATGCCGACCAGACCCAGCGCCACCACGCACAACAACAGCCACCGCAGGGCGGCCGGGTACGCGGGCTGGGTCACGGCTCCACCGTAGCCGGATTCAGCGCGCCGCCGGACGGTGGGGTTTCCCCGCCGAATGCAGCGCCGGGATGTCGCGATCGATGTGGTCCGCGTGGAACAGGGCCTGCGCGAGCAGCCCGCGGACGTGGTCGTTGGCCGCCGAGTAGTAGACGAACGTCCCCTCGCGACGCCCCTTGACCAGTCCGGCGAGCCGCAGTTTCGCGAGATGCTGGCTGACCGCCGTCGGCGCCGCTCCCGCCAGTTCCGCGAGACAGGCGACCGAAGACTCGCCTTGGAGCAGCGCCCAGAGGACCTTGACCCGCGTCGGATCCGCGAGCAGCCGGAACGTCTCCGCGGCCAGGTGGACCTGCTCCTCGGTGGGCATCTCGAAATCCGGGACCGACTCGTGCATGCCAGGAGGATAACCGTTATCCTTCTACCTGCGTACCTGCATGACTGCGCAGGTATTGTGACAAGGAGGTCGAAGATGCCCGGGCATGGACACAGTCACGGCCACCAGTCCGCGAAGAGCCGTCTCCGGCATCTGCTGACTCCGCACAGCCACGACAGCGCCGACCGCGTCGACTCCGCGCTGGAGACCAGCAAACGCGGCGTCCGGACGCTGATCTGGTCCTTCGCCGCCCTGTTCGTCACCGCCGTCGCCCAGCTCGCGCTCGTGCTGATCACCGGTTCGGTGGCTCTCCTCGGCGACACGATCCACAACTTCGCCGACGCGCTGACCGCGGTCCCGCTCGGCATCGCCTTCCTGCTCGGCCGCCGTGCCGCCACCCGCCGCTACACCTACGGCCTCGGCCGCGCCGAAGACCTGGCCGGGGTGATCGTCGTCCTGCTCATCGCCGCCTCGGCCTTCCTGGCCGGTTACGAGTCTGTCACCCGGTTGCTCGATCCACGCCCGGTCCAGCATCTCTGGGTGGTCGCGGCGGCGGGCGTCATCGGCTTCGCGGGCAACGAACTCGTGGCCAGGTACCGGATCACCGTCGGCCGCGAGATCGGGTCGGCCGCGCTGGTCGCCGACGGGCTGCACGCCCGCACGGACGGCTTCACGTCGCTCGCCGTCGTGCTCGGTGCCCTCGGGGTGGGGCTCGGGTTCCCGATGGCCGACCCGATCATCGGCCTCGCCATCACCGTCGCCATCTTGTTCGTCCTGCGCGACGCGGCCAAGGAGGTCTTCCGCCGTCTGATGGACGCCGTCGACCCGGCCGACGTCGATCGCGCCGAACGCGCGGCCGCCGAGGTGCCCGGCGTGCTCGGCACGCGGGACCTGCGGATGCGCTGGATCGGGCACAGCCTGCGCGCGGAACTGGCGGTGTCGGTCGAAGCCGGGCTGAGCGTCACCGAGGCGCATCACCTGGCTCATCGGGTCGAGGCGCGGCTGCGCGAGGTCCTCCCGCGGCTCGCGGAAGCGGTCGTGCACACCGAACCGGCGCACGCCCATGAGATCGTCAGTGGGTGACACTGTCCGACAACGACATTCGCGCCGTCCGCACCCACGCGCAACTGCTGAGCGCGCCGGCCGCGGACGTGCTCGCCGTGGTCGGCTCCGTCGCCGCGGTCCAGGCGCAGTCGATGCCCGCCGCCCGCCTCGCGATCCGGGCCCGTAGCCGGCGTCTGACCGCTCCGGACGTCGACGCTTCCCGCGCCGTGACGCGCACCTGGCTGATGCGCAAGACGCTCCATCTCGTGCCGACGGCGGATCTCCGCTGGCTGAACCGGCTGTTCGGCCCCCGCAACGCCCAGGCAGGACAGGGACGGCGCAAGCAGCTGGACCTCACCGGCGAACTCTGCGAACGCGCGCTCGGCAAACTCCAGGATCTCTTGCGGGGCAAGGCACTCACTCGACAGGAGATCGTGGACGGCTTGGCCGCCGAGGGCATCGCGCTCGACGCGAAGTCTCAGGCACCGGCTCATCTCCTGGCGTACGCGGCCAATCGCGGACTGCTGTGCCGAGGCCAGGACGCCGGCACGGAGCCGACGTACGTGCTCCTCGACGAATGGGTCACTGAGAGCCGTACGCCGGACGAACCCCACACCGAACTCGCGCACCGGTACCTGACCGCCTATGGCATCGCGACCGCCGACGACTTCAGCGCTTGGTCCGGGCTCCCGATCGGCCTCTGCCGCAAGGCTTTCACCGCGCTGGACCCCGTTCCCGTCGGCAAGGCCTTCGCTCTCTCGGAGACCGATCTGTCCGCGCCCCCGTGTCCCCCGCGCCTGCTCGGCGCCTTCGACACGTACCTGCTGGGTTACCGTGACCGCGATCTGCTCCTCGATCCGGCCGAGACGAAACGCGTCAACTCCGGCGGCGGGATGATCGCGCCGACCGTGCTGATCGACGGACGGATCGCCGGAACCTGGCACACCGAGCGGACCGCGAAGCTGACGAAGGTCGTCGTGGAACCCTTCGCCACGCTGCCGCGGTCCGCCATCGCCGGGCTGGAGTCCGAAGTGGACGACTACGGCCGCTTCCTCGGGCGAACAGCCGTCCTCCTCACTTGAGCGAGCGGAAGAACTCCCGCACGTCCGCGACCAGGATCTCGGGCTCCTCCAACGCCGCGAAGTGCCCGCCGCGATCGACGTCGGTCCACCGCACGATCGTGTGGGCGTCCTCCGAATAACGCCGGATCCCCACGTCGTGCGCGAAGACCAGCGCCGCCGTAGGCACGCCGGAGTTCTTCTCGACGGCTCCCCAGGTTTCCGCCTGCGCGTAGCCGACGTACGCGGACGAAGCCGCCGTGCCGGTGAGCCAGGTGAACATCACGTTGGTCAGCAACCGGTCCTTGCCGATGATCTCTTCGGGCAACGTCGGGCGCGGATGCGTCCACTCACGGAACTTGTCCATGATCCAGGCCAGCTGCGCGACCGGGGAGTCCACGAGTCCGTAGCCGAGGGTCTGCGGCCGCGTCGACTGGATCGCGATGTAGCCGAACTCCTCCCGCATGAAGGCCTCGATCCGCTTGACGCGGTCACGTTCGACGTCGGTGAGCGACGCGAACTCCTCCTCCGGCATGGACATCGGCGGCATCGGGGTCAGCCCGCCGTTGACGTGTACGCCGATCACCTTGTCCGGCGCGACCCTGGCCACCTCCGGTGACACCGAAGCGCCGAGGTCGCCGCCCTGCACGCCGTAGCGCTCGTAGCCGAGACGGCGCATCAGCTCCGCCCATGCCCGGCCGATCCGCGGCATGGTCCAGCCGGAATCCGAGACCGGGCCCGAAAAACCGAAGCCGGGCAGCGACGGGATCACGAGGTGGAAAGCGTCCGCCGGGTCTCCGCCGTACGCTTTCGGATCCGTGAGCGGGCCGATGACGTCCAGGAACTCCACCACCGAACCCGGCCAGCCGTGCGTGAGGATCAGCGGCGTCGCGCCGGCTTCGGGCGAGCGGACGTGCAGGAAGTGGATCCGCTGGCCGTCGATGACCGTGGTGAACTGCGGATGACGGTTGATCTCGCGTTCGGCGGCACGCCAGTCGTAGCCGTCGCGCCAGTATTCGGCGAGTCCGCGCAGCCACGCCACCGGCACGCCGGTGTCCCAGCCGTCGCCGGGGAGCGGAGCGGGCCAGCGCGCGCTGTCGAGCTTCGCGTGCAGCTCGTCCAGCTGCTCCTGCGGGATGTCGAGGCGGAAGGGGCGGATCTCGGTGTTTTCCATGAAGCCCACGTTACGAGGCATTGCGGACAGGTTCGGTCCTTGATTCGGCGGGCATTTCGGATACGGGAAGATGCGCTCGTGACGGACAAGTACTTGGCCTACGGCAGGCTCATCCGCGACGGGAAGATCCTGTTCATCCGGCGGCGGCCGGGCGCCTTCCTCGGCGGCCGCTGGGAGATGCCGGGCGGCACCGTCGAGCCGGGCGAGCGGCCCGACGAGACCGTGGTCCGCGAGTTCGCCGAGGAGACCGGGCTGACCGTCCGCGTGACCGGCGAACGCGGCACCCACAGCTGGGACGACGTGGCGGGCAGGCCGATGCGGATCCACGCCACGGTGTACGCGCTCTCCGAAGAGACCGGGGACGAAGTGGTGCTCGATCCCGGCGAACACGACGCCTTCTCCTGGTACACCCGCGAGGAAGCCGCGGCGCTCGATCTCGCCGATCACTTCCGGCGAGCACTCGAAGGCTGACCCCGGGACCAGTCCTGCTCGAGGCTTCAACCAACGGTCTCGACTTCACGGCCACGCTCGGACCGGACGGCACCGTCACCTGCAACGGCCTCTCCATCGATCTGCTCGGCGTGAGCGACGGCGCCGTCCACCGGATCGAACCGCTGTGAGCGCCGCTCCGCCCACCGGACGACCGGGCCGGTGAGCGTGCCCGCCACCAGGAACAAGCCACCCAGCACCACCCAGCCCGCCGCGCCGCCGACGAGGATCAGCCCGGTCAGCAACACCGGGCCGAGCATGCGGGCGATGGCCGCACCGGCGCCGAAAAGCCCTTGGTACTGGCCCTGTGCGCCCTCGGGAGCGAGACCGAAGCCGATCTCCCACGAGCCCGCCGCCTGCGCCATCTCCCCCACCACCTGCAGTGCGGCCCCCAGAAGCAGGACCAGGGCCGCCGCCCACGCGGATTCGCCCATGGCGGAGAACGAGAACACCAGGCAGGAGAAGAAGAGCAGCAGTCCCGCGTACCGGGCGTAGCGGGAGGCGCTGCGCAGGCCGGTCACGCCGCGCGCCACGCGGACCTGGAAGACCACCACGCTCGCCGTGTTGAGCACGAGCATCGCGGAGACCAGCCAGCTCGGGGCCGCCGTCCTGGTCGAGATCCACAGCGGCAGGACCAGGCTGAACAGCGGCATGTAGAGCAACATGACCATGTTGAGCAGCGCCAGCAACGCGTACGGGCGATCGCGGAGAACGGCGACGGACGGCTCACCCTCCCGTGCCGGTACCGGAGCCACCGAAGGCACCTTGCGGAGCACGAGAGCCGCGGCCACGAAAGCCAGCGCGTCGAGGACGAAGACGGTCAGGAACGCCTCTCGCGTCCCGAGCGCCAGCGCGATACCGCCGAGCGCCGCGCCGATCGCGATCCCCGCGTTGGAAAGCGCCTGCAACCGGGCGCGGAACGTCGTGCGCTCGACGGGGTCGATCAGGCCGGCGAGCAACGCCTGCCTCGCCGCGCCGAGACCGCATTGAAAGCAGGCGTAGACGCAGGCCGCGATCACGAACGTGACGACGGAGCCGACGAAGAG
The DNA here is from genome assembly GCF_054166285.1 of Amycolatopsis sp. TRM77291. Taxonomy (NCBI): domain Bacteria; kingdom Bacillati; phylum Actinomycetota; class Actinomycetes; order Pseudonocardiales; family Pseudonocardiaceae; genus Amycolatopsis; species Amycolatopsis sp. TRM77291. Next base: position 839,639 of record NZ_JBSZHF010000001.1, on the reverse strand, counting down.
GAACGCCGTCACCGACGCGGCCGTGCCCAGCGCCAGGAAGACGGCCGTTCCCTTGGGGCCGCGACGGTCCGCCACGTGTCCGAGGGCGATCCCGGCCACCGAGCCGATCGCCCAGCCCGCGGTGAGGCCGAGGCCCACCTGCGCGGGCGAAAGCCCCACGACGAGCGTGAAGTAGAGGGCCGAGCTGACGTAGTAGGCGCCGTCGCCGACGGAGCTGATCAGCTGGGCCGAGGTCAGTCGCTTCATACGACTCAAGCTAGGTGCCGGATTGGCCACTTCCCAGTTCCAATATCAGCCATTCTCGTTGGGCCAATATAGGCTCGTCCCGTGCCGTTCCACATCAGCCTCGACGGACACGCCGATCTGGCCGCGCGGATCTACCGCCAGCTCCGCGACGGCATCCTCGACGGGCGCCTGCGCGCCGGGGAGCGTCTGCCGCCGACCAGGGAACTGGCCCGCGAGCTCGACGTCTCGCGCAACACCGTCGCGGTCGCCTACGAGCGGCTCACCGCGGAAGGGTTCCTCAGCGGCCACGTCGGACGCGGGACGTTCGTCAGCGCGGATCCCGTGGCGCGGGCGGAACGCGCCGCGCCCGCGGGCTCCGGAGTGCGGCCGGTCGCCCGCTGGCGTTCGCTTCCGGCCCTCCCCGGCGAAGACCGGTCCGCTCCCGAGTTCGACTTCCGCGTCGGCGCCCCGGATCCGGCCCTGTTCCCCTTGCGGACCTGGCGACGGCTGGTCGGCCAAGCCTTGCGGCCGTCGCTGCTGCCACCGTCGGGGTATGCCGACCCCGCCGGGCTCGAAGCACTGCGGGTGGCGATCACCCGGCATATCGGCGCCGCCCGATCGGTGCGGGCCGGCGGCGAGGACCTGGTGGTCACCCAGGGAGCGCAGCAGGCTCTCGACCTGATCGGCCGGGTCCTGATCGAGCCCGGCACGCGGGTCGCGGTCGAAGATCCCGGCTATCCCCCGGCCGAACGGCTCTTCGCCGCCCACGGTGCCCGGATCACCAAGGTCCCGGTGGACGCCGAAGGCCTCGACGTCGCCGCGCTCGCCAAGGGCACCGGGCTGATCTATACGACGCCGTCGCACCAGTTCCCGCTCGGCACGCCGATGTCACTCGCCAGGAGGACGGCGTTGCTGGCGTGGGCGGAGCGGAACGACGCGGTGATCGTCGAGGACGACTACGACAGCGAGTACCGGTTCTCGGACCGGCCGCTCGAACCGCTCCAAAGCCTGGACCGCGACGGCAGGGTGGTCTACGTCGGGTCGTTCTCGAAGACGCTTCTTCCCTTGCTGCGCCTCGGTTTCCTCGTCGCGCCCGCTTCGCTGCGCCCGGCGTTGCGGCAGGCGAAACAGCTCACGGACTGGCACGGTGATCTCGTGACACAAGCCGCGTTGGCGAGCTTCATCGACGAGGGTCTGCTCGCGCGTCACGTGCGCAAGGCGACCCGGGAGTATTCGGTACGGCGGGAGCGGATCCTGGCGTTCGTCCGCGAGGAACTACGCGATCTGCTGGAAGTCGTTCCGTCGAGTGCCGGGCTCCACCTGTGCGCACTGCTACGTCCACATTCGACGGTCACTGTGGACGGTGTGGTGGCGGAAGCGTCCCGCGCGGGGGTGGCCGTCGAAAGCCTGGCCACCTACGGGGGAACACGTGGCGGGCTGGTGATCGGCTACGGCCTGGTCGGTTCTGACCGCGTCGACGAGGGGCTCGCGCGGCTCGGGTCGGCCGCTCGCGGGGTAACGAAAGGGTAGTTCAGGACACTTTTCGCCTTGAACCACCCTTTCGTGACATCCGGCCGCCGCGGGACACCGGAAACTGTCGTACCCCGGTGGTCTCCTCTTCACAGGCGACAGCGGGCCCGGCCGGGTCCGCGCGCGGACCCGAGGAGGAAAGTCCCATGGCCGGAGAAACGGTGCTCACGGTGATCGGCAACCTGACGACCGATCCGGAGCTGAAGTTCACCCCGTCCGGAGCGGCGGTCGCGAACTTCACGGTCGCGTCGACACCACGCGTCCTGGACCGCGCGAGCGGGGAATGGCGCGACGGAGACCCGCTGTTCCTGCGCTGCGCACTGTGGAAGCAGGCCGCGGAGAATCTGGCCGAATCCCTCACCAGAGGGACGAGGGTCATCGTGCAGGGCAGGCTGAAACAGCGATCCTTCGAAACCAAGGAAGGCGAGAAACGCACGGTGGTGGAGCTCGACGTCGACGAGATCGGGCCGTCGCTGCGGTACGCCACGGCGAAGGTGAACAAAGCGGGCCGGAGTTCGGGCGGCACACCGTCGGACGGGGCCTGGGAGCGAACGCCGGTGCCCGCCGGAAGCCCGGAGCCGCCCTTCTGACCGGGCGGTTTCCCTCTCGGGAGGGAGCGATCTCCCTCCCGGGCGCCATGCGGTCGCGAGCCTCCGGCTCGGATGCTGGAGGTCGTGAACACGACCACGACGATCACGGAACTCGGCCTGGACCCGGCCGTCGAGCGGCACGCGGAGTTCGCCACCGGACTCCGCGCCGGGCTCGCCCGGGTCGAAGAGAGACTTCAGGAGGTGTTGCGCAGCCCCGGTCATCCGGAGCTCACCGAAGCCGCCACCCATCTCGTCCGCGCGGGCGGGAAGAGGCTGCGTCCGTTGATGGCGCTGGCCGCGGCGGCGTTCGGCGACGGGCAAGGCGACGCGATCTCGGCGGCCACCCTCGTCGAGCTCGTTCACGTCGCGACGCTGTATCACGACGATGTCATGGACGAAGCGCCGATGCGGCACGGGGTCACCAGTGCGAACTCCTTGTGGGGCAACAAGAAGGCTGTCCTGATCGGAGACTACGTGCTCGCCTGCGCGGCACGGGTCGGCGCCGGGCTCGGCGACTACGCGTTGCGGTCGCAGGCGAAGACGTTCGGCAGGCTCGTGCGCGGCCAGTTCCTCGAGACGACCGGACCGTTCGAGAACTGCGGCCGTCACGCGCCGTACGAGCACCACATCCAGGTGATGGCCGACAAGTCCGCGTCGCTGATCGCGATGGCGGGCAGGCTCGGCGCGCAGGTGTCGGGCGCGGATGAGCGGATCATCGAAACGTTGGGCCAGTACGGCGAACTGATCGGGGTGGCGTTCCAGATCTCCGACGACGTCCTCGACATCTCCGCGTCCACCACCGACCTCGGCAAGTCCGCGGGCACCGATCTCCGTGAAGGCGTCGTCACCTTGCCGATGCTCCACGCGCTCGACGACGAGGGGCCCGGTGCCGCTCGGCTACGCGAGATCATCGGCCACGGACCGGTTGCCGATCCTGTGGTCCGCCAGGAGGCGCTCGGGCTGCTCCGCGAATCCGCCGGTGTCGGGCGCGCGCTCGCCGAAGCCCACGGATACGCCGCCAAGGCGAGGGACCTCTCGCTCGGCCTTCCCGACCGGCCCGCCAGGGCGCTGCTCGTCGGCCTTTCGGCGTTCGTGGTCGACCGCGGCGAGTAGGCCCACCGCACCCGTGACCAGGGCTAGAGTGGCGGAATGAGCACCGAAACCCTGGGAAACGTCGAAGGCCGCGACATCGGTTCCGGAGTCTCGATCATCCGCGAGCGGACCGACGTCGACGGTTCCGGACCGAGGCTGCACCAGCATCCGTACCGCGAGACGTTCGTCGTCATCCGCGGCCGGGCGAGGTTCACCATCGGGGACACCGAACGCGAAGGAGGAACAGGCGACATCCTGGTCGTGCCCGCGGACACCCCGCACAAGTTCGCCGTGATCGGACCGGAAGTCTACGAAGCCGTCCACATCCACGAAAGCGACCATTTCATCACCGAGTGGCTCGAGTAATTCTGTCGGGCGCAAGAAAACCCTTTCCCGGGCTAGAATCCGGCGACGTGCTCGTGGACGGCGGGCACCCGAGGCGACGGGAACCGGGAACTGTGACCGACGTGGCGGACCGCAGCGGTGACGAGACCCGCCAGGAGGACAGGTTCGGCCAACGGCGCGCGCAGCTGGCGAGGTCGGCGCTGGTCACCTTGTCCGAGCTGGGCTACGCGCGCACGAGCCTGCGGGAGATCGCGCAGAACTCCGAGTTCTCGCACGGGGTCCTGCACTATTACTTCCGGGACAAGGCCGAGCTGATCACCTACTGCGTCAAGCAGTACAAGGCCGAATGCGTCACCCGGTACGACCGGATAGCCGAGACCGCGGAGACGGCCGAAGAACTGAGAACGGCCTTCGGCGCCGCGACGGCTGCCACGCTGCGGGAAAACGCGCGCCTGCACCGGCTCTGGTACGACCTGCGCAATCAGAGCCTGTTCGAGAAGCTGTTCCAGGTTGACGTCCTCGCCATCGACGAGACACTCGAACTGATGATCTGGCGGGTCGTCTCCCGGTACGCGGAACTACTGGGCAAGCCGACGGACTTCTCCCCGTCGACGACGTATGCGCTCTTCGATGGCCTGTTCCAGCAAGGGTTGCTGAAGCACCTCGCCGGCCGGGAGGACGCGGCGAGGTGCCTTCAGGATTCGGTGGAACAGGTACTGGCCCGGCTCTTCACCACTTGATCGTCGGGTACCAGATGACGCCGGTCCGGCCCAGCACGCGCAGGTCCCAGTAGAGCAGCGTGAACGTGCCGGCGACCAGCAACGCGGCACCGGTCACCACGGCGATCCTGGTGGGCTTCGCGAGCATCCATCGCTGAAGCCGCCCGCCCGTGCCGTGCGTGAGCAGAAGGAACAACAGCGCCATCACCAGGATGTTGCCGACCGACTGGAGGGCGAACGCGGCGGCGCCGTAGAACACGTTGTGGCTTTCGGCCGCGCTGCGGAACATCATCCGGAACAGCGGGAACGGCCTGCCGATCAGGAAACCGCCGATGAGCGCGCCCATCAGCACGAGCGGCGCGGGCGGGAACCGGCGGGTGAGCCCGGCGATCGGGTTGCGGATGATGCCGACGGAAGCCAGGCCCAGCACGATGAACACGATCCCGATCACGCCGTAGACGATCATCGACTGGATGTTCCGCGGGGAGAGCCCGCCGGCGGACGAGGCCGTCGAGAACTGTGGCATCCTGGTGCCGACGAGCGCGACGATAACGCCGTACACCACGGAAACCGTCAGCATCCCCGCGGCGATGCAGCCCAGCGGCTTCAGCGTGTCCGTGAACTTCGGCCGCCCGGTGGCTCCCCCGCCGACAAGCGGGGCGACGGCACCGAAAGCGGCGATGTTGCACGCGGTGAACGTTCCGGCCAGCCCCGAAACGAACGCGAAGAACGTCCCGGCCAGCACACCGCCGATCGGGGTCGCCTTGGCGTCGTGGCCCAGCAGCGTATTGGCGACACTGTCCCCGATCACACTGTCCACAAAGGGCGCCGACCAGATCACCGTCAGCGCGAATCCCGCGAGGACGGACCAGAGGACCACCCGCCATCGGTGTTCCGGATACGGTCCGGAACCGAGAAAGCTCGCCTGCGGTGAAACGGGTACGCGTTCGGTCACGGACATTCGGTGCCTCCAGCGGCTGATGGCTTTCCCCCCTGATCACCATCGTTGTTCCGCCACCGGGAGGAAGCCACCTCCAAAGTGCCCATCTGTCGTTGGTCCGACCGGCTCCGGGCAGTCCGGATTCACCGGTCCGGCGGGTGTCGCCGGAGGACCCGATCCGCTAGGTGGCCGGGTAGCCCCGAAAAGGTGAAAGCTCCGGATTCTCGTGGGATCATCGGCTGACGCGTACGGCAGCATGGCCACCCGGCCTGGCCTTGACCGGCCACTTACCCTGCGGAGGGCGATGGACTTCGACGAGGTCGCGGACGAGCTCTACGGCGGCGATCCGGCCGAGTTCGTCTCGGTGCGCAATCAGCGGGCGAAAGAGGCCAAAGCCGCGGGGGATCCCGCCTTGGCCGAGCGTATCCGTGCCCTGCGGAAGCCCACGCTGGCGGCCTCGATCCTCAACCGCCGGGCGGGCTCCCCCGAGCTGGCGGAGCTGGCGGGCCTCGGCGACGATCTGCGCAAGGCGCATTCGGCGCTCGCCGGCGCCGACCTGCGCAAACTCGCCCGCCGGCGGCAGGAGCTCGTGAACCGGATCCTGCGCGACGAACCTTCGATGAGCGAGCCGGTCGCCCGCGAAGTCGAAGCCACTCTCGAAGCCGTCGTGGCCGACCCCGAGGTCGCGGCGCTCGCACTGGCCGGGCGGCTGAGCAGCGGAGCGGACAGCACCGGCGACCAGTGGCTGACCAGTGGCTTCATCCCGCAGCCGAAGCGGAAACCCGCACCGGAGCGCGAAAGACCCGCCACCGTGTCGCATTTGGACGATCGGCGGAAGGCGAAGCAGAAGGCCGCCGAGAAGGCCGACGAGGAGCGGATCGCCAAGGCCCGCGAAGAGGCCGAACGCGAGCAGAAGCGGGTGGCGGAGTTCAACCGGCTCCGGCGCGAGGCCGCCGAGCTCGCGAAGGCCTGCAAACAGGCCGAGATCGACGTGTCCCGCGCCGAACGCCGGGCGGAGAAGGCCACGGAGAAGGCGAACGAGCTCCGGCGGCGGCTCGCCGACGCCGAACTGGAGGAAGAGACGGCGAACGGTGAAACCGCGGCCGCGCAGACCGTCTTGGACGATCTGCGCGCCGAAGCCGAGAGGATCGACGAAGCCCTGGAGCAGTTCTAGGCCGGCTGCCGGTCACGAACCCGGGTGGCGGTCACCCTGCGTCCGTACGGTGTCTTGCCGCCCGGTTTGTACACCGACAGCACGGTCATGGTCACGTACATCGTCGTGGACACGATGATCGGGTAGAACCCGTCCACGCGCCGCCCCGCCTCCACGAACACGCCGTCCAAAGTGGACTCCGCCGCGGCCGCCAGCTCCCGGATGCCCGGCAGCAGCGAGAACAGCGTCAGCCCGGCGGCGATCAGGGTCAGGACCAGTTTGATCGCGACCCACTTGTACCGGATCAGGCCCCATTTCGTGCCGAGGCTGAGCACGATCCCGCTGACCAGCGCCGTCATGCTGACCGGCAGCAGGAGATAGCCGCCGACCTGGTCCATCATCAGGATGGCCGCGTGCTGGCGGCGGGGGTCGCCGGTGAACACGGAGGTGAAGGTCAGGACCGTGTTCACCATGGTGATCCCGAGCCAGCCGAGCGAGGAGACGACATGGACGACGAGGACGAGTTTCCGCCACCGCGGGGTGAGCGTCATCGGCGGTCGCCGCACTGTGGAAGTACTCATGCGACCAGTGTTTCCGCGGGCGGCGTCCCCGTCGTCCGTCGTGGAGCGGCACCTCGCCTACGTATCGCGGAGTACGAGCCCCCGGACGTACGCCGCCTGCCCCGCGTGCTGGAGGTCGTCGGAGAGCACGCTGACCAGGCGAACCCCGAGGGTGACGGGCGGATCCCACGCCTCGTCGACGATACGGTCGAGGTCGGCTTCGGCCAGTCCGGCGACCCAACCCGTCGTCGCTTCGTGCACCGCGTCGTAGTAGCCGGTCAGCAGGTCGGTAGAGCGGACACGAACCGCCTCGACGTCCTCGGGGCGATGTCCGTATCCGATGTCCGACGCCGGGAAGGGCAGCGAGAAGCGGCCCATCCAGTCCTGCGCGGTCCAGATCTGCTCGGTGCCCATCAGGCCGGCGACATGATCGTCCTGGACCCGGGTCAGATGCCAGACCAGCCAGGCGATCGTGTTCGCGCCCGGCGCCGGGCTCTCGGTCAGCTGCTCGGCACTCAACCCCTCGACGGCGTCGTGCACGACCTCTTGGACGCGGCCGAACCCGTCGGCCACCACTTCGGCCAGTTTCATCGATTCCCCTTCCGGCGTCTCCCGTCCCACGATGCCACCGCGAGGTGACCCCGGCCTTGCACGCTTGACTTATATAAGTCCAGGCCGTGATAGTTGCCGGATGCACGCGTTCGACGTCCTCGGGGATCCGGTACGCCGCCGGATCCTGGAACTGCTGGCGGACGGGGAACAGAGTTCCGGCGACGTGACCGCGGTGGTCCGCGCCGAGTTCGGCATCTCGCAGCCCGCGGTCTCCCAGCATCTGCGCGTCCTGCGCGAGAACGGCTTCACCACCGTCCGCGCCGAGGGCGCGCGACGGCTGTACTCGGTCGATCCGGGCCCGCTCAAGGAGATCGACGGCTGGCTGGACCAGTACCGGCGGTTCTGGACCGGGCCGCTCGACGCGCTGGCCACCGAGATCGCGCGAGGCCGCCGCGAACGCCGGAAGGCCGCGGAACAGAACGACTAGGGTCGGCCCATGCGCAAGGGGTGGGGGCGTGCCGTCGTGATCGCCGTCGCGAGTGTCGTCATCGTGCTGGGGCTCGTGTTCGCGGTCACGGTGCGTGGCGGGCGGGACAAGGGAGCGCAGTGGTACGCGGCGCCGACGACGACACCGCGCACGCCGTCCTACTCGACCGCCGCGCCCGCGCCCACGACCCGGCCGACGCTGACCGTCGACAGCGGCTGCCGCCTGGGACTGGGGCCTGCCGCACTCGATCCGGTACCCGAGGCGACCACCCGCCGGGTGAACGCCGCCTGGGACCGCGTCGAGCGATGGCTGACGGCCAACGCGCCGACGACGGCGGCGAGCCTCCGCCCGCCCGCGACGCTCGCGAAGATCGCCCAGGCGCAACGCGAGACCGGCGTCGCCTTCCCCGCCGAACTCGTCGCCTTCCTGCTGCGGCACGACGGTGTTTCGGGCATCGGCGACAGCTTCGCCTTGCCCCCGTTCCACCACCTCGCCTCCACGGAAACCATCGCGGGCGAAGCGAAGGTCATGTGCGACGTGCTGATTTCGAGCGGGTGGGACGACAGCGTCGGCTCGTGGTGGCACGGGCGATTCGTACCTGTCGCCGTCGACGGTGGTGGCGACGGGCTGTTCCTCGACCAGCGCGACGGCACCGGGCGGCTCGGCGCCTGGAACCACGAGGGTTCGGTGAGCTTCGATCACTGGCCCCCGACCCTGACCGAGCTGCTGGAGCAGACCGCGACCGCGCTCGAGACCGGCGGGCCGGTCCACGGCGGCTACCGGCCGGTCGTCACCGGAAACCGGGCGCTGGACTGGGAATTCCCGCGCTGAGGTGCGCGGGCGCGTCGGCTGTCGGACCCCGCCCCTAGAATCGTCCGGGTGGCAGCCCCCGACATCGGTACCTCGGAAGCCCTCGCGACGCTGAACCGCGTCTTCGGCTACGACGACTTCCGCGGCGACCAGCACGCCATCGTCGAACACGTCATCGCGGGCGGTGACGCGCTCGTCCTCATGCCCACCGGCGGCGGCAAGTCGCTGTGTTACCAGATCCCGGCGCTGGTGCGGCCGGGTGTCGGTGTGGTGATCTCACCGCTGATCGCGTTGATGCAGGACCAGGTCGACGCGTTGCGCAACCTCGGCGTCCGCGCGGGTTTCCTCAACTCGACGCAGGATTACGCCGAGCGGAACAGGGTCGAGGCCGCGTTCGTCGCCGGCGAGCTGGACCTGCTGTACCTGGCCCCCGAGCGGCTCTCGGTGGAGTCGACGGTACGGCTGCTCGACCGCGGCAAGATCTCGCTGTTCGCGATCGACGAGGCGCACTGCGTGTCCCAGTGGGGCCACGACTTCCGGCCCGACTACCTGATGCTGTCCGCGGTGCACGAGCGCTGGCCGGACGTGCCGAGGATCGCGCTCACCGCCACCGCCACCAAGGCGACGCACGCCGAGATCGCGTCCCGGCTCAATTTGGAGAACGCTCGGCACTTCGTCGCGAGCTTCGACCGGCCGAACATCCAGTACCGGATCGTCGGCAAGAACTCGCCGCAACGGCAGCTGCTGGAGCTGCTGCGCACCGAGCACAAGGGCGACGCGGGCATCGTCTACTGCCTGTCACGGAATTCGGTCGAGAAAACCGCGGATTTCCTGGTGGAGAACGGGATCCCGGCGGTGCCGTATCACGCCGGGCTGGACGCGCGCACCCGCGCGAAGCACCAGTCGCGGTTCCTGCGCGAAGACGGGCTGATCGTCGTCGCGACGATCGCGTTCGGCATGGGCATCGACAAGCCCGACGTACGGTTCGTCGCGCATCTGGACCTGCCGAAGTCCGTCGAGGGCTACTACCAGGAGACCGGGCGCGCGGGCCGTGACGGGCTGCCGTCGACGGCGTGGCTGGCGTACGGACTCCAGGACGTCGTGCAGCAGCGCAAGATGATCGACATGTCGGAGGGGTCCGAGGCGCACAAGCGGCAGCTGAGCGCCCACCTCAACGCGATGCTGGCGCTGTGCGAGACGGTCGAATGCCGTCGTGTGCAGGTGCTGAACTATTTCGGGCAGCGGAGCGAGCCCTGCGGCAACTGCGACACCTGCCTGGCGCCGCCGGAGACCTGGGACGGCACGATCCCGGCGCAGAAGATCCTCTCGACCATCGTCCGGCTGCAGAACGAGCGGCGCCAGAAGTTCGGTGCGGGGCAGATCATCGACATCCTGCTCGGCAAGTCGACGCCGAAGGTGACCCAGCACCGGCACGATTCGCTGAAGGTGTTCGGGATCGGCACGGAGCTGAAGGAGCCGGAGTGGCGGGCCGTGGTGCGGCAGCTGCTGGCGCAGGGCCTCGCGGCGGTCGAGGGCGACTACGGCTCGCTGGTGCTGACCGAGGGCAGCGCCGAGGTGCTGAACGGGGAGCGGAAGGTCCAGCTGCGGCGCGAGCCGGAGCGGGCGGCGAAGGCCGCGGCCCGGTCCAGCGCGAAGAAGGCAGCGGCGGCCGACATGCCCGCCGAGGCGGCGCCGGTGTTCGAGCTGCTGCGGTCGTGGCGGGCCGCGGCGGCGAAGGAGCAGGGGGTGCCCGCGTACGTGATCTTCCACGACGCGACCCTGCGCCAGATCGCCACCAAACGGCCCACCACGCTGCAGGAGCTGGGTACCGTCAGCGGCGTCGGCGAGAACAAGCTCGCGAAATACGGCGAGCAGATCCTCGAGACGCTAGCCGACGCCTAGTGCTCGTAGGGCCGGCGCGGCGGCCGCCCGGTCATCCCGTCGACCTTCCGCACCGCGCCGTCGATCTGGCTGTGGTACTTGCCCTTGGTCTTGTGGTCGACGAAGGTCGCCGCCTTGTTCACGACCTTGGAGACCTTTTCGGGGTTCTTCCGCACGTAGGCGCGCACGGCCCCGGCGGTGCCGGCCAGGGCGGTCAACTTCCGCAGTAGAGGCACTGTGGTCCCTTTCCTCGGGGTCGTCTGGTGTCCTGCTCAACGACCGGTGGTGCCCCCAGGGTTCCCCGCGGCGAGCCGAATCACTCATTTCGGATACCGGGCCGCCGGAAAACCGGGCGCGCGAGGCGGCCGGGCGCACTAAATTCGAGTTCATGCGGGATCTTTCTCTGCTGCCCAAGGCCCATCTGCACGTCCACCTCGAAAGCACCATCCGGCCGGACACGCTCCGTGACATCGGCGAGGCGAACGGCATCGCCGTACCCGCGGAACAACCCGTTTTCGATGGCTTCCGCGCGTTCGGTGACTACAACGGGCTGCTGCGGTCCTGCCTGCGGAGGCCGGAGGACTTCGAACGGGTGGCGCGCGAGTTCTGCGAGGACCAGGTCGCCGACGGCGTCCGCTACGCCGAGGTCACCTTCACGGCGGCTTCGCACGGCGAACGGCTGGGCGAGCCGGACATGCCGCTGGCGTCCGTCCTCAAAGGACTCTCGGTGGGCGCGGCCGAACACGGGCTCCACTGGCGGGTGCTGCTGGACCACTCGCGCCGCCGGTCGGTCGACCGTGCCCGGCTCACCCTCGACCTGGCCCGCCGGTACGCCCCGGACGGGGTGTTCGCCATCGGGCTCGCCGGGGAGGAGAAATACCCGCTCGCGCCGTTCGCCGGGATCTGCGACGAGGCCGAGGAGGCGGGGCTCCACCTGATCCACCACGCGGGCGAGGACGCCGGCCCGGCCAGCATCCGCGAGGCGCTGGAGGTCGGGCACAGCGAACGGATCGGCCACGGCATCCGGATCCTGGAGGACGTCGCGCTGGTCGCCGAGGTACGGGAACGCGGTATCGCCCTGGAGGTCTGCCCGTCGTCGAACGTGACGCTCGGGCTCGTGCCCTCGTTCGAGGAGCATCCGCTCCCCCGGCTGGTCGACGCCGGGCTCGTGGTCACCCTCAGCACCGACGTCCCCTCGGTCACCGGGACGACGCTGACCGACGAGTTCCTGCGCACTCGTGAGGCGTTCGCCTACGACGACCTCGCGCTCGCGGGCCTCGCCCGGGCGTCCGTCGACGCGTCCTTCGCGCCCGCCGAGCTCAAGCGTTCGATCCACCAAGAGATCGACGCCTGGCTCTCTAACCGCAATTAGTCCTCTGGATGCGGTCCTTGCCCGTGCAAGTACCGCATCCAGAGGACGAAATGCGGGAGGTCAGCCGGTCGGGAAGTCGTCCGGCGTGCGGATGCGGTCCCGCACCCAGACACCGGCCGGCTTCAGCATCGAAGTGCCGGTGAAGGAGTTCCCGGCGCAGGTTCCGGTCTTGAACACGGCACCGGAGCGGAAGTCGTCGGAGAAGTTCCAGTTCGTCCAGCCGATCTTCTTGGCGGCCAGCAGATCAAGGTACTTCTGCGAGTAGGCGAAGTCGTTCCCGCCGTCACCCGTGTAGGTCTGGGTGCCGAATTCCGTGACGAACACCGGGAGCTTGTCGGCCGTCCGCGCCAGTGCGTCGTAGTGCTCGTCCTGGTGCGACGCCGCGTAGAAGTGGAACGTGTACATGATGTTGGTGGCGCGCACCGGGTCGTTCAGAATGTCGGTCTCGTCACGCTGGTCGGAGACGCCGAAGGTCGACCAGCCGTGCGTCCCGAGGAAGACGACGCTGTCCGGATCCTGGGCGCGGATCACCGGGATGACCTCTTCGGCGTACCGCTTCACGTCCGCCCAGCTGACGCCGTTCGGTTCGTTCGCGACGTCGTAGATGATGTTGACCTTGTCCTTGTGCCGCTGGGCGATCTCGGTGAAGAAGGTCTTCGCGAGATGGGTGTTCGCGTTCGGGTCGCCCGGGTCGAGCTGGTGCCAGTCGACGAGGACGTACATCCCGCGTTTCGTCGCTTCTTCGATGTAGTTGTGCATCATGTCGGTGAACTTGCGCGGATTGCTCTCGTAGCCGTCGTCCTGGATGTACATCGCGACGCGCAGGATGTCGGCCTTCCAGTCGTTGGCCAGCGCGTCCAGCGAGGCGGTCTTCACGCATTGGCTGTACCACTGGATCCCGTGCGTGCTCATCCCCCGCAGCTGGATGGGCTTGCCGTACTGGTTGCACAGTTTGACGCCGCAGACGTGGAGCTTCCCGTTGATCGACACCGGTGTCCCGGTACCGCACGCCGGGGTGGTGGCGGAGACGACGGCGCTCGGTGCGGACGTGTTCCCCGCCGCGTCGTGGGCGACCACCGTGAACGAGTAGGCCGTCGACGCGGCGAGCCCGCTCACCGTCGCGGGCGGATTCACCGTCGTGGCAACGGTTTGCCCGTTCCGGAGCACGCGGTATCCGGTGACGCCGACGTTGTCGGACGACGACTGCCAGGTCAGGGTCACGCTGCCACAGGTCACGTTCGACGTGGTGGGCGAGCCCGGCGCCGTCGGCGCTTCGGTGTCGTTGGAACCGCCGCTGGCCTCGACCGACAGCGAGTCCGCGTTCGGGCCGCCGTTCGACGTGACGGCGGTGGTGCGGATCTCGTTGGCGCCCGCGGCGAGGTTCACCGTGGTGGTGACCGTGCGCCAGGTCGTCCACGCGCCGGTGCCGGCGAACCCGAGGTCGTCCACGGCGATGGAGCCGTTGACGGTGATGTCTAGCGGGCGGTTGGCGGTCGTGCCGTTGGCGTAGCGGAAGGTCAGCGTGTGCTGCCCGGCCTGCGCCGCGTTGACGGTGTACTCGACGTAGCTACCGGTGACGTTGTCGTAGTTGACGAAGCCGGATCCGGTGAAGCCGGTGTGATTCGATTCGACCACGCCGCGTGAGATCGTCGCGTTCTCGGACTCGTAGCGGACGGGAGCCGCGGAAGCGGCCTGGGCGGAGATCGGGACCGAGGCGGCCGCGAGCACCGTGACCAGCGCCGCCCGCCATCTTGGGCGTACCACTCTGTGCCTCCTTCAGAAGCGTCGTTGCGTTCCGTGAAGCAGGGGCGCGGCGAGCCCTCGTTAAGAAACCTTCCTAACGCGGACCAGTCTCACCACCCGCCCGAAGCGCTGTCAACCGGGCAAAAGGGGCGATCGCACCCCGCAGTTAGTCCTCTACTTGCGGTAGTTGCACGCGCAAGGACCGCATTCAGAGGACGAAACGCGGAGGTGGGCCGGGTCACCCGCACGGCGGGCCACACAAGTTCTCCACATTCGTCACGTACCGTGGAACCGGTGACCGCTTCGTCCCCTTCGACACTGGACCTGATGGACCAGTGGGAACAGCCGCCCAGGAAACGTGGCCCGCGTGGCTGCGTGATGCTCGCGCTCCTGGTCGTCGGCGCCTTGGTCGCCGGTGCCGTCTGGGTGGTGATCAGCCTCAACGACCGCGAGCCGGTGCCGGTCAAGCCGGCGTTCGAGGTCCCCGCGCTCAAGCCCGCCCCGCGTTCGGCGATCCCCGGCGACGCCGGGCCGCTGCCTGCCGAGGCCGCGAAGGACGCCTGGATCGCGAAGGTGTCGGAGAACACGGACATCCCCTCGCGCGCGCTGCGGGCCTACGTGAACGCCGCCGAGAAGACCGCGAAGACCACTCCACGCTGCGAAATCACCTGGGCGACCATCGCCGGGATCGGCCGGACCGAGTCCCAGCACGCCCGGCACGACGGTTCCCGCGCCGGTGAGGACGGCGTCGTGACGCCGCCGATCATCGGCATCCCGCTCGACGGCTCCCCCGGTGTGCTGGCGGTCGTCGACACCGACAAGGGCGCCCTCGACGGCGACGCGAAGTGGGATCGCGCGGTCGGGCCCATGCAGTTCCTGCCCGCCACCTGGAAGCGGTACGGCGTCCGCGCGAGCGGCGACGGCGCCGCGCCCGACCCGCAGAACATCGACGACGCGGCGATGACGACCGCGCGGTACATGTGCGCCCGGGGCGGCGACCTCGGAGACCCCGCCGGCTGGTGGACCGCGGTGCTGACCTACAACAACTCCACCGCGTACGGGCAGGAAGTGTTCAGCAACGCCGACGCGTACGGCAAGGTCGCCCTAAAGCCCTAGGCGGGCAGAAGCCGGGTGACCAGCCGCGACAGCTGGTGCACGTTCCGACATTCGTGCATCTCTACGACCTGGGCGTACGCGTGCGCCTCGGAGTCCCCGGTGGACCACAGCGCGGTCCGCTCCGGGTTGAGCCAGTACGTATGCCTCGCCGCGGCGGCGATCCCCCGCACCGCCTCCAGATTCGGGTCGCCGCCGTTGGTCCTGGCGTCCCCGAGGATGAGCAGGGACGTCTTGGGCCCCACGGCGTCCGAATAGCGCTCGGCGAACTCGCCGAGCGCGTGCCCGTAGTCGCTGTGCCCGTCCCAGCGGGTCAGTTCCGCGTCGGCGAGGATACGCGCGCCGAGGTCCTCCGGATCGGCGGCGCCGGTGTCGACGAGATGGGTGATCTCGTCGCACGCGTCGATGAACGCGAACACCCGCACCTTGCTGAACTGGTCGCGCAGGGCCTGCACCAGCAGCATGGTGAAGTTCGCGAAACCGGCCACCGAACCCGACATGTCGCACAGCAGCACGATTTCCGGCCGTCCCGGCCGGTGCCGCCGGTACGACGGCCGCATCGGGACGCCGCCGGTGGACAGCGAGCGCCGCAGTGTCCGGCGCAGGTCGATCTGCCCGCGCGCGTGCCGCCGTCGCCGGGCGGCCAGCCGGGTGGCGAGCTTGCGCGACAGCGGCTGGACGACGCGGCGGAGTTCGGCGAGTTGCGCGCGGCTGGCGAGCAGGAAGTCGACGCGGTCGGCCGCCGGCGGCACGGCGTGCCGCGAAACCCGTTCCCTGCCACGGACTTCCGCCACCCTGCGGCGGGCTTCGGTCCGCACCAGCCCACGGAAGCCTTCGACCCGCCGCCGGACGTCGTCGCGGTCCAGCCGGTCGGTGAAATCCTCCTGGCCGCCCGCGCGGATCGCTTCGAGGACGCGGACCACGAGTGTCTGTGGCTGAAGCCGTTCCAGCGTCTGGTGCGCCGACCAGCCGCCGCTTCCCGCCGTACCGCCGTACTCCCCCAGCATGTCGACGGCGAGCCCGGCCAGTTGCGTCAGTTCCGTCTGGTCGTTGGCGGCGAGCGCCGCGGCGAGCCGATCCCGCAACGCGACCAGGTCTTCGACCGGATCCTGTGACGGGGCGCCGACGCCGAGCGGGAAGTAGATGTCGAACGTCGCGTCGAACACGGCACGCTGGCCGCCGCGCCGGACCAGCGCCGCCGCGAGCCCTTCACGCATCTGCTCACGGGAGGCAAGGCCCAGCACTACGAGTGCCGCGGCGGCGTCGACCGTCTCACTGGGACCCGCCGGGATCCCGTGCTCCCGCAACGCTTCCACGAATTCGACGAGCCTGCCCGGCACACCGCTCACGAGCCGAGGACCTTGCCGAGTTCCAGCCGCGCGTCCGCCTTCACGACGTCGTCCTGGTGTTTGAGGATGACGCCGAGGCTCGCGCGGACGACGTCCTCGCCGAGGCTGTCGGCGCCGAGTGCCAGCAGGGTGCGGGCCCAGTCGATGGTTTCGGCGACCGACGGTGCCTTCCGCAGTTCCATCGCCCGCAGCGCGGTGATCACCTTGACCACGGACGCGGCGAGCGCGTCGTCGACGCCCGGCACCTTGAGCCGCACGATGCGCTGCTCCAGTGCGGCGTCGGGGAAATCGATGTGCAGGAACAGGCAACGCCGTCGCAGCGCCTCGGAAAGCTCACGCGTCGCGTTGGAGGTCAGCACCACGAACGGTTTGCGCCCGGCGGTGATGGTGCCGAGTTCCGGGACGGTGATCTGGAAGTCGCCGAGCACCTCCAGCAGCAGGCCCTCGATCTCGACGTCGGCCTTGTCGGTCTCGTCGATGAGCAGAACGGTCGGCTCGTCGCCCTTGATCGCCGTCAGCAACGGCCTGGCCAGCAGGAACTCTTCACCGAAGATGTCGTTGCGGGCTTCGTCCCAGGTCTCGTCCTTGCCGGCGGTGATCCGGAGAAGCTGCTTCGCGTGGTTCCACTCGTACAGCGCACGCGACTCGTCGACGCCTTCGTAGCACTGCAACCGCACGAGCCGGGAGCCGCTGGCCTGCGCGACAGCCTTCGCCAGCTCGGTCTTGCCGACCCCCGCGGGCCCCTCGATCAGCAACGGCTTGCCGAGGGCGTCCGCGAGGAACACCGTGGTGGCGACGGCCGCGGAGGCCAGGTAGCCGGTGTCGGCGAGCTTCGCCGTCACGTCTTCGACGGATGTGAAGTACCCGGTCCCAGCCACGCGGCCTCCCAGCTCGATCGCCTACCCGGCCGACTCTACGTCGCGGATCCGCTTCGGCAGCAGGAACCCGACCGCGAAGGTGAGCATCACCATCACCGCGACCACCCAGAACGTCCGCTGGGCGGCGCCGGTCGGATCCGCGGGCCCGGCGTCGAAGAACACCGTGCCCAGCAGCGCCAGCCCCAGCGCGCCGCCGACCTGCTGGAGCGACGTCAGCGCCCCCGACGCCGATCCGGCCTCCGACGGTTCCACTCCGGACAGCGCGATCTCGAAGTACGGCCCCATGATCAGGCCCGAGCCGATCCCGACCACCAGCAACGCGGGCGCGATCTGCCAGGGACCCGTCTCCGGGCCGAGAAGCAGCAGCAACGCGACCACGCCGGCGGTCATGATCAGTGCGCCGGTGTGCAGCACCTTGCGGCCGTGTTTGCGCACCGCCTGCACCAGGCCCATCCCGACGATCATCCCCAGCGACATCGGCACGCCGGTCAGCCCGGCCTTGAGCGGCGAGAAACCGAGCCCGAACTGCAGGTACAGCGTGAAGACCAGACCGAAGCCGGAGAACGCGGCGAAGTAGATCGTCCCGGTCGCCATCCCGGCGAGGAAGCTGCGCTTGCGGAACAGGCTCGGCTCGACCAGCGGGTCACCACCGCGGCGGCTCTTGCGCTTCTCGAACCACGCGAACACGCCGAACACCACGACCGCGGCGGCCATCATCGCGAACGTCCACAGCGGCCAGCCGTACTCGCGGCCCTGCACCAGCGGGAAGACGATCAGCAGCGCGCCGGTCGTCGCGAGCAACGCGCCGGGGATGTCGAGGGTGAGCGAACCGCCGGGACGGGACTCGGGAAGGAACTTGAGCGCGGCGAGCACGGCCAGCGCGCCGATCGGCAGGTTGATCAGGAAGATCATCCGCCAGCCGGTGCCGAAGAGATCGGCGTCCACCAGCCAGCCCGCGAGGATCGGGCCGCCGACCGCGGCGAGCCCCATCACCGGGCCGAACATGCCGAACGCGGACTGAAGTTCCTTGCCGGAGAACATCTCCTTCATCATGCCGAGGCCCTGCGGAACCATCGCGGCGCCGAAGAGGCCCTGCACCACCCGCGCGGTGATGATCATCTCCGGGTTCACCGCGACCGCGCAGAACAGCGAGCCGACGACGAAACCGATCGCGCCGATCAAGAACATGCGCTTGCGGCCGAAGATGTCGCCGAGCCGCCCGCCGGTGAGCAGGCCGGACACCATCGCGAGGGTGTAGGCGACGCCGAGCCACTGGATCATCGCCGTGCCGCCGCCGAGCGAGGCACGCATGACCGGTCCGGCGATGCTCGTGACCGTCATGTCGAGCAGTTCCATCACCGACCCGGTCAGGATCACGAACAGCGCGGGCCAGCGCCAGCGGTAGGACTTCTCCACGTTTTCCGTGGTCACACCGCTCGGGGTGTCCAGTGTCATCGTCATGGGAACAACGCTAAAGTCAATTCCGGCCACTTTCTGACCGGAATGCGAGCGAACCTGGATTCATGGCGAATACGAGTGCGCGGATGCTGCGGCTGCTGTCCCTGCTGCAGACACACCGCTTCTGGTCGGGAACCGAGCTGAGCGACAAGCTCGAGGTGAGCGAGCGGACGCTGCGGCGCGACGTCGAGCGGCTGCGCGAGCTGGGTTATCCGGTCAACGCGAGCCGCGGCGTGGCGGGCGGGTACCAGCTGCGGTCGGGCACGGTCATGCCGCCGTTGCT
Organism: Amycolatopsis sp. TRM77291; assembly: GCF_054166285.1. Classification (NCBI taxonomy): domain Bacteria; kingdom Bacillati; phylum Actinomycetota; class Actinomycetes; order Pseudonocardiales; family Pseudonocardiaceae; genus Amycolatopsis; species Amycolatopsis sp. TRM77291. The sequence continues at coordinate 820,559 of NZ_JBSZHF010000001.1, read as the reverse complement.
GCTGGACGACGAAGAGGCCGTGGCGATCGCGGTCGGCCTGCGGACGGCGGCGAGCGGTTCGGTGGAGGGCATCGAAGAGACCTCGGTCCGGGCGCTGACGAAGGTCGTCCAGGTGATGCCGCCCCGGTTGCGCAGACGTGTCGACGCGCTCCAGGCGTACACGACGCCGGCGGCCGTCACCGGCCCCCGGGTCAACGCGGCCAGCCTGACGGTGATCGCGCAGGCGTGCCGGGACGACGAGCGGCTGAAGTTCGACTACGCGGCGCGCGGCGGCGAGGAGTCCGCACGGCTGGTCGAGCCGCACCGGCTCGTCTCACTCGGACGGCGCTGGTACCTGGTGGCCTGGGACCTCGATCGGGTGGATTGGCGCACGTTCCGCGTCGACAGGCTCAGCGAGCCTCGCACCACCGGCGCCCGCTACCGCCCGCGCGAGATCCCCGGCGGCGACGCGGTCAAGTTCGTCGAAGCCCAGATCAAGGCGAGGCCGACCACGCATTCGCTGGTCGTCCGGGTCGAGGCGCCGAAGGCACAGGTCGAATCGGCCGTGCGGTACCTCGGCGGCGCACTCGAAGCGATCGACGAGACCTCGTGTCGTCTGACGATGAACGTCGACACCTTCGACTGGCCCGTCCTGATCCTCGCCGCCATCGGCGCGCCCTTCGAGGTCGAGAGCCCTTCGGCATTCAAAGATCACCTCGGCGCCGTCGCCACCCTCTTCTCGCGCGCCTCCGGCGGCTAGCATCGGGCCCGTGAGCACCTATGTCGCGGCCGAGGGCCGATACGAGAGCATCCCCTACCGCCGCACCGGGCGCAGTGGCCTGAAGCTGCCCGCGATCTCGCTGGGCCTGTGGCACAACTTCGGGAACGACAAGCCGCTCGGCACCCAGCGGGACATCGCGCGGCGCGCGTTCGACCTGGGCATCACCCATTTCGACCTCGCCAACAACTACGGCCCGCCCTACGGCTCGGCCGAGGAGAACTTCGGCAGGCTGCTGGCTTCGGACTTCAAGCCCTACCGGGACGAACTGGTCATCTCGACCAAGGCCGGCTACGACATGTGGCCCGGCCCGTACGGCGAATGGGGCTCGCGCAAGTACCTGCTGTCCTCTTTGGACCAGTCGCTCGGCCGGATGGGCCTGGGCTACGTCGACATCTTCTACTCGCACCGTTTCGACCCCGAGACGCCGCTCGAAGAGACGGTCGGCGCGCTCGACACCGCCGTCCGCTCCGGACGCGCGCTGTACGTCGGCATCTCGTCGTACTCGTCGGAGAAGACCGCCGAGGCCGCGCGGCTCCTGCGCGAACTGGGCACCCCGCTGCTCATCCACCAGCCGTCGTACTCGATGTTCAACCGCTGGCTCGAAGGCGACAAACTGCTCGACACGCTCGAAGCCGAAGGCGCGGGCTGCATCGCCTTCTCGCCGCTCGCGCAGGGGCTGCTGACCAGCCGCTACCTCGACGGCGTTCCCGAAGATTCCCGTGCGGCGCAAGGGAAGTCGCTCAATCCGGACACGATCACCGAGAGCACGCTCGGCAAGATCCGGGCGCTGAACGAGATCGCGCAGAGGCGTGGGCAGACGCTGGCGCAGCTCGCGCTCGCGTGGGGCCTGCGCGACCCGCGGATGACGTCGGTGCTGATCGGCGCGAGCAGCGTCGCCCAGCTGGAGGACAACGTCGGCGCGCTGAAGAACCTGCACTTCACCCATGAGGAGCTGGCCGAGATCGACCGCTACGCCACAGAGGCCGACATCAACCTCTGGAAGCGCTCGACCGACGCCGGATGACACCCGAAATCGCGTTGCCCCGCGAGGCCGGGGAGCCGAGACTGCGAACATGACTTTCGAAGATCTGCTCGCCGAAGGAGAGGCCGTCCCGGTCGAAGGCTGGGACTTCTCGTGGTTCGAGGGCCGGGCCACCGAGGAGCGGCCGCCGTGGGGTTACTCGCGGCTCCTCGGCGAGCGGATGGCGAAGGCCGCCGCCGGGCTGGACCTGCAGACCGGCGGCGGCGAGGTGCTCGCGGGCATCCCGGAACCGCCGCCGGTCCTCGCCGCCACCGAAGGCTGGCCGCCGAACGTCGAGGTCGCCCGGAGGAATCTCGCACCGCTGGGCGGTGAGGTGGTCGAGGCCGAGCACGACGCGCCGCTGCCGTTCCCCGACGAGTCCTTCGATCTGGTGACGAGCCGCCATCCGATCGCGAACCCGTGGCGGGAGATCGCCCGCGTGCTGCGTCCGGGCGGAACCTTTCTGTCGCAACAGATCGGAGCCGGAACCGTGCGGGAGCTGAAGGAGTTCTTCCTCGGCCCGCAGGACTACGGCGGCTGGACGCCCGACGTCCTCCGCGTCGAGGCGGAGGCCGTCGGGCTGCGCGTCGAGCGCCTCGAACCGGCGAAACTGCGGATGGAGTTCTTCGACCTCGCCGCCGTCGTCCACTTCCTCCGGAAGGTGATCTGGATCGTGCCGGGGTTCGAGGTCCAGACTTACCGCGACAGGCTCGCGGAACTCCATCGGATCATCGAGACCGACGGGAAGTTCGTCGCGCACTCGCGGCGGGTGCTCGTGGAGGCCGTCAAGCTCTAGTCCGGTTGGTCCCAGGTCCGACCTCGCCAGGTACATGAAGGCCCCCTTCCTTGCGCCAGGCGCAAGGAAGGGGGCCTTCATGTACTTCAGGCACCGTGCCGGTCCAACCTCGTGGTCGGTTCTCTTGAGGGGTAAGGCAAATCGGGCGTGTCGCGAAAGCCACTTTCGCGACGCTCAGTGTCCCGAAAGTGGCTCGGGCGTGTCGCGAAAGCCACTTTCGCGACGCTCAGTGTCCCGAAAGTGGCTTTCGCGACAGGGGCGGCCCACATCGGCTGGTAGTGAAGGGCCCCTTCCCTACCTTCAGGATAGGTAAGGAGGCCTTCACGGACCGGTGAGCGCGGCGCCCCGAACGCCACGTGCCTCCACCCGACCCCTCACGAGGACAAGCGCTCCAGGTGCTCGGCGGTCAGCTTCACGTCCCCCGCGGCGAAGTTCTCCTCCAGGTGCGCGATATTCGCCGTCCCGGGGATCGGCAGGATCACCGGCGACCGCGCCAGCAGCCACGCGAGCCCGACCTGCGCCGTGGTCACTCCCAGTTCGGCGGCGACGGCGGTGAGCTCGGAACCGGCCTCGGAAGCGGCGCCGAGCACGGGACGCCAAGGCAGGAAAGCGATTCCGGCCGCCTCGCACGCGTCCAGCACCGCTTCGTACGAGCGGTCCAGGAGGCTGTAGCGGTTCTGCACGCTCGCGATGTCCACGATCTCCCGTGCCCGCGCGAGTTCGTCCACAGTGACTTCGGACAGCCCGATCCGGCCGATCTTGCCTTCGTCGCGCAGGTCCCGCAGTGCGCCGAGCTGGTCGGCCAGCGGGGTTTCGGGGTCGAGGCGGTGCAACTGCAGCAGCTCGATCCGCTCGACGCGCAACCGCCGCAGGCCCTCGTCGACCTGCACCCGCAGCGATTCCGGGCGTGCGTCGTACTTCCAGTCGTCGCCGGTCCGCACGACGCCGACCTTGGTGGTGACCACCAGGTCGTCCGGGTACGGATACAGCGCTTCGGCGAGCAGCTCCTCGTTCGCTCCCCCGCCGTAGAGATGCGCGGTGTCGATCAGCGTGATGCCGAGCTCGACCGCGCGCCGCGCGACGGCGATCGAATGCTCACGTCCGGGTCCTGCTTCGGTCGGCAGGCGCATGGCACCGAAACCGATCCGGCGTACGGGCAGGTCTCCGCCGATGGCGAACTGTTCCATGGGAGAAACCTAGCGCAGCGGATCCCTCGGCGAAGGCAGATGCGAGGTGTCCGGGAACATGTGGAGCGCGCGCAGGGCCGCGCCGAGTTCGGCGATGTCCGCCGGGTCGGTCAGCGAACGCCCCAGTTCCTCGGAAATCCGCTTCAGCCGGTGCCGGATCGTGTTGGGGTGACAGAACATCCGCTCGGACGTCAGTTTCGTGGAGCCTTGGCATTCGAACCACGCCCGCAACGTCAGCAGGAGCACGTTCCGGTCGTCGCCGGGCAGGTCCAGGATCGGTCGCAGCACGTGGTGCGCGAGCTGGACCGACGCCTCCGGCGCGCTGGCGACGAGTCCGGCCAGCGGGGATTCGTTGAACTGCACCATTCCCGTCGACCCCGGCATCATGCTGGAGAGCGCGACGCGGGCGAGATGCAGTGCGCGCGAGGTGTTCCCGAGTCCGGTGAACACCGGACTGACCCCGATCCGGCCGGTCTGGTTCTCCCGCAACAGCTCGATGATCACCTGGGAGGCCACCGGATCCCGCATCGAGACCACGCCCACCTGCAGGTCCGGGGTGAGCCGCCAGGCGGACGCGTGATGCCGTTCGCGGAGCCGGTTTTCGATCTGGGGCAACGGTTCGTGCCCGACGCGCGGGGTCTCGGCGGCGACGACCACATAGGTCCCGTCGAGCGAGAGCTCCAGCACGCGCGCGATGTCCCACAGCGTGCCCTCGGTGGCCGCGCCGCCGGCGAACAGCGCCTCGACCAACGCGGAGCGTCTGCTTTGGTGCGCCAGCATGACTTCGGCGGTGGTGTCGCGGTACGTCGTCGTCAGCGCCTCGGCGTAGTCGTCGATCAGCGCCCAGATCGCCGACGTGGCGGCGACGAGGCCTCGGAGGTCCTGGTGTTCGCTCGAAGCGGTCAGCTCGACGAACCGGTTCCACACCTCGGTGAGCCCGATCCGGTAGGCGCGCAGGAGCTCCGGCAGCGGCGCGCCCTGCAGTGCGCGGGCGCGCCCGGTCGCCCTGGCCTGGGAGAGGTCGGGTTCCTCCGTGCCGCGGAGGGTCCGCATGACGAACTCGAGGTTGTTCCGCACCGACGTCCGCAGTTCGGCGAGGCTGACGAACTGCGCGTCGCGGTACACCGGCATCTCGGCACGGATCCGCCCGACGGTGCCGTCGATGAGCGCCGGCAGCTGCTTCTCGACCTCCACGGCCAGCTCGGCGACGACGGCGGCCGAACCTTCGCGGAGCACAGTTCGGTAGTGCATGGACGTCCTCCGGGGCAGGGACTCCTCGTCGAGCCCCTGGGGACGCCATCTAACACGACTTGCCCGCCGGCGGCCTGTCGAAACCGGCGGGCGCCGCCGGTGCGGCGGAAAATCGGGATTTCCACCGCACCGGCGGGATTTCACAGCTTCGCGGCCGCGCTCTTGATGGCTTCGCGGATCCGGAAGTAGGTGCCGCACCGGCAGACGTTCTGGATCGCGTNGGGGACGCCATCTAACACGACTTGCCCGCCGGCGGCCTGTCGAACCCGGCGGGCGCCGCCGGTGCGGCGGAAAATCGGGATTTCCACCGCACCGGCGGGATTTCACAGCTTCGCGGCCGCGCTCTTGATGGCTTCGCGGATCCGGAAGTAGGTGCCGCACCGGCAGACGTTCTGGATCGCGTCGATCTCGGCGTCGGTCGGGTTCTTCGTCTTCTTCAGCAGCGCCACCGCGGCCATGATCTGCCCCGGCTGACAGTATCCGCATTGCGCGACGTCCTGCTCCAGCCAGGCCTCCTGCACCGGGTGCAGGTCGTCGCCGTCGGCGAGGCCTTCGATGGTGGTGACCTCCTTGCCCGAGCACTCGGACACCGGCGTCACGCACGGGTTGAACGCCTCGCCGTCGAGGTGACTGGTGCAGGCCTTGCAGACGTTGATCCCGCAGCCGTACTTCGGGCCGCGGACGCCGAGCTTGTCCCGCAGGGCCCACAGCATGGGCAGATCCGCGGGGGCGTCGACGGTGACGGTCTTCCCGTTCACCGTGAAGGTGTAGTTGGGCATCGAAAACTCCTGGAGGTCAGCGGGGGAAGGGTTCGAAGTCGACCGGGAAGTTGATCGGGAAGCTGCGCGGTTTGATCCCGGTGGCCCGCGCGTACGCGTTCCCGATCGCGCCGACCGGCGCGGGCACGCCGAGCTCCCCGGCCCCGCCGATCTCGCCCGTCTCCGGCATCACGAACACCTTGACGTCCGTCGGCGAGTTCTTCTGCCGCGCGTAGTGGAACTGCGAGTAGCTGCCTTCCAGCGGCAGGCCCTTGTCGATGTGCAGACCCGCGGTCAGCGTGGTGGAGATGCCGTCGGTCAGGCCGCCGAGCATCTGCGCCTCGATCCCGCGCGGGTTGATCGGCTTGCCGACGTCGACCGCGATGGTCGCCTTGGTGACACGCGGCTTCTTCGGGTCGCGGGCGTCCATTTCGACGAGGCAGGCGGTGTACGACTTGTACTCGCCGTGCACGGCGACACCCTGCGCGAAACCCTTCGGCATCTTCTTGCCCCACTCGCCGAGTTCGGCGACCTTGTCCAGCACCGCGCGCTGCCGGTCGTTCTTGATGAACTCGCGCCGGAACTCGACCGGGTCCTTGCCGAGTTTCGCGGCGATCTCGTCGACCATGATCTCTTCCGCGCCCCGCGTGCTCGCGGAGTACACCGACCGCCAGGCGCCGGTGTGGAAGTCCACCGGGACCTCGTTGAGCAGCTGCGTGGTGACCCCGAAGTTGTACGGCGACTTCACCGTCAGCAGGAACACCGTCTGCGCGAAGCTCAAGTTGCCGCCGACCGGCAGTTCCGCGGCGAAAGCGGTCAAGACCTCGCCGAGCCCGTGGCTCCAGTCGGTTTCCACGCTGGCGACACGATGCTCGAAGGTGAGCACCTGGCCGAGCGCGAAGGTGGCGCGGATCTTGTGGTGGCTCGCGGCCCGCGCGCGGCCGTGGCGCATGTCGTCGATGCGGCTCCACATCAACCGCACCGGCCGTTTGAACGCCTTGGAGGCACGCGCGGCCTCGATGGCGCCGTCGGAGAACAGCCGCCGGCCGAAGGAACCGCCCGCCTGCTGGACGTGCACGGTGACCTTGTTCTCCGGCAGCCCGAGCTCCTGCGCGATGTTCTGCTTCGCGAGGATCGGGACCTTCATCCCGGACCAGATGGTCGCGCTGTCCTCCCGGACGTCGGCGACGGCCGAGTTGGTCTCCAACGGCGCGTGACTGGCGAAGGCGAAGTCGAACTCGCCGTCGACGTACTGGGTCAGCAGCGGCGGCACGACGAACGGGAGCGCCGCGGCCTGCAGCTTCTTCTTGATCGTCGCGTTGTTCTCGCCGTCGACGGTGCCGCCGTTCCAGGTGACGTCGAGCGCGTTCTTGCCGTCCAGCGCCTGGCCGAAGGTCTCGGCCATCACCGCGACCCCGGTCTTGATCACGGCGATGTCGATGATGCCCGGCATCGCTCGGACGGCGGCCTCGTTGTTGACCTTCTTGACCGTGCCGTTGATCGTCGGCGGACGGCGGACCATCACCGGCTTCGCGCCGGGGATGTCCAGGTCGAGCGTGTACTGCAGCTGCCCGGTGACCATCGCGCGGGCGTCCTTGCGCGACTGCGGCGTGCCGACCAGCCTGTGCGCGGACTCCGCCTTCGGGGTCGCGGTCACCTTGCCGAGGTCTGCGCGGGCGGCCGGCTTGGCCAGCGCGCCGTAGCCTGCCCGGCGGCCGTCGGGCGCGATCACCGCACCGTCCCTTGTGGACAGCCGGGCGGCCTCGGCACCCCACTGCCGGGCGGCGGCCGCGACCAGCCGGGCGCGCGCGGCGGCGGCCGCGGTCCGCACCGGCGTGTAGAGCGAGCGCATCGTGTTGGAACCGCCGGTCAGCTGGTTGAACAGCAACTCGGAACGGGCGTCGGAGAGGACGACGTCGACGCGGTCGAGCGGCAGGTCCATCTCCTCGGCGACCAGCATGGCGTTCGCCGTGGTGATGCCCTGGCCGACCTCGGTCCGCGGCAGTTCGAGCCGCACGCGGCCGTCTTCGCGGACTTCGAGCACCAGGAGACCGGCGGTGGGGGCGTTCGACAGGATCAGCACGTCACCGAGGTCGAGGAGCTCGGCAGGCCCGGGCGGGGTCGGGATGACGGCTTCAGCCTCTTCGGGCGCGACGGTGTCGATACCGATCTTCGTGGCGATCGTGAGCGTGGGCGCGGCGACGAGGAAGCTCAGGAACCGGCGGCGGCCGAGACCGCCTGAGTCCGGAACATCGCCTTGGGTTCCAGTGGTGGGACTGGCCATCGGGAACATCCCTTCGAGAGCGCGCGGAGAAGGCGGGGACCCTCGCGCGGCCTGGGGTTGGATGGCGACACGCTAGGCATCGGCATTCGGCCTAGTCAACGCGGAGTAGTCGGGTCGGCCCATCTGTGTGACGAGATGACAGCGAACGACCCCGAATGTGTGGCGCGCCACAGCGAGGGCTAGATGGAGTCGCGCTCCCGGCCCGCTTCGAGCAGGTCCTCGCGGGCACGGGCGACACGCGAGCGCACGGTGCCGACCGGGCAGCCGCAGATCTCGGCGGCCTCGGCGTACGAGAGCCCCAGCACCTGGGTGAGGACGAGGACCTCGCGCCGCTCCGGGTCGAGCCCGTCGAGCAGCATCCGCAGCTCCACCAGATCCTCGAAACCGGCGACACCCTCGGCCTGGCGGGCGCCACGCCGCTCGGCCGTGGCCTCCCAGTCGACGTCGGCGAGCTTCGGTCGTGCCGAAGCCGCCCGGATACGGTCGACGACGACACGGCGCGCGATCGACAGGAGCCAGGTCCGCGACGAGGACCGGCCGGCGAACCGCCGCAGGCTGCCGAACGCCCGCAGGTACGTCTCCTGGGTGAGATCGTCGGCGGCGCCGACGTCGGCGAGGTGCGCGACGAAACGCCAGACGTCGGCCTGGGTGGCACGCACCCAGTCCTCGAGCGCCCGCCGGTCGCCGCGGGCGGCGGCGAGAGCGAGCCCGGTCACCCGCTCGTCGTCGTGGTTGCGCGGCCTGGCCATACGAGAAACGTAGCAGCGTCCCGGGAACCGGGGCAGGCCCGCGCCCGACAAGTGAGACGTGAAGTGCGAGACCTGCCGCGAGGCCCTGTCGGCCCGGCTCGACGGCGAAACCGAACCCGCCCCGCCCGAGGTGGTCGACCGGCACGTTGCCGGCTGCCCCGCCTGCCGGTCGTGGCTTTCGCGCGCCGAGCGGATGCACCGGGCGATGGCGCTGCGGCCCGCTCCCCCGGTCCCGGACCTCACCGCCGTCATCCTCGAACGCACGCCCGCCCCGCCGAGTGAGGGCTGGACGGCCAGGATCGCGCTCGCGCTGGTCGCGATCGCGCAGCTCGGCCTCGCCTTCGCCCAGCTCCTGGGCGTGGAAGACCACACCGCGGGACACGGCACGGAATCCCTGATCGGGCACCTTTCGCATGAAAGCAGCGCGTGGAACCTCGCCGTCGGTGTCGGCCTCGGCTGGGCGGCCGTCCGCACGAAGGCGGCGGCCGGGCAGCTGCCCGCGCTGACCGGTTTCGTCGCGCTCCTGCTGGCGTTGTCGGCGGGCGACCTCGTCACCGGGCAGGTGACCGCCGGACGGGTGCTCACGCACGGGTTGGTCGTCGCCGGGGTGTTGTTGCTGTTCGTGGTGAACCGCCAGCACCGGCTGCGCAACCGCCCCAGCCCGGCGACGACGGCCGGTTACCCGGATTCCCACACCGCCGAACCGGACCACGAAACCGGCGAAGTCCCCGAACGGCCCCGTCAGCACAGGGGTTTCCGGCGCCCGGCGAGCCGCCACGTGGCCTGAGACCATCTGGTCTAGACCATTACCGGTCACTGGGAGCACGCGCACGGATACCGGGTGAATCACGGTTTTTCGCGCGCGGCGTGCGCGATTCGCGGCGCGGGCACGTTTATCGTCGCCTTGGACCACCGAATGTAAACCTTCTTGCCCATTTCGGGCCGGAGGCGGATAACTTTGGTGGAACACCTTGGTTCGACAGGAGGCGAAGCTCGTGGTTGGCGCAGAAAACCCACCCGTCGGCACCCCCGCCGGGATGCGGAAGATCAATCAGCGCGCCGTGCTGGACCTCCTGCGCCGCAGCGGCCCGGCGACGCGGCCCCAGGTCGCGAAGGACACCGGACTTTCGAAACCCACGGTGAGCCAAGCGTTACTGGCGCTCGAAGCGGCCGGTCTCGCCAGGGCGACCGGGCACACCTCGACCGGCACCGGCCGGTCCGCCGTCCTCTACGAAGCGGATCCCACGGCGGGCTACGTCCTCGGTGTCGACATCGGACGCGAGCATCTGCGCGTCGCCGTCTCGGACCTCGGCCACACCGTGGTCGCCCGCCGTGACGAGCGGAACACCTCGCGGTCGGGCACCGCGCTCGTCAGCGCGGTGGGCGCCCTCGCCGCGGCCACCGTGCGCGAAGCGGGACTGTCGCAGGCGGACATCGTCGTGCGGGTCCTCGGCTCCCCCGGCGTCGCCGACCCGGACAAACGCTGCTTCCGGCACGCGCCGAACCTTCCCGGCTGGGGCAAGGCGGGCCTGCTCGACGAACTCGAAGCCGTCCTCGGCCCGGATCTGATGGTCGAGAACGACGCGAATCTCACCGCCGTCGGCGAATGGGAACGCGGTGCCGCGCGCGGCGCGTCCGTGTTCGGCTGCATCACCATCGGCACCGGTGTCGGTATGGGTGTGATGGTCAACGGCCAGGTCTTCCGTGGCGCCACGGGCGCGGCGGGCGAGATCGGGTACCTGCCGTACGGGCAGTCGCACGCGGCGGGCGAAGGCGAGGACTCGCCGCCGGTCCGCGGCCACCTCGAAGAGGCGACGGCGGCGCAGTCCGTCGTGCGCGGCGCGCGCGAACTCGGCCTCGGCACGGCGAAATCGGCCCGCGAGGTCTTCCGGCTCGCCCGGGACGGCGACGAACTCGCCCTGCGCGCCGTCGAGGCGGAGGCCGACAGGCTCGCGTACACCGTGGCTTCGGTGGCCGCGGTGATCGACCCCGAACTGATCGTGCTCGGCGGCGGGATCGGCACTGCGGCCGATCTGCTGCTCGACCCGATCGATCGCGCCCTGCGCTCGTTCACTCCCCTGGTCCCGGCGGTCGTCCAGGGCGAACTGGGCGACGACGGGGTGCTGACCGGCGCGATCAGCGTCGGGTTGCGCGCCGCCGAGGGCCTGGTCTTCGAACGCAAGGTCGGCGCGGCTTAAGCCCGGGTCGGAAGTTCGCGTCGGCTTGCACCTGGCGAGCGGGTCGTGAGTGGCGTTTCGGGTTAGAACCCGAAG
>NZ_JBSZHF010000001.1:545875-809382 GCF_054166285.1 Amycolatopsis sp. TRM77291 | reverse complement strand
ATTCGGGTTAGAACCCGAAACGCCACTCACGACCACCTTGACCGCCACGTTCCGCCGCTCTGAGCCTTTACCTCCGCGGTAATCGACAGCGGAGGGACGATGTTCCTATGACCACAGCCAAGAAGATCGTCCTCGACTGCTTCGAGAACATGTTCGTGCACAAGGACTTCGCCGCCGCGGGCACGAACGTGCACCCGGATTTCGTCACCCACAGCCCGGGATTCCCCTCCGGCCGTGACGCTTTCGTGGAAGCGATGCGGAACTCACCCATGGCAGGCGCGGACGTCTCGGTGAAACGCGTGATCGCCGACGACGAACACGTCGTCGTGCACCTGCACGTCGTCCGGCCGGGCGACGAACTCGGCGCGGCCGTCGTCGACATCGTGCGCGTGGAAGACGGGCTCATCGTGGAGCACTGGGACGTTAAGCAGCCGGTGCCGCCCGGCGCGGAAATGTTCTAGGGCTTGATGATCAGGCAGGTGCTCGACGCCGTCGCGAGCACCTTGCCCTGCCCGTCGCGGATGTCGCCCTCGGCGAACGCGACGCGCGAACCGGCCTTCACGACCCAGCCGTGCGCGCGGATCTCCCCCACCGAGCCGGAAATGGCGCGCAGGTAGTTCACCTTCAGTTCCACCGAGGTGTACCCGACACCGGCGGGCAGGTTCGAGTGCACCGCGCACGCCACCGCCGAATCCAGCAGGGTCGCCGCGACGCCGCCGTGCACGGTCCCGATGGGGTTGTACAGGGACTCGTCCGGCGTCGCGGCGATCACGACGTCGCCTTCGGCCACGCTCACCCAGCGCATGCCGAAATGCGCCGAGATCGGCGCCGGCGGGATCCGGCCCTCGGCGATACCGGTCAGGTACTCGAGCCCGGACATTTCCCGGCCGAGCCGCGCGGTGGGCAGCGGGTCCTGCCAGGTCACGGTCTTCTGCCTGGTCTGCCCGGTGACGTCGGTGGTCATGGCTGCCTCCTAAGACGATCGTCCTAGGCTTTCCTAAGACGGTCGTCCTAGTCAAGGACTATGCTGGGCCACGTGTCCGAAACCACCACTCGCGAGCGGATGATCTCGACGGCGATGACGCTCTTCCGCCGCGAGGGCTACCAGGCGACTTCGTGGCGGCGGCTGGTCGAGGAGGCCGGGACGCCGTGGGGATCGGCGTACCACCACTTCCCCGGCGGCAAGGAACAGCTCGCGGTCGCCGCCATCGAACTCGGCACCGCTGTCGTGGCGAAGACGATCCGCCGCGCCTTCGAGCGCACCGAGACGGTCGAGAACGCGGTGGCCTGGTGGTATCGCAAGGCGGGCGAAGCACTGGCGGCCGACGACTACCGCGGCGGCTGTCCGCTCGCCACGATCACCTTGGAGATGGCGAACGCCTCGCCCGCGATCACCAAGGCGTGCCAGGACGCGTTCGCCGCCTGGCACGCGCTGCTCGTCGACCTGCTCGGCGAGGTCGGCGATCCCGAAGACATCGCCACGGCCATCATGAACAACCTCGAAGGAGCCCTGCTGGTCAGCCGGGTCCACCGGTCGCCCGACGCGCTGGACCGGGCCGCGCGGCATGTCGCGCTCGTGATCCGCGCCTCCTGACGAAGCCGAGCGGGCACCGGCGAGCCCGGGTAGCGTGGCCAGACATGATCGGTCTGCCCGACACCATCACGGCCTGTCTCTTCGACCTCGACGGCGTGCTGACCGGAACCGCGGCCCAGCATCGCGAAGCGTGGAAACGCACGTTCGACGAATTCCTGCGCGCCCGCGACGGTGACTCGTTCTCGCCGTTCACCGACACCGACTACGCGGCCTACGTCGACGGAAGGCCGAGGGCCGACGGCGTCCGCACGTTCCTCACCTCGCGCGGGATCGAACTGCCCGAGGGAAACCCGGACGACGGGATCGACGCCGCCACCGTCAACGGGATCGGCAACCGGAAGAACCAGCTGGTGCTGAAGATCATCGAGGACGAGGGCGTGACTCCGTACCCGGGTTCCGTCCGGTATCTGGAAGCCGCGAAGGCGGCGGGGTTGCGCATCGGCGTCGTCACCTCGTCGGCCAACGGCGCGAAGGTGCTCGACGCCGCCGACCTCACCAAGTTCGTCGAAACCCGGATCGACGGGATCGTGATCGCCGAGAGGAATCTGCGCGGCAAGCCCGCCCCGGATTCGTTCCTCGCCGGCGCCGAGGCGTTCGGTGTCGCACCGGCGAACGCGGCCGTCTTCGAGGACGCCCTCGCGGGGGTGCAGGCGGGCAAGGACGGCGGTTTCGGTTACGTGGTCGGGGTCAACCGCGCGCACCAGGCGGGCGAACTGCTCGCGCACGGCGCCGACGTGGTGGTGGACGACCTCGCCGAGCTCCTGGAGGACCGCAAGTGAGCGAATCGCTTTTCCGCGGCTACGAGGTCGCGCCCTGGGAGCTGCGCTGGCACGGGATGGACGTCGACGCGTTGCAGCGCACCGAATCGGCGTTCGCGGTGTCCAACGGGCACATCGGCCTGCGCGGCACGCTGGAGGAGGCCGAGCCGCGCGGTCTTCCCGGCACCTATCTCAACGGTTTCTACGAACAGCACGATCTTCCTTACGCGGAAACGGGTTACGGCTATCCCGAAGAGGGACAGACGGTCGTCAACGTGACCGACGGCAAGGTCATCCGGCTGCTGGTCGAGGACGAGCCGCTCGACATGCGCTATGGCCAGGCGACCGAACACGACCGCGTCCTCGACTTCCGGAAGGGCACGCTCGCGCGCGACACCGTCTGGTCGTCGCCGACCGGCCGCCGGGTCCGGGTGAAGACCGAACGCCTGGTCTCCTTCACCCAGCGGGCCGTCGCGGCGATCAGGTACGAGGTCGAACCGCTCGACGACGAGCTCCAGCTGGTGGTGCAGTCGGATCTCCTGGCGAACGAACCGATCGAATCCGACACGCGTGACCCGCGGGTCGCGGCGGCACTGGAGTCGCCGTTGATCGGGGAATACCACCACGCGGAGGCGTACCACGCGGTGCTGGTGCACCAGACCCGCCGATCCGGGTTGCGGATGGCCGCCGCGATGGACCACAAGATCGACGTCTCCGACGGCGTGCGCACGCATATCGAGGCCGAGGACGATCTCGCGCGGCTCACCATCGCCGTCGACGTGCCCAAGGGCGGACGGCTGCGGATCACCAAGTTCCTCGCCTACGGCTGGTCCGCGCAGCGTTCGGTGCCCGCCGTGCGCGCGCAGGTCGAGGCCGCGCTGGCCGGGGCACGCCAGACCGGCTGGCAGGGGCTGCTCGCCGAGCAGAAGGCGTTCCTCGACGACTTCTGGGAGACCTCGGACATCGAGATCGAGGGCGACCAGGAACTCCAGCAGGCCGTGCGGTTCGCGCTCTTCCACCTCCTGCAGGCCGGGGCCCGCGGCGAGACGAGGGCGCTGGCGGGCAAGGGGCTGACCGGCCCCGGGTACGACGGGCACGCGTTCTGGGACACCGAGACCTTCGTCCTTCCCGTGCTCACCTACAGCATCCCGGACGCCGCCCGAGACGCGCTGCGCTGGCGTCACTCCACTTTGGACAAAGCGCGGGAAAGGGCGGCACAGCTGGGGTTACGCGGCGCCGCGTTCCCTTGGCGGTCCATCAACGGCGCGGAATGCTCGGCGTACTGGCCGGCGGGCACGGCGGCGTTCCACGTCAGCGCGGACATCTCCGACGCCGTCGTGCGCTATCTCAACGCCACCGGCGACGACGAGTTCATGCGGAACTGCGGAGCGGAACTGCTCCTCGAAACCGCGCGGTTGTGGTTGTCGCTCGGGCATTTCGACCGGCGCGGCCGGTTCCGGATCGACGGCGTCACCGGACCGGACGAGTACTCCGCGGTGGCCGACAACAACGTCTACACGAACCTGATGGCCCGCCGGAACCTGTTCTACGCCGCCGAAATCGTCGGCCAGCACGACGACGTGGCCAAGCGGTTCGAGGTCGACGCGGACGAGGTCGCGTCGTGGCGCAAGGCCGCCGACGCGATGCTGGTGCCTTATGACGAGGATCTCGGCGTACACCCGCAGTCCGAAGGGTTCCTGGAACACGACGAGTGGGATTTCGAGGCCACAGACCCGGATTTCTACCCGCTGCTGCTCAACTATCCGTACTTCGACCTCTACCGCAAGCAGGTGGTCAAACAGGCGGACCTCGTGCTCGCGCTGCATCTGTGCGGGGATTCCTTCACCCCCGAGGAAAAGGCGCGCGACTTCGCCTACTACGAGGCGCGGACCGTGCGGGATTCCTCACTGTCGGCGGGGACGCAGGCGGTGGTGGCGGCCGAGGTCGGGCATCTCGAACTGGCCTACGACTACCTCGCCGAGGCCGCGCTGACCGACCTGCACGACGTGCACAACAACGTCCGCAACGGTCTGCACCTGGCCTCCCTGGCGGGCGCGTGGCAGGGTACCGTCGCCGGTTTCGGCGGGCTGCGCGACTACGGCGGCAGGCTGACCTTCGCGCCGAGGCTGCCGCCGCAGCTCCAGCGGATCGCGTTCCGGCTGACCTTCCGCGGCACCCGGTTCCAGGTCGAGATCGACGGCGAGGGCGCGACGTACCACGTGATCACCGGGGAGCCGCTGGAACTGATGCACCACGGCGAGACGTTCACGGTGACCGCCGAGCCGGTACGGCTGCCGATCCCGGCGATCGACCCTGGGCCGGCGCCGGTGCAGCCCGCGGGCCGCGCTCCGGCGCGAAGGCAGCCGAAGGACGGGTGAGTGCTCAGTCCGGCGGCTCGACCGGTGCCTCGCCGCTGCCCGGCACGCCGTCGACCTCCTTGGTGCCGTGCGGCCCGACGTCACGGTTCGGCGCGCCGGGCACGTCGGTCTTCGGCTGGATCCCGCGAAGGTCGTCGAGGTCTTCTTCTTCGTCCTGCCCGAAGTTCTTCTTGCTTTCCCTCATGTGTCCGGGGTACCCGCTCGCGGCCGGATGCGCCAGTCGTCAGGCGGCTTTCGCCGGTTCGCCCTCCGGCGTGACGAGCCCGTCGAGCATGCCGAGCAGCAGGCCGTCCCTGGTGGACCACGGGCAGATGGCGACCTGGCCGCCGGCCAGCGTCAGCAGCGCCTCGGCGACGATCGCGCCCGCGAGCGCCTGGTGGGAGCGTTGCCGCGAGATACCCGGCAGCTCGGCGCGGCGTTTCGCGGGCAGCTTCGCCAGCCGCGGGATCCACGCGCGGAGGTCGTCGAGGTGCAGTTCCCTGGCGCGGGACGGCCGGTCCCCGGCGAGCCGGGCGAGCTGCCGCAGCACCTTGGAGCAGCCGACGGCGCGATGGTCGCGGATATGCGGCAGAACGTCCTGCATCGCGTCGCGGACCTCGTCGAGCACGTGTTCCCGCATCGCCCGTACCACCTTGGGCGACGGACATTCGGTGGCGAACCAGTCCCGGGTCAGGGATCGCGCGCCGAGCGGCAGGGAATGCGCGAACCCGGCCTCCTCGGCATCCCCGGCGGCGAGCTCGACGGTCCCGCCGCCGATGTCGAGCACCAGCAGCGCGCCGGCGGAAGCGCCGTACCACCGGCGCGCGCCGACGTAGGCCAGTTCGGCCTCGCGGCGGCCGGTGAGGAACCGCAGTTTGACCCCGGTGGCCTTCTGGACGTCACGGACGACGTGCTTGACATTGCTCGCGTCGCGGATCGACGACGTGGCGAGCGGGTACACACCTTCGACGCCGTGTTTGGCCGCCATCGTCATCCCCGCCTCGACGGCGGACGCGACCGCGTCGATACCGCGCCGGGTCAGGTTCCCGTCATCGTCGAGTTCCCTGTCCAGCCGCAGCCGCGTCTGGTGGCTCAGCGCGGGATCGAGCGGCGTACCGCCCTTGGCCAGAACCACCAGCCGCGCGCTGAACGACCCGACGTCAAGGACCGCGGCGGACGGCTCGCCGATCTGCTTGCGCACGCGAGGCACCTCACCTTCGTCGCGAACGTATTCCCCCGAGGTCTCGCTTTCACTCCTGATAATGGCGGATTTTCCGGCCGTTCAGGCGTGGTTTACGTTCTCTTTCCACCGGGAGGCCGTTTTTTGACCACGAAGGGGGTACACCGGCGCAGGTCAAGTGTACCGGATCGATACAGGTGAGAGGTTCGCCTCCCCGCCGCGTGCCTAACCGACGAGTTCGCGAAGCTTCGAAACCTGAGCGACGCGGGCTTCGCGACCGGGCAGCAGCGGATTGACCACCAGCGTGGTCGCACCGGCCTCGCGGAACGCGGCGAGACGCTCCTTGACGTAGCCCTCGGGCCCGATCAGCGAGATCGCCCGGATCAGCTCCTTCGGCACCGCCGCGGCGGCCTCGTCCTTCTTGCCGTCCAGGTAGAGGTCCTGGATGAGCTTCGCTTCGGCCTCGTAGCCGTACCTTTGAGCGAGACTGTTGTAGAAGTTCTTGCCGCGCGCGCCCATGCCGCCGATGTACAGCGCCAGCATGCCGCGCAGGTGGTCCAGCAGCCCTTCGACGTCGTCACCGATCGCCAGCGCGGTGCCGACGAAGGTGTCCAGCTCGCCCAGCGACGGGTCGCGCTTCGCCTTGCCCTCGGCCAGCGACGCGCCCCAGACCTCGGCGGCCTTCTCGGGGTGGAAGAAGATCGGCTCCCAGCCCTCCGCGAGTTCGGCCGTGAGCGCGACGTTCTTCGGGCCGATCGAGGCCAGCAGGATCGGGATCCGCTCGCGCACCGGGTGGTTGATCAGCTTCAGCGGTTTGCCGAGGCCCGTGCCCTGCTCGGGTGGCAGCGGGATCGAGTAGTGCGTGCCGGAATGCACCACCTTCTCCCGCCGCCACACCTGACGGCAGATGTCGATGATCTCGCGGGTCCTGCCCAGCGGCGCGTCGTACTTCACGCCGTGGAAACCCTCGATGACCTGCGGACCCGACGCGCCGATACCGAGCGTGAACCGGCCGTCGGAGACGAAGTCCAGCCCGGCGGCGGTCATCGCGGTCAGCGTCGGCGTCCGCGTGTAGATCTGGAAGATGCCGGACGCGATCTGGACCCGTTCGGTCTTCGCCGCGACGTAGCCGAGCTGGCTGACCGCGTCGAACGAATAGGCCTCGGGGACGAAGACGATGTCCAGCCCGGCCTTCTCCAGCTCGACGATGTCCGCCACGCTGTCGGCGAAACCACCGGCGTAGCTGATCGCGGTCCCGATCCTCATCGGCATCTCCTCGTGAAGTTACTGAGCGCTCGCTTAGCGACAGTATGCGCCGGGACCGCGCGGTTCGCCTGTGTTCCGGCTCACTGCGCGGCCACCCACGCCTTCACCACGTCGTCCAGCACCCGCAGCGGCAGGATCCCGTTGCTCAGGACGACCTCGTGGAAGCCCTTGATGTCGAACCGGTCGCCGAGCGCGGCTTCGGCCTCCGCGCGGATCCGCTCGATCTCCAGCCGACCCACCATGTACGACAGCGCCTGCCCCGGAACGGCGGCGTAGCGATCGATCTCGGCCTCGATCTCGACCCTGGCCATCGGCGTGTTCTCGGCCAGGTAGTCGACGGCCTGCTGACGGCTCCAGCCGAGCGCGTGCATCCCGGTGTCGACGACGAGCCGCCCGGCACGCATCGAATCCTGGGTGAGCATGCCGAACCTGGTCAGATCGCTGGAGTACAGGCCCATCTCGTCGGCGAGGCGCTCCGAGTAGAGACCCCAGCCTTCGACGTACGCGTTGACGTCGGCGTGCCCGCGCAACATCGGCAGGCCCTTGAGCTTGTGCGCGATGCAGATCTGGAAGTGGTGCCCCGGCACGGCTTCGTGGAAGGCGATCGCCTCGCTCGTGTGCTTCGGGCGCTGCTCGGCCTCGTGGGTGTTCGCGTAGTAGGTGCCCGGCCGCGAGCCGTCGAGCGACGCCTCGATGTAGTACGCCAGCGTGCCGCCGGGCGCCTCCGCGGGCGGGACCGGCTCGACCTGGCACCGCTCCTCGGGCACGGTCGAGAACCACTGCGGGGCGACGGCTTCGGCGCGCGTGATGGCGTCACGCGCGGCGTCGAGCAGTTCGTCGCTGTCCCGCCAGCGCAGGGCCGGGTCGGTCCGCAGCCGCTCGAAGATCTCCTCGAGATCCTTGGTGCCGAAGATCTTCTCACCCAGCTCGCGGTACTGGCCGGCCAGTTTCGCGATCATGTCGAGACCGGTGTCGTGCAGATCCTGCGCGGTGCGCTCGGTGGAGGTGTGCGCGCGGATCAGCGCGGCGTACTTCTCCTGCCCGCCGGGGAGCGCGCAGAGACCCGGCTCGGTTTCGGGCTTCGCCACGGGACGCAGCTCGTCGGCGAGGAAGTCGCGATACCGCCGGTAGGCGGGCCGGACGACCTCGGCCAGCAGCCGGTCGCGTTCGGCTTCGTAGCCCTCCACGGAAACGGACGCGGTGAGCGCCAGCGGATCCCCCGCCTCGTCACCGAGATAACGCTCCACGTAAGCGATCCCGCCTTCGACCAGGAAGCCGGGCGGGACCAGCCCGTCGGCCGCCGCCGCGCGCTGGCGCACGATCAGGGCGTCCAGATAGGCGCCCAACCCTTCGAGCCGCTTCAGGTAGCCGCGGACCTTTTCCTCGTCGTTCAGCGACAGGACGGCGAGTTCGTTGAGCATGAACAGCGCGGGCGACGCCAGCCCGTCGCTGACCGAGAACTCGGCGGCGCGCGAATCGAGGACGTCGACCATCGCCTTCGCCTGCTGGATCACGACCTCGCGGGTGACCATCTCGGCCGGGGAAAGGCCTTCGGTGTCCAGGGCTTCGGCGCGCTCGGCGATGGCGACCGCCGACGCGCGCTGCGCGGCCGCGGCCTCCGCGCTCGGGTCGGGCAACGCGCCTTCGTCGCCGGGAAGCCCGAGAAGCGAGCGCCACAGCGGAAGTTCCTCGAACTTGAGCTCCATCAGCTCGTCGGCCAGACCGTTCGGGGTGTCGCCGTGGCCGGCGATCCAGTCGCGGACCACGCCGTCCAGCACCGACAGCGGCAGCGAACCGCCGCCGAGCACGACGTCGTGGAAGGCCTTGATGTCGAAGCGGCTGCCCAGCTTCAGTTCGGCCTCGGCACGGATGCGCTGGATCTCCAGCCGTCCCACCATGTACGACAGCGCCTGCCCGGGGAAGGCGATGTACCGGTCCACTTCGGACTCGATCTCCACCGGCGCCATCGGCGTGTTCTCGGCGAGGAAGTCGATGGCCTGGCGGCGGCTCCAGCCCAGCGCGTGCAGCCCCGTGTCGACGACCAGGCGTCCGGCGCGCATCGAATCCATGGTCAGCATGCCGAGCTTCGCGACGTCGTCGGAGTACAGGCCCATCTCGTCGGCGAGGCGCTCGGTGTACAGGCCCCAGCCCTCGGCGTACGCGGTGAAGTCGCCGATGCGGCGCAGCAGCGGGAGTTCGGTGAGTCCCTGCGCGAGGCTCAGCTGGAAGTGGTGGCCGGGGATGGCCTCGTGGAACGCCGTCGCCTCCGCCGCATGCCGGAACCGCTCCTCCGCCTTGTGGGTGTTGGCGAAGTAGATGCCGGGCCGGGAGCCGTCGACCGCGGGCCACATGTAGTAGGCGGCGGGCGCGCCGGGCGCGGATTCGGCGGGAACCGGCTCGACCGTCCACGGCTGCGGCGGGATCCGGCCGAACCACTTCGGCGCTTCGGCCTCGGCCCTGGTGATGGCCGCGCGGGCGGAGTCGAGCATCTCGTCGGCGCCGGACCAGCGCAGGGCCGGGTCGGAGCGGAGCTTGGTGAAGATCTCCTGGAGGTCGCTGGTGCCGAAGACCCGCGAGCCGTACTCGCGGTACTCGGCGGCGAGGCCCGCGATCACGTCGAGCCCGGTCTGGTGCAGCTCACGCGGGGTGCGGTCGGTCGTCGTGTGCATCTCGGCGAGCAGGGCGTAGATGCGCTCGCCGTCGGGCAGCCAGCAGACGCCGGGCTTGTCCTCGGGGCGGCCGTGCGGCGCGATCTCCTTCGCGAGCACCTCGCGGTACTCGGCGATCGCGGGCCGGACGACGTCGCGCAGCAGCTCGGCGCGGCGGGTCTCGAAGTCCTCGTCGGGCGCGGGCTGGCGCAGCAGCGGATCGGCCGACGGCTCGGCGAGGTGCCGGTCGAGGTAGGCGACGGCGGCGTCGACGAGGTACGCGACCGGGACCAGCCCGCGGGCGACGCCGTCCCGGTGCCGCTGCGCGGCCTGCCGCAGGTACTCCGGGATCGCGGCGATCCGCCCGAGGTGCGCCTCGGCCTGCGCGCCCGTCCCGACCGACATCATCGGCAGCACGGTGAGCACCTCGGCGGCGGGCGAGATGAACAGGTCACTGACGGTGAACTCGACGAACCGCGAGTCCAGCAGGGCGATCCTGGCCCGCGCCATCGCGATCAGGACGTCACGGGTGGTCTTCTCCTCCGCGCTCAAACCGTCGGTGGCGAGTGCCTCGGCCCGCGCGGCGAACCCGGCCAGCCGCGCGCGGAAGGCGTCCCCCGCGGCCTCGCTGAGATCGCCGAGCCCGGTCGATTCCGGACGGAAGCCCTGCAAGGCGGGCATGACCGGCTCGGCGTCGAAGAGGGCTTCGACGAACTCGTCGGCGAGGGCGGAGACTTCGCTCATGTTTTCTTTCCCCAGAGGTCGATGGAGGCGGTGTCCCGACCCTAATGGAGACCGCGTACTACCGAAGCCGGGTTTTGCCGCGCTCGGGCGGCCTCTCCCCGCGGCGCCGAGGGCGAGACGGTAGCGTTCCCGGACGTGGCCGTGACCGATCCCGTGGACATCCGCCTGCTCGCCGCCCTCGCGGACCTGGGCAAGGCGGCCGTACACGAACTCGCGGCCAAGGTCGGGATGGACCCGCGCGAGGTCGCGTACCGCCTGGTCGCCCTGTCCGGCAGCGGGTTGCCGCTGCTCGTGGGCGTGGAGAGCGATCCGAACGGGCTGCGGGCCGCCATCGCGAGCGCACCGCCTTCATGGGCCCAGCAGCCCCAGCAACCTCCGCAGCCTCAGCGTCCGCCGGGGCATTCGGGCCCGCACAACGTCCAGGGCACCCCCTCCGGGCCGTACAACGTCCAAGGGACGCCGTCGGGCGCGTACAACGTGCACGGCACACCGTCGGGCCGCTACCCCGGCCCGCCGTCGGCCCCGGTGCGCCAGCCGATGGCGCCGCCTCCACGGCCGCCCGCCCCGCCGCAGCAGCAGTTCGCGCCACCCCCGATGGCGCCCGCCGACCCGGTGATGAGCACCTGGGGCGTCCCCCAGACCGCTTCCTGGGCGCGCGGCGACGAACAGCAGGTCACGCCGCAGCCCGCCCCGGAGGGCAAGAAGGGCCGGACCGGCGACGTGATGGAGACCCAGGGCCTGGAGGGCGAGCAGCTCACCGTCCAGCTGCTCGAGGTCCAGGACCCGGCGGACTACCTGTTCAGCGCCGCGGGGTACTCGCTGGAAGCCGGGGAACGGTCGGTCGTGGTGCACACCGAGATCACCAACCGCGGGAACATCCCGTTCGTGTCGCTCCCGGACAACTACCTCGAACTGCTCACCGCGGACGGCAAGCCGATCGCGAAGGCGCCTGTCTCGCTGACGTCGCGTCCGCCGCACAAGATCGGCGTCCGGCCCGGGGAGACCCTGGGCGGGCACACCGTCTACGTGCTGCCGGACTCGACCCGCGTGGTCGCCGTGCGCTGGTCGCCGCGGCCCGAGCCGGACGAGCGCACGCTGACCTGGTCGATCGAGGACTGACGCGCCCGTTTCGCATTCAGAGGACTGAATGCGGGCAGCGACTAGTTCTCGTCCTGCAGGATCCGCAGCGCGTTGGCCAGGTCGTCCGGGTACTCCGACTCGAACTCGACCCAGCGCCCGTCGGACGGGTGGGCGAAGCCGAGCGTCTTCGCGTGCAGCCACTGCCGCGAGAGGCCGAGCTTGCGCGCCAGCACCGGGTCGGCGCCGTAGGTCAGGTCACCGACGCACGGATGCTTGAGCGCCGAGAAGTGCACCCGGATCTGGTGCGTGCGGCCGGTCTCCAGCTTGATCTGGGCCAGCGACGCGGCGCGGAAGGCCTCGACGACCTCGTAGTGCGTGACGCTGGGCCGCCCGCCCTGGACGACGGCGAACTTGTAGTCGTGCCGGGGGTGCCGGTCGATCGGCGCGTCGATGGTGCCGCGTGTCGGATCCGGGTGGCCCTGGACGATGGCGTGGTAGCCCTTGTCGACGGTGCGTTCCTTGAACGCGCGCTTCAACACGGTGTACGCGTGCTCGCTCTTCGCCACGACCATCACGCCGGTGGTGCCGGCGTCCAGCCGGTGCACGACGCCCTGACGCTCGGCGGCGCCCGAGGTCGCGATGCGCAGCCCGGCGGCGGCGAGCCCGCCGACGACGGTCGGCCCGGTCCAGCCGGGGCTCGGGTGCACGGCGACGCCGACCGGCTTCGAGATCACCACGATGTCGTCGTCGTCATGCAGGATCTTCATGCCTTCGACGGGTTCCGCGACGACCTCGATGGCCGACGCGGGATCGGGCAGCGTCACTTCGAGCAGTCCGCCTGCGGTCAGCCGGTCCGATTTCCCGGCGGGCCTGCCATCGAGGAGGATCTCGCCGGATTCGGCCAGCTCCGCCACGACGGTGCGGGAAAGCCCCAGCAGTTTCGCCAGCCCCGCGTCGACGCGCATACCGTCGAGCCCGTCGGGAACGGGCAACATCCGCGCGCTCATTCGCTCGCCGCTTTCTTCTTGTCCTTGGTGGATGTTCCGTCGTAGTCCTTGCCCAGCAAGGAAAGGATCACGATGAGCACGCCGCCGACGCAGATCGCGGAGTCGGCGACGTTGAAGATCGCCCAGCCCTGCCCGTTCGGCGCGAACGCGGAGATCATGTCGACCACGTGCCCCTGCAGCGGCCCGGGCGCACGGAAGATCCGGTCGGTCAGGTTGCCGAGCGCGCCCGCCAGCACCAGGCCGAGGCCGATCGCCCAGCCGGTCGAGCGCAGCCGCCTGGCCAGCCAGACGATGGCGATCACGACGGCGATCGCGACCAGCGCGAGCACCCAGGTCAGCCCGGTGGCCATCGAGAAGGCGGCGCCGGGGTTGCGCACCAGCTGGAAGTACACGAGCCCGCCGAGGAACTCGACCGGCTGCTTGCCCTCCAGCGTGGACACGGCGATCTGCTTCGTGAGGAGGTCGATCCCCCACAGCACCGCGGCGACGGCGAACACCACGGCGACGCGCTTCTTGGGCAGCGGGGGCGACGGTGGCGCCGTTTCGGGCTCAGTACTCACCGCCCCATTGTCCACTGAGCGTGTTCAGGACTCCCCGGCGGCCGTCTTCGGCCTGCTCAGCAGGGCCGCGAACGCCCCGGCGAGCACGACCAGCGACGAAAGCACGAGCGCGAGCTGTCCTTGGGCGAGCACGACCGCGCAGAGCACGAACGCCGCGGCCACGACGAGCACCAGCACACTGCGCTCCAGCCACGCGAGCCCCGCCAGGCCGAGTGTCAACAGGATCGCGCTCCGGGTGTCGCCGTCGAGATCGAATTCCCAGTAGCCGACCAGATCCGCCAGCACGATGGCGACCAGCCCGCCGAGCGCGATCGCGGCGACCTTCCACCAGCGCATGGTCCTCGTCCGGAAGGCGTAGAACAGCACCGTGCCGAGGTAGACCGCGAGGACGGCGAACAGCCAGCCGTCGTTCCGGCCGGCGATGTCGAACGACGCGTCCAGCGAGGCCACGTTCGCGCGGCTCATCTCGACCCCGTACAAGCTCACGTATCCGAAGGACTGCCGCTCGCCCCAAGTGGGCGCGTAGGCGAACCATCCCCCGGACCACATCCCGCCGAAAGCCACCACCAGCAACTGGGCGAAACCCAGCAACGCCAGCGGAAACCAGTAACGCGGTCGCTCGTTCCCCATACGGGGTGAGGGTAGTGGGTCAGGCGCAGAACGGGGGAAGCTCCCGCGGATCGTTCTCCGGCACCCAGCGGCCCTCCGGCTTCTCGTACCGCCAGCGCGCGCCGCGGGCGACGATCTGGCGCAGCGCCAGGACGATCCGGTCCACGTGCTCGGTGGTGCTGCCGATGCCGAGGCTGACCCGCACGGCCTGCTGCCCCGTCGAGCCGGCCACGGCGATCAGCCGCTTCGTCGCCACGTGCGCGCAGAACGCGCCGTCCCGCACGCCGATCCCGTACTCCGCCGAAAGGACCGCGGCGAGCCAGCCCGGGTCGAAGCCGTCGACGACGAAGCTGAGCGTGCCGACCCGGTCGACCGGCGCGTCGAACAGCCGCAATTCGGCGAATCCGGGGATGGCGGCGAGACCGCGGCGCAGACGCGCCAGCAGTTCCTCCTCGTGGGCGACGATCCCGTCCCAGTTCGCGGCCAGGGTCTCGCAGGCGACGCCGAGCGCGTAGACGCCGACAGTGTTGGGGGAACCTGCTTCGTGCCGCTCGGGACCGGAGTTCCAGACCACGCCGAGGTTTCCGGAGTCACGGTTGACGAGCTTCGTCGCGCCACCGCCGGCGAGGTACGGCTGGGCCGCGCGCAGCCAGTCGGCGCGGCCGATCAGCGCGCCGGCACCGAAAGGCGCGTACAGCTTGTGCCCCGACAGCGCGACGTAGTCGACGTCCAGTTCGCGCACCGAGATCTTCCGGTGCGGCGCGAGCTGTGCCGCGTCGAGCGCGATCCGGGCGCCGTGTCGCCGTGCGACGGCCGCGATCTCCTTGACCGGCAACAGTTCCCCGGTCACGTTGGACGCGCCGGTGAGCACCACCAGCCGCGGCCCCTGCGGGCAGCCCGAGAGCGCTTCGTCCACAGCGGACACCGCGGCGAGCCGGGTCCGCGGGGTTTCGATCCGGCGGACGTTCGGTCCCTTCCACGGCAGCAGCGCGGCGTGGTGTTCGGTGTCGAACACGACGACCGAGGTGTGTTTCGGCAGGCTGCGCGCGAGAAGGTTGAAGGAATCGGTGGTGTTGCGGGTGAACACGACGGTGTCGGTCGACCGCGCGTCGACGAAGTCACGCAGGATTCCGCGCGTGCGCTCGTAAAGCTTGGTCGAAACCTGCGAAGCGAACCCGGCGCCGCGGTGCACGCTGGCGTACCAGGGCAGGAATTCGTCGACCGCGGACCGCACCTTGTCCAGACAGGGAGCGCTCGCCGCGTGATCGAGGTTGGCGTAGGCGATGTCGCCGCCGGTGACCAGCGGAACCCGCAGATCGGCGCACGCGACCGCCGGGATCTGGTGCGTGGCAACGACTTCAGCGGGGGCGTTCGTGCGTTCGAGAGCGAGGGTCATCGTCATCCTCCGGGCCAGGGGACCCGGCGAGGATCCCGCGCTTGCCCGCCGCACCTCGCGACGAGCCAGGTCCTCACCCGGGGCACCCCACCGCGGAAGGAGGGTTGCCGGTCAGCTAGCCGGGGCTTGACGCTGACACTCGTGACCTACGGACGAAGTTAGCGGATGGGCGGGCGATCGAGCCAGCCCTCGTCCGCATCTTGAGACGCCGCTCACGTGTTCCGCAAGCGGGAAGAACCGTTGCCCGGCGCCGCGCCGCGCCGGGCAACGGCAGGTCAGGCCCGGAATCGGCCGGGCAGCGGGACGGTCGAGCGGGAGGAGACCTCGGTCGCGGTGCCGGAGTACTGATCGGTGCCCGCGGTGAACTGCCAGCCGCCGAAGGTCTTGCCGTCGACGGCTTCGCCGTAGGCGTCGGCGACCTTGGTCGAGACCTCGTCGTAGGACAGGCCGTCCCAGTTGCCCGCGCCGACCCCGAAGTCGCGCGAGTCGCCGCCCTGCGCGGCGGCCGCGGGCAGGGTCCACAGGGTGAAGTGCACGTGGGCGCCGGTGCTGCGGCCACCACAGGGCAGCGCGTTGCCGGTCCGGCCGAGAGCGTCGCCCGGGGCGACCTTCTGGCCGTCGGTGACCGAAATGCCCTCCAGGTGGTAGTACCCGGTTCGCCAGCCGCCGTCGTGGTCGACGGTCACCCAGTCGCCGCCGGAGCAGTGCTGGATCCGGACCGTGCCGGCCAGCGGGGCGCGAACGGTCTTGTCACCCGGGCTGAAGTCGATGGCGTTCTTCACCCCGGACGTGCCGTTGTTCGAGTGGATCCCCGCCGAGTAGACCGACTGGCCAGTGTCGAAGGGCAGCCCGAAGGCGGGAAAAGCGCCGGCCGCAGTAGCCGTCGGGGCGGAGAGAACCACTCCGACGAGTGCCACAGTGGCCCCCAGACCAGCGAACCGCACAGGAAGCTTCGTCACCTTGCGTACTCCTTACCCCGTGACACTCACCCATTCGATGGAGTCGATTGCGGGGAAAGTAATCCAAAAGGAGTACAAATGGGAAGAAGTTTCTGAGATCAACCGACGAACAGCTGGTGCCGGTTCGTGACCTACTGGCCGGATTCGCCCTTCCACCTGGCGAGGCGGCCCGCGCGGTCGACGGCCCGCAGGCGTCGTTCGGCCGCGTCACGGGCTTCGGCGGTGGTCACGACGAGTAACTGGTCGCGCTCCTGGAGCCGGGTGTTCTTGTTCGGCGTGAAGCCGGAGCCGTCGCGGACGAGGAGGCTGATCGTCGCCCCCACCGGCAGGCGCAGCTCGGCCAGGTACACGCCGTGCATCTTCGATCCCGTGTGGATCCGGACCTGCAGGAGTTCCGCGCCCATCTCGTCGAGCGGCGCGGAGTCGACGTCGATCTCGTGCGCCTCGGCGTGCTGGGCCAGCCCGAGGATTCTCGCGAGCGGGGTCAGCGTGGCCCCTTGGAGCAGCGTCAGCACGATGACCAGCACGAACACCGCGTCGACCAGCTCCTGAGCACCCGGCACCCCGGACGACAGCGGGATCAGCGCGAGCACGATCGGGACCGCCCCGCGCAGCCCGGCCCAGGACAGGAACACCTGTTCTCGCCAGGGGATCTTGAACGGCAGCGCCGACAGCAGCACCGACAGCGGGCGGGCGAGCAGCAGCACGACCGCGCCCGCGACCAGGCCCTGGACCAGGCTTTCGAAGATCCTGCTCGGCGAGGCGAACAGGCCGAGCAACACGAACAGGCCGATCTGCGCGAGCCAGCCGAGCCCCTCGGCGAAGGACAGCGTGTCCGACCGGTGCGGCAGCTTCGAGTTCCCCAGCACCAGGGCCGCGACGTAGGTGGCGAGCAGGCCCGACGCGTGGGCGAGCTGCCCGCTCGAATACGCCACGACGCACACCGCGACCGTGGCCAGCGGGTACAGACCGGTGGCGGGAAGCGCCGCCCGGCGCAGCGCGAACGCCCCGCCCCAGCCGAAGGCGAGGCCGATCACCAGCCCGGCGGCGAGTTCGTAGACCACCAGCAGCGGCAGCGACCAGTCGATGGTCGTGCCCTCGGCGAGGACGACGACGGCGATGTAGGCCGGGGCGTCGTTGATGCCTGACTCGATCTCCAGCGCGCCGACGAGCCGCTTGCCGATCCCCGCGGATCTCAGCACCGAGAAGACGGCGGCGGCGTCGGTCGAGGCCAGTACCGCGCCCCACAGCAGCGCCATCCGCCAGTCCAGGCCCAGTAACCAGTGCAGGGCGGCACCGGTGACCGCGATGCTCACCACCACGGCCACTGTGGACAGTGCGATTCCGATGCCCAGCGAGGGTTTCACGGCCGACCAGCGGGTGGTGAGGCCACCTTCGGACAGGATCATCACCAGCGCGGCGAGGCCGAGCGACTGGGTGAGCTCGGGGTTGTCGTACTGGATGCCGAACCCGGCTTCGCCGAGCAGGACCCCCATCCCCAGGTACAGCAGCAGCGAGGGAAGGCCGACCCGGATCGACACCCGGACGGCGATCACGGCGACGAGCAGCACGGCGCCGCCGGTGCCGAGGATGAGCGGGAGTTGCTCCATGTCGCCTCCCGTTCCGGTCGCCGTGAGGGCTCCAGAATAGTGAGGCGGTGATCGTCACACGTTCGTGTACCGGTCGGAAAGCGCCCGGGCAACCTGTGTTACAGACTGTCCACTAGGGACTGCGCAGGGCCACCAGGTCGACACCGAGTTCCGCGAACGGCTTTTCCGCCGCGGGCAGGACTTTCACCGCGCGGTTGCCCTCACGGGACAACCACCCGGCGCTCACACCGTGAGACAGTAACGCCGCTGGCACCCGGCCCGCCAAATGATCACGCCGGACCGTCCAATCCAGACAGTCGCGCAGCATCGGGCGGCGGCCGCCGTCGATCTCCACCCCGAGCGCGCCGAGCACCTCCCGCCCGCGACCGGTCAGCGTCAGGCCGCCCGCGTCGTCGATCAGCCCGGCGGCGAGCATCCCGTCCCGCAGCGCGACCCCGACCGTCCCGGCGAGGTGGTCGTAGCAGGTCCTCGCGAACTCGAGCCGCTTCACCCGCACCGACGACCGTAACCCCTTCACCGGCCGGTGTTCGGCGTGCTGCGCCAGATGCTCGATCAGCTCCGCCACCCGGGGGTCGGCTATCCGGACGTAACTGTGCCTCCCTTGCTTCACCCGCACGACGAAGCCGGCCTCGGTCAGCTTCGTCACGTGCTCGCTCGCCGTCGAGGCGGCCACGTCGGCCGCGCCTGCCAGCTCGGTCACCGTCCAGGCACGCCCGTCGAGCAGCGCGAGACACATCGACGCGCGGCTCGGATCGGCGAGCACGGCCGCGACCTCGGCCAGGGCGATCGTCTCCATGCATCCACCGTAGAAGACCCACGGTTCGGCGACCGCCGAAGCGTCAGCCCGCCAGGAACTTCGCCGCCAGCTGCACGGCGGGTTTGGAGTCGTTGGAACCTTCGAGCATGACGGCGAAAGCGACGTCCCCGCGATAGCCGACGAACCAGCCGTTGGCGTCCGCGCCCGAGCCGAACTGCGCCGTCCCGGTCTTGCCGAAGACCGCTCCGCTGCCCTTCAGTGCCTTCGCGGTCCCTGTCGTGCAGACTTCGCGCATCATCGCGCGGACCTGGTTCAGCACCCCTGCGGGCGGGGCCTGGTACCCGGCGTTGACCTTGGTCTCCAGACCCTGCCACAGCTTCGGGACCACCGGTTTCCCGGTGGCGACGGTCGCGGCCATGAGCGCCGCGCCCAGCGGGCTGACCTGCACCCTGCCCTGTCCGATCCCGGCTTCGACCTGCTCGTCACCGCCGGCGGACGGCTCCACCTTCCCGGTCTCCGTCGCGAGTCCCGGGATCTCGAAGTCGGCGTTGAGGCCGAACTGGCTCGCGGCCTTCGCGAGACCGTCCGCGGGCAGCTGATCGGCGAGCCGCCCGAAGGTCGTGTTGCACGACGCGGCGAACGCCGTCTTCAGCGAGACGGTCCCCAGGTCGAACCCGTTGTCGTTCTTGAGCGTGCGGGTCCCGATCTGCTCGCTGCCCGGACAGGCCAACGGGGAGTCGGCGGTGACTCCGCCCTGCTGCAACGCCGCGGTCGCCGTGGCGATCTTGAAGGCCGAACCCGGCGAATAGAGGCCGTTGAGGGCCTTCGGCTGGTTCCCGGCCGCGCCGTTCTGCGCGACCGCCAGTAGCTCGCCCGAGGTCTTCATCGCGACGATGATCGCCGGCCCTTGGAAGCCGTCGACGGCTTTCTGGGCGGCGGTCTGGGAGGCCACGCTCAACGTCGAGGTCAGCGGTTCGCCGGTCTCCGTGGCCTGCCCGAAGAGCGTTTCGACCGGCTTGCCGGAGGCGTCGACACGCGACACGGTGACGGTGGCCGGGGTTCCGGTGCCGCCGTTCTGCTCGGAGGCGACCTTGGACAACGCGCCCTGCAGGATCGGCGCGACACCCGCCGCGTCACCGCCGACGAGAGCCTTGCCGTCGCGGTCGGCCACGACCGGTTTGGCCGAAACCGGCGCGACGGCGA
Organism: Amycolatopsis sp. TRM77291; assembly: GCF_054166285.1. Taxonomy (NCBI): domain Bacteria; kingdom Bacillati; phylum Actinomycetota; class Actinomycetes; order Pseudonocardiales; family Pseudonocardiaceae; genus Amycolatopsis; species Amycolatopsis sp. TRM77291. The sequence goes on along the minus strand of NZ_JBSZHF010000001.1, from coordinate 789,654 downwards.
GCCGCTGCCCGGCTTCGAGCTTCGGGTGGATCGCCGACATCGCCCAGCGGACGACCCATTTCCCGGCGTTGCGCACCAGGTCCAGCTTGCCTTCGTACTTCCAGACGCTGCCGCCGCCGAAAGTCCACGCGGCGTGGAAGGTGGCCGACGTCGAGGGCGCGTCACCCGGCGTCGTCGGGACCTCGCCGAGGGACGTCTTGACCGAGGCCCCGCCGAGGGCGTTTCGCGTCCCGGTCAACGCGGCCGTGGCCGCCGCCGGATCGTCGACCGGGGCGGTGGTCAGGTCACCCGTGTCGAACAGCCGCAGGAACCGGGTGGCGACCTGGGCGGGGCTGTCCTGCGCGTTCGCGGTGGACTCCCCCGGTCCACCTCCGGAGGCCGCGGGCGCCCGATCCTCCTCGACCAGCAGCACCACCGCGGCCACCACGATGGCGACGACCGCCAGCGCGGCGCCGATCAGGATGCCTCTTTTCCGGGCAGGACTCATGGATTCGCTCTCCCCCATACGGCGCGCCCCTCGCGCGCCCCGGGCGCCAGCCTGCCGATTTCCCCCGCGCAAGGCGCGCTTCGGACGGGAAAGCGGCTGATCCGAATCCTTTTCGTGATCCCGGTGATCGGGAATGCCAGGAAGGGCCCCTTCATCGCGAAATTGCGATGAAGGGGCCCTTCATGTCACTCGCGAGGTCAGGCCTTGGCGACCGCCACGGTCACCTTGGTGCCCTCCCCGACCGTCCCGGCCGAACCGTCGGCGACGTCGCCGTACGCCACTGAAGTCGCCAGCGTCTCCGAAGCGACGAACTCCTCGTGCGTCTTCGCCGCCGTGACCACGTCTTCCGGCGCGTCGACCGTCAGCGCGATCCGGTCGGCGACGTCGAGCCCGGCGTCACGGCGGGCCTGCTGCACGACCCGGACCAGGTCACGGGCCAGCCCTTCGGCCGCCAGCTCGTCGGTCACCTCGGTGTCGAGCAGCACCAGCCCGGCGCCGCCGGGCAGCTCCGCGGCCGCGCCGCCGCCCTTGGCGACCAGACGCCGGTCGTACTCGCCTTCGACGAGTTCGATCCCGGCCGCCACGACGGCGCCGCTCTCCGACGTCGTCCACTCGCCGGCCTTGACGGCCTTGATCACCGTCTGGACGTCCTTGCCGAGCCGCGGCCCGGCGGCGCGGGCGTTCACCGCGACCTCGAAACCGCCGTGCGCGGCGACGTCCGTGGTCAGCTCGACGGATTTGACGTTGACCTCGTCGCGCAGGATGTCGGTGAACTCGCGCAGCGACTCCGCCTCGTGCGCGGCGACGACCAGCTTGGCCAGCGGCAACCGCACCCGCAGCTTGTTCGACTTCCGCAGCGAGAGCGCCGAAGACGCCACCTGGCGCACCCGGTCCATCGCCGTCACCAGCGCCGCGTCGGCGGGCAGGTCGAGCGCGTTCGGCCAGTCGGTCAGGTGCACCGAACGGCCGCCGGTCAGCCCGCGCCAGACCACCTCGGTCGTCAGCGGCAGCAGCGGCGCCACCACCCGCGACGTCACCTCCAGCACGGTGTGCAGGGTGTCGATCGCGTCCTGCTCGCCCGCCCAGAACCGGTCGCGCGACCGGCGCACGTACCAGTTCGTCAGCACCTCGAGGAAGTCACGGACGGTCGAGCACGCGCCGGCGACGTCGTAGGTGTCGAGCGCGTGAAACGGTCGAGCACGCGCCGGCGACGTCGTAGGTGTCGAGCGCGTGCTCGACGTCGGTCACCAGTTCGTGCGTCTTCGCCAGCACGTACCGGTCGAGGACGTGCTTCGAATCCGTGCGCCACTGGCCTTCCACACCCTCGGCGTTCGCGTAGAGCGCGAGGAAGTAGTACGAGTTCCACAGCGGCAGCACGGCCTGGCGGACCGCGTCGCGGATGCCCTTGTCGGTGACGACGAGGTTCCCGCCGCGCAGGATCGGGCTCGCCATCAGGTACCAGCGCATCGCGTCGGAGCCGTCGCGGTCGAAGACCTCGTTGACGTCCGGGTAGTTGCGCAGCGACTTGGACATCTTCTGGCCGTCCGAGCCGAGCACGATCCCGTGCGAGATGCAGGTGCGGAACGCCGGCCGGTCGAACAGCGCCGTCGCCAGCACGTGCAGCACGTAGAACCAGCCGCGGGTCTGCCCGATGTACTCGACGATGAAGTCGCCCGGGTAGTGGTGCTCGAACCACTCGGTGTTCTCGAACGGGTAGTGCACCTGCGCGTAGGGCATCGAACCCGAGTCGAACCAGACGTCCAGCACGTCCTCGATGCGGCGCATGGTGGACTTCCCGGTCGGGTCGTCCGGGTTGGGCCGGGTCAGCTCGTCGATGAACGGCCGGTGCAGGTTCTCCAGCCGCACGCCGAAGTCGCGCTCGATCTCGTCGAGCGAACCGTAGACGTCCGTGCGCGGGTACGCCGGGTCGTCCGACTGCCACACCGGGATCGGCGTGCCGAAGTACCGGTTGCGGGAGACCGACCAGTCGCGGGCGTTCTCCAGCCACTTGCCGAACTGACCGTCCTTGACGTTCTCCGGGTACCAGGTGATCTGCTGGTTCAGCTCGACCATCCGGTCCTTGAACTCGGTCACCGCGACGAACCACGACGAGACGGCGCGGTAGATCAGCGGGTTGCGGCAGCGCCAGCAGTGCGGGTACGGGTGCTCGTAGGTCTCGTGACGCAGCAGGACCGCGCCCTGGCGGCCGGCGGAACCGGTGCCGTTCTTGAGATCCTTGATGATGTTCGGGTTGGCGTCGAAGACCTGCTGGCCCTCGTAATCCGAGACGGTCGCGTCGAACTTGCCCTGCGCGTCCACCGGGGTGACCGGGACGATGCCCGCCGCGTCGGTGACGACCTTGTCCTCTTCACCGTAGGCGGGCGCGATGTGGACGACACCGGTGCCGTCCTCGGTGGTGACGTAGTCCGCGGACAGCACGCGGTGCGCGTTCTCGTGCCCGGCGAAGTACGGGAACGGTGGGGCGTAACGGGTTCCGAGCAGTTCGGTGCCGGTGTAGTGCCCGACGACGGTCGGCTCCTCGCCGAGCTCGCGGGCGTACGCGGCGACGCGCGCTTCGGCGAGCAGGAACCGCTTGCCGTCGGATTCCACCACGACGTACCGCACGTCCGGGTGCACCGCGGTCGCCAGGTTGGACGGCAGCGTCCACGGGGTCGTGGTCCAGATCAGCAGGTAGGTGCCGTCGAGCTCGTTGTCGTTGCCCTCCAGGCGGAAACCGACCGTGACGGCCGGGTCCTGACGGCTGGCGTAGACGTCGTCGTCCATGCGCAGCTCGTGGTTGGACAGCGGGGTCTCGTCGCGCCAGCAGTAGGGCAGGACGCGGTAGCCCTCGTAGACCAGGCCCTTGTCCCACAGCTGCTTGAACGCCCAGATGACCGACTCCATGTAGGACAGGTCGAGCGTCTTGTAGTCGTTGCCGAAGTCGACCCAGCGGGCCTGGCGGGTGACGTAGTCCTGCCATTCGCCGGTGTAGCGCAGCACGGACTCGCGGCAGGCCTCGTTGAAGACGTCGATGCCCATCGCGTCGATCTCGGACTTCTCGGTGATCCCGAGCTGGCGCATGGCCTCGAGCTCGGCGGGCAGGCCGTGGGTGTCCCAGCCGAAGCGGCGCTCGACGCGCTTGCCCTTCATCGTCTGGTAACGCGGCACCAGGTCCTTCACATACCCGGTGAGCAGGTGACCGTAGTGCGGGAGACCGTTGGCGAACGGCGGGCCGTCGTAGAAGACGTACTCGTTCGAACCGTTGACGCCGGGGTCGCGGGCGTCGATCGAAGCCTGGAAGGTCCGATCGGATTCCCAGTACGCGAGGACGCGCTTCTCCGACTCGGGGAACGAAGGCTGGGACGGGACGCCGGTCTCGCCGTCCACCTGTGCCTTGGGATACATCTTCGGTGCTCCTCAGATCCGACACTGCTCGTCTCGTGTACGGGCTTCCACCCACACGGGGACGAGACGGCCGTCTCCGGCGCGTTCCGCGGTACCACCCCGCTTGCCCGGCCGGTTGGTGTTCCGGCTGGGCCGCTCATTCGACGGCTGTGACGGGCCGTACCCGTCCGGTTCTACTGAGGGCGTGCGCCCTGTTCTTCCGGAGGCTCCCCGGTGATGGCCGGATCGGTGCCAGTTGATTCAAGGGTAGCGCGCGGGGGCAACCGGGTTGTCCGGGGTGGGTGGAAACTCGGAGGCGGTGGGTGGGCGCCGAGATTAGGCTCCCCGCCCGAGGGGNCAACGTCGAATGACCACTACATCCACGCACCCCACGGGAATTGATTTCCGCCAGGATCGCGTTCTGCTCCGCATCCGCCCGGCGCTTCAGGATTTCGAGTTCCTGTTTGCGGGCATGCAGCGTCGCGGTGTCGACGCGCCACCACTCGGCGGGCGTCTCTGGGGGTGCATCGTTGCTGGCCACGACACCGACATTACTCTAATTCGAACACCTGTACTAGCCCAAACAGCCCAGCGCCGGAAATTGTCGAAAATTGGCAACAGCGAAGGAGTCTTAAAGCAGCGAGGCGCCCTCAAGCGAGCGAATCCGCGAGCGGCGAGACAAGGAACAGACAGGCGTTCGCGGGAGCCTTAAAGCGCCGAAGCACCTTAAGGACGCGAAGGAGCCATAAGTACCGAATAGCCCTAGAGCACGAACTGCTCTCACCAGCGCGACCAAACACCGGCCCGCCGCCCAAGGCCCGAGTTGCCGTCCCCGCCACCGCCTCTAGGTTGACGGGTATGCCGATCTGCGGGGCCCGATGAAAGGGCCCGGACTCCTCATCGCCCTCCTGGTCGTCCTCGGCGGCGTCAGCGGGCTCGGATTCCTCCTGGGACTGGGCAACGCGGCCGTCCTGGCGGCCCTCACCGCGCTCTTCTGTCTCATGGCGGCGGTGGGCGGGCCGCTCTGGGCGGATCTGCGGTTGCTGGCGTGGTTCGCGCCCGCGCTGATCCTCGCGGTCGGGGTGCCGCGGTTGCTGGGCGCGGTGTCGCAGTGGGCGGCGATCGCGCTGCTGGTGGCGATCGTGGTCGTCGCCGGGTTGTTGCCCGTGCTCGGGACCCGGTTCGTCACGGTCGGGCTGGGGCTCGGGATGGCGTCACTGTTCGGGTACGGCTTCCAGCTGACGGGAACGGCGTCGGCGGGGCAGATCCTGGGCGCGCCCGCGCTCGCGGTGGGCGTCGTGATCCTGTTGCGGGCCTTGATGGGCGCGAAGGATCCGGCCAAGCCGACCCGTGACGCGCTGGCCGACGCGCTCGCGACCGGCTCGTCCGAAACACAGGAGCGCGCGGCGAGGCTTTGGCTCGCGGACCGGCCTCGTCGCTGGACCGGCCGGGTCCTCGGCGGCATGTTCCGTTACCGCGCGGCCACCGGGTTGCTGGAGATCCGCCGGAAACGGCTCGACAGCCGAGAAATCGGCGAAACGCTGGACGCCGCCAGGGAAGAAGCCGCCAGGCTCGCCGACGCCGTTAGGAGCCCGGCGACACCGGGAGACGTCGAACCGGTGCGCCGCAAGGAACCCACCGGGCTTCCGGGCGCTACGGCGAGGCTCGTCACCGCGCTCTGGGAGGCTCTCGAAACCATCCGGGCCGCGGCGGCCGAACGCGACGAGTCGCGTGTGGACGTTCCGAAAGGTCTCCGCGGCGAACTGCGCCGGATCGAGCTGAGCGGCGCGTTCTCCTGGCGGTCGGCGCAGTTCCGGCACGCGCTCCGCTGCGGGCTCGGCGTCGGGCTGGCGCTGGTGGTCGCGAGTTTCCGGCCGGGCGACCCGCTCACCGTGTCGTTCCTGCTCGCCACTTTCGCCATCATGCAACCGGAATGGCGGGACAGCCTCGGCAAGGCCTGGCAGCGGATCGGCGGCTCACTCGGCGGCGCCGTCGTGCTCACTCTCGTTCTTTGGCTTCTGCCGCAAGGGGTTCTGCTGCCGATCGGGCTTGTCGCGCTGCTCGGCGGGTTCTCGGTCATGCGGACGCGTCCGGCGATCTTCAACGGCTGCATGGTCCTGATGTCGGTCGGCATGAACGCGACCACCAGGCATCTCGACCCGCGTTACGTACTCGTCGAGTACCTGCTCCTGATGGTCCTGGCCGGCGTCATCGCCCTGCTGTTCGGTTTCGCCGCGATCCCCGGTGTGCCGAAACCCGGCCCGGCGGAACGGTTCGAGAGCGCCGTCGCCGCCACCCGCGCGCTACTCGGCTCGGTGGCGAGAAAACTGCGCGGCGAGGACGTCGACCCGCGGACGCTCGGCCGTGAGTTCCGGGCCGCCGCCGTCGCGCACCACGGCCTTCGAACCGCGGAGCCGGGCACGAAGGAACCCGCGCCGGGCCAGCGGGACGCGCTGGAGAACGCGGCAGAAGCCTTGCGCGGTCTGTCCGTCACGGCGTCGTCGCTACTGCTGCGCCCCGGCTCGGCCGGAGCGGCGGACGCCGTCGCCGAGGCGGCCCGCACGCTCGGGACCGACGAGGCAGCGGAGATCCCGGTGCCCCGCGACGCGGACGAGGAGCAGCGCCTGGTGCTCGACACGATCGCCGCCGACGTCGTGGCGGTCGGCGAAGCGGCCCAGAAGCTTTAAGCCTTCTCGCGGTGCTGTGCGGCGATTTCGGCGTCGGGCTTGCACAGCGCGCACGGTGTGAACCCGAGCTGCCGCGCCTCGCCGATGCCGAGCGGGATCGTGTCCCGGGTTTCGAGCCACGTGCAAGAGGTCACGTGATAGCGCGGGTACTCGTCGACGACGACGACTTCGACCTCGAGTTCGGAGACGACCGCCACATCCTCGGGGTCGCTCTTCTCCTCGCCGGGGTCGCCTCCGCTTTGGGGCTCCGGCGTGTCCTCCACGTCGCCCAGTTCACCGGCGGCGGGCATCAGGACGGTCTGCTCGGCGTCCTCGGGTTTCTTTTCCTCAGCCTCGGCGGGTTCGTCCTCGTCGGACTCGTCGGACGAGGACGTGTCTTCGTCAGCCGGAGCCGCGCGCTTCTTCCGGCGGCGCAGCAGGTCGAAGAGGAGCAGCAACCCCGCGACGACGGAGACGCCGATGGAGATCCAAGCCCACAGGGAGTTCGCGGTGATGAGCGCCGCGACGAGCAGCCCCAGAGCCGCCAGTACCAGTACCAGGACGATGTAGAGCACGGTGAATTACAACACGAGGGCCAAGCGAAACGGCCCCGACCCTCCGGAGAGTGCCGAGGCCGTTCCACTGTGTAGAAACAAAACCAGTGTAGAAACGAACCGGATCAGCCCGCTTCGGCCCGCGGGCCGAACGAGTAGCCCTGTCCGCTACCGGAGGACGAAGACTGCCCCGAGCTCGACGAGGACGCCGACGCGGGAGCGGCCGAACCACGGTCGTCGAGCTCACGCAGCTGGGACTCGAGGAACCCGCGCAGCCTCGTGCGGTACTCCCGCTCGATCGTGCGCAGCTCCTCGATCTTCTTGCCCAGCGAGCCCTTCTCCGCGTTCATGTTGTTCATGGTCTCGGTGTACTTGCGCTGAGCCTCGCGCTCCATGGTCGTCGCCTTGTCGCGCGCCTGGCGCTCCAAGGTTTCGGCACGGGTTCGCGCGTCGTTCAGCATGGTCTCGGCACGCGTGCGTGCCTCGTTCACCATCGAGTCCGACTTGGACCGCGCGTCCGACAGCAGCTGCTCGGACTTGGTCCGGGCTTCGGCGAGCATGCCGTCCGACTCGGTCTTGGCCTCGGCGGTGAGCCGGTCGGCCATTTCCTGCGCAAGCCCGAGCACCTTCGCGGCCTGGACGTTGGGCTCCCCGTTGTCCGGCACCATCGAGTGGGCCTGGGTCTGCTCCATCGCCGACTGCGGCGGCGGCACCGGCGCCAGGCGGCGCGACGGCTCGTCGCGTACCTGCGGCGGCGGGCCGACGGCGCCGGCCTTGGCGTTCTCGAGCTCACCACGGGTGGTCTCGAGTTCGTTGTCGAGCTGTTCGACCTGCTGCCGCAGCTCGTTGTTGTCCTCGATCAACCGGGCAAGCTCGGTCTCCACCAGGTCGAGGAACGCGTCCACCTCGTCCTCGTTGTAGCCCCTTTTGCCAATGGGCGGCTTGCTGAACGCGACGTTATGCACGTCAGCGGGGGTCAACGACATCAGATCACCTCACGCACTCCATGGCCTGCAGGTCCACCGGGGCTTCCCCGAAAATCACCCTGGCGTTGCCAGCTGCATCGCGAAGAACACAACCAACAGCAGCACCATAATCGATAAGTCCAGTCCGACGCCGCCGATTCGTACGGTCGGGATGATTCGTCTGAACAGACGAACCGGTGGGTCGGTCACTGTGTAGATGGTCTCGAGCGTTACCGCAACCCCTCCGGCAGGACGCCACTCGCGAGCGAAAGCACGCACGAGCTCGACGACGATCCGTGCCGTCAGCAGGAGCCAGAAGGCGAACAGCACGTACCAGACGACCAGCAACACAGCATTCACGTAACCACTCTGCCATGCCTCGCGTCAAAAGGCGCAGTTGACGGGCCACGGATGGCGATGAGTCGACAAAATCACATCCGGCTGCGCTCAGCGGTCACCGGGTGATCAGCCGCGCAGGAACAATCCGCCTTCGGCGATCCGCCGGCGGTCTTCCGCGGTGACATCCACATCGGGCGGTGAGAGAAGGAACACCTTGTTGGTGACCTTGTCCATCGATCCGCGCAACGCGAAAGCGAGCCCCGCGGCGAAGTCGACGAGACGCTTCGCGTCCGCGTTCTCCATCTCCGTGAGGTTCATGATCACCGGGATGCCCTCCCGGTAGTGCTCCCCGATCGCTCGCGCTTCCGCGTAGCTCGTCGGGTGCAGCGTCGTGATCCGGCTCAACGGATCACGCACCGGCGGACGCACCGGCTCGGTGACCGGCCGCAGCCGCGCGACCGGCTCCGGCTGACGGTCCATCGCCAGCGCTCCGTGGACGGCAGGCTCCGGGCTGGCCACGGAGCGTGACCGAGGCCGGGGCGCGGGCTCGTCATACGTGTCAACTTCGTCCCGGTAACGTCCACCTCGTGACCGGGCCGGCGGCTCGTCGTCGTAGTCGTACTCGTCGTCGGCGTATTCCTTCGAGGCGTAACCTCGCCGGTAGTCGTCCTCGACGTCGTAGCCGTCTTCGTCCGCGGGCACCATCCCGAAGTAGGCCTTCAGCTTCTGCAGCGCGCTCATGCCTCTCCCTAGCCTTAGCCGCGTCCCGCACCGTACTCCCCCGTCCTCGCCGCCACTCCCCGTAACGACGAGACGGTATTCCCTAGGGCGAGGCTAAACCGCGCCCACCGAGCAACGCGGTTCCGACACGCACACAGGTCGAGCCGTGCGCGATCGCCTGCTCGAGATCATTGCTCATTCCGGCGGAGATCTCACGGGCTTTCGGGTGTTCTTCCCGTAGACGCTCCGACGCACGAGCGAGTTTCCCGAACGCCTCCGCGGGATCAGTACCCAGCGGCGCCACCGCCATAAGCCCTCGGAGGCGAATATCACCCACATGGGCTATCCGCTCCGCCAAATGGCTCATTTCGCTCAACCGAATGCCCCCGCGCTTCGGATCGTCATCGAGGCTTACTTGAATGAGGACGTCCAGCGGGTGCTCGCGTTGCCCGGAATCCAGCGCCGACTTGGTCGCCTTCGCGAGCGCGTCGGCGAGGCGCTCGGAGTCGACGGACTGGACCTCGTCCGCCCAGCGCACGACCGATTTGGCCTTGTTCCGCTGCAGGCTGCCGACCATATGCCAGCGGATCGGGGCGTCCGGCCGGAGACCGGCGACCTCCTCGGCCTTCGCGCCCGCCTCCTGATCGCGGTTCTCGGCGAGGTCGAGCGCGCCGAGGTCGGCGAGCAGCGCGGCGTCGAGCGCCGGGAAGGTCTTGGTGACCGCGAGCAGCTTGATCTCGTCGCGGGCCCGGCCGGCGGCCTTGCACGCGGCGCCGATCCGCTCTTCCACTTCGGCGAGGGACGCGGCGAGTTCCGCCTTCCGTGCGTCACTCACGACGCGTCCAGCCACGTGATACCCGCGGTCCGGCCCGTGGTGCCGTCGCGGCGGAAGCTGAAGAGGGTCTTGTCTTCGTTGGTACAGCGCGGATCGACGCCGATCTTGCCGACGCCGAGGTCGGCCAGCTGCCGCCAGAGCCCGGCGCGCAGGTCGAGGCCCGGCGTGCCCTTGCGGGTTTTGCAGGCGCTGCCCGGCACGTGCTTTTCGACGTCGGCGGCCATGTCGGCGGGGACTTCGTAGCAGTCGCCGCAGATCGCGGGTCCGAGCAGCGCTTCGGTGCGGGCCGGTTCGGCGCCGACCGAACGCATCGCCTCGACGGCGGCGGGGACGACGCCGACCCTGGCGCCGACGCGGCCCGCGTGGACGGCGGCGACGACACCGGCTTCGGCGTCGGCAAGCAGAAGCGGCACGCAGTCGGCGACGAGCACCACGAGCGCGAGGCCGGGCTCGGCGGTCACGAGCGCGTCGGTCGCTTCGGCGGCGGAGGTCTCCGAACCGTCGACGACGGTGGCGGTCCGGCCGTGGACCTGCTCCATCCACGCCAGCCTGTCCTCGGCGAGGCCGAGTTCGGTGGCGAGACGTTTCCGGTTGGCGTAGACGTCGCCCGCGTCGTCGCCGACGTGATCACCGAGGTTGAAGGTGTCGTAAGGCGGCCGGGAAGCCCCGCCCGCCCTTGTCGTGACAACCCGCCGTACCCGCACGCGTTTCCTCCTAGACCTGAGTGAAGGCCCCCTCGACTGTAGTCAAGGAGGCCTTCACGGAACGTACTGGCGAGTGCTACCGCCGCATGAACGGGGGAACGTCGACCTCGTCGTCCGACGGGTCGTCGTGCACCGGGGTCGCGCGGCCGGGCAGGCTGCCGTGGTTCGAGTTCGACCCGATCGGCGAGTAGCCGCGCGAGCCGCCGCCGGGCTGCGGGAGCCCGCCGGTCATGGAGCCGTTGCCCTCGTTACGGGCGGACGGCATCGGCGTGTGCGTGCGCGGCGGCGCGACCGGGTAGCCGTTCGAACCGGTCGACGGCACCGGCGTGGCACCCGAAGGCGGGCTCTGCACCGGGGTCGCCCCGCCGCCGTTGACCTGACCGGCCTGCGCGGACGCGGTCGAGTTCGACCGGGAGCCGAACGCAGGCGGGTCGAGTTTCTTGTGGGTCGGGGTGCCGGCGTCGAAACCGGCCGCGATCACGGTGACCCGGACCTCGTCGCCGAGCGAGTCGTCGATGATCGTCCCGAAGATGATGTTGGCGTCGGGGTGCGCGGATTCCTGCACCAGCGAAGCGGCCTCGTTGATCTCGAACAGGCCGAGGTCCGAGCCGCCAGCGATCGACAGCAGCGCGCCGTGCGCCCCGTCCATCGACGCTTCCAGCAGTGGCGAGTTGATCGCCTTCTCCGCCGCCTGGATCGCCCGGCCCTCGCCGCGCGCCGAGCCGATGCCCATCAGCGCGGAGCCCGCGCCGGACATGACGCTCTTGACGTCGGCGAAGTCCAGGTTGATCAGACCCGGCGTGGTGATCAGGTCGGTGATGCCCTGGACACCCGAAAGCAGGACCTCGTCCGCCGAGCGGAAGGCGTCCATCAGCGAGACGCCGATGTCGCCCAGCTGCAGCAGCCGGTCGTTCGGGATGACGATGAGGGTGTCGCATTCGTTGCGCAGCTGCTGGATGCCCTCTTCGGCCTGCTTGCTGCGGCGCTTGCCCTCGAAGGTGAAGGGACGGGTGACGACGCCGATGGTCAGCGCGCCGAGCTTGCGGGCGATCTGGGCGACGACCGGCGCGCCACCGGTGCCGGTGCCACCGCCTTCGCCCGCGGTCACGAACACCATGTCGGCGCCCTTGATGACCTCTTCGATCTCTTCGCGGTGGTCCTCGGCGGCCTTCTGCCCCACCTCGGGGGCGGCGCCGGCACCGAGGCCGCGGGTCAGTTCCCGGCCGATGTCGAGCTTGACGTCGGCGTCGGACATGAGCAGTGCCTGAGCGTCGGTGTTCACCGCGATGAACTCGACACCCTTGAGGCCGACCTCGATCATGCGGTTCACGGCGTTCACTCCGCCGCCGCCGATACCGACGACCTTGATCACCGCAAGGTAGTTGTGCGGGGGCGTCATCGGAGCCGCCTTCCTGATCGTGTGTGCTCGTGCTGCCCGCCGGTCGCTGAGCCTTTGCCGAACCCTCGAGCTGAAGTTCAGATTGAGAGTTATGTCAACTGCCGACGTTGAAGCAGGACGGTATGCACCAGGCTGGCTCGAATCCAGTAGCCACGCCGTGTGTCGCAAAGGTGTTTTGCCACAACATGTTCGCGGGCGCAAGAGCGAGACCCGGTCGCGGCGGCGAACGGCGGCCTGGTACAAGCGGGGGTCAGGTCGGCATGGACATGACCATGACGACGTCCTTCGACGGCGTCCCGGTCGGCGATCCACCGGCCTGTTCGACGCTGAGCGCGAACTTCTCGGCGCCGCCGATCCCTTCGGCGACCAGCACCGCACCGTCCTGACCACCGGGAATGAGCCCGGCGGGTCTGGGCGCGGTGCCCGGGTACATCAGCCAGGCCTGGTAGGTCCGGCCCGGTTCGTTCTTCGGCAGCTGCGCCGCCATGAACACCAGCCGGTCCTTCGCGCGCGACATCATCACGGTCCCGCCGCCGCCCGCCGAGGTTTCGGCGTGCCCGGTGCGGAGGTCGGCGGCCGAAAGGACGTCGGCGACCGGGGCGTACCGGTCCGCGTACTCCGCCGCCCGCTCCCGCGCGGCGGTCAGCTGCGAGTGGTTGTCGTAGGCGATCCCGCCGAACACGGCGGTGCCCGCCAGCCCGACGACCGCCGCCGCGACCGCGGCGATCGCCCAGCGCGGGGCGCGGCGCCGGTCCTTGACGCGCTCCCCGGCGCCGAACCGCGTCATCGGCGGCTGCTGCCTGGTCGCCATCGCCTCGGCGAGCACCCGGCGTTTGAGTTCGGGCGGCGGGTCCTCGGCCAGCGCGGCGCCGAGCCGGGTCGCGGTCATCTGCAGTTCGAGGACCTCCTGCGCGCACGACGCGCATTCGGCGAGGTGCCGCTTGAACTGGGCACGCTCCACATCGGACAGCGCGTCGACGGCGTAGGCGCCGGTGAGCGTGTGCATCTCGGGCATGGTCATGCCGTCACCCCCAAACAGTCCCGGAGCCTGATCAGGCCGTCCCGGAGCCGGGTCTTGATGGTCCCGTGCGGGGTCTGCAGCACCTCGGAGACCTCGCGATAGGTATAACCCTGGTAGTAGGCGAGCAGCACGGATTCCCGTTGCAACTCGGTCAAGCTCGTGAGACAGCGGCGTACCTGCGACTGTTCCCAGCGGGCCGCGACCGCCTCGGCCACCTCGTCGAAGGGCCGGGCGCGGGCGGCTTCGAAGGTCGCCTTGACCTCGCGGTCCGAACTGGCGCGCGCCGAGCGGACGCGGTCGACGGCGCGGCGGTGCGCGAGCGTCATGGCCCAGTTCAGCGCGCTCCCCCGCTCCGGGGAGTAGCGCGTGGCCGTGCGCCACAGCTCCACCATGACCTCCTGTGTGACCTCTTCGGACTGGGCGGCGTCACGGAGGATCCGCCGCACGAGTCCGAGAACCGGGCCGGCGAGTTGGTCGTATAGAGCGTCGAAGGCGCGCTCGTCGCCCTTCGCGACCCGGACGAGCAGATCCTCGGCCGTCGGCGCGGCCGGTTCGCCGTCGCCGGGAACGGGCGCCATCCGGCGCGGGCGTGCCGATTCATCCATCAAGCGTGCCTCCGGCCGTCTGCGGCGTCCGCTGGGTGATCGGCGCCTTCTTCAACCACAGTTTGACGCCATGCCGCCGGATCAGCGCGGAGACCCGATACGGCATGAGCGGGCGGGTGATCAGCATGTGCGCCAGCCACCCGGCGGTGGCGGGCCGCCGCACGCCGCGCAGGGACGCGGTCAGCGGCGTCCGCCCGTCGTGACGGAGGGCGATCTCGACCGAGAGCAGCGACCCGGGCCTCGGCACCTCCATCCGGTACTCGCCGTCCGTCGACTGGAACGGCGAGACGTAGAACTCCTTGTCCGCGAAGGCGTTCCCGTCGGCGTCGGGCCGCAGGAGGTACGCGTGCCTGCCGCCGTAGGTGTTGTGGACCTCGGCGACGACGCATTCGAGCTCCCCGCCGGGCCGGTGGCACCAGTACAGGGTGATCGGGTTGAAGTTGTGGCCGAGCATCCGCGCCCCGGCCAGCATCAGCACCCGGCCGCCGCGGAGGTCGACGTCGCGCGCGGCGAGCCAGCGGTCCAATTTGGACCTGATGCTGGAGGTGTCCTCGGGCGCGAAGTGGTCTCGCGAATCGAAGCGGGCGAAGGGGCGCAGCCACCACGGCAGCTTCGGCGGCACGTCGAGGTCGACGAACCACAGGTAGATCCGGTGGGCGAACGAGATCGGCGGATCGGCGCGCCGGATATGCGCCACCGTGGAGTCGTAGAGCACGGCCATGACGGTCACCAGCGCACCCCGAAGTTCTCGGCCGCGCGAACGCCGGACGCGCAGCCGTCCTCGTGGAATCCCCAGCCGTGGTACGCGCCGGCGAAGGCGACCGTGTCGTCGTTCAGCTCGCCCAGCCGGCGCTGGGCCGCCACGGATTCCGGGGTGTAGACGGGATGCTCGTAGGTCATCCTGGCCAGCACCGAACCGGCGTCGGGCGCGGTGCCCGGGTTGAGCGTGACGACGTAGCCGGTCGGTTCGTCGAGCCGCATCAGGCGGTTCATGTCGTAGGACACCTGGACCGCGCCGTGGCCGGCACCGCAGAACGGGGTGGCGTAGTTCCAGCCCGCCCGTGCCGAATCCGCCGTCGGGAGCACGCCGGTGTCGGTGTGCAGCCAGGCCTCGTTGCTGGAGTACCGGAACGAGCCGAGGACCTCGCGCTCGGCCACGGTCGGCGAAGAGAGCAGTTTCAGCGCCTGGTCCGCGTGCGTGGCCAGGACGACCTTGTCGAGCCGGTGCCGCGTGTCGGCGTCGTCGCGGACCTCGATCCCCCGCGCGGTGCGCTTCACCGAACGGACCGGCGTCGACAGGTGCACGGCCGTCAGCTGCTTGGCGGCCAGTTGGACGTACTCGCGCGAGCCACCGACGACGGTGCGCCACCTCGGTGACCCGCCGACCGACAGCATGCCGTGGTTGCGCAGGAACTCGAACAGGTACCGCGCGGGGTACCTCAGCGTGTCGGTGCGGTCGGCGGACCAGACGGTCGAGACGACCGGGAGCATGAAGTGGTCGACGAAGTACTTCGTGTACCCGCCGATCGCGAGGAAGGCGCCGAGGGTGACGTCTCCGGCCTCGGGCGCGTCGAGGACGCGCTTCGCGTGCCGGTGGAAGCGTTTGACGTCGGCGAGCATCCGCAGATATCTGCCCCGTGCGACGTTGCGCGGCTGGGCGAACAGGCCTGTCAGTCCTTTGGCGCCGGCGTACTGGAGCCCGCAGCCGTCACAGCGGATGCTCATCGACATCTCGGTGTCGCGGGTGGCGACGCCCAGTTCGGCGAACAGGCGGAGCAGGTTCGGGTAGGTGCGCTCGTTGTGCACGATGAACCCGGAGTCGACGCCGACGGTGCCGCCGTGCGCGCTCGGGACGTCGTGGGTGTGCGCGTGCCCGCCCAGCCTGTCGTCGGCTTCGAACAGCAGAACCTCGTAGCGGCGTTGCAGCAGATACGCGGCCGTGAGACCGGCCACGCCGCTGCCGATGACGCCGATGCGTCGACCTTTGGTGTGCACATGAGGCATTCGGAGCCGGATCGGGCGAGGATTGGATCTCGTGAACCGGCGCGGCATCCGACCCATCCCTTTCCGGTCCGGGAGCGAATGACGACTATGCCGAACAGTCCCGCGTCCCGCCTAGCCCCGTTCGCCGAGCGGCTCCTCGGCGGCTCTCTTCCGGTCGGCCTGCGTACCTGGGATGGCGTACGCGCCGGTCCGCCGGATGCCCCGACCGTGGTCCTCCGCAACCGGCGTGCCCTGCGCCGCCTCCTCTACTCCCCCGGCGAATTGGGTCTGGCCAGGGCGTACGTCTCAGGTGATCTCGACGTCGAAGGCGACCTCGCCGACGGATTCCGCCGGATCTGGGCGTTGACCCGATCGGGTGCCGTGCGTGGCGCGAAGCTCGGCCCCCGCGAATGGGCCGAGGCGCTGCGGCTCGCGGTGGGCCTCGGCATCGTCGGGCCGCCGCCCAAACCGCCCGCCGAGGAGGCCCGGCTGTCCGGGAAGCTGCACACCCTGCGCCGGGACAAGTCGGCGATCGCGCACCACTACGACCTCGGCAACGCCTTCTACCAGCTGTTGCTCGACGAATCGATGGCCTACTCGACCGGGTACTGGACCTCCGACGAGGACGGGTACGGCCTCGAGCAGGCCCAGTGGGACAAACTCGAGCTGATCTGCCGGAAGCTCGGCCTGCGGCCCGGGATGCGGCTGCTCGACGTCGGCTGCGGCTGGGGCTCGCTCCTGGTGCACGCCGCGAAGCACCACGGCGTCCAGGCCGTCGGGATCACGCTGTCGGCGGAGCAACGGCAGCACGTCCGCGCCCGCCTCGCCCAGCACGATCTGGAGGCGCGGGTCGAGGTCCGGCGGCAGGACTATCGCGAACTGCGCGACGAGCCCTTCGACGCGGTCGCGTCCATCGAGATGGGTGAGCACGTCGGCGAGGAGAACTACCCCGAGTACACGCGGACGCTGTACCGGATGCTCAAGCCCACCGGACGGCTGATCCTGCAGCAGATGTCCCGTGGCGCGGTGGCCCCCGGCGGCGGCGCGTTCATCGAGCGCTACATCGCCCCCGACATGACGATGCGGCCGCTGAGCCGCACGCTCGGGCACCTGGAGACCGCCGGGTTCGAGATCCGCGACGTCCACGCGCTGCGCGAGCACTACGTGCGTACGGTCCGGGCCTGGGAGAAGACGCTCGAAAGCAACTGGGACGACGTCGTCGCGCTGATCGGTGAATCCGGCGCACGGGTCTGGCGGCTGTACCTGGTCGGCGGGGCGCTCGCGTTCGAGGAGAACCGGATGGGCGTGGACCAGATCCTCGCGGTCCGCACCTCCGGCGAGGGGCTGAGCGCGCTGCCGGCCACCCGGGAGTGGTCCTGATGCCGCTCGGCGGGACCCTCGCGATCACGGCGGGCGCGACGCTGCTGGCCTTCGTCGTCACCTTCGGCATCGCGCGATGGCGGAAGCGATACGACACCGTCGACACGCTGTGGGGGCCGGGCTTCGCGCTCGTCGCGCTGGTCGCGGCTCCACTCGGGGACGGTTCGGTCGCGCTGAGGGTGGTCGCCGCGCTGCTGACCGCGGTGTGGGGCGTGCGCCTCGGCGTCCACCTCCACCTGCGCAACCACAAGCTGCCCGAAGACCCGCGCTACGTGCGGATGGCGGAGAATGCCGGGGAGAACCCGGCACTCAAGCTGTTCATCCGCGTGTACCTGGTCCAGGCCGTGGTGCTCTGGTTCGTCTCGCTGCCGGTCCAGTTCGCGATGTACGGCGACTCCTTCGGGGTGACGGCGTGGCTCGGTGTCGCGCTGTGGCTGGTCGGCTTCGGGTTCGAGGCGATCGGCGACGAGCAGCTGCGGCGCTTCAAGGCCGACCCGGGCAACAAGGGGAAGGTCCTCGACAGCGGGCTGTGGCGCTACACCCGGCATCCGAACTACTTCGGCGACGCGTGCGTGTGGTGGGGCCTGTATCTGCTGGCGTGTTCGAGCTGGGTGGGGGCGGCGACGATCCTGTCGCCGGTCGCGATGACGTACACGCTGGCCAAGGGGACCGGAAAACCTCTGCTGGAGAAGGGTTTGCGGCGTTCCCGGCCGGGATACGCGGCGTACGTCGAGCGGACCAGCGGGTTCTTCCCGCTGCCCCCGCGCCGCGTCACTCCCCGGTGAGACCGTCGGTCAGCTCGCGCAGCAGGTCGAGGTGGCCGGCGTGCCTGCCGGTCTCCTCGATCATGTGCGCGACCACGAACCGGACGTTGACCTTGCGATCGCCGCGGAAGGGGACCTCGTCGTCGAGCCTCATCGCGGCGACGATCTTGCGGCTCCGCTCGCACTCGGCCTCGTAGGCGGCGATCAGCTGCTCGATCGGGGTCTGCATGGCGACCCGGAACTCGGCGTCCGGATCGGCTTCCAGTGCCTCCTTCCAGACGTCCTCCTGTCCGTTGAGCACCACGTTGAACCAGTACTGCTCGACGAGGGTCAGATGCCCGAGCAGACCGGCGACGGTGGTCAGTTCGCTGGGAACGAGGGGCCGCCGGGCCTGCTCGTCGGTGAGGCCGGAACACTTCCACACGACCGTGGCGCGGAGGAAGTCGAGGAAGCCGTTCAGCTGCGTGCGCTCGTCGCCGGTGAGCGGCGGTTCGGGGCGCTTCGGTTCGTCGGTCATGGTGGTGCAGTCTGCCGGTTTCCTCGGATGATCCGCTAACGAGTTACCCAGGGACGCACTGTCCACCATCTGCCGCAGAGCCGTGGTCCATGTCCGAACGCGATCCCATCGTTCGAGTGAAACCGGCGGTAGTTAGCGCCGAGGAAACATGACGACCACCCGCCCGTCATGTCAGGCTGGTGCAGTTGTGCCCACCGCCGCCGGAGTACCGAGAAAGGTCGCTGATGTCAGGCCTGCAGCTGAGCGCACTCGATGTCGCTTTCCTTTGCCTGGAAAGCGAAACGACGCCCATGCACATGGGGGCGGTGGTCACCTTCCGCCCGCACGGGCAGGTGCACGCGCGCGAGCTGACCACGCTGCTCGCCGAACGGGCGGCCAGGCTCCCCAAGCTGCGTCAGCGCCCCCGCACCGCGCTGTTCCCGCCCGGCTCCGCCACCTGGGCCGAGGACCCGGATTTCGTTGCCAGTGAACATATTTCACATCACCACCTGAGCTCCCTGTACGAACCGGACCCGCTCTCCGCCTACGCCTCGCGCTGGATGGGGCGGCCGCTCGACACCGGAAAACCCTTGTGGGACTTGCATCTCGTCACCGGCCTGCCGGACGGCGAGTTCGCGTTGCTGCTGAAACTGCACCACGCCCTCACCGATGGGGCGGGCGCGTACGCTGTCGCGGTCGGCCTGCTCGACGAACTCCCCCGCGCGCCGAGGCGTCCGCACAGCGGGACCGCTCCGCCGGCGCCTCGCTCCCCTGTGGACGCTGTCAAGGAAGCGGTCGGCTCGACGCTGGCCCAGGCAGGCATCGCCTCTTCGGTCGTCCGCGCGACCCGTTCGCCGCTGTCGCCGATCAGCGCGCCGCCGTCCACCGAACGACGGCTCGGCCTCGTCCGGCTGGACACCGCCGAGATCCGGCGGATCCGCCGGGCCCACGGCGGCACCGCCAACGACGTCGTGCTGGCGATCCTCAGCGGCGCGCTGCGCGACTGGATGATCAACCGCGGCCAGCGCGCCGACGACCGGACGCTGCGGGCGCTCATCCCGGTCAGCGTGCGCGGGCGTTCCGCCGAGCAGCTCGGTGGGAACAAGCTGTCCGGTTATCTCTGCGAGCTGCCGGTCGGCCTCGACGACCCGGTGGAGCGGCTGCTGGCCGTCCAGCGCGAAATGGGCCGGAACAAGGCGGCGGGCCCGGCCCGGGGCGCGGGCGCGTTCCCGCTGCTCGCCGACCGGATGCCGCCGATGCTGCACCGGCTCGGCTCGAAGGCGGCCGGGCTGGCCGCGCCGCTGCTGTTCGACCTCGTGATCACCACGGTTCCGGTGCCGCCCAACCGGCTCACCCTCGACGGGACGAAGGTCTCCGGCGTGTACCCGTTCGTGCCGCTGGCGCCGCGGCAGGCGGTCGGCATCGCGGTGGCGACCTATCGCGACTCGGTCCACATCGGACTTCAGGCGAACGGGGCGGCGGTCTCGGACGTGGGTTCGCTGCGGGACGGCGTGCTCAAATCGGCTTCGCGCCTGCTGCACACCGCCTGACAGCTCAGCCGCGCAGCATCTCCGCGACCAGGAACGCCAGCTCCAGCGACTGCTGCGTGTTCAGGCGCGGGTCGCAAGCGGTCTCGTACCGGCCCGAAAGGTCCAGATCCGAGATCTCCTGCGCGCCGCCGAGGCATTCGGTGACGTCCTCGCCGGTCAGCTCGACGTGGATGCCGCCAGGGTACGTGCCGAGCTTGCGGTGCACCTCGAAGAAGCCCTGCACCTCGTCCACGATCCGGTCGAAGTGCCGGGTCTTGTAGCCCGTCGAAGACTCGTGGGTGTTGCCGTGCATGGGGTCGCACTGCCAGATGACCTTGTGCCCGGAGGCCTCGACCTTCTCGACGATCGCGGGCAGCACCTCGCGGACCTTGCCGTTGCCCATCCGGGCGATCAGCGTCAGGCGGCCGGGCTCGTTGCGCGGGTCGAGGCGGCGGACGTACTCGACGGCCTGCTCGGGCGTGGTCGTCGGGCCGATCTTGAGGCCGATCGGGTTGGCCAGCAGTTCGGCGAAGGCGATGTGCGCGCCGTCGAGCTGCCTGGTCCGCTCGCCCACCCACAGGAAGTGCGAGGACAGGTTGTACAGCTTGGGGTTCGCCGCGTCCGCGCGGTCCATCCGCAGCATGGAGCGCTCGTAGTCCAGCAGCAGCGCCTCGTGGCTGGCGAAGATCTCGGTGGACTGGAGCGAGGTGTCGGTGACCCCGCAGGCCGACATGAACCGCAGGCCGCGGTCGATCTCCGAGGCCAGCGCCTCGTAGCGCTCGCTGGCGGGCGAGGACTTCACGAAGTCCTTGTTCCAGTCGTGCACCTGGTGCAGGTCCGCCATGCCGGCGCCGGTGAGCGCGCGGACGAGGTTCATCGCGGCGCCCGCGTTCGCGTAGGCGCGGATCATCCGGCCGGGGTCGGGCACGCGGAGTTCGGGCTTGGCGACGAGCGAGTTGATGATGTCGCCGCGGTACACCGGCAGGCCGAGCGCGTCGGTGGACGCCGAACGCGGCTTCGCGTACTGGCCGGCGATCCGGCCGACCTTCACCACCGGGAGGCTCGCGCCGTAAGTGAGGACGACGGCCATCTGCAGCAGGGTGCGCAGGTTGGCGCGGATATGCGGTTCGGTGTTCGACTCGAACGTCTCCGCGCAGTCGCCGCCCTGAAGCAGGAACGCCTCGCCGCGGGCGACCATCGCGAGCCGGTCGGAAAGACGGTCGATCTCGGCGGGGACGGTGATCGGCGGCACACTCTCCAGCACGCCGCGGACCCGCTTCGTCAGCTCGGCGTCCGGCCACTCGGGCTGCTGCGCCGCGGGCCGGGAAAGCGCGTCGTCGAGCCGATCACGCAGCTCGGGAGGCAGAGGAGGCAGTTCGGGGAGCGTGTCGACGGGAACGTCCACTGTCCAGTTCACCGGACCAGGATATGCCGCGCCGAAAGCCGCCCGCCCACCGGGACGAAAGTCCCAGAACGTGGACGGGCGGCGGGCTGATCAGGCGGCCTGCGCCTTGTTGTAGAGGTTCTGCGCGTCCGTCCCGAAGTACGGGCCGAACATGTAACCGGGCAGGAAGGTGTAGCCGAAGCTGTTCACCGAGGCCTGGACGCCCGCGCCGGTCGCCTCGCTGAAGTTGAGGAACCACGGGCCGCCGCTCGAACCGCCGGTCATGTTGCAGCTCATCCCGTGGTCCTTGGTGAGCAGGAAGTCGGTGAACGTGCTCCCGCTGCAGTAGATCAGCTTCGAGCCGTCGTACGGCGCCGCCGCCGGGTACCCGAACGTGTACATCGACTGGTTGCGCGCCTGGTTGAACGCGATCCCCTGCGCGCCGACGACGTCGGTCAGCTTCTGCCCGTTGAGCGGGCTGACCACGGCCGCGCCGATGTCGTAGTTCATGTCCTCGCTCGCTTCCCACTGCGGAGTGGTCAGCGTGCTCTTCGCGGCCCAGGTGCCGTAGGGCGTGTTGCCGTTGTTGTACCCGGGCGCGAAGGTCCAGTTGGTGTGCCAGGCGCCCTGGTACTTCACGCAGTGGCCGGCGGTGATCACGACGCTGCCGTTCGTGCTGGTGACCGCGTCACCGGAGCACGACGCGTTCCGCCCGCCCATGGTGAAGAACACCCGGCCCGCGGTCTGGACGACCTTGCCGGCCCCGGTCCACGCTCCGCCACCGTTGGGGATGCTCTGGATGATCGTGCTCTTGCCCTTCGCGACATCCTTCGGTGTGAAGGCGGGCGCCTGGACCAGCCGTTCGATCGGCACCGCCGACCGCATCCGCTCGGGCGTCCAGTAGGCCGCCACCGCCTCCGCGCCGGTCGCTGCCTGATGCTGGACCGGTCCGGCGTGCGCGGGACCCGCGACGGCGGTCAGCCCCGTCACCGCCAGCCCGACGAGCGCCGCCAGGATCCCCGTCCGGGAAGCCGTCCTCTTCATGGCGTACCACCTTTCGCCACCGGTGAATTGCCGTATGACTTGCACGACATTTCGAAAGTATTTGTCCTGCTACCAGGCGTACAAGCGGCCGTTCGGCCCAACTACGGCCAAGCCGCGGGCGGGTTAGCCTTGCTCGTGGGGATTTCGGTGAACGGCTTCGCCCGGCTGGGCACGCGTCTCGCGGCTCCGATCGCCTGGATGCTCCTGGCACCGATCGCGATCGTGGTCGGTGACGGCCAAGGCCTCGCCTGGCCGTCGATTCTGGCGCTGGCCGGTTCGGCGCTCGTGACGCTCGCCGTGGGATGGTCGATCAAGCGCGGATCCGGTTTCGGGATCTCGCCGTACACGTCGCCCGAATCCGCCGCGGTCACCGTGCTGGTGTTCACCTTCGGGCCCGTGATGCTGCTCGGCGGCCTGCTGGTGGCCTGGCTGGGCTGGGCCCGCGTCAAGCTGGGCGAAGACACCTTCGCCGAAACCGCCGCCGGGGTCCTGCTGGGGATCCTGGTCGGCGGCCTCGGCTGGATCGGTTTGATCGTCTTCCTGTTCTCCTGATCAAGCCGGACAGTGCGCGTCCGCGGCCGGAAGGGCACCATCCCGCAGATAGCGGACGACCGCGTCGTTGCCGCAGGCGTTCCCCATGGTGAAGACGCCGTGCCCACCCGCGTCCACGGTGACGAACTTCGCCCGGGTCCCCAGCGCCGCCCGCAGTTCGCGGGCGCCGACGAGCGGCGTCGCCGGGTCGCGGAGGTTCTGCACCAGCAGGATGTTCGACGGGCCGCGGTCGTGGATCCGCACGGGCGGTTCGCGGCGTTCGACCGGCCAGAACGCGCACGGGTTGATGTTCGCGGCGGCGGGGCCGAACAGCGGATGTGTCACGCGCGCGCGTTCGACCGCCTTTTGGTAGTAGCGGACGTTTTCCGGCCAGTCGGAGTCGTTGCAGAGCACCTGGAGCTGGAGCGCGGCGTGATTGTCGGAGTCGAGCGGCCCGCCCTGCGCCTTCGCTGCCGGAGCGGACCATTTCTCGGCGAGCCCCGGGAAGTTCGCGTCGTCGTACAGCGCTCCCCAGGTGTCGCTTCGGATTCCCGGGCGCTTTTCGGCCAGTTCGACGAACTTCGCCGTCACCTCGGCCGGCGTCCGCCCGAGGTGGTAGACGTCGTCCCGTGCCGCCGCCCAAGCCGTGAAGTCGCCGAAGCGGTCATCGAAGCCCTCGGCGAAACGCTGATGCGCCCGGACGTCCAGCCCGTCGGGACCGAGCAGGCTGTCCAGCACGATCCGGTCCGTGCGTGCGGGGAACATCGACGCGTAGGCGGCGCCGAGATAGCTCCCGTACGAAACGCCGTAGTACGAGATCTTCCGCTCCCCCAACGCCTCGCGGATCCGGTCCATGTCGCGCGCCGTGTTGGCGGTGGTCATCTGCGGCAGGAGATCCGCCGTCTTCGACTCGGCGCATTGCTTCGCCACCACACGGGACTTCGCCGCCTTCTCGGCTACGTCGCGCGGGCCGCCCGCGTACGGGCCGACGACGATGAACCGCTGCTCCTCGGTCAGGTCACAGGTCACCGGCGTGCTGTAAGTGGTCCCTCGCGGATCGAAACCGATGACGTCGTAACTGTCGAGCAGGCCGGACTGTCCCTGACGCTGCGCGAGTTGCGCGGGCATCGCCAGGCCGGGGCCTCGCGAGCGGTCTGTTCGCGTGATCAGACGGACGACACACGGCATGCCCAGCCGCCAGTCGTGTCGTCCGTCCAGTCACGCGAACCGCGCTACCAGAGNCCGATGACGTCGTAACTGTCGAGCAGGCCGGACTGTCCCTGACGCTGCGCGAGTTGCGCGGGCATCGCCAGGCCGGGGCCTCGCGAGCGGTCTGTTCGCGTGATCAGACGGACGACACACGGCATGCCCAGCCGCCAGTCGTGTCGTCCGTCCAGTCACGCGAACCGCGCTACCAGAGGTCAGTGGAGCCTTCCACCGGCCCGCCCATGTCGCGACGCTGTCCGGACCTAGACCACCGCGAGCGGCAGCGCCGTCGGGTGCACCGGAGCGGGCAGGTCCGAAGCACCGGTCAGGTACGCGTCCACCGCGCTCGCCACCGAGCGTCCCTCGGCGATCGCCCATACGACCAGCGAGGCACCGCGGTGCGCGTCGCCGCAGACGAACACGCCGGGCGAGGAGGTCTGCCAGTCCGCGCCGCACGAGAGCGTGCCGCGTTTGGTCAGCGAAAGCCCGAGCCCGTCCAGCAACGGCATGTGCTCGACACCCTCGAACCCGATCGCGAGCAGCACGAGATCGGCCGGCAGCTCCTCGACCTCGTCGTTGATCGGGGTCACCATGCGCTTGCCGGTCTCCGGGTCCTTGACCACGCGGACCTGCCGGAGCTCGACGGCACGCACGTTGCCTTCGTCGTCACCGATGAACCGGGTGACCGCGACGGCGAACTTGCGCTCGCCCGCCTCTTCGTGCGCGGGGTAGGTGCGCAGGATGTACGGCCAGGTCGGCCACGGCGACCGCTCGTCGTCCCTTGTGGACGGTGGCGTCGGGTACTGGTCCAGCTGGGTCACCGAAAGCGCGCCCTGCCGGGTCGCGGTGCCGTATGAGTCGGCCCCGGTGTCACCGCCGCCGATGATGACGACGTGCTTGCCCGCCGCGTCCACCGCCGACGGGCCGTCGCCCTCGACGTACTTGTTGGCCGGGACCAGATGTTCCATCGCCAGGTGGATCCCCGACAGCTCGCGACCCGGCGTCGTCGTGTCGTCGCGGCCGCGCAGCGCGCCCACGGCGAGGACCACCGCGTCGTAGCCCGCCCGCAGTTCCTCGACGGTCAGATCGACGCCGACCTCGCAGCCGGTGACGAACTTCGTGCCCTCCTTGCGGAGTTGCGCGAGCCGCCGGTCGAGGACCTTCTTCTCCATCTTGAACTCGGGGATGCCGTACCGCAGCAGGCCGCCGAGCCGGTCGTCCCGTTCGTAGACGGTCACTTCGTGGCCGGCGCGGGTCAGCTGCTGCGCGGCCGCGAGCCCGGCGGGGCCGGAGCCGACGACCGCGACCAGCTGCCCCGACGACACCGCCGAGATCTGCGGCTGCACGTAGCCCGCTTCCCACGACTGGTCGGCGATCGTCTGCTCGACGCGCTTGATCGCGACCGGACCGCCGGACAGCGGCGAGACCGAAAGGACACAACCCGCCTCGCACGGCGCGGGGCACAGCTTCCCGGTGAACTCGGGGAAGTTGTTGGTGGCGTGGAGCCGGTCGCTCGCCGCGGCCCAGTCGCCGCGGCGCACGAGGTCGTTCCACTCCGGGATCAGGTTGCCCAGCGGGCAGCCGGAACCACTGGAATGACAGAACGGGATACCGCAGTCCATGCACCGCGAAGCCTGCTTGCGCACCTGTTCGTTGCGCTCGGCCGGCTCGACGTCGACGTAGACCTCGCCCCAGGTGGCGAGACGCTCCTCTTTGGACTTCTTCTTCGGCTCTTCGCGTTCGTACTTCAGGAAACCCGTCGGATCAGCCACGAGCGGCCTCCATGATCGCTTCGTCGACGTCGCGGCCCGCGGCACGCGCCGCCTTCGCCGCGTCAAGGACACGCTGGTAGTCGCGGGGCATCACCTTGGTGAACGCCGCCGAGCGACGCGGCCAGTCGCCGAGCAGCGACGCGGCCACGGCCGAACGTGTGAGGTCGTAATGTTTCTGCACGGTCTTCTTGAGCCAGGCGAGATCCTCCGAGGACGGGGTCAGCAAGTTGACCATCTCCTCGTTGACCTTGCCACGGTCCAGGTCGAGCACGTAGGCCTCGCCGCCGGACATCCCCGCCGCGAGGTTGCGCCCGGTCGGGCCGAGCACCACGGCCTGCCCACCGGTCATGTACTCGAAGGCGTGGTCGCCGACGCCCTCGGCGACGACCACCGCGCCGGAGTTGCGCACGCAGAACCGCTCGCCGACCTGGCCGCGCAGGAACATCTCGCCGCCGGTGGCGCCGTAAGCGAGTGTGTTCCCGGCGATGGTCTGGCCTTCCGCCGCGAACTTCGCGTCCGGATGCGGGCGCACGATGATCCGCCCGCCCGACAGGCCCTTACCGACGTAGTCGTTCGCGTCGCCGACCATGTCGAGCGTGATGCCGCGCGGCAGGAACGCGCCGAGCGACTGCCCGGCGGAACCGGTCAGCAGCACGTGGATCGTGTCCTCGGGCAGGCCCTCGCCGCCGTAGCGGCGGGTGATCTCGGAGCCGAGCAGCGTGCCGACGGTCCGGTTCACGTTCCGCACCGGCAGCTCCAGCCGCACCGGATGCGCGTCCTCCAGCGCCGCCTCGGCGAGCTGGATCAGCGTCCGGTCGAGCGCGTGCTCCAGACCGTGGTCCTGCGTGCGCGTGCGCCGCTTCGCCCCGCCGTACGGGGTCTCCGTCGGCATCTCGAAGATCGGCGCGAGGTCGAGACCGGAGGCCTTCCAGTGCTCGACCGCCTCGTCGGTGTTCAGCATCTCGGCGTGCCCGATGGCCTCGTCGAGGGTGCGGAAACCGAGCGCCGCCAACGTTTCCCGGACCTCTTCGGCGACGAACCGGAAGTAGTTCACGACGTGGTCGGCCTGGCCGGTGTACCGCTTGCGCAGATCCGGGCTCTGGGTCGCGACGCCGACCGGGCAGGTGTCGAGGTGGCAGACGCGCATCATGACGCAGCCCTCGACGATCAGCGGCGCCGTCGCGAAGCCGTACTCCTCCGCGCCGAGCAGCGCGGCGATGACGACGTCCTTGCCGGTCTTCATCGCGCCGTCGACCTGCACGGTGATCCGGTCGCGCAAACCGTTGAGCAGCAACGTCTGCTGCGTCTCGGCGAGCCCGATCTCCCACGGCGTGCCCGCGTGTTTGAGCGAGTTCATCGGGGAGGCGCCGGTGCCGCCGTCGTGACCGGAGATCAGCACGACGTCGGCGTGCGCCTTGGACACGCCCGCCGCGACCGTGCCGACGCCGAGCGAGGACACCAGCTTCACGTGGATGCGGGCGTTCTCGTTGGCGTTCTTGAGGTCGTGGATCAGCTGCGCCAGATCCTCGATCGAGTAGATGTCGTGGTGCGGCGGCGGCGAGATCAACCCGACGCCCGGCGTCGAATGCCGTGTGCGCGCGATCCACGGATACACCTTGTTCGGCGGCAGCTGCCCGCCCTCACCCGGCTTCGCACCCTGCGCCATCTTGATCTGGATGTCGTCGGCGTTGACCAGGTACTCGCTCGTGACGCCGAACCGGCCGCTCGCGCCCTGCGCCATCTTGATCTGGATGTCGTCGGCGTTGACCAGGTACTCGCTCGTGACGCCGAACCGGCCGCTCGCGACCTGCTTGATCTTGATCTGGATGTCGTCGGCGTTGACCAGGTACTCGCTCGTGACGCCGAACCGGCCGCTCGCGACCTGCTTGATCGCGCTGCGCCGCGCCGGGTCGTAGAGCCGCTCGGGGTCTTCCCCGCCCTCACCGGTGTTGGACCGGCCGCCGATGCGGTTCATCGCGATGGCGAGCGTTTCGTGCGCCTCGGCCGAAATCGAGCCGTAGGACATCGCGCCGGTGTTGAAGCGTTTGAAGATCGCCTCGACGGGCTCGACCTCGTCCAGTGGCACGGGCTCGCGCGCGCCCTCGCGGAAGGAGAACAGCCCGCGCAGCGCGCCACCCTGCCGGTACAGGCGGTGCACCTCGTCGGAGTACTTCTTGTACACCTCTTCCCGGCCGGTCTTCGTCGCGTGCTGCAACAGGAAGACGGTCTCCGGGGTGAACAGGTGCAGTTCGCCCTCGCGGCGGTACGCGTACTCACCGCCGGTCTCGAGTCCACGGTGGACCCGATCGGTCGGGTTGTCCGGGTACGCCCGGCGGTGGCGCGTGGCGACCTCTTCGGCGAGCACGCTCAGCCCGACGCCGCCGAGCTTCGACGACGTCCCGGTGAAGTACTCGTCGAGCAGATCCTGTGCCAACCCGAAGGATTCGAAGACCTGCGCCGCGGTGTACGCGCCGACGGTCGAGATGCCCATCTTCGACATGATCTTCAGGACGCCCTTCACGAGCGCCTTGACGTAGTTGCGGATCGCGGTGGCGGGCTCGATCCCGGTGATGCCGCCGGTCGAGATCATGTCTTCGATGGTCTCGAAGGCCAAGTACGGGTTCACCGCCGCGGCGCCGTAGCCGAGCAGCAGCGCGATGTGGTGGACCTCGCGGGCGTCGCCGGTCTCGACGACGAGCGCGACCCGCAGCCTTTCCTTGGTGCGCACCAGATGGTGGTGCACCGCGGAGACGAGCAGCAGCGACGGGATCGGCGCCATCCGATGGTCGGAGTCGCGATCGGACAGGACCAGCGTGCGCGCGCCCGCCTCGATCGCCTCGGAGGCCTCGCGCCGGACCCGCTCGATCGCGGACGCCAGCGCGTCGGCCCCACCGTCCACTTCGTACAGTCCGGAAAGGACACTGCACGCGAAGCCGGGAAGGTCGCCGTCGTCGTTGATGTGGATCAGCTTGGCGAGCTCGTCGTTGTCGATCACCGGATACGGCAGCTGCACGTGACGGCAGGAGGCCGGGCCGGGGGCGAGCAGGTTCCGCTCGGGCCCCATGATCCGGCTCATCGAGGTGACGAGCTCTTCGCGGATCGCGTCCAGCGGCGGGTTGGTGACCTGCGCGAAGTTCTGCTTGAAGTAGTCGTAGAGCAGCCGGGAACGCTGCGACAGCACCGCGGGCGGGGTGTCGGAACCCATCGAGCCGATCGGCTCGGCGGCCTTGAGCGCCATCGGCGCGAGGAGGATCTTCAGCTCTTCTTCGGTGTAGCCGAAGGAAAGCTGGCGCCGCAGCACGGAATCGTGGCTCTGCACGATGTGATCGCGGTCCGGGAGGTCGGCGATCTGCAGGAGGCCGGCGTGCAGCCAGCCTTCGTACGGGAGTTCCTTGGCCAGCTCCGACTTGACCTCTTCGTCGTCGACGATCCGGCCCGCTTCGGTGTCCACCAGGAACATGCGGCCGGGTTTGAGGCGGCCCTTGGCCACGACGTCCGCGGGGGCGACGTCGAGCACGCCCGCCTCACTGGCCAG
This sequence comes from Amycolatopsis sp. TRM77291, assembly GCF_054166285.1. Taxonomy (NCBI): domain Bacteria; kingdom Bacillati; phylum Actinomycetota; class Actinomycetes; order Pseudonocardiales; family Pseudonocardiaceae; genus Amycolatopsis; species Amycolatopsis sp. TRM77291. The sequence goes on along the minus strand of NZ_JBSZHF010000001.1, from coordinate 760,351 downwards.
CACGACACGGTCGTCCGCGGTGCGCCACCAGCGGGCGGGGCGCAGGCCGTTGCGGTCGAGGACGGCGCCGACGAGGGTGCCGTCGGTGAAGGTGACGCAGGCCGGGCCGTCCCACGGCTCCATGAGGCTGGCGTGGAACTGGTAGAACGCACGGCGCTGGGCGTTCATCCCGGTGTGGTTCTCCCACGCTTCGGGGATCATCATCAGCACCGCGTGCGGCAGCGACCGGCCGCCGAGGTGCAGCAGCTCCAGCACCTCGTCGAAGGAGGCGGAGTCCGACGCGTCGGCCGAGCAGATCGGGTACAGGCGGGTCAGGTCGCCGGGGATGAGATCCGATTCGAGCAGCGCCTCACGGGCGCGCATGCGGTTGCGGTTGCCCCGGATGGTGTTGATCTCGCCGTTGTGCGCGACGAACCGGAACGGATGCGCCAGCGGCCACGACGGGAAGGTGTTGGTGGAGAACCGGGAGTGCACGAGCGCGATGGCGCTGGTGAGCCGGGTGTCGGTCAGGTCGGCGAAGAAGAGCGGGAGCTGCTCGGGGGTCAGCATTCCCTTGTAGACGATGGTGCGCGAGGACAGCGACGGGAAATAGGTGCCGCAGCCGGCGGTCACGCTCTCGTTCTCGACGCGCTTGCGGAGGCAGAAGGCCAGGCGGTCCAGTTCGAGCCCGGAGGGACATCGCCCGTCGGTCTCGGCGGCCGCGACGAACAGCATCGCGAAATGCGGCATCACCGAACGCGCCGTCGGGCCGATGTCGGCGCGGTCGGCGTCGACCGGGACCTCACGCCAGCCGAGGACGTCGAGGCCCTCTTCGCCGGCGATCCGCTCGATCAGGGCGATGGCCTTGTTCCGCTCCTCGATGTCCGAGGGCAGGAAACCGATACCGGTCGCGTAGGTCTGGTGACCGTCGGCGTCCGCCTGGGGCAGCGTGAAGTCCACTTCGGCCCGCAGCAACTCGTCCGGGAGCTGCAGCAGGATGCCCGCGCCGTCACCACTGGTCGGCTCGGCGCCGGCGGCACCGCGGTGGTCGAGGTTCGTCAGCGCGGACAGGCCGTCGGTGACGATTCCGTGCGAACGCCGCCCGCGGACGTCGGCCACCATGGCCACACCGCAGGAGTCCTGTTCGGATTCGGGATCGTAGAGACCCTGTTTGCCTGGAATGGCGGAGAAGATCATGAAGGGACCTCCTTCGTCGTCTGTGCTCAGCGGCCGGGCGGGGCCGGCCGGGGGAATGCGCACGGGACGACGATGGCCCGTTCGTTAGCGCGACTTTAACACCTGTGAAACACGTCGGCATCAGTTCGGCGGGCGCGAAAGCCCGCGGATGGGTAACGATCTGGACGCCCGGAACGACACAGTTCCTGATGAGGTCACAGTAGTTCGTTCCGCTAAGTATATGTCCCGTTCCGGGATGTCACGAGACGCGGTGAGGCGACCCTAGTCACTCCGGGCTCCTCGCGCGAGCCCGGGACACCGGAAATAGAACGTGTTACAGTTTCGCGTATGATCCTGGACCGTTTCCGGCTCACCGACCAGGTCGCCGTGGTCACCGGCGCCGGACGCGGGATCGGCGCGGCGACGGCCGTGGCGCTCGCCGAGGCCGGTGCCGACGTGGTGATCTCGTCCCGCACCGAAACCCAGCTCGACGAGGTGGCCGCCCTGGTCGCCGCCACCGGCAGACGCGCCCACGTGGTGCCCGCCGACCTGAGCGACCCGGCCGCCGCGGGCGAGCTGGCGCGGATCGCGACGGCGGAGTTCGGGCGGCTGGACCTGGTGGTCAACAACGTCGGCGGCACCTATCCCCGGCCGCTGTTGGAAACCACCGCCGGATTCCTCGAAGAAGCCTTTCGTTTCAACGTCTCCACCGCGCACGCGCTGACCGTCGCGGCGGCCCCGTCCTTATTGGAGACGGGCGGATCGGTCGTCAACATCTCGTCGGTCATGGGCCGCGTGACCGGCCGGGGCTTCGCCGCGTACGGGACGGCGAAGGCCGCGCTGGCGCACTACACCCGGCTCGCGGCCGCCGATCTCGCGCCGAAGGTGCGCGTGAACGCCATCTCGGTCGGCTCGGTGGCGACCTCCGCGCTCGAAGTGGTGGTGGGCAACGACGAACTGCGCGGCCGCATGGAGGCCGCCACTCCCCTGCGCCGGATCGGCGAGGCCGAGGACATCGCGGCCACCGTCGTGTTCCTGGCGTCGGGCGCGGGCCGGTACGTCACCGGCAAGATCATCGAAGTCGACGGTGGATTGCAGGCTCCGAACCTGGAACTTGGTCTGCCCGATCTGTAGGAGGCGCCGTGCGCGTGGTCCAGTGGAGTACCGGGAACGTCGGCCGCCACGCGCTGGCCGGGATCGACGCCCGCCCCGATCTCGAACTCGCCGGGGTCTGGGTTTCGAGCGAGGCCAAGGCGGGCGTGGACGCCGGGGAACTGGCCGGGCTCGGACGGCCGTTAGGCGTCACCGCGACGACCGACGCGGACGCCCTCATCGCGCTGAAGCCGGACTGCGTGCTCTACACGGCGATGGCCGACGACCGGCTGCCCGAGGCCGTCGAAGACCTGAAACGCTTCCTGCGCGCGGGGATCAACGTGGTGTCCAGCAGCCCGGTCTTCCTCCAGTACCCCGACGGTGTCGTCCCGCCGGAGATGATCGAGCCGATCCGGGAGGCCGCCCGCGAAGGCGGCGCCTCGCTGTGGGTCAACGGTGTCGACCCCGGCTTCGCCAACGACTGGCTGCCACTGGTGCTCACCGGTGTGTGCGAACGGATCGACGAGGTGCGCTGCCTGGAGATCCTCGACTACTCGACGTACGACAACGGCAAGGTCCTTTTCGACATCATGGGCTTCGGCCGGGAGATGGACGATCCGCCGCTGTTGCTGCAGCCCGGCGTGCTGTCGCTGGCCTGGGGCAGCGTCGTTCGGCAGCTCGCGGCCGGGCTGGACGTCGAACTCGACGGCGTCGAGGAGGTCTACGAACGGCTCCCGGCGCCTGAGACGTTCGAGATCGCCTCGGGAACGATCAAAGAGGGCACGGCGGCGGCGCTGCGGTTCGAGGTGCGCGGCATGCGCGGCGGGCGGGCGGTGTGCGTGCTGGAGCACGTCACGCGCCTGCGCGGCGACCTCGGACCGGACTGGCCGCAGCCGGCCGGGCAGGGCTGCTACCGCGTCCAGGTCACCGGGGAGCCGAACTACGTGCTGGACCTGCGCCTGGTCGGCACCGACGGCGACCACAACACGGCCGGCCTGAAGGCGACCGCGATGCGGCTGGTGAACGCCATCCCGGCGGTGGTGGCGGCTCCGCCCGGGCTGCTGACCGCGCTGGACCTGCCCCTGGTGACCGGACGAGGCCTGGTCTCGCCCTGATGTACGTGAAGGCCCCCTTCATTGCGCTAGGCGCAATGAAGGGGGCCTTCACGTACTTGGAACGCTACTTCTCGGGGTCCGGCTTCGGGTCCTCGGTCGCCTTGTCGGCGGCCGAGTCCCGGACGGTGTCCGGAGCCGCCGCCACGTCCGCATGCGCCTCATCGGCGGGCTCGGCGGAGTCCTCCCGCGGCACGTCCTTGCTCCACAAGGTTTCCGGCGCTTCCCGCGGCCCCCGCTTCGCGGCGAGGACGAAGTACACGATCGCCGCGACGAACAGCAGGATCGAGGTCCACACGTTGACCCGCAGGCCGAGGATGTGGTTCGCGGTGTCGGTCCGCATCATCTCGATCCAGAACCGGCCCGCGGTGTACCCGGCGACGTACAGCGCGAACACGCGGCCGTGGCCGAGGCGGAACTTCTTGTCCGCCCAGATGATCAGCAGCGCGACACCGAGGTTCCAGATCAGCTCGTAGAGGAACGTCGGGTGCACCGGGCTGTCCGGCAGCGGGACGTGCCCGAGCGCGACGCCGTTCAGGAAGTCGTCCGGGTTGGTGGGGTTGTAGCGCTGGTAGATCTCCAGGCCCCACGGCAGGTCGGTGTGCGCGCCGTAGAGCTCCTGGTTGAAGTAGTTGCCGATCCGCCCGATCGCCTGCGCGATCACGATCCCCGGCGCGAGCGCGTCGGCCATCGCGGGCAGCGGGATCCCCCGGCGGCGGCAGGCGATCAGCGCGCCGACCGCGCCGAGCGCGATGGCACCCCAGATCCCGAGGCCGCCGTCCCAGATCTTCAGCGCGTTGAGCGGGTTCTTGCCCTCGCCGAAGTACAGCTGGTTGTCGGTGATGACGTGGTACAACCGCCCGCCGACCAGGCCGAACGGCACCGCGAAGACCGCGACGTCGATGACCGTGCCCTTCGTGCCGCCGCGGTTCACCCAGCGCCGCTCGCCCAGCCAGATCGCCACGATGATGCCGGCGATGATGCAGAGCGCGTAGGCCCGGATCGGGACCGGCCCGATATGCCAGACGCCCTGGTCGGGACTGGGGATGGTCGCGAGGAACGCTGCCGAGGCGGTATTCACGTCGGCCACCGTAGCGCTTCGCCGGCTTCTTGGGGGCGTCAGCCCTCGACGGCGGCCAAATAGCCCGCGATCAGCGCCGACGCGACGTGCCCGATGGCCGCGTCGGGCGGCAGGAACACTTCGTCGTGCAGGCTGGGCGCGCCCGCCGTGTCGCCGAGGCCGACGAACATCATCAGCCCGCGGGTCATCCCGCAGTAGTGCGCGAAGTCGTCGGCGCCGAACGACCGGAAGTCGGTGTCCACGCCCGCCCCCGACCGGACGAGCCGCCGGTGCGCGCGCTGGGTGAGCCCGGCGTCGTTGTGCAGCACCGGTTCGCACGGGCTGATCTCCAGTTCCGCCCGGCAGCCGTGCGCCTTCGCGGTGCCGTGGACGACCTCGGCGAGCCCCTCCAGGGCGAGGTCGCGGTCGTCGGCGCGCATCAGCCGCAGCGAGCCCGACAGGCGGGCCTCGTTCGGCACGACATTCGCCGTCGTCCCGGCTTCGATCCGCCCGACCGAGCAGACCGCGCCGAACACCGGGTCGACCCGGCGGCTCGCGAGCTGCTGCAGGCTCACCACGATCTGGCTGAGCGCGAGGATCGGGTCCCGCAGCAGATGCGGGTAGCCGGCGTGCCCGCCCTGGCCGCGGACGACGACCTCGAATTCGTCGGTGGAGGCGTTGACCGGTCCCTGCACCGCCGACACCACGCCCGCCGCCAGCCTGGGCTGGACATGCGCGCCGATGACCGACTCGACGCCGTACTCGGTGAGCACGCCCGACTCGACGATGTCCAGCGCGCCGGACGGCGACGTCTCCTCACGCGGCTGCAGGAGCGCGAGAAGCGGCCGGGGCACCCCGACCACGGCCGCCGCGCGGCAGGTGGCGACGAGCGCGGCCATGTGCACGTCGTGCCCGCACGCGTGCATCAGCGACGTCTCCGAGGCCCACGGGATCCCGGTGCGTTCGGTGACCGGCAGCGCGTCCAGTTCGGCACGCAACGCCACGGCCGGTCCCGCCGCGGTACCGGGGAGCAGCACGGCGCGCCCGGTCTTGGCGACCGGGACCCCTTCGTCGATGCCCAGCGCCTCGACGAGGACCCTCGCGGTGTCCTCCTCGTCCCCCGACGCGCGCGGATCGGCGTGCACCCGGTGCCGCAGCTCGATCGCGGACGGCAGTTCCGCCTCGACGGCGGCCTCCCACCGGTCCTGCAGTTCGTCCAGTTCCGTCATGTCCCCTCCAGCCCGTACACCCGTTCGGCGTTGCGGTGCCCCACCAGCGCCGCTATCCGATGCGCGTCCACTTCGGACAGTACGTCCGAAGTGAGCCCCGCGTACAGGAAGTCGGACAGTCCCTGCCGGAACAGCGCGGTGCCGAGGTGGTACAGCTCGGCCAGCCCGAACGCGTCCGTGGAGAACAGCAGCTTCCCGAACGGCACGATCTCCATTGTCTCCGCGATGATCGCGGGCGCACGATGACCGGCGTTGTGCGTCGCGAGTCCCACGTCGACGAACACGTGCTCGAACACCTGCGCCAGATACGCGGCGTTCCGGTGGAAGGGATAGTTGTGCAGCAGCATGATCGGCACCCCGTGTGACCGGGTGGCCCGCAACAGCCCGGTGAGCAGCAGCGGATCGCAGCGATGCAGATCGACATCGGAGTCGCCGAAACCGACGTGGAACTGGATGGGCAGGGCCAGGTCGATCCCGGTCCAGATCAGGAACCGGTGCAGCACCTCGTCCGCGAGCCGGACCGGTTCGCCTGCCTCGATCCGGGCGAGCCAGCGGCCCGCCGCTTCGGTGACCTCGGTGTCCGTCGGCCGCTCCCCCGCCAGGTCGAGGCCGACCCGGTAGGCGGCGATGGACTTGAACCCGACCGCGGTCGTCGCGCGTCTCGCCAGCTCCGCCGCGAACGCCGTCGCGAATCCGGCCGCGGTGGTGGATCCGATCACCGCTTCGGCGACCTGTTCGAGCCGGACGATGTCCCGCGCGCGGGCGCCGGACAGGCCCGCGAACTGCTCGGTCGTGGTCAGCGTGTCCGGCAGGAAGCCGCCGTCGAGCAGGAATTCGGTCGTGCCGGTGGCGCGCAGGAACCGCGCGTTGACCTCGGTGGCGCCCAGTTCGGCGCGGCGGGCCAGATAGACCTCGGCCGGGACGTGCGGCGGCAGGTCGAGCACCGGGGCGCAGCGGGCGCGGACCGCGAGCCCGATCAGCGAGTCGAACAGGGTCGTGCCCAGTGACGAGACGGTGTCGGCCTCGGTGAGCAGCTGTTCGAACTCGATCCGGCCCAGATCACCGGTGACGACGCCGTGACAGTGGTGATCCACCAGCCTCGTCCGGGCGACGAACGGCAGGATCGGGGTTGCCGGCATGGGCGCGTCCCTTCTCGTGATCGACGAGTGCGGCCTCACCCTATGACCGGATCCGGGCGTGGCAAGGGCCTCCGATCGAGGCCAGGATGAGGAACCATGGTGAACCGGGAAGCACTGACCGCCCGCGCGACCGCCCTCACCGCGGAGCTCCGGGCCCGGGGTGTCGAGCTCGTCGCGCTGACCTTCGTGGACAACGCCGGGATCGCGCGGGTCAAGGCGGTGCCCCTGCGGAAACTGCCGTCGGCGGCCGCGTGGGGTGTCGGCGCTTCGAAATCCTTCGACTTCTTCGGCTCGGACGACGTCATCACCGGCGGTGAGCATTCCCTCGGCCCGGTCGGTGACCTGCGGCTCCATCCGGACCTCGACGCGCTGACCGTGCTCGCCGGGCAACCCGGCTGGGCCTGGGCACCGGTGACGAAACTCGACCAGGAGGGCGAGCCGCATCCACAGGATCCGCGTGCCCTGCTGGCGACGGCGGTGGACCGGCTCGCCGCCCGCGGACTCCGGGCCCGGATGAGCTTCGAAATCGAGTGGGTGATCACCGGCGCCGACGCCCCGGACGATCCGACCTCGGCCACCGCCGGCCCGGCGTACGGTTACGCGAGGCTTTCCGAGCACGCGGACTATCTCCGCGCCCTGGTGTCCACTTTGGACCAGCAAGGGGTCGGTGTGGAGCAGATCCACCCCGAGTACGCCGACGGCCAGTTCGAGCTGTCGGTCGCCGCGGCCGGCCCGGTGCGCGCGGCCGACGTCGCCGTCCTGACGAAGGAGACGATCCGCGCGCTCAGCCACCGGCACGGGCTGAAGGCTTCCTTCACCCCGAAGTTCGTGCCCGCCGGCGTCGGCAACGGCGGGCATGTGCACCTGAGCGTCTGGGACGGCACTCGGAACCTTTTCTCCGGCGGGGAAAGGATTTTCGGGCTGACGCCTGCCGCCGAGTCGTTCAGCGCGGGCATCCTGCGGCGGCTGCCCGCACTGCTCGCGATCGGGGCGCCGTCGGTCGTCAGCTATCTGCGGCTGGAGCCGCACCACTGGGCGGGTGTGTACGGCGCGTGGGGACTGGAGAACCGGGAGACGCCGCTGCGGCTGGTGCGCGGCGTCGCCGGGAACCGTGCCGCGGCGGCGAACCTCGAGGTCAAATGCTTCGACCTGACCGCGAATCCGTATCTGCTGGCGGCCGCCCTGCTGTTCGCCGGGATGGCCGGAGCCGACGAGGAAGCGACCCTTCCGGTGCCGCTCGACGTCGATCCCGGGACCTTGACCGAGGAGGAACGCGCCGCCCGCGGGATCGAGCGGCTGCCCCAGCGGCTGGAAGAGGCCGTCGCGGCGTTCGAGGCGGACAAGGACCTGGCGGCCGCGTTCGGCGCTCCGCTGGCGACGACGATCGTGGACGTGCGGCGGGCGGAGATCGAGCGGTTCGCGCACGCGACCCCGGAGGAGATCACCGCGGCGCAGCGCTGGCGGCACTGACCCGGCGGGTCACCGGAACAGACCTGGTCCGGCACCCCCGGCCGTCTCTAAAGTGACGCTCACTCGTCCATGCCGGACGAGCCTTCACGCGAACTGGGGATTCCTCGATGAAGAAGGTGAAGGCCGTCTTGGTGACGGCCGCGCTCGTACTGACCGCACTCGTCTCGACCGCGCCGATGGCCAGCGCCGAAGTCGGGACCCGGACCACGCTGAAGCCCGAGCATCGCGAAGCCTGGGTGCATTTCAGACCGGCCCTCGACTCCGCCTACCTCGTGGTCAGCAACGTCGCGCTGAGGACGATCTGCTACATCGACCAGGGCAACGTCCGCTGGAACCTGATCTACGACGACTTCCAGATGCGGACCGGCTACACCTACGCGTCCTACCTGACGACGCAATCGACGCAGTGGTGCGGGAACGTCGGGCAGAAGACCGGCGGCGCCAAGGCCGAGACATGGGTGCATCTCTACCCGAGGCCCGACTGGGCTTATGAGGCGATGTACCCGGGACACGACATCGCGGCCGTCTGCACGCTCGGGTTCATCACCGACCCCGATGGCGTGTCGCGGCGCTGGGATCTGTACGTCGACCACGCGAACAACGTCGCCGGATTCACCTGGTACACCAGTTTCTGGTCTTCACCGCTGTCCATCACCGAGTGCTGAACGAAAGGGCCCTTCACCGCATCTCGTGCGGTGAAGGGCCCTTTCGGCTCAAGTCGGATCAAGCGGGGGCGACGGTCTTCCGCACACCCGCGGCCAGCTCGGCCGAAAGCTCGCGCACCGCGTCCAGTCCGCTCGCGGCGGCGGTCACCAGCGCGGAACCGACGATGACGCCGTCCGCGAATCCGGCGACCTGCGCCGCCTGCTCGCCGGAACGGACGCCGAGACCGACGCCGATCGGCAGGTCCGTATGCGCGCGGGTCCGTGCGACCAGGTCCTCGGCGTGCACGCCGACCTGGTCACGGGCGCCGGTCACGCCCATCACCGCGGTGGCGTACACGAAGCCCGAGGCGGCCTCGACGGTCTTCGCGATCCGCTCCTCCGAGGAGGACGGCGCGACCAGGAAGATCCGGTCCAGACCATGCTGTTCGGAGGCGGCCATCCACTCGTCGGCCTCGTCCGGGATCAGATCCGGGGTGATCATGCCGAGCCCGCCCGCGGCGGCGAGGTCCCGCGCGAAGCGGTCGACGCCGTAGCGGTGCACCGGGTTCCAGTACGTCATCACGACGGCCTTGCCGCCGCGCGACGACACCGACTCGACGACCTCGAACAGGTGCTTGAGCTTGAAACCGCCGGAAAGCGCGCTCACCGAGGCGGCCTGGATGGTCGGGCCGTCCATCACCGGGTCCGAGTAGGGCACGCCCACCTCGACCAGGTCGGCACCGCCGTCGACCACCGCGGCCAGCAGGTCCTTCGACCCGTTGACCGTCGGGAAGCCCGCCGGGAGGTACCCGATCAGCGCTCCGCGACCCTCCGCGCGCGTCGCCGCGAAGAGCTCCTTCAACCCGCTCATGCGTTCTCCACCAGGCCGAAGTACTTCGCGGCCGTGTCAATGTCCTTGTCGCCGCGACCGGACAGGTTCACGATGATCAGCCCCTCGGGGCCGAGTTCGCGGCCCAGCACCAGCGCGCCGGCCAGCGCGTGCGCCGACTCGATCGCCGGGATGATGCCCTCGGTGCGCGAAAGCAGCTTGAACGCGTCCATCGCCTCGGCGTCGGTGACCGGCCGGTACTCGGCGCGGCCGCTGTCCTTGAGCCACGAGTGCTCCGGGCCGACGCCCGGGTAGTCGAGACCCGCGGAGATCGAATGCGACTCGACGGTCTGGCCGTCCTCGTCCTGCAGCAGGTACGTCATCGCGCCGTGCAGGTTGCCCGGGGTGCCCTTGGTCAGCGTGGCGCCGTGGCGGTTGCCCTCGATGCCCTCACCGCCCGGTTCGAGACCGACGAGCCGGACCTCCGGGTCGTCGATGAAGCCGTGGAAGATGCCGATCGCGTTCGACCCGCCGCCGACGCAGGCCGCGACGGCGTCCGGCAGGCGTCCGGCCTGCTCCAGGATCTGGACGCGGGCCTCCTCGCCGATGATCTTGTGGAAGTTCCGCACCATCATCGGGAACGGGTACGGGCCCGCCGCCGTGCCGAACAGGTAGTGCGTCGTGTCGGCGTTGGTGACCCAGTCGCGCAGGGCCTCGTTGATGGCGTCCTTGAGCGTGCGCGAACCGGTCTTCACCGGGACGACCTCGGCGCCGAGCAGCTTCATGCGGGCGACGTTCAGCGCCTGCCGCTCGGTGTCGACCTCGCCCATGTAGACGATGCATTCCAGGTCCAGCAGCGCGCAGGCGGTGGCGGTGGCCACGCCGTGCTGACCGGCACCGGTCTCGGCGATGACCCGCTTCTTGCCCATTCGCTTGGTGAGCAACGCCTGGCCCAGCACGTTGTTGATCTTGTGCGAACCGGTGTGGTTCAGATCCTCGCGCTTGAGGAAGATCCGGGCGCCGCCGGCGTGCTCACCGAAGCGCTTGGCCTCGGTGAGCAGCGACGGACGGCCGGCGTAGTCACGCAGCAGACGCCGGAACTCGTTGACGAAGTCCGGGTCGTTCCGCGCCTTGTCGTACTCGGCCGCGACCTCGTCGACGACGCCGATCAGGGCCTCGGGCATGAACCGGCCGCCGTACGGGCCGTAGTAGCCCCGGTCGTCCGGATCGTGCTTGCCGTGGGGTTCTTCGTGGTACTCCGTGGTCATCGAGAAGGCCTCGGGCAGGCAGGGTGCGATCCGGCGGTGACGAGCTTGACCAGCGCGCCCTTCGGGTCGCCCGAAGCGACGAGCCCTTCGCCCACGAGGACGGCGTCGGCGCCGTGACCCGCGTAGGACATCAGGTCGCCCGGGCCGCGCACGCCGGACTCGGCGATCTTGAAGACGTCCATCGGCAGGCCGGGGGCCAGCCGCGAGAAGACGTCCCGGTCGACCTCGAGGGTGTGCAGGTTGCGGGCGTTGACGCCGATCACCTTCGCGCCGGCTTCGAGGGCCTTGTCGGCCTCTTCGGCGTTGTGGATCTCGACCAGCGCGGTCATCCCGAGGGATTCGACCCGGTCCAGCAACGCGATCAGGGCGTTCTGCTCCAGGGCGGCCACGATCAGCAGGACCATGTCCGCGCCGTGCAGCCGCGCCTCGTGGACCTGGTACGGGCTGACGATGAAGTCCTTGCGCAGCACCGGGATGTCGACCGCGGCGCGGACCGCGTCGAGGTCGGCGAGCGAACCGCCGAACCGCCGCTGCTCGGTCAGCACGCTGATCACCCTGGCGCCGCCGTCGGCGTAGTCCTTCGCCAGCGCGGCCGGGTCCGGGATCTCGGCCAGATCGCCCTTGGACGGGCTGCGCCGCTTCACCTCGGCGATGACGCCGATACCGGACTCGCGCAGGGCCGCGAGCACGTCACGTGGGGGCGCGACCTGGGTCGCGCGCTTCTTCAGCTCGTCGAACGGCAGAACCGCCTCGCGCTCGGCGAGATCGGCACGGACGCCGGCGACGATGTCTTCGAGCACGCTCACCGGAGTACCTCACCGGCCGTCGTACTCACTGATTCCTTCGCAAGGTCGCTCACAAAAACCTTCCCCTTCCCGCCGAAACGATGCTAACCCCCGCACGGATACGGCCTGGTTCCGGGTATGTCCGTTACTCCGAATGCCAACCGTGTCATCTTTCGCGGCGCAGATCTCGGAAACGCGCGTTTTCCGCGGCCATCACCGGGTCGCGGTGGGATCTTCGCCTTCGGACAGCGCCTCCCACAGCTCGGTCTCCGGATCCTTGGCTGCCTTCTTCTTCGCCCCCGGCGCCGAGTACTTCGCGCCGAGACGAGGCATCCGGCCCGCGCCCTTGATGGCTGCCAACCCGCCCGCCGTCACGAGAATTCCCCCCAGGATCGCGAGACCGCGTGCTCCCACCATCTGAGCCACGGGCAGGCCGTCGGCGAAGCCGCTGAACGAGCCGCCCGCCACGCCGATCCACACCGCGGCGGCACCGGCCACGGCGAGTACCACGCCGAGCACCCGGCGTGGCCAGCCGCCGGTGGCGATCAGCCCCGCCGTGCCGGCGAGCGCCAGCAACGCGAGCGGAATCAGCGCGACCGCGCGCTGTGAACCGGTTTCCGTGTACAGCACCGTGCCGCGCACGCCGCCGTCGCGGAACTCCGCGAACCAGACGAGCCGCGAAGAACCCCACAGCGCGACCGCGCCCAGCAGCAGGCCCACCACGGCGATCCACAGTGGACGCTTGGCCTTCTTCGCCGGGGCGTCAGACACGAGTGCTGTCACCCGCCGGGTCGAGCTCGTCCGCGGCGATCATCGTCTGCGCCGCCGCGACGGCGGAGAGCACGGTGCGGGCCTTGTTGAGCGACTCGTTGTCCTCGTAGTCGGCCACCGAATCCGCGACGACTCCCCCGCCGGCCTGGACGTACGCGGTGCCGTCCTTCATCAGCGCGGTGCGGATCGCGATCGCGGTGTCGGCATCCCCGGCGAAGTCGAGATAGCCGACGACACCGCCGTAGAGCGCCCTGCGGGTCGGCTCCAGTTCCTCGATCAGCTGCATCGCGCGGACCTTCGGCGCGCCGGAGAGCGTCCCCGCCGGGAAACAGGCGGTGACGGCGTCGAAAGCCGTCTTGTCGTCGAGGAGTTCACCGGTGACCGTCGAGACGATGTGCATGACGTGGCTGTAGCGCTCGACGTCGAAGAAGTCGACGACGCGCACGGTGCCGGGTTTGCATACCTTGCCGAGGTCGTTGCGGCCGAGGTCGACGAGCATCAGGTGCTCGGCGCGTTCCTTCTCGTCCGCCAGCAGGTCCTTGGCCAGCTGCGCGTCCTCCTCCGGGTCGGCGCCGCGCCAGCGGGTGCCCGCGATGGGATGTGTGGTCGCGCGGCCGTCCCGCACGGTGACCAGCGACTCCGGGCTGGACCCGACGATGTCGAAACCGTCCAGTCGCAGCAGGTACATGTACGGGCTCGGATTGGAGGTGCGCAGCACGCGGTAGACGTCCAGCGCGTCGGCCCGCGTCTCGATCTCGAATCGTTGCGACGGCACGATTTGGAACGCTTCGCCCGCCTTGATCGCCTCGACCGCCTTCTCGACGGCCGCGTGGAAGTCCGGCTTCGAGCGGCGGCGGGTGAATTCGGGCGCGGGACGGTCGAAGACGGCGGCCGTGGCCGGGGCCGCGACGTGCAGCTGCTTGGTCATCGCGTTCAAACGCGCGACGGCGTCGTCGTACGCGGCGTCGACACGCTCGGCCGAGTCGTCCCAGTTGACCGCGTTGGCGATCAGCGTGACGGTGCCCTCGTGGTGGTCGAAGGCGGCGAGGTCGGTCGCCAGGAGCATGGTGAGTTCGGGTATGTCGAGGTCGCGCTCGGCGAGTTCGGGGAGCCGTTCGAGCCAGCGGACGGCGTCGTAGCCGATGTAGCCGACCATGCCGCCGGTGAGCGGCGGCATCCCGGGCAGCTGCTCGGTGTGGAGCGCGGCGACGGTCTCCCGCAGCACGGTGAGCGGGTCGCCCTCGGTCGGCAGGCCGACCGGCGGGGTGCCGGTCCAGACCGCCTCGCCGTCACGCACGGTCAGCGCGGCGGGGCTGTCGACGCCGATGAACGACCATCGGCTCCACGACGCGCCGTTCTCCGCCGATTCGAAGAGGAACGTCCCCGGCCGGTCGGCGGCGAGCTTGCGGTAGACCCCGATGGGGGTCTCACCGTCGGCGAGCACGCGGCGAACGACGGGGATGACGCGACGGCCCTCGGCGAGCGCGCGGAACTCGTCGCGCGAAGGGCTGACCGAGCCGAGCCCCGAGGGGCTGGCGTTTGCGGCGCTGACCATGTCGCTCATTGTGCTGCAACGGCCGTGAGGACCTGGACGGGGGGATGAATTCAAAGAATGTTGAATTTCGGGCCGGGTCCGTTCATGATGACGCCATGGCTGTTGACGACACTACCGCGCGGCGCCGGGGACGGCGGCCCGGCGGACAGGACACCCGCACCGCGCTGATCGAAGCGGCGCGCGCGGTGTTCGGTGAGAGCGGCTTCGACGGCGCGACCGTCCGCACGATCGCGACCCGCGCCGGGGTCGACGCGGCGATGGTCAATCACTGGTTCGGCAGCAAGGAGGGGCTGTTCGCCCAAGCGATCCTGAAGCTCCCCTTCGACCCGCACGAACTGCTCGCGGAACTTCAGGACGGGCCCGACGAGGAGTTCGGCCGGCGGATCGTGCGGACCTTCCTCACCCGGTGGGACGGTGCCGGCGGCGAAGTGTTCCAGGCGCTCGTCCGCAGCGTCGCCGGGCACGAACAGGCCGCGGCCGTACTGCGCGGGTTCTTCCAGAACTTCTTCACGAAGGTCATCGGCGGGCTGGGCTCGGACCGCGTCGAACTGCGCACCACGCTCTGCGCCTCCCAGCTCGTCGGGATGGGGCTGGTGCGGTACGTCGCGAAGTTCGAACCCATGGCGTCGAGCGAGATCGAGCCGCTGGTGACCGCGATCGCGCCGACCGTGCAGCGGTATCTGACCGGGGACATCGACTGAACCGGGCCGTGTTCGCCGTCCGATCACGCGAGTTCCGCCTTCGATCACGTGAGTTCGCCGTCTGGACACGCGAATCGCGCCCAAGGCCTCCTTGCCTACCCTGACGGTAGCGAAGGAGGCCTTCACTACCCACCGAGCGGATGGCGACGCCGCGCGTGAGGAGAAACGGAACTCACGTGATCGGAGACGTAACTCGCGTGATCAGAGGCGGAACTCGCGGGCCGGGTGTCGTCCGATCAGGCCGTGTCCGGCTCGATCTCCTTGACGGGAACCGTGTAGAGCGTGTCCTTCGAGAACCGTCCGCGCGGGAAGATCACGATCATGTCCGTTCCCTCGCCGCCGACGAAGACGGGGACTTTCTCGAGTCCCCCGAAACGAGGAGCGATCCTCAGCGACCGTCGCGTCTGAAGCAGTTTGTAATCGCGCTCGAGGTAGACGTCGATCCTGGGGTACAACCAGCCGGGCCGCACCGTCGCCGTGGCCTCGCGCAATCCGGTCTTCGCTGCGGAGCGACGGCGGCTCTTCCAGAGCCAGGCGGCGTACAGACACGCCGGAACACCGTAGAAGGCCGCCAAAGACAGCGGGGACAGCACTTCGAACCGAGGATCTTCCGAAACCATCAGGCACACGACGAAGTAGGCCATCCAGAACACCGCCAAAGCGGTCGCCCGTTGTTCGAGAATCGACAGTTTCCCGATCAAGGGGGTGGCCACCTCTTCGTGGACCGTCGGCGCCACAAAGCTTTCGGTCACGTCATCGTCCGGAGTGGAGCGAGGCCTCCCGGCGACCCGCGGGCGTCGACTCGGACCGTCACGCTCGGCTGATCTTCGCTTCCCACGCCCCGGTTTCATGCGCTGAGGTTAATCGAGAGAAGTGCCTTTTCCGGCCATCGAGTCGCATCTCGCTCCAAGGCAACCGTGAGCGCCCGGCGCGCGTGCAAGTCAGCAGGCGCGTCAGCCCGCGAGCAGCACCGCGATCAGCGCCAACGTGCCGGGGACCACCTGCACGAAGAAGATCTTCTTGCTCGCCGTCGCCGTCCCGTAGAGCCCGGCCACGATCACGCAGGCGAGACCGAAGATCTTGAACTGCCAGGCGGTGCTGCCGGTCGCGATCAGGCCCCAGATCAACGCGGCGGCGAGGAAACCGTTGTACAGCCCCTGATTCGCCGCGAGCGCCGAGCTCTCCTTCGCGAATTCCTCGGTGGTGCCGAAGGAGGCGCGGGCGCGCGGTGTGGTCCACAGGAACATCTCGAGCACGACGATGTACAGGTGGATCAGGGCGACGATGCCGACCAGGACGTTGGCGACGACATTCACGGGTTCTCGCTCTCGTCGGCCAGCAGCAGCCGTTCGTCGGTGTCGAAGCAGGTGTGCGTGCCGGTGTGACAGGCCGGGCCGGTCTGGTCGACGCGCAGGAGGACGGTATCGCCGTCGCAGTCGATCCGCACCTCGCGCACGTGCTGGACGTGGCCGGAGGTCTCGCCCTTGACCCACAGTTCCTTGCGGCTGCGCGAGTAGTAGGTGGCGCGCCGCGTGGTGAGGGTGCGCTCGAGCGCCTCGTCGTCCATCCACGCCATCATCAGGACGTCCGATGTGGAGTGTTCGACGACGACGGCGGCGATCAGCCCGTCCGCGTTGCGCTTCAAGCGATCCGAGAGGGCGGGGTCAAGCGTCATTCGTGGCTCCGAGAAGGTGCCGTTTCACCGGCATCGAGTTGAGCAGTACCGCCGTGTAGATGTACCCGGCGAACAGCAGCCCGGAGACGATCTTCACCCAGAAGAGTTCCGCCGCGAGCATGGAAAGCGCGTGCAGCAACCCGAACAGGAAGCTGACGGCGAAACCGGCGAACCGCGCGGAGGTCATCTTCAGCACCAGCCCCGCCACGACCAGACCGCCGAGGACCAGCGACGTCCCCGGCAGCAGGAACGTCCTCGCGGTGGAGTACGGCGCGAACATGAGGATCACGGCCATCGCGATATAGGCGATGGGAAGCCCGAGCAGCAGCGCGCAGACGACCTTGACCTCGGTGGAGGCCTTCCATTTGGCCAGGATCACCGGACCACGACTCCCCCGGCGCGCAGCGCGCTCTTGACCTCGCCGATCTTCAACTGTCCGAAGTGGAACACGCTGGCCGCGAGCACCGCGTCCGCGCCTGCCTCGACGGCGGGCAGGAAGTGCTCGAGCGCGCCGGCGCCACCGCTGGCGATCACCGGGACGCGGACCGCCGCCCGCACCTGGGTCAGGAGTTCGAGATCGAAACCGTTCTTGGTGCCGTCGGCGTCCATCGAGTTGAGCAGGATCTCGCCGACGCCGAGTTCCTCGCCGCGCGCGGCCCACTCGACGGCGTCGATCCCGGTGCCGCGGCGCCCGCCGTGCGTGGTCACCTCGAACCCGGACGGAGTCGGCTCGGTCCCCTCGGGGACCCGGCGCGCGTCCACCGACAGCACGACGCACTGCGCGCCGAACCGGCGGGACGCCTCGCGCAGGAACTCCGGCCGCGCGATGGCGGCGGTGTTGATGCTCACCTTGTCCGCGCCCGTGCGCAGCAACCGGTTGACGTCGTCGTTCGTCCGCACGCCGCCGCCGACGGTGAGCGGGATGAAGACCTGCTCCGCGGTCCGGCGGACGACGTCGAAGGTGGTCTCACGGTCCCCGGAGGACGCCGTGACGTCGAGGAACGTGAGCTCGTCCGCGCCCTCGGCGTCGTACAGGCGGGCGAGCTCGACGGGGTCGCCGGCGTCGCGCAGGTCGGCGAAGTTGACGCCCTTCACCACACGGCCCGCGTCGACGTCGAGACACGGGATGACCCTGACTGCGACTGACATGGGGACAAGCGTAGTCAAGAGCCGTTCTAAGCTCGCGGGATGGCACAGGCGGGGCGGCGGCCGGGGCAGACCGAGACGCGGGAGGAGATCCTCGAAGCGGCGAGGCGCAGATTCGCCGAACAGGGTTACGACGGGGCGACCGTCCGCGCCATCGCGGCCGACGCCGGGGTCAACGCGGCGCTGCTGCACCATTTCTTCGGTACCAAGCAACGGCTCTTCGCCGCGTCGATGAATCTGCCGGTCGACCCGGGCGAGCTGGTCCCCCGGATCCTCGAAGGCCCCGAAGAAGAGATCGGCGAGCGCCTCGTCCGCGCGTTCCTCGGCCTCTGGCAGGCCCCGGACGGCCGCGCGCCGTTCCTGGCGATGATCCGGTCAGCGACCACCAACGACCAGGTCGCGACCATGATGCGGCAGTTCCTGGAGCGGGCGGTGCTGGCGCGGGTCGCCGAAGCGCGCGGCGTGCCGAAGGTGCGGGTGTCCGGGATCGCCGCGCAGATGATCGGGTTCGCGCTGCTGCGCTACGTCATCGGGCTCCCGCCGCTGGTCAACGCCTCGGAGGAGGAGGTCGTCGCGATGCTGGCCCCGGTCGCGCAGTACTACCTGACCCCCGGCGCCGAGAAAGTTCGGCTCCCGATGCATCAGGAGGGTGGTCTCGCGCGTCACTAGAGCGAGACCACCGGCTGAGGGAGATACGTGCCTGCGACCTTCGACGAGTTCGTCGCGGATCGCCTGGACGGCCTCCTGCGCTACGCGACCGTCCTGACCGACGACCCGTACCTGGCGCAGGACATCGTCCAGGAGGTGCTGCTGCGCGCTCAGGAACGCTGGCCGAAGATCGACTCGCCGCCGACGTACGTCCGCCGGATGGTGACCAACGAGTACCTCTCGTGGCGGAGGCGGCTGGCGGTCCGCCGGGTGACACCGTCGTCGCCGGAAGCACTCGCCCTGATGAGCCCGCCGGTCTCCGATCACGCCATCGAGTACGACGAACGCGACGCGATGCTGGACCGGCTCGCGAAGCTCCCGCGCAAACAACGCGCCGCGATCGTGCTCCGCTACTACGAGAACTACTCCGACGAGGAGATCGGCGCGGTACTCCGCTGCGCGACGTCGACCGTGCGCAGCCAGATCTCGCGCGCGCTCGCGACGCTGCGGGAAACCGAGCCGTCCCCGTCCGTGCCCACGGGAGCCCGCAAATGACCCGACTGAGTGACGAGCACACCGAGGACCTGATCCGCGAGAGCCTCGAACACCTGGCGACGCGGGCGCCCGATGGTGCCGAGATCCGCGACGCGCTGACCCAACGGTCGCGAAGCCGCCCGAGGATGGCCTTGGCGCTGGTCGCGGCGGCGGTCGCGATCATCGCGCTCGGCGTGCCGCTGGGCCTGCGGGCCTACACCACCACGGTCACGCCGGCTTCCCCGCGCGACGCGGACTGGTCGGTGCTGCCGTACAAGCCGGGGTGGCTGCCCGACGGTTTCACGGAGATGAGCCGCGCCGCGAAGCCCTTTCCCGCGCCTCAGACCAGGATGTGGAACGGCGGCGAGGCGGGCCAGGTCCAGCTGACCACCACTCCGCTGGACGAACGGCGCGGGCCGTGGACCATCGCGCCCGCCCCGAACCAGATCATCGTGCACGGCCGGGTCGGCATGGTCTCGGAGGTCTACGGCGACGCGACGATGCTGACGTGGTCACCCGACGACGCGTACGTGCTGAACCTGACCCTGTACGGCGTGCGGGACGCGCGCGGCGTGGGTCAGCGGATCGCGGACGAGATGGTCAGGGACGGCCGCGCCCGGGTGTCGGGCGAACTGCGGTTCGGCAGGTTGCCCGCCGAACTGGAGCTGTCCGGGGTGAACCTGGCCATGATGGTCGACGGCGGCAGGACCGAACTCGAAGCCACCCGCGCCGGGCAGCCCGGCGCGGCGGCGGTCGTCACGGCGACGCTCGGCGGCGGGCGGCCGGACGCGGGTGACGCCGCGCCCGTGCCGCTCAAGGTCCGCGGGCTCGACGGTTTCGCCCTTCCCGCCCGGAACGGACGGCTCGGGCAGCAGGACGAAACGGTCGCCGTCCAGGTCGAAGGCGGGCGCTGGCTCACCGTGTCGGGTAAGCGGGACCGGGCGACGCTGCTCGACGTCGCCGAGGGCCTGCAGATCGTCCCCGGTGACTACAGCTGGTTCGGGAAACCGCCGGAATAGTGGCGGGCGGGCGGCGGTTGTCGACGGCATGACGGACACCTACCGCTCCATCGCGTTCACCGAGTACGGCGACTCCGGGGTCCTGCGCGTCCTCGAACGCGAGCTTCCCGTGCCGGGTCCCGGCCAGGTGAGGGTCGCCGTCCGGGCCGCGGGGGTGAACCCGATCGACTGGAAGATCCGCTCCGGCCTGATGGCGGAGGTGTATCCCGCGAAGTTCCCCGCCGTCCCCGGCGGTGACATTTCGGGCGTGATCGACGCGGTCGGTGAGGGAGTGACCGAGTTCGCCGCCGGTGACGAGGTCTTGGGGTCCGGTATCGGTGGGTACGCGGAGTACGTCCTCGCGGATCCCGCGAAGTTGGTCCGCAAGCCCGAGGCACTGTCCTGGGAGCTGGCCGCGGCGCTGCCGGCGGTCGTCAACACCGCCTATCGCGCACTCAACCTCCTGGATCTGCAGAAGGGCGAGACGCTGCTCATCGACGGTGCGGCGGGTGGCGTCGGCACCATCGCCGTCCAGCTCGCCGCCGCACGCGGACTCACCGTCGTGGGCACCGCGAGCGAAGCGAACCACGATTACCTTCGCTCGCTGGGTGCCGTCCCGGTGCAGTACGGCGAAGGGCTCGCCGAGCGCGTACGCGGCGTCGCTCCCCAGGGCATCGACGCCTCCTTCGACGCCTCCGGACGCGGCTCGCTCGCCACCCTCGTCGAGCTGACCGGCGGCCCGAAGCGGGTCATCACCATCGCCGCGCCGGACGCGGCCGACCACGGCGTCCGCTTCACGTCGGGCTCCCCCGCCGAGCAAGTCCCCGGCTCGCTGGCCGAAGGTGCCGCGCTCGCCGCCGAAGGCAAGCTCGACCTGCCGATCGCCCGGGTGTACCCGCTCGACGAGGCGGCCGCGGCCCAGGACGAGAGCGAAGCGGGCCACGTCCGGGGCAAACTCGTCCTGGTCCCGTGAACCTTCCCGCGACGGCGAGCTGGCTGCATCGGGACGCGAGGACCGGCGTCGAGGTCGCGTTCTTCGAAGAACACGAAGGCGGCTGGCGGATCAGCGGTGCCACGACGGCGGTCGAGGACGGCGAATCCTGGTTCGTCGAGTACGCGATCACCGTCGGCGCCACCTGGCATACGAGGTCGGCGGAGCTCTCCGGCCGGTCGGCGAGCGGGGCCCGGCACACGGTCCTCGAATCCGGCGGCGACGGCCGCTGGCGAGTGGACGGAGTCGCGGATCCGCGGCTCGACGGCTGTTTCGACGTGGATCTCGAATCGTCGTCGATGACGAACACGCTGCCGGTGCACCGGCTCGGCCTGGCGTCGGGGGCCGCCGCCGAGGCGCCCGCCGTGTACGTCCGGGCGGGCGACCTCGCCGTGGAGCGGCTCGAGCAGCGCTACGAGCGGATCGGTGACCGCGATTTCGCCTACGCGGCACCGGTCTTCGACTTCTCCTGCGTGCTGCGTTACGACCGGCACCTGCTGGTCCGCGACTACCCGGGCATCGCCGTCCGGCTGTCCTGAAACCCGCACCCCTTGACTCGCGCTTCTCAACGGGCGCAGAATTAAACGCATGGCTAATTCAGCGATCTCCGTGACGGGACTGAGGGTCGTCCGCGGCGGTCGCGAGGTCGTCAAGGACATCGCGTTCCGGACGCCGCGCGGCCTCATCACCGGTCTGCTCGGGCCGAGCGGCTGCGGCAAGACGACGCTGATGCGCGCGATCGTCGGCGTGCAGATCGTCGCCGCGGGCGAGGTCACCGTGCTCGGCCATCCCGCGGGCAGCCCGCCGCTGCGTCGGCTGATCGGCTACGCCACCCAGAACCCGGCCATCTACGCCGACCTCACCATCACGGAAGCCTTGCGCTACTTCGCGTCCGTCCTTCGCGCGCCGATGTCCGATGTGGACAGAGTGATCGCCGAAGTCGGGCTCACCGACCACGCGGGCAAACTGGTCGGCTCCGTGTCCGGCGGCCAGCACAACCGCGCCAACCTCGCCGTCGCGCTGCTCGGGAAGCCCGAACTGCTCGTCCTCGACGAACCGACGGTCGGCCTCGATCCCGTGCTCCGCGACGAACTTTGGGCGCTGTTCCGCGACCTCGCCGACGGCGGCGCGACGCTGCTCGTGTCCAGCCACGTCATGGACGAGGCCGCGCGCTGCGACCGTCTGCTGCTCATACGCGAAGGGCGGCTCCTCGCCGACGACACCCCGGCCGGGCTGCGCGAACGCACCGGCACCACCGATCTGGAGCAGGCGTTCCTGCGGCTCGTCCGGGAGACGGAGATGACCTCGTGAACCCCACGCTGACGCTCGCCACGGCCCGCCGCATCCTCCTTCAGCTGCGGCACGATCCGCGCACCGTCGCGATGCTGATCGTCGTCCCGTCACTGCTGATGGTGCTGCTGCGCTTCGTCTTCAACTCCGAAGCGGTGTTCAGCCGGGTCGCCCCGGCGCTGCTCGGCGTCTTCCCGTTCCTGATCATGTTCCTGATCACCTCGATCACCACGCTGCGCGAGCGCACCACGGCGCCCCTGGAACGGCTGATGACCCTGCCGATCGGCCGGATGGACCTGCTCTTCGGCTACGCGATCGCGTTCGGTTCGATCGCGATCGTGCAGGTCGGCGTCGCCGCTGGGGTCTCGCTCGCCTGGCTCGGTCTCGACATCGCGGGCTCGATCGGGATGCTGCTGCTCATCGCCGTCCTCGACGCCCTCCTGGGGATGGCGCTCGGCCTGTTCGTGAGCGCGTTCGCACGGACGGAATTCCAGGCGGTGCAGTTCATGCCGCTGTTCGTGCTGCCGCAGATCCTGCTGTGCGGGCTGTTCGTCCCGCGCGGCGAAATGGGCTGGCTCCTGAACTGGCTTTCGAACGTGATGCCGCTTTCGTACGCGGTCGAAGCGCTCACCTGGGTCACCACCTCGGGCACCGTGGACGCGACGCTGATCCGGAACCTGCTCATCGTCGGGGCGTGCGCCCTGGCCGCGCTGGTGCTCGGCGCGGCGACGCTGCGCCGGCGAACGCCCTAGACTCTCCACATGGGATCGCAGTTCGAGCGGATCGCCGCCGAGAAGTACGTCGTCCTGACCACCTTCCGCAAGAACGGCACCCCGGTGCCGACCCCGGTCTGGGCGGCGGGCGACGGCGGCGAACTGGTGATCTGGTCCGAGCGGAAGGCGGGCAAGGTCAAGCGCATCCGCAACAGCGGCCGCGTCGAGGTCCAGGCCTGCGACTTCCGCGGCGCCAAGACCCATGGCGACGTCGTCGCGGGCGAGGCGCGGCTGCTGGACCTCGACGAGACCGAACGCGTGCGCAAGGTGATCGCGCGGAAGTACGGGATCACCGGGCGGGTCACGATGTTCTTCAGCAGGCTGCGTGGGCCGAAGGACCGGACGGTGGGGATCGCCGTCAAGCTGGCGGAGTGACCCGGGGGGGCCGCTGGTCATGTCGCGAAAGCCACTTTCGGGACATCAGACGTCGCGAAAGTGGCTTTCGCGACGTGCCACCGGCTGCCGAACCGCCTACCCCCACTGACGCTGCGAAAGCCACTTTCGCAACGTTGAAGGTTGCGAAAGTGGCTTTCGCAACCTTCTGCCAAGCCCGGCACCCAACAGCACAGGCGAGCTCCNCGCGACATGCTCGCCAGGACGGTGCCGTGCCCGGCCACGACTGATGTTGCGAAAGCCACTTTCGCAACGTTGAAGGTTGCGAAAGTGGCTTTCGCGGCACCCCTCGGCCGGCACCGGCTCACTCAGGCCGCCTGCAGCGCCCGCAGCCCGGCCGCCAGCGCCGCCGAGTCGTGGTCCGGCCCGCATCCCTCGACCAGGATCAGATCGCCGGGGATGTGGTCGGCCCGCAGCGGCAGGATCTCCTGGTACGCGGGCGAGTCGTACCACTCCCGCGCGGCGTCGAGGCTCGGGAACTCGATGAGCACGAGCGCCCCCGGCCACTCCCCCTCGACGACGTGGACCCCGGCTCCGTGCACAAGGAACCTGCCGCCGAAGGGGTCGAGCGTGGCCTGGATCCGTTCCATGTACTCGAAGACCTCTTCGGCCAGCACGGCGGCGGGGCGAAGGTGGGCGAGTCCGTAGGCGGTCATGGTGTCCTCCAGGTTTCGTTGTCCTGGAAGGAATCCTGACCGAGCCGGCGCGTGGCGTCGATTACCCGGGAGGTAAAGCTCAGAACTCCGCGACGGCCGCGAGCGCCTCGGGCAGGGTGAACGCGCCGGCGTAGAGCGCCTTGCCGACGATGGAGCCTTCGACCCCGTCGCGGGCCAGCGCGGCCAGCGCGCGGAGATCGTCCACACTGGACACACCGCCGGAGGCGATGACCGGCGCGTCGGTGCGGGCGGCGACCTCGCGGAGCAGGTCGATGTTCGGCCCCTGGAGGGTGCCGTCCTTGCTCACGTCGGTGACGACGTAGCGCTGCGCGCCGTCGCGGTCGAGCCGGTCGAGGACCTCCCAGAGGTCACCGCCGTCCTGCGTCCAGCCGCGGGCGGACAGCCGGTGCCCGGCCTCGGTGATCCGCACGTCCAGCCCGATGGCGACGCGGTCGCCGTAGGAGGAGACGACCTTCGCGGTCCACTCCGGGTCCTCCAGCGCCGCGGTGCCGAGGTTGACGCGGCGGGCGCCGGTGGCCAGCGCGGCCTCCAGCGAGGCGTCGTCGCGGATACCACCGGACAGCTCCACCTGGACGTCGAGCTTGGCCACGACGTCGGCGAGCAGCTCGCGGTTGGAACCCTTGCCGAACGCGGCGTCGAGGTCCACCAGATGGATCCACTCCGCCCCGTCGCGCTGCCAGGCGAGCGCCGCCTCCAGCGGGCTGCCATAGGAGGTCTCGGTGCCGGCCTCGCCCTGGACGAGTCGCACGGCCTGGCCATCGGCCACATCAACGGCGGGAAGGAGCGTGAAAGTCACGCGCCCACTCTAAGACAGGGTGTTCAGCCAGTTGCGCAGCAGGTGCGCCCCGGCGTCCCCGGACTTCTCGGGGTGGAACTGGGTCGCCCAGAGCGGCCCGTTCTCGACGGCGGCGACGAAGTCCTGGCCGTGGTTCGCCCAGGTCACCCTGGGCTGCTGCCCGGCGAGGCCGGAGTCCAGTTCCCAGGTCCGCGCGGCGTAGGAGTGCACGAAGTAGAACCGCGTGTCCGCGTCCAGACCGGCGAACAGCTGTGAATCCTCCGGGGCGCGGACGGTGTTCCACCCCATGTGGGGCAGGACGTCGGCCTCCAGCCGGTCGACCGTGCCCGGCCACTCCCCGGCGCCCTCGGCCTCCACGCCGTGCTCGACCCCGCGTTCGAACAGGATCTGCATGCCGACGCAGATGCCCAGCACCGGACGGCCGCCGGCGAGACGCTTGCCGATGATCTTCTCCCCCGACACCGACCGCAGCCCCTCCATGCAGGCGGAGAAGGCGCCGACACCGGGGACGACCAGGCCGTCTGCCTCGAGCGCGGCATGCGGGTCGGCGGTGACCTCGACGTCGGCGCCGGCGCGCTGGACGGCGCGTTCGGCGGAGCGGAGGTTGCCGGACCCGTAGTCCAGGATCACCACGCGAGGAGTAGCCACGCACACCAGGCTAGCGGACCGGATTTTTCCCGGATTCCCCGTTTCGACCTTCACTCTTCTGGGTAATAGCGACTCCGAGTGAAAGGCCGGCGCAGGACCGCCCTGCACTTATGGAGGAACGATGCAGGACGCCGACGAACTGACCCGCCTGCTCAGCGCCTGGCGGGACGACATCGAGAGCGTGCCTTTCCCTACCTTCGCGGAGCTGCTGATCCCGGCGCAGAAGCGGCGCTCCGCCCCCGCCCGGACGGCCACGGCATCGGTTCAGGTGACGAAGACCACCGGCTGGCGGAATCACTGACACCCGACTCCGGTCGCGTGTGTGGTTTTCTTCTTGGGAAGGACGACCCACCGAGCCGACCAGGAGTGACCGCATGAGCAGCAGCCCGGATCCGCGCGACTTCCTCGATCTCGACGCCGAGCTCACCGCCGAGGACCGGGCCATGCGTGACGCCGTGCGCGCCTACGCCCAGGACCAGCTCTTGCCGAACGTGGCCGGCTGGTACGAGACGGGCGCGCTGCCCGCCGCCGAGCTCGCCAAGGGATTCGGGCAGCTCGGACTGCTGGGCATGCACCTGGAGGGTTACGGCTGCGCCGGGACCAGCGCCGTCGCCTACGGCATCGCCTGCCGGGAACTGGAGGCCGTCGACTCCGGGTTGCGCAGCTTCGTCTCGGTGCAGGGCTCGCTGGCGATGTACGCGATCCACAAATGGGGCACCGAGGAGCAGAAGCAGGAGTGGCTGCCCCGGATGGCCGCCGGTGAGGCGCTCGGCTGCTTCGGCCTGACCGAGCCCGACGCCGGCAGCGACCCCGGCAGTATGCGGACCCGCGCGGTGCGCGACGGCTCGGACTGGGTGCTGAGCGGTACGAAGATGTGGATCACCAACGGAACCGTCGCCGACGTCGCGGTCGTCTGGGCCCAGACCGACGAAGGCGTGCGCGGCTTCGTCGTCCCCACGAACACGCCGGGCTTCACCGCGAACGAGGTCAAGCACAAGCTGTCGCTGCGGGCCTCGCTGACCGCGGAACTCGTGCTCGACGGCGTCCGCCTTCCCGATTCCGCGGCGTTCCCTGAGGTCAGGGGCTTGCGTGGACCGCTGTCCTGCCTGAACGAGGCGCGCTACGGGATCCTGTTCGGCGTCGTCGGCGCCGCCCGCTCCTGCTACGAATCCGCGCTGGAGTACACGCTGAGCCGGGAACAGTTCGGCAAACCGCTGGCCGGTTTCCAGCTCACCCAGCGCAAACTCGCCGATCTCGTCGTCGAGGTCAACCGCGCCGGGCTGGTCGCGCTGCGGATCGGACGGCTCAAGGACGCCGGGACGCTGCACCACAACCACGTCAGCTTCGGCAAGCTCGCCAACGTCCGCTCCGCGCTGGAGGTCGCCAGGACCGCGCGCGCCATGCTCGGCGCCAACGGGATCTCGCTGGAGTACCCGGTGATGCGGCATATGTCGAACCTGGAAACCGTGCTGACCTACGAAGGCACCGAAGAGATGCACGCGCTCTCGCTCGGGCAGTCGGTCACCGGGCTCGCCGCCTTCCGCTGACGTACCGCTCGGCTGAGAACCCGGAAACTGTCGGTGCGGGCCTCTAGGGTCCGCGCATGACCGATTCCCCCGAGTTCCAGTCCGTCGTCGAGCTGCGCCGGTACACGCTGCACCCCGGCCGCCGGGACGAGCTGATCGAGCTCTTCGAGCGCGAGTTCGTGGAGACCCAGGAAGCCTGCGGCATGCGCTTGTTCGGCCTCTTCCGCGAGCCGGCCGAGCCGGACAGGTTCGTGTGGCTGCGCGGTTTCCGGGACATGGAGTCCCGGCGTGCCGCGCTCGAATCGTTCTACTACGGGCCCGTGTGGCGCGCGCACGGGCCCGCGGCGAACGAGACGATGATCGACGCCTCCGACGTCCTCCTGCTGCGCCCGTCCGGGCCGGGGTTCCCCGCTCCCGGCGGCGCCGGGGATTCCCGGGTGCTGGTGACGGTGTGCCATCCGATCGGTCCGGTCAAGGAGTTCTCCGAACACTTCGCGGAGAACGTGGCGCCCGCCCTGCGGGAATCCGGTGTGGAGACGTTCGGCCATTTCGAAACCGAGCCCGCGGAGAACACCTTCCCCCGGCTGCCCGTGCGGGAGGACGAGCGGGTGTTCGTCTGGTTCACGAAGGCCGCCGACGAACACCGCGAACTTCTCGCCCGGACAGGCGCCGAACTCGCGAGCCACCTCGAACGTCCCTGGGAGCAGCGGGAACTGACGCCGACCGCGCGGTCAGTGCTGCGCTGAAAGGAGGTCCGCGAGTCCGTCCGGGTACAGGATCGCCTTGCCGCTGGCCACGTCGGCCATCGGCAGCCAGTGCACGCGCGCGCCGTCGTCGAGCACCACGCCGACCTCGTCGCGCTCGTAGAACGCCTTGTCCGTCAGATCCGCGGTGAACAGGAACACGATCTCGTGCCCTGGCCTGCCTTCGTAGGTGTACACGTTCTCGAGTACGGCGATCTGCTCGACCGAGGTCAGCTCCGCCGCGAGTTCCTCCTGGAATTCGCGGTGCAGCGCCTCGGCGGCGGTCTCCCCGAACTCGATCCCGCCGCCGAGCGGGCGGTGGTAGGTCACCCCTTTGGTGTGATCGCGGCCTTCGAACACGAGAAGGTCTTCACCACGCCGGATGACCCCGAGCGCGAGCGGGCGGATCTTCGTCATCCTGGTGACGCTAGCGGAGGAATTCCTTGACGGACAAGGCGATCGAGCCGGCGTCGAGGCCGTGCGCGAGGTCGTGGTCGGCCATTTCGCCGTAGATCCGTACTTCCGCGTCGCGCCGGACGCCGAGGGAGAGCAGCCGGTGCGGCGTTTCGGACAGCGCGCCCGTCACAGCGTGCGCCGACGTCCCCGCGAGGTACGGCTCGATCAGCACGACGTCGGTGGTCCCGGCGGCGTCGACGGCCGCGCGCAGCCCGGCGGCGTCGAACGGCCGGACGGTCGAGGTGTAGAGCACGGTCACGTCGAGGTCGGCGGTCGCCTCCAGTGTCCGGTCGAGCATCGGCCCGACGGCCACCACCACCCCTCGCCCGCCTTCGCGCAGGGTCTGCAGGCCCGCACCCAGATGCGCTTTCGCGTTCTCCTGCGCGGAAAGCCGGAGATAGACGCGCCCGTCGCCCGGGATGGACTCGAGCAGCAACCGCCGTGCCTCCTCGGGATGCCCCGGCACGTGCACGGTCCAGCCCGGCAGCGTGTCGATGAGGGCGACGTCGCCGGGCGCCTGGTGGGTCCGCCCGGCGGTCGGCATGTCGTAGGAAGCGCCCGAGGACACCAGCACGGCCCCGACGTCCTGGTGCCCGAGGTCGAGTTTGACCTGCTCGAAGGCCCGCTCCACGAGGAACGACGAGAAGGTGTGGACGATCGGGCGCATCCCGGCCAGCGCGAGGCCGCCCGCGGTGCTCATCATCAGTTGTTCGCGGATGCCGACGTTGAGCACCCGGTCGGGATGTTTCCGCGCGGCGAAGGCGAGCTGTGCCGCGGAGATGTCGGCGAGCACGACGGCGACGTTCGGGTCGGTGTCGAGCGCGTCGGCGGCGGCTTCGAGGAACGTTTCACGCATGTTCACGGGTTCAGCCCTTTCGCTCGACGGTCGCGACCACGGCGAGCGGCCGGTCCGGATGCGGTGTGGTGAAGGCTTCGTACAGCGCGTCGTGGTCGCGGCCGTCGACGGTGCGGGTCGTCCAGCCTTCGACCTCGAACCGGCGCGCGATCCCGCCGGGCCAGCCGTGGGTGGCCGAGGAGTTGTCGATGACGACGGCGGTCAGCTGCGGCATGCCGATCCGGCCCGCCACCGCGATGGCCTCCTGGTTGGATCCCTCGTCGAGCTCCGCGTCGCCGATGAGGGTGACGACCTTGGCCTCACGGAATCCCTTGGCGCGCAGGCCGAACACGGTGCCGATGGCCAGCGGGAGGCCGTGCCCGAGCGAACCGCTGGAGATCTCGGCCACGGGGAGCCTCGCCCGGTCGGGATGGTGACCGAGCCGGGACTCGGCCGAGGTCCAGTCGGCGAGTTCCTCCTCGTGGATGAAGCCCTTCTTCGCCAGCACCGCGTAGTAGGCCATCGGGCCGTGGCCCTTCGACAGCAGGAAACGGTCGCGGCCCGGGGCACGGACGTTCTCCGGGGTGATGTCGAGCACACGGTCGTAGAGCACCCACAGGACGTCCACTGTGGACTCCGCGGCGGCCTGATGCTTCTCGTCGCCGGTCATCAACGAGATCAGCCTCGGCAGATCCTCGTAGCCGGTCTTGGTGTCGGTGGTCATGAACCGAGGTTGCAACCTCGACTTAGGTCGAAGTCAAGGCTAGCCTGGCGACGTGACGAGACTGGCTGAACACCTGAGCATCGGGCAGGTCGCCGACCGTAGCGGCGTACCCCATACGGCTTTGCGTTTCTACGAGGACAAGGGGCTGATCAGTTCCGAGCGTTCGGCGGGCAATCAGCGCCGGTACTCGCGCTCGGTACTGCGCCGGATCGCTTTCATCCGCGCCGCGCAGCGGGTCGGGCTCAGCCTGGACGACATCAGCTCGGCACTGGAGACCCTGCCCAAGGACCACGCCCCCACCAAGGCCGACTGGGCCCGCCTGTCGCGGGGCTGGCAGGACGAGCTCGACGCGCGGATCGACGCGTTGCAGCGCCTGCGCGACAGGCTGACCGGATGTGTCGGCTGCGGCTGCCTCTCCCTGCGCAGCTGCGGGCTCTACAACGCCGACGACCAGATGTCCCGCTTCGGCCCCGGCGCCGGGAAACTGCGCCCGGCTTCCGAGGGCGGCATCTGAATTCCGTTGCCACGCGGGTGCCGGGTGTGCGTCACTGTGACTCGAAATGGACAAGAAACACCTCATCCGGGTCTCGAAACGACTCTCCCGGCATCTGCGCCACGCGCCCGGCGATATCGGCGTCACCCTCACCCCTGACGGCTGGGTCGACGTCGACACACTCCTGGCGGCCTTGCGCCGCAACGGTTTGCCGCTCACCCGCGCCGAACTCGACGAAGTGGTCGAGGGCAACGACAAACGGCGCTTCGCCTTCGACGAGTCCGGGCTGCGGATCCGCGCCAGCCAGGGCCACAGCGTCGACGTCGACCTCGCCCTGCCCGCCGCGATCCCGCCGGACGTGCTCTACCACGGCACGGTCTCCCGGTTCCTCGACGCGATCCTGCACGAAGGGCTCCGGCCGATGAAGCGGCATGCCGTCCACCTTTCGGCGACCGTGGACACCGCGCGGACGGTCGGGGCGCGGCGCGGCGTCCCGGTGCTGCTCGCCGTGGACGCCAGGAAGATGGCCGCCGCCGGGCACGAATTCCAGGTGAGCGCGAACGGCGTCTGGCTCACCGCCGCCGTTCCGCCGGAATTCCTGCGCAGGCTGCCCTAGACCAGGCCGTTGGCCCGCAGGAGCCCCAGCGTGCCCACGGTGAACATCCCGTTCCACTCCAGCGCGGCGGCCGGCGAATAGCTGGTGTAGTCGACCCGCCAGCCTCCGTCTTCGTGCTGGCCGCCCGCCACCCGTCGCAGATCCGCTTCGATGACGCCGGGCCGGAAGAGCTTCCGTGCCGGGCCACCGGGTTCCGGCGCGAAATCGAGCGGGCGCATGGCCTCGCCCTCGATCCCGCCGCCGACGGCGACCACGCCGTCGTCCGGGACGAACCGGCCGAGCTTCTCGACCAGACGCGTGTCGCCCAGGGCGTCCACCAGCTTCATCGTGAAGGCGAGCACGAGCGCGTGCGGTGCCTCGTCGAGCTTCTCGATCTCATCGAGGCAGTAGCGCGTTGCCTTCGCCAGCCAGGGATGCACGGCGACCGCGGGGTCGTGCGCCGCGACGCGGTGCGCGGTCACCGCGACGATCGCGGTGATCTGCAACGAGGAGACCGTCGGATCCGCGCTCGCCCAGAACGGCGCGCTACCGGCGGGGTCCGGCATCGGCAGCGCGAACGGGATCCCGCCGTCGGGCAGGGAGATCGAGGCGAGCCAGTCGCAGAGTTCGGCCGCACGCGGACTTGTCGACTTGGCGACGTCGGCGAAGACCTCGAAGGCGTGCAGCGCGCCGGCGGGCTGGCTGGTCGCCGAGCGGCAGTCGGGTTCGAGCCCGTGGCCGTAGCCCCCGTCGGGATTGCGATACGCCTCCAGCGCGGCGAGCGCCGCGGCCGGGTCACCGTCGCGGAAGAGGACGTCGAAGCGCCGCCTGTCGAGCAGCCGGGCCTGGGTGGCCATGAACGTGGCCGCCGCGTTCAGATCGATGTTCATGCCGACAGGGTCGCGCGGATCGCGGCGCCTGTCTTGAACACATCGGTCACGAGCGGCGGCGCGGACGGTTGTAGAGCTTGCGGCCGACGCTGAGGAGCGTTTCGCGCAGCGTCTCGTCGTCGAGCGAAGCGACCTCGGGCGAGCCGCCGGCGAGGGCGATACCGGCCAGGAGCACCTGCGCGGTGACCATCCCCAGTACGTCCGGCTCCGGGCCGGCGAGGATCTCCAGCAGCCGGTTCTTGAAGCTTTCCGAGCGGTGGACGGATTTTTCGATCGCGCGGGCGATGCCGGGGTCGCTGGAGAACAGGGCGACCAGCGCGCGGTGCCGCACCACGAGATCGACGAAACCGTCTAGCAGGTGGTCGATCTGCGCGCCCCGGGTGCGCTGGGCGCGGGCGTCGTCGACGATGCCTTCGAGCTCCCGCAGCACGGGTTCGGCGACGGATTCGGTGATCTCCGCCTTCGTCTTGAAGTGGTAGTAGACGGCGGCCTTGGTGACGCCGAGGGCGTCCGCGATCATCTGCAGCGAGGTGCCTTCCACGCCGTGTTCGGTGAACAGCCGCAACGCAGTGCCCAGTAGTCGCGTGCGGGTGTCCTCCGCGTGGACGACGTCCATGTTCCCTCCTCGTTCAGCCGTCGGAGATTACGTCAAGCGTGGCCGCCCGGCCAAACGAGTACTAGCCGTGCGGCTAGTCACACACTTGCCGATCGGCTTGTAGGCCCCTAGCCGATCGGCTAGCTTGAAATGAACCTGAACGAGTGAACGGGAGAGTTTCGTGGCCAGCTTCCTGTACCGCCTGGGCCGGTTCTCGTTCCGGCGCCGGGTCCTGGTGACGGCGGTGTGGGCCGCCGTCCTGGTGGCCCTCGGCGCGGGCGCGCTGACCCTGTCCGGCCAGCTTTCGAACTCGGTGACCATCCCCGGCACCGAATCGCAGAAGGCGATCGACCAGCTCGCCGACCGGTTCCCGGAAGCCGCCGCCGGCGGCGCGACGGCGCGCGTCGTCATCTCGGCGCCTGGTGACATCACCGACGCCGGTGGGCAGGCCGCGATCGCGGGGCTCGTCAAGGGACTCACGGACGCGCCGAAGGTCGCAGGCGTGACCGACCCGCTGCAGACGCAGGCGATCTCGCCCGACAAGCACGTGGCGCTGGCGCAGGTCAGCTACCGCGTCCCGGGCTTCGAGCTCACCGACGCAGACCGCGACGGCCTGATGGCCGCCGCGGATTCCGCCAAGGCAGCCGGGTACACGGTGGAATTCGGCGGCGACGCCGTCCAGGCGATGCCCGCCACGAACGCCACCGAAGGTCTCGGTGTCGCGGTGGCCGCCGTCGTCCTGATCATCACCTTCGGCTCGCTGCTCGCGGCCGGGATCCCCCTGCTGACCGCGCTCATCGGCGTCGGTATCGGCATGGCGGGGATCACGACGGCGTCCGGTTTCCTGGAACTGAACACGAACACACCCGTACTCGCGCTGATGATCGGCCTCGCCGTCGGCATCGACTACGCGCTCTTCATCGTTTCCCGCTACCGGCACGAACTCACGATCGGCCGGGATCCGGAGGAAGCCGCCGGACGCGCCACCGGCACGGCGGGTTCCGCGGTCGTGTTCGCCGGGCTGACCGTGATCATCGCGCTGGCGGGCCTGACCGTCGTCGGCATCCCGTTCCTCGGCGAGATGGGCATCGCCGCGGCGATCACCGTCGCCATCGCGGTCGTCATCGCGCTCACCCTGCTGCCCGCCGTGCTCGGCTTCGCGGGCGGCAAACTGGCGGGCGGCAAGATCCGCTTGCGCCGCAAGGAAAACGCGACGACACACGGCGAGCGCTGGGCGCGTTTCGTGGCCCGCCGCCGGATCCCGGTGCTGATCGCCGCGATCGCCGGTCTCGCGATCGTCGCCATCCCGGCCGCGAGCATGCAACTCGGCCTGCCGAACGACAGCACCGCCGCGCCGGACACCACCCAGCGCAAGGCCTACGACACCGTCGCGCGCAGCTTCGGCGAAGGCGCGAACGGGCCGCTGGTGATCGTCGTCGACCTGAGCGGCAGCACCGACCGCCAAGCCGCGCTCCAGCAGGCGGCCGCGGGTATCGGCGGCCTCCCCGAACGCCCGATCGTCACGCCGCCGAAGACCAACCGGGACGGCGACCTGGCGCTGCTGACCGTCATCCCGAAGAGCGGTCCGAGCAGCACCGCGACCGAAGACCTGGTCAGCGACATCCGCGGCCTGAACGCGGGGCTCGGCACGGCCACCGGCGCGTCGCTGGCGGTGACCGGCCAGACCGCGGCCAACATCGACGTCTCGGAGAAACTCGCCGACGCGATGCTGCCCTATCTCGCGCTGATCGTCGGGCTGGCGTTCCTGCTGCTGATGCTGGTGTTCCGGTCGATCGTGGTCCCGCTGAAGGCGACGCTGGGCTTCCTCGGCTCCGTGGTCGCGACGTTCGGCGCCGTGGTGGCGGTGTTCCAGTGGGGCTGGCTCACCGACCTGCTCGGGGTGAAGACGACCGGGCCGATCATGAGCATGCTGCCGATCCTGCTGATCGGCGTGCTGTTCGGGCTCGCGATGGACTACCAGGTGTTCCTGGTGACGCGGATGCGGGAGGAATACGTCCACGGCGCCGACCCGCAGCAGGCGATGGTCACCGGTTTCCGGCACGGCTCCCGCGTCGTGGTCGCCGCCGCGCTGATCATGATCAGCGTGTTCGCCGGGTTCGTCCTCGCGGAATCGTCGCTGATCCAGTCGATCGGGTTCGCGCTGGCCTTCGGGGTGCTCGTCGACGCGTTCGTTATCCGGATGACCATCGTGCCGGCGCTGATGTCGCTGCTCGGCCGCGGTGCCTGGTGGCTGCCGAAGTGGCTGGATCGCGTGCTGCCCGATGTCGACGTCGAAGGCGAGAAGCTCGCGAAGCAGCTCGATGCGCCTGACGAGCGAGAGCTGGTCGACGCCTCGAAGTAGGTTCTGGAGGCGAAGGCGGCCTGGGCCCGGTGCGCCCATGTCGCGAAAGCCACTTTCGAGACATCAGACGTCGCGAAAGTGGCTTTCGCGACGCGCCGCTTGGACCCCCTCGATAAGTACGTGAAGGCCCCCTTCATTGCGTCTAGCGCAGTGAAGGGGGCCTTCACGTACTCAGGCGAGCGCCGCGCGGGCCTCTCCCAGTGCGAAGCCGAGCAGGTTCAGGCCGCGCCAGCGTTCCGCGTTCTCGACGTCCGTATGGTCGGCGGCGAGCCCGATCCCCCAGATCGCGTCCAGCGGGCTGGCCTCGACCAGCACCCGATTCCTGGTACCGAGCAGGAAATCGCGCAGTTCCGGATGCTGCCCGAACTTCGCGATCGTCCCCTCTAGGACGATGGCGGAGCGCGCGTCTTCCCACCGGCTCTGCTCGAATCCCCGCACTTCGCGGCCCAGCTCCTTGGCCTGACGCGGATGCCGGGCGGCGAGGATCCGCGCCGCGCTCTCGGCGTCGTCGAACAGGACGGCTTTGCGCCACATCATGTAGTGCTCCGCCGTCGGGAAGGTTTCGCCGTCGGCGGTGAACCGGGCGGGCCACCACTGGCTGAAGCATTCCGGACCGATCGTGCCGTCACGCGGCGGCTGGTGGCCCCAGAAGAACAGAAATTTGACGCGGCTCCCCGATCGCTGGAGCCGGACGACTTCGGCGACCGAGCGCGGGTTTCCGGACATGCCGGACAGCATGCCCGCCGCCGTCACGGCGCGCAGCCGATTTACCGGGCGGCGGTCAGGCCAGCCAGGCGATGGCGCCGCCGATCGCCAGCACCGCACCGATCCCCAGCACGACGGCCATGAACTTGACGCTCTTCCAGGTCGCGTAGACGCCGCCGATCAGGAAGCCGCCGAGCGCGAACAGCAGCACAGCGATGGTCGTGTTACTCACGACCGCCACCCTGCCACACGCCCACAGCCGGGACCGCGCCGGGCCCGGACCTTGCCCTCGCGACCGGACACGGCTAACGTACAACCACATGGTTGTACTTCGGGAGGAAAGCGAGGAATCGCTCAACCAGCTTTTCCGCGCCTTGGCCGATGGCACGCGCCGCGACATCCTGGCGCGGGCCATCACGGAAACGCCGTCGGTCTCCGATCTCGCCGTGCGTTACGAGATGAGCTTCGCCGCCGTGCAGAAACACGTCGCCGTGCTCCAGCGCGCGGGGCTGGTCCGGAAACGCGCCAGCGGCCGCGAACAGCTGGTCTCGACCGACCGCGAGCGGCTCCAACGCGCCAGTGAGCTGCTCGACTCCTACGAAGTCCTTTGGCGCCAACGTGTGGCGCAGCTCGACGATGTCCTGCAAGAAGGGGAATGACGATGCCGATCACCTCCGTCACCAAGGAGCCCGAAAAGCTCAGTCTCACCGTCGTGGCGGACTTTCCCGTTCCGCGAAAGCGGCTTTGGGCGGCTTGGGAGGATCCAAGGCAACTGGAGCGCTTCTGGGGCCCGCCTTTCGCGCCCGCCACGTTCACCCATCACGATTTCCGGGCGGGCGGCCGCGCCGAGTACTACCTGTCCGGGCCCAACGGGGAGAAGTGGCCCAACTCCTGGAAGTTCACCGAGGTGAACCCCATCGACTTCTTCGAAGCGGAGGACGGCGACGACAACGACGAAAACATGCCCACCTCGATGACCTTCACCTTCGAGCCGACACCCACGGGATCACGGATGATCCACGTGACGCGGTTTTCCAGTGTCGAAGCCATGGAGAAGACGATCCCCGGGATGGAAGAGGGCTTCCGGGCCGCGATGCCCCAACTCGACGCACTGCTGGAGGCGTGATGAGAAGACTCAAGATCATCGAGCACATCTCTCTCGACGGCGTGATCCAGCATTCCGAAGACGAGAACGGCTTCCCGTACAGCGGCTGGAACATGCCGTACCGGACCCCCGCCGGCCGGGAAGCCCTCCTGGCCGCGCACACCGAAAACTTCGACCTGCTGCTCGGCCGCCGCACCTACGACCTCTGGTCGGAGTACTGGCCGGACGCGCCGAGCGACCCGTTCGCGGACCGGCTCAAGGCAGCGACGAAATACGTTGTCACCCATCGGCCGGAAAGCCTGAAATGGGGTCCGTTCGAGGGAATCGGCCCGGACCTCGTCGAAGGCGTTCGCCGCCTCAAGGCACAGGACGGCCCGGACCTCATCCTCTCGGGCAGCTCCACGCTGACCTCGGCACTGCTCGAAAACAGGCTCGCGGACGAAGTCGTGCTGGCCGTCTACCCGCTCCTTTTGGGCACAGGCAAGCGTTTCTTCGCCGACGGAACCCCGGCCTGCTCCATGAAGTTCGTCGGCACCACGAGCACCCCGTCCGGTGTACTCCTCAACACCTACCGCGTTTAGTCCTCTGGATGCGGTAGTTGCACACGCAAGGAACGCATCCAGAGGACGAAATGCGGGGGTTAGAGGACGCCCTTCGTCGACGGGATGCCGCCCGCCCGCGGGTCCGGCTCGGTGGCGGCGCGCAGCGCACGCGCGACGGCCTTGTACTCGGCCTCCGCGATGTGGTGCGGGTCGCGGCCGTGCAGCACCCGCACGTGCAGCGCGATCTGCGCGTGGAACGACAGCGAGTCGAACACGTGCCGCGTCAGCACGAACGGGTAGTTCCCGCCGATGGTGAAGCTGTTGAACTGCTCCGGCTCGCCGAGGTGCACGCAGTACGGGCGCCCGGAGACGTCGATCGCGGCGTGCGCGAGGGTCTCGTCCATCGGGATCCACGCGTCGCCGAAGCGGCGGATGCCGCTCTTGTCGCCGAGCGCCTGCCGCAGTGCCTGGCCGAGCACGATCGCGGTGTCCTCGACGGTGTGGTGCGCGTCGATGTGCACGTCACCGGTCGCCTGCACCTTGAGGTCGAGCGAGCCGTGCACGCCGAACGCGGTGAGCATGTGGTCGTAGAACGGGACACCGGTGTCGATCTCCACCTGTCCCGTGCCGTCCAGGTCGAGCTGGACCGAAATGGACGATTCCCTGGTGGTGCGGTCCACCTTGCCGACGCGACTCATCGCGGCACCTCCTTGCTGGCCTCGAGAAAGGCGTCGTTCTCTTCCGGCGTCCCGATGGTCACCCGCAGGTGCCCTTCGATGCCGACGTCCCTGATCAGCACGCCGTTGTCCAAATAGGACTTCCAGGTCGCGGGCGCGTCCGCGAACCGTCCGAAGAGGACGAAGTTCGCGTCGCTCGGGACCGGCGTGAATCCCAAGCCCAGCAACGCTTCCACCACGCGGTCACGTTCGGCCGCGAGTTTGGCGACCGAGGCGAGGGTGGCGTCCGCGTGCCGCAGCGCCGCGCGCGCGGCGGCCTGCGTGAGCTTCGAGAGGTGGTACGGCAGCCGCACCAGCTGCAGCGCGTCGACGATCGCGGGCGCGGCCGCGAGATACCCGAGCCGCCCGCCCGCGAAGGCGAACGCCTTGCTCATCGTGCGCGACACGATCAGTTTCGCCGGGTACTCCTCGAGAAGCTCGACGGCGCTCGGCTGCGACGAGAACTCCGCGTACGCCTCGTCGACCACCACGATGCCCGGGGCCGCTTCGAGCAGCCCGCGCAGCTCGCCGAACGGGATCGACCCCCCGGTCGGGTTGTTCGGGCTGGTCACGAACACGATGTCCGGACGGCGTTCGCGCACGAGCGCGGCCGCCTTCTCGGTGTCGAGCGTGAAATCGTCGCGGCGCGGCACCGGCAGCCAGTCGGTGCGGGTGCCCGCCGAGATGATCGGGTGCATCGAGTACGACGGCTCGAAACCCAGCGCCGAGCGGCCGGGACCGCCGAAGGCCTGCAGGATCTGCTGCAGGATCTCGTTGGACCCGTTGGCGGCCCACACGTTCGACTCCGACACGAGCACGCCGGTGGACACCGCGAGGTAGTCCGCGAGGTCCTGGCGCAGCGCGACGGCGTCGCGATCCGGGTAGCGGTGCAGCGAAGCGGCTTCGGCGCGGACGGCCTCGGCGACGTCGGCCACCAGCGCGTCCGGCGGCGGGTACGGGTTTTCGTTGGTGTTGAGCCGGATCGGCACGTCCAGCTGCGGCGCGCCATACGGGGTCTTGCCCCGCAGGTCGTCCCGCAGCGGGAGCGCGCCGAGCGTGATCTCCTCGCCGATGCTCATGCGCGCTCCCCTTCGAACCGCGCCGTGATGGCCTCGCCGTGCGCGGGCAGGTCTTCGGCGTTCGCCAGCGCGACGACGCGGCCGGCGATCTCGCGCAGCGCGTCCTGGCTGTAGTCGACGACGTGCACGCCCTTGAGGAAGCTCTGCACCGAAAGCCCGGACGAGTGCCGCGCGAACCCGCCGGTGGGCAGGACGTGGTTCGACCCGGCGCAATAGTCGCCGAGCGAGACCGGCGCGTACGCCCCGACGAAGATCGCGCCGGCGTTGCGCACGCGGGCAGCCACCGCCGGCGCGTCCGCGGTCTGGATCTCCAGGTGTTCCGCGGCGTACGCGTCCACGACACGGATCCCGTCGTCTACAGTGGACACGAGGATGATGCCGGACTGCTTGCCGCCTAAGGCTTCCGTCACCCGCTCGGAGTGCTTGGTCGCGGCGACGCGGCCGGCCAGCTCCTTGTCGACGGCGTCCGCGAGCTCCTCGGACGTGGTGACCAGCACGCTCGCGGCGAGCGGGTCGTGCTCGGCCTGGCTGATCAGGTCGGCGGCGACGTGCACCGGGTCGGCGGTCTCGTCGGCGAGGATGGCGATCTCGGTCGGGCCCGCCTCGGAGTCGATACCGATGATGCCGCGCAGCAGCCGCTTGGCCGCGGTGAGGTAGATGTTGCCGGGCCCGGTGACGACGTCGACCGGCTCCAGCGTCGCGCCGTCGGTGTCGGTGCCGCCGTACGCGAGCAGCGCGACGGCCTGCGCCCCGCCGACGGCCCAGACCTCGTCGACGCCGAGCAGTTCGGCGGCGGCGAGGATCGTCGGGTGCGGGAGCCCGCCGAACGCGGCCTGCGGCGGCGAGCACAGCACGAGCGTGCCGACACCGGCGATCTGCGCCGGGACGACGTTCATCACCACGGTCGAGGGGTAGACCGCGAGCCCGCCCGGCGCGTACAGGCCGACGCGCTCGACCGGGATCCAGCGCTCGGTGACGGTGCCGCCGTCGACGACCTCGGTCGTGACGTCCTGGCGGCGCTGGTCGCCGTGGACCTTGCGGGCGCGGGCGATCGACTCCTCCAGCGCCTCGCGGACGGCCGGATCGAGGTTCGCGAGCGCGCTGGTGAGCTCCGCGGCGGCCACGCGGACGCCGCCGGGGCGGACCTTGTCGAACTTCTCGGTGTACTCGAGAACCGCCTCGACACCGCGATCGCGGACCGCCTCGACCACCGGCCGTACGTGATGCAGCGCCGCGTCCACGTCGTACTCGGCACGCGGGAGCGTGCGCCTGAGCTCGGCAACGGACGGGACCTGTCCACGCAGGTCGGTACGGTTCAGCATGGGTCAAGGGTACGAGGTGGCCGGATCGCCCCGAGCAGGCACACTGGGGTGGTGACCAGCGATCCCACGATGAGGGAGGCCTCCGTGCCGCGAATCGGGTTGTGCCAGCTCACGGCCGCCGAGGATCCCGAGGCGAACCTGAAGCTGATTCGCGAGGGCGTGACGGCCGCGGCGGGCGAAGGCGCCCGGATCGTCGTGTTCCCGGAGGCGGCGATGGCGCGCTTCGGCATCCCGCTCGGGCCCGTCGCGCAACCCTTGGACGGACCGTGGGCGTCCACTGTGGCCGGGCTCGCCGAAGAGCACGGCGTCGTGGTCGTCGCGGGCATGTTCACGCCGTCACCCGACGGGCGCGTGAGCAACACCCTGCTCGTCACCGGCGCGGGGCATCACTTCGGCTACGACAAGATCCATCTGTACGACGCCTTCGGGTTCGCCGAGTCCGACACGGTCGCTCCCGGCTCCGCGCCCGCCACCTTCGAGGTCGACGGGACCACATTCGGCGTCGCGACCTGCTACGACATCCGCTTCCCTGAACTGTTCCGGAAGCTGGCCGACGACGGCGCCGACATCGTCCTCGTGCCGACGTCCTGGGGCGCGGGCGAGGGCAAACGCGAGCAGTGGGAGGTGCTGGTGCGCGCCCGCGCGCTCGACTCCGGCTGCTGGGTGCTGGGCTGCGGGCAGGCCGATCCGGCCACGACCTCGACCCCGGTGAATCCGAAGGCTCCCACCGGGATCGGCTACTCCACGGTCTCCGACGGTTTCGGCCGCGTCCACACCCAGCTGGGCGCCGGGCCGGAACTGGTGGTCGTCGACGTGGATCCCGCGGTCAGCGGGAAGGCGCGGGCGGCGACGGGGGTGCTGGCGAACCGTCGCCTCTAGCGTCCACAGAACGCTCGAAGAAGGATTCGAGCACCACGATCGTCTGCGTCCCGGTGACCCCCTCGATCGCGTACAGCCTGCGCAGTGACGCCTGCAGTTCCTCGGTGGTCGGCGTGCGCACCTTCACCAGCAGCGAGGCCGGGCCCGCGACGATGTGCGCCTCGACGACCTCCGGCAACGCCTCCAGCGCGGCCTTGGTCGGCGCGTCGCCCATCCACGAGCCCGCCTCGACCAGCACGAACGCCATCACTCCCCGGCCGACCGCCGCCGGATCGACGTCCACGGTCGTGCGCCGGATGACGCCCTGTTCGCGCAGTTTGCGGACCCGCTCGTGCGCGGCGCCCGCGGACAGGCCGACCGCCTTGCCGAGCGCGGCGTACGCCTGAGTCGCGTCCTGCTGCAACGCCGTGAGCAGCATGCGATCTACGTCATCCATGAGTTGACCATATCAAGTTCGGCGGTTCATGATGATCGCAATATCTCATTCAGAGCACTGGGGTTTCCATGGACATGGTCAAGGCACACTTCGAAGTCCTCGACGAACGGTTCGCCCGCGTCAACGGGGACGAGTGGATGCAGCGGATCCACACCGGCTGCCGCTGGACCGAGGGGCCCGCCTACTTCCCGGCCGGCCGGTACCTGGTGTTCAGCGACATCCCGAACGACCGGGTCCTGCGCTGGGACGAGACCACCGGCGCGGTCGGCGTGTTCCGCGAGCCCGCCGGATTCCACAACGGGCACACCGTCGACCGCCAGGGCAGGCTCGTCAGCTGCGAACAGGGCGGCCGCCGGGTGACGCGCACCGAACACGACGGCACGACCACCGTCCTCGCGGACACCTATCAGGGCAAGAGGTTCAACAGCCCCAACGACGTCGTCGAGTCCTCGGACGGCGCGATCTGGTTCACCGACCCGAGTTACGGCATCGACAGCGACTACGAAGGCCACGAGGCGGAAAGTGAGATCGGCGCCTGCCACGTCTACCGGGTCGATCCGGATGGTTCCGTACGGATCGTCGCGGACGATTTCTCGCGCCCGAACGGGCTCGCTTTCTCGCTCGACGAGTCTCTGCTCTACATCGCGGACACGCGGCAGAAACCCAGTCATATCAGGGTTTTCTCGGTGGACGGGTCCGTGTTGTCGGGTGGCGAGGTGTTCGCGACCTGCGACGCCGGCGGTTTCGACGGCGTGCGCGTGGACGCCGCGGGCCGGGTCTGGGCCGCGGCGCACGACGGCCTGCACTGCTTCGCGCCCGACGGCACGCGGATCGGGAAACTGCGTGTGCCGGAGGTCTGTTCGAACCTGACGTTCGGCGGACCGCGGCGGAACGATCTGTTCATCACCGCGTCCAGTTCGGTCTACACGCTGCGGGTGAACTTCTCGGGACCACGCGTTTAGTCCTCTGGATGCGGTCGTTGCGCTGGGCAACTACCGCATCCAGAGGACTAAACGCGGGGGCTAGCGCAGCAGGCCCTCGCGGATCGCCACGCGGACGAATCCGGCCCGCCGCCGTTCCCCGGTCTTGTCCCGGATCCGGTCGAGATAGGACCGCACGGTCCGCACGCTGATGTTCAGGATCTCCGCCACGTCGACGTCGCGTTCGCCCGCCGCGACCAGCCGCAGGACCTGCTTCTCCCGCTCGGAAAGGACGATCTTGGGCCCGGCGTGACGGTCTTCGCTGTCCTGGATGATCATCCCGGCCAGCGTCGGCGACACGTACGCGTTGTCCTCGGCGATGGTGCGGATGGCGCGCAGGAGTTCGTCGCCGTCGACGTCCTTGGAGAGAAAGCCTTTCGCCCCGGCCTGCATGGCGCCCAGTACCTCGGGCTGCTCGGCGTGCGCGGACACCACGAGCACCTTGTGCCCCATCTGGCCCACTTCGAGCACGGCGGCGGCGTCCTGGACGCCTCTCAGCTTGAGGTCGAGGACGACGACGCTGCCGGGCGGCTGTTCCTGGACGGCGAACCGCGCGACGGAGTCGGCGACGGCGCCCAGCGCGATGTCGGGCGCTTCGGTGAGGACACGCGCGACGGCGTCCCGGTACAGCGGATGATCTTCGATCACCCCGACGTTGATCGGCGTGGTGCGTTTCGGCTGCTGCTCGTCTGCGTTCACCGGCGTCCTTCGAATCCGCCCGCGTCGGCGCGGGGCGCGACCGGCCGAGACGGGCCGGGCACCTCCGGCGGAGACGCGAGCCCGAACTGGATGGCCTTGCGGACCAGACCGGCCCGCCTTCTCTCTCCGAGTTTGTCACGGATCCGGTCCAGATAACCGCGGACCGTCCGAACTCCGATCCCGAGGATGCGGGCGATGTCGACGTCGCGTTCGCCCGCCGCGACCAGCCGCAGGACCTGCTTCTCCCGCGCGGAGAGCGCGACGTCCGGGGCCGGCGCGGGACGGTCGGCGT
Source organism: Amycolatopsis sp. TRM77291 (assembly GCF_054166285.1). Lineage (NCBI taxonomy): Bacteria > Bacillati > Actinomycetota > Actinomycetes > Pseudonocardiales > Pseudonocardiaceae > Amycolatopsis > Amycolatopsis sp. TRM77291. The sequence continues at coordinate 716,998 of NZ_JBSZHF010000001.1, read as the reverse complement.
TGTCCTTGATGATCATCCCGGCCACCACCGCGGAAACGTAGGCCCTGCCCCGCGCGACCGTCCTGATCGCGGTCAGCAGTTCGTCGACGTCGACGTCCTTGGACAGGAATCCCTTGGCACCGGCGGCGATCGCGCCGAGCACCTGCTCGGGCTCGGCCTGCGCGGACACCACGAGCACGTGATGTCCCAGTTCGGCCACCTGGAGCACGGCGGCCGCCCCGGCGATCCCCGGCAGGCCGAGGTCGAGCAGCACCACGCTGCCGGGCGGCTGCGGATGGACGTGGAACCGGGCGACCGAATCGACCACCGCGCCCAGTTCGATCCCTTCGGCCTCGGTGAGGACCCGCACCACGGCGTGCCGGTACAGCGGATGGTCTTCGATCACCGCGACGTCGACCCGGTCGGTCTCCGGCCTGTCTTCGGTCACCTGCACGTTCCGATCACCCCGTCCCACCCACCGCCGCGGACACCGCGCGGCCTGCCTGCGCCGGGTCCAGCGCGGGCCCGCGCGGCACCAGTGCCAGCAATCCATTCGGAACCGGTTGCCGTTCGGCTTGGCCGTACCCGAGCGAAGCGAGTGCCTCGGTGCTCGCCACCGGGTACTTCAGGCCCGTGTCGGTGACGACGTAGACCGTGCCGGAACCGGATTCCGCCACCACCGCGCCTCCCGACGGAGGCACGAAGACGGCGTCGGCGACGAGCGCGTCCGTGCGCGCCGTCACCGGGATCGCCTTCGCACCTTGCGGCAACGGGACCTGTGCGGAGATAACGATTCGAGAACCGTGTGCGCATAACGTCACGGACTGTCCGGTAACGGGCGCTTTTCGCGGGATCCGGTCCGGATACTCGGCGGGATCGGCGCCGCCGGTCCTCGCCGAGGCGACCTTCGGCACCGCGGCGACGTCGGCCGCGCGCACCGCGACGGGCGCCGGGACACCGTTGTAGGCGTCCGCGTTCTCCGGCGTGTTGATCAGCAGGCTCGCCTCGGTCTGTCCGATCGGTTGGAGCCCTTCGGCGCGGACGAGGTAGTAGGACGTCGCGTCGTTGGGCGACGCCATCGCGTCGACGACGCCGAGCACCGAACCGACCTTCGTCGCGGTGCCGCCGACCTTCGGGCCGGGCCGTCCGGCGTCCTCGACCGCGCGGTAGGCCAGATCGCGGCCGGCGGCGACGGTACCGATCCACCGGGACGACACCGCGATCACCGGATAGGTGTCGAACTGCAGCGCCGTGGCGGCTTCCGGGGTGAGCTTGTAGCGGCGTCCCGCCGTCACGAGGTAGCGCTCGCCGTCGGGGACACGGACCACGACGGCCTGGTCCCTCGGCAGGTCGACCCCGGCCGCGGGCGCGCCGAGGAGCACCGTCGTCTCCGGTTCTGCCGACGCGGGCGCGTCCTGAGTGGTCCGCGAGCAGCTCGTCCACGGCGTTTTGACGAGCGCGGCCGCCGCGGGCAGCGAGTCGGGGGCGCCGGGAATGCCGATCTGCGAACCGCGCGGCGCCTTCGCGAGCTTGTCCGAAGGGACGGTCACGGTGGCCTCGCCGTTGCCGCCCGCCATCAACCGCGCGGAGGCGTAGTTGAGCACGGGGTGCAGCGCGCCGTCCTGGCCGAGGATGTAGCGCGCGCCGGTGCCTTCTTCGACGATCACCTTGCCGCCCGCCAGCCAGTCCTTGCCGCCGGACGGGTTCAGCAGGCCGATCACGCCGAACACCGCGGTGACCAGCAACGCGACGCCGAGGCCGCAAAGGGTTCCGATGACGAGCCTGCGGCTCGGGGCGACCGGATGGTTGGCGTCAGCCGAGACCAGTGCCGAAACCAGTCTCCTGCGGAGGAATTGGTAGGCCTGGATCTGGTCCCGCTGCGTCCACACGCTCCCGTCCCCCGCCGCTCTTGCCCACCCGTTCGAGGGTGCTCACGTTAGGTTCCGGCCAGGTTCGCGGTGAGGGTATTTTTTACGCCCCTCCCCCGCGCGGGGCGGGGCTACCGTCGTGCGCGTGCACGGAGGAGGGGAATTCCTTGTCGGTTGAAGCCCCGGCCCGACCGGCCCCGGAACAGGCGCCCGCGCGGGGGGTCGCGGGGGCGGCGCCGCTGCCCTGGCTGCTGCCGATCCGCCCGCTGCAGGCGGCGCTCTGGGAGATCGCCGGGATCGCGATCCTGCTGGCCCTGACCGTCGACGGGATCCCACAGGCCGCGTGGATCAGTATCGTCGCTGTCGCCGGCGTCCTCGTGCTGACGACTTCGGTCCGCTTCGCCGGACGCCACGCCGCGGGCTGGGCACTCACCTGGGCCAGGTATCGACTGAAGCGCCGCGACAAGAACGAAGTCCCCGATCCACTGCACCGGCTCGCCGGTCCCGTCCGGGTGCGCCAGCACGTCGACCGCGCGGGCAACCGGTTCGGCGTCGCCGAGGTGAGCGACGGGTGGAGCGCCATCGTGCGGCTCACCCCCGGCACCGTGGCACCGTCGCCGGACACGCTCGTCGGCATCCTGCGCGAGGCGTACACGAGCACCGGGATCCCTTTGTCCAGCGCGCAACTGCTGACCTGGACCGTCCCCAATGGACAGTCCCTGCTGCGGGTCCGCTGGCTCACCGTCCGGTATCGGCCCGAGGAGGCTCCGATCGCCGCGCTCGCCAGAGGCGGCGGAGAACTCGGCGCGTTGCGGAGCACCGCCTGCGCGGCGCTACGCCTGATGGGCACGCTGGCCGAAGCCGGGTTCGAGAGCACCGTGCTCGAAGCGGGCGAGGTGACGGAGAACCTCCGCGTCGCGCTCGGCAGCGGCCAGGACGCGCCGGTGGACGGCTGGCGTTCCTGGGACTGGGGCGGGGCGTCGCAGGTCTGCTACCGGCCCCGGTCGGAACGGGATCTCGCGCGGACACTGGATCTTCACGTGCCCGGCTCGGCGTTCACCGCGACTTCGTACACGCTGTACCGGTCGCCTGGCGGACGCGAGAAGTCCGAGGTGACAATCCGGGTGGGCGGACGGCCGGGAGCGGAACCGGTGCGGCCGGCCGGGATCGCGGTGACCCCGCTGCACGGACGGCACGCGGCGGCGGTCCGGCGGACCCTGCCGCTGGCGCTGGAGCACTGAGGGGACGGTCCGTGAAGGACTCCTTTCTTCTCTGAGGGTAGGGAAGGAGTCCTTCACGGACGTAACGCATTTAGGTCTTCTGAATGCACGGTCCCGGATGACACATGGACGTGGGGGGGGGGCCCGGGGGGGGCCCCCCCGGCGCCGCTGCGGGGGTGGGNCTTATTGCACGGTCCCGGATTACACATGGACGTCGCGAACGCCACTTTCGGGACACCAGACGTCGCGAATGTGGCTTTCGCGACATCACTGCCACGTCGGACCGGCTCTATCGGCGCCGTATGAACCGAAAGGCTTGGGCGCGTTTCGTCCTCTGAGTGTGGGGCAGTCGCGCACAGAGAGACCGGCAAGGTAGCGGGTTGCGAAAGCCACTTTCGCAACGTCAGCGGAGCCTTACCCGTCAACTGAATGCGGCCGGAGAGATCAGCCTCGCACGGCCTCGTAGACGCCGGCGATCATGCCGACGAACGGGATCAGCGAGAGCAGCACCAGGAACTCGACGATATCGAGAGTCCTTGCCCAGTAAGGAGAACGACGTCCCTTCGCGACACGCGTCGCGTAGGTGAGACAGACCCCGGCCGCGACGACCACGGCGCATCCCGCGGCGAAGACGAACGAACGCGGACCGCCCGCGGCGAGCCAGAATCCGGCCGCCGCCAGGGCCGCCGCGCCGAAACCGATGAGCACCACCCGCTGCGAACGGCCGGCGAAGGCGCGCGAACGCAACATCAGCGCCAGACCCAGCAACGCGCTCAAGCCCGCTTCCCAAGCACCGCCGGACGAAGACAGGACCACCGACGCCGAAACCACGACGAGCCCGAGCGCGACGAGCAGCCCGGTCAGCAACGCCTGCGCGTACGTCGTGCCGCCGACCATGTCCTCGCCGAGCGAAGGGTTTTCGTCGGCACGGAACGCGTCCATGTCGTCGGGCACCCGCGGCAGCGGCAGCCTGCCGAGCCGAAGCGCCATCATCGGCGCGACCGCGGCCAGCGCCGTCGCCACCACCGCGACCACGGCGGCCGCCGAAACCGGGCGGACGTCGGCCAGCAGGACGATGGCGGTGGTGATCGCGCCGAGCCCGGCCGACACCGTCACCGCGACGAACCACGGCAGCCGGTCCGCCACCGAAACGGCCGCGATCACGCCATAGACGGTCACCACCGCGAGCCCGGCGGCCAGCGGCCCGGCCGACAGCGAGAACAGCGGATGCGGCGGCAGGATCGACATCCCCGCCAGCAGCGCCGCGCCGACCCCGGCGAGCGCGCCGGCGGCACCGGCCTCCGCGTCGCCGTACGCGCGGCTCAGCGCGCCACCGCCCAGCACCAGTACCAGCGCGAGCAGCCCGGTCCCGATCGGCGCCAGCACACTGCCGGACGCCGCGGCCTGCACCAGCAGCCCACCGGCGAGCAGCAGCACCACGGACGCGACGATGCCGGCCTTGCGCGCCACGGACGGCCCCCACCGCCCGGTGCCCGACTCGGCGACGCTGGCGATCGAGTCGACGACGTCGTCGAACAGCAGCGGACCCCGCGGGCGTTCCCGCGGGGTCAGATGGAGGACTTCGCCGTCGCGCACCTGCGCCGCGGCGACCGTGAGCCCGAGCGCGAGCGGAGCGCCGCCGAGCCGGGACAGCACCCAGCCGGGATGCTCGGCCGACGCCTGCCCCGAAGCACCCGCGAGCCGCACGAGCTGCGGGACGAGTTCGGCGAACGTGCTCTGCTGCGGCAGCGCCACGTCGACGCGCGCCCTCGGTGTCACCACCGTGACGCGCCGGGTGGAGCCCGCGATCGCGGCCGTCATGCTTCGATCGACTTGGCGGACTCGATGACCGGGGCGAATTTGGCGCTGCTGGCCTCGGCCAGTTTCTGCAGCCCGTTGTTGACCGCCTCCAGCACGATCTCCGAGAGGTTGCGCGCGTCGTACTGCCGCACCGCGCGCGGGTCGATGTCGATCGAGGTGAACCGGCCGTCACCGCGCAGCACGACGGTGACCTCGTTCTGCCGCGAGTGCGCCTTGACCTCCATCGCCTCGACCGAACGCTGGATGCGCTGCACCTCTTCGGTCTGCTTGCGGACCTGGTCCAGCAACTCGTCCATGTCCGGCATGGCGTAGGGGTCGGTGGTCACGAGTCTTCTCCTTCATCTGCGGTGAAATCCCGCCGGACGTGGACACTGCCCACGAACCGCCGGAAGTCGTCGCCGAGGCCACGGGCCGCCTCGGGCGTTGCGGTACAGGCGATTTCGAGGATCAGCCGCTCGGCCGGGGTCGCCCCCGGCACGGTCAGCAGCACCTGCGTCTGCACGAGATCCTGTCCTTCGCCGGTGCGGACGCGCAGCACCTGCGTCACCCCCGGCGCGATCCCGGTGCCGATCACCTTGCGCCGCACCACTTCGAGCGCGGCCATGGTCCGGCCGAGGCGTTCGACGGCCTCGTCGGCGATGCCGGTGATCTCCGCCTGGTCGGGCCGTTGCCCGATGCTCAGGGTGATGTTGGGGGTGAACTCCGCGTGCGTCCCGGAGCGGACCGCCACGAAGACCGCGCCCTCGGCGCCGACGGACGCCGGCTCGACCGGCACCCAGCCCTCGGGGATGTCGAACCCGAGCGGGAGGGAGACCCGGTCCTGCGTCATCGCTTCGCTCATCCCCGTCACCACGTGCCCACGTAGGTGATCGCGTCGTCCCACGCCTCGCCGACGGCGTCCGCCGCCTGGCCCGCCGCGCCGCTGACCGCGTCGACGGCCGCGCCACCGTACTCGCCGACGGTGTCCGCGATCTTCGGCAGGTCGATGTCGATCTTCGCGCCGATCCCGGCACCGAGGCCGAGCGCGAGACCCGCCTTGAAGTTGACCTTGATATGCCCGGCGTCGTAGACGGCCTGGCCGTCGAGCTGCGCGCCGAGTCCATATTGGAGGGTTCCACTCGCGCCGACGCCCACCCCGGCCACGTCCGCCGCGAGCTCGCCTTCGATCTTGCCGCCCACGAAGGCGTTGGCGTGCACACCGACCCCGTGCGCGCCCGCCTGCAGCGAACCGTTCACCTCACCGCCGACGAACGCGGTTCCCTTGGCGCTGCCCGAAGCGACGCCCCACTCGCCCTTGCGTTCGAGCTCTTCCTTGAAGGCGGCCAATTCCGCGTGCCCGGAAGCCTTGACGTCCCAGCCCTGTGAGGAGATCTTGGCGTCCCACCCGGGGATGAAGCCGTCCTGTTCCTGCTTCCACTTGGCATAGGTGATCTCGGTGTTGCCCCAGGCCTTTTCGCCAAGGCTCTCCGGCTTCGGCCTGCCGAACGGGGTGTCGGCCGCGCGCGGGGCGCGCGTGCCTTCCAGACCGTCCCAGGTGAGCTTCTTCCAGCCGGAATTGCCGAACCACGAAGGATGCGAACGCGGGCGTTTACGGCCGTCGAGCGTTTCGCCGTTGAGCCAGTACAGCGGGCCGCGGCCCCATTTGCCGAGCTCGTGCTCGATCCGGCCGGTGCCCTCCGGCGGGAACAGCCGCGCGAGTTCTTCGCTCAGCTCGTCGGCGATCTCCTGCGCCGCCTGCGCGGCGCGTTCGCCGAGCTGGCGGGCCGCGGAGATGAACGCGTCGACCGCGTTCGCGTTCGCCGTCCGCGCCTGGCTGATGAGCTGCGCGGCGTACTGGTCGAACTGGGCGAGGATCGAGTCCACACAGGACTTCGCACCCTGCAGGGCCTGCGCGCCCGCCCGCAGCCGGTTCGACTGGTCGCTCAGCTTCGTACCGAGCTCGCCGAGCTCCTGGCTCAGTTTCGTGGCGGAGATGGAGAACGCCGTGTAGGCGTCACCCTCCCAAGACGCGTTGAGCGCCTTCGCCGCCTTGCCGATCTCGTCCGCCCGGCCCGAAACCGTCGACGCCCGGTCACCGCACCGCTGACCGGCCGCGGTCAGCGCCGAAGGATCACCGGTGACCCGCCGCTGGTACTCGACCACTAGCCGCCGGTAGTTCGACAGGATCGAACTGACGACGCCCGACGCGTCGACCACACCGCTCCCCCACACGGCTACCTGCCCTTCGCCGGTGAGTCAGCACCCGCATCGATGTCGATGTGCTGCTCGAAGTGCTTTCCGCCGTAGTTCATGTCGATGTCGATATCGATGTCCTGACCGCCCGGTGCCTGCACGGTGGACTTGCCGGTGCTCAGGTCGGTGGTGATGGTGACCGTGTTCCCGTTGCCCGCGGCCGGGCCCGGGTACGAGCCGCCGGAACCCGCGCCCCCGCCGGAGGGTCTGTCCACCGGGATCCAGGCGTCGGCGCCGCCGGGCCAGTTGCCCTGGGAACCGTTGCCGCCCAGCGCCGGCGGCCGGTACTGGGTGAACGGCGGCGTCTCGCCCGGCGTCGAACCACCGCCCGCTCCGCCACCGGAACCGCCGATGGCCGCCTGTCCCGAACCGCTGGCGACCGAACCCGGCGCCTGCGGATTGGTGACCGGGGTGCCGGAGACCGCCGAGTTGCCCGCCGCGCCGTTGTCCCCGGCGTCGTTGTGCCCGAACAGTTTCTGGACCTCGCCGATGATGGTGGCGATCTGGGTGATCTGGTTGGCGAGGTCGACCACGCCCAGCGCCTTCAGCAGCGCGCCGATCGCGGTGATGAACGCGCGCAGCGAAGCACTGGTGGCGGTGGAAAGCGCGACCGCGGCACCGTAGGTCCACGGATTCGACATCAGTCCCGCGACCGTCGGGTTCACCGCCGAGACCACCGCCTTGTACGCGGTCTGCGCGGTCTTGATCAGCGTCCCGGCGATGCCGAGCAGCTCGGCGCCCTTCTGCACGACCTGGATGATCTTGGTCAGTGAGTTCAGGGAGTCGGTGATCTTCTTCAACGCGGAGTCCGACGCGGCGCCGGACCAGATCTTGCCCAGCTGCTCGGCGGCCTTCGTCACCTCGTTGTACATGGTGAGGAACTCGTTGGCCTTCTTGAGCACTTCGAGGACGTGCTTCGCGATCTGCTCCGGCTGGCCGGTGAGGATCTGCGGCAGGATCGTGATCGGCCCGCCCGAGGACGCCGTGGCGTCCATCGCGCTGGAATTGGGGTAGGTCAGCATGGTCGCTCCTCAGGCCGGAAGTCAGACGGAAGCCGGGCGGTAGACGCTGACCTTCGCCAGGCCGTTGATGTCCGCGTCGACGATTCCGTGGTTGTAGAGCAGCCCGCCCTCTCCGGCGATGGCGATGACCGGCTCGCGGTCGGAGAACAGGAGCGGTTCGACCACGACGACGTCGCCGCTGTGCACCCCGCCCGGCACGTCGCCGAAGTTGCGCGCCGTACCGGCGTAGACCTCGATGACCCCGACCCGCGCCTGGTTGTCGGCGTCACCGGCCAGCCAGTCGTTGAAATCCGAGACACCGTGGAACCGCGTGTCGGTGATCGGGTGGTCGCCGAGCTGTCCCAGCCGCGCGTCCCCCAGGTAGCGCAGCACGTTGCCGACCGACGACGGCTCGCCCTGCCCGCCGGCGCTGTCGTTGATGGCCAGGGTCGCCAGTTCGGAGGCGTGCGAGTTGCCCCAGATCGACGACGACGTGGAACCCGCGCCGCCACCGGGACGGCCGCCGTATCCGCCCGCGACCGCCTCGTCGGCGGCCTGGTAGGCGTCGGCACTGCTCTTGATGAAGCCGTTGATCTGCTGCAGCAGCTGCAGGAGCGTCCGGACCGCGACCACCTGCTGGCTCTGCATGGCCGTGTTTGCCGCCGCCACCGCGCTGCCGAACGTGGCGAACGACATCGGCTGGAGGACGGTGCGTTCGAGGTCGGCGACGACGTTGATGCCCTGCATGATGATGCCGCCCAGGTTCCCGACCGCCGAGCGCATGGCCTCGGGCTCCGCCCGGTACTCGCCCGTGCCGACCATGGCTCTCCTTACTCTCTTCCCCCACGTCTGCGTTGAGCAGCAGCGTAAGTTCGCCACCAGACGTGAGCGGACGGCAAAAGTACCCACCGCGAGGGCGGCACGAGTGGCCAGAATGATCGGCAGGATTACCCACAAGCGGCCAGAAAGACCCTGATGAGCGCCACTCGCGACCGCCTGCCGGCCCTGGGCGAGCAGCCCGGTGAAATCGTCCTGCAGTCCCCGCCGATGCTGCCGAAGGGCTCCTCCGGCGGAGCCATGCAGCTGCTGATGTTCATGCCGATGATGCTGGGCATGGGCGCCATGTCGTTCGTCTACATCGGACGCGACGGTGGCGTGATGACGTACATCTTCGGCGCGTTGTTCCTCACCGCGATGGTGGGCATGGTGGTGATGTCGCTCGGCCGCGGCGGCGCGCAGAAGAAGGCGCAGATCAACGAGGAACGCCGGGACTACCAGCGGTATCTGACCGGGTTGCGCGGCCAGGTCCGGGACATCGCGGACAACCAGCGCGCGGCGATGACGGCGCTGCAGCCCGCCCCGGCGGATCTGTGGGCCTGCGTCGAGACGGGCAGGCTGTGGGATCGGCGGCGGTCCGACGCGCAGTTCGGGCAGGTGCGGATCGGGACGGGGCCACAGCGGCTGGCGACCCCGTTGAAGGCGCCGCAGACCGTCCCGCTGGAAGACCTCGACCCGGTGTGCTCGACCAACCTCAAGCACTTCATCCGCACGTATTCGACGGTCGACGGGCTCCCGGTCGCGGTCTCCCTTCGGTCGTTCGCGCAGGTCAGTCTGTCCGGCCGCCGGCCGGACACGCTCGGGACCGCGCGGGCGCTGCTGACCCAGCTCGCCACCTTCCACGCGCCCGGCGACCTGCGGATCGCGTTGTGCGTCAAGGACGACCGGCTGCACGACTGGGAATGGGCGAAGTGGCTGCCGCACGTCGCCTCCAGCGCCGCCGACGCCGCCGGTCCGCGGCGGCTGGTCGACTCCGGTGCCGGGAAGCTCGCCGAACTCCTCGGCCCCGACCTCGGCGACCGGCCCGCGTTCACCCGGCGGCCGGACGCCCGGCTGGACCTGCCGCATATCGTCGTGATCGTGGACGGCGGGCACACCCACGGCGACACGCGGCTCGTCGCCGAAGAGGGCAAGCTCGGTGTCACCGTGATCGAGATCGGCACGGAGCAGCCGCGGTCGGTCTCGTCGGAACGGCTGCTGAGCCTGCACATGAGCCCCGAGCAGCTCGGGATGGTCGTCGGCGACGGGACGGAGCAACGGCTCGGCTTCCTCGGCAAGCCGGACACCTTGGACCGCGGGGCCGCCGAAGCGCTGTCCCGGATGCTGACGCCGCTGTTCCAGGGCGCGGCGGTGGTCAGCGAGGCGCCGATGTCGGCGACGTTCGGGCTGGCCGGGCTGCTCGGTATCGGCGATCCGCGCGACACCGACACCGAGGTCACCTGGGCACCGCGGTCCGCGCGGGACCGGCTGCGCATCCCGCTGGGCGTGAATCCCGAGGGCAGGCCGGTCGAACTCGACCTGAAGGAATCGGCCGAAGGCGGGATGGGGCCGCACGGGCTGGTCATCGGCGCGACCGGATCCGGCAAGAGCGAGCTGCTGCGGACGCTGGTCACCGCGCTCGCCGTCACGCATTCGTCGGAGAAGCTGAACCTCGCGCTGATCGACTTCAAGGGCGGTGCGACGTTCGCCGGGATGACCGGGCTGCCGCACACCTGCGCCGTCATCACCAACCTGTCCGACGATCTCGCGCTGGTCGACCGCATGGCGGACGCGCTGAACGGCGAACTGCTGCGGCGTCAGGAACTCCTGCACGCGGCCGGGAACTACGCGTCCGTGCGGGACTACGAAAAGGCCAGGGAATCGGGGGCCAACCTGCGGCCGTTGCCGTCGCTGCTGGTGATCATCGACGAATTCAGCGAGCTGCTGTCGTCGCGGCCGGAGTTCATCGACCTGTTCGTCGCGATCGGGCGGCTGGGGCGAAGTCTCGGGATCCACTTGCTGCTGGCTTCGCAGCGGCTGGAGGAAGGACGCCTGCGCGGGCTGGATTCGCACCTGTCGTACCGGATCGGCCTGCGGACGTTCTCCGCGTCGGAGAGCCGCGCGGTGCTCGGTGTCGCCGACGCCTACCAGCTGCCGCCCGTGCCGGGTTCGGCGTATCTCAAGTCCGACAACGACACCCTCATCCGGCTCAAGGCCGCGTACGTCTCGGGAGAACTGCCGCCGCGCAGCAAGATCGTGCGCAAGGACGGCCAGAGTCTCGGGCTGATGCCGTTCACGCTGGCGCCGGTGGAGATCCCGGTGACCGTCGAAGCGGAGGAGCCGGTCGAGAAGGGCACCGGCGAGACGATCATCGCCGCGATGATCTCGCGGATCGAAGGCAAAGGCCCGGAGGCGCACCAGATCTGGCTTCCGCCGCTCGCCGAACCGCCCACCCTGGACCAGTTGCTGCCGCCGCTCGGCGAAGACCCTTCGCGAGGTCTGTGCCCGCTGGGCTGGGGCGGCAACGGCAAGCTGATGATCCCGGTCGCGCTGGTGGACAAGCCGTTCGAACAGCGCCGCGACATGCTGTGGGCCGATTTCTCCGGTGCCGCCGGGCACGCGCTGATCGTCGGGGCACCGCAGAGCGGCAAGAGCACACTGATGCGTGACATCGCCGCGATGCTCGCGCTCACCCACACGCCGGAAGAGGTCCAGCTGTTCGTGCTGGACATGGGCGGTGGCGCGCTGGCACCGATCGCCGGGCTGCCCCACGTGTCCGGTTACGCGACCCGGCGCGACGCCCAGCGCTGCCGCCGGGTGGTGGCGGAACTGACGACGCTGCTCGAACAGCGCGAGGAGTTCTTCTCCGCCAACGGGATCGAGTCGATCACGACGTTCCGCCAGCGGCGTTCGGAGTTCCGGGAGAGCACGGAGGGCCGCGAGTTCGGCGACGTCTTCCTGTTCGTGGACAACTGGACCACGATCCGTCAGGAATACGAGCAGCTGGAGGAACAGATCACCAGCCTGGCCTCACGCGGGCTCGGTTTCGGCATCCACGTCGTCGTCTCGATCAACCAGTGGATGGGTATGCGGGCGACGCTGCGCGACGCCATCGGCACCAAGTTCGAACTGCGGCTCGGTGAACCGGCGGACTCGCTGATCGACCGCAAGATCGCGCAGAACGTCCCGGCGGACCGGCCGGGCCGAGGATTGACCGCGGACAAGCTCCACTTCCTCGCGGCGCTCCCGCGGATCGACTCGGACCAGCGCCCGGACACCATCGGCGCCGGTGGCCTGGACCTGAACCGCCGGATTTCGGCGGCTTGGACTGGTGCGGCGGCGCCGCAGGTCCGGCTGCTGCCTCCCGAGGTCCCGCTGGACTCGCTGGAAGCCGGGCCGCGCAAGCAGATCACGCTCGGTATCGCGGAATCGAACCTGCGGCCGGTGTACCTCGACTTCGCCACCGAACCGCATTTCCTGGCCTTCGGCGACGTGGAGTCGGGCAAGAGCTCGCTCCTGCGCGCGATCGCGCAGGGCATCGTGTCGAAGTATTCGGCGGAAGAGGCCGCGATCGTCGTCGCCGATTACCGGCGAGGGATGCTGGGGGCGGTGCCGGATTCGCATCTGCTCGGTTACGCGGGTTCCGAAACCGTGCTGACCGGGCTGATCGACCAATGCCAGCAGGCCATGCGGAACCGGCTGCCCGGCGCGGACGTCACTCCGGATCAGCTACGGAACCGGTCTTGGTGGCGGGGGCCGGAGCTGTTCGTCCTCGTCGACGACTACGAAATGGTCGCCACCGTGGGCCGCAATCCGTTGCAGCCGCTGCTGGAATTCCTGCCGCAGGCGCGGGACATCGGACTCCACCTCGTCATCGCGCGCGGCAGCGGCGGCGCCGGGCGATCCCTGTTCGAGCCTGTGCTGCAACGGATCCGGGAACTGGGTTCACCCGGTCTCGTGATGTCCGGGTCGCGGGACGAAGGGGCGCTGCTCGGGGAGGTGAAGCCCGGGCCTCAGCCCGCCGGGCGCGGTGTGCTGGTGTCGCGGCGGCACGGGACGGGGCTGGTGCAGGTGGCTTGGACGAAGCCCGTGGAGGACTAATCTCGGGGCATGGCACTGGATCTGCCCGCTGTCCACGCCGCCGCGGCGGCGCAGGCCGAGCGCGTCACGCCGGGCATCGGCGACATGAGCGCGTATCTGGCGAGCCAGGTGAAGGAACGTTCGCACCGTGAGGTGCTGGGGCCGCTGCTGCCGGCGTCCGGAGCCAGCGGGGTGATCCTTCACCGCGGCGAGCGCATCGCCGCGTGGGGTGATCCCGAGACGCCGGAAATGGCCTTCAGCGTCACCAAGAGCGTCGTGTCGATCGTCGCCGGGGTCGCGTTCGACCGGGGCCTGCTCCCCGACCCGCACCGGCCCGTGGCGGACACTGTCGACCTGCCGGAACTGGCTGGGACCTCGGTGACCTGGCATCACCTGCTGCAGCAGACCAGCGAATGGGACGGGTACCTCTGGGGCAAACCGTCCTGGCTGGACGGCCCTCGCCGCGACGGCACGCCGGGGTCGGCCTGGGAGTACAACGACGTTCGCGTCAACCTCCTTTGCCTTGCCCTCACCCACCTTTTCGGCCGAGCGTTGCCTTCGGTGCTGGACGAACACGTCCTCGGCCCGCTCGGCGCGTCCGATACGTGGTCCTGGCACGGCTACCGGAACTCGCTGACCACCATCGGCGGCGAGACCGTGCCGGTGGTCAGCGGTGGCGCCCATTGGGGAGGTGGGCTGTGGATCTCCGCCGCCGATCTCGCCCTGCTCTTTCCCCGCAACGGATTGCTCAGCGAAAGCTGGATCGAGCGCAGTTGGACGCCCTGTCCGCTGAAGCCGGACTACGGCTATCTCTGGTGGCTCGACCCGTTCCCGTCCACGCCGCCGACCGGCCGGGCCGCGCGTGGTAACGCCGATCAGCACTTGCTGTGGGTCGACCCCAGTCGGGATCTCGTCATCGTTTCGCGGTGGGGGCGGGGGGTCGAGGAACTCGTGCGGGACGTTTCGGATGCTGTTCCTGTGGCGAGGTGAGTTCTGCTTCTGTTGTGACAGCAGGAGACGCAGTCAGCAACCAGAATTAGAACCGGGCACCTTTGGACAGACAAGCAGGCACCACCATCCTCGACCGCGATCACCTTGCCCCAAAAGAAACTCGCATACTTGGTCCGAAGACCTTGGCCTCAGATGGTCAGTGCACCGGCTGGGGATAATGCTCGTTCTGGGTAGTGAAGGGGTGTTCCGTGTCGCNCCGCCTGATCAAGGCGCGGGATCGCGAATGCACCCACCCCGGCTGCCACCGGCCCGCCGAATTCTCCGACATCGACCACATCACCACCTGGGCCCGCAACGGCAACACCGACCACCACAACTGCCACGCCGCCTGCACCATCCACAACCACCTCAAAGAAGAACCCGGCTGGACCACCAGCAACGGCGGCATGACCATCACCACCCCCACCGGCCACACCTACACCACCACCCCCGAACCACTCCACGACCCACGACCCCAACCAGACGACGACACCCCACCCTTCTAGAACGCCGACCGAATTTGGCGAAGGCTCCCAAGGCGCCTTCGCGACTCGATCACGCCATGCGGGGTCTGTCCACTTTGGAGTTTTCACGAGTGCGGAGCAAGGCCGGCCGTCAAGATGCCATTCGCCGCCATCGCGCCCAGCGAAATCACTCCGCCCATGCGACGATCTCCCGGGCGCAAGCCGAGGCTTCCTCGACCCAGTGTCCACTCCGGAGAGGACGGCACCCCACCTTTTGGAGCGTGCCGTCCGACTTCCACTAAGACCCCACAGGAGACACCTTGGCGGCTCGGTCATGCCCTCTCAGCTCTGTCCACCTTGGATCCGGACGCGAGCGCGAACAAGCCTGGTCACCAAGATGCGACGCGCTCACGACTGGATCACACTGCCCCGGCTCCGGTAGACGCCAGGGCAGGCCCCGCCGGCCAAGCTCGCCGCCATCGCGCCCACCGAAATCACCCGACCCGAGCCGCGATCTCCCGCGCACAAACCAAGGCCTCCGTCACCCCAGTGTCCACCTCAAGGTCGTAAACCACGCCTCGATGCACGATCTCGGCCTGCGCCTCAGCCATCCCCGTGACCCGATCTCCCCGCGCCATCTCCCGCCCGGCGGCCACGGCGCCGTCACACCGGACCCCGACCCACAGCACCTCGAGTCCGGCCAACGCGTCACGCCACCGCCGCTGCGACGCGGCCCCACCGAGGAACGCGTCGTCGATGATGACCCGGGCTCCCGCGCGCACCATCGCCGCGACACCGGCCATCCACGCGTTCTCGAGCCGCCGGAAACCGGATCCGACACTCACCCCGCCGTCCGTCGCGAAGTCGATCCCCTCGTCCACAGTGGACGGCATGGCGTCGATCAAGGTGTCCACGCCGAGAGTGAGCCAGGGATCCGGCAACACCGCTTGCAGGCACCTGGCGATCCCCGACTTACCCGAACTGGAACCGCCGTTCAGCACGATCACTGTCGTCACGCGAACACCCTAGACGTCGGCTCGCGAATACGGATGCAACGGACGTCCCCGGCAAAGGGCAGCATCCACCCGATTCCGAAATTCACCCAGGACGGATAACCGACTTCGGTAGGTTACAAAAACCCTCACCGCGGCCTAACTTGGTGAAACCGAAACGGAATCCCCGACGCAGGTCGAAGGGCGTATTCATGCGCATGTCCAAGATCGTCGCAACGGTGGCCGGTGCCGCCGCGGCGCTGACCCTTGCCGCCACCCCCGCCGCGAACGCCGGCCAGGACATCATCGGCGGCGGTACCGTGAGTTCCGCGCCGTGGGGCGCCCAGATCTACTGGGACGACGCCACCGCGTTCGGCGGTTTCAACTGCTCCGGCACCATCATCGCGCCGCAGTGGGTCCTCACCGCGAAACACTGCCTCAACAAGCCCGGCATGCACGTCAAGGTCGGCAACGTCAACCTGAACCAGGGCACCGAGGCAGACGTCGACCAGCAGAAGGCCGCCCCGAGCGGCGATATCGCGCTGCTGCACCTCACGACCGCGGTCAGCACCACGTACATGAAACTCGGCACCGCGAATCCGGCCAACGGCACCACCAACCAGATCTACGGCTGGGGCCGTACGCAGGGCAACAACCCGCCGTCGAGCGTCCTGAAGACGGCCGACGTCCGCATCACCGGCACCAGCAGCGACGCGTACGGCGGCCAGGCCATCGCCAGTGTCGGCGTCAACGGTTCGGCCTGGCACGGCGACTCGGGCGGCCCGCAGCTTTCGAACGGCGTCCAGGTCGGGGTCTGCTCGACCGGCAGCAACTCCGGCACGAACCCGCAGGGCACCCAGAACTACGCCAGCGTCGCGGCGAGCCGCGACTGGATCCGCACCACCGCGGGAGTCTGACCCGACGAGAAAAGGGCCGTCCGAAAGGATCGGCCCTTTTCGCCTGCCTGAAAACCCGGAAACTCAGGCGCACTTCGCCTTCGGGTCGATCATCGACACCGAGCCGACCTTGTCCCCGTTCACGGTGAACTCATAGACCCAGCCCGGTTTCCCGTCGACAGGCACCTGGAACCGGCCGTTGTCGCCGACCTTCATCCCCTTGGCGTCGTAAGCCGCTTTGAGTTCCACCAGCGATGAACCGACACCGATCCCCTCGGCCGTCTTCGCGCCCGAAGGAGCGGCGAGTTCACGTAGCCCGTCCTTGCCGAACGAAGCGCCTCCGGCGACCACGAAGGCTTTGTCCCGTTCCTCCCGCTTGCCCGCCAGGTCCGCGGACGCCTGAGCGGCGTCGGCGAACAGCTGAGCGTCCTTCGCGGACTTCTCCGCCGATTCGGCGCTCTCCTCCGCGGACGCGCCCGGCTTCGCCTCCGGATCGGCCTCGAGCTCGTCGGCCTTCTTGTTCAGTTCCTTGGCCTTGGTCTCGACATCCGCTTCCGCCTTCATCCGCGCCGGGTCGGGTGCCGGACCGCCGATGTAGGAGAAATCGGTACAACCATCCAAAGTGGACGTCGGCGCGGTCGCGAGCTTCCCGCCCGCCAGCGCGGCGTCCTTTGCCATGCCTAAGGTCAGCCCGCGATATCCCGCCGGACCGAACACCTCGGGCGCCGCCGGAGCGGCCGCGTCGGGAGAAGATCCCGACGAACAGGCCACCCCGCCGATCGCTACCACCGTGGCGACGAGCACGACGCCCGTCAACCGTCTACGAGTCACAGTTCCCCCTTTGTCGCTCCGAAAGCTATCGGATCGCGACGAAGGTGCCGAACGGATTTCGCGAAGATCACGTCAATTGACGCATCGGCCGCGCAGTCCGAAGCGAGAGAGCCGAACCGGCCGCCACGACGGCGAGAATCCCCGCGCCCGCGACCAGCGTCCAGAAATCCGGGTGCACGATGGACTGTCCTCGCTGAGCCTGCCAAGTGAGCAGCACGAGCACCCCCGCGAAACCCACCGACGCGGTCCGCACCAGATTCCGCCGCACGAATTCCGATTCGAGCACCGGATACCGCCGGGCGAGCTTGAGCAGCCCGAAGGCGACCAGTGGCAGCGCCTGGATCGCGTGGATCCCGAAGAAATGCGGGATCCGCATGTCCCCGCCCACGGTGCTCCAGCCCAGTACCGGCAATCCCGGGCCGCCGTCGGGGACACCGACCGCGTGGGCGCCGAGGACAGACGGCCGTTCGCCGGCGCGGAACTGGGCCATCTGCTGTTCGTTCGGCCCGAACATCAGCAGCGCGACCCCGATTCCGGCGACCGACAGCGCGGCACCCGCGCGTAACGCGGAGTTCATCGCCCGGTCGGGAAGACGTTGGAACAACAGGAGAAGCGCGATGGCCGCCGTCGCTCCCCAGCCGGTGAAGGCGCCGTTCGCGACCATGTTGTTGATCCACTGATCGGCGGGTGTCTCCCGGTTGAAGTGGAGTGTCCGGCCGCGGATGGCGATCTGCCAGAACAGCAACGCCATGTCCAGGCCGAGCCCGGCGGCGAACACCGTCCCGAGCCACCAGCCGAGCCGCTTGCCCCGGGTCAGCTGCCCGATCAGCCAGGCCAGCGTCACCGCGTAGAGCCCGACTGAAATCGTGAACTTGAGCGGTTTGAGCCAGATGGGCGCGTTGACGAGGCTGCGATCGTCGAAAACGAGGCCCCCGAGCGCGACGACCCCGAGCACCGCCATCGCCGCCGCCAAGATCATCAACGGCCTATGCAGCACAACCCTGGATCCCTTGTCCACCATGGGATCGAGCGTGCCGGGAAGCTCCGATCCGGACACTGGAGCGCTCCCCCTGATCGAGGGTGGGGAAAGCCCTACCACCGACCTGTGGGTAATAGTGCCGTCAGCGCGACCGGCAGTTGTGCCGTTTGACCGCACTCCCCTCTTTTCTAGCGTGTCCTTCACAAGAGCAGACAGGGCGTCCCCTGGTGCTCACCGGGATTTCCAGCGAGATGAGAGGAGGTGGCCCATCAATGACCGGTACGGGATATCAGGCAGACGCAGCTGCGATGGCGCGCGCCGTCCAGGGGTTCGAGGAGACCGCGTCGAACGCCAAGACCACGATGGCCAGCTTGGAGAGCGAGCTGACCCAGACCCTGCACAACTACAAGGGTGACCAGGCGGTCGCGTTCTGGGATCTGCAGCGCCGTCTGCAGGAGAAGATGACCATCGCCGTGAACGAGCTCAACACGATGTCGCGCCTCGTGCACGAGAGCAACCGGAACTACAACTCGGGTGACGAGCAGGTCCGGGAAAGCCTCACCGGGGTCAGCGGAGTCGTCGACCAGACCGTGATCCACCGGCTGAACCCCTGATCCGCGAGAGGACCACCAATCATGGCTGACGTCGTCGAAATCAACTTCGCCGCGCTGCAGCACAGCTCGGCCTCGCTGGCCGCCAAGGCCAAGGCGCTCACGTCCCAGCTCGAACAGCTGCACACCAACCTGCAGCCGATCACCCAGACCTGGTACGCCTCCGGCAGCTCCGCCGGTGAGGCCGCCCGTGCGTCTGAAACCCGCCTGCGCCAGGCCACCGCGGACATCGTGGCGATCATCGCGCAGTTCGGTGGCAAGGTCGGCGACGCCCACGATCTCCAGCACAGCCTGGAGAACCGCAACCAGGGCCTGTTCGCCGGCTGATCCCCATCCGTCGGCCGGCCGGTGCTTTCACCCCCCTCGGCACCGGCCGGCCGGCTTTGCGCGCGTAGTCGTCCCCCTTGTCGGCGTGGCCGTTCACGAGAGAGCCGGGATCAATGCAAGACCAGTCGTACTACGTCCATCTGGAATCACTGAAGGACTTCGTGCGGGAACTGGAGACCCAGATCCACGCGATGTCCAAGCCGAACGACTTCCTGCTGACCCTGACCGAACAGCCGCTGCTGTTCGGCGAGTTCGGTGAGGCGGGTTCACTCACCAAGGCGCACCAGGCGGCCGTCGCCGAGATGCAGGGCCTGCTGGACCAGGTCAAGGGCGCGATCACGTTCGCGCAGGACGTCACGACGACCGTCGCCGACGGCTACGCGGCGGCAGACGACTCGGTGGCGGGCGACATCAACCATGCGAGCCAGCAGACCGGGCTGCTCGATCCGTTGCTCAACGTCCTCGGGGGCGTGCTGGGCGGCAACAGCGGCTCGAACGGCGGGGGGAACAAGGGATGACCGAGACCGCGCACACGAACTTCGCCGCGTACTCGCACCAGCAGCTCTACGCGATGCTGCAGGCGGGCGACCCCAACACGGCGCGCCACGCGGCCCACAAATGGCAGTCCACCGGCCTCGGGCTCTTCGAACAGGCCGAGAACCTGACCGGCGAGCTGAAGGAGTTCTCCGGCAACTGGACCGGTGGCGCCGCCGACAAGTACCACACGATGATCAGCGACCTCGTCGGCGGAATCCGCAAGGTCGCCCAGACCGCGCAGGCGATGAACAACCTCCTCGAGGACGCCGCGGACGCGCTGGTGAAGGCCAAGAAGGAGATGCCGCCGCCGGTCGCGGTGCCCGACGTCTCCCCCGCGGATCTCGCGCTGGCCGTCAACCCGCCGCTGCTGCCGCCGGATTCGTCGCAGGCGACGATCATCAACGCCGCGCAGCAGCGGCAGCAGGCCATCGCGAACGTCGAAGCGCAGCAGCAGGCCGCGGGCGCGGCCAGCGCGGCGCACAGCAAGGCGATCGTGGTGATGACCCAGCTCGCGGGCGAGTACTCCACCGCGGAGGAGTCCATTCCGGCCTCGCCGAACGCCGTCGCCCCGCCGCCGGTCACCGGTGGCGGCACCGCCCCGGGTGGCTCGGTCGGCAACGACATCGGCGGAACCCCCGGCGTCGGCCTGGTGCCGGGCGACAACACGCATCCGCTGCCGTCCGACGGCTCCATGCCGCCCACCACCGGGCAGCCTGGCCAGGTGCCCAAGTCGAACCCGCTGTTCGGCGACATGTTCACCGCCGGTCTCGCCGCGGCCTCGGCCGCCGCGTTCGGCCGGTTCGGCTCGATCATGCCGCGGGTGCCCGCGTGGGCGAACGGCAAGAACCCCAAGGACGAGAAGAAGGACGGCGAGGTCGTCGGCGGCGGTGCCGGTGGCGCGGGCGCGACCGCGGGCGGCGCCGGCGGCGGCATCCCGATCGGCGGTGGCGGAGCGCCGTCGCTGGACGGCGGCGCGATCGGCGCCGGCGGAGGCGGCGGCGGATTCTCCGGTCCCGGTGAGGCCCCGGCGGCGTTCTCCGGTCTGGCGGGCGACGGCGGCTCGGGCAGCGCGATGAGCGGCCTGGCGGGCGGAGCGGCCGGCGCCGCGGGCGCGGCGGCGGCCAAGGGCGCGATGCCGATGATGCCCATGATGCCGATGGGCATGGGCGCGGGCGGCGACATGGGCTCCGGGCGGCGTATCCCGCCGTGGCTCGTGGAGACCGAGAACGTCTGGGGCCAGTCGTCCCCGGTCGCCCCCGCCGTGCTCGGCGAAGAACCCGAACAGTACTGATCGTTTTCCACCAGGAGAGGCGGCTCGGTGATGGCATCCAGTGCGGGCGGTTACCGAGTCGCCCCCGCCAGGCTCGAAGCGGCGGCGGCCGAACTCGAACAGCGCGCAGGCGTGCTCAAGACCGCGCAGACCGCGCTGGCGGGTGAGAACGTCCCCGCCACCGCGTTCGGCCAGGTTTCGGCTTCCGGCGCGGCTTCGGCCACGTACACCAAGACGATCAAGGACGTCGCGGGCAAACTCGACGGCCAGATCACCAAGGCGACGGTGATCCACCAGGGCCTGACGGCCGCGGGCGGCGGCTACCGGCGCGCCGACGTCCAGATCGCCGCCGCGTACCGGTCGCTCATGCCGGAGAACCCGTTGCCCAAGGCCGGGAATCCGGCAGGCGTGGGCGGCGCGGCCGACACCGGCTCGTGGGCCACCGCGATCGCCGAGAACCGCGCGAAGGTCACCGACGCGCTGACCGCCGAACGCGAGCGGCTCGCGAACCTCCTGGCACAGGGCGGGAAAGCCGACGACATCGCGAGCGCGCGCACCCGGATCGCGCTGTACGAGGACATCCTCGCCAACGACCGGCAGATCCTGCGGTTCGACCCGTCCGGAAACGGACGCATCGCCGAACTCGTCGGCCGCATCGAGCCGGGCACCCGCAACGTCGGCTTGTTCGTCCCCGGCGTCAACACCTCGTTCGACAACTTCCAGAGTTACGCCGACCTCGGCAAGAGCCTGGTCGCCGCGGACGCCACCGGACGAACCGCGATGGTGGTCTGGGCCGACGGGGTCTTCCCGCAGAACGTCGTCACCGAAGGGCCGGCCGCGCACTACGCGCAGACGATGGCGCCCGATCTCAAGGCGTTCGGCGACGAACTGCGCGGCCAGATCGACAGCCACGCCGGACCGGGCGTCGTGGTCACCGCCGTCGGGCACAGCTACGGCGGCGCGACCGTGGGGCTCGCCGAGCAGCTCGGCCTGCGGGCCGACCAGGTGCTGCACGTCGAGTCCGCGGGCATGGGGCACGGCATCTGGAGCCCGGACGATCTCCCGGCCAGCCAGGCTGGCGTGCAGCGGTACTCCATGACGGCCCCCTTCGACCCGATCGTGGTGGCTCAGGGCAATGCGGGACTCGTCGAATGGCTCGGCGCCGGGCACGGAGCGGACCCCGACCGCTTCCCCGGCGTCGTCGAACTGGAAACCGGCCGCGACGCGAACGGCGATCTGCAGTGGGGACTCGAGTCCCACAGCGGTGTGCTCAAGCCGGGTTCCGATTCATGGAACAACATCTACGGTGTGATCACGGGTGGCGCGGTCACCCACGAGGGCTTCACCGGTGGCTCGCTGCGCGAGATGGTCATCGAAGGCGTCGGACGAGGCTTGTGAGGGGTTCACCATGATCACCAGGAACACCGAGCTCGACCCGCTGGCCGAGGACCTGACCGCGGTCATCGACGGCGTCGCGGGCACCTTCGGCTCCAGCGCCGAGCGCACCGTGGAAGGCGAGCTGGACTGCGACCCGACGCAGCCGGGCCGGTTGCTCTGCTGGCAGTACGGCCTCCGGGTGGACGACGCGACCGACACGATCCGCAAACTCGTCGACGTCGTCCTGCCACTGCTGGAAAGCCAGGGCTGGCGCACCCGCGACCGCAGCAACCCGCGTGAGCTGATCGCCCAGTTCAGCCGCGACGGCGCCGACTTCAATGTGCACGTCTCCCGCGCCGGCGACGGCGTGGCCATCGTGGGCTCGACGGCCTGCGTACCTGTCGTCCCCTAAACCCCAGGGGGTCGCGAAAGACCTCGTGAGCGGCGGCGGTGTCCCCCAGTACACCGCTGCCGCTCACGAGGCGCGGAACCGCGAAGGTTTCCAGCCCCGGCGCTTGCCCCGCCGGACCGCGGCCACCACCACGCCGGCCGCGATGGCCGCGGCCACCCCGGAGATGGCGAGCACACCGGAAACCTTGTCCGCGTTGGCCCTCGCGGGCGCGGCGGCGGGGACGACGAAGTTGTCCGGGCCCGCGCTCGGCGGGCCTCCCGGGCCGGGCGTGCCGGCCGGGATCGAGGCGGAAACGGCGGCGTAGGCGTCGATCGCGCCCCAGCCCCGCCGGGGATCGTGCCCACCGCTCGGCCCGCGATGCGCGGTCAGCGTCAGCCGTGTGACGACCTGCTCCGGCGACAGCTCCGGGTGATACGCGCGCACGAGCGCCGCGACCCCCGCGACGTGCGCGGCGGCCAGGCTCGGATCACTCACCGGCCACCGGTGCGCAACGGTCCCGCCCGCGCCCGCGGACGTGCTGACCAGTTCGGCGCCGGGCGCGGAGATCCCCACGTAGGAACCGGATTCCGTCTGCACCGCCGCACCGGTCTGGTCGGTCGATCCCACCGCGAGCACGCCGGGTGTCGCGGTCGGGTAGGAAGTCTGGCCCTGTTGCGTCCCCGCGGCGGGAGAGACGATCAGCGCGCCTTTCTCCTTGGCACGCGACACGGCACCGGTCAGCGCGGGACTGTCGGAGGCGGCCGGGACGGCGATCAGGATGATCCCGGCGCCGCGGTTCAGCGCGGTTTCGATGGCGCCCGCGAGCTGCCCGGGGTCGCCGCCGCCGTTCACCTGGGTGTAGCGGATCGGCAGGATCTTGGCGCCGGGCGCGATCCCGGTGAACGTCGTGGACGGATCCGGTTGCGCGCCGACGATTCCGGCCGCGATGGTGCCCCGGCCGTCGCAGTCGTCGGCCTGGGTGCCCTGGCCGCCGAGGAGCTGGCCGGGCGCGAACTGGCCGTTGCCGCCGTCGACCCCGGTGCCGATCACCGCGACCAGCTGGCCGGTGCCGCGGGACAGGGGCCAGATCCGCACGGGATCGATCAGCCGCTGTCCCCACGAGACGGCCGCGGTGTAGGTGCCCGTCGGGTTCGCGCACTGCTCGGCGACCGCCGTCGACGGGACGGGGGTGCCGAGCAGTGCCACGAAACCGACGCATCCCGCGACGGCACTTTTACCGGCAAAGCCCACCATTCCTCCAGAATTACCTTGTCACACAAGGGAATTCTAGTGCCGCACCTCAGCGCAGGTCCATCCCGAGGTCGAGCGCGGGCGAGGAATGCGTGAGCGCTCCGACGGCGAGGAAATCCACACCGGACTCCGCGTACGCCCGCGCGACGTCGAGCCGCAGACCGCCCGAGGATTCCAGGCGGGTCTTCGGGGAGACCTCGTCGCGCCGGTCGACGGCCTTCGCGCATTCGTCGGGCGTGAAGTTGTCCAGCAGCACCTCGTCGGCCCCCGCGGCGAGCGCCTCGTCCAGCTGGGCCAGGTCGTCGACCTCGACCTCGCAGTGCAGTCCGGGCGCGTGCTCGCGCGCGGCCGCGAGCGCGGCGGTCACCGAACCGGCGGCGACCACGTGGTTGTCCTTGATCAGCACCGCGTCGCCGAGCCCGAGCCGGTGGTTCACCCCACCGCCCGCGCGCACTGCGTACTTCTCCAGCAACCGAAGCCCGGGCAGTGTCTTGCGGGAATCCCTGATCCGGCAACCGGTTCCCTCCACGGCGCGCACCCAGGCGGCGGTCGCGGTGGCGATACCGGACAGGTGGCACAGCAGGTTCAGCGCGGTGCGTTCGGCGGTGAGCAGGCCGCGCACCGGCCCCCGCACGACCAGCGCGGGCTCCCCGGCGGTCAGCCGGTCGCCGTCGTCGCGGGCGGCCAGGATCTCCAGGCCCGAGCCGAGCACCACGTCGAACACCGCCAGCGCCACCGGGATCCCGGCGACCACACCGGCCGTCCTCGGTGTGAGTTCGGCCAGCGCGCGAGCGGATTCGGGCACGGTGGCGTTCGTCGTCGCGTCGGGGCCGTACCGCAGATCCTCGGCCAGCGCGGTCGTGACGACACGATGCACATCGGCGGCGTCGAGACCGTGATCGGCCAGCGCCTTGACGACCCAGGGGGAGAATTCGCTCATGCCACACCCTCCAAAGCGATCGGATCGGCCAGCACCGGCTGCCCCGACGGGCTGAGCCGGATGAGCTGACCGCGTTGCCAGACGTCGTCGTCGCGTTCGGGGAAATCGGTCCGCACGTGACAGCCGCGGGACTCCGTCCGGCGCGCCGCCGCCGCGACCAGTGCTTCCGCCACCAAGGTGAGCGCCGCGTCCTCGACCACCCGTGGAGTCCACAAAGGACTCTCGGTGACCGAAAGATCCAGCACCGAACCCATGACCGAAAGACCTTCCGCGTCCCGGCCGATGGCGGCGTACCGGCTCATCGCGCGCTGCAAGGCGTCGCGATCGGCCACCGCGACCTTCGCCGGAGGCATGAGCACACCGCGGCGCGGGTCGGCGAGCAATCCGGCGGAGAGATCGATGGCGACCGCTTCCGCCACCCGCTGCCCGACGACCAGGCCTTCGAGCAGACTGTTGGAGGCCAGGCGATTCGCGCCGTGCAGGCCGGTCCTGGCGACCTCGCCCGCCGCGTAGAGACCGCGGACGCCGGAGCGTCCGTCCACAGTGGTCACCACGCCACCGCAGGCGAAATGCGCCGCGGGCGTGACCGGGATCGGTTCCTTCGCCGGGTCCAGCCCGATCGCCGCGCACGCCGCGTGCACGGTCGGGAACCGCTTGGCGAACCCGGAGATCCCTGTCGCGTCGAGGAAAACGTGGTCGTCGACTCCGCCGGGCGCCTGCACCATCCGGCGGGTGATCGCCGCCGAGACGACGTCCCGGGGCGCGAGATCGCCGAGCGGGTGGACTCCCCGCATCACCGAAGCGTCCGTCGCGTCGTGCAACGTCGCGCCCTCGCCGCGCACCGCCTCGGTGACCAGCGGGAGACGGCCACGCGCGCCGGGCGTGAACAGGACCGTCGGATGGAACTGGACGAATTCGACGTCCGCGACCTGCGCCCCCGCGCGCAACGCGAGCGCCAGCCCGTCGCCGGTGGCGATCTCCGGATTCGACGTCGCCTGGTAGAGCTGCCCCAGCCCGCCGCTGGCCAGCAGCACCGCGGGCGCCCGGACGACCCCGGGCACTCCGTTGCGGTCCAGGACGGTCACGCCGACGACCTCGCCCGCGGCGGTGCGGATCGCGTCGACGGCGATGTGGTGCTCCAGAACCGGGATCCGCCGGTCACCGGCCGCCGCGACCAGCGTCCGCTCGACCTCCGCGCCGGTCGCGTCGCCACCGGCGTGGATGACGCGGAACGCGCTGTGCCCGCCTTCTCGCGTCCGGGCGAGCTCGGGCTGCCCTTCGGCCGCCGGGTCGAAGCGCGCACCTTCCGCGCGCAAGCGGGCCACCGCGGCGGGGCCACCGGCGATGATCGACCGGACGGCGTCCTCGTCGCAGAGCCCGGCGCCGGCGGTGAGGGTGTCCTCGGCGTGCTTGCCGACCGAATCCCCTCGCTCGTGCTCACCCTCCAGGACGACCGCGACACCGCCCTGTGCCCAGCGGGTGTTGCCGTCGGAGACGGTCGCCTTGGTGACCACCAGGACGTGCAGCCCGAGCTCCCGCGCCCGCAGGGCCGCGGTGAGCCCCGCGACGCCGCTGCCGATCACCACGAGATCGGCGGCGGCCTCCCAGACCGGGTGGGTTTTCGCCTGGAGGGCGGTAACCTGGTCGGTCATTCTCCGCCGCCAGGCTGCCCGATCTCGATCATGCGCTGCACGGAAGCGCGGGCACGGGCGGCGGTCTCGGCGTCGACGTGGACCTCGTCGGCGCCCTCACGCAGCGACCGCAGGAGGGCGGCCGGCGTGATCATCTTCATGTACCGGCAGGACGCCCGGTCGTTCACTGCGCGGAAGTCGATCTCCGGCGCGGCCTTGCGCAGCTGGTGGATCATCCCGATCTCGGTGGCCACGAGCACCGACTTCGCCTTGGTGTCGCGAGCGGCGTGGACCATGTCGCCGGTCGAAAGGATCTTGACCCGCTCGGGGGCGACGGCGCCCTCGCCGGCGAGGTACAGCGCCGAGGTCGCGCAGCCGCATTCCGGGTGGATGAACAGGTCGGCGTCCGGGTTCTCCGAGGCCCGCTCGGCCAGCTCGGCGCCGTTGATCCCGGCGTGCACGTGGCACTCCCCGGCCCAGATGTGCATGTTCTCCCGGCCGGTCACGCGTTTGACGTGCGCGCCGAGGAACTGGTCCGGCAGGAAGAGAACCTCCTGGTCAGCGGGGATGGAGGCGACCACGTCGACGGCGTTCGACGAGGTGCAGCAGATGTCGGTCTCCGCCTTGACCTCGGCCGTGGTGTTCACGTACGACACGACGACCGCGCCCGGGTGCTCGGCCTTCCAGGCGCGCAGTTCGGCGCCGGTGATCGAGTCCGCGAGCGAGCAGCCCGCCCGCGCGTCCGGGATCAGGACGGTCTTTCCGGGCGCCAGGATCTTCGCCGTCTCGGCCATGAAGTGCACGCCGCAGAAGACGATGGTGGACGCGTCGCTGCTCGCCGCGATCCGGCTCAGCGCGAGGGAGTCGCCGGTGAAATCGGCGATGTCCTGGATCTCGGGGACCTGGTAGTTGTGCGCGAGCAGGACGGCGTCCCGCTTGCGGGCGAGGCTCCGCACCTCCTCCGCCCAAGCGGCGTCGGCGACAACTCCGCCGTACGGGGTCAGGTCGTTCTGCAGGGTGCTCGTCATCGTTCTGGCCCTCCTGGACCGATCTCCGGTTTTCGCCTTACAATCGAAAACCGTGCGAAGTCATCTTAACACCCAGACCCCCCTCGCCCACGAGGTTTTGGGAGCGGTCCTGCAAGTGCGCTCCGACACACTCCGGGTCCTGCTGTGGCGGCGCGCCCTCGATCCGCATCTCGGCCGCTGGTCCCTTCCCGGGGGCAGGCTTCGCCCGGATGAAGACGTCGAGGCGTCCATCCGGCGGCAGCTCGCGGAGAAGGTCGACGTACGCCAGCTGAAGCATGTGGAGCAACTTGCGGTCTTCAGCGCGCCGGACCGGGTGCCGGGACCACGGGTCGTCGCGACGGCGTTCCTCGGCCTCGTACCGTCCGATGTGGACCCCGAGGTACCCGAAGACACCGAGTGGCACGACGTTTCCGAGCTGCCGCGCACGGCGTTCGACCACGAGTCCATCGTGTTGCGCGCGCGGGACCGGCTGCGCTCGAAGCTCTGCTACACGAATCTCGGGTTCGCGCTCGCCCCGGAAGAGTTCACCGTATCGGCGTTGCGGGGCCTGTACTCGGCTGCGCTGGGTTACCGGGTGTCCGCGACGAACCTGCAGCGGGTGCTGTCCCGGCGCGGGCTGCTCGTCCCCACCGGGCACACCGCCCCGCCCGGGCGCAGCGGCGGACGTCCGGCGGCGCTCTTCTCCTTCGCGGGCAAGGGGATGCAGATCACCGACCCGTTCGCGGTCTTCCGCCCGCCCGCCGGGAAGTGACCGTCCTGCGAAGTCCTCCCGGTCCCCGTACCTTGAACGGGTGACCGAGCCGAGCGAGGAGTCCACCGGGAAGGCGATCTTGCCGCTGTTCCCGCTACAGACCGTGCTTCTGCCCGGAACACACCTTCCGTTGCACATCTTCGAGCCGCGGTACCGGCAGCTGATGGCCGACCTCGTCGGCGAGGTCGTGCCGGACCGCGAGTTCGGCGTCGTCGCGCTGCGTTCGGCGATGGTCAGGGAGGTCAGCGGGCCGGAGCACGTCCACGAGGTCGGCTGCAGCACGGTGCTGCGCGAGGCGAAACGGCTGCCGGACGGCAGATTCGACGTCGTCACCACCGCGCGGCGCCGGTTCCGGCTGCTCGAGATCGACCGTGTTTCCGCGCCGTACCTGATCGGCGCGGTCGAATGGGTGCCCGACGACCGGGTCGCGTCGGTACCCGGCGACACCGTGAACAGGCTCGCCGACGTCGCGAAGGCCGCGCACCGGCGCTACTGCGAATCCGCCTGGCACGCCGACGACTGGACCACCCCGCCCGAGGACGGCGACATCGCGGCGCTCGCGTACCGGCTCACCGCGGACTGCCTGCTCCCGCTGGAGGACCGGCAGCGCCTGCTGGAGGAGACGAACCCGCTGCGGCGGCTGCGGATCGCGTGCCGGCTGCTGACGCGGGAGGCCGGGTTCCTCAGCACGCTCGGCGCCGTGCCGATGCCGCCGGGAGAACTCGGCGAGTTCACCCGCCCCTCGAACCTGAACTGAGGCGGCAGCGGTTCGTGAGCGGCGATCCGGGTCGGATGTGGGGTACCTACTGGATTCGGCCGCGGCTGACAGTGGCCGCGCGTGAAGGCCCGTTCCCTCGGCTCAGTCGAGGAAACTCGACCTTCACACCTTCCCCAGTACATGAAGGCCCCCTTCCTTGCGCCTAGGTACAGGAAGGGGGCCTTCATGTACTCGCCGGGTCCCTGTCGGGCGCTGGGGTTGGCCGTGCCCGGACCGGTACCGCCCTGGCGACCATGTCGCGAAAGCCACTTTCGAGACATCTGGTGTCCCGAAAGTGGCGTTCGCGACACCCGCTCCGGAAGCCAGTAGGTATCTGAGACACCGTTGGCTAGAACCGTCCTAGCCACTCACGAGGCCTTACTTNCACCGCGTTTCGTCCTCTGGATGCGGTCGTTGCGCGTGCAACCACCGCATCCAGAGGACGAAACGCGGGAAGTCAGCCGTCGAGTTCCCCGTGACGGCTGCACCGGGCCGTCCAGCCCACCGGGGTGATCTGGACGACCATCCGCCGCGCGCAGTACGTGCAGTAGCGCGGCGGTTCGAGCGCCGTTCTCGGGTTGTGGCAGGCGGGATGTTCCGCGCCACCGCCGGACGGCTGTCCACAGTGGACGCAGAACGCGGGTTCGTCAGAGGACGTCACTGATCGCCTTCACCGGCATCTTCAGCTCCTCGAGCATCGCCAGGTCCGCGGTGGCCGGGCGGCCGAGGTTGGTCAGGTAGTTGCCGACGATGATCGCGTTGATACCGCCGAGCATGCCCTGTTTGGTGCCGAGGTCACCGAAGGTCAGCTCACGGCCGCCGGAGAAGCGGAGCAGCGGACGGGGCATCGCCAGCCGGAACGCGGCGACGGTCCGCAGCGCGTCCTTGCCCTCGACGACCTCGTATCCCTCGTACGGCGTACCCGGCTGCGGGATGAGGAAGTTCATCGTGCACTCGTCGGGGTTCAGCTCGGCCAGCTGCGCGGCGAACTCGGCGCGCTGCTCGATGCTCTCCCCCATGCCGATGATGCCGCCGCAGCAGACCTCCATGCCCGCCTCGCGGATCATGCGCAGGGTCTCCCAGCGCTCTTCCCACGTGTGCGTGGTGACGACGTTCGCGAAATGCGAGCGCGCGGTCTCCAGGTTGTGGTTGTAGCGGTGGACGCCCATCTCGACGAGCTCGTCGACCTGCTCCTGGGTGAGCATGCCGAGCGAGCAGGCGATCTGGATGTCGTTGCCGTCCTCGCGGATGGCCTTGATCCCCTCGCGGACCTGCGAGAGCAGCCGCTTGTCGGGGCCGCGGACGGCGGCGACGATGCAGAACTCGGTCGCGCCGGTCTCGGCGGTCTGGCGGGCGGCCTTGACCAGGCCGGGGATGTCCAGCCACGCCGAACGCACCGGCGTCGGGAAGCGGCCGGACTGCGAGCAGAAGTGGCAGTCCTCGGGGCAGCCGCCGGTCTTGAGGCTGATGATGCCCTCGACCTCGACCTCTGGGCCGCACCAGCGCATCCGGACCTCGTGGGCCAGCGCCAGCAGGTCGGTCAGGTGGTCGTCGTCGAGCCGCAGGACCTCGAGGATCTGCTCTTCGCTCAGCCCGACACCACGCTCGAGGACCTGGTCACGCGCCACGGCGAGGATGTCGACGGTCTCCGGGGCAGTGGTCACGGGGCGGCTCCTGTTCGGGGTGGGGCGGTGAAGCGAAGGCACATCATCGTGCACGACCGGGCGCCTCGGCCACAGCGACGCAGGTCACTTCTGGGCCGACGCGCGGCCGACGAAGCATTCGGGGTCGAACTCCCCGCCGAACCACGGCGAGAGACCCGCCCTGGCCCGGTCGGCGAACTCCTCGGGCCCCGCCGTGCCCAGTCCGGCGGGCAGCACGCCCAGCAGCGGGGCCCCGGCGGCGACCGGCAGGTCGGCCAGATTCGACACCGCCGCCAGATCCGGCTCGTCGGGCCACGAGCCGATGATCACCCCGGCCACGGTGAGGCCGCGTTTGGTGGCGACCTCGGCGGTCAGGGCGGTCGCGTTGAGCGTGCCCAGCCCGGCCTCCGCGACGATGATGACCAGCGCGCCCAGCGACCACGCGACGTCGGCAAGGGTGGCCCCGGCGGCGTCGAAGCGGACCAGCAGGCCGCCCGCACCCTCGATGAGCGTGAGGTCGTGCTCGCCATTGAGATCGCTCGCCGCGGCGGCGATCTCGCTCGGGGTCAACGTCGGGAGCCCCGAGAGCCTGGCGGCCGCCTCCGGCGACAGCGGATCCGGGTATCTCCGCAGCTCACGGGTGGTGACCGGACCGGCGAGCCGGAGCACGTCGGCGAGGTCGCCCGGTTCGTCCGGGCCCACTCCGGTCTGCGCCGGTTTCAGCACGGCGACACGCTGGCCCTGACCGGCGGCCAGAGCGGCGATGGCGGCGGTGGAGATCGTCTTGCCGACACCCGTACCGGTGCCGGTCATGACCAGCATGCTCACGTGCGTTGAACTTAGTGGGTCGTGGTGAAGGATGGCTGAACGGGCCGGTCAGCTCCCCTGTTCGGGCACGGCGGCGACCGCGCCGACCGGTGCGAACGCCGGGCTCTCGTCGTCGGACAGGTAGACCTGCGCCGCGCCGACGTCGAAGTACATCCCGGTCAGGTGCAGTTCGCCACGTGCCTCCGCCTCGGCGATCAGCGGGTAGTGGCGCAGGTGCTCCAACTGCTGCAGCACGTTCTGCAGGGCCAGCCGGTCGACCTCGGTTTCCGGGCGTTCACCGTCGAGGGTCACCGCCGCCTTGCGGTTCGCGCTCGGCTCGGCGTGCCGCAGCCAGGAGGCCAGCATCGGCGCGCCGTCCGGGGCGCCGGTGGCCAGCGCCTGCATCGCGCCGCAGCCGGAATGCCCGCAGACCACGATCTCGCGCACCTTCAGCACACCGACGGCGAACTCGACGGTGGCACCCATCGACGGATCGGCCCGGCGGGCGGGCACCAGGTTCCCGATGTTGCGGACGGTGAACAGGTCGCCGGGGCCGCTGGTGGTGATCATGTTCGGCACGATCCGCGCGTCACCGCAGGTGATGAACAGGGTGTGCGGCGACTGGCCGCCAGCCAGTCTGCTGAGCGCGGGCTGCATGAGCGCGGCCGTGCGCCGCTGGAACTCGGTCGCCCCGCGCAGGGTCGGCCCGCCGCGCTGACCGGGCACCTCGACGTCCTTGGCCTGCCAGTCGGACCACGGCGCGAGGAACCGCGGCACCGACCGCATCGCGGCCGTCCTGGTCAGCGTGGGGTCGCCGGATTTGCCGTTGGCGAACCACGGATGCCCGACCTCGTCGACGATCACCTGCCCGCCGGCGCGTTCGTGCGCCTGCTGCCAGTTCGAGAGGCTTTCGAAGGCGGCGTGGTCGAGGTAGTCGACGACCAGCTCCAGGGTCACCTTCGCGCCGTCGGGCACGGTCGCGAGCACCCGGCTCAGCCTCGGTACCGAAAGGAACGTCAGGACGCCTTCGACGACGACGCGCCATTCGTCACCGGCGCGTTCGGCGTGGATCCCGGACCACACCGTGCGCCGGAGCATCAGCAGCACCGAAAGCGCGATCCCGAGCAGGACTCCGGTGAGCAGGTCGAAGACGACGACCCCGGCGAGCGTCACCAGGTACAGCCCCAGGTCTCCGTGTTTGAGGACCTGCTTCATGTGGCCGGGGTTGACCAGTTTCGCGCCGACGTGGACGAGCAGGCCCGCCAGCGCGGCGAGCGGGATGTTCTGGATCAGCCCGGCGAACGCGGCGACGAACACCAGGATCCAGACGCCGTGCAGGATCGCGGACACGCGGGTGCGGGCGCCGGCGGCGACGTTGGTGGAGCTGCGGACGATCACGCCGGTGACCGGGAGGCCGCCCAGCGCGCCCGAGGTCATGTTCGCGGCGCCCTGCCCGATCAGCTCGCGGTCGAGGTTCGACCGCGGTCCGGTGTGCATCTTGTCGACGGCGACGGCGGAGAGCAGGCTTTCCACACTGGCGATCAGCGCGATGGTGATGACCGCGACGGCGAACGCGCCCCAGCCCGCGTCCGGGAATTCCGGCGCGAAGCGGATGTTGAGCAGGTCGCCCGGAAGGTCGACGCGGGGAAGCGTCATCCCGGCGGCGACGGACAGCACGGTCACCAGCGCGATCGCGGCGAGCGGGCCGGGCACCTTGCGGACGGAGGCGGGAAGCCGCGGCCACAGCAGCAGGATGCCGATGGTGAGCACGCCGATCAACGCGGCGGTGTCGTGGTGGCCGACGATCTGCGCGGGCAGTTCGGCGATGTTCTTGAGCGCCGAGCTCTGGGCCGTTCCGCCCAGTACGACGTGGAGCTGGCCGAGGACGATCGTGACCCCGATACCGGCGAGCATGCCGTGGACGATGGCGGGCGAGATCGCGAGCGCCGCGCGGGCGATGCGGCTCAGGCCCAGCAGGATCTGGAGCGCCCCCGCGACGACGGTGATCGCGCAGGTGGTCGCCCAGCCGAAGGTCGCGATGGTCTCGGCCATGATCACCGTCAACCCGGCGGCCGGGCCGCTTACCTGGAGGGCGGAGCCGCCGAGGGCACCGGCGACCACACCTCCCACCACGGCGGCGATCAACCCCGCGACGATCGGCGCCCCTGACGCGAGAGCGATCCCGAGTGACAGCGGGACGGCGACGAGGAACACCACCAACGAGGCGGGCAGGTCGTGCCGGAGCACGGCGAGAGGTTTCTTGATGATCACCATCATGATCACCAGGTAACTGGTGAATTGTCCGATATGCACCACCCTATCGAGTGAATATCACCCCACTGGCGGGTGGCGTGGCCCACTTTCGGCCTGTTTTGTTGCCCGAAGGTGTCCGCGGCATTGCGAAAAGCCTTACGGGCTCCCGAATCCTGGGATGTATCGGTCGGCCGCCCGGTCAACTCGACAGTCCGTGAAGGCCTCCTTCCCTACCCTGAAGGTAGGCAAGGAGGCCTTCACGGACTCGCGGAGAACTCAGGACTTCACCGGGGTCGCGGCCGAAGTGAACGACCGCATCGCTTCGTCGAGCAGGTACACGTTCGCCTTCCCGACGTCGAAGTACATCCCCGTCAACCGGAGTTCGCCACGCGCCAGCGCGGCCTCCACCACCGGGTACGAGCGCAGGTTTTCCAGTTGCTGCACCACGTTGTGCAACGCGAGCAGATCCGCCTCGTGGCCGGGACGGGCGCCGTCGAGCAGCACCGGCCCTTCGCTTTCCCTGCGCCGCAAAGTCGCCTCGCCGTGGCGCAGCCAGCCACCGAGGTGCACGAGACCGGTGGGCGCGTCACCGAGCAGCGCCTTCATCGCCCCGCAGCCGGAATGCCCGCACACCACCACTTCCCGTACCCGCAGCAGCCCGACGGCGTACTCGATCGCCGCCCCCACAGAGAAATCCGCCTCGGCACTGGCGTGCGGGACGAGATTTCCGATGTTCCGCACGGTGAACAGGTCGCCCGGCCCGCTGGTGGTGATCAGGTTCGGCACGATCCGCGCGTCGCCGCAGGTGACGAACAACGTGTGCGGCCGTTGCCCGTTCGCCAGCCCGTCCCACGTGCTCCGCAGCAGCGGCGCCGTCCGCCGCTGGAACTCGGAAGCACCACGGCACAACGGAACGCTGCCACCGCGCTGGCTCGGCAGTTCGAGATGTTCGGCCTGCCATTGCGACCACGGCGCGAGCCACCGCGGCACCACGCGGGAGGCGACACCGCGGCGCACGGTCGGGACGCCCGCCTTGCCGCGGCCGAACCACGGATGCCCGATCTCGTCGACGATCACGGTCCCCCCGGCGCGTTCGTACGCGCGCTGCCAGCCGCGCAGGCAGTCGAAAGCGGCGTGGTCGAGGTAGTCGACGAACAGTTCGAGCGTCACCTCCGAACGTCCGGGCACTTCGGCGAGAACGGTCGTGAGCCTTGGCACGGAAAGGAAAGTGAGCGCGCCTTCGATGACGACGCGGCTCCGAGGGCCGTCCCGTTCGACGTGGATGCCGGAGAACAGCATCCGGCGCAGCATCAGCCCGAGCGCCACCACGATTCCCGCGGCGACGCCGGTGAGCAGGTCCACCGCGACCGCGCCGAGCAGGGTCGCGAGGTAGACCGGCAGATCGCCGTGGCGGCGGACCTCGCGGAGATTGGTGAGGTTGACCAGTTTCGCGCCGACGTAGACGAGGAGGCCGGCGAGCGCGGCCAGCGGGATCAGCCGCAGCACGCCCGCCAGGAACAGGCAGCAGCCGAGGATCCAGACGCTGTGCAGGGTCGCCGACATCCGGGTGCGGGCGCCCGCTTCGAAGTTGGTCATGGTGCGCACGACGACGCCGGTGACCGGGAATCCGCCGAGCGACCCGGAAGCGACGTTCGCCAGGCCCTGCCCGATCAGTTCACGGTCGAGGTCGGTGCGCCGCCCCTCGCGGAGTTTGTCGATGGCGACGGCGGAAAGCAGGCTCTCCAGGCTGGCGATGAGCGCGATGGAGAGGACGGCGGCGATGATCGCGGCCCAGGAACCGGACGGCGCCTCGGGGACGAAACCCAGCCCTGGCAAGCCGTTCGGGAGGTCGACGCGCGGCAGGTCCATCCCGGCCGCCACGGAGAGGCCGGTCGCCAGCGCGACGGCGGCGAGCGGGCCGGGGACGCGGCGCACCGAACGCGGCATCCGCGTCCAGGCCAGCAGAACACCGACGGTGACGACACCGATCAGCGCGGCCTGGTCGTGGTGCCCGACGATCCGGCCCGGCAGCGCGAGGACGTTCTCGATCGCGGAACTCCGCGGCGTGCCACCGAGCACGACGTGCAGCTGGCCGAGGACCAGGATCAGGCCGATCCCGGCGAGCAGGCCGTGCACGATGGCGGGCGAGATCACCAGGCTGGCCCGCGCGACGCGGCAGACGCCGAAGAGGATCTGGACCACGCCCGCCGCGGCGGTGATCGCGCAGGTGGCCGCCCAGCCGAAGGTGGCGATGGTCTCCGCGATGACGATGGTCAGCGCGGCGGAGGGACCGCTGACTTGCAGGACGGAGGCGCCGAAGAGGCTCGCGACGATCCCGCCGACGACGGCGGAGACGAGTCCGGCGAGCAAGGGGGCCCCGGCGGCGTGTGCGACGCCGAGCGAAAGCGGGACGGCCACGAGGAAGACGACGACCGAAGCCGGGAGGTCGTGGCGGAGGTTCTTCAGGAGGGTCGATGCGGGATTGCGGCGGCCCGGAGGCCCGGTGTCGTGCTCGTCACCAACGAAGTCGATCATGGGGGCAGGAAACCCGATCGGCGCGCAAAAGTCCGCTACGCAAAGGATTCTCAGGTTTGCTTGTGCACCAGGGAACTAGGACGAACCACGCTTTGACGACAAAGTGCCCGAGTTGGACCTCGATCGGACTCGCCCGTTCGCTTGACCAAGATCAACTCGCGACCACGCTCTGTACCCAGCGTGGCGTCTCCCGTTTGCTGTGGCCGCTGTCACACTCTTTGGGCTGAATTTTGCCGTTTTTACGCTTTTTGGGCGGCCGAGACCATTGCGGAGGTGATCGCGGCGAGGTCGTCCGCCTGGGAGATGTAGGGCGGCATCGTGTAGATCAGGTTCCGGAACGGGCGCAGCCAGACCCCGTTCGCGGTGAGGACCTCGGTCGCCATCGCCATGTCCACGGCATGGTCCAGCTCCACGACGCCGATGGCGCCGAGCACCCGCACGTCGGCGACCGCGGGCAGCTCGCGAGCCGGTTCGAGCCCGGCTTTCAGCGCCGCCTCGATCCGCGGGACGTCGGACTTCCAGCCGCCCTCGGCCAGGATCCCCAGCGAGGCGTTGGCGACGGCCGAGGACAGCGGGTTCGCCATGAACGTCGGGCCGTGCGCCAGCACCGGCAGCTCGCCGCGCGAGATCCCGTCGGCGATCTCCGGCGTACACAGCGCGGCCGCCATCGTGAGGTACCCGCCGGTCAGCGCTTTGCCGAGGCACAGGACGTCCGGCGTGACGCCGGCGTGTTCGGCGGCGAACATCGTGCCGGTGCGGCCGAAACCGGTGGCGATCTCGTCGAAGATGAGCAGGACGCCGTTGGCCTCGGTGATCTCGCGCAGCGCGCGCAGGTACGCGGGCGGGTGGAACCGCATTCCGCCGGCACCCTGCACGACCGGCTCGACGATGATCGCGGCCAGCTCGCCCGCGTGCCGCTCGATCTCGGTCGCGAGCAGTTCGAGGTACGCCGGATCCGGCTCGTCGGCGAAACCGCCGGGCGGTTTGGGCAGGAACAGCTGGTCCGGCAGGATCCCGCGCCACAGCGAGTGCATCCCGCCCTCGGGATCGCAGACGCTCATCGGCGTGAACGTGTCGCCGTGGTAGCCGCCGCGCCAGGTCATCAGGCGCCGCTTTTCCTTGCGCCCCAACGACTGCCAGTACTGCAGGCACATCTTGACCGCGACCTCGACCGACACCGACCCCGAATCGCACAGGAAGACGTGCCGCAGCCCGTCCGGAGCGAGGTCGACCAGCGTCTTCGCCAGCCTGATGGCCGGTTCGTGGGTGAGCCCGCCGAACATCACGTGGCTCATCCGGCCCGCCTGTTCGGCCAGCGCCGCGTCCAGCACCGGGTTCCGGTAGCCGTGGATCGCCGCCCACCAGGACGACATGCCGTCGACCAGCTCACGGCCGTCGTCGAGGGTGAGCCGGACACCGCTCGCCTCCCGTACGAGCAGGGAATCGATCGTGCTCGGCATCGGCCCGTACGGGTGCCAGACGTGTTCCGCGTCGAGCGCGAGGAGTTCGGCGGCGTCCATCCGGCGACCCTACGACACCCGCCCCTCAGCGCAGGCGCACAGGGAGGGTTTCCAGGCCGTGGACGAGCGTGCTTTTCAGCCACCGCAAGGCTTCCGGCCCGACCGCGTGACGTCGGCGCGCTTCTCCTCGATGAGGTCGAAGAGGTAGGCGTGCATCTTCGCCGCGGCGGCCTGGAGCTCCCCCGGCGCGACGGTCAGCGTTCGGCCAGCGCGGCCACCACCCGCTCGGTCACTTCGGTCCAGTATGCCCGCTGTTCCTCACGCTCGTCGGCGCCCGCGAGCCACTCCTGGTGGAAGCGGAGCGTGGTCTTCTGCTCGGTTCCGCTCACCGTGATCTGCAGGGTCGAGTCGTGGTCCCAATCCTTCGGCCGCCAGGTCAGGCGGAGCTTGTCGCCCTCGGAGCGACCGCGGATCTCGCCGGTCGTCCCGTTCGCCGTCTCGTACGCCGCGCCCAGCTCGGTGCCGAGCTCGGCGCCGGGGCCGAGCCAGATCCCGACACCCTCGCGTCCGACCAGGAAGTCCCAGACCTGGGTGCTGGTGTACGGCACCGTCTGGGAAACGCCTACCTGCCAACCACTTCCGGCTGTCTTGGCCGTTGCTTTCACCACCGGGCCATCATCCCATCGGGTGTACCGTGCGACAGTCACCGGTCCGGGTGGAGGATCTCTGTCTGTGCGCTACCGTCCGATTTCTCCCGCTCTGCTGGTCTCCGAACTGACCCAGCGCATCACGGCGATCACGGGCCGCCGCCGGATCGCGGTCGCGATCGACGGCGCGGCCGGTGCGACCAACACCACAGAACTCGCCGACGCCCTGGTCGATCCCCTGCGGGTCGCCGGTCACGCGGTGTTGCGGGTCTCGGCGAACGACTTCCTCAGGCCGGCCTCGTTGCGTTTCGAACGTGGCAAGGAAGACCCGGATTCGCGCTACACCGACTGGCTCGACCTCGGTGCCCTGCGGCGCGAGGTGCTGGACCCGCTCGCCGAGGACGGCAGCGGGCTGGTCCTCCCGTCGCTGTGGGATCCGGTCCGCGATCGCGCCACGCGTGCCGAGCGCGTCGGCCTGCCCGAGGGTGGCGTCGTCCTGCTGGACGGTGAATTCCTCTTCGGGGCGGGGCTCGCGTTCGACCTGAGCGTGCACCTGTGGCTCTCGCCCGCCGCGCTCAAGCGGCGGGTGCCCGAGCAATGGGCGCTGCCCGCCTATGAACGCTACGAACAGGAAGTCGACCCGTCGGCGCTGTCCGACGTGGTGATCCGCGTCGACGATCCGAAGCATCCGGCGCGCTACGAACCCTGACGCCTCAGAGCCTGTCGGCGGAGCTGAGGACGGCCTCGTAGAACGGACGTAACGCGTGAACCCCGCCCGGCCGAAGGCCCCGCTATCGCGGTGGCAGGGCGCCCCTGATCACCCACCGGAACGAGCTTTACCAGGTCGCGGCGCGGGTTCACCAACGGACACTCAGCGCACCGCCGCGACGGGGTCACCATCGAGCAGCCCGGAAAGCCTGCCCGCCATGGTGTCCCAGCGCCAGTTCTCGCCGACCCAGTCGCGGCCGGCGGCACCCATCCGCCGCGCCCGCACCGGATCCGCCAGCAACGCGGCCAGCGTCTCCCGCAGCTGCCGCTCGTCACGGCCGTCGACGACGTGCCCGGTGACCTCGTCCAGCACCGTTTCCGGCGCGCCACCGGAATTCCCGGCGACGACCGGCAGCCCGGTCGCCGAGGCCTCCAGGTACACGATGCCGAGGCCCTCGACGTCGAGCCCCTTCCCGCGCGTCCGCGCCGGCATCGCGAAGACGTCACCCGCGTTGTAGTGCGCGGGCAGCTCCTTCCACGGCACCGATCCGGTGATGACGACGCTGTCTCCGACGCCCATCGCCTCGACGAGCCCGGTGAGCGTCTTGCGGTACGGGCCGCCGCCGACGAGCAGCAGCGCCACGTCCGGGATCCGCTTGCGGAGCTCGGACAGGATCTTGATCAGCATGTCCTGGCCCTTGCGCGGGACCAGCCGCGAAACGCAGACGATCGTCGGCCGGTCGCCGAGCCCGTGCCGCTCGCGGATCTCCTTGCCCGCGGCCGGATCCGGGCGGTAGAGGGCGGTGTCCACGCCGCACGGGAGCATCTCCAGCCCCGCCATCGGGCCGAAAGCGGCGGAGAACCGGGAGCGCGTGTACTTGCTGACGTAGGTGATCACATCGACGGTGTCGCCGATGCGCCGCAACGCCTGCCGGGAGCCCGGCAGCATCGACCAGCCGACCTCGTGGCCATGCGTGGACGCCAGAACCCGTCGGGCGCCCGCGGACCGCAGCGGATGCCCCAGCAGCGCCAGCGGCGCCGCGGCGCCGAACCAGACGGCCTCGCAGTCGCGGGCGCGCATGATCTCCTTGGCCCGTTTGAGCACGTCCGGCGTCGGCAGCATCAGCGACGTCGGGTGGCGCACCACCTCGAACGGGGCGGCGGCGTCGAACTCGCCGTGCGAGCCGGTGCTCGATTCCCAGGACGGCGCGTAGACGACCAGGTCGTCGGCGGGCAGGCGGGTGGCCAGCGAGTTCAGGTAGTTCTGGATACCGCCTGGCCGGGGCGGGAAGTCGTTGGTCACCAGCAGGGTCCTCAGCACCCCTGCAGGCTACTTGGCCCGCCGCATGCGAAAGGGGCGGCACCGCCTGCGCGGTACCGCCCCTTTTCGTCTGTTCGTCAGGCCGTCGGGCGACGGGCGCCGACGTAGTTGTTCTGCAGCGGCGACACCTTGACGACGTCACCGGTGGTCGGCGCGTGCACCATCATGCCGTTGCCGACGTACATGCCGACGTGGGAGACCGGCGAGTTGTAGAACACCAGGTCACCCGGCTGAAGCTGCGAACGCTGCACAGCGGCGCCGAAGGTCGACTGCTGACGGCTCGACCGCGGCAGGGTGAGCCCGGCCTGCTTGTACGCCCAGAGCATCAGACCGGAGCAGTCGAACGACGACGGCCCGGTGTCGCCCCAGCCGTACGGGCTGCCGAGCTTGCTCTTGGCGGCCGCCAGCGCGGTCGCCGCGGCGGGACCCGGAGCGGGCACGTTGGGGAACGCGCCGCCCTTGTCCTTCTGAGCGTTGCGGTCCGAGGCGCTGAGGTTGTTGCTCGCGCGCTGGATCTCCGCGAGCTGGTCGTTCAGCGTCTTCTGCCGCGCTTCGATGTCCGTGGTCAGCTTGGCGGCCGTGTCACGGGCGGCGGTGGCCGCGTTCTGCGCGTCCGCCGCCTGCTTGGCGGCGGCCGCGGCCTGGGCGACGGCACCGCTCAGGTTGTTCAGCGCGGTGTTCTTGTTCGCGGCGAGGACCTCGAGCGCCGAGGAGCGCTCCAGGAAGTCCTGGGTCGACGCGCCCGACAGCAGCGACGACAGCTTGTTCAGCTGCACACCGCTGGTGAAGGAGGCACCGGCGAACTTGTTCACCTCGGCCTGGAACGTCTTCTCGTCACCGGCCGCCTTGACACCGAGTTCCTTGGCGGCGGCGGCGTCGGCGGTCGCCTTGTCGAGCTCGCTCTGCTTCGCGGCGAGGTCGTCCTTCGCCTTGAGGAGGTCTTCGTTCGCCTTCTCCGCCTGTGCCGCGAGGTCGCGGTACCTGGCGAGCGCGTCCGAGCCGGACGGGGGTTGCTGGAGGGCGGGGCCTGGGGCGGCAGTGGCCGGGGCCTGGACGACGGTCACCGCGGTGATCACCGCGGCCGCGGCCAAAGCTCCTGACACCACGCGCTTCACTGGATGCGACTGCACGGTCGCGCGTGTCTCCTTTGCTGTCGGCCACCGACTCGGAACCCGGGACGAAGAGGTCGGGGGCCCTCTTCCGCGAAGCCGCGTCGCCGGCCGTGAGGCCCGCGCGGTTCCCCGCGTTCCCGCCTTGCGCCTGGCCGAGAGCTATCGCAACAGGTTTGGCGCACGGCTGGTTCTGATGCAACTCCCCGACAAAGCTGCCTCGGTGGCGATCCCGTGTCGTCGTCTGGCGACGACTTCCGGCCACGAGATCTCGGACAGGTTACGAAACCACGGGCACGACGTCCACCATGCCAGGCGCAAAAACTCTGCGTGATGCGCCGAAACACCTTCGGACCAGCATGAGCGGAAACATGTGACGGGCGTTACATCCTGGGACCTGTCGCGACTACCTACCGTTCACCCGATCGGATCGACCACTCGCCGAATGCCCCGGTAGTGGCGTGTCTCAGGCGGTTTTCCGGCGCTCCTGCTCCACGATCGCGACCATCCGGAGGCGCGGGACCATCCCCGCTTCCGCGAGCGCGTCGACCGCTTTCCGTTCGTCGGCGTCCCATTCGAGCGACGGCGGGGCGCCGAGAAGGACGCTGACGACACAGTCATGACATGCGTCACCGCGGACCGCGCACCGGTCGCAATCGATGACGAGCGTCTCTATGTCGGCTATATCGGCGATGGCCTTGTCGTGCATCTCGAACTCCTCACTTTCAGTGGTGAGGTGCACATTAAGAGCGACCACCGACAGTTTCGGCCTTGTGAGCCCACCGGGACGGCACGTACGTCCAGCCCGATCACGCGTGATCAGAGCCGTAACTCACGTGATCAGAGGCGTAACTCACGTGTTTGGACCAGGTACGCCTTCGATCACGCGAGTTACGTCCCCAGTCACGCGAGTTACGCCTTCGATCACGCGAGTTACGAGAACTAGACCCGGCTGAGCCGCGAGACCAGCACCGCCGACGGCACCGGGTGCGCGCCCTTGCGCCGCACCGAATCCGCCACCGCCCGGTCCGTACTCGCGACCACCATCGGCCGCCCTGGCGGCTCCGCGGCGACCAGGGACCGGATGACGTCGTCCGCGAGGACGCCGCGTTCGGAGAACAGCACCCGCACCCCGCGCGGGACCGCCGCGGGCACGGAGAGCACACCGGCGCCGTCGAACACCACGGTGACCTCGGCCGAGGTCCGCGCGGCGAGCGCGGAGAGCTGGTGGATCAGCCGGTCGCGCTGATCGGAAAGCGCCAGCTCGGGATACCCGGTCTTCGTGACGTTGTAGCCGTCGACGATCAGGTGCACGTTGGGCAGCGCGAGATGCCGGTCGAGCCCGGTGACGTCCTGGATCTTGCCGCCCGCCCCGATACCCGACGTCGCGCCGCGGACCATGTCCGCCGGCCGCTGTCCCCGCGCGCTCACCGAAAGTTCCCGGCGCAGCCCGCCGACGGCGCCTTCGATCGTGTCCAGCAGCAGCCCGAGCCTGACCTCGTCGGCCTGACGCGCCTCGCGCGCGGACTGACGGGCGATCTCGGCGTCCGTGACGGCCTTCTCGGCCCGCGCCCGCTCTGCCGCGACACGCTGCCGCTCACGGTCCAGCTGGGCCTTCAGCGCCTTGATCTCCTCAGCGTTCTCGGCGCCGCCGCTCTCCAGCTGGGCGTGCGCCTCGGCGACTGCGTCCTTCGCCTGGCGCAGCTGGACACCTTGTTCCCGCAAGCGTTTCAGCAGCTTCTCGACCTCGGCGTCGCGTTCTCCCCGCGCGCCACTGGCGATCTCCTTGGCCTCGCGCAACTCTTCGCGCAGCTGGGCCAGCTCGGCCTCCAGCCGCTGGTTGCGGGCCAGCGCGGCGTCGCGTTCGGCGCGCAACGCCGTCTCCTCGGCGTTCTTCGCCACCAGCCGGACCCGTCCGGCCGCGCCCGCCTCGCCGAGGAGCACGGCGGCGGCCGCGGCGGCGACGGAATCGGGGGCGTTCGGGTCGAGGGCGTCCTTGCGGTGGTCGCGCAGCCATTCGGTGACCGCGACGCGGAACTGCGAAGACTCCCCCAACGCGGCGAGCAACGCCGTCCCGCCGAGTTTCGCGCGTTTCGCCGGCGCGAACTTCGCGACCGGGCGCAGCTGCCTCGGCACGTCGGCGGACGGCAGTTTGCCGACGGCGGCGGCCGCCAGCTCGGCGATCCGCTCCCGTACGGTCTCCGGCAAGGCCGTCCAGCCTTCGGCGGGCACCTCTTCGGCCGTCTCCTGCGCGCCCGCGGACGCCACGACACCCGAGGGGCCGCCGGTGGCGTCCTCGGGCGTTTCGGGCACTGCGGGCTGCGGTTGCATCGCTCCAGCGTAGGCCCCATCCCCTCGGGGCGCGCTGGATGGGACGCCCCAGGATTGTCGGTGCCCGCCCCTACTGTGCCCGACCATGGACACCGGACGGCGGCCCGGCGCGGCGCAACTCGCCTTCGACGAGCTGGGAACTCCTTTGCGGGACATCACTTTCGTCGTATTCGACCTGGAGACCACGGGGACGAAACCCGGTCCGGACGGGATCACCGAGATCGGCGCGGTCAAGATCCGCGCCGGCGAGGTCGTCGGCGAATTCGCCACCTTCGTCAATCCGGGGATGCCGATCCCGCCGCAGATCGTCGAGCTCACCGGCATCACCGGCGCGATGGTCTACGACGCTCCCCGCATCGAGCGCGTGCTGCCCGCGTTCCTCGAGTTCATCTCCGGTGCCGTGCTCGTCGCGCACAACGCCGCCTTCGACACCGGCTTCATGCGCGCGGCCTGCGAAGGCCACGGCTACCACTGGCCGAAGACGGCCGTCGTCTGCACGGTCCGGCTCGCCCGCCGCGTCATCTCCCGCGACGAGACGCCCAGCTACCGGCTTTCCGCGCTGGCCGCGTTGTTCGGCGCGCGCACGACGCCGAACCACCGCGCGCTCGCGGACGCGCGCGCCACCGTCGACGTCCTGCACGCCCTGCTGGAACGGGTGGGCAACCTCGGCGTCCACACCCTCGAGGAGCTGCTGGACTATCTGCCCGAGGTGACCGCCGCCCAGCGCCGCAAACGTTCGCTGGCCGAGCATCTGCCGTCGAGGCCCGGCGTCTACCTGTTCCGCGGCCCGAGCGACGAGGTCCTCTACGTCGGGACGTCGTCCGATCTGCGCCGCCGGGTGCGGCAGTACTTCACCGGTTCGGAAAGCCGGGGCCGGATCCGGGAGATGGTCGCGCTGGCCGAACGGGTCGACGCGGTCGAATGCGCGCACGCGCTGGAGGCGGCCGTCCGGGAGCTGCGGCTGATCGCCGCCCACCGC
Source organism: Amycolatopsis sp. TRM77291 (assembly GCF_054166285.1). Classification (NCBI taxonomy): domain Bacteria; kingdom Bacillati; phylum Actinomycetota; class Actinomycetes; order Pseudonocardiales; family Pseudonocardiaceae; genus Amycolatopsis; species Amycolatopsis sp. TRM77291. The sequence goes on along the minus strand of NZ_JBSZHF010000001.1, from coordinate 672,165 downwards.
CCGATGTACAACCGCCGTTCCAAGAACCCACGGCACGCCTGGTGGGTCGCGCTGACCGAGGAGGCGTTCCCACGCCTGTCGGTGGTCCGTATGCCGCGAGACGGGATGCTGGGGCCCTTTCGCACCCAGACCGACGCCCGGACCGCGGCGGACACCCTCGCCGGCGCCTCGGGCCTGCGGACGTGCACCCAGCGCATCTCGGCGACGGCGCCGAACGGGACGCCCTGTGTCCTCGCCGAGCTCGGGCGCTGCGGGGCGCCGTGCGCCGGGAAGCAGACGGTCGAGGCGTACCGGCCGAGCGTGCTGGCGGTGTCCGGGCTCATCGCCGGGACGGACGGACGTCCGCTGCGGGCCGCCGCCGATCAGCTGGCCCGGCTGTCCGCGGCGGAGCACTACGAACAGGCCGCCCAGCATCGCGATCACCTGGCCGGCCTGATCCGCGCGGTCGGCCGGGCGCACCGGCAGTCGGCGCTGGCGGGTATCCCGGAGCTGATCGCGGCCGGGCCGGACGGCAACGGCGGCTGGGAACTGGCGGTGATCCGGCACGGCAGGCTCGCGTCGGCGGGGGTCGCCCGGCGCGGCGTGCCGCCGATGCCCGTCGTCGAGATGCTCGTGGCGTCCGCGGAGACGGTGATCCCGGGGCCGGGACCGCTCTTCGGCGCGATCCCGGAGGAGATCGGCATCCTGCTGCGCTGGCTGACCCGCCCGGGCGTCCGTCTCGTGCGCACGACGCGTCCTTGGGCGGAGCCCGCCGCCGCGGGCGGCTGGCAGGAATGGCTCGACTTGGCGGCGAGCGCGACGGCACTGGAACGAGTGGCGGGCTAGGATTCCGGCACCGGATTCACCGACGTAGGAGGACCCTTTGATCACGGCGATCGTGCTGATCCAGGTCGAAGCCGATGCCATCCCCGAGGCGGCACAGGCGATCGCGGACATCGAGGGTGTCCGCGAGGTCTATTCCTGTGCGGGCGATGTCGATCTGATCGCCTCGGTCCGCGTCGCGGCCCACGAGGACCTCGCGGATCTGATCCCGGCGAAGATCGGCAAGGTCCCCGGTGTGCTGAGCACGGTCACGCATATCGCGTTCCGCTCCTACTCGAAGGCCGACAGCGAGTCCGCGTTCGACATCGGCGTCGAAGGCGCCTGAGCCTCCCCCAAGTACGTGAAGGCCCCCTTCACCGCGTCCAGCGCGGTGAAGGGGGCCTTCACGTACTTCTGACGAGCTAGTGCCCGGAGGTGATCTCCTTGCGCTCCTCCGACGGCTCGCCACCGATGTCGTCGACCTTGCCGTTGCCGTGCCCGTTGGACCGGGCGCGCTCCAGCGCGATCGTCTCCTCGACCGGGTCCGGGGACCAGGTCGAACCGGCGACGGCGTGCCCGGCCGAGCCGAGCTTGTTCATCTTCTTCGGCACCGACGCGCCCTGGTACTCGAGCGGGATCGCGTGGCCGTGGTCGTCCACCGGGCCGAGCGGCTGGTGGATCTCGATGAACTCACCGTGCGGCAGGCGCTTGATGATGCCGGTTTCGACGCCGTGCTCCAGCACCTCGCGGTCGGCCCGCTGGAGGCCGAGGCAGATCCGGTAGGTGATGTAGTACGCGATCGGCGGCAGCAGCAGGACACCGATCCGGCCCGCCCACGTCGTCGCGTTCAGCGAGATGTCGAAGGCGAACGCGATGATGTCGTTGAAGCCCGAGAGCATGATGACCGCGAAGAACGTCAGGGCCATGATGCCCAGCGAGGTCCGCACCGGGACGTCGCGCGGACGCTGCAACAGGTTGTGGTGCGCGGTGTCCTTGGACAGCTTTCGCTCGATCCAGGGATACATCAGCAGCAACCCGATCAGCAGCGGCATCCCGATCGCGCCGGGGAAGAACACCGCCGGGACCGTGTAGTTCCCGAGGTAGAGCTCCCACGCGGGCCAGATCCGCAGCATGCCGTCGGCCCAGGCCATGTACCAGTCCGGCTGCGAACCCGCCGAGACCTGCGCCGCGTTGTACGGGCCGATGTTCCAGATCGGGTTGATCTGGAAGAGGCCCGACATCAGCGCGATGACGCCGGTGACCAGCGCGAAGAACGCACCGCCCTTGAGCGCGAAGACCGGCATGATGCGGACGCCGACGACGTTGGTCTCCTTGCGGCGCACGCCCGGGAACTGCGTGTGCTTCTGGTACCAGACGAGCGCGAGGTGCGCGGCCACCAGGCCGAGCATGATGCCCGGCAGCAGCAGGATGTGGATCGTGTACAGGCGCGGGATGATCTCGTTGCCGGGGAACTCCCCGCCGAACAACGCCCAGTGGATCCAGGTGCCCATGACCGGCACCGAGAGCACGATGCCCGACAGGGTCGCGCGGATACCGGTACCGGAGAGCAGGTCGTCCGGGAGCGAGTAGCCGAAGAAGCCCTCGAACATGCCCAGGACCAGCAGCAGCGCGCCGATGACCCAGTTCGCCTCACGCGGGCGCCGGAACGCGCCGGTGAAGAAGATCCGGAACATGTGCACCATCATCGAAGCCACGAAGATCAGCGCGGCCCAGTGGTGCAGCTGGCGGACGAACAGACCGCCGCGGACGTCGAACGAGATGTCCAGCGTGGTCGCGAAGGCCCGCGACATCTCGACGCCCTGCAGGCCGGTGTAGCTGCCGTTGTAGACGACCTCCTCCATGGAGGGGTCGAAGAACAGCGTGAGATAGACACCCGACAGCAACAGGATGATGAAGCTGTAGAGCGCGATCTCGCCGAGCAGGAACGACCAGTGCGTCGGGAACACCTTGTTGAGCTGGTGCCGCATGCCCTTGGCCAGGTGATACCGGTCGTCGGCCCACTTCGCACCAGCGCCCGCGGCCTTCTCGACCGGGTTCGTCCCCTTCGTCGGGGTGGTGAGTGAACTCATGACTTACGCTCCCAAAAGGCCGGTCCGACGGCCTCGTTGAAGTCTCCGCGCGCGATCAGGTAGCCCTCAGAGTCCACTGTAATCGGAAGCTGGGCCAACGGCCTCGTCGCCGGACCGAAAATCGGCTTGGCGTAGTGGAGCGCGTCGAACTGCGACTGGTGGCAGGGGCAGAGGATGCGGTTGGTCCGCTGCTCGTACAGGGAGGTCGGGCAGCCGACGTGGCTGCAGATCTTCGTGTACGCGTAGTAGTCGCCGAAGTTGTAGTCCTCCTGGCCCTGACGCTTGACGACCTTGGCGGCGTCGGTCGGGCGGAGACGGATCAGCATGACCGGGTTGTCGACGCGCTTGAAGGCGGCCGACAGCGCGTGCTCGTCATCCTTCTCGGACTCGCGGTACGGGAACACCGTCTCCATCGCGCCCGCGTCGAGGTCCTCGGCCTTGACCAGGGAGATCTCGTGCGGACGGCCGGTGTTGCGGCGCAGGTAGACCTTCTCTTCCGGGAAGTTCTTCTTCCAGCCCGAGTGCCACAGCGAGTCGCGGTTCTCGGTGTCCTTCCACGGGTCCTTGATGAAGGACGCGACCGGCAGCGCCGCGACGGCGAGACCGAGCACACCGGCGCCGGCACCCGCGGACCGCTTGATCATCGAGCGGCGCGCGATGGTGCTGCGGCTGCCCGAGTCGGCGAGCTGGGCGACGATGGTGGCCTTGTCGACCTCCTTGGAGCCGCCGTCCCCGCGCTCCTGGACCGCGACCTCGGCCGGGATGAACTTCTTGGTGTAGAGGATCACACCGATACCGAGGCTGAGCACGGCCAGCCCGAGGGTGACCCCGAGCAGCGGCGTGTACAGCGTGTACTGGGTGTAGCCGTGCGTGCCCGGCTCCTTGTACTCGAACCAGTGCGGCCACGCGATGAGGACCACGAACGCGAGGCCGGACAGCGCGGCCAGCACGAACCAGAGGGCGACGGAGCGCTCGGCGCGCTTCTCCGCCTTCGTCCCCTCGACCGGCCAAGGCGTCGGGTATTCGACGATCTCGACCCCATCGAGCGCGGTACCCAGCTTGACCAGCTGGTCGCGATCCATGTCCGCCAACTCCGCCTCTGTCGGCGGCTTCGGCCCTTCGGCGCTCATGCCTTCGATCCAATCCACAACGTCACGCCGATCAGCGCGGCGATCCCGACGATCCACGCGATCGCGCCCTCCGAGGCCGGGCCAAGACCGCCGAGCGAGTTACCGCCGGGTGAGTTGTTCCCGTGACTCACGGACTTCACGAACGCGATGATGTCCTTCTTCTCCTCCGGCGACAGCTGCCGGTCGGAGAACTTGGGCATGTTCTGCGGCCCGGTGAGCATCGCGGTGTAGATCTGCTCTTCCGTGGCCGGGTCCAGGTTCGGGGCGAACTTGCCCGAGGACAGCGCGCCGCCGCGGCCGGTGAAGCCGTGGCAGGAGGCGCAGTTGAGGCGGAAGAGCTCGCTGCCGCGCGCGACGTCCTCGCCGCGCAGCGCGTCACCCTTCTCGGCGGGACGCTGCGCGCCGCCGCCGTTGGCCTGGATGTAGGCGCCCAGCGCGTTGATCTCGGCCTCGGTCAGCTTCGGCGGCTTCCGCTGCGCCTGGGCTTCCTGGCGGACCGCCGGCATACGGCCGGTGGAGGTCTGGAAGTACACGGCCGCGTCGCCGATGCCGATGAGGCTCGGGCCACGGTCGGTGACACCTTCGAGCTTCGGCCCGTGACATTCGATACACGTGTTGTTGTAGAGCTTCTCGCCCTCGCGCAGGAGGGCGGATTCGCCCTGCGCCTGCGCGGTCTGCGGCTCCGGGGCGAAAACGGCGTACAACCCGCCCACGCTCAGCAGCGCGATCCCGAGCGCCAGCGCGCCGGCGAACCGCCTGCGTGCCTTCGACCGCTTGCGGAAGCGGCGCTCCGTGTTGTTCTTGCTGGAGGTCATCTTGCGGCAACCCTTGCTGTCAGTTCAGGCCGATAGGTCGTGGTGGCGGCTTCGTTCACGGAAGGATGTAGATCACCGCGAACAGGCCCACCCACACGATGTCGACGAAGTGCCAGTAGTACGACACGACGATCGCCGAGGTGGCCTGAGCCGGGGTGAACTTGCTCAGCTTGGTGCGGATGAGCAAGTACACGAACGCGATGAGCCCGCCGATGACGTGCAGGCCGTGGAACCCGGTCGCGAGGTAGAAGACCGTGCCGTACGCGCCGGACGGGATGGTCAGCCCCTCGTGGATCAGGTTCAGGTACTCGTAAGCCTGGCCACCCACGAAGATCGCGCCCATGATCAACGTGATGATGTACCAGCGGCGGAGGCCGAACACGTCACCCTTTTCGGCGGCGAACACGCCGAACTGGCAGGTGAACGACGACGCCACGAGGATCACGGTGAACGGGATCGCCAGCGCGATGTTCAGGTGGAAGGGCTCACCGTGCAGCGGCGGCGGCCATTGGCCGGACGCGTTCTGCGCCTTCACGGTGAAGAACATGGCGAACAGTCCGGCGAAGAACATCAGTTCGCTGGACAGCCACACGATGGTGCCGACACTGACCATGTTCGGCCGGTTCAGCGAGTGGACCCGCTGGCTGATGGTGGGAGCTGCCGTTGTCACGCGTCGCATTATGTCCTCTCACGCACGGGGCCCGCCGGGTGGGTCCACGGCGGGTCGCGTGCGTGTCGGGTCACATCTGAACGAAAGTGGGAACAGGGCTACTCATGGGTTTACTAGATCGGCTCCGTGACCTGGTCAAGAAGCCGAAGCTCCCAGGCCTGACGGTCGACACGCCCGGCGTGGAGATCGTCGTGGAGGCCTTCGACCCCGCCGAGGCGGATTCCTCGGCGTTGGCCAGATCACCCGCTTGGGTCGCCGAAGCGCCCGCGATCCTGCGCCATCACTTGAAGCTGCCGCCCGAAAAGGTGGCGGAGGCGGCCTCGATCCTCGCCAAGGACGGCTGGGAGCTGCGAGAACAGGGCCACGAAGGTGACTTCGCCCTCGCGCACGCGGTGCGGGTGCAGACCCTCGACGCGCTGCACTGCGCGCAGGAACGGTCACGGATGGCGGGCCTCGCGCAGCGGCTCGGCGGGGATTCGCTGGGCTGGGACGCGCTCCAGCCGTCGGGTGGTCCGCGTGATGTCGGTCATGGCGGATAACATCGCGGGGTCGACATGACTAAACGAGGCGGAGGCGCGCTCATGGGCGAGCAGGCGATGCGGATCCTGGTGTTCAGCCACAAGGCGGAGGTGCGCGAGGCGATCATCAACGCCGTCGGCCGCAGGCCCGCCGCCGACCTCGGCCGGGTGGACTACACCGAGGCGTCCGGCATCTCCGAGGTCCTCGTCGAGATGGACGCGGGCAACGTGGACCTCGCCATCCTCGACGGCGAGGCGCAGCCGACCGGCGGCATCGGGCTGACCCGTCAGCTGAAGAACGAGATCGAGGACTGCCCGCCGATCGTGGTGTCGGTGCGGCGCAAGGACGACCGCTGGCTCGCGACCTGGTCACAGGCCGACGCGGTGCTGGTCCACCCGCTCGACCCGCTGACCGCCGCCGAAACGGTCGCCGACGTGCTGCGCGCCCGGCGGGTGCCGGCCGTGCACGGCTGAGCCGATGGGCTCGGCAGCCAAGACCTGGCCGTCCCTGCTCAACCAGCTCATCGCGCGTGCGGACCTGTCCGAAGAGGACACCGCGTGGGCGATGGACCAGATCATGAGCGGGGCGGCGACGCCCTCCCAGATCGCCGGGTTCGCCGTCGCGCTGCGCGCGAAGGGTGAGACACCGGCGGAGATCTCCGGGATGGCCGACGCCATGCTGGCGCACGCCAGGCGGGTGACGATCGACAGGCCGTCGGTCGACATCGTCGGCACCGGCGGCGACCGGTCCAATTCGGTCAACATCTCCACCATGGCCACGGTGGTGACGGCCGCCGCGGGCGCGCCGGTGGCCAAGCACGGCAACCGGAGCGCTTCGTCGAAGTCCGGCGCGGCCGACGTGCTGGAGGAGCTGGGCGTCACCATCGACCTGCCGCCCGAGACGGTCCAGCGCAGCGTGAACGAACTGGGCATCGGCTTCTGCTTCGCGCCGAAGTTCCACCCCGCCCTGCGTCACGCCGGGCCGACCCGCGGCGAGCTCGGCGTGCCGACGACGTTCAACCTGCTCGGCCCGCTGACCAACCCGGCGCAGCCGCGCAGTTCGCTGATCGGCTGCGCCTACGAGGACAAGACCCGTGTGCTGGCCGAGGTGTTCGCGCGGCGCGGCATGACCGTGCTGCTCGTGCGCGGCGACGACGGGCTGGACGAGCTCACGACCACGACCACGAGTTCGGTGTGGGTGGTCTCCGGCGGCGAGATCACCGAGCGGAGCTTCGATCCCGCGTCGCTGGACCTCCCCCGGGTGACCGCGGAGGACCTGCGCGGCGGCGACGCGGCGCACAACGCCGAGGTGTTCCGGCAGGTGATGGCCGGGAAGACCGGGCCGGTCCGGGACGCGGTGCTGCTCAACTCGGCGGCCGCGCTGGCGGCTTTCACCGGGTTCTCGGGGTCGCTGGAAGACGATCTGGCGGCCGGGTTCGCGCGGGCGGCGTCGGCCATCGACTCGGGTGCGGCGGCCGACCTGCTGAACCGGTGGATCGCCTTCGCCTGACGCTCCCAGCGCGTTTCGTCCTCTGAATGCGGTAGTTGCGCGTGCAAGGACCGCATTCAGAGGANTGGCGGCCGGGTTCGCGCGGGCGGCGTCGGCCATCGACTCGGGTGCGGCGGCCGACCTGCTGAACCGGTGGATCGCCTTCGCCTGACGCTCCCAGCGCGTTTCGTCCTCTGAATGCGGTAGTTGCGCGTGCAAGGACCGCATTCAGAGGACGAAACGCGTCGTCACGAGGCGGTGCTGAACCGCGCCCGGTAAGCCGTGGGCGTCAGCCCCGTAGCCCGCCGTAGCTGCGTACGCAGGTTCGCGGCGGTACCGAACCCCGAAGCCCGCGCCACCAGGTCCAGCCGCTGCTCCCCGCGCTCGATCAGCCGGCACGCCAGCGCGATCCGTTCCGTGGTGAGCCACGCCAGCGGCGTCGTCCCCAGTTCGGCGCGGAACCGCCGGTGCAGCGTCGCCTGGCTCGCCGCCGCCCGCGCGGCGAGGTCGGCGACGGTGAGCGGGTGGTCCAGCCGTTCCCGCGCCCAGGCGAGCACCGGCGCCAGCGAGGTGTCCGGCACCGGCGGCAGCGGACGCTCGACGAACTGCCGTTGGCCACCGTCGCGATGTCCGGCGAACACCAGCCGCCTGCTCACCGCGTTGGCGATCTCGGCGCCGTGGTCGCGGCTGATCAGATGCAGCCCCAGATCGAGCGCGGCCGCGCTGCCCGCCGCGGTCAGGATGTCGCCGTCGTCCACGAAGAGGACGTCGGGTTCCAGCAGTACTTCGGGATACAGCTCGCGGAAGAGTCCCGCCCACCTCCAGTGGGTCGTCGCGCGCCGTCCGTCCAGGACACCGGCCTGCGCGAGGGTGAAGGCGCCGGTGCAGAAGCTCACCAGCCGGGCACCGCGCTCGGACGCGGCGCGAACGGCCCTCAGCACCGACGCCTTGGCCGGGCTCTCCGGATCGGGCCGGTTGGGCACGATCACCGTGTCCGCGGTCTCCACGGCTTCGAGCCCGGCGACCCCGGTGAGCGTGAACATGCCCAGGTGCATGCGCACGGACGGCTCGGCGGCGCACAGGGTGAAGCCGTACCAGGGCCTGCCCAGCTCCGGCCGCCGCAGGCCGAAGAGCTCGGTCGCGACGCCCATTTCGAAGGGATTGGATCCTTCGTCGACCAGGACGGCGACCTCGTGCGAGGAATCATGCGACATATGCGATTCCTAGCACTCACCGCTCCGGTGGTCCAGCGGCCAGGATCGGATCATGAGCAAGCAACCGATCGATCTGGACACCGCGCTGGCCGCCTTCGATGAGATCTGGAGCCCGCGGATCGTCGCCAACGTCAACGATTACGACGTCCGCCTCGCCAAGGTCGCGGGCGAGCACGTCTGGCACGTCCACGAGGACACCGACGAGTTCTTCCTCGTACTCGACGGCACCTTGGACATCGCGTTGCGCGAGGACGCGGGCGAACGGGTGGTCACGCTCCCCCGCGGCTCCGTGTTCGTCGTCCCGCGCGGCACCTTCCATAAACCGTCCTCAGTGGACGGTGCCTCGCTGCTGCTGTTCGAGCCGACCGGGACGCTCACCGTCGGCGACCGGCACGACGAGGTTCCCGACCATGTCCATGTCACCGTTGGCCAGGAAATCTCCTTCTAGCCGGCGGAAAACGTCCTGCGGTAAGCACTCGGGCTGGTCCCGCGCAGCTTGCCGAACTGATGCCGCAGCGCCGCGGCGGAGGCGTATCCGCAGGCGACCGCTATGTCCTCAATGGACAGACGGCCTTCTTCGAGCAGTGACTGCGCGCGGTCGAGACGGCGTTCGGTGAGCCACCGGTGCGGTGTCGTCCCGGTGGCCGCCGAGAACCGGCGCAGGAACGTGCGCTCCCCCAGTCCGCTGCGCCTGGCGAGTTCGGCGACGGTGAACGGCTGGTCCAGGCGCCGCTCGATCCATTCGAGCGCCTCGGCGAGCACGGTGTCGTCGGGCGCGGCGGTCTCGGGCACCGGCGCCTGCACGAACTGCGCCTGCCCGCCGACCCGATGTGGCGCCGCGACCATCCGCCTGGCCAGCGTGGTGGCCGCGGCGACGCCGCGCAGTTCCCGCACCAGATGCAGGCACAGGTCGACGGCGGCGACGGTTCCCGCGCTCGTGAGGACGCCGCCGTCGTCGACGTACAACGCCTTCGGGTCGACCTTCGCCGCCGGGAAGCGCGACCGGAACTCCTGCTCGTAGACCCAATGCACGGTGCAGTTGCGCCCGTCGAGCAGCCCCGCGTACCCGAGCGAGAAGACACCCGCGCAGAAACCCGCGACCCAGGCGCCCCGGCTCGCCGCGTCACGCAGGACTTCGAGCACCGGTTCCGGCGGGCTCGCGCTTCGCGGCGCGCAGGTGGGGACGATCAGCAGATCCGCCGACGCCGCGAAGTCCAGGCTCTCCAGGCCATCGAGCCCGAAGCCGGACCAGCTCAGGACGTTCTCGCCGCCTGGCGAGCAGACCGCGAAATCCCAGCCCTCGATGCCGTCGGCGCTGCGATCGGTGCCGAAGACCTCGCACGCGACACCGAGTTCGAACGGCGAGACCTGGTCGGCGAGCACCACCGCGACCTTCTTCACATCCATCCGCCCAGTGTGTCACAAGTTTTGCGGTCGATGTCATCTCTGACACTGGTTGACCGTGGAAGCGACGGCGAAAGTGGTCGCCATGAACAAGAACAACCCCGTGCTGCAGTGGACCGCCGCGATGGCACTCTCCGGCACGATCGGTGCCGTCGTCCTCGAAAGCGGCGCCGAAGCCCCCGCCGTGGCGTTCGCGCGGAGCCTGGTCGGCGGCCTGCTGCTCCTGGTGTGGAGCGCGGCCAGGGGCTGGCTCCGCCCGTGGACGCTCAGCCGCCGCGACCTCCTGCTCGCCGTCCTCGGCGGGCTGTTCCTGGTCGGCAACTGGGTCCTGCTGTTCGCCTCGTACTCGCTGTCGTCGATCGGGGTCAGCACCGTCGTCTACCACACGCAGCCGCTGATGCTGGTCGGCCTCGCGGCGGCGTTCCTCGGCGAGAAGATGGCGAAGAGCCAGCTGGTCCGGGCGCTGATCGCGTTCGGCGGGGTGACACTCATCTCGCTGTCCGCGCACGGCGCCGACGGGAAACCCGTGCGCTTGGAGGGGATCGCGCTCGCCCTCGGCGCGGCCGCGCTGTACGCCGGCGCTTCCTTCGTCGCGAAGCAGCTCAAGCACGTCCGCCCGCACGTCCTGGCGGCCGTCCAGCTGGTGACCGGCACGATCGTGCTCGCACCCGCCCTGCTCGTCACACCGCTGCCTGCGGACACCTCAGGTCTGCTGTGGCTGGTCCTGCTCGGGACGGTGCACACCGCGCTGATGTACGTCCTGATGTACGCGAGCATCGGCAAGCTGCCGACCACGACGGTGGCGCTGCTGTCCTACGTCTATCCGGTGGTCGCGGTGGTGGTGGACGTCCTCGCCTACGGGCACCGGCCGACGTGGCCGGAGGGCCTCGGCATGCTGGCCGTCCTGGCCGCCGCGCTGGCCCCGAAACGCGCCGAGACACGCCGCCCCGCCCGCGTTTAGTCCTCTGAACGCGAAAGCGGCGCCCCGGTCCGGAGACCGAGGCGCCGCTTCCGGCGTCAAGACGTCACTCGTGGTTCGGGCCCGTGTGGTACTCGAACACCAGCCCGCCGATGGCGACGATCACCAGGCCCAGCGCGATGATCAGCAGCCAGACGTGGAAGAACGCGAGCGCGACACCGGTCAGCGCGGCGGCCGCCGCGAGACCGACCGGCCAGTAGCTGCCGGGGCTGAAGAAGCCCAGCTCACCGGCGCCGTCGCTGATCTCGGCGTCTTCCCGGTCCTCCGGCCGCGGCTCGATGCGCCGCGCCACGAACTGCAGGTAGCTCCCGGCCAGGAAGGCCAGGCCACCGGTGAGGATCAGGGCCACCACACCGACCGGCTCGACGCCGTCCCGGGTCATCGTTCCGGTCATGTACGCGTAGATACCCGCCACGACGACGGAGAAGACCGCGACGAGGAAGAAAATCCGTCCTTCGACCTTCATGGACGTTGCCTCACTCCTGTTTCGGGCTCGAACAGCCGGGTCAGTTGGACGCGACCCGCGCGGTGCGGTCGGTGTTGAACGGGGTGGTGGTGACGGCGTAGGGCGAGCACAGTTCGCCGCAGTTCATCGCCGTCAGCGCCTCGGACGCCGTGTTCGGCTTGCCGCTCTTCGGGTTCACCGTGCCGCGGAGCTGGATGTACTGCGCGTACTTGTCCGGCGAGAGCGCCCTGACCTCGAAGTTCATCCCCGAGTGGTAGGTGCCGCACAGTTCGGCGCAGCGGCCGACGAACGACCCTTCCTTGTCGATCGAGTTCTGGAAGGTGAAGTCCTGGTTGTTCTTCTCCGGGTCCGGCATGACGTCCCGCTTGAAGTGGAACTCCGGCACCCAGAACGAGTGGATGACGTCGGCCGACCGCAGGTTGTACTGGATCGTCTTGTTCGTCGGCAGGACGAGCAGCGGGATCTCGGTCGAGCTGCCGACCGTGGTGATCTCGGGGTCGTCGTGGTTCTTGGAGTCGCTCTTGTACTTGAACTCCCAGTTCCACTGGAACGCGACGATGTCGACCGTGACGTCCGGGTTCTCCGTCTCGGCGAGCACGCGGTTCTCGGTGGTCGCGGTGAAGAAGAACAGCACGCAGACCATGATCGTCGGGACGACGACCGTGAAGATCTCCAGCGGGATGTTGTACTGGAACTGACGGGGCAGTTCCTCCTCCGCGCCGTCGGCGGTCTTCTTCTTGCGGTGGAAGATCGCGGTCCAGAAGATCAGCGCCCAGACGATGGCGCCGACGACCAGCGCGGCGATGACGGTCCACGTCCACAGCGTGCGCATGTCGTGCGACTGCGGGGTCACCCCGGCAGGCCAGCCGAAGCGGAGGATCTCTTCCCCGGAACAGCCCGTCGCAGTCAGCATCACCAGCACGGCGAGCGCGACGACGCGACCAGACCGCTTGACTGGGGTGCGCTCTGGATTTCCCACTGCGCCTTGCCCTTTCACCCAGAGCCTCCTCGACCGATCTTCGTGACAGGCGGAGCCTAGCCGAGTTGCGGCGCCGCGCTGACCAAGGGGTGACCACAACACGCGTATCCCCCACCACATCCGGGTGTACACACCCACCGGCATACTGGGCCCTTCTCCCCGCTCGGCCAACAAGAGGTGTGTGAACTAGACGTGTGCGGCCTGCTTGGACTGATCTGTTCGACCGAAGCCGACGCTGCGAGCGCCCGTGACGCCGTCGACGCGGCCATGCGCTGCCAGCGGCACCGCGGCCCCGACGAGCACGACACCTGGGCCGACGCCGAGGTGGTCTACGGCTTCAACCGGCTGGCCTTCATCGACGTCGACCACGCCCACCAGCCGCTGATCTGGGGTCCGCCGGAGGCCCCCGAGCGCTACACGCTGAACTTCAACGGCGAGATCTACAACTACAAAGAGCTGCGCGACGAGCTGGCCGCCGAGCACGGTGCGAAATTCGCCACAGAGGGTGACGGCGAGGCGATCGTCGCGGCGTACCACTACCTCGGCGACGACGCGGTGAAGAAGCTGCGCGGGATGTTCGCCTTCATGATCTGGGACTCCCAGGAGAAGGTCGTCTTCGGCGCGCGCGACCCGTTCGGCATCAAGCCGCTGTTCTACTCCGCCGGCCCCGGCAAGGTCGCCTTCTCCAGCGAGAAGAAGAGCCTGCTGGAGCTTTCGAGCGTGCTCGGCGTCGAGGACGAGCTGGACAAGACGGCCCTGCAGCACTACCTGGTGCTGCAGTACGTGCCGGAGCCCGAGTCGATGCACACCGGCGTCCGCCGCGTCGAGTCCGGCACGTCGTTCCGGGTCGTCCCCGGTGGTGAAGTCGAGTTCACCCGGTACTTCCACCCGCAGTTCAACGCGAAGCCGGTCAACAGCCAGGCCGAGGCCGACGAACTGTACGAACGCATCGCCGATGTGATGCGCGACTCGGTCGGCAAGCACATGATCTCCGACCCGGACGTCACGGTCGGCGCGTTCCTCTCCGGCGGTATCGATTCCACCGCGACCGCGACGCTGGCCAAGGAGCACAACCCGAACCTGATCGCGTTCACCACCGGATTCGAGCGCGAGGGCTACTCCGAGGTCGACGTCGCCGCCGAATCGGCCGCCGCGATCGGCGTGAAGCACGTGGTCCGCACGGTTTCGGCGGACGAGATGATGGAGGCGCTGCCGCTCATCGTCTGGTACCTCGACGACCCGGTGGCCGACCCGGCGCTCGTGCCCCTGTGGTTCATCGCCCGCGAAGCACGCAAGCACGTCAAGGCGGTGCTGTCCGGCGAAGGCGCCGACGAGCTCTTCTGCGGCTACACGATCTACAACGAGCCGATCTCCCTGGCGCCGTTCGAGAAGATCCCGGGCGGGATGCGGAAGATCATCGGCAAGGTCTCCACGAAGATCCCGGAGGGCACCCGCGGCAAGGACCTGCTGCGGCGCGGGGCACTGCCGCTGGAGGACCGCTACTACGGCAACGCGCGCAACTTCCGCGACGACCAGCTCCGCAAGGTGCTGCGCACGTACGAGGACGGGATCGGTTTCAAGGACGTCACCGCGCCCTGGTACAAGATCTCCGAGAACTGGGACCCGGTCGCGCGGATGCAGCACGTCGACCTCTACACCTGGCTGCGCGGCGACATCCTGGTCAAGGCCGACAAGGTGACCATGGCGAACTCGCTGGAACTGCGCGTGCCGTTCCTCGACGCCGAGGTGTTCAAGGTCGCCTCGACCATCCCGCTCGACCAGAAGCTCGCGCACGGCACCACGAAGTACGCGCTGCGCCAGGCGCTGGCGAAGATCATCCCCGGGCACGTGCTGAACCGGCGCAAGCTGGGCTTCCCGGTGCCGATCCGGCTGTGGCTGCGCAACGAGATGTACGACTGGGCCAAGGGCATCATCTCGGACTCGCAGACCGACGCGCTGCTCGACAAGAAGGCCGTCCTGGCGCTGCTCGAAGAGCACAAGGCCGGGCAGCTCGACCGCAGCCGCCAGCTGTGGGCGCTGCTGGTGTTCATGCTGTGGCACGGCATCTTCGTCGAGAACCGCATCAAGCCCGAGGTGCCGGAACCCGTCTACCCGGTGAAGCTCTAGTCACGACTCGTGATGCTGGCCTTCACCGTTCACCCGGTGGAGGCCAGCATGGAGCGATGGACTTCGTCCTCGTGCACGGCACGACGCAGAGCCCGGCGAGCTGGGACCGCGTTGCCAAGTTGCTCACCACCGCCGGGCACCGCGCGATCGCCGTGGACCTGCTGACCCCGGTGGATCTGCCGGTCGAGGGCTACGCGCAGCACGTGCGGGAGCAGTACGGCGGCGGACGCCCGGTCGTCGTCGCCCATTCCGGATCCGGGGTGCTGCTCCCCGCGATCGCCGAAGCGCTCGACGCGCGGGCCGTGGTGTGGGTCGCCGCCTACATCCCCGACTTCGACGGCGGCCGGAGCCTGCGGGACGAGGCGCGGGATGTGCTCGAACCCGACTGGATCGGCGTGGACCCGGCCGCGGATCCCGCGAAGGCGTCGGAATTCCTCTTCCACGACTGCGATCCCGAGACCGAACGGCAAGCGCTGGACAGCCTGCGGTCGTTCAACCCCGCGGTGCTCACGACGCAGCCCGCCGGTGCCGCGCCGGAGATCCCGTCGACGGTGATCGTGCCCACGCGGGACCGCACGTTCCGGCCGGAGTGGATGCGGCGTGCCGCCCGGGAGCGGCTCGGGGTCACCGCGATCGAGATCGACGCCGGGCACTGCCCGCAGCTGTCCCGGCCCGCCGAACTCGCCGCCATCCTGACCCACCGCGCGTGAAGGCCCCCTCCCTCGGCTCAGCAGAGGGAAGGGGGCCTTCACGCGCTATGACTCAGCCTCAAGCGGGCAGGATCGCCGCGATCTCCTCGGCGGACTCCGGCCCGAAGGCCTCCTTGAGCCTGCCCAGGACGTCGGCGCGGTCGAAGGACCACTCCTGCGTGCCCACGGTCTCCAGCACCAGCACGGCGATCAGCGAGCCCAGCTGCGCCGACCGCTCCAGGCCGAGCCCGCCGTCGATACCGGCGATGAACCCGGCACGGAAGCCGTCGCCGACGCCGGTCGGGTCGACCTTGCCGCGTTCCGGGACGGCGCCGATCTGCAGCGCGAGGCCGCCCTTGCCGACGATCTCGACGCCCTTCTCCCCGAGCGTGGTGATCCGCATGCCGACGCGGTCGAGGACGTCGGCCTCGGACCAGCCGGTCTTCTGCAGCAGCAGTTCCCATTCGTAGTCGTTGCTGAACAAGTACTTCGCGCCCTCGATGAAGGCGCGCACCTGCGCGCCGTCCATCCGGGCCAGTTGCTGCGAGGGGTCGACGGCGAAGGTGTAGCCGCGCTGGCGGCACTCCTCGGCGTGCCGGACCATGCCTTCGGGGTCGTCCGGGCTGATCAGCACGAGCGACAGCTCACCGGCGTGCGCGGCGACCGGCTCCAGCTCGATGTTGCGGGACTCCGCCATCGCGCCGGCGTAGAAGGTGGCGATCTGGCAGAGGTCCTCGTCGGTGGTGCAGACGAAGCGGGCCGTGTGCGCGACCTCGGAGACCAGCACTCCGGCGGTGTCGACGCCGTGCCGCTCGAGCCAGGACCGGTAGTCGGCGAAGTCCGAACCCACCGCGCCGACCAGGATCGGGCGCTTGCCCAGCACACCGAGCCCGAAGGCGATGTTCGCGCCGATCCCGCCCCGCCGGACGACGAGGTCATCGGCCAGGAAGCTCAGGGACACCCGGTGCAGCTGCTCGGCGATGAGCTGCTCGGCGAACCTGCCTGGGAAGTGCATGAGGTGGTCGGTTGCGATACTGCCGGATACCGCGATCCTGGCGTTGTCTGCCACCGGTTCTCCTTGGTCGGTCGGCCCCGCCGAGGCGAGGACGGCTAAGTTACCCGCAGGTCATGCCCCATACGGGTTGCTTCGGGCACGGCCATCGACACTACCGGTTGGTAGTGGTGTCCTACTCGAACACGAGTCATTAGCTTGTCGTTCGTGACCACTTCCACGTATCACCTCGAACCGGAATCGATCGGCGAACTCATCGCCGACTGTGCCGGCATCCCGTCGTCCCTCCAGGCCGAGAATCTGCCCCTGCCCCGGCAGATCGCTCCGCCCTGGACCGTGGACGAGCGGTGCCTCGCCCAGGTGGCCGATCTGGACGCCTACGTCTGATCCCGTTCCGGGCATGAAGAAGGGCCGCGACCTGGGTGAGGTTCGCGGCCCCGGGCATGAAGAAGGGCCGCGACCTGGGTGAGGTTCGCGGCCCTTCTTCATGCCTCGACGCGGATCAGTGGAAGCTGTCGCCGCAGGCGCAGCTTCCGGTCGCGTTGGGGTTGTCGATCGTGAAGCCCTGCTTCTCGATCGAGTCGACGAAGTCGATCACGGCGCTGGACACGTACGGCGCGCTCATCCGGTCGACGGCGACGCGGAGGCCGTCGAAGTCACGGAACAGGTCACCGTCGAGCGTGCGCTCGTCGAAGAACAGCTGGTAGCGCAGGCCCGCGCACCCACCGGGCTGGACGGCGATGCGCAGGTGCATGTCGTCGCGGCCCTCCTGCTCGAGCAGGGCCTTCGCCTTGCTGGCGGCGGCGTCGGTCAACGTCACGCCGTGGGTCTCCTCGGCGGTTTCGGCCTGAGCTGCGGCTGCCTGCTCAGCGGTCGTCATGGTTCTCCCTCTGGTCGAACTCGCTGCGGGTACTCGTCTTGCACATGGTCCAACACGTCGGAGTCCCGATCTGTTCCCCACCATGGTGACATATCGCTCGGCCTGGTGCGTGGGACCGTGACGCCCGCGACTACCCTGGTGGGGTGAGGTTCCTGCGCCGTAGCACCACAGACTCCGCCACGACGGACACCGAGACCCCCGGCGACGAGGCCGTCGAGGTCCAGGCCAAGTCGTACACGCCCGGAAAGGGCAAGGCCACGCCCAAGCGGCGTGAGGCCGAGGCCAAGCGCCGCGGCCCGGTGGCGCCCCCGCCGACCACCATGCGGGAGGCGATGAAGCGCAACAAGGAGCTCCGGAAGTCCGCGAAGGCCGACCCGGAGTACAAGCTCAAGCAGCGCAACGCCGCCAAGGAACGCCGTGAGCGGATGATGGCGGGCGAGGACAAGTACCTGCTCCCCCGTGACCGCGGCCCGGTCAAGGCCTACATCCGTGACCTGGTCGATTCACGGCGCAACCTGCTCGGCCTGTTCATGCCGCTGGCGATCCTGGTGTTCGTCGCGCTGATCCTGCCGTACCCCGAGGTCCAGCGGTACGCGACGCTGCTGTGCACCGTGATGCTGCTCGGCATGATCGTCGAGGGCTTCCTCAGCGGGCGCCGGATCGCGAAGATGGTCCGCCTGAAGTTCCCGAACGAGACGATCAAGGGCACTTCCGTCGGCTGGTACTCCTTCATCCGCGCGAGCCAGATCCGCAAGCTGCGGGTCCCGAAGCCGCGCGTGAAGCCCGGCGACAAGGTCTGAGCCCGGCGGCGGAGCTGAGACGCATCCGGGGAAGCGCCGGAGCGCGAATCCGCCCCGCCGACGTCGATCGCGGCCGCGGGTTCACCGACCGGCACTGAGCAGGGGAAACCCGGGTCGTTAGCGTGGCTAACGGCCTGGGGTAGAGTCGTGTCCATGGAGTTTCGACGACTCGGCCGCAGCGGCCTCAATGTCAGTGAGATCTCGTACGGCAACTGGCTCACCCACGGGTCCCAGGTGGAAGAGGACCAGGCCCAGGCCTGCATCAAGGCGGCACTCGACGTGGGCATCACCACGTTCGACACCGCCGACGTCTACGCGAACACGGCCGCCGAATCGGTCCTCGGCCGCGGCCTGAAGGGCCTGCGCCGCGAAAGCCTGGAGATCTTCACCAAGGTCTACTGGCCGACCGGCCCCAAGGGACCGAACGACCAGGGCCTCGGCCGTAAGCACATCATGGAGTCGGCGCACGCTTCCCTGAAGCGGCTCGGCACCGACTACGTCGACCTCTACCAGGCGCACCGCTTCGACCGGACCGTCCCGCTCGAAGAGACGTTCCTCGCCTTCGCCGACCTCGTCCGTCAGGGCAAGGTGCTCTACGTCGGCGTTTCGGAGTGGACCGCCGAGCAGATCACCCAGGGCGCGGCGATCGCACGCGAGCTGAAGGTGCCCCTCATCTCGAACCAGCCGCAGTACAACGCGCTGTGGCGGGTCATCGAGGCGCAGGTCATCCCGGCGTCCGAACGTGAAGGGCTCAGCCAGATCGTCTGGTCGCCGATCGCGCAGGGCGTGCTCACCGGCAAGTACAAGCCCGGTCAGCCGCTGCCGGAGGGCTCCCGCGCGACGGACGAGAAGGGCGGCGCCAACATGGTCGCCCGCTTCCTCAACGACGACGTCCTCGAGCGCGTCCAGCGGCTTCAGCCGATCGCCGACAAGGCGGGCCTGACGATGGCCCAGCTGTCCGTGGCGTGGGTGCTGCAGAACCCGAACGTCGCCTCGGCGATCATCGGTGCTTCGCGGCCGGAGCAGGTGCACGAGAACGTGAAGGCGGCCGGCGTGAAGCTGGACGCGGACCTGCTCTCCGCGATCGACGAGGCCCTCGACGGCGTCACCGAGACCGACCCGACGCTGACCCGCTCGCCCTGATCCCCGCAACGCAGTTAGTCGGCTAAATGCGGACGCTTTTCCCGCATTTAGCCGACTAACTGCGACTGATCCCCGCAACGCAGTTAGTCGGCTAAATGCGGACGCTTTTCCCGCATTTAGCCGACTAACTGCGACACATGTCAGTCGCCGTGCACGCGCGAGTGGTACGCGATCTGGCCGTCGAGGTCGAGGGCGTCACCAGGGGCGCGCAAGGGATCGATGCCCAGGCCCCGCAGCAACCTGCTCGCGCCGGCGACCCGGTCGCCGGTCCGGCCGTCGAGCCGCTCCGGCCGGTGCCCCCGCTGGATCAGCAGGCCCTCGACGTCGTCGATCAGCCGGTACGGGTCGTAGACCTGCTGTTCAGGCATGACCACCACCGGGAATCCAGGTCTTCCCGGTGATCCTTTCGTAGACCTCGGTGTAGCGCTTGCGGGTCGCCTCGACGATCTCGTCCGGGATGGCCGGTCCGGGCGGCGTCTTGTCCCAGCCGGTGGTCGTGGACCAGTCGCGGACGAACTGCTTGTCGAACGCGTGCTGCGTGCGGCCGGGCTCGTACTCGTCGGCGGGCCAGAACCGCGACGAGTCCGAGGTGAGCACCTCGTCCCCGAGCGTCAGCACACCGTCGGCGTCGAACCCGAACTCGATCTTGGTGTCGGCGATGATGATGCCGTTCTTCGCCGCGTGCTCCGCGCCCTTGGTATAGACCTCCAGCGTCAGATCGCGGAGGCGGTCCGCGGTCTCCTTGCCGATCTCGTTCACGACGTCGGCGAAGGTCATGAACTCGTCGTGGCCGGTGTCGGAGATCTTCGTGGTCGGCGTGAAGATCGGCTCGGGCAGCTTGTCCGCCTCGACGAGACCGGCGGGCAGTTCGACGCCGGAAACCTTGCCGTCGCGCCGGTATTCACGCATTCCGAGACCGGTGAGATAGCCGCGCGCGATGCACTCGACCTGGATCATCTTCAGCGGCTTGCACCGCATGGCGCGGCCGGCGAATTCGGCGGGGACGTCCGTCGTGGAGAGGACGTGGTTCGGCACCACGTCGGCCATCTTTTCGAACCACCAGGCGGAAAGCTGGTTCAGCAGCGCGCCCTTGTCCGGGATCGGGGTCGGCAGCGAGACGTCGTAGACCGAAACGCGATCCGACGCGACGAGCAGAATGTCGCCGTCGATTTCGTAAAGGTCCCGGACCTTACCCGCGTGAATGTGCTTCATGCCCCGTCCTCGATGTTGTATTCGTAGAAAATCCAGTGGCCCGGCAACGCCGCCGATTCGCCGTACTCGAGTACGTCACCCTCGGCGGATATGAACCTGTTGCGGCTCAACAGAATCGCCGAACCTTCGGCCACGCCGAGTTCCGCCGCGTCCTCGGCACCCGCCAGCCCCGCGGCGTGCTGAGAATGAGTCGAGGTCAGAACCCGGCCTGTCCGGTCCGCCACATATTTGACCGTTCCTTCGACGATCCGCACCGGCTCGAAGAGCAACGGAGCCTTCGACGCGACAGCGCCGTCGAACCACGAGACCGACGTCGACACCGGCCGGCCTTCGCTCGCGTACGTGGTCCTGCGCCGCCGGATCACCGGAGCGCCTTCATCGATTCCGAGCGCGCCCGCCACCCTGTCCGGCGCCGGCAGCAGGCCCGCTTCACGGATTTTCGCGTAGTGGCCCGGCGGATAGACCTTGCCGGTTCGCGCGATCGAGATCGTCCGATCGTGCGCGGACCGGTGCAGTGTCCTGGTCTGTACCACTGTGCCGACGCCGCGTACCGCGCGGACCAGACCTTCGGCGCGGAGCGTCGAGAGCACCTTCATGGCCGTCGCCATCGCGACGTTCCAGTTCCTGGCTATCTCACGCGCGGACGGGACCGCGTCGCCTTCCTTGAGCCTGCCCGAAACGATGTCGTCGCGAATGTTGCCCGCGATCTGGAGATACGGCGGTTCGGGTCGATCGACGGCGGGCAAGGTGACTCCTCACAAGGTCGCGCGGTGCGCACAAGCGTTCTAGCACACCAATGGGCGATCACCAAGGATCCTGCTCACACCCCATTATTACGTACTAGTACACATTCTGGACGGTGCTCTAGTACACCTGTTACTCTCCGAGAAGTTCCCGAAACCCGTTGGGGGGCTCGATGAACCATCTGAGCATCGACGAACTGCTCGAAGAGCTTCGAAGACGCAGGTGGGTCGTCTACATCTTCGGCCCCCGGGAGGAACCGGAGGTCTGTGCGGCGGTCTTCCAATGGGACACCTGCGCCGACGTCCTCATCCTCCGCGGGGAGGAACGGGCGAGCGCCTTCCGCGTCACCACGGTCGCCGACACGGACGTCTTCCGCCCGGCGCTCGTCTCGTGGCAGTACCACTCCACGGCCGACTGGACCCTGCGCGCCGTGCTCACCATCCCGCCGCCGGGCGACGCCGCCGCGCCGATCCAGCTGCTGCAACCACATCCGGACTGCGTGATCCCGATGGAGGCACGAAGGCCGGTCACCATCCTGCCCGCCATCCCGACCAAGGCCGACCAGGGAGATCCCTAACCTCGGCCGATCACCTGCTCGGCGACAACGAGGTCGTGCGGGTAGGTGATCTTGAGGTTCTCCGCGCTGCCCGGAACCCACCGCACCGGCAGCGCGGAGAACCTTTCCATGCACGAAGACGTGTCCGTGCCGACGAAACCCTCACGCTCGGCCGTTTCGTAGGCTTCGAGCAACGGGGCGGCGCGGAAACCCTGCGGTGTCTGCACCCTGATCGCCCCGGGCAGCGCGCCGGAAACGGTGCCGCCGTCGACCCGCACGATGTCGTCGGCCGCGACGCCGGGCACCGCTCCCCCGTGGCGCCGCGTGGCGGCGAGGACGTCCGCGATCAGTTCCGGCGTGACGAGCGGACGGGCCGCGTCGTGCAGCAGTACCGCGTCGATCTCGCCGCTCTCGATACGGGAAGCCAAGTGGCGCAAGGCGTTCAGCTCCGAGCCTTGACGCGTCGCGCCGCCGTGGACGAGTTCGACCTCGCCCGGATGCGCGGCGAGCACCTCCTGCGCGAGTTCGGTGTCCTGCGGCCGGATGACCAGCACGAGCACGTCGATTCCGGGCACGCGGGCGAAGGCGCCGAGCGACCACGCGACGACCCGTTCGCCCGCCACCGGCAGGTAGACCTTGTTCAGTTTGGCGCCGATCCGGGTGCCCGCGCCGCTCGCGAGCACCACCCCGGCGGCCTTCGTCTGAGCCACAGGCAACTCTTGCACAGGCGGGTGGGTAGGTTGGGCCCGGCCACCGAAGCGATCCGAAGGGGCAGGGCGTTGGACGACGAAATCCTCGAATTCGCCGAAGTCGAGCAGCCTGACGAACACGCGCGCTCGGCGGCGATCGCCCTGCACTCGAAATTGATCAAACCGGCCGGTTCGCTGGGCAGGCTCGAAGAACTGGGCGTATGGGTCGCGGCCTGCCAGGGCCAGTCGCCGCCGCGGCCGTTCACGCGGCCCCGTGTCGTGGTGTTCGCCGGAGACCACGGCATCGCCGCGAAGGGCGTCTCGGCCTATCCGAGTGAGGTCACCGCGCAACTCGTCGGCAGCATGCTGACCGGCGGCGCGGCCATCAACGTCCTGGCGGCTTCGGCGGGCGCGAGCGTCCGGGTCGTCGACATGGCCGTCGACAGCGACGCCCCCGCGACCCGGTCGATCGGCGAGTTCAAGGTGCGGCGCGGCTCCGGCTCGATCGACGTCGAGGACGCGCTGACCGACGAGGAGGCGCGTGCCGCCGTCCGCGCGGGCCGGGCGATCGCCGACGCCGAGGTCGACGGCGGGGCCGACCTGCTCATCGCGGGCGACCTCGGGATCGGCAACAGCACCCCCGCCTCGGTACTGGTCGCGGCGCTGACCGGCAGCGAGCCGGTGGCCGTCGTCGGCCGCGGTTCGGGGATCGACGACAACGCCTGGATGCGCAAGGCCGCGGCGGTCCGTGACGCGCTGCGGCGCGCGCGGACCGTGCTGGCCGACCCGGTCGCCCTGCTGCGCACCGCCGCGGGCGCCGACATCGCCGCGATGGCGGGTTTCCTCGCGCAGGCCTCGCTCCGGAAGACGCCGGTGATCCTGGACGGGCTGGTCGCCTCCGCGGCCGCGCTGGTCGCCGAGGAACTCGTCCCCGGCGCGCGCCAGTGGTGGGCGGCGGGCCAGCGTGGCGGCGAACCCGCGCACGCGCTGGCGCTGGAGCACCTCGACCTGGAGCCGATCCTGGACCTGGACGTGCGCCTCGGCGAGGGGACGGGCGCGGTCTCGGCCCTGCCGCTGGTGTTCATGGCGACGAGGGTGCTGGCGGAGATGGCCACGCACGAGCAGGCCGGGGTGAGCGGGCCGCTGATCGAGGCTCCGCCTTCCTGACGCTGACGCCCCCTCCTGGATGTCATGAAAGGGTCGTTCAGGACGTTTCTTGTCCTGAACGACCCTTTCATGACACTGGGGACGGTTCAGCCTCACGGGAGCCCGCTGCCGGCGGTAAGGGCGGGTCGTGAGCGGCGGGCTCGAGCAAGTCCGTGAAGGTCTCCTTCCCTACCGTGAGAGTAGGGAAGGAGACCTTCGCTACTCTGCACGTCCGAGGCTGGCGCACACGTCGCGAAAGCCACTTTCGGGACGTGTGGCGTCCCGAANTCTTTACCTCCCTCGATCCGTCCGTCACGACGAACACGGGAGGGTCTCGCCCCTAGGATGGCGGCGTGACGTACAACCAGATGCAGCCCGCCCACCCGGCCCAGCCGGCCAAGCCCGCCACCCCCGGCGCGGGGGCCGACGTCAAGACCTTCGTGACGGCCGTGCTGCTCACCTTCGGCACCGGCGTGCTGATGATGGACGGCTGGGCCCTGCTCGACAGCGGCTTCGGCGCGTTCCTCGGACTGGTCGCCGGCGGTTTCGGCATCTTCTGGTGGAAGAGCATCCACGGCAAGGTGTTCCCGCGCGAGCTGTCCACCAAGTCGGTGGTCATCCTCACGGTGGTCAACGTGGTGCTGGTGCTGCTCCTGCTCCTCCAGGTCGGCTAGAGCAACCCCTCGGGGAGGCCGGGCGCGGGCCAGTCCGGGTCGGGCCGGAAATCGGTCCACGTCCCGTCGAAGGGGAACCGCCCGGCGTCCGCGAGTGCCCCGATCCGCTCGCCCTCGGCGCGCAGCCGCTCCAGCTGACCGGCGGTGATGCGGCCGGCGAGGACGGCCTCCTCCGCCTCGTCCTCGTCCTTCCACTGCCAGCGCCCGCCGGGCTCGACGGCGACGTCGAGGATGCCGTCGATGCGGTCCGGTCCCGACGGCGTGCGCCCCAGCGGGACCTCGAGGTTGACGTACCAGTTCAGGAAACGGCCGCCGGCGTCGAAGAACCACCAGACCGACGACCATTCGTCGTCGGCGATGCGGCGCAGCGTCGAGGTGTCGCGCCAGAAGTCGGCCACCCGCACCCTCGGCACCCGGAACCGCTCCTCGAGCGGCGCCTCGCGGAAGAGCCGCCCGTCGGCGAGCCTGCTGCCGACGATCGGGGTGTCCGCGGGCAGCCAGCCGAGCAGCACGGTGCCGTCGTCGGAGATGACGCGCAGCGGGTGGTGCTGGCCGATCGAGCCGTCCGGTCGGAGGAAGCGTTCGACGACCGTGTCGCCAGGGGTCCAGAGAGGATCATGCACGCCTTGAACGGTCACTCTTCGAACGGTACCGACGGGCGCGGACCCGCAGAACCAGTTCGGCGAGCGTTCCCACTCCCGCGAGCCCGAGGGCCACGACCGGCCCAGCGAAGGCCGCGGCGACGGCCACGATCAGTCCACAAGCGAGTGTCGCCTTCGGACGTTCCGGGGAAAGCCGCTCGCGGCCGTCGGTGAAGGCGTCCACCGCGACGGGGACGGTCGCCACGGCGGCCACGACGGTCAGCACCGGCAGCAACGACACCGCGTCGGCCGCGGCGAGGAGCTCGCGGAACGATGTCACCGAAAGTCCCAGCCGGATCGGCCCCAGCTGGTAGAGCGCGACTGCGGTGATCGCGACGGCCACGGCGCCCACCGCGGCCGCGCGGCCCGCGCCGGGACGGCGGGGCAGCAGGAACGGCAGCAGCACCAGCACGGCGAGGCCCAGTCCTGGCACGGACGGCGGGTCCGGCGCGATGAACTGCGCCAGCGGCGGGATCCCGACGCAGATGGCGATCAGCGACGCGGCCGCGGCCAGCAGCAGGCCGGTGACCCAGCGGGCGGCGTAGTCGCCGAGGCGGACACCCGCCAGGTCGGCGACGGTCACCACGACGGCGAACACCGCGGCGGCGGCTCCCGGCGCGGACGGAAAGAGATATTGGCCGAACGTCGTCGCGAAGACCAGGACCAGGCTCAGGCGTGAAACGGAGCCCACGATCCGGTCGAGCCGGGTGTCGCCCACCGGCGGCAGCAGCGCCTCCGCCGCGACCGCGAGCACGGCCGCGACCACGGCCGCGACGAGTACCCAGTAATCCGCTCCGGAGGTGCCCGCCGCCAGCGCGATGAGCAGACCGCCCGCCAGCCGCACGCCGTCTCCCTTCCAGTGTCATCCGGTTACCCGATCGGCCCCGCTGTTACCCCAGGTCCCGCTGTCATTAGCATGGCTCACGATCCAACCGGGCGGCCGCCCGGTACCACCGCGAACGCGCGAGGAGCCAGAAGTGACCGTGCCGAAGCTTGCCCTGACCGAGAACGCCGAAGCGGCGCTTGCCAAGACGCGCGCCGACGTCGTCGTCATCGGAACCCTGCAGGGCGAGGACGGCCTGGCCCTCGCCGCCGGCTCCTCCGTCGCCGATTCCGCCTTCGACGGCAAGCTCGCCGACGTCCTCGGCACCCTCGGCGCGTCCGGCAAGGCCGACGAGGTCGTCAAGGTACCGACGCTGGGCAAGCTGTCCGCCGGTGTCGTGCTGGCCGTCGGCCTCGGCAAGGCGGGCGCGGACGGCGTCACCGCCGAGCAGGTCCGCCGGGGCGCCGGTGCCGCCGCGCGGGCGCTGAGCGGGACCGACCGTGCGTTCGTCACGCTGTCCGCGATCGACCTCCAGGCCGCCGTCGAAGGCACCGTGCTCGGCGCGTACTCCTTCACCGAGTACCGCTCCGAGAAGGGCGACGGCCCGGTCGCCAAGGTCGACTTCGTGAGCCCTGAAGAGGGCACCGCCAAGGACCACAAGGCGACGCTGAAGGCCGCCGGCCTGATCGCCGAGTCGGTCATCATCGCCCGCGACCTGATCAACACCCCGCCGAACGACCTGTTCCCCGCCTCCTTCGCCGACCGCGCGAAGACGCTGGCCGAGGCGAACGACCTCGACTTCGAGGTCCTCGACGAGAAGGCCTTGAAGCGCAAGGGCTTCGGCGGCATCCTCGGCGTCGGCGGCGGTTCGTCGCGTCAGCCGCGCCTGCTGCGCATCGCCTACAAGCCCGCGAAGGCCTCGAAGAAGGTCGCGCTGATCGGCAAGGGCATCACCTTCGACTCGGGCGGCATCTCGATCAAGCCCGCCGCGAACATGGACCACATGACCTCGGACATGTCGGGCGCGGCCGCCGTGCTCGCGTCCGTGGTGCTGGCCGCGAAGCTGAAGTACCCGCTCGAGGTCGTCGCGCACATCCCGCTGGCGGAGAACCTGCCCTCGGCCACTTCTTACCGTCCGGGCGACGTGCTCAGCATGTACGGCGGTAAGACCGTCGAGGTGCTCAACACCGACGCCGAAGGCCGTCTCGTGCTGGCCGACGCCATCGTGCGCGCGGGCGAGGAGAACCCCGACTACCTGATCGAGACCTCGACCCTGACCGGCGCGCAGGTCGTCGCGCTGGGCAACCGCACCGCCGGTGTCATGGGCTCGGACGAGTTCCGCGACCGCGTCGCCTCGATCGCGCAGGCCACCGGTGAGGGCGGCTGGGCCATGCCGCTGCCCGAGGAGCTGCGCGCCGACCTCGACTCGCGCCTCGCCGACCTGGCCAACGTCACCGGGCACCGCTGGGGCGGCATGCTCGCCGCGGGCATCTTCCTGCGCGAGTTCGTCACCGAGGGCCTGCCCTGGGCGCACATCGACATCGCGGGTCCGTCGTTCAACACCTCCGGGCCGTGGGGTTACACCGGCAAGGGCGGCACCGGCGTCCCGGTCCGCACCATCGCCGCGGTCCTCGCGGACATCGCCGCGAACGGCTGATCCTTTTCGCGGGGGGCCCCCTTCCCTCGGCTGAGCCGAGGGAAGGGGGCCTTCACGCGCTTTGTGGCAAGGTCGGTGCCGTGGACAGGGACGCGTATCTCGAAGGCGCGATCAGGGACGTGCTCAGCGGCGACGACGCGGCGCTCGACGACCGGATCGCGCACGCGGCGCTGCTGTTCGCCGCGTCCGGGGCGATGGCGGACGCCGACCGGCTGGTCACGCATTGGCACGCGCTCACCGAACGTCCCGTCACGGCGCTGGTCCCCAGCGCCGTGCAGGCCCGCGCGTGGGCGATGCTCTTCGAAGCGCGAGGAGCGCACCCGGACTGGGCCGCGGGGATGATCCCGCTCGATCTCGACGCGGAGGAACGCGCGCACGACGAGTACCTCGCCCGGCGGGTGTCCGATCTCGACGGTCTGCTCGGCGGCTCCCCGATCGGCGAGGCCGTCTCGCATCTCGGCCCGTCGCGCCCGGACCGGTTGCGCGAAGCCGTCGCGCGAGGCGATCTGGACGCCTGGGCGGAGATCGCGTCGCGCCAGGGCCGCCCGGACTTCGCCGTGCTCGCCGCGACCCGGCGTCTCGCGCCGCGGCTCGCCGGCGGCGCGGACCCGCTAGGGCTCGGCGGCTGGACCGAAGTGTGCGCCGGGGCGCTGGTCGCGGCGCTGTACGAGCGCTACCCGCCGGACACCGGCTCCTGGCGCGAGATGATCGCGGGCATCCTGCGGCTGCGCGGCGGCGGCACCGCTCCCCCGGCCGCGTCGCTTCGCACCATCGGCGCCGCCGAGGCGCGGCTCGGCCTCCGGCTGCCCGACGACTACCGCGAGTTCCTGCAGACCTGCGACGGCCTGCCCGCCGACGTCGTCTTCCCGCGGCTGCTCGGGACCGCGGAACTCCGCGCGGAAGGCGGCGTCGTCGTGATCGCGGACCCGGCCGTCGTGCTGCTGACGGCCGCCGGCGACGAGTGGCGGACGGTCGAGATCGACCCGGCGCTGGGCACGACGGTGCATCCGACGTTCCGGGCGCTGCTGGAGCGGCACTTGCTCCTTTTGGCGCAATCCGCGTGAATTCCGCCGGAGCGCGTCGCTAGCTTCGCGACCATGACCGCACTCACGCTCACGAAGATCACCCGGGACAACGTCGGCGTCGCCTGCTCGATCGCCGTCGAACCGCACCAGGATTCCTACGTGGCCCCCGTGGCCCGGTCACTCGCCGAGGCCTACACGCGGCCCGAAGTCGCCTGGCCGCGGCTGATCCTCGACGACGGCGAACCGGTCGGATTCGTGATGGGCGCGTTCGATCCGGACTGCCCGATCGACTACTTCCGCTGCGGGCTCTGGCGGCTCAACGTCGCGGCAGGGCGGCAAGGCAAGGGCTACGGCCGATTCGCCGTCGAGGCCGTCCTCGACGAGGCTCGGCGCCGTGGCGGCCGGCGGGCGACGACCCTCTGGGTCCCGGGCGAGCACGGCCCGAAGGCGTTCTACCTGCGGCTCGGCTTCCGCGACACCGGCACCGTCCACGACGGACAACACGTCGGCGAGATCGACCTCTGATCCCGCCTCAGGCTTCGCCGCGCTTCTTCCGCTCGGTGTACTCCCGCATCCGCTTCGGGTAGCCGACGCGCGCCACCTCGTACACGGGGATCGACCGTTTGCGGCCGAACTGCTGAGCCGCGTCCAGGCTCTCGATCCGGCGCCGGGTCCATTCGCCGTCGTGGGCGATCAGGACGACGGTGGTCTCCGTGACGTTGGTCTTGGGCTCGACATAAGCCTCGACGCCGGTCCGTGAAGAGGCCCACTCCTCGAGATGCTTGAAGTCGTTCGAAGAGGCTTTTCGCAGCGTACCGGGCTTTTGCCCGCCTTTAGAGCGCCGGCGCAGCGAGTCGAACAGACCCACTCCGACCACCTCACTTCCCAGTAGCGTCCGGTGCCCATTATCCCGACTCGCGTGTGTGCTCACCGTGGCGACCCTGGCGGGCCGTGTCCCGTGGGTCACAGGACGCGGCCTAGGTCGCAGCCTCTCCACACGTAGTGACAAGATGGCAAGTGTCCGCGCGCGCGTATACCGCGCGAAGCGGCGCCAGAGCACCACCCCTACCGCTTGCCGAGGAGTTACTGAAGTGACCGACACCTCCGCCGACCTTGTGATCCTGGGTGGCGGATCGGGCGGCTACGCCGCCGCGTTCCGCGCGGCCGAGCTGGGCCTTTCCGTCACCCTGATCGAAAAGGACAAGCTTGGCGGGACGTGCCTCCACCGAGGCTGCATCCCGACCAAGGCCCTCCTGCACGCGGCGGAGGTCGCCGACGAGACCCGCGACGCCGAGACCTTCGGTGTCAAGGCCGTGTTGGAAGGCATCGACATCGCCGGCGTCAACAAGTACAAGGACGGGATCATCTCGCGCCTGTACAAGGGCCTGCAGGGCCTGGCCAAGGCGCACAAGGTGAACCTCGTCGAGGGCACCGGGACGTTCGTCGGCGGCACGACCGTCGAGGTCGACGGCACCCGCTACACCGGCAAGAACGTCATCCTGGCCACCGGCTCGTACTCGAAGACGCTGCCCGGCCTGGAGCTGGGCGGCCGCATCATCGCGAGTGAGCAGGCCCTTTCGCTGGACTACATCCCGAAGAAGGTCATCGTCCTCGGCGGTGGTGTCATCGGTGTCGAATTCGCGTCCGTCTGGGCGTCCTTCGGCGTCGACGTCACCATCGTGGAGGCGCTGCCCCGCCTGGTCCCGAACGAGGACGAGTACGCGTCCAAGCAGCTCGAGCGCGCTTTCCGCCGTCGCAAGATCGCCTTCAAGACCGGCGTCCGGTTCACCGGCGCCAAGCAGGACGACAACGGCGTCAGCGTGTCGCTGGAATCCGGCGAGACGCTCGAAGCCGACCTGCTGCTGGTCGCGGTCGGCCGCGGCCCGAACTCGGCCGGGCACGGCTACGAGGAGGCCGGCGTCAAGATGGAGCGCGGCTTCGTCCTCACCGACGACCGCCTGCGCACCAACCTGCCGAACGTCTACGCCGTCGGTGACATCGTCCCCGGCCTGCAGCTCGCGCACCGCGGGTTCCAGCAGGGCATCTTCGTCGCGGAGGAGATCGCCGGCCAGGAGCCGCGCGTGATCGACGAGAGCGGCATCCCGCGCGTCACCTACTCGCACCCCGAGGTCGCTTCGGTCGGCCTCACCGAGTCGCAGGCGAAGGAGAAGTACGGCTCCGGCGTCACCACCTTCACCTACGACCTCGGCGGCAACGGAAAGAGCCAGATCCTCAAGACCTCCGGTGGGGTCAAGCTGATCAAGGCTCCGGAAGGGCCGGTCGTGGGCGTGCACATGGTGGGCGACCGCGTCGGCGAGCTGATCGGCGAAGCGCAGCTGATCTACAGCTGGGAGGCGTTCCCCGAGGACGTGGCTCCCCTCATCCACGCGCACCCCACGCAGACCGAGGCCCTCGGTGAAGCGTTCCTCGCCCTCGCGGGCAAGCCGCTGCACGTCCACAGCTGACGTCTCACCGTCGAAGAACCAGACCAAGCAAGACATATCAAGGGAGTCAGCGAACGATGGCCTACTCCGTCACGTTGCCGGAGCTCGGTGAGAGCGTCACCGAGGGCACCGTCACCCGGTGGTTGAAGCAGGAGGGCGACACCGTCGAGGTCGACGAGCCGTTGCTCGAGATCTCCACGGACAAGGTCGACACCGAGGTCCCGTCCCCGGTCGCCGGCAAGGTCGTGAAGATCAGCGCTCAGGAGGACGAGACCGTCGAGGTCGGCGGCGAGCTCGCCGTCATCGACGACGGGACCGGCGGGGTGCCGGAGTCCTCCGGTTCCGCCGAGCCGGCCGCCGAAGAGGCGCAGCCCGAGCCGGAGCCGGAGCCCGCGAAGGAAGAGGCCTCCGCTCCGTCCCAGCCGGACACCGCGCCGGCTTCGGGCGGCGAAGGCACCGAGGTGAAGCTGCCCGAGCTGGGCGAGAGCGTCACCGAGGGCACCGTCACCCGGTGGCTCAAGCAGGTCGGCGAGAGCGTCGAGGTCGACGAGCCGCTGCTCGAGATCTCCACGGACAAGGTCGACACCGAGGTCCCGTCCCCGGTCGCCGGCACCGTGCTGGAGATCCGCGCCGGCGAGGACGAGACCGTCGAGGTCGGCGGTGTGCTCGCGGTGATCGGTGCCGCCGGTTCCGCGCCGGCCCCGAAGGCCGAGCCCAAGCCGGAACCCAAGCCCGAGCCGAAGCCGGAACCGAAGCCCGAGCCCAAGGCCGAAGCGGCTCCCGCGCCGAAGCCCGCCCCGGCTCCGCAGGCCGCCCCGGCTCCCAAGGCCGAGGCCCCGAAGCCGGCGGCGAGCAGCGAGAACGGCTCGGACAACGCGCCGTACGTGACGCCGCTGGTCCGCAAGCTCGCTTCGGAGCACGGCATCGACCTGTCGTCGCTGTCCGGCAGCGGTGTCGGTGGCCGTATCCGCAAGCAGGACGTGCTCGCGGCCGCCGAGGCCAAGCAGAAGGCCGCCCCGGCTCCCGCCGCGCAGCCCGCTGCCGCCGCCCCGGCCCCCGCCGCCGCCCCGTCGGCTCCGCGCAAGGCGGCGGTTTCGCCGGAGCTCGCGGCGCTGCGCGGCACCGTGCAGAAGGCCAGCCGGATCCGCCAGATCACCGCCACGAAGACCCGCGAGTCGCTGCAGGTTTCCGCGCAGCTCACGCAGGTCCACGAGGTGGACGTCACGAAGATCGCCAGGCTCCGTCAGCGGGCGAAGGCGGCCTTCAAGGAGCGCGAGGGCGTCAACCTGACGTTCCTGCCGTTCTTCGCGAAGGCCACCGTCGAGGCGCTCAAGCAGCACCCGAACGTCAACGCGTCCTACAACGAGGACACGAAGGAGATCACCTACCACGGTGCGGTGCACCTGGGGATCGCGGTGGACACCGAAAAGGGTCTGCTGTCGGTGGTCATCCACGACGCGGGTGAGCTCAGCCTCGCCGGTCTCGCGCACCGCATCGCCGACCTGGCCGGCCGCGCGCGTTCGGGCCAGATCAAGCCGGACGAGCTGTCGGGCGGCACCTTCACGATCACGAACATCGGCTCCAACGGCGCCCTGTTCGACACGCCGATCATCGTGCAGCCGCAGTCCGGCATGCTCGGTACCGGCGCGGTCGTGAAGCGCCCGGTCGTGATCGCGGACGCCGACGGCAACGACACGATCGCCGTCCGGTCGATGGCGTTCCTGCCGCTGACCTACGACCACCGCCTGGTGGACGGGGCCGACGCGGGCCGCTTCGTCACGACGATCAAGCAGCGTCTGGAAGAGGGCAACTTCGAGGACGAGCTCGGCCTCTGATCCTCCGGTAGTCCGTGAAGGCCCTCGTCCCGCTTCGGCGGGGCGGGGGCCTTCCTCTTTCTCCCCGCGTTTCGTCCTCTGGACGCGGTAGTTGGTCATGCCAACTACCGCATCCAGAGGACTCCTCTGGACGCGGTAGTTGGTCATGCCAACTACCGCATCCAGAGGACGAAACGCGGGGTTTGACAGGCGCCTCATACTCTAGTATTCCGGAATTACGGAAAACAAGAGGGAGGACGTCACCCATGCTGACCAGACGCCATCTGCTGGCGGGCGCCGCCGCGGGATCGGCCGCGTTGCTGCTGCCGGGAACCGCGACCGCGGCCCAGCCGGACACGACGACCGGACAGGGCTGGCTCGACTGGATCGCCGCCCACCGGAGCGACGTCTCCGTCCTGATCGACGACGGCGCGGGCCGTCGCGCCGCCCGCAACGCCGACGTGCGACGCGTTCTGGCGTCGTCGATCAAGGTCGTGCATCTCAGCGCGTACGCCGTCGCGGTGGCCGACGGCAGGCTCGACCCGGAGGAACAGATCCGGGTGGGCGACTGGGACGCCCATCATCCCTTCGTCGCCGACGGCCGCGCGCATTTCCAGGCGCTCAACTGGCTGGGCGTCCCCTGCGACGACTACGGCATCGCCAAGGACCCCGAACAGCGTGTCCCACTGGCGAGGCTCGCCGAAGCGATGATCCTCTTCAGCGACAACGCCGCCACGGACTATCTCCGCACCCGCCTCGGCGACCCCGCCCTCCAGCGGGCGGCCGCGCGGGGCGGCTGGTTCCGGCCGGACACCCGATCGCTCGGCGGCGAGGTCCTGATGCTGATGATGCCGGAGTACGCGCCTCGCCCCGGTAGTCCGGTCGCAGTCCGGCGGGCGATGGGCGACGCGGTCGCGCGCCGGTTCGTCCGCGATCCGGGGTTCCGCGCCGAAGCCTTCAAGCGCTGGCCGAGTATGCCGGGCACCTCCGACGCCCAATGGCCGTGGATCAAGGGGCACGGCCAGGGCTCGGCTTCGGATCTGTTCTCGCTTCACCGCAGTATCGCGAAGGGCCTCTACGCCCCCGCGCGCGAGATCCTCGCGAAGCCGCTCGCGGACCGCGTACCGCCAGGAGCGAGTGAAGTGCTCTTCAAGGGCGGAAGCCTGCCGCGCACACTGACGCTCGGACTTTCCGTCCGCTGGCCGGGCGGACGTTCGGGCACGGCGGCGGTCCTGCTCACCGGTGTGAGCGACCAGGACATGCAGAACGCCTTGCCGCTCATCGACCTCGTACTCGCGGCGCTGTCCGACACGGCCCGGTTCGGCGCCCTGGAACGAGCGCTTCACTGAGGCGGCGGTATAGATAGCCGGTATGAACGCCGAGTTCGCCGAACGGATCGCCGCCCTCGAAGCACGGGTAGCCGCGCTCGAAGGAGGACACAGCCGGCAGACCGAACCGGCGGCGGGCCCCGGCGGCCTGGTCGGCTACCACGGCGAGCTGACCGAACCGTTCGAACTGAGCTGGGCGATCAACGTCACGCCCGGCCCGATGCTGGCATTCGAGGACGGGCCGCGGGTCGAAGTGCTCGCGGCCCTGTCCAGCACGGCACGGGTGGCACTCGTGCGGACGCTGGCCGAGAAGGGCGCGCAGACCGCGCCCGCCCTGCAGGAAGCCGCCGAACTCGGCTCGCCGGGCCAGCTGTACCACCACCTCAAGGCGCTGACCGGCGCCGGGATCGTCGAGCAGGACAAACGCGGCAGTTACCGGCTCCGGCCCGCCGCGACGATCCCGGTGCTCGTGCTGCTCACCGCCGCGTCCGACGTCGCCGGGCAACTGAAGAACCTGAGCGTGCGGCCGGATCGCGGATAGGACACGATCGGATCATGCGAGTTCTGATCGCGGGCGCGAGCGGGCTGATCGGCACCTCCCTCACGACACGGTTACGCCGTTCCGGGCACGAAGTGGTCCGGCTCGTCCGCCGGGAGGAGCGGGCGGCCGACGAACGCCGCTGGGATCCACCCGCCGGCGAGATCGCGGACGGCGCGCTCGACGGGATCGACGCCGTCGTGAACCTCGCGGGAGCGCCACTGCTGCCCGGCCGATGGAGCGCGGCCCGCAAACAGGTCCTCCTCGACAGCCGGGTCGAACCGACGGAGGTCCTCGCGGAAGCCGTCGCCGAACACGGGATCCCCGTGCTGGTCAACGCCTCCGCCGTCGGCTACTACGGTGACGCCGGTCCGTCCCTTGTGGACGAAACGAGCCCGGCGGGCCGCGGTTTCCTCGCCGAGCTCTGCACCGCTTGGGAAGGCGCCACCGAGACCGCGGCCACCGCCGGCGCCCGGGTCGTACGCATCCGCACCGGGCTGGTGCTCGCGCGCGAAGGCGGGCTACTGGACGTCCTGCGCCCGCTGTTCCGCCTGGGGCTCGGCGGGAAACTCGGTGACGGCAAGCAATACATGCCGTGGATCTCGCTCGACGACGAGGTCGGCGCGATCGTTTTCGCGCTGGAGAACGAAACGCTGTCCGGCGCGGTCAACCTCTCCGGACCGCAGCCCGCCACGAACGCCGCTTTCACGAAGGCGCTGGGCCGCGCCGTGCACCGGCCGGCGATCTGGCAGGTGCCCGGTTTCGCCATGAAGATCGCCCTCGGGCAAGCGGCGGAGGAGATGGCGCTGTTCGGGCAACGTGCCATGCCGCGTGCGCTGGAGGAGGCGGGATACGCGTTCCGCCATCCGACCCTCGAGGACGCGCTGGCCGCCGCGACATGACCGTGCGGCGCGGTCTGTACACCCTCGCCGGGTTCCTCCTGTTGATCGGCTTCGTCGTCCTCGGGCTGTCCGTCGACGAGCGGCCGCCGCCGGTGGACGTCGCGCTCGCCGACGCGTTCCGCGGCCAGCACACCAGGCCCGCCGGTCAGGTGGCGGGCCTGGTCACGAACGTCCTCGGCCCGGTCCTGCCGTTCGCGCTGGGCGCGGTGCTGGCGGTCATCGCCTGGCGCCGCCGGGACCTGACCGTGCTGTGCGTCAAACTCGCCGTCGTCCTGCTGCTGTGCCGCATGACCAGCCTGATCGCGAAACCGGCCTTCTACCGGGAGCGGCCGCGTGAATTCCCCGATCTGAGCTATCCGAGCGGGCATGTGGTCGCCGTCGCGTGCACCGGGTTCGTCGCGGTACTGCTGTGCGCGTGGACCCGCCCGCGGCTGACGCGCCTGGCGATCACGATCGCCGCCGCGGCGACGGTGGCGGGTGCCCTCTGCCGCATCGTGCTGGGCGTCCACTGGCTGACCGATACCGCGGGCTCCGTGCTCGCGGTGGGCGGCGTCGGCCTGATCGCGGCGGCCGGGCTGGGCCTGCTCCCCCTGCCGAAAGACCCGGCGTAGTGTCGCTGACGTGAGCTCTTCGACCACGTCATGCCGCGCCTCCGCCGAGCCCGTCGACGTCCGCGAGATCGGGACGATCGACTACACCGAAGCCTGGGAACTCCAGCGAGAGCACGTGACGGCACGTGCCGACGGTGACGGCCCGGACACCATGCTGCTGCTGGAGCACCCGTCGGTGTACACCGCGGGCAAGCGCACCGAAGCCGAGGACCGGCCGACCGACGGCACCCCGGTGATCGACGTCGACCGCGGCGGCAAGATCACCTGGCACGGGCCGGGCCAGCTGGTCGGGTACCCGATCGTCAAACTCGCCGACCCGATCGACGTCGTGCACTACGTGCGGCGGCTCGAAGAGGCCCTGATCACCGTCTGCGACCAGCTCGGCGTGCACACCGGCCGGGTCGAGGGCCGCAGCGGCGTCTGGATCCCCGCCGACGACCGCGGCCCGGAGCGGAAGATCGCCGCGATCGGCATCCGCGTCCAGCGCGGCGTGACCATGCACGGTTTCGAGCTGAACTGCAACGCGGACCTGGGCGCCTTCGACAAGATCGTCCCGTGCGGCATCCGAGACGCGGGCGTGACGTCGCTTTCCTACGAGCTCGACCGCGAGGTCACCGTGGCGTCGGTGCTGCCGATGGCGCGCGACGCCGTCCTCGCGGCGCTGGAAGGCGATCTGCCGGTGAGCGACGAACGCTGGCTGCCCCGCCCCGAGGCCCCCGCGGCCCCCGGCGTCACCTTCGCCCTGCAGAACTGAAAGTCCGTGAAGGCCTCCTTCCCTACCGTGAGAGTAGGGAAGGAGGCCTTCACGGCATTCCGGCTCAGTCCAGCTGAGGAGCGACCTCGGAGGCGATCAGCTCGATCTGGTCCAGGTCCGAGAGGTCCAGCAGCTGCAGGTAGAGCCGGGTGATCCCGGTCTTCTCCCGCCACAGCCCGACCTTCTCGACGACCTCCGACGGCGTCCCCGCGAGGCCGTTCTCCCGCAGCTCGGACACCTCCCGCCCGAGCACCGAAGCGCGCTTCGCGACCTCGGCGTCGTCACGGCCCACGGCGACGACGAGCGCGGCCGAGCGGATGATCTCCTTGGGGTCGCGGCCGATTTCGCGGGCGGCGTCGTCGACGCGGCCGAACTGCGCCGCGGCGACGTCCGGTCCCACGAACGGCAGGTTGAACTCGTCCGCGTAGCGGGCGGCGAGCGCCGGGGTGCGCTTCTTGCCGCCACCGCCGATGATCACCGGCGGCCGGGGCCGCTGCGCCGGCTTCGGCAGGCCCGGCGAGTCGACGAGCTTGTAGTGCTCGCCGTCGAAGGAGAACGTCTCCCCCTCCGGCGTCTCCCACAGCCCGGTGACGACGGCGAGCTGCTCGGCGTAGCGGTCGAACCGCTCCTTGATCGGCGGCAGGTCGAGGCCGTACGCGGTGTGCTCATCGTCGTACCAGCCGGAACCGAGGCCGAGTTCGACGCGGCCGCCCGACATCTGGTCCACCTGCGCGACCGAGATCGCGAGCACCGACGGATGGCGGAAGGTGGCGGCGGTGACGAGGGTGCCCAGCCGCACGCGGCGGGTCTCGCGGGCGAGCCCCGCGAGGGTGATCCACGCGTCGGTCGGCCCGGGCAGCCCGGTCGCCGAACCCATCTTCAGGTAGTGGTCGCTGCGGAAGAAGGCGTCGTAACCGGCGTCCTCGGTGGCCTTCGCCACCCGGAGCAGGTCTTCGTAACTGGCCCCCTGCTGGGGCTCGGTAAAGATCCTGAGGTCCACGAAAGCCACCCTAGCTACGGCGAGGTCAGCTCGCTTTCCCGTGCTCGGCGGACGGGACACGGCGGAATCCGACGAGCAGCCGCACCAGGACCTCCTCGACCTGGGCGCTGACCTTCTTCGGCTCCGGAGACGAAGCGATCTCGATGGCGGCGCTGGACAACGCGCCGAACAGCAGCCGCGCGGTGACGTCCACCGGGACGTCGTCGACCTCGCCGACCTCGATGAGCGACTGGATCCCGGTGCGGACCAGGCCGAAGCTGCACCGCTCCTCCGCCTCGCGCCAGCGCTCCCAGCCCATCACCACCGGCGCCTCGTGGATCGCGATGCGCTGGTACGCCGGGTCGAGGCAGCTCTGCAGGAAACCGCGCAGCCCGGCGAGCGCCCGCTCCCACGGCGAATCGGGGCCGTTCATGATCTTTTCGAGCCGGTCGAAGACCTGGCTCTCGACCGTGTCGAAAGCGGCCTCGAACAGCGCCTGCTTTCCGCTGAAATGGTGGTACAACGCGCCCTTCGTCACCCTGGCCCGTTTGGCGATCTCGTCGAGAGACGTGCCGGCGTACCCGCGTTTGGTGAACAGCTCCACGGCACTCTCGACGAGCGCCGACCGGGTGGACTCGGAATAGTCCAGCCGCCTTGACCTCAATGTCGCCACCTTCACAACTTTACGCCGCCGGTCCCACTCCATACCCGTGGTATGTTGACTGCTGTCAGGTCCGTACCGGGAGTATGCCGCAAACCTGCGGTATGAACCGGGTCACGGAGGGGAGCCCACATCATGAGCTGGAATGACTTCTACCAGCGGCGCGACATCCTCGAAGCCGCACTGCGCCAGGCGGGTCACCACCCGTCCGACGCGATCTCACTCGAAGAAATCCCTGGCGCCACCAAGTACTTCGCGACCGAGGAAGAGCTTCTGGTCGCGCTCCGGTACAAGTGGAACCAGGTGCTCGCCGGTCGTCTCCGCGCCGAGATGACCGATCCGGACTACGCCGACCAGGACCTCGCGCTCGACCGGGTCGAAGCCGTCACCCGCGCCTGGAACAGCGCCACCGCCGAACACGAGACCCTCCGCGCCGTTCTCGACGCGGCTCTCGACCGGTGCCCCGCGCTGATCCCGGGCCACGAGGCCGAACTGCGCATGCTCGCGCTGACGGCGGGGCTGGCCGACGGCGACGAGCCCGCCGACGAGATCACCAAGGTCGGCAGCGCGTTCGCCGCCCTGCTCCGGCACGGACGGCACGCGAAGCCCGCCCGCCGCCGCAGCCCCATGGGTCACTTGCTCCGTTTGCTCGCGCCGAGCGCCTGATCCGGCGTAGCGGCCCCGCCGACGATGTAGTTAGGTACCGACATGGCTGCTCACGCGCGCTGGACCGAGGCCGACATCCCGGATCAGACCGGCCGGACCGTGTTCGTCACCGGGGCGAACTCGGGGCTCGGGCTGCGCATGTCTGAGGTGCTCGCGGGCAAGGGGGCCCGCGTGCTGCTCGGCTGCCGATCGCCGGAGCGCGGCGCCAAGGCGCTCGAACAGGTTCGCGCGGCCGCGACCGGGGAAGCACCCGAACTCATCCGGCTGGATCTCGCCGACCTGGACTCGGTCCGCGAAGCCGCGAAGAAGATCCAGGAACTCACGGACGGCAAGCTCGACGTCCTGGTCAACAACGCGGGCGTGATGGCGACCCCGCGCGGCCACACCAAGGACGGTTTCGAGACCCAGTTCGGCACGAACCATCTCGGGCACGCGGTGCTGACCTGGCTGCTGATACCCTCCCTGCGCAAGGGTTCCGGGGCGCGCGTCGTCACCCTGTCGAGTGTCGCGGCGACAGGCGCGCGCATCGACATCGCGGACCCGAACTTCGAGCGCCGGATGTACAACCCCGGCTCGGCCTACGGCCAGTCGAAACTCGCCAATCAGGTGTTCGCGCTCGAACTGGACCGCAGGTTGCGCGCCGCGGGCGACGTCGTCGTCAGCGTGGCGGCGCATCCGGGCTACACCTGGACCGGGCTCGGTTCGGGCATGGCCCGTTCCTATCGCAATCCCGTGGTGCGCGCGCTCGTCGCCGGCGGCAACCGGATCGGCGAGATCTTCATCGCGCAGAACGCCCGCCAGGGCACGCTCCCGCAACTGTTCGCGGCGACCTCCCCCGAGGTCGAAGGCGGCGATTACATCGGCCCGCGCGGGCTCGGCGGGCTTCGCGGCGCGCCGGTCAAGGTGCGGCCGTTGGCCGCCGCGAAGAGCGAGTCGCTCGGCGCCGCGTTGTGGGACGTGACCACCAAGTTGACGGGCGTCACCCCCGACCCCGCGTGAGCGGCGACCACTGCTCCGGCGGGCGTAGGGTGGCAATGTGAGTGCTGCCCCAGATGGCCGCAAGTTGTTGCGGCTCGAGGTCCGGAATTCCCAGACTCCCATCGAAAAGAAGCCGTCGTGGATCAAGACGCGCGCGCGGATGGGTCCGGAGTTCACCGAGCTCAAAGGCCTGGTGCGCCGCGAAGGCCTCCACACCGTCTGCGAAGAAGCCGGCTGTCCCAACATCTACGAGTGCTGGGAAGACCGTGAAGCTACCTTCCTGATCGGCGGTGACCAGTGCACCCGGCGCTGTGACTTCTGCCAGATCGACACCGGCAAGCCGGCGGCGCTGGACCGGACCGAGCCGCGCAAGGTGGCGGAGTCGGTGCAGGCGATGGGCTTGCGCTATTCGACGGTGACCGGTGTCGCGCGTGACGATCTCGAAGACGGTGGCGCGTGGCTGTACGCGGAGACCGTGCGGCAGATCCACGCGTTGAACCCGGGCACGGGTGTCGAGTTGCTGATCCCGGACTTCAACGCGGATCCCGACCAGCTGGCCGAAGTCTTCGGTTCGCGGCCCGAGGTGCTGGCGCACAACGTCGAGACGGTGCCGCGGATCTTCAAGCGGATCCGGCCGGGCTTCCGGTACGCGCGGTCGCTGGAGGTCATCACCCGCGCTCGCGAGGCCGGTCTGGTGACGAAGTCGAACCTGATCCTCGGCATGGGCGAGACCCCCGAAGAGGTCGCGCCCGCGATGAAAGACCTGGTCGACGCCGGGTGCGAAATCCTGACGATCACCCAGTACCTGCGCCCCTCGCCCAGGCACCACCCCGTGGACCGCTGGGTCAAGCCCGAGGAGTTCGTCGAGCACTCGAACGCCGCCGAAGCCATGGGCTTCGCCGGGGTCATGGCCGGGCCGCTCGTCCGTTCCTCGTACCGCGCCGGGCGGCTGTTCGCGCAGACGAAGGCCCACCGCGGCGAGCCGCTGTCGGAGAACTTGGCCCACCTGGCCGCCGAAGGTCCCGCCGCGCAGGAGGCCAGCTCGCTGCTGGCGAGGTGACTCCGGTCACCCTCCTCGCGACATCGCCACCCACCAGGTCACGAATCAGTAAAGTGACCTGGTGGCGTTGGTAACTGATCTTCTGAACTGGCTGCAGGGTCTCCCGGAACCGGGACTGGTCGCGGCGACCGGCGGACTGGTGTTCGCCGAATGCACCATCGGGCTCGGCTTCATCGCCCCCGGTGAATCGGGGCTGCTGGTCGCGGCCACGACGGCGACGTCGATCTCGCGTTTCCTGACCCTGTGGGCCGTCGTGACGGTCTGCGCCGCACTCGGCGACTCACTCGGCTACGCGATCGGCAAACGCTTCGGCCCCCGTCTGCGTGAGACGAAGCTGATCCGCAAGTACGGCCTCGACGCCTGGGACAAGGCGACGGGCGTGCTCGAACGGCGAGGCGCGTGGGCGGTGTTCTTCGCGCGGTTCCTCCCGGTGATCCGCACGCTGACGCCGGCGGCGTCGGGCACGTCGGGCCTGCCCTTCCGCAAGTTCCTGCCCGCCGCCGCGGCGGGCGCGGCCTGCTGGTCGGCCATCCACATCGGTATCGGCGCCGCTCTCGGTGAAGCCGCCAAGAAGGTCGAAGGCGCGCTCAACACCGGTGGCCTGATCATCGTCGGCGTGCTCATCGGGGTCGCCGTGTACTTCCTGCTGCGCTA
This sequence comes from Amycolatopsis sp. TRM77291, assembly GCF_054166285.1. Classification (NCBI taxonomy): domain Bacteria; kingdom Bacillati; phylum Actinomycetota; class Actinomycetes; order Pseudonocardiales; family Pseudonocardiaceae; genus Amycolatopsis; species Amycolatopsis sp. TRM77291. Next base: position 630,403 of record NZ_JBSZHF010000001.1, on the reverse strand, counting down.
CAAGAAGAAGAAGGCGCTCGCCGTCACAGCCGAGGAAGCCGCTCCGGCGAAGATCGGCGCGGACGACTAAATTCCCGGGTATGGCCGCCCTGAACCTGCCCCAGCCGATCGGTTTCGTACTCGGTGGCGGCGGCAGTCTCGGGGCCATGCAGGTCGGGATGCTGCGCGCCCTGACCGAAGCCGGGATCACCCCGGACCTCGTCGTCGGCACCTCGGTGGGTTCGCTGAACGCCGCCGTGCTCGCCCTCGGGGGTGAATCGGGCGACCGGCTGGACCGGATCTGGTCCCGGATGACCCGGCACGAGGCGTTCCCCGGCGGCGTGTTCAGCCAGGTGCGGACGCTGCGGCACAGCAAGACCAACCTGTTTCCCAACAACGGTCTCGCCGCGATCGTCGACGAGCACATCGGCGAGGGCGCCCGGTTCGAGGATCTCGCGCTGCCGCTGGGTGTCGTCGCGACCGACGTCGACACCGCCGAACCTCTGCTCATCCGCTCCGGGCCCGTTCTGGCGCCCCTGCTGGCCAGCTGTGCGATCCCGGGGATCTATCCGCCGGTGCCGTTCGGGGAGCGGATGCTCTACGACGGCGGCCTGGTCGCCAACGTGCCGATGCGCCAGGCGCTCGCCATGGGCGCGAAATCGCTCGTCGTCCTCGACTGCGCCTTCCCCGGCAAGATGCCCGGCGCTCCGCAGACCTTCGCCGAGGTGCTGATGTTCACCGCGATGATCAGCATGCGGAACCAGGCGGTCCTGGAAGCGCCGATCGCCGCGGCCGAAGTGCCCGTGGTGTACGTGCCCGGGCCGAAGCCGGTGCGGGTCAGCCCGCTGGACTTCCGCCACACCACCACGCTGACCGCCGAAGCCTATGACGCCGCGAAGACCTATTTGGGCGAATTGCGTGTCGACGGCCCCGGTCTTTATGGTGCCCCCGGTCTCGTCGTGGATTGACAGGCAACCATCCGGCATCGATCACGTCTTCTTCGTCGCGTAGTTTTGAAAGAGAACTTTCCGCTGATAGCGACGTAAAAAGAGACTCACATGTTTCCCAAGAAGACATTACTTTCGACGGCCGGAATACTCGCCGCGGTGGTGCTGATTTCGGCCTGTTCGCCCTCGGGCGGCACCGATTCACCCGGCACCAGCGCCGAACCGGACACGAGCCCGGTTTCGGTGACCATCGATCCGGCAGGCGGGACGAACGTCAATCCGGCGACGCCGGTGGTGGTCAAGGCCGAGCACGGCAAACTGATCGACGTCACCGTCAGCAACGCCGACAAGGGCAACCAGGTGAAGGGCGAGCTGGCGAGCGACGGGCTCAGCTGGAGGACCACCGAGCCGCTCGGCTACGGCAGCACGTACAAGATCGTGGCGCATGCCCAGGGCACCGACGGGAAGCCCGTCGAGCAGCAGAGCAGGGTCTCCACGCTGAGTCCGAAGCAGCAGGCGAACCCGAACCTCATCCCGGCCCCCGCGGCGGTTGCGTCCGCCGGCGTCGGCGTCGGGCAGCCGATCGTGTTCGCCTTCGGCCAGCCGGTGAAGAACAAGGCCGAGGTCGAGAAGAAGCTGTCCGTGGAGTCCACGCCGAAGCAGGAGGGCTCCTGGTACTGGATCGACGACAAGAACGTCCACTACCGCCCCAAGGTGTACTGGCAGCCGGGGACGACGCTCAAGGTGTCGGCGATGATCTACGGCGTCGATTTCGGCAATGGCGTGTACGGCGCGACCGATCGCACCGAAACGTACAAAGTGCACGATTCATGGGTCGCGAAGGCCGACGGCAATACCGAACAGATGCAGATCTTCCACAATGGCCAGCTGGCGAAGTCGATGCCCATTTCCATGGGCAAGGACGCCACACCCACGCATTTGGGCGCCCACGTCATTTCGGACAAACACGAGAATTACGTGATGGACTCGTGCACCTACGGCGTCTGCCAGGGCCAGCCGGGGTATTACAAGGCGAACGAGAAGTGGTCGCTGCGCATCTCCAACGACGGCGAGTTCGTCCACGAGAACCCGAACAGTGTCGGCGCGCAGGGCAGCTCCAACGTGTCGCACGGCTGTATCAACCTCAACGCCGCCAACGCCCAGTGGTTCTACCAGAACATGGGGCTCGGCGACGTCGTCGAGGTGACCAACTCCGGTGGCCCGCAGCTGCCGGTGTGGGACCTCTACGGTGACTGGTCGAAGTCGTGGACCGACTGGCAGGCGGGCAGCGCGCTCAAGTAGAGGCATGATGGGCCGGTGACCAGCACCCTGAGCACCGCCCGCTCACTCGTGGCCGGCGCCGGCCGGGTCGTCGCACTGACCGGCGCCGGGATCTCCACGGATTCGGGGATCCCCGACTTCCGCGGCCCGCAGGGCCTCTGGACCCGCGATCCGGGCGCGGAGAAGATGTCGAACCTCAAGGCGTACCAAGGCAGCCGTGAGGTCCGGGAACGGACCTGGCAGGCGCGGCTGGTGCACCCCGGCTGGGACGCGACACCGAATGCCGCGCACTACGCGCTCGAGCGCCTGTCGCCGACGCGGATCATCACCCAGAACATCGACCGGCTCCATCAGAAGGCGGGCTCGCCGCCGGAGCGGGTGCTGGAACTCCACGGGACCATGTTCGAGTCCGTCTGCCTGTCCTGTGACGACCACCGGGACATGCGCTCGACGCTGGAGCGCGTCCGAGCGGGCGAGACCGACCCGCCCTGTCTGGTGTGCGGCGGAATCCTCAAGTCGGCCACGGTGTCGTTCGGCCAGCACCTGGACCAGAACCTGCTCCGAGCCGCCCGCGCCGCCGTCTCCGACAGCGACCTCCTGCTGGTGGCCGGGTCCTCGCTACGCGTCCAGCCGGCCGCCTCCCTGGTGAGCGTCGCTTCCCGCTCCGGATCCGCGGTGGTGATCTGCAACGGCTCCGAAACGCCCTACGACTCCATGGCCACGGCCGTCGTCCGCGGCTCCCTCAGCGACACCCTCCCCGCCCTGATCCCGCCACCCACGTGACCGAACCCGTAACTCACGTGTTTGGGCCCGTAACTCACGTGCTTGAACCCGTAACTCGCGTGCTTGGGCCCGTAACTCGCGTGCTTGGGCCCGCCATTCGGGGTGTTCAGGTTCGTGACTCGTGTGTTCAGGTGGCCGGCGCGTGTGTTTGCGGGGACGGCACGTGTGATCAGAGGGACGACACGTGTGTCCCAGCCGGGCGGGTGCCGTGTCGGCCGGCCAGTCACGCGTGTCGTCCCGGCACACACGTGTGTCGTCCGTCTGATCACACGTGTCGTCCGTGTGGTCACGTGAGTTGCGGGTTCAAGCACGCGAGTTACGTCTCTGATCACGCGAGAGTCGAGCTCAATCACGTGAGTTCCGGGTGGTCGCGGGTGTGGCGGGGTGCAGGTATGAGAAAAGGGTCCAGGCCCCGGGAGAACTCGTGGTTCTCGACCGGGGCCTGGACCCTTTTTTTAAGGTTAGTCCGGCGGTGTCCTACTCTCCCACAACCCTTCGGTTGCAGTACCATCGGCGCTGTCAGGCNATCAAACTCTCCAACAATGTCTTCGAATTCAATCGAGGCAAATTTTCTTGCTCTCAAAGGAACCTCAAACGAGGTTCAAATACATAAGCTCTACTGGCTTAGTTCACTAGCACACTGTTGAGTTCTCAAGCAACACACCCCAGATCGCACCGCACGCGGCCTTATCCGAAGCAGTCATTTCTTGGCTTTTGTCCGGAGCACACTCTAGCACCTGCTCGAAACTGCCGTTTCAGCGGGGGGTAGAGTTACCTCTCCGGTTCGGGACCACCCACTCTACCACCATCCGGTGGGAGCTTGGTTCGTGTTCCCGGCGGCCGCTCGGTTTCCCTGGCGACGAAGAGAACATTACACGGCCCGAAACCGGCGTTTACAGGGGGGTCCCTTTTTTCGCGCCGGGGCTCTGACCTGCATCGATCGGCCCCTCCCCTGGAACCGGCTCGCCATGGGTGGCGACCACCGTCAGGACGACCAGAGCGGCGGCGAGCCCCGCGGTGATGTGGATGGGCGCCGGCGTGAACGACGCGGCGAGCACGAGCACCGCGGTCACCGGGAAGCCGATCGCGATCGGGCGGCATTCGTTGGTGGGCCCGATGTGCATTAGCCAGACGCTGAGCAGATAGATCGCGACGGGCACGGTCGTCGCCATGGCGGCGGGCAGGGACGCGACGTGCCCGGTGTGGGTGTCGTAGTCGACCGCGACTTCGAGGCCGGCGCCGAGCGCGGCCGCCGAAGCGAAGATCAGGTAGTGCCCGTAGCCCCAGCTCGCCACGGTGAACAGGCTCTTCGCCTTCTCCAGCCGGACGTGACCCGGCTGGTCGAAGTACAGCCACCACAAGGAGAACACCAGCACGAGACCCGCGGCGGCCAGAGAGATCAGGCTGCCGGTGTGCTTGCCCTCGTCCAGCCCCTCCTTGACCGCGGTGGTCGCGCCCAGGATGGATTCACCCAGCACGATGATCGTGAACAGGCCGTAGCGCTCGGCGATGTGGTGCGGGTGCCAGCCTGTCCAGCGCTTACGTTCGGCGATCACCGGGACCGCGAGTTCCGCGACCAGGAGCAGGAAGAACGACGGCAGCGCCAGCGACTCCGGGAGACCGAGGCGGACGACCCACAGGATCTGGACGATCGTGATGCCGATGGCGTACCGCAGTGCGGCGGGGCGGCATTCCGGATCGGTCCGCGCGGCGCGCAGCCACTGCACGACCATCGCGAGCCGCATCAGGACGTAACCGGCGACCACGATCGCGAAGTCGCCTTCGAACGCCGACGAGACACCGGCGGCGACGGTCAGCCCGCCCGCGATCTGCACCAGCGTCACCAGCCGGTACGGGACGTCGTCGGTGTCGAACGACGACGCGAACCAGCTGAAGTTCAGCCAGCCCCACCAGATCGCGAAGAACACCATCCCGAAGCTGAGCACGCCGTGCCCGATGTGGTTCTCGGCGATCGCGTGGTGCAGGCCGGCGGCGGCCTGCGCGACGGCGACCACGAAACACAGGTCGAACAACAGCTCCAACGGGGTCGCGACCCGGTGGCCTTCGCCGGAATCGCGCATCGTCATCGGCCGGTACCAGATCCGCAGCCGACTCCGCCGTACAGAACTCTCCGCCATCAGTGCTCCTCGCCATGTCGATCTGCGGAGATCTTCGCAGCCGAAGGCGGTTCACACACTCGGAGAAACGCGCGGCGGGTGGGTCCGGGCCGGGTGCACCTCCCCAGGCGACCCCGCGCGAACCCACCCGCGCGAATGCCTCACCGGTACTCGGCTCGCCAGCGGTGTTGAGCCGGCCGCCGCCGAACGGTCCCCCGCGGACGCCGACGACTGTCCACCGGCTCGTGACCGCAGGTGTCCATTCCTGGGAACTCCGGACTCACCACGATCGCTCCCGCCGATCGATCCATCCCCGATCGATCGACAGAAATACCACTGTCGGTAGCCAACGCACAGCGGTGAAGGCTCCGTTAGGTGTACCCGGTTGCTCTGAGTAGCACCAGGGGATGACGACCTCAGTCACTCGGATGGAGCATTCGGTCTTGCCGAACGTAGTCATCGGCCGCCCGGGAGACTCAACCGCGTTGACTGTCGGCGGCAGCCCGCTCGGCTTCCTCCCGCTCAGTGAGCACGCGCCGCTTCCGGCGTGCGCGGAGTTCGATCACGGCGAGTAGAAGTGCCGAGCTCGTCAACACGGCGGCGCACAGCATCGCGGCGGTCAGCGCCCACGGATAGCCGCCGTTCGCACCGAGTACCGCGTGGAAGACCGAGGCCAGCACGACCGTGCCGATCGCGGTGCCGATCCGCTGTCCGGTCTGCAACGCTCCTCCGGCCACACCGGCCATCGACGTCGGGACGCATTCCAGCGTCAACGTGGTGTTGGGCGAGATGACCATGCCGCCACCGACACCCGCGACGAGCAGCGGCAACGCGAACCACCAGCCCGCCGCGGCGCCGGGATCCTGACCGGCGAGGACGGCGACCGTGACCATCCCGGCGATCACCATGACCAGCCCGGTGACCGTGAGCTTGCGGCCCCACTTCGGCACCAGCCGTCCCGCGATCGCCGCCGACACGGCCGAGCCGAGGGCGAAGGAGGTGACGGCGAGCCCGGATTGCAGTGGCGTGTAGCCGAGGCCCTGCTGGAAGAAGATGGCGAAGACCAGCCACATCCCGGTGAACCCGCTGAAGTACAGCGCGCCGACGGCCGCGCCCGTCGCGTAGCCCGGGGTTCCGGTGAACAGCCGGGTGTCCAGCAGCGGCGGACGGCCGCGCCGCACCATCGAGCGTTCCCAGCGCACGAAGGCGAAACCGAAGACCACCGCGACGAGGAACAGCCACCACAGGCTGCTGAGCCCGCCCTGTTCGGATTCGATCAACGGGAGCAGGACACCGAGGACGGCGACACCCAGCAGCATGATGCCGACGAAGTCGATCTCGCCCCGCAGGCTTCTCGCCGGGGCTTCCGCCTTCGGCAGCCATCTCAGGGCCAGCGCGAACGCCAGGATCCCGATGGGCACGTTCACGTAGAAGACCCAGCGCCAGCCTTCCGGATCCCCGAAGACGGCGAGGATCACGCCGCCGAGCACCGGCCCGACGGCGGTCGAGATCCCGACGGTGGCACCGAACATGCCGAACGCGCGGCCTCGTTCCGCGCCGCGGAACAGGTCCTGGATCATGCCGCTGTTCTGCGGCGTCATCATGCCCGAGGCGAATCCCTGCAGGAGCCGCGCGATGATCAGCGTCGTCTCGTCCGGCGCCGCGCCGGCGAACGCGCTGGTCAGCACGAACCCGGCGAGCGCGAACAGGAACATGCGGCGGCGGCCGAGCGCGTCACCGAGCCTGCCGCCGGTCACCAGCACCAGCCCGAAAGCCAGCGCGTAACCCGAAACCACCCATTGGATCCCGCCGCTCGACGCGCCGAGGTCCTTCTGGATCGAGGGCAGCGCCGTGTTGACGATGCTGACGTCGAGCAGTCCCATGAACCCGGCGGCGAGGGTGACGGCGAGCGCCTTCCAGCGCCGGGGGTCGGGTTCGGAGGTGTCCATCAGGTGCTGGCGGCGATCCCGGGGATGCCCTTGAGCTCACCGATCAGCATCGACGTCACCTTGACCGGATAGTCGTAGAGCGCGAAGACCGTCTGGTTCTTGCCGACCAGCTTGAGGTGCACCGGGGTCTCGCCCTTGTGCGCCAGCAGGGTCTGCTTCAGTTCGCTGACCACCGACTGGTCGATCTTCTCCGCCGCGGCCAGCAGCACCAGCGGCAGATCGTCGTCGCCGTTGCCCACCTCGGACAGGTCGAGCGGCACGAGCCCGCCACCGAAGATGGACATCTTGTCCTCGCGCCAGTTCACCCGGCCCTTCACCAGTACCGCGTTGTCCTCGATGAGGTCGGCGGAGAACATGGCGTAGGACTTCGGGAAATACAGCACCTCGAGCGAGGCGTCCATGTCCTCGATGGTGCAGATCGCCCAGGGCTCGCCCTTCTTGTTGACCCGGCGTTCCAGCGAGGTGATCAGCCCGGAGACGACCAGCTCGCCTTCCTTCGGCGGGTCGGCGAGGATCGCGGCGATCGGCCGCGGCGCGTGTTTGCGCAGGATGCGCTCGGCGCCGTCCAGCGGATGCGCCGAGACGTAGAGGCCGAGCATCTCCCGTTCGTAGGCCAGGAGCTGCTTGCGCGGGTACTCCTCTTCGCCGAACTTCAGATGCGCGAGCGGCGAAGAGGACACTGCGGCTTCGGCGTCGTCGTCCCCGCCGAAACCGAAGAGGTCGAACTGGCCCATCGCCTCCTGGCGCTTGAGCGGGACCACGGCCTCGACCGCGTCCTCGTGCACCTGGATCATCGAGAGCCGCGTGTTGCCGAGCGAGTCGAACCCGCCCGCCTTGATCAGCGATTCGATGACCCGCTTGTTGCAGGCCACCAGCTCCGACTTGTCGAGGAAATCGGTGAAGGAGGAGTACTTCCCCTTCTCCTCGCGGGTCTTGATGATCGACTCGACGACGTTCGCGCCGACGTTGCGGACGGCACCCATGCCGAAGCGGATGTCCTCCCCGACGGCCGCGAACCTCAGCGCCGACTCGTTGACGTCCGGCGGGAGCACCTTGATCCCGAGGCGGCGGCATTCCGAGAGGTAGACCGCGGACTTGTCCTTGTTGTCACCGACCGAGGTGAGCAGCGCGGCCATGTACTCCGGTGTGAAGTTCGCCTTGAGGTACGCGGTCCAGTAGGAGATCAGGCCGTACGCGGCCGCGTGACTCTTGTTGAACGCGTAGCCGGCGAACGGGAGGATCGTGTCCCAGAGCGCCTTGATCGCCTCCGACGAGAAACCGCCGGGAAGGAGGTCGCTCGACTTCATCCCGGCCTCGAAGCCCTCGAACTCCTTCTCGAGGACTTCCTGCTTCTTCTTGCCCATCGCGCGACGGAGCACGTCCGCGCGGCCCATCGAGTACCCGGCCACCTTCTGGCCGATGTGCATGATCTGCTCCTGATAGACGATCAGGCCGTAGGTGTCGGCCAGGATCTCCTTCAGGGGCTCGTCGAGCTCGGGGTGGATCGGCTTGACCTTCTGCCGCCCGTTCTTGCGGTCGGCGTAGTCGTTGTGCGCGTTCATGCCCATCGGGCCGGGGCGGTACAGCGCGCCCACCGCCACGATGTCGTCGAACTGGGTCGGCTGCATGCGGCGCAGCAGGTCACGCATCGGGCCGCCGTCCAGCTGGAACACGCCGAGCGTGTCACCGCGGGAGAGCAGTTCGTAGGTCGCCTTGTCGTCGACGCCGAGGGTGTCGAGGTCGATGTCGATCCCGCGGTTGGTCTTGATGTTGTCGATCGCGTCACCGATGACGGTGAGGTTCCGCAGGCCCAGGAAGTCCATCTTCAGCAGGCCGATGGCCTCGCACGACGGGTAGTCCCAGCCGGTGATGATCGAACCGTCGTCGCGCTGCCACAGCGGGATGGCGTCGGTCAGCGGGTCGCAGGACATGATGACCGCGCAGGCGTGGACGCCGGCGTTGCGGATCAGGCCTTCGAGACCACGCGCGGTCTCGAAGATCGTCTTGCACTCCTCGTCGGTCTCGACGAGCGCGCGGACCTCGGCCGCTTCGCCGTAGCGCTCGTGCTTCGAGTCGACGATGCCCGAGAGCGGGATGTCCTTCGCCATGATCGGCGGCGGGAGCGCCTTCGAGATCCGGTCCGCGATCGCGTACCCCGGCTGGCCGAAGTGGACGCGGGCGGAGTCCTTGATGGCCGCCTTGGTCTTAATGGTGCCGAAGGTGATGACCTGCGCGACCTTGTCGACGCCGTACTTCTCGGTGGCGTAGCGGATCATCTCGCCGCGACGGCGGTCGTCGAAGTCGATGTCGATATCGGGCATCGAGACGCGCTCGGGGTTCAGGAACCGCTCGAACAGCAGCTTCTGCGGGATCGGGTCCAGATTGGTGATACCGAGGACGTACGCGACCAGCGAGCCGGCGGCGGAACCACGGCCGGGGCCGACGCGGATGCCGACCTTACGGGCGTAGTTGATGAGGTCGGCGACGATGAGGAAGTAGGCGGGGAAGCCCTTCCCGATGATGACGTCGAGCTCGATCTCGATGCGCTCGTTGTAGTACGGGTCCGGGACGCCGTCCGGGTACCGCCACTTGAGACCGCGCGCGACCTCTTCCCGCAGCCAGGTGCCTTGGTCGTAGCCCTCGGGGACCTCGAAGAAGGGCAGCCGGTCCTTGTGCGTGTACACGTCCTTGTAGGACTCGACGCGCTCGGCGATCAGCAGCGTCGAGTCGGCGGCGCCGGGGACCTCCTTGTCCCAGTACTCCCGCATGTCGGCGGCCGACTTCAGGTAGTAGCCGTCGCCGTCGAACTTGAACCGGTTCGGGTCGTTCAGCGTCTTGCCCGCCTGCACGCACAGCAGCGCGGAGTGGGTGTCGGCCTGGTCCTTGGTGACGTAGTGCGAGTCGTTGGTGGCCAGCGGCTTGAGGTCGAGCAGCTTGCCGATCTCGAGCAGGCCTTCACGGACCGAGCGCTCGATCGGCAGCCCGTGGTCCATCAGCTCGAGGAAGAAGTTGTCGGCGCCGAAGATGTCCTTGTAGTCCGAAGCGGCCTGGATCGCTTCGGTGCGCTGCCCCAGCCGCAGCCGCGTCTGCACCTCGCCCGAGGGGCAGCCGGTGGTCGCGATGATGCCGTGGTGGTTCTCCGCGATCAGTTCGCGGTCCATCCGGGGCTTGCGGTAGTAGCCCTGCATGCTCGCGAGCGACGACAGCTTGAACAGGTTGCGCAGGCCGGTGGAGTTCTCGGCGAGCATCGTCATGTGGGTGTAGGCACCACCACCGGAGACGTCACCGCCCTCACCGAACTCGTCGGCGCCGCGCTGGTTCGACTGACCCCAGAAGACCGGCTTCTTGTGGAACCGGCTCTCCGGCGCGACGTAGGCCTCGATGCCGATGATCGGCTTGAGCTCGTGTTTGACCGCCTGCTGGTAGAACTCGTCCGCGCCGTACATGTTGCCGTGGTCGGTCATCCCGACCGCGGGCATGCCAAGGCGCGCCGCCTCCTTGAACAAGGGGGCGATCTTCGCCGCACCGTCGAGCATCGAGTACTCGGTGTGCACATGCAGGTGGACGAAGGAATCGTTCGACACCAGCGAAAACCTCCCCTAGGCAGACGGATCCCTGGCTGCTTGACGCGGGCCGGTCCTCCCACCTTATGCGCCGGGGCTCGACGGCGCCCGGGCGGGATGGCACCCCGGCGAGGGTCAGTCTCCCCCTCCGTCCGGCCGCCGCCAAGCACCGACGCGGCGCGGTTCGCGATGACCTCGGTTACCCCCGAACGGGGCGCCGGATCAGCTCAGCCGGGCGAGCCGCTCGTCGACCACCTCCCTGTCGAACCACTCCGGATCGAACCCGAGGCCGCCGAGCTCCTCGATCAGGCCCTCGTTCTCTTCGTCGTCCGGATCGCGCAGTGCCTCCAGCAACATCTCGTAACTCCGCTCGTCTTCGCATTCCGGCGGAGGCGCGGCGCGTTCACCGTCGAGACAGCTCGGGGCTTCGGGGAGGGAGACCCGCCGCTCGACGCGGATCCAGTGCCGCCAGCTCTCCGCCTCGTAGACGAATCGGTGGCCTGGCGAGCTGACGACCTGGCCGAGTGTCACTTCGTCGTCGAAGCGGTCGCCTTCGCAGCTCTGCGCGTCGACGCTGAAGCCTCCGTACGCGGTCTCGAACCGGTGATACTCCCGTTCGTCGCGGTCGAACGCGGCCGCGATGATGCGGTGCAGGCCGGCGAGGGTGACGTCGGAGCGGACTTCGAGCCGTCGCCAGATCGCGTCGTCCGGCTCGGCCAGGGCGACCGCCAGCCAGAGCCCGGTGACCGGCGCGGGCGGTGGCAGGACGAGTGGCAGCGGATCGGCCGGCGGTATGCGCGGCAGCGGATGGTAGCCGGGAAGACCGAGCCACCGGCGCAGCTGGGCCGCACGCTCCGGCAGATCGGGCCTGGGATCTCTTCCCAGCTTCAAGAGGTCGGGGATCCTCTCCCGAATCCAGGCGGCGCTGTCCGCCCTGACGATCAACGCCGCTTCGACCTGGCTTCGGAACTCCTCAGGGCTCAGCGGTGCCTCGGTCACCTCGAAGCCGCCGCGAAGCACCGCGAGGGCGTCCTCGGGGCCGGGATGGAGCTCGATCACGTCGACCTCGCGACCGTCGACCACAACCTCGACACCCACCGAACGTTCGCCGTCGGTCAGCTCGGCGGCCAGGACGACCAGGTCCCGATCCACCTGGCCTTGGACGACGCAGCCCGAAAGCTCGACCGGCCCGTGGAGCAGCTTCGGCCAGCGCTCCACCCTGGACACGTCCAAGGGCGGACGCGTCCGGCGGGAGCGCTGGTGCTTCGGTCGTTTGGCCGGCTTGCGGCCGCGGCTGACGGGGGACACGGAATGAGTATCGGCGGAGGCACCGACAGTTTCGGCGCCGTGAGCAGCGCTGATCGGAAAATGCTTGCCGACCTGGGCGTGGATGTGCAGACTGGCCAGCCGCCAAGATCAACCGAACGCCCGGAGAGTTGATGATCGACCTGCAGGCCATGAACGAGCGCGTGATCGCGGAGTTCCGCGCGAACGGCCGCCACGGCGACGGTCTCCCGACCTTGCTGCTCACCACCACCGGTGCCCGCACCGGGCGACGGCACGTGACGCCGATGCTGTTCCTGGCCGACGACGACCGCTACGTCGTCTTCGCCGCCAACGGGGGCGCGCCCCGGCATCCGGACTGGTACCGCAACCTGATCGCGGAGCCGTCCGTCGACGTCGAGGCGGACGGAGAGGTCTTCACCGCCCAGGCGATCGAAGTCACCGGAGCAGCGAGGGACCGTCTGTTCGCGAAGCAGGCGAAGGCGTTCCCGCGGCTGGCCGAGCACCAGTCGAAGACCACGCGGCCGTTCCCGGTGATCGCGCTCAGCCGCGGGTGAGTGGCAGGTCGCGGTGTGACACTGGCCACCCGCGCGCCGGAAATCACTGCCACGAAAGAGCTTCACCGCCACGAAAGCCCGCAGTACGGGTTCCCATTCCCGAGCGGTTACCCCATCGGCACCGACCTCGCAGGGTGGATCGGAGCGCTCGGCCGTTCTCTTGACAAAGCGTCGCGACCGACCGCACGATCTCGTCCCATGAACCTGTCTGACAGCCAGACAGCCGGACACGGTGGTCCACGACGCGTCAGCGCGATGGAGGCCGTTCTGGCCCACCTCCGCGGCGCCATCGAGCGCGGCGAATACCCCGTCGGCCAGAAACTGCCGTCGGAATCCGCGCTCGGCAAGGAGTTCGAGGTCAGCCGTTCGGTCGTCCGCGAAGCGTTGCGGGGGCTGCAGGCACTCGGGCTCACCGTGTCCAAAACGGGCAAAGGGACCTTCGTGACCGCCACCGGGCCGGTCGAGAACCCCACCTTCGGGACCTACTCGGCCCGCGACCTGTTCGAGGTCCGGCGGCACGTCGAGATCCCCGTCGCGGGTTACGCGGCCCTGCGCCGCAGCACCGACGACCTGGACCTCCTCGGTCATCTCGTCGAGCGGATGGACGTCGAAACCGACAACACCGCGTGGGTCGCGCTCGACTCGCTGTTCCACATCACCATCGCCCAGGCTTCGGGCAACCCGGTGTTCGGCAAGGTCATCGAAGAGATCCGGGACGCGCTGGCCCGCCAGTCGTCCTTTCTCAACCAATTGGGGGACCGTCGGACCCGCTCGAACACCGAGCACCGTGAGATCGTCACCGCCATCGCCGCCGGTTCCGAAGCCGACGCCGTAACGGCGATGACCTCCCATCTCCAACACGTCGAGGACGCGCTCACCACCATCGTGCGGCCGGGCCACACGACGCAGCAGAACAAGGACGACTGACATCGTGACCGAACAGACCCTCAGCGCGGACGACAGCAAATCCGCGCCGGTGCCCGCCGACGCCGGTGACGCCGGCTACGACAAGGCGCTGAAACCCCGCCACGTCAACATGATCGCGATCGGCGGAGCCATCGGGACCGGCCTGTTCCTCGGCGCGGGCGGCAGGCTCGCGCAGGCGGGCCCGGCCCTCGCGATCGTGTACGCGGTCTGCGGCCTCTTCGCGTTCTTCGTGGTGCGCTCGCTCGGTGAGCTCATCCTGTACCGCCCCTCCTCCGGCGCCTTCGTCTCCTACGCCCGGGAATTCATGGGCGAGAAGGGCGCCTTCGTCGCGGGCTGGATGCACTTCCTGAACTGGTCGACGACCGGTATCGCGGATATCACCGCGATCGCGCTGTACGCCCATTTCTGGTCGTTCTTCACCCCGATCCCGCAATGGGTGCTGGCGCTCATCGCGCTCGCGGTGGTGCTGGCGCTGAACATGGTCTCGGTGAAACTGTTCGGCGAGATGGAGTTCTGGTTCGCGATCATCAAGGTCGCCGCGCTGGTGACCTTCATGGGGATCGGGATCTTCCTGCTGGTCACACAGCAGCCGATCGACGGCACCACGCCGGGCTTCTCGCTCATCTCCGACAACGGCGGGATCTTCCCGGCCGGGGTGCTGCCGATGGTGCTGATCGTCCAGGGTGTCGTGTTCGCCTACGCCTCGGTCGAGCTGGTCGGCGTCGCCGCGGGCGAGACGGAGAACCCGCGCAAGATCATGCCCAAGGCGATCAACTCGATCATGTGGCGGATCGGGATCTTCTACGTCGGCTCGGTGATCCTGCTGGCGATGCTGATGCCGTGGGACGCCTACTCGAAGCAGGAAAGCCCGTTCGTCACCGTGCTTTCGCATATCGGGGTGCCGCAGGCGGGCAACGTGATGAACCTGGTGGTGCTGACGGCGGCCCTGTCCAGCCTCAACTCGGGCCTCTACTCCACCGGCCGCATCCTGCGGTCGATGTCGCTGGCCGGTTCCGCGCCGAAGTTCACCGGCGTGATGAACAAGAACCACGTGCCCTACGGCGGGATCCTGCTCACCTCCGCGGTCTGCGTGGTCGGGGTCGGGCTGAACGCCGTCGTGCCGAGCCAGGCCTTCGAGATCGTGCTGAACTTCGCCGCCATCGGCATCCTCGGCACCTGGGCGATCATCGTGCTTTCGCATCTGCTGTTCGTGCGCAAGGCCAAGCTCGGCGAGGTCGAGCGTCCGTCGTACCGCCTGCCGTTCTCCCCCTACACCGAGATCGCGACGCTGATCTTCCTCGTCGCCGTCGTGGTGCTGATGGGCTTCGACGAGGTCGGCCGGATCACCCTGTACTGCCTCCCGGTCATCGGGCTCGCGCTGGTGGCGGGCTGGTTCGGGGTCCGCAAGCGGATCAACATGGACGTCTTCGAGAAGACGAAGCTGTGATCCCGGAGATCCGCGTCCCCGCGCACGAACCGCTGGTGCACCTCCTCCGCGAAGGAATGGTCGAGGGGGTGCACCACGGCTCGGCCGTGGTGCTCGCCCCCGACGGCCGCGTGCTGTTCGCCGCGGGCGACGTCGAGGCGGCGTTCTACCCGCGTTCGGCGGCGAAACCCTTGCAGGCCACGGCGATGGCACGGCTCGGCGTCGACCTGAGCCCCGCCGGGTTCGCCGTCGGCGCGGCCAGCCATTCCGGCGAGGAGATCCATCTCGCCGAGGTGCGCAGGACGCTCGACGGTGCCGGGCTCACCACGGAAGACCTTCGGACGCCGGAGGACCTGCCGTTCGACCCGGTCGAACGCGACGCGTGGGTCGCTTCGGGACGGACGGCTTCGCGGCTGGCGCACAACTGTTCCGGCAAGCACGCCGCCATGCTCGCGACCTGCCGTCTGCACGGATGGTCCACAAAGGACTATCTGGATCCCGGCCATCCGCTGCAGCTCGCGATCGCGGAATGCGTCGAAGACCTGACCGGGCAGCGGATCCCGAAGGTGGCCGTCGACGGTTGTGGCGCTCCCCTGTTCGCGGTCTCGCTGCGCGGGCTCGCCCGCGCGGTCGGCAAGATCGCCGCGTCGGCGCCGGGAACACCGGAAGGCCTTGTCGCCGAAGGGATCCGGAAGCATCCGGAACTGGTCGCCGGCACCCGTCGCGACGTCACCGCGCTCATGCGCGCGGTGCCCGGCCTGATCGCCAAGGACGGTTTCGAAGCCGTCCAGGTCGCCGCCCTCCCGGACGGGACGGCGATCGCGATCAAGATCGCCGACGGTGGCGACCGCGCGCGGCGGCCGGTGCTCGCCGCCACGCTCGCGCTGTGCGGTGTCGATCCGGACGTGCTGGAACCCACCCCCGGCCTGCGCGTGACCGGCGCGCTGGCCGAACCCGACCTCGCCGCCTGAGGAGCCTTCGATGCACCGCGTGGAACACGATCTGCTGGGGGACAAGGAAGTCCCGGCCGACGCCTATTGGGGTGTGCACACCGCGCGCGCCAGGGAGAACTTCCCCATCACCGGCACCGCGATCTCCACGTATCCGCATCTGATCGAGGCACTCGCCTCGGTCAAGGAGGCCGCGGCCGGCGCCAACGCCGATCTGGGGTTGCTGGAACCGGACGTCGCCGACGCGATCCGCCGGGCGTGCCGCGAGATCCGCGAAGGCGCGCTGCACGACCAGTTCGTCGTCGACGTCATCCAGGGCGGCGCGGGCACCTCGACGAACATGAACGCCAACGAGGTGATCGCGAACCGCGCGCTCGAACTGCTCGGGCACGAGAAGGGCGACTACGCCCGCGTGCACCCGAACGAGCACGTGAATCTCGGGCAGTCGACCAACGACGCGTACCCGACCGCGGTCAACGTCGCGACGATCATCGCCGTCCGCGAACTGGCCGAGGCGATGGTCGTGCTGGAGCGGGCGTTCGCGGCCAAGGCCGTCGAGTTCCACGATCTGCTGAAGATGGGCCGCACGCAGTTGCAGGACGCCGTCCCGATGACACTGGGGCAGGAATTCGGCACCTACGCGGTCATGCTCGGCGAAGACCGGCTTCGGCTCACCGAAGCGGTGACGCTGCTGCACGAGATCAACCTCGGCGCGACCGCGATCGGCACCGGGCTCAACGCCGCGCCCGGATACGCCGAAGCCGCCGTCGCGCGTCTGCGCGAGATCACCGGGCTGCCCGTCGTGTCGGCGGCGGACCTGGTGGAGGCGACACAGGACTGCGGCGCGTTCGTGCACCTTTCCGGTGTGCTCAAGCGGATCGCGGTGAAACTCTCCAAGAGCTGCAACGATCTGCGGCTGCTTTCGTCAGGGCCGCGGGCCGGGCTCAACGAGATCAACCTGCCGCCGGTGCAGGCGGGGTCGTCGATCATGCCCGGCAAGATCAACCCGGTGATCCCCGAGGTGGTCAACCAGGTCGCGTTCGAGGTCATCGGCAACGACGTCGCCGTCACGATGGCGGCCGAAGCCGGACAGTTGCAGCTCAACGCGTTCGAGCCGCTGATCCTGCATTCGCTTTCCGAGAGCATCACGCATCTGCGGTCGGCTTGCCTCGTGCTGGCGGAGCGGTGCGTCTCCGGGATCACCGCGAACGCGGACGTGATGCGGGGCTACGTCGAGAATTCGATCGGCCTGGTGACCGCGCTGAACCCGAGGATCGGGTACGCGGCGGCGACCGAGATCGCCAAGGAGGCGCTCGAGACCGGGCGCGGAGTGGCGGAACTCGTCGTCGAGAAGGGGCTTCTGCCCGCCGAAGAACTGGCGAAACTGCTGAAGCCGGAGACACTCGCCCGGCTTTCCTGAGACCCGCGGGGCGGTACCGGGCGGTCCGCCCCGCGCCAGTGTCACGAAAGTGGCTTTCCGGACAATTCCCGTCCTGAAAGCCACTTTCGTGACGTACGGGTACCGTCGTAAGCGGAAGGTGATCCTCCGCACGAAAGGCGGCCAGTGTGCTCGACCGACTCCTCGACCGGTACCTCGGCCTCCCGCCCGCCGAAGGGCCTGCCCCCAGGGTGACCAAGGCGATCCCAGTGCCGATGCCCGACGGCGTCCGGCTGCTGGCGGATCGCTACGCCGTCCCGGGCGACGAGCCGCGGCCGGTGGTGCTGATCCGCACGCCGTACGGCCGCAAGGGTGTGATGGGCAAGATCTTCGGCGAGACGTTCGCGCGGCACGGGTTGCAGACGGTCCTCCAGAGCACCCGCGGAACCTTCGGCTCTGGCGGTGAGTTCCGGCCGTTCCACCTGGAGAAGGAGGACGGCCTCGCCACCGTCGCCTGGCTGCGCGAGCAGCCATGGTGTGACGGCCGGGTCGCGATGGCGGGCGCGAGCTACCTCGGCCACACGCAGTGGGCCGTCGCCCCGTACCTCGACGAGCCGCTCGAAGCGCTGTGCCTCGGTGTCACCGCGTCGGAATTCGTCTCGACGTTCTATCCCGGCGGGATCCTCGCGGTCGACAACATGGTCTCGTGGTCGGCGCTGATCGGCCGCCAGGAGGGCCGGTTCGCCGGCCTGCCGAATCCCTGGCAGACGAAGAAGACCCGCCGCGCCATGGCATATCTGCCGGTTTCCGGCGCCGACGTCGCGGCCATCGGCAAGCAGGTGCGGTTCCTGCAGGACGTCTCCTCGCACGCCGAACCCGGCGACGACTTCTGGGCGCCGTCGGATCACAGTGCCGGGGTCGCCGCGCTGGAGACCCCCGTGTCCATGGTCACCGGCTGGTACGACCTGTTCATCTCCGCCCAGCTGCGCGATTTCAAGGAGCTCGCAGCGGCCGGGCGCGCACCGCGGATCACCATCGGGCCGTGGGCGCACGGCGAGCCCGCGAGCATGAAGACCCTGATCACCGACCAGATCGGCTTCCTCTCCGCCCACCTCCTCGGTGATCGCGCGCCGCTGAGGCAGTCGCCCGTGCGCCTGTACCTCCAGGGCTCCGGACGCTGGCTGGACTTCGAAAGCTGGCCGCCGGAGTCCGCCGCCACCCCGTACTTCCTGCGTCCCGGCGGGCTTTCCACCGCGGGACCCGTCGAGTCGGAACCGGGCACGTTCACCTTCGACCCGGCCAATCCGACGCCGACCGTCGGCGGCCCGCTGCTGTCGGGCGTGCAGAAACAACAGGACAACAAGGTCGTCGAACAGCGGCCGGACGTGCTGCTCTTCACCGGTGACTTGCTGGAGCGCGATCTCGACGTCATCGGCGAGGTCTCCGCGCTGGTGCATGTGCGGACGGGCCTCGGGCACGGCGACGTCTTCGTACGGCTGTGCGATGTGGACCGTCGCGGTGTCTCCCGCAACGTCACCGACGGCATCCTCCGCCTGCGGCCCGGCGCGCCGGAGTCCGATGTGGACGGTGTGGTCGCCGCCGAGGTCTCGCTCGACCCGACGGCGTACCGGTTCCGGCGCGGGCACCGCCTGCGGGTGCAGGTCGCGGGCGGCGCGTTCCCGCGCTTCGCCCGCAACCACGGCACCGGCGAGCCGGTGCACAGCGCGGTGGACGGGAAACGCGCGCGGTTCGAGATCTTCCACGACCCCGCGCGGCCGTCCCGGATCACGCTGCCGGTGTTCGCGGGCTGAGGAGGGGCGGTGGCTCCGGCGTGTCGCGAAAGCCACTTTCGGGACGTCTGGTGTCCCGAAAGTGGCTTTCGCGACACGGCCACCTCACCTGACTCCTCGTCAGGCCGGCACGACCCGCTGGTGCGTGGTCAGCCTGCCGTCGTCGTGCAGCACGTGGAAAAGCAGCGACGGCGGCAGGTCGTAGTCGACCGGGCCGCCCTCGCCCCAGGACCTCAGCCCGTTCTCCTCCCACGGGAACAGGATGCTCGACCCGACCGACGGCGCCGACCGCAGCGGCACCCCCGCGAACGTCGTCGACGCCGCTGCGTGGACGTGCCCGCAGAGCAGGGCGACCACGCGCGGGTGGCGCGCCAGCACCTCGGCCAGCTTTTCCTCACCGAACTGGCGCATCGCGTCCACCAACGGCAGCCCGAGCGCGACCGGCGGATGATGGAAGGCGATGAAGGCCGGGCCGTCCCCGTCGCCGAGCACGGCGTCCAGCCAGGCCATGGTCTCGTCGTCGAACTGCCCGTCGGGTTTGCCGGGGATGGTCGAATCGGCCATGACGAACGTGACGTCGCCGACGGTGTGCACCGCGTTGACCGGGGCGTCGTCCGGCGCCTGGCCGAGCAGCCCTTCGCGGAACGGGCCGCGCTTGTCGTGGTTGCCGGGGCAGACGAAGAGCGGGACGTCGGTCTTGAAGAGCTCGGCCGCGCGCCCGTATTCCTCCAGGGTGCCATGATCGGTGATGTCGCCGGTCACGAGGATCGCGTCGACCGGGGTCGCCAGGCTTTCCAGGTACCGCATGACCCGTGCGGTGCGTTCGTCGGCGCGCTCCCCGCCGTCGAGATGGTTGTCGCTCAGATGTGCCGTCACGAACATCGTGTCACCCCATGTCTTCCAGATATGCCAACGTTTTCACCCAGTTCCGCACGAGCAGCTCCGCCGCCGTCGCGAGATCGGAGACGCGGATCGCCTCGGCGATCCGGTGGTGTTCGCCGATACTCTCCCTGGCGCGTTCGACGCCACCGAAATAACGCGCGTCGTAGCGTTTCAGCAGTGGCTTCGTTTGCTCAAGCAGGCGCAGGAGATGCGGATTCGTGCAGCGCGAGACGAGCAGCGCGTGCCAACGGTCGTCCAAAGTAGACAAATCGCCCTGCCGCGCGAGTTCCGCGGTCATCTCGGCGGCGATCCGGTCCAGTCCGCCGGTGAGCCCGGCGAGGTCCTGCGGCGAGCTCCAGCGCAACGCGAGCGACTCGAGCTCCGCGACCAGCGGGTACAGCTGCCGGGCCTCGTCCGGATCGAACGGCGGCACGAGGAAACCCCGGTTCGGCGCCGAGACGAGCAGGCCGCGGTCGGCCAGCCCGATCAGCGCCTCGCGCAACGGGGTCCGGCTGACGCCCAGTTCGCGGGCGAGGTGCACCTCGTTGATGCGGCTGTCCGCGGCGATCCGGCCGTCGAGCACGCGGGCGGTGATCTCCTCCGCGAGGTCGCGCCGGAGCAGGTTCCTCGTCATCGGCGCAGTATTGCATGCAATTCAGCCATACTGTATTCAGTTAGGCATGACGGACTTCGATGTGGACCGCGCCCGTGCCGAGACACCGGGCTGCGCGGAGGTGGTCCACCTGAACAACGCCGGCTCGTCGCTGCCGCCCGCACGGGTGACCGACACCGTCGTCGGCTACCTGCGGGAAGAAGCCCTGATCGGCGGATACGAGCAGGCCGCGGCGACGGTGGAGCGGATGAACGGCGTCTACGCCTCGGCCGCGCGCCTCGTCGGCGCGGATCCCGAAGACATCGCCCTGACCGACAACGCGACCCGCTCCTGGCAGGCGGTCTTCTACGCGCTGCCGTTCGCCGCGGGAGACCGGATCCTGACGGCGAAATCCGAGTACGCGAGCAACGTCATCTCGTTCCTGCAGATCGCGAAGCGCACCGGTGCCGTCGTCGAAGTGGTCGAGAACGACGAGTCCGGGCAGCTGGACGTCGAGGACCTCAAGCGCCGTGTCGACGGCGACGTCAAGCTGATCGCCGTCTCCCACGTGCCGACCCAGGGCGGGCTGGTGAACCCCGCCGAAGAGATCGGCGCGGTCGCGCGCGAGGCCGGGATCCCGTTCCTGCTGGACGCGTGCCAGAGCGCCGGCCAGATCGACCTCGACGTCGCGCGCCTCAATTGCGACGCCCTCAGCGTCACCGGCCGCAAGTACCTGCGCGGGCCGCGGGGCACCGGGTTCCTCTACGCGCACCCGCGGCTGCGCGAGCGCCTCGAGCCCGCGATGCTCGACCTTCACTCGGCGGCGTGGACCGCGCCCGAAACCTACGAAGTCGATCCGACGGCGAAGATGTTCGAGGTCTGGGAGCGCGATCACGCCGCCCTGCACGGTCTCGGCGCGGCGATCGACTACGCCCTCGAATGGGGTATGCCCGCCATCGAAGCCCGGGTCGCCGCGCTCGCGGCGAAACTGCGCGACGCGCTGCGCGAGATCCCCGGCGTCCACGTCCACGACCAGGGCGCGCGGCAGTGCGGGATCGTCACGTTCAGTGTGGCGAAAACACCGTCGCAGGAAGTGAAGCGGCGCATGGCGGCGGCGAAGATCAACGTCAGCGTCACGGAAGCGACGTCCGCCCAATTCGACTTCGTCGCCCGCGGCTTGCCGCCGCTGGTCCGGTCTTCGGTGCACTACTTCAACACCGAAGACGACATCGCCCTCCTCGTCGGCGAAGTCGGGAAACTCGCCTAGCGGCGCGAAAGCAGCGACTCGGACGGCGGGGCGTACGGCAGCCCCGTCGTTTTCGCGCGCCTGCCGAGCACCAACGCCTCCCCCAGCAGGCTGACGCCGATCGACAACGTCACCGGCCGCGCGTCGGGATGCGCCCCGGCCATCGTGGCCAGGAAGCCGATGCCGAAGTTCACCACGAGCGACAGTACCCAGACCCCGAACGTCCAGCCGGTGTAGCGCAGCCACAGCACGCCGTCGCGCTCGAACAGTTTCGTGGTGGCGGCGCGCACCGCGCCGAGGCCACATCCGACGGCGGACCCCAGCACGAGCCAGGCGCCGTCCGTGAAGGTGAGGTTTTCCAGCTTGGACAGGCCGTAGACCCCGATCGCGAGCAGCACCACGGGTGCCCCGAACACCTCCCGGGCGACCAGCGGCTCCCCGCGCAGCCTGCGCACGACGATCACGACCACCACCGCGACGACCAGTGCGATCAGCAACCAGGTCCTCATCGATTCTCCCCCTTTGTAGCACGGCTGTGCCAAATAAAATAGCAAGGTCGTGCTATAAAGGCAACATGCCCAAGATCGTCGATCCAGGCGCCCGGCGCCTGGAGATAGCCGAAGCCGTCTTCCGGGTGATCCAGCGCGACGGTCTCGCACAGGCGTCGCTCCGGAGCGTGGCCGAGGAGGCCGGTCTCGCGATCGGTTCGGTGCGGCACTACTTCCGCGGCCACGACGAGCTGATCGTGTTCGCCATGCGGTCGCTCCGCGACCGGCTCGAGGCGAGGCTGCTGGGGCATCTCCCCGATCTTCTCGACCCTGCGACCCCGCGCTCGCGGCGGCGGGAGATCACCGAAGAACTGCTCGGCGAACTGCTCCCGCTCACCGAGCAGACCAGGGCCGAAACCGACGTCTGGCTGGCGTTCTCGGCCGCCGCGAAGAACCGCCCGGACCTCGCCGAGGAGGCCGTCCGCATGTACGAGGGGGTCCGCGCCCTCGTCCGGCGGGTGCTCGACGGCGCGAACGAAGCGGGCGGCCTCCTCGACGGTCTCGACCTGGCCGTGGAGACCGAGCGGCTGGCCGCGCTGCTGGACGGGCTCGCGTTGTCGACGGGACGGACGTCGCCGGAGCTGATGCGTACGGTGCTCAGGCGGCATCTGGAAAGCCTGCGGTGCCCGGAATGAGCACGTTCTACGAGATCGCCGCCCACGATCCCGGCCGCGTCGCGGTGATCGACGTCGACGGGCGCGAGACCACCTTCGGCGAGCTGTCGGCGCGCGCGAATCAGCTGACCCACGCCTTGCGCGCCCTCGGCCTCGGCGAAGGCGACGGCGTCGTCGCGATCATCCACAATGGACTCGCCTACTACGAGCTCCTGCTGGCGACCTTGCAGGCGGGGATGTACTTCACCCCGGTCAACCACCGGTCCTCACCGGGCGAGATCGCCTACATCGCGGCCAACAGCGGCGCCAAGGTCGCCGTCGCGGACGCGGACATCGCCACCACGTGCACCGCGGAACTGGCGGGCCTGCACAGGTTTTCGCGCGGAGAGACACCCGGATGGGCGGACTATTCGGCCTGGGGCGCGGATCAGCCCGCCACAGCGCCGGAGCACCGGACCGCGGGCCAGACGATGCTCTACACCTCCGGGACCACGGGGCGCCCCAAAGGCGTCCGGCGCGCACTGTCCGGGCGGCCGCCCGCGCTGCACCCGATCCACGCGAACGTCCTCGAACGCCTGGACGTCCGGCCGGGGCACGGCGTGCACCTCGTCGCCTGCCCGCTCTACCACGCGGCGCCGGGCATGTTCTCGACCGCGATCCTGCATCTCGGGCACACGCTCGTGCTGATGGAACGGTTCGACGCCGAGGAAACGCTGCGGCTCACCGAAAAGCACCGGGTGACGAGCACGCATCTGGTACCGACGATGTTCCACCGCATGCTGCGGCTGCCCGAGGACGTCCGCGCGCGGTACGACCTGTCGAGCCTGACCTCGGTCGTCCACGGCGCCGCGCCCTGCCCGAAGGAGGTCAAGGAGCGGATGCTCACCTGGCTCGGACCGGTGGTCCACGAGTACTACGGCGCGTCCGAGGGCCTGATCACGGCCGTGCACGCGCGCGATTGGCTCGCCGAGCCGGGTACCGTCGGCACGCCGCTGGACGGCGTGCGGGTCAAGGTGCTCGACGACGACGGCGCGGAAGTCGCCGCCGGCGAGACCGGGACGCTCTACTTCAGTTCCGCGCATACGAAATTCGACTATCACGACGATCCGGGCAAGACCGCCGCCGCGCGTTCCGGCGAATTCGTCACCGTCGGGGACGTCGGCCATCTCGACGCCGCGGGGCGGGTGTTCCTGTGCGACCGGCGGACGGATCTCATCCTTTCCGGCGGCGTGAACATCTACCCGGCCGAGATCGAGGCGCGGCTGCTGGGCCATCCCGACGTCGCCGACGTCGCGGTGATCGGGGAACCGGATCCCGAGTGGGGACAACGGGTCGTCGCGGTCGTCCAACCGGCCGAGGGGATCGCCGGGGACGCCGCGCTGGCGAAGCGGCTCGAGGAGCACTGCCGAGCCGAGCTCGCCGGGTTCAAGACGCCGCGCCGGTTCGATTTCCGCGAGCGGCTGCCGCGGACCGAGAGCGGCAAGATGCTGCGGCGGACGCTTCGGGCGGAATGAACGGCCCTTTCGGGCAGTGCCCATCGCGGTACGGTTCGCTCATGCGCCTGCGGTCCGTGACCACACTGCTCACCACCCTCGCTCTCGCCCTGGCCGTACCCGCGACGGCCGAGGCGACGCCCGGATCCGGCGTGACCGGGACGGTCTTCCACCAGAAGACGGTCGGGGACACCGATTACGTGCTGCGCGAGGTCGTCATCCAGCCCGGCGGCTACACCGGCTGGCACTACCACGACGGCACACTGCACGCGTACGTCAAGACCGGCACGCTCACGCACAACTCGGCCGATTGCGGGCTCGACGGCTTGTACCGCAAGGGCGCCGTCTTCACCGAGCCGAGTGACACCGTCCACATCGGACGGAACCTCGGGACGACGCCGGTGGTGCTGGAGGTGCTCTACGTGCTGCCGCACGGGAGCCCGCTTTCGCAGGACGCGCCGAACCCCGGCTGTCCGTTCTAGGCGCCGAACCAGCCCGCGACGTCCAGCCGGAAGCCGTCCGCGGGCGCCATCGTGCGGAGGTCCGTTTCGAGCGCGCGGACCCTTTCGACGCCCAGCGTGGCGGCCCACTCCTTGCGCAGCTCGTCGAAGATCGCCGCCGTCCGGCCGAGCGAGTCGAACCCCCGGCCGGTGAGCCGCACGACCTTGCGCCGCGCGTCGGCCGGGTCGTCGACGCGCGCGACGTAGCCGAGCTGCTCCAGCTTGTCGACGGTCTTGCCCGCCGCCTGCTTGCTGACGCCGAGCCGCCGCCCGATCTCGCTCGCCGTCGCGCCCTCGCGGCCGATCGCCTGCATGGCGAAGCCGTACGCCGGGCGGACGTCGGGATGCCCCTGTGCGGCCAGTTCGGCGTGCATCCGGTCGATGATCGAGCGGAAGCCCGCGAACAGCAGGAGCGGCAGCTCGAAGCCGGGCGGATCGGAATCGCGCTTGTCAGTATCGACAACTTGGTTTACCTTTTCGTCAACCACGTTGACCATCTTAAGGGGAGCCCTTGTTCACCGACCACACCGTCGAAACCGCGCCCGAAGCCTCGCGTCGTGCGATGGAGGCGACCATCCGGAAGTTCGGCCACCTCCCTGCCGCCGTCGCCCGGCAGGCGTCGTCACCCGAACTGCTCGACGGGTTCCTGAAGCTGAGCGCGAGCTTCGAGCGGACGACGCTCGAACCCCTCGCGCGGGAGACCGTCGTGATGACCGTGGCGACCCGCAACGGCTGCGGGGTGTGCGTCGAGATCCACACCGGCAAGCTGAAGGGTCTCCACGCGGACGACGACGTCATCGCGGCGCTTCGCTCGCAGCAGCCCGTTCCCGACGAGCGGCTGGAAGCCGTCCGGCAGTTCACGCTCGCGGTACTCGAAACCGCCGGCGGCGTCGACGACGAGACACTGCGGATCTTCTTCGGGCACGGATACACCGAACGGAACGCCCTCGAAGTCGTCATGGGCATCGGGGCCTACACGATGTCGACCCTGGCGAACAGGCTCATCCGCGCCTAGTCGCTCTGCGTGATCGCCCCTCGCGGCACGGATCACTCCAATGGCCGCCGATCTTGATGTATCTGGGCAGTCCCGACCGCCTCTTCTCTTGTGTAGCCGAAAGTTCGCCACCCGCGGCGCGGCGCACACCGGCGGTCTGGCCTGCCGAGGGGGCAGACCAGACCGCCGAAACCGAAAACGTTCCACAGGTGTTGGGGGTGCGTGAAGGCCCTCTTCCCTCGGCTCGGTCGAGGGAAGAGGGCCTTCACGTGTCTCGGCCGCATTCAGTCGACTAAATGCGTGAGGTGTCAGACCTCGAGCGCCCAGCGCACGTAGCGCATGGCCGGCGCGAAGCCCGCTTTCTCGAAAACCCCGAACGCGCCCGAAGGATCCGCCGAGTCCACGTTCGAACTCGCGCGGTCGTACCCCTGCTCGGTGGCGGCCCGCAGCGCGTGCCTCATCAGCGCGATCGCGACCCCCCGCCGCCGGTACCCGCGAAGCGTCCCGATCGCCATGAAGTGCGCGTCGCGGACGCCGGTGGCCTCCGTGTCGGCGTCCCAGCACATGGTCACCAACATCCCCACCGCGGAGCCCGCCGCACGCAGCAGGAAGCTGACCTCGGGCCGAAAGGTCTGGTTGGTGATCTTGTTCCGCCAGAGCTCGGCGGGCATCGGCACGGCGCCCCAGTAGTCCCGGTACGCCTCGTTTCGGACCGCCCGGAAGTCCTCGTCGTTCCGCTCCGACCACGGCTCGATTCGGAAACCTTCAGGGAGCACCGGACCAGCAGCAACGCCAAGCGAGTGCTCCATGCGCTGGAAGTAGCGCACCGGCACGAAACCTCGGGAGCTAACGAGCTCGGCCAGGCCCGCGATGCGCTCAGGCCGGTTGACGTCGACCACGAGCTTCGCGGACGGGTGATGCAGCGCGTGCACCACCTTCGCCGCCGCCACACCCGCGTCGACGAGCGTGGCGCCGATCCCCCGACGGCGATACCCGGGATGGACTCCACCGTCGAGGAAGACCCGATGGACCTCGTCCGCGGACGGCTTGAACCGGATCTTCATGTAGCCGGCCATCACGTCGCCGTCGAAGGCGGCGAGACTCGCCCGCTCGAGATCCGCGTACGGGTCGATCAGCTCCTGGAGGGTGTCCTCCGCCGTGTAGTTCTCGCCGATCTCGTCGGCGGTCTCCATGGCGTTGAGGAGGTCGGCCGACGCCTCGGCGTCCTCGGGCCGCAGTGGCCGCCACGTGAGGTCGTGCATGCGGCCGAAGGTAGCCCGCGCGGGCAGGGCTGTCGCCGGGTTTTCGGTGGGCGCAGTAGGGATCGAACCTACGACCGCTCGGGTGTAAACCGAGTGCTCTCCCGCTGAGCTATGCGCCCGGGAGGTGACACCCGCGCACGGGTGCCACCGGTGAAGACTCAGGCCAGCGAGGCCACGGCCTTCTTCCAAGCCTGCTGGTCGCGCGCCTCGCCGGGCTGGTTGACCTCGGCGAACCGCACGACGCCGTCCTTGTCGATCAGGAAGGTGCCGCGGGTGGCCAGACCGGCCGCCTCGTTGAAGACGCCGTAGGCCTTCGCGACCTCACCGTGCGGCCAGAAGTCCGAAAGCAGCGGGAACTGGTAACCCTCCTGCTCGGCCCACGCCTTGAGCGAGAACGGGGTGTCCACGGACACACCGATGACCTGGACGCCCTGGCCGTCGTAGTCCGCGAACTCGTCGCGGAGCTGGCACAGCTCGCCGGTGCAGATGCCGCTGAACGCGAACGGGTAGAACACGAGCAAGACCGGCTTCTCGCCCTTGAAGGACGACAGCGTCACGGACTGCTTGTTGTAGTCGTTGAGCGTGAAGTCCGGGGCTTGCGATCCGACCTCGACGGCCATACCGGCGGTTTCCTCTCAAGAGCGAACAGGGGCCTGCGACGACAACCCTATCGTGTCGATCGCGCGCCCGGAGAGGTCACCGCTTGGTCTTGGACGACTTCGGCGAAACCAGCCGCGTGCCCGCCCATTTGGGACCGGCGCTGATGTTGGCCGTCTGCGCCAGCCCGACCTGCGGCACCGCCTCGGCGATCTCACTGGGCTCGACATGCCCGGGCTGGCCCGTCTTCGGGGTCAGCACCCAGATCACGCCGTTCTCGTTCAGGGGAGTCCGGACCTCGATCAGCGTGTCACCGAGATCACCGTCGTCCTCGCGCCACCACAGCAGCACCACGTCGATGACCTCGTCGGCGTCCTCGTCGAGGATGTCGCCGCCGATCTGTTCCTCGATCGCCGCACGAAGGTCGTCGTCGACGTCCTCGTCCCAGCCGATCTCCTGGACCACCATGTCCGGCTTGATCCCGAGCCTTTCGGCGACGCTGCTCTGATCAGCGTCTCCCGCGGCGACCACTGCTGTCACTCCTCCAACTACGACGGAGCGTGGTGTCGCGTCGGCCGGATCGGCCGGGCGGGCACCACACTCGGGTACACGATGCCCGTTAGCGAACACTGGTGAAGCGTTCCGCGCAACCGTCCACACCGGATCTTGAACAACTCGTGTCGCGGCGTACGGACATTCGGCCCACTCCCACGGGGCCAATCCGGGCGCGCCTGGGCACCTCCGAACGCCCTGCTTTAGGGTGGGAGAGAAAACGCGCGCGCGAGTACAGGCGCGTGCGAGGCGTGTCGCAATCGGGTCCGCGAACGTTACCGATCAGTAGCGGTGACGCGAACGGAACCGGAGGACGACGATGGAAGGCGAACACGCCCGCGTACGAGCACAACCAGCTACCACCTTTCGCAAGGAGACCCCTTGGCCCCGCAGAACGACGGCGCCTCCGGCAAGGAGACCCCGGCACGCGTCCGCGTCATCCGTGACGGATTGGCGGCGCACCTGCCCGACATCGACCCGGAGGAGACCGCCGAATGGCTGGACTCCTTCGACGAGGCGCTGGCCAGGGGTGGTCAGCAGCGCGCCCGTTACCTGATGCTGCGCATCCTCGAGCGGGCCAGGGAACGCCACGTCGGCGTCCCGGCGCTGACGTCGACGGACTACGTCAACACCATCCCCACCGAGAACGAACCCTGGTTCCCCGGTGACGAGGAGATCGAGCGCCGCTATCGCGCCTACATCCGGTGGAACGCCGCGATCATGGTGCACCGCGCGCAGCGTCCCGGCGTCGGCGTCGGCGGGCACATCTCGACCTACGGCTCGTCCGCGGCGCTGTACGAAGTGGGCTTCAACCACTTCTTCCGCGGCAAGGACCACTCGGGCGGCGGCGACCAGATCTTCATCCAGGGGCACGCCTCCCCCGGTATCTACGCCCGCGCGTTCCTCGAGGGCAGGCTCACCGAGAACCAGCTGGACGGCTTCCGCCAGGAGTTCTCGCACGCCGGTGAGGGCGGCGGCCTGCCGTCGTACCCGCACCCGCGGCTGATGCCGGAGTTCTGGGAGAACCCGACCGTGTCCATGGGCCTCGGCCCGATGAACGCGATCTACCAGGCGCGCTTCAACCGCTACCTGCGCGATCGCGGTATCAAGGACACCAGCGACCAGCACGTCTGGGCGTTCCTCGGCGACGGCGAGATGGACGAGCCGGAATCGCGCGGCCTCATCCACGTGGCCGCCGGCGAGGGCCTCGACAACCTGACCTTCGTGATCAACTGCAACCTGCAGCGGCTCGACGGCCCAGTGCGCGGCAATGGCAAGATCATCCAGGAGCTGGAGTCGTACTTCCGCGGCGCCGGCTGGAACGTCATCAAGGTCATCTGGGGCCGCGAGTGGGACTCGCTGCTGCACGCGGACCGTGACGGCGCGCTGGTCAACCTGATGAACACCACGCCGGACGGCGACTTCCAGACCTACAAGGCCAACGACGGCGCCTTCGTCCGCGAGCACTTCTTCGGCCGCGACCCGCGGACCAAGGAACTGGTCAAGGACCTCACCGACGCCGACGTCTGGAACCTCAAGCGCGGCGGGCACGACTACCGCAAGGTCTACGCGGCCTACAAGTCGGCGCTGGAGCACCACGGCCAGCCGACGGTGATCCTGGCCCACACCATCAAGGGTTACGGCCTCGGCCCGTCCTTCGAGGGCCGCAACGCCACGCACCAGATGAAGAAGCTCACCCTCGACGACCTCAAGCTGTTCCGGGACGCCCAGCGCATCCCGATCAGCGACGAGGAGCTCGAGCGCGACCCGAAGCTGCCGCCGTACTACCACCCCGGCAAGGAATCGCCGGAGATCGAGTACATGATCGGCCGCCGGAAGGCGCTCGGCGGCTTCCTGCCGGAGCGCCGCCCGAAGGCCTCGAAGGCTCTCGTGCTGCCCGGCGACAAGGTCTACGAAGGCATCCGCAAGGGCTCGGGCAAGCAGGAGGTCGCCACGACGATGGCGTTCGTCCGGCTCGTCCGCGAGCTGGCGAAGGACTCCGAGATCGGCAAGCGGATCGTCCCGATCATCCCGGACGAGGCGCGCACCTTCGGTCTCGACTCGATGTTCCCGACGGCCAAGATCTACAACCCGCACGGCCAGACGTACACGTCGGTCGACGCGAGCCTGATGCTGGCCTACAAGGAGTCCGAAAAGGGCGTCATCCTGCACGAGGGCATCAACGAGGCGGGATCGACCGCGTCGTTCACCGCCGTCGGCACCTCGTACGCCACGCACGGCGAGCCGATGATCCCGATCTACATCTTCTACTCGATGTTCGGGTTCCAGCGGACCGGTGACGGCCTCTACGCGGCGGCGGACCAGATGGCCCGCGGGTTCGTGCTCGGCGCCACCGCCGGCCGCACCACGCTGACCGGTGAGGGCCTGCAGCACGCCGACGGGCACTCGCTGCTGCTGGCGGCGACCAACCCGGCCGTCGTGGCCTACGACGCGGCGTGGTCGTTCGAGATCGCCCACATCGTGCGGGACGGTCTACGCCGGATGTACGGCGAGACCGGGCCGGACGGCAACGGCGAGAACATCTTCTACTACATGACGATCTACAACGAGCCCTACCAGCAGCCCGCCGAGCCCGAGAACCTCGACGTCGACGGCCTGCTCAAGGGTCTCTACAAGTACGCCGACGCGCCGTCGGGCGAAGGCCCGGAGGCGCAGATCCTGGTCTCCGGTGTCACCATGCCGGACGCGCTCCGCGCCCAGCGGATGCTGGCCGAGGAGTGGGGCGTACGCGCGGCCGTGTGGTCGGCCACGTCGTGGACCGAGCTGCGGCGCGAGGCCGTCGAGGCGGATCACGACAACCTGCTCCACCCGGGCGACTCCCCGCGTGTGCCGTATGTCACGCAGAAGCTGTCGGGTGCGAACGGGCCGGTCGTCGCGGTTTCGGACTGGATGCGCGCCGTGCCGGACCTCATCCGCCCCTGGGTGCCGAACGACATGCTGACACTGGGCACCGACGGGTTCGGGTTCTCCGACACCCGCCCGGCCGCCCGGCGGAAGTTCCTGGTCGACGCCCAGTCGATCGTGGTCGGCACGCTGAGCGCGCTCGCCAAGCGCGGCGAGTTCGACCGGGCGAAGGTGGCCGAGGCGGCGCGCAAGTACCGCCTCGACGACGTCGCCGCCGCGGGTCCGCAGTTGTCGGATTCCGGCAGCGCCTGACGCTGAGATGAAGGGACCTTTCCTTGCGGATTTCGCAAGGAAAGGTCCCTTCATTGCATCCAGCGACAGAGGAGCTAGGGTGAGACATCGGATGTTTGCGGAAAGGGTGAGCGAGTGTGACCAAGCGTCGACTGCCGAAGCCGAGTGAGCTGAAGCAGATCCTGCGGCCGAAGCCGATCGTGCTCAACCCGACCGACCGGCGGCTGGCGGGCGCGCACACGATCGCCGACCTGCGGATGCTCGCCCGCAAGCGCACGCCGCGGGCGGCGTTCGACTACACCGACGGCGCCGCGGAACTGGAAGACAGCCTCCGTCGCGCCCGGCAAGCCTTCCGCAGCGTGGAATTCCACCCGAACGTCTTGCGCGGCGTGTCCGATGTGGACACCGGCAAGGAAATCCTCGGCAAGCGTTCGGAGCTGCCGTTCGCGTTCGCGCCGACCGGGTTCACCCGCATGATGAACCACGAGGGCGAGTCCGCGGTGGCCCGCGTCGCGCAGCGCAACGGCATCCCGATGGGGCTGTCGACGATGGCGACGACGTCGATCGAAGACCTCGCCGCGGCCGCCCCCGATGCCCGCAAGTGGTTCCAGCTCTATGTCTGGCGTGACCACAAGGCGGGTGAAGATCTGATGAATCGCGCCTGGGCCGCCGGCTTCGACACGCTCATGCTGACGGTGGACACCCCGGTCGCGGGTGCTCGGCTGCGTGACGTCCGCAACGGGCTGACCATCCCGCCCGCGCTCACCCTCAAGACCTTCGTCGACGGCGCGATGCACCCGGCGTGGTGGTTCAACCTGCTGACCACCGAGCCGCTGACCTTCGCGTCGTTGAGCCAGTTCGACGGCACGGTCGCCGAACTGCTCAACCAGCTCTTCGACCCGACCCTGAACTTCGACGACCTCGACTGGGTCCGCCAGACCTGGCCGGGCAAGCTCGTGGTGAAGGGGATCCAGAACGTCGACGACGCGCGTGACGTGGTCAAGCACGGCGCCGACGCGGTGCTGCTGTCCAACCACGGCGGCCGTCAGCTCGACCGCGCGCCGACGCCGATCGAACTGCTGCCCGCGGTGCTCGACGAGATCCAGGGCGACGCCGAGGTGTGGGTCGACACCGGCATCCTTTCCGGCGGCGACATCGTGGCCGCGATCGCGCGGGGCGCGGACGCGGTGCTCATCGGGCGCGCGTTCCTCTACGGCCTGATGGCCGGTGGCGAGCGCGGGGTTCAGCGGTGCGTGGACATCCTGCGCGCCGAGATGGTCCGGACGATGCAGCTGCTGGGCGTCCGCACCCTCGCCGACCTCAAGCCCTCCCACGCGACCATGCGCTGACCCCTGCGCGTTTCGTCCTCTGGATGCGGTGGTTCGTAAGACCAACTACCGCATCCAGAGGACGGAACGCGGGTCAGGCGGAGGCCGAAGTGACCGCGGCCGGAGCGGTGCGGACCTGCTTCGCGGTCCGGTTCCAGCTCCACCAGCCGTGCACGACCAGCCCGGCGAACACGATGTAGACCGCCGCGGAGAAGTACAGGCCCGAAGAGAGCTGAAGCGGGACGCCGATCGCGTCGACGACCAGCCACACCAGCCAGAACTCGACGAGTCCCGCGCCCTGCGCGGCGAAGGCGACCAGCGTGCCGACGAAGATCGCGGCGTCCGGCCACGGCGCCCACGAGGCGTTCAGCGCGTCGAGGACCAGCGCCATCGCGGTGGTGCCGATCGCGAACGCGCCGATCATCGCCAGCCGCTCGCCGAGCCTGCCCTTGCGGACGACGACGCCGTAGACCGGGTCGCTGCGGCGGGACCAGGCCCACCAGCCGTAGATCGAGATGGCGAGGATCGCGATCTGCCTGGTCGCGAGCCCGCCGAGATGCGCGGAGAGGTAGACCGAGAACAACAGCACCGTGGCGCCGACCTGCACCGGCCACGTCCACAACGTGCGGCGTTGCGCCAGGAAGACCACGGCCAGCGCGAAGATCTGCCCCGCCAGCTCGGCGAAGGAAATCCACTGCCCGAGCACCGTGACACCGTTGTGCAGCAAGAAGTCCACGTCCGCACCCCTCTCCGTCTACCGCTCCAACATGCTCCGTACCGACGCCATTCCCTAGGGAGTGTGAGGTGCGGAACAGACGGACGGCTCGAGAGACGCTCACCGGGACGCGAAAAGGGCCCTCCACCGCGTGTTCCGCGGCGACGGGCCCTTCGACTCCACGCGGGCCCGGTGCCTTCCTCGATCACCGGGCCCGCGCGGATGCTCAGGAATCTACGCGACCGATGCCCACGGGCGAAGTCGGCGGCTCCGAACGGACCTCCTGTTTGCCGTTCCCGGCCTCCAGCTGGCCCTGCAGGTTGGCCAGCCAGCCCTGCCAGCGGTCCTGCGCCGGCTTGATCAGGCCGCCGCCGAACCCGACGACGATCACGCCGCCGACGGTGGCGAGCACGGTGATCAGGACCGGCCCGGTGACCGCGGTCGCGATGTTCACCTGGCCGAGTGCGGCGATGATGCCGAACGCCATGATCATCCAGTAGGCGATCGTGCCGAGCAGCCGTCCCGCGGGCCGGGTGGACAGCGCACCGGTCACCAGGTCGCGGACGACCTTCGCGACGGCGGCCGCGACGATCACCAGCACCAGCGCCACCAGGATCCGCGGCAGGAACGCGATGATGTCGTTGAGCAGCGCGCTGACCGGATTGCTCTCACCGAATACGCCGAACGCGAGCTGCAACGCGATCAGGAGAATGAAGTAGTACACGAGTTTGACGAGGATCCCGCCCGCGTCGACATTCGCCTGTTTGAGCGTTCCGGTGAGTCCGGTCTTCTCGATGAGCTTGCCGAAACCGATCTTCGACAGAACCAGTCCCAATGCCTTCGACACGGCTTTCGCGATCAGCCAGCCGATCAGCAGGATGATCAGGAAACCGAGCAATTTCGGCACGAAGGTGGCGACAAGGTTCCACGCTTGTCCCAGACCGTCTTTCAGCTGCTCGCCCACGGCGAACTCCCTCCTCTGCGCATCCGCGACCTACCCGGTGCGGCTTGCGAGGGATCGTTGATCACGCGCCCCGTACCGGCAACTCGGCGCCCCACGATCGAGTGAGTCGGCTAGCGGGAAAAGATCGACAAGTCCCATACTTGTTCCACCGGTGGGGACCGGGGAGACGAGGCCGTCCGGCGCAGCGAAAAACGCTCGCGCCGGGCGGCCTCGAGTTTTATGCGAATACCTTTCACCATTCACCGCCGCCCCGCTGTCCACTTAGGACATCTGCGGCGGAAGACCGCAGGATGACGGCGCCCTTTGCCCGGCGGACCAGGCCGTGTCCGGCAAGGCTGTTCGCGAAGACCCCGAACACGACCAGCCGGACACGGCCTAGGATCGGCTGACCATGGCTGATGCGACCTCCGGACGGCGTGTGCCCAAGCACCACGGGCTGTCCGCCAAGACCCTCCGGCGGCTCGAACACGCCTCCGGCCGGCTCGCGAGCGCGAGTGTGGCGGTGATGGAGGAGCGGCTGAGCTGGTTCGCCCGGCTTCCCGCCGACCAGCGCGCGAGCGTCCTGCTGATCACCCAGGCGGGTGCCGCCGGTTTCGTCGACTGGCTCCGCGACACGAAGGAAGCGCTCTCCCTCACCACGGAAGCCTTCCGCGAAGCACCCGCCGAGCTTTCCCGTTGGGTGAGCCTGCGGCAGGCGGTCGGCATGGTGCGGCTGGCGATCGAGGTGTTCGAGGAGCAGCTGCCGGAGTTCGCCGCGAACGAGGCGGAACGCGCCGCGCTGATCGAGGGGATCCTGCGCTACGGCAGGGAGATCGCCTTCGCCGCCGCGAACTCCTACGCGGCCGCCGCCGAGGCGCGAGGCGCCTGGGACGCGCGGCTGGAGGCGCTGGTCGTCGACGGCATCGTCCGCGGCGACGCAGAGGAAGCGGTGCTCTCCCGCGCCGCCGCGCTCGGCTGGGATCCGGCCGCGCCCGCCACCGCGCTGGTCGGCACTCCGACCTCGGACGACCCGCCCGCCGTCGTGTTCGAAGTGCGCAGCCGCGCCGCGCGGGTCGGGCGTCCGGTGCTGCTTTCGGTGCAGGGCTCCCGGCTGGTCGTGGTCGTGGCCGGGCCCACCGACGGCAGCGTCAAGGACCGCGAGATCCTCACCAAGCTTTCGGTCGCCTTCGCCGAGGGCCCGGTCGTCGCCGGGCCGACGGTGCC
The DNA here is from genome assembly GCF_054166285.1 of Amycolatopsis sp. TRM77291. Lineage (NCBI taxonomy): Bacteria > Bacillati > Actinomycetota > Actinomycetes > Pseudonocardiales > Pseudonocardiaceae > Amycolatopsis > Amycolatopsis sp. TRM77291. The sequence continues at coordinate 594,826 of NZ_JBSZHF010000001.1, read as the reverse complement.
CACGCTCGCCGAAGCGCACCACAGCGCGACAGAGGCGCTTTCCGGGCTGCGCGCCGTCGTCGGCTGGCCCGGCGCGCCCCGGCCCGCGAGGTCGATCGACCTGCTGCCGGAACGCGCGCTGTCCGGCGACCCCGAGGCCGAGCGCCTGCTGGTCGAGCAGATCGCGCGTCCGCTGGAGGAAGCCGGCCCGGCACTGCTGCGGACCGTGGAGACCTATCTCGACAGCGGCGGTGTCCTGGAGACCTGCGCGCGGACGCTGTTCGTCCATCCGAACACCGTCCGGTACCGGCTGCGGAAAGCGGCCGAACTGACCGGGCGCCACGCCGCCGAATCGCGGGACGCCTGGGTACTGAAGGTGGCGCTGACCGTCGGGCGGCTGGCCCGTGCCCGCGGTCTCTGGTAGCCGGTGACTCGGGCCCGCTTCGGCCGAGGCGTGGGGGGGGGGGGGGGGGGGGGGGGGGGGGGGGGGGGGGGGGGGGTTCGGGACGTCTGGTGTCCCGAAAGTGGCTTTCGCGACACCCGGATCCGGCGCACGCGCTCGCCGAAACGGGCAAATCGCTCAGGCGGCGCACGACCTCCGGTGAACCGGTTGGTAACTCTGCGCAGTGATGGACCTCATAGGGAAAGCTGGTTGAACCCGACAAGGCTTTTGGGTTAAGCGCGGAGATCAGGAAGGCGCTTTTGGAGGGTTCCGACAATTACGTCGGCCGGACTTGGTGAGCGTCGGCATCACGACCATGGTGGCCGAGAGTGTTCTCTAATGGGGTGACAGTTGCAGTCCTCGCCCCCGGTCAGGGTTCCCAAGCCCCAGGCATGCTCTCCCCTTGGCTCGAGCTCGACGGCGCCCGCGCGCGCGTCGAAGCCTGGTCCGAGCGGGCCGGTCTCGACCTCGTCCGCCTCGGTACCGAAGCGGACGCGGAAGAGATCCAGGACACCGCGATCACGCAGCCGCTGATCGTGGCGCTGTCACTGCTGGCGTTCGAGCACCTTCAGCGTGAGGCCCCGGTCGCCGCGGACGCGCCGGTCGCCGGTCACTCCGTCGGCGAACTGGCGGCCGCCGCCGTCGCCGGGGTGCTGAGCCCCGAAGACGCCGTCGCCCTGGCCGCCGTCCGCGGCGCGGAAATGGCGAAGGCCTGCGCACTGGAGCCCACCAGCATGGCCGCGGTCATGCTCGGCGACCCGGAGCAGGTGGTCGCGTGGCTCGAGGGCCACGGCCTCGCCGCGGCGAACCGCAACGGCGCAGGCCAGATCGTCGCCTCCGGGGCCGCCGGCGCGATCGAGAAGATCGTCGCCGAGCCGCTGGAGGGCACGAAGGTCCGCGCGCTCAAGGTCGCGGGCGCGTTCCACACCTCCTACATGGCACCCGCGCGTGAAGCGCTGGCGGCCCACGCTGCGAAGATCACCCCGGCGGACCCGACGCGTCCGCTGCTGTCGAACGCCGACGGCCAGGTCGTCACCAGCGGGGCCGAGTACCTCGACCGGCTGGTCGAGCAGGTCACGAACCCGGTGCGCTGGGACCTGACCATGGACGGTCTGGTCTCCGCGGGTGTCACCTCGACGCTCGAACTTCCGCCGGCGGGCACGCTGACCGGGCTGGTCAAGCGGCAGCTCAAGGGAACCGTGACCACCACGATCGCTCTGAAGACGCCGGCCGAGCTGGCGAAGCTTCAGGGGCAGGAGGACGCTTCGTGACCGACCGATCCACTTTGCGGCAGGCGCCGGGCGCCGCCGGGACCCGCATCCTCGGTGTCGGCAGCTTCCAGCCCGAGAAGATCGTGACCAACGACGATCTCTCGAAGATCATGGACACCAACGACCAGTGGATCCGCGAGCGGGTCGGCATCATCGAGCGCCGGTTCGCCGAGAAGGACGAGTCGCTGGTCGACATGGCGGTCAAGGCGGGCACCGCCGCGCTGGCCGACGCCGGCGTGGACCCGTCCGAAGTGGACACGGTCATCCTGCCGAACTGCACGATGCCCACCCAGATCCCGAACGCCGCCGCGCAGGTGGCCGACCGGATCGGCATCACGCATCCGGCCGCGTTCGACCTCAACGCCGCCTGCGCCGGGTTCTGCTACGGCATCGGCGTCGCCTCGGACCTGATCCGCGCGGGCAGCGCGAAGAAGGCGCTCGTCATCGGCGCCGAGAAGCTCACCGACCACGTCGACCCGGTCGACCGCGCGAACGCGATCATCTTCGCCGACGGCGCCGGCGCGGCGGTGGTCGGCGCGGCCGACACCCCGCAGATCGGCCCGGTCGCCTGGGGCAGCGCGGGCGAGCACGTCGACCTGATCTACATGCGCGACGACAAGTGGATCTACCAGGAGGGCCAGTCGGTCTTCCGCTGGGCGACCACGCAGATCGCGCCGATCGCCATGCAGGCGCTGGAACTCGCCGGGCTCGAACCGTCCGATGTGGACGTCCTGATCCCGCACCAGGCCAACCTGCGCATCGTCGAGGCCATCGCCAAGAAGCTGCGTGCCAAGGGCGCCCGCGAGGACATGGTCGTCGCCGACGACATCAAGTACTCGGGCAACACCTCGTCCGCGTCGATTCCGCTGGCGCTGGACCACATGCGCAAGGCCGGGACCGTCAAAACGGGCGACGTCGTGCTCGCCGTGGGCTTCGGGGCCGGACTCTCCTACGCGGGCCAGGCCTTCGTCTGCCCGTGATGAATACTTCCCCCGCGGGCACCGTGTCCGCGGGGCAGCCGAAAGCATCACCGAGAAGGGAACAACCAGTGGCAGACAACGCAGAGATCCTCGCCGGCCTCGCCGAGATCGTCGAAGAGGTCGCCGGTGTGGCGCAGGACGACGTGACCGCCGAGAAGTCCTTCGTGGACGACCTCGACATCGACTCGCTGTCCATGGTGGAGATCGCTGTCCAGGCCGAGGACAAGTTCGGCGTCAAGATCCCGGACGACGAGCTGGCGAACCTGAAGACCGTTGGCGACGCGGTGAACTACGTGTCGGCCAACTCCAAGTAAGTCCGACTTCTTGATTGGCGCCGACCTTGGGGAGACTCCAATGAGCAACATCGACGTCGTGATCACCGGGATGGGCGCGACCACGCCGCTCGGCGGGGACGTCGCGTCCACGTGGGACGGCCTGCTCGCCGGGGCGAGCGGGATCCGCCGCATCGAAGCCGACTGGGTCGACGAACTCGAGCTACCGGTGAAGATCGGCGCCATGCTCGCCGTCGACCCGTCCGAAGTCCTGCCGCGGGTCCAGGCCCGGCGGCTGGACCGCTGTGAGCAGGTGGCGCTCATCGCCGCCCGGCAGGCCTGGGCGGACGCGGGCTTCGAGCAGCCGACCGACGAGCATCAGGATGTGGAACCCGAGCGCCTCGGGGTGACCATCGGTACCGGTGTCGGCGGTCCGGTCACCCTCATCTCCCAGAACGACCTTCTGCACAAGCAGGGACTCCGCAAGGTCTCCCCGCTGACCGTGCCGATGCTGATGCCGAACGGCCCCGCCGCTCACGTCGGGATCGACCTGAAGGCGCGTGCCGGTGTGCACTCGCCCGCGTCGGCCTGCGCGTCGGGCGCGGAAGGTATCGCCGCCGGCTACGAGATGATCCGCTCGGGCCGGGCCGACGTCGTGGTCGCCGGTGGTGCCGAATCGTGCATCCACCCGATCACCCTCGCCGGTTTCGCCCAGGCGCGGACGGTGTCCACCCGCAACGACGACCCGACGAAGGCGTCCAGGCCGTTCGACGTGAACCGTGACGGTTTCGTCCTCGGCGAGGGCTCCGGCGTCGTGATCCTGGAGCGGGCGGACCGCGCCAAGGCCCGCAACGCGCGGATCTACGCGCAGCTGAGCGGGTACGGGATCACGTCGGACGCGTACCACATCACGGGCAACCACCCGGAGGGTGTCGGCCAGATCGCCGCCATGCGGCAGGCGATGACGATGGCCGGGGTCTCCCCTGCCGACGTCGGCCACGTCAACGCGCACGCGACCTCGACGGTCGTCGGCGACGTCGGCGAGGCCGCGGCGATCCGCAAGGCCATCGGTGAGCACGTCGTGGTGACCGCCCCCAAGGGCGCGCTCGGCCACCTGGTCGGTGGTGCGGGCGCGGTCGAGGGCATCGCCACGATCCTGGCGATCTACCACGGTCTCATCCCGGCGACGCTGAACCTCGAAGACCTGGACCCGAAGGTGCAGCTCGACGTCGTCTCCGGTGAGGCGCGCAAGGTCGAGCTGGGCGCGGCGATCAGCAACTCGTTCGGTTTCGGCGGGCACAACACGGCGCTGCTGTTCACCCCGGCGGCCTGATTTCAGTACGTGAAGGCCCCCTTCACTGCGCTAGACGCAGTGAAGGGGGCCTTCACGTACTTCTGCGCGGGGCTTTGGTCCGCTCACCGAGCCATGCGTGTCGCGAAAGCCACTTTCGGGACATCAGGTGTCTCGAAAGTGGCTTTCGCGACATCCCGGNAGGCCCCCTTCACTGCGCTAGACGCAGTGAAGGGGGCCTTCACGTACTTCTGCGCGGGGCTTTGGTCCGCTCACCGAGCCATGCGTGTCGCGAAAGCCACTTTCGGGACATCAGGTGTCTCGAAAGTGGCTTTCGCGACATCCCGGCCACGCGACTGCGGACGAGGTGTTGTGAAAGCCACTTTCGCAACGTTGAAGATTGCGAAAGTGGCTTTCACAACACGCTCTTGCCCACGGTGGCGGTCCCCGGAGGTCACGAAGGGGCGTTCCTTCGGGAACTCCCCGGTCAGGCCTCCTGACTGTTGACCAGATGCCGCCCGATCCACCAGGCGGCCTCCACCAGCACGATCCCCACCCCGGCGCAGGCGAACGCCGACAGCGTGTACGCGCTCACGCTCGGATCCAGCGCGAAGAACTTCTGCGTGAACGGGATCAGGAACAACGCGAGCGTCAGCACGACCATCCCGCCGATCAGCAGGATCTTCCACCACCGGTACGGCCGCGCGACGATCCCGAGCACCCACAGCGCGATCGTGATGAGCGTGATCAGCGCGGTCGTGCCCGCCTGGATCTTGTCCAGTTCGGACTGTCCGGATCCCTTGTACACCAGCAGGTAGCTCACGAACGTCGCGGTGGCGATGACCAGCCCGGCCGGGACGGCCATCCGCATCACCCGCCCGACGAAGCCGGTGCGGGCGCGTTCGTTGTTCGGCGCCAGCGAGAGCACGAAGGCGGGCAGGCCGATCGTGAACCACGCGGTGATCGTGATGTGCCGCGGCAGGAACGGGAACGGCACCTGCGCGATGCCGACCATCAGCGCCAGCAGTACCGAGTAGACCGTCTTGGTGAGGAACAGGTTCGAGACGCGCTCGATGTTGCCGATCACCCGCCGCCCCTCGGCGACGACGTGCGGCAGGGTGGCGAACTTGTCGTCCAGCAGCACGATCTGCGCGACGGCGCGGGTGGCCGGGCTGCCGGCGCCCATGGCGACGCCGATGTCCGCGTCCTTCAGCGCGAGGACGTCGTTCACGCCGTCGCCGGTCATCGCGACGGTGTGCCCCTTCGACTGCAGGGCACCGACCATCGCGCGTTTCTGCAACGGCGTCACGCGGCCGAAGACCGCGCGATCCTCGACGGTGTCGGCCAGCTTCTCCGCGTCGTCCGGCAGTTTTCGCGCGTCGACGGGCTTGTCCGCGCCCGGCAGGTCCAGGGTGCCCGCGACGGCACCCACCGAAATGGCGTTGTCGCCGGAGATGACCTTGACCGCGACGTCCTGGTGCGCGAAGAAGTCCAGCGTGTCCTTCGCGTCCGGGCGGACCTTCTGCTCCAGCACGACGAGCGCGACCGGTTCGATCTCGCCGGGGCCTTCGGCCGCGTCGACGGCCCGCTCGGCATGGCCCAGCAGCAGGACCCGCAAACCGCGCGAACCGATCTTCTCGGCCTCCGCCCGGTGCTCGCCCTCGGGCAGCAGGACGTCGGCCGCGCCGAGCACCCAGTCGCCGTGGCCGTCGAACGACGCGCCGCTCCACTTGCGCGCCGAGGAGAACGGCATGGTCGTGGAGACCCGCCAGCCCGGATCGGTCCGGTGCGCCTCCGCGATCGCCTGCAGGCTCGCGTTCGGGCGCGGATCGGCGGCGGCGAGCGCGGCGAGCACGTCGTCCACGGGACGGCCCGGCGTGATCTCCCGGACCTCGGAAAGCCGCATCGCGTTCTCGGTGAGCGTGCCGGTCTTGTCCGCGCACACCACGTCGACCCTGGCGAGTCCCTCGATCGCCGGGAGTTCCTGCACCAGGCACTGGCGCTTGCCCAGCCGGATGACGCCGACCGCCAGCGCGACGCTGGTCATCAGCACCAGGCCTTCGGGCACCATCGGCACGAGCGCCGCGACCATGCCGCGCAGCGCGTCCGGCCACGCCTGGTCGCCCGCGAGCTGGTTGTAGATCGTCAGCGCGCCCGCCGGGATGAGCAGGTACGTGATGAACTTGAGGATCTTGTCGATGCCCTGGCGCAGTTCCGATTTCACCAGGGTGAACTTGCTGGCCTCCGCCGCCAGCTTCGCCGCGTAGGACTCGTCGCCGATGATGTCCGCGCGGTACGTGCCGCTGCCGGCGACCACGAAGCTCCCGGACAGCACCTTGTCGCCGGGCTGCTTGACCACCGGATCGGATTCACCGGTCAGCAGCGATTCGTCGACCTCCAGCGCGTCGGCCGTCAGCGCCGGGCCGTCGACGACGATCTTGTCGCCGGGCCCCAGTTCGACGAGGTCCCCGAGCACGACGTCTTCCGGGGCGATCTCGCTGCTCTGCCCGTCACGGCGGACGGTGGGCTTCGCCTGCCCGACGATCGCGAGCCGTTCCAGTGTCCGTTTCGCCCGGAGTTCCTGGATGATGCCGACCGCGCTGTTGACGATGATCAGCCCGCCGAACAACCCGTCGATGAAGTAGCCCGTCGACAGGATGAGCACGAACAGCACGCCGTAGATCGCGTTGATCCGGGTGAAGACGTTCGCCCGGATGATTTCGCCGGTCGTTCGGCTGGTCTTCGTCGAGACCGTGTTGGTCTGGCCCGCGGCCACCCGCTGGGCGACCTCTTCGCTGGTGAGCCCCCTCGAGGCGTCGGTCAGCAGGGCCGGCTGATCAATTGCCATGCCCGCGACTCTATTCCGCCCGGCCCCCGCCCGCGTCAGCCTCGGGGACCATGTCACCCCTTACTTCAGCATCTTTCGTGCTCGGGGTTGGTCCCGCCGTCGGTCGTGTCGACGCGCCACGACCCGCTCTCCAGCCGCAGCGGCAGCACCAGCCGCCAGCGGATGCACCCCTCCGGCAGGTACAGCGGCGCGTCTTCGACGTCCTGCGTACTGGTGAAGGCGACGAGCACCCGGAGCGTGGTCGGCGTGCCCGGCTCGACGCGGTAGACGAGGATGCTGCCGTCCCGAGTGGACTGGTAGTCCTTCCTCCACTCGGCCGCTGTCTTGGTCTTCGCCCGCTCGCGGCTGACCACCGATGTCCACTTCGGATAGTCGCGGTCGTTGATGGAGTCGAAATAGCCCTGCAGCACCTGCCGGACGTTCTGGTACTGCGGATGCGCGAAGACGTCCGGGGTCACCTCGACGACGGGCGAGCCGGGCTGCTGCCCCGGGGCGACCGACGTCGGCGACTCGCTCACGACCGGCTCGGCGGGCGCGGCCTCCGGGCGAGTGTAGAGATCACGTGCCAGCAACCCCACGCCGACGGTCAAGGAGATCACGACCACGAGAACGGGGATCAGCCACCGCTGACGAGAGAGGGGGCGAGGCTGGGCGGTCACCCTGAAAGGTTAGCCGCCCGCCTCTTCCGTCATCACCGGCGTCTACCCGACTTGATGAAGCCAGGTGACCGGGGCACCGTCACCGGCGTGCCGGTACGGTTCGAGCGCTTCGTCCCAATTGGCGGCGAGGAGCTCGTCGAGCTTGTGCGCCAGCGATTCGCCGGTGCGGACCTTGCTCACCAGGGCGCGCAACTGGTCCTCGCCCACGACGATGTCGCCGTTGGCACTGGTCCTGCCGTGCCACAGGCCGAGGCCCGGAGCGAAACAGAACCTCTCTCCGTCGACCCCCGCACTGGGCTCTTCGGTGACTTCGAACCGGATCATCGGCCACGCCTTGAGCGCGGACGCCAGCTTTCCGCCGGTGCCCGAAGGCGCACGCCAACCACATTCGGCGCGGAGCTGTCCTGGACTGGCGGGCTGCGCCGTCCACTTCAACTCGACTCGGGCACCCAGGGTGCCCGAAATGGCCCACTCGACGTGCGGACACACCGCAGACGGCGACGAGTGGACGTACACCACGCCACGGGTGTTGCCACGGGTGCTCACTGCTGACCTCCGCTACTCGACGAGGGGCGTCTTCCCCTACGACCTCGCGAGCTGCGCTGGTCAGGTGGCTCGTGCCGCCTCCCGGTACGCGTGAGCACATTGTGCACCCCAACTGTGCTGTTTGGCCACATGAACACCACAAGTCGCACCTGATTGGGACGCACGACTCGCGTGAAGGCCCCCTTGCCTCGGCTCAGCCGAGGGAAGGGGGCCTTCACGAGGGTTAACCCTGGGCGCCGAGGGACTTCGCCGCGGCGAAGGTGTCCACCAGGCCGGTGCCCTTGTCGAAGCTCGACGTGTACGGCCCCGCGGCCACGTACGGCGAGCCGTCGGCGAACTTGTACGCCGTGCCCTTGATCGCGGCCTCGATGTCACCCGGGCTCGCGTCCGGCGCGACCTGGAACAGCTGCGCGACGATCCCGGCGATCTGCGGCGCCGCCATCGAGGTCCCGCTGATCACGTTGTAGGTGCCGAGGTCCAGCAGCCCCGGGCCGTTCTTGGGCTGGAGGCCCTGTGTGCAGATCGGCTGCGTCGGACGGCAGGCCGAGAGGATGTCCTCCCCCGGCGCGGAAACGTCGGGCCAGCTCGCCTGGTCGGTCTTGAGGCCGCGCGAGGAGAAGTCGGAGACCGTGCCGTCACGGGTGCCGGTGCCCTGGTCGTTGAACGACGCCGCGGAGAGCACGCCCGGCGTCGGGTCCTGCCCCGGCGGGTTGGAGAGGTTCGCCGAACCGTCTCCGCCGTCGTTCCCGTTCGCCCACACCGTGACGACGCCTTCCGCGGCGAGCGCGCGCTGCAGCTTCACCGTCGCCGAGTTCGGGTCGAAGGCACCGCCGCCGCTCGGCCCGTAGGAGTTGTTGGTCACCTTGATCGGCGGGCACACCGACGCCGCGACGCCCGCGCCACAGGGCGCCTTGTGGTTCTCCAGCACCCAGTTCAGCGCCGCGTCCGTGCCGAGCACGAGCAGCGCGGCCCCGGTCGAGACCGAAACGATCTTCGAGCCCGGCGCCGAGCCGCCGACCTCGGTGCCGTCGGACAGCTTCAGCCGGTTCCCGGCGGCGATACCGGTGACGTGCGTGCCGTGGCCGCCAAGGGCGAGCGTGTCGGTGTCGACGGAGGTCGGGACGTCGACGATGCAGTTCGTGGCGGTGCCGTTCAGGCAGAGGCTCTTGAGATTGCGCACGACCCGCGACTTGCCGTCGGCACCCTTGAAGGCCGGATGCGTCGGGTCGACGCCGGTGTCGATGACCGCGACCGTGACCCCCCTGCCGTCGACGGGCGCGCCACCGGCGTCCTTGAGCTGCGTCTGGGCCTGGAGGCTTCGCGTCGCCGTGGTGCCGGGGCTGCCGTGCGCCTTGAGCTTCTCGTTCCCTTCCACGTAGGTGACCCCGGCGGCCCCGCGGACCGCGCGCACCTGGTCCGCCGTGCCCCGGACCGCGACGACGCCGATCTTCCCGAACGAGGTGATTTTCGTCAGCCCGGCGGAGCGCGCGGCGCGTTCGGCGGTGGCGATGTCGTCGGCGTGCACGAACGCGGTCACCCCGGTGGCGCCGGTGACGGCCGAGAGCAGCCGGGAGAGCCCGGGGGCGACGGGTGCGAGCGGTCCCGCGGCCTGCGCGGGGACCGTCCCCGCGGCCGGGACGGCTAGCAGGGCGACGACGAGAGCTGCACGTCGACGCCAGTGGCGAAATGCGGCCATGGTGTTTCTCCTGGTGACAGGGGGCAGGGAACTGTCACCTACCAACGAGTACCACCCGGACGGGTGACGGTGCTCACGCGCATTACAACTTTTCGGAGCAACATCACCTCGCCTACCTGCGACGTGTCCTCCCGTTGCTCCGGATGGAGGCGCTAGTTTGTGCAGCGAGACCGACGAGATGGGGAGGGGTTCGGTGCGACTCGTTCGCCTCGCTCAACAGCCGTCCCGGGTGGCCGAGGACGTCCGCGCCGCGCTGGCCTCGCTCGGCCGGGGCAGCAACGTCGTCGGCGGGGTCGCCCTGATCGGCGCCAGCCCGGTCGAAGGCAGGCCCGTCGAAGCCGTCGTCGTCATGCCCAAGGGCATCCTCATCGTCATCGGCGTCGACCTGCCGGATCCGGCGTTGAAGCTCGAAGCCCCGCTCGGCGGGCCGTGGAAGGCCGACGGCTGGCCGCTGGTCCACGGCGACACGTCGATCAACCCGGCCACGGACGCGCTCTCGCTGTCCGCCGCGTGCACCCACAAGATCGCCGACGTCGCCCCCGGCGCGGGGCCGATCGGCACGATCATCGCCGTCGGACCGTACGTGGAGACGGTCGACCAGCCCGCCGCGGATCTCGCCGGCTCGGTCCGCGTCCTCTATCCGACGGCGACGACGATGCTCGCCGCGACGGTCTCCCTGGCCAGCGCGCCCGGTCCCCGGTCGGTCCAGCAGGCGCGCGAGCTGATCGCCGCGCTCGCCCCGGACGCGCCGCCGATGCCCGAAGAGATGTTGCTCGGCGAAGGGTTCAGCGCCTACTCCGACGACGAGCCGACGGTGATCCGCGAGAACCCGCTCGTCGCGATCGCGCCGACGGTTCCGGTGCAGCATCCGGGGAAGAAACCGACGAAATCGGCAGTGCCGCCCGCCCCGCCCGCCAAGCCGGCGAAGGCCGCTCCGCCCGTTCAGCAGGCTGTCGCCGTGAAGCCCCCGCCACCGGANCTCGTCGCGATCGCGCCGACGGTTCCGGTGCAGCATCCGGGGAAGAAACCGACGAAATCGGCAGTGCCGCCCGCCCCGCCCGCCAAGCCGGCGAAGGCCGCTCCGCCCGTTCAGCAGGCTGTCGCCGTGAAGCCCCCGCCACCGGAGGCCGCCCCCGCCGAGCCCGGCCCGAAGACGTCACAGCAGTCCAAGACGGTGAAATGGCTCCCGGTCGCCGCGATCGGCCTGCTCATCGTGCTGCTGATCGCGGCCATCAGCGTCGCTTCCAGCGGTGACGACACGGCGTCCACGCAGGCTCCCCCGCCGCCGGCCCCGTCGACGGCGCCGTCCACCAGTCCGCCGCCGAGCAGCAGTGCGGTGGAGAACATCCAGTTCACGGCGCGGGCGTCCGCCGGGGATCAGAAGTGCGCGTCGCACGCGTACGGCGACGTCCAGTCGAGCCTCCAGCAGACGAGTTGCGCGGGGGTGAAACGCGCGAGCTTCGCCGGCTCCATCGACGGCCGGAACGCCGCGGTGACGATCGCCGTCGTGGACTTCCCGGACGCCGGGCAGGCGACCGCGTTCAAGGCCACCGCCGACACCCCCGGCGGGGGCGGCATCCTCGACCTCGCCACCGAGACCGGCCAGTGGCAGGGCGAAGTCCCGGCGTTCGAAGGCGCCGCCTACCAGAGCAGCCTCGACGGGAAGTCGGTCCGGCTGGTCCAGGTGGTGTGGGTGCCGGGACCGTCCACTCCGGACGATCCCGGCCTCGTCCGCGGCGCGAAGGCCGCGCTCGAACTGCCTGTGACGGGCTAGAGGCCGTACGCCTCCAGAAGGCGCAACCACACCTCGCTGATCGTGGGGAACGACGGGACCGCGTGCCACAGCCTCGGCAGCGGGACCTCCCCGACGATCGCGATCGTCGCCGCGTGCAGCAGTTCCGCCACGTCCTGCCCGACGAAGGTCGCGCCGACGAGGACACCGCGTTCGGTGTCGACGACGATCCGCGCCTTGCCCGCGTAACCGTCCGCGTGCAGTGACGAACCGGCCACCGCGATGTCGATGTCGACGACGCGGTGCGGCTTGCCCTCCTCCGGCCCGGCGAGCCCGACCGAAGCGACCTCCGGGTCGGTGAACACGACCTGCGGGATGGCGTGGTGATCGGCCGTGGCGCTGTGCGCGCTCCACGCGCCGGAGTCGACGGGCTTGCCCGCCGCCTGCGCCGCCACCGCGTCACCCGCGGCCCTTGCCGCGTATTTGCCCTGATGGGTCAGGGGCGCCCGGCCGGTGACGTCGCCGACGGCGAACAGCCAGCCACCGTCCACAGCGGACACCCGGCCGTTGTCGTCCGTCGTGAGCGGCGCGCCCGCTTCGAGCCCCAGTGTCTCGACACCGAGCCCGTCGGTCGCCGGGCGGCGGCCGGTGGCGACGAGCAATTCGTCGACGACCAACCGCTCGCCACCTTTCAAGGCCAATTCCTTACCACCGTCCACAGCGGACACGGAGTCGAGACCGGAGCCGGTGTGCACAGTGACCCCGGCTTCACGGAGCCCCGCGACGACGGCGTCCCCCGCGAACTCCGGCAGCCGCGGCAACGGACGTTCACCCGAGATGATCAAGTGGACTTCGGCGCCCAGGGTGGCGAAGGCCTGCGCCATTTCGACTCCGACGACACCGCCGCCCAGTACGCCGAGCCGTCCCGGGACCTTCTCCGCCGAAGTCGCCTCTCGCGAACCCCACGGGGAAACGGTGTCCAGCCCGGGGATCGACGGCGTCCGCGGGACGCTGCCCGTGGCGACGATCACCGCGTGCCGCGCGGTCAGCACGTCACCGCCGTCGACCGTGATCTCCCGCTCACCGGTGATCCGTCCGTGGCCGCGGATCGGGACGATCCCGACGCCCTCCGCCCACTTGACCTGTCCGGTGTCGTCTCCCTTGCCGGTGAACCAGTCCCGGCGCGCGAACACCTCGGCCGGGTCGACCGCGTCGCCCACTGGGACGCCGGGAACCCGTTTGGCGGCGGCGAGGAGGTTCCCCGGCCGCAGCAGGGCCTTGCTCGGAATGCAGGCCCAGTAAGAACATTCGCCGCCGAAGCGTTCGTGTTCGACGAGCGCGACCCGGAGGCCGCCCCGCGCTGCCCGTTCGGCGGCGACCTCGCCGACCGGGCCGCCTCCGATCACGATCACGTCAAAATCCTGTGCTGACATGCATTCAGCGCACACCACCGCGCAGCTTCGCGCAACCTGCCGCTATCCTCGTGTCGCTGCGTGAGTCATAGCCGCGGGTCAGGTTTCGCCGTGCCGGTTACGCAGTAGAACGATCGAGCGCGGGAGGTTTTTCATGGCCAGGAACACTGCTGTGCATTTGCTGGATGATCTGACCGGCGAGGCGGCCGAAGAAACGGTCGCATTCGGTTTGGACGGAATCGCTTACGACATCGACCTTTCGGCCGACAACGCCACCGCACTCCGGGAAATCCTGCGTGCGTATGTGGAGAACGGCCGCCGGATCGGCGGACGCAAACTGCGGCCGCGGGTCGTGCAACGGCCCAAGGGCACGCGCGTGACCAAGTCGACGCCGAAGACCGCGGCCACCGCCGCGAAGGCCGAGTCGAAGACGGCCGCGAAGCCGGGCCGCAAGCCCGCCGCGAAGGGTGTCGCCGGCCGCAAGCCCGCCGCCGCCAAGAAGGCCGCCGCCCCCAAGGCGGAGGCCAAGGCTCCGGCCAAGACCACGGCGAAAGCCACTGCGGCCAAGGCGAAATCGACCCGAGGCACGGCGGCGAAGACCACCGCGGCCAAGGCGCCCGCCGGTCGCGCGAAGGCCGCGGCCGCGGCGAAGACCCCGGCCAAGACCGCGCCGAAGGCCACCGCCAAGACGACCACCGCGAAGGCGGCTCCGAAGACCGCGGCCGCGAAGACGACCACCGCCAAGGCCGCTCCGAAGGCCGCAGCCAAGAAGACCGCCGAGCCGAAGAAGACCGCACGCGCCGCTCGCAAGGTGCCCGTCGTCACTTTCTCGGCCACGGAGAAATAGCTCCAAGAAATACCAAAAGGCCCCCTTCGCGTAATCAGCGAAGGGGGCCGCTTTGTGTCAAGTCTCGTGAGTGGTAATGACGGTTCTAACCGTCCTTACCACTCACGAGGCCGGACGTTGAGCGCCTTCGGCATGCCATTCCGGGTAGTGGTACCGCGTGTGCTGAAGCGAGCGATGCAGCTCCAGCTCCTCGGCCGTGGGCTTCCGGGTGGTGAGTTCACCCAGTTGCGCGGCCGCCGCCACGCGGACCGCGGCCGTGACTTCGGCAACACCTTTGCGCAGGCCATGCTCGGCGAGCGACGCGACCGGGCTCCGGTGGGAGTCGAGCGGACGCGGATCCGCGGGTGCCGAAGTGAGGTACCGGCCGACCCGTTCCGCCGCCGTCGAGACGAGCAGCGTCGAATGCGCTAGCAAGCCCGTTCTCGTCCGGAACACGGCGAAACCGCACAGCTTCGCGTCACCGACGAACAGCCCTCGATCACCGAGCCGCGACGGCAGCCCGAGTTCGGCCACCGTCGCGGTCATCAGGTCCCCGAGTGCTTCCAGTGGTCTGACGGACTTCCCCGACAGACCGAGCCCCGGCAGGACGAGCGTGATGTTGAGATTGCCGGGATCGTGGAACACGGTGCCGCCGCCGCTGGCCCGGCGCAGCACCGGGACGCCGTCGCTCGCGCAGACGTCGGCCTTGACCTCGCGTTCGATCTTCTGCCCCCGCCCCACGACCACACAGTCGGTGTTGCGCCAGATCCACAGGACCGGCGCCTCCGGTGCGGCACGCAGGAGGGCTTCGTCGAACGCGAGGTTGTCGGCCGGGTCGTCGAACGAGGCGACGACTTCCGAGGGACCGGTCACAGTGCTTTGAGTTCCTCCACGATCTCGCCCACCGACGATTTGGCGTCGCCGAAGAGCATGCTGGTCTTCGCATCGTAGAAGAGCTCGTTGTCGATACCGGCGAAGCCCGAGCTCATCCCGCGTTTGAGCACGATCACCGACCGGCTGTGGTTCACCTTGAGGATCGGCATCCCGTAGATGGGCGAGCCCGGATCGGTCTCCGCGGCCGGGTTCGTGACGTCGTTCGCGCCGATCACCAGCGCGACGTCGGTCTGGGCGAACTCGGAGTTGATCTCGTCCATCTCCTTGAGCTGCTCGTACGGGACGTCGGCCTCGGCGAGGAGGACGTTCATGTGCCCCGGCATCCGGCCCGCCACCGGGTGGATGGCGTACGCGACCGTGATCCCCTTTGCCTCCAGCAGTTTCGCCATCTCGCGGACCACGTGCTGCGCCTGCGCGACGGCCATGCCGTAACCGGGCACGACCACGACCTTGTTGGCGTACGCCATCTGGATCGCGGTGTCGGACGCGGAGGTGCTGCGAACCGGCCGGACCTCGCCGGATCCGCCGCTCGCGACCGCCGTGCCGCCGCCGAACCCGCCGGCCACGATGGCCGGGATCGACCGGTTCATCGCCTTCGCCATCAGGTTCGTCAGGATCGAACCCGAGGCGCCGACGATCATGCCCGCCACGATCAGCGCGGTGTTGTCGAGCGCGAGGCCCATGGCCGCGGCCGACAATCCGGTGAGCGCGTTGAGCAACGAGATGACGACCGGCATGTCCGCGCCGCCGATCGGCAGCACGACCACCACGCCGAGCACGCCCGCCGCGACCAGCAGGCCGATCATCAGCAGTTCCGCGTCGCCGCCGCTCGCGATGACCACCGCGAGGACGATCGCGGCGATCAGCACCAGTGCGTTCACCGGCTGCTGCAGTTTGCCCAAGGTGATCGGACGGCCGGAGATGAGTTCCTGCAGTTTCCCGAACGCGATGTTCGAGCCCCAGAAGGACACCGAACCGACGATCGCGGCGAACAACGACGCGATCGCGACATACGCGGGCTCGTGCGCGTAGCCCTCGGTGGTGCGGAACTCGACCCACGCGATGAGCGCGACCGCTCCGCCGCCGACGCCGTTGAACAGCGCCACCATCTGCGGCATGGCGGTCATCTTCACCTTGCGCGCGGACGGGACACCGACGACGACACCGATCGCGACGCCGAGCGCGATGAGCAGCCAGTTGCTCATGCCCGGTGTCAGGAGCGTCGCGATCACCGCGATGGCCATGCCGATCGCGGCGATCCAGTTGCCGCGGACCGCGGTGCGCGGACCGGTCAGGCCCATGAGGCCGTAGATGAACAGGGCGAAGGAAATGATGTAGAGGACGGCGATGAAGGTCGTCACTTGTCACCACCGTCTTCCGGCTTCTTCGCCTTGAACATCGAAAGCATCCGGTCGGTGACGAGGAAGCCGCCGACCACGTTGATCGTGCCGAAGGCGATCGCGATCACCAGCAGGATCTTGTTCAGTACGCCGTCGACCCCGAGGCCGAGCACGATCAGCCCGCCGAGCAGGACGATGCCGTGGATCGCGTTGGTGCCCGACATGAGCGGGGTGTGCAACGTGTTGGGCACCTTCGAGATGACCGTGAAACCCACGAATCCGGCGAGTACGAGGATCGCCAAACTGCCTACGAGCATCACTCGCCCCCTTCTTCTTTTCCGGCCACGCAGGCCCCGGCGACGATCTCGTCGGAGAAGTCGAGCGCGAGCTTGCCTTCGGAGTCGACGAGCAGTTCGAGCAACTCGGTGACGTTGCGCGCGTAGAGCTCGCTGGAATGCGCGGGCATCTCCGCGGCGAGGTTGAGCGGCGAGCAGATGGTGACGTCGTGCTCGACGACCTCCTCGCCCGGTTTCGTCAGTTCGCAGTTGCCGCCGGACTCCCCGGCGAGGTCGACCACGACACCACCGGCGGGCATCCCCTTCACCGCGTCGGCGGTGACGAGGACCGGTGCCCGGCGGCCGGGGACGAGGGCTGTGGTGATCACGACGTCGAACCTCGTGATCGCCTCGGTGAGCCTGCGTTGCTGCTCGGCCTTTTCCTCGTCGGTCAGCTCGCGGGCATACCCGCCTTCACCGACCGCCTCGATGCCGAGGTCGAGGAATTTCGCGCCGAGCGACTTCACCTGCTCGCCGACCTCGGGCCGGACGTCGTACCCGGTGGTCTGCGCACCGAGCCGTTTCGCCGTCGCCAAGGCCTGCAACCCGGCGACGCCGGCGCCGAGCACGAGCACCTTCGCCGGTGGCACCGTCCCGGCGGCGGTGGTGAGCATCGGGAAGAAGCGGGTGAGCTTCTCCGCGGCGAGCAGGACCGCGCGATAACCCGCGACGCTGCTCTGCGACGACAACGCGTCCATCGCCTGCGCGCGGGAGATCCGCGGGATCGCCTCGACGGCGAAGGCGCGGACGCCCGCCGACTCGAGCGCGGCTATCCCGTCGGGATCACCCCTCGGATTCAGGAAGCCGATGAGAATGGTGCCCTGTTTGAGCTTCGCGACTTCGGCCGCGCTCGGAGGCGCCACCTTCACCACGATGTCGGCATCCCACGGATCGCCGATCACCGCTCCCGCCTGCTCGAAGGTCTCGTCGGCGAGCAGCGCGCCGGCGCCCGCGCCGGGCTCGACCACCACCCGCAGTCCGCGTCCGGAAACGCGCTCGATGAGTTTCGGTACCAGCGCGATACGGCGTTCGCCTTGTCCGGTTTCCCGGACCACACCGACCGTGAGCTGCTCGTTCTCTGCCGCCACAGGCGACCTCCTCGCTGGAGAGGACCACACGAACCCGCACTTCTTACCACGCCCGGCCGACAACTTTCCTGGCTGAACGTATCCGGTCGGCATCTTTCCGTGACATCGCTCATCACGATCGATCCAGCCATCGATCCAGGTGCGCGACGTCATAGGGGGTTACGGCGAACGAGGGTGTGGTGCCGCACTCGCGTGATCAGAGACGGATCTCGCGTGCTTGAAGGCGGATCTCACGAGTTACGCGTCCGATCACGCGAGTCACATGGCCGGACTCTTTCCCGAATCCGATGTGACGAAGCGTCCTTCGCCGCGTGTCACGCGGGGTAGGACGCTTTCAGCCCGCCTTGTACGACAGCGCTTTCCGCATCACGGAACGCTGCGCCAGTTCGGCACGCCCAGGAAGATCAGCCGCAGCCGCCGTTCGGCCGTGCGCCCGATCTCGTCGTCACGCGAAGGCGCTTCGAGCAGCTCCAGCACCGTCGTGAGCATGGTCGTCACGATCAGGTCGGCGAGCAGATGGAGATCTTCGGTGCTCCATTCGCGGAGATTGTCGAAGCGCGCCAGGTCGACGGCGAGTTCGCTGACGAAGAGCTTGAGCTCGAACGCGATCGCCTGCCGGACCGGTCCCGTGCCGCCGTACCGCTCCCTGGTCAGGAAATGGAAATGGTCCTCGTGCGCCCGCACGTGCTCGCGCAGGATGCGCACGGACGTCCTGATCATGTCGTTGTACGCGGCCGGTTTGGTGCGTGCCGACCGGATCATCGTGCGCAGCGTGCGCATCGACTCCTCGACGAGCGCCACGCCAAGTTCGTCCATCGACGCGAAATGACGGTAGAACGCCGTCGGCACGATCCCGGCCTGCTTCGCCACCTCGCGCAGGCTGAGCCCGGAGAACCCTCGTTCCGCCACCAGGTCCAGGGCGGCGTCCAGCAGCGCCTGCCGTGTGCGCTGCTTGCGCTCCTGCCGGGAAACGGGCTCCGTTGTCACGACGGACAGCGTAATCGCCTCCGCACTATCACCCACGTCACATCACCCTCCTCTCGCGTTGACAAGCGCGACCGTCGCCACTTCACTATTGAGTGTACAAGCGTTCACTGAATTTGGGAGAAGTGATGACGGCACTGGTACCGCGCAGGGCCAGGCGGCTGGCCTCGCTGGCCGAGGCCCTGCTCACGCCCCATGGCATGGACCGCTACCTCGAACTCGTCGATCCGATGCTGGTCCGCCGCGAGATCCGCGGCCTGGTCACCGGCGTCCGGCGGCAGACACCCGACACGGTCACGCTGACCATCCGGCCGAGCCGCGCCTGGCGCGGACACGTCGCGGGCCAGTACGTGCGGGTGACCGTCGAGATCGACGGCGTCCGCCGGACCCGCTGCTACTCGCCCGCCGGTTCGGAGCACGACGGATCACTGGAACTGACCATCAAAGCCGACCCGCAGGGCCTCGTCTCGCGGCACCTGAACCGCACGGTCACCATCGGCTCGGTGCTCGGATTGTCCACTCCGGACGGTGAATTCACCCTCCCCTCGCCGCGGCCCCGGCGGATCCTGCTGCTGAGCGGCGGGAGCGGGATCACGCCCGTCCTGTCGATGCTGCGCACGCTGGCGGACGAGAAGTACGAGGGCGATCTCGCCTTCCTGCACTACTCCAACGGCGCCGAAGACGCGCTCTACCGCGCCGAACTCGCCGACCTCGCGCGCCGCCTGCCCGGCCTGCGGGTGGTACACGCGTTCACTCACGCCAAAACCGGCGGCGACCTCCACGGGTTCTTCTCGAAGGAGCACCTCGCCGAGGCCGCGCCGTGGTACCCCGACGCCGAAACCTTCCTGTGCGGTCCGAAGCCCTTGATGGATTCGGTCCGCGAAGCCTTCGAGGCCGACGGTCTCGGCGCACATCTGCACACCGAGGAGTTCACGCCACCGGCGCTCACCTTCGACACCGAAAACGCCGAAGGGCAGGTGCGGTTCGCGCGCAGCGGCCGCGAATTCGCCAACTCCGGGAAACCGTTGCTGGAGCAGGCCGAAGACGCGGGCCTCAGCCCGGAACACGGCTGCCGGATGGGCATCTGCTTCTCCTGCACGCAGATCAAGACCTCCGGCTGTGTGCGCAACGCCAAGACCGGCGAGACCTCGAGCGAAGAGAACGAAGAGATCCAGCTCTGCATCTCCGTCCCGGTCGGGGACGTCGAGATCAACGCTTAGAAAGGAGTCCGGGATGACCGGCTTGCAGGACAAGCTCACCCCCGCCCAGGTCGAGGAGTTCGGCCGCGAACTGGACGAGATCCGGCAGCGGATCGTCGCCGATCTCGGCCAGGCCGACGTCGACTACATCCACAACGTCATCAAGACCCAGCGCGCGCTCGAGGTCGCCGGCCGCGGGCTGCTGTTCGCCGGATTCTTCCCGCCGGCGTGGGTCGCCGGGGTGACCGCGCTCTCGGTGGCGAAGATCCTCGACAACATGGAGATCGGCCACAACGTCATGCACGGCCAGTACGACTGGACGCGCGACCCGGCGCTGAGCTCGCAGAAGTTCGAATGGGACACCGTCGCGCCGTCGGAGAACTGGCGCCACTCCCACAACTACATCCACCACACGTACACGAACATCCTCGACAAGGACCGCGACATCGGTTACGGCGTCCTGCGGATGGACACCGCGCAGAAATGGCACCCGTACTACCTGGGCAACCCGGTGTACGCGACGCTGCTCGCGCTGTTCTTCCAGTGGGGCGTCATGCTGCACGACCTCGAGTTCGACCGCGTCGTCAAGGGCGAGCGCAAGTGGTCGGACAACAAGGAGGTCGGCCTGAAGATGCTCAAGAAGGCGGGCCGCCAGGTCGGCAAGGACTACGTGCTGTTCCCGCTGCTGACCGGTCCGCTCGCGCCGCTGACCTTCCTCGGCAACGCCACCGCGAACCTGACCCGCAACCTTTGGGCGTTTTCGATCATCTTCTGCGGGCACTTCCCCGCCGACGTCGAGAGCTTCACCGAAGAGGAGACCGAGAACGAGTCGCGGGGCCAGTGGTACCTGCGGCAGATCCTCGGGTCGGCGAACATCACCGGCGGCAAGCTCTTCCACATCATGACCGGGAACCTCTCGCACCAGATCGAGCACCACCTGTTCCCGGACATCCCGGCGCGCCGCTACCCGGAGATCGCGGGCGAGGTGCGGGCGATCTGCGAGAAGTACGGCCTGCCGTACAACACCGGGCCGCTGCACAAGCAGCTGTTCTCGGTGGCCAAGAAGATCGTGAAACTGGCCCTTCCGTGGAACGGCGAGCCCCGCACACCGGCTACCGTGGAGAGCGACAAGACCCTCCGAGCGGCTTAAGGTGTCTGACATGGTCGGTCAGTTCGAAAGCACCAAGGACGTGGTCCAAGAGGTCACCGAGTCCGCGGCCACCCATATCGGCAACATCGCGACGATCATCACCGGCGCGATCCGGGACATCGCCCGCGAGACCGGCGACTGGCTGACGGACGTCATCGAGATGCGCGAGGCGTCCCAGCGGGCGCAGGCGGACGAGAACCGCGAGGACTAGCGGCGGAACTCGCGAAACACGGCCTGGTCAGGTCGCGAAAGCCACTTTCGGGACATCCGACGTCGCGAAAGTGGCTTTCGCGACATGCCGCGGGCCGTCCTTGTGGAAGTCCGGAAACGCGCTCAAGACGAAGATTACGGAAAACCGGATGGGCACGGGGCGGGTGGCCACGGCAGGCTGAAGCCGTGCTCACCCGCCTCGTCCTTCCTCGCCGCGTCCTCAGCGCCCAGCTGAGCCGCGCGTACTGGGCCGAGCTGGCGTGGGTGATCGCCGGCGCGCCGCTGACGCTGGTGTTCGTGGTGCTCGTCGTCGTCGGGTTGTTCCTCGGCGCCGGCCTGAGCCTGCTCACCATCGGGCTGCCGGTGCTCATCGGCGTCCTGGCGGGCGCGCGGCTGGTCGGCATCGCCCACGTCGGCCTGGCGCGCGTCCTGCTCGGGACGACGGTGACCCCGCCCGCCCGGCCGGAACTGCGGCCGGGGCTCTGGAACGGCGTCAAAGGGCGGCTCGGCGATCCGCTCGGCTGGCGGTCGATCGCCTATCTGCTGATCCGGCTGCCGCTGTCCTTGATCGGGTTCTTCCTGGTCGCGACCATGTTCGTGTACGCGGGGAGCACGCTGAGCTATCCGCTGTTCTGGTTCACCCTGAACGGCGAAGCCATGCCGACGTTCGACCTCCGCGTCGACACCTGGCCCCTCACCCTGCCGCTCGCCGCCACCGGGCTGGCCGTCCTGCTGGCGATGCCGTGGGTGGTCCACGGGCTCACCGAATTCGACCGCCTGCTGGTGCGCGGCGTCCTCGGCGCCGAGGACCTCTCCCAACGCGTGCGCGAGCTCGAACGCAGCCGCGCGACCGCGGTCGACGACGCGACGCGGCGGCTGCGCCGGATCGAACGCGACCTGCACGACGGCGCGCAGGCCCAGCTGGTCGCGCTCGCGATGAAACTCGGCATCGCGAAGGACGAGCTCGCCGGCGACGGCGACATCGAGCAGGTCACCGCCCTGGTCACCGCCGCACACGCCAACGCGAAACAGGCCCTGGTCGAACTGCGCGACCTCGCCCGGGGCATCCATCCCGCCGCGCTCGACGCGGGCCTCGACGTCGCACTGTCCACTTTGGCCGCCGGCTCGGGTATCGACGCGCGGATCACCGTGGACCTGCCGGAGCGGCCGTCGCCGTCGATCGAGACCATCGCCTACTTCACCGTCGCCGAGCTCCTGACGAATGCCGCCAAACACACTTCCTCCGCGATCGAGGTCGACGTGGGTATCGTCGGCGAAGACCTGCGGCTCGTGGTGCGCGACGGCGGTGAAGGCGGGGCCCGGCCGGTACGCGGCGGCGGGCTCGCCGGGATCGCCGAGCGCCTCGCGACGGTGGACGGCGGGCTCGACATCGACAGCCCTCCGGGTGGGCCTACGGTGATCAGCGCGGGAATACCGATACGGAAATAGGGGGCGGCGTGCGCGTCGTGATCGCGGAGGATTCGGCAATCCTCCGGGCGGGGCTCGTCGAACTGCTGAACCTTCGGGGGCACGAGGTCGTCGCGGCCGTCGCCGACGGGGACAGCCTGTGCGCGGCGGTGCGCGAACACCGCCCCGATGTGTCCATTGTGGATATCCGGATGCCGCCGACGCACACCGACGAGGGGCTGCGCGCGTCCATCGCACTGCGCGCGGAACTTCCGGGGTGCGCGATCCTGCTGTTCTCGCAGTACGTCGAGACGCAGTACGCGACGGAGCTCCTCGCCGACCGCGCGGGTGGTGTCGGCTATCTGCTGAAAGACCGCGTCGCGGAGGTGTCGGATTTCCTCGACGCGCTCCAGCGGGTGGCCGACGGCGAGACCGTGCTCGACCCGGAGGTGGTCAGCCAGCTGTTCACCGCCACCCGGAAGACGGACGCGCTCGCCGGGCTGACGCCGCGCGAGCGTGAAGTGCTGGGTTTGATGGCCGAAGGTCGGTCGAACTCGGCCATCGCGGCGGCGCTGTTCCTTTCGGCGGGCTCGGTGGAGAAGTACGTGTCGAGCATCTTCGGGAAGCTGGCGCTGCCGCAGTCCGAAGGGGACAACCGGCGGGTTCTCGCCGTGCTGCGGTACCTGGAGTCCTAGGACGGCTCCACCGGCACGCCGTCCACCTCGGGCAGGCACAGCTGCACCCACGCGACATCCCGCCAGGCCCCGTGCTTGTAGCCGATCCGCCGGTATGTCCCCACCGGCTCGAATCCCAGCGCGCGGTGCAGCCCGGCGCTCGCGTCGTTCGGCAGCACCATTCCCGCGCAGAAGTTCCGGAAGCCGCGCGACGCCAGCTTGTCCAGCAGCGCCTGATAGAGCGCGCGCCCGCCACCGGTCCTCCGGCGGCCGAGCTCCAGGTAGATGCTGACTTCACAGGACCATCGATAAGACGGCCGGCCGCTGAAGGGGCCTCCGTAGGCATACCCGGCGACGCGGCCTTCTTCGTCTTCGAGCACGAGCCACGCGTGTGATCGCTGCGCCTTGACGATGCGCTCGGCCATCTCGTCCGGCTTGGGCGGCTCGGTTTCGAACGAGATCACCGTGTCGGTGACATACGGCGCGTAGATCTCCGCGCACGCCGTCGCGTCGGCTTCCGTCGCTTCCCTGATCGCCATGATGACCATAGTAACCGAGGCTGCCACTATAGTAAGCAGCATGTCCGATCCCCTGTCCGCGTCGCTCGCCGCGACGCTCCAGTCCGCGAGACTCGACCAGAACCTTTCGGCCAACGCCCTCGCCGAGTCTTCGGGCGTGTCCAGGGCGATGATCGGCAAGATCGAACGCGGCGAGGCGCAGCCGACGGCGGTCCTGCTCAGCAGGCTTTCCGCCGCGCTCGGGATGACGTTGTCCGAGCTGATCGCCCGCGCCGAACACGGCGACCGGCGCCTCGTGCGCGCCGCCGATCAGCCGACCTGGACCGACCCTGACACCGGGTACGTGCGCCGCGCGGTCTCACCTTCGCTCGGCGGCCCGCTGGAACTGGTCGAGGTCGTGCTGCCCGCGGGCGCCGAGGTCGCCTTCCCCGCGCACACCTACGCGCTGACCCATCACCAGATCTGGGTGCTCGACGGGCACCTGCGCTTCCGCGAGGGCGACGTCGAGCACGAACTCGACGCCGGTGACTGCCTGCAGCTCGGCACCCCCAAGCCGTGCGCCTACGTCAACCCGACCGGCGAACCGGTCCGATATCTGGTCGCGCTCGCCCGGCGGCACGCCTGATACTCGGCTGATGAACCACCGCGCTCTCGCCTACGTCGCGGCGAAAGCACGCGGCGGGCACGAGGCCGGGCTGCCGGTGACACTGCACTTCCATCCGGACAGGTCCACAGTGGACGGCCGCCCGCTGCTGGCGGCGATGGCCGAGGACGGGTTCTACCGCAACCAGTTCGAAACCGGGACGAGCAACGGAGGGCTCACCGCGCGTCCCGGCGGAGACCGCCGGCTTTGGGAAAGCCGGATGTTCGGCGGCGCCTACGACGACGCGCCCGCCGCCGAACGGCCCAAGTACGGCACCCTGAACTTCCGCCGCCGCGCGGTCGGCGGCGCGCCGAGATTCGGCTCCGCCCATTTCCGGATGGCCGCGCACACCGTCGGCAGGACGACGTTCTGCTATCCGGACAGCGTGCTCAATCCGGTGGATTTCGGCTGCGGTACCAGGGTTTCCGCCCTGATCGAGCTGGCGGCCCGAGACGACACCGACCTTCTCGACGACTACATCGAGGCACACGTCCACGGGCCGATCGACCTCACGAAGGACGTCGAAGCCCTGGTACTCGACCCGAGCCACCGCGGCACCGGCGTGGAGAAGGCCGCGTCGAGACTCGGCTGCCCGGTCGAATGGCATCCCGGTTTCCGCCTGTCCACCGAAGAACTCGCCCGCCATCCGGCGTACCGCGGTCCCGAATTCGTCGAACTCGGCCTGGCGCTGGCCGAAGACGGCTACCTCGACCCGCGAGTCCTCGGCGAAGCACGCGACGTCGACCAGCAGGCCCTCAAACGCGTCTGGCACTACGTCGCCCGCTTCGGGGCACTACCGTGAAGAGCATGTACTCCACGGAGATCGAGGTGCGCACCGGCAGCGTGGCCGTGGTGCACGACCTGACCAAGGACGCCGAGGCCTTCCTGCGCGACGCGGACGCCGAGGACGGGATCCTGCACGTCTTCGTCCCGCACGCGACGTCCGGGCTGGCGATCCTCGAAACCGGCGCCGGCAGCGACGAAGACCTGCTCACGGCGCTCGACGAACTGCTCCCCCGCGACGGCCGCTGGCGGCACCAGCACGGAAGTCCCGGTCACGGCCGTGACCACGTCCTGCCCGCCCTGCTGCCGCCGTTCGCGACGATCCCGGTGCTCGGCGGGGTGATGACGCTGGGCACCTGGCAGTCGGTCTGCCTAGTGGACACCAACCTGGACAACCCGGTCCGGCGTGTCCGCTTCAGCCTTCTGGAGGGCTGACCGGCCCGGCCACAGCGCGAGGACCAGCCCCGCCGCGAGCAGGCCGCCGAGCACCCACACCCCGGTCGTGACGTCCGGCGCGCCGGGCACGCCCTGCAACAGGCTCCGGAGCCCTTCGGCCGAGAACCGGAACGGCGTCCAGGACCACAGCACCGCGCGGTACGCGGGGTTCAACAGCTCCGGCACCTGCCCCGCGACGGCGGGCGCGACCAGGTACAGCGGGCCGAGGATCGCCATCGCCCGTACGCCGAGCAGCCGCAGCAGCCCGGTCTGCACGGCGGCGAACCCGGTCGAGGTCAGGAAAAGGAAGCCGAGGACGTCCCAGCCGAGCGGGAGCGACGAGTCCCACAGCTTCAGGAATCCGGCCAGCGCGCCGGTGACCAGCACGCCCGCCGAGACGATCTGCGTGAAGCGCGCCGCGGCTCCCGCGTCCCGGCCGATCCGGCGTCCGGCCAGGATCAGCACGGCGCCCGCGGCCAGGCAACCGACCCATGCCAGCGCGCTCAACGCGAGCGGCGCGACCCGGCCCGCCGCGCTCGCGGGGTGCAACGTCTCGACCTTCGGCGTCCCGCCGATGGCTTGCGCGGCGCCGGTCAGGACCTGTTGCGCGACCTGCGTTCCGGACGGGTTCACCGCCCCGGAGACCACGACCGTCGACGGCAGTTCGAGGACACCGTAGACCTCCTTGCCCTCCAGCAGTTTCCGGCCTTCCGCCGGCGAGGTCACCCGCCACGAGACCTGGCCTCCGCCATGGGACGCGATCCCGTTCGCGGCCGCCTGGAGCGGTCCCGAAGGCGCGGCCACCGCGACGGGCAGCCCGTCGGGCGCGACGGTGGCCTGCGCGCCGAAGGTGAGAAAGCCGAGCACGACGGCGACCAGCGCACCGGCCACCGCGGCGAGTAAGGCGAAGGCCCCGGCGGGGCGACGGTTCGACATGACCGTCCTCCATTTATTCGTCATCTGTTGAATTAGCTGCCAAGGTAAGCCTCCCGGCCACGAAAGTCAACAGACGTTGAATTATCTCACCGGTACCGTCGGCCGCGTGACTACTCCGCATCGGCTCGTGCTGTGGGACATCGACCAGACCCTCGTGGACCTGCGCGGCGTCGGCGCCGCCTGGTACACGACCGCGCTCGCCGAGGTCGCCGGCGTCGAGCTGCGGGCGCTGCCGAATTTCGGCGGCCGCACCGAACGCGCCATCAGCGCCGACATCCTGACCTCGCACGGCGTCGAGCCCACCGAGGAGAACGTGCGCAAGCTCTGGCTCGCGCTGATCGCGGTCTCCGAAAGCCACGCCCCGACGCTGGCTTCGAGCGGCCGGGCGCTGCCGGGCGCGAAGGACGCGCTGAACGCCTTCGCGACGCACGGCGGCATCGTGCAGACCCTGGTCACCGGGAATCTGCCGGAGATCTCCGTGCACAAGCTGACCGCGTTCGACCTGCACGAGCACGTGGACTTCGAGATCGGCGGCTACGGCTCGCTCTCGGCGCATCGCCCCGACCTGGTGCCCGCCGCCGTCGGCCACGCTTCGGCGAAACACGGCACCGAGTTCGCGCCGGCGTCGGTCGTCGTCATCGGCGACACCCCGGACGACGTGCGGGCGGCGCTCGACAACGGCGCCGTCGCGGTGGCCGTGGCGACCGGGCAGTTCAGCGCGGAGGAACTGGCCGACGCGGGCGCGCACACCGTGCTCGCGGACCTGTCCGACCTGGCAACGGTGCGTGCGGCCGTGCTCGGGGACGTTAACTAAGCTCGTTTCATGGCATACCCAGGCGGTGGCAACGGCTGGCCGGAGCAGCAGCCCTATCAGCAGCAACCCCCGCAGCAGGGGTATCCGCCCCAGTACCCCCAGCAGCAGTACCAGGGTTACCAGCAGTTCCCGCAGCAGACGTACCAGGGTTTCGCGCCGGAGCCGCCGAAGAAGGGCAACAAGGGGCTGTGGATCGGGCTCGGCGCGCTCCTCCTGGTGATCGCCGTCGGCGCCACGCTGTTCTTCGTCCTGCGTGACGGCGAAGAGCCGCAACCCCAGGCCGGGCCGCCTTCCTCCGCGCCGGTGCCGCCCTCGTCTTCGGCGTCGAAGCCGCCGTCCTCGAGCAGTGATGCCCCGAAGGACAACAAAGTCCCCTCGACGACGCCCGGCTGGCAGGGGATCCTGTCGGTGAAGGACAAAACCGCCTACGACCTGCCCCCGTCGGGCTGGGAGACCAAGCCGGGCTATGTCACCGGGAACACCGAGCGCGACATGAAGATGGTGATCCACGAAGCGATGAGGTACAAGCTCGGCGCTTGCCCCGACGTCAGCGGTTCGCACCGGGGACTGGTCGGCTTCGCCACCGCGGACCAGATCCCCGTCGAGAACGCCGCCCGGGGTGCTGTCCGGCTCTGGATCCAGTCCGCCACCGGCAAGGCCGACGTGCCGCTGCCCGAGCTCAAGCAGATCACCATCGCCGGCGGCACGATCCAGGCGCTCAGTTCCACCGCCTCGTTCACCCCGAGCGAAGGCGAAGGTTGCCGGGCTCCGAGCGTTAAGGTCACCTCAGCGGCCTTCAAGGTCGGTGAACAGACCATCTGCTTCGTGATGGTCCTCGACCAGGGCACCCCGGACGCCCTGCCCGAAGCGGACGCGCAAATGATCCTCGCGAGTTTGAGGCCGCAGCAATGACCGGCCCCGGTGGGCGGAACGACGAACCTCGGCAGTGGTTCGTCGATCCCCTCACCGGGCAGCCGCTCGAAACCGAGGCCGAACAGACGAGACCGCTTCCGGTCGTCCGGGACGCCGTCCCGCCGCGCCGTCGCCTGCGCTTGAGGCCGACGCTGGGCGTCCTCGGGCTGGCCGTCGTCCTCGCCGTCGGTGCGACGGCCACCTATCAGGCGAAGACCGCGCCTCCACCGCCGTCCGCCCACGACCTCGTCCTGCCCGACCCGGTGCCCGCCACGCGGGTCCAGCCGGTGATCGCGGGCTGGCAACCGGTGGTGTCCGGCGATCACCCGTTCGTCTACGACGTCCCGCCCGATTGGACGCTCGAAGAGCCGGACGTCGCCATCGGCTACGAGACCCCGGCCGGAGACCTCGTCACCCTGCAGGGGGTCGCGCGGTTCCGCCGGGCGTTCTGCCCCAGCACCGATCTCTCGGCACGCGCGACGGCGGGATTCACGACGATCGACGAAGGCGAAGTCGGCGGCCTCGCCCAGGCCGCCGAGGAAACGACGCTGCGCTGGGCCGAAGCGGCGTACGGACGCTCCGCGGCAGCGGAGATCGGCGAACCCGGGCCGGTGCCGGTCTTGAACGGCGGGACGACCGCCACCGCCGTGACCACCTCCGTCGTCCCCGCCCCGGACGGGCCGTGTCCCGCCCCGTCGGTCGCGATCACCGCGATCGCCCTTCCGCTGCGCGCGCTGCCCGGATCCGGCCGCTACCACGTCCTCCTCGTACTGGCGGACCAGGAGATCCCCGGCGCGATAGCCAGGGGTGTCGTCCTCAAGATGGGTGAGAGCATCCGTCGCGAGTAGCACTCCCCTAAGGGAAAAATGGGTCCCGTGCCGGATGTGTCCGAGCACCTCCCGGACCTAATTTGAGTTCCATGCCAAAAGGGGGAAGCGGGACGGCCGCGCCGGGCCGGACACGCAAGATCATCACGGTGCTGAGGCACCGGCTGCCGTTCACCAGCCTCGTCACGCTGACCATGCTCGCGCTCGCCTTGGCCACGGGCGCGCTCTGGTCGGCCGCCGAGGACCGCGCGGTGTACCCGTACATCGCGTATGGGCTGCCGTCGCTCGAATCAGGCCGGTGGTGGACCTTGTTCACCGGACCGCTGTTCGCGGTCGTCCCGCTGTACTACCTGCCGATGGTGCTCAGCTTCGCGTTGTTCGCCGGGTTCGCGGAATGGCGGCTCGGCACCCGGCGGGCGATGGCCGTCGCCATCGGTGGCCAGTTCGTCAGTGTCCTGGTGGCGGTCCAGTTCCTGGCACTGAGCCGCAACTCCGGCTGGGAATGGGCGGAACGGGTCTCGGCCAGCCTCGACGTCGGGTTCTCCGGCGGCGCGCTCGCCGCGGTCGCGGTCGCCAGCGCCACCCTGCGCCCGCCGTGGCGCCTGCGCTTGCGCGCCGGGCTGTGCGTCTACGCCGGGGTCGCGATCATCTTCGTCGGCACGCTCGCCGACCTCGTGCACTTCTTCGCCCTCGTCCTCGCGCTGCCGTTCGGCCGGAAGTTCCTCGGCGCCAAGGATTCCTCGCGTGAACGGCGGCCCAGCCTGCGCGAATGGCGGTTCTACGTCATGGCGGGCCTGCTGGTGCTGACCGTCGCCGAACTGGTGATGTCCTTCGTCCCGGGCAACGGTCCCTTCGGTTCGTCCGAAGAGCTTTCGCTGTCCACCTGGGAAGTCGTCGTCCTGTGCGTGATCGTGGTGCCGATCCTGAACGGCCTGCGCAAGGGCAGCCAGGTCGCCTGGTGGTGCGCGATGATCCTGACCTCGTTCGTCATCCTGCAGGTGATGGTCTACGGCGGGGTGCTCACGCTGGCGGAGATCTTCGGCGAGGACGCCGGCGTGGTGGATCCGCCGCTGTTCTTCGTGGACAACCTGCTCTGGACGGTCGAATTCGCCCTGCTGGTCTCCTCCCGCGGCGCCTTCCGCGTGCCGTCGCGGCGGAAATGCCGCCGCCTCGGCCGGATGGGCAACCCCGCGCTGGCCCGCACGCTGCTCAGCCGCCACGGCGGGAGCACGCTTTCGTGGATGACGACCTGGCCGCAGAACTCGTACTTCGTGGCCGCGGACGGCAAGTCCTACCTCGCCTACCGGCGGCACGCGGGGGTCGCCATCGCCCTCGGTGACCCGATCGCCCCGGACGGCGCCGCCGACCGGACGATCGCCGAGTTCATCACGATGTGCGAGAACACCGGTCTCGTGCCGTGCCTGTTCTCCGCCACCGGCGACACCACCGCCAAGACCGAAGAGCTGGGCTGGAAGCAGGTCCAGGTCGCCGAAGACACCCTGATCGAACTGGAGACGCTGGAGTTCCGCGGCAAGCGCTGGCAGGACGTGCGGACCGCGCTCAACCGGGCCAAGAAGGACGGCATCGAGTTCCGGCTCGTCCGGCTCGCCGATCAGCCGCGCGCGGTGATCTCGCAGGTCCGCGCGATCTCCGAGGAGTGGATCAGCGACAAGGGCATGCCGGAAATGGGCTTCACCCTCGGCGGCGTCGACGAGGCGATGGATCCCGAGACCCGCGTGGGTCTCGCGGTGGACGCCGACGGCGTGGTCCACGGCGTGACGTCGTGGCTGCCGGTGTACACCGGAGCGGGCGCGATCGGCGGCTGGACCCTCGACGTCATGCGCAAACGCGCCGACGGGTTCCGCCCGTCGATGGAGTTCCTGATCGCGTCTTCGTGCCTGGCCTTCCGCGAGGAAGGGGCGAAGTTCGTCTCGCTGTCCGGTGCGCCGCTGGCGAGCTCCGGCGAACCGGCGCACGCCGTCGAGCGGGTGCTCGACGCGCTCGGCACGATGATGGAGCCGTTCTACGGCTTCCGTTCGCTGCACGCGTTCAAGGCGAAGTTCCAGCCGCGCCATGTGCCGCTGTACCTCGCGTTCCGCGACGAGGCGGATCTGCCGCGGATCGGGATCGCGCTCGGCCGGGCGTACCTGCCGAACACCGGGCTGCTGCGGCTGGCGAAGCTCGCGCGATCGGGCAAGAAGCCTCAGCGCCTGCCGGGGAACCCGCGTCCACGATCGACGTCGACAGGGCGCGACCTGGTATCCCACGTCGCGATGAGCGAACAGGGCGCCCTGCCACCGCGATAGTGGGGCCTACGGCCGGCGCGGGTTCGCGCGTATGGTCACTTTCCCGGGTGTGCTTCCTGCTCCGCCGGCAGCCCTCAGCGCAACGTCGACGGCGGCGGCGTGATGGTCTTGCGGTCGGCCTCCGGGACACCCCGGTAGGTCTTGAGGATCTTCAGGATCAGCTCACGGTCCGCACCGCCCGGCGCGTCCTGGCCCGAATAGACGGCCAGGGCCGCCGAGGCGTCGCCCAGCTCCGGTGCGAGCACACCGACCAGAGCGCGCTGGGCGCCACAGGGGCCCGGCGGGGTGACGACCTCCGCGAAAACGATGCTGGCGGGGACCTTCTTGCCGGTACCGAGGGTGAATTCGGCCTGCTGGGGCGGTTCCGGGGTGATCTTGGCGGTCAGCGGGCCGTTCTCCGGGTTGTAGGCGCTGACGGCGAGATCGTCGACCGCCTTCTTCGCGGCGGCGGCGGGATCGGAGACCTTGATGTTGGCCACGCCTGCACCGCCGACCCTGCTTCCCTTCTCCTGCGGGCAGTAACCCTCGCCGACGAAGGCGCTGGCGACCATGGTGATGCCCGGGACCTGGGTGCCCTTTTCCCAGCCGTGGATCGTGCCGGGTTTCGGCGTCCAGTTCGGCGGGACGTCGTAGGCGTAGACGCCGTCCTTCCCGGCCACCGACTGCCAGCCTTCGGTCACCGGCGGCGCGACGACCCGGGGCGAAGGCGTGTAGACGACCGGGGCCCGGGTGGTCGGCGCACTGCTGTCCGACCTGTCGCCACTGTTCGCGAGCGCGGCGACCGCGATGACACCGATCGTGGCGAAGAAGCCGTACATCGCCCTTCGCCCGCTCCGCGACATCGGCTGCTTCGCGGGCTTCTGCGGCTCCGGCTCGGTTGGAGCAGGGGTCTCGGGAGCGGGCGTGTAGCCGGACGAGTCCGAGGGCTGATAGCCCCCGAACCCGTCCAGCGCCGCGTTGTCCTCGTAGCCCGGGGAATCCCGGCGCTTCTTGCCGAACATTACGAACGGACGAGTTTGACCAGGTGCTCCACGACGGCGTCGACGGCGATCTCCTCGCGCTCGCCGGTGCGGCGGTCCTTGACCTCGACGACCCCGTTCGCCAGGCCGCGCCCGACCACGAGGATCGTCGGCACACCGACGAGTTCGGCGTCCGCGAACTTCACGCCCGGGGTGGCCTTGCGGTCGTCGAGGACGACCTCGATCCCGGCGGCGTCCAGTTCGGCGGCGAGCTTCTCCGCGCCCGCGGCGACCGTCTCGTCCTTGCCCGCGATGACGACGTGCACGTCGAAGGGCGAGACCTCGCGGGGCCAGACGATGCCGAGGTCGTCGTGGTTCTGCTCGGCGAGCACGCCGACCAGCCGCGAGACGCCGACGCCGTACGAACCCATGGTGATGCGGATGGGCTTGGAGTCCGGGCCCAGCGCGTCGAGCTCGAACGCGTCCGCGTACTTGCGGCCCAGCTGGAAGATGTGCCCGATCTCGATCCCGCGGGCGGCGACCAGGGTTCCCTTGCCGTCGGGCGACGCGTCGCCCTCGCGGACCTCGGCGGCCTCGATCGTGCCGTCGCCGGTGAAGTCGCGGCCCGCGACCAGGTCGACCACGTGGTGGTCGCGCTCGTCGGCGCCGGTGACCCAGGCGGTGCCGTCGACGACGCGCGGGTCGAGCAGGTAGCGGACGCCGTTGTCCTTCAGCGCCTTCGGGCCGATGTAGCCCTTCACGAGGAAGGGGTTCTTGGCGAAGTCCGCCTCTTCGAGCAGCTCGAACTCGGCGGGCTCGAGCGACGCTTCGAGGCGCTTCGTGTCGACCTCGCGGTCGCCGGGGAGGCCGATGGCCAGCAGCTCCCACTCCTTCGCGCCCGGCTGGCGGGTCTTCACCAGGACGTTCTTGAGCGTGTCCGCGGCGGTGAAGGTGCGGCCGAGATCGGCGTTGTTGAGGAACGCGACCAGGGACTCGATGGTCGGGGTGTCCGGCGTGTGGTGGACCTTCGCCTCGGGCAGGCCCTCGATCGGCTTCGCCTCGGGAGCGGGCGTGGTGACCGCTTCGACGTTGGCCGCGTAACCCGATTCGGTGCTGCGGACGTAGGTGTCCTCACCCGTCTCGGCGACGGCGAGGAACTCTTCGGAGGCCGAGCCGCCCATCGCGCCGGAGGTCGCCTTCACGACGACGTACTCGATGCCGAGGCGGTCGAACAGCTTCGTGTAGGCCTGGCGGTGCAGCTCGTACGACTTGGTCAGGCCCTCGTCGTCGAGGTCGAAGGAGTAGGAGTCCTTCATGACGAACTCGCGGCCGCGCAGGATGCCGGCCCGGGGGCGCGCCTCGTCGCGGTACTTCGTCTGGATTTGGTACAGGACGACCGGGTAGTCCTTGTACGAGCTGTATTCACCCTTCACGGTGAGCGCGAAGAGTTCTTCGTGCGTCGGGCCGAGGAGGTAGTCGGCGCCCTTGCGGTCCTTGAGGCGGAACAACGCGTCGCCGTACTCGGTCCACCGGCCGGTGGCCTCGTAGGGCTCCTTCGGCAGCAGCGCGGGGAACTGGATCTCCTGCGCGCCGATGGCGTTCATCTCTTCGCGGACGACGTTCTCGATACGGCGCAGCACCCGCAGGCCCAGCGGCAGCCAGGAGTAGCCGCCCGGGGCGACCCGGCGGACGTAGCCGGCGCGTACCAGGAGCCGGTGGCTCGGTACCTCGGCGTCCGCCGGATCCTCACGCAGGGTGCGAAGGAACAACGACGACATCCTGGTGATCACTTCTGGGCTCCTCGCTGGAATTACGTGCTTAGACGTTCTGCGCAGCGTAGTCACCCCGCCCCGGGCCGGTTCAACCGGTTATCGCGGGCGCCCGGTTTTGTCGGTGGGTGCGGCTAGCGTGCCGCCATGGGTATCGAACTGGGCATGATCACGATCGACTGCGCGGATCCGCGCGGGCTCGCGGCGTTCTGGACGAAGGCGCTCGGGGTCGAGGTGGATCAGGACCACGGCGGCGAGTTCCTGATCCTGCACGCCAAGAAGGAGAACGGGCCGGTGTTCGCCTTCCAGCGCGTGCCGGAGGAGCGGGCGGGCAAGAACCGGGTCCACATGGACTTCGGTACCGACGACATGGAGAAGGAGGTGGAGCGTCTGGTCGGGTTGGGGGCGAAGAAGCTGGACAGACACGAGATGCCGGGCTTCGCCTGGACGGTGCTGGCCGATCCCGTCGGCAACGAGTTCTGCGTCGTGGCCCACGGAGGGTGACGCCGGTCGTGGCGGCCAGAATGGCGGCATGACGGAGCGAGCCATCCTGCCCTGGTCCGATATCGAGCTGCCCGAGGGCCTGAGCGCGCGGCTCTACGACGGTCTGGGCCCGCTGCCGGACGAGGGCCTCGATGAGGTCGAGGTCTACGTGCTGCCGTACGACACCGGCGCCGAGCCGATGAAGCTGCTCTCGCGGCTTCCGTCGCTGAAGCTCGTGCAGTCGTTGTCGGCCGGGGTGGAGAAGCTGATCCCGCTGGTGCCGGCGGGGGTGAAGCTGGCCAACGGCCGCGGCCTGCACGACCTCAGCGTGGCCGAACACGCGCTGGCGCTGATCCACGCCTCGCAGCGGGATCTGCCGCGCTGGTTCGCGCAGCAGGTGACGGCGTCGTGGGAACGCGAGCACACGCGTTCGCTGGCCGACAGCCGTGTGCTGCTGGTCGGTCACGGTTCGATCGGCCAGGCCATCGAGCGGCAACTGGTCGCGGCCGAGGCGATCGTGACCAGGGTGGCGAGCACGGCCCGGCCCGCGGAGCGCGTGCACGGCGTGGGTGAGCTGGCCGAGCTGCTGCCGTCCGCCGACATCGTGGTCCTGATCCTGCCCGAAACGCCCGCGACCATGGGCCTGTTCGGCGCAGCGGAGCTCGCCGCGCTGCCGGACGGTGCCCTGCTGGTGAACGTCGGGCGAGGCTCGGCGATCGACACCGCGGCGCTCACGGCCGAGACCGTCACCGGGCGGCTGCGTGCCGCGCTGGACGTCGTCGACCCGGAACCGCTGCCCGCCGGGCATCCACTGTGGACCACGCCGGGCGTGATCATCACGCCGCATATCGCGGGCGGTTCGGCGTCGTTCTACCCGCGCGCGAAGCGGCTGGTCGCCGAGCAGTTGCGCCGGTACGCCGCCGGTGAGGAGCCGCTGAACCTCGTGAGCGGTAAGGACGGTTAGAAACGTCCTGGCCACTCACGAGCTTTGTCTCCCGCGCCGAGGTGTCGCCCCCGCCGGTGGCTTTCGCAACGGGACCCCGGCCGCGGTGAAGTAGCGACGGCTCTGGCCGAGGCCGATGTCGCGAAAGTGGCTTTCGGGACACCTGACGTCGCGAAAGTGGCTTTCGCGACACACGTCGGCGCTCACGAGCCGCCCGAGGCGCTACTGCCAGTGCGTCCGGTAAGCGAGCCACTCGCGCATGGCCGCCGCGAGACGGCGCTGCGCCGCACGGACGCCCGTCGTCGCGGGCGGTTCCGGTAAGCGGGACGCTCGTTCGGCGTGCCCGGCCAGTGCGACGCCGAACGCGGTGACCGCCCAGACCGGGACCCCGGCCAGCACGGGGCGCCGCCGGAGCAGGCGATCGACGTCGGCGGGTTCGTGTCCGGCGTCGAGCAGGTACGGGACGAGCGCGACCAGATCGAGCCAGCCCGCGCCCCGCGCCGGGTAGCGCCAGTTGGTGACCAGTACCCGGCCCGGCCCGGTCCGCACCAGGTATTCGGGCTGGATGTCGTTGTGCAGCAACGTGTCCCCGGACGACCAGGGATGCCACGACGTCTCCAGCTGGACGAGCCGGTCGAGGTTGCGGACGGCCCAGCCGTCGAGGTCGCCCGGCGGTTCCTTCGCCAGTTCGTGCCAGCCGCGCAGGAGCGGGCCGAGATCGTCGAGGGCGTCCGGGACGTCGGGCAGCGGGCACGGCGTGAGCGTGCGCCTGAGCGCGCCGAAGGTGGCCAGCACCGCGGAAAGGTCCGGCGATCCCGGACGCAGATTCGGCCTGGTGCCGTCGAAATCGGCGAACGCGAGCACCAGCCATTCGCCGTCCACAAAGGACAGCAGCTTCGGTGTGGGCGCCTCCGCGGGAAGCCGTCGCGCGATGGCGGCCTCCGTCCGGTAGCCGCCCGCGCGCGGGCTGCCCGCCGGGATCGCCTTCAGGAAGACCCAGCGATGATCGCGTTCGAGTTCGAGCCGCGCGGCGACACCGCCGTCGAATTCCGGGGTCTGCCACAACGAACGACGGACCGCCGACCCGAGCTCACGCTCCACGGCGTCACGCGTCGCCGACGGCAGGTCGTGCCAGCCGAGGCGTGCGGAAACCGGCAACGCCCTACCACCCCCAGCGATCTCATCCGAGAAGATCGACTGTACCGAAATCCGCCCTTTCGGGTGACAACCGGTCAGGTCGGAACGGGCTTCACGTACCCGGCCCAGCGCTGGAACTCGCTGAAGCCGACGCGCTCGTAGACGCCGAGGGCACGATGGGTGTTGTCCTGGTCGACGTTGAGCGAAGCCCGCTGGAAACCGTCCGCCTTGGCCTGGACGAGCGTGTGCCCGAGCAGCGCGCCCGCGATCCCGCGCCCGCGAAGGCCCGCGTCGGTCGCGACGTGGCTGACGTACAGATCCTTCACGCCGGTGGCCGCCGTATCGGAGGCGAAGTGGGCGCTCAGCACCATCGCGACCACCCGGTCCCTGTCCGGGCTCAGCAGCAGGAACGACAGGTGCGGCTGGAAGTCCTTCGCACCGACGATCAGATGCCGCCAGGCCTCCGGGGACTGCTCCGTGCTCCCCCAGTGGTCGGCGAAGGTCTCGTTACGGGACCGCAGCGTGAGGGCCTCGTACTTCTGCTCGTACGCGACGAGCGGGAACTCTTCGGGCAGCGGTTTGAGCGGCGGGATCGAGCCGAGGTCGGCCCGCATGTCGACGAACCACCGGGCGTGCTCGTACCCGGCGTCCACGAGTACCTCGGAGAGCCAGCGCTGCTTGGTGTTGGCCGCGGCGTGCAGTTCCAGCGGTACTTCCGGATGGGATTTCGCGTGGAGCGCCTTGCCCGCCTCCTCGAACCAGCCGGTGAGGCGCGCGGCGATCGCGTCGTCGCGGTACGCGGGGTGGACGAGCGTCTCGACTCGCATCATGTGCACCGGATCGGCCGCGTCACGCTTCCGGAGCAGACCGTAGGCGACCAGCGTTTCGCCGTCCCACGCGCTGGTGGACGCCGTCGGCAGGTCGACGGTCGGCGTACCGATCTCTTCGGCGAGATCCTCCGCGCTGTAGTGCTCCTCGATCGGCTCGACACGCTCCGCCTCGGCGAAGGTCTCGGCCAGTCGCGGCATGTCGTCCATGGTCAGCGGGCGCCAGGTCAGGCTCATGCGGACGAGGCTAAGCCCGCGCCTCAGGGTGACGCACCCCATTTAGTTACGCTTCCGTGGTGCTCGTGCTCCTCCCTCCTTCCGAGACCAAGGCCGCCGGCGGCACCGGCGCGCCGCTGGACCTCGACGCGCTGTCGTTCCCGGAGCTGAACCCGACCCGGGCGAAGCTGGCCGACGCGCTGACCGAACTGGCCGTCGACGTCCCGGCCAGTGTCGCCGCGCTGGGCATCACGCCGCGGCAGGCCGACGAGGTCGCCCGCAACGCCGAGCTGTGGACGTCCCCCACGATGCCCGCACTGCGCCGCTATACCGGGGTCCTCTACGACGCGCTCGACGTGAAGTCGTTCACCAAGGCGACGCTGGCGAAGGCCGAGAAGCGCCTCGCCGTCGCTTCGGCGCTGTTCGGCGTGGTCGCGGCGACCGACCCGATCCCCGCGTACCGGCTTTCGGGCGGGAACGCGCTGCCGTCGCTCGGTACCGTCCGCAGCGTGTGGAAGCCGGTGCTCGAACCGGCGCTCCAAGCCGTCGAGGGGCTCGTCGTCGACCTGCGGTCCGGGACATACTCGGCGCTGGCGAAGCTCCGCCCCGGCGCGGTGACCGTGCGCGTCGTGACCGAGGACGCGAAGGGCAACCGGACCACGGTGAGCCACTTCAACAAGGCGTACAAGGGGCGGCTGGCCGCGGAGCTGGTGAAGTCGCGTACCGAACCGTCCACTGTGGAGCAGCTGATGCGGGTCCTGACGAAGGCGGGCCTCGACGTCGAGCGCACCGGCGACCACAGTATCGAGCTCCTCACCGGCGACGGGGCGCATTAGTTCCGTACCCCTACGGTCTTCTTCCTCGGTTGTTCCACCAGGCGCGGATGCGGAAAGTGATTTCCAGCCACCTGGAAAGGAACCACCGTGAACAGAAGACAACGGCTACTGGGGATCGCCACCGCCACCCTCGGCTGCCTCTCGGTCCTCCTGCCCGCTCCGGCGGCCGCCGCGAACCTGGCCGCCGTCACCCCGACGGATCAAGCGGTCGTCCCCGGTGGACTGCACACGAACTCCATCGGCGGCACCCCCGCCTCGGTCAAGGACCATCCCTTCATCATCGCGGGCCTGCGCGAAGGTGGAACTCGGCCGCAAGGGCAGACCTGCACGGGATCGGTCGTCGCGCCGCGCAAGATCCTGATCGCCGCGCACTGCAAGGACGCGGCCGGCGAGAAGTCCTTCCTCTACGGGCTGGACGATCTCAACGCCGGTGGCGGAACGCGGATCGGCGTCGTCAGCTACGAGAAGCACCCGAAGTACGTCAACTTCGACCAGGGTTACGACGTCGCGGTGGTCACCACCGATACCGACATCCCGGTGCCGGGCGGCCAGTACGCGAAGGTCGCGACCTCGGCGGACACGGAGTTGCACAAGCCGGGCAAGTCGGGGCTCGGGCTCGGTTACGGCAAGAAGGACCACAACGACGACACCCGCAACGTCGAGCTGCACAAGTTCACGCTGCCGATCGTCCAGGGCGGCAACTGCAGCGGGGTCGGCGCGGGTTTCAAAGACGCGACGATGATCTGCAGCGGCTACAGCGACGGCCGCGTCACGATCCTGCCCGGCGACAGCGGCGGTCCGCTGATCGTGGACGGCAAGGTCGTCGGGGTCGCTTCCTGGAGCCGCAGTGATTTCAAGTGGTACAGCGTGTACGGCAGGCTCAACAACGAGATGGGCGACTGGGTCAAGCAGCAGATCGGCGAGCCGCAGAACCCGGAGAAGTTCTCGCTCGGCGTGACGCCGTCGGCGCTCAAGGTCGAGCCGGGCAAGTACGTTTCGGCCACGGTGACCAGCAAGCCGGGCAAGAACGGCGCGGAGAAGGTCGACCTCAGCGCGACGGGACTTCCCGAGGGCGCGACGGCCACGTTCCAGCCCTCGTCCATCAACTCAGGTGACTCGGCGAAGGTGAGCATCGAGGTACCCGCCGGAACGGCCGAAAAGGACTACGCGGTCACGATCTCGGGCAAGGGCACCACCGACACCGCGATCACGAACCTGACGCTGACCGTCGGCGAAGGTGGACCGCAACCCGGCGACCTCAAGGTGGGCCTGAGCCCCACCAGCGGGACCGCGCAGCCCGGTTTCTTCAGCAACGTCACGGTTTCCGCCACCGGCGGCACCGGCACGATCACGTTGTCGGCGTCCGGGCAGGGGCTGCCGTTCGCACCGTTCTTCAACCCGAAGACGATCTCGAGCGGCGGCAGTTCGACCATGCAGGTGGTCGCGCCCTTCCAACGGGGCACGTACCCGGTGACCGTCACCGCGACGGACTCGGCGGGTAAGACCGCCACGGCGACCTACACCCTCACCGTCCAGTAAGCGATGCGCGTGAAGGCCCCCTTCCCTCGGCTGAGCCGAGGGAAGGGGGCCTTCACGCACTGGAAAGCACCGCCATCGCGGCGTTGTGACCGGGGATGCCCGAGACCCCGCCGCCCCGCACGGCTCCGGCGCCGCAGAGCAGCACCCGCTCGTGCGCGGTTTCGACACCCCAGTGACCCACCTGGGCGGCATTCGCCGCGTAAGGCCACGACAGATCGCGATGGAAGATGTGTCCCGCCGGCAGCCCCAGCTCGGCTTCGAGGTCCAGCGGCGTCTTCGCCTCGACGCACAACCCGCCGTCCGGCGAACGCAGCACGCAGTCCTCGATCGGCTCGGCCAGCACACTGTCCAAAGAGGACGACGTCGCCCGCAACGCCTCCTCGCGCGCGACGTCGTTCCGCCCCTCGAACAGCCGCGCGGGCATGTGCAGCCCGAACAACGTCAGCGTCTGCACCCCGGCGGCCCGTTCGGCCGGGCCGAGGATCGACGGATCGGTCAGCGAATGGCAGTAGATCTCGCACGGCGGCAGCGACGGGATCCGGCCCGCCGACGCCTCGGCGTAGGCCGTCGCCAGCTGCTCGTAACTCTCGTTGACGTGGAACGTCCCGCCGAACGCCTCCCGCGGATCGACACTCGGATCACGCAGCCGCGGCAACCGTGACAGCACCATGTTCACCTTGAGCTGCGCGCCTTCCGGCGCCTCCGGCGGCTCCTCCCCCAGCAACCGCGCGAGCGTCCGCGGCGCGACGTTCGACAGCACGTGCCCGCCGCGCACCACGAACTCGTCGTCGCCGAGCCGGTAACGCACCGAGCCACCGGGGTCGATCGACAGCACTTCGGCACCGGTTGTCAGCCGTGCCCCGGCGGAAGACGCGGCCGACGCGAGCGCCCCGGTCACCGCGCCCATCCCTCCCACCGGCACGTCCCAGTCGCCGGTCTCGTTGCCGATCACGTGGTAGAGCAGGCACAGGTTCTGCCGGAAATCGCCGGCTCCGGCGAAAGTGCCGATCAGCGCGTCGGTCAGGACGACACCGCGGACGACGTCGTCGCCGAACATCTCGGTGAGCGTTTCCGAGATCGGCCGTTCGAACAGCGCGTCCCACGCCTGGCGCTCGATGCCCGAGCGCAGTTCCTCCCTGGACATCAGCGGTTCGGTCAGGGTGGGGAAAGTCCGTTTCGCGACCTGGGACGTCATCGCGTAGAACCGCCGCCAAGCCTCGAAGTCCTTTGTGGACCCGGTGAGCGCCGAGAACGACGCCGCCGTACGGCCGTCGTCGCCCGTGTCGACAAGTAGACCGCCGTCGCCGACGGGCGTGTACGAAGACATCCGCCGCCGCCGGAGATCGAGGCCGAGCCCCAGTTCCGCGATGATCTTGCGCGGCAGCAGGCTCACCAGGTACGAGTACCGCGACAGCCGGACGTCGACGCCGGTAAAGGCACGGAAGGAGACCGCCGCCCCGCCGACCTCGTCACGCCGTTCCAGCACCAGCACCGAGCGGCCGGCCCTGGCCAGGTAGGCCGCCGCCACCAGGCCGTTGTGCCCGCCACCGACGATCACGGCGTCATAGGACTCCATGCGAAAGCCTCCCAGCGAAAACGACGGTGCGCCGCGGTCATCGTGACCGCGGCGCACCGCCGTTCGCAAGGACTCAGAAGGTGATGGAGAAACCTTCGATCGTCCCGCTGTCGAACCGGTAGACGTCACGGACCCGCAGTTTCCAGGTCCCGTTCGCCGGTTCGGACGAGGCGTTCACCGTGTACGACGTGTGCACGCCGGTCGCCTCGCCGATCCCTCCCGCCTGCTTGAGGCCGAACACCGCACCGCTCGGCCCGATCAGGTCTATCGCCAGGTCACCGGTGTAGGTGTGCGCGATGTCGACCTTGACCGGCAGCGTCGCCGACGCCTTCCCGTCGCAGCCTTCCTGCGTCACCGAACTGGTCACCGCGTCACCCGCGTCCGGAATGGACACCGGTGTCGTGCTGGACTTGACCCCGCACGTCGGCGTGGGGCCACCGCCGCCGATGAACGACACGTTCAGCAGTTTGTTGACCGTGCCGGACGGCAGTCCCTTGAGCACGCCGTCGGAGGCGTTGTTCACCAGCGCGTCCCGCGTCTGCTGCGCGGTGGCACCGGAATTCGCGGCGAGGTACAGCGCCGCCGCCCCGGCCACGTGCGGCGTGGCCATCGACGTCCCGCTCATGTTCGCCGAACCACCGTTGGACGTGGACAGCGACGTGATGTTGCTGCCAGGGGCGAAGATGTCCACGCACGAACTGTGGTTGGAGAACGAGGATTTGTTGTCGCTCTGGTCCGAGGCGCCGACCGTGATCGCCTCGGGGACCCTGGCGGGGCTGACGTTGCAGGCGTTCTGGTTCTCGTTGCCCGCCGCCACCACGTAGACGAAACCGGCCGCGATGGACTTCTTGATGACGTCGTCGCCAAGCCCGACCT
This sequence comes from Amycolatopsis sp. TRM77291, assembly GCF_054166285.1. Taxonomy (NCBI): domain Bacteria; kingdom Bacillati; phylum Actinomycetota; class Actinomycetes; order Pseudonocardiales; family Pseudonocardiaceae; genus Amycolatopsis; species Amycolatopsis sp. TRM77291. Next base: position 552,256 of record NZ_JBSZHF010000001.1, on the reverse strand, counting down.
GGTCCATCCGCAGGCTCAGGTTCGCCACCGCCGGTTTGGTGCCGTTCGCGGTGATCCATTCGGCCGCGTCCACGATGGCGGAGTCGGGACCGTTGCCCGAACAGTCGTTGCCCAGCACCTTCAGCCCGACGAGCTTGACCTTCTTGGCCACGCCGTAGGTCTTGCTGCCGATGGTGCCCGCGGTGTGACTGCCGTGCCCGTTGCAGTCCTTCCCGTTGCCGCCGACGAAGTCCTTGCCGATGGACGCGCGCCCCTCGTACTCCGGGTTCTCCGGGTTGATCCCGGTGTCGAGGTCGTACGCGGTGACGCCCTCGCCCGTGTTCGGATACGTGAAGCTCTTGTCGAGCGGCAGGTTCTTCTGGTCGACCCGGTCGAGTCCCCAGGTGGGATTGGTCTGCGTGCCGACGGCACGCGCGGTGCCGTCCTCATAGACCGCCTTGACCGCCGGGTCGGCCGCGAGCCGCCGGGCCTGCCGCTCGGACATGCCCTTGACCGAGAACCCGCGCAGCACGTTCTTGTACGCCGACCGGACTTCGCCGCCGTAGCGGCCGGTCAGCGCGGCCGAGGACTGCTCGACCGCCAGGGTGCCCACGTCGTGAAGCTCCACGATGTACTGATCGCCATAGTGCTGCTTCGCCTGCACGACAACGCCCTCGGCCTCCGCGGCGAGGGCGTTGCCCGCGGCGAGCGCGGCCAGCGCGGTGGCCGCGACGGCCACCACACCGGCCCGCACGCCGCGCCGCATCAGAGACCCGTCACGTTCAGCAGCTTGTTGGTCGAACCGGTGCCCGGGCTCTTGACGACGCCGCTGGTGGCGGCGTTGGCGAGACCGGAGGCGACGGCGGCCGGGGTGGCCGACGGGTTCGAGGTCAGGTAGATCGCGGCCGCGCCGGCGACATGCGGCGTCGCCATCGAGGTACCGCTCATCTGCTGGGTGCCGCCACCGTTTCGCAGGGACGTGATGCTGGTGCCCGGCGCGAAGATGTCGGTGCAGCTGCCGTAGTTCGAGAACGTCGACCGGCGGTCGTCGCTCTGGGTGGCGTTGACGGTGATGGCCTCACGGACCCGCGCCGGGCTGGTGCCGCAGGCGTCGGTGTTGGAATTACCGGAGGCCACCGTGTTGGTGATGCCCGCGGACACGGCGCGGCGCACGGCGGCGTCGACCCCGGAGTCGGCCGGGCCACCGAGGCTCATGGTGAGCACCGACGGGCCCTTGGCGTTCTTCACGACCCAGTCGATCCCGCTGATGATCTGCGAGTACTGGCCGCTGCCCTGGCAGTTCAGCACGCGGACCGAGACGATCTTGGCGCCCTTGGCGACCCCGTAGGTCGCGCTGCCGACCGTGCCGGCGACGTGCGTGCCGTGGCCCTGGCAGTCGCGGGCGTCGCTGTCGTTGTCGATGAAGTCGTACCCGCTGGTCGCACGGCCGCCGAATTCGGACTGGCGGTAGTCGACACCGGTGTCGAGGACGTAGACCGTCGCCCCGGCACCGTCGTTCGGGTAGGTGTACTTCCGGTCCAGCGGCAGGTTCTTCTGGTCGATCCGGTCCAGGCCCCAGGTCGGGTTGGTCTGGGTGCCGGTCATGTGGGCGACCGCGTCCTGCTGGACGAAGTCGACGTTCGGGTCGGCCGCGAGCCGTTTCGCCTGCGCCTCGGTCATCTTCGCCGAGAAACCGTTCAGCGCGGCGGTGTAGGTCGCCTTCACCTGGCCGCCGTACTTGGCCGCGAGCCCGGCGTCGCCGCTCTTGAGCGAGACGATGTACCCGTCCGTGACGGCTCCCGGCACACCGGCGCCGCGGATCTGCCCCTCGGCGGCCGCGGCCGGTCCGGCGAAGGCGACGGTGGCCGCCGCACAGGCCCCGGCGAGCACCGCACCCGCGATCCGGTGACGTCGAAGTTCTCCACGCATTTCCTGAGCTCCGTTCACTCGAACAGGTGGTTCACGCCGGCGGGGATCCGGGCCGGCGCCGTGACGTGCAGTCACGCATGAATCACTTTCGGGTGGCGGGACCTGCGCGAACAAGCGAGGCAACGGTCCGTAGGACTACGTATCTAATGGGGAAACTCCCCGTCCCTACGAAAGTTCTGTGACGGTCCGGGTGGGTTCCGTGATCGCTGAGCAGGCGCTTAAGCTGCGTTCACTCGAACGGTGTGGTTCGTGAAGCGGGGGTGACCCGGCAATGGTGATCGGTGGCTGCCGACGCAGGACGAGTTCTCCCGTGCTCGTCGGCCGTGAGGCGGAGTTACGCGAGCTGCTCGACGGCGCGATGCGCTCGCCGTCGGTGATCATGCTCGAAGGCGAAGCGGGGGTGGGCAAGACCCGGCTCGCCGCCGAACTGCTGGCCTGCGCCGAACTGGCCGGGCGGCCGGTCCTCACCGGAACCTGCCAGCCGCTGCGCGAGCCGTTCCCGTACGGCGTGGTCTTCGACGCGCTGAAGGACATCCGCCCGGCGCGCGAACTCAACCCCGTGACCGGCGTCCTCGCGCCTTATCTACCGGAACTCGCGGCCTTCCTGCCGGAGCCGCCGCCCCGCCTCGGTGATCCGAGGGCCGAACGGCACCGGCTCTTCCGCGCCGTCCGGGAACTGCTCGGTTCGCTGGGCCCGCACGTCCTCCTCGTCGAAGACCTTCATTGGGCGGACGACGGATCCCGTCGCCTGCTGCGGTTCCTGATGACCGACCCGCCCGCGGGCCTGACGCTCCTGCTCACCTACCGGCGCGAAGAGACACCAGGCGGCATCCCGCTCGGCAGCGCCTATCGGCCCGCTCCCGGGACCGCGCACGCGCTCGTCACGCTCCGGCCGCTGGACCGCGACGGCGTCCAGGCGCTGGTTTCGGCGCTCCTCGGCGAAGCGAACGTGTCCGCCGAGTTCGCCGCGCGGCTGCACGAACGGACCGCGGGGATCCCGTTCGTGGTCGAGGAGATCGTGCACGCGATCGGCGGCGTCGAGGGCGCGGTGCACGCCGACAGCACGGCCGCGCGACAGCTGCTCGACACGGTCGAAGTCCCGGCGCTGCTGCGGGAAGCGACGGTCGAACACCTCGTCGCGCTGCCGCCTGCCGCCCGGCGGATCGCCGAGGCCGCCGCGGTCCTCGCCACACCGTCCACTTCGGATCTGCTGGCCGCCGCGGCGGCGCTCTCCCCCGAGCGCGCCCGCCGCGCGCTCGTCCTCGCGCTCGAACGCAACGTCCTGGTGGAGACCGGTGAAGGCGCGTACGGCTTCCGGCACGCGTACGCCCAGCAAGCCGCGTACCTCACCATTCCCGGCCCCGATCGCCAGGAACTGCACCGGCGGGCCGCGCGGCTGCTGCGCGACCGACTCCCGCAATCCCTGGTACGGCTGGCCGAGCACTGCCGCAAGGCGGGTGACCGGGCCGGTGCCCTGAAGTACGGCGAAGCGGCCGCGGACCAGGCGTCGGCGGTCGGTGACCTCGCGACCGCGACGGATCTGCTCCGCACCCTGCTCGACGAACCGGGTCTGCAACCGTCCGATGTGGACAGACTGGCGGTCAAGTTCAGTTCGGTGGCGTGCAACGGTCTCGCGCAGACCGAGGTCGTCCCGGCACTGGAGCGGCTACTCACCGACGGCAGGCTGTCCGGGCGCCTGAGCGGCGAGGTCCGGCTGGGGCTCGGGCTCCTCCTGGTGCGCCAGGCGGGCGGGCTGGAGGCCGCGAGGACCGAGATCGAGATCGCCGTCAACGACCTCGCCGACCGGCCCGACCTGGCCGGACGCGGGATGGGCGTCCTCGCGCAGCCGTGGGTCGGCGCGACCCCGCTGCGGGAGCACCGGCGCTGGATGGACCGGGTGGACGGGCTCATCGAACGGGCCACCGACCGGCGGCTGAAGATCATCCTGCTGGCCAACAACGCGGCGTCGCGGCTGCACATCGGCGACGCACGGGGCTGGGAGATGCTGGACCGGGCGCCCACCAGCGTCGGTTCCGCCGACGAACAGCGGCATCTGGCGCGGCTGCACTGCAACAGCGCCGACGCCTGCGCCTGGACGGGCCACCATCGGCGGGCCAGAAGCCTGCTGCACAGCGGGATGCAGCTGGCCGCCGACTGCGGGGCGCCGTACGTCGTCAGCACGGCCCGCGCGACGGCCGTCCACACCGACTGGCTCACCGGGAACTGGGACGGCCTCGCCGAACGGGCCTGCGCGCTGATCGACGAGTACCGCGATCTCCTGCCGGTGACCAGCGAACTGTGCCTGGTCCTCGGCCTGCTCGCCGCCGCGCGCGGCGAATGGGACGAGGCCGCCGCCCGGTTCGCCGGCACCGCGGCGGACCAGCCGGAGAACGCGTTCACCCCCGTCGCGATCGCCGCGCACGCCGGGATGGCGGGCATGCTGCTCGCGCAGGATCTCGGCGAGGCCGCCGTCACGCAGGCCGAGAAGGGGCTGGAACTCTTACGCGCCAAGGGGGTCTGGGCCTGGGGCGCCGATCTGCTGATGGCCGCCGTCGACGCGTACTGCGCCACCGGACGGGATGCCGAAGCGCAAGCGCTGACCGACGAGTTCGAACGGGAGATCGGTGACCTCGACGCGCCGTCGACCCGGGCGGCACTGGCCGCGAACCGCGGGCTGATCGCGGCGTCCCGGGGTGAGCACGAGGAGGCGATCGAGGCCTTCGAGCAGGCTCGGACCCGGTTCGAGGCCCTTCCCGCGCCGTATCACGCGGCCCTGATCGCCGAACGTGCTGCGCGCTGCCGTCTGGCCCGCAATGAGGACGTCGCCGAGATCTTCGCGGCGCTCGCGGAGACCTTCGACCACCTCGGCGCCACCCGCGACGCCGCGCGCTGCCGCCACGCCTTCCGGTCCACCGGCGCGGTCGCCCCGTCACGGCGCGGCCGCCGCGGCTACGGCGACGAGCTGTCCCCGCGCGAGCGCGACGTCGCCCGGCTGCTGGCCGCCGGGCACACCAACCGGGAGATCGCCGAGGTGCTGTTCCTGTCGCGGCGTACGGTGGAGCAGCACGTCGCGAGTGTCCTGCGGAAGCTGAAGGTGCGGTCGCGGAGCGAGCTGGCGGGGCTGCGGTCGGCCTAACACGCGGCCCGGTCCAGGGGGCGGGCGTGGGGGGGGGGGGGGGGGGGGGGGGGGGGGGGGGGGGGGGCTCGCGAAAGCCACTTTCGCGACGTCTGATGTCCCGAAAGTGGCTTTCGCGACACGTCGAGCCGGCCGGCGCGCCCGAGAATTAAATCGGTTGCGGTCGTCCCGAGGGGTCGGGGATGATCGTGCGCGATCCGGCAGGGAGCCGGTGGATGCGACAGGGAGGTGCCTCGTGCTGATGACTGTCCGGGGCCTTGGCCGCCCCCATCCACTCGCCCCTCGCGGCTGAGCGCGGAGCCACGACGCTCGCCCGGTGGGGCATCCCTGATCTAGGAGAACCCACCAGTGCGCAAGCACGATCTCGAAGAGTCCTACGAACAACGTCCTCGCCGTTCCCGTCGTGCCCGTTTCGACGACGAGCCCGCACCCGAGCGCGGCGGACGGCTCACCGAAGCCGAACGCGTCCGGCTCGCCCGGCTGCGTGAGGACGCCTACACCGAAACCGCCATCCCCGACGGCGCCGACCGCTGGAGCACGTGGGGAGACGCGGAGCACGGGCCGCTGCCGCGCCCGGACTGGGTGATCACCGAACTGGCGGCGGTGGACACCGAACTCGGCGTCCTCAAGACCGGCAAGGAGGCGGACGTCCACCTCGTCCGGCGCAACCTGCCCGGCACCGAAGGCGTCGTGCTCGCCGCCAAGCGGTATCGCAGCGGCGAGCACCGGTTGTTCCATCGCGACGCCGGCTACCTCGAAGGCAGGCGGATGCGCCGGTCGCGCGAGATGCGGGCGATGGAGTCGCGCAGCAGCTTCGGCCGCAACCTCATCGCCGAACAGTGGGCCGTGGCCGAATTCGGCGCGCTGAGCAGGTTGTGGTCGGTCGGCGCACCGGTGCCGTACCCGGTGCAGCGCGACGGCACCGAGCTGCTGCTGGAGTTCCTCGGCGACGGCGAAACCGCCGCGCCGCGCCTGGCGCAGGTCCGGCCGGAGCCCGACCAGTTGCGGGAACTGTGGTTCCAGACCGCGGCGATGCTGGAACTGCTGGCGTCGCAGGGGCTCGCGCACGGCGACCTCTCGGCGTACAACCTGCTCGTCCACCGTGAGCGGATCATGGTGATCGATCTGCCGCAGGTGGTCGACATCGTGGCCAATCCGGGCGGGCTGGAGTTCCTCGCGCGGGACGTGCGGAACATCGCGACGTGGTTCCACTCGCGGGGGCTGCCGGAGCGGCTGACGGCGGTCCCGGAGCTGATCGAGGAGCTGAAGGAGATCGCCGGTCTCCGGTGACCGTCCACAATGTCATGACAGGGTCGTTCCCGGCGTGCCGCGCCGGG
>NZ_JBSZHF010000001.1:269807-545842 GCF_054166285.1 Amycolatopsis sp. TRM77291 | reverse complement strand
GATCCGGCTCCCCCCGAGATCTACACTAAGTTCCACACTGTTTCCCTACTTTAAGTGCCCCGGCCCACCCGGCGTGCCGCGCCGGGAACGACCCTTCGTGGAGACCCTGCCCACAATCGGTCCCTCCGGTTGGGAGGCCGGATAACGGTCCGGTACAGTAGTGACAGACCGCAACCGGCGGCGTGGATGAGTTGGTGTCCGTCGCCTCCAAAGCCAACCGAATGGCTCGCGGTATCCGTATCAACCAATTGGCGCGCGGTGTCACGCAGACGCGGTGTGCCGGGTTCGTCCCTGTGAACGCCCATCTGTGCACACCATCTTGCCTTGCCTGCGTGCGGGCAGCCCGGGCCTCCTTGTGACGTGCCACGTCCGAGAGGCATTTGTGACAGTCACGTTCAACTCCGGCCACGTCTCACCGTCGGCGCGTCAGCACCGCAGTAAGCCGCGCACCCGCCCCGCGGGTGACTCGATGCTGCACAACGACGCCGTCGAGAGTGTCAAGGCCACCACCTGGGCGGAGCTCGGCCTTCCCGAGCCGCTGCTGCGGGCTCTGGCCGACGCCGGTATCACCTCCCCGTTCCCGATCCAGTCGGCGACCATCCCCGACGCGCTCTCCGGCCGCGACGTACTGGGCCGCGCCCAGACCGGTTCCGGCAAGACCCTGGCCTTCGGCCTCGCGATGCTGACCCGGCTCAACGGCGGCCGCGCCCGGCCGAAGCACCCGCGTGCGCTGATCCTGGTCCCGACCCGCGAGCTGGCCATGCAGGTCGCCGACTCGCTGACCCCGCTGGCCAAGTCCCTCGGCCTGTGGTGCCGCACCGCCGTCGGCGGCATGGCCTTCACCCGCCAGGCCGACGCGCTGTCCCGCGGCGTCGACCTGCTGATCGCCACCCCCGGCCGGCTGTCGGACCACGTCCGGCAGGGCACCGCGTCGCTGTCGGACTGCACCTTCATCGCGCTCGACGAAGCCGACCAGATGGCCGACATGGGCTTCATGCCGCAGGTCCGCGAGATCCTCGACCTGACCCCGCGTGACGGCCAGCGCCTGCTGTTCTCCGCCACCCTCGACGGTGACGTCGACCGCCTGGTCCGCGCGTATCTGACCAACCCGGTCACGCACTCGGTCGCCCCGTCGACCGCCAGTGTCACCACCATGGATCACCACGTGCTCCAGGTGTCGCACCAGGACAAGCAGGACATCATCACCGAGATCGGTGCCCGTGAGGGCCGCACGATCATGTTCGTCCGCACCAAGCACCACGTGGACCGCCTCACCGAGCGCCTGCGCGAGAAGGGCGTCCACGCGGCCGCCCTGCACGGCGGCAAGACGCAGGGCCAGCGCAACCGGGTCCTCGCGGACTTCAAGGAGGGCTACGCGCCCGTCCTCGTCGCCACGGACGTCGCCGCGCGCGGTATCCACGTCGACGACATCTCGCTGGTGCTGCACGTCGACCCGGCCGCCGACCACAAGGACTACCTGCACCGCGCCGGCCGCACCGCGCGCGCCGGGGCGTCCGGTGTCGTGGTCACGCTGGTCACCCACGACCAGCGCCGCATGGTGCGCCGGATGACCGACCGCGCCGGTGTCCGCGCCGAGCAGACCACGGTCCGCCCGGGCGACGCCGAGCTCGCTCGCATCACCGGTGCGCAGCAGCCCAGCGGCGAGCCGGTCGTCGAGCGTCGTCGTGAGTCCCCGCGTCGCGGCGGTGGCCGTGGCTACGGTGGCGACCGCGGCGGTTACCAGGGCTCGCGCGAGGGTCACGGTCACCGCGAAGGCGGCCGTCCCGGCGGCTTCCGCGGCCGCCCGCGTCGTGGCGAGTCCGGTGGCGGCAACGGCCGTCCGCAGCGTCCGGGCAACGGCCGCCCGCGTCGCAGCTACGACAGCTGAAGTGACTGAAGCCGGTCCCCTCCGGCGGCCAGTGCCATGAACGGGCCGTTCCTTGCGAATTCCGCGGGGAACGGCCCGTTCGTCGCGTTCGCTGTGGGGACCACCACGCCCGCCGCCGAACGGCGGATGGGAGACTGCGGGACGTGACTTCTTCCGGCCCCGCTTCCCAGAACCTCCCGCCCGACCAGGTCTTCGACTGGCTCGACGTGGAGGCGGAGAAGCGGGCCGAGGCCGGGCTGGTGCGCAAGCTGCGCATCCGGCAGGCGCAGGAACCTGAGCTGGATCTCGCGGGTAACGACTACCTCGGGCTCGCCAGGGACAAGCGCGTCGCCGGTGCCGCGGCCGCGGCGGCGTTGCGCTGGGGCGCCGGGGCCACCGGCTCCAGGCTCGTCTCCGGCACCACCGAGGTCCACGCCGAACTCGAACACGAGCTCGCCCGTTTCTGCGGCACACAGGCCGCGCTGGTCTTCTCGTCCGGCTTCACCGCGAACCTCGGCGCGGTCACCGCGCTGTCCGGCGCGGATTCCGCGATCGTCACGGACAAGTACATCCACGCCTCGCTGATCGAGGGCTGCCGCCTGTCCCGCTCGGACATCGCCGCCGTCGCGCACAGCGACCCGAACGCCTTCAAGCACGCGCTCGCGACCCGCCGCAAGCCGCGCGCGCTCGTCGTCACCGATTCCGTGTTCTCCGTCGACGGCGACATCGCCCCGCTGGAGCGGCTCGCCGGTGTCTGCCGCGAGCACGGCGCTTCACTGCTCGTCGACGACGCGCACGGCTTCGGCGTCCTCGGCGAGGGCGGCCGCGGTGCCGTCCACGCGGCGGGACTCTCCGGCGCACCGGACGTCGTCACCACGATCACGCTGTCGAAATCCCTTGGGGCACAAGGTGGTGCGGTACTCGGGCCGCGTCGGGTGATCAAACATCTCGTGGACACCGCGCGCAGTTTCATCTTCGACACCGGCCTCGCGCCCGCCAGTGCGGCCGCCGCGCTGGCCGCCCTCACCGCGTTGAAGGCCGAGCCCGAACTGGCCACCAAGGTGACCGACGCCGCCGGAAATCTCGCCATGCAGCTGAAATCCGCGGGTTTCCGGGTCAGTCTCCCGGACGCCGCGGTGATCTCGGTGCAGGCGCCGTCGCCGGAATCGGCCGTCGCGTGGGCGGCAGCGTGCGCCGATCAGGGCGTGCGGGTCGGGTGCTTCCGTCCGCCGTCCGTACCCGACGGCATCTCCCGCCTGCGCCTGACCGCGCGGGCCGACCTCACCGAGGCCGACGTGGACCGCGCGGTCGGGGTGATCACGGCCGCGGCGCCTCCCGGCGCCACATCGTGAGGTGCGGGATCCCGTCCTCCATGAACTCTTCGCCTTCGACCACGAAGCCGTACTTGGCGTAGAAATCCGTCGCGTACGTCTGCGCGTCGAGGACGCACGGCGCGTCGCCGATCCCGGCGAGCGCGGTCTCCATCAGGCGTCCCGCGAGTCCCTTTCCGCGTGAGCGGACGGCCGTGCACACCCTGCCGATGCGGAAGGTGCCGCCGGCGTCCTGCAGCACCCGCAGGTACGAATCGACGGCGACGGAACCCCCGATCCAGAGGTGCCGGGTGCCGGGCAGGAGGTCACGCCCGTCGATCTCGTGATAGGCGCAGTCCTGCTCGACGACGAACACGTCCACGCGCAGGCGGAGGATGCCGTGCAGCTGTGCGGCGGTGATCTCGTCACCGGCGACGGACAGCGGGAACGACGAGGTCTCGATGATCGGGGTGTCGGTGGTCACGCCCACTTGTTAGCACATCGGACGTGAAGACGGCACCGATCAGCCGATCAGGCCCCGGTTCTTCTGCTGGGAGATCTCGCTCGCGAAGTGGGAGACACGGGTGTAGACGCCGGGTTTGCCCGCCTTCGCGCAGCCTTCGCCGAACGACACGATCCCGATCAGCGTGTCGCCGACCATGAGCGGCCCGCCCGAATCGCCCTGGCAGGCGTCGATACCGCCTTCGGGGTAGCCGGCGCACACCATGTCGCTCGGGTCGTAGCCCGAGTACGCGGTGCGGCAGGTCTTGTCGCTGACCACCGGGACGACCGCGCTGCGCAGGTAGTCCGACCGCGCGCCGCCCTCGGAGACGCGGCCCCAGCCGAGGACCGTCGCCTTCGTGCCTTCCTCGTACAGGCCGGCGTCGCCGTTGTCCGCGACCTTCGCGGGCCGGTACGGCAGCTGCCCGCTGACCGTCAGCACCGCGATGTCGTCACCCTTTCCGGGATCGCCGCTGTAGTCGGGGCTGACCCAGATCCGCGAAACCCGCAGCTCCACGCCGTCCCGGGAGCGCTTGTCGTCCCGCCCCGCCACCACGCGGATATCGGCGCGCTTGACCGCGACCGCGCAGTGCGCCGCCGTCGCGACCGTCGTGGAACTGACGATCACCGCGCCGCAGTACTGGTTGCCGCCGCGATCGGCCAGATAGACCGCGTACGGGTGCTGCGAGACCGAAGCCTTGCCGCCGCCCACGATCCTCGGCTCGGCCGCCTGTTCCGGACCGCTAATCGAGCTGTCGTCCGCCGCCGCGCTGTTGACCGCGACCGGCACCATCACGGCCGTCGCGAGGACCGCACCGACCGCGAGCAGCAGGGTGCGACGTGACTTCTTGGGCATGTTCTGTCCCTTCACCGGGGCGTACGTACGGTCAGACCCTGGGAAGTCATTCGACTCCAGCGCGTACACGAGCGATCGCGAATACCCTAATCGGAGAAAGCCCGATGCGGTGTCACTGAAACGGGTGGACCTGTGCTCACCGAACGCATCTGTCACCCTGGACACCGTGCGGGCTACGGCGACGGTTCTGGCGGCTACGGCCCTTCTGCTCTTTTCGTGTTCGAGCCCGGCCCCGCCCGCGCCGTCCACTCCCGCGGTGACCAGCGCGCCCGCGAAAACCTCTTCGGCGGCAACGACTCCGCCCACCTCCGCCCCTGCCTGGCAGGTCGGCGCGAAGCCGCTTCCCTTGGGCCGTGACGGTTTCGGACAGATCCTCCCGACTCCTCCCGTGCTGGCGAACCGTTCCCTGCCGACCACCGACCTGCTTCCGCCGCCTGCCGGGAACCGGTTCTCGGGCACGGTGAATCCCGTTCCCGCCGGGATTCTCGCGCGCAGCACCTGGCAGGCGGGATGCCCGGTCGCGGCCGGCCAATTGCGTTATCTCACGCTGTCGTTCTGGGGTTTCGACGGCCGCGCGCATACCGGGGAAATGCTCGTGAACGCGTCGGTGGCGAACGCCGTCGTCACCGTGTTCGGGCAGTTGTTCGCCGCGAAGTTCCCGATCGAGGAAATGCGCGTGACCGCTCCCGCCGAACTCACCGCTCCCCCGACGGGTGACGGGAACAACACCAACGCCTTCGTCTGCCGTCCGGCGCGTGGCCAGACGAACTGGTCCGCGCACGCCTACGGCCTCGCGATCGACGTCAACCCCTTCTGCAACCCGTACACCAAGGGCGACCTCGTGCTGCCCGAGCTCGCGTCGGCGTACCACGACCGAGGAAACCGGCGGCCGGGGATGGTCACCGCCGGGGACCGGACCGTGGCCGCCTTCTCCGCGATCGGCTGGACCTGGGGCGGTACCTGGACGACGCCGAAGGATCTGATGCACTTCAGCGCCAACGGGCGCTGAAGCGGGAACAACCGCTCGCCGTGACAAGTTGGCTAGAGTCGGAACCACCCGCTCCCCCGCCGCAAAGGAAGACAGCGTGCCCCACTACGACCTGGTGATCGTCGGTACCGGATCGGGCAACTCGATCCTCGACCCGCGTTTCGCGGACTGGAACACGGCGATCGTGGAGAAGGGCACGTTCGGCGGGACCTGCCTGAACGTGGGCTGCATCCCGACGAAGATGTTCGTGCACGCCGCCAACGTCGCGGCCACCCCCGCCACGTCGTCGAAGTTCGGCGTCGACGAGGAGCTGACCGGGGTCCGCTGGCGCGACGTCCGCGACCGGATCTTCGGCCGGATCGACCCGATCGCCGCCGGCGGCCGCGAGTACCGCGTCCAGCACGAGGACAACAAGAACGTCACCGTGTACGAGGCCGAAGGCCGCTTCACCGGGCACAAGGAACTGCAGGTCACCTACTCCGACGGCCGTCCGCCGGAGACCATCACCGCCGACAGGTTCGTGCTCGCCGCGGGCGGGCGCCCGGTCGTCCCGGACGTCCCCGGGCTCGCCGAGACCGGCTACCACACCTCCGACACGGTGATGCGGCTCGACGAACTGCCGTCGAGCATCGTGATCCTCGGCGGCGGGTACATCGCGGCCGAGTTCGCGCACGTCTTCGCCTCGTTCGGGGTGGACGTGACCGTGGTCAACCGGTCCGGCGCGCTGCTGCGTTCCGAGGACGACGACGTCAGCGCCCGGTTCACCGAACTGGCCGCGCAGCGGTTCGACGTCCGGCTCGACCGGAAGACCGTCCGCGCGCGCAAGACCGCGTCGGGCGTCGCCCTGGACCTCGAAGGCCCGGAAGGCGCCGAGACCGTCGAGGCCGACGTGCTGCTGGTCGCGACCGGGCGCACCCCGAACTCCGACCTCCTCGACGTCGCCGCCACCGGGGTGACCACGGGTGAGCGCGGGCACGTCGTGGTCGACGAGTACCAGCAGACCGTGGTCGACGGGATCTACGCGCTCGGCGACATCTCGTCGGTCTTCGAGCTGAAGCACGTCGCGAACCACGAGCAGCGCGTCGTGCAGCACAACCTGCTGCACCCGGACGAGCGGATCGAGGCCGACCACCGGTTCGTCCCGCACGCGGTGTTCACCTCCCCGCAGGTCGCTTCGGTCGGGCTGACCGAACGCGAGGCGCGGGAGCGCGGCGTCTCGTACGTCACGTCGCACCAGGACTACGCGGGTATCGCCTACGGCTGGGCGATGGAGGACACCACCGGTTTCGCGAAGCTGCTCGCCGACCCGGCCACCGGGCAGCTGCTGGGCGCGCACATCATCGGCCCGCAGGCGTCTTCGGTGATCCAGCCGCTGATCCAGGCGATGAGCTTCGGCCTCGACGCGAAGAGCATGGCGCGCGGGCAGTACTGGATCCACCCCGCGATGCCGGAACTGGTCGAGAACGCGCTGCTGAACCTGCCCCTGGACTGACCCCCGCTCGCATTTGGTCCTCTGAATGCGGCTCGTCCCGGCCCGATCGGTGACCGTGTCGCGAAAGCCACTTTCAGGACATCACACGTCGCGAAAGTGGCTTTCGCGACCCGCCGCCTGTGCCTTATCTCGCATTTAGTCCTCTGAATGCGGGCGGTCAGACGACGCGGTCGCAGGCGCGGGCCCCGTTCCGCGCCGCGAGCGCGCTCACCGCGTTCCTCTCGACGTCCGAGGCGTCCATCAAGACGGCCGAGCGGGCCCCGTCCCCCGAGAACCGCTCGCCCGCCTCGACGTACCGGCGGATCGCCGCCAAGAACTCCTCCCGCGCGGACGCCGCCCCTCCCTGCACCGCGCGGACCCCCGTCGCCCCCTTGAGGACGTCCTTGGCGTCGTCCACCCGCGTCGCGACGTAGTGCTGCCACTTGCGCAGCTCCGCCGCGGCGTCTCCCTCCGGATCCGGCCAGTAGCGCTCGATGTCCGCACCGCTGTCCTTCCACACCCGCACGCACACCCGGTCCACGGCGCGGTAGAACTCGTGCGGCGAGCCCACCGCCGCGGGCCGCTCCGGCGCCACGGCGACACACACCGCGGCGAAACACGCCAGAGCCGCCCCGTACGCCAGTCCCTCCACCACGCCGACCCCCAGGACCAAGTTTTGAACAGGTTCAACTCGGTCAGGCTATGGCTCCGCCCACGGTGGGGTCAAGATGTTTTTTGAACGCGTTCAGACGAAGCGGCGGCGACCGGCCAAGGCGCCGAAGGTCATCTGCGCGGCGAAGACCACGAGCATCATGATCCAGGGGACGGTCCAGTCGTGGGTGAGGTCGTGAAGCAGCCCGAAGAGGAAGGGCCCGACGGCGGCCATCAGGTAGCCGATGCCCTGCGCCATCCCCGACAGCCGCGCGGTGTCCTCACCGGTGCGCGCCCGCAGCGCGATCACGGTCAGCGCGAGCGAGAAGACGCTCATCCCGAGCCCGATGAGGAGGCACCAGAGCAGCGGCGAGGCGGCGGGCGCCACCATCATGCCGACCATGCCGACGAAACCGGGAACACCCAGCCCGACGATCCACGGGCTCTGGCTCTTGTGCCGCGCGGCCATCGGGGCGACCACGAGACTGATCGGGACGGCGATGAGCGAGATCAGGCCGAGCAGCAGCCCGGAATCACCCTTGCTCACCCCGGCGTCGATCATCACCTCCGGCAGCCAGCCCATCACGACGTAGGCCAAAAAGGCCTGAGTTCCGAAGAAAAGCGTGACCATCCACGCAAGGGGACTACGCAGGAGCGAACGCCCGCTACCCTGCTTGCCTGCCTCGGCAACGGGCGCACGTCCCGCACCGCGGGCTGCGAGAATCCAGACGAGGAGTGCGAGCACCGCCAGTACCGACCAGGCGCCGAGACCTTGGCGCCAGCCGCCGAACGCGTTCTCCAAGGGAGGGGTGAGCGCGGACCCCAGGGCGCCCCCGCCCTGCAGAGCGGCGGTGTACACGCCGGTCATCATGCCGACACGTGCCGGGAAGGAGTCCTTGATGACGACCGGGATCAGTACGTTCGCCAGTGCGATTCCCGCCGTGGCCACCAGGGTCCCCCCGAGCACGACGTACGGGCCGTCGAGCACGCGCAGCACAAGGCCGACGGCCAGCACCGAAAGCGCGGAGGCGATGGCCGCGCCGATACCGAACCGGCGGGCCAGCAGGGGCGCGGCGAGACCGGCGGCCGCGAAACAGAGGCCGGGGAGCGTGGTGAGCACGCCTGCCCAGGTCGCCGTGGCGCCGAGGTCGTCGCGCATCTCGCCGAGCATGGGTCCGACACTGGTGATCGCGGGGCGCAGGTTGAGCGCCACCAGGATCACCGCGACACCGAGCAGCACGCCGCCGGTGATCACTCCCGGCCGCCACTCCGTTTCGATCGAACCTTCGAGTTCAAGGCTTTCGTCGAACGGGGCCACGGATTCTCGAGAGTCGACACGCACGTCGGCTAGTATCACATACATAGGATGATTGGATGAAGGGACAACGCTGTGCCATTGGCCACCACGCGCCGTGCCGGCCTGGTCGATCAGGTCATCGAGCAGCTGCGTGACGCCGTCACGCAGGGAGAATGGCCCATCGGCCAGCGGATTCCGACCGAACCGGAGCTCGCCGGGCAGCTCGGCGTCGGGCGCAACACCGTCCGCGAGGCCGTGCGCGCACTCGCGCACACGGGGCTGCTCGAGGTCCGGCAGGGCGACGGGACCTACGTGCGGGCGACGAGCGAGGTCTCGGGCGCGATCCGGCGGTTGTGCGGTTCGGAACTGCGCGAGGTGCTGCAGGTGCGGCGCATCCTCGAGGTCGAAGGCGCCCGGCTCGCGGCCGCGGCGCGGACCGACGAGGAGGTCGCCGAGCTCAAGGAACTGCTCGAACGCCGCAACGCCGAACTGCGCGAGGGCCATTGGGAGGATTTCGCCCGCCTCGACGCGGAATTCCACTTCGCCGTCGTCCAAAGTGGACATAACACCCTGCTGACCGAGATGTACCGCGGGCTCACCGAGGTGATCACGGCCAGCGTGGCCGCCACGTCGAACGTGACGCCGGGGGGCGAGTACCTGCCGGAGATAGGGCATGAAGGCCTCGCCGAGGCCATCGCCGACCAGGACGCCGACCGGGCCGCCAGCGAGGCGTGCGGTTTCCTGGACGAACTCCTGGCCAGGGTGGAGCAGGACGAGAGCTGACCGGCACAGGGGGCCTAGGCGACCCACTGGGCGTGGCCTTGGTCGAAGGTCCGTGAAGGCCTCCTTGCCTACCCTCAAGGTAGGGAAGGAGGCCTTCACGGACTACGCGATCGCCATCCGAAGCCCCGGCCCAAACACGTGAAGGACCCCTTCACCGCGCTAGACGCAATGAAGGGGTCCTTCACGAGGTGGCTACGGCAGGGTGAGGATCTCGGCGCCGTCCTCGGTCACCACGAGGGTGTGCTCGAACTGCGCCGTCCACTTCTTGTCCTTGGTGGTGACGGTCCAGTCGTCGGCCCAGATGTCGTAGTCGATGGTGCCGAGGGTGATCATCGGCTCGATCGTGAAGGTCATCCCCTGCTCGATCACCGTGTCGACCGACGGCTCCTCGTAGTGCAGCACGGTCGGCGCGGTGTGGAACGCCGGGCCGACGCCGTGGCCGGTGAAGTCACGCACGACGCCGTAGCCGAACCGCTTCGCGTAGGACTCGATGACGCGGCCGATCACGTTGAGCTGCCTGCCGGGGCGGACGGCCTTGATGGCGCGCATCGTCGCCTCGCGCGTGCGCTCGACCAGCAGCCGCGCCTCCTCGGAGACGTCACCCGCCAGGAACGTCGCGTTGGTGTCGCCGTGGACGCCGCCGATGAACGCGGTGACGTCGATGTTGCAGATATCGCCGTCCTCGATCACCGTCGAGTCCGGGATGCCGTGGCAGATCACCTCGTTGAGCGAGGTGCAGCACGACTTCGGGAACGCGCGGTAGCCCAGGGTCGACGGGTACGCGTGGTTGTCCAGCAGGAACTCGTGGATCACCTTGTCGATGTCGTCGGTGGTCGCACCGGGTTTGACGGCCTTGCCGCCCTCCTCGAGCGCCTGCGCCGCGATCCGGCCCGCGACCCGCATCGCCTCGATGACCTCGGGCGTGCGGACCCCGTTGCCCGTGTCGCGTTTCGGCGCCGGCCGGTCGACGTACTCGGGACGGGCGATGCTGGCGGGGACGACTCGCCTCGGCGTCTGGACGCCGGGCTTCAAGGGGGAGCGAACGGACATGAGCCCAGCCTACGACCTGGCGGCTAGCCGAGCCCCGTCAGGAAGCGCTGGGCGGCCTCGACCGCGGGCCTGGACGTTCCCGCGTCGGTCGTCAGCACCGCGAAGGCCAGGTCGCCGGTGTAGCCGACGAACCAGCCGTGCGAACGCGTGCCGTCGCCGAACTGCGCCGTGCCGGTCTTGCCCCGTACGTCCGCCAACGGCTTGAGCAGCGTCGCCGTGCCGTCGGTGACGACCTCGCGCATCATCCCGCGCAGCGCGTCGAGCACCTCCGGCTTGATCGGTTTGCCGAGCCCGGACGACGTCGTGGTCATCCCGCGCACCAGCGTCGGCACCGGGACCTTCCCGGACTGGACCGTCGCGGTGGCGACCGCCAGCCCGAACGGGCTCGTCACGACGGTCCCCTGGCCGAAACCGTTCTCCGCCCGCTGCGCGACGGTGTTCGCCGGCGGGACCGAACCGGTGATCGTGGTCAGGCCGGGGATCACGAAGTCGGCGCCGACGCCGAGGTCGCGTGCGGCGTCGGTCAGCGCGGCGGGCGGCAGGTCGGTGGCGAGTTTCGCGAACGTCGTGTTGCAGGACTTGGCGAACGCCGTGGACAGCGGGACGACGCCGAGCGCGAACTTGCCCTCGTTCGGCACCGTCCGGTTTTCGAACGTGGCCGTGCCGGGGCAGTCGACGGGGCTGTCCGCCCGCACCGAACCCGCGGTCAGCCCCGCGACGGCGGTGGCCATCTTGAACGTGGAGCCCGGCGGGAACCGGCCGGTGAGCGAGATCGCGCCCTGCGGGTCGGCCGGGGCGTTCTGCGCCACCGCCAGCAGTTCGCCGGTCGACGGCTGGATCGCGACCAGCGCGGAGGCCGTCGGGACCGGGGCGAGCGCCCGCTCCGCCGAACCCTGCGTCTTCACGCTGAGCGTGCTGACGACGGCGGGCGCGGGCTTGGGGTTCTCGGAGTGCAGGTCGGTGATCTCGCCGCCGCCCGTGTCGAGCGTGACGACGCGCCAGCCCGCCGAGCCCTCCACCTGGTCCTCGACGAGCGACCGGACCGCGGGCAGCACCTGCTTGCCGAAGTTCTTGTCGTCGGGCAGCAGCCTTTCCTGCTGGCTGAACCGGACGCCCGGCAGATCGTAGATCTCGGGCTTCACCTCTTGATAGCTGTTCGCCCGCAGGCTCACCACCGGATAGCCGGAGCCGGGTTTGAGCGTCTTCATCCCGTCGCGGATCGACTGGCCGGTCACCGACGCCTCGAACCGGTTGAGCGCCGCGCCGAGTTTGTCGGTGACGGCCACCAGATCGCCGGCCTTCGCCGGGTCGAGCACCACGCTGACGACCGTCTGCGGACGCAGCAACGGCAACCCGTCGCGGTCGAGCACCGGCGCGAGCTCCGGCGGATCGGCCTTCAGCGCGATGCTCTGCTGGGCGGCGAGCTGCGGATGGAGCGCAGTCGGCAACCAGCGCACCTTCCAGCCGTCCTGCGTGGAATGGACCTGCGCGTCGGCCTTGTACGTCCAAGTCCGGCCGCGTGGCAGCTTCCAGGTGAGCTGGTAGGTCGCCGTCCCGTTGTCCGCCCCGGACGAATGCTGGACCTGCTTGTCCACGATGGTGATCGACTCGGGGGACAGCGCCTTCCGAGCCATCTCCAGCGACGCGCGCGCGGCCTCCGGCGAATCGGTGAAGGAGGCCGCGGCGGTGACGTCACCGGAGGAAAGACCGCCGAGGAAGCCCGAGATGGCGTCTTCAGGACCGGAATCGGCGAAGAGGCCGCATCCGGCGGCCGAGAGGCCCACCACCCCCGCGAGCACGACGACGGCGACACGACGACCTGCAGGCATGCGTCGGATCCTGCCAGCCCCGGCCTCGTCCGGCCGGACGCGACACGGTCTAGAACAGAACCGTCGCGTACCGGCCGACCTGCTGGAAGCCGATCTTGCGGTACGCGGCGAGCGCCGGGCTGTTGTAGGCGTTGACGTACAGGCTCGCCGTGCGGCCCATCCCGCGGACGAGCCTGGTCACCACGGACGCCGTCCCGGCCGTGCCGACCCCGCCGCCGCGGCGTTCCGGATGCACCCAGACACCCTGGATCTGGCCGACCGTCGAGGACATCGCGCCGATCTCGGCCTTGAAGACGACCTCGCCGTCCTCGAACCGGGCGAACGCGCGGCCGCCGGCGATCAGCTCGGCGACGCGGGCGCGATATCCGGCGCCACCGTCACCGCTGCGCGGGTCGACGCCGACCTCCTCGATGAACATGGCGATCGCGGCCGGGAGATACCGGTCGAGTTCCTCCGGGCGTACCGCGCGGACCAGCGGATCGGCGGCGACGGACGGGATCCCGTCGAGCGCCATCAACGGCTGGTCGTGCCGGACTTCCCTGGCGGGGCCCCATTCCGGCTCGAGTTCGTCCCAGAGCCCCAGAACCTGCTCGGCCGGGCCGACCAGTGACGAACAGGTGCGCTGACGGCGCAGGGCGCGATCGGCGAAAGAACGCAGGGCCGAGGCGTTGCCGCGCAAGGGGATCAAGTTCGGCCCGGAGAAGCACAGCCCCTGGAGCCTGCCCGCGCGAACGGGGCGGGAATCCGCGGCCCAGAGCTCACCACCGAGCCGCCAGGGGTCGAGACCCGCGGTCTCCACCCTGGCACTGACCATGCAGCTGCCGACCGGGTCTGTGGCGAGCGCGGCACGGACCGCGGGATAGTCCCGATCATCGAGCAGCCGTGCACCTGCAAGCCGCAACACCACTCCAGGGTGCCAGATCGACGGCGTAAACGGAACGCAAGCTTCACGACACGCTGAGAGAACTTCGGCAGGTCGAGATCACCACGCCGGGAAAGGTCCGTTCCCGGCGTGGTCTCGACCACTCAGCCGACGGTGACGGTGGGCTCGCCCTCGCCGATCGTCTGGCCCGACTCCTCGGCGATGCGCATGGCCTCTTCGATCAGCGTCTCGACGATCGCGTGCTCGGGCACGGTCTTGATGACCTCGCCCTTCACGAAGATCTGGCCCTTGCCGTTGCCCGAAGCGACGCCGAGGTCGGCCTCGCGTGCCTCGCCGGGGCCGTTGACGACGCAGCCCATGACCGCGACGCGCAGCGGGACCTCCATGCCCTCCAGCCCGGCGGTCACCTGCTCGGCGAGGGTGTAGACGTCCACCTGCGCGCGGCCGCACGAGGGGCAGGAGACGATCTCGAGCTTGCGCTCCTTGAGGTTGAGCGACTGCAGGATCTGGATCCCGACCTTGACCTCTTCCACCGGCGGCGCCGAGAGCGACACGCGGATGGTGTCGCCGATGCCCTGGCGCAGCAGCGCGCCGAACGCGACGGCCGATTTGATGGTGCCCTGGAACGCCGGGCCCGCCTCGGTGACGCCGAGGTGCAGCGGGTAGTCGCACTGCTCGGCGAGGATCTCGTACGCGCGCACCATGACCACCGGGTCGTTGTGCTTCACGGAGATCTTCACGTCGTAGAAGTCGTGCTCGGCGAACAGCGACGCCTCCCACAGCGCCGACTCGGCCAGCGCCTCCGGGGTCGCCTTGCCGTACTTGTCCATGATCCGCTTGTCCAGCGAACCGGCGTTGACGCCGATCCGGATCGGGGTGCCGTGGTCCTTCGCGGCCCGCGCGATCTCCTTGACCTGGTCGTCGAACTTGCGGATGTTGCCCGGGTTCACCCGGACCGCCGCGCAGCCCGCCTCGATCGCGGCGAAGACGTACTTCGGCTGGAAGTGGATGTCGGCGATCACCGGGATCTGCGACTTCTTCGCGATCGCGGGCAGCGCCTCGGCGTCGTCCGCCGACGGGCACGCGACGCGGACGATGTCACAGCCCGCAGCGGTCAGCTCGGCGATCTGCTGCAGGGTCGCGTTGACGTCGGAGGTGAGCGTGGTGGTCATCGACTGCACCGAGATCGGGTGCTCGCTGCCGACGCCGACCGGCCCGACCTGCAGCTGTCGGGTCTTGCGACGCTCGGAGAGGACGGGAGGAGGAAGCGCTGGCATACCAAGAGCGACAGTCACGTCCTCAAGCGTACCTACCCCGATCGGCGGACATCCACGACGTCAGCCGTCACGGTGAGCAGCATTACCTGGGCAGCGCAACGATGCTGACAGCGCGCTCTCCCGCCGTCCTCCCGCGTCACTGGAACAGCTTGACCGGGTTCACGATGTCGGCGGTGACGGTGAGCAGAGTCACCGCGCCGCCGATGAAGACGAGCACCATCGTCACCGCGGACAGCTTCGTGTAGTCGACCGGACCACCCGCCGCCTTGCCGCGCAGTTTGCGGAACCAGTCCCGCACGCGCTCGTACCAGACGACCGCGATATGCCCGCCGTCGAGCGGGAGCAGCGGCAGCAGGTTGAACACGCCGATGAAGAAGTTCAGGCTCGCCAGCAGGAGCACGAAGATCTCCCACAGACCGCGCTCGGCGGCCTCGCCACCGATCCGGCTGGCACCGACCACGCTGACCGGGGTGTTCGGGTCGCGCTCGCCGCCGAAGATGGAGTCCACCACCGCCGGGATCCGCGACGGGAACTCGATCAGCCGCTTGGCGGTCTCGGAGAACATCGTGCCGGTGAAGGAGAACGTCGCGCCGACAGCGTCCACCGGGCCATAGCTCAGCAGCGGCGGCGCGGTGTTCTGGATCGGCGAAGCGCCGATCATGCCGACGTCCTTGACCGTGGTGTTGTTGGAACCGTCGGCGACCAGCCGCTGCACGCGCGGCACGTCGACGGTCAGGTTCAGCGTCTGGCCGTTCCGTTCGACCACGAACGGCGTCGGGCCACTGGCGACCTGGACGGCGGCGAGCATCTCGCGCCAGGTCTTGATCGGCTTGCCCGCGACGGAGACGACCTTGTCGCCGGCCTGGAGACCGGCGGTCTTCGCGGGTGTCGGGGCGCCGGGCGGGCAGGCCGTGTCGTTCAGCTGCTCGACGGTGGTGGCCGGACGAGCACACGACGTGGCGCTGATCACGGCCTCGGTGGGCGCGGCCTGCGCGGCCGGATTCGGCAGGCCCATGGTGACGGCCATCAGGTACAGGATGATGAACCCGAGGATGAAGTGCATCGCCGAACCCGCCGACATGACGACGGTGCGCTTCCAGGTCTTGAAGCGCCACATCGCGCGCTTCGACTCTTCCGGGGTGACCTCGTCGAGCGCGGTCATGCCCGCGATGTCGCAGAACCCGCCGAGCGGGATCCACTTCATGCCGTACTCGGTCTCGCCGCGGCGGAAGGAGAAGATCGTCGGCCCGAAGCCGATGAAGTAGCGCCGGACCTTCATGCCGAAGGCTTTCGCCGCCCACATGTGACCGGCCTCGTGCAGCGCGACGGACAGGCAGATGCCCAGCGCGAACAGCACGATCCCGAGAATGAAGACCACGCGCTACTTCCCCTTACCGATCAGCGCACCGGCACGCGCGCGAGCCCAGCGCTCGGCAGCTAGTACGTCATCAACGTCGCGAGGTTCACGACGCCATTCGTCGGCGGCTTCCACCACCTGGGCAATAGTGTCCACAATCGAGGTGAAGCCGGTGTTCTGTGCCAGGAAGGCGGCCACCAGCTCCTCGTTCGCCGCGTTGTAGACGGCCGGGACACAGCCGCCGACCGTTCCGGCGTGCCTCGCCAGCTCGACGGCGGGGAACGCGTCGTTGTCCAACGGCTCGAACGTCCAGCTCGCTGGCTTGTCCCAGACGCACGCGGCCGCGGCGCCGGGGACGCGGTCCGGCCAGTGCAGGGCGAGCGCGATCGGCAGCCGCATGTCGGGCGGACTGGCCTGGGCGATCGTCGAGCCGTCCACGAAGGTCACCATCGAGTGGATGATCGACTGCGGGTGGACGACCACGTCGATGCGGTCGGTCTCGATGTCGAACAGGAGCTTCGCCTCGATCAGCTCCAGCCCCTTGTTGACCAAAGTGGACGAGTTGATCGTGATGAGCGGGCCCATCGACCAGGTCGGATGCGCCATCGCCTGCTCGACGGTGACGTCGGCGAGTTCCTCGCGTTCGCGGCCTCGGAACGGGCCACCCGACGCGGTGAGCACCAGCCGGGCGACCTCGGACTCGCGGCCGGCGCGCAGGGCCTGCGCGATCGCGGAGTGCTCGGAGTCGACGGGCACCAGCTGGCCGGGCTTGGCCGCGGCCAGCACGAGCGGCCCGCCCGCGATCAGCGACTCCTTGTTGGCCAGCGCGAGCGTGGCGCCGGTGGCGAGCGCGCGCAGGGTCGGCGGGAGCCCCTGGGAGCCGGGGAGCGCGTTGAGCACGACGTCGACCGGGGTGGCGTCGATCATCTCGACGACCGCGTCGGCCCCGGCGAAGATGCGCGGGAGCTTGAAGTCGCCGCGGTTGTAGCCGCGCTTCTGCGCCTCGGCGTACAGCGCGAGCTGCAGGTCTTCCACGGCCGTCGGCCTGCTGATCGCCACGGCGTCGACCTGGTGCGCCAGGGCCTGCGCGGCCAGCGCGGCGGGGTCGGACCCGCCCGCGGCGATCCCGGCGACCCGGAACAGCTCCGGGTTGCGGGCCGCGACGTCGAGGGCCTGGGCGCCGACCGATCCGGTCGAACCGAGCACGAGCACACTTCGCGAGGTAGTCATCGGGGCTCATTGTCGCTTGGGGCCCGTCGGGCGCGTGCAGCCAGGTGTGGGATCATTCGCGGGCAAGCGAACCATCGGGTTTTGAGGAGTTGATCGTGGCGAGCAAGGCGGTCGAAAAGCGCGGCCGGGTGGGCGTCGACACCGTTGACCCCCGCGACGAGCCGTCGGCCGAGTGGGGCTGGCACGGTTCCTTCCCGAAGGCGACGCGGATCGCGGGCTGGCTGACCGCGATCATCCTGCTGGTGATGCTGTACGGCAACCACCACGGCTGGACCGAGAACCTGTGGCTGATCGGCCTGTCCCTGCTGCTCGTGTTCGGCCTCGTGCTGGACATCCGCAAGCAGCGCACGGCCTGGCGCAAGTAGCTTGTTCACGGCTCAATGGCCCCTGTCCACCTTCGTGGTCAGGGGCCATCGGCCGTTCTGGGACCACAACTCGCCGACGATCTTGACCGCGTCGCCCGCCTCGACCCCGTAGCGATGCCGGTACTTCGCCGCCGGCCGCTGGACGACCGCGGCGACCTCCCCGATGGCGACGTTGTTCCACGAGTCGTTCGGGTAGAACTGCCGCATCACGGCGAGGAACCGGCCGGTCGCCCAGACCGGATCGGTCCGCTGCTCGAAACTCCCCCAGCTCGCGCGCTGCTGGAAGAGTCCGACCGAGTCGCCGAGACCGCCGTCGAGGTTGGCGATGCTGGACTCGACGATCACCGTGGCGATCGCGATGGCCGCCGCGCGATCGTTGAGCCCCGCTCTCTGGACCGTCTCGACGATCACTCTGGCGCACGACGTGTTGTACGGGTTCATGTAGCCGCGCATCTTGGTGGCGAGCTGCTGGTTGAGGCTTTTGGCGGCGTCCGCGTCGTCGCTCGTCGCGCCTGCTTGGACGCAGGGCAGGGCGACGTGCTCGACCTGGTCGGGGCGGATCTCGGTGGGCGGGAGCAGGACGAGGGAAAGGGCGAGGTACGCGGCGGTGAACATGCGGCTCCAGGTGATCTTGAGTGGCGATTCGTGTTCTAGCCCGAATCGGCGGTCACGACCACCTGGACCGATGTCTCACCGCCACCCTCACCCGCCCGATGGACATGAAGGCCGAGTTTCCTCAGCTGACGCGCCCGCCTCTGCGATTGCTGTTGCACCTGGGGCGATTGGGGCGATGGCGAGGTAGTGAAGGCCTCCTTCACTACCTTGAGGGTAGGCAAGGAGGCCTTCACGGACCGACGCGAGGCAGCGCGCCCACGTGAACGGCTACCCGACGACCATCCTTTTGGGTTAGGTTCCCCCTCATGAAGCTGCGCTGGGGTGTCACCGCTGTCGTTTCCGCTCTCGCCGCCGTCCTGCTGCCCGGCGTGGCCACCGCCGCGCCCGCCCCGGCGTCCCTGCCGATCGTGCGCTGCGAGTTCACGCCGACACCGGAAAACCCCGCGGCCCGCCCGGTCCTGCGCCCGCTCCCCTTCGCGTTCACGCGCGGCACCGTCGACGTCACCTTCCGCTTCAACTACGGCCCGGTGACCGTGCGCCTGAACCGCGCCGGCGCCGCTCCGTGCGCCGTCCACAACCTGGCGAGCCTGGCGCTCCAGCGTTTCTACGACCACAGCCAGTGCTGGCGCCTCACGAACTCGTCGCGCCTCGGTGTGCTCCAGTGCGGCGACATCTACGAAGCCGAGAAGGGCGGGCCGGGCTACAAGTTCCCGGACGAGGTCGACGGCACTGAGACCTACGAACGCGGCACCATCGCCATGGGCAACCAGGGCCCCGGCACGAACGGCAGCGAGTTCTTCATCGTGCACTCGTTCGCGAACATCCCGAAGAACTACTCGGTGATGGGCAAGGTCGTGCGGGGCATGGAGGTGCTGGACCGGATCGTGGCGAACGGCATCATCCCGACGGATCCGAACGGTCCCGCCGACGGGCTGCCCGCGAAGCCGGTGAAGATCCAGAAGGCGACTGTGGGTTTCTGATCGTTCAGACTCGCGAGTCACCGGATTCGACCAGGAGCCCGAGGAATTCGGCGAGATCACGGGCGATCCGGCGGGGAACCCGATCTTCGTCGAGATAAACGACGGATGGCTCAGCATCGCCATCGCATTCGCGATAGTCGAGCATGACCGCGTCGTGCCCACCGGAAGGCATGTCGAAGAGGACGATCCCGATATCCGGGTACCCCCACTCCGCGATCATGCCCTTGCTTCCGTGTCCGCCGCTTGAGTCGATTCCTTGGGCACCGCCGATTCCGATCAGCGATCGCACCTCGAAATGATCGGCCACCCAGAGGTCGGGAACGAAGTCGGACACCGCCTGCGCCGGAGGAACCCCGCCGTTCGCCCGGCGCAGGACGTCCAAATAGGACGACGGGAGGCGATACCCGAGTCGTTTCTCGGTCTCAGCGATCAGCGCATCGTCGACAGGTGGGCCTGCGAACATGTCTACGCTTGCGAACGGTTCGACCACCGTCGTCCTCCCCAAAACACTGCTCGCCGAAGTCAGACAGATTCCTGTGTGAGAACGAATTCGGCGATCTCCTTCCGCCGGAGCGTTCTCCAGACCGGATCCCGCGTCACCGATTCCAGCCAGTCCTCGAAATCGATGCCGTCGCTGCGAAACCACCACACCGCACCCCGGGAGCGCTGTACACACCGAGGAACTCCAGTCCCGCGATGTCCCAGGTGCCGAATTCCTCGACCAGGCGTCGATACGACCGAGGGAACTCGACACCCAGAGTTCGTTCCGCGGCGGCGATCGTCCCCTCGTTCGCACCGTCGGCGCGGTTCGACACGTCGCCGTTCGCACGCACCAGTTCGATCAGTCGCTCGCTCGCGTCGATGCTCATTCGATGACTCGGCCTTCCCGTCGCCGCGGCGACCACATCCCGCGCCGAACGCACGATGGTGGCATTACCGAAATCCGGCAACGACCCCCGCATGATCGACGTCGGCCACAGGATCGTGGCCCACGCAGGCCGAAACCCGCCATCCCACGATGCGGGAAAGCCGAACCCGCGCTGGCCAGCACGAGAGCAATTCAGGCGAAGTGCCCTTGTCCTGATCCGGTAGTCTTGAGCACCAAGGTCGAGAGGCGCTGCAACGGACCGCCGGGTCCGCCACGCTCGGCCCCGGACTTCACCGCAAGGGCGCCTCCCACGACATGGGAGGAGCGCTGGATGGAAACGACGGCCCTGCGAAAGCTGCTTGATGAGCGCATCGTCGTGCTCGACGGGGCGTGGGGGTCGATGCTCCAGAACGCCGGCCTCAAGCCGGAGGATTACCGCACCGAGCGGTTCCAGGACCATCCCCGTGACATCACCGGCGACCCCGACCTGCTGAACATCACGAGGCCGGACGTCGTGCTCGACATCCACCGCCAGTATCTGGACGCCGGCGCGGACATCACGACCACGAACACGTTCACCGCCACCACGATCGGCCAGGCGGACTACGGGCTCGAGCATCTCGCGTACGAGATGAACCTCCGTGGCGCCCAGATCGCCCGCGAGGCGGCGGACGCGGCGGGCGGGAAGTTCGTCGCCGGGTCGGTCGGGCCACTGAACGTCACGTTGTCGCTGTCACCCAAGGTCGAGGACCCGGCGTTCCGCGCGGTCACCTTCGACGAGGTGTACGCCGCGTACGCCGACCAGATCAAGGCGCTCGCCGAGGGCGGCGTGGACCTGCTGCTCATCGAGACGATCTTCGACACGCTCAACTGCAAGGCCGCCATCGCCGCCGCCCGCGACGTCGCGCCGCATCTGCCGCTGTGGATCTCGGTGACGATCGTCGACCTGAGCGGCCGGACGCTGTCCGGGCAGACGGTCGAGGCGTTCTGGAGCTCCATCGAGCACGCGGATCCGCTGCTCGTCGGCGTCAACTGTTCGCTGGGCGCCGAGGAGATGCGCCCGCACATCGCCGAGCTGTCCCGCCTCGCGGGCACGTACACCGCCTGCCACCCGAACGCGGGTCTGCCGAACGCGTTCGGCGGTTACGACCAGACGCCCGAGGAGACCGGCGGGCTGCTCGGCGACTTCGCCACGGCCGGGATGGTCAACGTCGTCGGCGGCTGCTGCGGCACGACCCCCGCGCACATCAAGGAGATCGCCGACGCCGTCCGCGGGATGAAGCCGCGGAACGTCCCGGCCCCGAAGCCGCACACCAGGTTCAGCGGGCTGGAGCCGTTCGAGATCGGCAAGGACACCGGGTTCGTCATGATCGGCGAGCGGACCAACGTCACCGGTTCCGCCAAGTTCCGCAAGCTGATCGAGGCCGACGACCACCAGGCCGCCGTCGACGTCGCGCTGGAGCAGGTCCGCGGCGGGGCGAACCTGCTGGACGTCAACATGGACGCCGACCTGCTCGACAGCGAAAAGGCGATGACCACGTTCCTGAACCTCATCGCCACCGAACCCGAGGTCGCCCGGCTGCCGATCATGATCGACAGCTCGCGCTGGACGGTGCTCGAGGCCGGGCTGAAATGCGTGCAGGGCAAGGGAGTCGTCAACTCCATCAGCCTCAAGGAGGGCGAGGAGCAGTTCCTCCAGCAGGCCCGCCGCATCCGCGACTACGGCGCGGGCGTGGTCGTGATGGCCTTCGACGAACAGGGCCAGGCCGACACCGCCGACCGGAAGGTCGAAATCTGCGCCCGCGCCTACGATCTGCTCACCCAGCAGGCGGGTTTCGTCGCCGAGGACATCATCTTCGACCCGAACGTGCTCGCGGTCGCGACCGGTATCTCCGAGCACAACGGGTACGCCAAGGCGTTCATCGACGCGCTGCCGCGGATCAAGGAACGCTGCCCCGGCGTGCACATCAGCGGCGGTATCTCGAACCTCTCCTTCTCCTTCCGCGGCAACAACGTCGTGCGCGAGGCGATGCACTCGGCCTTCCTGCTGCACGCGGTGCGCGCCGGGCTGGACATGGGCATCGTCAACGCCGGGCAGCTCGCGGTCTACGAGGACATCCCCAAGGATCTGCTGGAGCTGGTCGAGGACGTGCTCTTCGACCGCCGCGAGGACGCCACCGACAGGCTCGTCACGTTCGCGGAAACGGTCAACGGCAAGGGAACCCAGCGCACGGTCGACCTTTCCTGGCGCGACAACACCGTCGAGGCACGGCTGAGTCACGCGCTGGTGCACGGCATCGTCGACTACATCGAAGAGGACACCGAGGAAGCGCGCCAGAAGCTGCCGAAGCCGCTGGAGGTCATCGAAGGCCCCCTCATGGACGGCATGAAGATCGTCGGCGACCTGTTCGGGTCCGGCAAGATGTTCCTGCCGCAGGTGGTCAAGAGCGCGCGCGTGATGAAGCGGTCGGTCGCCTACCTCGAACCGTTCATGGAGGCCGAGAAGGAGAAGGCGCGCCTCGAAGGCCGGATCGAAACCCGCCAGGGCAACGGGAAGGTCGTCCTGGCGACGGTCAAGGGCGACGTGCACGACATCGGCAAGAACATCGTCGGCGTCGTCCTCGGCTGCAACAACTACGAGGTGATCGACCTCGGCGTGATGGTCCCGGCCTCGGTCATCCTGGACACCGCCGTCTCCGAAGGCGCCGACGCCATCGGGCTTTCGGGCCTGATCACGCCGTCGCTGGACGAGATGGTCAACGTCGCCGCCGAAATGGAGCGGCGCGGGCTGAAGCTGCCGCTGCTGATCGGCGGCGCGACCACGTCACGCCAGCACACCGCGGTCCGCATCGCGCCCGCGTACGAGCACACGACCGTGCACGTCCTCGACGCCTCCCGCGTCGTCGGCGTCGTCGGCGACCTGCTCGACGCCGACCGCGCCGAGATCCTCGACAAGAAGAACCGCGAGGACCAGGAAGAGCTGCGCGTCCAGCACGCGAACAAGCAGCGGACGCCGTTGCTGACGGTCGAGGAGGCGAGGGCCAACCCGGAGAAGGTCTCCTTCGACGACATCCCGACGCCCGCGTTCACCGGCGTCCGGTACGTCTCGCCGTCGCTCACCGAGCTGCGCGAGATGATCGACTGGACCTTCCTGTTCCTGGCCTGGGAGCTGAAGGGCAAGTACCCGGCGATCCTGAACAACCCGGTGGCCAGGGAGCTGTTCGACGACGCGAACACCCTGATGGACCAGATCATCGCCGAAGAGCGGTTCCAGGCGAAGGGCGCGTACGCGTTCTGGCCGGCGCACTCCGAGGGCGACGACATCATCCTGGAGTCGGGCGTCAAGTTCCCGATGCTGCGCCAGCAGACCAAGAAACCGCTGTCGCGGCCCAACCGCTGCCTGGCGGACTACATCGCCCCGGCCGGCGCGGGCGACCATCTCGGCGGCTTCGCGGTCACCATCCTCGGTGCCGAGGACTTCGCGGCCGAGTTCGAGGCCAAGCAGGACGACTACCGCGCCATCATGGTGAAGGCGCTCGCGGACCGGCTCGCCGAGGCGTTCGCCGAGTACCTCCACCTCAAGGCACGGCGGGACTGGTTCGAGCCGGACGCCGATCCGAAGCTGGAGGATCTGCACGCCGAAAGGTTCCGCGGCATCCGCCCGGCGCTGGGCTACCCGGCGAGCCCGGACCACAGCGAGAAGCGGGAGCTGTTCGAGCTGCTCGATTCCGACCGGCTCGGGATGGGGCTGACCGAGTCGTTCGCGATGACGCCGGCGGCGAGCGTCAGCGGGCTGATCTTCGCCCACCCCGATTCCCGGTACTTCACCGTCGGACGGCTCGGCAAGGACCAGGTCGAGGACTACGCCGCCCGCCGAGGCCTCGAACTGTCCACTATGGAGCAGTGGCTGCGGCCGAACCTCGCCTACGAGCCCGAATGACACAATGATCAGGTGACTGCCGAAGGTTCGGACTTCCTGCAGCTGGACATCGGGGACGCCCCGCCGGGGCGCCGGTCGGCCTGGCTGGCGTCGCGGTTGCGGCACGCCATCTCCGACGGCCGCCTGCCGGTCGGCAGCAGGCTGCCCGCGACCAGGGCGCTGGCCGCGGACCTGCGGGTCTCCCGCGGCGTGGTCACCGAGGCCTACCAGCGGCTGGTCGAGGACGGGCACGTCGCCGGACGCGGCCGCGCGGGCACGGTGGTCGTCGCGGCACCGGCGAGGACCAAGGAGCAGACGGCCTCCGGCCCGCCCGCCGCGGGCACGATCTTCCGGCCCGCGCCCGGGATCGGCGTCTTCGACTCGCTGCGGGCGACCCCGGCGAGGATCGACCTGTCCCCCGGCGTGCCGGATCTGACGGCGTTCCCGCGAACGGCCTGGCTACGTGCCGAACGCACGGTGCTCAACAGCCTCTCGGCGGCGGACTTCGGCTATGGCGACCCGCGGGGCGCGCCCGCGCTACGCCTCGCGATCGCGCACTGGATCGCCCGCACCCGCGGTATCACCGTCGACGCCGACGACGTGCTGATCGTCGCCGGTGTCGCGCAGGGCCTCGGCCTGCTGGCCCAGGTGCTGCTCGAGAACGGCGTCTCCGAGATCGCCGTCGAGGACCCGAGTTCGCTGGGCGCCCGTCAGCATCTGCACGACCGGCGGCTGGCGACGCCGCCGATCCGCGTCGACGAGGACGGGGTCGACGTCGGCGAGCTCGTGCGCAGTGGCGCGCCCGCCGTGCTGCTCACGCCCGCGCACCAGTTCCCGACCGGGGTCGTGCTCGGCGGGGAACGCCGTCGCGAGCTCATGCGCTGGGCCGCGGACGGCGGGCTGATCATCGAGGACGACTACGACGCCGAGCACCGCTACGACCGTCCGCCCGTTCCCGCGCTGCGCTCGATGCTCGCCGAGCAGGTCTGTTACGCGGGCAGCGTGTCGAAGTGGCTCGCGCCCGCGCTCCGGGTGGGCTGGATGCTGGTCCCGTCGCGGTACCGGGACGAGGTGGTCGCGGCCAAACGGTTCGCCGACCTTGGCAACGCCGTCCTCCCGCAGCTGGTGCTCGCGCATCTGATGGAGTCCGGCGAGATGGAGCGGCAGCTGCGGTTCGTGCGCAAACGGCATCGCCGCCGCCGGGACGCGATGATCGACGCGCTCCGGACACATCTCCCCGACGCCGTGGTGCACGGCGCCGCCGCGGGGCTGCACCTGACGATCACCTTCGACGCGGAGTTCTCCGACCTCGACTTCGCCGCCGCCGCGCTGGAGCAGGGTGTGAAGGTGCAGCCGCTGTCGTGGCACTGTCAGCGGCCGATGAATCCGGGTCTCGTCCTCGGCTACGGGGCGAGCCCGGCGAGTGACATCGCCGAGGGCATCGCCGTCCTCGGCAAGCTCAAGCGCTGAGCGCGGCCAGCACCGCGGCCGGGTTTTCGACGTGCGCGTTGTGGCCCAGTCCCGGGAGTTCGATGGCGGACGAGCTGAGCGCGCGAAGCTGCTCGGGGCGGCTCATGGGGTCGTTCTCGCCTGCCGCGAGGGTCACCGGGCAGCGCGCCGCGCCGAGCAGGCCGGGCATGTCGGGAGCGCCGACCGCGAAGGCGCGCGGGTCCAGGGCGAGCCGCCAGCCGCCTTCGGTTTCGACGATTCCGTCGGGGTCCGCTTCGGCCAATCCGGTCAATCCGGCGATCTTGAGGAAGCCGCATTCGGCGTCTTCGCGTGCCGGGAACACTCGAGGCGGTTTCGCCGCCATGGCGGCCGCCCGCGCGAGGTCGTCCTCGCTCCATTCGACCTTGACGCCGACCGCCAGCAGCCCGGCGACCTCCAGCCCGAACCAGCCGGAGGCCAGCGCGAGCCCCACGACACCACCGAGGGAATGGCCGACGACCAGCAACGGACCGCGTTCCGGGAGCGCGTCGGCGACCGCCGCGGCCAGTCCGCCGAACGAGTAGTGCGGCAACCGCGCCGATCCACCGTGACCGGGCAGATCCGGCGCCAGCCAGCGATAACCCGGCAGCGCCATGAGCCCGTCCCAGACCGCGCCCGTCGCGCCGAGGCCGTGCAGCAGGAGCACGGCGGGGCCTTCGGTTCCGGCGGTGCGCATCTTCAGCGTGTCCACCGGACGGATCTTTCCGCAGTCCCCCGCCCGCGGGCTAGGGTCGACGCCGTGATCACCGATCCGGACGTATACACCCGAGGCGTGCCGTACGAGCACCTCGCGGCGCTGCGCCGGGAGTCGCCGGTCGTACGCGTGGACGATTTCTGGGCCGTGCTGCGGCATTCGGACGTCAAGCACGTGCTGAAGAACCCGAAGCTGTTCTCGTCGCACCTCGGCGGGACGCAGATCCGGGATCCGGCGACCGAGCAGGACCTCGGTTACGTCCGCCGCATGATGCTCAACATGGATCCGCCCGAGCACGCCCGGTTGCGGGGCCTGCTCACCAAGGCGTTCACGCCGCGTGCGGTCGCCAGGCTGACCGAGCGGATCCAGGGCTGGGCGAGGGAGCTGATCGCCGGCGTCCGCGCGGACGGCGAGTGCGATTTCGCCGCGATCGCCGCGGATCTCCCGCTGCTGACGCTCGCCGAGGTCTTCGGGATCCCCGAGCGGGACCGGCGGCTGATGTACGACTGGAGCAATCGCGTGATCGGCTATCAGGACGCCGACTACGCGGTGAGCGCGACCGTCGACGCGGACGAGGTCACCGATCTCGCGCGGGCGGCGCTGGCGGTCCGGCCGGTTCCGGGGCCGGACGGGTCGATGCCCGATCCGCGCACTCGCGAGGGGATGCCGGATCTCTACGCGTACGCCACCGCGCTCGGCGAGTACAAACGCCGGAACCCCGGTGACGACGTGATGAGCAACCTGATGGGCCACGTCGAAGATGGCGGACGGGTGTCCATCGCGGAGTTCGAGAACCTGTTCTGGCTGTTTTCCGTGGCGGGCAACGAAACGCTGCGCAACGGCATCCCCGGCGGGATGCAGGCGCTGCTGTCGCATCCGGATCAGTACCGGCGGCTGCTCGCCGACCGTTCCCTGCTTCCCGGCGCGGTGGAAGAGATGCTGCGCTGGTGGACGCCGGTCATGCATTTCCGCCGGACCGCGACCGAGGACGTCGTTCTGTCCGATGTGGACATCCGCGCGGGCGAAAAGGTGGTCGTCTGGTTCTCCGCCGCGAACCGCGACGAGACCGTTTTCGAGGATCCGGACCGCTTCGACATCGGCCGCGCTCCCAACGATCACCTGACCTTCGGGCACGGCCCGCATTTCTGCCTCGGCGCCCAGCTCGCCAGGGTGCAGCTGCGCGCGATGTTCGAAGCGGTCCTGGACCAGCTCGGCGAGGTCGAACCCGCCGGCGCTCCGGTGCGGTTGCGGTCGAACTTCCAGAACGGGCTGAAATCGCTGCCGATCCGCTGGTAGCGAAGAGCCCCTTCCCGCCCCCGAGCGCGGGAAGGGGCCCATCACCCCCTGGTCATTCGGCCGCGGCGAACTCCGGTTCGGCGACGGTGGAGCGGGCTTCGGCCTTGCGCAGGCCGACGATTCCGGACAGTGCCACCAGGACACTGATCACGGCGATACCGGTGACCACGGTGAGCGCGGGCGCCAGACCGTTCAGCAGCGCGGCCGAGCCGGTGGCGCCGCCGGAGTTCCCGGTCAGGACCGCGGTCACGATGGCGAGCCCGATCGCGCCGCCGACCTGGATCGACGTGTTCAGCAGCCCGCCGGCGAGCCCCTGCTCGTCGTCGGAGATGCCGTTGGTCGCCTGGATGTTCAGCGAGGAGAACGCCAGCATGAAGCCGATGCCCAGCAGGATCATGCTCGGCAGCACCGAGCCTGCGTAGCTGGAGCTCTCGTCGATCCGCAGGAACAGCGCGTATCCGATGACGTGGGCGACGACACCGGCGAGGATCGTGCGCGGGGTGCCGAGCCGGTCGATCAGCGGCTCGATCCTCGGCGACCCGAAGGCCACGATCAGCGCGGCGGGCAGGAACCCGAGCGCGGTCTGCAACGCGGACCAGCCCAGCACGTTCTGCAGGTACAGCATGACGACGAACTGGAAACCGATGTAGGCGCCGAAGAACGTCGCGCCACCGAGGTTGGCGCGGGCCAGCGGGCCGGAGCGCAGGATGCCGAGCCGGAGCAGCGGGTGCTTGCTGCGCTTCTCGATGAACACGAAGGTGACGAGCAGGGCGAGCGCGAGGGCGAACGAGATCAGCGTCCGCGGCGCGGCCCAGCCGATCTCAGGTGCCTCGACCACGGCGAAGACCAGCAGGAGCGAACCGGCCGCACCGGTGATCGCGCCCGGGAAGTCGTAGCCGCCACCGGTCTGCGGCGAGTAGGACGGGATCAGCTTGATCGCGGCGGCCAGCGCGGCGAGCGCGATCGGCACCGGCAGCAGGAACGTCCAGCGCCAGCCCACCTCGGTGAGCAGCCCGGAGAAGACGAGGCCCGCGGAGTAACCGCTGGCACCGAAGACGGCGAAGATGCTGATCGCCCGGTTGCGGGCGGGGCCTTCGTGGAAGGTCGTGGTGATGATGGACAACGCGGCCGGCGCGGTGAACGCGGCGGCGAGACCCTTGATGAAGCGGGTGGCGATCAGCAGCGCGCCGTCGTCGACGAGGCCGCCGAGCAGGGAAGCGAGCGCGAAGACCGCGACGGCGACGAGGAAGACCCGGCGCCTGCCGAGCAGGTCGGCGGTGCGCCCGCCGAGGAGCAGCAGGCCGCCGTAGCCGAGCACGTAGGCGCTGATGATCCATTGCAGGGCACCGGTGGAGAGGCCGAGTTCGGCCTGGATGGACGGGAGGGCGACGGCGACCATCGACACGTCGAGCGCGTCGAGGCCCACGACGACGGACACAGTGAGCAGGACACCCCAGAGGCGCGCGTCCCACCTTGTCGAGCTGGTGGACAGCTGCACGGAAGAACTCATGATCCGTACAGTACATGCACACGCATCTAATGCAAGTGCATTTAATGACTTTGCATAAAATTCACGTGCATGCTATCTTGGGCCGCGTGAGCGACGTCGCCGAACAAGACCTGCTGCGGGAGTGGCACGAACTGTCCGCCCGGCACGCGGCGGTCTTCGGGCGGCTCGAGTGCCGCCTTCAGGAGCGCCACGGCCTCGGCGTCACCGAGTTCGAAGCCCTGGAACGACTGGTGAACTGTGTGGTCGGCAAATGCCGCGCGGCCGACCTGACCGAGGTCGTGCACCTGAGCCAGAGCGCCACCTCACGACTCGTCGCCCGCCTCGAGCGCGAAGGGCTCGTCCAGCGCGCGCTCTGCGAGTCGGACCGGCGCGGGATCTTCGTCGTCGTGACCGACGAGGGGCGCCGCCGCTACGAAGAGGCGAAGCCGACGCACCGGGCGACCCTCGAAGAGACCCTCACCGTCGGCGCCTGACCTCACGCCCAGCCTCGGCGGGTGTCGCGAAAGCCACTTTCGGGACATCAGACGTCCCCAAAGTGGCTTTCGCGACACGGAACCAAGGCCTCGTGAGTGGCTAGGACGATTCCANGATCGCCGGGGCTCAAGGCCCGGGCGGCACGGCCCGTGTCGTCGGCGGGTGTCGCGAAAGCCACTTTCGGGACATCAGACGTCCCCAAAGTGGCTTTCGCGACACGGAACCAGCCCGCGGAACGCGCGTGTCACCGGCGGTCAGCCCTTGGCCAGCTCCTCACGGATCGCCGGGACGACCTCGTTCCCCCAGCGGCCGAGCGCGCTGTCGGTAGTGGTCCCGTCTTCGACCGGGAAGTAGATGAACCCCGCGGCGCCGTGGTCGCGCACCGCCGTGACCAGTTCCTCGACCCACTGCTCCGGCGAACCACCGACCCACCGCCCCTCGTCGTCACGCGGCGACGCCGTGGGCTTTTCCGTTATGCGGCCGGGGAAGTTGTAGATGGTGGCGACCTCGCCAGGGTCACGGCCGGCGTCGACGGCGGCCTGGTCGATCACCGGACGGGATTCGGCGAACCGCGGGCTGAGCCAGTCCGCGGCATGCCCCGGGATCCAGCCGTCCGCGAGTTTTCCGGTCACCGCGAGGGATTTGGGCCCGACGGCGCCCGTCCAGACGGGAGGCGCGGGCGCGGCCGCCGGCACCAGCCCGTCGACGGAGTAGAACTCCCCCTCGAAGGTCACCGGTGCCCCGCCGCCGGAAAGCGCCTTGATCAGGGTGATCGCCTCGCCCATCGCCCGGACCGCCTCGGCGGGCGTCCGGTGCGCGACACCGAGTTTGGCGATCTCACGCCACAGCCCGCCCGCGCCGATGCCGAGCGCGACCCGGCCACCCGAGAGCGCCGAGAGTGACGTGATCGTCCTCGCCAGCATCGGCGCGGGACGGCTCGGCAGGTTGGTCACGTTGACCGCGGCCGTGACCCGCGACGTCCGGCCGAGGATCACGCCCAGCGCCGCGTAGGCGTCGAGCCGGTCGGCGAAGTACGGATGGTCGGACAGGCTGACCAGGTCGAGTCCCGCGCGGTCGGCCTGTTCGGCGTGCCGCAGGAGGTCTTCCACCTCGCCGACGCCGGTTTCGAGCCCGAAGCCGAAAAGTGTCATCACCACTCCTCAAGTTCGCAGTACGCACTATTTGTATCACGAACTACTTGCCGGTGTCTAAGTAAAGAATATTTGACATGATGTCTAGAACTCTTTACCTTGGGCTTCGTGGCGATGGAAGAAAAACGCGCGTGGATCATGGTGGTGGTCACGGTCTTCGGCTATGCCGCGTACCTGATCGTCGTCCTCCGCCGGGCGGGCTCCGGCCCGCTCGCCGACATCCCTTACGTGGCACCGTTGTTGTGGACGATCGGCGCGGCCATCGTGGCTTCGATCGTCTTGAACATCACCGCCGCGATCACCTCGCCACGTGACGCGGGCCGCAAGGACCAGCGCGACCGCGAGATCGGCCGGTTCGGCGAGTACATCGGACAGTCGTTCGTCGTGATCGGCGGTGTCGCGGCACTCGTCATGGCGATGGCGGAGCTGGACCACTTCTGGATCGCCAACACCGTGTACCTCGCCTTCGTCCTGTCCTCCCTGCTCGGCTCGATCGCGAAGATCGCCGCCTACCGCTGGGGATTCCAGGCATGGTGAAGCCGACCAAGGTCACGAACTCCATCCGCGCACTGCGGTTCGCGAAGGGTGAGATGACCCAGGCCGAACTCGCGGACCGGATCGGCGCCACCCGCCAGACGGTGATCGCCATCGAACAGGGCCGCTACTCGCCGTCCCTGGAGACGGCCTTCCGGATCGCCAGGGTGTTCGGCGTCGCGCTCGACGACGTTTTCCAGTACCCAGACCAGGAATGAGGCCGCCGTGAAGGCGATCGCCCAGAAAG
Organism: Amycolatopsis sp. TRM77291; assembly: GCF_054166285.1. Taxonomy (NCBI): domain Bacteria; kingdom Bacillati; phylum Actinomycetota; class Actinomycetes; order Pseudonocardiales; family Pseudonocardiaceae; genus Amycolatopsis; species Amycolatopsis sp. TRM77291. Next base: position 514,351 of record NZ_JBSZHF010000001.1, on the reverse strand, counting down.
AGTACGGCTCCACCGACGTCCTGACCCTGACCGACCTGCCCGAACCCGAAGCCGGACCGGGCGGGGTGGTCGTCCGGATCCGGGCGGCCGCGGTCGATCCCGGAGTCTGGCACCTCATGGAGGGCACGCCGTATTTGGTGCGCTTGATGGGTTTCGGCGTGCGGAGACCGAAGGCCCGGGTCCGCGGGCTGGACTTCGCGGGCGTGGTGCACGCCGTCGGCGACGACGTGACCCGGTTCCGGCCGGGCGACGAGGTTTTCGGTACCTGCCAAGGTTCCTTCGCCGAGTACGCACTGACCACAGTGGACAAGATCGCCCGGAAGCCCGAGCGGCTCGGCTTCGACGAAGCGGCGGCTGTGCCCATCTCCGCGTTCACCGCGCTCCAAGCGCTTCGGGACAGAGGCCGGGTCGCGCCCCGGCAGAAGGTCCTGGTCATCGGCGCCGGCGGTGGCGTCGGCACTTTCGCGGTGCAGATCGCCAAGGCGTTCGGCGCCGAGGTCGACGGTGTGTGCGGCACGGGCAAGGTCGACCTCGTCCGCTCACTCGGCGCGAGCCGCGTTTTCGACTACACCCGTGAGGAGTTCGGTGGCGGCTACGACCTCATCCTCGACACCGCGGGCAACCGGTCGCTGGCCTCGCTGCGGAAGGCCCTCACTCCGCAAGGCACCCTCGTCCTCGTCGGCGGCGAGAGCGACGGAAAGTGGATCGGCGCGGTGGGGCGCAATGTGCGGGCGCTGCTCCTCGGACCGTTCGTGAAGCAGAAGCTGCGCGGCCTGTTCTCCACCGAGGACCAGGACGATCTCCAGACGCTGCGGGCGCTCGCCGAAGCGGGGAAACTGACGCCGGTCATCGACCGGGCCTACTCGCTGGCCGACGTGCCCGAAGCCATCCGCTACGTCCGTGAAGGCCACGCACGCGGCAAGGTCGTCATCACCGTCTGATGTTCTCCCCCGCTTCGGGCTCCGGCCATCTTGGCAGTGTTCGGTGTCGGAGAGCGATCCGCCGACTGCCGAGGAGACCACCGATGTCCGTCAACCGCCGGGACCTGTTGCGAGGCGCCGCCACCGCCGGTGCGCTGGGGCTGGCCTGGCCGTTGAGTTCGCGGATGACGGTCGCGCAGGCGGAGGAGGCCGCGGCGGCGCTGGGCGCGACCTGGGACGAAGCGCCGTTCACCCTCGGGGTCGCGTCCGGCGACCCCGTCCCGTACGGCGTCGCGCTCTGGACCAGGCTCGCGCCGAAGCCGATGGAGTTCGAGCAGCCGCTGGACGACACCGTCGAGGTCGCCTGGGAGGTCGCCACCGACCGCGGGTTCCGCCGCCGCGTGGCACACGGGACGACGGCCGCCACCGCCGGGCTCGGGCACAGCGTGCACGTCCCGGTGTCCGGGCTGGAGCCGGGCGCTCAGTACTACTACCGCTTCCACGCGCTCGGCAAGGTCAGCCGGATCGGCCGCACCCGGACCGCGCCGGTCGGACCGGTGCGGCGGGTGCGGTTCGCCTCGGCGAACTGCCAGGCCTTCCACGACGGGTTCTACGCGGCGCACGCCGGGATCGCGCGGGAAGAGCTGGACTTCGTCGTCCACCTGGGTGACTACGTCTACGAGCACGGTCAGGTCGGCGGGAATCCGCTGCGCGACCACGAAGGCCCCGAGGTGCTGACCCTGCCGGCGTACCGGCGGCGGCACGCGCTCTACAAATCCGACCCCTCGCTGCGGGACGCCCACGCCGCCCACCCCTGGTTCATCACCTGGGACGATCACGAGGTCGTCAACGACTACAGCGGCACCACCCCGTCCTTGCGGGCGCGGCGCTCGGCGGCGTACCAGGCCTGGTTCGAGCACATGCCGGTGCGCCCCGACCACCCCTCGACGCCGAGGATCCACCGGCAGCGGCGCTGGGGAGACCTCCTCGATCTGTCCATTCTGGATCTCCGGCAGTACCGGTCGGCGCAGAACCTGCCCGACGGCACGATCCTCGGCGCGGACCAGAAGGCGTGGCTCAAGGACCAGGTGACCGGCGCGGGCGAGGCGTGGCACTGCTGGGTGAACTCGATCATGCTGAGCCAGCTCGCGAAGCCCGGCGGCGGCTACATGTTCACGGACCAATGGGACGGTTTCCTCGCCGAGCGCAAGGAAGTGCTGACCCACGTGGCCCAGAGCGGCCTCGAAGACCTCGTGGTGATCACCGGCGACTGGCATTCCGCGTTCGTCGACGACATCCGCCCGGACTTCGCGGATCCGTCCACCCCGGTGATCGGCACGGAGTTCACCGCGCATTCGGTCAGCTCCGGCGCCTACTCCCCCGAATGGAACGCCACGAACGGACCGAAGATGGGCGCGGCCAACCCGCATCTCAAGTACTTCGAGGGCAACCGGTACGGGTACGACGTCTACGAGGTCACCCCGCGCCGCTGGAGCACGCATATGCGGGTGATCGGCGACCGGCGCGACCCGCGCTCCCCGGTGAGCACCCTGACGACGTTCCACGTCGACCGCGGCAGGCCCGGGTCGTACGAAGACCGGTCCACCATCACGTCTCCGGCGCAGTACCGGCGACGCTAGGCCAAAAGGGGAGCCGGGAACTCAGAAGAGGGGCGAACGACGCTCTTTCGGAGCAGCGCGGTTCACCGCACGCGTTCTCGTTTCACCTGCCCGATGAATTCACGACAATTCTTCCGTGCGGCTAACCTTGGCATTCCATTGGGAACGAGCCGCGGGAGAATTCGATGAAGAAGAAAATCGCCGCTTTAGTCATGGCCGCCTTTTCGGCGGCCGTATTCCTGGCCGCCACGCCGGCCTCCGCGGCGACCGAAGGCAGGTTCCCACCCTACGGATGCAACGGCGATCGCTACGGAATCCTCTTCGGCGAGGGCATTTCCCTGACCTGCTTCTCGCTGCCGAGACACTCGGAGACCTACCGGGTGGTCGCCCACTGCGCGTCCGGATCCTCCTATTGGTACACCGTCGGGCATTGGGTCCCGATCGGTTTCGGCCCGTCGACGGCGGAATGTCACGGTGCCCTGCTTTCGAGCGCGTACGTCGCCGGATATCACGTAGACGAATTCTGATATCCGAATGACTCGATGTCGATCTTGACGGCGCGGTTCAGCGTCCGCTCCCGGCAGGTCCCCACCGGCCCACTTCCGCGGTGAGCCACCGATGCAGGGAGAAAGCCAGTTCGACCGGCGCGTCGTACTGGATCAGATGCCCGGCCTCGGGAATGACGTCCAGGAGGGCACCGGGAATCGCGGCGGCGAGCTGCTCGGCCCGGTCCACGGGGATCCACGTGTCGTCCGCGCCCCAGATCACCTTCACCGGCAGCGCCAGTTCCGGATAACGGTCCTGGATCTCGTCGGTGTACCGGACGTCGGCCTCGGCGATCTGCCGGTAGAAGGCGCGTTGACCGTCCGCGTCCAGCCAAGGCCCGGTCAGCGTGGCCAGCTGCGCGCCGGTGAGACCACGATGGGAGGCCGTCCCGATGTAGGACTCCAGCGCTCCTCGGTGCACCACCGGGGGCTGTGCCTGGAAGACCTCGGCGTTCTCCGCGACGAGCCGGAAGAATTCCGAACCCCACGGCCGCAGCGCGACGACGTCCACCAGGGCGAGCGAGGCGTATTCCGCGCCGTGCAGCAGCTTCGCGCGCAGGGAAACGACCCCGCCGTAGTCGTGGGCGATCACGTGCGGGGCGGTCAACCCCCAATGCGCGAGCAGATCGGCGAAAAGATCGCCCTGCATCCCGAGATCGACGGCGTGGCCGGGATCCTTCGACGAACGGCCGTACCCCGGCATGTCCCAGACGTGGACGGCGAATTCCGCGCTGAGCGCTCGCGCGAAAGGCGCCCACAGCTGCGCCGACCACGGTGTCCCGTGACACAGCACCACCGGGGCGCCTTCGCCGAGGCGTTCCCACGCCACCGAACGGCCACGCCATTCGAACGTCCGCGACAACTCCAGCTCGCCGAAACCCATGACCGCGATCGTAGTGGCGGCCGCCCGCTCAGTCCGGCAGTTGCAGTTCCGTATGCCGTTTGGACAGCATCTCCGCCAGCTCGCGGAGTTTGACGTTCATGTTCTGCGACGTGTGCCGCAGCACCTCGAACGCCTCCGCGGCGTCGATCCCGCGCCGCGCCATCAGGATGCCCTTGGCCTGCCCGATCGCGTCACGGCTGTCGAGCGCCTGCTGGAGCTGCTCCTCCTGGAGCTGGCCTCGCGTGACCGCGTGTGTCGTCGCCAAGGCCAGTGACGCGTGCGTCGCCAGAAGCAGCAGCACGTCGCGGTCGGCCTTGGCGATGCCGTGCGGGCTCCGCGAATAGACGTTCAGCGCGCCGGAAAGCTGCGAACTCGACGCTTCCGGCAGGAGGGCCGTCGAGACCAGCGAGTGGAACCCGAGCGCCGCCGCGGCGGGACCGAAGCGCGGCCACCGGGCGTCTTCCGCCAGATTGTCGCTGAACGCCGCCGCCGGCCCCGAAACCCGCGCCGCTTCGACGCAAGCACCCTCGCCGTACTGGTACTGCAGCTGATCCAGTTCACCGGCGATCTCATCGGTCCGCACCGGCGTGTGGAAGCCGCCGTCGGGATCGAGGAGGGTGACACTGACCAGATCCGCGCCCGGCACCAGGTCACGCGTTGCGAAGACCACCCGTTCGAGCACCGCCGCGATCGAGCCGGAATCCAGCAACGCCCTGGTCAGGGCTACGAACTGAGTGACAAGTGGCCCGGCGATGAGCCGGGCGCCGCTTTCGGAGGTCACCGGCAGGTCGCCGTCGCCGACATCCTCGACGAATCGGTTCTTGTCCTGCTGCCAGTCGAATTCATCGGCCAAAGCCCGCCTCTCCCACTTCTGCACATCGGCGTGATGCACCACGGGAGTCACCGGCGGGAACCGGCGCCGAGCGCGCACCATCAACCGCCGCAACCAACCCGGTTACCGGCGGATCGGCGCTAACTTCTCAACGCTCAGAACCGCTTTCGGAAACCGACCTTAGCCGAATGCGATCACCCGGCCTACCGCGACCCACGTTCGGCGCGCGCCGGTTCGCGTCTTCCGGCCACAGCGGCGATACCCGGTTCGGCCACCTGGCGTATTCCGCGCCGGGACGGCTCATGTTTCACCTGGCGGCGCGGTGGTACCCGGGCCAGTGTCGCCGAGAACCCCGGGGGTGATCACTGTGTCCTCGCTCCAGGCCGCGGAGCAGCGACGGATCATCGCCGAATGCTTCGCGCGCACAGGCCTCACCTTGGAGCAACTGTGGCTGAGGTATTTCGCGCTGGGCGGCGATGTCAGCGAAGCCGACTTGTCGGCCTACCTGCAGGGCGTGCTCCACCTGTCCAGAATCCAGCGCGACATGGTGGCCCACGCGCTCAACGAGCGGCTCGACGAGCTTTCCGGCGCGCGGCGGGCACCGTACAGCCGCGACGCCGGGGACGACAGCCGCCCCCGCGGTCTCCTGGCCGCGCTGGTGGGACTTCTCGACGGCGCCCAGCGGGTCTCTCCAGAGCGGCTGCCCGCGATCGTCGCCGCCGCGGGCCGGTCGCTCGACCTGGAGCTGACGGTCTATCTCGCCGACTACGAGCAGCGGCAGCTCCACCCCCTCCCCGCCGAGTCCGCGCCCGCCCGGGTGCCGCTGCCCATCGAGGCCAGCACCGCCGGACGGGCCTACCGGCACGCCGGCACCGTGCTGACCGAGGAGCCGGGTGGGCCGCGGCTGTGGACCCCGCTCCTGGACGGCGACGAGCGGATGGGCGTGCTCGAGATCGGCGCCCTCCAGGGCACCGACCTCCACGACCCCGCGCTGCGCACCCAGTGCGAGTGGCTCGCGTCGCTGTCCGGCCACCTCATCGCCGCCGCGATGCGCTACGGCGACGGCCTCGACACGACCCGGCGCCGGAGGTGGCGCGGTCCCACCGCCGAACTGCTCTGGCAGAACCTGCCGCCGTTGACGGCGGCGACGGGCGACTTCGTGGTGGCGGGCGGCGTCGAGCCCGCCTACGACGTTCGCGGAGTGTCCTTCGACTACGCCCTTTCCGAAACGACGGCGTGGCTGGCGATCTTCGACGCGGGCCGGGACACCGGGTCCGCGGGTCTGGCGGTCTCGACGGCGCTCGCGGCCTATCGATCGGCCCGTCGCGAAGGCCAGGACCTGCGCGGCCAGGAGAGCACCGTCGACAAAGCACTTTCGGCGCAGTTCCGTGACGGCACCACCGTCCGCGGCACGCTGACCGAATTGGACCTCACCCGAGGCACCCTGCGCCATCTCGAAGCGGGCGGCGAACCACCGCTCGTGTTCGGCACCGGGCACGGGCCGGCCACAGTGGACAGTGCACGGCGACCACCGTTCGGCGACGGCGGCCCCGGGCACATCACGACCGCTCGCCTCCGTCCCGGAGACCTCCTCGTCCTGCACACCGAAGGCCTCACGGGAGCGGGCGCCGCCGACCGCGAGAGGTTCGCGCTCGCCGACAGCCTGGCCGCCGGTGCCGGGCACGTACCGCCGGAAATCGTCCGCCGCGTGCTCGACGCGGCGAAGTCCCACTACGGCAGCGGTTTCACGGGCGACGCCGGACTGCTGATCGCGTGCTGGCCGGGAACGCGGTGAAGCGGTTCAGCCGCGGAAAACGACGTCTTCCGCCTTGACCGTCCCTCCCTTCCGGCCCGGCGCGGCCTGATACCGCCAGTACAGGTTCGTGTGCGCGATGACCTGCTCCGGTGTCGGCGCTCCCCACTCCGACTTGTCCACGGTCGTGTGCGCGTCGCCGACCAGCGTCGCGTCGTACCCGCGGACCATCGCGCCGTGCAGGGTCGAACGGATGCAGGCGTCGGTCTCCGCCCCGACGACCACGAGCCGCCCGACCCCGCGCTCGGCGAGCACCTGCTCCAGATCGGTGTCCTCGAACGAATCCCCATAGGACTTTTCGACGAGAGGCTCGGAATCTTCACGGTCCAGTTCGCCGACGATGCGCCACTCTTCGCTGTCCCGCACGAGTTCCTCGTCGGAATGCTGCACCCAGACGACCGGCACGCCTTCCCTGCGCGCCCTGCCGACGAGCCCGCCGATCTTCGCGACCACGGCGTCGCGCTCGTGGGCCTCGTCGACGACTCCGTTCTGGACGTCGACGACGAGGAGCGCGGTGTTCGGCCGGTTGACGAGTGTGGTCATCGCGGATATCCCTCCAGGTCAGGCTGCTGCGGCAGACCTTAGCCTCGGGCACCGACAAGATCCGTCGATCAAGCGCCCGGGACGGCCAGCGCCTTCGCGTTGCGCCGGACGTCGGACCACGCCCCGTCACGGCACAATCCGCAGGAAGGGCCGAAGAATTCCGCGCGGGCCCCTTCGTCGCCGGAAAGCCAGAACCGGAACCACGCCGTGATCGCGCCGCGGAACCCGCCCCCGTCGCCGACCGGCGTGAAATGGGTCGCTCCGGCGAGTTCGCCGTAGATCGCGGGGACCTGGTCCGCCAGGCGGTACCGCGGAATGACCAACAACCCGGGAACGACGATGTTGTCGAACTGCCCGCCCAGGAAGAACGAAGGACCCTTCAGCGCCGCGGCCGAGCCCTGCGGTCCGGGTTCGATCGGGATCGTCGTGGTGACGCGGGCGTCCGCGCCGGCGGCGATCGCCCCGCCGCCACCCTGGGAGTGGCCGGTGGCGCCGATGTGCGCCGTGTCGATCTTCCCTTGGTACGGGCTGCCGGGTCGGGAGTTCTCCGCGATCAGGGTCGTGGCCCCGGCCAGCATCTCCTGGCCGGAACCCGCGTTCGGGGTGTCGGCCGCCGCGACCACGAAGCCGTGGGAAGCCAGATGCCGCAACAAGCCGTCATAAATCTTCGGACTGGCACCGGTCCCGTTGCCCCACAGGATCACCGGGTGCTTCTCCAGCCGCGAAGGCCGGTACACGGTGTGCGTGCTGTCGAGGGCCTCGACGGTCACCGCGTAGGGCCCTGGTTCACTCCACCGGCTCGCGATGCCGGTCTCGGCCGTCGCGGCGGGCGTGATGCCCACGGTCGCGAGCGCGACCATCCCGGCGATCAGTATCCGTGCGCGAAGTCTCCCCATCGTGGCCACCGTCCCGTTCCGTCCGGGCCCCGTTGCCCGCGACGCTCCTCCCAGCGTGTCGGCACGGTCACCGTAGGTCCATGTGGCCGATCACAAGATCGGGCGAACGAGTCTTGTGATCGGCCCCAAAACCGGGGTCAGCCGATGAGCTGCCACAGGTAGCTGGGGCTCTTGACCGGCGCGACGGCGTTCTTCTTCCAGAGGTACTTGACCTTGCACGGCGGGACGATCCGGTACTTCTGCACGGTGAACGAGCGCGCTTCCTTGTACTGCTGCAACCGCAACGTCTTCCCGGCGGGCACCGTCGCGGAATAGGACCAGGAATCGGACTTCGAGTAGCTCGCCCCGACGCTCACCGCCAGCGAGACACTCGCCTTCGCGAAGATGACGCCCGCCTCGGCACTGGTCGTACCGGTGATGGACGCGTTGACCGACGAGGTCGTGGTCTTGTTGTAGGTGATCGTCCCGGGCCCGCGCAGGTAGTCGCTGCGGAGATTCGTCTTCATCCACGCCTTGGCGCCGTTCGAGATCGTGTAGTCGGGCGGATCGTTGACCTCGGGGCAGGGCTGGATCGCGAGCGACCGCGCCCCGGCCCCGAGTGCCGCGGGCGCGACGCACAGCGCGCAACCGAGAAGGACAGAAGCGGCCACCGACCGGAAACGCATCGCGAACCTCCCGTTGTCGATCATGACCGAACGGTAATACGGCTCCCGGCGGCGGCGCGGAAATCCAACCTGTTCGAGTTACGGGTCCCGGGTGAAGCGGCGGAGGCCGTCCGGCACAGGCCCGCCGCACTGTCCACTGTGGCCTGTCACCCGAACGCCGAAAGCCCGTCCAGCAGCCTGTCGACGTCCTCGGTGCTGGTGTACGGTGCCAGCCCGACGCGGAGCGCGGGGTCCTCCAGTTTCAGGGAAGCGAAGACTTCGTAGGCGTAGAAGGATCCCGCCGGTGCGACGACGTTCCTCTCGGCGAGGTACTTCTGCGCCTCGCGCTCGCGGCCGCCGAGGCCCATCAGGACGGTCGGCGTCCGGTCGGCGGCCTTGCCGTGGACCGTGACGCCGTCGCCCAGCCCTTTCTCCAGCCTGGCGCGCAGCGTGTGTTCGTGCTCATGCAACGAGTTCATCGAGTTCGCCAGCCGCGCCCGCCGCGGTCCGGCCGATCCAGGGTCGAGTGCGGCGAGGAAGTCCACGGCCGCCGTCGCGCCCGCGAGGATTTCGTAGGGCAGCGTGCCGAATTCGAACCGTTCGGGCACGGTGCCGGGCGACGGCAGGAGCTTGTCCGGCTCGACGGTTTCGAGGAGGGCAGGCGACGCGCCGAGCACCCCGCAGTGCGGGCCGAGGAACTTGTACGGCGAGCAGACGAAGAAATCCGCTCCCAGCGCGGGAACGTCAACCAGGTCGTGGGCGGCGTAGTGGACTCCGTCCACGAACACCAGCGCCCCGGCGTCGTGGGCGAGATCGGCGATCCGGCGGATCGGCGGCTTCGTACCGAGGACGTTCGAAGCCGCCGTGACCGCGACCAGCCTCGTCCTTTCGGTGAGGACCAGCGTATCGAGGTCGAGTTCGGTGGTCTCCGGATCGATGTCGAGCCAGCGGACGGTCATCCCGGTTCGTTCCGCGGCCTGGACCCACGGCCGGACGTTGGCGTCGTGATCGAGACGGCTGACGACGATCTCGTCGCCCGCACACCAGTTTTTGGCCAGATGCCGGGAAAAGTCGTACGTCAGCTGGGTGGCGCTGCGGCCGTGGACGACACCTTCGGCAGGCACGCCGAGGAAGTCCGCGTAGGCGGCCCGGAAGGCCACGACGGCGTTCTCGGCGTTGAGTTCGGACGGGCTGACCTTGCCCCGGTTCGACAGCGGCCCGGTGAGCGTCCGGGCGATGGCGTCGGCGACGGGCCGGGGTGTCTGGGTACCCGCGGGCCCGTCGAAGAAGGCGGTTCCGTCGGCGAGGGAAGGGAAGTGGAGCCGGAGGGCGGCGACGTCGATGGCCATGCACTCGACTCTGACATTCGACGGGGGACCGAGTAAACGCTTCGTGGCCGGAACTTTCTCCGGCCACGAAGCGCTCGGACTCAGTACAGCTTCAACCGGTACGCGCCGGACTGCGCGGTGCCGGCGAACAGATACCGGCCGTCGGCACTGATCGCGAGGGAGAGCACCCTGGGATCGGGCATCGCGCCGGGTACCGGCGACCAGGTGCGGCCGAAGTCCGTGCTGCGCAGCACGCCTCCCCCGGTCGCGCTGCTCGCGAACCACACCCGGAAGTCGAACGGATGCGGCCGGATCCGGCTGATCTCGCGGGGATCCTCGCCGTCGCGGACCCGGCGGAACGTCCGCCCGTCGTCCTCGCTGAGCAGGATGCCCGCGCCACCGACGAGGACGCGTCCGCCACCCCATCGGCTGACGGAGATGGAACTGACCGGTTCATCGGAGACGTGGGTCCAGGTCTTGCCACCGTCGTCCGACCGGGACAGACCGCCGGAGTCACCGCCCCAGACACGGTTCGGGTTCCACGGATCGCCGGCGAACGTGATGAAGCCACTGTCGACCGAGTGCTTTTCCCAGGTCTTCCCGGCGTCGTCGCTGCGGTAGAGCACGTAACCGGTCGGCGCGAAGGCCGAGACGAAGATCCGGTCCGGATCGGCCGGATGGGCGAAGATCGTCCTGGGGAGCCCTTCCTTCGCCTTCGCCGCGAACTGCCAGGTCCGCCCGCCGTCACCGCTGCGCAGCACGTCGAGCGAGAACCCGTTCCGGGTGACCTGCCAGACGACGTCCGGACGGCTCGGCGAGACGGACAGGCTCGCGTCCTCGTGCAGCCGGTCGGTGGGGTGCGACTGCCAGACGCGGTCGGTCGCGGAGACCTTGCCGCGCGGGAGCGGGGTGTTGTAGATCTCCTGCACACCGGCCGCGACGACGCTCTCCCGCAGGAGGTTCCCGGTGGTCACGAGGTCGCGAATGGTCTCACCGGGCACGCCGATCTGCTGGTATCCACTCTTGCCGCCATCGGCGTACACGCCGCGGTACAGCGAGGAGATCAGCGTGGTGGCGGGTTTGCCCGGCGCTGCGGGAAGCTCGATCATGTCGCTGACGCCTTCGCCCGGGGCGGGCACCGGTTTGCGGGCCCAGGTGCGGCCGAAGTCCGGGCTGACGTCTATGTCGTTATACGTCGAGACGTACAGGCGTCCGCCGACGAAACGCGGTTCGCGCAGGGTCTGCCCGGCCGGCTCGCGGCGCAGCACCGTCCAGGTCTTGCCGCCGTCGGCGGAACCGTGGAGTTCGGGGCCGACCGTGACCACGAGCCGCCCGCCGTCCGCGGCGACCTGATTGACCTCGCCGTTGGTGCGGTAGACGAGTTCCGCCCGCCGCTCCTTGCCGCTGACGCCGCGGACCACCCAGAGCGCGTATTCGGGGTACACCGTCGCGAAGTAGGCGTCGTCGCCGACCATCGTGAGCTTGAGCGCGCCGACCGGCGAGGCGATCCCCTCGCGCGGCCAGGTCCTCGGCACGTCGTTCCAGTGCTCGCCCCCGTCGATGCTGACACTCAGCGAGTCGAGGTTCTGCACCACGACGACCCGGCCCGTCGGGTCCGTGGCCATGCCGAACGCGCCGTCGGGGTACCACTCGCGCAGGGTCTCCCAGCTCTGACCACGGTCGGTGGTCCGCAGCAGCATCCCGTGCCACTCGCCGGGCATCCCGCCGGGCGAGTTGCCCACCGCGAGCATCCGGTCCGGGTTCACCGGATCGGCGAAGAATCCCTGCATGGACGTGTCCGCCGGCAGGCCCCTGCGCACGGTCCACGAGGCGCCGCGGTCGCCGGAGAGCCACAGGGCGGGCGGGCCGGGCACCATCATCGCGAGCCCGGCGGGTGAAACCGCCAGCAGCCCGCCGACGCTGTTCGGGCCGACCGGGTCCCAGGCGCCGTGCGGCTGTCCGGTCGCGTTGACCTCGGCAGGCGGCAGCTGGGGTTCGGCGGTGGCCACCGACGTCGCCCCGGTGGTCCCGAGAGCCGTCAGCAGTCCGAGAACGAACATGCGTTTGGTGATCGATCTCAGTTTCATGCGGGAGATCTTGGCGCAAGTTCTCCCAAAGGTATAGAGGATTCGTCGGATCTTTGCCTGCCGATAACCCCTTGCCATCCCGACAATGCCTTGTCAAGGCTTGACATCACCCGAACTCATCGGATCACTAACGGACGACGAGCGCTATCAGCGCGGTGGCGAGCAAGGCGAGGTACGCGATGGCGTGGGCGCGATCCGGGATGCGGCCGACCACCCGGCGGGTCACGGCGATGGCGGGCAGCGATCCGCACAGCAGCGCCCCCGCGGCCACCAGGTCGATGTAGCCGAGGTGGGCGGCGCCCGGGGCCGGGCCCGTCACCGCGAAGGCGTAGACGGCCGTGCCGATCACCGCCACCGGCAGGCTCAGCGGGTTCGCCAGCGCGGCCGCGTCGGCCATCGGCAAACCCTTGCGCCGCATGAGCGGGACGGTGAGGACACTGCCCCCGACGCCGAGAAAGCTCGCCACGGCACCGATCCCCGTTCCGCCCGCGGTGGTGGTGAACCCGCCGAGCGCGCGCGGCCTGCCGTCGTCCCGCCTGCTCACGAATCCCTTCCGGACAACGCTGTCGGCGATGGTCAGCGCGAGATAGGCGACGAAGAGCCAGCGCAGCACGCCCTCGCCGGCCATGGTCGCCGCGAAGGACCCGAGAACGGCACCCAGGCCGATGAACGCGATGAGCGGCCACAAATAGTCGCGGCGTAGCCGTCCTGTCCGCAGTTGCGCGACGGACGCGCTCCCGGCGTTGACCACCATCACCGCGGTCGACGTGGCCACCGCCACGTGCATCGCGGACGCTGCGTGCTCCGGATCGGCGAGCGCGAAGGCGTAGACGACGGGCACGGTGACGAAACCGCCGCCGAATCCGAAAAGGACGGTGGTGACCCCGCTCAGGCAACCGAACGCGAGGAGCACCGAGATCTCGATCAGCACTCCTGCGACGGTAGGCGCCCGCGGCGCGGCGGGCATTCGAAAGAACGCCACTTTCTTTCGCGCATCGGACACCCGGCGTAGGCTGGGTGAGGTGCGCGACATCCCCATCGACGAGGTCGACCACCTCGACCGCGCCGTGGTGGCGATCCGCACCGATTACCCGCCGGGGCACCGAATCCTCCCGCATCGGCACCGGCGGGCGCAGTTCCTCTACAGCGCGACGGGATCGATGCGGGTCGAAACGGCCGACGGCACGTGGACCATCCCGACGCGGCGGGCGGTGCTCGTGCCGCCGGGAACGGTCCATCAGGTCTTCACCACGACCGTGAGCACCCGGAGCCTGTACATCGAGCCGAAGGCGGTGCCGTGGTTCCCGCGCCGCTGTCAGGTCGTCGAAGTCTCCGCGCTGCTCCGGGAACTCCTGAACGAGGCCGTCGGCGTGCCCGGGCTGTACACCCCGCGCGGGCGGGACGCCGCGGTCATCGGCCTGACCCTGCACGAGATCCGCCGGGCCGCCCCGGTCCGCCTCGATCTCCCGTTGCCGAAGCACGACCGGCTGCGCGCCCTGTGCGAGTCCTTTTTGGACGCTCCGGACATCCACGATCCGGTCGGCGGCTGGGCCGACCGGCTGCACGTGAGCGAGCGGACGCTGAACCGGCTCTTCACCACCGAAACCGGGATGGGTTTCGCCCGCTGGCGGCAGCGGGCCTGCGTACTGCATTCCCTCTCGCTGCTGTCGGACGGTCTTCCCATCGCCGGGATCGCCGCCTCGCTCGGCTACGAGAGCCCCGCCGCGTTCTCCACGATGTTCACCCGGCTTCTCGGGACCTCGCCGAAGGACTATCGCGCCGCGTCGTCGCTCTGATCGCCGATGTCTCAAAGTGAGACACGAGGCCACTCTTACGCCGCCCCTACCTTCCGTTCAGGCCCAGGCCGCGCCGTCAGCCACGTTGTGCCCGTGCCGCCCCGACGCAGTACACGCCGAAGGCCGCGACCCCGGCGGCCACCACGATGAGCAGTACCGTGCCGAACGGCTGGGCGGCCAAGGTCCGCAGGGCGGCGTCGAGCCCGCCGGAGCGGGCCGCGTCGTGCGTCAGCGCCGCGTAGCCGACGAGTACCGCGACCACGCCGAATACGACACCCCTTGCCACGTAACCGATCCTGCCGAGCCGCTCGACCCACCGCCGCGTCCCCGACGGGAGCCGCGAGAGGTCGAGATCCTGCAGGAAGGTCCGGCGCACGCCCTTCACCACCGAACCCACCGCGACCCCGAACACGACGACGGCCACCAAGGTCACCAGGAACGGCCCGGCGGGCAACCCGAGCAGCCGCGCGGTGAACTCCTGCTGTTTCTGGTCGCCGCTGCCCTGTTCCCCCGAGCCCATGGCGACCCTGGCCGCGTAGACGCCCAAGGAGATCCCCACCACGCAGCGCACGCCGGACGTCACCCGTTTGACGGTGCGTTTCCTCTGCTTGTCGATCCAGGTGTAGCCGACCGCGGCCAGCAGCCCCTGCCACAGGCCGTAGGCCACCAGCCCCGCCGCCAGCACCCACAACAGCACGCCGCCCATCGGGGTCGAGCCGACCTCGGTGATCGCGCCACGGCCGTCGGCCTCCTGGCCGCCACCGCCGACGGCGACGCGCACCGCCAGGTACCCGATGAGCAGATACACCAGGCCGTAGCAGCCCATCCCGATCCGTCCGAGCACCTGGACGGCCGTGTTGTGGCGCACCTGTCTCGCTTTGGTCGCGGACATCCGGTCCACCTCCTCATGAGTCTTCATCGAGTGTCGCCGCCGACGGCCATGACCGCCGTGTGACTGGGCCGTCCGGCCCAGCGGCAGAGGAGGAGCGGATCGCTAAGAGGAGAGCCAATCGCCGGTGTGGCGGTGCCTGCCGAGCCCGACGGCGTCGAACTCGTCGAAGTGGTCGCCCTTGGCCACGCCGAGCCGCCGAAGCGCCTGGGAAATCGGACTGCCGGCGGCCGGGGCCGTCTCGTCCTCGGGAAGGTGCAGCGGGCCGAGGACCGTCTCGCCGCCGTCCCACACCTGCGCGGATTGCGTCCCGGCACCACCGAAGTACTCGGCCTCGACGTACGCCACAGCGCCGTGCTCGGAGCACGCGGCGAGCACGGTCCGGAATTCCCCGGCTTCCGACATCGCCTCGGGCAACGGCATCAGCGACAGGTGATGCACGAGCGGGACGAGCCGCGCGCCCTCGACCGAAGCGAGCAATTCAGCGCGTGCGGACTCGGTGACGACGACGGCCTGCAGGCAATACACGCCCGCATCCTGTCACCTCGCGGTCTAGCGGCGGGAACCGAGCCAGGGCGCCAGCAGGGCTTCGAGGTCGGCGTCGGACAACGCGTACGGCCCGCCGTGGAACTCGTGCCACCGCGAAGCGTCCCGCGCCGCCATGTACTCCACCTCGAACGCCCGCATCAGGACGTACATGAAGGTCACCGAGCTGAACCGCTCACCGAGCAACGTCCTGGCCTCGCGCGCGACACCGGTCGCGCCGTGGCCGATCACGTCCGTGAGCTTCAGCTCCTCCGCAGCCGGATCCAGCAGGCTGGGGGCATACATCACGACAAAATCTCCATCACTGAAAGGAAGGACTCAGTTCTCGGCGGCGAGCTGACCGCACGCCGCCGCGATCTCCTGACCACGCGTGTCACGAACCGTGCACGCCACTCCGCCCGCGTTCACCAGCCGGACGAACTCCCGCTCCACCGGCTTCGGCGAGGCGTCCCACTTGCTGCCAGGCGTCGGGTTCAGCGGGATCACGTTCACGTGCACCAGCTGGCCGAGGTGCTGGCGGAGCCGCTTCGCCAGCAGCTCGGCACGCCAAGGCTGATCGTTGACGTCCCGGATCAGCGCGTACTCGATCGAGACCCGGCGGCCGGATGTGTCCGCGTAGTACCGGGCCGCGGACAGGACCTCGTCCACCGACCAGCGCTCGTTCACCGGCACCAGCGTGTCCCGCAGCTCGTCGTCCGGCGTGTGCAGCGAAACCGCCAGCCGCACCTGCATCTTCTCGTCCGCGAGCTTGCGGATCGCCGGCGCGAGCCCCACCGTCGACACCGTCACCGAACGCTGTCCGATACCGAGCCCGTCCGGCGAGGGATCCGTGATCCGCCGGACCGCCGCCACCACCCGCTTGTAGTTCGCCAGCGGCTCGCCCATGCCCATGAAGACGATGTTCGACAGTCGGCCGGGTCCGCCGGGCATCGCTCCGTCGCGCATCACCGCGGCGGCGGCGCGGACCTGGTCGACGATCTCCGCGGTCGACAGGTTCCGGTCGAGGCCGCCCTGGCCGGTCGCGCAGAACGGGCACGCCATGCCGCAGCCCGCCTGGCTCGAGATGCACAGGGTCGCCCGATCCGGGTAGCGCATCAGCACGCTCTCCAGCAGCGTCCCGTCGTGCGCGCGCCACAGCGTCTTGCGCGTGGTGCCGTCGTCGCACGCGAGCGCCTTGATCTCGGTGAGCAACGTCGGCATCAGATCGCCGACGAGCTTCTCCCGCGACGCCGCGGGGATGTCGGTCATCTCCTCGGGGTCCACCGTGAGCCGCGAGAAGTAATGGTTCGAAAGCTGCTTCGCGCGGAACGGCTTCTCCCCCAGCTCGGCGACGGCAGCGGCCCGCTCGGCGGCGGAAAGGTCGGCGAGGTGGCGCGGCGGAAGGCCGCGCTTGGGCGCGTCGAAGACGAGAGGGAGGGCAGTCATAGCTCACTCAGTGTCCCATGTCCACCTCTGACGCGCCTTCGCCGCCCCGGATCGCTGTTTCCCAAGTCACGTGAACCGTGCCCGGGCCGTCCGTGCGGATCGCATATCAGGAGACGTCGGGAGGTCACGTCAGGCCCGAGACTTGGTCATGTCGCGCCACGGAGCGTGACGACCCCGAGTGAAAATCAGGAGGACTCATGATCTCGACCTTCGAGCGCCCCGCCGCCGTCGTCGTCCACAACCGCGCCGTGGTCCACAACCGCGCGGTCGTCCACAACCGGGCCGTCGTGCACAACCGCGCGGTCGTCCACAACCGTTCCGCCGCCAAGTAAACCGGCCGACGAAAGCCGCCCGCGCCGCCGCGGTCCCGCTTCCGGGACCGCGGCGGCGAGGCGGCAGTCCNCCGCGCCGTGGTCCACAACCGCGCGGTCGTCCACAACCGGGCCGTCGTGCACAACCGCGCGGTCGTCCACAACCGTTCCGCCGCCAAGTAAACCGGCCGACGAAAGCCGCCCGCGCCGCCGCGGTCCCGCTTCCGGGACCGCGGCGGCGAGGCGGAAGTCCTGGAAACGATGGGGTTGCCATGGGGTCCGAAGACATCAGACCGCGGCTCGACGGAATCGAGATCACCGATCTCGAACCGGAGCTCTGCTTTCTCGTCACGCCCAACGGGGGACAGTTCTACATCGCCGCGCCCACCCGGGAGTTCCGTGCCTGGGCGAGCCGATGCGACGGCACCCGCACCCGTGCCGAGCTGCTGGCCGGCATGGATCCGGACTACGAGGAGATGATGGAGATCCTCGAAGCGGACGGCTGCCTCCGCTCCGGCCTGGACACCGGGGCCGACGACGTCGCCGCCACCTCGATCCTTCTCACCGGTTCGCCCGCGCTCATCGAGCCGCTGGCGGAAATCCTCCACGGCGGTGGATACACGAGCGTCGAGACGGTCCCCTATTTCCACGATCTGTCCGAAGTTGACATGGAGAACACCGTCGTGGTCGCGGCCTTCGATCACCCCGCCTACACCGAACTGATCGCGCTGGACGCGTTGTGCGCCGGCAGCGGGGTGCGCTGGCTGCCGTTGCGCCGCGAACGCGGCCGGGTGATCGCGGGACCCGCCATCGCGCCCGGCGGCATCGATTTCGCCGACGTCGTCGCACGGCGCCGCTCCGCCGCGCAGGACCCGCGTGTCGTCGAAGCGTTCCTCTCGGCCCCCTGTGACTCCACCCCGCTTCGGCCGGGCGACGCCCGCTGGGCGCTGACCACCCTCGCCGTCCATCTCGAACACTGGCTCTCCGGCGGACGATCCGGCCTGATCACCGGTGAGATCGAACTGAACCCGGCGGACCTCACCGAGATCCGCCGTCCGATCCTCCCCGTACCCGACCGGGCCCGGGCCGTTCCCGCCACGACCGACCCCGGTCTGCTGGTGGACGACCAGACCGGGATCGTGACCGGTGTCGGCGAGATCCCGCCCGCGCCGGGGATGCCCGCCCGGCTGCGGGTCTGCGCGGTCGATGTCGCGGACATGCGCCGCGTGACGAACTGGCCCAACGACCGTCAGGCCTTCGGTACGTCGTGGCACGACTTCGACCTCGCGCGCCAGTCGGCCATCGGCGAAGCGGTGGAGCGCTACTGCGGAAGCTGGCTCGCTCCGGAGCGCGAAGTGTGCTTCGGCAGCTACAAGCAATTCTTCCGCTACGGCGTCCCCGCACTCGACCCGCGACGGCTGAACCTCTATTCGGCCGCGCAGTACCGGTCGCCGGGTTTCCCGTTCGCGCCGCTGACCCAGGACACGGAATGTTCATGGGTGGAAGGCTTCTCCCACACCAGCGGAGAACCCGTCTGGGTTCCGGCGTTCCTGTTCTCGAACGAACGCCAACCGGGGGAAGCGTCTTTCGCCGATCCGCTGATCGCCGGCCTCGCGAGCGGGACCACCGAGGAGCACGCCGTCACCTCCGGCCTCGAAGAGGTCCTCGAGCGCGACACCACCATGCTCTGGTGGGCCAACACGCCACGGCTCGGCAGGCTCACGATCCCGGACGAGATCCGGTCGCTCATCGCCGACGCCACCGACGACTACGAGGTCACGCTCATCCACCTGGACAACGAGTTCGACGTCCCGGTGGTCGCCGCGGTGGTCCTCGACCGCGTGAAACGCTGGCTGTCGATCGGTTTCGCGACCCGGCCGGACGCGCTGGAGGCCGCGAAGAAGGCGCTCGCCGAAGGGTTCACGCTCCAGCACACCTGCCGCGCCCTCGACGACGAACGCGAACTGGCCGGAATGCGCCGGGACCTGCCGCATCTGGGCAACCTCAAACCGCACCGGGCCGATCGGCGCTACCTGGACTCGTACCGCGAAGATTTCGCCGACGTCGCGGATCTCCTTTGCCAGCAACAGATCTATCTCGACCCGCGGGCCGTGAAGCGAGTGGCGCCCTGGCTCACGGACCTGCCGAGCCGGGGCTGGGACGACCTGCCCGCCCTCGGGGAACGGCGGCTCAAGGCCTACCAATCCCGCGTCGAAGCCCGCGGTTTCGAGGTGCTCAGCGTCGACCTGACGACCTGCGACGTCGCGGCCGCCGGATTCCACGCCGCGCATACGCTGGTCCCGGGGCTCGTGTCGAACTTCCCCGCAGGATCTCCGTTGTGGGGCAACGGAAGGATCGCCGACGCGGCGGTGGCGCTCGGCTGGCGCGACGAACCGCTCGCCGAGCACGAACTCAACGTCTTCCCGCTCCCCCACGCGTGATGGCCGCCGCCGACCTGCTCGGTCTCCCGAGCACTCGCGGCCGGTTCCCGCTCATCGCGGCGCAAAGCGTCGACGCGCTGGGGACCGGTTTGTTCCTGCCGTTCGCCGTCGTGTACTTCCACGCGGCGAAGGGTCTGTCGCTGACGGCCGTCGGAGTGGCGCTGTCGATCGCGGCGATGATCGCGCTGCCGTCGGGTCCGCTCGCCGGACGGCTGATCGACCGGTTCGGGCCGGGACGGATGGTGATCACCGCCAACCTGATCCGGGCGGTGACCTTCACCGGCTATCTCTTCGCCGGCGAGGCCTGGCATCTGGTCGTCCTCGCCGCGATCACGTTCTGGGGCGAGGGCATGTTCTGGCCGTCGACCGGCGCGCTGGTGGCGCAGGTGGCCGACGACGGCCAGCGCGCCCGCTGGTACGCGATGGAACGCGCGCTGCGCAACGTCGGCATCGGGCTCGGCGGGCTACTCGGCGCCGCGATGGTCGCTTGGGGCGGACCCGGCGGCTACACGGCGATCGTGCTGGTCAACGCGGCGAGTTTCGTCGTCGCCGCGGTTCTGGTCGCCTCGTGGCGAGCCCCGGCGGGCGCCCCTCGCGAGAGCGAATCCGAGGCCGTTCCCCCAGGCGGCTACCGGAAGGTGTTCGCCGACCGGATCTTCCGGGGCGTCCTCGTGACCGTCTTCGTCTTCGCGTTGTGCGATCTGGCGTTGACCGTCTTGCTGAGCGCGTACGTCCTCGACGGCCTCAAGCTGCCGGCCTGGCAGCCCGGTGTCCTGTTCGCGATCAACACGGTGCTGGTCGTGCTCGCGCAGACCGTGGTGTCGCGCCGGGTCGAGCGGCGTCGCATGCCGCGCACGCTCCAGGTTTCGGCCGCGGTGTGGGCGGTGTCGTTCGTCCTGTTCGCGCTGGTGCCCACCGGGCAGCCCACGACGGCGTTCCTCGTGCTCACCCTCGCGATGATCGTCTTCACCGCCGCCGAACTGCTCCAGGCGCCGACCAGCAGCGCGCTGACCGTCGCGATCGCCCCGGCGCGGTTGCGCGGCCGTTATCTCGGCCTCGAAGAACTCGTGTGGAGCGTGGCGCGGGTGATCGCCCCGGCGACGTTCACCTGGTTGCTGTCGCACGGTGCGGCTCTGCCGTGGCTGGTGCTGATCGGCTGTTGTGGCGTGGCGATCGTGGTGCTGGGCAGACTGAACCGTGCGCTCTGAACTGGACGACGTCTACCGCCGCGTCTACCGCGAACCGCCGTACCTCGAAGGCGAGGACGACGTAGCCCGCTTCGGTGTGCTGTTCGCCGAACACGCCGCGCTCCCCGGGTTCGCGATGACGACGGTGCGCGAGGCCGGAGCACTCGGCGGCTTCGCCTACGGGGTCCGGCAGGAAATGGGCTGGTGGCCCGAACGCGCGACGGCTCCCGCGCCCTCGTGGCTCGACGGTGAAGAGCTGTTCTACGTGTACGAGCTGGCGCTCCTCCCCGAGCTCCGTGGGCGCGGGCTCGGCCGGGCTCTGCTCGATGACCTGCTGAAAGAGCGGCCCGAGCGGTTCGCCGTACTCGCGTCCCGCGTCGAGGCGCCCGCCCGGCAGCTGTACCGGCGCTGGGGCTGGCGGAAGGTCGGCGAGTTCGACTCCGGCGGCATCGATCTGCTCGCGCTCGACCTCTCCTGAGAGCCAGATCACCGAGAACGGGTTGCCGTGCGACTGTTTCCGATATATCGTGAACGTGTCGAGACAGTACGTAGAAAGGATTCACCTCATGCGACGACGACCCTTCCCTCCAGAACACGGCCGGCCGGCCTTCGGACCTTGGTCCCGCGGCGGCTTCGGCGACTTCCCGCCTGGTCCGGGCGGACCGGGCCACCGGCACCGGCACGGCCGCCGTGGTGGCCCCGGGCGGCGCGGCAAACGCGGTGACGTCCGCGCCGCGATCCTGGCGCTGCTGTCCGAGCAGCCGAGGCACGGCTACGAGATCATCCGCGAGATCGGCGAACGCAGCGGCGGCTTCTGGAAGCCGAGCCCCGGCTCGGTCTACCCGACCCTGCAGTTGCTCGCCGACGAAGGCCTGGTGATCAGCAAGGACGAGAACGGCAAGAAACTGTTCGAACTCACCGAATCCGGCCGCGCCGCGGCCGAGCAGCAGGACGCCGTCCCGCCGTGGGAGCAGATCGCCCACGACGTCGACCCGGTCGAGGTCAACCTCCGGAAGGCCGGCGCGACCCTGGCCGCGGCCGTCGCGCAGGTGATGCACGCCGGCAGCGAAAGCCAGCAGGCCCGCACCGTCGACGTGCTCAACGAGGCACGACGGACGATCTACGGCATCCTCGGCGAGGCCGAGGACGTCACTCCGGACGAGGACACGGAGTGACCAGGCACGACGAGGCCGGTGGGCTTGACGCGGGTATGCACGCGATAGCCCACCGGCAGCGTCATCCGCTTCTCCCCGGAACCTGACGAAACCTCGTTCAGGCGCCGGACATCCGCGATCGCCTTCGCCGCGACCGGAGCGCTGAACTCGATCTTCAGCACCGCTTCCATCGCGGCGGCGTCCTCGAACAGCCACCGCGTCATCACCTTGCGGCAACCGAATCCCTGACGGGCGAAGAACTTCTCCACCCCGGGCGGGTCGTAGTGCGGAAGATCCAGCCGCATCCAGCGTCCGTAGGGCTCACTCGTCACATCGAGATCCACGATCACCAACAGCCCGCCCGGACGCAGCACCCGCTCCGCTTCGCGAAGACCGGGCTCACAACCGGGGCCGAAGAAGTACGCGGTGCGCGCGTGGACGACGTCGAAAGCCGCGTCCGGCAAGGGAAGCCGCTGGGCACGCCCTTGCCGCACCTCGACGTTCTCCAGTCGCTCCACCCGTTTCCGCGCGTCGAGGACGAGCGGCTCATGGGGTTCGACCCCGACCACCGACCGCGCCGTCGCGGCGAACCGCGGCAGATGGAAACCGTCACCGCAGCCGATGTCGAGGACGTCCGCGCCGGACCAGTCGCGATACCCGGCGAGCACGCGCCAGATCTCGTCGTCGACGTCCTGCGCGCGGTTCTCGACCTCGTAGGCCTTCCGGTAGTACCAGATGTTCGGGCTCGGCAGCACCTCCTCACCGCCGCGGCGGGAGGAGAGGGCTCGGGGAAACCAGCGCACGGAAGCTCCAACGAAGGGACACCGGGCCGGGTTCCTGGGTCGTCCGGTCGAAATCCTTGACGGAAAACAATGCGGTCAGCGACTAGACTTTACTCCCACCGGTAAGGGAGAACCGCATGTCGCTCGGCTCGGCCGCCCACACTTCCGTCATACCTTCGGGAATCCCGTGCTGGATCGAGCTCGCGTGCAGAGACGAATCGGCCGCACAAACCTTCTACAGCGGGCTTTTCGACTGGGAGTACGTCGTCCAGCGTGATCCGGCGACACCGACCGGCCGCTACTCGATCGCGACACTGAACGGCGTCCCGGCCGGTGGTCTGTACCGCGCGGGCACCGGCGGTCCGGCAGGCTGGAGCGTCCACATCTCGGTGCCACAGGCGGCCGCGGCCGCCGAATGGGTCGACAGCCTCGGTGGCCGGGTCACACTCGGGCCGGTGGCGATCCCCCATCGCGGCAACATCGTCCACGCCGTCGACGCGTGCGGGGCGCACGTCGTCTTCTGGGAGCCGCCCGCCACCTGGGAGTTCGCGACCGGGGTGCCGAACACCTTCAGCGGCGCGGATCTCAACACCCACGACGGGGCGGCGGCGGATCACTTCTACTGCCGCCTCTTCAACTACACCAGCCACCAGATCGGCGACGGAGCCTCGCTCGACTACGCCGAATGGCTCATCGAACACGAACCCGTGCTGTACCGGTACGTGATGGGTTCGGAGTACCGGCCGGACACGCCCCCGCATTGGATGGTCTACTTCGAGCTCGACCCGGCCCGCGGCGCGGACGCCGCGGCGGGACAGGCCTTGATGCTCGGCGGTGCCGTCGTGGTCCAGCCCTATGACACCCCGTACGGCCGGATGGCGATCCTCGCCGACCCGGACGGTTCGGTGTTCGCGGTGATCGACCATTCGCGGGCCGTCGAGGGCTGGGGTACCGCCGAAGTCGACGACCCCTACGACGACTGAGTCCGCTCCCGGGTCGAAAACCCGCACAGAACCGGCAATTGTGCACCGCCGCGAGGTCGGCCGGGACTTGGCCTAAAGAGGCACGAAGGCGGAGAGCAGCAGCCAGGAGACGACGGCCGAAGGAAGCAACGAGTCGAGCCGGTCCATCAGCCCGCCGTGCCCCGGGAGCATGTTCCCCATGTCCTTGACGCCGAGGTCACGCTTGATCAGCGACTCGACGAGGTCGCCCAGTGTCGCCGTGCAGACGATCGCCGCGCCGAACAGGACGCCCTGCCAAGCGTGACCGTCGAGGAGAAGGCTCAGGGTCAGCGCGCCGGCGACCACTCCGGCCACGAGCGAACCGGCGAACCCTTCCCAGGTCTTCTTCGGGCTGATGCTGGGCGCCATCGGATGCTTGCCGCCCAGTACACCGGCGATGTACCCGCCGGTGTCCGAAGCGACCACACCGATCATGAACGCCAGCACCCGGCCCACGCCGTCCGCCGGCGGGACGAGCATGGCGGCGAAGGCGCCGAAAAGCGGGATGTACGCGGCGGCGAAGACCGACGCGCTGATGTCGCGCAGGTAGCCGTCCGCGCCGCCGGGCAACCGCCACAGCAGGCAGACGAGCACCGTCAGCACGAACGCCGTCAGCGCGCCCTCACGGCCATACGGCCACGCCAGCCAGATCATCGCCTGACCGCCGACGAGCACCGGGACCAGTGCGATCCGGATGCCCGCCGCGCGCTTCAGTGCGCCGGCCAGCTCGATCGTGCCGACCGCGATGGCGATCGCGATGATGCCGATGAACAGATAGCGCACGGTGAGCAGGGACGTGACGATCGCCGCCCCCAGCAGCAGCCCGACCCCGATCGCGGCGGGCAGGTTGCGGCCGGCGCGGGAAACCTTTTTCGCCGGTTCCGGCTTCTCGGCCGGAACCGGTTCCGGGGCGTCCACCCGGTCCTCGCGTTCCTCGCTCACCTGGCTCATCAGACCTCGAGTAGCTCGGCTTCCTTGTGTTTCACCAGCTCGTCGACCTTGTGGCTGTAGGTGTCGGTGAGGTTCTGGAGTTCCTTCTCGGCGTGGACGACCTCGTCCTCGCCTGCCTCGCCGTCCTTCTTGATCCGGTCGAGCTCTTCCTTGGCCTTGCGGCGGACGCTGCGGATCGAAACGCGGGCGTCCTCACCCTTGGCCTTGGCGACCTTCACCATCTCCTTGCGGCGCTCTTCGGTGAGCTGCGGGATGACGATGCGGATCACGTTGCCGTCGTTGCTCGGGTTGACGCCGAGGTCCGACTCGCGGATCGCCTTCTCGATGGCGTTGAGCGAGGTCTGGTCGTAAGGCTTGATCAACGCCATCCGGGCTTCGGGGATGTTGACGCTCGCCATCTGGTTCAGCGGGGTCGGCGCGCCGTAGTACTCGACAACAATGCGCGAGAACATCCCCGGGTGGGCCCGGCCGGTGCGTACCGACGACAGGTCCTCCTTGGCGACGGACACCGCTTTTTCCATCTTCTCCTCGGCGTCGAGGAGGGTCTCGTCGATCACGGCAACTCCCGTAGTTGTGTATGCGTACCGATTGCGAAGATCAGAGCAGGCCTACGCGGGCACCCCGTCGGCGGGGGTGTCGACCAGGGTGCCGATCCTCTCACCACTGACCGCGCGGGCGATGTTCCCCTCGGTGAGCAGATTGAACACGATGATCGGCATGTTGTTGTCCATGCACAGGCTGAACGCGGTGGCGTCGGCGACCTTGAGGTCCCGCTCCAGTACCTCGCGGTGACTGATCTCGTGGAACATCTCGGCGGTCGGGTCGCTCTTCGGGTCCGCGGTGTAGACGCCGTCGACGGCCTTCGCCATCAAGACGGCTTCGCAGCCGAGCTCGAGCGCGCGCTGCGCGGCGGCGGTGTCGGTCGAGAAGTACGGCATGCCGACCCCGGCACCGAAGATGACGACGCGGCCCTTCTCCAGGTGACGCTCGGCGCGGCGCGGGATGTACGGCTCGGCGACCTGCCCCATGGTGATGGCGGTCTGCACGCGGGTCGGCAGGCCCTCCTTCTCCAGGAAGTCCTGCAACGCCAAGCAGTTCATGACGGTGCCGAGCATCGCCATGTAGTCCGCGCGGTCGCGGTCCATGCCGCGCTGCGACAGCTCCGCGCCACGGAAGTAGTTGCCGCCGCCGATCACGACGGCGATCTGCACGCCCGTCCGCGCGACGTCGGCGATCTGCTGAGCGACCGAGTGCACCACATCCGGATCAACCCCGATGGAACCGCCGCCGAACATCTCGCCGCCCAGCTTCAGCAGCACCCGCCGGTATCCGCCTTCGACCCGGACACCCATGTCGCCCTCCCTAATGCTCCGAACCCGACTGTGCCCCGTCCCCGATGGACGGAGACGGGGCACAGTGGTGATTCTTGTGTTCCGCGCCTGGATCAGGCCTGGCCGACCTCGAACCGGGCGAACCGGCTCACGGACACGCCGGCCTCGTCGAGCAGGGCCTTGACGGTCTTCTTGTTGTCCTTGACCGACGGCTGCTCGAGCAGGACGTTGTCCTTGTAGTACGCGTTGACCTTGCCCTCGATGATCTTGGGCATGGCCTGCTCCGGCTTGCCCTCTTCGCGGGCGGTGGCCTCGGCGACGCGACGCTCGTTCTCGACGATCTCGGCCGGGACCTCTTCACGGGTGAGGTACTTGGCCTTGAGCGCGGCGACCTGCATGGCGGCGCCACGGGCGGCCTCGGCGGCGGCCTCGCCCTCACCGGTGTACTCGATGAGCACGCCGACGGCGGGCGGGAGGTCCGCACCGCGACGGTGCAGGTACGTGGTGGTGGTGCCCTCGTAAGCGGCGACACGGCGAAGCTCGAGCTTCTCACCGATGCGGGCGGCCAGCTCCTGGACCTGCTCTTCGACGGTCTTGCCGTCGAGCGAGGCGGCCTTCAGCTTCTCGACGTCGCTGGTCTTCTCGGCCTTCGCGACCTCGACGATCTTCGCGGCGAGAGCCTGGAAGTCCTCGTTCTTCGCGACGAAGTCGGTCTCGGAGTCGAGCTCGATCAGCACGCCGCCGTCACCGGCGACGAGGCCCTCGGCGGTGGCGCGCTCGGCGCGCTTGCCGACGTCCTTGGCGCCCTTGATGCGCAGGAACTCGACGGCCTTGTCGAAGTCGCCGTCGTTCTCCTCCAGCGCCTTCTTGCAGTTCATCATGCCGGAGCCGGTGAGCTCCCGGAGACGCTTCACGTCTGCGGCGGTGTAGTTCGCCATCGTGGGTGTGTCCGTCCTTTTTCAGGTACGAGAAAGTCTTTTGGGGAAGTCACCCGTGGGGCCGCCCGGAGGCGGCCCCACGGGCAGGTGGATCAGGAGGAGGCGGTGGCCTGCTCGGCCGGAGCCTCGGTGGCGGCCTCGGTCGCGGCGGCGGCTTCCTTGGCGTCCGCGGCGGCGGTCTCGGAGCCGGCGAGCAGCTCCTTCTCCCACTCGGCCAGCGGCTCGTCCGTGGCGACGCCCGCCTCGGGCTTGGCGTCGGCGGAGGAACCGTTGCGGCTGGAGCGGGCCATCAGACCGGCGGCGGCGGCCTCGGCCACGACCTTGGTCAGCAGCGCGGCCGAACGGATGGCGTCGTCGTTACCCGGGATCGGGTAGTCGACCTCGTCCGGGTCGCAGTTGGTGTCCAGGATCGCGACGACCGGGATGTTCAGCTTGCGAGCCTCGCCGACGGCGATGTGCTCCTTCTTCGTGTCGACGATCCACACGATGCTCGGCACCTTGGCCATGTCGCGGATACCGCCGAGGGTCTTCTCGAGCTTGTCCTTCTCACGGGTGAGCGTGAGGATTTCGCGCTTGGTCAGGCCGGCGAAGCCGCCGGTCTGCTCCTGCGACTCGAGCTCCTTCAGGCGGAGAAGACGCTTGTGCACGGTCTGGAAGTTGGTCAGCATGCCGCCGAGCCAGCGCTGGTTCACGTAGGGCATGCCCACGCGCGAGGCTTCGGCCGCGATGGCTTCCTGGGCCTGCTTCTTCGTGCCGACGAACATGATGGTGCCGCCGTGCGCGACGGTTTCCTTGATGAACTCGTACGCACGGTCGATGTAGGTCAGCGTCTGCTGCAGGTCGATGATGTAGATGCCGTTGCGCTCGGTGAAGATGTAGCGCTTCATCTTCGGGTTCCACCGACGGGTCTGGTGCCCGAAGTGCACGCCGCTGTCGAGCAGCTGCTTCATGGTGACGACGGCCATTGCCGGAATCAACCTCTTCTGTGTCGTGCGCGCCCGGCTCTGCCGGAACGCGCTTGCTCGGTTCGTCGCTCTCGGCCGGGTGGCCGATCGCCCTGGTGCCGATGCTCGGGCCCGGACCCGGGAGCGAAGTACCCCAGGGACCGCCGGGCCGTGTGCCCCCGGCTGTCCTGACCCTCCGTGAGGAGATCGGCCATCGGGAGCGCGCACGTGCACGCGAAGTCAGTCCGCTGCCGCGGACCGCGCAAAAGAGTCTACTCCCTGTCGCCACCGGGTACCGCACCGGCAGCCCCTGATGAGAGGGGTTGTCCACAACCGCCTCGGTTATCCACAGATTCCACCGGCGCGCCCCGCCCGCCACGCCGTACCCCCAACCTGGAACACATGACATCGACGACCTCATCCCGCCCTGTCACCAGGCATTCCTTCGCGATCGACCGCACCGGCGGCAGGCACCGCCGCCCAGGACACGCCCGGCGCCTTCCCCGCCTGGCGATCCTCGCGACCGTGCTCGCGATCCTCACGTCCGCGGCGATGCCCGGGACGGCGAGAGGGGCGCCCACCCCGCAGGGGCGCCTCTCCTGGCCGCTCTCGCCGGCACCGAGCGTCACCAGGTACTTCGAGCCGCCCTCGACGCCGTACGGCCCCGGCCACCGGGGCGTCGACCTCGCCGCGCCTCCGGGCGCGAACGTGCTCGCGGCCGCCGAGGGTGTGGTGATGTTCGCCGGTCAGGTGGCGGGCCGCGGAGTGGTGTCGATCGATCACGACGGCGGGCTGCGCACCACCTACCAACCGCTCGCTCTGTCGGTCACCACGGGTGATCAGGTCCACCGGGGCCAGGTGCTCGGAACGCTCGCGGCGGGTCACCCGGGCTGCCCGGAGCCGGCGTGCCTGCACTTCGGCGTCCGGCGGGGCGAGGAGTACGTCGACCCGCTCACGTTGATCGGTGAACCATCCGAGATCCGCCTCAAACCCTGGGAAGGAGACTGAATGACCGCTGCGAGGCCAGGCGGTGTCTTGCTTGCCTCCGCGTCGGCGGTACGGGTTTCCGGGTTCGCCAGCTGGGCCTTTCGGTCCTGTCTTGCGGTCCTGCTTCCACGCTCCGGCGCGGCGCTCCTCGCCCTTGTCTCCGTCTGTGGCCGATCGGGGTTGACTCGCGCGTCCAGGCACGGGCCACGAGTGATTGGAGAACGAACAGGGGTGATCAGGGAGCGATCACGCCGGCCGGGTTCCGCACCGCGTGTTCCGTCCACACACGCGCCGTCCGCCCAAACACACGTGCCGTCCGGCGGGACACGTGTGTCGTCCCTCCAAACACACGTGCCGTCCGCTCAAGCACATGTGTTGTCCGGCTGCGGCGGAGCGTGTGAAACAAACCGAGAGAAAGGGCCAAGGACACGGCGAGGCAGCAAGGCGGGCTTCGCAGCTCACATGAAGCGGCCGCCGAACCTTAGGTCAGGCGAATCGGGCTGACCGTCCCGGAACTGGACGGCGGCTAGGCCTGCTCGACCAGTTTGGCGCGCAACCGCATGACGGCGCGGGTGTGCAGCTGGCTGACCCGCGACTCGGTGACACCGAGGACCTTGCCGATCTCGGCGAGCGTCAGGCTTTCGAAGTAGTAGAGACCGACCACGATCCGGTCGCGTTCGGTGAGCTGGGCGATCGCCTGCGCGAGCTGGCGGCGGTTGTCCCGGTCGACCAGGACGGCCACCGGGTCGACGGCGCCGTCGTCGGGCAGGGTGTCGACCAGTGAGCCGCTGTCCTTGCCCGCGGCGACGAGGTCTTCCAGGGCGATGACGCTGGTCAGCTGCATCTGGCCGTAGAACTCGCGCAGGTCGTCGACGCTGATTTCCAGCTCGGCCGCGAGTTCGGCGTCGGTCGGGGTGCGGTTCAGCCGGGCGCCGAGGCGTTCCAGGGCGCGTTCGGCTTCGCGGGCCTTGCTGCGCACCGCTCGGGGGACCCAGTCCTGGGAACGCAGGTCGTCGAGGATCGCGCCCCGGATGCGCTGCATGGCGTAGGTCTCGAACCGCAGGCCCCTGGCGGGTTCGAACTTCTCGATCGCGTCGACCAGGCCGAAGATCCCGGACTGGATCAGGTCCCCGACGTCGACGTGGGTCGGCAGGCCGGTGCCGACCCGGCCGGCGACGTACTTGACGAGCGGGGCGTAGTGCAGCACGAGCCGGTCACGCACGATCTGGTCCGGCGACTCGGTGAACTCGCGCCACAGCGCCTGGATCCCGGCGTCCACTTCGTAGCCGGTCCGCGCTTCGGGCGCGACGGCAGGACCGTCCCCGCCGGGGCGGTGTTTCCCGGCGGCTTCGGTGACATGTGGGTCGGCGGTCATCGGGCCGCCGTTCTCAGCATGCGACTCAGCGTGTTCTCCGTGCTCGTGCGGATGCGCGTGCGCCGCCGGTCCGGGCCGCCGGGTCACCTGCCGAGTCCTCCCCGGCATCATCGGGCCCGGGGGTGCGCGCGGTCGTGGATCGCCTTCAGCCGATCGACGGTCACATGAGTGTAGAGCTGCGTTGTGGCCAGCGTAGCGTGACCAAGCAGTTCCTGAACGCTCCGAAGATCAGCGCCGCCTTCGAGCAGATGGGTGGCCGCGGAATGCCTCAGGCCGTGCGGGCCCATGTCGTTCGCGCCCGGCACCGAACCGACGGCTTCGTGGACGACGCGGCGGGCCGCCCGCGGATCGAGCCTGCCTCCTCGTGCCCCGAGGAAGAGCGCCGCTTCTCCCGGCCCCTTGGTTTCGACGGCGAGCTTTCCCCTGCCCTCGTCCAGCCACGCCCGCAAGGCCGCTTCGGCGGGAACGCCGAACGGCACGACGCGTTCCTTGCCGCCCTTGCCCAGCACGAGCACGACCCGGCGGGAGAAGTCGACGTCACCCACATCCAGCCCGCACAGTTCCGAGACGCGCACACCGGTCGCGTAGAGCAGTTCCACGATGGCACTGTCCCGCAACGCCACCGGGTCGCGCTGTTCGGCACCGGCGGCTGAGAAGCGCATGACGTCGCTGGCCTGTTCCGCGCGGAGGACCCCGGGAAGCTTGCGGTGCGCGCGCGGCGCCACCAGCCTCCCGCCAGGATCCGACGCGAGCGCTCCGCCTCGGTGGGCCCACGCGGTGAAGGTGCGGGCCGCCGCGGCCCGCCTCGCCAGCGTCGTCCGGCTGGCCCCCTCCTCGCGTTGCCGGGCGAGCCAGCCGCGCAGTGTCCCGATGTCGAGGTCGGAGAACCGGCCACCATTCGCGTCCACGAAACCCATCAGCGACACCACGTCGCCGAGGTAGGCACGCACCGTAT
Organism: Amycolatopsis sp. TRM77291; assembly: GCF_054166285.1. Taxonomy (NCBI): domain Bacteria; kingdom Bacillati; phylum Actinomycetota; class Actinomycetes; order Pseudonocardiales; family Pseudonocardiaceae; genus Amycolatopsis; species Amycolatopsis sp. TRM77291. The sequence goes on along the minus strand of NZ_JBSZHF010000001.1, from coordinate 483,228 downwards.
GCGCGGACAACCCACGTTCGAGGGACAGGTGCCGCTCGTAGTCGTCGATCAGCTTCCGGACAGGCTCCGGCAGCGCGGCACGGGCGGCGCGCAGATCGGGTCTGCGGGCGCGTTTCCCCGTGCCGTGGGGACCTTCGGTCGACGGCATGCCGATCACGCTGCGCGATGTACGGCGGATGGTCAAGTATCGCCGCACCCTGTTGCGGTGTCCGTGGTCGGATCGTGCCGGGATGGCGTCTCATGTGTAGGCCAGTCAGGTCTTGGGGGCGCGTCTTCGCCACCCTGTGTCACCTCTTTCCGCGAAGCCGTCGAGTTCGAGTGCCGGAAGCAACGCACGGACACGTTCGACCGGGATGCCCGACTCGGCGGCGACCCGTTCCACGGGCCTCGCCGATCGATCGGACAGGGCGTCGTGCACTCGCAGCGCTTCCGGACCGAGCTGATCGGTGCGGCGGCGCGGTTTCGACGGATCCGCTCCCGGTGCTCCGAACCGTCCCGCCGTCTCGAGGATCTCGTCGACCGAGGTCACCAGCGTGGCCTCGCCTTCGCGGATCAGCGCGTGACAGCCGGCGGACATCCCCGAAGACACCGGTCCCGGCATGGCCATCACGACCTTGCCGAGTGCTCCGGCCGTACCCGCGGTGTTCCGCGCGCCGCTGCGCCTGCCCGCCTCGACCACGACGGTCCCTTCCGTGAGCGCCGCGATGAGCCTGTTCCGGACGAGGAAGCGATGCCTCGCGGGTGTCGTGCCCGGCGGGTACTCGCTGACCACCGCGCCCGTCTTCGCGATGGAGCGCAACAGGGTCGCGTGCTGGGCCGGATAGCCGACGTCGACACCGCAGCCGAGCAGGGCGACCGTCGTGCCGCCCGCGCTCAGCGCGCCCCGGTGGGCCGCGCCGTCGATGCCGTACGCCGCCCCCGAGAACACCGGGATCCCCCGGCTCGCCNATGGAGCGCAACAGGGTCGCGTGCTGGGCCGGATAGCCGACGTCGACACCGCAGCCGAGCAGGGCGACCGTCGTGCCGCCCGCGCTCAGCGCGCCCCGGTGGGCCGCGCCGTCGATGCCGTACGCCGCCCCCGAGAACACCGGGATCCCCCGGCTCGCCAGGTGGTAGCCCACCTCGGCCGCGTTGTGCTCGCCGTACCCGGTCGCCGCACGGGCACCGACGATCGCGATCGCCTGGTCCACGGCCTCGTCGAGCCTCGCGGGGCCGCGTACCCACAGCGCCAGCGGAGGTGCCACGCCGGTAACGCCCCTGCTCTGGGCCACGGCCAGCGAAAGCAACGGCCAGGCCGGCCATTCGTCGTCTTCCGGGATGACGAGGCGGGCCTCGCCTGCCTCGGCGCGCTCCAGATCTCGCTCGGCGTAGTCGTGTGCTCGCCTCGCGGCGGTCTCGTCGCGCACCTTCGGCGGGCATTCGGCGCTTCGCACTCGTTCCGCGGCGGCGACGGGGCCGATTTCGCCGACGAAACCTGCCAAAGCGGGTGCCGGAGGCTCGGCCACGCGCAGGAGATACGACCGGGCGATGCGCTCGGCGTCGAGTTCACTCATCCGGATGACCGCTCTCGGAAGTTCAAGGCAGCCGCGACCTCGTCCGCTTCCGGCTTGTCGGCGCCCTGCAAATCGGCGAGCGTCCAGGCGATGCGAAGGCACCGGTCGGCGCCGCGCGCGGTGATCGCGCCGCGCTCCAATGCACGATCCAGCAGCGCCGTGACCTGCGACGGCAGCGCGAACTCACGGCGCAGTGCCGGACCGGGCACCTCGGCGTTCGTGAGCCAGCCTTGCTCGGCCCAGCGTTTTCCGGCTCGCTCGCGTGCCTCCAGCACTCGCTCCCGGACAGCGGCCGACGCTTCGGGCGGCTCGCTCAGGTGTGCGCTGAGCGCGGAAAGCGGGCGCAGCCGAACCCGCAGATCCACCCGATCGAGTAATGGCCCGGAGAGTCGGCTCAAGTAGCGCCTCCGCACGGTCGCGGAGCACGTGCAGTCGGCGTCCTTCGCCGGAGCGCAGGGACAGGGATTGGTCGCCAGCACCAGCTGGAACCGTGCCGGATACCGCACGGCGCCCTTGACCCTCGCGATCCGCACTTCGCCCTCTTCGAGCACCGTGCGCAGCGACTCCAACCGCTCCGGGCCGAATTCGCACACCTCGTCGAGGAACAGGATCCCCCGGTGCGCCCGGCTGATCGCGCCGGGCACGGCGAGGCCGCTTCCTCCGCCGATCAGTGCGGGCACGCTGATCGAGTGATGCGGCGCGACGAACGGCGGCACGGTGACGAGCGGCGCGGACCGCGAAAGCGAACCGTCGATCGAATGGATCGCTGTGACCTGCAACGACTCTTCGGCGGTCAGCCGCGGGAGGAGGCCGGGAAGGCGTTTGGCGAGCATCGTCTTGCCCACCCCGGGAGGCCCGGTCATGAGCAGGTGATGCCCGCCCGCCGCGGCCACCTCCAGTGCCCACCGCGCTTCCGGCTGTCCCACGACGTCGGCGAGGTCGGGCACCTGTGGCGGCTCTTGGACGACGGAAGGCTCGGGACGGGTGAGTTCCCCTTCGCCCTTGAGCCAGTCCACGAATTCGCTCAGCCGGGCTACCCCGCCGACCTCCAAGCCGTCCACGAGAGCGGCTTCGAACAGCGACTCGGCGGGGACCACCGCCCTCCGGTACCCGGCGTTGCGCGCCGCGAGGAGCCCTGGCAGGACCCCGCGGACCGACCGCACGCGGCCGTCCAGGGCCAGTTCGCCGAGCAGCACGGTGTTCAGCAGCTTCGTGGCGGGAACCGACCCCGTCGCGGCCATGATCGCCGCCGCGATCCCCAGGTCGTAACCGGACCCCACCTTCGGCAGGTTCGCCGGTGAGAGGCCGAGGATCACCCGCTCGTCCGGCCAGGTCCGACCCGAATTGCGGACGGCGGAGCGGACCCTGTCTTTCGCCTCCTTCAGGCCGGTGTCGGGCAGTCCGACCATCGTCACCTTCGGCGAGCCACCGCCGATGTCGGCCTCGATCTCGATCATCCTGCCTTCGACGCCGAGCAACGCGACGGACCAGGCCCTCGCCAGTGCCATTCAGAACGCCGCCTTGATATGCCGCACCTTGGGCTTGGCGTCGGGCCGGGCGACGATCGCGATGATGTCGTAGCGGACGGGGCACCAGCGGAGCATGAACTGCCGCTGCCACTGGTACGCGAGGCGGCGGATGCGGTCCGCCTTTGCCGGGGTCACCGCCTCGGCGGGCGTGCCGAAACCCACCCCGGCCCTCGTCTTCACCTCGCAGAAGACGAGGCGTTTGGTGTCGGTCGCGATGAGATCCAGCTCGCCGTCACGGCAACGCCAATTACGGCTCAGGACGACATAGCCCGTCTTTTCCAGATGCCGGACCGCGAGGTCCTCGCCCCATCGGCCCAGTTCGATATGTGGTGTCCCGGCGGACGGCTGTTCGGCCGTGCTCGTCATCTCGATCCCCCTCAGCGATCGTCACGGTGGGTGTGGGATCGACGCTGCCAGGGTGAGGGGGTGGCGGACAGGGCTGATTCTGCCGCCTGTGGACAACTGGGGTGTTGTGGATGGTTGGGCCGTCGCGGGAGCTCACCGGCCGGAATCGTCGGTGGGCTGTGCTATATGCGGCCCGGAGATACGTGAAGACCCCCTTCACGTGCTGAAGGGGGTCTTCACGTACTTTCCGAAGATCAGCCGGAGAACGGCCCGTCTTCCGGCAGCCGGAGATCCGGTTTGTCGAGTTCTTCGACGTTGACGTCCTTGAACGTGATGACCCGGACGTGCTTGACGAACCGCGCGGGCCGGTACATGTCCCAGACCCACGCGTCGGACATGCGGACCTCGAAGTACACCTCACCGCCGCCGTCGCGCACCTGCACGTCGACGGCGTTGGCCAGATAGAACCGCCGCTCGGTCTCCACCACGTACGAGAACTGGCCGACTATGTCGCGATACTCGCGGTAAAGCGAGAGCTCCATCTCGGTCTCGTACTTCTCGAGATCCTCTGCGCTCATGAAATCCGCGCCCCTCCTCGCGATTTTGCTGCTGTTCCAGCGGCGGAGCGTTCATTGTTACCCACGTACGGGCCGAGGGCACGTATCGGCACGCTCGGGTTTTCCAGTGCCGCGACGGTCAGCACCACCGGATGAGGCGGTGGCACGCGGTGCGCGGCGGCCGCGGTGGCCACGTTCGTGTACGACCAGCGATGGGCCGGGCTCGGACCGTGGGTGTTCAGTGCCGCGCTGTGGTCGGTGGTGCTGTAGCCCTTGTGCACGTCGAAACCGTAATGCGGATGGACGTCGTGCAGGTCGCCCATGATCCGGTCGCGGGTGACCTTCGCCAGCACCGACGCCGCCGCCACGCACGCGACGGCCTTGTCCCCCTTGAGCACCGGGATGCTCGGAGCGGGCAGCCCGGCCACGCGGAATCCGTCGGTCAGGACGTAGCCGGGCGTGGTCCGCAGCGCCGAGACGGCGCGCCGCATGCCTTCGAGGTTCATGACGTGGATGCCGAACAGGTCGATCTCGGCCGCGGGAATGACGATGACCGAGTAGTCGACGGCACGCTGGACGACCCGGTCGTACACCCGGTCGCGAGCCTTGGCCGTGAGCACCTTCGAGTCGGTGAGCTCGGGCAGGCGCGCGGCGTCACCCGGACGCAGGACGCAGGCGGCCACGACGAGCGGGCCGGCGCAAGCACCGCGCCCCGCTTCGTCGACTCCGGCGACGGGCCCGAGGCCTCGCCGGTCCAGCGCACCCTGCAACCCCCAGAAGAGGTCGCCGCGCACCACTGCCCGCGGCGGCCGAAGCGGCTCGGCCGGTGTGAGCGGTACAGGAACTGTCAAGGCCTTACCGCCTCCGGTCGACCGCCTTGCGCACCCCAGCCGACATCCGCCTGCCGAGGAAGAGCACGGGCCACGCCGCTGCGACACCGACGCCGAGGGGAAGCCCCTGCTGCCAAGCAGGCGCGCCGAGCGCCACCGGCTGGGCGTTCGCCTGCGGGTTGTGGTCCGAAACGCCACCCCAGCGGCCGGGCGGGAGCACGATGACCCGTGCCTTGCCGATGATGTTCTCCACCGGGATCGCGCCGTTGACCCCGCCGCCGCCCTGGCGCCGTGAGTCGCTCGAGTTGTTGCGGTTGTCGCCCATCACCCAGACGTAACCGGCAGGCACCTTGACCGGGGCGAACGTGTCCTGGACGGGCTTGCCGCTCTCGTCCACCTGCGAACCCGGTTCCCAGTGGATGTACGGCTCGTCGAGCGCCTTGCCGTCCACGATCACCCGGTTCTGCGGATCGCAGCACTGCACCGTCTGACCGGCGGTCGCGATGATCCGCTTGACGAAGTCACGCTCGTCCGGCGGCGCGAATCCGATCAGGGAACCCAGCGTGCGGAATCCGGTGACGAAGATGTTGCTGGACTCCGGCGTGTCGATCTCGCCGACCCAGGCGGGCGGTCCCTTGAAGACCACCACGTCGCCCGGGCCGGGATCGGTGAAGTCGTACGTGATCCGGTCGACCAGGATCCGGTCGCCCGTGCATCCCGCGCAGCCGTGCAACGTGGTCTCCATCGACCCCGAGGGGATCATGTAGACCTTGGCGAGGAACTGCTGGATCAAGATCGTCAGCACGAGTGCCACGACGATCAGGATCGGCAGTTCCTTCCAGAACGACCGCTTCTTGTTGACCTTGCCGAATTTCTTGGAGCCGGACCGGCCCCGCCGGGAGGCCCTGGTAGGGCGCTCCTCTTCGGGGCGATCGGGCTCGTCTTCGGAGGTGTTCTGGGACACGGGTTCGACCACGACGCCAGGTTACCGGTAACCGTGCGGCTACCTACTTGGCGGAGGTCGTCTCGCGGTTTTCGCGGCGTTCCTTGATCTTGGCGGCCTTGCCGCGCAGTTCGCGGAGGTAGTACAGCTTCGCCCGGCGGACGTCACCGCGCTTGAAGACCTCGACCTCGGCGATGTTCGGCGAGTGCACCGGGAAGGTGCGCTCCACGCCGATGCCGAACGACACCTTGCGGACCGTGAAGGTCTCGCGGATGCCGCCGCCCTGGCGACGCAGCACGACGCCCTGGAAGATCTGGTTGCGCTCGCGGTTGCCCTCGATGACGCGGACGTGAACCTTGAGCGTGTCGCCCGGTCGGAAGTCCGGGATGTCGGAACGCAGTGACTGCGCGTCCAGCGCGTCCAGGGTGTTCATCGGTGGTCCGTCCTCGTCTTCGTATGGCTTACGTGCAGCTTGGGCGCGCAGTGTCGGGCACTGCGACCTACCCGGGGGCTGATGGCGTTCCGGATGAGCTCGAATCTTCAACTCCGGCACTGGCCGTTGTAAAAATTCACGCGTCTATCCACGCCAACCTGTCAAGTATTGCAGACCAGGTCTCAGGCGTTCGACCCGGCCTGGCCCGTGTCCTCGCGCAACCGCTCGAGGACACGGAGATCGTGCTTGTCGAGACTACCTTCCGGCAGTTGCCCGATCAGTTCGGGCCTGCGCCGCACGGTGCGTTCCAGCGCCTGGTCACGGCGCCAGCGGTCGATCAGCGCGTGGTTTCCCGAGCGCAGGACGTCCGGGACGGCCAGGTCCCGCCAGACCTCCGGCCGGGTGTAGCTGGGGCCTTCGAGAAGCCCATCGGAGAACGAGTCCTCCTCGGCCGAGCGTGCGTTGCCGAGGACGCCGGGCAGCAGCCGGACGACGGCCTCGACCATCACCAGCACCGCGGCCTCGCCGCCGACCAGCACGTAGTCGCCGATGGAGACCTCGTCGACGGGCATCCGCCGCGCGGCGTCGTCGATCACCCGCTGGTCGATGCCCTCGTAGCGGCCGCACGCGAACACCAGGTGCTCCTCGGCGGCGTACTGGTGGGCCATGGCCTGGGTGAACGGCCGCCCGGCGGGGGTCGGGACCACGAGGCGGGTGTTCTCGCCGCAGACGTCGTCCAGGGCGGGGCCCCAGATCTGCGGTTTCATCACCATGCCGGGCCCGCCGCCGTACGGCGCGTCGTCGACGGCGCGGTGGACGTCGTGCGTCCAGTCCCGCAGGTCGTGTACGCCGACCTCGATGAGGCCGCGGTCGATCGCGCGCCCGAGCAGCGCGGCGCGGAGCGGGTCGAGGTATTCGGGGAAGATCGTGACGACGTCGAGGCGCATCAGGCGTCCAGCAGGCCTTCCGGCGGGTCGAGGACCACGCGGCCGCCCGGGACGTCGACCGCCGGGACGATCGCCTTCACGAACGGCACCAGCACCTCGCGTCCGTCGTGTTCGATCGACAGCAGCTCGCCGGCGGGCGAGTGCACGATTTCGAGCACCTTGCCGACGACCGTGCCGTCGGCGAGTTCGGCCCGCAGGCCTTCGAGTTCGTGGTCGTAGAACTCGTCGGGGTCTTCCGTCGGCGGCAGCGTCGAGGTGTCGGCGATGAGCAGCGCGCCGCGAAGGGTCTCCGCGACGTCCCTGGTCAGCACCTCTTCGAAACGCACCAGCAGCCGCCCGCTGTGTTCGCGGGCGGCTGCGATGGTGAGGTCTCTGCTGCTGCCGTCACGCAGCTTCGTCGTGACGGCCGAACCGACCGCGAACCGCTGTTCCGGCGAGTCCGTGCGCACGTCCACCGCGAGTTCCCCGCGGATTCCGTGCGCCTTGGCGATCCGGCCGACTACGACGTCCATCCCGTTCAGTCCTTGGTCAGCGATCGGTGTCGACGACGTCCACGCGGACGCCGCGGCCACCGATGCCGCCCATGACGGTGCGCAGGGCGGTCGCCGTGCGGCCACCCCGGCCGATCACCTTGCCGAGATCGTCGGGGTGCACGTGCACCTCGAGCGTGCGGCCACGACGCGTGGTCAGCAGCTCGACCCGGACCTCGTCCGGGTTGTCGACGATCCCGCGCACCAGGTGCTCGAGGGAGTCAGCGAGGAAGCTCACGCCTCGGCCTTGTCACCCTCGGCGGCCTCGGCCTTGTCGGCTTCGGCCTTCTTCGGAGCGGACTTCTTCTTCGGCGTGGTGGCCTCGGCGGAGGCCGAGTCACCGGCGGCGGCGAGCGCGGCGTTGAACAGGTCCTGCTTCGACGGCTTCGGCTCGGCGACCTTCAGGGTGCCCTCGGCGCCGGGCAGGCCCTTGAACTTCTGCCAGTCACCGGTGATCTCGAGGATGCGCTGGACCGGCTCGGTCGGCTGGGCGCCGACGGACAGCCAGTGCTGGGCCCGCTCGGTGTCGACCTCGATGAAGCTCGGCTCTTCCTTGGGGTGGTACTTGCCGATCGTCTCGATGGCCTTGCCATCACGGCGGGTGCGCGCGTCGGCGACGATGATGCGGTAGTACGGCGCACGGATCTTGCCGAGACGCTGCAGCTTGATCTTGACGGCCACGGGTGTGGGTACTCCTCAGTTCTCTCTGATGCATGTGGAAGGCGCACGCCAGCCGAGTGGGGACACGGCTGCGCACACCCGAAGGGTGAGCTCGGGCGCGGTGAGAGGGTCCGGCCAAAGCAGGCAAGCGTACATTCTGCCAGACGCCGATCGGCCGTCAGAACGCGGCTATCCCGAGCGAGGCCAGCAGGATCGTCACGGCCGGGAGGAAATTGTTCACCTGGTGGGCGACCACGCTGCCGAGCAGCCGTCCGGTGAACACCCTGGCCAGCCCGATCGGGATCGCGATCACCAGCAGCAACGTGGTGCGCAGCGGTTCGAGGTGGCTCGCCGCGAAAACGGCCGTGGAGACCAGGAACGCCGCGATCCTCCCCCAGCGTTCGGTGCGCCACGTCAGCCGTTCCACCGCGCCCCAGAGGAGACCGCGGTAGATGATCTCCTCGCAGATCGGCCCGACCAGCCACAGGTAGATGAACATGACGACGGCCGCCGAGATCGACATCCGCCGGTCCTCCACGAGCGCGCTGATCGCCGAGGTCGCGTTCTCGTTGCCGACGACCTGCGTCCAGACGTAGGCGGCGAGCGAGGTCAACCCGAGCCCGAGCAGGCCGAGTTTGAGCCCGACCTTGACGTCGGCCCAGCTCCAGCCGATCCGCAGGTCGGTGAAGGGCCCGTTGCCGCGCAGGCGGGTGATCAGCAGCGCGACCCCGGCGGCGATCATCGTCGGCACCATGGTGCCCAGCAGCACCATGCGCATCGGCAGTGGCTGACCGGGCTGGACGTCGCCGAGCAGGACGCTGATGAACGCCGCCGACGCCAGCAGGACGGCTTCCACCAGGAGGAAGGCCCCGAATCCCCAGCGATGCGGCGGTGGCGTGTCGGGCGCGGCCACCTCACCTCCGGCAATGACTTCTTCGGTCAGCTCATCCGGCGGCGCGGCCTCGGGGATCGGCTCCCTGGGCTGAGATACGGTCACGCCGATCCCTCCGGTGATCGTTCGGTTACTCAAAGACTCTAGCCGCCTGGACCGGCGATCACCTCGCCGCGAAGAGCAATACAGCCGGTGGGAGGTTGTTGGCCGCGTGCGCGATCACGGACGCGCTCACCCGGCCGGAGAGATAGCGGGCGAGACCGATGGCGATGCCCTGGCCGAACAACGCGATCGTGCGCGCGGCCTCGCCGTGCAACTGGGCGAACACCAGCGCGGTGACCAGCAGGATCACCCACGAGGGCAGGCGATGGAAGCCCATGGCGTTCCACAGCGTGCCGCGGAAGAGCAGTTCTTCGGTGACCGGAGCGGCGAGGACGACGATGACCGCGGCCAGTACGAGCCAGAGCGTGTCGCCCTCGGTGGTGCCCGAAAGCTCGGTGATCGGGCCGGGCGAGACGTCGGAGAAGGTCCGGTCGTCGCTGTCGGTCCCGTAGACGGCGAGCAGGAGCAGGTTGAGGAGGTAGCCGGCGGCGAGCGCGGCGGCCCCGCAGGCGAGCCCGATGCGGACGTCTCGCCAGGTGGGTTCGAGCCCGAAGTCCGTGCGAAGTCCTTGGCCCCACACGCGAGAGCCGACCGCCGGACCGAGTCCGAGCACGAGGGTGGGCAGGAACGCGAGGATCAGCAGCGGGCCGACGTCACGGAGTTCGAGCGGGTCGTAACCGCCGAAGCGGCCTGACATCAGGAAGCTCATGACGAGCGTGACGAGGTGGTATCCGGCGATGCCCGCGAAGAACGCTACGAAACCCCAGTGCGCTCCGAGCACCAAACGCTCGCGAGCCTGCCCGTCGTCCACCACGCCTCCACGCTAGGCCGTGTCCTGTGAGTCTTGTTCGATGGGCTTCGTGATCCAGGTGGCTCCTGGCGGTGCGGGCGATTCGGCCTCGTACCGGGTTGTACTCGGTCGGATCGCCCGTGCCGCCAGGGGCCGCTTGGGCGCGGAGACCGCGAACAAGGCTCACAGGACACGGCCCGGTGCCGCTCCGGTCACCGGTGGAGTCGGGTCAGGCGTAGATCTTGCCACGCAGGACGATGTGGCTCGGATGGCGGAGTACCGCGAGATCCTCACGCGGGTCGGACGGGTAGACGAGCAGATCGGCCGAGGCGCCGTCGACGATTCCCGGCACGCCGAGCCAATCGCGGGCGGCCCACGATGCCGAAGCCAACGCCTGCTCCGCGGACATGCCCGCCTTGTGCAGCGCCTCGATCTCGTCGACGAGCCTGCCGTGCTCGACCATGCCGCCCGCGTCGCTTCCCGCGTACACCTGCACACCCGCCTCGATCGCCGTCGAGACCATCTCCCCCACGCCGGCGTGCAACGCCCGCATGTGGTCGGCGTACACCGGGTACTTGCCCGCCTTGTCCGCGATACCGGGGAAGTTCTCGATGTTGATCAGCGTCGGCACGAGCGCGATCCCGCGTTCCGCTAGGACGTCCAGCTGGTCCCCCGAGAGTTCCGTGCCGTGTTCGAGGCAGTCGATCCCCGCGTCGATCAGGCCGGGCAACGCGGCCTGGCCGAACACGTGCGCCGTCACCTTGGCGCCCTCGGCGTGCGCGACGGCGATGGCCTCGGCGAGGACGTCGTCGGGCCAGAGCGGCGCGAGATCGCCGGCGCCCCGGTCGATCCAGTCGCCGACGAGTTTGACCCAGCCGTCACCGTCACGCGCTTGCTCGGCGACCGCCTTCGGCAGTTCGGAAGGGTCTTCGAGTTCGATGCCGAGGCCGGGGATGTAGCGCTTGCGCAGGGCGAGATGCCGTCCGGCGCGGATGATCCGCGGCAGGTCGGCCCGCTCCTGCAACGGCCGGACGTCGATCGGCAGCCCGCAGTCGCGGATCAGCAGCGTCCCGGCGTCGCGATCGGTGATCGCCTGTTCGGCAGCCTCTTCCAGCGTGGTCGGGCCGCCGACGCCGATCCCGGGGTGACAGTGCGCGTCGACCAGCCCGGGGACCAGAAAGCCTTCCCGGACCACGGTTTCCGCTCCGGCGACCGGTTCGGTGGTGATCCGGCCGCCGGTGACCCACAGCTCGCGATGCTCGCCGTCCGGCAGGACGACGCCGGCCAGGTGCAGCGCCTCCACGGGCTACTTGTCCTTCGGCAGCTTGAACTTCTTCGGATCGAACCCGGGTACGTCGTTCATGCCGCCGAGCTGGGAGAGGTCGGGCATGCCAGGTCCCCCAGGCATCCCGCCGCCCGGGGGCAGCATCGGCATGCCGCCGGGGAAGCCGCCGCGGACCTTGGGCTGCGTCGGGCCGCGCCCCTTGCCCTTCTTCCCCTTCTTGCCCTTGCGGTTCTTGCTGCCGCCGCCTCCGCCGCCGAAGCCGAAGCGGCCCGCCATCTGCGCCATCATCTTGCGCGCTTCGAAGAACCGGTTGACCAGGTCGTTGACGTCGCGGACGGCGACGCCGGAGCCCTTCGAGATCCGGACCCGGCGCGAGGCGTTGATGATCTTCGGGTCGGCCCGCTCGGCGGGGGTCATGCCGCGGATGATCGCCTGAAGCTTGTCGAGCTGCTTGTCGTCGACCTGCGCGAGCTGGTCCTTCATCTGCCCGGCGCCGGGCAGCATGCCGAGCAGGTTGCCGATCGGGCCCATCTTGCGGACCGCGAGCATCTGCTCGAGGAAGTCTTCGAGGGTGAGCTGGCCGCTGCCGAGCTTGGCGGCGGTCTGCTCGGCCTTCTCCTGGTCGAAATGCTGCTCGGCCTGCTCGATGAGGCTGAGCACGTCGCCCATGCCGAGGATCCGGCTGGCCATCCGGTCCGGGTGGAAGAGGTCGAAGTCCTCGAGCTTCTCACCGTTGGAGGCGAACAGGATCGGCTGGCCGGTGACCTGGCGGACCGACAGCGCGGCACCACCGCGGGCGTCACCGTCGAGCTTCGTGAGCACGACACCGGTGAAGCCGACGCCGTCGCGGAACGCCTCGGCCGTGGTGACCGCGTCCTGACCGATCATCGCGTCGACGACGAACAGCGTCTCGTCCGGCGAGACGGCGTCGCGGATGTCCGCGGCCTGCTTCATCAGCTCTTCGTCGACGCCGAGACGGCCGGCGGTGTCGACCAGGACGATGTCGTGCTGGGCGCGCTTGGCCTCGTCGATGGCGCGGCGGGCGACGTCGACCGGGTCACCGACGCCGTTGCCGGGCTCGGGCGCGAAGACCGCGACACCGGCCCGCTCACCGACGACCTGCAGCTGCGTGACCGCGTTGGGGCGCTGGAGGTCGCACGCGACCAGCATCGGCGCGTGGCCCTGCTTCTTCAGCCACATCGCGAGCTTGCCCGCGAGTGTCGTCTTACCGGCACCCTGCAGACCCGCGAGCATGATGACCGTCGGCGGGTTCTTCGCGAACGTGAGCCGCCTGGTCTCGCCGCCGAGGATGGTGACGAGTTCCTCGTTGACGATCTTGATGACCTGCTGCGCCGGGTTCAGCGCGCCGTGCACCTCGGCGCCCTTGGCGCGCTCCTTGATCCGGGCGATGAAGTCCTTGACCACCGACAGCGCGACATCCGCCTCGAGCAGCGCGATACGGATCTCGCGCGCGGTGGCGTCGATGTCGGCGTCGGAGAGCCTGCCCTTGCGAGACAGGGTCTGCAGGGCGGACGTGAGCCGATCGGAGAGGGTGTCGAACACGGGTGTGCACGCTCCAGCTGGGTCGTTGTGGCTCGCCGGTACCAACCGGCGGCTTCCCAGGGTAGTCGGTGTCCGAGGTCAGCGTTTGACGCGGTTGCGCACGGCCAGCAGGGTCAGGCCGGGCAGCAGCGGCCCGAGGACCCGCGCAAGACCTCTCCGAGCGACGTAGACCAAGGTATCCCCGAAGGGCGGGCGTGGTCTTGAAACCGCCTAGCCACATGCTCGTGCCTACGACGGCTATGAGGACTCCAGGGTCGTGAGGGCTCTGAGGGCGCGAAGGCCGTAGCCGGAGACGGGCCAGTACAGCTGGAGGATGACGCGCTCGGACCACGGGTAGCGCACGAACACAAAACAGGGCTCCGGGACCGGTCGCCCCTCGCAGACCGGTACCGGAGCCCCTACGGAAGGCTCGCCTCCCCGCGAGCCGACCGTAAGCACACTTGGCGAGCTTCGCGGGACTCGGTATCGCCGGACCCCCAGTACCAGGCGATTCGCTGCCCGCGCTCTCTCCGCGCGATGACATAACCATGCCCGGTCACCCTGGGGTCACGGCAGCGTGAAGACCCCCAACTCCCCCTGAGTAGATCTACTCAACTGGTCTTGGCCGACGACGCCGACGACGCCGACGACGCAGCCCGCTTCGCCCGCGTCCGCGCCTCGCGCGCCTTGTCCGCCGCCTCCTGGGCTTTCTCGACCGGTCCCTGCTGCAATGCCGCCAGCAGCCGCGTCACGCCTTCGGACTGTTCGGCGGCGGTCGGCCGCAGGACGTCGTCGCCGTCCAGTTTGGCCTGGATGAGCGCTTCGAGCGCCTCACGGTAGTGATCGGTGTACCTGCCGGGGTCGAAATCGCGGGTGAGGTCTTCGATCAGCGAAACCGCGTTCCGCAGTTCCCCGCGCCGCAGGTCGACGTCCTCGTGCAGGAACGGGAAGTCGGGCCGCCGGATCTCGTCGGGCCACAGCATCGTCTCGAGCAGGATCACCTGGTCCCGCACGCGCAGCGCGCCCAGCGTTTCGCGCTGCCGCAAGGTCACCTTCACGATCGCGATCCGCCCGGACTGCTGCAGCGCCTCGCTCAACAGCACGTACGGCTTGGTGCCCGCCGGCTCCGGCTCGAGGAAGTAACTGCGCGCGAAGTACATCGGGTCGACCTGTTCGGCGGGGGTGAAGCCGACGACGTCCATCGACTGGGTGGTCGGCGGGAGCAGCGACGCGAAATCCCCGGAGGTCAGCAGGACGACGTCGCCGTTGGGGACGGGATACCCCTTGGCGATCTCGGCCGCGGGCACCTCGGCGCCGTCGACCTCGCAGACCCACTTCACGCGCACCCTGCCGCCGTCGGGTTCGTGCACCTGGTGGAGGGGGACGTTGTGCTCTTCGGTCGCGCTGTACGCCTTCACCGGAATGGCGTAGGTCCCGAATCCGATCGTGCCTTTCCACACCGCTCGCATGGCCCACCTCCGCCTGGTCAGCGTATCCACGCGCCGAAGGGGCGGGACAGCTACAAACGGGTGTCAGGGGCGACCGATTCGCTCACACATTCGAATGACGGGCGGGATTCGGCGAGTGCCTCCGCCGAACAGTCGACAGCGGTGGCCGCCGCACGGAGTACTTCGGCGACCACCTCGACGTCGACCATCGGAGCGGTGGCCAGCGCGCCTTCGCCGCCCCCTTCGACCCGTCCCGCCATGCCTTCGAGCGCGATGGCCAGCGCCTGCTGCCCCGCGACGAGGTGCCGGACCACCTTGAGCAGTTCGGGCACGGTCGCGGCGGGGCCGGACGCGGTGAGGGAGACGGCGAGGTCGTCCGCGCACGCACGGAGATGGGAGGCCACGACCGTCGGCGGAAGCGTGATCCGCTGCGGTCCGGGCGAGTCCTGCTCGTGGTCGAGCACGTGCTCACCGCCCCTCCGGCTCCTTCGGGTCTCGACCGCGCACATCCTGCCACCGCTACCCTCCGCGACTCGCGCGACACCCCGGTCCCGGGTCAGCCGTAACCGAGCAGGACCACCGCGCCCGCCGCCAGGACCAACCCCGCGGATCGCACGGGTCCCGGCCGCTCACGGAGTGCCACGATGCCGAGGACGACCGGCACGACCGGATAGAACGACGCCAGCACTACCGCGATCGTGGTCAGTCCCTGGCGCGTGGCGAGGAGATACAGGACCAGAGACAACGCGGCGAAGCAGCCGTTCGCCGCCGAGCCGACGGCGAAGCGCCACGGCAGCCGCGCACCGTTCCCCCTCCGGACGACGATCGGGAGGATCGCCGAAGTCGCCGCCAGCCTGCTCGCCACGACCGGCCAGAGACCGGCTTCCGGTGCCGCCTGCGCCAGCGCGAGATACTGGACGGCGAATCCGGCGCTGGCGATCAGCGCGTCCCGGACCGCGGGCTTCGTGCTTTCCGCGTCGCCCGCGCCGGAACGCGAAACGGCCCCCAGCGCGAGGATCGCCAGCCCGATCCCGGCGAATCCCGGCACCGAGGGGCGCTCGCCCAGCAGGGTCACGCCGATGAGCACGGGCAATGTCACGCTGCCCACCGCGCTGATCGGCACCACGATGCTCATCGCCCCGCCGATCAGACCGCGGTAGAGGAAGACCATGCCGACGGCCGTGCCGAAGCCGGAGGCCGCGCCCCATACGAGATCCGGCGTCGACGGATCCGCCGGCGTGAGCAGCAACACGGCACCGAGCATGAACACGAAACCGCCCGCCTGGCCGGCGAACGCGACGGCGGCGAAGTCGGCCCGCCGGGCCAGGAGCCCGCCCGCGAAGTCGACGAATCCGTAACAGAGGGCGGATCCCAGCGCGAGCAGAGTGGGATCGGGCATGGATTGGCTTACCCGGGGCCGGGCGTCGGCAAACGATCAAGTCGCGGCGGCCAGCAGCGCGGCTTCGATCTTCGACCGCCACTCCCGGTCGACGCGGCCCGCCCGCGGCGCGACGGCGAACGAGTCGACGACCGCGCCACCGAGCGTGGCCACCTTCGCCCACCGCACCTCGGCCTCGCACCGGCGCAACGCGCCCGCGACCCGGTACAGCAGCCCGATCCGGTTCGCGGCCCGTAGTTCGACCACGACCGTGTCGTGCCCGCTGGTCTCGTCGTCGAACCAGATCACCTTCGCTCCCGCGGACGGCGTCTCCCCTCCGCCGTAGTCCCGTTCCTTCGCCGCGAGCCGCTGGGTGAGCGGCAGCGTCCCGGCCACCGCCCGCGCGAACTGCTCACGCAACAGGGTGACGTCGGGAAGCGAGCCGAACTTCGGCGACGCCGTGAACACACCCGCCCGTCCCCCGTCGTGCCCGCGCAGCACAGCCGCGTGGACCTCGAGCGAGTTCAGCGCGAGCACGCCGGCCGCGGGCGCCAGCAGTTCCGCGCGGGCCGGGACCGCCAGCACCACGGTCACGACCTTGCCCGCGGCGGTGATGCGCACCTCGCCACGGCCGGACGCGACGGCCTCGGCGACGAGTTCCCGCTGTTCGGCACCCATCGGCTCAGGCGGCACGAAACCCTTGCCGTGCAACGCTTCCTCGCAACCGGACACGAGTTCGGCGAGCAGGCGCGCCTTCCAGTCGGTCCACACACCCGGCCCGGTGGCCAGGGAATCCGCCGTCGTCAGGGCGTGCAGCAGTTCCAGCAGGACGAGGTTCTCGTCGAGCGTCTTCGTCACCCGCTGGATCGTGGCGGGATCGCTGATGTCCCGCCGCGTCGCGGTGTGCGGCAGCAGCAGGTGATGCCGGACCATCGCCGACACCAGTGCCGCGTCCGCCTCCGGCAGCCCGAGCCTTGCCGCCACCTGGGCGCTGATCTTCGCGCCGAGTTCGGAATGGTCCGCGTCGCGGCCCTTGCCGATGTCGTGCAGCAGCGCGCCGATCAGCAGCAGATCCGGCCGTGAAACGGTGGTCGTCAGTTTCGACGCCTCGACCGCGGCCCGCACGAGATGCCGGTCGACGGTCCAGGAATGCACCGGCGACCTCGGCGGGAGATCCCGCACCGCCCCCCATTCGGGGAACAGGCGCGCCCACAGGCCGGTACGGTCCAGCGCCTCCACTGCGTCGACGAGTCCCTCGCCCGCGCCGAGCAGTTCCACCAGCGCCTTGAGGGCGTCGGCGGGCCAGGGCGCGCGCAGTTCCGGCGCGGTTTCCGCGAGTGCCCGCAGCGTCCCGTGCGCGATGGGTTTCCGGATCCGCGCCGACGCCGCGGCCACCCGCAGCAGCAGGGCCGGATCCTTGGCGGGCACCGCGTCCCGCGCCAGGGCGACCTCGTTCCCGTGCAGGACGACACCCTCGTCGAGCGGCGTCCGTGCCGGCCGCCGCCCGAACCGCGCCTTGGGCGGTTCCACAGTGGACCGGAGCGCCACGTCCACCGCGTACGCGATCGTCCGGCCGACACCGGAAAGCTTGCGCGCCAAGGTGAACCGGTCGCCGAACCCGAGCTCGCCCGCCACCGTCTCGGCCTCCGGCGCGCTGAGGATGTCCCGCTCCCGTCGGAGTTCCCGGCGCAGTTCGGTCCGGACGTCGAGCAGCAGGCTCTTCGCCGCCAGCAGTTCCTCGCCGGGTCTCGCCGTCAGCTGTGCCGCCGCAAGCGCTTCCAGGACGGCGAAGTCGCGAAGCCCGCCCCGGCCGTGCTTGAGATCCGGCTCGGCGGACTGCGCGATCTCGCCACTGCGGGCCCAGCGCTGACGCACCGCGTCCGACAGTTCGTCCATCCGCTTCCGGGCGGTCCGCCGCCACTGGTCCCGCGCCGCGGCCGCCAGCCTGGCGGTGATCTCGGCGTCCCCGGCGATGTGGCGCATGTCGAGCAGCCCCATCGCGGTCCGCAGATCCTCGGACGCCACCTTCAGCGCCTCACCCGGAGTGCGCACCGAGTGGTCCAAGCCGATCTTGGCGTCCCACAACGGGTACCAGATGGCGTCGGCGATCTCGCCGACCTGCGAATTCCCGTTGTGCAGCAACAAAAGATCGAGGTCGGAGAAGGGCACCAGCTCGCTGCGCCCCAGGCCGCCGACGGCGGCCAGCGCGACACCGGGTTCAGCGGTGTCGACGCCGGCCGCCGAAGCGCCCTTGCCCAACCAGAATTCGTAGAGGTCGACCAGGGCCGCCCGCAACGCGGACGCCCCCAGCCTTCCGTGCCTGCCCTCGAGCAACCGCTCGGTGGCCTTGACCAGTTCACCCCCGTCGGCCATCCGTGACGCCTATAGGGCGTCCGAGCCGCGTTCGCCGGTGCGTACCCGGATGACCGTCTCCACCGGCGTCACCCAGATCTTGCCGTCACCGATCTTGCCGGTGTGCGCGGCGGTGGTGATCGCGTCGAGCACCTTCTCGACGTTGGAATCGTCGGTGACGACCTCGACCCTCAGCTTCGCCACGAAGTCCACGGAGTACTCGGCACCCCGGTAGACCTCGGTGTGGCCCTTCTGCCTGCCGTAGCCCTGCACCTCGCTGACCGTCATGCCGAGCACGCCCAGCTGCTCCAGCGCGGAGCGGACGTCGTCGAGCGTGAACGGCTTCACGATCGCGGTGATCAGCTTCATGCCTTGCTCTCCTCGAGTTTCGTGGCCGCGTTTCCGGAGGACGCCTTGACCGGGATGGAGCTCGGCTGGCCGAGGCCGCCGCCCGAACCGGTGAAGTCGTACGCGCTCTCCGCGTGCTGGGCCTCATCGATACCACTGACCTCGTCCTCCGCGCTGACGCGGAACCCGCCGAGCTTCTTGATCACCCAGCCGATGACGAAGGTCAGCACGAACGAGTAGCCGAGGACGACGGCCGCCGCGAGCGCCTGCTTGCCGAGCTGGCCGAGGCCGCCGCCGTAGAACAGGCCGTCGACGCCGAGCGAGTTGACGCTGGTGGTGCCGAAGAAACCGATGAGCAGCGTGCCGACGAGACCACCCACGAGGTGGACACCGACGACGTCGAGGGAGTCGTCGAAACCGAAGCGGAACTTGAGGCTGATCGCCAGCGCGCACAGGGCACCGGCGATGAGGCCGATGGCGATGGCACCCAGCGGGCTGACGAAACCGGCCGCCGGGGTGATCGCGACGAGACCCGCGACGGCGCCGGACGCGGCACCGAGGGTGGTCGGCTTGCCGACCTTGATCTGCTCGACGATCAGCCAGCCGAGGATGGCGGCGGCGGTCGCGACGGTGGTGTTGGTGAACGCGACGGCGGCGAGGTCGTTGGCGGCCAGCGACGAACCGGCGTTGAAGCCGTACCAGCCGAACCACAGCAGCGCGGCGCCCAAGAGCACGAACGGGACGTTGTGCGGGCGTCCGGTGCCCTTCGGCCAGCCCTTGCGCTTGCCGAGCACGATCGCCAGCGCCAGGCCCGCCGCACCGGCGTTGATGTGGACGGCGGTACCGCCGGCGAAGTCGAGCGCCTTGAGCTGGTTGGCGATCCAGCCGCCGACCGAATCCGCGCCGATGAAGCCGTTGAACGAGAACACCCAGTGCGCCACCGGGAAGTACACGATCGTCACCCACACCGCGACGAACAGCGTCCAGCCCCAGAACTTGGCGCGGTCGGCGATGGCACCGGAGATCAGCGCGGGCGTGATGATCGCGAACATCAGCTGGAACATCACGAAGGCGAACAGCGGCAACGCGTCCGCGCCGGGCCAGGCGACCTCGGGCGCGGTGTCGGTGGCGGCGGTCGCGAACCCGGCGAGTTTGCCGGAGATGTCCGTGAGACCGGCGAAGTCGAAGTTACCGAGCAATCCTCCGCCGATGTCGTTGCCGAACGCCATCGTGAAGCCGTACAGCGTCCAGAGGACACCGACTACGGCGAGCGCGATGAAGTTCATCATCAACATGTTCAGGACGCTCTTCGCGCGGACCATGCCGCCGTAGAAGAACGCCAGTCCCGGTGTCATGAGCATGACCAGCGCGGCGCTGATCAACACCCATGCGGTGTCTCCTGCGTTCAGCACAATCTTCCTCCCGTGCCTGGGGTGTACTGCGCAGGAATCTTTGGACCGCGGTGTTTCCTCGGGCGGCGATTCAGGTTTCACCCGCGTGAACTGTCGGTGCGGCGTTGTTACGGCCAGGTTTCCGCTGACCTGGTGCGTTCTGTCCGGTTGCGAAACCTCGTGGTCGAATAGGCCCATGAACGCGCGTGTTTCCGGCCATGACCCCCTGCCACCGGCGATCGTCCGGTCCTTGCGGTGTTCGGTCTGCGGTGACCCGGTCGGGCTAACCGAGCGCACGGTGCGTTGCGACCGGGGCCACTCGTTCGACGTAGCGAAGCAGGGTTACGTCAATCTTCTGCATGCGCGCATCCCGGCCGGCACGGCGGACACCGCGCCGATGGTCGCGGCCCGCGTCGACCTCCTTTCTTCCGGTGCTTACCTGCCTCTCGCCGACGCCCTCGCGAAGGTGGCTTCGGATCACGTGGAGAACGGGATGGTCATCGACGCCGGGGCGGGCACGGGGTACTACCTCGCGCACGTGCTCGACGCCGTCCCCGCCGCCTATGGACTGGCGCTCGACGTCTCCGCCGTCGCCCTGCGCCGGGCCGCTCGCGCGCACGCGCGCGCGGGCGCGGCCGTGTGGAATCTGTGGGAACCCTGGCCGGTGGCGGATTCGAGCGCGTCGCTGATCCTCAACGTCTTCGCGCCCCGCAACGCCCCGCAGTTCCACCGCGTCCTGACCGCGGACGGGCTGCTGGTCGTCGCGACGCCGAACCCGGGACACCTCCGGGAATTGGGCGATCTGGTGATCTCCGTCGACGGCGGCAAGGACGCGCGGCTGGAGGACACCCTCGGCGAACGCTTCACCCGGGTGGAGCGGCACGACGTCACACAGGGGGTGACGCTGGCGCCTGCCCGGATCCGCCAGGTGGTCGAGATGGGGCCGAGCGCGCACCACCTGCACCGTGATGGCCGCCGTGAACGCCTCGACGCGATCACCGCGCCGATGGACGTCACCACCTCGTTCAGCGTCACGCTGTACCGGCCGGTGCCCTGATGGAGGCACCCGCGACCCTGCTCGCCGACGCCGCCTGGGTCGGCGCCCGCATCGGCGGCGCCGCGAAACTCTACGGCTGCTCACGGCCCGAAGTGCTCGGCACGATCTGGTGGTACTCGCTGTCTTCCGTCCTCGTCGCGCCCTCCGTCGAGTCGCTCGTACGTGGTGAGCCGCTGGACCCGTCGCTCGACGCCGTCACGATCGACCTCGTCCCGGACGGCCGTTTCACCGGTGCCCGGTCGTCACGGCGCCTCGACGGCGGCCTCGCCGAACTCGGTGCCGCGTTCGCCGGGACGCTGGGCACGGCGATCGGCACGATCTCGGCCGTCACGGGGGCGAATCCGCGCGCGCTGGGCGCGATCGCGACGGATTCGATCGGCAACCGCCTGTTGTGGACCGGGGACACCGCGCGAGCGATCGAACTTGCGGGGCCGCTCGTGGCCGCGATCGGGCTCGGGATGCCGGAACCGCGGTTCTCCCGGATCGGGCGGAACACCGTGGTACGCCGGGCTTCCTGCTGCCTGATCTACGAAGCGGGCAACCCGAAGTGCACCAGCTGCCCGCGGCAGACCCCGGAGGAACGGGACCGGCGGCTGCGCGCCGCGCTCGGGTAACGCGCGACGACGGTAGCCACGGGCTGGGAACGATGGTCACGGAGTGGGACGCGAGGTAGCGTCGGGCGCGATGAGTGAACGCACCTGGGGCTTCCGCACCCGCGCCCTGCACGCGGGCGGGACGCCCGACCCGGCGACCGGCGCCCGCGCCGTGCCCATCTACCAGACCACGAGCTTCGTCTTCGAGGACGCGGCCGACGCGGCGAACCTGTTCGCCCTGCAGAAGTACGGCAACATCTACAGCCGCATCGGCAATCCGACGGTCGCGGCCTTCGAGGAGCGGCTGGCCAGTCTCGAAGGCGCGATCGGCGGGGTCGCGACCAGCAGCGGCCAGGCCGCGGAGTTCCTGACCTTCTCCGCCCTCGCGGAGGCCGGCGATCACATCGTGTCGGCGGGCGGGCTCTACGGCGGGACGGTCACGCAACTCACCGGGACGCTGCGCCGCTTCGGTATCGAGACCACCTTCGTCGACGGAGACCGCATCGAGGACTACGCGGCCGCCGTCACCGACCGGACGAAACTCATCTTCACCGAGGTCATCGGCAATCCCGGCGGCGGGATCGCCGACATCGCCGGGCTGGCCGAGCTCGCTCACGCGCACGACATCCCGCTGGTCGTCGACGCCACGCTGGCGACGCCGTACCTGTGCCGTCCGATCGAGCACGGCGCGGACATCGTGCTGCATTCGGCCACGAAGTTCCTCGGCGGGCACGGGACCACGCTGGGCGGCGTGGTCGTCGAGTCCGGGAAGTTCGACTGGGGCAACGGGAAGTTCCCGCGGATGACCGAGACCGTCGAGAGCTACGGCGGCCTGAAGTACTGGGAGAACTTCGGCGAGTACGCGTTCTGCACCCGGCTCCGAGCCGAGCAGTTGCGCGACATCGGCGCGGTCCTCTCACCGCACTCGGCCTTCCTCCTGCTGCAAGGGGTCGAGACACTGCCGCAGCGGATGGACGCCCACGTCGCCAACGCGCGAGCCGTCGCGGAGTACCTCGCGAACGACAACCGGGTGGCCTGGGTGAACTACGCGGGCCTGCCGGACCATCCCCATCACGACCGCGCGAAGAAGTACCTGCCCGACGGGCCGGGCGCCGTGTTCTCCTTCGGTGTCGACGGCGGCCGCGCGGCCGGGGAGAGGTTCGTGAACTCCGTCGAGCTGCTGTCGCATCTGGCGAACGTCGGGGACGCGCGGACGCTGGTCATCCATCCGGCGTCCACCACCCACCAGCAGCTCTCCGAAGACCAGTTGCGCGCGGCGGGCGTGGGAGCGGATCTGATCCGCCTGTCGGTCGGGCTGGAGGACGTCGACGACATCCTGTGGGATCTCGATCAGGCACTCGGCAAGGCGGTGGCGGGATGACCTACGACGTCGGCGCGGTCGAACGCCGCCGCATCCTTTCGCGCACGAGGTCGGTGACCATCGTCGGCGCCTCGAACAACCCGGCGCGGCCCAGCTACTTCGTCGCGACGTACCTGCTCTCCTCCAGCAAGTACGAGGTCGACTTCGTGAACCCGCGGCTGGACGAGCTCCTCGGGCGGCCGGTCTACCCGACGCTGGCCGACGTGCCCGGCGAGGCCGACCTGGTCAGCGTGTTCCGCAAGCACGACGACCTCCCCGGCGTCGCCGAGGAGGTCGTCGAGGCCAAGGCGCGCACGCTCTGGCTGCAGCTGGGCCTGTGGCACGAGCCCGTCGCCGACCTCGCCAAGGAGGCGGGGCTGGACGTGGTGATGAACCGCTGCGTGAAGATCGAGCACGCCCGGTTCGCCGGCGGGCTCCACCTCGCCGGGTTCGACACCGGCGTGATCAGCTCCCGTCGCCAGCCCGCCCCCTGACCAGCGCGACCGCCGCCCGTGAGAGGGTGGCGGCATGGCCAAACCGACGCCGCTGCAGATCAGGAACATCGTCATGGCGGTGCTCATGGTGGGTGCCCTGGTGTGGAACCTGTCCATCGGCGGCGCATGGTGGCTCACCGCGATCTTCTCGATCGGCACCGTTCTCTCGTTGTTCTCCGCGTACCTGAACCGGCCCGGCGCTCAGCGCTGAGCCGCATTTCGTCCTCTAAACGCGGTAGTTCTCGATGCCGATCACCGCATTCAGAGGACGAAATGCGTCAGGAGCGCGCCGCCTCGAAACGCGAAGTGAGATCCGCGCGGCCTCGCTCGGAAAGCGCCCCGAAGAGTCGTAGTCGTGCCATCCCGCCGTCGGGATAGATGTCGAGACGGACCTCGGTCACCTCAGGCCCCTCGGCGAGTGCGAACCGGTGCCGCGTGTCGGGCTGCAACCGCGTCTTCGGCAGCAGTTCGGCCCATTCGCCGTCGCCGTCCCGGCCGCTCAGCGCCGCCCAGCCCGGCGCGTTGCCCTTGAGGTTGCTGTTGTCCAGTTCGGCGAACCGCACGACGCCCGCGCCGGCGAGGCGCACGGTGACCCAGTCGTTCCCGTCGTCCCGGCGCCGCGCGGTCTCCCAGCCCTCGGCCTGATGCGCGGCGAGGCCCGGCGAGAAGAGGTTGTTGGGCGAGGAATAGAACATGTCGCTGCAGCCGGTGACCACCGCGCCGTTCTCCAGCGCGGCGAGGTCGAGCGCGCCGAGGTCGAGCAGCCGCGGGTCCGGGATCGGCGTGCCGTGCACCCGCAGCCGGGCCACCCCGCCGTCGGGATGCATGGTCAGCCGGACGTGCGTGTAGCGCTTGCTCCCGCCGATCTCGAAGAAATTCTCCGTGTGCCCCGCCGCCGCGCCGCGTTTCACCAGCACGTCCCAGTCCGCTTCGGACAATTCGGCGGCGTTGGGATAGCCGTCGACGGCGCACGCTTCGACCGAGACGAACGGCGGGTAGTTGCCCTTGAAGAACGCGGTGTCCACGATGACGCCCGTGATCGCGCCCGCCAGGCCGAGCCGGATCACCGCCTGATCGTCGCCGGGCTCGCGGTGCCGCCGGGTCTCCCAGCCGTCGTAGACCTGCCCCTTGGGGCCGAAGGTCTCCGCCCGATGCGCGGGAACCCAGGGATTGACCAGGTTCTCCTTCTCGGCGAACAACTCGTCCGTCGCCCACATCACGGTCCCGCCGAACCTGCGCGAGGCCAGATCGGGCAGGGCTGTCCACTCAGGACGGTCGTTCACGGCATCCTCCATCTCAGCAGTCTCCCCGGGTCAGCAGAACGCCTGCCGGGTCTTCACCGGTGATCTCCTCGCCTCGCAACCACGTGCTCCGGACGACACCGGCGAGCGGCCGTCCGTGGTAGGCGCTGACCGGGTTGCGGTGCTTCAATTTCGCGACGTCGACGACGAACGCCTCGTCGGGGGCGAACACGCTGAAGTCGGCGTCGTAGCCGGCCGCGAGATGTCCCTTGCGCCTCATCCCCGCCTGTGCGGCCGGATGTTCGGCCATCCAGCGGACGACGTCGGTGAGCGCGAACCCGCGCTGCCGCGCCTGCGTCCAGACGGCGGGCAGGCCGAGCTGCAACCCGGCGATCCCGCCCCAGGCGAGCCCGAAATCGCCGCTGTCGAAGCGTTTCAGCTCGGGCGTGCACGGCGAATGGTCGGTCACCACGCAGTCGATGACGCCGTCCGCGAGGCCCTTCCACAGCAGTTCGCGGTTCCCGGCTTCGCGGATCGGCGGGCAGCATTTGAACTGCGTGGCGCCGTCGCCGATCTCCTCCGCGGTGAAGCTCAGGTAGTGCGGGCAGGTCTCGGCGGTCAGCCGCACGCCGTCGCGCCGCGCGCTCTCGATCATCGGCAGGGCGTCCGAAGAGGACAGATGCAGGATGTGCGCGCGGACGCCGGTCTTCCTGGCCAGCTCGATGACCTGCGCGATCGCCACGTTCTCCGCGCCGCGCGGCCGCGAGTGCAGGAAGTCCTCGTACTTCTCGCCGTGCGGATCGGGCGCATGGTCGATCGCGTCGGAGTCCTCCGCGTGCACGATGATCATGCCGTCGAAGGTCCGCAGTTCGGTCATCGCCTCTTCAAGGCCGCGCGCGTCCAGCGGCGGGAACTCGTCGACCCCGGAATGCAGCAGGAAGGACTTGAAGCCGAACACTCCGGCCTCGTGAAGGCCGCGCAGGTCCGCGAGGTTGCCGGGGATCGCGCCACCCCAGAAACCGACGTCGACGTGCACGCGACCCTCGGCGGTCTTGCGCTTCACCTCCAGCGACGCGACGTCGACCGTCGGCGGCAGGCTGTTCAGCGGCATGTCCACGATCGTGGTGACGCCGCCCGCCGCGGCCGCGCGGGTCGCCGAAGCGAATCCCTCCCATTCGGTGCGGCCAGGGTCGTTGACGTGCACATGCGTGTCCACGAGTCCCGGCAGCAGGACGACGTCCTCACCGAGTTCGAGCACCCGCTCGCCGGTCAGATCGGCTCCGGCGGGCTCCACCGCGACGATGCGGCCCCCGTCGACACCGACGGTCGCGGGTACCTCGCCGGCGGCCGTCACCGCCCGGGCGGCCTTGATCACCAAGTCCATCTAAAGCCTCCAACTTCCACTTAGTGGAATCGAGGTTTCGCACTCCGACATTAACTCCGGCCACCCTGCTCGTCAACGAGGCCGGGCGGCGCTACCTTCGCTGGGTGCAGTTAGAAGCCGAGTTCACCAGCGAACCGTTCCACGGCGAGGGTCCGCCACCCGAACACGCCGTCAAAGCCCGCGACACCGCGGAGGACGCGGGCCTGTCCGCCGATTTCGGCCCGCTCGGCACCCTCGTCCGCGGCGACGCCGACGCCCTGCTCGACGCGCTCCCCGCCATCGCCAGGGCGGCGCTGAACGGCGGCGCCACCCGCGTGACCCTCCAGCTCCGGCAGGTCGGCGACGAAACGAGCGAGCCCGCCGTCGAACTGCACAGCGCGCTGGCCCGGCTCATCGGCGACGTCGAACGCGAACTCGGCGGCAAACTCGACACCCTCGACCGCGCCGCCAAGCAGCGCGCGGTGCGGCTGCTCAAGGAACGCGGCGCGTTCAGGCTCCGCAAGTCGGTGTCGACCGTCGCGGAGGCACTGGGGGTCACGAGGTTCACGGTCTACAACTACCTCAACCGGGACCAAGACTGAAGAGCTGTTTCAACAAAATGTTGACGGCGGCGGAATCGTCGCCGTACCGTCGGTTCCCGTGCCGCTCACCATTCGAGAGTTCAACGAGGCTCCCGCACAGGACGTCCGGCCGGCGCTGACCGCCTGCCTCGACGTCCCGCGCTGGGTGGAGACCCTGCTGGCCAGGCGCCCGTACGCCGATCTCGCCGCGCTGCTCGCCGCGGCCGGGGCGCTCACCCCGTTGCGCCCCGAAGAGGTCCGGCGCGCCATGGCCGCCCATCCCCGGATCGGGGAGAAGGCGGGCGGGAAGAGCACCGAAGCGGGCTGGTCGCGCTCGGAACAGTCCGGTGTGGACGGTGACGCTGCACGCGAGTTCGCCGCGGCCAACGCCGAGTACGAAGCGACGTTCGGGCATGTCTTCCTGGTCTGCGCGAGCGGCCGGAGCGGCGCCGAGCTGCTGGAGAACCTCCGTTCGAGGCTTTCGAACGACCCCGAAAAGGAACTCGAAGTGGCCGGTCAAGAGCTGGCCAGGATCGCCGCGCTGCGGCTGGAAAAGGCGGTGACGGCATGAGCCTCGTAACCACGCACATCCTCGACACCGCCGCGGGACGGCCGGCGGCAGGCGTCGGGGTCCGGCTCGAAACCGGCGCGGGCGAACCCGTCGCCGAAGGGCGGACCGACGCCGACGGCCGGATCCGCGACCTCGGCCCGGACACCCTGGAACCCGGGGTCTACCGGCTGGTCTTCGACACCGGCGCCCACCTCGGCCCGGACTCCTTCTTCCCCGAAGTCACCCTGACCTTCCGCATCGCCGACGGGACCGAGCACCACCACGTGCCGTTGCTGCTGAGCCCGTTCGCCTATTCCACCTATCGAGGGAGCTGATCGCCCGTGGCCATCACCCTGGGCCCCAACCAGTACGGCAAGGCCGAAGTCCGGCTCGTCACCGTCCAGCGCGAAGGCACCGTCCACCACCTCAAGGACCTCACCGTTTCGACGTCGCTTCGCGGCGACCTCGCGGCCACGCATCTCACCGGCGACAACGCCGACGTCGTCGCGACCGACACCCAGAAGAACACCGTCTACGCCTTCGCCAAGGAAGCCCCGGTCGGCGAGATCGAGGACTTCGCGCTGCGGCTGGGACGCCATTTCGTCGGCTCGTTCGAGCACATCACCGGCGCCCGGATCCTGATCGACGAACACGGCTGGAACCGCATCTCCGGCCACGACCACGCGTTCTCCCAGGCGGGCAGCGAAAAGCGGACGACCGCCGTGACCGTGCAGGGCGACCAGGCCTGGGTGGTGTCCGGTTTGGACGATCTCGTGGTGCTCAAGTCGACCGGCTCGGAGTTCCACGGCTTCCCGCGCGACGAGTACACGACGCTGGCCGAGACGAACGACCGGATCCTCGCGACCGCCGTGACCGCGCGCTGGCGCTACCAGGGCGACGGGATCGACTGGGCCACGAGCCACGCGGAGGTCCGGCGGATCCTGCTGGAGACCTTCGCGGACAAGCACAGCCTCTCCCTGCAGCAGACGCTGTACGCCATGGGAGAGGCTGTGCTCAAGGAACGCGAAGAGGTCGCCGAAGTCCGGCTCTCACTGCCGAACAAGCACCACTTCCTGGTCGACCTGTCACCGTTCGGGCTGAAGAACGACAACGAGGTCTTCTACGCCGCCGACCGTCCGTACGGCCTGATCGAGGGTGTGGTCCTCCGCGACGACGCCGAGGATCCGGGCCTGGCCTGGCACACCCTCGCCGCCTTCTAGGGCACCGGCCACGTCGCGAAAGCCACTTTCGGGACGTCTGGCGTCTCGAAAGTGGCTTTCGCNGCCTGATCGAGGGTGTGGTCCTCCGCGACGACGCCGAGGATCCGGGCCTGGCCTGGCACACCCTCGCCGCCTTCTAGGGCACCGGCCACGTCGCGAAAGCCACTTTCGGGACGTCTGGCGTCTCGAAAGTGGCTTTCGCGACACGGGGAGCAGGCGGCCCGGCGTCGCTAGGGAGCCGGCACCGGCAGCGGCATCCCGGGGACGCTCTGGTCGGCGGGGACCACCCCGTCGACCAGGTAGGCGTCCACGATCTCGTCCAGCTTGGGGTTCCCGTCGGCGTAGAGCCCGTGGTCACCCTCACCGGTCACGGTCAGCATCCGCGAGTTCGCGAACCCGGCGTGCGCCTTCCTGGCGCCCTCGATCGCCGTGGCCGGGTCGTGCTCGGAGTGCACGATCAGCACCGGCGGGACCCCCTTGCCGTCCATCTTCGGCAGCGGACGGGGTTCCTTGTCCCAGAACAGGCAGACCGAGGCGTTCAGGGTGCCGCCACCCGCCAGGAGCAGACCGCGATCGAGGTTCCGCTGTGAGGCGCGGATCAGCGATTCGCGGGTGCCGATGAAACGTCCCTCACCGCAGAGGGTGTTCCAGAAGGTGGCGTCCTGCGCGTCGGGGTGGTCACCCGCCGCGTCGACGGCGGCCTTCGCCTCGGCCCTGACCGCCGGGTTCTCCATCGCGTCCCGGATCTTGACCAGCAGGCCGGCCAGCGCCGGGAAGGTCGCCTTCTTGTACAGCATGTAGATGATGGCGGTGTCGAGTTCCATCGGCCCGCTCCCGTTCAGCGGGTTGCGGGACAAGGCGTAGCGGACCCGCTCGTAGTTCTGCCGGACTTCTTCGCCGTTGGTGCCGAAGTGGTACTTCGCGTCGTACCGCGCCATCCACGGCAGGAAGTCCTGCCGCCAGCGCCGTTCGAAACCGACCGGCTGCCGGTCGAACGTCTTCTGCCAGTCCGTGGTGAACTCCGTCGCGGAGTCCAGCACGAACCGCCCGGTCCGTTGCGGGAACTGCTGGGCGTAATGCGCGCCCAGCCAGGTGCCGCCCGAATACCCGACCCAGTTGATCTTCTCGCGGCCGAGCAGCGTCCGGAGCAGATCGAAGTCCCGGATCGTCTGGTGGGTGGTGATCAGCGGGCCGAGTTCGCCGCCGGCGCTCTGGCAGGACCTGGCCACGTGCTCGGCGTTGGCCAGGATCTGGTTCAGATTGCGCGGATCCCGGTCTCGTGGATCCAGCTGCCGGATGAGATCGGCCGTGCCCCGGCAGGTGACGTTGGTGCTCTTGCCGGTCCCGCGCACGTCGATGCCGATGATGTCCTGGTGCTCGCGCAGTTTCTCCTGCCCGCGGAACGTCACCGGGAACCAGCGCCCGGGTCCGCCCGGCCCGCCCGGGTTGGTGAGCACCGAGGCCGTCGAGGTGCCGGCGGCCTTCAGCCTGCTGACGGCGATGGTCAGGTCCTGCCGCTCGCCCGCACGATCCCAGTCCCGGGGTGTGCGGAACGTCGAGCATTCGAGCCCGCTGATGTCGGTGCCCGGCGGCAACGTGACCAGTTCCTCCGCCGCGCAGGGGTGCCAATCCAGCTTCTGGTCGGCGTAGTGGGCAGGGACGCTCGCCGAAGCCGGTGTGGCTCCGGCGAGCAGCCCGCCCACGATCACCGGGAGCAACCCGGCTGCCAAGAACCGCTTCATGCACTTCCCCCTTCTTCCTTTGGTTTCCCAACGGCTCACGACGCTAGGGCCGGGCACACCGGGCGGACATCGACCGCAGGTAGCGCCGGAAGGTGAACCAAGGTCGAAGGGACCATCGAAACTTGATAGAACGCTCTATCATGGGAGGCGTGACTGGAACGCGGGAACGCATCGTGAACGCCGGCGCCGAGCTGCTCCGGCGCAACGGGTACACCGGCACCGGGGTGAAGCAGATCGTCGAGGCGGCGAACGCGCCGTTCGGCTCGCTGTACCACTTCTTCCCGGGCGGCAAGGAACAGCTCGGCGAGGAGGTCATCCGCACTTCGGGGATGATGTACCTCGCGCTGTTCGAGATCTTCTTCGCCGACGAGCCGGACCTCGTCCACGGTATCGAGGCGTGTTTCGCCAGCGCCGCCGAGACGCTGAAGGCGACCGACTACGCCGACGCCTGCCCCATCGCGACGGTCGCGCTGGAGGTCGCCGGCACCAACGAGAAGCTGCGGATCGCGACGGCCGACGTCTTCACTGCGTGGATCGAGACCGGCGCCGAGAAGCTGGGCAAGTACGGCCTCGAACCCGAAGCCGCGCGCCGCCTCACCATCGCTTTGGTGAACAGCCTCGAAGGAGCGTTCGTGTTGAGCCGTTCGCTGCGTAACACCGAAGCGCTCGAGGTCGCGGGTGCCTCGTCGGTGGCGTACGCGCGCACGTTGCTCCCGGATGCGTGAAGCACCGACGGCGGAATCCTGAACACCGGGATTTTCCCGCAACGCATCACGGCTTCCGGCCGACCTAGCCGTCGCCAACACCGGAATCCGTTTGGGGAGCCCATGATCATCAGGAAGCTCGTGATCGGCACCATCGCCGCGGCCGCGCTGCTCACCGCGGGCGCGGTACCCGCGACCGCCGCCGAGGCCCAGCCGTCCACCCTCACCACGACGACCAGCGGCACCAGGATCGACGCCGGGCAGACCGTCACGATCTCCGGGAAGCTCACCAAGGCCGACGCCACGCCGATCGCGGGCGCCGAGGTGGGCATCTCGTTCTGCTTCAACGGCTTCTGCGGTGAAGCGCAGGCCAAGCCGGTCACTGACGCCGCCGGCGCGTACAGCGCGACGCTGACCCCGATCCGCACCGGCAACTACCGCGCCGACTTCTTCTCCACCGATCCGTCGATCGCGAACTCGGGCGCCGACACCGCGAAGATCGTCGTGCTCCACCCGGCGAAGATCACGTCGTTCGCGGCGGGCCGGGACGCGGCCAAGGCGGTGACCGGCTCCGGCACGATCGAGTTCCCCGGCCGGTACACCGCGAACCCGATCCCGGTCGAGCTCCAGTACTTCTCGTTCAGCACCTACCGCTGGACCACGGCGGCGACGGTCACCGCCACCTGGAACGGCACCACCTGGGCCTTCGCGGCTTCGGCCGAGCACCGTAAGCCCGGCGCCTGGCGGTCCTTCTACGCGGGCGCGCCCGAGATGTTCCACGCGGCGGCGAGCGACCTCGTCTTCGTGCTCTGACGTTCCGTGAAAGCCTCCTTCCCTACTCTCAAGGTAGGGAAGGAGGCCTTCACGGACCACTAGCGGGACGCGAGGTAGGCCCGCCAATCACCGACGGAGGAGATGTCCGTCAGTTCCGGCGAGTCCACATAGGACGAACGCAGGACGGTGGCGAGACAGGCCGCGCCGTCCTCCAGTTCGATGACGCCCAGCTCCAGTTCCGGCGGTTCGGCCGGGACGAGGTGATCCCGCAGCACCGTGAGCGGCAGGTCGTAGACCTCGCCCACGACCGACGCGGAACCGCCCTCGTGCATGGCCGGGAACCGGTCGCCCACGGAGTAGTAGTGGTACTTGGGCGCGGACCGGGCCACGCAGCACAACGGCGCGCCCCGCAACTGTTCGTGCAGCGGTCCGCCGCGCATCCCGCCGCCGTTGAGGAACATCAGAACCACGACATGATCCCTTCGATCCCGAAGTACACCCCGAACACCGCGGCCAGGATCCCGAGGATCCAGCCGATCTCGCGGATCTTGCCCTTGCAGATCTTGATCAGCACGTAGGCGACCAGCCCGGCGCCGATCCCGTTGGTGATCGAGTAGGTGAACGGGATCAGCGCGATGGTCAGGAACACCGGGATCGCGAAATCCAGGTCCCGCCAGGGGATCCGCGCGCATTGCGCCATCATCATCCCGCCGATGACCACCAGCGCGGGCGCCGCGGCCTGCGCCGGGACGATCGCCGCGATCGGCGTCAGGAACAGCGTGGCGGTGAACAGCGCGCCGGTGACGATGCTCGCGAGCCCGGTCCGCGCGCCCTCCCCGACGCCGGCGGCCGATTCGAGGAACACGGTGTTCGGCGCCGATCCGGTGACGCCGCCCGCCAGCGCGCCCGCGCCGTCGACCAGCAGGATCCGGCCCATCCCCTCGACCTTGCCGTTCTTGACCAGCCCCGCCTCCTCCGAGACGGACGTGATCGTGCCCATCGCGTCGAAGAAGCCGGACAGCACCAGCGTGAACAGGAACACCGCCGCCGTCACCGCGCCCGCCGACCCGAAGCCGCCGAAGAGGTCGATGTCGCCCAGCAGGCTGAAGTCGGGATGCGCCACGACCTGGTCGGGCACCTTCGGTTCGACCAGCCCCCAGCCTTCGACGTGGAACACGCTGTTGACCAGCACCGCGAGCCCGGTCGCGACCGCGATGCTGATCAGCACCGCGCCCGGCACGCCTCGGCTCACGAGCACGATCATCAGCAGCAGCCCGAGGCAGAAGATCGCGATCGGCCAGCCTTCGAGATGGCCGGCGATCCCCATCCGCACCGGCACCGTCGACTGCGCCGAATCCGGTGTCCTGGTCACGAATCCCGCGCTGACCAGGCCGACCAGCGCGATGTAGAGGCCGATGCCGACGGTGATCGCGACCTTGAGCGCCATCGGGATCGCGTTGATGATCCGTTCCCGGACACCGGAAACGGCCATCAGCACGATGCAGAAGCCTTCGAGGACCACGAGCCCGAAGGCCTGCGCCCACGTCATGGCCGGAGCCATCTGGAAGGCGACGACCCCGTTGACGCCGAGACCGGCCGCGAGCGCCAGCGGCGCGTTGCCGACCAGTCCCATCAGGATCGTGGTGACGCCGGCCGCCAGCGCGGTCGCGGTGGTGATCGCCTCGGTGGTCAGCTTCGCGCCGGTGATGTCGGCCGACGCGCCGAGGATGAGCGGGTTGAGCAGCACGATGTAGCACATCGCGACGAACGTGGTGATCCCGCCGCGCACCTCGCGGCCGATCGTGCTGCCGCGATGGGAGATCTTGAACCAGCGGTCGAGCCCGGACAGCCGCCCCGGCTCGGGCGAGGGCAGGTGGGGACGCTCGGTACCTAATTGGGTCATGCCTACTCCACAACGTTGTGGGGCGGGAAGATTCGCTCAGCAAGCCGGTCGGCGGAGCAGTTGTGGCAGCCGAACCAGCCGACTACGACGTGAACCCGCCCCGGTCGAAGACCCCGTTATCGCGGCGGCAGGGCGCCTCCTCACACCTGACACACGTCGCTTTGAGAACGAGTGCCCTGGCGACGCGATAACGGTCGCGGGTTCACCTGGATCAGTAAGCCTTCTTGTCGGGTTTCGACAGCCAGGCCTGGAAAGGCGCGAAGGAGTCCGGAAGGGACAGTTGGCCGACGGGTAGTGACCAGGTCTCGCGCGGACGGGAAAAGAGGTCGTAGAACTCGCGGTCGTCGAAGCCCGCCTCGGCCGCGTCGTGGCGGTCCGCGGCGTAGACGACCTTGCCGACACGCGCCCAGAGCGCGGCGGAAAGACAGAGCGGGCAGGGCTCGCAGGAGGTCACGAGGACGCAGCCGTCGAGTTTGTAGTCGCCGATCGCCTGGCAGGCCGCGCGGATCGCGACCACCTCGGCGTGCGCCGTCGGGTCCAGCGTCGGCGTCACCTGGTTGGTCCCGGTGGCCAGCACCGAACCGTCCCGGACGATCATCGCGCCGAACGGTCCGCCGCCGCGCTCGACGTTCGAGGTGGCCAGCCGGACGGCTTCGGCGAGCCATTTCTGCTCGTCGGACTCCGAAATGGACAGACGGGTACCCACGGATGTGCTCCTAGCTCGGAAAAGTACAGGTATCAGGTGCCGGTGAGGTGCTCGGGACGCACCGGGACGCGGGGCAGCGCGAGCCCGGTGGCCGCGCGAATGGCCGCGACGATCGCCGGGGTGGACGAGATCGTCGGCGGTTCCCCGACCCCGCGCAGACCATACGGCGCGTTCGGGTCGGGCCGTTCCAGGACGTCGATGTCCATCGGCGGCATGTCCAGCACGGTCGGGATCAGGTAGTCGGTGAACGACGGGTTGCGGATCTTCCCACCGTCGGTCTGGATCTCCTCCATCACCGCGAGCCCGAGCCCCTGCGCGGAACCGCCCTGGATCTGGCCGAGCACCGCCTGCGGGTTGAGCGCCTTGCCGACGTCCTGCGCGCAATCGAGCGCGACGACCTTGATCAGGCCGAGTTCGGTGTCGACGTCCACGACCGCGCGGTGTGCCGCGAAGCCGTACTGGACGTGCGCGTTCCCTTGCCCTGTCTCGGGATCGATGGGCACGGTCGGACGGTGCCGCCATTCCACGGTCTCGTCGAAGACCTCGTCGCCGAGGACGTCGGCGAGATCCGCGAGCACGCTGCCGTCGGCGGAGACGACCTTGCCTCCGACGACGTTCAGCTTCCCGTCCGTGGCGAGTTTGCCCGCCAAGTGCTTGTGCAGCCCCGAACGCACCGCGACGCACGCGGCCTGGACGGCGCCACCGGTGACATAACTCTGCCGGGAGGCCGAGGTCGAACCGCCGTTGCCGATGTTCGTGTCCATCGGCAGGATCGTCACCTGGTCGATGCCGAGTTCGGTCCGCACGATCTGCTGCATGATCGTGACCAGGCCCTGGCCGACCTCGCAGGCGGCGGTGTGCACGGTCGCCGCGGGTTCGCCGCCGACGAGCTGCAGCCGCACGCGGGCGGTCGAGTAGTCGTCGAAACCCTCGGAGAAGCAGATGTTCTTGATGCCGACCGCGTAGCCGACCCCGCGGACGACGCCCTCGCCGTGCGTGGTGTTGGAGACGCCGCCGGGCATGCGGCGCAGGTCGAGTTCTTCGTGCGTGACCGGCAACGGCTTGGCGCGCAGGCGTTCCAGCAGCTCGGCGACCGGGGCCGCCGAGTCGACGATCTGCCCGGTCGGCATGACGCTGCCTTCGGCCATCGCGTTGCGGATCCGGATGTCGACCGGGTCGAGGCCGCACGCCTCGGCGAGCTTGTCCATCTGGGACTCGTAGGCGAAGCCCGCCTGCACCGCGCCGAACCCGCGCATCGCGCCGCAAGGCGGGTTGTTGGTGTACACGCCCCAGCAATCGACCGAAGCACTGTCCACATTGTACGGACCGACGCCGAGGGTCGCGGCGTTCGCGACCACCGCGCCGGTGGACGAAGCGTACGCGCCGCCATCCAGGTACAGCTTCGCCCGGACGTAGACGAGGCGACCGTCCTTGTCCGCGCCGTGCTCGTAGTACATCTTCGCCGGGTGGCGGTGCACGTGACCGTAGAAGGATTCCTCGCGGTTGTAGACCATCTTGACCGGCTTGCCGGTGTGCAGCGCCAGCAGACACGCGTGGACCTGGATCGAGAGGTCCTCGCGGCCGCCGAACGCGCCGCCGACCCCGCCCAGCGTCAGCCGAACCTTGTCCTTGGGCAGGCCCAGCGCGGCGACGATCTGCTGCTGGTCGACGTGAAGCCACTGCGTGGCCACGTAAAGGTCGACACCGCCTTCGGTGTCCGGGATCGCCATACCCGACTCCGGCCCGAGGAAGGCCTGGTCCTGCATGCCGACCTCGTAGACCCCGGACACCACGACGTCGGCCTTCACGGACTGGGCACCGTGCCGGATCTTCGCGTACCGCACGACGTTCCCGCCGGGGTGCAGCTCGGCTCCCTCGCCGGCGGCGGCCTTCTCGGAGTCCGTCACCGGTTCGAGGACCTCGTAGGAGACCTTGATCCGCTTCATCGCCCGGCGCGCGGTCTCGGGGTGGTCCGCGGCGACGAGCGCGACTGGCTCTCCCTGGTAGCGCACGACGTCGACGGCGAGCACCGGCTGATCCGCGTGCTCCAGCCCGTACTTGTTCACGCCCGGCACGTCTTCATGGGTCAGCACCGCGTACACCCCTTGCACGGCAAGGGCTTCGGTGATGTCGATGCCGGTGATCCGCGCGTACGGATGCGGGCTGCGCAGCGTCGCGCCCCACAGCATGTCCTCGTGCCACAGATCCGAGGAGTAGGCGAACTCGCCGCGGACCTTGACCGTGCCGTCGGGCCGCTGCGGGCTCGTCCCCACCCCGTTCCCGGTGGTCTGCTTGGAGACTTCAGTGGTGGTCATACCGTCTCCCTCAGCCGCGCACTGGCCACGGCCAGCTCACGGGCGATCTCGTCTTCGGATTCCTCGCGCAGTGTTCCGCCTTCGACGACGGCCGCGCCGCCGACGTACAGCCGCTCGACCGGCGGGGTCGTGCCGAGCACCAGGGCGGCGACCGGATCGGTGATCCCGGCGTAGTTCAGACCGTTCAGGTTCCAGACCGCGAGGTCGGCGAGCTTGCCGACCTCGATCGAGCCCAGGTCCTTCTGGCGGCCGAGGCAGCGCGCGCCGCCCATCGTGCCCATCCACAACGCCTCGCGCGTGGTCAGCCCGCGCGGTCCGCCGCGCTGCCGCGCCTGCAAGAGCGCCTGGTGCAGTTCCTCGCCGAGGCCCCCGGATTCGTTGGACGCCGCGCCATCGGCGCCGAGCCCGACGGGCACCCCCGCGTCGAGCAGCTGCCGGACCGGGGCGATCCCGGCGCCGATCCGCCCGTTGGACGTCGGGCAATGCGCCGCGCCGGTGCCGGTGGCGCCCATCCGCCGGATCGCCTCGGGGGCGAGGTGGATCGAGTGCGCGAGCCAGACGTCGTCGGCGAGCCAGCCGAGTTTGTCGGCGTATTCGGCCGGGGTGCAGCCGACTTCGGCGAGGCACTGCTTCTCCTCGTCGACCGTCTCGGCGAGGTGGGTGTGGAGGCGGACTCCCTTGCGGCGCGCCAATTCCGCCGCGCCGGTCATCAGCTGCTCGCTCACCGAGAACGGCGAACACGGCCCTGCCGCGATCTGCAGATGCGCGCCGGCGGAGGCGTCGTGGAACCGCTCGATCGCGGCCTCGGTGCCGAGCAGCGCGGCCTCGGTCTCCTCGACGAGGTTGTCCGGCGGGAGCCCGCCCTGCGACTCGCCCCGGTCCATCGAGCCGCGGACGACCTGCAGCCGCACGCCGACCCGGATCCGGGCGGCGGCGAGGGCCTCGACCTGGTCGCCGCCGTCGCGCGGGAAGACGTAGTGGTGGTCGGCGACCGTGGTGCAGCCGGTGGTCGCGAGCCGGGTGAGCCCGGCCGTGGCCGCCGCGTGCGTGATCTCGGCGTCGAGCCTGCCCCAGACCGGGTACAGCGCGACCAGCCACTCGAAGAGCGTGTGGTCGGCGGCGAGGCCGCGCGTGGCCCATTGGTAGAGGTGGTGGTGGGTGTTGATCAGACCGGGCGTGACCAGGCAGCCGGAGCCGTCGACGCGTTCGTCGTACTCGCCGTCGGGCGCCTTCCCCGCGCCGACCGCCGCGATCCGGTCGTTCTCGATGACGACGTGGCCCGAGGCGTGCTCGGTGCCCGCTCCGTCGACCGTGGCGATCGCGGCGTTCTCGATGACGGTCTTCACGTGGTCTCTCCCCTGGTCGCGGCCAACCGGACGGCGTCGAGGATCTTCTCGTATCCGGTACACCTGCAGAGGTTCCCCGCCAGCGCCTCGCGAATCTCCTCGTCGGCGGGGTTTTCGACGCGGTTGAGCAGATCGTGCGCGGCCACCACGAGGCCGGGCGTGCAGAAACCACATTGGACGGCACCCGCGTCCACAAAGGACTGCTGGACGCGGTCCAGCTTGTCGCCCTCGGCGAGCCCTTCGACCGTGCGCACCTCGCGGCCCTCGACCTGACCGGCGGCGACCAGGCACGAACACACCGGGACGTCGTCGAGGTACACCGTGCAGGAGCCGCATTCCCCCTGTTCACAGGCGTTCTTCGAGCCCGGGAGGCCGAGCCGCTCGCGGAGGACGTACAGCAGGCTTTCGCCCTCCCAGACGTCGTCGGCCTGGCGGGACTCGCCGTTGATCGTCACGTTCACGCGCACTCGCGTTCACCCTTCTGGAAGTCGTTCCACGCCCAGGTCAGCGTTCGCCGCGCCAGGACGGACAGCGCGTGCTTGCGGTAGTCGGCGCTGCCGCGGACGTCGTCGATCGGCGACGCCGCTTGGGAGACCAGTTCGCCGAACCGGCGTTTGACGGAATCGGTGATCGAAGCCTTGGTGGACCAGGGAAGTTCGTCGCCGAGGAACTCTTCGGCCGCGGTCGCGCGGCGCGGGGTCGGCGCCGCCGAGCCGACGGCCGCGCGGATCTCGCGAGTGTCCAGGTGCAGCGCCAGCGCGAACGAGCAGACCGCGATGACCATCGCGTTGCGCGTGCCGACCTTGGCGAATTGCTGCGGGCCGACCTCGGCTGGCAGGTGCACCGCGGTGATCAGCTCGTCGGGTTCGAGGGCGTTGCGTTTGACGCCGAGGTAGAACTCCTCGGCCGGGATCAGCCGGGTGCCGCGGACGGAGGCGGCTTCGACCTCGGCGCCGAGCACGAGCAAGACGGGATGCGTGTCCCCGGCGGGCGAGGCGGCGCCGAGGTTGCCGCCGACGGTGCCCCGGTTGCGGATCTGCGGCGAGCCGACGGTGCGCGAGGCCATCGCCAACGCGGGCAGAACTTCACCCAGCTCAGCGATCACCCGGACGTAGGGCACCGAGGCGCCGAGGCGGATCCTGCCGTCGGTTTCGGTCCACTCGGCGAGTTCGGTGACGCGGTTGAGATCGAGCAGCGCGCCGGGGCGGCGGTGGTCGAAATTGAGCTCCACCATGACGTCCGTGCCGCCCGCGATGGGCACCGCGTCGGGCCGCTCGGCCTTGACGGCGAGCGCCTCGGTCAGCGAGCTGGGGCGCAGGAAATCCACTCTCGGGCTCCTCGGTTCGGCGGCGTTGTGTGACGGCTGACTCAGTAGACGCCCTGCGCCCGTACGGCGGCAACGGTGCCGAAGCATGAAATCTCCCCTGCACGCGCCGGTCGTTTTGTGCTTTCCTACAAACCTGATGACGACCGTGAAAACTCTGCTCGCGCTCCCCGGGCTGCGCTTGCGCGTCCGCGCCGGGACGGCTTTGCTCGACCGTCCGGTGTCCCGGATCTACGTCACGGAACTGTCCGACCCCGGGCGGTACGTGTCGGCGGGCGAGCTCGTCCTGAGCGGGTTGCTGTGGTGGCGCGGGCCGGGTGATTCGGAGGCGTTCGTCGCGGCACTCGCGAAGGCGGGGGCGGCGGCGCTGGCGGCCTCCGGAGCCGACTCCGACGGGATCCCCGAAGACCTCGTCGAAGCCTGTACGCGACACGGGATCCCGCTGCTGGAGGTGCCGGCGGACCTGTCGTTCTCGGTCGTCACCGAACGCGTCGTCCTGGCACTGGCCGCGGCCGCGGAAGGCGCCCGCAAACGTTTGCTTTCGGCGGCGACGGAAGACTCGTCGGTCGAAGCCCTCCTGGAACGGGCGCGCGGCGAGATCGGGCTCCCCTGCTGGGTGGTGCCTGTCGGCACCCCGTCGGAGCTGGTGCGCCGGTTCGTCGCCGCGGGCGGGCGTTCCCTCGAAGCCGACGATGTCTTTGTCCGGCCCGTCGGCGGCAGGCACGCGTTGCCGTGGCTGCTCGCGATCGGCGGCAGGCTGACCGCCTCACAGGCCGAGATCGCCGAGGAACTCGCCGGGCTGATCGGGCTCGCGCGCACGCGGGCGGACGAGGTCCGGGCCGTCACCGACAGGGTGCTCGAACCGTTGCTCGCCGCGCTCGACGAAGGGGGCGATCCGCACGCGGCGCTGGCCGCGACCGGGCTGCGCGGCGATCTGCGGGTCGTCGTCGCGCGCACCGAAGGATCCGAAGCGGCACGCGGCATCCTGACCGAACTCCTGCCGCCGGGCGCACTCGTCGGCCCCGCCGGGGAGACCACCTGGGCACTGGCCGGGGACGACGGCGAATGGCCCGAGGACTGGCCCGCCACGGTGACCGGCACTTTGACCGGAGTCGAGTCCCTGTTGCCGTGCCGCCGGGTGCTGATCGGTGTCAGCGACCGCTCCCCGGTTTCCGTGCTGCGGGGCGCGAAAGAGGTCGCGCGCCACGCGCTGGCCGTGGCGGCGGAACGGCCCGGCACGATCGAGGTCGTCCCCGGCGGCGAGATCGGCATGCACCGGCTGCTGCTGGCGGGCGCGCCCGACGACCTGCGGGCGGCGTTGCGGCGGCGGGTGCTGGGCCCGCTGCTGAGCTACGACGCCGAACAGGGCACCGATCTGGTGCACACCCTGCGCGTCTACCTCGAATGCTCCGGCTCGCCGACGCGGGCCGCGCGGGCGCTGCACGTCCACGTCAACACGTTGCGGTACCGGATCGGGCGCGCGAGTGAACTGCTCGGCACCGACCTGACCGAGTTCACCGAACAGCTCGACGTCTATTTGGCCTTGTCGGCAGGGAGCTGAAATGGGCATCACCACGGCGAAAGAAGCCGCCTACGACCCGCGCGTGGTCGCCTTCGGCCGGATGATGGGCGCCGCGAACCGGCTCGAATACCTGCTCGGCCGCGCGCTGGAGGCCGAATGCGGGATCTCGCACCTGATGTTCGAGGTCCTGCTCATCGTCGGCAGGTCGGGCGACACCGGGATGAGCATGCGCGCGATCGCGCAGGAGCAGGTGCTGACCACCGGTGGCGCGACGCGGCTGGTCGACCGGATGACCACCCTCGGCCTCGTCGTCCGTGCGTCCGATCCGCAGGACCGTCGTGTGCAGCTCGTGCGGCTGACCGCGCAAGGCGAGGAGACGACCGTCCGGGCGGCGCGGGTGCACGTCGAGAACATCCAGCGGCTCTTCCTCGACCCGCTGCCCGCGGACCATCGCGAACGGTTCGCGCAGGACCTCCGGACGCTGAGCCACTCGGCACGTGACGCACTCCCCAAGCTCCGGTAGGAATATCTGACCAGTCAGACATCGTTGGTTCGCGTCATGAAGCTCATCTATGTCTTCGACGCGTACTGCGGCTGGTCGTACGGGTTCGCCCGCACCATGGCCGACGTCGCGCACCGGCATCCGGACCTGCCGGTGGAAGTGGTGTCCGGCGGTCTTTTCCTCGGCGGGCGACGGGTGCCGATCCGGCAGTTCGGCTACGTCCAGGGGGCCAATGCCGAGATCACCCGCCGGACCGGCGCGCCGTTCGGGGAGAGCTACGAACGGCTCATCGCGGACGGGGAGTTCGTCATGGACTCCGAGGCCGCCGCCTGCGGAATGGCCGCGTTGCGCGAAGTCGGGCCGGACCGCGCGGTACGGCTCGCGGCGCTGCTTCAGGAGGCGTTCTACCTCGACGGGCTGAGCCTGTCCGAGGTCTCGACCTATCGCGTGGTCGCGCAGCGGGCGGGCCTGGACGGGGACGCCGTTGAAGCCGCACTGGACCGGGTTTCCGCCGCGGACGATTTCCGGCGGGCGCGGGAATTGGGTGTCACCGGCTATCCGACTCTTCTGGCCTCCTTGCCGTCGGAGCAGGTGGTGACCCTGGTCGCCGGAAACGCGAGCGCGGACGAAGTGGAACGGCGGATCGGCGCGCTGGTTTCCTAAACTCGGCGCCATGTCTCCTTCTTTGATGTTGCGCCAGGCGATGCCCACGGACGCTGACGCCGTCGCGAAGATCTGGTACCACGGCTGGCAGGACGGCCATCTCGGCAACGTGCCCGACTCGCTCGTCCGGATCCGCACCCGCGGATCGTTCTGGGAGCGGGCCGCGGACCGTGTCGGCGACACGACCGTCGCCGTGCTGGACGACGAGGTGGCGGGTTTCGTGATGGTCGTCGGGGACGAGGTCGAACAGGTCTACGTTTCGTCGGACCATCGCGGGAGCGGGGTGGCCGGTGCACTACTCGCGGAAGCCGAAAGGCTGGTGAGTGCGGGCGGCCACTCGCGCGCCTGGCTCGCGGTGGCGCCGGGGAACGCGCGGGCGCGGCGGTTCTACGAGCGGTGCGGGTGGGCCGACGAGGGCGAGTTCGACAACCGGGTCGCCGGCCCTGACGGCCCGGTTTCGGTGCCTTGCCTGCGCTATGCCAAGCCCGTTCGCAGTTAGCCGACCAACTGCGGCAGCATTTAGCCGACTAAGTGCGGCATGCGTTTAGTCGACCAAATACGATATGCGTTTAGCCGACTAAACGCTTTCCTTGCGCGGACTTCACGAGCGCCGACGCCACGACCGTGGCGGCCCCGCGAGCAGCCGCGCGTTTAGTCGGCTAAATGCGGTCCGCTTTCTTTGCGTGATCCCNGATTCGTCACCCCAGGGCAACGACGCGCGTTGAACATCCGCGACGGCGGCTGCGCCTTCCCCGGCTGTCACCGGAAACCCAAGAACTGCCACGCCCACCACATCATCCACTGGGCAGACAACGGACCCACCGACCTCCGCAATCTCGTGCTCCTGTGCGGTTTCCACCACCGGCTGATCCACCACGGCGACTGGGAAGTCCGCATGGCCGCCGACGGATTACCGGAGTTCATTCCGCCCCAGTATCGAGATCCGCTTCGGCAACCCCGCCGCAACACCCTGCACCACCGCTGAACGTCGAGGAGCCCGTCGGTCACACCGGCGACGGGCCCTTCGGCATGCCCCGAATCAGATCCCTTCAAGCCGATCCCGAAGACCCACCCGAAACCAGATAGGCCAACGCCATCGCGGTCGTCTCGCTCGCCCAAACATTCCAGCTCAAACCGTCGGACCAGAACCGGCCGCTGGCCGCCCGATGCACACAAGACCCGATGACGGTCCGGCTAGTCATCCGGATCGCCTTTTCCCCGTCCGGCCGCCGGACTTCCCCGAGGCAAGGCCGAGCCGCCTCCACGAAATCGCGCTGGATCGTGGCCAGCGCTTGGAGGCCGCGGTCCCGCCCTTCGGTGCGCTGGCTGTCGAGCAGCTCGGAGAAGATGCGGTCGTGACGGGCGAAGGTGCCCGCCAAAGCCTGGGTGAACGCACCGACGACCCCACTCAGGCCGGGCTCCGCAGCGCCGAGCGCGTCGCGGACGCCGGTCTCCAACTGCCCGAGCAGTTCGTCCTTCACGGCATACAGCAACTGGTTCTTGCCGTCGAACCGGCGATAGATCGCGCCCACCGACATTCCCGCCCGCTCGGCGACCGCCGCGACGGTGAACTCCTCGAAGCCCTGGCCTGCCAGAACGTGCTCGGCGGCGGCCAGCACCTTCCGCAGGGACTCCCGGCTGCGGGCTTGCTGCGGCGGCCGGAAGCCCTGATCGACGGATCGACTCACCGGCCGCACGTTACCTCACGCAGATGCGAATGATAACTTCCGTTCGCATCTGACGAGAGCAAGGAGGCCGTCCGTGGTGAGCATCGAGGTGCGGGGCGCCTACGTAGATTTCCCGATCTTCGACGCCAAAACCCGGTCACTGAAGAAACGGGTACTCGGCAAGGTCGGCGGCAAGATCGGCACCGGCTCGAAGGTCCCCATCATCGAGGCACTGAGGGACGTCTCGCTGTCGCTACGCGAGGGCGATCGCGTCGGTCTGGTCGGGCACAACGGCGCCGGGAAGTCCACGCTCCTGCGGTTGCTGTCCGGCATCTACGAGCCGACCAGGGGCACCGCGCGCGTCGTCGGGCGGATCGCGCCGGTGTTCGACCTCGGCGTTGGCCTGGATCCCGAGGTCTCCGGCCATGAAAACATCCTCATCCGGGGCCTGTTCCTCGGCATGAGCCGCAAACAGATGACGAAACGGGTCGACGACATCGCGGAGTTCACCGAACTCGGCGACTACCTGCACCTGCCCTTACGCACCTACTCCGCCGGCATGCGGGTCCGGCTCGCACTCGGCGTGGTCACCACCATCGACCCGGAGATCCTCATCCTCGACGAGGGACTCGGCGCGATCGACGCCGCGTTCCTCAACAAGGCGCGCG
Organism: Amycolatopsis sp. TRM77291; assembly: GCF_054166285.1. NCBI lineage: Bacteria > Bacillati > Actinomycetota > Actinomycetes > Pseudonocardiales > Pseudonocardiaceae > Amycolatopsis > Amycolatopsis sp. TRM77291. Next base: position 439,078 of record NZ_JBSZHF010000001.1, on the reverse strand, counting down.
AACGGCTGGTCGACCTCGCCCGCCGCTCCGGAGTGCTGGTGTTCGCCTCCCATTCGGACGAACTGCTGCGGGAACTGTGCTCCACGGCCCTTTGGATGGACGAGGGCCGCATCCGCGCACGCGGCTCACTCGAGGAGGTACTCGCCACCTATCACGGCGATCAAAGGAAGATCTTGACCAGCTGATCCTGTCCGTCCGGATCCCGCAGCACGACCTGTTTGCCCGCGCGGAGTTCCGCGTCGACGAACTCGTAGATCAGCAGCGCGCGGTTGACCAGGTCGACCTTCTTCAGCCCGGTGCGCTCCTGCAGTTTGCCCAATGCGTCGACCGCCTCGGTGATCAGCGCGACGTTGACGCGATCGACCACCGCGGGGCGGCCGGTCGCGGTCTCCTCGACCGATGGCATACCCGCTCCCTTCCCTGCGACCGGAGGGCCGCGCACATCATCGTTGCATAGAACTTGCGTATTAACCACACTTTAAGTAGCGATCATGTGTGAAGTGGTTGCGCGCCCACCGTGACCGACGCTACGGTTCCCGGACCGGCATCGCGGTAGAGAACAACCTCACGCAGGCCCGTCTCCATGCGGCGGGTACCACCATCGAAGGTGCGGCCACGGCCTTCACGCGTGAGGCGCCCGAAGGGGAAAGAGGACCGGACAACCGCGAGCTGGGGGTTCGTCCGGTCCCGGCAGCCGAGAATCGGCTGTCCCCCAGTGGTCCCCAGCTTGACGCGCCAACCCGGGCTCGCCTGACTGGGCAAGAAAGGGCACGACGCATGGGTGCCGAAATCGACGGCGTGGACAACACGACGTCCGAAGAGATGGCGAGTTGGGCAGGAACACCAACCCAGCTCGCCCGCGTCAGGATCGAGACGTCGGAGTTGACGGCGGAGGCGGCGGTGCCCGCGAGCCAGACACACCGGCTGCTCACCACGATCCTCGACACGCTGGTGGTACTCGGAGCCGTTCTCGGTCCGGCGCTGACGCTGCAGGTGGTTCCGGCCACCTTCCCGGCGGGAGTGACGGCCGGGACGATCGCAGGCCAGCTCGCCATGCTGGCGCTCGTCGCGAGGTCCGTGCACCGCCGGGGAAAACCCGGCCCGCTGCCGACGGACTGAGGCGGGAAGGCCGAGCAGCGGCTGAGCGAGCGTCTGCCACGAAAGACGTTCGCTCAGCCGCTGCTCATACCGGCCGAGCAGCGGCTGAGCGAGCGTCTGCCACGAAAGACGTTCGCTCAGCCGCTGCTCATACCGTCCGTCGCGCGTAGCCGTCCAACTCCGCCCGGGAGAACGAAAGCTCCCCCACGTCGACGGCGCCACAATCCAGCCCCCGCACCAAGAAGCTCGCCAAGGCCTGAGCGGTCGCCGGCTCGTCCAGCACTCCACGACCGGTCTGGTCCGCGTAATCCCGCAACCGGCCCAGCGCGGCCGCGAAACCTTCGCGGAAGAACGCGTACGTGGCGGCGAACCGGGTCGGCAGCTGGTGCGGGTGCAGATCCCAGCCCTGGTAGAAGCCCCGCTCCAGAGAACGCCGCACGAGCCGCAGATGTTCGCGCCAGGCCGGGAGGATCGCGTCGCCGACGGGCAGCTTGTTCGTCGAGCCGTCGGAAAGCCGGACGCCGGTGCCCGCGGCCGAAACCTGCATGAGCTGCTTTGCGAAGTCGGCGGCCGGATGTTCCATGCTCTGGTACTCGGCGCTGATCCCGAGCCCGGCGCTGTAGTCGTAGGTTCCGTAGTGCAGCCCCGAGCACCGGCCGCGCGCGGCTTCGATGATCCGCGGCACCGCCACCGTCCCATCGATGTCCACAATGGACTGGGCGGTCTCGATCTGGACTTCGAACCGCAACGCGCCGTCGGGCAGCCCGTACGCGGTTTCGAGGCGCTCCATGACATCCGCCGCCACTTCGACCTGCTCGACGGCGGTCACCTTCGGCAGCGTGACGACGAAACCGTCCGGCAGCGGGCCGCTTTCCAGCAACCCGGCCAGGAAGAGGTCGAGAGTGCGGATGCCGCGGCGGCGGGTCGCCTGCTCGAAGCTCTTGAACCGGATACCCACGAACGGCGTGCCGCCCGTGACGGCGAGGGTCCTCCCGGCGGCGAGCGCGATGGCGTCCTCTTCGCCGTCGCCCGGCCTGCCGAGACCGTCCTCGAAGTCGATCCGCAGATCCTCGATCGGCTCGGTCAGCAGTTTGGTCCGGACCCGGTCGGCGATGTCCGCGTCCAGGCCCAGCTTGTCGGCGTGCTCGCCGAAAACCCGCAAGGCCTGCTTGCCCCAGTCCGCCACGAGCCGCGTCTTGTACTGCGACGCGGGCACGTACACGGTGTGCACGGGCTGGCGGCCGGGCGGCTCGCCGGGATACTTGGCCGTGACGCGCGCGTCGGCCTCGGCCAGACGCGCGTCAGCGGCGGTGTAAACGTCCTCGGTGAGCCGCCCGTTCCCCATCTGTCTACTTGATCCGTTCGTAGGCGGGCAGGGTCAGGAAGTCCGGGAACTCGTCGGCGAGCGCGACCTGCTCGAACAGCTCGACGGCGGGCTCCAGCAGCTCCGGCTTGATCTCGGCGGCGAGTTCGCCGCGGACTTCGGCCAGCACGCCGCGCACCAGTTCCCCGGTCACCTTGTCGCCGGTGTCGAGCTGGGTGCCGTTGCGCACCCACTGCCACACCTGCGAACGCGAGATCTCCGCGGTGGCCGCGTCCTCCATCAGGTTGTGGATGGCCGCCGCGCCGTTGCCGCCCAGCCAGGAGGCGATGTAGCGGATGCCGACGTCGACGGCGGCGCGCAGCCCGGCCGCGGTGGCGCTGCCCGGCGTCGAAGCGGCGTCGAGCAGCTGGTCGGCGGTGACGGACACCTCGTCGCGGGTGCGGTCGAGCTGGTTCGGCTTGTCGCCGAGGACCTTGTCGAACTCCTCGCGGCAGATGTCCACCATGCCGGGGTGCGCGACCCAGGAACCGTCGAAGCCGTCGCCCGCCTCACGGCTCTTGTCGGCGCGGACCTTGTCGAGCGCCGCGGCGGTGACCTCCGGGTCCTTGCGGTTCGGGATGAACGCGGCCATCCCGCCGATCGCGAACGCGCCGCGCTTGTGGCAGGTGCGCACCAGCAGCTCGGTGTAGGCGCGCATGAACGGCGCGGTCATGGTGACCGAGTTGCGGTCCGGCAGGACGAACTTCTCCCCCGCGTCACGGAAGTACTTGATGACGCTGAACAGGTAGTCCCAGCGGCCGGCGTTGAGGCCGGAGGCGTGCTCGCGCAGTTCGTAGAGGATCTCCTCCATCTCGAACGCGGCCGGGATGGTCTCGATCAGCACGGTCGCGCGGACGGTGCCGTGCTCGATGCCGAGCGCCTTCTCCGCGTGGGTGAAGACGTCGTTCCAGAGCCGGGCTTCGAGGTGGCTCTCCATCTTCGGCAGGTAGAAGTACGGGCCCTTGCCGCGGTTGAGCAGTTCCTGCGCGTTGTGGAAGAAGTACAGGCCGAAGTCGACCAGCGCGCCGACGGCCTGGCGCCCGCCGAAGGACAGGCCGCGCTCGTCGAGGTGCCAGCCGCGCGGGCGGACGACGATGGTCGCGTGCTCGACGTCGTCCTTCAGCGCGTAGCTCTTGCCGCCGCTTTCCAGCGTGATGGTCTCGCGGACCGCGTCGTACAGGTTGACCTGGCCGGAGACGACGTTCGCCCAGTGCGGCGTGTTGGCGTCTTCGAGGTCGGCGAGCCAGACCTTGGCGCCGGAGTTCAGCGCGTTGATGGTCATCTTGCGGTCGGTGGGGCCGGTGATCTCGACCCGGCGGTCGCGCAGCGCGGGCGGCGCCTCGGCGACCTTCCAGTCGCCCTCGCGGATCTCCTTGGTCTCGGGCAGGAAGTCGAGCTTGCCGGTGACCCTGGCCTCTTCGCGGCGCTTGCTCCTGGCCTGCAGCAGCTCGTCGCGGCGGGCGGCGAAGGCCTCGTGCAGGCCGGCGAGGAAGGCGAGCGCCTCCGGCGTGAGGATTTCGTCCCCGCGCTCGACCGGATCGCCGAGCACCTGAGCTTCAGACATGAGTAACACCCCGAGTTCGGAAAGATAACGTCCCTACGGTTTTACATGACGGACTATAGTTTCTGCATAGCGGAACATCAACGCAGACGTAAGGAGTACCACGGTGGCAGCGGAGAAGAACGGGCGCGACGGCGGCGTCCAGTCCCTTCAGCGGGCCTTCGAGCTCCTCGAGCATCTCGCGGACACCGGCGGGGAGGCCAGTCTTTCGGAGCTGGCGACCCTGTCCGGGTTGCCGATGCCGACCATCCACCGGCTGATCAGGACACTGGTGGACCTGGGTTACGTCCGGCAGAACACCAACCGCCGGTACGCGCTGGGCGCCCGCCTCATCCGGCTGGGCGAGAACGCCAGCATGCAGTTCGGCTCGTGGGCCCGCCCGCTGCTCGCGGAGCTGGTCGACGAGGTCGGCGAGACCGCGAACCTCGCCGTCCTCGAGCGCGACGAGGTCGTCTACGTCGCCCAGGTGCCCTCGAAGCACTCGATGCGGATGTTCACCGAGGTCGGACGGCGGCTCCTGCCGCACGGCACCGGCGTGGGGAAGGCGATGCTCGCGCATCTGCCGTCCGACGACGTCACGGCGCTGCTCGCCCGGACGGGCATGCCCTCCTACACCGAGCACACCTTCACCGACCAGGACGCGCTCCTGCGCGAGCTGGCGAAGATCGCCCAGCAGGGTTACGCACTCGACGAGGCGGAGCAGGAGCTGGGCGTCCGTTGCGTGGCCGTCGCGGTCCCGGGCGCGCCGGTGCCGGCGGCCGTCTCGGTGTCCGGACCGTCGGGACGGCTGACGATGGAGGCCGTCGAGCGGATCGCGCCCGTCGTCCAGCGGATCGCGAACTCGCTCGGTTCGACCCTTTCGAAGGACGGGGTCACCGTTTGAGCCTGGCCTCCAGGCCGTCGAGCATCCTGTCCAGCCCGTAGCGGAACTTCTCGTCACGGAGCCGGACCGGATCGGTTTCGGCGACGGCCCTGGCGAGCATCTCCCGCTGGTGCGGATGCCCCTGCACCGCCTCTTCGACGGCGGGCCGCAGCCGCTCCGCCCAGTCGCTTTCGCTCCGGCCGCTCCTGGCGACGGTCGTGAGCCAGGCCGCCTCGGTCGTCCCCATGCCGATGACGTAGGAGATCACCGCGCTGATCGCCTGATCGGCCTCGTCGCCGGGAAACCCCGCGGCCACGAAGATCCCCAGCAGCCGCTCGTTGAGCCGCATGACGTTCGGTCCCAGATACGACAGGCCGACCGAGCCGAGCAATGAGGCGACCCACGGGTGCCGCAGGATCATCGCGCGGACGCTTTCCGCCCCCACGACGGCGGCTTCACGCCACCGCGCCGGATCGTCGCCGTCCGGCACGGTGATCTCGCCGTAGACCTCGTCGACGACCAGTTCGATCAGCTCGTCGCGGTTGGCCACGTGCCGGTAGAGCGAGGTCGCGCCCGCGTTCAACGCGGTGCCCAGCCTGCGCATGCTCAGCGCGTCGACACCTTCGACGTCCAGGAGCCGGACGGCCTCGGCCACGATCTGCGCCTGGCTCAACGCGGGTTGATCCCGCTTGCGGCGAGGACGGGTCCATACCGACTGGATCGGTTGCTCCTCGATCGACATGCCCCCATCTTAGCGCACGAAGTACCCCCTTGCGTACGCCGTTTCGTTCTGCGTACAGTGTGCGCATCAGCCGAACAACGTACGCAACCACTTCTGGGGGTATCCCGATGAACGAACCCGTCCGCGATCCACGCCGCTGGTGGATCCTGATCGTGTTGTGCCTGAGCACGCTCGTACTGGTCGTCGACAACATGGTGCTGACGGTCGCCGTCCCGCCGCTGGCCGAAGACCTCGGCGCCAGCGCCCAGGACACGCAGTGGATCCTGGACTCCTACATCCTGGTGTTCGCCGGCCTGCTGCTCACGTCGGGAAGCCTCGGTGACCGGTTCGGCCGCCGGAAGGTGATGCTCATCGGCCTCCTCCTCTTCGGAGTGGCCTCACTCGTCGCGGCGTTCGCCGCGAACCCGCTCGAACTGATCGTGTCCCGCGCGGTGATGGGCGTCGGCGGCGCGCTGATCATGCCGAGCACCCTGTCGATCCTGATCACCGTCTTCGACGACGAGGAGCGCCGCAAGGCGATGGCGGCGTGGAGCGCGGTCGCGATGATCGGCCTGATCGGCGGCCCGGTGCTGGGCGGCGTGCTGATCGCGTGGTTCTGGTGGGGCGCGGTGTTCCTGATCAACGTGCCGATCGTCGTCATCGCGGTGATCGCCGCGCTCACGCTGATGCCGGAGTCCAAGGGCCCGTGGCAGAAGCCCGACCCGCTCGGCGCGCTCCTGTCGGCGGCGGGCATGGTCGCGCTGGTCTGGACGATCATCGAGCTCCCCAAGCACGGCATCGCCGAGGCGGGGACCTTGATCCCGCTGGCGGTCGCGGTGGTGTGCCTGACCGGTTTCGTGTTCTGGGAGCGGCACACGCCGTCGCCGATGGTCCCGCTCAAGCTGTTCCGCGAGCGCAACTTCAGCGGCGGCAGCCTGTCGCTCACGCTGGTGCAGATCGGCAACGGCGGGCTCCTGCTGCTCCTCACCCAGTACCTGCAGTTCGTGCTCGGCTACACCCCGACCGAGGCGGGTCTCGCGTTCATCCCGATGGCCGTCGCGTCGCTGCTGTTCAACACCCTCGGCGCCACGCTGGGCCAGAAGATCGGCAACCGGGCACTGGCCACCGTCGGGATGATCGTGATGGCAGGCGGTTTCGGACTGCTCGCGACGATGTCGGCGAACGAAGGTTTCCTGCTGCCCGCCATCGCACTGTTCCTGCTCGGAGCGGGCGGCGGGCTGGCGATGCCGGCGGCGATCGCGGCGCTGATGGGCGAGGTCCCGGAAGAGCAGGCCGGGGTCGGCTCGGCGCTCAACGACACCATCCAGCAGCTGGGTGCCGCGCTCGGCATCGCGATCCTGGGCAGCGTCGTGTCGGGCCTGTTCACCGCGAACATGCCCGAGTCCGCCCCGGCGCAGGCACGGCTTTCGATCGGTGACGCCTTCGCGACCGGCGACGGCGGCCTCATCGCCGCGGCCCGCGAGTCGTTCACCTCGGCGATGTCGACGACGTTCCTGGTGAGCGCGGTCGGTGTGCTGGCCGCGGCGGTGCTCGCGTTCCTGGTGATGCGGGACAAGAAGACCGCACCGGAGGGGACCGAGGAGAAGGCCCCGGCCGCCGTCTGACGAAAACGCGCGAAGGCCCCTCTTTCGGCTCAGCCGGAGGAGGGGCCTTCGCCGTAACCTCGAAACAGGGCCGAGCGAGGGGATGTCAGATGGTCGAATCGGTTATCGCCTGGATCGGACAGAAAGTCGCGGAGAAGACGCTCGACCGGATGGTGACCGTAGGCGACCGGAATACACGGCGCCACGATCTCAGCGTCGAAGGTGCCGAAGCGACCAGCGACCTCGACATCATCGTGAAGTACACCCTGCCGTACTGGCGGAGCGCGAAAGCACCGGTACGGCTGATCTTGCAGAGGGTCGACGGCTACCCCGAGACCCTGAGCCTGCCCATGGTGCTCGGGGAAACCCTCCGCGTGAGACTGAGGCGGGGCACCTACGAGATCACGGCGTGGGTCGTCCAGCTCTCGCTCTTGCACGGCCAGACCGAGACCGTGCACGCCGTCGGATGGCAGCGGCTCTGGCTGGGCCACAACCGCACCAAGAAGGCCCGGCTGCGCCCGGCGCCGGTGCTCGTCGAGGCGCCCCGAAGACTCAGGCCCAAACGAAGCGGAGCCAAAGCGGACGCACCCAAGCCGTCACGCAAGCCCTCCAAAGCCCGGGCAGTTCAGCCCGGGCTTCCCGCCGGCGGCAGGCGGATCGGGCAGCCGTCCGGGTCCTAGCTGCTGAGCAGGGCCTCGACGAACGCGCCCGGCTCGAACGGCGCCAGGTCGTCCGGCCCCTCGCCGAGGCCGACCAGCTTGACCGGCACCCCGAGTTCGCGCTGCACCTGGAAGACGATGCCGCCCTTCGCGGTGCCGTCCAGTTTGGTCAGCACGATGCCGGTGACGTCGATGACCTCCGAGAACACGCGGGCCTGCATCAGCCCGTTCTGCCCGGTGGTGGCGTCGAGTACCAGCAGCACCTCGTCGACCTTCGCCTGCTTCTCGACGACTCGCTTGACCTTGCCCAGCTCGTCCATCAGGCCGGTCTTGGTGTGCAGGCGGCCGGCGGTGTCGATCAGGACCGTGTCCACGCCCGCCTCGGTGCCGCGTTTGACGGCGTCGAAGGCGACCGCCGCCGGGTCCGCGCCTTCCTTGCCGCGCACGACCTCCGCGCCCACGCGCTCGGCCCACGTCTGGAGCTGGTCCGCCGCGGCGGCGCGGAAGGTGTCGGCCGCGCCGAGCACCACGGTGCTCCCCTGCGCGACGAGCACCCGGGCGAGTTTGCCGGTGGTGGTGGTCTTGCCGGTGCCGTTGACCCCGGCGACCAGCACGACGGCGGGCTGCTTCTTCCCGTCGACGGTGTGCGGCAGCGCGCGGACGGCCCGGACCGCGTCGGTCGACAGGGCCGCGGTCAGCACTTCCTGCAAGACCGCGCGCGCCTCCTCCGAGGTCCGCACGGCGCGGCGCTTCAGCTCGTCACGAAGGCGTTCGACGATCTCGGTGGTCGTCGCGGCGCCGAGGTCCGCCATGAGCAGCGTGTCTTCGACGTCCTGCCAGGAGTCCTCATCCAGGTCACCGGCGCCCAGCAGGCCGAGCAGGCTCTGCCCGAACACCGAACGGGATTTGCCCAGCCTGCCGCGCAGCCGCTCCAGGCGGCCGGTGGCCGGGGCGATCTCCTCGACGGGGGCGGGCTCGGGGGCCGCTTCCTCAGCGGCTTCGGGGGCTTCGGCGGGTTCGGGAAGTTCGACGTCGCGCACCGTGCGCTGCGCGGAATCCCTCGGCACCGCCGCGTCGTCCCCGACGGCGGGCTGCCCCTCGGTCTCCGGGCGATCCTCGACCGGGTGCTCCGGCTCCTCGGTCTTCTCTCCACCAGGGGCGAGCGCGATCCCGCCTGTCGCGGTATAACCGCCGCCCTTCGGCTTCTCGACGACGTCGGCAGCCTTGGACTCGTCCAGGCTGATCCGGCGGCGGCGCGCGATGAGCAGCCCGGCCACCAGTACGGCGACCAGGACCACGACGGCAACGACAACGATCCAGAACCAGGGGGTACTCGACACGGCGCCATCCTCGCATCCGCACCCCGTCGCGCTCAGACGCCCCACGGGAAGCAAGCCGATCTTGTCAAACACCCACTGGATAGGACTCATTTCGGACAAGAAGAAACGGTCCGGCTTGCGCGCTCTCCGGAACGACGGATAAACCACTCCGAATGACGGTTTCCTCCGGCACTGGGGTCCGGGTGATCGGACTCATCTCCGGCACATCGATCGACGGCATCGACGTGGCGGCCGCCGAACTGCGCGCCGACGGGGACACGGTGGTGCTCTCGCCGCTCGGCCAGCTCGAAGTCCCCTATCCCGAAGCGCTCCGCGAGGCGTTGCTCGCCGCCTTGCCGCCGAATCCCTGCGACGCCGAGCAGCTCACGAAACTCGACACCCTGGTGGGCCAGGCCTTCGCCGAGGCGGCCGCGCGCGGCGTCGAGGAACTGGCCGGCGGCGAGGCCGACGTCGTCGCCTCGCTGGGCCAGACGGTGTTCCACTGGGTCGAGGACGGCGTGGCGCGCGGCACGCTGCAACTGGGGAACCCGGCGTGGATCGCCGAACGCACCGGGCTGCCGGTGGTGGCCGACCTGCGCGTCCGCGACGTCGCCGCCGGCGGGCACGGCGCGCCGCTCGCCAGCACGCTGGACGCGTTGTGGCTCCGGGAAATGGCCGCGGCCGGTCCGGTCGCGGCGCTGAACATCGGCGGGATCGCGAACATCACCGTGGTCCCCGCGAGCGGTCCGGTCCTGGCCTACGACACCGGTCCCGGCAACGCGCTGATGGACATCGCCGCGCACCGCGTCACCGGGCTGCGCGCCGACATCGGCGGAGCACTCGCCCTGCGCGGAAACGTGCGGCCCGACCTGCTGGCGAAACTCCTGCTCGATCCCTACTACGCGGCCGCGCCGCCGAAGTCCACCGGCAAGGAACTGTTCCACGCCACGTATGTCGACGAAGCGCTCGACGGGCTCTCGCCGGTCGGCGCGGAAGACCTCCTGGCGACGCTCACCGAACTGACCGCGGTGACGATCGCCGCGGAATGCCGTCGCCACTCCATCGCCACCGTGATCGTCTCCGGCGGCGGCGCCGACAACCCGGCGCTGATGGCCGCGCTCGCCAGGAACCTGCCGGACACGGCGCTGAAGACCAGCGACGACCACGGGCTGCCCCGCGCGGGCAAAGAGGCATACCTGACCATTCTGCTCGGCTGGCTGACCTGGTCCGGCGTCCCGGGGAACCTCCCGTCGGCGACCGGAGCCCGCGGCGACCGGCTGCTCGGCAGCATCACCCCGGGCGCGGGGCCCCTGCGGCTCCCCGCCCCGCACAGCTCAACCGTGACCCGGCTACGGGTAGCGGCGAAGACCGGCGAGCGATAGGAGATACGGATGCGCGCACTTGACCTCGCGATCATCGGGCTTTTTCTGGTCGGCATGCCCTTGCTGGGCGTCTGGATCGGCGGCAAACAGAAATCCGGCTCCGACTACTTCGTCGGTGAAGGCAAGATCTCCTGGTGGGTGGCCTGTCTCTCGGTGGTCTCCGCGGAGACGTCCACCCTCACCGTCCTTTCCGTTCCGACGGTGGCCTACATCGCCACCCCCGGCGACGGCGGGATGACGTACCTGGCGCTGGCGATCGGCTACATCGCGGGCCGGATCGTGGTGTCGATGGTGCTGCTGCCGCGCTACGTGGCGGGCAACCTGGTCACCGCGTACGCCTTCCTCGGCAAACGCTTCGGCAGCGGCCTGCAGGGCACCGCGTCGGTGACCTTCCTGCTCACCCGGACGCTGGCGGACGGGATCCGGCTGTTCGCCACCGCGATCCCGATCAAGGTGGTGATGGCGGCCTACGGGCTGAACGTCTCGTACTGGACGATCGTGATCGGCCTCGGCATCGCGATGGTGCTCTACAGCTTCTTCGGCGGGGTCCGCGCGGTCGTCTGGGTCGACGCGATCCAGATGCTCTGGTACGTCCTCGGCGCGGTCGTGGTGATCTGGGCGATCTCCGGCAGGCTGCCCGACGGCTGGTTCGGCAAGGCCGTGGACGCCAACAAGTTCCAGATCTTCGACTTCTCCTCGAACATGCTCACCGGCCAGTACGCGTTCTTCACCGCGCTGATCGGTGGCGCGGTGCTCTCGATGGCCTCGCACGGTTCGGATCAGCTGATCGTGCAGCGCCTCCAGGCGACCAATGATCTGCGCGCCGCGCGGAAGGCCTTGGTCGCCAGTGGTTTCGTGGTGTTCCTGCAGTTCGCGCTGTTCCTGTTCATCGGTGTGCTGCTGTGGGCGTTGTACAACGGTCTCGCCCCGACGAAGCCGAAGCCGGAAGGACTGGGGCTGGCCAACAAGGACGAACTGTTCGCGAACTTCATCGTGAACGACCTGCCGAGCGGGCTGTCCGGATTCGTGATCGCCGGGATCCTTGCCGCCGCACTGAGTTCGTCGCTCGGCGCACTGGCGTCATCCACGGTGACCGACGTCTACGAACGGGTGATCGGCCGGGAACTCCCGGAAGCCGACCGGCTGAAGCACGGCCGGATCTGGACGATCGTCTGGGCGGGCGCGCTGATCCTGTGCGCGGGATTGTTCGCCTCCTCCAACAAGACCTCGGCCGATCCGATCGTGGTGCAGGCGCTCGGCATCACCGGGTACACCTACGGCGCGCTGCTCGGCGCGTTCCTGTTGGGCCTGCTGTTCAAGCGGGCGAGGCAGGCCGACGCGATCGTGGCGTTCGTGGCGACGGTGATCGTGATGGCGTTCATCATCCTGGGCGTCAAGTTCAACAAACCGGACGGCAGCCTGATCGGCGTCGACTTCAGCAAGGCTTCCGGGAACACCGTCGCGCTGGCGTGGCCCTGGTACACGCTGTGCGGTGTGGTGATCACGCTCGTGGTGGGCGGGCTGCTGTCGCTGCGGCATGGAAGCGTGGACCCGCTGGCGGAGCCGGACGTCAAGGAGTCCACCCCCGTCTAGGGCCTCGTGAGTGGTAAGGACGGGTAGAACCGTCCTTACCACTCACGAGGTGACGAGCTCCTCTTCGGACGTACGCAGCCGCTGCGAGATCACCTTGGTGATGCCGTCGCCCTGCATCGAAACGCCGTACAGCGCGTCGGCGATCTCCATCGTCGGCTTCTGGTGGGTGATGATGATCAGCTGCGAAGAGTCCCGCAGCTGCTCCAGCAACCCGATCAGCCGCCGCATGTTGGTGTCGTCGAGCGCGGCCTCGACCTCGTCCATGACGTAGAAGGGCGAAGGCCGGGCGCGGAAGATCGCCACCAGCATGCCGACGGCGACGAGCGACTTCTCGCCACCGGAGAGCAGTGAAAGCCGCTTGACCTTCTTGCCCGGCGGCCGCGCTTCGACGTCGACACCGGTGGAGAGCAGGTCGTTGGGCTGCGTGAGCACCATGCGCCCCTCGCCACCCGGGAACAGCACGCTGAACACCGTCTCGAACTCGCGCGCGACGTCCTCGTACGCCGACGCGAAGACCTCGAGGATCTTTTCGTCGACCTGCTTGATGACGGCTTCGAGGTCCTTGCGGGTGTCCTTGAGGTCTTCGAGCTGGGTCGAGAGGAACTTGTAGCGCTCCTCCAGCGCCGCGAACTCCTCCAGCGCCAGCGGGTTGACCTTGCCCAGCAGGCTCAGGTCCTTCTCCGCGCGCTTCGCCCGGCGGGCCTGGGTGTCGCGGTCGAACGGCATCGGCGGCGGCGGGGTGACGTCCTCGCCGCGTTCCTTGGCGGCCTCGTACTCGGCCATCTCCCCCGCGCTCGGCGGAACCGGGACGTCCGGGCCGTACTCGGCGACGAGGTCCTCGAGACCGATGCCGAAGTCCTCGGCGATCTTGGTTTCGAGCTGTTCCAGCCGCAGCCGCTGCTCGGCGCGCAGCACCTCGTCACGGTGGACGGCGTCGGTGAGCTTCTCCAGCTCGCCGGTCAGCTCGCGGACCTTGCTGCGGACCTGGGTCAGCGCGGTCTCCCGAGACTGCCGCTGCGCCTGCGCCTCGTCCCGTTCGTGGGCGGCGCGCTGCACGGAGACCTCGATGCGCTCCAGCGCGATCTCGCCGCCGTTGACCACCGCGTTGGCGATCTCGGCGCCGCGTTTCCGCGCGGCCCTCGACTTTTCGGCGCGTTCGCGCGCCTGCCGCTCTGCGTGTGCGGCCCGGCGGAGCGATTCGGCCTTGCCCTGGATGCTCCGCGCGCGCTCCTCGGCGGTGCGCAACGCGAGCCGGGATTCCATCTCCTCCTGGCGGACCGTGCCGAGGTCTTCGGCGGCCTGGTCCCGCTCGGCGGTGTCCGGATCCTCGTCGACCTCCTGGTCGGCGACGGCGGCCAGCCGCTCTTCGAGTTCGGCGAGCTGCCGCAACGCCTCTTCGCGGCTCTGCTCGACCTTCGCACGCTGGTTGCTCAGCCGGTCCATTTCGGCCTGCGCGGCGCGCGCGGCCTGCTGCATCCGGTTCAGCCGCTCGGAAGAGCGCGCCTTGCGGACCTTCGCGTCCCCGAGCGCTTCCTTGGCCCTGCCGACCTCTTCGCGCCGGGCGGCCTGCCCCGCGCGGGCGCCTTCTAGTTCCGCGGCGGTGCGCTCCAGCGCGCGCTCGGCGGCACTGAGCCGATCGCTCGCCTCGTCGACCGCGGCCTGCACCTCGATGACGCTCTCACTGCGGGCGGACCCGCCGACCGCCCAGCGCGCGCCGAAGACGTCGCCTTCGGGCGTGACCGTGCTGACTTCGGGATACACCTCGACGAGACGGCGCGCGGACTCCAGACCGTCCACAATGGCCACCCGGTCGAGCGCGTGCTCGACGGCGGACCGCAACGCGGGCGGCGCGGTGACCACTTCACGCGCCCAGCGCGCGCCCTCGGGCAGCGACGGCCACCCGCTCGTGTCCACAGTGGACTCAAGGCTGCCGAGCAGAATGCCCGCGCGCCCGGAGTCGTTGTCCTTCAAGAACTTCAACGCGGCGAGCGCGTCTTCGCCACCGTTGACCGCGACCGCGTCGGCGACCGGGCCGAGCGCCGCGGCCAGCGCGACCTCGTGTCCGGCTTCGACGGTGAGCAGGGCGGCGACCGAACCGAGCAGGCCCGGAAGTTCGCGCTGCGCGCCGAGCAGCGCCCCGGCGCCGTCCTTGCGCCGCAAGCCCATCGACAGCGCCTCGACGCGCGCCTTCTCCGACGCGATCTCGCGTTCGGCGGCGCGCTCGGCCTTGACCAGCTCCTCGACGCGGGCCTTGGCGGCGTTGTTGGCCTCCACCGCGCGGTCGTGATGGGCTTGCAGGTCGGAATCGTCGGATTCCTCGACGCCACCCGCGGCCTTGGCCTCTTCGAGTTCCTCGACGGCGATCTCGGCCCGCTCGGCCGCCTCTTCGAGCGACACGGTGAGCCGGTCGATCTCGTCGGAGGTGGCGCCGTTCTTGCTGCGCAGCGCCTCGACCTGGCCGGAGAGCTTCGCGAGCCCTTCCCGGCGGTCGGCGATCGCGCGGACGGCGGCCATATGCGCCCGCTCGGCGGCCTGGACGAGGTGTTCGAGCTGCTCGCGCCGCTGGACGGTCTCCGAAAGCACCATCCTGGCCTCGGCGACGGCCTCGTTGAGCTCCTGCTCCCGTTCGGCGACCTGCTCGGCCTCGGCGAGCAGCTCGTCGGGGTCGCGGCCGGTGCTCGCCTGCTGGACGTCCGACGACAGGTGCCGCTGACGCTCCAGCGCGAGCCGCACGGTGCCGCGCAACCGCTCCGTCAAGGCGGAAAGCTTGTACCAGGTCTCCTGGGCGGCGGCCAGCTTCGGCGCGTCCTCGGCGAGCGACGCTTCGAGCTCGGCCTCCTCGGCGGCGACGATCTCCAGCGCCTGCTCGACCTCGGCGCGCCGCTGACGGGCGACCCGCTCGTCGGCCTCTTCCTTGGCGATGCCTTCGCGCTGGGTGACCAGGTCGTGGGCGAACAACCGGAGCCGCGCGTCGCGCAGTTCGGACTGCACCCACTGCGCCTTGCGCGCGATCTCGGCCTGTTTGCCCAGCGGTTTGAGCTGGCGGCGGAGTTCGGTGGTGAGGTCGCCGAGGCGGTCGAGGTTGCCCTGCATGTTCGCGAGCTTGCGCAGGGTCTGTTCCTTGCGCTTGCGGTGCTTGAGGACGCCCGCGGCCTCTTCGATGAAGGCGCGGCGCTCCTCGGGCTTCGATTCGAGGATCGCCGAAAGCTGCCCCTGCCCGACGATGACGTGCATCTCGCGGCCGATACCGGAGTCGGACAGCAGTTCCTGCACGTCCATCAGGCGGCAGCGGTCGCCGTTGATCTCGTACTCGCTCGCGCCGTCACGGAACATCCGGCGGGTGATCGAGACCTCGGAGTACTCGATGGGCAGCGCGCCGTCGGCGTTGTCGATGGTCAGCGTGACCTCGGCGCGCCCGAGCGGGGCGCGGCCGGCGGTCCCGGCGAAGATGACGTCCTCCATCTTGCCGCCGCGCAGGTCCTTCGCGCCCTGGGTGCCCATGACCCAGCGGAGCGCGTCGAGGACGTTCGACTTGCCGGACCCGTTCGGTCCGACCACGCAGGTGATGCCCGGCTCGAAACGCAACGTCGTCGCCGAGGCGAAGGACTTGAAGCCCTTGAGCGTCAGGCTCTTCAGGTGCACGGCGTGCTGACCCCTCTGGCTGCGGGAACCGGTCTTTCAATCGGCCCAGGCTACCTGTGTGCTCACGGTGATCGTGGGACGCCGGGCTTCAGCGCTCCACGAACCCTCGAAGCCCGCCTTTCGCGGGCGACCACCGCTCGACGACGTGATCCACACTTCCGGGTGATTCCCCGGAGCGCAGGGCGGCCAAAAGCCGCTCACAGTGTTCACGAACACCCTCCGCTATCACCTCGACACGTCCGTCGGCCAGATTGGCCGCGCTGCCTGCCAACCCCAGCTCAAGCGCCCTGCTACGGGTCCACCAGCGGAAACCGACACCCTGCACCCGGCCGTGCACCCACGCGGTCAGCCTGATGTGCGTTACTTCTTCACTCACGACCCCCATCGTGCACCATGCGGATGAACGCGGAGGGTGAACACCACGTCCGCTGGAGTTCGCAGACGGTGAAGCGGCGGTGATAATCTCCGCGCCGGGTCCCCACTTGGGCTACCTCGCCCGGGTAGCCGAACTCCCCGAAGTCCCCCATCCGAGGAGCCAGCACATGCCCCGTCCCGACGGGTCTGATTCGAGCGCACGCGTGTCCGTGGCACCCCCGCGCGGCGCGACCGGCAAGCTCAACCGCGCGGGCTACGCCGTACTCGGCGTCAGCGGCCTCGTGGTGGCGACGGCCTTCGCCGCGATCGCCGAACTCGCGGGTCCCGGCGTCTCCGCCACCGCGGGCGGCACCGGCGTCCCCGGCGGCGGGCAGGGCATCGCCCCCGCCGGTGTCCAGCTGGTCCCGGGCAACGGCGTCCCCGGCGGCCCGATGACCGTCAGCGGCTCGCCCACCCCGGGCGCGCCCTCCAGCTCGACGGCGCCGCCGACCACGGTGACCTCGGTCGGGCCGGACGGCAAGGAGACGACGAGCGTCGTCACGCCGCCCCCGCCGGTGGTGCCGCCGAACCCGGGCGGCGGCCCGGGCACCACGGTCCTGCCGACGACGCCGACCAAGCCCACCACCACGAAGACGACTCCTACAACCAGTCCGACCACGTCGACGCCCCCCTCGTCGGACCCGTCGGATCCCCCGTCCAGCCCTCCGGGTGGCGGCTCCAGCTCCAGTGGCGCCCCGGAATCGTCGCCGGGCCGGTCCAGCACCTCCGGCACCGACACGTCCACGAGCAGCGCCCGGTAAGACTTGAGGTCCGTGAAGGCCTCCTTGCCTACCTTGACGGTAGGGAAGGAGGCCTTCACCACTTCCCGTGCCGCACCGAATCGGCCGCAGTCAGCCGACAAATTGCGGCATGGTGCTGGGGCGGCAGGAGGGTGCGAAAGTGGCTTTCGCAACGCGTCAGCCCGACGCACGCGGGACCTCAAACCTCGAAGCGGTAGCCCATCCCCGGCTCCGTCAGCAGGTGCCGCGGCCGCGAGGGTTCCGGTTCCAGCTTCCGCCGCAGCTGCGCCAGATACACCCGCAGGTAGTGCGACTCCGTCTCGTACGTCGGCCCCCACACCTCGTGCAGCAGTTGTTTCTGCGCCACCAGACGCCCCCGATTGCGCACCAGCAGCTCCAGCACACCCCATTCGGTCTTGGTGAGGTGCACCTCCTTGCCGTCCCGGCGCACCTTCTTCGCCGCGAGGTCGATCCGGAACGATCCCGTGTCCACCACCGCGTCCGCACCGTCCACACCGGACGACGCCGAGCGGCGCACGGCGGCCCGCAGCCGCGCCAGCAGTTCGTCCATGCCGAAGGGTTTGGTGACGTAGTCGTCGGCGCCGGCGTCGAGGGCCTGCACCTTGTCGGCCGAGTCGCCGCGTGCGGACAGCACGATGATCGGCACGGTCGTCCAGCCGCGCAGCCCGGCGATCACCTCGGTGCCGTCGAGATCGGGCAGGCCGAGGTCGAGCACGACGACGTCGGGTTTGGTCTCGGCGACGGCCTTCAGCGCGGCCGTCCCGTCGTGCGCGGTGATCACCTTGTAGCCGCGGGCGGACAGGTTGATCCGCAGGGCTCGCACGATCTGCGGTTCGTCGTCGACGACCAGCACGGTCGCCGACGCGGTGTCTGCGCTCATCGCACTCGCTCCTCCTCTTCGTTCTCCAGACCCTCGTCGTCGAACGCGAGGAGGCTCTTTTCCGGATCCTGACCAACATAAGCGGGCAGCGAGATGACGACGGTGAGCCCGCCGCCGGGCGTGTCCTCCGCCCGGATCCGCCCGCCCATCGCCTCGGTGAACCCCTTGGCGACCGACAGCCCCAGTCCCACGCCGGGCACGCTGTCCCGGTCTCCCCCGAGCCGCTGGAACGGCGCGAACGCCGAATCCGCGGTGCCCTTCTTAAGCCCGCGCCCGTGGTCGATGATGCGCAGTTCGACGTGTTCCGAATGCGTGCTCGCGCGGGCGGAGACCGGCTCGCCGGACGCGCCGTGCCGCAGCGCGTTGTCGATCACGTTCGCCACGACCCGTTCGAGCAGGCCGGGGTCGGCGCACACCGACGGCAGCCGCGAGTCGATCGAGACGACGACCGAAGCCGAGTTGTCCACATTGGACAAAGCATGCGACACGACCTCGTCGTAACCGACCGGACGCAGGTGCGGGCGTACCGCGCCGGTCGCCAGCCGGGACGAGTCGAGCAGGTTGTCGATCAGCCCCGCCAGCCGGTCCGCCGATTCCTCGATGGCTTCGAGCAGTTCGTCGGTGTCCTCTTCGGACAGTGAGATGTCGGTCGCGCGCAGGCTGCCGATGGCCGCCTTGATCGACGTCAGCGGCGTCCGGAGGTCGTGGCCGACGGCCGACAGCAACGCCGTACGGAGTTCGGTCGCCTCGGCCTTGCGCTCGGCCCGGATGGCCGCCTTCGCCGTCCGCTGCTGCCGCAGGGCCAGCAACGCCTGCCCCGCGACGGCTTCCAGCACTCCCCGGTCCGACGCGGGCAGCGCGCGGCCCCGCAGCGTCAGGTGGACGTCGGCGGTGACCGCGATGTCGACGTCGGCCTGGTCCGGGTCGGCACACGGATCCGTGCCCGCGTTCGCCACCCGTTTCCACTTCCCGTCCCGCTTTTCCAGCAGGGTCACCGAAGTCAGGCCGAAGTTCTCGCGGACCTTCTCCAGCAACCGCTCGATCGGGTTGGCGTGGGTGAGCACCGTCCGCGCGTAGGAGGCGAGCAGCGCGGCCTCGGTCCGCGCCCGCGCCGCCTGGGCGGCCCGCCGGGCGGCGGTGTCGACGACCGCCGCGACGAGGATCGCCACGAGCACCATCGCGATCAGCGTGATCACGTTGCGCGGCTCGTGGACGGTCAGGGTGTACAGCGGCGGGGTGAAGAAGAAGTTGAGCAAACCCGCCGAAAGCACCGCGGCCAGGAGCGCGGGCCCGAGCCCGCCCGCGAGCGCGACGAGCACCGTCGCCAGCATGTAGGCGACCATGTCGGTCGAGAAGTCGAGTTGTTCCTCCAGCAGGACACCGAGCAAAGTCGCCAGTACGGGCAGCACGAAAGCGAGTGCCCAGCCCGCCAGCCGCCGCGAGGAGGGCAGAGGGCTCCGGGTGAAGCGGGCGCGCAGCCGTCCGCCCGCTTCGTCGTGCGTGACCATGTGGACGTCGATCGGGCCGGACCGCTGGACCACGGCCGCGCCGATGCCCTCGTCGAACAGCCTCGCCACGCGTGACCGCCGCGAGGTCCCGACGACCAGCTGGGTCGCGTTAACCCCGCGCGCGAAGTCGAGCAGCGCCGTCGGCACGTCGTCGCCGACGACGGTGTGGAAGGTCGCGCCGACTTCCTCGGCCAGCTTCCGGTACTTGCCGACCGCGGTCGGCCCCATCCCGGCGAGCCCGTCGCCGCGCAGGATGTGCAGCACCTGCAGTTCGGCGCCCGCGCGGTTCGCGATGCGGCTCGCGCGGCGGATGAGCGTCTCGCTCTCCGCGCCACCGGTGATGGACACGACAACCCGTTCGCGTGCTTCCCACGTGTCGGTGATCTTCTGCTCGGCCCGGTACCGCTGCAGGGCGACGTCCACCTGGTCGGCGACCCACAGCAGCGCGAGCTCCCGCAGCGCCGTGAGGTTGCCGGGGCGGAAATAATTGCCCAGCGCCGCGTCGATCCGCTCGGCCGGGTACACGTTCCCGTGCGCCAGGCGCCGCCGCAGCGCTTCGGGCGTTATGTCGACCAGCTCCAGCTGTTCGGCCCGCCGCACGACCTCGTCGGGCACCGTCTCCTGCTGGACGACGCCGGTGATCCGCTCGACGACGTCGTTGAGGCTCTGCAGATGCTGCACGTTGACCGTGGAGAGGACGTCGATCCCGGCGGCGAGCAGTTCGTCGATGTCCTGCCAGCGCTTCTCGTTGCGCGAACCCGGCACGTTGGTGTGCGCGAGTTCGTCGACCACGGCGACCTCGGGGGCGCGGGCGAGCAGCGCGTCGAGGTCCATCTCCTCGAACTCGTGGTCCCGGTGCGCCGACCGGCGGCGCGGCACGGTCTCCAGACCCTCGACGAGCTCCGCGGTCTTCTTCCGCCCGTGCGTCTCGACCAGGCCGATGA
The DNA here is from genome assembly GCF_054166285.1 of Amycolatopsis sp. TRM77291. Taxonomy (NCBI): domain Bacteria; kingdom Bacillati; phylum Actinomycetota; class Actinomycetes; order Pseudonocardiales; family Pseudonocardiaceae; genus Amycolatopsis; species Amycolatopsis sp. TRM77291. The sequence continues at coordinate 418,767 of NZ_JBSZHF010000001.1, read as the reverse complement.
CCACGTCGGTGCCCCGGTCGAGGCGTCGCCGCGCCTCGCCGAGCATCGCGTAGGTCTTGCCGACGCCCGGGGCCGCGCCGAGGTAGATCCTCAGCTCGCCCCGGCGCGGCTTGGTCGTGTTCTCGTCCACGTCTGTCAGTGTGCTCCTCCGGCCGCGTCGCGCACGGCCAAGTTGACCTTCAGCACATTGACGCCCGGCACACCGATCCCGGCTCCGCTCGTGTTCTCCGCCACGAGCTGCCGGACCTTCTCCTCGGGCAGACCCGTGTTCCTGGCCACTCGCGGGATCTGGAGGTCGGCGTAGGCGACGCTGATCGCCGGGTCCATCCCGGAACTCGACGCCGTCACCGCGTCGGCGGGTACCTGTGACTCCTGGACACCCTCGCGGGCGGCGATGAGCTTCTTGCGCTCACCGATCGCGGCGACCAGGTCTTCGTTGTACGGGCCCTTGTTCGACGCGCCGGACGACGACGGGTCGCCGGGGCCGAGGACGTCCTTCGAGCCCGCGGACGGGCGGTTGTGGAACCACGGGTCCTTGGCCGGGTCCGCCGCGACCGGGTCGACGCCGATCAGGGACGAGCCGACGGCCTGCCCGTCCTGGGTGATGATCGAGCCTTCCGCGTTGCCTTCGAGGCCGGGGATCCGGGAGATCGCCCAGACACCCAGGGGGTAGACCACGCCCAGCAGGACCGTGAAGACGAGCAGGACACGCAGCCCGGCGAGGGTCTGCTTCAACAGTGCGTTCATGGGGTCACCCGATTCCAGGGATGAGACGGACGAGCAGGTCGATCAGCCAGATCCCGAGGAACGGGCTGACGATCCCGCCGAGGCCGTAGACCAGCAGGTTCCGGCGCAGCAGCGCCGAGGCGGACGACGGCTTGTACCGGACGCCGCGCAAGGCGAGCGGGATCAGCCCGACGATGATCAGGGCGTTGAAGATGACCGCCGACAGGATCGCCGACTTCGGCGTCGCCAGCTGCATGACGTTGAGCGCGCCGAGCTGGGCGAAGATACCGGTGAACATCGCGGGCAGGATGGCGAAGTACTTCGCGAGGTCGTTGGCGACGCTGAAGGTGGTCAGCGCGCCGCGGGTGATCAGCAGCTGCTTGCCGATCTCCACGATCTCGATCAGTTTCGTCGGGTCGGAGTCGAGGTCCACCATGTTCCCCGCCTCCTTGGCGGCGGAGGTCCCGGTGTTCATCGCGACGCCGACGTCGGACTGCGCGAGCGCGGGGGCGTCGTTGGTGCCGTCGCCGGTCATCGCGACCAGCCGCCCGCCCTCCTGCTCCTTCTTGATCAGCGCCATCTTGTCTTCGGGCTTGGCTTCGGCGAGGTAGTCGTCGACGCCCGCGTCCCGCGCGATGGCCTTGGCGGTCAGCGGGTTGTCGCCGGTGATCATGACGGTCTTGATGCCCATCGAGCGGAGCTGGACGAACCGCTCCTTCATCCCGGGTTTGACCACATCGGACAGCCGGATCACGCCCCGCACGAACGCTTTCACGCCGTCGTACTCCGCGACCACGAGCGGAGTGCCACCCTGCCCGCTGATCTCGTCGACGACGCGTTCGGTCTCGTCCGGCATGTCGCCGCCGTGTTCGCGGACCCAATCCCGGACGGCCGAGGTGGCGCCCTTACGGACCTGGCGTGCGCCGATGTCGATACCGCTCATCCGGGTCTGCGCGGTGAACTCGACGAACTCCGCGAGCTTCTCCTCGTCGGACGCGGTTTCGGCGAGACCGTGCTCTCGCGCCACGAGTTCGACGATGCTGCGGCCTTCCGGCGTGCCGTCGGCGAGGCTGGACAACCGGGCCGCCTTGGCGATGTCGCCCATGGTGGAGTCGCCGACCGGGATCAGCTCGGTGGCCTTGCGGTTGCCGAAGGTGATCGTGCCGGTCTTGTCCAGCAGCAGCGTCGAGACGTCGCCCGCGGCCTCCACCGCGCGACCGCTCGTCGCGAGGACGTTGCGCTGCACCAGCCTGTCCATCCCCGCGATCCCGATCGCGGACAGCAGCGCGCCGATCGTCGTCGGGATCAGGCAGACCAGCAGCGCGGTCAGCACGATCACGGACTGCTGGCTGCCGGAGTAGCCCGCCATCGGCTGCAACGCCACGACGGCGAGCAGGAAGATGATCGTGAGCGTCGAGAGCAGGATCGTCAGCGCGATCTCGTTCGGCGTCTTCTGCCGGGAAGCGCCTTCCACCAACGCGATCATGCGGTCCACAAAGGACTCACCGGGTTTGGTGGTGATCTTCACGACGACCTTGTCCGAGAGCACCGTGGTGCCGCCGGTGACCGCGCACCGGTCACCGCCCGATTCGCGGATGACCGGGGCGGACTCGCCGGTGATGGCCGATTCGTCGACGGTCGCGATGCCCTCGACGACGTCACCGTCGCCCGGGACGACCTGCCCCGCCTCGACGACCACGAGGTCGCCGACGCGCAGATCGGCGCCCGGCACGGTTTCCTCGTCGCCGTCTTCGGTGAGACGGCGGGCGACGGTCTCCTTCTTGCTGCGCCGCAGGGTTTCCGCCTGCGCCTTGCCCCGGCCCTCCGCGACGGCCTCGGCGAGGTTCGCGAACAGGACGGTGAACCACAGCCAGATCGTGATGAGGATGGTGAACACGCTCGGGTCGGTGATCGCGAAGACCGTGGTCAGCGCCGAGCCGATCCACACCACGAACATGACCGGGTTGGCGAGCTGGTGCTTGGGATTCAGCTTGCGCAGCGCCTCCGGCAAGGAGGTCAGCAGCTGACGCGGGCTGAAGATCCCCGCGCCGACCCGGCCGGTGTTCTCGACGTGGTGCTGTGTCGTTTCTTCGGGAGTGCGTTCCTGGGTGACGGTCATGCCAATGCCTCTGCGATGGGCCCGAGCGCGAGCGCCGGGATGAAGGTGAGGGCCGCGACGAGCACGATCGTGCCCGCGAGCATCGTGCCGAAGAGCGGCCCGGTGGTGGGCAGCGTGCCGGCGGTCTCCGGAACCTTCCGTTGGGAGGCAAGGGATCCGGCCAGGCACAGCACGGCGAGGATCGGGATGAACCGGCCGAGCAGCATGGCCACCGACAGCGAAGACTGGAACCAGTCGTTCGTCACGGTCAGCCCGCCGAACGCGCTGCCGTTGTTGTTGCCCGCCGAGGCGTAGGCGTACAGGACTTCGGAAAGGCCGTGCGCACCCGAGTTCGTCATGGCGGCCGGGGTGTCGGCCAGCATCAGCGCGACACCGGAACCGAGCAGTACCACCGTCGGCATCGCGAGCATGGAGACGGCCGCGCAGGTGACCTCGCGTTTGCCGAGCTTCTTCCCCAGGTATTCCGGTGTCCGGCCGACCATCAGCCCGGCGAGGAACATCGCGATCACGGCCATCACGAGGATGCCGTAGAGACCGGTGCCCACCCCGCCCGGCGAGATCTCGCCGAGCAGCATGTTGAGCAGCGCTCCGCCACCGCCGAGCCCGCTGTAGCTGTCGTGCATGCTGTTGACCGCGCCGGTGGACGTGCCCGTGGTGCTGTTGGCGAACAGCGAACTCAGGCCGATGCCGAAGCGCTGTTCCTTGCCCTCCAGGTTCGCCCCGGCGGCCAGCGACGCGGGCCCGCTCGCGTTGGCCTCGGACAGCCAGGTCACCGCGAGCATCGCGGTCCACAGCCCGGCCATCACCGAAAGCAGGACGTAACCCTGGCGCGTGTTGCCGACGAGCTTGCCGAACGTCCGGGTGAGCGAGACCGGGATGACCAGGATCAGGAAGATCTCGATCAGGTTGGTCCAGGCGTTCGGGTTCTCGAACGGGTGGGAGGAGTTGGCGTTGAAGATGCCGCCGCCGTTGGTCCCGAGCTCCTTGATGGCTTCCTGGCTCGCGGCCGGGGCGAGCGCGATCTTGCTCGTGCTGCCGTCGGGGTTGAGGACGTCGACGCCGCTCTTGAGGCTCTGCACGACGCCGAGCGCGATCAGCACGATCGCCGCGACGAACGCGATCGGCAGCAGGATCCGGATCGTGCCGCGCGTCAGGTCCACCCAGAAGTTGCCGAGGCGGTCGGTCTTCGAGCGGACGAAACCGCGGACGACCGCGATGGCGACCGAAAGGCCGACGGCGGCGGACAGGAAGTTTTGCACGGTCAGGCCGGCCATCTGCACGAAGTGACCCATGGTCGCTTCGGGGCTGTAGGACTGCCAGTTCGTGTTGGTCACGAAGCTGACGGCGGTGTTGAAGGCGACCGCCGGCGAGACCGGTTCCTTGCCGAGGCTCCACGGCAGGATCGCCTGGAGCCGCTGAAGCAGGTAGAGGAAGACGACGGAGACGAACGAGAAGCCGATCACGGCGGACGCGTAGGTCTTCCAGTGCTGTTCCGATCCGGGGTTCACCCGGAACAGGCGATACAGGCCGCGTTCGGCCTTCGTGTGTTTCTCTGTCGAGAAGACGCGCGCCATGTAGTCGCCGAGTGGCCGGTGGACCACGGCGAGCGCGACGAGGAGGAGGCCGGCCTGCAAGAGGCCGGCCGCGGTGTCTGTCATTCCAGTCCCTCCGCGGGAACGAGTACGTCGGGACGCATCAGAATTTCTCCGGCCTGACCAGTGCGATGAACAAATAGACGATCAGCCCCAGCGCCAGCAGTCCGCCGACGACGTTGGCCACGGCTCCCGTGCCGGTCACAGCTTTTCCAGACCGCGAAGGGTCAGGGCGAGAACCACGAATACGCCGATCAGGAGCACGGCGTAGAGCAAGTCGGCCACTAGGCACCTCTCAGGACAGGTCACCCCATCGGTGACCAGGACCCCGCAACACTGCGCCTGGTACAGACCAACGCGACCCTCGCCTGACGGGCTCTTGATGCCCCGATCGGGTGCCTTTACGACTTCTTGATGCCCGGTGATGTGCCCCACAGACGGTGACGCACTGCGGACGGAGCGTGCAATTCGGGCAGACAAGCCCGCCGATGCGTGTTACACCGGTGTTACGGATAGTTGTATGCGCTAACTAATCACCGGGAGGTAGCGATGTGCGGAATCGCAGGGTGGGTCTCCTACGGCACGGACCTGACCCAACGCCGTGAGGTCGTCGACGCGATGACCGCGACCATGGCGTGCCGCGGGCCGGACGACTCGGGCACCTGGGTGCGGCCGAACGTGGCGCTGGGCCATCGGCGGCTGGCGATCATCGACCTGCCGGGCGGCAGGCAGCCGATGGCCGAAGCCGGGCTGGCCGCGATGGTCTACAGCGGTGAGGCGTACAACTTCACCGAGCTGCGCGGGGAACTTCTCAAGCGGGGCCACAAGTTCGAGACCGACAGCGACACCGAGGTCGTGCTCCACGGCTACCTCGAATGGGGCGACGAGGTCGTCGACCACCTCAACGGCATGTACGCCTTCGCGATCTGGGACGAGCGTGACGAGAAGCTCGTGATGATCCGCGACCGCATGGGCATCAAGCCGTTCTACTACTACCCGACCCCGGACGGCGTCCTCTTCGGTTCCGAGCCGAAGGCGATCCTCGCGAATCCCTTGGCGCGCAAGGTGGTCGACACGGACGGCCTCCGCGAGCTGATGGCCATGACCAAGACGCCGGGCTGGTCGCTGTGGAAGGGCATGCACGAGGTGGGGCCGGGCACCATCGTCACGGTCGACCGCTCCGGGATCCGCACGCGGACGTACTGGAAGCTCGACGCGAAACAGCACACCGACGACCAGGAGACGACGGTCGAGCGGGTGCGCGAACTGATGACCGACATCGTGCACCGTCAGCTGATCGCCGACGTGCCCCGTTGCGTCCTGCTCTCGGGCGGACTCGACTCGAGCGCCGTCACCGGTCTCGCCGCCGCCCGGCTGGCCGAACAGGGTGAGCGGCTGCGCACGTTCTCGGTCGACTTCCAGGGCCAGGAGGAGAACTTCAAACCGGACGAGGTGCGCGACACTCCGGACTCGCCGTTCATCCGCGACGTCGCGCAGCTGGTCGGCTCCGACCACAAGGACGTCGTGCTCAACCCCGCCGAGCTCAGCGACCCCGAAGTCCGGCGCAAGGTGGTGGCCGCGCGGGACATCCCGGCCGGGCTCGGGGACATGGACACCTCGCTGTACCTGCTGTTCAAGGCGATCCGCGCGGAGTCGACGGTGGCGCTGTCCGGCGAATCCGCCGACGAGGTCTTCGGCGGATACCGCTGGTTCCACGACGAGGCCGCGGTGAACTCGGGGACGTTCCCCTGGCTCGCCTTCCGCATGGGGCTCACCAGCGAGCGGGGCGCGCTCCTGCGTGGCGAGGTCCAGGAGAAGCTCGACCTGCCCGGCTATATCGCCGACCAGTACGCCACCGCCGTCGCCCAGGTCGAGCACCTCGACGGCGAAAGCGAGCAGGACCGCAAGATGCGCACGGTCTGCAACCTGCACCTGAGCCGGTTCGTGCGGATGCTGCTGGACCGCAAGGACCGGGCGTCGATGGCCGTCGGGCTCGAAGTGCGCGTGCCGTTCTGCGACCACCGCCTCGTCGAGTACGTCTACAACACGCCGTGGTCGCTGAAGACGTTCGACGGCAGGGAAAAGAGCCTGCTGCGGCACGCGACCGAACACGTGCTGCCGACGTCCGTGCGGGACAGGGTCAAGAGCCCGTATCCGTCCACTCAGGACCCCGGCTACGCGGCGGCGTTGCAGCAGCAGGCCAAGGAGGCCCTGACCGAACGGGACAACCCGGTGTTCGAGCTGGTGGACCGTGACTGGCTGCACCGGGTGTCCGAAGTGGACCCGGCCACGATGTCGTCGGCCCAGCGCTCCGGGATCGACCGGGCGCTGGACCTCTACCACTGGTTCGACCTGTACCGGCCCGAACTCCAGCTCGACTGAGGTCCTGGTCCGCCGCCGTCTCGGCGCCTGTGGGCGGAGCTGAGATTCGTCCGTGAAGTGACCACACACGTGAACCCGCCCGGCCGGAGGCCCCGCTATCGCGGTGGCAGGGCGCCGCGGGTTCACCAGCGGACAGTCAACGACGGCGGCGGACCGTGCCCCCGGCCGCGGCGCCCCCGAGCACCGCGGTCGCGGCGAGCAGGATGCCCGCCTCGGTCCACTGGAACCGCCAGAACCGGTCGGCGGGCTGGTAGACGGTGAAGTCCCGATACCCCGCCGCCTGAGCGCACGCGTTCTTCCCCAACCCCAGCGGGCAACCGGGCACTTCGTCCAGCGAACTCGTCTCGCGGCCGTCCGGCGTGACCCTGCCCAGCTTGACGATCAGCGCCCCCTTGGTGGCCGGATCCGCGCCGATCGTGCGCACCGGCTCGGCGTAATGCGGCCTCAGCACCAGCAAGGCGATCGAAGCCGCGAGGAACACCGCGACGGTGATCGCGATGGCGGGCAAGGTCTTGCGCACGAGCGCCCCGGCCGCCGCACCGAGGACGAAGGCGAACAGCCACCACGCCGCCGGCGCGATCCCGAGCGCACCGAAGTAGGACGTCTCGGCGAAGCTCTCCGACTTGCCGGGGAACATTTCCAGCCACGCGCCGAACATCTGCCCGGAAGCGAGCCCGGCCAGCATCGCGCACCCGGCGAGAACGCCGAACTTGACGGCCAGCCAGTGCCCCCGGCCGACCGACTGGGTCCACGCGAGCTGATGGGTGTTGCGCTCGTACTCCCTGGCCAGCAGCGGCGCGCCCCAGAAGACACCCGCCAACAAGGGAACGAACGGCACCAGCACGACCAGCGGGTAGAGCCTCTGATAGAGATCCTCCAGTCCCGCGTCGTATTCACGGCACGGGACGCCGCCGCCGTGACAGTACAAGGAGGTCTTTCCGTTCGCGGCGTCGGCGGCGATCTGTCCGGAGAGGAACAGGATCCCGCCGAGCACGACGAGGAATCCGAGGGTGACGAGCAGCTGGGCGCGGTGCTGCCGCCAGGTGAGCCAGAGCAAGAAGCTGTGCCTTTCTAGGAGCGGCGGCGGATGGCGAAGGTGGCGGCGACGGCGAGCAGGAGCGAGACACCCGCCAGGATCGCGGCTTCGGTCCACTGGAAACGCCAGTACCAGTCCGCGGGCAGGACCTTGAGCGCGGTGATCTCACCTGCCGCGTCCCTGACCATTTCGACCACCCGGCCGACGGGTTCCGCGCCCAGCGCGACGAGCCGCGGTTCCGCGTAGAGGTCACGGACGTTGCTCACGCCGATCATCGAACCCACCGACACCGCGATGGTGACGGCGATGGCGGGCAGCGTCTTGCGGATGAGCGCCCCCGCGGCCGTGCCGAGCACGAACCCGAAGAGCCACCACGCGCCTGGCGCGACACCCGTCATCGCGAACAGGACCGGGTTGTCGAACCGGCTGGTGAAGGCGGTGTCGCCGCGGTCGGTGGGGAAGACCGCCACCCAGCGCTGCATCATCGTGCCGAACGCGAGCCCGCCGAGGGTGGCGAGAACCGCGAGGAATCCCAGTTTCACGCCGAGCCAGTGGAATCGCGAGATCGACTGGGTCCAGGCGAGTTTCGTGGTGCCACGTTCGAATTCGGCCGCGACGAGCGGGGCGCCCCAGAACACGCCGATCGCCACCGGGACGACCTGAAGCCAGGAAAGGTACTGGTAGAGATCCGCGAACAGCTTCGCCGGGGTCGGACTGTCCGCCGCGGCGTTGCCGTTGACCAGCAGGACGATCCCGACGGCGACGAGCAGACCGGCGGTGATCACCAGCTGCATGCGATGCTGACGGTAGGTGAGCCAGAGCATCGTTCCCCCTTACGCCGAAGCCAGTGTCGGGCGAGGCAGGCTCGCGGATTCGGGCCGCCGCAGGTAAGCGAGCACCAGTTCCTCCAGGTTCGCCGGCCGCTCTGTCCACTGTGGACCCAGTGGGACCGGTCCGGTGCGGGCGAAGACGGTCGCCTGCCGTCCTGCCCTCGCCTCGTCCACGATCGCGACCCGCCTGGCCAGCGCGTCGGCCTCCTCGGCTGGGCCGACGAAGGTCCGGTGACCGGCGACGAGTTCGTCGATGTCACCACTGACCTGGACACGGCCGCCGTTGAGGACGATCAGCCAGTCGCAGGTGTTCTCCAGATCGGAGACGACGTGGGACGAGAGCAGCACGGTCATCCCGGTCTCGGCGACCGCCTCCATCAGCCCGCGCATGACCTCGTGACGGGCGAGCGGGTCGAGGTTCGCGAGTGGTTCGTCGAGCACCAGGAGATCCGGGCGTTTCGCGAGGGCGAGGGTGAGCGCGACCTGCGCGCGCTGACCGCCGGAGAGCTTGCCGACCTTGTGCTTCAAGGGAAGCCCGAGCGCGTCGATGCGTTTGAGCGCGAACTCGTCGTCCCAGCCGGGGTTGAGGCGTCTGCCGAACTTGAGCATCTCCGCGATGCTGAAGCCCGCGTACAACGGCTTGTCCTGCGCGAGGAAGGCGGCGGTGCCCTGGATCGAGACCGAGCCGAGGGTCGGGTCGAGCAGCCCGACGGCCAGGTGCAGGAAGGTCGTCTTACCCGCGCCATTGGGCCCGACCAGCGCGACGACGCGACCTTTCGGGACGGCGAGGGAACAGTCGCGCAGCGCCCACTTGCGGCGGTAACGCTTGCCGAGCCCGGTCGCCTCGATGACGGGTTTATCGGTCATGCCGTCCGCTCCCCTCGAAAGCCATCGACCACCACCGAGGTGAACAGCGCCTCGACGTCTTCCTGATCCAGCCCCGATTCCCGCGCGTCGCGGACCCACGCGCCGAGGCTCTTCCGCAAGCGGGTGTGCTCCGCGAACGAAGCGCCGCCGAGCGTCTTCTTGACGAAGGTGCCGAGGCCCGGCTTCCCCTCGACGAGCCCTTCGCGCTCCAGCTCGCGATAGGCCTTGAGGACGGTGTTGGGGTTGATCGCCAGCTCGGCGACCACTTCCTTCGCCGTCGGCAGCCGGTCCCCCGGCTCCAGCAATCCCAGGCGGAGGGCGTTCTTGACCTGCTGGACCAGCTGGACGTACGTCGCGACGCCCGAGCCCTTGTCCAGGTGGAAGGTGACCACTGGCAACACCCTTTCACTAATTAAGTAGTGAAAGAGTGCAGGCAGGCTCCGGCGACTGTCAAGTGATCACGCGAAAAATCCGTGAAGGCCCCCTTGAGGGACTCTGGATCCCTCAAGGGGGCCTACACGGAAAACCCCAGCCCCAGTAAGAAGAAGCGCCAGTTCGACGACACGGGGGAAGACGTCGAGCTGGCACTACCCCCAACCCCCACCGCCTTCAGATCGGCGGTGCCTGTGCAAGCGAAGGTGCCCACCGTCGTACCGGAACCGAATGGGGGGTCCTGCCCGTCTGGTTGGTTGGGCACGGTTCCGGCGACGGGTCCTCGGTGGACACGTGGGCAAGCATCACGCCGTCCGGATGCAGGGCGCTTGCACTACGCTTGCAGGCTCTGACGAGGGTGAGCGGAGGTGGCCGCGTGGAGTTCCGCGTCCTCGGCGCCGTCGAGGCGTGGGCCGACGGCGTTCCGGTCGATCTCGGCTCGCCCAAACAACGGCTCGTGCTGGCGGTTCTGCTGCTGGAGGCGGGCAAACCGGTACCGCGCGACCGCATCATCGACCTGCTCTGGCCCGAAGAACCCCCGGCCAGTGCCCGGAACACCGTTCAAGCGCTGGTGTCCAGGCTGCGTGCGGTGTTCCGCGGCGCGGGCGGGCCGGAGATCGTCTCCGAGGGGACCCGGTACCTGCTCAAGGTCGACCCGCGCCAGGTCGACCTGCACCGCTTCACCGAGCTGACCGCGCAGGCCCGCGACGCCGACGACGAGACCGCCGTCGAGCTTTTGGACGAGGCGCTCGGTTTGTGGCGCGGCGAGGCGTTGTCCGACGTGGTGAGCGGCGAGGTCGCCCAGCGGCTCCGCGGCGGTATGCACGAAGCACGCTGGACCGCGCTGGAGGATCGTGCCGAAGCGCAGCTGCGGCTCGGCCGCGGCAGGCAGGTCCTCGCGGAGCTGACCGAACTGGTCGCCGCGCATCCCCTGCGCCAGCGGTTCGTCGGACAGCTCATGCTCGCGCTGCACCGCGAAGGCCGCACCGACGACGCCCTCGAAGCCTTCCGCGCACTGCGGAGCCGGCTCGGCACCGAGCTTGGTCTCGATCCCTCGCCGGAGCTGCGGCGGCTGGAATCCGCCATCCTCGGCGCCGATCCCGCGCTGGAACCCGCGACCCGGCCCGAGCCGGTCCGCCCGGCCCAGCTGCCGCACGACGTCCGGGGGTTCGCCGGACGGGCGGCCGAGCTGGGACGGCTCGACGAGGCGACCCGGAACCCGGGCGAGGGCACCGACATCTGGGTCATCAGCGGGACCGCCGGGGTCGGCAAGACCGCGCTCGCCGTCCGCTGGGCCCACCGCGTCCGAGACTCGTTCCCCGACGGCCAGCTCTATCTCGACCTGCGTGGTTTCGACCCCGACCACGAACCGCTCACTCCGGCCGTCGCGCTCACCCAGCTCCTGCAGGCGCTCGGCACCGCGCCCAAGGCGATCCCGCCGGACACCGACACGCGGGCCGCGTTGCTCCGGTCCCTCCTCGCCGACCGCCGGGTGCTGCTGGTGCTCGACAACGTGCGCGACAGCGGCCAGGTGCTCCCGCTGCTGCCGCCTTCCGGCACCGTCCTGGTCACCAGCCGCCAGCGGCTCGGCGACCTGATCGCCCGCACCGGCGCCCGCGCGCTCCCGCTGTCCGTCCTGCCCGCCGAGGACGCGCGGCATCTGCTGGAAGCCGTGCTGGGCAGCGAAACCGTCGCCGCCGAGGCCGTCGCGGCCGCCGAACTGGCGCGGCTGTGCGGGCATCTCCCGCTCGCCCTGCGGATCGCGGCGGCCAACCTCGGCGCCAGCGGCGAACCCGAGATCGCCGAACTCGCCCGCGAGCTGGCAGGCGGTGACCCGCTGGCGGAGCTGACCGTCGACGGCGCCGAGGAAAGTGCCGTGACCACGGCGTTCGGTGTCTCCTATCGGGCGCTTCCCGCGGAGCACCGGGAGCTGTTCCGCCGTCTCGCGCTCGTCCCGGGCCAGACGTTCACCGCTCCCGCGGCACAGGCGCTGACCGGTGTCGCGCACTCGAAGGCGAACCAGCAACTCAAGGCGCTCGCGGCGGCGCATCTGGTCGAGCGCTACACCCCGGGGCGCTACCGGTTCCACGATCTTCTCCGCAGTTTCGCGGCGGGACGCACGCTCTCGGAGGACTCGAAGGCCGACCGTGACGCCGCGGAGAGGCGGCTCTTCGAGAGCTACCTGAGCACCGCCGACGCCGCGGGACGTGTCCTCATCCCGCACTTCCTGCGCCTGCCGCGCGAAGAACCGGCGGACAAACCCTTCGCCGACACCGAAGAGGCGCTGGCCTGGCTGGACGCCGAGTGGCCGAACCTCGCCGCCGCCGTCGAGCACAGCGCCGAACACGGCCCGCCCGAGTTCTCGTGGCATCTCGCCGACGCGCTCCGCGCCTTCTTCCACCAGCGCGGGCATCACGCGGAATGGATCGACACGGCCTCGACCGCGCTCAAGGCCGCCCGCCGCAGCGGCGCCGGACAGGCCCAGGCCGCGATGCACTTGAGCATCGCGCTGGCCTGCGTCAACAGCGGCCGCTACGACGAAGCGCGCGAACACCTCACCAGCGCCCTGCGCGGCGATCTCCTGGACGGCTGGGACGCCGGCCGCGCGGCCGTGCTCAACAATCTGAGCGCGGTGCACCAGCGGCTCGGCGACCCGCAGGAGGCGATCCGCTGCGGGCTGGAATCCCTGCGGCTGTGCGAAGAACTGAACATGCCCGCCGTCTCGATGGCGCTGGCGAACCTCGGTTTCCCGTACTGGCAGACGGGTCAGCTCGACGAGGCGCTCGCCAACTTCACCCGCGCGCTCGCGGTCTCCGAACGCGACGGCGCCCGGTTCAGCGTCGCGGTGCTGCTGGTCGACCTCGGCAACGTGCACCGCGACCTCGGCCTCCTCGACGATGCCTACGACTTCTACACCCGGGCGCTCGCGGCCAACCGCGAGCTGGGCTACACCTACGGCGAGGCGACGGCGCTGTCCGGCAGGGCCGTGCTCGAAAGCAGGCGCGACCCGGGCGAGCAGAACCACGCGGACGCGCTCGAAGCCGTCGAACTCACCCGCAAGATCGGCGACCGGGGCACCGAGGCCTGGACGCTCGTGGGGCTCGGCGAGGTCTGCCTGCGGCTCGGCAGGCCCGAGGAAGCCGTGGAGCACTACCTGCTCGCGTTGTCCATCGCGCGGACGACCAGCTTCTTCTGGTGCGAAGCCGCCGCCCGGACCGGGCTCGCGGAAACCCTGCTGAAGCTGGGAAAGCTCGCGGAGGCCCGGACTCACGGCGAACTGGCACTGGAACTCGCCGCGCGCTCCGGCTACCGGCTCGTCGAGGAACGCGCGAAGCTGATCCTGGACGAGCTTTAGTCGTTGGTGTCGTACGACTTCACACTGGCGGCGATCGCCGCCGCGATCGCCGTCAGGACAGCGAGGATGATCGTCAGTGCCATGGCGGTGCTGTCGCCGTCGTCGAAGCTGAAGAGCCACTTCGCCTGAGCGCCGAACGGCGTGCCCCACACCAGGGGCGCCCCCACGAAGACCGCCAGCACGTAGAACAGGCAAAGCCCGCACAGGATCCAGGCGCCGGGAATCCGGCGGGCGAACGTGAACGCCGCCGCGATCACCAGGACCACGGCGGAGATGACGCCGCTGGCCATGTTCTGCACCGTGATGCCCGGCGGGCGACCGTCCGCCTCCGCGGCGACGACGACGTTGTAGAGCGCGAACCAGACGAGCATGGCGGCGGCGAGCAACGCGAGGACGCCGGCCGTCACCGCGGCCGGCGGGTTGGCCCTCGGCTTGGGCCGCGCCGTCCGGCCCCACGGCGGAGGTCCGCTCGGCGCCGGCTGACCGGACTGCGGAAAGCCGGGCTGCGGTGGATTCGGCTGCATCCGCACTCCTCGCGCGTTCGGCGGCACGAACCGGCCGCCTGTCGTGGTTCGCGGTCACCGTAGCGAAAACCGGCCCATGGCGGACCGTTCATGGCAGGAACCTGCCTTCGCTTAACGCGGTGAGTCCGTGCGGGCGAATGCGGCGAGGTCGGCCCGGCCCGTGTCGCGAAAGCCACTTTCGGGACGTTGGATGTCCCGAAAGTGGCTTTCGCGACACGGCCGTGAGTGCTCGGCTGAGGAAACTCGACCTTCGCACGTGGCACCGGCGGCAAGCACTCGTGACTTCTTCGGGGTCGCTAGAGCCGACCGTGTCTCAGGGATGTACCGCCGGGGCGCGCGAGTGGACGTCTCGCGTGATTGGACGGACGACACGCGTGATCAGAAAGCCGACTCACTTCGAGCCCGGCCACGCGCGTGTCGTCCATCCAGTCACGCGTGTCGGTCGTTCAGACGCGGACCTCGTCCACGCGGACCGGGCGCCGTTCGCGGCGCGAGACCTCGCAGGCCTCGGCGATGTAGAAAGCCTCCAGCGCGTCCGCCGCGCCGCACGGGCTCGGCGCGCGACCGGCGGCGACATCGAGGAACGCCTTCAGCTCGCTGATGTACGCGGGGCGGAAGCGTTCCATGAAGCCGGGGTAGGCCGGGCCGGGCAACGGCTGGACGCCGGGTTCCACCGACGTCAGTGGCGCGCGGTCGTCCAGGCCCACCACGGCGTTGCCCGCCGAGCCGAGGACTTCCAGCCGGACGTCGTAGCCCGCGCCGTTGTAGCGCGTCAGCGAAACCACCGCCAGCGTCCCGTCGTCGAGCGTCAGCGTCGCGGCCGCGGTGTCGACGTCACCTGCGTCGGCGAAGAACCGCTCGCCCTTGTTGGCGCCGACCGCGTAGACCTCGACGACCTCGCGGCCGCTCACGAACCGGACGACGTCGAAGTCGTGCACCCCGCAGTCGCGGAACAGGCCGCCGGAGTGCGCGACGTACTCGGCGGGCGGCGGTGCCGGGTCGAGCGTGGTCGCGCGCAAGGTGTGCAGCCAGCCGAGTTCGCCGGACGCCACCGCCGCCCGTGCCGCCGCGTAACCCGCGTCGAACCTGCGCTGGAAACCGATCTGCACCGGGACGTCGGCACCGGCGATCTTGTCGATCACCGCGAGCGTTCCCGGGATGTCGGCGGCGACCGGCTTCTCGCAGAACACCGGGATGCCCGCGTCCACCGCCTTGAGGATCAGCTCCGGATGGGCGTCCGTCGCCGCGGCGATCACCAGACCGTCCAAAGAGGACGCGAAAAGCGAGGGGATGTCCGCCGCCGCTTCGACGCCGAGCTTCGCCGCGGCGGCCTGGGCACGGGCGGCGTCGACGTCGGCGACGACCACGGAGGAAACCTCGTCGAAGCTCTTCAAGGTCTCGGCGTGCGAAGTGCCGATCCGGCCGGTGCCGGCGAGTCCCAACCTCATGTGGTTACCTTTCTGGAGCGGCGGTGGTCGAACGGACCACCAGCGACGGGTGCAGCAGATGCCGGACCGGTTCGGCGCGTTCGCCGCGGATCCGTTCGAGCAGCGCTTCGACGGCCAGCCTGCCCATTTCCGTGCGCGGCTGGTCCACAGTGGTCAGTGAGACATGGCGCAGCGCGGCGAGCGAGGTGTTGTCGTAGCCGACCACGGAAACATCCTCCGGTACGCGCAGGCCCACCTCTTCGAGTGCGGAGATCGCGCCGACGGCGTTGAAGTCGTTGCCCGCCACCAGGGCCGTCGGCATTCCGGCCATCGGAGGGTCGCTGAGCAGTTCGTGCACGGCCTTCTCCCCGGCGGTGTCCGTATGCTCGCTGTGCACGATGATCGGATGCAGCCGATGCCGCCGCATGGCCTGCTGGTAACCCCGCCGCCGGGCCGCCGCACCGGCCGCGAGCCCACCGTCCAGATGGGCGATCCTTCGATGCCCCAGCGAAACCAGATGATCGACGGCGAGCGCGGACCCGGCCTCGCCGTCGTCGTTCACCGTGTCCACCCCCGCGGCGCGCGAAGTGCGCGACACCAGGACGACGGGACCTTGCGCGGCCGCTTCCTCGATCGCCGAAGCGGGGACCACCGGTGACAGCAGGATCACCCCGGCCGGCCGGAAGGACAGCAGGCTCTTCAGCGCGGCACGCTCGCGCGCGGGACTGCGGCCACCGGTGTTGAGGATCAGGTGGAACCCGGCCGCTTCGGCCGCCGCGTCCAGCCCTTCGACGACGTCGGCGAAGAAAGCGTTGCGAAGGTCGGAAACCATCACGCCGAGGACGGTCGACGTCCGGCTCGCCAGCGACCTGGCCATCGCGTGCGGTTCGTAACCCAGTTCGTGCGCCGCGCACAGCACTCGCGTGCGCCGTTCGTCGGAGACGTTCGGCGCGTTCCGCATCACCAGCGACACGAGCGCGCGGGACACCCCCGCCTTCGCGGCGACGTCCTCCATCGTCGGTCGCGCCATTTTCCACTGTCCCCCTGTTTCTTGACCGCCCGTGCCCTTGACTTTACTGTGACGGACACTACATGATTAGAGCGCTCTAATCAATAGAGCGCTCTAATCGATCTCCCGGAGGCCGCCGATGACAGCCACGACACCCCGGATCCGCATCGCCGCCGCCCCGATCTCCTGGGGCGTCTGCGAAGTCCCCGGCTGGGGCCGCGTGCTCGACGCGGAGACCGTGCTGGGCGAAATGGCGGAGCTGGGGGTGCGCGCCACCGAGCTCGGCCCGCCCGGCTATCTGCCGCGTGACCCGGCCGCGCTGCGTGAACTTCTCGGCGGATACGAGCTGGAACTGGTCGGCGGTTTCCTCGCCGTGGTGCTGCACGAGGATCCCGCAGCCGCGTTGGCCGCGGCCGAGGAGTCCGCGGCGCTGTTCGCGGCCTGCGGTGGCGACGTGCTCGTACTCGCCGCCGCCACCGGACTCGACGGCTACGACGACCGGCCGAAGCTGAGCGAAACCGAATGGACGACCCTCGTCGAAACCTCAGGCGAGATCGAGGAAATCGCCGCACGCCATGGCCTTCGCACCGTGCTGCACCCTCACGTCGGGACGCACGCGGAAACCGAAGAAGAGGTCGAGCGCTTCCTCGCCGATTCCACTCTCCCCCTGTGCCTGGACACCGGCCATCTCCTGATCGGCGGGACCGATCCGGTCGCGCTGGCGAAGCGATACCCCGGACGGGTCGGGCATCTGCATCTCAAGGACGTGCGCGGCGAGCTCGCCGAAGACGTCCGCGCCGGCAGGCTTCCCTACGCCGAAGCCGTGGGCAAAGGTCTGTATGTCCCCCTCGGCGACG
Source organism: Amycolatopsis sp. TRM77291 (assembly GCF_054166285.1). Classification (NCBI taxonomy): domain Bacteria; kingdom Bacillati; phylum Actinomycetota; class Actinomycetes; order Pseudonocardiales; family Pseudonocardiaceae; genus Amycolatopsis; species Amycolatopsis sp. TRM77291. The sequence continues at coordinate 401,611 of NZ_JBSZHF010000001.1, read as the reverse complement.
GGGACGTCGACATCGAAACGATGGTCAGGTCCGTCCACGAGGCGGGCTACGACGGGTGGTACGTGCTCGAACAGGACACCGCGCTGAGCGAGGGGAGCCCGGAGGATCTGCCGAAGCGGGATGTCGCCAGGAGCCTGGCGCATCTCGACGGAATCGTCAGCCGGCTCCCGGCTGCCAGGTAACGGAAGAAGCGAGGAGAGACGACGATGTCCCATCGCTTGAAAGCGGCTTTGGCGCTCGTGGCGGGGCTGTTGCTCCTGTCCGCGTGCACCGGGCCGAAGGCCGAGGTGAAACCCGCCGCGGGCGCGGGCCCGGAGACGGCGGAGCCCAGCGGGCCGCTGCGGGTCGCGGTCATCTCGCACGGCACGGCGGGCGACGCGTTCTGGAACGTGGTCAAGAACGGCGCCGAGGAGGCGGGCAGGCAGCTCGACGTCCAGGTCGAGTACAACTCCGACGGAGACCCCGGTAACCAGGCCAAGCTGATCGACAACGCGGTCGCCCAGCGGGTCGGCGGGCTGGTGGTGTCGATGGCGAACCCGGAGGCGCTCAAGACCTCGATCGAGAACGCGGTCCGCGCCGGGATCCCGGTCATCACCATCAACTCCGGCGAGGACAAGAGCGCGGGCTACGGCGCGCTCACCCACGTCGGGCAGAACGAGACCATCGCCGGCGAGGAAGCCGGGAAGAAATTCCGTGAACTGGGTAAGAAGAAGCTGCTCTGCGTGGTCCACGAAGCGGGCAACGTCGGGCAGGCGCAGCGGTGCGACGGCGCCAAGACCGGCTTCGCGGGCGACGTGCAGACCCTTCAGGTCGACATCAGCAACCCCACCGACGCCGAATCCCGGATCAGGGGCGCGGTGCAGACCGACTCCACCCTCGACGCCGTTCTGACGTTGAACTCCCAGGTCGCGGCGCGGGCGGTGAGCGCGATCAAGGCGGTCGGCTCGGCGGCCCAGGTCGGCACGTTCGACCTCAACACCGACGTGGTCGGCGCGATCAAGGCGGGCGACGTGGTGTTCGCGGTCGACCAGCAGCAGTACGAGCAGGGCTATCTCCCGGTGCAGTTCCTCAAGCTCTACCGGGACAACGCGAACGTCGTCGGCGGCGGGAAGCCGGTGCTCACCGGGCCCGACCTGGTCGACAAATCCACTGTGGACACCGTCGGCAAGTACGTGCAAAGGGGCACGCGATGACCACCACCATGCTCGACGAACGGATCGCGAAACCCCGCCTGCTCGACAGGCTGGTCGTCCGCCCCGAGATCGGCGCGCTCCTCGGCGCCGTCGTCGTCTTCCTGTTCTTCACCCTCGTCACCGACCAGTTCTTCAGCGGCAGCGGCGTGGCGACCTGGCTCGACGACGCCTCGACGCTCGGCATCATGGCGGTCGCGGTGTCCCTGCTGATGATCGGCGGCGAGTTCGATCTGTCGGCGGGCGTGATGACGGCGTCCACCGCGCTCGTCACCGCGACGCTGGCGACTCAGGCCGGCTGGAACGTCTGGCTCGCGCTGTTCGCGTCGCTGGTCTTCGCTCTCGCGGTGGGCGCGTTCAACGGCTGGCTGGTGATGCGCACCGGGCTGCCCAGCTTCATCGTCACCCTGGGCACCTTCCTGGCGCTGCAGGGGCTCAACCTCGGGGTGACCCGCCTGGTCACCGGCACCGTCCAGGTGTCCGGGATGCGCTCGGCCGACGGCTACGAATCCGCCGGCTTCGTCTTCGCGTCCACAGTGGACGTCGGCGGGACCGCGTTCCAGATCTCCATCGTCTGGTGGATCGGGTTCGCCGTGCTGGCGGCCTGGCTGCTGGTGCGGACCCGCTTCGGCAACTGGATCTTCGCCGTCGGCGGCTCCGCGCAGAGTTCGCGCGCGGTCGGGGTCCCGGTGGTGCGCACCAAGATCCTGCTGTTCATGACCACCGCGCTCGCCGCGTGGCTGGTCGGCTCGATCAACATCCTGCGGTTCGCGAGCGTCCAGGCGAACCAGGGCATCGGGCTGGAGTTCCAGTACATCATCGCGGCCGTCATCGGCGGCTGCCTGCTCACCGGCGGGTTCGGTTCGGCGATCGGCGCCGCGATCGGCGCGCTGATCTTCGGGATGGCGCGGCAGGGCATCGTGTTCGCCCGCTGGGACAGCGACTGGTTCATGCTGTTCCTCGGGGTCATGCTGCTGTCCGCGGTCCTGGTCAACAACGCCTTCCGGCGGCGCGCGGAAAGGGTGCGGCGATGAGTCGTCTTCTCGAGGTCAAGGACGTCGGCAAGACCTACGGCAGCGTGATCGCGTTGCGCGACGTCTCCACCGTGGTCGACGCGGGCGAGGTCACCTGCGTCCTCGGCGACAACGGCGCGGGCAAATCCACCCTGATCAAGATCCTCGCCGGGGTCCACCAGCACGACAAGGGCGAGTTCCTGGTCGAAGGTGAGCCGGTGAAGTTCGCTTCGCCGCGTGAGGCGCTCGATCGCGGAATCGCGACGGTGTACCAGGATCTCGCGGTCGTCCCGCTGATGAGCGTCTGGCGGAACTTCTTCCTCGGCTCCGAACCGACGGTCGGCTTCGGCCCGTTCCGCGCGCTCGACCGGAAGAAGGGTCGCGAGACGACCAAGAAGGCGTTGTCCGACATGGGCATCGACCTGCGTGACGTCGAGCAGCCGGTCGGCACGCTGTCCGGTGGCGAGCGGCAGTGCGTCGCCATCGCACGGGCCGTGTACTTCGGGGCGAAGGTCCTGATCCTCGACGAGCCGACGGCGGCGCTGGGGGTCAAGCAGGCGGGCGTCGTGCTCAAGTACGTCGCACAGGCCCGTGACCGAGGGCTCGGCGTCGTGCTGATCACGCACAATCCGCATCACGCGTATCCGGTGGCCGATCGCTTCCTGTTGCTCAAACGGGGCGCGTCGCTCGGCGCGTACGAGAAGTCCGAGATCGATCTGGCCGAGCTGACCCGGCAGATGGCGGGCGGCGCGGAACTGGAAGCCCTCGAACACGAATTGCGAGCCGCGGAGTCCCCTTCATGACCGCTCTCGAAGCACTGACCGTCGGCCGGGTCGGGGTGGACCTCTACCCCGAACAGAGCGGCGTGCCGCTGGCCGGGGTCAGCACCTTCGCCAAGTCGCTCGGCGGCACCGCGACCAACGTCGCGGTCGCCGCCGCGCGCCTCGGCCGCTCGACGTCGGTGCTGACGAAGGTCGGCCCGGACGGCTTCGGCGAGTACGTGCGGCAGGCGCTGCGGGAGTTCGGCGTCTCCCCCGAGCACGTCGGGACGTCGGCCGGATTGCAGACGCCGGTGGTGTTCTGCGCGCTGGACCCGCCCGCGGATCCACCGCTGCTGTTCTACCGGTCCCCCATCGCCCCGGACCTGACCATCACCGAGAACGACGTCCCGTGGGACGTCGTGGAATCCGTTCCGCTGCTGTGGGTCACCGGCACCGGTGTCTCCGTCGAGCCGGCGCGCGGCACCCAGCGCAAGATGCTCGAACGGCGCGGACGCCGGTCGCACACCGTGCTGGACCTCGACTTCCGGCCGATGTTCTGGCCGGACACCGAGACGGCGCACGAAGAGATCAGCTGGATGCTCGACCACGTCACGGTCGCCGTCGGCAACCGCACCGAGGTGGAGGTCGCCGTCGGCACGGCGGACCCCGACGAGGCCGCGTCCCGGATGCTGGCCAGGGGTGTCGAGCTGGCGGTGATCAAGAAAGGCGCGGACGGGGTGCTGGTGGCCACCGCCGAGGGCCGCTGGACCGTGCCGCCCCAGCGGGTCGAGGTCGTCTGCGGGCTCGGCGCCGGGGACGGTTTCGGTGGCGCGCTGATCCACGGTCTGCTGTCCGGCTGGGATCCGGTGCGCATCGCCACCTACGCCAACACGGCGGGCGCGCTCGTCGCTTCCCGGCTCGCCTGCGCCGACGCCATGCCCACCGCCGACGAGATCGAGGAGTTGCTGTGAGCAAGCTGCACCGTCCACTCGGGACGCTTTCGGACGAGCGGGACCCGGTCCGGCTCACCCCGGATTCGGCGGGCTGGGACTACAGTGGCCTGCGGGTTCTCTCGCTGGCCGCCGGGGAGTCCAGGGTGGTTCGCACGGGCGAGTACGAAGCATTCGTCCTGCCCCTGTCCGGCGCGTGCACCGTCCGGGTCGACGGGCAGGTCTTCGCCCTCGCCGGACGGGATTCCGTGTTCGCCCGCGTCACGGATTTCGCCTATGTGCCAAGGGACGCCGAAGTCGAGTTGTCGACAGTCGCGGGGATCGAGGTCGCCCTGCCGATGGCCCGCTGCACACGCCGCCTCGAACCGCGCTACGGACCGGCCGAGAACGTGCCGGTGGAGGTGCGCGGCGCGGGACAGGCGACCAGGCAGGTCACCAACTTCGGAGTACCCGGTGTCTGGGACCACGCGGACAAGCTGAACGCCTGCGAGCTGATCACCCCCGGCGGCAACTGGTCGTCGTACCCGCCGCACAAACACGACGAGGCGTCCGAATGCGAGGTCGTCAACGAGGAGATCTACTACTTCCGTATCGCGGGCCGCGACGGCGTGACCCCTTCGCGCGAAGGGTTCGGCCTGCACCGGACGTACACCGCCGACGGTGAACTGGACGAGGACGTCGCGGTCCGGGACGGCGACGTCTTCCTGATCCCGCGCGGCTACCACGGTCCCTGCGTCGCCGCGCCCGGCTATCCGATGTACTACCTGAACGTCCTGGCCGGGCCCGCCGCCGAACGGTCGATGGCCTTCTGCGACGACCCCGCGCACGGCTGGGTCCGCGACACGTGGAACGACCAGGAGCTCGATCCGCGTTGCCCGGTCACGAGCCACGAAGGGCGGGTCTCATGAGGCTGACCACGGCACAGGCCCTCGTGCGCTGGCTGCTGGCGCAGCGGTCGGAAACCCTGGACGGGCGGGAGGTCCCATTGTTCCCCGGGGTGTTCGCGATCTTCGGGCACGGCAACGTCCTCGGTCTCGGCACAGCGCTGGAGGAGCACCGCGACGTACTCCCCGTGTGGCGAGGGCAGACCGAGCAGGGCATGGCGCTCGCGGCGGTCGGCTACGCCAAGGCGACGCACCGGCGGCAGGTCGGCGTGGTGACGTCGTCGATCGGTCCCGGCGCGCTGAACATGGTCACCGCGGCCGGGGTCGCGCACGCGAACCGGTTGCCGGTACTGCTGCTCCCCGGCGACACCTTCACCAGCCGCGCCCCGGATCCGGTGTTGCAGCAGGTGGAGCATTTCGGCGATCCGACGGCCACGGTCAACGACGCCTTCCGCGCGGTGAGCCGGTATTTCGACCGGATCACCCGGCCGGAGCAGTTGCTTTCGACGCTGCCGCAGGTCGCCAGGGTGCTGACCGATCCGGCGGACGCGGGGCCGGTGACGCTGGCGCTCCCCCAGGACGTCCAGGCGGAGACCTACGACTTCCCGGACGCTTTGTTCGCGCCGGTGACCCATCGCCCGCAGCGCCCGCGGCCCGATCGCCGGGCGCTCACCGAAGCGGCGGGCCTGCTCCGGGCGGCGCGGAAACCGTTGCTGGTACTCGGCGGCGGCGTCCGGTATTCCGGCGCGGGCGCGCGGGCGCTGGCCTTCGCCGAACGGCACGGCATCCCGGTCACCGAAACCACGGCGGGGCGCACCCTGGTCCCGCACGGCCATCCGCTGCACGCAGGTCCGCTCGGGGTCACCGGCTCGACGTCGGCGAACGTGCTGGCCGCCGAGTCCGACGTCGTGCTGGCCGTCGGCACGCGCCTGCAGGACTTCACCACGGCGTCCTGGACGGTGTTCTCCCCGGACGTCCGGCTGATCACGCTGAACGCCGCCCGGTTCGACGCGGTCAAGCACGGTGCGCTGGCCGTCGTGGGCGACGCCGACGCGGGTCTCGTGGATCTGTCCGCCCAGCTCGAAAACTGGCAGGTCGATCCACTGTGGACGGAGCGCGCCTCGGCGGAGCGCACCCGTTGGGACGCGCATATCGACACCCTGCGTGCCGCTTCCGGCGAGGTGCCGACGTACGCCCAGGTCGTCGGTGCGGTCAACGACCTCTCCGAACCGCACGACTACGTGATGACCGCGTCCGGCGGGATGCCGGGCGAACTGATCGGCGGCTGGCGCGGTTCGGGCTCGATCGGCATGGACGTCGAGTACGGGTTCTCGTGCATGGGCTACGAACTGGCGGGTGCCTGGGGTGCGGCGATGGCGCACACCGAGGGCCTGGTCACCACGATGCTGGGCGACGGTTCGTACCTGATGCTGAACTCCGAACTGTTCTCGGCCGCCTTCGCCGGGCATCCCTTCGTGGCGGTGGTCTGCGACAACGACGGCTACGCGGTCATCGCCCGGCTACAGGAGGGGCAGGGCGGCAAGCCGTTCAACAACTTCCTCGATGACTGCCGGAGCGCGCACACCACTCCCCCTCGGGTCGACTTCGCGCGGCACGCGGAGTCGCTGGGGTGCGCGGTGTTCACGGCGTCCACTGTGGACGACGTGCGGGCGGCGTACGCGAGGGCACGGGAAGCCGCGGTGGCCGAACACCGGCCGGCGGTGGTCGTGGTGCGCACCCGGCCGGACGCGTGGACCGAAGCCGGTGCCTGGTGGGAAGTCGGCGTCCCGGAACACCTTTCCGGACGTGGAGACTTCGAGGAGGGCAAAGCCGGACAGGTCAGGTACTTGAAGAGCTGACGAGACGCACCGCCCGCACGAACGCTCCCACCAGCGGGCCGGTGCTCTCCTTCGGCCAAGCCAGTGCGATCCGCAGTGGTTCGATGTCGGCGATCGGCCGCCACACCAGCTCCGGATGCGCGTAGAACCTCGCCATCGACTCGGGCGAGATGCAGACCGCGTCGGTGGTGGCGACGAGTTCGAGCATCTCCTCCACGTTGCCGTTCTCCGGTCCCCAGTTCGGGGCCGAGCCGTCGGGACGCGGGTTGACCGCCCACCAGTCGACCCACTCGGGCGGAGCGTTGCGGGTCCACAGCAAAGGCGCGTCGCGGAGATCGTGGATGACGACTTCTTCCTTGGCCGACAAGGGATGTGACGCGTTCATGGCGACCCATCTCCGTTCGGTCGCGACGACTTCGGCGTGCAAACCGGTCAGATCGGCGGGTAGCCAGACGAACGCGATGTCCGCGAGTCCGTCACGTAAGGCCTGCGCCTCACCACCCCAGTCGAACCGCTTCGGTTCGATGGTCGCGTCGGTGTGGCGTTCGGTGAACAGGGTCCGCGCCCGCCGGGCGAGCGGACCACCGCCGGTCGCGACGAAGCCGACCCGCAGCACGTTGCCCGCGGCCGCGGCGGCCGTGCGCACGAGACGGCCGGTGAGCTGCCAGTCGGCGAGAAGACGGCGCGCGGCGGGCAGGAGTACCTCACCGGCTGCGGTCAGCCGGATCTCCGAGTTCCCCCGGGTGAACAGGTCCGTGCCGAGCCGGGACTCCAGTTGCCGGATCTGGCGGCTCAGCGACGGCTGCGTGACGAACAAGGCTTCGGCGGCCCTGGTGAAGCTCAGATGTTCCGCGACGGCGACGAAGTAGCGCAGCACCCTCGTGTCGACATCCATGTCCCGATCCTCCCCGATGCCCAGAACGTATGGGTACGGGCATTGGACCGCCGTGAGGTTCCGGTGATTGCGTGGACGGCAGCCACTTCTGGAGGGAAAAGACCGTGGAAGACCGAAGGACACCGATCGACCGGGCGACGTTCCTGCGAACAGGCGGGGCCGGCGCCGCCGCGCTACTGGCCACGTCCCTGACCGGCGGGACCGCCTCCGCCGTGCCGGAGCGGACCCGGGAGCACCCCAACGTCGCGCTGATCCGCCGTTACTACGAGGCTTACGGCTCCGGCGATCTCAACGCCCTCAAGCAGTTCTTCACACCGGACATCCGGTGGACGATCCCGGGACACCATCCGCTCGCCGGGACCAAGACCGGCGCGGACGAGGTGATCGCCTTCTTCGGCGAGCTCGCCCGCGCGGGATTCCGCGCGGACGTGCTGTACCTCGCCGCGGACGGCGACTGGGTGGTCGATCTGCACCGCGGCTGGAGCACCGCGCCCGCCGGGCTCGACATCACCTGGGTGCTCGCCTATCGCATCCAGGGCAAGCGGATCGCCGAGGCGATCAACTTCGCCTCCGACCAGCACGCCGCCGACGCCTTCTTCTGGCGGCGGTATCCGCTGGCACGGATTCCCGACCGTCTCGCCGAGGGCTGAGCGATGGATACCTCACGCAGGCGAGTGCTGACCGCGGGTGCCTTGGGGCTCGCGGCGACGGCCATGGCACCGACCGGCGCGGCCACCGCCGCGGAACGGTCACGAGGCCGGTTCGACGGCAAAGTCGTACTGATCACCGGCGCGACCTCGGGTATCGGTGCCGCCACGGCGCGGGCGATGGCGGACGAGGGTGCGAAGGTGTTCTTCTGTGGCCGCCGCGAAAAGCTCGGCCAGGAGGTCGCGGCCGGAATCCGGGCGCGGGGCGGCGAGGCGACCTTCCGCCGCGCGGACGTCCGGGTGGAGTCCGACGTGCGCGGTCTGGTCGACCAGTGCGTGCGCCGTTACGGCCGCTTGGACATCGCCGTCAACAACGCGGGGATCGAAAGCCCGCGCGCGGTGCCGCTGGCCGAGCAGACCCTGGCCGAGCTGGAGGACGTCTGGCGCACCAACACGGCCGGGGTCTTCCTCGGGATGAAGTACGAGATCCCGCGGATGCTCGCGCAGGGTGGTGGCGTCATCGTCAACACCGCCTCGATCTCCGCGGAGGTCGGGTTCGCCACCATCGCGCCCTACAACGCGAGCAAGCACGGCGTCACGTCGCTGACCAAGGTCGCGGCACTCGAGTACGCGAACAAGAACATCCGGGTCAACGCGTTCGCTCCGGGCGCCGTGGACACCCCGATGCTCCGCCGCGCCGCGGAGGCCTTCGGCCTGACCTACGAACAGATCGCGCAGGACTATCCGATCAAGCGCATCGTACGGCCGGAGGAGATGGCGACCGTGGTGATGTGGCTCAGCTCCCCGGATTCGAGCGCGGTGACCGGGACCGACGTCGACGCGAGTGGCGGTTACCTGACGGCCTGACTCACTTCATGAAGCTGGCGAAGTACCCGGCCGCCATGTCTTCCGCACCGTGTCCGGCCGCGGACGCGCGGGCGAAGCGGGTTCGTCCGGCCTCGACGGCGTCCAGCCGGACACCCGCGCGGGCCGCGGCCTCCAGTACCAGCCGGGAGTCCTTCTCGGCGTTGTCGACCGAGAAGGCGGTGGTGTAGTCGTTCGCGAGGATCGCGGTGGATTTCGCCTGGAAGTAGCCGTTGTCCATCGGGCCGCCGGTGACGACGTCGACGAAATGCCGCGGGTCGACACCGAGCCCTTCGGCCAGCGAGAGTGCTTCGCCGACACCGTGGGTCAGCGCGATCACCCACGTGTTCAGCACCAGTTTGAGCCTGCTCGCCGCGCCGGTGCGGCCGTCTTCGCCGACCCACAGCGTGCGCTTGCCGATGGCGTCGAACAGCGGCTGGACGGTCTCGCGTGCCTCGGCGATGCCCGCCGCCAGGACGATCAGCTGGCCCAGCTCGGCGGGCTGGCGGGTGCCCTGCACCGGTGCGTCGACGAAGACGAGGCCGTGCTCGTCCGCGTATGCGGCCAGTTCGTCGACCGCGTCGCCGACGGTGCTGAGCTGGAGCCAGATCGTTCCGGCGGCGGGACCGGCCGCGCGGATCGCCTCCAGTACCGCCGGGCCGTCGGTGAGGACCGTGAGCACGACCGGCGCGCCCTCCACGGCTTCCGCGGCGCTCGCCGCGACCCGGACGCCGTCCCCGGACAGGGCTTCGGCCTTGGCCGGGGTGCGGTTCCAGGCACGTACCTCGAACCCGGCCTTGCTCAGGTTGCGGGCGACCGGGGCACCGATGATTCCGGTGCCGAGCACCGCGACGGTCTTCGTCATGACTTGGCTTGCTCCCTGCCAGTAGTGGAATGTTCGTTAAAGAATCAGGAAATCTCACAACGCCTGGACGGTGGTTTCGACGATCTGGGTGAGCGCCTGCCGGTCCGCGGTCTTTCCCAGCACCCGCAGGCCGTACATCGCGGCGAGCGTGAACCGCGCCAGCGCCCGCGGGTCCCGGTCCGGGCCGATCTCGCCCGCCTCCCTCGCGGCGGCGAAGGCGGCGTGGAAGGCGTTCTCCACCCGTTCGAAGTCGTGGCGGACGCGGGCGGTGACCTCGTCGTCGATCCCGCCGAGCTCGATGGCGGCGTTGACGGCGAGGCAGCCGCGATGCGCGGCCGAAGTGTCCAGCTCGTCGTCGGCGACGTCCATCAGGACACGCCTGACCCGAGCCCGGATGGACTCCGGCGCGGCCAGCATCTCCTCGATGCGGACGGCCGTCGTCTCCTCGTACCGGCGCAGCGCCTCGCTGAACAGCTGCCGCTTGCCCGAGAACGTGTTGTACAGGCTCCCCCGGCCCAGCCCGGTGCCGTCGACCAGATCCTGGGCCGACGTGGCCGCGTATCCCTTGCGCCAGAAGGTACTGACGGCGGCATCGAGCACTTCGGTGGGATCGAATCCCTTGGGGCGGGGCATGGCCGCAGCATGCCACGTTTTGTAACGATCGGTCAAATACGGGCCCGCGACCTCAGCGTCCGAGCAGGCGCCGGATCTCGGTGACGGCCGCGCGGCCCGCCCGGTTCGCGCCGACGGTGCTCGCGGAAGGGCCGTAGCCGACGAGGTGCAGCCTCGGTTCGGCGACGACGCGGGTGCCGTCCATCCGGATGCCCCCGCCTGCCGCCCGCAGGCGCAGCGGCGCGAGATGGTCGATCGCGGCGCGGAACCCGGTGGCCCACAGGATGACGTCGGCCGGCTCGAAGGTGCCGTCCGCCCACTCCACGCCGTCCGGCGTGATCCGCTGGAACATCGGGTGCCGGTCGAGGATCCCCGCGTCGAGTCCGGCGCGTACCTCGGGCGTCACCGCCAGATCGGTCACGCTGACGACGCTCTTCGGCGGCAGGCCCTCGCGGACACGCCGATCGACCTTCGCGACGGCCTCACGGCCCCAGTTCTCGTTGAACGGCTCGTCCCGCCACACCGGCGGGCGCCGGGTCACCCAGCGCGTCGAGCGCGCGAACGGCGCGATCTCCAGCAACAGCTGGACGGCCGACGAGCCACCGCCGACCACGACGACGCGTTTCCCGCGGAAGTCCTCGACGCCGGTGTAGTCGGCGGTGTGCAGCTGACGGCCGCGGAAGGTCTCCTGCCCCGGATAGTGCGGCCAGAACGGCCGGTCCCAGGTGCCGGTCGCGCTGATCACCGCGCGCGCGGCCCAGGTTTCCGCCACGCTGGCCACGACCAGCCGATCGCACTCGGCGCTCACCGACAGGACGTCGACGGGCCGGTGGACCGGGAGGTCGTAGGTGCGTTCGAAGCGGCCGAAGTAGTCGGAAACGACCTCGGCCGCGGGCAGCTTCGGATCCGGGGTGCCGAAGGCCATCCCCGGCAGGTCGTGGATGCCGTGGACCTTCTCCACGATCAGCGACGGCCAGCGGTACTGCCAGGCGCCGCCTGGCCGTTTGCCGTGGTCGAGCACGACGAAACCCGCCTCGTTGGCGAATCCCGCGCGGCGCAGGTGATACGCCGCCGACAGACCGGCCTGCCCCGCCCCGATCACCGCCACGTCGACTTCGTGATCCGCCTTCATACCGGGTTCAACGGCAGGCGGAAGCCACTATTTCCTTCTACGTCACTGTGTCCGCCGCGTCACAGCCCGCACGATCGCGACGACCAGGAGCACCCCGGCGAGCACCACCAGCACCGGCGCCGCCCGTTTGACCACGGATTGGCCCGCGTACTCCATCAGGTCGATGGCCTCGCCCTCCGTCACCGGCTTGACCGCCTGCAACGGCGGGCGTTCCGGAGGTTTCTCTGACTCGGGCTCGGGCGTGGTGGCGAGCTTGCCGGACAGGCACTCCGCGAACGAGTCGAGGATCTTGCCGCCGACCTCGGAGATCATCCCGCGCCCGAACTGCGCGGGTTTACCGGTGACCGCCAGCTCCGTGGCGACGGCGCCATGGGTGACGCCGTCCTTCTCGGTCAGGGTGACCGTCACCGTCGCCGACGCCGTGCCCGCCCCGCGGGCGTCCTTCCCGGCGGCCTTGATCACCACCTTCTTCGCGTCGGCGTCCTTCTCGACGAACTGGCCGGTTCCCTTGTAGAGCAGGGAGATCGGCCCGAGCTTGACCTTCACCGTGCCCTTGAAGGCGTCACCGTCGACTTCGGTGACGGTGGCGCCCGGCATGCACGGCGCCACCCGTTCCGGGTCGATGAGGGCCTTCCAGACCTCGCCGACCGGGGCGCAAACGGTGAATTCGTGGTCGAGCCGCACGGGCCGACCTCCCTTCTTGACGTGCTCAGGAACCTGCCGCGGCGAGGACCGCCCGGCCGGTCAGCACCCGCGCGAGGTGCTGCCGGTATTCGACGTCGGAGTTGCCGTCGGCCGTGGGATTCGTGCCCTCGGCCGCGCGTTCGGCCGCGCCGCGGATCGCCTCGGCGGTGGCCGCGCAGCCGACCAGCGCCGCCTCGACCCCGGCCGCCCGCACCGGGGTCGAGCCCATGTTGGTCAGCGCGACCCGCGCCTCCTCGATGGTGCCCGCCTCGGTGCGGACACAGGCCGCGACCGCGACCATCGACCACGCCTGCGCGACCCGGTTGAACTTCTCGTAGTGGGCGTGCCAGCCGGTGTGCTTCGGCACCCGGACCTCGACCAGGAGTTCGTCCGCGGCGAGCGCGGTGGTGAACATGTCCTGGAAGAAGTCCGCCGCGGCGACCGTCCGCCGCCCGCCCGGCCCGGCGACGACGAGTTCGCAGCCGAGCGCGAGCACGGGGGCGAGCAGGTCTCCGGCGGGATCGGCGTGCGCGATGGCGCCGCCGAACGTGCCGCGGTGGCGGATCTGCGGATCGGCCACCGTGTCGGTGGCGGCCTTGAGCAACGCGGCGTGCCCGGCGACCAGCGCGTCCCGCTGGACGTCGTAATGCGTGGTCATCGAGCCGATGACCACCGCGTCGCCGTCCTCGCGGACGCCGCGCAGTTCGGCGACCTTCCCGAGGTCGACCAGCGTGGTCGGCGTGGCGAGCCGCATCCGCAGCACCGGCAGCAGGCTCTGCCCGCCCGCCAGCACCTTGGCGTCCTCGCCCGCCTCGGCGAGCGCGCTGATCGCTTCGTCCACTGTGGACGGAGCGACGTAGTCGAACGGGGCCGGGATCACTGGGCACCTCCGGTGGCGTCGATCGAACCGAGACCGCCACCCGCTTCGGAGCCCAGCCCGCCCGCGGCGGCCGACCCGTGCTGGATGGCGTGCCAGACCCGCATCGGGGTCAACGGCATTTCGATGTCGTTCACCCCGAAGTGCCGGACGGCGTCGACAACGGCGTTGACCACCGCCGGGGTCGAGGCGATCGTGCCCGCCTCCCCGACTCCCTTGGCGCCCAACGGGTTCGTCGTCGACGGGGTCTCGGTGCGGTCGGTGGTGAAGCTGGGCAGATCCGCCGCCGACGGGAGCAGGTAGTCGGCGAAGGTCCCGGTGGTCAGCGTGCCGCCTTCGTCGTGGACGGCCTCCTCGAACAACGCCTGCGCGATGCCCTGCGCGAGCCCGCCGTGCACCTGGCCCTCGACGATCAGCGGGTTGACGGCCACGCCGACGTCGTCGACGCAGACGTAGGAGCGCAACCGCACGCGCCCGGTCTCGGTGTCGACCTCGGCCGCGCACAGATGCGTGCCGTGCGGGAACGAGAAGTTCTCCGGATCGAACGTGTCCGAAGAGTCCAGCGAGGGCTCGACGCCGTCCGGCAGGTTGTGCGCCGAGAACACGGCCCACGCGATGTCCTGGATGGACGTCGAGGAATCCGTGCCCTTGACCGAGAACCTGCCCGCCGAGAATTCGAGGTCGTCCTCGGAACACTCCATCAGATGCGCCGCGATCGGCTTGGCCTTGGCGAGGACCTTGTCCGCCGCCTTGACCACCGCGATCCCGCCGACCACCAGCGACCGGGAGCCGTAGGTGTCCATGCCCTTGTGCGAGGACTGGGTGTCGCCGTGGATGACCTCGATGTCCTCGAACGGGACACCGAGTTTGTCGGCGACGATCTGGCTCCACGCCGTCTCGTGGCCCTGGCCGTGCGCGGAGGCGCCGGTGATGACCTCGATCTTGCCGGTGGGCAGCACGCGGATCTCCGCGTGTTCCCAGCCGCCCGCCGCGTAGTCCAGCGAGCCGAGCACCCGCGACGGCGCGAGACCGCACATCTCGGTGAACGTCGAGATGCCGATGCCGAGCTGGACCGGGTCGCCCGAATCCCGCCGTTCCTTCTGCTCGCGGCGGAGGCCGTCGTAGTCGAAGAGTTCCTTGGCCTTGGCGGTGGCGGCTTCGTAGTTGCCCGAGTCGTAGGTCAGCCCGGCCACCGTCGTGAACGGGAACTCCTCGTGCTTGATCCAGTTCTTCTCGCGGATCTCCATCGGGTCCATGCCCAGTTCGACGGCGAGTTCGTCCATCATCCGCTCGATCCCGAACGTGGCCTCCGGCCGCCCGGCGCCGCGATAGGCGTCGGTGAGCGTGGTGTTGGTGAACGCGTTGGTGCAGGCGAAGTGGTACGCCGGGAACTTGTAGATCGCGTTGAACATGAACGCGCCGAGGATCGGCACGCCGGGGCCGACGAGACCGAGGTACGCGCCCATGTCGGCGAGCAGTTCGACCTTGAGGCCGGTCACCGTGCCGTCGCGGTTCGCGGTGATGGTGATGTCCTGGATCTGGTCGCGGCCGTGGTGCGCGGCGACCATCGTCTCCGAACGGGATTCGTTCCACTTCACCGGTTTGCCGAGCCGCTTGGCGATGAGCGTCGACATCATCTCTTCGGGCAGCACGGCGATCTTGCCGCCGAACCCGCCGCCGACGTCGGGCGCGATCACCCGCACCTTGTGCTCGGGGAGCCCGAGCGTGGCCGCGGTCATCGTCTTGAGGATGTGCGGGACCTGGGTGGCCGACCACATGACCAGCTGATTGCCCGTCGGGTCGACCACACACGCCCGCGGTTCCATGAACGCCGGCACCAGCCGCTGCTGGCGGAACCGCCGCTTGAGCACGACCTCGGAATTCGAGATCGCGTCCTCGACGCTGGAACCCGTTCCCGCGTCGGCGGAATCGAAGACCCAGACCGCGTTCTGGTTGGTGCCGAGATCCTCGTGCACCAGCGGCGCGCCGTCGGCGAGCGCGTTCTCCAGGCCGAGGACGACCGGCAGCTCGTCGTAGTCGACGTCGATCGTTTCGAGGGCGTCGTGCGCTTCGGCCGAGGTGCGGGCGACGACCACCGCGACCCCCTCACCGGCGAAGTTCACCGTGTCCGAGGCGAGGATGGGCCGCCTCGGCGACTTCATATCGGGCGTGATCGGCCACGCGCACGGCATGCCGATGGCGCCATCGGGGTCGAGGTCCTTCCCGGTGAAGACCGCGACCACGCCGGGCGCGGATTTCGCCTCGGTGACGTCGATCGAGACGATCTTGGCGTGCGCGAACGGGCTGCGGAGCACCGCGAGGTGCAGCATGCCGGGCAGGGTCAGGTTGTCGGTCCAGCGGGTCCTGCCGGTGATGAGGCGTTCGTCCTCCTTGCGGCGACGGGACTTGCCGACCTCCGGCTCGATCGTGGAGGTCATCACTCACCACCCGCGCCGACACGGGAAGCGGTGTCCGAAGCGAGCCGCTCGGCTTCGGGCCCGGCACCGGGCCGCATCTCGTGGGCGGCGTCGCGCACCGCGCGGACGATGTTCTGGTAACCCGTGCAGCGGCACAGGTTGCCTTCGAGTCCTTCGCGGACCGCCTTCTCGTCCGGATCGGGATTGTCGGCGAGCAGGTCGATCGACTGCATGATCATGCCGGGAGTGCAGAAACCGCACTGGAGCGCGTGGTTCTCGTGGAAGGCCTTCTGCACCGGGTGCAGTTCGCCGTCGCGGGCGAGTCCCTCGATCGTGGTGACCTCGCAGCCGTCGGCCTGGACCGCGAGTACCGAACAGGATTTCACGCTGTGCCCGTCGAGGTGGACGGTGCAGGCGCCGCAGTTGCTGGTGTCACAGCCGACCACGGTGCCCACCTTCCCGAGCCGTTCGCGCAGATGGTGCACGAGGAGGGTGCGGGGCTCGACGTCGTCTGTGTAGCTGGTGCCGTCGACGGTGACGGTGATGCGCATCAGGCCTCCAAAAGCAAGAGAAACCCCGCGCTGGTCCGGGGTCGTTCGGGAGCGGCCGGTCATTCGGTTGTCACGGACCGACCCCGGAGCGACCGTGATCGGACTCACAGTCGAGCGTGCTACTCAGCGCCTGCCAGGGCAACCCCCACCAGGGGGTGACTCGCGAACGGCTCCGCAAATGCGGTCACGCTGAAGGAAAATCGGCGCAGATGCGGGAAAGTGCGAGTGTCCTTTAGGTACAGACTCCCTTGCCCGCCCCCGCAGTCCGTGAAGGCCTCCTTCCCTACCTTCAGGGTAGGCAAGGAGGCCTTCACGGACGTGCGACCAACACCTTCCGCTCTAACCGTCCTTACCACTCGGGAGGCCAGGCGGCGTTCGCCCCGGTGACCACGGTGGCGACCCGGTCGCCGGGGAGGTCGTGCACGGTCAGCGCGGCCAGGCCGGCGGCCCCCGCGGGTTCCGGCAGGACGCCGAGGGTTTCCGCGCCCAGCCGCATGGCCGCGCGCAAATCGTCGTCCTCGACCAGCACGAAGTCGTCCACCAGCGACCGCAGGCGCCGGACGGATTCGGATTCCGGGGTGCGGATCGAGATGCCACCGGCGAACGAATTCACCCGGTCGACGGTGACCGGCTCACCGGCCCGCCAGCTCGTCGCCATCGCCCGCGCCGACGTGGTCCCGACGCCGACGACGCGGACGTCCGGCGTGTGCGCCTTGAGCCAGAGCGCGACGCCGGCGATCAGCGCGCCGTCGCCGACCGGGAGCACGACCGTGTCGATCGCGCCCGCCGCCGCCAGTTCCAGCCCGATCGTGCCCGCCCCTTCGGAGATCGCGGGATCACGGCCGTCGACCACGAACACGCGGTCCGGCGCTTCGGCGGCGAAGGCGGCCGCGGCGACCTTCACCTCGCCCTCGACCCTCCGCACCCGCGCCCCCAGGGTCTTGATCCGCCGCAGTTTGACCGGGGAGACGTCGGCCGGGACGAACACCTCGGCCCGCAATCCGCGTTTCCTGGCGGCGTACGCGACGGCCTGCCCGAAGTTGCCGCTGGTCCCGCACACCATCGTGGTCCCCGGCTCCAGCCCGGCGGCGAAGTAGTCCGCGCCCCGGCCTTTGAAGCTGCGCAACGGATTCAGCGTCTCGATCTTCACCAGCACGGAACGGCCGAGCCGTGCGTTCAGCTGTTCGTCGCCGTACTGCGGGGAGTTCAGGAAAACGGGATCGATCACCTTCGCCGCCTCGGCGACGTTGTCCAGCTTGAGGTCCATGACCCTCAAGCTAGGCCGGAGGCCGATCATGCCGATTGTAAACTTTCCCGCCCGCGTGCAAAAATCTTGCGTGCCTCTCGACGAGATCGACCATCTGCTGCTCGACCTCGTCCAGGCCGACGCGGCGCGCCCCCTGCACGACTTGGGCGACGCCGTCGGCCTCTCCCCCAGCGCGGTGCAGCGGCGGCTGACCAGGCTGCGCGCCGCGGGCGTGATCCGCGCCGAGGTCGCCGTGCTCGATCCGGAGACGCTCGGCGCGGGGATGACTTCGGTCATCCTGGTCGCACTGACCGACGACGACGAAAAGCGCCACACGGCCTTCCGCGAGCGGATGCTGGCGGAGCACCGCGTCCAGCACTGCTACAGCATCGTCGGGCAGTGGGACTACGTCGTCGTGCTGCTCACCCCGGATCTCAAGGCGAGCCGGTACCTGTCCAGGAAGCTGTTCGACAAGCACGTCAAACGGTTCGAGACCCTGCCCGCGTTCGAGGTGGTCAAATCGAGCCAGGCGGTGCCGGTGCCCGGTGTCAGCCGTGGATCCGGCCGCTGAGCTCGGCGAGCCGCGAGCCCGAACCGCTCCACCGCAGCGCGATGATCTCGGCCGCGATCGACACCGCGGTCTCCTCGGGGGTCCGCGCGCCGAGGTCGAGGCCGATCGGCGAAGACAGCCGTTCGAGCTCCGCCTCGGTGACCCCGGCCTCGCGCAGCCGCGCGAACCGGTCGTCGTGGGTCTTGCGCGAGCCCATCGCCCCGACGTAGCCGACGTCGAGGCGCAACGCGACCTCCAGCAACGGAACGTCGAACTTCGGGTCGTGGGTGAGCACGGCGATCGCGGTCCGGCCGTCGACCCGGCCGGCGTCGGCTTCGGCCTTGAGGTAGCGGTGCGGCCAGTCGACGACGACTTCGTCCGCGTCGGGGAACCGGCTCTTCGTCGCGAACACGGGCCGGGCGTCGCAGACCGTGACCTGGTAGCCGAGGTACGCGCCCATCTTCGCCATCGCGGCGGCGAAGTCGATCGCGCCGAAGACCAGCAGGCGCGCGGGCGGCTCGAAGGAGTTGACGAAGACCGTCATCCCCTCGCCGCGGCGCTGCCCGTCCGGCCCGTAGTGCAGCGTGCCCGTGCGGCCGCCGGCGAGCATGCCGCGCGCGTCGTCGACGACGGCGTCGTCCATGCGCGAGGAACCGAGCGAACCCGTGACACGATCCGGCCAGACGATCAGGTGCTCGCCGACCATGCCCTCCCGCTCGTGCTCGATCACCGTGACCACGGCGACCGGCTGTCCACTGTGGACCGATTCGACGACGTCGCCGAGCTCCGGCATCGAGTCGCGGTCGATGTGCTGGACGTAGATGTCGATGATCCCGCCGCAGGTCAGCCCGACGGCGAAGGCGTCGTCGTCGGACACGCCGTAGCGCTGCAGCACGGGCGCGCGTTCGGCGACCACCTGCTGCGCGAGCTCGTAGACGGCGCCCTCGACGCAGCCACCGGAGACGCTGCCGGTGACCGTGCCGTCCGGGGCGACGAGCATCGCCGCGCCGGGGCTCCGCGGCGCCGACGAGAACGTCGCCACCACCGTGCCGACCCCCACCGTCTCGCCTGCCGCCCAGCGGCGGTGCAGTTCGTCCAGTACGTCACGCATCGGCGATCTCCACCAGAAGTCGTTCCAATGTGGCCAAGCTGTGCCCGGCGAGCAGCCGATCGAGGTGCGGGAGCGCGGCCACGATGCCGGACTGCACGGGAGCGTAACCCGCCCGCCCCGCGTGCGGATTAACCCAGAATACGACGTGCGCGAGCCTCCGCAGCCTCGCGAGCTGCTCGCCGAGCAGGCCGGGGTCGCCCCGTTCCCAGCCGTCGGAGAACACGGTGACCACGGATCGCCTGGCCACACCGCGTTGTCCCCATCGGTCGAGGAACGCCCGCAAGGTCTCGCCGAGCCTGGTCCCGCCCGCGAAATCGGGGACCGCGGCGGCCGCGGCGAGCATGGCGTGCTCGGGATCGCGCAGCCGGAGCTGGCGGGAGACCCTGGTGAGCCGGGTGCCCAGGGTGAACACCTCGACCCGGCCGGGAGCGCGCCGCGCCACGATGTGCGCGAACCGCAGGAGGGAGTCGGCGTACGGCCCCATCGAGCCGGAGACGTCGATCAGGAGGACGACGCGGCGCGGTTTGCTCCCCTTCCGCCGGTACGCCAGGCGCACGGGCTCGCCGCCCCCGGCCAGCATCGCGCGGAGCGTACGCGACGGATCGAGCGTGCCCCGCCGGGCCGCGCGACGGCGCGGGGACGAGCGCACCGGGAGCGCAGGGCGCAGTTTCGCGAGCAGTTCCCGCAGGTGGGCGCGTTCGGCGACACTCAGCTCAGCGAGGTCGCGGTGCCGCAGGATCTCTTCTTCGCTCGCCGCGACGCGGAGCTCGTCGGGCTCCGCGCCGGATTCGCCTTGGCCCGCCTGCGCGAGCGTGGCGATCCTGGCGCGCTTCGGGGCCGCTTCCCGGCTTCGCCGCCGTGGTCCGGCTTCCTTTTCGGTGAACCAGCCGTCGAACGCGGCGTCGTAGCGCGGGAGGTCGTCGGGATCGGCGCACAGCGTCAACCGGCCGGCCCAGTACAGCTGGTCCGGATCGGCCAGATCGATTTCGCCGACGGCTCCGAGGTACGCCTGCACTCGGTGCGCGTCGCACGGCAAACCGGCTTCGCGCAATGCCTCCGCGAAGCCGACGAAGCCCGCCAGTGGATCGCTCACTCCTCCATTGTGCGCGCGTTTAGTCCTCTGGATGCGGTACTTGCGCGTGCAACTACCGCGTCCAGAGGACGAAACGCGGGGTCACACCGGCCTTTGCCTACCGCTCGCGAAGGCCGGCGATGAGCACCCCGACCATCTTGCGCGCGTTGTAGCGCGGATCGCTTTCGGCGCCGATGCAGAGGTTTCCGACGCCGCGCAGGACTTCGAGCGCCTCGAGATCGGCGCGGATCTCGCCCGCTTCCGCCGCCGCGCCGAGCAGCCGGGCGCACACCGGCAGAAGGGTGTCGAGGAAGTAGGTGTGCAGCGTCTCGAACCCGGCGTTGTCAGACTGCAGCACCGCCGCCAGCCCGTGTTTGGTGACCAGGAAATCGACGAAGAGGTCGATCCAGCGCCGCAGGGCTTCATAAGGGGAATCGCTCGACGCCAGCAGTTCCGGCCCGGCTTCGGCGCACGCGTCGACCTGATGCCGGTAGACGGCGACGATGAGGTCGGCCCTGGTCGGGAAATGCCGGTAGATCGTGCCCATGCCGACGCCCGCCTTGGCCGCGATGTCACGGACCGGCGCCTCCACACCCGAGGTGACGAAGACCGCGGCGGCGGCGTCGAGCAAGGTCTTCTCGTTGCGGCGGGCGTCCGCGCGCTTGGCCTTGGTGCCCTCTTCCCTCATCACACCACTCCTCTGCCGCCAGGGTTGCCAAATGGAACACTGCTCCGTATCGTTAGCGGAGCAACGTTCCGCTTGCTCATTTTGCCATGGAGGACATCGTCATGCAGTACCGCACCTTGGGCAGGACCGGCGTGCAGGTCAGCACCCTCGCGCTCGGCGCGATGAACTTCGGCGCGATCGGGCGCACCACCCAGGACGAGGCCACCGCCATCGTCGACGCCGCCTTGGCCGCCGGTGTCAACCTGATCGACACCGCGGACATGTACAGCGCCGGGCAGTCGGAGGAGATGGTCGGCAAGGCCATCGCGGGCCGCCGTGAGGACATCGTGCTGGCCACGAAGGCGAGCATGCCGATGGGTGACGAGCGCAATCACCAGGGCGCTTCACGCCGGTGGCTGGTCACCGAACTGGACGCCAGCCTGCGCCGCCTCGGCGTCGATCACGTCGATCTCTACCAGATCCACCGCTGGGACCCGAAGACCAGCGACGAGGAAACCCTTTCCGCGCTGACGGATCTGCGGCAGGCGGGGAAGATCCGCTACTTCGGTTCGTCGACGTTCCCCGCGTATCGCATCGTGCAGGCGCAGTGGGCCGCCCGCGAACTCCGTTCGGGCCGCTACGTCACCGAGCAGCCCAGCTACTCGATCCTCCAGCGCGGGATCGAAACTCAGGTCCTGCCGGTGACCGAGGAATACGGCATGGGCGTGCTCGCGTGGAGCCCGCTGGCTTCCGGCTGGCTGTCCGGCGCGGTCCGGGAAGGCCGTGAGATCAGCACGAACCGTTCGGCGGTCATGCCCCAGCGCTTCGACCTGACGCGGCCCGCCAACCGGGCCCGGCTGGAAGGCGTCGAACGGCTGGTCAAGGTCGCCGACCAGGCCGGGCTGACCCTGATCCAGCTCGCACTCGGCTTCGTCGTAGCGCATCCGGGGGTGACGAGCGCGATCATCGGCCCCCGCACGCTGGAGCACCTCGAGTCGCAACTCGCCGCCGCGGACACCGTGCTCTCCGCCGACGTCCTCGACGCGATCGACGAGATCGTCGCCCCGGGCACCGACCTGGCCCCGGAGGAGAAGCACGACACCCCGCCCGCCTTGCTCGACGCGTCGCTGCGGCGCCGCTGACGCTCAGGCCAGCAGTTTGTCCAGCTTGGCCCGGACCCGGTCCAGATCCTCGCTGTACTTGAGCACCGAACCGAGGGTCCGGGCGGCGGTCGCGGCGTCCAATTCGGACATCCCGAGCGCGAGGAGCGCCTGCGCCCAATCGAGGGATTCCGCCACCCCGGGCGGTTTCAGCAACTCCATCGCGCGCAGCCGCTGCACCGCCGTCGCGACCTGAGTCGCGAGCGCCTCGCCCAAGGCCGGAATCTTGCGGCGCAGGATCTCGATCTCGCGGCCGAGGTCCGGATGTTCGAGCCAGTGATAGAGACAGCGGCGCTTCAGCGCGTCGTGCACCTCCCGCGTCCGGTTGGAGGTGAGCACCACGAGCGGCGGATGCTCGGCGCGTACCTCGCCGAACTCGGGGATCGTCACCGCGTTCTCGTCGAGGAGTTGCAGAAGGAAGGCTTCGAACTCGTCGTCGGCGCGGTCGATCTCGTCTACCAGCAGGACACACGGCGCGGTCTGCAACGCCTTCAGCAGCGGCCGGGAGAGCAGGAAACGTTCGGTGTAGAGGGACTGTTCGGCGGCCTCGACGTCGAGGCCGCCGTCACCGGCGGCTTCCAGCGCCCGCAGATGCAGCAGCTGGCGCGGGAAGTCCCATTCGTACAGTGCCTGCGCCGCGTCGATCCCTTCGTGACACTGGAGCCGGATGAGCGGCAGGCCGAGCGCTTCGGCAAGGCCCAGCGCGAGCGAGGTCTTGCCGGTGCCCGGTTCGCCCTCGCAGAACAGCGGGCGGCCGAGCGCCACGGCGAGGAACCCGGCCGTGGCGATGCCGTCGTCGGCGAGATAGCCGACCGTTTCGAGGGCTTCGGCCAGTTTCTCGGGCGATTCGACGGTCACGTGCCGATCGTAAGCCTCGGCGAGCCGGAGATCAGCCCAGAAGATCCTCGCGGCAGTGGCCGAAGTCGCCCGCCGACGACTGGACGGTGTCGCGAAAGCCACTTTCGGGACATCAGACGTCGCGAGAGTGGCTTTCGCGACGTCTGTGGGCCGGAGATCAGCCCGGAAGATCCTCGCGGCGGTCCACGTCGTGCCCGGTGCCGAGGTCGCCGCATTCGACGAGCCGCAGGTCCTGGCGTCCCTTGAGCCAGTCGCGGGCGCCCTTGTCCCCGGACGCGCCCGCGACGATCTCCGGCCACCATCGGCGGCCGAGTACGACGGGATGTCCCGGAACGTTTTCGTACGCGGCACGCGCGACGGTCACTTCGCCGGCTCCGGCGGCGACCCGGCGGACCACTTCGGCGCCGACGCCGGGCAGATCCACGAGATGCACGACGGCGGCTTCGGCATCGCTTCCGCTGAGCGCCCTCAGGCCGGCGCGCAAGGACGCGCCCATTCCGGACTCCCAGTCTTCGGCCACGACGGCGACTTCGGGGTCGGGCAGGATCGCGCGGACTTCCGTGGCCGAGGCACCCAGCACCACCCGGACCGGCGCGCAGCCCGCGTCGGTGAGCACGCGCAGCGACCGGACGACGAACGGCTCGCCGTCGAGGACGGCCAGTGCCTTCGGCCCGCCGAACCGGCGGCCGGCTCCGGCCGCGAGCAGCAGCCCGGCGACCTCAGCCATGCCGCGCTTTGGAGGGCGGCGCCGAGGCCAGATCGGTCTCGATGGCGCGTGCCGCCGCGAGCAACGGCGGCAGCAGTTCCCGTTCGACCGACTCACGTGTGGTGCGGCTGGCGTGGGTGGAGAGGTTGACCGCGGCCACGACCCTGCCCCGCCGGTCGTGGATCGGCGCGGCGATCGAGCGGAGACCCTCTTCGAGTTCCTGGTCGACCATCGCGTAGCCCTGCTTGCGGACCCTGACCAGCTCGGCGATCAACTCGTCCGGCCTGCTCTTGGTGCGCGCGGTGAGCTTGTCGAGCGTCGCTTCGGCGAGGTAGTCCCGCAGGTCGGCGTCATCGAGACCGGCCAGCAGGACATGCCCCATCGACGTCGCGTGCGCCGGGAAGCGGGTGCCGACGTTGATGCTGACGGTCATGATCCGCGAAACGGCCACGCGCGCGACGTAGACGATGTCCCTGCCTTCGAGCACGGAGACCGAACTCGACTCGTGCACCTCGGCGGAGAGCCGCTCCAGATGCGGCTGGGCGACCTCCGGCAGCGACAGGCTCGACAGATACGAGTAGCCGAGTTCGAGGACGCGCGCGGTGAGCGAGAAGTACTTGCCGTCCGTGCGCACGTACCCGAGATCGACGAGGGTGAGCAGGAACCGGCGGGCGGCCGCCCTGGTGAGCCCGGTCGCGCGGGCGACGTCGCTCAGGGTGAGTTCCGCCGCGTCCGCGTTGAACGCCTTGATCACGGCCAGCCCGCGCTCCAGCGACTGGACATGATGCGCCCCGCGCTCGGTCACCTCGCCTTCGTCCATATGAGAACCCTAACGGCCTCCTTCTTCCTCGGCGGCAGGCTCACCGAGTTCGGCCAGTACCCGCTGCGCGACGGCGAACGCGGCGTTGGCGGCCGGGGCACCCGCGTACACGGCGGTGTGCAGCAGAACCTCGGAGATCTCCTGCGCGGTGAGTCCATTGTGGACGGCGGCGCGGACGTGCATCGCGAGCTCGTCATGGGCGTGCAGCGCGGTGAGCGCGGCCAGGGTGACGCAGCTGCGGGTCTTGCGGTCGAGCCCGTCCCTCGACCAGACCGATCCCCAGGCGCCCCGGGTGATGTAGTCCTGGAACGGGCGGCTGAACTCGGTGGTGCGGGCGACCGCCCGATCCACGTGCGCGTCCCCGAGGACCTCGCGGCGCACCTTCATGCCGGTCTCGTAGGTGTCGTCGGTCATCGGGCGGCCTCCAGGTGTTCGAGGATCAACGCGGTGAACCGCTCGGGCTGTTCGAAGCTCCCGAGATGCGCGGCGCCTTCGACGACTTCGAGCCTCGCGTCGGGGATGCCGCCCGCGATCACCTCGGCGTGCTCGACCGGGGTGGCCGGATCCTCGGCCCCGGCGATCACCAGGGTCCGCGCCGCGATCTTGGGCAGGTCGCCCACGAGGTCCATCGTTTCGATGGCCTGGCAGGACGATGCGTAACCCTCGGCGGGAACGCTCGCGATCATCTCGCGCAGGAACCCGGCCTGGTCGGGGTGGGCGGCGGCGTAGCCCGGGGTCAGCCAGCGGCCGACCCCGGCCTCGGCGACCGCGGCGGTGCCCTTCTCGCGGACCGTCTTCGCCCTGTCCGCCCACATGCTCGGCGGCCCGAGCTTCGCGGACGTGCAGCACAGCACGAGGCTCGCGATCCGGTCCGGCGCGTTGACGCCGAGCCACATCCCGGTCATCCCGCCGAGCGAGAGCCCGACGACGTGGGCACGCTCGGCCCCGTGCTCGTCGAGCAGCGCGAGCAGGTCACCGCCGAGGCCCGCGAGGGTGTACGGCCCGGGCGGGACGGGTGACGCGCCATGCCCGCGGGTGTCGTACCGGATCACCCGGAAACCCTTCTCCACCAAGGGTTTCACCTGCGGTTCCCACATGCGGTGATCGCTGCCGAGCGATCCGCTGAACACCACGACGGGGCCGTCCGCGGGCCCTTCCGCGACGCTGTACACCGGCTCAGACATCGAAGAACACCGTCTCCCCCTGGCCCTGCAACCGGATGTCGAACCGGTAGCCGTCACCGTCCTTGGTGGCGACCAAGGTTCCCCGGCGGGCCTCCGGGACCGACGCCAGCACCGGATCTCCGGAGTTGTCGTTGTCCTCGAAGTAGATCCGGGTGACCACCCGGTGCAGGAGGCCACGGGCGAAGACCGAGACGTCGACATGCGGCGCTTGCGTGCTGCCGGCCGGACCGGGCAGCGAGCCGGGCATGATCGTCCGGATCTCGTAGTGGCCACCCGGATCGGTGGGGCAGCGTCCGAAGCCCCGGAATCCGCTCGCGACCGCTCCGCGCGGGTCGTCGGGGTGATCGAACCGTCCGTCTGCGTCGGCCTGCCAGGTCTCGATCATCGCGTCCGGCACCGGTTCGCCCGCGCCGTCGGAAACGCGGCCGTGGATCCGGACCGCGGCGGGCTCGTCCGCGGGGACGACGTCCGGCCCGTCCGGCCAGGGCAGGCCGATGGACAGGTACGGGCCGACGGTCTGGGAAGGCGTCGTCTCCGGCATCAGTGCTCGTCCTCCTCGTCCTCGAAGACCGAGGCCTCGCGGCCGCGCACGACGATGTCGAACTGGAAGGCCAGCGCCCACTCGGCTTCCGTGCGGTCGAGGTCGAAACGCGCGATCATCCGCTGCCGGGCCTTCTCGTCCGGGATGGAGTTGAAGATCGGATCCTGCGAGAACAGCGGGTCTTCCGGGAAGTACATCTGGGTGACCAGCCGCTGGGTGAACGCGCTGCCGAACACCGAGAAGTGGATATGCGCCGGCCGCCAGGCGTTGTCGTGGTTCTTCCACGGGTACGCGCCCGGTTTGATGGTGGTGAAGGTGTAGCGCCCTTCGGAGTCGGTGAGCGTCCGGCCCGCGCCGTCGAAGTTCGGGTCAAGCGGCGACGGCCAGCGATCGCCGGTGTGCCGGTACCGGCCGCCCGCGTTCGCCTGCCAGATCTCCACGAGCGAATCGCGGATCGGCCGCCCGTCGCCGTCGAGCAGCCGTCCGGTGACGATGATCCGCTGGCCCTGCGGCTCCCCCGCGTGCCCCTTGGTGAGGTCGTTGTCGAATTCGCCGATCCGGCCCGGCCCCAGCGCCGGCCCGGTGACCTCGGTCAGCAGATGCGGGAGCACGATCAACGGCTCTTTCGGGTGCCGCAGCGCCGTCGACCGGTAGCCGGGGTAGCCGAGCGGTGGATGCGTGCCGTCGGGATCGCGCCGGTAGCGCGGGAGCCTCAGTTCGGCGGGTGCGGACATACTGTTCCCTCCAGCGCGGGTCAGTGGGCTTCGAGGACGACGGCCAGCCCCTGGCCGACGCCGATGCAGATGGCGGCCAGTCCCCACCGGCCGCCGGTGCGGCGCAGGTGGTGGGCCAGCGTGCCGAGGATCCGGCCGCCGGACGCGCCCAGCGGATGCCCGATCGCGATCGCGCCGCCGTTCACGTTGACGATCTCCGGGTCGAGCTTCGACCAGTCCCGCAGGCAGGCCAGCGACTGCGCGGCGAAGGCCTCGTTCAGTTCGACGGCCGCCAGGTCCTCCCAGCCGATCCCGGCCCGCTCCAGAGCGATCTCGGCCGCGCGCACCGGGCCGATGCCGAAGACGTCCGGGTCGACACCCGCGGCGCCACGGCCGGCGATCCGGGCCAGCGGCGCCTTGCCGAGCCGCTTGCCCGCCGCCTCGTCACCGAGCAGCAGCGCGGAGGCGCCGTCGTTCAACGGCGACGCGTTCGCGGCCGTGACCGTCCCTTGTGGACGGAACACCGGCTTCAGCTTCGCGAGCTTCTCCGGGCTGGAATCCGGCCGGATACCTTCGTCGCGGGTGAGTTCGGCTCCCTCGACGGGGACGACGTGGTCGTCGTAGAACCCCTCGTCCCAGGCGCGGGCGGCGTTGACGTGACTGCGGACGGCGAACGCGTCCTGCTCGTCGCGGCCGATGCCGTAGCGCTCGGCGAGCTGCTCGGTGGACTCGCCGAGCGAGACCGTCCACCGCTCGGGCATCTTCGGGTTGACCATGCGCCAGCCCAGCGCGGTGGAGTACAGCGTCTGGTTGCCCGCCGGGAAGGCCTTCTCCGGTTTCTGCATGACCAGGGGCGAGCGGCTCATCGACTCGACCCCGCCCGCGACGGCGAGCGAGGCGTCACCGACCTGGACCGACCGGCTGGCCTGCATGACGGCGTCGAGGCCGGAGCCGCAGAGCCGGTTGACCGTGGCGCCGGGCACGGTCGTGGGCCAGCCCGCGAGCAGCGCCGCCATCCGCGCGACGTTCCGGTTGTCCTCGCCCGCGCCGTTGGCGTCGCCGAGCACCACCTCGTCGACGGTGGCCGGGTCGAGGTCGTTGCGCTCGGCCAGCGCCCGCAGGACGGTGGCGGCGAGGTCGTCCGGGCGGACGCCGGACAGGGCGCCGCCGTACTTGCCGAACGGGGTACGGATGGCGTCGAACAGGAAGACGTCGGTCATGCGCTCGCCCTTGTGAGGTCTCGGAGGATGCGGAGTTCTGCCTCGGTCGGCGCCGGGGTGGTCCCCAGGTCGCCTGCCACCTTCAGTTTCCACCCGGTCGCTTCGACGACCTGATCGACCTCGACCCCGGGGTGCACTTCGGTGAGCGTGAGCTCGGCGGTCTCCGGGTCGGGCCGCATCAGGCCGAGGTCGGTGACCACCAGCGTCGGCCCGGCGCCGGGGAGGCCGAGGCGCTCGCGATCACCCTTGCCGGTGCCGTGCCCGAACGACGTCACGAAGTCGACCTTCTCGACGAAGGTGCGAGGGCTCTGCCGGAGCACGACGAACACCTCGCGACAGGAGGCGGCGATCTCCGGGGCGCCGCCCGCGCCGGGGAGGCGCACCTTGGGGTTGGCGTAGTCCGGGCCGATGACTGTGGTGTTGATGTTGCCGAACTTGTCCAGCTGCGCGGCGCCGAGGAAACCGACGTCGATCCGGCCGGGCTGCAGCCAGTAGTTGAAGACCTCGGGGACGCTGACCACGGCGTCCGCGGTGTCGGCGAGTTCGCCGTCCCCGATGGACAACGGGAGCCTGCTCGGCTTGGCGCCGAGGCAACCGGATTCGTAGATGAGCGTCAGGTTCGGCGCGTGCCCGCGGCGGGCCAGGTTCGCGGCCGTGCTCGGCAGGCCGATGCCCACGAAACACGACATCCCGTCCCCGAGCGCGCGAGCGGCGGCGACGCTCATCATCTCGTCGGAGGTGTACTCGGTCATGCCTTCACTCCCGTCAGCTCGCCGAGCCAGCGGGTGAAGCTCTCCCTGTCCCGGCCGATCGCGTCCCATGCCTGGTAGGCGTCGTTGTCCCGTTCGTAGTAGCCCGCCGCGTACGACGGCCGCGCGCCGCCGGGCACCTCGGCCACGGCGGTGACGGCCCACGACGGCAGCACGATCGCGCCCGGCCGGGGCTCCAGCTCGTCCACGACCTCCTCGACGGTGACGAGCGACCGTTTCGCCGCGAGCACCGCCTCCTTCTGCACGCCGGTGATGCCCCAGATCTGGACGTTGCCGGACCGGTCCGCGCGCTGGGCGTGGACGATCGTGACGTCCGGGTTGAGGGCGGGGACGGCGGCCAGCCGCTCACCGGTGAACGGGCAGGTGATGGGTTTGATCGTGTCGGTCTGCGCGGCGAGATCGGTGCCGGTGTACCCGCGCAGGACGGCGAACGGCAGGCCCGAGGCGCCGGCGACGTACCGGTTCGCCATGCCCGCGTGACTGTGTTCCTCTATCTCCAGTGGTACCGGCCAGGAATGCTGGACCGCGTCACGGAACCGGTGCAGCGAGCCGACCCCGGGGTTGCCGCCCCACGAGAAGATCAGCCTGCTCGCGCAGCCCGCGCCGATGAGCTGGTCGTAGACGATGTCCGGGGTCATGCGGACCAGCGTCAGGCCGGTGCGGCGCTGGCGGATGATCTCGTGTCCGGCGGCCACGGGGATGAGGTGCGTGAAGCCCTCGAGCGCGACGGTGTCCCCGTCGTGCACCAGCCGTGCCACGGCCTCTTTCAACGACAGCAGCTCAGCCATCCCCACTCCCGGCTTGTTTCGAAGCACTTGTTCGTATCGCGCACACATGTTCTACATGTGAACTTAGCACAGCCGAGTGGCCCGTGACACTGCTTCGACCCGGTGAATCCGGATCAGCTCGCGCGACCGCGCAGCCAGCCGCGGTATCGGCGAAGCGCGACGGCCTGCAGCACCGTTTCCACCACCAGGGCCAGTTTCGGGTCGATGCCGGGCTTCGTCGGCCGCCCCGCACCGAGACGGCGCAGCTGCCGCCGGACCCGGGCCATGCCCGCGGCGGACGCGACGGCCTTGTCGCCGATCCGGACCGGCTCGAGTGTCACCTTGGCGTCCTCGTCGTGCCGCCACTTGGCGGGCAGCCCGGGATCGACGGCCAGCGCGCTGCCCATGCCGACGAGTTCGACCCCGCTCGCCAGCACCTCTTCCGCGACCGGCCTGCGGACCACGCCGCCGGTCAGCATCAGCGGCACCGTGCTCGTCCGCACGAGTTGTTCGGCGAGGGTCAGGAAGTAGGCCTCCCGCGCACGGGTGCGATCGTCGCCCGACTGCTCAAGAACGAGCACCTTCACTCGTACGTGCTGTCGCTTCCGGTCAGCAGCGAAATCGCCCAGGTCCGCGGCCACGACGGCTACGGATTCCCGAAATGGGTGACGCGTCTGGACGTCGGCATCGACGCCGAGCGCACCGAAGCGCACGTGGCGAACGACCGCGGCGAGACCGACCTCGCCCTTTCAGCGGCGACACCGCGCCAGACCGCGCACCGGTCCAGCGAGCGGGTCTCGAGCCTCACGTCGTACACCACCATCGGGGACGCGTGGCATGCGACACTGAGCCAGACGAACGTCCTTTCGGCGGGCGGCGCGACGTTCCCGCGCGGCGTCGCCCTCCGGCTGGGCGAGGGCAGGCTCTCCGACGACGTCCGCTCGCTCGAACCCCGCCGTCCGATCCGTTTCGACGTGATGACCGAGGGACAACTCGCCCTCCACATGCCGGTCCCCACCTCCGTCCGGGAACAGGAGGCCCGCAAATGACCAAACGCGTTCTGCACGTCGTCACCAACGTCGGTCACTACGACGATCCGTCGCACCCCACGGGTTTGTGGCTCTCCGAGCTCACCCACGCCTACCACGTCTTCGCCGGACGAGGCTTCGAGCAGACGATCGTCAGCCCCCAGGGCGGACGATCGCCGCTCGAACCCCGCTCGCTGAAATTCCCCAGCTACGACAAGACCGCCAAGGCCTGGCATGCCGATCCGGAGCGGATGGCGCTGCTGGAGAACACCGCGGCACCCGGCGAGATCGACTCGGCGGACTTCGACGCGATCTACTTCACCGGTGGCCACGCGGTCATGTACGACTTCCCGGACAGCGAAGAGCTGCAGCGGATCACCCGTGAGATCTTCGAACGCGGCGGCATCGTCTCCTCCGTCTGCCACGGCTACTGCGGCCTGCTGAACACGAAGCTGTCCGACGGCTCGTACCTCGTCGCGGGACGCAAGGTCACCGGTTTCGCCTGGCGTGAGGAAGTCCTCGCGAAGGTGGACAAGCTCGTGCCCTACAACGCCGAAGAAGAGATGAAGAAGCGCGGCGCGCTCTACGAAAAGGCGAAGCTGCCCTTCGTCTCCTACGCGGTGGTCGACGGCAACCTCGTCACCGGCCAGAACCCGGGATCGGCGAAGGAGACCGCGAAGAAGGTGGCCGAACTCCTGTGATCAGCCGATCCCGCTGCCGGGCGGGAACCATTCGACGGCCCTGAAGTCACCACTCTCGACCCGTTCGAAGGTCGCGGTACTCAGGCACGGCGGCACGATCTGCTTGTTCTCCGGATCCGGCCCCCAGCTGTAGCCGAGCCGGTCGCGCCTGCCGTCGTCGTACACCGTCATCCCGACCCGGCGGTCCTTGAGGCCGGGGACGTCCGTGTCCTCGACGATGCCGGTGACCACGGCGACCGGGCCGCCGACGACCAGGCAGTCGATTCTGCCCCGGAAGTAGGCGGAGAACCCTTCGCCCGCGTGGCTCACCCGGAAGGTGCCCCTGCTCTCCGGGAAGAGACCGTGCGCGTCGAAGGCGAACCGGACGTCCTGGCCGTCCTTGCGCAGCAGCTTCGCGCTTCCCACCAGGCTCGGCTCGGACGGCTTGCCCTCCTCCGCGGCGGACACCGGGCCGGCCGCGACGAGCGTCGTGGCGAGGACCATCGCGGCGCCGACTGCGGCGAGTTCTCGTGATCGTTTCATGTTCCACCCCTGGAATCCCCTGCTCGCGGACCCTTTCCGCACTCATCACCATCCCGGCGCACCCGGCGGTGACGACTCCCCCGCGCAGGGGAAGCGCCTCCCTCATAGCGGGGATTTCCACATTTGGGATACCAACCGTCGCGCACTAGGCTGAGGACGTGACCTCGAAGATCGCGGTGACCCGGTGGATCCCCGACGAAGCGCTGAAAGTGCTCGCGGAAGCCGGGGAGGTGAAACTGTCGCGCGCCGACCGGCCGCTGACGCGGGACGAGCTGCTCGAGTTCGTCCGCGGCGCGTCCGGGATCGTCGGCATGCTGCACGACCGGCTCGACGGCGAGGTCGCCGACGCGGCGGGCCCCGGGCTGAAGGTCGTGGCGAACGTGGCCGTCGGCTACGACAACGTCGACGTCGCGGCGCTGTCCGAGCGCGGGATCACCGTCACCAACACCCCCGGCGTGCTCACCGACGCCACCGCGGATCTGGCGTTCGGGCTGATCCTCGCGGTCACCCGGCGGCTCGGCGAGGGCGAACGGCTGATCCGCTCGCGCACCCCGTGGTCGTTCCATCTGGGTTTCCTGCTCGGTTCCTCGCTGCAGGACAAGACGCTCGGGATCGTCGGGCTCGGCCAGATCGGGCAGGCGGTCGCGCGGCGCGCGCTCGGTTTCGGGATGCGGATCGTCTACTCAGGACGGTCGCGGGCCAGCGAGGACGCCGAGAAGACGTTGGGCGCGAAGTACTTGCCCTTCGATGAGCTGCTGCGAAGCTCCGACGTCGTGTCGCTGCACTGCCCGCTCACGCCGGAGACCCGGCACCTCGTCGACGCGGACGCGCTGAAGTCGATGAAACCGGGCGCGTACCTGATCAACACCACCCGCGGCCCCGTCGTCCACGAGGCCGCGCTGGCGGACGCGCTCGAAGCGGGCGAGATCGCCGGTGCGGGCCTCGACGTGTTCGAGGCCGAACCCGACGTCGAACCGCGGCTGCTGAACCGCGAAAACGTCGTGTTGACGCCGCATCTGGGATCGGCGACGGTCGAGACCCGTACCGCCATGGCCGTGCTCGCGGCCGAGAACGTCGCGTCGGTGCTCACCGGCGGAAACCCGCTGACGGAGGTTCGTCCATGACTCGCGTGGTCATCGCGCCCGACAAGTTCAAGGGAAGCCTGACCGCGGTCGAGGCCGCGGCGGCGATCGCCGACGGCGTCCGCGACGCGCTGCCCGGAGCCGAGGTCTCCTCCTGCCCGGTCGCCGACGGCGGAGAGGGAACGCTCGACGTCCTCGTCGCGGCGGGTGGCCGTCTCGTGGAACTCCCGGTCCGCGGACCGCTCGACGACACCGTCGACGCGAGCTACGTGATGCTCGACGGAACGGCCTACGTCGAATCGGCCCGCGCGTGCGGTATCGAATTCGTGGAGCCGAGCCCGGAAGTGTCGCTGGCCGCGCACACCTGGGGCGTCGGCGAACTCCTCGCGCACGCGCTCGACAACGGCGCGCGGCGCCTGGTGCTGACCGTCGGCGGGACGGCGAGCACCGACGGCGGCGCCGGGATGCTGGCGGCACTGGGCGCCGGGGTCTTCGACGCGTTCAACGCGCCGGTGGGGCTCGGCGGCGGCACGCTGGGCCGAGTCGCGCTGGCCGAACTCGGCCCGGTGCGCGAACGGCTCGGCTCCGTCGAGGTCGCCGTCGCCACCGACGTGACGAACCCCTTGCTCGGCCCCCGTGGCGCGGCCGCGATCTTCGGCCCGCAAAAGGGCGCGGGCCCCCGCGAGGTCGAGCAGCTGGACGCGTCCCTGTCCCGCTGGGCACAGGCGTTGCGGAACGCCGGGGCCCCCGACGTCTCCGATCTTCCCGGGGCGGGCGCGGGCGGCGGGGTCGCCGCGGGCGCGATCGCGGGACTCGGCGCGAGCGTCGAATCCGGTTTCCAGCTCATCGCCGGGCTCACCGGGGTCGCCGGCGCCATCGAACGCGCCGACCTGGTCATCACCGGCGAGGGCTCATTGGACGAACAGAGCCTCGACGGCAAGGCCCCGGCGGGTATCGCGGCCCGCGCGCGGGAGCACGCGGTGCCGCTGATGGTGCTGGCCGGGCGGATCCAGCTGGATCAGGGCCAGCTCGCCGGCCTCGGTGTCGTGGGCAGCGCCGCCCTGATCGACCACGCGCCTTCGCTCGACCACGCGCGTGCGCACGCGGCGGAGCTCCTGCGCGAACGGGCCGGCGAGCTGGTCCGCGCCTGGGCCCGGACTTAACTGCCGGGTTGGGGCTGAGCCTGCGGGAGTACGGCGAAGGCGACTTCGCCGGTTTCGTCCTGCTGGACGTCGAGCACCTTGTCGTCGAGCAACTCGGCCGCTTCCGGCTCCAAGAACACCTTCGGGCCGCCGTCGGCGCCGAGGACCTTGTCGCCGCTTTCCGGTTCGGGGGCGACGGAAACCGCGAGCTGGGGACTGTCCCCCTGCTGGGAATGCATCGCGAACCGCAGGCCGCCCCCGTCCTGGCCGTTCTCCTGGCCGGTCAGTGCGGTGATCGCCTCGGCGGCGGCTTCGGTGACTGTCAGCATCTCTGCCCTTCCTTCGTCGCGGTCTTGCACTTGACCGACCACGCTAGGGGCTGTCGGCATGGCCCGCCGTCTGAGTGATGATCATTTCTCGCCGACGTCAGGCTCCTCCTCGGCCAGCCGCATCGCGTGCGACTCCCCTTCGCGGATCTCCGCGGGCGTGGTCCCGAAGCGGTCTGCCCCGCTCCAGTGCTCGGGCGGTTCGACACCTTCCTCGAGCGGGTCGACGCGGAGTTCGTCCTCGTCGAGTGCCTCGCTGGGATCCAACGTTTCCGGCTCCGCGGTCTCACGGTCGCTCATCGGCCGCTCCCTCCTGGTCGGACGTTGGCCGGGACATGCTGTACTCGACCCGGTTCCCGTGGCTTACCCGGCGTCTCCGCAGGCCAAACGGCGGCGCTGTCGCGGGGATCACAATTTCTCAGGTGGTTCATTACCTTCACAAGTTTGTGAAACAAGGAGTAGCGTCGTCGGTATGACCACCACCAGGTGGGCGCCAGGGCACCGGATCATCCGGCGCGCGCCGGAGCGGCATCACGAACTCGGCAACCATGCCGCTTGGTACGTCGTCGCCGGCGTCGCCGCCACCGGTCTGCAGGCGGTGCTGTTCCTTGTCCTGCAGCCGATCCTCGGCCCCCAGGTGGCCAATCTGGTCGCGCTCGCGGTCACGACCGCCGGGAACACCGAGTTCCACCGTCGGGTCACCTTCGCCGCCCGGAAGAGCAACGCGGGCAAGCGGCATTTCCAGGACTTGGTGACCTTCGCCTTCTATGCCGCGTACGGCTCGATCGTGCTCGCGTCGCTCGACGCGGTGATCACCGAGCCGACCGCGTTGGAACAGACGGGCGCCCTGCTCGCGGCCAGCGTCGTGGGCGGCATCGCGCGCTTCGCGGTCCTTCGCTGGTGGGTCTTCGCGCGGCGGAACGCCTAGCCTCCTTCACGTAAGTCCTGTTGGCAGCCTCAGTGCCCCAGTGTCGCGAAAGCCACTTTCGGGGCACCAGACGTCGCGAAAGTGGCTTTCGCGANTCCAGAACATCGCCAAGGGCGTGATCATCGTCCTGGCCGCGCTGCTGCAGTTCCGCTCCGTGAAAAAGACAAAGACGAGCACTTAGTGGGGTCGTGAGTGGCGTTTCGGGTTAGAACCCGAAACGCCACTCACGCCCCACAGGAAACCTCACACACAGGCATCAAGCGGACACCAGGCCGCCAAAATCGTCCCTTGTGGACATTTGGGGAAAGGCGCGGACTCGCAGGGCAGCGCCTAGTCTCCTTCAGGTGGCAGAGATCAACGGCCCGCACGAAGGCGGCTCCGAACCCGATTACCGATTCACGCTCGCCAACGAACGGACCTTCCTCGCCTGGCTCCGGACGGCACTCGGCCTGCTGGCCGGCGGCGTCGCCGTCCATCAGCTGGTTCCCGACCCGAGCGCGCTGAGCACCGTCCTGGCGGGGCTGTGCGTCCTGCTGGCCGCCGTCCTCGCGGCGAGCGCGTATCCACGCTGGCGGCAGGTGCAGAGCGCGATGCGCGCGGGACGGCCGTTGCCGAAGAGCGGGATGCTGGTCCTGCTGACCGCCGGGATCCTCGCGATCACCCTGACGGCGGCGGCGCTGGTGGTCTTTTCGTGAGCCCGCGCGATCACGGAGCGCAAGCGGAACGGACCGGGCTGGCGTGGCGCCGGACAGCGCTCGCGGCTACTGCCTGCACACTCCTCCTCTTGCACACCGCGGCCCGGCGAGGCTGGGGGACGGCGGTCGTCCCGGTCGTGTTCGCGGGCGCCATGGTGATCACCTTCGTCGTCGCCGGCGCGATCCGTGAACGAGCACTGCGCCGTGCGGAAACCCCGAAACCTCTTAACCCATCCCTTGCTGTCACGGCATCGGCACTCGTCGTAGCGACGGCGATCGCCCTGATCGCGGTACGCTAAGTGCCGCGCACATCCTGCGACGACGAAGCCCGTTTTCCCGGCGCAGAGTCTCGGTTGTATTAAGCCGACTCCGGCGAATGGGCTATCTCTAGTTGAAATCTTTACTGCCGCCCGACCGGCGCCTACGATTACGCTGCGTCGCAACGGCGGCAGATGGATCTGATCTTACGGAGCATCTGCCGCCCTCAATCGTTACGGAGTGTTGACCCCTCGACAGCGACGGTCGCAGGGTCGGCCGGGGAGGACGACCATGCAAGCACCTTCCAGCGCGTCCAGAACCGTCGCCCCCGACGCGGTCCCCGGGTACACGACTCCGGAGAACCTGCCGCGGCCGGGCGGACGGCTGACGAAGGAAGACCTCGATCCGCTCGTCAAGGACGCGGGCGACGGGAATCCCGCCGCGATCCAGTCCCTCCTGCGGATGATCGGGCCCGTCGTGGTCCGCTACTGCCGCGCCAGAATGGGTGGCCGCGACCTGTCCTACCTGTCGGCGGACGACGTCGCGCAGGAAGTGTGCATGGCGGTGCTGAAGGCGCTGCCCGGTTATCAGGATCGCGGCGGTTCGTTCCTCTACCTCGTGCACGCCATCGCCGCCAACAAGGTCGCCGACGCCTACCGCGCGGTCTCCCGTGACCGGTCGGAACCGGTCCCGGAACTGCCGGAACGGCCCATCGGCGACAACGAACCCGAAACCCACGCCCTGCACCTCGACCTCGGTGCCCGGCTCAGCCGCCTGCTCTCCACCCTGCCGCGGGTGCAGCAGGAGATTCTCGCCCTCCGCATCGCCGTCGGCCTTTCCGCCGCCGAAACGGCCGAGGCGCTCGGGATCTCCGCCGGCAACGTGCGCGTGACGCAGCACCGCGCACTGGCCCGCCTGCGCACGATGGTCAAGCAGGACGAGTTCTGATCTTTCCTCCCCTGCCGCAGGTCATCGACCGGCGGCTCTCAGGCGCCCGGACCCCGCGCCGACCACTTCGTCCTTTCCCGGTTCACAGCCGGGTTTTCGTCGTATCCCGTGACTCGCGTGCTCGGACACGTAACTCACGTGATTGAAGGCGTAACTCGCGTGTGTCGCCTCTGATCACGCGAGTTACGTGTCTGAGCACGCGAGTGACGCCCTCGATCACGCGAAACTCACGAGAGGCGGTAGGCGCGCTTCGCCGTCCCGTCGAAGAACTCCAGCCGCTCGGCATCGCTCAGTGAGCCCGTCAGCGAAAAAGCCGTGTCCACGACGACTTCGTACGCGGCCGCGAGCTCGCAGACCGGCCAGTCGGAGCCGAACATGAGCCGCGAAGCCCCGAAGGACTCCAGGACGTGTTCGGCCCAGCGCGCCAGCTGACCGACCTTCCAGCGCGCCCAGTCGGCCTCGGTCACCAGCCCCGAAAGCTTGCAGTACACGTTGTCCAGCTCCCCCAGCGCCGCGACACCGTCCGCCCACGGCTGCCATTCGCCCGAGGCGATCGGCGGCTTCGCGGCGTGGTCGAGTACGAAAACCTGGTCCGGCAACGCTTTCGCGGCGGCGAGCGCGGCGGGGAGCTGCGGTGGCTTCACCAGCAGGTCGTACGCCAGCCCGGCCTCGCCGAGGGCGGCGAGACCGCGCAGGACCTCGGGCCGCGTCAGCCACGACGGGTCCGCCTCATCCTCCACCTGATGCCGGATCCCCACCAGTGGCCCGGAAAAAGAGGCCACTCGCTCGGCGACGTCGGGCGCGGCGAGGTCCGTCCAGCCGACGACGCCGGCGACGAGCGGTTCGGCCTGAGCCACCGCGAGGAACTCGCGCGTCTCCTCTTCCGACGAGACCGTCTGCACCAGCACGGTCCCCTTCACCCCCGCCGCCTTCGTCACCGCGCGGAGATCGTCCACTGTGTACGGACGACGGATCGGATCCAGCGCCGTACCGGTCATCCACGGATAGTCACGCCGCGACGGGTCCCAAAGATGGTGGTGCGCGTCGATCACGGCCGTCCCTCCTGTCGCAGCACGATGTCCTCGCGCAACAGTCCCGCACGGATCAGCTCCGTCCACAACTCGCGAGGCACCGGGCGCCGGAAACGTTCCGCGTTGAGCCGGACCTGGCCGGGATCGTGCGCGCCGACCACGACGGACACCACCGACGGATGCGCGGCGGGCAACGCCAGCGCGGCTTGCGGGAGTTCGACGTCGTGCCGCGCGCAGACGTCGGCGATCCGCTGGGCGCGCTCGACCAGTTCGGCGGGAGCCTCGGCGTAGTCGTACATCGTGCCCGGCGACGCGGTGGCGAGGATCCCGGCGTTGAACGCCCCGCCGGCCACCACGTCCACGCCGCGTTCCGCGCACAACGGGAGAAGGTCGTCGAGCGCGGGCTGGTCGAGCAGGGTGTACCGGCCCGCCAGCAGGATCACGTCGAGATCGAAGCGGCGGACGAACTCCGTGAGCATCGGCGCCTGGTTCATCCCGGCCCCGATGGCGTCGACGACACCCTGCTCCCGCAGTTCGAGCAGCGCGGGGAACGCGCCGTTGACGGTGTCCTCGAAATGCTCGTCCGGGTCGTGCACGTAGACGACATCGACGCGGTCGAGCCCCAGCCGCTCCAGACTGTCCTCAAGCGACCGGAGGATCCCGTCGCGGCTGAAGTCCCACCGCCGTTTGTAGGCGGCGGGAACGACGAAACCCTGCGAGTCGGTACGCGAAGCGCCGCCGGGATCGGGTTCCAGCACGCGGCCGACCTTCGTCGAGACCACGAAATCCGCGCGGTGATACGCCGAAAGCGCCGCGCCCAGCCGCCGTTCCGACAGCCCGAGACCGTAGTGCGGGGCGGTGTCGAAGTAGCGGATGCCTTCGTCCCATGCCTGCCGGACGGTCGCTTCGGCCGTCTCGTCGGTGATGGCGTGGTACAGGTTGCCCAGCTGCGCGCAGCCGAGCCCCAGCGGGGACAAGGAGATCTTCACGGAAGCTCCCAGACGAGGCCGAGCCCCGAATCGCCGCCCGAGTAGTCGTCCTCGACGTCGAGCAGTTCCGACATCCGTGCCTGCCACGGGATGTTGGCCGGATGATCGCGCAGGACCGCGCGCATCTTCGCGTAGTCCTCGACCTCCACGACGTGGAAAAGGTCGAGCCCGTCCCGCCAGATCCGCCACGAACGCACGCCCGCACCGCGCAGGGCCTCGTCCAGATCCGGCGGGATGACGGCGTGGACCGACTCGTATTCGGCCTCCTTGCCCGGCTTCAACCGGGTGTGGAGTGCCACTCTTTGTAGTGCGACACCGTGGGTCACCGCGCCTCCTCGACTCGAAACATGGCACTCTGTCAACTAACACTCAAACATCCGAGGTCTTCGGGGAGGGCGGTGGAACATGCCGGTCACCGATGTCGCGATCGACAAGATCAAGGACATGATCATCTCCGGTGAGCTTGCTCCGGGCGACAGGCTGCCGAAGGAGGCCGAACTGGCCCAGCGGCTCGGTCTGTCCCGCAGTTCGCTGCGCGAAGCGGTGAAGGCGTTGTGCCTGATCCGCGTGCTCGACGTCCGCCAGGGCGACGGGACGTACGTCACCAGCCTCGAACCGAATCTCCTCCTCGACGCGATGACGTTCGTGGTGGACTTCCACCGCGACGACACCGTGCTGGACTTCCTCGCCGTGCGCCGGATCCTCGAACCGGCGGCGACGGCGATGGCCGCGGTGCACATGAGCGACGAGGACATCGAGGAACTAGGCCGCCTGCTCGGCGAACTGGCCGACTCGCCGACCGTGGAGGCGCTGGTCGCGAACGACCTGCAGTTCCACCGCAAGATCGCCGACGGCTCCGGCAATCCGGTGCTGTGCTCGCTGCTGGACAGCCTGTCCGGCCCGACCGCGCGCGCCCGCATCTGGCGCGGGCTCACCCAGGAGGGCGCGGTCGCGAAGACCCGCGAGCAGCACACGGCGATCTACGAGGCCATCGCGGCCCGCGAGCCCGAACTCGCGCGTTCGTGGGCGACCGTGCACGTGGCGGGCGTGGAGCAATGGCTCCGCAACGCACTCGGCACCGCCGACGACCCCACTTCGGCCGCCGAAGCTTCCTGACACCGCTCTCTCCTCCATCGACGCTCCGTGAAGGCCTCCTTCCCTACGCTCAAGGTAGGGAAGGAGGCCTTCACGGACTTTCGAGCTAGGTCTGGGCCTTCCCGCCCGCATAGCGGGAGATGATCAACGCGACCAGGATGATCACGCCGTAGATCGCCTTCAGCCATTCCGGCGGCACCTGCGCCACCTGCAGCAGGTTCGTGACCGTCTGCAGGAGCAACACGCCGGTGAGCGCCCCGACCAGCGTGCCCTTCCCACCGTCCAGTGAGACACCGCCGATCACCGCAGCGGCGAACACCTGAAGGATCAATCCGTCGCCCTGATCGGCGCCGAGCGCACCGACGTAGCCGGTGTACGCGAGCCCGCCGAGCGCGGCCAGCACCCCGGCGACCACGAAGACACCCCACGAGATCCGGTCGACGCGGATACCGGCGGCCCGCGCGGCTTCGCGGTTACCGCCGATGGCGTACAGCGACCGGCCGATCCGGTGATACCGCAGCCCCAGCCCGAACACGGTGAACAGCGCCGCGGCCAGCCACACCGACATCGGCAGCCCGATGAACGTCGTCGTGGCCAGCGCGGTGAACACGTCCAGCTGGTCGAAGAGCGTCTTCCCCTGGGTGGACCCGATCTGCGTGCCGCGCAGCACGGTCAGCATCGCCAGGGTGACGATGAAGGCGTTCAGCTTCAGC
Organism: Amycolatopsis sp. TRM77291; assembly: GCF_054166285.1. Classification (NCBI taxonomy): domain Bacteria; kingdom Bacillati; phylum Actinomycetota; class Actinomycetes; order Pseudonocardiales; family Pseudonocardiaceae; genus Amycolatopsis; species Amycolatopsis sp. TRM77291. Next base: position 360,588 of record NZ_JBSZHF010000001.1, on the reverse strand, counting down.
TTGACGATCAGGAAACCGTTCACGAAGCCGACCGCGGCACCGGCCACCAGCACGGCGAGGATGCCCGCGAACCCGGGGATCTCCGTGCCGAAACCCGAGGACGCCACCGGGATGACCAGCATCGCGCCGAGCGCGGGCGCCATGCCCATGGTGGATTCCAGCGACAGGTCGAACTTCCCGGTCAGCAGCACGAGCGATTCGCCCAGCACCACCATCGACAGCGCGGCCGAGGCGGACAGGATCCCGACGATGCTGCCGAAGGTCAGGAAGGTGTCACTGATCAGTCCTCCGATGATCAGCACCACGATGAGCGCGGGGACGAGAGCGAGTTCGCGCAGCCAGCGGAACTTCCGGCGCTTCGGCGGCGCCGCGGACGTCGAAGTCTTCGGATCGGTCATCAGTTCGGTCACCGTTCGACTCCTTCGATGTCGGCCACCAGGTCGCCGTCCGGCCAGCCCGCCCGGTGTTCGGCGACCACGGCGCCGGCGCGCAGCACCAGTACCCGGTCGCTCAGACGGAGATCGTCCAGCTCGTCGCTGACGATCAGCACCGCCTTGCCCTCCGCGCGCACCCGGTCGACGACCGCGAGCAGCGCTTCCTTCGATTTCACGTCCACCCCCGCGGTCGGGTTGATCAGCACCACCAGGCGCGGATCCCCGGCCAGCGCGCGGGCGAGGACGACCTTCTGCTGGTTACCGCCGGAGAGGTCGGACACCGGCTGGCCCGCGTCGGCCGCGACGATGTCGTAGTCCTTCAACGCCTGGGCGGCGCGGCCATACCGCGCGACCGGTGACGCCAGGCCCGCCTTCCCCATACGGTCCAAAATAGACAGTGTGGCGTTGTCCGCGATGGAATGCTCCAGCACCAGTCCCTCGTGATGCCGGTCCCTCGGCACACAGCCGATCCCGGCGCGGATGGCGGCCGGGATGTCACCCGGTTTCAACGGCTTCCCATCCACCCGGATGGTGCCGGAGGACGGCGAACGCAGTCCGTACACGGTTTCGGCGACCTGGTGCTTGCCGCTGGCGTTGCTGCCCGCGAGCCCGATCACCTCGCCGCGGTGGATCCGGAACGTCACATCCTCGAAGCCGTCACCGGAAAGCCCGTCGACGGTCAGCACCTCTGCGGCGTCCTCGTCCAACGCCTCGCGTGTGGCGGCGTCACGGACGGAAAGCCCGCCCTGCTCGCCGGTCATCGCGTCGATCAGCTCGGCACGGCCGACCTCCGAAACGGGCGCGGTCAGGATGTGCTTCGCGTCGCGCAGGACGGTGACCGCCTGGCAGACCTCGTACACCTCGTGGAGGTGGTGCGAGATGAACAGGAACGTCACCCCGCTGTCCTGCATCTGGCGCATCCGCGCGAAGAGCCGTTCGATCGCCTGGCTGTCCAGCTGCGCCGTCGGCTCGTCCAGCACGATGAACCGGGCACCGTAGGAGAGCGCCCTGGCGATCTCGACGAACTGCCGGTCCTCCACCGAAAGCTCGCCCGCCGGGGTGTCGACGTCGACGCGCACGTCCCAGGAGTCGAGCAGGTCCCGTGCCTGACGGCGCAACCGCTGCCAGCCGATCGCGAAACCCTTGCCCGACTGGCGATTGAGGAACAGGTTCTCCGCGACGGTCAGCTGCGGCACGACCATCGCGTGCTGGTAGACGCAGGCGACCGCGCGTTTCCAGTCGTCCTGCCTGGACAAGGGCGGCGCGGGGACACCACCGAACTCTACGTACCCGGTGTCCGTTTTGGACAGTCCGGTGAGGATGGACACGAGGGTCGACTTCCCCGCACCGTTGCGGCCGACGAGCGCGTGCGACTCGCCGGGGTGCACGGTGAGGCTGACGTCGGACAGCGCCACGGTCGGGCCGTAGCGTTTGCCGACGCCCTGTGCGCTGACCACCGGCACGGCGGCGGATCCGGCGGGCAGCGCGCTCACAGGTTGTTCCCCCACAGGGCCTTGTCGTCCACGTTGTCCTTGGTGACGACGGGCGCGGGGAGCTGGTCTTCGAGGATGCCTGGGCGGACCTCGACGACGGTGCTGCCGTGGTCGGTCGGACCCGCCTTGAAGGTCTCCCCCGCCATGGCCTTCTTGATCCAGTACATGCCGTACTTGGCGTAGTCGTCGGCGGGCTGGGAGACGGTCGCGTCGAGTTCGCCGGCGCGGATCGCGGCGAGTTCCTGCGGGATGCCGTCGTTGCTGACCAGCACGACATGCTTCGGGTCGCCGACCGGGAAGTAGAGGTTCTTGCGCTTGAGCGCCTGCTGCGTCGGCGCCAGGTACACGCCGCCCGCCTGCATGTACACGGCCTTGATGTCCGGGTTCGCGGTCAGGAGACTGTCCAAACCGGACGAAGCCTTGTCCGCCTTCCATTCGGCGGCGACCTCGAGTACCTGCACGTCTGGGTACTTCGTCTTCATGCACTGCCGGAACGCCTCGGAGCGGTCGCGCCCGTTGACCGAGGCGAGGTCGCCCATGACCTGCACGACCTTGCCCGACGTCACCTTCGCGCCGATCGCCTCGCAGGCCTTGGTGCCGTACGCCTTGTTGTCCGCGCGCACCACCATCGCGACCTTGCCGCTCTCCGGCGCGACGTCGACCGCCACCACCGGAACACCTTTGTTCTCCGCCGCTTTGAGACCGGCCACGACGGCGGCGGAGTCCAGCGGCGTCACGACCAAACCCTTGACGCCCTGGTTGAGCAGGGTGTTGATGTCGGTGATCTGCTTCGCCGAGTCGCTGTCGGCGTTGACCGTCGGCAGCGCCTCGACGCCCTGCTCCTTCGCCTTCAGCGGTACGTAGTTGTTGTAGGCCTGCCAGAACGGCGAGGTCAGCAACGGGATCGTCGCGCCGACCTTGCCGCCTCCACCCGCACCCGGTTGGGGAACGTTGTCCTTTGTGGACCCACACGCCGACAGGGTCAGCCCGAGCGCGGTGGCCGCGGCGGCCACCTTGATCACCCTCGTACGCACCGCATCCTCCTTGATGACAGCGAAACTACTGGTGGTGGACCGGGCCGCGCGGACGCAGCCCGTACATACCTCCGTCGACAGCGAGCGCCGTGCCGGTGGTCGAAGCCGACAGCGGGCTGGCGAGGTACACGACCGCGTTCGCGACCTCGTCCGCGGTGACCAGCCTGCCCATGGGCTGACGGGCGGCGAGCGCGGCGCGTTCGGCCTCCGGATCGCCCGCCGCGTCGAGCAGCCTGCCGACCCACGGGGTGTCCGCGGTTCCCGGGCAGACGCAGTTGACCCGGATCCGGTCGGCGAGGTGGTCGGTCGCCATCGCCAGGGTCAGCGAGAGCACCGCGCCCTTGCTGGCCGAGTACAGCGCGCGGTTGGGCAGGCCCGCCCACGCGGCGATCGAACAGGTGTTGACGATCGCGGCCGACGGCGAGTTCTTCAGCTGCGGCAACGCCGCCCGCGCCAGCCGCACCATGCCGACGACGTTGATGTCGAGCACGCGGTGCCACTCGTCGTCGCTGTTGGCGGTGACGTCACCCTGCGCGCCGATGCCCGCGTTGTTGACCAGGACGTCGAGCCTGCCGAACCGGTCCGCGACCGCGTCGATCGCCGACCGGACCTCCTTGTCGGAGCCGACGTCGCAGCGGAATCCGGCGAGATCTTCGGGAAGGTCGCCGGGATTCAGGTCCAGCACCGCGACCTTCGCCCCGCGCGCGGCGAGCAGGTCCGCGGTGGCCCTGCCGATTCCCGACGCGCCTCCGGTGACCGCCGCGACGAGGCCTTCGAACTCACTCACTTGCTTGTCTCCGTCCATTCCGGACCGTCGGGGAAGGTGAACCGGCGCAGCGTCGCGTCGTGCATCCGGGCCGAGAAGCCCGGCGCGGACGGGGCGACGTAGCGGCCGTCGACGACGGCGGCCGGATCGGTGAAGTGCTCGTGGAGGTGGTCGACCCATTCGATGGACCGGTCGGTGTCGATACCGGACACCGCCACGAAGTCGAACATCGACAGGTGCCGGACCAGTTCGCACAGCCCGACACCGCCGGCGTGCGGGCAGACCGGGATGCCGAACTTGGCCGCCAGCAACAGGATCGCCAGGTTCTCGTTGAACCCGCCGACCCTGGCGGCGTCCAGCTGCAGCACCGAGATCGCGCCCGCCTGCAGCAACTGCTTGAACACCACGCGGTTCTGGACGTGCTCGCCGGTGGCCACCCGGATCGGGGCGAGCGCCTTGGCGATCGCGGCGTGCCCGAGCACGTCGTCCGGCGAGGTGGGTTCTTCGATCCAGTACGGGTCGTACGGGGCCAGCGCGGTCATCCAGGTGATCGCGGTCGAGACGTCCCAGCGCTGGTTCGCGTCGACGGCGACCCGGATGTCCGGGCCGACGGTCTCGCGGGCGAGCTTCATCCGGCGGACGTCGTCCTCCAGATTCCCGCCGACCTTCAGCTTGATCATCTCGAAGCCGTCCGCCACCGCCTGTTCGGCGAGCCGGATCAGTTTCGCGTCCGAGTAGCCGAGCCAGCCGGGGGAAGTGCTGTACGCGCGGTAGCCGTCGCGCTCGATCCGGGCGATCCGCTCGGCGCGGCCCGGCTCGGCGGCGCGGAGGATGTCGAGCGCCTCCTGTTCGGTCAGCGCGTCGGTCAAGTAGCGGAAGTCTACGAGGGAAACCAGGTCCTCGGGCGACATCCCGGCGGCGAAGCGCCAGACCGGGAGCCCGGCGATCCGCGCGGCGAGATCCCACGCGGCGTTGACGACCGCGCCGATCGCCATATGCGCGACCCCCTTTTCCGGGCCGAGCCAGCGCAGCTGCGAATCGCCGACCAGTGTCCGCGACAAAGCGCCGAGCCCGGCGGCGTCGGTCGGCACGTCCATGCCGACGACGTGCGGTTCCAGTGCGCGGATCGCCGCGGCCTGGACGTCGTTGCCGCGGCCGATGGTGAAGGCGAGCCCGTAACCGTCCGGACCGCCGTCGGTGTGCAGCACGACGTACGCGGCCGAGTAGTCCGGGTCCGGGTTCATGGCGTCCGAACCGTCGAGTTCCCGCGAGGTGGGGAACCGGACGTCGAGCACCTCCATACCCACGATCTTCGCCATCACGCCTGCCTGACGTTCTGGCGCTGACGGCCGAGGCCGTCGATTTCGAGCTCGATGACGTCGCCTTCACGCAGGTACGGCTTGGGGTCCGGCTGCCCGAGGGCGACGCCCTGCGGCGTACCGGTGTTGATGAGGTCTCCGGGGCGCAGCACCATGTACTGGCTCACGTAGTGCACGATCTCCGCGACCGGAAAGATCATGTCCTTGGTCGAGGAGTCCTGCTTCTTCTCGCCGTTGACCCACAGCCGCAGGCCGAGGTCCTGCGGGTCGGGCACCTCGTCGGCGGTGACCAGCCACGGGCCGAGCGGGTTGAAGTTCTCGCACGACTTGCCCTTGTCCCAGGTGCCGCCGCGTTCGAGCTGGAACTCGCGCTCGGACACGTCGTTCGAGACGGTGTAGCCGGCGACGTACTCCAGGGCTTCTTCGGCGCTTTCGAGGTAGCGCGCGGTCTTGCCGATGACTACGCCGAGCTCGACCTCCCAGTCGGTCTTCGTCGAACCGCGCGGCACGAGCACGTCGTCCTGCGGACCCACGACGACGTCGGGGGCCTTCATGAAGACGACCGGCTCGGCCGGGACCTCGGCGCCGGACTCCTCGGCGTGCTGCCGGTAGTTGAGGCCGATGCAGACGACCTTGCCGGGCCGCGCGATCGGCGCGCCCACCCTGGCCCGCGCGGCTTCGGGACCGGCTTCGGGCAGCTCACCGGCGGCCAGCGCGGCGGCGACCCTGGCGATGCCGTCGCCCGCGAAGAAGCCGCCATCGATGTCGGCGGTCAGCGCCGAGAGGTCGCGCAGCGTGCCGTCCCCGGCACGTACGAACGGACGCTCACTTCCCGGCTCCCCGAGTCGCAACAGCTGCACGGATCTTCCCTTCAAGCCGAACCGCCAACAATCAACGGCTCCCACAGCAACGAACAGACATCCGATGTATACCCGACGACCTTCGCCGAGATCTAGGGGCCGTTCGGATTTGGATCGAAAATTGATCGGATCAGTCTTGCGAAGTGTGGGTGGCGAGACTCACAGGGGGAATAGTTACCTACTCTAAGCAAGTTGTTCCTCGAGGAACCATGACTGGGGAAGGAACGAGCATGACCATCGCGCCCGAGCGAGTGGAAGAACCCGTCGCGCGGCCCGTCACGACCGGCCGCGCCCGGTTCGTCCTGATCCTCGGCGGCCTGTCCGCCTTCGGGCCCCTGTCCATCGACATGTACCTGCCCGCGCTGCCGCAGATGGCGGGCGAACTGCGCGCGGCGGACGCGACCGTCCAGCTCACGCTGAGCGCGTTCATCATCGGGCTCGCCATCGGCCAGCTGATCCTCGGACCGCTGTCCGACGCGATCGGCCGCCGCAAACCGCTCGTGGCGGGCCTCGCGCTCTACATGGTCGGCTCGGTCCTGTGCGCCGTCGCCCCGACCGCCGAACTGCTCATCGCCGCACGCGGCGTCCAGGCCTTCGGTGCCGCGGCCGGCATCGTGATCGCCAGGGCGACCGTGCGCGACCTCTACTCCGGCACCGCGATGACGAAGTTCTTCTCGCTGCTCATGCTGGTCAACGGGCTCGCCCCGATCCTGGCGCCGATCATCGGCGGCCAGATCCTGAACTGGACCTCGTGGCGCGGCGTGTTCGTCTGCCTGACCGTGTTCGGCGCGATCCTGCTCGCCGTCGTCTTCTTCCTGCTGCCGGAACCCCTGCCCGAGGAACGCCGCACCCCCGCACGGTTCGGCTCGGTGCTGCGGAAGTACGCGAGCCTGCTCCGTGACCGCGGCTTCCTCGGCTACGCCCTGGCCTCCGGACTGATGTTCGGGAGCCTGTTCGCCTACATCTCCGGCTCGTCCTTCGCGCTGCAAGGCGTCTACGGGCTCAGCCCGCAGGCGTACAGCCTGGTGTTCGGGCTCAACGGCATCGGCATCGTGGCCGTCGGCCAGCTGAACGGGCGCATCGTCGGCCGCTTCCCGGAACGGACCCTGCTGACCGTCGGTCTCGTCATCGCGGCGATCGCCGGATTCGGCGTCCTGGCCGCGACGGTGCTGGACCTCGGCCTGATCGGGCTGCTGATCCCGCTGTTCGTCCTGGTGTCGAGTATCGGCATGGTCGCGCCGAACGCGAGCTCGCTGGCGCTCGCCGAACAGGCGCGGTCCGTCGGTTCGGCGTCGGCGCTGCTCGGCGTGCTGCAGTTCGTCGTCGGCGGGCTGGCGACGCCGCTGGTCGGGCTGGGCGGTCCGGGCACCGCGGTCCCGATGGGGATCGTGATGGCGGCCTTCGGCGTGCTCGCGCTGCTGGCCTTCGGGACCATGACGCGGTCCGCCACGGCGGCTTTGGCGGTCGCGCGGGCGTAGGTACTCGTGAGTGGTCAGGACGGTTCTAACCGTCCTGACCACTCACGAGTACCTACGCCCGCGCGACCGCCAAAGCCGCCGTGGCGGACCGCGTCATGGTCCCGAAGGCCAGCAGCGCGAGCACGCCGAAGGNCCTCGTGAGTGGTCAGGACGGTTCTAACCGTCCTGACCACTCACGAGTACCTTGAGGTCAGCGGTCCTCAACTGCTCCGCGGTCACCGCCGCGCGTCCCTCGACCAGGGCCTTCAAGGCGTCCCCGTCGTCCCACTGGTTGACGTTCATCGCGGCGGCCACCTGCCCGTCCCGCAGCCAGAACGCCGTGAAGTCGCGCGACGCGAGGTCGCCCCGCACCACGAGCTCGTCGCTTTCGGGATCGGCGAGCCCCCGGTATTCGCAGCCGAGGTCGTACTGGTCCGAGAAGAAATACGGGCTCCGCAGGTACGGCTCGTTCTCGCCCAGCAGGTTCCCGGCGACGTGCTCGCCCTGCCATTTCGCGTTCGACCAGTGCTCGACGCGGACGCGTTTTCCGTAACGGGGATGGAAATGCGCGGCGATGTCGCCGATGGCGTAGACGTCGGGCGCCGCGGTCCGCAGGCCGGCGTCGGCGCAGACACCGCCGTCGTCGGACAGTTCCAGCCCGGCGGCGTGCGCGAGGTCGATCCGCGGCGCGGCGCCGACGGCCACCAGTACGACGTCCGCGGGAAGCTCGTCACCACTCTGGAGACGGACGCCGGTCACCCCGCCGGGACCGCCGGTGAAGCCCGCGACGCCTTCGCCCAGCCGCCAGTTCACCCCGTGCTCGGTGTGCAGATCCTTGAAGACCCCGGACACCTGCTCGCCCAGTACCGCGAGCAACGGCGAGCCGACCTGATCGACCACGGTCACCTCGGCGCCGTGTTCCCTGGCGGCCGCGGCGGCCTCGGTGCCGATCCAGCCCGCGCCGACGATCACCACCCGCCCGGCGTCCTTGAACGCCGAGCGCAGCGCCAGCGCGTCGTCGAGGGTGCGCAGGGTCCGCAGACCCGGCAGATCCCCGCCGGGCACCGGCAACGAGCGCGGCCGTGAGCCGGTCGCGAGCACGAGCCGGTCGAAACGGTGTTCACCGCCCGCGTCGTCGTGCACGAGGCGGGCGCCGAGTTCGATCTTGGTCGCGGTCGCGCCGCTGGAGAACGCGATGTCCTTCTCCGCGTAGAAACCGTCGTCGTGCACCCAGTCGGGTTCATCGGTGTTGCCGAGCAAAAGCCCTTTGGACAACGCCGGTAATTCGTACGGGCGATGCGTGTCGGTGCCGAGCAGCAGGATCTCTCCCGCGTAACCGCGTTCCCGCAGCGTCCCGGCCGCCGTCGCTCCGGCGAGACCGGCTCCGACGATGACGATCTTCCTGGGTTCGGACATCCATGACCTCCCAAGCAGTCCTCCCCCGGACGCTACTCCCGTTCCTCCACTTCCGGCCTAGCGAGAACGGAAGTCGATCACGATATGAAGGATCGGTTAACCCATCAGCAGGAATGTCGGGTAACTCGCGTCACGGCCCCGAAAGCGCCTCGTCCCAGCCTCGGACGAGAAAGGGAGATCATGGGATACGGGAGGATGAGGACGTTGGCACCCCGGGACGAATGGTCGGTCGGCTGCCGGGATCTCGCGGGCAGGCGCAGGGACGTGACGGTGTTCGTGAGCAGCGACAAGATCGTGCTCGTGGCGCCGCCCGGAGAGGCCGCCGTGCTCGGGCCGCTGGACGTGGGGCGCCTGCGCGCCGCGCTCCGCGACGCCGTGGTCGCGGTGGCCGAGCATCCGGACCACCATGAATGACAACTACCGTTCCTACTTCTGAGTAGGTAGAGTCGGCCCCGTTCGGAAGGAGCCGGCCATGACCACCTACTTCGTGACGGGCGCGACGGGTTTTCTGGGAAAACGCCTGGTCGCGCGCCTACTACGGCGACCTGAGACCGTAGCCGTCCACGTTCTCGTGCGGGAGACCTCACGCGGGAAGCTCCCGAGCCACGAGAAGCTCGTTCCCGTCACCGGCGATCTGACCGAACCCCTGCTGGGCATCGATCCCGCCCGCCTGGAGCCCCTTGACCACGTCGTGCATCTCGGCGCGATCTACGACCTCACCGCGGACGAAGCGGCGAACCGCGCGGCCAATGTCGACGGCACCCGCAACGTCCTGGAGTTCGCCGCCGCCGCGAAGGCCGGGCTCTTCCACCACGTCTCGTCGATCGCGGTCGCCGGGCGGTACGCCGGGCGGTTCACCGAGGCCGACTTCGACCTCGGCCAGAGTTTCGCTTCGCCGTACCACGCGACGAAGTTCGAGGCGGAGAAACTCGTGCGGCAGCACGGGAAAACGCCGTTCCGGGTGTACCGGCCGTCCGCGGTGGCCGGTGATTCGCGCACCGGCGAGATGGACAAGATCGACGGTCCGTACTACTTCCTGCCCGCGATCTCGCGGCTCGCCGCGCTGCCCCGGCGGCTTCCGCTGGCCGCACCGGATCTCGGCGCCACGAACCTCGTTCCGGTCGACTACGTCGTCGAGGCGATGGAACACCTCATGCACGCCGACGCGCCCAGCGGGAGCACGTACCACCTCGCGTCACCGCGGCCGCAACCGCTTCACGAGGTCTACAACGCCTTCGCGGGGGCCGCGGGCGGGCCGAAGATCTCCGCGGTCCTCCCTCCCGGACCGTCCGGAGCGCTGAAGCGCGCCGGAACCCGGCTGGCGAAATCCGCGGCCGCCGGATTCGACCGGGTCCCTGGCGGGCGTTCGGCCAGGGCTGCGGTGCTGGCGGAACTCGGCATCCCGCTCGAAGTCCTGCCGCATCTGAGCATGGAGGTCGACTTCGACACGAGCGCGACGACGGCCGCGCTCGAAGGCAGCGGCATCACCTTGCCGCCGTTGAAGGAGTACGCCGGTCCGCTCTACCGGTACTGGCTGGAGCACCTGGATCCCGACCGCGGCCGCCGCCGTCCGGGGCCGGCACCCCTCGTCGGTCGCAAGGTGCTGATCACCGGGGCCTCCTCGGGCATCGGTCGCGCGTCCGCGCTGGCCGTCGCCGCGAAGGGCGGCGAAGTGATCCTCGTGGCCAGGCGCGCCGACGAACTCGAACAGGTCCGCGAGCAGATCGTCGCGGCGGGCGGGAAGGCGTCGGCGTATCCGTGCGACCTCACCGACGGCGGTGCCGTCGACGCGCTGGTCAAGGACGTGCTCGCCGCGCACGGCGCCGTCGACATGCTGGTCAACAACGCGGGCCGCTCGATCCGGCGGTCGCTTTCGCTGTCCACCGAACGGTTCCACGACTACGAGCGGACGATGGCGATCAACTACTTCGGCCCCGTGCGGCTGACGCTGGGCCTGCTGCCGTCGATGACCGCGCGCGGATTCGGGCACGTCGTCAACGTGACCACCCAAGGACTGCAAACGGACACCCCGCGGTTTTCCGCTTACCTGGCCTCGAAGGCCGCGCTGGAGGAGTTCGGGCTGACCGCCGGCCGGGAAACGCTTTCCGACGGCGTCACCTTCACCTCGGTCCGGATGCCGCTGGTGCGCACCGACATGATCGCACCGACCGGGTCCTATCGAGGCATGCCGTCGAGCTCCCCCGAACGCGCCGCCGCTCTGGTGGTGAAGGCACTGGAGAAACGACCCGAGATCCTGAACCTGCCCGAAGGAACCGCCGCCGAACTCGTGACGCTCGTCGCACCCAAGACGGCGAGGTTCTTCGCCCACCTCGTCTACCGCGCGATGCCCGAGTCCGCCCCGGAATCCCGTGGCCTGCCCCGGAAGGCTCCGCTCGCGTCGGTGGCGGGCGCGGTCACCCGGCTGGTCTGGCGCCGCCGTCCCTGACGTCCCGCCGCCGGGGCTCGATCGGGGGACGCCCCTGGCCGCTACCATCGGTTTCCGATACGCCGGGGGGTCGGCGGGCACGGGCCGAGGCAGGACGACCGGGAAGGGGCAGTGTGGACGTCGCCAGTCCCCCGCTGTCGACCGGACCGGACGCGGCTGGGGTGCCAGCGGTACGTCCGTCCAGGACAGTGCTGCGGCTTTCCCTGCACGCGATCTGGGTGCTCGCGCTCGCCGTCGCCACCGAACTCCGGGTGGGGCGCTTCGGTTTCCATCCGTCGGACCAGGGCTTCATCCTCGCCCAGGCGTGGCGGGTGCTGCACGGCGAAGTCCCGCATTCCGACATCATCTCCGCGCGGCCACTGGGTTCGGCGTACCTGCACATCGTCGACTTCATGCTGCCGGGTCCGTTGTTCTTCGTCTCCAGCGTGCTCAGCATGCTGGAGATCATCCTGGCGACCATCGCGTTCGCCGTGCTGGTCACCCGGCGCCGCGTCCGTGACTGGGGCCCGGGGCTCACCGGGCTGACGGCGGCCGCGTCGCTGCTGAACCTCAACGCCTTCCCGCTGATGGCCTGGCACACGATCGACGGGATCTTCCTGACCGCCTGCGGTGCCTGGGCGCTGGATTCGGGGCTGCGCAACGGCAAGGCGTGGCCGCGGCGGCTCGGCCTGGTGCTGCTGGGCACCGCGGTGTTCGTCAAACAGAGTTTCGCGCCGGTACCGCTGATCGCGTTGTGCTGGCTGCTGCTGCACCCGTCGCTGCGGGAAGGCGCGTTCCGCACCGGCCGCTGGTGGGCCCGGCTGGCCTGGGATCTGCTGGCGCTGGGCGCTTTCCTGGTGTTCTACATCGGAATCGTCACCCTCGACGGCGGGCTGGGCGCGATGGCCGAGCAGCTCACCGGCGGCCTGCCCGCGTACGGCCAGCGCCTTCTCGGGCTGTGGCTGGAAAACCCCGCGTCGCTGCTGCGGCCGCCGGTACGTGGCTTGACCTTCTTCGCGATCGCAGGGGTGTTCCTGGCGCTGCTGGGGATCTTCCGCGAGCGCGCGGGCCGCGCCGGGGCGGTCCTCGCGCGGCTGCTGCTCCTGGCCGGCGTGGCGGTGGTGGTCGGCACGGTCGTCGACGGGCACTTCACCGGCGCGTCGCGCTGGGCGGACGTCCTCTGGTGGATCCTCGGTGTCGCGCTGCTGGTGAACTGGGCGGCGACGCGGCGGTTCTCGCGGATGGGCGCGCTCGTCTTCGCGACCGGCTTCATGACCAGCCTGTCCTGGGGGAACGACACGCCGACGCTGTTCACCGGAACACTGGCGCTGACGGCGATCCTGCTGCTGGCGGACGCGCTGCCGCCGCTGCCGGAGCCGTCCCGCCGGCTCGGGCTGGCCGGCGCCACGGCGATGGGCCTGGTCGCGGTGCTGGCGTCGGGCTGGGCCGTGGTCGCGCACCACGACGAAGCCGCGTACCTCGACATGGCGCACGAGAAGCTGACCGGCGATCTCGGCGAGGTGACGCCGTCGATGCGCGGGATCCGGACGAATCCGGGCACCTTCACCTACATCTCCCAGATCCAGGACTGCGTCACGCGATTCCCCGCCGGGCGCACGGCCGTCCTGCCGGACAACCCGTTCGCCTATCCCGCCTTCGGCCTGCGCAACCCGTTCCCGCTGGAATGGCCGCTGCCGCTGGAGATCGTCGCCGACGCTCCGGAGCGCATGCTCGCGACCGCCGACGTCCTCAACCGCGAAGGCGATTACCTGGTGCTGTTTCAGACCGTCAGCATGCCCGCGCTGGCCAGAGGCGGGCCGGTGCCCGCCGAGGTCGCCGGGGACGCGCCGATCTTCGACTACCTCGGCCTGGAGAACGCGCTGCGGTCCCGGCTCACCGGGCAGACCGTCACCTGCGGCAGCTTCGTCGGCAAGTGGGCGCCCCGCCCCTGACGCATTTCGTTCTCTGGATGCGGGGGGGTCAGTCGACGCCGGCGTCCTCGGGGCGACCGGAAGCGAGACCGGCGAGGACGTCCAAGGCGGCCGCGAGCGTCTCCAGGGGCGGCGACGAGACGGCGAGGCGCACCGCGTTCGGGGCGTGACCGGGGACGACGGCGAACGCGGCCGCCGGGGTGACCGCGATCCCGCGCCGCGCGGCCGCGGCGACGAAGGTCTCGGCGCGCCAGTGTTCGGGGAGCTCCCACCAGCAGTGATACGCCTGCGGATCGGCGTGCAGGGCGAACCCGGCCAGCCGCGCCGCCGTCACCCGCTGGCGTTCCGCGGCGTCGAGCCGTTTCGCCCGCTCGACGGTTTCCAGCGTCCCGCCGGTGATCCACCGGGTGGCGGCTTCGACGGCGAACCGGGGCGCGACCCAGCCGCCCGAGCGCACGGACGCGGCCAGCCGTTCCCGCCATTCCGCCGGGACGGCGAGGAAACCGGTGGTCAGCCCCGGGGCGAGCCGTTTCGACATGCTGTCGACGAACACGGTGCGCTCCGGCGCGTACGCCGCGAACGGGCGGACCTCGGGCCGGAGGAAGGTGTAGATACCGTCCTCGATCACCGGGATGTCCATCCGCCGCACGGTTTCCGCCAGCTCAACGCGCCGCGCTTCGTCCATTGTGGACCCGAGCGGGTTGTGCAGCGTCGGCTGGACGTACAGCGCGCGCACGGACGCGGCTTCGAGCGCCTCGGGTATGAGACCCCTCTCGTCGGTCTCGATGGGCACCAACTGGACCCCGAGCCGTCCGGCGAGTGCCTTGACCACGGGATAGGTGATGGCTTCGACGGCGAGGCGCTCCCCCATCGGCACGAAGGCGGCGATGGCGGCCGCGATGGCCTGGCGCCCGCTCCCGGCGAAGAGGATCTCCGGCGTCCAGCCGTCCTTCGCGAGCAGCCCGACGACGGCGTCACGCGCCTGCTTCGAACCCGAGACGCTTCCCGGCCGCAGCGCCGCGGTCAGGACGTCGTCACGCAGCAGCGGCTCCAGCGCCTTCCCGACCAGCGCCGACTGCTCTGGCAGGACGGCGAAGTTGAGCTCGAGGTCGACCGTCGCGCCACCGGGTTCGGCGAGCGCGGTCTCCAGCGGCGGCCTCCCGGCGCGGACGAACGTGCCCCGGCCGACCTCGCCGACCACGACACCTCTCCGGACGAGTTCGCCGTAGACCCTGGCGGCGGTCGAGTTCGCGATTCCGCGTTCGCGGGCGAAGCGCCGCTGCGGGGGCAGCCGGTCGCCAGGACGGAGCCTTCCCGCCTCGACGTCGGCGGAGATCTCGTCCGCGACTATCCGGTAGTCCTCCATACAGGTTCCTTCGATCGCACCGAGACCGCTCGCGGGATTGCACTGCGATAGTGCACTGCGGATGATGCCATCGACGAACGTCGTGAGCCGACTGCGACCTACGGAACACCACAACGGCGGACTCCTAGGTTAGCCTAACCTGCGTGGAGACCGTGGAAACCCTCACCGAGCAGAGCACGACGTCCCGCCTGCACGCGGACGCGCTGACGCTCGCCTACGACGGCCGGACCGTGGCCGAAGACCTCGGGGTGGTCATCCCCGACCGGTCGTTCACCGTGATCGTCGGCCCGAACGCGTGCGGCAAGACGACCCTGCTGCGCGCGCTCGCGCGGATGCTCAAACCCCGCCAGGGGTCGGTGTTCCTCGACGGGCAGGTGATCAGCTCCTTCCCCGCCAAGGAGGTCGCGCGGCGGCTCGGCCTGCTCCCGCAGAGCTCGATCGCGCCCGACGGCATCACCGTCGCGGACCTCGTCGCGCGTGGCCGGTACCCGCACCAGCGCCTGCTGCGCCAGTGGTCCCGCGAGGACGCCACCGTGGTCGCGGAGTCCATGCGCGCCACCGGGGTCGACGACCTCGCCGAGCGGCTGGTCGACGAACTGTCGGGCGGTCAGCGGCAGCGCGTGTGGATGGCGATGGCGCTCGCGCAGGAGACCGATCTCCTGCTGCTCGACGAGCCGACGACGTACCTGGACATCGCCCACCAGATGGACATCCTCGACCTGTGCGCGCAGCTGCACCAGGAACAGGGCCGCACGCTGGTCGCGGTGCTGCACGACCTCAACCACGCCGCCCGCTACGCGACGCACATGATCGCGATGCGCGGCGGAGAGGTCCTGGCGACGGGCTCGCCCGAAGAGGTCGTGACCGCGGCCAACGTCGAGAAGATCTTCGAGCTGCCCTGCCGGGTGATGCCGTGCCCCGAAACCGGGACCCCGCTGGTGATCCCGAAGGCCGGTCGCCGCGCCGCTTGATCATCCCGGAGTAGGTTGGCGGCGGAGGTGCCATGTCACAGCAACTGTGGTCCGAAGTGGACGATTATCTGTCCGGGGTGCTCATCCCGTCCGATCCCGCCCTCGAAGGCGCGCGCGAGGCGTCGGATCAGGCCGGGCTGCCGTCGATCGCCGTCGCGCCGAACCAGGGCAAACTGCTCAACCTGATGGCGAGGATGATCGGCGCCCGGTCCATCCTGGAGATCGGCACGCTCGGCGGATACAGCACGATCTGGCTCGCCCGCGCCCTGCCGCCGCAGGGCAGGCTCGTCACCCTCGAATACGACCCGAAACACGCCGAGGTCGCGCGCGGCAACATCGAAGCGGCCGGGCTCGGCGGGCTGGTCGACGTCCGCGTCGGCAAGGCGCTGGACCTGCTGCCCTCGGTCGAGGGCCCGATCGATCTGGCCTTCATCGACGCCGACAAGGTCAACAACCCGGCCTACTTCGAGGCGTCGCTGGAGCTCGTCCGGCCCGGCGGCGTGATCGTGGTCGACAACGTCGTCCGAGGCGGCGCGGTGACCGACGCCGCCAGCGAAGACCCCAACATCCAAGGGATCAGGCGGCTGCACGAGATGATCGCCGCCGAACCCCGCGTCGACGCGACGGCCGTCCAGACGGTGGGCAGCAAGGGCTACGACGGGCTCACCGTCGTGCTGGTGAAGCCCTGACGGCTCCCGCTCGGCCGGGTCGTCGCGCTTCGGCCGGGCGTGTGCCGTCCCGGTGACCGTGTCGCGAAAGCCACTTTCGCGACGTCTGATGTCCCGAAAGTGGCTTTCGCGNCATGACTCTGGTGCGGAGCAGCCGCCGCACCAAGCCCTCGTGAGTGGTCAGGACAGTTGGAATCGTCCTAGCCACTCACGAGGCCTGGTGAGCATGTCGCGAAAGCCACTTTCGCGACGTCTGATGTCCCGAAAGTGGCTTTCGCGACACCGCGTCCAGGGCGACCTGGACCGAAGCCTCACCGCGGCGCCGTCGTGACCGGCCGCGGGCCCGAGCCGTCCGGCCACCGCACCGGCACCCCCTGGTGCACACCGGTCATGAAGCGCTGCCACACGTCGGCCGGGATCGTCCGCCCGGTCAGTTTCTCCCCGGCGGCGTCCCGCATCCGGCGCGGCTCGTCGGAGCCGACCCAGACCGCCGTCGCGAGCTGCGGCGTGTACCCGACCGCCCAGCCACCGGCGTTGTCGTCCGTCTCCTCGAACTGGAAGTCGCCGGTCTTCAGCGCCGCCGGGCGGTCCTTCAGGCCGGTGGCCAGCACCTGGCTCATTTCGCTCGCGATCCGGCGGCTCAGCGCCTCGTCGTCTTTGAACGCGGGCGCCCTGTCCGACGGCCGTTCCCACACGATCTCGCCGTTCTCGTCCCGGATCTTCGACACCAGATGCGGGGTGGCGCGCATACCGTCGGCGGCGAAGGTCGCGTAGGCACCGGCCATGTCGCTGGGGCGCAGGGGATACCGGCCGACCGCGATCCCGGGGCCGATCAGGAACCCGTCCTTCTCCCGCAGTGTCACCGCGCCGTCGACGGTCTCGGGGATCCCGGCCGCGCGGGCGCCTTCGCGGACCGCTTCCGCGCCCAGTTTCTTCGCCAGGTCGACGAACGGGCCCTGGGCGCCCCGCCCCATCGCCTCACGCAGCGTGCACTTCCCGGCTTCACCGCACTGGTCCTCGAATTTGAAGGTTTCGCCGAGGAAGTCGACCTCCGCGGGCGCCTTGAGCGGTTCGTCCACGCCGATGCCCCGTTCGAGACCGGCGGCGAGGATGAACGGCTGGAAGGCGGAGCCGGTGCCGTACGGGGTGCCGGCGTAGTCGTGCACGCTCCAGCCACCGCCGTTGTAGGCGCGGATGGCGCCGGTCCCGGGTTCGACGGCGACCAGCGACGCGCGGAAGTGCTCCGGCTGACCCTTCAACCGCTCCTTGACGGCTTTCTCGGCTTCGGCCTGCGCTCGCGGATCGATGGTCGTCTCGACCTTCATCGCACCGCCGCGGAGCCGGTCGAGCGGGTAGCCGACCTGTTCCAGTTCCGCGAGGACCTGCTGCTTGATGTGGTACTGCTCGTAGGTCACGCGACCGGCCCGGGTCTCCGACGGCGCCTGGATCGCGTCCTCCGGGTAGGTCATGGTGACCGCTTCGGCCTGGCTGACGTAACCGCGCGCGACCAGCTTGTTCATCACGTAGGACCAGCGCTTCATCGCGTGCTCGTGGCTGGAGGCGTACGGGTCGTGCACCGAAGGCGACTGAATCATGCCCGCGAGGAACGCCGCCTCGCTCCAGGTCATCGAGTCATCGAGCTTGCGGCCGAAGTAGGCGTTCATCGCCGAAGCCGGGCCGTAGGTGCCGCGGCCGAACGAGATGATGTTGACGTAACTCTCGAAGATCTCCTTCTTGGTCTGCTGCTGGGTGATCTTCGTGGCGAGCACCAGCTCGGAGAACTTGCGGGTGAGGGTGGCGTCCTCGTTGCCGGTGGACTTCTTGATGTACTGCTGGGTGATCCCCGAACCGCCGCCGACGCCGGTCACCAGCGCGCGGCCGAGCCCGGTGAGGTCGAAACCCTCGTTGTCCCAGAAGGTCGGGTCCTCGGTCGCGACGATCGCGTCGCGTAGTTTCGCGGGGATGGCGTCGTACGGCACGAACAGCCGGTCGCCGCCGGGCGGTACCACCTTGAGCAGCTCGGAACCGTCGGCGTTCTGCAGGACCACGGTCTTGTCGAGGTCGGCGAGGACCTCTTGCGGGCTGCGGACGTCGAGCAGGACGTACGCGAGCCCGAACGCGACGACGGGGATGCCGATCAGCAGGCCGAGCGTCCAGGCGGCGATCCGTCGCCACCTGCGCCTCTTGCTCTTCGGCTCGGGAGGGGCCGTGGTCTCCGACTCGGGTGCGTCTGCCTCATCCGGGTTTTCCACGCCAGGTTAGACGCCCGAACGAGTGAAAAGGTTGTGGGAAAGTCACCGAACTGCCTCCTGTTCATGACTTGAAGAATTCTTCATTTGATAATATGGTCAGATGCCCGTCCCCCTGTACCAGGCCAAGGCGGAGTTCTTCCGCATGCTGGGCCACCCGGTCCGGATTCGTGTGCTGGAGCTGCTCGCCGAAGGCCCGAAGGCCGTCCGCGACCTGCTCGCCGAGATCGAGGTCGAGGCCTCCAACCTCTCGCAGCAGCTGGCCGTCCTGCGCAGGTCGGGAATCGTCACCTCGACCCGCGAGGGCTCGACGGTGGTGTACGCGCTCGCCGGCGGCGACGTCGTCGAGCTCCTGCGCGCGGCCCGGCGGATCCTCACCGAGCTGCTGGCCGACCAGAACGTCCTGCTCGCCCAGCTACGCGACGCGGAGTGACTGGGTGGCGGGTCTGAAGCTTTCGGAACTGCGCTCGCTCCTGCCCGGACGTGAAGACCTGCGGACGCTCAAGCGCGCTCCCCGGCGCGACCTCACGGCGGGCCTGACCGTCGCGATCGTCGCCTTGCCGCTGGCGCTGGGCTTCGGCATCTCGTCCGGCCTCGGGGCCGAAGCCGGGCTGGTCACCGCGATCGTCGCCGGCGCGCTGGCCGCGATCTTCGGCGGCTCCAACCTCCAGGTGTCCGGGCCGACCGGCGCGATGACCGTGGTGCTGGTGCCGATCATGGCCACGCACGGAGCGGGCGGCGTGCTGACGGTCGGCCTGCTCGCCGGGGTCTTGCTGCTCCTGCTCGCGGTCGCCCGCGCCGGCCGGTACATGCGTTATGTGCCGACGCCGGTGGTCGAGGGTTTCACGCTGGGCATCGCCGGGGTGATCGCGTTGCAGCAGGTCCCCGGCGCGCTCGGCGTCGCCACCCCCGAGGGCGAGAAGCTGGCCGTCGTCGCGGCGAAGGCGGTGGCCGATTTCGCCGGGCATCCCGCCTGGCCCTCGATCGCGATCGCCGCCGGGGTCGCCGCCCTGATGCTGCTCGGCGCGAAGTGGCAGCCGTCGATCCCGTTCTCGCTGGTCGCGGTGGCCATCGCGACCCTCGTGAGTCAGTTCGCGCAGCTGCCGGTCGCTCGCATCGGCGCCCTGCCCAACGGCCTTCCCGCCCCTTCGCTGGACTTCCTGGATCTGTCGACCTTGGGCGCGCTCGCGCCCTCCGCCGTCGCGGTCGCGGCACTTGCCGCGCTGGAAAGCCTCCTTTCGGCCACGGTCGCCGACGCGATGAGCGTCAACGAACGCCACGACCCGGATCGGGAACTCTTCGGGCAGGGCCTCGCGAATCTCGTCACCCCGCTGTTCGGCGGCGTGCCCGCCACCGCGGCTATCGCGCGCACCGCGGTCAACGTCCGTGCCGGGGCGAAGTCGCGGCTCGCCTCGTTCACCCACGCGATGGTGCTGGCGGTGATCGTCTTCGCGGCGGCGCCGCTCGTGGCCACGATCCCGATCGCGGCGCTCGCCGGGGTGCTGCTGGCCACCGCCGTCCGCATGGTCGAGGCGGGCTCGGTCCGCGCGCTCCTGCGTTCGACCCGGCGTGACGCGCTGGTCCTCGTGCTCACCGCGGCCGCGACGCTGATCCTGGACCTGGTCACCGCGGTCATCCTCGGCCTCGTCGTGGCGGGCGCACTGGCCTTGCGGGCGATCGCGAAGGCGGCTCGCATCGAAGAGGTCGCGCTCGATCACGCCGATCACGCGGCCGAGGAACGGGCGCTGCTGGACGAGCACATCGTCGCGTTCCGGCTCGACGGACCGCTGGTCTTCGCCGCGGCCCACCAGTTCCTGCTGGAGCTGTCCGAGGTGGCCGACGTCCGGGTGGTCATCCTCCGGATGTCACGGGTGTCGGCCATCGACGCCACCGGCGCCCTCGTCCTGCGCGACGCCATCGAACGCCTCGAACATCGCGGGATCACGGTCCTGGTGTCGGGGATCAGACCCGGCCACGAGAAGGTGCTCGACGAACTCGGCGTCGCGGACCGGCTCCGCGCGGAGGGCCGGGTCTTCCCGGATACACCGCACGCCATCGATTTCGCGCACGCGCTGCTGACCTCAAGCGAGGAACGCGCGAAGCAGTGAAGCGGTCCCTTCGACGTGCTCCGTCATCGCCCGCCGCGCCGCCTCGGAGTCTCCGGCGAGGATCGCGTCGACGATGGCCTCGTGCTGGGCGTTGGAGTGCTCCAGATTGGGTTCGAGCAGCGGGATCATGTCGAGCAGCTGGTTGATCCGCATCCGCGCGTCGGCCATCGCCGTGGTCAGCGAGCCGGACGCGGTGACCTCGGCGATCGCCAGGTGCAGCCGCGAATCCTTGCGCCGGTAGTCGCCGACGTCGGCCGCGGCCGCCTCGGCGAGCGTGCTGGTCAGATGCTGCCGGTCGGCCGGGCTGAGGGACCGCGACGCCGCCATCTCGGCGGCACCGGTCTCCAGGACGTGCCGCAGGCCGAGCGCGTCCTCCAGGGTGGCGTTGTCGACCTTCAGCCCTTCGGTTGCGGGCGGGTCTGGCAAGACGTCGTTGACGAACGTGCCGCCGTAGCGTCCGCGCCGCGACTCGACGTAGCCCGCGTCGGACAGCGCGCGGATGGCCTCGCGCAGCGTCACCCGGCTGACCCCGAGCCGCTCGGCGAGCTCGCGTTCCGAGGGCAGCCGCTCCCCCGCGCCCACCACGCCCAGCCGGATCGCCTGGAGCAGCCTTTCGACGGTCTCCTCGAAGGCGTTGCCCGCGCGCACCGGGCGGAACAGCGCGTCACCCGCGTTCGCGACCGTGCTCGACTCCACCCTTCGAGTTTAGGCGGCCCGCAATTCGTCCTCTGGATGCGGTACTTGCGTGTGCAACTACCGCATCCAGAGGACTGAACGCGGGCGTCAGCACTCGATGACGTTCACGGCGAGGCCACCGCGTGCGGTTTCCTTGTACTTCACACTCATGTCGGCGCCGGTCTCGCGCATGGTCTTGATCGCCTTGTCCAGCGTCACGACGTGCGAACCGTCGCCGCGCATCGCCATCCGCGCGGCGTGGATCGCCTTGGACGCGCCGACTGCGTTGCGTTCGATGCACGGGATCTGCACCAGCCCGCCGACCGGGTCGCAGGTCAGCCCCAGGTGGTGCTCGACGCCGATCTCGGCGGCGTTCTCCACCTGCGCGGGCGAGCCACCGAGGACCTCGGTGAGCCCGGCGGCGGCCATGGCGCTGGCCGAACCGACCTCGCCCTGGCAGCCGACCTCGGCGCCCGAGATCGAGCCCGTCTGCTTGAGGATCGAGCCGATCGCGCCCGCGGTGAGCATGAACGTCACGATGCCGTCGTCCGAGGAGCCCCGGATGAACCGCTGGTAGTAGTGCAGGACGGCCGGGATGATTCCCGCGGCGCCGTTGGTCGGCGCGGTCACGACACGGCCGCCCGCGGCGTTCTCCTCGTTGACCGCCAGCGCGTACAGGCTCACCCAGTCCATCGCGTACAGCGGGTCGCCGACGCCGTCCTCGGCGAGCAGCTTCTCGTGCAACGCCTTCGCGCGGCGCGGCACCTTCAGCCCGCCCGGCAGGACGCCCTCGTGCTCGCAGCCGTTGCGCACGCATTCCGCCATGACCTGCCAGATCTCCAGCAGCCCTTCGCGGACTTCCTCGCGCGTGCGCCACGAAAGCTCGTTGCGCAGCATGATCTCGCTGATCGGCAGCCCGGTGTCCTCGCAGTGCTTCAGCAGATCCGCGCCGGTGCGGAACGGGAACTCCAGCCGGGTCGAGTCCTCGACGACGACAGTGTCGGTCTCGTAGGACTCGTCCCGCACGAACCCGCCGCCGACGGAGTAGTAGGTGCGCTCGCGCAGCACCTTCCCGTCGGCGTCGAACGCGCGGAAGATCATCCCGTTCGGATGCGCCGGCAACGACTTCCGCCGGTGCATGGTCAGGTCGGTGTCCTCGGTGAACACGATCTCGTGCTCACCACGCACCTTCAACCGGCAGGATTCGCGGATCTCCGCGATCTTGCCGGGCACCGTGTCGGTGTCGATCTCCTCCGGACGCTCCCCCGACAGCCCGAGCAGCACGGCCTTGTCGCTGCCGTGCCCGAACCCGGTGGCGCCCAGCGAGCCGAAAAGCTCGCTCTGGACACGCGTCGTGGCCGTCAGGTCGCCGTCGGCGGCCAGACCGTCCACAAAGGTCAGTGCGGCGCGCATCGGGCCCACCGTATGGGAGCTGGAGGGGCCGATGCCGATCGAAAACAGGTCGAAGACGCTGATCGCCATTGATCTGCCCTCCTTCCTATCTGGCCAGCAGTGAGCTGGCTTCTTGGGCCGCGGGCCCTTCGGCGGCGAGATGGGCCAAGTTCTCCGACAGCGGCTCGCCGCGGTGGGCCTTCGTCTGCGCGAACAGCCGCCCGGCCCGATAAGACGAGCGTACGAGCGGCCCGGCCATCACGCCGGCGAAGCCCATCGCCTCGGCGGCGTTCGAGTGCTCGACGAACTCCTCCGGCTTGACCCACCGGTCCACCGGGTGGTGACGAGGCGACGGCCGCAGGTACTGGGTGATCGTCAGGATCTCGCAGCCCGCGTCGACCAGGTCTTTCATCGCGGGCGCGACCTCTTCGGGGGTCTCGCCCATGCCGAGGATCAGGTTCGACTTCGTCACCAGACCGGCCTCGCGAGCGCGGGTGATGACCTCCAGCGACCGCGCGTACCGGAAGCCCGGCCGGATCCGCTTGAAGATCCGCGGCACCGTCTCGACATTGTGCGCCAGCACCTCGGGGCGGGAGCCGAAGACTTCGGCCAGCTGGTCGGGATCCGCGTTGAAGTCCGGGATCAGCAGCTCGACACCCGTGCCCGGGTTCAACGCGTGGATCTGCCGCACGGTCTCCGCGTACAGCCACGCGCCACCGTCTTCGAGATCGTCACGCGCGACACCGGTCACCGTCGAATAGCGCAAGCCCATCGCCTGCACCGACTCCGCCACCTTGCGCGGCTCGGTCCGGTCCAGCGCCGCCGGCTTGCCGGTGTCGATCTGGCAGAAGTCACAGCGCCGGGTGCACTGGTCACCGCCGATCAGGAAGGTAGCTTCACGGTCTTCCCAGCACTCGTAGATGTTGGGACACCCGGCTTCTTCGCAGACGGTGTGGAGGCCTTCGCGCTTGACCAGTCCCTTGAGCTCGGTGAACTCCGGACCCATCCGCGCGCGGGTCTTGATCCACGGCGGCTTCTTCTCGATCGGGGTCTGCGCGTTGCGGACCTCGAGCCGGAGAAGTTTGCGCCCCTCGGGGAGCGCGCTCATCGGTTGAGATCCGCGTACAGCGGGTGCTTCTTGGCCAGCAGCTCGACCCGGGCGGACAGCGACTGGCGCAGGGCCTCGTCGAAGTCCGGGCGCAGCGCCTCGGCGATGACGTCGGCCACCTCGGCGAAGTCCTCGGCGCCGAAGCCGCGGGTCGCCAGCGCCGGGGTGCCGATCCGCAGGCCGGAGGTGACCATCGGCGGCCGCGGGTCGAACGGGACGGCGTTGCGGTTGACCGTGATACCGACCGAGTGCAGCCGGTCCTCGGCCTGCTGACCGTCCAAAGTGGAGTTGACCAGGTCGACGAGCACCAGGTGCACGTCGGTACCGCCGGTCAGGACGCGGACGCCGGCTTCGGAGCAATCCGTGCGCGAAAGGCGGTCGGCCAGGATCTTCGCGCCTTCGAGCACGCGCTGCTGACGCTCGCGGAACTCCTCGCTCGCGGCGATCTTGAGTGCGACGGCCTTGGCGGCGATGACGTGCTCCAGCGGACCGCCCTGCTGGCCGGGGAACACCGCCGAGTTGATCTTCTTGGCGAGTTCCTGGCGGCACAGGATGATGCCGCCGCGCGGTCCGCCGAGGGTCTTGTGCGTGGTCGTGGTGACGATGTCGGCGTACGGCACCGGGCTCGGGTGCAGCCCGGCGGCGACGAGACCGGCGAAGTGCGCCATGTCGACCATGACCTTCGCGCCGACCTCGTCGGCGATACGGCGGAACTCGGCGAAGTCGAGCTGACGCGGGTACGCCGACCAGCCGGCGATGATCAGCTTCGGCTTGTGCTCCTTGGCGAGGCGCTCGATCTCCTCGACGTCGACGATCCCGGTCTCCTTGTCGACGTGGTAGGCGACGACGTTGTAGAGCTTGCCCGAGAAATTGATCTTCATCCCGTGGGTCAGGTGCCCGCCGTGCGCGAGGTCGAGACCGAGGATGGTGTCGCCGGGGTTGAGCACCGCGACCATGGCGGCGGCGTTGGCCTGCGCGCCCGAATGCGGCTGGACGTTGGCGTGCTCCGCGCCGAAGAGGGCCTTCGCGCGGTCGATCGCCAGCTGCTCGATGACGTCGACGTGCTCGCAACCGCCGTAGTAGCGGCGGCCGGGGTAGCCCTCGGCGTACTTGTTCGTCAGCACCGAACCCTGCGCCTCGAGCACGCCCACCGGGGCGAAGTTCTCCGAGGCGATCATCTCCAGGGTCGACTGCTGCCGGTCGAGTTCGGCGGCGACGGCCGCGGCGACCTCGGGGTCCACTTCGGACAGGCTTGAATTGAACACAGCAGCGTTCACCATGTGAGTCTCAGTTCTCCTGGGTCAAGACGGCGTACGCCTGGGCGTCGAGCAGGGCGGGCACGTCGCCGGACAGACGCACCTTCAGGAGCCATCCTTCGGCGTACGGGTCCGAGTTGATGAGCTCGGGGGTGTCCGTTGTGGCCTCGTTCACCTCGACGACCTCGCCGTCCACGGGTGCGTACAGCTCGCTGACCGATTTGGTCGACTCGACCTCACCGAACACCTCACCCGCGGTGACGGTGTCGCCGACCGAGGGGAGCTGGACGAACACGATGTCACCGAGCGACTCGGCGGCGAAGGCGGTGATGCCCACGGTGGCGACGCCGTCCGCGACGTTCAGCCACTCGTGTTCCTTCGTGTACTTCAGGTCCTGGGGGATGCTCATGATCGAAAAAGGGCCTTTCAGGCGCGGGAGTAGAAGGGCAGGGCGACGACCTCGACGGGCTCGATACGGCCCCGGATGTCGACGGAAAGCTCGGTGCCGGGCTCGGAGTGCTCCCGGTCCACGTAGGCCATGGCGATCGGGTAACCCAGCGTCGGCGAAAGGGCACCACTGGTGACCTCACCGATCTCGGTGTCACCCGCCAGGACGGTGTAGCCGTGACGCGGCGCGCGGCGGCCGGAGCCCTTGAGCCCGACACGCACGCGGGGAACGTCCTTCTTGGACAGCTCTTCGAGCGCGGCCTTGCCGACGAAGTCGCCCGGCTTCTCGAACTTGACCACGCGGCCGAGACCGGCTTCGAACGGGCTCAGCTGGAGGCTGAGTTCGTTGCCGTACAACGGCATTCCGGCTTCGAGACGCAGCGTGTCGCGGCAGGCGAGACCGGCCGGGAGCAGGCCGTGCGGCTCGCCGGCGTCGGTCAGGATGCGCCAGACGGCGGGAGCCTCACCGGCCGGGACGTACAGCTCGAAGCCGTCCTCGCCGGTGTAGCCGGTGCGGGCGAGCAGGACGTCGTGACCCTTCACGACGGCCGGGACGCTCGCGTAGTACTTGAGCGCGCCCAGGTCGGCGTCGGTGACGGCGCCGACGATCTCGACGGCCTTCGGGCCCTGGACGGCGATCAGCGCGACGTCCTCGGACTTGTTCTCGACGACCGCGTCGAACCCGGAGACCCGCTCGGCCAGCGCCGCCGCGACCACGTCGGCGTTGCCGGCGTTGGCAACGACCAGGAACTTCTCGTCGGCGAGGCGGTAGACGACCAGGTCGTCCAGCACGCCGCCGTTCTCGTCGCAGATCATCGTGTAGCGCGCCCGGCCCGGCTTGACGCCCGACAGGTTGCCGACCAGCGCGAAGTCGAGGGTGTCGGCGGCCTGCGGGCCGGTCACCTCGATCTCGGCCATGTGCGAGAGGTCGAACAGGCCCGCGGCCTCGCGGACCGCCTTGTGCTCCGCCAGCTCGCTGGAATAGCGGATCGGCATCGACCAGCCCGCGAAATCGGTGAACAGCGCACCCAGTCCTTTGTGGACTCCGTGCAGGGACGTCTCTTTCGACATCAAGTGCCTCAGTTCTCGTAGGCGTTGAGCGGCGGGCAGGAGCAGACGAGGTTACGGTCCCCGCGCGCTCCGTCGATGCGGCGCACCGGGGGCCAGTACTTGGACTTGCGGTTCACCCCGGCGGGGTACACCGCCAGTTCGCGGCCGTACGGCAGGTCCCACTCGCCGACCAGGGTTTCGGCGGTGTGCGGGGCGTTGCGCAGCGGGCTGTTGTCCGCGGCCCACTTGCCCTGCGCGACGGCGTCGATCTCCGCGCGGATGGCGATCATCGCCGCGATGAAGCGGTCGATCTCGCCGAGGTCCTCGGACTCGGTCGGCTCGACCATCAGCGTGCCCGCGACCGGGAACGACATGGTCGGGGCGTGGAAGCCGTAGTCGATCAGGCGCTTCGCCACGTCGTCGACGCTGACGCCGGTCTCCTTGGTGAGCCCGCGCAGGTCGAGGATGCACTCGTGCGCGACCAGGCCGTCCTGGCCGGTGTAGAGCACCGGGTAGTGCTGGTTGAGCCGCTTGGCCACGTAGTTCGCCGCGAGGACGGCGACCTGCGTCGCGGCGGTGAGCCCGCCCGCGCCCATCATGCGGACGTACGCCCAGGAGATCGGCAGGATCGACGCCGAGCCGTACGGGGCGGCGCTGATCGGGCCGACACCGGTTTCGGGACCGGCCTTCTCCAGCATCGGGTGGTTGGGCAGGTACGGCGCGAGGTGCGCGCGGACCGCGACCGGGCCGACGCCGGGGCCGCCGCCACCGTGCGGGATGCAGAAGGTCTTGTGCAGGTTCAGGTGCGAGACGTCGCCGCCGAACTCACCCGGCTTGGCGAGCCCGAGCAGCGCGTTGAGGTTCGCGCCGTCGACGTAGACCTGGCCGCCCGCGTCGTGGACGATCTTGGCCAGCTCGTCGATGCCGTGCTCGTACACGCCGTGCGTGGACGGGTACGTGACCATGATCGCGGACAGCGTGTCGCGGTTGGCCTCGACCTTGGCGCGCAGGTCTTCGAGGTCGACGTTGCCCTCGGCGGTGCACTTCACCACGACGACGCGCATCCCGGCCATGACCGCGGAGGCGGCGTTCGTGCCGTGGGCGGACGACGGGATCAGGCAGACCTCGCGTTCGGCCTGCCCGTTCGCGTGGTGGTACGCGCGGATCGCGAGCAGGCCGGCGAGCTCGCCCTGGCTGCCCGCGTTCGGCTGCAGCGACACCTTGTCGTAGCCGGTGACCTCGGCCAGCCAGCTCGACAGCTGCTCGACCAGGGTGTGGTAGCCCTCGGCCTGGTCGGCGGGGGCGAACGGGTGGATGCCCGCGAACTCGCGCCAGCTGATCGGCTCCATCTCGGTGGTGGCGTTGAGCTTCATCGTGCAGGAGCCGAGCGGGATCATGCCGCGGTCGAGCGCGTAGTCCAGGTCGGACAGGCTGCGCAGGTAGCGCAGCATCGCGGTCTCGGAGCGGTGGGAGTGGAAGACCTCGTGGGTCAGGTAGTCGCTCTCGCGGCCGAGGCCGGCGGGCAGCGCGCTGGCGTCGGCGGCGGGGGTGTCGATACCGAACGCGTTGAGCACCTTGGCGATGATCGCGGGCGTGGTGACCTCGTCGACGGCGACGCGGACGTGGTCGGCGTCGACCGGGCCGAGGTTGATCCCGTTCTCGCGCGCGACCGCGACGACCGCTTCGGCCTGCCCGGGCATGCGGGCGAGGACGGTGTCGAAGAAGCCCTCGTGGACGACCTCCACGCCTGCCGTGCGGAGGGCGTCCGCCAGGCCGGCGGCGAGCCCGTGGACGCGGGTCGCGATGCGCTTGAGGCCGTCCGGACCGTGGTAGACCGCGTACATCGCGGCGAGCACGGCGGGCAGGACCTGCGCGGTGCAGATGTTGGAGGTCGCCTTCTCGCGGCGGATGTGCTGCTCACGCGTCTGCAGGGCCAGGCGGTACGCGGGGTTGCCGTCGGCGTCGACCGAGACCCCGACCAGGCGGCCCGGCAGCGAGCGCTCGAGCCCGGCGCGGACGGCCATGTACCCGGCGTGCGGGCCGCCGTAACCGAGCGGGACGCCGAAGCGCTGGGTGGAACCGGCGGCGATGTCGGCGCCGAACTCACCCGGCGCGGTGATCAGCGTGAGGGCGAGCAGGTCGGCGGCGACGGTGTACAGCGCGCCGGCGGCCTTCGCGGTCTCGGAGATGGCGGAGTAGAAGCCCGCGCCGCGCAGCACACCGGAAGCGCCCGGGTACTGGACGACGACACCGAAGAACTCCTCCGGCAGGCCGGTGAGCAGGTCACGGACCTCGACCTCGACGCCCATCGCCTCGGCGCGGGTGCGGACGACGGCGATGGTCTGCGGCAGGCACTCGGCGTCGAGGACGACCTTGTTCGACTTCGCCTTCGACGCGCGGCGCATCAGCATGACGGCCTCGGCGACGGCGGTGGACTCGTCGAGCAGGGAGGCGTTCGCGGTGGCGAGACCGGCCAGCTCGGAGACCATGGTCTGGAAGTTGAGGAGGGCTTCGAGACGGCCCTGCGAGATCTCCGGCTGATACGGCGTGTACGCCGTGTACCAGGCCGGGTTCTCCAGCACGTTGCGGCGGATGACCGCCGGGGTGACCGTGTCGTGGAAGCCGAGGCCGATCATCTGGGTCATCGGCTTGTTGAGCGCGGCGAGCGCGCGAAGCTCGGCGATGGCGTCCTCTTCGGACGCGGCGGGGGGAAGTTCGAGGTCGCGAGTGACCCGGATCGCGGACGGCACGGCGGCCTGCACCAGGGCATCGAGACTGCCGTAGCCGACCTCGGCGAGCATCTTGGCCTGCTCGGACTCCGAGGGGCCGATGTGCCGGTCGTCGAAGGACGTACTGGTCAAGGGAGCTCCTTGGGTCAGGCGCCGGATAGACCGGTGCGCTGGGAACTCCCCCTCTGTCATGGCACCTGAGAGTTTCACCACCCGTGAACGGGGTGGCTTTCACCTTGGGTGAGACGCACTTGCGCGCCTGCTTTCCAGAGTGGCCTCGCGTGAAGCGGTAGTGGGTACCTGAGAGATTCCGGGGAGTTTGCTCCTTCGGTGCCCCACCACGTTCGTGGGGGCTCTCCCGCTCCAGCTCGACGGCCCTGTCTGAAGTTGTGCGCACACCGTACCTGGCGTGTTCAGCGCGCGTCTACTTCCAGCCGAGCACGTCACTTGCGTGCTTGGAGCCGTAACTCGCGTGATCGGAGGCGTAACTCGTGAGTTACGCCTTCAATCACGCGAGTGACGGCTCTGAGCACGCGAGTTACGCGTTCTCCATCATCATCTCGGCGGTGATGGTGCCGCAGAGTTCGGCGCACCGCGTCATCATGTCGGCCGCGTCGGCGAGCTCGGCGTCACCGGTCTTGGCGCACTCGTCGGCGCACATGCGCATCATCTGGGAGGCGAGGCCGCACATCTTCGCGCACATGCGCATCATCTCGAGGTCGGCGACCATGGCGGAGCAGCGCATCATCATGTCGGCGCACATGCGGGACATGTCCGCGCAGGTCACCATCATCATGCCGAGCTTCGCGCCGCCCACCTCCATGCAGCGCGTCATCATCTCTTCGCACCTGGCGTGGCACTCGTTGCACAGGTCGATGCAGTCACGCATGGCGGTGCTCATCTGCCGGGTCATGCTGGGCCTCCTGGTGGTCCTGGATGCTGGCTACGCGTTGTCAGGACTACAGCGCAGGTCAGCGGCCCGCCATCCCAGCCACCGGGACGAGTGACGCCGCGCATTTAGAGGACTAAACGCGCCGGGGCAGGCTCCGAGTCCGTGAAGGCCTCCTTCCCTACCTTGAGAGTAGGGAAGGAGGCCTTCACGGACAGAGCAGCCGGGGAGCACCGCATTCAGAGGACTAAACGCGGGCGATCAGAGCGGGGTGACGTAGGCGCCCGAGATACCGCCGTCCACCAGGAACTGCGAAGCCGTGATGAACGAGGCGTCGTCGCTCGCCAGGAACGCGACGGCCGCCGCGATCTCCTCCGGCTCCGCGAACCGCCCGACCGGCACGTGCACCAGCCGCCGCGCCGCCCGCTCTGGGTCCTTCGCGAACAGTTCCTTCAGCAGCGGCGTGTTCACCGGACCCGGGCACAGCGCGTTCACCCGGATGTTCTCCCGCGCGAACTGCACGCCCAGCTCCCGGCTCATCGCCAGTACCCCGCCCTTCGACGCGGTGTAGGAGATCTGCGACGTCGCCGCGCCCATCACCGCGACGAACGACGCCGTGTTGATGATGGAGCCCTTGCCCTGCCGCTGCATATGCGGCAGCACCGCCTTGCAGCACAGGTACACCGACGTCAGGTTGACCTTCTGGACCTTCTCCCACGCGTCGATGCCCGTGGTGAGGATCGAGTCGTCCTCGGGCGGGGAGATGCCGGCGTTGTTGAACGCGACGTCGACCGAGCCGAAAGTGTCCACAGTGGTCTGGAACAGAGCCTCGACCTGCTCGGCGTCGGTGACGTCGGCCTGCACGAACAGCCCGCCGACCTCGTCGGCCGCGGCCTTGCCCGCCTCGGCGGAGATGTCGCCGATGACGACCTTCGCGCCTTCGCTCGCCAGCCGCCGCGCGGTGGCGAGGCCGATGCCGCTGCTGCCGCCGGTGATGACCGCGACCCGGCCCTCGAAACGCTGAACCATTTCCTATTCCTCCGTGCTGATGAAGACGTTCTTGGTCTCGGTGAAGGCGTCGACGGCGTCGGGACCGAGTTCGCGGCCGAGCCCGGACTGCTTGAATCCGCCGAACGGCGTCCAGTACCGGACGGACGAATGCGAGTTGACCGACAGGTTCCCCGCTTCGACACCGCGCGCGACGCGGAAGGCGCGGCCGACGTCGCGGGTCCAGATCGAGCCGGACAGCCCGTACTCGGTCTGGTTGGCCATCGTCACCGCGTCCGCCTCGCCGTCGAACGGGACCACGGCGACGACCGGGCCGAAGATCTCCTCGGACGCCAGCGGATGCCGCAGGTCCGGTGGGGTGACGACGGTCGGCGCGAACCAGTATCCGGGGCCGACGGGCGCGTTGCCCCGGAAGGCGACCGGCGCGGATTCGTCCACATAGGACGAGACCTTCGCGTGGTGCCCCGCCGAGATCAGCGGCCCCATCTCGGTCACTTCCAGCCGCGGATCCCCCACGACCACACCGTTCACCGCCGGTTCCAGCAGCTCCATGAACTTCTCGTACACGCTCGACTGCACCAGGATCAGCGACCGCGCGCAGCAGTCCTGCCCGGCGTTGTCGAAGACGCCGTACGGCGCGGTGGCCGCGGCCTTGTCCAGGTCGGCGTCGGCGAAGACGATGTTCGCGTTCTTGCCGCCGAGCTCCAGCGTCACCCGCTTCACCTGCGCGGCGCAGCCCGCCATGATCTGCTTGCCGACCTCGGTGGAGCCGGTGAACACCACCTTCCGCACCGCCGGGTGGTCCACGAAGCGCTGCCCCACCACCGATCCCTTGCCGGGAAGCACCTGGAAGACGTCCTCGGGGATCCCCGCCTCGCGGGCGAGTTCGCCGAGGCGGATCGCAGTGAGCGGGGTGAGCTCGGCGGGTTTGAGCACGACGGTGTTCCCCGCGGCGAGCGCCGGTGCGAACCCCCAGCCCGCGATGGGCATCGGGAAGTTCCACGGCACGATCACCCCGACCACGCCGAGCGGCTCGTGGAACGTCATGTTCACGCCGCCGGGTACCGGGATCTGCTTGCCGCTCAACCGTTCGGGGGACGCGGAGTAGTACGTCAGCACGTCGCGGACGTTGCCCGCTTCCCAGCGCGCGTTGCCGATCGTGTGGCCGGCGTTGGCGACCTCCAGCTGGGCGAGGTTCTCGATGTCGGCGTCGACGGCGTCGGCGAACCGGCGCAGCAGCCGCGCCCGGTCGCCGGGGGCCACCGCACGCCAGGCGGGGAACGCCGCGTGCGCGCGGGCGATCGCCGCGTCGGCCTCCTCGGCCGAGGTCAGCTCGACCGACCGCACCACCTCTTCGGTGGCGGGGTTGATCACCTCGAACGTCATGCGCGCTCCTTAGCTGCTTCCACGAGTGCCTCGAAAAGCCTGATGTCGTCGGGATTCTGTTCGGGATGCCATTGGACGCCGAGGACGAACCCGTCGCCGGGCAGTTCGGCCGCCTCGATGGTCCCGTCGGCGGCCCAGCCGACCGGGACCAGCCCGTCGCCGAGCTTGTCGATCGCCTGATGGTGGTAACACGGCACCTTGGTCTCGGCGCCGAGGATCGACGCGACGCGGCTGCCCTCGGCAAGCCTCACCGTAGTGGTGCCGAAGGTCCCTGGCGCGGGTTGGTGATCCGCACTGTCCAAAGTGTCCGGCAGGTGCTGCGCGAGCGTGCCGCCCAGAGCGACGCTGAGCACCTGGAGCCCCCGGCACACGCCGAGCACCGGCTTACGGGCGGACAAAGCGGACCGCAGCAGGCCGAACTCGAAGGCGTCCCGGTTCGGCCTCGTGTACGTCGTCGCGTGCTGCTCCTGGCCGTAGCGCGCCGGGTCGACATCGGCGCCGCCGACCAGCACGAGCCCGTCCACGGCGGAGATCAGCCGATCGTGTGCCCCGCTCACCGGCGGCAGCAGGACCGGGATGCCGCCCGCCGCGACGATCCCGTCGACGTAGACCCGATGGAGCAGCGCCGCTTCCGTCTCCCACACCAGGAATTTCGCGGGCTCCAGATAGGACGTCAGCCCGATCAGGGGTTCAGAGCCGCTCGAAGCCACGAATCCTCTCCCAGTCGGTGACGGCGGCGTCGTACGCGGCCAATTCGATCTTCGCCGCGTTCAGGTAGTGGTCGACGACCTCGTCCCCGAACGCGGACCTCGCGAGCTCGCTCCCGTCCAGCAGCGCCGCGGACTCCCGCAAGGTGGTCGGCACGGTCGGCTTGCCGGAAACGTAGGCGTTGCCCTGGAACTCCGGTTCGAGCTCCAGCTCGTTCTCGATGCCGTGCAGCCCGGCCGCGATCAGCGCGGCCACCGCGAGGTACGGGTTCACGTCGCCGCCGGGGACGCGGTTCTCGGTGCGCAGCGAATCCCCGTGGCCGACGACGCGGAGCGCGCACGTGCGGTTGTCGGTGCCCCACGCGACGGCCGTCGGTGCGAAGCTGCCGGGGACGAAACGCTTGTAGGAGTTGATGTTCGGCGCGAAGAAGTAGGTCAGCTCACGCAGCCCGGCGAGCTGGCCCGCGAGGAAGTGCTCCATCAGCGGCGAGAACCCGCCGGGACCGTCGCCCGCCAGGACGGGTTCACCCGCGGCGGAGCGCAGGCTGATGTGGATGTGGCACGAGTTGCCCTCGCGTTCGTTGTACTTCGCCATGAACGTGAGGCTCTTGCCCTCCTGCGCGGCGATCTCCTTGGAGCCGGTCTTGTAGACGCTGTGGTTGTCGCAGGTGGTCAGCGCGTCGGCGTAACGGAACGCGATCTCGTGCTGGCCGGGGTTGCACTCGCCCTTGGCGGATTCGACGTACAGGCCCGCTCCGCCCATGTCGTTGCGGATACGGCGCAGCAGCGGCTCGATCCGCGCGGTGCCGAGCATCGAGTAGTCGACGTTGTACTGATTGGCCGGGCGGAGGCCCTGATACCGCTTGTCCCAGGCCGACTCGTAGGTGTCGTCGAAGACGATGAACTCCAGTTCGGTCCCGACGTAGGCGGCGAGACCGCGTTCGGCGAGCCGGTCGAGCTGGCCGCGCAGGATCTGGCGCGGCGAGGGGGCCACGGCACCGCCCTGCACCCGTTCGAGGTCGGCGAGGACGAGCGCGGTGCCCTCCTGCCACGGCAGCAGGCGCAGCGTGCCGAAGTCCGGGCGCATGACGAAGTCGCCGTAGCCGGTCTCCCAGGACGACATCGCGTAGCCGTCGACGGTGTTCATGTCCACGTCGACCGCGAGCAGGTAGTTGCACGCTTCGGTGGCGTGCTCGACGACCTCGTTGAGGAAGTATTCGGCGGCGCAGCGTTTGCCCTGCAGCCTGCCCTGCATGTCGGTGATCGCCACCAGCACCGTGTCGACGGCGCCTTCCTCGACCAGTTCCCGGAGCCGATCGAGCGTGAGCATGCCGCGCCTGTTCGCCATCAGCCTCACCTAAAGGTTCGATGCGGTACCTTTGTGGCTTCTTCCTACCGGGTCGACCGAACTCGGTCAACTCGACCAATGGTCTAGTTCGTTATCCATTGCCCACCGTAGTTGATCCCTGGGCGGATTGTCTGCGATGCCCGGCTGAGAAGATGCTGTGAATCCCGCCGCACCGGGAGGAGATCCGCGCATCCGGGACGTTGTACGGATCAAGAGAGGTGAGAAGGAATGACACAGGCATTCACGCAGCAGACCACGTTCACCGAGCCCCAGGGGCGGGCTCAGCTCCCGACGATGCCCAGTGGGTGGCCGATCGGCTCGTACGAGTCGTACTCCGAAGCGCAGCGTGCCGTCGACCACCTCGCGGGAACGGACTTCCCGATCACGGACGTGACCATCGTCGGT
Organism: Amycolatopsis sp. TRM77291; assembly: GCF_054166285.1. Taxonomy (NCBI): domain Bacteria; kingdom Bacillati; phylum Actinomycetota; class Actinomycetes; order Pseudonocardiales; family Pseudonocardiaceae; genus Amycolatopsis; species Amycolatopsis sp. TRM77291. The sequence goes on along the minus strand of NZ_JBSZHF010000001.1, from coordinate 325,691 downwards.
GTCGAGCCGGTCCTGGTCGAGCGGATCGCCGGGCGGATGGGCTGGAGCAAGGTGCTGACCAGCTCGGCGTTGTCGGGCGCGATGTTCGGTGTGTTCCTCGGGCTCGTGCTGAGCCTGCTGAACCCGGGCGCCGGGCTGGTGCCGATCCTCGTCGGCCTCGTCGGCGGTATCGGGTTCAACCTGCTGTTCGGCGCGCTGGGGTACGCGGCATCGAAGAACAAGCGCGGGTTCATTTCGCAGAGCCAGCTGGTCGCCCGGCGTTACGACGTCCTGGCCCAGCCGCGCAACGCCGAGAAGGGCCGCGCCCTGCTGGCCGACCTGGCCGCCAGGAGCGCGTTCCACCACTGAGCCTCACCCCACGCGAGCCGGCACCTCTTCGGGAGGTGCCGGCTCGCGGCATTCACGGGGTCAGGCGATGCAGGTCGCGCGGGAAGAGCGTCGCCTGGCGGACGTTGGGCAGCCCGAGCAAGCGGGCCGTCCAGCGTTCGAGACCGAGCGCGAAACCGCCGTGCGGCGGCATCCCGTGCGCGAAGGCCGCCAGGTAGTCCCGGTACGGCTCAGTGGGCTCGCCGCGCTCCGCCAGCGCGGCGACGTAGTCCGCGTGCCGGTGCAGCCGCTGTCCGCCGGTCACCAGTTCCAGCCCACGGAAAAGCAGGTCGAAACTGTTGGAGTACGCGGGCCGCTCCGCGTCCGGATGCGTGTAGAACGGCCGCTTCACCATCGGGTAGCCGGTGACGAACAGGAATTCCGATCCGTGTTCGCGCAGCGCCCATTCCGAAAGCAGCCGCTCGTGCGCGGGCGCGAGGTCGGGTTCGCCACGCGGGTCCTCGCCGGAGGTCCGCGCGATCAGCTCCTGCGCCTCGGCGAAATGGAGTTCCGGGATTTCCCGTGGCACCACGACCCCGGCCTCCGGAACGGCGGCCGCCATTCCCGCGATCGCCTCCCGCAGCACCGTCATGACGTCATGGTGGCCGTCGATGAAACCGAGTTCGGCGTCGAGGCTGGTGTACTGCGCGAGATGCCGCGCGGTGTCGTGCGGTTCGGCGCGGAAGACCGGGCCGACCTCGTACACGCGCTCGAAAACCCCGACCAGCGCCTGTTTGTAGAACTGCGGGGACTGCGCGAGGAAGGCCCGCCTGCCGAAGTAGTCGATGCCGAAGACGTTCGCACCGGATTCCGTGGCCGACGAAACGATCTTGGGCGTATGGATTTCCGTGAACCCAAGCCCGTCCAGGGCCGACCGGAACCCGGCGACGCTCGCCGCCGCGACCGCGAACACCTCCTTCAGCCTCGGATGCCGCAATGCGACGGCGGCGTTGTCCAGCACCGTGGGCAACGCCGCCGGAACCGACGGCCGGTAGAGGTCGAACGGCGGTGGTTCGGCGGGCTCGGAAAGCAGCCCGACGGACGGCTCCGTGAGTTCGAGCCCGCCCGGCGCCTGCGGATTCGCGGTGACGAGGCCCTCGACCTCGACGACGGTTTCTTCAGGTGGGCCACCAGGTTCGGCGAGGACCACCTGGGCGAGTCCGGAGCGGTCCCGGACCACCAGGAAGGTGACGGTTTTCAGACGGCGCCGGCGGTGCACCCAGCCGGCGATGCGGACACGGCCGCCGACGTGCCGGGGCAGGTCGGCGGCGAGGACACGCGAGATCATCACAACTCCTGTACGGATGTGCGCGACCCCTTGGGAGTGCGGGCGAGAAGGGAACTCGCGGTACCACCGCACTTTCGCCGCCGCCGGAGGAACGGCGGCCTCGATGGCCCGTGACGAGGGCCGGACGGCGGGGCATGGGGCACGGACGCCGTTCCTCCCCGCACTCGGGAGGGTCTTCACCGAAGGGCGCGAGGCCGCCTTCCCAGCTACCGGCGGCTCTCTGGGCTCGCGTGGTCCCTTGGCTACTCGTCTCCGTCAACGCGTTGCCCCGGAGGCTACGTCGCCCGGGGCGACCCCGCATCCGCGTTTCGTCCTCTGGATGCGGTGGTTCGCGTTGCCAACTACCGCATCCAGAGGACGNCTACCGGCGGCTCTCTGGGCTCGCGTGGTCCCTTGGCTACTCGTCTCCGTCAACGCGTTGCCCCGGAGGCTACGTCGCCCGGGGCGACCCCGCATCCGCGTTTCGTCCTCTGGATGCGGTGGTTCGCGTTGCCAACTACCGCATCCAGAGGACGAAACGCGGGTGGAGGCGGCCCCCGACGTCCGCCTCCACCCGGAGCCACCTAGCGCGTCGGCTGGGTGGAGTTCGACGGCGGCACCGGGGACGAAGGCGGAGCCTGCGCGGTCGTGGAAGGCGGCGCCGGGGTGATCTTCGGGATCGCCGCGCTGAACGGCACGTCCGTCCTTTCCAGACAGTAGCTGCGGTAACCGTTGTAGCCGTTGAGGTTTCCGTCGTGGTCCTGGACTCCCCGCTCGAGCCGCGGCCGCGGATAGCGGTTGTCGTCGCCGATCCTTCGCTTCTCACCCGTGCTCTGCTCGCAGGCGTACCGGGTCGTGCTGAGCGGGCGGCCGTTCTCGTCGTAGAGGTAGATCTCGGTCAGCGGTTTGCCCTCGGCGTCGAACGCGTAGATGTTCTCCACCTCCCCGCTGCCGTACATCAGCTGCGGGTTCCCGTAGCTGTCGTTGTAGCTCGGCCCATAGGGGCCGTTGTAGGAACCGCCGCCGTAGGACCGCTTCGCGATCAGGTCGACCGCCGCGCCCGCACCGCCGAGCATGCTGCCGATGACGAACGCCGAGATCGGCACGGCCAGCCACAGCAGCCGCCGGTCGGCCTTCAGCTTCGGGCCCGCCCAGACCACCGCGACGGCCGCCAGCAGCATCAGCGGCAGGAGCAGCACGGCTTCGGTGTCGCGGAGCACGAGCAGCAGGCCGAAGATGACCAGCACCGCCGCGCACAGCACCCACCACGCCGGCTTGAGCGTGCGGAAGTAGTTGAGCCCCTTGCCGTTCCGGTCCTTCTGGAACGAGGCCGCGATCTCTCGGAGCTTCACCACCTCGGGCAGTTCCGCGATCGGGGCGACCCCCTTCCGGACCACGTAGGCGACGCTGATCGCGAGCACGGGCGCGACGAAAAGCAGGCCCAGCAACGGTTCCACCCGGACCCACACCGCGGCGGCGAAGCCGAACAGCGCGAAGCCCCCGATCGAGAACACCAGGCCCCAGAACGCGAACCGCGCCCCGCCGATCCCGGTCTTGACCTTCAGCACGGTGGTCTTGCCGCCGGCCTCGACCGGCCGCGGCGGGTAGCCGCCGGACGCCCGCAGTTCGGCGGCGTAGCTTTCCGGGCTGCCCAGCCGCTCGATCAGGGCGTCGACCTTGGGGTTGTCCCCGAGTTCCGCCTCCATCTCGGCGAGATGCGGCCGGACGTCCTCGAGGATCTCCTCGACTTCGCTCTCGGGCAGGTCGGCGAGCGCGCTCCTGACCCTCGCCAGATACACCCGCACGGCGGTCGGATTCTGCGTGCTCATGCTGCCTCTCCCAACAGGCTGTTCATCGTCGTGGCGAAAGTCCGCCAGGTCTGCCCCGACTCTTCGAGCCGCTGGCGACCCGGCTCGTTGAGGCTGTAGTACTTGCGGTGCGGGCCTTCCTCGCTCGGCACCACATAGGACGTCAGCAGGCCCGCCTTGTACAGGCGCCGGAGCGTCCCGTACACCGACGCGTCGCCCACCTCCTGCAACCCCGCGATACGAAGTCTTCGGAGTACGTCGTAGCCGTAGCCGTCCTCTCCGCGAAGCACCGCGAGAACGGCGAGGTCCAGCACGCCTTTGAGTAGCTGACTGATCTCCACAGTCGCGTCCCTCCCAGTCTTACGCAACAGAAGGTACCACGCATTGCACAGTAGTGCGCACGGCGGAGGCGACTTGCGTCGACCGGGTGGTTCATGGGTTACTTAGTCCAGTAATGAACCACCGCACCAACGAGGTGCTCGAAGACTGGGGACGGAGGTGTCGTGCTCGACGAAGGAACACCCCTGTTCGCGCAGATCGCCGAACAGATCGCCGACGACATCGCCGAGGGAAGCCTGGCCGAGGGGGAACGCGTGCCGTCAACCAACGAACTCGCCGCCTTCTACCGGATCAATCCGGCGACGGCGGCCAAGGGGATCAACGTGCTCACCGACGACGGCCTGCTCGAAAAGCGGCGTGGTATCGGCATGTTCGTCGCCGCCGGGGCGCGGCAGAAGCTGCTCACCGACCGGCGGCAGCGGTTCGCCGAGCAGTACCTCGACCCGATGCTCAGCGAAGCGAGGCGCCTCGGCATCGACGACGAAACCCTGATCTCGCTCATCCGCGGGAACGGACACCGGAACGGAGGACCCGCCGCATGACGCCGACCATTTCGACCACCGGCCTGACCCGGCGCTACGGCGACCATCTCGCGCTCGGCGATGTCTCGGTCGACATCGAAGAAGGCAAGATCACCGGCCTGCTGGGCCGCAACGGCGCCGGCAAGAGCACCTTCCTGCGCATCGTCACCGCGCAGGAATTCGCCAGCGCGGGCTCGGTCCGCGTGTTCGGCGAGAGCCCGGTCGAGAACGAGCGGGTGCTGAAGCGCCTGGTGCTCGTCCGCGAAGACCAGCAGTTCCCGGATTTCAAGGTGCGGCACGCGCTTTCGGCCGCGTCGTGGTTCTATCCGAACTGGGATTCCGAACTCGCCGACACGCTGCTCCGCGATTTCGACCTGCCGACGAAGCGCCCGATCAAGAAGCTCTCGCGAGGGATGCGCTCGGCGCTGTCCATCACGATCGGGCTCGCGGCGCGAGCGGAACTAACGCTGCTCGACGAGCCGTACGCGGGCCTCGACGCCGTCGCGCGCCAGCTGTTCTACGACCGGTTGCTCGACGACTACTCGGCCCATCCGCGCACGATCCTGCTCTCCACGCACCTGATCGACGAAGTGGCCGATCTGCTGGAGCACGTGGTGATGATCGACAAGGGCCGCGTCGTCCTCGACGCGGCGGCCGACGAACTACGCGGTTCGGCCGTCACGGTCTCGGGCCCGGCCCTCGCGGTGGACGACTTCGTCAGCGGCCGCCGGGTGCTGCATCGCCGCAAGATCGGTTCGCGGGCTTCGGTCACCGTCGCCGACGCGCTCGACGCCGCTTCGAAGGCGAAGGCGAAGGCCCTGCATTTGAAGCTCGAGCCGCTTTCCTTGCAGCAACTGATGGTGCACACCTCCAACGGACAGACCGCAGAGGAGGCGTCCGCATGAACACCCTGATCAACGTCGCGCGCTACCACCTGGTGGACCGGCTCCAGTACGTCGTCCTCCCGGTCGGCATCACGTTCTTCGCCTTCGGGGTGAACCTCGCGATCTTCTCGCTGCTCCCCGAAACACCGAACGAGAACTACTCCGGCGGCCTGTTCACGCTGTACGTGTTCATGCTCGTCTGCGGCGCACTGAGCATGACGAAGTCGCTGCCGTTCGGGCTCGCGCTGGGCGTGTCGAGGCGGTCGTACTACCTGGGCACGATCCTGCTGGTCGCCGGGCTGTCCGCGCTGTACGCGGTGGGGATCGTCGTGTTCCAGGCGATCGAGAACGCGACCGGGGGCTGGGGGCTCGGCCTCAACTACTTCCGGGTGCCCTGGCTGCTCGACGGTCCCTGGTACCTGACCCTGCTCACGTCGTTCGTGTTCCTGACGCTGATGTTCGTCTACGGCATGTGGTACGGCCTGATCTACCGGCGCGCCGCGGTGGTGGGTGTCGTCCTGTTCGGCGCCGCGCAGGTCCTGGTGCTGCTGGGCGGGGTGCTGCTGCTCAGCTGGACCGATTCCTGGCCGAAACTCGGCACGTTCTTCAGCACGCTGACCGTCGGCGGCGTGACCGGGGTGCTCGCCCTGCTGGTCTGCGTCGCGGGCGCCGGCGGATTCGCCACGATGCGCCGCGTCACGGTCTGAAACCTTTCCACACCAAGGAGTTCGTCATGGCCGTGACCCATGTGGTGCTGTCGGTACTGCTGGCCGCGATCTTCGCCGCGCTGGGGGTGGCGAAGATCCTGCGTCAGCCGGCGTTGGTCTCCCGGACCGAGAGGCTCGGCTTCTCGGTCCGGGGGATCCAGGGGATCGGCGTGCTCGAACTCGCGGGCGCGGCGGGCCTGGTGGCCGGGTTCTCCTGGCGGCCGCTCGGGATCGCCGCGGCGGCAGGCCTGGTCGCCTTGCTGATCGGGGCGGCGGTCTTCCACGTGCGGGCCGGCGACCAGATCAAGGACGTCGCCCCGCCGGTCTGGCTCGCGCTGGTCTCGGCGGCCGCCGCCGTCACCGCGATCGTTTCGGCTTAGACCGCGAGCGTTTCGCGCGCCCGGTCCCGGATGCGTCCGACCACGGTGGACCGCCGCCAGGCTCGCGTGACCTCCACGAGCCACGCCGCTTCGGTGGCGATGTCCGGCTCGTCGAGGTAGGTCGCCGGAACGTCGTCGGGGGCGTACCGGCGGCCCGCCTCGGAGGCGACGAGCGCGGCGGCCAGTGCCGCCGCCTCGATCGTCGCGGCGATCCGGGCTTCGGGGATCTTCGCCTCACGTGCTTCGGCTTCCGCGAGCGCCGGCACGTCCGGATCGAAGTAAGGCCGCAACGCGAGATGGCCGTCCCGGATCTCGATCACCCTGCGGTACAAGGCGAATTCGACGCCACCCGGCATGCCGGGGCCGGGGTCCAGCGCGATTCCGGGCACCGCGTCGCGCAGCGCGGCCCACAACGGCTCGATCCGGCGGTACGTCCGGTACGCGCCGATCAGCCGGAACGGCGTGGCCAGCGCGGGCCCCCACACACTGAGTGTCGCGCCCGCCCCGGCGAGCCCGACGCTCAGCGCCGCCAAAATCGCCGAGAACGTCTCCTCACCGGCGTCGACCGCGCCGGTGGTGGCGAGGATGTAGATGTCGTCGACGTCCCAGAAAGTCCAGCCCAGCGCGGAAACCCCGCCACCGACGAGCAGCCACAGCCCGATGCGAAGCGGACCGGGGGCGGCATGGCGCGCGAAGCGGGCGAAGACGATCGAGAAGGTCAGCAGGCTGATCAGACCGTAGACGAGGAAAAGGACGTTGTACGCGACGAACCAGCCGAGCCTGCCCGGCCCGGCAGCGGTGTGGTCGCCAACCCGGTAGCTGTCGGACAGGAAGAAGAGCGCGGTTTCGGCGGCCACCACGGTCCAGGAAAGCACCGCGTGCCAGCCGATCCGCTCGCCCTCCCCCAGTTTCAGCGACCGCGCGAACGCGACCGCGAAGGCCATCGCGCCGATCTTGAGCAGATCGGCCGCGAGGTTCAGGAGGCTGCCCATCGGTTCTTCGACCCCGACGGCGTTCTCCATCGCCGGGGTGAGCAGCATGATGCCGCCCGCGATGCACATCCCGAAGGCGCTGAGGAACCACATCCGCCGCAGGGGCTGGGTGTGGCGGGCCTGGATCAGCTTGTAGCCGAAGCCCGCGAAAGCCACCACGCAGCAGAAGTACGCGATGGTCTCGGTCACGGCAGGCGCCGTTTCCGGCTACCGAAGAGATCGTCGACCCTCGCCATCCCGCCGGCGAGATCGCTCTCGTCGGGACGCGCGGCGCCGCGCACCGCCGTCCGCGCGACACGGCGCGCCAGGAGACTGGCGAGCAGCTCCGCCTCCTGTTCCTCGACGGCGCTGTAACCCGTGCGGCCGAGGACACGGCGGACGAGTTCGGGCGACAGGTTCGGCATGAGGGTCTTGCCGGCGGCGGCGTCGAGCACGATCCCGTCGGCCCCGGCGTCCGAGCCGACGTGCCCGCACACCAGGTGGCCGACCTCGTGCAGCAGGATGTGCCGCCGGTGCAGGGCGGTGGTGTTGGTCGGATAGAGGATGTAGTCCGCGCGTTCCGTGCTCATCAGCAGTCCGCACGGGCCACTGGAAGGAACGCTGACCTGCATCAATTCGATGGGACGGCCGCGTTCGGCCGCCAGCTCCGCGACGAAGGACCCGGCGTCGAAGGGTTCGGGAAGGGTGACGCCGTCGGCGAGACTCCGGCAGCGGCGCCACAACTCCTTACGGCGACGGTCCACTCACGACTCCTTCTTCGGGCCGCCCCGTCCGGATTCCCTGCGGGCGATCGCGTCGATCATGTCGCTGATGGTGTCGAGTCCGTCGGGGGAAAGCGTTACGGCCCGCAGCGCGACGTCGCGGACACCGGCGTCGCGAAGGGCGCCGAGGAGCGCGAGTTCCTCGGCTATCTTGGCGCTCTGCTCGTCGTCGAAGAAGTACGCGGGCGAGACGCCGAAGAACCGCGCGAGCGCCTCGAGATGGCGTTTCGTCGGATTGTCGCGACGCCCCGTGCGCAACTGCCACAGGTACGTCGTCGAGAAGGTCTCGCCGGTCGCCTCGCGGCAGGCCTTGGCGACCTCCTCGTGGCTGTACGGCTCGCGATCGGGTCTCAGCACGATCTGGAACAGCTTGTCGATCTTCTCGGCGAGCGTCGTCTTGCCGGGCTCGGTCGCGGCCACCATCCCACTCCCTACATGTCGTGCCCGTTCATGCTAGTTGACGCGGTGCCCGTGTCGTACACGACAGTTTTCACCTCGCGCGCGGCTTCGGCTGGCACCGGGGGCAGGAGAACGAGGACCGGTTCATGAACGGGTCGCGCCGGATGGCCGTCCCGCACCGGCCGCAGGGCAGTCCTTCCTGGCCGTAGGCGTCGAGTGACCGGTCGAAGTAGCCGGACTCGCCGTTGATGTTGACGTACAGCGCGTCGAACGACGTCCCGCCGGCGACCAGCGCCTCGGCCATGACGTCGCTGGCGGCGGTGAGCACGGCACGGCCGTGGGCCGCGGTGAGCCTGTCGGTCGGGCGGGCCCAGTGGAGCTTGGCGCGCCAGAGCGCCTCGTCGGCGTAGATGTTGCCGATCCCGGAGACGAGGGTCTGGTCGAGCAGGGCGCGTTTGAGCTCGGTTCGCCTCGACCGCAGCGCGCGGACGGCCTGGTCGAGGTCGAACCGCGGATCCATCGGGTCGCGGGCGATATGCGCGATGGTGCCCGGCAACGGCGTCCCGTCGACCTCGGTGAGCTCCGCGAGCGCGAGCCCGCCGAAGGTCCGCTGGTCGACGAAGCGCAACTCCGGCCCGTTGTCGGCGAAGCGGAAGCGCACGCGAAGGTGCTTCTCGTCGGGTGCGTCATCGGGCTGGACGAGCATCTGGCCGCTCATGCCGAGATGCGCGAGCATGGCCTGGCCGTCGGAGAGTTCCAGCCACAGATACTTGCCGCGGCGTCGGGCGGCGGTGATCTTCACCCCGGAAAGCCGTCCGCCGAAGTCCTCGGCGCCGAGTTCGTGGCGGCGGATCGCGCGGGCGTGGAGGACTTCGACCTCGGTGATCGTCCGGCCGGAGACATGCGCCTCGAGCCCGGCACGGACCACCTCGACCTCGGGGAGTTCGGGCATGCCGTCGATTCTCCCACCGGCCCCGGTGAGCGGTGAGGACGGTCAGGTACCGGCTTTCCGGACGACCGGTGAGCCAAAAAGCACGCATCCACCGACGGTCGGCGGATGCGTGCCGCGGTTACTGATTCACCGGCTCGGACGTCAACGAACCGTCCCGTCGAGGAGGACTCAGGTCGTCTTCGGCGGCTGTTCGATGTCGAGCTCGGCCGAAAGCTGGCGCCAGGCTGTCTCGGCGGCCTTCTGCTCGGCTTCCTTCTTGGTCGTTCCCGAGCCGTAGCCGAGTTCGCGCCCGCCGACGAGGACGGTGGCGCTGAACTCCTTGCGGTGATCGGGCCCGGTGTCCTCGACCTTGTACTCGGGCACGCCGAGCCCGGCCGACGCCGTCAGCTCCTGGAGGCTGGTCTTCCAGTCCAGGCCGGCGCCACGCAGCGGCGCCTCGGCGAGTAGGTCGTCGAACAGGTGGTGCACGAGCTTGCGCGCGACGTCGATGCCGTGCTGCTGGTACGCGGCGCCGATGACGGCTTCGAGCCCGTCGGCGAGGATGCTCGCCTTGTCCCGGCCGCCGGTGAGCTCTTCGCCCTTGCCCAGCAACAGGTGCTTGCCCAGCCCGCCCTCACCGAGACCGCGCGCGACCCTGGCCAGCGCGTGCATGTTGACCACGCTGGCCCGGAGCTTCGCGAGCTGTCCCTCGGCAAGTTCGGGATGGGTGTTGTAGAGGTGGTCGGTGACGACCAGGCCCAGCACCGCGTCCCCGAGGAACTCCAACCGCTCGTTCGGCGGCAACCCACCGTTCTCATAGGCATAAGAACGGTGGGTCAACGACAGCGTCAGCAGCTCGGGTTCGATCGTGATCCCGAGAGCTTCGAGCAGTGGTGCGGGGTCCGCGGGTGGTCCACCGGCAGATTTGCCCCCCATGTCGTCGGCTGCCGATCAGGCGGGCTCGACGACCTGGCGACCGTTGTGCTGGCCGCAGGCCGGGCACGCGATGTGCTGGAGCTTCGGCTGCTTGCAGGCGCGGTTGGAGCAGGGCACCAGCTGAACCGGAGCCGCCTTCCACTGGCTGCGGCGCGCGCGGGTGTTGGATCGCGACATCTTCCGCTTCGGGACGGCCACGAGTAGATCTCCTTCAGACGGTCTGCCCGCGGTCGCGAGCGAACTTGCTTCTCCGGATCGAGCTGGTGCTCGTCAGGCTTGCTTTCCGGGGCCATCGGCCTGGTCATCGCCCGTTTCGTCATCGAAACGATCGACCAGCGCGGCCCACCGAGGGTCTATCTTCTCATGCCCGTGACCGGGCTCGAGATCGGCCCACTTGACACCGCATTCGATGCACAGTCCCCGGCAGTCCTCGGCGCACAGCGGGGCCAGCGGCAGCGCCAGCACCACCGCATCGCGGACCGTCGGCTCGAGGTCGATCCGGTCGTCCACCAGGCGGGGGATCTCGTCCTCGTCGGTGGTCTCCTCGGTCGCGGAGCCGGGGTAGGCGAAGAGCTCGGTCAGGTCGACCTCGACGTCCTCGGTGATCGGGTCGAGGCACCGCGAGCAGTGCCCCGTCGCGACGGCGGACGCCGTGCCGCTGACGAGCACGCCCTCGACGACGGACTCGAGCATCAGGTCGAGTCCGAGGGTGGAACCGGCGTCGATGGTGATGACGTCGGGCACACCGAGCGCGGTCTCGACGGGGATCGAGCGTTGGACGGCCTTGCTCAGGCCGGCGTGACGGCCGAGTTCGCGGGTGTCGAGCACCCACGGGTTCCGGTCGTCCAGTTGCGCAGGCCTGGCCTGCGGCGACTTGTTCTCAGACATCGGTCACCAGGGTACGCAGGTACCGCCACCGACTTTCGGGCGCGGTCACGAGCGCCGGTGATCAGCTCTGGTAGTCGTACAGCGACGTCCGGCTGTTGCCCGGCAGGTTGACCGGGGACCGCAGGTGGTTGCGCCCGGAGTCGACCGTCCGCAGCGTGGTCGCCAGCAGTTCGGAGAACTCGGCCAGCTTCCCGTCGACGTAGGCGTCGCAGTCGCCGCGCTGCTTGTCGGCCTCGACGTGCGCCTCGTCGACGATGCGGGCCGCCTCGCCGTGCGCGGCCTGGACGACCTCGGTCTGGGCGACGAGCCGGGCCTGTTCGGCGCGGCCGTCCTCGATGGCGCGCTCGTAGGCGTCGCGGCCCGCCTGGATCATCCGCTCCGACTCGGCGCGGGAGCGGTCGGTGAGGTTCTGGAACTCGGCCTGCCCGGCGGCGACCATGCGCTCGGCCTCGGCGTGCGCGTCGCTCATCATCTGCTCGGCGCGGGCGCGGGCGTCGGCGAGGATGCGCTCGGCCTCGGCCTGCGCGTCGGCGACCGTGCGGTCGGCCTCGGTGTTCGCCGTGGTGATCGTCTCCGCCGCCTCGGTGCGGGCGGTCTGGATCAGCTGATCACGTTTGTCCAGGACGTCCTGGGCGTCGTCCACCTCGCCCGGCAGCGCGTCGCGGATGTCGTCGAGCAGCTCCAGGGTGTCCCCCCGCGGGACGACACAACTGGAGGTCATCGGCACGCCGCGGGCTTCCTCCACGATGGTGACGAGCTCGTCGAGCGCCTCGAAAACCCGGTACACGGCCACTCCCTACCTACAGCGATCCCCACATTCCCTGAGATCAGTTTGCCCTCATCGCCGCCGTAAGGGGTGAAAGCGCGCGGTACCGGGCGTGTCCCCGCCGGTACCGCGCGCCACCTACCGCAGGGTGAGCCCGGGATCCGTGACCAGTCTGCTCAACTGGTCGTCGGACAGTGGCGAGCCACCGTCGACCGCGCTGTCGGTCACGGTCACGGACGTGCCGTCGGCCCGGTACACGACCGCTCCGCGCGTGGCCTCGAAGTCACCGGGAGGCAGTGACGGGACGATCCCGGAGAGGACGATGGTGCTTCCGTCGGCTTGGGGCAGCTTCACGCAGTCCACCGGTTCCCCGCTCGTCACGCCGGAGATGTCCGCGTCGAGTCCGGCGAGGGCTTTTCGTCCCGGCTTACAGCTGTCTTCGAGGGAGAAGCCCAGCTTGGCGGCCTCGGTACCGCTGATCGTGATGACGAGGGCGCGGGTGAAGCCGCCGGCGTCCCGATACCCGGCCGTGGCGACGAGGACGTCCCAGTCGTTCGCGGTCCGCAACTGGTGGATGGAGCGGACCTGAATGTCTTCGGCCCCGGTGAGCACGGCGGGCAGCGTGGCCGTCAGATGCCCGGTGATCCGCGCTTTCTGAGCCGTCAGGTTCACCTTCGGCGATACCGGTGGCTTCGCTGGAACGGCCACCGAAGAGGTCGGCACGGCCGGTGGCACCGAAGGATCGTCTCCCGGCGCCACGAACACCACCGCCGCCGCGATCACCGCCAGCGTGGCTCCCCCGGTCAGCGCCACCGCCCGCCGGTTCCGCGTCTTCTTCGCCGCCGCCACGGCGACCTCGTCCGGGTCGAAGCCGAGCGGGGGCTCGGCCAGTGTGATTCCGCGCAGCCTGTTCTCGAGTTCGTCCATCACGCGCTCCTCCCGGAGACAGCCTCGTCGTGCTGTCTCTGCAGGGCCGCGCGGAGGACGTCGAGCCCCCGCGCGGCCTGGCTCCTGACCGTCCCTTCCGAACAATGCAGCGCGACGGCGACCTCCGCGGCCGGCAGATCGGCGCAGTAGCGCAGCACGACGGCGGCGCGCTGTTTCGGGGGAACTTCGGCGAGGGCGCGAAGCAGCGAATCCGAGATCCCGGCGGTCGCCGGGGCCGCGGGCTCTTCGGGGACGACGCCGTCGCGGTTCTCTCTGCTCCGCCATGGTCGTCGCCGCTCGTCGAGCCAGCAGCGCATCAGGATCTGCCTCGTGTAGTTGTCGACGGTCCCTTTCCGGCGGACCTTCGGCCAGACCCGGTAGAGCTTGATGAGCGCGGTTTGGACCAGATCCTCCGCGAGATGCCAGTCGCCGCAGAGCAGGTACGCCGTCCGCCTGAGCGGTAGCGCCTTGTCCCTGGCGAACTCCCTGAAGCTCGCGTCGTCCCCAGACCGCATCGTGCCTCCTCGTCCGTGTTCCGGTGTATCTCACGGACGAGGAGGCACNGAGATGCCAGTCGCCGCAGAGCAGGTACGCCGTCCGCCTGAGCGGTAGCGCCTTGTCCCTGGCGAACTCCCTGAAGCTCGCGTCGTCCCCAGACCGCATCGTGCCTCCTCGTCCGTGTTCCGGTGTATCTCACGGACGAGGAGGCACGAAATGTTGCACGGACGGGTCAGCCGGCGAGATTCACCAGCTTGAAGGTCGCGTAACGGTCCGGCGTGTAGACGATCTCGCCACCCTTGCCGGAGATCACGCGGTCGCTCGTGCCCACCGGAAACAGCTGGTAGTAGCCGGCGGCGCACGACGGCAGCACACCTTCGCGGTTCTCGTAGACCGTGCCGCTCGCGCCGCCGCGGGCCTTGTCCACCACGGACTTCGCCGCGGAGGACAGCGTCGAGTAGCCGATCTTCGTCAGCTTCGAGGTGTCACCGCATGACGGCGCCGGGGTGCCGTCGGCGTCGATCACGGAGAAGGTCTTGTAGTGGTCCGCGGTGTAGAAGTGCTCGCCGGCGTTACCGGTGACGATGCGGCGCGCACCGCGATCGGGCGATCCCGGCGTGGGGACCGTGTACTCGCGGTAGTACCCCGACGCGCACTTCGGGAGGATGTTCTCGCGGTTGGAGAAGACCGTGCCGTCCTTGTCCGGGTACGGGAACGGGCCACCCTTCTGGATGAGGTTGTAGGTCGTCGTGGCCTCGGCGGGCAGGGACGACAACGACACGTGCTTGAACCCGGTGAGATCCCCGCACGGGTTCTGCTGGACGGAGACCGGGGCGGCCGTGGCCTGCGCGGCACTCAGCCCGCCGAAGAAGGTGACTAGCAGAACGAGCAGCGCGGCGGCGATCCGCGATCGTTTGTTGGTCATTTTCGGACCGTAACCCGATCGTGTATTCACCAGAAGGCGCCGAGATGAACTCTTCATCGCCGCCCACCGGCGCCCGACCAACGGCTTCGGCCGTTCGGGTCAACCTCGGTCGGAGTACTTCTCCGAGAGGCGTTTGAACACTATCGGCGGCACCAGGTGCTCGATGTCGCCACCGAGGGCGGTGACCTCTTTGACCAGCGAGCTCGACACGAACCCGTACGCCGGGTTGTTGGCCATCAGCAGCGTTTCGAGCCCGGTCAGCTCGCGGTTCATCTGCGCCATCTGGAGCTCGTAGTCGAAGTCGCTGACCGACCGCAGCCCCTTCGCGACCGCGATGATGTCGTTCTCGCGGCAGTAATCGACCAGCAGTCCCTGCCACGAGTCGACGCGCACGTTCGGCAGCTTCGCGGTGATCTCGCGGAGCATGTCCATCCGCTCCTCGGTGGTGAACAGGCCCTTCTTGCTCTTGTTCACCCCCACCGCGACGACGACCTCGTCGAACAGCTTGGCCGCCCGCTCGATGATGTCGAGATGTCCATTGGTGGCCGGGTCGTAGGACCCGGGACAGACCGCACGCCGCATGGCGCGGACGCTACCAAGGAGACGGTCCCCCTGCGCGCTCATTCAGTGCGGCGTCACACCTGATATTCGGCCCAGTAGAGCGCGGTGTCGCCGTAGCGCTTCGTCCGCGTCGGCTCGAAACCCGGCGGCCAGTCCGGCTCGCCGTCCCGCGCGGCCCGCTCGATCACCACCAGCGCGCCGTCCGTGATCCACCGGCCCGCCGCGAGCGCGGCCATGACCTCCCCCAGGCGGGTGGAATCGACAGCGTAGGGCGGATCGGCGAGGACGATGTCGAACGTTTCCGGCGCCGGAGCGGCCACGACGGACTCGACGGCGCCGGCCCGGACCGCGCCGCCGAGCCCCAGCGCGGCGACGTTCCCCTTGAGCACTTCGACCGCGCGCCGGTCCGACTCGACGAACAGCGCGCCGGACGCGCCGCGGGACAACGCCTCCAGCCCGAGCGCGCCCGAACCGGCGTAAAGGTCGAGGACCCGGGCCCCTTGCAGCTCGCCGGCGACCTCGAGCGCGTTGAACAGCGCTTCGCGCACGCGTTCCGACGTGGGCCTGGTGCCCTTCGGCGGGACCTTCAGCCGCCTGCCGCCCGCGGTCCCCGCCACGATCCTGGTCATGGGTGCATCGTGCCTCAACGCCTTCCACCGTGACGTTGGCCGGGACTTGGTGAAGCCGCCGCCCAGCTCGCGTAGAGTCGTCCTTCGCCCTCGGAGGCGATAGAAGCGTTTAGGAGCGTTGCGTGTCCGAACCTCGGGTCAGACGGGCCGAGATCGCCATCGAGCAAGCCCATGTGGACACCGTCTACACCCGGCTCGCCGAATTGCGAGCCCAGGCTGAGGCCATGCGTACCAAGGGCTACGAGATCGGCCATGGCGCCGGGCGGGAAGCCATCTTCGAGCAGGCGTCCATGCTGTTCGAACGGGACATGATGGTCTTCCACGCCAATCAGACCCTGCAGACCCTCGACGCGGAGTACGAGGGCCTGGTCTTCGGCAGGCTCGACCACCTCGACAACGACCACATCTACGTGGGCCGCCTCGGTATCCGCGACGCCGAGTTCGACAACCTCGTCACCGACTGGCGCGCGCCCGCGGCCGCGGCGTTCTACCAGGCGACGGCCGAGGAGCCGATGGACGTCGTCCGGCGCCGGGTGATCCGGTGCTCCGGCCAGAACGTGCTCGACGTCGACGACGACGTCCTGATCGCCGACGCGGTCCCCGACGGCATGCAGATCGTCGGCGAAGGCGCGCTGATGGCCGCGCTCGGGCGGTCGCGTGGCGAGAAGATGCGGGACATCGTCGCCACCATCCAGAAGGAGCAGGACGAGGTCATCCGGGCGCCGTGGCGCGGGGTCACGGAGATCACCGGCGGCCCCGGTACCGGCAAGACCGCGGTCGCGCTGCACCGCGCGGCGTACCTGCTCTACCGCCACCGGCGCCAGCTCGGCGGCGCGGGCGTGCTGGTGATCGGCCCGTCCGGCGTGTTCACCAGCTACATCTCGCGGGTGCTGCCGTCGATGGGTGAGACGAACGTCGAACTGCGCGCGCTCGGCGAGGTCCTCGACGGCCTCGAGGCGACCCGGCAGGACCCGGCTCCGCTGGCGGCGATCAAGGGATCGCTGCGGATGCGCAAGATCCTGCTGCGCGCGCTGCGGGACACGCCGGAAGACGCGCCGGAGGACATGAAGATCGTCTACCGCGGCGAGGTGCTGCGGCTCAACGCGCGCGAGCTCGACAAGGTGCGCCGCAAGGTGCATACCGCGGGCGGGCCGCCGAACCGGTCGCGGATCCGCGCCGCCGAACTGCTGCTCGACGCGCTCGCCGCGAAGGCCGAGCAGCACGCGAAGGACGACGGCCGTCAGATCGACAAGGCCGAGCTGATCACCGAACTCGGCGAGCGCATCGAGTTCCACCGGTTCCTGGTGACCTGGTGGCCGATCCTGTACCCGGCGCAGATCCTGCGCTGGCTCGGTAACGAGAAGCGGCTCGCCTCCGCGGCGAAAGGCCTGCTCAACCGCGGCGAGATCAGCATGCTCGCGGCCGATTTCGCCGATCGCTCGCGCGGCTGGACCATCGCGGACGTCGCGCTCCTCGACGAGCTGCGCGTCCTGATCGGGCCGCCGCCGAAGAGCCGCCGGACCCGCCAGAACGTCGAGGTCAACCCGGAGCGCGGTGGCGCCCCGACCCGGCCTGAGCACTACGACGAGTACTCGCACGTGGTCGTCGACGAATCGCAGGACCTCTCGCCGATGCAGTGGCGGATGGTCGGGCGGCGCGGCAAGTACGCGAGCTGGACCGTGGTCGGCGACCCGGTGCAGAGTTCGTGGCCGGATCCGGCCGAGGCCGCGATGGCGCGGGACCAGGCCTTCGGGCTCAAGACGACGCGTCGCCGGTTCACCCTGCGCACCAACTACCGGAACTCGGCGGAGATCTTCGACCTGGCCGCGAAGGTCGTCGCCGGGCACGCGGAGGCCGACGAGCTTCCGCGCGCGGTGCGGCAGACCGGTGTCACGCCGGAGGTCCGGCCCGTCGAGGCCGCCGGGCTGGAGGCGGCGACGCAGGCCGCGGTGAAGGAGATGCTGGGGGTCGTCGAAGGCACCGTCGGCGTGATCACCGCCATGGACCGGGTGCCCGAGATCGAGGGCTGGCTAGACGGGCTGTCGGACGAGCGGCTCAAGGTCGTCGGCAGCCTCGACTCCAAGGGCCTCGAGTACGACGCCGTCGTCCTGGTGGAGCCGAACGACCTCATCACGGAGTCGACCACCGGACGCCGGGTGCTGTACGTCGCGCTGACCCGCGCGACCCAGCAGCTGACCGTCCTGGCCTCGAACCCGGACTGGATCCCGGCCGCCTGATCACGCGTGTCGTCCACCTGATCACGCGAGTTCGCCGCCCAATCACGTGAGTTACGCCCTCAAGCACGCGAGTTACGCCCCCGATCACGCGAGTTACGTGCCTGATCACGCGAGTTACGTGCCTGATCACGCGAGTTCGGCAGTCCGGGATGGACGACACGCGTGATTCGGGCGCGACTCGCGTGCTTGAGGACGTGACTCGCGTGCTTGCAGGCGTAACTCGCGTGGTTGGGGGCGTAACTCGCGTGCTTGGGGGCGTAACTCGCGTGCTTGGGGGCGCGACTCGCGTGATTGGGCGCGGAACACAAGTGACGGGGGAAAAAAGCTGAAGGGCTCCTTCAGGACACTGTGAATGCCCTGAAGGAGCCCTTCAGACCCCCGGTGAGTGAACGATGTGGGGACGCATCGCACGTCCAGGGGTATTTCTAGCGCCTCTTCGTTGTTCGGTGTCACGGCGATCTCACCGAACAACAACGCCGAACAACGTATCGGTCGTGGTCACGGGCACGGGGGCGCGTAATCGAGCCCCGGCAGGTGTTGTTCCCACTCGTCCGCCGTGATCCGCGGGTACACCGTCGCGCAGATGCGTTCGGCCGCCCGTTCGGGGCTGGTCTCCCACAACCGCACGCTGCCGTCCGCGACCGAGCCCGCGAGGGTGTGCCCATCGGGGGCGAACGCCACGGCGTTGACCCGGTCGACGTCGTCGGTCAGGTTCGCCGATTCACGGACCGATCCCGGATCGGAGACGTCCCATAGTCGCACGGACCGGTCGTAGCTGCCGGTCGAGAAGGTCTTCCCGTCCCCGCTGAACGCGACCGAGATGACGTTGTCGGTGTGCCCCGCCAGCAGCGCCGCCTCGCGCGGGGCCGCCGGATCCGTCACGTCCCAGAGCTTGCCGGTGCGATCCGCGCTGCCGGTGGCGGCGAGTTTGCCGTCCGGGCTGTAGGCGACCGAGAACACAGTGTCCGAATGCCCCTTCAGCACCGAAAGCGGCTTCGGCGCCTTCGCCATCGAGACGTCCCACAGCCGGGCGGTGTGGTCCCATCCGCCGCTGAGCAGGGTGCGGCCGTCCGGGCTGAACGCGATCGAGTGGACGTCGTCCTCGTGCCCGGTCAGCGTCGCGAGTTCGACGGGCCGCCGGATGTCGGAGACGTCCCACAGCTTCACCGTGTGCCCGGACCCGGCCGTCGCGAGCGTCCGGCCGTCCGGGCTGAACGCGACGGGGTCGATCTCCTCCGCCGGCCGGTAGAAGACGCCGGTGTCGACCGGCTTGCGCGGATCGCTGACGTCGATCAGCCGCATGGTGTGGTCCCAGGAGCCTGCGGCGAGCGTCCGCCCGTCCGGGCTGAAGGCCAGACCGCAGACGCCCTGGCCGAAGCCCGTGACCTTGCCCACCTCACGCGGGTTCCGGGTGTCGGAGACGTCGACCAGGCGCACCACGCCGTCCTGGCTGCCGGTGGCCAGCAGCTTCCCGTCGGAGCTGAACACCGCCCGGCAGGCCGACCGTGCCGGACCGCTGATCGCGGGTCCCGGCAGATCCCACATCCGCACCGTCTGGTCGTCGCTCGCGGTCACGAGCGTGCGGCCGTCCGGGGAGAACACCGCCCAGACCACGGCCGCGGTATGCCCGACGAGCGACGGCTTCTCGCGCGGTTTCGCCGGATCGGTGATGTCCCAAAGCCGTGCGGCGCGGTCGAAACCGGTGGTGGCCAGCGTCGTCCCGTCCGGACTGAACGCCACGGACCGCACGATGGTCTTGTGCGCGGCCGTCGTCCCCAGCGGTGACGGCGCCATCGGGTCGGCGACGTTCCACAGCCGCGCGGTCTGGTCGATGCTCGCGGTGGCGAGCGTCCGGCCGTCCGGGCTGAACGCCGCGGAGTGGATTCCGGCGGTGTGCCCGTTCACCACACCGAGCGGCCTGGCCTTGGCGGGGTCGGCGACGTCCCACAACCGCGCGGTCTTGTCGGCGCCGGTCGAGACGAGCGTCCGCCCGTCGGGGGCGTAGGCGAGACCGTTGACGTTGCCGGTGTGCCCCGGGAGGGTGGCCGCGAGCACGGGTTTCGCGGGATCGCGGACGTCGAACAACCGCACCGTGCCGTCGCCGTCGGCGGTCGCGAGCACGGCGGCCTTCGGGCTGAACGCCACCGCGTTGACCCGGCTCGGATGCTCGCCGACCAGTACTCCGGGCCCGGGTTTCGCCGGATCGGCGACGTTCCACAGCCGCGCGGTCTTGTCCCAGCCCGCCGTCGCGACCACGGCGCCATCGGCGCTGAAGGACACCGAGTTGACGTTGCCGGTGTGCCCGGTCAGCGTGGCCAGCTCGGCCGGGCGATGAGGATCCTTGACGTCCCACAGCTTGGCCGTCTGGTCCCAGCTGCCGGTGACCATCACCTGCCCGTCGCCGCGCAGTGCGGTCGCGTTGACGCGGTGGCCGTGCCCGCGGACGCGGGTCGAGTACGGCGACTCGAACATCCCGAGCACGCTGCCGCGGGTGTCCACGCTCGGATCGACGCGGTACGCCGCCAACGCGAGCTGCGCGGCCAGCGCCGGATTCGTCGTCCGCATCTCGATGGCCTGCCCGGCGACCTTCTGCGCGAGCGCGCTGTTGCGCTGGCTGGTCGCGGTCTGCTCGGCGCGGACGGCGTACGCCATCGCGGCCGTCGCGAGCACCAGCAGGACGGCCAGGAGCGCGACCAGCTGACGCAGCCGCCGGGTGCGGCGCCGGGCGACGGCCTGCTCGTGGTTCTCGATCGCGACGCTCGCCTCGAGGAACCGGCGTTCACGCTGGGAAAGCGCGCTGTCGTGCTCGTCCGCCCATTCCCTGGCGATCGCCAGGCGCGCGCCTCGATAGAGCCAGCCGTCGTCCCGGCCGACGGACTCCCACGCGTCGGTCGCCTCGGTGAGCTGACGGTGCACGCGCAGGCCTTCACGGTCCTCGGCGAGCCATTCGCGCAGGCGCGGCCAGCCCCGGATCAGCGCCTCGTGCGCGATCTCGATGCCGTTGTCGTCGAGCGTGACCAGCCGCGACGACGCCAGCCTGTCCAGCACGACCGCGACGTCCGGGTCGTCGGCGTCCACCTCGTCGCGGGTGATGCGGCGTTTGGTGTCCTCGGTGCCTTCGCCGAGCGCGGTCATCCGCAGGAAGATCTGGTTCGCCAGGCGCTGCTGGTGTTCGGTCAGTGCGGTGAAGGTGTGCTCGGAGGTCTGCGCGACCGACCGTTCGATCCCGCCGGTGGACTCGTAACCGGTGAGGGTGAGGGTGTTGCCGTGGCGGCGGCGCCAGGTCTCCAGCAGCGCGTGCGAGAGCAGCGGGAGCACGCCGGGCTGCCCGGTCGCATCGGCGACGAGCCGCGAGACCAGCGCGTTCTCGACGCGGTACCCGGCGTCGATCGCCGGCCGCGAGATGGCCTGCCGCAGTTCCTCGGTGCTCATCGGGCCGACGAGGATCTGCGCGTCCTGCATGGCCTCGACCAGCTCGGGATGCCGCGCGCAGTGGGTGTAGAAGTCGGTGCGGATGCCGAGGACGACCCTGGTGCGGCTCTCCGGCTCGGTCGTCGCGGTGACCAGCGCCGACAGGAAGGCCGTGCGTTCGTCGGCGTCCTGGCAGAGCGTGAACACCTCCTCGAACTGGTCGACGACCAGCACGACGTCGCCCTCGCGGTCGGCGACCAGCTGACGGGCGGCGAGGCCGAGGTTTCGCGGATGTCCGGTGAACTCCGCGAGCAGACCGCCGGGCGCGAGCCCGAGCGCGGCGCCGAACTGGACGGCGCATTCCTGCAGCGGCCGCGATCCGGGGGTCATCAGCAGCGTGACCGACGTCTCGGCGACGGCGGGGAGGAGACCGGCCCGGAGCAAGGACGACTTACCGGAACCCGAAGCACCCAGAACGGCCAAGAATCGTTGGTTCGAAAGCCTCGTGACGAGTTTTCCGACAAGTCGTTCGCGACCGAAGAATCTGCTCGCGTCATCCGGCCCGAATGCGGCCAGACCGATATAAGGGACCGATTCCCCATTCAGCGGGGCAACCGGTGAATCATCGACTCCGGCGCGCGTCCGCTCGGTCACGTCGTGCCATCGCGCCTCCCACTCGTCCTCGGGGCCGTCGCACGCCCGGACGTAGGCCAACGTGACCGCCAAGCTGGGCATCTTCTTCCCACCGGCGGCCTCGGAGAGGGTGCCGGCCGAGTAGTGGGCACGCCTGCCCAGCTCCCGGTACGTCGGATTTCCGGCCTTCTCGCGCAGGCGCCGGAGATCGGCGGCGAACCCCAGCAACGGATCGTCCCCGGGGTCCAGCGGTCGTTCCGGACGCGGCACCCTTAATCCTTTCTTTTCAGTGGTTTTCCCACGCTCGCATTAGGGGCAACCGTACCGTGGAAACGGGGGGACTCCGCCGAGTACCGGGTACATCGAGTCGGTTAATTTCGATCGATCGACAGGCACGGGAAGGGATCGGGGGCCCGCGACGTTGTACCGATGCGTGACCTCTTTGCCTGACATCCCGCTGTCCGTGCTCGACCTCTCGCCCGTCGTGGCCGGAGGCGGTGTCGCGGATTCGCTGCGCAACACCCTCGACCTCGCGCGCCGGACCGAAGCCCTCGGCTACCACCGGTACTGGCTCGCCGAGCACCACAACATGCCCGGTATCGCGAGCTCGGCGACCGCCGTGATGATCGGCCAGGTCGCCGCCGCCACCGAACGCATCCGGGTCGGCTCCGGCGGGGTCATGCTGCCGAACCACGCGCCGCTGGTGGTGGCCGAGCAGTTCGGCACCCTGGAGGCGTTCCACCCGGGCCGGATCGACCTCGGCATCGGGCGCGCCCCGGGCACCGACCAGCGGACCGCGCTGGCACTGCGCGGACCCGGCGGGCTCACCGCGGAGAACTTCCCGCAGCAGTTCGCGGAGCTGCTGGCCTACTTCGAGCACTCCGACCAGCGCGCCGTCAACGCCGTGACCGCCGAAGGCAACAAGCCGCCGGTGTGGCTGCTCGGGTCGAGCGGCTTCAGCGCGCGGATGGCGGGCGAACTGGGCCTGCCGTTCTCGTTCGCGCACCACTTCAGCGCCGAGAACACGCTCCCCGCCGTGGCGCTCTACCGTGACTCGTTCAAACCGTCGGACGTCCTCGACGAGCCGTACGTGATGCTCGGCGTCTCCGTGGTGGCCGCCGAGACCGACGAGCGCGCGCAGTACCTCGCCGCCCCGAGCGGCCTGACGTTCCTCAGCCTGCGCAAGGGCCGCCCGATCCCGCTGCCGACGCCGGAAGAGGCCGCGGCCTACCCGTACACCGACATCGAGCGCGTGTTCATCGAGGACCGCGCCGCGAGCAGCATCATCGGCTCGCCCGAGACGGTCCACAAGGGACTCGAGACCTTGCTGGCCGACACCGGCGCGAACGAACTGATGATCACGACCATGGTGCACGACCAGGCGGACCGGGTGCGGTCTTACGAGCTGGTCTCCGAACTGGCGCGCTGAGGCACTTCTGGCGCTTTCGGCGCCGTTCCATGAAGGCCTCCTTCCCTACCTTGAGCGTAGGGAAGGAGGCCTTCACGGTCTTTCGGCCCATCCGGCGGACCGGAAGCACATGAAGGGTCCGGCGCCACGAATGGACCAACGCGCCACCGGACACGAAAGAACGGACAAGACCCCCGCCCGCCTTTGTCACAAAAGAACAAGAATTCTCCGGTTACCAGGACGTGACGTCTTGATCACACCGAAGTTCTTGTCACCAGGCAGGCACGTGATTAGCGTACCGACCAGTAGCAAACAGCACGGTAACACCCCGTTGATACTGTTCAACGATTCCGTTCCGCCATTCGGAGCAAAGGAATTGCGCAAGCTGGGGTGTATTCGCCGTGCCCGGAAAACGGGAGGGTCGGCGTGGGCGTCCGGACTAACGCACCCTCATTCCCCGGCGCGGGTGCGATCCGGGAGACCGGCAGGCTCTACTCACTCGGCCTCGACGTCGTCCGCCTGACCTTCCGGCGGCCGTTCCAGGCCCGCGAGCTGATCCAGCAGTTCTGGTTCATCGCGAGTGTGTCGATCCTGCCGACGGCGCTGGTCGCGATCCCGTTCGGCGCGGTGATCGCGCTGCACATCGGCTCGCTGACCGCGCAGATCGGCGCGCAGTCCTTCACCGGCGCGGCCAGTGTGCTGGCGATCATCCAGCAGGCCAGCCCGATCGTGACCGCGTTGCTGATCGCGGGCGCCGGCGGCTCGGCGATGTGCGCGGACCTCGGGTCCCGCACGATCCGCGAGGAGATCGACGCGATGGAGGTGCTCGGGGTCTCCCCCGTCCAGCGCCTGATCGTGCCGCGCGTGCTCGCCGCGATGGGGGTCGCCGCATTCCTCAACGGAATGGTCAGCGTGGTCGGCGTCCTCGGCGGCTATTTCTTCAACGTCATCATGCAGAATGGGACACCGGGTGCGTATCTGGCCAGTTTCTCCGCCCTCGCGCAGCTCCCGGACCTCTGGATCAGCGAGATCAAGGCGGTCATCTTCGGTTTCGTCGCGGCGATCGTCGCCTCTTATCGCGGGCTCAATCCGAAAGGCGGCCCGAAAGGCGTCGGTGACGCGGTGAACCAATCCGTGGTCATCACGTTCCTGCTCCTGTTCCTGTTGAACCTCGTGCTGACGACGCTTTACCTGCAGCTCGTCCCGGCGAAGGGCAGCTGATGGTCACGACGACACCCACTCGCACGACGCGGGTCCGCGAAGCCGTCGATCGCCGGTTCGGGTTCCTGGACACCCTCGGCGACCAGATCCTCTTCTTCCTCAAGGCACTCGCCTGGGTGCCGCGCGCGATACGACGCTATCTCCGCGAGATCATCCGCCTGCTGGCCGAAGTCAGCTTCGGCAGCGGCGCGCTCGCGGTCATCGGCGGCACGATCGGCGTGATGATCGGGATGACCGTGTTCACCGGCACGGTCGTCGGGCTCCAGGGATACTCGGCGCTCAACCAGGTCGGCACGTCGGCGTTCGCCGGGTTCGTCTCCGCGTACTTCAACACCCGCGAGATCGCGCCGCTCGTGGCCGGGCTCGCCTTGTCGGCGACCGTCGGCTGCGGTTTCACCGCGCAGCTGGGCGCCATGCGGATCTCCGAGGAGATCGACGCGCTGGAGGTGATGGGCATCCCCAGCGTCCCGTACCTGGTGACCACGCGCATCATCGCGGGTTTCCTCGCGGTCATCCCGTTGTACGCGATCGGCCTGCTGACCTCGTATCTCGCGTCACGCCAGATCACCGTCTGGTTCTACGGCCAGTCCGCGGGCACCTACGACCACTACTTCCTGCTCTTCCTGCCACCGGGTGACGTGCTCTGGTCGTTCGGCAAGGTGCTGGTGTTCAGCGTCGTGATCGTGCTCGCCCACTGTTACTACGGCTTCCGCGCGAGCGGCGGCCCGGCGGGCGTCGGCGTCGCCGTCGGCCGCGGGGTGCGGACCGCGATCGTGGCGGTCAGCGTGCTGGACTTCTTCCTCAGCCTCGCGATCTGGGGCGCGACCACGACGGTGCAGGTGGCCGGATGAGCCGGCGCGGGCTGCGCAAAGCCGGGGTCAGGACGGCCGGGGTGCTGTTCCTCGTGGTGATGTCCGCCCTCGTGCTGCTGTCGATCAAGATCTACCGCAAGGATTTCGTCGACTCCGTGCCGGTGACGCTGCAGGCGGACCGCGTCGGCAACCAGTTGCGCCAGGGCGGGCAGGTCAAGGCGCGTGGCGTGGTGGTCGGCGAGATCCGTGACGTCCGCGCGACACCGGGCGGCGCGGAGATCGACCTGGCCATGGAGCCCGGCAAGGTCTCGAAACTGCCCAAGAACGTGTCCGCGCTGCTCGTGCCGAAGACGCTGTTCGGTGAGCGGTACGTGCAACTGTCCATTCCGGACGGTTCGACCGCGGCGCCGCTCGCCTCCGGCGACGTGATCACCCAGGACCGGTCGGCCAACGCGATCGAGCTGGAACGCGTCTTCGACAACCTGCTGCCGCTGCTCAAGGCCGTGCAACCGCAGAAACTCGCGACCACGCTGACCACCGTCGCCACCGCGCTGGAGGGCCGCGGCGACCAGATCGGCGACACGCTCGCCACCGCGGCCGCCTATCTGAAGGACTTCAACCCGAACCTGCCGAAGCTGAACGACAACATCCGCGACCTCGCGACGGTCTCGAAGCTGTACGGCGACATCGCGCCGGATCTGCTCGACGCGCTGAGCGCCTCGGCCGTCACGCTCGACACGGTCAAGGAGAAACGCGCCGAACTGGCGTCGGTGTACCAGCAGGTGACGTCGTCCTCCCAGCAGGTCACGACGTTCCTCGCCAACAACCGGGCCAACATCATCGCGCTCGCCGCCGACAGCCGCGCACCACTGGAGATCGGCGCGAAGTACTCGCCCAGTTTCGCCTGCACGCTGGTCGCGCTCGCCAAGCTGAAGCCGCAGATGGACCAGGCGCTGGGCGCCGGCACCGGCGAGCCCGGCCTGCACGCGGAGATCACCATCTCCCAGCCCCGGGGCAAATACGTACCCGGAAAGGACGATCCGGTCTACGACGCCACCGGGGAACCGCGCTGCTACCCGTCGAACGGCCTGATGAGCCAAGGGATCGTGGCGACCGGCGAGCAGACCGCGGCGCTCCCTGGCGCGCAGGGCGATCTCGGCCTGGCGAACTCGCCGCAGGAGCGGGAGCTGATCTCCACGCTGGTCGCGCCGTCCATCGGCGTCCCGGCGGCGCAGGTCCCCGCCTGGGGCAGCGTGCTCGTCGGCCCGCTCTACCGGGGAACGGAGGTGACCCTGCGATGAGGAACTTCGTGAGCCCGCTGATCAAGGGGCTGATCTTCGTCGTCGTCACGACGCTGGCCACGGTGCTGCTGGCGGTGTCCATCACGAACACCGGCCTCGGCGACACGAGGACCTACAGCGCCAAGTTCCTCGACGCGACGTCGCTGAACGTCGGCGACGACGTCCGGATCTCCGGCGTGCGGGTCGGCCAGATCGAGGAACTCGAGATCGCCGACCACAGCCTGGCGCGCGTCCGGTTCTCCCTCGACTCGCAGCGCAGGCTGCCCGCCGACGTGACCGCGGTGATCAAGTACCGCAACATGGTCGGCCAGCGCTACATCGCGCTCGAACGCGGCAAGGGCACCCCCGAGCTCCTGGAGCCCGGCGCGGAGATCCCGCTGGAGCGCACGACGCCCGCGCTGGATCTCACGGAACTGTTCAACGGCTTCAAACCGCTGTTCCAGGCCTTGTCGCCCAAGGACGTCAACCAGCTCTCCGGCGAGATCGTCCAGGTACTGCAGGGCGAGGGCGGCACGGTGGAAAGCCTGCTGGCGCACACCGGTTCGCTGACCACCACGCTCGCCGGCCGCGACAAGGTGATCGGCGACGTGATCACGAATCTGGACACGGTGCTCAAGAGCATCAACGGCAAGGGCGACGCACTGTCCACTTTGGTCTCCACACTGAAGGAACTGGTGGCAGGGCTCGCGGGTGACCGCACCGAGATCGGGGAGGCCGTCTCCGGGCTCGCGGACCTCACCACCGCCACGGCCGGTCTGCTCGAACAGGGCAGGAAACCGCTCAAGGACAGCATCGAGGGGCTCGGCCTGCTGGCCGGTCAGCTGACGACCGAAGAGGGCAAGGCCGAAGTCGACCGCGTCCTGACGGTGCTCCCGGGGAAGCTGAACGACCTGGGGCGGATCGGCTCCTACGGCTCGTGGATGAACTTCTACCTGTGCTCGTCCGTCCTGCAGACCAAACCTCCGCGCGGGGTACCGGCGACGGCGGAGAGGTGCACGTCGTGAAACCCTTCAAGGAACGGAACCCCATCGTCGTCGGTCTCGTCGGCAGTGCCGTCGCGGCCGCGGTGCTGACCGCGACGCTCAACTACGAGAACCTGCCGATCATCGGCTCCGGGACCACCTACCAGGCCGAATTCTCCGAAGCGGCCGGGTTGCAGCAGGACGACGAAGTCCGCATCGCCGGGATCAAGGTCGGCGAGGTGAGCGACGTCCGGCTCGCCGAAGACCACGTGGTGGTCAGCTTCCGGGTCAAGGACGCCTGGATCGGTGACAAGACCGCCGCCGAGATCAAGATCAAGACCCTGCTGGGCCGGAAGTTTCTCGCGCTGCGCCCGACCGGCGAAACGGTGCAGAACCCGAAGCAGGTCATCCCGCGCACCAGGACCGTGACGCCGTACGACGTCACCGAGGCGTTCAACGGGCTGGCCGACACCGCGGGCGCGATCGACACCGATCAGCTCGCGGAGAGCTTCACCACGCTCAGCGACACGTTCAAGAACTCGCCCGCGCACATCAAGAAGGCGCTCGAAGGGCTGACATCGCTGTCGAAGACCGTGTCCTCCAGGGACAACGAGCTCGCCAGCCTGCTGTCCAACGCGCACGGCCTCACCACGACGCTCGCGAACTCGAACGACGACTTCGCCAAACTCCTGGCGGACGGCAACCTGCTGCTGACCGAACTGGACAAACGGCGGCAGGCGATCCACGACCTGCTGACCGGCTCGCAGGAACTCGCCACCCAGCTTTCGGGGCTGGTGAAGGACAACAAGGACCAGCTCGGCAACGCGCTCAGACAGCTCGGCGAGGTGACCGACATCCTGCAGCGGCAGAACGACAATCTCGCCAAGAGCCTCGACCTCGCCGCGCCGTACTTCCGCGTGGTGAACAACTCGCTCGGCAACGGGCGCTGGGTGGACGGCTACCTGTGCGGGCTGATCCCGGAGAACCGGGATCCCTGTACCCCGCCGATTCCGGGAGGTGGCCGGTGATCAGCAGATTCGTCACCCTCGCGCTCGTGCTCGCGCTGGCCGTCGTCGGCGGGCTCTGGTGGATCTTCTCCGGCAGCGGGCTCGACCGGGTCA
Source organism: Amycolatopsis sp. TRM77291 (assembly GCF_054166285.1). Lineage (NCBI taxonomy): Bacteria > Bacillati > Actinomycetota > Actinomycetes > Pseudonocardiales > Pseudonocardiaceae > Amycolatopsis > Amycolatopsis sp. TRM77291. Next base: position 297,100 of record NZ_JBSZHF010000001.1, on the reverse strand, counting down.
CCGTGTACTTCTCGCGGGCCGTCGGCGTTTACAGCGGATCGGACGTGCGGGTGCTCGGCGTCCGGGTCGGCCAGGTCGAATCGGTCGCCCCGGAGGGGGAACGGGTCAAGGTCGTGCTGACCGTCGACGGGTCGACCCCGATCGCCGCCGACACGAACGTGCTGGTCGTGGCGCCGAGCGTGGTGGCCGACCGCTACGTCCAGTTCACCAAGCTCACCCGCGCGGGGAACCGGCTGAACGACGGCGCGGTGATCCCGGTCGAACGCACCGGCACGCCGGTGGAACTCGACCAGCTCTACTCCAGCCTCGACACCCTCGCCAAGGCGCTCGGCCCCAACGGCGCGAACGCCGACGGCGCGCTTTCGGACCTGCTGCGCACCGGCGCGAAGAACCTGCAGGGCAACGGCAAACCGTTCAACGAGTCGGTCCGCAACTTCGCCGACCTCGCCAGGACGCTGTCCGGGAACTCGCAGAACCTGTTCGCCACCGTGGACGAACTGCAGCGGTTCACCTCGATGCTGGCGACCAACGACCGGAACGTCGGCGAGGTCAACAAGCAGCTCGCCTCGGTGACCGGGACGCTCGCGCGGAACAAGGACGAGCTCGCCCGCGCGCTCAACGGCCTCGGCGGCGCGCTGGCGGAGATCCAGCAGTTCATCAAGGACAACCGCGCGCTGATCAAGTCCAATGTGGACAAACTCGCGGTGACCACCGGGACGCTGGTCGACAAACGCGCCGCGCTGGCCGAAACCCTCGACACGATCCCGCTGGCGGTGACGAACGTGCTCGAAGCCGTCGATCCGAAGACCGGCAAGCTGCAGAGCCGCGGCAACATGCTCGAATACGCCCCGCTCCCCCTGCCCGTCGCCGGCGACACCTACACCGGGGGGCGCTGATGGCCGCGAACCGGAAGATCGCCGTGCTCGCCGCGTGCTGTGTCGCGCTCACCGCCTGTTCGTCGGATTTCAAGGGCGTCTACGACCTGCCGCTCCCCGGCGGCGCGGACATCGGCGACCATCCGTACCGGGTGACCGTGCAGTTCGCCGACGTCCTGGACCTGGTACCGCAGGCGGCGGTGAAGGTCGGCGACGTCCCGGTCGGCCGGGTCGAGACGATCCGGCTCGGTGAGGACGGCTGGACGGCCGAGACCGTCCTGGCGGTCAACGGCGACGTCCACCTTCCCGCCAACGCCATCGCGCGGCTGCGGCAGTCCAGCCTGCTCGGCGAGAAGTTCATCGAACTCGCCCCGAGCGCGGCGAAGGCCGAGGGAAGGCTGGGCGACGGCGGGGTGATCCCGGTCGCGAGCACGAACCGCAACCCGGAGTTCGAAGAGATCTTCGGCGCGCTGTCCCTGCTGCTCAACGGCGGCGGGATCGGCCAGTTGCAGACCATCAACCGGGAGCTGTCGAAGGTGATGGACGGCAACGAGGAGGAGATCCGCTCGTTCCTGTCCACGGTGGAGCAACTGGTGTCCAACCTGGACACGCACCGCTCCGACATCACCTCCGCCCTCGACGGGCTCAACCGGCTCTCGACCACACTCGCGAACCGGAAGAAGCAGGTCGAGGGCGCCCTCACCGACCTCACCCCCGGCCTCCAGAGCCTTGCCGAGCAGCGCACCCAGCTCGTCTCGATGTTGCAGGCGCTGGACCGGCTCTCCGGGGTGGGTGTCGACGTGATCGAGAAGAGCCGGGCCGATCTCGTCGCGGACCTCACCGCGCTCGCGCCGATCCTCAAGCGGCTGGCCGACGCCGGGGAAGCCCTGCCCAAGTCGCTGGAGATCCTGCCGACGTTCCCGTTCACCGACGCCGTCCGCGACGGCATCAAGGGCGACTACCTGAACGTCTACGCCTCGCTCATCCCCGCGCCGGGTGTCGAACTCCCGCCCCCTGGCGAAGGGGTCCCGCCGGGACTCCCGACCTTGCCGCTGCCGTCCTCCGGAGGTAGCTGATGCTCACCACCCGTGTCCGGATCCAGGTGATCGCGTTCGTCATCCTCGCGCTGGCGACGACGGCGTTCGTCGGAGCGAACTACGCGGGACTCGGCCGGCTCTTCGGGGCGGGCGGATACACCGTGAAGCTCTCCCTGTCCGACGGCGGGGGCCTGTTCACCAACGGCGAGGTGACCTACCGGGGCGTCGCCGTCGGCCGGGTCGGCGAACTGCGGCTCACCGACGGCGGGATGGAAGCGGATCTGCTGATCGACGACGACGCGCCACCGATCCCCGCGAACTCGCGGGCGGTCGTGGCGAACCGGTCCGCGGTGGGCGAGCAGTTCGTCGACCTCCAGCCGCGGACCGGCGACGGGCCGTACCTCGCCGAGGGTTCGGTCATCCCGCGCGAGGCGACGGCCGTTCCGCTGCCGGTGCAGCATCTGCTGACCGACCTGGACGCGCTGACCGCGTCCGTGCCGACCGAGGACCTGCGGACCGTGGTCGACGAACTCGACAACGCCCTGCGCGGTTCCGGCGCGAACCTCCAGGTGCTGCTGGACTCCACCACCGACTTCACGAAACAGGCCGCGGACCACCTGCCGCAGACGGAGAAGCTGATCACCGACGGCTCGACCGTGCTGAAGACCCAGGTCGACTCGTCGCAGGCGTGGCGGCAGTTCAGCGGCAACGCCAAGCAGTTCGCCGAGCAGCTGTCCCGTTCGGACGGTGACCTGCGGCGGCTGATCGCGACGGCGCCCGACGCGGCGACCCAGCTTTCCGGGCTGCTGCGGGACAACGAGCCGGGCCTGCCGATCCTGCTGGCGAACCTGCTCACCACGTCGCACGTGTTCTCCGCCCGCACCGACGGCCTCCGGCAGCTACTGATCAACACCCCGAAGGCGGTGTCCGCGGTCGACGCCGCCGTCGACGGGGGTTCCGTGCGGACCGAGCTGGTCCTGACCTTCTTCGATCCCATGCCCTGTACCAAGGGCTACGGGGGTACGACGGTCCGCAGCAGCGCGGAAGTCTCGCCGCTGCCGTTCAACACCGGTGCCGCGTGCACGCTCGACAAGGGCAACGCGAGCTCGGTCCGAGGCTCGCAGAACGCGCCGAAGGGCGGCGTTCCGCCCGCCGCGATCCCCGGCGGCTTCGGCGCCGACGGCCAGCCGACGTCCACCAGCCTCGAGGAGATGTTGTGGCTGCGCAACTGAAGATCGCGATCGCCGTGTTCGCCGCGGCCTGCGCGTTCGCGGGCTGGGCCGGGTACACCTGGTTCACCGCGACGGGTTCCGAGGCCGTCGCCTACGGGAACTCGCGCGACGAAGCGCTGAAGTCCGGGCGCGAACTCGTCGCCCGGCTCACCAGCCTCGACCACCACCGCGTCGACCAGGGCATCGCCGACTGGCTCGCCGCGTCCACCGGCCCGCTGCGCGAACAGCTGGGCAAGGCCGACGACGCGACGAAACGGACGCTCACCAAGGACGCGTCCGTCTCGACGGGCAAGGTGCTCGACGCGGCGATCAGCGAACTAGACGACCACGCGGGAACGGCCAAGATGCTGGCGTCGGTGGAGATCACGATGGCGAAGGAGGGCGCGGCGCCGACGACGAAGCGCAACCGGTTCGCCGCCGGGCTGACCAGGACGGACGAGGGCTGGAAGCTCAGCGCGCTCGACCAGCTGCCGGTGGGTGCGCGATGACCGCCACGGCCGAAACCGAAACCGAGGTCGTCGAAGAAGAGGTCGTCGAAGAGAAGCCTTCGCGGCGCCCGAAGCCGCCGTTGATCCTGCTGGTCGCGGCCGCCGTGCTGGTGGCGGCCGGGGTGTGGTTCACGCTGGAGGCGAGGTCGATCTCGGCGGCGCCGTCGGCGGCCAACACCGCGCTCACCGACGTCGGCGCGACCGCCGAGGTGAACTCCGCGGTGACCGTGGCGCTCGACAAGATCTTCTCCTATTCCTACGACCGGACCGACGCCACCGAAAAGGCGGCCGCGGCGGTGCTCAGAGGCAAGGCACTGGAGTCCTACAACCAGTTGTTCGCCCAAGTCCGGGAAAAGGCCCCGGCGCAGAAACTGGTACTCACCACCCGCGTCTCCTCATCCGCCGTCCAGGAACTCGGCGACGGTAAAGCGAGGCTGCTGGTATTCCTCGATCAAGCGGCCACCCGGGCCGACAACAATTCTTCGACAACGGCCGCGGCCCAGCTTTCGATCACCGCGGAACGCGAAGGCGACAACTGGGTCATCACCGATCTCGTCCCCCGATGATCCCTCATTCGTCCGCTTTGTAAACCAGGAGAGAAAACGAGGAGAAACCCATGTTCGGTCGAACGCGCCCGAAAACCGCCCGCCGCCGTCTCGGCACGGTCGTCGCACTCACCTCCGCGCTCGCCATGGCCGGCAGCCTCGCCGCGACCCCGGCGCTGGCGGACGACCCGGTGGAGATCCCGGTGTCCTACACCGTCACCGGGACGACCACGGTGAAGAAGACCGGCGGAACCCTCGCTCTCGGCCCCGGCCAGCTCAACGGTGCCCTCGTCATCGACGGTGACAACGTCGGCATCCGCGGCGATCTGGCCCTGCCGCCCTCGACCGCGAAAATCTCGCTGGTCTCGGGCGTCTTCAAGATCAAGGCCCGCGTGCGGATCGAGCCGACCGGCCCGGTCACCGGCACGCTCGCCAACGGCGACCTGACCACCCACTCGCAGGCGAACATGCTGATCGACAACATCGTGGTCGGCCTGTTCTGGCCGGTCATCCCGCTCCCGACGGTGCCGAACGCCTGCAAGACCGTCAAACCGCTCGACCTGACCCTGGTGTCGAAGAACGTCGACCTGTTCGCGCCGACCATCCCGTCTTCGGGAACGTTCACCATCCCGGAGTTCAAGGACTGCTTCATCAACGACCTCGCGCTGGGGGCGTTGATCTCGGGGCCGGACAACACGATCAACCTGAGCATGAAGTCGAACCTGTCCTGACGCTCAAGTCCGTGAAGGCCTCCTTGCCTACACTCAAGGTAGGCAAGGAGGCCTTCACGGAAAGTCAGCAGAAGTACGGCGCCGCAGGGTCGACCAACGCGACGCCGGTGCTGTCACCTGCGGAAACAGCGTAGACCGGAGCGCACACGCCGGAGAACTTCCAGAAGTCCGTGGGCGGTTCCGTGCTGGTGTCACGGCTTTCGGACTTCACGTTGCTGCCCCAGGCGAAGACGCTCCCGTCGGCTTTCAGCGCGACGTTGTGGTTGAAACCCGCGTCGATGGCGACCACGCCGGACTGCGCCTCCGGCGGAACCGTGGCCTGGCCGTAGAAGTTGTCACCCCAGGCGAGCACGCCGCCGTTCTTCAGCGCGATGCTGTGCCGGAAGCCGGCCGAGATCGCCGAAACCCCGGAGGTGGCCGCCGGGGGCACGGTGATCTGGCCTTTCCCGTTGCTGCCCCAGGCGACGACGCCGCCGTTCTTCAGCGCGAGCCCGTGGTCCCCACCGGCCGAGATCGCCGTGACCCCGGAGGAGACGGTCGCGGGGACAGTGGTCCGCGAGCCCCAGCTCACCACGCTGCCGTTCGTTTTGAGCGCCAGATTGAAGTACGCGCTGGTGGAGATCGCCGTGACCCCCGACGTCGCGGACGGCGGCACGACGTTCTGGCCGTAGAAACCGTTGCCCCAGGCGATCACCCCGCCGTTCTTCAGCGCGAGTTCGTGCGCCCAGCCGGCGGCGATCGCCGAAACCCCTGAAGTGGCCACCGCCGGAACCGCCAGCTGGCCGTAACTGTCGTTCCCCCAGGCGATCACCCCGCCGTCCTTGAGCGCGAGATGGGTGATCGCGCCCGCGGAGACCGCACTGGCGCCGAGCGCCGCGGCCGGTATCGTCCCCTGCCCGTAGTCGTTGCTCCCCCATGGCCGTGCTTCGCCGGTCTGCGCGGCGCTCGCCGTACCGGAAAGGGAAACCGTTGCGATCATTACGGTAATCGCGACGCCCGCTACCCGTCGTGATGCCGATCGTCGATTCTCGGAAGACATGCGCCGAATGTTAACCCGGCTGCACCGATCGGCCGCCTCTTTGTCATCCGCGGACAAACTTCATAATCGCATTCAGCGCGGGCTGACAAGAAAGAACGGGCGTCTCACCCACTTCGAAACATGTCGACATGAATCCTTGTTACGTACATAACTCGCGGGTAACCTCGGTTTACCCCACCACCGAGAAAGCCGCTCGAGTCGAGCATATTTGATCAGAAAAATCCGCCGAAAGGCGCATGGGGAAAGCCGCCCGAGACGTAAACTGGATCAAAGGAGATGACAGGTATGTCCCGTAGACTTGGCAAGTTGTCAGCCGGCGTCGCCACCACCGGCATCGTGCTCGGCGCCGTCGCCGTGCTCACCGCCGGCACGGCCGCCGCCGCGACCACCTACGCCACCGGCACCGTCGCCTACATGTGCAACTTCCCCGGCATCGGCCAGCAGCAGCTGGATGTGAAGGCCAACTTCAGCGGCCCGGACTCGGTCGCCGCCGGCGGCACCTTCACCCCGGCGTCCGTCGGGGGCACCGCCACGATCAACGCCACCATCAACGCGCTGCTCAACGCCGCCAACTACGACGGCGTGCGCGGCAAGGCGAACATGCCGGTCACGGTCACCAACGCCTCGCCCGCTTCGGCGACGGTGACGAACCTGGACGTCCCGACGCAGATCAACCCGTACGTGCCGGGGCCGCGGACGTTCAACATCGTCCAGGACGCGGGCACCGGTGTTCCCACGTTCACCGCCGGTACGCCCGGCTCGGCCACCGCGTCACTCGGCACCACGATCAACGCGCCGCTGGACTTCCACAAGAAGGACGGCACCTGGACCACCTGGAACTTCAACTGCACGGTGAAGAACACCAACCCGGCGCAGAACCGCGCGTTCAGCCCGGCGATCCCGATCACCTGATGAACCACCCGTGCGGGGCGGGGACGCCCGCCCCGCACGGTCTCCATCCGCGCGAGGCACGAGAGGAACACCCATGACACAGCGGGTTCGCCGGGTACTCGGGAGGTTTCCCGTTCTGGCGGGCGTCATCCTGCTCGTGGGGGTGAGCGGCACACTGTCCTCTTCGGCCGCGACCGATCCGGCCGCACCACCGCCGGAACCGCTGGAAGGTGCCACGTCCGCGCACCAGACCCTCACGAACACCTGTGTCTTCCCGGATCCGGCCGGGGAGCGACCGGTCACCATGGACGTCCAGGCGACCCTGCCGAAGGTCGTCCAGACCGGAAAGCCCGTACAGGTCAAGGATTTCTCGCTGACCTTCACGATCGGCGAAGGCTCGCTCGGAGCCGTCACCGAGATCGCGGGCGGTGCGACCGTCGAACTCACGGCCGCGAACGGGGACAAGAAGACCCCGGTCCCGGTGACACTGACGATCCCGGCGACAAAAATTCCGGCGACCGGCGAACTGAAGCTGGTCGCGACGGGCACCGTCCCCGCCATCGTGCTGAACGTGCCGTCCGAACTGCGCCTGAGCACGGGCGCGCCGTCGCTCGCGCTGACCGCCGCCGAGACGCCGCTCAAACCGATCACCTGTGTCCAGGCACCGGACCAGAAGACACTGCTCGGCAGTGTCGCGCTGCTGCCACTCGGGAAGCCCGAACCGCTGCCCGGCAAGCCCGGTGAGCCGAAGAGGCCCGAGGCCGACGCGCGAACCGCGGACGACGTCCACGCCAGCGCTCTCTACCCCATCGCGTTGCAGCCGTTCGAACTGCAGGGCACGTCGTCGATCACGAAACTCGGCGCCTTCGCCCGGTTGAAGCCCGCGTTCATGGTCAACGCGGTGTGGCACGTCGACCTGGAGAACACCGAAGGTCCCGGCAAGATCACCGGCTCGGTCATGATGCCGCCGAGCACGATCACCTTCCTCGGTTTCGGCTTCGTCCCGATCACCGCGACCATGGAACTGTTGCCGGAGGACTACGCGACCGGCAATCACATCATCGACGTCGACGGCGTTTCGATCCCGGAACCGGAGGGCAGCTCGACCGTCCTCACCCCGCTCAAGGTCTACGGGAAACTGAGCGGGGTCACCATCAACGGGGTCGGCCTCGACGTCGGCGACAACTGCCTCACCGCCGAGCCGATCAAAATCAATCTCCGCGGGGAGAAGTACGGGATGTTCACCGGTGGCGTCGTGCGCACCGATCCGAAGTGGACGGATCCCGCCTACCGGGACTTCACCCTGCCCCCGTTCTCGGGCTGTGGTGTGAACGAAGATCTCGACTCGCTGTTGACCGGGATGGCGTCGGGGCCGGGGAACCAGGCTTGCGTCGGGGTCAACCAGGTCGGGCTGCCCTGGGACCTGGAGCGCAAGTGCCCGAACGTCGATCCGCCGGTGGCGCGCCGCTGAGGAACGGCGAGGACGCGCTCGAAGCCTTGGGTGCTTCATGAACGGAAACCAGACGGTTATGCCCACGTTCTCGGAGGTCAGGTGGATGACCTTCGAGGAGCTGACCGACGGGCTGGCGGCCGTCGATCCCACGCGGCTGGCGAAGGCGAATCCCATCGACCTGCTGGAGGCCCCTGGGCGTTGATCGACGAGGACTTCCGGGGCGGGTTCATCAAGCACTGCCGGGAACTCACCGACGATCGGTTACGGCACTGCGCCGAGATCGCCGAGACGTTCTTTTCCTGGCTGATGCCCTACGGCGGTTACAGCAGGCGGTCCGCGACAGCGAACAGGTTCCATCTGTCCACGACACTGGTCCTCGCCATCGGCCCCAGGACGGATATCGCTCTCCTCGACCCGATGCGGCTCCTCCACGAGTTCCTGCACGACTCGCCGCCGGTCGAAACGGCACGCGAACTCCTGGCGGCTCCGTCGCCAGGGCCTGAAGCCCGCGCGATCGTCGGACGACTGAGTCTGCTCAGGCAGGTCCGGCGGATCGACCATCTTCTTCCCCCGTCCACGGAGAAGGAGCGCTACATGCAATGGAAAACGCTGTGAGAGCCCGGATCTGAAGACCCGTCGCTACGAGCCGCTCGGCGTCCACTGTGGACTCTTACGCGGCGCCGGAAGCACCTCCGGCAAAGCGTAACCGGCGGGCGCGGCACCGGCCCGCAACGCGAGCTCCATCTCGAACCGCGCGCCCGGATCACGCAGGTGCTCGCCGAAGGTCGCCTGCAGCTGCCGCATGCGGTAGCGCACGGTCTGCGGGTGCACCTGGAGGCGTTCGGCGATGTCGACGACATTGCCCTGGCTGTCCAGCCAGGCGCGCAGGGTTTCGAGCAGCCGTTCCCGCTGTTTCCCGGTCATCTCCGCGAGCGGGGCGAACAGGCGGTCGCGCAGCTGACAGGTCAGCGCGGCGTCGGCGTTCACGAGCAGGGTGGCGAGGTGTTCTTCGGCGCGGATCACCCGGCGGGCCTGGATGATGCCGCGTTCGGACAGGTGCAGGGCCTCGCGCGCCCAGCGGAGGGAATCGGCGACGGAGTCCAGCGGGCGGCACGGGCCGATCGAGAGCCGGTAGTCCGGCAGCGCGGCCTGCAAGGTGGCGAGGCGGGCGACGGAGATCTCGCCGGGGACGAGCACCCGCGGCTCGGCGCAGTCGAGTTCGGCGAGCACGTCCGAATCCACGGCGTTGTGCCGCCGGGGTCTGACGGTCTCGCCGATCGGGTGCAACACGACCGGCGTCGCGCGCTCGGGCACCGTCCAGCCGGTGAGCTGCGCGAGTTCCGCGATCGCCTTCGACGGCGCGGGCGGGGTTTCCAGCACCAGGTGCAGCAGTTTGCGACGCCAGGTGTCCAGCGCGCCCGCGGTGCGCGCCTTCGCTTCGAGGTACCCGTCCAGCGCGACGGACGCGAGTTCGTCCATGAACGCGAGCATCGCGTCGGCCAGTTGCGACATCACCGCGGACGAGAGACCGCTGCGGCGGCCGACCCGCATGATGCGCCGCCACGAGACCCTGGCGCCGACCCGGTACGCCGACTGGAGGGTGTCAAGGCTGCGGCCTTCCCGCATCTCGTTCTGGCCGAGCCGGTGGTGGACCTCGTGCGACTGTTCCTTGGAGACGGTGGGATCCGCGATCTGGGCGACGAACAACGTGATCGCGTACTCGACGCCCGCGCGGATCGACTTGCCGTACGGCCCGTCGAGCGGGCGCGCGTACGCGGGGATGGTCGCCCGGATCTCGTCGACGATCTCGTTGGCGAGACTGCCCAGCTCCGGTCGCAAAATGTCGGCGAGCTTGCGGGGAAGTGCCGCAGGAGGCTGCGCAGCGTGTTCGATTCCGCGCTCCACCGACATCGCAGCTCCTTTGCTCCGCCCAGCGTCCCGGCACCGCACGATCGTCGTGGGGTGACAACGAACACATCGCGGAGCCGCTCGTAAATGTGTCACCTGTCGCAGAAGAAACCGATTTCTTGTCATCATCGTGACAAAATCACGGGTCATCCCTGAATTTTGATGACAAGTGCCCGGCAAACGCCTCGCGCGGTACGTACGAACGGCCGATGAATACGGAGCGTCACTGCTTTCCGGTGAGCAATTCCCCGAGTACTTCGAGCACGGGCTCCAGAACGCGGACCTCGGTGCCGGCGCATTCGGTGATCCCCGCGCCGACGACGTCGAAACCGCTCAGCCCGCGAAGCATCGCCACCAGACGTTCGATCGTCAAGCCACCGGGCTCCGGATAGTTCAGCCCGTCGAACTCGGCCGGGTCGAGCACGTCGAGGTCCAGGTGGATGTAGATCTTGTCCGAACCGGCCAGGCCGGCGGCGACGTCGGCCGTCTCGACGACCAGCCCGCGATCGACCGCCGCACGCTCGGCGTCGTCGAACGCCCTCGTCCCCGCGAGGACGACGCGTCCGGGTTCGACCGGCGGATTCGCGGCGAACTCCGGGTCGCCCTCGCCGAGCAGCGACCGCAGCACCATGCCGTGGAACGCGCCCGACGGCGACGTCTCCGCGGTGTTGAGGTCGGAATGCGCGTCGAACCAGGCGACGCCGAGCCCCGGCCCGAAGCGGTAGCGCGCGACCCCGATCGGGATCAGCTCGACGCCGCAGTCCCCGCCGATGGTGAGCACCGGCCCGCCCGGCGCTTCGAGGGCGGCGAGCTGCGCCGCGCGGTTCGCGCCGGTGAGCACCGCGCGGTTGGCGATGCCGTCGACCACGGGCGACGTCTCGCGCGTCTGTCGGATGTGGTGCACCGGCACGCCCAGCACGTGGCCCGCGAGCTCGGCGAGCGCGACGCAGCCTTCGGGCAACTCCGGCGCGCGCTCGGTCAGAGCGCCCTGGAACTGGGGTACGGCGTTGATCAGCACCCGGTCCAGGCTAGCGGCGGCCGCAAGTCCGTGAAGGCCTCCTTCCCTACCTTCAGCGTAGGGAAGGAGGCCTTCACGGCACTCCGGACAGGGTCACTCCAGGACGAGGAGCAGGTCTCCGCCTTCCACCTGCTGGACGGCGTTGATCGCGCGCCGCGACACCTTGCCACCGCCCGCCGCGGTGATCGACGCCTCCATCTTCATCGCCTCGATGGTCGCGACCGTCGCACCGGCCTCGACCTCGTCGCCCTCCGACACCTGCAGCGTGACCACCCCCGCGAACGGCGCGGCGATCTGCTTCGGGTCGCTCTTGTCGGCCTTCTCCGTCGCCGGGATGTCCGAGGCGATCGAGGTGTCGCGGACCTGGATCGGACGCAGCTGGCCGTTGAGCGTGGACATCACCGTGCGCAGCCCGCGCTCGTCCGCCTCGCCGATGGCCTCCAGCTCGATCAGCAGCCGGACACCCTGTTCCAGGTCGACCGAGTACTCCTCGCCCGGCCGCAGGCCGTAGAAGAAGTCCTTGGACGGCAGGACGGAGGTGTCGCCGTACTGCTCGCGGTGCGCCTCGAAGTCCTTCGTGGGCCCGGGGAACAGCAGCCGGTTCAGCGTCGCGCGCCGGTTCTCCGCCAGCCCCTTGCGGTCCTCTTCGGACAGTTCCTGCACCGGCTTCGGTTTCGCCCGGCCTTCGAGGGCCTTGGTGCGGAACGGCTCCGGCCAGCCGCCGGGCGGGTCGCCCAGTTCGCCGCGCAGGAAGCCGATCACCGAGTCGGGGATGTCGAACTTGTTCGGCTCCGCCTCGAAGTCGGACGGCGAGACGCCCGCGCCGACGAGGTGCAGCGCGAGGTCACCGACCACTTTGGACGAAGGCGTGACCTTGACCAGGTGCCCGAGGATCTTGTCCGCGGCCGCGTACATCGCCTCGATGTCCTCGAACCGCTCCCCGAGGCCGAGCGAAATCGCCTGGGTGCGCAGGTTCGACAGCTGACCGCCCGGGATCTCGTGGTGGTACACCCGCCCGGTCGGCGAGGAGAGCCCCGCCTCGAACGGCGCGTAGATCTTGCGCACGCTCTCCCAGTACGGCTCCAGGTCACCGATCGCCTGCAGGTCGAGCCCGGTCGGCCGGTCCGAGTGGTCGGTGGCGGCGACGAGCGCCGACAGCGACGGCTGCGACGTCGTGCCCGCCATGGACGCGACGGCACCGTCGACGGCGTCCGCGCCCGCCTGGATCGCGGCGAGGTACGTCGCGAGCTGACCACCGGCGGTGTCGTGCGTGTGGATGTGCACCGGGAGGTCGAACTCCTTGCGCAGCGCGGAAACCAGCCGCGCCGCCGCCGGTGCCCGCAGGAGGCCCGCCATGTCCTTGATGGCCAGGACGTGCGCCCCCGCGCCGACGATCTGCTCCGCCAGCTTGAGGTAGTAGTCGAGCGTGTACAGCTTCTCCGACGGGTCCGACAGATCCGAGGTGTAGCAGAGCGCGACCTCGGCGACGGCGGATCCGGTCTCACGCACGGCCTCGATCGCCGGGCGCATCTGCTCGACGTCGTTGAGCGCGTCGAAGATCCGGAAGATGTCGATCCCGGTCGCCGTCGCCTCCTCGACGAAGGCGTTGGTCACCTCGGTGGGGTACGGCGTGTAGCCGACGGTGTTGCGGCCGCGCAGCAGCATCTGCAGGCAGATGTTCGGCACCGCTTCCCGGAGCTTCGCCAGCCGCTCCCACGGGTCCTCCGCCAGGAACCGCAGCGCGACGTCGTAGGTCGCGCCGCCCCAGCATTCCAGCGAGAGAAGCTGCGGCGTGGTCCGCGCGACCACGGGCGCGACCGCGAGCAGGTCCTTCGTCCGCACCCGGGTGGCGAGCAGCGACTGGTGCGCGTCGCGGAAGGTGGTGTCGGTGACGCCGATGGTCGGCGACTCCCGCAGCCAGCGGGCGAAACCGTCCGGGCCGAGTTCGGTGAGCTTCTGCTTCGAGCCGGGCGCCGGCTCGAGCCCCTTGGGCAGTTTCGGCAGCTTGACCTGTGGGTCGAGGGTGCGCGGACGCTCGCCGTGCGGTTTGTTGACCGTCTTGTCGGCGAGGTAGGTCAGCAGCCTGGTCCCGCGGTCGGCCGAATGGCGCGCGGTGAGCAGATGCGGGCGCTCCTCGATGAACGACGTCGTGACGCGGCCTTCGCGGAAGTCCGGGTCGTCGAGGACGGCCTGCAGGAACGGGATGTTCGTGGCCACACCGCGGATCCGGAACTCGGCGACGGCGCGCCTCGCGCGGCCGACGGCGGTCTTGAAGTCGCGGCCGCGGCAGCTGAGCTTCACCAGCAGCGAGTCGAAGTGCGCGCTGATCTCGGTGCCGGCGAACGCCGTCCCGCCGTCGAGGCGGATACCGGAGCCGCCGGGCGAGCGGTACGCGCTGATCATCCCGGTGTCCGGGCGGAAACCGTTGGCGGGATCCTCGGTGGTGATGCGGCACTGCAGGGCGGCGCCGCGCAGGTACACCTTGTCCTGCGACAGCCCCAGGTCTTCGAGCGTCTCGCCGGAGGCGATGCGCAGCTGCGACTGGACGAGGTCGACGTCGGTGACCTCCTCGGTCACCGTGTGCTCGACCTGGATCCGCGGGTTCATCTCGATGAAGACGTGGTTGCCGTCCCGGTCGAGCAGGAACTCGACGGTGCCGGCGTTGCGGTAACCGATCTGGCGGGCGAACTTCACCGCGTCGGAGCAGATCCGGTCGCGCAGTTCGGACGGCAGGTTCGGTGCCGGGGCCAGCTCGATGACCTTCTGGTGGCGCCGCTGGACCGAGCAGTCGCGTTCGTAGAGGTGGATCACGTTGCCCTCGCCGTCGGCGAGGATCTGGACCTCGATGTGGCGCGGCTCGACGACGGCCTTCTCGATGAACACCGTCGGGTCGCCGAAGGCCGACTCGGCCTCGCGCGCGGCGGCCTCGATGGACTCGCGCAGCTGCGCGGGGTCCTGGACGCGGCGCATACCGCGCCCGCCACCGCCGGCGACGGCCTTCACGAAGACCGGGAAGCCGATCTCCTCGGCGGCGGCGATCAGCGCGTCGACGTCGGAGGACGGTTCGGAGGAACCCAGGACCGGTACGCCGGCGTCGCGCGCGGCCTTGACCGCACGGGCCTTGTTGCCGGTCAGTTCGAGGATGTCCGCGCTCGGTCCGACGAAGGTGATGCCTTCGTCCTCGCACGCGCGCGCGAGGTCCGGGTTCTCGGAGAGGAAGCCGTAGCCGGGGTAGACGGCGTCTGCGCCCGCCTTCTTGGCGGCCGCCACGATTTCCTCGACCGACAGATAGGCCCGCACCGGGTGACCGGGTTCGCCGATCTCATAGGCCTCGTCGGCCTTCAGCCGGTGGAGCGAATTGCGGTCTTCGTGCGGGAACACAGCCACCGTGCCCGCGCCGAGCTCGAATCCGGCGCGGAACGCGCGGATGGCGATCTCACCCCGGTTGGCGACCAGTACCTTGCGGAACATGCCGGTCCTTCCCATCATCGGATCGGTAGGTGAGGCACGTTACCCGTTCGGTCCCGCAGGGCGGGAGTTGTTGCCCAGGTGATGGACGTCATCCCCGCCCGAGTTGCGCGCCAGGGGACTGGAGCAGCCGGTTCGCGGTGCCCTCGTGGACACCGGTCAGCACGTCGGCGGCGGCGAGGTCCACGAGCGCCTTCGCGACGTCCGGCGCGGAGACCGCGGGATGCAGGGCCCGGTACAGCGCGGCCACCCCGGCGACGTGCGCGGCGGCCGACGACGTGCCGCTGAGCACCCTGCCGCCGTTGCCACCGGCGTTGGGCCCCGGCACGTCCACGCCGGGCGCGAACAGGTCGACGACCTCGCCATAGTTCGACGTCGACCCGACCTGGTCGCTCGCGTCGGTCGAGCCGACGGTGAGCGCTTCGGTGACCCGGCCGGGCGAGAACTTGCCCGCGTCGGTGGCCTCGCCGCCCGCCGGCACGGCGATCGGGACGACAGCCGCGAGCGCGCGGACGGCGGCGTCGAGCTGGTCGTTAGCCGTGCCGCCGATGCCGAGGACGGCGACGGCGGGCTGCCGTGCGTTCTGCGTCACCCAGTCGATACCCGCGATGATCTTGTCCGTGGCGCCGCCGCCCTGTGCGTCGATCACCCGGACCGGGACGATCTGCGCGGCCTTCGCGACGCCGAAGGTCTTCGAGGCGGCGACACCGGCCAGGTACGTGCCGTGACCGTTGGTGTCGGTGGTGTCCGTGCCGCCGTTGAGGAAGTCCTTGCCGGGCTTGACCCGGCCGCCGAAGTCCGGATGCGCCGCGTCGACCCCGCTGTCGATCACATAGACCGTGACGTCCTTCGCGTCGGTCCCGTAGTGGTAGAGCTGGTCGAGACCCGTTCGCTGGTCGATCCGGTCCAGCCCCCAGTTCGGCGGGTTCTGCTGGACTTCCGTCGCGGAGGCGGGCGGCGCCACCAGCACCAGGAGCGCCAGCGCGGCCATGACCCGTACCAGTCGAATGATCATGCCTTGGCTCTACGCCTGTACCCCGGGGACGGCAACCCCGGAGTGTCACCCGTTCGGCTTGTCATGAGGTGCCCCCGAACTGGGGTGACCCGATCGGGTGGGACACGCGCGCGTTCTTTCGGCATGAGGCCTCGGATTGTGGAGGCGCGCTTCAAGCGACACAGTCTTGCCCGATCTGGCCGCTGACCGTCGACTTCGGGAAGCAGACCAGCGCGTCGAAGGCGTCGGCGACGTCCACAGGGTTGAACAGATGCGCGTGCCGGATGCTCTGTGGTCCCGCGGTTCCCCGCCGTGCGCGGAGGTCCACCAGCCCGGGGCCCTCGGCTTCGACACTGCCGTCCGCCGGAGCCTCCAGTTCCTGGCGATACACGGTGAACCCGAGCCGCGCGGCCGGATCGGGTTTGAGCCCGGTGGTCTCGCCCTCGACGGCGGTGAGCGCCAGCGCGAAGTAGTCGTCGCCGAACTCGGCCGCCAGATGCGTGCCCGCCGACGGCGAGGTGAGCCCGGGGAAAGGCGAGAACGGGACGCGCTGGAGGTGTCCGTTGTGGAGCATCACGACGATCTTCGTGTCGTCGCCGTGCAGCCGGCGGATCAGCCGGACGGTGTCGGCCATGTACGCGTCGCGCGAACCGCTCTGCAGGGCGGGCGCGTCACCGGACATCATCGCGGCGACCTCGGCGAGGTACGCGTCGACGCGCAGCGCGCCTTCGACGTGGTGCTCCGCGACGGCGGTGTCCCCGTAGACGGGACGCAGCGAGGTGAGGTGCGTCTTGAGGCGGGTGAGCGCCGCCGTCGCCTTGTCTTTCGCGGCCGTGTCGAGGGCGGCGTACTTGGCGGGCGCCTCCGCGCTGCTGACCGACGCGTACCCCTTGGTCGCCTCGATCGCCGCATCGACGAGGGCTACGGCGTTTTCGTCCACAGTGGACAGGTAGGCACGGACCGCGTCGAGGGACGGCACCGGCGAGCCCGCGGAACTCGGCACGTCGAGGCCGTAGTAGCGGACGTCGCCGCGTTCGCGGAGCCACGTCAGCATTTCGTGCGCCTCGGGCGACTCCCCGAGCGAGAACGTGAAGCCGTCGCGGCCGATCTCGGCGACGTCACCCGGGGCACCGTTCAGCCAGTCTTGGACGAGCTTGCCCTCGGCGAAGCCGGACTCGAAGCCCACGACCCGGAAGCCGTGCTGCTCGACGAGGTGCTGGAGCAAACGATTACGCAGGTCGCCGAACTCGTGGATGTGGTGGTTGTTCTCACCGATGGCGACGATCTTCGCGTCTCCGATGAGTTCGGCGATCTTCGCTGGGTCTGACATACTGCCCACACTAACGCAACAGGAGTAGCAATTGGCAACCTCCGGTACCCAGCGGCCCGGCGGCCGGACCGAACGCACCCGCCAGGCCGTCCTGCACGCGACCCTCGACCTGCTGGCCGAACGCGGGTTCGGCGAACTGACCGTGGACGCGGTCGCCGAGCGGTCCGGGGTGCACAAGACCACGGTGTACCGGCGCTGGTCGTCGCCGGACGGCCTCGTCGCCGCCGCGCTGCAGATGGGCGCGGAGGACGACTGGACGGCGCCCGACACCGGCTCGCTCGAGGACGATCTGTACGAAGTGGCCGCGGAGGTCGTGCGGTACTTCACCGAGCCCGCGCTGAAGGAGTTGCCCACGGCGTCGGTGCTGGCGGCATTCCAGTCGCCACAAGCGGCCGAGGCCCTGCACGACTTCTACGCCGACCGGCACGTGCGCATGGCGCCGATCGCGGAGCGGGCCGTCGCGCGGGGCGAGATCCCTGCCGGCACGGACGGCGACGAGCTGGTGCGGGCGGTGTGCGGGCCGATCTTCTACCGGCTTTTCCTGTCGCGGGAGAGCGTCACGGTGACGGAGGCGCGGGTCACGGCGCGGGCGGTGGCGGTGGCAGCGAGGGAAGGCGCCTTCGTGCGGCCAGGCGTTTAGTCCCTGTGTCGGGGTTCGGGCGGTTTCGCATTTAGTCCTCTCAATGCGGGAGATTCGCGCCTTGGCTGCCCGAGACCGGCGTGGCCGCGCGTGATCGGACCGGCCAGCGGGAGCGTTCTGCGGTGAAGCCCTGGATGCCCCGTACATGAAAGGGACGAGACCCAATGTTCGTCCGGCGGGCATGCCGAAGGGCCCGTCGCCGGTGTGACCGACGGGCTCCTCGACGTTCAGCGGTGATGCAGGGTGTTGCGGCGGGGTTGCCGGAGCGGATCTCGATACTGGGGCGGAATGAACTCCGGTAATCCGTCGGCCGCCATGCGGACTTCCCAGTCACCGTGATGAATCAAACGATGGTGGAAACCGCACAGCAGCACGAGATTGCGGAGATCGGTGGGTCCGTCGTCTGCCCAGTGGACGATGTGGTGGGCGTGACAGTTCTTGGGTTTCCGATGGCAGCCGGGGAAGGCGCAGCCACCGTCTCGGATGTTCAACGCCCGTCGTTGCCCTGGGGTGACGAACCGCCGCAGCCGTCCCACATCCAAGGGTTCTCCGGCGGCGCTCATCACGACCGGCAGCATCAGACAGTCGCAGGCCGCGAGCCGCGCTTCCCGCGCCGTCATCGTCCCGACGAAATCGAGGCAGGCGGTCCCGAGGCCGGATTTCAGCTCGTCGAGTCCGATGGTCACATGCACCAACGTGCGGTAGCCGCTGGTGCCGGGCTGGTCGGGGCAGGCGATCGCGAGGTCGAGGAGTTCGGCCCAGGCGTCGCCCAGGCGCTCGCACTTCATCCGCAGATCGGCCTGGCCGAACTCGTCCACCGGCCGCGGCTGGGCATACGCCTCCAGCGCGGCCGCCGTCCGGGCACCCGTCTCGTCATCAAGCAGCCCGGTGAGTTTCCAGAAGCCGTCTCTGCGGCGTTCCAGGGTGATTTCGCGGCGTGGTTCCTTGGGCTTGGGGTCTTGGGGTTCGTTGCCGTCGGGATCCAGCCAGCCCAGCAGTTTCGCTTCAGCGTCCACCAACTGGTGAGGACCGGCATTCGGGGCCAGATCAGCGAGGATCTTCTCCGCGACCGCCCGATCCTCAACCGAGGTATCGGCAGGCAACCTCTTCAAGATCTCCAGAATCTGATCGATCCGCTCATCCCCGACCAGCCCCTCGGCGGCGACCGCGGCCGTCGCGGGTGCCACGGCCGCGGCTTCGGTGCCATCCAGGTTCCGCGTCGGGTTCAAAGCCACCGCCCGCTTCACCACCGCACCCGCCTCAGCCCGCGACAACCCCGCCAACTCCGCGAACCAACTCGCCGTACTGCCATGCCCATACAAGTCCTTGGCACCCCGAGACTCGACCTCCGCCAGAAACCGCCCCAAACCAGCGGTGGCCATCCGAATCACCCGCAACGACTGCTGCACACCATGCGCAAGCTCCAGCCTGCCGGCACGCCACAACTCCTGCGGCAACTCAGGAAGAAAGGTCTCGGACACCCCTCAATAATACTCGAAGAAATAGAACAGATGTTCGTAATTTCAAGCGACCGGGAAAAGAGTAAAACAACACTGAAGGGTGATCGACTCCGAAAGCGCCACTACACCCCGAAGCCTCGGGGCTCCGGAGCCGAGATGAGGACAGTTTTACCGTCAGCACCAACGACTTCCCCGGCCAGACTGGTCCCTCCGCACCGAGAGAGGGGACAGTCATGACCGAGGAAGTCCGGAACCGGCGGGTGGAGATGCCGGGCAGGCTCAAGCTCGTCCGCGGTTTCCTTTGGGTGCAGGTGGTCCTCAATGTCCTCGCGAGCGCGCTAGTGACCGCCCTCGCGATCGACGAGCTCGAGCACGGCAACGAGGAGGCCGGCCTCGTCCTGGCGCTGGCGATCCTCGGTTTCGTGGTCGCCGTCGCGCTGATCGCTTGCGCGATAAGGATTTCCCGCGGTTCGCCGTGGGTGCGGCCGACGATCGTCGCCGTGGAAGGACTGGTCGTGATCATGGGGCTGGTCAGCCTGCTCAACGGCGGGGCGATCACCCAGCTGATCGGGATGGGCATCGCCGTCGGCGTGATCGTCGTCCTCAACAAACCCGAGGAAAGCGCCTGGTTCAAGCGCTGACGAGATCGATCCGGTACCGCACTTCGGACAGCTGGACGTCCTCGCCGGGCATGGTGTCGGTCTTCGTCGCCCCGTCCGGCGCCCAGCCTCCGGCCGCGTAGAAACGCTGGGCACGCTTGTTGGTGTCGAGCACCCAGAGCGTCGCCTCGCGGTGCCCCGCTTCCCGCAGCGCGGCCACGGCGGTGTCGAGCAGCAGCCTGCCCAGCCCGGTGCCCCAGCGTTGCGGGTCGAGGTAGATCGCGCGTAGTTCGCCGCGGATCCGGTCGACGGCGGTGAAACCGAGGAGCGTTCCGTCTTCGACCAGGACCAGGATGTCGCCCTGGTTGGCGGGGTCGGCGAGGGTCCGCTGCCAGCGGGCGGCCCGGCCCTCGACGGAAAGATCGCGGAGGTAGAGCTCGGGCAGCAGGCCCTGGTACGCCGACTGCCACGACCGCACGTTCACCTCGGCGATCGGCCAGGCGTCTTCGACGGTCGCGGTGCGGATCGTGGCCATCGTCAGCCTTTCTCCTTGCGGGCCGCGAAACCGGCCGTGATGGCCAGCGCCAGGACCGCTCCCAGCGCGATCCCCCAGCCGGCACCGGTCACGCTCGAACTGCTCGGCATCGCGTAGAACAGCGCGCACACCATGACGATGCCGCCTCCGGCCACGCCGCCGAGGAAGGCGACGCCGAAGGCCGCCGGCCTGAGCAGCACCCCGAGCGCCGTCCCGGCCAGGAGCACCACCGAGACCACGAGGCAGATCGCTCCTTCGTCGGCCCGGCTCGACGAGTAGCCGAACAGCTCGACGGCCTCCATCACCAGCCCGGCCGCGCAACCGATCCCGGCCACGAGGGCGGCGACGCCGAGCGCGTCCCGCGGTTTCCCCAGCCCGAGCCGGAAACTCCGGTCACGCCGTACCGCGATCAGCGCGCAGACGGCTCCCGCGAGCAGGAAACCGTCGGTGAGGACGAGAAGCGACGGGCCGTACGGGATCGCCGCGAGCAGCGTCAGCCCGCACAGCGCCCCCGGGCCTGTCATCCGGCGTGTGCCCGGCAGGAGCATCGCGATCCCCGCCGCGCTCGCGAAGACGACGAGCGGCAGGATCGCCCAGCCGCCGTCTTCGAGGAAATCCTCCAGACTGCTGCCGAGCGCGAACGCGATGGCCACGAGGTACACCGCGGCCGCGATCGCGAGCAGCCCCGCGGCGACCGCGAACGGGTCGGTCTTCGGCACCGGCGCCGCGAACGGCACAGCTGCGGGCGGCACGGGGACGGCCGCCACGGGTTCAGGGGCCGGTTCGGGTTCCGGTCGCGGCGCCGGTTCCGCGACGACCCGGCCCTCGACCCGCACCACCGCCTCGCCGGTCGGCCCGGTCACGGTGACCCGCGCCTCGAACGCCCCGAGTTCTTCCCGCTCCAGCACGATCTCGGCGTCGTCGCCGTCTTCGGTCACCCGCAGCCAGGGATGGGAAGACGCGAACCGGCACGCCCGCGCGATCGGCGGTCCCGCCAGCCGGATGCGCGCCGCCGGCCTCGAACCACGGACGACCTCTCCGAACCGGACCACCTCGGATTCGGTCCGCACCCGCGCTTCTCGCCGTGCGAGGTCGGCGGCCTCGGCGATATGCCGGATGTCGGTCTGCGCCATCGTGGTGAGCACTTCGTGCGCGCCGATGGCGACGGACAGGTTCTCGCTCGTCAGCCGCCGCTGGAGTTCCGTCACCGCGCCGAGGCGGGTGAACATGTTGGCGTCCTCGCTCGCCGCGCGCAGATCGGCCGGGACCGGCGACGGTTTGATCCGGCGGCGCCTGCTCCTGGCCAGATACAGCTCGCCCTGCATCTCGATGTCGCGGCTGGGGGTCTGGTTCGGGTTCCGCTCCCGGACGCTGTCGAACAGGTAGTCGTACAGTTCGCCGAGCGCGATCCAGCCGTCCTCGTCGCGGTCCGCGTCGCCGGTGCGGAGGCCGTCGACGAGCGCCGAGGTGAACACCGACGGCCGGACGTGGTCGTCGGCGAGCTGGTCACCCTCGAAGGCGTACTCGATGGAGTTCGACGCGGTGATCACCGCACGGCCGCGGCCGCCGAAACCGCCGGCCGGGAACGCGTCGAGCACGTTGGCCTCGCCGGTGGCGCGCACGGCGACCCCTTGGCTGAAGGCGCCGCCGTAGCAGCAGTCCAGCAGGAGGACGATGCTCCGCGACCGGCTCATCCGCAGGCAGCGCTGGACGAAATCGGCGGGGACGGCGGTCGACGCTAGCCGCTCCGGCCGGGTGTTACGAGCGGCGAAGAACAGCTCACCCGACTCGCTTTTCAAGCCGTGGCAAGAGAAATGCACCAGCAGGACGTCGTCCGGCGCGCTGTCGGCGAACAGGTCCTCGACGCGGCCCGCGATCACGTGGGCGGTCTCGTCGCGCACCACCTGGACGTCGAATTCGCTGATGGCGCGGTCGCCGAGGACTTCGGCGAGCGCCTCCGCGTCGGCGGCCGGGGACCGCAGCGCGCTCAGCCCGGGGTTGTCGTACTCCCCGTTGGCGATGATCAGGGCACGCCGCGCGCCGGTCATGGCGCCGAATGCCTGCTCACGAAGAGATCGACGAGCTTGTCCTGGTCGGTGAGCGTCGCTTCGGACAGCTCCAGCATGTCTCCGTCGATCTCCAGCCGCACCGTGCGCTTCACCCGTCCGCCGCGCGAAAGCCACTCGCGCACGGCCGCGACGACCGAACGCAGACCCTGCGCGGACTGCCCCAGCGTGACCAGCAGCCCGCCCACCGTCGCGACGTCGAATCCCCGCGAGCCGGGCGGCGCCGGGCCTGCGGGCAGCGCCTTCACCTCGGTGATCCCGCGTTCGACCAGTTCCCCTCGAAGGTATCCGGCGAGCTGGTCGACCCGTTCCGCGTCGGCCCCGTCCTCACCGAGCTGGACCCGTACCGCTGCTGTCATCCCCGGCCTCCCTCGCCCGTACGGAACGAGGAAAGCCCCTAAGCCCGTGCGGCGGCAAGGTCCGATCGGGCAGAACTGTTCACGTCAGCTTTTTTCCAGGTACTCCACGCGATCTTCGTCGACGACGTCGGCGATCATGTGCGCCAGCCCCAAGTAATTCCCCAAGGCAGGGTCCTTCTCGACGATTTCCAACGCGCGGGCCCTCGCCTCGGCGATGACGTCCTCGTCGCGCAGCAGCGAAAGCAGCTTCAGGGTCGACTTCTTCCCCGACTGCGCGGCGCCGAGGATGTCGCCCTCGCGGCGCAGTTCCAGGTCCATTCTGGACAGTTCGAAGCCGTCCGTCGTGGACTCGACGGCGGCCAGCCGCTCGCGGGTGGTGGTCCCGTCCAGGGTTTCGGTGACCAGCAGGCAAAGCCCCGGCACGCTGCCCCGGCCGACCCGCCCGCGCAGCTGGTGCAGCTGGCTGATGCCGAACCGGTCGGCGTCCATGATCACCATCGCGGTCGCGTTCGGCACGTTGACGCCGACCTCGATCACGGTGGTGGCGACGAGCACGTCCAGGTCGCCCCTGGAGAACGCCTGCATCACGGCGTCCTTGTCGTCGGCGGGCATCCGGCCGTGCAGGACCCCGATCTTCAGGCCCTTCAGCTGCCCTTCGGCCAGCTCGGGCGCCACGTCGAGGACCGCGAGCGCGGGCCGCTTGTCGCCCTTGTCCGACGCCGGTTCGTCGCCGATGCGCGGGCAGACGATGTACGCCTGGTGGCCCTTGCCGCATTCCTCGCGGACCCGCTGCCACGCCCTGTCCAGCCAGGCGGGCCGCTCCGCGACCGGAACCACCGACGTCTTGATCGGCGACCGGCCGACCGGCATCTCGCGCAGCGCGGAGATCTCCAGATCGCCGTAGACGGTCATCGCGACCGTGCGCGGGATGGGCGTCGCCGTCATGACGAGCACGTGCGGGCTGGTCTCGTCGGAGCCGCGGGAGCGCAGCGCGTCCCGCTGCTCCACCCCGAAGCGATGCTGCTCGTCGACCACGACCAGGCCGAGATCCGCGAAGGACACCGTGTCCTGGATGAGCGCGTGCGTGCCGACGACGATCCCGGCCTCGCCGCTGACCGTCTCCAGCAACGCCTTCTTGCGTTCCTTGGCGCCCATCGAACCGGTCAGCAGGGTCACGCGCGTCGCGTTCTCCGCGCCGCCGAGCTCACCCGCCTGCCCGAGGTCGCCGAGCATCTCGCGCAAGGACCGGGCGTGCTGCGCGGCGAGGACCTCCGTCGGCGCGAGCATCGCCGCCTGCCGCCCGGAATCGACGACCTGCAGCATGGCGCGCAACGCGACCACGGTCTTGCCGGAACCGACCTCGCCCTGCAGCAGCCGGTTCATCGGATGCTCGGTGGACAGATCCCTGGCGATCTCCTCGCCGATCTCCTGCTGGCCCGCCGTCAGCGCGAACGGGAGCCGCTTGTCGAAGGCTTCGAGGATGCCGCCGTCGGTGTGCGGACAGGCTTTCGCGGGCCGCGAGACCAAAGAATGCCTGCGCTGCGCGAAGATCAGCTGCACGGCCATGGCTTCGTCCCATTTGAGCCGGTCACGCGCGGAATTCAGCGCCTGCCAGCTCGACGGGCGGTGGATGCCGCGCAGCGCGCTCTCCAGGCTGGGCAGGCCGTACCTGGCGAGCAGCTCGATCGGCATCGGGTCCTCGTCGACCTCCAGCACGTCCAGCACCTGCCGCACGGCCTTGGCGATCACCCAGGTCGGGATCCCCTGCGCCGCCGGGTACACCGGGATGATCTCGGCGAGGAAGTCGTCCATCGCCTCGGCCTGGCGCTCGGCGTCGAACAGTTCGTACTCGGGGTTCGCCAGCTGCAGGACGTCGCGGAAGGCGGTGACCTTGCCCGCGAAAAGCCCGTTCTTGCCGGGCACGAGTTCCTTTTCGCGCCAGGCCTGGTTGAAGAAGGTGCATTGCAGGCGGCGTTTGCCGTCGGTGATCACCATTTCGAGCAGGGTGCCGTTGCGCGCCTTCATCCGGCGCTTGTTGACCCGCTCGATACGCGCCATCACGGTGGCGTGCTCGCCGAGTTCGAGCCCGGCGATGTCGGTGAGCTGGCCGCGTTCGGCGTAGCGGCGCGGGTAGTGCCGCAGGAGGTCGCTGACCGTCTCGATCTTGAGGCCCTTGGCGAGCGCCTTCGCCGTCGCCGCGCCGACGACCAGCTTGAGGTCCGCGCGCAGGTTGGTCATGCGGTCACTCCACCCCCATCAGCAGCACGGCGTCGGTCTGGCCGCCCGCGTAACTCGTCACTTCGACCTCGGGATGCTCCAGGCGCAGCTGATCGGCCAGCTCACCGGGAAGCCGGACGGGCGCGTCCAGTCCGGTCAGCACGGTGACCAGCTCGCCGCCGAGGGCCAGCATCCGGTTCAGCACGCCGACCGCCGCCGCGACCAGGCTCGTCTCCGAGGCGGGCGCGGGCTCGATCAGCACGACCTCGCCGTCGACGAGGCCGACGACGTCACCGGCCTGCGCCCGGCCCACCCAGGTTAGCGACTCCTCCTGCGCGATCCTCAGTTCGCCACGCCTGGTGGCGGCGGCCGCCTCGGCCATCGCGACCACGTCGTCGTTGGTGCGGCGGTCCTGGTCGTGGACGGCCAGCGCGGCGAGCACCTGGACGGGTGACACGCACGGGATGACGACGACGTCGCGGTCCGCGGCCATCGCGTGCCCCGCGGCCGCGTCGGCCGCCGCGGTCAGCTCCTGTCCGCCGGGAAGCACGGTGACGTGATGGCCGGCGGCCTCGTTGATCAGGCCCAGCATCTCCTCGACCGTCGGCTGGACCCCGTGCGGGACCGAAAGCACCGCGACCCCCTCCGCGCGGAGGAGTTCGGCCAGCGGCCCGCCGTGGACCACGGCGACCACCGAACGATCGATCCCGCCGCCGACCTCGACCGGGGTGGGCGTGATCAGCGGCTCGACCCGGACCCGGCGGGGACGGCCGAGCTCGATGCCGGCCTCCAGCGCCGCGCCGATGTCCGCGCAGTGGACGTGGACGGCGTACGCGCCGGCGCCGTCCCCGGCGACCGTGACGCTGTCGCCGAGGCCGCTGAGGGTCTTGCGAAGTCCGGGAAGGCTGGCCTCGTCGACGCCGTCGAGCAGGTACATGACCTCCCAGGCCGTCGGGGCCTCGATCGTGTGATGGTGATGCGCCTCGAGCGGGTGCTCCGGCTCGGTGAGGCCTCCGGAAATCACGCCGTGCAGGGCGTCGAGGACCGCGACGAGGCCGCGCGCGCCCGCGTCGACCACGCCGGCCACCGCCAGGACGGGCAGCTGCTTCGGGGTCTCTTCGAGGGCTTCGGCGGCGACGCTCGCCGCCGCGGCGGCCACCTCTTCGAGTGAGCCTGTCGCGTCACAGACGGCCGCGGCGACGGTGTGGAGGACGGTCAGGATGGTCCCGGCCACGGGACGGCTGACCGCGCCGGTGGCGGCCCTGTCCGCGCAGCCGAGCGCCTCCGCGAGCCCCGGCCCGTCGAGCTCCCTCGTGGCCGCCGACTCGGCGATCCCGCGCACGACCTGCGACATGATCACGCCCGAATTGCCCTTGGCCGCCGCGACCGCGCCCTTGGCGAACGCCGCCAGCGCCTCGGCGGTCGTCGCCGGGTCGGCCTCCGCCAGCGCGTCGCGGGCCGCGGTCATGGTGAACAGCAGGTTGGAGCCGGTGTCGGAGTCGGCGACCGGGTAGACGTTGATGCCGTCGATCGCCGGCCGGAGCACCGCCAAGCTGTGCACACAGGCCGCCGACCAGGCCGACACCGCCGCCACGTCGAGCACCCGCACCCCGTAACCTCCTAGCTGTTCCAGCGAGGGTATCGACCCGGTGCCGGAGGGCTCTGAGCCACTGGTTACTATGGTCGAGTTGCCCAGCATGCTGGGCGCGTCATTCTTTGTCCCAGATCCAGAGGAGTTCGACGTGGCTGCCGTGTGCGACGTCTGTGGCAAGGGACCGGGCTTTGGCAAGTCGGTCTCGCACTCCCACCGGCGTACCAACCGCCGGTGGAACCCGAACATCCAGACCGTTCACGCCAAGATCGGTCTGTCCCAGCGCAAGCGCCTGAACGCCTGCACCTCGTGCATCAAGGCGGGCAAGGTCGTTCGCGGCTGAGCCGGGTTTTTGGGGAATGGCGGGTGCTCTCCGGAGCACCCGCCATTTTTTATGGGTAGGTTCGGTGGCGGCTTCTGTTCCGACATTTCCCAGGCGACTCTGTAGCACCACCAGTCACAACGGTGGCGCGTGAAGGCCCCCTTCCCTCGGCTCAGCCGAGGAAACTTGGCCTTCACACCTTCACGAGTACATGAAGGACCCCATCCTTGCGCCTAGGTACAGGAAGGGGTCCTTCACGTACTCCGAAGCGCCCACCCCAGCCCAGCACGTAGTGAAGGCCTCCTTCCCTACCCTCAAGGTAGTGAAGGAGGCCTTCACGGACTTCGGCGAAACCTCAGGCGTCACACCGGTCACTGCTTTCACTGCCGCCACCGATGCGCGTGAAGGCCCCCTTCCCTCGGCTGAGCCGAGGGAAGGGGGCCTTCACGCGCCACCGTTGTGACTGGTGGTGCTACAGAGTCGCCTGGGAAATGT
>NZ_JBSZHF010000001.1:0-269751 GCF_054166285.1 Amycolatopsis sp. TRM77291 | reverse complement strand
GCCCCCTTCCCTCGGCTGAGCCGAGGGAAGGGGGCCTTCACGCGCAACACAAGAGGATCAGGGGAGCTTCCAGTCCACGGGGCCGGCGCCCTGCTGCTCCAGCAGCTGGTTCGCCCGGCTGAAGGGCCGCGACCCGAAGAAGCCGGCGTGCGCCGAAAGCGGGCTCGGGTGCGCCGACTCGATGCACGGCACCTTCCCCAGCATCGGCTTCAGATTCCGCGCGTTGCGGCCCCACAGGATCGCCACCATCGGCTCGTCCCGGGCGGCGAGGGCCTTGATGGCCTGCTCGGTGACCGCTTCCCAGCCCTTGCCCTGGTGCGAGTTCGACTTCCCCGGCTGCACCGTCAGCGACCTGTTGAGCAGCAGGACCCCTTGGTCGGCCCACGGCGTCAGGTCCCCGTTCGACGGCAGCGGGTGCCCGAGGTCCTCGCAGTACTCCTTGTAGATGTTGATCAGGCTCTTCGGGATCGGCCGGACGTCCGGCGCCACCGAGAAGCTCAGCCCGACGGCGTGCCCGGGCGTCGGGTACGGGTCCTGGCCGACGATCAGCACCCGCACGTCGTGGAACGGCTGCTGGAACGCCCGCAGCACGTGTTCACCCGCCGGGAGATAGGTCCGGCCCGCGGCGATCTCCGCGCGGAGGAACTCCCCCATCGCGGCGACCTGCGGCGCCACCGGTTCGAGGGCCTTCGCCCAGCCTGCTTCGACGATGTCCTGCAGCGGTCGTGCGGTCACGGCGTGCGAGCTTACTCACGTCCGTCGAGCCGCCGGAGTTCGACCCGGAACCGTGCCGCGCGCTCGACATACCCGTCGACGACCAGCTTGATCTTGTCCGGCCCGAACGACGTGTTCGGCCGCGTCTTCGCCGGGACGCCGAGCGCGATGTGCCCACTGTCCACATAGGACCCGTAGGAGAGAACCGCGCCGGCGCCGACCATCCCGCCGTCCTCGACGACGGTTCCGTTCAGCACCACCGATCCCGACGCGATCAGGCAGCCCTCGCCGATCCGCGCGCCTTCGATGTGCACCGAATGCCCAACGGCGGAGGACTTCCCGATGATCGTCGGCTCCTTGCGGGTGCAGTGCAGGACGCAGCCGTCCTGGACGTTGGACCGCTCGCCGATCTCGATATACCCGTGGTCGCCGCGCAGCACGGTCTGCGGCCACACGGACGCGAACGCCGCGATCCGGACGTCACCGATCACCGTCGCGTCGGGGTGGACGTAGGCGTCCGGGTGGATCGACGGTTCGAGGTCGCCCAGTGCGTAGATCGGCATGCGTTCTCCTAGACCAGCGGCTTGCCGTAGCAGATGCTTTCCGGCTCGTCCTTGTAGTATCCGAAACCCGGGATCTCCCGGTATCCGGACGATTCGTACAGCGCGATGGCCTCCGGCTGCTTGTCGCCGGTCTCCAGCACCATGCGCAGCCGTCCGGCCTCGGCGGCCGTCCGTTCCAGATCGGCGAGGATCGCCCTCGCCAATCCGCGGCCTCGCGCCGAAGCCATCACGAACACCCGTTTCATCTCGGCGTCGCCCGGCAACAGGGGTTCCGGCCCGTCGTGCGCCCGCCAGGCACCGCAAGCGACCGGGACGTCGTCGAGGTAGGCGGCGATGAACAGCCCCCTCGGCGGGGCGAACTGCGCCGCGTCCATCGGTGTCTCGTCTTCGCTGCCGTACCGGGCGGCCAGTTCGAGCTGCGCTTCGGCCAGCAGTTTCACCGCGTCGGGGTGGTCGTAGGCCAGCACACGAAGGTCCATGAGCGCGAGATTAGCGAGAAGACTCGCCATCCCCCAAAGTAGATTCGCGCTCATGCCGATCGAAGCGTCCGTCACCGGCCTCGCCGAGGCTCCCCCGCGCCAGGCACGCAATTCCGCCGCGTTCTGGGCGGCGACCGGCCGTTCCCGCGGCCACGAGGTGATCCGCCGCCGCGGCTTTCTCGCCGTCGCCGGCGGACGCGCGGGGCTGCGTGTCCTGATCCAGGAGCCCGGCCTCACCGCGGGTGAACTGGCGGAAATCACCGAGCTCGCCGCACGGGCGACGGGGCCCGTGGAGGCCGAGGATCCCTTCAGCGTCACCGATCTGAACCATCTCGGGGACATGCGGAGCTGGCGGATGCCGGTCATGCTGCGCCCGCCCTCCCCGGTCGCCGGACCCACGATGGAAGTGATCCGGGTACGCGAGGAGACCGACCTCCTGGCGGCCGAACGCGTGGTGATCGAAGCCTTCGAACTAGCGCGTTTCCGGCCGGGTGAGATGTTCCCCACGACCATCCTCGACCAGCCGGGCGTCGAGGTGTTCATCGCGCGGCTCGACGGCGAAGTCGCCGGGGCGTGCGTCACCGTCGTCGACAACGGCTTCGGCAGCCACTACTGGGTCGGCACGCCGGACGCCTTCCGCTCGCGCGGCGTGGGACGAGCGGTGATGCTCGGCTCCCTCGCCCCGCTGGCGGGGCTGCCGGTCACCCTCACCGCGTCCCGGTTGGGCAGGCCGCTGTACGAATCGCTCGGCTTCACCGCCGCCGCGGAATCGACCTGGTGGGCCTCACGCTCCTAGCGCCAGTGCTGCCAGCCGCTGTCGTGCCCGTACCGCTTCCCGTCCACCGTCACCCCCGAATCCGGCATGGTGACGACGCCGATCTCGGTCCAGCCCTCCGGCAGGTCGGCGAAGGCCGGGAAGGTGGCCGCGAACGCGTGGTCCTCGCCACCGGTGAGCACCCATTTCAGCGGGTCGGCGCCGAGCGCGGTGCCGACCTCGGTCAGCCTGCTCGACACGTCGAGGTCCGCCGTCCGCACGTCGATCCCGACGCCGGAGGCCTCGGCGATATGGCCGAGGTCCGACAGGAGCCCGTCGGACACGTCGATCATCGACGTCGCGCCGCCGTCGGCCGCGCGGATACCCGCCTCGTAGTCCGGCTCCGGGCAGCGCTGCGCGTTGACCACGCTGACCGGCGAGCGGAATCCCCGCCCGAGCACGGCGAGCCCGGCGGCCGCCCAGCCGAGCCGCCCGCAGACCGCGACGACGTCGCCGGGGCGCGCGCCGGACCGGGTCACCGGTTCCCGGCCGCCGAGGTCGCCGAGGGCGGTGACACTGATCACGATCTGGTCGGCGCGCACCATGTCGCCGCCGACGATCCCGATCCCCGCGCGGTCGGCTTCGAGCCACATGCCCTGGGTGAGTTCGGTGACGAGTGACGTCGGCGTGTCCGACGGGCACGCGAATCCCATGAGGACGGACGTCGGGCGCGCGCCCATGGCGGCGATGTCGGTGAGGTTCACCGCGACCGCCTTGCGCCCCACCTGCTCGGCGCTGGACCAGTCGAGCCGGAAATGGACGCCCTGCACGAGGACGTCGGTGGTGGCCACCGTCCGGCCGTCCGGGGTGGCCACGACGGCCGCGTCGTCCCCCGGTCCGAGCAGTGTCGTCTCCGGCTGTTTCCAGCCGGCGGTCACCGCCTCGATCAACCGGAATTCACCGGTCCCGGCGACCGTGCCGTCGTTCGGTGACACCCGTCACCTCCACTTTCCCTTGTCCGGACAAATATCGATCACCGATAGTCGGAAGCCCTAGGTTTTTCCCGGGGCTGGCGATACGTTGCTACAACGTTCCTACCTTGAGCCGACTTTTACGAAGGGGCGCGCCGTGGTCCACGCATACATCCTCATCCAGACCGAGGTCGGCAAAGCGGCCGCGGTCGCCGCGGAGATCTCCACCATCCCCGGTGTCACCAGTTCGGAGGATGTCACCGGCCCGTACGACGTCATCGTCAAGGCCGCGGCCGACACCGTCGACCAGCTGGGCCAGCTCGTGGTCGCCAAGGTGCAGAACGTGGAGGGCATCACGCGGACGCTGACCTGCCCGGTCGTCCACCTGTGACGAGTGGTGTAGTTGTCCGGTGGCTGACACGGACACCGGCGCACCGCCGAAACCCCTGCTGATCGCGGCCGCCTGCCTGGCGATCCTGCTCGTCGCGGGCGTGGCCGTCTTCGGGCTGACCCGCGGCGCGGAATCCGACGCCCCGGCGGCCGACGGTCCGCTCCCGCTCGTCCCGGTCCCGGCACCGCAGTCGGGATCACCCGAATGCGCGAAACTCGTCGGCGCCCTCCCGCACGAGCTCACGTCGTCCGGGAACACGCTGGTCCGGCGCAAGCTGGCCGATCCCGCCCCCGAGGCGACGATCGGCTGGGGCACCGGCGACCCGGTGGTCCTGCGGTGCGGGCTCGGCAAGCCGCCGGAGCTGACCCCGACCTCGCAGCTGCGGACGATCAACGGCGTCCAGTGGCTGCAGGTCGAGGGCGAGGGCACCGCAACGTGGTTCGTGGTGGACCGCCCCGTCTACACGGCGCTCACCGTGCCGGTCACCGCGGGGACCGGGCCGCTCCAGACCGTTTCCGAGGTCATCGCCGCCAATCTCCCCGCGGTGCCGCTGCGCTTCTGATCAAGGCAGCAGAAGACTCTTGCCGGTGTACCGCCGCGCCTCGATGTCCGAGTGCGCGGCGGCCGCCTCCGCCAGCGGGTACGTCCGGCCGATGACCGGCGTCAGCTTCCCGTCGGCCGCCTGCCGCAGCACTTCCCGCACCCGGCGCGGGTTGTCGGGCCAGAACCCGACCAGCTGCGCCATGTCCACGACGGACAGCCGGGCACGGTCGGCGTCGCCGATCACGGTCTCCGCGCCGCTGGACATGCCGTAGCCGGAGAAGCGGCCGCCGTTCCTCAGCAACGCGAGCGAGGCCGCGCCGAGTTCGCCGCCGACGCCGTCGAAGACCACGTCCAGCCGGTGGCCGCCGGTGAGGGCGAGGACCTCGCCCGTCCAGTCCGCCGCCGAGTAGTCGACCGGCTCGGCCCCCAGTTTCCGCGCGATCGCCGCCTTTTCGGCACCGCGGACCGCCGCGAAGACGGTCGCACCCGCCGCGCGGGCGAGCTGCACCAGCACACTGCCGAGGCCACCGACGCCAGGTGCCACCAGGATCCGCTCCCCCGGGGTGACCGGGGTCTTCTCCAGCAGCGCCAGCGCGGTACTGCCGTCGTCGAACAGGGCCACCGCGTGCAGGGGATCCAGCCCGTCGGGAATCACGAACGTGTCATCCGGCAGCGCGACGACCGTGTCCGCGTATCCCCCGCCGTACCCACCGGGTGCGTGGGTGAGGACGTGGCGGCCCAGCCAGGCCGCGTCGACACCGGCACCCACCGCGTCGACGGTGCCCGCCACCGACCCGCCCGGCACGTACGGCGGCTCGACCGCGAACACGTCGGGACCGTCACCTCGCCGGATGAGGGCGTCGAGCCAGCCGACCCCGGCCGCCGTCACCGCGACGCGGAGTTCACCCTCCGCCGGTTCAGGGGTGGGCACTTCGACCTGCTCCAGGACGCCGGGATCGCCGAACCGGGACACTCTGATCTCACGCATGAGCGCAAGCTATGACCTCCAGTTCGCTGGAGGTCAAGCGAGCACGGCGATCAGCGGTTTGAGCGCGGAATGCAGCGCCTCGCGCGAACAGCCCGCGTAGCCGATGAGGTTCCCGAACACCGTCGGCGTCCCGGCGAAATGCCGCGCCAGCCCGTCGAGCCGGATCCCGGCGCGTTCCGCCGCCGCCATCCGCGCCGCCTCGTCGGCCGCCGAGCCGCACGGGACGACCAGATGCGCGCCCGCGTCGTCACCGAGCACCGGGATCCCCGCCGACGTCAGCGCGGCCGAAACCAGTGACCGGCGCTCCGACAGTTCCCGCCGGAGTTTGCGCAGGTGCCGGCCCAGATCGCCGTGCCGCGCCAGTTCGGCGAGCACCCGTTGCCCGGCGGGCGAAGGGCGGGTCCCGGTCGCTTCGCGGTACTCCAGCACCGCGGCCGCGACCTGCGACGGCGCGACCATCCAGCCCGCGCCCAGGGCAGGCGTGAGGATCTTGCTCGTGGTCCCCAGATGCGCGACGACGTCGGGCGCGAGCGCGGCCAGCAACGGCAGCGGCGCGACGTCGAACCGCAGCTCACCGTCGTAGTCATCCTCGATCACCAGCATGCCGTTGGCGCGCGCGAGTTCGACCAGGTCGACGCGGCGGGAAGCGCTCATCCGGCTGCCGAGCGGATACTGGTGCGCGGGCGAGCAGTACACCGCGCGGACGTCCGCGGGAACGGCGTCCGGGCGCAGGCCCTCCTCGTCGACCGGGACGGGCACGACCTCCATCCCCGCCCGCCGGAACGCCTGCACCGCGCGCTGATAACCCGGCTCCTCGATCGCGACCCGGTCACCGCGTGAGAGCATCGCGCCCGCGAGCTCGATCACCGCGGCCGTCGTCCCGCCGGTCGCGAGCACCGTTCCGGCGGCGAGGCCGCGGTGGCGCAGCAGATGCTCGGACACCGCGTCCCGGTACGCGGGCAAACCGGCCCTGTCCTCGCGATAGGTCGGGCGCGGGTCGGCGGCGGCCCGCCACGCGCGACGCCAGGCGGCCTTCTCGATACCGTCGGCCCACGGGACGCCCGGCGTGAGGTCGACCAGCGTGGGCGGCTTGGCGGGGATGCCCGGAGCAGGCCCTTTCGACGGCCGGTCCGCGGGCGGCGTGGTGGTGACATACGTGCCGGAGCCGTGGCGGCCGGCGATCCAGCCCTCCGCGTGAAGCTGCTCGTACGCCGCCGACGTCACCGTGCGGCTGACGCCGAGACGGCTCGCGAGCGCCCTGGTCGAGGGCAACCTGTCGCCGCCGCGCAGATGTCCGTCGCCCGCGGCCGCGCGCAACGCGTCGGCCAGCTGGACCGCGAGCGGGACGAGCGAATCGCGGTCGAGACTGACCGGCAGAGCGGTGTCGGACATGGTGTACTCCGCGCTTACGGGAAGTGGCCTTCTCAAGTATAGGAGAATTGGACATTATTACAGGCCACTCTCGTGGGTGAGACTGCTCGCATGTCGACCCCGCTCTCTCCCACCGACCGGACCACCCTCGGCCGCAAGAAGAACCGCGCCCTCACCGACCGCTCGGCGCTGTACTCGGTGCTCGACGAAGGCCTGGTCTGCCACCTCGGTGTCGTGCGCGACGGCGTCCCCCTGGTCATCCCGACCGGCTACGGACGCGACGGCGACACGCTCTACCTGCACGGATCGACCGGCGCGAGGAGTATGCGCGACTCCGACGGCGTCGAGGTCTGCGTCACGGTGACCCTGCTCGACGGCATCGTCTACGCGCGCTCGGTCAACAACCACTCGATGAACTACCGCAGCGCGGTGATCCTGGGCAGGGCGGCCGCCGTCACCGATCGGGAACGCAAGATGCACGGCCTCCGCGTGCTGACCGACCACCTCGCGCCCGGTTCGTGGGAGCACGCGAGGGACGTCAACGCGAAGGAGTTCGCGTCCGTTTCGGTGCTGGAGCTGGACCTCACCGAGGCTTCGGTGAAGATGCGCGGCGAGGGACCCGACGATCCCGAGGACGAGGTCGCGGCCGATCTCTCATGGGCGGGGGTGCTGCCGGTGCGGACCGTGTTCGGGGAGCCGGAGCCGTCGGCCGATCTCGTCAGTGAGTGGACGGTGCCGGACCACGTGAAGCGGCGGGTCGGGTAGTGCTCGCGGATGTCATGAAAGGGCCGTTCAGGACGAAAAGTGTCCTGAACGGCCCTTTCATGACACTCGGGAAGGAACTCAGCGGTGGCGCGGCAGCCGCACGGTGAACGTCGTCGCCCCCGGCACACTCTCGACCTCGATCGTCCCGCCGTGCGCCGAAACCAGCGACAGCACCACCGAAAGCCCGAGCCCGGTCCCGCCGTTGCCGCGCGTGCGGGCGGTGTCCACCCGGTAGAACCGGTCGAAGATCCGCTCCCGCGCCTCCGGCGGGATCCCGGGCCCGGCGTCGCTCACCCGCAGGACGACCTCCGAGCCCGAAGCCGTGGCCGACAACGTGACCGGCGTCCCCGGCGGCGTGTGCACCGCGGCGTTGGCGAGCAGATTGTCCAGCACCTGCCGCAGCCGCACCGGATCCGCTTGCAGGACAACACCTTCCGGGAGCGCGCCGACGCTCAGCGGATGCTCCGGGCGGCCGGCGGCGAAGGCCTCCCCCGCGTCGGTGATCAGCTCGGCGACGTCGACGCCGACCAGCCGCAGCGGTGCCTCGGTCTCCGGCGCGTCGAGACGCGCGAGGAGCAGGAGATCGTCGACGAGCACGCTCATCCGCTGCGTCTCTTCCCGGATCTTCGACAGATGCGCCTCGCGTTCGGCGGGTTCGTTCGCCGCGGCGTAGCGGAAAAGCTCGGCGTAGCCCCGGATCGACGTCAGCGGCGTGCGCAGTTCGTGGGAGGCGTCGGCGATGAACCGCCGCAGCCGTTCGTTCGCCTCCCTGCGCGCGACCAGCGAGGAATCGAGGTGCGCCAGCATCACGTTGAACGCCGTCCGCAGCTCCTCGACCTCGGCACCGCCGCCGCTCGCCTGCGCGCGCACCGGGAGATCGGCGTTCGTGGTGAGGTCGTGCGAAGCGATGTCGTGCGCCGTCCCGGCCATGTCGCTCAGCGGGCGCAGCCCGCGCCGCAGCACCAGCCGCCCCACTATCACCAGCACCGCCAACGCCAGCAGGAACGCGACGACCTCGACCATGATCAGCTGGCTGACCGTCCGGTCCAGATCGGCCTGCGGCGCGGCGCTGACCAGCACGATGTTCTGCGCCGGTTCGATCGGGCAGGCCCGGACCCGGTAGGTGCCCTTGTCCTCGATGTAGACGGTGCGCAGGACCTCCGTCCGCGTCGCGTCCTCGGCGACCTTCGCCAAGGCCTTCGTGTCCGGCGGCAGGGAACCGCCCGCCTGCGGCTGCGCGTCGCCGTCCCGCACCGCGAAAACCGCCGAGAACCAGCCGTACGCCTGCTGCGGCTTCCCGCCGTGCGTGGTGCGCAGCGACGGCACCTGGCTGATCTGGGTCTTGGCGAGCTGCTCGTCGAGCCGGTCGTTCAGGTAGCCCTTCATGATGCCGACCATCACGGTCCCGACGACGGCGAACACGACCAGCGCCAGCGCGCCGAGCCCGAGCGCCAGCCGGGTGCCGAGCCTCGACCGGCGCCAGGCGCCGAACCACCGGCGCAGCATTTTCATCTCGCCGCCTGCCGGACGACATAACCGACACCGCGCACGGTGTGGAT
Source organism: Amycolatopsis sp. TRM77291 (assembly GCF_054166285.1). Classification (NCBI taxonomy): domain Bacteria; kingdom Bacillati; phylum Actinomycetota; class Actinomycetes; order Pseudonocardiales; family Pseudonocardiaceae; genus Amycolatopsis; species Amycolatopsis sp. TRM77291. The sequence continues at coordinate 260,653 of NZ_JBSZHF010000001.1, read as the reverse complement.
CAGCGGTTCGCCGCCCGTGTCGAGTTTGCGGCGCAGATGCGAGATGACGAGTTCGACCACATTGGACCGGCCGCCGAAGTCGTATTCCCAGACGTGGTCGAGGATCTGCGCCTTGGTCAGCACCGAAGGCGAACGCCGCATGAGGTAGCGCAGCAGTTCGTACTCGGTCGGGGTCAGCTCGGCAGGCACGCCGGCGCGCGCGACCTCGCGGGTGTCCTCGTTCAGGGTCAGGTCACCGACCCGCAGCACCGCCGCCTTGGCCTGGTTGGTGCTCCGCCGCAGAACGGCGCGCAGCCGGGCCATCAGTTCCTCGACGGAGAACGGCTTCACGAGGTAGTCGTCACCGCCGCGGGTGAGCCCGGCGACCCGGTCCGCGGTCGCGTCCTTCGCGGTCAGGAAGACCACGGGCACCGCCGTCCCGGACTCGCGGAGCTTGTCCAGCACGGTGAACCCGTCGATCCCGGGCAGCATCAGGTCGAGCACGACGATGTCGGGCCCGAATTCGGCGGCCTTGGCCAGCGCGGCCTCCCCCGATCCGGCGGTGACGGCCTGCCAGCCCTCGTAGCGGGCGACGGTGGCCACCAGGTCGGCGATATGCGGCTCGTCGTCCACCACCAGCAGGCGGACGGGGTTCTCGGTGTTCACAACGCCATCCTCCGTGAACGCGCGCGCGAGGGCGAGGCGGGAGCGCACACGACAGGAAGCCGACAGCTTCCGCCAAGAAAGGTCACAGGTTGGCACAGCAGGCTCCGTACTTGAACCGGACCGGAAGGAACCACGTGTGACCACCATGACGCAGACCGCCGCGAGACCGCGCCCGGCGATCCGTCCCAGGATCGCCGCGCGCGCCGGGCTCTTCCTCTTCCTCGGCGCCAACGTGGCCGCCGTGACCATGCTCTTCTTCGCCGCCGGGCCGTCGGACAACGTGCTCATCAGCATCGGCAGGCTCGCCGGGCTGTACGGGGCGCTGGCGATGGCGTTCCAGCTGCTGCTGGTCGCCAGGCTGCCGTGGTTCGACCGCCGCCTCGGCATGGACCGGCTCACCGGCTGGCACCGCTGGACCGGGTTCACCCTCCTGTGGACACTGCTCGCCCACTTCGTGTTCATCGTCTGCGGCTACGCGCAGGTCGAGGACACCGGCGTGGCCGATGAGTTCGTCACGATGGTGACCAAACTGGAGGGGATCCTGCGCGCGGTCGTCGCGTTCGCGCTGATCCTGCTCGTCGGCGCCGTTTCCGCCCGGTTCGCCCGGCGCCGTCTGGCGTACGAGACCTGGCATTTCCTCCACCTCTACACCTATGCCGCGGTCGTGCTGGCGTTCAGCCATCAGATCGCGCTGGGCGGATCGTTCGCGTCGTCGCCGGGGGCGCAGGTCTACTGGTGGGCGGTATGGGGTGTCGCTCTCGGCTCGGTCGTCGCCGGCCGGGTGGTGCTGCCGCTGGCGCGTAATCTGCGTCACCGGTTGAAGGTCGTCGCCGTCGTCCCCGAATCCCGCGACGTCGTCTCGGTGTACATCTCCGGGAAGCATCTCGACAAGATGCCCGCGCGGGCAGGCCAGTTCTTCCTGTGGCGCTTCATGACCCGGGATCGCTGGTGGCAGGCGAACCCGTTCTCGCTGTCGGCCGCGCCGGACGGCCGCACCCTGCGCCTGACCGCGAAGGCCGCCGGTGACGGCAGCGCGTCCCTGCGGTCGCTGAAGGTCGGCACCCGGGTGTTCGCCGAAGGCCCGTACGGCGCGTTCACCACGATGCACCAACGGAAACCCGACGCGTTGCTCGTCGCGGGCGGTGTCGGGATCACCCCGATCCGCGCGCTGCTGGAGGAAATCTCCGGACACGTCGTGGTGCTCTACCGCGTCCGCGACCAGCGCGACGCCGTCCTCCTGCCCGAGCTGATCGGGCTGGCGCGGGCGCGCGGCGCGGTCGTCCGGGTCCTCAGTGGACCGTCCGATCAGGCCGGTCCGGTCCTCGGCGCGCCCAACCTGCGACGGATGGTGCCGGACATCACGGACCGGGACGTCTTCGTCTGCGGTCCGCCGGGGATGACGTCGGCGACGCTGCGCAGCCTGCGGGAGCTGCGGGTGCCGTCCCAGCAGGTCCACGCCGAACGCTTCAGCCTCGCCGCCTGAGTCAAGGAGTCCCGATCATGAAGAAGACCATCGTCGCCGCCACGGTCGCCCTTTCGGCCGCCGGTTTCCTCGGTGTCTGGCTGTACGAACCGGGTCCGCTCGGCTCGGAAACCGTCGCGGTCGCCGCGCCGAGCACGTCCATTTCGGACGGTGGAGCGTCCGAAGGAGCCGAACGTACCGTCGACGGTTCGGTGGAGAGCAACAGGTACGGCACCGTCCAGGTGCGGCTGGTCATCTCGGCCGAGGACAGGATCTCCGAAGTCCGCCTGCTGCAACGGCCGACGAGCGGCCGCGGGGTCGAGGCGATCCCGGTCCTGCAGGCGGAGACGCTGACCGCGCAGAGCGCCGACATCGACACCGTCTCCGGGGCCACGTCGACGAGCGAGTCGTACGTCAAATCCCTGCAGGCGGCGCTGGACGCCAGATGAACCGCGTCGAGCAGGTGATGGGGCTGCCGGTTTCGGTCGACGTCCGGGCGGACGGCGAACTCGCCGAGCACGCGATCGACGGCGTTTTCGGCTGGCTGCGGGAGGTCGACGCGCGGTTCAGCCCGTTCCAGGCGGGCAGCGAGGTCTGCCGCTACGACCGCGGCGAACTCACGCCGTCGGAGCTGAGCGACGACCTCCTGGAGATCCTCTCGCTGTGCGATCACTACGAACGGTTGTCCGGCGGGGCGTTCACCGCCCGTCTCCCCGGCCGGCGGCTCGATCCGAACGCGGTGGTGAAGGGCTGGGCGGTGCAGCGGGCGGCGGCGTTGTTGCTGGCCGAGGGCCTGGACGTCTTCTGTGTCAACGCCGGCGGGGACGTGGTCACCTCCGGCGAGCCGGAACCCGGCCGCGCCTGGCGGGTCGGCATCCGGCATCCCGAGCGCCCCGGCGCGATCTGCGCCGTGGTCGAATCGTCCGGCGGTGCCGTCGCGACTTCGGCGGAATACGAACGCGGCGCGCACATCCTGGACGGACGGACCGGGCGCCCGCCCACCGGGCTGCTGAGCGTCACCGTGGCCGCCGGCGACCTCGTCACGGCGGATTCCCTGGCCACGGCCGCTTTCGCGATGGGGACCGAGGGAATCGCCTGGGTCGCCTCGCAACCGGGCTGCCAGGTGCTGGTCATCGACGCGGAACGGCAGGTGCACCGGTCGCCTGGACTGCGGCTCGCTTAAACCGTTGGCCGGGCTTCACGAGCTCAGGCAGACTGCGGCGTCATGACCTCTGTCGTACAGAACTTCTTCTTCGACTGCGCCGACGCCTACGAACTGGGCCGGTTCTGGAGCGGCGTCGTCGGCAAGCCGATGGCCGACGACGACGTGCCGGGTGATCCCGAAGCGATCATCGAGATGGACAACGGAGTCACGCTGTTCTTCGGGCAGGTCCCCGAACCGAAGACGGTGAAGAACCGGATCCATCTCTGTCTCACGCCGGACATCCCGCGCGACGAGGAGGTGGAGCGCCTGCTGAAACTCGGCGCGACCCTCCTGCACGACCGGCGCAACCCGGACGGCACCGGCTGGGCGGTCCTCGCCGACCCCGAGGGCAACGAATTCTGCGTGCTGCGCAGCGCCGCCGAGAAGGCCGCCACCGCATGACGGACTACCTGACCGTCAACCGGGCGAACTGGGACGAACGCGCTCCGGCGCACGCCGCTTCGGCGGACTACGGCTACAAGAAGTTCGTCGCTGACCCAGCGCACCTCAGCGGTGTAGTCACCTTCGACCGGCCGCTGCTCGGCGACGTCTCCGGCGCCCGGGGAGTGCACCTGCAGTGCCATATCGGCACGGACACACTTTCGCTGTCGCGCCTCGGCGCACGGATGACCGGCCTCGACTTTTCCGCGCCCGCGCTGGAGATCGCGCGAGGGCTGGCCGCCGAGACCGGCGCGGAGATCGACTACCACGAGTCCGATGTGTACAGTGCCGCCGACGTGCTGGGCGCGGGGGAATTCGACCTCGTCTACACGGGGATCGGCGCGATCTGCTGGCTGCCGGACATCGCCCGCTGGGGACAGGTCGTCGGGAAGTTGCTGAAGCCGGGCGGACGGCTGTTCATCCGCGACATGCACCCGATGCTGGGCACCCTCGACGAGACGCAGCCGCTCATCACGCCGCGCTACCCGTACTTCGAGCAGGCCGAACCGCTGGTGTTCGACGAACCGGGGACCTATGTGGACACCGACGTTTCGTTCCAGCACAACCGGACGCACGAGTGGAACCACGGGCTGGGCGAGATCGTCACTTCGCTGCTCGACGCCGGGCTCACGCTGACGCGGCTGGTGGAGCACGACAGCGTGCCGTGGAACGCGCTGCCCGGGTTCATGACCCTGAACGAGGCGACCGAGGAATGGCGGCTGACGGAGGACCCGCGGCGGCTGGCGGCGAGTTTCACCATCGAGGCCGTGAAGCAGGCCTGAGCGCCGGGCGCACGCGCTCCGGTCCGGCCTGGGGTTCTGGCGAGCACGTCGCGAAAGCCACTTTCGGGACACCAGACGTCTCGAAAGTGGCTTTCGCGACATGTACTTCAAGCGGCGAGCAAAGGGCGGCGGAGACGTGGTCGGTCAAGTCTCGTGAGTGGTAAGGACGGTTAGAACCGTCCTTACCACTCACGAGTCTTTGGAAGAATGTCCTCATGAGCGTCTCCCCTGAGAAACGGCCCCTTGTCGCCGTCGCCGCCCTGGGCGGCACCATCTCGATGGTCCCCGGCGACGGCGAAGACCACGCCGTCCCCCGGCTCACCGCCGCCGACCTGCTCGGCGACCTGGGCGAGAACCTCGAGATGGATGTCCGCGCGGAGACGCTCGCGGGGATTTCCAGCGCCTCGATGGATTTCGCGACCCTGATCAGGACGCGGGATTGGGCGGCCAAGGCGGTTGACGAGGGCGCTGACGGCGTCGTCGTGGTCCAGGGCACGGACACGCTCGAAGAGACCGCGTACTTCTTCGAGCTGACGTGGGCCTCCGAGGCGCCGATCGTGATCACCGGCGCGATGCGCAATCCCAGCCTGCCCAGCGCCGACGGTGCGGGAAACATCCTCGCCGCGCTGACCGTCGCCGCCGATCCCCGCAGCCGGGGCCGCGGCTCGCTGGTCGCGTTCAACGACGACGTCCACGCCGCTCGCTGGGTCCGCAAAACGCATTCGAGCCACGTCGAGGCGTTCTCCTCGAATCCCGCCGGACCGCTCGCGCTGCTCAGCGAGGGCTTGGTGCACTACTTCCACCCGGTCGCCGCCCGACCGGCGGCGTTGTCGTTGGCGAACGCGGACTTCTCCGGGCTGGTGCCGATCGTCGAGAGCGGTGTCGAGGACACCGGCGAACTCCTGGAAACGCTGGTCAAGGCCGGGGTGAAGGGGGTGGTGCTCGCCGCGAACGGCGCCGGGCACGTTTCGGCGGGGTCCGCCGAAGTGATCGAGCGGGTCCTGCCGGAGGTGCCGATCGTGGTCGCCGGCCGCACCGGCGCCGGGCCGACGTTCCGCGGCACCTACGGCTTCCGCGGTTCCGAATCGGATCTGATCGCGATGGGCGCGACCATGGCGGGCTGGCTGGACCCGCGCAAATCCCGGCTCCTGCTGCACACCCTGCTCGCCACCGGCGCCTCGCGAGACCGCGTCGAGGCCGAATTCCGGCTCCGGGGCGACCTCGCCTGACTCGGCGTTTCGTCCTCTGAATGCGGTAGTTGCACGCGCAAGGAGAGCATTCAGAGGACGAAAAGCGGGAGGTGTCAGTCCCGGACCGGGCCCGAGACGGGGTCCAGGTGGTACGGCCGCATCGCGCGGGGCCGGTGCCGGTAGACGTGCACGCTGACGGCGGGATCCGGGCCGTCGTTGCGCACTTCGTGGACGTAGCCGGGGCCGAAGACGCGAGACTGGCCCTCCGACAGCGAATGCAGCTCGGTCACGGCACGCCCGTCGACGGCGCGCCGGGCGACGGTCTCGCTCAGCTTCCCGCTGACGACGGTGAACGCGCCCGCGGCGAACTCGTGGTCGTGCAGGTCGGTGCGCTGACCGGGCAGCCAGCTCATGAGCCAGATCTCCTGCAGCTCGTCCGAGTCGACGAGGGCGGAGAACCGCTGGCCGGGGTCGTAGCGCAGCAGGTGCCGCCAGCGATCACGGTCCGCGGCGAATTCGAGCGCGACGCGCACCGGGTGGCGCAGGGCGGGGTTCTCGGGAATGACGAGCGTGTTGTCCGGGACGGCGAACATGAAGGGTCCTCGCAGAAGGAAGTGGGTGTCGAGCTGGGCCGGGGCTGAGTTCACCGACAACAGCGACACGACGCACACGAGACGGCGCCAAGACCCGAGAGGCCCCGCGACACAGTCATCCCACGTGCGAACATGCGCTCAGCGAACCAGCACGGGGCCCGGCGGTCAACCGATCCCACACCGTGGACCGCTCAGGACCATTCGTGCTTCTGCGACCGGCCGAGCAGCTCGGCTCCCGCGCGCCGCGGGTCGACCCCTTCGTGGCACACGCGGTGCATCGCGTCGGTGATCGGCATGTCGACACCGAGCCCCATCGCGAGCTCCCGGATCGACGTGCACGATTTGACGCCCTCGGCGACCTGACCGCCGGTGGCCGCGAGCGCCTGCTCCAGCGTCTCGCCCCGGCCGAGCCGTTCGCCGAAGGTCCGGTTGCGCGACAACGGCGACGAGCAGGTCGCCACCAGGTCGCCGACGCCGGCGAGCCCGGCGAAGGTCAGCGGATCGGCGCCCAGTTTCGCGCCGAGCCTGGCCATCTCGGCCAGCCCGCGGGTGATCAGGGTGGCCACGGTGTTCGCGCCAAGCCCGAGCCCGGCCGCCATCCCGCAGCTGAGCGCGATGACGTTCTTGCACGCCCCGCCCAGCTCGCAGCCGACGACGTCGGTGTTGGTGTACGGCCGGAAGTACTGGTTGAAGCTCGCCCGCTGGATCGCCTTGGCGTTGTCGTGGTCGGTGCAGGCCAGCACCGCCGCCGCCGGCTGCCCCAGCGCGATCTCCTTCGCCAGGTTCGGCCCGGACACGACCACGATCTGCCCGGCGTCGACGCGGGCGATCTCGGCGATGACCTCGCTCATCCGCTTGAGCGTGCCCAGTTCGACGCCTTTGGCGAGGCTCACCAGGATCGCGTCGGCGGGCAGCAGACCGGACCACTCCGACAGATTGGTCCGCAACGTCTGGCTCGGCACCGCGAGCACCACGGCCTGCGCGCCGTCGAGGGCCTCGGCCGGATCCGCCGTCGCGGTGATCCGCTCCGGCAGTTCGATATCGGGTAAATAGGACGAATTGCGGTGACGTTCCCGGATGTCGGCCGCGACCTCGGGCCGGCGGGCCCAGATGGTCACGTCGCGTCCGGCGTCGCCGAGCACCTTCGCGAACGCCGTCCCCCACGATCCGGCGCCGAGCACGGTCACCCGCTGGACCTCGGCCATCAGGCGTCGTCCTCCGGCTTCTTCGCGGGCGGTTCCTCCTGGCGGATCTCCGCGAGCAGCGCGGTGATCTCGGTCATCATCAGGTCGGTGACCTCGCGCAGCTTGGACGCGCTGCGGGTCGAACCGTCCTTGTAGGCGGAAAGATCCATCGGCTCGCCGACCAGATGCGTGATCGTCTTGCGCGGGAACGGGGTGAACTTCTTCGTGTAGCCGTTGAAGATGTGGTTCGTGCCCCAGCGGGCGATCGGGATCACCGGCACGTCGGTCTCCAGCGCGAGCCGCGCGGCACCGGTGAACGGCTTCTTCGGCCAGCCGTCCGGGTCCTTGCTGATCGTCCCCTCCGGATAGATCACGACGACCTTGCCGTCACGCAACGCCTGGTGGGCGGCCTTGAGGCTGTCACCGGCGGCGGCCGAACCACGCGAGACCGGGATCTGGCCGGCGCCGACGAAGATCTTGCCGAAGAGCGGTGTCCTGGTCAGGCTCTCCTTGCCGAGGAACCGCGGCACCCGCTTCTGGCGGTGCACGAACACCGCGTCCACCGCCGGGTCCATGTGGGACACGTGGTTGAGCAGGAGCAGCGCGCCGCCTTCGCGGGGGACCCGCTCGGCGTTGCGGTAGACCCGCTTGCCGATGGCGGTCGCCGGGTAGAACAGTGCGGCGGCGATGCCCACCCAGATGCCGCCCTTCTCACGCCGGGCCAATTCGTCCTCCTCGAAGTCACACGTGTCGTCCCAGGCCACTGATCCTGCCGCGCGCGTACGAGCGCGGTCCAGGGAGGGTCGGGTAAGAAGTGAGATGTGGATGTGGACCTGATCGTGCCGATGAAACGCCCGGCGGAGGGCAAGTCGCGGCTTCGCGGCGCGGTCGTGCCCGAGCGGCACGCCGAACTGGTGCTGGCGCTGGCCTACGACACGTTGTCCGCGGCGACCTCCGCGGACGGGGTACGCCGGGTGCTGGTGGTCGCCGCCGACCCGGCGTCGGTGGCGGATCTCACCGAACTGGGCGTCGAAATCGTCACCGAACCGTCGCGTGGCGGATTGAACGCCGCCCTGCGCCACGGTGAGGAACTGCTGCGCAGGGACACGCCGTCCGGTCTCGTCGGCGCGTTGCAGGCCGACCTGCCCGCGCTGCGGACCGAAGACCTCACCGCCGCCCTCGCCGAGGCCGCCGGGCACCGGGCGTTCGTCGCGGACCGGCAGGGAACGGGCACGACCCTGTTGCTCGCGGGGGCGGGCAACGCGCTGGCGCCCCGGTTCGGCGAGGGTTCCGCGCGGGCGCACACCGCGTCCGGTGCGACCCCGCTCACGATCGCCGCGGAATCGCTCAGGGCCGACGTGGACACCGCGGATGATCTCGCTCACGTTCGCACGCTCGGTACCGGAAAGCGCACTTCAACGCTGTTGGGAACACCCTGCGTGGCGATGTGACGAGAGTTCACCCTGGCGACCCGCGCGCGGCGCACATAATCGCCCCAAGTGGTGAACAATGAAGCCGTGAGCACAAACGACGGCGGCACCCCGAACTCGGCAAGGAAGCGGAAGACCTCCGCCGCGAAACCGGAACCGGACAGCGGCACGGCGAAACCCGCCAGGACGAGAAAGAACAGCAGCCCGGCCCCGCGCACGGCCGTCCGCGCGACGCGCGGCGGTTCGGCGAGCCGTCCCGCCCAGGAGTTCCGCGCGCTGCCCGCCGCGCCGCCCGCGGTGACGTCGGCGCCCACCGCCGTCGAATCCCTGCCCGACGACCGGTACTTCAACCGCGAGCTGTCCTGGCAGGATTTCAACGCGCGCGTGCTCGCATTGGCCGAGGACGAGTCTCAGCCGCTGCTCGAACGCGCCAAGTTCCTGGCGATCTTCGCGTCCAATTTGGACGAGTTCTACATGGTGCGGGTCGCCGGGCTGAAGCGCCGTGACGAGACCGGGCTCCCGGTCCGCAGCGCGGACGGGCTCACCCCGCGCGAGCAGCTGGCCTACATCGCCAAACGCAACCAGGACCTGGTCGAGCGGCACACGAACGCCTTCGAGCTGCACCTGCGGCCGCAGCTGGCGGAAGAGGACATCCTCATCGTCGGCTGGAACGACCTGGCCGGCGCCGACCAGCTCAGGCTGTCCAACTACTTCAGCGAGCAGATCTTCCCGGTGCTCACACCGCTGGCCGTGGATCCCGCGCACCCGTTCCCCTACATCTCCGGCCTTTCGCTCAACCTGGCCATCACCGTCCGGGACCCCGAAGCCGGCACGGAGCGGTTCGCGCGGGTCAAGGTGCCGAGCAACGTGCCGCGCCTGATGCGGATCGAGCAGCAGCCGCGGGAGAGCCGCACCGCGACGTTCCTTCCGCTGGAGGAACTGATCGCCGCCCACCTCGGCGAGCTGTTCACCGGCATGGAGGTGACCGAGCACCACGCGTTCCGCGTCACCCGCAACGCGGACTTCGAGGTCGAAGAGGACCGGGACGAGGATCTTCTCCAGGCGCTGGAACGCGAACTGGCGCAGCGCCGGTTCGGCCCGCCGGTGCGGCTCGAAGTGGCGCAGGACATGAGCGAGCACATGCTCGAACTGCTGCTGCGCGAACTGGAGGTCGACCCGCGCGACGTCGTCGAGGTCCCCGGTCTGCTGGATCTCACCTGCCTGCACCAGTTGTCGGGTGTCGACCGCAAGGAACTCAAGGACCGCCCTTTCGTTCCCGCCACGCATCCGGCGTTCGGTGAGCGCGAGACACCGAAGTCGGTGTTCGCGACGCTGCGCGAGGGCGACGTCCTCGTGCACCACCCGTACGACTCGTTCTCCACCAGCGTCCAGCGGTTCATCGAACAGGCCGCCGCGGACGACAAGGTGCTGGCGATCAAGCAGACGCTGTACCGCACCTCCGGCGACTCGCCGATCGTCGACGCGCTGATCGACGCCGCCGAGGCCGGCAAGCAGGTCGTCGCGCTGGTCGAGATCAAGGCGCGGTTCGACGAACAGGCCAACATCACCTGGGCCCGAACGCTGGAACGCGCGGGCGTGCACGTGGTCTACGGGCTCGTCGGGCTGAAGACGCACTGCAAGGTGTCGATGGTGGTGCGCCAGGAGGGTTCGACCATCCGCCGCTACTGCCACATCGGCACCGGCAACTACAACCCGAAGACCGCGCGCCTGTACGAGGACCTCGGCATCCTGACCGCCGACCCGACGATCGGCGCGGATCTGACGGATCTGTTCAACGTGCTGACCGGGTACTCCCGCCAGGACACCTACCGCAACATCCTCACGTCGCCGCACGGGATCCGCCGCGGCATCGTGCGCGCGATCGGCGAGGAGATCGAACTCGCCCGCGCCGGCCAGACGGCCGGGATCCGGATCAAGTGCAACTCGCTCGTCGACGAGCAGGTGATCGACGCGCTGTACCACGCTTCCCAGGCGGGGGTTCCGGTCGACATCGTGGTTCGCGGGATCTGCTCGCTGAAGCCGGGTGTGGAGGGGCTGAGCGAGAACATCCACGTGCGGTCCATCCTCGGCCGCTTCCTGGAACACTCGCGCGTCTTCACCTTCCTCGCGGGCGGCACGCGGTGGATCGGCAGCGCGGACATGATGCACCGCAACCTCGACCGCCGGATCGAGGCGCTGGTGCGGGTCAAGGATCCGAAGCTGACCGCGCAGCTGGACTACATCTTCGAATCCGCCTTGCATCCCTCGACCCGGTGCTGGGTGCTGAACTCGACCGGCGAGTGGACCCCGTTCCCCGCGTCGGGCGACGACGTCCGCGACCACCAGGTCGAGCTGGCGAAGCGGCACGGGGCGGCGGGATGAGCGGGGTCATCCGGGCGGCGGGAGCCGTCCTCTGGCGTCGCGACGGGGACCGGATCGAGGTCGCGCTGGTCCACCGGCCACGCTACGACGATTGGTCGCTGCCGAAGGGAAAGCTGGATCCCGGCGAGACCATCGCGGGCGCGGCGGTCCGGGAGATCGAAGAGGAGACCGGCTTCGAGGCGGTCCTCGGCCGCTATCTGGTCCGGACCGGATACACCGTCGCGGGAGCGCCGAAGACCGTCGATTACTTCTCCGCGCACGCCGTCTCCGGTGCCTTCGCGCCGAACGAGGAAGTCGACGAGCTGCGCTGGCTCGACGCGGAGGCGGCGGAGAAACTGCTGACGCGGGCCGAGGACGTCCGGGTGCTGCGCGAGTTCTCCGCGCTGCCGTCCGAACTCGCCACGGTGATCCTGGTGCGGCACGCCAAAGCGGGGAAACGCGACGAGTGGAACGGCGACGACGACCTGCGTCCGCTGTCGGACGCGGGCCAGCGCCAGGCCGAAGCGCTGCGCTCGCTGCTGCGGCTCTACGCGCCCGGCAGGGTGCTCTCGGCGCCGCGCCTTCGTTGTGTCCAGACGGTGAACGGGCTCGCCGAAGACCTCGGCGTCGAGATCCGGCACGAGCCGCTGCTGTCGGAAGAGGGCTACTGGCCGGACCCGGTCCTCGGTGTCGCGCGGCTGCTGGCCATCGCCGCTGACGGCGGGACGCCGGTGATCTCCAGTCAGGGCGGGGTGATCCCGGACGTCGTCAGCGCGCTGGCCGATCGCGACGGTGTCGATCTGACCGCGGCGCGCGGCGGCGTGGTGCCTTCGAAGAAGGGTTCGTTCTGGGTGCTGTCGTTCCGGCCCGCGAGCGAACAGGACGGGCCGGTGCTGGTGGCCGCGGACTATTTCGCGTCGCCTTTGCCCACGCCGGCTCCCGCGCACCCCTGAGGCTTTGTCACGCGTGAAGGCCCCCTTGCCTCGGCTGGCCCGAGGGAAGGGGGCCTTCACGCGCTGCAGGGCGATTTGAGGACTTGCTGGGCCCCTCTGTCCGGCGCGGGGGTGTCGCGAAAGCCACTTTCGGGACGTCTGATGTCGCGAAAGTGGCNACGCGTGAAGGCCCCCTTGCCTCGGCTGGCCCGAGGGAAGGGGGCCTTCACGCGCTGCAGGGCGATTTGAGGACTTGCTGGGCCCCTCTGTCCGGCGCGGGGGTGTCGCGAAAGCCACTTTCGGGACGTCTGATGTCGCGAAAGTGGCTTTCGCGACATGCGGCGGGGCGCGCGCCGGGTTGGCCGAGCCCGCCGCCCCTCCACGTTGCGAAAGTGGCTTTCACAACGCTGAAGGTTGCGAAAGTGGCTTTCGCAACGCCCCACGACGACCGAGCCCGCCCCCATGTTGCGAAAGTGGCCTTCGCGCCCCTCACGTCAGGCTTGGCCCCACAAGGAAATCCGAAGCACCGCTCCCCCACGTGGGTGACGCGCCTACTCCGCCTGTGTCGACGCGGACCCGCACTCATCGCTCCACTGTGGAGCCACCCACCGGGAAGGCGCGTCCATCGGGGTGACAGGGAACCCCGGGGTCGAAGCGGATTCTTTTCCGGAACTTCGCCCACCGGCACGAGAATCGCGTCACATACGCCACTGGGCGGCCGCGGATCCGTAGCGGCCCCAAGATCCCCGGAGACCACGAGCGAGCGCGTCAGGGCAAGACAGGTGCTTCCTTGGTGTCCTGAAAATGCGGCAGGGCCCCGCGCCGTGCGCGGGGCCCTGCCGTTGGCTCTCTCCTGCCGAGGGAGCTTACTTCTTCTTCGCGGCAGCCGAAGTCCGCTTGGCCGGAGCCTTCTTCGCGGGAGCCTTGGCGGCGGTCGCCTTGGCGGCCGGCTTCGCGGCGGCCTTGGTGGCGGTCGCCTTCTTGGCCGTGGTGGCGCGAGTCGTGGCCTTGGCGGCGGTCTTCGGCGCGGCCTTGGTGGCGGTCGTCTTGGCCGCCGCCTTGGTCGCGGTCGCCTTGGCGGCCGGCTTCGCGGCGGCACGCGTCGTCGTGGCGGCGGCGCGGGTCCGCGTGGTCGTGGAACGCGTCGCGGCCGGGCGGCTGGCGGCCGTCCGGGTCGTCGTCGCGCGGGTGGTGGTGGCGCGGGTGGAGGTGCCGGCGGTCGCGCGCTTCACAGCGGTGGCCTTCGGCAGCTTCTTCGAACCACTGATGACGTCCTTGAAGGTCGTGCCGGCGCGGAACGCGGGCACGTTGGTCTTCTTGACGCGAACGGTCTCACCGGTGCGCGGGTTCCGCGCGGTGCGGGCGGCGCGGGCGCGCTTCTCGAACACACCGAAGCCGGTGATGTTCACCTTCTCGCCCTTGTTGACCGTCCGGATGATGATGTCGACAAGGCCATCGACGGCCTCCGACGCGACCTTCTTGTCGCCCAGGCGCTCCGACAGCGCCTCGATCAGCTGGGCCTTGTTGGCCATTCCAGTCCTCCAAGAAGAACTACTTGTACACGGCCCCGTCGGCCGACTTAGCGCACACGGTATTACCAATGCAGCACAAATTCCAAACGACGCGCGGAAATTTCCCTTGTCTCGGGGGCTGTTCCGCCTCCCGAGGGACCCCTTCAGGGCCTCTCGAGGTGCCGTTCGGTGTGGTTTCGGGGCTGTCGTGGAGGACCCCGGCCGGGGTGCGGATTCCCTGCTCAGCAAGGGAATCCGCCCCCTTCGGCCGCCCCTAGGAGGAGGCCGCCGGGAGGGTCACCGGCTTCCAGGAGGGCCGCTGGGTCTCGAAAGTGTCGATCTCCTCCGCGTGGCGGAGCGTCAGGGCGATGTCGTCGAGCCCTTCGAGCAGCCGCCAGCGGGTGTAGTCGTCGATCTGGAAGGGCGCGGTGAAGTCCTTGGCTCGTACCGTCTTCGACTCGAGGTCCACCGTGACCTCCGTCCCGGGCTCGTTTTCGAGCAGCTTCCACAGCAGTTCGACGTCCGCCTGCTCGACCTGAGCGGCGACGAGGCCCTGCTTGCCCGAGTTGCCGCGGAAGATGTCCGCGAACCGGGAGGAGATGACGACCCGGAATCCGTAGTCCATCAAGGCCCACACCGCGTGCTCACGGGACGAGCCGGTGCCGAAGTCCGGGCCCGCGACCAGGACCGACCCGTTCTTGAACGGCTCTTGGTTGAGGATGAACGACTCGTCGGACCGCCAGGCGGCGAAGAGCCCGTCCTCGAAGCCGGTGCGGCTCACGCGCTTGAGGTAGACCGCCGGGATGATCTGGTCAGTGTCCACGTTGGACCTGCGCAGCGGGACCCCGACGCCGGTGTGGTGGGTGAACGCGTCCATGTTGGGAACTCCTTCGCGGATGTCAGCGATGTCAGTGCCGTCTGCGCCGTCAGCGGGCGACGGCGGGCCGCAGGTCTTCGGGGCTGGACAGCGTGCCCCGCACGGCCGTGGCGGCCGCCACGAGCGGCGAGACCAGATGCGTCCGGCCGCCCTTGCCCTGCCTGCCTTCGAAGTTGCGGTTCGATGTCGACGCGCTGCGCTCACCCGGCTTGAGCTGATCCGGGTTCATGCCGAGGCACATCGAGCAGCCCGCCTGACGCCATTCCGCGCCCGCTTCGGTGAAGACCCGGTCCAGCCCTTCGGCTTCCGCCGCCTGGCGGACGCGCATCGAGCCGGGGACGACGAGCATCCGGACCGAGTCGGCGACCTTGTGCCCGCGCAGGACGTCCGCGGCGGCCCTCAGATCCTCGATACGGCCGTTCGTGCACGAGCCGAGGAAGACGGTGTCCACCGCGATCTCGCGCAGCGGCGTGCCCGGCTTCAGGTCCATATAGGACAGGGCCTTCTCAGCGGCGATGCGCTCGTTCTCGTCGCCGATGCGCTCCGGGTCCGGCACCTCGGCGCCCAGCGGGAGACCCTGGCCCGGGTTCGTGCCCCAGGTCACGAAAGGCGTGAGCTCGTCGGCGTTCAGGCGCACCTCGGCGTCGAAGACGGCGTCGTCGTCGGTGCGGAGTTCGCGCCAGTTCTCGACGGCGGCGTCCCAATCGGCGCCCTGCGGAGCGTGCGGGCGGCCCTTCAAGTACTCGAACGTCGTCTCGTCCGGCGCGATGAGCCCGGCGCGCGCGCCGGCTTCGATGGACATGTTGCACACCGTCATCCGGGCTTCCATCGACAGCTTTTCGATGGCCTCGCCGCGGTACTCGAGGACGTAGCCCTGACCGCCGCCGGTGCCGATCTTCGCGATCACCGCGAGGATGATGTCCTTCGCGGTGACGCCGGGCCGCAGCGAACCGTCGACCGTGATCGCCATCGTCTTGAATGGACGGAGCGGCAGGGTCTGCGTGGCCATCACGTGTTCGACCTCGGAGGTGCCGATGCCGAACGCCATGGCGCCGAAGGCACCGTGCGTCGAGGTGTGACTGTCGCCGCACACCACGGTCATCCCCGGCTGGGTCAGGCCCAGCTGCGGGCCGATGACGTGCACGATGCCCTGCTCGGCGTCGCCCATCGGGTGCAGCCGGACGCCGAACTCCTTGCAGTTGGCGCGAAGGGTGTCGACCTGGGTGCGGGACACGGGATCCGCGATCGGCAGCTCGATGTCGATCGTCGGGACGTTGTGGTCCTCGGTCGCGATGGTGAGGTCGGGGCGGCGCAGTTTCCGGCCGGCCAGGCGGAGTCCGTCGAACGCCTGCGGGCTGGTGACCTCGTGCAGCAGGTGGAGATCGATGTAGAGCAGGTCGGGCTCGGCCCCCTCGCCGCGCCGCACCAGGTGCGACTCCCACACTTTCTCGGCCAGTGTCCGGGGCATTTCCGGCTCCTCACATGCGGTGAAATCGGCACTTCCCACCATCTGGACATCTCAAACTTCGGGAAGATAGTATCGGCTTGTGGGACAGCATAGCGGTATCGGAGTACTCGACAAGGCCGTGGCCGTGCTTCAGGCCGTGGCCGAAGATCCTTGTGGCCTGGCGGAACTGTGCACGCGGACCGGTTTGCCGCGCGCGACGGCGCATCGGCTCGCGGTCGGCCTCGAAGTGCATCGCCTGTTGCGCCGCGGCCCCGACGGGCGCTGGCGCCCGGGTACCGCGCTCGCGGAACTGGCTGGCGGTTCGACCGACCCGCTGCTCGACGCGGCGAGTTCGGTGCTGCCGAAATTGCGCGACATCACCGGCGAAAGCGTTCAGCTGTACCGCCGCGACGGCGTCCAGCGCGTGTGCGTTTCGACCGCGGAGCCGCCGAGCGGGCTCCGGGACACGGTGCCGATCGGTTCACGGCTGCCGATGACCGCGGGCTCCGGCGCGAAGGTGCTCGCCGCGTGGTCGGATCCGCACACACAGCGCACGATCCTCACCGAGGCGGTGTACGGGGAGCGCACCCTGCTCGAAGTCCGCCGCCGCGGCTGGGCCCAGAGCGTGGCCGAGCGGGAACCCGGTGTGGCGAGTGTCTCGGCGCCGGTGCGGGATTCGACGGGCACCGTCGTCGCCGCGGTGTCGGTTTCCGGGCCCATCGAACGTATAGGGCGTAAACCGGGGGCGCGCTGGGCGGCGGACCTCCTCGCCGCCGCGGACGCGCTCCAGGAGCGCCTCTGAGCCCCCGAAACGAGTGAAGGCCCCCTTCACTGCGTCCAGCGCAGTGAAGGGGGCCTTCACGTACTTCCGAAGGGTCCTATCAGAACTCGTCGGCCTTGGTGAGCTCGTGTTCGAACGTGTCGGCACGTGTGACGAGCGCCTTCAGCGGGTGCTCGAACTCGTTGACCAGGTTCAAGTCGACCAGCGGGATCGTGTGCTTGAGCAGCGCGACACCGTCCACCACCGCCGCGCCGCCGACCGAGTCGCCGCCCGCCAGTTCGAGCAGGCGCCGCAGATCGATCTTGTCGGCCCAGCCGACCGGGGACGAGATCTCCACCCACTCCGCGCCGTCGTGGTCGGGCAGGTGGTGCAAGGACACCTGCTGGCCGCGGCCGTCGCCGGTGTCGACCCGGAACCGGAGCCAGTCTCCCCGCTCTTCGAGCACCTCGTACCGCGCCCGGACGAAATTGATCACGCCTGCCCAGATGGACACCCTCGTCACCTCTCGGTTTCGCCGCCTCGTGCGCTGTCGAGCATGGCACATCCGGGGCGGCCGGAGTGGCGATGGTCTCGTTCAGGGGCGGTTCGAGCCGGGGTCAGAGCGGCGCCATCCGGTAACCCGACCCCCGCACGGTGTGGATCAGCGGAGGGTCCTTGAGTTTCCGGCGCAGCCGCGCGATCACGACGTCCAGCACGTTGGACGCCGGATCCGCCATCTCGTCCCACGCGTACCGGATCAGTTCCCGCCGCGAGACCGGCCGCCCGGTCGCGGCCATCAGCCGCTCCATGACCAGATACTCCTTGCGCGTCACGGTGAGCAGCACGCCCGCCCGCGAGATCTGGTGCCTGCCCGTGTCGAGTTCGACGTCGGCGCACCGCAGGACCACCGCCTGCCCGGCCATGTCGCGGCGGCACAGGCTGCGCACCCGCGCGATCAGTTCCGGCATCGCGAACGGTTTGACCAGGTAGTCGCCGCCGCCGACGCGCAGGCCGTCGATCCGGTCGGCGACGCTGTCGCGCGCGGTCAGGAACAGCACGGGCAGCGGCCATCCGGCGCTGCGCCGGTTGCGCACGTAGGCCAGCGCGTCACCCGAAGGCAGCATCCGGTCGAACACCGCGCAGTCGTAGGCGTTCACCATCAGCGCCTCGTCCGCGCCGGGCAGGTCGGCGGCGGTGTCCACCGCGAACCCGTCCCCGCGCAGCGCGAATTCCAGCGCCACCCGCAAGTTCTCGTCGTCCTCGGTCACCAGCACCCGCACACCGGAACTCTAGTCCTTACCGGTGAACCCGTGTCTGCGATCGACCTTCCGCAGGGCATCAGCGTGCGATGGCCGCCTCCACGTCGGCCACGTGCAACCCGCGCAGTTCTTCGATCGCGGGCATCCGGCCCAGCAGCCGCAAGCGTTGTGACTGAGCCGTGCGTGCCTTCTCGAACAGCAGCCGCGCGTCCCGCGCGTTGCCGAAGTTGACGTCACCGGAAACTCGCCGGAAATGGCCGGTCAGCACCGGGCCCGCGGCGGGATCGAGTTCGTAGTCCCCGGCGGACGCCATCCGCCCGAAGATGGCGAGCAGTTCGTCCGGGCTGTAGTTCTCGAACTCGATCGTCTTGCCGAAGCGCGACGCGAGACCGGGGTTGGCGGCGAGGAAGTCGACCATCTCACCGGTGTACCCGGCCACGATCACCGCCACCTCGTCGCGATGTTCCTCCATCAACGGCACCAGGGTGTCGATGGCCTCCTGGCCGAAATCGCCGCCGGAGCCGGCGAGCCGCGTCAGCGTGTACGCCTCGTCGATGAACAGGACGCCGCCCTTGGCTTCCTCGAACACCGTCGCGGTCTTCTCCGCGGTGTGCCCGATGTACTGCCCGACGAGATCCCGGCGGGAGACCTCGCGGAACTGGCCGACCGGCAGGACTCCCAGCGCCTTCAGGAGTTTGCCGTAGATCCGCGCGACCGTCGTCTTCCCGGTGCCGGGCGCGCCCGCGAAGATCAGATGGTGCCCGGCGGCGCCGACCGGCAGCCCGGCCCGGCGGCGCCATTCGTTGACCTGCAACTCGTCGACCAGCGAGCGGACCTCTTCCTTGACGCCGGGTAGGCCGATCATCCCGTCGAGTTCGGCGAGCATCTCGTCCAGCGCGTTGTCCCCCACGACGCCGGGGTCCGCGGTCTCACCGATCGTCGGTGTCGCCCCTTCGGCGATCGCGATACCCGGTTCCGCGGTGTTCGAGACCCGGCAACCGGAGATCTCGCCACCGCAACCGGACGCGAAGGCGATCCCCGGGCCACGGGTGTCGGTGACCGTGCAGCGCTTGAGAACCGGCACACCGTGGTGCGCGACGGCGATGCCTTCGTGACCGGTGTGCGAGACGGTGCAGCCTTCGACGACCGGCCGGGCGTACTGGTAGACGTAGATCCCCCTCAGCCCGCAGCCGGTGACCGTGCAGCGGAGCACGACCGGATCGGCGCCCTGCCCGAGGGTGATGCCGTCGCCCGTCACGTCTTCGACGGTGGTGTCCTCGATCCGCCCGGGCGAGCCGTCGACGAGGATCCCCTGCTCAGCACCCGAGATCACGCAACCGCTCACGGTGAACGCCGTCGTGCCGCGGATCGCGATCGCCGGGCCGCGTCCGCCGGAGACGGTGCAGTCCCGGACCGTGAGTTCCGTGTCGTCGGCCTGGATCGCGGCCGCGCCGCCCGCCAGGACTTCGATCCCTTCGAGGACGAGCGCTCCGCCGGTGACGCGGAAAACGGGCCGTTCCGCGCCCCGGCCGTCGACGACGACGGTGGCGCCGTTCGCCGCGACCAAGGTCACCCGGAGGCCGGTCAGCTCGACGGTTTCCGCGTATTCACCGCCCGCGATGGTGATGACGGCGCCGTCGGACGCCTCCGTCAAAGCGTCGCCGATGGTCGGGTACGCGCCCGGCCGCCGGGCCACCAGCAGGACACGGCCGGGAGTCGAGGTCGTCATCAGCCCGCCTTCGCCATCAGCCAGCCGCGGTCGACGGCCTTGGCGCCGGCCTGGAACCGGCTGCGCGCGCCGAGCCGGTTCATGATGTCGGCGACCATCCGGCGCACCGTGCGCACCGAGACACCCAGGCGGGCGGCGGCGGATTCGTCGGTGGTGCCGGAGAAGAGCAGCGTCAGCAGCTCCTGCTCGCGGCAGGTCAGGATCGAGGCGTTCCCGTCGTCCGGGAGGTCCAGCGGGACGAGCGGGGCGGCGGCCTGCCAGATCCGCTCGAACAGCCCGACCGTCGCGGTGACCACGCCGGGCAGCCGGAACACCGCGGAACCGGCCTGCCTGCCCTCCGCCGGGAGCACGACCGAGGTCCGGTCGATCACCAGCGCGTCCATCGGGACTTCGGCGTCGGTCCGCACCTCGGCGCCGGCCCGCGACATGCGGTTGAGCGCGCCGGACATCCGCGCGGAATCGGGGAAGAGCACCTTGTGCCGCACGCCGGGCCGCACGCCTCCGAGCGCGATCCGCTGGAACGCGGTGTCCGTTCCCGTGCTCATGACGAGCACCTCCCCGGTCGCTTCCGCGAGCAGTTCGCCGAGCCCCGCCCGGTCGCTGCCCGGGCCCGTTCCCGTGACCAGGCTGAGCTGGCCGGTCTGCACGGTCATCGCAGGTACCTCCCTCTTCCCCCGGCGCGGTGCCGCCGACGACGTCCTGTTCATGCCAGTTCCCCGCCACCGGGGCGGCCGCGGGCACCCGACGCGTTAGCGTTCAGGGGCACCGGGAACTGCACGCGTCTACTTTCGCTGTCCGAACATGAGGTTTTGATGACACGGGTGATGGTCGTCGAAGACGACGAGAATCTGCGGCTCGCGCTGGTCACGCAGCTCCGCGCGGCCGGCTACGCCGTCGACGAGGCCGGTGACATCGCGACCGCGGACCGGCTGCTGCGCGCAACCCACCACGACTGCGTGGTGCTGGACCGGATGCTGCCCGACGGCGACGCCATCGAGTACGTCCACATGCGACGGCAGCTGGGCTGGCGCGCGCCGGTGCTGTTCCTCACCGCCCGCGACGCGCTCGCCGACCGCGTGGCCGGCTTCGAGCACGGCGGCGACGACTACCTCGTGAAGCCGTTCGTGATGGCCGAACTGACGGAGCGGGTGGCCAACCTGTGCCACCGGTCGGCCTTCGACCGGCCCTCGGTGCTGCACCACGAAGACCTGGTGATGGACTGCGCGCGGCGCGAGGTGCGCCGGGCGGGCGTGCTGCTCACCTTGACCAACAAGGAGTACGCGGTGCTCGAATACCTGCTGACCAGGGCGGGCCTGCCGGTGCAGCGGGCCGACCTGATCGAGCACTGCTGGGACGCGCAGGCCGATCCGATGTCCAATGTGGTCGATGTGGTGGTGAAGCGGTTGCGCCGCAAGCTGAAGGAACCCGAACTGATCCACGCCGTCCGAGGCCTCGGCTACCGGCTGGGCTCGCGGTGAACACCCACTCCTCGGCCGATCGGCTGCGCAGGCTGCGCTGGACGCTGACCGCGTTGTTCACCGTGATGAACACCCTCGGGCTGGTCGTCTTCGCGTGGCTGCTCATCACCGAGGACGGTGGCCAGGGCGAGGAACGGATCGACGCCGCGCTGACCCAGGTCACCTCGTCGGTCAGCAGGCAGGTCGCCTACGACGACGGCACCGTCGGCTTCGGCCTGGTCAACACCGACGTGCTGAACGACCGCTGCCCCCAGTTCGCGATCCTGCCCGGCGGGGCGCCAGCGTTCCAGCCGCACTTTTCGCGGGCGAACTGCGTCCCGATGAGCACGCAACTGCTGAACGGGCTCGCCACCGAGGCGGTGAAGACCGGCAAGCTGGTGCAGGGGCATCAAAAGGCGTCGAACGGCGACATGGTCAAGGTCCGTGCCGAACCGCTGCGCGACGGTGACGGCAAGACCTTCGCGGCCGTCGTCGCGGTGCAGTCCACCGAGGCCGAGGATTCCGCGCACACCACGTTCACGCTGCTGGTGATCGGCGGCACCGTGCTGCTGGTCGCGATCCTGGGCTTCGCGGGCCACCTGCTGTCCGGGCGCTCGATCCGTCCCGCGGCCGCGGCCTTGCAGCAGCAAGAGGTCCTGCTCGCCGAAACCGCGCACGACCTCCGCACCCCGGTCGCCGCCCTGCGCGCGCTCGCCGAAACCGCGATGGCCAACCCCGCGCAGTCGGCGGAACTCCTGCCGCGCACCGTCCGCCTCGCCGCGAGAATGGGCGGGATCATCGACGATCTCCTCGTCCGCGCCCGGCTGGCCGCCGGGGTGGAACAGCTGAGCATCCAGCCGATCTGGCTCGATCAACTGGTGGTGGGCATCGTCGAGGACACCGCGACCGACGGCGCCGAAGTCACCGTCACCGCCGCGCCCACCAAGGTCAACGCCGATCCCGCGCTGCTGCAACGGGCGATCGGCAACCTTCTCGACAACGCCATGCGCTACGGCCGCCACCCGGGCTCGAAGGCGTTCGTGCACCTGACCGTCGCCGGCGGCACCGTGACCGTCGCGGACCACGGCCCCGGTATCGACACCGCGCTGGCGGGCGAGGCGTTCGACCGGTTCGCCAGCACCGGCGGGTCTTCCGGGCTCGGGCTGTCGATCGTGCGCTGGGTCGCGCAGGCGCACGGCGGCACCCTCGCGGTGTACAACGCGGACGAGGGCGGCGCGATCTTCGAACTGCGGTTCCCGGTCAGCCCGAACTGACCGTTCTGCCGAGTGGCGAGGCAAACGTGTCCTGTCGGGTGTCAACGCCCTTCACTGCCCGGCGTTCGCCGCGATCGGTGGGTCATACGCTCCTCGTGGGCGGCGGAGGCTCGAAGGTGTCCTGAAAGCCACTTTCAGGACACCAGACGTCTCGAAAGTGGCTTTCGCGACACGGCCCTCGTGTCACGCCGCCGTTGCCTTGCCCCTCGCTAACCCGGTTCGACGGCGGTACCTCCCAGCAGCGACCGGAACTCGAATGAGGGCGGTTCTCCCGCGTCGCGACGCGCGAACTCCTGCGCCCACAGGGCGAAGGTCCGCGTCCACATCGAGCGGAGGAGGGCGTGCTCCTCCGGTTCGAGGCGCCGCGACTCCTCCCTCGCCTTGTCGTAGACGGCCTGGATGGCGTCGTAGAGCGCGAAGATCGGCCCGTCACCGCGAAGTGCCCGTGAACGCTTGATCTCGGTGAGTTCGACGTAGCCGGCCTCGTCCAGCACCGTGACGTCCTCTCCCATGGCGAACAGCACCTCGTGGACGTGCGAGGCATCCTCGTCGATCCGTCCGGTCCTCAGGTTGAGAAGATGACCGGTCAGGCCACCCTCCGGAGTTCCGTCGACCCGGTAGGTCAAGCCGTGGTAGCGGAAGAACATCGGCAGTTCGTCCGCCAGCGGGTTCTCACTCACGGTCTTTCCCTTCGTCGTCTTCGCGGCCGTCTTCGTCGTCCGCGGTCATGCCCCGGTTCGTCGCCTCCTGGAACAGTTCCCGTTCACGCCTGAGTATCAGTGCTTCGATCGCCGTCTCCTCCGGAGTCACCGCGCGGTCCTGTTCCCTGCTCACGGCCGCGAAGTCCCGCCGCACCTCGTAGAGGCTGTGTTCGTAGCGTGCCACCTCGTCGATGGACTTCAGATGCAGCCTGAATTCGGCGATATGCCCGCTCGACAGGCGAACGGACATCTGGATGTCCCGGTAGCCGCTCTTCTGTGGTCCGGCGAAGCGGTCTTCCAGGTACACGATGCTGATCGGCGACCCCTCCGAGGCCAGCCGGGCGTGCAGGATCGCCAGCGCCCGGTAGACGTCGGCGACGGTGTCGAACCGCACGAGGGCACCGACCACGTCGGTCAGCACGGAGCCCGTGCCGTCGTCCTTCGCCAGTTTGTCCAACGCGCGCACCCGGCTCTTGACCTTGTCCCGGTACTTGGCGATCCCGCCCGCCTCCGCCGCCAGCCAGTCCGCCAGTTCGTTCAGCTCGTCCTGGTTCGAGCGCCACGATGCCTCCAGCCCGGACAGGAACTCGTTCTGATAGGCCCGGAGCTGCTCCGGCGTCGAACCGGCGGGTGGGGCGTAGCCGAACTGGCCAGGCTGTACCCGCCGGTCCTGCTCGGGGATCCCGGACACCGCGTCCTCGACGGCCTGGCGCTGGAAGTCGGCCAGTTCGATCGGACCTGGCCGCGGTGTCTCCCGGTGTGCGCGGAGAATGTCCTCCGCGCCCCTGGTTTCCAGTTCGGCCAGCGATTCCAGGACGATCTCGACCGCCTCCGGATATTGGAGCACGTTTCCCAGCGTCTGTGGCCTGGCCAGCAGGGAGTTCAGCAGGAACGGTGTCCGGAGAAGCGTTTCGACGAACTCCGGATGCCGCGGCAGCAGCTTGGCGATCGCGTCGCCGATATGGAATGGGACACCGCCGACCTTGATCCGCGAATCCGGATCCCGCCCGCTGATCTCGTTTCCCCGCCGCAGCGCGTCTTGGACGTCGGCGCGACCGAGGAACTCCGCCGTTTCGTCCCGGCCGGGGTTGATCACCGCGTCCAGGGAACTGGCCGTACCCGCGCTCTCCGGCCCGGGCTCCGCCGGCGGCAGGTTGCCCGGCGCCGGAACCTCGACCGGCGCCGACGCACCGGGCGTGAACCTGGCCCAGCCCTTGCCGCTGGGGAATCCGTGCACCCGAAGCGATCCGTCCGGCATCACGTCCAGCCTGGCCAGCGGCGCGATCACCTCGGCACCCAGCGCGTCGGCGTACCGCTGCGCCCAGCCGGACGATCCGGAATGGCAGGAGTTCAACTGGACCGGACGCCCAGGTGTGTAGTACGGACTGGCCAGCGTCGCCTCGGCCACCTGCTCGGGGCTGAGCATGAAGATCTCTTCGATGGCCCGCATCTGCTCTTGGGTCAGGCGGCTGTCCACGGTCAGGCTGAGGCCGGGGATCGGGTGACCGTTCCCGCTTCCGTGCAAAGTGACCACGTAGGCTCGCGCGCCGTCCGGGCGCTGGGCGATCATCACCCGCATGTGGGCGTTACGGGTGGTCATGTCGTCGCCGATCGACATCCCGCCAGGCGCGTAGAGAACGCCCTCGCCGGTGACCACGGCTCCGTCCCACGGCCCAGGGGCCACCTTCCGCCGGGCTTCGATCCACCGCGAGCCGCCGACTTCGTCGTGCCGTGACGCACCCATCGTGGCGGGGCCGGGTGACTCGCCGAAGGTGATCTCCCCGGTATCCGGATCGATCCGGGCGGTCGTGAACCGGCCGTTCGGATCACGCGGTGGCAGGCCTTGCGGACGACGACGGCGGGGACCCTGTTCGTCGGTGTTCCGCGGCCGGATCACGTCGGAGGGCCCGCTCTTGGGCGGTTTCAGCTCGAGGGCGCTGTCGATCGTGTTGGGAACCCCGAGGAGCCGCACGGCGAGGAGGATCCCCATGAGGATCCGGCGCCCCGAGGACAGCACGGGGGCGTTGGCCGCTTCCATCGCCCGCTCGATCGCGCCGGGTTCGTTCGGGCTCGCGGGAATCTCACCCGGAGGCCCCGGCAACGGACTCGGGCGGGCTCCCGGCGGCGCGGCCGGATCCCCCGGACGCAGTGTCTCCGTCTCGAAGACACCGCGGGTGAAGGTGTTGCCGCGATGGACCCGGTCCCGGCCGGGGGCGCGGCTCCCGGTGCTGAGGTCGTAGTCGTGCACGACCACCGGCTGCCCGTCCACGACGAAATCGAGCGTGAGGTTCGGGACCACCCACCCGGAGTAGTGCGACGGCCCACCCGGTGCGCGGCCCTGTCCGTCGAGGGAATACGACGGCGAGGTGCGCAGCCGGAACCGTCCGAAGTGGTCGCCGAGGATCTCCCGTTCCCTGGCGATGACCTCCTCGGCGAAGATCTGCTGGATGAAGATCCCCCTCAGCGCGGGGGTCATCGTGCCGTTCCTGACGTGTTCGACGATCTTGCGGGCCCGCTCGGACTCGGCGGGAACGAGTCCTTCCGCGAGCTTCGCGAATTCGCGGGCGGCGTGGTCGGCGGTCTCCTGCAACGCGGACCGGATTCGCGAGCGGACCCAGTGGGCTTCCAGGATCCTCGCGACGTCACGGACCCGGAGCGGCCGCGAATCGGCGGGCAGCAAACCTTGTTCGAGCAGGATCAGCCGGAGGTCGTTCCATGCCAAGCCCGCCTCGGCCATCAGCGTGCGGAGCGCGGTCTCGCTGCGGAGACTGAGGAGCAACCGGCTCCGCGTGAAGTCGTGCTGCGGCAACGAGTGCTCGTGCCGGGCCGGATTGTCCGGGTGGTAGAACCGTTCCGCGTGCGACGAGGGTGGTACCGGCGGCCCCGGCGGTGGTCCGGGCGGGTTGGCTGGCGGCCCCGCGGGTGGCGACATGTCGACGTCCACTTCGCCGGTTCCCGGGGTGAACCGCGCTCGGCCTCGCCACGGTGGGCCCTCGGGATCGTCCGGCGGCGGGCCCGGCTTACCGGACTCGTCCGGGGCCGCCTCTTCTTCATGACGTTTGCGGATCAGTTCCACCGGGCCGCTCTTGGGCGGTTTGGTCTCCATCGCGCTGTCGATCGTGTTGGGCAGGCCGAGGAGCCGGACGGCGATGAGCACGCCCATGAGGAACCGCCGCCGGAGCGAGATCGCGCCGGCGGTCTCCGCCTCCATCGCCCGGCGGATGGCCTCCGGATCCTCTTGCCCGGCACGGGTTTCATCGGGCAGCGGATTCCCTGAAGCGGCGGGTGGCAACCCCTGGGGACCTGGCGGATTCGGGGACGCCGCGGCGGACGGTCCGTCCGGATCCCGCCGGGCGACGACGGTGAACCGCAGGCCGTTCCACTGGAGGACGGCGTCGGCACCGGCGGCGATCGCTCCGTCGACCTCGCTGGTCAGTTCGTTGCTGAACACGGCGATGACCAGCGCGCCGGGGCCCGCGTCGCGCCGGTGCTTGTCGATCTGTTTGACGATCGACGTTTCGCTGTTCGCCCCGACGTTCTTGACCTCGAACCGGACCTCTACACCGCTGTCCGCCAGTACTCCGTGGACATCGATGTCGGTGTCGCTGGTCTTGATGCCGAGCCCGGTGACCCGCAGGCCGGTCAAGCCCAATTCGGCGAGCTGGTCCGGGGTGAGCTCGGTGAGGGCGAGAGCGACCCGGAGCTCACCCTCGAGGCCGGTGAGATTCGCTTGGTCACCGTTCAGCTGTTCCCGGGTCGCCGGGTCACCGTCGGCCAGCATGCCGAGGGCACGCTTCAGATGCTTGCGGACGCTTTCGCCGATCTTGTCGAGACCCGGAACCCCGTTGACGGCCAGATGATCGAGGATCTTGCGGAGATGGGTTTCCAGCGTCAGCGGCAATTCGGCGTTCTTGCCTTCGGCTTCGGCGGCCTCCGTCAGCTCGGCGCTGAGCCCACCGAGCTTCCGCAACTCGGTTTCGGCCACCGCCCGGCCGTACGGACGCGGTTTCTTCGCGGCCACTTCGCGGATCGCGGCGCCGGCCCGGGCGGTGAACACCTCCAGTGGTGTCACCCGCGACATCCCGGCCGCCCGGTTCGCCAGCATGGCCCGGATCTGTTCGGCATACAGGGCCTTGAGCTGTTCTTCGAGCGGACGGCTGGTCCGGTCGCGAGGAATCAGTTGCGCGAGAACACTCTTGAGCAGGCCTTCCAGTTTTCTGCCCGCGACGGCCGGGCCTGCCTCGCGGACGGCTTCCTGGACGTCCGGCGGCAGAGCGTCCCAGACCTCCTCCACCTCGGGCGACAGGTCATCGGGATGGTCCGGTGGTGTTTCCTCGTTTTCGTTCCGCAACGGGCCGTTTTTCTCACCGGAAGCTCGCGGGGACGACGCCGGGACGAAAACCGGTGCCGAGGGAAGGACAGGCTCTTCCCCCGGAGTCGCCGGTTCCGCCGGATCACCTTCGGCGGGACCGTCAGGGCCGTCCGGTGGCCCCTGTTCATCGGGAATCTCGGCGGGCAGTACGGGTACGTCGGGTGCGGGCTCGGACGGGGCTTCCGACGGCGTGGTCTCCCCGTCCTGGCCGGGATCCGCCCCCGGCTCGGACCGGTTCGGTTCACCTTCCGTCGGTTTCGCGTGCGGAGTCCTACCCGGAACGTTGGCAGGGCCCGGCTGCGCCGGGCTGGCCGGTGCGGAAGTGCTCTGGCTCGATCCGCCCTGGGCCGGACCCGGTTGAGCGGTGGCGGCCGAAACCTGGGCATGACCGGGTTGTGCCGTCGCCTGTGCGGAAGTCGACGTCGAAGAGGAACCCTGTTCGGGCGCCGCCTGTCCCGGACCGGATTGTGCTGCCGAACCAGGCGTCGTCGACGACACCGATGTCTGCTGCGCCGGGGTATTCGGACCGCTTCGGGACGTGTGCTCCGCGGCGGAAGCCGAGGACGACTGGCTCGACGCCGCCGTACTGGCGCTCCGATCGCTCGCGGAAGTGTCGGTGGCCGCCCGGCTTTCACCGCCGCCGAAGGCATCGGCGCCCCGGCCGGGTCCCGTCGCCGCTCCGGTGGAAGAAGTCGAGGAACCCGGATGAGCGGCACCGGTCTCTTGGGCCGCACCGGTCGATTGCGGTGCACCGGTTTCCCCCGCGCCCGCGGCGGAGGCACCGTGTCCCGCACCGACCGCGGCGGTTTCCGGGGCCATGGCCGAAGGTGGAGTCGGACCACCGGGCGGGTTCCCGGACTTCGCCACTTCTCCCGGTCCGGTGGACACGTCCTGACCGAAGACCGCGTTGTGCGCCTGCACACCGGCGAGGTGGGCGTTCCCTCGAACGGGACCGATCGCTCCCGACGTGAGCCAGTTCTCCTTGATCGACTTCTGGTAGCCGGACACGTCGTCCAGCGCGCCCCAGTTCCCGTTCACCATGTTCTCCGCCGCGTAGCTGGAGATCGGTGAGGAGATCGCGTTCGTGGTGAAGGAGCTCACGGCGGTCGAAACGTGCTTGCCGACCGGGTTGTCCAGCGCGTTCTTGCCGGCGTCGGTCTTGCGGATCCCCTTGCCGAGCAACGCTCCGGGCGTTCCGACCACCGCGCTCACCGGTGCGCCGACCGCCCCCGCGACGGCGTTCGTGAAGCTTTCCTTGGCGTTGAAGCCGTCCTGATATCCCTGGGAGATGTTGAGACCCTGCTCGATACCGTTCGTGACGACCTCGTCGCCCGCCTCCTTGATCGGGATCATCACGACCTTTCCGGCCTTGGCCGCCCAGTTGCCGAGGCGGCCACCCAGGCTCGCGATCTTGACCAGGCTCGCCAGCCTGAGCGCCATCCTGGACGCGAACAACCACGGGCCGCCGGGAATGGCGAACATCAGGGCGAAGTCCACCGCCGCGTGGATCAGTTCCGATCGGATCTGATTCCGCGTCCGCGCGACCTGCTCCCCGTACTGGTGGCAGAACTCCCCGATCCGGCGCATGCTGACGGCGAGGTCCTCGTAGCCCTCGCTGCCGCCTCCGTACTGGCCCTTGTTGACCTCACGGATGAGGAAGTACATGTCGAAGCCGTTGGCGTCCGGCCAGGTCTCCTTGATCCGCTCACCCGCCCGGGCGGCGGCCCCCACCGCCAAGTCGAGGGCGTCCGCCCCCGCGATCCAGGCGTCGCCCAGCGCTTTGGCCGTGTCCGGATCGTCGGGCGGCCAGATGTCGTCGATGACCCCGCCCGCCGCGTTCCACGCGCTGACGGTCCAATCCCACAGAGTGCCGCCGACACCGGCGGCCGCCTCGCCGACGCCCGAGAACGGGAGATTCACGGCCGGATAGGACATCGCCTTCGCCCGCTCAGGTTCCGAGGACCCGGGTCGCCTCGGTCTGACCGTCCTCGTAGACGTTCGCGCCGGTTCTTCCGTTTGTCGCCACGTTCCCGTAGTTCACCGCCACGGAATCGGCGCTCTTGAGCAGGAGAGGGGTATTGGTCTTGCAATCCTGGAACATCTCCCCCATCTTCCCGCCGCCCAGTTGCTTGGTGAGCTCTTCGATCGTCCCGCGCAAGGGCGCCCACTTGGTCTGGAAGCCGGACCCCGCGGCACTCAGCGCGTCCAGTTCCCGCCTTGTCTCCTCGAGGTAGATGTCGATCCGGCCATCACCGTTGCGGTCCGTCGCCACGCCGCTCACCGCCCGCCGGCGCGCTCGTCGAGCCGGTGCAGCAACGGGTCGAACCGCAGGTCCGTTCCCTCCGGAGTCGTCCCCTCCGGCAGGAAGCCCGCGGCGATGGCCAGCCCCTTCTCCTGGGACTCGGCCGCCGCCCGGTGCATGGTCTCGGTGATGCTCTCGGCCAGCGCGGCCGAATCCAAGGTCCGGTAGACACGAGGGTCCAGCCAGAGCTCGATCAGCTCTCCCGCGCCGCCGACCGTCACACTGATCAATCCGTCGCCGGAATCGGCGGTGGCGCGGATCCCGGCCATCCGTTCTTGCATCGTCCGGACGTCCTCGGCAAGCCGTTCGTAGTCGGCGTACATGTCCGCCCCCGGAAACAGCGCTTCCACGGCCCCTCCTAGATCGCTTATGGCCAGTCTCGCGTCCGAAACGGGCGCGAACGACGCGATGGCCGCTTGCGGCCACCGCTCCGTCCCGGGTCATGACCGGATCGACGATGGCGGAATGAGACGACTCCGGATGTCCGCCGTCGCCGCCGTGGTGGCCGCGACGGCCGTTCAGACCTTCGCCGGCGCGGGGACCGCGCACGCGGCGCCGCCGCCCGGCGCCTGCCGGGACCCGGAACCCGCGCGAGCGGCGGTTCCCGTCCAGCCGTGGGCTCAGCAATCTCTTGCTCCCCAACGGGTTTGGCCGTACAACCGCGGGGCGGGAGTGCTGGTGGCGGTGGTCGACTCCGGGGTCGACGCCGACCATCCGCAGTTGGCCAGGCCGGGCAAGGTGCGCGCGGGCCGGGATTTCTACCTCGCCGGTTCGCTGCCGGGAGCGTTCGACTGTGTGTCGCACGGCACCGGGGTCGCGGGGATCATCGCCGCCGATCCGGCAACCGGTATCGGTTTCCATGGGATCGCACCGGACGCGGAGATCCTGCCGGTGCGGATCAGCGACCGTGACGTCGGCAGCCAGGGCGAGTCCTTGCGGATCGATCCCCAGGTGGTCGCCAACGGAATCCGCTACGCCGCCGACCAGGGCGCCAAGGTGATCAACCTGTCCCTCGCCGGACACGAGGATTTCGCCGTCATCCGGGACGCGGTCGCGCACGCCGTGGCCAGGGACGCGCTCGTGGTCGCCGCCGCGGGCAACACGCAGCGCGACACGGCTTCCGAGATCCCCTCCTTTCCCGCCGCCTACGACGGGGTGCTCGGTGTCGGTGCCGTCGACATCGACGGGGCGAGGATGTCCGGCTCCCAGATCGGCCGGTACGTGGACCTCGTCGCGCCTGGCGCCAAGGTGCTGGCGCCGACACGAGCGGGCGGGCACGCGTACGCCGACGGCACGAGCTATGCCGCGCCGTTCGTTTCCGGCACCGCCGCCCTGGTCAGATCGGCCTGGCCGCGGCTGTCCGCCCCGGAGGTGGCGCGCCGTCTGATGGCGACCGCGAACCCGGCGCGCGGCGGCCTCGGCAGCCCGGCGTTCGGCGCCGGCCTGGTCGATCCCTACCGGGCGGTCACCGATGGGCTGGACACGGCGAACCCGGCCGCTTTGCCGGCGTTCGTCCCCGCGCCACCGGACCAGGCACAGCTCGATCTGATCGCCGCGCGGGAAGAGACCGGCACCGTGGCGAAGTGGCTCACCGCCGCGGTATGCGGCGCGATCGTGCTCGCCGCACTCGTGGCACTGGTGCTTCCGCGCGGTCGCCGTCGTGGCTGGCGGCCCGGCCTGGCGGCCCCCGTCTCCGCCGAACCGAAGGTGGACGAACCGCCGGAACAGATCTTCCTGATCTCCGGGAGATGACCGGAAGACCGAAGCCCCGGCGCGAGATCCGCGCCGGGGCTTCGGTTCTACCGGTCGCCGCTAGGAGTTGACGATGTTGCTTACCCGGCTTTCACAGGTCTGGCCGATGTGGGAGACGCTGTCGTAGTCGCGGCCGCTCTGGTTCATGCCGTCGACGTGGTAGCCGGTCCGCTTCTGCATCAGGGCGAACTGCTGACCCATTTCCTCGGCGTTGTTCCCGCCCCAGCCCGCGCCGATGGTGTTGCGCATCCTGGCGACCTGGTCTTCGGCGGCCTGCCCGATCTGCGTCGCGGTGTTCTGGATGTCCCGGCCGGCCGTGTTCATGGCCTCGTAGACGATCTTGAAGTGATCTCCGCCGTTCATAGCCCGTCCTTTCAGACCTAGGGGTTGATACCGCTGTCGATGGCGCCGCCGCCCGCGAAGTTCTGCTTGGCGAACGTCTGCGCCGCGTCACCCTGGAAACCACTGGTGACGTTCACCACCGAGCTGCCCTTCTCGACCAGTGACTGCGCGAAGGCGTGCACCTGGTCGTAGATCTCGGAACGCCCTTGATTCTGAGACAAGGCCGCGTTCTGAACGATCCCCGCGAGGCCACCACTGATGTTGTCGTAGTCCCGCCCCTGGTGGGATCGGTGCGCGCTGAGCTGATCCTGCTGACTGCTGTCGGTGTTGTTGATCAGGTTCTGCACGATCCCGAAGTCGAAATCGACCAATCCGCCGTTGCCCATCACCCCTCCGTTTCCTTGGTCGCGTAGCTGACATCGATCAGCTAACCCCCGGAACGGGTGGATTCGACCGGTGCGGCACGTTCCTGCCATCGCCCCCGGCGGAAGCCGTTGTTCGCGAACGATCGGTGAGTATGGCGACAGTCGTGGTGAAGAGGCCGGCCCGTAAACCGGCGCCGGAGATGCCGGCCGGTGAACTGCTCCTGCAGGCTCCACCGGAGATCCCGCCCCCGCCGGGGCGGCAATGGACCCAGGTGCTCACGGTGCTGCCGATGGTGGCCATGATGGCCGCGATGCTGCTGATGTACTCCGGCAGCATGGCAGGCTCGATGCGGTTCGTCATCTTCGGGATGATGGGCGTCGGCATGCTCGGCATGGTCGCCATGAGCTTTCTGCAGGGCGGCGGCCCCAGCAAACGGGAAATGGGCCACGCGCGCCGCAAGTATCTGCGGCACCTCGCCCAGCATCGCCTGCGGCTGCGCCGTTCGGTGCGTGGCCAGCGCCGCACGATGGAGTACCTGCACCCGGATCCGGCGTCCTTGTGGTCGCTGGCCGCGAGCTACCGGCTGTGGGAACGGCGCAAGGACGACCAGGATTTCGCCATCGCCCGGATCGGGACCGGACCGCAGGCCCCTGCCGCCACGCTCGTCGCCCCGGACACCAAACCGCTGGAGGAACTCGAACCGCTGTCCGCGCTCGCGCTGCGCCGGTTCATCGCCACCTATTCCACCGTCGGAAGTCTGCCTATCGCCATCGCCGTCAACGGTTTCAGCCGGATCCACCTGCGCGGCGATCGCGCCGCCACGCTGGGTCTGCTCCGCGCGGTGATCGCCCAGCTGGTCACCCTCCAGTCGCCCGACGACGTGCGGATCGCCATCTGCGCGAGCGAAGACCGCCGTCCGGACTGGGAATGGGTCAAGTGGCTGCCGCACGCGTTGCATCCCGAGCGGACCGACGCGCTCGGCGCGCTACGGCTGGTGGCGCCGTCGGTCCAGGCACTGGAATCGATGCTGGAGGAGGAACTCTCCAAACGACCGAGGTTCGATCCGGAGGCCGACATCCGCGTCCCCGGCCCACATCTGGTGGTCGTGCTCGACGGTGGCGCCATCGCCGGCTCCGATCACCTGATGACCGGCGGCGGAGTCGAGGGAGTGTCCATCGTGGACCTGACCACCATGCCGCCGAGGGCCTTGGACCGGACCACGGTCGTGCTCGACGTGGACGCCGACGGTGACCTGGTCAGTGAGACCAGTGACGGCGAAGCCCCGCTCGGGCGCGCCGACTTCCTTGGCGTGGTCGCGGCCGAGGGACTGGCCCGGCAGCTTGCCCCGTTACGGCTGACGGCCGGGCTGCGGGGAGACACCCCGATGAGCACCGAGCTGGGACTCGCCGAGCTTCTGGATCTGGGCGACCCGTACGAATTCGACCCCGCCGACACCTGGGAGCCTCGGCCGAACCGGGACCGGCTGCGGGTGAAACTGGGCATCCAGGCCGACGGTGTCCCGATCGAAATCGATCTCAAGGAGTCCGCGCAGGACGGGATGGGGCCGCACGGGCTGCTGATCGGCGCCACCGGTTCCGGCAAGTCCGAGTTGCTGCGGACCCTCGTGCTCGCCCTCGCCGTGACACATCCGCCCAGTTCGCTGAACTTCGCGCTGGTGGACTTCAAGGGCGGTGCGACCTTCACCCGGCTCGACACCCTTCCGCACACCAGCGCGGTGATCACCAACCTCGCCGACGAGCTGCACCTCGTCGACCGGATGACCGACGCGATCAACGGCGAGCTGATCCGCCGCCAGGAACTGCTGCGCGCGGCGGGCAATTTCTCCTCGCTGCGTGACTACGAGAAAGCGCGTGCCGCGGGAGCCCCACTCCCCGAGGTGCCGACCCTTCTGGTGATCTGTGACGAGTTCTCAGAGCTGCTGTCCGCCAAGCCGGACTTCATCGACATGTTCGTCCAGATCGGACGAGTCGGCCGTTCGCTGGGCGTTCATCTGCTGCTGGCCTCGCAACGGCTCGAAGAGGGCCGGCTCCGTGGTCTGGAAACCCACCTGTCGTACCGGATCGGACTGCGGACCTTCTCCGAGATGGAGAGCAGGGCGGTGCTGGGCGTCACCGACGCGTTCAAGCTGCCGCGGGCACCCGGGCACGGATTCCTCAAGGTCGGCACCGACCAGATGGACCGATTCCGTTCCGCCTACGTCTCCGGCGTGTACCAGCGCGCCACCGGTGGCGGTGTCACCGCTTCCGCCGGGGAGCAACTGGTGCTGCAGGAATACACGACGAGCTACCTCGGCGCCGAGATCGACACGGAAGAAGAGGAGATGGAAGACCAAACGGCGGAGAACGACGCCGCGGTCGGCGAAACCCTCCTGGACATCCTGGTCGACCGGTTGGCAGGCCGAGGCGTGCCCGCGCATCAGGTCTGGCTGCCGCCGCTGGCGGAATCGCCGACCTTGGACGGTTTGCTGCCCGAACTGGTCACCCATCCCCAACGAGGTCTCACCGCCGGCTCGACCACGATGGCGGGGTCGCTCCGGCCGGTGCTCGGCACGGTGGACCGGCCCTTCGAACAACGTCGCGACCCGCTGGTGCTGGATCTCTCCGGCGCCGCCGGGCATGTCCTGGTCATCGGCGCCCCGCAGACCGGGAAGAGCACCGTGGTGCGCACGCTGATCACCAGTCTCGCGCTCACGCACACTCCCCGCGAGACACAGTTCTACTGCCTCGACTTCGGCGGCGGCACCTTGGCTTCGATCGCCGGGCTGCCGCATGTCGCCGGTGTCTGCGGCAGGCTCGACACCGGTGCCGTGCGGCGGACCGTCGCCGAAGTCGCGACCCTGCTGGCACAACGCGAGCGGATATTCGCCGAGCACCAGATCGACGGCATCGTGACCTACCGGAGGCTGCGATCCGAAGGACGGTTCGCCGAACAGCAGCACGGTGACGTCTTCCTGGTGGTCGACGGCTGGCAGACACTGCGAAACGACTTCCCCGATCTGGAGGAGACGGTCGGCGACATCGCCGCGCGCGGTCTGTCCTACGGCGTGCACGTGGTGGCGGCCTGTTCGCGCTCGTTCGATCTGCGGATGAACGTCAGGGATCTGTTCGCCAGCAGGCTGGAACTGAAGATCGGTGATCCCATCGACTCCGTCATCGACCGGCGCGCGGCGATGAGCGTTCCGCCCGACGCTCCGGGCCGCGGAATCTCCATGAGCGGGCATCAGATGCTCGTGGCGCTTCCCAGGATCGACGGCGTCACTGATACGGACGATCTGTCCAGGGGTGTGAACGAACTCGTCGAGGCGGTCAAGGCCGCGTGGCCAGGCGCTCCCGCGCCTTCGGTGCGGCTACTGCCCGGCGTGTTCCCGTACGAGGAACTCCCCGCGAAGGACGAGATCACCGGGACGGAGGCGGGGCTCGCGGTCGGCATCCACGAGCACGACCTCTCCCCGATGCGGCACGACTTCGCGGCGGACCCGCACTTCTTCCTGCTCGCCGACACCCAATGCGGAAAGACCTCCTTCCTGCGGACGCTGGCCCGCCGGATCGAAACCACCTACCAGCCCTCGGAAGCCCGGATCGTGCTGGTGGACCACCGGCGCGGGCTCCTCGGCGAGATCGGCGACGAATACCTTCTCGGCTACGGCACCAACGACTCGCACAGTGCCGGGCTGATGACCGAGGTCGCCGCCTCGCTTTCCAAGCGGCTTCCGGGGCCGGACGTCACACCGGAGCAACTGCGGGCCAGGAACTGGTGGCACGGGCCGGAGATCTTCGTTCTGGTGGATGACTACGACATGGTGGCCACCCACGAGAACCACCCGCTGATGCCTCTCCTGCCGCTGGTCGCGCAAGGCTCGGACATCGGCTTGCACGTCGTGCTCGCCCGCCGTTCCGGTGGTGCCGGCCGCGGACTGTTCGAACCCTTCCTCACCCGGCTGAGGGAAGTCGGGACCCCTGGCTTGATGATGTCCGGTGACCGCGACGAAGGTCCGCTGCTCGGCGGGATGCGTGCCCAGGTACTACCGCCCGGCCGCGGCTGGCTGATCGACCGTCGTGGGCACAAGGGCCTGGTCCAGCTCGCGTGGCTTCCGCCGCGGCATCCCTGAGGTATGGCCGGAAGCTGCCGGAGGCCCCACCGGGGCTCGTGGTGGTGTTTGGCTTTCGGAGAACGACTGGGTTTTCCCCGCAGTTCCGGGAGGGAACATGGGAATCAACGCTTATCTGCCCGCCATCCAGAATTTCGCCGACACGGTCACTCAGCAGATGCTGGGGTCGAACCCGCCGACCATCGATCGGCCGTTGAACGACGGCTGCGGCGGAATGGAGGAATGCAAGCTCCTCGCCGGCGCCGACCGGGACAGCACCGAGGCTCTGCGGAATTTCCTGACCGCCGCCGAGAAAGGTGTCTGGGGATACATCTCCATCGCGACACAAGCACTGAGCACCTATCAGAACGCGAGCGAGGCCGCTGTCTGGGAGCTGACGAAGAGGTCACGGCCGGACGAAGGCCGCGTACCTGTCGAAGGAATGTCACCCACCGCGCTGGGGCCGAGCCCGCTCGCTCCCGCAACCACACAACTGGAACCGACCACGGGGACCCTGATCGATCTCGTGCCCAAATGAGACCTGTGAGCCGACTTACCCGGGACTTTCGATGACGAATTATTGCGAATACGAATTTAAAGACCAGATTGACGTTCTCCGCGCCGAAATCGAACACACCCGACCTCGGCTTCAAGCCGCCGTGCCAATGTGGACGAAGGCCGCGGAATGGATCGACACTACGCATTTGAAGCTTCGGCAAGCGGCGGACAAAGTGGCTTCGGAATGGCTGGACCGTCCAGGCGAGGAGTTCGTACAGCGGCTCCGGACCAACTGCATCTTCTCGTTCGGATCGTGGGGTGGCCTGGAAGGGGCCGCCGGCGGCGGCCTCCCCACGGCGGCGGGCATGCTGCTCGGTCAGCCGCTCGACGGGGGCATCGTGGCTTCGGGCGTGATCGACCAGCTGAACAGGGCCGACGCTCAGCTCGCGCACGGTGTCTCCGTCGCCGAGGCGGAGCTCGCCAATGTCCAGCGCGATCCCAAGAACGAGCTGGCCGCCCGGCAGAACCTCGGCAACAAACTGAACGAAATCGCGACGCAGTATCGGCTGACCGCCCAAGCGATGCTCGCTGCCCGCGGCCGCCCCTGGGACGGCCCGAGCGGTGAGGTCGGCTCCGCCATCCCCTACAACGGCGCGGTACCTTCGGCGGCCGGAACCGGCGGGCCGAACCAGAACGGCGCGCCGGTCGACCCGGGCACACCCGAGGTTCCGGGCGAGCCGAGCCCGCAGAATCCGCAAGAAGACCCCAGCGCGCTCGAACAGGCTTCGAACGCGCTGAGCGCGTTGAGCCAGGCCGCCGAGTCCGCGCAACAGTTGCTGGGCAACGGCTCCTCCGTGAACCTGCCCGACCCCAACGCGATCGATCCCGCGGATTGGACGCTTCCGCCCTACGACGGCTCCGCCTATCCGGGGCTCGAAGACCCTCTCGGCGCGTCGGGTGGCTCGGGCATGCCGAGCCTGGCGGGTGGCGGCGGCTTGCCGGGTTCCGGCGGTGGGATGGGCGGCCTCGGCGGCATGCCCGCCATCTCGGACCTGAACGGTTCACCGGGAGGCGCGGCGGCAGGCGTCGGCTCGATGCCCGGGATCGGCTCCGCGGGAACGGCGGGAAGCTCCGGCTCCGCCTCGGGCGCCGGAGGAATGCCGCCACCGATGGCGCCACCCAACGGTGGCGGGAAGAACTCGCCGTCGGGCATCAAACCGGGCGACGCGGAACACACCGGCTCGAGCAGGCAGCGCGGGCCGAAGGGCGGTGGCACCCCCGGTGTCCCGCTCCTCGGCCGATCGCGAGGCGGCGGCACCCGGCCGGCCACGGCGCGACGCCGGTGGGACACCGAGAACGACACCGTCCAGTTACTCGACGACGAGCTGTGGCAAGTGCAGGAAACGACCGATTCGCACGGCAAACCGGCGAAGTACCGCGCCGGACACTGAGGAGGGGGCATATGCCCGGAACCGAGATCAACGGCAACATCACCGCGATGAGCGCGGTGTCCCAGCAACTCAGCGCACCGGACCTGCCACCTTCACTGGCGAGGCTCGGCACCATGCCCAGCCTCGCCGGGCTGTTCGAGGGCATCGCGATGTCCGTACTGGACAAGGCCGCGACCGCCAGTATGAGCGCGTTCATGGGGAAGGTGACCGAGGACATCGCGACCTTCTCCGGCAAGACCAGGACGGCCGCGATCACCTACAGCGCCGCCGACGTGGCCAGCGCACTGGAACTGGCCAACAAGGCGACCAAGGTCATCAAACAGGGCGTGGACTTCGTGAAACAGTCCTCGGCCGCCCAGCCCGGCGAAGAGAAACCGTCCACCATCGAACCCTCCGGCGAAAACCCGCCGGCCTCCGTCTGAGGAGCCGAACCATGACCGCCGTTTACAACGCGTTCCCCATGGAAGTTCTCATGGGGATGATCCGGGCCGAGTTCGCG
Source organism: Amycolatopsis sp. TRM77291 (assembly GCF_054166285.1). Classification (NCBI taxonomy): domain Bacteria; kingdom Bacillati; phylum Actinomycetota; class Actinomycetes; order Pseudonocardiales; family Pseudonocardiaceae; genus Amycolatopsis; species Amycolatopsis sp. TRM77291. Next base: position 221,724 of record NZ_JBSZHF010000001.1, on the reverse strand, counting down.
AACGTTTCGACCCTTCACGACGCTGCGAGGATGTGGACCGAAGCACGGGCGTGGATCGAGGAAGCGCAAGTACAGCTCAACAGCAGGATCAGCGAGCTCACTCCTGAATGGACGGACAACAACGGCCGCCAGCTCCAGGAGAAGATGGAGCGCTCGGCCGCCGAGCTGAAATTCTGGGGAGACCGCATCGACCTGGCGAAACCCGCGGAGACCTTGACGACGCTGGCGTCCGGGATCACGGAGACGCACGCGACGATGCTGGGGATGGAGGCCGCGTACTCGGCGGCCGTCGCGGCGTCGCTCCTCAATCCGTTCGCCGCCATGGAAGCCCTGGCCATCCAGCAGGCCGCCGGGAGCAAGATGACCCAGCTCGGCGGGGAGTTCGACCTGTCGATGCTGCAGGTGGTCGAAGCGTCCGGGATCAAGTCGCCCGACCATATGGTGCCGACGGCCGCCCCTTCCGCCGAAGGCAACACCCCGGCCGATTTCATCGCGGCCGCCCAGGCCGGCATGGACACGCTGAGCGAATTCCAAGGGCTGGGCGAGTCACTGGGTGCCGGCGGCGGCAGCTCGGACGTCTCCCTTCCGGAAATTCCGGGCTACGACGGCTCTTCCGGTGTTTCGCTCGCCGGCCTCGCTCCGCTGCCGCCCTCGGCGAACGCGCTCTCTCCGCTCGGAGGGCTACCCGGTGGTTCCGGCTCCGCGCCGGTCTCGGCGGGATTGCCGGGCGGTTTCGGCGTCGCGGGCGGTATGGCCGGCCTTCCGGTGGCAGCGAAGCCCGTCGGAGCGAAGAAGGCACCCAGCCTCGCGTCCGAGGTCCTTCCGGGCACCGCTGCGTCGTCCGGCGCGAAGGCGAGCGCCAGCCCGATGTCGCCGATGATGCCCCCCAGCGCGGGTGGGCAGTCCACCGCGGGCACGCTGCGCCCCGGCTCGAGCGACCAGCCGACGGGACGGAACGGTGCGTCGCGAAGGACGTCCTCCGGCGGTAGCGACGGCGTTCCGGCGAAACTGCGCGGCCGGGCCGCCAACGGCAATCCCGACGCGGGGTTCACGCTGACGCGCGGCCGGCGGCCGGGTGAGTCGGAGTCGGGTTCGGTGCAGATGCTCGACGAAGACCTCTGGCGGCCGACCTCCCGCTGAACCGCTCGGACGTGAAGGCCCCCTTCACTGCGCTGGACGCAGTGAAGGGGGCCTTCACGTCGTTCCCGTAACTCGCGTGATTGAAGGCGTAACTCGCGTGTTTGGAGGCGTAACTCGTGAGTTACGCCTCCAAACACGCGAGTTACGCCCAGGGACACGCGAATGCCGGTCAGCCACCCAGGGTCTGGCGCCGCGCGGCGGCCGGGTCGAGGCTCGGGCCTTCGGGCAGCCGCGCGACCAAACCGGCGGGAAGCCGCACCGGGCGCGCCGACGGGTAGCCGAGCATCTTCAGCACGTCGGGCGAAGCCAGCGGATAGCGGCGCCCCATGTCGGTCACGACGGTCAGCGTTCCAACGGCGGCAGAAGACGAGGGCATCGCCTCGACGACGATCGCGCTGCCGGGTGGCACGTGGACGCGGTCCGCGAGCGGTGTTCCGGCGGCGGTCCGGCGGGCGGTGGTGGACATCGGGTCCGCGGCGGGCATCGCGGGGTCGACGGTCAGCGCGGGGGCCGCGGAGCCGTCGCCGAAGGTGGCGCACACGGTGGCGTCCTGATCGCGCAGGCGCGCGATGGCCGGGCGGGTGGCTGGTGCGGCGCCCGCGTCGGCGCGGACCGGGTCCAGCTGACGGGACATGGTCGCCAGCGAAGGCGGCAGCGGCACGGTCTTCGGTTCGGCGCCGGGGTAGGCGGCGAGCATCTGGGCGCTCGCGCGCTGGACGTCGTACTGCAGTTCGGTGATGGGGCGCAAGGCATCCCGCTCGGCGAGGTAGTGCTGCTGCCCACCGCCGGAGGTCTGCACCATCAGCAGCATCCCGTTCCGGATGTCGGTCCGGCCGGGCACCGCGGTGGACACCTCGCCCGCGGCCGCCACCGGCAGCGGGCCGATCGGCGTGCCTTCCGGGAGTACGTCGAGCCACGCCCGGCCCACCCGCGCCCACGGCTCGGCGGTCAGCGCGAGCCCGGTGCCGACGGCGCCGTAGTCGTTGATCCGGTGCCGGTGCCCGCGCCACACGACGAACCGGTCACCGGTCGACGTCGATTCCACCAGCAGCGCCTGGTCTCCCAGTTCCGCGCCGCCCGACGGCGACGCGCCCGCCAGCAGGACCGATTCCTCGATCCGGCTGCCCGCCAGGTCGCTCGCGGGCGCCGAGCACAGCGACCACGATCCGGTGAGCAGCTTTTCCGGGCCGGGCAGGCCGTCCGGCGCGTCGGCGATGCCGATCCGGGGTCCTCGCGGGACTCCGGCGAGCGAGTCACGCGAAACCCTTTCCGTGGTGCCGTGTTCGCCGAGCAGCAACAACGCGGACGCGTAGTTCGCGACGGGGTGGAGCCGTTCGTCGAGATAGACGTACCGTGTCCCGCTCTCCTTCTCCACGATGACGGCGGCGTTCTTGCGCCAGGCGTTGTTCCCGCCGGGCACGATCATCCCGTAGACCCCGACGCACGCCAGCGCCACGATCGCCAGCGCGACACTGGCGAACGCGGCACCGGACGGCCGCCGGAACGGCGGCTGCTCCGGATCGGTCTCCCTCGTCACGAGCGCGGAGATGGCGCGCTGCACCAGGAATTGGTACGCCTGCAGTTGATCCCGTTTGGACGCCATGTTTCAGCCCCCCAGCCCGCGCACGTAGCCGTACAACCCGAGCACCGAACAGGCCACCGGGACGACGGCGATCGTCAGCAGGATCTCGAAGTACTCGGCGATCCGGCCGAGATACGGGTTGGCGGCGCGGGTGCTCAGCACGACGCCGGACGCGATCACGCCCGCCGCCACCGCCAAGGACAGCGGCCCGGCCAGGACGAGCAGCAGCGAGCGGTCCGCCATCAGCGGGCCCGCCAGCAGGCAGCCGGCGCCGAAGATCCCGGTCACCAGCACCAGCAGCCGTTGCCGCAGGATCGGGTACAACCGCGCCCGCACCAGGAAACCGGCCGCGAGCAGGGCGACGAGTACGACCGCGGCCTCGCTGTCGCCGCGGATCAGCTGCAGCTGGCAGTACATGACGACGATCGCCGCACCGCCCAGCATCCCGGTGAGCAGCGCGTCCGCCCTGGCGACGGCGGCGTGCACGAGATCGAGCGGCGGCTGGGGATCGTCGCGGACCAGGTCCGCGGTCGTACGCGGCAGCACCGGCATCGGCACCCGGCCGAGCCGCAGCGCCAGCGGCGCGAACGTGGTCGAGAGCACGAGGACCCCGCCGCCGATCACGGCCGCCGACCGGTACCCGGCGAGGTCGTCGAAGGTGGCGAGCCAGCCGCCGAGCACCCCGAGCAGGCCGACGGTGGCGGCGCCCGCGAACAGTTCGGGCGCGGCGATCACCCCGAGATGGCCGACGACGGCCGCGAGCAGCAGCGCCGCGCTCGCCAGCAGCAGATGGCCGGCGGACAGCGCGCCGATCGGGTCGTCACCCGCCAGCAGGAGCCCGCCGCCGGCGAAGGCGAACGGAAGCGCGACGGCGGCGAGCACCGCTCCGGCACCGGCGTCGCGCAGTGCCCGCGCGAGCAGGACACCGGCGGCCAGCAGCAGCGCGGAGACCGCCAGCGCCCACGCCGCCGGTGACGTCCACGGCGGGCCGGCACGCAGGACGGCGAGCAGGCCGAAGGACATCGCCACCCCGCCGACGGCCAGTCCGGCCTGCCGCGTGTGCCGCGGCCCCCAGGCCTTGCCGGTGCGGCCGGACCCGGTGGCGATCGCGTCCACCAGGTCGTCGTACTCGGGCTCGGGCCATTCGGCGCGGCGCGGCGTCAGATGGAGGATCTCCCCGTCCCGGACCCGGTGCGCGCCCAGCGTCCGGTCCAGATCGAAGGGCGTCCCGTCGGCGCGGCGCAACTGCCAGCCGCCGCCGGCGACCCCGTCGTCCGCCATCCCCTCGCCCGCCCGCGCGAGCAGGCCGGGGAGGATTTCGGCGACGGACGCGTGTTCCGGCAGCGCCATGTCGATGCGCCGGTGCGGAGTGGTGATGGTGACCCTGACCAGGCCGGCAGTCTGCATGGGAAAAGGGTCGGCCAGCGGCCCGCCCGCCGGGCCCCGGCGGCAGGAACCTGCCGCCGGGAAAGTACTCCGGATCCGGTCTTCTTGCGCGACAATGGGGTCATGAGCATCGAGACAGGAGTCGGCGGACCGAGGCTGCTCGCCCAGGGCCCCATCGCCACCGTCTACGCGGGCCGGGATCCCGCCAGGGGTAACGACTTCGCGATCAAGATGTTCCCCGGCGCCTTCGACCGCGAGACCTCCGCGTGGCTGGAACGCGAGCGGAAGGCGCTGGCCGCCGTGCGTCCGACGCGCTCGGTGCTGCAGATCGACGACGTCCTGACCGACGCGGGCGGCCGGTCCGGCATCCGCCGCGAACTGTGCCCGGGTTCACTCGCCGGTCTGCTGGATTCCGGGGCCAGGCCGGGTGTTCCCGACGTACTCGCCCTCGGCGCCGCGATCGCGTCGGCGCTCGCCGCGGCGCACGGCGCCGACGTGCTGCACGGCGGGGTGACCCCGCACAACGTGCTGTACCGCGCTTCCGGCGAATTCGTGCTCGCCGACTTCGGGGTGGCGCTGCGGCGGCGATTCCCGCGCGATCCGATGTACGCGGTCGAGTACACCGCGCCGGAAACCCTGCGCGACGACACGCTTTCCCCCGCGTCCGACCTTTATGGACTCGGCGCGGTGCTCTACGCCGCGTTGACCGGGACGCCGCCTTTTCCCCGGCACACCGGGCAACAGCCCGGCGAGCGGATCCTCCAGGTGCTGCGGGAACCGGTCGCGCCGATCCAGGATCCGGGCGTCCCGAGGGAGCTTTCCGCCACGATCCTCCGGTTGCTGGCCAAGGAACCGGCCGACCGGCCGCAGGACGTCGCGTCGCTGGCGCGGTTGTTCACGAAGCTGCGGCAGCCCGGCGGCGAAGTCGTCACCGCGGAACCCGTCGACGTACCGGCCGAAGAGGAAGACGCCGACGTCGAGTTCGACGACTTCGCCGTGGTCCAGCAGCAGCCCGCGGCCCCGTCACCGGTCCAGGTGGTGCAGACGCCGCCTTCGGGCGGCCGGACCCTGATCCGCGAGTTCAGCGGCCCGCTCAAGACCGAGCGCCGGCTCCCCTGGAAGCCCGTCGCGCTCGCGGGCGCCGGAGTGCTCGCCGCCGGGCTGGCCGTGGTGCCGCTGGTTCTCGGCCCGGCGGAGATCGGCGGGCAGGCCGTCCCGGTCGCGGCCGCGATCCCGCCGCCCGCACCGGCTTCCGCACCGGCACCGGACGTCAAACTGGCGCTCGCCCCGCCGCGGGACCAGAGCGATCACGTGCAGCTGAACTGGACCGCGGAAGGCGAACTGGACTTCGTCGTGATCATGGCGGGCGAGCGGCTCGAGACGAAACAGCTCGTCGCCCACCGCCAGCGCAGCCTCGACGTCCCGGTCGACCCGGCGCGCCGGTACTGCTTCCAGCTCAGGGCGACCGACGGCCGCCACATCTACATCACCGAGCCAATCGCGATCCGCGGCGCCCGCTGTAACCCGTGAGCCGAAGGGCGCTTTCCCAGCCGTGTCGCGAAAGCCACTTTCGGGACGTCTGATGTCCCGAAAGTGGCNGGAGGACGCCACGCCGGACAAGCTGTTCAACGATCCGGAGCACGACCGGACGCGGCGGTTCCTCAAGGCGGTCATCGACCGGGCTTGAGGCTCGGCTGTGCATGTCGCGAAAGCCACTTTCGGGACGTCTGATGTCCCGAAAGTGGCTTTCGCGACACCTCTCGCGGGCCGTGCGGGGGGCGGCCCGAGCCCTGTCGTGAGTGAAAAAGGAGCGTTAGAACGACCTTTACCACTCACGACCCCCGGGCCAAGCAGCACAAAGGCCCCGAATCGGGCGCCATTCCCGCGCAAAGCAGTCCCTTATGGACAGTCAAGGGTTCGCCATGCCTGGGTGAGCGCGAGGCCGCCACCCACGACATCCGACCAACCCGTCCTTCAGCCCTCTTTACGCCCCTTGACCGGCACCAGGGTCCGCGGCTCGAGTGCCGCCAGCACCCGAGCCGCGAACGGTCTGGTGGCCAGGCCCCGGCGTACCTCGGCGACCTCCTGCCACGCCCGCCGGACCGCGCCGTCGCCCACCGGGACGCCGGACCACAGCGTCACGTCCAGCACCTTGGCCAGCCGGGCGACCGGCTCGCGGATCCTTTCCCCGGCGAGCGATCCGGCCGATTCGGCGAGATCGCGCGGGGTCATCCCGATCCGGAACGGCACCCCGTGCGCGCGCAGCCGGTCGCGGATCTCGTCCCAGGCGCCGAGCACGCCTTCCTCACCGGACCGGCGGCGGCGCCTTCGGGCGCGGATCACCTTCGCCACCGGAACCCCCACCAGCCACAGGAGTCCGAAAAGGACGATCGTGCCGACAAGGGCGGGCCACCACCAGCTCACCCCCGCTTCCGCGCTCTGGTCTTCGGCGGAGTCCGGCTGCGTGCCCGGCGGCAGCTGCGGCGGCCGCAGCTGCTGTTCGGCGGGCAGCTGGGCCCTCGCCTTGGCGACCGCCTTACCGGGACCCGCCTGGTTCCGGCTCGATCCCACGGCCGCGGCGGTGGGATCGAGCGCGACCCAGCCCGCCCCGGCGACCGCGACTTCGGGCCACGCCAGCACATCGCGGTTCCGGACGACGTGCGTGTCGCCGTCTTTCTCGGCATTGCCCCGGAATCCGACCACGAGCCGCGCCGGGATACCGCTCATCCGCGCCAGGACCACGTACGCGGCGGCGAACTGCTCGCTCGTCCCCCGCTTGCTCTCCAGCAGGAAGTGCCGGAGCTGCGGCCAGCCGTGCCCGGTCGGCAGATCCTCCGTGCCCGTCGCGACCTGGTAGTTCGTGCTGAGGAACCGTTCCAGCTGCAACGCGGATTGGAACGTCGGGCGCAGCCCGCGCACGGCGTCCTTCGCCACCTGCTCGACGTCGGGCGGCACCGTGCCGAGTCCGCCGAGCCCGCCCGGTGCGCGCGCGTCGACTTCGCCGGCACCGAGATCGACCTCGGGCGAGGACCAGGTGAGCCGGTAGTCGCGCACCGAGGTCGTCGACGGCGATTCCAGCATCAGCGTGCCCGCGGCCTGGTCGACCAACGGGGTCACCCCGTCCACCCCGGTCAGGTCCTGATGACTCGGCAGCCAGGGGCCCGAAAGCCCGCGCACCTCGAGTTCGGCGCTGCCACCCGCACCGCCCGGAGCGCCCTCCAGACCCGCGCCGAGCCGGTGGAGCCGGGAATCGGACAGCCAGTTCGCGCCGTCGAAGCCGTTGAGCACGATCAGGCGCCACTGGTCGACCGGGGTGTCGCCGCGGTAGCGGAACACCTCCTCGCCGGGCTGGATGAGCCGCTGGGCGATCTCGTCCAGCGGGTTGCCGACCCTGCTCCTCGGCGGCGGCGCGGCCTGGGTGTCCTTGAGCGTCAGCGGATCCCGGCCTACCGGATCGAGCGCGGCGAACGCGACCGACCCGGCGACCAGTGCGACCACAGTGGACAGTGCGGGCCAGACCGCCGATCCCGTCACCCGCCACGAACGCGGCACGCCGGGTGCCCGGCTCACGGACCGGACGCGTCGCCCCGACCACAGCAGGAGCCCGGCGGGCAGCGCGTACCCCAGCGCCGCCGCCACCGCGACGAGTCCCGTCGACGCCTGGTACGCCTGCGCGAGCCCGGCGACGGCCAGGCTCGGCACGAGCGCCACGAGCGGTTTGCCCAGCCGCAGCAACACTTCCAGCCCGAGCACGACGGCGAGCAGCACCGACAGCGGGACGAACAGCAGCTGTTCGGGGACCGGCAGCGCCGGCCAGGTGGACTGCAACGTGAGCCGCCAGCCCTCGGTGAAGCCGCGCGCCAGCCCGCGCAACGAAGCGCCGGTCGGCAGCGCGGCGAGCGTCGTCGACGTCAAGACCGTCTCGATCAGCCCGAGCAGACCGAGCACCGCGACGAGCAGCGGCCGATACGGCGTCAGTTTGGGGAACCTCGCGGTCAGTTCGACGCAGCCGTACGCGACCAGGACGACCACGAGCACCGGCACGAGCAGTTCCGCCCAGCCGAACACGGGCGCGAACAGCAACCCGGCGACCCCTGTCGCGCCGAGCAGCCCGGCGACCGCGAGCCGATCGAATCGGGCGCTCATGCCTTCCCCGCCAAGGAGTTCCATTGGGCCGCGGCACCCGCGGCGTCGACCGCGACGATCAGGCCGCCGGAGCCCGCCGACGGCCTGAGGTCACCGAGCCGGACCACCGTGTCGGGCCGCCAACGGGCCGCGTGACCGAGATCGGCGTCCGGGCCGGTGATCACCACGAGCACCCCGCCGGGGCGTTCGCCGGCGGCGAGCGCCGAGGGCAGCAACGGGGCGTCGTCGGCCGCGTCCTGCGTGACGAGCGCGAGTTCGTCCAGCAGCGTCCTCGCCGCGCGCACCCCGCTGTCGGTCAGCGTGTCCGCGCCGGCGGAGGTGATCAGGCGGCAGTGCTGCCCCGACGACGCCGACGCGTAGAACAGGGAGGCCGCCACCTCGACGGCCTCTTCGAAAACGGCGGGGGTCATCGACGCGGGCCGCGTGTCGAGCACGGTGGTGAACCGGGGCTGGGCGGGGTCGGCGTACTCGCGCACCATGAGCCGTCCGGTCCTTGCCGTCGCCTTCCAGTGCAGATGCCGGACCTCGTCGCCGATCACGTACTCCCGCACCGCGCGCAGATCCGCCGAACCGCGCAGCGGCGGGTCGGTGATCGGGCCTTCGTGGTGGTGTCTCGGGTGCCCGGCCTGCGCCGCGCGCACCGCGTGCCGTCGCGGGTGCACCCACAACCACGCGGAATCCCCGACGGTCGAGTCGCCGCGGGCGAGATCGAACAGGTCGGGCCGGTGCACCACGAGCGGCCCGACGCGCAGTTTCCCGCGTGTCGTCGTCGGAAGCTCGTAGTGGTACGTCGCTTCGGCGCCGGGCGCGAGCGGGCGGACCCGCAGGCGGTGCGTTTCGTTCCCGATCCCGTCCCCCGCGGCGAAACCGCCGTGCCGCCGCGAGCCGGTGTTGCGCACGACGAGCGAGGCCAGCGCGGGTTTCCCCCGTTCGACCCGGTCCGGCTGGACGGTCCGGCCGATCTCCACCCGCGGCCGGAACCTGGTGGTGACCAGTGCGATCAGCACCGCGCCCGCGGCGATCCCCGCGATGGCACGGAAAAACGTGTACCCGGCCAGTTCGCCGAGGGCGTAGGACCCGGCGGCGAAGGCCAGCACGATGACGCCGCGGCGGGTGAGCCGCACGCCTACCTCCCCATCGCGGCCATGGGAGCGGCCGTCGCGCCCAGGAGTTCGTCGACGATGTCGGCGGTCCGCCGCTGGTTGAGTTCCGCGTCGGCGGTCAGCACGAGCCGGTGGTCGAGCACCGGATGCGCGACGTCCTTGACGTCGTCGGGGGTGACGAAGTCGCGGCCGAAGGTGGCCGCGAGCCCCTGCGCCGCACGGATCAGCGCGATGCTGCCCCGCGGGCTCGCGCCGTAGCGGACGTCCGGATGAGACCGGCTCGACGCGGCCAGCCGGACCGCGTAGTTGACGATTTCCGGTGCCAGATGGGACTTCCGGACCTCGTCGATGACCGACTGGACGTCGGCGATGCTCAGCACCGGCTTGAGCTCGTCCGGCGTCACCCCGGCGCAGTCCCCCATGACCACGCGCATCTCGGATTCCACATCCGGGTAGCCGACCGAGATACGCATGAGGAACCGGTCCAGCTGCGCCTCGGGCAGCCGGTAGGTGCCCTCCAGTTCGATCGGGTTCTGCGTGGCCACCACGAGGAACGGCCTCGGCACCGCCTGGCCGACCGAATCGACGGTGACGCGGCGTTCGGCCATCACCTCCAGCAGCGCGGCCTGCGTCTTCGGCGTGCCCCGGTTGATCTCGTCCGCCAGCACCACGTTGGCGAAGATGCCGCCGGGGTGGAACTGGAAGCGTTCGGCGTTCTGGTGGTAGACCATCACGCCGGTGATGTCGCCGGGCAGCAGGTCGGGGGTGAACTGGATCCGGCTCCACCGGCCGCCGATGCTGGCGGCGACACAGCGCGCGATCGTCGTCTTCCCGACGCCGGGCACGTCCTCCATCAGCAGATGTCCCTCGGCGAACAGCGCCGCCACGGTGAGCCGGACGACCTCCGGTTTGCCGCGCACCACCGATTGCACGTTCTCGGCGATCTGCTCGTAGGCGACCCTGGGTGTGAGCGTCACAGAATTTCCTTTTCCTTTCGTCGGCGCAGGCCGACCAATGCCAGCGGGCCGAGCCACAGGAGCGCGCCGCCGTTCACCGTGGGCACACCTCGCCAGGTGTCCGAGGCGGTACCCGCGGAGGTCTTGACGGTCGCCGTGATCGTGATGGCACCGACCCAGGCGACGCTGGGGATGGTCAGGGTCGTGGCCCCGGAACAGGCCGTCGGCTTGGTCTCGCTGAAGAACTCGGCCGTGCAGGTCGCGGGAACGCCCTTCCCGTCGACGTTCACGGAAACGTACAGGGCGCTGTCCTTACCCCGGACCTGGGTGATCGTGATGGTCGGCGGCCCCGAGGCCACCGGCACGGTGATCTTCCGGCTGCCGGTGGCGCCGTTGACCGCCGCTCCCGAGCCGAACCTCGTCACCGCGCGGACCGTGACGGTCGCGGTGCCGGTGACCCCGGTGAAGTTCGCGGACGTGCCCGAAACCGTGCGCTGCCCCTTGCCCGTCACGCTGACGAGGTAATGCACCAGGGTGCCGCCGCGGAGGTCGGGCTGGGTCCAGCTCACCGAAACGTTCCCGGCGGCGGTGGCGTTCGCGGTGACGGCGGGCGCGCCGGCCGGCCGGTTCGCGGGTCCTGGGATGACCGCCTTGGCGCTGGCGCCCGGACCGACCCCCGCCGAGTTCTCCGCGATCACGGTGATCACGTACGGGGTTCCGTTGGTCAGCCCGGAAATCGTCGCCCCTCGTGACGATCCCCCGACTCGCATGGAGCCTCCGGTCCAGGTCACCCGGTAGCCGGTGACCCGCGCGCCGTTGTCCGCGGCCGGGCTCCACGAGACCTTGATCGAGCCGTCCCCGGACGTCGCGCCCACCTTCCTCGGCGCGCCGGGCGGAGTCGCCTTCGCCACCGGTGGGGGCGGTGCCTGCTGGGTGTTCGGCGGAGCCTGCTGCCGCTGCGGCGGCGCGGGCTGGTCCCCGGGCGGTTCCGGATCGGCCGACGGCGCGCCCGCGGTCTGGCTGCTGGCCGCCTTGTCGACGTCGACGTCGACCACCGTGCCGTCGTCGCCGTTGACGACCAGCACGTGCGAGCCGTCGGAGCTGTCGACGTAGATCCGGTTGTCCTCGCCCTTGGCCAGCCTCGGCGCCGTTCCCTGCCCCGGCACCTTCGTGGTGGACCGGAGCTTGCCGGTGACGTCGTAGGTCAGCACCTCGCCGCGGGTCTCGTCGACCATGGCGACGACGTTCGACGAGGAGAGCGGGCCGTTGAACCGGCTGCCCTTGGACAGCTCGACCGAAATCGGCTTCGCGGACGGGCGGTCCTCGTCGAGGCCGCTGATGTCGATGAGGTGCAGCTGGTTGCGCTCCGGGTCGGCGATGGCCAGCCGGTCGCCGACGGCGCTGTTCGCGACCTGCGCCGACGGCGAAAGCTTGATACCGAGCGGAAGCGCGTCGCCGAGCCCGTCCGGGCCGACGCGGTGGAGGCTGTCGCCGGTGGTGTCGAGCACGACCGGCCGGTCGCCGACGAGCGTGAGCCCGCCGCCGTGCCCGGGCGGGAGCTGCGCGGGGCAGGCCATGACGGCGGCGCCCTTGGGCAGCTCGCAGACCGACCCGTTGTCGACACGGTGCGTCCACACGGTTCCCTCGGTCGTCGCGACCGGCCGGGACAGTGGCCCCCCTGCGGGCACTGTCGCGGCCGGGTCCCCGAGCCGCACGATCTGGCCGGCGTTGCGGTAGACCAGGTACGGGCCGCCCGCGATCTCCAGCACGAACGGCGTCTCCGGCGCGGGCGGCGGCACGGACTCCTCCACGCTCAAGGTCGCCTTGTCGAACTCCGTGATGCGGTTCCGCTCGACCACGTAACCGGAACCGTCCCCCTGCGCGACCTGGCTGCCGTTCGCCCCCGGCACGTCCGCGCGCGCGTCGACGCGGTTCGTCGAACCGTCGACGTGGAACGCGGACTGCGCCGCGTCGTTGTAGACCCAGTGCCCGACCTGGACGAACTCCAGCCGTTCCGGGGTCGCCGCCTGTCCGGTCACGGCGAGGCCGACCAGCGCCAGGCAGCCCGCGACCACCAGCGCCACGGCCATCCGCGTCCTGGCCACCGCGCTGAACCGCTTCTCGGTGTTCACGCGATCAAGCTAGAGAGCGACCATGAAATTTCGATGAAACAGCCTGTCGCGGCCTCGCGGTCGCTTGTCATCGAAACCTCATGTTCGCCGGGGACGCTGAGGCGACACGGCTTGAGGAGGCACGACGATGACCGATCTCGGCGCGGCCAGGACGGGCGGGCGGTACCAGGCGCCGCCTCCACCGCTTCCCCAAGCGGGGCCTGCCGTCCCGCGGACCGCGGCCACGCCCGACCCGCTCGCCTACGCCGCGCCCGCCGCGCGGGCCGCCGCCCGTGAGGCCGCGCTGGCCGCGCTCACCGCCGCTCGCCAGGCGGAGCAGCGGCCGCGGGGGTTCGCGGCGGTGCCCGTCCCCGCCCCGATGCCCGGTGCGCCACGGCCGAATCCACCGGAGCCCGCCCCAGCGCGGCGTGCCGGCCGGTTCGGAAGGATCGGGGTGCCGCAGATCGTCTGCTGGCAACTCGTCCTCGTCGCGCTCGTCCTGGTGGCGGGGCGGCCATGGCCGCTGGCTGCCGCGGTGGTCACCGCCGCCGTGGTGGTCCTCGCGCTGACCACCGTCCGGATCCGCGGACGCTGGCTCTACGCCTGGCTCGGTTCGGCGTCCGGCTATCTGACGCGTGACCGCGACCGGGATCTCCGGAACGCCGGCGAGGCCGGCCGGGCGCTGCTGCGCCTGCTGTCGCCGGAAGCGACGGGGACCGCCGGCGAGATCGGCGACGAGACGGTGTTCATGGTCAGCCGCGCCGACGGGATCACCGCTGTGCTGCAACCGAAACCGGCCGCACGCGAGCTGCCGATGCCGTCGCCGCTCACGTTGCTGCCACCTGCCCGCGAACAGGCGTCGGACGTCGCCGCGCAGGTCATCCACCACGTCGGCGCGGACCGTTCACGGCCGCCGCGGGGCTGGGTCGCGTTGCAGGCGCTGCGCACCGTCGACGTCCACCGCGACGCGGACGTGCGGCAGGCGCTCGGGAACACGGTCCGGCGGGTGCGGCGGCAGCTCCGTCGCGCGGGCCTGCCGGTGCGGGCGCTCGCCGAAAACGAGGTCCTCGGCGTACTCGCCTCGCTGGCGCATGTCACGGCCGGCCGGGCGCGTATCCGCGAGGACTGGCGGTACTGGCACAGCGGCCCGATCTGCCAGGCGACGTTCCGCCTCGACGGCTGGGACGCGCTTTCCCCGGTGCTCACGGCGGATCTCTCGCGCCGACTGCTCGCCGCCGCCCCCGGAGCCGCGGTGACGCTCGCCGTGACCGCCCGCCGGGGCGCCGCCGGGACCGAACCTCAGGTCAGCGCCTCGATCCGGATCGCCGCCGCGGGGACGCACGCGGTGGAACACGCGGTGCGGGACCTGGAACTCGCCGCCCGCCGGGGCGGGCTCACCCTCGACCGGCTCGACGGCAGGCACGCCAAGGGAGTGGCCGCCACGCTGCCGCTCGGGGTCAGTTGAGCACGACGATCGCGGCGGTGAGCGCGGTCGCGTACAGCGTCCAGGCGAGGTACGGCACCAGCAGCGCGGCCGCAACCCGCGAAGACCGGCGGAAGTACAGGGCGGTGACGACGATCGCGGCGTCGAGCAGGACGATGTCGGCGAGGGCCACGCCGTAGGCGCCTGCAGCGAAGAACAGGGGCGTCCACGCGGCGTTCAGGGCAAGTTGCACCGCGTACCAGGTCAGCCCCCGGCGTTCGCCACCGGACTTCCAGTACAGCCAGCCGGACACCGCGATGGCGAGGTACAGGACCGTCCACACCGGACCGAACAACCACGCGGGCGGCGCGAACGACGGCAGGTCGAGTCCACTGTAGACAGTTCGGGCACCGGACGCGGCGAGGCCGCCGACGAGCGCGACCACCGCGACCGCGACCAAGAACGGGAGGAATGCCAGCGGCGCGCGGAATCGTCCTGGGATCGCGGTCATCCTTCGAGCGTAAGGCCGGGAACTCGCTCTCGCGCGCTCAAAACCGGTCGCGTCCGGGCGGGCCCGCCCCTAAACTCGTCCGCGCGATGAACGACGACGCCTTTCTTACCCACGTGGCCGACACTCTGGCCGCACTTCCCGCGGTGCACGCCGTCACCCTCGGCGGGTCACGCGCGCAGGGCACCCACGGCCCCGGCAGCGACTGGGATTTCGCCGTCTACTACCGCGGCGGCTTCGACCCGGCGGACCTGCGGGCCGCCGGCTGGGACGGCGAGGTCTCCGAACTCGGCGCGTGGGGCGGCGGCGTGTTCAACGGCGGCGCCTGGCTCACGATCGACGGCAGGCACGTCGACGTCCACTACCGCGACCTCGGCTCCGTCGAGCATCATCTCGCCGAGGCCAGGGAAGGCCGGTTCCATTGGGAACCGCTGATGTTCCACCTCGCGGGCGTCCCGAGTTACCTGCCCGTCGCCGAACTCGCGGTCAACCGGGTGCTGCGCGGCGACCTGCCGCGGCCGGACTACCCGGAAGCGTTACGGGAAACGGCCCCGTCGATGTGGCGAGGCCGCGCCGGCCTGACCCTGCGGTACACCCGCGGCGGCTTCGTCCCGCGCGGACAGGCCACGGAGGTCGCGGGCGCGCTGGCCACCGCCGCGATGGAGACGGCGCACGCGGTCCTCGCGGCCCGCGGCGAATGGGTCACCAACGAGAAACGGCTGCTGCTGCGCGCGGGATTGCGCGAGATCGACACGGTCGTCGCGGGTTTGCGCGCGGATCCGGACGCCCTCGCCAAGGCGGTGGACGACGCGGAGGCGCTGTTCCGCGCGGCTGCCTGAGCCCTGTGGCGCGCGTCACGGAATGACGGGCGATCTTCAGCGCTACAGAGAGATAAGACCCGTTCCGTACCGAGGGAGTGACATGTCCGCCACCGCCACGCCGGAAGAAACCGCTCTGGCCGTCCCCGCACTCGACGACTTCGACTTCCCGCTCACCGATGGTGCCGCGTGCCGCATCGACGACCCGGACTGCGAAGCCTGCCAGTAGGGTTGCCGCCCCGAGTGCATGAAGGACCCCTTCACGTACTCGGGCGCACCTGGGGGCGGTTGGTGACCGATGTCGCGAAAGCCACTTTCGGGACGTCTGATGTCCCGAAAGTGGCTTTCGCGANTCCTCACCACTCACGAGACCAGAGCCATTCGGTACCGGGGTTCCGCTGGGTGCTGGGCTTGCCGGACCCTGCACCGTCCTGGTGATCATGTCGCGAAAGCCGCTTTCGGGACGTCTGATGTCCCGAAAGTGGCTTTCGCGACATCCGCACCAGCACCCACGAACCACCGCGACCAGGCGCGTCAGTTCACTCGCCCGTCCACGGCCGCCACGATGAGCGCGGCGCACCGCTTGACCGGCAGGCCCCGTTCCCGCGCCATCGCTTCGAGGGCCGCGTGCGCGGCGCGCCCGTGCAACCCTTCCGCGGCGAGCACTTTCAGCGCCAGCTCGACGACGTCGGCGGCCGGCTGGGAATCGGGTCGGACCAGCATCGAAGACCTCCGGCTCACTCAGCGGACGGCAGCGGGTACCCGCCCCGCGCCGTGTTCACACCTCACCGTGAAGAGTGACGATCCCTCCGGTCGTCGACGGCGGACCGCCGGACCTGTTCGGTGTGCATGCCGATCTCACCCAGCCGTTCGGCGAAGCCGGTGTGCTCGCGGGGCAGATGGGCGCGCAGGTCGGCCAGCGGCGCCAGGAGACCGGTGACGTCGTCCTCGCCGAGCACCGCGTTCAGCCTTTCGGCGCTTTCCCTCGCCTTGGCGTTCAACCCGTCGAGCGCGCCCGCCTGGCCTGCCAGCTGCCGCAGGATCGCCGAGTTGCGCCGCGCCCACTCGGCCACCGCGCGGTCACCCGCCCGCCGGTCGCGTTCCGCGTCGACCCGCGCCTCCCCCGTGCTCTCCCCGCCGTCGGACGGCCGCAACCGCAGGAACCGCCGCTCCGCCGCCTGACGGCTCGCGACCCCCAGCGCGGGGGCGAGCGCCGTCCAGCTGGTGCCGCCCGCGCGAGCGGCCGCGATCAGTTCCGGCTCCCAAGCCGCCAGCTGCTCACGGACGGCCTTCAACGCGGTCAGCGCAGCCAGGAGCCTCTCCGGTTCCGAGACGCCGGAGCGGGCCTCGGCCACGACTTCGCGCACGGCGCGCACGGTCTGGGCGGGGTCTTCGTCCATGGTGTCATCCAATCGACGACTTGATGGTTGTCATCGTTTCGATGACATGTTAGAACAGTAGCGCGTGTTGACACCAGAGACGACGACCCAGGAGGTGGAACCCGATGTTGATGCGCACCGACCCGTTCCGCGAACTGGACAGGCTGACCCAGCACATGTTCGGCGCCGCGAATCCGGGCACCTGGTCCAAGCCGGCCACCATGCCGATGGACGCGTACCGCGAAGGCGACGAGTTCGTCGTCTGCTTCGACCTCCCCGGCGTCTCCGCCGACGCGATCGAGCTGGACGTCGAACGCAACGTCCTGACCGTCAAGGCGGAGCGGCGGCCGTTCGCCGGGAAAGACGTCCAGATGCAGGTCTCCGAACGTCCGCTCGGCGTGTTCTCCCGCCAGCTGTTCCTCGGCGACGCGCTCGACACCGACCACATCGCGGCCGGCTACGAAGCGGGCGTGCTGACCCTGCGCATCCCGATCGCCGAGAAGGCCAAGCCCCGGCGCATCGAAATCACCGGTTCCGCGTCCGACCGCAAGGAGATCCAGGCCTGAGTGGCCCGTCCGGTGCGGGCCCGCGCCCCCTCCGGTGCGGGCCCGCGCCCGCACCGGACGAGGCCGGGGAAGAAGGGAAGTCCTCGTTGCTCACCATGCCTGTCCGTCACCCGCACACCCGCGACGCCGTGTGGGGGTATCTCGCCGAAGTCACCGGGGTCCTCGGCGTCGGCCTCGAATCCTGCACCGTCGACCACGACAGCCCGGTCTCGGCGTACGTCGCGCTCGACGAGCGGCTCCCCACCCATCCGGAGCGCGACGTCGCCCTGCTGTGGGACGAGATCCACGGCTGGGCCGTGGCGATCGAAACCCACTCCGGCGAGGACCTCATCGTCCTCCGTTACCTCGGCGGGAAGACCGCCACCCCGCGCCCTGCCCAGGTCGCGCGTTTCCTCACGGCCGTCCGGGAGGACGACCACAGCGTCGGGCAGCTCACTCCGCCGGATTTCGGCGTCGTGCCCGCCTCGCACGAGTGACCGCGGCTCGCGTCGGGTACCCCCGAAGGGCTTCGACCCGGAAGGAGTGAGCCGTGACCAGGATCGGCCTGCTGTACCCGACGCGGGACTGCGGTGAGGACGATTTCCTCGCCCTGGCGGGGAAACTGAGTCCGGATCTCGCCGTGGACTTCGCCTATGTCCCGTGGGGAGCCGACATCGGCCGCGTCGAAGACCTCGACGCGGCCGGAAAACACGAGGCCGTCCGCGAACTCGGCGCACCGGGCCGTCTTGTGAGCGCCGCACGGTTCGATACGGCGCCGGACGTCGTCAGCTGGGCCTGTTCCAGTTGCAGCTTCACGCGCGGCCTCGACGGCGCGCTCGAACAGTCCCGTGTGCTCGGCGAACGGCTCGGCGTCCCCGCGCGCAGCACTTCGTTGGCGTACCTCACCGCGCTCGCCCACCTGGAGGCCGGGCGCGTGGCGCTCGCCTCGGTCTATCACCGCGACACGACCGCGACTTTCGCCGGTTTCCTCGCGGAGGCGGGCGTCTCCACCGTTCATTCGGTCTCCGCCGACGCGCCTTCGGACCGGGCGCTCGCGGCGTGGGACGGCGACCGCATCACCGAACTCGCCGCGGCGGCCGATCACGACGAGGCCGAGGCGCTGCTGATCCCCGAAACGGCCCTGCACACGACGCCGCTGCTCGCAGACCTCGAAACGGCCCTCGGCAAACCAGTCCTGACGGCCACCGCCGTCACCCTCTGGGATTCCTTGCACTCACTGGGAATTCCGCCGGCCCGGCCGGGACTCGGCGCGTTGTTCAGCCGCTGAGCCTGCCGCGCAGGTCCTGCAGGATCTTCGTGAGCAGGCGGGAAACGTGCATCTGGGAGATCCCGATGCGTTCGGCGATCTGCGACTGGGTCATCCCGTCGAAGAACCGCATCGCGACGATCGCCCGCTCCCGCTCCGGCAGCTTTTCGAGCAACGGGACCACGGTGTGCCGGTCTTCGATGTGCTCGAAACGGGAATCCAGTTCTCCCACCACATCGGACAGCGGAAGCGAACCCTCGCCGTCGTTGACCGGCCGGTCGAGGGACGACGTCTGGTAGCTGTTCGCGGCGAGCAGCCCTTCGCGGACGGTGTCGACGTGCACGTCGAGATGCCCGGCGAGTTCGGTGGGGGTCGGCGCGCGGCCGAGGGTCTGGGTCAGTTCCGTGGTCGCCCGCGAAAGCCGGGTGCGCAGTTCCTGCATCCCGCGCGGGACGTGGACCGCCCAGCCGGTGTCACGGAAGAACCGCCGCACCTCGCCCATCACCGTCGGCACCGCGTACGCCAGGAAATCCCCGCCCTGCCCCGGATCGAACCGGTCGACGGCCTTCATCAGGCCGATCCGCGCCACTTGGATCAGGTCTTCCCGCGGCTGTCCTCGTCCGCTGAACCGGACGGCGATGTGCTCGGCGATCGGCAGCAGTTCGAGGATCAGGCGTTCCCGAAGACGTCCCCGTTCCGGGTGACCGGCGGGCAGGGCCGCCATCTCGTCGAACAGGGGACGGCAATGGGAGTAATCGTCCTTGCGCCGCGTACGGCGGGCGCGAGGGGCCGGCATCACGTCTTCCCGCAGGACGACGTGATCGATGTCTTCCATGAGCGACGTAGCGTTCACCAAAGTCACCTCTCCCCGTGTCGCCGTATCGATACCCGGCGAGCGGAATCGGTAAACATCGCCCCTGCCTGGACGGGTGATCTTGCGATTGACCGGTGGGCCGAACGGGTATCCGCAGGTCACGACGAAGGAGGAACCGTGCCTGAACAGAGCTGGAGCGGCAAACGCGAACGTCAGTACGAGCACATCAAGTCCTCTCAGAAGAAACGCGGCGCGAGTACCGGCCGCGCCGAGGAGATCGCCGCACGCACAGTGAACAAGAACCGCGCGCAGTCGGGTGAGTCCAAAACCGCGAGCAAGAGTTCGACCAAGGACAAGTCGCCGCAGAAACGCGGCGGTCAGCGGTCCGGCAACCGGCAGGGTCCCGGCGGGCCGACCAAGGACCAGCTCTACAACGAAGCGAAGAAGCGCAATATCAAGGGCCGGTCCAGCATGACCAAGAAGGAACTGCAGAACGCGCTCGGCCGCTGATCGGAGACAGGATGGACCACTCGCGCGCACCGGTGCTGGAAGCCATCGACGCCTACCGCCGCGCGGGCGGGCTCGCCTTCACCCCACCGGGTCACAAACAGGGCCGCGGCGCGGATCCGCGCGTGCTGGACCTGCTCGGCCGTGACGCGTTCGCGTCGGATCTGCTGACCCTCAACGGTTTGGACGACCGCAGGATGTCGCGCGGCATCCTCAGCCAGGCGCAGGAACTGATGGCCGACGCGGTGGACGCCGAGCACACCTTCTTCTCCACCTGCGGGAGTTCACTCTCGGTCAAGAGCGCCATGCTCGCCGTCGCCGGGCCGGGGGAACGGCTCCTGGTGTCCCGCAACGCCCACAAATCGGTCATCGCCGGGCTGGTGATCAGCGGTGTGCACCCGGTCTGGGTCCGCCCCCGGTACGACGAGGAGCACCATCTCGCGCATCCTCCCGGCCCGGAAGAGGTCGGAGCCGCGCTGGCGGACGCGCCCGATGTCAAGGGCATGTTGCTGATCACCCCGACCGATTACGGCACCTGCGCCGACATCCGCGGTGTCGCCCGTGCCTGCCATGCCGTGGACAAGCCGTTGATCGTCGACGAGGCGTGGGGTGCCCACTACCCGTTCCACGACGACCTGCCGACCTGGGCGATGGACGGCGAAGCCGACCTCTGCGTCACGAGCACGCACAAGATGGGCGGCGGGCTCGAACAGGCGTCGGTGTTCCACCTGCAAGGCGAGCGGGTCTCCCCGGACGTGCTCAAGGCCAGGGAGGACCTTCTCGGCACCACGAGCACTTCCGCCCTGCTGTACGCCTCCCTCGACGGCTGGCGCAGGCAGATGGTCGAGCACGGCGAGGAACTGCTGGGCGACGCGCTGGCGCTGGCCGCCCGCGTGCGGGCGAAGATCGAAGACATCCCCGGCCTGCGCGCGCTCGCCGGGGAATTCCACCCGCTCGCCTTCGAACACGACCCCCTCAAGATCGTGATCGACGTCGCCGGGCTCGGCATCACCGGTTACCGGCGGCCGACCATCTCGCCGAACGTCATCTGCACACCGGGTTGTCCGACCACCGGCGGATCGCGGTGCAGGTCACCCACGCCGACGACGAGGACACGGTATCCGCCCTGGTACAGGGCCTGCGCGGACTGACCCGCCACGACTTCGAGCGGCGGCAGGCGGTCGACCTTCCCTCCGCCGCCGAGCTGACCCTGGAGATGCGGATGCTGCCCCGCGACGCGTTCTTCGCCGACGCCGAGCATGTGCCGCTCGACAAGGCCGAGGGCCGCGTGAGCGCGGAGATGGTCAGCCCCTACCCGCCGGGGGTCCCGGCGATCGCTCCCGGCGAGGTGTTCACCGACGCGATCATCGATTATCTCCACACCGGCGTTCGTTCCGGCATGTTCATCTACGACGCCGCCGATCCCGAGCTGGGCACGGTCCGCGTCGTCGCTTAGGAGCCGGTCACCTTCAGGGTCGGCAGCAGACCGGTGAGCTCCAGTGCCCGGCGCAGGACCTTCGACGGCGCGAAACTCAGGTCGATCCCGGCTTCCTGGCAGTGACGATGCAGTTGCACCAGCACGGAAAGGCCCGAGGAATCACAGAAGCCGACGCCGGTCATGTCGATCACCGCGGCGCCGGGGCAGTCGGCCAGCAGCTCGAAGAGCTCGGCGCGGAGCCGGGAACTGGTCGCGATGTCGATGTCACCCGCCACCTCGACGGTGATCGCTGCTTCCGAGCGGGCCGCCTCGACCACGACGAGAGGAGCGGCTTGCCCGGCTTCGGTATCGATCGCCATTCCTCGACGGTAGAAGGGCGCGGACGGGACCGCAACCGTCGCACGGGACGGTCCGCTCCGGACAAAGGCGGGCTATCCTCGCCGTATGGCCTGCCGTATCACCGAACTCATCCTCGACTGCGCCGACCCGGTCCGGATGGCGGCCTTCTGGTGCGAAGTGCTCGGATACGTCGAAATCGGCAAGGACGGCGAAGACATCGAGATCGGGCCGCCCGGCGTCGGCTTCGGCGGACCTCAGCCGACGTTGATCCTGAGCCGCAGCGACGATCCGAAGCCGGGCAAGCTGCCCCTGCACATCGACGTGAACCCCACCGACCGCGATCAGGACGCGGAACTGGAGCGGTTGCTCGCCGCCGGGGCGCGGCCCGCCGACGTCGGCCAGACGGGGGAAGAGTCGTGGCATGTGCTCGCCGACCCCGAGGGGAACGTGTTCTGCCTCCTCCGTGCCCGGGTCGACCCCTGAGCCACTGTCCACATCGGACTCTCGGTTGGCGGACGACGCCGCGGGGTACCCGGTGAGGGACGGCGGACACGAGTGGATGGTCAGTGATGGCGGACGAACGACTGTGGCAGCGCGACAAGGCCGGTTTCGGCTCCGGCGAGGACACGTCGGCCGGCCCGCTGGCCGAGCAGTTCGTCGAACTCACGCGCCTGCTGCTGGCGGCCTCGACGCCTGCCCAGGTACTGGAGCAGGTCGTCGACGCCGCCTACCGGGTCGTCCCGGGCGCGGACCTGGTGTCGGTCACCCTGCGCGCCCCGGACGGGACCTTCCACACCCCCGTCTGGACCGGTGAAGTGGCGCTGGCGCTCGACCAGGTGCAGTACCGCGCGGGTACGGGGCCCTGCGTCGACGCCGCCGACAGCGAAAGCCCTGGTTACATCCGCAGTGAGGATCTGAAGGCGGAGAAGCGGTGGCCGGACTTCTGCCGGGCCGCCGTGCGGGAGGGTTACACGGCGATCCTGTCCACCGTGATGGTGCCCGACGCGCCCCCGCCGAGGGTGCCCGGCGCGCTGAACATCTACAGCCGCCGCCCCGGGGCGCTCGATTCGCGAGCACAGGACACCGCGTTGCTGCTCGCGACCCACGGCTCACTCGCGCTGGCGGCCACGAAAGCCGTGAGCCGGGCGGACCTGGAGTCGAGTCACCTCCGGCGGGCCGTCGAATCGCGTGACGTCATCGGGCAGGCGAAGGGGATCCTCATGCAACGCCGCGGCCTGACCGCCGACGAGGCCTTCGACCTGCTGCGCCGCACCTCCCAGGACCTCAACGTCAAACTCGCCGAACTCGCCCGCACCCTGTCCACCCGGCACACCGAACTCGACGTTCCGTGAAGCGCGTGAAGGCCCCCTTCCCTCGGCTGAGCCGAGGGAAGGGGGCCTTCACGCGCAAGGACCTCAGGCGAGGTCGAACCGGTCCAGTTCCATGACCTTGGTCCAGGCCTTGGCGAAGTCGGCGGCGAACCGCTCGCGCGCGGCCTGCCCCGCGTAGACCTCGGACAGCGCCCTCAGCTGGGAGTTGGAGCCGAAGACCAGGTCGACCGCGGTGGCCGTCCACTTCACGTCGTCCGTGGTGACGTCCCGGATCTCGTAGACGTTCTCCTCGGACTCCGACACCTTCCACCTGGTCCCCGGCGAGAGCAGGTTGGTGAAGAAGTCGTTGGTGAGCACGCCCGGCCGGTCGGTGAAGACCCCGTGGCGGGTGTCGCCGGCGGTGATTCCGAGCGAACGCAGGCCGCCGACGAGGACGGTCATCTCCGGGGCGGTCAGGTCGAGCATGTAGGCGCGCTCGACGAGCAGGACCTCCGGCTGCAGCTTCTCCCCGGGACGCAGGTGGTTGCGGAACCCGTCGGCACGCGGTTCGAGCAGCTTGAACGACTCGACGTCGGTGTCCTCCTGCGTGGCGTCGGTGCGGCCGGGGTGGAACGCCACGCTCACCTCGGTGCCGGCGTCGCGCGCGGCCTTCTCGACGGCGGCCGTGCCCGCCAGCACGATCAGGTCGGCCAGCGAGATCTTGGCGCCACCGGCGTCGTTGAACTCGCGCTGGATGCCTTCCAGCGTCGCCAGGACGCTCCTGAGCTCCTCCGGCCGGTTGACCTCCCAGTCACGCTGGGGCGCCAGGCGGATCCGGGCACCGTTCGCGCCGCCGCGTTTGTCGGTGGACCGGAAGCTCGCCGCGGAGGCCCACGCCGTGCCGACCAGCTGGGCGACCGTGAGCCCGGATTCGAGCACCTTCGCCTTGAGGGCGGCGATGTCGGCGTCCCCCACGAGCTCGTGGTCGACCTCCGGCACCGGGTCCTGCCACAGCTGCGGCTCGGGGACCCACGGGCCCAGGAAACGGCTGACCGGGCCCATGTCGCGGTGCAGCAGCTTGTACCAGGCCTTGGCGAAGGCGAGGGCGAACTCGTCCGGGTTCTCCAGGAAGCGGCGCGAGATCTTCTCGTACGCCGGGTCGACGCGCAGCGCCAGATCCGTAGTGAGCATGGTCGGCTTGTGCTTCTTGGCCGGGTCGTGCGCGTCCGGGATGATCGCCTCGGCGTCCTTGGCGACGTACTGCTTCGCGCCGCCGGGGCTCGTGGTGAGCTCCCACTCGTAGCCGAAGAGGATCTCGAAGAACCGGTTGCTCCACTGCGTCGGCTTGTCGGTCCACGTCACCTCGAGACCGCTGGTGATCGTGTCGGCGCCCTTGCCGCTGCCGTGGGTGCTCAGCCAGCCGAGGCCCTGCGTCTCGAGCGGCGCCGCTTCGGGCTCCGGGCCCACGTGGTCGTCGGCGATACCCGCGCCGTGGGTCTTGCCGAAGGTGTGCCCACCGGCGATGAGCGCGACGGTCTCCTCGTCGTTCATCGCCATCCTGGCGAAGGTCTCCCGGATGAAATGCGCCGCCGCTGCCGGGTCCGCGTTGCCGCGGGGGCCCTCGGGGTTGACGTAGATGAGCCCCATCTCGGTGGCGCCGACGTCGGGCACCATCTCGGAGTCGCCGGCGTAGCGCTCGTCACCCAGCCAGGTGTCTTCCGGACCCCAGAAGATCTCCTCGGGCTCCCAGGTGTCCACCCGGCCGAAGCCGAAGCCGAAGGTCTTGAACCCCATCGATTCCAGCGCGACGTTCCCGGCGAGCACGAGCAGGTCGGCCCACGAGATCTGCTGGCCGTACTTCTCCTTGACCGGCCACAGCAGCCGCCGCGCCTTGTCGAGGTTGGCGTTGTCGGGCCAGCTGTTGAGCGGGGCGAAGCGCTGCGCGCCGTCTCCGGCGCCGCCACGGCCGTCGTGGATGCGGTAGGTGCCCGCGGCGTGCCAGCTCATCCGGATCATCAGGCCGCCGTAGTGGCCGAAGTCGGCGGGCCACCAGTCCTGCGAGGTGGTGAGCACCTCGACGATGTCCCGTTTGAGGGCCTCGACGTCGAGTTTGGCGAATTCCTCGGCGTAGCTGAAGTTCTCACCGAGCGGGTCGGCCTTGGGCGAGTGGGCGTGCAGCACCGACAGGTCGAGCTGGTTGGGCCACCAGTCCTTGTTGGTGCGCGGGCGGCCGCCCGTCTTCGGCGTCGGCGAATCGATCGCCGGGTTCTCGCTCTCGCTACCGTGCGCGGTCACGGAGTCGTGGGCCACGGGGCAGCCCTTCTCCGGGGTGTCACTCAATTTCTTTCCTTCCGGGCAGGCGAATTCATCGCTGGACGGGTTCGGCCGCGCAACCGGGGCACAGGCCCCAGTAGACGACCTCCGCCTCGTCGATCACGAATCCGTGATCGTCCGAGGCGGCGAGACAGGGGGCATGACCGACGGCGCAGTCGACGTCCGCGATCGCGCCGCAGTTCCGGCACACGACGTGGTGGTGGTTGTCCCCCACCCGGGTCTCGTAGCGGGCGAGCGCGCCCGCCGGCTGGATACGCCGGATCAGCCCGGTTTCGGTGAGCGCCCGCAACACGTCGTAGACCGCCTGGTGGGAGACCGTGGGCAGGTCGGCCCGCACCAGCGCTATCACCGTTTCGGTGTCGACGTGCGGATGATCGCGCAGCGCCGCGAGCACGGCCAGCCGGGGCCGAGTCACGCGCAGCGAAACCGCTCGCAGCTGTGCCTCGAAGTCGGACATCACCATGGACCATAAGAGCGTTTTTGGAACCGGTCAAATCAAGGCCCCCCGAGGAGTGACGTCCGGTTTCGGAGGGGGCGGCTCCGGGTAGCCGGAGGCAGGCCATGACTTGCGTGAGGTGAGTTCATGACAACGACCGGAAAAGGCGGACCGCCGGGTCGCATCGGCACCACCGACGTCGAATGTCTCGAAAACGCCGTCGACGTCCTGCGCGCGCTGGACTACCGGCAGGGTGGCGCCTTTTCCTGCGACGCGGTGCACGTCGTGAAATCGGTCAGCCTGCTGCTCAATTGGGGTTCGGTGCCCGGCGCGCTGCGCCCGCGGCTGCTGACCGTGCTCGCCGATCTGCACAATCTGCTCGGCTGGACGGAATTCGACATCGGCCGCCGGATCCCGGCGCGGATCCGGTTCGACCGCGCGCTCGGTCTCGCCGCCGAAGCGGGGAACGACAATCTCGTCGCCAACATCCGGTACCGCCTCGGCAGGCTGGCCCTGCACCACGACGACCTCGAGGACGGGCTGAGCCAGCTCCGGCACGGCCAAGCCGCGGCCGAGCGGTCCGGGTCCCGGCGGGCGCGGGCGATCCTGACCGTCAACGAGGCGTGGGCGCTGGCCAAGACGGGCGACGAACGCTCCACCCTGGCGTGCCTCGCGCGGGCGGAGTGCCAGTTCGAGAGCGCGGAAACCTGGGCGCCCGCGCACCCATGGGAAGCCTTCTTCGGCACCACGGACATGGCCGCGATGCGAGGGACCGTCCTGACCGAGCTGGCCAGGACGGTCGCCTCGCGCCACAGCGACGAGGCGATCGCGCGGTTACGCGACGCCATCGACGGCTATGGCGCGGAAATGTCCCGCAGCCTGGCGCTCACCCTGATCATGCTCGCGCAGAACCACGCGCTCCAAGGCGATTTCGACGAAGCCGTCCGCACCGGCTCCGAAGCGCTGGACCTGGCGCGCGGCCTCGGTTCCACCCGCACCAAGGACCGGCTCGCGCCGCTGGCGGCGCTCCTGCGCGGGCACGCGACCGACCCCGCCTCCCGCGACCTGCTCCACCGGATCGACCGCTACCGTGCCGAACCGGGCCCGTGAGCGGCGAACCGCCGGGCGAGCAGCGCCGCCGTCGCCGCGAAACCGAGACACAGCCCGGTCCAGACACCCCAGCCGCCCCAGCCGAACACGTAGGCGCACAGGAACATCGCGGGCACACCCACCGCCCAGTATCCGGCGAGGGTGCAGCGGAGGCCGGAAACGGTGTCGCCGAGGCCGCGCAGCAAACCGACGAGGATGTTCTGGGTTCCCTTGCTGTACTGCTGCGCGATGGCGAACACCAGCAGGGCCGACGCCGTGCCGAGCACCACCGTGCCGGCCTCGTCGTGCAGGAACGGCCACAACAGCGCTTCCGGCACCACCAGGTACGCCAGGCTCACCACCGCCATCAGCGACCAGGAGAGGGTGAACGCCTGGCGGGCGATCACCCGCGCCCGCCCGTGATCGCCGTGGGCGACCGCGCGACTGACCAAAATGGACGATCCCTGCGACAGCCCGATGTTCGCCTGGTAGACGATGTACGCGAGCTGGTTCGCGACGTTCGACGCGGCGAGCATCGCCGGGCCGAAGGCGCCCATCAGCATGGTCGCGATCGAGGTGATCGCGGCCTCCGACCCGTAGGTGAAACAGATCGGGGTCCCGTGCCGGGCGATCCGCCGGACCACCACCGGGTCCGCGCGCCAGAGCGCGAGCGACACCATGGGGCGCAGCAAGGGATCCCGCCGGACGGCCGAGGCGAACACGGCGAGCGTGAAGAACTGGACCAGCGTCGTCGCCAGGCCGATCCCGGCGACGCCCAGCTCGGGCTGGCCCAGCCAGCCGTAGATGAAGGCGGCGTTGAGGGCGGCGTTGACCGCGATAGACACCAGCGTCACGGCGAGGAGCGAACCCGGACGCCGCAGCCCGACCGCGAACTGGCGCACCACGTTCAGCCACACCATGGGGAACAACCCGCCGGCCAGCGCGAACATCATCGCCCTGGCGAGCGACACGATCTCCGGTTTCTGCCCGAGCAACGGCAGCGCGGCCGCCAGTCCACAAAGGACCGCCGCGCCCGCCGCCGCGGTCAGGGTCGCGACGAGCAGCGCGGACCGCAGGAGCGTCCGGATCTCGTCCCGCGCCCGCTCGTCGAGTTCCCCGGTGCCGGTGCGGAGTTCCCCCGCCCCGGCCGCGGTGGCCACGAGGTTCCCGACGCCGGTGACCATGCCGACGCACATGGTGCGGATCTGGTTGTAGAGCAGGATCGCCAGCCCGCCCGCCGCCACCGCGGTCACGCCGAGCAGCCCGAGCATGGCCAGGTCGACGCTGGTGAGCGCCACCTGCGCCAGCTGGATTCCCGCGATCGGCGCGGCCAGCGCGACGAGCGCGCGGTAGCCGCGGGTCTCCACCGCCGTGCTCATACGCCCACCGCCACCGGCGCCGGGCGAGCCGTCCGGTCGCGGGTGGCCGCGCGCACGGACGCGGCGTAGGTGGCGAACCAGCGCTCCATCCGGCGGTGGGCCAGTTCGTCGAGCACTCCCCTGGCCCGCAGCCATTCGTCGTCGTAGACCGAGTCGAGGTACTTCTCCCCCGCGTCGTTGCACAGCACCACGACGACGCTTCCGGCCGGATACGCGTAGAGCCGCCGGAGCGCGACGTGGATCGCGCCGCCCGTGGTCCCGCCGACCAGGACGCCCGTGCGCCGGGCGACGACGCGGGCTCCGGCGAAGGCGTCGCTGTCGGACACCCGGTGGGCTTCGTCGATCACCGACCGGTCGACGTTGTCCCCGACCGGGAAACCGGCCGGGCTGCCCGCCCCGGTCTGGTGGTAGATCCCCGGCGCGCCACCGAAGATGATCGAGCCGACGGGTTCGACCGCGACCGCGTGGGTGACGGCGCCCGCCGCGCGCAGGGAACGCGCCGTCCCGCACAGGGAGCCGCCGGTGCCGATCGCCGCGACGAGCACGTCGACGTCGCCGAGCTGCCCGATGAGTTCCCGCGCCAGCCCGGCGTACCCGTTGCCGTTGCCGGGATGGTTGTGCTGATCGGGATGGTAGGCACCGGTTTCCGCGGCGATCCGGGCCGCGACCAGCCGCCGCCGCACCGAGCCGACCCCGCCGTCCGGCGGGTTTTCGACGAACACCAGTTCCGCGCCGAGCGCGCGCAGCATCCGGAGCTTCTCCTTGGCGGCGTGGTGGTCGACCACGGCCGTGAACCGGTAGCCGCGTTCCAGCGCCACCAGCGCGAGCCCGTTGCCGGTGTTGCCGGAGGTGGGTTCGACGATATGCCCGCCAGGCCGCAGCCTTCCTTCGAGTTCCGCCTCGTCGATCATCTGCCTGGCCATGCGCACCTTGCACGAGCCGGTCGGGTTGAGGTGGTCGAGTTTGAGCAGGAGGCGCGTCCCGGTGCCGGTGCGCGCGAGCTCCAGCAGCGGCGTGTTCCCGATCAGCTCGGACGCGCGCTGGACGATCGTCATCGGATCTCCTGGATCGGGTAGTCGGTGTCGACGTGCCAGCGGTCGCCGTCTGCCACCACCTTCGGGGGAAGGGGAAGCTGATGGAAGCCGCTCTCGTTCTTGTCCATCTGGTAGCCGGCCGTGTTGGGGTACACGAGCAGATCGCCGGTCCTCGGCCGCGCGGGCAGTTCCACCGCGCGCCAGGTCAGCACGTCGTACTCCATGCAGCTCGAACCGGCGACGACGGTGCGCACCGGCCCGCCGTCCGTGGTTTCCCGGCGCACGAGGACCGGATCGGGCAGGAACTCGCTGCCCTTCCACTGTTCGGACAGGCTCATGGACAGACCGGCGACCGTGGTGATCAGGTGGCCCTCGGCGGGTTTGCAGCCCAGCACCGGGAAGACCGAGAATCCGGCGCCGTCGACGAGGGCACGGCCCGGTTCGAGCAGCAGCTCGATCCCGGCCGCGCGCAGCCGCTCCGCGAGCGGTTTCCCGGCGATCTCGTGGCGCAGGATCGCGGTCACCATGGCCGCCCCGGCCGGCGCCTGGTGGTACGGATAGGTCTTCGACGGATTGCGGCCGGCGTGGAACCAGCCGTCGTTCCTGCCGGACTCGAACCGCGCCCAGTCCCCGGCGTCCACATAGGACACCGCGATCCCGCCACCGATGCTGATCTTCGACGCGGGCTGCCCGAACGCGCGGGCGTCCTGGCACAGATCGATCAGGTACGCGGCCAGTTCCGCCCGCGGCACGGGATCGTAGCCGTCGAGATGGAACGAGAAACCGCGCAGGACGACCGATTCGGCGCACTGCCGCACGGCCGCCTTCACCGCGCCGGGAGCGAAGCCGAACCGGCTCTCCGGCGCGGACGGCGGCCGCACCCGCAGCAGCACCTGGGCCGTCTCCCCGAGCTCGGCGGCCATGCGCGCGACGCGTTCCAGTTCGTCGGCCGCGTCCACCGCGAGCAGGCAGCGGTGCCGCAGGGCGAGCCAGAGGAGGCCGTCCGGTTTGGCGGCGCCGGTGACCCCGATCGACTCGCCGCGCAGGCCGTTTCCGAGTGCGTGCACCAGTTCGGGCACGCTCGCGACGTCGACGCCCGTGCCGGGCCGGACGCATTCCCGCAGCCACGCCGCCGCCTTGTTGGCCTTCTTCCCGTAGTAGACGGTGCCTTCGACGCGCTCGGCGGCGAGCGCCGCGACCATTCCTTCGAGGTTCTCGGCGAAAGTGGCCGGATGGATCACGTGGAACGGCCCGCCGCCGACGGCGCGCGCGATCTCCCACAGGGTCTCCGAGTCACGCAGTCGCGGCGCCCAAGGGCGTTCGAGCGCGGGCAAAGGCGGGGAAAGGGTGTCGATCAGGTCCACAGGGCCACCTCGCGGCCGCGGCCCGCCGCGATGGCGCGGGCGGCCAGCGCGTGCGCCACCGGGATGTCGGTGATGATCATGCCGCTGCTGAAGGCGAAAACCCGGTCTTCGCCGCCGCGTCGGCCGGGCGCGCGACCGGCGAGGATCTCCGGCAGTTCGGCGTCGATCCGGAAGACGCCGTCCGGCCCGGCCATCCGCTGCCCGGTCACCTCGACCTGCGCGCCGCTGGTGGCCACGGTGTAGTCGGCCTCGGCGAGCGTGCCCTCCTGGACCCCCTTGCTGGCGACCGAGATCAGCAGCCCGCCCGGCGGCAGCCAGCCGAGCCGGATCTTCGGGTGGGCCGCGCGGCCCGACGCCGCGACCACGATGTCGGACTCGCGCGCCGCGGCCTCCACGTCGTCGACGAGTTCGACCTCGCGGTCGGGGAACCGCTCCTTCACCGCGGCGACGCTGTCGCGCAGGCCGTCGGGATGCGTGCCGAACAACCGCAGCCGCTCCAGTTCCGGCAGCGCGGTGAGCAGGTACGGCAGCGTCCGGATCCCCTGCGCGCCGGTGCCGACCATGAGCGCCGATCGCGCGCCGGGCCGGGCACAGGAACGCGCGATCAGCGCGGTGCTGGCCGGCGTGCGGGTGGCGCCGACGCGGTGGCAGTCCATGAGCGCGAACGGCATGCCCGTGGTGTCGTCGTACAGGGTGATCGTCGTGTAGTACTTCTCGGCCGACGTGCCGCCCTGGCGGTAGCTCGTCTTGAACGCGGCCTGCTCGAGGGAGCCGTCGTAGCCGAGCATCGAGTACGCGACGGCGTCCCGCGCGGGATCCGGCATCGGCACCATCAGCTTCGCCGGGTTCCGCGAGGCTCCCGACGCGTAGGCCAGGTAGCCGTCTTCGACCATCGTGATCGCCTCGTCCGGGGTGAGTTCGAGGTTGTGCAGATCCGAGCGCGTGAGAATGTGCAGCGAGGGACCGGAGCTCATGAACGATCGACCTTTCTCGTGGGAAGGTGGCGCGCCGCAGCTTAATGAAAACGATTGTCTTTTTCGTTGAGTGTGGCCCTTGTCACGCTAGGCTGGCAACCGTGAGTGGGCCTTGGAGCGCTTCGGAAAGCCGTTCGCGCGCGGAAGAAGTCCGGCATCTCAACGCGATCAGCCATCTCGCGCCGGTAGACGGCGCACCGGAGGCGAGTGGCCCGCTCACCGGAGTCCCGTTGGTGGTCAAGGACAACATCCACGTCGCCGGTATGCCGAACACCGCGGGCACCCCGGCGCTGGCGCACCACGTTCCGCGGGAACACGCGGAGGTGGTCCGGCGCCTGGTCGGCGCGGGTGCCGTGATCGTCGGCAAGGCGGCCATGCACGAACTCGCGTTCGGCATCACGTGCGACACGACCCCGCTCGGCCCGGTGCGCAACGCCCGCGACCCGTCCCGGTTCGCCGGGGGCAGCAGCGGCGGGACCGCGGTCGCCGTCGCGGCGGGCATCGTTCCGGCGGGCCTGGCGACCGACACCGGAGGTTCGGTGCGCGTTCCCGCCGCGCTCAACGGCGTTTGCGGTTTCCGGCCGACGTCGGGCCGCTATCCGTCCGGCGGTATGACCCCGTTGAGCACCACCCGGGACACGGCCGGGCCGATCGCCCGCACGGTCGCCGATCTCGCCCTTCTCGACGCGGTGCTCGCGGGCGAAGAGCCGGAACCCTTGATCGAGCGCTCACCGATCCGGCTCGGCGTTCCGCACGGCTTCTTGACCGGCGATCTGGCCGAAGAGGTCGAAGAACTGTGGGACGCCGCGCTCGCCCGTCTGCGTTCGGCGGGCGCCGACCTGGTGCCGGTCGACGACACGCCCCTCGCCGAACTCGTCGCCGACCAGGGAATGCCGCTGGTGATCCACGAAGCGGGCGTCGCGCTCCGGTCCTATCTCGCCGAATACGTGCCTGAGGTCTCGTTCGAGCGCCTCGTCGCCGAGGTCGCCGCCGCCGACGTCCGGGCCATCTTCGCCGAGGCGGTCGTGCCGGGTGTCGAGCCGGGCGTCTACGAGGCTGCCCTCGCCAACCGCTCCGTGTTGCGCGACTCCTACGCGAAGATCTTCGCGGACAACGGGATCGACGCGCTGGCCTTCCCCGCCACCCCCGCGACGGCCCGGGATTTCTCGGCCGTCGGGGAATTCGTCCACCGCGGGCGCGCGGTCCCGACCTTCCCGACCTTCATCCGCAACTGCCAGCCCGGCAGCATCGCGGGCTTCCCGGGATTGACCGTCCCGATGGGGCGCGACCGCGACGGCCTGCCCGCCGGGCTGGCCCTCGACGGTCCGGCCGGCGAAGACCGGAAACTGCTGGCGGCCGGGGTTTTCGTCGAGCGGGTGCTGGGCGCGAGCTAGGCGGCAGGGCTGGGGCGAGTGATCGCCCCGCTCGCGTCGCGAAAGCCACTTTCGGGACATCAGAGGTCGCGAAAGTGGCGTCGCGAAAGCCACTTTCGGGACATCAGAGGTCGCGAAAGTGGCTTTCGCGACACCGGCCGCGAGCTAGGCGGCGGCCTGCCTCAGGAGTCGAGCACCCGCCGCATACCCACGGTCCCGGGCGCCGTCTCGACGAACCCGTGCCGTTTGTACAGCCGCCATCCGGGCGGGTCGCCGAGCAGATTGACGTACGCGCCCGGGGCCGCGGCGTCGATTTCGGCGAGCAGGGCGTCGAGGACGGCGTCCCCGATACCGCGCCGCTGATGCGCGGGGAGGACCGCCATGTCGACGATGTGGAAGTACCACCCGCCGTCGCTGATCACCCGGCCCATCCCGACCGTCTCACCGGTGGGCCGGTGGATCACCTTGACCGAGGCCCAAGCACCGTTTACCCCACGCTCGGCCTGTTCCCGAGGCGGTTCACTGAGGCCCGCCTCGCGGCGCAACCGCAGGTAGTCGTCGACCGGCGGCGAGCCCGCTTCCAGGCGGTAGGAGTCGTCCATGGTTGATCACCCCTTATCCGAGCCGACGGCGTTGCACCCGGCGCGTGCGATCGTAGACTGTGCCACTGACGGCGACAGGAAGAAGTACCGGTGATGACAGGCCGACGGCGCTGGACCAGCGACGACATCCTCGACGCGGCAGGAAAACTCCTGGAGGGCGGCGACGCGGAGGCGTTCAGCGTGCGCAAGCTCGCCGCGGTGCTCGGCACCGATTCCTCCAGTCTGTACCGGCATTTCCGGAACAAGGCCGAACTCCTGCGCGCCGTCGCGGACCGCGCCCTCCTCACCGCCATGGAAGGCTACAGCCCCGAAGGCGACTGGAAAAAGCGCGTCACCGACGTCGCGTTCCGGCTCCGCGACGTCTTCGCCCGCCGGCCCCAGATCGCCACCGTCTGGGGGCGCTACGCCTCGGGCGGCAGCGGATCGCGCGCCGTACTGGAAGCGCTGCTCCAGGCGTTGCGCTCGTCGGGCCTGCCCGANACGTCGCGTTCCGGCTCCGCGACGTCTTCGCCCGCCGGCCCCAGATCGCCACCGTCTGGGGGCGCTACGCCTCGGGCGGCAGCGGATCGCGCGCCGTACTGGAAGCGCTGCTCCAGGCGTTGCGCTCGTCGGGCCTGCCCGACGAGCGCCTTCCCGTCCACTGTCACCGGATCGCGGTTCTCGTGACCGCGCTGATCGCCGCCGACGGCGGTATCGGCACCCTCGCCACGGAGGATCGCGAACACGGCTTGGAATCGTTCCGGGTCGCCGTGCTCGGGGCCGACCCGGAACAGTTCCCCGCGGTGGCCCATTTCGCCCGCGAGATCCGCCCGCTCGGCACCGACCGCCGGGACGCCTACGCGGACATCCTCGCCGCGCACCTCGATCAGATCGAGGCCGAAGCGAGTGCCTCGCGCAGGAATTCGGATATCTCCGCCTGAGCGGCCCCGGCCTGCGGCTCCACCCCGGGTAGCGTCAGGAATCCATGCCTCGCTCCCGGATATTCCGAAAGCCGGACCTCGGTCCCGGCTTCACGCAGCCGTTCCGCGTAGCGGCGTCCGTGGTCGGCGAGCGCGTCACGGGTGGGCACCACCACGAGCGCCGGCGGGAGCCCGCTCAAGTCGTCGAAGCGGACCGGCGACCACGCGCGGGCGTCGACCCCCGGCGGCGCCGAAAGCCGTTGGACGAACTGAAGGAGAGGCAGTGCCCGGGTCGGGCTGTAGGCGTACTCGGCGATCGAGGGATAGTCGAACATCGACTCGGTCACGTCGACCGCCGGATTGACCAGCACCTGCGCTTTGAGCCGCGGTCCGGCTTCCCTGGACCGGACGGCGGTCAGCGCGCTGATCAGCCCTCCGTAGCTCTCGCCGACCACGGCCACCCGTTCCGGGTCGGCACCCCATTCCCCGGCGTGCCGCACCACGTGCACGAGCGTGTCCCAGCCGTCGCCTGCCGCGTCCGGGAGCGCGATGCCCGGCGCGACAAGACGGTGCTCGACCGAAACCACCACCGCCGGCAGCCGCGCGGCGAGGCGGCTGTTGGGCCAATCGCATTGCACCGCGGTACCGACGAAGCAGCCTCCGTGGACGTGGACCACGAGAGGCAGAGCCACGTCGCCGCCGACTGCCGGGCGGTACACCCGGACCGGCAGATCGCGGCCGGGCAACGCGATCATCCGCCAGTCGATCAGGGCGCCGTCGTCCGGCTCCCCGAGGAACGCCCGGGCCGCCTTCGACGCCCGTGCCCGGTTTTCCGCTTCGCGGTAGGCGATCAGCTCCTCGGTCGTGATCGTCGAAAAGTCCGGCTCCGGCGGCCGTAGCCCGGCGGCGATCTCGTCGCTCATCTCTTCCGCTCCCCTCCCGGCGTCACGCCGGATTCGTCTTCGCATGACCTGCCCCGCCATTATGCACGCACTGCGTGCAACGGCAAGCGCATCACTGATCGGGCGTGCTACGAAGTGACGGTGCCAGGTCGTCCCAACGACGGAGGTAGGCGGCCGCGTGCGGTGACAGGCTCGATACCATGAGTCACCAAACGTCGGCAGTCGCCGCCGCGCGGCAATCCCGTGGCGGCCGGATCTCCTCCCTCGACCTGCTCCGCGGCGTGGCGATACTCGGCACGTTCGGCACGAACGTGTTCCTGTTCGCGCATCCCGGCGGGCCCGCCGGTTTCTTCCAGGACTTCGTCGGCACCGCGACGACCTTCGCGGAGCGGGCCGAGGTCGGCTTACGCGTGCTGACCAACGGCAAATTCCTCGCGCTGCTGACGATCCTGTTCGGCGTCGGCCTGGAATTGCAGTACCAGTCCGCCCGCCGGCGCGGCGCCCCCTGGCCCGGCAGGTATCCGCTCCGGGCGGGAATCCTGTTCCTGGAAGGGGTCGCACACTTCCTGCTCGTGTTCGAAGGCGACGTGCTCATGGCCTACGGGCTCACCTCGCTGCTCGTGGCGTACCTCGTCGGCCGGAGCGATCGGGTCGTGCGGAACGTCGTCGTCGTGGTGGGCGGCGTGTACGTGACACTGTTGCTCGCCGCGACCGCGTTGCTCGCCGCCACCCCGGAGGCCGCCGGAGAACCCGTCCCGGTCGACCCCTCCGAGACCGCGAGCTGGCCCGCCCAGGTCGCCGCCCGGCTGAACGATTTCTTCCTGCTGCGAGCGGAGATCGTGCTGATCGTGCCCTCCGCCGTCGTCCTGTTCCTGCTCGGTTCCCGCCTCCGCAGGGCA
The DNA here is from genome assembly GCF_054166285.1 of Amycolatopsis sp. TRM77291. Classification (NCBI taxonomy): domain Bacteria; kingdom Bacillati; phylum Actinomycetota; class Actinomycetes; order Pseudonocardiales; family Pseudonocardiaceae; genus Amycolatopsis; species Amycolatopsis sp. TRM77291. Next base: position 185,667 of record NZ_JBSZHF010000001.1, on the reverse strand, counting down.
GGCGTTTTCGACGACACCGACAAGGGAGCGCGGCTCCGCTCGCGCCTGCTCGTGCTCGGTTTCGCCGTCGGCCTGCCGCTGAACGTGCTGACCGGGTTCAGTGGCCCGGACTGGCTGCTCGTCGACCGGTATCTGTTGCCCCCGCTCGTCGCCCTGGGCCTGCTCGCCCTGGTCACCCACCTCAGCCTCCGGATGCGTGAGCGGCCCGGAGCCGTCCGAAGTGGACTGATCGCGGTCGGCCGCACCGCGCTCTCCTGTTACGTCCTCCAGAACCTGCTGGCCGGCGCCCTGTGCTACGGCTGGGGACTCGGTCTCGCCGAGCGTTTCGCGGACGTCCGTCCATGGTGGATCGTCGGCCTCTGGGCCTTCGTGGGGCTGGTGAACGTCGCCTTCGCCGCCCTGTGGCTCCGGCGGTTCGACCGCGGCCCGCTCGAACTGCTCATGCATCGCCTCTACACGCGATGACGGCTCACCGCGCGGCGGTCCCGAGGATGCGGAACGTGTCCGGTTCGCCCCCCGTGGTGGCCGTCGATGCCCTCCGCCCGAAGACCTTCCGCGCGGTGAACTGGGCACCGGAAGAAATCGACGGTGCGGCGAAGGAGAACCGATGAAGATCACCCCAGGCAGGGTCACACATCAGTACGACGGGGAGCTGGTGGTGTTCCACATCGGCATGACGTTCAACCGGTGGTGGCGGCCCGATCTCTGGCTTCCGGTCTTCTTCGCCATGCCGGCGATGATGCGCGAACTCGCCGAAGACCCGGACTCGGGACTGCTCGGCTACGAGTTCCTGTTCAACCGCAGAGGGCCGTTCGCCGTGCAGTACTGGTCGTCGGCCGACAAGCTCTACGCCTACGCGTCCGCCGGGTCGCTGAGCCACCGGCCGGCGTGGACGAGGTTCAACGCGATGGCGAGGAAACACCCCGAAGCGGTGGGAGTCTGGCACGAGACCTTCGTCGTCGAGCGTGCCGAAAGCATGTTCGTCGGGACGCCCGCCATGGGGCTGCCCAAAGCGACGAAGACCGTCCCCGTCGAGAAGCGATACCACCGTGCCCGCACGCGTCTTGCGGACGGCGCCACCGCGCTGCCGGCAAGCGCGGAGGATCGGCTGTGCCGGGCCGGTTGACCTCGGCGGTCAGGTCTCGCCGGCCGGACATCCGTCGCCCGTGGTGCGGGCGGCAAGGGGTGTCCGGCCGGTCCAACGCCGGTAAGCACGGCGGAACTCGCGTCCATCGCTGAAGCCGACTTCGGCGGCCACGGCCGAGATCGCCAGGGCGGAATGCCGGAGCAGCGCGGTCGCGTGCCGCTCGCGGACACGGTCGCGGATGGCGGCGAAACTCTCGCCCGCCTCGGCGAGCTGCCGTCGCAAGGTGCGTTCGCTGATGTGCATCTGCGCGGCGATGTCGGTCATGGTGAGCGGGCGGTGGAGGTGTGCCTTCAGCAGTCCTTCCACCGCGGCGACGACTCCGGGCCTGGTCCGCTCCGGCGCGATCAGGCTCCGGCACACCGCGAGAGCCGTCCGCAGCGTCGGTTCGTGATGCGTGGGGATCGGCACTCGCAAGACGTCGGAACCGATCACCAGCCGGTCGGCGTCGGCGTCGAAGTGCACCGGGCAACGGAAGAACCGCTGGTATCGGGCGGCATGGACCGGCGGGCGGTAGGAGAGGAACACCCGGGTGGGTGTCCAGGTCTCACCGAGGACGGAGCGCAGGAACGCGATGGTGCTGGCGAACGCCTCCTCGGCGAGGAACGGCAGCAGGACGGGGTCCGGCCAACGCTCCCGGAGATACAGTTCGATCTCGTCGCCGTCCAGGCCCTCCGCGGTGAAGTCGGCGAGGCTGCCGGAAGCCCGATGCAGTTCGTCGACCACCCGGAACGCGTCGCCGACGGTCGCGGACGATCTCATCGCCACGCCGACGAAGCCGAAGGACAGCAACGCGTCGCGGGCTCCGACCTCGAGGCCGAGAGGACGGCCGGGCATCGCCGCGACGGCCCTGCGGAGCACCGTCCTGGCTTGCTCCAACGACACGCGGATATCCACCTCGTCGAGGAGACCGGGTTCGAGCCCGGTCCCCGAGAACCAGGCCGGGACCGGCAGTCCGGCTCGCCGTCCGATCGCCACGACCGCGCTCAGCAGCGTCGGTGGGATGGCCGCGTCAGCGGGTGTCATCGACGAGCCGTTCCCGCCACGGTGCCCCCGTTTCCCCTCTTCGTCGCCGTGTCACCGTACTGGAAGGCTTCAGGCCAGGGGGCGGACGAACCCCGCGATCCGGGGCGTGACGACGGCGGTGCCGTCGTCGATCATCCCGCGCATCCCCGCCAGCACCCGTTCGTCCGGCGAGCCGTGCACCTGGAAGTCCACCACCGTGCAGTGCGCCGACACGGCGTTGATGTGGTTCTCGGAAACCCGCCAGTGTTCGAGGACGGCGTCGGAATCGGCGTACATCTGGTAGCTGTAGGCCAGCATCCGTTCGGCGTCCACGAACGTCTGCACCATCACCTGCGGCGCGTTGCGCTCCACGAAGTCGATGGCGTCCCGGACGGCGGCGGTGAACTCCTCCAGGTGGCCGTCGGTGATCCGCATGGTGTTCCGGAACAGGAGCATTTCGTCAGCTTCGAGGGTCATGGCCTCATGGTCGGACCTCGATCGGACTGGAGGTCAACGAAGTGCGCCGTGCGGTCCGTCACAGGGCGCCGGGGTCGTAAGCCAGCAGCTCCCAGCAGTGGCCGTCCGGGTCGTCGATCGCCCGGTTGTACAGCCAGCCCATGTCCTGGGCGGCGCGTGGCTCGGTGGCACCCGCGGCCAGCGCGGCGCCGGCCAGGCGGTCCACTTCTTCGCGGGATCCGGCGGCCAGTGCGTTGATCACCTCGATCGGACCGTCCGATGTGGACCGCTTGGTGAACGTCGCGAACGTCTCGCGGGTCATCAGCTGCACCATGATCGTGTCGGCGAACGCCACCTGGACGGAGGTGTCCCCGCTGAAATCGGGATTGACCGTTCCGCCCAAAGCCAGGTAGACCTTCGTGCTCGCTTCCAGGTCGGTGACCGGCAGGTTGACGTAGATCTGGGTGATCGCCATGACAAGCCCTCCAGGATGTCTCGTGTGCCGGGTACTCCCGGCGTCACCACGAAACTACGGGCGGACCGCGACGTCGGTCTTGTACAGAAGCGACAACATCTCGCCGCCGTCGGCCCGCCGCAGCCGGGAGGCCGTGCAGCCGGTGAACCGGGTCAGTGAGCGCGCCAGGTGCGGCTGGTCGTGGTACCCGGCCAGCTGCACGACCTCGATCGCGGGTATCCCCTGCCCCAGCAGCATCACGGCCTGCCGTGCCCGCTCGATCTGCCGGATCGCGCCCTGGGTCAGCCCGGTGGCCGCGGCCACCCGCCGCTGCACCGACCTCGGCGTGACCAACGTGGCGGCGTCGCCGCGAAGAACGTCGGTGACCAGCGGATCACGCATCAGCAATCCGGCACGGACCAGCCGATCCACGAAGACGTCGGCGTTGTCGTACGAGGGCGTTTCCCACTCCTCGCCCTGCAGGACGAACGAGCTAGCCGTGGTGTGCGGGCTCGTCACGGCGGTGTCGACCAGTTTCGGCACCGGCAGCGGCGCCAGGAACGCACCGTGCGAGAAGATGATCCCGACCGTCTCACCCTCGCCGGATTCCAGGTCCAGCACCGTGGGACTCGTCTCGGGGCCACGGACCGCCACATGCGTCTCGCCCCGGTCACGCCACACCACGAGCTCCCAGTTCGAGTTCGCGATGGACCGCATCCGCGCCGGCATCGCGACGGCATCCGTCCCGGCCCGGTAAACCCGCTCCACGTACGGAGAATCGGACGGGCGCTGCTCGACGCCACCAGCCGGATCAAGGCTCACGGTCGAGAAACTAACACTCGGGCGAGGCCGGTGAAGCCTTCGTCCGGCCGCCTGACAATTCGCCGGGCCGCGTCGTCGGGCTACCGGAACCACGGGGATCGCCGCCCCGAACCGGACGGTGAAAGGGAGAACACGATGACTTCACTCGATCCCGATGTCAGGGAATTCTTGGAGAGCCGGGTCGCCGCCGCCGAAGCGAAGGACATCGACCGGCTCATGTCCCACTATTCGCCCGGCATCGTCTATTACGACGCCGTTCCCCCGCTCCGGTTCACCGGAACCGACGAGGTCCGCGGCAACTTCCTGCGGTGGTTCGACGGCTACGACGGGCCCATCAGCCTTCGGACGCACGAGCTGACCGTCGCGGCGAGCGGCGACGTCGCGTTCGCGCACATGCTTCACCTGGATTCCGGGAAGCGCACGAACGGCCTGGAAACCTCGATCTGGGTGCGTTCGACCGTCGGTTGCCGCCGATCGGAGGGCGCGTGGCTGATCACGCACGAGCACATCTCGCTGCCGATCGACATGGAGACCCTGCAGGCCTGGTTCCCGCCGGAGACGTGAGCGGCGCCGGGCCGGATCGGGCGGGGCAGCACGTGTCCCGCCCGGTCCCGACGCCGTGGTGGTCACCGCCGGATCAAGACGACGTCGAGCTCCAGCCGTACCTTCGCGCCGACCATGACGCCGGTCGCGGCGTTCCAGTTCACGCCCCAGTCCCCGCGGCTGATCGTGACGCCGCCCCGGAAGGCGACCCGCCGGTCGTTCTCGGCGCCGGTCAGCTCGAAGCCCACGGTCACCGGCTTGGTCACGCCGCGGATGGTCAAGTCACCGGCGACGTCGAAGCCGGTCTCGCCGACCTGGTCCACCGCGATCGTGGTGAACGTGATGACCGGGTGGTCGCCGGCCCCCAGGAACTTGGCGCTCAGTTGTTCGTCGCGCCGTTCGTTGCGGGTCTGGATGCTCTTCGCCTGGATCACGAGCCGTCCACTGGATTTCGACGGGTCGTCGCCGTCCAGGTGCGCACCGCCTTCGAACAGGTCGAACCGGCCGTGCACCCTGGTGCCCATCGTGTGCCGGGCGACGAACCCGATCCGCGTGCCGGCGGTGTCGAGGACGTAATCGCCGGTCAGCTCGCTCAACGTGGTCATGGTCATGTCTGGTCGCTCCTCGCCGGACGGTGTTCGGTTCGGTGGTACGACGAGGCACCCCCATCGGATGTGAGGATGTTCCCGGAAGCGTCACAGTTCGTCGAAAGTCGTTCCGGCGCCGTGCTCGAACGCGGCGGCGAAGTCCTGCTCCCCCAGCGCTTGCCGGGTGGCCGCCGTGATCCGCTCGACGTCGCCTCGTTCGGCAGAAGGCAGGGGTGCTCCCGCGGATCCTCTCAGCGCGGCGGCCATGCCGAGCAAGTGCGCGGCGTGGCCGTGGTGTCCCGCGAGGGCTTGCGCGCCGGCCAGGCCTTCCAGCGCGAGCGCGATCGCGCGCGGGTCCATTGTGGAGCGGGCGGCGCGGAAACCGTCCAGGTGCAGGGCGAGCGCTTGCGCGGTGTCACCGCGTTGCTCGGCGATGAAGCCGAGCTCGGCGAGGATGAGCGCGACGCCGGCGTCGCCATCCCACCGGCGGCACCAGTCGAGCCAGTTCCGCAGATGCTTCTCCGCCGCGTCGAGCCTGCCCTGCCTTCGGGCACCGAGACCGAGACCGACCTCGGCGTACTGGATACCCCGATGGTGCGACTGCTCGACGGCGAGCCGCATCGACCGGTCGTGCCAGTCGCCCGCCGCGGCGTAGTCGCCCTCCAGCAGGGCGATCCTGCCGAGCCCGGACAGTTCCCACGCGGCTTCGGTCCGCAGGCCGAGCTCCTCGGCGGTGCGCAGCCCGTCGCGGTGCAACCGGGCCGCCGTGCCGTAGTCACCGACGACTTCGGCCAGCACGGCGAGAACCTGGCCTGCCTTGAGGCGGCCCCAGTCGTCACCGAGTTCGTCGAAGACGGCCAGGCTCTCCCCGCCGAGCCGTTCGGCCACGCCGAGGTCACCCCGGGCGAGGGCGAGTGCCGCCCGCGTGCTCGACACCGCCGCGATCCCCCATCGGTCCTCGGTGGCACGGAAGGCCGACAGCGACCGGCCTGCCGAGTCCTCACTGGTGGCCGGGGCACCGAAACCCGCCTGCGCGAACCCGAGGAACCATTCCATTCTGGCCCGGGAGGCCGGGTCGTCGATGCCGTCGCACAGCCGTCGCAGTTCCTCGGGTGACGGCGCCGGTGTGCCGGTGTCCCTGATCATCAGGGAGATTCCCGCGTGCCATACCCGGGCGATGGCCGAGGCGGCGCCACGGTCGACGTCGAGTCCCAGGACGAGTTCGAACGATCGGCGGGCTTCGCCGAGCCTGCCGCGGAGGAACCAGTACCAGCCCAGCGCGCCGACCAGCCGCAGGCCGAGCACGACGTCGCCCTCGTCGACGACACTGTCGAGGGCGCGGCGGAGGTCGGCGGTCTCGGCGTCCAGCGATGCCAGCCACCGTCGCTGCTGCCCGCCGCGCAAGTGCGGTTCTGCCTGTTCGGCCAGCTCCGTGTAGTAGCGGCTGTGCCTCCGCCGCATTCGCGCCGCCTCGCCGCTCTCGCCGAGGCGTTCCCGGCAATACGCCGCGATCGATTCGAGCAGCCGGTACCTGGCACCCGAAGGGGTGTCGACCACGACCACCAGCGACCGGTCGACCAACCTGGCCAGCAGGTCCAGGACGTCGTCCGGCCGCACACCGTCCCCCGCGCACAAGGTTTCGGCGGCGGCGAGGGAGCAGCTGTCGGCGTGGACGGCCAGGCGGCGCAACACGATCCGTTCCGCCTGGGTCAGCAGCCGCCAGCTCCAGTCGATCATCGCTTCGAGGGTGCGGTGGCGGGCCGGTCCGCGACGCCGTCCGCCGGTGAGCAAGCGGAACCGGTCGTTCAGCCGGGTGGCGAGTTCCCGCACGTCCAGTGCCCGCACGCGAGTGGCGGCCAGCTCGATGGCGAGAGGGATGCCGTCGAGGTGACGGCAGACGGCGGCGACCGCGTCGGCGTTGCCCGCGTCCAGCTCGAAACCCGGCACGGCGGCGGAGGCGCGGGCCACGAACAACTCGACCGCGCTGGATCGCCGCAGGACGGACGGCGGCGTACCGGGCTCGGGTAGGTCCAGCGGCGGCACGGGCCGGACCTGCTCCCCCTCGACGGCCAGCGGTTCCCTGCTGGTCGCCAGGATGTGCAGCCCCGGCGCGGCCGCCAGCAGCCGTCCTGCCAGGTCGGCGACCGGCTCGATGACGTGCTCGCAGTTGTCGAGCACCAGCAGCGATCGCCGGTTGCGCAGCGACGACGTGAGCCGGTCGATCAGCGGAAGCCGCTCGCCCGCGGGCAAAGGACCGGCCGGGGTGTCGTCGCGGAGATCGAGGACCCGCGCCACCAGATCGACCACCGCGGTGCCCGGGTCGCCGTCGTCGGCCCGGTCCAGTGCGCTCAGTTCGACCAGCCAGGTGCCGTCCGGGAAGGTGGCGGCCAGCCGCCGGGCGGTTTCCACCGCCAGCCGGGTCTTGCCGACACCACCCGGGCCGGTGAGGGTCACCAGCCGGCCCGTGTCGAGCATCGATCGCACCACCGGCAGGGCTTCCGCGCGGCCGATCAAGGGCGTCAGCGGAGCAGGCAGGTTCGTCCGCGGCCGCGCCGGGTTCGCCGCGGGGACCAACGTGGGCGACCGCGCCAAGATCGCCTGGTGAAGGTCCGCCAGCTCCGGGCTGGGATCCACCCCGAGTTCCTCGGCCAGCTGCCGCCGCAGCGTGCGATATCCGGCCAGCGCCTCGCTCTGGCGGCCGGCGAGGTAGAGCGCGCGCATCTGCGCCGCCCGTAACCGTTCCCGCAGCGGGTGCGCCGTCACGAGGTCGCCGAGCTCGCTCGCCACGGCGGCGCCGTCACGATCGTCGGCGTCCAGTCTGGCCTCTGCCTGCTCCTCGATCGCGTACAGCCGCTGTTCCTCAAGGCGTTGCGCGAGAGGGCCGGCGAAGTCGGTGTCCTCGAAGCCGGCGAAGGCGCGTCCCCGCCACAAACCCAGTGCCTCGGTCAGGACCGCCGCCCGGTCCGCCGGATCGCGGACGGTCCGCGCGCGGGCGAGCAGCGCCTGGAACCGGTGCATGTCCAGCGCGTCCGGGCCGGCACGCAGCAGATACCCGGGACGGCGCGACACCACGAGATCCCGGCCGCCCGGCTCGGCCTCCGCGAGGGCGCGCCGCAGCTGCCACACCCTGGTCTGCAGCGTGTTGGCGGGGTTGCCGGGAAGCGTGTCGCCCCACAGGTCCGCGATGAGCCGGTCGGCCGACACCAGGTGGCCCTCGTTGGCCAGCAGGTCGGCGAGCAGGGCGCGGACCTTCGATTCCCGGATCGTGACCGGTGTCCCGTCCGCCGTCCACACCTCGAGCGGACCGAGCACCCCGAAACGCACGTCACCACAGTAACCCCGCCGGACCTAGACCAGACCTTGACCGGACCCAGTGCGGCTGACCTCAGGGTGCGGATCGGAAGAACACAAAGACAGAACGGAGTTTTCGTGAGTGAGCAAGATGCCCTCACCCCGGTGACGGTCGTCGGCCTCGGCGCCATGGGCAAGGCGCTCGCGGCGGCGTTGCTGAAGGCGGGCCACCGGACGACGGTGTGGAACCGGTCCGCCGCCAAAGCCGACACCCTCGTCGCCGACGGAGCCGTGCGAGCGGGCTCGATCACCGAAGCGATCACTGCCGGCCCGGTGGTCATCGTCTGCCTGCTCGACAACGAGGTCACGCACGACGTGCTCGCCCCCGCCGCCGGCGCCCTTTCCGGTCGTCTCCTGGTGAACCTCGGCAACGGCACCCCGGAACAGGCCCGCGAGACCGCGGTCTGGGCGGCCGGGCACGGTGCCGACTACCTCGACGGCGGCATCATGGCCGTGCCACCGATGATCGGCCGTCCCGAGGCCCTGGTGCTCTACAGCGGTTCCAAATCCGCCTTCGACCAGCATGAAGGCCTGCTCGGCCGACTCGGCGGCAGCCGGTACCTCGGCACCGATGCCGGGCTGGCGGCGCTTTACGACCTCGCCCTGCTCAGCGCGATGTACGGACAGGCCGCGGGCGCCCGGCACGCGCTCGCCCTCGTCGGCACGGAGCAGGCCGACCTGCCGGAATTCACCTCGTCACTGCTCATCCCCTGGCTCACCACCGCGATGACCGTCGGACTGCCCGCGCTCGCCGAGCAGACCGGCGCCGTCAGAGAGGCCGAGGACCCGGTGTCCCCGGAAAGCATGCAGGCGGTCGCCATCGCCAACATCGCCGAGGCCAGCGCCGGCCAGGGCGTCGACGGCGAACTGCTCTCCCACCTGCTCGTCCCGCTCCGTGACCTCATCGGCCACCGCGGCCACGATCTGCCGGGCCTGATCGAGCTGGCCAGGAAGGCGGCGCTGTGACGCCGGCGGGGAAATACCCGGGCAAGAAGGCCGTGGTCACCGGTGGGACACACGGTATGGGGCAGGCGGTCGTCAAGGCGCTGCTCGACGGCGGCGCGGAAGTCGTGCTGACCGGACGCGACGAGCGGAACATCGAAACGACGCGGACCGGACTCGCGTCCCGCCCCGCCCACGGGCCGACCTCGTGTTCGTCAACGTCGGCATCGCCAGGATGGAACCCTTCGAGCAGGTGACCGAAGCGTCCTACGACGAGGGCTTCGCCACCAACACCAAGGGCGCGTTCTTCACCACGCAACGGCTGGCCCCGCTGATCCGTGACGGCGGTTCGATCGTGTTCACCACCTCGATCGCCGACGAGGGCGGCGCCCCTGCCATGACCGTCTACTCCGGAGCGAAAGCCGCGGTCAGGGCGTTCGCCAAAGGGATCGCGAGCGAACTGCTGCCCAGGGGTATCCGGGTGAACACGCTCAGCCCGGATTCATCGACACCCCGGGCATGGGCATCACCGGGATGTCCGGCCAGGATCGGGAAGGCTTCATGGCCGCCGGGGACGCCGCGACGCCCATGAAACGGCACGGAACGGTCGACGAGATCGCCGCGGCGGTGCTGTTCCTGGCCTTCGACGCGACCTTCACCACCGGCGCCGGACTGACCGTCGACGGCGGGCTCGGACAGGGAATCTCCGCCCCGCGGTGATCCGCGGCGCGCGAAAACGGTGGGCGCGGCCCGCCCATAGGAACGGGCGGGCCGCGCCCACCGGAGAAGTGCTTGTGTCCTTTGTGGAGCAGGGCNCTTCCTTTCCCGTTTTCGATTTTTTGGTCAAAGGATTTCGCGTTTTTGGTGCGCCGCTGGCGCGGCCCGCCCATAGGAACGGGCGGGCCGCGCCCACCGGAGAAGTGCTTGTGTCCTTTGTGGAGCAGGGCCTTCCGGCAGCGCTCCTTCCGACACAGGACCTCCGGCGGGCTCAAGGCAGCAGGAACTCCTGAATCGCCTGTGCCCACGCGAGCGGGCTTTCCAGTGCCGTCGCGTGCCCGCCGTCGAGTTCGGCATACCGGGAACCGGCTATCCCCGCGGCGAGCCACTTCGCGTTCTCGACGGACAGCAGTCTGTCGCCGGCCGCGCCGAGTACGAGCGTCGGAACGGTGATCGCCGCCAGGTCGGCGGAGACGTCGATCCGGAGGATGAGGTCGAGCTGGTCGGCGCTGCCAGCCGGGATACCCAGCCCGATGAGCTCCGTCAGCCCGTCGGCCTGCGCGGGTGTCAGTGCACGGTGGTACCGCTCGCTCACCATCACCGACAGCAGGTACCGGGCGGCGGCGTCCCGCGGGCCGTCGAGCAGCGAGCGCCATTTTTCGATCTTCGCGCGGCTCGATCGGTCGAGTCCGGCGGACCCGGCGGTCAGCACCAGGGCCGTGACCCGGTCCGGATGCCTTGTCGCCGCCCGGATCGCGAGCGCCGCCCCCAGTGAATACCCACAGACGGCGAAGGTCCGGTGCCCCCTTTCGACGGCGGCGGCCACGAGCCGATCAGCAAGGTCGTCAATGTCCAGGGGCCGGGTGCTTCTCGGGGTGGAGCCGGAGCCGGGCAAGTCCGGCCCGATCACACTGAACCGGCGTTCGAGAAGACGCAGGACCGGGCGGTAGTTCAGCTCGATCCCGCCCCCGGCACCGTGGGCGAGCAGGAGCGCCGGACCGCTACCGGCGACCATGGCCGACAACTCCGAAGAAGTCATGCGGCTCAGTGGAGATCGGGAAAGTCGCCGCCTGCCTTGTCGCCGCCGAACATGGCGTCGACGAAGCGGACCTGGACGTTCAGCACCACGGTACGGCCCGATTCGCAGAGCTTCCACGCCTCGGCGGCACCGGACCGCAGGTTCTCCTTGCCCGTCACGGTCACCTGGCTGAGCCCCGCAGGCCCCGGTGCCACCGATGGCACGAAATCGTCCACGAACGTCACTCCGGGCACCGCTTCGGAGCGCTGGTCCAGCTGGGACTGCAACCAGCCGTAGCCTCCATTGCGCAACACCACATACAGGATGCCGCCGCGTTCGGCCGCGGTGCCCACATCGGCGGAGAACACCGTGAACGCGCCATCGCCGACGAAAGCCACGACCGGCCGGTCGGGAGCCGCCTCCTTGACACCGACGGAGGCCGCCGCGCCGAAGCCGAGGCTGGTCTGCTCCGACGGCACGATCGAACCCGCCGCCCCGGCACAGCTGTGGACCGGGAAGAAATAGGACCACATGTCCTGAAGACCGTTCTCCTGCACCAGGATCCGGTCCGCGGGTACGACCTCGTCGAGTACGTCCAGCACTTCGGCGATGTGCAGCTCGTCCTCGGCGGCCATCAGCTCCAGCTTCGCCCGATGGGCCGCCCGGAGTTCCTCGTGCACCTCGCGCACGCCGCTTCCCCACCCGGACGGCTCGGCCGGTGCCTGCTCCAGCCAGGCTTCGAGCACCGCCCCGCCGTCCGCCACGACCCGGGGACCGCCGAAGTCGGTACTGAACTCGGCGGCGTCGACGTTCACCTGGACCACCGGTATGTCCCGGCCGATCCGGTCGGGCCAGCCGAAGGTCGCGGTCTCCTCCAGCCTGCTGCCGAGCGCGATCACGCAGTCGGTCTCCGCCCAGATCCGTGCCGCCGCCTCGGGGGTGTAGAGGCCGGCCAACCCGACGAAGGACGGCGCCGTCTCGTCGATCGTGCCGCGACCGCTCGCCGTACAGGCGAGCGCGGCACCGTAGGCGGCCGCGAAACGCTCCACCACACCACCGGAATTGCGGTGCCGCAGCCCGCCGCCCACCAGGACGAGCGGACGCCGCGCGGCACGAATCGCCCGCAGCGCCGGTGAATCGGTGCCGAACGCCACGGAGGACGGCTTCTCGACGGTGCTTTCCGCCGTCGGCAACGGAATCTCCGCGTTGAGAAGATGGTCCGGCAGCTCGAGGTAGACGGGGCCCGGCACACCCGCCTCGGCGGCGAGCAGCGCCCGCCGAAGCAGGGGGACGAGCCGGGCCGGGTGTTCCACCCTCGCCGCCCATTTGACCAGCGGCCGGATCACCGCGAGCTGGTCCACCTCCTGGAAGGCGCCGCTTCCGAGCCGTTCGGCCGAGGTGCCGCCGGCGAGCAGCAGCACCGGCGCCGCCGAACAGCGGGCTTCCAGCAGGCCGGTCAGCGTGTTGGTCACCGCCGGTCCCTTGCCGACGATGGCGACTCCGACACCGCCGGACTGCAGGGCGTACCCGGTGGCCATGAAGACCCCGTTGCGCTGGTCGCGGCAGAGCCGGAACGCCACCGGCGTCCCCGCGAACGCGCCGAGCGCGTCGAGGTCGTCACCTGGCAGGCCGAAGACCGACCGGACGCCGGCCGCCCGCAACACCGCGGCGACCGCGCGCCAGCCGCCCTTCACGTGTTCCACTCCGGTTCAGCCCTCTCGGTCCACGCCGCCGCCGGGCAGGAACTCGGCGATGGTCTTGCTCAGCAGCAGGGGCCGCGCGTGCCGCTTCTTGGCGATGGCCGCGTAGTTGGCCCGTATCCCCGTGCCGCCGAACGGCTCGTTACCGCTCTCGATGTCCATGATCGTTTCGTTGACGCTGACCATATGCCTGCGCCGCAACAGTTCCACGGTTTCGGGCAGGTTCCCGTACACCGTCGCCGCCATCGCCCGTTCCTCGAAGTAGGGGTGGTCCACCATGGTGTGCAACCACTCCAGCGAGCTGAACGGGACGACGTTGAACACCGGCGCGAACAGCTCCGGCGGGGTCACCTTGGTGTCCGCCGGCCTGATCAGCACGGTCGGGCGCAGGTGGTCCTCGGCGAAGTCCACCTCACCGCCCGCGGCGATGTGGCGCCGGTTCTTGCGGAGCAGTTCCAGCGACGCGTCGAAAGCGTCGTGGTAGAACATCGCCCCGTAGTCCGCCGTCGGATCGTCGTACCTGCCGTACCGGAGACCGTCGACCCGGCGGCAGAGCAGGTTGCAGAACCGCGCGCTGATCGAGGTGTGCACGAAGACCACGTCCGGTCCGAAGCAGTCCTGACCGGAGTTGAGCATCCGGGCTTCGATCAGCCCGTCCACCGCCGACTCGACGTCCGCGTCGGCGCCGACGACGAACGGATTGACTCCCTGGCCGAAGAAGACGAACAGCTGATCGGGCCGCAGGCTCGTCCGGATCTTTTCGGCGTTGGCGTAGGCACCGGTGAACACGAGGACGTCCGACGCGGCGCCGGAGCCTTCGAGGAACTCCCGTTGTTCGCTGTCGTCCAGCGTGATCGGCAGCCCGTGTACACCGCTGAGCAGCTCGTGCAGTTTGCGGGTCTGGCTCTCGATCTTGCGCGAGGGCCGGAACACCAGCTGCCGGGTGAACAGCGACGGCACCACCAGGTACAGGATGTAGCTGTAGAGCGGGACGTTCGACGACATCAGCACGGCCAGCTGCCCCACCTCGGGCGGCCGGTACCGCCCGACCTCGTCGACGGCGCCTTCGAGGGTGGCGATCGCGGCGTCGATCTCGCCGTCCGCGGTCCGATGGTTGCTGATCTCGGTGAGCAGCGCCAGTACCTCGGATCGCCGGTTCCGCAACAGGTCCAGAAGATCCACCAGCCGCTCGGACCGGTCCGCGAACGGGATCGCGGACCGGTCGGAGCCCAGAACGGGGATCACTCGTCCCTCGCGGATCGGCTGGCCGCGTAGTACTCACGCAGCCACTTCCCGATGACCGGGTAGAGGCGGCGCGACACGGCGAGCAGTTCGGCGGGCGGGGTGAACTCGGGGTCGAGTTCGTCGGCCCAGTCCGCGAAGGCGCCCTGGAACCCGGCCTCGATGATCATCGGGTACATCACCGGCATCCGCCACGGGTATTCGTACCCGGTGGCGAGCAGATGCGTGGCGGCGGTCTGGACGATCTCCTCGCGGCTCGCGGGGGCGATCGGCGAGCGCACCGGGCGGAAGGCGTCCCAATCCAGCCGGTGCTCCTCCCCCAGCAGCCGGCGCGTCATCTCCTCCGCCAGCAGCGGCGAAAGGTGCAGACCGTCGCGATAGGTGCCGGTGAGCATCCACAGTCCGTCGATACCGGCCTCACCGAGCAACGGGAACCCGTCGAGCGACACCGGCCGGTTGCCCACCTGCAGCTTGTGCACGCCGCTGCCCCACAGGTCGCGCCGCACCTGGCGGGCGGAGCACTCGAGCAGGAAGAGCACGTCGCCCATGGCGGGCGTGGTGACCGGCTCCGGCGAGATGACGTTGGTGGCGCCGACGTAGACCTCGCCCTCGCCACGCGGCAGGACGTGGAGGCCGCAGGCGAAGGCACGGTTCGGCGTGCGCAGGACGCTGCGGGGACCGCTGCCGCCCTCGGTGCGCATCAGCGCCGAGACGCCGTATCCACTGACCAGCCGCGGAATGCGCACGGACAGCTCGGGGATGGTGTCGAGCAGTTCCTGGGTCCGCGCGCCGCCGGCGAGCACGACCCTGCCGCTGGAGAGCCGGTCCCCCGAGGTCAACGTGATGCCGTTGATGGTGTTCTGCTCGTGGTGCAGCCGGATCGCCGTGTCGGCGACGATCGTGCCGCCGCGCCCGACGAAGGCCGTCTGAAGCCGGTTGAGCAGCTCGGGGGTGTTGACGGCGTGCTCGTTCGGCAGGTACATGGCACGCAGCGGACGCGCGTTGGGGTCCGGGTCCAGCCATTCGATGTCGGCCGGGTCGACGTCCTCGAACGGCTCGTCGTATTCCTGGACGGTTTTACGGATGGCCGCGAAATTGTCGTCGTCGATTCCGGAGACGCCGACCGTGTTCAGCATGACGACGGTTCCGTCGGCCGTGCGGATCTCCTCGCCGGGGGCGTCCTCGGACAGCTCGGTCAACCACGAGTCCCACATCTTCGACGCACGGACACCGAAGTCCATTTTGGTCTTCCCGTGCTCCGACTTCAGCAGGGTGGTGGTGACTTCACCGAAGCAGCCGAGCATCGCGCCCGCCGCGGTCGACGCCGCCGTCGGCCGGTGCGCTTCACCGATGAGCGCGACACCGAGCCCTCGGCGGGCCAGCGTCAGCCCGAGCGAAAGACCCAGCACGCCATTGCCGACAACAATCACGTCAAAGGCTTTTTTGTCGATAGGACTGGCAGTCACGGTCACAGTCTCCTTTTGGCTGCGTTGACGATCGGGGTTTCAGGAACGATTTCCGGACACCCGACCGGCCTGCATTCCCGATGCCAAAGCTAAGCGGCGCCCCCGGCGCGGCCAACCCCTAGTCGCCCCTGTCGAACCGGTAAGGGGACCGGCACCCGGACCTCGCCATGGGCACGACGAAGGTGACTTTCCCCTGGGGGCGCGGGAAAGTCACCTTCGTCGCGGAGAACGGCACCCCCTGGGGGAGTCAGGACGTGCCGCGGGCCGAGAGCGCCAGTTCCGGCAGCCGGTCACCCGGCGCGCGCCGGGTGAGTTCGGCCGGCAGGTCGGAACGCTTGCGCACGTTGAGTTTCCGGTAGACACGGGTCAAATGCTGTTCGACCGTGCTCACCGTGATGTAGAGCTTGCGTCCGATCTCCCGATTGGTCTGCCCGAGCGCGGCCAGCGTCGCGACCTTCCGCTCGGCGTCGCTCAGCTCGTCGAGCGTGAATTCCTCCGGCTGCCGCGGTGTTTCCGGTGCCGTCTGCTCCGGAAGGCGCCGCGCGAGCGGATTCGGCATCCCGCACGCCTTGGCCTCCAGGTCCGTGCGGCGCGCGACCAGCCGTGCCCGGCCCTCGTCGCCCAGTTCCCGATGCGCGGTGCTCAGCGCGGCCAGCGCGTAGGTCAGCTCCACCCGGTCCCCGCAGATTTCGAGCAGCTGCACCGCTTTCCGCAGCCGCGGCACCCGGTCCTTCATCGCGCCGCTCGCCGCGAGCAGACGCAGCGACATCGCCTTGACCCTGGGAAGGTTGTCGGCACCGAGCCGGTCCAGCTGCTCGGCCAGCATCGCCCGGCTGTGTTCCTCGCGGCCGAGCCTGAGGTACGCCTCGGCGAGACCGGCCCGCCAGGGCACCACCGCCGGCAGGTCGAAGTCCCACTCGCGCATCAGGTGACCGCAGCGCTCGAGATCGCGGATCGCGGCCAGCGGCCGGTCGCTCGCGAGGTGGTAGCGCGCCCGCGCGTTCAGGTACCGCAGGCCGAAGGTGGTTCCGAAGAGCTCGACGGGTACCACGTGGTTCAGTACCTCGCCCGCGGCGGTGAGGTCGTTCTTGGCTATGTGCACGGAAAGGAGGGTGGACAGCGGGAGCCCGATCAGCACTCCCCAGCTCTGGCGGTTCAGGAGCCGGAGCGCGGCGGCGGCCTGGGTCTGCGCGGTCACCAGGTCACCCCGGCTCAACGCCATCTCGGCGCTGATACTGCTGAGGAGCGCCTGCCAGGTCACCGCGCCACGCTGCCGGGCGGCTTCTCCGAGCACTCCGCACCAGTGCCGGGCACGCTGGACCTTGCCGCCGTGGTCGAGGACGAGCAGCGCCATCACCGCGGCTTCCGGTACCAGCCCGTCGAGCCTGCCCTGCAGGATGTGCTCGGCCCGGTCGAGGCTGCTGCCGTCCGTGCCCCGCCCGGACGGCGGGAGGAAGGAGCGGACCGCTTCGGGCGGATTGCCCCGCATCATCCCGAACAGCCACTCGCAGGCGAGCCGGAGTTCGGCCAGCGTCGTACCGCTGTCGTCGCCGGCCAGATCCTCGAGCACCGGCATCAGCCGGACGGCCCTGGCCAGGTCGCCCTGCCAGAACAGGTACCGGATGACGGCGACCGCGTCCCTGGCGACCAGGCGGCCTTCGGGAACCGCGGCCACCAGCGGTTCGATATGCGGTGCGAGCTTCGCCGGATTCGACCACCACGCCAGCCGCATCAGCAGGACGCGGCAGGCGAGCCGTTCGTCCTCGTCGCCGCATTCCCGGATCGCCAGTTCCAGTCCGCCGATCACCGGCTCCGTCTCCCCGGTGACCAGTGCCTGCTCCGACGCCTGCCGGAGGACGTGCCGGAACCACGGCCCCGGCCCGGCCCCGGCGGCGACCACCCAGCGGACCAGTTCGATCGCGTCGGCCCCGTGGTCGTAGAGCAGTTGCGCCGCCACGGCGTTGAGCACCGCCATGTCGCCCGCGGGGAACTGCTCGGCCAGCACCGCGGCGATCCCCGGCCGCAGCACTCCGTCCTCCGTGGACAGGCCGGCCGCGGTCAGCACGCCGACCGCCGTCCGGACCGCGTACGCCGGCAGCTGGAGCAGCTCGACGAGGAGTTCCGGCGTGGTGTGCGTGCCGAGGACCGCGATCCCCCTGGCGACGGCGGAGATCTCGTCGTCCCACCGGTCGAGGCAGTACAGCACCGCCTGGCGGAAGGCGGGCCCGCCCTCGGTCTCGTCCGGATAGACCCGCAGATCCTCGACGAGGGCACGGACCAGCAGCGGATGGCCGCCGGTGTTGCCGTAACAGGCGAGCCCCGACCTCAGCGCCGCTTCCCGGCCGAGTTCGGCCGCCAGTACTTCGGTCACACCGGCCTGCGACAACGGCGGCAGCTCGATCAGCGGCCGCGGCCTGCCCGCCAGCTCCGCGCCTCGCACCGGTACCGAGGTGCCGGTCAGCATCCACTCGGTCAGCACCACCAGGAGCCTGGCGCCGCGGACGCGACGGCTCAGCGACTGGAGCACCTGCCGGGAAGCGTCGTCGACGAACTGGTGATCGTCGACGACGATCACCACCGGCCGGTGCGCCGCCAGCTCCAGCAGCGCCGCACAGACGCCGTGCACGGCGAGCGGGTCGACGCCCGTCGCCACGGAGGGCCCGCCGCCCAAGGTGGCCCTGACCGCCTCCGAAGAGAGGACTGCCTGGTGGACGAGCTGACCGGCCACCCCCATCGGCAGCTCCCGTTCGACCGGGGTGCCCGTCGCCGTCAGGACGAGCGCCTCCGTCTCGGCCAGCCGCTCGACGAAGTGCTGGACGAGCGCCGTACGGCCGCAACCCGGCGCGCCACGGACCACGACGACCGAACCCGCCCCGTCCCGGCAACCGGCGAACGCCCGGTGCAACACCTCGAGCGCGGGACCGCGTTCCGTAAGGCCGGGTACGGCAGGCCCCCAGGCCCGCTCGTCACCCTCCGTACCGGACGGCTCGCCTCGCCCTCTTCCGTTCTCCTCGAAAATATCGTGCCCGCTCAATTTTGCCCCCAAGCAAATCCGGACTCGCACCCACACTGCCGGCGGCGCCTGCGCGCCGTCACATCGGCCGACCACGCCCTCCCCGGCGCGGCGCACCGCAAAACCCGCGAACAACCGGTCATCCCCAGATAGTCAATTCCCGGAAATTCAGCAGAAATTGAACTCCGCCCGACGGCGGGTCCGTCAAGCAGACTCTTCCATTTTGCGAAACCCTCCCGGAAGGAGAGCACCCAGATGGTAGAAATATTCCCAGGTCACGATGGCTTGGCAAGCTCCCGGTCCGGGACCGACCGGGAGTTCTGGGGGTAGTGGATGGATCAGTTCGAAGCGCGTTCGGAGTTCATGAGAAGGTTTCAGCGGCTGCACGCGAGCGCGGGCAGCCCTTCGCTGACGCGGGTCGCGCAGGCGGCCAGCCGTCTCCGACGGCATGACGAGCGGGGGATGCCTGTCCGGGTTTCCAATCAGCGGATCAGCGACTGGCGGCGCGGGACGAACGTGCCCGCGAAGTTCTCCGCGCTGGCGGTCGTCCTGGAGGTGTTGATCAGACTCGCCCAAGTGAGTGAACCCACGCCGGATTTGCCCGGCCTGTACGATCTGGGCAGGTGGCGCGAGGTCTGGGACGCCGCGCTCAACAGCGCTCCCGCCGCGCCGCCGATGACGACGGCCGAGAAGCCGACGATCGCCGAGGGATTCGCTTCGCCGTGCCCGTACCTCGGGGCCGAGGCCTTCACGGCGGCCGACTCGACGTGGTTCCACGGGCGGGACCGCGCCGTCCGGGTGCTGATGAACGCGCTGCGCCAGAGCAGCGGAATGGGTAGTCCGGTGGTGCTCTCCGGGGCCTCCGGGGTCGGGAAGACCTCTTTGCTCGGCGCCGGGCTCGAATCGGCCGTCGCGAACGGCGCGTTGACGGGCACCGGAACACGAAATTGGTCGATTGCTCGCTTTTGTCCGGTTTCCGATCCGCTCGCCGAACTGACCGCCGCTTTACCCGAACTCGCCGACGCGTTGTCATTTTCACCCGAATCGTCAGAATTTCGTAAGGCGCTGCGCCGCTCGGCCGAATCCGCCGTCGCGCGTATTTCCGGTGCGGGAGGGGGCCTCATTCTGGTTGTCGACCAAGCGGAGCTTCTGTTCAGTGGAAATGTCGGTGAACGGAACAGCAATCAGGTCTTCCGGATACTTTCCGGCTGCGCGTCCGTCCGATCGCTACTGGTATTGGTATGCACGCGCACCGAGAGTGACGAGGCCTGCCGGGAAGCGCTGAAGACGGCGGGAGCGGCGAGCACCCGGCACATCGTCCTCGACGCCATGAACCCGCACGAACTCCGGGACGTGATCACCGAACCCGCGAAGGCGGCCGGGCTCGCGCTGGAGACCGGGTTACCCGAGATGATCCTCGGCGATCTCGGGGTAGTGGGCAGCGTCTCCCCCGACAGCGGCACGCTCGCCCTGCTCGCAAGGGCTCTCCCGGGGATGTGGCGGTTCCGGCACGACGACATGCTCACCGCGGCCGGCTACCGGGCCGCGGGCGGGATCAACGCGGCGGTCGTTTCCGCCGACGGGGCCGCCTGGCCGCTGCTGAGTGACGCGGACCGGGCGATCGCCCGATCGCTCCTGCTCCGGCTGATCCGCGTCGACCTCGCGACCGGCCAGATCCGGCGCTCGGCGGCCGATCCGGCGGACCTGCGCGCGGGGACGGACGACGGCGAGGCGGTCGCCCGGGTACTCGGCGTGCTGGCGGCGGCCCGGCTGATCACCCTCGACGCCGGTTCGGCGCGGATCGCTCATGCGGCGCTGCTGCACGCCTGGCCCCGGCTGAAGGCCTGGATCGACAACGACCGGGCCGAACTGCTGGTCCGCCAGCGGCTGGAAGACGACGCCGCGGACTGGCTGGCGAACAACCGCGATCCGACCCTGCTCTACCGCGGTTACCGGCTGGAGGTGAATCGTTCGCTCACCGGACGGGGTATCACGGTCAGCGGGGCGGCCCAAGAGTTCCTCGACGCCTCGATCCGCCACGAAGACGGCCTTGCCCGGACCAAGCGGCGCATCACGATCCTGCTCAGTTCACTGGCCGTGCTGACCCTGCTCGTCGTGTACATACTCCGTGGCTGGCCCGGCCGGTTCGGCTGAGCAGGACCAGCGTGCAGACCCGCCGACCGCTCAGGCGGGGATCTCGACGACGAGTCGCCAGGTCCGGTCACCGTCGCCCGGGCCGGCTTCGAGGGTGCCGCCCACCAGCGCCAGCCGTTCCCGCATCCCTACCAGCCCGTAGCCGGACACCGGCCGGTCGCTGCCGAAGGACGCCCGGGGGATGTCGTTGCGCACTTCGAGCCGGATGGAGCCGGGGCCGTAGTCGAGCAGAGCGGTGACTTCGCTGCCCGGAGCGTGTTTCGCGGCATTGGTGAGGGCTTCGCGGGTGGCCCGGACCACGGCCACCGTCGGACCGGACGGCAGCGGCCGCGGGGTGCCGGTGGTGGTCAGCCGGACCACGGTGTGGTGGTCACGCCCGAACTGATCGACAAGGTCGGTGAGCATGTCCGGCAAGGAGGCGACGTCGTCGCGGAGGGCGGCGACCGCCGCGCTCGCCTCGGCGAGCCCTTCGTCGGCGAGCCGGTTGGACCGCTGGACCCGGTCGCGTGCGGTGGAGACGTCGCCCGCTTCCAGCAAGGAGTCGGCCGCCTTCAGCTGGACGCTCAGCGCGCCGAGCGAATGGGCCAGTACGTCGTGGATCTCCCTGGCGATCCTCGCCCGTTCGCCGAGCACCGCCACCTGCGCCTGTTCCTGCTGCATCAGGGTGTTCTGATGCAGCAGCTGCTCGGCCTGCTCGGCGCGCAACTGGTACTGCCGCTGGTTCAGCCCGAGCAGGGTGAGCAGAAGGATCACCAGGGTGTAGCCCGCGAGATCGCCGAGGCCGGAGCCGCCGACGGCCGAACTGGCCAGCGTGAGCACGAGGCAACCGCCGAAGACCAGCCAGATCGACGACGTGCGGGGGAGGCGCCACGCGGTGTACCGGCCGAGCACGACGCTCACCATGATCACCGCGGTCGAGTCGTCCGCCCATGCCGCGGCCGCGGCGGGCAGCACGGCGGCGAGGACCAGCGCGGCACCGGCGATCCGGGGCCGGTGCTCGACCAGGAGATGGAAGACGAACCAGCAGACGAGACTGCTGAGGTAGACCACCCACATGGCGATCGAATCCTCGCGGGCGGTGGCGAGGGTGCCGACCAGCAACCCCAGGCCGACGATCTGCATCACGAGGCTCGCGGGCACGAACGAGGCCGCGTCCCTGCGCTCGCCCCTGGATTCGGACACGCCGAACACGATCACCCCCGGCCGGACATCGCCGCGGCCGCCGACCCCGGCAGCGGTGGTCAGCGGCGGCCTGCCTTCCGGTAGATGATAACCATCGCCACGATCGCGATGATCACCGCCACGACGATGATGCCCATCTTCCACAACTTGTCGAGCAGCAGGTGCTCGAGCAGTTCGGTGTCGTCCTTCTCCTCCGCGAGCAGGAGCGTCAGCACGGTCCACTCACCTTCTGCGATCGCGATCACTCAGCATGGAGAACAGGACGCCCAGCAGACCCGAGCGGCCGCGCCGCAGTTCCCGGCGGTTCTCGTACAGGCCGCGCGCGATCGGCCCGACCCGTTCGCGGGCCTTGTCGATGGTCGCCTGGTCCACCGAACCCCGGCGCTTGAGCATCATCAGCACGGCGAAAGCGATGATCGCCAGCAGCAGCACACCACCGGCGATCAGTGCGAAGCGCAGCAGCACGAAGTTCATGAAATTCCCACTGTCCACCGCAAGGGACATCACGCTTTCCTTCCGAACGACCTGACGACCCGACGCTAGCGCGGCGGGCTGGCTTCCCGTGCCCGGTCACGGGTGGACTTCGGGTGGACGTGGGTGGAGCTTTCTCCACCCGCGGAGTGCTCGGTGCCCTCGGCCGCCTCACGCTCGGCCTCGGCCTCCTGCTTCAGCAGTTCGGACACGCTCATCTCGCGCAGCGGCACCTCCTTCAGGCACAGGGCGAGGATCAGCGTCACCACCATCACCGCGGCGCCGATCAGGAAGCCGAGCTGGAGCGCTTCGGCGAATCCTTCGCGGAACGGGCGGACCAGCACCGGATCCATGGTCTTCAGGAACGACGAGTCCGCGGGCACCTCCTGGCCACCCCGCAGGAACTCGAAGAACGCGCTGTTGCGCGGCGCGGTGACGACCGAGCGGTCCGCGGTGAGCGCCGCGACCACGGGATCGGCCTTGGCCCGCTCGAAGGCCGACGAGATCTTCCCCCCGAGCGTCCCGAAGACGACGGAGAGGAAGAGCGCGACACCGAGCGCGCCTGCCATCTGCCGCAGGAACATCAGCGAAGCCGTCGCCACCCCGGTGTCCCGCGCGGGGACCGCGTTCTGCGCGGCGACCGTGACGGCCTGCGTGCAGCATCCGATCCCGATCCCGAACAGCAGCACCAGCAGCAGCGGCAACCAGATCGGGGATCCGGTGCCCACGAAGGAGAAGGCGAACATCCCCGCGGCGGTGACCGCGGCGCCGGCCACCGGGAGGATCTTGTACCGCCCCTTCCGCGAGATCAGCGCCCCGGAGACGGCGGTGGCGATCATGATGCCCGCCATCATCGGCAGCATCACCAGGCCGGATTCCATCGGCGACGCGTCACGCACGAGCTGGAGGTAGAGCGGCACCAGCGAGATGGCGCCGAACATACCGACACCGACGGTGACGGCGGTCAGTATCGCGGTGCGGTAGGTGGAGATCCGGAACAGCCGCAGCGGGATCAGTGCAGAGTCGCCCGCCCTGCGTTCGACCACGATGAACGCCGCGATCCCGGCCAGCCCGGCCAGCAGACAGGTCAGCGCCGCCGGCGACGCCCAGCCCCAGTCGCGACCGTGATCGGCCAACAGCAGCAGGGGCACTACGCCGAGGGTGATGGCGGCTCCCCCGAGGACGTCGATCTTCGGATCCTGGCGCCGGTGCTCCAGGTCGAGGACCTTGGCGATCACGATCATCGCGAGCAGGCCGATGGGCAGGTTGACCAGGAAGACCCAGCGCCAGCCGTCGATCCAGAGGATGCTCTCGGCGTCGGCGAGCAGGCCGCCGACGGTCGGGCCGAGGATGCTCGCGCCGATCCACACCGCCATGAAGTAGCCCTGGTACCGCGAACGGTCACGCGGTGGGACGAGGTCCGCCGTGATCGCGAAGGCCAGCGCCATCAGCCCGCCGCCGCCGAGTCCCTGGATCCCGCGGAACACCGCCAGCTGGTACATCGACTGGGAGAAGGTGCAGGCCAGCGAACCCAGCAGGAAGATCCCGATCGCGATGAGATAGATCCGCTTGCGCCCGAAGATGTCGGAGAGCTTGCCGTAGATCGGCGCGGCGACCGTGGACGTGACCAGGTACGCGGTGGTCGCCCACGCCTGCAGGCTCAGCCCGCCCAGCCCGTCGGCGATCGTCCGGATCGAGGTGCTCATGATCGTCTGTTCCAGCGCGGAAAGGAACATCCCCGCCATCAGCCCGGGCAGCACCGCCATCACGAGCCGATGCTGCCGTGCCCTTCTGGCCGTCTGTTCCTCCGAAGTGGACGATTCCACGCTTCACCTCATCACGACGGGCGGGCGCCGATCAGCGCCTGCGTTTGAAGATCATCAACAGTCCGAACAGGACGATCGCAACCACGAGCACGCCACCGATGATCAGCCCGAAGCGGAGCAGGGCGAAATTCATCAGGCTTTCACTGTCGACCGCCAGGTTTACCGAATTTTCCGCCGTGGCAAGGAAGTTCATCGTTCTCAGTCCTTTCGTGTCGGTCACCACCGACGCTACCGGCGAGGCGGTTGTACCCGCGGCGTTCCACGGTTGTCATTTGGGTGGAGATTCTTCTCAACCCACTCCGGCCAGAGATTCCAGATGTGCCACCAAATCCGCGATACCGGGCAGGGCCCGCATAGCGTCGCGGACGGATTCGGCCCGGGTCGCGTAACCTTCGTCGTCCAGGATTTCCCGGCACACCGCCGAAACCGCCTCGGGCGAATCCGCGGCGGCCAGCTCGCCGATGCCGAATTCGTGCAGGCGGCGGCCGTTGTGCTCGTTCTCCCCGTCCTGGGGGACGACCACCATCGGGGTTCCGGCGGCCATCGCCTCGCGGATCCCGTTGTACCCGCCATGGGTGACGAAGAGGTCGGCGTGCCGGAGCAGCAGAGGCTGGTCCACCCAGGAGGAGACGAGCACATCGTCCGCCTCGGGCAGGTCTTCGACCGTCAGCCCGCCGGTGGAGACGACGGCGAAGCAGGGCAGCGTCGAGAGCGCCGTGACGAGGGTCCGCACGGCGACGGCCGGATCCGGTCCACCGCCCGTGACGCCGAGTCCGGCGTCGATCGCCTCCTGCGTGGCACCGAACTCGCTGCCGACGGTGGCCAGCACCAGCGGACGGCCCCCGATCCTGGCGGCGAGTTCGGGGGGCAGGTCACCGTCACGGCCTTCCACGGAGGGCTGCCGGTAGTGGACGGCGGGCGGCACGTCGAAGGCGGCGAACGAGAATTCCGACGGCACGCAATCGATCCGCCCGAAGGTGTAGATCGACCACGGATCCTCCGAAGGAGGCAGCCCGTTCTCGGCGCGGCGCTCGTTGAGCGGGGGCAGCACCCGCACCGGGTCGAGGACGTTGCCGTCGCCCGACGGAGCCGAGATGAAGGGCACATCGAGCGTTTCGGCGACCAGGACGGCCGCCAGTTCGGCGCCGTCGCGCAGGATCAGGTCCGGCTGGAACTCCTTGGCCACGGGCAGGATCGCCTGTACCGCGGTGGTCACGTGCGGCGCGGTGTCGACCCAGGCCATCTGCCCGGCGATGTCGGAGAACTGCTCCAGGAGCCCGGGCGGCGGTTCCTCGCCGGACCGCAGGATCCGCAGGATCGGCGCGAACTTCTCCAGCAGCCCGGGCAGGATCGGGCGTACGTCGGGGAATTCGGCGAACCGGCCGGCGAGCCGCTCGGTGGTGACCACGAGGATCTCGTGGCCAGCCGAGGTGAGCGCCCTGGCGATCGGCAGCATGGAGTTGGCGTGCCCGGCCGAGCCGGTGACACTGACCAGAACGCGCATCGGTGTGTCGCTCCCAAGAAGGTGTTCGCGGGTGGGCTCGTTCAGAGCAGGACGCTGTGGCCGGCACGGATGGATCCGGTGGCGTCGAACAACCGCCGGGCCCGTGCGATGAGGTCGAGGTCGAACAGATCGTGCCGTTGCAGCAGCACGGAAAGATCCGCCTCGCGCACCGCGTCGGCGAGGTCCGGCACGCTTTCGATCCGGCCGCCGGGCCAGCTCAGCCCGTCGACGTACGGGTCGTGGCAGATCACCTTGGCGCCGCGTTCGAGCAGCGCCTCGGCGATCGGAACCGCCGGGGTGTGCCGGACGTCGTCGGTGTTCGGCTTGTAGGTGATGCCGAGCAGCAGCACTGTCGCGCCGCCGATCGGGCCGCCCTGCTCTTCGAGGTCTTTGGTGATGCGGTCGGCCACCCAGGCCGGCATACCCTCGTTGATCCGGTGCGCGGTCTCGGCGACCTGGAAGGCCATGCCGAGCGTCCCGGCGTGGTGGATCAGGTAGAGCGGGTCCGCGGGGATGCAGTGCCCGCCGACGCCCGCCCCCGGCCAGAACGGCTGGAATCCGTAGGGTTTCGTGGCGGCGGCGGCCACGGTGTCCCAGACGTCGATCCCCATCCCGTGGCACAGCTGGGAGAACTCGTTGACCAGCGCGATGTTCACCTGGCGGTAGGTGTTCTCCAGGATCTTCGCGGCCTCCGCCTCGCGCATCCCCCTGGTGACGTGGACCGAGGTCACCTGCCGGTAGAACCCGGCCGCCCGCTCAGCGCACGCCGGGGTGAGACCGCCGACGACGCGCGGGGTGTTGCCGATCCGGTACCGGGTGTTGCCGGGGTCGATCCGCTCGGGCGAGTAGGCGAGGTTGAAGTCGACGCCGGCACGCAGGCCGGACCGTTCGAGGATGGGCTGAAGCAGCCCGTCGGTGGTACCGGGGTGCGTGGTCGATTCGACGATCACGAGCTGCCCGGCGCGAAGCCGTCCGGCCACCGTCTCGACAGCGCTGGTGAGCGGTCCCAGATCGGGTTTGTCGCCGTCCACCGGGGTGGGCGCGCAGATCACGATGATCGAGCACGCGGCGAGCACGTCCGGATCGGTGGACGCGCGCAGTGTGTCTCGCAAGGACCGGATCTCGGCGTCGGTCACGGTGTCGACCGGCGAGCGGCCGCCGTTCACCGTCTCGACGCGGGACGGGTCGATGTCGAAACCGACGACGTCGTTTCCCGCCTTGGCCAGTTCCACGGCTAAAGGCAGTCCGGCATAGCCGATGCCGACCATGCCGACCTGATGGCTCCCCATGGCGGGACCTCCTGAATTCCACGGGTGAAGCGAAAGGGACGCGCGCTCGTCAGTAGGCGAGGCGGTAGGGAACGAAGGATTCGGCGTACGCGCAGTTCATCGAGGAGCCGGTGGCGGCGTCGATGCCGCGGATCTGCTCGACCGATCGCGGCCCGCTGGAACGCATCTGCGTGCCGTAGGCGCGCAACGCCTCTTCTTTGGCTTCCCAGTGGCGGGAAGTGTCGACGTGCAGCCACCAGGACTCGTTCACCGCGGACCAGCGGTCCTCGACACCCCGGTAGCCCAGGACGATCCGCGGGGTCGGCTTGAGGCCGGCGGGCTGCACCCGCGCCGCGGCGAACGCGGCGCGGTGCACGGCCTGGTGGTCTTGGTGATAGCCGCCCTCGGACGGGATGAACAGGGCGTGCGGCCGGACCGCGGCCAACGAGGCGACCTCGTGCTTCTCGATGAGGTCCACGAGTTCACGCCGCCGGTTGCAGATGTCCATCGTGCCGGTCTCGTCCACCCAGGCGATCGTCGCGCCGGTGACCCCGAGTGCTGCGCAGGCCTTGTCGAATTCCTGGTGCCGCACCGAGGGATCGCTGGAACTGCCCCACATCTTCGCGGCGCGCACGGTCACGCACAGGACGTGTACCTCGACCCCCTCGGCGGCGAGCCGGGCCACGGTGCCGCCGGGGCCGATGGTCTCGTCGTCCGGATGCGGGGCCACCACGAGCGCGCGGTCACCCGGTCGCAGTCCGAGCGCGGCGACCGCGCCCGGCCGTCCGGTCACGACCGGGCCTTGGCGGTCTTGTCCACAAGGGACTCCAGATAGCCGACCACCGACTCGATGCCGGGTAGGCCGAGCATCTTCCGTTGTGCCGTGCGGATGTTCTGGCGGATCGTCTCGTTGTTCAGCACGCTGTCGCACACCTTCGCGATGCCTTCCGGGCTGACGTCGGTGATCCATTCGCCCAGACCGAGTTTCGTGAGCCGTTCGGCGTTGTGGTGCTCGTCGCCGAACTGCGGCAGCGCGGCCATCGGGACGCCCGCGCGGATACCCTCGCGAATTCCGTTGTAGCCGCCATGGGTGAGGAAGAGCTGTGTCACCTCGAGCAGCAGCGGCTGCGGGACGAAGTCCATGATGTGCACGTTCGGGCCGATCTCGATCCCTTCGACCTTGACCCCGCCGGTGGACACCACGGCGTGGCAGTCGATCGTGGACAGGGCCTGGACGATGCGGTACAGCGTCTCGACCGGGTCGATCATGCCGTCGGGCAGGCCGATCCCCCGCTCCTGCATTTCCAGCAGGACGGGCAGCGAGGTGCCGACCGAGGCGAGGACGATCGGCTTGTCACCGGAAAGCCCGGCCAGCTCCGGGGGAAGCGAGTGCTTCATCGCGCCGAGCATCGGCTGCCGGTAGGTGATCGCCGGCGGGACATCGAACGCGGCGAAGGAGTACTCGTTCGGTACACAGTCGATCTTGCCGTGCGCGTAGATCGACCATTTGCCGGTGCGCTCGGGGAGGCCGACCTCCTTGCGCCGCTCGTTGAGCAGCCAGCCCGCGCCGTCGGGGTCGACGACGTTGCCGGTGCCCGAGGGCGCGGAGACGTGCGGGATACCGAACTTCTCGGCGATCAGCACACCGGAAAGCTCACCGCCGTCACGGAAGACGAGGTCCGGCTTGAACTCCTCGGCGAGCGGGAGCACGGCGCGGTAGGCACCGGTGACATGCGGGCCCGCGGCGAACAGCATCATCTTGACCCGGGGGTCGTCGAAGATCTCGGGGCCGTATTGGGTCTCGCCCGCGTTGGCGAGGACCTTCCGCACCTCCGCCACGATGGCGTCGACCAGGTTCGGCATCGCGGGTTCCACCCGTGCGCCCGACCCCTCGAAGACCACCGCCAGATGCGACGGCAGCACCACCAGCACCTCGTGCCCGGCGTCGACCAGGCCGCGGACCACCGGAAGCACCGCACGGGCGTGGCCCTGCGATCCCGTGATCGTGGAAAGAACGCGCATGAACTGACCCTCAGCTTCCTGATCCGGCGGTGAAAGTGGTCTCGCCGCGCCGAGCGGCGTTGACGAGGACCGCCATGTTCCCCATCGGGTGGTTGTTGTCGTGGAGCATCTGGTGTGCGTCGCCGATTTCGGAGAACGAGCCGCAGAACTCGAGGCACGGATCGATCCGGCCGTCCGCGACGAGCTGGATGAGCTCCCGGTTCTGCTTGTTCGTCGACCCGTGCGAGCCCTGAACACGCTTGGACCGCATCCACAGGTAACGCAGGTCGAGGTCGCCGTTGTAGCCGCTGGTCCCCCCGCAGAGCACGACCATCCCGCCGGTGTCGCAGACGAACAGCGAAGTCGGCAGCGTGTCCTGGCCGGAGTGCTCCAGCACGATCTTGGGAGCCTTGCGTTCGCCGAGGATCTCCCAGATCTTCTTGCCGAACCGCCGTGCCTCGGCGAGCCAGGCGCGGGAGGCCTCCTCGTCACCGGTGTCGGGCAGCCGTCCCCAGTGGGAGAACTCCTTGCGGTTGATGACACCACTCGCGCCGAGCTTCTTGCAGTATTCGCCGCGTACGTCGTCGGAGACGACCGCGATCGGGATACCGCCGCGGTATTTGACGAGCTGGATGGCCGCCGAGCCGAGGCCGCCGGCGCCGCCCCAGATCAGGACGGGGTCGCCGGGACGGACCGTATGCGGATCCCAGTGGGTCAGCATGCGGTAGGCGGTGGCGGCGGTGACGAGCAAGCTGCCGGAATCCTCCCAGGAGAGATTCGACGGCTTCGGCAGGCATTGGTATTCGTCGACGAGCGCGAATTGCGCGAACGAACCGTAATTGGTCTCGTAACCCCAGGCCTGAATACTCTTGAGGTACAGGGGGTCCGCGCCGAGCCGCAGATCCGGGTCGTTCTCCTTGTACTGACCGCCGGACATGACCACCGGGTCGCCGACCTTGACGTGCTCGACGCCGTCACCGACGGCCCACACCACGCCGGAACCGTCCGAACCGCCGATATGGAAGTCTTCGGTGGCGCCGAACATCTTCTGGCGCATGGCGATCACGTCGATCGGTCCGCCGCTGGCCGCCCAGACGTTGTTGTAGTTGATCCCCGCCGCCATGACGTACACCAGCACCTGGCCGCGGCCGGGCTTCGGCACGTCGACCACCTCGGTACGGAAGGCGTCCTTGGGCTGGCCGAACCTGTCCTGGCGGATCACGGAGGCGTACATCTTCTCGGGTACCTCGCCCAACGGCGGGACATCCCCGATCTCATACAAGGATTGAGCCATCGATGATTCCTTACCTGTTCGGGCGGATACCGGACCCGGGCCATTTCACCGGGGATTCGCGGAAATTCTCTCTATGCGGAGAAAATTATCGAGCGGCCGGAGTGCGGACAACCCCTACCCGCCCCTACCCCGACCCCGCCNGTGTCGCGAAAGCCACTTTCGGGACACCAGACGTCGCGAAAGTGGCTTTCGCGACACAGCCGGACCTCTCCCGCCACGATCGACCCCGCCCGAGCGGCTACCCACCCCCCGCCGGCGTTGCGAAAGTGGCTTTCGCAACACGCCTTACCCCTCAATAACCCCTTTACCGCTCACGACCCGCGCCAGAAACGGACATGGGGACATCAATCGGTTCGCGCAGTCGGTGTGAAGTGTCTCTAGTGGACACTTCACACGGAGCTCCGCTGTCCAGGGCGGTCATCCCATCGCGAAGCCGTGTTCCGATCCCACCCGGCCTTATCGGCGCCGTCGTATCCCCGCTCAGCGAAGGAGCCAAGAGTGCACCGCGGCGGCGGTCCCGGCGACCTCGGTCTCCATCATCGAGAAGTGATCGCCGGGCACCTCGGTCTCGGCGTGCGGACCGGCCCAGGTGGACCGCCAGCCCTCGCCGTCCCGCCAGGCAGGCAACGGATCGGTGGCCCGCACGAGCAGCGTGGGCACGTCGACGGGGGTATGCGTCCACTCCGACAGCAGACGAAGGTAGCCACCCATGGCGGTCAGCCGGTAGTCGTCCGGTGGCAGAAAGCCCTCCGTGCCACCGATTCCGGCGAGCAGCCGTTCTTGGACACCGTCGAAGGCGTGCCGGGTGGGGGCGTAGGGGTCGAGCAGGACGAGCCCGGCCGGACGCGCTCCACGCCGTTCCAGTTCGCGGACGAGCTCGTGGGCGAGCGCGCCGCCGGATGAATGCGCGGCGACCACAAAGGACTCCTCGCCGTACTCGGCCAGCAGCCGGTCGGCCTGTGCGGTGGCCAGCACCCCGAGTGTGTCCGGAAGCGGTTCAGCCCGCCGGTATCCGGGTAGCGGCAGGACGACGAGGTCGCGTTCGCCGCGGAACCGGGCGGCGAACCGCGCGTATTCCTGGGGGCCGGACATCGCCAGCACCGACGGGACGCAGACCAGTTTCGGCCCGGCCGGGCCGTCCGCCAGCCGGACCGGCGTGATCGGCGCGTCTCCCGGCCGGTCGAAAACGGGCCGGAACTCGGCCACCGAAGCGAACAATTCCACCAATCGCGGCATTTTCCCGAGTTCGGCGGCCCTGCCGACCAGCGGCCCGAGCAGGGACTCGGCGGGCGTGTCCTCCGCACCCGCCGTCCGCTCGGCGAGGGCCTCGACGAGGTAGCCGGTGAGCGCGGCCGGGGTGGGGTGTTCGAAGACGACGGTCGGGGGCAACCGGGTACCGACCGTGGCGGCGACCCGGTTGCGCAGTTCGACCCCGGTGAGCGAATCGAAGCCCAGTTCGAGGAAGGGGCGGTCGGGCTCGACGGCGTCGGCGTCCGGGAGGCCGAGCACCACGGCGACCTCGGAGCGGAGGTAGGCCAGCACGACGTCGGGCCGTTCCGCCGCGGTGGCGGTGACGAACCGGCGGCGGAACGCCCCCGCCGCGTCACGGTTCCCGCCCGCCCCCGGCCGAGGGCGGATCAGCTTGCGCAGCAACGGCGGCACGTCGTCGAAACCGGAAACGGCGGCGACGTCCAGGCGCATCGGCACGACGGCGGCCCGGTCCAGCCCGCTCGCCGTGTCGAACAACGCCAGCGCTTCCTTGCTGCTCAGCCCGGAGAAGCCCGGGCGGAGCAGCTTGTCCAGCTCTTCTTCCGCGAGACCTCCGGCCATCCCGCTGCGTTCCTCCCACAGCCCCCAGGCCAGTGACGAGGCGGGCAGGCCACGGGCACGGCGGTGGACGGCCAGCGCGTCGAGGAAGGCGTTGCCCGCAGCGTAGTTCGCCTGACCGGGATTGCCGAAGACGCCGGCGGCGGAGGAGAACAGGACGAACGCGTCGAGGTCGCGGGTGAGTTCGTGCAGGTTCAGCGCGGCGTCGACCTTGGGGGCGAGCACCTGGTCGAGGCGCTCACGGGTCAGGGAACCCAGCACCCCGTCGGCGAGCACGCCCGCGCAGTGCACGACACCGGTCAACGGACGGTCCGCGGGCACTCCGGCGAGCAGTCCGCGCACGGCCTCGCGGTCGGCGAGGTCACAGGCGACCACGTCCACCGTGGCGCCCAGTTCGGCGAGTTCGCCCGCCAGTTCCGCGGCACCCGGGGCCGACGCCCCGCGCCTGCTGGTCAGCACCAGGCTGCGGACCCCGCGTTCGGCCACCAGGTGGCGGGCGACGAGCCCGCCGAGCGTGCCGGAGGCGCCGGTGACCAGGACGGTGCCGCCGGTGCCGAAGCCGTCCGGTCGTCCCGGCGCGTCCAGCGGGACCCGGGACAGCCGGGGCACCCACGCCGTGCCCTCGCGGAGCGCGACCTGGGGTTCGCCGCCCGCGGCCGCGGCGACGAGAAGCCGTTGGGACGTTTCTTCGCCGTCGGTGTCGACGAGGACGAACCGGCCGGGGTTCTCCGACTGCGCCGTGCGCACGAGTCCCCAGACCGCGGCGTGGGCCAGGTTCGGGACCGTGTCCCCCTGCCCTGCCGCGACGGCACCCCGCGTGACGAGGACGAGCCGGCTGTCAGCGAAGGCTTCGCCGGTCGTCCAGCGCTGGACGAGGTCGAGGACACGAGCGGTTTCGTCGTGCACCGTTCCGGCGTCGGGGACGCCTCCGGACGGCGCGTCCAGGACCGCGAAGACCAGTTCGGGCAGCGGAGCCGCGGCACGCACCGCGTCGAGGTCGGGGTGGCTCGGGCCGGGCAGGCCTTCACCGAGCACCGCCCACGTGGCGGTCGCCGCGGCCAGGGTGCGGGCCTGGACCCAGTCCACTTCGAACAGGGTGTCGTGGTCCCCGCCCGCCGCGCTCAGCTGTTCGGCGGAAATCTCGCGGAGGACGAGGGACCCGGCCGACAAGACCGGGGTCCCGGCTTCGTCGAAGACGTCGAGCTCGACCTCGTTCCCGTCGTTCTTCCTCGTCAGCCGCACCCGGAGCCGTGCGGCGCCCGGCGTGTACCGCCGGACCCCGGTCCAGGAGAACGGCAGGCGCAGCGGTTCGTCCGCGATCGGCCCGCCACCCGCGGATCCGGCGTGCAGCGCGGCGTCGAGCAGGGCGGGATGCAGCCCGTAGTCCTCCGCCGCGCGGCCGAGATCGTCCGGGAGGGCGACCTCGGCGTGGATCGTGTCACCCGCGCGCCACGCGGCCCGCAGGCCTTGGAATGCCGGGCCGTAGCCGACCCCGGCCGCGTTCAGCCGCTCGTAGAACCCTTCCAGGGAAACGGGTTCCGCGCCCACGGGTGGCCAGGCCCCCAGTTCGGCGACCGGTGCGGAACCGGGCGAGAGCGTCCCTTCGGCATGCGTCGTCCAAGCCTCGTCCCCGTTCTCGGGCCGGCTGTGGATCGATACCGTCCGCCTGCCGTCGCCGCCGGGTTCCCCGACGTGCACCTGGATCGCGACACCACCGGTCTCCTGGAGCACCAGCGGCGACGCCAGGGTCAGCTCGTCGAGCCCGGCGCAGCCGAGCCTCTCCCCCGCGCACAACGCGAGTTCGACGAACGCCGTGCCCGGCAGCAGCACCGTCCCGAGCGCGCCGTGGTCGGCGAGCCAGCCGTGCGTGCCGAGGGAAAGCCTGCCGGTCAACAGGAGTCCGTCGCCGGTGGCCGGCGAGATCTCCGAGGCCAGCAGCGGGTGGCCCGCCGGTCGCTGGCCGGTATTGGTGACGTCCCCGGCGGCGCGGCCGGTGGTCATCCAGTATCGCTCGCGCTGGAAGGGATACGTCGGCAGTTCGACCGGAAGACCGTCGCCGGGCAAGGCCTTCGCCCAGTCGACCGGGGCACCGTTGACGACGGCTTCGGCGAAGGCGGCGCGGAACCGGCCGAGGCCGCCATGGTCGCGGCGCAGGGTCGGGACCACGACCGCGGCCGAACCCCGGTCGTCGGCGATGCCCTGCACGCCGACGGAGACCACCGGATGCGGGCTGACCTCGATCAGGACGAGGTGGCCGTCCTCGAGCACGCGCTGGACGGTTTCGGCGAAGCGCACGGTCTGCCGGGCGTTGCGGTACCAGTACCCGGCGGTGAGCTCCGTCGTGTCGAGCGGTCCGGCGTCCACTGTGGAATAGAAGGGGACGGCCGACTGCTCCGGCCGCACGGTCAGCTCGGCGAGCATCCGTTCGCGCAGCGCCTCGACCTGGGCGGAATGCCCGGCCGCGTCCGCGCCGCGCACCCGGCGGGCGCGGATCCGCTCGGCGCCGCAGCCGGCGACGAACTCGTCGATCGCTTCCACCTCGCCGGAAACGACGCAGGCGGCCGGGCCGTTGACGACGGCGAGCGAGAGCCGGTCGCCGAACTTCGCGATCCTGGCGAGGACGTCGTCCGGCGAGGCCAGCACCGACGCCATCGCGCCGTGTCCGATCAGGGTGCAGAGGGCGTCGTTGCGGCGGGCGACGATCCGGGCCGCGTCGGCGAGCCCGATCGCCCCCGCGACATGGGCGGCGGCGACCTCGCCCTGGGAGTGGCCCAGCACGGCGCCGGGCTCGATCCCGTGCGCGCGCCAGAGCGCGGCGAGGGACACCATCACGGTGAACAACATCGGCTGGACCGCGTCGACCCGGTCCCACGCCGGGGCTCCGGCGTCCCCGCGCAACGCCGCGGCCACCGACCAGTCGAGCACCTCGGCGAACGCCGCGTCGCAGGCGGCGACGCTCTCGGCGAATTCGGGCGAGGTCTCCAGGAGCGACTCGGCCATCCCGGCCCACTGGGAGCCGTGCCCGGGAAAGACGAACGCGACCTTCGCGCCCGCATGGGCGGTTCCGGTGACCACGTGGTCCGCGGTCTCCCCGGCTTCCAGCAGGGCGAGTCCTTCGGCGAGTTCGGCCGGTTCGGTGCCGACGACGGCGCCGCGATACTCGAAGGCGGTCCGGGTGGTCACCAGGGCGCGTGCGACCTCGGCGGGCGGCTGCCCGGGGTTACGGCGTAACCACGTCCGCAAGCCCGCCGCCCGTGCCCGGAGTGCCGCGGGCGATTTCGCCGACAGGATCAGCGGGACCGGACCCTCGACGGCGCACCCGGGGTGCTCCTCTTCGGCGGGTGCCTGTTCCAGCAGGAGGTGCCCGTTCGTCCCGCTGAGGCCGAACGAGGACACCCCGGCGCGGCGCGGTTCCCCGGTCTCCGGCCACGGCCTGTTCTCCGTGAGCAGGGACACCGCTCCGGAGTCCCAGTCGATTTCGCGGGACGGCTCGGCGACGTGCAGGGTCCGGGGCAGGACGCCGCGGCGGATGGCCTCCACCATCTTGATCACCCCGGCCACGCCGGCGGCGGCCTGGGTGTGCCCGATGTTGGACTTCAGGGAACCCAGCCACAGCGGCGTTTCCCTGGGACGGCCGCGGCCGTAGGTGGCCAGTAGCGCCTGTGCCTCGATGGGGTCGCCGAGCGAGGTGCCGGTACCGTGCGCGTCGACCGCGTCGATCTGGCCGGGGGTGAGCCGTGCGTTCGCCAGCGCCGCTTCGATCACCCTGCGCTGGGCGGGGCCGCTCGGCGCGGTGAGCCCGTTGGACGCGCCGTCGGAGTTGACCGCGCTGCCGCGGATGACCGCGAGCACCCGGCGGCCGTTGCGGCGGGCGTCGGACAGCCGTTCCAAGACGACCATTCCCGCGCCTTCGGCGAAACCGGTGCCGTCGGCTCCCTCGCCGAACGCCTTGCACCGGCCGTCCGGCGCCAGCGCCTGCCCGCTCAGTTCGAAGAAGTCCGGGGCGCAGACGACGGTCACCCCACCGGCGAGCGCGAGCGCCGAATCGCCCTGGCGCAGCGACTGGCAGGCGAGATGCAGAGTCACCAGCGAAGACGAGCAGGCGGTGTCCACGGTCAGCGCCGGACCCTCGAGACCGAGGGCGTAGGCGATCCGCCCCGAAACCACGGCGCCGGTGTTCCCGGTGCCGACGAACGTTTCGGCACCGGCCGGCACGTCGGTCTGGGCGGAGACGTAGTCGGAACCGTTCATCACGCCGACGAACACCCCGGTTCTGGTGGAGCGCGCGGAGCGCGGGTCGATCCCCGCGCGTTCGAGCGCCTCCCACGAGACCTCCAGTGCCAGCCGGTGCTGCGGGTCCATCGCGACCGCCTCACTCGGCACGATCCCGAAGAACGCCGGATCGAATCCGGCGACGTCGTCGAGGAAACCGCCCGCCCCGCTCAGACCGTCGACGTCCCAGCCGCGGTCGTCGGGGAAACCGGTGATGGCGTCCCTGCCCTGTTCGACCAGTTCCCACAGCTGGCCGGGAGTGACCACGCCGCCGGGAAGACGGCAGGCCATCCCGACGATCGCGATCGGTTCGGCCGACCGGCTCTCCTCCTGCCTCAGCCGCTGCCGCGTCTGGTGCAGTTCGGCCGTGGTCTGCTTGAGGAAGTGCCGCAGCTTCTCCTCGTTCGTCATCGGTCTTTCCCCTGTCGCTCGTCGGATGTCACGAGATCCCGAATTCCTTGCCGAGGAGGTCGAACATCGCTTCGTCGTCCGCGTCCGCGAGGACATCCGTGACATCGCCCGCCTCGCGGGTGCCGGTCAGGCTCGCCAGCAGCGCTTCGAGCCTGGCCACCACCTGCGCCGCGCCGTCTTCCGGCACCGAACGCACCAGCTCGGCGAGCCGGTCCAGTTCGGCGAGCACGACCGGACCGTCCTCTTCGGACAGTTCGGCGGCCAGATGGGTGGCCAGCCCTTCGGGGCTCGGCTGGTCGAACACCAGCGTGGCGGGCAGCCGGAGCCCGGTGACCGCCGAGATCCGGTTGCGCAGTTCGACCGCGGTGAGCGAATCGAAACCGAGGTCACGGAATGCCCTGGTGACGTCGATCTCATCGGTGCCCTCGAAACCGAGCACGGCGGCGATCTCCGCGCGGACGACGTCGAGCAGCGTCTCCTGGCGCCGCTCCCGGTCCGAACCGCGCAACCGGTCCCGCAACGCGGCCGAGGTGTCCGGCCCGGCGGCACTCAGCGTCCTTGCCGGGAGGAGCCCGGCCAGCAGCGGCCCGGCTCCCGCCCGGCGCAGCGCGGCCGTCCGCAGCCGGATGCCGACCACCAGGGCACGGCCGGTACCGAGCGCGGCGTCGAACAGGGCGAGACCCTCCTCTTCGGACAGTGAGCCGACGCCGGAGCGGGCGATCCGGCGCGCCTCGTCTTCGCCGAGGGTGGCGGCCATGCCACCGGACGGGGCCCACATTCCCCAGGCGATGGACGTCGCCGGGAGACCCGCCGCGCGGCGATGGGCCGCGAGCGCGTCCAGATACGTGTTCGCCGCCGCGTAGGCAGCCTGTCCCGCGTTACCGAAGATCCCGGCCGCGGAAGAGAAGAGCACGAACGCCGTCAGCTTCCGATCGCGGGTCAGCTCGTGGAGGTGCCACGCCGCGTCCGCCTTGGGGCGCAGCACGGCGCCGACCCGGTCCGGGGTCAGCGAGCCGACCACGCCGTCGTCGAGCACGCCGGCCGTATGCACCACGGCCGAAACGTCCACATCGGACAGGACGGCCGCCAGCGCGTCCCGGTCGGTGACGTCGCACGCCACCACGGACACCTTGGCACCCAGGGCTTCCAACCGGGTCACCAGTTCCCCGGCTCCCTCGGCCGCGTGACCGCGACGGCTCAGCAACAGCAGGTCACGGGCCCCGTGCGCGGTCACCGCGTGTGCCGCGACCAAGGCACCGAGCGCGCCGGTGCCACCGGTGATCACCACAGTGCCGGTGCCGAGTCCCGCCTCGACCGGTTCGGCGTCCTGCCGGGCCAGCCGCGGGACGAGGACGGCGCCGCCGCGAACGGCCGCCTCCGGTTCGCCGTGGCCGACGGCCTCGGCCAGGACCGCCGCGGGGACCTCGCCGTCCACATCGAGCAGGCCGAACCGGCCGGGGTTCTCGGATTCCGCGGACCGCACGAGACCCCACACCGGGGAACCCGCCAGATCGCGGACCTCGTCGTCCGCTCCGGCCGCCACCGCGTTCCGGGTGACGAAGACGAGCTTCGAAGCGGCGAACCGCTCCTCTCCCAGCCATTCCTGCACCAGGAGGAGTGTTCTCCCTGCCGCGGCGTGCACGCTCGTGGAGTCGCCGGGGCCGAACGGGACGAACACCACTTCGGGCACGTCGTGGCCCAGGTCGGCGAGGGTGGCCACTCCGGTGTCCTCGAGCACGGCCCATCGATCGACGCGAACGGCCGCCGGTGCCGGGATCCAGTCGACGCGGAACAACGCGTCCGAGCCGGCACCCGCGGTCACGACCGGCCGCAGGGTCAGCCCGGCGACCGTCGCCACCGGAGCACCGGACTCGTCGGCGAGGTCGAGGCGCACGGCGTCCGCGCCCACCGCGGCGATCCGGACCCGCAGGGCCGTCGCCCCGCCGGAGTGCAGGCCGACGCCCGACCACACGAACGGCAACCGCGCCTGGTCGTGGCCGAAGAAATCACCGAGTCCCACGGCGTGCAGGGCCGAGTCGAGCACCGCGGGGTGCAGGCCGAAGGTTCCGTCGTCACTGACGGCACCGGGCAAGGCGACTTCGGCGAAGACCTCGCCGTCGCGCCGCCAAGCTCGCCGCAGCCCCTGGAACGCCGGGCCGTACCGAAGACCGAGATCGTCCAGATCCGCGTACAGGCCTTCGGTTTCGACCGGCTCCGCACCGGCGGGCGGCCATTCGCGGAGTGCCTCGCCCGGCGCGGCCATGGCGAGTACACCGGTGGCGTGCCGGGTCCAGGGTTCACCTTCCGCCCTGGAATGGACGGCGACCTGGTCCTGGCCGGACACCACGACCCGGAGTTCGACGGTTTCGGTCAGGACCAAGGGCGCTTCGATCGTCAATTCGTCCAGGCCGGTGAACCCGGCCTCGACGCCGGCCCGCAGCGCGAGATCCACGAAGGCCGCACCCGGCAGCAGGACGTCGCCCGCCACCTGGTGTTCGGTCAGCCAAGGGTGCTCGGCGAGCGAAAGCCGCCCGGTCAGCACGACTCCGCCGCCGGACCCGGGCGAATCGGGAAGGGCGACGACTGCCCGCGCGAACGGATGCCCCGCCGCCGCCTGTCCCGCCGCGGTGACGTCGCCACCGGGAGCGTCCTTGAGCCAGAAGTGCCGATGCTGGAAGGCGTAGGTCGGCAAGTCCACAGTGGACGCATCGGCCGGGAGTACCGCGGCCCAGTCGAGCCGGGCACCCCGGACATGCGCCCCGGCGAGCGCCGCGGTGAAGGCGCGCACCTCGTCGCCCTCGGCGCGGACGGAGGACAGGAAGTCACCGTCCACACTGGACTGCGCCATTCCGGACAGCACACCGTCCGGCCCGATCTCGAGGTAGCTGGACACGTCCTGTTTGGCCAGGTAGGTCATGCCGTCGGTGAAGCGGACCGTCGCGCGCACATGCTCGACCCAGTACTCCGCCGACATCTCCACCGGCTCACCCGACACCGTCGAGAAGCGGACCGTCGCGCGCACATGCTCGACCCAGTACTCCGCCGACATCTCCACCGGCTCACCCGACACCGTCGACACGATCGGAATCCGCTGCTCACCAAAGGAAAGCCGCTCCACCACCGCACGGAACCCCGCCAGCATCGGCTCCATCAACGACGAATGAAACGCATGACTCACCGGCAACCGCTTCACCCGGCGACCACGCCCACGCCACACCGCCGCCAACCCCAGCACCGCGTCTTCCGCACCCGAAAGCACCACCGACCGCGGACCGTTCACCGCCGCCAACCCCACCACACCGGTCAGCTCAGGCCGAACCTCATCCTCCGACGCCTCCACCGCCACCATCACGCCACCCTCAGGCAACGCCTCCATCAACCGGCCACGCGCCACCACCAACGCCGCCGCGTCACCCAGCGACAACACACCCGACACATGCGCCGCCGCGATCTCACCGATCGAATGACCCGCGAGCAGATCCGGGCGGACACCCCAGGATTCGAGCAGCCGGTACAACGCGACCTCGAACGCGAACAAGGCAGGCTGGGTGTTCCCGGTCCGGTCCAGCAGCGCCTTTTCGTCACCGAAGACGACGTCCCTGACCGGGGTCGCGGTGTGTTCGTCCAGCGCGGCGCAAACCTCGTCGAACGCCGCGGCGAACACCGGATAGGTCTCGTGCAGTTCGCGGCCCATGCCGAGCCGCTGGCTACCCTGTCCCGCGAAGAGGAAGGCGGTTTTCCCGGCACCGGCGGGAAAACAGGGCGCGGTGCCGTCGGCGATCGCGGCCAGCCCGGCGAGTAGTTCGTCACGGTCGGCCGCGACGACGGCGGCACGGCGATCGAACAGGGCACGGGTGGCCGCCAGCGACCTGGCGACGAGGGCGGGCCCGTACTCCGGCCGCTCCGCCAGCCAAGTGGCGAGACGGCTCGCCTGCCCGCGCAGCGCGGGTTCCGAAGCGGCGGTCAGCAGCACCGGAACCGGCAGTGCCGTCTGGTCCGCGAAGGACGGTTCTTCCGGCTCGTCGCCCTGTTCGAGGATCAGGTGGGCGTTCGTGCCACTGACCCCGAACGAGGACACCCCGGCCCGGCGGGGGCGGTCCAGCTCCGGCCACGGCCGGTTCTCGGTGAGAAGTTCGACCGCGCCCGCCGACCAGTCCACGTGCGGGGTCGGCTCGTCCACGTACAACGTCTTCGGCAGCACCCCGTGCCGCATCGCCTCCACCATCTTGATCACCCCGGCCACG
Organism: Amycolatopsis sp. TRM77291; assembly: GCF_054166285.1. Taxonomy (NCBI): domain Bacteria; kingdom Bacillati; phylum Actinomycetota; class Actinomycetes; order Pseudonocardiales; family Pseudonocardiaceae; genus Amycolatopsis; species Amycolatopsis sp. TRM77291. The sequence goes on along the minus strand of NZ_JBSZHF010000001.1, from coordinate 144,753 downwards.
CCGGCGGCGGTCTGGGTGTGCCCGATATTCGACTTGATCGACCCCAGCCACAGCGGCTCGTCCCGGTCCCGGCCGTAGGTGGCCAGCAACGCCTGCGCCTCGATGGGGTCACCGAGCGTGGTACCCGTGCCGTGCGCCTCGACCGCGTCGACGTCCGCCGTGGTGAGCCNCTGATCCCGAACGAAGACACCCCTGCCCGGCGCGGCCGCTCGACCTCCGGCCACGGCCGGGACTCGGTCAACAGCTCCACCGCACCCGAAGACCAGTCGACCTGCCGCGACGGCTCGTCCACGTGCAACGTCTTGGGCAGCACACCGTTCCGCAGCGCCATCACCATCTTGATCACGCCGCCGACCCCGGCCGCGGCCATCGAATGCCCGATATTGGACTTCAACGACCCCAGCCACAAAGGACGGTCGCGCTCACGGCCGTACGTGGCCAGCAACGCCTGCGCCTCGATGGGATCACCCAGCGTCGTTCCGGTCCCGTGCCCCTCCACCACGTCGACGTCGGCGGTGCCGAGGCTCGCGTCCGCGAGCGCGGCACGGATCACGCGTTCCTGCGACGGGCCGTTCGGCGCTGTCAACCCGTTCGACGCACCGTCCTGGTTCACCGCCGAACCCCGGACCACCGCGAGTACACGGTGACCGTTCGCCAGGGCGTCCGAAAGCCGCTCTACGACCAGCACACCGACACCCTCGGCCCAGCCCGTCCCGTCCGCGGCGTTCGCGAAAGCCTTGCACCGGCCGTCACGCGCCAGACCACGCTGACGTGAAAAGTCCGTGAAGGAGACCGGTGTCGCCATCACCGACGATCCACCGGCGAGCGCCATCGTGCACTCACCTCGCCGCAGGGACTGCACCGCGAGATGCAGCGCCATCAGCGAAGACGAGCACGCCGTGTCGACACTGACGGCCGGGCCCTCCAGCCCGAGCGCGTAGGCCACCCGCCCGGACGCGACGCTGGTGAAACCACCGTTCCCGAGGAACGGCTGAACGTCCTCCGGCGGCGACGGCACACTGGTCGTGTAGTCGTTGTAGATCACGCCCATGAACACCCCGGTCGCCGAACCGGCGAGCGACGACGGGTCCAGGGAGGCCCGTTCCAAGGCCTCCCAAGAGGTCTGCAGGATGAGCCGCTGCTGCGGGTCCATCGCCACCGCTTCCCGCGGCGAGATACCGAAGAACGCCGGATCGAACTCCCCCGCGCCGTCCAGGAACCCGCCCTCACGGACGTAGGTGGTCCCCGTCCGATCGGGATCCGGATCGAAGAGACCGTCCACGTCCCAGCCACGATCGCGGGGGAACGGCGACATCCCGTCGACGCCGTCCGCGACCATCCGCCACAGGTCTTCCGGCGAGGCCACCCCGCCCGGATACCGGCAGGCCATCCCGACGATGGCGATCGGCTCCTGACCGTCGGCTCTGGTGGCCGGCGTCCGCTCCGCCGCCGGAACGTCACCCACCACCTCTCCGAGCAGATGCCTGGCCAGCGCCCGAGGCGTCGGATGGTCGAAGATCAGGGTGGCCGGCAACCTCAGCCCGGTCGCCGCCTGCAGCCGGTTGCGCAGTTCGACCGCGGTCAGGGAGTCGAACCCGAGTTCCTTGAACGCCGCCGAAACCCCGATATCGCCGCCGGTACCGTGGCCGAGGACCACCGCGGCCTGGCGCCGCACCTCTTCGACGGCGGAACGCTCACGTTCGGCGGGGGCCAGCGCCCGCACCCGGTCCGCCCAGGACCGGTCGCCGGAAACGGCGGCGGCCCGGCGCCGGACCGGGCCCACCAGCCCTCGCAGCACCGGGCTCACCGAACTCGCCGACCGCACCTTGGCGAGATCGAGATCCAGCGCGGTGAGCGAGGGCCAGGGCGAGGCCACCGCCTGGTCGAACAACCGCAGCCCCAGATCGATGGACAACGGGTTCTCGCCCGCGCGCCGCATCCGGTCGACGTCGGCTTCGGTGAGGTGCGCGGTCATGCCGGTGCGCTGCGCCCAGAATCCCCAGGCGATCGAAACCGCGGGCAATCCTTCCGCTCGCCGGGCTTCCATCAACGCGTCCACGAAGGTGTTGGCCGCCGCATAGCCACCCTGACCCGCCGCACCCAACGTCGCCGCGGCCGACGAGAACACCACGAACATCGCCAAATCCCTGCCACGAGTGAGCTCGTGCAGGTTCAGCAAGCCATCCACCTTCGGCCGCAACACCTCGGTCAGCCGCTCCGGCGACAACGAGCCGATCAGTCCGTCGTCGAGCACTCCGGCCGCGTGCACGATCCCGGTCAGATCCGGGATGGCGTCGAGTGCCGCGGCGATCGAGGCCCGGTCGGCGACGTCACACGCCACCACCGACACCGACACCCCACTGCCGCGCAATTCCTCCACGAACTCGGGTTCGACACCCCGGCGACCGGTCAGCACCAGGCTCCGGACCCCGTGCTCAGCGGCCAGATGCTGGGCCACGAGACCACCGAGCCCACCTGTTCCGCCGGTCACCAGCACGGTCCCTGCCCGATCCAGCACGGAAGGAACCGTCAGCACCAACTTGCCCACGTGCCGCGCACGGCTCATGAACCGCATGGCCTCGACGCCCCGCCGCACATCCCAAGCCAGCACCGGAAGCCGTCGCAGCCGGCCGCCCGCGAACAGCTGCGTCACCTCGCGCAGGATTTCCTGGGTGCGATCGAGTTCGAAATCAGGGAGGTTGTAGGCGGCGTACCGCACACCGGCGTGCTGTGCGGCGACCTCGTCCGCGTCGCGGATATCGGTCTTGCCCATCTCCAGGAAATGCCCGCCACGAGGCAGGTGCTGTGCGGCGACCTCGTCCGCGTCGCGGATATCGGTCTTGCCCATCTCCAGGAAATGCCCGCCACGAGGCAGAAGCCGTGCGGCGACCTCGTCCGCGTCGCGGATATCGGTCTTGCCCATCTCCAGGAAATGCCCGCCACGAGGCAGAAGCCTCAGCGACGCGTCCACGAACTCGCCCGCGAGGGAGTTGAGGACGACCTCCACACCTTCGCCACCGGTCACGGCCAGGAACTTGTCCGCGAAGTCCAGATCCCGCGACGACGCGATGTGATCGTCGGCCAGCCCCAGCGACCGCAGGACGTCATGCTTCGCCGGGCTCGCCGTGGCGAACACCTCGAGCCCCCACTGCGACGCCAGTCCGATCGCGGCCATCCCGACCCCGCCCGCCCCGGCGTGCACCAGTATCCGCTGCCCCGCCCGCACGTTCGCCAAGTCGACAAGTCCATAGAGCGCGGTGGTGTAGACGACGGGGATCGACGCCGCTTCGGCGAACGTCCAGCCGTCCGGCATGGGCACCAGGTTCGCCCGCTCCGTGGTCGCGACCGGGCCGAAGGCGCCGGTGAAGACCCCGGTGACACGATCGCCGACGGCGAGATCGGTGACGCCCGCGCCGATCTCGGCGACCACCCCGGCGGCCTCGCCACCCATCGGTTCGTCGACCCGCACGACCCCGAGGGACGCGACGACATCCCGGAAGTTCACCCCCGCCGCGCGGACCGCGACCCGGACCTGCCGGTCACCGAGCGGCTCCTCGGGGACCGGGATGAGCGCGAGGTTCTCCAGCGTCCCCTCACCGGACACGTCGAGACGCCACGGGCCTTCGGACGGCGGGAGCAGCGCGTCCTTTGTGGACACGCGGACCAGGCGGCGGCCGCGTACGGCCTCCCCGCGGACGACGAGCTCGGCCTCCCCGGTGGCCGGCGCCGCGAGCACCACCTCGCCGAGGGTGTCCGCGTCGAGCAGCACGAACCGGTCCGGGTTCTCCGACTGCGCCGACCGGATCAACCCGATGGCCGTCGCCTGCGCGAGACCGGTGATCCGTTCGCCGGGCTCGGCCGAGACCGCGCCGGTGGTGACGAAGACCAGCTTCGCGGCCGTGAACCGTTCGTCCTCCAGCCACCGCTGGGCGAGTTCGAGTACCGCCGACGACGTTTCGTGCGGGCCGTGGTCCGCCGGCACACCGGCGAAGACGTACTCCGGAACGTCTTCGATCTCAGCGAGAGTGGCGTAACGCCTGGCCCCCGGCACCTCGAGGTCGCCCAGCGCCGCGACCGACGGTCTTGGCGACGCGTCCTCGCGCGGCAGCACCGGCCATTCGACCCGGTAGAGCGGACCGGCCTCGTCGACGACGGGTCCCCGGCCGGAGAACGGCCGCAGGGTCAACGAGTCCACAGTGGCCACGAGTGCGCCCTGGGTGTCGGCGAGGCACAGGCCGAATCCACCGCCATGGCGGGAGATCCGCGCACGCAGAACCGAGGCCCCCGACGCGTGCAAGGACACACCACGCCATTCGAAGGGCAGTTCGAGCCGCCCCTGGCCTGCCACTCCGAGAATATGCAGTGCGGCATCGGACAACGCGGGATGGAGGCCGAACCCCTCGGTGTCGGTCCCGTCAGGCAACGCGACCTCAGCGTAAAGGTCTTCGCCGAGCCGCCACGCCTCACGCAGGCCCCGGAACGCCGGCCCGTAGCCGTATCCGTCGGCGGCGAGCCGGTCGTAGTGCCCGTCGAGATCGACGCGTTCCGCACCGGCGGGCGGCCAGGTGCCCAGCTCCGACAACGGGGCGTGGACACCGAGCGCGAGTGTGCCGGTCGCGTGGCAGGTCCACGGGGACTGTTCGCCAAGTCGCGAGTGGACGGTCAGTCCGCGCCTGCCGTCCTCGTCCACCGCGCCCGCCACCACCCGCAGCTCGGCACTTCCCTGCTCGGGGACGATCAGCGGCGCGGCGAGCGTGAGTTCCTCCACCTGCCCGCAGCCGGTCTCGTCCGCGGCGCGGACGGCCAGTTCGACGAAGGCGGTCCCCGGCACGATCACCTCGCCGAGAACGGTGTGCTCGGTGAGCCAGGGCTGGTTCCGTGTGGAGATCCGGCCGGTCAGGACCACCCCTTCGTCACCGGGCAGGGCGACCACCGCGCCGAGCAGCGGATGCTCCGCGTCCGCCAGCCCGGCCGCGGAGACGTCCCCGGCGGCCGGGGCACTGTCGAGCCAGAAGTGCTGATGCCGGAAGGCGTAGGTCGGAAGGTCCACTATGGACACGTCAGCGGGGAACTGCCCGGTCCAGGCCACCTCTGCGCCGCGAGCGAAGGCCTCGCCCGCGGAGGTGAGGAACCGGTCCCAGCCGCCGTCGTCACGGCGCAGCGTCCCGATGGTCGCCGCTTCCGTGTCCGCCACGGTGTCCTGGATCGCGCCGGTCAGCACCGGATGGGCGCTGACCTCGACGAACAGTCCGTGCCCTTCCGCAAGCGCGGCGGTGGCCTTCTCGAACTGGACGGTCTGACGGAGGTTGCGATGCCAATACGCCGCATCCATCCCGGCGGTGTCCAACCAGTCACCAGTGACAGTCGAGAACAACGGAACCGACGACGACCTCGGCACGATCGGCGCCAGCAACTCCACCAACTCATCGCGTAAACCATCGACCTGCGCCGAATGCGACGCATAATCCACCGCAATCCGCCGAACCCGGACCCCGTCCCCTTCACACGACACGATCAACTCATCCAACGCCTCCGGCTCACCCGACACCACCACCGACGACGGCCCATTCACCGCCGCCACCGAAATCCGATCACCCCACACCGCAAGACGATCCCGCACCACCGACACCGGCAACGCGACCGACACCATCCCGCCCTTACCCGCCAACGTCCGAGCGATCACCTGCGAACGCAACGCCACCACCCGCGCCGCATCCTCCAACGACAACGCCCCCGCCACACACGCCGCCGCGATCTCACCCTGCGAATGACCCACCACCACATCCGGCACCACACCCACCGAACGCCACAACGCCGCCAACGACACCATCACCGCAAAAAGAACAGGCTGAACCACATCAACCCGCCCCAACAACACCTCATCACCAAGAGCGTCCCGCAACGACCAATCCACAAACGAAGACAACACCCGCTCACAGTCCACAAGAGACTCAGCAAACACCGAAGACACCCCGGCCAACTCCCGAGCCATCCCCACCCACTGCGAACCCTGACCAGGAAACACGAACACCACACCCGAACCCGCACTCGCAACGGGTTCGAGGGAGTTCAACGCCTCCAGCAGGGCGTCCCGGCTTTCGCCGACCACCACGGCGCGATGGCCGAAACTCGCCCGCGACCGCACCAGCGAAGCGCCGATGTCCACAAGGGACAGATCTGGCCGTGCACGGACGAAATCCGCCAGCCGTTCTGCCTGCGCTCGCAGGGCGTCGGCCGATTTCGCCGACAGCACCCACGGCACCACTCCGGCCTCCGGCGACGGTACCGGCTCGACCGACGGCGGCGCCTGCTCCAGGATCACATGCGCGTTCGTTCCGCTGATCCCGAACGAAGACACCCCTGCGCGACGTGACCGCCCCACCTCCGGCCAAGGCCGGGACTCGGTCAGCAACTCCACCGCACCCGCCGACCAGTCGACCTGGTCCGTCGGCCCGTCGACGTGCAACGTCTCCGGGAGCGTCCCGTTCCGCAGCGCCATCACCATCTTGATCACGCCGCCGACCCCGGCCGCCGCCATCGAATGCCCGATATTGGACTTCAACGACCCCAGCCACAACGGCCGCGAGCGATCCTGACCGTAGGTGGCCAGCAACGCCTGAGCCTCGATCGGATCACCCAGCCTGGTGCCGGTACCGTGCGCTTCCACCGCGTCGACGTCCGCCGGGGCGAGGCTCGCGTCCGCGAGCGCGGTGCGGATCACGCGTTCCTGCGACGGCCCGTTCGGCGCTGTCAACCCGTTCGACGCGCCGTCCTGGTTCACCGCCGAACCGCGAACCACCGCCAGGACCCGATGACCATTCGCGAGCGCGTCCGAAAGCCGCTCCACGACCAGCACACCGGCACCCTCGGCCCAGCCCGTCCCGTCGGCGGCGTTCGCGAACGCCTTGCACCGGCCGTCACGCGCCAGACCACGCTGACGGGAGAACTCCACGAAGTCGTCCGCGTGCGCCATGATCGTGACGCCGCCGGCGAGTGCGAGCGTGCATTCCCCGCGGCGCAGCGACTGCACCGCGAGATGCAGGGCCACCAGCGAAGACGAGCACGCGGTGTCGACACTGACGGCCGGGCCCTCCAACCCGAACGTGTAGGCGACCCGGCCGGAGACGACGCTGCTGGTCCCGCCGTTGCCGAGGAAGGGTTCCAGGTCGTCGGGCACGGCACGGAGCCGGGTCGTGTAGTCGTTGTCGATCACGCCCATGAACACCCCGGTCGCGGAGCCGCGCAGGGTGGCCGGGTCCAGCGACGCCCGTTCTATGGCCTCCCAGGAGGTTTCGAGGACGAGCCGCTGCTGCGGGTCCATCGCCACCGCTTCCCGAGGCGAGATACCGAAGAACGCCGGATCGAACTCGCCCGCGCCATCGAGGAAGCCGCCCTCACGGACGTAGGTGGTCCCCGCCCGGTCGGGATCCGGATCGAAGAGACCGTCGACATCCCAGCCACGATCCCTGGGGAACGGCGACATCGCGTCGACGCCGTCGGCCACCAGCCGCCAGAGGTCTTCGGGCGAGGTCACCCCGCCGGGATACCGGCAGGCCATCCCGACGATCGCGATCGGCTCGCTGGCGGCCGCGATGAGCTTCCGGTTCTGCAGCCTGAGCCGTTCGGTCTCCTTCAGCGACGTGCGCAGGGCGTCGACAAGGCGGTCGTCGGTCATCGTGTGCTCCACATCAGGATCGTCAGGCTGTTCACTGCTGTTCTTCGCCGCTCATCGCCAGCGCGATGAGGCTGTCCGCGTCGAGTTCGTCGAGCCCGCCCGGTTCAGCCGGTACCGGGACGGCGAGCCCGGTCAACGCCAGCAACGTGTCCAGCACCCCGGTTTCGGCGAACCGGGACAGCGGGATCTTCGCCAGAGCCGCCCGCAACCGGGCCTCGGCCGGATCGGCGTCCGGCTCTTCCTGCACCAGGACGGTGACGAGATGCCTCGCCAGTGCCTGAGGGCTCGGATGGTTGAACACCACGGTGGCCGCCAGCCGGAGGCCGGTGAGCCCCTGCAGCCGGTTCCGTAGTTCCACCGCCGTGAGCGAGTCGAAACCGAGTTCCTTGAAGGCCGTGGCCGGGCCGATGTCGCCGGCGCCGCCATGCCCGAGCACCTGCGCGGCCTGTCGCTGGATCTCCTCCACCACGAACGGTTCCCGCTCCGCCGCGGCGAGCCCGGTGAGCCGTTCGGCCCACGACCGTTCCGAGGTCACCGTGGCCGCGGCCGGCCGCCGGACCGGGCCCGCCAGCGCCCGCAGTACCGGCGGTACGGTGCCGGACGAACGCATCTTGACCGGATCAAGGCCGAGCGCGGTGACCGACGGCCATGGCGAAGCGACCGCCTGGTCGAACAACCGCAGCCCCAGCTCGATGGACAGCGGGACCTCGCCGGACCGGACCAGCCGTTCGACGTCCACATCGGACAGATGAGCGGTCATACCGGTGCGCTGCGCCCACAGTCCCCAGGCGATCGACGTCGCGGGCAACCCTTCCGCCCGCCGTACTTCCATCAACGCGTCCACGAACGTGTTGGCCGCCGCGTAGCCACTCTGCCCCGCAGCACCCAACGTCGCCGCAGCGGACGAAAACGCCACGAACATCGCCAAATCCCCGCCACGAGTCAACTCGTGCAGATTCAGCAACCCATCAACCTTCGGCCGCAACACCTCGGCCAACCGCTCCGGCGACAACGACTCGACCAACCCGTCGTCCAGCACTCCGGCCGCGTGCACGATCCCGGTCAGATCCGGGATGGCGTGCAGCACCCCGGCCATCGACGCCCGGTCCGCGACGTCACACGCCACCACCGACACCGACACCCCACCGCCGCGCAACTCCTCCACGAACTCCGGCTCGACACCCCGGCGACCGGTCAGCACCAAACTCCGGACCCCATGCTCCGCCGCCAGATGCCGGGCCACCAAACCACCGAGCCCACCGGTACCGCCGGTCACCAGCACGGTCCCCGCCCGATCCAGCACGGAAGGAACCGTCAGCACCAACTTGCCGACATGCCGCGCACGGCTCATGAACCGGAACGCCTCCACGCCCCGCCGCACATCCCAAGCCAGCACGGGCGGCGGCGACAGCAGTCCGCCGCCGAGTTGATCGGCGATCTCCAGCAGCAGCTTCTGGATCCGCGCGGGGCCGGCCTCGATCAGGTCGAACGCTCGGTAACGCACACCGGGGTGCTGTGCGGCGACCTCGTCCGCGTCGCGGATATCGGTCTTGCCCATCTCCAGGAAATGCCCGCCACGAGGCAGGTGCTGTGCGGCGACCTCGTCCGCGTCGCGGATATCGGTCTTGCCCATCTCCAGGAAATGCCCGCCACGAGGCAGAAGCCGTGCGGCGACCTCGTCCGCGTCGCGGATATCGGTCTTGCCCATCTCCAGGAAATGCCCGCCACGAGGCAGAAGCCGCAACGACGCGTCCACGAACTCGCCGGTCAGCGAATTGAGCACGACGTCGACGCCCTCGCCACCGGTCACCGCCAGGAACTTGCCCGCGAAGTCCAGATCCCGCGACGACGCGATGTGATCCTCGGCCACACCCAGCGACCGCAGTACCTCGTGTTTGCCCGGACTGGCCGTGGCGAACACTTCGAGGCCCCGCCGTGCCGCCAGTCCGATCGCGGCCATCCCGACCCCGCCCGCCCCGGCGTGCACCAGCACCCGCTGTCCCGCCTGGACATCGGCGAGGTCGTCCCAGGCGTACGTCGCGGTCGAGAAGACCAGCGGGACCGCCGCGGCGGCCGGGAAATCCCAGCCTTCCGGCATCGGGACGAGGTGATCGCGCGGTGCCACCGCCCTCGGTCCGAAACCGCCGCTCACCAGGCCCAGCACCCGGTCGCCGACGGCGAGATCCGCCACGCCGTCGCCGACCTCGACGACCACACCGGCCGCTTCGTAGCCGAGCACGTCCGCGGTCGCGGCCATCCCCAGCAGCGACACGACGTCGCGGAAGTTCATTCCCGCCGCCCGGACGGCGATCCGGACGTGTTCCGGCGGGAGCGGCGCCTCGTCGACGGGGACGAGGCTCAGGTTCTCCAGTGTGCCGCGCACCGGGGCGTCGAGCCGCCAAGCAGGTCCATCCGGCGGGTCGAGCGGACCCGATCCGGTCCGCACGAGCCTGCGCGCCGATGCCTTTCCCTTGCGCAGCAGGAGTTCCGATTCCCCGAACGCGGCGAGTACGGGCAGGAGCGCTCGGCTCTCCTCCGTGTCGTCGACGTCCACCAGAAGGAACTGGTCTGGGTTCTCCGCTTGCGCCGAACGCACCAGTCCCCAAAGTGGTGCGTGGACCAGGTCGGTGACCGGTTCACCCGAACCCGCGTCGACCGCGCCGGAGGTCACGAACACGAGCCTCGCCGCGGGGGAATGGCCCTCGGCGAGCCACCGCCGGATCAGTTCGAGCGCACGGGCCAGCGCCGCGGAAACGGCTTCGGAGTCCCTTGTGGACACTGTGGGAAAGGTGGCGAACACCAGCTCCGGCACCTCTCCCGCGAGCGGCGCGGGAAGCTCGGCCCAGTCGATCCGGTACAGCGGGTCGGCGCCTCTGGTCTCCACGGTGGAGGGATCCATCGGCCGGGAGACCAGCTCCTCCACCGATGCCACCGGAGCACCCGTCCGGTCGAAGAGATCGATCGCGACGGCACCGTCTCCGGTGGGTACGATCCGCACCCGCAGGGCCGACGCGCCCACCCGGTGGATCTCGACGCCCCGCCAGGAGAACGGGAGCGCGACCGCGCCGGTGTCCTCGGCGAGGACGCTCGCGTGCAGTGCCGCGTCGAACAACGCCGGATGTACGCCGAATCCCGCGGCGTCGGTGCCGTCGCGAAGCCCGACCTCCGCGTAGATCTCCGAGCCCCGTCGCCAAGCCGCCCGCAAGCCTTGAAAGGCAGGGCCGTAGCCGTAACCACCTTCGGCGAGCCGCGGGTAGAAGTCCGTGACGTCCACCGGTTCGGCGTCGGCGGGTGGCCAGTCCGGTTCCGCCGCGCGGGTGACCGCTCCGCCCGGAGCGAGCACCCCGACGGCGTGACAGGTCCAAGTTTCGTCCTCGTCCCCTTGTGAGTAGGCCGCGACCGCGCGTGTCCCGGTCTCGTCCGCCGCTCGCACGACGACGCTGAGCGAGACACCACCGCGTTCCGGCACCACCAGCGGCGCGGTGAGGGTGAGGTCGTCGATCCGGGCGCACCCGGCTTCCTCGGCGGCGCGGGTGACCAGCTCGATCCACGCCGTCCCGGGGAACAGGACCGTGTCCAGCATCGCGTGGTCGGCGAGCCACGGCCGGGACCGCCGGGAGATCCGGCCGGTGAGCACGACCTCGCCGGATTCGGGCACGCTGAGGACCGCGCCGAGCAGGGGATGTCCGGCGTCACCGAGTCCCGCCGACGCCGCATTACCCGCCGGCTCACGGTCATCGAGCCAAAATCGCTTACGCTGAAAGGCATACGTCGGAAGTTCCACAGTGGACGCTTCCGGCAGGACGGCGGACCAGTCGAGCGGCACCCCGCGCGTGTGCAGCCGTCCGAGCGCCGTCATGAGCGCGGCGACCTCCGGCCGGTCCGCCTTGACCGCCGGGACGAAGTCCGCCTGGTCCGCGCACGCCGGCCCGAGGCCGGAGAGCACGGCGTCCGGACCGAGTTCGAAGAAGGCCGACACCCCGAGCGCGGACAGTCGTCCGACACCGTCGGCGAACCGGACGGGCTCCCGGACATGGCGCACCCAGTATTCCGGCGAGGTGATCTCCTCGGTGCCGAGAATCCGTCCGGTGACGTCGGAGACGATCGGGATCCGCGGTGCCGAGTAGGAGACGACCCGGGCCGCCCAGCGGAATTCGGCCAGCATCGGCTCCATCCGAGCCGAGTGGAAGGCGTGGCTGACGGTGAGCCGCCGGGTGCGCCTCCCGCGCTCCCGCCAGATCCGCACCAGGTCGAGGACGGGTGCCTCGTCACCCGAGACGACCACCGACCGCGGGCCGTTGACGGCCGCGAGCGCGATCCGTTCGGTGAGGAACGGCAGTATCTCCGCTTCGGTCGCTTCGATCGCGGCCATCGCGCCGCCCTCGGGCAGTGCCTGCATCAGACGGCCGCGGTGGGCGACCAGCAGGGCCGCGTCGCCCAGTGAGAACACGCCTGCCACGTGCGCGGCCGCCAGTTCGCCGATCGAGTGCCCCAGCAGGAAGTCCGGCCGGACGCCCAGTGTTTCGACCAGCCGGAACAGTGCCACCTCGAAGGCGAACAGGGCGGGCTGGGTGTACTCCGTGCGATCGAGCAGCGTGACGTCGTCGCCGAAGACGAGGGCTCGCAGAGGCCGGTCGAGGAAGGCGTTCAGCGCGGCACAGGCGTCGTCGAAGGCCTGTTTGAACACCGGGAAACGCTGGTAGAGCTCGCGTCCCATCCCGAGCCGCTGGCTGCCCTGCCCGGTGAACATCACCGCGAGCCCGCCCTCGGCCGGACCGCCGGTCACGACGCCGGGAGCCGAGCCCTGCTCCGCGAACTCGCGCAAGGCCGCGATCAAGGAATCACGGTCGGCGGCCACCGCCACCGCGCGTTCGGGTAGCCACGCCCTCGTCGTCGCGAGCGAGTAGGCGATGTCGGCCGCCCGCGATTCCCTTCGCCCGTCGAGGAAGTCGGCCAGCGTTCGCGCCTGCGCGCGCAACCCGGCCTGGCCACTGCCCGAAAGGGCATAGGGCAACGGACCGGCTACGTCTGCTTCGGACGGTTCGTCCAGCTGGGTGGTGAGCCCCTCGATGATGACGTGCGCGTTGGTGCCGCTCACGCCGAACGACGAGACGGCCGCGCGCCGCGGCCTGCCCGTTTCCGGCCACGGGACGGCTTCGGTCAGCAGGCGGACGTCGCCTGCCGACCAGTCGACGTGCGGGGTCGGCTCGGTGACGTGCAAGGTCTTCGGCAAGAAGCCGTGACCCAGCGCCAGGATCATCTTGATCACGCCGATCACACCGGCCGCGGCCTGGGCGTGGCCGACGTTCGACTTGACCGAACCGAGCCAAAGTGGACGGTCACGGTCGCGGCCGTAGGTGGCCAGCAGTGCCCTCGCTTCGATCGGGTCACCGAGTTTCGTGCCCGTGCCGTGCGCCTCCACCGCGTCGACGTCGACGGCGGTCATCCCCGCGTCGGCCATCGCGCTCCGGATGACGCGGCGCTGCGCGGAACCGCTGGGCGCGGTGAGCCCGTTCGACGCTCCGTCGGAGTTGACCGCCGAACCGCGCAGCACGGCCAGCACCCGGTGCCCGTTGGCGATCGCGTCCGAGAGCCGCTCGACGACCAGTATCCCGGCTCCTTCGGACCAGCCCGTGCCGTCGGCGTCCGCGGAGAAGGCCCGGCAACGGCCGTCCGCCGAAAGCCCGCGCTGCCGGGAAAAAGCCAGGAACCCGCCAGGGCTGGACATCACCGCGGCCCCACCCGCCAGCGCGAGGTCGCATTCACCCCGGCGAAGGGATTGCGCGGCCAGATGCAACGCCACCAGCGATGACGAGCAAGCGGTGTCCACGGTGATGGCCGGGCCCTCGAGACCCAGCGTGTAGGCGATCCGGCCGGACGCGACACTCGCGGCCGTCCCGGTCAGCAGATGGCCTTCCAGCCCCGCGCCGACGTGCCGCAGGCCGGGGCCGTACTCCTGGTTCTCGACGCCGGTGAACACGCCGACCGGGGTCCCGCGCAGGCCGTCCGGGCTGATCCCCGCCCGTTCGAGCCCTTCCCACGCGACCTCGAGCAGCAACCGTTGCTGAGGATCGGTCGCCGTCGCCTCACGCGGCGAAATACCGAAGAACTCGGCGTCGAACTCCCCGGCGTCGTGCAGGAAGCCGCCGCGCCGGGTGTAGGTCCGGCCCGGCGTGGCCGGATCCGGGTCGTACAGCGCCTCCACGTCCCAGCCCCGGTCGTCCGGGAAGTCCGAGACGACCTCACCTTCGTCGGTCAGCAGCCGCCAGAACCGTTCGGGCGAGGTGATCCCGCCGGGCAGACGGCAGGCCATCCCGACGATGGCGATCGGCCCGGCCGGATCCGCGGCGGTGGTGACACCGTTGTCCGCGTCCAGCGGCGTGCCGGAGAGCTGGGCGTACAGCTCGTCGGCGAGTGCCCGCGGGGTGCGGTGGTCGAACACCATCGTCACCGGCAACTCGAGGCCGGTCGCCGCGGTCAGCCGCCGGTGCAGGTCCACCGCGGCGATCGAACCCAGCCCGAGGTCCGCGAAGGCGCTCGACGGGTCGACCGACTCCACGTCCAGCACTTCCGCGGTGTGCCCGCACACCAGGCGCGACAGGATGTGCCGCGCCTCGAATTCCGGTGCCCGGTTGAGTTCGTCACGCACTGGCGCCCCTTTCGTGCCATCGCATCCCGGGTCGCTCAGCCGGCGACCGGGGCCGTGAGCCTGCCGACGACACCTTTGGGGTCGAAGCCGGTCACGGTGAAGTTCCGTTTGGTGCGGTCCAAGCGCCGGAAAAGCGCGTCCGGGCCGGTGAAGACGATTCGCTCCACCTCGAGACGGCGCAGCGTCGCGACCACCGACGGCCAGTCGATCGGCCGGTCGAAGGTGTCCAGCAGCATGGCGCGCATGGCTTCGGCCGAGTCGACGACGGCGCCGGTGGAGTCGGCGACCACCGGAAGCCGCGGCGCCTCGATCGGGTACCGGTCGAGCACTTCGCGGGCGGCCCGCTCCCGCAGTCCGGTGAACGAGCGGGCGTGCACCGGCGGCCGGATCGTGGCGAGCGAATAGCCGGCCGCCGCGCGGACGCCCTCGGTGAATTCCGCCAGCATCGGCTCACGCAAGGAGACCATGAAGAAGTCGTCGTCGAGGAAACCCGAATATTCGGCGAATTCACCGCGGTCCCTGAGCCCGTCGAGCAGAGCATCCACTGTGGATCGGTGGATGCGTACCACGGTGTGGGTGACGACGTCGGAGAACCGCGCACGGAAGAACTCGGTCTCACAGCGGGCGAGTTCGGCGGTCATGCGCACGCCGTCGGCGAAACCCAGCGAACCCGTGAAGACCGAGGCCGCCCGCTGACCGAAACTCGGCGCGGCACAGACCTCGGGCCGCAGGCCGTGTTCTTCCACCGCCCGGTCGGCCAGTGCCAGCGAGTTCACCAGGAAGGCCACCTGCGTGTACTCGGAATAGGCGTCTTGGCTGCTGTAGAAGGCTTCCAGGAGGTCGTAGCCGAGTGCCTCGTCCGCCTCGGCCAGCCGCCCGCGCACATAGGGATCCAGGACCATGAACCGTCCGACGGACGCGAAGTCCGACGGACCCATCCCCGGGAAGACGATCGCGGTCATCAGTGCCCCGCCAGCTCGGCGAGCTTCTTCTTGTCGGTCTTCCCGTTGCGGGTCACGGGAAAGCTTTCGAGCACATGGACACGGTTGGGCCGCTCGTACACCGGGAGCGCGGCGCTGAACCGGTCGCGCCAGTACCGGGACTCGCGGCGTTGATCGTCGGCGACGAAGAAGATCAACTGCGCGCCGCCACGGTCATCGGGCCTGCTGATGATCTTGACCGGACAGCCCAGCTCCTCGGCCTTGCGCTCCACCGCGTCCGGATAGATCGTGTAGCCCATCCGGTTCACGGCCAGTTTCCGGCCGAGGACGGTGACGTTGCCGTGCTCGTCGATCCGGCCGAGGTCACCGGTGCGGTACCAGCCTTCGGGAAAGGGGACCAGCGAGCCGTCTTCCGCGATGGTGCCGGTCATCGCGTCGGGACTGTCCACTTCGATCTCGCCGACCTCGCCCGCGGCTTCGATCGGCTCGGCGTTCTCGCCGACGATCCGCAGCGAGACCCCTGTAAGCGGTAGTCCACAGTGGACCGGATTGTCCGGCGAGGCGAAGGCGACGTTACCGAGTTCCGTGCTGCCGTAGCTGTCCAGCAGTGGCCTGCCGAACTCGGCGAGGTAGCGATCGGACAGGCTCTTTTCCAGCGAAGCCGCGCCGGCACAGGTCATCCTCGCCCGCTCGACGCACTGACGCAGCTCCGGCCGCCCGGCGGCGAGGCGCAGGATGCTGTGGTAGGTGGCCGGGGTCGCCTCGACCACCGTGGTCCCGCAGACCGCGCCGAACCGCAGGGCGCGGTCGAGCCGCCGGTACGGTGCGACGACGAGCGAGCAGCGGAGGGCGAAAGCCGCCAGCACCATGGAAAACCCGTACTGGTGGGCGAACGGGAGCAGCGGGAGGATGACGTCGTCCTCGCGGTACCCGACATGGGCGAGATGGCGTTCGACGTTGCGGAGGAACCGGCCGCCGGACTTCACGACGCCCTTCGGTGTCCCGGTCGACCCCGACGTCCACAGCACGAGCCCGTCGGGCCGTTCGCCCCACATCTCGAAGGAGACCGGCCTGTCCTCGACGACGACGCCCGCGGCGGCCGCGTGGATCTCGTCGAGGAAGACCGCTTCACCGCCGAACGTCGCGTCATCGTCGACAAGGGACAGTTTCGCACCGGACAGGCGGCAGATCTCCTCGGTACGGGACAGGGAGTCACCCTGGTCCACGAGCACGATCGAAGCACCCACCTCGACCAGTCCCAGCAGGACGGTGACGTAGTGGGCGGAATTGGCCGCCTTGAGCACGACCCGATCACCCGCGCCGATCCCGAATTCGCCGAGGACGGCGGCTACCTGCAGCCCCGTCCGCTCGGCCTCGGCCAGCGTCCGCACCGAGTCGGGCGCAAAGATCTTCGCGGTCATGGCTCCCTCTCGTCGGACAGGCGGGTTCGCTCGGACCGATGCTAAGTACGGAGCCCTCGCCCGTTCACCCCCTAACCGCCCCTACCACCCCACTCAACCCGGCCGGTTTTCCCGGCAATAGGGGCCTTCCCTCGTGCGCTAGGGGTTGAGCGCCGGCTCGCGGCGCCGGTACTCCTTGCCTGCAGGAGATTCCTGCCTTTCCGCGGACTGACGGGCCGCACCTTCTCCTCGCGGTACCCGCTGCGGTGGCTACGACCGGTAAGGACATCCTCGTGACCGACGCGATTTCCGTTCCCGACACAAGTCCCGCCCGTACCGTCGTCGACCTGCTCCGGTACTGGGCGGAGGAGGACGGTGACCGGCTCGCCGTCGCGTTCGTCGACGACCCCGAGCTACCCGAACCCGCCGTTTCGCTGTCCTATCGCGAACTCGACCGGGCGGCGCGCCGGACGGCCGTCCTGCTCGGTGCGCGGGTGCGTCCCGGCGAGCGGGTGCTCGTGGTGAGCCAGGACGGACCGGATTTCCTCACCGCCTTCCTCGGCTGCCTGTACGCCGGCGCCGTGGCGGTCCCCGCCCCCGCGCCGGGCGGAAATCGCTACCAGGCCGAGCGGCTGGCACGGATCCTTTCGGACGCCGAGCCGTCGGCGATGCTGGGCACGACGCGGCTCCTCCCAGGAATGCGGGAGCTGACGACGAGCCCGTGCCTGGTGACGGACGGGCCGGAGGAGGCGGACGCCGGTTCCTGGCGGCGGCCGCGGATCGATGGCGGCACCACCGCGATGATCCAGTACACCTCGGGGTCGACCCGTGACCCGGTGGGCGTGCTGCTCTCCCACGCGAACATCGTCGCGAACGCGGAAGCGCTGCTCGCCGACCTCGGCCCCGGCTCCACCGGCCGGTTCGGCGGCTGGACCCCGCTCTACCACGACATGGGTCTCGCCATCGCGCTGCAACCGCTGCTGTTCGGCGGGACCAGCGTCCTGATGGCGCCGATGACCTTCTTGAAGCGGCCGTACACCTGGCTGCGGCTGATCGACCGCTATCGGCTGGAGATGTCCGCCGGACCGGATTTCGCCTACCGGATGTGCACGGCGAAGATCACCGACGAGCAGATCGACGGCCTCGACCTGTCGAGCTGGCGCTGGGCCCTCAACGGCGCGGAACCGGTCAATCCGGTCACCCTGCGCGCGTTCGCGGCCAGGTTCGGGCGCGCCGGGCTCGGCGACGGCACGCTGACCCCGGTGTACGGCCTCGCGGAGGCGACCGTCTACGTCAGCGGCGCGGGCGGGAATCCGCCGGTGTTCCGGACCGTCGACGCGAGATCGCTGGAAGCGGGCAAGTTCGTGCTCACCGACGACCCGGCCGAGGGCTACGAACTGGCCTGTTGCGGCTGGCCGAAGGCGTTCGACCTCCGCATCGCCGACCACGCGACCGGGCTTCCGCTCGAAGCTGGCCGTGTCGGGGAGATCCAGCTTCGCGGCGCGAGCGTCGGGGCCGGGTACTGGCGCGCCGGGCCGAACCGGACCGAGGACGGCTACCTGCGCACCGGCGACCTCGGCGTCCGCCACGAAGGAGAGCTGTACGTCCTCGGCCGGACCGTCGACGCGCTCGACGACGGCGACCGTGTCCTGCTGCCCCAACGGCTCGAGACCGAGATCCGCGCCGAACTCGGCGCCCAGGTGGAAACCGGTGTCGCGGTCCAGGGTGACGGGACGGAGATCGTGATCATTCAGGAGGTCCGCGGCCGCCCGGACCAGGCAGAACTGCGCGCGATCGTGACCGCCGTCCGACGGCGGCTCTGGCTGGCCCTCACCGTGCAGCCGGCACGGGTCGTCCTGGTCCGCCGGGGCGCGATCCTGCGCACCACCAGCAACAAGATCCGGCGGGGCGCGACCCGCGAGCTCTATCGCGCGGGGCGGCTCGATCCGCTCTACAGTGACCGGCGGCCGCTGCCCGCACTGGCCCTCGTCTGATCTCGCGATAAGGGGTCGTTCGCGAGAAGTCCGGACACGGCAGGGGTTTTAGGGGGATGTCCCGGCGCGGGGCGCCTCTTAGCGTCAGGCGCATGAATCGTCTCTTTCGCGGTATGGCGGCGATCGCCGCCGTCACCGCCTTGTTCTCCGGAACACTCGCCGCCGGTCCGGCCATCGCCGCCCCGGCCAGGGAAGGCCTGCAAAAGGCGCTGGACAACGCCGTCGCCGCCGGTGCGCCCGGCGCGTACGCCGCCGTGCTCGACCAGGACGGCAGATGGTACGGCCAGAGCGGCGTCGGCGACGTCACGACCGGCGGCGCGCCGGACCCCCGCGGCCGTTTCCGGGCTGGAAGCATCACCAAGAGCCTGGTCGCCACCGTCGTCCTGCAACTGGCCGGTGAGGGCAAGACCGGCCTCGACGACCGCGTCCAGGACCGGCTTCCCGGGCTGCTGCCGTACACCGAGCCGATCACCGTACGCCAGTTGCTGCAGCACACCAGCGGGATCCCGGCGACCGACCGGTGGAACAGCCTTCCGGAGATCGACACGACCCGCTGGCAGCACCAGACACCGGAAGAGACCATCCGGAAGGGGACCGAGGGCAAGCCGCTGGCCTTCCCGCCCGGCCAGGGCATGGTGTACTCCAACACCAATTACGCCGTGCTCGGGAAACTCGTCGAAAACCTCACCGGTGACGGGCTGAACTCCGTGTTGCAGCGACGGGTTCTCGACCGGGCGGGGATGCGGGACAGCTCCCTCCCGTACCGCTATCCCTACGTCCACCGCGCGGCCGCCCGTGGTTACGAGCAGCTGTACGGCCCCGACGCGCCGCCGACCGACGTCACCGACTACGAGATGTCGCGGTTCTGGGGTTCCGGGAACCTGATCTCCACCACCGACGACCTGAACCGGTTCTATGGCGCCCTGCTCGCCGGCAGGCTCTTCCCCGCGGCGCAGCTGGCCGAGATGCGCAAGACCGTGCCCAGCAGCGTTCCCGGACTGGACTCGGGCCTCGGCGTCATGCGGCTCCGGCTCCCGCAGGGGTGCGCCGCGCCGGAGGCGTGGGGGTTCAACGGTTCGGTACCGGGTTACAACACCTGGAGTATGCGGACTCCCGACGGCGCCAGGCAGATCACGGTCGGCGTCACCACGAACCTGTCCTCCGACACCGCGCGTTCGGCCGTGTTCCGCGCGATGCTCGCCGAATTCTGCGGCTGACCGGTCACCGGCGTGGGGGGGGGGGGGGGGGGGGGGGGGGGGGGGGGGGGGGGGGGGGGGGGGGGGGGGGGGGGGGGGGGGGNGGCGTCACCACGAACCTGTCCTCCGACACCGCGCGTTCGGCCGTGTTCCGCGCGATGCTCGCCGAATTCTGCGGCTGACCGGTCACCGGCGTCGCGAAGCCACGTTCGGGACTCGCTCCCGAACGTGGCTTCGCGACGTGTCACGCGGTGCCGATGCCCACCCCGCTCCAGGAAAGCCCGGCCAGTTCGACGACGTCCCGGTCGAGATGGTTGCGGGTGTCCACGACGACCGGCTTCGTCAGCAGCCCGGCCATCCGCCGCCAGTCGATCGTCCGGAACTCCCGCCATTCGGTGAGCACCACGACCGCCTGCGCGTCCTTGGCGGTCAGGTAGGGGTCGTCGGCGAGGAACATCAGGTCGTCCAGCCGGGTGCGTTCCGCGCTGCTCCCGGGGTCGCAAGCGAGCAGGCCGGGGTCGTACCCGGCGAGTTCGGCGCCCCGCGCGGCGAGTTCTTCCGCCACCGCGAGCGCCGGTGAGGACCGCAGATCGTTCGTGTCCGCCTTGAAGACGAGGCCGAGCAGACCGATCCGGACACCGTCCAGGCGGGCGTCCGGCGCGAGTCCGCAGGCGACCGCCACCTTGTCCGCGATTCGGCCCGCCTGCCGGAAATTCGTCCCGATCACCGCTTTGAGCAGAGTGAAGTCGACCCCGGCCGCGCCGGCCGCCGCCAACAGCGCGTGGGTGTCCTTCGGCAGGCAGGAGCCACCCCAGCCCGGCCCCGGCCGGAGAAACGACGTGCCGATCCGCCGGTCGTAGCCCATGCCTTCGGCGACGTCGACGATGTTCGCACCGAGCCGTTCGCAGAGTTCGGCGAGCGCGTTGACGTAGGAGAGCTTCGTCGCGAGGTAGCAGTTCGCCGCGTACTTCACCATCTCCGCGCTCGCGGCGTCGGTGATCACGGTCGGCGCGCCGAGCCCGGCATAGAGGGCGGCGACGCGCTCGGCCGCGGCGGGCTTGTCCGAGCCGACCACGATCCGGTCGGGGTTCAGGAAGTCCTCGACGGCGCTTCCCTCGCGGAGGAACTCGGGATTGGACACCACCCCGATGTCCTCCCGGTCGAGCAGGTCCGAGATCCGGGCGGCCGTGCCGACCGGAACGGTGGACTTCTCGACCAGGACGCAACCGGACGGCAGCAGATCCCTGATCTCCGCCACCACGGCCTCCACGATCGCGAGGTCGGCCTCGCCGTCGGCGGCCATCGGGGTCGGCACGCAGAGGAACACCACCTCCGCGTCCGTAACCGCGGCGGCCGCGCCGAGGACGAACCGAAGCCGCCCCGCGGCCAGCCCGGTCGTGACGCGTTCCGCCAGACCGGGTTCGAGCAGGGTCGTCTCGCCGCGTTCGAGCAGCTCGAGTTTCGCCGGATCCACGTCGGCGCAGGTCACCCGATGCCCGAGGGCGGCGAGGCACGCCGCCGCGGTCAATCCGACGTAACCGGCGCCGATGACGGCTATCCGATAAGAATGCATTTCGCCACCAAGGTAGTCACGGATTCCCGGGCGGCGGCCGAAAGGGGGAAAAGCGGTTTCAGCAACGGCACAAAGGCCGGATCGAGTAACCAAAGGCCGACCCCAGGACGTTTTCCGACGTTAACCGTGCCCCATTCAGCGGGTAACCCCTAGCCGCCCCCTAGGGACCCCAAGCTGGTCCAGCCGTCGTGAGGGGGTTGTAGAACGACGTCCACCCATTACTCCAAATGATATCCACCTGAAGCATGACGTCGAAAACGATCAAGTTCGGTAAGGTCAAATCCGGCATCTGATAAGAAAAGGATCCGTCAATGCGCGAGCCTATTACCGACCGCGACGTCGGCCTGATGAGGATAATCGACCCACTGCAGCCCGCGGCGTTCCGGCTGGCGTTTTTTCCTCATCCGGTCGGCACGGCGGAGCCCCTGTGGCGCCTGATCCAGCTGCTGCTGCCGTCGGTCGAAGTACTGACGATCCAGTATCCCGGCAGCGTGCGGCAGGGGACGCACGGCTACATCGGCAACGTCGTCGAACTGGTGCACGACAGTACCGAGCTGCTGCGCGACTGGACGGATCTGCCACTGGCCCTGTTCGGGCACCGCGGGGGCGGCGAGTTCACCCTCCAGACGGCGGCGAGACTGGAACAGGAGACCCAGATCCAGCCGTTGTGCACGTTCGTGGCCGATTGGGGCAGTTCACCCAAGTTCGAGACGGTCAAGCTGAACTCGCCGGTCGTCGCGCTGGCGGGCGGGAACGACGCGGCGGAACTGCCCCGCTGGCGCGAATGCACGACCAGCCGGTTCGACCTCGAGGTCTGGCCGGGCGGCGGGAAGTTCCTGGACACCCACTGCGAGGAAATCGCCAACCTGATCCATGACCGCCTGGTCTCGGCGTCGATCGAATGAACGCCCCCGCCGGCACCTCGTTGTACCCGGTGAACCTGATCGGGGAAACTGTCCTTGTGACCGAAGCAACCGAAACCCGGGTGATCGTCGCCGACGATCAGGCCGCGGTCCGCGAAGGACTCGTCCTCCTGCTGGGCACGATGCCGGGGATCACCGTGGTCGGCGAGGCGTGCGACGGCGATGAGACCATCCGTCTCGTCGCCGAACACCGTCCCGACGTCGTGCTGATGGACCTCAACATGCCCGGTACCGACGGCATCGAAGCGACCCGCCACATCCGGCGCGAGCACCAGGACACCCAGGTCGTCGTCCTCACCACGTACGCGACCGACGAACTCGCGCTCGAAGCCCTCGATTCCGGGGCCCTCGGCTACCTCACCAAATCGGCGTCCAAGGACGCGATCGCCCGTGCCATCGCCGCGGCGGCCGCCGGACAGGCCGTCCTCGACCCCGACGTCCAGCGGAGCCTGGTACGCGCCGCCACCCGGAGCCAGCCCGCGACCCAGCAGCCCGCCGACGGCCTGACGGCGCGGGAGATCGACGTGCTCAAGCTCATCGCCGCCGGGCACGGCAACCGGGAGATCTCGAAGCGGCTGTTCATCAGCGGGACGACGGTCAAGACCCATATCAACCGCATCTTCGCCAAAACGGCCAGCAAGGACCGCGTCGAAGCGATCGCCTACGCCAAACGCCACCACTATGCGGATTGACCTGCCGCGGGGAAACAGCCGCCGATTTTCTCCCGCACAAGGCGAGATCCCGGTCACCGCCTCAATAAGCGACGTGTGCATCGGCCGACTGGTCGAGCCGGACAATTCGCCCCTCAGATCGACCGCGTGGTCGCCTTCGACGGCCTGCGGACCCAGTAGCCCTAAGGGGCTGAAGGACGCTTCACGGCACGGACCGGCTCTCGCGGGCGCTACCCAGCATGATCGTCGGCCAGGGTTCCCAATGTCGCATTAGAGACACTCAGCGTCTCTAATGCGACATTGGGAACCGTCCTGGCCCAGCTACTCCTACGCGGCCTCCGATCGTCACCCTGCCAACGAGACCAGCCCGACGGACGTGGCATCCAAGCCCACCGCCGCCGAACACCCTCAAGGCCGGACTCGACCCCAGCCGACCCTGAACCGCATCGACAACGCGGAACACCGTCAAGGCCCCAAACGACGACACGCACGACCTACTTCCGCACGCCGTCACCGGCGAACGAGACTCGTCGAATCAACGAGGACATGTCTCTGCCGATCTCGTTGGATTCGCCGCCCGTCGTGCGACGAGTCTGGCCGTCGGCCGAGCACGTCTCGGCAGAACTGGGGCGGGTACGAAGCGTTGTCGGACTGTCGCTGCGATCAAGCGCTCAATCCGGTGATCGCCGCTATTCCGCTTATGCCACAACGGTTCCTGGCGCGAAGGTGATCGTCTCCGCCGACAGCTCAACGCCGTGATCGGGTGAGCTGCGCCATTGGGCCGTGCACGAATCCGGCTCAGCGCCAGCTATATCTCCGGCCCCTCCGACTACCCAGCCTCGCCCCTGGGTATGCCCAGCGCCTTGCTCCGCGACGAGGTTCGCGTCGCGCTCCTGAGGCGAACGTCCACAGAAGACCTGCAAGAACGTCCACGAGCCCACCAGCCGCATCGAGGCTCGGCGAGGGTCGCGGGCGGACGATCAGCCCAACACCGCGGCATGGTCGTCCACAGTTGCGGACGGCGCATGGCCGGTGACACGAAACACAACAGGCTTTTCTGCTACCTATGCCGACCAGGCAAGAACAACCGCGGCAACGCCGGACTTCCAGCGGCGATCCGGCTCCGCGAAGACGAACTACTCGAAGCCGTTTCAGCTTTCTACGCTGACCACCTCTTCAGGCCCCGTCCGGCGAAGGATCGAAGCCGACCTGGCCACAGTGGACGACAGCGCAGCTCAACAGCGTCGAGCCGAACGTGAACGCCTTCAACGCCGGCTGGCGGAAGTGG
Organism: Amycolatopsis sp. TRM77291; assembly: GCF_054166285.1. Classification (NCBI taxonomy): domain Bacteria; kingdom Bacillati; phylum Actinomycetota; class Actinomycetes; order Pseudonocardiales; family Pseudonocardiaceae; genus Amycolatopsis; species Amycolatopsis sp. TRM77291. The sequence continues at coordinate 120,443 of NZ_JBSZHF010000001.1, read as the reverse complement.
CCCGTCGGTTCTGCGCCAGGAGCAGCCGACGGGGCGACCTCGTGAGACCTGAAGTGCCCCCCGAAGGACGCCCCGCATCTCTTCGAAATCACCCAGCTCACCGTGAAGGTCATGGCGTCGGCGTCCAAGTGACCATTACCATAAAACTGCCGGTCGATCAGGTACCGGAAACAGCCGTAGCCGCAGAAAGGATCAACGAGGCGATGACTTCCCCTGAAAACGCAAAAAGTCCCGACCGCTCCGGTCGAGACTTTTTGGGTGGAAGCTGCGCGTACCCCCGATGGGATTCGAACCCACGCTACCGGCGTGAGAGGCCGGCGTCCTAGGCCGCTAGACGACGGGGGCTAGGAACTTCCTCCTTCAGAAGGAGGTTTTCAGTTGTTCACCTGCTGTGTTGCTGTGGAGAAACTTACCAGACCGGGTTTCCCGCCTTCGCAGGGGGGTCACTCTGTGTTTCACTCCGGAGAGTTCTCCAGCTGGGGTACCAGGACTCGAACCTAGACTAACTGGACCAGAACCAGTCGTGCTGCCAATTACACCATACCCCAGTGAGGTACCGTTCCGGCCTTGACCGGCTCGGTGCCGCACGAGAAAGAATACTAGAGCACGCTGTTCCGCGCCGTGAAAGCGGGGGTCTCCGTAGCGCGCTGAGCCGGGACGCCGAGCTTCGCGAACTCGGAAACGAGCAGCTCAGGCAGCTCGTCGAGGCCGGAGATGGTGTGCACCCCCGCTGGGGCGCGCTCGGCGATGCCGTCCCGGTCGAGCCACACGGCGCCCAGGCCGGCGTCGCGTGCGCCGATGGCGTCGGTGTCGAGCTTGTCGCCGACGTGGACCGCCTGGGCCGGGTCGCAGCCGAGGCCGAGGCAGACCGAGTGGAACATCGCCGGGTCGGGTTTGGCTACTCCGAGTTCACCGGCGATGGCCACGTGATCGAAGAAGCGGGCGAGCCCGAGGTCGGCGATCTTCTTGCGCTGATGCGCGCCGGAGGCGTTCGTGACGGCGGCGACGAGGACGCCAGCTGCCCTCAACCATTCCAGGCACGGGAGGACATCTTCGAACAATTGCCACGAACGGGTGAGAATTTCACGACGACGTCTTTCGAAGCCCTTGACCTGGTCTTCGTCGGCCAAAATGCCGATCTCCGCCAGGAAACATTCAGTACGCTTGTGATGCATGGTCGCGTAATCGATTTCGCCCGCCACCACCAGCGCGACATGCTCTTCGGTGATGAGATCCCACAGCGGCCAAAGGTCGTTCTGGCCGGTGAGCGCGCTCAGGCTGAGCCGGATCGCCGCCGTGCAGTCGATCAACGTGTCATCGATGTCGAGGCACACCAACCGTAACTCCGGCGGCTCCCACGGCGCTCCGTCCGGAGCGTCCGGCGTGGTTCGTGACGGGGTCCGGGGCACGAGAGCGAAATCCACCAAGTGAGGCTAGGGCACTCAGCGCGATCGCGACTCTGCCGATGAGGTGATAAAGGCTGGTCTGTTCCGGCGCGGGCACTCTACTCCCAGTTGGTGAGATGTCGTGTTTTAGTTACCGGCCAACGGCTAACGCGGGCGGCCGGGTGAAATGCGGCCCAGGCGCACCCGGTCCGATCCGCGGCGCGCACACCCTGTGACGACAACGAAATCCTTACCCGGCTTCGAGTCGCGGACCGTCCACAAGGGCTTTTCCGCGATCGCCGTCCTTCCGGGACTTTTCGCCGTCCCGTTAGCGTCCTTTTTGGACAGTCAGCCCGGCACCCGGACCGGTGAGACCCCGGTCATAGCCCGAACGGCGCATCCGCCCGGATGGCGCTTGACGCGCCGGCCGGGCAGGTGCATGCTGAGCTTATTCAACAAGTGATGAATAAGGGTTTCGAAGGGGTGGGACGGATGAACGAACGCACGAACTGCGTGGTCGTCGGCGGTGGCCCCGCAGGCATGGTCGCCGGATTGCTGCTGGCCAGGGCCGGGGTCGAGGTCACGGTGCTGGAGAAGCACAAGGACTTCCTGAGGGACTTCCGCGGCGACACCGTGCACCCGTCGACGTTGACGTTGCTCGACGAGCTGGGTCTCGGGGAGAAGTTCCTGAACCTGCCGCACAGCGAGATCTCCTACGCCGGTTTCCCGGCCGAGGACGGCACGATGATGCGCCTCGCCGACCTGACCCGCCTGAAGGTGGCGCACCCGTACATCGCGATGGTCCCGCAGTGGGATTTCCTGGACCTGCTCGCCGACGCCGGCGCGAAGGAGCCCACGTTCACGTTGCGGCAGAGCACGGAGATGACCGGGCTGATCTTCGAACAGGGCCGGGTGAGCGGGGTCCGCTACCGCGACGCCGACGGGAAGACCGGCGAACTACGCGCCGACCTGGTGATCGCCGCCGACGGGCGCTGGTCGCTGGCCCGCCGCGAGGCCGGGCTGATGACGAAGGACTACCCCATCCCGTTCGACGCGTGGTGGTTCCGGATCTCGCGGCGGGACGGCGAGCAGGAGGGCATGCTGACCCCGAAGATGCGGGATCGGCGCTTCGCCGTGCCGCTCCCACGCAAGGGCTACTTCCAGATCGCCTACCTCAGCCCCAAGGGTGGCGACCTTCGCGAGAAGGGCATCGAAGCGTTCCGGGAGAACGTGGCCGCGATCCTCCCCGAACTGGCCGACCGCCTGGACGAGCTGAAGACGACCGACGACATCAAGTTCCTCGACGTCAAGATGAATCTGCTTCGGAAGTGGCATGTCGACGGGCTGCTGTGCATCGGTGACGCGGCGCACGCGATGTCGCCGGTCGGCGGGGTCGGCATCAACCTCGCGGTGCAGGACGCGGTCGCGGCCGCCACCCTGCTCGCCGCGTCGCTGCGTCGGGGAAGGCCTTCGGTGGCGGAGCTGGCGAAGGTCCGCAAGCGCCGTCTCGCGCCGACGATGCTGGTGCAGGGACTGCAGCGGATGCTGCACAAGAACGTCATGAAACCGGTCATGGAGGGCAGGCGCAACGGTCCGCCCGCGGTGATGGTGAAGCTGTTCGGCCGGTTCCCCGTGCTGTCCTACGTTCCAGCCCGGTTGCTGGGCCTGGGGCTGCGGCCCGAGCACGCGCCTGCCTTCGCGCGGCGGGCGATGGAGCCGGCCGGGAGTTAGGTCCCGAACGCCATGAAAGGTCCTTTCCTTGCAAATTTTGCAAGGAAAGGACCTTTCATGGCACTTGAGGTCAGATGTCCTGCACCGGGTTGGTCAGCGTGCCGATGCCTTCGATCGTGATCGAGACCGACTGGCCGTCCTCGATCGGGCCGACGCCTTCGGGCGTGCCGGTCAGGATGACGTCGCCGGGCAGCAGGGTCATCACCCCGGACACGAACTCGACCAGCTCGGGGATCTTGTGCACCAGGTCCGACGTCCGGCCGTCCTGCTTGAGGACACCGTCCACCTCGGACTTGAGCGCGAGGTCGGCCGTGTCGAGCGAGGTCTCGATCCACGGGCCCAGCGGGCAGAAGGTGTCGAACCCCTTCGCCCGGCCCCACTGGCCGTCGGACTTCTGCAGGTCACGCGCGCTGACGTCGTTCGCCACGGTGTAGCCGAGGATCGCGCTCGCCGCGCGGGCGGCGGGCACGTTCTTGACCGGCTGGCCGATGACGATCGCCAGTTCGCCCTCGAAGTCGACGCGGCCGACACCGCGCGGACGGCGGATGGGCACGTTCGGACCGATCACCGTGGTCGACGGCTTGATGAACAGCATCGGGTCCTGCGGGACCTCGTTGCCGAACTCGGCCGCGTGCTTGGCGTAGTTCCGGCCGACCGCGATCACCTTCGACGGCAGGATCGGCGCGAGCAGCCGGACGTCGGCGAGCGGCCAGCGCTTGCCGGTGAAGTTGGGGTTGCCGAAGGGGTGCTCGGCGATTTCCAGTACCTGGGCGTCGTCGCCGTCCCCTTCGATCGAAGCGAACGCGACACCACCGGGATGAGCAATTCGGGCTAGACGCACTCCCCCACTGTACGACTCCTCACGCCGGGCCCTCCCTGAGGGACTTGTGCACGAGCGCGTCGCACAGCGCGAGCCAGCTCGCTTCGACGATGTTGCCGTGCACGCCGACCGTGGTCCATTCCCGCTCGCCGTCGCTGGTCTCGACCAGCACGCGGGTGACGGCGGCGGCGCCTGGATGGCCGGGCAGGATCCGCACCTTGTAGTCGGCCAGCTCCACACTGTCCAACCAGGACAGATGCGGGCTGAGCGCCTCGCGCAGGGCGGCGTCGAGCGCGTGCACGGGGCCGTTGCCCTCGGCGGTCGCGATCACGCGTTGCCCGGCGACGTGCACCTTCACCGTGGCCTCGGACACGACCTCGCCGTCGGACCGGTGGTCCAGCACGACCCGGTACGACTCGAGTTCGAACGGCGGTTCGTCGAGGACGTCGCTCTGCGGGCCGTCGACCTCCCGCCGCAGCAGCAGTTCGAGTGAAGCGTCCGCGGCTTCGAAGGACCAGCCTTCGGATTCGAGCCGCTTCACCTTCTTCACGGCGCTCGTCAGCGCCTCGGGCTGGCCGGCAAGGTCGACCCCGAGCTCACGTCCCTTGAGCTCCAGGCTGGCCCTGCCGGCCATCTCGGTGACCAGTACCCGCATGTCATTGCCGACGGAAGCTGGATCGATGTGGTTGTACAGCAACGGATCCACCTTGATCGCGCTCGCGTGCAGTCCCGCCTTGTGGGCGAAGGCCGACGCCCCTACGTAAGCCTGGTGGGTGTAGGGGGCGATGTTCGCGATTTCGGCAAGGGCATGGGAGACCCGGGTGAGCTCGGCGGCGCCTCCGGTCGGGAGCACCTCCATACCGAGCTTGGTCACCAGATTTCCCGTCACGGCGAACAGATCGGCGTTACCCGCCCGTTCGCCGTAACCATTGGCGGTGCACTGGACGTGCGTCACGCCGGCCTGCACGGCGGCGACGGAATTCGCCACCGCGCAGGAAGTGTCGTCCTGGCAATGGATTCCGAGCCGGAATCCGGTCCTTTCCTTGACCTCGCGGACGGTTTCCGCGAGGCCCAGCGGCAGCTGGCCGCCGTTGGTGTCGCACAGCACGGCGACGTCGGCGCCCGCGTTCACTCCCGCGTCGAGCACCCTCAGCGCGGTGTCCGGGGAGTACGCGTAGCCGTCGAAAAAGTGTTCCGCGTCAAGGAAGACGCGACGTCCTTCGCCGACGAGGAACGCGACGGTGTCTCGCACCATCTCGCACGCCTCGTCGACATCGACCCGCAGCGCGCGTTCGATGTGCCGCAGGTCCGATTTGGCCACGAGGGTGACCACCGGCGCCTGGGAATCGAGCAGGGCCCGTACCTGCTGGTCCTGCTCGGCCTTGGCGCCCGCCTTCCGCGTCGCACCGAAGGCGACGAGCGCGGCGTGGCGCAGTTTCAGTTCGCCCGAAGCCGCGCGGGCGAAGAATTCCGTGTCCTTGGGCAGCGCGCCCGGCCATCCGCCTTCGATGAACCCGACCCCGAGATCGTCGAGCAGCCTCGCCACCGCCAGCTTGTCCGTGACGGAGTAGGAGATCCCCTCGCGCTGCGCGCCGTCGCGCAACGTCGTGTCGTACAGGTGGAAGGCGTCGCCGAGCGGCGTATCGGCGGGCTCCTTGCGGGTCACGGGAATCTCCTCGTGGTGGGGCAAAACGTGTTCAGGCAACAAAAAAACCTCCCGCATGGGTGCGAGAGGTTGCGCGCCGGGGGCTCTTGTGGAGCTGTTATCCGGCGCGCTCGGCGATAATGATGGTGCAGGAGGTCACGGACGCATCATGGCACACGCCCCGGCGGGCGTCCACAAGCCGGGCGAAAGATTCCACACTCCGGGACGCGGCTCCGGGGCCGCCGGCGTCGCATCGGCCGCGTCGCGAAAGCCACTTTCGGGACATCAGACGTCGCGAAAGTGGCTTTCGCGACACACCGCTCGAACACGTAGCGAGGGCCTCCATCCCTACCTTCAGAGTAGGCAAGGAGGCCTTCACGGACCTGCCACCGCGCCCCAGAGCGCCCCCCGAAGCGACAAAAAGGCCCTTCACCGCACGAGATGCGGCGAAGGGCCCTTCAGCCCGAAGAACTACTGAGTGACCGGCCGCACGTTCGACGACACCAGGGCCGCCAGCCGGTCACCGATCGCGTGCGTCGCACCGGGCGACGCCTGGTCGCGGGTCGCGAGGTCGAAGGCCACCGAGGCCTCGATCCGCCGCGCCGCCTCCTTCTGTCCCAAGTGGTCCAGCAGCAGCGAAACCGACAGCACCGCGGCGGTCGGGTCGGCGAGACCCTGGCCCGCGATGTCCGGCGCGCTGCCGTGCACCGGCTCGAACATGCTCGGGTTCCGCCGGGTGATGTCGAGGTTCCCGCTCGCCGCCAGCCCGATGCCACCGGTCACGGCCGCCGCCAGGTCGGTGATGATGTCGCCGAACAGGTTGTCGGTCACCACGACGTCGAAACGGGACGGGTCGGTCACCAGGTGGATGGTCGCGGCGTCCACATGGGAGTAGGCGACGGTCACCTCCGGGTGCTCCAGCGAGACCTCTTCCACGATCCGCGACCACAGGGAACCCGCGTATTCCAGCACGTTCGTCTTGTGCAGGAGCGTCAGGTGCTTGCGGGGCCGCGCCTCGGCCCGGTTGAACGCGTCGGTCACCACGCGCCGGACGCCGAACGCCGTGTTGACGCTGACCTCCGTCGCGATCTCGTTCTCGGTGTCCTTGCGCAGCAGGCCGCCGTTGCCCGCGTACGGGCCTTCGGTGCCTTCACGCACGACGACCATGTCGATCTCGCCCGCCTCGGCGAGCGGTCCGCGCACCCCCGGGTACAACCGGGCGGGACGCAGGTTCACGTGGTGGTCGAGCTCGAACCGGAGGCGCAGCAACAGCCCGCGCTCCAGGATGCCGCTCGGCACCGTCGGGTCGCCCACCGCGCCCAGCAGGATCGCGTCGTGCTGACGGAGTTCACCGAGTACCGACTCCGGGAGCAGCTCACCGGTGGAGTGCCACCGGGCGGCGCCGAGGTCGTAGTTCGTGATCTCCGCAGTCGGTACGACCTCACCGAGCACCTTGAGCGCCTCGGAGACCACTTCGGGCCCGATCCCGTCTCCTGGGATCACCGCGAGCCGCATCCACACACCTCCGTAGACCAGGCCACCGGCAGTCCGGATGGCCCATCCGCAAGAAAACGCCAGCAGCGGAAGGTTACCGGCCGTAGCCCGGTAGCCGTAGCCGCACCACCCTTATGCCGGAATCTCCCACAGAGCGAGACAGCCGAAAGAGTGAAAACAAGAAGGGACGCCCTGGCGGAAAGCATGCCGCCAGGGCGTCCCTCACCTCATCGAACGCGGATTACCGCACTACCGCGTCAGCCCACACCGATCGGCTGACGTCCGGTGTGCCGACCACCGTTGCCCGGCCGGTCGACACCCGTGTCGCCACCACCGGCGTTCGCCTGGATCTTCACCACGTTCGCCCGGTTGCCCGAGGCGTTGTGGTGCTCGATCGCCAGCAGGCCCAGCACGGTGTCCTGCGCGGCCGCGTTGCGGTTGACCACCAGCGCCGTGCCCGGCTTCGCGACGTAGCCCAGCGCGGAGTCGCCGCCGCCCTGGACGGTGTACGCGGGAGCCAAGGCGTCGAACGAAAGCGGCGTGCCGACATAGTCGATCGTCGACGAGTCCGCACCCGGCGCCGCGTAGAACCCGGAGGTCCCGACGGTGTAGCTGATCTTGTGCGACGCGGCGTTCGGGTCGATGCCCAGTGCCGCGATGCTCACCGGCAGCACGACGACGTTGGTGTCGTACACGTTCGTGTCGACGTCGCCGAGCTGGCCGTTGATCGGCTGGATGTCCACCTGCGGGAAGCCCGGCTTCAGCGCCACGGTGACCGCCACGAGGACGTCGGTGGACGTCACCTTGGTCACATAGGTTTCGAAGTCCGGCTGCCCGTCGCCCGTGGTGTCGATGTCCACGAACGGCGAGGTGTTGCTGCCCAGGTTGGCCAGGTCGCTCCAGGTGGTGAGGCCGAAGGCCAGCAACGCGTTCTCCGGCTCACCCTGCGCCTTGGCCAGCGGGGCCGTCGACGCCGCGCCGATGTAGCGCAGGTCGGCGCCCTTGGCCGTCTGGTTCAGGGTGCAGTCGGTGGTGACGTCGCCGTCGCACTCGGGCAGCTGCGGGGATTCCGCCTGCAGCTCGAGCACGCTGATCAGCGAGCGGTACCGCTGCGAACCGGTGCCCTGGTCCACGCCCTTGCCGGTCAGGTTCAGCACGGCCTGGGTCTGGCCGGCGCCGAAGTTGACGTTGCCCGGGGTGTTGATGGACGAGACGGGCTTCGGCGCGGAGTACACCGCGAGCCGCAGCGGAACGGTCGTGCCGCTCTTCGGGGTGAACGCGATCCGGCCGGAGGCGTCCGCCACGAACTGCCGGGCGAGGCCGACCTGCGTCGCCGCCATGGTCGGGTCCATGACCTTGCGGAGCGCCTTGGGGTCGGCGATCTTCAGGGTCACCTTCACCAGCGCGATACCACGCGGGCTCAGCTTCACGGTCGGCTTGTCCACTGTGTACTCGACACCGGGGAGCGAGTTCACGGCTTCGTAGCCCACCGAGTACTCGACCGGCTTGATGCCCTTGTTGACCACCTTGACCGTCTTGGTCAGGGTGACCGGGCCGCCCGCTTCGACGACACCGAAGTTGACCGAGACGAAGCCGGGGTTGTCGACGACGTAGGCCAGGACCTGGTTGTCCAGCGCGGCCTTCGCGTCGATCCGGCCGCTGCCGACGCGCTGCGGCCCGTAAACGCGGCCCGAAGCGTCACGGATGTCGTGACCGGCGGTGTTGACGACCGAGGCCTTGACCTCTTCGACCGACCAGTCCGGGTGCGCCTGACGGATCAGGGCGGTGATACCCGACGTGTGCGGAGCCGCCATCGAGGTCCCGGAGATGACCAGGCGACCGGCCCCGCTGCCGCTCAGCGCGGACGCGATCGAGTCACCGGGCGCCGCGACGTCCGGCTTGACGGCCGGGCCGCGCCCGCCACGCGAGGTGAACGAGCTCGGAGTGTCCACAATGGACTGATCGGTGGTCGGCACGGACACGCGGCCCTTGCCGGTCATGCGGACCTGCAGCGTGCCCGCGGCCACCGCGGGACGAACCGAGGCGGTCGCGCTGCCGGTCAGCTGGAACGTCGGCAGGGCCGCGTTGCCCGCGATACCCGCCGTGAAGTGCTCCAGCGTCGACGAGAACAGCGCGCCCTTGGCACCGGCGGCCTGCGCGTTGTTCGAACGGGCGCCGGAACCGCAGGCACGGGTCGCGTCGTTGTCGTCCCATTCGAGGAACACGATCTTGCCCGCGGCCTTGGCCTTGTCGGCTTCGGAGTACGGCTTGCAGCCCGCGGCGTTGTCGGCCGACAGCGTGACCACCGGCGCGGTGACGTCGAGCGTGTCGTAGGTCGCGTAGTTCTGGCTGAACTGGCCGGTCTTCGCGCCCTTCACACCGTCGGGAGCGACGGCTTCGACGGCGTCGCGAAGGACGGACGCGTCACGGCTGCTGGCGACGGTCAGCGCCTCGGGCGTGTTGCCCGGCGCGCCGCCGACGTCGTTGAGGTCGCCGCCGTTGCCCGCGGAGAACACCGGGACGACGTTGTTCGCGGCGATCTTGCGCACGAACAGCGAGTCCGGGTCGTCCGGGGTGGCGAAGTCGCCGCCCAGCGACAGGTTGACCACGTCGAGGTGGTCGGTGAAGTCGCCGTCGCCGTCCGGGTCGAGCGACCAGTCGAGCGCCTGCGAGGTGACGTTGGTCGAGCCGTCGCAGCCGAAGACCTTGATCGCGTACAGCAGGGCCTTGGGCGCGGTGCCCGGGCCGATCTGCATCGCTTCGATCTTCTTCTTGTTCAGCTTCTTGTAGTCACCGGTGAAGGTCTTGCCCGCTTCGTCCACACCGAATCCGGCGACCGTGCCCGCCACGTGCGTGCCGTGGTGGCCGCACGAGATCGGGTTGGGGTCCGGCTTCGGGGTGTTGAGGGCCGGGTCGTCGCTGCCCGAGTCGTAGGCGTCGCCGACCAGGTCGATACCGCCGACGACCTTGTCGGTCGGGAAGGCGGGGGTGGCCTGGTCGCGGTTGATCGCCTTGTACGCCTCGGCCGTGCCCGGACCGCCGAAGGTGGCGTGGGTGTAGTCGATGCCGTCGTCGATCACGCCGACGCGGATGCCGTCGCCGTAGCGGCCGGTCTGCTGCCAAGAGGCGAGCGTGTTGGTCAGCTGGACCGCGCTGGAGTTCGTACGGGTCTTCGGCACGACCTTCTTGACCGAGACGACGTCCGGCCGCTTCGCCAGCTCGCGGATCTTCGCCGCGTCGGCCGTGACGACCGCGCCGGCGACCGCGTTGGCGGTCTGCGTGACCAGCTGGGTGCCGGCGTCGGCGGCCTTGAGCTGCCCGACGACGGAGTTCACCGTCGCGGCGGCGTCGGCCTTGGCGTCCTTCGCGGCTTTCTTCGCCTTTTCCTTGCCCGCGCCCTTGTTCTGCTCGGCGTTGAAGGCGTCGACGGCGGGCTGCTTCGCCAGCTCGACGAAGGCGGTGATCTTGCCTTGGGCGGCCTTGAGCTTCGGCTCGACCTTCCCCTGGAATCCGTTACGGTCGATCTTCGCCGGCGTGACGCCGTCCGCGAGAGGGACATCCTGCGCGGCCGCGGACGCCCCGGTCACGGACGTCACGAGCAACGCGGCGAAGACCGCGGCCGACGAGCGGATCGCCCATCGGGGTACGCGGGATCTGTTCATGAGTACGTGCCCTCACTCGAGGCCTGGACTCGGAACCTGCCTGCCGCTCGAACACACCCCCGACGGTGAGCCCCGGCGCCGCGCCGTGCCCTTGACGACGCGATGGTTCGGCCTCGCCGGAAGAACCTATCCGGGGACCAGCCCGACTTCAGTAGGCATTTTTCACCGTTATTGAATCTTGCTCTGCGATCCCGCGAACCCTGCACACACCACGTTCGCATTTAGTCGACTAATCGCGAAATGCGCGTGAAGGCCCCCTTCCCTCGGCTGAGCCGGGGGAAGGGGGCCTTCACGCGCTTCGCAGGTCAGCCGAAGTTGACCGCGCGAATCGTGTGCGCGCCCACGGTGGCGCCGATCGGCTCCAGCAGGTGCGAGTCCACGGAACGGTCCACGCGCAGCAGCATGACCGCGTCCGCGCCGTCGGTGGTCTGGCTGATCTGCGCGGCCTCGATGTTGAGGCCCGCCTCGCCGAGCAGCGTGCCGACGCGGCCCATGATGCCCGGGCGGTCCGGGTACTCGAGCAGCAGCACGTTGCCCTCGGCGCGCAGGTCGAAGTGGCGGCCGTTGACCTCGACCAGCTTCTCGACCTCGTCCTTTCCGGTGACCGAACCGGACACCGAAAGGGTCGAGCCGTCGGCGTGGACCGCGCGGACGGTGACCAGGCTGCGGAACTTGGGGCTTTCGGTCTCGGTGACCAGATCGACCTGGACGCCCAGCTCTTCGGCGACGCGCGGCGCGTTCACGAAGGTGACCTGGTCCTCGACGACGCCGGAGAACACGCCGCGCTCGGCGGCGAGCGGCAGCACGCTGACGTCCTCGGCGGCCAGCTCGCCCTTGACCACGACGGTGACCGAGGCCGGGGCCTTCGGGTTCAGCGCGGTCAGCACGGTGCCGAGCTTCTGGGTGAGCGAGAGGTACGGCCGGACGTGCTCGCCGACCGTGCCGCCGCCCGCGACGTTCACCGCGTCGGGCACGAAGTCGCCGCGCAGCGCGAGCAGCACGGACTTCGCGACGTCGGTGCCCGCGCGGTCCTGCGCCTCGGCGGTCGAGGCGCCGAGGTGCGGCGTGACGACGACGTTCGGCAGGCCGAACAGCGGGCTTTCGGTGGTGGGCTCGGTGACGAACACGTCGATACCGGCGCCGCCGACGTGGCCGGAGCTGACCGCGTCCGCCAGCGCCTGCTCGTCGATCAGGCCACCGCGCGCGGCGTTGACGATGATGACGCCCTGCTTGGTCTTCTTCAGCGCCTCGGCGCCGATCAGGCCCTTGGTCTCCGGGGTCTTCGGCAGGTGGATGGAGATCGCGTCGGCACGCTCCAGCAGTTCGTCCAGCGTGACCAGCTCGATGCCGAGCTGCGCGGCGCGGGCGGCCGAGACGTAGGGGTCGTAGGCGATGAGCTTGGTGTCGAAGGCGGCGAGCCGCTGCGCGAACAGCTGGCCGATCTTGCCGAGGCCGACCACGCCGATGGTCTTGCCCTGGATCTCGACGCCGGAGTAGGCGCTGCGCTTCCACGCGCCGCCCCGGAGGCTCTGGTCCGCGGCCGGGACCCGGCGGGCGACGGCGAGCAGCAGCGCGACGGCGTGTTCGGCGGCGGAGACGATGTTCGACGTCGGCGCGTTGACCACCAGGACACCGCGTTCGGTGGCGGCGGGGACCTCCACGTTGTCCAGCCCGACGCCGGCGCGGGCGACGACCTTGAGCGAGGTGGTGGCGCCGAGGACCTCGGCGTCGACCTTCGTCGCGGACCGCACGAGCAGCGCGTCCGCCGTCTTCACGGCCTCGAGCAGCGCGGGGCGGTCCGTGCCGTCCACATGCTGGACCTCGACCTCGTCGGAGAAGACGCTCAACACGGAGGGGGCGAGCTTCTCGGCGATGAGGACGACGGGCTTGTTCGGCTTGGTCACGATACGGCTCCCACTATCTGGTCTGTGCCTGCGACTCACTATTGGTCGGTCACGCCGTTGTGCCCGGTTGCGCCGCAGTTTAGACCTGGTGACAGGGGATTGTTAACTCGCCCGTAATCCCGCGAAAACGAGATCGAGGAGGCGTTCGAGCCCCTTGTCACCCGAAAGGTGTTCGCTGGCCCAGGAAAGCGCGTGCAGCACCACCAGGATTTCGGGCACTGTGACGTCCGCCCGGAGCCCCCCCACGGCCTTCGCCCTTTCCACCAGGTGGGACACCTGGTCCCGCATCGCGTGACAGGACGCGTAGAGCGGCGAGGTCTCGTCGTTGAGGACGTCGACCATCAGTTCGGGTAGCCCGCGGTAGCGCGCCGACTGTTCACCCATCCCGGCGAGCCAGGCCTTCAGCGCGTTCAGCGGTTCCGGGGAGTCCAGGAGTTCACGGGCCGCGGCGGCCTGCGCGTCGAAGCCTTCGCGAAGCACCGTCTCGACGAGGGCTTCCCGCGTCGGGAAGTGCCGGTAGAGCGTCCCGATGCCGACACCGGCCCTGCGGGCGATCTCTTCCAGCGACGCCTCGACCCCATGCGCGGCGAAGGCACGCCTCGCCTCTTCGAGGAGGCGCTCGTAGTTGCGCCGGGCGTCCGCCCGCAGCGGCTTCTTCTCGGTGTCCATCGCGCTCCAGAGCCTAGTCTCGACAAATCGGAGGCAGCCTCCGTATAGTCGGTCGACGTAAGCGGAGGCTGCCTCATGTTAGCTGGGGAGACGAGAATGACCTTGATCGAAGAGATCCGGGAGCGGCTGGGCCCGGTGGGTGTCTGGCTGCCGGTCGGCATGTTCACGCCGACTCCGGACGAGGAACGGCGGGCGGTACGACGCCTGGAGGAGCTGGGTTACCGCACCGTGTGGGGCGGCGAGGGGCCGGGGAACCGGGAGTTGTTCGCGTACAGCGCCATCACGCTGGCCGCCACCGAACGGGTGGTCGTCGGCACCGGGATCGCGAACATCTGGTCGCGGCCCGCGTACACCGCGCACAGCGGCGGGCGGACGCTCGCGCAGGCCTTCCCCGGCCGGTTCGTGCTCGGCGTCGGGATCGGGCACTCCTATCAGGCGGAGAAGGCGGGCTCGGACTACCGGCCACTCGAACAGACCCGCGAATACCTCACGGCCATGTCCGCGGCTGCGGAAGAATTCCCTTCACCGATACCGTTCCCGCGTGTCCTCGCCGCGGTCGGGCCGAAGATGCTCGAACTCGCGCGGGACCTGACGGACGGCGCGCATCCGTTCGCCCAGCCTTTCGAGCACACGCCGTACGCCCGCGAGATCCTCGGCCGGGACAAGCTGCTCATCCCCACCCATTCGGTGCTGCTCGGCGACCGCGAACAGGCGCGGGCGAGCGTGACGCGGGATATCGGACTGATGAAGCAGTACGGCATCCCGCACTACTTCAAGGGCTGGAAGCGGCTCGGCTACACCGACGCCGACATCGACGGCGTCAGCGACCGGCTCGTGGACGGGCTGATCGCGTGGGGCGACGAGGAACGGATCGCCGGGCGGATCAAGGAACTCGTGGACGCCGGCGCGGACACCGTGCTCCTCCATCCCGCCGGTGACGATCTCCAGTCCATAGTGGATCAGCTGGAACGGCTGGCCCCGGCGTTGACGGCGGTGACCCGATGAGCGTCGGCATCTGGACGTTCTCGTTCGACGGCAAGGAAATCGGCAAGGTCCGCGAGGCGGCCGCGGAGGTCGAGGAACTCGGCTTCGACACGCTGTGGTTCGGGGAGTACCTGGGGCGGGAGGCGTTCACGCAGGCGGGGTTGCTGCTGGCGGCGACGTCGCGGCTGACCGTCGCCACCGGTATCGCGCGCTTCTCCCATCGGGCCCCCGTCGCGGCGGCGGCCGCCGAGCGGACCCTCGCCGAGGCCTATCCTGGCCGGTTCGTCCTCGGGCTGGGCGGTCACCTGCCGGGCGCGAAACCACTGGAGGCGATGCGCGGCTATCTCGACGAAATGGACGCGGCCGAACTGTCCACACCGGACTCCCCACGTCGGCGCGTGCTGGCCGCCCTGGGCCCGAAGATGCTCGTCTTGGCCGCGGAACGCACCGATGGGGCGCATTCGTACTTCGTCCCCGTCGAGCACACGGCGCTGGCGCGGGAAGCCATCGGACCTTCGGCCTTCCTCGCCGTCGAACAGGCCGTCGTCCTCGGGCCAGACCGGGAGATCGCGCGGCGGCACGTGTCGACGTACCTGGGCCTGGCCGCCCACCATCGGGCGAATCTGCGGCGGTTCGGGTTCACCGAGGAGGATCACGGCTCCGACAAGCTCGTGGACGCGCTGGTCGCCGTCGGGGAGGACGCGATCTCCGCGCGCGTCCAGGCACACCTGGAGGCGGGCGCGGATCACGTCTGCCTGCAGGTCCTGACCGGCGACGACCGGATCCCGCTGGCCGAATGGCGGGTTCTGTCGGGGGTCGGGGGTAGCGTGCGGAAGCGTGACGTCACCGGCTGAGCTCGCCTTCGAAAAGGCACGGGAACTGATCGACGCGCGGGACCTCGCCGGGCTCGCGCGCCTGATCGGCGACCTGCCCACGCTCGTCCACGCCCACGGGAAGAACGGGAACGACCTGCTCGGCATGGCCGCCGCGACCTGCGACGAGCGGCTGTGCCGGATCCTGCTCGACCACGGCGCCGATCCCGCTTCGGCCAACGTGCACGGTTGGACGGCGTTGCACCAGGCCGGGTACGCCGGGCTGCCGCTGCTGGTCTCGATGCTGCTCGACGCGGGCGCCCCGGTCGACGTTCCCGCCCGGGGCGACGGCGGCACGCCGCTGGTGGTCGCGCTGTTCTGGGGCCATCGCGAGGCGGCGGAACTGCTGGCTTCGCGCAGCGTCTCCCCCGGCAACCTGCGCGTCGCCGCCGGGCTCGGCCGGGCGGATCTGCTCGACGAACTGCTCGCGCCGGACGGCACGCTCTCCCTCGCGGCGGGCGCGCATCGCGAATTCCACCGGCCGCACAGCGGTTTCCCGGAATGGCGGCCGAGCGACGACCCGGCCGAGGTCGTCGACGAAGCGCTTTCGTGGGCCGCGCGGAACGACCGGGCCTCGGCTGTACGCACCCTCGTGGAGCGGGGCGCCTCGGTCGACGCAGACGTCTACCGGGGCACGGCGTTGACGTGGGCCGCCGCCCAGGGAAAGGCGTCGGCGATCAGGATCTTGGCGGAGCTCGGTGCTTCGGTGAACCGCCAGGGCACCTTCGGCGGGCTCTCGCACGGAGAAGGTGTCACGGCGCTGCACCTGGCCGTGCAGGGCGGGCATGTCGACGCGGTGCGGGCCTTGCTGGAGGTGGGGGCGGATCCTTCGCTCAAGGATTCGCTGTACTCGTCGTCGGCCTTGGGGTGGGCCGAGCATTTCGAGCAGACGGAGATCGCGGCGGTGCTGCGGGGCGCCTGAACGCGCGCCCGGCAGGTGGGCACCCGCCCGCGCGGGTGTCGCGAAAGCCACTTTCGCGACGCCAGACGTCTCGAAAGTGGCTTTCGCAACCCCCGCGGCAGGCGAGAAGGCCGCGGCCCCGGAGGCATGAGCGGCTGTCCCGANCGCCCGGCTGGTGGGCACCCGCCGGGGGGGGGGTCGCGAACGCCACTTTCGCGACGCCAGACGTCTCGAAAGTGGCTTTCGCAACCCCCGCGGCAGGCGAGAAGGCCGCGGCCCCGGAGGCATGAGCGGCTGTCCCGATCCTGACGACGCTTTGGCCCACCGGAACCTCGCCGGAAGTACGACGCTCGCCGAACAATGGACCCCATGCGAGCGATCAGCCAGAACCGCCTCGGCGGCCCCGAAGTCCTCGAACTCGTCGACGTCGAAAGACCCGTCCCCGGCCCGACCCAGATCCTGGTCCGGGTGCACGCCGCCGGCGTCAACCCGGTCGACTGGAAGACCCGCGAGACCGGCGGTATCGGCCCGATGGGCGATCCGCCGTTCATCCTCGGCTGGGACGTGTCCGGCGTCGTCGAGGAGGCCGGTGCGGGCGCGTCCCTGTTCTCCCCCGGCGACGAGGTCTTCGGCATGCCGTCGTTCCCGTTCCAGGCAGGCGCGTATTCCGAGTACGTCGCCGCGCCGAGCCGTCACTTCGCGCGTAAACCGTCCACTTTGGACCACCTGCACGCGGCCGCGGTCCCGCTCGCCGGGCTGACCGTCTGGCAGAGCCTCGTCGACACGGCGGACATCCAGCCGGGGCAACGGGTTCTGATCCACGCGGCGGCGGGCGGGGTCGGGCACCTCGCGGTCCAGATCGCCAAGGCGCGCGGCGCGTACGTGATCGGGACGGCCAGCGCGGCCAAGCACGAGCTCCTCCGCGGCCTCGGCGCGGACGAGCTCATCGACTACCGCACGACGGACTTCGCCGAAGAGGTCCGCGACGTCGACGTCGTCCTCGACACGATCGGCCTGGAGTACGGGCCACGGTCGCTCAAGACGCTCCGCCGTGGCGGCAGGCTCGTCCAGCTCACCCGCACGAACGACGAGCGGATGCCGGAACTGGCCGAAGCCGCCGGAGTCACCGCCGGGTTCACCCTCGCCGAACCGGACCGCGCCGGATTGCTCGCGCTGGCCGAACTCGTCGACAGCGGACACCTCAAGCCGACCGTCGACACGGTGTTCCCGCTGGAAGAGGCCGCGAAAGCGCAGGAACTCGTCGCCGCGGGGAAGACCACGG
Organism: Amycolatopsis sp. TRM77291; assembly: GCF_054166285.1. NCBI lineage: Bacteria > Bacillati > Actinomycetota > Actinomycetes > Pseudonocardiales > Pseudonocardiaceae > Amycolatopsis > Amycolatopsis sp. TRM77291. The sequence continues at coordinate 103,094 of NZ_JBSZHF010000001.1, read as the reverse complement.
GGAAGGTCGTCCTGTCCGTCGCGGAGTGACGGGTGGACAAGTGGAGTCTGTAGTCCGTATCGTCCCAGGCCGGACTACAGACTCCGTTTATGTCCGACTGGGAGACCTCATGACCACACCCCGCGACGTCTTCGACGAGCTTTCCGCAGGCGTCTTTCAGAAGGCAGCGCCTTAATTGTCGCTTAGGCGGGCACACTGGGTCAGACGATCGCGGTGGGTCTGCACAGACGTCAGGCTGCTAGCTTCGAGCACTTGTCGGCCGACTGAGCAACGGAAGGCCGGCCTCTATCGCAGTTACTCCGATCAGGCGCGTTGAACGCGCACGCCGCGTGCTAGTTGTTAGCACGCTGGGTCGAGCCGAGTAGGCAAGTTGGCAGCAGCCCAACCATGAGCTGAACTCGACGCCCGCAGGCTGAAACCGACACTGGCATCGCGAACTTATAGCCACAATATCGGATCGCCATGCTGGATTTTGGCGTGGAAGCTGATCGTCGAATCGCGTGACCACGCCGACCATCTCGCATCGCGTCTGCTGCAACGTCCGGCCCGACAACGTCGAAAACCTGGTCGCCGGGGCCGGTGTCTACACCTGAAACGAGTGTGTGGTGTTGTGCGCTGAAGAGATCAAGAACGGGCCCGCCGGGTTAAAACGCGCCACACCCGTTAGGAAGGTGTCGACTACGCGGTCCTCCTGGCACGTCTGCCGCATATCGAGGCGCTCCGTCATCTGACCGACACAATCTGCGCTCTTGGATCGGCGAGGCCCGTCACCACGGCATCTCGTGGGACCGCGTTTGCGAGGCACTGGGAATACGCCGTCAGTCGGTGCGGGACGGTTCGCCTGAGTAGTCGCGGCTTTGTTCCGGTGTCCCGTTTGGATGGTGTGCCGGGCTGCTGGGAGTGTCCGTCAGCGCCGTGCCTTGTCCTTGACATAGGTACGGGAGCCATGATCTTGACGACCTTCTCAGCCAGTGGCTGGCAGTCGTGGCACGTCAGCCGCGAGCCGCTGATCCGGGAACGCATGCCGGTACTGATCGACGACGATCTGCGATTCGAAGACGACGACGGCACACAGCGTCCCGCGGTGGCGGTGAACCGGTGGTTGCAGGAGCTGCCGATCAGCGGCGCCCCGGCCGAGCGCACCTGGCGGGTGTACGCGGATGTGCTGCGCTCGTGGATGGAGTTCCTCGACGAGGCCGGGGTCAGTGTGTTCGGACGGCGACAGGAGCTGCGGTCAGCGCTGAGCGCGTACGCCGGGCACCGGTTGTGTTCAGGACCGCTCGCGGCACGCTGGGAACCGTCTACTTGGAACCTGCACACGAACGACTGGGCGGGTTATACCGGTGGGCGCACGCGGAGGGCCATGCCGCGGCGGAACCGTTCACCTACGCCACCGGCCGTCGGATTGCCGAGGGTGTGGTGCGGGAATACCGCCGCAATCTCGCGAAGGTGCGAGCGCCGAAGCCGCACACCACGACCGTGTCCAACGAGTGCTCGACAGCCTCGAGGAGACCATCGGCACCGCTGGGAGCACACCCGCATGTCCTCCGGCTCCGAGTGGCGAGCCCGACATATGCAGAAGTTAGGACTTACTGCGTGCGAAAAGAATCGCTTGCTGAGCTTTCGCGTCCGGGTCGAGCAGCATCTGGGCCTCGACCACGAATCCGGCATCGCGCAGCCAGGATGCCACCTTGTCCGGCTGACGGCGGTGGACATGGACCTTCATCGGGTGACCACCATAGCCCTCCGTCATCAACCGCGACTCGTCGCCGACGTGAAACAGGAGCTGCAGCGGTCCGCCGGGACGCAATACTCGGCGAAAGTGCGCGAAGACTGTCGGTACCTCGTCGTCGGGGATGTGGATCAACGACTGCCAGGCGAGCAGGCCGGCCACCGAAGCGACGGGGAGGTCCAGTTCCGTCATCGAGCCCACCTCGAACCGCAGGCCGGGGTGGTCGCGCCGGGCCACGTCGATCATCGCCGGGGAGAGGTCGACACCGAAGGCGTCAAGACCGAGCTCATGCAGGTGGGCGGTGACTTCACCGGGGCCGCAGCCGACGTCAGCGACCGGTCCGCCGCCAGCGGTCCGCACGCTGTCGGCGAGCAACGCCAGAGCTGCGCGAAGGTACTGGTGTCCGGCGAGGGCACCTCGCACTTGGTCGGCATAGCTGACCGCGACCGTGTCATAAGAGGTGCGGGTGTCGGCCAACCAGTCATCCGTGGTCATGACCGGCACGATATTCCATGATCACGACCTCGTGGACGGCCGACGCAGAGAGACCGATCATCGGCCAGCCAACTGGCCCAGGCCTCCGCCGCGTTTCCGCGGACCGCATGCAGGAGAGCACATCATGCCGCTGACCACCGAACAGTGCCGCCGCAACGAGGCCGGCATCCGTGCTGCGATGGACCGCCTACTGCTGGGGCAGCTTCCACCCCGCGGCGGTTGCGATCTCAAGACTCTCGCACGAGAAGCCGGCGTCGCCAGAACGGGCTTCTACGCACGCACCGACCCGCAGGGCAACCAGCGGCCAGGGCCCTATCAGCACCTGGCCGAGGAGTTTCAGCGTCGGCTGGCCGATCTCCGCGAGGCGGGCACCGTCTCAGACCCGCGCGAACTCCAGATCACCCGGCTGAATGACGAGAACGCCAAGCTCCGTTAACGCGTCCAGGAACGCGATGCACGGATCACCGAGCTCACCGAGTTCAAGGAGCGCGCGTTGTCACAACTCGCCGAACAACGTCCGCACCCTCCCCACCACCAGGAAGTCGAGGATCACCGGACCATGCAGCTGAACGAAGATCTGTTCCAAAGGAGTACCGCGACACGACATCACCCATCCACCGACCGCAAGTCCGATCGTCTAACGTGGACGCACACCGCTCCGACGGGCTTTTTGGCTGGTCGCAACGCGACACGCTCACAACGGGACACGGCCACTGCCGCGACAACCGCCGGCAACTAGGCCGGCAGGTCGAATTCGCCGTCCCGGACGCCTTTCACGAAGGCGTCCCATTCCGTCGGCGTGAAGACGAGGATGTGGCCGTCCGGATCCGAGGCTTGGCGTATCGCGGTATAGGTGACGCCGTCGGTGTGCGGCACCAGCGCGTACTCGGCACGGTCTTCGAGGTTCGCGCCTTCGGGTTCCGCCCGGATCCACACCGCGTCGCTCAAGTCCAGATCGGGCCTGACATGAGCCTTGTCGTCCACCGGCTGCTCACTCATGGTGCCCACGCTATCGCTTTCCGATGCGCAAAACGAAGGGGCCCTTCGCGATGAAGGGCCCCTTCGTGGTGACGACTAGGCGGTCTCGGTGATCGGCCGGTCCACCCACGACATCAGGTCGCGCAGCTTCTTGCCGGTCTCCTCGATCGGGTGCTGGTTGCCCTGCTCCTCGAGCTTGGTGAAGTTCGGCCGCCCGGCCTCGTCCTCGGCGACCCATTCGCGGGCGAACGTGCCGTCCTGGATCTCGCCGAGGATCTTCTTCATCTCTTCCTTGACCGCCGGCGAGATGACGCGCGGGCCGCGGGTCAGGTCGCCGTACTCGGCGGTGTCGGAGATCGAGTAGCGCTGACGCGCGATGCCGCCCTCGTACATGAGGTCGACGATCAGCTTCAGCTCGTGCAGCACCTCGAAGTAGGCGATCTCCGGGGCGTAGCCGGCCTCGGTGAGCACCTCGAAACCGGTCTGCACCAGCGCGGAGGCGCCACCGCAGAGCACGGCCTGCTCGCCGAAGAGGTCGGTCTCGGTCTCCTCGGTGAAGGTCGTCTTGATGACACCGGCGCGGGCGCCACCGATGGCGGCCGCGTAGGAGAGCGCGAGCGCCTGCGCGTTGCCGGAGGCGTCCTGCTCGACCGCGATGAGCGCCGGGACGCCCTTGCCGTCGACGAACTGGCGGCGGACCAGGTGGCCCGGGCCCTTCGGCGCGACCATGGCGACGTCGACGTTCGACGGCGGCTTGATCAGGTCGTAGCGGATGTTGAAGCCGTGGCCGAAGAACAGCGCGTCGCCGTCCTTGAGGTTCGGCGCGATGTCCTGCTCGTAGATGAAGCGCTGCTTCGTGTCCGGCGCGAGGATCATGATCAGGTCGGCTTCGGCGCTGGCCTCGGCCGGGGTGAGCACGCGGAGACCCTGCTCCTCGGCCTTGGCCCGCGACTTCGAGCCCTCGGGCAGGCCGATGCGGACGTCGACGCCGGAGTCGCGCAGGCTCAGCGAGTGCGCGTGGCCCTGGCTGCCGTAGCCGATCACGGCGACCTTGCGACCCTGGATGATCGAAAGGTCCGCGTCGTCGTCGTAAAAGATTTCCACTGCCATGAGGGGTACTACTTCCTTTCCTGACTTACAAATTTAAGAAGATTCAGCGGGCGGAGGTGGCGGTGATGGACCGGGCGCCCCGGCCGACCGCGACCATTCCGGACTGGACCAGTTCGCGGATGCCATAGGGCTCCAGCATCCGCAGCAGGGCACCGATCTTGTCCGACGTCCCGGTGGCTTCGACGGTGAGCGCCTCTGGCGACACGTCCACCACCTTCGCGCGGAAGAGCTGCACCGTTTCGAGGACCTGGCTGCGCACGGTGTTGTCGGCCCGGACCTTGACGAGCAGCAGTTCACGCTGCACGGCTGTGGACTTTTCCAGTTCCACGATCTTGATGACGTTGACCAGCTTGTTGAGCTGTTTGGTCACCTGTTCGAGCGGTAGCTCCTCAACGGCGACCACGATCGTCATCCGGGACACCTCGGGATTCTCCGTGGGCCCGACGGCGAGGGATTCGATGTTGAAACCACGCCGGGAGAACAGTCCGGAAACCCGCGCGAGGACACCGGGCTTGTTCTCGACCAGAACGCTCAGGGTGTGCACGCTCATCGGGCGTCTCCTTCTGTGGCGGCGTTCAGCTCCGCCTCGGCGGCGACCTCGTCGTCGTCGAAGAGCGGGCGGATCCCGCGCACGGCCATGATTTCGTCGTTGCCGGTGCCCGCGGCCACCATGGGCCACACCTGGGCATCCTTCCCCACCACGAAATCGATCACGACGGGGCGGTCGTTGATCTCCATGGCGCGCCGGATGGTGGCGTCGACGTCCTCCTTGGTCTCGCAGCGGAGCCCGGCACAGCCGAGCGCCTCCGCGAGCAGGGTGAAGTCGGGGATGCGGTGCTTGTGGGTACCGAGATCGGTGTTGGAGTACCGCTCGGAGTAGAAGAGGTTCTGCCACTGGCGGACCATGCCGAGGTTGCCGTTGTTGATGACGGCGACCTTGATCGGCGCGCCTTCGATGGCGCAGGTGGCCAGTTCCTGGTTCGTCATCTGGAAACAGCCGTCGCCGTCGATGGCCCAGACCTGCTTGTCCGGCACGCCGAACTTGGCGCCCATCGCGGCGGGGACGGCGAAGCCCATCGTGCCGAGACCGCCGGAGTTGATCCAGGTGCGCGGGTTCTCGTACTTCACGAACTGCGCGGCCCACATCTGGTGCTGGCCGACGCCCGCGGTGTAGACGGCGTCCGGGCCGACGAGCGAACCGATGCGCTCGATGACGTACTGCGGGGAAAGCGTCCCGTCGTCGGGCCACTCGTAACCGGCCGGGTAGTCGTCGCGCCAGGCGCTCGCCTGCGTCCACCAGTCCTTCAGGTCCGGCTTCGCGGACTTGTCGGTCTCGGCGCGGACGGCCTCGATCAGCTCGGTGATGATCTCCGCGCAGTCGCCGACGATCGGCACGTCCGCCTTGCGGTTCTTGGAGATCTCGGCCGGGTCGATGTCGGCGTGCACGATGGCGGCGTCCGGCGCGAACGAGGACAGCTGCCCGGTGACACGGTCGTCGAAGCGGGCGCCGAGGGCGATCAGCAGATCCGCCCGCTGCATCGCGGCGACCGCGGCGACCGACCCGTGCATACCCGGCATGCCGAGGTGCTGCGGGTGCGAGTCGGGGAACGCGCCGCGCGCCATCAGCGTGGTGACGACGGGGATCCCGGTCAGCTCGGCCAGTTCCATCAACTGGCGCGAGGCGTCGGCCTTGATCACGCCACCGCCGACGTAGAGGACCGGGCGCCGCGACTTGCTGATCAGCCGGGCGGCCTCGCGGACCTGCTTGCCGTGCGGGCGCAGCGTGGGCCGGTAACCCGGCAGCCGCAGCTCCGTCGGCCAGGAGAAGGAGGTCATCTCCTGCAGGACGTCCTTGGGGATGTCCACCAGGACCGGGCCGGGGCGGCCGGTCGAGGCGAGGTGGAAGGCCTCCGCGATGGTGCGCGGGATGTCGGCCGGGTCGGTGACCAGGAAGTTGTGCTTGGTGATCGGCATCGTGATGCCGCAGATGTCGGCTTCCTGGAAGGCGTCCGTGCCGATCAGCGCGCGGGACTGCTGCCCGGTGATGGCGACGACCGGGACCGAGTCCATGTTCGCGTCGGCCAGCGGGGTGACCAGGTTGGTCGCGCCGGGACCCGAGGTGGCCATGCACACCCCGACCTTGCCGGTGGCCTGCGCGTACCCGGTGGCGGCGTGTCCGGCGCCCTGTTCGTGGCGGACCAGGACGTGGCGGACCTTCGTCGAGTCGAGCAGCGGGTCGTAAGCCGGGAGAATGGTGCCGCCCGGAATACCGAACACGACCTCCGCGCCCACCGCTTCGAGCGAGCGGACGAGCGACTGCGCGCCCGTGACCCGCACCGGGGTCCCGGCGGGCGGCGCCGGCTTGGGTCGGGCACCGGTGGTACCGGCGTTCGCATCAGCTCGCGAGGTGGCACTAGTCATCGCTGTTTGCCTCGTCTTGTCTAGTCACTCGTTCGGGTATTCATTGGCTGGTCGGGCAAGTGAAATTGTTCCAGGCAACAAAAAACCCCCGCCGACCGGAGTGGTCGCACGAGGGTCGCGCGTCGACGCAGCGGAGACTTCCCTAAGCGTCGACGCGCTTGGGAAGTACGAGGCCGGTCTGCGTTGTCACGAGAGTGAAGCTAGCCGGTCGCCGTCAAGAGTGTCAACTCTGCGGGACGGCGATTCCGCATGCTGGACACCATCGGTGCGTCGCGCGACCCGCGTTCGGGGCCTTCGAGGCGGCGGTGCACCATCTTTGACGTGGCAGAAGAAAAGCAGCAGGAACAGGCGAACGAGGCTCCCAAAGCCGTCTTCAAGATCCCGAACACGGCGTTGCTGGCGATCGCTTTCCTCGTCGTCTGTGTGACGCCTGTCGCGTTCGGCGATGTGCCGTATCTCCAGTGGCTCTACATCTTCCCGATCGCGCTCGCGGTGTTCGTCATCCGGACCCGCACGACGGCGACGGCCGAGGGGCTGGAGGTCCGCACGATGTTCGGGCGGCGGGACCTGCCGTGGACCTCGCTCAAGGGCCTCGCCATCACCGACAAGGCGAAGGTGCAGGCGGTGCTGAAGGACGAGTCCAAGATCCCACTTCCCGCCGTGCGCACCCGTCACCTTCCGGTGATTTCGCTGGTCAGCGCGGGCCGCATGGCCGATCCCTCCGGGCTGACCGACGACATCGGCAAGGCTCCGGAGAAGAGCGGCGATTCCGGGGAGTAGGATTGGTAGGACCAGTTTGGCGCTCGTTCGCCCTGGTCCCCATCCCGAACCTTGGAGTCAGCCGTGCCTCAACTCCGTTCCCGGACCACCACCCACGGCCGCAACGCGGCGGGCGCCCGCTCGCTCTGGCGCGCCACGGGAATGACCGACAGCGACTTCGGCAAGCCGATCGTCGCCATCGCGAACTCCTACACCCAGTTCGTGCCGGGGCACGTGCACCTCAAGGACCTCGGCGAGATCGTGGCCGGCGCGGTGAAGGAGGCGGGCGGGGTCGCCCGCGAGTTCCACACGATCGCCGTCGACGACGGGATCGCCATGGGGCACAGCGGAATGCTCTACTCGCTGCCCTCACGCGAGATCATCGCCGACTCCGTCGAGTACATGGTGAACGCGCACCAGGCCGACGCGCTGGTCTGCATCTCCAACTGCGACAAGATCACCCCGGGCATGCTGAACGCCTCCATGCGGCTGAACATCCCGGTCGTGTTCGTCTCCGGCGGGCCGATGGAGGCCGGGAAGGCCGTGGTCGTCGGCGGGGTCGCGCAGGCGCCGACCGACCTGATCACCGCGATCGCCGCGTCGGCCAGCAGCGAGGTCGACGAAGATGGCCTGTCCATTGTGGAGCGTTCCGCCTGCCCGACCTGCGGCTCGTGCTCGGGTATGTTCACCGCGAACTCGATGAACTGCCTCACCGAGGCGCTCGGGCTCTCCCTGCCGGGCAACGGTTCCACCCTCGCCACGCACGCCGCCCGCAAGGCGCTTTTCGAGGACGCCGGGCGCACGGTCGTCGAGCTGTGCAAGCGCTGGTACGAACAGGACGACGAGTCCGCGCTCCCGCGCTCGATCGCGACGAAGAAGGCGTTCGAGAACGCGATGGCCCTCGACATGGCGATGGGCGGTTCGACCAACACGGTGCTGCACATCCTCGCCGCCGCGCAGGAGGGCGAGGTCGACTTCACCATCGACGACATCGACGCCATCGGCCGCAGGGTGCCGTGCCTGTCGAAGGTCGCGCCGAACTCGGACTACCACATGGAAGACGTCCACCGCGCGGGCGGAATCCCGGCCATCCTCGGCGAGCTGTACCGCGGCGGCCTGCTGAACACCGACGTCCACTCCGTGCACTCGCCGGATCTCGAGTCGTGGCTGTCCACTTGGGACATCCGCTCGAAGGAGCCGTCGGAGCGCGCGATCGAGCTGTTCCACGCGGCGCCGGGCGGGGTCCGCACCACGGAGGCGTTCTCGACCGGGAACCGGTGGTCCTCTTTGGACACCGACGCCGCGGACGGCTGCATCCACGACGTCGAGCACGCGTACACCAAGGACGGCGGACTCGCGATCCTGCGCGGCAACCTCGCCGAGAACGGCGCCGTCATCAAGTCCGCGGGTATCGACGAGGAACTGTGGCACTTCGAGGGCCCGGCCCGGGTGCTGGAAAGCCAGGAGGAGGCGGTTTCGGCCATCCTCAAGAAGGAGATCCAGCCCGGTGAGGTGCTGGTGATCCGCTACGAAGGCCCGGCGGGCGGCCCGGGGATGCAGGAGATGCTGCACCCGACGGCGTTCCTCAAGGGCTCGGGTCTTGGCAAGAAGTGCGCGCTGATCACCGACGGCCGGTTCTCCGGCGGCTCGTCGGGCATCTCGGTCGGGCACATCTCGCCCGAGGCCGCCGCGGGCGGCACGATCGGCCTGGTCCAGAACGGCGACCGGATCCTGCTCGACGTCCACGAACGCCGTCTCGAACTGCTCGTCGACGAGGACGTCCTCGCCGAGCGGCGCGCGAAGATGGAGGCGAGCGAGCGGCCGTGGCAGCCGGTCTCGCGGGACCGGAAGGTCACCGCCGCGCTGCGCGCCTACGCGCGGATGGCGACGTCGGCCGACACCGGCGCCGTCCGCGACCCCAACAAGTAACCCGCATTCAGAGGACTAAATGCGCACCGAGCGCATTTAGTCCTCTCAATGCGGGAAGTGGTCAGCGGCAGAGGACGATCACCACGACCGAGGCCGCGGCCGAAAGCAGCAGCCCGATCAGCCCGAACGAGAGCGGCCGCTTGCGCCACGGGGTGTTGACGTCCAGCGCGATCCGTCCGGAGCCCGCGAGCAGCACGGTCAGCGAGGCCGCGGCCAGCAGGAGTTCGAACTCGAAGCCCTGGCCCTGCTTCTGGAAGAACCCGCCGCCGAACTTGACGTAGACGATGTTCGCGCAGACCCCGAGGAGCGCGGCGGCACCGATCGGGGTGAACAGGCCCACCAGCACGAGCGCGCCGCCGACCACCTCGCTGATCCCGGTGATCCACGAAAGCAGCGTGGTCTGGCTGGTGTAGCCGAAGCCGCCGAGCACCTTGGCGAAACCGCCGACCCCGGGCCCGCCGAAGGCGCCGAAGAGGTGCTGGAGCCCGTGCGCGCCCATGGTCACGCCGAGCACCACTCGCAGGACGAGCAGACCGAGATCGATCCCGCCCCTGGTCTCCACCGGGGCCGGGCCGTTGTCGGGTTCGGCCACGTCCGAGATCATGCTGGTCTGGTAGTCATCGCTCACGCGCGAAGGGTAAGGGAAACCGGCCCGGCAGGCGACCGAACCGCCGGAGCGGCTCAGAACAGGGTCGCGGGTTCGATCGGTTCGGGCTCGGGCAGCGGATCGAGATCGGGCACCAGGGCGCGCACGTCGTCGTGGAACCGGCGGGCGAGCGCGGGGGCGTCGTCGTTGTCGGGCGTGTGCACGAAGATCGTCGGCGACCGGCCCTCCCGCAGCCATCCGGCGACCACCTCGGTCCACGGTTCCCATCCCCGCGCGGTCTCCTCGGCCGAATCCCGGCCGAGGTACCGCACGATCGGCCGGTCGGTCAGCGCCCGCGTCCGCCGCGGCAGCCGGGGTTTCTTGGTCCAGGCGTCCTGTTCGGCCTCGCTGACCGGCGGGCTGGAGAAGAACACCGTGGTGTCGAACGGCACCCACTCGGCGTCCGCGCCGGCGAGTGTCCCCTCCAGCAGAGACGTCGCGTGGGTGTCGGAGTAGAACGCCGGGTGACGCACCTCGACGGCACGCCGGAGCCCGGCGGGAAGACGGCGCAGGAAGCGGCCGAGCGCGTCCGCGTCCGGCGGGCCGAACGAGCCGGGCAGCTGAGTCCACAGGACCGCCCGGTCGCCGAGGGGTTCGACCGCGTCCAGGAACGCCCGCATCTCGGTCTCGACACCGGCGAGGCGCTTCTCGTGCGTGACGACCTTGGGCAGCTTGACCACGAACCGGAAGCCGGGGCCGGTCTGCCTCGCCCACGCCGCGACGGTGTCCCTGGCGGGCGTCGCGTAGAAGGTGGTGTTGCCCTCGACCGCGTTGCACCAGCCGGCGTACGCCCGAAGTCGCTCCGCCGCGGGCAGCGACTTCGGGACGAACCGCCCGGCCCACGCCTTGTGCGTCCACATCGCGCAGCCGACATGAAGATTCGCCACGATGCTCAGTATTCGCCGTGGACCAGGTTCTTCGGCAGCTCCCCACCCAGATAGCGGCTCAATTCCCGGGCCACCACCGCGTAGGCGCGCTGCCGCCTCCCGCTCACGGAGCCAGCGACGTGCGGTGTCAGCAGCAGTCCCGGGCAGTCCCACAGCGGGTGCCCGTCGGGCAGCGGCTCCGGGTCGGTCACGTCGAGCGCGGCGCGCAGCCGTCCCGACGTGAGTTCCGCGACGAGCGCGTCGGTGACCACGACGGGGCCCCGCGAGACGTTCACGAGGATCGCGTCGTCCGGCATCGCGGCCAGGAACTCCGCGTCGACCATGCCCCGCGTGTGCTGCGTGAGCGGCACCATGAGCACCGTGACGTCGTGGTCGGGCAGCAGGTCGGGGAGTTCGTCGGTGCCGTGGACACCTTCGCGAGCGCTCGCGCCCACCATCGTGCAGCGCACGTCGAAGGTCTCCAGCCGTCGGCGCAGATGCCTGCCGAGGTCGCCCGCGCCGATGATGAGGACCCGCTTGCCCTGCAGGGTGTCGGTGGTCCGGCGCTCCCAGTGCTTCCGGCGCAGGCCTTCGGCGAAGCCGTCGAGACCGCGGTAGATCGCCAGGAGTACCGCGACGACCCATTCGGCCGAGCTTCCGCCGTGCGCGCCACGGCAGGTCGACAGCAGGACACCGTCGGGCACGTTGCCGATCCAGTCCTCGGCCCCCGCCGCCAGCAGCTGCACGAGTTTGACGTTCGGCAGTTCGCGCCAGAGCTCGTCGCTGGGCCGGTCGCCGGTCACGAGGACCTCGGCCTCGGCGGCTTCGGCGGGCACCGGCTCCCCGCGGCGGTACACCACCGGACGCACGCCGCCGATCTCCGAAAGCGCGGCCACTCCCTCTTCGTCGGGTACGAGAACGGTCACTGTCATGATCACCACGGTATCCACTGCCGCTTACCCGTGGCTCACGCACGCCCGCCTAGGCTTGCCCCGTGCGTACCCGGTACCGGCGGAAATGGACCGCGCCGCTGGCCATGCTGGCCTGCGGCGCGCTGATGCTCTCCGGTTGCGCCGAATTCGACAACACCGCCGCCGGGCAGAAGTTCACCCCGGTCAACCCGCCGTCCCCCGAGGTCCCGCCGCAGGTCGGGCCTGGCGGTGCGGCCGGCGACCCCGCCCCCGGCCGTGGCAACGGGCCGAACCAGACGCCGTCGCCGGTCCCGCCGCCGCAGGGGTGCAAGGACTTCGACAAGGCCGTCATCGCGACCTGCCTGGACACCGTCGCCGCCGTGGCCGCGATCCCCGGCGACGGCACCGCGCCCAGCGCGCTCGCGGGCGAACGCAAGAGCGGCCGGATCGTGCTCGCCATCGCGGAGAAGGACCCGGCCGCCTGGGCGACCGTCCCCGTGGACGGCTCGGGCGACGGCGGCCTCACCTCGCTCGCCCTCTCCCCGGGCTTCGCCGAAGACCAGCTCGTCTTCGCCTACATCACCACCCCGACCGACAACCGGGTCGTCCGGCTGGCGAAGGGCCAGGCGCCGAAACCGGTGCTGACCGGCATCCCCAAGGGGGCCACCGGCAACCGCGGCGCCATCGGCACCGACGCCAAGGGCGCGCTCCTGGTCGCCACCGGCGACGCGGGCAACCCCGGGCTCGCGGCCGATCCGGCGTCGCTGGCCGGGAAGGTGCTGCGCGTCGACACGTCGGGCAAACCGGCGGCGGGCAACCCCACGCCGGGTTCGGCGGTCTTCTCGACCGGCGTGCACTCCCCCGGCGGGATCTGCCGCGACCAGACCGGCTCCCGCGTATGGCTGACCGACCGGCTGGCCGACAAGGACGTCCTGTACCGGCTTCGGGGCGGCCAGCCGCTGACCACCCCGGCCTGGAGCTGGACCGACCGGCCCGGTGTGGCGGGCTGCGCGGATTTCGTCGGCGCCACCGGTTATCTCACGATCACGACGTCGGTCGCGGGCAACCTGCAGAACCTGCCGGTCACCCCGGACGGCGCGGTGACCGGCAAGCCGAACGTCTTCATGGACGGCAAGGTCGGCAAACCGCCGAAGACCTTCGGCAGGCTGTCCGCGATGAGCATGGTCAATCCGCAGATCGCGCTCGCCGGGACGGTCAACAAGGACGGCGGCACCCCGGTTTCGAGCGACGACCGCGTCGTCGTCATCACGCCGTCGGCCGCCTCCGGCGGGGGCGGCAAGGACTGAGTGCCTGCCGGTGAATATCGCGATGACGCGATATTCACCGGCGGCGAGCCCGACGCGATCCTTACCTGGACGGCCTCGGCTGGGCAGGCGGGGTGAACCGGGTGAACAACGGTGGCATCGCCTTTTCCTTGCCCTGCGGGTCGAACAGTTCCGGCACGAGCCGATAGGCGGGTCCGAGATCGGTCGCGGCGGCGGTGAGCCGTCGCGGATCGGTGGACGGCCAGTGGCCGGTGTCGGCCCGGGACGACAGGGTGCGCAGCAGGACGATCTCCTCGGCCGCGTTGAACGAACAGTGGCCGCCCCGGCTGACGTAGGTCTGCCGCAGCAGGCCGGGATCGCCGTTGCGCCGGACCTGGTCGCCGTACCACCGGGCCTGTCCCGCGACGGCGCCGCCGTCGCCGGTGGTGTGCGCGGTCAGCACGGGTGAGGGTGTGGTGCCGCGCGCCACGGCGTACCGGTGCAGGTAGGCCTCCGCCTGCGGATCCGCCGAAATCCGCGGGGCCGCGGCGAGCCGGTCGAGGTCGGCCCCCAGATCCACGCCACCCGCCCGGTACGCGTGCCGGACCAGGTCGAGCCCGGTGGACCGGGCGAGTTGCCGCCGATAATCGATCCCGGTGTTCGACGACGGGTTCCCGCCCGCCCGGCCCTCGATTTCGGGGCGCGCGGCCGGTCCGTAGCCGTACAGGTAGGCCCCGGTGACCCACAGCGCCTGCTGGGCGAGGCGGTCGGCGAGCGCCGTCGGCTCGGGTTCGTGCGCGAGCGCCCAGCCGGGGATGGTGCCCAGCGCTCCGGCCAGCGCGATCCGCGCCCGGCCCGCTTCGGTCTTCTGAGCTTCGGTCACGACGGCTTCGAGCGCCGCCTGCGCGGCCTCCGGATCACGAGGCCGGACCAGGTCGATGTCCGCATCGGGCGTCAGCAGGGTCTTGAGCGCGAAGAGCATGTCGAGTGCGCTGTTCCAGGTGCCTTTCGTGTCGTACTCGCCGCACTGTGCCAGGACACCGTCGAACCGGCCCGGGTTGTTCTCGGCCAGCTTCACCGAGATAACGGCGCCCATGGACATCCCGCTGGTGAGCGTCCGCCGTGGTCTGCCCACGGTGGCCTCGAACCAGTCCAGCAGCGCGATCTGATCGGTCAAGGCTTCTTCGATCGCGTGCCCGAAGACACCCTTGTAGTTCGACGCGGCCAGCGCGTAGCCGTGCTCGAGCAGCCAGGTCTCGGTCTCGGGTCTGGTGGCCAGCCAGATCCGCTCCGGCTTCCCCCACTTCTCCACATAAAGCCCGTGGCTGTAGAGCACCAGCGTGCCGTTCCAGCGTTTCGGGACTTTGACCAGGTAGTCGGCACCCTTGATCGTGCCTTCGTGGGTGCGCCAGCCCTCTTCGGCGGACGCCGGCGTGGCGGTGAACAGCGCGCCGAGGAGGAACGCGACGAGCACGGTGACGAGGGTCCTGCGTGGTGAAGTCATACGAACCAAAATAGGTGACCAAATGGTCACATGTCAAGGCGGTACTCGGTCCTCCGCCCGCACATCCCATAACCGTCCTCTTTGGACGGACTCATGACGCGGACGCCCGACCGTTCGAGATGGCTCGCGTCCCCGTTCGCGAGCGCCTTCAACTGCTCACCGGTCAGCTCGGCGGCGGCCAGCGCGCCCGTCCGCCAGCGCGACGTCCACGCGCCGACCTTCGGCGCGACCAGTGCGACGGCCGCGCGATGGAAATCCCGCAGCGGGCCGGGATCCCCCGCGACGAGCGCGTCCCGGATCGGCAGATAGCCCTCGATCGCGAGATCGCGACGGCGGCGGGCCGCGTCGTCGTCCTCGGGCATCGCGGCGGCCTCCGCGTACGCGTCCGGGTCGGCGAGGAGCGGCGGCGGGAAGGTGAAGACGGCGTCACCCGCTTCGGGGAGCCCGCTGTTCTGCATGAGCACGGTGATCCGCAACCCGTCGCGCTGCACCATCCGGTGAACCGTGCCGGGCGCGAACCACGCGACGACCCCGGGTTCGAGTTCGGTCTCCCGGTAGCCGCCGACGTCGAGCGTCTGCACCGCGCCGCGTCCGCCCGTGACGACGTAGGCCTCGGTGCAGGCGAGATGCAGATGCGGACTGCCGCCGCACACGCCGTCGGCGGCCTCCCATTCGTAGGCGCACAGATGGGACAGGCCGATACCGCCGGGCAAGGGGAACACGGTGAGCTCCTCGGAAGTCGTGCGTTTCCAGGTAGTGCCCGACGCGGTCGCGATCCCAGGCGCCGCCGGCGATCACCACCCGGTAGCGGTAACGGAACCTTTCGCCGGGCGGCAGGGCGAACTCCTCGAAGAACGCCCAGGAGATCGCCACCGTGGGGATGTCGTGCGACCGGACGAACCAGTGCGACTCGTGCCCAGAAAGCGCTTTCTTACGCAGCCCCCGCGCATTCAGAGGACTAAACGCGTGGAGTGGTCAGGGGCGGCGGGTGCGGGTTTCCGCGCGCAGGAACCGGACATCGAGGACCGCGACGGCGGCGGAGACGACCGCCGCCACCAGGCCGAGGTAGCGGCCGAGCCCGGTCCCGATCTCGATACCGGCGGCGGAGAAGATCCCGCGCTGATCGGCGTCGAACTGCCAGTCGAGGGTGGTCCAGCCGAGCACCATCAGCAGCAGCGCGCCGACGGCCGCCATCAGCCACAGATGCGGCAGGCCCGCGCGGCGGACGGCGTCGACGCGGCCGAACAGCACGACGGCCAGCCCGGGCAGGAACAGAAGGAAGAGCGGCGCCCAGGCCAGGAAACCCGCGTGCCACGCGTCGCGCGTGACGTCGTCGGCGGGCAACGTCGTCAGCGCGTCCTCGATCTCCGGGCGCGAGGCGGTCAGCGTCGTCCACGGAAGGAACAAGGCCACCAGCGCGAGCAGCCCGGCCGCGAGGCCGAGCCACTCACGCCAGGTGACCTTCTTCAGAGCGAGATCAGGCACCGACTCGCTCGACGATCAGTTCGCGCACGCGCTTGGCGTCGGCCTGGCCCTTGGTGGCCTTCATGACCGCGCCGACGATCGCCCCGGCCGCGGCCACCTTGCCGCCGCGGATCTTCTCGGCGACGTCGGGCTGCGCGGCCAGCGCCTCGTCGACCGCCGCGATGAGCGCGGAGTCGTCGGAGACGACCTTCAGGCCGCGCTTCTCGACGACCTCGGACGGCGAACCCTCGCCGGCGAGCACGCCCTGCACGACCTCCTTGGCCAGCTTGTTGGTCAGCTCGCCGGCGTTGACCAGCGCGATGACCTCGGCCAGCTGCGCCGGGGTGATCGCCAGCTCGGCCAGCTCGATCTCGCGGGAGTTGGCCTCCTGCGCCAGCGTGTTGACCCACCAGCTACGGGCCTCGTCCGGCGTCGCGCCCGCCTCGACGGTGGCGGCGACCAGGTCGACCGCGCCGACGTTGAGCAGGTCGCGCAGTGCCTCGTCGGTCAGGTTCCACTCGCGCTGGATGCGCTTGCGGCGCTCCGACGGCATCTCCGGCAGCGTCTTGCGCAGCTCCTCGACCCATTCGCGCGACGGTGCGATCGGGACCAGGTCGGGCTCCGGGAAGTACCGGTAGTCCTCGGCGGTCTCCTTGGTGCGGCCCGGCGACGTGGTGCCGTCGGCCTCCTGGAAGTGCCGCGTCTCCTGCTTGATCGAACCGCCCTCGGCGAGGATCGCCGCCTGGCGGGTCATCTCGTAGCGCACGGCGCGCTCGACGCTGCGCAGCGAGTTGACGTTCTTGGTCTCGGTGCGCGTGCCGAATTCGGTCGCGTCCTTGGCCATCAGCGAGACGTTCGCGTCGCAGCGCAGGGAACCCTGGTCCATGCGGACATCGGAGACGTCCAGCGCGCGCAGCAGATCCCGCAGGGCGCTCACGTACGCGCGGGCGACCTCGGGGGCGCGGCCGCCGGTGTGCTCGATCGTCTTGGTGACGATCTCGATCAGCGGCACGCCCGCGCGGTTGTAGTCGAGCAGCGAGTGCTCGGCGCCGTGGATGCGACCGGTGGCGCCGCCGACGTGCAGCGACTTGCCGGTGTCCTCCTCCATGTGCGCGCGCTCGATCTCGACGCGGACGACCTCGCCGTCGTCCAGCGTCACGTCGAGGTAGCCGTTGAAGGCGATCGGCTCGTCGTACTGCGAGGTCTGGAAGTTCTTCGGCATGTCCGGGTAGAAGTAGTTCTTCCGGGCGAACCGGCACCATTCGGCGATCTCGCAGTTGAGCGCGAGACCGATGCGGATCGCGCCCTCGACCGCCTTGCCGTTCACGACCGGCAGCGAACCGGGGAGGCCGAGACAGGTCGGGCACACCTTTGTGTTCGGCTCGCCGCCGAACTCGTTGGCGCAGCCGCAGAACATCTTGGTGTTCGTGTTCAGCTCGACGTGGACCTCGAGGCCCAGCACCGGGTCGAACCGCTCGATGACGTCGGCGTAGTCCATCAACTCAACCACGGCGGTCACTTCTTGCCTCCCAGCTCCGGAACTTCGTGCACCAGCGAGCCACCGTTGGCGGCGTCGCGCGCGACCTCGTAGGCGGCGCCGACGCGGTACAGCCGGTCGTCGGCCATCGCGGGGGCCATGATCTGGAGGCCGACCGGCAGTCCGTCCTCATGCGACAGTCCACTCGGGACACTCATCGCGGCGTTGCCCGCGAGGTTCGAGGGGATGGTGCAGAGGTCCGCCAGGTACATCGCCATCGGGTCGTCGACACGCTCGCCGATCTTGAACGCGGTGGTCGGCGTGGTCGGCGAGACCAGCACGTCCACCTTTTCGTAGGCGGCTTCGAAGTCGCGCGTGATGAGCGTGCGGACCTTCTGCGCCGAGCCGTAGTAGGCGTCGTAGTAGCCCGAGGACAGCGCGTACGTGCCGAGCATGATGCGGCGCTTGACCTCGGGGCCGAAGCCCTTCTCGCGGGTCAGCGACATGACCTCTTCGGCGCTGTGCTCGCCGTCGTCGGACACGCGCAGGCCGTAACGCATGGCGTCGAACCTGGCGAGGTTCGACGAGCACTCGCTCGGCGCGATCAGGTAGTACGCGGGCAGCGCGTAGGTGAAGTTCGGGCACGAGACCTCGACGACCTCGGCACCGAGCGCGCGCAGCTGCTCGACGGCGGCCTCGAAGGACCGCAACACGCCCGGCTGGTAGCCGTCGCCGGCGAATTCCTTCACCACGCCGACGCGGACGCCCTTGAGGTCACCGGTCAGGCCCTGACGGGCCGCGGCGACCACCGGCGGGACCGGCGCGTCGATCGAGGTCGAGTCCATCGGGTCGTATCCGGCGATGACCTCGTGCAGCAGGGCGGCGTCGAGCACCGTCCGCGCGCAGGGGCCGGCCTGGTCGAGCGACGACGAGAAGGCGACGAGACCGTAGCGGGAGACACCGCCGTACGTCGGCTTCACGCCGACGGTGCCGGTGACCGCGCCGGGCTGGCGGATCGAACCCCCGGTGTCGGTGCCGATCGCGATCGCGGCCTCGAACGCCGCGATCGACGCCGAGGAACCACCGCCGGAACCACCCGGGATGCGGGCGTGGTCCCACGGGTTGTGCGTCGGGCCGAACGCGGAGTTCTCCGTGGAGGAGCCCATCGCGAACTCGTCCATGTTGGTCTTGCCGAGCACCACGACACCGGCCTCGCGCAGCTTGCGCGTCACGGTGGCGTCGTACGGCGGGAGCCAGTTCTCCAGGGTCTTCGAACCGACCGTGGTCGGGATGCCCTTGGTGGTCAGCACGTCCTTGAGCGCCAGCGGGACACCGGCGAGCGCCGACTTCGGCGCCTTGCCCTCGGCGACGTCGGCGTCCACCGCGCGGGCCGCGTCGAGCGCGCCCTCGGTGTCGACGTGCAGGAACGCGTGGATGTGGTCGTCGACCTCGGCGATCCGGTCCAGGTGGGCCTGGGTGACCTCGACGGCCGAGACCTCACGGGACTGGATCTTCTCCGCCAGCTCGGCGGCGGTCAGCTTGATGAGTTCGGTCACTGTTCTTCTCCCAGAATCCGCGGCACCCGGAAACGACCGTCTTCGCTGGCCGGCGCACCGGCCAGCGCCTGCTGCTGGGTCAGCCCCGGTCGGACCGTGTCCTCACGGAACACGTTGGTCAGCGGCACGGCGTGCGACGTGGGCGGGACATCCTCGCCTGCGACCTCGCTCACCTTGGCCACCGAGTCCAGGATCTGGTCGAGCTGGCCTGCGAAGACGTCCAGCTCCTCTTCGGTGACGGCAAGCCTGGCCAGCTTGGCGAGGTGTGCGACCTCGTCGCGGGAAATGTTGGGCACGCGGGTGACTCCCGGGGTGTGCTGTGCGGGTTCTGTCGGAAGCTGCAAGTCTATGGTGGCGGCGTCGGCGGACTCGACTGGGTTATGCCGCGGCCTGCGCTCCCATGTCGGGTAAGGAGTGCCTGGTTCGTTATCCCGCGCCCCGGACGTCGGTCCCCATTACCTCGTCCGGTCTGTCACAATCGGCGCCCGGCGTAGCGCGTTCCACGGCGAGGCTGGGACGCCTGAGGCGAGAGGGGCGCGTGTGTCGTTCCTGATCCGGGTCCAATTACCGGACACCCCGGGGACCCTCGGCGCGGTCGCCACCGCGCTCGGCACCGTCGGCGCCGACATCCTGAGCGTGGACGTGGTCGAACGCGGCGGCGGTGTCGCCGTCGACGACCTCGTCGTGGAAATCCCGTCCGGCAGGCTGCCGGACGCGCTCATCACCGCCGCCGAAAGCGTCGACGGGGTCGAGGTCGACGCCGTCCGCCCATACGCCGGGGTGCTGGACACCCATCGCGAACTCGAACTGGTCGAGGAGATCGCCGCGAAGCCCGCCGCGGGGCTGGAGATCCTCGCCGAAGGGGTGCCGCGGATCATCCGGGCGGGGTGGGCCGTCGTCGTCGAGCACGCCGAGGCGGGCGCGATCCGGCTCGCGTCGTCCAACGCCGCGCCCGAGACGCCGATCACCGACCTGCCGTGGCTGCCGCTGGAACGCGCCACCATCCTCGACGCCGAGGAGGCCTGGGTGCCGGAGACGTGGAAGGAACTGGGGACCGAACTCGCGGCGACGCCGCTGGGGAAGCCCGGGAAGGCGCTGCTGGTCGCCCGGCCCGGCGGGCCGAACTTCCGGGCCGCGGAGGTGGCGCGCTTGGCGCACTTCGCGGGGATCGTCGCCGTCGTGCTGGACAGCTGACTTCCGCGTTTCGTCCTCTGGATGCGGTAGTCGGCGTTACGAACTATCGCATCCAGAGGACTAAATGCGGGGGGTCAGGTGAGCTCCAGGCCGTAGGCGATCAGCGTGATCCCGGCATGCGGCTCCCAGTCCCGCTCGGGCAGCCGGACGAAGCCGAGCCGCTCGTAGAGCCGGTGCGCCCGCTCCATCGTGACCAGGCTGCACAGCACCACCCTCGCGACGCCGAGTTCCCGCGCCCGCGCGATGACCGCCCTGGTCAGCGCCTCGCCGATACCGCGCCCGGTCGCCGAGGGCAGCACGCCCAGCATCCGGAACTCCAGCTCGCCCTCGCGGGACAGCTCGGCGAACTCGGTGCCCGGCAGGGCGATGGTGACCGTGCCGACCAGCGTGCCGTCGCCGTCCACCGCGACCAGGAGTTCGGCCAGCTCCGCCCGTTTGGCGGCGTCGACGAGCTCCGCGGCGTAGCCGACGCCGTCGACCAGGCTCCGCTCCGCGGAGTACGCGGCCAGCGTGAGCTCCCCGACCGCCGTCAGCTCCTCGGGGCGGGCGGGCCGGATCTCCAGGTCACTCACCGGCGCCCTCCTCGGTCGGCAGCGCGAGCTCGGCCGCGGCCTCGGGGCCGCTTTCGAGCAGCACGCGGAAGCCGCTCTCGTCGAGCACCGGCACCTTCAGCTGGACGGCCTTGTCGTACTTCGTGCCCGGAGCGTCCCCGACGACGACGAACGCCGTCTTCTTCGACACCGAACCGGCCGCCTTCCCGCCGCGGGCCATGATGTATTCCTTGGCCTCGTCGCGGGAGTAGTCGTTCAGCGAACCGGTGACGACGATGGACAGGCCTTCGAGGTTGCGCGGGATGGACTCGTCGCGCTCCTCCTCCATCCGCACGCCCGCCGCGCGCCATTTCTCGACGATCTCGCGATGCCAGTCGACCTCGAACCACTCCTTCGCCGCGCGGGCGATGGTCGGGCCGACGCCGTCGACGCTGGAGAGCTCCTCCTCCGAGGCGTTCTCGATCCGTTCCAGCGAACCGAATTCCCGTGCGAGCGCCTGCGCCGCCGTCGGGCCGACGTGCCGGATCGACAGGCCGACGATGACCTTCCACAGTGGACGGTCCTTCACCGTCTCCAGGTTGTCCAGCAGCTTGCGCCCGTTGGCCGACAGCTCCCCCGCCTTGGTGCGGAACAGCTCCACCTGGAGCAGCTTTTCCTCGTCCAGCTCGAAGATGTCACCCTCGTCGTGCACGACGCCGGCCTCCAGCAGCGCCACCGCGGCCTCGTAGCCGAGCACCTCGATGTCGAACGCGCCCCGGCCGCCGAGATGGAACAGCCGCTCACGCAGCTGCGCCGGGCAGGACCGCGAATTCGGGCAACGGATGTCGATGTCGCCCTCCTTCTGGTACGCCAGCTCGGTGTCGCAGTTGGGGCAGCGCAACGGCATCACGAACTCGCGCTCCTCGCCGGTGCGCGCGTCGGCGACCGGGCCGAGCACCTCGGGGATGACGTCGCCCGCCTTGCGGATGACGACCTTGTCCCCGATCAGCACGCCCTTGCGCTTGACCTCTTCCTGGTTGTGCAGCGTCGCCATCGCCACCGTGGACCCGGCCACCTTCACCGGCTCCATCACCGCGAACGGGGTGACCCGCCCGGTGCGGCCGACGTTGACCTGGATGTCCAGCAGGGTGGTGATCGCCTCTTCCGGCGGGTACTTGTAGGCGATCGCCCAGCGCGGGGCCCGCGACGTCGTGCCGAGCCGCCGCTGCAGCGCGACCTCGTCGACCTTGATGACGACGCCGTCGATCTCGTGCTCGGCGTCGTGGCGGTGCTCGCCCCAGTATTCGATGTGCTCCAGCAGTTCCTTGCCCGAACCGAGCACCTTGCTGTGCGGCGAGACCGGCAGGCCCCACGCGGCGAGCGCGTCGTACGCCTCGGACTGCCGCTTCGGCTCGAAGCCCTCGCGTTTGCCGAGACCGTGGCAGATCAGCCGCAGGTTGCGCGACTTCGTGATCTTGGGATCCTTCTGCCGCAACGACCCGGCGGCGGTGTTGCGCGGGTTCGCGTACGGATCCTTGCCGGCCTCGACCATCTTCGCGTTCAGCGCCAGGAAATCCTCGACACGGAAGAACACCTCACCGCGGACCTCGACCAGCGCGGGCACCGGGAACTCGTCCGTACCGGTCAGCCGCTCTGGCACCTGCTCCAGCGTGCGGACGTTGAGCGTGACGTCCTCGCCGGTGCGGCCGTCGCCCCTGGTCAGCGCGCGGGTCAGGCGGCCGTTCTCGTACAGCAGGTTGATCGCGAGCCCGTCGATCTTCAGCTCGGCGAGGTACTTCGTCGCGCCGATCTCCTTCTGGACGCGCTCGGCCCAGGCCTCGAACTCGCCGGTGTCGAAGACGTTGTCCAGGCTGAGCATGCGCTCGAGGTGGTCGTGCGCGACGAACTCGGTGGAGAACGTGCCGCCGACGTTCTGCGTCGGCGACTCCGGCGTCACCAGCCCCGGGTGCTCGTCCTCGATGGCCTGGAGCTCGTTGAGCAGCTCGTCGAACTGGCCGTCGGACACGATCGGTGAATCCAGCACGTAGTACCGGAACTGGTGACCGCGGATCTCCTCCGCCAATTCGGCATGCCTTTCGCGGACGTCGGCCGGGACGTCCGTGACATCCTGCACGGGCTCGGGATTCTGGGGAAGTTCGCTGCTCACGGGGGTGACTCTAGTCGGAGGCACCGACATTTTCGGACAGCCTGCCGACCACCTCGCGCAGTTCCAGCAGGGTCAGCTGCCCCTCCTGGGCCTCGGTCACCAGCTCGACCTTGCCCAGCCGTTCGGCCGCGACCCGCTCACCCAGCGTGGCGTCCAGCGGCAGGAAGGTCATGGTCGTCCGGGTCTCCGGCGCGAGCTCGTCGATCAGCGGATGGAACACAGTCACGTCCACCCGACCGGCCGATTCGTCCACCTTCGCGGTCACCCGCACGTCGGCGAGCGCGATCCGGGTCTCGCCGAGGTTGACGGTGACCTCACTCGGATCGGGGACCGGCGGCACCGAGTCGTGGTACTCCCAGATGGCGTCCTCCGGCGGCGCCGCGGCCTTCCACGCGTCGGTGTACGGGCGCAGTTCCGGATCCTCCTGGCCGGTCAGCACCAGCGAGTAGATCGCCCGGTGCCCACGATCGAGGGAAAAGTGCAGCCGGGGGTGCAGTGCCTCGACGATGGTGCAGAGGTCGTGTTCCACCCGATGCGGTTCACGATCGCCGAGCGCGGCGCTGACCTCGGGCAGGAGCGCGAACCATGCTTCCCAGAACTTCTCCGCCGCGGCGGCCGCGTCCTCGGGGACCGGCTGCTCCGGCCAGGCGGTGCGGGGGTCGGGAACGTCCTCGGTTTTGCGGGAGCGGCGGAACAAACGCATGACGGGCACGCTACCGCGCCGCTCACCAGCCTTCAGGCGGTTCGGTGAAAGCCTTGCCCGCCTCCCGGCTGAGCGTGAGCGCGCGGCGCATCCAGTCGGGGGTGGCGCCCGCGAGACCGCACGCCGGGGTCGGCACGACCCGTTCGGCGAGGATCTCGCGGCGGAAGCCCAGCCGGTCGACGAGTTTGAACACGGGCGTGACCACGTCGCGCAGTTCCAGCGGGGCCCCGGGATCGGTCGTGGGGACGAGGCCGAGCATCAGCGTCGTGCCGGAATCCAGCGCCTCGCCGATCTCGTCCAGCTGCGCGGGCGATGCGCCCTTCAGCAAGGTGAAATCGAAGGCGATCGCCTGCGCCCCCGCCGCGCGCAGCAACGGGATCGGCGGCTTTTCGGCGCAGCAGTGCACCGCGACCGGCTGACCGGTGACGCGTTCCGCCCCGGAGATCACCGTCGACAGCAGCTCGCGCGCCTCCGGGGCGGGCACGGCGGGAACGGTGCCGTAGCCGGACGCCGTCGGGAGGTCGCCGGCGAGGACCGCGGGCAGCGACGGTTCGTCGAACTGGATCACCACCGGCGCGCCGATCCGCGACTTCAGTTCCGCGACGTGCCCCGCCAGTCCGTCGAGCAGCGACGCGGCGAAATCGCGCAGCGCGCCCTTGTCGGTGAGGATCCGGTGCCCGCGCGGGAGCTCGACGTTCGCGGCGAGCGTCCACGGCCCGGCGACCTGGATCTTGAAGGCGGGCGGCGCGGCGCCCGCCTTCTCCCGCGCCTCCTGGACGGCGTCGAGGTCCCAGTTCATCAGGTCGACCGCGCGACGGTGGTCGTGCCCGGGACGGGCGGCGACCCGGTAGCCGCTCGGCACCACCTCGACGGCGAGGTCGACCAGCAGCGCCGCCGTCCGGCCGATCATGTCGGCCCCGACGCCGCGGGCGGGAAGTTCGGGCATACAGGGGAATTCGGGCAGTTCGCCGAACACGATCGAAGCGGCCTCGACCGGATCGGTGCCGGGAAGGGAACCGATCGCGGTGGCCGCGCCAGGGGGCCAAGGTCGTTCGTTCACACCCGGATTCTCCCCTTGGTCCGGCCTGAGAGGACGGCGGGGCGGGGGAGGACACGGACATTCGGCGCAATTGCCCTCGGCGAGCCCGATCCGGGGCCCGGCGCATTACGCTGACCTGCCATGACGAGCTCCCCACAGCCCGCCGGCTGGTATCCCGACCGGCAGAACCCCCGGCTGTACCGGTGGTGGGACGGGCAGGCCTGGACCGCGGACACGCGGCCGTCGCACGACGCCGAGATGATCGAGCTGGACGTCGAAGGCGCGCACGACCCCGCCAAGATCCGGGCGCAGGCGGCGAGGGGCACCCAAGGCCGCGGCGTCGGTGCCGCCGGCGGCGGGACGCTGTTCTCCGAACCCGTGCTGGTGGTCAACCAGCGCGCGAAACTCATCGAGATGGCCAACGAGTTCGGGGTGTTCGACCAGAACGGCAACCGCCTCGGCGGCGTCGTCCAGGTCGGGCAGAGCACGCTGAAGAAGGCCATCCGGCTGCTCACCAATTACGACCAGTTCCTGACCCATCGCTTCGAGATCCGCGACGCGAACCACAGCACCGTGCTGAAGGTGACGCGGCCGGCGAAGGTGTTCAAATCCCGGTTCCTGGTGACGAAGGCCGACGACTCCCCGATCGGCGAGATCGTGCAGGAGAACGTCTTCGGCAAGATCCGGCTGGGGTTCGTGGTCGACGGGCGGAAGGCCGGCGGGATCTTCGCGGAGAACTGGCGGGCGTGGAACTTCGCGATCAAGGACGAGGCGGACGTCGAGATCGCGCGGATCACGAAGACGTGGGGCGGTTTCGTGAAGGCCGCGTTCACCACCGCCGACAACTACGTCGTCGAGATCCACCGGCCGCTGCGGGATCCGCTGGCGTCGATGGTGGTGGCCTCGGCGCTGACCATCGACACGGCCCTGAAGCAGGATGACAAGGGCTGAGCGCCGTCTACCGCGTTTCGTCCTCTGGATGCGGTAGTTGCACGCGCAAGGACCGCATCCAGCGGACTAAACGCGAGCGAGTGACCGGGGTCTCATACTCCCGAAGTGGACACTCGGCTTCCGGCGGCACAAAGTGGAGTGACTGAGGCGGCACGCTGGAGTGCGTCCGGGACGGAGGGTCACCATGGAGCCGTTGCCCGAAGACGGCGAACGGGACTGGGCCGAGCCAGGCGTCTACACGGTCACGCCCGGCGTCCACCGGATCCCCCTCCCCCTGCCGCACGACGCGTTGCGCGCGGTCAACGTCTACGTCGTCACCGACGGGACCCGCCTGGTCCTCGTGGATTCGGGCTGGGCGCTGGAGTCGGCGCGCGAACGGCTTTCGCGCGGGTTGAAGGCGCTCGGCGCCGATCTCGGCGACATCGACGAATTCCTGATCACCCACGTGCATCGCGACCACTACACCCTCGCCGTGGAACTGCGCCGCGAATTCGGCGGCACGCTCGGGCTCGGGAAGCGGGAGGAGCCGTCGCTGGTCCGCTCCGGCGACCCGGACCGTTTCCCGATGGAGGCGCAGGTCGGCCTGCTCGAACGCTGCGGCGCGGGGCCGGTCGTCGAGGAACTCGCCAAGGCCTTCGGCGGTGTCCGGCACACCGAGGCGCATCTGTGGGAACAGCCCGACGAGTGGCTCGTCCCCGGCAAACGCCCGATCGTGCCCGGTCGCGAGTTCGACATCGTGCACACGCCCGGCCACACGGACGGGCATGTCGTCTTCGTCGACGAAGAGGCAGGGCTGGTGTTCTCCGGCGACCACGTGCTGCCGCACATCACGCCGTCCATCGGCTTCCAGCCGGTGCCCACGGAGCTGCCGCTGAGGGACTACCTCGACTCCCTGCGCCTGGTTCGCGAGATGCCGGACCGGCGCATGCTGCCCGCGCACGGGCCGGTCACCGGCAGCGTCCACGCCCGTGTCGACGAACTGCTGGAGCACCACCGGGACCGGCTCGAAGTCATGGGCGCCGAGATCACCGCGGAAGTCACGACCGCGTACGAGGTCGCGCTGCGGCTGGGCTGGACGCGGAGGCGGCGCAAACTTCCCGACATGGACCCGTTCAACCAGATGCTCGCCGTACTCGAGACCGGCTCGCATCTGGATCTGCTGGTGGCCCAAGGGAAACTCACCGCGGCCGAGACCGACGGGGTGCGACACTACGCCTCATGATCATCCGTGAAGCGCACCGGGAAGACGTCGCGGCGATCGTCGGGATGCTCGCCGACGACCAGATCGGCAGCACCCGTGACTCCGCCGACGACCTCACGCCGTACCTCGAAGCCTTCGAGCAGATCGACGCCGATCCGGCGCACCTGCTGATCGTCGCCGACGACGGCGGGGAGGCCGTCGGCACGCTCCAGTTGTCGATCATTCCCGGCCTGGCCAGGAAAGGCGCGCTGCGCGGGCAGATCGAGGCCGTCCGGGTGCGGGCGAGCCATCGCGGCTCCGGCCTCGGCGGCGAGCTGATGCGGTGGGCGATCGACGAATCACGGCGGCGGGGCTGCGCCCTCGTCCAGCTGACGTCGGACGTGAAACGCGAGGACGCGCACCGGTTCTACGAGCGCCTCGGTTTCGAGGCCACGCACACCGGCTTCAAGCTGAAGTTCTAGTCCCCCGCCGCATTTAGTCCTCTCGATGCGGCGGCCGGCGGTATGGCACCCCACCGTGTCGCGAAAGCCACTTTCGGTGAACCAGAGTTCCCGATGGTGGCTTTCACGACACGCCACGTTTGCCCTACCCCTCAATAGAACCATCATTGCCACTCACAACCCCCGGACAAAGCACCCAAATCGGNTTCGGGACATCAGACGTCGCGAAAGTGGCTTTCGCGACACGCCTTCGAGCGGGATATCGAGGGGCCGTGAGCACGTGCCCACAGCATTTCGTCCTCTGGATGCGGTAGTTGCACGCGCAAGGAACGCATCCAGAGGACAAAATGCGGGACGGGGCTAGCGGGTGCCGGAGATCTTCGCGCTGCCGAGCACGAGGTCGCCTTCGGCCGCATCGGTGCGGTACAGCACGACGACCTGCCCCGGCGCGACGCCGCGCAGCGGCTCACGCAGCTGGATGGTCACCGAGTCACCGGAAGCCTCCGCGACGGCCTCGACGATCCCGCCGTGCGCGCGCACCTGGATGACGCATTCGGTCGGGCCGTCCAGCGGCCGCTCGCTCGGCCAGATCGGGCGGTCCGCCTCGATCACGTTCACGCCGAGGTCCCGCGCGGAACCGACCTTCACGGTGCCCGAAACCGGCTCCAGCGAGAGCACGTAACGCGGCCGCCCGTCCGGCGCCGGCGCCTCGATGCCGAGCCCCTTGCGCTGCCCGACGGTGAAACCGTGCACGCCGGTGTGCTCACCGAGCACGGCGCCGGTCTCGGCGTCGACGAGCTGCCCGGGACGCTGGCCGAGCCGCTTCTCCAGGAAGCTCTTCGTGTCCCCGTCCGGGATGAAGCAGATGTCGTGGCTGTCCGGCTTCTTCGCCACCGAAAGGCCACGGCTCGCGGCCTCGGCGCGCACGTCGGTCTTCCACGAATCGCCCAGCGGGAACAGTGAATGCCGCAGCTGCTCCGGGGTGAGCGAAGCCAGCACGTACGACTGGTCCTTGCCCGTGTCGACGCTGCGCCGCAGCTCCGGCACACCGTCCACAAGGGACAGACGGGCGTAGTGCCCGGTGGCGACGGCGTCGAACCCGAGCGCCATCGCCTTGTCCAGCAGCGCCTCGAACTTGATCTTCTCGTTGCAGGTGACGCACGGGTTCGGCGTCCGGCCCGCGGCGTACTCGCCGACGAAGGTCTCGATGACCTCTTCGGTGAACCGCTCGGCGAAGTCCCAGATGTAGAAGGGGATGCCGAGGATGTCCGCGGCGCGCCGCGCGTCACCGGAGTCCTCGATCGTGCAGCAGCCACGGGATCCGGTGCGCAGCGTGCCGGGCTTCGCCGACAGCGCCAGGTGCACGCCGACGACCTCGTGCCCGGCGTCCACGGCGCGCGCGGCGGCCACCGCCGAGTCCACTCCCCCGCTCATCGCGGCCAGTACGCGCATCTTCCTCACACCTCTTGCTTCTGCGTCTGCTTGCGCATTCCGGCGAGCCCCGCCTGCCTCGCCCTGTCGACGACGCCCGCGATCTCCCTCGAAACCGCTTCAACGTCTTCCGGTGCCGAGGTATGCCCGAACGAGAACCGCAGCGACCCGCGCGCGGCCGCGGGTTCGGCACCCATGGCCAGCAGCACGTGGCTCGGCTGCGCGACACCCGCCGTGCACGCCGAACCGGTGGAACATTCGATGCCCTTGGCGTCCAAGAGCATCAACAGGCTGTCACCCGCGCAACCGGGGAAGGTGAAATGGGCGTGCGTGGGCAGCCGTTCGCCCTCGCCGCCGTTGAGCACCACGTCCGGCACCTCGCGCCGGACGGCCTCGATCAGGTCGTCCCGCAGCTCGGCCACGCGTTTGGCGTATTCCTCGCGGCCGTCGACCGCGACCTTCACCGCCGTCGCGAAGGCGATCACCGCGGGGACGTCGAGCGTGCCCGAACGCACGGCGCGCTCCTGGCCGCCGCCGTGCAGGACCGGCACGCACGCGGTGTCGCGGCCGAGCAGCAGCGCGCCGACGCCGTACGGGCCGCCCAGCTTGTGCGCGGTGAGGGTCAGCGCCGCGGCGCCGCTTTCGGTGAAGTCGACCGGCACCGCGCCGACGGCCTGGACGGCGTCGGTGTGCAGCGGGATCTCGTGCCCGGCGCAGACGGCGGCGAGCTCGGCGACCGGGTTGACCGTGCCGACCTCGTTGTTCGCCCACATCACGGTGACCAGCGCGACCGTCTCGGGGCTGTCGCCGATGGCGGTGCGCAGCGACTCGGGGGTGACCCGGCCCGCCTGGTCGACCTCGACCCAGGTGATCTCGGCGCCCGCGTGCTGCTCCAGCCACTCGACGGACTCGAGGACCGCGTGGTGCTCGACGGTGCTGCACAGCACCCTGTTCCGCTTCGGGTCCTCGCCGTTGCGGGCCCAGAAGATGCCCTTGACCGCGAGGTTGTCGCTCTCCGTGCCACCGGCGGTGAAGATCACCTCGGACGGCCGGGCGCCCAGCGCCTCAGCGATCACCTCGCGGGCTTCTTCGACCCGGCGGCGCGCCCGGCGCCCCGAGGAATGCAGCGCGGAGGCGTTGCCCACTGTGGACAGCGCCTCGGACATCGCCGCTACGGCTTCGGGCAACATCGGGGTGGTCGCCGCATGGTCGAGATAGGTCATCGCGTCTTTCAGGGTAGCCCGTTCCGGGGCGTGACCAAGCCCACCCTTGGTCAGGGGGTGGCGGCGCTCATACCCGACGGCCACCGGCCGGTCAGCCGCACCCCGAGCAGCGCGATGCCGGTCAGCACTACCGAAAGCACCAAGATCGCCACCGAAGGCTCCTTCGCCGACGCCAGCGAAGCGAGCAGAACACCGCCCAAACCGATGGTCAGAGCCGATCCGACCCAGTCGCCGAGCTGCAGCGCCGAGGTGTTGAACCCGCGTTCGGCCTCGGGCGAGTAGCGGAGCAGCAGAACCGAGATCGCGGGCATCGCGATCCCCATCCCGGAGCCGCCGACGGCCGACGCCACGAACGCCATCCAGCCGGGGAAGGAGGGCAGCGGGACGAAGACGAAGATCGCCAGACCGGCCGCGACCAGCGCGAACCCGGTCCGCAGCGACGCTTCACGGGACCAGTCGAGCATGCGGCCCTGCAGCATCGACCCCGCCGACCAGCCCAGCGCGGTCACCGTCAGCGGCAGCCCCGCCAGCGCGGGGCTGTAGCCGTGGACCTCGGTCATCGTGAGCGGCAGGTAGGCCTCCATCCCGGCGTACGCGCCCGCGATCAGCGCGCGGGAGGCGATCACTGTCGGCAACCCCGGCCGCGACGTCAGCGTCCCGGCGGGCAGGAGTTTGCGGAGCGCGTACCCGAGGGCGGCCAGACCGGCGCCACCGTAGGCCAGCGCCGGGAGAGACGGGTGCTGCGCCGCCCAGGTGAGCGCGGCGACACCGAGGGCGGCGACCACCGCGGGCACGACTCCCGCCCGGCCGGCGGATTCGCCGGGTACGTGGGCCGGCAGCTTGCGCGTGACGACGACCAGCAGCGCGAGCCCGATCCCGGTGAGCGGGATCAGCCCGAGGAACACCCAGCGCCAGCCGACGCTCACGGTCACCACGCCCGCGATCGAAGGCCCGATCACCGCGGGCAGGACCCACGCGGCGGCGTTGGCGGCGTAGATCACCGGGCGTTCGCGGTCGCTGAAGGTGAGCGCGATCAGCAGCGACACCGAGACCAGCAGGAGCCCGGAACCGAAGCCCTGCAATCCCCTGCCGAGCAGGAGCAGCGGCATGTCGTGCGCGAGTCCCGCGACGAGCAGGCCGGCGGCGAACAACGCGGTACCGGCGAGCAGCGCGGGCGCCGGGCCCTTGCGGTCGCCGAGACGTCCGGAAAGGACGGTCGCGACCACGCTGGCGACCAGGAACGTGGTGAACGGCCAGGCGTACAGCGCGAGGCCGTCGAGATCGGCCACCATCGTCGGCATCGCGGTGGCGACGCCCATGCTCTCGAACGCGATGAGCGTGACCATGAGCAGCAGCCCGATGGTGGTCACGCGGTGTTCAGGTGTCCAGAGCACACCCTTCGGCTTGGCCTCGTCCCCAGTGATCGTCATACGACGAGCCTGCAACCTCCAGCCCGGTGGAGGTCAAGCTCAAGACACCGACTCCAGGCGCAGCTCACGCGCCAGCACGGCGGCCTCGCCGCGCGACGTGACCTCCAGTTTCCCCAAGATCTTCCGCACGTGGAACTTCACCGTGTGCTCGGTCAGCGCCAGCTCTTCGGCGATCTGCCGGTTGCGTTTCCCGCGCGCGATCCCGGCGAGGACTTCGAGTTCGCGCGGGTTCAGCCGGTCGAGCGGGCGCAGTTCCGGCGTCTCCTGGACGCCGAGCGGCAGGACCGCGGTGATCGTGGTCCCCCAATCGGGTACGGCGTCGACCTCCCAGCGGCCGCCGAGCGGGGTGATCCGCTCGGTGAGACCGGTGGCGGGCACGGCGCGGGCGACATCCGGGCCGTCGTCGCGCACGGTGACCCGGAGGTGCTGCCCGTCGATCCGCCAGGACGCCCGGACCCGGCCGGCGCCCCGCTCCAGCGCGGCGAGCACGAGGCCGCGCGAGACCGTGCGCGCGGTGTGCGGGCGGGAAGATCACGCTGACGCTGGAGTGACCGCCACCGCACGCCGCCGCCGCTGCACCGGGATCTGCACCCGGCCGAGCGCCGCCTGCACTGCGGATTCCGCCAGCGCGGCCAGTTCCCGCCGGTCGGCGGCGCGGCCCGGCGCGATCTCCGGGCACACGTGCACCTCCAGCACCAGACCGCGCAGCGCCGCGACCCGCCGCAGCGAAGCGATGAGCGACTCCGGCCCGATGAACGCCGGCTGGGTCGTCTCCCGCCCGTCGGCGAGCCGGAACCGCAGCGCGAGCGGCCGCACCGGGACCCCGCCGTCGATCGCGGCCTGGAAGGTCGCCGGGCGGAACCGGCCGGAGCCGAGACCGCACCAGGTGGTGCCTTCCGGCGTCACGCTCACGAGTGATCCGCCGCGCATCGCGTCGGCGAGTTCGTCCATCGTCGCGGGCAGGCTCCGCAGGTTCTCCCGGTCGAGGAAGATGCTGCCGCCGCGGCGCACCAGCAGGCCGAGCACCGGCCAGGCGCCGACCTCCTTCTTGGCGAGCGCCCGCATCGGCTGGACGGCGTTGACCGCGATGATGTCCAGCCACGAGATGTGGTTGTTCACCACGAGCGCGCCACGGCCGGGCACGGCACGGAACCGCTCGTCGCCGAGCACGCGCAGCTTCACCCCGAAGGATTTCAAGATCCCGACGAAGAGCAGGCGCACCAACCGTTCCCGGGGCATACCGCGCAGCACGAGCACCAGCGGCGCCGACAGGAAGGCGCCGAAGATGACGCCGATCGCCGCGGTGAACCGCAGGACGCGCCGGCCGAACGCCACCGTCGGCGCCCCTTCGCTCAGGCAGCCGTCGCCGCACGGCGACTTCGGCATCCAGGCGTGGGTCATCCCTGCACTCCCAGGAAGTACTTGAGGTATCGCTCGTCGACGTTGTGCAGATCCAGCAGGACGAAGAAGTCCGCGACACCGAAATCCGCGTCGAGCGCGGGCGGGCCGTAGATCTTCGCACCCAGGCGGGTGTAGCCCTTGATGAGCGGCGGGAGGATCGCGCGGGCGGGCCGCTCGACACCCTCGGTCCGCCACGGGTTGAGCGGCGTCACCCGAAGGGATTCATCCGCGTAGTGCTTGGCGCGCAGGACATCCCAGACGCCCGCCGCGTAGGCTCCGCCGTCGGTCAGCGGCACGGAGGCGCAGCCCGCGAGATACCGGTGGCCCGCCAGCAGCATGTAGCGCCCGATCCCCGCCCAGACGAGGCTCACCACGGCGCCGCTGCGGTGATCGGGATGCACGCACGAACGCCCCGTCTCGACCAGCGAAGGCCGCAGCGAATCGAGCGCGGTGAGATCGAATTCGCTGTCGGAGTAAAGCTTTCCCGCCCGCGCGGCCCGATCGGGCGGCAGCATCCGGTACGTGCCCACGATCTCGCCGGTGTTGTCGTCCCGCACCACGAGGTGGTCGCAGAACTCGTCGAAGTAGTCGACGTCGAGCCCGGGTTCGAGGGAATTGAGCGTCGCCCCCATTTCCTCGGCGAACACCTGATGGCGAAGGCGTTGCGCGGCAACGACTTCTTCGTTCCCGTTCGCCACGAGAAGGGAGTAACGCGGCGCATCGGCCGGGAGTTCGACACCTGCCTGGTCAGTACTGACGAGGAGCTGTGACGTCGTCATGACCCAGGTCTACCCCTCAGGGGGTACCAACGACAATGCGCCCGATGGCCGAATAGTGCACGTTCAGTTAATTGCGGGTTCTCAGGGTTCTCTCAGGCTGGAAGATCACTTTCGGATCACAGAAAAGGGACCGCCCGGGAAATAAATCCCGGACGGTCCCGCTTCGAACGAAGGACTCAGCCCTTGCGCTTCTGGACCTCTTCGGTCAGCTGCGGCGCGACGTTGAACAGGTCGCCCACCACACCGAAGTCGGCGATCTCGAAGATCGGCGCCTCGGCGTCCTTGTTGACCGCGATGATGGTCTTCGAGGTTTGCATACCCGCGCGGTGCTGGATCGCGCCGGAGATGCCGAGCGCGATGTACAGCTGCGGCGAGACCGTCTTACCGGTCTGGCCGACCTGGAACTGCGCCGGGTAGTAGCCCGAGTCGACGGCGGCGCGGGAAGCACCGACGGCGGCACCGAGCGAGTCGGCGAGCGCCTCGACGACGTCGAACTTGTCGGCCGAGCCGACACCGCGGCCACCGGAGACGACGACCGAGGCCTCGGTCAGCTCCGGCCGGTCGCCGCCGACGATCGGCTCGACGCCGGTGATCCTGGCGGACTTCGCCGGGTCACCCGCGGGGACCTCGACGGTCTCCTCGGCGGCGGCACCCTCGGCCGGGGCCGCCTCGACCGCGCCCGGGCGGACCGAGATGACCGGGATGCCCTTGGTGGACTTGGACTTCACCGAGAACGCGCCACCGAAGATGGACTGGTCGACGCTGCCGTCGCCGTTCACGCCGACGGCGTCGTACAGCAGACCGGAGCCGAGGCGGACCGCGACCCGGGCGGACACCTCCTTGCCTTCGGCGCTGGCCGCGACGAGCACGGCGGCCGGGGAGGTCCGCTCCGCGAGCGCGGCGAGGACGTCCACCTTCGGGGTGACCAGGAAGCCGGTGGCGTTGTCGCCCTCGGCGACGTACACCTTGGCGGCGCCGTGCGCGGCGAGGGCTTCCTTCGCCTTGGCGGCGGTGCCGGTCGGGCCGACGACGACCGCGGACGGCTCACCCAGTTCACGAGCGGCGGTCAGCAGCTCGAGCGTGACCTTCTTGACTTCACCGTCGACGTGGTCGACGAGGACGAGTACTTCAGCCATTTCCCTATTCCTCCTCGAAACCTGTCTCAGATGAGCTTCTGCGCGACCAGGTAGGCGGCCACCTTGCTGCCGCCGTCACCCTCGTCCTCGACGCGCTCGCCGGCGGTGCGCGGCGGCTTCGGGGAGGCTTCGAGCACGGACGACCAGGCGTTGCCGAGGCCGACCTCGCCGGCGTCGACGCCGAGGTCCGCGACGGTCAGCGTCTCGACCGGCTTCTTCTTCGCGGCCATGATGCCCTTGAAGGAGGGGTAGCGCGGCTCGTTGATCTTCTCGCCGACGCTCACCACCGCGGGCAGGTTCGCCTCGAGGTGCGTGACGCCGTCCTCGGTGTAGCGGTCGGCCTTGATCAAGGTGCCCTCGACGGTCAGCTCGTTCACGTGGGTCAGCTGCGGCAGGCCGAGCAGCTCGGCGATGATCGCCGGCACGGCGCCACCGCGGCCGTCGGAGGCCTCGTTACCGGTGATGACCAGGTCGAAGCCTTCGACCTTCGAGATCGCGGCGGCGAGCACCTTGGCGGTGGCGATCGCGTCGGAGCCGTGCAGGGCCTCGTCGGAGACGTGGATGGCCTTGTCGGCACCCATGGACAGCGCCTTGCGGATCGCGTCGGTCGCGCGGTCGGGACCCACCGAGACGACGGTGACCTCGCCCTCGCCGGCTTCCTTGATCTTCAGGGCTTCTTCGACGGCCTTCTCGTTGATCTCGTCGAGCACGGCGTCGGCGGATTCGCGGTCAAGAGTGTTGTCGGCACCGGAGAGCTTCCGCTCCGAGTAGGTGTCCGGTACCTGCTTGACCAGGACAACGATGTTCGTCATGGGTCTACTTCGACCTCCCGTTGGTGGCCGGCGTCGGCCACGGGGCAACAGCTCTACTGGCCGGTAGATTAGGGCCATTTCAGCGCCGCGGCCCCCCGAGGTGACCTCATTCACCTGGATGCACGTTTTAATGGGACCATCGTCCAGGTAATTCACCCGTAAGTGAGTGTTACCGGCCGACTAACCCGAACGGCCGTATTCCGGGGTACTCGCGCCGAGGGCAAGGCGATAGCCTGCCCGACCATGCGTTCCATGCCCGGCCCCGTCGCCGTGATCACGGACTCCACCGCCTGCCTCCCCGCCCCGGTCGCCGAACGCTGGGGAATCGGCGTCGTTCAGGTGCAACTGCAGGTCGGAGAGCAGTTCGACGAAGAGAACCGCTACGACCGCGAGGAGATCATCGGCCATCTGCGCGCCGGAACCCCGGTGAAGACGGCGCCGCCCGAGGTCGCCGCGTTCTTCTGGGCGTTCCAGGACGCCGCGAGCAAGGGCGCCTCCGCGATCGTCAGCATCCACATCTCGGGCCGCATGTCGGAGACGGTGAACGCCGCCCGCGAGGCCGCCCAGCAGGTGAACGTCCCGGTGCACGTCCTCGACAGCGGGACCACCGGGATGAGCCTCGGTTTCGCGGCGACCTCGGCGGCCAAGGTCGCCGCCGCCGGCGGGCAGGCCACCCGGGTGATCGACGCGGCCGAACGCCGGTTCCGCGGCAGCCGGGAGATCCTCTACGTCGACACGCTGGAGTTCCTGCGCCGCGGCGGCCGGATCGGCGCCGCGCAGGCCTTCCTCGGCTCGGCGTTCTCGATCAAACCCCTGCTGACGGTGAAGAACGGCGAGGTCGCCCCGCTGACCCGGGTCCCGGGCCAGCGGCGGGCGCTCAACAAACTCGTCGACCTCGCGGTGGAGTGCGCGGGCGATCAGGACGTGGAGGTCGCCATCACCCGGTTCGGCCCGGACGAACGCGATCTCGAGATCGGCGGACGGCTGCGGGCGCGGCTGCCGCATATGGTCGACAGCACCCTGGTGGACGCCAGCATGATCCTCGGCGCCCACCTCGGCCCCGGCGCCATCGGCATCACGGTGTCGCCGGTGTGACCCGCTTCGACGGGATCAGCGCCAGCACGATCGGGAGCACCGCGCCCAGCGCCGTCGTCACGACGATCAGCACCTGGTCCACCGGCTCGAAATGCGAGACGTGCCCCAGGTGGTAGAGGAAGTGCGGGAGCCCGAAACAGAAGGTGGCGAGCGCGGCGAGCCTGGCCACGGCGGTCGTCCCGATCACGGCGGCGCCGATCAGGATCGCGGATAGCGCCAGGTTGAGGCCGCCGAAGTCCTGGATCAGGTGTTCGTTGAAGGGGCCGTCCATCGCCACCCAGCCGGTGCGGAACCCCGGGAAGTCCCGGTAGAAGCCCTCCGGGCTGATCAGCGGCCACAGCCCGACGGGCAGTTCGATGAGACCGAAGACGACGAGCAGTACGCGGGTGAATGTCCGTTGCATACCTCCTGGACTGGACAGCGCCGCGAAACGTGACACGCGGGCCGAAGTGACCGGCCGGTAGGGTCGCGGCGTGACCACCCCAGCCACCAGGGCCGAAGCGCTGCACCTCACCGGTGAACGCACCGTGCCGGGCATCGCCGAGGAGAACTACTGGTACCGCCGCCACGAGGCCGCGTATCAACAGCTCCTGCCCTTGTGCGCGGGCAAGACCGTCCTGGAGGCAGGGTGCGGCGAGGGCTACGGCGCCGGGCTCATCGCCACGGTCGCCGAGCGGGTGCTCGCCCTCGACTACGACGTCCCCACCACGGAGCACGTCGCCCGCCGCTACCCCGGCATCGGCGTGGCCAGGGCGAACCTGGTGTTCCTGCCGCTGCGGGACGCCTCGATCGACGTCGTCGCCAACTTCCAGGTGATCGAGCACCTTTGGGACCAGGCCGCCTTCCTCGCCGAATGCCGCCGCGTGCTCGCCCCCGGCGGACGCCTGATCGTCACCACCCCCAACCGGCTGACCTTCACCCCGGACAGCGACACCCCGCTCAACCCGTTCCACACCAGGGAACTCGCACCGTCCGAATTGGACGGACTGCTGCGTGACGCCGGTTTCGAGGTCGAGACGCTGCACGGCCTCCACCACGGCGAGGGCGTCGCGAAGCTGGACGCCAAGTACGGCGGCTCGATCATCGACGCGCAGCTCGACGTCGTCATGGGGCAGCTGCCCGGGCAGGCGACCTGGCCTGCCGAACTGCTCGCCGACGTCGAAGCCATCCAGGCCACGGACTTCGCGATCCACGGCGAAGACCTCGACGCCAGCCTCGACCTCGTGGCCGTGGCGGTGCGCGGATGAGCGAGTACGAAGGCACGTTCTGCCTCGTCGTGCACAGCCACCTGCCGTGGCTGCCGCACCACGGGTCCTGGCCGGTCGGCGAAGAATGGCTCTACCAGGCGTGGGCGCACTCCTACCTGCCGATGGTCGACCTCCTGCGCCGCTTCGCCGACGAGGGCCGCGAAGACGTCCTCACCCTCGGGATGACGCCGATCCTCGCCGCCCAGCTCGACGACCCGTACTGCATCGACGCCTTCCACGACTGGCTCGGGCATTGGCAGCTGCGCTCCTGGCACGCGTCCACGCTGTGGCGCGGCGACCCGCTGCTGCGCGAGCTCGCGGCGAGCGAGTACCGGACGGCGCTCAGGGCATCGGAAGAACTCGAAACCCACTGGCGGCACGGTTTCTCGCCGATCCTTCGGTCCTTTGTGGACAACGGGACGATCGAACTGCTCGGCGGCCCCCTGGCGCATCCGTTCCAGCCGCTGCTCGATCCGGCGGTCCGCGACTTCATGCTGCGCGGCGGGCTGACCGACACCGCGCTGCGGATCGGGCGCCGTCCCGAAGGCATTTGGGCACCTGAATGCGGCTACGCGCCCGGAATGGAGGCCGGATACGCCGCCGCGGGCGTCCAGCGGTTCATGGTCGACGGGCCGTCCCTGCACGGTGACACGTCGGCGGCACGGACCGTCGGCGATTCCGACGTCGTCTGCTTCGGCCGCGACCTCGAAGTCACGTACCGCGTCTGGTCGCCGAAGGCCGGCTACCCCGGCCACGCCGCGTACCGCGACTTCCACACCTGGGCGCACGAAGTCGGCCTCAAACCGTCCAGGGTGACCGGCAAGACCGTCGAGCCACCGGACAAGGCGCCGTACGACCCGGCGATGGCGACGGCCACCCTCGGCGGCCACGTCCAGGACTTCGTCGACACCGTCGTCGCCCGCCTGCGTTCGCTCAAGGCCGAGCACGGCCGCGAATCGCTCGTCGTCGCCGCGTACGACACCGAACTCTTCGGACACTGGTGGCACGAGGGCCCGGCCTGGCTCGAAGGTGTCCTGCGCGCGCTGCCCGAGGCGGGCGTCCGCGTCACCACGCTCAAGGGCGCGCTCGAAGCGGGTCACCTCGGCGGGAAGGTCGATCTCCCGGCGTCGTCGTGGGGCTCGGGCAAGGACTGGCGGGTCTGGGACGGCGAGCAGGTCGCCGACATGGTGCGGGACAACGCCGCGCTGCAGCACCGGATGCTGGACCTGGTCACCGGGATGGACACGACGACCCGCGACGCCGTCCGCGACCAGGCCGTCGCCGAGGCGATGCTGGCGCTGTCGAGCGACTGGGCGTTCATGGTCACCAAGGATTCCGCCGCCGACTACGCGCGGCGGCGGGCGAAGGTGCACACCGAACGGTTCGACACGCTCGCCGGCCTGCTCCGCGAGGGCGCGCTCGACCGCGCGCGGGAGACCGCGGCCGCGTTCCGGCGCGACGACGGACCGTTCGGCCACGTCGACGCGCGTGATCTGCTGAGGAAATGACGAAAGGGAGAGCATGGGGATCCACGACATTCCGCTGAAGACGCTCGCGGGCGAGGACACGACGCTCGGCGCACTCGAGGGCAAGACGCTGCTGGTGGTGAACGTGGCGTCGCAATGCGGGCTGACGCCGCAGTACACCGGGCTGGAGAAGCTGCAGGAACGCTACGCGGACAAGGGTTTCTCCGTCGTCGGGTTCCCGTGCAACCAGTTCGCCGGCCAGGAGCCGGGCACCGCCGAGGAGATCCAGACCTTCTGCTCGACGACGTACGGCGTTTCGTTCCCGCTGTTCGAAAAGCTGGACGTGAACGGCGAAACCCGGCACCCGCTCTACGCCGAGCTGACCAAGGCGGCCGACGCGGAAGGCGCCGCCGGCGATGTGCAGTGGAATTTCGAGAAGTTCCTCGTCGCCCCGTCCGGTGAAGTGGTGGGACGATTCCGCCCGCGCACCGAACCCGAGGACGAAGAGATCACCAAGGCGATCGACGCCACGATCGGCTGAACCCCGCTTCCCACCAAACAGGCCGGCTCTGCGGAGCCGGCCTGTTTCCTTTTCCGGCGATCCGGTGACCAAAGTCCCCGAATATCCCCGGCACTCGCGCGATGGCCGGTTGCTCGATCACAAACCCTTGCCACACAAGGGAAATACTGACATTCCCCGGTGAAGCGCCGTACCCGATTGCACTATGGCGCCGGCCCGCGGACAGGGGAACACTCTTTCGTCGGGACTCCCGCACTTCTTCGCCAACGCAGACAACCAGAAAAGTGTGGCCGAAATGATCGAGAACAATATGATCCCGGACGAATTCCTCTCACTGGCGAGCGTGCAGGCGGCCGAAGAGGAGTCGTTGCTGAACCGGCAGAACGTGGTGGGTGTCGCGCTCGGCACCAAATGGTCCGGCGGGAGGGACACCGGTGAGAAGGCGATCACCGTCCTCGTCGACACGAAGATGCCGCACGAGATGCTGCGTGACGACGACCTCGTCCCGGCGACGCTGGCGGGCGTGCCCACCGACGTCCAGGAGGTCGGCGTGCTGCAGGCGGGCCGCAGTATCGCCGCGCCGAAGGTGAACGGCGCCGCCACGATGCTCGACGAACCCCAGGCTCCGACCCTCGCCCGCCCCGACGAGCTCGCCCGTGAGCAGGTCGGTCCGTTCACCCTCGCCAAGCGGTTCCGTCCGGCGTTCGGCGGGCTCAGCGTCGGCCACTTCAAGATCACCGCCGGCACCTACGGCACCGCGGTCTACGACGCGACGGCGCTGCCCGGCAAACCGCCGCGGTACTACATCCTGAGCAACAACCACGTGCTGGCGAACTCCAACGCCGCCGCCATCGGCGACCCGATCCTGCAGCCCGGCCCGTTCGACGGCGGCGTCGTCCCCACCGACGTCATCGCCAGGCTGAGCCGGTTCGTGCCGATCAAGTTCATCCAGCCGGGGCAGCCGGTGCCGTTGAACTTCGTCGACGCCGCGATCGCCGAAGGCCAGTTCCACGACCTCGACCGGCGGATCTTCTGGGTCGGCGAACTCAAGGGCACCAACGTGGCGCCCGCGGTCGGCACGCTCGTGCAGAAGACCGGCCGGACCACGAACTGGACGACCGGGCGGATCACGAACATCAACGCCACCGTCGACGTGAACTACGGCGGCGGCCGGGTGGCCCGGTTCGCGCAGCAGCTGCTGACCACCGACATGTCGGCCGGCGGCGACTCGGGCAGCCTCGTGGCGGACCTGAGCGAGAACGCCGTCGGCCTGCTGTTCGCCGGCTCGCCGGTGGTCACCGTGATCAACCGGATCTCGCTGGTCGAAGCGTCGCTCGGGATCCGGGTGCACCCGTAGTGGCCGACGAAGTCTCCGACATCGACGCCGCGCTGGTGGCGGCGTCCCGGTGGCTCGACGACGTCCCGGGAGTGGTCGGCGTCGGGCAGGGCGAGGCCGAGGGGACACCCACGGTCGACGTGTGGATGAACCCCGGTCACGACCCCGGGCAGCTGCCTTCTCAGCTGCTCGGGGTGCCCGTCCGGGTCCGGGATTCGGGCGGTCCGGTGGAGGCTCAGCCGGACTGACCCGCTTCGATGACCGCGCGATTGCGGGCCGCGACGGTCGCCGCGTCCGCCTTCACCACCCGCCGGTCGTAGGTGAGCAGGCCGTTGACCTCGTTCTCGACGTCGGTGGTCTGGGTGTAGATCGCGCCGGAAAGGCCGGTTCCGGCGATGATCCGTTCGAGTCGTTCGCTGACCTCGGCATAGCGCTTCGTCAGCTCTGCCGAGGTCGGCGTCATCTCGTAAGCCTGCGGCTCCCCCGGCCAGCGGTGCTCGTCGAGGACCAGGCCGAGGCCGCCGTACTCACCGTCGACGATCACCCTGCCGTCCTTCACCACGGGTTTCCCCGGACCGACGTAGGTGTGGTCGTCGTAGACGTCGCCCGCGCCGGTGTCCGGCCGCGAGAAGCAGCAGTTCACCCCGCTGTTCGCGACGACGAGCCTGGTCGGGTCGAGATCCTTCACCAGCTTCGCGATCCGCGCGGTGTCGAATTCGCCCCAGCCCTCGTTGAACGGCACCCAGCCGACGATCGAGGTCACCCCGCGCAGCTGCTCGATCATCTCGATCAGTTCGGCTTCGAACCGTGCCTTCGCCTCCGGCACCGGATCGGGCGCCGTCCCTGGCGGGCCGTCGAAGGAGACGGTGAGCGACGGCATGTCCTGCCAGACGAGCAGGCCCAGCCGATCCGCCCAGTGATACCAGCGCTCCGGCTCGACCTTGACGTGTTTGCGGACGAAGTTGAAGCCCAGTTCCTTGGTCTTCTCCAGGTCGAACCGCAACGCCTCGTCGGTGGGGGCGGTGTGGATCCCGTCCGGCCAATAGCCCTGGTCGAGCGGGCCGTGGAGGAAGGTGATCCGGCCGTTGAGCGCGATCCGCGGCCTGCCCTGGACGTCGGTGACCGTCCCGATCGTGCGGAGCCCGGTGTAGGACTCGACGACGTCGAGCGCGTTGCCGCTTTCATCGAGTAGGCGGACCTGAAGGTCGTAGAGATACGGATCGTCGGGTGTCCAGAGGCGCGGCGAAGGGACCTCCGCGCGCAACTGCTGTCCTGCCTCTCCCTCGACGCGTGCCACTTCCGGGCCGTCGGGCTCGCTCACGATCAGCTCCACCCGGGCGCCGCCTGTGACCTTCGGCACAACCGTCACTCCTTCGAGATCCGGCGTCGTCTGGAGATCCCGGACGTGCGCGGACGGCACGGGCTCCAGCCAGACGGTCTGCCAGATACCCGACGCGGCGGTGTAGAAGATCCCTTCCGGGTCGTTCCGCTGCTTGCCGACGGGGTGGGTCGAGGCGTCGGTGCGGTCCGTCGCGCGGACGGTCAGTTCCTGCGATCCCGACGGGCGCAGCACGTCGGTGATGTCCGCGCTGAAGGCCGTGTATCCGCCTTCGTGGACGGCCACCTTCTGGTTGTTGAGCCAGACCTCGGCGGACTGGTCGACGGCGCCGAAGTGGAGCAGCACGCGCTGACCGTCCCAGCCGGACGGGACCTCGAAAACCCTGCGATACCAGAGGGTTTCGTCCCGCCGTCCGATACCGGAGAGCGCCGACTCCGGCGGGAACGGCACCAGGATCCGCTCGCCGTACCCGTTCCGGCCGGGCGCGCCGCTGCCCGCGTACTCCCAGACGCCGTTGAGGTTCAGCCACCGTTCGCGGACCAGCCGCGGACGGGGGTACTCCGGCAGCGCGTCGCCGGGCCCGACGTGCGCGGACCACGGCGTCGAGAGCACCGGTTCGACGGACTTGAAGGCCGGTCCGGCCGCGTTCACCGAAGACGTCATCGACCCGATGGTGGCAAAGATCGTCGCTCCTGTCGCCCTCGATCGGGTTCACCGGGAGGGGTGATCGCCCCGTCCCGGTGACGACCGACTCACGAGTAACCTCCACCCATGCGCGTGCTGATGTTGTCGTGGGAGTACCCACCCGTGGTCGTCGGCGGACTCGCACGGCACGTCCACGCCCTGGCCAGGCATCTCGCCCGGCAGGGGCACGACGTGGTCGTCCTGTGCCGTCACACGGCGGGCACCGACGCCGAGACCCACCCGAGGACCGATCGCGTGGTCGAAGGCGTCCGGATCATCCGGGTCGCCGAGGATCCGATGCACGTGACCTTCGAACGGGACCTCGTCGCGTGGACGCTGGCCATGGGGCACGCGATGGTCCGCGCCGCCACCGACCTGCTGCGCACCTGGCAGCCGGACGTGGTGCACGCGCACGACTGGCTGGTCACCCATCCCGCCATCGCGATCGCGGAGGCCGCGCGGGTGCCGCTGGTCGGCACGATCCACGCCACCGAGGCCGGACGGCACTCCGGCTGGCTCTCGCATCCGCTGAACCAGCAGGTGCACTCCGTCGAATGGTGGCTCGCGAACCGTTCGGACGCGCTGATCACCTGTTCGCAGGCCATGCGCCGCGAGGTGGCGC
This sequence comes from Amycolatopsis sp. TRM77291, assembly GCF_054166285.1. Classification (NCBI taxonomy): domain Bacteria; kingdom Bacillati; phylum Actinomycetota; class Actinomycetes; order Pseudonocardiales; family Pseudonocardiaceae; genus Amycolatopsis; species Amycolatopsis sp. TRM77291. The sequence continues at coordinate 59,235 of NZ_JBSZHF010000001.1, read as the reverse complement.
ACCTGTTCGAGGTCGACGGCGAAGCGGTCACCGTGATCCACAACGGCATCGAGGAACGCACCTGGCAGGTGCCCGCGGAGGAGGTCGCGCACGCGCGCGAGGTCTACAGCCCCTCCGGCGCGCCGCTGCTGCTGTACTTCGGACGGCTGGAGTGGGAGAAGGGCGTGCAGGACCTGCTCGCCGCGCTCCCCCGGATCCGCCGCGCCAAACCGGGGACGCGGCTGGTCGTCGCCGGCAAGGGACGGCATCTGGAGGAACTGGTCGACCAGGCCCGCAAGCTGCGCGTGCGCCGCGCGGTGGACTTCGTCGGCCATCTGTCCGACCGCGAATTGCGCGCCGTGCTGGCCGCGGCCGACGCCGTCGTGCTGCCCAGCCGGTACGAGCCGTTCGGGATCGTCGCGCTGGAGGCGGCCGCGGCGAAGGCGCCGCTGGTCGCTTCGACCGCGGGCGGGCTCGGCGAGGTCGTCGTCGACGGCGAGACCGGCCTGGCGTTCAGCCCCGGCGACGTCGACGCCCTCGGGGACGCCGTCGAGGCGGTGCTGGACGACGAGGTCGCCGCCGCCCGCCGTGCGCTGACCGCGCAGTCGCGGCTGGCTGCTGACTTCGACTGGGGGCGGATCGCCGAGGCGACCGTCGCGGTCTACCGGCGGGCTCGCGTCGGGGAGCCGGTGGAACTGGGGCGGCCGAAGATCGCGACCGGGAACGCCTTCGAGCCCTGATGCCCCGGCGCATTCAGAGGACTAAACGCGGCAGGGCGCATGTCGCGAAAGCCACTTTCGCGACGTCTGATGTCCCGAAAGTGGCTTTCGAAACGTCGGCGGGGTGAGCGGCCGGCCGTGTCGAGGCATGTCGCGAAAGCCACNCGAAAGCCACTTTCGGGACATCAGACGTCGCGAAAGTGGCTTTCGCGACATGCCTCGACACGGCCGGCCGCTCACCCCGCCGACGTTTCGAAAGCCACTTTCGCGACGTCTGATGTCCCGAAAGTGGCTTTCGCGACATGCGCGCCGCCGAGGGAAGGCAGGGCGGAGGGGAATCCGGGACGTCGGGGGACCCGGACCCCCTCCACGAGCGTCGCGGGTCGCGAGGGGCGCGACCCCCGGGGCTGCTCTAGGTGACGCCGGTCAGAAGTGGCACGGCCGGACACAGTCCGGCTGCGCCGTGACCCCGGCCGAAGCGGACACCGCCGGGGCGGCGAGGGCGACGGCGAGGACGGCGAAGGTCGCGGCCAAGAGGGTTCTCAACTGCTTCTTCATGGTGGCTCCTCGGGAAACGGGCGGAATCCCCACCCGGCGCAGAGCATCCGCGCGACCCGCCGCCGAAACAACGGGGGTATCACTACGTACCCCTACCTAATCGCGGTCCGTGACCGTTTCGTCCGGTCCCGTGAGTGTGATCAGAGCCGTAACTCGCGTGATCAGAGCCGTAACTCGCGTGCTTGGAGCCGGATCATCGTGTTACGCCTCCAAGCACGCGAGTTACGCCTTCGATCACGCATGTTCGGCATGAGAAAGCCGCGAAGGCCCCGTCCACGGTGGTGTGGTGAGGACGGGGCCTCCGCGACGGGCGCACGCCCGACAGGCGCTACCGGAGGGGCGCGCGCGTGAAGCGGGTCCGGTGGCGGGGAGCCGCCGCCACCGGACCCGTTGGGCCACACCGTCCCAAACCGGTGTGGAACCCGGCCGCCCCGCGTCAGGTAGAGGCGGCCGGAGCCTGGATCAGTGAGTGGTCAGGTATCGCGCGTACGCGCCGGTGGTGAGGAAACTCGGCAGCTTCTCGCCCAGCGCGGTCTCGGTGAAGATCTCGTAGGCGTCGCCGAGCCGGTTGCCCTCGCCCAGTTCGGCCCGCACCGAGGCCAGCTCTTCGTCCAAATAGGACACGGCAAGCTCGCGGGTGAGCGCGGTGCCGTCTTCGAGCTTCGTGCCGTTGCGAATCCACTGCCACACCTGGCAGCGCGCGATCTCAGCGGTGGCGGCGTCCTCCATCAGGTTGTGGATCGCCGCCGCGCCGGTGCCGCGCAGCCACGCGTCGATGTAGCGCAGCGCGACGTTGATGTTGGCGCGGACACCCGCTTCGGTGACCTCGCCGCCCGCGCTGGCGACGTCGAGCAGATCCTCGGCGGTGACGACGACGTCCTCACGGAGCTTGCCGAGCTGGTTGGGCCAGCCGCCGAGCACCTCGTCGAACACCTCGCGGCAGACCGGGACGAGGCCGGGGTGCGCGACCCACGAGCCGTCGAAACCGTCGTTCGCCTCGCGTTCCTTGTCCTGGCGGACCTTCTCCAGCGCGGTCGCGTTGATCTCCGGGTCCTTGCTCGGGATGAACGCGGCCATGCCGCCGATGGCGTGCGCCCCGCGCTTGTGGCAGGTGCGCACCAGCAGTTCGGTGTAGGCCCGCATGAACGGGACGGTCATCGTCACCTGCGCGCGGTCCGGGAGCACGAAGTCCGCGCCGTGCGACGAGAAGTTCTTGATGACGCTGAAGATGTAGTCCCAGCGGCCGGCGTTCAGCCCGGCGACGTGCTCGCGCAGTTCGTAGAGGATCTCCTCCATCTCGAACGCGGCGGTGATCGTCTCGATCAGCACGGTGGCCCGGACGGTGCCGCGCGGGATGCCGAGTTCCCGTTGCGCCAGCAGGAAGACGTCGTTCCACAGCCGCGCTTCGAGGTGGTTCTCGAGCTTCGGCAGGTAGAAGTACGGGCCGCTGCCTCGGGCCAGCAGCTGGCGCGCGTTGTGGAAGAAGTAGAGGCCGAAGTCGACCAGGCTCGCCGAGACCGGGCGGCCGTCGATGCGGATGTGCTTCTCCACCAAGTGCCAGCCGCGGGGGCGGGCGACGATCGTCGCGGGCTCGTCGCCGATCGTGTAGCGCTTGCCGGCCTCGGTGGTGAAGTCGATGTTGCGGCGGATCGCGTCGAACAGGTTGAGCTGGCCGTCGATGACGTTGTGCCAGGTCGGCGAGGTCGCGTCCTCGAAGTCGGCGAGCCAGACCTTCGCGCCGGAGTTCAGCGCGTTGACCGTCATCTTGCGGTCGGTCGGGCCGGTGATCTCGACGCGGCGGTCTTCGAGACCGGGCGCGGCCGGGGCGACCGACCAGCTGCTGTCGTCGCGGATGGAGCGCGTCTCGGGCAGGAAGCCCAGCGGCTCCTCACCGGACTGCAGTTTCTCGCGGCGCAGACGGCGCGCGTCGAGCAGCTCGCGGCGGCGGCCGGCGAACGCGTTGTCCAGTTTGGCCACGAAGTCCAGCGCGGCCGGGGTGAGGATCTCGTCGAACCGGTCACCGGCAGGTCCGCAGACGTCGATCCGGTAGTTCAGCTTCTCAACCATGGTATGCCTCCGCTGGGGCTTCGCGAGAGATAGAAGGGAAGGGAGGTGGCGGTCTCCCGGGGGTCGAAAGACCGCCACCGGTCACCTACTTGCGAGGGATCAGAACTGCTCGGCCTCGGTGGAACCGGCGAGCGCGGTGGTCGAGCTCTCCGGGTTCAGCGCGGTCGCGACGTTGTCGAACCAGCCGGTGCCGACCTCGCGCTGGTGCTTCGTGGCGGTGTAACCGCGGTCCTCCGAAGCGAACTCGCGCTCCTGCAGGTCGACGTAGGCGGTCATGCCCTCGCGGGCGTAACCGTGCGCCAGGTCGAACATCGAGTAGTTCAGGGCGTGGAAGCCGGCCAGCGTGATGAACTGGAACTTGTAGCCCATGTGGCCGAGCTCGCGCTGGAACTTCGCGATCGTCGCGTCGTCCAGGTGCTTCTTCCAGTTGAACGACGGCGAGCAGTTGTAGGCCAGCATCTGGTCCGGGTACTTGGCCTTGATCGCCTCGGCGAACTGGCGGGCGACCTCGAGGTCCGGCTTGGAGGTCTCCATCCACAGCAGGTCGGCGTACTCGGCGTAGGCCAGACCGCGGTCGATGCAGGGGTCGATGCCGTTGGTGACGTTGTAGAAGCCCTCGGCGGTGCGCTCGCCGGTGACGTACTTGCGGTCACGCTCGTCGACGTCGCTGGTGATCAGCGTGGCGGCCTGCGCGTCGGTGCGGGCGACGATCAGCGAAGGCACGTTCAGCACGTCCGCGGCGAGGCGGGCGGCGTTCAGCGTGCGCTCGTGCTGCTTGGTCGGGATCAGCACCTTGCCGCCGAGGTGACCGCACTTCTTCTCGGAAGCGAGCTGGTCCTCCCAGTGCACACCCGCGGCACCGGCGGCGATCATGCCCTTCATCAGCTCGAAGGCGTTGAGCGGGCCACCGAAACCGGCCTCGGCGTCGGCGACGATCGGGGCGTACCAGTCGATGTCGGTGTTGCCCTCGGCCCAGTTGATCTGGTCGGCGCGGCCCAGCGCGTTGTTGATGCGGCGGACGACGGCCGGCACCGAGTTGGCCGGGTAGAGGCTCTGGTCCGGGTAGGTCTGGCCGGAGAGGTTGGCGTCGGCGGCGACCTGCCAGCCCGACAGGTAGATGGCCTTGAGGCCGGCGCGCACCTGCTGCACGGCCTGGTTACCGGTCAGTGCGCCCAGCGAGTGGACGTAGTCCTCGGTGTGCAGGAGGTCCCACAGCTTCTCGGCGCCGCGGCGAGCGAGCGTGTGCTCCTCGACCACGCTGCCGCGCAGCTTGACCACGTCAGCCGCGGAGTACGAACGCTTCACGCCCGCCCAGCGGGGGTCGGTCTCCCACTGCTTGGCCAGTTCGGCGGCCGCCTGCTCCAGCTGCTGCGCGTGCTGAGTCATCGGATTCTCCCGGTGTTGCGAAGTTTGCGAGTGATCGCCTTTCCTGATCCGACCCTGACATGACAGGGGAAATCCGATCCAGGCCTCCAATTTGCCAATTTCTGCGAAGCTTCCGTAGCATCTTGCAAAGGTTGCGAATCGCAGGTTCGCAAGCAGAGGCAAAATCCACGGGCTTGACCGTTCACTGAATCGTTCAGGCCCGGAAACCTTGCGGACAGAGAGGCCTCAGTGGACAAAACCTTCGCCGGAGCGAAGCTGCGGCATCTGCGCGAAAGCCGGTCGATGAGCCAGGCGGATCTCGCTCGTGTGCTGGAGATCTCACCCAGTTACCTCAATCAGATCGAGCACAACTCGCGTCCGCTGACCGTCCCGGTGCTCCTTCGCATCACGCAGGCGTTCGGAGTGGACACCGAGTTCTTCGCGAACAACGACACCGCCCGGCTGGTGGCCGATGTGAAGGAGGCGCTGCTCGACGAAGTCCTCGGCGTGGACGTCACGAACAGCGAGCTCAACGACCTCGCCACCAACCTGCCGACCATCGCCCAGGCCCTGGTCAAACTGCACCGCAGCTACCGCAACGCCGTCGAGAACACCGCCGCGCTGACCACGGAAAACGGCCTCGGCCTGCACGGCAGCGCCGCGACCGCCCTGCCGCACGAAGAGGTCCGCGACTTCTTCTACGAACGGGAGAACTACGTCGCCGAGCTGGACGAACGCGCCGAACGGATGGCGCACGACATCCCGCTGCAACGCGGTCAGGTGCTCGCGGCGCTGAAGGAGACCCTGATCCAGCGCTACGGCGTCGACGTCACGAGCGAAGGCATCGACGAGACCAACGGCGAACAGCACCGCTACGAACCGGGGCCGCGAGTGCTGCGGCTGGCGCCGAGCCTGCGCGTCGGGCAGCAGGCGTTCCGGATGGCTTCGCAGATCGCGCTGCTGGAATACGACGACCTGATCACCGAACTCGCCGACTCGTGGGCGTTCTCCGGGCCCGCCGCGCGTTCGCTGGCCCGAGTCGGGCTCGCGAACTACTTCGCGGGCGCGCTGATCCTCCCCTATGGACCGTTCCTGGCGAGCGCCGAACGCTTCCGCTACGACATCGAGCGGCTCTGCGACCACTTCGGCGTCGGCTTCGAGACGGTCTGCCACCGGCTCTCGACCTTGCAGCGCCCGAAGAACCGCGGCGTGCCGTTCTCGTTCGTGCGGGTCGACCGGGCGGGGAACATGTCGAAACGCCAGTCCGCCGCGGGTTTCCACTTCTCCCGCGTCGGCGGCGCGTGTCCCCTGTGGAACATCTACGAGGCGTTCGCCCAGCCCGGCAAGATCCTCACCCAGATCGCGACCCTGCCCGACGGCAAGAGCTACTTCTGGGTCGCGCGGACGGTGTCCCGCAACATCGGCGGCTACGGCAGCCCCGGAAAGACGTTCACCGTCGGCCTCGGCTGCGAACTTCGGCACGCGAAACGGCTCATCTACTCGACCGGGCTCGATCTCGACGACCGCGCCGCGGCCACCCCGATCGGCATGGGTTGCAAAGTCTGCGAACGCCCGGCGTGTTCGCAGCGCGCGTTCCCGACGATCGGCAAGCAGCTGACCGTCGACGAGAACACCAGCACGTTCGTCCCGTACCCGGCGGTGCCCAAGTCGCCTTGAGCCGTCCTGATCTCCCTGGCAGGGTGACCGGCGACGGCCGCGGCCTGTGACGGCGGCCACCGCACTGGGGAGAAACAGATGATCTTGGTGACCGGGGCAGGCGGCAACGTCGGCTCGGAACTGACCGGAATCCTGGCGCGCGGCGGGCATCCCGTCCGGGCGCTGGTCCGCACGCCGCGGCTGTTGCCGGACGGCGTCGAGGGAGTGACAGGAGATCTCAACGAGCCGACGAGCTTGAAACCCGCGCTGGAGGGTGTCCGGGCGGTCTTCCTGCTCGGCGGCTACGAGGACATGCCGGGCGCGCTCGCGGTGATGCGGGACGCGGGCGTCGAGCAGGTCACGCTGCTGTCATCCCGTTCGGTCGTCGGCGGGCACGCGGACAACGCCGTCGCGGGGATGCACATGGCGGCCGAGGCGGCGGTGCGCGCTTCGAAGCTGGCGTGGACCTTCCTGCGGCCGAGCGGGTTCATGTCGAACTCGCTGCAGTGGATCCCGCAGCTTCGCGCCGGGGATGTCGTCCGCGAGCCGTTCGCGAACGTCCCGGTGGCGACGATCGATCCGTACGACATCGCCGCCGTCGCCGCGGAGTCGCTGACCACGCCGGGACACGAAGGGCTCGCGTACGCCATCACCGGCCCGGGTTCGCTCCGGCCCGCCGACCGGCTGCGTGTCCTGAGTGAACTGCTCGGGCGGGAGCTACGGCTGGAACCGCTTTCGGACGCCGAGGCCCGCGTGACGATGAGCGTGGAGATGCCGGAGAAGTACGTCGACGCCTTCTTCCGCTTCTTCGCCGAGGGCGAGTTCGACGACTCGGCGGTCACGGGCGCCGTCCAGGACCTCACCGGCCGGGCGCCGCGGCCGTTCGCGACCTGGGCGCGGACGCATCTGGCCGCGTTCCGCTAGCCGGCGGCCGGGTCGCCGATCCGCCCGAGGAACAACGGCGACCCGGTGGCCGTGTCGGTGATGACGAAGAGGAACGGGCGATCGGCGGTCACGGTGCGCGGCAGCTCGGCCGACACGGCGCGGGCGTCGACCCCCGTGGCCGCCGCGGCCTCGGTGCCCTCCTCGTCGACCTGGACGAAGGTCTTGTGCTGTACCGAAGCGATCCGTAGCCGGGCTTCGTCGGTGATGCCGCTGAAGTCGGCACCGGGCTCGAACGCCGTGGGCATACCCGCCTCCTTGAGCGGCGCCGACAGGTCCAGCGCGGACCTGACGGTGAACCTGGGCATGGCCAGTTCCACGGTGGCAGGCCGGATCTCGCCGAGCAGCGCGGCGATTCCCTTGCCGCGCAAGGCGTCGACCGCGGCCGGGACGATCACGGTGAAGGCCAGCCGCCCGCCGCGGTAGGGCAGCGTGACCGCCTGATACCCCGGTCCTTCGGCGTAACCCAGCTGGATCTCCGGCGCCGTGCGCATCATCGGGACGGTCACCGTCGACCCGTCGGCCCGGGTGAACGGCGCGTCCACGGTGAGGTCGCGGGGGAATTCCCGCGCCCATGGCACTTTCAGGTACAGGGCGTTGGCGAGGACGAGCCTGGTGTCGCCGGTGATCGACTTCTCCGGGAACAGGTCTTCGATCCTCCCCTGGGTCTGGTCCGCCACCGTCCGGTTGATCCGCTCGCGGGCGCCGCCGGGGTCGGTGACGAAGTCCTCGTCGCTCGTCGCCGCACCGAACCGATCACGCAACGCGTCCCGGTACCCGGGCTTGATCCGGAGGCCCCGCTGGATCCAGGCGGTGTTCGACACCTTCAGATCCTCGTGGCCGGTGACCGGCGGGACGAGAGGCCCGTCTCCGGGAAGACGCAGCACCTTCCGGATCTGCGCGGCGGTGTCGCCCATCGCGCCCGCGCCGACCATCTGCAGCGCCGTGGAGACGCTCGCCGGTGACAGCACCAGGTTCTTTTCGCTCGCCAACGCCGGCGCGGTGAGCAGGTCGAGCCCGAAGGCGTCGGCAGCGGTGACCGCCGCGGCCGTGCCGGAGTCCACCTGCCGGGTGACGGGCAGCGGCGCTGGTGGTTGTTCGCGGGCGGGTTCCGCTCCGCAGGCCGTGAGCAGCACGACCAGGCCGAGCGCGAAGGACCGGGTGAACACCGTCATGTCCGGGAGACGGTGTTCGTGCCCGGTTCGGTTGCACCGTGCCCGGCGGAAAGCGGACGTCTCTCCGTCGTGGCCGTGGCCGGTCAGTACATTCAGCATTCGTGCATGGGATCGAAACGGTGAGCGCCCGAACGGTCGAAGAGGCCGCCAAGCGATTGGCCGGGGTGGTGACCCGCACGCCGCTCGAACCGAACGAGCGGCTCTCGGCGCGGGTCGACGCCCGGGTCTGGCTCAAACGCGAGGACCTGCAGACCGTGCGCTCGTACAAGATCCGCGGCGCGTACAACTTCATCGTCCAGCTCGACGCGGAGCACCGTGAGCGCGGCGTCGTCTGCGCGAGCGCGGGCAACCACGCGCAGGGCGTCGCGTACGCGTGCCGCCGCCTCGGCGCGAACGGCCGCGTCTACGTTCCCGGCACGACTCCCCGGCAGAAACGCGAGCGGATCGCGACGCTGGGCGGCTCGCATATCGAAGTCATCGTCGTCGGCGAGACCTACGAAGACGCCTTCAGCGCCGCGAAGCACGACGCCGAGACCACCGGCGCGACGCTGGTCCCCGCGTTCGACGCGCCGGAGACGGTCGCCGGTCAGGGCACGGTCGCGATGGAGGTCGTCGCGCAGCTCGGGTTCATCCCGGACGTCATGGTGGTGCCGGTCGGCGGTGGCGGATTGCTCGCGGGGATCGCCGCGTGGGCCGCCGAACGGGCGCCGGAGATGCGGATCGTCGGCGTCGAACCGGCGGGCGCGACCTGCATGGCGGCCGCGCTGGCGGCCGGTGAGCCGGTGCGGCTCGAAAACGTCGACACCTTCGTCGACGGCGCGGCGGTGGCGCAGGCCGGATCGGTGACGTATCCGCTGGTCCGCGACGGCGGTGTCGAGCTCACCGACGTCGCCGAGGGCGCGATCTGCACGGAAATGCTCGCGATGTACCAGTCCGACGGCGTGATCGCCGAACCCGCGGGCGCGCTCGCGACCGCCGCGCTGGGCACGGCGGTGAAGATCGACCCCGGGCAGATCGTGGTGTGCGTCGTCTCCGGCGGCAACAACGACGTCAGCCGCTACGGCGAAGTGCTCGAACGGTCGCTGATCCACGAAGGACTGAAGCACTACTTCCTGGTGGGTTTCCCGCAGGAGCCCGGCGCGCTGCGGCGGTTCCTCGACGAGGTCCTCGGGCCGGACGACGACATCACGCGGTTCGAGTACGTGAAGCGCAACAGCCGGGAGACCGGTCCGGCGCTGATCGGCGTCGAACTCGCGCGGCCCGGTGACCTGGAAGGCCTGCTGCACCGGCTGGAGGCGAGCCCGCTGCAGGTGGAGCGGGTGGAACCGGGAAGCCCGCTGTTCCACTTCCTGGTCTGAACCGCCGCGGTGGGCCACTGAGGGACTTGTCGGTGGCCTGTGGTCCACTGGTCGCCATGGTGAGCAAGGTCGACGGAGTCCGGAGTCTCGATGCGTTGCGCGAGCTGGTCCACAGCGGCGCGGAGCCCGAGTACCAGCTCTTCTACGGCCACACCCCGCTCAAGAGCGGCCGGATCAACGCGGCCTGCCTGAGCCAGTGGTGGCGCGCGCCGTTCGTCGCGGGCGGCGAGCGGTACCCGACCGCCGAGCACTACATGATGGCGAGCAAGGCGGAGCTGTTCGGCGATCACGAGGCCGCGGCCAACATCCGTCAGGCGCCGGACCCCAAGACCGCCAAGATCCTCGGCCGCGAGGTCACCGGATTCGACGCCGAGGTCTGGGAGCGGCACCGCTTCGACATCGTCATCGACGGCAACCTCGAGAAGTTCCGCCAGCACGCCGAGGAGCGCGAGTTCCTGCTGAGCACGGGCGACAAGGTGATCGTCGAGGCGTCCAGGATGGACCTGGTCTGGGGCAGCGGCCTCGCCCGTGAGGACAAGAACGCCACGCGCCCCGACTACTGGCGCGGCCAGAACCTCCTGGGCTTCGCGCTCATGGAGGTCCGGGAGCAGCTGCGCGGCTAGCTTTCGCGTAACTCGCGTGATCAGGAACGTAACTCATGAGTTACGGCTCTGATCACGCGAGTTACGCCTTCGATCACGCGAGTTACGAGTCGACGCCCAGGGTCTTCTGCAGTGCCTTGTTCGCCTTGCGCGCCATGTCCGCGACGGCCTCGCGGCGGGCGGCGTCGGCGGCGTAGTCGTCCTGCCGGTTCCGGACGACGCGCGCCGGCGAACCGACGGCGATCGAGTAGTCCGGGATCTCGCCCCGCACCACGGCGTGCGCGCCGAGGACGCAGCCGCGGCCGACCCGGGTTCCCTTGAGCACGGAGACCTTGGTGCCGATCCAGGTGTCCGGCCCGATCCGTACCGGCGACTTCACGATGCCCTGGTCCTTGATCGGGACGGTGATGTCGGTGGTGACGTGGTCGAAGTCGCAGATGTACACCCAGTCCGCGACGAGCGTGGCCGCGCCGAGCTCGATGTCGAGGTAGCCGTTGAGGACGTTCTGCCGCCCGAACACCGCCTTGTCGCCGATGCGCAGCGAACCCTCGTGGCAGCGGATCGCGTTGCCGTCGCCGATGTGCACCCAGCGGCCGATCTCCAGCCGCCCGTAGCCGGGGCGGCAGTGGATCTCCACGTCCTTGCCGAGGAACACCATCCCCCGCAGGATGATGTGCGGGTTCGCGATCCGGAACTTCAGCAGCCGCCAGTAGCGGACCAGGTACCAAGGCGTGTACGCGCGGTTTCGCAGCACCCAGCGCAGCGAGTCCCTGGTCAGGAACTTCGCCTGACGCGGATCACGACGGGCCTGGCCCCAAGCGCGGAGCCGCGACAGCGCGGGCGCACCCCACATGGACGTCATACCGGTGACCGTAACCTGTGTTCAGGCCGCCGACCGCAAAGGGGATCACGCGCATGGGCACCAAGCTGATCATCGACACCGACCCGGGGGTCGACGACGCCTTCGCGCTGGCGCTGGCCGCGCAGTCCGAGGACGTCGAACTCCTCGGCGTGACCACGGTGTTCGGCAACGTCCCGCTGAGCCACACCACCTCCAACGCCCGCCGCCTGCTGGAACTCTTCGGCCGCGACGACGTTCCCGTCGCCGCCGGCGCCGCGCGGCCGCTGGTGTACGACAACGCCAAACCCGCCGGGTTCGTCCACGGCCAGGACGGCCTGTCCGGCCACGCCGGGACGCTGCCGGAGGCGAAGCGCCCGCTCGACGAACGCGGTGCCGTCCGCCTGCTGGTGGATCTGCTGGAGGCCGCCGACGAGCCGGTGACCATCGCCCCGATCGGCCCGCTGACGAATATCGCGCTGCTGCTGGCGGCCCATCCGGACGTCCGCGAGAAGATCGGGCGGATCGTCATCATGGGCGGAGGCGTGACCAAGGGGAACTCCACCACGGCGGCCGAGTTCAACATCTGGAGCGACCCCGAGGCCGCGCGCCGGGTGCTGGTCGACGAGGACATCCCGACGGTGCTGGTCCCGCTGGACATCACGCACCAGTGCTCGGTCGACACGGACTGGCTCGGCAAACTCGCCGCTTCCGGCCCGCTCGGCGCGGCGCTCGAAGCTTTGACCCCGACGTACGTGAAGCACTACACCCCGATCCTCGGCATGCCGGGGATGGTCATGCACGACGCGGTCGCGGTGGCCGAAGCGATCCGGCCGGGCATCCTCGACGTCGAGGCGTACCCCGTGGACGTCGAGTGCGGCTTCGGCCCCGCCCGCGGCGCGACGCTGGTAGACCGGCGAAGGCTGCGAAGCACCGACCCGCAGGCCGTGCCCGGCCGCACCATCGACGTCGCGCTGACCACCGACGTCGACGCCTTCCGCGACTTCGTCCTCGGCCGGATCACCGGGGGCCGGTGATGGAGCAGGAAACCTCGCGCCGCCGCAGACTTCCGGTGATCGGCGCGGCCGTGGTCGTCGCGGCCGCGGCTCTGGTCGCCGCCATCACCTTCGCGCCGAAGGACGAGCCGAAGACCGAAGCCGCCGCCGTCCAGTCCTCGGCTCCGCCCGAGCCGCCGCCGTCGTCGTCCGCCCCGGCGGAGATGCCGAAGGAACAGCCGAAGGTCCCGCAGCAGATGGGGCAGGAGTTCGACGCCTGGGTGTCGAAGACCAGCGGCTGGCTCGACATCCCGCTGCGCGCGATGACCGGCTACGCGAAGACCACCGTCACGCTGAGCAAGGAAACGCCGGGCTGCCGCCTTTCCTGGGTGACGCTGGCCGCGCTCGGCAAGATCGCCTCCGATCACGGCCGCGCCGCCGGTTCGGGCCTGAACGCCGACGGCGTGCTGACCAAACCGCTCGGCGCGGTCGAGGTCCGCGACTTCTACAACAAGGTCGTCTCGTCCGCGAACGCCAGCGGCCCGCTGCAGCTGACGCCGTCGGTATGGAACCAGTTCCAGGCCTCGGCCACCGGCGGGAAGCCGGATCCGCAGAACATCGACGACGCCACCCTCACCGCCGGCCGGGCCCTGTGCGCGGGCGGCCGTGACCTCGGCCAGGGCCAGACGTGGTGGAACGCGGTGAGCACCCTGCAGCCCGCGCCGCTGCTGATGCACCGCACGCTCGCGACGGTGAACGTCTACGGCACGGTCGGCCAGAGCCCGCAGCCGCCGAACGCGGCGGCCCTGAGCGCGGTCAACTTCGCCATCGACAAGATCGGGCTGCCCTACGTCTGGGGCGGCAACGGCACCGGCGGCGGCGACCCCGGTTTCGACTGCTCCGGCCTGACGACGGCCGCGTACGCGAGCGCCGGTGTGAAGCTCATGCGCACCGCCCACACGCAGTACCACAGCGTGAACAAGGTGACCGATCCCCAGCTGGGCGACTTGATCTTCTACGGCGAGCCGAACACGAAGATCCACCACGTCGGGCTGTACATCGGGAACCAGCAGATGATCGACGCCCCGCAGACCGGGCAGGCGGTGCAGGTGCACACCTACCGGAAACAGGGCGACGATTACGCCGGAGCGGGCCGCCCGACGGCCTGAAGCGGCATAGGGTGACCGCGTGTATTCACCGATCCCGGTCCTGAACGAGCTGAAGGACCTCTACGACTCGGCCCGCGACTACCTGGCCGACGGTTTCGAGCTGTCCGATTACGACGACAAGAGCGGCTTCCCGCAGGAGCTGGACGACCCCGCGTTCCTCTCGCGGCTGATCCCCTTCGCCCAGGCGAACGGCAGCGGCTCGACCTACGCGATCTGGCGGGCCGACGACGGGACGGACCTCGCCCGGTCGCCCGTCGTGGTCTTCGGCGACGAGGGCGGTGAGCACGTCGTCGCGCGCGACTTCACGGATTTCCTGCGGCTACTGGGTTTCGACGCCGAGATCATGGTCGGCCACGACTCGGCGTACTACTACCGCGAGGAAGACGACGACCACAGCGGCTCGCACGAACGGTTCGTCGAGTGGCTCCGTGAGCGCGGCCTGACGCCGGCCGAGGATCCGGACGGCGTCGTGGCCGCCACTCAGGAGGCCTACGGGGAACGGTTCCGGGCGTGGATCACGCCGTTCTACGCGAAGGTCGGCTGGGCCTGAAAAGCCGGAGCGTTGTCCCGCGCCCAGTCGGCGAACGTGCGCGCCGGACGGCCGAGGAGTTCTTCCACCGTGGTGGTCGTCGGCCCGGGGCGCTCGCTGTAGTCGGCCAGTGAGCCGATCAGCCGGGCGGGGACTTCCTCGGGGAGTCCCTGCGCGAGCATCCCCTGCCGTACCTGCTCGGGTGGAAGCTCCTGAAAGGACAGTGGCCTGCCGACGGCCGCGCCGATGAGCCGCACCTTTTCGCGCTGGTCCACCGATCCCGGACCGGTCAGCGTGTACACCGACTCCGCCGGAAGGCCGCCGAGGAGGGCTTGCGCGGCGACCTCGGCGATGTCGGTTTCGTGGATCGGCGACGTGGAGGCCCGGCCGTACGCGCCGCGCACCACGTCGCCTGCCTTGATCTGTGGTGCCCATGCCAGCGCGTTGGCGGCGAAATCCGCCAGGCGCAGCACCGTCCACTCCAGACCTGAGCGCATGACGAGATCTTCGGCGTGCTGGAACTGTGCGGCGAAGCGCGCTTCCCCGGCCGGGTACTCCACGGTTGTGGCCGACAGGAGCACCACACGGCGTACCCCTCGCCCGGCCGCGAGCTTCAGCAGCTCTTCGAGACCGGGGCCGGTGGCACGCGGGCTGATCTGGATCGCTTCGACGCCTTCCAGCGCCGTCTCGATCCAGGCGGGACGGAACAGGTCCCCAGCAACGACTTCCGCGTTGCTGGGGAGCCCGGACCCGTCGCCACGCGTGACCGCGGCGACGTCGATGCCTTGGTTCAGCAGGACATTCGTCACCTGACGTCCCACGACGCCGTTCGCTCCGGTGAGCAGGATCATGATCGTTCCCTTGTTCGGCGGGTGGGTGGTCAGACGGTGACGGGCGCTTCGGCCGGGACGACACGGCGGCGACGGGCCGGGAGCATCGACGTCGGATTCGAGATGCTCCAGGCCGCGGCCTTGCAGATGATCTCCTTGAGCCGGGCGGCGGTCTTGCCGGTGAGCGCGGAGTCCTTGGGCCGGTCGTCCGGGGTCACCCACTGCACGACGGCGTCGCGGCGGCCGAGGCTGACGCACTGGCCGGTGTACCCGATCTTGTTCTCGGGGAGCGAGCCTCCGGTCAGGCGGGCGACGATGGCGTCGGCCGCGCGGTAGGCCGTGGGAACCCCCGAGGCGCAGGACATCCGCAGTGGCGTCCCGTTCACGCCCGTCGCGAACGCGGCGTCGCCGACCGCGTAGACGTCCGCGTGCGAGACCGACCGCATCGTGTCGTCCACGACGATCCGGCCCGTCGCGGAGACTTCCAGCGTCGTGGCGGCGGCGATGGGGTGGACGGCGAAACCCGCCGTCCAGACGGTCACCTCGGCCGGGATGGCGCGGCCGTCCGCGGTCATCGCTCCGGTCCGCCCGACGCTCGTGATGTCGGTGTCCTCGTGCACGGTGATGCCGAGCCGGCCGAAGGTTCCGCGCAGGTGACGCTGGGCCTTCTCGCTCATCCAGTCGCCGAGGCCGCCGCGGATCGCGAAAGAGACTTCGAGATCCGGCCGGGCTTCCGCGATCTCCGTGACGCCTTCGATGCCGGTGAGGCCGCCACCGACGACGAGGACCGTTCCGCCCGCGGCGAGATCGGCGAGGCGGTCACGCAACCGCAGCGCGGAAACCTTGCCGTCGATGTGGTGGGCGTGCTCGGTGACGCCGGGAACGCCGCGGTCGGCGGCCGCGCTGCCGAGCGCGTAGACGAGCGTGTCGTAGGCGATCTCGCCGTCGGAGAGGGCGACGGTCTTGCCTTCGGTGTCGACAGCGGTGACCCGGGCGATCCGCACCCCCACGCCCGTGCCCGCGAAGACGTCGGTCAGCAGGCGGGGCTTCAGGTCCTGCCCGGTGGCGAGCTGGTGCATGCGGACCCGCTCGACGAATTCGGCATCGGCGCTGACGAGGGTGATCTCGGTGTCGGCGGGGTGCAGCCGCTTCGCGAGGCGTCCGGCGGCGTTGGCTCCGGCGTATCCGGCTCCGAGGACGACGATTCGGTGCTTCATGGTCTCACTCCTGTCCGGTCGGTGTTCGCTTCCTGAACCGGCCAGCGGCACGAAACCTGACAGCGGCGGACTGTGATCCGGGTCACCAGTCAACGGCGAGTGGCTCCCCGTGCCCGGATTCGGCCCACCGGCGCGTCGCGCGCTCGAGTTTGGCGGGGTTCACCTGGGCGTGGACCGCCGCGATGCCGTCGGCGGTCAGGTCGAAGGAGACGACACCGGCGACCCGGTCCTCCACCATCAGCACCAGCGCGGGCGCACCGTTGGCGACGGTGGGGAACAGCACGGGCTTGCCGCCGATCAACGACCACTTGGCCGCGCTCGGCTTGAAAAGCCCACGCAGGAACCTCGCCACCCGCAGCGCGCCGGTGACCGGCCGCGGCAGCGAGAAGAGCACACCGCCACCGTCGCCGATGCTGACCGCGTCGCCGGCCAGCAGCCGTACCAGCGTGTCGGTCCGGCCGCTGAGCGCCGCGGCGAGGAACTCCTCGACGATCTCGCGGGCGGCGGCCTCGTCGACCTCCACCCTGCGCCGGTCGACGGCCAGATGTCCCTTGGCACGCCGGTAGATCTGCTGGCAGTTCGCTTCGGTGACGTCGAGGACCTCGGCGATCTCGGCGTGCGAGTACCCGAACGCCTCGCGCAGCACGTACACGACGCGTTCCTTGGCCGAGAGCCGCTCCATCAGCGTGAGCATCGCGATGGAGACCGACTCACGCTGCTCGACGGTGTCGGACGGCCCGAGCATCCGGTCCCCCGCGAAGACCGGCTCGGGCAGCCATTGGCCCACATAGGTTTCCCGCCGGGCCCGCGCCGAGGTGAGCCGGTTGAGGCAGAGGTTGGTGAGCACCTTCGTCAGCCAGGCCTCGGGGGTCTCGACGGACCCGTGGTCGGCGGACTGCCAGCGCAGGAACGTGTCCTGCACCGCGTCCTCCGCGTCGCTCGCCGACCCCAGCAAGCGATACGCGATCGCCTCCAACCGGCCACGGGCCGCCTCGAACACCTCGACTTCGCGCGCACCCACCAGCATCGCTCCAGATTAGCCATCGCGACGCTGTGCGTGTGACGCCTTCCGTTCCTCGATCCCGAACAGCTTCAGCAGCCGCTCGGGGACGTCTTCCCCGAAGATGCTTTCGAGCAGGAAGTCCTCCTCCATGGGCGTTTCACAGCGGACGAACATGGCCTGTTCGTACTCGGCGAGGGCGGTCTCGACGTCGTCCGGGCGCGCGGCGAGGGCTTTGGCGAGTTCGGCGCCGTCGAGCATCGCCAGGTTGGCGCCTTCCCCGTTCGCCAGCGCGAGATGCGCGGCGTCGCCGAGCAACGTCACGCCGGGGACGCGTTCCCACCGCAGCCCGGACGGCAAGGCGAAGGCGGGGCGATGGATCGGCGCGACGTCGCTTTCGGTGATCAGCGCGGTCAGCTCCGGCGACCAGCCGTCGAACTCCGCCGCGATCCGCGCCTTGGCGGTTTCGGCGTCGGTGAGATCGAGGGCGTCGAACCACTCCAGCGGTTTGGTGAGCTCCACGTAGGCGTGCAGCGTGTCTCCTTTCTCCCGGTGGGCGTTGATACTCGTGCCCTCGGTGGGTCCCGTCCCGACCATCGATCCGCCCCCGACCGTCTCGGCCACGGCGACATGACGGGTATCGGAGTCGTACAGGTAGGTCTCGACGTACGAGCTGCCGGAGTACTCGGGCACGGCGTCGGTGAGCAGCGGCCGGATCCGCGACCAGGCGCCGTCCGCGCCGACCAGGAGTCCCGCGACGACGGTGGTGCCGTCGTCGAAGGTCACCTCGTGACGGCCGTCGTCGAGCGTCCGGGCGCCGGCGGCCCTGCGCCCCCACCGGACGGTGCCTTCGGGGAGCGAGTCGAGCAGCATCCGCCGCAGGTCCCCGCGTTGTGCCTCGGGGCGGCCGCCCGTGCCGTCGTCGGCCCGTTCGAACAGGACGGTCCCGTCCGACTCGAGGACCCGCATTGCCTGACGGCCCTCCAGGACGATGCCGCGGAACTCGTCCATGAGCCCGGCGGCTTCGAGGGCGAGCTGCCCGTTGTAGTCGTGGATGTCGAGCATCCCGCCTTGCAGGCGCGAGGTCGGGGAAGCTTCCGCTTCGTAGACGTCGGACGGGATGCCGTGGACGTGCAGGACCCTCGCCAGGGTGAGCCCGCCGAGACCGGCGCCGATGATCGTGACAGGTGTGTTCATGGTGACCCCTCGGATCGCTTCTGGAATGACATTCCAGAGCGTGCTCCCGGCCGCTGGCAGGCGGCGCACACGACGCTGGCACCGGTCTGGCAGGCGCTGTCAGCCGAAGAATTCGACGGTGTCCGCCGGCCAGCCGGGGTCGCCGGTCCTCGCGAAGGC
This sequence comes from Amycolatopsis sp. TRM77291, assembly GCF_054166285.1. Classification (NCBI taxonomy): domain Bacteria; kingdom Bacillati; phylum Actinomycetota; class Actinomycetes; order Pseudonocardiales; family Pseudonocardiaceae; genus Amycolatopsis; species Amycolatopsis sp. TRM77291. The sequence continues at coordinate 40,880 of NZ_JBSZHF010000001.1, read as the reverse complement.
GACCCACGCGCCGTGCATCCTTGCCGCGAGACCTTCCGGGGCGGGATCGGGCCCGAGCAGGCCCGCCTCCCCGTGCAACCACGGCTCGCCCGCGACGTCGAAGACGAACGGCAGCTCGACGGTGTGGGCTGCGCCGAGCCGTCCGTTCAACGCCGTCGAGCGATGACCGAACGAGTACCGGTGGGTGCGGCCGCCCGAGATCCGCGCGTGCGCCATCGCCAGCCGCTCGGTACCGGCGCCGAACAGCGTGTGCCCGAGATCCGGCCGGCCGTAAAGGTTTCCTTCCTCGGTGTTGGTGCCGATGAGCAGCGCGACGTCGCCGTCGAGAGGACCGTCGGCGGGCTGGACCGGCGACACGAGGCTGAACGGGCTCAGCCCGGCCAGCGGGTCCTCGGCGGTTCCGGTCCGCAGATCGAGACCGGCCAGCGCGGGCAGGATCTCCACGAACCGCTCGTCCGGGATCTCTCCGAACGCTCGCGCGGTCGGCTCGGTTCCCAGCGCCGAAGCGGCCGCCGCGGTGACCCGGGCGCCCTGCTCCGGGGTGAAGGCGCCGGTTCCGCTGCCGCTCTGGACGATCGCCCGGCGGAACATTCCCTTGGCCTCCGGCGTCGCGAGCAGCGCGGCGGTGAGCGTCGCCCCCGCGGATTGCCCGAAGACGGTGACGTTGCCCGGATCGCCCCCGAACACCGCGATCGTGTCCCGCACCCAGCCGAGCGCGGCGAGCACGTCGAGCAGCCCCCGGTTGGGCGGAGCACCCTCCAGGTCGAGGAATCCGGGGACGCCGAGGCGATAGTTCACCTTCACCAGGACGACGCCGTCGCGTGAGAACGCTCTTCCGTCGTACAGCGCGGCGCGGGCCGAACCGGTGACGAAGCCGCCGCCGTGCACGAACACCATGACCGGACGGCGGCCGCCGTCCGCCGCGGGCGTCCGGACGTCGACGGTGAGGTACTCGTCGCCGCGCACCCAGCCGGGTCCGAAATACGGGGACATGTCGAGCCCGCCGAAGTCGCGCACCGGCTGGGGAGCCGTCGGCCCGGGCCGCGTGCCGTCGCGGACGCCGGGCCAGCCCGGATGCGGCGACGGCGGGAGGAAGCGGCCAGGTCCGATCGGCGCCGCCGCGTACGGGACGGCCTGGTAGAGCTCACCGAAGGAGTCGCGTCGGCCGCGCACGACACCGGACGGGGTTTCTGCTTGCACGTACACGAAAACTCCTCAGGAGAGGGCGGAGAACCCGGCCCACCGCGCGATCGCGAACTTCGATCCCCGGCGCTCGACCCGCAAAGCGCCCTGGGCACCGAAATGCGCGGGGAAGACGAGAGCGTTGTCGTCGGCGGCCTGGCCGAGCAGTTTGTGCCGGGTGGCGCGGGATCCGGCCGGGTCTTCGCAATAGGGCGAATTGGTGTCCGGCTCCACGATCTGCAGCGCGGTGTGCACGAGGTCGCCCACGAACAACGCCCGCTCCCCACCCGATTCCAGGGTGAGCACGGACGAGCCCGGGGTGTGGCCGGGCGCGAGGTCCAGCCGCAGATTCCGGTCGATGCGGTGCGTGCCGTCCCACAGGCGGGTCAGCCCAGCCTCGTGCACCGGCGCGACACTGTCCTCGAAGACGTTCTGATTCCCACGCCCCAGCACGGAATCGTGCGCTTCGGCCGGATTCCAGAAGTCGAAGTCGGGCCGCGGCATCAGATACTCGGCGTTCGGGAAGGTCGGCACCCAGGTGCGGCCGTCGAGCCGCGTGTTCCAGCCGACGTGGTCGATGTGCAGATGCGTGTTGACCACGACGTCGACGTCCTCGGGCCGCACCCCGGCGGTCGCGAGGTTGTCGAGGTAGGCGGTGTCGAGGCGGTTCCACACCGCCGCGTAGGGCCGGTCCTTGTGGTTGCCGACCCCGGTGTCGACGAGGATCGTGCGTCCTTCGCTGCGGATCAGCCAGGACTGCAGCGCCGTGCGGCACTCGTTCGTCTCGGGGTTCCAGAAGTCGGGCGCCAGCCAGTCGCGGTGTTCGTCCCACGCGCCGCCGGGGCTGTCCGGCATGAATTCGGCAGGCGTCATGCCGAGCGAACCGTAGAACTCCTTGACCCGGGTGACGGTGACGTCTCCGATGGTGATCTCGTCCATGTCACCGAGCCTGGAGGCCGGGGAGCGACCGGACCACGCCCCGCTTTTCCTCCCACTGGGAGGGTGTGGCTGAGTGTGGCCACGGCACGGATACTCGGGTTCATGGACGGATCTGGCCCGCTCGGCGACTTCCTGCGGGCGCGACGGGCCCGGCTGCGCCCGGAAGACGTCGGTTTGCGTGACTTCGGGGCGCGCCGCCGGGTGGCCGGGCTGCGGCGTGAGGAACTGGCCCAGCTCGCGGGGGTCAGCGTCTCCTACTACGCGCGGCTGGAGCAGGGCATGTCGCGCGGAGCCTCGGCCGAGGTGCTCGACGCCATCGCCCGCGCGCTCCGGCTCGACGGCCACGAACGCGAACACCTCGAACGGCTCGCCACCGCCGCCCGCCGCGCCCCGCGGGCACGCCGTCCACGGTCCGAGAAGCTTCACGACGAGACACGGGATCTGCTGGGCACCGTCGACGCTCCCGCACTGGTGCTCGGCCGCCGCTCGGACGTCCTGGCGTGGAACGACCTCGGCCACGCCCTGCTGGGCGGGCATCTGGACTTCCACGCGCCGGACGACCCGGCGCGACGGCCGAACATGAGCCGGCTGCTGTTCCTGGACCCGCACTGCCGGGACCTGTACGCCGACTGGAAGCGGAAGATCCGCGCGGTGGTCGGCAACCTGCGGATCGCCGTCGGCAAATATCCCGATGACCCGCTGCTCGCGGAGCTGATCGGCGAGCTGACGATGAAGAGCCCCGAGTTCGTCGCGCTCTGGAGCGACCACCGCGTGCGGCCCTGTGACGCCGAAAGCTACGAACTGCGGCATCCGGTCGTCGGCTCGGTCACGGTGTCCCAGCAGACCCTGTCGATCGCCCGGTCACCGGATCAGCTGCTGGTCGTGTGCACGACCCCCGCCGGTTCCTCAGACGCGCAAGCACTCGCGCTGCTGCGGCAAGCGGGCTCAGGCCTTGTCGTGCACGGTGATCGCGTAGCCGTCCGGGTCCGCGAAGGCGAACGTGCGGCCGAACGGCCCGTCGAACGGCTCCGTGAGGATGGTGACGCCGGCACCGGCCAGCCGGTCGTGCAGGCCCTGCGCGTCGTCGGCGTGCAGCCACATCGCCACTCCTGATCCCGGCCGCGGGGAGATGGCGTCGAGATCCGTGCCCGGCACGGGTTCCCGCACCGCGAACGGGATCGTCTTCGTGCCGAACACCACCGCGTGCGGCGGTGCGACGGGCAGTCTGCTCAGCCCGAGGTGGGTTTCGTAGAACGCGGCGGCACGGTCGAGGTCGCGTACCTGCAGCGAGAAGAAATCGGGTCCGGTCACGGTCATGTCGTCCTCCATGTCAGGGTGTTGACATAGCCAACGTATGTCATGATGCTGACATGAGTCAAGGCGAGCAGGTCGGGCCCCTGGACCAAGCGGTGGGGTACATGCTGAAACGAGCGGCGACGGCGCTCCGGACGGCGATGGAGGCCGCGTTGCGCCCCCTCGATCTGACCGTGCCGCAGTACTCCTGCCTCGAAGTGCTGTCGCAGCGTCCGGGGCTGTCCAACGCGGAACTGGCCAGGGCCGTGTTCGTCACCCGGCAGTCGATGAACCTGGTCCTGCGCGGACTGCAGGACCGAGGGCTCATCACCCGCCCGGCGACTGCGCCCCAGGGCCGGGCCCTGCCCAGCACGCTCACCCCCGAGGGGCGCGAACGGCTCCGCGCCGCCAGCGGCGCCGTGCGCGCGGTCCAGGACCGGATGCTCACGCCGTTTTCGGCGGACCAGCGGGACCGGCTGCTGCACGACCTCGCCGCCTGCGCCGACGCGCTCACCCCCGAAGAGTGATTCAGGACCGCTTGCTCACCAACGTCTCGGGCTTGAACGCGTACACGTCGGCGCCCTGGACCAGCACGTGCCATTCACCGCAGACCTTGTCGGTCCGGCTCTCCTGCCCCGCCGGCCACCACTGGGCGGCAAGGGTGGCCGCCTGGGTCGCGGCCGCCCCCGGCACGCAGAGGCTGGGAAGCGTTCCGCCGGTGAATTTCAGGAGCCGCTCCGAACCCGTGGTCCGGATGACCTCCGTGATCGACGTCGCCCCGTCCGGCACCCACTCCGGCAGGCGGGCGTCCGCGTCCCGCTTTCCCTCCGCGCCGGTCGCGTAGCCGACCGTCTTGACGTGCCCGTTCGCCTTTTCGGTCAGCCCTTCCTTGAGACCGCATCCGGACAGGGCGACCGTGGCCGTCGCGGCGGCGAGGACCGCCGCGGTGATCTTCGTGTTCATACGATCGAGTCAACCGCGCGGAAACCGCCGCGGGATCGGACTTTCGGCCCGGGCTGGCCGCCATCCGGCCGATCTCCACGACGGATATCCGCCAGCGATCGGCGGCGCCGCGCGTCACAGTGGTCCTCGTGACGACGACAACAGACGCCCTTTCCGTCCCCAAGGGCATGTACGCGGCGGAAGCCGAGTACCTCGCCGCGGGCGGCGCCACCTTCGCGCCGCTCGCCCCGTTCTTCTCCCCCGGCGTGGTGCTGCACCAGGCGGATTCCTTGCCCTACGGCGGAATTTGGCGCGGCCACGACGGCATGGAGCGGTTCTTCACCGCGATGAGCGACACCTGGGACGTCTTCGACATGGTGGAGCAGAGCTTCCTGAGCGAGACCAGCCCCCTGGTCGTGCTGACCCACGTGCACGCCCGCGCCAGGGCCACCGGCGACGAGCTCGATTTCCCGATCCTGCAGACGATCACCGTCGAGGACGGGCGCATCACCGAGGTGCGGCCGTTCTACTGGGACACCGCGGCGATCGCGGCGGCCTGTACGAACTAACATTCCGATGATGACCGCCTACCAAGATCCCGAGCTGTTCGAGGAAGCCGCTTCCCTGCCGGAACGGCAACAGAAGATCCTGCTGACCATCCGCGAATGGGTGATGGAGTACGGATACTCGCCGAGCACGCGCGAGATCGGCGAAGCGGTCGGGCTGCGTTCGACGTCCTCGGTGTCGAAGCACCTCGCGGCCTTGGAGGAGAAGGGTTTCCTCCGCCGCAGCAGCTCGATCTCCCGCCCCATCGACGTCCGCGCCTTCCTGCACGGCACCTCGTCGAAGGCGTCCACAGAGGACTCCGTGCCGGTCCCCGTCGTCGGTGACATCGCCGCGGGAACGCCCATCTCGGCCGTCGAGCACGTCGACGACGTGATGACCCTTCCGCGTGAACTCACCGGGCGCGGCAACGTCTTCGGGCTGCGGGTGCGCGGTGATTCGATGATCGACGCGGCGATCTGCGACGGCGACATCGTCGTGGTGAAGCAGCAGCAGGAGGCGCACTCCGGCCAGATCGTCGCCGCGATGATCGACGAGGAGGCCACGGTCAAGGTGTACCGCCGCCGCGACGGCCACGTGTACCTCGAACCGCGCAACCCCGCCTACGACGTCATCGACGGGGACCGCGCGAGCGTGCTCGGCGTCGTGGTGTCGGTCCTGCGCAGCGTCTGACACTTTTCTGTCGGTGGTCCGGGGTAGCTTCTGCGCCCATGTACGAAATCGACTTCGTCGAGTTCCCGTCGAGTTCGGCGACGGGCTCGGGCAGGTTCTTCGAAACGGCCTTCGGGTGGACGGCGGCGGCGTACGGCCCGGCGTACGCCGACGTCCAGGGCGGCGGCGTGGTCTCGTTCGGCTTCCAGGAGGACACCGCGCAGCAGACGGCCGCGCCGCTGGTGACGATCCGCACCGACGACCTCGAACGGGCGAAGGCTTCCGTCGAGGCCGCGGGCGGGGTCGTCACGGCCGAGCCGTTCTCGTTCCCCGGCGGGCGCCGGTTCCACTTCCGCGAGCCCGGCGGCGCCGAACTCGCGGTGTGGACCCCGGATTCCTGACCTCAAGCGGCGAAGCCGAGCACCAAGGAGGCGGCGACGGGCGCCATGTACATCAGCGGGAACGCGACGTGCGACGGCCAGTGCGCGCGGAGCACCGTGATCACGGCGCCGGTGAAGTAGAGCACCAGGCCGATCCCGGCCGCGACGCCGAGCGCGGGCACCCACAGGCCGGCGATCAGGCCGAGCGCGCCCGCCGCCTTGGCGACGCCGAGCGGCGTCCACCAACCGCGGGGGACGCCGTAGTCGGCCAGCGGCTGCACGACCCACTTGGCACGGGAGAAGATCGAGGCGGCCGAGAACGCGGCCATGAACGCTCCGACGATGGTGACGATGACATAGGCGGTGGTCATTTCGGTTTCTCCTCGGGATCGGTTGTTCAGCGGGTTGACCCCGGCCGCACGCCGGATGTGACAACCTGGCGGCGGAGGTGGACATGACCCGCGTCACATCCCGCGACGGCACCCCGATCGCCGGTGAACAGGCGGGCTCCGGGCCCGCCGTCGTCCTGCTCGGCGGCGGCCGCCTTCCCTCATGGCACACGTTTTAGAGCGACCGCTCTCTTATTGTTCTGGAGCAAGCGCTCTGTTACCGTCGCCCCATGCCCCGCCCCCGCGTGCACGACCTCGACCGGCTGCTCGACGAGGCCGAGCGCCTGGTGGTCGAGGCCGGTGCCCAGGGCGTCACCGTCCGGTCGCTCGCGACCGCCGCCGGGGTGTCCAACGGCTCGATCTATCACGCCTTCGGCTCGCTCGGCGCCTTGCTGGCCCGCGTCTGGCTGCGCGCGGCGGGCGAGTTCCTCGACCTCCAGACCGAGCTGGCCGATCAAGCGGAAGACCCCGCCGCGGCGGTCGTCGCCGCCGCGAGCGCGCCGGCCCTGTTCGCCGACCGAAGGCCCGAGGCCGCCCGCCTGCTCATCACGGTCAAGAAGGAGCACCTGCTCGGCCCGCAGGTCCCCGACGATCTCGCCGGCGACCTCCTGGTGCTCGACAAACGCCTGATCGCGCTCCTGGTCCGGCTCGCCGGACGGCTCTGGGACCGGCAGGACGCGCAGGCCGTCGAGGTGCTCACCACCTGCGTCGTCGATCTGCCGACGGCCCTGTTCCGCCGCGCGTTCACCGCGGGCGAGCCGATCTCCGAAGACTCCCGCACCCGGCTCGCCGCCGCGGTGCGCGCAATACTCCTGCTCCCGCCCCCACGAAAGGACTGACATGCCCACACTGCGCCACGACGCCCCGGTGTTCCTGCTGGACCTCGGAGACGACGAGAACCGCTTTTCGCCTTCCTGGCTGGAAACCGTCCATTCCCAGCTGGACACCGTCGTCGCTTATCCGGATCCGGCCGTGCTGGTCACCGTCGGCTCCGGGAAGTTCTACTCGAACGGCCTCGACCTCGATTGGCTCACCAGCAACCCCGCCCAGGCCGCGCAGTACGTCGCCGACGTCCACGAACTGCTGGCCCGCGTGCTCACCCTCGGCGTGCACACGGTCGCCGCGATCAACGGGCACGCGTTCGGCGCCGGGGCCATGCTCGCGATGGCGCACGACTTCCGGGTGATGCGCGCCGACCGTGGGTACTTCTGCTTCCCCGAAGCGGATATCAACATCCCGTTCACGCCGGGGATGGCGGCGCTGATCCAGGGCAAGCTCACCCCCGCCGCCGCGATCGCGTCGATGACCACGGGCCGCCGGTTCGGCGGGACGGACGCGCGGGACCTGGGGCTCGTCGACGCCGTCGCCGAGAAGCCCGCGTTGCTGGAGTACGCGGCCGACCTCGTCCGCCCGCTGGCGGGCAAGGATCGCGGCACGCTGTCCGCGATCAAGACGACGATGTTCACCCCGGCCGTCACCGCGCTTCGCGCCAAGTAGCCGTCGTGCCCACCGACGACGCGGAGTTCGATCGCCTGGTCGAGCCGCTGCGCCGCGAACTGCACGCCCACTGCTATCGGCTGCTCGGCTCGGTCCACGACGCCGACGACGCGCTGCAGGACGCGCTCCTGCGGGCCTGGCGGGGGATGGACCGGTTCGAGGGCCGCGGCTCGATGCGCTCCTGGCTCTACACCATCGTCACCCGCACCTGCCTGGACGTCGTGGCCGCTCGCGGCAAGCGGGCGTTGCCGATGGACCTGGGCCCGTCGAGCGAGCGAGTCGTGCTCGAAGACGCCCCGGTGACCGAGGTGGCGTGGCTCAGCCCGTACCCGGACGCACCGGACGCCCGGTACGAGCGGCGCGAAGTCATCGAGCTGGCCTTCGTCGCCGCATTGCAGCACCTGCCGGGCAACCAGCGGGCCGCGCTGGTGCTCTTCGACGTCCTCGGCTTCTCCGCCGCCGAAATAGCGTCCACAATGGACACTTCGGTCTCGGCGGTGAACAGCGCGCTGCAACGCGCGCGGGCGATCGTGGCCGAGAAGATCCCGCCGCCCGAGAAGCTCCAGGACACCAAGACACGCGAGATCGCCGCGGGCTTCGCCTCCGCGCTGGAGCGTGGCGACACCGACGCGCTCGTGGCGTTGCTGACCAAGGACGTCACCTGGTCCATGCCACCGCTCATGCGCTGGTACAGCGGCATCGACGCGGTGACCGGCTTCGCCGTCGCGGTCCCGCTGGGCCGGTGCCCGAGCTGGCGCACCGAGGTCCTCACCGCCAACGGGCAGCCCGCCGTCGCCTGCTACCTGGGCGAATCGGCCGACGCCGTCCATCGCGCCTGGTCCATCAGCGTGCTTTCCCTGCGCGAAGACCGGATCCGCGAGATCACCTCGTTCCTCGACGCGGACCTGTTCGCGCGGTTCGGCCTTCCCCCGGCGAAGGCCTGAGCATGCGCAAGAGGGTGTTGATCGCGCTGGCGGTGACCGTCACCATCGTCGGCGTGGTCTTCGGTGGCGCGTTCGCCTTCCAGCGCAAGCTGATCTACCTCCCCGAGGCGGGTCCGCTCACCGGTGCCGCCGCCGTACTGCCCGGCGGCCGGGACGTCACGCTCACCACCTCGGACGGGCTGAACCTGTCGAGCTGGTACTTCCCGGTCGCCGGCGCGAAAGCGGCCGTGCTGGTCGCGCCGGGCAACGCCGGGAACCGGTCGTACCGCGTGCCGATGGCCCGCGCGCTGACCGCGCGCGGGCTCTCGGTGCTGCTTCTGGACTATCGCGGGTATGGCGGCAACCCCGGTGAGCCGTCCGAGGACGGGCTCGCGCTGGACGCCCGCGCCGCACAGGACTTCCTGGTCCGCGAGGCCGGGACACCGCTGATCTACTTCGGCGAGAGCCTCGGCTCCGCGGTCGTCACCGAACTGGCCGCCGAGCGGCCGCCGGCAGCGCTCGTGTTGCGTTCGCCGTTCGTCGACCTCGCGTCGGTCGGGCAGCGGCACTATCCGTTCCTGCCGGTCCGCTGGCTGCTGCGGGACGAGTTCCCGACGAGGGACAACGTCGCCCGGGTGAAGGCACCGGTGACCGTGGTGTACGGCGCCGCGGACTCGATCGTCCCGGCCGAGCAGAGCCGCGCCGTGGCGCGGGCCGCCGGTGCCGAGGCGATCGAGGTCCCCGGCGCCGATCACAACGATCCGGCGTTGTCCGACGGACCGGAACTGATCGGCGCCATCACGGGCGCGGTTCGCTGACGGGCTCAGGCCCGGTTCGCGCTCCGGCCCAGTGACAGCGCGTGGCCGGGGTTGAGCTTCCGGCGGAGGCGATCGGCCTTGGGCCAGCGGACGTCCGTCGCCCAGCCCGCCTTCTCGAACAGCCAGATCAGCCGCGCCGACATGTCGAGCTGGCCACGGCGGACACCGTGCCGGGCGCCGGTGGGATCGGCGTGGTGGGAGTTGTGCCAGGACTCACCCATCGAGGCGATGGCGAGCGGCCAGAAGTTCGCGGATTTGTCGCGGGCGGCGAACGGGCGGTCGCCGATCATGTGACAGAGCGAGTTCACCGACCAGGTGACGTGGTGCAACAGCGCCACACGGACCAGGCTGGCCCAGAAGAACGCGGTGACCGCGCCCCACCACGACATCGTGATCACACCGCCGAGGACGGCGGGCGCGAGCAGCGTGACGACGGTGAGCAGCGGAAACAGGCGATCGATCCGGGCGATGTCACGGTCGTCGAGCAGATCGGGGGCGAACCGCTGCGCGTTGGTCTTCTCGCGGTCGAACAGCCAGCCCATATGGGCGTGCCAGAAGCCGCGAGCCAGCGCCGCCGGGGTGGTGCCGAACCGCCACGGGGAGTGCGGGTCGCCCTCGCGGTCGGCGAAGGCGTGATGGCGCCGATGGTCGGCGACCCAGCCGATGACCGGGCCCTGCATGGCCATGCTGCCGGCGACCGCGAGGGCGATCCGCAGGCCGCGGTTGGCCTTGAAGGCACCGTGGGTGAAGTAGCGGTGGAAACCGATGGTCACGCCGAGGCCGGTGAGGAAGTAGAACCCGGCGGCCAGGCCGAGGTCCACCCAGCCGAGGCCCCAGCCCCACGCGAAGGGGACGGAGGCGGCGAGCGCCAGCAGCGGCACCACCGCGAACAGCTTGACGAGAAAGTTTTCGGTGTTGGTCTGCTCCCCGGACAACAGGGGCTGTGGCGCCTGCCGCTCTGCGCTGTCCGGGTTGTTTAGAACTGAAGTCATATCGTCACTTCTTTGTCGATGGCCAAGCTGTGCCTCTTGCCAGCCTGGTATCGGCTGTGTCAGCCGATGTCACGGCGCGACGCACGAAAGGCGACGCCCGCGACGAATTCTGCGCGAGCGTGCTTGGACAACACGACACCCAAAACGTTGGTCTATCCGGTCAACGAACGGCGCCGGCCGAAGGTTCCGGTGTGGGGTAAGAAGGTTCGCGAAAAAGATCCATGTATCGCTCCCCTTGGGGAGTCGCGGGGTCGTGGCGCTCGACCTGGGTGTCGAGCGGGTGGCTGAACAGCGCACTGTCGGTGCTGTGAGTTTTGACTGTGAAACCTTTCGGAAGGACCGCTGGGTTCGCGGTCTTCGGCGAGGCCGGGGGCGAATTCCACCCGCCTCGTGCCGGAACGGCGTCGCGCCGCGAAGGCGCCGCCATCCCCACGATACACGCCCCGGGGCCGAAACCCCAGGGCGTCCGCATCGATCAGCCGGGTGCCGTCACGTTGAGCGCCGCCACGACCGTCCGCTCTTCGTGGGCGAAATGGGCTTCGAGCGTCCCCGCGAGCGCGTCGAACTCGTCGCGCAAGCGAACGGGGTCGCTCTCGCCGTGGACGTACCCCTCGACGAGCTCCCGGATCCGCTTCTGCAGGCCCGCGACGACGACATGGTCCTCCCCGAGTCGGGTCAGCACCGGCCCGAGCGCCGGGAACCGTTGCGCCAGCATGGGGAACGCGCCCATGTCCTCACCGGTGTGATGCTTGGTCAACGCCTCGCAGAACGAAATACAGTGTGCCCGCAGGGATTTCTCCATCAGGAGCGTGTCCGCACGTCCGGCCACGATGTCGTCCACCCCGGCGCGCAGCGTCTTGAGCTCCTCCCGCAGCCAGTCGTGGACCTCCACCAGGAAGTCCCCCAGCCCCCGCACCCGGTCGTCGATCCGGTGCAGGATCACGACCGGCAGCACGCGTGTCGTTTTCGCCTGGTACTCGGCGAAACCCGGCTCCGCGGCGACGATCTTCGCGAACAACGCGTCACGCTCCGCCGCGGGCGGAACGGCCGCGATGGCCTCGTAGGTCTCGCTCCCGGTCTCGATCGTGACCCGGTGGTCACGCCGGATGTTGTGATACCAGCCCGGATGCGCCGGCGCCCCCATGTTCGAAGCGACGACGACGGTCTTGCCGTCGATTTCCAGATAGCCCAACGGATTCGTCCGCCGCTCACCACTCTTGGCGCCGGTGGTGGTGAGCAGGATCAGCCGCCACCCTTCGAACATGCCGCCGAGCTTTCCCTTGCTCCGCCTGAATTCCTCGATCACCTGGTCGTTGAAGCCGGTCAATGCGGTCCTTTCCCGTCGATGTGTCGACAGGAGGGCGCGGAACCGCCACCGGAAGAGCGCACACGAGCCTGGACGCACCCGGTTTCGGGCGCATCACATGAAGGCGTCGTCCCACGACGAGGGGATGACTGAATACGAGAGACGGTGTGTGCCGATCTCTGGTGGCCGAGTAGCCGCTACCTCCATGCGTAGGCCCATACGGGGCTCGAGGACGACGTTAGCACGGGCCTGGACCTGTGCGCACCACCTTCCTCGTGGTGCCGCTTTCGCTTTGCCGAAAGGCACGCTAAGACTTTTCGTGCACTTAAAGGCGCTTCGCTGCTTTAAGGCTCCTTCGCGCACGTAAAGGCACTTCGCTGCGTTTATATTCCTTCACTGTTGCCATTTTCCGGCAATTTTCTTCGTTGGGCCGTTTGGGCTAGCGCAGGTGTTCGATTCAGAGTAGTGTCGGTGTCGTGGCCAGCAACGATGCACCCCCGGGGACGTCCACCGAGTGGTGGCGCGTCGACACCGCGACGCTGCATGCCCGCAAACAAGAACTCGAAATCCTGAAGCGATGGGCAGATGCGGAACAGAACGCGATCCTGGCGGAAATCAATTCCCGAGGCGTCCGTGGTTGTAGTGGTCATTCGACGTTGGCGGCACTGATTTTCGAGGACTTCCTCGTGACCGACAAGGAAGCCAGCGCCCGCGCCGACCGGGTCCTGGCCCTGCATCCCGGCCCGTCCATCGGCGGTGAGCCTGAACCACCCCTGGCACCGTTGACCGCCCAGGCCGCCGCTGAGGGCGCGATCGGCGGTGGCCAGATCGACGCGATCATCCGCACCCTCGCCCGCATCCCCTCCAGCGTGCCCGAGGACGACGTGCGGGCCGGGGAGAAGATCCTGGTCGAGCTGGCGCGCCGGGCGGGGCCGCGGCAGATCGCCCGCGCCGGACGCCGCCTGCTCGACGAACTCGACCCCGACGGCAAAGAACCCCGCAACGAAGACCCCAAAGACACCCGGCCGGAGCTGCGGTTCGTCAAACACCGCGACGGCACCCTCGGCCTCAAGGCTCGGCTCGATCTCGAAACCTACGCCCGGTTGAAATCCGATCTGGACCCCCTGGCCAAACCCCACAAAGCCATCGACGGAATCCGGGACTCCCGCACCCAGGACGAACGCTACGGCGACGCCTTCACCGACTANCCCGCCACCCATCAAAGCCACCGCACGAAAGGCCCCTTCCCCCACATCCGACGCGAGGAAAGTCCCTTCACCTCACCTACCCGACCCAACCCACGGCGCCAGGCGTAATCCCTAATCCAGTGCCAACTCCCCGACCACCTGGTCCCCGCTCGTCTCCCCGGTCAAGCGGAACCCGAGCCTCAGGTAGAAGCGCTCGGGCCCGTCGTCGCCTGGGTGCCAGCACGCGGTGAGCCGGTCGCCGCCCTGGCGGCGGATCTCGGCGGCGACGGCCTCGACCGCGAACCGGCCGTAGCCTCGGCCCTGTTCGCCTGCCGCGATGTTGAGCCGCCACAGGCCCGAGCGGATGTCCGTACCCGTGCCGTCGCCGGCGAAGTCGATGTCCAGGAAGGCCATGAGGAAACCGACCAGCCGGTCACCGTCGAAGATGAGGCGGGGCCAGGCGACGCCGGGGTGCACGTAGGCCTCGGCGAGGGACTTCACGACCGGCGCGACCAAATGGGCTTGCGCCGGGTGGACCCTCAGCTCGATCGCGGCCTCGAAGTTGGCGGCGGTGACTTCGGCCAGCCGGAGTGTCTTCGTCATGCTGGAACCGTAATTCGCAGGATCAAGCGATTTACGCTTCGTCCAGCACCGCCCGGATCACGTGCCTCGCGTTCCCCGCCATCGCTTCGTTGGTCCCGCGGTAGTACGGCAGCGCGATCAGTGCCTGCGAAAGCGGCCGCGCGCGGCCGCGGCTCCAGGTCGCCTCGTCCACGCCGAGCGCCTCGTGGAAGACTTCCCTCGCGTCGGCGGGCAGGAGGTTCCACGCCGGGAACAGGTCGCAGGCCGGGTCGCCCGCGCCCAGGCAACCGAAGTCGATCACCGCGGAAAGCCGGTCGCCGTCCACCAGCAGGTTGCCCGGCATCAGATCGGCGTGCAGCCACACCGGTGCTTCCTCCCACGCCGGAACCCGTAATGCCTCCTCCCAAACGGCGAGGACGGCGTCGCAGTCGACGTTCTCCTCGGGGATCGCGCGCAGGCTTTCGATCGCCGACCGCGTCTCCGCGTCCAGCGTCGTGAGCGGTCCGCCGCGGTGCGCTTTCGGCGCTTGCGCCATGGGGATTCGCCGCATCGCAAGCACGAACTCGGCCAGGTCTTCGGCCAGCGGTACGGGCAGGCGGAGCGCGTCCGGCCGCGGGTTCTCGCCCGGCAGCCAGCGATACACCGACCATGGCCACGGGTAGCCGTCGGCCGGTGCCCCCGCGCCGAGCACCTCGGGGATCTGCGTCGGCAGCCGTGGCGCGATACGCGGCAGCCACTTCTGCTCCAGCGCCACGTCTTTCGCGCCGCCTTCGGTCAGGGGCAGCCGGACGACCATGTCATCGCCCAACCTGAACATGGCGTTGACCGTGCCGCCCGACTGCCACCGTTCGACCGTCCGCCCCGCCCACCGGGGGAACCGCGCCGCGATCAGCTTCCGCACCAGGTTCTCGTCGACCACGACGGACATCCGACCATCGCGCGGGCATCATCGAGCCATGCCGATCCTCACCGGCCCCGAGCCGCTCACCCCGGAGCTCACCATCCGCCCAGCCCGGCCGGGCGAGGAAAACGCCGTACTCGAACTCCTCGCCGAAGCCGCCGCCTGGCTCGCCGGGCGCGGGATCCACCAATGGCCGCAACGCTTTCCCCGGGAGCCGGTGCGCGATCAGATCCAGGCGGGCGAGGCGTTGCTGGTCGTCGGGCACGGCGGGCCGATCGCGACCTGTGTGGTGACCGAGGCGGAACCCGAGCTCTGGGGCGAAAAGACAGAACCGGCCTACTATGTGGGCCGCCTCGCGGTGGCACGGGAGGCGGCCGGAGCCGGGCTCGGGAACAGGATCATCGACTGGGTCGGCGAGAAGGCCGCGGTTCACCACAAGGCCTTCGTCCGGGTGGCGACCACGAGGGACAACGCCGCCTTGCGCGGGTTCTACGAGCGCATGGGTTTCGAGCACGTGGCCGACCCGCCCGAGGCGAAATGGCCCACCAGCCTCTACGAAAGGCGGGCAGGGTCACGGCAAGCCGAGGATCTCCGGCCGTGAGGCGTATTGCCGCCAGTGCTGCCCGGGATCCGGGACGAGGCGGCGGCTTTCGAGATCCAGCAGCCCGGAAAGGCTCTCGACCTCGGCCACGACGGCGCCGTCCGGTGCCACGAATTCCTGGACGACCCGTGACACCTTGCCCGGCTCCCAGGCGAACCTGGTCAGGACGTCGATCCGCGCGCGGGCACGTAGTTCCCGGCGGAACCGGATCGTCGTTTCGAGGTTGACCGGGCCGAGGTTTCCGGCCTTGAGCGCCAACGGGTCCACGCCGGCCGCCCACACGCACTCCCAGCGCGCGTGATCGGCGTACGCGAGGTAGGCGGGGCCGCGGACGTGACCGTTGATGTCGAGATCGTCCGTGCGGATGTCGATGGTGACGCGGAAAGGTTCGGGCACCTCCCGATCTTCGCCCCGGCGGACCGCTCAGTCTGGAACGTTTCGGCCAGTCCACGACCGCACGAGCGCGCCGGGCGAAGTGCCCGACAGCCGGCGGCATTCGCGCCCGAGATGGGACTGATCCGCGTAGCCCACATCGGCGGCGACGGCGGCCAGCGACGCCTGCCCCCGGGCCACGGCCCCGACGCGCTCGAGGAACCGGCGGAACCGCAGCACCCGCTGCAACTCCTTGGGACCGACGCCGACGTCATGCCGCATATGCCGCCGAAGGCCGCGCTCACTCACACCCAGCTTCGCGGCCACCCGGTCGGTCCGTGCCCCGGGCGCACGCAGCGCCCGAGCGGCCGCGAGGGACAGCCCGTCCACCTCGACGTCCCGGAGCCTCTCGGCGATCAGTGTTTCCAGCACCGAGCGCGCCTCGCCGGGCGTCCCACACCCGGCCAGCTCGGACTCCGCGCGGCGCGCCCCAGCGGCCCACAGGTCGCGCAATGGCGTCACACCCGCGCCCAGCTCCGTCATCGGCAGGCCCAGCACCGCACCGCCGACGCCGCACTTCAGGCGCAGCCCGGTGGTCCACTCCGCCGGCGGCAGCTCGTGCCGCAGCACCCCGCGCACCGTGGTGACCGCGGCGAGCACCGTGCCGTCCCAGACGAGGTCCACACAGCCGTCCGGGAACACCCTCAGCGGCCGACGGCAGCCCACCAGACCCGTCCAGGCGCTCTCGACCACGCCGGCCACGGCCGCGCCCGGCGTGCTTTCGCGGTACACCGAACGGCCCGAACGGCGACGCAGCGGAACACCCACGACCGGCAGTATGCCCCCGCCCACCGACAAGATGCGCTCCACCTGATCTTGCTGAAGACTTGCCGCCGTGCTGCGACCGGTGCTCGACCCGTCCCCCGCCGAGTGGATCTTTCCCAGGCTCGGCGGGACGTTCGGCGCGGCCGGTCGCACGGTTCCGCGTGGTTACGCCGCATACGCGCGTCTCTGCCACCCCGCCGAGCGCGACCGCGGCGGCTGGGCGAGCTGGAGCGAAGCCGCGGCCGAGACGGGACGGCGCGCCCATGGCGCCATGCAGTGGCACGCGCTGGTCGGCTCCCCGGATCCGGTGAATCTCACCGGCTCGCTCTGGCGGGGCTCGCCGCCGGGACGCGGCACGCTGCCGTCGCACAGCCTCACCGCGCTGCTGGCCGTCCTAAGCGAGCACACGTCCGCTTCGGAAGCCTGGTTCGGCCTCTGGGACGGCTACGGCTGGGCCGACGAGGCGACGTTGTCCCGCGAGCACCTCGACGCGCCACGCCTGCGCCACCCCGGCCGGGACTACCTGCTCTTCCAAGGCCCGCTGACGTCTGCCACGGAACTAGGCTGGCGGCCCCGGCCGAACTGGTTCGAGGCGCAGTCGCCCAACCTGTTCTGGCCGGACGACCGCGCGTGGTGCGTCGCCACCGAAGTCGACTTCGATTCGACCCTGGTCGCGGGCGAGCAGGCCCTCGTCGACGCCTTGGTCAAGGCGCCGGGGTTGGAGGTCTGGCCGATCGAGTCCGATACCTCGCTGGCTGCCGACGGGGACCGGATCAACCAGCTCCCGTGACGGTCAGCGCTCTTCGATCGCGTCCACCTTCGCCGGGTAGAACGCCACGTGGTCCTTGATCTCGGCGACCGCGTCGTGCGGCGCCTCGTAGGTCCAGACGGCGTTCTCGGCGACGCCGTCAACGGTGCGGATGCTGTAGTACGACGCGTCGCCCTTGAACGGGCAGTACGTCGAGTGGTCCGTCCGCTCCAGCAGGCCGAAGTCGACGTCGGCGCGTGGGATGTACTGCGCGGGCGGGTAGTTCGCCTCCCGCAGCGTGAGCGCGTTCGCGCTGTCCGCGACGACCTTCCCACCCACCGTGACGACCACCCGCGCCTTGTTCGGCTCCACCGTGATCGGGTGGCCGGCGCTGGGCTTCAGTACCTTCTTGTCAGACATGGATCAGCTCCCTCGAGGGTTTCCGATACCGGGCACAGCGACGCCGGCCGCGCGGATATTCCCTCAGGCGGGTAGCCGCGCGCGGCAGAGGAACGCCACTCCGGAACGACCGATCCTGGTCAGCACCAGAGTCGCTTCCTCGCCACCGCGAGGCTTCAGTTTGCGCCGCAACGCGTCCGGGTCGATGTCGAGACCGCGGACGAGGATTTCCAATCGGCCGATGTCGTGCTTCTTCAGCAGGAGACGAAGGTTCTTCTCGCTGTACGGTCCGTGCTCGAACACCCGGAACGCCCGGATCCCGGGCGGCGGGGTGTCCCCGGTCAGGTACGCGATGCGCTCGTCGAGCTGCCACAACCCGTGCCGCGCCGCGTAGTGCCGCACGAGCCCGGCCCGGACGACGGCGCCGTCGGGGTCGACGATCCATTCGCCCGGCTCACGCGCGGGGATCTCGTCGGGATCGGCGTCGGTGACCGTCCATTGTGTACCGTCCGAACGCAACACCGTCGCCCGGCGCGACACCGTCGAGCCCACTCCGCGCCACAGGCACGCCTCGCGGACCTGACCGTCCAAAGAGACCAGTTCGACCTCGTCCGCCCAGGGCGCGATGGAGAAATCGAGGCCCGGCGCGCATTTGACCGAAAGCTCGCGTCCGGGATAGGCGTCGATCAGCCCGTCCAGCGGCGGCAGGAAATCGGCGGGTTTCCACGCCCGGCGCCCGGCGGAGTCACGACGTGCGGGGTCGGCCACGACGACCGCGGCCCGGCTGACCGGCCGCAAAGCGTCGGCCTTGAGCAACACCGGCGAAACCCCGGCCTCGGCGGCGTTGTGCCGCGCCATCGCCAGCCGGACGTCGTCCAGATCAGACCCGAGCGCCTTCGAGGCGACGCGGGCGATCTCGATCAGGTCGGCGCCGACGGAACACGTCACGTCGTGGACGTCACGACCGGCCAGCCGCGAAGCCCGGTGCCGGGCGACCAGTGTGGCGCTGGCCTGCTGGAGGGCGTCGCCGGTGAACAGCCACGAGCCCGCGGCGCCCAGTTTGTACGCCGATTTCCGCCGCAGCACCACGGTTTCCAGCACCGCGGCCGCGTGGTCCGGGGCGATCCGGCGCACGGCGGCGACGTCGGCGATGCGGGTCTTGTCGGTCAGTGGCAGGGAAGAGCATTCGGCGAGCGCCGCGCTTCCCGCGCCGGAGCGCAGGAAGGCGACGTCGTCGAGCGTGAACTGGTACGGCACCTACGGACGCTTGGTACCGGTGATCATCACGTTGTAGAACAGCTCGCGCGGCAGCACCTTGGCGAGCAGCTTCTTGTCCAAAGCGGACAGTCGCAGCCAGAGGCGGTACGCGAACAGACGCCAGCGCAGGGTCAGTTTCTCCTGCGGCACGGCGGCTTCGAAGGTCCGGATCGGCCAGCCCGCGAGCGCGGCGGCGAACTCCTCGGTGACCGCGCGGACGTCCTGCGCGCCCGCGCCGCGGGCCATCGACTCGAGTTCGGACGGGTCGAAGGTGTGGATGTCGACCACGGCCTCCAGCGCGGCCGCGCGGGAGGACTCGTCGAGTTCCTCCTGCGGGCGGCGCCAGCCGTTCAGCACCGGGAGCTTGGTCAGATTGGTGGTGAGGTACCACGTGATCTGGCCGAGTTTGCGCGCGTAGAAGTCGCCGACCTTCGTAGGCTCGCCCGCGAAGACGAACCGGCCGCCCGGCTTCAGCACCCGCAGCACCTCGGCGAACGCCGCGCGCACGTCCGGGATGTGGTGCAGCACGGCGTGCCCGACGACGAGGTCGAAACTGTTGTCCTCGTACGGGATCCGCTCCGCGTCGGCGACCCGGCCGTCGACGTCGAGGCCGAGGTTCTCGGCGTTGCGCAGCGCCACCTGGACCATGCCCGGCGAGAGGTCGGTGACCGAACCCTTCTTGATCACCCCGCCCTGCATCAGGTTCAGCAGGAAGAAACCGGTGCCGCTGCCCAGTTCCATCGCGGTCGGGTACGGCTGGCCGTCTTCACCGGCGACGGCGTTGAACACGTCCGTCGCGTAGGAGATGCAGCGTTCGTCGTAGGAGATGGACCACTTCTGGTCGTAGGTCCCGGCTTCCCAGTCGTGGTAGAGCACGTTGGCGAGCTTGGGGTCGTCGAAGGCGGCCTTGACCTCGTCGGCGGTGGCGTGCGGGTTCGGCGCCGGATCGTTCACCTGCGTCATCGGGCCTACTTCCCCTCGAAGGTGGCCTTGCCAGGGCCGTTTTCGATGAACGACTTCATGCCGTTGCGCTGGTCCTCGGTCGCCCAGAGCGCGGCGAAGAGGTGGGATTCGAGCTTGAGCCCGCTCGCGAGGTCGGTGTCGAGACCGCCGTCGATGGCGGCCTTCGCGGCGCGCAGCGCCACGGCCGGGCCGTTCGCGAACTGCGAGGCCCACTTGTGCGCGACGGCGTAGACGTCGTCCGGCGCCACGACCTCGTCGAGGATGCCGAGCGCCAGTGCCTCCTCGGCCTTCACGAAGCGGCCGGTGAACACGAGGTCCTTGGTCTTGCTCGGGCCGATGAGCCGCGCCAGGCGCTGCGTGCCGCCGGCGCCGGGGATGACGCCGAGCTGGATCTCCGGCTGGCCGACCTTGACGTTGTCGCCGGCGATCCGGCGGTCGGCGGTCAGCGCGAGTTCGAGCCCGCCGCCCAGCGCGTAACCGGTGATGGCCGCGACGACCGGCTTCGGGATATTCGCGATGGTGGCCAGCGACGCCGTCAGCGCCGCGCCGAACTTCGCGATCTCCGGATAGGTGCGCTCGGCCATCTCCTTGATGTCCGCGCCGCCCGCGAAGGTCTTCTCGCCGCCGTAGAGGATCACGGCGCGCACGTCGTCGCGCTCGGAGGCCTCACGGGCCGCTTCGGCCAGCTCGGCCTGCACCTGGTTGTTCAGCGCGTTGACCGGCGGGCGGTCCAGCCGGATCGTGCCGACCCCGCCTTCGACCTCGAGACTTACGAACTCTCCCACGCCGTCCTCCTTAACCGTCCAAGACAGAGTGCAGGCTACCGGTCAGTACGACCCGTCAGCGGCGACGGGCGAAGAAGCGATCACCGGATCGTTCGAGCAGGAGGTCCTGGTCGAACGTCTTGGACAGGTTGTCGCTGGTCACGACGTCGTCCACGAGACCGGAGGCGACCGCGCGGCCGTCGCGCAGCAACAGCGCGTGGGTGAACCCCGGCGGGATTTCTTCCACGTGATGGGTGACGAGCACCATGGCCGGGGCCTCCGGGTCGAGGGCCAGCTCGGAAAGGCGGGCGACGAGGTCCTCGCGGCCGCCGAGGTCGAGCCCGGCGGCGGGCTCGTCGAGCAGCAGCATCTCCGGGTCGGTCATCAGCGACCGCGCGATCAGCGTCCGCTTGCGCTCGCCCTCCGACAGCGTCCCGAAGGTGCGGTCGGCCAGGTGCGCGATGCCGAGGGCGCCGAGCAGCTCTATGGCGCGGTCGGTGTCGAGGCTGTCGTATTCCTCACGCCAGCGGCCGACGACGGCGTAACCGGCGCTCACCACGACGTCGACGACGCGCTCCTCGCCCGGCACACGCTGGGCGATCGCGGCCGAGGTGAACCCGATCCGCGGGCGCAGCTCGAAGATGTTGACCTTGCCGATCCGGTCGCCGAGCAGATCGACCGTCCCGGTGGTCGGGTGGAGTTCGGCCGCGGCCAGCCGGAGCAGGGTGGTCTTGCCCGCGCCGTTCGGGCCGAGCACCACCCAGCGCTCGTCCAGTTCCACGGTCCAATCGAGGTCGGCGAGGAGGTCGTTGCCTGTTCGGCGGACCCCGACACCGGTCATCCTCACCACGAGGTCGTCAAGTTCGCTGGGCTGGATCGGCTCGCTCACGCGCCCATTGTGTCCGCACTCGCGCGCGTGTGTGCACCGGGCCGCCGGTCGGGGGAAAGCGGCTGGTCCAGGAAGTGGGACAAGGCGGCCCCGGGCAGGACACTGTGGCACCATCGGCGACGTGATCAGGTCCGTGTCCGCCGCCTTCCCCGTCATCGGGGGCTCTTTCTGGCGCCGCCGGGCCATCGATCTGCTCCTCGTCGCCTCGTGCGGGTGTACCACCGCGCGACACGGCTGAGTTCCTCTTCCGACGGCACTCCCCGTGTCGCGCCGCGCCTTGCCTTCCGCGCCCGCGAACCTTCACGAGGAGCCTTTCCGTGACCACGTCCATCACGCCCCGCCAGGATTTCGAGATCCACCCGCAGCTGGCCGACCCGCTGCTCCCCGAACTGCTGCACCCCGACCGTCTGCTCTGGACGCCCCGCGAACTGGCCGAGCTGACCTCCACGGTCACCACGGAGCTGACCTCGGGCCTGCGCGGCCTGCTGCGCTTCGACCCGGACCACCGCTGGTGGGCGCGGCTCGCGCTGACCGACGGCGTCGAGCTGTGGCTGCTGTCGTGGCTGCCCGGCCAGCAGACCAAACCGCACGACCACGGCGGCGCGTCCGGCTCGTTCACCGTGCTGCAGGGTGAGATCGGCGAGGAGTACCGCTACCCCGGCGGCCCGGTGCGGCGCCGCACCCATGTCGCGGGCGAGGGCATCGGCTTCGGCGCGGGGCGCGCGCACCAGGTGACCGGCATCGGCACCGAGCCCGCCGCCAGCGTCCACGCCTACTCGCCACCGCTGGTCGCGACCCGCGAATACGCCACGCTCGCCGACGTTCCCGCCGAGATCCCCTCGCTGGCCCCGATACTGGGCCGATGAGCGAGCTTGCGAGCGAATCGATCAACACAGTGCGCCTGCTCATGCGACGCAAAGCGACCCACTACGAGGAGCAGGCATGAGCGCGATCGACACGCTGCTGGCCACCGCCCGGGCCGGACTGGACCGGGCGGAGCCCGAGCGGGCACTGCGGCTGCAACGGGACGGCGCCCTGATCGTGGACATCCGCCCGCACGTCAACCGGGCCGAAGAGGGCGAGATCCCCGGCTCGGTGGTCGTCGAGCGGATCCATCTCGAGTGGCGGCTCGCGCCGGACAGCGAATGGCGGCTGCCGGAGGTGAAACCGGACTCGACGGTGATCGTCGTGTGCAACGAGGGGTACTCGTCGAGCCTTGCCGCCGCCGATCTGCAGCGGCTCGGCCTGCCGGGTGCCACCGACCTCGAAGGCGGGTTCCGGGCCTGGCGTTCGGCGGGGCTCCCGGTCCGGGAAGGCGGCACCCCCGCCGTTCCCTGATCCGCTACCGCCGGACCGCGAGCCTGGCGACCGACTCCGGGGAGAGCGGGAGAGCGGCGTGGATCCCGGTGCCCCGCGTCGGCCTGGGGTTGACCAGCACGCCCGTCGCCGCGGCGCGGCCGGCGGCCGCGAGCACGACCTCGCGGCCGGTCCGGTGCCGGATCCGGCCCCAGCCCGCGCCGGTGACCGCGCGGTACTCGGCCAGCAACCGCTCGTCGGTGAAGACGCAGAGCCAGTCGCCGTGCGCGCCGAGCCTGGCCGGGACCGGGGCGCCCGCCTCGTCCGCCGGTCCGCATACCGTTCCGTCAAGGAACATCCGCATGACCGAAGGGACGGGCTCTCGCGGGCTTCGCTCCCGCTCGGGACGGACGTTCTCGGCGATCCACCGCGAAGCGAGCCTGAAGTCTTCGCCGGTGAGGTCCTCCTGGAAGCCGTCGAGGCTGTTCTTGACGCTGCCCAGGAAGTCGTAGAAGCGCCGGGTGCAGGTGCGCTCCGAGACCGGCACCCGGCCGCGGCCGACCATGGTCCTGATCCGGCCGACCATGCCCGCCCCGCCGTGCACCGGGTCCACGCCGAGGTTGTAGGCGGTCCAGACGATCTCGGGCATGAGCGGGTCGGCGAACCGGTCGAGAACGCGGTTCAGCCGCAGAAGGACGATTTCACGCGTCCGGCCGGGATCGGCGTCCTCGGCGATCCCCCAGATGCCCCGCAGTTCCGGCCCCAGCGCGTGGAGCAGCCCGTCCTGCCGGATCCCGGCGCGGGCGTGGACATGGTGCAGCCGGTCCTTGGCTCTGCGCGATGTTTTCGTTTCCTTAGCCGAAGCCACCATTCCTCCGCCATTCGGATCGGCCCGGCAAAGTGTATTTCACCACGCCGTTCCGTATTGTCCGGCGGAAATCGCGGATCAAGGGTTTCCTTTGTTCGCCACCGGCTTGACAAGCGGGGGCATGGACCAGAATCGCCACATGGCGTCACTCAGTCCCTGCGCCCGCCGGTCGAATTCGACCGGATCGGCCAGCAGGAGAGCGGGCACAAGTTCAGTTTGCGCCGGGACGGTGTCGGGCGGCGGTGAAATCGGCCCAGCGGTAGGCGCGGGCCGGGATTCCCGGACC
The DNA here is from genome assembly GCF_054166285.1 of Amycolatopsis sp. TRM77291. Classification (NCBI taxonomy): domain Bacteria; kingdom Bacillati; phylum Actinomycetota; class Actinomycetes; order Pseudonocardiales; family Pseudonocardiaceae; genus Amycolatopsis; species Amycolatopsis sp. TRM77291. Next base: position 17,066 of record NZ_JBSZHF010000001.1, on the reverse strand, counting down.
CCGCGCCGGTCGACCTCACCGAGCACCGTCTTCAACGCGGCGAGATCCCTGCCCACTTCGGTGAGCGTGGCCGCGGCCCGTGCCGCCGCCTCGGTCCGCTGGGCGATCAACCCTCGGATGAGCGCGGGATCCGCGGTGTCCCGCGCGGTCCGGGTCAACTGCTCCAGGACCGCCACGTAATCGTCCAGCGCCCGCGCGGCGCGGGCGTGCTCCTCCGCGACCATCCGGCACCGGGCGGCCAACTCGGTCCGACGGCCCGAATACGCGTCATGTCCAGGGCCGGACCAGCCATGAGGATCGATCTGGCGCACCTCGACGGCTTGGTCCTCCAGCGTCCGGGAAACCGCTCGCAAGCGTTCCGCCTCGCTTCGGAGCACGCTGACCGTCCCGGCCGTCCAGGGCGCGCTCGGCCCGTCCGGGTCTTCCGGCTTCATCGTCCGTCCTGTTCGCTCAGCCGAGAACGGCCCGGATGGTGCCGTCGTCCGAGTCGCCGGTCCGCCGGGCAAGGCTTTCGGCGGCACCGATCGCAGTGACCTTCTCGATCGCCGCTTCTTCGCCGTTCCGGTAGGCGCGCGCGGCCTCGCCCAGCCGGTCACCGAGGCGCCGCACATCCTCGGCGAGCACGGCGACGCTGTGCGCGGAAGCCTCCTGGAAGCTCTCCAGCGCCGCGACGAGCACGGGGTCCCCCGCTTCGCTCGCCGTGGCCTTGAACTTCAGCGCGGGTTGCCTGGTGATCATCTCGGTGATGTCGTGGAGCCGGTCGCCCGCCCGGCCAAGCTCGCCGGGAACGGCCTCGAAATCGAACATGTCCGGTGTCCTCGTCTCGGGTCAGCACTCACGGGCGAGCCGGTCGATCTCCGCCGGCGGGAGGGGGAGCGTGGCGTCGGCCCCCGCGCCCAGGACCGGACTCGGATCGATCAGGATCCCGGTCGGGAAGATGCGGCCTGCCGCCGTCCGCACGACGTCACGACCGGTCCACCGGCCGATCCGGGCCCAGCCCGCGCCGGTGGACTCGCGATAGGCGGCCAGCAGGCGCTCTCCGGTGAAGACGCACAGCCACTCGCCCCGGGTATCGAGCTTCGCCGCGAGCGGCACACCGTCGCGGTCCGCGGGGCCGTGGACAGGGCCGTCGAGGAACATCTTCAGCACCGGGTCCATGGGGGTCCGCAACCCTCGGATCGCGGCGGACAGTCCGTCGGCGACCGCGGCGGGTTCCGGGGGTCCGGGCCGGATGTTCGCGGCCAGCCAGCGCGAAGCCCGGCCGAGGTCCTCGTCGGTGATCGCACTCTGTTCCGCGCTCAAGCTCTTCACGACGGCAGGCAGGAAAGTGTCGTTGAACCGGCGGGTGCAGGTCCGGACGCTGTACCCGATGCCGTCCTGTTCGACCAGCTTTTCGAGCCGCCGGACGACGCCGCTCTCCTCGTCGGGCGAAGCGGCGCCGAGGTTGTACGCGGTCCAGACGATCAGATGCATTTCGGGTTTCGGGAACTGGTCCAGTACCCGGTTCAAGCGCAGGAGCACGATCTCCCGCACGCGGGACACACCGGCGTCTTCCGCGATCCCCCAGCGTTCGAGCAGCTCCGGGCCCATCACCCTGGCGAGCCCGTCCTGCCAGATGCCGTTGCGCTTGTGGATGCCGAGCACACTGTCCTCGGGTTTTTTTCTTTTCCTCGTCGAAGTCACTATTCCTCCCCTGCGCGACCTCAAGGACGAAGAGCCTAGGCGATCACGATATGCCGCACGAATCGCCCTCAACCGCCTGACAAAGCGCCTTTCACCTGTGTCTTTGCCATTTTTTGGACACCATCAGGGCCCGAACTCCCCTTTTGTTCGCCACCGAATTGACAACGAACGCCGGTGACCAATCCGTGGCATATGAAAACCGTACGTACGTCTCATGACCACTTACTGGCCAAGGCCCGGCAGAGGGTGCGCGAAGACGATCAATCCGCTTAGCGTCGGAGCGACAGCCGCTGATCGAGCGGCCAGGAATCAGGAGTACGGAATGGAACTCGTCGTGATCGTCGGGCTGGCGATGCTGCTCGGGGCCGCGGCCGGCTGGCTCGTTTCGGCACGGTGGCATCAGCGCCGCCGGGCGGAACTCGTTCAGTTCGCCCAGGCATGGGAATACGCGCGGTACGCCGGATACGTCTCGGCGCACCGGTACCCGCACGGGACCGGTGCGCCGTTCTTGAGGTGATTCAGGCGTGGACGACCCGCGCCAATTCCGCCGGCGTCGCCAGCAGACGGTGTTTCGGCAGCACGCGGACGGTGTAACCGATGGAGCCCGGATGCGGCAGTTTCAGCCGCGCCGCGAACGCGCCGATCCCGTCGCCCGACATCGGGACGGTGACGGGATCGCTCAGTTCGTCCCCGTCGCCCACCTTCCCGACGACGGCCTGAACGTCCACTTCGGACGGTTCGAGACCGGCGAGGTCGATCCGCGCCCGGATGGTCACCTCGGTCCCGGTGACCATCGGCGCGGAACCCTCGACGAGCAGTTCGGTGTCGAAGATCCGCACCCGCGGCCAGGCGACGTCCAATTTGGTCCGGTAGTCGGCCAGCGACAGCGCGCCGCGGTATCCGTCACCCGTGGCTTCGGCGACCATGCGCGAGGCGGGCAGATAACCCGATTCGACGTACTCCCGCACCATCCGCGCGGCCTGCACGCGCGGCCCGAGGGTCTCCAGCGTGTGCCACACCATCGACATCCAGCCGCCGGGCACACCGTCGGCGCCGCGGTCGTAGAACAGCGGCGCGATCTGGTGGCCAAGCAGGTCGTACAGGGCCGCGGCCTCCAGTTCGTCGCGGCGCAGCGGGTCGGTGACGCCGTCCGCGGTCGGGATCGCCCAGCCGTTGCTGCCGTCGTAGCACTCGTCCCACCAGCCGTCGCGGATGGACAGGTTGAGGCCGCCGTTGAGCGCGGACTTCATCCCCGAGGTGCCGCACGCCTCCAGCTGCCGCACCGGCGTGTTGAGCCAGACGTCGCAGCCGCGGTAGAGGTAGCGCGCCATGGACATGTCGTAGTCCGGCAGGAAGACGATCCGGCGCCGGACCTCGGGATCGTCGACGAAGCGGACGATCTGCTGGATCAGCTGCTTGCCGCCCTCGTCGGCCGGATGCGATTTGCCCGCGACGACGAGCTGGATCGGGCGCCGCTCGTCCAGCAGCAGCGCGCGCAGGCGTTCCGGGTCGCGCAGCATCAGCGTGAGCCGCTTGTAGGTCGGCACGCGGCGTGCGAAGCCGACGGTCAGCACGTCCGGGTCGAAGACCGTGTCGGTCCACCCGAGTTCGAGCGCGGACGCGCCGCGCTGCATCCACGCGGCTCGCACCCGGCGCCGCACCTCGGCGACCAGTTTCTCGCGCAGTTCCCGCCGTAGCGCCCACAACTGCTCGTCGCTGACGCCGTCCCGCAGCGGCTTGCCCTGTGCGCCGTCGAGACCCAGCTCCTCGTGATTGCGCCCGAGCAACGCGCTCAGCTCGCGCGCCACCCAGGTCGGCCCGTGGACGCCGTTGGTGACCGAGGAGACGGGCACCTCGTCGAAGTCGAATCCCGGCCACAGCCGCGAGAACATCCGCCGCGACACGCGGCCGTGCAGCGCGGAGACGCCGTTCGCGCGCTGGGCGAGCCGCAGTCCCATATGCGCCATGTTGAACAGGCCGGGGTTGTCCTCCGCGCCGAGCGCGAGCACGCGGCGCGGGTCGACGTCCGGGACCAGCCTGCCGTCGGTGAAGTACCGCTGGACCAGATCGACGGGGAACCGGTCGATCCCGGCGCTGACCGGGGTGTGCGTGGTGAACACGGTGCCGGCGCGGACGGCGGGCAGCGCCTCGTCGAACGCCAGCCCGTCGGCCTGGATGATCTCGCGGGCGCGTTCCAGCCCGAGGAATCCGGCGTGGCCTTCGTTGGTGTGGAACACCTTCGGCTGCGGATGCCCGGTCAGCTGGCAGTAGCGCCGCACCGCGCGGAAGCCGCCGATCCCGGCCAGGATCTCCTGCCGGATGCGATGGTCGGCGTCGCCGCCGTACAGCCGGTCGGTGACCGCGCGCAGGTCTTCGTCGTTGGCCTCGGTGTCGGTGTCCAGGAGCAGCAGCGGGATCCGGCCGACGCGGGCCTTCCAGATCTGGGCGTGCAGCGTGCGCCCGGCGGGCATCGCGACTTCGACCAGCACCGGCTTGCCGCCGTCGGCCACGAGTTCCAGCGGGAAGGCGTTCGGGTCGATCACCGGGTAGTGCTCGACCTGCCAGCCGTCGAGCGAGAGCGCCTGCCGGAAGTACCCGGCGCGGTACAGCAGCCCGACACCGACCATCGGCACGCCGAGGTCCGACGCCGCCTTGAGGTGATCCCCGGCGAGCACGCCGAGGCCGCCCGAGTAGTTCGGCAGCGCCTCGGTGACCCCGAACTCCATCGAGAAGTACGCCACGGCGGGCGGGAGGTCTGCGTCGTCCTGCTTCTGGTACCAGCGCGGCTCGGCGAGATAGCGCTCCAGATCGGCGACCGCCTCGCGCGCGTGGGCGAGGAAGGCGTCGTCGACGGCGAGTTCGTCGAGCCGGGCCGGGGGCAGGGCGGTGAGCATCCGCAGCGGGTCGCGGACGCGGTTGAACAGCTCCGCGTCCATCGACGCGAACAGGTCGCGCGTGGGCGGGTGCCAGGTCCAGCGCAGATTCGTGGCGAGGTCACCGAGGCCGGAGAGCGACTCCGGCAGGCTCGCGCGGACGGTGAACCGGCGGACTGCTCTCATGAAGAGCGACCATATCGGCACGGCCCCCGCCCCGCTCAAGACCCACTTCGGGGATTACCTGCACGCGGGCCATAAGCGCTGGGTAGGGTCCCTGCTTGCCGGAGTACGCGGCCCGGTCGGGGCCCTGACGACAAGCGAGTGAACATGATCCAAGGGGGAGCGCGGGGTTTCAAGCGCCCGGCTCTGATCGCGGTCGTGACGGTGCTGGCCCTCGGGCTGAGCGCTTGCAGCGACAAGGGAAGCTCGACCGGCCAGCAGGGCAGCCAGCCGGGCGCCGGTGACATCGCCGGGCTGCCGGTCACGCATTTCGAGAGCGGGCTGAAGCCGAACGCGCCCAAGCCGGATCTGCAGGTCCGCAACGAGGACGGCTCCGAAGACGACCAGCTCGCCATCGCCGCGATCGCCGACGCGCAGGCCTACTGGACCGAGGTCATGCCGCGTGATTTCGGCCAGCCGTACGAGCCGCTGAAGTCGCTGCTGTCCTACAGCGCGAAGACCGACGACGAAGAGACCGAATGCGGCAGCGTCAAGAAGCTCGTCAACGCGTTCTACTGCCCGCCGGGTGACCTGGTGGCGTGGGACCGCGGCGTGCTGCTGCCGATGCTGCGCGAACGGTTCGGGAAGATGGCGGGCGCCGTCGTCCTCGCCCACGAACTCGGGCACGCCGTGCAGTACCGGCTCGGCGAGAAGGCCAGCATCAAGAAGAACACCCCGTCGATCGTCAAGGAGCAGCAGGCCGACTGCTTCGCCGGCGGCTACTTCCGCTGGGTCGCCGAGGACAAGAGCAAGTTCTACCGCGTCTCCACGTCCGAGGGCCTCAACCAGGTCATGGCGTCGCTGTTCCTGATCCGCGACCAGGCGGGCACCAGCGCGACCAAACAGGGCGCGCACGGCACGGCGTTCGACCGCACGTACGCGTTCCAGGTCGGGTTCGAGAAGGGGCCGAAGGAATGCGCGGCGATGAACGAGGAGAACATCAAGGCGCGGATCACCGAGCGCCCGTTCGACAAGGGTGACAAGGGCAAGGGCGACGCGAAGCTCGACATGAAGATCATCGGGATCCTGAAGGAGAGCCTGGACAAGGCCTTCGTGGGCGCCGGCGTCCCCGGCCCGGAGATCACCGAGGACGGCAACGGCAGCTGCCCCGGCGGCCCGAGCACCCCGCCCGCGTCGTACTGCCCGTCGAACAACACCGTCAGCATCGACTTGGCCAAGCTGCGCGAGCTCGCCCAGCCGGTCGACCAGCAGGAGGAATGGGAAAGCGGGCACAGCGAGGGCAAGGGCGACTTCGCCGCGTTCTCGGAAATCGCGTCCCGGTACGCGATGGGCATCCAGAAGGGTGTCGGCGCGTCGATCGACAACGCGAACGCGGGTCTGCGCACCGCCTGCCTGGTCGGCGCCTGGGCGAAGGCCAGCACCGTGCCCGGCGCGACGTTGCGGCTCTCTTCCGGTGACCTCGACGAGGCTATCTCGGACCTGCTGAGCCCGGAGAGCCTCGTCTCGGCCGACGTCAACGGCAAGCGTGTGGACAACGGTTTCGAGCGGATCGAGGCGCTGCGGAAGGGCTACCTGGAGAGCTCGGCGGTCTGCTCGACCCAGTACGGCTGATCGGGCCCGCCCAAGTACATGAAGGCCCCCTTCCTTGCGCCTGGCGCAAGGAAGGGGGCCTTCATGTACCGCGGAGAAACCTCAGTACAGAGCGCTCGCCAGATCCCGCCGCGCCTTCATGACGCGCTCGTCCGCCGAGTCGAACAGGTCGAACAGCGCCACCAGGTGCTCCCGCACGCGGTTGCGCTCGTCGCCCGCGGTGCGCCGCACGACGGCGATCAGCCGCGCGAAGCCCGCCTCGGGCTGCTGCCCCGCGACTTCGAGGTCCGCGGCGGCGAGCTGGGCGTCGAGGTCGGCCGGGTTCGCGTCGGCCTTCGCGATCGCGTCCGGGCCCGCGGCCTCGGCGCGAGCGGTGAACTTGACCTGCGCGAGCGCGGTCTTGGCCTCCTCGTTCGCGGGCTCGACGTCGAGGATGCGCTCGTAGGCCGCCTGTGCCGCCGCGAAGTCACCGCGCTCGAAGGCCTCCTCGGCCTCGGTGAACCGCGGGTCCTCCGGCACCTCGACACCGCCGCTGTTCTGCTCGGCGGCCTTGATACCGGGCAGCCGGTCGCGCAGCGCGTCGAGCAGCGAACCGAGCCACTTGCGGATCTCGGGTTCGGGCAGCGCGCCGGAGAACGCGTCGACCGGCTGGCCGCCGCCGATGGCGATGACCGTCGGGATGGACTGCGCGCCGAACAGCTGCGCGATGCGCGGGTTGGCGTCGACGTCCACCTTCGCGAGCACCCAGGCACCGCCGGAGTCGGCGGCGAGGCGCTCCAGCACCGGGCTGAGCTGCTTGCACGGGCCGCACCATTCGGCCCACAGGTCGACGACCACCAGCTGCTGCAGGGAGCGCTCGACGACCTCGGCCTGGAACGTCGCCTCGGTGACGTCGATCACGGCACCCGCCGTGGCGGGGCCACTCGGCGCGGCGCCGTCGGCGGGCCGCGGCGGGGCAGGAGGCTGTTTCTGGGGCGCCTCGGCACGCGCCTTGAGCGCGGAAAGGTCGACCGCGCCGGAAAGCGCGGCGGAGAGGGCCGCCGTCTTCGATGCTGATCCGCGTGGGTGTGTCACGGTTCCATCCTGGCACGCATCCCCGAGCGTTTCACCGCATGCCCCCGGCTGCCCGCTTGGCAGGACGTCGGTGTTCCGGCAGGCTCGCCACGAGGGGGTGATCGACATTCCGACACGCAGGACGGCCACCGTGGCCGTCGCGATCGCCATCGCCGTCACGTGGGTGAGCGTCATCACGGTCCTGATCGCCCATCAACCCGATCCCGGTGTCGCCACTCCCGGGCAACTCCGGGAGGGCCTCACCGCCGCGCTCAACGAACACGACGTCGAGGCCCTCTCCGAACTCATCGACTACCCGCCCGCGTCGGCAGGCGACTTCGCGAAGTCCTATATCGACGCGCTGACCGAACGCGGCGCCCACGACGTCACGGTGAAGTTCGCCCCGGACGAGCTCGCGCCGACGTCGGCGACCGTCAGCGGGAAACTGGGCGACGGCAGTTCCTTCGGCTACCCGGTGGCCATCGCGGTCAAGGACAAGCTGTGGCTGGTCTCGTTCACCCCGCCGCTCCCCTGACTCATTCGCTCAGGTGCTTCTCGACGCGCTCCACCTTCGCGGTCAGCTGCCCCTCGTAACCCGGCCGGATGTCGGCCTTGAGCACCAGCCCGACCCGCGACGAGCCCTCGCCCGCGGCCTCGACGGCGCGCTTCACGACGTCCATCACCTCGTCCCACGAACCCTCGATGTTCGTGAACATGGCGTTGGTCGAGTTCGGCAGGCCCGAATCGCGGACCACTTTCACCGCGCGGGCGACCGCCTCGCTGACACCGCCGTCCTCCTCGGCCGCGGACGGGCTGACACTGAAGGCCACGATCATCTTCTGCTCCTCGTTCAGACACTTTTCCCACGCATAACACCCGGTGGTGCGGCATGGCACGGGTACCCGCTGGTAACTTCGAGCGCCATGAGCCGTCCGTTGCCGTTCGACCCGATCGCCCGCGCGGCGCAGCTGTGGGAGGCCCGTATCGGGCCGTCCGAGACCATGGCCGCGGTGACCGGGATCATGCGCGTGCAACAGATCATCCAGTCCGCGGTGGACGGTGCGCTCAAACCGCACGGGCTGACCTTCGCCCGGTACGAGGCGCTGGTGCTGCTGACCTTCGCCCGCGCGTCCCATCTGCCGATGCGCGTGATGGGTGAGCGGCTGCAACTGCACCCGACGAGCGTCACCAACATCGTCGACCGGCTGGAGAAGGACGGCCTGGTCAAACGCGTGCCGCATCCGACCGACCGCCGGACCACGCTGGTCGAGATCACCGACGAAGGCCGCGTACGCCGCGAAGAGGCCACGAAGGCGGTCACCGAGATCGACTTCGGGCTGACCGGGCTCACCGGCAAGCAGACCGAGCAGCTCACCGAGCTGCTCACCAAGGTCCGCAAGGCCACCGGCGACTTCACCGAATAGCGCGTGAAGGCCCCCTTCCCTCGGCTGAGCCGAGGGAAGGGGGCCTTCACGCGCTTAAAAGAAGATCAGGCGGCGGCGGTTTCCGGGGTCTTGGCGAACAGGCCGACCCCGCCGTGCGACAGCCGCTGCGGGCCGTCGAGCTTGCCGTTGCGCAGCGCCCAGGACTCGAACAGCCAGGTGAACAGCGGCGGGATGCTGGAGAGCAGCGCGAGGATCAGGGTCTTCGGGCGCCAGCCGAGCGGCTTCGCCACGGACAGGGAGACCAGCACGTAGAGGACGAACACGACGCCGTGCACCATGCCGAGGACGGGAACGCCGCCCTCGCCGAGCCCAACGACGCGCTTGAGGAACATCCCGACCAGCAGCCCGGCCCACGAGAGGGCTTCGGCTACCGCGGCCACGCGGAATACTAGAGCGGCCTTGCTGGACACTTTCTCCTCCTGTGGGGTCTCACCACTATGTGTGTGCACATGACTACGTCCGACGAGCACTGTCCAAGGCGGACTCGCCAAGAACGTCAACAGCGCTGTCGGACGTGGTAATACCAGTGTGAGGCGTGACGGCCCTCACCGGAACACCGGGGGCCGTGATGCTGCTCACGACCCCCGGTGCGAACCGGTCTAAACCACTCGGATCACCCGGCGCAGGGCGATTTCGGCGCCCCTTCGGGACCGGTCGCCCAGGTCGCCTTCGCCGCGTCGTCCGTGAGGCGGAAGTCCAAAGTGGTCCCCCGCGTCAGCTGTTCCAACCCGATGTATGCCCGCTGCGAACCGGTTCCCAATCCTTGGACGTACTGGAGCTTCGACCCGTCGGCGCCGTCGGCCTTGATCGTGATGTCGCGGCCGTTCTCCAGACGCACCACGGACTTCTCGAACCGCGGCGCGTTGAGCACGAACTGCCCGGTGCCCGGCACCGCCGGGTACAGGCCCAGCGCACTGAAGACGTACCACGCGGACATGGTCCCGAGGTCGTCGTTCCCGGTGACACCGTTCGGCGCGTTGGTGAACAACGTGTGCGCGGCGCGCACCACGGCCGAGGTCTTCCACGGCTGCCCGGTCAGCGTGTACATCCAGGGCGAGTGCAGATCCGGCTCGTTGTTCGGGTTGTAGCGGAACTGGTTGTAGTAGTTGTACGGGCCGACGACCCACTCCTCGCGCACGGTCTTCGCCGGATCCTTGACCAGATCCCCGTAGGCGAAGAAGTCGTCGAGCCGTTTGCCGACGTTCTCCTTGCCGCCCATCCGCTCGACGAGCCCGGGGACGTCCTGCTGGGTCAGCCACTGGTACTGCCACGACGTGCCCTCGTGGAACCCGTCCTGGCTCTGCGGGTCGAACGGCTTGCCCGCCGGGCTGAACCATTCGCCGCCTTCCAGCTTGGGACGGTAGAAGCCGGTGAAGCCGCGGTCGGTCACCGAGGAGTCCCACAGCGTGCGGTAGCTGCGTCCCTTCTCGGCCAAGGCTTTCGCGTCGTCCTTCTTGCCGAGCCCGGCGGCCATGATGGACAGCGAGCAGTCCCCGAGCGCGTATTCCAGCGTGGCCGAAGCACCGTGGTTCGGGTCGGTGTCCTGCCCCTTCTTCGGGAAGTCCTTGTCGTACTGGACGAACCCGTCCTTCTGGTAGCTCGCGTTCCCCGAGCGACCCTGGAACGGCGAGGACGCGGGCGGGATCTCGCGCGAGTTCTGCAGGAGTGCCTGGTACGCCTTGAACTCCTGGCCCGACAGCGCACCGAATCGCCACAGGTCGACCAGGAAGGGCGTGACCGGGTCGCCGGTCATCGTGTTCGTCTCCTGGTTCGCGTACGCCCAGCGCGGCAGCCAGCCACCCTGGTCGTGGATGGCGAGCACGGACTTCGCGACGTCCTTCGCGCGAGCCGGCCGCAAGAGCGCGAGCAGCTGGTTCTGCGTGCGATAGGTGTCCCACAACGAGAAGAACTCGTAGTAGGTCCAGCCCAGCGCGCGGTGGATCTTGTCGTCGAACCCGCGGTAGCGGCCGTCGGCGTCGTTGCCGGTCAGCGGCTGCAGCAGCGCGTGGTAGAGCGAGGTGTAGAAGACCGTGCGGTCGTCCTTCGTCCCGCCCTTGATGTCCACTGAGGACAGTTCCTTGCGCCAGGCGCGCTGGGCTCCTTCCCGGACCGAGTCGAACGAGCGCCCCTTCTCGGACGCCAGGTTCAGCCGGGCACCGAAAGCGTCCACATGGGAGATCGCGGTCGTCGCGGTGACCTGCCCGCCACCGAAGGTCAGCCAGGCTCCGCGCAGGCCTTCACCGCCCGCGGATTCCTTCGAGCCCGGCGTGCCGCCCGTGGGCGACCAGGTGCCGAAGGATTTGAACGGCTTGTCGAACGTCGTGGTGAACCAGGTCTTGTACGGCTTCCCACCGCAGAACGCCTGCGACTCCACCATTCCTTCGATCGTCCGGTCGCCGACGACGCGGATCTGGCTCGCCGTCACCGGCTCCTTGTCGTTGGCCTGCCCGACGTTGACGAAAACGTTTGCGTCGCCCGATTTCGCGAAGGTGTACCGCTCGACACCGGTCCGCGTGGTCGCGGTGGTCTCCGCGTCGACGCCGCCGTAGCCGGTGAGCCGCACCTTGTAGTAGCCGGGCTTGCCGACCTCGCCCTCGTGCGTGTACGGCGAGGCGTACTTCTTGTGGTCGAACGTCTCGGGTTTCGTGGTGTCGAACGCCGCGCCCGGCCCGACCGCGCCGGTGGTGGGCAGGGACGACACGAGGCCGCCTTGCTCCCAGCAGCCCGCGCCGGACAGGAAGAAATGCCCGAAGCCGCGGATCGCGGTGTCGTCGTAGCGATAACCGGCGTAATGCGAGGAAATCGGGCTGACCTGCGTCATCCCGAAAGGAGCCGAAGCGCCGGGGAAGGTGTTGCCGTCGTCCTTGGTGCCGATGAAGGTGTTGACCGCGTCCACGGGGTCGCCACCGGGCGCCGCCGCCGCGACGGGCGTGACCAGCCCGGCGGGGACGACGAGCGCGGTGAGCAACCCGGCGACGCGGGTCGAAGTACGTGCAGGCATGGGAAAGGCCGCCTCCTGACAACGTTGTCGCTGCCCGCTCACCTTCGACAAGAACGGACCACCTGGTCAAGAGGTCCGTCAAACCCTGTCCGATTCCGGACAGCGACCCGCGCGGGCCGTAACGGTTCGAACTCGGAAAACGGGCCGAGGACGAACCGGGCATTGACATCGTCGCGCCGCTGGCGTTCAATTCCCGCCACTATGACAACGTTGTCTTCCAGCGGACCGGACAACGGCCACCGCACCACCGGCCGACGGGCCACGATGAGTGACGTGGCCCGGCTCGCGGGCGTGAGCATCAAAACCGTCTCGCGAGTGGTGAACGACGAGCCCGCCGTCCATCCGGACACCGCGGAGCGCGTCATGGCGGCGATCGAGCAGCTCGGGTTCCGGCGCAACCTCGGCGCGCGGAACCTGCGGCGCGGCTCGACGACCGGGACGATCGGCCTGATCGTCGAGGACGTCGGAAACCCCTTCTACTCCGAGCTCAACCGGGCCGTCGAACGGATCGCGACCTCGTTCGGCCGCCAGGTGCTGACCGGTTCGTCGGAGGAGAACTCCGACCGCGAACGCGAACTGGTCCTGGAGTTCTGCTCCCGCCGCGTCGACGGCATCCTCGTCGTCCCGGCCGGGATGCAGCACGGCTACCTGGTCCCCGAGATGCGCGCGGGCACGCCCGTGGTGTTCCTCGACCGGCCCGCCGGCGACATCGTGGCCGACACGGTGCTGGTCGACAACATCGGCGGCACCGTCGAAGCGGTCGCCCAGCTGGCTAAACACGGCCACCGCCGGATCGCGTTCCTCGCCGACAGCCCGGACATCTTCACCGCGGGCGAACGGCTGCGCGGCTTCCGCGAAGGCTGTGTCCGCAACGGGATCCCCTACGACGAGCACCTCGTCGTGATGCGGACGCCGACCGCCGAGAGCGTCGGCGACGCGGTGAAGCGGCTGCTCACCGGGCCGAATCCGGCCACCGCCGTGATCGCGGGCAACAACCGGGTCGCCGTCCACCTGCTGCGCGCGCTGGCGCACGCGGAGCGGCGTCCCGCGATGATCAGCTTCGACGATTTCGAGCTGGCGGATCTGCTGGATCCGCCGGTCTCCGTGATCGCGCACGACGTGAGCGCACTGGGCCGGGCGGCCGCGGAACTGCTGTTCGCCCGGGTCCAGGGAGATCAATCCGCACCGAGAAAGGTAGTTCTGCCCGTGCATCTCGTAGCCCGCGGTTCCGGGGAGGTCGCCCCTTCATGAGCGGCCACCTCGAACCGATCCGCCTGCCGGCGAACCAGCCGCCGCAGTTCTACCGCGGCGGCGACGCCATCGCCGCCTTGCGGGGCGCTTCCTCCGAGTCCAAGTACGGCCCGGAGGACTGGGTCGGCTCGGCCACCACGATGTTCGGCCAGGAGACCAACGGCCTGACCAAGCTGCCCAGCGGGGTCTGGCTGCGCGACGCCGTCCGCGAGAACCCGTCCGCCTGGCTCGGCGCCAAGCACGTCGAGGCCCTCGGTGATTCGACCGGCCTGCTGGTGAAGCTGCTCGACGCGGGCCAGCGCCTGCCGGTGCACTTCCACCCGTCGGACTCGTTCGCGAAGCGGCACTTCGACTCGCACTTCGGCAAGACCGAGGCGTGGATCGTGGTCGGCACGTACGGTGACGACCCGCGCGTCTACCCGGGATTCAAGGAGACCGTCGACAAAGCGACGGTCAACGAATGGGCCCGCACGCAGGACGCGCCCGCGATGCTCGGGGCGCTGAACAGCGTCGCGGTCACCCCCGGCGACACGGTCTACATCCCGGCGGGCCTGCCGCACGCGATCGGCGAAGGCGTCTTCGTCGTCGAGCTCCAGCAGCCGACGGACTTCTCGCTGACCCTGGAATGGCGGGACTTCCTGGCGAACCCGGAGAAGGCGCACCTCGGCATCGGCTTCGAGACGGCCATCGAAACCCTGGACACCACCGGCTGGGACGAAGAACGGCTCGGCTCGATCGTCAAGCGCACCGCGGGCGACGAAGCGTCCACTGTGGACCTTATCGCCGACGGCAGCGACGCGTTCTTCCGTGCCGACCAGCTGCGCCCCGGCCTTTCCGGTAGGTCGACAACGTTGTCACTCGATCCGTCGTTCGCGGTGCTGGTCGTCATGGACGGTTCGGGGACACTCCGCACCGAACACGGCGGCGAGTACGCGCTGCGCAAGGGCGAGACGTACGTGGTCCCGCACGACGCCGGTCAGTCCACTTTGGATGGCGACGTCACCGTCATCCGCTGCCGGCCGCCCGCACCCGAGAAGAGGGAGCGATCGTGAGCGAACTCCTGCTCGACGCACGGAACCTGGTCAAGCGCTACGGCTCGGTGGAGGCGCTGCGAGGCGCGTCCTTCCAGGCGCGGGCCGGTGAGGTCACCGCGCTGATCGGTGACAACGGCGCCGGGAAGTCCACTTTGGTCAAATGCCTCTCCGGCGCGGAGCAGCCGACGTCGGGGAAGATCCTGCTCGACGGTTCCGAGGTGGTGCTGGATTCCCCCACCACGGCACGACGGATGGGGATCGAGACGGTGTACCAGGACCTCGCGGTCGCGCCGGAACTCGACCCGGCCGCGAACCTGTTCCTCGGCAGGGAGATCCACCGCAAGGGGATCCTCGGCAAGCTCGGGATGCTGGACAAGAAGGAGATGAAACGCCAGGCCGTGGAGGAGTTCCAGCGGCTCGGCGTGACCCTGCAGAGCACCGACGTCCCGATCGGCTCGCTTTCGGGCGGGCAGCGGCAGAGCGTCGCCGTCGCGCGGTCGGTCGTCTGGGCGTCGAAGGTCGTGTTCATGGACGAGCCGACGGCCGCGCTCGGCGTCGTGCAGCGCGAACGGGTGCTCGACGTGATCAAGAAGGTGCGGGACAAGGGCATCGCCGTCGTGCTGATCAGCCACAACATGCCCGAGGTGCTGTCGGTGGCCGACCGCGTCGAGGTGCTGCGGCTCGGCAAACGCGTCGCCCGGTTCACCGGCGCGGACACGAAACTGGAAGACCTGGTCGCCGCGATGACGGGCGCCCTCGTACAAGAGGAGGCGGCGTGACCGTGTCCACCCCGACGAAGAACGGCCCCGAGATCCAGACCACAGTGGACGGTGGCTTCGGCAAGCGGTCGATCGGGCAGCGGATGATCGGGGCGAACACGTTCTGGATCGCGCTGGTGCTGCTGGCGCTGATCATCGTGTTCACCGCGATCGCGCCCGCCGAGTTCGCGACGCTGTTCACCTTCCAGACCCTGCTCATCGAGACGTCGGTGCTGCTGGTGCTCTCGGTCGGCATGACGTTCGTCATCATCACCTCCGGGATCGACCTTTCGGTCGGTTCCGTGCTGATCTTCGCGGGCATGGTGGCCGGCAAGACGATGGAGGCGCTGAGCCCGGATGGCGACGCCACCAAGGCGGGTTGGGGCGTCATCACCGCCGGGCTCGTCGCGGCGGTCGTCGCGGGCACGATCTGGGGGCTGATCAACGGTTTCCTGATCGCGGTGGCGAACATCCCGCCGCTGATCGTCACGCTCGGCACGATGGGTGCCGCGCTCGGCGCCGCGTACCTGCTGAACAACGGGTCCGACGTGCGCAGCGTGCCGACCGAGCTGAACAAGACTCTCGGCTACGGGACGTCGTTCGGCGGCGTGCCGAACCTGGTGCTGGTGGCCGTGGTGATCACGCTGATCGGCGCGTGGCTGTTGCACACCACCAAATTCGGCCGCTACACCTACGCCGTCGGCTCCAACGCCGAGGGCGCGCGCCGGGCGGGCATCGGGGTGACCGCGCATCTGCTGAAGGTGTACACGCTCACCGGTTTCCTCGCCGGTGTCGCCGGTTTCCTCTCGCTGGCGTACTACGCGTCGACGACCATTTCGGCGCACACCACCGACAATCTCAACGCCATCGCCGCCACGGTGATGGGCGGCACGAGTCTCTTCGGCGGGGTCGGTTCGGTGCTGGGCACGGTGATCGGCGTGTTCATCCCGGCCGTGCTGAAGAAGGGCTTCAACATCACGCAGGTCCAGGACTTCTGGCAGATGATCGCGGTCGGCGCGGTGCTGATCGCCGCGGTCTGGTTCGACCAGCGGCGCCGTCGTCGCCGCAACTCTCGCTGATCCCTACGCACAAAGAGGTGCTATCCCCATGAAGAAGACCCTGCTCGCCGCCGGTGCCGCCGTGTCCGCGGCCCTCCTGCTCACCGCGTGCGGCGGTGGCACCGTCGGCGAGGCGCCGTCGGGCGACTCCGGCGCCAAGACCAACAACAAGAAGCTGTCGCTCATCCCGGGCGTGCAGGCCGAGCCGTTCTACATCTCGATGCAGTGCGGTGCCGAGGCCGAGGCCAAGAAGGCGGGCTACGAGCTCACCACGCAGGCGCCGCAGAAGTTCGACGCGGCCATGCAGACCCAGCTCGTCAACGCGCTGGGCTCCAACCCGCCCGCCGCGCTGCTCATCGCGCCGACCGACGCGCAGGCGATGCTCGCGCCGATCCAGCAGGTCAAGAACCGCGGCTCGAAGATCATCGAGGTCGACACGGCGCTGAAGGACACCAGTGTCGCGGAGTCGTCCATTTCGTCGGACAACGCCGAGGGCGGCAAGCTCGCCGCGAAGACCATGTCGGAGCTGGCCGCGGGCAAGACCGGCTCGGTGCTGGTGCTCGACACCATCGCGGGCACCTCGACCACGAACACCCGCGCGAAGGGCTTCGAGGACGAGCTGAAGAACCACCCGAACCTGAAGTCGGCGGGCGTGCAGTTCACCCAGAACGAGCCCGACCAGGCCGCGTCCAAGGTGACCGCCGCGCTGGCGTCGACCCCGGACCTGATCGGCATCTTCGCGACCAACCTCAACACCGGTGAGGGCGCCGCGACCGGCCTGCGGAACGCGGGCAAGATCGGCGCGGTCAACCTGATCGGTTTCGACGCTTCGCCCTCGGAGATCGAGGGGCTGAAGAAGGGCGAGTACCAGGGCCTCATCGCGCAGGACCCGGCCGCCATCGGGCAGCAGGGCGTCCAGCAGGCCATCGCGGCCCTGGAGGGCAAGCCGGTGACCCGGAACCTGACCGCTTCGCTGCACTCCATCACCAAGGCGAACATGGACGCGAACGCGCAGTACTTCTACAAGCAGAGCTGCTGACGCCCTCGTGAGTGGTAAGGACGGGTTAGAGCCAAGGGTGTCTCAGGTACCTACTGGCTTCCGGCCGCAGTTTGATCCGGGGCCTTCACGGACAGCGC